>NZ_CP122403.1:0-4416498 GCF_056892255.1 Pantoea sp. nfd-35
ATGTGGATCCGTCCACTTCAGGCTGAATTAAACGACAATACGCTTGCCTTATATGCTCCTAACCGCTTCGTACTCGACTGGGTTCGGGATAAATACCTCAACAGCATCAATGCACTACTGAATGAGTTCTGCGGTGCGAATGTACCTCTGTTGCGTTTTGAGGTGGGCACGCGCCCGGTTCAACAAGCCGCAGCGGTCAGTCAGCCAGCGATGGCCAGCGTCAGCGCGCCGGCTGCACCGGTTCAAAACCGTCCGGCACCGGCACAAATTGTCCGCCCAAGCTGGGACAACGTCCCTGCGCCTGCGGATGTCACTTATCGCTCTAACGTTAATAATCGTCATAACTTCGATAACTTTGTTGAAGGTAAATCGAACCAGCTGGCACGCGCGGCGGCACGTCAGGTGGCTGATAACCCTGGCGGCGCCTACAACCCACTGTTTCTTTATGGCGGTACGGGCCTGGGGAAAACTCACCTGTTGCATGCAGTCGGCAACGGCATTATTGCGCGTAAACCCAATGCCAAAGTGGTTTATATGCACTCTGAGCGCTTTGTGCAGGACATGGTTAAAGCGCTGCAAAATAATGCTATCGAAGAGTTTAAGCGCTATTACCGGTCGGTTGACGCCCTGCTGATCGATGACATTCAGTTCTTTGCCAACAAAGAGCGTTCTCAGGAAGAGTTTTTCCACACCTTTAATGCGCTGTTAGAAGGCAATCAGCAGATCATCCTGACCTCGGATCGTTATCCAAAAGAGATCAACGGTGTTGAAGATCGTCTGAAGTCGCGATTTGGCTGGGGCTTAACGGTGGCGATCGAGCCGCCGGAACTGGAAACACGCGTTGCGATCCTGATGAAAAAGGCGGATGAAAACGATATCCGCCTGCCGGGCGAAGTGGCTTTCTTTATTGCCAAGCGTTTACGCTCTAACGTCCGTGAGCTGGAAGGGGCACTGAACAGGGTTATCGCCAACGCCAACTTTACCGGCCGGGCGATTACCATCGACTTCGTTCGTGAAGCACTGCGGGATCTGCTGGCCCTGCAGGAGAAGCTGGTCACTATTGATAATATTCAGAAGACCGTTGCTGAGTACTACAAAATTAAAGTCGCTGACCTGCTTTCTAAGCGCCGCTCGCGCTCGGTAGCGCGTCCGCGTCAAATGGCGATGGCGATGGCTAAAGAGCTGACTAACCACAGTTTGCCGGAGATCGGCGACGCTTTTGGTGGTCGCGACCATACCACGGTACTTCACGCTTGCCGTAAGATTGAGCAACTGCGTGAAGAAAGCCACGACATCAAAGAAGATTTCTCAAATCTCATCAGAACATTATCTTCGTGACGCTATGAAATTTATTGTTGAACGTGAACAGTTGCTAAAGCCGCTGCAGCAAGTCAGCGGTCCGCTAGGCGGTCGCCCGACGTTGCCTATCCTCGGCAATCTGCTGATGCAGGTTAATGAAGGATCGTTGTTACTGACCGGCACCGATTTGGAAATGGAAATGGTTGCACGGGTTGCCTTAACCCAGCCGCACGAGAGGGGTGCGACGACCGTTCCGGCACGCAAATTCCTGGATATTTGCCGTGGCCTGCCGGAAGGGGCGGAGATAAACGTGACGCTGGAAGGCGAGCGCATGTTAGTGCGTTCCGGCCGTAGCCGTTTTTCGCTCTCTACCCTGCCCGCCAGCGACTTCCCAAATCTGGATGACTGGCAGAACGAGGTGGAATTCACCCTGCCTCAGGCCACGCTAAAACGCCTGATCGAAGCCACGCAGTTCTCTATGGCCCATCAGGACGTACGCTACTACCTGAACGGCATGATGTTTGAGACGGAAGGCGAAGAGCTGCGTACGGTCGCCACCGACGGTCACCGTCTGGCGGTCTGCTCCATGCCCATTGGCCAGGCGCTTCCCAGCCATTCAGTCATTGTGCCGCGTAAAGGGGTTATCGAGCTGTTACGCCTGCTGGACGGCGGTGATACACCGCTTCAGGTGCAGATTGGCAGCAGCAACATCCGCGCGCACGTTGGCGACTATATTTTTACCTCTAAGCTGGTGGATGGTCGCTTCCCGGATTATCGTCGGGTGCTGCCAAAAAATCCGGATAAAGCGCTGGAAGCAGGCTGCGATCTGCTCAAGCAGGCTTTTGCCCGTGCGGCGATCCTCTCTAATGAGAAATTCCGCGGTGTTCGTCTCCATATCACCGAAAATCAGCTAAAAATTACCGCTAATAATCCTGAGCAGGAAGAAGCGGAAGAGATGCTGGATGTCAGCTATACCGGCAGCGAGCTGGAAATTGGCTTCAACGTCAGTTACGTACTGGATGTGCTGAATGCACTTAAGTGCGAGAATGTCCGCCTGCTGCTGACGGATTCCGTTTCGAGCGTGCAGATTGAAGATGTGGTGAGTCCGGCAGCGGCCTATGTCGTCATGCCGATGCGTTTGTAGCACACGGGCTTTATTCGGGCAGTGCACCTGTCACGTACGCTGTATGCGTCAGGCGCACTGCCCGTGCGATAATGTGCGGTGCCGTTGACGTCCTTACTCACTGAGATTCGATAAACCTCATTTGCCCTTCACGCTGGATTGATTCATGGCTTTAACCCGCCTGCTGATAAAAGATTTTCGTAATATTGAACAGGCCGACTTAGCGTTAGCGCCAGGATTTAACTTTCTGGTAGGGGCGAATGGAAGCGGTAAAACCAGCGTGCTGGAGGCGATTTACACGCTGGGTCACGGCCGTGCTTTCCGCAGTTTGCAGGCCGGCCGGGTAATTCGCCACGATCAGGCTGCATTTGTGCTGCACGGCAGGCTGGAAGGCCAGGAACGTGAGTTTTCGGTCGGGCTCAGTAAAAATCGCGCTGGCGAAAGCAAAGTGCGTATTGATGGCAGCGATGGCCACAAAGTCGCTGAGCTGGCACAGTTGCTGCCAATGCAGTTGATCACGCCGGAAGGTTTTACCTTACTCAACGGCGGTCCCAAATATCGTAGAGCCTATGTCGACTGGGGCTGCTTTCATAACACACCCGGTTTTTTTAATGCCTGGAGCAATCTGCGACGCCTGCTTAAGCAACGCAATGCGGCGCTGCGCCAGGTAACGCGCTACAGCCAGATTCGTCCCTGGGATCAGGAGCTGGTGCCGCTGGCGGAGCAAATCAGCCAGTGGCGCGCCGACTACAGCGCAGCCATCTCGGCCGAAATTGTCACCACCTGTGCACAGTTCCTGCCCGAATTTGATCTGCGTTTTTCGTTCCAGCGCGGCTGGGACAAAGAAAGCGATTATGCCGAGTTGCTTGAGCGCAACTTCGAACGCGATCGCGCCCTGACTTATACCGCCAGCGGCCCGCACAAAGCGGATTTTCGTATTCGTGCCGAGGGCACGCCGGTGGAAGATTTACTCTCACGCGGTCAGCTTAAACTGCTGATGTGCGCATTGCGTCTGGCACAGGGCGAGTTCCTGACCCGCCAGAGCGGACGCCGCTGTGTTTACCTCATTGATGACTTTGCTTCTGAACTGGATGACAGCCGTCGCCGCCTGCTGGCGGAACGACTTAAAGCAACCCAGGCACAGGTTTTTGTCAGCGCCATCTCGTCAGAGCATGTAATCGACATGACTGACGAAAAGGGCAAGATGTTCCGCGTGGAACAGGGTAAAATAGCGGTTCAACCTAAAGATTAAATGAGCGAGAAACGTTGATGTCGAATTCTTATGACTCTTCAAGTATCAAAGTCCTGAAAGGGCTTGATGCGGTACGCAAACGCCCGGGCATGTACATCGGCGATACCGATGACGGAACCGGTCTGCATCACATGGTATTCGAGGTCGTGGATAACGCAATCGACGAAGCGCTCGCCGGTCACTGTAAAGATATTGTCGTGACAATCCATGCCGATAATTCGGTTTCCGTTCAGGATGACGGACGCGGAATTCCAACCGGTATCCACGAAGAAGAAGGTGTGTCGGCGGCTGAAGTTATCATGACCGTGCTGCACGCTGGCGGTAAGTTTGACGACAACTCCTATAAAGTGTCTGGCGGCCTGCACGGCGTAGGTGTTTCCGTTGTGAACGCCCTGTCCCAGAAACTGGAACTGACCATTCGTCGTGAAGGCAAAGTGCATCAGCAGATTTATCTGCACGGCGTACCTGAAGCGCCGCTGGCGGTTACGGGAGATACCGATGCAACCGGTACCCGCATTCGTTTCTGGCCAAGCCATGACACCTTCACCAACGTTACCGATTTCGAATACGACATTCTGGCGAAACGCCTGCGCGAACTGTCCTTCCTGAACTCTGGCGTATCGATTCGTCTGGAAGACAAGCGTGATGCAAGAAACGACCACTTTCACTACGAAGGTGGTATCCGCGCCTTTGTTGAGTACCTGAATAAAAACAAAACGCCTATTCACCCAACCGTATTCTATTTCTCAACCGAGAAAGACGGCATTGGCGTGGAAGTCGCACTGCAGTGGAATGACGGCTTCCAGGAGAACATCTACTGCTTCACGAACAATATTCCACAGCGCGACGGCGGTACACACCTTGCGGGTTTCCGCGCCGCGATGACGCGTACGCTGAATGCCTACATGGATAAAGAAGGCTACAGCAAAAAAGCCAAAGTCAGCGCGACCGGTGACGATGCCCGTGAAGGTCTGATTGCGGTCGTGTCGGTCAAAGTGCCGGACCCGAAATTCTCTTCACAGACCAAAGACAAACTGGTTTCTTCAGAAGTGAAATCGGCCGTTGAGCAGCAAATGAATGAACTGCTGGCTGAATATCTGCTGGAAAATCCGGGCGATGCAAAAATCGTTGTGGGCAAAATTATTGACGCCGCACGCGCTCGTGAAGCCGCACGCCGTGCCCGTGAGATGACCCGCCGTAAAGGCGCGCTGGATCTTGCTGGCCTGCCAGGCAAACTGGCGGACTGCCAGGAGCGCGACCCGGCGCTGTCAGAAATTTACCTGGTGGAGGGTGACTCTGCGGGCGGTTCTGCCAAGCAAGGCCGCAACCGTAAGAATCAGGCCATTCTGCCGCTGAAAGGTAAGATCCTGAACGTTGAGAAGGCGCGTTTCGATAAGATGCTGGCTTCTCAGGAAGTCGCCACGTTGATTACCGCGCTGGGCTGTGGCATCGGCCGCGATGAATACAATCCGGATAAACTGCGTTACCACAGCATCATCATCATGACCGATGCGGACGTCGACGGCTCCCACATTCGTACACTGCTGTTGACCTTCTTCTATCGTCAGATGCCAGAGATTATCGAGCGTGGTCACGTGTATATCGCGCAGCCGCCGCTGTATAAGGTGAAAAAAGGTAAGCAGGAGCAATACATCAAGGATGACGAAGCCATGCTGCAGTACCAGATTGCTATCGCCCTTGACGGTACCTCGCTGCATACCACCGCCAGCGCACCCGCGCTAGGCGGCGAACCGCTGGAAACACTGGTCGCTGAATTCAACAGCACTCAGAAGATGATCAAACGCATGGAGCGTCGTTATCCGATGGCCATGCTGCGTGCGCTGATTTATCACGACACACTGAGCGATATCAGCAACGAAGCGCAGGTGACCAGTTGGATTAACGGTCTGGTTAGCTACCTGACTGCACGCGAGGCGCACGGCAGTACCTATCTGGCCCAGGTGCGTGAGAACCGTGAGCAGAATGTCTTTGAGCCGGTTTTACGCGTTCGTACACATGGAGTGGACACGGATTATCCTCTGGATGCCGAGTTCCTGCAGGGTGGCGAATACCGCAAGATCTGTGCACTGGGCGGCAAGCTTCGCGGCCTGCTTGAAGAAGATGCCTATATCGAACGTGGCGAACGCCGTCAGCCTGTCAGCAGTTTTGAACAGGCGATTGACTGGCTGGAGAAAGAGTCACGTCGCGGCCTGTCAGTGCAGCGATATAAAGGTCTGGGCGAAATGAACCCAGAGCAGCTGTGGGAAACCACCATGGATCCGGACAGCCGCCGTATGTTACGCGTGACCATCAAAGATGCGATTGCCGCCGATCAGCTGTTCACCACGTTGATGGGTGACGCGGTTGAACCGCGCCGCGCCTTCATTGAAGAGAATGCGCTGAAAGCTGCAAATATTGATATCTAATCGCCCTGCGACAGACAAAACCCTTCCCACCGGAAGGGTTTTTTTTTGCCCGATACGTCTGACTGCCCTGCGCGGGGCAGAACCCGCTGCAACACGATAATGGTTTACGCGTGCTGTAAAGCGTCGACAAACTGGTCAATGTGAGCTGAATCGCGCTAGCATTGCAGTAAACCCGACACAACGAGGATGCTATGGCTATAAAACTGATCGCAATTGATATGGACGGCACGCTGCTTAATCCGCAGCATGAGATCACACCTGCGGTAAAAACCGCCCTGAACCGCGCCCGGGAAAAAGGGGTGTCCATTGTGTTAGCGACCGGCAGGCCTTTCGTTGGCATTGAGCGTTATCTGAAGGAGCTTGATCTGCAGGCTCACGGACAGTACTGCATCAGCAATAATGGCGCACTGGTTCATCAGGCCGAAGATGGCGAGGTCGTGGCGGATGTGACGCTGGGCTTTGACGATTATTTGTATGTCGAGAAGCTGGCGCGAGAACTGGGCGTACATTTTCAGGCCTTTGATAAATCCCACCTCTATACGCCAAACAAAGACATCAGCGAATTCACTATTCACGAAGCCAGCCTGACCGGTATTCCGGTACGTTATCGCGCAGTAGAAGAGATGGATCCCGCCACGCGTTTCCCGAAACTGATGATGATTGATAAACCCGGCCTGCTTGATGCGGCGATTGCAAAACTGCCTGAGCAGGCGCATCAGACTTACACCATCCTGAAAAGTGCGCCTTATTACCTGGAGATTCTCGATCGCCGGGTGAACAAAGGCTATGGCGTAAAAATGCTGGCAGAAAAACTGGGCCTGAAAGCGGAAGACGTCATGGCGATAGGCGATCAGGAAAACGATCTGGCCATGATTGACTACGCGGGCACTGGCGTGGCGATGGGCAATGCAATTGAGTCGGTGAAGAAAATTGCCCAGTTTATTACCAAAACCAACAGGGAAGATGGCGTCGCGCACGCGATTGAAAAATGGGTACTTTAATTCTTTCCTGACGCAGGATGAAACGGCGAGTGAAAGCACCTGACGCTGCCGTTTCATCGGTAAATACGCGCGTAACTTGTCTGAATATTACCGCTCACTGGATTTTGTCATGTCTGAAAAACAGATCACATTTGCATCACGCCATCATCAGTTGACTAACATCAACGTCTGGACAGCCGACAGCCAGTGGCTGGCATTTGATGTGCGGCCCTCCGGTGCCTCTTTTACCAGCCAGACCATTGAGCGGGTCAATGTGAACACCGGCGACGTGGAGGTGTTATATCAGGCAAGGGATGGCGCGCACGTCGGGGTTGTCACCGTGAGTCCGACATTGCCCCCACGTTACGTTTGTATTCATGGGCCTGAACATCCCGATGACAACTGGCAGTACGATTTTCATCATCGCCGTGGCGTGATCGTTGAAAAGGGTCAGGCAGAAAATCTGGATGCATGTGACATTACTCCGTCCTTTACTGCCGGAGCCTTGCGGGGCGGCTCCCACGTACATGTTTTTAGCCCGGATGGGACACGTCTCAGTTTCACCTATAACGATCATGTGATGCACGAGCGGGATCGGCGCCTCGACCTGCGTAACGTTGGCGTCGCCGTTCCCCTGCGGGCGGTTACGCCAGAAAAGCAGCACCCACGAGAATATGACGGTAGCCATTTTTGTGTGTTGGTCAGTGAAACCCACGTCAATCCGCAGCCGGGCAGCGATCAGATCAGTCGGGCATATGAAGAGGGATGGATTGGCAACCAAGGCTATCAAAAACCTGACGGTAGCTGGCAGCGCTGGGCCATCGCCTTTACAGGCGATACCCTTTCCGCTTCAGGCGAAAAGTGCCCTGAGGTGTTCGTGGTCGATCTGCCAGAGAAGCTGGAAGACTTCGCAAAACCCGGCTTTTTCCCGCTGGAAGGTAGCAGCGATCGTTTACCGGCTCCACCCGCTGGCGTCCGGCAACGTCGAATAACGACTACCCGGGGCCTGGCATCACAGCCTCGTCACTGGTTGCGCAGCTCGCCAGACGGCAGCAAAATTGCGTTTTTGATGGCGGATAATCAGCAGGTCATCCAGCTCTGGGTCGTGTCGCCCAATGGCGGCGAACCACATCAGGTGACCCGGCTTACCCACAATATTCAGTCGGCGTTTAGCTGGCAGCCTCGCGGCGAAGCCATTGCCTTTATCAGCGACAACAGCGTTATGCGCTGCCATGTGGTAACGGGCGAGTGTGAGCGTTTAACGGTGCGAAGCAGTGAAGCACCGTCTGGTGATGCGGTCGTCTGGTCACCAGACGGGAAGCAGATTGCCTTCATGCGTGAGATTGAGGGCTGGCGACAGTTGTTTACCGTTGCGGTTGCATAGTGGGCATGGGCTGGGCATGCGCCAGATTTTCTTCAGTGTGCGCCAGCTTTTCGCTCTGCAGCACCCGAGCGCGCGGAGAGTCCAGGCTTTGGTCGCTGTCACTGCGATAGTAGTCCCATGGCAATAACAGCGTATCCATGACCGCAGAAAACGGCAGGTCAACCAGGGCCAGCGGCTTAAGCGCCCAACTGGTGTTACTGTCGGTCAGAATATCCGCGCTGGCGCGCGTGCCCGGATAATAGCCCTGGCTTGCTCCGGTATGCGACATCACGCTCGAACAGCCGCTTGAAACGACTGCGCAGCACATAACGCCAGCCAGCGGTAACCTTTTCATCATTTTCATATCGTCATCCCTTCAGTCCTGGTCACACCTGGCTGAGTTGGCTCGCCAGCGTACCTTCCCACCTGATAGTGAAGTCCGTTCTGGTCCGGCAATCTACCCCTGAGTGTATGTCATTTCACCGATTTGGCGAAAAAATTACGCACAGGCCCTTGAAAGGATGTTGTCCGCACCCATTTTTATAGCAGGCCGTTAAGGTTGCCGCCGTAAGGGGCAATGCGGTACGACACAACCTGTCCAATGGTGGAAGGTTGCCAAAACTTGCTGACATTCAGGAGTATTTTTATGCGTAACTTTGATCTGTCTCCACTTTATCGCTCTGCTATCGGTTTTGATCGCCTGTTCAACCTGCTTGAGTCCAATCAAAATCAGAGCAATGGCGGTTATCCTCCTTATAATGTCGAACTGGTTGATGAAAACCATTATCGCATTACCATTGCGGTGGCTGGCTTTGCCCAGAGTGAACTTGATATTACTGCCCACGACAACGTGCTGATCGTGCGCGGTGCCCACCCAGAAGAGCAGACTGAACGTAAGTATCTCTACCAGGGCATCGCCGAGCGTAATTTCGAGCGCAAGTTCCAGCTGGCTGACCATATCGTCGTACGCGATGCGCGTCTGGAAAATGGTCTGTTAAGCATCGATCTCGAGCGCCTGGTGCCTGAAGAAGCGAAACCTCGCCGGATTGAAATTCTGAAATAAAGCGGCCGTAATGGCTACGTCATTTTGAAAACGGCCACAGCATACGTGCTGTGGCCGTTTTTTTTGGATACGATGGCGATAACGCGTCACTTAGAAGCGCCGCGGTCAGGGAAACTGACTGAAAAAAGGAGAACGCGCTAAATAAGGCAGGAATACAACCGCCCTGAACGACCAACTGCACAGAAATCAGTGTTGAATCTGCGCCAGTTCTTCCTCGCTCAGGCCTGTCATTTTCATTATGGTGTAAAGATCGAGACCATTCTGTAGCATGGTTCGCGCGACTTCACGTTTCCCTTCATCGCGGCCTCTCTGAATACCTTGCTCAAGGCCTTTCTGAATCCCTTTTTGTTCAAGCTGCTGTGCAATGGTCATTAGCGCGTCTCCATGTTGCGGCACCCGCAGGGCGAGTTCCTGAATGAAAGCCTCGACGGCCGGGGTTTCCCCCGCCTGCATGATATAATGTACCAATGATACGACCTGTGATGATGAAAGATAACCTGACAGCAGCACAGGAACAAGCCTGTCCATCAGATCGGCGAGATCGCGCTGATGGATATGCTTTTGTAACAGCGTCAGCGCAGCCATACTGCGATGGCCCGCTATTTCGTCATCCGATATTACCGTGACATCAACCAGCGGAAAGCGGGTGCTGTACAATTTACCGGCCAGCGCGGGATGGGTAAATTCATCCAGCCAACAGGTGGAATAAGGATATGGCCTGCGTCTCCCCATATAAAACAGTACGGGTATCACCAGCGGCAAGGCTTTATGGCCAGCTTCGAGATGGCGCTGCATTGCCGCTACCGCGTAGCGCAGGAGCCTGAACGCCATATGTTTATCGGGTGAAGACTGATGCTCGATCAGCACATGAACATAACCCTCACCGCCTGCGGTTTTCAGGCTGTAAAGCACATCGCTAAAATATTGACGAAGATCCGCTTCGACAAAAGAACCTGACTCCAGCTTTAACGTGTTGAGATCACAAACAGCGCGCAGTTCTTCAGGAAGATGAATATCCATAAAATCGCGGGCAATTTCGGGCTGGGTTAAAAATTGCCGGAAAGTCGCATCGTGCGGTGTTGGCGTAGTGTTTTTTTTCATCACATCCGGCCTGTGAATGATAATAAGCACAGGTTCCCGGCCCGGAAGTAACGTTTGAGGCTGAGGAAATCGTGCAATTTTTTTGGTCTTTCATTGCCTTGGTGGATTGATACTTTCATCTCCCCGGCGGGCTGTCCAGGCTAATTATTTTTTCTGAGGAGTGCGTTCCATATTTATGCCTGCTAAACAGTCGTTAATAAATATAATGCCGCGCCGACTTCTATATTTAAACGCCCTACCAATGAAAATAATGAACACTCATGTGTGATGACCAATCGTTTTATATGCCTCATGTAAAAACATGCATGCAATAACATCCCCTTCAACCCTGGCCATTCTCATCACTTATTTTCCTTAAAAATTTTTCTATAACATTTCATCACCTATACCCTCACACAGGATTAAATTTATTTTTATAAATCATGCTGACCAAAAACGCTTAGCGATAAACTTAACCGTAACGACTGATTAGAATATAACGTTACACGACGATACATTAAATACTCTTTCCAACATGTAAGGAGTCTCTTAATGGCTATAACCCGACGCTTTATATTACAGGCCGGCGGTGCGCTGAGTGCGCTAACGGTTTTTAACGCCCTCAGCAGCACACCTTTTAGCTCAGGAGAAAAACAACCTGTATTGGACGTTCCCGAAGGCAGCGTTGACTGCCATATGCACCTTTATAACGATAAATACCCTGCTGCGCCCGGTGCCAGCTTACGGCCCGCCAATGCCTCTCTTGCCGACTACCATCAGTTACAAACCCGGCTGGGACTTCGCCGCATGGTCATTGTCACACCTTCGACCTACGGCACAGATAACCGGCTTTTAATTGAGGGTCTCAGACAGAGTGGTGGACAGGCAAGGGGCGTGGCCGTTGTCGACGCTTCGGTGAGTGATGCAGAGCTACAAGAAATGGACCGGCAGGGCGTGCGTGGTATCCGTTTTAATTTGAGCAGAGGGGGAACCTCTCTGGACAGTCTGGAGCCTCTTGCTTCTCGAATCGCACCACTGGGATGGCATATTCAGGTTGTTGCGCCCGGTGAAAAACTGGCTGAGCTGGCATCGCGCCTGAGAGCATTGCCGACAAAGCTGGTTATCGATCACATGGGACATGTTCCGCAACCCGAGGGAACAAAAGCGCCGTGTTTCCAGACATTAACCCGTCTTCTTGACGCGGGTAATACCTGGATAAAACTGTCTGGACCCTATATCAAGTCGCGCATCGGACCACCGGGTTATGAGGATGTCGGCCAGGTCGCTGCGGAACTGGTAAGGCGCCGGCCAGACCGCCTGTTATGGGGAAGTGACTGGCCCCATCCGACAAAAGCAGAAAATGATAAGCCCGATGATGCCGCTATGCTCGATTTACTGGCGCACTGGGCACCTTCGTCTGCGGACAGGTTGTTGATTTTGCGCGATAATCCATCAGAGCTCTATGGCTTTGATCATCACGCCCACGGATAAACAATCAGAAAATGAGGTTGTATGCTCGTCAGAGGCCTGCAACCTCAGCCTGATACTTTAGATCTGCGGGCGCATAAACCACCGCTGCCTGATCATGCCACCAAACATATTCACCAGCAGGCCGACAATAATGACCGCAGCGCCGACAACCTGCTGGAGTGACAGCGTTTCGTTCAACAACAAGGCTGCACTGACGATTCCAACAACCGGAACCAGCAGAGAAAGCGGTGCCACGCGCCAGGTTTCATAACGGCTAAGCAGCGTACTCCAGATGCCATAGCCCAAAATAGTCGCGATAAAGGCCAGATAAACGAGCGCCAGTACCGTCTGCAGGTTAATCTGCGCCAGGCTACTGACTATCGCGGCTTTACCGTCGAACAGCAGCGAACAGCCAATAAAGGGGATAACCGGGACCAGTGCGCTCCAGACCACCAGCGACATCACCGGCACCGGATAGTGACGCGTAATGATCTTATTCGTGATGTTCCCCAGCCCCCAGGAGAATGCCGCTGCCAGCATAAGCATCATCGTGGTGAGCGTAATACCAGCCGCACTCTGGCCCACCATTCCTGAGGTCGCCAACAAAAAAATGCCCAGCGTGGCGATAATAATGCCCGCGATATGGTTCCAGCGGAGTTTCTCTGCCAGGAACAGCGCGCCGAGTAGCAACGTAAAGAACGCCTGGGCCTGTAGCACCAGCGAGGCCAGACCTGCGGGCATGCCCAGCTTGATCGCCAAAAACAGAAACGCAAACTGTCCAAAGCTGATGGTCATCCCGTAGAGTAAAATCCAGCGCAGTGGCACGGCAGGACGACGCACCAGCAAAATGGCAGGAAAGGCGACCAGGGCGAAACGCAGCCCGGCCAGCAGGAAGGGCGGCATATTCTGCAGGCCCAGTTTGATCACCACAAAGTTCACGCCCCAGGCAACCACCACGCACAGGGCCAACAGCATATCTTTTCCCGACACAGCACACTCCTTTTGCCCGTCTCAGGCCACAATAGCGCTGAGCTCAATCGCATCTATCGATAATGCAAAAACAGGTCTCGGCAGCCCCTCAATATCAGGTTGAGGCAGCGTGGCGTATAACCAGGTAACCTCACATAGGGCTGTCCGTGTTCAGACCGGGAGCAGCTCTAACTGTCCCGCCAGGCGTGCTCCACTTCCTCTGCAAGAATCTGTACGGCTCGTTCAATATTTTCCGCATCCGGCACGTAGTTCATACGCATGCACTGATGCGTGTGCGGCCAGTCATGTTCCAGCCCCGGGAAGAAAAAGTGCCCGGGCACCATCAGTACGCCTCGCGCCTTAAGCCGTTGATACAGCAGCTCCGTGCTGATCGGCAAATCGCGGAACCATAACCACAGGAAAATCGCCCCTTCGGGTTTATGTATCAGACAACGTTCTGCGGGCAAATAACGACGAATAATGTTAATCGTCTCCATGACCTTGCGCTGGTAGAAGGGTTTGATCACCCCTTCAGACAGCCGCAACAGATCGCCACGCTGGATCATTTCACAGGCGATAGCGGGCCCAATACTGCCCGGTGCCAGGCTGATAATGCCGTTCATGTTACTAATCGCCGTGATGGTACTTTCATCAGCGATGATAATTCCGCAGCGCGCGCCAGGCAGGCCGAGTTTGGACAGGCTCATGCAGAGAATGATATTGGGGTTCCACAAAGGCCGGACATCGCTGAAAATAATGCCCGGAAAGGGGACGCCATAGGCATTGTCGATCAGCAGCGGAACTTCATGCTGCTGCGCCAGCACATCCAGCTTCAGCAGTTCGTCATCGGTAATCACGTTACCGGTTGGATTCGTCGGGCGTGATACACAAATCAGGCCGACGTCATCATTCATGGGCAAATGTTCAAAATCGACGTGGTACTTAAACTGCCCTTCCGGCAGTAACTCAATATTTGGCTTGGCCGAAATAAACAGATCGTCATCCAGACCCGCATCGGCATAGCCCAGATATTCGGGGGCCAGAGGGAACAGCACGCGTTTTTTGCTGCCGTCACTGCGGCGCCCTGCAAACAGGTTAAACAGATAGAAAAACGCGCTCTGGCTGCCGTTGGTCAGGGCAATATTCTGTGCAGTGATAGACCAGCCCAGTTGCTCTCGCAACATCGTCGCCAGCGCATCCAACAGCACCGCCTTGCCGCGAGGGCCATCGTAATTACACAAGGCCTCACTCAGTTTGCCTTCATCGTGCATATGCTGCAGCAACTGCTGAAAATAGTCGTTCATCTCCGGAATCTGCGCGGGATTGCCACCGCCAAGCATGATAGTGCCTGGCGTGCGTAAGCCTGCACCCATGTCTTCCATCAGACGTGAGATGCCGGAATGCTGAGTAAATTTGTCGCCGAACTGAGAAAAAGCCATAGCGGTTAAAAATTTGTAATGAATAATGGGAGAACCACCATAACGCCCGCTCCCGGCGGGCGCAATGGAAAGCCGTGGGGATTACGTCAGGACATGCGGATTAACGCAGTTTTTCTCTACATTCCCGTTAAGGGCTGCAATCAGGTTTTCAACCGCATCCTGCATCATTCCGTATCGGGTTTCGTGAGTCGCTGAACCAATGTGCGGCAGCGTCACGACATTCGGTAACGACAGCAGCGGCGAGTCAGTGGGTAAAGGCTCTTTTTCGAAGACATCCAGCCCGGCGGCGTGAATAGTGCCCTCCTGCAGGGCGGCAATCAGGGCGTTTTCATCCACCACTGGCCCACGGCCGGCATTGATCAGTACCGCACTGGATTTCATCAGTTTCAGCTGTTCCGCGCCGATCAAATGGTAAGTCTCTTCAGTCAGCGGCAGGCTGATGCATACAAAGTCGCTCTGTTTCAATAGCGTTTCCAGTTCACACCGTTCTGCGGCGAACTGTGACTCGGCCTGCGCGTGCTGGCGGCGAGCCTGATAAATAATTTTCATGCCAAAACCGAAATGCGCCCGCTGGGCCAGCGCCATGCCTATGCGGCCCATCCCCAGAATGCCCAACGTTTTGTGGTGTACATCAATACCAAAATGCGCCGGTCCGATGCTTTTTTGCCAGTTGCCAGCCTTGACCCAGGCATCCAGCTCCGGAATGCGGCGCGCGCTGCTGAGAACCAGCGCCATGATGGTGTCGGCGACCGTTTCAGTCAGCACCGTCGGCGTGTGCATCAGCACCACGCCTCGTTGATTTAACGCATCCACATCAAAGTTGTCATAGCCCACAGACACGCTTGAGCAGGCCCGCAGTCTGGGCATTTTTGCCAACAGATCGCGATTAACTTTGCCGCCCGAGCCCAGTAATCCTTCTGCCTCCTGCAGCGCTTTTTCATGCTGCTGCTGGCTTTCTGGCGACAGATCCTTGATTTCAGTCACCGTGGCATGTTCAGCAAGACGCGCACGCAGATCGTCAGGCAATTTTTTGTATAGAATGACGGCGGGTTTCATCAGATAGCTTCCTGTAAATAGATGACGGGCAACGCTAAGGTCGCCCGGAGAAGAGGCTAACGCTTACGCTTTCAGGCCGGTTTCGCCCCATGAAGCGACGGCGCCTTATTTTGTGCAGGTTTGACGATAAGCGTCAGTACCACTGACAGCAGTAACGCCCCTCCCATAAAGATATAGGAGGCAGAAGGACTCCCGGTCGCGCCATTCAGATAACCCACAATCCATGAGCCGATAAAGGAACCCAGCGCACCCATACTGTTAATCAGGGCCATTGCGCCACCTGAAACATTACGCGGCAACATTTCCGGGATAATGGCAAAGAAGGGGCCATATGGCGCGTACATCGCAGCCCCGGCGATCACTAACAACGTATAGGATAGCCAGAAATTGCCCGATCCTACCAGGTAGGAGCCGAGGAAGGCCAGCGCCCCAATCAGCAATAAAGGCCAGACGAATAACTTACGGTTTTGGGTTTTGTCTGACGCCCAGGACACCAGTACCATTGCAATGGTCGCCGCCAGATAAGGCACTGCCGATAACCAGCCCGCCTCCACCATGCCCATTTGCGTACCGTTACGCAAAATTGAAGGTAGCCACAGCACGAAACCGTAAACGCCAATGCTCCAGGCAAAATATTGCATACAAAGAATGATCACATTGCGGTTACGGAAGGCTTCCCCATAGTTACGCACGGCCTTGATACTTTCCTGCTCTTTTTGCAACTCGGCCTGCAGCGCGGCTTTTTCGACCTCACTCATCCAGCGTGCCTGTGAGGGTTTGTCCTGCACCATAAACCACCAGGCTACGGCCCAGATGACCGCAGGAATGCCTTCAAAAATAAACATTTCCCGCCAGCCAAAGGCCTCAATCAGATAACCGGAGACCACTGACATCCACAATACCGTGACCGGATTGCCCAGGATCAGAAAGGTATTAGCCCGCGAGCGTTCAGATTTAGTAAACCAGTTACTGATATAAATCAGCATCGCAGGCATTACGGCCGCTTCAACCACGCCGAGGATAAAGCGAATGGCCGCCAGCATGGGAATATTACTGACTACGCCGGTCAGTGAGGCGCAGCCGCCCCACAGAATCAGGCACCAGAAGATCAGTTTTTTTACGCTGCGGCGTTCGGCATAAATCGCGCCGGGTATCTGAAAAAAGAAATATCCCAGAAAGAACAAGGCGCCCAGTAATGACGACATGCCTTTCGTGATGCCCAAATCGTCGTTAATGCCCGCTGCTGAGGCAAAACTAAAATTGGCACGGTCAAGGTAGGCAAGGCTGTATGTAATAAACACGATGGGCATGATGAACCACCAGCGTTTTGGCGCGATCGTCTGCGTTTTCATCGGGAACTCCTCTGTCTGTGTTTGAGGGCTGGGCTATGCATCGCCTAACTGCTGACGCGTCGGCAACCCTTCGCTGTCGCCAATAACCTGAATCGCCAGTGAACCTATTTTGTTACCCCGGCGGATCGCCTGCACCAGTGGCTTCCCTTCCAGCAACGCACTAATCACACCCACGGCAAAGCCATCCCCTGCCCCTACAGTATCGACGACGTTATCCACTCTCATCGCCTCCACCTGGCCCTGTTCACCGCTGGCCGTCTTGTACCAGGCCCCCTCACAGCCGGTTTTAATGATCACCGCCTTTACGCCCTTATCAAGATAAAAGTCAGCGATATCCTGCGGCTGGCGATAGCCAGTTAAGATATAGCCTTCTTTTTCGCCAGGCAGTACCCAGTCTGCGTATTCTGCTAACAGATTGAGCTGCTTGCGCATTTCGCCTTCGCTGCGCCACAGTACTGGACGCAGATTGGGGTCAAACGAAAGCGTTTTGCCTCGCGCCCGCATCTCTTTCGCAGCATGCTTTGCCAGCTCAAGTGAGCTGTCTGAAATCGCTGCTGCCACCCCGCTGAGGTGCAGATGACGTGCAGCGCCAAAATAGTCGTGATCAAAATCTGTTGGCGACAGATGACTGGCGGCGGAGCCCTTACGAAAGTACTCCACCAGCGGATCTGAACCGTCATCGACTTTGGATTTCAGCTGGAAGCCGGTCGGATAGCGCGGGTCAACGGTCACCTGACGATGATCGATATTTTCCTTATCCAGCACCTGACAGATGAAGCGACCAAAGGCGTCCTGCCCCACGCGGCTCACCCAGCCCACTTTCAGCCCCAGTCGCGCCAGACCAATAGCGACGTTCAGCTCTGCGCCAGCGGCGCGCTTCACAAAGGTGTCTACTGCGGCCAAATCGCCCGTTTCACGGGCGACAAACATGGCCATGGCCTCACCGATGGTGATTACATCAAGCGTGCCGTTTGGATGGGTAGTCATATGTACTCCTCAGACGTTACGCAGCAGCGTCACATAATGGCGCGTCACCGCAATCAAATCGTCGCCTTCCAGCGGAAACTCAATGCCGCGAGGCACTGCTGCTGGCAACCGGTGTAACAGGCTTTGCCAGCCAGGGCCGGCATCATCCAGCGCGATGGCGCGGTAGCTTGTCCCCTGCGGCACCGCCGCTTTGACATGCACGTAACCCACATGCTCAGCCAGCAGACCAGCCGCCTGGATCGGGTCTTCACCTGTCCAGCACCAGTTACCCATGTCAAATGTCATGGTAATCGGCAGCGCCGCCTCACCGGCGGCCTTAAAGAACCCTACCATCGGTTGCTGTTTGCCGAAGCGGGTTTGATCGTTTTCCACAGTCAGGGGCACGCCATATTCTGTCATCAAGCCACGTAGCTTTTCGCTGTACAGCGCGCCCGTAAAGTTACCCAGCGCCACTTTCAGCCGCTGTGCATTCAACTGACGTGCTTCGGAAAAGTAACCGTCCAGTAAGGGGTTAAGTTTGCCGTCCTCACAGAACAAGGTGTCGGGTACCGAATAACTGATGCGCAGCTGGTGCACCTGCGCTGCCTGCGCCAGCGCGGGTAAATGGGCTAACGTGGTCTCATCAAACAGTTCACGGCGGATTTCCACACCGTCGGCGCCCGCCTGCTGGATAAGGGGCAATAGCGCGGCCTGCCCGCCCAGCTCAGCAATCTGTTGATGACCATACGCGGCGGCCACGATGATGATTTCGGGCTTCATTACGACTCCTGATGTGAAAATCTGCATTAACGTTATAAAAACGTTAAATGGAACCGGTTCCAAAGCAAAGTAGCAAAATGCGGAAGTATGATCGTGCTCACGAAGCGAGCACGTAATCGAAGGGAAGAGTCTGAAAATCAGCCGAGGCGTTGGCTGGAACCGCGCACGATGAGTTCGCCTGAAAAAACCTGTTCACAAGGTGGATGGTCGTGCCCCTCAATACGGGATATAAGACGTTCGAGCGCGCGATAACCGATTTGCCAGGTGGGCTGCTTTAAGGTGGTAATACCGACGCCAGCCAACGCAGCCCATTCGAGCTCGTCAAACCCTAACAGGCCAATATCTCTACCCCAGCGCAGGGCAAGACGCTGCAGAGAATGAGCCACCTGCAAGGTCAGGGCGCCATTGGCTACCATTACCGCACAGCGTTTTCCCGCGTGCCGCTGATGAAAGTCGCGCAGAATCTTATCCATTATCCCGGGCTGGTGCAGCGCGACTTCCGCATTCTCATGGGCGATTGCGGGATGTGCAGCAAGACGTTGCCGAAACGCCTGCAGTCGCTCCCGGCGCGTATTCACGCTGCCTAAGGGTTCGCTGAGAAACAGCAGCGACTCATAACCGTTGTCAATAAGATGGGCTGTGGCCGTTTCTGCCGCTTCGGCATTATTCAACCCGACCACATCGCAGGGGAAATCAGGGATTTTTCGGTCGATCAGCACCATGGGCAGTAAAGACTGTTGTAGTCGGCTCAGTACCGCTTCATGCATGCCAACGGCGTTAACGACAATGCCCTCAACCTGATAGCTGCTCAGCAATTGCAGGTAATGTTGCTCCAGATCGACTTCGTTATTGGTATTACACATCAGTAACGTAAAGCCACATTCACGGCAGGCCGCTTCAATGCCACACATGACGTCTACAGAATAGGGATTGGTGATATCGGCGATGATCAGGCCAATGAGTCGGGTACGCCCCCGTTTCAGGCCACGTGCCATCTGGCTTGGCCGATAGTTAAGATCGCTAATCGCCTGCTCGATGCGCTTTTTTAAATCGGCAGAAAGCAGATGTTGCTCGCCGTTTAAATAGCGCGAGACGCTGGTTTTACCGGTTTTTGCCGCATGAGCAACATCGCTGATAGTGGCGCGAGGCGGCCTGATTTTCATAAAGTATTCCGCAAATTAAGCATCCCGCGAGACTACCACAGCCATACAACATGGCAAAAACGTTCGCGTTACTGGGGAAATTGCAGCCAGGGTTGCCACAGTACTTGTAACTCCGCCAGCGGTGCTCCTTCCAGCAGCCGCATCACCATCATCGCAACCTGCTCGCCTCTCTGCTGCTCGCTGGCCTGCCGAATGGCGATAACCGGATGATCGATAATGGCGTCGACCGGTAGCCCATCCCATGCCACTAAGGCAACAGCAGTATCACCCTCCAGGCGGCCCGCCTGCTGTAAGGCCACGAGCGCGCCTTCCGCCAGGGCGCTGCAATCGGTGATAATGGCCTGAGGTTGCAGCCCCTGTGCCAGCCAGTCTGTGGTTTGCTGATAGCCCGCCCGGCGCGACGGCGCAACCACCGCCGTGGCATAGGGCGGCACGGAATCCATTGCGTTGAGGTAGCCCTGGCGACGATCGCGCACAAAGGTGCAGGTTGTATTGCCTCCGAGCCAGGCGATGCGTTGCATACCCAGCGCCAGGCAGTGTTTTACCGCCAACGCCGAACCTGCGGCGTTATCAACATCGAACCAGGCATGATTCTGCTCTGAATCACTGCGTCCCAGCGTAAGAAAACTCACGCCTTTCTGCTGCAGGCTGAGCAGGCGCGCGTCATGAGGTGACGTGTGCGTAACAACAATGGCATCCACTGCCCGGCTGCGCAGCATGCGAATCAGTGAACGCTGCCCGTCATGCGGTTTATCTGTTAACAACACGAGATCGATATCGTGTTGGGAAAGACGCTGATCGAGCGCCAGTAATATCTTGTTAAAGTGCGTATCGTTGAAAGCGGGTGTGGTCATTGGATAAACCAGGCCAACCGCATTGGCACGGCCGGTTTTCAACCGTCGCGCTGCAACGTTGGGACGGTAGCCGCGCCGCTGCGCTTCTTCTTCCACGCGCTGCCGCGTTTGCTTTGCCACATCTTCATAGCCGTTGAGTGCCCGGCTCACTGTGGTAACGGAGAGACCCAGTACTGACGCAATGGCTTTAAGTGACATGATGCGTTATCCATTGTTCAATTTGAACCATTCTTGCATAAAGCGTTGACAGGCACCGTGCGCAGGTTCCCAACTGGAAACCTTACCCATTTTATTACCAAAAGCCGTCGAAAAAAGGACAGCGAGTCTGACTTTGCCCCCGGCGACGGGGGCGAGATGATCAATTTAACGGACTGAGCGTGATTTCAACGCGGCGGTTCTGTGCCTTACCGGCTTCAGTGCTGTTGGTTGCAACTGGACTGTCTGGACCTGCCCCCTGGGTATGCAAGCGGCTGCCGGCTACACCCTGAACGATCAGCGCGCTGGCCACACTCTCTGCACGCTGCTGCGACAGACGCATATTTAAAGCACGCGAGCCGGTGCTGTCCGTGTGTCCCACGACATTCACGGCGGTTTTAGGATACTCTTTTAGCACCATAGCGACGCCGGTCAGCGTATTAGCGCCCGCCGGTTTCAGGCTGCTGCTACTGGAATCAAAGGTCACATTGTTCGGCATATTCAGCACGATGTTATCGCCCTGACGCGTAACGCTAACGCCGGTTCCCTTCATTTTGTCACGCAGCTTCGCTTCCTGAACATCCATGTAATAGCCCACGCCGCCGCCTAACGCCGCGCCGCTTGCTGCACCGATTAACGCACCTTTGCCCCGATCTTTCTTCGAAGAGGAAAGCACGCCAACGCCAGCACCCACTAATGCGCCCAAACCTGCGCCTACACCGGATTTTCCCGCCTGAGACTCACCGGTATAAGGATTAGTTGTACAACCTGATACCACCAAACTACCGCTCAACAGCAGGGTGAGAGCAATTAACTTTTTCTGCATTATTTGTCCCTTAGATTCATCACAACGAGGCACCTTGTCCCCGGTTGGCATTGATTATGCCGCGCAAAAGTGAGGAAAATCCTGAGACAATGTCTTATTTTGTAAAGGATCGACGTTAAATGTTGTCAGGATGACAAAAGCAGTTGGTTTGATGATCGTTTATCAGGCCGCAGGCCTGCATAAATGAATAACAAATTGTCGGGCCGATGAATTTAAAACCACGGGTCTTTAGCGCTTTTGAAAGCGCGATAGCCTGCGCAGAGGTGGTGGGGCTTTGTTTGTAATCGGCAACATGATTGACGACAGGCTGATTATCAACGAACTGCCATACAAAGTGGGCAAAATCCTCCCCTTTTGCTTCCATTGCCAGCATCGCCCGGGCATTAGCAATAATGGCCGCAATTTTTCCGGGATGACGAATAATGCCGCTGTTTTGCATCAGTTGGGCGATATCCTGATCGTCCATCTGCGCAATGGTTTGCGGTTCAAACTGGTGAAACGCGGCGCGGTAATTTTGGCGTTTTTTCAGTACGGTAATCCAGGATAACCCAGCCTGCTGGCCTTCCAGACAGAGCATTTCAAACAGCGCCTGCTTATCCCTCTGTGGTCTGCCCCACTCGTCGTCGTGATACGCCAGATAGACAGGATCTTGCGTTACCCAGCCACATCGTTGCATCGTGTTTTTCCTTTTATGCCAGGCCATGTTTATTGCCTCGATAGTAGAGGGAATCCTCCAACATTTGAACCCGAGTCACAGTAAATTGCGAGGCCGCTTCGGTTATCCGCTGCACTCATGCATTTAGCTGAACCAATCACGCATAAAAAGCGAAGGCAGCGATAACGAATGTAAATACAATGATAACGATAGTCATTTTCAGGTAACTCCATGCGTAACAATGTCATCCTTATTGGGCGTGAGCTCACCGTATTTCTTTTTGCTTCTCTGTTTATCACCTTCATGATCGGCCCCATCTATATCGATGTGGTCTGGATGAATAATGCGCTGCACGAAGCGTCTTTTACCGAAACTGCGCAGGAACTGTTGTTATTCAGTCTTGCCGCACTGTTTTTTATTGCCGCCCGTCATCGGCCTGCACAACGCGGTGGATTAACCCTAATTGCCGGTTTTTACAGTTGCATGCTTATTCGTGAGCTGGATTTTTTCTTCGATCTCATCCGTCATGGTAGCTGGATGTGGTTTGCGCTGGCGATCGCGCTGGGCAGTTTAGCGGTGGCCATGCGTACCCCAAAGCAGACCCTGAGCGCGCTGGCCGATCTCCTCAGGCACAACCGCTGGCCCGTTATGGCTGCCGGATTGATGATCGTGCTGGTTTTTTCCCGACTGTTTGGGATGAACACGCTGTGGTCTCACCTGATGCCCGATCACTACAATCGTGGCGTAAAAAACATGGCCGAAGAAGGCGTGGAATTACTGGGCTACAGCCTGTGCTGGCTGGCCGGGCTCCGCTATCTGTGGCAAACCCGTCGCTAAAAGCGTAAGACAGCTTACGCCACGTCCGCCCAGCCATTGTGTGAACGCATCCGGTTGGGTGGAAAACCTCAACGCTTTTTCAGCGATCCCGCGCGTTAAAAAAGGTACAATATCCGCTTCTGCACTGGAAATTTTATCCGGTGTTCGGTGTAAGTTAACCGCAGGTCTTTTCATGTCAGTCAAAATCTTAACGTCAACGCTTATTGGTCTTGAGGCTTTCCGTCAGGATCCGCTCAGCGCCTTGCAGCAGGCTGAAGACGGCACGCTGGCGGTGCTGGAAAATTATACGCCCGTACTGTATGCCATTACGCCAGCGCGCCTCGCGCGGCTACTGGCACTTGAGGCCGCCGCCCAGCAACCCAGTGATGTGGCGCTGGACGACAGCCTGTATGACGATGTTTCTGCTACGCTGCATACGCCGGTGGGTAAATTCGCCATGTATGATGGCTGGCAGCCGGACGCTGACTTTACGCGACAGGCGGCCATCTGGGGCGTTGCACTAAGCGAACCGGTGACGCCAGCTGAACTGGCTGCCTTTGTGGCCTACTGGCAGGCGGAAGGGCGTTTGTTTCATCATGTGCAGTGGCAGCAGAAGCTGGCACGCAGCCTGCAAATGAATCGGGCGGCCAATGGCGGACAACCCAGACGTGACATTACACAGTTGCCAAATCCTGACAGCACAATTCCTGATGGTTTCCGGGGTGAATAATGAAAACGCCGAACGATCTGTTTAACCGTCTGAAACGAATGATGCCCGCGGGTACCCGACCCAAGTTCACAAACGGTGAAGAATTACTGGCCTGGAATCAGGAACAGGGCCGTCTGCGATCAGAATCTATCGTGCGCGAAAATCGTGCGATGAAAATGCAGCGCATCATGGGCCGTTCCGGCATTCGCGAGCTACACATCAACTGCTCGTTTGATAACTATCGGGTTGAAAACGAAGGCCAACGCAAAGCGCTGGAACTGGCTCGCCAGTATGCGGCCGAATTTGATGGCAGTATTGCCAGCTTTGTTTTTTCTGGCCGTCCAGGCACTGGCAAAAACCACCTGGCAGCCGCCATTGGTAACGATCTGATTTTACGTGGCAAGAGCGTGCTAATCGTTACGGTGGCAGATCTGATGTCGAGCATGAAGGGCACCTTCAGCGGCAGCAGCAATATTACGGAAGAACGGCTGATTCAGGATCTCAGCAGCGTTGATTTGCTGGTGATCGATGAGATCGGTATGCAGAGTGAATCGCGCTACGAGAAAGTGATTATCAACCAGATTGTGGACCGCCGTTCCTCCTCGAAACGCCCGACGGGCATGCTGTCTAACCTCGATCACGCCGGGATGAATGCGCTGCTGGGTGAACGCGTTATGGATCGCATGCGGCTGGGCAATAGCCTGTGGGTTCGCTTTGACTGGGAAAGCTACCGTAGCCGCGTTCGCGGTGATGAATACTGATTTGGCTGCCCGCGAACGCGGGCCAGCTCTTTACCTTACCGTTACACAATCCTGTGGCCTGGCACCCATTTCTGACTTAATTCTCTCGCCCTGAGGCCGTCGCCGTTTGGCAGGCTTATCTGCACGATGCTAAGTTTTGATTAGACATCAAACTAATAAGACTTCATCGTTGGTGGCAAATCTGCTGCCGATTTCCACACCTGGGGTAATCCGCCATGAAAGTGACTGGCAAAGGGCCTGCATTAATGCGGCTGAATAATCAAAAGCGGGTCATGGCGCAACTGCGCCAGCGCCGTATCACGTCGCGGCAGGACCTCGCGCACATCCTGGCAATCAGTAAAAATACCGTGTCGCAGATTATTGACGATCTGCTGGAACAGGATCTCGTGCAGGAGCTGGGAAAAGCCAGTGTCTCTGCGGCAGGTCGCCCTAAAATCCAGATTACCCTGCGTCCGGAAAAGCTGGTCAGCGCCGGCATCATGGTGGAAAAGAACCTGATCCACTGGCAGGTTTGCGATTATTTCTCTCAACCCTTGGCGGAACAAACCCTGCGGACAGATACCAGCCGACCGGCGCCACTGTTAGCGGAGGTGACCGCCTTATGTGAAAAACTCACCGAATCCTGGCCGGGCCTGCTGGGCATCGGGCTGGGCTTTCCTGGCGTCGTCGATCCCAGACGGGGCTGGATGCATTTATCTACCCATCTGGGCTGGCAGGACGTTGATCTGGCGAGCAACCTGCGTAAACAGATCAGATTACCGATTCGCATTATGAATAACGTTAAAGCCGCTGCGCTGCTGTCTGTGCAACAACTCAACTTGCCCGCCGAAAGCGGGCATTTTTATTTACGAATTGCCGAAGGAATTGGCGGCGCACTGGTACAGCACGGTGTCGTTTTTACCGGCAACAGCTGGACGGCGGGCGAAGCCGGCCACCTCACTGTCCAGCCGAACGGGCCTCGCTGTAGCTGCAACCGTCAGGGTTGTCTGGAAGCCATGATCAGTAAACCTGCCATTAATCAACAGCTGGCCCAGCGTCAGCCGGGGCTGACCTGGCACAACCGCGACAGCGCGCCTAACGTGGTAAACGAAGTGATGCAACTGGCGGGAAACTATCTGGGTATCGCGCTCAGCCAGATCATGCTGTTGCTCAATCCGGCAAACATCATCATTGATTGCCCCTGGAGCGTCAGCCCAACATTTTGTCAGGCCGTACTTAATCAAACCCAGGCCAACAAGCTGGCATTCATTGCCGCTCACACTCAGGTACATTTTCTGACGTCGCACCTTGCACCGGCAACGGGACTGGCGCTGGCGATTATTGAGCAACAAGAGCAGCGAACGGACTAAGGGCGCTCAGCGCTGGCGAAAGTCAGGGATAATCAGGTCACCCCGCATGACATAAGAGTCCAGTACGCTACGCGTCTGTTCAGTCAGTGCCTTAACGATGCGCGCTGCCATCGCGTCCATCGAGTACTCAATCGCCGGAATAGTCGGAATGCCGGGCAAGTTCAACGAGCCCGCCAGACTGAAGACCATAATGTCGTCGGGAACCTTTTTGTTGAACGCCTGCAACTGGGGAATGACTTTCTGCGCCTGTTGTTCATCCGCTACCAGCAATGCGCTGAAATTCAGCGTGGACGCGTTATTCAGCAACTCCTGGAGTGCTACCGAGGAGGATGTGGCGTCCATAAACACAAGGTTGCGGTTAAACGGCAGAAAGTTTTTTTCCAGCGCGTGTTTATAACCCAACAGAACCCGATCGGAAAATCCCATTCTGTCAGGATGAATCAGAGCAATCTGTCGGCGATTTTGGCTTATCAGGTAGTTGCAGGCGGTTTCGGCGGCAAAGGCGTGATCGAACTGAATGCTGTTAACGTCGTCCCCGGCTTCCAGACAATCCACCAGGATAACGTTTTTTTGATTCAGGTTCAGCGGGAAGCGCGCGCCGATAATCAACACATCGTCACACAACCCACAGGTCAGCTCATCAAGGCAGGTCATCACTTCCATCCTGCTGTTCGCGAAACGGAGCAAGAGGTGTTTTTGGTGCTGGCTGAGGTGTTTTTCCAGCGCATAGAGGTAACCGGTGGTCTGGTTAATGTTGTCCTGTGCGCAAATTACGCCAATACAGCCGGTGGTTTGACTGAGTAATGACTGAGCGATCACGTTTGGACGATAACTGAGTTCATCCACCGCTTTTAATACCGCAACGCGGCTGGCTTCTTTTACACCGCGTGACCCACTCAACACGCGCGACACCGTGGCTTTTGACACACCCGCGAGACGCGATACATCGTTGATAGTAGACATTCTTTTCCCCTGAAAACCCCGCTGAATCCCTGAAAAACGCCCTAATCCTGCGGCTCAAATAATCATCACCGGCAGTATAGCTTTTTCGTTTTTTCATGGAAACCGATTTTCCATTTCTTCTCAATTATCGACAATAGCTTGAAATTACGTGATCTGAATCGTAAGAAAAATGTTTATTTAACGGGGATCATGATGCCTGTCACACTTCCGTTTGCATCAAATGGAAACCGGTTTCCGTATCATATCAAATCAAGTCTGTAACACGTTTTATACGCAAAGGAGGGTTACTCATGATCAGGATTATGTTGTGTTGTTCAGCAGGAATGTCCACGAGTCTTTTAGTCCGCAAGATGGTCGACGTTGCGAACCAGCGCGGGCTGAGTGTGCAGATCGATGCCTGGGGCGTTTCCGAATTTGATGCGCAGTTTCCAAACTATCAGGTCGTTCTGCTCGGTCCGCAAGTGAAGTACATGTTAACCACGCTCTCAGAAAAAGCTGCCACCCACGGCATTCCTGTCCAGGCCATCAATATGACGGACTACGGCATGCAACGCGGTGACAAGGTGCTGGATTACGCTCTGTCGCTTATTGAAGCGGCACACTAGAAAGGTGTCATTATGAGTTCGTTATATCAGTCGATGGTGACGGTAATTGAACAGTCCATTACGCCACTCGCCGGAAAGTTAGGTCAGCAAAAGTATGTGATAGCGATTCGTGACGGCTTTACGGCGGCGCTACCGTTTATGATTATTGGATCGTTTATGTTGGTATTTATCTTCCCGCCGTTTTCAGCGGACACCACCAACAGCGTTGCCCGTGCCTGGCTGGACTTTTCCATCACTTATCGCCAACAGCTGATGCTGCCGTTTAATCTCAGCATGGGCGTTATGACCTTTTTTATCTCGGTCGGGATTGGTGCCAGCCTGGGCCGCCAGTTTAATCTGGACCCCATCATGTCGGGTTTGCTGGCATTTATGGCGTTTTTACTGGTGGCCGCGCCTTATGCGGATGAAAAGATCTCTACCCAGTATCTTTCCGGTCAGGGAATTTTTACTGCCTTGATTACCGCCATTTACGCCACCCGGGTTTATGCCTGGCTAAAACAAAATAATGTCACGATCCGCCTGCCGAAAGAAGTGCCTACCGGCGTGGCACGCTCCTTCGAGATTCTGATCCCGGTACTGGTGATTATCGCAACGTTACATCCGCTCAACCTGTTTATCGAAGCGCAAACCGGCATGATTATGCCACAGGCGATCATGCATTTGCTGGAGCCGCTGGTTTCGGCTTCGGACTCTTTGCCCGCCATTTTGCTTTCCGTCCTGCTGTGTCAGATTTTCTGGTTTGCCGGTATTCATGGTGCACTGATCGTCACCGGCATTATGAATCCCTTCTGGATGGCTAACCTCTCTGCTAACCAGGCCGCCCTGGCGGCGGGAGCCGCGCTGCCGCATGTCTATCTACAGGGGTTCTGGGATCACTACCTGCTGATTGGCGGAGTGGGCTCCACCTTACCGCTGGCCTTCTTACTGCTACGTAGCCGGGTGCTACATTTACGCACCATTGGCAAAATGGGCGTGGTGCCCAGCTTTTTTAATATCAATGAGCCCATCCTGTTTGGTGCGCCGGTCATCATGAACCCGCTGCTGTTTATCCCCTTCGTCTGCGTTCCAATGATTAATGCCGTGCTGGCTTATACCGCCACGAAACTCGGCTGGATCGCCCAGGTGGTTTCGCTTACGCCATGGACCACGCCCGCCCCGATCGGTGCCTCCTGGGCCGCTAACTGGGCGCTAAGCCCGCTGGTGATGTGCCTGATTTGTATGCTGATGTCGGCGCTGATGTACTTACCCTTCCTGCGTGCCTATGAACGCAGCCTGATTAAAGCAGAAGAGAAAAAAATCAAGGATGCGCCCCCTGCAGGCCAACCCGTGCCCGGTCATCCACAGGCTTAAGGAGCCCATAAAATGAACTACCGTTTTCCTGAAAATTTCTGGTGGGGCAGCGCCAGCTCGGCGTTACAAGCCGAAGGGGACAGCCTGAATGGCGGTAAAAGCCCTACCACCTGGGATCGCTGGTTTGCGCAACAGCCTCACCGTTTCCATCAAGGCATTGGCCCACAAGACACCTCGGGCTTTTATCAGCACTGGCAGCACGATATCGCATTACTAAAGCAGTTAGGGCACAACAGCTTTCGCACGTCGCTGAGCTGGGCGCGCCTGATGCCAGACGGCACTGACGCCGTGAATCCTGACGCCGTGGCTTTTTATAACAAGGTCATCGATGCATTACTGGCGCAGGGCATTACACCGTTTATCACCCTGTTTCATTTCGATATGCCTCTGGCTATGCAGGACAAAGGCGGCTGGGAGAACCGTGAGGTTGTGGAGGCGTTTGGCCGCTATGCCCAGCGCTGTTTCGCGCTGTTCGGCCATAAGGTGAAACACTGGTTTACCTTCAATGAACCGATTGTGCCGGTCGAAGGTGGCTATCTGTACGATTTTCATTATCCCAACGTCGTGGACTTCAGACGAGCGGCTAACGTGGCCTTGCACACAGTCCTGGCACACGCGCTGGCAGTACGCGCCTGGCGTAACGGCGGCTACGACGGTGACATTGGTGTGGTGCTGAACCTCACGCCGTCCTATTCACGATCGGCGAATCCAGCCGATGTGCAAGCCGCACATCATGCTGACCTGTTGTTTAACCGTAGCTTTCTGGATCCGGTTCTGAAGGGAGAATATCCCGTGGATCTGCTGAGCTTACTGAGTCAGTACCACCAGCTTCCGCGCTGCCAGCCTGGCGACGCTGCGTTGATTGCCGACGGCATTATCGACCTTCTGGGCGTGAACTATTATCAGCCGCGCCGGGTGAAGTGTCGGGACAGCGCCGTCAATGCTGAAGCGCCCTTTATGCCGGAGTGGTTATTCGACCACTATGAAATGCCAGGCCGTCAGATGAATCCGTATCGTGGATGGGAAATTTACGCGCCCGGTATTTACGATATTCTGACTAACCTGCGGGTTAATTATGGAAACCCGCGCTGTTTTATTTCTGAAAATGGTATGGGCGTTGAGAATGAACAGCGATTTATTCAGAACGGTGAAATTCTGGATGATTATCGTATCGAATTTGTTTCCGAACATCTTAAATGGCTGCATAAAGGGATTCGCGAAGGCTGTCATTGCCTGGGTTATCATATGTGGACATTTATTGATAACTGGTCATGGCTAAACGGTTATAAAAATCGTTACGGTTTTGTGCAGTTAGATTTAGCCACGCAAAAACGTACGATTAAAAAGAGTGGCAAATGGTTTGCTGAGGTTGCCGAAAATAACGGTTTTAATTGAGAGCACGATCATGATTGAACTTGAAGACGCGGTAATGACGATTATTGTCAATGCCGGGCATGCCCGCAGCCTGTGCTTTGAAGCCCTTCAGGCAGCACGTAAGGGTGACGTTGATGAGGCAAAAGCCCGGCTAAAGGAGGCCGACGACTATTCCCGCACCGCGCATCAAATGCAAACCCGATTAATAGAGCAGGACGCAGGTGAAGCCCGCCAGCCAATGACCTTAATTATGGTCCATGCTCAGGATCATTTAATGACCTCAATGCTGGCTCGTGAACTGGCAGAAGAAATTGTTTATCTCTACCAGCGTTAATAAAAAACATGACAGGAGATCGGCTGAAAAACAAAAAACCTCTGGAAATAACATAATATAAAAATCAACTTGCCCTGGTCATCAATAAACCCGCGCAGGATGGTTATTGTCTGATCATTAACACACGTCGTTATTCGGGTTGAACATCATCAACCCGAAGGACGCTGTGCAAACGAGATAGCCATGAATATTATTCGAAAACTTCCATTACCTCTGGCGGTGATCGCCGCGCTGTGCCCTGCCGTCGCCGTTGCACAGGAGTTTACGCAGGAACAGATCGACGCCATCGTCGCCAAAGCCGTTGATAAAGCCCTGGCCGAACGCCAGGCGAAGATGGATGCAGCCGTAGCGAAAAAAACGGACGTGGTGACCGACCCGCAAAGCCCGGCCCAGTCACCGGATATGGCAATCCCCTTTGGCGTCACGTTCAGCGGCTATGCGCGCTACGGTGCACACTATCAAAGCGGCGATCAGAAATATGTAGCCGTGGACGGTTCTTATAACGGTGCCTCCGGCATTGGCCGTCTGGGCAACGAAGGCAACGGTGGCGAATTCCAGCTCTCCAAGGCGTTTAAAAGCCAAAGTGGGGCTATCTGGGATGTCAATGTGATGATCGATCACTGGGGCGACGAGGTGAATCTGAAAAAGGCCTATGCCGGCGTGACGAATGTGCTGGCATCAAATCCTGATGCCTACCTCTGGGCCGGACGGGACTTTCATCAGCGCCCGCAGCAGAACATCAATGATTATTTCTGGATGAACCATGATGGCCAGGGCGCGGGCGTGAAGAACTTCGATGTGGGCGGGATAAAATTTGACGTGGCCGCCGTCGCTGCCGTGGAATCCTGTAGCCCTGAAGTGCTCAGCGATGAGTCTAATCCCTCGCGCATCACCTGTACGGGAGGTTCAGGTACCGGGGATAAAGGCAACTACGCTGCCACCTCTAAAATTCACGGCATCAAGCTGGGCGCACTCGATCTGGAGCTGTACGCTAATTACGGTTTCGACTCTAAAGCCGTAGACAGTGAGGACCGCCTGAAAGCCTGGCAGGGTGCGTTTGTACTGAGCCACACTAACGACCATGGCGTGAATAAAGTGATTGCCCGCTATTCTGACAATTCGGATAACAGCGTTTACAGCAAAACCGAGGGCCTCAGCACTGTGTATACCAGCTTTGAGGGTAAGCATCTGTTTAGCCCGCAGGCACAGGTCGAGTATTTGTTGGGTTATCACGACTACGATAACAGTCGGCTGAAAAGCGATAACCGGAAGAACTACGCCGCAATTGTCCGCCCAATGTATTTCTGGAATGACGTCCATTCCACCTGGCTGGAAGCCGGTTATCAGCGCGTTAACTACGATGAAGGCGGCAGTAACCATGGCTGGAAGCTGACTCTGTCGCAAAATATCGCCATTGCCATGGGGCCGGAGTTTCGTCCTATGCTGCGCTTCTATGTCACCGGGGGCAAAGTGGACAATGCGCGCACCGCTCGCGTGAACGGCAGGGAGAACGAAATACTGGACGACTTTAATCTGGGCGCGATGTGGGAAGCCTGGTTTTAGGCACAACCCGAACAGTGATCTCATCCTGCGGATGACAGACGCGCATTCTGTCTCCAACAACGATAACCCATTGCCGATCGGAGGTTCCCGTATAGGGCCGATCGGCATTGGCGCGTTGCAAACGGCATGTTGTCATCCCCTGTGGTCTGGCGGTCTCAGGTAAGGGCGGGAGATCAGGTCCACGGGCTGCGAGTTTAGCTCCTGCCAGGCCAGCGCCCGGCACGCCCGATAAAACCTGACAATCGCGTTACGCTGCCCGGTCGCCTTCAAAAACCCGTATGAACCTTGTCACAAAACACGCATTCCGTTTTTCCGTGTTTACCGGTGACCGTTTATCCCGCCATGTTGTTAAAGGCTTGTTACACATAGCCTCAGGTAATGGCTTAGGGTTATTGATGCACAGTACGCATTAGTCGATGAGTTTATTGCGCTTATTTACTTTATTTTCCTGATCCAGTCTTCAGCAACAGACGCGGCAAAAAGCGTCAATGATAAACTGGAGATACCGATGCATTCCTCGACTTCACCTATGACCACCCGCGCCCGAACCGGCGCCATATTACGTGTTACCTCAGGCAACTTTCTGGAGCAGTTCGACTTTTTCCTGTTCGGCTTTTATGCCACCTATATTGCTCATACCTTCTTTCCTGCGAGCAGTGAATTTGCCTCACTGATGATGACCTTTGCCGTGTTCGGCGCAGGCTTCCTGATGCGCCCCATTGGTGCTGTGGTGCTGGGCGCATACATTGATAAGGTCGGCCGACGTAAAGGTCTGATTGTTACCCTGTCAATTATGGCGGCGGGCACCTTCCTGATCGTCCTGATTCCGTCTTACCAAAGCATTGGGCTTTGGGCACCGATGCTGGTGTTAACCGGCCGCCTGTTACAGGGTTTCTCTGCCGGAGCCGAACTGGGCGGCGTTTCCGTTTATCTGGCTGAGATCGCCACGCCGGGCCGTAAAGGCTTTTATACCAGCTGGCAGTCCGGTAGCCAGCAGGTTGCCATTATGGTTGCCGCCGCGATGGGCTTTGCCCTGAATGCCGTGCTGGAAGAAAGCGCGATTCGTGAGTGGGGCTGGCGCATTCCGTTCCTGTTTGGCTGCATGATTGTGCCTTTCATTTTCTTTCTGCGCCGCAAGCTCGAAGAAACCCAGGAATTTAACGCCCGTCGTCATCACCTGGCGATGCGCGACGTGTTTAAAACCCTTCTGGCCAACTGGCAGGTTGTGATTGCCGGCATGCTGATGGTGGCGATGACCACCACCGCGTTCTATCTGATCACCGTTTATGCGCCTACTTTCGGCAAGAAAGTGCTGATGCTCAGCGCCTCGGACAGCCTGCTGGTTACGCTGCTGGTCGCCATTTCTAACTTTTTGTGGCTGCCGGTTGGCGGAGCGCTGTCTGACCGTTTTGGACGTAAACCCGTCCTGGTCAGCATGACGCTGATCGCGCTGGCGACCGCGTATCCTGCCCTGACGATGCTGGCTGCTGCCCCCAGCTTCTCCATGATGCTCACTGTCCTGCTGTGGCTGTCATTTATTTATGGCCTGTACAACGGCGCGATGATTCCGGCACTTACCGAGATCATGCCAGCTGAGGTGCGAGTAGCAGGCTTTTCACTGGCTTACAGCCTCGCGACCGCCATCTTTGGCGGATTCACGCCGGTGATTTCAACAGCGTTAATTGAGTACACCGGCGATAAAGCCTCTCCGGGTTACTGGATGAGCTTCGCTGCCGTCTGCGCCTTACTGGCAACGCTGTACCTGTACCGTCGCAGCACGGTCAATCTGCAAACCGCCGTTAAACATTAAGTCAGGGCTTACATAATGAAAATAATTTACCGTTCACTCCTTGCCACGTTGGTTCTTTCGTCGGTCAGCACCGCGGTGCTGGCAAAAGATGTGACCGTGATGATTTCTGGCGGCTTCAAAGCCGCGCTGGAAAAACTGACGCCTCAGTTTGAAGCGAAAAGTGGCGATAAAATTATTCTGGTGTCCGGGCCTTCCATGGGCAAAACCCCGCAGGCGATCCCCAACCGACTGGCGCGCGGGGAAAAAGCCGACGTGGTGATTATGGTGGGCGATGCGCTCAGTCAGCTGGAAAAAGACCGGTGGATCAAACCAGGTTCACGCGTTGAGCTGGCCGATTCGCCGATCGGCATTGTGGTGAAGAAGGGAGATGCCAAACCCGATATCAAAACGGATGACACACTGCGTAAAACCCTGCTGAATGCTAAATCCATTGCCTATTCCGACAGCGCCAGCGGTCAATACGTTAGCAATCAGTTGTTTAAAAAGTTAGGCATTGAAGACAAGGTCAAAGGCAAAGCCCACGAGGTGGAGCGCATTCCGGTGGCGTCTGAAGTGGCAAAAGGCCACTATGCGCTGGGCTTCCAGCAGGTGAGTGAGCTCCTGCCGGTGCCGGGCGTGACCTTTGTAGGCGAACTGCCTGACGACGTGCAGTACATCACCCGATTTGCCGGCGCCGTGCCAGCCAAAGCTGAGCATCCAGAGGAAGGCAAAGCGCTACTTGATTTCCTGGCGTCAGCTCCGGCTCAGGAAGTGGTCCATGCCACGGGCCTGCACTCGGTCAAAGCGCAGCAGCCTGCTAAGCAGAGTGATACCGTTCAGTAATTAGCTTTTCCAGTTCAGCGGCAATGTAGGACTGAATGCGTCCGCTGCGCCGGATCAGGCCAACGGTGCGTTTCACTACCGGATCGGTAAGCGGCAGATGAACCAGCACCGAATGGCCTGATGACGGCATCGACATCGCGGGAACGGCAGCAATGCCGATTCCCGCTTCAACCATCCCTAACATGGTTGTGACATGCCGGGTTTCGCAGATACTCGGACGCGCGGGAACGACATGGCCCAGCGCGGAATCAAGTAGGTTACGATTGCCTGAAGTTTTATCCAGCCCCACGTAATCCTGCTGATAAAACTCTTTCCACGTCAGACTTTTACGGCTGGCAAGAGGATGATCGTGCCGACAGGCAACCACGTAAACATCCTCAACCAGCGGTAAAAATTCAGTGTCAGGCGGCGGATTACCCGAGAAGCAAATGCCAAAATCTGCCTGACCGCTGGTGACGGCCTCTATGACGTTGCCTGCGCTACTGTCAATAATTTTGACACGTACTCTGGGATAGCGGGCCTGAAAGCGGCGGATCACATCCGGCATAAAGTAATAGGCAGCAGACGGCACTGTGGCCACCGTCACCAGGCCTGTTCTGTCCTGACTGACTTTACTGATATCCGCCATAACTTCTTCAAAGTTGATCAGAAGCTGCTCTGAACGTGCGGCAAACGTCTGACCATAAAGCGTCAGCGTGACCCGGCGAGTGGTTCTGTCAAACAGCCTGATTCCCAGTGCCGTTTCCAGCTTCTCGATCCTGCGGCTCAGCGCCGACTGAGACAGGCAGATGGATTCCGCTGCAATACGGAAATTGCCATATTCGACCAATGCGCGAAACGCATAGAGATCGTTAAGATCGAAATTAACGGGCATAGCGGCTGACGTTCCTTTCAACGATGGAGAAGCAAAGACAGAGGGAACTCATAGTGCCTTATCGAATGGCGGCAAACAAAGTGAAATGTTGACGGGACGGGTAACAGAAAACGGCAGGTCAAAAGGGGGATCGCCCGTGCAAACAGGCGATCCGGCATAACAAAAACTACGCGACACGCGGTGACGCTGAACGAGACACGTTTCTGACCGCTTCCTCGGCTCGCGCTGAATTACTCTGAATGCTGGCTATCACCTCTCCGGCCTGACGCATCAAATTAACGCCGCGAGCCGTGTTTTTCAGGTTATTTTCGATATCTTCCAGCACCTTTTTGGCCAGCTGATTATTGCTGGACACCACGCGCCCTATCTCTTCGGTCGCTTCATTAATTCGGGCCGCCAGGGTCCGGACTTCAGCTGCCACAATGGCGAAACTGCGTCCGGACGTGCCGGCCCTGGCCGCCTCTATTGCCGCATTCAGGGCGATGAAACGCGTCTGCTCGGCGATGTTGCGAATGGTATGTACCATATCAGCAATACGATCCGACTGTCCGTTTAAGCCAAAGACATCTGCGGATACGCTGTTCATCTCTTTCGCAATTTCGGCCATCGTTCTGACGCTGTCTTCAATCACATCCGCGCCCGTTACCGAGCTTTCGCGGGTTTGCTGCGCCATCTTCCACGCGTGTTGAGCCGCCTCATTTTCCTGCTGGTTCTGCAATACCTGCTCGGTGACGTCACTGGCGAATTTGACAATCTTATACATCCGCCCCTCTGCATCAAAAACCGGATTATAGGTTGCGCGCAGCCAGATAGTTTCGCCATTACGATTGAGCCGCGGATACTGCCCAGAGAAAAATTCTCCCTGATTCAGACGCTGCCAAAACTGCTGATATTCCTGGCTGTTGCGCAGCTCCTCAGAGCAGAACATCCGGTGATGCCTGCCCAGTACCTCGTCTGCCTTGTAGCCCGTTGCTTTGAGGAAGTTTTCATTTACCTCCAGCACTTCACCGGCTTTATTAAACGCGATGACCGCCATTGAACGGCTGATGGCCTGCACCAGCGCATCCTGCTGCTGTGCCTCACTGATACGCTCGGAGATATCTGCTGCCAGCTTAATCACCTTGATGACGCGGCCATGTTTGTCTTTTACTGACACATAGCTGGCTTCCAGCCAGACCGGATGGCTGTCTTTGCCCAGGCGCAGGTATTTACCACTAAAGCTCTTGCCGCTGGCAAGGCGCAGCCAGAACTGGCGGTACTCGGCTGAGTTCACCATTGATGGCGGGCAAAACATACTGTGGTGACGACCCACAATCTCTTTCGCGTCGTAACCCATCTTGCTCAGAAACAGGGCATTTGCGCGAAGAATGATGCCATCTGGGGTAAATTCGATGATCGGAACCGCATCGTCCAGTGCTCTGAGCGAATCGGCGGCGTGTTTATGCTGGTGTTTAGGAAAAACAGAAAATAGTTTTTTTAATATTGTCATTTTTATACTGCCATATTGAGTGGTCTGGATGAGTTATCGGCAGGATAAAGAACGGGCTTGAGACAATGGCGAATAAACAAGCAAAAGATTGTGACAAGGTTAATAACTTCGATACAGGGCTGAATACCGGACGCAGCGCTGCCTGATGACCGCGTTAAAAGGGGAAAACTGTCATTGTGCTGAGAAACATGTGCACTTCAGGTCAATCGCGCTATCGGCGAAAGAAGACGTTCTCATCGTCCGCGATAAAAGCCCAAAAAAAAAGCTGCCATCAGGCAGCTCTTTCGCTTTGCTCAACATAACGCTGTTATTTATACAGCTCAGCAGTCATGTGAACACGATCGTTGGTATTGGCTTCGATGATTTTATACTGTGCGCCCTGCTGCTCAGCCTGGGCAGCAATTTTCGCTTCTGTGCCATCGAGCGTTGAACCGGTGGCGGTAACGGTTTGTGCAAAAGCGGAAGCTGACATCAGTGAGAGCGCAGCAACGGCGGCAAGTGAAAGTGTTTTCATGGTTTTCATAATCCTGTTCCTTATCTTGTAAGCGGGAAAGCGGTTCGCTTTCGATGGGGATAATGATAACCACTGTTATTAATACATAGTTAACAATAAGTGCCGTTATTGTGATCATGCTATCTATTGCACTGATAGCGCTTTGCTGCTTTTAGTTCTGCCGGATTGACTGAAGAACATGGGTAATGATTGCCATAGCAGGTTTTAGAAAGCGGATGAGGGATGAGTTGCTTGTCATGGAGGCGTTGAGAAGGCGGTTAGCCGGGCACACTCAACGCAAAACAATTGATTGCGTGGTGCATTTAAAACGGGCGACACAACAAAAGCCGCCCGGGGGATCCGTCAGGCGGTGGTGTTGATATTGCGCCCTACCGCCGGGTTAGCAGGAAGCGCGGTGACGCCTTCAACCAGTGTCGTGATGGTATCTGCCTGTTGGTTCAGGGTTTTCTTTAACAGCGTCGCATTGGCTTCACCACGTGCCTGCCATTGCTCCAACCCTGCAGACAGCGTTGTGAGTTGCTGAATATCCATGCAGTTGCTCCTTATGTTGACTGAGCCCCGAATGGGGGTCACATAATACCGGCGACGGATTTCGCCAGTTGCGCATAAAGTATCGGCAATGATGAGATAAACTTGAGGATGGTCGGTGTTTTTTTAAGCACGACCTCTGGATGCCGACAGAACAATGATTCGCGCTAACCCTCAGACGAAAATGATACATGTCGTCAACTCTCGTCTCGTTTCATCCCACGCTCATGCCTTCCTGACCGCGCCCCGCGTCGAGTTAAGAACCCCTGTCGACCTTGCCTGTCTTCAACCCCGTCCCGGCAGCATCACCTCCACCAAAAGTCATCCTTATCCCAACGCGACCTGATGCGCAGAATTACTGCGATTCAACCAGTCAGAACCCTGCATAAATGAGAAGTATGTCTAATATTTCCAACAAAAAAACGTACAGTAACTTTACCAAAACATCAGTTTATGTAAACAATCTGAACGCCTGTTATCAGGCTTACCGATCCTAAACAGAGGAACTAACCATGAAACTGAAAAAAGTTAGCAAGAAATCCACGAAAAAACTGGGCGGCGCAACCTGCGGCTAACCCATGCATATAAAAATCGGGGCCGGTCGTTTGCACCGGCCCTGCTGTCCGCGCTGAAGGAAAAAATGCCATGCAAAAAAATTATCAAACCTCACCCAAATTTGTTCATAACCTCTGGACCACTAACGAAGATGGTGAGCACTACCTTCGCTTCACGGGTGGGCTATACGAAGTAGAACAAGGGGATGCGCAAGATTTTTATAAAATACGTGGTTACTGCACCGGCCATAATACCATCGCTGACATTGCTAAAAAAACCAACGTTCCCGTTCAGCGCATTGAGGAGATGGTGACTTCTCTTAGCGATATTGGGATGCTCAGAAACGAAAAAAAACCGCACAATGAAGACATCCTTGAAAAAACAATTCAGGCGTGTGAAATGTGGGCCGAGCAGGTTGAAGAAACGCATCTGTTCAATAAATTTCTTTATGGCGATACGCACCGTAACGTTCTGACAGGCTTCTTCATAGAAACCTGGCATTACATTAAGGCCTTTCCGGACATCATTAACGTCGCCATTAAGAGTACAGACAACCCTGAACTTCAGTCTGTACTGATGACTTATAAGCTACAGGAAACTGGCCACGAATCATTCATATTAGAAACTCTAATTAAATTAGGTATGAAGCAGGAAGAAGTTGAAAATGCCATTCCGCTCGTTTCAACACTGAATTTGATTAATATGATGAAGGCGCTGTTCATAACACATCCCTCGACGGTCTTTCTGATTGCAAAAGTGATCGAGTCTCACGATTTTGACGAGGCTGAGGTGAAAAATGCCATTCAGGACATTAATAGCCATTACGATCTTCAGCCTGGAACTCTTGAACCTTTCTTCAAACACTCTCAAATTGATTATGAATTAGGCCATTCACGTCTTCTGGACGATCATCTGCATCTTGTTACACTGGCTAACATGGAAGAAACGTCCTTCATACTGAATGCCCTACACGATATCAAGCATGCCATCGATCTTCAGTGCCTTGAAATTGAGGAGTATTACTCGAAAGAAGGTAACTATATTCCTCGGCAGCGGGTCGACTACTTCGGGATTTGACTATGTTTCCTGTCCTGCTCTCGGCGCTTACGTCAGGTGTTTCAATGGCAGTGTTTTTTACTGCCATCGCCTGGTTTATTGAGAGTACATTCGGGTCGAGTTTGCTGGTCTCAACGGTCTTGTCATCGGGCTACATCATCACGTTCTTTGCTCTGCCCTTCATTGGACATATAACGGATAAAACGACATGTAAGCGGATGCTGACGATTATGTATGTCCTGGGCGCCATCAACGCTCTGGCCTTTTTTTTAATCAATCCAGGCGAGCTCAGTGCCCTCCTTTCGTTTACGGTCATTTTGTTATCCACATCCGTATTTACGTTGATTCGCGCCTCTGATCAGGTCATTCGCGCCACCTATATGAAAAAGGTGTTGCCTGAGCAAAAGCTTTACCACGCGAACCGATTGTTGGAAATGGTCAGGCAGGGAATAACGTTTCTTTCAGGGGGCGTGGCGTTTTTTATCCTTCAGGACAAATCTATTCACAACGTGTGCTTGGTTATGCTTCTCTGCTTCACGCTGTCATTACTGATTAACGTTTTTATTCCGGTGGATAATGTCAGCGGCGCTGAACCTGAAAGCCATAAAACGTTAAAAGGTGGCATGTATGTTAAAGGTTATGATTTCTTTCTGGGGGAACAAAAACGCGTTGTAGAACTGCTTTCTTTGTTTCCATATATCTGTGTGGTGTTTCTAAATGCCTTATATCCTGCGCTGTTTACACAGATCGGTGCCCCAGTGAGCGCATACGCGATTCTGGTGGTTCCTTACGGGCTGGGCGCAATTGCGGGTAGCATGTTAAATTCTCAGCGCTATCTGCCGACCCTGAAATCTGTATATCTGCTTTTTGGCACGGTTTTTACCCTGGGTTTACTGCTTCCTTTACTCTTTAAAACCCTCAGCGCCGTATATGCGTGCCTTTTCCTTATCGCCTTCTGCCATTGCCACATCAGGGTAAGACGAAACACACTGATCATGACCCAGTCAGACAGCCAGGCGCTGGCTCGTATCCTCTCCTTTAACGAGATTGTATTTATCTGTCTCTCAACGGTATTAGGCCTGGGATTAAGCGTTATGGCCGATCGACTGGGATTCTGGCTGGCCTGGGAAAGTGTCATTGGTCTTAATATCGTGGTTCTGATGCTGATTACAGCGGTACGACGGGTTCCGACATCAACGATCGCCGTGAGTAATGCAACAGAAAATGGGCGCTAAAGGAAAACGGAGATCGGTGCCGAAGCCTGATCACATCAAGGCGTTAAGCGCCAATCGACTGCTCTGGCATGGCGCGCAACCATGGCTGACAAAAGCGTTGAATCAGTATCTGTTTTAACTGAGACGTTGCCCTGTATTCTTAAACAAACATCGGTTCAAAACTCACCGGAAAATTCAGTGAATTTGCGATAAAACAGGCTTCGTGGGCGTGATGATGCAGTGCTTCGGCTCGGGCTACATCATCTTTATTACGCAGCGCCACTCTGGGTTTTAGCGTAATGCGGGTAAAATGGCCACGATCCCCTTCGACCATGGTGCCTTCAGCTGAATCCTCATAAGCGTCAATAATAATGCCGGCATCGGCGCAAAGATGCAGATACCACAGCTTATGGCAGGCCGATACTGACGCCAGCAAGAGCTCCTCTGGATTCCAGCGCGCGGCATCACCACGAAATGCCGGATCGGCACTAAGTGCGACCGTGGCTTTACCTTCACCGGACAGTTCGCCGTTTCGGTCATAGGCCGTGTAAGACTGCGTCCCGGCGCCGCGATTACCCGTCCAGCGCACGTTGACCTGATAATGATGCTCCCGTGTTGCCATTCGAGGCTCCTGTGAAAAGTGGTTATCGCTATTTGCGTTTATGGGCAACGGCCAGCATCGTGCGGCCCAGTTGGCGTTCGGCCTGGGCATAGTCACGCTGCGCGACGACAACGAACAGCGCGTCCAGGATATTTAACTGCGCGATGCGCGCAGCCGCGTTTTCACCGGTCAGCGGCGAGCCCTGGGCGGTCGAGCAGATAACGGTATCGGCAAGGTTAGCCAGTGGTGAACCAATGGAATTAGTAATGGCAATGACCGGGACGCCTTGCAGCTGCGCGGCCTTCACCGCTTCGATAATGTCTTTAGTGCGGCCGGAATGTGAAATGGCGACAACCACATCCTGTTCGTTCAGTAACGCAGCCGACATCAACATCATATGCGGATCGTCGTAGGCGGCCGACCGCGTGCCGATGCGCAAAAACTTATGCACCGCATCCCGCGCGATTTGCGCCGAGCCGCCGAAGCCGTAGAAGTCTCGCTGGCGGGCGTTTGCCAGCAGATCTGCGGCTTTTTCAAAGGCCGCCATATCCAGGATAGCCAGTGTTTCTTCAATAGCCTGAACAGAGGTGCGAAAGACCTTACTGACGATCTCACGCGTGGTATCGCTGGGAGAAAGCTCCTGATGCATTTCGGTGATGGGCAGGCGGTTATACAGGGCTGCTTTTATGCGTAACTCTTTGAAACCCTTGAAACCCAGCTTCTTTGCTGTCTTCACCACCATCGCCTCTGACATTTCGCAACGGCTGGCAATGGCTTTGATAGAGACATTCTCATCAAAATCGCTTGATAACACGGCGTGAACCAACCGGGCTTCAAGAGAAGTTAATGAGGCGATCATTAGTCGTAACCGGGGACCTATAGCACTGACATCATCAGCTCGATTACTCATGACATACCTTGTTGGATGATTATTTTTTAAATCTATCATGTCATGAGGTCCGATCGCCACGCCGCCCCATGGTCGGCATGGCGATGCATCAACAGGGTTTACAAAACTTACGCCTTTCGTGTGACAGCAGGCGCTTTATTGCGGAGCTTCCGCCGCTCAGAGAGCCACTCTTTAAGCACAACACCGCCCGATGCCACTATCAAAATCGCGCCCCACAACGCGAGCGTGATGAACTGGCTAAGATCGAGCAGAATCGAGGCGGTAGACACCAACTGCAGAATCAGCAGCGACAGAATCACGCCGCTGACCCGGCCAAATCCACCCAGCGGATCGACCCCGCCCAGTACCGCAGCCAGAATAGCGACCAGCAGGTAGCTTTCACCGTAGGCCGCATTCGCCGAATCGAAACGCGCCATCATGATAATGCCCGCGATACCGGCAAATAAGCCCGAGATCAGATAAACCCATACCAGGCTTTTGCGCGTGTTAATGCCGGAATAATGGGCCGCTCTTTCATTGGAGCCGATCATGGCAATCGATTTGCCCAGTGGGGTTTTATTGACGAAAATGCTTAACGGAATAATCGCCAGTGCAAAAATGATGAGTGCAAAAGGGATGCCAAACACCGTACCGTTCCCGATAAACACAATCGGCGCCGGAAAGCCGGAAATCACATCGCCATGGCTGAATCCGATGGCAATGCCCTTCACCGCCGTCATCGTGCCCAGCGTCGCCAGCATCGGCGGCACGCGCAGGTAGGCCACCAGCACGCCATTCAGCAAACCCACCAGCGCTGACAACACAAGGCCCAGCAGCAGTGCGCCAATTTGTAGCAGATCCCCTGATGCCCCCTGCATTTCAGGCATGAAGGTGGTCAAGGTGTAGGCGACCGTTAACGCGCACAAGTTGGCGGTGGCGATGATCGAAAGATCGATACCGCCGGAAAGCATAGGAATCATCATGGCGAGTGCAAGAAATCCCAGTTCCGGCAGCTGGAAGCCCATCGATCGCAAACCTGCCGCCGCAAACAGTTTGTCGCCTTCAAGCAGCCCAAGACCGATCACCATAACTATCAGAATAAACAGCAGCCGGACGTTGGTGGTACCCAGCCGTTTTTCCACCTGCTCCAACACGTTGCCAGTCTGCTTCATGATATTGCTCCTTCATCGACGAGCTTGTTCTGTTTGCGGGTTTCTCTGGCCATCATGATCATAGCGGCGATGATCACCAGGCCGGTGCTGAACAACGACCAGTAAGATGAAACACCCAGCAGGATCAGGCCATTCTGCATCACTGCAATCAGCACCACGCCCAGGACGGTGCCCAGAACGGTTCCCTTACCGCCGGTCAGGCTGGCACCGCCGATGACCACCGCCGCTACCACGTCCAGTTCCCTGCCAACCAGTGCCGTCGGGGAAACCGACTGGGCAAGTTGTGCCTGAACCAGCGACGCCAGACCAGCCAGCGCCCCCATGTAGCCATAAACCAGCATATTCAGTTTGAACACGTTGAAGCCTACGCGTTGCGCGGCATCCGGGTTGCCACCGGTGGCATAGATTTGTCGGCCGGTGTTACTTCGGTTGAGCAGCAGCCACGTCAACACAAACGCCAGAACCAGAGCGATAATCTGGAAGTTCAGCGCATAGGTAGCCCCTTGCGCATCGGTATAGAACACCAGTTCAAACCCGGCGTTAAACCAGTCCGGCAGCATGAAAATGTCCTGGCCGCTGGTCACCGTCAGCAGAATGCCGAAGAAAACGTTTAGCGTTGCAATAGTGATAATCAGCGCGGAGGTCCGCAGCACGTTAACCAGCACGCCATTGATAAAACCCAGTACGATGCCCAGGCCGATAGCAACGGCAAAAATGCCCACCCAGCCCAGCCCCATATTGTTCGCTAAGGTCAGGGCGACATACTGGGTAATGGAGGCGGTGGCCGCAAAAGAGAGATCGATGCCGCCGGTAATAATCACCACCAGCAGGCCCGCAGCCATGATGCCAATAAAGGCTGTTGCGCCTGAAACGTCCAGGAGGTTTTGTAAGGTTGCGAACTCCGTGGTGAATACGGTCAGGAACACAATCATCAGGGTCATTACCGCCAACAGGCGGCATTCGTGGGTGTGAATAAAGCGCGGGAGGAAATCACGCATTTACTGCCTCCTTTAATTCTTCTTCGCTGCAGCGGCCAGGGAAGTATTCCCCATTAAGCCTGCCGCCGCGCATCACTAACACCCGATCGCTGTGATAATAAATCTCGGGAATCTCATCGGAAATCATGATGATGGCAATACCGCTGGCGGCGAGTTTCCGCACGATGGCGTAAATACCGTCTTTGGCATGAATATCGACGCCCACGGTGGGGCTGTCCAGGATCAGCAGTTTGGGTTGCGTCGCCAGCCATTTTGCCAGTACCACCCGCTGCTGATTGCCGCCTGACAGGGTTTTGACTTTGTTGTCGGGATTACCGGCTTTGATAGACAGGGAGGCAATCGCGTCGTTGACCGTTTGCTCATACAGGTCGTCACGAATGAGTCCGGCTTTGTTCACCAGCTTCTCCACTACAGAAAGCGTAATGTTAGCGCTAATGGACTGCTCCAGTACCAGGCCCAGTCCCAGACGATCTTCTGACAGATAGGCAATGCCGTGTTCAATAGCATCGCGGTTAGATCGCATTTGTACGGCATGACCGTGGAGTTTTATTTCGCCCTGATGTGGGCGCGTCAGACCAAACAGGCTCAGCGCTAATTCGGTGCGTCCCGACCCCAACAGGCCGGTGAGACCGAGAATTTCGCCACGCCGGATATCAAACGAAATATCCCGATACTCACCTTTACGGGACAAGTTGCTGACTTCGAGCACCGTTTCGGTTTGCGGTCTGTCTTTGGCAACGGATTCATAATGGAACTCTTTACCCGTCATCAGCGTGGCCAGTTTACGGTCTGACATCTCGCGGGCATCAAAGGTGCCCAGCTTCACGCCATCGCGCATCACGGTCACGCGATCGGCAATTTCCAGCACTTCATCCAGACGATGGCTGACAAAAACAATCGTGATGCCGCGCTGTTTAAGCTGCAGGGTGAGCTTCAGTAAGGCGTCCACTTCATGGCGCGTCAGGGAGGAGGTGGGTTCATCCATAATCACCAGCCGGGCATTCGCCGCCATCGCCCGGCAAATTGCCACCAGCTGACGCTGAGCAATAGAGATATCAGCCACTTTGTCATTCAGGTCGAGCGAAACGCCAATGCGCGCAACCGCTTCGGCCGCTATCTCATAAATCTTTTTCCAGTTAACCCGTTTAAAGCGGCCGGTATGCTGACCGATGGCAATGTTCTCCGCCACGGTTAAATTAGGGAACAGAGACAGGTCCTGATAGATCACCTGCACGCCCAGACGGGTGCTTTCTACTGGCGTTAGCGGCGAAACCTCATTTCCGCTAATCGTAATACGGCCACCCGGCTCGGGCTGATGTACGCCAGACATCACTTTGATCAACGTCGACTTACCGCAGCCATTCTGTCCGCACAGACAATGTACCTCGCCCTCTTCAAGCGTGAGGCTGACATCTGAAAGTGCATGCACGCCGCCGAATATTTTCGATATGCCATCGAGTTGTAAAAATGCAGGCATAGCACTATCCCTTACCTAATCAGAATACGGGGAACTGGCCGGGTTCTGTTGAACCTGGCCAGCATCAGCATTGATGGTGAGAATTACAGACCGAGTTTGACGAGATCGTTAACGTTGGCTTTGGTGATCTGAAGGATGCGGTCCACCATGATCACCTTGTTTTCGTTATCCACAGTGGCTTCCCCCAAACCCGGAATGGTCATGCCGGTTTTGAATTCCGCATTATCCAGCGCGAGGCGGGCCACATCCGTCATGGCCAGTCCGGCTTCTTTCGGACTCCACAAGAAACCTTCACGAATCACACCAGACATAATGTATGCCCGCGCCTGGGAGGGAATAGTGGTCCCCACCAGGGCGATTTTTTTCTCCAGATGACGCTTTTTCAGCACGTTACCTGCACCGATCGGACCGTTCGAGCCCATCGACATAATGCCCGTCACGTTCGGATGTGCTTTAAGAATATCCTGCGTAACCCGTTCGGATTCATCGATAAAGTCCGCGCCAGGAAAGCGGTCGGCGGCCAGTTTCATATTCGGGTAGTGCTCTTTTTGGTAGGCGATAGCGGCATCGGCCCACTGATTGTGACCCGTGGTCGTCAATGTGCCGACCAGCACGACGTATTCCCCTTTTTCACCCATCTCGCGCGCCAGGGCTTTCATCTGTGCTTCGCCGTAAGCTTTCGCGCTCATGAGCTCCACATCCCAGGTTTTGCCTTCCTGGTTTGGACCTTCCTGGGTGATCACCATGATGCCCGCATCACGCGCACGCTTCACGACCTGCGCGGTGACTTTGGTATCCAGCGGAACCAAACCAATCACATCAACTTTTTTGGCAATCAAATCTTCAATCAGCTTCACCTGCTGCGCAGGATCGGCTCGCGTGGGTCCCACCATTGAGGTTTTAAGATTGTTTTTTTCGCCGCCCTCTTTTAATCCCTGATTAAGGATATTGAACCAGGGCACACCGGCTTCTTTCACCACGGTCACCATGGTTTTGGTTTCGGAGGCCAGTGCGGACATGGGAAAGGCTAAACTTACTGAGACGGATAACAGCGTAGAGATGCTTAACAGTTTAATTATATTGCGGCGATTCATTTTGCTACCCCTGGTTATCATTAACATGATGAAATCTTCTCTTGTCAGAAATTGATATAAAGCGTCCGCTGCCAGCAATGACGACAGCAAATAAATAATCAACCCTGAAAAGTGGGTATTCGTAGTAATAAAAAGAGAAAATAAACCGTTCTACCGGTTAAGGGTTTTTCCCGTTTTCCAAAACAAACCGCATAATTGTCCTGGTACACTCAAGAATTTACTTAAATGAATAGCAAAGTAAATTACCTGCCACTAATAAAGATTCCTTCTTTGATAAAGCTCACACATTTCATTAACAAAATCGCGGCAGCGATCAAACTGAATCCTGGATCAGGGCTTCTTCATGCTGGCTTTCCTGCGCGTTAAGGTAGCCGAGCGTCATGCTGAAGCAGGCCCGTTCCCCTCCGGCCAGTGACCGCACATTCCCGGCACGCTTTTCTGCCTGATAACCTTCAACGCCGCAGGTCGCCGGCATCGCGAAGGCGCACACCTTCTGCATGTTATTCGCCAGAATCCAGCGCGTCAGAAACGGGAAGTGTTTCGGGTTATAGTTCACCGTAAAGGCATCACCTTCCGGCCGCCTGAGCATGACATGGACCTGACCATCCTCGGCTTTACGCAGATTTTTGATGTAGAAAACCAGTTCGGGATCGGGCTGCAACTCAGCGCTAAGCACTTCTGTGCTGGCGGGATCGTGCCTGAGCTGCTCAAGCCTTGCCAGATAGGCATCATTCGCTTTCACGATGGCCGGTACTGACGAACGGATCACCGTGTCGGCCGCCGTAAAGGCCGCAGGCTGAATGATGCGAGCGCCTTCGACATAGGCAAAGTTAGCATGGCACATGTACATCAGATCCATGGGATTGCGCGACAGGTTCTCTACCTCCATGCACACCTCAAAGGTCGCGCTGTCCGGACGGATAACCACCCGCGGCTGGGCCAGATAATGGTCACCAAATCCCATCAGGTATTCACGCTCACTCACCAGCGCCAGCCACGGCCCCTGCGCATCCTCGCCCGTTTCAATACGTGCCCGCTGCATAGGTGCAACAGGCATTTCACCGTGCAGAGCGTGCGTGTCTTCCGCTGTGGGGTTACCGTTGCGCAGCAGCCCTGAGTGATACATAAAGCAGCCGTAGGTGCCGACAATATCGCTGGCAGGACGTGGCTCGGTAAAACGGCTTTGCATTGTCAGGTCAACGCCATCAAACATGGCCTGCCAGATCATCTGACCAAAATAAGGAAGCACCACCAGATGACCGCGGGCATTTTTCAGCCGCACGGCTTCGATTCCTGATTCATAGGTAAATAACGTCGCGCTGCACCCCGCTGCCTTGACGATCTCTACGGGTTGGGTACGGAAAAATGCCTTCTGGAGCTGGAAGGTGGTCGGTAACAGTATGTTTTGCATAACTGGCCTCAAAATTTACTGATTATTGTTTTTTAGTAAACAAATCCATCTTGTGATCGCGCACAGTTTATTTCAATGGGGGTTTTTCTATTTTCGGAATGTCAGCCGCTGGAGAAGCCTTCCTGCGCCGTTGAAAACAGAGGGAAAATGAATAAGGGTCGTAATGAATCTTAATACTATAATATTGAGATATTTATCACAGATTATTTTTATTATTGGCAGATGCCAATAATAAGGGGAGAGGGGTTATTAATCTCTGCCCTTATTATTTTAATAAGGGCAGTCTCCTGTGCGATTGGGAAGGTGCTGAGAGGTCGGTTTTCAGAATCTGATGTTGTAGCGAACAACATCATCAACCTGGGCTAGCTTGTCGTAGAGTTTACGTGCGGGGTTATTTTCATTTGTCACCCAGTACACCTTTGCCCAGCCCGCCTCACGGGCTTCATCGCAGACCCTCGTGATGAGCGCTTTTCCCGCTCCCACGCCACGCGCATTTTCTTCAACGAAGAGATCTTCCAGATAGCATACGGGCTGTGTAAACCATGTGCCTTCATGTATCACGCAGACCACGAAGCCCGTCACCTTGCCATCAAATTCGGCCAGCCAACACATTAACGCTGATTCGGGCGACTGTATTCTCTGCCAGGTAGATAACGTGACGGCATCGTCCAGGTTCTGTCCGTAAAAATGCAGATACCCTTTCCAGAGGGTTAGCCAGGCAGAGTAATCCTCTGGTATGGCTTTGCGGACCTTGAGCATTGGAAATTCCTTTTGGTTAAAACAACAACTAAGCGATGACGATGCGGGTGAGCTTTACCCGACTCTTGCAGGCACATTGGTGCACTATCAGTAATGATAACGACAGGTGCTATCAGCAGGGCATCTTCACTAAGAGCATCGTCAAGCCGATGCGCAGAAGTGAGACGGTGTGACCAAAATACTAAGACGATATTTTCGCGCTGGCGTTTTCCTGTCCTTTTGAAAGGGAGTCAGCTGGCACCCTTGGTGAGCGTTTTTTTACTGTGCCTTTGTCCGTTTCTTGCCATCCAGCTTCAGCAGAATACGCGAGTGTTGCTCGTGAAAAGGTCGAATGATGCGGTTAACCTTATTGCCTCATGCAGCGATCCAGGCAAGCGTTAAGCATCTACATCACCTCACCATTCTCCTGCCGGTACTCCTTCGGCGTGGTGGCATAGCTTTTTTTAAACACGGAGTAGAAATACTGGAGCGACGGGTAGCCGCACATCTGGGAGATCTCATTGATGCTCAGCGACGAGCCTGCCAGCAGCTCCCTTGCCTTCTCCAGCTTCTCACGGTGGATCATGGCATGAATCGTGTCGCCGGTTTCATCCCGGAAACGCTTCTCCAGGTTTGAGCGCGACATGCCAATCGCATCCAGCACCTGCTCTACCTTAATGCCCTTGCAGGCGTTGAAGCGGATAAAGTGCATCGCCTGGATCACGGCGGGATCGTGCAGTGAGCGAAAGTCCGTAGAGCGGCGGGCAATGACTTTTACCGGCGGTACTAAGATACGCTGCAGAGGCAGGGTTTGCTTATCCAGCAGGCGATGCAGCAGTTTGGCGGCCTGGTAACCCATCTGGCGCGAGCCCTGAACCACGGAGGACAGCGCTACCCGCGACAGGTAACGCGTCAGCTCTTCGTTATCAATACCAATCACGCACAGCTTCTCCGGCACCGGAATCTTCAGGTATTCGCAGGCCTGCAGCAGATGACGCGCGCGGGCGTCGGTGACGGCAATAATGCCGGTATGGGGAGGAAGCGTTTGCAGCCAGTCGGCCAGGCGGTTTTGTGCATGCTGCCAGTTCTCAGAGGCAGTCTCCATGCCCTGATAGACGACGCCCATGTAACGTTCGCGCATCACCATTTTACGAAACGCCAGTTCGCGTTCCTGCGCCCAGCGTTTGCCGCTGGAAGCCGGTAAACCGTAAAAGGCGAAACGGTTGATGCCGCGCGCTTTCAGGTGCAGAAAGGCACTTTCCACCAGCGCACTGTTGTCGGTGGCGATGTAGTGTACTGGCGGATAATCCTCTTCACGGTGATAGGAGCCGCCTACGCCGACAATCGGCACTGCCACGTCCGCCAGCGAACGCTCAATGGCACTGTCGTCATAATCTGCGATGACGCCGTCGCCCAGCCATTCATGGATATTCTCAATGCGGCAGCGGAAGTCCTCCTCAATGAAAATATCCCAGTTGGTCTGCGAAGCCTGTAAATACTCGCCAACGCCTTCTACCACCTGACGATCGTAAACCTTGTTGGCGTTAAACAGCAGGGTAATGCGGTATCGTTTTTCATGCATAGTGGCACATCCCTTTAACTCCCAGCGCATTGCATAGCACAGCCGGATGCGCCACAGAAATGGTTTGCGCCACAGTGTGATCGTTCACACGATTACAGGCGGCGGCGCGTTGCAGTGTCCATCCACACGGCCAGCAGCAAAATCGCACCTTTAACGATGTACTGCCAGAAGGTCGGCACATCCATCATACTCATGCCGTTATCCAGCGAGGCCATAATAAACGCGCCCATCACCGCGCCCGCGACGGAACCGACTCCGCCGGCCAGGCTGGTACCACCAATAACGCAGGCCGCGATCGCATCCAGCTCGGCGATATTCCCGGCGGAAGGCGAACCGGCCCCCAGGCGCGAACTGAGGATTAGCCCGGCAATCGCCACCATCAGGCCGTTGATGGCAAATACCGCCAGCTTGGTGCGCGCCACGTTGATGCCGGAGAGCCGCGCGGCATCAATGTTGCCGCCAATAGCATAGATACGCCGCCCGAAGGCGGTGCGGGTGGCCATAAACATCCCCACCAGCATGAGCAATGCCAGCAGCAGGACCGGTGTCGGTACGCCGCGATAATCATTCAGCAGCCAGATCGCACCCAGTACCAGAACGGCGGTAATGGCCTGCCGCGCTACGGTCCCGGTGGCGGCTGGCTGAGCCAGACCCAGTTGCTGACGGCGCAGCCGCAGGCGCCACTGCCACAGAATAAACAGCGCCAGGCCCGCAAAGCCAAAGCCAAAACCGATACCGCCGGGCAGATAGCTTTGACCGATCTGCGACATCGCCGGGCTTGTCGGTGCCACGGTAGTGCCATCGGTGATGCCCACCAGAATGCCGCGAAACGCCAGCATACCGGCCAGGGTAACGATAAATGAAGGGACCTTGCGATAAGCTATCCACCAACCGTTCCAGGTGCCGAGCAACAGCCCCAGCACCAGCGTGACCACGATAGTCAGCGGCAGCGGCCAGCCCAGCCAGACATCGAAGATTGCCGCCGCGCCGCCCAGCAGGCCCATCATGGATCCAACAGACAGATCGATCTCGGCGGAAATAATCACAAACACCATGCCCACGGCCAAAATGCCGGTGATCGCCGTCTGGCGCAGCAGGTTAGAGACGTTGCGCGGACTGAGCCAGGCGCCGTCGGTGGTCCAGGTAAAGAACAGGGCAATCAAGACAATCGCCCCCAGCATCACCAGCACCTGCAGGTTACGCAGGCCGAGCTTGCTGGATACGTGCTTGTTAGCCGGTGCCGCTACGGCAGGTTTACTCTCGCTGTTAAGCATAATGTTCACTCCGCAGGGCGGCTTCCATCACCTGCTCCTGAGTCAGATTGTCGTTAATCAGATCGGCTTTGATTTGCCCTTCATGCATAACCAGAATGCGATCGCTCAGGCCCAGCACTTCAGGCAGCTCAGACGAAATCACAATCACCGAGATGCCCTGCTTTACCAGGGCGTTGATCAGCACATAGATCTCCTGGCGCGCCCCAACATCAATGCCGCGCGTCGGCTCGTCCAGAATCAGGATTTTCGGGTTGAGCAGCAGGCACTTCGCCAGAATCGCTTTTTGCTGATTACCGCCGCTGAGGCGACCAATCGGCAGCTCAGGCGAAGAGGTTTTCACCCGCAGTCGTGCAATGGCGGCGTTGATGGCGTGCAGCTCTTTGGCCTCATCAAGGGTGGAAAGCCGGTGACTGAACTGGTCCAGCGCGGCCAGCGTGATGTTTTTGCCTACGCCCATCAGCGGCACGATGCCGTCTTTTTTACGATCTTCCGGCACCATGGCAATGCCGTGCGCGATGGCGTGCTGGCAGTCACGAATCGTGACTTTTTGGCCATTGATCGCGATGTCGCCCTGCCAGCGTCCCGGCCAGACGCCAAACAGGCACTGCACGGTTTCGGTTCGGCCTGCTCCGACTAATCCGGCGATGCCGAGAATTTCGCCCTTTCGCAGGGTGAAGGAGACGTTATTCACCCGCTTCACGTGACGGTTAACCGGATGCCAGGCTGTCAGGTTATCGACCTGCAATACCGTGTCGCCAATGTCGTGAGGCGAATGAGGATAAAGCGCCGTGAGTTCGCGTCCGACCATCATGGTGATGATGTCATCTTCGCTCAGGCCTGCCGCTGGCCGGGTGGCGATGTGCTGACCATCGCGGATGACACAGATCGTGTCCGAGATAGCCTTCACTTCATTGAGCTTGTGCGAGATGTACACGCAGGCAATGCCGTGTCCGCGCAGGTTCTGGATGATGCTGAGCAGCACTGTCGTCTCCTGCTCGGTCAGCGATGAGGTGGGTTCATCCAGGATCAGTAAGCGCACCTGTTTGTTAAGGGCACGGGCAATCTCCACCAGCTGTTGTTGCCCCAGGCCAAGCTCACCCACGCGCGTATCCGGCGAGACGTTGAGTTTGACGCGCTCCAGCAGCTGCTGGCAGCGCAGCGTCATGGTTTCATCATCTACCATGCCGAAGCGCCCCAGCTCTGCGCCGAGAAAGATGTTCTCCATCACCGTGAGCTGCCGCACCAGCGCCAGCTCCTGATGGATGATGACAATGCCTTTGCGTTCGGTATCGCGGATGGTTTGCGCCTGAATATCCTCCCCGGCAAAGCGAATCTGCCCGTCGAAATCCCCGTGCGGATAGAGCCCGCACAGGATTTTCATCAGCGTCGATTTGCCAGAGCCGTTTTCACCGCACAGCGACAGCACTTCACCGGCATCCAGCTGCAGGCTGACGTTATCCAGCGCCTTCACCGCGCCAAAGCGCTTAGTGATGTTCTTCATTTCCAGCAACATCGTTTACTCTCCTTCGCGTAGCGCGATTAGAGTTCGCTTTTCTTGTGGAAACCGTCTTTCACCACGGTGCTGTCGATGTTGTCTTTGTTGACCTCAATCGGTGTCAACAGGCGCGCTGGCACGTCTTTCAGGCCGTTATTGAGCGTGGCGTTGCTGGCTGGCGTCTGACCGTTGCCCAGCTCGATGGCAATCTTCGCGGCTTCGGTAGCCAGCTCTTTGATGGGTTTGTACACGGTCATGGTCTGGGTGCCGTTCATAATGCGTTTGATGGCAGCCAAATCCGCATCCTGCCCGGAAATGGCCACTTTACCGGCCAGCCCCTGAGCGCTTAGCGCCTGAATGGCACCGCCCGCAGTGGCATCGTTAGAGGCGACAACTGCGTCAATATTGTTTTTATTGGCGGTCAGGGCATTTTCCATAATTTTCAGCGCGTTTTCCGGCAGCCAGGCATCCACCCACTGGTCGCCAACAATTTTAATACTGCCGTTATCGATGTAAGGTTTTAACACCTTCATTTGTCCTGCGCGGAACAGGCGGGCGTTATTATCTACAGGTGAGCCGCCCATCAGGAAGTAATTTCCTTTTGGTACCTTTTTCACCAGGCTTTCCGCCTGCATTTCACCCACTTTTTCATTATCAAAGGAAATATAAAAATCGATGTCGGCGTTATTTATCATGCGGTCATAGGCAAGCACTTTAATCCCTTCACGTTTGGCTTCTGCCACTACGTTACTCAATACCTGACCGTTGTAGGGAATGATAACCAGCACATCAACGCCACGGTTGATCATATTTTCAATTTGCGACATCTGAGTTTCTTCGTTGCCATTGGCTGACTGCACGAAGACTTTTGCGCCCTGCGCCTCAGCCTGTTTGACAAAGATGTCACGGTCTTTTTGCCAGCGCTCCAGGCGCAAATCGTCGATTGCCATGCCAATTTTGACTTCTTTTGCCAGACTGGCCTGGCTGAACAGGGCCAGCGCTGCAAGGGCAGCGAGTAATGCAGGTTTCATTTTCATCATGGTCATCCTGTAGGGTACGGTTATTGTCGTTGTAAGGCTATGAACCAGGCGGATGAATTGTTCACCTTATTTTCTGCTGCCAGCAATTACTGATTTTTATCCCGCTATTACGTTTTTTGGTTTATTTCTGTATTTATGAGCGCGATCGAAAATTTTACATTTTCAGACTCACCGATTGCGAGATAGGACCTGTCGGGCGTCATAAAGCCTTCATATTTTTTTGCGAGCAAGTGCACAATAAATAATTATCTTACCGGCTGTGTGAAATATCGTAATTGAGCGCGCTGAGAGCGGGTACGCACAATAACGCTTCTGGGTAACCCATTCGGGGCCGATGCTAAGGAGCAAACCATGCACGCTTATTTTGACCAGCTTGATCGCGTTCGCTACGAAGGAACAAAAACCACCAATCCTCTGGCGTTCCGTCACTACAATCCGGATGAAGTGATCATGGGTAAAACCATGGCCGAGCATCTGCGCTTCGCCGCCTGTTACTGGCATACGTTCTGCTGGAACGGTGCCGATATGTTTGGCGCGGGTGCGTTTGATCGTCCGTGGCAGAAAGCGGGCGAGGCGCTGGATCTGGCCAAACTCAAAGCGGACGTGGCGTTTGAGTTTTTTCACAAGCTGAACGTGCCCTATTACTGCTTCCACGATGTGGACGTGTCACCGGAAGGGGATTCGCTGAAAAGCTATCGCGAAAACCTGGCCGTCATGACCGATAAACTGCTGGAAAAGCAGCAGGAAACCGGGCTTAAGCTGCTGTGGGGCACAGCGAACTGTTTCACCCATCCGCGTTATGGTGCAGGCGCTGCAACCAGTCCCGATCCGGAGGTGTTTTCCTGGGCAGCCAGCCAGGTATGCAGTGCCATGAAAGCCACCCAGACGCTGGGCGGCGAAAACTATGTGCTGTGGGGCGGTCGCGAAGGATACGAAACCCTGTTAAATACCGACCTGCGCCAGGAGCGCGAGCAGATCGGCCGCTTTATGCAAATGGTGGTGGAGCACAAGCACAAAATCGGCTTCCAGGGCACGCTGCTGATCGAACCTAAGCCGCAGGAACCCACCAAGCATCAGTATGATTATGATGTCGCCACGGTTTATGGCTTCCTGAAGCAGTTTGGTCTGGAAAAAGAGATTAAGGTGAACGTCGAAGCGAACCATGCGACGCTGGCCGGCCACGCTTTCCATCATGAAATTGCAACGGCCATTGCCCTTGGCGTGTTTGGTTCGGTGGATGCTAACCGTGGTGATCCGCAGTGCGGCTGGGATACGGACCAGTTCCCGGTCAGCGTGGAAGAAAACGCGCTGGTGATGTACGAAATCATCAAAGCAGGCGGTTTCACGACCGGCGGCCTAAACTTTGATGCCAAAGTGCGCCGTCAGAGCACCGATAAGTATGACCTGTTCTATGGTCATATTGGCGCGATGGACACCATGGCACTGGCGTTGAAAGTCGCGGCGCGCATGCTGTCTGACGGTGAGCTGGATAAACGCGTTGCGCAGCGCTACAGCGGCTGGAACGGTGAGTTCGGCCAGCAGATTTTGAAAGGCGAGTTCTCTCTGGACGCGCTGGCGGCCCATGCGCATCAGCAGCAGTTTAACCCGCAGCACAACAGTGGACGTCAGGAGCAGCTGGAAAACCTGGTGAATCACTATCTCTATGATTTTTAATCCGTAAGGAGCGCGACATGGTAATCGGGATCGATATCGGCACATCCGGCGTTAAGGCTGTGCTGCTGGATGAGCAAGGCGTGGTTGTTGCGGTGGAAACCTCACCCTTGACGGTTTCCCGCCCGCAGCCGTTGTGGAGCGAACAAGATCCCGAAAGCTGGTGGCTGGCGACAGACCGCGCGATACAGGCACTGGCCCAGCAGCACGATCTGAGTGGGGTAAAAGCGATTGGCCTGACCGGGCAGATGCACGGCGCTACGCTGCTTGACGTACAGCATCAGGTGCTGCGCCCGGCCATTCTCTGGAATGACGGACGCAGCGGCGATCAGTGCCGTGAGCTGGAACAGCGGGTGCCTGAATCGCGTCAGATCACCGGAAACCTGATGATGCCGGGCTTCACCGCGCCAAAGCTGCTGTGGCTGAAAGAGCATGAGCCTGACGTTTTTGCTCAGGTCGCAAAAGTGCTGTTGCCCAAAGATTACCTGCGCTGGCGACTGAGCGGCGAATTTGCCAGCGATATGTCAGATGCGGCGGGCACAATGTGGCTGGATGTGGAAAAGCGTGACTGGAGTGATGTGATGCTGGCGGCCTGCGGGCTGGCGCGTCACCACATGCCTGCGCTGTTTGAAGGTAATCAGATTACCAGTGCGCTGTCAGCGGATATCGCACAGCGCTGGAAACTGCCTCAGGTGCCGCTGGTGGCAGGAGGGGGCGATAACGCTGCCGGCGCAGTGGGTGTCGGTATGACAGCGCCGGGGCAAGGCATGTTGTCGCTGGGAACGTCCGGCGTCTATTTTGTGGTTAGCGACGGCTATCTCAGTAATCCGCAACGTGCCGTTCATAGCTTTTGTCATGCCCTGCCACAGCGCTGGCATCTGATGTCAGTGATGCTCAGTGCTGCGTCCTGCCTTGACTGGGCGGCTGCGCTGACCGGCTGCGACGATGTTCCTCATTTATTGTCAGAGGCGGAGCGGGCAAAACAGGATGCGCCGCCGCTGTGGTTTTTGCCTTATCTGTCGGGGGAACGCACGCCGCATAATAATCCGCACGCCTGTGGCAGCTTCTTTGGCTTTACCCACCAGCACGGACGACCAGAGCTGGCGCAAGCCGTGCTGGAAGGCGTTGGTTTTGCACTGGCCGAAGGCATGGATGTGGTACACGAATGTGGTGTGACGCCCAGTAGTATCATGCTGATTGGCGGCGGCGCCCGTAGCGGTTACTGGCGCCAGATGCTGGCGGATATCAGCGGACAGACGCTGGATTACTGCGAAGGTGGCGATGTCGGACCCGCGCTGGGCGCAGCCCGTCTGGCGCAAATGGCGCTGGATGAGAATCTGACCGTGCCTGCCTTGAAGCAGGTGCAGCGCCACCAGCCGGACCCGGCGCGTCATGCGCACTATCAGCCGAGACGTGAGACGTTCAGCCGGCTGTATCAGCAGCTGCTGCCGTTGATGCAGCAGTAATCCAGAAAGGGGGCAAACTGTGTTGCCCCCTTTTCACTTAACCAATTGCCCCCAGCGCATCGTCCTGACTCTGCTTCTTCGGCAGCAGGAACAGCGTTGCCACAATATCCAGCAGGTAGATGAGCGCCAGTAAGGTAATGGCCGCCACGAAAGAAAACTTGCCTGCCAGCAGGCCGATCACCAGCGGGCCGAATCCACCGACGCCACGTCCCAGGTTAAACAACACATTTTGCGCGGTCGCGCGCACCTGCGGTGGGAAGGTATCCGAGATTAGTGCACCGTATCCGCCGATCATGCCATTAACAAACAGCCCCATCAGGGCGCCCGTAAACAGCATAACGGTGGGATCGCGCAGTTGCGCATAAACCACAACCATCACGACTGCGCCGAACTGATAAAGCAGGAAAATTTTCCAACGTGCAAAGCGGTCCGCCAGCACGCCAAACAACCAGATGCCAAAAGTCATGCCGACCACGGTTACTGCCGTCCAGAGGCCGGATTTTGTCAGGCTGAAACCGAAGTTTGATGAGAGGTAGCTCGGCATCCAGATCATCAGGCCGTAATAACCAAAGTTCTGGACGGAGCAGAGAATAAAGATCCCCAGACTGGCCTTGCTGGTGGCGCGGTCTTTAACCAGCAATTTCAGTCGGGCGGGAAAAGACAGCGAGGGAACATGTTTGATCTGACGGGTAAAGCTCTCAGGTTCGCCCATGCTGCGGCGAATGATAAACGACACCAGCGCGGGCAGCAGCCCCACAAGGAACATCCCGCGCCAGCCAATAACACTCAGCAACGGCGGCGTGATAAACGCCGCCAGCAGAACCCCCAGTTGCCAGCCGATCCCGACCCACGCCGATGCGCGGTTGCGCTTCTCTGCCGGCCAGGCTTCCGCAATCAGCGCCATGCCGATACCAAACTCGCCGCCGAGCCCCATTCCAGCCAGCGTGCGGTACGCCAGCAGATCCCAGTAACCCTGAGCCACCGCGCACAGGCCGGTAAAAACGGAGAACATCAGTATCGTAATGGTTAAGACACGAATACGCCCGTAACGATCGCTGAGATGGCCAAACACGATGCCGCCAATCACGGCACCAATCAGCGTCCAGGTCACCAGCGAGCCCGCCTGTGAGGGATCAAGCGCCAGCGACAGGCTAATGGCAGGCAGCATAAATCCCAGAATCAGCAGGTCGAATCCATCCATGGCATAACCGCTGACGGCAGCCAGCATCGCTTTGGCAGGCGTAACGCTCTGCTTAGAAGAGGAAGAAGAGGACATGAATCAGCACCCGTTGGTTAAAAAACTGGCGCAAGTATAAAGAGCGATGCTGATGAGGTCTATGCAGAATAGCCTCAACCGTGCGCCTGAATAGCACACGGTTGTGCAGAATCAAGAAGGTTTATTACTGCCGTCGTCGCCGGATAAGAGCTCATCAAGCTTGTCTCCGCCGACGTGACGGAAATCCTGACCTTTGACGAAGTAGAAAATAATTTCGCAGATGTTCTGGCAGCGGTCACCAATACGCTCGATGGCGCGGGCGCAGAACAGTGCAGTTAACACGCTGGGAATCGTACGGGGATCTTCCATCATGTAAGTCATCAGCTGACGCACAATCCCTTCGTACTCTTTATCCACTTTTTTATCTTCGCGGTAGATCTGAACGGCTTCGTTAAGATCCATACGTGCAAACGCGTCCAGTACGTCATGCAGCATCTGTACGGTGTGGCGGCCCAGGGATTCCAGGCTGACCAGCAGAGGCAGATGTTGCTGACCAAACTTCTCCAGTGCGGTACGGCTGATTTTCTCGGCCACGTCGCCGATACGTTCCAGCTCGGAAATGGTCTTAATAATTGCCATAACCAGACGCAGGTCAATCGCAGTAGGCTGGCGTTTGGCAATGATGCGCACGCAAGCCTCATCAATCTCCACTTCCATCATGTTGACCTTCTGGTCGCCATCGATGACGCGCTGGGCCAGCTCACCGTCCAGGTTATGCATGGCGGTAATCGCATCGGTCAGCTGTTGCTCGACCAGCCCGCCCATAATCATCACCTGAGTGCGGATGTGCTCCAGTTCAGCGTTGAACTGACCGGAGATGTGTTTATTCAGATTTAAACTGTCCATGGCGATCTCCTGTCAAATCAGCCGTAGCGACCTGTGATGTAGTCTTCTGTTTGTTTCTGTGCCGGCTTGGTGAACAGCGTGTCGGTGTCGCTGAACTCAATCAGTTCGCCCAGATACATAAATGCCGTGTGGTCGGAACACCGTGCAGCCTGCTGCATGTTATGGGTCACGATCACAACCGTATAATCCTGCTTCAGTTCGGTAATTAATTCTTCGATACGGCCGGTGGAAATCGGATCCAGGGCTGAGCATGGCTCATCCAGCAGCAGCACTTCCGGACGGATAGCGATGCCGCGGGCAATGCACAGACGCTGCTGCTGCCCACCCGACAGGCTGTAGCCACTCTGGTGCAGCTTGTCTTTGGTTTCGTTCCACAGGGCCGCTTTGGTCAGGGCCCACTGCACGCGCTCATCCATATCGGCACGGGACAGCTTTTCGAACAGGCGCACGCCGAAAGCGATATTGTCATAAATCGACATTGGGAAAGGCGTTGGCTTCTGAAACACCATGCCAACGCGCGCCCGCAACAGTGCGATATCCTGATGCGACGCCAGAATATTGTCGCCATCCAGCAGAATATCACCTTCGGCACGCTGATCCGGATAGAGCGAATACATTTTGTTGAAGGTGCGCAGCAATGTGGATTTACCGCAGCCTGATGGCCCAATAAACGCCGTGACCTGGTTTTTAGCAATATCCAGATTAATGTTTTTCAGAGCGTGAAACTTGCCGTAATAGAAATTCAGATTACGAACCTCGATTTTTCCGGCTGACGCAGTCGCAGTACTCATTGTTTTTCTCTCTTAATCGACACCGCACAGGGCAGTGTCGGTAGTTAACCGTGTTTACCCTTGGCGAAAACCACTCTTGCTACGATATTCAGCAGCAGCACGCACAGGGTAATAATCAATACGCCAGCCCAGGCCAGGCTCTGCCACTCGGCAAACGGGCTCATGGCGAATTTAAATATGGTGACCGGGAGGTTAGCCACGGGCTGCATCATGTCGGTGCTCCAGAACTGATTCGACAGCGCAGTAAACAGCAGCGGCGCGGTTTCACCGGCGATACGGGCAATCGCTAACAGGACACCGGTGATGATGCCGGAAACCGACGCCTTGAGCGTAATCGCCGAGATCATCTTCCATTTCGGCGTACCCAACGCATAGGCGGCTTCGCGCATGCTGTCTGGTACCAGTCGCAACATGTTTTCCGTGGTTCGAATCACTATCGGAACCTGCAGCAGCGCCAGCGCAATCACGCCCGCCCAGCCGGAGAAGTGGTGCATCTGCGCCACGACGATGGTGTAGACAAACAGGCCAACCACAATCGACGGAGCGGACAGCAGAATGTCATTAATAAAACGAATCACTTCTGCCAGTGCTGATTTGCGTCCGTACTCCGCCAGATAAACGCCGGCCATAATGCCCAACGGCGTACCGAAGAAGGTAGACCAGAAAATCAGTAAACCGCTTCCCGCCAGGGCATTGGCTAAGCCACCACCCGCGGTGTTTGGCGGCGGAGTGGACTCCGTAAACAGCGACCATGACAAACCATCAATGCCACGGCTTACCGTAGTAAACAGAATCCACACTAACCAGAACAGGCCAAAAGCCATGGTCAGTAACGACATTGTCAGCGCAATTTTGTTTTTGGTACTGCGCCACGACTGCATCTTACGACGTGACGCTTCCAGCTCAGCGCGAGCCTGTACTTCCATTGTTGTCATGATCGCGCTCCTTCACTTTTGGCCAGCCGCATAATCATTAACTTTGAAATCGCCAGCACGATAAAGGTAATCACAAACAGAATCAGGCCCAGCTCCATCAGGGCCGCAACGTGTACGCCTGATTCTGCTTCAGCGAATTCGTTCGCCAGCGCGGAGGTGATACTGTTGCCGGGCATAAACAGCGAGGCGCTGTCTAACTGGTAGGTATTACCGATAATAAAGGTCACGGCCATGGTTTCACCCAGTGCACGTCCCAGACCGAGCATGACACCGCCGATCACCCCATTTTTGGTGAAGGGCAGAACAATACGCCAAATCACTTCCCAGGTCGTACAGCCAATGCCGTAAGCCGACTCTTTCATCATCACCGGCGTCTGTTCGAACACGTCGCGCATTACCGAGGCAATGTAGGGGATGATCATGATGGCCAGGATAACGCCTGCGGCCAGGATACCGATACCAAATGCGGGGCCAGAAAACAGCTCGCCAATGATAGGAATGCCCGACATCACATCGCCAACCGGCGTCTGGAAGTACTGTGCGAACAGTGGCGCAAAAACAAATAAGCCCCACATGCCGTAAACAATGCTGGGGATCGCCGCTAACAGCTCAATGGCGGTCCCCAGTGGACGACGTAACCAGCCTGGTGCGAGTTCAGTAAGGAAAAGCGCAATACCGAAACTGACCGGTACCGCAATAATCAGGGCAATGATTGAGGTGACGAGCGTACCGTAAATCGGTACCAGCGCACCAAATTGTTCGTTAGGGGCGTCCCAGGTTTTGGTCCACAAAAACGCGAAACCAAATTTCTGTATGCTCGGCCAGGAAGAGAAGATCAGGGAGACAATGATGCCGCCCATCAGTAACAAGACGATCAGCGCAGAGAGTTTTACCAGTGCACCGAAAACTCTGTCACCTTGCTTGCCTGGGGCTTTGAATGCCGACTTCGTTGCAGCCATAGAAGTCTCAGTCCTCAGAAGTTATCAGGGCGGCAGACGCCGCCCCTGAAGGCTGACCAGACTGATGTCCGGCCAGGGTCATTCACTTACTTGTAAAGCGCTTTACCTGAACTGTCTTTGATATTGGCTTTCCATGCGGCACGGATCTGCTGAACTACGCTCTCAGGCAGGGTGGCATAATCCAGGGCGTTAGCCGTTTTGCCGCCGTCTTTATAAGCCCAGTCGAAGAATTTCAGTACTTCTGCACCTTTCGCCGCATTAGCCTGGTCTTTGTAAATCAGGATAAAGGTGGTTGAGGTGATCGGCCATGCATCATTGCCTTTCTGGAAGGTCAGATCCTGGGCAAACGATTTGCTCCAGTCTGCGCCTTTTGCGGCATTAGAGAAGCTGATTTCGCTTGGCGCAACGGCCTTACCGTCTGCATCCATCAGCTTGGTGTAGGTCAGGTTATTCTGTTTGGCATACGCGTACTCAACGTAACCAATGGAGCCTGGCAGACGCTGAACGAACGCCGCAACGCCGTCGTTACCTTTACCGCCCAGACCGGTTGGCCAGTTAACGGTGTTTCCTTTACCAATTTTGCTGTTCCACTCTTCATTGACTTTCGCCAGGTAGCTGGTGAAAACGAAAGAGGTACCTGAACCATCCGCGCGGCGCACCACGTTGATGTTGGTGTCTGGCAGTTTCACGCCCGGGTTCAGTTTAACGATCGCTGGATCGTTCCACTTCTTGATATTGCCGAGATAGATATCACCTACGGTTTTTCCGTCCAGCGTCAGTTGGCCAGATTTTACGCCTGGCAGGTTAACCGCCAGCACCACACCACCGATCACGGTAGGGAACTGGAACAGCCCATTCTTCTGCAGATCTTCGTCTTTCATAGGCGCATCGGACGCACCGAAATCAACGGTTTTGGCGATAATTTGTTTTACACCGCCAGATGAACCAATGCCCTGATAGTTAATTTTGCTACCGGTGGCTTGCTGATACTCTGCTGCCCACTTGGCATAAACCGGCGCCGGGAATGTACCGCCAGCACCAGTCAGATCGGTGGCTGCAAAGGCAGAAACCGCACTAACGGCAAGAGAGGCGGCGAGGATTCGGGCTACGGTGCTACGCATCAGTGTCATGTTCCCTCCAGGGGAGAAAAGTCAGGCTAAGTGCCTTTTTAGTAAGAGTCAGTGATTGCTGCAGGAGGGAAAATAGGACAGTTTAGTGACAGAAAAATGTAGTTAATATTACAGTTATATGACAGACACAATTATTGCTAATTTTTACAAGCCCACTATTGAAAAGGACATGTTCGATGAAATTTATGAAGAAGCTTCTGGTAGGCAATATCGTCGTCCTCTGTACGCTGGCCAGCGCCCAGGCGTACGACGTACCGCAGATTCATTCGGATGAATCTTTTGCAATGACAGATAACAGAGGCACTCTGGCTACAATTGATAGTGGTGGCGCGGTCAGACAAGCTTCTGTCAATGCTGAGGATGTGAGTAAAACGAAGGAGAATGTAGAGAAATTATTAAAAACGCAAGAAAACCAGACTGATACCCTCAACCAGCTCACACAAAAGCTCAGTAAAAATGAAGATACGATCAATAACCTGCAACGCTCACTCGATGAGGCTAACCGTAAAATCAGCGATCAGCAGCGCGTAATTGAGCAAGTCAGCAGCAAAATCAAATAAATGGAACGCGTGAATCCCTGGTGGGATTCACGCGTGAGAGGCTTTACTCGACCGTAACCGATTTCGCCAGATTACGCGGCTGATCCACATCGGTGCCTTTAATCAGGGCGACATGATAGGAGAGTAGCTGGAGCGGCACGGTATAGAAGATAGGCGCAATGGCCTCTTCAACGTGCGGCAAGGGAATGATCTTCATTCCCTCGCTGTCACTGAAACCGGCATCCTGATCGGCAAACACGTACAGCAGACCGCCGCGCGCGCGCACCTCTTCGATATTCGATTTCAGCTTCTCTAACAGCTCGTTGTTCGGTGCCACCACGATGACCGGCATGTCAGCATCGATCAGTGCCAGCGGACCGTGCTTGAGTTCGCCCGCGGCATAAGCTTCCGCATGAATATACGAAATTTCCTTCAGCTTCAGCGCCCCTTCCATGGCGATCGGATATTGATCGCCACGACCCAGGAACAGCGCATGGTGCTTATCAGAGAAATCTTCAGCCAGGTTTTCAATCAGCTTATCCTGCGCCAGCATTTGCTCAATGCGGCTTGGCAACGCCTGCAGACCATGAACAATCTCATGCTCTTTTTCTGCGGACATGCCGTTGAGGCGGCCGAGTTTTGCCACCAGCATCAGCAGCACGGTGAGTTGGGTGGTAAAGGCCTTTGTGGAGGCCACACCAATCTCAGTGCCCGCTTTGGTCATCAGCGCCAGATCGGATTCGCGCACCAGCGACGAACCCGCGACGTTACAGATAGCCAGCGAACCCAGATAACCCAGCTCTTTGGACAGGCGCAGCGCAGCCAGCGTATCAGCGGTTTCACCCGACTGAGAGAGGGTAATCAGCAGGCTGTTTTTACGCACAGCAGATTTGCGATAGCGGAATTCAGACGCGATTTCGACGTCGCAAGGGACGTTTGCCAGCGCCTCGAACCAGTAACGCGAAACCATACCGGAGTTATATGAGGTGCCGCAGGCAATGATCTGAACATGCTCAACCTTGCTGAGCAGGGCTTCTGCATTTGGCCCCAGTTCACTGAGATCCACTTCACCGTGGTTAAAACGCCCTGTTAAGGTGTTTTTAATCGCATTCGGTTGCTCATAGATCTCTTTCTGCATGTAGTGACGATACTGGCCTTTGTCGCCCGCATCATACTGCACGCTGGACTCGATCTCTTCACGACGGACGTTATTGCCGTTGCCATCAATGATGGTGACATCACGACGGCTAATTTCAGCGATATCGCCCTCTTCCAGATAAATGAAGCGGCGAGTGACCGGTAGCAGCGCCAGTTGGTCAGAAGCGATAAAGTTTTCACCCACACCACGGCCAATGACCAGCGGACTTCCGGAACGAGCCGCCACCAGCAGCGACGGATCGCGGCTGTCCATAATCACCATGCCATAGGCGCCGCGCAGCTGAGGGATCACGCGCTGTACAACTTCACGCAGCGAGCCGCCCTGTTTCTGTTCCAGATGGACCAGATGCGCCACCACTTCGGTATCGGTTTCTGAGGCGAAGTGATAACCCTTCGCCATCAGCGCTTCACGCAGGGGCTCATGGTTTTCAATAATGCCGTTATGGACGATAACGATGTGCTCAGAAACGTGCGGATGCGCGTTGGCTTCTGAGGGCTCGCCATGAGTTGCCCAGCGGGTGTGAGCAATGCCTGTTCCGCCGACAAGGGGCTGTTCTTCAGCGGCGGCAGCCAGCATCTGAACCTTTCCCAGACGACGCAGGCGCGTTACGTGCCCCTGCTGATCGACGACGGCAAGACCGGCTGAGTCATAACCGCGGTACTCCAGGCGGCGTAACCCTTCTAACAAAATTTCAGCGATATCACGTTGTGCTACTGCGCCAACAATTCCACACATAGTTATTTCCTGACTTCATGGCTGTTCGCCATTGCGTTGTCATATGACCTGATAGTCCGGCTTTGCCGGTTCCCCGAGCCTTGTAGAGAGTGGGGATTATAGTTTTGGCACTGCAAGCGGCCCGTGTACCACGGGCCGTAAAATTATTTTTTCTTCTGCGGACGTTGCCAACCGGCTTTATGGTTCTGTTCTTTACGGTTATAGACCAGATCGGCTGCAGAGACATCTTTCATTACCGTGGTGCCCGCTGCGATAGTCGCGCCTGCCGCCACATTGACCGGCGCGACCAGCTGCGTGTCCGATCCTACAAAGACGTTATCGCCAATGATCGTTTTGAATTTATTCGCGCCATCGTAATTACAGGTGATCGTTCCCGCCCCAATATTCACATTGGCACCAATCTCGGCATCGCCCAGGTAAGAGAGGTGACCCGCTTTGGACCCTTTACCCAGTCGGGCTTTCTTCATCTCGACAAAATTACCTACGTGCGCGGCCTGAGCCAGCTCACTTCCCGGGCGCAGACGCGCAAATGGCCCTACGGTACAGTCTGCAGCCAGATTTGCATCCTCGATCACCGAATAGGGGCTGATATCACAGTCATCCCCAATAACGCTGTTTTTGATGACGCAGCCAGCACCAATTTTGACCCGGTTGCCCAGCGTCACCTGGCCTTCAATGATAACGTTGGTGTCAATTTCAACATCACGGCCATGCTGCAGGGTGCCACGCAGATCGAAACGCGCAGGATCGCGGAGCATGACGCCTGCCAACAGCAGTTTTTCAGCCTGCTCGCTTTGGTAAGTCCGCTCAAGCGTGGCCAGTTGCAGGCGATTATTGACACCGTCAGTTTCGCTATTGCGGGCCGGATGCACTGCATTAATCACCCGACCTTCTTCATGCGCCAGGGCAATAATATCGGTAATGTAGAATTCGCCCTGAGCATTATTGTTATTCAACTGGGACAGCCAGCGCTTAAGATCGCCGCCATTGGCGATCAGGATACCGGTATTGATTTCGTTAATGGTCAGTTGAGAAGGCGTGGCATCTTTTTGTTCAACAATGCCTACGATGGTGTCATTGTCGCGTACGATGCGACCGTAACCGGTGGGATTATCCAGGACGACCGTTAATAAACCGATACCGCCCGCGGGTTTTGCTTCGCGCAGACGCTGTAAGGTAGCTTCAGAAATCAGCGGGACATCACCATAGAGCATCATGATGTCTTCGTCATCGGAGAAGTGAGGGGCCGCCTGCTGCATAGCGTGGCCCGTACCCAGCTGCTCTGCCTGTAGCACCCAGTTTACTGTGCTGTCGTTTAACGTTGCTTTGAGTTGGTCACCACCGTGCCCGTATACCAAATGCACATGCTTTGCGCCAAGGCCCTTTGCGGCATCAATGACGTGCTGAACCATCGGTTTTCCTGCCAGCGTATGCAACACTTTCGGCAGATCGGAATACATACGGGTGCCCTTGCCAGCCGCAAGAATCACCACACTCATCGCACTGTTAGACATATCTATCCTGACTGATTGTAGACTGAAGAAAGTTAAACGATTTAGCGCTGAGATTACTACATTTTTCTCGGCCCGAAATTAGCCAGCATCCTTTTGCTTTACCGTCACGCAAAAAAAATGCCAACCCAATGGGCTGGCATTTCGTGACGCACAAAGCCGGATTACATCGCTTTTTTGGTCAGCTCGATCACGCGCAGTTTCGCAATGGCTTTCGCCAGTTCCGCAGAGGCCTGAGCGTAGTCCACGTCGCCGTGGCTGCTGTTCATATGCTCTTCTGCTTTACGTTTTGCTTCCAGCGCACGCGCTTCGTCCAGATCGGTACCGCGAATCGCGGTATCGGCCAGAACGGTGGTGCTGCCAGGCTGCACTTCCAGCACGCCGCCAGAGAGGTAAATAAACTCCTCTTCGCCGTGCTGTTTCACGATACGGATCATTCCAGGCTTAATGGCAGTCAGCAACGGGGCATGGCCAGGGAAAATCCCCAGTTCACCTTCGCTACCTGACACCTGAATTTTCTGTACCAGACCAGAGAACAGTTGGCTCTCTGCGCTGACAACATCCAGGTGATAAGTCATAGCCATAATTTTCCTCCTGGGAAACCGTTATTACAGTTTCTTCGCTTTTTCGACCGCTTCTTCGATGGCGCCAACCATGTAGAAGGCCTGCTCTGGCAGGTGGTCAAATTCACCTTCCATGATGCCTTTAAAGCCACGGATGGTGTCTTTCAGCGTTACGTATTTACCTGGAGAACCGGTGAACACTTCTGCTACGAAGAACGGCTGAGACAGGAAGCGCTGAATCTTACGCGCACGTGCCACCAGCAGTTTGTCTTCTTCAGACAGCTCGTCCATACCCAGGATGGCGATGATGTCTTTCAGTTCCTGATAACGCTGCAGCAGTGACTGTACGCCACGTGCAACGTCGTAGTGCTCCTGACCCACAACCAGTGGATCCAGCTGACGGCTGGTGGAGTCCAGCGGGTCAACGGCCGGGTAGATACCCAGCGAGGCGATCTGACGGCTCAGGGTAACTGTTGAGTCTAAGTGAGCAAAGGTGGTTGCTGGTGACGGGTCAGTCAAGTCATCCGCTGGCACGTATACGGCCTGTACGGAGGTGATTGAACCTGTCTTGGTGGAGGTAATACGCTCCTGCAACACACCCATCTCTTCTGCCAGCGTTGGCTGATAACCTACCGCAGATGGCATACGACCCAGCAGCGCGGATACTTCCGTACCGGCCAGGGTATAACGGTAGATGTTGTCGATGAACAGCAGAACGTCGCGGCCTTCATCACGGAATTTCTCCGCCATGGTCAGACCGGTCAGTGCCACGCGCAGACGGTTACCCGGCGGCTCGTTCATCTGGCCATACACCAGCGCAACTTTATCGATAACGTTGGAGTCAGTCATTTCGTGGTAGAAGTCGTTACCCTCACGAGTACGCTCACCCACGCCGGCAAATACCGAGTAACCTGAGTGCTCAGCCGCAATGTTACGGATCAGCTCCATCATGTTTACGGTTTTACCTACACCCGCACCACCGAACAGACCGACTTTACCGCCCTTAGCGAACGGACACATCAGGTCGATAACCTTGATGCCGGTTTCCAGCAGTTCCTGCGAGTTAGACTGATCTTCATAAGAAGGCGCAGGGCGGTGAATAGAGGAAACCTCTACTGCGCTGCCGTCTTCTTCTGTCAGGTCGCCTTTCATGTCGATAGGCTCGCCCAGCACGTTCATGATACGGCCGAGGGTTGCTTTACCAACCGGTACCTGGATCGGTTTTTTCAGGTCGGTGACTTCCAGACCGCGCTTCAGGCCGTCAGAAGTACCCATGGCGATAGTACGAACCACGCCACCACCCAGCTGCTGCTGAACTTCCAGCACCAGACGAGCATCACCATTCTTAACCTCAAGAGCGCTGTACACTTGCGGTACTGCATCCTGAGGGAATTCGACGTCAACTACGGCGCCGATAATCTGGACAATCTTTCCAGCTGCCATCTTGAATCCTCTACCTAATTCCAAACCTGGTTAAACCGCGGAGGCTCCCGAGACGATCTCGGTAAGTTCCTGGGTGATGCTGGCCTGACGAGCTTTGTTGTAAACCAACTGCAGCTCTTTGATCAGATTTCCGCCGTTATCGGTTGCAGCTTTCATTGCCACCATACGTGCGGCCTGCTCACTGGCCAGGTTTTCCACCACACCCTGATAAACCTGCGATTCGACATAGCGACGCAGCAGCGTATCCAGCAGCGCTTTCGGATCGGGCTCGTACAGGTAATCCCAGGTCTTCGCCTTCATCTCTTCTTCACCTTCCGCTGGCGGTAACGGCAGCAGTTGGGTAATGGTCGGAGTCTGAGACATGGTGTTGTTGAACTTGTTGTTAACAATGTACAGCTTGTCGATGCGGCCTTCATCGTAGGCCTGCAACATCACTTTTACCGGGCCGATAAGATCAGACAGCGCAGGCTTATCGCCCATGCCAGTGACCTGTGCCACAACATTGCCACCAACAGCGCCGAAGAATGACACGCCTTTCGATCCCACAATGGCCAGATCGCTCTGTACGCCTTTGTCGGACCAGGCCTTCATCTCTGCCAGCAATTTTTTGAACAGGTTAACGTTCAAACCACCACAAAGCCCGCGGTCAGTCGAAACGACCAGGTAGCCGACGCGCTTAACGTCGCGCTCATCCAGGTAAGGGTGCTTGTATTCCAGATTCCCCAGTGCAAGGTGACCAATCACTTTGCGCATGGTATCTGCATACGGACGGCTGGCCGCCATGCGTTCCTGCGTTTTACGCATTTTGGAGGCGGCGACCATTTCCATCGCTTTGGTGATCTTCTGCGTATTTTTTACGCTTCCGATCTTGGTACGTATTTCTTTTGCGCCGGCCATTAGCTTCTCCTCAAAGCCTTGCGGCTTGCCCTTTCAGACAAGCCGCCAGACATTACCAGGACTGGGTTGCTTTAAACGTTTCGAGGAGGCCTTTCAGCTTCTCTTCGATATCGTTATTGAAGTTACCAGACTGGTTGATTTCAGCCATCAGCTCGGCGTGATCGCGATCTGCGAACGCCAGCAGAGCAGCTTCAAAGCTACCAATTTTTGCCAGCTCAACGTCGTTCAGATAGCCGCGTTCCGCTGCGAAAAGCACCAGACCCTGCTGCGCAACCGACATCGGCGCATACTGTTTCTGCTTCAGCAGCTCGGTCACTTTCTGACCGTGGCTCAGCTGTTTACGGGTTGCATCGTCCAGATCAGATGCAAACTGGGAGAAGGCCGCCAGTTCACGATACTGCGCCAGCGCGGTACGAATACCACCGGACAGTTTCTTGATGATCTTAGTCTGAGCAGCACCACCCACACGGGATACAGAGATACCCGGGTTAACAGCAGGACGGATACCGGAGTTGAACAGGTTAGATTCCAGGAAGATCTGACCATCAGTAATCGAGATTACGTTGGTCGGAACGAACGCAGAAACGTCACCCGCCTGAGTTTCGATGATTGGCAGCGCGGTCAAAGAACCGGTCTGGCCTTTCACTTCACCATTGGTGAAGCGCTCAACGTAGTCAGCGCTCACGCGTGATGCTCGCTCCAGCAGACGAGAGTGGAGATAGAACACGTCGCCTGGGAATGCTTCACGGCCTGGTGGACGGCGCAGCAGCAGAGAAATCTGACGGTAAGCAACAGCCTGCTTAGACAGGTCATCGTAAACGATCAGCGCATCTTCACCGCGGTCACGGAAGTATTCGCCCATGGCGCAACCTGCATACGGAGCCAGATACTGCAGTGCAGCAGACTCAGACGCAGAGGCAACAACAACGATGGTGTTAGCCAGCGCGCCGTGCTCTTCCAGTTTACGTACCACGTTAGAAATGGTTGACGCTTTCTGACCAATCGCAACGTAGACACACTTGATGCCTGAATCGCGCTGGTTGATGATGGCGTCGATAGCCATTGCGGTTTTACCGGTCTGACGGTCACCGATGATCAGCTCACGCTGGCCACGGCCGATTGGAATCATCGCATCGACAGATTTGTAACCGGTCTGAACAGGCTGGTCTACGGACTGACGGTCGATAACACCTGGTGCAATCACTTCGACTGGCGAGAAGCCGTCGTTGTCGATCGCGCCTTTACCGTCGATAGGTGCACCCAGGGTGTTCACCACGCGGCCCAGCAGGCCACGGCCAACCGGTACTTCAAGAATACGGCCAGTACACTTGACCTTCATGCCTTCGGCCAGGTCAGCATACGGACCCATCACCACCGCACCTACAGAGTCACGCTCGAGGTTCAGGGCGATAGCGTAACGGTTTCCCGGCAGGGAAATCATCTCACCCTGCATAACATCGGCCAGGCCGTGTACGCGGATGATACCGTCACTTACAGAAACAATAGTACCTTCGTTGTGAGCTTCACTCACGACATTGAACTGAGCAATGCGCTGCTTGATCAGTTCGCTGATTTCGGTGGAATTCAGTTGCATATGCTCCAGTCCCCTTAAGACTGCAAGACGTCAGCCAGACGGTCAAGACGGCCGCGTACGCTGCCATCAATAACCAGATCACCCGAACGGATGATCACGCCTGCCATCACAGACTTATCAATTTTGCAATTCAGCTTAACTTTGCGTGACAGACGTTTTTCCATCGCGGCGCTGATTTTAGTCAGCTGGTCGTCACTCAGCGTGCTGGCAGAAATAACATCCACTTCGGCAGTCGCTTCATAAGCGTCTCGCAGTTGAATGAATTGCGCCAGTACAGCCGGAAGCGCTGTCAAACGTCCGTTTTCCGCCATCACCTTAATCAGGTTCTGTGCGGGTTCATCCAGTTGATCACCACAGACTGCATTAAACGAGGCAGCCAGCGCTTCGGGTGCTAATGCACCTGAAAGCAGGTCGGCCATCTGTTCATTGGCAGCCACTTCTGCGGCAAACGCCAGCATCTTTTGCCAGCGTTCAATACTTTGATGCTCAACAGCAAAGTCAAAAGCTGCTTTGGCGTAGGGGCGAGCTACAGTAATCAGATCAGACATCAGCCCCTCCCTCCTTACAGTTCAGCGACCAGTTTATCAACGATGTCGCTGTTAGCAGCTTCATCCACGGAACGTTCGATGATCTTCTCGGCGCCAGCCATTGCCAGCAACGCGACTTGCTTACGCAGTTCTTCACGTGCACGCTTGCGTTCGGCGTCAATTTCAGCCTGCGCTTGTGCAACAATGCGAGTACGTTCGTTATCAGCTTCAGTCTTGGCTTCGTCCAGAATCTGCGTGCGACGCTTGTTCGCCTGCTCGATAATGACCTGAGCTTCCTCTTTCGCTTTTTTCAGCTGGTCGGTCGCATTAGCCTGCGCGAGATCCAAATCTTTCTTCGCGCGTTCAGCAGAAGCAAGGCCTTCAGCAATTTCTTTCTGGCGCTTTTCGATGGCAGCCATAATCGGTGGCCATACGTACTTCATGCAGAACGCGACAAACAGGATGAACGCGATGGCCTGGCCGAGGATTGTTGCATTAATGTTCACAGCACAATGCCTCTAATTAAGTATTTAACTTTTCTGCCGCTATCAACGATAAACGGCAGAATCCGTTCACTCTCGCACCAGGTACGGAGTGAACACAGGGGCTTTAGGCGACAGCAAACATCACGTAGAGGCCCAGACCAACAGCGATCATTGGGATTGCATCCACCAGACCCATTACAACAAAGAACTGCGTACGCAGCAGAGGAATCAGGTCAGGCTGACGAGCAGCGCCTTCCAGGAATTTTCCTCCGAGGATGCCGATACCGATCGCAGCACCGATTGCCGCCAGGCCCATCATCACAGCGGCAGCCATGTACAGCAGATCCATATTCAGGTTTTCCATGACAGTCTCCAGTTTGTTTCAGTTAAACGCGTATTGTTGAGAAAAAAATCAATGTTCTTCAGATGCCATCGACAGATAGACAATCGTGAGGACCATGAAGATGAAAGCCTGTAGCGAAATGATCAGGATGTGGAAAATGGCCCAAGGCACATTCAGAATCCACTGTGACCACCACGGCAACAGACCGGCAATAAGGATAAAGATCAGTTCACCCGCATACATGTTACCGAACAGTCGCAGACCGAGTGAAACCGGTTTTGACAGCAGGCTAACACCTTCCAGAATAAGGTTGATGGGGATAAAGATCGGGTGATTAAAAGGCTGCAGCGTCAGCTCTTTCGTGAAGCCGCCAATGCCTTTCATTTTGATGCTGTAGAACAGAATCAAAATAAATACGCCCAACGCCATGGATAGCGTGATGTTCACGTCTGCAGAAGGTACCACGCGCAGCGCCGGTAACCCCAACCAGTGCTCACCAATATAGGGCAGCAAATCGATTGGCAGCAGATCCATGAAGTTCATCAAGAAGACCCAGACAAAAATCGTCAGAGCCAGCGGGGCGATAAGTTTGCTCTTACCGTGATACATGTCGCGCACGTTGCTATCAACGAAACCGACAACCAGTTCGATAGCCGCCTGCATTTTCCCTGGCACACCGCTGGTGACGCTTTTCGCCACGCTACGGAACAACACCAGGAAGATAACTCCCAGCACCAGAGAGAAAAACATGGAATCGATATTTAATACCCAGAACGTCGCGGGAGCGTCGTGAGCATTCACTAACTCGAAGGTACGCAGGTCCAACTGAAGATGAGTCAGGTGGTGACCAATGTACTCTTGCGGAGTAGAGATTTCTCCTGCAGCCATGATGCCTCTTACCCTTTGTTGTTAATTACCGCCGGTGCCAACATCTGAACGACCAGCACCGATAACCAGGTGATCCCGACCGGCCAGAAGACCGCATCGAATACACCCAACGCCACAATGAGCAAAATAATGGTCGCGAACACTTTGGCTATTTCCCCCAAAGCGAAGCTCCACGCGACGCGCCCCGAAGCCGGAGTTTGCCCTTGCAGGCGCCAGGCTATAAACAAGAACAACACGTTTGGCAGCCAGGCTGCCATTCCGCCAGCAAGAGCAGAGCCGCCCCAGGTGACATCTTTCAGGGCAAAGAGTGCACCGACGATGACGATGGTCACTAGCTGAATCACCAGCACCGTTCGGGCGTATTTCACACTGTAAAGAGACACTGACATGACGCTGATACTCTCCTGCCCCTTTAGGGGTATGTCGCGTGTCGTATAAGACTGCCTTTGTGCATTTGAGTCAAGTAGCAAAAGCCGTGCAAATTATACGGGCCGTACCTGTGATTTCAATCGTTAAGTAACGAAAAGGTGAACAATTATCTAAATTTCTTTCCGAATGACTATTTTTCAAAAGATACTGAGCAGCCCGTTTCGGATAAAGCCGTAAAAAGTTCCGCAGCAACTCAGTTTTAAAGCGTGCTTTAGATCACATAATAAGCATTCGCACCGCGTTATGTTTTATTAAGACCCAATTATCCGAACGCAAAATAAGGGATAAAAAACCTTATTATCAATCAGTTAAAAAGCAATATACCGTAACGTTTTTTTGTTCCCGATGAAAATAGTCTATTGACATCGAAGTCTCCTTCAGAATCGTAAAAAGCCTATTACTCTTGCCGAAAGGCGGGTGGCCTTAAATATGATTAATCGCGGTGCGCACCGATAAAACGCCAAAAACTCGTGATTATTTTGATAAAACTTTGTGAAATAAAAGTTAAATGTGAAAAAGTTTTTCAGATAATTTCCGCGTCAGGATTTAACAACGTGAGCCGGAAAAGCAGAGTAGATGACCCAAAGACCATCGCATCTTTGGTTACATGGCACCGCGCGTTGATACGCTTTACGGTGCCTGAATGCGCTATGGCGTACTGTTCCTGGCAACGATAACCAGATGACGTTCGCCTTCCAGTTGGGGAACCTGAAGTGAAATCACCTTGTCCAGCGCATAGCCCGCAGGCAGGCTGGCGATTTCCTCATCCGGCCGCACGCCTTTAAGCGCATAAAAACGGCCATTTTCCGCGGGTAAGTGATGACACCAGCTCACCATATCCTCCAGCGACGCAAAGGCGCGGCTGATCACCCCATCAAATGGCGGTTCGGAAGGAAAGGCTTCGACCCTGCTCTGGACCGGCTCGATATTTGTAAGTCCCAGTTCATGCTGCACCTGCCGTAAAAAACGTACGCGTTTACCCAAGCTGTCCAGCAAAGTGAAATGTGCCTCCGGCATCACAATGGCCAGCGGAATGCCAGGTAAACCGGGCCCGGTGCCGACATCAATAAAACGTGAACCCTGAAGATGTGGCGCCACCACGATGCTGTCGAGGATATGGCGAACCAGCATCTGCTGAGGATCGCGCACCGAAGTCAGGTTATAAGCTTTATTCCATTTATCCAGTAGCCCTACATAGGCCACCAGTTGCTGTTTTTGTTGATCGGAAAGGGAAATTTTGGCCGCTTGCAGCAGCGAAGTGAGTTTGTTGATCACAGCATCAGTCCAGTCAGCGGGGGCGGAAAATCCCGCCCCGGTTCAGATCAGGCGTTTTTGCGCAGCAGACCTTGTTTTTTCAGGTAAATCAGTAAAATTGAGATGGCCGCAGGCGTGACGCCTGAGATGCGTGATGCCTGGCCGATTGAAACCGGTTTATGATCGTTAAGCTTGGCGATAACTTCATTAGAAAGGCCACTGACCTGACGATAATCAAGCGTGGCTGGCAGCAGCGTATTCTCATTACGCAACTGACGATCGATCTCTTCCTGCTGACGCGCAATATAGCCTTCGTATTTTACCTGGATCTCAACCTGTTCAGCAGCCTGTTCATCCGCCAAAGCCGGGCCAAAAGCATCAAGTGCCATCAGCTTCAGATAGGTCATTTCAGGGCGGCGTAACAGATCTTCAGCACTGGCTTCCTTCGTTAATGGAGAGCTGGTGATGGTATTCACCGCCTCAACATGTTCGGACTTAGGGTGCACCCAGATATCGCGCAGTCGCTGGCGTTCCTGCTCGATCGCTTCAAGCTTCTGGTTGAAGCGCGCCCAGCGCGCATCATCCACCAGGCCGAGTTCACGCCCGGTTTCCGTTAAACGTAAATCTGCATTGTCTTCACGCAGCATCAGGCGATATTCGGCACGTGAGGTAAACATGCGGTAAGGTTCTTTAGTGCCGAGAGTGCAAAGATCGTCGACCAGTACCCCGAGGTAAGCCTGATCGCGACGCGGTGCCCAGCCCTCTTTGTCAGCAGACTGACGCGCGGCGTTAAGCCCCGCCAGCAATCCCTGTGCTGCCGCTTCTTCGTAGCCTGTGGTGCCGTTAATCTGCCCGGCAAAAAACAGGCCGTCGATAAATTTGCTTTCCAGCGTGAGTTTTAAATCGCGTGGATCAAAGAAGTCATACTCAATGGCATAACCCGGGCGCACGATCTTCGCATTTTCCATGCCCTGCATTGAACGAACGATCTGCATCTGTACGTCGAATGGCAGGCTGGTTGAGATACCGTTGGGGTAGATCTCATTGCTGGTCAGTCCTTCAGGCTCAAGGAAGATCTGATGCGAGTTGCGATCGGCGAAGCGCATGACTTTGTCTTCGATCGATGGACAATAACGTGGCCCGATCCCTTCGATGATCCCCGCATACATGGGGCTACGATCGAGGTTATTACGGATCACATCATGTGTTTTTTCATTGGTATAGGTCATCCAGCACGGCACCTGCTGTGGGTGCTGTCCGGCATTGCCCATGAAAGAGAACACCGGCATCGGGTTATCGCCATGCTGCGGGGCAAGTACGCTAAAATCGATGCTGCGTGCATCAATGCGTGGCGGTGTACCGGTTTTCAGGCGGTCAACGCGCAGTGGCAAAGCACGCAGGCGTTTTGCCAGAGGGATCGACGGCGGATCGCCTGCACGACCTCCGCTGTAGTTATCCAGCCCGATATGAATTTTTCCGTCGAGGAAGGTACCCACGGTAAGCACGACCGTTTTGGCACGGAATTTCAGGCCCATTTGGGTTACCGCACCGACAACGCGATCGTTCTCGACGATAAGATCGTCAACGGCCTGCTGGAAGATCATCAGGTTTGGCTGGTTCTCCAGCGCAGTACGTACCGCCTGGCGATAGAGTACGCGGTCCGCCTGAGCACGGGTCGCCCTTACGGCAGGACCTTTACTTGCGTTTAGTATCCTAAACTGAATACCCGCCCGATCGATTGCACCGGCCATCAAACCGCCTAAGGCATCCACTTCCTTTACCAAATGTCCCTTACCGATACCACCGATGGCCGGGTTGCAGGACATTTGTCCCAGCGTATCGATGTTATGGGTCAGTAACAGGGTTTGCTGACCCATTCGGGCTGCTGCCATGGCAGCTTCCGTGCCCGCATGACCACCACCAATAACGATGACGTCAAAAGGATCTTGATAAAACATGAAGTGGTACCTCGTTGATGAATAGTCAGAGAGCGTTCTCTCTGGGCCGTGGATTCTACTGAAATTATGGCTGAGGTGAAAGCAGCGGGATCGACAGGTATTAAAAGAAAAGATCTTAATTCTTTATATGATCTTTCTGTTAGATCTCTTATTAGGATCGCCATCTCTTGTGGATATCTGCGAAAAGCACAGGATAAACAAGTGAGTAGAGAGGATCGTTACCTGTTAATGATCGGTGATCCTGATCCGTATAAGCTGGGATCAAAAGAGGACTTTATCCACAGCTCATAAAGTAAACTCCAGTTGTTCTTTGGATAACTACCGGTTATACGCAACTAAACAGGGTAGTTATCCACAAAATAAAAGACCAGATCCGGGGAAAAACAGTATCTTCTGCTGGGGATCGTCGTGATTTCCCGATCCCTGACCGGCTCAGATCGCGTCTTTCCAGGTCATCACCCACTCTTCAGCCGGATCTTCGGGGATCTCATGTTGCAGAATATCAATTTCCAGCCTTTCGCCGATGCGCTGTGCGCCACAGGTAATTAACAGAGCGTCAAGATTGCGTATCGCACCACAAAACAGATCGTATTCATGGTTGCCGATGCCGACTGCGCCAAAACGCACGGATGACAGATCGGGACGGCTTTCATCAATGGCGTCATAAAAAGGTTGCAGATTATCAGGCAACTCTCCGGCTCCGTGGGTAGAACTCACGACCAGCCAGATCCCCTGCAGGGGCACATCATGAAGCTCAGGACCATGTAGCATCTGCGTTGAGAAGCCCGCTTCCTGCAGTTTTTCTTCGAGATGTTCAGCAACATATTCGGCGCTGCCTAAGGTGCTGCCACTGATTAACGTAATGTCGGCCATCGTGCTCTCCTGAGATCAAGGTGAGCATTGTACGCTGTGATCAAGCGGTGATCCACCTGTGGAAAACAAGGTTATTAGTTTTGACAAGGGCGATACAGCCGTTGTCAGGCGGCCGATCGTTAAAGGATAAAATTGTGCACAAGCGGGTGGAAAGATCAGGGCTTGATGGTTCGCATGATGGGGTTCTGCAGGGAGATCAGGGTTTCTGTTGACTGGATTTCATCAATTGTCTGGATCTTGTTAATTAATACCTGCTGGAGAGCATCGATAGATCGACACATGACTTTAATAAAAATACTGTAATGCCCGGTGGTATACCAGGCTTCAACGACTTCATCCAGCGCGTCCAGTTTACTCAGCGCCGCCGGGTAATCACGGGCGCTTTTGAGAATAATGCCGATAAAACAACAGACATCAAAGCCCAACTGGCGGGGATCGATCTCAACCCGCGTTCCCAGAATAATGCCTGCCTGCTTCATTTTTTCGACACGGACATGAATGGTTCCCGGGCTGACGTTGAACTGTTTTGCCAGTTCGGCATACGCGGTGCGTGCATTTTCCAGTAGTGCATTCAGGATCCCCCGGTCAAGGTTATCCAGTTGCAGATGTTCGGGCATGATCGTCCTCGTTATCGTTTTTCTTCAATGAACTGAGGAGAATGTGCAGCAAAATAACGTAACTGGCAACACACCGGCAGCGGCATAAGCCGCTGCCGGTTGCCTTAACGTTTACGCCACAGAGTGACCTGCGCGAGCGTATGCTGGAATTTACGCGCCGTTTCACGGATGACGAATGGCATATCCTGTGGTGAACCTATTTGCTCAAAGTCGGCGGCCAGCAACCGTTGCAGTGCCTGCAGGGTGGTCAGGGCTTCTCCATTTTCACGTACGCCGCCCAGCCAGTTTTCCTTCGGGGTAAAGGCTTCAAGCCACGTGTAAGGTGACGACAGCACTAAGATCCCACCAGAACGCAACATGGGCGTGACGTCCTGAAGAAAACGTGCCGGCTGACGCAGGCGATCGATCAGGTTCGAGGCCAGGACCAGATCGTAACGTGCTGGCTGAGGTTTCATGTTACAGGCATCGCCCTGAACAAACTGAATGCGCTTCGCCTGCTCACTGGTGATAGCAAAGTCCTTAAGTCGTACCTGACGGTATTCCACCAGATCGCCTTCTTCAGGTACCACGTAGCGGAAATCTTCGCCGGTGGTGAGCTGGAGCGCCACATCAATAAAGCGGGCCGAATAATCCATGCCGGTGACATGCTCAAAGTGGCGGGCCAGTTCGAAGCTTGCCCGGCCCGTGGCGCAGCCAATATCCAGCGCCTCTCCCCGATTCTGGCTGTGCGACAGTGCCAGTTTGACCAAGGCTTCTGCATAGTTATCGACGCCGAAATAGCGAGGCCCATACTGGAAATCGAGGTACTGAGAAACCATGCTGTCGGTTTCATAGGGGTTTAAGGCCATGGTTTCCTGGTGGGAAGAAATCACATAGCGAAAACCCGCATGCTGGAAAAAGTGACGGCGGAAGGCATAACGCGATGATTTGATCGCCTCATTGCCGGTGGAAATCCAGCTTCCACCTTTTATAAGTGAGTGCTTACCGTCAAAGGTGGGCGTTGAGAAATCGTCATAGAGCGGATGGACTTTAAAGCCTTCAAAGCCATTGGTTGGGGTGGTTGTCCATTGCCAGACGTTACCCACGATGTCGTAGAACTCGCCCTGCGGGAACCGATCGACCGGGCAGGAAGAGGCCCAGTAAGCCAGATTAATATTGCCTGGCGCCTGCTGCCAGTCTGGCTGATCGCCTTCGACCTGTTCGCGCAGTTGATACCATTCCGCCTCACAGGGTAGCTGGACTGACTTACCGGTTTCTTCCGCTTTCCAGCGACAGAAGGCCGCGGCCTCCAACTGATTGACCTCAGCTGGCCAGTCCCACGGCATGGGTACCTCTTCACACATCAGTCGGAGTTTCAGCTGATCGGGCATCGCAGCGTTACCCACCCAGAAGGTGGGCATTTCTGCCTGTGCAAACTGGCGCCAGCCCAGGCCTTCTTCATCCCACCAGCGGGATTCCTGATAGCCACCAGCCTGCACAAATTCATAAAACTCTGCGTTACTGACCAGCATTTTGCTGGCCTTGAAAGGCTTTAGCTCAACCTGCTGAGTACCGTACTCGTTGTCCCAGCCATAGGTATCATCGGTTTTACCAAGCGTGATGTGGCCACCGGGCAGGGAGACCAGTGCGTTGGTGGGCACCAACTGACGATCGCGGCGCGCTTCCGCGCAGGCTGGCCACTGCGGTTGAGGTTTCACCCATTCGACCGGCAGCTGACGGATCAGCACGCTGGAGGTTTCCAGGTGAATTCGCTCATGCTCAATCCCCATCAGGATCACCCAGGCCGGGCTGTCCCATGTGATGGGCAGTTCAAGCGGCATCTCCTGAATAAATTGTGTCACTAAGGCTTTTACGCTACCGCGATAGTCGCGAACGGCTTCTACAGAAGGCCAGTCGTAGTGGTTGTCGTTGAGATCATCCCAGCTCATTTCGTCCACGCCAATAGCCAGCATGGCTTCGATGCGATCGTCAATGCGGTCATCGATGTAACGTCCAGCCATTAACTTGTTAATGTAGAACGTGGCGGTGTGGCCAAAGTAAAAGATCAGCGGATGGCGCAGGGGAATCGCTTTCGTAAACCATGCGCGCTGATCGTTGAGGCAGGTAAAGAGATCTTCGTACAGCGCCCATGTCTGACTAAAGTAAGCCAGCAGCTCGGCACGTTTTTGTTCGACATTTTGGCCAGAGAGCATCAGCGTCCGGGTTGGCGCAGGTAAATCGCGATGGGGTTGAACGGTGTTCACAGGACACTCCTGATTGCTGAATAAGTAATTGCAGATATTTACTATAAAGCAAAATGGAATTTCTGCTGTCTCGCTTAGCGCCGCCAGTGACGTAATATGCGGCTTTTTAAGCCGGTATCGAAACGCCAGATATGATCGAAGATGCGCATTATGCCGGGTTTACCGTGCGTGGACATGGCGACGGCGTGGAAGCGCTGCTGCTGTTGCTGCTGGCGATGTTTAACGCTGCGTACCACCTCTTCCGGCAGGCGCTGCGCAATAAAGTCTGACACGATGACGGCATCGGCATCCTGCCACAACGGGCCTTCCATCCGTTTGACCACCGCGGAAAGACAGGCTGCGAGGTCGGTTCCGCCACGAAAACGTTGGCTGAGAAAACGGATGGCCTGCTCCAGCCCGTCATCGCCCGTTAATTCGTAACCAATTACGTCATGAGCGAATAACATGATGTAACAGCGACGGCGATCGGCCAGTGCCACTTTGAGAAGGGCCAGACAAAAGGCTTTTGCACAACGTTCATTGAACCCTCCCATTGACCCTGAGGTATCGACACAAACGATAAACGGGCCACGAGGCTGTTCTTCATGCTGCTGGTGGCTGACGGGACGTTGAGTGATTTTTTCATGCCAGGCATCGCCCTGAAGTTTGTAAGTAAGCAGTCGCTTCTCTACCAGCCTGCGGTAAAACTCAAGTTCAAGCTCGCTGACGCTCAATGCTGCCAGTTCAGGTGGCAGCAAGCGTAATACGTCATCACTTTGATGAATACCGCTGACTTCTTCCGGTACGGCATCCGGTTCGCGCACCAGATGATGAAAGGCTTCCATCGGCGTATCCTGGGAGGGAACCGATTTTGCCTCACGACTCCGCCCCAGTTGCTGGGCCAGCTTCATTAATTCGGGCTGCTGTGCAAGGAACTCGCCGTATTGCAGCATCAACTGGTAATCGCCATGCTGAAGCGGCGCTTTGCCCATATCCCATAACCGTCCGGCTGCCGCTTCGTCATCGTCTGCCAGCACAGGTGCCAGTTGCCCACTCAGGGCCATACGTTGCTGTAACTCCGCCATCAGACGTTCGCGCTGCTGCTCAAGAAGTTGCTCATTAAGCGTTAACGTTTGCAGCGTAAGGCTGAGCCGCCAGCGTTGCAGGAACAGCGTATGCTGGGCAGTGCTGAGATGGCCGGGATCGTTATGAAGAAGCAGTCGTTTTGCTTCTTCCTGGAAGGGGGATGTCAGGCGTTCAAGGTGAGAAAGGGTTTCATCAAGCTGCTGGCTGAATTCACGATCGCTGAGTAACTGAATACGCTGGAATAACTGAAACTCTTCCGCCAGTGCTTCCGGGACCGGCGTGGCTTTGAGTTCGGCATCAATTTCTGCCTTCCAGCGAGGAACATCCCGTAACAGCGCCTTTTTCATGCCGGGAAATTTTTCAAAGAACAGGGCCAGTTGTGGAGACGCGAGGAGTGCCAGAATTAACTCTTCAATCAGCTCGGTCTCGCCGATTGACAGCAGGGTACTCAGCGTCTCCAGTGAGATCATTTACGCGCCTGTTTAAGTTGTTCCGCAACGTCCTGCAGGCTGGTTTCGACGCGAGCCAGCCAGTCATCACTGATAAACAGGCAACGCTGTTGCTGACTGAACAGGTGGCGTTGTTGACGCAGCTGGTTGTCGAGTTCATCCAGCGCTTCACTGATTTCTTCCGGCAACGCCTCACTGCTGCTGCTGCCGGGCAGTGTCAGTCTTGCCGTTTGTAAGCTGACATCGCGAACCGCCAGGCAATGCTGCGCATCCACCAGCATATCCACCGTTTGAGCAAATCCAATACCGTTTAATTTGCCGCGAATATCGCCGCCTTTCTGTAACCAGTGGTTCAGTGCTTCACGCTCAATAACCAGATGCGTGACCTGCATATCATGCAGCGTGAGCGGCTTTTGCAGCATCAGCGTTAACTGCGCGTCGGTAAGGCTTTCGGGCATGTCGTAATGCGGTTTACGACTGAACATGCCGCTGTGCTTCTCAAGCGTAATGGCGGCAGCCACGCTTTGCTGCTGTTGCAGGGCCAGACGTCGGGCTTTCAGTTGCTGCAACCTGAGCAACATCGCCTGCTGTTGCCAGGCATGTTGAGTCATGAGCTGATCGATTTCACGATCCAGAAGCTGCATGGATGCAACGTCATGCCACAAACAGTCTTTTAATAAGATCAGATCCAGTGGCGCAATGGTGTTTCGCCCACTGTAAAAGGCGCTGGCCTGCAACAGATGTATGGCTTTTTTCCAGCGGCGATCGGAGATGTAAGGCGCCTCGGGTAGCTTTTCCAGCTGCTGGCGTAACTGATAGATCAGTTCAAACACGTTATCGGGCAGGGTGACCTGGCTGATGCCTTGCTGCCATCGCACATACTCTTCGTCGCTGATGCGCAGCGATTCGGCGACCGGGTTGTCATTTTCATCCTGATGATGGGTCAGCATGCTGCGGAAGTTCTGCTTTTCATGCACGTTATCCAGCCACAGGCGAATTAACATGCGGTCATACAGGGCTTCGAGCCCGCTATCGGCTTCCGGCAACTCATTGGAGGCCGTGACCAGCAGGCGCATCGGAATTTTTTCTTCGCTATCGCCATTACGGAAACGGCGTTCGTTGATGGCGGTAAGCAGCGTGTTAAGGATTGCCGGGCCGGCTTTCCAGATCTCATCCAGAAAAACGATTTCGGCATCGGGGAGATAGCCTTTGGTCAGCCGCTGATAGCGTCCTTCATCTTTTAAAGCCTGGATAGACAGCGGACCAAAGACTTCTTCCGGGGTAGAAAAGCGGGTCATCAGATATTCGAAAGCGCGGGCATGCTGGAAGGCGCATTTCAGGCGACGGGCAATCAGGCTTTTTGCTATGCCTGGCGGACCCAGCAAAAATACGCTTTCGCCGCTGAGTGCGGCGAGCAGGCAAAGGCGAATGGCATGATGTCGCTCATACAAACCTTTTTCTAACGCATTGCTGAGACGAGAAATTCTTTCTGCCAAAAGATGGGGTTGAGCCATAATCACATCAATGTCCTTACGATCGTCGAGCCGCCGCGTTTTAGCGAACGCAATACTCTATAGGGTATGATGCGCGAAAGCGTTAATCGATGTCAGCTTTTTTGTTTCAGAAGGTTCGACAGCGCGACTTTAAATGTTAATGCAGCACCAAAAAACAGTGAATGACCATCGGTTACCCGGACGGCGGTGTAGGAATTTTTGTGAATACGTGCATACTGTGCGCTTTTTGATGGCTTGTGCGCCTCTCAGACTCCAACAAAAGATAATTTTATGAGCTCGGATAATAAGCACTCACTAGGCGGATTAACGCTGGCTGCCATTGGTGTCGTCTACGGGGATATCGGCACCAGCCCGCTTTATACCTTACGCGAATGTCTTTCGGGGCAGTTTGGCTTTGGCGTGGAGCGGGATGCGGTCTTTGGCTTTCTTTCGCTGATTTTCTGGCTGCTGGTGCTGGTGGTATCGCTGAAATATATCAGCTACGTCATGCGCGCAGACAATGCCGGAGAAGGCGGCATCTTAACGCTGATGTCCCTGGCGGGGCGACATACGGGCGGGCGAGCCACCGCAATTCTGGTAATTATGGGGCTGATTGGCGGCAGTTTTTTCTACGGCGAGGTGGTGATCACCCCGGCGGTTTCTGTCCTGTCGGCGATTGAAGGTCTGGAAATTGCGGCGCCAAGTCTCGATAGCTACATCGTGCCCATGGCCATCGCCGTCCTGACACTGTTGTTTGTCATTCAAAAACACGGGACCGGCATCGTGGGTAAACTCTTCGCGCCCGTCATGCTGTTGTGGTTTATTGTCCTGGCCGTGTTGGGTGCGCGCAGCATTCTCAATAATCCTGAAGTATTGCAGGCGCTGAATCCTTACTGGGCGCTGCACTTTTTTGTCGAATACAAGTCTGTTTCTTTTTTTGCGCTCGGCGCGGTGGTGCTCGCAATTACAGGCGTCGAAGCGCTGTATGCGGACATGGGGCACTTTGGTAAATTCCCTATCCGGCTGGCATGGTTTGTGGTGGTGCTGCCTTCGCTGGTGCTCAACTACTTTGGTCAGGGCGCGCTGTTACTGAAGCAGCCGGAAGCGATTAAAAACCCGTTCTTCCTGTTGGCCCCTGACTGGGCGCTGATCCCCATGCTGATTCTGGCGACCTTAGCCACCGTTATTGCTTCACAGGCGGTGATTTCCGGGGTCTTCTCATTAACCCGACAGGCGGTACGTCTGGGTTATTTGCCGCCAATGCGCATCGTCCATACATCGGAAAAAGAGTCGGGGCAGATCTACATCCCCGTGATTAACTGGCTGCTTTATTTCTCTGTCGTGATTGTCATCATCGGCTTTGAGCATTCGAGTAACCTGGCTGCGGCTTACGGGATTGCGGTCACGGGCACCATGGTGCTGACATCCATTCTGTGCGCGACCGTGGCGATACTGAACTGGCACTGGAATCGTTATCTGGTGGGGCTGATTTTAGTGGCGATGCTGTGCATTGATGTGTCGCTGTTCTCGGCCAACCTGATTAAAATTTTCTCCGGCGGCTGGCTGCCCCTGACGCTGGCGCTGATGATGTTTATTGTGATGACAACCTGGAAGAGTGAACGCTTTCGGTTGCTGCGCCGCATGCATGAGCACGGCAATTCCCTGGAAGCAATGATTGCTTCTCTGGAAAAGTCACCGCCTGTTCGCGTACCCGGCACTGCGGTTTACATGTCTCGCGCGCTGAACGTGATTCCTTTTGCCATGTTGCATAACCTTAAGCACAACAAGGTGCTGCATGAGCGCGTCGTGCTGTTAACGCTGCGTACCGAAGATGCGCCATACGTACACAACGTCAGGCGCGTCACCATTGAGCAGTTGTCGCCCACCTTCTGGCGCGTGGTAGCCAGTTACGGCTGGCGTGAAACGCCGAACGTTGAAGAGATTTTCCACCGCTGTGGCCTGGAAGGACTTAACTGCCGCATGATGGAGACCTCTTTCTTTATGTCCCATGAGTCGCTGATCATTGGAAAACGCCCCTGGTATTTGCGTCTGCGCGGCAAGCTGTTTATGACGTTACAACGCAATGCGCTGCGTGCGCCCGATCAGTTTGAGATCCCGCCGAATCGGGTTATCGAGCTGGGAACGCAGGTCGAGATTTAAACGGCTGTGCCTGCCTGTCAGGCACAGCGTTTCACCAGTGCAGCGTGACGCACAATCCGCCGCCGGGATGTTGACTGAAGTGCAGCGACATACCGTGCAACTGGGCAATATTGCGTACGATCGATAAACCCAGCCCACTGCCGCTTTTCTCCTGCCCCGGCGGACGCCAGAAACGTTCGCCTAAACGCTGCAACTCGGCTGCCGATAGACTGTTTCCGTTATCCTCCACCCGCAACGTATTCGGGCTGAGCACGATGTCAACGCGGCTGCCCGGCGGTGTATAGCGGATAGCGTTATCCAACAGGTTTCTGATCAGCAGCGACAGCAGCAACGCGTGTCCCGAAATAACCGGATCGGCTTCAGCGTTAAGGCGCAACGTAATGTCAGCCTTATCTGCCAGTGGCAGCTGTGAAGCCAGCGTGTCCTGTGCCACCTTTTTTAACATGACGGGCTGGAACGTATTGCGAACATCCTCGGCTTCAATGCGGGAAAGGGTAAGCAGCTGATCAACCAGACGAGTGGCGCGGGTAATACCCGCATCCAGCTGTTGCAGCGCGTGAGTGCGCATCGCCTCGTCATCGGCGGCCAGTTGAATGACCTCGCTTTGCACCCGCAGTGCGGCGAGCGGGCTGCGTAATTCGTGTGCGGCATCCGACGTAAAACGGCGTTCCCGCTGCATCATGGTATGAATACGGCTGAACAGGCCGTTCAGGGCGTCAATTAACGGTCGTACCTCTTTGGGAACGCGATCGGCCTGCAAGGGCGCATCATCGTCAGGTGCCCGCCCGGCAAGCTGGTGGCTGAGTTTCTTCAGCGGACGAAGTTCATACCACACCAGGCCCGTTAACATCAGCAGCATAAAAGGTAATGAGATCAGCCAGGGCAACATGCTGGCATCGACCAGATCTTTTGCCATATCGTCACGGTATTCCCATTCCTGACCCACCACGACGCGGTAACGTTGATCGGGCGTAGTCAGCCAGACAAAACGCCAGAGATCGTCATCCCCGTTAAGCTGGCCATCCTGGAAACCTTGATGCTCCGCATTAAAGGGCAGATCTTTGCCATTATCACCGTCGTTGAGAACCTGTTTTCCCTCCCGGTCAAATACCGCGAAAGCCAGCGCGTCATCGTCCTGTTTGCCACGATTGTGATCCAGCAACTTTTTCGTTTTTGGCAGCGACGTGCCGTTCAGCGTCGTGAAGTCCAGGGTCAGCAGGCGCTTAGCAAGCAGCATCTGTTGCGTATCAAACAGCTCGTTAACGGTGTCACGTGTTTTATACCAGGCGCTGAGCGTGGCCGCTCCCCAACAAATGCCCAGTATCAGCACCAGGCCAATGCCAAGGCGTAAAAACAAACTCATCGATCGCATTCGCTTTCCCCCAGCGTATAGCCCACGCCGTGGATGGTGCGGATAAAGCGGTTACCGAGTTTTTTACGCAGATGATGGATATGCACTTCTACCGCATTGCTCGACACTTCGGTATCCCAGGTATAGAGCTTTTCTTCAAGCTGGCTTCGCGTCAGTACCCGATCCGGATTTCGCATAAACAGCTCAAGCAGGGCCAGCTCACGGCTTTTTAACGCGATATTTTCGCCGTTTCTTTCCACGCAGAGATTACCGGGAATCAACACTACATCGCCATGACGCAGTTCGGGCTGGAGTTGCCCGTGGCGGCGGCGAATCAGTGCCTGTAAGCGTGCGGCAACTTCTGTAAGGGCAAAGGGTTTGCACAGGTAATCGTCAGCCCCCATCTGTAATCCTTCAACGCGTTGATCAAGCGCATCGCGGGCGGTAAGGATAAGAACCGGGACATCGTGCCCCTGCTGACGCCATTGACGCAATATGTCCAGCCCGTCACGCTCAGGCAGTGATAAATCGAGTACGACCGCATCCCACGGCGCCGCCGTTAATGCCTGAAAACCGGCCTCGCCAGAGACAAACCAGTCAACGCTGAATCCCAGCTTACTGAGTCCCGCTTTAATGCCGTCTCCAATCAGGCGGTCGTCTTCAATCAGTAAAATTCGCATCGCTTCTCCCTTTTAGTAAGCGATTTATACGAAGGCGAATGGGGGTTGTACAGTGAGTTTGGCTAAAAACTGCGTTTATTTTTGCCTTAAGATCCTGTTAAGAACTCTATGTTTTACTACAGTCACTACCCTAACTGCTTCATGGACAAGAGGTGACAAAATGAAAAAGTATGCTGCACTATTAGCCGTAACCATGCTGGCTTCCGCGCCGGTCTTTGCTGCACAACAAGGCGGATTTGTTGATCCAAATGCGCCAGCGCCGGCCGCACATCAGCAGCAGGGCGGTTTCAAAACCGATCAAAGCAGTGTTGTAACGGTGAAACAGGCTGAAGAGATGAAAGATGACAGCTGGATTACCGTTCGTGGCCAGCTTGAAAAGCAGATTGGTGACGAAGACTACGTGTTCCGTGATCAGACCGGCACGATGAAAGTAGAAATCGATCATAAGCGCTGGAATGGGCTGACCGTTTCACCCAAAGACCATGTTGAACTGACCGGGGAACTGGATAAAGATTTCAACAGCATCGAGCTGGACGTCAAACAGGTCAAAAAGTTGCCCTGATTCTGCCCCAATGGACCGCTCAGACGGTCCATTTTTACCTTCTGATTGCCCCCTAACTCAAATTCTGGTCTGCAACAGCGAAACGTTTCGATAGCGATCACAAATTTCTTATTCAGTGGTTGAATTGTAACCTTCATTTAATACACTCCTGAAAGCGAAACGTTTCGCTCTGGAGTGGAAAAATGAAAAAAGGTCGCCTGTTAAACGCTGAACTCTCTTACGTCATCGCCCGCCTGGGCCATACGGATACATTGACGATCGCCGATGCGGGGTTGCCGATTCCGGCAGAAACGCAGCGTATCGATCTGGCACTGATACCGGGTACGCCAGGATTTATGCAGGTGGTTGAAGCGGTAACGCATGAGATGCAGGTGGAAAGCGCCTTTATCGCGGAAGAAATTAAGCAGCATAATCCGCAGCTCCACAGCGAACTGATCGCCGTGCTCGACGCATTGCAACAGCACCAGGGAAATACCATTAGTATCCACTACATCAGTCACGAACAGTTCAAACAACAAACACAGCGTAGTCAGGCGGTCATTCGCAGCGGAGAGTGTTCTCCGTTTGCGAATGTCATCCTGAGCGCAGGTGTGACCTTCTGAGGCCATTATGCAACCGTTACTGCAGCTTAAAGGCATCGAAAAATCATTTCCGGGCGTCAAAGCACTGAATGGCGCATCGTTGTCAGTCTGGCCGGGACGCGTCATGGCGCTGGTGGGGGAAAACGGCGCGGGCAAATCGACCATGATGAAAGTGCTTACCGGCATTTACAGTCGTGATGCCGGTTCACTGTTGTGGCTGGGTGAAGAAACGACGTTCAGCGGACCCAAGGCTTCTCAGGAAGCGGGCATTGGTATTATCCATCAGGAACTTAACCTGATCCCCCAGTTAACCGTCGCGGAAAACATTTTTCTTGGCCGCGAATTCGTTAATGGCCTGGGCTGCATCAACTGGAAACGGATGTATGCCGAAGCTGACGCGCTGCTAAAGCGCCTGAATTTACGTTTTAACAGCCACAAACTGGTGGGCGATTTATCCATCGGCGATCAGCAAATGGTCGAGATCGCTAAAGTGCTGAGCTTTGAGTCGAAAGTCATCATTATGGATGAGCCGACCGACGCGCTGACCGATACCGAAACCCTGTCGTTATTCCGCGTTATCAACGAGCTCAAAGCACAGGGATGCGGCATCGTCTATATCTCCCATCGCATGAAAGAGATTTTTGAGATTTGCGATGATGTCACGGTGTTCCGTGATGGTCAGTTTATTGCTGAGCGTGCCGTCAGCGATCTGAGCGAAGAAAGCCTCATTGAGATGATGGTGGGCCGTAAGCTGGAAGATCAATATCCCCATCTGGACGAGGCGCCCGGCGACGTGCGCCTTAAAGTCGAAAACCTCAGCGGGCCTGGCGTCGATAACGTCTCGTTTACCCTGCGCAAAGGTGAAATTCTTGGCGTGTCTGGCCTGATGGGCGCTGGGCGCACAGAACTGATGAAAATCCTCTACGGTGCTGCGCCCCGCAGCGCCGGGCAGATCTGGCTGAGTGGACGTGAAGTGGTGACCCGCTCACCGCAGGATGGCCTTGCCAATGGCATCGTGTATATATCGGAGGACCGTAAGCGCGATGGCCTGGTGCTGGGCATGTCAGTCAAAGAGAACATGTCTTTGACCGCACTGCGCTACTTCAGTCACCTGGGCGGCAGGCTCAGGCACGCTGAAGAGCAGCTCGCCGTCAGCGATTTTATCCGTCTGTTTAACGTTAAAACCCCGTCAATGGAGCAGCCGATTGGCCTGCTATCCGGCGGTAATCAACAGAAAGTCGCGATTGCCCGCGGATTAATGACGCGCCCCAACGTGTTGATTCTCGATGAACCGACGCGCGGTGTTGACGTAGGGGCAAAAAAAGAGATCTATCAGCTCATTAACCAGTTTAAGGCAGAAGGGCTGAGCATTATTTTGGTGTCGTCGGAAATGCCAGAAGTTCTGGGCATGAGTGACCGTATTGTCGTGATGCATGAAGGCCGTTTAAGCGGCGAATTTACCCGTGAAGACGCTACCCAGGAAAGCCTGATGGCCGCAGCCGTTGGTAAGCAACACAGTGAGGATTTAGTTGTATGACCACCCAAACCGTTCCGTCTAACCGTCGCTGGTTCAGCAAAGCCTGGCTGCTTGAGCAAAAGTCGCTGATTGCGCTGATTGTGTTGATTGCCGTGGTCGCCAGCCAGAGCCCTAATTTCTTTACCGTGGCAAACCTGTTCAACATTTTGCAGCAGACATCGGTCAACGCCATTATGGCGGTGGGCATGACGCTGGTTATTCTGACGTCAGGTATCGATCTCTCTGTGGGATCGCTACTGGCGCTCACAGGTGCGGTGGCGGCATCGCTGGTGGGAATGGAGGTGAATGCCTTTGTTGCGGTTGCGGCCTCGCTGGCGCTGGGCGCAGCCATTGGCGCGGTGACCGGTACCATTGTCGCGCGCGGTAAGGTGCAGGCTTTTATCGCCACGCTGGTGATGATGCTGTTACTGCGCGGTGTCACCATGGTTTATACCAACGGCAGCCCTGTGAATACCGGCTTTAATGACAATGCCGATCTGTTCGGCTGGTTTGGTATTGGTCGTCCGTTGGGGATTCCTACACCCGTATGGCTGATGGTGCTGGTGTTCGTGGCGGCCTGGTACATGCTGCACCACACGCGGTTGGGCCGCTACATCTATGCACTGGGGGGGAATGAAGCCGCAACACGTCTCTCCGGTATCAACGTCAATCGGGTCAAAGTCATTGTTTATTCGCTGTCTGGCATGCTGGCGGCGCTGGCGGGTTCTATCGAAGTCGCCCGTCTTTCGTCCGCGCAGCCGACAGCCGGAACAGGCTATGAACTGGATGCGATTGCCGCCGTTGTATTAGGCGGTACCAGCCTGGCCGGAGGTAAGGGCCGGATTGTTGGCACCTTAATTGGCGCATTAATCCTTGGCTTTTTGAACAATGGTTTAAATCTGATGGGTGTATCGTCGTATTACCAGATGATCGTAAAAGCGGTAGTCATTCTGCTGGCGGTGCTGGTGGACAATAAAAGCAGCAAATAACTCAGACCTTAATACAGGATAAAATGATGAAAAAGTTAACTGCATTAGCTGTGATCCTTGGTGCAACGCTCAGCGCCAGCGCAATGGCTAAAGATACCATTGCCTTAGTTATCTCTACGCTGAACAACCCGTTCTTCGTTTCACTGAAAGACGGCGCACAGAAAGAAGCCGATAAACTGGGCTACAACCTGGTCGTGCTGGATTCACAGAACAACCCGGCAAAAGAACTGGCTAACGTTCAGGACTTAACCGTGCGCGGGACGAAAGTGCTGTTGATTAACCCGACCGATTCTGACGCTGTCGGCAACGCCATCAAAATGGCTAACCAGGCGAAGATCCCGGTGATCACCCTGGACCGCGTAGCTGCACAGGGTACGGTAGTCAGTCACGTTGCATCTGATAACCGCTTTGGCGGCAAGATGGCGGGTGACTACATCGCACGTAAACTGGGTGATAACGCGAAAGTGATCGAGTTAGAAGGCATCGCAGGGACCTCTGCTGCGCGTGAACGTGGCGAAGGTTTTAAACAGGCTGCTGACGCACATAAATTCCAGATCCTGGCCAGCCAGCCGGCAGACTTTGATCGTACCAAGGGTTTGAACGTTATGCAGAACCTGCTGCAGGCGCACCCGGATGTTCAGGCGGTGTTTGCACAGAATGACGAAATGGCACTGGGCGCGCTGCGTGCACTGCAAACTGCAGGTAAAACCGATGTGATGGTCGTCGGTTTCGATGGCACACCTGATGGCGTGAAAGCCGTTGAAGGTGGCAAGCTGGCCGCAACCGTGGCTCAGATGCCAGAGAAAATTGGCATGATCGGCGTTCAGACTGCTGATAAAGTGCTGAAAGGTGAAAAAGTGCAGGCGGTCAATCCGGTCGATCTGAAACTGGTTACCAAATAAATCAAAGAAAAGCAGGGCATTGCGCCACCCGTCGGTGGCGCACTTATTTTGGACTCCTCCAATGAGCAAAAACGCAAAACTGGCCGTTCTTGGTAGCATTAATGCTGACCACATTCTTAATCTGGCTCATTTTCCCCGCCCTGGAGAAACGGTGATCGGGCAGAAATACCAGATTGCGTTTGGCGGTAAAGGCGCGAATCAGGCGGTTGCCGCGGGTCGTGCGGGTGCGAATATCGCTTTTATAGCCTGTGTTGGCGCTGATGACATTGGCGAACGTATTTGCCAGCAGCTCGCGCAGGACAATATTGATACGCATCCAGTAGAAGCCGTCGAGGGTGAATCTACGGGTGTGGCGATGATTTTCGTGAATGGCGAAGGCGAAAATAACATTGGCATCTATTCCGGCGCCAACGCGGCATTGACGCCGCAGTATGTTGAACGTCACCAGCAGGTCATTGCCCAGGCGGATGCCTTACTGATGCAATTGGAATCGCCCCTGGACAGCGTTTTGGCTGCGGCGACGTTGGCCAGACAGCATCAGACCCGCGTGATTTTAAATCCTGCTCCGGCAACGAAACTGTCTGATGATTTGTTAGCGCTTATCGACATCATTACGCCGAATGAAACTGAAGCTGAAATTCTGACCGGTATTGCGGTAAATAATGATGATGATGCAGCACGTGCCGCCGCCGCATTGCATGAAAAAGGTATTGCTACCGTTTTGATCACCCTGGGACGCCGTGGCGTCTGGCTCAGTGAAAATGGGAAGGGACAACGTATTGCCGGCTTTGAGGTCAACGCGGTCGACACCATTGCTGCTGGCGATACCTTTAACGGTGCGTTTATCACTGCGCGCCTTGAAGGTAAGGCCATGCATGATGCCGTTCGTTTTGCCCATGCCGCCGCGGCAATTGCGGTAACCCGTTCAGGTGCGCAGCCTTCTGTACCGTGGCGTGCGGAAATCGACGACTTTTTACAGCAGCAGGGTTAAGCGCTTGGCTACGATGAAAGATGTCGCCCGACTGGCGGGTGTCTCAACTTCAACGGTTTCACACGTCATCAACAAGAACCGTTTTGTCAGTGACGGCGTGCGTGAAAAAATTGAACAGGCGATCCGCGAACTCAACTACGCGCCGTCGGCATTAGCGCGTAGCCTCAAGCTTAACCAAACCAATACCATCGGCATGCTGCTGACTGCCAGTAGCAACCCTTTTTATGCAGAAGTCGTGCGTGGGGTGGAAGACAGTTGCTATGAGCGGGGATACAGTCTGATTCTTTGTAATACCGCTGGCGACGAAGCGCGCATGAATCGTAGCCTGGAAACGCTGCTGCAAAAGCGCGTTGATGGCTTGCTTATCATGTGTACCGAGAGTCATCTGCCTTCGGCCGAAATCCTTAATCGTTATCCTTCTATCCCAACGGTGATGATGGACTGGGCACCTTTTGAAGGCCATGGCGATATTATTCAGGATAACGCGTTGTTAGGGGGAGAGCTGGCCACGCAGCACCTAATTGACAGTGGCTACTCGCGTATTGCCTGTATTTCTGGGCCGCTTGATAAAACACCTGCACGCATGCGACTGGAAGGTTATTACCAGGCGATGCAGAAAAGCGGTCTGCATGTTCCGCCAGAATATGTTGTCAGTGGCGACTTTGAGTTTTCAGGCGGCTACAACGCAATGTTTGAATTGCTGGCGCTGGAAACGCCGCCGCATGCTGTTTTTACCAGCAACGACGCGATGGCGGTTGGCGTTTATCACGCATTGCATCAGGCCGGACTGCAGATTCCACAGGATATGGCGGTGATGGGATATGACGATATTGAACTGGCTCGCTATATGTCACCGCCGCTGAGTACTATTCATCAACCTAAAGATGAACTGGGCGAACTGGCGATAGATACGCTGATTCACCGCCTGAGCAATCCCGACGTCAGCCAGCAAACGCTGGTACTGACGCCGGAGCTGGTGCCGCGAGGCTCGGTTTAAGCCTTTTTCTTTTTATCGCGATTGCTGATCAGGTTACGTCCATCACCATTGCGCAACATCATAAATGTTAGCGCCGACAGCACGGTTACGATGCCCATCGTCAGGAAGGTGGAATGGAACTGTTCTACCGTCGTGCTATCAAACTCCTGATAAAAACGCAGTACAGCAGCGCTGACCGCTACACCGAAACTGATCGCCAGTTGTTGTGTCACGGCTAGCACGCTATTGCCGCCACTGGCGTTGTCGTCATCTAAATCAGCCAACGTAATGGTATTCATCGCCGTAAACTGGGTGGACATCGCCATACCCAGCAGAAAGAGCGGTATCAATAATAATGCGATGCTTTCAGAAGGTGACTGCAGTGAAAAGCTGGCAATCATGAACCCGATAATCACCGTAATGCTGACCAGCAAGCGGCGATAACCAAACCAGCGCAGCAGCTGCGTCACGCTTTGTTTTGCCAGAATAGATCCTACGGCCGTGGGCGCCATCATGCATCCCGCCAGAATAGCCGAGTAACCGAAACCCACCTGAAGCATCAGCGGCATCAAAAACGGCACACAGCCTGTACCAAGCCGCGAGGCGATGTTGCCAATGATACCTACCGAGAAGGTGCGGGTCTTAAACATCGGCAGATTAATAAGGGGAGAGGGGTGACGTCGGGCGTGCGCAATATAAAGAAGCAATAACACAACACCGCCACACAATACCCCGGCCGCAATCCAGGGCGAGACGATACGCTCACCAAACAGCTCTATCCCGGTGGAGATCATCACCAACCCGATGCCGAAGAGTAAAAAGCCCAGAAAGTCGAAGCGGCGTTTAGGCGTAGTAAAGTCAGGCATATATTTACGCGCATAGAATATGCCCAGTATGCCAATAGGGATGTTAATCAGGAATATCCAGTGCCAGGTGGCATACGTCACCATTACACCGCCCAACAGCGGCCCCAGGATCGGCCCCACTAACCCCGGCATCGTCACAAAGTTAAGGATGGGTAAGAGTTCACTGCGCGGATAGGCGCGCAAGAGTGCCAGGCGCGCTACCGGCATCATCATGGCACCACCAACGCCCTGAATGACACGGGAGGTAACCAGAACAGATAAAGAAGGCGACAAGGCGCAGGCTAACGAGCCAAGGGTAAAGAGCGAAACGGCAATCATGAAGATTTTGCGTGTGCCGTAACGATCTGCAAGCCAGCCGCTGACGGGGATAAGCATGGCAACGGTTAAGGTGTAGCTGATGACGGCGGACTGCATGGCAAGCGGGGAACGGTCAAGACTGGTGGCGATCGCGGGCAGGGCTGTGTTCAATATCGTGGCATCCAGTGACTGCATAAAGAATGCCATAGCGGCAATCCATGGCAGACCGGCCATACTGCGCGCGGATTTAATCATTGAGCGTCCTTCGTAATGTTTTCAGCAAAGATAATGAAGAAGAATAGCATTGGCAGAAATGCACAATACGCCTCTTTCAAAGACTACGTGGTGATTTCCGTGCGTTGTTTAGGCAGGAAGTGGTGCTTTTTACCTCGTTCGTTTAAAAATAAACCGCTCAGACATTTTTTTATAATTAATGCTTGTCACTCAGAAAGAACTCCCTATAATGCGCCTCCACTGACACGGCACAACGGCTTACGTAACGCGGTGTTCAGCAGGAGGCTCCCAGGAGTTTCCGCCGGAGAAAAACTTCTGAAAAAGAGGTTGACTCTGAAGGAGGAAAGCGTAATATACGCCACCTCGCGACAGACGGTTAACCCGCTGTTCGCACTGCTCTTTAACAATTTATCAGACAATCTGTGTGGGCACTCGCAGGATTGATATCAGCGTCTCCGGACGTAAAAAATATCAAAGCCTCACGAGTGAACACATAATGAAATTCATTATGACGTTTTACAGATGAGCACCGCTGGACTTGTTTCAGCAAATCAAACTTTAAATTGAAGAGTTTGATCATGGCTCAGATTGAACGCTGGCGGCAGGCCTAACACATGCAAGTCGGACGGTAGCACAGAGGAGCTTGCTCCTCGGGTGACGAGTGGCGGACGGGTGAGTAATGTCTGGGGATCTGCCCGATAGAGGGGGATAACCACTGGAAACGGTGGCTAATACCGCATAACGTCGCAAGACCAAAGAGGGGGACCTTCGGGCCTCTCACTATCGGATGAACCCAGATGGGATTAGCTAGTAGGCGGGGTAACGGCCCACCTAGGCGACGATCCCTAGCTGGTCTGAGAGGATGACCAGCCACACTGGAACTGAGACACGGTCCAGACTCCTACGGGAGGCAGCAGTGGGGAATATTGCACAATGGGCGCAAGCCTGATGCAGCCATGCCGCGTGTATGAAGAAGGCCTTCGGGTTGTAAAGTACTTTCAGCGGGGAGGAAGGCGATAAGGTTAATAACCTTGTCGATTGACGTTACCCGCAGAAGAAGCACCGGCTAACTCCGTGCCAGCAGCCGCGGTAATACGGAGGGTGCAAGCGTTAATCGGAATTACTGGGCGTAAAGCGCACGCAGGCGGTCTGTTAAGTCAGATGTGAAATCCCCGGGCTTAACCTGGGAACTGCATTTGAAACTGGCAGGCTTGAGTCTCGTAGAGGGGGGTAGAATTCCAGGTGTAGCGGTGAAATGCGTAGAGATCTGGAGGAATACCGGTGGCGAAGGCGGCCCCCTGGACGAAGACTGACGCTCAGGTGCGAAAGCGTGGGGAGCAAACAGGATTAGATACCCTGGTAGTCCACGCCGTAAACGATGTCGACTTGGAGGTTGTTCCCTTGAGGAGTGGCTTCCGGAGCTAACGCGTTAAGTCGACCGCCTGGGGAGTACGGCCGCAAGGTTAAAACTCAAATGAATTGACGGGGGCCCGCACAAGCGGTGGAGCATGTGGTTTAATTCGATGCAACGCGAAGAACCTTACCTACTCTTGACATCCAGAGAACTTAGCAGAGATGCTTTGGTGCCTTCGGGAACTCTGAGACAGGTGCTGCATGGCTGTCGTCAGCTCGTGTTGTGAAATGTTGGGTTAAGTCCCGCAACGAGCGCAACCCTTATCCTTTGTTGCCAGCGATTCGGTCGGGAACTCAAAGGAGACTGCCGGTGATAAACCGGAGGAAGGTGGGGATGACGTCAAGTCATCATGGCCCTTACGAGTAGGGCTACACACGTGCTACAATGGCGCATACAAAGAGAAGCGACCTCGCGAGAGCAAGCGGACCTCATAAAGTGCGTCGTAGTCCGGATCGGAGTCTGCAACTCGACTCCGTGAAGTCGGAATCGCTAGTAATCGTGGATCAGAATGCCACGGTGAATACGTTCCCGGGCCTTGTACACACCGCCCGTCACACCATGGGAGTGGGTTGCAAAAGAAGTAGGTAGCTTAACCTTCGGGAGGGCGCTTACCACTTTGTGATTCATGACTGGGGTGAAGTCGTAACAAGGTAACCGTAGGGGAACCTGCGGTTGGATCACCTCCTTACCTGAAGATACCTTCCCGCGAAGTGCTCACACAGATTGTCTGATAGAAAGATAAAGAAGCAAGACGGCTGCGAAGTCGAGACACGTCAGTGTCCCCTTCGTCTAGCGGTTAGGACTCCGCCCTTTCACGGCGGCAACAGGGGTTCGAATCCCCTAGGGGACGCCACTTGCTTGGTGACAGGTGAATGGTGTCTCCACGAAGTATCTCAAAACTGGCCTCAGGGTCACGTTTGAGATATTTGCTCTTTAACAATCCGGAACAAGCTGAAAATTTGAAACGACGCATTGTCGTGTTCCTCCGTAATAAGGAACACAGTACAACGCGTTCGAGTCTCTCAAAAGCTTACAGCTTACAAGCTAACTGTGAAGCCGTTACGGCGAAACAGATAAACGCCTGTGGGTTGTGAGGTTAAGCGACTAAGCGTACACGGTGGATGCCCTGGCAGTCAGAGGCGATGAAGGGCGTGCTAATCTGCGATAAGCGCCGGTAAGGTGATATGAACCGCAATAACCGGCGATACCCGAATGGGGAAACCCAGTGTGACTCGTCACACTATCATGCAGTGAATACATAGCTGTATGAGGCGAACCGGGGGAACTGAAACATCTAAGTACCCCGAGGAAAAGAAATCAACCGAGATTCCCCCAGTAGCGGCGAGCGAACGGGGAGGAGCCCAGAACCATCATCAGCTTGTGCATCAGTGGAAGCGTCTGGAAAGTCGCAGGGTACAGGGTGATACTCCCGTACACAAAGGTGCACAGGCTGTGAGTTCGATGAGTAAGGCGGGACACGTGGTATCCTGTCTGAATATGGGGGGACCATCCTCCAAGGCTAAATACTCCTGACTGACCGATAGTGAACCAGTACCGTGAGGGAAAGGCGAAAAGAACCCCGGCGAGGGGAGTGAAACAGAACCTGAAACCGTGTACGTACAAGCAGTGGGAGCCTTCTTTATGGGGGTGACTGCGTACCTTTTGTATAATGGGTCAGCGACTTATATTCTGTAGCAAGGTTAACCGTATAGGGGAGCCGCAGGGAAACCGAGTCTTAACTGGGCGTTAAGTTGCAGGGTATAGACCCGAAACCCGGTGATCTAGCCATGGGCAGGTTGAAGGTTGGGTAACACTAACTGGAGGACCGAACCGACTAATGTTGAAAAATTAGCGGATGACCTGTGGCTGGGGGTGAAAGGCCAATCAAACCGGGAGATAGCTGGTTCTCCCCGAAAGCTATTTAGGTAGCGCCTCGTGAACTCATCTCCGGGGGTAGAGCACTGTTTCGGCTAGGGGGCCATCCCGGCTTACCAACCCGATGCAAACTGCGAATACCGGAGAATGTTATCACGGGAGACACACGGCGGGTGCTAACGTCCGTCGTGAAGAGGGAAACAACCCAGACCGCCAGCTAAGGTCCCAAAGTCATGGTTAAGTGGGAAACGATGTGGGAAGGCCCAGACAGCCAGGATGTTGGCTTAGAAGCAGCCATCATTTAAAGAAAGCGTAATAGCTCACTGGTCGAGTCGGCCTGCGCGGAAGATGTAACGGGGCTAAACCATGCACCGAAGCTGCGGCAGCGACGCTTATGCGTTGTTGGGTAGGGGAGCGTTCTGTAAGCCGTCGAAGGTGGCCTGTGAGGGTTGCTGGAGGTATCAGAAGTGCGAATGCTGACATAAGTAACGATAAACAAGGTGAAAAACCTTGTCGCCGGAAGACCAAGGGTTCCTGTTCAACGTTAATCGGAGCAGGGTGAGTCGACCCCTAAGGCGAGGCCGAAAGGCGTAGTCGATGGGAAACAGGTTAATATTCCTGTACTTGGTGTTACTGCGAAGGGGGGACGGAGAAGGCTATATCAGCCGGGCGACGGTTGTCCCGGTTTAAGCGTGTAGGTGTGTGTTCCAGGCAAATCCGGTTCACTTTACACTGAGGCGTGACGACGAGGCACTACGGTGCTGAAGTGATAAATGCCCTGCTTCCAGGAAAAGCCTCTAAGCATCAGGTAACACAAAATCGTACCCCAAACCGACACAGGTGGTCAGGTAGAGAATACCAAGGCGCTTGAGAGAACTCGGGTGAAGGAACTAGGCAAAATGGTGCCGTAACTTCGGGAGAAGGCACGCTGGCGCGTAGGTGAAGGGACTTGCTCCCGGAGCTGAAGCCAGTCGAAGATACCAGCTGGCTGCAACTGTTTATTAAAAACACAGCACTGTGCAAACACGAAAGTGGACGTATACGGTGTGACGCCTGCCCGGTGCCGGAAGGTTAATTGATGGGGTTATCCGCAAGGAGAAGCTCTTGATCGAAGCCCCGGTAAACGGCGGCCGTAACTATAACGGTCCTAAGGTAGCGAAATTCCTTGTCGGGTAAGTTCCGACCTGCACGAATGGCGTAATGATGGCCAGGCTGTCTCCACCCGAGACTCAGTGAAATTGAAATCGCTGTGAAGATGCAGTGTACCCGCGGCAAGACGGAAAGACCCCGTGAACCTTTACTACAGCTTGACACTGAACACTGAGCCTTGATGTGTAGGATAGGTGGGAGGCTTTGAAGCGTGGACGCCAGTCTGCGTGGAGCCGGCCTTGAAATACCACCCTTTAATGTTTGGTGTTCTAACGTAGGCCCGTGATCCGGGCTGCGGACAGTGTCTGGTGGGTAGTTTGACTGGGGCGGTCTCCTCCCAAAGCGTAACGGAGGAGCACGAAGGTTGGCTAATCCTGGTCGGACATCAGGAGGTTAGTGCAATGGCATAAGCCAGCTTGACTGCGAGAGTGACGGCTCGAGCAGGTGCGAAAGCAGGTCATAGTGATCCGGTGGTTCTGAATGGAAGGGCCATCGCTCAACGGATAAAAGGTACTCCGGGGATAACAGGCTGATACCGCCCAAGAGTTCATATCGACGGCGGTGTTTGGCACCTCGATGTCGGCTCATCACATCCTGGGGCTGAAGTAGGTCCCAAGGGTACGGCTGTTCGCCGTTTAAAGTGGTACGCGAGCTGGGTTTAGAACGTCGTGAGACAGTTCGGTCCCTATCTGCCGTGGGCGCTGGAGAATTGAGGGGGGTTGCTCCTAGTACGAGAGGACCGGAGTGAACGCACCGCTGGTGTCCGGGTTGTCACGCCAGTGGCACTGCCCGGTAGCTAAGTGCGGAAAAGATAAGTGCTGAAAGCATCTAAGCACGAAACTTGCCCCGAGATGAGTTCTCCCTGAGCCTTTAAGGCTCCTGAAGGGACGTTGAAGACGACGACGTTGATAGGCCGGGTGTGTAAGCGCAGCGATGCGTTGAGCTTACCGGTACTAATGACCCGTGAGGCTTAACCTTACAACGCCAGAGGCGTTTTGGTTGAGAGACGACTTAAATTTTCAGCATTGTTTACCGGATAAAGAATTTAGTTCTGTTCTGCGGACGTGAGTCCGAAGGATTTTGCGCTGAGTGCAAGGCGGCAACCGAGACGGGGTGAAGGAGCATACTGAGGTATGTGACTGAGCGGCGCGAGGGAAGCCAGCGCGGCAGCAGCGTGAAAGACGCAGGACGGAGCACAAAGAATTTGCCTGGCGGCTTTAGCGCGGTGGTCCCACCTGACCCCATGCCGAACTCAGAAGTGAAACGCCGTAGCGCCGATGGTAGTGTGGGGTCTCCCCATGCGAGAGTAGGGAACTGCCAGGCATCAAACAAGTGAAGAAGCCCTGAACTGACGTTCAGGGCTTTTTTACGTCTGCGATCTGGCAGATAACCCCTCATCTCTGCGCCGTTCCGGACCGGACGCATCCCTTTACCGGCGTTTAACGGGCAACGGTGAACCTGCAGCAAGGCACGGGTGCAGTGGCGGAGCGACGTAAAACACAGGCACGTCATCTGGTACGCGGCAGACAGGCTCTAACGATGATGGTAATTACACCTTCTTTGCCGTTCGAAGACGGGAAAACCCTCTACTGAACGCTGCTGATCTGCATCATCCACTCGCTACCCATTGTGTTGTCAGCTATGCGCCTTTTTACCCAGCCATGTCAGGATAAATGCGGCCACTTCTTGTGGCTGGTTGATGTTCAAAACGGGCACATTCAGGTTTAAAGTCGTGTCGTCACAGGCGACAGCCACCACCTTCTCATCCAGCAGTGCTGCTAGCTCACCTTTAATACCCGAGCGCCAAAGCACAATTTTGGCGACTGGCTCATCTTTAAATCCTTCGACTAACACTACATCCAGCTGTTCGCTGTCCATTCGTCCCACTAACGCCATTAAGCTGACAGGCTGCTCAGGCGTTTCACACATGAGTGCCCAACGCCTGTCGCTGGCGACAATAACCTGATCGGCTCCGGCCTGGCGCAGTCGATAACTGTCCTTGCCTGGCGTATCTACGTCCATGTCATGGTGGGTATGCTTAATTAATCCTGCACGTATCTCCTGCGCCCTTAACAAGGGTATAACTTGCTCGAGTAGTGTGGTTTTACCGGTCCCACTCCAGGCGACAATGGCCAACAACGGAACACACATTATGATTTCTCCTGCTCCACAAGGTCGTCAGGCGTATTGATGTTGCTGAACGCTGACTCTGGATCGCTAAATAAAACCGGGTGCCCACCATGCTCACGCATAAACTGCATAAGCCTGCGCTCCCCCCGTAACAACCATGTCTCCAGATCGTCGGCAATCGCCTTATTCATCAAGGCCAGGGTTGGATGATCCCGCTGGGAGGATTTCACCCATACAGCAGGTGCGTTGTTACGCTGCTGCCAGAGGCGCGCAACAAAATCACCGGGGATCTGAGGTGTATCACAGGCACAAAATGCCACCCAATCAGTGGGGCTGTGCCGTAAACCGCTCAACATACCTGCAAGCGGTCCTGGGTAGTCCTTGATTGAATCGGTTACGACCTGATAACCACTTAGCTGATAACGATCAATGTTGCGGTTAGCGCTTATTAACACAATGTCTACCTGCGGCCTCAACCGCTGTAGAACGTGTTGGTATAGGGGTTTACTCTGCATCATGAGTAATCCTTTATCCTGCCCGCCCATACGGCTACCTTGTCCACCAGCAAGGATTACACCGGTAAATGCTGCCATCTTGTCTCCTTGTGTCATTCTGGACGTGAATCACCTGCATTGAGGAATCATTATGAAAACCCATCGGCTGACTGAACTGCTTGAACTCCTGCAACCGGCATGGGAGAAAGAGCCCGATCTTAACCTGTTGGCATTTTTACAAAAACTGGCCCACGAGTCTGGTTTCATTGGCCCATTAAGTGAATTAAGCGATGACGTATTGATTTATCATCTAAAAATGCGTGATTCAGCCAGCGACGATCAGATTCCAGGCTTGAAAAAAGATTATGAAGTCGATTTTAAAACCGCCCTGCTACGTGCACGTGGTGTCATCAAAAATGACGAGTAGTGTTATCCTTGGCCATTAACCGTAAAGATAAGCACAGGGATAACCATGAGTGATGCCGCCTTTAACTTCCAGACACTCAATCCTGATGTCCTGTTGGATGCGCTTTGGGAAACGGGCATACGGGTAGATTCCGGTTTAACCGCCCTGAACAGCTATGAAAATCGGGTTTATCAGTTTAGCGACGATGAAAAACGTCGCTATGTGGCCAAGTTTTATCGCCCTCAGCGCTGGAGTGCAGAACAGATCACCGAAGAGCATCGGTTTTCCCAGGATTTACTGGATGATGAGGTGCCGATTGCCGCGCCGTTAGTTTTGCAGGGCGATACGCTGCAACGTCATGCTGGCTTTTACTATGCGGTCTTTCCCAGCCTGGGTGGACGGCAGTATGAAACCGACAACGAAGATCAGATGGAATGGGTAGGCCGTTTCCTGGGACGTATTCATCAAACTGGCCGCAAAAGCCTGTTTCAGCAACGCCCATCCATAGGGCTGGAAGAATATCTGGAGCAGCCGCGAGAAGTCCTGGCAAAGGCTGAGCTCGTGCCTGCGTCACTCCGCCCAGCATTGCTGGAAGCTGTCGATAAACTTGGCATCACGCTGCGGCAGTGCTGGCATAGCGACTGGCAGCCGCTACGCTTACATGGTGATTGCCACCCGGGCAATATTCTGTGGCGCGATGGCCCGCTGTTTGTCGATCTTGATGATGCCCGCAATGGTCCCGCTATTCAGGATCTGTGGATGTTAATAAGTGGCGATAGGCAGGAACAGCGTATTCAGTGGGATATTCTGTTGGACGCATACAGCGAATTCAGCGACTTCGATATTAACGAATTGTCACTGATTGAGCCTTTACGTGCTATGCGCATGATTTATTATCTGGCCTGGGTCGTGCGCCGCTGGCAGGATCCCGCTTTTCCGCGCGCTTTCCCCTGGATGACGGATGAGGATTTCTGGCGCCGGCAAATTTTGCAGTTTATCGAGCAGGAAAAGGTGTTACGGGAACCTCCGTTGCAGCTGGCCCCGCAATTTTAATGAAAAGTCAGGAGAGTTTTCCCCAATGAAGAAAATATTTTTTGCACTGATGGGTTTGGTGCTGGCGTTCAGCGCATCTGCTGCACAATTCACTGAAGGTAAACAATACGTTAGCCTGCCTAAACCTGTTGCAGGTGAACCCCAGGTTATGGAGTTTTTCTCTTTTTTCTGCCCTCACTGCTACCAGTTTGAGCAAATTTACCACGTCGGTGATGCAGTTAAAAAGAATCTGCCAGCCGATACGAAGATGGTGAAGTACCACGTTGACTTCCTTGGCGGCGACTTAGGTCCCGTTGTCACTCATGCGTGGGCCGTCGCGATGGCGCTGGGCGTAGAAGATAAAGTGACTTCACCTATTTTTGATGGCATTCAGAAAAGCCAGACGATTACGGATGCAGCCAGCCTGAAAGACGTATTCATCAAAGCAGCGGGCATTTCTTCTGAGCAGTACGATGCGGCCTGGAACAGCTTTGCAGTAAAAGCCCTTGTTGCCCAGCAGCAAAAAGCGGCGTCTGACGTTGATCTGCGCGGCGTGCCAGCGATGTTTATTAACGGCAAATATATGGTTAATAATGGCGGTCTGGATACCAGCTCAATGGCAAACTTCGTGGCAGATTATGCCAACGTAGTGAAGTTCCTGGTTGAGAAAAAATAGCGTTTTACGCTGAGTTTTTTGCAAAACGCCAGCATACGCTGGCGTTTTCATTTGTAATTTGTGCGCCCATCGCTGACCTGTTGAAGAAGCACAGTTTTTCTATCCACACAAGCAAACATGCCATTAAAAATCACGATCGCATCACGGATTTATATTAACTATATGATTTTATTATTTTTAATTTTGGCTGAATCTTTTTTATGACATAAATAAACTATTGATATAATTTTTACGCACAAAGTTATCCACAGAAAGATCGTTGCGATCCTCATTACAGAAGCACGAAAAACGTCACTCCCTGTTTGTCTTGATTAACCCTTTTCGCCAAGGTGTGGCATCCTTATAGGCCAATCCATGGCAACGAAGAATACACAGACATATGGCGCAAATAGCAGAAAACCCCCTGATTTTGGTTGATGGCTCATCCTATCTTTATCGCGCGTACCACGCTTTCCCGCCGCTAACCAACAGCGCAGGAGAGCCTACTGGTGCTATGTATGGCGTGCTCAACATGCTGAAAAGCCTGTTGGTACAGTACAGCCCTACACATGTTGCTGTGGTGTTTGATGCTAAAGGCAAAACCTTCAGGGATGAACTGTTTGAACATTACAAATCCCACCGCCCACCGATGCCTGATGATTTGCGGTCACAAATAGAGCCGCTGCACGAAATGGTGCGTGCGATGGGCTTGCCGCTGTTGGCTGTCAGCGGCGTTGAAGCGGACGATGTGATTGGTACGCTGGCGTTAGAGGCAGAGAAAAAAGGCCACGCTGTTCTGATCAGCACCGGCGATAAAGATATGGCGCAGCTTGTCACACCGGGCATTACGCTAATCAATACCATGACGAATACCATTCTTGGCCCAGAAGAGGTTGAGCAGAAGTATGGTGTGCCACCGTCGTTGATCATCGATTTTCTGGCGATGATGGGGGACAGCTCAGATAATATTCCCGGCGTACCCGGCGTGGGTGAAAAAACAGCCCAGGCGCTGCTGCAGGGGCTGGGCGGGATGCAGTCCATTTACGACAATCTTGATAAAGTCGCCGATCTCTCTTTTCGCGGTGCAAAAACCATGGCCGCGAAACTGGAGCAGAATCGCGATGTTGCTTTTCTTTCTTATCAGCTTGCCACCATTAAAACAGACGTCGAGCTCGATCAACCCTGTGAAGCGCTTACTGTCAGCGAACCTGATGTTAACGCGCTGCAAGCGCTATTTAGCCGTTTCGAATTCAAGCGCTGGTTGACCGACCTGCAAGAGGGAAAATGGCTGCAGGGTACTAAAAGCAACCGGCAAGCCCAGCAGGTTCTTACCGATGAGCCGGTGGCGAGCGTTGAGGCCACCAGCCTGTTATCGGCTGACGGCTATATCACCATTTTGGATCAGCAAACCTTAGATGCCTGGGTGGAGAAGCTGAAAAACAGCGAGGTCTTTGCGTTCGATCTCGAAACCGATGGGCTGGATACGTTAACGGCTAATATCGTCGGCCTCAGTTTTGCGGTAGCGCCAGGTGAGGCGGCTTACCTGCCCGTGGCACATGATTACCTTGATGCGCCGGAGCAGCTCGACCGCGATGCCGTTCTTGCCCAACTCAAGCCGCTGCTCGAAGATCCTGACGCCAGTAAAGTGGGGCAAAATCTCAAATACGATCGTGGCGTGCTGAAAAACTACGATATTGAACTCGCCGGTATCAAATATGACACCATGCTGGAGTCATATATTCTGAACAGCGTAGTAGGCAAGCATGATATGGACAGCCTGTCTGCGCGGTGGCTGAATCATAAAACCATTACCTTTGAAGAGATCGCCGGTAAAGGGAAAAATCAGCTCACATTTAATCAAATCGCTTTAGAGCAGGCTGCACATTACGCAGCAGAAGATGCCGATGTCACTCTGCAACTGCATTTGAAAATGTGGCCTGAGCTTGAAAAAGAAGCCGGCCCTAAAAAGGTTTTTGAACAAATTGAAATGCCCCTGCTTAAGGTGATTTCACGTGTTGAGCGTAACGGCGTATTGATCGATCAAGCCATTCTGGCGCAGCACTCTAAAGAGCTGACATCGCGCCTGGCTGAGCTTGAGCTTAAAGCGCATGAGCTGGCGGGCGAGCCCTTTAATCTCTCATCGACCAAGCAGCTGCAGGTCATCCTGTTTGAAAAGCAGGGCATTAAGCCGACGAAGAAAACACCCGGAGGCGCGCCTTCTACCAGTGAAGAAGTCCTGGCTGAGCTGGCACTGGACTATCCGCTGCCAAAGGTCATTCTGGAGCACCGTGGGTTGTCGAAACTGAAGTCAACTTACACTGATAAACTGCCGCTGATGATCAATCCTGTCAGCGGTCGCGTGCACACGTCCTATCATCAGGCGGTAACGGCTACCGGTCGCCTGTCTTCAACCGATCCTAACCTGCAAAACATCCCGGTCCGTAACGATGAAGGACGCCGCATTCGTCAGGCCTTTGTTGCGGGCAAGGGGAATCGTATCGTGGCGGCGGACTATTCACAGATTGAACTGCGTATCATGGCGCATCTGTCACAGGATAAAGGGCTGCTTGATGCCTTTTCTCAGGGAGAAGATATTCACCGTGCCACTGCGTCAGAGGTCTTTGGCGTGCCGCTGTCTAAGGTCACGGGCGAACAACGTCGTAGCGCCAAGGCCATCAACTTTGGTCTTATCTACGGCATGAGCGCGTTTGGATTATCTCGCCAGCTGAACATTGGCGCAGGCGAAGCGAAAAAGTATATGGATTTGTACTTCGAGCGCTATCCTGGCGTGCTGCGCTATATGGAAAACACGCGGCAGCTTGCAGCCAGTAACGGGTATGTTGAAACGCTGGATGGACGCCGTTTGTGGTTGCCCGACATCAAGTCCAGTAATGCCATTCGTCGTAAAGCTGCTGAACGTGCGGCGATTAATGCCCCCATGCAGGGAACGGCCGCGGATATCATCAAACGCGCTATGATTGCGGTCGATGACTGGTTACAAAAGCAAACCGATGATGCGGTCAGGATGATCATGCAAGTGCACGATGAACTGGTGTTTGAAATCAAAGCTGAAGCCGTCGATGAAGCCAGCAAGCAGATTCGCGCGCTGATGGAGGGCAGTATGGCGCTGGATGTCCCCTTACTGGTCGAAGTCGGCGTAGGCGACAACTGGGATCAGGCGCATTAAGACTCTGGCTGGTGGCGTTTATGCGCCACCGCTGGCGCATTATCACGTGATCAGGCATGAAGCCGGCACACCGTGGTACCGGCGCTGCAAAACGATGCAGTAACTTATTATGGCCTAAGCACTTTTTTTGTAATTTAACTACATGCCATCCTCATTTTTGTGACGAGCATGGTAAAAAAAGTGACTAAAAATGAAAGAGAGCAACAAAAAAACCTTTGTTGCTCACAAAAAATCAGGTAAAGTTCGAGGCGTAGGGTACAGAGGTAAGATGTTCTATCTTTCAGACCTTTTACTTCACGTAATCGGATTTGGCTGAATTTAGCCGCCCCAGTCATTCTGTGACTGGGGCGTTTTTTATTGGGCTGACGCTAAAAAACGGCAGCCTGTGAGGTTTGTCAGGCTTCAGTGCCCTGATCTTCAACAGCAGGTTCGAGTTCACTAAACCAGCTATTCAGCTTATGGCGCACTTTGTCGACGCCGATTTTTTTCAGCGATGAGAAAACCTCAACCTGCACATCACCCATAAACGCCATTGAGGCTTCTTTCACCATATTGAGCTGGGCTTTACGTGCGCCGGAAGCGAGCTTGTCAGCTTTAGTCAGCAGCAGGAGTACAGGGATCTCGCTCTCAACCGCCCACTGAATCATTTGCTGATCCAGATCTTTAAGCGGGTGGCGGATATCCATCAGTATCACCAGGCCTTTAAGCGCCTGCCTTTTTTGCAGATATTCGCCCAATGCCCGTTGCCATTTGAGTTTCATCTCTTCTGGCACTTCAGCATAGCCGTAACCCGGTAAGTCTACGAGGCGCTTGCCTTCTGCAACTTCAAACAGGTTAATCAGCTGCGTACGACCGGGTGTTTTACTGGTTCGCGCCAGGCCTTTTTGATTGGTGAGCGTATTTAAGGCGCTGGATTTACCCGCGTTTGAACGACCAGCAAACGCAACTTCAATGCCGGTATCAGAGGGCAAATGGCGGATGTCCGGTGCGCTTAGAATGAAGCGGGTGACATGGTAATTCAGTTCAGACAAGGGAATACTCCAGAAACGCATTAGGGCAATGGCGCTGATTATACGCGTTATGGCGCGAAAGTGCTCAATACCATTGGTGAGGCGCCTTTGTAAGATATTTGCCATAAATTTTGCCCGTTATGTCTCTTTTTAGTTAAATAATTAAAAAAATAAACCATTAAAATTCAGTGAATTATACTTAAGTACAGGTTTTTTCGCCTAAAGACTGACATGTGTTACTTGAGCCTTTTACCATATGGTCTACATTATTCAGCAGTGCAGGACGCACTCATCAGGATGATGCGCTCAGGAATGTTGGGATAACGAAGAGCGGCTGGAATGGAAATGGCTATGGACGGGAGCCGGAAAAGGAAAGGGATACGCTCAGGAGTTGAGCAGGCGCAGGATTAACCGGGACGTTGTGAGCCGAAACGGATTTGAAACATGATTCCTTCTGCTGAAGGTATGAAATAAGGCGACAGCTTGAGCTGTCGCCTTTTTTCTTTGTCTGGTTTCTGCTAGATTTCGCCGCAATTCTATACTGAATAAAAAACACCGGGACCGAACATCATGAAGCAACCTGCAAGCGCTGCGAAAGGTAAGCCTGTCGCCAAGGCTAAACGTAAATCGCGTGAAGATATCAATAATGAAGCGCGCGATCGTAAACGCGATAAAAAGCATCGTGGCCATGCGTCAGGCAGCCGTGCTAATCCGCAAACGCAGAGCAACAACGGCAAGCAAAGCGCCGCTGCGAAAGACCCGCGTATTGGCAGCAAGAAGCCAGTGGCATTGATCGCTGACGAAAAGGCCGCACCGGCAAAAGCGAAAAACGTCGCGACCAAACCGGCGAGGGAGAAAAAAGTGTCTCTCACGCCTGAAGAGGAGCTGGCGCAGCTGGAGAACAGTGAGCGCCTGGATGCGCTGCTCGATCGTCTTGAAAAGGGTGAAACGTTGTCATCAGAAGATCAGGGCTGGCTTGACGTGACGCTGGATCGCATTGATGAACTGATGGAACAGCTTGGTATTGAAATGGACGAAGAGGAAGACCAGGAGGCGGAAGAGGATATGTATCGCCTGCTAAAAGGTAACTAAGCTGTATTGATCGGCATGCGCGCATGCGCATGCCATGCTTAACAGGTAAACGACAATGTTTTGGCCTGGATCAATTTTCGTGTTGTTGATGACATGTTATCTGCTGTGGTTATTGTTTAAACTACGGCGACTGTCGCGTCTGAAGCAGCGTTTACGTCGGGTTTCCGCCCGCTCACCTCTCTTTCCTTCTGGATCGCGACCTTTACGACGGCAACGTAAGCGGAAGGAGTGAGCATGTCAGCAATGCAGATCAAGTGGGACCAGGCGTTAATTGAAAAATATAACTCTGCCGGTCCGCGTTACACGTCTTATCCCACCGCCTTAGCGTTCAACGATAAGTTTACCGATAACGACTTCAGACACGCCATTGAACGTTATCCGCAACGTGCCTTATCGCTGTATATCCACATCCCGTTCTGTCATCGCCTGTGCTACTTCTGTGGCTGCAATAAGATTGTCACGCGTCAGCTGCATAAAGCCGACCGTTATCTGAATGCGCTTGAGCAGGAGATCACTGCCCGCGCACCGCTGTTTAAGGGTCGTCAGGTTAGCCAGCTGCACTGGGGCGGCGGAACGCCCACGTTCCTTAATAAACAGCAAATCAGCCGGCTGGTGGCGCTGTTAAAGCAGCACTTTACCTTTATCGACGACGCAGAGATGTCGATCGAGGTCGATCCACGTGAAATTGAACTGGATATGATCGATCACCTGCGCGCGTGTGGTTTCAATCGCCTGAGCATGGGCGTGCAGGATTTCAATAAAGCCGTGCAGGAGCGGGTGAATCGGGTACAGGATGAAGCGGTCATTTTTGCCTTGATGGCGCGGGCGCGCGAGCAGGGATTTCGTTCAACCAGCATCGATTTGATTTACGGGTTGCCGCTGCAAACGCCTGAAAGCTTCGCTTATACCTTGCAGCGCGTTATCGCATTGGATCCTGATCGCCTCAGCGTCTTTAACTATGCCCATCTCCCCGCGCTGTTCGCCGCACAGCGTAAAATTAAAGAAGATGAGCTGCCCTCAGCACAGCAGAAGCTGGATATCCTCCAGCAGACCATTACCACGCTGACCCAACAGGGCTATCAGTTTATTGGTATGGATCACTTTGCTAAACCGCAGGACGAGCTGGCAGTTGCGCAACGTGAAGGAAAACTGCACCGCAACTTTCAGGGTTATACGACACAGGGCGACAGTGACTTGCTGGGGCTTGGCGTATCTGCGATTAGCATGATCGGCGACAGCTATGCGCAAAACCAGAAAGGGCTTAACGACTGGTACAGTCAGGTTGAAAAACAGGGCCATGGCCTGTGGCGCGGATTACTGCTCAGTGAAGACGACTGCTTACGTCGCGACGTGATTAAAAGGCTGATCTGCAATTTCTCACTTGATTTCAGCACGGTCGAAGCGCAGTGGAATATTCAGTTTGAACGCTATTTTGCGGAAGACATGGCGCTGTTAAAACCGCTGATTAGTGATGGGCTGGTGGAGCAGCATGCAACGGACCTGAGAGTGACGGGAGCCGGACGCTTGCTGATTCGAAATATCTGTATGTGTTTTGATGCGTATCTACGTCACAAGGCGCGGCAGCAGCAGTTTTCACGCGTCATATAAAAAAGCCGGAGCAGCCTGCGCTGTTCCGGCGGTGGATTTCTTATTCCATGCCCAGTTCTTTGAGCTTACGCGTCAGGGTATTTCTCCCCCAACCCAGCAAACGTGCCGCTTCCTGTTTGTGGCCCTGAGTATGACGGAGCGCCGTGGTCAGCAACGTACGCTCCATCTCCGGCTGGGCTTCAGACAGTAGATTTTGATGACCGGAACGCAAGGCGCGGTCAGCCCACTGCGCCAGCAGGGTTGCCCAGTTATCCGGCAACGACTGAGTAGGGCTTTCCGGGGTACTGGATTCAAACAGCTCTGGCGGAAGATCCTGGATCAGCACTTCCTGTCCCGCCGCCATAACGGTTAACCACCGACAGGTATTCTCCAACTGGCGCACGTTACCCGACCAGTGCAGACGTGTCAGCGCGGTTTCGGTTTCCGCGTGCAGAATCTTGGCCTCAACCCCCAGTTCCCGTGCCGCAACCTGGAGGAAATAACGGGCCAGACGCGGGATATCCTCACGGCGCTCACGCAACGGCGGCAGATGCACGCGGATGACGTTCAGACGATGGAATAAATCCTCACGGAACTTGCCTTCCTGCACCCGCAGTTCAAGGTTCTGATGCGTTGCGGCAATAATACGGACGTCAACTTTTACCGGCGCATAGCCGCCGACGCGGTAAAATTGCCCGTCAGCCAGAACGCGCAGCAGTCGTGTCTGAACATCCAGCGGCATATCGCCGATTTCGTCTAAAAACAGCGTGCCGCCATCAGCCTGTTCAAAACGGCCCTGACGGATCTGATTGGCACCGGTAAACGCCCCTTTTTCATGACCAAACAGTTCTGACTCGATCAAATCCTTGGGAATCGCGGCCATATTCAGGGCAATAAACGGCGCTTTGCTGCGAGGGCTGTGGCGATGCAGCGCATGCGCAACCAGTTCTTTACCCGTACCGGATTCCCCGTTGATCAGGACGCTGATCGACGAGCGAGAGAGACGGCCAATAATACGAAACACATCCTGCATGGCGGGCGCTTCGCCGATAATATCGGTGGTCGGGCCGCTGACAGGCTGATTACGTGGCTGCTGCTGTTCCTGATAGTGGCTGATGGCGCGCTCGACCAGCGCAACAGCCTCATCAATATCAAACGGCTTGGGCAGATAATCAAAGGCCCCTTGCTGATAGGCACTGACCGCGGCATCCAGATCGGAGTGCGCCGTCATGATGATGACCGGGAGCATGGGATGGCGCTGTTTAATCTGTTTTAGCAGCGTCAGCCCGTCCATTCCGGGCATACGAATGTCTGACAATAAAACGTCCGGCGTTTTTGTCGCTAATGCGTTCAGCACGTCGTTCGCACTGTCAAAGGTCGCACAGCTCAAACCGGCTCCAGTGAGCGCGCGTTCAAGCACCCAGCGGATGGAGCTATCGTCATCGACGATCCAGACTATCCCTCGTTGCATAGAAACCTCACTGGCGAATAGGCAGGTAAACCGAAAATTCGGTATGACCTGGCCAACTGTTAAACTCAATTTTTCCTGAATGCTGATCAATCAGGCTACGGGCAATAGAAAGACCTAAACCGGTTCCGCCTTCACGTCCGCTTACCATCGGATAAAACAGCGTATCCTGAAGCTGAGCCGGAATGCCGGGACCGTCATCTTCGATATCAATACGGGCGACCAGGCGATACCGCGTACCGTGCAGCGTCAGCTGAAAGGCGGTACGGGTGCGAATGACTATCGTGCCACCGTCCTCGCCCAGCGCCTGCAGCGCATTACGCACCACATTCAGCAGTACCTGTTCGATCTGGTCGGGATCGTGGGGCAACTCCGGCAGGCTGGGATCGTAATCGCGGACCAGAGACACATTTTCTGGCAGCTCCATCGAGACCAGGTTGACCACCCGTTCGGCGACCTGATGAATACTCTGGGTGATGTGCATCCCGGGCTGTTGCGGCCCTAATAAGCGATCCACCAGATTCCGCAGGCGATCGGCCTGTTCAATAATGACTTTGGTATATTCATTCAGCGCGGGATCGGGCAGGGCGCGAGACAGCAGCTGGGCCGCACCGCGCAGTCCGCCTAACGGATTTTTAATCTCATGAGCCAGCCCACGCACCAGATCGCGTGCCGCAACCTGCTGAGCATGCTGGAGTTGTTCCTGGCTCAGGCGACGTTGATTATCCATGGGCGCCATTTCCAGCAAAATCAGGCCATCAGGCAAGCGCTGCGCTGTCAGCGACATAATATGTGCCCGACCATCGACCACCAGGGTAACTTCACTGTCCGTAAAGCCCTGGCCCGCCTCAAGACTCTCGCGCATTACCTCGACATTCAGCGAAAAGTAGCCGGTCAGTTCAGGTAACGGCGTGCCGAATAATTTACGCGAGCTTTGCGCCAGTAATTGCTGTGCCGCGGGGTTGGCGTAGTGAATAACCAAATCGTTATCCACCAACAAAATACTGTTGATTAAGGTATTGAGAATCTGCCCGGCATCGGGCAGTGAGGCAGTTGCCATACAGCGTTCCTCTGCACTGATTTAGTGCATTGTAATCTTTAAGCCGGAATTAAAGCGAATGAACGATGAATTCGCGGAGAAAAAAGCCCATCCGAAGATGGGCTAAAGTTTCCACGGCAACAAAAAAACGTTTCAGACTATCGGTGCCGCCTTTGCAAGATCTGTCTGCGGCACCCATTTGCTTATTCTGAAATTAAACGCTGTAGTACAGTTCGAACTCAACCGGGTGCGGCGTCATGCGCACACGATCGTTTTCGGATTTACGCAGTTCGATATAGGCATCGATCGCGTCATCAGTGAACACGCCGCCACGGGTCAGGAACTCGCGGTCTTCGTTCAGGGCAATCAGCGCTTCTTCCAGTGAACCTGCAACTTTTGGAATTTCAGCTTCTTCTTCCGGTGGCAGGTCATACAGGTTTTTGTCCATCGCATCGCCAGGATGGATCTTGTTGATGATGCCATCAAGACCCGCCATCAGCAGTGCGGTAAACGCCAGGTATGGGTTAGCCGCTGGATCCGGGAAGCGCGCTTCAATACGACGTGCTTTCGGGCTGGCAACAACCGGGATACGGATTGAGGCTGAACGGTTACGCGCTGAATAGGCCAGCATCACCGGCGCTTCATAACCCGGCACCAGACGCTTGTAGGAGTTGGTGGTTGGGTTCGCCAGGGCGTTAATAGCTTTAGCATGCTTGATGATGCCGCCAATGTAGAACAGCGCCATTTCAGACAGGCCGCCGTACTTATCGCCAGAGAACAGGTTCTGACCGCCTTTAGACAGCGACATATGGCAGTGCATACCGGAACCATTATCACCAAACATCGGTTTTGGCATAAAGGTCGCCGTTTTGCCGTAGGCATGAGCCACGTTGTGAACGACATATTTGTAGATCTGAATTTCGTCAGCTTTTTTGGTCATGGTATTGAAGCGTGTAGCCACTTCGTTCTGACCTGCTGTTGCAACTTCATGGTGATGGGCTTCAACAACCAGACCCATTTGCTCCATGGTCAGACACATGGCAGAACGGATGTCCTGTGATGAGTCAACCGGTGGAACCGGGAAGTAACCGCCTTTCAGGCCTGGACGGTGGCCTTTGTTGCCGCCTTCGTATTCTTTGCCGGTGTTCCAGGCTGCTTCGATATCGTCGATAGCAACATGAGAACCCGAAGTTGAAGAACCAAAACGAATATCGTCAAACAGGAAGAACTCTGGCTCTGGGCCAAACAGAACGGTATCCGCAATGCCTGAAGAACGCAGGTAATCTTCCGCGCGCTTAGCGATAGAACGTGGATCGCGGTCATAGCCCTGCATGGTGCCTGGCTCAAGAATGTCGCAACGAATGATCAGGGTAGAATCTTCAAAGAAAGGATCCATTACCGCCGTGGTTGCATCCGGCATCAGCACCATGTCTGATTCGTTAATGCCTTTCCAGCCGCCGATGGAAGAGCCATCGAACATCTTGCCTTCTTCGAAGAAGTCAGCGTTAACCTGGTGAGCCGGAATAGTAACGTGCTGTTCTTTACCTTTGGTATCGGTAAAACGCAGGTCAACAAACTTAACTTCATGCTCGTTCATCATCGAGAGAACGTGTTCAGCGGACATACTCAACTCTCCTGGAAATGGTCATTGTCTACATGGCGAGAACCGGGTTACGGAATAGACGACTGTTAACTGTCTTTCCTGAATCTGATCCTGACCAGCTCTGTAACCGTTGTCTTACATCGTTTTCATCTGGATAATACAAAGCGAATTCTGTGCCAACTTTATTTCTTTGCACAAAATCGCGCTGTCATGCACCTTTTTGTCATAAAGGTCATGCACCATGATAGTTGCATTGCACTGTTTGTGTGCGGTTGGGTTGAAAGTGAGCACTTTTTTGGTGCAAAACATCGACGCTGTGCAAATTTTGCACGCCTATTAGTGCGATTTTGCGACAATGCAATAAACTTTCAGTGAAAAGTGTGATCGTGTTCAGTCTCCCGCTTAATCCGTGTACAATACCGCGTTATTTCTAATGCCTGAGGCAAAAAAGCTGTGATCGAAAATTTGCGTAACATCGCCATCATCGCGCACGTTGACCATGGAAAGACCACCCTGGTTGATAAACTGCTGCAACAGTCCGGTACTTTCGATGCCCGTACTGAAGCCACCGAGCGCGTGATGGACTCCAATGATTTGGAGAAAGAGCGTGGGATTACCATCCTCGCAAAAAATACCGCCATTAAATGGAACGACTACCGTATCAACATCGTTGATACCCCAGGACACGCCGACTTCGGTGGTGAAGTTGAACGCGTAATGTCTATGGTGGATTCGGTACTGTTGGTTGTAGATGCGATGGATGGCCCTATGCCGCAAACCCGCTTCGTAACCAAAAAAGCGTTCGCGCATGGTTTGAAGCCGATTGTGGTTATCAACAAAGTTGACCGTCCTGGCGCGCGTCCTGATTGGGTTGTTGATCAGGTATTTGACCTGTTCGTTAACCTGGATGCGACTGACGAGCAGCTCGACTTCCCTATCATTTTCGCCTCGGCGCTGAATGGTATTGCCGGTCTTGAGCACACAGACATGGCTGACGATATGACCCCGCTGTATCAGGCTATTGTCGACCATGTATCGCCTCCACAGGTTGAAGCGGATGCCCCGCTGCAGATGCAAATCTCTCAGCTGGACTACAACAACTACCTGGGCGTTATCGGTATCGGCCGCATCAAGCGCGGTAAAGTGAAGCCTAACCAGCAAGTCACTATCATTGATAGCGAAGGTAAAACCCGTAACGGTAAAGTCGGTAAAGTGCTGACTCACCTGGGCCTGGAGCGTATTGACAGCGACCTGGCAGAAGCAGGCGATATCATTGCGATTACCGGTCTGGGCGAGCTGAACATTTCTGACACCATTTGTGATCCGCAGAACGTGCAGGCGCTGCCAGCACTGAGCGTGGATGAGCCAACGGTTACCATGTTCTTTAACGTCAACACCTCTCCGTTCTGCGGTAAAGAAGGTAAGTACGTGACGTCTCGTCAGATCCTTGAGCGTCTGAACAAAGAACTGGTTCACAACGTAGCACTGCGTGTTGAAGAAACCGAAGATGCTGACGCGTTCCGCGTATCGGGCCGTGGTGAGCTGCACCTGTCTGTTCTGATCGAGAACATGCGTCGTGAAGGTTTCGAACTGGCGGTATCCCGTCCGAAAGTTATCTTCCGCGAATTCGAAGGCCGTAAGCAAGAGCCTTTCGAGAACGTGACGCTGGATATCGAAGAAACGCATCAGGGTTCAGTCATGCAAGCCATGGGCGAGCGTAAAGGCGACCTGAAAAACATGGATCCAGATGGCAAGGGCCGCGTACGTCTTGACTACGTGATCCCAAGCCGTGGCCTGATCGGTTTCCGTAACGAATTTATGACCATGACCTCAGGTACCGGTCTGCTGTACTCCACCTTCAGTCACTACGATGATATTCGTGCGGGCGAAGTGGGCCAGCGTCAGAACGGCGTGCTGATCTCTAACGGTCAGGGTAAAGCGGTTGCGTTCGCCCTGTTCGGTCTGCAGGATCGCGGCAAGCTGTTCCTGGGGCACGGTGCAGAAGTTTATGAAGGCCAGATCATCGGTATTCACAGTCGTTCTAACGACCTGACTGTAAACTGCCTGACCGGTAAGAAGCTGACTAACATGCGTGCTTCCGGTACTGACGAAGCGACGACGCTGGTTCCACCTATCAAAATGACACTTGAGCAGGCTATCGAGTTCATTGATGATGACGAACTGGTCGAAGTGACCCCTCAGTCAGTGCGTATCCGTAAACGTCACCTGACTGAAAACGACCGTAAGCGTGCTTCACGCGGCGGTAAAGACGCATAACTGCGCTGTAGGAAGCCCCGTTTAAACGGGGCTTTTTTTTTCCTGCGCGATTGCTACCCAGAGTTAAATCTACCCTAAACCAGCCCGTAACTTCTTCTCTCCGCCCTTTCAACGTTGTGTCGTCGTGCCTTAATTTACTGTTTCTGTTTTTCTCGTCCAGGCTGCCTGTTCAGGCTGCGCTTTTACCGCTAGAGTGAATGATCCAGGGAACCCGAGGAGGCACCATGCTGTATATCTTTGATTTGGGCAATGTGATTATTGATATCGACTTTAACCGCGTACTGGGCGTCTGGAGTGACCTCAGCCGCGTGCCGCTGGCCTCGCTTCAAAGCCACTTCCATATGGATGACGCATTTGAACAGCATGAGCGCGGCGAAATCAGTGATGAGGCCTTTGCAGAAGCCCTGTGTGAGAAGCTGGATATCGCGCTGAGCTATGAACAGTTCGCGGCAGGCTGGCAGGCGGTTTTTGTGGGTGTCCGGCCGGAGACGCTGGCCGTAATGCACCAGCTAAGACAGGCGGGACATCGGGTGGTGATTCTCTCCAACACCAACACCCTGCACTGTACCTTCTGGCCAACGCAATATCCTGACGTACAGCAGGCGGCTGACAAGTTCTACCTGTCACAGGAGCTGGGCATGCGTAAACCTGAAGCGAGAATCTATCAGCATGTGTTAGATGCTGAAGGGGTGAGCGCCGATCAGGCCGTGTTCTTCGATGACAATGCCGCGAATATTGAGGGCGCGCGGGCGCTGGGAATTAACAGCGTGCTGGTAACCGACAGCACAACCGTGCCGGACTGGTTTGCAGGTCAGCATTAAGCCATGAAGTTACGTCATTTTCGCCCCGGGCTTCATGCGTTCTGGTTGTGGCTTAAGCTGCTGTGGAAGCGCATTGATAATGATGCCATGACGACGCAGGCAGGCAACCTGGCCTTTGTCTCGTTACTGGCGCTGGTGCCGTTGATTGCCGTGGTCTTTGCGCTGTTTGCTGCGTTTCCTGTGTTCTCTGATATTAGCGTACAGCTTAAGAACTTTATTTTTACCAACTTCATGCCCGCTGCGGGTAACACGCTGCAACGTTACCTTGAGCAGTTTGTGGCAAACGTGCACCGGATGACGGCCGTGGGCGCGGTGGGGTTGATCGTAACGGCGCTGTTGCTCATGCATTCCGTGGATTCGGCGCTGAATGCGATCTGGCGCAGCGACAAAAAGCGGCCGCTGGTCTATTCCTTTGCGGTTTACTGGATGATATTAACGCTCGGGCCCTTGCTGGCGGGTGCCAGTTTAGCCATCAGCTCTTATCTGCTGTCGCTGAAATGGATCAACGTGACGGGCGTAACCAGCCTGGTCGATCAGATGCTGCGTTTCTTTCCGCTGCTCTTATCGTGGCTGTCGTTTTGGCTGTTATACAGTATTGTCCCGACACAGCGGGTTCCTTCGCGCGATGCGTTGACGGGGGCGCTGGTCGCCGGACTGTTGTTTGAGCTGGGGAAAAAGGGCTTTGCGCTCTATGTTACGATGTTCCCGTCTTACCAGCTGATTTATGGTGTGCTGGCGGTGATCCCCATTTTATTCCTGTGGGTTTACTGGACCTGGTGTATCGTACTTCTCGGTGCGGAAATTACCGTGACCTTAGATGACTACCGCCAGTTCAAACGGCAGGAAAGAGAAAAAGAACGAGAGGACGGATGATTGCTTTAATTCAACGCGTTCAGCGTGCCAGCGTCAGTATTGATAACGCTGTTGTGGGTGAAATCGGACAGGGATTGTTAATACTGTTGGGCGTTGAAAAAGGTGATGATGACAAGCGCGCCGAGCGGCTGGCGGAGCGCGTGCTGGGCTATCGTATTTTTAGTGACGACCAGGGCAAGATGAACCTGAACGTCAAACAGGCGGGCGGCAGTGTGCTGGTGGTGTCTCAGTTTACGCTGGCTGCCGATACGCAAAAGGGCATGCGCCCCTCATTTTCCGGCGGGGCTGAGCCACAAGAAGCAGAACGGCTGTATGACTATTTCAGCGCGTGTTGCCGTCGCCATGACGTGATGACCGCGAATGGCCGTTTCGCCGCGGATATGCAGGTCGCGCTGGTCAACGACGGGCCAGTGACATTCTGGTTACAGGTATGACGCCGCATACCGCGCGGCTAAACCTCCGCCATCCCGCATCAGACCGAGAGAAACATTTTATGTATCATCTTCGTGTGCCACAAACGGCGGAAGAGCTGGATGTCTATTATCAGTTCCGCTGGGAAATGTTACGAAAGCCGCTGCATCAACCCCAGGGTTCTGAACGTGATGCCTGGGATGCGTTAGCGCATCATCAAATGGTGGTGGATGAGCAGGGTAAACCCGTTGCGGTGGGGCGACTTTACATCAATGCGGATAATGAGGCGGCGATCCGTTTTTTAGCCGTACACCCAACCGTTCAGGGGAAAGGCCTGGGCACGCTGGTGGCGATGACGCTGGAATCGGTTGCGCGTCAGGAAGGCGTCAAACGTGTGACGTGCAGTGCGCGTGAGGATGCGGTGGCGTTCTTTGCCAAGCTCGGATATGTCAATCAGGGCGAAATTACCGCTCCACAGACCACACCGGTGCGCCACTTTCTAATGATTAAGCCGGTTGTTACGCTGGATGATATCTTACACCGCGCGGACTGGTGCGGGCAGCTACAGCAGGCCTGGTACGAGCACATCCCCCTGAGTGAAAAAATGGGCGTGCGGATTCTGCAATATACCGGGCAAAAATTTATTACCACCATGCCGGAAACAGGTAATCAAAACCCGCATCATACCTTGTTTGCCGGAAGCCTGTTTTCGCTGGCCACGCTTACCGGCTGGGGGCTGATCTGGCTGCTGCTGCGTGAGCGCCATCTCGGTGGCACCATTATTCTGGCCGATGCGCATATTCGCTATAGCCGTCCGATCACCGGCAGGCCGGGTGCTATTGCCGACCTTGGCTCACTGAGTGGCGATCTCGATCGCCTGGCACGGGGTCGCAAAGCCCGTGTTCAACTGGACGTGCAGCTATTCGGTGATGATGAGTGTGGTGCGGTATTTGAAGCCGTGTACATCGTGTTGCCTGTGGATCCGGACGGACCGCTCGAAGAGGGCGGCTCAGGGGCGCGCATCAATTAAACGACAGGGCCGCGATTGCGGCCCTGTGTGTTTTTACCTGACCTGACCTGCCTGCATGGTCTGCTGCAGTTGCTGGCTGTCTGTATTCACCGACAGCGTGGCGTTAACTGACGGTGCCAGCGGCTGATCGGCCTTCAGGGAGGCATTCAGGCGCAGCTGGAAATTGCTGTCGCCTTCCAGAGGAAGGGCGGGCCAGCCCCAGTTTTGCAAGACATTGACGGGCACGCCGCGACCAGTCAGGTTAAGGCTAACCGGGCGGTCGGTTTGCTGACCCACGGTTGCCGTGCCTTCCAGTAAACCCTTAGCGCTAAACGCGCTGAGTTCCGTCACCCTGATCTGCCGATCGTCAGCCTCCAGCGCAATGGACGGATGGCGTAAATCCGTACGGTTAAAAGTCGATTCCGCTGCATTCAGGCTCAGTTTCCCTGACCAGATCCCCCATTGATGCTGGCGGGCCAACTGCAGATTCTCACCATTGCCATCCAGTGAGGTAAGCTGGAAAGGAAACGCAGGATTGATGTCGATAATCAAATTGCGGTTTGAGGTGAAACGGGTCACGGTAATCCCATCCAGCCAGTCAGGAAGGGGATCCTGCCATAACGCCCGCCAATTCTGTGGCAGCGTATATTCCAGGCCCGCGACGGCCAGGTTATTCAGTGTTAAGCGTCTGTCGTTACGTGACCAGTTACCGTCAGCCCGGATCACGCCGTTGGCCCAGCGTGAGCTGAACTGGGTCAGGGCAATCCCCTGTGGCGAGAAGTCCATATTGATAATGGGATCGTTGAGCTCGAATTTGCCATTGATAAAGTTGCCTGCGTTCATCGCCAGTGAGCCATCCTGACTCTGCCAGTCCCGGCCTTTCCAACTGATATTTTTCAATGTCAGATCGAGATCGGTTACCGCCCAGTCAGGGCCCTGCAGCCGGGCATCGGTAATATCGACGCGGTTCAGCGTAACTGAGGGCACCTCTTCAAACGGCTTCAGGAAATCGACAAGCGAGCTGGCGGTTTGCAAACGGATATCGTTCAGGCGGAGCTGATTGATCTTCCAGTTTCCCTGCGCATCGCGCTCTCCGTTACCGGTCATCGAGCCCCGGGCTAAATCCGCGCCGATGTTGCTAAACGTCATACGGCCCTGGGACACGTTGCCCTGAATCAGCACGTTTTCACCTGCCACGCTATTGAGCGTCATCTTGCCTGCACTCATCTGGAACTGTGCATCTCTACCCAGCACATCGTCGGGCAAGGGTTTCCACGGCAGAATGCCGCCATTCACCTGCAGTGCGGAAAGCGGTAAAACGGAAGCGGGACTGTCGATGCGCATGTTGTTCAGTTGCAGGCGATCGGCCTGCACGGGTAAGGCGCTATTCCTGGCCAGATTGGTCAGGTTAACCTCACCGTCACGGAGCTCTATGCTGGCAAAATGGAAGGGATCGCTGAACTGCATCAGGGCGATGCCAAGATCGACGCGTTTGGCGACCAGCACGGCCGGTTGTCCGTCATGGCCAAAACTGAAGTCATCCAGAATAATGTGTGTAGGTGATGAAAAGTTATGTTCGATTTTGCTCAGCGACAGATGCCATTCCGTTTTGTCGCTCACCCAACGGCTAAACCAGCCCGCGCCCCACTGTGTTTGCAGCAGTACATACAGCACCACTAACGCAAACAGTAGTAGTAACAATAAGGTAAGGAAAAACTTTCCTATAAATTTCATCGTATCCTTCCCGGGTTCAGTCCGCTGAAAGGTTGTTATGCCTGAATTATCGTTATAGCTCAACCGCCTGGATGTAAATCAGCATAAATAGCAGGCAGGCCGCAGCCTGCCTTAAAACGACTTTTCCGGTGGAAAGACGAGATTAAGCACAATCGCTGTGATGCCCCCTGCGGCAATGCCGGAAGACAGTAAGGTTTTCAACCAGTCCGGTGCAAACTGCAAAATCAGCGGTTGCTGTGACACGCCAAGTCCTGCGGCCAGTGAGAGGGCGATAATCATGATTGCACGCCGGTTGAGCGGCTCTCTGGAGACAATACGTACGCCGGATGCGGCGATGGTACCAAACATCACGATAGTTGCGCCGCCCAGAACCGGCTCAGGAATATGCTGCACCAGTCCACTCACCGCCGGAAACAGACCCAGCAGGATAAGCATCAGCGCTACAACAAAACCAACATAGCGGCTGGCAACGCCGGTCAGCTGGATAACGCCGTTATTCTGCCCAAAACAGGAGTTAGGAAAGGTATTAAACAGGGCAGAGACAAAGGAGTTCAGGCCGTTAGCGAGCACGCCGCCTTTCAGGCGCTTCATATAGATGGGGCCGCTCACCGGTTGTTCCGATACATCTGAGGTTGCGGTGATATCACCAATCGTTTCCAGCGAGGTCACCATAAACACCAGCATGAGCGGGATGAGCAGATTCCAGTCAAAACCCAGACCGTAATAAAGCGGAGTCGGCAACGCCACGATCGGCTGATCGGCCGGTGTGCTGATGGATGGCAGCATATTCATCGCCCAGGCCAGCAGGTAGCCCACCGCCATTGCAATCACCAGGGAGGCAACGCGGAGATAAGGATTTTTTTGACGGTTCAGAAGGATAATCACGACCAGAACGACGCCGGCCAGCAGCAGGTTTTTCGGTGCGCCGAAACTGTGATCGTTCATGGCGGCAAAGCCGCCGCCGACGGAGGTGAGGCCAACCTGAATAAGCGATAACCCAATGATCATTACGACAATACCGGACACCAGGGGCGTGATGATACGGCGAGCCAGGTGCAGCACCCGTGACAGTACCATTTCCGTGCAGGATGCGATCATCAGCGTTCCAAACAGCGCCGCCATCATCGTGGGCACATCTGCGCCGCCGTTCTTCAGCGCCATCCCACCCATAATCAGCGGTGTGACAAAGTTAAAGCTGGTGCCCTGAATAGACAGCAAACCTGAGCCAACCGGCCCCCACGTTTTAATTTGCAGCACTGAGGCTACGCCAGAGGCAAACAGAGACATGCTGATGATGTGCTGTGTGTCCTGCGCCGGTAAACCCAATGCCTGGCAGATGAGCAGCGCGGGCGTAATCACCGCGACGAACATGGCCAGCAAATGCTGACCGGCTGCAAACAGGGTTTGCGCAAGCGGCGGGCGATCTTCCAGGCGGTAGATCAGTTCACTTTTACTGGCGGATGAGGAGGCTGGCTGCTGATTGGTCGACATTGTAACGGTTCCCAAAAAAAGTGAGGCGATTGTAATCTGCAACGGCTCAAAAGCAAACGTTTGCTAACGGTGGCAAAAAAAGTGTCAGGCGTTGCTGTAGCGGCCGGTTTCCGGCAGCCAGCGCTCGATTAGGGCGTGTGCCTGTTCAGGATAGTGCTGGTGGATATGCCGTGCGACGCGTTGAACTTCAGGAATCATGGCCTGATCGCGCAGGAGATCGGCAACCTTAAACTCAGCATTACCGGTCTGGCGCGTTCCCAACAGTTCACCCGGCCCCCGAATCTCCAGATCGTGTTGGGCAATCACAAAGCCGTCGTTGCTGTCGCGTAGCACCTGCAAACGCTTCTGCGCCGTTTTGCTCAGCGGCGCTTTGTACAGCAGCACACAGTGAGAGGCAACCGCACCCCGTCCCACGCGTCCGCGTAGCTGGTGCAGCTGAGCCAGCCCAAGCCGTTCCGGGTTTTCAATAATCATCAGGCTGGCGTTTGGCACGTCCACGCCGACTTCAATTACGGTAGTAGCGATTAACAGCTGGATCTCGTTCGCTTTGAAAGCCTGCATGACTGCCAGCTTTTCCGCCGGTTTCATACGACCATGCACCAGTCCCACCCGCAAATCAGGCAGCGCCACGTTGAGTTCTTCCCATGTGGCTTCTGCCGCCTGGGCTTCCAGCAGGTCCGATTCTTCAATCAACGTACAGACCCAGTAAGCCTGACGGCCCTCGTGACAGGCCTTTTGTACGCGCTCAATAATCTCACTGCGACGGCTGTCCGGAATGGCAACGGTCGTGACCGGCGTCCTGCCTGGCGGCAATTCGTCAATGGTTGATGTATCCAGATCGGCATAGGCGGTCATGGCCAGCGTGCGCGGAATGGGAGTGGCGGTCATGATCAGCTGATGGGGATGAAAGCCCTGCTCCTCCCCCTTTTCCCATAGCGCGAGCCGTTGATGAACACCAAACCGGTGTTGCTCATCAATAATCACCAGCGCCAGCCCGTTGAACTTCACCTGCTCCTGAAACAGTGCATGTGTGCCAACGACCATGGCGACACTACCGCTCGCGATGGCATCCTGCTGCGCCTGACGCGCTTTGCCTTTTTGTTTACCTGCCAGCCAGCCGACTTCCAGACCCAGTGGCGCGAGCCATTGACGAAAATTGATTGCATGCTGTTCGGCCAGCAACTCTGTCGGTGCCATCATCGCCACCTGTTTGCCGTGAGCAATAACGTTCAGGGCGGCGAGGGCGGCAACTAACGTTTTTCCTGAGCCGACGTCTCCCTGGACCAATCTCAACATGGGGAAGTCATTGGCCAGGTCTTTCTCAATCTCGGCGACCACGCGTTTTTGGGCAGAAGTGGGCGAAAAAGGCAGAGCGGCCAGTAACTGGTCACTCAATGTGTGCCGGGCAGGCATGGGCAGAGCATAATGGCGCTGTGCGCCAGCCCGAACCGCCAACATACTCAGGTTATGCGCCAGCAGTTCTTCCAGAATCAGCCTGCGCTGCGCAGGATGGTGCCCGCTTTCAAGTTCGCTGAGTTTCACATCTGGCGGTGGCCGATGCAGCGTATGTAAGGCCTCGGGCAGGCTGATCAGTCCGCCGCTTAACGCCTGCGGCAACAGTTCCGTAATCGGGCAGTTTTCCAGCAAAGTTAACGCCTGGTCGGTAAGGTTGCGCATCGTCGCCTGACGAATGCCATCAGTTGTGGGATAAACGGGCGTCAGGGTTTCTTCCAGCGTCACAGTGCTGTGCTCGCCCTGTACACGGTATTCCGGATGAATGATTTCTGCACCGCGCTGGCCACGTTTTATTTCACCATAGGCGGTGACACGTCTGCCCGGCGCGAGGCTGTTTTTCATCCCGGCATTAAAGTTGAAGAAGCGCATGCTCAGCACGCCGCTGCCGTCACTGATTTGGCACACCATCATGCGCCGGCGGCCAAAAGTAATCTCGGTATGCAGGACATCGCCTTCAACAGTTGCCCAAATGCCCGGTAACAGGTCATTAATGGCATAAAGTTGGGTACGATCTTCATAACGCAGGGGAAGGTGAAGCAGTAAATCCTGAATGGTATGCAGGCCAATTTTAGCCAGCTTTGCCGCCTGACTGGCGCCGACGCCGGTCAGGGTACTGAGCGGGATGGCATCCAGCAGACGGCCTTTCATTTCTTACTTCTGCCTGTAGATTGCATCGTTGCCCACCAGGTTTCATCGGCTTCTATCTCGCCCTGAGCATTGATATAAGGATACGGCATGCGCTTGTGCTTTGCCACGCGGGCCAGAACGGGATAGCCGCCCTCAAACAGCAGGCGCTGTTGCTCTTCCGGGGCTAAAAGGCTGGCCTGACGTTGATACATACCGGCATTTTGACGCTGGCGCTGCGCTTCATAAAGAATCAGGGCAGATGCAACGGAAACGTTGAGTGACTGAACCATACCGACCATCGGAATAATGATATGACGATCGGCCAACGCCAGAGCTTCATCAGTAATACCGGTTTTTTCCTGCCCCATCAAAATGCAGGTGGGTTTGGTGTAATCAATCTCACGAAAATCCACGGCGTCAGCAGAGAGGTTGGTCGCCAGTATCTGCATGTTTTGCGTTTTAAGATGGCTAATGGCGTCGTTGATTGAGCGATGCGTTACCACGTTCACCCAACTGTTACTGCCGGCTGATGCCGAAGCCTGAGTGCGCATGCGCTGGCTGGGCCATACGGCATGGACCTCATGAATCCCCACCGCGTCGGCGGTACGAATGACAGCGGAAACGTTATGAGGCTTATGCACCTGCTCCATGCAGACGGTAAGGTCGTGCTGGCGCAGGGCCAGCATTTCCTGGATACGAGCAAAGCGTTGAGGATTCATGCACTAGTTACGGTTGCGGTGAACTTTGATCACATCCGGCATCACACGAATCTTACGCATGATATTCGCCAGGTGGACGCGATCGCGTGCGGTCAGACGGATAAAGGCACTGTAAACGCGGCCATCGCGCTCTTCGGTATTCAGACTCTGAATATTGGATCCGGCGGTATTAATGGCTGCCGTGAGATTAGCCAGTGCACCCTGGTGGTTAAACATATCCACCTTGATCTCAGCCACAAACTCCTGTTCGGTGACTTTATCCCACTCTACCGGCATGAATTTTTCTGGCTCTTTTTGGTAGCCGCGAATATTTCGACAGGATTCATGGTGAACAACCAGGCCTTTACCGGGGCTGACGTGAGCGACAATGGGATCGCCAGGAATAGGGCGACAGCATTTCGCAAAGGTAATCAGCACACCGTCTGCACCTTTGATGGGCAGCTTGCCTTGTTTTTTGTTATTGCTGAGCGTGCTGGTGTCGGTCTGGAGCAGGTTCTTGGCCACGACCACGCTCATTGCATTACCCAGACCGATTTCCGCTAACAGATCGTCCAGTGACGTCAGTTTCATGCGATCAAGCTCATGCTTGATGTTTTCAGCCGGTACTTCCGCCAGTTTACGACTGCCGCCCATTGCATGGCTGAGCAGGCGACGTCCCAGGTTTACCGAGTCTTCGCGCTTGAGGTTTTTCAGTAGCTGACGGATCTTAGCGCGAGCTTTGGAACTGACCACGAAGTTGAGCCAGGCGGCGTTAGGACGCGCGCCGGGCGCGGTGATGATCTCGATAGTTTGGCCGCTGGTGAGCGTCTGAGACAGCGGATAAGGCTGACGATCAACGCGCGCGCCTACACAAGCATGACCAATATCGGTATGTACCGCGTAGGCGAAATCGACCGGCGTGGAGCCTGTCGGCAGTTCGACGATACGGCCTTCTGGCGTAAAGACGTAGATCTCATCCGGGAAGAGATCGGATTTCACGCTTTCGATGAATTCAAATGAACTGCCGGCGCTCTGTTGCAGTTCAAGCAGGCTTTGCAGCCAACGCTGAGCGCGGATTTGCGCCGTGGTACCGCTTTCGCCTGCCTGCTTATAGGCCCAGTGCGCGGCAACCCCCATTTCAGCCATCTGATCCATATCTTCGGTACGGATTTGCACCTCAACCGGTACGCCATGTGGCCCGATCATCGAGGTATGCAAAGATTGATAGCCGTTAGCTTTGGGGATTGCAATATAGTCTTTTACCCGGCCCGGACGCGGCTTGTACAAGCTGTGCATCTGACCCAGCACGCGATAACAGGTATCTAAATCTTTGACGATAACGCGAAAGGCATAGATATCCATGATCGAGTGAAAACGCTGCTCTTTGAGCGTCATTTTGCGGTAGATAGAGTAAAGGTGCTTTTCGCGCCCACTTACCCGGCAGGGGATACCGGCTTCCTGCAGGCGGCCATCGATTTCAGAGAGGATTTTTTGAATCATCTCTTTACGGTTGCCGCGGGCCGCTTTCACGACCTCTTTAATCACCCGAAAACGATTGGGATAGAGCGCTTCAAAACCGAGCTCTTCCAGTTCTGTTTTTAGGTGATGAATACCCAGGCGGTGCGCCAGTGGACTGTATATTTCCAGCGTTTCGAGCGCGATGCGACGACGTTTATCGGGACGTAACGACCCGAGCGTTCGCATGTTGTGGGTACGGTCAGCCAGCTTGATGAGAATGACACGGATATCCTGCACCATTGCCATAATCATCTTGCGGAAGTTCTCTGCCTGCGCCTCTTTCTTGTCACGGAATTTCAGCTTATCCAGCTTTGAAACGCCTTCAACCAGTTCGGCAACGCTCTTGCCAAACAGCTGTTCCATATCCTGATAGGTGGCTGGCGTGTCTTCAATAACATCGTGCAAAAGCGCGGCCATGAGCGTTTCATGGTCGAGCTTCATTTCTGCCAGAATACAGGCTACTGCAACAGGATGGGTGATGTAAGGCTCGCCGCTGGAGCGTGTCTGTCCCTCGTGGGCATCACGTGACACAAGATAAGCTTGCTTGAGGCGCTTAATCTGGTCCTCAGGCAAGTATTGTTCAATCAGTTGATTGAGACTTTCAAACAGATACAAGGTTGACCTGCAGCTAGCTGTTAACGACGACCTTCAGCGATAGCGGTAACGGCCTGTAACTCAGCGGCTTCCTGCTCTTGCTGCTCCTGACGATCACGCACATCTAAAATCTGATTGGTGACCAAACCTTCTTCGATTTCGCGCAGTGCGATAACGGTAGGTTTATCGTTCTCTTCCGGAACCAGCGGATCTTTTCCGCCTACCTGCATCTGACGTGCACGACGTGCAGCGACCAACACCAGGTCAAAACGATTACCAACTTTTTCTACTGCGTCCTGAACGGTTACGCGTGCCATAGGTGTGCTACTCCACAGATGAAGAAATGACTCGGCATCATACTGAAACTGGGTTCAGACTGCCAACAGTTTGCTGATTAAAGCATCATGGCGCGCTTTCTGACGGGCCATGCGCAGACGTTCTGCGCGAATAATGGTTTTCAGATCCGATAACGCCAGATCAAAATCATCATTCACAATTAAATAGTCGTATTCGGCGTAGTGGCTCATTTCTGCCACGGCCTGTGCCATCCGACGCGCAATGACCTCTTCGCTGTCCTGACCGCGACCACGCAGGCGACGATCCAGTTCTTCTTTCGAAGGCGGCAAGACAAATATGCTGCGCGCTTCTGGCATCTTAGCGCGAATTTGCTGCGCGCCCTGCCAGTCAATATCAAGAAAAACGTCCACGCCGGTCGCCAGGACCTGTTCAATTGCCTTACGCGAGGTGCCGTAATAGTTGTCGAAAACTTTCGCGTGCTCCAGAAAAGCATCTTCCGCGATCATTTTTTCGAACTCATGCTGTTGAACAAAGAAGTAATGTTCACCATGCGCTTCGCCCGGACGCATACCACGGGTGGTATGGGAAACAGACACTTGCGTATCATACAGCGGCTGCGTTTTTAACAGTGCCTGAATCAGACTGGATTTTCCTGCACCACTGGGCGCAGAAACAATATAGAGCGTACCTTGGGCCATGATTTTCTTGAATTGATTAAGTGCGGAGTCGGTTTCCTGCACAGTATACACAGCTTCCCCGCCCCACGCAGCGTTTGCGCCATCCTCAAAGCGAAAAGTTTATGCGACATGCTACGTAGCCCAGCCTGCAGCAGCTGAAAACACAACTCTTTGTTCGCCTAACCCGTTCCAGAACACCGGAACAGGGCTGGCTCAGCCTGATGTTCAGAGATTGAATGGTTCAAAATCAGGAGGTGACGGATGAGAGGGATGTTTATTGTTGGGCTGCTACTGATATTTAGCACGTTTTCTTCCCTTGCGGCTTTGTGCCCCGCCTGGACGTCAGCGCGTGCCGTCAGTGAGATCGCGCATTTGCAACAGCAACTTCGGCAGTGGGATAAGGCGTATTTCCAGCAAGGGCGCTCGCTGGTTAGTGACGCAGACTACGATAGCTTGCAGCAGCGGCTTAACCACTGGCAGCGCTGTTTTACTCAGGCTGCGGATGAATATGTGCCTGCCTTGCCTGAGGACGGTACGCAGTGGCATCCCGTTGCGCACACCGGCGTTAAAAAAGTACGGGATAAACGTGCGCTGGGTTACTGGATGCAGGCACGAAACGATCTTTGGGTACAACCAAAAATCGATGGCGTTGCCGTCTCCCTGATCTATCGACAGGGAAAACTGGTCTCGCTAATCAGCCGCGGCGATGGGTTACACGGCGAGCAGTGGCTGGCGAAAGCCCGTAATATTCCTGCCATTCCATCGGTTATCGACAGTCAGCAAGGCAGCATCGTACTGCAGGGCGAGCTTTTTTTGAGGATGACCGGTCATCAGCAGGCTGTGGACGGCGGCAGGAATGCCAGAGCCCGTGTGGCAGGGGCAATGATGAGCCAGGCTGACTCGCCGCTGCTGGCACAACTGGGTATTTTTATCTGGAGTTGGCCTGACGGGCCGGCGAGTATGCCTGAACGTCTGGCCCGGTTGAGCTCATGGGGCTTTGACCTCGCCAGCCACTGGACTCAACCCGTTCAGGATGAAGAGGATGCGGCAAGCTGGCGCGAGCGCTGGTTTCACGCGCCCTTGCCTTTTGTTACCGACGGTATTGTTGTGCACCAGGCTGCCCGCCCGGCAGGAAAGTACTGGCAGCCCGGTGAGGGTGAGTGGGCCATCGCCTGGAAATACCAGCCACCGGAGGTGAGCAGTGAGGTACGATCCGTAGATTTCTCAATAGGACGAACGGGAAAGGTGGCGGTCGTACTGAATATTCAGCCCGTTCAGCTTGATGACAAAACCGTCAGGCGTGTCAACATAGGGTCGTTAAAACGCTGGCGAGAGAAGGATGTCATCGCGGGAGATCAGGTGACGGTTAGCCTGGCAGGACAGGGAATTCCCCGGCTGGAGCGCGTTATCTGGCGCGTGGCGCAGCGTGATTACCCTGAGCCACCGGGTTCTGAGCACTTCACTCATCTGAGTTGTTATACGTTAACGCCGGATTGCCATCGCCAGTTACTGGCTCGCCTGAGCTGGCTGAGTCAAAAGTTCGTGCTGAATATTCCCGGCGTTCAGCGCAGCACCTGGCAGCGACTACTGGATACCGGTTGTATTACGCACCTGTTTTCCTGGCTGACGATTACGCCAGAACAGATTGCCGCTGCAGCAGGCATCTCCTCTGAAAGAGCACAGCAAATCTGGCATAGGTTCGAATTGACCCGCCAGCAACCTTTGCGTCGCTGGGTTAACGCATTGGGCATCGCGTTGCCCCAAAAGGCACTTCGCGCCCTGGCCGATAAAGAGTGGGAACCCTTGCTGGCTCGTGATGTGCAAACCTGGCAAGCGCTGCCCGGCGTGGGCGCAAGGCGTGCTGAACGCATTGCCGCACAATTTCAGGATGCCGGGCTGCGGAAGTTGATTACCTTTTTGCAGCAGCAGGGCATCCCGGCATCATCAGTGTTCAGGGTGGGGATAATTGAAGATGGGCAAGCCGAGTCGAAACCGCAGTGCCAGCAGGCGGGCAAAGAAACCGAAAAGTAAGGTGATGATGATCACCAGCTCATGTGCCAGAGGCGTTTTCAGTAGCAGGATGTACATCCAGCCAGAAGCGAAAGCGATACCGGCGTAAAGCTCTTTTTGAAAAACCAGCGGGATACGATTACAAAACATATCACGCAAAACCCCACCAAATACGCCGGTGATGACGGCACTTATCGCGGCAATGATCATGGCATGACCTGAATCCAGCGCAACCTGAGCGCCAATGATGGAGAACACCACCAGACCCAGCGCATCCAGAACCAGAAATACCTTGCGCAGATGTGTCATCAACGGCGCGGCAAAGGTGGTCACCACGGCAGCCGCGGCGACGATCATGATGTACTCAGGATGCTTTACCCAACCCAGTGGATAATGGCCAAGCAGAATATCGCGTACTGAACCCCCGCCTATCGCGGTCACAGAAGCAATAATGATCACGCCAAACAGGTCCATTTTACGACGGCCGGCGGCAAGTGCACCCGTCATCGCTTCAGCGGTGATACCAATGATATAGAGAACAGTAAGTAACATAGCAGGCTCCAGGAAGACGGCGGCAAGGCTACGCCACTGAAGAGCACGGCGCGACTGAGATTTTCTGTTAGTTACGTTAAAAGTATTAGTAAAAATTATCCCGTTCTGGATAAGACATTAATAATCAATAAGGTGCATGGGGGAAGACACCAGTAGAGATGAAATTTTTTATTGGTTTTAATCCAGACACGCCAGGGGGCGCTGACGCATTGCCCTGATCTTGCTCTCTGCCATGACATTATGTTGGTCTAAACAGGGAAAGGAAACAACGCAAGAAAGCCATGCAGGGTGAAACCCTGTTGGGTGAATGGCAGCCCGCATGCAGAAGCCGGTGAAAAGCAGGACAGAATCCGCAGGAATAACCAATAACGGAAAGGGCTGTGTGTTCTCAAAAAAACGTGCTGACTGGCAGCACGTGAAGCCCTTTTTTCAGATGCCTGAAGTCCAAATACCTTCTTATCGCGGTACGTTCCTGATACAAACCTGGAAAAAGGTTTTCAGATTAAATTGATACTCGGGTTGAAACCAGACCCGGCCATAACAGCAGTAAGCCAGCATCCTTACTGAAATCATTGCCAGATAGCCCCATAACGCGCATAACACTGAAGGCGTGCTCCACACAGTCAGCAGCGTAATGATCAGTCCAACGAATACGGATGATATTTCACAAAAAGCGATATCGGAATACTGCTTTTCGCGCTGCAAGATCGCGCGGTAATGTTGACCCTGAGGGATGATAATAAAGATGACCGCTGCCATCTCCAGCATCATGGTAATCTCTGGCTGGTTAAAAAGATGATCGGCAACAATGCCGGAAATAAAAAGCGCAGAAAAAATGAGGAGGCCCATTAACACATTCCCCCAATATATGACAGACAACGTATTGTCGGAGAGGGGAGAATAGCGAATCACTTTGTTTGAAAAACCGCGATCCGCCAGTGTATCTATGACCAAAAGGCCGGCAATCACGACAGCCAGAAAATTGAATGCTTCTGCCTGCAGGAATTTACCCAGCAGGGAAAGTTGCAACACGCCAATGCTTAAGATTTTTATTGATGAAAGAAAGGGCCATTTAGCGTCAATAATATTTATTTTACGTATAGCCATGGTTTTTTCCATCGTGTAAATAATTATAGTGGTAAGCGGAGGTGAAATCCTGGCTTAGCGTTTGGTCTGTTTATACAGTTTATATTAACGGTCAAGCTGATGCTGTCGCGAACGGATCTATAGCGCGCATATTTCCCCTGGTGATGCTGAATCCCTGTTGTTGTTTTAATTATCCAGACGTCATTCATAATTATAACATTCATGATGCCATAATGAACATTACTGAACGCCTTTGTTATTTCGTTATATAAGTATTGCTGTGTGTAGGTGATTTATAGCGCTTTTTATTAGAAATAACATCATAAGGAAAATCTGATATGCGATTTGAGATAGGCGTTAATATTGAGTAACTGCATGATGTTTTTTGACTGACAGATAAAATCTACATATTTATTTGTGCCAGAATTCGGTGTGACTATCCAGCATAAAAGAGTGTGGAATAAAAAAGGCTTTTAAACACTGTACATAGGCACGCTGTGAAAGCGTGAGCCAGGATTTTTCCGCTTTAAAATGCTTAAGCAGCAGCAAAGCATAAACACGTTTGTTACGCGCGTGAGGGGTAAATACTTAAACATTCTGAACATAAAAAACCGGAGCGTAAGAATGACTCAACCGCTGTACTGGCAAATTCGCCTTAGGCAGTGATTAAAGAACGCAGGGAAAGGCGAGGCTGAACCTGCCTTGTTTGCCGTAACGGTAAAACAAATCCCGCCTGAAAAAGTAAAGCAGGCAAGAGCCTGCTTTGTCTTTATACGTAAAGAGACGCTTCACCCGGTGGGCGCGTTTTAAACCGGCGATGTAGCCAGAGGTACTGCTCCGGCGCGCGCATAATCTGGCTTTCGATCACCTTATTCATGTAAGCAGCAGCGGCTGATTCATCTTTGTGAGGATAGTTTTCCAGAATCGGCTCAATAATCAGTTTATAGCCATCGTTGCCGGGATTACGAATCAGCATGATTGGCACCATAGCCGGCTTGGCCAGGCGGGATAAAACATAGGTACCGTTCGTTGTCGCTGCTTTCTCAACGGCAAACAGTGGCGCAAATGTACTGCCTTTAGGGCCGTAATCCTGGTCCGGCGCAAACCAGACGGATTCACCCTGCTTAAGTGCCTGCACCATGCCGCGCAGATCGCGACGGTCAATCATCGCCTTGTTGGAACGCATCCGGCCTTTGGTTTGTACGTATTCCATCGCGCGGTTGTTATGCGGACGGTACATAGCCATCATCGGCTGACACAACCCGCTGATGCGGCCACCCAGCTCTAAGGACATAAAATGGATGCCGATTAACATCACGCCACGGCCTTCATTTTGAGCTGAATAGAGGTTTGCAAGGCCAGAGACGTTGAATAAACGTTTAACCGCATGATCAGGCCAGAACCAGGCAATACCCGTTTCAACCAGTGCCATACCGAGAGAGGCAAAATTACCCGCGATCATGCTTTCTTTTTCTTCGTCACTGATAAAAGGAAAGCAGAGTTCAATATTACGACGGGTTATACGCTCTCGGCGCTGAAGGAAATGACGGGAAAGTTTACCGGCACCTGCACCCAATCTCATCAGAACAGGATAAGGGAGTTGAACCAGAAGCCAGAGAATGCCTAGACCGAACCATGTAAACCAATAACGCGGGTGTAAAAGTGTGCTGCTGAACTGCCTGGTGTTTTTCATCATTGACCTTAAAGGATTGATGGATGTAACGCAAAAAGACCCATTCCTTAAGTTCCCAAGCGGTACGGCTGTACTAACTACGACCAGCACTTTATCAAAAAGTGCCCTCTGTCACAGTGAGCTTTCGTCATCCTGTGGATTAAGACGATCGATGGAATGGCCTACTGAACGAACAAAACAGGGTGGTGTTTTATTTTTTAATGATTTAAAAACAACGTCTTAAGTATACTCTTGTAAAGCCAGAACGTTAAGGGAAGCGTAGGGAAATTAAGACAGTTCTGTACTCACAAGCTAAAATCTTTTCGAAAAACTTACATTCAGAGTGGCAAAATTCTAAAAATTGGCTAAGGACGAGTATGCGCCGGGATGTGATGAAAAGCGACATGATCCGTGCGATAAGTGATTTCGGCAGATCATAAGAGGAGAGAGTAAGGACATGCGTCTTCACAGGCTATACACGTCTGTCCCCGTACGTCACATCATAGCCTGAAAGAACATGCTGTACAAAAAAGGAGCGCTAGTAGTAATTCACAGTCATCATGCGGTAATTACCGACTTTTTTTAACTGCATCGTGCCCAGCTTGAATGGCAAAGATTGCTGGCTGTCATTCAACCCTAGGGTGGCAGCTTCGGTTTTACCCCCTCTTGTGCAGCTTTGCTTAATCTGAGAATGAACAATCAGGGTATCACATCCGGTCTCCACAATAGCACCACGAAAAGTGATTTGGCCGCCAGTTGCAAATGACGAGGATGATAATGCCATTAAGACAAATACATAAGTTAGTTTTTTCATGGCTTCACACTCTGTGTTGATTTTCATAAACAAAGAACGGCACCAAATAATAAAACTTTAGTCGATCGTGCTTTTTTATTTTTTAAAAATTATTTTATACGATAGTGTGAGTGATTTAGCACTTACAGACTCTTATTAATGCCGATTTCTGGAAGAAGCTTAGTGGATTATAGTTCACCACCTTATGGGCATTTTTTTTCTTAGTAAGATTTTCTCTTTTTTAACAAATCCGCCTGAATACTGGGCGGTAAATCACAAAATAACCGTTTCAATAAGGCGTATGAAAATTGGGGTGCAGGTAGGCTGAAATGCGGCATACAGGTCATGTATCACCCAGATGAAAACATGTTCATTATCCGTACTTGAATTGTTGTGCGTCTGGGCTTCTTCGCGTTTTAGTTTCCGGCCTGCTTATCACATCTCACTATCCGGTTAGCGAAGGTTCTTCGGTGAGGACGGTTTACTTAAGAAATAAGGAGGCCTTGCCGAGAGGGCTGCATAATACTGACGATAAAAATCAATTCCATGTTCCGTTAAAAAAGGGAGCACCGAAAATGATAAGTTAACACTAAAGGGTTACAGATTTTATCTGTCTGACCAGAAAGCATCAGTAAAACGGGCGCCCAGTGCGCTTACAGCAGGTTGTTGAGCCTTTTTTACGCGCCTAAATTTGCTGAGCAGCAATGTGAAAAGTCCGCTATTACAAGGACTTGATAATGATGAAGTGACGTAGTAAACGCTATAAAGCGAAATTATCTATTACTCGATATTTTGGATTTGAATGTTGATTAAAATAAAATAAATGCTATTTATCATCATCTTAATGAGTTGATCTGTGACGGGGTTACCATTTTACTCCCCAATCAACTCCCCATTTATAACAGTGGCAAGCTGTTCAGCTCGCCAGGTTACAGATTACATCTGTCATTGAATGGTTGTCTTTGATCTTTCACCTTTCATGAGTTCACCAGAAGGTTTCCGATAGTAAGATTCGGTTCCTATCCGGTAATAGGTATAGCCATCCTTTGTCTTAGTTATGTCCATGATCCAATTAGACTTATCAATACAATTTTCTTCTGTATTCATGTCATCGAAGCATAGTAAATAATCTGTATCATGATCTGGAAAAATACCTGAATTTTTAGGGGCAAGCTTTTGATATCTTCCGTCAAACTTCCAGATTGAAACAAAGTAAGTTTCAGCGGATGAGAGGGTTTTAGCTCCATTATTATCCCACCACTCAATTTTACTACTATCACTGAAAGGCATGTTTTTAACTAAAAATTCTTTATTAGAGCCAGTGCCGTGAACGGCAAGGACCTTAGTGGAATTAAAAAAATTCAAATAGAAGAATACAAGAATAATAGCTGCTAATATAAATATTATAATTTTTCTGGCTTTCATCCATTCCTCCGGCTACTAATTTCAAACTCGGCTTTCATATTTGTAAAAAAAGGTTTAAATGCAAATTTTTCCCATCGTTGGAGCACAAACCAGATGCGGAATGCCCTAATATAGTGAAACTTCATATTCATAATGTCAGTTTTGTCGAGACCAAAATGATCTTGTCCCGTAAAAGTTACTTTCGCTACATAACCACTCTCAGTGATATCAATTTTAGTGAGTTGTATCTTTGTGGCATATATGTCATGTATAGACATTCCTAATCCATTAAAGCTATCTGCCCATCTGTTAAACTTAGGAAGTATTGAATTTCCTATTGCTTTAGTTATTGAATCTTTGTCGGCATCAGATAAGCCATTTTTTACATCAATGGCAACCTTATCGAGCATAGACTGGATTATTTTTAGCGAAGATAACGGAGAGGATTGTTCGTTTAATATCAAACTTTTATATGCACTATCAAGAAAAGGGCTGGAATAGCTTTTTCCATTGCCATGATAAAAATGCTTTACAAGATTATTAAATAAATTATGTTGCCCTAAGTAATATGTAGGCAATGACACTCGAAGAAACTCATCGAAAAGGATTTGAGCAATTACCGTTTTTGATTTTGGTTGGGATTTACGGAAGGAACTAAATATTGAGACTTCCTCTCCAGTCCACGGATCAACGACATCAGAAACATCATCAAGACCTAAGTCGCTTCTAAGCTGTTTTTCAGTAAGATCGCCACATTGCATATCATCAGAGCTGTGGTCATTGAACTGATGCTTAGTCTGATAAAGTGTGACTGGGAACACCATAGCTGACATAATAACTTCCTTATGATATTAATTTTCAGACCAAACTCTTACTTGTGAAGGTAGATCCAAATCTTTAAATATCGTCATGTCTGTAAACTTAGTTCCTTGTCATTACAAGATATTCATTTCTGACTCTTAACCTATAGCTGATTAGTGTAATAATAAACTTCATATACGGGAAAGGGAAGTGCTGAGAATCTCATCTTTTTCTCAAATTACTGTAATAGCCTGGTCTCAATACTTTGACGTGCTCACCGCTTGGATGAAACAAATTGAAACGTACAAAACAGGTTGGAAATAAAAAGCCCTGATAAATCAGGGCGTTGATAAATATTGAAAAGCTTTGGAAAACAAGAGAAAATTATTCAATATTCTGGATCTGCTCGCGCATCTGTTCAATCAGCACTTTCAGCTCAATGGCTGAATTGGTGATCTCTGCATTAATCGATTTCGAGGCCAGAGTGTTCGACTCGCGGTTGAACTCCTGCATCATGAAGTCGAGCCGACGTCCGACGGCTTCTTTTTTCTTCAAAATGTTGTACGTCTCTTTAACGTGCGCATCCAGGCGATCCAGCTCTTCTGCTACATCCACACGTTGCGCCATCATCACCAGTTCCTGCTCCAGGCGGTTGTTTTCCAACTGCACTTCGGCGTCCTCCAGTTTGGCGATCAGCCTTTCACGCTGCCACTTAATGACATCAGGCAGTTGAGCTCGCACTTTACTGACTTCATGCGTTACCGCTTCCAGACGCTGCTCGATCAGGGATTTCAATGCGCTACCTTCGCTCTCACGTGCAGCAATGAAATCATCCAGTGCGCCATCTAGTGCCTGAATCAGCTGTGTATTAATCGCGTCCAGATCCTGTTCTGGCGCAGACATCACGCCAGGCCAGCGCAAAATATCCAGTGGATTGATCTGGCCTTCGTCGCTCTGCATCTTCACCCAGTTAGCGGCCTGAACCAGCTGTTTAGCCAGCGACTCGTTCAGCATCAGCTCGCCTTGTGCGCCGGGATCGGCATCAAAGCGCAGATTACATTCGATTTTACCGCGCGTCAGACGCTGGCGAATGCGTTCCCGAATCATCGGCTCCAGTCCGCGGAACTGCTCTGGCAGACGAATATAGGTTTCAAGATAACGTTGGTTAACGGAACGCAGCTCCCAGGCGGCGCTGCCCCATTCGCCTTTAACTTCACGGCGGGCGTAGGCGGTCATACTGCGGATCATAAGCGTTACTCATTTTCAGAAAGATTAAAGTCAGTATAACGAGGCAAAGCTAACCATAACAGGTGTAAGCAGCAGCAGGATGAGAGAACAAATTATTTCCGCTTTCAGCAACAGGCACTTATGCTGTTTACTGGCTTACTCGTTGAGGACCCCGTTTATGTCTCACGTATTACGCTTTCCTGTAATGCTGACCTTACTGCTGGCTGGCTGTCATTCGCCATCACCGCCACCTGTGCCATCAACCCGACCTGTTCCCATATGTGCTGGCGGTGAGGTGATGATGCAAACCACATTGTGGTTTGGTCTCAGTAAGCCACAAGGCGGTAGCGTGAGTTCGCTGGACTGGATGAATTTTATCGATAAACAAGTGACGCCTCGCTTTAAAGCCGGGCTCTCGGTTTATGATGCGCAAGGGCAGTGGTTGGGTGAAAACGGTCAGCTGGCGCGTGAGAAAAGCAAAGCGCTGGTGCTCATCTATAACTTTGACAGCGATAACAACAGCCGTGTCGAAGCACTACGCGAGCAGTATAAAAAACAGTTTGGTCAGGAATCGGTCATGCGTGTCGATTCGCCTTCCTGCGTGAGTTTCTGATGCCATTAACGGCGGCCCAGGCCGCCGTAAGATGATCAGATAAACAGTCCGGCGAACGCAGCCGAAAGCAGGCTTACCAGGGTCGAACCATATACCAGTTTCCAGCCAAATCGGGAGACGACGTTCCCCTGTTGTTCGTTCAGCCCCTTAATCGCGCCTGCCACAATACCAATCGACGCAAAGTTAGCAAACGAGACCAGGAATACCGACAGGATGCCTAATCCACGCGGCGTCATGCCTGCCGCCACTTTCTTCAGTTCGATCATGGCGACGAATTCATTGGCCACCAGTTTAGTGGCCATAATGCTCCCAGCCTGAAGGGCGTCGACGGCGGGGATGCCGATTAACCAGGCAAAAGGGTAAAAAACATAGCCCAGGAGCTGCTGGAAACTGTAGCCAAATAGCGCTGCGAACAGCGCATTGACGGCCGCGATCAGCGCAATAAAACCGATCAGCATTGCCAGAATGATCATCGCCACTTTAAAGCCCGCCAGGATGTACTCTCCCAGCATTTCGAAGAAACTCTGCTCCTCATGCAACTTATCTAGGGCTACAGGCTGTTCCTCGCTTTCCTTACCGGGATTAATAATCGACAGAATGATAAAGGTGCTGAACATATTGAGCAGTAGCGCCGCCACGACATAGCGAGCCTCAATCATCGACATGTATGCACCGACAATGGAAAGCGAGACGGTAGACATAGCGGTTGCCGCCATGGTGTAAAGGCGCTTCGGCGGGATATCCGCCAGAATACCTTTATATGCGATGAAGTTTTCAGACTGACCCAGTACCAGCGTACTGACCGCATTAAAAGATTCCAGCTTTCCCATGCCGTTGATTTTAGACAGGACAGTTCCCACCAGGCGGATTAGCAACGGCAGAATGCGCCAGTGCTGCAAAATACCAATCAGAGCGGAAATAAAAACAATCGGGCAAAGTACGCCAAGAAAGATAAAGGCCAGGCCCTGCTGACTCATGCCGCCAAAAACAAACTCTGTGCCTTGTGCAGCAAAACCCAGTAATGTTTCAAAGAAGCTGCCCACCGCTCCCACGAGCGCCAGTCCACTGGCAGAATGAAGGAAAAACCAGCCCAGCGCGGCTTCAACGATAATGAGCTGAATGATATAGCGCGGACGAATGTGTTTACGGTCATGACTGACCAACAGCGCAAGGGCGAAAATCACCACCAGCGCCAGCAGGAAATGTAAAATAGCGGCCATAGTTTAATCTGTTCGTAAAATGCGGCAAAAGGTAGGGCATTTAGCCATACTCCCACATGAATTTCATCCTGAGCCTTACAGCCCACTGCAAGAGACAGCGGGCCAGGAAGTCCGTATAATACGCAGCCAATCATTTGCAAGCCGGAGATAACCATGCGTCCAGCAGGCCGTAGCGCACATCAGGTGCGTCCAGTCACATTGACCCGCAATTACACTAAACACGCAGAAGGTTCCGTTCTGGTGGAATTCGGTGAAACCAAAGTGCTCTGCACTGCCACGGTGGATGAAGGTGTTCCGCGCTTCCTCAAAGGACAGGGACAGGGCTGGGTCACTGCCGAATATGGCATGTTGCCGCGTTCAACGCATAGCCGCATGGCACGTGAAGCCGCGAAGGGCAAACAGGGCGGCCGCACGCTGGAAATTCAGCGTCTGATCGCCCGTTCACTCCGCGCAGCCGTCGATCTTAAAGTGCTGGGTGAATATACCATTACGCTTGATTGCGACGTCATCCAGGCTGATGGTGGCACCCGTACCGCATCTATCACCGGCGCCTGCGTGGCACTGGCGGATGCACTAAACAAACTGGTTGCCAGCGGTAAGCTCAAAGCGAACCCGATGAAAGGGATGGTCGCGGCGGTATCTGTGGGCATCGTTAACGGTGAAGCCCTGTGTGACCTTGAATATGTTGAAGACTCCGCTGCTGAAACCGATATGAACGTCGTGATGATGGAAGACGGCCGTATGATCGAGGTGCAGGGCACGGCGGAAGGCGAACCTTTCAGCCATGAAGAGTTGCTGGCACTGCTGGCGCTGGCCCGCGGCGGCATCGAAGAGTTAATTCAGGCGCAAAAAGCGGCGTTGGAAAAATAAAGTAACAGGCGACCGCAGAGTCGCCTTTTTTTATCTGAGGAGTAAGACATGAAAGCCTGGCAGCGGCAGTTTATTGAATTCGCACTGAATAAGCAGGTGCTTAAATTTGGTGAGTTTACGTTAAAATCTGGTCGTAAAAGTCCCTATTTCTTTAATGCCGGTCTGTTTAACAGCGGGCGAGACTTAGCGCTGCTGGGGCGTTTCTATGCGCAGGCGTTAGTGGACAGCGGCGTGGATTTCGATTTGCTGTTCGGGCCCGCTTATAAAGGGATTCCTATTGCGACCACGACAGCGGTTGCCTTAGCCGATCATCATGACCGGGATGTGCCTTACTGCTTTAACCGTAAAGAGGCGAAAGATCACGGTGAGGGCGGTCTGCTGGTGGGAAGCCCGCTACAGGGTAAAGTTATGTTGGTCGATGACGTTATCACGGCAGGCACGGCAATCCGCGAGTCGATGGATATTATTAATGCCCATGATGCGAGTCTGGCTGGCGTCATGATTTCACTGGATCGTCAGGAGCGTGGCCGGGGAGAGCTTTCCGCTATTCAGGAAGTGGAACGTGACTATTCCTGCAAGGTTACCGCCATTATCACGCTCAACGACCTGATCGACTATCTGGCTGAAAAAACGCATATGGCCGATCATTTAGCGCAGGTGCGTGCATATCAAAAAGCGTACGGCGTCTGATTACAGGCGGGCGCTGCCCGCCTGCCTGTTACACCAGCTGTGCCGCAATCAGCGGCCAGCGGGTGTCAAAGTCAGCGGTGGGACTAAAGCGGAACTCCGAGCGAACGTAACGCGACAGTAATCCTTCACACAGAGCCAGTAGCTGACTGGCTAATAATGCTTCATCGGTTTGAAAGCCTTCACCCTCTCGCATTTTCCGCTCACGCATCACCTGACGTAACTGGACTTCAATGCGCTCAAACAACTGGTTAATGCGCCCTTGTAAACGATCCTGTTCAAACATCAGCGCGTGACCCGTTAAAATACGTGTCAACCCCGGATTACGCTCACCAAACCCCAGAATCAGCTGCACAATAAGACGCAGGCGCGCCATTGTTTCTTTTTCATCTTTAAGAATGAGATTGATGCGGGTAATCAGACTGTCTTCAATAAATTCGATCAGGCTGTCAAACATCCGTGTTTTGCTGGGAAAATGACGATACAGCGCCGCTTCCGAAACACCGACGTTGGCCGCGAGCTTCGCGGTAGTGATTCGTTGGCTGCCATCGCTGGACTCAAGCATCTGCGCCAGCGCCTGCAAAATCTCTTCGCGACGATTCCGCTTTACGACTTTTTTTTCTGCCATGCCCTTAAAAACCCCTGAATTTCACCATAAACAGGCAACACCTACGCATCAGCCACAAGATAAACACCTATGGCGATGAGAAATAAAATGATGAGCGTAAGTGAAAATAGGTAGTGCTGGTTACTGACGACCTGAGTGACCGAAGCCGCCTTCACCGCGCAAGCTGGCATCAAACTCTTCTACCAGATTGAATTCGGCCTGAACGACAGGAACAAAAACCAGCTGGGCCATGCGGTCGCCCGGCTGTAGCGTAAAGCTTTCCTGACCCCGATTCCATACCGATACCATCAGTTGACCCTGATAATCGGCATCAATAAGCCCCACCAGGTTACCCAGTACGATGCCATGTTTATGGCCCAGTCCTGAGCGTGGGAGGATGACAGCAGCAAGGCTCGGATCGGCAATATGGATAGCCAGGCCAGTAGGGATTAATGTTGTAGTCCCGGGGGCGATTTCCATCACGTCATCAATACAGGCACGAAGATCTAACCCAGCGGAACCCGGTGTCGCATAGGTCGGCAATGGAAAATCTTTGCCGACGCGCGCATCCAGAATTTTAACGTCTATTTTTTTCATCATAACGGCTGACAATCTCGTCTATTAAAAGTTGACCAAGGAGTGACTTATCGCTGAGCGGTAAGGTCTTTTCTCCTTCCTGCCAAAAAAGGTGAAGAGCATTGGTGTCGCTATTGAACCCTTGTCCAGCTTTCGACACGTCGTTAGCACAGATCAGGTCCAGCTTTTTACGCGCGCGTTTTTTTCGGGCGTATTCTTCCACATTCTGGGTTTCAGCCGCAAATCCAACCACAAAAGGCCGGCCCTGCGTTAATGCGGCAACGCCCGCGACGATATCGGGATTTTTAATGAGCTGCAGGGTGACATTATCATCGTCATCCTGTTTCTTGATTTTCTCATCCGCAATGTCGGCTGCCCGGTAGTCTGCCACGGCTGCGCTTGCAATGAAAATATGTTGTTTATTTATCTCATCCATCACCGCAGACTGCATCTCCCGTGCCGACGTTACATCCACCCGCTTAACGCCCACGGGCGTTGCTAAGCTAACCGGGCCACTAATCAGTGTGACGCTGGCACCGCGTCTGGCGGCCGCGGCCGCAATGGCAAAACCCATTTTTCCTGAGCTGTGGTTGCTGATATAGCGCACGGGATCGAGGGCTTCACGAGTCGGGCCGGCGGTAATCATAATGTTGAGATGTTGCAGATCGTTGACGGGGCTGGCCCACTGAACCGCATGGTCAACGATAGCCAGTGGGTCGAGCATGCGGCCCGGCCCGACATCGCCGCATGCCTGGCTGCCGCTGTCAGGCCCCCAGATGAATACGCCGCGCGCCTGGAGCGTCGTCAGGTTCGTTTGCGTGATGGCGGCGCGGTACATCTGTTGATTCATCGCCGGCACAATCGCGACAGGCGACGCGGTAGCCAACACGGCGGTTGTCACTAAATCGTTCGCCATACCGGCTGTGACGCGCGCGATTAAATCCGCGGATGCGGGTGCCAGCAGAATCAGATCGGCCCATTTGGCCAGCTCAATATGGCCCATGGCGGCCTCTGCTGCCGGGTCGAGCAGATCGTCCATTACCGGGTAGCCCGATACGGCCTGGAGGCTGAGGGGCGTAATAAACGCTTTTGCTGCATGGGTCATCATCACGCGCACATCGGCACCGCGATCGCGCAGACGGCGCACCAGCTCGGGGGTTTTATAGGCTGCGATGCCACCGCTTACGCCTAAAAGCACTTTTTTACCGGCTAATCCCATCATGCAGTTGACCTCGTTTTCAGTTGCCGTACAGCCACGGCGGAATGGGCGAATTTTATCACAAAACCTTGCCGTCACCTGTTCAAAGGCTGCGTTTGCGAGAAGTGCCGAAGAATCACATTTGCTCACTGGTCGCGTGTTAACTGCCAGAGGATGATACAGGGGGCGACAGGGAGAGCAGCAATGAATCATTTTCTACCACGGGAAAAACTCAAGCGACTGGGCGCAGATGCATTAAGCGATGCAGAACTGCTGGCCATCTTTTTACGTACGGGTTCAAGAGGCGTACCGGTGATGAAGCTGGCGCAGCAGATGTTGCAAGAGCTGGGGTCGCTTTACAACATCGTGAACGCCAGTGCGGAGGATTTCAAAGGAATCAAAGGGGCGGGGGAAATTAAGCTAATTCAGCTACGTGCCGTTGCTGAGCTGGCTAAACGGTTTTTCGCCAGCCAGTTGGCCCGTGAAAATACCCTCGACAGCCCGCTTGCGACACGCCAGTATCTGCAAACGCTGTTAGCAGAGCAGGAACGTGAGATTTTCATCGTGATGTTTCTGGATAATCAACACAGGGTGATAACCGCCCGGCAAATGTTCTCAGGCTCGATTAACAGTGTGGAAGTGCATCCGCGCGAAATTGTGCGCGAGGCGCTTAAAATTAATGCCGCAGCGTTAATCATCGCACACAATCATCCGTCAGGAAGAGCCGAACCGAGTCAGGCTGACCGCGACATTACCGTTAAAATCTGCGAAGCTTGTCGGCTGGTCAATATTCGCGTGCTCGATCATTTAGTGATTGGACGGGGTGAATCGGTCTCATTTACCGAGCGGGGATGGCTCTGAGCCTGAAAATCTGGTCCAGGTGGCGGATTTTTACACGATCATTCGGGATCTTTATCTGTTCGGGACTTGAGCACTTGGGCCGAGCGGCGTATACTACGCCACCTTTGAGAATCTCGGGTTTGGCGGTTAGGCCAGCTTAGCGGGTTCCATGGAACTCGCCTGGCGGGCTGTAAGCCTGACGAGGCGGCCAAAACCTAATTTTTAAAGCTCGAGCTGATTTGATTTTTGGAGAATAGACATGTCACGAGTCTGCCAGGTAACTGGAAAGCGTCCGGTGACCGGTAACAACCGTTCCCACGCAATGAACGCGACGAAACGCCGTTTCCTTCCGAACCTGCACTCACACCGTTTTTGGGTTGAGAGCGAGAAGCGCTTCGTTACTCTGCGTGTATCTGTAAAAGGTATGCGTATTATTGATAAAAAGGGCATTGATACGGTGTTAGCCGACATGCGTGCCCGTGGTGAGAAGTACTAAGAGTACTAAGGAACTGAATCATGGCTAAAGGTATTCGTGAGAAGATCAAGCTGGTTTCCTCTGCTGGTACAGGTCACTTCTATACCACCACGAAGAACAAACGTACTAAACCAGAGAAACTTGAACTGAAAAAGTTCGATCCGGTTGTACGTCAGCATGTGATCTACAAAGAAGCCAAAATTAAGTAATTTTGGTTTTCTGCAAAAAACCCGGCTCAGGCCGGGTTTTTTGTTTGTGTAATGCGCAGGGGAGAGGTTATGCCTGAGTTGCCAGAGGTAGAAACCAGCCGACGCGGCATTGAGCCACATCTGGTTGGTCAGACAATTCTTCACGCAGTCGTGCGCAATGCGCGTTTGCGTTGGCCAGTGTCACAAGAAATCCTGGCGTTAAGCGATCAGCCTGTGCTGAGCGTTCAACGTCGTGCCAAATACCTTTTACTCGAATTGCCGCACGGCTGGATTATTATCCACCTGGGTATGTCAGGCAGTTTACGTGTCCTTTCAGAAGAGTTGCCCGCAGCCAAACACGATCATGTCGACCTGGTCATGAGCAACGGTAAAGTCCTGCGCTATACCGATCCCCGGCGTTTTGGCGCCTGGCTGTGGAGCAGCGACCTGGCCGGCAGTAGCGTACTGGCACACCTCGGCCCAGAGCCGCTGAGTGAAGCGTTCAGTGGTGACTATCTGTTTGAAAAATCCCGCGGAAAGCGAACGGTGATTAAGCAGTGGCTAATGGACAATAAAATTGTCGTTGGCGTGGGTAACATCTATGCGAGTGAGTCACTGTTTACGGCAGGGATCATTCCTGATCGACCCGCAATGAGCCTTTCCCATGAAGATGCGGCGATATTAGCGAATACCATCAAAGCGGTACTGCTGCGCTCAATCGAGCAGGGCGGAACAACATTACGCGACTTTTTACAAAGTGATGGCAAACCGGGCTATTTTGCACAAGAGCTACAGGTTTATGGTCGCGCGGGAGAGCCCTGCAGAGCATGTGGCACACCGATTGTCAGTGGCAAGCATGGGCAACGCAGTACTTACTGGTGCCCCAACTGTCAACACTAAGGCAGTTTTGCCAGCAGAGCCTGGTGGACAGGCGCGGGCAGGAAGGCCGAGACGTCGCCGCCGTGCCGCGCCACTTCTTTTACCAGGGTAGAAGAGATAAAAGAAAAGTTTTCCGATGGCATCAAAAACACACTTTCCAGCGTCGGCAGCAAATGCCGGTTCATACGCGCCAGCTGTGTCTCATATTCAAAATCCGACACGGCACGCAATCCGCGCACCAGAATGTTTGCCTGCTGAGTGCGGGCAAAGTTCGCCATCAGATCGCTGAAACCTGTCACCTCAACGTTCGCCAGATGCGCGGTCGCCTGACGCGCCAGCGCAACTCTTTCATCAAGCGTGAATAAGGGCTTTTTGCTCGGGCTGGCGGCAATGGCTACGACCAGTCGGTCAAACATCTGCGCAGCACGCGTCACAATATCGATGTGGCCTAATGTGATGGGATCGAAGGTGCCTGGATAAATAGCTTTCGTGGTCATGTGCGCCCTTTCGCCGAAGCATGTGTCAGCGCCCATAGCGCTGCATATTTGTTGAAGGTGTACTGGGCATTGACGACCGCCAGCAGCCAACCCTGTTTACCATCAAGAAAGCCGGCACGCAGCAGCAGCGTTTTCGCGAAGGCGCCGAGCGCATGACTGAAGACCGAAAACAGGCTGCAGGTTTTTCCGCGCTGAAATCGTTCCTGTGCCCAGGCCTCCGCATAGGCCAGCTGCTTACGCTGGAAAGCCATCAGGTTACGACAGGTCAGGTGTTGTAAATCGCCTTTGAGGGCCTGCACGGAGGCGCCTTCGGTGTTGAGTGACTCATGCACGCTGTTATCGTTATAGCTTAACGTACGTGGGTAAAGACGCATCACTCGATCAGGGTACCAGCCGCTGTGGCGCATGAATCGCCCCAAAAAAAGATTACTGCGGCTGAAGCTGTAAACGGTGTCGCCTGGCGGGGCCTCGAGCACCCGTTCAATGGCCTGACGTAACTCTGGCGTGACTCGCTCATCGGCGTCGATCATTAAAATCATGTCGCAACTGGCAAAACTCTGCGCCCGCTGGCGCTGTTTGCCGTAGCCCTGCCATTCCGTCGCCTGAAAAACCTGCGCGCCTGCTGCCCGGGCCAGCGCCATCGTGTCGTCTGTGCTGCCAGAATCCAGCACGATAATCTCATCGGCCCAGCTCACTGATGCAAGACAGTCGGGCAGCAGCTCTGCTTCATTTTTGGCAATCATAACGACTGAAAGGCGTTGGCGAGTGGATGTCATTAATGGGCTCGTGGCGGCAGGTGTGGTTCAAGTAACTGCAGCAAACGCTGAAGGGCGCCCTGGTTTTGATGCAGCACTTCTACGGCATGGCGTCCGTAGTAGCGACGATAATCATCGTCCTGCAGCAGGTTCGTCACCTCTTTTACCAGCGATGCGACATCAGTAACGGTAATCAGCCCCTGTGCCTGTTGCAGCTTGCTACAAATATCTTTGAAGTTCCAGGTATGGGGGCCCATAAGCACAGGAATAGCATGAGCGGCGGGTTCGAGCGGGTTATGACCACCGCGCTCAACCAGGCTGCCGCCAACAAAGGCCAGATCGGCAATGCCATACAGCAACATCAGTTCACCCATCGAGTCGCCAATCACAACCTGCGTTGAGCCGGATGGGATTTCACCGCTGCTGCGCAGGGTAAAACTGAAGTTGCGCTTCTGCGTCAGCTCTCGGGCATCGTTAAAACGCTCCGGGTGACGCGGCACCAGAATCAGCAGCAAATCCGGAAAGGTTTGTAATAAGCGACGGTGCGTATCCAACAGGATAGCTTCCTCACCCTCATGAGTGCTGGTGGCAATCCAGACAGGGCGACGGGGTGCCCATTGCCGGCGTAGCGTTACTGCTCTTGCGGCCAGCTCGGGCGTAACAGAAATATCAAACTTCAGGCTGCCGGTAACCGACAGATGCGAGCGCTTCAGGCCGAGTTGCACAAACCGCTCACCGTCCTCGGCGTTTTGTGCGGCGATCAGCGTGATACTTTGTAAAAGATTACGCATGAACTTGCCAAGCTTGCGATAGCCTTTAGCCGATCGTTCGGAAAGTCGGGCATTAGCAATCACCAGGGGAATATGGCGCTGGTGCAGGATACGAATGATGTTAGGCCACAGCTCGGTTTCCATAATGATCACCAGGCGTGGATTGACCGTATCAAGAAAGCGATTGATGGCGTTGGGGAGATCGTAAGGCAAATAAACATGATGCACATCTTTGCCAAAAGCAGAGAGCGCACGTTCAGAACCGGTTGGCGTCATGGTTGTGACGGTGATAGGTAGCGTTGGATAGCGATGACGTAGCGCGCGCACCAACGGCACTGCCGCCAGGGTTTCGCCCACGGAAACCGAGTGTAAAACGATGCCTTCAGGCTTCACTTTTCCGGCGCAATAGCCATAACGCTCTGCCCAACGTTTACGGTAGGCAGGAGCTTTACGACCGCGCAGCCACAGGCGCAGCCAAATAAGTGGCTGAATGAGATAAAGCAATGCGGTGTAAATGGTCGTCATAGTTACCGTTATGACACGTTGGCGTCAAAAAAGCAGATTAAAGTCAGAATACAGCATCTTATCAGAAACAGCATAATCACTCATCCCACATCATGCGTGGCGACTCAGGACCTGCTGATAGAGCCTGTTCAGTGAATGTGCCAGGTTTTGCGGCGTGTAAGGTTCAATCCTGCGTCTTGCTGCTTCGCCCATTCTGCCGTCAACGGTTAAAGCAGAAAGGGCATTAATGGCCTGATTGAGTCCTTTTACATCCAGCGCATCACGAACAAACCCTTCCTGACCTTCGCGAATAAATTCAGCGCCGCCACACCCGGTGCTGGTGATCACCGGCAACCCGCAGGCCATGGCTTCCAGCACCACGTTGGGAAAAGGATCGTAAAGGGTGGGCAGAAGCAATCCATCAGCAGCATGGTAATAGGGCTGCACATCCTGCTGTACGCCGACAAAACGAAGCCGCTCACTGCAGTGAAGCTGACTGGCTAACTGCTGATAACGTTTTGCCTGTTTGTCCTGGCCGACCACGATCAGATAGCGGTTACTTTTGGCCAGCGCTTCAATGGCGGCTTTGAGGCCCTTACGTTCAAATCCCGAACCCACATAGATCAGAACAGTCGCGTTAGCGGGCAGGTTCAGCTGTGTCCGAACCGCATGGCGGGCGGCCTCTGTCGCAGGTTGAAAGCGCGTTGAATCAATGGCGTTGTGAATGACATGTATTTTGTCAGCCTGCAGTGCGAAGCAGCGCAGGATGTCTTTTTTTACCATCTCAGAATTACATATCACCGCTTTCAGTGCGGGGGAGTTAAACATATCGGCTTCTGCCTGCAGAACATAGCGATGATATGGGCTGAGGCTGGCGCTAAGACGCTGCAGGGGCGAAACAATACGTGCCCGTTGTTCAAGCCAGACACGATGAACGCCATCGCCTGCCCGAAAGATGTCACAACCAGCGATACGCTCATGGCTTTGAACAATATCGAACTTTTCACGTTCCCAGCAGGCCCGCGCCGCGTGGGCAAAACCGCGTTCACGTGAAACCCGTCCCAGTTTCCCTGGATTGCAGATATGCAGGTGCCAGTCCGGGTTGGGCTTTCCTTCCCAGCTTCGGGTGATGATATTGAGATCCAGTTTTTCGCTACCCAGGGCTTCCAGCGCGCGTGAAATAAAGCGTTCGGCCCCGCCATCAGGGCGGTATTTCTGCCGGACAATCGCCAGGCGTAACTTACTCATTTAGATAGCTCCTTGCTGCGGTAACGACATCCTCAACCGGGATAACGGACAAGTAACGTTGTTCGGTACGAGTATCAATGGAATCCGGAGAAGGAAGGGGGCCATAGTCACCAGCCCAGATGACCCGATTGTTGTCACCCCAGGGGCGCCAGTGCTGCAGTTTTGTCGGGCCGAAAAGCGCAATGCAGGGCGTGTCGAGCGCGGCGGCCATGTGCATCGGGGCTGAGTCAACGCCGATAAAGAGCTGAGCGCAAGCAATCAGTGCAGCCAGTTGTGGCAGAGAGAGTTTGCCTGCCAGCGAGATAACATGCGGAGACTGGCACTGCGCCAGAATCCGCTCAACCATCGCCAGCTCACTATCATCCGGTCCTGCTGTCAGGATGACTTTTCGGTCGGCTTGAGCCAGCTGGTCGATAGTGGCTGCAACCTTGTCTTCCTCCCAGCATTTGAACTGCCAGCGGGAGGTAGGCTGCAGCACGATATAAGGGGGCTTCACCTGCTGCTGAAGCAGCATATTCTGCACTTTTAACGCATCGTCCGGGCTGAAGTGCATCGAGGCTCTGGCACCGTCGGCTGAAATCTGCAGCGGTGACAGAGCGGAAAGATTCTGTTCAACCGTATGTAAGCGCTCATGATTTTCTGTGGTAACCAAATGATTGTGGCACCCGCGCCAGAAGGCGTTATCACGCTTTTTAAACGCGAATCCAATGCGTACCGGCGCACCAGACAGTCCGGTGAGAATGGCACTGCGCCACTGATCGGCAAGGTTAATCACCAAATCGTAATGACAGGCTCGCACTGCTGAGACCAGTGCGACTTCATGGCGAAACGTCTGCCAGCCACCTTCCTTTTTCCAGTTTCGATCGATGATGTGCAGATGACGGACAGAAGGATGTGCTTCCAGCATGGGCCGGGTTTCTTTGTAGAGCAGGACATCAATGCTGGCCTGCGGATAATGCTGATGCAAAGCATTGATGACAGGCGTAGTCAGCAGCATGTCGCCGTGATGGCGTAGTTTGATTAACAGAATTTTTTTGGGTGCAAACTGGACTGGAATCGGGCTTGTCATACTCAAATGCTCTCAGAATTCAGTGAGCCGATTGTAGGGCAAACCCTTTTGAGGTTAAAGCAAGTGACGCCGCTTATTTCCTGCGCCAGTAATAAATTCGACCCAGCCATAGCAGCAGGTGATACCACTGTTTTATCCCGCGCGCATTACGCAGCATGCGTTTGTGTGTCTGGGTCGCGAAGATATCGGCAATCATCGCCTGTCGTGCTGATTCGTCCGGTTCGCGTCGGATACTGTGACAGACGCTCAGGGCTTCGTAAGTAATCTGATAGTGAAAGGCCGGATAAATTTTTACCTTATGGCGATAGCGGCTGTTAATTGACTCCAGCATTTGCGCAATTTTCAGATAGTGACGCTGATATTCAACGTTACGCAGGCCGGTCCGCTTGCGGTTGCTGATTGAAGCATCGTGCAGATAGTAGCGATACAGCTGTTTATCGGTATAGCGCGCGCGTTTTACATTCAGCATGAACTCTGTGGTCCAGGGAATATCCTGATGGTGCAGGCCGGGTTCAAAATTTAGCTTCAGTTTTTCAATCAGTTCGCGTCGGTAAATACCAAGCCAGACAACATGTTTATAGCGATGAGTCTTCAGCGCCTTGTTAAGCCACTCAGGGCCGCTAAGGACGGATGTGCTTGAGAGTCGTTCAGGCGGTATCAACGGCTGGGTTTCATTGCTAGCCTGGAAAAACCATTCGGCATTGCATTGCGCCACATCGAGATCGTCTGCCTCTGCCATATCGACCAGTGTCTGATACATCTCTGGCTTCATGGTGTCATCAGCGTCTGGAAAGGTTACGTACTTACCGGATGCAACAGCCAGCCCGGCATTGCGTGCACGTGATACACCACCATTAGGTTGGTGAATGACCCGGATATGAGGATGACGTCGTGCGTAGTCATCCGCTCTCTCACCCGAGCCGTCAGTCGATCCATCATCGACAAGGATGATTTCCAGAGATGTCAGCGTCTGAGCCAGTAAAGACTGAATAAATGTCTCAAACATGACACCAGCGTTAAACATTGGTGTGATTATCGATAGTAAAGGCGAATTTTGTGACACAGCAGCATAACTTCAAGTGAAAAGAGACGGATTTCCGCCGACATTATTACGAATGCCGATAGAACTTTTTGTGCATTTAGGGTCAAACCTTGATAGGTAGCAGAAATTTATTTTTTCGCAACTTTATGGCGTGTGTACGCTCCAGTCCGGTCAGGTACGTTTAACCAGGTACAATATGAAAAATATCCTCGTCATCAGGCGCGACAACATTGGTGATATGGATTGTACCACACAGTTACTGGAAGGCATCAAAACGGCCTTTCCCGAAGCTAAACTGACGCTGTTGGTAAATAAAGTGGCGCAGGATGTGATACTGCATAACCCCCATGTCGATGCGCTTCATGTCTATAAGAAAGCCAAGCACCGTGGCAAGAACGAGACCGCAATTGGCGTTTACTGGCACCGTTTAAAGATCTTTTGGGCTTTACGTAAAACGAAGTTTGATGCGGTGGTACTGGCGAACCCGGTTCCCTGTAAATACAGCCTTCGCCTCGCGCGTATGGCGGGCGCAACCCACATCATTGGCGCTGGCGAAGCCGATAACGGGCTGACAAGAGTCTTTGGCAGAGACGATTTTTCTGGCAACCACCAAGTCGAACACACTTACTCGTATCTCTCAGCGCTCACTGCTCATTTGCCTGTCGTTCCCCCCGTCAGAGTCTATTTAACCCCACGAGAGCATGAACAGGCTAAAACGCATGTGCATTCACTGTTTACGGTATCGGGTCAGACATACGGTATACACATCAGTAGTCGCAGCCCAAAGCGCCGCTGGGATATAGAAAAGTATGCTGCTTTTATTCGTCATCTGTTAGAAGATGCGCAAGCCCGTGTGCTGATCTTTTGGTCGCCGCAGGGAGCGCTGGGGCCGGATGATCGGGGTGATGACGCCAGAGCCGAGCAACTCATGCAACTGGTCAATTCTTCACGAGTGGCGGCTTACACTACCACATCAGTGCGTGATCTAATGGCGGGTTTTAGTTGTTGTGACCAAATTCTGTGTAGCGATGGTGGCCAAATGCATATCGCGGCGGGTTTGCATAAAAAGCAGGTGGTGTTTTTTGGCGATACGGATGCGCCTGGGTGGCATCCATGGTCTGGTGAGTACAGGATTTTGCAGACACCTTCTGGTGAATGTAACGACGTTACTCCTCAAGAGGTGATGAGTGCGTGGCTGCAGCTTAAGGACATCTCTTGAGTGGCTACTACGTGACTGACACGCTCAATTATTTTCCGAAAATTTCTGGCTAAACGATGTCAATTACCGGAAGAACAACGCTTAAAACGTGCCGTTCCCTTGATCTGCTTATCGGTTCATGGGAACGACTGATTGATGCTATGAGCGGTCAACATGCATTCATTTGGACGCTCGGAAATCTGCCAACTGCAAGTATCGCTGACAGATAACGGAGAGGCTGTAGATACTCAGGTCAAGTTGATGCAAATCAGGCGGGTTATCGTAAATCTCTCGCATCTTTTCCGCCAGTGAGGTTGCATTCATCTCAGACAGCCCGCGACTCAGGTCACCCGTCAAAATACTCGCGGGCCCGCCGGGGCAACGTGTACTCACTACAGGTGTTCCGCAGCTCATTGCTTCGATCAAAACATTGCCAAAGCCTTCACTGTCAGAACTCAAAATCAACATCCGTGCATGATGTATCCAGGGATAGGGATTACGCTGAAAGCCTTCAAAGCGCACGCGATCTGAAACGCCCAGCTGTTCCGATAAACGATACAGTTTTTCTTTCATAGCAGGACTGCCCTGTCCCAGTAAGATTAAAGGAGCCTGAATGCCACTTTGCGCATAAGCTTCCAACAGGCGGTCATGGCGTTTAGTTTCATGGAAACGGCCAACATGAACAAGGAAATCCTCACCTGCCAGTGGGCAGGGTTCCAGTGAGAGCCTTTTGATTTCATTGAAATCAAAAGGGTTAAAGATAACATCCGTTCGCGATGCTTTTACGCCAATATGGTTGATCAAGTCATCAAGAGCATATTGGGAAACCGCGATCACCTGGCGATGGCGATAGACATGACGTATTTTCTGTCGCTTGAGCCATAATGAAAAACCCGATTTGCGAGCGAGATAAGAGGCAGAAAAAATGCCATGAATGCAATACCAGGTCCTGAGCGGATCGAGAGCACGCGAAGAAGACACTATTCGGTCCGTTTTATGCAGATGAGACAGCACAAGATCAAATTTGCCTTGGCGGGTTTCACTGTAACGGACGGCTTTATCCAGGAGCGCGGCGCGACGAGATGTTTCGGTAAGCTTACGCCATGGACTGCGACAACGGTCTTCAATCACCTGGTAATCAAGCCCTGACGGAAGGGAATAATCACAGACGTTACGCAAAGAAAAAAGTGATACCTGATGTCCACTGTTAATCAGGCCCTGTGCCAGGGTCAGTACTACTTTTTCAGCGCCTCCACCAGGCAGCCCGTCTATTATCATCAAAATACGCTTGGACAAATTATCACCTCAAAGACGCCGCCAGCACTGTGAATGGCCTAAAGCATAAAGCGCACGGCAGTAAACTCGCCATAACAGAGCAAAATAGTGGGGATCTAACGCAGTTTTTCAATAGGGAAAACGCCACAACGCTATTTTATTCAAGGCGTTACAAAATAAAGGCCCCGCTGACTACGGGAATTATCTTAGGTTATCAGGCCATTGATGACTACGAATAAAAACCAAACCAATTGCAATTATATTTTTGCGCGGAATGACTACCCTGCGTAACATAGTCAGGATAATCTCTACCGATTATTGGATAAGTCATGGATAAACCGGCATTTTTAATCACTCTCGATACGGAAGGTGACAACCTCTGGCGCAACCGCAGCGGCAATGTCACCACACATAATGTCCGCTTTCTACCGCGTTTTCAGTCGCTTTGCGAGAAATACGCGTTCAAACCGACGTGGCTTACTAATTATGAAATGGCTTGCGATCCGGCTTATGTCGAGTTCGGACGAGATCTTCTTGAGCGTAATCAGGGTGAAATAGGCATGCATTTACATGCCTGGTACAGCCCTCCTGACTATGCACTTACGGAGGATGACTGGCGTTACCAGCCTTATTTGATCGAATATCCAGAGTCGATACTGCACGATAAGGTCGCCTATATGACCGACCTGCTTGAAACGGCATTTGAAACTAAAATGCGTAGTCACCGTGCAGGCCGCTGGGCCTTCAATGAAGTTTATGCACGTGCATTGATCGATCATGGCTATCTGGTCGACTGCTCTGTGACGCCGCGCGTGGACTGGCGTAGTTCTCCCGGTGCTCCCCAGGGGAAAGGCGGTACAGATTACCGCCATTTTCCTGACCAGGCCTACTATGTCGACATCAACGATATTTCCAAGCCTGGCAGCTCAACCTTACTGGAATTGCCGATGAGCATTCAGTACCGGCATGGCATGTTGAAAAACCAGTTTAAAAAAGTCTGGGACAACGTCAGGGGTAAGTCGAGAGGACCTCGGGTAAACTGGCTGCGGCCTGTGGGCGGGAATCTGGCGCAAATGAAGCATGTCGTTGAGCAAACGCTGTCGCAGGGAAACGACTATGTTGAATTTATGCTGCATTCATCGGAGTTTATGCCTGACGGCAGCCCGACGTTTAAAAACGACGCAGACATTGACCGTCTTTACGATGATTTAGAGCAGCTGTTCAGCTGGCTTCAGGAACGTACCCAAGGTATGACCTTGACCGAATATGCCCTGAAGAAAAAAACGGCACTCGGTGCCGTCACTGATTCGCTTCAGGAACAGATTTGCGGGCCTTAAATCGCAACCACGAAAAAAGCGTGTCGACTTCGGGATAGCGCATTTGCCAAAACTTTTTTGTTTTGCAATGGCCCCTACAAAGGCGTGCGGCTGACTTAATGGCCAGCCTGGTTTGTTTATCGTAATGATAATAACCAAAAACCGCTTTCGACATGCTTTTCACTTCATTAAAGCAGTTCACTATCATCCCTGCAGCCAGTCGACGCAGCTCAGTGTCAGACTGTGCCATTGCACACATTTTATTCATGGCGAATAGCATGTCCTCAATGTCACTCATACGGACATTCCGTGTGATGCCCTGCTGATTATCGCGGTAGTAGTAGAGCGTATTTTCAAGATGAGCGATACGCTGTGTTTTGAGATATTGAAATGGCGTAAAGATAACGTCTTCGTAACGTCTGCCGACTTCAAAAGCCTCACCTTCCAGCAGACTGTTTCTGTATATGCGGTTCCATAAATGCCACATCGATCGGATAAAAAGCGGACGCAGACAATTCAGCCCCTGAACGGAAAAATCGTAAGCGACACGTTGAGGCAATTCGTTTTCTGATGCTTCAGGGGGCGTGTTTTCAAAGCGTGCGTAGTTAAAATCAATCAGATCGTCTTGATCGGAGAGTAATAACGGTCGGATAACTGATAGATAATTTTTACTGAGTAGATCATCAGCGTCCAAAAAGGTAATAAATTTTCCTTTAGCTTTTGACAGGCCAACATTGCGGGTTGCGGCAACCCCCTGGTTAGCCTGCTGAATGAATTCAACACAAGCTGAAGGATAAGTCTTGAGAAATTCTTTCACACGCTGGGCTGAAAGGTCTGTCGACCCATCATCGATAATGATGACCTGAATATCAGGGTCAATTTGGGTAAACAAGGATGTCAGACAGGGAACGATATAATCCTGACTATTGTATAAAGGAATAATGATGCTTAGCAGCCAGTCACGCGTTTGCATTACTTCGCTTCCTGTAATACAGACGGTGTTTTAACTAATAAGCCACTGATGATGACGGCCAGACAATAGATGAGGGTTCCCTCAGTGCTGAAAAATATCACGTCGCTCAGGCCATAGGTGATCAAAGATACTGTGACTGCGAAGAGTGCGGGATTGCGGTAAGGCGTGAATGCGCTGCGTAATAAGCAAAGATATAAACCTGCCAACGCTAACAGACCCACAATGCCCTTAATCGAGAACGTTTCCATCACTTCATTGTGCATATGAACGGTAAGGTAGGGTAATGCCCCATAAAGCGAAGGTTCTTGTGCAACAATCACTTTTGCTTCTGCCGCTCGTTGCTCTGCAGACTCTCCCCACAGGGCTTCAAGGCTGGTGCGAAATGCAACGGTTTGCATGCTTAAGCGTGAGATGATTGAGTTTTCTCCCGTTTGCTCATGCATATGCGCAATATCCTGATTGAACTGCTGTATACGCATAGTGATGACTTTATGAAAAAGTGCAGCGCTGAGCAGGAGCATGATGGGCACCAGGATGAACAGAATAATTTTGTGACGACGATTAATCACATGTGTGCTCATGAGTACAATCATTAAAGCCAACACGGGATAAGCCAGCATAGCTGCACGGGTTCCAGTCAACAGAATGGAAGCATAGGTAAAGGCGAAAGCTGCCAAAAAAAGCAACACTCTGTGGCGGGTTTTTAAAAGTAATACGGCTTTAATGAATATCAGATTGACTGCGGTAATGATGTAGGCAGCAACCGTTGCTCGATCAAAATTCAGCTCTACACGCGCTATGTGTAAGAAAATCCCCTGATAAATGGCATAGCTATTTACCGCAAGCCCGCAAACAAGGGCTGCCAGCACGGTATTTTTTTGTAGCGCTATCTTTGTATTAAGCATCGCCAGTAGAACAAACGCTGCGGCGATTTGTAATCGTCCGGTTGATTGGTACTGCCGGTACAGACTAATGAAATCGCCAGGTTGTTTATACATGGCTGTCCAGATAATGCTGATGATCCCGACAGCAAAAAACGCACCAGGGAGAATCAGGTTTTTTTTGTCAGCAATGTAAAATCTGAGATGAAAAACGATGACCAGAAAAGCCAGATAGCTGGAAAGATAAAAAACGTTCCTGCCAAAGGCCCATCCAAATGGCGAAGTAATAAAGGCGATAGCACATCCGATAAAAATAAGCTGGCTGAAAAAGTTGGCAGGCGCTTCTTTTTTAAAGATTAAATGATTTAGTTTCATTTTTTAATTATAACATCCTTTAAAGCATCGTTGAATTCTGTCTTAAACAGCGCATAGTCGAAATGTTCTACTGTCCAGGCTTTAGCGGCTTCACTAAATCGCTGATACGTTTCAGGCACCGACAAGACTTCCACCGCGTTGGCGCAATCAATATGTGAAACCAGCCTGGCTTCTTCCATAACATCACGGACAGGTTCGTAGACCTGATAGGGGAAATCAACGCGTATACCAGTTAATTTCTCATGCTCATCAATTGTAACGGAGGGGGGTAATCCAATGCCACACTGCTGATGACCAACGACTTCAGGTTGGCCGTCAATCATGGGGAAAATAACCGGTACACCAAAATAAAGCGCTTCCATACAGGAAAGGCCAAATGGCTCAGTGACAGGTGTACTGAGATAGATATCTGTGCGATTAAAAAAGGCGCTCATATCATGCTGAAAACCGCTGAAGGTAACAAACTGACTAATATTCAAACGCTCAGCAAGCGCCACGAAGGCGTCATGATCGGGCCCTTTTCCCGCAATTTCCAACACAACGTTGTGTCCACGTTGGCGTAATTCTTTAAGCGTTAAAAGTCCTACGCTAATGCCTTTCAGGCTAACCTGGCGAGATGCCGTTCCTAGCCTGAGCGGATTTTTTAGCGTTCTGATTGCGGAATTTATCCCCTGCGGCAACATGATTCGGTTTATCACGACGTGATGCGGGCAAGGTAGGTTGAAGCGGTGATGCATCACCCGGTTTGACGCGTATGAGGCTGAAATCACGCCGTCCAGCATTGCCATAAAGTTAAGCGTTTTTTTATTTTTTGGATAACGCCATGAGCAGCCATGATCGTAATAGACCAGAGCAGCACGCCTGGGTTTTGCTGGCAGTCCTGGAATTAAATCCCAAACCACTATTACATCGGCATCACTTGCCTCAATGCGTTTTTTTAGCAAATATTTCCGAAGAAATTGCGGGACTTTATATTTCAGGCCATTTACCCAACGATTGGCAAAGGTGATTTTTTGTTGAGGAATGTGACGACGAATATCATCGTCTATCTCATTACTGATGCATATCACATCATCATTTCCGTCAGAAAAATCATTGATGTACTGCAGGAACAGGCGTTCAACACCACCCATTTTTTCAAGGTTAATGATGTGGAGTTTCTTCATACAAGAATCTCAAAGACCATATCCGCGACGTCCTTAGCGCTAATGTCTGCTAATTTGCTGCCCTCTGCAGGCCGCAAAACATACTGATTTTGCCCATAACCCCCAATCAAACCCGGATCGGTGGGGCCATATAACGTGATATTGGGCCTGTCTAGTGCGGCGGTCAGATGGCTCAGCCCTGTATCTACCGACACTACGGCATCTGCGCCTGCCAACTGCTGTGCTACGGCTTCAAGAGAAAGCTTAGGCAAGACTTCTACGTGCTCAAAACCTTCAGCCAGACGCAGCGCACGCTGATGTTCATGTTCAGCGCCCCACGGCAGCTTTACACGCAAGCCCGCTGGCCGGACACGTTCAATCAACTCTCGCCAGTGAGCTTCTGGCCAGTGCTTGTTATCACGGGTAGTGGCATGAAGAAATACCAGATAAGGGCTCTCATGCTGTGATAAGGGCTTCAGAAAATGGCCGGCAATTGCATAATCCCCCTGAGACGGGGGTTTATCGTAACCCAGACTTTTAGCAAACAGCTCACGCGTCCTCTCGACTGCATGTTGTTGCTTGCTGATCTCGTGCTTTTTGTCATACCACCAACTGGCGAAAGGTTCTCTCGCACTACGATTGTCCAGGCCGTGCTTAACGCCTTTAGCCAGACGAGTCACAAGCGCGGCGCTCTTAATCAGCCCCTGAGCGTCGATCACGATGTCGTAGTCACGAGACTGAAGCTCACGCTTGAAACGCACGCGCTCTTCACGCTGCAGGCTGCCAAACCAGTGTTTGCGCCAGCGTCGAATGGCGACAGGCAGAACCTTATCCACTGCCGGATGCCAGGTCGGGATTTGTGCAAAATTTTCTTCCACCACCCAGTCAAAGCGTATTCCGGGCAGGGCATGCATGGCATCGGTGAGTGCTGGCAGCGTATGCAGGACGTCTCCCATGGAGGAGGTTTTGACGATCAGGACGTGCATGTCCCCTCCTGGACTTCGCGCAACAACGTGCTCAATGTTTCATGAACCTGTGCGGGCTGAATATCGATAAGACTTTGGTGATAGCCCTGCCCGGCATCGCCTTTGCGTACACGATGATAGCCGCTAATTAAACGGAGAATACGTGCCCGGTCAGACAGAGGCGGCGTAAAGTCAGGGCTGCTGGGACCATATAAGGCGACAAGCGGTCGGTTTAACGCTGCGGCAATATGCATCAGGCCCGAATCATTACTGACCACTGCGTGGCACTGAGCCAGCAGAATAACAGCCTGTTCCAGCTGCGTTTCGCCAGCCAGATTGCGGCAATGTGCACGGCTCGCTTCCGGTAGCGAAGACAGGATTTCTTCACCGGTGGAATGATCTTTAGCCGAGCCAAACAGCAGAATCTGATAACCCTCACTGATTAACTGCTGGGCAAGCGTCGCATAGTGAAAATGCGGCCAGCGTTTTGCCGGCCCAAACTCTGCACCGGGACAAAAACCAATCGTCGGCCGCTCGGGAGTCAGCTGAAACTGCGCGGACGTCTCACTTTTTTCCTGTTCACTGACCTGTAGCTGAGGCGTTAGCAGGGGTTGTGGCAGTTCCCGCGCTGAGCGGACTGGCAAGTCATAAGCCAGAGCCACATAGCGCTCAACCATCAGCGGAAACGCGGCTTTATCCAGTACCCGACAATCGTTTAACAGGCCGTAACGCATTTCTCCGCGCCAGCCAATACGGCGCTTGATCCCGGCAAAAAAGGGAACCAGCGCTGATTTAAAAGAATTGGGTAAAACATAAGCGCGATCGTAATGGCTGGCCTGGAGCGATTTGCCCAGCCGACGGCGCTCGCCAAGCGCTAACGCGCCATGACCCAGCGGCATCGCCAGCGCCTGATTCACTTCAGGCATCCGTGAAAGTAAAGGACGGCACCACGCAGGTGCCATCACATCAATCACTGCGTCAGGATGTTCGGCCTTGAGGGTACGATAGAGACTTTGCGACATCATCATATCGCCGACCCACGACGGGCCGATCACCAGAATTTTCATTACCGGTATCTATTCCTTTAGACGTTGCGATTTAACCAAACCATATATTCAGAAACGCCCTGTGCCACGGTCTTAAACGGTTTGTCGTAACCCGCTGCGCGTAAATTAGACAGGTCGGCCTGCGTGTAAGCCTGGTAGCGGCCTTTCAGCTTGTCAGGGAAAGGAATGTACTCAATCTGGCCTTTCTGGTGAAAATTAAGCACCGCATCTGCCACTTCCTGGAAGGATTCGGCGCGGCCTGTTCCGCAGTTATAGATGCCGGAAATCCCATTCTCCCAGCACCACAGATTCACCGACACCACATCATCGACATGAATAAAATCACGTTTAAAGCCGTCGCTGCCTTCAAACAGCTTTGGATTTTCATCATTGCTAATCTGCGTGTTTAAATGAAACGCCACGCTTGCCATGCTGCCTTTATGGCTTTCACGCGGGCCGTAAACGTTAAAGTAGCGAAAGCCGCATACCGGCGAGGAGGCTTCAGGCAGGATCTGACGCACGTAGTGGTCGAACAGCATTTTTGAATAGCCGTAGACATTCAGTGGCTGTTCGTACTGGCGCTCTTCAATGAAATTCTCATTGCGTCCACCATAGGTGGCGGCAGAAGAAGCGTAAAGGAACGGAATTTCACGCTCAAGACAGAAGTGCAGCAGATCTTTAGAGTACTGATAGTTATTATCCATCATGTACTTACCGTCCCACTCGGTGGTGGCTGAGCAGGCACCTTCGTGAAAAACGGCTTCAATCGGACCAAGATCTTCACCTGACATGATATAGGTCAGGAATTCTTCTTTATCCATGTAATCAGCGATATCCAGATCGGCCAGATTCACGAATTTGGTGCCATCTTTAAGGTTATCCACGACCAGAATGTCGTTGTGACCGCGATCGTTCAGCGTTTTGACAATATTGCTGCCGATCATTCCTGCGCCACCGGTTACGATAATCATACTGTTACCTTTAAAGTTTTGAGTTGAAACGGGACATTTCACACGTAATGCCTACATCATAACATTTCATCCCGCTCCAGACAGCCAGATGACTCTGTAAGGTCCTGCACATCCGACAGAATGGCGTGAACTATGCTGCAAAATTAACATTCTTTTGGTCGATTAAGCGTAGAAAGGCGATATGTTCAGTAATATTTGCCAGATTTCCACCTTATCAGGAGCAGGATAATGCCAGCGCATTTTTACCAACATATCCGGCAGCAACTCGACGCCGCCCAGCGTGAAGGTTTATTCAAAAAAGAACGTATTATTACCTCCGCACAGCAGGCAGAAATTGAGGTCGGGCCTGAGCGTCCCGTAATTAACTTTTGCGCGAATAACTACCTGGGTTTGGCCAACCACCCAGCCTTAATTCAGGCAGCCAAAGAGGGCATGGATTCGCACGGTTTTGGCATGGCATCCGTGCGTTTTATCTGCGGTACCCAGGATATACACAAACAGCTGGAAAAAAAGCTCGCCGATTTTCTGGGAATGGAGGACGCCATTCTTTACTCCTCCTGTTTTGACGCCAACGGCGGGCTGTTTGAAACCTTACTGGGCGCGGAAGATGCCATCATCTCTGATGCACTCAATCATGCATCGATTATTGATGGTGTACGCCTGTGTAAAGCACAGCGCTATCGTTACGCTAACAATGATATGGCGCAACTGCGCGACCGCCTGAAGGAAGCCAGGGATAACGGGGCGAAGACCATTATGATTGCCACGGACGGCGTGTTCTCGATGGACGGCGTGATCGCCAATCTGAACGCCATTTGCGATCTTGCAGACGACTATTCCGCACTTGTCATGGTCGATGATTCCCATGCGGTTGGCTTTGTCGGAAGTACCGGTCGCGGAACGCATGAGTATTGCGACGTCATGGGCCGGGTCGACATTATCACCGGCACGCTGGGCAAGGCGCTGGGCGGCGCATCCGGCGGTTACACTGCTGCCAAAGCAGAGGTGGTGGAATGGCTGCGTCAGCGCTCACGGCCTTATCTGTTCTCTAACTCGCTGGCACCGGCAATTGTCGCGGCTTCTCTTCGCGTGCTGGATTTATTAAGCGAAGGCGACGGTTTGCGTCAGCGCTTGTGGGACAACGCACGTTTCTTCCGCGAAAAAATGACATCGGCAGGTTTTACGCTGGCCGGCGCCGATCATGCCATCATTCCGGTCATGTTGGGAGAAGCCAGCGTCGCGCAGGAATTTGCTCAGTTGTTACAACAGGAAGGCATCTATGTCACCGGGTTTTTCTATCCGGTTGTGCCAAAAGGTCAGGCACGCATCCGAACCCAAATTTCAGCAGCGCACAGCCAGCAGCAACTCGAAACGGCGGTGGCAGCTTTCACGCGCATTGGTAAACAACTTGGCGTCATTGCCTGAGGATTAACCATGAAAGCACTGGCTAAGTTGAAAAAAGAGCAGGGCATCTGGATGGTGACTGATGCGCCAGTTCCCGAGCCGGGTCACAACGATCTGCTGATAAAAATTCGTAAAACCGCCATCTGTGGGACAGACGTACATATTTACAACTGGGACGACTGGTCGCGTAAAACCATCCCGGTCCCCATGATTGTCGGCCACGAATATGTCGGTGAAGTGGTGGCTATTGGTCAGGAGGTTAAAGGGTTTAACATAGGCGATCGGGTTTCGGGCGAGGGGCATATCACCTGTGGGCACTGCCGAAACTGCCGCGCAGGCCGTACCCATCTCTGTCGAAATACCCAAGGCGTTGGCGTTAACCGCCAGGGATGCTTTGCAGAGTATCTGGTTATTCCCGCCTTTAATGCATTCAAAATTCCCGACAATATTTCCGACGAGCTGGCAGCGATTTTTGATCCCTTCGGCAACGCGGTACATACCGCCTTATCCTTCGACCTGGTCGGTGAAGACGTACTCATTTCCGGTGCCGGCCCTATTGGTATTATGGCGGCTGCGGTGTGCCGCCATGTCGGTGCGCGGAATGTCGTGATCACGGACATTAATGACTACCGGCTTGAACTGGCCCGCAAGATGGGCGTGACCTGCGCGGTCAATGTCGCCAGAGAAGATCTGCGTGAAGTCATGCATGCGCTGGACATGAAAGAAGGCTTTGACGTGGGATTAGAAATGTCAGGTGCACCGCCCGCTTTCCGAACCTTGCTTGAGGTGATGAATCACGGTGGGCGGTTGGCCTTACTGGGCATTCCTCCGGGAGAAATGGCTATTGACTGGAACCTGGTGATCTTTAAAGGACTGTTTATCAAGGGCATATACGGGCGTGAGATGTTCGAAACCTGGTATAAGATGGCCGCGCTGATTCAGTCAGGTTTGGATCTCACCCCGATTATCACTCACCGTTACCCGATTGATGACTTCCAGCAGGGTTTTGATGAAATGCGCTCGGGGCAGTCTGGAAAGGTGATTCTGGACTGGACGTCGCCTTGATCGCCCGAGTAGCGAGTAAGAAAGATAACGTTTGTCTGCGTAATGTGATTGCTCAGCACCAGGTTTAATGCCTGGTGCTGAGTGTTTTAGAACAGTTCATCAATACGATGATAAAGCGGACTTTCTGTAATGCTTTCACCAATAACGCTCAGCGCACGGCTAGCCGGAACTGGTGCCAGCGGCTGCTTCACTTTACATTCACCAGGCGGCTGGAAGCCCTGAAGTGGCTTGCTGTGTGGTGTGATCTTGGCTGGCGATGCGTTGCCGTTGCGTAGCGGTTCATTCAATAACTGACCCGGCGTCACCAGGGTGATATCTGCGGGCAGCGAGGGCAACATTTGTTGCAGCACCCGCACGGTATTGGGATGCGGATGACCGATCGCAATCGCGTAGCCATCACGCTGGGCCAGACTGACTGCCCGGTTGAACTGCTGTCGAATCGCATTGATATCCTGACTGTCATCTAAAAATACGCGACGCTTAAGCACCCTGACGTGCGTTCCCTGTGCGGCCTGCAGTGACTGACTGTTACCAATCGTCATGCTGTCGAGAAAGTACAGATTGTACTGATTCAGCGCCTGCATGACTTTTTGCATACCCGGCAGGCTCGATGTCATTTTGCTGCCCATATGGTTATTCAGCCCCACTGCATAGGGGACATTGTTGACCGCACTACGGATGATGCGATCGATTTCCGCGCGGCTCATTTCAGGCGTTAAGGTGTTTTTCTCAAGCGGTTGCTTACTTAACGGCGCCATAGGCAGGTGAATCAGAACTTCACGGCCGCCCTGATGCGCTTTGATGGCCATCTGACGTGCATAGGGCGCATCAGGAAGCACCGCGACAGAGATCGCCTGCGGCATTTGCAGCACTTTATTTTCTTCCGTGGGTCGATAGCCGAAATCATCAATGACGATGGCGAGCTTAGCGGCCTGGGACGCGAAACTGAGCAACAGTCCGCACAGCAAGGCGGTAATCTGGTAACGATGAACTAACACTTATTTTCCCAACCACGGAACTGGATTGACCGCTTTACCCTGACGTCGGATTTCAAAATAGAGCGAAGGCGTGCCGCGACCACCGCTGGTGCCCACCAGCGCAATGGGCTGACCGGCCTTCACCTGGGCACCTACGCTGACGAGGGCGCTTTGGTTATAGCCATACAGACTCATATCTCCTTTACCATGCTCGATAACTACGACCAGACCATAGCCCTGCAACCAGTCGGCCATCAATACACGACCATCGGCAATGGCTTTGACCTCTGTGCCTTCCGGAGCCGCAATGACCAGGCCTTTCCAGCGTAATTCGCCTTGCAGTTCCTCACCGAACCGATGTTCGACGCGTCCGCGTACCGGCCAGATATCCTGACCGTTGGGCCGTCCCAGTCCGCCCGTTCGCGCCATCAGCTCGCGCTCGCTTTGTGTTGGCTGATAACTGGAGCCTTTCGCTTTCGCCTGCACCTGACGCTGACGCACTTTTTCTGCCTCACGTGCCTCACGGGCGGCGCGTTCACGGGCTTCTCGCTCGGCACGAGCGATTTTATCTTGCAGGCGGCTTTCGTTCTGGCGCATCTCAACCAGGTCAGCCTGATCCTTCTGCAGTGCGCTTTCCAGAGACGTGAGCGTTTTTTTACGCGCGGCGCTGGCTTGCTGGAGTTTGTCTTGTTGTTCTTGCTGCTGGGTTAACAGCGTTTTCTGCTGTTGTTGCTTTTGTTCCAGCGAGGCGCGCTGTTGGGCTAATTCCTGACGGGTGGTTTGCAGGGCGGTGATATTTTCCTGACGTGCGGTGTTCAGATAGCCAAAGTAAGCGAGGATACGTTCGCTACGCTGACTCTCTTCACCGCCTAACAGAAGTTGCAAACCTTTGTGCTGCCCCTGGCGAAAGGCGGCGTCCAGCTGTTCAGCAAGCAGCTTTTCCTGCTGTGCCTGCTGCTTTTCAAGACGGGAAACCGAGGCGGTGACCTGGGTAATCTCACCCTTCAGGGCCGACAGGCTGTTACGGGTTTCCCGTAGCTGTCGACTTGCCTGAGCAATGATCTTTTCCTGACTTTGTAGCTGATTAAGTAACTGGCTGCGCTGAACCTTTTGGGCTTTTACGCTTTTTTCTTTTTCGGCAATTTCTTGCTGGATAGATTTCAGCTGGGCTTTGTTGTCATCCGCCGATAAGCCGGGTAGAGGAAACAACAATATGCCCGCATAAAGCAGGCTAAAAGACAGGGCGGACAAGCGTGTAAACAACGGCAGGGGACGACCGTTGTAACGAGTCCATGTTGGTAGAACGGTTGTCTTTCCCTTCATAGGCCGATGATTATTCCACGATGAACAGTTGCTTACCAGCATTGCCGACCGGCTTTTGCTTTCTCAGTGCGATCCATTTTCATCAGGACAAGGGACAAGCGCCACGACATTTTTGCCATTCAGCCAATTTTTTTGGAAAATGACGCACAAATCGTCACTCTGTCCGCTTAGCGTCTGTACATGCGAAGTGGCGCAGGTATACTCAGAAGCCTTGTTTTAGCTTATTAGCCCGGTCTGGAGTCGTTACCCCTCATGCAAGAAATTATGCAGTTTGCAAGCAATCACCCCATCCTGAGTCTGGCATGGGTCGTCTTACTCGTACTGGTGATTGTGACTACCGTTAAAGGAATGTTCTCTAAAGTAAAAACTATCAGTCGAGGCGAAGCAACCCGACTCATTAACAAAGAGGACGCGGTAGTGGTAGACGTGCGTTCGCGTGATGATTACCGCAAGGGGCACATTTCGGGCGCGATAAATGTGGCTGCAGCAGATATCAAGAAAGGCAGTTTAGGCGAGTTGGAAAAGCATAAAGCACAGCCCATAATTGTTGTATGCGCAACCGGACAAAGCGCGGCAGATCCTGCTGCCCATCTGAGCGCGGCTGGATTTACCCAGGTTGCCGTTCTCAAAGACGGTATCAGTGGTTGGAGCGGCGAAAATCTGCCGTTGGTTCGCGGTAAATAATCATCCTGAGGTCCCTATGGCAAATGTTGAAATTTACATCAAAGCAACCTGTCCTTATTGCCACCGGGCAAAAGCGCTGCTGAGTCAAAAAGGCGTGGCGTTTCAGGAGATTCCCATTGATGGGGACATGGCAAAACGCGAAGAGATGATTAAGCGCAGTGGCCGGACTACCGTGCCGCAGATCTTTATCGACGGTCAGCATATTGGCGGTTGCGACGATCTGATGGCGCTCAACGATCGTGCAGGTTTAGATCCGTTACTTCAGGCGTAATTACGCCAGACATATTAACTTACAGGACTTAGTCACATGTCAGAACATAACACCAACGAAATGCAATTTCAGATTCAGCGCGTTTACACGAAAGACATTTCTTTTGAAGCGCCGAACGCGCCACAAGTGTTTCAGAAAGAGTGGGAACCAGACGTTAAGCTGGATCTGGACACGGCTTCTTCGCAGCTGGCTGATGAAGTGTATGAAGTGGTGCTGCGTGTGACTGTAACCGCGACCGTTGGCGAAGATACCGCTTTCCTGTGTGAAGTGCAGCAGGCGGGCATTTTCACCATCGGCGGTATCGACGGCACTCAGATGGCGCATTGCCTGGGCGCTTACTGCCCGAATATTCTGTTCCCTTATGCCCGTGAATGCATCACCAGTCTGGTTTCTCGTGGTACGTTCCCGCAGCTTAACCTCGCGCCGGTTAACTTTGATGCGCTGTTTATGAACTATCTGCAGCAGCAGCAAGGCGAAGAAGGTGCCGCGCAACATCAGGATGCCTGATGACTACTCACGCTTCGATTAGCGTCATCGGTGCCGGTTCGTACGGCACCGCTTTGGCGATTACGCTGGCCCGTAATGGCCATCCCGTGTTGTTGTGGGGCCATAATCCCGCCCACATGGCACAGCTGCAGTCAGACCGCTGCAATCTTGCTTTCCTGCCTGATGTTCCCTTTCCCGATAATCTGACGATTGAACCCGATCTCGCCAGGGCCATTGCGGCCAGCCGCGATCTACTGGTGGTCGTACCCAGCCACGTCTTTGGCGAAGTGCTGACGCAGATCAAACCTGGCTTACGTGAGGACTCGCGTATCGTCTGGGCGACGAAAGGGCTGGAAAAAGAAACCGGTCGTTTGCTGCAGGACGTCGCCCGGGAAATCCTGGGTGAGGCCATTCCGCTGGCGGTGATATCTGGCCCAACCTTCGCGAAAGAACTGGCCGCGGGTTTACCTACGGCGATTGCGCTGGCGGCAACCGATACGCAGTTTGCGGATGATTTGCAAACGCGGTTGCACTGCGGCAAAAGTTTCCGCGTGTATAACAATCCCGATTTTATCGGGGTTCAGCTGGGTGGCGCGGTTAAAAATGTGATCGCGATTGGTGCTGGGATATCGGACGGTATCGGATTTGGCGCGAATGCACGAACGGCATTAATCACCCGTGGACTGGCAGAGATGAGCCGTCTTGGCGCAGCGTTGGGTGCCGATCCCACGACGTTTATGGGGATGGCAGGCCTGGGCGATCTGGTGCTTACCTGTACCGATAATCAGTCGCGTAACCGCCGCTTTGGCATGATGTTGGGGCAGGGCGAAGAGGTCGATGGCGCACAACGCATTATCGGACAAGTTGTAGAAGGTTACAGAAATACGAAAGAAGTCAAAGCGCTGGCTGCACGTGTCGGGGTTGAAATGCCCATTACGGAGCAGATTTATCAGGTGCTCTATTGCGGAAAACCGGCACGAGATGCAGCATTAAGCCTGCTGGGGCGTTCGAGGAAGGACGAAAACAGTACAAACTAAAGCAGGAAGCCAGGCATCATAACCTGCAGCGCCGATCAAGGCGCTTTTTTATCGGGAGAAAACAGCATGTCGTCTGATGAGTTAGAACTGGTCTGGGACAATATCAAGGCGGAAGCACGCGCGCTGGCAGACTGCGAGCCGATGCTGGCCAGCTTTTACCATGCGACATTGCTTAAGCATGAGAATCTTGGCAGTGCTCTTAGCTATATGCTGGCCAATAAGCTGGCGAATCCGATCATGCCTGCTATCGCTATTCGTGAAGTGGTAGAAGAAGCATACCGTGAAGATCCCTCAATGATTGCGTCTGCTGCTTGTGATATTCAGGCGGTTCGCCTGCGCGATCCTGCGGTTGATAAATACTCCACGCCGCTGCTTTATCTGAAAGGCTTTCATGCGCTTCAGGCGCATCGTATCGGGCACTGGCTGTGGAATGAAGGCCGACGCGCTCTGGCCGTTTATCTGCAAAACGAAGTCTCAGTCTCCTTTGCGGTTGATATTCATCCGGCTGCCAAAATTGGTCATGGGATCATGCTGGATCATGCTACCGGGATTGTGATCGGTGAAACCGCCGTTGTGGAAAATGATGTATCAATCCTGCAGTCAGTAACGCTTGGCGGCACCGGAAAAACCAGCGGCGACCGCCATCCGAAAATTCGTGAAGGGGTGATGATTGGCGCGGGTGCGAAAATCCTCGGTAATATCGAGGTAGGCCGTGGTGCCAAGATTGGTGCCGGCTCCGTGGTGTTGCAATCTATCCCTCCACATACCACCGCCGCCGGGGTTCCTGCGCGCATCGTCGGCAAGCCCGGCAGTGAAAAGCCGTCAATGGATATGGATCAACACTTTAACGGTAACGGTGCAGGCTTCCAGTTTGGCGATGGTATTTAAGATTTAATCAGTGCGCCAGCATAGTCGAGTTGGCGCCACGCTTCGTAAACCACTACCGATACCGCGTTGGACAGGTTCATGCTACGGCTTTCCGCCATCATCGGAATGCGGATTTTTTGCGCTGCGGGCAGAGCCTGTAATATCTCTGCGGGTAACCCGCGGCTTTCCGGTCCAAACAGCAAATAATCCCCAGACTGATAGTTGACCGCACTGTGTGCGGGCGTGCCTTTGGTGGTCAGCGCAAACAGGCGCTCAGGCTGCTCGGTAGCGATGAAAGCCTGATAGTCAGCATGAAATTTGATCGCGGTAAATTCGTGATAGTCCAACCCGGCGCGACGCAGGCGCTTATCGTCCCAGGCAAAGCCCAGTGGCTCAATCAGGTGGAGCTGAAAACCGGTATTGGCGCACAGGCGAATAATATTGCCGGTGTTAGGTGGGATTTCTGGTTCAAATAATACGATGTTAAGCATAAGGCCCCCGATAACGAGGGCCGAAGCATAGCAAATTATTGCCTTGCAGAGGAGTAAAGTGGCAGCCAGATAGTGAGGCGCAGTCCACCCAGCGGGCTGTCATCCGCTTTGACCCACCCGCGATGTTGCTGTATTGCCGTTTCCACAATCGCCAGCCCCAGGCCGGTACCGCCGGATTCCCTGTCCCGCGCTTCATCAGTGCGGTAGAAAGGACGAAATATCTGCTCGCGATCCTCCGGGCTGACGCCAGGACCGTCATCATCAACGTGCACGGTAATACCCGAGATATCCACGGAAAAACTGACGCTGATATGCGTGTGCGAGTAGCGCAACGCATTACGGACGATGTTCTCCAGCGCGCTTTCCAGCGCATGTGGATTGCCGTATAGCGGCCAGGGGCCTGGAGGATAAGGAATCTCCAGCGTCTTGCCCATTTGTTCCGCTTCAAACCTGGCGTCTTCCAGCACGTCATTCCAGAGCTGGTTTGCCTTCATGGCTTCGCTGACCAGCGCGTTCTTATGCTGGGTTCTCGACAGCACCAACAGGTCATTAATCATGCCGTCAAGCCGCTGAGCTTCCATCTCAATGCGCTCCAGCTCTTTGCCTTCACCCTGACGGCGACGCAGCAGGGCGGTAGCCAGCTGAAGTCTCGTCAGCGGCGTACGCAATTCGTGGCTGATATCGGAAAGCAGACGTTGCTGACCGTTCATCATGCGCTCCAGCGCACTCACCATTTGATTGAAGCTGGAACCGGCGGCCAGAAACTCCTGCGGGCCCGATTCCAGTTCAGGATGTTGACGCAGGTTGCCGCTGGCCACTTCATCCGCAGCGTATTTGAGTTTACGTGCAGGACGCGCCAGGCTCCACGCCAGCCAGAGCAGAAGCGGTGAGCTAATCAGCATGGTAACGATAAGCAGTAGCAAAGGCCGGTCAAACAGCAGGTTGATAAAGTCCAGTTGAGAACTGCTGGCAGGCCGAATCAGGTAAAGCTGATAGTTATCCTCCCCATCCCGAACGGCGAAAGGGCCCACCATTTCGACGCGACCATACTTTTTCTTCTGTGGATGATCGGCATTGTCTGACTGACCGATGAAGTTACGGATAACCTGCATTTCATTATGCTGCGCGCCAATAACCCGGCCTTCGCTGGTGACTAACAGCAAGCGCTGACCGGGCGGTGCCCATTTCTCAATCGCGCGAAATAAGCGCCGCCACCACATCAAATCGTTAGGGGGATCGCGCATTAACTCCGCTTCAACGTGCTGCTCTATCATCGTCCCCTGACGCTGCTCACTCTCCATCAGCGACGTCATCTGACGTGAATCAAGCTTGGGTACCATGAGCACCAGCATCAATACCAGTGCCAGCGTCAGCCAGAAAATAGCAAAGATGCGGGTAGTCAAACTTCCTATCATGATGCAGAAACCATCAGATATCCGCGGCCACGTAATGTCTTAAACCACGGATGTCCGTCACGGCGGTCAGGGAGCTTACGGCGCAGGTTAGAGATGTGCATGTCAATGGCGCGGTCAAAAGGCGTAAGGCGTTTGCCCAGCACTTCCTGGCTAAGGTGCTCGCGAGAGACAACCTGCCCAAGATGCTGTGCCAGAAGATAAAGCAGGGTGAATTCCGTTCCGGTGAGATCCAGCGTCTCGCTGTCGAAACTGGCTTCCTGACGGCCCGGATTCAGGCGCAGGCAGTCAACTTCCAGCGTGGGTGAACTGTTATCGTGCTGTTGCTGCTGTTCACTCCAGTTTGAACGGCGCAGGATAGCGCGAATACGCGCGACCAGCTCACGATCGTTAAAGGGTTTAGGCAGATAGTCATCGGCACCCAGTTCAAGGCCCAGCACGCGATCCAGTTCGCTTCCGCGTGCGGTAAGCATAATGACGGGCGTCTGATATTGCTGGCGTAATTCTTTCAGGGTGTCGATACCGTTTTTCTTCGGCATCATGACATCCAGTAAAAGCAGATCAATTGAGTTATCAAGCAGGTTCAACGCTTGTTCACCATCGCTGGCGACCACGACTTCAAACCCTTCCATTTCCAACAGCTCTTTCAAAAGCGAAGTTAATTCGCGGTCATCATCTACCAACAGGATTTTATTCATTTTTGTAGCCCTCCGCAGGCAAAATAGCGTGTTCCCATGATACCAATCCATCGATTTACGTACTTTTACACCCCCTGACGGATGTTTGCAGCTATCGCCGTACACTGGCTATCGTTGAATCGCAAAACAGAACGAACTGGAGTAAACGATGCGCAAATTAACCGCCGTCGTTATTGCCTCAGCGATGGTTCTCTGTAACGCCAGCGCAAGAGCAGCAGAGCCGATGGCGCCTGATGATGTGCATCACGGCGAATTTACGACAGGCAGTATGACGCAAAATTCGCAAAGTCACATGTTCGACGGCATTGAGTTGACGGAACATCAACGGCAGCAGATGCGTGACCTTATGCAGCAAGCCCGACACGATCGTCCGGCAACGAATATTGATGATATCGCAGCCATGCATGATTTAGTGACTGCAGATAATTTTAACGAAGCGGCCATCCGCAGTAAGGCAGAAGCCATTGCCAGAGTTCAGGTAGAGCAGCAGGTTGAGATGGCGCGCGTTCGTAATCAGATGTACCACCTGTTAACGCCGGAGCAGCAGGCCGCGTTACAAAAGAATTATGAGCGGCGTATAAATTCATTACGCAAGCTTTCGAATCTGCAGCCAGCATCATCGCTGCAACCCGTGAGTCGTACCAGTAGTAACCAGTAGTAAATAGTATCCCTGTTTTCCTTGCCATAGACACATCCCTGTCTTCCCCCTCATGATGAGGGGGTTTTTTTTATCAGGTACTTATCCAAAAATCCTTTAAAATCAGTGCGTGACTAAAAACACGCTAAGCATTTGCAGACAGGTATAAGCGCCGCTGGTGTAGACAATATGTAGACAACGTTAGCTACACATTGAGGCCACCTTCAAGCGGATTACGCGTAATCGCATCCCTCAAATCGTTAGGTGCAAGATGGGCATAAGCTGCCGTTTGCTCAATCCTCGCATGGCCTAAAATCGCCTGTACCGATATGAGATTTCTGCCGTCTATCATGACCAACGACTGAACGTATGCCGCAAGATATGCATAGCTTGATGCCTGGGTATGTCTGGCTTCGCCAGTTTCATTAATTTGCAGAATTGTTCCTGGCTCACTTTGAACCAAAGATCCCTTTTCATCTCATGATGTTTTTTATCTGCGATTTATCATTTACGATGAATTTACAATTTATCGGATAGTTAAAAAAATAGAAAACACCGTTGGTTTTATTCCTGTTTTTCAGGGTGCTGTTTTTCTTGCGCGTTTTACCATCGAAGATATTTCACTTTTCTTTCATCTTTTAAATACATGATAAGTAAAACTTATTTAACTTCCTGCTTTGTTTTTATTTATATTTCAATCAGCTGCAAATATCCCGCTCCGCTTGCACGCTAATTGCGCAGTTCTACACTTAAGTTGTCTCAGCATGGAAGCCGATGTACTTACGAAATTAACGGAGAGCAGCAACCACATCATGTAGTCCGAATTAACCTATTAACGGAGTAAATTATGGCAGAGCATCGTGGTGGTTCAGGTAATTTCGCAGACAACCCGCAAAAAGCGTCTGAAGCCGGTAAAAAAGGCGGTAAGAGCAGCGGCACTGGCGGCGGCGGTAATTTTAAAAATAACCCCGAAAAAGCCTCCGAAGCGGGCAAGAAAGGCGGCAAAAAGTAACGGCTGCTAAGCACTGAACCAAATCTGCACGTTGATTTGGCGCTTACCCAAGGTAGGCAATTCGCCCCGTCTCTCTATGAGGACGGGGCGAAGTACTTTTTTTCCCTTCAGAAATGCCGTTTCATCCTGTTTCTTCGCCGTTCAGACAGTCAGGCGCGACGCCTTCTGTAGTGTTAAACTTAGCCTTTCTCTCATACTTCGTTACGTTTCAGTAATATGTCTATGGAGTTTGGCATGCAGGCTTCGTACGGAAAGTTAATCCAGTCTGCGGCAGTCGCGGCGACGCTGCTGGCTTCCGTCTTGTTGGTTGTGAAGATTTTTGCCTGGTGGTACACCGGATCGGTTAGCCTGCTGGCCGCGCTGGTCGATTCCCTGGTGGATATTGCCGCCTCGCTGACCAACCTGCTGGTGGTGCGTTATTCCTTACAGCCCGCCGATGACGATCATACATTTGGGCATGGTAAAGCGGAGTCGCTGGCCGCGCTGGCCCAAAGCATGTTCATTTCGGGTTCAGCCCTTTTCCTCTTTCTTACGGGTATTCAACATCTCGCTTCCCCTAACGAACTGCGCTCGCCGGGCATCGGAATTGTTGTCACCGTCGTAGCGCTGGTTTCGACATTAGTACTGGTCACCTTCCAGCGCTGGGTCGTGCGTAAAACCCGGAGTCAGGCCATTCGTGCAGATATGCTGCACTATCAGTCAGATGTGTTTATGAACGGAGCTATCCTGGTGGCGCTGATATTAAGCAGCTACGGTTTCACGCGCGCTGATGCACTGTTTGCGTTAGGGATTGGCGTCTATATTCTTTTTAGTGCGCTGCGGATGGGCCATGAAGCCGTTCAGTCTTTACTGGACAGAGCATTACCCGATGAAGAGCGGCAACAAATTATTGCGATTTCCCTCAACTGGCCGGGTGTACAGGGCGTACACGATGTGCGTACGCGTCAGTCCGGCCCGACAAAGTTTATCCAGCTTCACGTTGAGCTCGAAGATCAGTTACCACTCGTCCAGGCTCATCGTATTGCCGATCAGGTAGAGAAAGCGCTGCGAAAAGCGTTTCCCGGTTCTGACGTCATTATTCATCAGGATCCCTGTTCTGTGGTACCGTTTGAAAAGCAGGATTCTTTTAACTTTTAACTTACATGAATTAAGTTAATAAAATGGAAACGGCACGTTTTTAACATTGCTGCAAAAAATTAGTGAAAAGTTGTCTGACCTGAATCAATTCAGCCGCAGGCCTTTGATATACTATCTGCCATTATATGTTGCGCTCATCACAATCGTGTTTATCAGCGTTGAACAGGCCGGATTAACCCTTAGCTTCGAACAATCCAGAGGTTGTCATGATCAAAAAAATTGGTGTACTGACCAGCGGCGGTGACGCCCCAGGCATGAACGCAGCCATTCGCGGCGTGGTTCGCTCCGCGTTAAGTGAAGGGCTGGAAGTTTTTGGTATCTATGACGGCTATCAGGGTTTGTACGAAGACCGGATGATCAATCTCGATCGTTACAGCGTATCTGACATGATCAATCGCGGCGGCACTTTTTTGGGTTCAGCGCGTTTTCCTGAGTTTCGTAACGATGATGTCCGTCAGGTGGCCATTGAAAACCTGAAAAAGCGCGGTATTGATGCGTTAGTCGTGATCGGCGGGGACGGTTCCTATATGGGCGCCAAGCGACTGACCGAGATGGGGTTCCCCTGTATCGGCCTGCCAGGCACGATCGATAACGATGTTGCCGGCACCGATTACACCATTGGCTACTTTACTGCACTGGAAACGGTGGTGGAGGCGATTGACCGCCTGCGTGATACCTCTTCATCACACCAGCGCATCTCCATCGTTGAAGTGATGGGCCGTTACTGTGGCGATTTGACCCTGGCTGCCGCTATCGCTGGTGGATGCGAGTTTATCGTGTTGCCAGAAATTCCCTATACCCGTGAAGAGCTGGTGGCAGAAATTAAGGCCGGCATCGCGAAAGGTAAAAAGCATGCGATTGTTGCTATCACTGAACATATCTGTGATATCGACGATCTGGCGCGGTTTATCGAGACCGAAACGAAGCGCGAAACGCGCGCGACGGTACTTGGCCACATTCAGCGTGGCGGTGCGCCGTGCGCATATGATCGTATTCTTGCCTCCCGCATGGGTGCGTATTCCATTGAACTGCTCATGCAGGGCTACGGTGGCCGCTGTGTGGGTATCCAGAACGACAAAATGGTGCACCATGACATCATTGATGCGATTGAGAACATGAAGCGTCCATTCAAGCGTGACTGGATGGATACCGCGAAGCAGCTTTACTGATTTCACCGCATTAACGGGCATGCTCTTCCGGCATGCCCTTATACCTTCCGTATATTCCCCAAAGTTATAACCGCTTATTTTTAATTCTTTTAGCTCTGAAAAAGTTTATGTCACGCTTGTCCCATAATGAACTGGGAGAGTGCGCAATGAATAAATGGGCCATCGGTATTAGCTTGTTACTGGCATCAGGCAGTGTTCTGGCGAAGGATATTCAGCTGTTAAACGTTTCTTACGATCCCACCCGTGAGCTGTATGAGCAGTACAACAAGGCCTTCAGTGCGCACTATAAACAGGAAACGGGCGATAATGTGGTGATCCGTCAGTCGCATGGCGGCTCAGGCAAGCAGGCCACATCAGTGATAAACGGCATTCGTGCTGACGTCGTGACGCTGGCGCTGCAGTCTGATATTGATGCGATTGCTGAACGTGGCCGCATTGATAAGAACTGGATTAAGCGTCTGCCGGATAACTCAGCACCTTATACTTCCACGATTGTGTTCCTGGTCCGCAAGGGTAATCCAAAAGGGATCCATGACTGGAACGATCTGATCAAACCTGGCGTTTCCGTCATCACGCCCAATCCAAAAACCTCAGGTGGTGCACGCTGGAATTACCTGGCAGCCTGGGGCTGGGCGTTGGATCACAACAATGGCGATCAGGCAAAAGCGCTAAGCTATGTCAAAGCCCTGTTTAAAAATGTTGAAGTGCAGGATTCCGGTGCGCGCGGTGCGACCAACACCTTCGTTGAGCGCGGCATTGGTGATGTTCTGATCGCCTGGGAAAATGAGGCGTACCTGGCCGTGAATAAGCTGGGCAAAGACAAGTTTGAGATCGTTACCCCAAGCGAGTCTATTCTGGCAGAGCCGACGGTTTCCGTTGTGGATAAAGTGGTTGATGAGAAGGGAACGCGCCCAGTGGCTGAGGCCTATCTGAAGTATCTCTATTCGACCGAGGGACAGACGATTGCAGCCGAGAATTACTATCGTCCGCGCAATGCTGAGGTTGCGAAGAAGTTTGCCAGCACCTTTGCCCCTGTAAAATTGTTTACTGTGGACGAGAAATTCGGCGGTTGGGCTAAGGCACAAAAAACCCACTTCGCGGATGGCGGCACCTATGACCAGGTCATGAAGCCGTAACGATCGCCTGACATAATCTAAACCAGCGGAAACGCTGGTTTTTTTATGCGTGACATTCCGGCGCTGTCAGGCGAGGATGCTGATTGATTCAGTATGGAGAGGGTAACTATGCAGGCAAATCGTCGGGCCTTCATCATCATTGCGTTTCTGCTGGTGCTTGTCGTGGCAGGAATGGGGATAGCTTCCCTTCATGTTAAAGGCAATGCCGATGCGCTTTGGCAGATCGTCAGCGAAAAGTGCGTACCCAATCAGCAGAATAACGGGCAACCTGCGCCTTGCCTGCGAGTTGATCTGCAGCAGCGTTATACACTGCTCAAAGACCGTAACGGTCCCTTGCAATACCTGTTAATTCCCGTTGATAAGATAACCGGCATCGAAAGCCCGCGGTTGCTCAGCACAGCCACACCCAATTTTTTCAGCTTTGCCTGGCATGACAGAGGCGTAGTGGCGCAGAAATTCGGCTCGCCCATTAAAGACACCGTGCTGTCGCTGGCGATCAACTCCGAGTACGGCCGAACTCAGAATCAGCTCCATATTCATATTTCCTGCTTACGGCCCGATGTCCGCCAGCAACTGGATGGACTGGCACCGACTCTCAATGCGCAGTGGAAGGATGTTACCTTTCTGAACCATCACTATATTGTGCGGGTGCTCAGTCAGGCGGAACTGGATCAACAGAGTGTCTTTATCCGGTTAGCGTCTGAAGTCCCTGATGCTAAGAATGCGATGGGGAAATACGGTATGGCACTGGCAAGCTTACCCGATGGCCGTCTGGTGCTGATGGCGGTAGCGCGCAACTGGCTTTTGCTGAATAAGGGATCGGCAGAGGAGGTGCAGGATCACGACTGCGCCCTGCTGCAACCCATAAAAAAAGCGGCCTGATGAGGCCGCTTATGCTGTGCTCAATCGCCGGTTAGCGTTGTTTAGCCGCCGCAGCAGCTTTAACGATCACGGCAAACGCATCGGCTTTCAGCGACGCGCCGCCAACCAGGGCACCGTCGATGTCCGGCTGAGTAAACAGCTCGGCAGCGTTTTTATCGTTAACTGAGCCGCCGTACTGAATAATCACTTGCTCAGCGATAGCCGCATCTTTTTTGGCAATGTGGTCACGAATAAATTTGTGAACTGCCTGCGCCTGAGCAGGTGTGGCTGACTTCCCGGTACCGATCGCCCATACCGGCTCGTAAGCGATGATCGCATCTTTGAACGCTTCTGCACCCTGAGTGGTCAGCACCGCATCAAGCTGGCGTGCACACACTTCTTCGGTTTTGCCCGCTTCGTTTTCCGCTTCAGTTTCACCGATGCACAGAACCGGCACCAGGCCAGCGGTTTTCAACACGGCATATTTTTTCGCAATGAACTCGTCACTCTCTTTGTGATAAGTGCGACGTTCTGAGTGACCAATGATGATGTATTTCGCGCCGATATCTTTCAGCATTTCAGCGGACACTTCGCCGGTAAATGCGCCAGAGAGGTTTACATCAACGTTTTGAGCACCCAGAGCGATGTGGCTACCGGAGATGGCGTGTTTAGCCTGATCAAGATAGAGCGCGGGCGGTGCAATAGCGACGCCACAACCCTCAACGCCCGACAGTTCTTTGCGCAGACCGTCGATCAGTTCGGCTGTCATATGCTTGCTGCCATTCAACTTCCAGTTACCCATAACCAGTGGATGTCGCATTCTATCCTCCGCATAACGCGATACATGAAATGGCGCTGCCCCGGGGCAACGTTGTCTGCCAGACAGTATAGAGATCAAATAACGTCGTGGCTTTGCTTTTCGTCATTTTTGCCCCGTCCATCAGGGCGCAGCCAGCGCAAGTTTTACCGGCTCAATGGCAAAGGTTAATCCTTTATCCCCGTTATCAGACACCACAAAACGCAGTGCGCCTTCAACGTGCTCGTAGTATCGTGAGCCTTTGCCCGCTTTAAGTAATGTTTCCAGCTTTTTACGCCCTTCTTCTGGCGTGAGTCCCGGCACAAAAAAACGTAATATTGCGGTCATATAATCCATGGCTCTGGCCTGGGACGCACTTTGATCCGGGCCCGGAACCGGAAGCCAGGTGACCTGCAGCGTTTTAATTTTACCTGTGCCAGGCTCAAGCGCGGTCGAGGAGTAAAGCGTTTCGTTGATCTTGGTGGCTGCCCGCGTCAGATCGGTTTTCTCATCGCGGGAGTCAATGGCGCGATACTCCAGCAGCGGCAGTTGAGGGTTCGCGAGATTATATTTTTCACGAAACTGGCCGATAGTCATATCCAGCGTGGGCGCGCCTGTTAACAGATAGGGCGCGGTAGGCATATGTTCGGCCTTGTCGAGTGGCGGCGGATCGGCAGCAAATACCGGAACCGTCAGCGCAAGACTCAGCAACAGTGCGCCTGGCAAATTCTTCATTTTGTCGGCCCTGACCAATAAACTCGGAATCAAATTAGAACGGTTTTTACCTCTAAGGTCAAAAGCGTGCAGGTAAAATTTTGTCTGGGGAGCATGCATGATATTACAGCAATGGTTTTTTTCGTTTCGTGGTCGCGTCGGGCGCCGTGATTTCTGGCTCTGGCAGGCAATCTGGTTGCTGTTAACCAGCGTCCTGTTCTTTTTAGCCGGTAACGATCTGGTGGATACGCAAATGGCTGCGTTTGGCATCGTGTGTTTATTGTGGCCGGCCAGCGCCATCGTGGTTAAGCGCCTGCACGATCGTGATCGCCGCGGTTACTGGGCGCTGTTACTCATCGCTGCCTGGTTGCTGATGGCAGGTAACTGGAGCATGACCGGCGCTGTCCTGCAGTGGGTTATTGGCCGCGCGCTGCCATTTATCATTCTGGCAGGACTGATCCTGGACTTAGGCCTGTTTCGTGGCACCGCTGGCGATAACCGCTTTGGTGCCGCACCGGTGCCTTTACGTCTGAAGCGGGCGACTTACCAGTAATTCTCGCTGGTGATATGACCGGGCTTGCGCTTCAGGTGCTTGCGCATGCCGCGTGTCTCTTTCAACAGCTGCTGCGTATCTCGTACCATCTGTGGATTGCCGCAGACCATCACATGGCTGGTTTCTGCATCAATAGTCAATCCGGCCGCCCGCTCCAGCTCGCCACTTTCGATTAATGCCGGAACACGTCCGGTTAATGAGCCCATACTTTCTTCACGACTGACGACCGTGATCACCTGCAGCTTGCCGTTATAGATCTGCTGGAGCTGCTGCATTAGCGGTAAAAAGCTGAGGTCGGCTGCGTAACGTGCGGCATGCACCAGTACGATATGTTTAAAGCGATCCAGGCCTTCACCCTGCTGCAAAATGGACAAATAAGGCCCCACTGCCGTACCGGTTGCCAGCATCCATAAGGTCTGACATTCCGGGACTTCATCCAGAATAAAAAAGCCTGCAGCATCTTTGGTAATCATGACCTGCTCACCGGGGCGCAGCGCCTGTAAGTGTGGACTCAATTTGCCGTCGGGTACGGTGACTAAGTAAAACTCAAGCAGGTCGTCATTGGGCGCATTGACGTAAGAGTAAGCACGTTGCACTCGTTCACCTTCGATCTCCAGTGCCAGCTTGGCGTACTGCCCGGCACTAAACGGGGCGATAGGGGCCTTAACCCGCAAGCTAAACAGCGCGTCAGTCCAGTTTTTTACTTCCTTTACTTGAGCATTGATCCACTCGGCCATGGTTACTCCTTCAGCGTTGAATCGTCTGGCGAATAAACATCTTCTCTACTGCACTGGCAGATTACCAGTCCGTCAGGCTGCAAAGGCTCTAATCGACAAACTGTAATATTTAGTTTACATCCTGGTTGCAATTATTGACGTGAATTGCCCCGCCACTTTTTATGAATCACTCGCTTTGTCATGAAATCCTGATATTTTCCTGCCACAACGGGTTTCAGCCGTTATTTGTGCTGTTTAATCGTCCCTGTTCATACAGACCTTTCGTTAAAAGATGATGAAGAAAATAGAAAATCGTCCGTTGCTGATCATGCTCATTGCACTGGTCGCAGTCGGGCAGATGGCTCAGACCATCTATGTGCCCGCCATGGCGGCAATGGCGGATGCACTTCAGGTGCGAAATGGCATGATGCAGCATGTCATGGCGGCCTATTTAATCACCTACGGCGGATCGCAGCTGATCTACGGTCCGCTCTCTGACAGCGTGGGGCGCCGTCCGGTGATCCTGGCGGGGATGGCGATCTTTATGATCGGCGCGATTGCCGCCATGATGGCCTCGTCGCTGGATATGCTGGTCACGGGCAGTGCGATTCAGGGCGCGGGCACCGGCGTGGCCGGTGTCATGGCGCGAACCATGCCGCGCGATCTTTATAACGGTCATGCCCTACGTCAGGCGAACAGCTGGCTTAATATGGGCGTGCTCGCCAGCCCTTTAGTGGCACCGGTGATTGGCGCACTGTTAACGCAGCTGTTTGGCTGGCATGCCTGCTTTGCTTTTTTGCTGTTGCTGTGTCTGATGGTGACGGTCGCCATGGCGCGCTGGCTACCGGAGACGCGCCCAAACGGTGCCGAAGTCACGCCCTTCTTAAAACGCTATATCCGGCTGTTACGTGATGCGAATTTCGTCCGTTATCTGGTGCTGCTGATTGGCGCACTGGCCGGCATTGCCGTCTTTGAGGCCAGCTGTGGCGTGCTGCTCGGTGGCGTTCTGGGCCTGAACAGTTTCACCGTCAGTATTTTGTTTATCTTACCTATTCCTGCGGCCTTCTTTGGTGCCTGGTTCGCCGGACGTGAACAGCGCTCCTGGCATAGCCTGATGTGGTTTGGCGTCAACAGTTGCCTGCTGGCGGCGGTGTTGATGTGGATACCTGCCTGGTTTGGCATCATGACAATCTGGACGTTATTGATACCGGCGTCGCTGTTTTTCTTTGGCGCGGGAATGCTGTTTCCCCTGGCCACATCCGGTGCGATGGAGCCCTATGCCTGGCTCGCAGGAAGTGCGGGCGCACTGATTGGGGGGTTACAGAATTTGGGTTCCGGGCTGGTGGCGTCCCTGTCGGCGTTAATGCCTCAGCGCGATCAGTTCAGCCTTGGCCTGCTGATGGTTATCACGGCTCTGGTGATGTTGCTGTGCTGGCTGCCGCTTTCGCGACAGCCAGCAGGCGAGAATCAGGCTGTTACAGGATAAAGGGATGCAAAACCGGATCTTTGCGGTCCAGGTAATGCACAGACTGGATGCGGCGAATCGTGCGTGATTTGCCGCGAATTAACAGGGTTTCACTGGTGGCCATATTGCCCTGACGGGTGATGCCTTTCAGCAGATCACCACTGGTGATACCGGTGGCGGCAAAGATCACGTTATCGTTTCGCGCCATCGCCTGCAGGGGCAGGACTTTTCCTGCCTCAATCCCCATGCCAGCGCAGCGTTTCAGCTCATATTCCCCAATCCTGCGGTTCTCTTCGCTGTCACCTTTTACGTGATGTCGTGCCAGTAATCTGCCCTGCATATCACCATCCAACGCACGAATCACAGCGGCCGATACCACGCCTTCAGGCGCGCCGCCAATACCGTACATCACGTCAACTTCGCTGTCGGGCATACAGGTCAGAATGGAGGCCGCCACATCACCATCAGGGAACGCGAATAGTCTTACGCCCAGCTGTTTAAGCTGCTCGATAACGGCGTCATGGCGCGGCTTTGACAGAATGGACACGGTGAGTTGTGACAACGGCTTATTCATGGCGATGGCGATATTACGCAGGTTAATCTCAAGCGGGAGATCCAGATTGATATGGCCCCGCGCCGCCGGACCGACGATAAGCTTCTCCATATACATGTCAGGCGCATGAAGAAAACTGCCTTTGTCACCGACGGCCATCACGGCAAGCGCATTGGCCTGTCCCATGGCCGTCATGCGGGTACCTTCAATAGGATCGACGGCAATATCCACCGCGTCGCCCTGACCCGTGCCCACTTTTTCGCCGATGTAGAGCATAGGGGCTTCGTCAATTTCCCCTTCGCCGATCACTATCTGTCCATCGATCTGAATGGTATTTAAGACATGACGCATGGCATGAACGGCGGCACCGTCCGCCGCGTTTTTATCGCCGCGCCCTAACCACTTATAACCAGCCAGTGCGGCAGCCTCAGTTACGCGGGAAAATTCAATGGCAAGTTCTCGTTTCATTGCATGTACCTGACAAAAAACAGGCTGGCAGTGTAGCGGAGGGAGAAGGCGGGGAAAAGGCCCGTGACGGAGGAGGTCACGGGCGCAGTGCGGATTACTCTTGTTCTTCCCACGCTTGCGCGCGCGCGACAGCTTTCTTCCAGCCGGCATAACGGACGTTACGCTCTGTGGTTTCAAGTGTTGGACGGAATTCGCGCTCAATCACGGCTTTGGCACGGACTTCTTCCAGATCCTGCCAGAAACCTACCGCCAGACCTGCCAGGTACGCGGCACCCAGCGCAGTGACTTCACGCACTTCAGGTCGCTCAACGCGTGTGCCAAGAATGTCTGACTGGAACTGCATCAGGAAGTTGTTAGCCACTGCTCCTCCGTCCACACGCAGAGCCTGCAGGCGCGTGTTGGCATCATTCTGCATGGCTTCCAGGACATCACGTGTTTGATAAGCGATGGACTCCAGCGTTGCACGGATGATGTGGTTCGCATTCGCACCACGTGTCAGGCCGAACAGCGCGCCACGTGCATAGGGATCCCAGTAAGGTGCACCCAGGCCAGTAAAGGCAGGAACCATATATACACCGTTTGAATCTTTCACTTTCATCGCGAAGTATTCTGAGTCAGCCGAATCGCTGATCAGCTTCATCTCATCGCGTAACCACTGAATGGCCGCGCCGCCGATAAAGACCGCCCCTTCCAGTGCATAGTTGACTTCACCACGTGGCCCACAGGCGATAGTGGTCAGCAGGCCGTGCGTTGAGGTGACAGCTTCGGTACCGGTGTTCATCAGCATAAAGCAGCCGGTGCCGTAGGTGTTTTTCGCCATACCCGGCTGAACGCACAGCTGACCATACAGCGCAGCCTGCTGGTCGCCTGCGATACCCGCGATAGGAATACGCGTACCGCCTTTACCACCAATGTTTGTCTGACCATACACTTCAGACGAAGATTTCACTTCTGGCAGCATCGCACGCGGGATATCCAGGATTTCCAGCATGCGCTCATCCCACTCAAGCTTGTGGATGTTGAACAGCATGGTACGTGAGGCGTTGGTGTAATCGGTGATGTGCACGCGCCCCTGGGTCATTTTCCACACCAGCCAGGTGTCGACTGTACCAAACAGCAGTTCGCCACGTTTTGCACGCTCGCGCGCGCCTTCTACGTTATCCAGGATCCACTTAACTTTGGTGCCAGAAAAGTAAGGGTTAATCACCAGACCGGTGGTGTGCTGGATATACTCTTCCAGTCCCTCTTTCTTCAGCTTATTACAGTAGTCAGCAGTACGGGGATCCTGCCAGACGATGGCATTATAGACTGGCTTACCGGTTTCTTTATCCCAGACGATCGCGGTTTCACGCTGGTTAGTAATCCCAATCGCCGCGATTTCATCTGAGCGAATATCAGCATGTGCCAGCACTTCAACCAGCGTAGAACTCTGTGATGCCCAGATATCCATTGGGTCATGCTCTACCCAGCCCGCTTTCGGATAGATTTGGGTAAATTCGCGTTGCGATACCGCCACAATGTTAGCGTCGTGATCCAGCACCACAGCACGTGAACTGGTTGTGCCCTGATCGAGAGCGACGATGTATTTTTTATCGGTGGTAGTCATAAATTCATTCCTGATGATAAAAAGTGGAACTTACGCTTTACGTTCATGCGCGGACGCAATCGGTTTGTCACTGGTCGGTGGGGAAATCACCGCACCGGGTAAATGGCGGCCAATCAGGGCGCGATAACCAAAGGCTCCCAGGCAAGCACCAACCAGTGGGCCAAAAATTGGCACAAGGAAATACGGAATCTGATGACCGCCAGTGAAGGCAACGGTGCCCCAGCCAGCCAGCCACTCGAAGACTTTCGGTCCGAAGTCACGTGCCGGGTTCAGGGCAAAGCCGGTCAATGGGCCCATAGAGCCACCAATAACGGCAACCAGCAGGCCAATCAGCAGCGGTGCCATCGGGCCACGCGGGACGCCATTGCCATCGTCGGTCAGTGCCATAATCACGGACATCAGGACTGCAGTGATCACCATTTCAACCAGGAAGGCCTGACCTACGCTAATTTGCGGATTCGGATAGGTAGAAAAAATGCCCGCCAGGCTCAGGCTTTCAACTGAACCCCGCACCATGTTATGACTTTGTTCGAAATTGATAAACAAGCTGTAGTAAAGTCCGTAGACCAGCGCCGCGCCACAGAAAGCACCGGCCACCTGAGACAGAATATAAGGAAGGACTTTACGGCCTTCGAAATTGGCGAACAGGCAGAGTGCGACAGTCACTGCCGGGTTGAGATGGGCACCTGACACACCTGCGCTGAGGTAGACCGCCATAGAAACGGCCAGCCCCCAGACGATACAGATTTCCCATTGGCCAAAAGTGGCACCAGCCAGCTTAAGCGCGGCAACGCAACCCGCGCCAAAAAACAGGATCAAACCGGTACCCAGAAATTCGGCAATACACTGACCTTTGAGTGTGGTTGTAGTCTGACTCATGATAGTTGTTCCTGAAGCGAGGTTAAATTTTATCAGTTTTTGTTCTCATTCCGTGAGTCACCCATCTTTGATGTAGGGCTGTTGTTAATTTATCGTTAACGAGCATAAACGAGAAATAGCGAAATCGATTTTTGTGTAGTGTGTCAAAAAAATGCGCGTTTTCGCGTGTTTTGATTTTCCTTAAGCGCCATTCGGGCCGTTTTCCTCCGCGTGATACCGGCTTCGCTATGCAAACAGGTGGGAAAGGAACATTTTAGGGATAGGCTGAAAAATGTTACTGACGGCGGTCTGCAGGCCCGCGTTGCTGGACTTGCGTGATGAGGCTACATACAATCGGGACAACGTTGCTGGTAAACGCCTTGTGTGCGAAAGCTGGCATCATCAACGCCTTGCAAGATTTTAGGAGAGGTCAGAAAGATGTCATTTGAAGTGTTTGAGAAACTGGAAGCAAAAGTACAGCAGGCGATTGATACTATCACCCTGCTGCAAATGGAAATTGAAGAGCTGAAAGAGCAGAACAACAACCTGCGTCACGACGCGCAGAATGCTGCTGGCAACCATGAAGCACTGATGCGCGAAAATCAGCATCTGAAAGAGGAGCAGCATGTCTGGCAAGAACGCCTGCGTGCGCTGTTGGGAAAAATGGAAGAGGTATAAGCCTCAACTAATGCGAAAAACGGGTGCCTGGCACCCGTTTTCGTTCGCTGACATTATTCAATGTCGAGCGGATCTTCCGATAAAATCATCCCGGTGTTATCCGCATAGAGATGGTCGCCAGAGAAGAAGGTGACGCCGCCGAAATTCACGCGCACATCGCTTTCGCCAATGCCTTCACCGGCCGCGCCTGCCGGAATAGCGGCGATAGCCTGAATGCCGATTTCCAGTTCTTCCAGTTCGTCTACCTGACGTACCGAACCGTAAACCACGATGCCTTCCCACTCATTCTGCGCTGCCAGTCGGGCAAGCTGCGCATCAACTAAAGCGCGGCGTACTGAGCCACCGCCATCAATCAGCAACACGCGGCCACGACCGTTCTCTTCCAGCAGATCGTAAAGCAGCCCGTTGTCTTCAAAACATTTCACTGTGGTTATCTGACCGCCGAATGAGGTCCGCCCACCGAAATTTGAGAAAAGCGGTTCAACAACGTTCACTTCTTCGTGGTAGATGTCGCAGAGTTCAGAAGTATCGTATTTCATAAGGGTTTCGTCTGTTTGCCACAGGAGCGCTAAGTATATCGCTTTATGCCAATTGTTGGCAAAATCATCAGCGGTAAAAAACCGGTACCGCATCAAGCGCATGCAGAAAAAAGCCCAGCCAAACTGGCCGGGCTTTGATACAGCACATAGACAGGTGAACGTTACAGGATGAAGCGGCTCAGGTCTTCGTCTGCAACCAGCTCATCCAGATGTTTACCCACATATTCGGCATCAATGGTGACGGATTCACCGCTCCGATCGCTGGCATCATAGGAAATATCTTCCATCAGACGTTCCAGCACGGTATGCAAGCGACGCGCACCGATGTTTTCTGTGGTTTCGTTGACCTGCCATGCGGCTTCCGCGATTCGACGAATACCATCGTCAGTAAAGTGAATGTTCACGCCTTCGGTATTCATCAGCGCTTTGTACTGCACTGTGACTGAAGCATTAGGTTCGGTCAGGATGCGCTCGAAATCATTCACCGTCAGGGCCTGGAGTTCAACACGGATCGGTAAACGACCCTGTAGCTCAGGAATCAAATCGGACGGGCTGGCAACCTGGAACGCACCTGAGGCGATAAACAGAATATGGTCAGTCTTGACCATGCCGTGCTTGGTCGACACGGTGCAGCCTTCTACCAGTGGCAGCAGGTCGCGCTGAACGCCTTCGCGTGAGACGTCCGGGCCGCCCGCGTTTTGTCCGCCGCGCTTACAGATTTTGTCTATCTCATCGATGAACACGATGCCGTGCTGTTCTACCGCATCAATGGCATCCTGCTTCAGCTCTTCCGGATTCACCAGCTTAGCGGCTTCTTCTTCAATCAACAGCTTAAAGGCTTCTTTGATTTTCAGCTTGCGCGGTTTCTGTTTCTGCCCGCCCAGGTTCTGGAACATGGACTGCAGCTGGCTGGTCATCTCTTCCATGCCCGGCGGTGCCATGATTTCAACGCCAGGGCCTGTTGCGGCTAAATCGATCTCAATTTCTTTATCGTCGAGCTGGCCTTCACGCAGCTTCTTGCGGAAAGACTGACGTGCAGATGAAGGCTCGCTGGTTTGTTCAGCCTGTCCCCAGTTATTTTTCGCCGGTGGGATAAGCACATCAAGAATGCGCTCTTCCGCCATTTCTTCTGCGCGATATTTGTTCTTCTCAATGGCCTGGCTGCGCACCATTTTGATCGCGGAGTCCGTCAGGTCACGAATAATGGAGTCGACTTCTTTGCCGACATAGCCCACTTCGGTAAACTTGGTGGCTTCAACTTTGATGAACGGCGCGTTGGCCAGTTTTGCCAGACGGCGAGCAATTTCTGTTTTACCCACACCGGTTGGGCCGATCATGAGAATATTTTTAGGGGTCACTTCGTGACGCAGCTCTTCGTCAAGCTGCATACGGCGCCAGCGGTTACGCAGGGCAATAGCCACGGCGCGCTTAGCGCTGTCCTGGCCAATAATAAAGCGGTTCAGCTCGCTGACGATTTCGCGTGGAGTCATCTCAGACATGTTTAGATCCTTACGACTTGGACGTTAATTCTTCGAAATTAACGTTGTGGTTGGTGTAGATGCAAATATCGCCAGCGATATTCAGCGATTTCTCAACGATGTCGCGCGCACCTAATTCAGAATTTTCTAACAGGGCACGGGCAGCGGCCTGGGCATAGGGACCGCCAGAACCGATAGCAATAAGGTCGTTTTCAGGCTGGATGACGTCACCATTACCGCTGATGATCAGCGATGCCGATTCGTCCGCCACCGCCAGTAGCGCTTCCAGGCGGCGTAACATTCTGTCGGTGCGCCAGTCTTTCGCCAGCTCAACGGCCGCTTTCACCAAATGGCCCTGATGCATTTCAAGTTTGCGTTCGAAGAGTTCAAACAGGGTAAAGGCATCTGCAGTGCCGCCAGCAAAGCCAGCAATCACTTTATCGTTGTAAAGACGACGCACTTTTTTGACGTTGCCTTTCATTACGGTATTACCGAGCGTAGCCTGGCCATCGCCGCCAATCACTACCTGGCCGTTGCGTCGAACACTTACTATTGTTGTCACGGGCAGACCCCTTTTACTGTCGGAAAAAAGCTCCGCGCCCAGGGCGCGGAGGATCATGCAGACAGATATGGGGCAGATTTGACGGGTTTCAACCCCCAACGGCGAGCGGGATGCAGCCGGAATGTCCTGAAGCGCGCAGACGTTTCAGCGTGCTGTCTGCGCTGGCGCGGTCTTTGAAGGGCCCTACCACGACACGATTCCATCCGCCGCCGGAGGTCAGACGGCTTTCAAACCCTTCAAACGCCAGCGCGGCGCGCACTGATTCAGCCTGCTCTGTTCCCTTAAACGAACCACACTGAACCATCCAGCGTTGCGAGGCTGCTTTTTCAGCCGGTTTCGCTTTGGCGGTGTCCTGTGTTTTAGGCTGAGCAGTAGGTTCACGCGTAACAGGCGCGGGTTGTGTCTGCTGCACACTCTGCTGTTGCTGAGTATGCTGCTCCTGACGCTGCTGCTGTATTTGTTGCTGACGTTGCTGCTGCTGTTGTGCCTGCTGCTGACGTTGCTGCGACTGCAATTGCTGTTGCTGTTGCTGGAGCTGTTGCTGTCGCTGAAGTTGCTGTACCTGCTGCTGATGCTGCAGCGTTTGCTGGCGTTGAGCTGGCGTCTGCTCGTTCCACGGCACTTCATTTAATTGGGTGGGTTGCTGACGCATATCCGCCTGCATTTGCTCAAGCAGCTGGCGTTGCTCATCGGTCAGTTGCGTATGTGACTGCACTTCGCCACCGGAGGTAGGCTCGCTTGGGGTCGGCACAGTGACCTGACGGTTTTCCAGCTCTTTGATGTATTTCCAGCGTTCTTCAGGCTTTGGCGGTAAGCCATTCCCGTTGGCTTTATGATCCGTAATAACCGGCACGTCTTCTTTCTTGTGGTGCGCCAGGAACCATAAACCACCGGCAAAGGTCACCAATACAGCAACCGCCAGTACAATCATTAATTTAGAGGTGCCTGAACCGCTTTTTGTTTTTTTGCCACGGCTTGGGCTTTTCTTGCGACGCGTCCCTGTTGAACGCCCGCGGCCTACATAATCTTTTTGTGCCACTCTCGTCCTGATACCCTTGAAAATATGATGCCACGTAGGCGAATCCGTTGTTACCACACGCCCGGCAAGGAGCCCGCCATGTTACTTAAGGGCCGGAACTTTGACCAGCAATGATAGCCCTAAGAATCCCCTGAAAATAGCGGAACTTTTCGCTTATCTCTCATCCTTTTTTGCCAAAGTTGTGCTACCACGCACCACCAGTTCGGCATCCAGCAGCGTTGAACCGTTATGAATGCTATTACCCTGTAATTCATTCAGTAACAGCCGCACGGCTTCGCAACCTATCTCAAAACAGGGCTGTTTCACCGTGGTGAGCGGTGGCTCGCAGTAACGCGAGAGTTCAATATCGTCGAACCCCACGACCGACAGGTCTTCCGGTATGCGCAGGCCCAACCGTTTTGCCTGGCTGATAGCGCCGATGGCCATGATATCGCTATGACAAAACAGGGCTCGTGGCGGCTGTGGTAAAGCCAATAGCTGATTTATGGCATCAACGCCGGATTCAAAGGTGAAGTCACCCCGAACGATATAAGTGGGATCCACGCTGATGCCGCTGCGACGTAAGGCCTGCACATAACCCTGCAGGCGGTACTGGCACAGTGCAACGTCTTCCGGTCCGGTCAGGCAGGCAATGCGTTTATGACCCAACTGCAGCAGGTGATTGACCGCGACAAACGAGGCCGTCAGGTTATCGATATTGACGGTGGGTAACGACATTTCTGGCGAGAACTCAATCGCCATCACCATCGGCGGAAGATTGCGCTGCTCTTCAGGACTCACATCAAAGGGTAACTGCGCGCCCAGCAGCACGATGCCATCGATCTGCCGGGTCAGCATCAGGTTTAAAAACGTCCACTCCTGCGGTTTTTGGTGTGCGCAGTCGCCGATAAGCACCAGATAACCAGCCTTTGAGGCGGCGACTTCAACGCCGCGGATAATTTCACTGAAGAAGGGATCGCAAATATTGGGGACGATCAGCAGCAGCGTCTGCGTGTCATTGCGTCTGGCATGGCGGGACATGCTCTGGGCGGCATAGCCGACGTCAGCCACGGCCTGTTCGACTTTCTGACGCGTGGCCGAAGAGACTTTTTCCGGGTTCATGAGTGCACGCGACACGGTAGCGGTCGAGACGCCGGCTTTTTCTGCGACGTCTTTCATCGTGGCGGCAGCCGACGGTTGATTCTGATCCAACACATGCTCCTGATGCGTAATCGCGCATTCAACGTTCGTATTGTCTGAGGTAAAAACAGGCCAGGCACCATTGTTATCGATTGCGATGCCGGGCCGTTACTTAATTTGCATAAAAATTGTGACTTATGCGACGTTTTTCGATCCCTCTCACAACCTGCCCGGGCCTAGCTTTCGGTAGGATCCACGTCCAGCGTCCACTTTACCTTGCGCGAGGCCGGTAAAGTGCCAGTCAGCGGTAACGAACTACTCAGCAGTTGTTGCAGACGTTTGCGTGACGGATGCTGCACCAGCAACTGCCAGCGCCAGCGACCGCTCCGCTTTGGCTGCAGAGCAGGCAGTGGCCCCATGAACCACATTGCCGTGTCGTTAAGCGGGCTGGCTTCCAGCATATTACGCAGCTGTTGCAGAAATTCTGCAGCCTGATGGTTGTCCATGTCCTCCGCACGAAACAGCGCATGATGTGTCCACGGAGGGAGAAAAACCGACTGGCGCTCCAACAGCGTTTGATGGGCAAAAGCGAAGTAGCCCTGGTGGAGCAGCGTTTGCAGAAGCGGATGCTCAGGATGGTGTGTTTGCAGCAAGACTTCGCCTTGCTTACCGGCCCGACCGGCGCGGCCGGCAACCTGAGTATAAAGCTGAGCGAAGCGTTCTGCGGCACGGAAGTCAGCGGAAAACAAGGCACCGTCGACGTCCAGCAGTGACACCAGCGTCACATCAGGAAAATGATGCCCTTTTGCCAGCATCTGGGTTCCCACAAGAATACGCGCGCCGCCGCGATGGACATCCGCCAGATGCTGCTCCAGCGCGCCTTTGCGGCTAGTGGTATCCCGGTCGATGCGCGAGACCGGCACACCGGGAAATAACGTGCCTAGCTGCTGCTCAAGCTGTTCCGTCCCTACGCCCACCGGTAACAGGTGAGTTGAACCACATTGTGGACACTGGTTGGGCAGCGGCCGCTGGCTGTCACAATGGTGGCAGCGCAACTGACGATGATGTTGATGCAGAGTGTAATAGCGATCGCAGCGCTGGCATTCGGCAATCCAGCCGCAGTCGTGGCAGAGCAGCGCAGGTGAAAAACCACGGCGGTTCAGGAACAGCAACACCTGGTTATCTGCTTTCAGATGCTGGCGCATTTTGAAGATCAGGGCAGGCGCCAGGCCGCCTGTCAGCTGTACGCCTTTCAAATCGATTAGCTGCTGCAGAGCGGGTTTAGCGTTACCCGCTCGTTTCATCAGGTCGAGCTGACGGTATTTGCCGTTACGCACGTTGTGCAGGCTTTCCAGCGCCGGGGTCGCGGAACCCATGATGACAGGAATATTCTCTTCATGGGCGCGAAACACGGCCAGATCGCGAGCCTGATAGCGCCAGCCTTCCTGCTGCTTATAAGAACTGTCGTGCTCTTCGTCGATAATAATGACGCCCGGACGCGCCATAGGGGTAAACAGGGCCGAGCGAGTGCCGATGATGATGGCATTCTCTCCTCTGCGCGCCCGTAGCCAGACAGAAAGGCGTTCGCTGTCATTCAGCGCTGAGTGCAGCACATCAACCGGCGCATCAAAACGTTCGCGGAAACGGGCAATGGTTTGTGGCGTCAGGCCGATTTCGGGCACCAGCACCAGGGCCTGTTTTCCTCTGGCCAGGACGTTTTCCAGCACGCTGAGATAAACTTCAGTCTTGCCTGATCCGGTAATTCCCGCCAGTAGCCAGGCCGCATAATGCTCATCTTCACTGCGCATCGCCCCGACTGCCGTCGCCTGATCGGTATTGAGGCGCAGGCGTTCACCTTTGACCGCGAAGCTGCTGCGCCAGTCATGCCTGTGTGGCTGATGCTCATGTAATTCGCATAACCCTTTGGCACGCAGCGCCTGCATGGCGGCATCGGTGAGATCGTGCTCAGTGACTTCATGACGATAAAGCGGCCGCTGTCGCAGCGTTGCAAGCCCTTGCTGCTGTTTGGGGGCCCGCTTCAGGCTCTCGGGGGCAGTAGCCCGGCCCTGCTCGGTAATTTCCCAACGCCATAAGGGATTATCCTGGGCAGGTTTACCTTGTCTGAGCAGCACCGGTAGCGCATGGCTCAGTACCTCGCCGAGAGGTGAATGATAGTAGTTCGCCGCCCAGTGGAGAATGCGCCACAGAGACGGGGGAAAGAGCGACTCGCTGTCCAGTACCGATATCACCTGTTTGAGCTGGGTCGCGGGCAGGTCGCTGGTGTCAGGTAATGCCACCACGATACCGGTCATTTTTCGGTTACCAAAAGGCACGATCACCCGACCGCCAATGACCGGCTGCACGCCGACAGGAGGCAGGTAGTCAAACAGGCGAGGAAGGGGAACGGGCAGGGCAACCTGAACAACGGGCATAACAGTCTCTTTCCGGTTCATCTAGCAGGGCGGTTAGTGTACACGCTGACGCACACGGCGTGTATCTCAGGCGACATTTGCAGCATTAAACATTAGCCTGTATAATATGCCGCCTTCGGTAAGAAAGACCTTGCCGGAGTTCACCATTAATGTTCAATCGCGTGTGGTGCTGCGCAGGTTCACGTCCTGGCGCGGAGAGCGACACGGCCTTATATGAGGTTTCCCATGAAACAAGGTATTCACCCAAAATACGAAGCAGTTACCATCAACTGTACTTGCGGTAACGTGATTCACACTCGCTCTACGCTGACTCACGAACTGAACCTGGACGTTTGTGGTAAGTGCCACCCGTTCTACACCGGTAAGCAGCGTGAAGTTGCAACTGGTGGCCGCGTTGACCGCTTCAACAAGCGTTTCAGCGTGCCAGGCACCAAAAAATAAGAAACGGCATTCGAACATCTGTTCGGCGGCAAGAAAAACCCAGCTCAGGCTGGGTTTTTTTATGTCTGAAAATCAGTATTCCCAGGTATCCGGGTCGATGCCCATGTCACGCATAATTTTTTTCGCGGCTTCCGGTATTTCGTCGTTACGTTCTTTACGCAGGTCGACATCATTAGGTAACGGTTGTCCGGTAAAAGCATGCAAGAAGGCTTCGCACAGGAGTTCACTGTTTGTCGCGTGGCGCAGGTTGTTAACCTGACGACGTGTCCGTTCGTCTGTCAGAATTTTCAGCACGCTTAACGGAATTGATACCGTGATTTTTTTAACCTGTTCGCTCTTTTTGCCGTGCTCAGCGTACGGGCTGATATATTCGCCGTTCCATTCAGCCATGGGATACCTTAATCAATAAAAGTTAAAAGTTACGAAATCAGCCGATTATGCCTGATTTTCTTCTACCTGACCCCTTCTCTGGCGGGTTTCTTCGTTCAACGCACAGTGCTAATGGAGTTGAACGCCAGGTATGGGCGCATAATTTTAGCGGTTATTGCGACGATGCTCAATCTATACGCAAAGACATTTGGATGTCCAGATGTATTGACGTCTAAAAGCAAGATGATATCCTGTTGGCAAATTATTTCATACTTCAGGAACAGTTAGCCCTATGACGCGTAAACAGGCAACCATCGCAGTGCGCAGCGGTTTGAATGACGACGAGCAATACGGCTGCGTTGTCCCGCCCATCCACCTTTCCAGCACCTATAACTTCCATGATTTCAATGAGCCCCGTGCGCATGACTATTCCCGTCGTGGTAACCCCACGCGTGATGTGGTGCAGCGTGCCCTGGCAGAGCTGGAAGGCGGAGCGGGAGCGGTGCTAACCAATACCGGCATGTCCGCGATTCATCTGGTGACAACCGTGTTCCTGAAGCCTGGCGATCTGCTGGTTGCGCCGCACGACTGTTATGGCGGCAGCTATCGGCTGTTCGACAGTCTGAGTAAGCGGGGCGCTTACCGGGTGAAGTTTGTCGATCAGGGTGATAAAGCTGCGCTGCAGGCGGCACTGGATGAGAAGCCTAAACTGGTGCTGGTTGAAAGCCCCAGTAACCCGCTATTGCGCGTGGTGGATATCGCCGCCATTTGCGCAGCGGCGCGTGCGGCGGGCGCCGTGAGCGTCGTGGACAACACCTTTATGAGTCCGGCACTGCAAAATCCTCTGGCACTGGGTGCGGATCTGGTCATTCACTCCTGTACCAAATACCTGAATGGCCACTCTGACGTGGTAGCCGGTGCCGTGATTGCTAAAGATCCGCAGGCGGCGACCGATTTAGCCTGGTGGGCCAATAATATTGGGGTCACCGGCTCCGCTTTTGACAGCTATCTGCTGCTGCGCGGAATGCGCACGCTGGGCCCACGTATGGCCGCTGCGCAACGTAATGCGTTAGCCATTGTTGATTATCTCAAGCAACAGCCGCTGGTGAAAACGTTGTATCATCCTTCACTGCCGGAAAACGCGGGACATGAATTCGCTGCACGCCAGCAGCGTGGATTCGGTGCCATGCTCAGTTTTGAGCTGGACGGCGATGAAGCCCGGTTGCGCCGTTTCCTCAAAGCGCTTGAGTTGTTCACGTTGGCGGAATCGTTGGGCGGCGTTGAAAGCTTGATTTCACACACGGCGACCATGACCCATGCAGGTATGTCTGCAGAGGCCCGGGCCGCAGCAGGCATCTCTGAAACATTGCTACGTATTTCAGTAGGTATTGAAGACCACGAAGATTTAATTGCCGATTTGGATAATGCATTCCGGATCGCAGCCGAGGATTGATGATGACGAGTTCAGCTGGCGCAGGAACGCCAAACAACAGACAGCTCCACAAGTTTGGTGGCAGCAGCCTTGCAGATGCACGCTGCTACCAGCGTGTCGCCAGCATTATGGCGGATTACAGCCAGCCAGGTGACATGATGGTCGTATCGGCCGCGGGCTCGACGACCAATCAGCTGATTAGCTGGCTGAAGCTGAGCCAGAGCGACCGACTGTCCGCACATCAGGTGCAGCAGACATTACGTCGCTATCAGAGTGAGCTCATCAGTGCACTGTTACCTGCCGAAATAGCCGAACCCTTAATTACTGCCTTTATTCGCGACCTCGAAAAACTGGCGGCGTTACTGGATGGTGACGTCACAGAAGCGGTCTATGCGGAAGTGGTGGGCCATGGTGAGATCTGGTCTGCACGTTTAATGTCAGCGGTGCTGAACCAGCAGGATCTTCATGCCTGCTGGCTGGATGCACGCGATTTTCTGCGCGCGGAACGGGCCGCCCAGCCGCAGGTAGATGAAGGCAAATCCTGGCCGTTGTTACAAACGCTGCTGGCCCAGCATCCGCATAAACGCATCGTGGTAACCGGCTTTATCTGCGGCAATGACGCGGGCGAAACGGTACTGCTGGGGCGTAACGGTTCTGACTACTCTGCCACGCAGATTGGTGCGCTGGCAGGTGTGGGACGTGTGACGATCTGGAGCGATGTGGCGGGCGTTTACAGTGCCGATCCCCGCAAAGTCTCTGATGCCTGTCTGCTGCCCTTGCTGCGCCTGGATGAGGCCAGTGAGCTGGCGCGTCTGGCAGCCCCGGTACTGCATACCCGCACCTTACAGCCGGTCTCGGGCAGCGATATTGATTTGCAGTTACGCTGCAGCTATCAGCCGGAACAGGGCTCTACCCGTATCGAGCGCGTCCTCGCGTCCGGTACGGGCGCCCGCATCGTCACCAGCCACGACGACGTGTGCCTGGTAGAGATCCAACTTCCTGAGCAGCACGATTTTACGCTGTTTCAAAAAGAGATCGACCAGCTGCTGACGCGCGCGCAGATGCGTCCGCTGGCGATGGGCATTCATCCCGATCGTCAGCTGCTGCAACTGTGCTACACCTCTGAAGTGGTGAACAGTGCCTTTACTTTATTGCAGGACGCCGGCTTACCTGGACATTTGCAGTTACGTGAAGGTTTAGCGCTGGTCGCGCTGGTTGGCGCTGGCGTCACGCGCAACCCGTTGCACACGCACCGTTTCTGGCAGCAGCTAAAAGATCAGCCGGTCGAATTTATCAGCCAGTCGCCAGAGCACATTAGCGTGGTTGCGGTGCTGCGCGTTGGCCCTACTCAGCATCTCATTCAGGGGTTGCACAGTTCCCTGTTTCGGGCAGAAAAGCGCATTGGCCTGATGTTGTTTGGCAAGGGCAACATCGGTTCTCGCTGGCTGGAGTTGTTTGCCCGCGAGCAGGAAACGTTGTCGGCGCGCACCGGTTTCGAGTTTGTGCTAGCGGGCGTGGTGGACAGCCAACGCAGCCTGCTGAGCTATGAAGGTCTGGACGCCAGTCGCGCACTGGCATTCTTTGACGATGAAGCGGAAGCGCGCGATGAAGAGTCGCTGTTTCTGTGGATGCGTGCGCACCCTTACGATGATCTGGTTGTGCTGGATGTGACGGCCAGTAAGCCGCTGGCACAGCAATATCTTGATTTTGCCAGCCATGGGTTTCATGTCATCAGCGCCAATAAAGTGGCGGGAGCATCGGATACGCAAACCTGGCGCGAGATTCGGGATGCCTTTGAAAAAACCGGCCGCCACTGGTTGTATAACGCCACCGTGGGCGCAGGTCTGCCGATAAACCATACGGTGCGCGATTTACGGGAAAGCGGCGACACGATTTTGTCGATCAGCGGTATTTTCTCCGGAACGCTGTCCTGGCTGTTTCTGCAATTTGATGGCACGGTGCCCTTTACCGAGCTGGTGGATCAGGCGTGGCAGCAGGGATTGACGGAACCGGATCCTCGCGTCGATCTGTCGGGTCAGGACGTGATGCGCAAACTGGTGATTCTGGCACGTGAAGCAGGCTATAACATCGAGCCGGATCAGGTGCGCGTCGAGTCGCTGGTGCCGCAGAGCTGCGAAGATGAATCAATAGATCACTTTTTCGAGAATGGCGACGAGCTTAATGAGCAGATGCTGCAACGGCTTGAAGCCGCGCAGGAGATGGGGCTGGTGCTGCGCTATGTTGCGCGCTTCGATGCTAACGGCAAAGCACGTGTTGGCGTCGAAGCGGTACGTCCGGAGCATCCTCTGGCCGCCTTACTGCCTTGTGACAACGTGTTTGCCATCGACAGCCGTTGGTATCGCGATAATCCGCTGGTGATCCGCGGACCTGGTGCAGGCCGGGACGTTACCGCCGGCGCTATCCAGTCTGATATTAATCGCCTTGCCCGACTCCTCTGACGTTGCTTTTCTCCAGGCGCTTCGGCGCCTGTCCTGCCCTAACATCCTCATATAAAAAGCCCTTTCACATCGACTGAATATTTGTCACTTCCTGGGATGATTTATCAGTTGACGCTTGCGGGAAAATGGTTCACTTTGAGTGTCTGGACGTCTAAACGTATAGGTGTTTACAGGTTAACAGATAACCGATGTGGGCGGAGGTAGCAGGATGAGTTTCTTTCATGCCAATCAGCGCGAGGCGCTCAATCAGAGCCTGGCAGAGCTAAACGGGCGAATTAGTGTCTCTTTTGAGTTTTTCCCGCCGCGCACCAGTGAAATGGAAGAAACGCTGTGGAACTCCATCCATCGTCTGAGCAGCCTGAAGCCCAGTTTTGTCTCTGTAACCTACGGGGCGAACTCGGGTGAGCGTGACCGCACACACAGCATCATTAAAGGCATTAAAGAACGTACGGGGCTCGAAGCTGCGCCGCATCTGACCTGTATTGACGCTACCCGGGATGAGCTGCAAGCCATTGCACAGGATTACTGGAATAACGGTATTCGCCATATCGTGGCGCTGCGTGGCGATCTGCCACCCAATAGCGGTAAGCCGGAAATGTACGGCAGCGATCTCGTTTCGCTGCTTAAAGAGGTCGGTGACTTCGATATCTCCGTCGCGGCCTATCCGGAAGTCCACCCCGAAGCAAAAAGTGCCCAGGCTGACCTGATTAACCTGAAACGTAAAATTGATGCTGGCGCTAACCGTGCCATTACCCAGTTCTTCTTTGATGTTGAAAGCTATCTGCGTTTTCGTGATCGCTGCGTTTCCACCGGCATTGATGTTGAGATCGTGCCGGGCATTTTGCCGGTATCAAATTTCAAACAGCTGCAGCGTTTTGCCGCCCTGACCAATGTACGCGTTCCGGGCTGGATGAATGCCATGTTTGCAGGGCTGGATGAGGATCCTGAAACGCGCAAAATGGTGGGGGCGAACATCGCCATGGACATGGTGAAAATCCTGTCGCGTGAGGGCGTAAAAGATTTTCATTTCTATACTCTGAACCGGGCAGAAATGAGCTATGCCATTTGTCATACCTTAGGTGTGCGTCCGGGAATTGCCGCCTGAAGATGGCCATAAAAAAACCGACGTGTCCGCGTCGGTTCTGAATGTCTCATCCATTGCATATACAGGGCTGACAGCAGCCTGATGTGCCACGCATTAAAAATGTGTCCAGCCTTCATGGGTCAAGGGTTGAGCCGGTTTCACTCGCGAGGGGTTTTTGAGCGTCGGTACGCTATGCACCTGCTGTGTCGTGTTATTAAAGCGAAAGACTGAGACCGCCTGCAGCAGCTGTCGTGCCTGTTCCCGGAGGCTGTTCGCGGCCGAGGCGGATTCTTCCACTAATGCGGCGTTTTGCTGTGTGGCGCTGTCCATCTCGGTTACCGCGATGCCCACCTGTTCTACGCCTCTGGCCTGCTCGGCGCTGGCTGAGGTAATTTCCTCAACGGTATCACTCAGGTGACCTACAGCCGTGACGATGCTCTGCATCGTCGCGGTGGCATGTGCAACCAGTTCGTCACCTTGCCCCACGCTGCGGGCGTTGGCGTCAATTAACTGGCGAATTTCACCTGCGGCCGTGCTGCTACGTTGCGCCAGGGTTCTGACCTCGCTGGCAACCACCGCAAAACCTTTACCGTGTTCGCCCGCGCGCGCGGCTTCTACTGCTGCGTTCAGCGCGAGAATATTGGTCTGGAAGGCAATACTGTCAATAACGGCGGTGATGTCGGCGATTTTCCCTGAGCTGTCTTTAATGGTGCGCATCGTGCTGGTAATCGCTGCCGTGGCATCATTGCCTTCGTTGGCGACATTACGCACATTGACCGCAAGCTGACTGGCCTGCTGCGCATTGCTGGCGTTATTTTTCACCGTCATGCCAAGCTGCGTCATGGTGGCTGCCGTCTGCTCCAGCGCGCTGGCCTGCTCTTCGGTTCTCTGTGACAGGTCGGCATTTCCCTGCGCTATCTGACTACTGGCAGAGGCGACGCTTTCCGCATTGGATCTCACCAGGCTGACCGTTTGAACCAGTGCCTCCTGCATCTCCCGGATTGCCACCAGCAGTTTGCCGGTTTCATCGGTGTGAGTGACCTGCACAGGCTCGCTGAGGTCACCTTTTGCCACGCGCTGTGCGGCAATCAGGGCCTGATTAAGGGGCCGGGTGATGCTGCGCGTAATAAGCCAGGCAGACAATCCCGCCAGAAATAGCGCAACGGCACCGGCGCCCGCCAGTAAACGCAACGCATTGGTTCGATCGCTATGGGAAGTTTGCTCTGCAACCTGCATCCGCGCTTCCTGGTGATCTTTTAATGCCTGAAGGGAGGCTATATAGCCCGTTTGAATGTTGTCTCCCGAGGCCTGTAACAGCTGGTCGGCCTCCTCTTTTTTACCTTGCTGAGCAAGTGCAACGACCTTATCCATTAGCGGCAGAAAAAGCGCCGCGTGAGACTGGATGTTGGAAAAAAGTTGTCTGCCAGTGACGGAGGCAACCTCTTTATCCAGCACCTGCATCAGGCTGTCGGCCTGGCTTCTGACCTGCTGATAGCTGTTAAGCGCTTTTTCTGTTTTTGCCGGATCCGGCTGGAGTACGGCAATGCGCGCCAGACGACTCATATCTTGCGCATAAAATGACAGCATGGCCGATTCGGATGCCTTGGCGTAAAGGCCCCCGGCGATCTCACTGTTAGCGTCGGCCAGAGAACGTGTTTTGGTAATACCGATCAGGACCATGAAAATGACAAGCATACCCATGAAGCCAAAAGCCGCCACGAGCCGTATTCCTATTCTGATGTTATTCATACTGTTACCCTGATGTTAATGATAAGCACGAAGGCCTCACTGCCTTCTGTCAGTGTGGTTTGTGAATCAGTGTGTGGCTTTTTAACGATCAATCCGGGTGATTTTTGACCCGTATAAAGAGTAACGACCACAAAGGCATAAGGTTTATAGGCTAACTGTAATCAAACTGTAATAATTTCTGAGGTAATGCACTTGACCAGATGAAATGGTCTTAAGGACGCTGTGGGTGAAGGGGTAAAACATTAGATAAAACAGCAGGCAATCATCAGAGGGTGCGTATTTGAGACGGGCAAACTCACCCGAGCGCGGGTGGGTTAAGGACGGCCGCACAGGCTGAGCGGACCGTCCTGACGAGAATGGACTTAACCCGTGTTACGCATGCCAGCAGCGACACCGGCAATCGTCACCATCAGCGCCTGTTCGACGCGCGCATCCGGTTCGTCACCGCGGGCTTCTTGAGCACGTGAACGGTGAAGCAGTTCAGCCTGCAGTACGTTCAGGGGATCGGTATACACGTTGCGCAGGGCAATGGATTCGGCAATCCACGGCTGATCCGCCATCAGGTGTGAATCGTTGGCGATGGTCAGCACGGCTTTGATATCGGCATCCAGCTGGTCACGCAGCTGTTGACCTAATGGCCACAAGGATTTATCCACTAGCCGTTGGTCGTAATATTCCGCCAGCCACAGGTCTGCTTTAGAGAACACCATCTCCAGCATACCGAGGCGGGTTGAGAAAAACGGCCAGTCGCGACACATCGCTTCGAGCTGATCCTGATGGCCTGCCAGCATCGCCTGCTGCAGCGCCGCACCTGCACCCAGCCATGCCGGGAGCATCAGACGGTTTTGGGTCCAGGCGAAGATCCAGGGAATGGCGCGCAGGGATTCCACACCGCCGGTAGGACGGCGTTTGGCCGGGCGTGAACCCAGTGGCAGCTTGCCCAGTTCCTGCTCTGGGGTGGCTGAACGGAAGTAGGGCACAAAGTCGGCGTTTTCGCGCACGTAGCCCCGGTACATCGCACAGGAATCCGCAGAAAGCTGATTCATAATACTGCGCCATTCCGGTTTAGGTTCCGGCGGTGGCATCAGGTTAGCTTCCAGTATCGCACCGGTATAGAGCGACAGGCTGGCGATAGTCACTTCCGGTAAACCGTATTTAAAGCGGATCATTTCGCCCTGCTCGGTAACGCGCAGGCCGCCCTTCAGGCTGCCTGGCGGCTGAGACAGCAGCGCAGCATGTGCCGGCGCGCCGCCGCGACCGATAGTACCGCCACGTCCGTGGAACAAGGTCAGTGACACTCCGGCTTTTTCGCAGGTTTTAATCAGCGCATCCTGCGCCTGATACTGCGCCCAACTGGCCGCCATGACGCCGGCATCTTTCGCCGAGTCGGAATAGCCAATCATGACCATCTGTTTGCCCTGAATAAAGCCGCGATACCAGTCAATGTTGAGCAACTTGCTCATCACATCGTTGGCATTGTTGAGGTCATCAAGCGTTTCAAACAGCGGTGCAACCGGCATCGCAAAAGGTATACCGGCTTCTTTCAGTAACAGGTGGACGGCCAGCACATCCGACGGCGTTTTTGCCATCGAAATCACATAGGCGGCGATAGAGCCCTGAGGCGCTTCCGCTACCACTTTGCAGGTTTCCAGCACTTCGCGGGTTTCATCGCTCGGTTCCCAGCTGCGCGGCAGTAAAGGGCGCTTAGAGTTCAGCTCGCGGATGAGGAACGCTTGCTTGTCGGCTTCTGACCAGCTCTCATAATCGCCCAGCCCAAGGTAGCGGGTAATCTCTGCAATGGCTTCGGTGTGACGGGTGCTTTCCTGACGAACATCAATGCGGACCAGCGGCACGCCGAAGCATTTGACGCGGCGCAGCGTATCCAGCAGTTGGCCGTTGGCAATGATGCTCATGCCACACTGCTGCAGGGATTGATAGATCGCATACAGCGGGTCCCAAAGCTGAGCGTTAGAGACCAGTAGGTCAGCCGGACGTGGTAAACGTTCGCCTTTGAGGCGACGTTCCAGATAAGCCTGCGTGCTCATTAGCTGGCTGCGCAGACGCTTCAAAATCACGCGATAAGGTTCGAGCGCTTCAGGATCGCCACTGAGATCGGCCACTTCCTGACTGCATTCAGACATCGACAGTTCTGAAATCAGTACGCCAATGTCACGCAGGAACAGGTCGGTGGCTTTCCAGCGGCTGAGCTGCATGACGTGGCGGGTGATGGAGGCCGTGACATTGGGGTTGCCGTCACGGTCACCGCCCATCCAGGAGGTAAACTGCACCGGAACGAAATCGACCGGCAGCTTAATGCCAAACGTCTCTTCTACCTGTTCATTCAGCTCACGCAGAAACGCAGGTACGCCTTCCCACAGGCTGTTTTCAACGACGGCAAAGCCCCATTTGGCTTCATCCACGGGCGTAGGACGGTATTTACGGATCTCATCCGTATGCCAGGCCTGAGCGACCAGTTGGCGCAGGCGGCGCATAATCTGGTTACGCTCGTAGTCAGAAATATCGCTGTGATCGAGCTGTTCAAGACAGCTGTTAACTTCGCCCAGTTTATGAATCAGCGTACGACGCGTAATTTCTGTGGGATGGGCGGTCAACACCAGTTCCAGCGACAGGGATTCAATCGCCGCGTGAATAGCACTTTCACTAAGATTGTTTTGTTTGAGCGTTTCGAAGGTCTTTTTTAACAACTCGGGATGATTCGCGCCATCGCCGCTACGGGAAATGGTTTGATACTGTTCAGCCACGTTAGTGAGGTTCAGGAACTGACTGAAAGCACGTGCGACGGGCAACAACTCGTCATTTGACAGGTTCTGCAGCGTATTCAGCAACGCCTTACGATGCGTGTCATTGCCAGCACGGGATGATTTAGACAGCTTACGGATGGTTTCCACCTGGTCCAGGATGTTCTCTCCCAGCGCATCCTTAATCGTATCCCCGAGCAGTTTGCCGAGCATACTGACATTACTTCGCATTGCGGAATATTGTTCGTTCATGTGACCCTGACACCCTTATCGTCTTGATAAACCTCTATACCCGGTCTTTTCAGGCAGCACAAAAGCCAGCAACGTTGTCCTCTCGGTACTGCCCGAGGTTCTTCAGTTGCTGCCTGTCGCAAGCTGAATAAAGTGGGATGATTGCCCCGTAGGTATAACATCGTCTTTTATCTAGCCACGTAATCATCCGTTCGTCAATTGACTTAAAGTGAAGGAAACATGCAGCTAACTGCTGGAAATTCATGGAATTTGATAGGGGAGAAGCGGGATAAGTTATTCTTATTATCAAATCCCGCAGAATGGCGGGGCATTTTGCTGTTAATTCAGTGAAATGCCCCGATTAATGATAATTAGTGACAGAAATGCTGCACAACCTGGCTTATCAGCGCACGGGTAGGCTTAATAAATGCGGTATCGATAAACTCGTCTGGCTGGTGCGCCTGATTGATCGATCCTGGGCCCAGTACCAGGGTTGGGCAGAGTTGCTGAATAAAAGGTGCTTCAGTGCAGTAATTCACCACTTCCGTCTGAATCCCCAGCAGCGTTTCTACCACTTTAACCAGTTCATGATCAGCGGGGCACTCGTAGCCGGGAATCGGTGGATGCAGTTCTTCAATGGTGATCCGTCCCGGCCAGCGTTCGCTTACCGGTGCCAGTGCTTCATTTAGCAGCCCGTCGAGATCGCTCAGCGTAAGGCCCGGCAGGGGCCGGATATCCATATGCAATTCGCAGCAGGCACAGATACGGTTTGCCGCATCGCCGCCGTGAATATGACCAAAGTTCATGGTCGGATAGGGGATGGCAAAGCCATCGTGGTGGTAACGTGATTTGAGTGTGTTACGCAACTGCATGAGTTCGGTAATCGACTCATGCATTAGCTCAATGGCATTGACGCCGCGTCCGGGATCGCTGGAGTGGCCCGATTGTCCCTGAATGCGAATCGCATTAGATATATGGCCTTTGTGCGCCCGCACCGGCTTTAGCGAGGTCGGTTCGCCAATAATGGCGCAGTCGGGGCGAAGCTGGGTGGACTCTGCAAAATATTTCGCACCTGCCATCGTGGTTTCTTCATCGGCGGTCGCCAAAATGTACAGCGGCTTACTCAGGGTTGTCACATCCACATCACGTAGCGTGTCCAGAATAAACGCAAAGAAGCCTTTCATATCGGCGGTGCCCAGACCGTACAGCTTGTTGTCATGTTCGGTCAGGGTAAAGGGATCGCGAGTCCAGCGACCATCATCGAACGGAACGGTATCGGTATGCCCGGCAAGCAGCAGGCCGCCCGCGCCGTTTCCGGTGCGCGCCAGCATATTAAATTTATGACGTGTTCCGGGTACGGGCTGTACTTCCACAGCAAAACCCAGGTCGCGGAACCAGCCAGCCAGTAAATTGATTAAAGTTTCATTGCTCTGATCGAGTGCGGCATCGGTTGCGCTGATTGACGGCGTAGCGATCAACTGGCGGTATAGTTCGATAAAAGGCGGTAATTTTGTCTTCACTGTTGACGGTCCTTGAGTTAGGATGTATCAATATTCATGCATTAATAGTGAATAAAAATACATTAACGTCGTGTGCATGTGAACCTTAAATCGCTGCAAACGACATCGTGGGCAACGGGGCAAGGCCGCGACCCGGAACGTGTGACTGTAATAAAGGTATACAGCCTGATGTTGAATACGCTGATCGTTGGTGCCAGTGGTTACGCTGGCGTAGAGCTTGCCACCTTCCTTAATCGCCATCCACATATCAACATAACCGCTTTGGCGGTATCTGCGCAAAGTCCCGATGCGGGCAAGCGCCTGTCCGATCTTCATCCACAGCTGAAAGGCGTGGTGGATTTGCCGCTGCAGCCGTTGAGTGATGCCGCCGAATGGGCAGACAAAGTGGATGTGGTGTTTCTGGCGACCGCCCACGAAGTCAGCCATGACCTGGCCCCTGAATTTCTAAAAGCCGGTTGTGTGGTGTTCGATCTGTCAGGCGCGTTTCGCGTCAACGATGGCGATTTTTACACCCAGTTTTATGGCTTTACGCATCAGCACGGTGACTGGCTGGATAAAGCCGTTTACGGTCTTGCTGAGTTCCAGCAGGAAAAAATTAAAGAAGCACAGCTGGTGGCCGTACCGGGCTGCTATCCCACTGCCTCCCAGCTGGCGTTGAAGCCCGTGTTAGATGCGGGTTTGCTGAATGACGCGCAGTGGCCGGTAATTAACGCCACCAGCGGCGTGAGTGGGGCGGGGCGCAAAGCGAATGTCGGCACCAGCTTCTGCGAAGTCAGCCTGCAACCTTACGGTATTTTTAATCATCGTCATCATCCTGAGATTGTGGCGCACCTGGGAACGCCGGTGATTTTCACCCCGCACCTGGGCAGTTTTCCGCGTGGGATTCTGGCGACCGTTACCTGCCGCCTGAAGGCCGGCGTAAGCCGTGATGATGTTGCTGAAGCTTTTCATAACGCCTACCACGATAAGCCGCTGGTACGCGTGTACGAACAGGGCGTGCCGGCTCTGAAAGCGGTTGTCGGGCTACCCTACTGCGATATCGGGTTCGCCGTTCAGGGCGAACACCTGATTGTGGTGGCTGCAGAAGATAACCTGCTCAAAGGCGCGGCCTCCCAGGCGGTGCAGTGCCTTAATATTCGTTTCGGTTTCCCTGAAACGCAGTCACTGATTTAACGGACGAGTAAACCATGACCAATCCATTGATTATCAAGCTGGGCGGTGTGCTGTTAGACAGCGAAGAAGCGCTGGCCCGTTTATTTGACGCGCTGCTGGCCTATCGCTCCGCGCATCAGCGCCCGTTGATCGTCGTTCACGGCGGCGGCTGTCTGGTCGATGAACTGATGAAAAAACTGGCGCTGCCGGTGCAGAAAAAGAACGGCTTACGCGTTACGCCTGCCGACCAGATCGACATTATTACCGGCGCACTGGCGGGTACCGCGAACAAAACCCTGCTGGCCTGGGCGAAAAAATATGGCATTCACGCGGTAGGCCTTTGCCTGGGCGATGCAGGCCTGGTTAATGTCACGCAGCTGGATGAAGCACTCGGTCATGTGGGCCACGCCACGCCGGGTAATCCCGCGTTGGTCAATACATTGCTTGCGGCGGGTTATATGCCTGTTGTCAGCTCAATTGGCATTACCGATGACGGCCAGTTAATGAACGTCAATGCGGATCAGGCCGCCACGGCGCTGGCATCAACGCTGGGTGCTGATTTAGTCTTGTTATCGGATGTCAGTGGCATTCTCGATGGCAAAGGCCAGCGCATTGCAGAGATGACGGCTGACAAAGCTGAACAGTTGATTGCGCAGGGCATCATCACCGATGGCATGATTGTGAAAGTGAACGCAGCGCTGGATGCTGCGCGCACGCTGGGCCGCCCGGTTGATATCGCCAGCTGGCGTCATGCCGAGCAACTGCCCGACCTTTTTAACGGTGTGTCCATTGGCACCCGGATTCTCGCTTAACGTCTCAGATTCAAGGATTACGAAATGCAAACGCAAAACATCAAAAAAATCGTTCTGGCTTACTCTGGTGGTCTGGATACTTCCGCCATTATTCCCTGGCTGAAAGAAAACTATGGCGGCTGTGAAGTGGTCGCGTTTGTGGCTGATATCGGCCAGGAACGTAGCGATCTGGAAGGCGTTGAGAAGAAAGCGCTGCAGTCGGGTGCATCAGAATGCCACGTGGTTGATCTGCGTGAAGAGTTTATCAGCGACTACGTTTATCCGGTGCTGCAGACCGGTGCGCTGTATGAAGGAACTTACCTACTGGGCACCTCCATGGCGCGTCCTATCATCGCTAAAGCGCAGGTTGAGCTGGCGCTGAAAGTCGGTGCTGATGCCCTGTGCCACGGTGCGACCGGTAAAGGGAATGACCAGGTACGTTTTGAAACCACTTACACCGCGCTGGCACCCCAGCTGAAAGTGGTTGCGCCATGGCGCGAATGGAACCTGCGTTCACGTGAAGCGCTGCTGGATTATCTGAAAGAGCGCAATATCCCGACCACCGCTTCGCTGGAAAAAATCTACAGCCGTGATGAAAACGCCTGGCATATTTCTACCGAAGGCGGCGTGCTGGAGAGCCCGTCTAATGCGCCGAATAAAGATTGCTGGGTCTGGACCGTTGATCCGCTGGAAGCCCCGGATCAGCCTGAAGACGTGACGGTAACCGTTGAAAAAGGGCGCGTTGTCGCGGTGAACGGCGAGAAACTGAGCCCGTTCCAGTGTCTGGAAAAGTTGAACGTGCTGGGTGCTAAACACGGCGTAGGTCGTATCGATATCGTTGAAAACCGTCTGGTGGGCATTAAATCACGCGGCTGTTACGAAACTCCCGGCGGCACCATCATGGTTAACGCACTGCGTGCGGTTGAGCAACTGGTTCTGGATCGCGACAGCTTCAAATGGCGTGAGCAGCTGGGCCATGAAATGTCCTATGTGGTTTACGATGGTCGCTGGTTTGCACCGCTGCGTAAGTCTATCCAGGCGGCGGCAGAGTCGCTGGCAGAAGAAGTCAACGGTGAAGTGGTCCTGCAACTCTACAAAGGCCAGGCCACGGCGACGCAGAAGCGTTCAGCCAACAGCCTGTATTCCGAAGAGTTTGCAACCTTCGGCGAAGACGAAGTTTACGATCATCGTCATGCCGGCGGCTTTATCCGTCTGTTCTCACTCTCTTCACGTATTCGTGCATTGAACGAGCAGAAGAAGTAATCGCAGGCGAGGATCGCCTCGCCTCTCAGTATGACCTCAGGGGCGGCTTTCAGGCCGCCCCTGGTTTAACGACTTGAAGGAGATTCACATGGCACTTTGGGGTGGACGCTTTACCCAGGCAGCAGATCAACGTTTCAAACAGTTCAACGACTCGCTGCGTTTTGATTACCGCCTGGCTGAGCAGGACATCATTGGCTCAGTGGCCTGGTCCAAAGCGCTGGTGACGGTAAATGTTCTGACCGGTGATGAGCAGCAGCAGCTGGAAGCCGCATTGAATGCATTGCTGGAAGAGGTTCGTGCCAATCCTGAGCAAATTCTGCAAAGTGATGCCGAAGATATTCACAGCTGGGTTGAAGGCCAGTTGATCGAGAAAGTCGGCGCGCTGGGCAAAAAACTGCACACCGGCCGTAGCCGTAATGACCAGGTAGCCACCGACCTGAAGCTGTGGTGTAAGGAGCAGGTCGCCGCACTGCTGGGGGCCACACGTGAGCTGCAGCAGGCGCTGGTCGCCACCGCCGAAGTGAACCAGGACGCGGTGATGCCGGGCTATACGCATTTGCAGCGGGCGCAGCCGGTGACCTTTGCGCATTGGTGCCTCGCCTATGTTGAAATGCTGGCGCGCGATGAAAGCCGTTTGCAGGATACGTTGAAGCGTCTTGATGTTAGCCCACTGGGTTGTGGCGCGCTGGCAGGAACGGCGTATGACATCGATCGTGAGCAGCTGGCTGGCTGGTTAGGTTTTGCTTCTGCCACGCGTAACAGCCTGGACACCGTGTCCGATCGTGACCATGTTCTGGAACTGCTCTCGGATGCGTCAATCGGTATGGTACATCTGTCGCGCTTTGCTGAAGACATGATTTTCTTTAACACAGGCGAAGCCGGCTTTATCGAACTCTCAGATAAAGTCACCTCGGGTTCATCCCTGATGCCACAGAAGAAAAACCCGGATGCGCTGGAGCTGATTCGCGGCAAGTGTGGCCGTGTACAGGGCGCGTTAACCGGAATGATGATGACGCTGAAAGGTCTGCCGCTCGCCTACAACAAAGACATGCAGGAAGACAAAGAAGGGCTGTTCGACGCGCTGGATACCTGGCTGGACTGCCTGCACATGTCGGTTCTTGTCCTGGATGGCCTGCAGGTGAAACGTCCTCGCTGCCAGGAAGCGGCAGAGCAGGGCTACGCTAACTCAACCGAGCTGGCTGACTACCTCGTTGCCAAAGGCGTGCCGTTCCGTGAGGCTCACCACATTGTCGGTGAAACGGTCGTTGAAGCGATAAAACAGGGCGTTGCGCTGGAAGCGCTGACGCTGGCGCAGTTAAAGCAGTTTAGTAGCGTGATAGAGGACGATGTCTATCCTGTTCTGGCCCTAAAATCCTGTCTGGATAAGCGTAATGCGCAGGGTGGGGTTTCGCCCGGTCAGGTTGCCCGTGCTATCGCGGATGCCAAAACACGCTTAGCGTAAACGGCAGGCAAAAAAAAGCGGGCATCAGATGCCCGCCAACCTCTAGCTTCAGAAACTACTTTTATTTTAGGCACATCATCAGAGCCGCGGCGCTCCCGGCCGATGCTCAGATTCGTAACGTTTACCCTCTACGCGTTTTAGGGAAGCCTGACAGCGCTTCTCGTCTTTTTTTTGGCGAAGGGCTCACGACTGTTGAAAACAGGGAGAACACCGTTTTCAACGTTCAGAAAACATTTCCCTGGGTGGCAATGAATCTGAATTGATGTGGGCATTATTCCCATCCGCTCTTGATAGGGCCAATCGTTGGTTGCTATTCTATCTATCGCCACGAGCTATCGTGGAATGGAGGGTAATAATGAATATCCGTGATCTTGAATATCTGGTTTCGCTTGCTGAACATCGTCATTTCCGACGTGCAGCGGATGCCTGCCATGTCAGTCAGCCCACGTTGAGCGGACAGATCCGTAAATTAGAAGACGAATTAGGTGTCATGCTGCTGGAGCGTACCAGCCGCAAAGTGCTGTTTACTCAGGCCGGCCTGTTGCTGGTCGACCAGGCGCGTACCGTTCTGCGTGAAGTCAAAGTGCTGAAAGAGATGGCCAGTCAGCAAGGCGAAGCGATGTCAGGGCCACTGCATATTGGGCTTATCCCCACGACCGGCCCTTATTTGCTGCCGCAGATCATTCCAATGCTGCATCAGACCTTTCCAAAGCTGGAAATGTATCTGCATGAAGCGCAGACGCAGCAACTGCTGGCGCAGCTCGACAGCGGCAAACTGGACTGTGCGATTCTGGCGTTGGTGAAAGAAAGCGAAGCCTTTATCGAGGTCCCGCTGTTTGATGAGCCGATGAAGCTGGCCGTCTATGAAGATCACCCATGGCGCGATCGTGACCGCGTGCCGATGTCCGATCTGGCGGGCGAGAAGCTGCTAATGCTGGAAGACGGTCATTGCCTGCGCGATCAGGCGATGGGCTTTTGCTTTGAAGCAGGTGCAGACGAAGATACGCATTTCCGCGCGACCAGCCTGGAAACCTTGCGCAATATGGTTGCGGCGGGAAGCGGGATCACGTTACTGCCTGCACTGGCCGTACCGGATCAGCGTATTCGTGACGGCGTTTGTTATCTCCCGTGCTACAAACCGGTCCCCCAACGCACTATCGCACTGGTATACCGTCCCGGTTCACCCCTGCGCAGTCGTTATGAACAACTGGCAGAGGCAATCCGAACGCACATGCAAGGCTATTTCGATACGACGTTAAAACAGGCGGTTTAAGCCGTTTAACGCCGCAACACGATAGGCTTCGGCCATGGTGGGATAGTTAAAGGTGGTATTCACAAAGTACTCGATTGTGTTGCCACCATTTTTTTGCTCCATAATCGCCTGACCGATATGGATGATCTCCGCCGCGCGCTCGCCAAAACAATGAATGCCTAAAATTTCTTTGGTTTCGCGATGGAACAGGATCTTCAGGCTACCCACATTCATTCCAACGATTTGCGCACGCGCCAGATGTTTGAACTGAGCACGACCCACTTCGTATGGCACTTTCATTGCCGTCAGTTGCTGCTCGGTTTTCCCCACAGAACTGATTTCCGGAATGGTATAGATCCCGGTTGGGATGTCTTCTATCAGATGCGCTGAGGCTTCACCTTTCATAATGGCCTGCGCGGCAATACGGCCCTGATCGTAAGCAGCGGATGCCAGACTTGGATAACCAATCACGTCGCCCACCGCATAAATGTGCGGCTGAGCTGTCTGATACATGCTGTTCACTTTCAGCAGGCCACGTCCGTCTGCTTCCAGACCAACATTTTCCAGCGACAGCGAATCAGTGTTACCGGTACGACCATTCGCATACAGAAGGCAATCCGCTTTTACTTTCTTGCCGGATTTAAGGTGCATGATCACGCCGTCATCTACGCCTTCAATTTTCTCGAACTCTTCATTGTGACGAATCACCACGCCGCTGTTCCAGAAGTGATAGGACAGCGAGTCGGACATCTCCTGGTCAAGAAATGCCAGCAGCCGGTCACGGGTGTTAATCAAATCAACTTTGACGTTAAGTCCACGGAAAATAGAAGCATATTCACAGCCAATGACACCGGCGCCGTAAATGATCACGTGGCCAGGTTCATGGTGCAGGTTGAGAATAGAATCGGAGTCGTAAATGCGTGGATGGGTAAAGTCGACATCGTGGGGATGATAAGGGCGTGAACCGCAGGCGATGATAAACTTCTCGGCGGTTAGTTTTTCGCGCGTACCGTCATGATGCTCTACCTCGACCGTGTTGGCATCAACAAAATGGGCATCGCCCTGAAAGAGTTCGCAGCGGTTACGCTCGTAAAAACCCTGACGCATCGCCGTTTGCTGGTTGATCACGCTTTCCGTGTGATTAAGGATATCGGCAAAGGATGAACGAAGCAGTCGGGTGTGGTCGCTGTAAAGGGGATTTTGATTGAACTCGATGATGCGGCTAACAGCGTGACGGAGGGCTTTTGAAGGGATGGTTCCCCAGTGAGTACAGCCGCCGCCGATGTTGTGATAGCGTTCGATAACCGCGATGCGTGCGCCTTGCTTGACCAGTCCCATCGCCGCACCTTCGCCGCCGGGTCCTGAACCAATCACTATAACATCGTAATCGTAAGACTTTTGCATACCGATACGTCCTATTATTTATACATTTTTACAACGAGATTCTAACATCTCACCGCGCACTTCTGAATTCTAACAGCGATTTTCATCACGTTTTGCCTTTCAGTGATGTTTAACAAGCCGTCACAAAGTTTGCCCGACTGTACGCTGAATATTTTGTTATAGTGCTGTTTCAGAACCTCACAAGGCAGAGAGAATGGGTGTCAGAGCGCAACAAAAAGAACGTACACGGCGTACACTCATCGAAGCTGCATTCAGTCAGCTCAGCGCCGAACGCAGTTTTGCCAGCCTGAGCCTGCGTGAAGTTGCCAGGGAAGCCGGCATTGCGCCCACGTCTTTTTATCGGCATTTCAAAGATGTTGATGAGTTAGGTCTGACGATGGTTGACGAAAGTGGACTGATGTTGCGCCAGCTGATGCGCCAGGCACGCCAGCGTATCGCAAAAGGTGGCAGCATTATTAAAACCTCTATCGCCACATTCATGGAGTTCATCGAGAATAACCCCAATGCGTTTCGCTTGTTATTGCGCGAACGTTCAGGGACTTCTGCGGCCTTTCGCGCTGCTGTTGCACGTGAAATTCAACATTTTATTGCTGAACTGGCTGACTATCTTGAGGTCGAAAATCGCATGCCGCGCAGCTTCACCGAAGCGCAGGCTGAAGCGATGGTGACGATTGTTTTTAGCGCGGGTGCTGAAGCGCTGGACATTGATATCGAGCAGCGACGTAAGCTGGAAGATCGTCTGGTATTACAGTTACGCATGATCGCCAAAGGCGCTTATTACTGGTATCGCCGGGAACAAGAACGCCTGGCGGTAACCCTGGATAAACCTGAAGAGATATGAATAAGGACCCTGCCATGACCCACCCAAGCTCCCGTGATAAAGGCACGATGTTGCTGGCTTTTATTACCGGCCTTGCTATGAACGGCTCATTCTCCGTGCTGTTTAGTGCTTTTGTTCCTTTTTCTATTTTTCCACTGATTGCGTTGGGGCTGTCGGCCTGGTGCCTGCATCAGCGTTATCTGAACAAAAACATGCCGGATGGCGTTCCCGGCCTTGCTGCCGCCTTTTTCCTGCTGGGCATTTTGGTTTACAGCGCGCTGGTCAGGGCAGAGTACCCGGATATTGGCTCTAATTTCATCCCGACCATTTTGATGGTTGGGCTGGTGTTCTGGATTGCCCTGCGTTACAAGCGAAACCGCAATCGGTAATTAAAAACGGGAACCTTCAGGTTCCCGTTTTTTTACGCTTTACGCGTCAGCAGCACGCCGCATTCCATATGGTGGGTGTACGGGAACTGGTCAAACAGCGCCAGCCGCGTGACGTCGTGGGTTTGCGCCAGTATCCGCAGATTGTCGCACAGGGTTTGCGGATTGCAGGAAATATAGAGAATGGCAGGATAAGCCTGCACCATCTTAACGGTTTCCTCATCCAGCCCGCTGCGCGGCGGATCGACAAAGATCGTCTCGCAGTCATAACTCTTCAGATCGATCCCTTCCAGCCGGTTAAAGCTGCGCACGCCATTCATCGCCTGCGTAAACTCTTCGGCCGCCATGCGAATAATCTGCACGTTATCAACCTGGTTGGCGGCAATATTGTACTGCGCTGACGCTACGGAAGGTTTGGCGATTTCTGTTGCCAGTACCCGGCGGAAATTTCGGGCCAGCGCCAGCGAGAAGTTGCCATTACCACAGTAGAGCTCCAGCAGATCGCCGCGAGAACCCGTGGTGACGTCCAGTGCCCATTCCAGCATTTGAATGTTCATGGCGGCGTTAGGCTGCGTAAAGCTGTTTTCTACCTGACGGTAAATCATCTCTTTACCGGCCACCGGCAAACGCTCATCGACATAATCCCGATCAAGGCAGATTTTGGTCTTGGTCGCTCGGCCAATCAGCTGGACATCAATACCTTCGGCCCGCAATTGATCGCGTAACGTGCTGGCGGCCTGCTGCCATTCCTCATCCAGTTTGCGGTGGTAGAGCAGCGAAATCACGATCTGATGACTCATCGTGGACAGGTAGTCGATCTGAAACAGCTTGTGGCGCAGCAGACGATTGTCCCGAATGGCCGCCATCATTTTTGGCATGACCTGATTGATTAACTCACTGGCCGCAGGAAACTGATCGACGCGTATGCGCTGTTTCGTCTCCTGATCGAAGATAATGTGGTAGAGGTCATCACCCTCGTGCCAGATGCGGAATTCTGCTCGCATGCGGTAGTGACTGACGGGTGAACGAAACACCTCCACGGCGGGCGCAGCGAATGGCGTCATCATCGTTTCTAACCGACTGACTTTTTCCGCCAGCTGCGCGTCATACTGTTCAACAGGGAGATGTTCGGGTGTCATGTTTAATCCTGGTTAAGAGCTTACTTGCCGGGCGATTGTAGGCATTCACCTGCCGATGTCCAGTCTTGTACGCTGGCGCAGAAAGACGACGTGCGGAAGTCTGGACTTGCTCATGCGCTCTTCGTAGACTGCTGGCACCGGCCTCAGCCTTGAGTTAATAGGGAATCCAGTGTGAATCTGGAGCTGACGCGCAGCGGTAAGGAATGTCAGGGTGATTGCAATTGCAGACACTGTCCTGCGGGATGGGAAGTCATCACCTGCTATGATTCCCAGCCCGAAGACCTGCCGGTGTGACGTCGCCACTCTTACAGTCATCGCGTGCTATCGATTGTATGCCTGCGGCATCCTTTTTCTTTTGGATGCGATAAAAATGAGTAAAACAAAAGCCTCGCTGTTTGCCTTCAGCGCAACGGCGATTTCCCTCTGGGCGCAAAATGGCTTTGCGCAGGGTAATGATGATACGCAAATCGTGACCGCCAATCGTTTTCAACAGCCAGTGTCGTCGGTGCTGGCCCCGACGACCGTGGTTACGCGTGAAGAGATTGATCGCTGGCAGTCCAAAAGCCTCATTGATGTCATGCGGCGTTTGCCGGGGGTGGATATTGCTCAAAACGGTGGGCTGGGTCAATTAAGCTCCATGTTTATTCGTGGAACCAATTCCAGCCATGTTCTTGTACTGATCGACGGTATTCGTCTTAACCAGGCTGGGATTTCGGGTTCTTCCGATCTCAGCCAGATCCCGCTGTCGCTGGTGCAACGAATCGAATACATCCGGGGTGCACGTTCGGCGGTTTATGGTTCAGATGCCATCGGCGGCGTCGTGAATATTATTACGGGCCGCGATAAGCCCGGCACCACGCTGACCGCAGGTGTGGGTTCTAACGGCTATCAGGCATACGATGGGTCCACCCAGCAGCGGCTGGGTGAGGCGACCACAGCCACTCTGGCGGGGAATTATACCTATACCAAAGGGTATGATGTGGTGGCTAACCTGCCTGATGCCTTTAGCGCGGCCCAGCCCGACCGTGATGGTTTTATGAGTAAAACCCTCTTTGGCACGGTGGAGCACCGATTTAACGATCAATTTAGTGGTTTTGTCCGTGGCTATGGTTTTGACAACCGCACTGCCTACGATGGACAGCAGGTATCTTTCGATCCCAATGCGTTTGTTGATACTCGCCAACTCTACAGTCAAAGCTGGGATAGCGGCTTGCGCTTCAATCAGGGCATCTATTCAACGCAGTTGGTGGCCAGTTACAGCCATACCAAAGACATTAACTACAGCCCTCAACTGGGGCGATATGACAGTACCGCGACCTTTGATGACATTGAGCAGTATAACGTGCAATGGGGCAACACATTGCAAGCAGAGCACGGCACCTTCAGCGGCGGCGTCGACTGGCAAAAAGAGGCGACTCAGCCTGGTACAAACTTCCTGAGTGAGGGCTACGAACAGCGCAACACCGGCCTTTACGCGACGACCCAACAAAAATTTGGCGATGTGACGTTGGAAGGCGCACTTCGTGGGGATGACAATAGCCAGTTTGGCTGGCATACCACATGGCAGACAGCCGCAGCCTGGGAATTTGTAGAAGGTTATCGTGTCTTTGCCAACTATGGCACGGCATTTAACGCCCCTAATTTTGGACAGCTATACAGTGGCTTTGGCGGTAACCCGGATCTCAACCCAGAGAAAAGCAAACAATGGGAAGGGGGTTTTGAAGGCCTGACAGGCCCGGTTAACTGGCGAGTGTCGGGATACCGCAATGATATTGATGATTTGATCTCCTATACCAATAATCGCTATTACAATGTCAACCAGGCCCGGATAAAAGGCGTTGAAACAACGGCATCTTTTGATACTGGCGTGCTCTCTCATTCATTATCTTTTGACTATCTTGATGCTCGCGATGCGACGACAAATCAATGGCTGGCTCGTCGGGCAAAAGAACAGTTTAAATATCAGCTGGATTTAACGCTGTATGATTTCGACTGGTCAGTGAGTTATCAGTATCTTGGCCAGCGTTACGACACCAATTTCAACACGCTTGAAACGGTAAAGCTGGGCGGTGTCAGCCTGTGGGATCTCGCCGTATCGTATCCGGTCACATCACATCTGACCGTTCGTGGTAGAATCGCCAACCTGTTCGATAAAGATTACGAGACAGCGTATGGCTATCAGACTCCAGGAAGAGAGTATTACCTCAGCGGAAGCTACAGCTTCTGACCTGCGCCCGACTGTGCTGGTGTTTGACTCCGGCGTAGGAGGGCTTTCTGTCTATGATGAGGTTCGGCAACTTCTGCCGGACCTGCACTATCTTTATGCGTTCGACAACGCGGGCTTTCCCTACGGAGAGAAAACCGAGACCTTTATTGTCGAGCGCGTCGTGGCGATTGTTGATGCCATTACCCGCCGTCATCCCATTTCCCTGGTCATCATCGCCTGCAATACCGCCAGCACCGTGACACTGCCCGCATTACGTGAGCGATTTGCCTTTCCTGTCGTCGGCGTAGTGCCTGCGATTAAACCTGCTGCGCGTCTAACGCGTAACGGTGTGGTCGGGCTGCTTGCAACGCGCGCGACGGTTCGTCGCTCGTATACGCATGAGCTGGTGTCGCAGTTTGCCAAAACCTGCAAGATTGAAATGTTGGGTTCAGCCGAACTGGTTGAGCTGGCTGAGGCCAAACTCCATGGCAAAGAGGTGTCGATAGATGAAATCAGGCGCATTGTACAACCCTGGTTACGTATGGCGGAGCCGCCGGACACAGTGGTGTTAGGCTGTACGCACTTTCCTTTACTGCGCGATGAGCTGCAGCAGATCCTGCCGGAAGGGACGCGTTTAATTGATTCTGGGGCAGCCATAGCCAGACGAACGGCCTGGCTACTGGAAAATGAAGCCCCTGAAGTCCGATCGTCACTGCAAAACGTGGCGTTTTGTACCGAGCTGGATGGCGAAGCGGTGCAATTGTCACCGGTTTTGCAGCGTTATGGCTTCCCATTGCTTGAAAAACTGGCGCTTTAGAAGGTTTTCGTTGAAAAAAACAGCACTCGGAAAATTTATTGAAATTAGCCCTTGTCAGCCGAAAAGAACTCCCTATAATGCGCCTCCACTGACACGGCACAACGGAATACGAAGCGCCGGGTTAAGTAAGGTTCAGAACGATTCGAACCGGTCAGTTAAGCAAAAATAAGTGCTTGACTGATAAAGCGGAAAGCGTAATATATGCAGCCCGCGCCACAGAGAAGTGTGGCACTGCTCTTTAACAATTTATCAGACAATCTGTGTGGGCACTCGCAGGATTGATATCAGCGTCTCCGGACGTAAAAAATATCAAAGCCTCACGAGTGAACACATAATGAAATTCATTATGACGTTTTACAGATGAGCACCGCTTAACTTGTTTAAGCAAATCAAACTTTAAATTGAAGAGTTTGATCATGGCTCAGATTGAACGCTGGCGGCAGGCCTAACACATGCAAGTCGGACGGTAGCACAGAGGAGCTTGCTCCTCGGGTGACGAGTGGCGGACGGGTGAGTAATGTCTGGGGATCTGCCCGATAGAGGGGGATAACCACTGGAAACGGTGGCTAATACCGCATAACGTCGCAAGACCAAAGAGGGGGACCTTCGGGCCTCTCACTATCGGATGAACCCAGATGGGATTAGCTAGTAGGCGGGGTAACGGCCCACCTAGGCGACGATCCCTAGCTGGTCTGAGAGGATGACCAGCCACACTGGAACTGAGACACGGTCCAGACTCCTACGGGAGGCAGCAGTGGGGAATATTGCACAATGGGCGCAAGCCTGATGCAGCCATGCCGCGTGTATGAAGAAGGCCTTCGGGTTGTAAAGTACTTTCAGCGGGGAGGAAGGCGATGTGGTTAATAACCGCATTGATTGACGTTACCCGCAGAAGAAGCACCGGCTAACTCCGTGCCAGCAGCCGCGGTAATACGGAGGGTGCAAGCGTTAATCGGAATTACTGGGCGTAAAGCGCACGCAGGCGGTCTGTTAAGTCAGATGTGAAATCCCCGGGCTTAACCTGGGAACTGCATTTGAAACTGGCAGGCTTGAGTCTCGTAGAGGGGGGTAGAATTCCAGGTGTAGCGGTGAAATGCGTAGAGATCTGGAGGAATACCGGTGGCGAAGGCGGCCCCCTGGACGAAGACTGACGCTCAGGTGCGAAAGCGTGGGGAGCAAACAGGATTAGATACCCTGGTAGTCCACGCCGTAAACGATGTCGACTTGGAGGTTGTTCCCTTGAGGAGTGGCTTCCGGAGCTAACGCGTTAAGTCGACCGCCTGGGGAGTACGGCCGCAAGGTTAAAACTCAAATGAATTGACGGGGGCCCGCACAAGCGGTGGAGCATGTGGTTTAATTCGATGCAACGCGAAGAACCTTACCTACTCTTGACATCCACGGAATTTGGCAGAGATGCCTTAGTGCCTTCGGGAACCGTGAGACAGGTGCTGCATGGCTGTCGTCAGCTCGTGTTGTGAAATGTTGGGTTAAGTCCCGCAACGAGCGCAACCCTTATCCTTTGTTGCCAGCGATTCGGTCGGGAACTCAAAGGAGACTGCCGGTGATAAACCGGAGGAAGGTGGGGATGACGTCAAGTCATCATGGCCCTTACGAGTAGGGCTACACACGTGCTACAATGGCGCATACAAAGAGAAGCGACCTCGCGAGAGCAAGCGGACCTCATAAAGTGCGTCGTAGTCCGGATCGGAGTCTGCAACTCGACTCCGTGAAGTCGGAATCGCTAGTAATCGTGGATCAGAATGCCACGGTGAATACGTTCCCGGGCCTTGTACACACCGCCCGTCACACCATGGGAGTGGGTTGCAAAAGAAGTAGGTAGCTTAACCTTCGGGAGGGCGCTTACCACTTTGTGATTCATGACTGGGGTGAAGTCGTAACAAGGTAACCGTAGGGGAACCTGCGGTTGGATCACCTCCTTACCTGAAGATACCTTCCCGCGAAGTGCTCACACAGATTGTCTGATAGAAAGTCACGAGCAGAAAAAACCTCTACAGGCTTGTAGCTCAGGTGGTTAGAGCGCACCCCTGATAAGGGTGAGGTCGGTGGTTCAAGTCCACTCAGGCCTACCAACTTCGCACTCATGCTGCGTTATGTCTCCGGCTCGCATAGTTCACTATGCTTCGCGGACACACGCCTTGCCTGAGCACGAAGTGCACTTCTCACGAAGTGTACTCGGTTGAGTGGTAGTAGTGGTCTCTGCAGTAACTGTATGGGGCTATAGCTCAGCTGGGAGAGCGCCTGCCTTGCACGCAGGAGGTCAGCGGTTCGATCCCGCTTAGCTCCACCATACTCACTACTGTATTTTTTCTGAAAATACTTCAGAGCGTACCGGCAACGGTGTGCTGCGAAGTATTCTGCTCTTTAACAATCCGGAACAAGCTGAAAATTTGAAACGACGCATTGTCGTGTTCCTCCGTAATAAGGAACACAGCACAATGTGTTCGAGTCTCTCAAAAGCTCACGACACGCAGCGTAAAACGCCTGTGGGTTGTGAGGTTAAGCGACTAAGCGTACACGGTGGATGCCCTGGCAGTCAGAGGCGATGAAGGGCGTGCTAATCTGCGATAAGCGCCGGTAAGGTGATATGAACCGCTACAACCGGCGATACCCGAATGGGGAAACCCAGTGTGACTCGTCACACTATCATGCAGTGAATACATAGCTGTATGAGGCGAACCGGGGGAACTGAAACATCTAAGTACCCCGAGGAAAAGAAATCAACCGAGATTCCCCCAGTAGCGGCGAGCGAACGGGGAGGAGCCCAGAACCATCATCAGCTTGTGCATCAGTGGAAGCGTCTGGAAAGTCGCAGGGTACAGGGTGATACTCCCGTACACAAAGGTGCACAGGTTGTGAGTTCGATGAGTAAGGCGGGACACGTGGTATCCTGTCTGAATATGGGGGGACCATCCTCCAAGGCTAAATACTCCTGACTGACCGATAGTGAACCAGTACCGTGAGGGAAAGGCGAAAAGAACCCCGGCGAGGGGAGTGAAACAGAACCTGAAACCGTGTACGTACAAGCAGTGGGAGCCTCTTTATGGGGTGACTGCGTACCTTTTGTATAATGGGTCAGCGACTTATATTCTGTAGCAAGGTTAACCGCATAGGGGAGCCGCAGGGAAACCGAGTCTTAACTGGGCGTTAAGTTGCAGGGTATAGACCCGAAACCCGGTGATCTAGCCATGGGCAGGTTGAAGGTTGGGTAACACTAACTGGAGGACCGAACCGACTAATGTTGAAAAATTAGCGGATGACCTGTGGCTGGGGGTGAAAGGCCAATCAAACCGGGAGATAGCTGGTTCTCCCCGAAAGCTATTTAGGTAGCGCCTCGTGAACTCATCTCCGGGGGTAGAGCACTGTTTCGGCTAGGGGGCCATCCCGGCTTACCAACCCGATGCAAACTGCGAATACCGGAGAATGTTATCACGGGAGACACACGGCGGGTGCTAACGTCCGTCGTGAAGAGGGAAACAACCCAGACCGCCAGCTAAGGTCCCAAAGTCATGGTTAAGTGGGAAACGATGTGGGAAGGCCCAGACAGCCAGGATGTTGGCTTAGAAGCAGCCATCATTTAAAGAAAGCGTAATAGCTCACTGGTCGAGTCGGCCTGCGCGGAAGATGTAACGGGGCTAAACCATGCACCGAAGCTGCGGCAGCGACGCTTATGCGTTGTTGGGTAGGGGAGCGTTCTGTAAGCCGTCGAAGGTGTGCTGTGAGGCATGCTGGAGGTATCAGAAGTGCGAATGCTGACATAAGTAACGATAAACAAGGTGAAAAACCTTGTCGCCGGAAGACCAAGGGTTCCTGTTCAACGTTAATCGGAGCAGGGTGAGTCGACCCCTAAGGCGAGGCCGAAAGGCGTAGTCGATGGGAAACAGGTTAATATTCCTGTACTTGGTGTTACTGCGAAGGGGGGACGGAGAAGGCTATATCGGCCGGGCGACGGTTGTCCCGGTTTAAGCGTGTAGGTGTGTGTTCCAGGCAAATCCGGTTCACTTTACACTGAGGCGTGACGACGAGGCACTACGGTGCTGAAGTGATAAATGCCCTGCTTCCAGGAAAAGCCTCTAAGCATCAGGTAACACAAAATCGTACCCCAAACCGACACAGGTGGTCAGGTAGAGAATACCAAGGCGCTTGAGAGAACTCGGGTGAAGGAACTAGGCAAAATGGTGCCGTAACTTCGGGAGAAGGCACGCTGGCGCGTAGGTGAAGGGACTTGCTCCCGGAGCCGAAGCCAGTCGAAGATACCAGCTGGCTGCAACTGTTTATTAAAAACACAGCACTGTGCAAACACGAAAGTGGACGTATACGGTGTGACGCCTGCCCGGTGCCGGAAGGTTAATTGATGGGGTTATCCGCAAGGAGAAGCTCTTGATCGAAGCCCCGGTAAACGGCGGCCGTAACTATAACGGTCCTAAGGTAGCGAAATTCCTTGTCGGGTAAGTTCCGACCTGCACGAATGGCGTAATGATGGCCAGGCTGTCTCCACCCGAGACTCAGTGAAATTGAAATCGCTGTGAAGATGCAGTGTACCCGCGGCAAGACGGAAAGACCCCGTGAACCTTTACTACAGCTTGACACTGAACACTGAGCCTTGATGTGTAGGATAGGTGGGAGGCTTTGAAGCGTGGACGCCAGTCTGCGTGGAGCCGGCCTTGAAATACCACCCTTTAATGTTTGGTGTTCTAACGTAGGCCCGTAATCCGGGCTGCGGACAGTGTCTGGTGGGTAGTTTGACTGGGGCGGTCTCCTCCCAAAGCGTAACGGAGGAGCACGAAGGTTGGCTAATCCTGGTCGGACATCAGGAGGTTAGTGCAATGGCATAAGCCAGCTTGACTGCGAGAGTGACGGCTCGAGCAGGTGCGAAAGCAGGTCATAGTGATCCGGTGGTTCTGAATGGAAGGGCCATCGCTCAACGGATAAAAGGTACTCCGGGGATAACAGGCTGATACCGCCCAAGAGTTCATATCGACGGCGGTGTTTGGCACCTCGATGTCGGCTCATCACATCCTGGGGCTGAAGTAGGTCCCAAGGGTACGGCTGTTCGCCGTTTAAAGTGGTACGCGAGCTGGGTTTAGAACGTCGTGAGACAGTTCGGTCCCTATCTGCCGTGGGCGCTGGAGAATTGAGGGGGGTTGCTCCTAGTACGAGAGGACCGGAGTGAACGCACCGCTGGTGTCCGGGTTGTCACGCCAGTGGCACTGCCCGGTAGCTAAGTGCGGAAAAGATAAGTGCTGAAAGCATCTAAGCACGAAACTTGCCCCGAGATGAGTTCTCCCTGAGCCTTTAAGGCTCCTGAAGGGACGTTGAAGACGACGACGTTGATAGGCCGGGTGTGTAAGCGCAGCGATGCGTTGAGCTTACCGGTACTAATGACCCGTGAGGCTTAACCTTACAACGCCAGAGGCGTTTTGGTTGAGAGACGATTGAATTTTCAGCATTGTTTACCGGATAAAGAATTTAGTTCTGTTCTGCGGACGTGAGTCCGAAGGATTTTGCGCTGAGTGCAAGGCGGCAACCGAGACGGGGTGAAGGAGCATACTGAGGTATGTGACTGAGCGGCGCGAGGGAAGCCAGCGCGGCAGCAGCGTGAAAGACGCAGGACGGAGCACAAAGAATTTGCCTGGCGGCTGTAGCGCGGTGGTCCCACCTGACCCCATGCCGAACTCAGAAGTGAAACGCCGTAGCGCCGATGGTAGTGTGGGGTCTCCCCATGCGAGAGTAGGGAACTGCCAGGCATCAAATTGAAGGACCTGCACGTAACCTCGGGCAGTTCACTACTCAGTAGAGTAGGACAAAAGCGAACGCTTTTGAACGCTGCGAAGCAGCGGCCCGAAGGGTGAATCACAGCGTGATTCATAAACTGCCAGGCATCAAATTAAGACCAGTACGCTGGTCATGACCTTACCGGTGACGCGGAAGGGCGATATACCTGATATCAGAACGTTTTTCTGACGTCAGTACAGAATCGGTGGAGCGGTAGTTCAGTTGGTTAGAATACCTGCCTGTCACGCAGGGGGTCGCGGGTTCGAGCCCCGTCCGTTCCGCCACCCTTTTTAGGGGCGTAGTTCAATTGGTAGAGCACCGGTCTCCAAAACCGGGTGTTGGGGGTTCGAGTCCCTCCGCCCCTGCCAGAAAGAGAAAAATCCTTTGCTTCGGCGAAGGATTTTTTTTTGCCTGCAGAAAAGTGAAAAAGAAAACCAGCCAGCAGATACTGGCCCAATCCTCTTTGACTTCCCCCTGTTTTTAATTAGGTACTACAGGAAACTTTAACAGCTGACGGATGTACGTTTGCTGATCGCTGTTTTGTAACCACACCGCATAAAGAGGGCGAACGGCTACAGAAGTATCAGGCATTACCATCAGATCGCTGTAAAGGCTTTGCCAGAAATCAGGTAGAAACGCACATGCACCTGTCGTGTGAAGCAACTCACGCGTCACCTGGGCGGATGTGGTTGTTAACACGGGCACATCGTCACCGCCAGAGAGATAGCTTTGATGCTGATGAAAGTCGGCTCCCCATTCCAGTTTTATATAATCATATTTTTCACGCTTGTCTGTCTGTCGTGAGCGAAACAGCGCCAGTGAAATATGACCGATCTGCTGACTGGTTAACTCATCCATCTTCGGCGCTTCAGTGGTGATTAATAAATCCAGCTGACGTTCGTGAAGCTGCTTAACCAGTAAATGGCGTTGTGCCACACGCGCTTCCAGATGGAGGCTCTCACGGTTCTCATAGAGCGTCTGAAGCCAGGGTGTTAAATACGCCTCCCATAACGAGGCACTGGCACCAATGGAGAGCTCGTGGTGCTGCTGCGTATGCGACACTTCTTTCTTGGCCATCAGCCACGTATTCATCAGGCTTTCCGCATAGGGCAGCAGCCGCTCACCTGCGGAGGTCAGACGGATATTGTTACGATGTCGGGTAAAAAGATTAACACCAAGCTGATTTTCTAACTGGCGGATGCGAAAACTGACAGCAGACTGCGTTAAGTAAAGTGCTTCTGCAGCGCGCCCGAAATGGCGAGTTCTGCTCACTTCCAGGAAAGTTTTCAGTAATTCCGTATCCACAGCGTTCTCCCAAAATTTGTTTGTCGTATAGATTTAAATGTTTTGTTTTACACTCTGTCAAGCCTATCTAATACTCCGCGCCATAAATAGCACGGCCATAAGAGAAACAGGAGCGTGTAACATGGCGGAAAGCTTCTCAACGGAAAATCGTTTCTTTGACAACAAACATTACCCACGCGGTTTTTCGCGACATGGTGACTTTACGATTAAAGAAGCACAGCTACTTGAACGTCACGGCGTAGCGTTTAATGAGCTGGACCTCGCCAAGCGTGAGCCAGCGACAGAAGAAGAGCGTCTGTTCATTGAGGTTTGTCGTGGCGTGCGTGAGCCACAAACGGAAGCAGAACGTGTATGGTCCAAATACATGACACGTATTAAGCGTCCTAAGCGTTTTCACACGCTGTCAGGCGGTAAACCACAGATGGATACCGTTGAAGACTACACCGAAAGCGACGATTAACGAGAAGGGGTGAAAGCCCCTTTTTACTGCAAGCTTTTGTGCAAATAGATCATCAGTCGGTCAATGCTTCGATAGCTTACGGCCTCCTGAAGATGATGACGTCCAATCACCTCTTCCCCCGCTAAATCGGCCACCGTGCGCGCCACTTTCAGGATACGTTGCCACGCCCTCACCGATAAGCCCAGCTGATTTAAAACAGACTCAAGCCACCGTGCATCCGACGGCGAAATCTGACACCACTGTAGTACATCTGAATTAGCCAACTGCGCATTAATCTTCCCTGAGCGCGCCATCTGTACCTGACGCGCGGCAAAAACGCGCTCACGCACTTCTGCAGAACTTTCCCCTGCCTGCCGTTGCTGACTCAGCATTCCCGCAGGAAGCAGCGGAACTTCCAGTGACAGATCAAAGCGATCCAGGAAAGGACCAGAAAGTTTACTGAGATAGCGTAAAACCTGCTGTGGCGACGTACGGTTATGTTGTCCCTGATAGTGTCCGGTTGGGCTGGGATTCATTGCTGCGATTAACTGAAAGCGTGCGGGATAAACGACGTTGGCCCTGGCCCGCGAAATGGCCACTTCGCCGGACTCAATGGGTTCACGTAACGCGTCCAGCACGCTGCGCTGAAACTCAGGCAGTTCGTCCAGAAACAGCACGCCGTTATGTGCCAGCGAGATTTCTCCGGGTCGTGGTAACGCACCGCCCCCGATAAGGGCATACAGCGAAGCGTTGTGATGAGGGGCTCTAAAAGGCCGCTTACGCCATCGCAGATGCAACGGAGATGTCTGGCTCAGGCTGGCGATGGCGGCGCACTCCAGGGCTTCCTGATCGCTTAACGGCGGCATGATACCGGGTAAGCGTGTGGCGAGCATGGTCTTACCGGTTCCCGGCGGACCGATCAGCAACAGATTATGTCCACCTGCAGCGGTAATCTCCAGGGCACGCCGTCCCTGCTCCTGACCCACAATATCGCGAAGATCTTCGGTAATGCCGTCATCATCTTTAACATGAGCGGTTGCGGTCGCTAACTCACACTTACCGTGCAAAAAGGCACAAATCTCGATCAAATGTGCGGCGACTAAAGTCGCGCCCTGACGTATCAATCCCACATCAGGCTGGTTTTCAGCAGAGAGCACCAGCTGCCGGCCGGCTCCTGTCGCAGCCAGTGCCGCCGGAATGGCGCCTTTAACGCCACACAGGCCACCGTTAAGCGCCAGCTCACCCAGAAACTCGTAGTGGTTGAGCCTGTCCGCAGGAAGCTGCTCAGAGGCCACCAGAATGGCGATAGCCATAGGCAAATCATAGCGGCCGCCTTCTTTGGGTAAATCTGCCGGGCCTAAGTTGATGGTGATACGTCGGGCAGGGAAGTCAAAACCGCTGTTGATAATGGCACTGCGTACGCGTTCACGCGCCTCTTTCACGGTCGTTTCAGGCAACCCTACCAACGTGAGGGCGGGCAATCCGTTACTGATATGCACTTCAATCGTCACCAGCGGCGCTTCAACACCGATGGCTGCCCGTGTCAGCACCTTTGACAATGACATAGCGGCCCCCAAATGCGGCCATTCTGTACGCGGAATTCAGGTGTAGCGAAGCCCAGAACAAGGAAATGTATGTCGCCCCGCAAACTTTTTATCTGCCATACATCGGGTTTCACATTTTGCAGAAGCAGAGTGTGAAATCGTCAAAATGCAATGAGCGGCCTTTTTTTTGTCCGGAACCCCGGATGATAAAATAATCTTTTAATAACAATTCGATAATGAATACGGTAAACCTGCGTGATTAAAAAACCTGATAAAAAATATTGTAATTAGAGAGGTAACTATGATAACTCTGTAGGCATTACTTCGAACGAGTCAAAGAATCGAATACGTTATGAAAGCCCTTCTACTAGTGATTAGCCTTGTCGTGATTAGCGTGGTGGTGATTATTAACCCACTGTGCGGGGCAACGCTTGGAGCAAGAAAGGCTTAAAAATCAAGCCAGAACTCTAAAAAACCCCCCGCACCGAAAGGTCCGGGGGTTTTTTTTTGACCTGGCAAAAACTTAGTAAATCTGCAAGGAACAAACAATGAACAGTAGCATAAAATTCTGTTGTTCCCCTCGGAATACAGGAGAATAGCGATGACAGGTGCACAATGGGTAGTTCAGGCTTTACGCGCACAGGGCGTTGATATCGTATTTGGCTATCCTGGTGGCGCGATCATGCCAGTATACGATGCGCTATACGACGGCGGCGTAGAACACCTGTTGTGCCGTCATGAGCAGGGCGCGGTAATGGCCGCAATCGGCTATGCCCGTTCAACCGGCAAAACCGGCGTTTGCATCGCAACCTCTGGCCCCGGCGCGACGAATCTGATCACCGGTCTTGCCGACGCCATGATGGACTCTGTTCCGGTCGTCGCCTTAACCGGGCAGGTCGCCTCTGCGTTCATCGGCACGGATGCATTCCAGGAAATCGATGTTCTTGGCCTGTCATTAGCCTGCACGAAACACAGCTTTATGGTTGAGTCTCTGGACGAGTTGCCTTCCGTCATGGCCGAAGCCTTCGCTATTGCCCAGTCAGGCCGCCCCGGTCCTGTATTAGTGGATATCCCGAAAGATATCCAGATGGCAAAAGGCGAGCCTTCGCCGCAGTTGATGCCGGTCGAAGAAGTGATGTCGATGCCGCACCAGGCCATTGTTGAAGCGCGCGCCATGATGGCTCAGGCTAAAAAGCCGATATTCTATGTGGGCGGCGGTGTAGGGATGGCGCAGGCCGTGCCGGCGCTGCGCGCGCTGATGCAGGAGACCGGCATCCCTGCTGTCGCCACGCTGAAAGGCCTGGGAAGTGTTGACGCCCACAGCGAAGGCTATCTGGGCATGCTGGGCATGCACGGTACTAAGGCCGCAAACCTTGCCGTGCAGTCCTGTGACCTGTTGATTGCCGTTGGCGCGCGTTTTGACGACCGCGTCACCGGTAAACTGGATACGTTTGCCCCGCTGGCCAGCGTGATTCATCTGGATGTTGATCCCGCAGAACTGAACAAGTTGCGCCGTGCGCATGTTTCACTGCAGGGCGATCTTAACCATGTCCTGCCAGCCTTGAGCCAGCCTTTACAGATTCAGACATGGCGTGACGAAGTCGCCGCCCTGAAAGCCCAGCATGCATGGCGCTACGATCATCCCGGCGAAGCGATCTATGCGCCGTTATTATTGAAACAACTGTCCGACCGCAAGCCTGCTAACACCGTGATCACGACCGACGTCGGCCAGCACCAGATGTGGGCGGCCCAGCATATCTCCTGTGACGCGCCTGAAGATTTCATCACCTCCAGCGGATTAGGCACCATGGGCTTTGGGCTGCCCGCGGCGATCGGTGCGCGGGTTGCGCGTCCCAACGATACGGTTATCTGCGTCTCGGGCGATGGCTCGATCATGATGAACATTCAGGAGCTGGGCACCATCAAGCGTGGCAAGCTGCCTGTAAAAATTCTGCTGCTGGACAACCAGCGTTTAGGCATGGTGCGCCAGTGGCAGCAACTGTTTTTTGATGGTCGCTACAGTGAAACCATCCTGACCGATAATCCCGACTTCCTTACGCTGGCCAGCGCGTTTGATATCCCTGGCCAGCGAATCACCCGTAAAGATCAGGTCGACGCCGCACTCGATGCTTTGCTGAGCAGTGAAGGACCTTACTTCCTGCATGTTTCAATCGATGAGCATGAAAACGTCTGGCCATTGGTACCGCCTGGTGCCAGCAACGCCAACATGATGGAGAAAACCGTATGAACCAGCATCAATTGTCTATCGAAGCGCGCTTTCGACCTGAAATATTGGAACGTATTTTACGTGTGGTACGCCATCGTGGTTTTCAGGTGTGTTCCATGAACATGGCCACCGTGGCTAACACTGAAAACATTAATATCGAAATGACCGTTGCCAGCCAGCGCTCTGTCGATTTACTGTCTTCCCAGCTAAGAAAACTGATGGATGTCGCCTGCGTCCAGACTCAACAACAGACATCACAACAAATACGCGCGTAGTCGCTATAGGAAATAATAATGAGCACGAAGAAAGCAGACTTTATTTGGTTCAACGGCGAAATGGTTAAGTGGGAAGAGGCAAAAGTCAGCGTGATGTCTCACGCTTTGCACTACGGCACATCGGTATTTGAAGGCGTTCGCTGCTATGACTCCCATAAAGGGCCGGTTGTATTCCGTCACCGTGAGCACATGCAGCGCCTGCACGATTCCGCCAAAATCTACCGTTTCCCAATCAAACACAGCGTTGATGAACTGATGGAAGCCTGCCGTGAAGTCATTCGCGTCAACAACCTGAAAAGCGCCTATATCCGCCCGCTGGCTTTCGTCGGTGATGTGGGACTGGGCGTGAACCCGCCGGATGGCTTTACGACCGACGTGATCATTGCGGCCTTCCCGTGGGGCGCTTATCTGGGTGCTGAAGCGCTGGAAAACGGTATTGATGCGATGGTTTCTTCATGGAACCGTGTTGCGCCCAATACGCTGCCAACCGCGGCGAAAGCAGGCGGCAACTACCTTTCCTCACTGTTAGTGGGCAGCGAAGCGCGCCGCCATGGTTATCAGGAAGGCATTGCACTGGACACCAATGGCCTGATCTCAGAAGGCGCAGGCGAAAACCTGTTTGAAGTGAAAGACGGTGTGCTGTTCACCCCGCCGTTTACCTCATCTGCACTGCCGGGCATCACCCGCGATGCCATTATTACGCTGGCGCGTGATATGGGCATCGAAGTACGTGAACAGACGCTGTCCCGTGAGTCGCTCTATCTGGCTGATGAAGTCTTTATGTCTGGCACCGCAGCTGAAATTACCCCAGTGCGTAGCGTTGACCGCATTCAGGTTGGCGCAGGCAAATGCGGCCCCGTTACCAAACGCGTTCAGCAGGCCTTCTTCGGCCTGTTCACCGGCGAGACTGAAGACAAATGGGGCTGGCTGGACCCGGTTAACGCATAACCAGACCTGCGCGGATGTCGCTGGATGTCCGCGAACTTATTTTCACTGGAGTAAAGAGCATGCCTAAGTACCGTTCCGCTACCACCACCCACGGCCGCAACATGGCCGGTGCCCGTGCCCTCTGGCGCGCAACAGGAATGACCGACGATGATTTCGGCAAACCGATTATCGCCGTCGTGAACTCCTTCACCCAGTTTGTGCCGGGCCACGTTCACCTGCGTGATCTGGGTAAGCTGGTTGCCGAGCAAATCGAAGCGGCTGGTGGCGTGGCCAAAGAGTTCAACACGATAGCGGTGGATGACGGTATTGCCATGGGCCATGGTGGCATGCTGTATTCTCTGCCTTCCCGGGAACTGATTGCTGACTCCGTCGAGTACATGGTGAATGCGCACTGTGCCGATGCCATGGTCTGCATCTCTAACTGCGACAAAATCACCCCCGGCATGTTGATGGCGTCACTGCGCCTTAACATTCCGGTTATCTTTGTGTCCGGCGGCCCGATGGAAGCCGGTAAAACCAAGCTCTCCGATCAGATCATCAAGCTGGATCTGGTGGATGCCATGATCCAGGGCGCTAACCCGAACGTCAGCGATGCCGACAGCGAGCAGATTGAACGCTCCGCCTGTCCGACCTGCGGCTCCTGTTCAGGCATGTTCACTGCAAACTCCATGAACTGCCTGACCGAAGCGCTGGGCCTGTCGCAACCGGGTAACGGTTCCCTGCTGGCCACTCACGCCGACCGTAAAGAACTGTTTATCAACGCCGGTAAGCGCATCGTGAGCCTGACCAAACGCTATTACGAGCAGGACGATGCCAACATGCTGCCGCGTAACATTGCCACTAAGGCAGCGTTTGAAAATGCCATGACGCTGGATATCGCCATGGGCGGCTCCACCAACACCGTGCTGCACTTGCTGGCTGCCGCGCAGGAAGGCGAGATCGACTTCAATATTTCTGATATCGATCGCCTGTCGCGCAAAGTGCCTCAGCTGTGCAAAGTCGCACCCAGTACCCCGAAATATCACATGGAAGATGTGCACCGCGCCGGTGGCGTGATCGGTATTCTCGGCGAGTTGGATCGTGCCGGACTGATTGACACCAGCGCACGCAACATCCTGCAGCAAAGCATGCGTGAAACGATCGATCAGTACGACATCATGCTGACCCAGGACCAGGCCGTGAAGGACATGTTCCGCGCGGGCCCGGCCGGTATCCGCACCACCCAGGCGTTCTCACAGAATTGCCGTTGGGATACGCTGGATGATGACCGTACTGAAGGCTGTATCCGTACGCGCGAAAACGCCTATTCTCAGGATGGCGGTCTGGCCGTGCTGTACGGCAACATCGCCGAAGATGGCTGTATCGTGAAAACGGCGGGCGTCGATAAAGAGATTCTGACCTTCAGCGGCCCGGCCAAAGTGTATGAAAGCCAGGATGACGCAGTAGAAGCCATCCTCGGTGGCAAAGTGGTGGCAGGTGACGTGGTTGTGATTCGCTACGAAGGGCCAAAAGGCGGACCGGGCATGCAGGAAATGCTGTATCCCACCACCTACCTGAAATCGATGGGGCTGGGTAAGAGCTGTGCCCTGATCACCGACGGTCGCTTCTCTGGCGGTACCTCTGGCCTCTCCATTGGTCATGCCTCACCCGAGGCAGCTAATGGCGGCACCATCGCGCTGGTTAAAGATGGCGATACCATTGAAATTGATATTCCTAACCGCGGCATCAAGCTGGCCGTGCCGGATAATGAACTGCACGCGCGCCGTGAAGAGCAGGAAGCACGTGGCGATGCCGCTTACACGCCGATGAACCGTCAGCGCGAAGTGTCGTTTGCCCTGCGCGCCTATGCATCGCTTGCCACCAGTGCCGACAAAGGTGCCGTGCGCGATAAGAGTAAGCTGGGAGGCTAAAATGGCTGAGGCTCAACCGCTACCCGAGGCGCCCTGCGGCGCCGAGTATTTGCGCGCTGTATTGCGTTCACCGGTATACGAAGTGGCACAGGTTACCCCACTGCAGAAGATGGAAAAAATCTCTGCGCGACTGGGCAATACCATTCTGGTCAAGCGAGAAGATCGCCAGCCGGTGCACAGTTTTAAACTGCGCGGTGCTTACGCGATGATTGCCGGACTTAACGAAGAGCAGAAAGCACGCGGCGTCGTCACCGCGTCTGCGGGTAACCATGCTCAGGGCGTTGCCTTATCCGCCACGAAGCTGGGCATCAAGTCGCTGATCGTGATGCCGCTTGCCACTGCCGACATTAAGGTGGATGCCGTGCGTGCATTTGGCGGAGAAGCCTTTCTGTTTGGTGCCAACTTTGATGAGGCAAAAGCTAAAGCTATCGAGTTAGCGACGCAGCAGGGTTACACCTTTGTCCCACCGTTTGACCATCCGGCGGTTATTGCCGGACAGGGTACGCTGGCGATGGAACTGCTGCAGCAGGACGCCCATCTCGATCGGGTCTTTGTCCCGGTGGGCGGCGGCGGTCTGGCTGCCGGTGTGGCCGTCCTGATCAAACAGCTGATGCCGCAAATCAAAGTGATTGCCGTAGAGTCAGAGGATTCAGCCTGCCTGAAGGCAGCGCTGGACGCCGGTGAGCCGGTAGATTTACCGCGCGTGGGATTATTTGCCGAAGGTGTGGCGGTGAAACGCATCGGTAATGAAACCTTCCGCCTGTGTCAGGAATTTCTCGACGATATCGTCACCGTGGACAGCGATGCGATCTGCGCGGCCATGAAAGATCTGTTTGAAGATGTGCGCGCCGTGGCGGAGCCTTCAGGGGCGCTGGCGCTGGCAGGCATGAAGAAATACGTTCAGCAGCATGACATCAAAGGCGAGCGCCTGGCGCACGTGTTGTCGGGTGCTAACGTTAACTTCCATGGCTTGCGCTATGTTTCTGAACGCTGCGAGCTGGGTGAACAACGTGAAGCGCTTCTGGCCGTCACCATACCGGAACAGCAGGGCAGTTTCCTGAAGTTCTGCCAGACGCTGGGTGGTCGCTCGATTACCGAATTCAACTATCGCTATGCCGACACCGACAAAGCCTGCATCTTTGTGGGGGTGCGCCTGACGCGCGGGATGGAAGAGCGAGCAGAGATCATTAGTCAGTTAACGGAAAACGGCTATCAGGTGGTGGATCTGTCTGACGATGAGATGGCGAAGCTGCATGTGCGTTACATGGTGGGCGGACGGCCTTCCAAGCCGCTGCGTGAGCGTTTGTTTAGCTTTGAATTCCCGGAAGCGCCCGGTGCGTTGCTCAAATTTCTGCAAACGCTGGGCACGCACTGGAATATCTCGTTGTTCCATTACCGCAGCCACGGCACGGATTATGGTCGGGTGCTCACGGCGTTTGAGCTCGGCAGCGATGAGCCACGTTTTGAAGAGCACCTTACCGACCTGGGCTATGATTTCCACGACGAAACCCATAACCCGGCGTTCCGCTTTTTCCTGGCCGGTCAGTAACTACAACTGATGCCAGAACGCACTGATAAGCGGCTCCCCGAGCCGCTTTTTTTGTACGCAAACTCCCAGCTCCAGTGGTGCAACGGACTCCACGTTCTCCAGCGGTAACACCCGGTTACGTACCGGCTCAGGGCTGTTTTCCAGCACCACATCCGGCAACAGGGCAATGCCACAGCCAAGCGCCACCATGGAAACGATCGCTTCATGGCCCGCAACCGTGGCGTAAATCAACGGGTTAACAATGCGGTGACGACGAAACCACAGCTCAATGGCCCGACGAACCGGCCCCTGCTCGGGCAAAATAAACGGAATCTGCGTCCAGTCAGGTGCCTCTTCCGTTGCCTGACTGCGTACCGGGCAGGGCAGCGCAGGCGCAATCAGCCCCAGCGGCAGCAGCCCCAGCGTGGTGAAGTCGATGCTGGCCGGTAGCGACTCAGGCCGGCCCGCGATAGCCAGGTCTGCATTGCCCGACTGCACCGTTTCAATCGCATCCGCCGCATCGCCGGTGGTGAGTTTGATTTCGACCTGAGGATGCTCGGCGCGAAAGCGATCCAGAATAGGGGGCAGATGGCTGTACGCGGCGGTCACCGAGCAAAACAGGCGCAGTTCACCACTAAGTGAAGGACCATTGAGATCCATAGCATGGCGCAATTGTTGATACTGCAGTAAGGTTTGTTGGGCAAACAGCTTAAGTCTTTCGCCCGCTTCGGTGAGCGCCACGGTGCGGTTATCGCGCAGAAATAAGGCGTGGCCCACATCCTCTTCCAGGCGTTGGATCTGGCGCGACAGCGTGGAAGGGCTGACGTGCATGGCGCGTGCGGTGCGGCCAAAATGGCAGCTTTCTGCCAGATGCAAAAACAATTTGAGATCGCGTAAATCCATAGGGGGTCCACCTCAGGACGGCATTGCAATTATTGCAATGTAACGTTGTTAATATATCAATTTAAGCAACAGAAATCCTGTCATATGATGGGGTCATTCGCGGCGCTGAACCTTATGCCGTCATCAGACAAAAGCAAACACAACATTTAACCGGAGTACCCATGGCTAATTACTTCAATACACTGAATCTGCGCAACCAGTTAGCGCAACTGGGCAAATGTCGTTTTATGGGGCGTGACGAATTCGCGGATGGCGCCAGCTTCCTGAAAGGCAAAAAGATTGTGATTGTGGGCTGTGGTGCTCAGGGTCTGAATCAGGGCCTGAACATGCGTGATTCGGGTCTGGATGTGTCCTATACGCTGCGTGCAGAAGCCATCGCTGAAAAACGTGCCTCATTCCGTAAAGCGACAGAAAATGGTTTTAAAGTTGGCACTTACGAAGAACTGATTCCACAGGCGGACCTGGTGGTCAACCTGACGCCGGACAAACAGCACTCCGCCGTTGTTCAGGCTGTACAGCCACTGATGAAAGACGGTGCCGCGCTGGGCTATTCACATGGTTTCAACATTGTTGAAGTGGGCGAAACCATCCGTAAAGACATCACCGTCGTGATGGTTGCGCCGAAGTGCCCCGGCACCGAAGTGCGTGAAGAATACAAGCGTGGTTTCGGTGTTCCGACGCTGATCGCGGTTCACCCGGAAAACGATCCAAAAGGTGAAGGCATGGCGATCGCCAAAGCCTGGGCTTCTGCCACCGGTGGCGACCGTGCTGGCGTGCTGGAATCCTCTTTCGTTGCGGAAGTGAAATCTGACCTGATGGGTGAGCAGACCATTCTATGCGGCATGCTGCAGGCCGGTTCTCTGCTGTGCTTCGACAAGCTGGTGGCAGAAGGTCACGATGCGGCATACACCGAAAAACTGATTCAGTTTGGCTGGGAAACCATCACCGAATCCCTGAAGTTTGGTGGCATTACGCTGATGATGGATCGCCTGTCGAATCCGGCCAAACTGCGTGCTTACGCGCTGTCTGAGCAGCTGAAAGGCATCATGGCCCCTCTGTTCCAGAAGCACATGGATGACATCATTTCCGGCGATTTCTCTGCGGGCATGATGGCCGACTGGGCTAACGACGATAAGAAACTGCTGACCTGGCGCGAAGAGACCGGTAAAACCGCGTTCGAAACCGCACCTCAGTTCGATGGCAAAATCGAAGAGCAGGAGTATTACGATAAAGGCGTTGTCATGGTTGCGATGGTCAAAGCGGGCGTTGAGCTGGCATTTGAAACGATGGTTGATGCAGGCATCATCGAAGAGTCGGCTTACTACGAATCGCTGCATGAGCTGCCGCTGATTGCCAACACCATTGCCCGTAAGCGCCTGTACGAAATGAACGTGGTGATTTCTGATACCGCTGAGTACGGTAACTATCTGTTCTCCTTCGCGGCCGTTCCACTGCTGAAAGAGTTCATGACCACGCTGCAGCCGGGCGATCTGGGCAAAGCCATTGAAGGCACTCAGGTGGATAACGCACAGCTGCGCGACGTTAACGAAGCCGTTCGTCAGCATCCTATCGAGCAGGTAGGCCGCAAACTGCGTGGCTACATGACGGATATGAAACGCATCGCGGTTGCGGGCTAAGCCGCACCGCCACTGTTTTCAGCAAAACAGCACATGCAAAAAGGGCGCAGCCATCTGGCTGCGCCCTTTTTATGTATTAAGCCTGCGGCTTGTTATGAAAATTCAGGTATGAAAAAAGTTAACAGGATGGCTCTGACACGATCACTGGGGGTAATAAACTTTTATAGCCAAAGACACGGCGCCCGAAGAAAATCAAAAGCAAGCCAAACACTAATGCGGCAACCAGAATAATGCTAATGATTTGCAGCGGCATAAAATGCCCGGACAGCAGCGATACCACAGCCCCACTCGCCGGTACTGAACACATGTTCATCAAGCCAATAATTCCCATGGTTTTCCCTAAATGTTCTTTAGGAATGACCTGGCTTCTCAACGTGCGCAAATAAACACTGAATGCACCGTCAAAAGCCATCAGCACAGCATAGCCTGCCAGATACATTGCGTAATCAACGGACAGCGACATTATGGCACCCGCAAGAATCATGGCGCAAAACGAAAATGTTCCCAACGTGGACAAACCAAAGCGGCTGGCAAACCTGGGAACAAAGAAGAATGCCACGATAGTGACGAGAGCTGCTGTTGTCTGCAAGGCGCCAAAGTAGCGATCGGACAGGTTGAACTCTTTTAAAATGACCGCTGCGCTCACGACCAGCGCCGCGCCGTAAACCAGATTCACGACCCAGGTCAGGGCGCAAAGATGCAGCAGTATTTTGTTTTTCTTGAGCACGTGCAATGCCGTTCGGTTAGATGCCAGTAAGGTATGAAACCCTAGCTTTTCTGTCACCTCTAGATCGTGTGTTTCCAAAAAAAGATAATTAATAGCCGAAATGGCAAACAGAACAGCTGCGACGATCAAAATGCTGTCGATGCCGCCCCACGAAGAAATCGCAACCGCGATAGCAGGCCCCAATACCATAGTGATTTGATCGACGCCCTGGAGCATGGAGTGGGCTTTCGGCAAGGCTTCACTGGACAAATGACGAGGCAAGAGGGCATCCGTGGCCACAAAGTTGAGTACATAGGCTACAGACAACAAAGCCATCATCGCGGCCAGGGCCGGAAAAGTTGACCCCGGATACCAGTAAAGAAGGGCGAAGACGGCCCCCATCAGTAAGGCACGAAGAGCATCGACATTGAAAAAGATGAAACGGGGCTTGATGCGGTCAGCCATAAATCCCGATAACGGGAAGAAAATAATGCGTGGCAGCCATTCAATGACAAAGGCCAGGGATGAAAGCGTAAGCGACCCTGTCGCCTTGAGAATAGCCAGAGGAACAGCAAACAGTAAGAACTGATCGCACAACGCGCCGACAAAACGGGAAAAAACGAAGCGCTTTAAACCGAAGTTTTCAGCAGACATAAGGGTACTCCTGCTTGAAAGCCGCTTTGCAGCGGCTCAAAAATAATTACGCCTGGCGTAAGGTAAAGAGCGTAGTCGCCAGGTCATCCGCTGTGCGTAGATGCTCATTAAAACCGGTTTCCGGTTTCCGGCTGGGCCAAAAAAACTCTACCGATCCCTCACGTGTTTTCCAGGACTCGAGCTTCTTCGATGTATCCAGCGGTTTTGCGGTGATCTGCATATTCACAATGTGATCAGGAAGGCTGGCAGGAAGCGTCACTTTCTCAATTGTGCCGACAGGCGCTTTTATAAAGGCCACTGCACTCAGGCCTTTCGGCACTAAAGGTTCTGCAAGGGGTTTAAGCGCGTTTAAATGGCTTGCTACATGCAGCTCATAAGGATTAATGCCATAGCTCCGTTCAACCAGATCCATAATCGTGTCGCCGCCGGTGCGGGCACCCACTTCAATGATTTTGATCTCTCCGGCGGGGGTAATTCGCGCTTCAAAATGCGCCACGCCATAATGAATGCCCAGGGCATGACAGGCGCGCTCCGCGATATCCCGCAACTGTGGGTTACTGGCATGAACGGAAGGGACACTGTGCCCCACTTCAACAAAATGAGGTTCCTCGCCCAGGTATTTATCCGTTACCGCAATAGCTTTGTGGTAGTCACCTTGATTTATTACCTCGACGCTGACTTCCTGAAGGGAGGGAACGTACTCTTCCACCTGGAACAGGTCTTCGGGAGCATAGGATTCACCGTTAAGTGAGATGACGTCAGCCACACTTCTGGCAAAGCTCGGTTCAATCTCCTCTTCACGGGTAATCTTCAGAACACCAAGACTACCTGCCATTTCACGGGGCTTAATAACGACAGGCAGCCCAATATCACGAATATGGTGTCTGAGTTCTTCCAGCGTACTGAATGCGGCAAAACGTGGCACCGGTAATCCGGCCTTCTCCAGCAGTTGCTTCATGACAAACTTGTCACGGCAATTATGAATAGTCTGACGACTATTGCCATGAAGCTGATAATGTTCAGCCACCAGACTGGCGGCGCGGACAGTGAAATCATTCATGGGGATAGCCGCGGCGGGTTTGCATCCGGTTGAGGCTTCATGGGCTTTTACTGCATCCAATACGGCGTTTTCATCGGCGACATCACCTGACAAATAGCCGTCAAAAAATTTGATTGCGGCATTGGTACGATTTTTTGCCATGGTGAGCACCTGCATTCCGCCTGCTGCGCGCAGTGCACCTGCTAATACACGTTCACGAAGGGAAAACTCACCGCCTAAAATTAATATATAACGCTTATCCATGTTGCTTCTCCTGCAAAGAGGTTGGGCCGTTTATCTGACCCAAGAAAGTTAAAGATCTTTTCCCAGCGTCCAGCCACCATCGATGACCAGTGTTGAACCTGTGACAAAACGATTCTCCGGGGCGGTCAGATAAAGTGCCGCTTCGGCAACGTCACCTGTCTCACCCAGTACCGGTAAAAACTGGCCACGCTTAATTTTTTCAAGCTGCGAGTCATCGTGGTAATAAGACTCCGTCAGTGGCGTACGAATAACGCCGGGCGCAATCGCATTGACACGAATACCGTGTTTGCCGTATTCGAGTGCCAGTTGTTTCGTCAGTCCAATGACGGCATGTTTCGATGAGACATAAGCCGTTCGATCAGGCTCGCCCATCAATCCTGAAACGGAGGCCAAATTAACCATATTTCCGGGGCGGTTCTGGTTTACCAACTGTTGGCAAAAAGCACGACCTGCTATAAAACTGGCTGTCACGTTAAGGGCAAAAACGGATTCCCACTGCGCCAGCGTTAAATCCGCGATACTGCAAATTTCACGCGTACCGGCACAGTTAATCAGAACATTATTAGCCTCGCCGTACTCCAGAGTTTCGAAAAGTGCAGCCAGGCTGACTGAGTCAGTCACGTCCAGCTGATGATGGCGATAGGCTGACGTATCGTTAAATTCCGATGATGAACGATCGATACCCTCAACCTGATAACCTTTGTCCAGGAAAGCCTTGACCAGCGCGCGGCCAATTCCGCTGGATGCCCCCGTGATAATGGCTTTAAGCTTCAGACCGGACATGCTGTCTTCTCCTCGTTTTTCTGAAACGTGATCAGAATGATGTCGCGTTGAGCAGGGCCACTGTTTTCACGTGCGCCAACGGGAGTGACGGCATGAAGTTTGTCGTGATTAACCACTAAGGTGTCAAAAAGCTGTTCCAGACGCAGCACGCGATCAATGCTGCGAGGATGGCTGGCAATCAGACTGTCTCCGCCCAGCATATTCGGTGAGGCATTAATCATATGCACAAACACCACGTCTTCATCGTCTTTATGCAGCCAGACGGGCGAGCTATAAGCAGGCTCATTTTCCGTGGCCTGATAACGAAAAAAATGAATGCCAATGGTCAGGCTGTCGACAGGGCCAATGCTTTCATAAGCGTCTACTAACGATAAATCATCGTGCAACAGCGTTTGAAACAGACGATTGCGGGTGATCGCTTCAGGCAATAGCGGATAATCGCGAACAATATCACCAGTATCAGGATTAAAAGCTTTTGTTTGTTTATAAGGGTTGAATTTTCCAAAGGTTAATTCGCCCTTTTCATTTTTTTTGCATTGAGCATAACCGCGCCAGCGGTTTCCTGGCGAATAAGGATCAAGAAGTAAATTCTCATAGCCTTTTTTTAATTCTTCCAGCTCATCTAAGAAATCTTCTTTATTCGAAAACTGCATGGCTTCAGTTGAACGATAATAATCACCGGGAATAAAGGCATAGCCTTGCCTGGAGAGATGCGTTGCATATTCCATCATTTATTTATCTCTGCATTAAAAGGATAGTTTTAAATACATTCCATAAGCTATGTCCAGTAAACCACCTTACGGTCATTCAGTTTTCCAATAAATCGTCCAGCAGTAAGTCGGCTTCCTTCACTTACACTGCTTACGCCGTGTAAGTGACAAGCATTCATAAAGTAAAGATCGCCAGCATTAAGCTGAACAGAAAGGGATTCGGTTTCATTTAACAGATGGGGTGGATAAGGATAACCTGTTCGTGTTACGCCAAGTGTTTCACGGCACACCTGGTCGGGAATGAGATTCCAGATTTTAAGTTGGCCACCACCCTGCGCAGCTTCCAGACAAACATTATAGGCTGTTACAGTTTGAGTATTCGCAATCTCAAAGCCGTCTTCTTTTGCAAAGTCAACCTGTGCCATATCTTCATGTGGCATAAGTGACATCACACCGTTATCAAGCCAGCGACGAAAGGTTGCAAAACAGGCATAGCCGTTTTTGAATCGTGCCGGACCAAAATGAATACCTCGTTCTAAAAATTCTTTTTCCAGCGTCAGGTTGAGGAAAAGTGATTCACTATCTTCTGCGCTGGTTGCTTTCATCAGGTCGGCGACGCTTTGGTTCACACGATTGACCTCATGAATATATTGTTCACCATTACGCGAAAACTGCGTTGCACCGATCTGATTGGTTAAAACAAAGCCATCGTCAGCGCGATTCCCTCCACTTTGGGTGACCCTGTAATCAAAGTTTTTTGCAAGTTTTTCGCACACGGCTTTTGATGCGTAATTACGAATAACATATAAAACATTGCCATGATGATGGCCGTTAAGAATAATGTTTTTAACAATGGAGAAGTTAATAACGCCATCTGTTGATTCCAGATAGCCAAAGTTTGTTTTTTTTGAACCCGTTAATATTGTTTGCGTAGGTTCTAAGGTCAGTAAATCAGTCATAATGTTTCCATGCCATTGAATTTAAGAAATCAAATAAAAAGAGGTGACCAGAGCATTCCGCCTTCCGCCCAAGGTTTATTGTCGCGGCGCTGTTGTTTTAATTCTGAGTTTTTACCCAGGTTACGCTCAAAAATCTCACCATAGTTGCCAATTTTACGTATTATCTCTCTAATAAAGTCAGGTTGTAGACCGAGTTGCGAACACAAATTCACATCGGGATAGAGAAACGTTTTTAAATAACCCTCAGGATTATCACTTTTTTCTAAAATGTTTTTTTGGGTAATACCCAGATTCTCAGCTTCAATCAGTGCGCGCATAACCCATTTTGTCGCAATATACCACTGTGAATCACTGGCGCTAACGGCGGGTGCCATTGCCTCAAGTGAAATGCGATCGTCCAGGATAAGATGTTGGCTGCTGTCTGTTAACTGGTGATGTTCACCCGCTAGCAGATAACCATCCAGACAGTAGATATCACATTCTCCTGATTCGTAGGCTTGCCTCGCTTGCTGCGGAGAGTCAAATAGCAGAATCTCACAGGGCAGGTTAAGTTCATCAAAATAGCGAGTGAGGTTCTCTTCAGTTGTTGAGCCACGCATCGCAGCAATACGACGCTGACGAGTGAACCTGGCTTGTGGCGTTTCTTCAGTGAGGTTACTGCGCGGAGTCATCAGCACTTCCCCATCAAACAACATCGGATGTAGGAAATTAATGCCGTACTCCGCTTCGCGCTGAAAGGTCACGCTAGCGTTAAAGGTGCCAAGATCGATGACGCCATCACGTAGGGCCTGGAAGCGATCAGCCGATTGCAAAGGTATAAAATGGATTTTGCCGCCGTCTCCCAGTACGCTGATAGCCACAGCGCGTGCCAAATCAATATCAAATCCATTCCAGCTGTTGTTGAGGGGGTCGCGCTGCGAAAGGCCTTTAAAACCTAAACTCACACCAACATTTAATACGTCATGTTGTTCAATGCGTTTGATTACTGCATGTTCAAACATAGCTAGCCTGTAATTAAAGTATTAAGAATAATAAGGTTTCACGGATGTAAACCTCTGTTGAACATCATACTGTTCAGTGCTAGCTTGGCTAGATAGTTGAGATGCAAAAGAGCTGTGCGTGAAGAACATAAATGAATTAACGGAAGTCTTGCCTGGATTGGTTTTGTTTGTTCAGGTGGTTGAAAGTGGTAGCTTTTCCTCAGCTGCCAGAGCGCTATCCATGACGCCGTCTTCAGTGAGTCGTATGATAGACAGGTTGGAAAAAAGGCTAAATGTTTTACTCTTTACCCGCTCGACGCGCGCGCTCGCTGTGACCGAGGCCGGGCAGGAAATATATCACCAGGCTTTATCAGTTATCGCCGCAACTAAATCCCTGTTTTCTCAGGCAGACAGTTACAGCGATGTCCCTAAGGGGTTACTGCGTATTACTGCGCCGACAACGCTTGGGAAGATTTTACTGACGCCGTTCCTGCCTGGTTTTCTGCGACGCTATGCTGAAATCAATATTGAGCTCAATCTCACTGACCATCTGATTAATCTCACGCATGAGTCGTACGACCTGGCATTGCGCGTCACGGATACGCCACCCATCAATATGGTAGCGCGGGCATTAATGCCTGTTGACTATGTTTTAGTATGTGCAGAGCACTACGATCAAAGGCTGCCTGATATGCCGGGCGACCTCAAACAGCATAATATTTTCTTCCCTGACGACGCACAGTTTCGCGGTGAATGGCGTTTCTGGTTAAACGACACGATGGAGAGCGTTACACTTACGCCCCGGCTGATGATAAATAACAGTGATGCCATGATCGATGCGATATTGCAGGGTGTGGGTATTGCGTTAATCCCCACCTTTATTGCAAATGGTTATTTGCTCAACGGGCAGTTACGCCGCGTGTTACCAGACTGGCGGATTGAAAATACGCTCTCAATGACCACTTACGCCATTACCTTACCCAACCGTCTGTTACCACTAAAAACCCGTGTCTTTATCGACGATTTTATGGCCTGGCTTAAAGCGAAATAGCGTGATCGGAAACGATAAAAAACCCGGCCTGAGCCGGGTTGAGTGTCTTTAACGTTATCGGGTATCACACTTCATACAGCGTTTGATGCCGGGTTTCTTTGCAGGCAATCAGTGCAATCAGCGTCAGAAAAGCCATGGAAGCCAGGTACAATCCGACAGCATATAGGCCATAGTGCGCGTTCAGCCAGGTCGCAATATAGGGCGCAACCGACGCACCTAAAATCGACGACAGATTATAGGAGAAGGATGCGCCGGTATAACGCACTTCCGTCGGGAACAGCTCAGGCAGCAGCGCACCCATCGGGCCAAACGTCAGCCCCATAATGCTCAAGCCCAGCAGCAGGAACGCCATCACCAGCGCCTGAGAGCCGGATCCCAGCATGGCCGGAAACAGGAATGAAAAGCCAATAATCATCAGCGTAATGACGATCATGGTTTTACGGCGACCAAAGCGGTCAGCAAGCAGGCCCGCAATCGGCACCATCACGCCAAATCCAATCACCGCCATCATCAGCATCCACAGCATACTGTTACGGGATATCCCCAGTCCGGCTGGCGCGGCGGCGGTGCCGTAACTCATTGAGTAAACGGTCATGATGTAAAACAGCGTATAGGTGGCAAGCATGATAAAGGTGCCAAGTATCGTTGCCGTCAGATGTTTGCTCAGGAGCGAGGCAATCGGCACACGTACCTGTTTCTTCTCTTTCTGTACTTTGGCGAATACCGGGCTTTCATGCAGCGATACGCGTACGTACAGACCAATCAAGACCAGTACGGCAGACAGAACAAAAGGGACGCGCCAGCCCCATTGCATAAATTGCTCATCGGTCAGCAGCCAGGAGAGCAGTAGAAAGGTGCCGTTGGCAAAGAAAAAGCCAATCGGTGCGCCCAACTGCGGGAAGGAGCCGTACAGCGCCCGCTTTTTGGCAGGTGCATTTTCCGTCGCCAGCAGGGCTGCGCCGCCCCACTCACCGCCCAGGCCCAACCCCTGACCAAAACGCGCCAGCGCCAACAGCAGCGGAGCCAGAACGCCAATGCTCTGGTAGCTGGGTAATAAACCGATAACCACGGTCGAGATCCCCATCGTCAGCAGTGAGGCAACCAAGGTGGCTTTACGGCCTACGCGATCGCCAAAGTGACCAAACAGGGCAGAGCCGATGGGACGGGCGATGAACGCAATCGCAAAGGTGGCCAGCGACTGCAACGTCGCGACGGTCGCATCACCCTGAGGAAAGAAGATATGAGGGAAAACGATGACGGCTGCGGTGGCATAAATATAGAAATCGAAGAATTCGATAGCGGTGCCAACCAGCGAGGCGATAACCACTTTACTTCGTGAGTTTACTGGCGTGGGATCGTTTTGCTGATCGAGCGGTTCTGAGATGGAGGCTTGCATAAATGTTTCTTATTTTTAATGACAGATAGGGAATCTTACGCACCTGTATAACGGCATTCAATGGCGGAAAGCCGCGTGGTTAGCGACGTTGCGCCGGCAAAAGTGGAAAATTTTTGTGATGTGTTAAATGCCGGAGAATGGCAGCGTTAAGTGACGCAAATATGGCGAGATACTCTAAGAAAGCGCTGAAGAAAAGTGACCCCTCAGTTATTCATCCTGTAAGTTGATGAATAAATAACCGGAGGGGGATATTTTACGCTGGTTTAACGCAGTATTGTCATTTGTGAGTGGTTAGCGCGCCTTTTTCCGGCATACGCGGATCGTCTTTGTATTTCGCGGTGGCAATCCATGCGGCGCAAAACAGCGTCAGACGAGCAAAGAAATAAAAGAAGGCCATTAATCCCAATACCGACCCAAATGCGGCACCTGAGGGCGAGGTGGCCAGTTTTGGTAAGGTCAGCGTCATGACAAACTTGATGATTTCGAAACCCACTGCCGCCAGCAGCGTACCGCGCAGCAGCGCCTTCTTACGGGGCTTATGGCGAGGCAAAATCCAGAAAATCCACAGGAACAACAAATAGTTTGCCATTACGGAAATCGAGGTCGCGATAATTGTCAGCGCAGGACGTAACCATTCGATGCCATCCAGACCTAACGCGCTCACGATCATCGCCTGGGCAGAGCCTGCGACAGAGGTTAACGACAGGGTAATGACCAGAGCCAGCATCAATCCTGTCAGCGATAAGAAGTCGCGAATATAGCGTTTCCAGATTTTCTCTTTATCGTCGGGCTGGCGTTCCCAGACGTCACGCGACTGAGCGCGAATCGCTTCCCGCAGGTTGCCCATCCAGTTCAGGCCCGAATATAGCGCCAACAGCAGACCCGTAATCCCCACGGTCGCGCGCTGTTGAATGGCCGTGTTGACGGTATTTTTCAAGGTCGTTGCCAGTGAGGGATCGCTGATGCTGCTGACGATTTTGTTGATGATATCGGTCAGCAGATCCTGATTCGATGCCAGCACAAAACCCACGGCGGCAAAGGACACCATTAAAATCGGGATTAATGATAAAAATGAAAAATAGGTAATGGCTGCGCCAAACTGGCTACCGAGACGATCGTTAAACCGGTCAAGCGCACGAATAAAATGGGCAACGGCGGGTATGGCCTGAAACCAGGTGGCAAAACGTGAAACCCGCACGATCGAACGATCGACAGACTTGTTACCTGTTTTGATATCAATCAGTGGTTTGGGTGACTGTGCGTCTTTTGCGTTGTCCTGTTCGTCTGTCATAGACATTCACTTCCTGTTAAACGTAAAAAACACATTATAGCCTCTCAGGTGACATACTCCTGAAGCACCTGACTTAACCACTCCATAAATACCCGAACGCGACGGGCGACGTTACGGCGATGGGGATAAAGTAAATGAATCGGCATCGGTTTTGCCGGGAAGGCATGCAGCACCTCCACCAACTCACCGCTTTCCAGATATTTGTGAATCCCCACGGTCGGCACCTGTATAATGCCCAGCCCCGCGAGGCAGGCCGCGCGATAGGTTTCGGTGCTGTTGACGGTGACAACCCCGCCGGTGTGCACATAGTGGCACTGCTTGCCATCGAAAAACTCAAAGCCCTGGGCAGGCTGGCCGAGCTGCTGACTGTAATGCACCATGGCATGCTGCGACAGCTCTTCAAGCCGAATCGGCCGGCCAAAACGTGAAAGATAGCCAGGGCTGGCGCAGTTAATTAAGGTGTGGGTGCCGATACGGCGGGCGATGAGGCCCGAATCCTTCAGCTCGCCAACGCGGATCACGCAGTCAAACCCTTCGCGGATAACGTCAACCTGGCGATCGTTGCTGCTGAGCTCGATTTCAACGCCGGGATAATGCTGCAAAAATTCTGGCAGGCGGGGCAGGATCAGATCGGTCGCCATCGCGGCGGACATATCCACCCGTAGCTTACCGCTTAAAGTGGCGGGATCGTGCTGGAACAGGCTATCCATATCACTAATCATCGACAGCAAATCCAGACAGCGGTCGTAATAAACTAAGCCATCCTGGGTAAGTTGCACCCGACGAGTGGTGCGGTGCAAAAGACGCGTTCCCATCTGATTTTCCAGCGCCTGAATTTGTCGCGAGACGCTTCCTTTTGGCAGCCCAAGACTTTCTGCTGCTGCCGTAAAACTGCCCATCTCTGCAACTCTGACGAAAACCTGCATTGCATGAATTTTATCCATATGGCCTGCCGATTGTTGTTGTAAGTGGAACAGTGCTGCTCGTTCTTAAGCGTTTATAGAACAATTATTAAAGAATATCTTCAACCTGTGTTCAATTTTGCAACAGGAAATCAACATGAATAGTAAAATCGTCTTGATCACGGGCGCTAATCGCGGTTTAGGCCGGAATGCAGCGGTAAAACTGGCGGCTAAGGGCCGGGATATCATTCTGACCTACCGCAGTCATCAACATGAAGCGCAGGACGTGGTAAGGGAAATTGAAAGCGCAGGCGGCCGCGCAGTGGCGCTCCAGCTGGATGTCGGCGACCTGAGCCAGTTTGATCGTTTCATGTCTGAAGTGAAAAATGCACTGCAACAGCACTGGCAGCGTGAGACATTTGATTATTTAGTGAACAATGCCGGCCATGGGCACTATAAACCTTTTATTGAGACCACCGAGGCTGAATTTGATGCGCTGATGAATGTGCATTTCAAGGGGCCTTACTTCCTGACTCAGACGCTATTGCCTGCGATAGCAGACGGCGGGCGCATTCTGAATATCTCCAGCGGATTAACCCGCCTGACGTACCCCGGTTCCGGAACCTATGCCTCAATGAAGGGCGCGATGGAAGTGCTGACGCGCTATCAGGCTAAAGAACTGGGCGAGCGGCGCATTCGCGTTAACATCCTGGCGCCGGGTGCCATTGAGACCGACTTTGGCGGCGGGCGCGTGCGTGATGATAAAACGGTCAATGACACTATCGCCGCATTAACCGCCCTGGGCCGGGTGGGCCTGCCAGACGATATCGGCGATGCCGTTTGCGCCATCCTCAGTGAGGAAACCAGCTGGATCACTGCGCAGCGTATCGAAGCATCGGGTGGTCAGGCGCTGTAATTTTAGGGCGGCTTCCGGGTTAGCGCCTGATGGTGCCCTCTATCACCGTCACGGTTTTCCCCCCGATCCAGATCGTATCGCCCTGATATTCCACCGTCACGCGTCCCTGTCGGTTTACCTGAGTACCCTGACGGACGCGATAATCCTGCGTTTTGCCCTGAGCGGCGAAGTAACGTGCCAGACAGGCATTGGCGCTGCCGGTGATCGGATCTTCGGTCAGGCTTCCATGCTCAATTATCAGGCCGCGAACCTCGTACTGTTCCGCTTCTCCTGCGGGCAGTGGGCCGAATGGCATAATGCCAGTGACGTTGGCGTGATGGACAAGCCGCTGTAAATCCGCAATATCAGGCTTAATTGCCAGGACCGCATCGGCACTGATCATCGGGATCAGCAGCCAGCGGATGCCCATATCGACCACCACGGCATCCTGCGCGGTATCGAGCGCATGGCTGTTGAGCGCCGCGCTGATAAGCGCATCATGAAACGGTGTTAAGGTGGCTTTTGGCGCGGCAAAGGCCAGCGTGCTGTCGTCGGCAATTTTTATCTTCACGTTGCCCACGCCGCATTCCTGAATTATTACCCCCGGCGTTTTTGTCTGGAAGCCCGCTTCCAGTAAAGCATGAGCGGTACCGAGCGTCGGATGGCCGGCAAAGGGCAGTTCGCCCTCTACGGTGAAGATACGCACGCGGTAGTCGGCCTGATTATCCTGCGGCGGCAGGACAAAGGTCGTTTCAGATAAGTTAGTCCAGCGTGCGATGGCCGCCATCTGGCTGTCGTCCAGACCTTGTGCATCCATGATGACGGCCAGGGGATTGCCGTTAAACGCGGCCGAAGTAAATACATCTACTTGTTTAAACGCAACGTGCATTTTGACTCCTTGTGAATGAGGTAAAGATGTTTTTTCTTGCTCCGGCAATTGCTTATGTCAGTTAACAGGGCTATGAATAAGTTAAGCAACTGGATGGAGCCTGCTATGTTAAAAATTCTTGGACGCGCCTCCTCAATCAACGTGCGCAAAGTACTTTGGCTGTGTGACGAACTGGACCTGCTCTACGAACGTGAAGAGTGGGGAGAAGGGTACAAATCCACGCACTCTCCTGAATTTATCGCGCTTAATCCTAACGCCATGATCCCGGTGTTGATTGATGAAGACCTGACGATGTGGGAGTCCAACGCCATTCTACGCTATCTGGCCACCGCCTACGGTGGCGACTGGCTCTATCCCGACAATCCGCGTGCGCGTGCGCCGGTGGATCAGTGGATGGACTGGCAGTCGACGGAACTTAACACCTCATGGCGCTATGCGTTTATGTCACTGGTGCGTAATTCGCCCGCCCATCAGGACCCAAGACTGTTGGCCGCCGCCTGTAAAGGCTGGTCCCACACCATGGGCATCCTCAATCAGCAGCTGGAACATACCGGTCGCTACGTTGCCGGGCGTAACTTCAGTCTGGCGGACATCCCTATTGGGCTGGCCGTTAACCGCTGGTTTGAAACGCCGCTTGACCATCCTGATTTACCGGCCGTGCGGACCTACTACGAACGCCTCACTGAACGGCATGGCTATACCATTTGGGGACGTAATGGCACGCCCTGATCCTGGCCCGGCGGCAGGCCAGCGAGTTCGCAGGCAACCGCCCCCGCGCGGATGATGGCGCGAACATAGCGCTGATCAAACGGATAGCAGCATGAGAGGCGCAATGCATGGTTATAGCGCTCGCTCAGCGAATACAGTGCACCTGGCGTGACACAAATCTGCTCTTTCAACAGACGGGTAAACATCTCTGTGGTATTCACATTGCCGGGCAGTTCGACCCAAAAAACGAAGCCGCCGCGCGGTAACGTAGCCCGGGTACCCTGAGGAAAATGCTGCGCAATCAAACCGCGCGCTTCATCCAGATTGCTGGCATAGCTACGGCGCAGGCTGCGCAGATGGTGGTCATAGCCTCCGTTGGCAAGAAATTCTGCCAGCGTTTCAGACAGCAGGGCCGATTCCGCCATGGATGACACGGCTTTAAGGCGTGCAATGGAATCATGAAAGCGGCCGGCTGCAATCCAGCCGATGCGAAAATCGGGTGCAACGGTTTTCGTGAAACTGGTGCAGTAGAGCACCCAGCCATGCTGATCGAATGACTTCACCGTAGGAGACAGCGGCCAGTCAAACTGCAACTCATCGTAAAGCCCGTCCTCAATCAAAGGAACGTTGTAAGTGTTCACTAACTTTGCGAGCCTTTTCTTGTCGGGCAACGACATTCCAAAGCCCAGCGGGTTCTGCGCAGAGGGCATGGCAACCAGCGCCTGAATACGCTTTTCCTGGAGCAGCATCTCAAGTGCATCCAGCGACAGGCCGCGCTGAGGATCGGTAGGAATCTCCAGTGCCTTTAGGCCCAGCGATGCCAGCAGGGGAAACAGGAAGAAATAGGTGGGGGATTCCAGACCGACACAATCACCCGGCCGGGTCACCGCCCTGAGTGCCAGCTGAAGTGCCTCCATGCAGCCATGGGTAAGGGTGATCTCATCGGCGGCGAGCGACTGGCCACTATGCAAGGCACGTCGCGCAATCTCCTCCCGTAAGCGCTCACTACCCGGCGGAAGCGCGTAGCGACCAATAAGTTGTGGATCGCGACGTAGCAGAGAGGCCGTAATGCGCGCCAGTCTGGCTGACGGAAACAGGTCACTGTCCTGCGGACAGGCCAGCGAAATATTGGTGTAATCCGGATGATTTTGTGCGGCGAAAACCTTATCAATCAAGTCCAGCTTCTCGTTGCCTGGATCGCGAACCACCCGGGCAGAGTGCTGGGCATCTCGCGTCACCACCGGCAGCACGCCGCGCACGTAGTAGCCCGATTGCGGGCGCGCCTCAATCAGACCGCGATTCTCCAGCAGCTGCCAGGCATTCAGCACGGTGTTCACGCTGACCTGATGTGACTGAGCAACGCGCCGGATGGCGGGTAAGCGCTTGCCCGGTTTTAGCGTGCCCTTGTGAATGGCCTCGGCAAAGCTGTCGGCCAGTTGCTGATAAAGCCTGTGCTCGGACTGAGTTTCAGGGGACACAATTGCCTCCGCAGGTAACAGGTACAGTTGGAATCAGTTCTGATTGTACCCATCAAAATAGCGATTTCTTGTCTCTGTTACCATAGCTTTTCTGATCGTAGCATGGTGTTCTCTCTTTCATCAGGAACGCCACTATGCTCGATCCTTCCTTCTTTAGTTATGTCACCGTGATGTCGATTACGCCGGGGCCAAATAATCTGTTGCTCGCCACTTCCGGTGTTAACTTTGGTATGCGCCGGACGTTACCGATGGTGTTTGGCATTTTGATTGGCTGTGCGCTACAAACCGTCATTGCGGGGCTGGCGCTGGAAGTCCTGCTGCACTGGATGGCATCTGTGCGTCTGCCGCTGACGCTGGTGGGATGTGGTTATTTGTTATGGCTGTCATGGAAAATATTTCGGGCGAATGCCCCCGAAGCGCGTGCAAAGCCGCAGCCCATGACCCTGGTGGGTGGGGCCTGTTTTCAGGCTATCAATCCAAAAGCCTGGTTAATGGCCAGCAACGTGGCACTGCTCTACAGCGCCAGCAGTGGCGTGCTGACCGTGATGGGGGCTTTTATGTTGCTCAATCTGCCGTGCATTTTATTGTGGGCTGCGCTGGGTGACCGCCTGCGCGGTCACCTGCAAATCAACTGGAAACGCCAGCTGTTTAACAGCCTGATGGCGCTGTCGTTAGTGGCGACCACGATCTGGATGCTGGTCGATGCCTTCAGGCTTCTCTAGTCCGGTGGGCCTGACGCGGTCGTCAAGGGCGACGTTTCGTTCTGGATTTCCGGCACATCATCGCCACGAATGCGCACGTAGCGATGATGTTTTGCGAGCTGCCGTGGGTTATTTGCCTATGACATAGGCGGTTTCACGGCCTTCATCGTTGGCAGCCACTGGCGTAACCGGCGTATATTTGAGCTGCAGGATACGGCTGGTTTCTGCCAGTACTTTTTCAGTCAGCGCCACATCGCCATTCAGCTTACGGCCCCAGGACGGCACCACGGCACGGATTTTATTTTGCCACTCCGGCGACGCCATCTGCTCCGGATAGACCTTATGCAGCAGCTCCAGCATAATCGGCGCGGCGGTCGAGGCACCTGGCGAGGCACCCAGCAACGCAGAGACAGAGCCGTCTTCGGACGACACCACTTCCGTGCCTAAACGCAGCACTGCGCCTTCTTTCTCATCTTTCTTGATGATTTGCACGCGCTGCCCGGCCGTCACCAGGCGCCAGTCTTCCTGTTTCGCCTGTGGCACATAAGCACGCAGTGCATCCATACGATCGCGGTCACTTTGCAGCACCTGATCCATCAGGTATTTCACCAGATCAAAGCTTTTCAGTCCGACCTTGATCATGGGCATTACGTTGGTGCTGTTGAGTGAGGCAAACATATCCAGCAGCGAGCCCTGCTTCAGGAATTTGGTCGAGAAGGTCGCAAAGGGACCAAACAGCAGCACCTGCTTGCCGTTCAGCACACGCGTATCGACATGGGGCACGGACATCGGTGGCGCGCCCACGCTGGCTTTGCCATAGACTTTCGCCATGTGCTGTTTTACGACGTCTGGATTCTCGGTGACCAGGAAGGAACCGCCAACCGGGAAGCCCGCATAGCCGTTGGCTTCCGGAATGCCGGCTTTCTGCAGCAGCGGCAGCGCCGCACCGCCCGCGCCAATAAAGATCTTTCCAGCCGTCAACGTGCGGCGTGTACCCTCTTTCATGCAGACGAGCGTCACCTGCCAGCGGCCATCATTAAGGCGGGTAATCTCGCGCACTTCCTGATGCATCCGTAAACGGAAGTTGGCTTTTTGCTCCAGGGAAGCAATCAGCTGGCGCGTTACTTCACCGAAATCGACGTCGGTACCCATGTCTGTCCAGGTTGCTGCCACTTTCTGATTCGACGCACGGCCTTTCATGACCAGCGGAATCCACTGTGCGATTTGTTGCGGATCTTCAGAGTAAGCCATGCCGCGGAACAGCGTGCTTTTCTGTAAGGCAGTAAAGCGCTTGCGCAGGAACGAGACATTATCATCGCCCCAGACAAAGCTCATGTGCGGAGTACTGTGAATAAAGCTTTTCGGCGTATGCAGGTTGCCTTTCTGAACGTGATAAGCCCAGAACTGGCGAGAAATTTGGAATGACTCGTTAATCGCAACGGCTTTGGCGATATCGATACTGCCATCGGCTCGCTGAGGCGTATAGTTCAACTCGGCCAGCGCCGCATGGCCTGTACCCGCGTTGTTCCAGCCATTTGAAGACTCTTCCGCTACGTGTCCCAGCCGCTCCACCATTTCGATGGACCAGTCAGGTTCCAGATCCTGAAGCCAGGTTCCTAACGTAGCACTCATGACGCCTGCGCCAATAAGCAGTACATCAACGTCTTTACGCTCCTGCGCCCTGGTGGTGTCCTTTCCGCTAACACTCATCATGAGCGCAAGATTTACAGCTGATTTGCACATGAGGCGACATCTCCTCTTCTGTTGACCTGAAGCTCAACAGCGTTGCAGGCGAAATAGTCACGCTTCTGATGAGCGCGTTGCGCTATTTCCGGGTTAAGACTCAGGTATGGGTTAAAGCGACGATAACGAGTTAACTCAACGTTATGCTTTGTTGCCCAAATATAACATTCTCGTATCGGATTTAAACATTTGTTTATTTTTTAAATGCAGAAATGATTCAGCATAAGAAATAATCATAATGCCTGGCTGGGTATAAGGGAGATTTTTCTTTTAACTCAGTGAGTTAAGTTAAAATGGATGTTGCGAGATTGCCTCTTTATGGTGCAGGGTGAAAATGTCACCCAAGGGAAGGAATAATTTAAACTTATGAAAAATGGCGTTTATTTAATTTTATTCTTTGAGGTGAATTTTTAATCGTTGGTGTATCTGGCCCATTTGTGTAAAACAAATGTTACATTTTTGTGACCTCAGGAGTTGCCCCATGCAGGATGCCAGCACGGTTGCGACGCCTCAGGAAATACGCGTGACAGCGCAATTTTAAGATTTTCTTCAGAACAGAAAACCGGCCAGGGCCAACCGCCCGGCAGCCCTGTATCCAGGCCGCTTTTGCAGGACAGCGTTGTCACACCTTGAACCAGCGACGCCAGACAAAGCGGATAACAAAAAACTCCAGCGCGCCCAGCACCAGGAACCACAGGCAGAACACCAGGGTGTACAGCTGGCTCAGATCCTGTAAATGAAACAGCTGCTGCAAATGCTGCGCCACCGTCAGGCTAAAAGCCGGTGCGGGTAGCAGCAGGGCAGACAGAAAGCCCAGCAGTAAAATGCCACCGGGAAGGATTAAGGACTCGAAAGGGTTATTCATGAGCAGTGTTCTCTGTTTATCAGCCGGACATTTTCCGGTATTCCGTGCAGAGGTTCAATCATGCTCTGCCGCTACCTGTCATTCCCGGAGGAAAGCTGTCGAGAAAAGGCTTAAATGACATTAACTTAGCGGCATTCATAGCGACTGTTATGAGTTATAGCCTTTGCTATACTTAAATCCCTGATTTTATTGTCTTTTTATATCTATTATCGCGTGATAGACTGCGCGCACTTTTTAAATAACCGAGCAAATTGTGTGATGGATTTAGCATGAAGCCGTGCTTTTTCATCCCAAGTGAACGAATCATGACCTTTATTGCCACGCTTATTCTTGCTTTTGGAATGTCAATGGACGCGTTTGCCGCCGCACTGGGCAAAGGTGCAACCTTGCATCGTCCTGGCCTGAAGGAAGCCGTGCGGACCGGTCTGATTTTCGGTTGTATCGAAGCCCTGACGCCGCTTATCGGTTGGGCGCTGGGCCTGGCAGCCAGCCAGTACGTAGCGGCATGGGATCACTGGATTGCCTTTTTCCTGCTGGCCTTTCTTGGCGCGCGTATGATGATGGAAGGCTTCCGCAAAACAGCCACAGAGCCTTGTGAAGCACCGCAGAGTCACGGCTTCATGGTACTGGCCACCACGGCGGTCGCAACCAGTCTTGATGCCCTGGCCGTCGGGGTTGGACTGGCGTTCCTGCAGGTAAATATCGTGACCACGGCCCTGACTATCGGTGCGGCAACCACCGTAATGGCCACCACCGGCGTGCTGATTGGGCGTTTTATCGGACCGGTGTTGGGCAAATGGGCTGAAGTGCTGGGCGGCCTGGTCCTGATTGCTATTGGGTCAACCATTCTTGCAGAGCACCTGGCCCTGTTTCAGTAACGCAGTTAAAAGTGAATTTTGTGATCTGGTTCAAAATTTATTGATGCTTTAAACAGCAGGAGCTATACTTTTGCTGTAGATATTCAACAAAATTTTAACCGGATGATGTATGAAACGTTTTTTTAAGTACGTGTTCCACGCTTATGTCGAAACCTTTAAACACGTACCGCCAGGCGCGCTGAACTAAGCGCCCACCGAATACCCTCGATAGTCGCGGTCAGGGATTGACCGGTGATTATCACCTCGTTATCTCGCCCCCCCTTTTGATTGTCCCCTGTCATAACGACACCCTTATCTGCGTGACCTTCCTGACATCCTCCTGTTGACACAACGTGATACATCTGGACATCCGATGTGCCAAACGAGGTACGATTTTCATCGCTATTTTTGCTACTCTGCGCGCCAATTTCTTGTAAAACATGCGGTTATAACCCGTAATCATCATGAGGCGGTCATGCAGCTATGCAGTTTTTACCTTCCTGAACAGGGGAAGAAAAGCTTTGGTATCGTTAAGGCTCAGGGCGTAGTGGATGTCGGTATGCGCCTGGGAAAAGCCTGCCCGGATTTAAAAACCTTCCTGACGCGCTCGTCACTGGCCGACCTGACTGCTTTTGAGGCGATGCCCGCCGATCATGTTTGGTCAACTGTGCAGTTTCTGCCCGTCATCGAGCAGCCTGGTAAAGTGTTTTGCGTGGGCATGAACTATGCCGATAAACGCCAGGAATTCGCCGCCACGCTGGATGCCCCCACGTTATTTGTACGCTTTGCTGACTCCCTGGTCGGCCATGAGCAACCGTTGCAAAAACCCACCACCACCCAGGAGTTTGATTACGAGGGGGAACTGGCGGTGATCATCGGCCAGCCTGCGCATCAGGTTAAGGCGGAAGAGGCGCTGAGCGCGGTGGCAGGATACAGCTGCTTTATGGATGCGACGGTGCGCGACATGCAGTTTACCTGGTTTACCGCAGGGAAAAACTGGCCGCAAACCGGAGGCTTCGGGCCCTGGATGACTACCGCCGACGAGATCCCTGATCCGCAGCAGTTGACCATTAAAACGGTGCTGAACGGTCAGGAAGTACAAAACGATACCACCGGCAGCATGGTGCATCCGGTAGCCAACATTATTGAATACGTTTCCGCCTTTAGCCCGCTGTCGCCAGGCGATGTGATTATCACGGGTTCACCGGGCGGCGTGGGTAAAAAACGCACGCCGCCGCTGTTCATGTTCAGTGGCGATGTGGTTGAGGTTGAGATCGAAAAAATCGGCCGCCTGCGCCATACCATTGCCTGACCCAATGCATTAACCGCCTGCCTCTGCCATTCCCGTCCTACACTCAATGGATACCCAGGAACAGGAGCAGCTGATGAGGCGTACCATCCAGTGTAGAAAGCGGCAGGGCATGGCGCTTGCCGCCGGGATCGGCTTAGGTGTCGCGGCGGTCATGTGGGGCACGAAACGCTGGCAGCAAATGAAGCAAACGCCGCCGGTTTCACCACGCAGTCATCACGCGGGATTGGCGGGTTATTATCAACAGATCGGTGACTGGCGCATGTTTACCCGCGTCACGCCTGAGGAACCTCAGGGGTTGCCCGTGGTGCTGATTCACGGCCTGGTAATGTCGGGGCGGTCGATGGAATCACTGGCACTGGCGCTGGGACGGGATTATCACGTTCTGGTGCCCGACCTGCCAGGCTTTGGCGGTAGTGCGTTGCCCGCATCCGCACCGGTTCTTTCGGTGAAAGCGCTGGCCGATATCCTGTGGCAATGGTTACAGCATAACGGATTTCAGCGGGCGATCTGGGTTGGGAGCGCTTTTGGCTGCCAGGTGCTGGCGGCTCTGGCGGATAAATACCCCGAAGCGGTGGCAGGCCTGGTATTACAGGGGCCCACCGCCGATCGCCACGCGCGCAGCGTGGTTCGTCAGATATGGCGAGGCTGGCGTAACAGCCGAATGGAAGCGCATCGATCGCCCGACTCGCTGGCCCGAATTGACTGGGCGAAAGCCGGTTTGCCGCGAGCCTTTGGCACCCTGCGCGCCATGCTGAACGATCCTATCGAACACCACCTGACCTATCTCACCGCGCCAACCCTCTTGCTGAGAGGCTCGCGCGATCCGGTTTGCCCGGCGCGCTGGCTGGATGAGCTGGCGGGGCTGCTGCCGCACAGTGAAAAAATCACCCTGCGCGGCGGCACGCACCGGCTGCACTATGTCTATCCGTGGAGTTTCTGCCACGCCATCCGACCTTTTTTGGCGCGTATTCAGCAGGAGAGCCAGCATGAGTAAACCTCCCAAGGGCATTGCCCGGTTTGATTCAGCCGCCACGATGCTGCTGGCCTTAGCGAATGCGCTGCACGATCGGCCTTTTGCCAGTCCAGGCCAGTCGCCCATGTTAGACCGCTTACTGCCTTCACTTGATCGGTTACCGACCCGGCTGCGTGAGTGGGGCTATGCGGTCAGTGGCCTGGCCGAGGGCATCAGTCACAAACAGGCCAGTGAACTGGACGTCGAAGGCATCGCCGAATGGATGGTCAGTACCTATCCGCAGCGCGATTATCCGGCTGCGTTTGTCGGTGCCACTAACGGTGCCATGGTGCATCTGGCCGCGGCGATGGGAACGCCGTGGCTACCGCAAACGTTTTTGTGCCCGGTGCGGGTACAGCAGAGCGATCCGGATGACGCCCAGTCCGAATTTGAAAACGGCAAGGCCGTGGCAGCAGCGTTGCTGGCGACCTGGCCTAAGCTTGCCGTGCACCACATGCAGGATCCGAGTCAGGATCGCCTCCTGCTGGAAAAAATGCACTATTTCCGCCTGAAGCTGCGCGACATGCCGCTGGCCTTCAATGAGTTTCTGCTGGGAGGATTACCGGCGGGATCAACACTGTTCATTAATCACTGTACGCGACAGTGGCCGGTAACGCGCACCAGTGACCGCTCTTTCTTTCAGTTTGGCGCCCCCGGCGGCGCAACCGAAAAGGAGTATTTGCAGGGCGGGCCGAGAGTGGCGGAATATCTGGCGCGGGCAGGCGTGGATCGGGCGCGTTGGGAACCGCCTGCTATCACCGACCACGTCCCTGAAGCCGAATGGGGGCTGGATGGCTACCTGATTTCGCCACTGAAAAAGCTGGCAGAAGCCCAGCGCTGGCGGCTGATGGAGATTCGCTACGACCATCCCGAAGCGCTGAGTTTCGTGGTCGCTGAAATTTATCGCGACTGGTATCTGGCGGCGGGCATATTGCCTGCCCGGCTGACGGTAGACAGCTTTTTACTTATGGATCCCTGGTGCAGCATGCAGCAGCACGCAATTCCGTTCTGGCTGATGTTTCCATCCGTGCCGTCGGCTGATGCGCTACAGCGCTTTCTTGAAAAGCAGCCGCCTTTCAACCATATCGATATGATGCTGTATTCGCACGGCACCGACAGCATTGGCCTGGCGGACGTCGATCGCTGGAAACAGCTGTTGGCCTTCGCCAGGGAAGAGGGCGCATTAGTCGGGGTAGATGAAACGCGCTTCCCCCACGATTTTGCCACCTTTTCCCGGTTCGATTCGGCGCTCCGGGAGCGCGCCCCGCTACTGCCTGCGCCGCCGCCGCTCAGTATTGATAAAGCGATTGCGGGCATTCAGCGTTATGGTGCGCGCCATGGCGTGACCCTCCACCCGCTGACCTGAATCGGGGATATCAGGCGCCGTCCGTGATGGGTTTGCGCACCAGCAGCAGGTACGCCAGGGCGCCAACCAGGGTGACGCAGGCGCAAATCATCAGCGCCAGGCTGAATGATTTGGTGGTATCCAGCACCCATCCGGTCACGACCGGCGCAAACGAGGCAAAGATAAAGCTGGCGAAGTTTTGAATGCTGCCCACGGACGCCGTCATACGCGCGGTGACGTTGGCATGAATCAAACCCCAACAGGAAGTACCGGCAAAGTGGATGCAAAACAGCGCCATCCCAATCAGCGTCACGGCGCTGGTGGTGTCGGTCGCGCGCGTCACGATAGCGGTAAACCCGGCAGACAGAATCATACCGCTGACAATGCAGACTTTACGGGTTTTTACCGCATCCCAGCCGCGCCTGACCAGCGCATCAACCACATAGCCATTTAACAGCATGCCTGCGGCACCGAACAGGAAGGGAATGGCCGCCAGTAATCCCGTGCTTTTCAGGTCGAGATGATAGGTGGATTGCAGATAGCCCGGCAGCCAGGCGATATACAGCCAGGCGGTATAGTTGATGCCGCTGAAGCCAATCATCATGCCCCACATGGTGCGTTGTTTAAACAGCCCACGCCATTCTTGAAAGCTGATCGGCTCTTTACGCGATGCCACGCTGCCTGCCTGCAGGTAGTGGATCTCTTCAGCGCTTAGCTGTTTGTTATCGCGATCGCGGTAAACCAGGTACCAGCCGATGGCAAGAAACACACCCAGAATCCCGATGGTGACAAACATGCCGCGCCAGCCCAGAACCAGCATCATGGCCGCCAGGATGGGCGGCGCGATGGATAAGCCAATCATCGAGGCGGCGTTAAACATCCCCATCGGCATACCGCGATCTTTAATGTTAAACCAGTCGTTGATGACCTTGACCCCGCACGGATTCATGGGGGCTTCACCAATGCCGAGCCCAATACGCACCAGGACAAACTGCGTAAAGTTATGCACCAGTCCGGACGCGGCCTGGAACAGGGACCAGATAAACATTCCCAGGCCCAGCATAATGCGCGGTCCTTTACGGTCCAGCAGCGCACCGGCGGGCAACTGCGCCAGCCCATAGGCCAGCGAAAACGCAGACAACAGCACGCCGATCTCGGTGGCGCTCAGCCCCATTTCATCACGAATGGTCATGTTGGCCACAGACAGCGAACTGCGATCCAGGTAGTTAATGACGGCAGCAAACAGCAGCAGCAGCATGGCGGTAATCTGGACTTTACGAATGCGCGGCGAGCGCACGATATCACTGCGCCACGGCACAAACGCCTCATCGGGCGAAGTGTCGGACGGGTTCGCGTGATCAACAACCGATCTGTGTTCCATGGCAATCTCCCCGGGCAGGCGATTCATCATTATTGTGAGTATTACGGTCGCCCGGCGGTACAAGGCCGTCGGGGCGTTGCGCTGAGAGTAGGGGGAATGAACAGGATATGTTGTAAAGTTGTTTCAAAATCGTGCGGGAGCTAATGCTTTGTGGTTTTTAATCGGGTTTTAATTGTACTGATTAATGCTCCGTACCATAGAGCGCTTGGCGGTAGCCAGGTGGTTATGCAATGCGCACAGCGCATCCACATCCCGGCGGCCAATCAGGGCGGACAGAATCGCCATATGCTCTTCCAGCGCGACGATATTGCGCTGCTTAAGATCGCTTTCATCCCACTGATAATGCGAATGAAAAATCACTGAAATAATCTCCAGCGACTGATTAAAAAAGGGGTTGTTGGCGGCAGACAGGATCAGCCAGTGCAGCTCTTTATCGAGGGCAGCAAAATGGCGATAGTTGCTGGCGATCGTTTCGCGCATCGATCGGTGGCGATCCAGTAGATCTCTGGCCTGGATCCAGCGTTCATCCTCTCTGGGCAAATTTAGAAAGCGGGTAAGCGCATGAGTTTCCAGCATCTCGCGCAGCTCAAATAACTTTTCGGCGTACTCCTGTGAAAACTTTTTCATCTGCCAGTGGCCGCGTTTAACCGGTTCCAGCAGGTTATAACGCATAAAATGCAGCAGGAATTCCCGTACCGCTACCGGGCTGACGTTGGCCTGTTTTGCCAGTTGCAGTTCGCTGAACGTGTCACCGGGCTGCAGCAGTCGCTGATTAATCATATCAAAAAAGCGTTTTTCCACCTGGCTGGCCTGCAGCTCAATGGCTGGCGTGACGGCGCTGAGGCTGTCTTGCTCTTCAGGCTCGCGCACGATGACCCAGCTCTCTTTTACGTTCTCCAGCACGCCGCGTTGGTGCAGATAACGCAGAGCATGCCGCACCGTAGTGCGGCTGATATTAAACATTTCAGCCAGGGCGGCCTGTGGCGGCAGGGGCGACTGAATATGACCCTGGGCAATGCTTTCCAGCATATGGTTGATCACGTTATGACGTAAATTCTGACTACGGCTCATGAGCGGCTCCGGTTTTTTATGCATTAAAAACCATTGAAGGCCCAAAAAAACCGTCACGCTTCACAGAACGCGCAAAGGAAATGCCTTGTCACGGCAAGATTAGCCATAACTGCGCTAACGATAACGGGAGTCTTACCATGACAACAATGAAAGCATTAGTCATCGCCGAACCACGCAATATGGTCTGGACCACGCGCGCAACGCCTCAACCCGCGCCAGGGGAGGTGCTGATTAAAATTGTCAGCGCGGGCATCTGCGGCACGGATATCCATGCCTGGGCGGGAAACCAACCTTTTTTTAGCTATCCACGGGTACTCGGGCATGAACTCTGCGCAGACATTGTTGAAATAGGCAGCGCCGTGGAGGGGTTTGCCGTTGGCCAGCGCGTGGCGCTGATCCCCTATCTCTCCTGTTATCAGTGCGATGCCTGCCAAAGCGGTAAAACCAACTGTTGTGAACATATCTCAGTTATTGGCGTACATCAGGATGGCGGCTTTTGTGACTATCTGAGCGTGCCTGCGTCAAACCTGTTGGCCGTGGACGCGCTGGCACCTGAGGCGGCGGCGCTGATTGAACCCTTTGCGATTAGCGCCCATGCGGTAAGGCGTGCGGCAGTGGCACAGGGCGATGCCGTGCTGGTGGTGGGCGCTGGCCCTATTGGGCTGGGGGCGGCGGCCATCGCGGCGGCCAATGGCGCGCAGGTCATCGTGGCGGACACCAGTGAATACCGCCGCCAGCACGTCAGTCAACAGCTGGGTCTTCCCGCGCTTAACCCGGCTGACGCCGATTTCATCGCCAAGCTGCGCGCTGGATTTAACGGTCAGCTGGCGTTAACCCTGATCGATGCCACGGGCAACCCGGCGGCCATGAACGCGGCGGTTAACCTGATTCGGCATGGCGGTACGGTGGTTTATGTAGGCCTGCACAAAGGCGACCTGGTCATCCCCGACAGTGAATTCCACAAAAAAGAGAGTACGTTGATGGGCAGCCGGAACGCTACGCGCGAAGATTTTGACCGGGTGCGTGAACTCATGGCCGCCGGGAAACTGCGAGCAGAAATGATGCTGAACCGCCATTTCGCCTTCTCTACGCTGGCAGAGCACTTTGAGGAAGCGGTTATCAACAATCGTGAGTTGATTAAAGGCGTTATCGATTTTGATCGCTAACGGTGGATGACAGGAGCCGTCTCGCCGCCAGGCTTATCGGCTGAGCAACTGAAAAAAGTGTTTCCGCACGGCCTCCGCATCAACCCCCAGTGCGATGCGCTGTCGAGGCAGATTGCGGAAGGGATCATGCCGGGACGCCAGGGCACTCAACTGACGCACCGTCTGGCCGCAGGCAATGCCTTCCGTAATGACACGAAGCGGGCTTTCCACCAGCGTGAACGCGTCAGGCAAACACAGCCAGGATATCGTCAGCGTGTCATGCAGCGCCATACCAGAAAAGCCTTCCTTCTCAAGGCTGTATGCCAGATAGGGGCGGCAGATCGCATGCAGGACGGGTTGATGAAGTCGATCGACCTCATCGCTGTGGATCAAGACGTTATGCGTGACATCGAGCGGGATCACCACGATCGGCAAGGTGGAAGAGAGAACCTGATCGGCGGCGTGAGGATCTTTCCAGATATTAAATTCGCTGAAGGGCGTGACATTCCCGCTGTGCCCATCCGTGCCAAATGCGCCGCCCATTATGACCAGCTCTTTCACCAGCGGAATAATATCCGGCGCCTGATTGATTGCGCTGGCGATATTGGTCAGCGGACCTATCGCGACAAGCGTGATTTCACCCGGACGGGCCCGCACGCTGTCGATAATAAACTGAACGGCACCGGGTGCCTCATCGCTGAAGGGATTATCAAACGCGTCCCCTAAACCATCTTCGCCATGCAGTCGGGCAGGCGCGCTCGGCGCCTGGGCTAATGGACGTGAACAGCCCCGGTATACCGGCACCTCAATCGCCATTTTGTGGCAAAACAGCCGGGCGTTTTTCACGGCCTGTCCCACGGCAACGTTGCCAAACACCGTAGTAATGCCCAGCAAATGTTGGGTGCGGGCGGCATAAGCCAGAGCAAAGGCATCGTCTACGCCGATATCAGTATCTAAAATGACAGTTCGCACAGGCCGCTCCAGAACAGGCTCATCCCTTCGCTATGCGTGAAGGGCATTAAACGGCCCTTTAAGGCCGCTGGCAGGTCACCATTTAAGCGGAAAACGGCTCAAGAGGAAACCTGAATTGTGTGGCCCAAAACCGTCTGCTTTGCGGCAGCCTGAGCGGGGGCATCTGTCCAGACGGCGTCGGTTGGCATTGCTGATTTCCCCGCTCAACTGTGGTTGCCAGTCAGAAAAAGGCGTCGTATTATGGCGCGCATAAGGTGATGGCGTTCCACCTTTCCCAACCGCCTGCAGGCGTAACCTGCGGCTGATGACGCCTGACATTATCCTTAATCCTTTCGCGGGAGCTGGAGTGTCAGGTGCATGCATTTTTTCTGGCCCTCCACCCTCTTCTGCGCAAATCCTGAAATGGAGTCTGTGATGTTAAAACCGCTATTGGCTGTGATTTTGGGCGGCAGTGTGGGCTGTGTACTGCGTTGGTGGTTCGGTATGCGTTTTAATGCGTTTTTCCCCAATCTGCCACCGGGGACTTTGCTGGTGAATTTGATTGGCGGATTCGTGATTGGCGGTGCAATGGCCTGGTTTATCAAAAATCCCTCACTCGATCCCGCCTGGCGGTTACTCATCATTACGGGCTTATGCGGCGGGCTTACCACGTTTTCCACGTTTACAGCAGAGTTAATGACCTTATTGCAGACCGGCAAATACCTGTGGGCGATGAGCAGTGCGCTGGTGCATGTCATTGGCTCGTTACTGATGAGTTTTGCCGGTTTCGCGCTCATTAACCTGTTGGGCTAGCCTGAGGGCCAAACCGGCATGTCTGCGGTTTAGTCCTGCAAGCACTGAGCAATAAACCCGGCGGCGTGCATCGCGCCCTGACCCGAAATCGTGTGACCGGTCTGCGGCTCAAATACCGCTTCGACCAGGACGCCAGCCGCCTTCAGGCGAGTGGCCGCCGACTCGCTTTCACTGGCCGGTATGACCGTATCAGCACGACCATGAATTATCAGGGCTGGCGTGTGAGGTGCTGGCGTCAGCGGGCCGTCAAAGGCCAGGCGTCCGGAAAACGCCACCACGCCCGCGAGCGGATAACGCCCGGAAGCCAGCAGATCCAGCGCCATAATTGAGCCCTGCGAAAAGCCCACCAGAATGACGTTTTCCCAGCGATCTGCCATTCCGTGCTGCGCCATCAGATGACGAATAACGCGGTCAAAGGCCTCGCGGGCTTCACGCACCCGACCCGGGCGATTTTCCGGCGTAATCCCGGCCAGGCTAAACCACTGATAGCCCGCGCCATGCTCAAAGACGTAAGGCGCATCCGGTGAGGCAAAGGCCACATCCGGGAGCAGGGTTGCCCAGTCGTCGCCAATGGGGGCCAGATCGTCGCCGTTACTGCCCACGCCGTGTAGGAAGATCACCAATGCTTTTGCCATGTCCGTTCCTTCGCTGTTTTGTCAGATTCTGCAGGCATTTGAACAGCTGGCGGGATTAACGTCAAAACCTAACGACGCTTCAGGTCGCGCGTTGGCATGAGGCATTCCGTGCCGTTCTGCTTTCCCTGAACCCTAAAACCTGCTTGACTGACGTGTCATCGGTTGCTGTCTGGAGTTATGCATGTCGTTGTTCCACCTGAGTTCGCTTTCAGATATCTCTGCCGCTGAATGGGATGCGCTGTTACCCGATCAACAGCCTTTTTTACGCCACGCGTTTTTGCTGAGCCTGGAAGAAAGTGGCAGCGTCCGGCCGGAAAGGGGCTGGCAGCCCGATCACCTTCTCTGGCGTGAGGCCGGTGTGCTTCGCGCCGCGCTTCCCGGTTATCAAAAGTTTCATTCTCAGGGTGAATACGTTTTCGATCACGCCTGGGCAGATGCCTGTCAGCGCGCCGGGATTCCGTACTATCCGAAATGGCTGGGCGCGATTCCTTTCAGCCCGGTCACAGGGGCACGCGTACTCGGCGCAGCGGATGCCGCCGCCCGACTGCTTGCTGCTCTCCCGGACGCGCTGGCTGAACAGGGGCTGAGTGGTGCGCATATCAACTTCACCGACCCGCAAGCGAACGCCTTGCTGGCGGCGCAACCTGACTGGCTGTCACGCCTGGGCTGCCAGTATCACTGGCACAATCGAGGCTATCGCGACTTTCAGGATTTCCTGGATACGCTGATGTCGCGTAAACGTAAACAGCTGCGAAAAGAGCGCGAGCAGGTGGTGCAGAGCGGTTTTGAATTTGACTGGTATCGCGGCGATCAACTGCGCGAGGATCAGTGGGACTTTGTCTATACCTGCTACGCCAATACTTATGCAGTGCGCGGCCAGCGGCCCTATCTGACCCGCGCCTTCTTCAGCCTGCTGGCTGAGAGGCTGCCGGACAATATTCGCGTGGTCATTGCCCGTCTGCAGCAACAACCGGCGGCGATGGCCTTTTACCTCAAGGACGGCCAAAGCCTGTATGGCCGCTACTGGGGCTGCCTGGCGGAATTTGACCGGCTTCACTTCGAAACCTGTTTTTATCAGGGGATGGATTTCGCCATTGCGGAAAGGCTGCAACGCTTTGATGCGGGCGCGCAGGGCGAGCACAAACTGGTACGTGGTTTTGAACCCCAGATGACCCACTCCTGGCACTATTTGTGCCATCCCGGCCTGCGCGCGGCCGTGGATGACTTTCTGCAGCAGGAGCGGCAAGGCGTCCATCTCTGGGCCGAAGAAGCCCGTGACGCCCTGCCATATCGACGCGGCGATTAATCTGCGCCAACAAATCCTCCCGTCTGATGCTGCCACAGACGGGCATACAGGCCATTTTGAGCCAGTAGCTCAGAGTGACTACCGATTTCCACAATCTGGCCTTTTTCCAGCACCACCAGACGATCCATTTTGGCAATGGTGGACAGGCGGTGGGCGATGGCAATCACCGTTTTGCCCTGCATCAGGGATTCCAGGCTTTCCTGAATCGCGGCTTCCACTTCGGAATCGAGCGCGGACGTCGCTTCATCCATAATCAGGATCGGCGCATCTTTCAACAGGACACGGGCGATAGCTACGCGCTGGCGCTGCCCGCCTGACAGTTTCACGCCGCGTTCACCCACATGTGCATCCAGGCCAAACCGGCCCTGAGAATCCGACAGCAACGGGATAAACTCATCGGCGCGGGCGCGATGAATGGCTAACTGGAGTTCTTCTTCGCTGGCATCTGGCCGCCCGTACAACAGGTTTTCGCGAATAGAGCGATGCAGCAGCGAGGTATCCTGGGTGATCATCCCGATTTGGCTGCGCAGGCTCTCCTGCGTCACTTCAGCAATATTTTGACCGTCAATCAGGATACGACCGCCGTTGAGGTCGTACAGGCGCAGCAGCAGGTTCACCAGGGTGGATTTACCCGCACCGGAAGGCCCAATCAGGCCAATTTTTTCACCGGGTTTGATGGTCAGGTTCAGGCCATCAATGACCTGACGGCCGCCGCCATAGTCAAAACGGATAGCGTCGAAACGAATCTCGCCCTGCGTCACCTTTAGCTGTGTTGCCTTTGAGGAATCCTGCACGCTAAGCGGTTGTGAAATGGTATTCAGTCCGTCCTGCACCATACCGATGTTTTCAAAAATCCCGTTTACCACCCACATCACCCAGCCGGACATGTTGACCAGGCGGATCACCAGGCCGGTTGCCAGGGCAATGGCGCCAACGCTGATCAGCGACTCGCTCCACAGCCACAGCGCCAGTCCTGACGTTGAGACAATCAGGATTCCGTTCAGCGTTGATAAGGTGAGGTCCATGCTGGTCACCATCCGGTTAGCATGCTGCGTCTTATCCGTCTGCTCCTGAATCGCTTCGCGGGCATACTGACGTTCAAGATCGCTGTGCGCGAAAAGCTTGATGGTGGCGATGTTGGTATAGCCGTCAACAATGGTGCCCATCAGCTTCGAACGGGCCTCCGATGACACCACCGAACGGGCTTTTACCCGGGGGACGAAAAAGCGCAGCGCGGCAACGTAGGCCACAATCCAGATTATCAGCGGAATCATCAAACGCCAGTCGGCTTCTGCAAACAGGACCATCGCCGTTGCGGCATAGATCAGCACATGCCAGATCGCATCCACCAACTGTACTGCCGAGTCGCGCAGCGAATTACCGGTTTGCAAAATACGTTGCGCAATCCGCCCGGCGAAGTCGTTCTGAAAAAAGTTCATGCTCTGCCGCAGGACATAATTATGGTGCTGCCAGCGGATCATACTGGTCATGCCGGGGTTAATGCTCTGATGGACCAGCATATCGTGCAGTGCAATAAATACCGGGCGCAGTATTAGCGCAACACAGCCCATCCATAACAACGTTTGCCAGTTATCCCTGAACAACGTTGCTGGCGTAGCGTGATTCACCAAATCGATAATGCGGCTCAGATAACTGAACAGTGCAACCTCAATCAGTGCGCCAATTAATCCCACCACCAGTAGTGCGGCGAAGCTCGGCCACACCTGACGCAGATAGTAAAAGTAAAATGGCCAGACCCGTGAAGGCGGCATATCGGTTGGCGCATCCTGAAAAATATTGATAAAACGTTCGAAACGACGATACAACATAGAGTCACTCTTTCCGTTCGGGAAGAGTTACAGCTTAGTGCATGTGTACGCCCGATTAAAAAGGATTAAATATGGATATCACTCTGCGCGGCCGCGAGCCTGGCGATGCTGCGGCATACCAACGTCTTTACGGTCATCCGGCGGTTTATCCCTGGACGCTTCAGTTGCCTTTCCCCAGCGTCGCGACCTGGGAAAAGAAGTTTGCAAAGATGGATGCGGAAGGCTTTATCAATTTTATCGCCGAAGTTGAGGGGGAAATGGTGGGCGAACTCACGCTGTTTACCAATCATAATCCGCGTACCCGCCACTGCATCAGTTTCGGTATTGGCGTCGATCCCGCCTTCTCTGGTCGGGGAATCGGAGAGCATTTGATTCGTAACGCCATGGATTATGCGCGCAACTGGCTGGGCATCACCCGTATGGAACTGGAGGTGTTTCACGATAATCACCGGGCGCTGGCGCTGTATGAGCGACTGGGTTTTGAACGCGAAGGCATCCGCCGCCAGGCGTCACTGCGTGAAGGCAAATTTCACGATGTGGTGATGATGGCAAAATTGCTCACTGAGACAGCCTGACCACGCTCTTTTTTACCGGTTAACAGGAAAAATCTCCCTTCGACGGCTAAAATTTGTGCTGTGCCACAGTTCGCACAAAATGACCTGCACAAAACCGAGTGCCTGCCGATATCACGATATCACCCGCTGATACTCTGGAGGGAGATTGTGATTAAACTCATCACCATTGACGAACTAAAACCGGGTATGTTCGTCCACAAGCTTGAAGTCTGGTGGTTTAAAGACAAACGCATTCGTAATCAGATGTTGATCACCGATCAACGTCAGGTTTCGATGTTTCGTCATGAGGGCATACAGCGTTTATGGATCGATATGGAGAAATCGATTTCAGTGACGCCATCTGTGCCGAAAAAGGTCGATTCAGGCCTGCGTGCGCCTTTTTCTCAGGAAATGGAGCAGGCGCAGCATATCTTTGAACAGGGAAAGCCAAAAGTGCTGGCCATGTTCAGCGAGGCACGCCTGGGCCATGGTCTGAATCTCAATGATATGATTGCCATTGTCGATCAGATTGCGGGCTCTATTGAGCGTGAGCCCTCCGCGCTGTTACGCGTTGCGCAGCTAAAGGATCATGACAATTACACCTACCTGCACTCCATGGCGGTCTGTGGGCTCATGATCGCCTTTGGAAAAAAACTGGGGCTGGATGCTCAGCAGCTTCAGCGGGTGGGGATGGGCGGATTACTGCACGACCTGGGTAAGGCAGCCGTACCACTCGCTATCCTCAACAAACCGGACACGCTCAACGACGAAGAGTTTAAGATCATGTGTGAACATCCGATTGCAGGTGCGCAAATGCTGATGGATGCACAGGCAGGCGATGATCTTGTGGATATCGCGCTGCATCACCATGAAAAATATGACGGTAGCGGCTATCCCTATGGCCTGAAAGGCCATGAGATCAGCGTGTATTCCCGCATGGCGACGATTTGTGACGTTTACGATGCGCTGACCTCAACGCGGCCTTACCGTAAAGGCTGGACCCCAGCCAAAACCCTGCAAATGATGTTGAGCTGGCCGGGGCATTTCGACAGTACCTTACTGCACGCTTTCGTCAGTACGATAGGGATGTATCCCGTCGGTTCCCTGGTTCGCCTGGCGTCTGGACGCATTGCGCTGGTGGTGAAGGGCGGCGATAAGTCATTACAGCGACCTACGGTGCATGTCTTCTGGTCACTGCATGCGCAGCGGGAAATCAAACCTGAGGTGCTGGATCTGGGCGACAGTTTTTGTACTGACAGCATTGTGTGTGCCGAAGATAACGGCCGTTGGGACAACGTCGATCTGCGCCGAATCTGGTTGCTGGACGCCGCCTGATATTGCGGGTCGTTTTTATACATTTTTTACATCCCTGACCCGCATTTTAACCCTTTCTTTATGTGCGCCAGCGCAAGCTACTCAGCAAATCCAATCCTCTGGAGGTTGCTGTGAGTGCAGGCGTAATAACCGGCATTGTGCTGGTAGTGTTGTTGCTGGGCTATCTGATCTATGCCCTGTTAAATGCGGAGGCTTTCTGATGGCGGCCAATGCGTTTTTACTGATCGCGGTTTATCTGCTGTTGCTGATGGTGATGGCGCAACCGCTGGGGCGTGGGCTGGCCGCGCTGGTTGCCGATAAACCCCTCTTTGCACGTGCTGAAGCCCTGCTGTGGCGTTTTTCGGGTGTACAAGAAGGCGGTATGCGCTGGCAGCACTACCTGCTGGCAATTTTGGTGTTCAACCTGCTTGGCTTCGTGGTGCTGCTCGCCATCCTGATGTTTCAGGGAGCGTTGCCGCTCAATCCGCAACATCTTCCCGGACTGAGCTGGGATTTGGCGCTGAATACCGCTATCAGTTTTGTCACCAACACCAACTGGCAGTCTTATGCCGGTGAAAGCACCCTGAGTTACTTCAGCCAGATGGTCGGGCTGACGGTGCAGAACTTCGTTTCCGCCGCCACCGGCATCGCCGTGGCGTTTGCGCTGATTCGCGGTTTTGCTAATCGTTCGGTGGCAACCCTGGGGAACGCCTGGCGCGATTTAACGCGCATTACACTCTATGTCCTGTTGCCGATCAGCCTGCTGATGGCGCTGTTTTTTGTCAGCCAGGGCAGCATCCAGAACTTCCTGCCGTATCACAACGTCACCAGCCTCGAAGGTGCGCAGCAAACGCTGGCAATGGGGCCGGTTGCCTCTCAGGAAGCCATCAAAATGCTGGGCACCAACGGCGGCGGCTTTTTCAACGTCAACTCTGCGCATCCGTTTGAGAACCCTACCGCGCTGAGCAATTTCGTACAGATGCTTAGTATCTTCCTGATTCCGGCGGCTCTCTGCTTTGCCTTTGGCGAAAGCGTAAAAGATCGGCGCCAGGGCTCAATGTTGCTGTGGTCCATGACGCTGATGTTTGTCGTGGCTGCTGCGCTGGTGATGTGGGCTGAACTACGTGGCAACCCGCACTTTCTGACGCTAGGGGCTGACAGCGCCATCAATATGGAAGGCAAAGAAACGCGCTTCGGCATTCTCAACTCCAGCCTGTTTGCGGTGATTACGACGGCGGCGTCCTGCGGTGCGGTAAACGCGATGCATGACTCGTTTACGGCGCTGGGCGGTATGGTGCCGATGCTGCTGATGCAACTGGGCGAGGTGGTGTTTGGCGGCGTGGGTGCCGGTCTGTACGGGATGCTGCTGTTTGTCTTACTGGCGGTGTTTATTGCCGGGTTGATGATTGGCCGCACACCGGAATTCCTCGGCAAGAAAATCGACGTATGGGAAATGAAAATGACGGCCCTGGCGATTCTGGTCACGCCCGCGCTGGTGTTGATCGGTACGGCGATTGCGATGATGACCGACGCCGGACGCGCAGGTATGGCAAACCCCGGAACGCATGGCTTTAGTGAAGTCCTGTATGCCGTTTCGTCGGCCGCCAATAACAATGGCAGCGCCTTTGCGGGCCTGAGCGCCAATACGCCGTTCTGGAACCTGCTGCTGGCGGTGTGCATGTTCGTGGGTCGCTTCGGCATCATTATTCCGGTCATGGCGATCGCGGGGGCAATGGCGGTGAAAAAAGTGCAGCCGGTAGGTAACGGCACGCTCCCTACGCACGGTCCGCTGTTTATCGCACTGCTGGTCGGTACCGTCTTGTTGGTCGGCGCGCTGACCTTTATTCCTGCTCTGGCGCTGGGTCCGGTCGCCGAGCATCTGCAACTTATTCAGGGACAATAATCATGAGTCGTCAACAACAGGTGTTTGACGCAGCGCTGTTACGTACCTCAGCGATCGATGCGGTAAAAAAACTCGATCCTCGCGTGCAGTTTCGCAATCCGGTCATGTTTGTGGTTTACCTGGGCAGTATCCTGACCTCGATTCTGGCCATAATGATGTTTACCGGACACCAGAGCGGCAGCGCCAGCTTTACCGGCGCGATTGCCCTGTGGCTATGGTTCACCGTGCTGTTTGCCAACATGGCAGAAGCCCTGGCGGAAGGGCGCAGTAAAGCCCAGGCAAACAGCCTGAAAGGCGTTAAAAAGACCAGCTTCGCCAAAAAACTGTCGGCGGCGCACTACGGTGCAGCGTGGCAGCAGGTGGCGGCCGATGCGCTGCGTAAAGGGGATGCCGTGCTGGTAGAGGCCGGTGATGTGATCCCCTGCGACGGTGAAGTCGTGGAAGGGGGCGCATCGGTAGACGAGAGCGCGATCACCGGTGAATCGGCACCGGTGATCCGTGAATCGGGCGGGGATTTCGCCTCGGTGACCGGCGGGACACGCATTCTGTCTGACTGGCTGGTCATTACCTGCAGCGCCAACCCAGGCGAAACCTTCCTGGACCGGATGATCGCCATGGTCGAAGGCGCACAGCGTCGTAAAACCCCGAATGAGATTGCCCTGACCATTCTGCTGGTGTCGCTCACCATTGTGTTTCTGTTAGCCACCGTCACGCTGTGGCCTTTTTCAGCCTGGGGCGGCACGCCGGTCACCATCACCGTACTGGTGGCGCTGCTGGTATGCCTGATCCCGACCACCATTGGCGGTCTGCTGTCCGCTATCGGCGTGGCCGGGATGAGCCGGATGCTGGGCGCTAACGTCATTGCCACCAGTGGCCGCGCTGTTGAAGCCGCTGGCGACGTGGATGTGCTGATGCTGGATAAAACCGGCACCATCACGCTGGGTAACCGTCAGGCAACGCAGTTTTTACCGGCTCCCGGCGTCACGGAAGAACAGCTTGCCGATGCGGCGCAGCTGGCGTCCCTGGCGGATGAAACGCCGGAAGGGCGCAGCATCGTGGTGCTGGCGAAGCAAAAGTTTAACCTGCGTGAACGTGACCTGAGCAGCATGGGCGCCAGCTTTATTCCCTTCTCGGCTCAAACCCGTATGAGCGGCGTCAACGTACAGGACCGCCTGATCCGTAAAGGTGCGGTCGATGCGGTGCGCCGTCATATTGAAGCCAGCCACGGTGCCTTTCCGGCTGAGGTGAACGCCCGGGTTGAAGAGGTGGCGCGGGCCGGTGGCACACCGCTGGTGGTGGCGGAAGGCGCAAAGGTGCTGGGCGTGGTGGCGCTAAAAGATATCGTTAAAGGTGGCATCAAAGAACGTTTTGCGGAACTGCGCAAGATGGGCATTAAAACCGTGATGATCACCGGTGATAACCCGCTCACCGCCGCCGCCATCGCGGCAGAGGCGGGAGTGGATGACTTTCTGTCAGAAGCGACGCCGGAAGCCAAGCTGGCACTGATTCGTCAGTATCAGGCGGAGGGGCGCTTAGTCGCGATGACCGGTGACGGCACCAATGACGCGCCAGCGTTGGCCCAGGCGGACGTGGCGGTTGCCATGAACTCGGGTACTCAGGCGGCGAAAGAAGCGGGCAACATGGTCGATCTGGACTCGAACCCCACCAAACTGCTGGAAGTGGTGCACATTGGTAAGCAGATGCTGATGACGCGCGGTTCCTTGACCACCTTCAGTATCGCCAATGACGTTGCCAAGTATTTCGCCATCATCCCGGCCGCCTTTGCGGCAACCTATCCACAGTTAAATATGCTCAACGTGATGCAGCTGCACTCGCCCGCATCGGCCATCCTGTCGGCCGTGATTTTTAACGCCCTGGTGATTGTATTCCTGATCCCTCTGGCGCTTAAAGGTGTCAGCTATCGCCCCTTGAGTGCCGCATCGCTGTTGCGCCGTAATTTACTGATTTATGGGTTAGGTGGGCTGCTGGTGCCCTTTGTCGGCATCAAAGCGATTGATATGTTGCTCGTGCTGTCTGGTATGGCCTGAGGAGATTAAAATGAGTCAGTTACGTCCGGCGATTTTCCTGCTTTTGCTGCTAACGGTTGTGTGCGGCGTCGTTTATCCTTTGCTTACCACGGGACTGTCGCAACTGCTGTTTCCCTGGCAGGCTAACGGGTCAGTATTGAATGTCGATGGCGAAGAACGGGGATCAGCGCTGATTGGTCAGAATTTTAGCCAGCCCGGTTATTTCTGGGGGCGTCCTTCTGCAACCGGTGATAAGCCTTATAATCCTCTGGCCTCCAGCGGCAGCAACCTGGCGGCCAGCAACCCGGCGCTGGATAAGGCTGTAGCCGAGCGCGTGGCGGCTTTGCGCACGGCGAATCCGCAGGCTAACGGGGCGGTACCGGTCGAGCTGGTAACCACCTCGGCCAGTGGACTGGACCCGGAGATTTCGCCTGAGGCTGCGCTGTGGCAGGCACCGCGTATCGCGGCGGCACGTCAGCTGCCGCTGGCGAAAGTGGATGCCCTGGTAGACAGCATGACGCAGCGCCCGCTGCTGCCCTTTATCGGCGAACCGACTGTCAATGTGCTGCAGCTTAATCTGGCGCTGAACGACCTCAAATAACTGTAAGGACGCTATGAACCACGAACCGCTGCGCCCCGATCCGGATGCGCTGCTGCAGACCAGCAGCGACAGCCATCGCGGCAAACTGAAAATCTATTTTGGCGCCTGTGCGGGCGTAGGAAAAACCTATGCCATGTTGCAGGAGGCGCAGCGGCTGCGTGCCCAGGGGCTGGATGTGCTGGTGGGCGTAGTGGAAACGCACGAACGTCCGGAAACAGCGCAGCTTCTTAACGGACTGGTGCTGTTGCCGCGCCGGGCGACGGGCCGTTCGCGGCATGCGGAGTTCGACCTTGATGCCGCGCTGGCGCGCCATCCGGCAGTAATTTTGATGGATGAGCTGGCGCACACGAACGTGAAGGGCTCACGTCATCCCAAACGCTGGCAGGATATTGAGGAACTGCTGGAAGCGGGCATTGATGTCCTGACGACAGTGAATGTTCAGCATCTGGAAAGTCTGAATGATGTGGTCGGTGGCGTCACCGGCATTCAGGTGCGTGAAACCGTTCCCGATCCCTTTTTTGACGCTGCCGACGAAGTGGTACTGGTTGATCTCCCGCCTGACGATCTCCGCCAGCGCCTGAAAGAGGGCAAGGTCTACATTGGCGATCGTGCCGAACGCGCCATCGAAAATTTCTTTCGTAAGGGCAACCTGTATGCCCTGCGTGAGCTGGCGCTGCGCCGCACTGCCGACCGGGTCGATGACCAGATGCGCGCCTGGCGCGACAGTCAGGGCCGCGATCGGGTCTGGCACACGCGTGATGCCATTTTATTGTGTATTGGGGACGATACCGGCAGCGAAAAACTGGTGCGGACGGCGGCGCGGCTGGCCGCCAGGCTGGGCAGCGAATGGCATGCCGTTTACGTGGAAACGCCCCGGCTTAACCGGCTACCGGAAGCGCGGCGTCGGGCCATTTTACGCACGCTGAAGCTGGCGCAGGATATGGGGGCGGAGACGGCGACGCTGTCCGACCCTGATGAGGCGCAGGCGGTCCTGCGTTACGCGCGGGAACACAATCTGGGTAAGATTGTGACAGGCCGACGCCCGGCGCGCCGCTGGCGGCGTGACAGCTTTGCCGAGCGGCTGGGGCAGTTGGGTCCCGATCTGGATCTGTTGGTCGTGGCGCTCAATGAGCCTATCCAGGATGCGCCCCATCCGTTAGCCGAGGATCGGGTTAACAGCGACAAATGGCGGCTGCAGCTGCGCGGCGTACTGATGGCGCTGGTGCTGTGTATTGTGGTCACCGCCGCAGGGCAGTCGGTGCTGATCAGCTTCGATCCGGCCAACTGTGTGATGATCTATTTGCTGGCGGTGGTGATCGTCGCGTTGCGCTATGGACGATGGCCCTCCGTTATCGCCACCGTTATGAACATCATTGCCTTTGACCTGTTTTTCGTCGCACCTACCGGCACGGTCGCGGTCTCGGATTTGCAATACCTGGTGACCTTTGGGGTGATGCTGGCGGTCGGGGTTATTGTTGGCAACCTGACGGCCGGCGTCCGCTACCAGGCGCGGGTTGCCCGTTACCGGGAGCAGCGCACGCGGCAGCTTTACGAAATGGCCAAGTCGCTGGGAAGCGGCCTGACGCCTGAAGATATCGCCGCAACCAGCCAGCGGGTGCTGGAGGCGACCTTACAGGCGCGATGCCTGCTGCTGCTACCCGATGAGCAGGGCGAACTGCACACGCTGGGCAACGCGCTGCCGGGCAACGAACCGGATTGGGCTATCGCGAAATGGAGCTTCAGCAAGGGCCAGCCAGCAGGCGCAGGCACGGACACCTTACCGGCGGTGCCCTACCAGATTCTGCCGCTGAAAGTGGGCGATCTGTGTCGCGGATTGCTGGTGGTTGAACCGCAGAATGTGCGTCAGCTGATGGTGCCGGAACAGCAACGGCTGCTGGAAACCTTCACCGTGCTGATTGCCAATGCCCTGGAGCGGATGGCGCTGTCCCAGAGTGAGGCGGCTTCCCGGCTGTCAGCTGAACGTGAGCAGCTGCGTAATGCTTTGCTGTCGGCGCTCTCCCATGATTTACGTACCCCGCTGACGGTGCTGTTTGGTCAGGCAGAAATGCTGATGCTGGACCTGGCCAGCGATAACTCAAAGTATGTGCCCCAGGCCAGCCAGATTCGTGAACAAACCCTGAGTACCATTCGTCTGGTCAGCAACATGCTGGATATGGCGCGTATTCAGTCAGGCGGCCTGAATTTACGCGAAGAGTGGCTGGCGCTGGAAGAGGTGATTGGTGGCGCGCTCAGTAGCATGGCGCCGTCGCTCAAGGGAAGAGAGGTCGAACTCGATCTGCCTGAAGATATTGTCCTGATCAAAGGCGACAGTACGTTGCTGGAGCGGGTATTTACCAACCTGATTGAAAACAGCCTGAAGTACGCTGGCAACTGTGCGCCCCGCGGCATACGTGCCTGGTGTGAAAATACCCGGCTGGAAATCGCCATCTGGGACGGCGGGCCGGGCATCGCCCAAAACGACCTGACGCGGATTTTCGACAAATTTTCACGCGGTGATAAAGAATCGGCCGTACCGGGCGTTGGGCTGGGACTGGCGATTTGTAAAACGATTATCGAAAGCCACGGCGGTCAGATCTGGGCGGAAAATCGTGCTGAAGGCGGTGCCTGCTTTCGTCTCTCTTTACCACTTCCACCCGTTCCTGAAATTTCTCCTGAAGGCTTGAAATAACTTCACAGATGATCGGTTATAATGCGCGACCTTACTGATTATGATTGGGAAATTATGGAACGTTTTACCGAAAACCTGATGTATGCATCGCGCTGGTTGTTGGCTCCGGTTTACATTGGACTTTCGCTGGGACTGCTGGCGCTCACCGTCAAATTTTTCCAGGAAATTTTTCACCTGTTGCCCAACATTTTTAGCATTGCAGAAAACGATCTGATTTTGCTGCTGCTGTCGCTGGTGGATATGACGCTGGTGGGTGGGCTGCTGGTCATGGTTATGCTGTCAGGCTACGAAAACTTTGTGTCCAAACTCGACATTGACGAGGGCAAAGAGAAGCTGAGCTGGCTGGGCAAGATGGATTCCGGCTCGTTGAAAAATAAAGTCGCGGCCTCGATTGTGGCAATTTCCTCCATTCACCTGCTGCGGGTGTTTATGGATGCGCGCAATGTCGAAAACGACAAGCTGATGTGGTACGTCATCATCCACCTGACCTTTGTCCTGTCCGCCTTCGTGATGGGCTGGCTGGACAACATGTCGCGAGCGGAAAAGAAAAACGTCTGATCGACGGCAACCCCCGAACGCCGTCCGGTGACACGGCTTCCCCGGTGGGGGAGGCCTGTTTCAGCCTGAAGCGGGCCGCGCGCCCGTCAGATGCGGAAATACCGCTTTGATCATGGCAAAGAAGGCGGTCAGCCTGGCGGGATAATAGCTCGCCCACGGATAGGTCAGCCAGACTGGCAACGGGGGAGCCTGCCATTCCGGCATAAGCTGAATCAGATTGCCCTGTGCCAGATCCTCCTGAATGACCCATGTCGACAGAATAGCGGTTCCCAGCCCCGCCAGCGCAGCTTTGCGCACGGCGAAGAGGCTGTCGCTGCTGAGCAGGGGAACGATAGGCAGATTCATCGGTTCCCCCTTGTCTTTATGTTGTAATGCGATCTCGTTACGGTAGAAACTCGTCAGCGCCAGCCACGGCAAATCGCCCAGTTGCGCCACCTGGTTAATCGGGGGATATTGCTGAAGCAGCGCGGGCGCAGCGACAACAATGCGCGGCACTTCGGCCAGCAGCACGGCTACAACAGAAGGGTCGGTCAGCGCCCCCACCTGAATCGCACAGTCCACGTTCTCGGCGACGAAGTCTGGCGTCCTGTCGTTCAGCATCCATTCAATGCGCAAACGCGGATAGCGGCGCATAAAGTTCACCAGCGGTGTGACCAGCTGATCCTGGCCAAAAGCGTGGGGCGCGCGCACCCGCAAAATGCCAACCGGATCGCTGCCGGCGCCGGTCAGTTCATCTTCCAGCGCGTGCCAGGTTGCCAGGAGCTGCCGGGCCTGTGCATAGCAACGCTCACCATCATCAGTCAGCTTTAGCGCATGGGTGGTGCGCAGAATCAGTTTCAGCCCCAGCCCCTGCTCAAGAGACTGCAACCGGCGACTGATTGTCGGTTGCGTAATACCCAGTTGCAACGCTGCGGCAGACAAACTGCCGCTTTCGACAATTCGAATAAAGGTGTGCATCAGTTCGATACGATCGCTGTTACTGAAATTGCTCATGCGTTCCACGTATAACAGTTTTGCTTTTTATTAGTCTACCGCGTATGTCAAAAACAGGCTTTACTTGCCACACTATTTTTTGAGGATGTAACCATGTCAGCGGTAAAAACTATGACTCCCCACTCAACTGAACGCCTGCCCGCCCCCCTGGTCTTTACGCTGGCTGCCGGCGCGGGCCTGAGCGTGGCCTCGATTTACTACAGTCAGCCGATGCTGGATATCATCGGTAAGCAGTTTCAGGTCAGTGTGAGCACCGTAGGCATGGTGCCGATGCTAACGCAGGCCGGGTATGCTTTAGGTATTCTGCTGCTGGCCCCGCTTGGCGATCGCCACGATCGCCGCACGATAATTTTGATCAAAGGGCTGCTGTTGGTGATGGCGCTGCTGCTGTGTGGGTTTTCCGGCGGTATCAGCGCGTTGCTCATCGCCAGCTTTGTCACAGGCCTGACGGCGACCGTGGCGCAGGATATTGTTCCGGCATCGGCGGCGCTGGCACCGGCGCACAGCCGGGGTAAAACCGTGGGTACGGTAATGACGGGATTACTGGTAGGCATTTTACTCTCCCGGGTCGTCAGCGGCGTGGTGGCAGAGTATTTTGGCTGGCGCACCATGTATATTATCGCGGCTCTGGCTGTGTTTCTGATTAGCCTGACGTTGTGGCGTGTACTGCCGCGCTTTACGCCCGGCACGTCGGTAAGCTATCCCCGCCTGCTTTTATCGCTGGTTCACCTGTGGCGCGAACACCAGACCCTGCGGCGCGCGGCCCTGGCTCAGGGACTGCTTTCTGTCAGCTTCAGCGCCTTCTGGTCTACGCTGGCGATCATGCTCAGCGAACGTTTTCACTTTGACAGTGCCATCGCCGGTGCCTTTGGTCTGGCAGGGGCGGCGGGTGCACTGGCCGCGCCGCTGGCGGGTAACCTGGCCGATCGACTCGGCCCGGCACGCGTGACCCAGTTTGGTGCCGGCCTGGTCACGGCGGCCTTCGCCCTGATGTTTTTGCTGCCGCTGCTGTCGCTCCCCGGTCAGCTGGTCGTCATCGTTATCAGCACGCTTGGTTTCGACTTAGGCGTGCAGGCCACGCTGGTCGCCCATCAAACGCTGATTTATGGTCTGGTACCCGATGCACGTAGTCGTCTTAACGCCCTACTGTTTACCATCGTGTTTATCGGCATGGCCAGCGGTGCGGCGCTGGGCAGCCTGGCGCTTGCCCACTGGGGCTGGAATGGCGTTGTGGTGTTGTCCACGCTCGCCGCCGCTGCCAGCCTGATGGTGCGGCTCGCCAGTCGTCATCTCAAGGACTGATCCTTCCGCCCGTCAGCAAATGTGCCAGGCTTAGTCATAAACTCAATTAAAACGGTGCGTTATGAACTTTATTGCCTGGACAGCTGCGACGGGCTGTCTTCTGTTATTAATGTCACTGGCATCAGGGTGGATCCACCGTGGCCCAGTGACCTCTTTTGGTCTTTTCTTGTTAGCCGGGATCGCCTGTGGGCCGTGGATGTTTGATGTTATCGAGATTGATATCATTCGCCATGCGGAACTGGTGACGCACATTACCGAAATCACGATGGCTGCGTCACTGTTTATTACGGGGCTCAAATTACGCTTGCCGCTTAAAGCGAAAAGCTGGCGAGCCGGAGGCTTACTGGCCTTTCCGGCGATGTTGATGACGGTGGCGGCCATGACGCTGCTGTCTCATTGGCTGGTCGGGTTGTCCTGGCCCGTTGCACTGGCGTTTGGCGCAATTGTTGCGCCCACCGACCCGGTACTGGCTAGCCTGATTTCGGTGAGCGACGCGCAGGACGATGACGCCTTGCGCGTCGCCATTTCTAGCGAGGCGGGCATGAATGATGGTTCAGCGCTGCCGTTGCTGGTGCTGGCTTTGCTGCTGTTCAACGGCGAAAACCTCAGTGCAGGCATGCTGGCGCACTGGGCTGCTGTCGACGTCGTGTGGGCCATCGGCGGCGGTATCCTGCTGGGATTTGGCCTGGGCCGACTCGTTGGCTTACTGGCCACCCGGCTTCGCAATGCGCATGGGGATTGCGCCCCCAACGACTTTCTGGCGCTGGCGTTGATCGCGCTCAGCTACGCCCTGGCGGAATGGCTGGGTGCTTCAGGCTTTCTGGCCACCTTTGCCGCCGGTCTTGGGCTGCGCCGTGCTGAGCTGGGCGTCTTTAAGCGTTACCAGCCAGACGATATGTCGGACGACGATCGGTTACTGCCTGCAGAGGCATTGGTCAATCCCAACAAGCGCCTGCAGCAACGCAGCAGTGGCATGGTGAAATCCGTTGGTTTAGTAGTAGGCGACGCGCTTTCTTTTGGCGATACTATTGAACGTTTGCTGGCTGCCATCATGATGGTGGTACTGGGCGTAACCATGGCATACCACTGGAACATTCAGGGCATCTTCCTTGGACTGCTGCTGTTTATCGTGGTGCGCCCCCTGGCGGTATGGTTGGTTACCCTCGGGACGGGCATGCCGCTTCCTCAGCGGTTGCTGATTGGCTGGCTGGGTATCCGCGGTATTGGGAGCCTTAACTATATTGCGTTCGCCTGGGTCCATGGCATGGGGGGCGCAGAAGCAACGATAATGGCTGATATGGCGCTGACGCTGGTGGTGTGCAGTATCGTGGTTCACGGTATTTCGGTGACGCCGCTGCTCAACTGGCGCCAGGCCCGACTGGAGGCGAAACAACGCCAGTCATGAGAGTGAATTAACTGATAACGGGAGTAGATGATGAAGATATCTCAGATACTGTTGCTGAGCATGCTGGCGTCGGGCAGCGCGCTGGCGGAAGACAATAGTGAAGAAAGCGTGTATGCAAGCCAGCTGTGTCACATTGTCAGCAGTGAAAAAAGCGTTTCGACAGCCGACCAGTATGTGGAAAAAATGAAGGCCAGCGTGGCAGGATCGCAGTCCTCCTCTGCCGTCAGCAAGCCTGAATTTGATGAAGAGCTGGCCAATGAAGTGGCCAGCGCCTGGCTGCAGCTGGGTGATGAAGAACGCGCCAAACTCCGCACCAATACTCAACAGTGTGAACAAACGGTGATGACGCAGTTTCAGCAGGAAGATTAACCGCAGTTAATTCGCCAATAAACGCGCTAAAATGGCGCGTTTTTTAATGGATTTTCCCTACCGATTGCGTACATAATCGCCAGCGTCTTAACCAAATGTGCGATACATAATAAAAACGCAGCGGGCCAAAAGGGTCGGCTGACCTTTATGGCATTGATTTAACAGGCATCATGATTACGCGTCGACGCTTTATTTTCGGCACAGGAGCGCTTGCGCTTTCACTGGCTACCAGCAAACTGTTTGCCCGCGATGATATTATTCCTCTCTGGCCGGACGAACCGCCCGGCGGCGGTGGGCCGTCTGGAACATTGCGCGTGGACGCCTGGGGTTCATGGTCGAATATTGTCAGCCCGGCGATTCAACGCTTCAGGCCAGAAAATCCCAATGGCGAAGCGGTGCTGATTGCGGCCGGGGGAGGCTATCGGTGGATTGGTATGGGACGCGAAGCCTGGCCCGTCGCGCACTGGTTAAATGCTAACGGTTATACCGCCTATGTGCTCAGCTACCGCTTACCGCGCGAGAAATGGCAGGCTGGCAACCTCGCGCCCTTACAGGATGCACAGCGCGCGCTGCGCCTGATACGTTCGTTTGAACGAAAAGTGCATGTCCTGGGGTTTTCGGCTGGGGGGCATTTACTGGGCATGGCGGCGGCGCGCCCGGAATTTCAGTCATATCCGCCGGTGGACAGGCTGGATCAGGAAGTCCCTAAAGCCGACAGTGTTGGGCTGATTTACCCGGTGATTACGCTTGAAGCGCCCTATCAGCATACCAACACGCACCTGATGATGGTGGGCAATGACGCCAGTCCGCAAGAAGAAGCCAGCTGGTCAGTACAAAACTATGTGACGAATCTCTATCCGCCCACGTTCCTGGCTCAGGCCGGAGACGATCACACCTCAAAACCCTTTAACACCCAGCTCATGCGTGACACCTGTCGCCGCAACCGCGTACCGGTGCAGCTGATTCAGCTGTCCAGCGGGGGGCATGGTTTTGGACTCGGCAAAGCGGGTACACCTGCCGCGCTGTGGGATCAGGCCTATGTTAAATGGCTGGAAAACCTCAGTCAGGGCGCATTGGCGGTCAGGCACGCCTCCGTTCTGTCCTGACTGACGCTTCCTGCGGCAGGCGTAAAAAAAGCCGGCATTTGCCGGCCTCGCTAAATGAGCGATGATCAGGATTGAAGCAACACAGGACGAAGCAGCAACAGGCGGATCAGAATTGATAGGTCAGGCCCATACCGATACTGTTTTTCGTCGTAATGCCGGTGGCGCGCGTAAAATCGTTTTCCTTCAGTAAGTTAATGCGGTAGTCCACGTAGGTCAGCATGTTCTTGTTGAAATAGTAATAGGTGCCCACCGCAATATATTTCTGCATCGTCTGGCTGCCCCCGGCAAAATTCCCAGCGCCCTGCAGGTTTTCGCCACGCTGCGTGACAAAACCGACAGAAGGGCGCAAACCGTTCAGGAACTGGTACTGTGCAATCGCCTCAAAGTTATGGGTTTTGTCGGCGACCTGTGCCAGCTGTCCATAAGGCGTAACGTCATTGGCTTCGCCATACATGGCGGCCAGATAGATCTGGTTGGCGTCATATTTTGCAGAGGTTACCCAGGCGGTGGCATCGTCTCCCTGACCGTCAGCTTGCTGAGTCAGTGTCCGTTTTGCTTTCATCCCTGCTGCCGCAATGCTCAGCCCATCGGTAATGCTGTAAGTCAGGCCAGCACCGTAACCATCTCCGTTAGCCAGTTTGGCGGTTGAGCGGTCATTTTTCCCTTGATACTGCAGGGTTAACTTTAACCCGCCCCAGTCCGGAGAGTGCCAGGTCGCGAGGCCGGTTGAGCGTTTTGACAGGAAATTATCGTTGGTGGTCATGGTGCCGGAACCGTAGATCGGTGCCATATCCGTATAGGCAGAGGCAACATACAGTACCCCAAAGCTACGGCCATAATCGAACGAGCCGAAGTCGGCGAGTTTCAGACCGGCAAACCCTAAGCGTGTGGCATTACCCGTTTGCGCATCGCTACCGCCTTCACTGTGATTCAGCTGGAAATTATATTCCCATTGACCATAACCGGTAAGCTTATCATTAATTTGCGTCTCACCTTTAAAACCCAGGCGTGCATAAGAGTTGTCGCCATCTTCTGCAATATTATCTGAGAAAACATGGCGCGCATCGACTTTACCGTACAGGTCGAGCTTATTTCCACTTTTATTATAAATCTCGGCGGAGCATGCAGAAAATGAGACCAGAAAACACATTGCATACGGCGCGACTGTTTTTATTTTATTGTGCATATCATCTACCCTTATCAGTTAACTGAAGCATGAGGATGTTACCGCTCAGGGCGGTATTTATTTCAATATCACTTTCGTCTTATTTAATGACTAAATAATAAAATAGGTATAGCGGCCATAAAGTTTATGGCCATTTTTTATAATGGCTTTCCCTGGTGTTATTGCATTCAGGCAGAGAACATCCTGATGAACTTTTTATTCAAAATGCCAAGTCGGGTATATCGCTTAATACCGTTTGTGCGCCCGCATCAATATATTTTCGGGCAAGCACCGGGTCGTTGATCGTGGCAATCGCGAATTCAATACCTGAACGGGCCAGGCGCGTCAGGTCTTCGTCCGTTGCGAAGTCACCCAGGAAATGCAGGATCTGGCAACCTGTTCTGGCGAGGAGCGCCGCCGGGTCTTTTGGCGGGACGCAAACCGCCAGCCCACGCGGTACGTCAGGCATCAGCCTGGCGGCAACCTGCAGCGAAATCTCAGAGAAGCTACTGATAAATAACTTCTTCTCGCTCGCTGGCCACAGCGACTTCAACTGAGCGATCGCAATCTCCGCCGTTTCCACTTCCTGCCCGGAGGTGGGTTTGATTTCCAGTTGCAGCCCGACGCCTTTATCCAGTACAAAGCCCACAGTTTCAGCCAGCGTAGGCACTTTCACGCCTTTAAAGAGGTGGCCGTAACACACGCCAGCCTCCAGCGACCGGATCTCATCCAGGGTTAAATTTGCCACATAGCCTTTGCCATTCGTTGTCCGGTCTACGGAATCGTCATGAATAATGACCGGGTGCATATCTTTGGTGAGTTTGACATCCACCTCTATCCACGTCGCTCCGCGTTCAACCGCCGCCTGAAACGAAGGCAGCGTGTTTTCCGGTGCCAGCAGCGGTGCTCCCCGATGGGCAATCAGGCGGGCGTTCACTACGCGTGCAGGGTGTTTTTTGGTCGACATTCTTGGCTTTACCTTCTGTTAGGGTTTTATCGCAGGTCTACTTAAGCAAAACCTGGTTAGAGAATTCGGTCCTGACTTCATCACCCAGCGGTTTAGGCATGAACTGAGTGCCATGAACGCGCTCTTTGCTATTGATCAGCCCGGCATCACGATTCACTTCTTTGTTTTGAGGCGTAATGCCATAAACCTGCTGGAACAGCCGTTGGGTGGTGGGCAGCGTCAACCAGTGGATAAACAGCAACGCTGCCGCTTTGTGGGGCGCGTTTTTAGGTATCGCCACCATATTTCCGCCGCCGGGCATGCCGAAATCGGGGATATACAGCCGGATAGTTTTCGGGACTTCACCGTGGTTTTCTAATCCCACCAGGTAATCTTCCCAGGCGGGGACCAGCAGGAACTCACCGCTGACCAGTCGGGTGACGCTGTCGGCGTTGGAGGCCGTAATGATGTAGTTGGGGCGCTGCTGTTTGAACCAGTTCCAGGCGGGCTGCAGAGCCGTCAGGCTTTTTACATCAGCGTCGCCTTTGGTGAAATCAAAACCCGGTACCAGCGTGCGCGTTACCGATTCAATAAAGGCCGGGCCGGAACCGCCGTTTTCAACGTTGAAGCCAAATTCCTGAGGATGACTTTGCAGGAAGGACGTAATCTGCGGCAGGGTTCGTGGCAACTCACTTTCTTTCAGGCGGCGCGAATCGTAGGCCAGACCGGTCTGGTTGCCCCAAAATGCCACGCCATAGCCTTTACTGTCCGTTCCCTCAATGGTGTAGTTCAGGGTTTTGCCTTCCGGCAGCAGTGTATTAAGCGGGCCAAAAAACGTTTGCTGAGGCGATACGGTACCGAATGCGCCCCCGCCAATCGAAAACACATCAATATCGCCCGTTTCCCGTCCCCGGTCAGCCATGAGTTTATTAATGTTGCCCTGCAATGTGCCTTCAGACAGGGTAACGTTAATACCGTACTGTTTTTCAAACAGGCTGACCTGCTCTTTTAAACGGTCCTGGTAATACCATTGATACCAGGTTAATTTCCCTTCTTTTTTCGCCTGTTCGACAATCTGTTCCCAGTTCATCGAGGTTAAATCCTGAGCCTGGCTACAGAAAGCCCCGGCCAGCAATAATATTGCAGCAACGAGTCTGAACATATTTTTCCCCAATAACGCGTGTTAAAGACTGTCAGCCTTTTCCTGCAAAGGAGGCGACAGGATTTTTTGTCAGTAATTTTTCTGCAATCAACATCAACATGACATTTGGCACAACCAGCATTAAAGAAATAACCGCCGCATTGGGTCGAATAAAGTTATAACCCAGATAAGAATACAGAATGGTAGGGACGGTAATAAAATCGGGTGAGCCAACAATGAAACTTATGGCGAACTCTTCTATTGATAACGTAAAGACAATAATTAATGCAGCAAATATTCCCGGTCTGATGGTGGGCAGGCAGGCCACTAAAAAACGGTTGATCACCGAAGCGCCCATATCTCGTGCTGCATCGAGCGTGTCCTGGCGTATCTGCGAAAATGACAGGGTCAGAATGCGCACGGCATAAGGCATCAAGATAATAATATGCCCCAGCAAAATGCCACCAAACCGGCTGTGAATGCCCGCCACGTTGAGCAACATGGAAAAAAACAGCGCGACGACAAAGCCCGGAACGATAAGCGGCAGTAAGATCGCATTCTGTAAAAGGTGTTTGCCCGTAAACGACATTCTGCCAAACGCCCACGCGGCAGGCAGAGCCAACATCAGCGTGCAGACGGAGACGGTTGCCGCCAGTAAATAGCTGTTCCTGAGCGCCTGGGGTAACGCGGTCGTGGTCCATACCTCCACCCAGCGTCCCAGTGAGAGAACCGGCGGCAGGGCATCTGGCCATGCCCACGGATGGGTTTTATCGACCAGTGACCACAGGACGGTCAACATAAAGGGAATAACCAGCCACAGCATAAACAGGGCGGTGATAAGGATCATCATGACGATTCGCAGCGGGGATAACGTCTCTCTGGCTTTCATTATCTCTGTTCTCCGGCTTGTTGTAGCCACTTCGCCAGGGTGGCAAGCACCACTGCACCGATAAAAGCCGCCAGCATCAAAATTACCGCGACAACGGCCGCAAGATTCCAGCCCTGCGCGCTGATTTCAGGGAAGCGCAGCATGTATTGCGAAAGAGAGAACACGCTGGTTGGCCCCGCAACGACCTGAAATGAAAAGTCACCCAAGGCGCCGATGAAGATCAGCACCAGCGATACCTGAACGGACTTGATAGATAAGGGCAGGATGATCTGTAACAACCGGGCAGTCTTGCCGGCGCCTAAATCCCGCGCGGCATTAAAAATTTCGTCACCAATCGCGCGCAGGCTGCCGGTAATGATAAGCAGCGCATAGGGAAGCTGTTTCCAGACCTGCAAAATAATCACGCCAATTCCCCAGCGGTCATTCTGCATTCTGATGGGGTGCGAGATGATCCCCAGCTTGAGCAAGCCCAGGTTAATAAAGCCCTGCCAGGAAATCAGGTTGATAAACAGCAGCGCAGCCACCAGTCCGTGTACCATCAGCGGGGCTTTGAGTAAGCCGCCCATCAGCATCGAGCCGGGAAACGGCTTTCTCAGCCACAGTGCCAGCGGAAGCGCCAGGGCAACGGACAGCACTGCACTGAGCACGCCGATTCTGAGCGAATAGCCTGTCGCGCGCCACAGCTGGCTGTCATTCAGAATGGTTTGCCAGTACTGAAGCGTGAAGTGCGCCGGTGCGCCAAAATTAAACAGGCCAACGGATTGCGCCAACGCCATGATCACAATCAGCACCAGAGTGATGATGACCGGCGCGACCGCAGGCAGGACCAGCAACCAACAGAGCCTGTTCCGGTTGCGCGTTTTCATGAATAGCTTTCCCGTAAAAAGCGGATCTTGTCTGGCGCAATAGAGAAATTAACGTTGTCACCTTCGCGAATGTGGTTTTTACCGACCAGCTGGATACACCACTGATATTCCGTTTCTTCATGGCCCAGCGGATGAACCTGGAGTTCAGAAAGGTTGCCCAGAAAACTCACCGCACCGATCTCGAAGGCCAGCGTGTTTTTCCCGGCACTGTGTTCGCTGAGTAAGGCATCCTCAGGGCGCCAGAAGGTATAGACCTTGTCCGAGACGGGCGGCACATGGCTATGGATCTCCATTTCGCCCAGTACGCACGCAATGCGATAAATACCGGTGCTGCTGTCGCTATCCACTACGCGGGCTTTCATGACGTTAGCCTGACCGACGAAACCGGCGACAAAGCGGTTTACCGGGGAATAATAGATCTCATCCGGCGTACCGGTTTGCTCAATTTTTCCGGCATTCATGACCACTACAATGTCAGACATCGACAAGGCTTCTGCACGGTCGTGGGTAACATAAATGGCGGTAAACCCATGGGAGCGCTGAAGCTGTCTGATCTCCAGTCGTACCTTGTCGCGTAATTTGGCATCCAGATTTGACAGCGGCTCATCAAACAACACGATTTCCGGACGCACGGCCAGCGCTCTGGCAAGCGCCACGCGCTGCTGCTGACCGCCGGATAACTGCGCGGGCAGTTTAGGCAAATGCGCATTCAGCGATACCTGAGCGGCGGTCTGCGCGACGCGATCGTGAATGTCCGTTTTCGCCATCTTCATTTGCTTGAGGCCAAACCCGATATTTTCAGCAACGGAAAGGTGAGGAAAAAGCGCATAGGACTGAAAGCACATCGCCGTGTCGCGATGTTCAGGTTTTACATGATGCATGTCCTGCTGGTGGATCAGTACTTCGCCACTATCAAGACTGTAAAAGCCGGCAATAACTTTAAGCAGCGTGGTTTTGCCACAGCCAGATGGGCCAAGCAGGGAAACAAATTGTCCTTTTTTGGCCTGCAGTGAAATGCCGTTCAGCGCGACAAAATCGTCGAACGTCAGCATGGCATTGTGTATTTCTAGCGTGTTCACGTTGGGCTGCTCCGTCATATAATGCCAGGGACTTCTTAATTAATGCGAGACGCATAATAATTTGCTGTAGTGAATTTAAGCAATTTCAGACAGGTTAAGAATTTATTAAGTTTTTAAAACCTATATATAACAGCTAAATGAAGGATCACTTTGAAATCGTACGTTTAACGTGCTAACCATTTTAATGCGTTGTGATTAATATTTGAGGCGAAGGACAAGGTTGTTGTATCAGCAAGCGCACAGAGGGCAGGACAGCGGGGGAACGCTGTCCTGAAATGCAGTGATGAGGTAAGCCGGGGGCAATGCGTGGTCAGGCGGGAGTAAAACGAGGGTGAGGGATAAACTGAGCGGAAAGGCGGTTCATTTCAGCCGTACCGACACTAACATGTGTACTGCTTTTTTCCTGTGTGCCGGCAAGATGCGCATCCAGTCCGGCCGCTTTACAGAGTGCATAACCCGCAGAAACGTCCCACATGCTGCTAAAACATTCCTGATAACCGTCAACGTAACCCAGCACGCTAAAGGTTAAACCTACGGTGGCACAGCGATAGCGCACCACATTCCAGCCGTCGTCCCGATAGACCTTTTCAATACAGAGCTGATGGGTGAAATCCCATGATGGACTGTCGCCAATCGCCACGGTTTTCAGCGCCTCGGCAACCACTGGCCGTTCAAAGGGTTCACCATTCAGATAAACCCCTGTCTCTTTGCCGCCGCTCACCATGAGGTTTAATACCGGATGGACGATCACGCCCATAACCGGCTCGCCATTGTGCACATAGCCAACAGAAATCCCCCACAATGACGAGCCGCGCAGGAAGTTACTCGTACCATCGATAGGATCAACAGACCAGTAGCTGGCGCTGAGCTCACCGCCATGCTCTTCCCCAACAACAGAATCCTGTGGGAAATGGTGTTCCAGGCGCTGCCGAATCAGATTTTCCACTTCCCGATCGGCTTCACTGAAGACATCCTGCGGCCTTTTTTCGCAGATCGCTAATTCACTCAGCTGTCTGAAATAGTCAAGAGCCAAAAGTGAAGCCTCTTGTGCGATGCGTTCAGCAACCTTTAAGCGCGTTTCCATTGTTTACCTGATGTATAAGAAGAAGCATGTGAATGAAGACAGAACCCTACGCACATGAAAGTGCCCATCCGGACATAAGGCTCGCTTTTAATATAATGCTCATTGCATGATATTAGAGTGTCTCTCCGTTATGTTTCACTATTATGATGCTTTTATGATCGGGAAAAACCGGGCCGGAGAAGCTGAAAATCAGCACATTTTATTAAAACGTAAAGGCAGGGGCCTTTACTATTCGTCCTGCATAAAAGCATGCTAGGGTATTAACAGAACCCATTATTTAATACGGTGAGGACAACGCTGTGGTTCATGGATATTCCGCTGGTCATGAAGTCGAACTTAATCGCAGTGAAAAACTCATTCTTGAGCTTGTCCGCCGCAACGATGGCATTTCCCGCTCCTCGCTGGTTTCGCAAACCATTCTGAATCAGTCATCTGTTCACCGCATTGTTGATACGCTGACCGAAAACGGCTTTCTCAGCCTGGGGGAATCACCGTCCCAGGGAAGAGGCAAGCCCAGCCCATCGTTATCACTGAATGCGAATGCGCGTTATGGTTACGGCATCTCTATTAACTCAGACAGCGTTGCCGCCAGCCTGATTAATTTCCGGGGCGGTATTACAGAATACTGCGTACTGGATACGCATCCGCGCGATCCTGCCCGTACCTTACTCAATATCAAACATCACTATCTGGATACCTTAAAACAATACGGTATTTCGCCGGACAAAGTCTGTGGTGTGGGATACAGCATGGCGGGCTTTCTTTATGAATCACGAAAGTATTTCAATCCGCCTGAACCTTTAAAAAACTGGATGGGCATCGATCTGCGCCGTGAAATTACCATGTTATTTGATCGACCAGTATGGATTGAAAACAACGCCACTACGGCGGCGCACGCTGAAGCCTTTTTAGGCGCCGGGCTGAAATACGATACCTTTGGCTATCTCTCTTTTAATTATGGTTTTGGCGGTGGCATCGTGATTAACGGTAAACCGTTCCAGGGTGCGTTTGGAAATGCGGGGGAGATCAGCCGTATTTTTACGCCGGAAGAGGGCAAGCTGCGCCCGGCCCTGGGGATCTTGATCGATCGGTTACGTAACGGTGGTATTGAAATTAAAGATATTCGCGATCTCAATCATAAATTCGATCCGGCCTGGCCGATTGCGCAACAGTGGGTAGAAGACGTCACGCCAAACCTGCATCGGGCAATGGATGCCATGAATGCGGTGATCGATCCCGGAGCCATCATATTAGGGGGCGAGATTCCCCGTAAGCTGGGCGAAATGTTTTTAGCCATGCCGCGCATCAGTTCGGGTAAACGCTGGAACATTTCTGCGGAATATCCGGATATTCTGCTGAGCGAGATCGAAGGGGACAGTTCGGCGCTGGGCGCGGCGTTGACGCCGCTGCGGGAGACCTATTTTAATTGAGGCTGCTGCCCGCAGACCACAGGGTCAGCGGGCAGCGCTACGTTATGCGCGTAAGCGGATTAACGCATCGTCACAAACTCTTCTGCCGCCGTCGGGTGAATCGCCACGGTGTTATCAAAGTCTTTCTTGGTCGCGCCCATTTTCAACGCCACCGCAAAGCCCTGCAGCATCTCGTCCATTCCGCCGCCGATGCCGTGAATACCCACAATCTTCTCCTCCGGGCCGACGCAGACTAACTTCATGCGGCACGGCTGGCGATGTTGGGTCACCGCGGTATACATTGCGGTAAAGGACGATTTGTAGACTTTTACCTGGTCATCACCGTACTGCTCGCGAGCCTGCGGTTCCGTCAGGCCCACGGTGCCGATCGGCGGATGGCTGAACACCACGGTAGGAATATTGCTGTAATCCAGGTGCTCATCGGGTTTGTTATTAAACAACCGCTCAGACAGGCGACGACCTGCCGCCACCGCTACCGGCGTCAGCTCAACGGCGCCGGTGTTATCACCAACGGCATAAACGCCTGGCACGTTGGTATTCTGGAATTTATCGACCTTGATATAGCCTTTTTCATCCAGCGCAACGCCCGCTGCCTCGATATTCAGGCTGTCGGTTTCCGGCACCCGGCCAATCGCCCAGACCAGGCAATCCACGGTGTATTCACTGCCGTTTTCCAACTGCAGCGTCAGGCTACCATCGGAATTTTTCACGACGGCTTTTGGTGTCGCCTCGGTATGCAGCATTGGGCCTTCCGCGTTCATGACCTCAACCAGCGTATCGGTAATCAGCGGATCAAAGCTGCGCAGCGGGGCATGTTTACGGACGAATAAATGGGTTTCCGAGCCCAGCGCATTGACCACGCCTGCCAGCTCAACCGCGATATAACCGGCACCGATCACCGCGGTCCGTTTTGGCAGCGCATCCAGTTCAAAGAAGCCATCTGAATCAATTCCGTATTCCGCTCCGGGGATAGAGGGATGGCTCGGACGTCCCCCGGTGGCGATCAAAATATGGTCGGCCGTAATGGTTTCGCCATTGACTTCAACGGTATGCGCATCAATAAAACGGGCAAAACCGGTGATGACATCGACCTTATTTTTCCCCAGAACATTGTCGTATGATTGGTGAATACGGTCGATGTAGGCGCTGCGGTTTTTGACCAGCGTGCCCCAGTCGAAGCGGTTTACCGTGGTATCAAAACCATAATCAGGCCCGTAAAGATGAATGGCCTCGGCGATTTGCGCGGCATGCCACATGACTTTTTTCGGCACACAGCCTACGTTGACGCAGGTTCCGCCCAGCGCTTTGGCTTCTATCAAGGCACACTTCTGGCCATAGCTTGCTGCACGGTTAATCGAAGCAATACCGCCGCTGCCGCCGCCGATGGCGAGATAGTCATAATGTCGGGTCATTGAAGTATCATCCGGTTACATGGAAATTGATATAGAGTGTAACGCCGCAGGGCACGGTGTCGCAAAAATTGCGCCTATGATTGTAACAGGCCATATTTTTCCACTACTTACAGAGAAGCATAGCATGCACCTGACTTTTCTTGGCACGGGCGGTGGCGCGCCCAGTTTGCAGCGTAACGTCACCGCCATTGCCTTCACCCGGGCAAGCAGTGGCGACACCTGGCTGTTTGACTGTGGTGAAGGCACTCAGCTTCAGTTTATGCGATCCGATCTTAAACCCGGCAAGCTCGATAAAATCTTTATTACCCATTTGCACGGTGACCATATTTTTGGCCTGCCGGGCCTGCTCACCAGCCGTTCAATGGCCGGGCTGACCACGCCGATGACGGTTTACGGCCCAAAAGGACTGAAAGCCTTTGTCGATAGCACACTTTCCCTGTCCAGCTCGTACACCGACTATCCGCTTGAGGTGATCGAGATTGCGGCGGGCGAGGTGCTGGATGATGGCGAGTTTCGTGTCACGGCCTGGCCGATGAATCACACTATTGACTGCTTTGGCTATCGTATTGAACAGCGAGACAAGCCCGGCTTTCTGGATGCCGCACGTCTCAAAGCGGAAGGTGTGCCCCGTGGCCCTTGGTATCAACAGCTGAAGCAGGGAGAACGTATTACGCTGGAAGATGGACGCACCATTGATGGCGCGGCGTATTTGGGGCCGTCCACCAAAGGAAAAACCCTGGCGATTTTTGGCGATACGGCACCCACCGAGGTGGCGTTACAGTTGGCGGCCAATGTGGATGTGATGGTGCACGAAACCACGCTGGAGGATGCGCTGGCGGAAAAAGCTAACGGGCGCGGTCACTCAACTACCGTGCAGGCCGCCACAGTAGCAAAGCAGGCCGGTGCAAAACGGATGATCGCCACGCATTTTAGCTCACGCTATCTCGCCAGAGACATGACGCGTTTGCTGGCAGAGTGCCAGGCCATTTTCCCCGAAACCGAGATGGCGTATGACCTGGCCGTCTTTACGCTGTAACGACTAATGCATCAGTGCCGGGTAGGTAAACAACAACAGATGAACCATGTTGAGTGCAAAATGGCAGGCTGTTGCCAGCCAGAGCCGGCCGCTCCAGTGCCAGACCAGGCCATAAATTAGCCCGGCTAGTCCGGCAAATATCATCAGCAGTACGCCGCCGGACGCATGCGCCAGGCCAAACAGCAAGGCGGTGGCCACCAGGGCGATTGTGCCGCCCCATTTCTGGCGCAGCCGCTGCTGTAGATAGCCACGAAAAAATGCTTCTTCTGCCAGCGAGACAAAAAACAGGTTGGCCAGTGCGAACGCGCCCAGCCAGTCAGGCAGGTGTGGCTCAAACGCCAGGCCACCCAGCCCTACCGCGCTGACTAACAGCAGCGGAATCGCCGCCACGGGTACCACCCATAACAGAGGCGTGCGCGGTGGGTGCGCCTCGGCTTTGAACAGCGTCGGCATACAGGCCAGCAACAGGAAGGGGATCAGGGCTTTGTCAAAATTAAACGAAAAAGAGAAGGGCAGGCTGCGTGCGCCTACCTGAACGGCATCGATTTGAGGCGGATTGTTAAAGCCGGGAATAAGATGCAGCAGCAGCGCAGCGGCCATCACGACCAGGAGCACCTCGCTTATGCCCTGCCACACGCGACTGCGGCGATCGTAAATACGAAACGCGACCAGCGCTGCCACCGCAGCAAAAACGAGGGTAACGGGCCAGTCCAGCACGTTCTGGTACACACCCAGAGCCGTTGCCAGTGCCAGCAGTAACAGAGAGAGGCGTTTCGCCGGTTGCAGAGCCGCCAGGGCGCCTGCCAGAATAATCCACATAAAAATGACCTGCGATATCACGCCGCCGTAACTGAACCGGCGACGCTAAACGGGAAAGGCGTTATTCAGGAACGATCTGGTTTACGCTGAAATGACCTGTACCTGCCGGTACCAGTTTCTGGTGTAACCACGGCAGCAGCGTATTCATCTGATCGGCCAGCTTCCAGGGGGGATTAATCACAATCATGCCGGAGGCGGTCATCCCGCGCTGATCGCTGTCAGGACGCACGGCCAGTTCAATTTGCAGGATATTTCGAATGCCGGTCGCCTGCAGATCGCGCAGCATATGCTTGATTTGCTGACGCATGACAACCGGATACCACAGGGCATAAACGCCGGTGCCAAAGCGCTTGTGGCCTTCCTGAATGCCTTTGACGACCGCCTGATAATCACTCTTCATTTCATAAGGTGGATCGATCAGCACCAGCCCACGGCGTGAAAGCGGGGGCAGCTTTGATTTTAACTGCTGATAGCCATCGGCCTTTTCAACGCGCGCGCGGCTGTCTTTACTGAACTCAGTGCGCAGCATGGGAAAATCGCTGGAATGCAGCTCGGTCAGTTGAATCTTATCTTCCGGGCGAAGCAAGTGGCGGGCGATCAGTGGTGAGCCTGGGTAGTAACGCAGCGTTCCACTGCGGTTCAGGGCATGAATCGCATCAAAGTAGGGTTGCAGCAGTGCGGGCGCATCCGGCTGCTGCCAGATGCGTCCAATGCCTTCCAGATATTCGCCGGTACGCTCTGCATGCTCGCCGCTCAGTTGATAACGTCCTGCGCCTGCATGTGTATCAAGATAGAAAAACGGTTTTTCTTTCTCTTTCAGGGCGGTGATGATGAGGCTTTGTACGGTGTGCTTAAGCACATCGGCATGGTTGCCGGCGTGAAAACTGTGGCGATAACTCAGCATAAAAAAGGGGATTTCCGCGGTTGAAGCTAAAAATAGTGATATTGGCCCGATTATACCGACTGACGGGAATAATTGCTGGCATTTCGCGCATCCGTCGCCCGTGAAGCCGGTTTTCCCTGTTCAGACCGCTTTACACTTTGCATAGCAATCTGCCACAGGCTGTTAACCTCCGTTACGTATTCAGCGACAGGAAAGTGATAGCCTGTTTTGGCGTCAGCTATGATTGATCTCATTGTCAGAAGGATCACTATTCGCACCATTGTTGAAATCACCGCCGGTCGCGCCATTGATTTTCGTGATATCCGACCGCATGTTAATTAAATTGCGTCGCGCGAGCCGTCGCGCCCCACACATTGTTAAAGGACTGCGCTATGACCAATCCGTTACTCACCTCGTTCACACTTCCCCCATTTTCAGCGATTAAGCCTGAACATGTGGTGCCCGCCGTAACCGACGTTTTGAATGAATGCCGCGCAATGGTGGAAAAAGTGGTGGCGCAAGGCGCACCTTACACCTGGGATAACCTGGTTCAGCCGCTGGCAGAAACCGATGACCGCCTGAGCCGTATCTTTTCACCGGTCAGCCATCTGAACTCGGTTAAAAACAGTCCGGAACTGCGCGAAGCCTATGAACAAACGCTGCCGCTGCTGTCTGAGTACAGCACCTGGGTGGGCCAACACGAAGGGCTTTATCAGGCCTACCGCGATCTGAAAGAAGGCAGTCATTATGCTTCGCTGGATCAGGCAAAGCAGAAAGCGGTCGATAACGCACTGCGTGATTTTGAGCTTTCCGGTATCGGTCTGGAAAAAGACAAGCAGCAGCGTTACGGCGAAATTGCCGCGCGTCTTTCCGAGCTGGGTTCGGCCTACAGTAACAACGTGCTTGATGCCACAATGGGCTGGAGCAAGCTGATTACGGACGAAAGCGAGCTGGCGGGCATGCCGGAAAGCGCGCTGGCCGCAGCGAAAGCCCAGGCGGAAGCCAAAGGGCAGGAAGGCTGGTTACTGACGCTGGATATCCCCAGCTATCTGCCGGTCATGACCTATTGCGATAATGCCGCGCTGCGCGAAGAGATGTACCGCGCCTATTCGACCCGCGCCTCCGATCAAGGCCCTAACGCGGGTAAATGGGATAACGGTCCGATTATGGCGGAAGAGCTGGCGCTGCGGCACGAGCTGGCGCAGCTGCTGGGCTTCGACTCCTTCGCGGAAAAATCCCTGGCCACCAAGATGGCACAGAGCCCGGCACAGGTGATCGATTTCCTGAACGATCTGGCCGATCGCGCCCGTCCACAGGGTGAGAAAGAGCTGGCGCAGCTGCGCGCTTTTGCGCAGAAAGCGTTTGGCGTAGAAACCATGAACCCATGGGATCTCAGCTACTACGGCGAAAAGCAGAAGCAGCATCTTTATACCATCAGCGATGAACAGCTGCGCCCTTACTTCCCGGAGTCGCGTGCAGTGTCCGGCCTGTTTGAAGTGGTGAAGCGCATTTACGGTATTACTGCGAAAGAGCGCACTGACGTCGATGTTTACCATCCGGATGTCCGCTTCTTTGATCTGTTCGATGAAAGCGGCGAGCTGCGCGGCAGTTTCTATCTCGATCTCTATGCTCGCGAACACAAACGCGGCGGCGCATGGATGGACGACTGCGTGGGCCAAATGCGTAAAGCGGACGGGAGCCTGCAAAAACCGGTGGCTTACCTGACCTGTAACTTCAACCGTCCGGTAAGCGGCAAGCCTGCGCTGTTTACGCATGACGAAGTGATTACCCTGTTCCACGAGTTCGGTCACGGCCTGCACCATATGCTGACGCGCATCGAGGCAGCGGGCGTGTCCGGCATTAATGGCGTGCCATGGGACGCCGTGGAACTGCCTAGCCAGTTCATGGAGAACTGGTGCTGGGAGCCGGAAGCACTGGCGTTTATTTCGGGGCACTACGAAACCGGTGAGCCACTGCCTAAAGAACTGTTGGACAAAATGCTGGCGGCGAAAAACTACCAGGCGGCGCTGTTTATCCTGCGCCAGCTTGAGTTCGGCCTGTTCGACTTCCGCCTGCATACCGAATTCAATCCGGAAAAAGGTGCACAGATTCTCGAAACCCTGCGCGAAGTGAAAAGCAAAGTCGCCGTGGTCCCCAGCCCGGAGTGGGGACGTTTCCCTCATGCCTTCAGCCATATCTTTGCGGGTGGCTATGCAGCGGGCTATTACAGCTATCTGTGGGCCGATGTGCTGGCAGCAGATGCCTATTCGCGCTTTGAAGAAGAGGGGATTTTCAACCGGGAAACCGGGCAGTCCTTCCTCGACAATATTCTGACGCGCGGCGGGTCAGAAGAACCTATGGAGCTGTTTAAACGCTTCCGCGGCCGTGAACCACAGCTGGATGCCATGCTGGAACACTACGGTATTCAGGGATAAGCCGTACGTGAAAATCTGTTTGCTTGATGAGACAGGCGCCGGTGACGGCGCCTTACCTGTTTTAGCCGCACGCTGGCAACTGACGCACTGTGATGACGCCGCGCTGGCGCTGGTGAAGACCGCCACACATCTTGAACTGCGCAAACGGGATGAGCCCAAACTGGGGGGCATCTTTGTGGATTTCGCCTCCGGTGCCCTGGCACATCGACGTCGTTTTGGCGGTGGCCGCGGTGAAGCCGTCGCGAAAGCGGTGGGGATAAAAGGGACCTACCTGCCCGATGTGGTGGACGCCACCGCCGGATTAGGACGGGATGCTTTTGTGCTGGCCGCGCTGGGCTGTCGGGTTCGCATGCTGGAGCGCCATCCGGTGGTGGCCGCACTGCTGGAGGACGGGCTGACGCGTGGCTATGAAGATGCAGAAATTGGCGGCTGGCTGCGCGAACGCCTGACGCTGATTCATGCTTCCAGCATTCAGGCTCTGACCGATATTACCCCGCAGCCGGACGTGGTGTATCTCGATCCTATGTATCCCCATCGGCAAAAAAGCGCCATGGTAAAAAAAGAGATGCGGGTCTTTCAGTCGCTGGTGGGGGCGGATGAAGATGCCGACGCACTGCTGGCACCGGCTCGCCGTCTGGCAAAGAAACGTATTGTGGTGAAGCGTCCCGACTACGCGCCACCGCTGGCCGGTGTTGCCACGCAGTCTGCGGTGGTCACCAAAAGCCACCGCTTCGATATCTATCCGCCTCTGTCTTAATCGTGGTTTTAAGCCGGTCGGCACCTCAGTCGCACCGGCTTAACGCTCGCGAATTATTCATCCTCTTCGTCACGCAGCGGCACAATCAGCATGTCGATGTGCACGGTATTGATCAACTGGCGGGCAGACGACATCAGCTTGCTCCAGAAGTCCTGATGATGACCGCACACCACCATGTCCACATCGTATTTCTTAATCGCATCCACCAGCACCTGCCCCAGGTCGCCACTGCCGCTCAGGGTTTCGGTGATAGGGTAGCCCGCGGCATCGGACAGGCTTTTTAGCGCCAGATGCGTTTCCTCAGAAATACGCTTTTGCATATCTCCCAGGTTGACATCAATCAGGCCGGTGTAGAGATCCGAGTAATTAACATCGACATGAATCAGCGAGATTTTTGCGTCGTAAGGGCGCGCGAGTGAGACAGCTTTATCCACTAACAACTGGCTTTCTGGCGAAAGATCGACTGCAATCAGGATATGTTTATAAGCCATGATATTACTCCTTCCACGAGATTCAGAATGGCAGCGGTTTCCAGACGCGTCACAGTTGCGAAATCCATTGCGCGAACGGGCGATGAGCGCCACCGAGATGATTAATGTACAGCACAGGCGATGATGTTGTTATACCTCAAAGTATAGCCCTGTGTGTTAACAAATGCTTCTGAAGCCGCCTGGGTTGTGAATAAGATCAATGATGAACGATTTTTACTCGTATAAAACGAAAATCCTCGCTGGTAAAAAATTGAACATTTCTCCTAAACTGAAAAAAGCAGCCTGCGTCACACGGTTGCTACTTTTCTGATGATTCAAAAATAAAACTACAAATCGCTTTATGGGGTTGTTGGCTAATTCTGCAGGGACTGTTCAACAGGGTGCGCGCTCAGCACCCTGCTGCGGTGCCGGTAAGGAGGATGACATGATCAGCACTATCGCGCTTTTTTGGGCTCTTTGTGTGGTATGTATTGTGAATATGGCGCGCTATTTCTCATCGCTGCGTGCGCTGTTGGTGGTTCTGCGTGGCTGTGATCCGCTGCTCTATCAGTATGTTGATGGCGCGGGATTTTTCACATCCCATGGTCAGCCCGGCAAGCAGGTGCGGCTGGTGCGTTACATCTGGGCTAGGCGCTATCTTGATCATCATGACGACGAATTCATTCGCCGGTGTGAGCGGGTGAGAGGTCTGTTTATCTTAACCAGTTCACTGTGTGGATTGGTGATTATCAGCCTGATTGCGCTGGCCATCTGGCATTAAAAAGGGCGACCGAAGTCGCCCTGGTATGCCGCCGAATCAGATGAGTTTCAGCGCTATCCAGTAGAGCGAACCCGATAACAAAATACAGACCGGCAGGGTAAATACCCACGCCATGGCGATGTTTTTGATGGTTTTGCCCTGCAAGCCGCCGCCGTCAACCAGCATGGTGCCGGCAACGGAAGAAGAGAGGATATGCGTGGTGGAGACCGGCATGCCGGTGTAGCTGGCGATGCCTATCGACACGGCCGCCGTCACCTGCGCAGACATGCCCTGCGCATAGGTCATGCCCTTCTTACCAATTTTCTCACCGATGGTGGTGGCCACGCGACGCCAGCCGATCATGGTGCCGACGCCTAATGCCAGCGCAACTGCCATGATGATCCATACCGGCGCGTACTCAATGGTGTTCAACAGATCGCCTTTGAGCTTGCCCAGGAAACGTTTATCGTCTGGAGAGGTTTCCGGCAGCTTCGCCGCTTTATCGGCGGTGTCGGAAATACACAGCAGCAGGCGACGCATCTGACTACGCTGCTCGACGGACAGATCGCTGTAGCTTTGCAGGTTATTCAGCAGCAACTGAGCACGTTGCACGGCCTGCAGCGCACGAGCACTGTCGCAATGAAACTCTGTCGATGATACCGGCGCCACTTCTTCCGGGGTGGGCAGCTTAGGCGGCGCCATCTCGATGATGTGGTTCAGTGAGGCCTGGTGCTGTTGATAATACTGCTCAAGATGATTGACCGCATCCCGTGTACGCGTAATGTCGTAACCCGATGCGTTCATATTCACCACGAAGCCGGCTGGCGCAACGCCTATCAGAACCAGCATGATCAGGCCAATGCCTTTCTGCCCGTCGTTCGCACCGTGTGAATAACTGACACCAATGGCGGAGATAATCAGTGCCGTGCGCGTCCAGAAAGGCGGTTTTTTCTTGCCATCAATCTTCTCGCGATCGGCGGGCGTCATATGAATACGCGCACGCTTTTTGGTGTTACTCCAGTAACGGCGGAGAAGAAAAATTAGGCTGCCCGCAATCACCAGTCCGACAATAGGGGAAAGAATCAGAGACAGGAAAATATTCAGCACTTTCGGGATGTTAAGCGCATCAACGACCGATGTGCCGCTCATCAACGCGTTCGTCAGGCCAATGCCGATAATCGCGCCGATTAAGGTATGGGAACTGGACGCGGGCAGGCCCAAATACCAGGTACCCAGGTTCCAGATAATCGCCGCCAGCAGCATGGAAAAGACCATGGCGAGACCGTGGGCCGATCCGACATTCAGCAGCAGATCGGTAGGCAGCATATGCACGATAGCGTAAGCCACGCTTAATCCGCCGAGCAATACACCAAAGAAGTTGAAGACGCCTGCCATTAAAACGGCAAGCTGCGCCCGCATGGCACGGGTGTAGATGACCGTCGCAACCGCGTTGGCCGTATCATGAAAGCCGTTAATTGCTTCGTAAAACAATACAAACAGCAGAGCAAGTATCAGTAACAGGCCGGTGCTAAGATCGAGACCAGCAAACAGATGTAGCATAGACGTTACGCCATTTTTGGAGGACATGAACGCGGCGCATTATCCGCGACAACATGCTGTCTGGGAAAGGAAAATATAGTCATGATTTGGACTAAAAGTGTCAATTAACCCGGTGAAAAGATACAAAAGCTATAAAAATTAGCTGGTTACATTGTGACATATTTACGGCAAAATTTTGACACTGGCATCCACAGGAGCAGATCACTACAATCTGCCCCTCTCTTACCTGGTGGGCAAAAGCAGTGGAACAGTTTGACGTTATCGTAATTGGGGCAGGCGCTGCCGGGCTTTTTTGTGCTGCGCAGGCCGGACAGCGTGGTCGCCGCGTATTACTGCTGGATAACGGCAAGAAGCCGGGACGCAAGATTTTGATGTCGGGCGGTGGGCGCTGCAATTTCACCAATCTCTACACTGAACCGGCCGCTTACCTGTCGAATAATCCCCACTTTTGTAAGTCGGCTCTCGCGCGCTATACCCAATGGGATTTTATCGATCTGGTGAATCGCCACGGTATCGCCTGGCATGAGAAAACCCTGGGGCAGCTGTTTTGCGATGATTCTGCCCAGCAGGTGGTCGATTTATTAATGGCCGAATGTGACAAAGGTGGCGTCACCGTTCGGCTGCGCAGCGAAATACTGAGCGTAACCCGGGATGATGCGGGCTACAGCCTGCAGCTCAACGGCAGCGCGGTTCAGGCTGAGAAGCTGGTCATTGCCAGTGGCGGCCTTTCCATGCCGGGCCTGGGTGCATCACCGTTTGGCTATAAAATTGCTGAGCAGTTTGGGCTGAAGGTGCTGCCCACGCGCGCGGCGCTGGTGCCCTTTACCTTACATAAACCACTCCTGGAACAGTTGCAGACGCTGTCAGGCGTTGCGCTGGATACGACCATTGCGGCAAAAGACGGCACCCTGTTCAAAGAGGCGATGTTGTTCACCCACCGCGGCCTGTCCGGCCCGGCAATATTGCAGATTTCCAGCTACTGGCAGCCGGGCGAATACCTCACTGTGGACCTCTCTCCGGCCACCCGTCTTGAGGATTTCCTGACGATTCAACGTGAGGCGCATCCGAATCTGAGCCTGAAAAACAGCCTGGCGAAAATTCTGCCCAAGCGCCTGGTGGAGGTCCTACAGGATATGAACGTCGTGCCGGATGTGACGCTGAAGCAACTTAACCGCAAGCAGCAAACAGAGCTGGTGCAGACGCTGCACGGCTGGCAGGTTCAGCCTAACGGCACCGAAGGTTATCGCACCGCCGAAGTGACCCTCGGTGGCGTTGATACTACTCAACTGTCATCGAAGACAATGGAAGCGCGGGACGTACCGGGGCTGTATTTTATCGGTGAGGTGGTGGACGTGACCGGCTGGCTCGGCGGCTATAATTTCCAGTGGGCCTGGAGTTCGGCCTGGGCCTGTGCCCAGGCGCTGTAAGGTCGCCATCTCGCCCTGCACTCAGGCATAACGCGAAACCGCATAGTCCGCATGGGCAATCTCGGGCGGTTTGCCTGAAATCACATCACTCAACAGCTGGCCGGAGCCGCAGGCCATCGTCCAGCCCAGCGTACCGTGGCCGGTATTCAGCCACAGGTTGCTGAAATGTGTATGGCCGACGATGGGCGTGCCGTCAGGCGTCATGGGACGTAACCCGGTCCAGAAGGTTGCCTGCTCAACGCGACCGCCACGGGGATAAAGGTCGTTCACTACCATTTCGAGTGTTTGCCGTCTGGCAGGCAGCAGGGTGTTGCTGTATCCCACAATTTCCGCCATACCGCCCACGCGAATGCGATCATCAAAGCGCGTAATGGCAATTTTGTAGGTTTCATCCAGCACCGTGGACACTGGCGCGGCGGACGCATCGGCAATGGGGATCGTCAGCGAGTAGCCTTTGAGTGGGTAAACCGGAACAGACATGAGTGGCCGGAGTAATGGCGTGGAGTACGAACCCAGCGCCATGACGTATCCGTCCGCCGTCAGCGTTTCGCTGCCACAGGTCATACCGCTGATCCTGTCTCCCTGTGTCAGCAGCGCATCCACGGTTGTGTTAAAGCGAAAGTCGACGCCCGCCTCGCGCGCCATTGCCGCAAGCCGCTGGGTAAATAACTGGCAATCGCCGGTTTCGTCATTAGGCAGTCGCAGCCCGCCGGTCAGCTTATGCTTAACCGCCGCCAGCGCCGGTTCAACCTCGGCCAGTTGTGAGGCTTCCAGCAGTTGATAAGGAACGCCGGCGTCCTGCAACACGGCGATATCGCGTGCCGCATTGTCAAACTGCTGAGCGGTGCGAAACAGCTGCAGCGTGCCGCCCTGACGCCCTTCATATTCAATGCCCGTGCTGGCCCGCAGTGCTCTGATGCAGTCCCGGCTGTACTCTGCCAGCCTGACCATTCTGGCCTTATTTTCGGCGTAACTCTGCGGATTGCAGTTTTTCAGCATTTGCATCATCCAGGCAAGCTGAAAACGTGAGCCATCCGGGCGCACGGAAAGGGGAGCATGACGCTGTACCATCCATTTCACCGCCTTTAAGGGAACGCCCGGCGCGGCCCAGGGCGCGGCATAGCCTGGGGAAATTTGCCCGGCATTGGCCGCGCTGGTGCCTAATGCCGGACCGGCTTCTTTATCAATCACGGTCACCTGATGTCCGGCCTGCTGCAGATACCAGGCGGTTGTTACGCCCACGACACCACTGCCGAGTACAATAATTTTCATGTTGATCGTTATCCTGCATGCGTTATCGCTCAATGGCGCAGGCGTTGCCTGGGCCATCTGTTCTCGTTGTGGCTTATGCCTGAACCCGGTTTTGTGCCTGCCAGCATCGCACCGCGCTGCCTTTTTCCTGCGACAGAAGTAACTGAGGCGCCTCGCAGCCGCTGGTGGCTTGCGGACAGCGGTCGCGGAAATAGCATCCCGTTGGCAGGTGGCGGTTACCCGGTAGCTCGGTGTTCACCGGCGCGCCATCCAACACTGCGCCGATGCGCGGCACGGACGCCATCAGTAGCTGGGTATAAGGATGTTGCGGGGCGTCAAGGACGCGCTGTGTTTCACCCAGCTCCACAATTTGTCCCAGATACATGACTGCAACGCGATCGCTCATATGGCGCACGACCGACACGTTGTGCGATATCAGGATATAGGTCAGGTTTTGCTGTTTTTGCAGTTCTACCAGCAGATTCAGAATCTGCGCCTGAACAGAAATATCCAGTGCCGAGGTCGGTTCATCCAGCACGATAATATCGGGCTGCGATGACAGGGCCCGGGCAATCGCGATGCGCTGACGCTGGCCGCCGGAAAACGCATGCGGCGGACGGCCCAGGTATTCGGGGCGAATACCGACCTGGTGAGCCAGTGATTCCGCCAACGCGCGCCGCGTTTTTTCTGAAGCACGCGACTGAATCCACACCGGCTCGGTGATAATGCGCCAGACGGGCAGGCGGGGGTCGAGTGAAGAGAGCGGATCCTGAAACACCATTTGCATGCGACGTCCCCGGTTATCGGCAGGCGCTGTTGTCAGTTCGAGCTGGCCTGAGGTTGGGCTGAGCATGCCCATCAACAGTTTCGCCAGGGTGCTTTTTCCACAGCCGGATTCGCCAACAATCCCCAGCGTTTCTCCCTGTCTGACCTCCATATCCAGGCCATTCAGCGCATGGACCTGTTCCGTGACTTTGCCGCGCCAGTTCTTTTTGGCCGGGAAGGTGACATGTACGTTTTGCAGCGTAAGCAGAGCGTCAGACATGCTGCGCCTCCTGTTGTGGATACCAGCAGGCAACCTGCTGCGCGGCGTTGTCGGTAGTATGCAAGCGCGGGGTGGTGGTGCAGCGTTCTCCTGCCGCAAAACAGCGATCGCGAAAGGCACAGCCTGCGGGTAAACAGGCCAGATTAGGCACGGTGCCGGAAATGGATGCCAGCGGAGCACGCGGTTCAATCGCGTCAGGCGAGCAGGCCAGCAGACCAATGGAATAGGGATGGCGCGGTGAACGCAGCACGGTTTCAGTGACGCCGCTTTCAATGACGGACCCGGCATACATAACGTAGATCCGATCGCACAGCTGTGAAACCACAGCCATATCGTGACTGATAAACAGCACGGCGGTGCCGGTCGCTTCGGCTTTTTGTTTCAACAGGCGCAGTACCTGCCGCTGAACGGTAACATCCAGTGCGGTCGTGGGTTCATCCGCAATCAGCAGGTCTGGCTCACAGGAAAAGGCCAGGGCAATCATGACGCGCTGACGCATTCCGCCTGACAGTTCAAAGGGATAGCGCTCCATAACGTTCTTCGCATCCGCAATTTGCATATCGCCCAGCAGCGTAAGCGCCCGGGCTTTTGCCTCACGGACAGACAGAGGACGATGCTGTCTGATCACATCGACCATCTGTTTGCCAATGCGGCGGGTCGGATTCAGCGCGGTCATGGGCTCCTGAAAAATCATGGCAACACGATTGCCGCGCATTTTGCGCATGTCCACTTCACTGGCGGCGAGGACATCCTGACCCGCCAGCTCCAGCCTGCCGCCTTTGATGTGATAGCTGTGTTCCGGAATGAGCCGCATCGCCAGCATGGCGGTGACGGATTTCCCCGAACCTGATTCGCCGACAACGCCCACAATCTCGCCGCGATTGATGTGCATTGATACGCTATTCAGCACGTTCACCTCTCCCTGATAAACCGGGAAGCTGAGACGTAAATCCTCGATCGTCAGAATTCTTTCTTGCATCAGTTACGTCCTCCCGCTTTGGGGTCCAGCAGGTCCTGGATGCCATCGCCAAACAGATTGAATCCCACCGCTGTGATCAAAATCGCGGCCCCGGGAAAGGTGCAGTACCACCACTGGTCAAGAACATAGTTACGTCCGTTAGCCACCATTGCCCCCCATTCCGCCGTCGGTTGCTGAGCGCCCAGCCCGATAAAACCCAACGTGGCCGCCATCAAAATGGCGCTGCCAATATCCAGGGAGGCCTGCACCACCAAGGGCGGCAGAGCATTGCGCAGGATATGCCAGCTAATCAGGTGCCAGCGCGAAGCACCGAACGTTTTTGCCGCTTCAACAAAGGTATGCTGTTTGACGATTAACGTCTGACCGCGCGCCAGCCGGACATAGAAAGGGATGCGCACAACGGCGATAGCCAGCATGGCGTTGAACAGGCTCGGCCCCAGCGCGGCAGCCAGCGCCATGGTCAGTACCAGAGAAGGAATAGACAGCATGATGTCCATCAGGCGCATAATTATCGCATCGCTGCGGCCACCTAATACGCCGGACAGACAGCCCAGTAACGAGCCGCTTATGCCAGCCAGCAGCACGACCGCCAGCCCTGCTGCGACCGACTGCTGGCTCCCCACCAGGACACGGCTGAACAGATCCCGGCCCACCTCATCAGTCCCGAACCAGTGCGCGGCACTGGGTGGCTGGAGGCGATCGGTCAGGCTAATGGCGTTGGGATCGTGCGGCACAATCCACGGTGAAAACACCATTAATCCCAGCATCAGCGTGATGATGGCGGCACCCAACAGGGTCAGAGGGCTTTTACTTAGCATCCACAGGCGGCGTTTCCAGGCGAACAGGCTGGGTTTTACCTGACGCACGGCGGGCTGCTCTTGCGTTATCATCATGTTCTACGCTCCCCGACCCATTCGCGGGTCAATCCACAGATAAAGAAGATCCACGAACAGGTTTACCAGCACGTAAGCAAAGGAAACCACGATGGCGAAGCCCATCACCGCCGGGAAATCAAGCGCCTGAATAGAAGACACCACATACGCGCCCATACCTGGCCAGGCAAACACGGTTTCGGTTAATACTGCACCATACAGCAGGTCGCCTAATGCCAGGCCCAGTACGGTTACGGAGGGAATCAGGGCATTGGGCAGGGCATAGCGCACGACGATAGTCCATTTCGGCAGCCCGCTGGCCAGCGCGGTACGAATATAGTCTTCGCTCAACTGCTCCAGCATGGCCGAGCGAATCTGGCGCGCCACAATGCCAAGGTGAACAAAGGCCAGGGTGGTGGCAGGCAGGATCAGATGCTGAAGCGCATTAAAGAAGACTTCGATGTTGCCTTCCAGCAGGGCATCGATCAGATAGAAGCCGGTAACGCGCGTAGGGGGATCGAGCCAGTCATCCAGCCGTCCGCCGCCGGGCAGCAGGTTTAACTTGCCATAGAACAGCACGATCGCCCCCAGGCCCAGCCAGAAGGCCGGTGTGGAAATCCCGGTCAGCGCCAGCAGACGAACCAGATGATCGAGCCAGCGGTTACGATACACCGCAGAGAGCACGCCCAGCGGCACGCCAACGAGCAGGGCGATGGTCAGGGCACAAAAGGCCAGTTCCAGAGTCGCGGGAAAAAACGCCCGCAGATCGTCCAGGACCGGGCGACCTGTCCGGATAGAGGTGCCCAGGTCGCCATGTAACAGCTGCTCCACATAACGGATAAATTGTTGCCATAACGGTAAATCCAGCCCCAACTGCTGACGGATGTGCTGGACGATTTCATCACTGGCGCGGTCGCCCGCCAGCAGCCTGGCAGGATCCCCGGGAATAAGATGCGAAATAATAAATGTAATGACGCAGACGCCGGCGACCACCAACAGCAGTCCCCAGCTACGCTGTCTTAATAAACTCCAGTAACTCATCATGTCTTCCTCAGCAGGGCCAGGCAGGCCCTGCATGAACGGGCGTGAGCGGTGTTATTCTTTATGCATGGTGGCGATGTTAAATATTTGCTCGAGCATCGGGTTAAACACGTAGCCTTTAACCGATTTGTTCATCGCAACCTGATAATTTTTCTGGAATAAGTAAACGTAAGCTGCATCGTTAATCACGATATTTTGCGCTTGCTGGTAATCGGCAGTCCGCTCAGCCTGATTCGTGGTCGATACCGCTTTTTTCAGCAGCGCATCGACTTCAGGGTTGGAATAAAAGGAGCGGTTACCCGGCAGGCCTTTTTTGTCTGACGCAAACCAGTAATTCATAAACATGTAGGGATCGGCGAAGTCCGGGCTCCAGTTACCAATCGCGATGTCATAGTCTGCTTTACCGATGCGCTCACGCATGGTGGCGTTGGCCAGTTTTTCCAGCTTCACATTGATGCCAATAGCCTGAAGGTTGGCCTGCATCGACAGGGCAATCGGCTCCCAGTTGGGATCGTTGTCAGAATAGAGGAACGACAGCGACTGCGGTTTAGTGGCCACTTTATCCATCTCCGCTTTGGCTTTCGCAAGATTAAAGCTGTACTGCATGGCCTTGGCATCGTAGCCCCACATGCCTTCCGGAATCGGTCCACGCATCTGTTTACCGTTGCCGCCCAGAATGCCCTGCACCATTCCCTGATAATCGGTGGCCCAGGAGATCGCTCTGCGCAAATCGGGCTGGTTCAGTGGCGGTTTACTGTTGTTGAGATAGAGATAGGTCACGCGCAGAGCGGGATAATCCCGCACTGCCACCTCATTTTGCTTTTTCAGGGCGGCAAACTGGTCCATCGGCAGGGCGTCCGCAATGTCCACATCACCTTTTGCCAGCTGCAGGCGTCGGGCCGAACTTTCACTGATAATCTTTACGGACACGCGCTTAAAGGCAGGCTTAGGTCCGGAGAAATGTGGATTCGGCACCAGCACGAGCTGCTGACCTTTCTGCCAGCGCTGCAGCATGTAGGCGCCAGAGCCCGCGGTATGGTCGGCCAGATAACTGCGCGCGTCGTCAGCGGCATTCGCTTTCAGCACGGCAGGGTTGATGATGGAAGCGCCGTCGTTAGCGAGAGTGTAAAGGAAAGGCGCAAACGGCGTTTTCAGTGTGAAGCGCACGGTAAGCGGGTCCACGACCTCAACGTTGAGATCGGACGGGAACGCTTCTGAAGGCCCCTGCTTAATGCGCAGCAGGCGCTCAAACGACAGCTTAACGGCCTCCGCGTTAACGGCTGACCCATCCGCAAACGCGGCGCCGGGACGTAATTTAAACGTCCACACCTTTCCGTCCTCGCTGCTCTGCCAGCTTTCTGCCAGATCGCCTTCAACGTCTGTCGAACCCTTCCCGTCCTCGGTTTTGTATTTGATCAATCGTTGGTAGGCAGGATAGGTAACGGTCCAGTCGTTATTATCGATAGTCACGGCAGGATCAAGCGTCTGGGGATCGGCAGCTTTACCTATCACCAACATGTCTTTGGGAACCGCCGCCAGGACGGATGTCGTGGTGGCTGCAAGGGTCATGGCCAGTAACAAAGGGCGAAAATAGCCGGGTGCTGTGTGCGTCATTTTCATGGTAATACTCCGTCAGTCTGGGCTGGGGATATGCAGGTAAAAACATCATTGAGCAGCGGATAACGGGCCGCTTCCGGTAATTCGAAATGCCACCATTCCGTGGCAATGCCAGTGAAGCCGCCGCCAAACATCACGGCATTAAGCAGCAGCCTGTTACGTTGGGCGGTTAGCGGTACGTCGGGATGATAGGGATGGGATAACGCCTGCATTTCATCGAATCCGGTGCCCATATCCAGGATCTGCCCTTCGGCATCGACCAGCGTGACGTCAATGGCGGTACCACGACTATGGTTGGATCCTTGCGATAAAGGCACCACGTAATTCTGATCGGGGCAGGCGTGCCACAGCAGCTCCTGGGCTTTTTGCGGGCGATAGGCGTCCAGCACCAGCAGACTCAATCCGGCCACTTTTGCGATCGCGATGCTTTTCGCCAGCGCGCTGACCGCATCGGGGTGCAGCAGACAGCGGGCGACGCTGTAGATGGGCTGTCCCGTGATGTTATCGGCGGTGGCATATTTCAGGTCGATAGTGAGCGCGGGAAAGGCCGCTGCAATATCGACCAACTCTGTTTCCTGCATCATGCTGTAATCCCTGTTTTGTTAATGTTCAAACTGGCCAAATTCCTGCTGCAACAGTCGGTTCTGTGCCAGACGCTCAGAAAGCGCCGGGCCAAGTCGTTCCACGATGGCAGACAGCAGCAGGTTGAAAAGGCAACTGATGGGCGCAAGAGAGTCCCAGAAATTGGCGGTATCCGTTTTTACCTGAAGCAGATCAACCGGGTAATCACGCGCCCATGGGCACCAGATATCGGTGACGAGCGCCATCGCGACCTGGCGCTCGGTGGCAATCCGGCAAAACTGCCTTGCTACGGTGGAATAGGCCCGGGTATCGGTAAGAATGACGTAAGGCCTTGAAGACTCGGAATTCAGCGACTCCAGCCAGCTGCCTGAGCTGCCATCGGCGTAGGTAACGCGCGGGCGCAAATATTCCAGATGACTGAAAAAGGTGTTGGCAATGCCGCGTGTAGACTGAATACCCAGCACGATAACCGTGTCGGCATCCGCGATTTGCTGGCTGATATGGCGGAAAGTATCCGTTTGGGCCAACTGATAGACATAGCGAATGGCATCCAGCTCCATCTGCAGGGACTGGCTGGACAGGTCGGGCAGGGTGCGTTGCTGCTCCCAGGAATCAAGACGGTCAATAACGCCCCATTGCTTGTAGGGCGTATTGGGGACGTCGCGCAGCAGGTTTTTCACATCATCAAGGTTTTTAAATCCCAGCTTACGCAGGTAACGCCCTACGGTTATACCGCTGGTACCGGTCGCCTGGGCGATGCTGTCAGCCGTTTCAAACGGAATTTGCTCGGGATGACTTAACAGCCACGAACTAATCCGCTTTTCGCTTGGCGTTTGCAGGCTAAAAGCGGCTTCGATTTTTTTGAACAGGGCTTCGTTCGCGCTCATGTTGTCCTCAATGTTACCTGGCTGTCATTGTACGCTGCGTTGTTAGTCAGGTAACAAGCACAATGCATGCCATATTTCTGAGGTGCATGAAAATAAGCCGCACGTCAGAGGATTCAGTAAAGGGAGTGAGAGGAGTGAATAGCCTGTCCATCAATCTGGCGCAATTAGGGTGCAACATATTTGAAACCTGCATCACATTGGGGCAACAAAATCGGCGGGAAATGTGATGCAGGTGAAGAAAACGGTTCAGCACGGCGCGGACCCGGTCAGCGCGGTTAAGGCCGTTGCGCTACGAGGTCTGAGGACAAGGCCTGAGTGGCCTGAACGATGCGGAGACATTACTCGTCATGCTGAGGGCCAGCCAGAGACGATCGGTTTTTCAGGTCGCGTTTTGAACCCCAGGGAGTGAGGTAAAGCAAAAATCAGCGGTGGCCGCGAAGGGGAAAATTCAGCGTTAAAATAACCTGTTTCTGGCGTGATTTTTTAAAAACGGCGGCCTTTTGCATGCAGAAAAAATTATGGCTGATTACCGCTTCGCTAAAGTGACTTTTAAGAATGTTTACCGGCAATAAAATGGCAGTAAACACGATTCAGTCACATACTTGCTTTTTTGACTCGTTAAGTGACACATCATGATTAGCTTCGTTCGTTCTTTGTTCGCCAGCCCGGATAAATTCCTGCAGATAATGAGCCGCCAGGACATAAACGACTCCATTGCGGATGGTGAGCGCATAATTATTGATGAAAATGGCAATGCTGCCGTCAATATTCTCAGTGATGAAGTAAAGGAAGATTTTAATCGGCACGTCAATACCTTAAAGGGAGTTTGAGGTGGGAACCGCAATTTTTATGGTACTGATGGTGAGTGGTTATTGGTACACCAGCCGGGATCTGTCCAGCCGTTTCAAAATGCGTCGTTCTTCAGGATGGGATGTCTATTTTCTTGTCGCACTTTACGGCTGTATTTTTGTACTGCAGGGCGTTTTCGTCACCGCCCTTATCTGGTTTATCTTGTTTATTATTTCAAGCGTTTCCAATTTCCTGTATGCGTTTCCTGGCGATCATTTGCAACTGCAAATGAAGTTCATGAACTGGAGTTTTCTCGGTATTCAGGCCCCAGTGGTAATCATGCTGGGCTTTGCCATCCTCTTCTGTCTCTACCGGTCAAACTGGGCAGGCAGCGCACAACTGAACGTGTCAGGTCGCAAAGATCTTTATCAGAAGCTTTCACGATCCAATGGTGTTGAACAGATGCTGTTCCAGTGCATGGAAGAAGGAGAGCTGGCGTGGATCACCTTAAAATCCCGTCGTATTTATATCGGCATGGTACACGCTGCCACCTTTGAATATGAGCGCACGGCCAATATCGTGCTCATCCCGATGCTGAGCGGCTACCGCGACAGCCATACGCTGAAACTGTCGGTCGAGCATAACTACAGCAGTTGGTATGCCGAGCACGACATCACACTGGATTCTGAGCCGAAAAACGCGATGGCATTTCGAAAAGTCATCATGGTGGATCAGATTGAAAGCTTCTCACTGTTTGATCCCGCCAGCGCAACTGCACTGTCAATGGGCGAAGACCATCCGCAGAGCGTTGAGAAAAGTCGTGAAGGTGACCATTCATCCCCGCCAGACCAGCAAATTGAATAATACAGCAACACCTCTGTCCGTAAGTATTCACTGCCCCATCAATGCTGTCTGAATGCAAAATAGCATTGATGATGCAGTGTGTTTGCCAATACGTATCTACGCTGTTTACTGCGTTCATCAACGAGGAAACTCTATGGCTTATCAAGGCAAAGCGTTAGTGATTGGTGCATCACGTGGCATTGGACTGGCGGTCGTCAAGGCGTTTGCGGCCAACAACTGGCAGGTCACGGCAACCCATCGCAGTGAAGTCCCCCCGCAGGGGGAAATCCCGCAGGTTGACTGGCGTCGGCTCGATATGACGCAGACCGAGGCGGTCAAGCAATTTGCGGTTGGGCTGAGCGGGCAGCCTTTTGACGCGATTTTGATCAACGCCGGCATTTACGGGCCTGCGCATCAGAAGCTGTCAGAGAGCAACGATGCTGAGCTAATCCAGCTGTTTATGACCAATGCCGTTGCGCCGATACGAACCGCAGAAATTTTGCTGCCGTTACTGAACCAGCAACACGGCGTACTGGCGTTAACCTCATCTCAACTTGCCAGCCTGAATGAGAATCGACATGCAGAAGCGCCACTTTACTCAGCCAGCAAAGCGGCTCTTAATATGCTCACGCGCTCGCTGGCCAGACCGGTGGCGGCGCAAAACGGCACGCTACTAACCCTGCATCCCGGTTGGGTCAAAACGGATATGGGAGGCGATGCGGCACCGCTCACGCCTGAAGAAAGCGCCAATGGGATTGTCACGCAGTTAACCGCCAGTCGGGGACGTGGCGGCCACCACTATCTGGACTACGCGGGCAAAACGCTTCAGTGGTGAGGTAAAGGTTGCAGCAACGCTGACGGGCTGACAGGGATAATGGCAGCCCGTCAGCGTGAAATTTTGCAACATCCACGCCCCGGCATTACACTGCGCTTTTGATTACATTGATTGAAGGTGCTTATGTCTCAGCCCTACGAGCGACAACCGCTACCCTTACCGGGTGGCCATAAAAAAGTGCTGTTGCACTCCTGCTGCGCGCCCTGTTCGGGAGAAGTCATGGAGGCGATGCTGGCATCCGGCATTGAATACACCATCTATTTCTATAATCCGAACATCCATCCGCTTAAAGAGTATGAGCTGCGCAAAGACGAAAATATCCGCTTTGCCGAAAAGTTTGGCGTGCCGTTTGTCGATGCGGACTACGATCGTGACGACTGGTTTAAACGTGCCAAAGGGATGGAGTGGGAACCGGAGCGCGGTGAGCGCTGCACCATGTGCTTCGATATGCGTTTCGAGCGCACGGCGCTGTACGCCCATGAAAATGGTTTCCCGGTGATCACAAGTTCACTGGGGATTTCCCGCTGGAAGAACATGCAGCAAATTAACGACTGCGGCGTCCGTGCTGCCGCACATTATCCCGATCTGTCCTACTGGGAATTCAACTGGCGTAAAGGCGGCGGATCGGCACGCATGATTGAAATCAGTAAGCGTGAGAGTTTTTATCAGCAGGAATATTGCGGTTGTGTTTACTCCCTACGGGATACCAATCGTCATCGCGTTGCCAGTGGTCGCGAGCGGATCCAGATTGGCGTACAGTACTATAAGCCTGATGATAACTAGTTTTTTGCTGCCACGGTTAAAGCAAGCGGACTAAATGACCAACCCCGAAGGTTTCGTTTATTCCGCTAAATAACTTCTTTTTTGGGTGGTTTTCAGCCTTACTACATACGCTGCAAGGATGGGCGTTGCTGTCGGTAACGTTCAGTCGCTGGCTTTTACGGCATACGCTAGGCGTACAGCCCATCATCTGCTTAAAGGAGCGGGTAAAAGACTGCTGACTTTCAAAGTGGTATTTAACTGCCAGGCTGATAATGGGCGCATGGCTGTATTTTAAATCATTAATACAGGCAATTAATTTCTTTCTACGGATGTAATGGGCCAGCGTTTCATTATGATAACGGGAAAATAACTTTTGTAGATACCATTTTGAATAACCCGCCTTTTCAGCAATGTCGTCAATGCTTAAGCGCTGGTCCAGATTCTTATTAATCCAGTCAGTAACAGAAATAATCACGCTCTCATTGTATTTGTTCTCATTCATAACACCCCCTTAAATTTCGAAGGTGATTGTAAATTATCCTGTGTTTCTCAAAACATTACATACGTAAAGATTCTTAAGGAAGTGAATGGTTATTTCCTGCGATGTGGAAGTAAAGGCTAAAAAATTATATTACGTTGCGATTTGTGTATTATTTGTTTACTGAATAGAGGGCGTAATGAGTGATGTGATTAATTCACGCCAATAAGCATCGCGTTCATTTCCCCGTTTACCGGACAGGAATAACGCCTTCTGCGAAGGTGCAGGCACCGTCGCAGAAGGGCCATGGCTCAGAGCAGGTTGTTCTCGGCCAACTCAAGTGCAAAATAGCTGAAAATCAAATCTGCGCCAGCCCGCTTGATCGCGCCAAGGCTTTCGAGCACGACATTACGCTCATCGATGGCGCCCGCCTGGGCCGCGAATTTAATCATCGCGTACTCACCACTAACCTGATAGGCCGCCAGCGGAAGTTCGGTGCGCTCGCGGATATCGCGCAGAATGTCCAGATAGGCTCCGGCCGGTTTAACCATCAGTGCATCGGCACCTTCAGCCGCGTCAATTAGCGACTCGCGAATAGCCTCACGACGGTTCATCGGGTTCATCTGATAGGTTTTACGATCGCCTTTCAGGGCCGTACCTGCCGCTTCCCGGAAGGGGCCATAGAAGGATGATGCAAACTTGGTGGAATAAGACATGATCGCTGTCTGGGTAAAGCCTGCGGCGTCCAGCGCCTGGCGTATCGCCTGAACCTGGCCATCCATTGCGGCAGAAGGCGCGATAAAGTCGGCCCCCGCCGCCGCCGCCACAACGGCCTGCTTGCCCAGATTGATCAGGGTGGCATCGTTATCGACGCCGTGGTCACACAGCACGCCACAGTGGCCGTGGCTGGTGTATTCGCAGAAGCAGGTATCCGACATCACGATCATTTCAGGCACGGTGTCTTTGCAGATTTTCGACATACGCGCCACCAGGCCGTTTTCATTCCACGCATCGCTGCCGGTCGCGTCGGTATGATGGGAAATCCCGAAGGTCATGACCGAGCGAATGCCCGCCTTAGCGATACGTTCAATTTCATAGGCAAGATGTTTTTCAGGAATACGTCTTACGCCAGGCATGGCCTGAATATCTTTATAGTCATCAACACCTTCCTCAACAAAAATGGGCAGGGCCAAATCGTTCAGGCTAAGGCTGGACTCCTGAAACATTGCACGCATTGACGCGCTGGCGCGCAATCTTCTGGGACGTTGGGTAAGGGAAAAATCAGACATAGACACTCACGTAGCCAGTTTAAATAAGACGCACAGTCTACTCCGATTAGGTGCAGGCGATGAAGGTTTGTGTGCGGTGTGCAGAGGCAGCAAAAGATTCTCCCGCCTCAGGGGCGGGAGAGAGGGGCGTTACTCGTTGATATTTGGGTGCTGTTCAACCAGATTTTTACGTTTGGCTTCCAGGCGGGCCATCTCGGCGTCGATATCTTCGATTTTCTGCTCGATGTTATCGTGATGCTCCTGCAGAATTTCGCGCGCTTCTTCCATGTCAGAGGCGGCGGGAGTTGCACCTTTCAGGGGCTTATTCGCCGTCTCTTTCATGTAGAGGCCGGTAATCAGGCCAATGACTGCAACCACCATCAGATAGTAAGCGGGCATATAAAGGTTATTGGTCGATTCTACCAGCCAGGCCGCTAACGTTGGCGTCAGGCCTGCAATCAGTACCGATATGTTGAAGGCGCTGGCTAATGCACTGTAGCGAATGTGCGTCGGGAACATAGCAGGCAGTGACGAAGCCATCACGCCGGTAAAGGCATTAAGGATAACGGCCAGCAGCAACAACCCAGCGAAAATCATTCCCAGCATGCCACTGTTGATCATCATGAAGGCCGGAATGGCGAAGATCATCAGGGCGATACTGCCGATAATCACAAACGGACGACGGCCAAAGCGGTCGCTCAGCAGCCCCATCACCGGCTGGACAAACAGCATGCCCATCATGATGGCGATGATAATCAGCACGCCATGATCTTCAGAGTAGTGCAGGTTGTGCGACAGGTAACTTGGCATGTAGGTCAGCAACATGTAATAGGTCACGTTGGTTGCAATAACCAGACCGATACAGGCTAGCAGGCTACGCCAGTGTTTCGTGGCGATTTCTTTGAAAGAGACTTTCGGACCGTCACGCAGGCCTTCGCGATCGCCTTGTTCCAGTTTGTCGACGTGCTGCTGGAACGCGGGGGTTTCTTCCAGGGCATGGCGTAAATACAGGCCAATAATACCCAGTGGCAGGGCCAGGAAGAACGGAAGACGCCATCCCCACGCAAGGAAGTTCTCTTCGCCGATGATGGTAGAGATTAAGACGACGACGCCCGCGCCCAGCACGAAGCCGGCGATAGAACCGAAGTCCAGCCAGCTTCCCATAAAGCCGCGCTTACGGTCAGGCGAATACTCGGCCACAAAGATAGAGGCACCGGTATATTCCCCACCGACTGAGAAGCCCTGGGCCATTTTGGCCAACAGCAGCAGAACCGGCGCCCAGATGCCAATGGAGGCATAGGAGGGAATCAGGCCGATACAGAAGGTACTGACCGACATAATGACGATGGTAATCGACAGGATTTTCTGACGACCATATTTATCCCCCAGCATGCCGAAAAACAGGCCGCCTAAAGGACGAATCAGGAAAGGAACGGAGAAGGTTGCCAGTGCGGCAATCATTTGAATCCCTGGAGAGGCATCCGGAAAAAACACCTTACCTAAGGCATAAGCCACAAAGCCATAAACACCAAAATCAAACCACTCCATGGCGTTACCCAAAGAGGCGGCGGTAATGGCTTTACGTAAACGGGAATCATCAATGATGGTGACATCATCTATCCCAATCGGTTTTACACGCTTCCTACGCAATTTCATAGAATTACCCTGTAATGGAACATGAAAGTCCTCAACGGCGCGAACCGAAAACAGCGTTCAGACCGCTGCGTTGAGGAAATTTAAGCATAGCCGTAAAACAGCATTATCTGTCGATCCATCAAAACAACAAATACTGTTGTTATCTGATTTATCGGCCGCAGAGTATAACGTTTTTGTGTGATATTTGTCATGTTTGACCTGAAAACGAACAATTTTACCGGTGGTTTATAGCAGCCCCTGAAGCGAAAAAAAGTCAGGTTCTGCACGCGTTTGCGTGTTAAGTGAGCGCTGCGGTTTGAGCTCACTCAGCCGTCTGGCTTAAAGCTATTAATAAAGATTAAGGATTGGGCGGGTTAAGGTTTGAGGCTTGCCTATCAGAACGCCTTCGGCAATACTCTTTCACCTTGATTTGGAGGAAGAATGTCAAGGAAAACACCCCTTACTTGCCAGAGCCCTTGGGTGGCGCAGATAGATAGTGTAGAAAGAAAATTAATGAATTCTTCTGAGGTGCCCACGGCTTCCCGGTCTCCTGAGGCGCAGCTCAGTTCTGGATGGCTTAGCTGCCGCACGAAATACTGGATCGACCGCCTGGCTCAATTGAGCGAAGCACTACAAACACCGACCGTGACAGGTAAGCAACGCTCGGAATACGAGGAGTGCCAGCAACTGTTGCAGCAGTCGATGCCTACGCTGCAACGGCTGAATCAGCGCGCCAGTGCGCCTGTTGAGCACGTCATTCAACAGGAAGAGGCCATTGCGGTGGCAATGCGGGCGGCGAGTAAGCAGCGTGCAGCACAGCGAAAAGCGCGTTGATTTAGCGCTTCTTCGCCGTCATTGTGCCGCGTGCGTCAGTAAGTTGCGGCTCAGGTGTTTTCAACCTCAACCGGCAAATGACCATATTGTTTCATCCACGCCACGATCGTGGGGTTATCCATGGGCCTGGCGTAAAAATAGCCCTGGATAAAGGTGACTCCATGCTGCTGTAAATAGCGGAACTGCATTGCCGTTTCGACGCCTTCTCCCAATACCTGCAGCTTCAGTTTATGGCTCAGACTGATAATGGCGTCCAGCACCGGCGTTTCCCCCTCCAGGGATTCGATGGCATTGATAAAACCCTGATCGATTTTTAGGTAGTCCAGCGTAAAAGTTTGCAGGTAACTCAGAGAGCAGTGCCCCGTACCAAAGTCATCAATAGCGACTTTCATGCCTGCCTGACGCAGTTGCGCCAGCTTAGCCGCGACAAGGCTCCCTTCTTTGATCAGGCTCCGCTCCGTCAGTTCCAGAGTAATGTTGAATTCGGTTCTCGCCATCCTGTCAGCAAAATTAAGCATATCGTCAACAAAATCCGGGTGCTGAAGATGCTCGGCAGCCACGTTAATCGCCAGATGAAAGCCGGGGTTAGGCGCCCAGCTTTGCGTGTCTTCAACGATCAACGCCATCAAATGATGGGTAATCGGGATAATCATCCCTTCCGCTTCTGCGGCGGTAATAAAGGTGTCCGGGCGCACGCTGTTACCGTTGGGCAGAGTCCAGCGCAACAGGGCTTCTGCGCCCGTGCAACGTTGCAGCGTGCAGCTGTAGGTAGGTTGATAATGCACGCTGAACTGACGGGACTGAATGGCGCGACGAATTTCATCTCCCCAGGAAAAACGTCTGCGAAGCCAGGAGGCGGTAAGAATCATAAACAGCACGGAAAAAATCGCCGCCATCGGCATAAACACGAAAAGAAGCTGCGTCCATGTTTTAACCAGCTCAGCACCGGGCGCTATCAGGGTGACCTTGATGCTATAGCGGGAAGAGGTGGCATGATAGACCTGAGGCTTAAGCCACCTGTCGTCGGCCATTTCACGATCGCCTGACACGATTGGCGCACCGTTACTAAAACGCATGGTTATCTGATAATGATGCGTACTGCCCAGCGCGCTCATAAAATCAATAAGATACTGCCCTTCAACCATCACCCAGAGGGCTCTGCCAGCTGCCAGCTGGCGCACAAATATCACGGCAGGTCGGTCTGGCACGATGTAAGAACCCGCGATGGACAGGCTCCACCAGTCTTTGCCGGTCACGGGCGGGGCGACGCCAATCATGGCTTTAAGCGTAGCGGGCTTGTTACCGTAGGCAGAAGAGCAGCTTACCGTGTTACTTTCCAGTTTGCCGATACCGCGAAAATAGGGATGGAGAGTGCTATTAATCCGCAGCGTATTTTCTATCTTTTCACAGGGTTGGTACTCATACTGGCGCAGCCAGGCGATCATGCTCCAGGCGTTATCGCTGATTTTTTCTGCCTGAGACAGTAAGGTCGCGGCCGTATCAATTTGCTGTTCTTTTACTGTTTTTCTGGCATCAATTATCGTGAACAACAACCCCAGGAGCAGCGGCAATAGTCCTGCGAGGACAATGAGCGATTTGGCATGCTCATGTTTTCTTTTTATTAGCGGCACCGTAAAAACCTCTGAATCGTGATCGTGTTTTGAGAGGTGCTAAGGGTTAATGCAGCATAGCACGCCAGTTCACGCCGCTGGTGAACGGTCGGAAATCCCTTATTCTCCGATATGGTCAATTATCGACCTGGCAGGCAATTAATTGACAAAAAATTCATGCTATTAGTGAATGCTCACACATTAGTTTGATGGCGGCTGTAAACCGGTCGTGGAAAAGGTGAGCTTGGGGGCGTCCTGAAAAGGGTGCCGCAGCGAAGCCGTGGGAGGAGTAATCCAAAACACGGCAGCCAGAAGGGAGAGAAATGAGAACCCTCTTGTTACCTGGAAAGCGCGGCTGACCAACTGATGACGCGCCATAAATATGAGTACAGCAACCTGTCTAAACTACCCTTTGCCCCGACAGCATAACGACGTCGGGGCAACAACGTTTAGTCCTGGAAATAGATCTGCTTCAGGGCAACTTCGACGCCGCGCAGTTCTGCAAGCCCTTTAAGGCGGCCAATGGCGGAATAGCCTGGGTTGGTGCGCTTACGCAAGTCATCCAGCATCTGGTGACCATGATCGGGGCGCATCGGGATGGCTCGCTGTTCGCCCGCCCTACGGCGACGCTGCTCCTCGGCCAGGATCACTTTGATGACGCCAACCATATCCACATCGCCTGTCAGATGGGCCGCCTCGTGGAAGCTGTTGGGGTTCGTTTCTCGCTTTGTTGCCCGCAGGTGCACAAAGTTAATGCGGTCGGCATAGGTTTCTGCCATCTCGATAAGGGCATTATCCTCACGTACGCCGTAGGAACCGGTACAGAAACAGAATCCGTTATGCAGGCTGTCTACCGTTTCTTTCAGCCACTGCATGTCCTCTTGCGTGGAGATAATGCGCGGCAAACCAAGAATTGGACGGGGAGGATCATCAGGATGGACGGCCAGCTTAATGCCGACTTCTTCCGCCACCGGCACGATGGCGCGCAGAAAGGTGGCCATATGCTCGCGCAGCCTGGCTTTATCAATACCGTCGTATTGCGCCAGCTGTGCCTGAAATTGTTCGAGCGTATAACCCTCTTCTGCACCGGGTAAGCCTGCGATGATGTTGCGCACCAGCGTTGCTTTCTCTTCCTCGGTCATGGCGGCGAAACGCGTTGCGGCGGCCTGTTGTTCGGCGGCGCTGTAATCTTTTTCCGCGCCGGGGCGTTGTAACAGATGCAGTTCAAACGCGGCAAAGGCATCGGCATCAAAGCGCAGCGCTTTAGCGCCGTCCGGCAGTTCCCAGGCCAGATCGGTACGCGTCCAGTCAAGAACCGGCATAAAGTTATAGCATACGGTATCAATCCCGCAGGCTGCCAGGTTGCGAATTGACTGCTGATAATTGGCGATGTAGTGCTGATAATCGCCGCGTTGGGTCTTAATCGTTTCGTGCACAGGAATGCTTTCAACGACTGACCAGGTAAGACCTTTTTCCGCCAGCAGCGCCTGACGCGCTTTGATTTCGGCTACAGGCCACACTTCTCCGTTAGGGATGTGATGAAGTGCTGTGACAATTCCTGTTGCACCTGCCTGGCGGGCATCGTCAAGTGACACAGGATCGTTCGGGCCGTACCAGCGCCATGTATGTTCCATTATTGCTCCTTGTTGGACGTGTGGCCCAGTGGTCAGGCCGCTGGACCAAGAGTAAGATAGCGCGTAAATTAAGGCCGTGATCCGGATCGCAGCAATATAAATACGTATCATCTGATGCCCGAAAGGCGGCCTGCAACAGGAGAGAGTTATGGGGTTAGCGGTACTGAAAACTGAGCGGCTTTATCGGCAAATTGCTAATGCCATCATTGCGGGCATTCATGGCGGCGATTTCGTGCCGGGCGGGGCGCTGCCGCCCGAACGGGAACTGGCCCGACAACTGGGCGTCAGTCGTTCATCGGTGCGTGAAGCCCTGATAGCGCTGGAGATGAGGGGTTACGTCAGCATCCACACCGGTACGGGGGTTTTTGTCGCTCAGACCTTACCGCAACCTTCAGCAGGCAAAGAAACCGAGAACTTCAGCCTGCAGGATCTGCTACAGGCGCGCGAAGCCTATGAGAGCATGCTGGCGGGCATGGCGGCGCGAAACGGCAGTGAGGCCCAGCGTCAGCAGCTGCTGTCCCTTAGCGCAGCGCTCCAGGCATTTAATGAAAACGACGCGGCTTTCATCGAGCAGGATAAAGGCTTTCATCTGCTGATTAGCGAGATGAGCGGCAATGATCTGTTGCGGGAAATGATGGAAAATCTGTGGAACAAACGCGACAGCGCCCATTTCCGCCGGCTGGAACGTCATTATGCCGACAATACCTTTGCAGATGAAATGAACGCGGACCATCAGCGCATCGCCGAGGCAATTGCGTCCGGTGATGAGCAGGCTGCACAGGCGGCGATGAGAGATCATCTGCAGCATGTGCAGCAGCGTTTACTTGGTTAACAGCCGCGAAGGCTTGGGGCGGCCGGTTCCCAGCATAATGGCCAGACGGCTCCCGCCCGGGGTAGTTTCCATTAAAATTTTAGTGATGCTGGTCAGAGGAACGGACAGCAGCATGCCGACCGGGCCCAGCAGCCAGCCCCAAAATATCAATGACAGAAACACCACCAATGTTGATAAGCCCAGACCGCGCCCCATGATGCGTGGCTCAAGCATATTGCCGAAAACCATGTGAATGGCAGTAAACAGCGCCGCCACCATTGCCGCGTCAAACACGCTGTTGAGCAGCAGCGCCTGCAGGAAAGGAGGAATACCGGCAATAATCGGCCCGATATTGGGAATAAAGTTAAGGATAAAGGCCACCACGCCCCACAGTAACGCAAATTTCACGTCCAGCAGGTAGAGCGTCAGCCAGACCGCGATGCCGGTGATCAGGCTGATTAGCGTCTTCAATGCCAGGTAATGCGTCACCCCTTTTAAGGCCTTGTGTAAACCGGCGATACGAATTTTGGGGTTCACAAACGAGTTACGCATTTTATAAGGCAGATGGTGCACCTCAAACAGCATAAAGACCACGGTGAGGATCAGTAACACGGTATTGGTCATCGCGCCTGAAAAGCCACTCAGCGCCACACTGGCCAGATTCATAACGGTATTGGGGTCGAAGCGCTGAACCAGGGCATCGGTTGAGATATTGAGATGGATGCTGGCTGCCAGATGCTGAACCACCGCCATTTTCTTTTCCATAATGGTGCGCAGTTGAGGATAGAGGTCGGAAAACTCACTCATCGAGCTTGCCAGTATGGCTCCCAGCAGCAGAATCACGATAAAAATCACCGTAATCACCAGGGTAATCGCCAACCCCCGCCGCAGCCCGCGCCGCATCAGTATCGTGACTAACGGATTCAGTACGATGGCAAAAAAGGCCGCCAGAAGTAACGGGACCAGAATGTCGGAGGCCGCTCTTATCCCGGCAAGGATAATCACCAGCATCGCGAGTTTGATTAAGATATTTTGTCCAATTTTTTCCTGCTGTAACGCGTTCATTCTGTATCTCTACGCATAAATAACTGATGAAAGTGTAGTTGAAGGAAAAGTAACGGTCTGATTTGTTAAGGGAAACGGTAAATCAGGCGAGTTTTTTACCTGATAAATGGCGGAATAAGCCGGATTTCCTGCTGTGTTGCCGTCTGGGTGTTAAAGGATTCTGGGGCGGATCCAGCGAGAAAGCTGTCGGAGACATCAAGGACAGGGGGCCTGAGCGCACAGGCGGTCACCCGCAACGACTGCGTCGCGGGTGAATGTGGCAGGATTACAATGACTGTGCGGATTCTCCCTCTTCTACTTCTTCACGTGCCGGCTTGTCTGCGCCAGGAATGAGAAGATTCAGGACAATGGCGACCAGGCCGCCGGTGGTGGCCGCGGAGCCAAACAGATTCTCAAACATGGGCGGCAGATGGGAAAGCGAAGCGGGAACGGATTCGATTCCCAGCCCGAAACTAAACGCCAGACCGACAATCAGTATTTCCCTGCGCGTTAGCGGAGCCTGGCTTAGGATGCGAATCCCCGCCGTGACGACGCAGCCGAACATCACCATTGTGGCTCCCCCCAGCACCGGTGTGGGAATCTGACGCAGCGCTTCGCTGAAAGGTGGAAACAGCCCCAGCAGGATAAGAATGACGCCGACGTAACGGCCGACAAAACGACTCGCCACGCCCGTCATCTGGATCACGCCGTTATTTTGCGCAAAGGTGGTGTTGGGAAAGGCGCTCAGCATCGCCGCAATCATGCAGCTCAGTCCGTCTGCCAGAATGCCGCCCTTGAGACGGGCGCTAAAGGTCTTGTCGGTAATAGATTTACCGGAAATCAGGCTGTTAGCAGTAAGATCGCCCACCGCCTCGATGATGCAAACCAGAGAGACCAGCACCACCGGAATGAAAAGCGTACTGTTGAAGTGAAAGCCAAACGGAAACAGAGAGGGTAAACGAAAGACGCTCTCGCCCAGATCGTGAACCTGAAATTTGCCACTCAGTGCAGCGGCAATACAGCCTGCTGCAATGCCGGCCACGACCGATGAAAGGCGTAGCCAGCGGTTACCGGAGCAGCTCAGCACAACGATGACGCCAAGCGTTAACGCACCCAGCGCCAGGTTACTGAGGCTGGCAAAATCCTGGGCTTTCTCACCGCCGCACCAGTTAATCACACTGACTTTGATCAGGCTGATACCAATCAGCGCAATCACGCTCCCCGTCACCACCGGCGTAAAGACCCGCTTTAAGGTATCGATGAAGCGGCTGACGATGACCGGCACCAGCGCCGCGACAAAGTTGACGCCAAACAGCATCGCCATGATGTCTTCTGGACTGCCGCCCTGTGCTTTGACCCACAGGCCGCCGGAGATGGCCACACCAAGAAAGGCAAAACTGGTGCCCTGCATGCATATCATGCCGGCACCTATGCCCCATACCCGGTTTGACTGCAGAAACGTCCCGATGCCGGAGGCAAGGAGCGACATGCTGATCAAATAAGGCAGCCACGCATCCAGACCCAGCGCCGTGCCGATCAGCAACGGGGGCGTAATAATGCCAACCAGGCCCGCCAGCACATGCTGTAAAGCGCTGAAGAAAGCCTGGAGTGGTGGGATTCGCTGGTCCAGTCCGTACAGTAAGCCGCTGTTTTTTGGGTCAGACATGATTATCTCTTTCGGGTGCAGGGAGGTCCGACGATATTGCATAAAGCAGGCCAGGTTTTGCGTTGTGTCGAGGGATCTCATAAATAATGCTAATAATCATACAGATAGACCGTTACTCTGCGATGCAGGAAAGGCGGTAAGCTGTGAAACACATGATTCCTGATTTGCAATCAGGAAATTATTGGTTCAGAAAATGGCCGTGGTTGAGGGATTTTGCACCACTGTCGTGCACCAGTTTGGCTTAAGGGCGTTGCGCCAGCAGAGTGAACCTTGTCAAAGGCAGGCTGAGGGCAAGAGGTGCGTAAAAAGAAATATTCATTTCACTATGCGATTTAATGAAACTTAAAAGGAAGGCGGTGTTTTGTCTCTCCCTGCTTATTTTGACGCCTGACCGGGAAGGGACGACCGCATCAGTGCAGGCTTCACGCTGGCGCTTGTCGTCACAGCATACAGGCACTAACTTCCCCCCAGACAAGTCATGTACAGCCATTGCTGGCGAGCCGTTCAGAGCGACATGCAAAAATGCGATCTGCCCCGCTAAAAAGTAATTTTTCAAAAATATTTATTTGAAAAATTTATTCCATTGTAATAGCTTCTCAGCATGCTTTTGGCTTTTCCTGCCCAGCCAGCATGCCACTTCTTGTGCTTTGCCTGCTGGAACCGTACATACCAAAGAGGCAACATCATGACTATCGTAGGAAATTTTATTGGCGGTAAAACCACGTTCAGTGCCAGCAACGAAACCATTCCTGTGTTCGATCCGGCAACCGGCAAGGTGATCCGTGAACTTACCCAATGCAGCGCAGACGAAGTGGCCCAGGCAATCGACGTGGCGCATGCAGCCTTTCCTGCCTGGTCCAAAACCGCCCCGCTGCGCCGCGCACGCGTGATGTTCAACTTTAAAGCCTTAATGGAACAGCATCGTGATGAGCTGGCGGCGCTGATCGTGTCCGAGCACGGCAAAGTCTGGTCTGATGCGTTGGGTGAACTGACGCGCGGGATTGAGGTGATTGAGTTCGCCTGCGGCATTCCTCACCTGCTTAAGGGGGAGAACTCGCCTAACGTGGGCGGCGGCGTAGACAGCTACTCGCTCATGCAGCCGGTCGGCGTGGTTGCAGGGATTACCCCCTTCAATTTCCCCGCCATGGTGCCACTGTGGATGTTCCCTATTGCCCTGGCCTGCGGCAACACCTTTGTACTTAAACCCCCGGCGCTGGATCCGTCTGCCGCCGTGCGCATGGCGGAGTTACTGAAAGAAGCGGGCCTGCCGGATGGCGTTTTCAACGTGGTACACAGTTCGAATGAGAATGCAGAACAGCTTTACAAAGATCCCCGAATTGCGGCCGTTAGCTTTGTGGGTTCGTCGGGTGTGGCTGAGCACATTTACAAAACGGCCAGCGCGCACGGCAAACGCGTGCAGGCATTTGGCGCGGCCAAAAACCACGCTATCGTCATGCCTGATGCTGACCTGGACGCCACGGTCAATGCCATCATGGGGGGCGCATTTGGCTCGGCGGGTGAACGCTGCATGGCGTTGCCTGTCGTGGTCGCAGTAGGCGATGACACCGCCGATAAACTGATTTCGCGCCTGACGCCGCTGATTAAAGCATTACGCGTCGGGCCGGGCATGAGTAAGGGCAGTGACGAGAATGAAATGGGGCCTGTCGTTTCGGCCGCCCATCAGAAGAAAGTGCTGGGTTATATCGACATCGGCGAGCAGGAAGGGGCAACGCTGGTTGTGGATGGTCGTCACCAGAAGGTTGCAGGCTATGAGGACGGCTACTATGTCGGTGGAACGTTATTCGATCACGTAACCCCAGAGATGGTGATCTGGCGTGAAGAAATCTTTGGCCCGGTGCTGAGCATCATGCGCGCGCCGGATTACGACAGTGCGCTGAAACTGGTTAACAGTCACGAATTCGGCAACGGCAGCGCCATTTTTACCAGTAATGGTCACACGGCGCGTGAATTTGTCCAAAACGTCGAAGCCGGAATGGTCGGCGTCAACGTGCCCGTGCCGGTGCCAATGGCATTCCACAGTTTTGGTGGCTGGAAGCGCTCGGTGTTTGGCGCACTGAATGTCCACGGTCCGGACGGCGTACGTTTTTATACGCGCATGAAAACAGCGACCGTCCGTTGGCCGAGCGGCCAGCAAACGGTTTCTGAATTCAGTATGCCGACGTTGGGTTGAGTGGGCGCTGAGTGACAGCGTATTGACGATAAAGGGCGATGGATTAGGAGACGGCGGATGTCATTACTCTCAAAGGTAAAACAACCCGATGAGCAGGGGCGCATACAGCAGGTAACGCCAGACAGTGCGGGCTGGCGCTATGTGGGTTTCGAGTCTTTCCTGTTAAAACAAGGACAGACGCTCGACATGGCCAGCGGTGACAGCGAGCTTTGCCTGGTGCTGGTGGCAGGCCTGGCCTCGATTAGCACGCGTCATGCAAACTTTCCGGGGTTAGGTAAGCGAATGTCGCCGTTTGAACGTACGCCGCCTTATTCCGTGTATGTCCCTCATGATGATGCAGTGACGGTAAGAGCGGACAGCGATCTTGAGCTGGCGGTCTGCAAGGCACCGGGGCAGGGCGACAACCTGCCCGCCCGACTGATTTCGCCAGAAGATGTCGGCGTTGAGCGGCGCGGCAAAGGCCACAACCAGCGACTTGTGCACAACATTCTGCCGGACAGTGAACCGGCAAATAGCTTGCTGGTGGTGGAAGTGTTTACCGATGAGGGCAATACCAGTTCGTATCCGAGTCACAAGCACGACCAGGAAAACAGCGAGAACGAAACCTATCTGGAAGAAACCTATTACCACCGTTTTGAACCCGAACAGGGCTTCGCGATGCAGCGCGTTTATACGGACGATCGTTCTCTGGATGAGTGCATGGCTGTTTATAACCGGGATGTCGTCACCGTACCGCGCGGTTACCATCCTGTAGCAACCCTGGCTGGCTATAACAATTACTACCTTAACGTTATGGCAGGGCCGGTTCGCCTGTGGAAATTCAGCTGGGAACAGGATCATGCCTGGATCAACAGCGATCGCTATCCGTCACGTTAATCACGGCTGAAAGCAAAACGGCAGCCTGAGGGCTAATGCGGGTCATTTAAGGCCCGGTTGACCGATCCAGTGGCAGGGATCAAAGGGGTTCATGTTCATCATGAACCCTTTTTTATGGAACTCTCACAGGCTCTGGGCATCATTCATTCCACTTCTCCCGAACGCGCCCGTTCGCTCTCTGATCTTATTCCCGCTGAGCCTCAGCAGAGCCATCAGTGAGATATCGCGGCTCCTGATGAGTTACCCCGGGCACGGTTCCGGGCGAACTGAGAACGCCGTATAAAAAGGCGAGATGGCTGATACTGCCGGGGCGAAGAGAACGAAACTTTCCGCGGGAGCTGCGAATAAGATCCCGGAAATATGCCGATAAAAAAAAGCTGGTCACCTAAGTGACCAGCATTGAGCCTGAGGACTGCGTTTTTGTTGCTGCAGAGGGCGTTTCTCGCCGGGACGCGCGGGGGCGTCATGCTCCCGGCTTTACTGAGGGCGCGTGTATCATGTGTTCAGGTATGACGTGTAAGCAGTGCCGCCGCAGCTGGCGGCATGTCAGGAGAGCTGACCGGACTGCGCATTCGCCAGCGCCAGGGATACGGCCAGCGTTTGTGCCAGGCACAGCGAGGCAACCTGAGAGCGAAAACCGTCAACCTGGGCTTCGCGTACAACGAAACAGACGTCACTGAAGGCGGCAAGTGGGCTGACCTGGCTGTCAGTGATCGCGATTAAGCTGGCACCGCGTTTGGCCCCCAACTCGACCACTTCTACCGCCTCCCTTGCATAGGGTGAACAGCTGATGGCAATCACCACATCTTTGGGCGTAACCAGATTAAGCTGTTCTGTAAACATGCCGCCCAGCCCGTCAATCAGGAAGGCACGGCGTTCCAGATGGCGCAGGGCATACACTAGATAGGAGGCAACGCTAAACGACCGCCGCAGGCCGATTACGTAGACATTTTCGGCTTCGTTCAGAAGCTGCACGGTTTTGTCTAACTGGTCCGGGCTCACCTGCATGGCCAGCTGCTGCAGGGCCTGACTGTTGACCATGGTGAAAACATTGAGAATTTCAGCCGGACTTTCGGGCGAATTCGCAGCATCGTCCGCTGCTGTCTGACGAAACAGCCGCGCTCGTTCTGTATAGTTGACGGTCTCTTCCATCAGATGCTGACGAAAAACCTGTTTCATTTCATTGAAACCGCTGAAGCCAAATGCATTAGCAAAGCGAATCAGCGTAGATGGCGGAACGTCGGCCTGCTGCGCAATAGAGGCCACGGTGTCAAAAGCAATACTGTTACTGTTATCAAGGATATAACGAGCCACCTGCTTCAGGCGCTTGCTCAGCGTTTCGTAGCGACGGCGAATCTCGTCCTGCAGCAGTGAAAGTTGGGAGGGATTATTACTCATGACATCTGCTCATTTGCGGAAAACGTGGCTGGATAATGAACGCTATGATATCAGATGGTTGGAAAATTTCATTTTTTTGTTATGTATGCAGCTTTTATTTCATTGGTTTATGAAATGACTCACAGATTCACCGCGACAGGGGCGACGCGCGGGCGAGCTGGCCACTAAAACAGGCTGCATCCGATGAGGGCACAGCCTTACACAAGACCTGATCATTCTCTTCAGGGCGGATAACAGTCTTACAGTCCGGTATTCTCCCGAATATATTTTCTTGCCTTTACCGCGTACTCGAACGGATTGGCCAACGCAGGATCCTGTTCAGCCTCAACCACCATCCAGCCTTGATAGCCGTAGTCATCAAGAATTTTGAAAACCGGTTTAAAATCAATCACGCCGTCGCCTGGAACGGTGAAGGTGCCCTTTTTCACACCGTCCAGAAACGACAGGTGCTGGTCACGCACTTCTGCGACAATCTCATCCCGCACGTCTTTCAGATGAACGTGGAAAATGCGCGGCAGATGGGTTTTCAGCACTGCCAGCATCACGTCCTGTGAGCCTTCAGAATAATAGATGTGGCCGGTATCATAGAGTAAACCGACATTGTCATGCGTGAGCGCCATGAAACGGTCGATTTCCGCGGGCGTCTGAATGCCGGTGCCCATATGGTGGTGCAGGCAAACGCGCATCCCTTTCGCGGCGGCAAGGTCGGCAAGCGTATTGTAGCCTTCCGCCGTTCTCTGCCACTCGTCATCGTTAAACACCGGTTTGTGATCGAACACTGCCCGTGCTGTGCCCTGAATACTTTTACTCTGCTCTGAACAGCCGATCACCCGGGCACCCATTTCATAGAGAAAATTCATGTGCGCCGTAAAACCCTCAAGGGTCTCGTCTTTGTCACCCTGCGCAAAAAATGTGCTGAACCAGGCGTTGCAGATCTGAATGCCGCGAATATCGAGCATTGGCTTGAGAATGGCAGGATCGCGTGGGTATTTGCTACCCACTTCACTTCCTGAGAAGCCCGCCAGTGCCATCTCGCTGACGGTTTGCTGAAAAGTATTCTCGCTGCCCAGCTCGGGCATATCATCATTTGTCCAGCCAATGGGCGCTATCGCCAGCTTTACGTTATCGTTGTTCATTGTTTACCTGCCAAAGGCGAGAGATTTAGTTATAGAATGCCGGACGAGCGGGCATTTCAATCGGTTCAATGGCACCGCTTTTCTGCGCCTTGATACAGGCGTCAGCGGCGACGGAGGCGGCAAAACCATCCCAGGCAGACGGACCGGTTAACTGCCCGGCTTTCACGTCGTTGATAAACGCCTGCAGTTCGACGTCGTAAGCCTCGATAAAGCGGTCTTTCCAGTCGACTAAAATGGTGTTGGAAAGTTTGGCCTGTTTGCGCAGCTGCACTGACGAAGGCTCCGGCAGTCTGGCGATGCCTTCTTCACCCACTACCTCACACTGAATGTCGTAGCCGTAGGTACAGTTAACAAAAATTTCTACATCGATGCGCACGCCTTTTTGCGTTTCAAACAGGACGATTTGCGGATCTTTCAGATGCGGACGCGCTTTGGAACTGACGCGCGGGAAAACCACCTGCACGCTTTTGTAGTCGTCACTCGTCAGCCAGCGCAGTACGTCAAGTTCATGAATTAACGTATTGGTGATCGCCATTTCCGTATTGTAATTTTCGGGCACCGTCGGATTGCGATGCGCGCAATGCAGCATGAGCGGCTCGCCGATTTCACCGTCGGTAATCACTTTTTTCAGCGCCCGGTAGCCGGCATCGTAAGGCCGCATAAAACCCACCTGAACCAGTCGCTTACCATGCTGAATTTCTGCTTCGACTACCCGACGGCAACCCTCTGCGCTCATGGCCAGCGGTTTTTCACAGAACACCGGCTTACCCGCCGCGATGGCCGCCAGGGTAAACTCTTCATGCGTCGGATCCCATGAGGTCACCAGCACCGCATCCACATCAGGTGACTGAATCACCTCATAGCCATCCTTGCAGACTTGCGCATCACTATTCAGCCGTTGCAGTGCAGCCTGCGCGCCTTCAACGTTGATATCGGATACCGCGACCACTCTTGCCCCTTGTAAGACATTGTTGCAGCGGCGAATGTGTTCCTGACCAATCGCGCCTGTTCCAATCACACCAAGTTTCAATGTCATAATTACACCTGTAGGGTTAAATCGAAGAGAAGAAACAAGGGCCGTCAGACGGCCCGGAAATCAGTATTTGCGGGCCTGTGCCAGATGCGCATTCAGTTTGTCCGCCACATCCTGCGTGCGCGCCGATTGGGCAGTTTGTGCAACGCCAACGTGCCACCAGCTGAAATATTTATGAATCATGGTCTTGGGCAGTACTTTAATATCTATCAGCGTAGAAACCTGCTGTGTTTTCGCATCGTCCAGCGCAGCCTTAAGCTGTTCCAGCGTGCTGACGCGATAGGTCTTGCACCCATAACCGGCAGCAATTGCGGCAAAGTCTACCGGCACCAGGCTGCCGTTTAGCTTACCGCTGTCCGTATTGCGGAAACGAAACTCGGTAATGAAGCTGTCCATACCGTGCTCCATTTGCAGGTTGTTAATGCAGCCATTGCTCATGTTATCCAGCAGCACCACGTTGATTTTGGCACCCTCCTGAATGGAGGTCACCAGCTCGGAATGCAGCATCATAAAAGAGCCGTCGCCGACCAGGGCATAGACTTCCCGCTGGGGCTCCGCAAGCTTAACGCCTAACGCCGCATTCACTTCATATCCCATACAGGAATAGCCGTATTCGAGGTGATAGCCGTTATAGCCGCGCGTGCGCCAGACGCGTTGCAGGTCGCCGGGCAGGCTGCCTGCAGCACCGACGATGACGGCATCGGCAGGCAAATTTTGGTTGAGAGTACCCAAGACACTGCTCTGGGTCAGCAGAGACTGCGTCAAGCGATTGAATTCGGCGTAGACGGCGTCCCGGTCCAGATGGTCGGCAATCTCGGGCACAAATTCAGCATCGTTATGTGTAACGTGATACACGCGCTGTCTTTCTTCTTCTAACTGGTGCCGCGCCTCGGCAACCTGCGTGCCCCAGTCGTTGCCGTAGTGCTGCGAAACCAGCCCATGACTGAGCGCCAGCAGGGCTTCACGCGCATCGGCAAGCAGCTGCACGCCGTCCAGTTTGTAGCTGTCAAAATTGCTGACGTTGATGTTAAGAAAGCTCACTTCCGGATGCCGGAAAATCCATTTCGATGAGGTGGTGAAATCGGTATAGCGTGTGCCAATCCCAATCACCAGATCGGCGTCTTTTGCCAGCAGGTTTGCCGCCAGACAGCCGGTTTCACCTACGCCGCCAACGTTGAGCGGATGATCGGACAGCAGCGTCCCTTTTCCGGCCTGCGTTTCAGCGAACGGAATCTGATACCGTTCAGCGAACGCCTGCAGCGCCTCGCCCGCCCCCGAATATTTGACGCCACCGCCGCAGATAATCAGCGGCTTACGTTTGCGGATAATAAGCTTCAGCGCATCTTCAAGTTGGGCCACGGTGGGCTGACGACGGTCCAGTCGGTGCACGCGTTTCTGGAAGAAATAGTCGGGGTAATCCCAGGCTTCGCCTTGCACATCTTGTGGTAAAGAGAGCGTGACGGCCCCGGTTTCAGCGGGGTCGGTGAGCACGCGCATCGCATTAATACAGGCGCTCATTAACTGTTCAGGGCGGCTGATGCGATCCCAGTATTTACTGACCGCTCTGAAGGCATCATTGGTGCTGATGCTCAGATCCCAGGATTGCTCAATCTGTTGCAACACCGGGTCAGGTTGTCGGGTGGCAAAAACGTCACCGGGCAGCAGCAGCAGGGGAATTCGGTTCGCCGTCGCCGTGGCCGCCGCCGTCAACATGTTGGCCGCACCCGGGCCAACAGAAGAGGTGCAGGCGATGATCTGACGCCGCAGGGATTGTTTGGCAAAGCCGGTTGCAGCGTGCGCCATTCCCTGCTCATTGCGTCCCTGGTATACCACCAGATCCCCACTGTCCTGTTCCAGTGCCTGGCCCAGACCCAGTACATTGCCATGGCCAAAAATGGCAAAAATGCCATGGACAAACTTCGTCTCATGCCCGTCTACGTCAATGTATTGATTATCAAGAAATTTAACTAATGCCTGTGCGGTAGTCAGTTTGATGGTGGCCATAAACTTTCCTCAACGTGCTGGCTGTAGCGGCGTCCGGCCCCGCGTATAAACGGCGTGACGTAACGGAGAGAGCTACCGGGATAACTGAAATGTCAGAGGATTATAAACAAATGCATTTTTCATTAAATACAATTACAGAAGAAATATTTCATTTTGCGAGGGGGATCAAATTTACATTCCTGCCGATCCCACGTAATACGCAGGAAAGGGGGGAACTGGAATGATTGGTGAGAGTTGCCGTTTTTTAAGATATTTCATTTCATTGTCAGGTCAGCCCTAAAAGACGGGCGGTGAGTCTGCCGCCTTGTGGTACGCGGTGCGCAGGGCATGGCGATAAAGTACCGGGAGCGACAGATTTTTAACTGGTTCACATAATTGCATTGTAAGTTTCATTTTGAATTGAGTTTGGAATATTTGTTCCTCATACTGTGTTTATCGCTAATCAGACACCTTCAGACCCCGATATCCAACTTGTCCACAGTGTCTGCTCATCACAGAAGGAAACCAGAAGCATGAGTACACAACAGAAGCGTCTTGATGTGATTTGTATTGGACGCATCGCCGTAGACTTCTATGGTCAGCAAATTGGCGCGCGACTGGAGGACACCACGTCCTTTGCCAAATATCTTGGCGGTTCATCGGGTAACGTCGCTTATGGCACCGCTATTCAGGGGTTGCGTTCAGCCATGCTGGCGCGCGTGGGCGATGAGCATAACGGCCGTTTTTTACGTGAAAGCCTGCAAAGGGTTGGGTGTAATACCGATGCGCTGATAACGGATAAAAAACGCCTTACTGCCCTGGTGATTCTCGGCATCAAAGACGACGAAACGTTCCCACTCATTTTTTATCGTGATAACTGCGCCGATATGGGGCTGGTGCCAGAGGATATCGAGGAGTCCTTTATCGCCTCCTCCCGCTCGGTAGCGGTCACCGGCACGCACTTGTCACATCCCCAGACCCGGGCGGCTGTGCTAAAGGCGCTGGAGCTCGCCCGCAAAAACGGCCTGCGAACGGCGCTGGATATCGACTACCGGCCAGTATTGTGGGGATTAACCTCGCTGGGTGACGGTGAAACACGTTTCATTGCATCGTCAGAGGTAACGGCGCAACTGCAGCAGGTCGTCCACTATTTCGATCTTATCGTAGGCACCGAAGAAGAATTCCATATCGCGGGCGGCAGCACCGATACGCTGACGGCGCTGAGAAATGTCCGTGAGGTCAGTAAGGCTACGCTGGTCTGTAAGCGGGGTGCAATGGGATGCGTTGTCTTTGAACATGAGATTCCGGAAAGCTGGGAGCAGGTAACGCTGCACAGCGGCGTGCGCGTCGAGGTGTTAAACGTGCTGGGCGCAGGTGACGCGTTTATGTCGGGCCTGCTGCGTGGCTGGTTAAATGATGAAGGCTGGGAGCAGGCCTGCCGTTATGCCAATGCCTGCGGTGCGTTGGTGGTTTCACGCCACGGTTGCGCGCCGGCGATGCCGACCCGAGAAGAACTGGACGATTTTCTGAGCCGCGAAAACGCCGTCAAGCGTCCGGATCTGGACAGTCGATTAACGCACCTGCACCGCGTGACCACCCGGCAGCGTGCCTGGCCGGAACTCAATATCTTTGCCTTTGACCATCGTAAGCAACTGGTCGATATGGCCAAGGCAGCGGGGGCTGACGTCAGCCACATTCCTCAACTCAAGCTCCTGCTGCTCCAGGCCGCAGAGCAGGCGGTACAGCAGGCAGGCATTGAAAGCAAAAGCGGCATTCTGGCCGATACCACCTTCGGGCAACGGACGCTTAACGCCATTACCGGCAAGAACAGATGGATTGGGCGGCCGATAGAGTTACCGGGATCCCGACCGTTACGCCTTGAACACGGCAATATCGGCACACAGCTTGCCAGCTGGCCAATGGAGCACGTGGTAAAATGTCTGGTGTTTTATCACCCGCATGACAGCGCCGAACTGCGTGAAGAGCAGGATGCCGTGTTGCTGGATGTCTGGAAAGGCTGTAACAAAAGCGGGCATGAACTGCTGTTGGAAGTGATTCTGCCAGAGGGGCAGCCAGACCGTAACGAAGCCTGTTATCTGGCGGTTCTGAGCCACTTTTATGCGTTGGGAATCAAGCCGGACTGGTGGAAATTACCGCCCCTGTCAACAGCGAGCTGGCAGGCCATTGGCACCCTGATTGAGGCGCAGGATCCTCACTGTCGCGGTATCCTGTTGCTCGGGCTGGATGCGCCAGAGGAGACGCTGAAACTCGGTTTCGCTGCGGCTGCGGCTGCGCCATGGGTGAAAGGCTTCGCGGTGGGACGGACGATTTTTGCCCAGCCTTCAAGTCAGTGGTTGCAGGGTGAAATTGACGACGCGGCGCTGGTAACGGCTGTAAAAGATAACTATCTGCGTTTGATTGATTACTGGCGCACGGCACGTGAGCAGGCGTGAAAAGAACCAGAATCGAGCCGTGTGGAGACGTGCTTTTCCACGCGGCTCGCTGTTTTCAGGGCGGGAACCTGAAATAACACCCATATCAGGCAAGGGCCTGTTGCGGTTATTTCAGTTTAATGCTCTTCACTACCGTTTCAGCATCGCTTTGCGCCTGCTGCTGGTTCTGGCCCGGCAGCGTGATCTGCATGGTCATCAGCTTACCATCCACCTTTGCCAACACGACGGAAGACCAGGAGGTCTGGTTATTGGCTGAGATCACGGTGTCCAGCTGCTGTGCAGGTTCGCCACCCAGGGTGACCGCTTTGTTAGAGACAACCTGTAGCTGCGGATCGCGGTTACGCTGCTGTTGTTCCATGCGCTGTGATAAAACATCCAGCCCTTCGTTAGTGGGATCACCTGCAATGACGATAATCGCCCGCGCGCCGCTTTCATCAGCATACACGTGCATATTGGTGCTTTGTGAGCCCAGCTTGCCGCTCTTATCGGACATGCCCGGCGGTAAGGCGAAGCTTAACTTGCCATCCATCAGCGTCACGGTTTGTGCCGACTGACTGGCAGATGCGCCGTTGTCGTTTGCCGCGTCATCTTTCTTTTGGTCACAGGCGGCAAGGCCGAGGACCAGCAAACCAATTCCCGCATATTTCACTAAATTACGCATCAGAATCCCTTTTTAAATTTCCACTCAGGCGTTTATACAACAGGAATCAGGCTGCAAACGCAACCTGAGTATTGTCAGAAGATTTTAGCGGATTGTCAGGAAAGGCTGTATTGCCGGTTAGCCGAAATGTATCTGTGGTTGAGCCTGGCGTTCGGCCAGACGTTTCAACGCCGCATTGAGCAACACACCATAGGCAGGCAGGAAGAACACCATGCAGATCAGCACCTTAAAACTGTAATCGACCAGGGCGATTTCCACCCAGTGCTGCGCCATAAACGCATCGGAGCTTTTATAGAAGGCGATAAAAAAGAACGCCAGCGTGTCGCTGATATTACCTAAAAACATGGCACAGCCGGGCGCTATCCACCACTGCGGCAGGCGACGCAGGCGGTTAAAGACATGCACATCCAGAATCTGGCCCAGCGCGTAAGCCATAAAGCTGGCGCAGGCGATACGGGCGACAAACAGGTTCACCTGCTGCAATGCCTGCCAGCCTTGCCACTCGCCCTGATAAAACAGGCTGGAGATGGTATAGGAGATAAACAACGCCGGCACCATGACCGCCAGAATAATCCGCCGTGCAAGCGGCGCGCCAAAAATGCGGACGGTGAGATCGGTTGCCAGGAAGATAAACGGGAAACTAAAGGCGCCCCAGGTGGTATGGAAACCAAAAAGGGAGACGGGCAACTGCACCAGATAATTACTGGAGGTAATCACCAGCAGGTGAAACAGGGACAGCCAGAAAAGCGCATAAGTGCGCTGACGCGGAGTAAATGCGAGCATAGTTAGCCTTTTTAATCGTGGGGTGAGGGAACCCATTGCAGGGCGCAGAACGGTCCGCGCACTACGGTTTCATGAACAAAAAACGGCCGCATCTTACCCTGGTGTGCTATTAATGCAATGGCTAATTTTAACGCAATCGTTATCGCCTTGCGTCAAAGGGCTGACGCGCTAGAATAAGCGCCCGCCAACCTGAATTGAGATCGTGATGAGTGATGCATTTTCTTCCGCCGACCATCAACTGGATGCGTTAGGCCTGCGCTGTCCCGAACCGGTCATGATGGTTCGCAAAACCGTGCGCGGGATGCAGGATGGTGAAACGCTACTGATCGTGGCTGACGATCCGGCGACCACGCGGGATATTCCCGGTTTTTGCCGCTTTATGGAGCATCGCCTGTTGGTCGCGCAAACCGACACGCTGCCTTATCAGTTTTTGATCAGAAAAGGGATGGGCGAATAACGGCGGCACCTGCCGCCGTCAGGTTGTTAATCCCGCGTGCGCAGCAGCCGCAACGCGTTCGCCGTGACCAGCGCGGTCGCGCCAGAATCAGCCAGCACCGCCAGCCACAATCCGGTCAGTCCGAGAAGCGTGGTAACCAGAAACAGCGCCTTAAGCCCTAACGCAATGCCGATATTCTGACGAATAATTGCCCGGGTGCGACGCGCCAGACCGATCATTGGAGCCAGATGGCTGAGCTGATTGCGCGTCAGAGCCGCATCGGCTGCTTCCAGCGCGACATCGGTGCCGCTGCCCATGGCGATGCCCAGCGTGGCCGCCTTCATGGCTGGCGCATCATTGATGCCGTCGCCCACCATTGCCACAACCTGATGCTGACTGAGCTGGCGAACCCGCTCAACCTTGTCGGCGGGTAATAAGCCTGCGTGCCACGCGATATCCAGTTGTTGCGCCACCACAGCCGCCGCTCGCGGGTTATCCCCTGTGAGCATAATGCTGTTGATGCCGAGCGCCTTTAACGCCTGCAACGCGGCAGGCGTTTCACTGCGCAGCCGATCGCGCAACGCGAGCGCACCCAGCGCATCACCATTACGCAGCACAATCACCAGGGTTTCGCCCTGGGCTTCCTGCTCGCTAATCATGTCCAGTTGCCGGGCGTTCAGCGCGTTGACGTAAGCCGGTGCCAGCAGTTCAATGCGCTGGCCTGCAACCTCGGCCCTGATGCCGCTGCCGGCGATGGCCTGTTGATGCGCGGCTGCCGGAATTGTCAGGGATTTCGCCTGGGCCGCAGCCACAATTGCCGTAGCCAGCGGATGCGTGGAGCCTTGTTCAACGGCGGCGCCCAGCAGCAGAATCTCGTCTTCACTGAGATCGCCGAATGACAAAATGCGGGTTAACTGCGGTTTGCCTTCCGTGAGCGTCCCGGTTTTATCGAACGCAATCGTCTGCACCGTACTCAGGCGTTCCAGGGCTGCACCGCCCTTGATTAAAGCGCCGCGCCGCGCCGCGGTCGCAAGGCCAGACGTAATGGCCGCTGGCGTCGAGATCACCAGTGCACAGGGGCAACCGATGAGAAGTAACGTCAGCCCTTTGTAGATCCACGGTAGCCATGGACCCGCGCCGAGCAGCGGCGGTATGACCATGACCAGCAGCGCCAGCAGCATGATTGCAGGCGTGTAAATGCGGCTGAAATTATCGATAAAGCGTTCCACCGGAGCACGATGGCTTTCGGCTTCCTCAATCAGCTGCAAAATGCGGTCAATCGCGCTCTCGCCGGGTTTTGACACCACGTCCAGCGTCACCAGCCTGTCCACGCTGGTGGCGCCAGCAAGCACCTTATCGCCCCGCATGCGAAGAACCGGCAAAGACTCGCCGGTTAAGGCGCTTTCATCGAAGCTGGCGCTTTCCGCGACCAGGCATCCGTCAACCGGCAGGCGACCACCGGCGGCAACCTCTATACGGTCGCCTGGCTGCAGCGCCGCCAGTGGAACCTCACTGCGAACGCCATTTTGCAGGCGCACGGCCGATTCGGGACGGATCGCCATCAGCTGACTCACGCCACTGCGCGCACGGATTGCCGCATAGGCCTCCAGGCGTTCACCCAGTTGGAACAGCAGCAACACCATGGCTGCTTCCGCATGGGCGCCAATCAACAGCGCGCCCGCCGACGCCAGCGTCATCAGGGTTTCAATCGTAAAAGCGGAGCCGGTTCGTAGACGTTGCCAGGCTTTACGCGCGACCGGTGCCAGACCAACCAGCGTGGTGAGAATAAATAATCGATCGCCCCACACAGCATTGACCTGGCTGAGCGCAACGCTGGCCAGCATTAACCCGGCGAGCAGAAAAAGGGGGATATGTGTTTGCCAGGGGGCGGGTGAAGAAGCGGAAGCAGCGGCGGAGGAGAGTTGAAATCCGGCTTTTCTGACGGCGTCTTCTATCGCGCCTTGAACCGGTGCGCGGGCGTCAACAATCAGCTTCTCACTGGAGAATACGACGCGGGCCTGGGTGACGTCAGGAAGCTGACGAACGGCCGTTTCGATAGCGCGGGCACAGCTCGGGCAGTCCATGCCGCTGACCAGCCAGCTGAACTGAAAAGCATCTGAGGACCGTCGTCGGTCACCTTCGTCATTGGCTTCACTGCTGGATGAACTGCCGCACGCGCAGTCACCACCGCAGCCATTGCCGTCAGAAATTTCAGGCGTTGCCGCAGTAACAGACAGCGTACCGGAACGAACAGGGCGGATTGCACAAAGCGGTTTTGCGGCACGGTGCGTACCGCAGGGCTTACCGCAGCCACAAGCATGATGTTGATGCATATAACCTCCGGAAAACGTGGGCACCATGCCCACGCCTTATCTTACACCCGACGGTTTATTCCATCTTCAGATTTATTGTGACGCTTTCTTAGTAAATCCACAGGGAGCGGACAATCATAAAGTGGCCCGCAAAATAGCAGGCTGCGACAATGGCGCTGTCTGCGCTAAAGCGGCGACGGTAATGGCTGATAAACCACACAATATTGGCCAAAAGAAGCAGGGCCGAACCGACGAGAATCGAAAAGCTGTAATCGCTGGGACGGAAAAAATATTGCTCTGCCGCCATCCAGTTCATCACCAGCGTCATGCCGATAAGCGTACAGACCGGCCAGCGTAGCGTTTCCAGCTTGCTCCACAGAATGCCAATCACGACAACCCCGATGATCAAAAAGGTCAGCGGAATGGGCCAGTAGAAACTCATCGTCATGTTGGCGGCGAAGCACAGCGTATAGAGCAGATGCGACAGGAAAAACGCGCCCAGCGCGTAGAGCGTCTGCTGACGTGGAAGCAGCGTCAGCGTATCGCCGACAAGTGTGGCGACCAGCCCGGCCACAATCAGATAGTCTGACGTGTTGCGCGTGGGGGCTTGCCAGGCGAGGCCGACTAACAGCAGTAAGGTTACCGGCTTGAATAACCAGCGTTGCCATTGAGGTCCCCGGTAAGAGGCATCCACATACAGCCAGCCGGAGAAAAGTACCGCGAGAAAGGACCAGAGCATTGCTTCTCCCTATTGACCAAAAATGGTGACAGTTCCTGAAATACTCCTGTCAGTCTAGGTTACGCCAGCCTGATGTGACAATCGGTCAACTCTGGTTGTATGCTTTAGCGCGCCATGTACGCCATCTGTAACCTGAGAAACGTTGGGATATTATGAAACCACCGCTACTTTTTATCATTGTGCTGGCTGTTATCGCCGTTTTAGCGACTCGCCAGTTCATCAAACAGCGGCGTGAAGCCGCCGTCAACGATGCCTCGCCGGTTCGCACCCTGACAGTCGAAGTGAAAACCAAACGTGAGTTTTCTGTTTCCAGCCGGCGCTCGCGTGAACGGGAAGTGATCGCCGGTGATGAAATGCGCTATGAGGCCTGGTTTCATCCGCTGAACGGCGAAAGCGATATTAAGATGCGGGTAAGTGAAAGCGACTACCATCTGATGGACAAGGGCACGCAAGGGGAACTGACTCTGCAGGGCTCGCGCTTTATTCAGTTTACGCCCGCCCGGCACTGACGGCGGGCCAGGTGCCCGCCGTGACGACTTACTTACGTGGAAAGTTTTTTTTCTGCCACGCGACCAGTTCGAATACGCCAAACAAAAAGACTTTTATCTGGGTGACACGATCGATCGGCGGCGCATCTTTACCTTGGGTGGTGCGCAGCAGGACCAACTGCAGACCATGCATCAGAATCATAAATATCAGAGCCACATTGATAAACCAGGTCAGTGGCTTAGGATAAGGATGAATCAGGTTAAACAGTAAAAAACCCCATACGCACAGCATCAGCAGGCGTCCTAAATTAAGTAACATCGTGTGTCTCCTGTTGGCGCTGATATAAGCGATAGGCCACCTGGCCGGCAATTTTTTCGCGGTATAGATCCCAGTGTGCTGGAACCGGGGGAGCACCGCGTTCAACTTCACTTTCAACGTAGATGAGTGCGTCAGCAGTCAGCCAGCCGTTATTCTCCAGCAGTTGCAGCGTTTGTTCCAGCAGGCCCTGACGAAACGGCGGGTCGATAAATACGATATTAAACGGCTTACCGCTCTGCGCCAGCCATGTCAGCGTATTGGTCTGCACAACCTGGCCGTTGGCGGCCTGAAGCGTCTGTAAATTTTTGGCCAACTGCTGCGCCACCGGGCGTTCCAGCTCCAGTAACGTTGCCGACGCGGCGAAACGCGACAAGGCTTCCAGCCCCAGCGCACCACTGCCGGCAAAGCAGTCCAGACAGTTGGCCGCCTGAATAGAGGGCGCCAGCCAGTTAAACAGCGTTTCACGCACTCTGTCGGTAGTCGGACGCAGTCCGGCGCTGTCCGGCACCGGCAATTTGCGGCCGCGCCACTGTCCGCCAATAATGCGGATTTGGCCTGCACCACCAGTCTTACGGGGAGGTTTTATCATCTTGCTCACAAATCTTCATAATTTGTTGCGTAGTTTAACGGGCGAAACGATGAGAAGAAACGTTAAAAAAGGGTGCTGTGGTGAGCTGGCTGGAAAGTGTTAGACTACAGCGTTGCTGCTGTTATGCATAATTCTGCGGTTTGACGCTCATCTGGCGTTTATCACCAATACTGTTTTTAACCCTGGGAACATTGTGCTACCGGGATGAAGCCATCGAGGAGTGTGGTTACACAATGGCAAAAGAGAAAAAACGAGGCTTTTTTTCCTGGCTGGGATTTGGCAAAGAAGAAGAGAAACAACCCTCAACGGAAGCGCAGGCATCACAAACTGCACAACCGGAAGTCCAGCAGCCAGAACAGGAAGCCCCGGCAATAAGTCAGGCGGAGATCCACGCGGAAGAGACCGTTGCAACGACTGAAAAAGTCGTTGAACAGCAACACACAGCGGATCCCGATAGCGAAGTAAAGCTGACAGCAATTACCCCATCGGCTGAAAACGTGCCTGATCCGCATGATGGCGTTATCACGCCCGCAGAACCTGCGTCCGAGCCTGTGGACGATGAGGCACCGCTCAGCGATGACGAACTCGCCGCACTGGCGCTGGCCGATGCAGAGATCGTGGAGGTTACGCCGCACGAGCCTGAAATTCTTCAGCACGAACCTGTCCCGGTGGCAGACAAGGCGCCGCTCAGCGATGACGAACTCGCCGCACTGGCGCTGGCCGATGCGGATATCGTGGAGGTTACGACGCACGAGCCTGAAATCCTTCAGTCCGAATCTGTCCCGGTGGCTGACGAGGCACCGCTCAGCGATGACGAACTCGCCGCGCTGGCGCTGGCCGATGCGGATATCGTGGAGGTTACGCCGCACGAGCCTGAAATCCTTCAGTCCGAACCTGTCCCGGAGGCAGACGAGGCGCCGCTCAGCGATGACGAACTCGCCGCACTGGCGCTGGCCGACGCGGATGCCGTTCAGGATGTTCCAGAAAACGCCGATCGGGTGGAGCCAACAGATACCGTCAGCGATCTTCCTTTAGCCGCCGCGCCACTGGTGACGCAGGAGCAGGATCGTCCGACAAAAGAGGGCTTCTTTGCCCGCCTGAAACGCAGCCTGGTGAAAACCCGTCAGAACCTGGGATCGGGTTTTATCGGCCTGTTCCGTGGCAAAAAGATTGATGATGAGCTGTTTGAAGAGCTCGAAGAGCAACTGCTGATTGCGGATGTGGGGGTCGAAACGACGCGCCGTATCATCACCAGCCTGACGCAGCATGCCGACCGTAAACAGCTTCGCGATGCAGAGGCGCTTTATGGCCTGCTGAAAACTGAAATGGCCGACATTCTGGCGAAAGTGGAAGAACCGCTTAATGTTGAAGGCAAAACGCCTTTTGTCATTTTGATGGTCGGTGTTAACGGCGTAGGTAAAACGACCACCATCGGCAAGCTGGCTCGTCAGTATCAGGCAGAAGGCAAGTCGGTCATGCTGGCGGCGGGCGACACCTTCCGTGCAGCGGCTGTTGAACAGCTTCAGGTATGGGGCCAGCGTAACAACATTTCTGTGGTGGCGCAGCATACCGGTGCCGATTCCGCTTCGGTGATTTTCGATGCGATTCAGGCCGCGAAATCCCGTGGCGTTGACGTGTTAATCGCCGACACCGCAGGCCGTTTGCAAAACAAATCGCACCTGATGGAAGAACTGAAGAAAATTACGCGCGTCATGAAAAAGCTGGATGAGCAGGCGCCGCATGAAGTCATGCTGACAATTGATGCCAGCACCGGGCAAAATGCCATCAGCCAGGCCAAACTGTTCCATGAAGCGGTCGGTCTGACCGGTATTACCCTGACAAAACTGGATGGCACGGCCAAAGGCGGTGTGATTTTCTCGGTGGCAGATCAGTTTGGCATCCCTATCCGGTATATCGGTGTCGGAGAAGGCATCGAAGATTTACGGCCGTTCAAGGCCGAGGATTTTATTGAGGCATTGTTTGCCCGAGAGGACTAATTAGGATGATTCGCTTTGAAGAGGTCAGTAAGGCATATCTCGGCGGACGTCAGGCGCTGCAGGGCGTAGATTTTCATCTACGTCCCGGTGAAATGGCGTTTCTGACCGGCCATTCTGGCGCAGGGAAAAGTACCTTGCTGAAGCTGATTTGTGGCATTGAGCGTCCCAGCGCCGGACAAATCTGGTTTAGCGGGCATGACATTTCACGCCTGCGTAACAGCGAGGTGCCGTTTCTGCGCCGTCAGATTGGTATGATCTTTCAGGATCACCACCTGCTGATGGATCGTTCTGTCTATGACAACGTGGCCATTCCGCTGATCATCTCCGGTGCCAGCGGGGAAGATATCCGGCGGCGTGTTTCAGCCGCGCTAGATAAAGTGGGCCTGCTCGACAAAGCGAAAAGTTATCCTATTCAACTTTCCGGTGGTGAACAGCAGCGCGTGGGTATTGCACGCGCCGTGGTGAATAAACCGGCGGTGCTGTTGGCTGATGAACCAACCGGTAACCTGGATGAGGCGCTGTCTGAAGACATCCTGCGCCTGTTTGAAGAGTTTAACCGCGTTGGGGTGACGGTCCTGATGGCGACACACGATGTGGGGCTAATCGGTCGCCGAAATTATCGGGTGATGACGCTAAATAAAGGACGCCTGCACGGAGGCCACGATGGTCAATAAACGCAACAAACGCGCGGCCGCGCCGAAGGCGAAGCAACCGTCGAAAAGCAAAGCGTTACGCGGCGGCTGGCAGGAGCAGTGGCGCTATGCGCTGCGCGGTACGTTGTCTGACATGTGGCGTCAGCCGTTAGCGACGTTGCTGACGGTGATGGTTATTGCGATCTCTCTGACGTTGCCCAGCGTGTGTTACATGGTGTGGAAAAACGTTAGCCAGGCCGCCACTCAGTGGTATCCCGCGCCGCAGCTGACGGTCTATCTCTCCAAAACGCTGGATGATGCCGCCGCCGAAAACGTGACGACTCAGCTGAAGCAGGTCGATGGCGTGGACCACGTTAACTACCTGACGCGCGAAGAAGCCCTGAACGAATTCCGTAACTGGTCAGGCTTTGGCGGCGCGATGGATATGCTGGAGCAGAATCCTCTTCCGGCCGTGGTCATCATTACGCCTAAACTGACCTTCCAGAATTCCGACACGCTACAAACGCTGCGCGACAGGGTGGCGAAAGTGCAGGGCGTTGACGAAGTGCGCATGGATGACAGCTGGTTTGCTCGTCTTGCGGCGCTGACCGGGCTGGTGGGGCAGATTGCCTCCATGATCGGTATCTTAATGATCGTGGCGGTGTTCCTGGTGATTGGTAACAGCGTCAGGCTGAGCATTTTTGCCCGGCGCGATACCATCAACGTGCAGAAGTTGATCGGGGCGACCGACGGGTTTATTCTGCGTCCGTTCCTGTATGGCGGTGCGTTGTTAGGTTTCTCTGGTGCCGTGTTATCGCTGCTTCTTTCCGAAGTGCTGGTCCTGCGTTTGCAGTCCGTGGTGGCCCATGTTGCCTCGGTGTTTGGCACGACCTTCTCGCTGGAAGGGTTCTCCTGGGATGAGGCACTGTTGCTGCTGCTGATCGCGGCGATTATTGGATGGGTTGCGGCCTGGCTGGCTACGGTACAACATTTACGCCGATTTACGCCGCAGTAAACCTCTGCAACATTTTTTTGTTATAATCATCCTCTGCTGCCGACAATGGGTGCAGAGGATATTGCCCCGCTGTCATCTGTGTGTAAAATATTCACTGCTAAAATTGAACTTGTGGATAACTTTGTTTTCCAAGTAGCACAGATTGCTTTTGGTTTTCCTGCGACGTTGACATAATGTGACGTGCGCTTAAGGAAAGATGCGGCAATTCCACTGATTTTGTGAGGGTTTGAATGACCAAAGAAATGCAAACTTTAGCTATTGCTCCTCTGGGCAACCTGGAATCTTACGTTCGGGCTGCCAACACCTGGCCGATGCTGTCGGCAGAAGAGGAAAAGGCGTTGGCTGAACGGCTGCATTACCAGGGCGATCTGGATGCGGCTAAGACGCTGATCCTGTCTCACCTACGCTTTGTTGTTCATATCGCTCGTAACTACTCAGGTTACGGCCTGCCTCAGGCTGACCTGATTCAGGAAGGTAACATCGGCTTGATGAAAGCCGTTCGTCGCTTTAATCCTGAAGTTGGCGTCCGTCTGGTATCCTTTGCCGTACACTGGATTAAAGCGGAAATTCACGAATATGTGCTGCGTAACTGGCGTATCGTGAAAGTGGCGACCACGAAAGCACAGCGCAAGCTGTTCTTTAACCTGCGTAAAACCAAGCAGCGCCTGGGCTGGTTTAATCAGGACGAAGTAGAAATGGTCGCGCGCGAGCTGGGCGTGAGCAGCAAAGATGTGCGGGAAATGGAATCGCGCATGGCCGCTCAGGATATGACCTTCGATATGTCCGCTGATGACGAAAGCGGTGAAGGTAAATCCATGGCGCCGGTGCTGTATCTCCAGGATAAAACCTCTGATTTTGCCGACGGTATCGAAGAGGATAACTGGGAGTCACATGCAGCCGACAAGCTGACGTACGCAATGGAAGGCCTGGACGAGCGCAGCCAGCATATCATTCGCGCCCGCTGGCTGGATGAGGACAACAAAACTACCCTGCAGGAACTGGCCGATCGTTATGGCGTTTCCGCAGAGCGAGTCCGACAGCTTGAAAAGAACGCGATGAAGAAACTCCGAATGGCTATCGAAGCCTGACGAGACAGGGCGACTTCAGGTCGCCCTTTTTTATTGTCTGTTTTTTTATTTTACCCAGCCGTCAACCTGGGCGCGAAAACCACAGGCCTGCATAAACGCCGCCCGAATACGTTGATCGTCACTGCCGTCATCGGCAATCCACCAGTCGTTTAACGATGGATTCTGCTTCATCGTCTCTTCCAGCAAATACTGTCCTACGCCACGTCGCCGGGTAACATCTCTTACAGCCAAATGATGCACTTTGCCGTGAATACCTGAAATTTCAAGTTGTAATGCAGCCAGTAGACGATCGTTGAAGCGCGCCGCATAAAGACGATGGCTTTCATTCAACGCTGTCTCCAGCTTTTCTATATCGATCTCAGGCCAGATTTTCCCCAGATCTATCCGGTCCTGTAGCGTCAACGAGGTGAGACGCAAAATGGTGAGCTTCATAATAAACACCTGTGCGTGTAAAAGTCGTTAGTGTAGTCAATTCCCGTTACCGGAACCCTGGCACATTTTAGGCAATAAAACAGGTCAAAACAGCGACAGAGTGCCAGGATAATAGCTATAAACATGATATCCGCTTTTAAAGGCAGCATAACGCGCTGGCCTGGTGAGTAAAAGCCACGCATTGGCTCCAGAGGATTATGCTGCTTTTGGCTGCGAATCATGAATATGTCAGTTGCTTTACAGAATAAACTTCCTGTTTAATAGACTGAAATATAAAGCCTTATTATTAATAAAAGCCAGAAAAGCGTGCTAACTCATTATTGTTAAATCAGTTTTCCACTTTATCTGGCAGAAAATAAAACCACTCACAACAAACACGACACAACTGATGGGGTAGTTCGCATGAAAATGACAGGTCGCGCGTTACTGGCAGGATGCGTTGCATTGGCGATGAGCCATGCGGCAATGGCGAAAGAGATTAAAATAGCTATCGTAGGCGCCGCTACTGGCCCGGTCGCGCAATATGGTGATATGGAATTTACCGGCGCTGCGCAGGCGATTAAAGATATTAATGCCAAAGGCGGCGTGAACGGCGACAAACTGGTCGGTGTGGAATATGACGACGCCTGCGACCCAAAACAAGCGGTTGCGGTGGCGAACAAGGTGATCAACGACGGCATTAAGTATGTTATCGGCCACCTGTGCTCCTCCTCAACTCAGCCCGCTTCAGATATCTACAACGACGAAGGCGTGCTGATGATTACCCCCGCGGCCACGGCACCTGAACTCACGGCACGTGGCTATGCAGATGTGATGCGCACCACCGGTCTGGATTCTGACCAGGGCCCAACGGCGGCGAACTACATTCTGGATGTGATCAAACCTAAACGTATCGCTGTGGTGCATGACAAACAGCAGTACGGCCAGGGCCTCGCGGAATCCGTACAAAAAACCCTGAAGGCCAAAGGCGGCAACGTGGTGATGTTCGAAGGTATCACCGCGGGCGATAAAGATTTCTCTACGCTGGTTGCGCGTCTGAAGAAAGAGAACGTGGATTTCGTGTACTACGGTGGTTACTACCCGGAGCTGGGCCAGATTCTGCGCCAGGCGAAAGCGGCAGGCCTGAAAGCCGGCTTTATGGGACCAGAAGGTGTGGGTAACGCCTCGCTGTCTAACATCGCAGGCGACGCTTCTGAAGGGCTGTATGTAACCTTACCAAAACGTTACGACCAGCTGCCGCAGAACAAGGCGATTGTTGAAGCCATTAAAGCGAATACCGCGTCTAACCGCAAAGATCCAACTGGCCCCTTTGTCTGGACAACCTACGCGGCGATTCAGTCTCTGGTAACTGGTATTGAACGCAGTAAGAGCGATGAGCCAGATGCGATTGCGAAGAACCTGAAAACCGGTGCGCCTGTGCCGACAGTGATGGGTGACCTGAGCTGGGATCAGAAAGGCGATCTGAAAGGCTTCGAGTTTGGTGTCTTCAAATGGCACAAAGACGGTTCATCCACCGCGGTTAAATAAGGTCATGACGCTTCCCTGCAGCCTTTGCTCGGGGAAGCAGGCCAAAGCGATGCGCCCTGTGGGGCAATGCTTTCGCCTTGCTAACCCTCTCCTGCTGGCAGGAGAGGGGTTTTCTGGTTTCTGAGTAGGTCCTCATTATGTCCGAGCAGTTTCTCTATTTCATTCAGCAGATGTTCAACGGGGTCACCCTCGGGAGCACCTACGCGCTGATCGCCATTGGCTACACCATGGTTTACGGCATTATCGGCATGATCAACTTCGCCCACGGCGAGGTCTATATGATCGGCAGCTATGTCTCTTTTATGGTGATTGCTGCCCTGATGATGATGGGCATTGATACCTCATGGCTCATGATCGCCGCCGGCTTTGTGATGGCAGTGATTATTTCCAGCGCCTATGGCTGGAGCATTGAGCGCGTGGCTTACCGGCCGGTTCGCTCTTCCAAGCGCCTGATTGCGCTGATCTCCGCCATCGGAATGTCCATCTTCCTGCAAAACTACGTCAGCCTCACCCAGGGCTCGCGCGATCTTGCGTTGCCGAGCTTAATTACCGGCCAGTGGACGCTGGGAGAAAGCAATGGTTTCGCGGCCACGCTGTCGACGATGCAGCTGGTGATCTGGGTGGTGACGTTCCTGACCATGCTGGCACTGACCCTGTTTATTCGCTATTCCCGCATGGGCCGCGCCTGCCGAGCCTGTGCTGAAGACCTGAAGATGGCCAGCCTGCTGGGCATTAATACGGATCGCGTCATTTCGCTGACCTTCGTGATTGGTGCCGCGATGGCGGCGGTGGCCGGCGTGCTGTTAGGCCAGTTTTATGGCTCCATCAACCCCTTTATCGGCTTCATGGCGGGCATGAAAGCCTTTACCGCAGCGGTGCTGGGCGGCATTGGCAGTATTCCGGGCGCGATGATTGGCGGTCTGGTGCTGGGCATTGCTGAAGCCCTGACCTCGGCTTATCTCTCCACGGAATATAAAGATGTGGTGTCGTTTGCCTTACTGATCGTGGTGCTGCTGGTGATGCCGACCGGCATTCTGGGCCGTCCGGAGGTAGAGAAAGTATGAAACGCCTTGGTCTGGTCAATGCGCTGATCTCTACGGTCATGTTGCTGGTTCTGGCCGCGTTCTTTATGGGAATGCGCCTCGATCTGAATGGTACGAAGCTACAGGTGGTCAATGCCGGTAGCGTGCGCTGGAACTGGATATTTATCGGTTGTGCGGTGGTGTTTCTGTTCCAGCTGCTGCGTCCGCTGCTTCAGGGCAAGCTGAAGCGCAGCAGTGGCGGTCTGGTGCTGCCTGGGTTTGATGGTTCCACGCCGAAGCAAAAACTTGTCATGGCGTTAATGATCGCTGCTGCCGTTATCTGGCCTTTTCTGGTATCGCGCGGCAGCGTTGATATTGCGACGCTGACGCTCATCTACATCATGCTGGGCCTGGGGCTGAACGTGGTGGTTGGGCTATCGGGGCTGCTGGTTCTGGGCTATGGCGGCTTCTATGCCATCGGTGCCTATACCTTTGCTTTGCTCAATCATTACTATGGTTTCGGTTTCTGGCAGAGCCTGCCGCTGGCCGGATTAGTGGCCGCGGCCTTTGGCCTGCTGCTGGGGTTCCCGGTATTGCGGCTGCGCGGCGATTATCTGGCTATCGTGACGCTGGGCTTCGGCGAAATCGTCCGTATTCTGCTGCTTAACAATACCGCGATTACAGGGGGACCGAACGGTATTGCCCAGATTCCTAAACCCACTTTCTTCGGCCTGGAGTTCGGCCGCCGCGTCAGTGAAGGGGGATGGGGCACGTTTCACGAGGTCTTTGGCATGAAGTACGATCCCAGCGACAGGGTGATTTTCCTGTATCTGGTGGCGTTACTGTTAGTGGTGTTGACGCTGTTTGTGATTAACCGTCTGCTGCGTATGCCGCTTGGACGGGCCTGGGAAGCACTGCGTGAAGATGAGATTGCCTGTCGCTCGCTGGGCTTAAGCCCGACCCGTATCAAGCTGACTGCCTTTACTATCAGTGCGGCTTTTGCGGGGTTTGCCGGTACGCTGTTTGCCGCGCGCCAGGGATTTGTCAGTCCCGAATCCTTTACCTTCGTTGAATCCGCGTTTGTGCTAGCCATCGTGGTTCTGGGCGGAATGGGATCGCAGTTTGCGGTGATTCTGGCCGCCATTCTGCTGGTGGTGTCGCGTGAACTGATGCGCGACCTCAATGAGTACAGCATGCTGGTCCTCGGTGGGTTGATGGTGCTGATGATGATCTGGCGGCCGCAGGGTTTATTGCCGATGAAGCGTCCACACCTGAAACTCAGGCAGGGTAAACAAGGAGAGCAGGCATGAGTCAGCCTTTATTAGCCGTTGAAGGCCTGATGATGCGCTTCGGCGGTCTGTTAGCCGTAAACAACGTCAAACTGGAACTGCGTCCACAGGAAATCGTGTCGCTTATCGGTCCGAACGGAGCAGGCAAAACCACCGTGTTCAACTGCCTGACAGGTTTCTACAAGCCAACAGGCGGCAGCATTACCTTGCGTGACAAGAATCTGGCCGGTTTATCCGGGCAGAAGATCGCGCGCATGGGGATTGTCCGTACCTTTCAGCATGTGCGCCTGTTCCGCGAAATGACGGTGATAGAAAACCTGCTGGTCGCGCAGCATCAACATCTGAAAAGCGGGGTCTTTTCCGGCCTGATTAAAACGCCCGCCTTTCGCCGCAGTGAAGGCGAGGCGCTGGATCGTGCCGCCACCTGGCTCGAACGCGTCGGGTTGCTGGACATGGCCAACCGCCAGGCCGGTAATCTGGCCTACGGTCAGCAGCGCCGCCTGGAGATCGCCCGCTGCATGGTGACGCGTCCGGAGATTTTAATGCTGGATGAACCGGCCGCCGGGCTTAACCCCAAAGAAACGCACGAGCTTGATGAATTGATTGCCGAGTTACGTGGCGAACATAAGGTTTCCGTTTTATTGATTGAGCACGACATGAAACTGGTCATGGGCATTTCCGATCGTATCTATGTGGTTAATCAGGGAACGCCGCTGGCTAACGGCACGCCGGAAGAGATTCGTAACAATCCGGACGTGATCCGTGCCTATTTAGGAGAGGCGTAATATGGCCATGTTAACCATTGATAACGTCAGTGCGCATTACGGCAAAATTCAGGCCCTGCATGGCGTAAGCCTGCATATCGATCAGGGTGAGATCGTCACGCTGATTGGTGCCAACGGTGCCGGTAAAACCACGCTGCTGGGTACGCTGTGCGGCGAACCGCGTGCCACCAGCGGCACCATTACTTTTGATGGCAAAGCCATTACCGACTGGCAAACGGCGCGCATTATGCGTGAAGCCATTGCCATCGTGCCTGAAGGCCGTCGCGTATTTTCACGTATGACCGTGGAAGAGAATCTGGCGATGGGCGGTTTTTTTGCCAGTCGTCAGCAGTATCTGCAGCGCATCGAACGTGTTTACCAGCTGTTCCCGCGTCTGGCTGAGCGTAAAATTCAGCGGGCAGGCACGATGTCCGGTGGCGAACAGCAGATGCTGGCTATCGGCCGGGCACTGATGAGCCAGCCGCGCCTGTTGTTACTCGATGAGCCTTCTCTGGGCCTGGCGCCGATTATTATTCAGCAAATATTCGATACGATTGAGCAGTTACGCAGCGAAGGCATGACGATTTTCCTGGTCGAGCAAAACGCGAACCAGGCACTGAAACTGGCCGACAGGGGCTACGTACTGGAAAACGGTCACGTGGTGCTGGAGGACAGCGGTGAGGCATTGCTTTCTAACGAGGCCGTGCGCAGCGCGTATCTGGGCGCCTAGCTTTCTGGCCTGACGTTCCTGTCAGGCCAGGATCCGGCAGCGCCCCTCCTCGTACAGGTGTGGGCGCTGTTTCTCAGCGCTGCCTTAGCTGCATTCTTCTGCACTCGCTTGTCGTCATCATGCATTAATCCCGCTTATCCCTGTCATCTTCTGACATTCTGCCGTCATTTTTCCGTCATCTGACTGTTATTTTTCCGTCATTTCCGCGTGTCATGTTACTTCGCGAGCAAAAAATGCGTGATAACGCGCGTACCTACCTGAACAGGAAAATTCTATGTCCGTTGTTACTTTTCGTCGTAGCCTGATGAGCGCACTGCTCGGTCTGGCGATCAGTGGTAATGCACTGGCCGTAACTGAGATCCCTTTCTGGCACTCAATGGAAGGCGAGTTAGGCAAAGAAGTTGACTCACTGGCACAACGTTTTAACCAGGAGCACCCCGACTACAAGATCGTCCCGGTGTATAAAGGGAACTACGAACAGAGTCTGGCGGCAGGTATCGCTGCGGTCCGCACAGGAAAAGCCCCTGCGCTGTTACAGGTTTACGAAGTGGGTACGGCAACCATGATGGCCTCCAAAGCCATCGTGCCGGTGTACCAGGTGTTTAAAGATGCTGGCATCCCAATGGATGAGAAGCAGTTTGTGCCTGCGGTCGCCGGTTACTACAGCAACGCACAAGGCCAGCTGATCTCTCAACCCTTCAACAGCTCCACGCCCGTGCTGTACTACAACAAAGACGCGTTTAAAAAAGCGGGCCTGAATCCGGACCAGCCGCCAAAAACCTGGCAGGAACTGGCAAAGGATGCCGACGCGCTGCGTAAGTCAGGCATGAGCTGCGGCTATGCCAGCGGCTGGCAGGGATGGATCCAGATTGAAAACTTTAGTGCCTGGAACGGTCTGCCGGTGGCGACCAAGAACAATGGTTTCGACGGCACTGATGCCGTGCTGGAGTTCAACAAGCCGGCACAGGTTCGTCATATCCAGCTACTGGAAGATATGAACAAGAAAGGTGACTTCACCTATTTTGGTCGTAAAGATGAATCGACCGCCAAGTTCTACAACGGGGATTGTGGTATGACGACGGCCTCATCCGGCTCGCTGGCCGACATCCGTCATTATGCCAAATTCAACTACGGCGTAGGCATGATGCCTTACGATGCGGATATCCCGAATGCGCCACAGAACGCGATTATCGGCGGTGCCAGCCTGTGGGTGATGAAGGGCAAAGATGCTAACACCTACAAAGGTGCAGCGGAATTCATGAAATTCCTCACCGAGCCAAAAATTGCGGCGGAATGGCATCAGAAAACCGGCTACCTGCCGATTACCACTGCGGCATATGAGCTGACGAAGAAAGAAGGCTTCTACGATAAAAATCCAGGCGCGGATATCGCCATTCGCCAGATGATGAACAAGCCACCATTGCCTTATACCAAAGGCATGCGTCTGGGGAATATGCCTCAGATCCGTACCATTCTGGATGAAGAGCTGGAAGGCGTCTGGACCGGCAAGCAGTCACCGCAGGCGGCACTGGATAACGCAGTGAAACGCGGTAACGAACTGCTGCGTCGTTTCGAGCAACAGAACAAGTAATCCGGTGTGCAGGCCAGCTCCGGCTGGCCTTTTTTCCCCAAAGTCAGAGAACGTTATGTCTCCATCTCGCCCGGTGTTTCGCAATCGCCTGTTACCCTATTTGCTGGTGCTCCCGCAGCTCCTGATCACCGCTATTTTCTTTGTCTGGCCAGCGGGTGAAGCGCTGTGGTATTCCCTGCAAAACCTGGATCCCTTCGGTATCTCCAGCACCTTTGTCGGGCTGGATAACTTCAAACGGCTGTTTTCCGATAGCCTCTATCTGGATACCTTCTGGACCACGATCAAGTTCAGCGGGATGGTGGCGTTTTTTGGCATGGTATCGTCTTTGCTCCTGGCGGCACTGGTGGACTATGTCGTGCGGCTGCGCAAGCTGTATCAGATGCTGCTGCTGTTGCCCTACGCCGTGGCGCCGGTTATTGCCGCGGTATTATGGATGTTTCTGTTCAGCCCCGGCCTGGGTTTACTCAGCTATCTGCTTAACCACATGGGCTATAACTGGAACTTTGCCCAAAACAGCGGTCAGGCTATGTTTCTGGTGGTGCTGGCCTCGGTGTGGCAACAGATGAGCTACAACTTCCTGTTCTTTTTTGCGGCATTACAGTCGATACCGAAATCGCTGGTCGAAGCCGCCGCCATTGATGGCGCGGGGCCGGTGCGCCGCTTCTTCTCGATTTCGCTCCCGTTGATCACGCCGGTAAGCTTCTTTCTGCTGGTGGTCAATCTGATCTATGCCTTCTTCGATACCTTCCCGGTGATTGATGCCGCGACAGGCGGTGGTCCGGTTCAGGCAACGACCACGCTTATCTATAAAATTTACCGGGAAGGCTTCACCGGCCTCGATCTCTCCTCTTCAGCCGCGCAGTCCGTGGTGTTAATGCTGCTGGTGATTGGCCTGACGGTCATTCAGTTCCGTTTTGTTGAGCGTAAGGTGCAATACCAATGATTGAAAACCGTCGCGGGCTGGACATATTCAGCCATGTGGTGCTGGTGTTGGGCATCCTGACCATTCTGTTTCCGCTCTATGTCGCCTTTGTGGCGGCTACGCTGGATAACGACGCCGTGTATAACGTCCCGATGACGCTGATTCCCGGCACGCACCTGTGGGAAAACATTTCGAACATCTGGACGCGTGGGGTTAACGGCAACGGTCCGGCCTTTAGCGTGATGCTGATGAACAGCGTCATCATGGCGCTGGGTATTACGATTGGCAAAATCCTGGTGTCGATTCTGTCGGCCTTTGCGCTGGTGTGGTTTCGTTTTCCACTGCGTTCGCTGTTCTTTTGGATGATCTTTATTACCCTGATGCTGCCGGTTGAGGTGCGCATTTTCCCGACGGTGCAGGTTATCGCCGATCTTAATCTGCTGGACAGCTACAGCGGGCTGACCCTGCCCCTGATGGCCTCAGCTACCGCCACTTTTCTGTTTCGGCAGTTCTTTATGTCGCTACCGGATGAGTTAATCGAAGCGGCGCGCATTGACGGGGCCAGCGCGATGCGTTTTTTCTGGGACATCGTGCTGCCGCTGTCGAAAACTAACCTGGCGGCGCTGTTCGTGATCACCTTTATCTATGGCTGGAACCAGTATCTCTGGCCGCTGTTAATCATTGATAACGCCAACCTGGGCACTGCCGTGGCCGGCATTAAAAGCATGATCTCCACCAGCGGTTCGCCGACCCAGTGGAACGAAGTGATGGCGGCAATGTTGTTAACCCTGATTCCACCGGTGGTGGTGGTATTTGTTATGCAGCGCGCCTTTGTGCGTGGTCTGGTTGAGAGCGAGAAATAAAGATGGCAGGCGTAACCCTTCAGGCGGTGACCAAGTCTTACGACGGTAAAAATCAGATCATCCAACCGCTCAACGTCACGATCAACGACGGCGAGTTTATGGTGATGGTGGGCCCTTCGGGCTGTGGCAAATCGACGCTGTTGCGTATGGTCGCCGGACTGGAGCGGGTGACCTCTGGCGATATCTATATTGCCGATAAACGTGTCACTCACGAAGAGCCAAAAGACCGCGGCATTGCCATGGTGTTCCAAAACTATGCGCTCTATCCTCATATGTCCGTCGAAGAGAACATGGCTTACGGCCTGAAAATCCGCGGCATGAGTAAAGAACATGTTCGTCAACGTGTGCTGGAAGCCGCACGGAGCCTGGAGCTGGATCACCTGCTGACGCGCCGTCCGCGTGAGTTATCGGGTGGGCAGCGCCAGCGCGTGGCCATGGGCCGCGCTATCGTGCGTGAGCCTGCTGTGTTTCTGTTTGATGAGCCCCTCTCTAATCTGGATGCCCGCCTGCGTGTCCAGATGCGCCTGGAGCTTCAGCAGCTGCACCGTCGTCTGCAAACCACCAGCCTGTACGTGACGCACGATCAGGTCGAGGCGATGACGCTGGCACAGCGCGTCATGGTCATGAACAAAGGCATACTGGAGCAGATCGGCACGCCGGTAGAGGTCTATGAACGGCCCGCCAGCCAGTTTGTCGCGTCTTTTATGGGCTCACCGGCCATGAATCTGATCCATGGCAATATCAGCCAGGAGGGGACGCGCTTTACGATTGATGCCTCCCACGGGATAGCCATTGGCGAGGGAAAAGCAAAGTGGGCCAACCGTCCCGTCGTCCTTGGCGTACGACCAGAACATATTCAGATCAGCAGCCAGGCGCAGGGCGGAATTCCGTTCCGGGTGGAAACCCTGGAAATGCTCGGGGCGGATAATCTGGCGCATGGCCGCATCGGTGAGGCACGTTTAGTGGTACGCTTGCCCCACAGCGAGCGCCCTGAAGCAGGCAGTACCTTATGGCTGCATCTGCCCGTGAGGTCGCTACATTTCTTCGATTCAACGCACGGGAAACGTCTGGAATGAGCAAAAAACAGTGGCCTTATCCGCCCATCGTCGCCCATCGGGGCGGAGGAAAGCTGGCACCGGAAAATACACTTGCGGCAATTGATACGGGCGCCAGATATGGTCACCTGATGATTGAATTCGACGCCAAACTGTCGGCCGATGCGCATATTTTCCTGCTGCATGACGATACGTTAGATCGTACCAGCAACGGCTGGGGCGTAGCGGGTGAACTGCCCTGGGATAAGCTGTCACAGCTGGATGCGGGCGGCTGGTTTAGCGATGTGTTTCAGGGGGAAAAGCTGGCCCGGCTGGATGAGGTCGCCGCGCGCTGTCGCCAGCATGGCATGATGGCCAATATCGAAATTAAACCTACAACAGGAACGGATGCAGAAACCGGGCGCGCCATTGCCCAGGCAGCCGCCGCGCTGTGGCAGGGACAAACGCTGCCATTGCTGTCATCATTTTCCTTTGAGGCGCTGGAAGCCGCGATGCAGGCTGAACCTCAGCTACCGCGTGGGCTGTTATCCCATAGCTGGGACACCGCGTGGAAAGCGAAAACCCGCGCGCTCGACTGCACCTCCATTCATCTCAATCATAAGGTGTTAACCGAGGCGCGGGTGGCAGAACTGAAAGAGGCCGATCTGCATATTCTGGTTTATACCGTAAACAGCCCTGACCGGGCCAGAACGCTGTTGAAATGGGGCGTTGATGCCATCTGTACGGACAGCATCGACATCATCGGCCCCGATTTCCGCTAATACTGATTCTGTTGATTCTGCTGCTGGCCCGGCTGCGATTTAATCACTCGCTGCTGGGCACTGTCTCGTTGTTCCTGCAGTTTACGCTGTAAATCCTGATTCTGACGCTGCTGATCCTGTTGCAGTTTGTTCTGTTGTTGCTGCGACTGGTTGAGCATCTGCGTTTGCATGCGCTGCTGGCTAGGGTTATAGCCGGGTTGATTAGGATTGTTGGTGTTATTCAGCATGTTCGCCATGCCGCTTAACGGCAGCAGGGCGGCAAAAACCATAAGCCACTTTTTCATTTTTATCCTCCAGTAAACGACCGGGTGCTGTGTGTGCGTGCCCAAATCGGGTCACGAGGTCGTTATCGTCATTCTATGCACGGGTTCAGATTCCTGCTCCAGGAGTGCACTGAATTTGCGTTAATTCTTGATATTCGACTGTGTTTGTAGTCAGTTACATAAAGAATAAAGAAATGTAAATAAAAGTGGAGAGTGGAAACAACATGATGATGCAAGGCAAACTGCGCCAGCTGGGCTGGTCATTATTGATGAGTTTTACTTTTGTGACCGGGGCGGGTGCCGCGCCGGTTCAGGCACCGCCCGTCTCTTATGGTATCGACAGCGATACGTTTCATCCGGTTAAGGCGCATAACGGTATGGTGGCCTCAGTGGATGCGCTGGCAACCCAGGTCGGCGTTGATATCCTGCGCCAGGGCGGTAACGCCGTGGATGCCGCCGTTGCGGTGGGCTTTGCGCTTGCGGTGACGCATCCGCAGGCGGGCAACCTGGGCGGTGGGGGCTTTATGCTGCTGCGCACGGCATCAGGACAGACCACGGCCATCGATTTCCGTGAAATGGCCCCGGCGGCGGCCTCGCGCGATATGTTCCTGGATAAGCAGGGAAATGCCGATAGCAAGCTTTCCCTCACTTCGCACCTGGCCTCAGGTACGCCCGGCACCGTGGCGGGTTTTGCTTTAGCCGTCAATAAATATGGCACGCTGCCGCTCAGCAAGCTGCTGGCGCCTGCTATTAAACTGGCGCGTGACGGTTTTGTCGTCAACGATGCGCTGGCGGATGACCTGAAAACCTACGGTAAGGAAGTGCTGATCACGCATCCCAATAGCAAAGCCATTTTCTATAAGCCCGATGGCACGCCGTGGCAGAAGGGCGACCGTCTGGTGCAAAAAAATCTGGCCCACAGCTTACAGCTGATTGCGCAGCAAGGCCCGGATGCCTTCTATAAAGGGAAAATTGCCGATCAAATCGCTGCCGAAATGGCCCAGCATGGCGGGTTAATTAATAAAGCCGATTTAGCAGCCTATCATGCGGTTGAACGTAAGCCCGTCAGCGGCACCTATCGTGGTTATGAGGTGTTTTCCATGCCACCGCCTTCATCGGGCGGCATTCATATCGTGCAGATCCTGAATATCCTGGAAAATTTTGATTTGGGCAAAATGGGCTTCGGCAGCGCGGACGCGATGCAGGTCATGGCGGAAGCGGAGAAGTATGCTTACGCGGACCGTTCCGAATATCTGGGCGATCCGGATTTCGTTAAGGTGCCCTGGCAGGCGCTGACCAGCAAAGCCTATGCGAAGTCACTGGCGCAGCAGATTGATATTGCCAAAGCCCGCCCGTCCAGCGAGATCAAGCCGGGTAAACTGGCCCCTTACGAAAGTAATCAAACTACTCACTTCTCCGTGGTGGACAAAAGTGGCAATGCGGTCGCTGTCACCTACACGCTTAACACCTACTTCGGCAGCGGTATCGTCGCCGGTAACAGCGGCATTCTGATGAATAACCAGATGGATGATTTCTCTGCCAAGCCGGGCACGCCGAATGTTTACGGGTTAGTCGGCGGCGAAGCCAATGCCGTGCAGGCCGGGAAGCGTCCGCTGTCTTCGATGTCACCGACTATCGTGGTGAAAGACGGGAAAACATGGCTGGTAACGGGTAGCCCGGGCGGCAGCCGCATTATCACCACGGTATTGCAGATGGTGGTGAACAGTATTGATTACGGGATGAACGTGGCAGAGGCGACCAACGCGCCGCGCTTCCATCATCAATGGCTGCCCGATCAGCTGCGTGTTGAAAAGGGATTCAGTCCGGATACCTTGCGGTTACTGGAGGCCAAAGGTCAGCATGTGAAAGTGCTGCCGTCGATGGGCAGTACCCAAAGTATTATGATTGGGCCTGACGGTACGCTGTATGGCGCTTCCGATCCGCGCACCGTAGATGACCTGAGCGCAGGTTACTGATGAAAACGGGCAGCCCTTTGGCTGCCCGTAATCTTATGTTTTCACCCTCGCCATGTAATGTGTATCGATCAGGGTACCCTCACGCATGGCGAAGCCTTGCGCGGTGCCTTCAATTCGGAAGCCGAACTTGTGATACAGCGCTATCGCGTTGTCATTGTCGGCAAACACCGTGAGTTCAATGCGCGTAACCTGTAGCCAGTTGTCGCAGAGATCGATCATCGCGGCCATCAGGGCGCTGCCAATCCCGCGACGATGAAACGCCGGATCGACGCCCATCCCCAGGCTGGCACAATGCCGTCGCCGTGCGGCCGTCATTCCCTCAAGCGTAAGTTGCCCAACGACCTGCTCACCGAGACAGGCAACGAGCATATAAACGCCCGCGCGCGGGCTAGTGAGTTTCTGCTCCCACAGCGAGGGGGAAGGATAAGGCAGGTGCAGGGTAGCCGCCTGCGTTTCGGGCTGGCTGTAAAGACGCGTTAATGCGGATGCGTCAGAAGGGATAGCATGACGAATGGTTACCGTGTTCATAGCGCTTATCCTTGTTGGCAGGGTGATAACCCTTTCAACTTCAAGGTATTTACGCATGACGTCAATAAAAGAATGTGCAAAAAGACTTTACAGATGCGAATGATAATGATTATTATTGTCATGCTTTCTCGCGTGTCATCGACACGGTAGAACGCACGACATTGCTCACATTGCTTCCAGTATTATTTAGCCAGCCGGGTGCTGGCTTTTTTTTTGCTACCTCTTCCCGCCAGGCCTCCTTCAGCCCCTTTCAACAACCCGTCATTTAATGTTCATAATTTTTGAACAGAGAGGTGAAGTTTTTCAGCTATCAATCTTTTACGCCGGATACCACACTATAAAAAACAGTGAGGAGATTTGAACATGATCTATTTACGTAAAGCTGAAGAACGCGGTCACGCGAATCACGGCTGGCTGGACAGCTGGCATACCTTTTCCTTTGCCAACTATTACGATGCCAATTTTATGGGCTTTTCGGCGTTACGCGTCATTAACGAAGACGTGATCGATCCGGGTCAGGGCTTTGGTACGCATCCCCATAAAGACATGGAAATTCTGACCTATGTGCTGTCAGGTACCGTTGAACATCAGGACAGCATGGGGAATAAAGAACAGATACCGGCAGGCGAATTCCAGATTATGAGTGCCGGTACGGGCGTGCGTCATTCAGAATATAACGCCAGCCAAACCGAACCCCTGCACCTCTACCAAATCTGGATTATTCCAGAAAGTACAGGGATAGAGCCGCGCTACGCTCAGCGCCGTTTTCCCGACGTACAGGGACGCCAGTATATTCTGACGCCTGATGCCCGTGACGGATCGCTCAAAGTCTGGCAGGACATGACGTTGTCGCGCTGGGTATTCGCGGCGGGCGACAGCGACAGCGTGGTACCCGACGCGGGCCGCCGTATCTGGATCCAGGTGGTGAAGGGCCAGGTCAAGGTAAACGGTCAGCCAGCGACAAACAGCGATGCTTTTGCCATCTGGGACGAAAGCAGCCTGGTGCTCGAAGCAGACAGCGCCGCGGAAGTCCTGCTGTTTGATCTGCCGCCGGTATAAGCCTGTTGGGGCGGGCATATCTCGCCCCACTGGCAATCTGGCTGCAAAAAAGTGATAGACTCGTCGTAACTTGCTTTCAGGGCTATCCAGGCGCTTACGATGAAGAAGAAAAGACCGGTTTTACAGGACGTTGCCGATCGTATCGGTATCACCAAAATGACTGTCAGTCGTTATCTGCGTAATCCCGAGCAGGTGTCCGTTGCGCTGGGGAAAAAGATTGCCGTGGCGCTGGACGAACTGGGATACATACCGAATCGTGCCCCGGATATGCTGTCGAATGCGACCAGCCGCGCCATTGGCGTGTTGCTGCCTTCCCTGACCAATCAGGTTTTTGCCGATGTACTGCGTGGCATTGAAGCCGTCACCGATGAGGCCGGTTATCAGACGCTGGTGGCGCACTTTGGCTATAACCCGGAAAAAGAAGAGCGTCAGCTACGGTCGTTGCTGGGCTGGAACATCGACGGCGTTATCCTGACGGAACGCACCCACACGCCCGGCACGTTGCGCATGCTGGAAGTGGCGGGGATTCCGGTCATTGAAATGATGGACAGCGTTACCCCTTGTCTTGATATGGCGGTCGGCTTTGACAATGTCGAGGCGGCCCGGCAGATGACGCTGGCCATCATCAATAAAGGTCATCGTCATACCGTTTATCTGGGCGCGCGTCTGGATGAGCGAACGCTGCAAAAACAGCGCGGTTATGAAGCCGCCATGCGTGAGGCCGGATTAACGCCGCGCAGCGTGATGATGGAAGAAGCCTCCTCGTTTAGCGCAGGCGGCGATCTGCTGCGTGAAGCGCAGCGCCGTTATCCTCAGACAGACAGCCTGTTCTGTACCAATGACGATCTGGCGGTCGGCGCGATGTTTGAGTGTCAGCGGCAGGGACTCAAGGTGCCCTCCCAAATGGCGATTGCCGGTTTCCACGGCCATGATATTAGCCAGGTTGTCACGCCGCAGCTGGCAACGGTACTCACCCCGCGCGACCGAATGGGACGTGAGTCTGCTGCATTATTACTGGCGCGTATCGCCGGGGAACACAGCGTTACAACACCGCTGGATATCGGTTTTGAGATTCTGGAAGGTGGCAGTATCTGATTAACGCGATTTTATGAAGCAGCTCACACTTTAACGCTTTGGGATGTAAAAAGGTTGCCAGCATGGAATGCCACCAGGACAATGTGCTCCACCATTGTTATCGGTAACATGGCAGACTGACTGAACTTGCCGGAGTAAAAAATGACCACGCAATCTTCGCCACATCACGTTTTTATTCTGATGGGTGTTTCAGGCAGCGGTAAATCCGTTGTCGCTAACCAGGTTTCTCACCAGTTGAACACCGCGTTTCTCGACGGTGATTTTCTTCATCCGCGCGCCAATATCCTGAAAATGGCAGAAGGCCATCCACTGGATGATAACGATCGTCTGCCCTGGTTGCAGGCTCTGAACGATGCGGCTTTCGCGATGCAACGCACCCAGGCCATTTCCATCATCGTCTGTTCAGCCTTAAAAAAGCATTACCGCGACATTCTTCGTCAGGGCAATGACAACCTGCGTTTTGTGTATCTGAAAGGGGATTTCGATACCATCGAAGCCCGTCTGAAGGCGCGTAAAGGCCACTTCTTCAAGCCGCAAATGCTGGTGACGCAGTTTGCCACCCTGGAAGAGCCGGGCAGTGATGAAAAAGATGTGCTGGTCGTGGATATCGCGAACCCGCTGGATGAGGTTGTGGCGGCGACGGTTGCGACCATCAAGGACGCCATTAATCAAGGCTAGGCCATGAATACCGCAACACTTATTTTAACCGCAGCAGGCTCTGTCCTGCTGCTGCTCTTTCTGGTGATGAAAGCCCGCATGCATGCCTTTCTTGCCTTGATGTTGGTCTCAGTCGGGGCCGGGCTGTTATCCGGTATGCCACTGGATAACATCGCCGAAACCATGCAGAAAGGCATGGGCGGCACGCTGGGCTTTCTGGCAATTGTGGTGGCGCTGGGCGCGATGTTCGGCAAGATCCTGCATGAAACCGGTGCCGTTGACCAAATTGCGATTCGCATGCTCAAGACCTTTGGCGAAAACCGCGCCCACTTTGCCATGGGAATCGCCGGGCTAATCTGTGCCTTACCGCTCTTCTTTGAAGTTGCCGTGGTACTGCTTATCAGCATTGCCTTCGCCGTCGCCCGACGCACGGGGGATAATCTGGTGAAGCTGGTGATACCGCTGTTTGCCGGTGTGGCTGCCGCCGCGGCCTTTCTGCTGCCGGGGCCTGCGCCCATGTTGCTGGCGTCTCAGATGCATGCGGATTTTGGCTGGATGATTTTAATCGGCCTGTGCGCTGCGCTGCCGGGCATGCTGATTGCCGGGCCGCTGTTTGGTAATTTTATCGCCAGACGCGTTTCGTTCAGCGCGCCTCCTGAAGATCATCAGCCGGATATTGATGAAAACAAGCTGCCCTCTTTTGGTTTTAGCCTGGCGTTAATCCTGTTTCCTCTCGTGCTGGTCGGGTTAAAAACCATTGGCGCACGCTTCACCACGGAAGGCACCGCGCTTTATCAATGGCTGGAATTTATCGGCCATCCTTTTATCGCCATTCTGCTGGCCTGCCTGGTGGCTATTTACGGCCTGGCTTATCGTCAGGGCATGGAAAAAGAGAAAGTGATGCAGATCTGCGGCAGCGCACTGCAGCCAGCGGGCATTATTTTGCTGGTGATTGGTGCGGGCGGCGTCTTTAAACAGGTACTGGTCGATTCCGGCGTAGGGCCTGTGCTGGGAAATGCCCTGACCGGTGCCGGGCTGCCCGTTGCGCTGGCCTGTTTTATTCTGTCTGGGGCGGTCCGGGTGATTCAGGGATCGGCCACGGTCGCCTGCCTGACGACAGTGGGATTGATCATGCCTGTGATTGAGCCACTGCATTATAACGGCGCGCAACTGGCGGCCTTGTCCATCTGTATCGGTGGCGGTTCCATTATTATCAGCCATGTTAACGATGCAGGTTTCTGGTTGTTTGGGCGATTTACCGGCGCCACGGAAGGGGAAACCTTAAAGACGTGGACATTGATGGAGACCATTTTGGGCACCGTCGGTGCCGTAGTCGGCATGATCGCCTTTACGCTGCTTTCCTGATGCGTTGTAACCGGGCAGGGCTGCCCGGTTACAATTGACCATGGTTACAACTTCAGATACACGCGAATCCCGTCTAAGAACATCTGCGTTGCCAGCATAATCAGTATCAATCCCATCAGACGTTCCAGCGCATTAACGCCCTTATCGCCCAGCAGCCGAAGAAACAGGCCTGACAACAGCAGAATCATGACCGTTACGCCCCAGGCAATGAGCAGGGCACCCACCAGATGCGACATTTGATTGGGATACTGATGCGACAGCAGCATCAGGGTCGCCAGCAATGACGGCCCGGCCACCAGGGGAATCGCCAGCGGCACCAGAAAAGGCTCTTCTCCCGCCGGTAAGCCCGTGCTACTGCTTTCAGGTGACGGGAAAATCATTTTGATGGCGATTAAAAACAGGATGACGCCACCAGATATGGACACGGTTTCGGTACGCAGGTTGAGAAAGGCCAGAATTCGCTCGCCGGTAAACAAAAACAGCAACATGATGATGAGCGCAATCAGCATTTCACGAATAAGCACGACTCGCCGACGTTTCGGTTCCAGATGCTTTAAAACCGACATAAAAATCGGCAAATTGCCTAAGGGATCCATTATTAACAACAATAATATTGTTGCCGAGATCATTTCAGTCATTCGTTTTACGTCTTCTCGTTATAGATAAAGTCAGGTTATTAGCGGTGTTGCTGAAAAAGTTGGCCTGATTACATTAATTCACTTGCCAGAAAAGCTGCATTTTGTAGAGTAAATCATCACAGGCAGATCTGATTATTACGCAGAGTGGCGTGAGAGTACCACGACACTTTTCCCTTCGATAAGAAAGTCAGGTGTTTATCATCCTGAAACGGACATGACATGAAGAATGTAGGTTTAGTTGGTTGGCGCGGTATGGTTGGCTCAGTGCTGATGTCCCGCATGAGCGAAGAGCGGGATTTTGATGTGATCAATCCGGTCTTCTTCTCCACCTCGCAGCACGGTGAAGCGGCCCCGACGTTTGCAGGCAAGCAGCAGGGTACGTTGCAGGATGCCTTTGATATCGAGGCGTTGAACGCGCTGGATATCATTATCACCTGTCAGGGCGGTGACTACACCTCTGAGATCTATCCAAAACTGCGCGCCAGCGGCTGGAATGGCTACTGGATCGATGCGGCGTCAACGCTGCGTATGAAAGACGATGCCATCATTATTCTCGATCCGGTTAACCATCAGGTTATTCGTCAGGGCATCGACAGCGGCGTAAAAACCTTTGTTGGCGGTAACTGCACCGTCAGCCTGATGTTAATGTCGCTAGGCGGTCTGTTTGCACAGGATTTGGTGGAATGGGCCTCAGTGGCAACCTATCAGGCTGCATCCGGCGGCGGCGCGCGTCATATGCGCGAACTGCTGACGCAGATGGGCATGTTGCACGATCACGTGGCGACTTCTCTGCAAAACCCGGCTTCGGCGATTCTGGATATTGAGCGAAGCGTAACGGATTTCACCCGCTCTGGTACGCTGCCAACGGATAACTTTGGCGTGCCGTTGGCGGGCAGCCTGATTCCGTGGATCGACAAGCAACTCGAAAACGGTCAGAGCCGCGAAGAGTGGAAAGGTCAGGCCGAAACGAACAAAATTCTGGCGACCCCGCGCGTCATTCCGGTTGACGGGCTATGCGTCCGCGTGGGCGCGCTGCGCTGCCACAGCCAGGCCTTTACGCTGAAGCTTAAAAAAGACCTGCCGCTGGCAGAAATTGAGCAACTGCTGGCTTCCCACAATGAATGGGTGAAAGTGGTGCCTAACGATCGTGAACTCACCCTGCGTGAACTCACCCCAGCCGCCGTGACCGGTACGCTGAATACACCGGTAGGACGTCTCCGCAAGTTGAATATGGGGCCAGAATATCTTTCTGCCTTTACTGTCGGCGATCAGCTTCTTTGGGGCGCTGCCGAGCCGCTGCGTCGCATGTTGCGTTTGCTCATCGACTAAATCTGAAAGCATCAAAAGACCGGACTTGTCCGGTCTTATTCCCATAAATCACTGCAAATTGTTCTACTGTTACGATCGCTAAGTGATCCGCTTCCCCTTTTTGCCTGTCCAGAAATAAATTTTTGCTTATCTGCTCTTATAACCGCTGTCATCAAGCTATGATTTAACAAGGGTGTGCCGCGAGTTAACTGTTTTACTTTATTAACTAAATGGTTGTTGTAGATGGGAAAGACATTTTTTCGAGGAACGTACTGGCACTGTTTTTCACCGATGTCCATCCAACCGATGAGGCGGATAAATCATATCTGACTGGCAGCGCTTAACCCGCGATGCTGGCGGCTTCGCTCTGCGCTAAAACCCGGCGGCGCCTGAGATACGCGGTGCGCTGTGCAGCAGCGGGGCGGTAAAACGTCCTCCTCCCGGCCGGTCTTTCCGAAAAAAAGAACGGCTTAAGCGGAATGGCGGGCTCTTAACGAAAAGTGGCCGGTTTTTATTAAATAAGATGAAACGCGAATCTGTTATACATTAATATAATTTAATTTTTTGCGGGGCGGTTCGCAAAAATAAAAGGCGGGTGTTCTCTCTTAAAAACGGCCTTACATCAGATGATGTAGGTGATGACTGCCTTTTTTAGCCAGGGCCGGCTTGCACATGAAAGTAAAAGTTATTTAATGTCTGGAGGCTTGCCGGATGGGCATCTGGCGGTACTACGGGCTTTGCATTGAGCAGACAGGCTTGATGCTAACTGGTTGTGATTTAAGGAGGCGCGTGGTGAGGAGCGTTTCGTTTTGACACCCACGCCGCTGTACTCATGGCTCAATGAAGAGCAGCGCAACAGACCTGCGATAACACGACGTCGTGGTCTTTTCGCCTGCCAACTATCACAGGAAGAAAGTCATGTCAGAGCTACCCGATCGCCAGGCGATCAATGCCCTTTTTGCGGGTAATTATTCCGACCCCTTTTCACTGCTGGGGATGCATAAAACCGAAAATGGTCTTGAAGTGCGTGCGCTGCTTCCGGAAGCCCTGGAAGTCTGGGTCATTGAAACCTCAACAGGACGCAAACTGGTCCAACTGAAGTGTGATGATTCTCGTGGTTTTTTCAGTGGCGTCGTTCCTCGTCGTAAAAATCCGTTTCGCTATCAACTGGCGGTTAACTGGCACGGCCAGCAGAACCTCATTGATGATGCCTACCGCTTTGGCCCTTTGTTGCAAGAGATGGACTTGTGGCTGCTGGCAGAAGGCACGCACCTGCGGCCCTATGAAACGCTGGGCGCCCACGGCGACGTCATTGATGGTGTGATTGGTACGCGTTTTTGTGTCTGGGCACCTAACGCACGCCGCGTATCGGTTGTCGGTGATTTCAACTTTTGGGACGGCCGTCGTCATCCGATGCGTCTGCGTCAGGAAATGGGCGTCTGGGAGCTGTTTGTTCCTGGCGCTGTTAACGGGCAACTCTATAAATTTGAAATCATCGATGCCCATGGACAGCTCCGTATCAAGGCCGATCCTTTAGCGTTTGAAGCACAAATGCGTCCGCAAACCGCATCAATGATTTGCGGCCTGCCCGAAAAAGTGGAGATGTCGGCCTCACGCAAAGCGGCAAATGAGTTTGATAAACCCATCTCTATCTACGAAGTGCATCTGGGATCGTGGCGTCGCCATACTGATGACAACTTCTGGCTCAGTTACAAAGAGCTGGCTGAACAGCTGGTGCCTTACGTTAAAGAGATGGGGTTTACCCATATCGAGCTGCTGCCCATTAACGAACATCCGTTTGACGGCAGTTGGGGTTATCAGCCGCTCGGTATGTATGCGCCCACCCGCCGTTTCGGTACCCGTGATGATTTCCGCTACTTTATCGACAGCGCCCATGCAGCAGGGCTGAATGTGTTACTGGACTGGGTGCCAGGCCATTTCCCGAGCGATGATTTTGGTCTGGCGAAGTTTGATGGCACCGAACTGTATGAGCACAGCGATCCGCGTGAAGGTTACCATCAGGACTGGAATACGCTGATTTACAACTTTGGCCGTCGGGAAGTCAGTAACTTCCTGGCAGGCAATGCACTGTACTGGATGGAGCGCTTCGGTATTGATGGCCTGCGTGTCGATGCGGTGGCTTCAATGATCTATCGTGATTACAGCCGCGCCGAAGGCGAGTGGATCCCCAATCAATACGGTGGTCGCGAAAATCTCGAAGCCATTAATTTCCTGCGCTATACCAACCGTACTTTGGGACATGTCGCCCCAGGTTCAGTGACGATGGCTGAAGAGTCCACAGACTATCCTGGTGTTTCACGACCGCCTGAAGGTGGCGGCCTGGGGTTCTGGTACAAATGGAACCTGGGCTGGATGCATGACACGCTGGACTATATGAAACTCGACCCGGTACATCGCCGCTACCATCATAATCTGATGAGCTTTGGCATCATGTACAACTACAGCGAAAACTTCGTCCTGCCGCTGTCGCACGATGAAGTGGTGCACGGAAAACGCTCTATTCTTGATCGCATGCCGGGAGATGCCTGGCAAAAATTCGCTAACCTGCGTGCCTACTACGGCTGGATGTGGGCGTTTCCGGGTAAGAAGCTGTTATTCATGGGCAACGAATTTGCGCAGGGCAAAGAGTGGAATCACGATGTCAGCCTTGACTGGCACCTGCTTGAAGGTGAGGACAACTGGCATCACGGCGTTCAGCGTCTGGTGCGCGATCTGAACCATACCTATCAGCATTACACCTCCCTGCATCAGCTTGATTTCGATCCAGCGGGGTTTGAGTGGCTGGTTGTTGATGATGCAGAGCATTCCGTCTTTGCGTTTGTACGTCGCGACCGTGATGGCAATGAAGTGATTGTTGTCAGCAACTTTACCCCTGTCCCGCGTCCGGGCTATCGCTTCGGCGTGAACCAGGCGGGCAGCTGGCGCGAAGTGCTTAATACCGACCAGCATGAATACCACGGCAGCGACGTGCGCAATCATCTGGTGCACACCGATCAGCAGGAAAGTCATGGCCGCCCGCAATCGCTGAGCCTGAATTTACCGCCACTGGCGACGGTATGGTTCGTGCGGGAGGGGGAATGATATTACGTGCCGGACATCCCCAACCGCTGGGTGCCAGCTACGATGGGAAAGGGGTCAATTTTACGCTGTTTTCCCATCACGCTAGGCGTGTTGAACTGTGCCTGTTCGATGAGAACGGCCTTGAGCAGCGCGTTGAACTCACTGAGCGAAGCGGCGATATCTGGCACGGCTATCTGCCCGGACTCAAGCCCGGACAGCGTTATGGCTATCGGGTACACGGGCCGTGGGCGCCCCAGCAGGGGCACTTTTTTAATCCTGCCAAACTGTTAATCGATCCCTGCGCCAGAGCAGTGCAGGGCGATGTCCCCGACGATCCGCGCTTTCACTGCGGGTATGGCGAGCCTGATGGTCGTGATAACGCCGCCCTCGCTCCCAAGAGCATTGTCGTGACGGACGATTTCGACTGGCAAGGGGATGTAGCGCCGCGCACGTCGTGGGGCGATAGCGTCATTTACGAAGCGCATGTCCGCGGTCTGACGCAGCTGCATCCCGGCATTCCCGAACCCCTGCGCGGCACCTATGCTGCTCTGGGACATCCGGTGATGGTGGATTACCTGCTGAAAATGGGCATCACCGCCATTGAGCTCCTGCCCATTGCGCAGTTCGCCAGCGAGCCTCGCCTGCTGCGCCTGGGACTGACTAACTACTGGGGTTATAACCCCTTTGCCCTCTGGGCTGTCGATCCCCGCTATGCATCGGGTCAGGATGGCCTGTCTCCTCTGCAAGAGTTTCAGCAGGCGGTAAAGCGTCTGCACGCTGCCGGGATTGAGGTGCTGCTGGATGTGGTGTTTAACCACACGGCGGAACTGGATGACACCGGACCGACGCTTTCCTTTCGCGGCATTGATAACGCCAGCTATTACTGGCTGGACGAACAGGGCGATTATCACAACTGGACCGGCTGCGGCAATACCCTGAACCTCAGCCATCCGCAGGTAATGAACTGGACGCTGGAGGCGCTGCGCTACTGGGTGCGCGTCTGTCACGTCGATGGTTTCCGCTTTGATCTTGCGCCGGTGCTGGGTCGCGAACCGGATTATCACCGCGATGCGGCTCTGTTTGAGGCCATTCGCGCCTGTCCGATACTGTCAAAAGTCAAACTGATCGCCGAGCCCTGGGATATCGGTCCAGGCGGTTATCAGGTAGGCAATTTTCCTGCGCCCTTTGCAGAATGGAACGATCAATTTCGCGATACGACCCGGCGCGCATGGCTGCATGGTGACGTCAGCCTGGGGGAATTTGCCTGCCGGTTTGCCGCGTCAAGCGACCTTTTTCAGCATGACGATCGCAGGCCACACGCGACCATCAATCTGATTACCGCTCACGATGGTTTTACCCTGCGCGACCTCGTGAGTTTCAACAATAAACATAACGAAGTTAACGGTGAAGAAAACCGTGACGGGCATGGTAACAACTATAGCCACAATCATGGTACAGAAGGTCTGGAGAGCAGTGCGGAGGTGGCGCAGCGTCGGCGCCGCAGCATGCAAGGGCTGCTGACCACGCTGCTGCTTTCTCAGGGAACGCCCATGCTGCTGGCGGGAGACGAACGGGGTCAAAGTCAGCAGGGCAATAACAATGCGTATTGCCAGGACAATCCTCTGAGCTGGCTCAACTGGCACGATGACGAAAAAGCGCTGGTCGATTTTACGGCGTCGCTGATTCAACTGCGCAAGCGAATTCCTGCACTCACAGCAGATCGCTGGTGGCAGAACGATGACGGCAATGTTCAGTGGCTGGACGCCCAGGGTAATCCCGTAGATGAAGCTGGCTGGAAGCAGGGCATGTGTAGCCTGCAGATTCTGCTTTCAGACCGCTGGTTAATAACAATAAATGCGACAGATTCGATATGTGATATCGCCTTACCAGACGGAGAATGGCACGTCCTTCCTCCTTTCACCGGGGAATGTCACCCCATCCGGTTAACTGTCTGGCATGGTCCCGCACACGCTGTGTGTGTGTTCCAAAAGCAATGATAAGGAGTCAGACATGGTCAAATTAGAAAGAGCAGAACATCTCATGCTGGCGCGCCAGCTCCCTACACAAACCGTTGCCCTTGTACTGGCTGGTGGACGCGGTACGCGTCTGGTCGATCTTACCGCTAAGCGTGCCAAGCCCGCCGTTCACTTTGGTGGCAAATTCCGCATTATCGACTTTGCACTTTCCAACTGTGTGAACTCAGGGATTCGCCGCATTGGGGTCATTACGCAATACCAGTCTCATACGTTAACTCAACATATTCAGCGTGGTTGGTCTATCTTCAACGAAGAGATGAATGAATTTGTTGACCTGCTACCTGCGCAGCAGCGCTTCTCGACGGAGCAATGGTATCGCGGAACAGCGGATGCAGTAACACAGAACCTTGACGTTATCCGACGCTATGGCGCGCAGTACGTCGTCATCCTGGCCGGTGATCATATCTATAAGATGGATTACTCAAGGATGTTGCTGGACCACGTGCTGAACGATGCGCGATGCACCATCGCCTGTCTGCCCGTGCCGGTGCATGAGGCGACCGCATTTGGTGTGATGGCCGTCGACGAAAACAATAAAGTAATCGATTTCGTAGAGAAGCCGCCGAAGCCACCGACAATGCCGGGCGATGACACCAAATCGCTGGCCAGTATGGGAATTTATGTCTTCGACGCCGAATACCTCTATGGCTTGCTGGAAGCCGACCTGCATGAAGCAGGTTCAAGCCACGATTTCGGCAAAGATATTCTGCCAAAAGTGGTCGCGAGTGGAGAGGGCTACGCCCATTCGTTTGCGATCTCTTGTGTGCAAAACGATCACGAGGCACCGCCCTACTGGCGGGATGTGGGTACGCTGGAAGCCTACTGGCGCGCCAACCTTGATTTAGCCTCTGTTACACCCGAGCTGGACATGTACGACAGCACCTGGCCGATTCGGACGCACATGGAACCTTTGCCACCGGCAAAGTTTGTTCAGGACCGTTCCGGCAGCCATGGTATGACGATGAACTCACTGGTCTCCGGTGGCTGCATTATCTCGGGATCGGTGGTGGTGAATTCGGTCATGTTTTCCCGCGTGCGGGTGAACTCATTTTGCAATATCGATTCAACGGTACTGCTACCTGATGTGGTAGTCGGCCGATCCTGTCGTCTGCGCCGCTGCGTCATTGACCGCGCCTGTGTGCTGCCAGAAGGGATGGTGATTGGTGAAAACCCTGATGAAGACAGCCGCCGGTTTTTCCGTTCAGAAGAAGGCATTGTACTGGTTACGCGCGCCATGCTGGCCAAACTAAATAGCGCGGGATCATAAACGACAAGCGGCACACAACCCATCGGCACGAGGATCGTGCCTGGTAACTTAATGAGGTCGAGGATGCAGGTTTTACATGTCTGTTCAGAACTTTTCCCGCTGCTGAAAACGGGCGGGCTGGCTGATGTAGTCGGAGCATTACCTCAGGCACAAATTGCGGGTGGAACAGATACGCGTGTGTTGTTACCCGCGTTTCCTGCATTACGTAAAGGAATACCCGATACGCAGGTGGTTGCGGAACTGCAAACCTTTGCCGGTCCGGTGCGCCTGCTTTTTGGGCGATTCGATGGGGTAGGTATCTATCTTATCGACGCTCCCGATCTCTACGATCGGCCGGGCAGTCCTTATCATGATGAATCGCAGTTTGCCTACGTCGACAACTATTTGCGCTTTGCTTTACTGGGATGGATGGGCTGTGAGTTAGGCTGCGGGCTGGATAGCTACTGGCGACCGGATATTGTTCATGCACACGACTGGCATGCGGGCCTGACGTGTGCTTATCTGGAGGCGCGTGGCCGTCCGGCTAAGTCTGTCTTCACCGTGCACAACCTGGCTTATCAGGGGCTTTTTTCGGCGCACCATTTGGATCAGATTCAGCTGCCACAATCGTTTTTTAACATGTTTGGTCTGGAGTTCTTTGGCCAGATCTCTTACCTGAAGGCCGGCTTGTTCTACGCCGACCACGTGACGGCAGTCAGCCCAACTTACGCGCGTGAAATTACGACGCCAGAGTACGGCTATGGCATGGAAACGTTGCTGGCACAGCGTATGCGTGAAGGTCGCCTGAGCGGCGTTCTGAACGGCGTGGACCCGGCTATTTGGGATCCTTCTCACGATCTGTTGCTGAGCTCCCGCTACAACCGGGATACGCTGGAAGCTAAAGCGGAAAACAAGCGCCAGCTGCAGGTTGCGATGGGACTGAAGGTTGACGATAAAGCACCGGTGTTTGCCGTGATCAGCCGCCTGACCCGGCAAAAAGGGCTGGATCTGGTGCTGGAAGCGCTGCCGGGTTTACTGGCGCAGGGCGGACAGCTGGTGCTGTTAGGACAGGGTGATGCTGAGCTGCAGCAGGGCTTTCTGGCCGCCGCCGCCGAACATCCCGGCAGCGTGGGCGTGCAGATTGGCTACCACGAGGCATTCTCGCATCGCATCGTTGGTGGGGCCGATGTCATTATGGTACCGAGCCGTTTTGAGCCTTGCGGCCTGACACAGCTCTATGGACTGAAATACGGCACGCTGCCACTGGTCCGCCGCACGGGCGGGCTGGCGGATACGGTCAACGACAGTTCGCTAGAAAATTTAGCGGATGGCATTGCCAGTGGGTTCAGTTTCGAAGACAGTAATGCCTGGTCCTTATTAAGGGCCATTCGTCGTGCTTTTGTGTTGTGGTCTCGTCCTTCACTGTGGCGTTATGTGCAGCGTCAGGCGATGGGAATGGACTTTAGCTGGCAGGTTGCCGCTCAAGCCTACCGCGATCTTTACCAACGTTTGTTGTAACGGATTGGGAAACAGAAAATGAATACACCATTCACTTACGCTTCACCTACGTTGACGGTTGATGCCTTAAAGCACTCAATCGCTTACAAACTGATGTTCACCATTGGTAAAGACCCTTCGATTGCGAACAAACATGAATGGCTCAACGCCGCGTTGCTTGCCGTGCGCGATCGCATGGTAGAGCGCTGGCTGCGTTCTAATCGTGCTCAACTTTCCCAGGATGTGCGTCAGGTTTATTACCTGTCGATGGAATTCCTGATGGGCCGCACGTTGGGCAATGCGCTACTGGCCATGGGGATCTACGACGATCTCAATCTGGCACTGGACGAAATGGGCCTCGATCTGGCCGAACTCATGGAAGAAGAGAACGATCCCGGCCTGGGCAACGGGGGTTTAGGCCGTCTTGCCGCCTGCTTCCTGGATTCTCTGGCTACGCTGGGCATGCCCGGACGCGGCTACGGCATCCGCTATGATTACGGCATGTTCAAACAAAATATTGTGGACGGCGAGCAGAAAGAGTCTCCGGATTACTGGCTGGAATACGGTAACCCGTGGGAGTTTCAGCGCTTCAACACCCGTTATAAAGTTCGCTTCGGTGGCCGCGTTCAGCACGAAGGTGCCAAAGTGCGCTGGCTGGAAACCGAAGAAATTCTCGCTATGGCCTACGATCAAATTATCCCTGGCTACGACACTGACTCGACCAATACGTTACGTTTGTGGGGCGCGCAGGCCAGTAACGAAATCAACCTGGGTAAATTCAACCAGGGTGACTATTTTGCGGCTGTGGAAGATAAAAACCACTCAGAAAACGTGTCGCGCGTGCTTTATCCCGATGACTCGACCTATTCCGGGCGTGAGCTTCGTTTGCGTCAGGAGTACTTCCTGGTGTCAGCTACCGTGCAGGATATCCTGAATCGCCACTGGATGATGCACCGCACCTGGAACAATCTGGCTGATAAAATCGCCATTCACCTTAATGACACACATCCGGTGTTAGCGATTCCTGAGCTGATGCGGTTGTTGATTGATGAGCATAAATTCACCTGGGATGATGCGTTTGATGTGTGCTGCCAGGTGTTCTCTTACACCAACCACACGTTAATGACTGAAGCCCTGGAAACCTGGCCGGTAGATATGATCGGTAAGATCCTGCCGCGTCATCTGAGCATCATCTTTGAAATCAACGACTTTTTCCTTAAAACGATTCAGGAATACTATCCAGACGACTGGGATCTGCTGTCGCGTATTTCGATCATCGACGAGAACGACGGGCGTCGGGTACGTATGGCCTGGCTGGCTGTTGTTGTCAGTCATAAGGTTAACGGCGTTTCTGAACTGCACTCGAACCTGATGGTTCAGTCCCTGTTTGCCGATTTCTCGCGGCTGTTCCCAGGCCGATTCTGTAACAAAACCAACGGCGTAACGCCACGTCGCTGGCTGGCGCTGGCTAATCCGCCACTGTCAGAATTACTGGACGAACAAATTGGCCGTAACTGGCGCACCGATCTAAGCCAGCTCAGTGAACTCAAAAGCTGTGTTGATTATCCTGCGTTTATTGAGAAAGTGGCTGAAGCCAAGCTGGAAAACAAAAAACGTCTGGCGATCTGGGTGGCGAAGAATCTGGATGTCGTTATCGATCCTAACGCGCTGTTTGACGTACAGATTAAGCGCATCCATGAGTACAAGCGCCAGTTGCTTAACGTTTTGCACGTGATTACGCGCTACAACCGTATCAAAGCCGATCCGGACGCCGAGTGGGTGCCGCGTGTTAACATTTTTGCAGGTAAAGCCGCGTCCGCTTACTACGTTGCCAAGCACATTATTCATCTGATTAACGATGTGGCTAAGGTCATCAACAACGATCCTCAGGTTAAAAACAAACTCAAGGTCGTATTTATTCCTAACTACAGCGTGAGTCTGGCGCAGATTATTATTCCTGCTGCCGATCTCTCTGAGCAGATTTCAACGGCAGGTACCGAAGCATCGGGTACCAGTAATATGAAATTTGCGCTCAACGGCGCGTTGACTATTGGTACGCTAGACGGGGCCAACGTTGAAATGCTGGAGCACGTGGGTAAAGAGAACATCTTCATTTTTGGTAACACAACGCCGCAGGTCGAAGCCTTGCGTAAAGCAGGTTATAACCCGCGTAAATACTATGAAGAAGATGCAGAGTTGCATCAGGTGCTGACTCAGTTGGCCTCAGGCGTCTTTAGTCCGCAGGATCCCGGCCGTTACCGTAATCTGTTCGATCTGCTGGTCAACTTCGGCGATCACTATCAGCTGTTGGCAGATTACCGCAGCTATGTGGATACGCAGGATAAGGTTGATGAACTGTATCGCCAGCCGGATGTCTGGCAGCACCGGGCGGCTATGAACATAGCTGGCATGGGCTATTTCTCGTCTGACCGTACGATTCAGGAATATGCGGATGAGATTTGGAATATTTCGCCGGTAAGGTTGTAGTTTGGCGGTAACGTTTCTGCTCTGAGCAGGTTCCGCCGTTCTCTCCTCAGCGCGGCGGATGCCTCCTGAAATCCCCCGCCTGTGAGGGCTTATTCCTCATTGGGTTTGGCTCTGCCTGTGAGGTGGTGAGCATACCGTTATGCTCTGAGCATGTTCCGCCCGCCAGGCGCCGGGGAGTTTCAGCCTGTCCGTGCAGGCGGTCGGGTTAAGGGGCTCGCGCCAGCCCCTTAACAATCCCGGCGTCCGGCAGCCGCCGCTGTACCTTCGTCACTCACTGCGGCCTGACGGACCGTCCGGATGCGCCATCCCTGGCGCAGCCGTCCTCGTCGCGGCTTCCGTGCCGCGCCGTCCTGGCCTCCGTTCTTTCCTCAGCGCGGCGGATGCCTTCTGAAAACCCCCGCCTGTGAGGGCTTATTCCTCATTGGGTTTGGCTCTGCCTGTGAGGCGGTGAGCATACCGTTATGCTCTGAGCAGGTTCCGCCCGCCAGGCACCGGGGAGTTTCAGCCTGTCCGTGCAGGCGGTCGGGTTAAGGGGCTCGCGCCAGCCCCTTAACAATCCCGGCGTCCGGCAGCCGCCGCTGTACCTTCGTCACTCACTGCGGCCTGACGGACCGTCCGGATGCGCCGTCCCTGGCGCAGCCGTCCTCGTCGCGGCTTCCGTGCCGCGCCGTCCTGGCCTCCGTTCTCTCCTCAGCGCGGCGGATGCCTCCGGAAAACCCCTGCCTGTGAGGGCTTATTCATCATTGGGTTTGGCTCTGCCTGTGAGGCGGTGAGCATACCGTTATGCTCTGAGCAGGTTCCGCCCGCCAGGCGCCGGGGAGTTTCAGCCTGTCCGTGCAGGCGGTCGGGTTAAGGGGCTCGCGCCAGCCCCTTAACAATCCCGGCGTCCGGCAGCCGCCGCTGTACCTTCGTCACTTACTGCGGCCTGACGGACCGTCCGGATGCGCCGTCCCAGGCGCAGCCGTCCTCGTCGCGGCTTCCGTGCCGCGCCGTCCTGGCCTCCGTTCTTTCCTCAGCGCGCCGGATGCCTCCTGAAAACCCCTCGCCTGTGAGATTTTCTGTTTTTCCAAAAGGCTGGTTTTGTCTGTTATTAACAGCATGCAATGGAATTCTGATGAAACAAAAAATGAACACTAATGGGGCGGATGCTTTTATGACACCTGAAGCGATACGGAAGTTGGTCTTAACCCAGAGACTGAAGCGGGGGAGTGGGCCGGCCTTCCCGTCCCGCTGAGCGGATGCAGGATTTCCGGATGAGCCGACAGGACGTCGGCGAAAGTCAGGCCGCGCCAGGGACGGCGCGTCCTGGCGGTCCGGCAGAAATCCTGAAGCAGCGAAGGCACCGCGCAGCGGCGGGTGGGCAGGACGGGAGCCCGGGGTCAAGGGGCCGCGGCGACTGGCGGCCCCTTGTCGGTCGCCCGCATGGGGCGGACTGAAACTGCCTGCCGCCTGGCGAGCGAAACCTTCCCGGAGCTTTATGACTGGACGCCGCTCAGGCTGTAAAACCGGGAGCCCGGGGTCAAGGGGCCGCGGCGACTGGCGGCCCCTTGTCGGTCGCCCGCACGGGGCGGACTGAAACTGCCCGCCGCCTGGCGAGCGAAACCTTCTCAGAGTTACATAACTGGATGCCGCTCAGGCAACCAACCAAAAGCCACGTTCATGCAATGAACCTTGACACGCCGCCGCTAAGGCAAAAAAAAGCGGCACAACAGGCCGCAACCTGTTGCACCGCGCTTTCAGCGCTGACGCGCGACTACGATGCCAGCGACAGCGTAGGCTTCGCCTTAGCCGCCAGCCATTCGGCAATGCGTGCCTGCTGGGATTCGTTCAGCCACATACCTTGCTTGGTACGGCGCCAGATAGCATCATCCACTTCACGCACCCACTCATGCTGCACAAGGTAACGTAACTCCGCCTCATAAAACTCATGACCGAAGTTTTCACCCAGGTCTTCCAGCGATGTCGCGTCTTTAAGCAGCACTTCGGTGCTGCTACCGTAAGTGCGGGCGTAGTGACGTGCCATGTTTTCAGTAATGAACGGGTAACGGCGGCGCAGGCTGGCAGCGTAATCGTCGCTGCTGCCGGAAATATTACCGCCGGGCAGCACGCAGTTTTTAGTCCATGCTGCGCCCGCATCAGGATAATACTTCGACAGCTTCTCCAGCGCATGCTCGGCCAGTTTACGGTAAGTCGTTAATTTACCGCCGAAAACGGACAGCAGCGGCGTCTGACCGTTGTCATCGCGGACATCCAGGGTGTAATCGCGAGTGATCGCCTGCGGCGAATCGGACTCGTCATCACAAAGCGGACGCACGCCGGAATAGGTCCACACAATGTCGTCAGGCGTCAGCTGCTTTTTGAAATGGCCGTTGTACACCTTCAGGATGTAGTCGATTTCATTATCATCAATAGCGACGCTTTTCGGATCGCCTTTGTATTCCACGTCGGTGGTGCCGATGATAGAAAACTCATCCATCCACGGAATGACAAACACAATACGGTTATCTTCGTTTTGCAGGATATAAGCCTGCTTCTCATTGTGAACGCGCGGCACCACAATATGGCTGCCTTTGATCAGGCGAATACCGTAAGGCGATTTCAGCTCCAGGCCATCGTCGAAGAACTGCTTAACCCATGGACCGGCGGCGTTGACCAGGCCTTTGGCCTGCCAGGTGAAGGTTTTGCCGCTGTCGATATCCTCAGCTTCTACCATCCACAGGCCGTTCTCACGCCATGCGCGAGTCACGCGAGTGCGGGTACGCACCTCACCACCATGTTTAACCACTTCCTGCGCATTGAGTACCACCATTCGGGCATCGTCCACCCAGCAGTCGGAATACTCAAAACCGCGCTTAATTTCAGGCTTAAGTGCAGACTCTGCACCAAAGCTCAGGCTTTTACTGCCCGGCAGACTCGTGCGCTTGCCCAGATGATCGTACATAAACAGGCCGGTACGGATCATCCACGCCGGACGCAGATGCGGGCGGTGTGGTAAGCGAAAGCGCATTGGGAACGCGATATGGGGTGCCATCTTTAACAGCACTTCGCGCTCGGCCAGCGCTTCGCTCACCAGACGGAATTCATAATGTTCAAGGTAGCGCAGGCCACCGTGAATCAGCTTTGAGCTGGCGGAAGAGGTCGCGCAAGCCAGGTCCCGCGCCTCTAGCATTAACACCGACAGTCCGCGTCCTGCAGCGTCTGCTGCGATGCCAGCACCGTTGATGCCGCCGCCGATAACGATCAGGTCTTTGGTTTCCACGTTGTCTCCTCCGATGTTCGGAATAGTTCACTTATGTTCGTTTTCGAGCATAATCATAATCGCAAACCAACATTGATGCCAGTATTTAACCACCTAAAAACAATTTTGCGTGATATGGATAACATTATCTGGGCGCAAAGGTGAATAGCCGTAGTGATTGTCAGGTTATTGGCGAGGATTATCAGGTTACACTAGACGTCATTTTGATGATGTTATGAGAGACACCATGGAAACTTACCAATGTATTGATGTTCATCAGGCTCAACAGCGGCTGGCACAAGGCGCAGTAATGGTGGATATCCGCGATGCGCAAAGTTTTGCTCTTGGTCATGCCAACGGCGCCTTGCATTTATCGAATAACAACCTTAATGATTTTATCAGTTCAACCGATACAAGCCTGCCGGTGCTGCTGGTAATGTGCTATCACGGCAACAGCAGTAAAAGTGCAGCGGATTATCTGCACGCCCAGGGATTTACCACTGCTTACAGTATTGATGGCGGGTTTGATGCCTGGCGCGCCGCCTTCCCTCAACAGGTGACCAGTGGCGCTGAGTGACTGGTCAGGCGTAACACGGAGAGTGAGTAATGCGCATTACCCAATTTAACCAGCCGCGCATGGCGCAGGCTTTTGTTGACTATATGGCAACGCGCGGCGTGAAATTGCGTATTGAACGTGAAAGTCATTACGTCATTATGCTGGATGATGAAAGCCAGCTTTCGATGGTCGAAAACGAACTTCAGCAGTTTGTGCGCGATCCCAACCATCCGCGCTACCAGGCGGCAAGCTGGCACAGTGGTAAAACCGACAGCGGGTTGCGCTATGAGCGAAGCAATATCTGGGCAAACATCCGTGAGCGTGCCGGGCCGTTGACCATGGTGGTTATGTTTGCCTGTATTGCGGTATTTGTGCTGATGCAGGTACTGGGCGATCGTACCGTAATGTACTGGCTGGCGTGGCCAGATGCCGATCAACATTTTGAGATCTGGCGCTGGTTCAGCCATGTGCTACTTCACTTTTCACTGTTGCACATCCTGTTTAATCTGATGTGGTGGTGGTATCTCGGTGGAGCCGTAGAAAAACGGCTGGGCAGCGGTAAGCTTTTTGTTATTTTTATCATTTCTGCACTGCTCAGCGGCTGGCTTCAGTCGAAATTTAGCGGTATCTGGTTTGGCGGCCTGTCCGGTGTGGTCTATGCGCTGATGGGATACTGCTGGCTGCGCGGTGAACGCGATCCCGACAGCGGTGTTTATCTGGAGCGTGGGTTAATCGGCTTTGCACTTGTCTGGCTGGTGGTGGGCTGGTTTGGTGCATTTGGTCTGGCTATCGCTAACGCAGCACACGTTGGTGGCCTGCTTGTCGGACTGGCAATGGCGTTTGTCGACACACGCAAGCGTAAACGGTAGTCACAACGAATAAGAATAAGCCCGAAACAGGAGAGGAATGTGAAGCAGACGCAACGTCATGACGCCATTATTGATCTGGTTCGGCGTCAGGGATATGTCAGTACTGAGGAGCTGGTCGATCATTTCGAGGTCAGCCCACAAACGATTCGTCGTGATTTAAACGACCTTGCCGATCAAAATAAAATTCAGCGCCACCACGGCGGCGCGGCCTTGCCTTCCAGTTCAGAGAATACCGCCTGGCAGGATCGTAAGATGATGTGGTCAGCAGAAAAAGCGCGTATCGCACAGCGAGTGGCCAGCCAGATACCGGACGGGGCGACGCTGTTTATCGATATCGGTACCACACCAGAAGCCGTGGCACATGCGTTGTTAAACCATAGCGATTTACGCGTGGTGACCAATAACCTGAACGTGGCAATGCTGTTGATGGGCAAGCCGGATTTCAGGGTTATTATCGCTGGTGGAGAAGTGCGTACCCGTGATGGCGCAGTCATGGGGGAAGCGACGCTGGACTTTATTTCACAGTTTCGTCTTGATTACGGCATCCTCGGGATCAGCGGCATCGATATGGACGGATCGCTGCTGGAGTTTGACTACCACGAAGTCCGTACCAAACGCGCCATCATCGAAAACTCCCGCTGTGTCATGTTGGTGGTAGACCACTCGAAATTTGGCCGTAACGCGATGGTCAATCTGGGGAATATGAGCCAGCTCGACTATCTCTACACCGATAAGATGCCGCCTAACAGCATCATGAAAGTTATTGAACAGCATGAGGTTCACCTCGAACTCTGCTGAGACCTGCACGCCAGTCAGATCACTGGCGTTTTTCAAACCTGCCTGTCGCTTTTTTCTCCACTCGCGTATTTAATTAACATGGCCGCCAGCAATATGGCTGGCCCATGCGCATTCCATTTTTGCTTTACCCATATGGATACAAAAGGGAGTGATATGCCACAGCAGAAATTCAACAAATCCCGTTTTCAGGCTGCGTTAACCCGCCACTGGCAGCATCTTGGTTTCTCGTCCGCAAAACAAATGACGCCGCGCCAGTGGTGGCAGGCACTGAGTGCCACGGTCAACGAATTGCTCAACGCCCAACCGGCGGTCCGGGGCGCGCAACCCCAGCGTCACGTTAACTATCTCTCAATGGAGTTTCTGCTGGGGCGCCTTACAGGAAATAACCTGATGAATCTGGGGTGGTACGACGAGGTCAAATCCCTGCTGGCGGAATACCAGGTTGAGTTAAGCGAATTACTGGAAGAAGAAGTTGATCCGGCATTGGGGAACGGTGGCCTGGGCAGGCTGGCTGCCTGTTACATGGACTCAATGGCGACGGTTGGGCAGCCCGCTACCGGGCACGGGCTTAACTACCAGTACGGTTTGTTTCGCCAGCGTTTTGCAGAGGGGAAACAGGTCGAGGAACCCGACGACTGGGCGCGCGAGACGTACCCCTGGTTTCGGCATAACGCCGCGCTGGATGTCCGCGTCGCGATGGGCGGAAAAGTCATTAAGCAGGATGACGGGCGTAAAGTGTGGGAGCCCGCCATTTATCTTCGTGGAGAAGCCTGGGATTTACCGGTAACAGGTTATCGCAATGGCGTCACCCTGCCGTTGAGGCTGTGGAAAGCGACCAGTGAGCATCCCTTTAACCTGACCCTGTTCAACGACGGTCAGTTTTTGCAGGCTGAGAAGCAGGGGATTGATGCCGCCAGCCTGACCAAAGTGCTCTATCCCAATGATAACCATCCACAGGGCAAACGCCTGCGTCTGATGCAGCAGTATTTCCAGTGTGCCTGTGCGGTGGCCGATATTCTGCGTCGCCATCATCAGGCGGGGAGAAGCATTCATGCGCTGCCTGATTTTGAGGTCATTCAGCTTAACGATACGCATCCCACTATCGCCATTCCGGAGATGCTGCGCCTGCTGCTGGATGAGCACCAGCTAAGTTGGGACGAGGCCTGGCACATCACCAGCCGCGTGTTTGCCTATACCAATCACACCTTAATGCCCGAAGCCCTGGAGCGCTGGGATGAGAAGCTGATACGCAGCCTGCTGCCGCGCCACATGATGATCATCAAAGAGATCAACCGTCGCCTCAAACAGCAGGTTAAACAGCGCTGGCCTGATGACAAAGCGCTTTGGAACAAACTGGCTGTGGTCGCCGAGGGGCAGGTCAGAATGGCTAATCTTTGCGTTGTCAGTGGCTTTGCGGTGAATGGCGTGGCGGCCCTGCATTCCGGGCTGGTCGTGACGGATCTTTTTCCCGAGTACCATCAGCTCTGGCCGCAGAAGTTTCATAATGTCACCAACGGCATTACGCCGCGCCGCTGGATAAAGCAGTGCAATCCTGCGCTGGCTGGCCTGATTGATGACACCCTGAAGCGTGAATGGGTCAACAACCTGACCGCGCTGCAGGGCCTGGAGCCTTACGCCGACGATCCCGTTTTCCGTGAGCGTTTTCGCGCGGTTAAGCAACACAACAAAGCGCGGTTAGCCACCTACATTGCTCAGCACACCGGCATTGTGGTTAACCCAAACGCGATTTTTGACGTGCAGATCAAGCGGCTACATGAATATAAACGTCAGCATCTGGGTCTGCTCCATATTCTGCACTGCTATAAAAACGTCCGCGACAACCCCAATGACGCCAGTATCATCCCCAGAGTGTTTCTGTTTGGGGCAAAGGCGGCACCAGGCTACTACCTGGCAAAGAACATTATCTATGCCATTAACAAGGTGGCAGAGGTGGTGAACAACGATCCGCTTGTCGGCGACAAGCTGAAGGTGGTCTTTATTCCGGATTACCGCATCACGGCCGCCGAATACCTGATTCCCGCCGCCGATCTGTCAGAGCAGATTTCCACCGCAGGTTATGAAGCTTCCGGCACCGGCAACATGAAACTGGCACTGAATGGCGCGCTGACTATCGGCACGCTGGATGGGGCCAACGTGGAAATTGCGGAGCAGGTAGGGGCAGAAAATATCTTTATTTTTGGCAATACCGTGGATGACGTTAAAGCCCTCAAGGCCGGAGGCTACAAACCGCAAAAAGTCCGTAAGCACAACAAGGAACTGGATGAACTGTTGAGATCACTGAAAAAAGGAACGTTCAGTCATGGCGATAAGCATGCATTCAACCTAATGTTGGATAGCCTGACAAAAAATGGCGATCCCTGGCTGGTGCTGGCGGATTATCAGGCCTATATCGATGCGCAGAAACGGGTTGAGGCCTTGTGGCGCGATCGGGAAGCCTGGACGCGCGCCGCCATTCTCAACACGGCGCGAACCGGTATTTTTAGTTCGGATCGGTCGATTCGGGACTATCAACAGCGCATCTGGCAGGCGCAACGCTAAGGAATTGCGATGAAATCCACTTCACTTGATAAAGCCGCCCAGGCGGCGGGAATAGCGCTCACGTATTTCGATGCGAACGGTGAACCTGAAGCCATCAGCGATGATACCAAACGCGCCTTACTGGGCATAATGGAAAACCCACAGAAAGCCGGTAAATCTCCGCTGCCCCCCGTTGTGGTTTTTAGCGGTAACCGTAAACGCGAGCTGACGCCTCAGATGGACGGCAGCTTCCGCTGGCAGTTGCAGACAGAGAAAGGCAAAACCCTTAGCGGAACCCTCGAAGGCGGTGCGCCCTTTAAACTGCCTTCGCCTCTGGGGCAGGGTTATCACCAGCTGACCTTGAGCAAGGGCAAGCGTGAGTGGCAGACGCGCGTGATCGTGACACCGCGCCGTTGTTATCTGCCACCGGCCTTGCGCGCCGGAGAGAAACGTTGGGGGGCGCTGGTGCAGCTTTATACCGTGCGTTCAGAGAAAAACTGGGGCATCGGTGATTTTGGCGATCTGGAAATGTTGCTGGAGCAGCTTGCCGCACGCGGCGGCGACTTTGTTGGCCTGAACCCGTTGCATGCGCTCTATCCGTCCAGCCCCGCTTTTGCCAGCCCCTACAGTCCTTCATCGCGCCGCTGGCTGAATATTATTTACATCGATGTGGCACAGGTTGCCGATTTCCAACAAAGCAGCGCGGGTCAGAAGTGGTGGAAAAGTGCCAAAACCCAAAAGGCGTTAAAGCAAGCCCGTGAAAGCGAATGGGTGGATTATGACGCGGTTATGGCACTGAAAATTGCGGCATTACGTCACGGCTGGGCCCGGTTCCAGTCGCGCGATGCGCAAGACGCACAGAAGCAGCAGTTTGCGGATTTCATCCAGCAGGGGGGCGACAGCCTGCGCTATCAGGCGGCCTATGAGGGTCTGCAGGCTGAAATGCAGGGGAAAGGTGCCACGCACGCGGGCTGGCCGGCCTGGCCTGAGCGCTGGCGTAACAGTCAGTCTTCTGACGTTCAGGATTGGTGCGCGCAGCACGCGGATGAGATTGCCTTCTGGCAGTGGTTACAGTGGCTGGCACAGCAGCAGTTCTCTCAGTGTTGGGCACGGAGCCAGGCGCTGGGCATGAGCGTGGGGCTGTATCGTGATTTAGCGGTCGGTGTGGCCGAAGGCAGTGCCGAAACCTGGCACGATCCGGAGCTGTACCGCCTTAAGGCATCAATCGGCGCGCCGCCTGACAGGCTGGGGCCGTTGGGGCAAAACTGGGGGTTGCCGCCAATGGATCCTCACGTCTTGCAGGCCAGGGGCTATCAACCATTTATCGATATCCTGCGCGCCAATATGCGTGACTGCGGGGCGCTGCGTATTGACCACGTCATGGCTCTGCTGCGCCTCTGGTGGGTTCCGGCAGGTGAAACGGCGGATAAAGGCGCCTACGTCGCTTACCCTGTACACGATCTGCTTGGCATTCTGGCGCTGGAAAGCCAGCGTTTGCGCTGTATGGTGATTGGTGAGGATCTCGGTACGGTACCTAAAGAGATCGTCAGCCTGCTGCGCGACAGCGGCGTGTTTTCCTGGAAAGTTTTGTGGTTTGAGCAGGAAAAACAGGGGAATTACCGTGCCCCCCAGGCCTATCCACGCCAGTCCATTGCCAGCGCCAGTACGCACGATCTTCCCACGTTGACCGGCTTCTGGAGTGCAGGTGATTTAGAGCTTGGCGAGAAAATCGGGCTTTATCCAGACGGGCAAATGGTACAGAACCTGCAGCAGCAGCGGATGAAGCAAAAACAGGCCTTACTGGATGCTCTGCATAAAGCGGGAGCCGTACCGTCGCGCCGCGCAAAGCGGGCGGATGCTCTGGCGATGACGGCCGAACTGAATCAGTCCGTTCACCGTTTTCTGGCGGACACGAACAGTGCGCTGCTGGGGCTACAGCCGGAAGACTGGCTGGGGATGACGACGCCGGTGAATGTGCCGGGAACGGTCGACCAATATCCCAACTGGCGGCGCAAGCTCGCGCAGCCGCTGGAACGCATTTTTGCCGACGATAACGTGAATAAACTGCTGGAAACCGTGACTAAACGACGCAAGGCAGGATAACGGATGCGCGCGACAGCCGGGCTGTCGCGCGGAAACATCAGTAGAAAGAGTGCTCGCCACGCTGATGTTCGGTGATATCGCGCACGCCTTTCAGCTGCGGGAACGCCGCCAGCAGTTCTTTCTCAATGCCGTCTTTAAGGGTGACGTCGATCATCGAACAGCCGTTACAGCCGCCGCCGAATTGCAGAATAGCAAAACCGTCGTCGGTGATTTCCATCAGCGAAACGCGACCGCCGTGGCCTGCCAGCTGCGGGTTAATCTGAGCCTGTAACAGGTACTCAACACGCTCAACCATGGGCGCATCATCGGAAACTTTACGCATTTTGGCATTAGGCGCCTTGAGCGTCAGCTGCGAACCCAGGTTATCCGTTACAAAGTCGATTTCAGCGTCTTCCAGATAGGGCGCGCTCAGCTCATCCACATAGGCTGACAGCTTTTCAAATTTCAGTTCAGTATCTGTCGCTTCTACCGCATCCGGTGGGCAGTAGGACACACCGCATTCGGCAGTTGGCGTCCCCGGGTTAATCACGAATACGCGAATCTGGGTGCCATCTTCTTGTTTGGATAGCAGTTTTGAAAAATGCTCTTGGGCAGAATCAGTAATTCGGATCATGTCAGTTGCTCAATAGTTGACTAATTTAGTTGGTTATAATACGCCCATCATTCAGGCTCTACAAGGTACGGCACAGGCACCACACTTGCACGCTGGCTGCGCCTCGCCCCTGTAACAGGCGGCTGATTTCTCTGACCGTGCTGCCGGTCGTCACCACATCATCGATTAAGGCGATATGGCGTCCGTTAACATCCGTTTCAAGGCAAAACGCACCGCGTAGATTGCGGCGCCGCTGACGGGCACTCAACTGATGCTGAACAGCGCCGGCGCGCTGACGGGATAACGCCAGGCTGAATTCACACTCCAGCCAGCGTGCCAGCGGCGTTGCCAACAGGGCCGTCTGGTTGTAACCGCGCCGCCAGCAGCGTCGGGCATGCAGCGGAACACACATCAGTAAGTCGGGACGAACGGTCTGTCCTCTGCGATACGCATTGAGCCAGCTTAGCAAAAGCAGCCGGGCCAGCATCACCCTGAGTGCGGTAATACCCGAAAATTTTAATTGATTCACCCATGTGCTGAGCGGGGGCTGATAGTGGCTGACGCAGATTAGCGCCTGCCAGGGCGGCGGTCTAAGCAGGCAACGACCGCAGGGCAGGGCATCGGATGCGGCAGGCAGGCCGCAGCACGGACACAGTGACGGCAGCCGTGGTAGCTGGCGCAGGCAAATGCTGCAGAGTCCATGCAGGGCAATCCGCAAGGGTAACTGACATAGCCAACACAGGGCGGGCATTGGTAGCATAGTGACCTCCTTATCAATCATGGAATAGTAACGGATGAGCTCACTTTACTGGCATACCTGTGGCGAAGGAGATGACGATCTTGTGCTGCTGCACGGCTGGGGACTGAATGCGGAAGTGTGGCAAAACATTGTGCCGCGACTCAGCGCACAGTTTCGCCTGCACCTGGTGGATCTGCCTGGCTATGGTCGCAGCCGCGGGTTTGCTGCCCTGTCGCTGGAACAGATGGCGCAGGCACTGGTGCCCTTTCTGCCGCCTCGCGCCATTGTGCTGGGGTGGTCGCTTGGCGGGCTGGTCGCCACACAGCTGGCGTTGAGCGAGCCAGAGCGGTTACGCGCCCTGATTACGGTGGCTTCTTCGCCCTGTTTTACGGCCCGCGATGACTGGCCGGGTATTGCCCCCTTAACCCTGCATAACTTCCAGCAGCAGCTCAGCCACGATTTTCAGCGCACCGTCGAGCGCTTTCTGGCGCTGCAGACCATGGGAACGGAAACCGCTCGGGCGGATGCACGTAAGCTCAAGGAGGTGGTATTGTCGCAGCCGATGCCAGACGTGGACGTGCTCAATGGCGGCCTGACGATTCTGAGCGACGATGACTTACGTGACAGGCTTACGGCCATTACGCTGCCCTTTTTGCGCATGTATGGTGCGCTGGATGGTCTGGTGCCGCGCCGGATTGTGCAGCAACTCGATCCGCTGCTGCCCACGTCGCCGTCTGTCGTAACGGACAAAGCGGCACATGCCCCCTTTATTTCGCACCCGGATGCGTTCTGCCAGCACATTGTTTCATTTATCAGCAAATTAGACAGATAACCCTGGCCGTTACTGGCAAATTTCTGCGCAGCGGCAATACTTCATGAGTGAGCAAGGCCGCTGCACTTCTATGCGATTAGTCAGGGAGATGACTATGCCGTTCGATATAGCCTTAAGCGATTTGCGGCTGCTTACATCTCAACAATGGATCATGAATGAGGGTAGACAAATGAAGGTTATGAAATGGGTTGTTGCATCAATGATGATGGGCGCAGTGTCATTCTCTGCTCTGGCGGCGAAAGAAGTCACCAAAGAAGAAGTGCAGAAGATGCATCTGACCAAAATCGGCACCGTAAATACCACGGCCGAAACCACGTCGCCGATGGATGCCAAGAAGAAGCTGTCAAAGGCCGCTGATGAGAAGGGTGGCAAATACTTCCTGGTGATCGCGGGTCGTGAGCACGGTAAGTTCAGTGCGACAGCGGAAGTGTACAAGTAATTATCGTAGCCACATGAATTGCCAGGCATCCAGCGTTACTGGCTGGGTGCCATCAATTTTCTCACCGCTTACCACATCCTGAAAAAGATGCGCCTCCGGTAACGGGGCTTCAATCTGCCTGCCACTGAGATTAAACACACACAGTAATTCATCACCGCCGTTATGCGAATAACGCTTCATGATGAGCAGGGCATTATCGCTCTGAAACAACGTCAACGGGTTGTCGGGATGAAAGGCCGTCTGGCGTCGACGCTGCTGAATCAGTTTGCTCAGCCGGGTATAAACCTGATGGCGTAAGCCGTCGCTGTTCACCAGTGCGTCTTCGATAGCGGAGAGCGAATATTTTTGCCGGTTAATGGCCCGGTTATGGCCTGCCTCCCGTACGCCGTCATAGTCATTACGCGATCCCAGGATGCTTTGAATATAGACGGCTGGAACACCCGGAAAGGCCAGTAAAATAGCATGCGCCAGCATAAAGCGTTTGAGGCGCGTTTCGTCGTCATCGCCTTCACGGTTAAGCGCGTCGAAATAGGTCACGTTGATTTCGTATGGGCTGGTGCTGCCGTCAGGATTGTTTTTATAAGAGATCAGCGCCCCCTCCAGTGCCAGATCGCGCACCAGCGCCGTGATCTCCACCTCCGATAAAATCCCGCGTGCCGGATTAAGACCTATACCATCGTGCGAGGCCAGGAAGTTAAAAAAGGTTGTATTGCCATTGCCCACCTGCAGGGTGCTGGCCCATTGACGCAGAGCGCGAGCCGATCCTGTGTGGATGGCATGTAGCACCAGCGGCGGCAGGGAAAACTGATACACCATCTGGGCTTCGTCTTGCCCGTTACCAAAGTAGCTGATGTTGTCTTTGTGCGGCACATTCGTTTCGGTGATGATGACGGTGCCGGGTGCGACCACGTCGGCAATGGCGCGAAACAGTTTGACCAGCAGATGCGTTTTTTCGAGGTGAATACAGTTCGTGCCCGGCGTTTTCCACATGTATCCCACCGCATCCAGTCGCACATAGTCCGCGCCACGTTTCAGATAGTCGAGTAGTACCTCTACCATGCGCACCAGCACCCTGGGACGGGCAAAGTTAAGGTCAATCTGATCGGCACTGAACGTGGTCCAGACAAAGCGGATTTCACCGTTTTCCAGCGTAAATGGGGTGAGCAACGGTGACGTTCTTGGCCGTGTGACCGCGCTGAGGTCGGTGGTGGGCGGCAGGCTGATAAAAAAATCATCCCAGCCTTCATCCTGAGCAAGATAATGTTTAAACCACGCACTATGCGCTGACATATGGTTACAGACAAAGTCGAACATCAGGCGCGTTTCCTGATGCAGTAAGGCAATGTTCTGCCAGTCGCCACACAGTGGATCGACCTGATGGTAGTTAATGACCGAAAAGCCATCGTCAGACGAATAGGGATAAAACGGCAGGAGGTGCACCAGCGGAAACGTGGCGTGCAAATGCTGCTGGTAGAAACGTGAAAAGGTGTTGAGTGTGGGTTTGCCCGGCTCGCGGAACTGATCGGCATACGTAATCAGCACCACGTCCTGCTCATCCCAGTGGGCCTTTCTCGGCAGCTTAGTGGTGTCACGGGCTTCAACGATCGTGGCGAGCAGGCGTTCGCGCATAGCCTGAGGAAAGGCATCGGCATAAATCTTATCGATTAAAGCAGTGATCTTTTCCATTATCAAAGGGTGCCACAGCAGGTGTCGTTATTATGACGGGCGTCTTTTTAGCGTAGCGTCAGGGCGGGGATTTTCAACTCAAACGTGCCAGGTCGGCCTGAAAAGCCAGTGCAAAGCAGCAGGCGTGAAGCCCCACACCTGCAACCGCGCCCGCGTCAGAAGGTAAACAGGGGCAGCCTGGAACGTTTTTTCTGTTCAGATAAAACGAGCGACCAGCGAGAGAAGGATGACAGTCACCTCCTTCTCCATGGCGGGGATAAGAGGTGACTGCGTGGTGCGTAACTAGCGTTTTTTACCGAATGCCGCCGCCAGCGCGTCGCCCATGGCGCTGTTGCCTGCGGGCTGGCTGGCAGGACGTGCGCGGCCTTTGCTCGCGGCCGGACGTTTTTCTTCGCGTGGCGCACCGCTCTTCGCGCCACGCGCGTTGCCTTCTCCCGGCTGCTCGTCAAGGCGCATGGTTAAGGCAATGCGCTTACGTTGCAGATCCACTTCCATCACTTTAACTTTAACGATGTCGCCCGCTTTCACGACCTGATGAGGATCTTCCACAAACTTGTCCGACAGCGAAGAAATATGAACCAGGCCATCCTGATGCACGCCAATATCAACGAACGCACCAAAGTTGGTGACGTTGGTCACGGCGCCTTCAAGTACCATGCCTGGCATCAGGTCATTCAGGGTTTCCACGCCTTCGGCAAACTGTGCCGTTTTAAACTCAGGACGGGGATCGCGGCCCGGCTTTTCCAGCTCTTTCATGATGTCGGTCACAGTCGGTAAACCAAAGCGGTCGTCTGTGAAGTCCAACGCTTTCAGGTTACGCAGGCTGGTGGGATTGCCCATCAGCTCACTCAACGCCTGCTCGGTCGCGGCCAGAATGCGTTCCACCACCGGATAAGCTTCCGGGTGCACCGTCGAGGCATCCAGTGGATTATCGCCGTGGTTGATGCGCAGGAAGCCAGCGCACTGCTCAAACGCTTTAGGCCCAAGACGGCTGACCTTGAGAAGCTGCTGACGGTTCTGGAAACGGCCGTTTTCATCGCGCCAGCCAACAATATTTTGTGCCATCATGCGGGTTAACCCGGCCACGCGCGTCAGCAGCGGTACCGAAGCCGTGTTGAGATCGACACCGACAGCGTTCACACAGTCTTCCACCACCGCATCCAGTTTTTTCGCGAGCTGGCTCTGGCTGACGTCATGCTGATACTGGCCGACACCGATCGATTTCGGATCGATTTTCACCAGTTCGGCCAGCGGATCCTGCAGGCGACGGGCGATCGACACTGCGCCACGCAGTGAGACATCCAGATCCGGAAATTCCAGCGCAGCTAATTCAGACGCGGAGTAGACTGAGGCGCCCGCTTCGCTGACGATCACTTTCTGGGCGGTGACCTGGGGAAACTGTTTTTGCAGATCCAGAAAGAAGCGCTCGGTTTCACGTGAGGCGGTGCCATTACCGATGGCGACCAGTTCCACCTGATGTTTCACGCACAGCGCCGCGACCGCTGCCGCCGCCTTGGCCGTTTGCCCGGTATGCGGATAAACTGTATCGGTGGCGACCAGCTTGCCGGTCGCGTCAACCACAGCAACTTTCACACCGGTACGCAGGCCGGGATCCAGGCCCATCGTGGCCCTCATGCCCGCAGGTGCCGCCATTAACAGGTCGTGCAGGTTACGGGCAAAGACGTTAATGGCCTCGTCTTCCGCACGCTCGCGAACGGTACCCATCAGCTCGGTTTCCAGATGCAGCATGACTTTGATGCGCCAGGTCCAACTGACCACGGCCTTGCGCCAGCTGTCAGCCGGTGCGTTATTCAGTCGCAGATTCAGGTGTTCCGCAATCAGGGTTTCACCGTGGCTTTCGCGCGGTGGCTCATCAAACTGCGGATCGGCATTCAGCGACAGCTGTAAAATACCTTCATTACGACCGCGCAGCATGGCCAGCGCGCGATGCGAAGGGACGCTGTGCAGCGGCTCATGGTGATCGAAGTAGTCGCGGAATTTCGCGCCTTCTTCCTCTTTGCCTTCCACCACGTTTGAGACCAGATGGGCATTTTTCCACAAATAGTGGCGGACTTTAGCCAGCAGGGCGGCATCTTCAGCAAAGCGCTCCATCAGGATATAACGCGCGCCATCCAGCGCCGCACGAACGTCAGCGACACCGTTATCCACATTCACATAGCCTGTTGCCAACTGCTCAGGGTCCTGTGAAGGATCCTGCCATAAGGTATCGGCCAGGGGTTCCAGCCCGGCTTCAATCGCGATTTGGCCACGTGTACGGCGCTTAGGCTTATAGGGCAGGTAGAGGTCTTCAAGTTCGGTTTTGCTGAGGGTGGTATTGATGGCATTCGCCAGATCGTCGGTGAGTTTTCCCTGTTCCTCTATAGATTTCAGGATGGCCTGCCTACGCTCGGATAATTCACGCAGGTAGCTGAGGCGGGTTTCGAGCTGGCGGAGTTGTGTATCATCCAGGCCGCCCGTCACCTCTTTACGATAACGTGCGATAAACGGCACGGTATTCCCTTCATCCAACAGGCGGACGGCCGCATCAACTTGCTCAGGGCGCGCCTGTAGCTCACTTGCAATTAGCTGGCTAAGAACATTCATCATCGGACTATTATGCTTTCTGGGTTGAGAAATAGCCGATAGTTATACGGATTGATGGCTGAAATTGCCAGAGAAGCGGCCTGCTTTCAGCGATATTCTGAATCAGCCTTCAACATAGCTAATTTCATTGACATACCAGCATGCCGGGCCCGCTGGCGTTTCTACTACCGCCGCGTCGCCGACGGCCTTTTTTAACAGCGCCCGCGCCATGGGCGAGTCAATTGAGATGTAATCCTTGCGGCCAAAAATCTCATCGTAACCCACGATACGGAAGCGCTTCACATCGCCGTCATCGTTTTCGACTTCAACCCAGGCGCCAAAAAATACTTTGCCATCCTGCTGGGGTGAATAATCCACAATGCGCAGTTGCTCAATGCTCTTGCTCAAATAGCGCACGCGGCGGTCAATTTCACGCAGGCGTTTCTTATTGTATTGATAATCCGCATTTTCGCTGCGGTCGCCGAGGCTGGCGGCCCAGGTCACTTTTTTGGTGACTTCAGGTCGCTCTTCACGCCACAGGTGATCGAGTTCAGCTTTTAAGGTGTTGAAACCTTCTCGGGTAATCAGTCGGGTTCTCATGGTACAAGCCGGTCAAATCGAAAGAGGATCAGTGTAAAGCAAATCGTGCGTGGCGAAAAAGAGGTGGGAAAAGGGTTTTTTACCTGTTAAAAAACCCTTATACGGCGATGACAGAGGAGGGAGCTGTCATATCCAGACCGGTGCGGTTCCGTGGCGGCAGGAATTACTTACCGGCTTTGGTCGAGGTGGTCGTCGAGGTGCTGCTGTTGGTGCCGTCACCGCCGCCGCCGCCAGCCGTTGCCAGTCCAACGCCCAGCAGAGCGGCGACTGCGCCAATACCAATCGCGTTGGAGTTACCCTGAGCGGTGGTCGTTGCCTGTGCGCCCGCGGCTTCACCGGTTGCGGTTGCGGCATAAGTCTGACCGACGCTGGCCAAAGCCAGTGCGCTCAGCAGTAAAATCGTTTTTTTCATTATGGTTTCCCCGTAAAGCGGCAAGTTGGTGTCGCTATAGTGTGGGTGAAATCCATTGGGCCGCAAAGCGGGCTTTACTGTTTGATTTATCTCTCTTTACCTGCAGATGGCCTTGTTCGGGAGGCTTCTCAAACTAATCCGAGAGAGGTCGCGTATTAACCTGTTTTTTTTCCGAATATTATGCTGTTATCAGTCTAAAAAACCGGACTATACGGGATTCGTCGTCAGATACGAACGTCATTTAAGTCAAATTTTCCGGCAAGCGCTTGAATTTGCAAGTGCTGTGCCACGGTGTGCCGCGTCTAAACCAGTGAATAGCGGAATTTTACCCAATATTTCAGATTTGCCGTATTCTGTTCAACGCCGTGGTCATTACGCAGCTTGCCCGGCCGTCAGACCAAAATTTAAATATAAGCTGCTGTTTAATATGCTTTGTAACAATTTTGACTAGAATATAAACCATTAAACACTGTCACTGTGCCGCATCTTTTTTTAACAATATCGGCTCAGGCAATAGCGCCTTTGGGAGTTAAAAATGCAAGAAAACTACAAGATTCTGGTCGTCGATGACGATATGCGTTTACGTGCACTATTAGAGCGCTATCTTACCGAGCAGGGCTTTCAGGTGCGCAGTGTCGCCAACGCCGAGCAGATGGACCGTCTGTTAACCCGCGAATCCTTCCATTTAATGGTGCTTGATCTGATGCTGCCTGGCGAAGATGGTCTTTCCATTTGCCGCCGCCTGCGCAGTCAGAGCAACCCGATGCCTATCATTATGGTGACCGCCAAGGGCGAAGAAGTGGATCGCATCGTTGGGCTGGAAATCGGTGCTGACGACTATATTCCAAAGCCGTTCAACCCACGTGAGCTGCTGGCGCGTATTCGTGCGGTATTGCGCCGTCAGGCCAATGAACTGCCCGGTGCGCCGTCTCAGGAAGAAGCGGTCATCGCTTTTGGCAAGTTCAAGCTTAACCTGGGCACGCGTGAGATGTTCCGTGAAGACGAACCTATGCCGTTGACCAGCGGTGAATTTGCCGTTCTCAAGGCGCTGGTAAGCCATCCACGTGAGCCGCTGTCGCGCGATAAGCTGATGAATCTGGCCCGTGGTCGGGAGTACAGCGCCATGGAACGTTCTATCGACGTACAGATTTCCCGCCTGCGACGCATGGTGGAAGAAGATCCGGCCCATCCACGCTACATCCAGACCGTTTGGGGCCTGGGCTATGTATTTGTTCCGGACGGCAGTAAAGCATGAGGCGGCTGCGCTTCTCGCCACGAAGTTCATTTGCACGCACCCTGTTGTTGATCGTTACCTTGCTGTTCGTCAGCCTGGTAACGACCTACCTGGTGGTGCTGAACTTTGCCATTCTTCCCAGCCTGCAACAGTTTAATAAAGTCCTCGCCTACGAAGTGCGTATGCTGATGACCGACCGTTTACAACTGGAAGATGGTACGCAGCTGGAAGTGCCGCCCGCTTTTCGTCGCGAAATTTATCGTGAACTGGGTATTTCGCTTTATACCAATGCGGCGGCAGAGGAGAGCGGACTGCGCTGGGCGCAGCACTACAAATTCCTTAGCGATCAGATGGGCCAGCAGCTTGGCGGCCCGACAGACGTTCGCGTCGAGGTCAACAAAAACTCCCCTGTTGTCTGGCTCAAAACCTGGCTATCGCCCGACATTTGGGTACGGGTGCCGTTAACGGAAATTCATCAGGGTGATTTCTCGCCGCTGTTCCGCTATACCCTGGCGATAATGTTGCTGGCGATAGGCGGCGCATGGCTTTTTATCCGCATCCAGAACCGCCCGTTAGTCGATTTAGAACATGCCGCATTACAGGTGGGCAAGGGCATTATTCCCCCACCATTACGTGAATACGGTGCGTCAGAGGTGCGTTCGGTGACGCGCGCGTTTAACCAAATGGCGGCGGGCGTTAAGCAGCTTGCCGATGACCGCACTTTGTTGATGGCGGGCGTCAGCCACGATTTACGCACCCCTTTGACGCGCATCCGGCTCGCGACGGAAATGATGAATGAACAGGATGGCTACCTGGCAGAGTCGATTAACAAAGACATCGAAGAGTGCAATGCCATCATCGAGCAGTTCATCGATTACCTGCGCACCGGGCAGGAGATGCAGACTGAGCTGGCCGATCTTAACAGCGTGCTGGGCGAAGTAGTGGCCGCAGAAAGCGGTTATGAACGTGAAATTGAAAACGCCGTCATGGCAGAAGAGCTCATGCTGGAGATTAATCCCCTTTCGATTAAGCGCGCCCTGGCTAACCTGGTGGTGAACGCGGCGCGTTACGGCAACGGCTGGATCAAAGTCAGCAGCGGACGCGAGCTGCATAGGGCCTGGTTCCAGGTTGAAGATGACGGTCCCGGCATTAAGCCGGATCAGCTGGCGCATCTCTTTCAGCCATTTGTGCGCGGTGACAGCGCACGTAGCACCAGCGGCACGGGCCTTGGGCTGGCGATCGTCCAGCGCATTATTGATGCGCATCAGGGTTCGCTAGAGATCGGTGACAGTGAACGCGGCGGATTACGTATCCGTGCCTGGTTACCCTTAGCGGAAAGCCCGGAGTCGGGCGCCAACAACAGCAACCTTGCACTGAGTTAAACAGCAGCGGCGCGGCCTGTTAAGCCGCGCCGCTGTGATTAACGCTGAGGACCTGCTTTTACCAACGCGGCACCGGCCGCATTATCGGTATATTTTTCAAAGTTAGTGATAAAGCGCTGGGCTAAATCATCTGCCGCCGCGTGCCACTTCTCTTCGCTTTCCCAGGTACGACGTGGGTCGAGCGTTTCGGCATCCAGATCGCCCAACGTTTTTGGCACCTGCAGGTTAAATACCGGCAGCGTTTCCGTTGGCGCATCGTCCAGTTCACCGGCCAGAATGGCGTTGATGATGGCACGGGTATTTTTCAGTGAGATACGCTTGCCACTGCCGTTCCAGCCCGTATTAACCAGATAAGCCTGCGCGCCCGCCGCTTCCATGCGTTTCACCAACACTTCTGCATACTGTGTAGGATGCAGCGTCAGGAAGGCTGCGCCAAAACAGGCTGAGAAGGTTGGCGTTGGCGCCGTTACTCCGCGCTCCGTGCCTGCCAGCTTCGCTGTAAAGCCCGACAGGAAATGATACTGAGTCTGCTCTGGCGTCAGTCTGGAGACGGGCGGCAGCACGCCAAAGGCGTCGGCGGTCAGGAAAATGACTTTCTTCGCATGGCCTGCTTTGGAAACCGGCTGAACAATATTGTCGATATGGTTAATCGGATAGGACACACGGGTGTTTTCGGTTTTGCTGCCGTCAGCAAAATCGATGCTGCCGTCTTCACGTACCACGACGTTTTCCAGTAAGGCGTTACGACGAATGGCGCGATAGATTTCCGGCTCAGCCTGTTCAGAAAGGTTAATCGTTTTCGCGTAACAGCCGCCTTCAAAGTTGAACACGCCGTCATCGTCCCAGCCGTGTTCGTCGTCACCGATTAACTGGCGGTCCGGATCGGTAGAAAGCGTGGTTTTACCCGTGCCGGACAGTCCAAAGAATACCGCGACATCGCCTGCTTTACCCACGTTGGCGGAGCAGTGCATAGAGGCAATGCCCTTCAGCGGCAGCAGATAGTTCATCACCGCGAACAGCCCCTTCTTCATTTCTCCGCCGTACCATGTGCCGCCAATCAGCTGCATACGTTCGGTCAGGTTAAAGGCAACAAAGTTCTCGGAATGCAGCCCTTGTGCCTGCCAGTCAGGGTTGGTGCATTTAGCCCCATTCATCACTACAAAATCGGGCGTGAAGTTATCCAGCTCAGCCGCGCTCGGTTGAATGAACATGTTTTTGACGAAATGCGCCTGCCAGGCAACCTCGGTAACAAAACGCACGCTCAGGCGTGAATCCGGGTTAGCCCCGCAGAAGGCATCAATAACGAACAGACGCTTCCCTGAGAGCTGCCGGGTCACGCATTTTTTCAGCGCCTGCCAGGTTTCCTGGGACAGGGGCTGATTATCGTTCTTTCCGGTTCCTTGATCGTTCCACCACAGCGTATCGCGCGTGGTGTCATCACGCACAATGTACTTATCCTTGGGCGAGCGCCCGGTAAAAATCCCGGTATCAACGGCGATTGCGCCGCTCTGCGTCAGGGTGCCACGCTCAAAACCTTCGAGCTCCGGACGCATCTCTTCCTGAAATAGCGTAGCGTAATCAGGGTTATGAACCACCTCAGTGGTATCGGTGATGCCCAGATCGGCAAGGGCTTTCGAGGTCAGGCCGTTAACGCGCATTTTACTGCTCCTTAAATCGGTGTCTGTTCTGTAGGGCAAAGAGAGTTTGGGATCGCGTCCTTAAAATGCCACAGAGTGAGGGGCGGAGACGCGATCGCGCGCAGTTTACGCTACTGTGCCAGGCGAGAAAGGCTTGTTCGTTAAAAATGAGACTTAGGGCGCGTTAAGGATATGTTTCGAACGTTTTTAAGATGTTATGAAAGTAAAAAAAGATAATTTGCTAAGTAAATTAATGGCATAGCAGTGAGGCAGGCAGGGCGGCATAACCGCCCTGGTCCGATCAGTGAAGTCGATTGCTGTTCTCAACGGAGTTGCTGCGGATCCCGGCAATGTCTACCGCATCGAATACGTAATGCGATCCACAATAGTCGCAGTTCATATCGATTTTGCCATCTTCTGCAATGATCTCGTCAACTTCTTCCTGCGGCAGGGTTTTCAGCACTTCGCTACAGCGTTCGCGTGAACATGTGCATTTATAAACAACCGGCTGCGGATCGTAAACGGTCACCTCTTCCTGGTGATAAAGCCGCCACAGGACATCGGTTGCAGGCAAATCAATCAGCTCTTCGGTTTTAATGGTTTCTGTCAGCGTCGCCAGATGCTCAAAGTCATCTTTACTCGTGTCCTGAGCCGGTAGGACCTGCAGCAGAATCCCGGCTGCGCCTGCGTCGCTGGTGCGGATAAACAGTCGGGTCGGCAATTGCTCGGAGCGCATAAAGTAGTCTTCCAGACAGTCGCTCAGCGTGTCACCTTCCAGTCCTACCACGCCCTGATAACGCTCGCCCTTTTCAGGCGTGATGGTGATAACCAGATAGCCGTTACCCACCATGCTTTTGAGCGTGCTGTCGTCAGGAATGTCACCTTTCATGCGGGCGATGCCACGTAACTCCTGCTGATTATTACCATTGATCACGGCTAAGGTCAGGGGGCCATCGCCTTGAAGCTGCACGGTAATTTCACCGTCAAATTTAAGCGTGGCAGTCAGCAAGCTGGTTGCCACCAGTAACTCCCCCAGCAGCGTTTGTACGGCTGGCGGGTAGTCGTGATTTTTAAGGATAGCGTGCCAGGTGTTTGAAACATTAACCAGTTCGCCGCGGACGGCAGCATTTTCAAACAAATAGCGGCGCAGTTGATCTTGTACAGACATAGTTTTTCTCTCTTTTGGCGGACGATAACCGGCTCAGTAGCCGGTTTACTCATCGCCCGATAACTTAAACTTCATCAAATCGCGGCGTTCTTTCTTATCGGGCCGGCGATCGGGATGGGGCATGGTCAGCGCATTCATCTTGCGTGCCAGAGCCACTTTTTCACGTTTTTCAATACTGGCTTCGGTTTCGCGGTAAAGCAGCTGTGCTTCACTGGCGGGGCGCCGCTGCTCGCTGATTTTGGCAATGACGACCGTTCGCTCCTCATTGCCCTGACGCAGGGTTAACTCAGCATCCCGTTCGACCAGTTTACTGGGTTTACTCCGCTGACCATTGTAATGAACCTTGCCACCTTCAATCATTTCGCGCGCAATCGAGCGGGTTTTGTAGAACCGTGCCGCCCAAAGCCATTTATCAAGACGAACGCCTTCGTCGGGTTTCTCTTTCATTGCAGCTCCCAGAACGGAATCAGTGTGCGGTAGTCGCTGATCGCACAGTGACGCTGAAAGTGTTGTTCAGGACGGCCAGAGTCAGGATTACTGACGCCCAGGCACCAGCCGATTCCCCATGATTTGGCGGCATCGAGGATGATTTCGCTGTCATCGATGAACAATGTCCGCGATGCATCAAAGCCAGTGTGCTGCTCAACCGCCTGCCACAAACGCTGATCTTCTTTCGGATAGCCAAAGGTATGGGTGGAAAGCAATAAATCAAGGTGTGGTGCTAAAGCTGTCTGTTTGAGTTTCACATCCAGATTCCAGGGATGCGCATTGGTCAGCAGGATGGTGCGCTTACCCGCGCGACGCAGTGCCTGTAGAAAAGGCAGCGTATCCGCGCGGATACTGACCCGGTGACGTTGTTCCCAGGTCATGGCATGAATGTCCAACTGCAACGCCTGTGACCAGTAATCCAGACAATACCAGTTTAGCGTATGCGCTACGGCCTGATATTTTTCTTCAATAATCAGCCGGGCCTGAGCAGCAGGGATGCCGCGTTGGGTGCTCAGGATGTCGGGGACATGCTCCAGCCAGAAAAAGCGGTCAAACGCCAAATCAAGCAGCGTGCCGTCCATATCGAGCAGCACGGTGTCAATGTCGGACCCGTTGAACATCATGGCAATTCACCCGTTGCTTGTCAGCGCAACAGGGTAGCACAGTTGCAGGTGGCTCAGAATATGGAGCGCACGCCCTGTATAGTGTTAAGCGAGGGATTAAAGCACTTATCGTAATACTGCTGGATAGCAAGCATTCGCTGGCGGTTAAGATGGATGCGCCGCAGTGCCAGCAGACCGTTGGTAATGGCGCAGGTCAGCAACACGATAAGCAACAGTGCGGCGCCCAGATAGCGCCATTTTGCCATGGCGTCAGGCTCATTGTGCAGGGCGATATGACGCGTGCCGTTGGCATCGGTATAAATGCCGGTAATGATGCCTGTAGCGCTAAACGGTGTGTGCAGCAACAAGGAGGACAGACGCTGCAGCTCTTGCCACTGCGAACCCGCATCCAGATCAAACAGAGGAACGGCGGGCTGAGGCTGATTGACGAGCTGATGCCCTTCATCACTGGCGATAACAAACCCGCCTGGCGGTGGGCTGTTCAGGTTCTCTGCGGCGCGGCGCGTTTCGCGGAAGAAGAAGGTAGAGGTTGCCGTGTGCACCAGGTTTTCCAGCGCCTCCGCACTGACCGGACGCAACAGGACATTCATCCCGTTTAGCTGGCCAGAATCGGCACGGCTGACTAAGGTGTCCCAGTCTTTGGCATTCCCCAGATTGACCAGCGCATTTTTGAGTCGCATACAGTCCTGTGCCTGATTGCAAAGCGCCTGCGTTTTTAACACGAGGTCCGAAAAGTCATCCAGCAGAATCATGCCTGATTTCTGAATCGCCGACGCTAACTGTGGGTTCAGTTTGGGGTCGGTGTTCGTTTCAGGATGGAGCTGCCTGGTGGTGGTGTCCAGCAACGCCGAGGCTTTCTCAATAATATCTGAGTGGGGCAGCGGCAGCGGTGTGGCGTTATTCCAGTAAATTTGCGAGCAATCGAACGGCATATAAGTATAGGTGCGGTTGCTTTGGTAGTTATCCGGTACCGCACACATACCGGTTCCGGTGACCTTAAGGCTGTCGCCTACTTTAAGATCTTCACGACTCAGTTGGTTTACGCTATTCACATCCAGGCTCTCCGTCCCTTTAGCCCATGCCAGACTGAGTTTAATGGGCATACTGAGGGGGATCCAGGTGATCAATAAGGCCAGAACAATCAGCGAGCCAACGGCAAGAACAACATTTTTCCGCCAGCGCTGTAGCGGAAAATTCCTTACCTCGTCCTGAAGGGAAAGGAAGCGCCCCTGGCGTACTACCTGACGATTCAGATAAATATCGACATCCGTTACCTGACCAAGATCGTGCGCGACGTAAGGCTGCCAGTGTGCAGGATAAGCCAGATCGATGATCCCCAGCGTAATGTTGCTCTGCTCCTGATTTGACTCCCCAAACAGGCCCCAGCGCTTAGGGGCCCCGCGCAGGCAGTGAATTTCGCGCAGGCCATTTTCACCCGGTACGCGATACATCAGCCACAGGCTGGCGACAATCATCATGCCAGCAAGGACGGACAGCCAGATCATCAGGCTCGCGGGCAGCAGCAAACCAATAAAAAACAGCAGCAGGGCAAATGAGATAATTACGGCTTCGCGCGTACCATCGGGACGAGACAGTCGGTATTCTTCCAGCGTTTCTTTGCGTACTCGTACCAGCTCGACGTTTTCACTTTCGGCTTTACGGATCGAGGCGTTGGTGGAGGACGGACGTATCAGATTGGGTAGCGACTGCTGATCGATAGCGTAATCCACCAGAGAATGCCCGTTCAAAGAGATGATCAAGGGGATCGACTGGGTGCGGATTAACTCAACGTAGTTTTCGTCCGTAATATACTGTTCCCACAGCGGCGGCAAATGCACTTCGACTTCATCGAGGTAGTAGCGCCACTTATGCGGATCGTCCGTGGAAAGGCCATAACGAGTTATCGCCCGCGTAACAGGGTAAACGTTGTTGCTTTGTGCCGTGAGCACCAGTTTTTCATGACGACGACGGGTTTCACCCGGGCTGAGGATACGGGGCTGTTTTTCCAGTGCGGCAAGGTATTGTTCAACCGCCTTGCGCTCCCGCTCAGAGAGTTTACGGCAGGGCGGACTAATGAATGGCAGCGGTTTCGCCAACGGCGGCCTGCGCCGCATAGCGTACCAAAATCCAATACCTGCCAGAATTGAACAGGTTAGCACTACGGCCAATATAATAATTATTGTGCTCATGCTTTGCTCAATTCAGCCAAAATACTGCCTTCACTTTAAACTTATTATCCCCAGATGCGCCGGATAGTTAAGACGACTTATGGGAGGTTAAACAACGCTGACAAGTTTAACAATAAACGAAATAGTAATGTAAATCATTTAATTAGGCGTTATTACATCACACATTGCCAGAATAGTAACCACAGTGCACAGGTTATTGTATCGGCATTGTCTGAATTTTGACGTGAGATATTGACTAACACAAATTTTTTGTACCTGAGAAACCAATGTTATCGTAGAAAAACAACATACGCTTCGCGTGCGCCTTGAGAGTCGCACAATGGCGGAGGGTTAGGTATGCTAATTCGTTCCTGAGTGCTGGCGCAGCAAGTTTGAGGCTGATATGAGAAAGTCGTTAAAAAAACCGGACATCCTCAATGTAGAAACCGTGGCGAAGTCACGATTGTTTACTGTTGAAGCGGTAGATCTGGCCTTTAGTAATGGCGCACGGCGTATCTACGAGCGCATGAAGCCCTCGGAACGTGAAGCGGTGATGATCGTGCCGATTATTGACGATCACCTGGTGCTGATTGAAGAGTACGCGGTGGGCCTGGAGAGCTACGAACTGGGCTTTCCAAAAGGCTTAATTGATCCGGGTGAAACCGTAAATCAGGCTGCCGATCGGGAACTTAAAGAAGAAGCGGGATTTGGTGCGGGTCAACTGACCACCCTGGGCAAACTGACCCTGGCGCCGTCCTACTTTTCCAGCAAGATGAATATTGTGGTGGCGGAAGGGCTTTATCAGGAGAAGCTGGAAGGCGATGAGCCTGAACCGCTGGTCGTCCATCACTGGCCGTTGAGCAATCTGCTGGCTTTGCTGCAGGAGCCTGATTTTCGCGAGGCACGTAACGTCAGCGCATTGTTTATGGTGCGTGAGTGGCTGGTGAAGCAGGGACGTATCAGTTATTGATGGGCCGTAAAAGCGGTTTTCGGTGAGCAGGGGCGACTTGCGCCGCCCCTGAAGATTAAAACAGTTCGTGGCTCTCGCCATTATCCATGATGGTTGTCCCTGCATCATGTACCGAATACTCGGTTGGCTGAGTACCATTGATAAAGTATTCTTGGCGCGTATTGCCCCCGCCGTTGGCCAGTTTGCCGGTGCTGCGATCGATAGTAACCGTCACAATCCCCTCTGGTGGCGTCAGCGGCTGCACAGGAACGCCCTCCAGGGCAACCTTCATGAAGTCATCCCAGGCAGGCTGTGCACTCTTCGCGCCGCCCTCGTAACCCGAGATCTGATCGGGAATGGCGCCGGAAAGCGTACTGCGGCCCAGATCGCGGCGCGCATCGTCAAAACCAATCCACACCGAGGTCACCACGCCAGGCCCGTACCCCGAGAACCAGGCATCTTTGGAACTGTTGGTTGTCCCCGTTTTACCACCAATGTCATTACGTTTCAGGTCGCGGCCGGCACGCCAGCCTGTTCCCATCCAGCCCGGTTCGCCAAAAATGTTACTGTTCAGCGCGCTCTTAATCAGGAATGACAGCGGTGTATTAATCACATGTGGCGCATACAGCTGTTCGCCACCTGACTGTGGCTGTGCAGGTACCTGCTCCAGCTCAGGCTGCGGCACCGTCTGGTTTTGCTGCTGAGCGGAAGGCGCAACGTTCTCAACGCTTTCGGCGTTCAGCGCCAACGCTTTTTTGGTTTCACCGTAAATCACGGGCAGGTTGCACTGTGGACAGGCAATTCTCGGTTTTTCTTCGAAAACGGTTTGTCCCTGCTCATTTTCAATCTTGCTGATGAAGTAAGGATCAATCAGGAAACCGCCATTCGCCATAACCGAGTAGCCGCGCACGACCTGCAGAGGCGTAAACGAGGCTGCACCAAGGGCCAGCGATTCGGTATGCACAATATTCTGAGCCGGGAAGCCAAAGCGCTGTAGGTACTCTGCAGCATAGTCCACGCCCATCGCACGCATCGCACGCACCATCACCACGTTTTTCGACTGGCCAAGGCCCTGACGCAGACGAATCGGACCATCGTAGGTCGGCGGGGAGTTCTTCGGACGCCAGTCAGCCCCGGCACCCGCATCCCAGCGGGAAATAGGAACGTCATTAAGAATGGATGCCAGGGTTAATCCCCGATCCATCGCGGCCGTGTAGAGGAACGGTTTGATGTTCGAACCGACCTGGCGCAGGGCCTGGGTGGCGCGGTTAAACATGCTTTGGTTAAAGTCAAAACCGCCCACCAGTGCACGCACGGCACCGTTGGCAGGATCCAGCGAAACCAGTGCCGAGTTAACATCCGGCACCTGGCCCAGCCACCATGTCTCACCGACCTGGCGCACCCAAACCTGCTGGCCCGGCTGCAGAACCTGAGTAATGCTCTTAGGGGTTGGCCCCTGCGCCGTGTCCGACTTAAAGGCACGCGCCCAGCGCACGCCTGCCATGGTCAGCGAGACGTTGCTGCCATCTTTCATCATAACGGTGGCTTCATCGCTCTGGACATGTGTGACCACGGCCGGGTGAAGCGGGCCGTATAACGGCAGGTCTTTTAACGCCTTAACAATTTGCGCCTGTCCCCACGCGGGCTCGCCAACTTTCCACAGCACGCTGGTAGGGCCGCGGTAGCCGTGGCGCATATCGTAGGCCATCACGTTATTCCGAACGGCCTCCTGCGCGGACTGCTGCAGACGACGTGTGACGGTGGTATAAACCTTGTAGCCATCGGTATAGGCGTTGTTGCCATAACGTTTTACCATCTCCTGACGCACCATCTCACTCAGATAAGGCGCAGCGAAGACGATTTTAGGCCCATGATAAGTGGACACTAAAGGCGTATTACGTGCTTCATCGTACTGTTGCTGGGTGATGTAGTGCTGATCCAGCATGCGGGCAAGGACGACGTTGCGGCGTGCTACCGCACGGCTGTGCGAATAAAGCGGGTTAAACGTCGAAGGCGCTTTAGGCAGGCCTGCGATGGTCGCCATTTCACTTAATGACAGCTCATTGACAGGCTTACCAAAATAAACCTGTGAGGCTGCGCCCACGCCGTAAGCCCGATAGCCGAGATAGATTTTATTCAGATACAGCTCAAGAATTTCGTCTTTATTCAGCAACTGCTCGATGCGAATCGCCAGGAAGGCTTCCTTTATCTTACGCATCAGGGAGCGTTCCGGACTCAGGAAAAAGTTACGCGCCAGCTGCTGGGTAATCGTACTGGCACCCTGAGAGGCATGACCTGACACCAGCGCAACGCTGGCAGCACGAAAAATCCCGATGGGATCCACACCGTGATGCTCATAGAAGCGGCTGTCTTCCGTGGCAATGAACGCTTTGACCATTTCAGGCGGAACCTGTTGCAGGCTAAGCGGTATACGGCGCATTTCACCGTACTGAGCGATAAGATCGCCCTCAGCGCTGTAAACCTGCATAGGGGTTTGCAAACGCACATCTTTCAGCGTGTTAACGTCGGGCAGCTGTGGCTCAATGTATTTGTACAAACCATAAATCGAGCCAGCTCCCAGCAAGATGCAACACACTGCAAGGATCAATAAATACTTTACGAACTTCACCTGAGATTTCCCATCTGTTGTCGTTTGGGCAGTTTATAAGCAACCGCGCAGTAGTATAAAGGCAAGCCAGACGCTTTGATATGTCCATTTTTCTGGACGATAAGGAGATCGCGCGCATGACTTTGCACACCTGGCAAATTGGGCTGGATATCCAGAACAGGCAGTGCTGCGCCATTGCCATCCTGCGTCGCCGCCAGGGCTGGCAGTTATGCCACTGGTGGCAGCAGCGGCTGGCGCAAGATACGTTAAGAAACGGCGTGCTGCAATCTTCCCCTGAATTGCTGACCGTGTTAACCCGCTGGCGCAAGCGCTTGCCTCTGCGCTACTCACTGCGTGTGGGCCTGCCTGCCCAGCTGGTATTGCAGCAGCCGCTTTCCCTTCCCGAACTGCCGTTAAAAGAACCCGCATTAAGCCGTTTCATCCAGGCGGCGGCCCAACGCCTTTTTCCCGTTGACGTGCGCGAACTGGCGCTGGATTACCGTCTCGATCCCACCCATAACCAGCTGTGTATTACGGCAGCCCGGCTTGATGTGGTGCAACAGTGGCTGGCCCCGCTGACGCAGGCAGGACTCAAGCCCCGCGTGTTTGAACTGGCTACGCATGCGCTAAAAATGGTGACTGAGCAGGCGCAATTAGCAGCGGGAAGTGTAGTGGTTTTACGACAGGATGCACGTTACCTGTGGAGTGACGGCATCAGTGCAGCATCTTTGGCTGAAGTGGACGGGTTATCGGCTCTGCGTGAGCAGGCCTTTCCGCAGGCAAGCCACCTGTTTTATTGCGATGCCGACAACCTCTCGTCTCCTGAGGGTACGCGTCCTTTTTCACCCTTCCAGCCACTTCGCTATCAGCCGCCTTTACCTGACAATCCCGGTGCGTTCGCGCTGGCAACCGGGCTGGCGCTGCGAAAGGAGGATCGCTGATGGTGGCGGTTAATCTTTTACCCTGGCGGGCGTGGCGCTGGCAGCGTCAACGGTGCCAGAGCATTATCGCGCTGGGCCTGACATTACTGCTCTTAACGCTGGCGGTGCTCCTGTTGTACTGGCAGGAACATCAGGCTCTCATTCATGTCCGGCGGCAGCATGCTCAACTCAGTCCTGTTCTTGAGCGCCTTGTTGCGCGAGCAGAGCAGCAAAAACATCTGCTGCAACAGCTGGACGGGTTGCAGCAACAGCGTATCTGGCTTCGTCAGCAGTCCAGGCAATTCAGCGTCTGGCAGCAGCTTTGGCAGGACCTGCCGGTCATGCTGCCCGATGGGCTGTGGTTAACGCGGCTGGAAAAGCACGATGCGCAGTTGCTGCTGGAGGGCAGGGCACTGCAAATGCAGGCTATCCGCCATTTTCGTCAGCGCTTAACGGGCGTGGCTTTTTTTGCACATATTCGGCAGGGCAATGTGCAGCGCCAGCCAGAAGGGGATTACCACTTCACGCTGCGCATTACACTCAAGGAGGAAGTCAGTGAGTAACGCTATGCAGCACTGGTTACAGTTAACCTGGCCGCTTCGCTATCTCAGCCTGCTTGCGGCAGCCTTTGGGCTGTTCTTTGTTGCCTGGTGGATGCTGTTGCAGCCGCAGCGGCGGGTAACGCACGAAGCCCGGTTTCAGTTGGCGCAGCAGCAGCAGCGGGTGCAACAGCGGCAGTTTCAGCTGGCTCAGCATCCTGACATTGCGACATTACAGGCTCAGTTGGTGCTGGAAACGGCAAGACAACCTGCAGCGCCACGCATGCTGGAGGCCATCATCGCGGAGCGGGGGACGCAGTTAATGCAGTGGCTTACTGATGAAGAGCCGCGGGTGCTGACGTTCCACCTGCAATGGGTGCAGTTTCAACCGCTGTTTTCAGCGTTGTCGCAATCAGCGACGGCATTTCCGGGGCGTTTTCAACTCACCGCACATCCGGCGCATCTGGTCGCGCAACTCTGGCTGCAATCCGATGAAGCCCGTTAGCGTCATCCTGGTATTGCTCTGCTGCGGCGCCGTTCATGCGCGCGATCCTTTTCGTCCTCTTCCCGGTACGGCTTGTCTGGCAGACGTTGAGCCGCTCAGCGAATGGCGCTTACAGGGCATTGTGGGTCGTGCGCCGAGGTTTCAGGGCTGGCTGGTGACGCCGCAGGGTCATGGCGTGAAAGTTCTCAGCGATCGCCCTTTCCCGATGGGGCCGTGGCAAACCGTGCAGTTCACGTCGCGTACCCTTGAGCTGTCAGTACCGGGCAGTTGTTCATCTCAACGTTTCACCTTTCGTCTCAAAGGAAGCCTGCATGATAAGGACAGCGATTCTGACGTGGCTGGTGCTATGCCTGATGCCCGCTCACGCCAGCCACGATGACGGCTTAAGCCTGGCATTTGATGATGCACCTGTTGAACGTGTTTTGCAGGCGCTGGCTGATTATCAGCACATTAACCTGATGATTTCGCCTGAGGTTGAGGGAAGACTGTCATTGCGGCTGGAGAATGTACCCTGGCAACAGGCGCTGTCGCTGGTCGGCCGTATGGCTCGCCTGACCTTACTGGAAGAGGAGAACGTTCTGCTGGTTTATCCTGAGAGCTGGCAGCAGCAACGGCATGAGGCCGAAAAGGCACAACAGGCCGAAGCTTTACAGCAACAGCCGCTCCAACAACGCAGGATCCCCCTGCACTATGCCAGTGCCAGCGACGTCCATCGCAGCCTGCAGAGTGAACGGCCATCGCTGATGACCGCGCGCGGCAGTGCAACGGTTGACAGCCGGACCAACAGCCTACTGCTGCGCGACAGCCCGTCGGCGCTTGAGGAGACTGCGCGCTGGATACGTGCACTGGATGTCCCGCTGGAGCAGGTGGAACTGGCGGCGCATATCGTCACCATCAGCGAAGAGCACTTGCATGAACTGGGCGTCAACTGGCGGCTGTATAACGAAGGCGACGTCATAAATCGTGCATTACGTCATCCTTTACTTGATATTCCATTGGGGCTGAATTCCCACGACGTGTCTGTGGGCGTCACGCTGTCGCGGATTGGCGGCAAACTTCTGGATTTAGAACTCAGCGCTCTGGAGCAGGAAAATCAGGTGGAAATTATCGCCAGCCCGCGCTTGTTTACCTCCCACCAACAAACGGCATCCATTAAGCAAGGCACTGAAATCCCTTATGAAGTCTCTGCCGGCAATAGCGGAGCGACCAGCATTGAGTTCAAAGAGGCGGTGCTGGGCATGGAGGTCACGCCTGCCGTTTTAGGCAATGGCCGCATTCAGCTCAAAATACGCATCAGTCAGAACGTGCCGGGTCGGGCGGTTCAGACCGGCGATTCACAGGTTTTGTCCATTGATAAGCAGGAAATTGAAACTCAGGTCACGGTCAGTGACGGGCAAACGCTGGCGCTGGGGGGAATTTTTCATCAGCAGCGCACTCGCGGGCAGCGCCAGGTTCCGCTGCTCGGTAATCTTCCTGTTGTGGGCAGCCTGTTTCGGCAGCATGCAGAAGAGCAGAGAAAACGTGAGCTGGTCATTTTCATGACGCCGCGATTGGTCAGGGAAGCAGCGCTTTCGGCACGATAAAACGGAAAATGTGCCCATAAAGTCCAACTGCGTTGACGCAGGGCTGGAATTAGCTTACAAGGTTTAGCGATTTTTAACACGTTGTAAGCGTCTTTGTTGGAAAAACCAGGCAAGCAGATGAAAGAATTCCTCTGCTCGCCGTGATGTCACAACGCTGTACTGACGCATTACAGTTTCGCGAACGACGGGCCAATTCAGAAATGGATGTGCTGTAAGCAATATAATCGGTTGCCAAACAGCCTTGAGTGTTGAGATAATTTTTCGTCTGACTCTTGCTAACGCTCATGAGGTCTCAGTTCCTGTCCCGCCAGCAAAATGCTGAAAGCGGGGTATCATTAACGAATTCTTAGTAATACCGACAAAATGGCAGAGAAACGCAATATCTTTCTGGTTGGGCCGATGGGTGCCGGCAAAAGCACTATTGGCCGTCAGTTGGCTCAGCAACTCAATATGGAGTTCTTCGATTCCGATCAGGAAATTGAGCGACGCACCGGAGCGGATGTGGGCTGGGTTTTTGACGTTGAAGGCGAAGCTGGCTTCCGCGATCGTGAAGAAAAAATCATCAATGAACTGACCGAGAAGCAGGGCATCGTCCTGGCGACCGGCGGTGGCTCCGTAAAATCCCGGGAAACACGTAATCGTCTCTCCGCTCGCGGCGTCGTGGTGTATCTTGAAACCACTATTGAGAAACAACTGGCACGTACACAGCGTGATAAAAAACGCCCCTTACTGCAGGTAGAATCACCGCCGCGTGAAGTGCTTGAAGCGCTGGCAGGTGAACGTAACCCGCTTTATGAAGAGATCGCCGACGTCACTATCCGCACTGACGATCAAAGTGCAAAAGTGGTGGCGAATCAGATTATCCACATGTTGGAAAAAAGTTGATCCAACGTTTGAAGGCTCTTTGACAGGTATCGAGCATCATGGAGAAGATCACCGTTTCACTGGGGGAACGTAGTTACCCCATCACTATCGCCGCCGGACTGTTTAACGATCCGGCTTCTTTTTGGCCGTTAAAAGCGGGTGACAATGCCATGCTGGTGACCAACCAGACGCTGGCACCGCTCTACCTGGATAAGGTATCGGCTCTGCTGAAGGCGGCGGGGGTGAAAACGGATCAGGTGATTTTGCCCGACGGTGAGCAGTATAAAACGCTGACCGTGATGGATCAGGTCTTTACCGCACTACTGCAAAAACCCCACGGCCGTGATACTACGCTGGTGGCGCTTGGCGGTGGTGTCATTGGCGATCTTACGGGGTTTGCTGCGGCAAGCTATCAGCGCGGCGTGCGCTTTATTCAGGTACCGACAACGCTGCTGTCGCAGGTTGACTCATCGGTTGGCGGCAAAACGGCCGTTAACCATCCTCTTGGCAAAAACATGATCGGCGCGTTTTATCAGCCCGCCTCGGTGGTGATCGATACGTTGTGTCTTCGTTCACTGCCGCCACGTGAACTGGCTTCCGGTCTGGCTGAAGTCATCAAGTATGGCATTATCCTGGACGGTGAATTCTTTCAGTGGCTTGAGCAGAATCTTGATGGGCTTCTGGCACTGGATGAATCTGCACTGGCCTGGTGTATTCGCCGCTGCTGCGAGTTGAAGGCGGAGGTCGTTGCCGCAGATGAGCACGAGCACGGTCAGCGCGCATTACTGAATCTGGGTCATACTTTTGGTCATGCCATTGAGGCCCATATGGGCTACGGCAACTGGTTACATGGTGAGGCGATTGCTGCCGGGATGGTCATGGCGGCGCGCACGGCGCAACGTCTGGGCCAGTTCAGCGCACAGGACACCGATCGCATCATTGCTTTACTGCAGCGGGCCGGTTTACCGGTGAACGGGCCAGTAGAGATGCAGGCAGAGGACTATTTGCCGCATATGATGCGTGACAAAAAAGTGCTGGCCGGTGAATTGCGTCTGATACTGCCGCTGTCCATTGGTCGCGCTGAAGTGCGCGGTGGCGTGGCTCATGATATGGTGATGGCTGCAATTAATGATTGCCAGAAATCTTGATATTAAGCAGGTAAGTGGTGACGCGGCGCGCAGGTGCGCAGTGCGGGATGCCGCTTTACGGAGGAGGCAAAATGGATGAGTTCAAACCGGATGATGAGTTAAAACCTGACGCCAGCGACCGTCGTCCCTCGCGCCCACGTAAATCGTCTTCTGCGACGAAAGCACCGGTATCGCGCCAGCATGTCATGATGGGCGTCGGGATTCTGGTGTTACTGCTGTTAGTGCTGGGAATCGGTTCTGCGCTCAACGGTTCTGACGACAGTAAGTCCTCTTCGGCCAGCGATAATAAGAACGCGCCTGCCAGCGGAGCCGCGGGAACGGGCAGCGAAAAAAATATTGATCTGAGTGGATCTACCGCCATGAGCGGTGGACAAAATGCCGCAGGGACTCAGCCGTCCTCTTCGACAGCGCAGAATGCACCGGGTACGGATTCTTCTGCCGGAGCGACAAATGCGCCACGCGATATTTCTATGCCGCCGGTTGCTTCAACGCCGACGCAGGCAGCGCCCGTTGAAACCCCAGCAAATCAGCAGCGCGTAACGTTACCCGGCGATCTCAACAACGCCCTGACCAATCAACAGCAGCAGGTTGATGGCGCGGTGCAGGGAGCAGAAAACAGCAGCTCACTGCCTACGGCGCCTGCCACGGTTAGCGGCAAAGCCGGTTCAGCGCCAGCAACAACAGGCCGGGCGCCTTCAGGTCAGACCGCGGTCGCCCCACGTCACATGCGTGAGCAACCGGTCAAAACCGCGACTAAGCCCGCAGCCAGCGAACATAAAACCCACACCACGCCAGCGCACACTGCCGCGCATACTGCGCCAGCTAAAGCCACTGGCAGCGGCGCAGCGGCGAGTAAATCGCTGCCTGGCGGCAATTACACTCTGCAGCTGAGCGGTGCCTCCAAAGCAGAAAGCCTGAATGCATGGGCCAGGAAACAGAATCTGAGCGCGTACCATGTGTATAAGACGACGCGCAATGGCCAACCCTGGTACGTGCTGGTGAGTGGTGCGTATGCAACGCCCGCGGACGCAAAACGCGCTGTAGCAACCTTGCCTGCCGCCGTCCGCGCACAGAACCCATGGGTAAAACCGGTCAGTCAGGTCAGGAAAGAAGCCAGCCAATAAATGATGTGGGACCGGCCGTTGCCGGTCCCGTTTTAAGCGCAGATCTGCTGTCGGTTTAACCACAGCCTCACAATAAGATGTAATTACCACGACAGCATGAAAAAAAATCGCGCTTTTTTGAAATGGGCGGGGGGAAAGTTTCCCTTAGTCGAAGAGATCCACCGTTACCTGCCGCAAGGTGATTGCCTGATCGAACCCTTTGTTGGCGCTGGCTCAGTGTTTCTCAACACCGATTTTGATCGCTATCATCTGGCCGATATCAACAACGATCTCATCAATCTCTACAACATCGTGAAAACGCGTACGGCAGATTTTATCCGCGATGCGCGTTTACTCTTTACGCCTGAAGGGAATAACGAAGCCTGCTATTACCAGCTCCGCACTGAATTTAATCTCAGCCAGGACGCTTATCAGCGTGCGCTGCTATTTCTCTATCTTAATCGCCATTGTTACAACGGCCTGTGTCGCTACAATTTACGCGGCGAGTTCAACGTCCCTTTTGGTCGCTACCGCAAACCATACTTTCCGGAAGCAGAGTTACTGTGGTTTGCCGAACGTGCGCAGAAAGCAACGTTTGTCTGTGAATCATACGATGTTACCCTGAACAATGCCCGGAAAGGCTCTGTGGTATATTGTGATCCGCCGTACGCGCCACTGTCCGCGACGGCTAACTTTACGGCTTACCACACCAATAGTTTCAGTCTGCATGAACAGCAGCATCTGGCACAGCTGGCGGCTAAGCTGGCGTCTGAGAGCCAGATTCCGGTACTGATTTCTAATCATGATACTGAGCTGACGCGTTGCTGGTATCAGGATGCCGTGTTACATGTGGTTAAAGTCCGGCGTTCTATTAGCCGAAGCATAACCGGCCGCACCAAGGTCGACGAACTGCTGGCACTCTATCGCTAGTCTGTTTCGTCCGCGGCCAGGGTATTTCGCCAGCAGCGATGCTGGCGCACAACAGTGGAGAATCGGATGAAACAATATTTGCTGGCCCCTTCCATCCTTTCGGCAGACTTTGCTCGCCTGGGTGAAGACACTGCGAAAGCACTGGCGGCCGGAGGCGACGTGGTTCACTTCGACGTTATGGACAACCACTATGTTCCCAATCTGACCATGGGACCGATGGTACTGAAAGCGTTGCGCGATTACGGTATTACGGCCCCAATCGATGTGCATTTAATGGTGAAGCCCGTGGATGCGTTAATTCCCGAGTTTGCCAAAGCCGGTGCCACCTACATTACTTTCCACCCGGAAGCCAGCGAGCATGTTGACCGTACGCTGCAGTTGATCAAAGAGCACGGTTGCAAAGCCGGCCTGGTCTTCAATCCCGCCACGCCGCTCAGCTATCTTGACTACGTGATGGATAAGCTGGATATCATTCTGCTGATGTCGGTGAACCCTGGCTTCGGCGGGCAGTCATTTATTCCCGGCACCCTGGATAAGCTACGTGAAGCGCGTAAGCGCATCGATCAGAGCGGCTACAGCATTCGTCTGGAAGTGGACGGCGGCGTGAAGATTGATAATATTGGCCAGATCGCCGCAGCAGGCGCGGATATGTTTGTGGCCGGTTCAGCCATCTTTGGCCATCCGGACTATAAAAAAGTAATCGATGACATGCGAAACGAGCTGGAGAAAGCCAATGGCTCATTTCACTGATATACGCGCACTGGCGTTCGATCTGGATGGTACGCTGGTCGACAGCGCGCCGGGCCTGGCTGACGCAATCGATCTGACGCTTGCGGATCTGCGTTTACCGGCTGCTGGCGTGGCGCGCGTGTCCACCTGGATTGGTAACGGTGCGGATATCATGATGGCCCGCGCGCTGACCTGGGCGCTGGGGCGTGAGCCACAGCAGGATGAGCAGCGTGATGCGCGAGTGCTCTTTGACAAGCACTATGCCAGTACCGTGGAAGCCGGCAGCACGCTGTTTCCTCAGGTTAAGGAAACGCTGGCAACCCTGCAGGCGCAGGGGATACCGATGGCGATTGTGACCAATAAGCCTACGCCGTTTGTCGCCCCGCTGCTGAAGTCTTTGGGGATTGATGACGCGTTTTCGCTGATTATTGGCGGTGATGACGTCGTAGCGAAAAAACCGCATCCTGCGGCCATTTTTTTGGTGCTGGGTAAATTTGGCCTGCTGCCCGCGCAGTTGCTGTTTGTCGGGGATTCGCGCAACGATATTTTGGCTGCGCAGTCGGCTGGTGTTCCCAATATTGGTATGACCTTTGGCTATAACTACGGCGAGCCTATTGCGACCAGCCAACCCGATCTCACCCTTGACTCTTTTGACGAACTTTTGCCCGCTATCGGGCGGTAATTTATCAGGACATAAGCATGAGCAAACCCATCGTTTTCAGCGGCGCACAGCCGTCCGGCGAACTGACCATTGGCAACTATATGGGTGCGCTGCGTCAGTGGGTGCAGATGCAGGATGATTTCCACTGCATTTACTGTATCGTCGACCTGCACGCGATCACCGTTCGCCAGGACCCGGCAGCACTGCGTAAAGCCACCTTAGATACGCTGGCGCTGTATCTGGCCTGTGGTATCGATCCCGAGAAAAGCACTATCTTCGTTCAGTCCCATGTGCCCGAGCACACGCAGCTCAGTTGGATCCTGAACTGCTACACCTATTTTGGTGAGCTGAACCGTATGACGCAGTTTAAAGACAAATCCTCGCGCTATGAAGAAAACATCAACGCGGGATTGTTCAGCTATCCGGTGCTAATGGCTGCAGACATTTTGCTTTATCAGACGACGCAGGTGCCAGTGGGTGAAGACCAGAAACAGCACCTTGAACTGAGTCGCGACATTGCGAGCCGGTTTAACGCGTTGTATGGCGATATCTTTAAAGTGCCCGAGCCGTTCATTCCTAAATCTGGCGCACGCGTGATGTCCCTGCTGGAACCGACGAAAAAGATGTCTAAGTCGGACGATAACCGCAATAACGTTATCGGCCTGCTGGAAGATCCAAAATCCGTGGTCAAAAAAATCAAGCGCGCGATGACCGACTCGGAAGAGCCACCTGTCATTCGCTATGACATTAAAGAGAAGGCGGGCGTATCAAACCTGCTGGACATTCTGTCAGGCGTGACCGGCAAGCCCGTAACGGCGCTGGAGCAGGAGTTTGAAGGCAAAATGTACGGGCATCTGAAAGGCGCAGTAGCTGATGCGGTGTCCGGTATGCTGACTGATCTGCAGGAACGCTATCATCGCTTCCGTAACGATGAAGCGCTGCTGGAGCAGGTGATGCGTGACGGTGCGCAGAAAGCCCGTGCTCAGGCGCAGGAAACCCTGAAAAAGGTTTATGACGCTGTAGGTTTTGTCGCTCAGCCCTAATCGGCGAGTCGGGCATGTAAACGGCGAGCATAGGCTCGCCGTTTTGTTTTTACCACCAGCGTAATGTTTCGTGCAGGACAGTCCGACAGCGGCGAATCACCTGTCTGGTGCTTATTGATGTACATCAATCGCAGTACGCTATACCTCTTAAGGGAGTGCTGCACGATTCAGCCCATTACCTTAAGTGAGGTCACTGACTTACAAAGTCATCTGGAGCAGGGCAACGCTATCGTGTTAGCTTTAATCAGCAGCGCTTAACGTATCAGGAGCCCGCAATGACAACCGCACCACTTCGATGGATAAACAATCTGCGTCTGCCCACACGTGACGGACTGTGGCAGATAGAAATTGCTGAAGGGAAAATCGTCCGAATGACGGCACAGCCTCAGCAGATATCTGCGGACGGCGCCTCGCTGGATGCGGAAGGTGGCCTGGCCCTTGCGCCTTTTATTGAACCTCATATTCACCTGGATACCACGCAAACCGCGGGAGAGCCAGCCTGGAACCAGTCCGGGACATTGTTTGAGGGCATTGAGCGCTGGGCAGAGCGCAAAGCGTTGCTGAGTCATGAGGACGTCAAACGGCGGGCAATGCAGACGCTTAAGTGGCAAATAGCGAACGGCGTACAGTATGTCCGTACCCATGTGGACGTATCCGATCCCACCTTAACGGCTCTCAAAGCGATGTTGGAACTTAAAGCGGAGATGGCACCCTGGATTGATATTCAGATCGTGGCGTTTCCGCAGGAAGGCATCCTGTCTTATCCCAATGGTGAAGCGCTTCTTGAAGAGGCGCTTCGGCTCGGCGCAGATGTCGTCGGGGCGATTCCTCATTTTGAATTCACCCGGGAATACGGCGTCGAGTCGTTGCATAAAACGTTCGCGCTGGCTAACCGTTATGACCGGCTTGTGGATGTGCACTGCGACGAAATTGACGATGAGCAGTCGCGCTTTGTTGAAACCGTGGCCGCCTTGGCCCACCGCGATGGCATGGGGGCACGCGTGACCGCAAGCCACACCACGGCGATGCACTCCTATAACGGTGCCTACACATCGCGTCTGTTTCGACTCCTGAAGCTCTCCGGGATTAACTTTGTAGCGAATCCGCTGGTCAATATTCATCTTCAGGGTCGTTTCGACAGTTACCCTAAGCGGCGCGGCATTACCCGTGTTAAAGAGCTTCTGGAGGCGGAGATTAACGTCTGCTTTGGTCACGATGATGTGTTTGATCCCTGGTATCCGCTGGGCACGGCCAATATGCTCCAGGTGCTGCATATGGGGCTACATGTGTGTCAGCTAATGGGCTATGAACAAATTAATGCCGGGCTCGATCTCATCACCCATCACAGTGCCAAAACGATGAATCTTGCAGAATACGGCATTCAACGCGGGCATGACGCCAGCTTGATTATCCTGCCAGCGGAAAACGGCTTTGACGCGGTGAGAAGACAGGTACCGGTGCGCTATTCGCTGCGTCGCGGAAAGGTGATAGCCGAGACTCAGCCTGCGAAAAGCGCAATCTGTTTAGAACAGTGGGAAGACGTGACGTTTAAACGCTGAAAGGCGAGGGCGGCATGGTGGCGCCGCCCAGAGAGATTAATGGGTGTTATGACCGTGGGAGCGGTGTTTGGTCACCAGACCTAACAGCACACACATAATAAACACCACCGCGTACAGGCCGTTTGCGGTTAACAGCGCGCTGTGAACGCCGCTGTTTTTCACAATCGGTGACGTCACAACAAAGGTCAGCATGGTGCCGACCGTGCCGCAGGTCAGAATAAAGTTAACCAGCTTGGGTGAGGCCACTTTGGTTTGCAGCGAGCCCAGGGTGATAATGGTGGTATAAATCGCGCTTGAGCTAAAGCCCAGCGTTAAGATAATCCATCTCAGCATGCTGGCGTCATGGCTGCTTACGAACCAGTACATCAACACCGTTGCCAGGCCTGCCAGCACCATCAAAATACGTTGCAGATCAAAGAAGCGCAGCAGGAAGCTGAACACCCACATACCGACCATGTAGGCGGTCCAGAAACTGCCCACCAGCTGACCGGCGTCGTCAATATTCATGCCCATGACTTTGGTCGCGTACTCTGGCACCCAGGAAATAAAGCCTAACTGGCCCAGGATGTAGCATAGCGCCGCAATGGCCAGAAACAGGACGCCAGCCCCCCATTTCTCTTTCTCAACGGTCGGGCTGTTCTCCGGCTTTCGCAGCACCGGGAATTCAACAAACAGCGTCATGATAAAAATGCCAACATAAATCACGCCAATACAGACGTAAACCCAGTACCACGGCAGATGACGCGCCAGCAGGATACCGGCAAGGATGGGGAAAATGGTGCCTGCCATACTGAAGAACGAATCCGTAAACAGCAGACGTGAACCGCGCTGACGGCCTTCGTACATGTGGGTTATCAGGAAGGTGCCAATCGACATGGTAATGCCGCTGACCACGCCAAGCACGAACATGCACAGAGAAAATACCGACAGATCGCGGCTGGTCATTAAGCCGATGACGGCTAACACCATCAGCACAAAGCCGAATATCAGCTGCCGTTTGAGCGGCACAATCACCATCAGCCAGGCATTAAGGAAAACCGCAGCCAGAATGCCACTGTTCAGGAAGGTGAAGGTGTTGCCCATACTGTCGATAGGAATCTGGAAATCTTTCGCGATATCGCCCATTACCATGCCGGTGACAATCACCAGTGCGCCGGTAAGCGCATACGAGAGAAAGCTAATCCAGGTAAGGCCGATACGATTACGATTTGTCATGTTCTGAACCTGTTAGGAAGCGGGAGAGCCTGAAGCGTCAGAAATTGTAAACGTAACCGTGATCTTAATAAACTAAGAGTGAAAATTGATGTCATTCATTTCATCAATACTGTGATTTTAGTCACGAAGCGCAAGCAACCTTATTCAGGCTCTGGTGGGTGCCTTTAGCGTAAATATAGGTAAAACGCTGGCTCTTGTATTACATGCTCTTTACAATCAATATCGTTTTTGAGCTGGCTCTCCAAAGTAAGGAATTACTCATGTTTAAACGTACTTTGACAGCGGCAGTTGCCCTGTTAGCGCTCTCTTCTGTTTCCGCCTCAGCTTTAGCGGCTAAAGGTGATACGCATGTTCTGCTTACCACCTCTGCTGGCAATATCGAACTCGAACTGAATAATCAAAAAGCACCGGTTTCAGTTAAAAACTTCGTGGATTACGTCAACAGCGGTTTCTATAACAACACGATTTTTCACCGCGTCATTCCTGGCTTTATGATCCAGGGCGGTGGCTTTACCAGTGAAATGCAGCAAAAACAGACCAACGCGCCGATTAAAAACGAAGCAGACAACGGCTTGCGCAACCTGCGTGGCACCATCTCAATGGCCCGTACCGCCGATAAAGACAGCGCCACCAGCCAGTTCTTCCTGAACGTTGCTGACAACGCTTTTCTGGATCATGGTCAACGTGATTTTGGTTACGCCGTATTTGGTAAGATTGTCAAAGGCCAGGACGTGGTGGATAAAATTTCTCAGGTGCCGACAAAAGACGTGGGCCCGTATCAGAATGTGCCAACCAAACCTGTGGTCATTTTGTCAGCGAAAGTCTTACCGTAATTTGATCCCATGCCATCTCGTCTCCGGCAAAGGGAAAATTTGCTCTTATACTTAGAGCAAACCTGAGCAGGAGGCGGTATGGCAAACAAACTCACAGATAAACAAAAAGCAGCGCTCTGGCAACAGCGGCGAAATGCCAGCTATCGGGCAAGCTGTCGGCTCGAAGGCTTTACCCTGACGGAACCGGAAATCAAGGGTGAAGATGCAGAAGCGCGTCTGGCCTCACTGAGGAGGCAATATGGCTGCTAACACTGCCGTCACTCAGGATCCCTACCTGTGGCAAAACGATACCGTACTGAAAAACCTTCTTGATATTCACGATGCCGCGCAGCTGCGTAAAGCCGAGTTAAGCTTTAGTGCCGCGCGCCTTGCCACGCTTGAACTGGGCCCGCGCAAGATCGGATTACCCTACCTCTGCCATATTCACCGTACCCTGTTTCAGGACGTCTATAGCTGGGCCGGCGAACTGCGTACGCTGGACATCTGGCGCGATGAAACCCCTTTTTGTCATTTCGAGTACATCGAAAAAGAAGGAAATGCACTGATGGCGGCGCTGGAAGAGGAGAAAGCCTTGGCCTGTCTGCCTCAGGCTGAGTTTGTGAAACGGATTGCCTGGTACTATTGCGAAGTCAATATGCTGCATCCCTTCCGCGAAGGTAACGGCAGGGCGCAGCGTATTTTCTTTGAACAGCTGGCGCTGCATGCCGGCTACGTGCTGGAATGGGACAACCTGAGCGCCGAAGACTGGGTTGCGGCAAATCAGGCCGGTGCCGCCGGCGCGTTGCAGCCGCTGGAAAAGCTCTTTGCCTGTATCGTCAGTGAAGCCAAAGCCCCCTGATCCGCTTACGCCACAGGGCGGCGCACCAGGTGCGTCGCCCTGCACGAAATCGGTTATCCGGCATCCCCACATCACACTCATCCTGAACAGCATGATAGGATAGCGCTCTGGTCATCACTCTGGATGCTGAACGCTCCGCGCATTCCTCCGGTCTGCCTGAAATCACAATCATGTTGCTGCTTATTGATAACTACGACTCGTTTACCTGGAACCTCTACCAGTATTTTTGCCAACTGGGTGCTCAGGTTCGGGTAGTAAGAAATGATGCTATTACCCTTGATGAAATGCGCACGCTGCCGCTGACTCATTTGGTGATTTCCCCTGGCCCCTGCACGCCCGATCAGAGCGGTATTTCGTTGCAGGCCATCCGCCATTACGCTGGCCGTCTTCCTGTACTGGGCGTTTGCCTGGGCCATCAGGCGATAGCCCAGGTTTTTGGGGCGCAGATCGTTCGCGCTCGCGAGGTAATGCACGGTAAAACCTCGGCGGTGCAGCACAATGGTTGTGGCGTCTTCCGCGGTCTGAATGAGCCGTTGACCGTTACGCGCTACCATTCACTTATTGTCAAAACGGAAACCTTACCTGATGCGTTCGAGGTGACCGCATGGAGCCTGCGTAACGGCCAGCCGGATGAGATTATGGGGATTCGCCATAAAACGCTCGCACTGGAAGGCGTGCAGTTTCATCCAGAGAGCATCCTCAGTGAACAGGGACACCAGCTGTTGGCTAATTTCCTGCACCAGTAAAGTTGTGTTTGCCTTTAAGTGATTTTTTATGCATATTTCATGATTATTATTTCATCGTGACTCAACGAATCAGTTAATGAGGTTGTCAATGACAGCGGAAAATATGGCAGTAACGCGTGAGACGTTCGATCAGGTCATTTTGCCTGTTTATGCACCTGCTCAGTTTGTACCGGTAAAAGGCAAGGGAAGCCGCGTCTGGGATCAACAGGGTAAAGAATATATCGACTTCTCTGGCGGCATTGCCGTGACCGCTCTGGGCCATTGCCACCCGGCGCTGGTTGAGACCCTGAAGAAACAGGGCGAAACCTTATGGCATACCAGCAATGTGTTTACCAATGAACCTGCGCTGCGTCTGGCCAGTAAACTGATCAACGCCACGTTTGCGGAGCGGGTCTTTTTTGCTAATTCGGGGGCAGAAGCCAATGAGGCCGCGTTTAAGTTGGCTCGCTACTATGCCTGTAAACGCCACAGCCCGTTCAAAAGCAAAATCATTGCCTTTCACAACGCCTTTCACGGCCGGACGCTGTTCACCGTAACGGTGGGCGGTCAGCCCAAGTACTCCGACGGTTTTGGCCCGAAACCCGCCGATATCGTTCATGTGCCGTTCAACGATCTGGACGCGGTTAAGGCGGTGATTGACGATCACACTTGCGCCATTGTGGTGGAGCCGATTCAGGGTGAAGGCGGTGTGATGCCTGCAACACCAGCGTTTATGCAGGGGTTACGTGAACTGTGCGACAAACACCAGGCGCTGCTGGTACTGGATGAGGTGCAAAGCGGCATGGGGCGCAGCGGTAAGTTGTTTGCCTATGAGCACTACGGCGTGACGCCCGATATTCTGACCTCGGCGAAGGCGCTGGGCGGCGGTTTTCCTGTAAGCGCCATGCTGACCACCAATGAGGTAGCCTCAACCATGGCGCCTGGCGTGCATGGCACGACTTATGGCGGCAATCCGCTGGCATGCGCGATCGCAGAAACCGCGTTAGATATTATCAATACGCCAGCTGTACTGAATGGGGTAGAAATCCGCCGCCAGCAGTTTGTTGAGGCGCTCAAGGCTATTGATGCGCGTCACGACCTGTTCAGTGATATCCGTGGTAAAGGCCTGCTGATTGGTGCAGCCCTGAAGCCGCAGTATGCGGGCAAGGCGCGCGATATTCTGAATGCGTCAGCTGCGGAAGGCGTCATGGTGCTGGTGGCCGGAACAGATGTGATGCGCTTCGCACCGTCGCTGATTATCGAGCCTGCCGATATCGAAGAGGGCATGGCTCGCTTTGCCCGTGCGGTAGAGAAAGTGCTGTCTGCCTGAGTTATTTGCGGCGCAGACTGCGCAACAGCCAGCGGCCATGATGAGGCCGCTGGTTCCAGGCCAGAGAAGAGATCGTGTGCATGACTTTCAGATGCTCCAGGATGCGCCTGACGTGCTGCTCCAGTACCGTGACCGGCCCCTCATTTATATCTTCCACGCCCTGTAGCAGATCCGTCTGCGAACTTTCCCCATCATATTCCAGCCTTTGCTGACACCGTTGCAGGGCGATCTCGCACCATTGCAGGTAGTGCTCAGCCAGCGTGGGCGGCAGCATGGTATGTTCACGTGCCAGAATGGTCATGGCGTTAATGTGCTCCACGATAAACTGGCAGTGCGTGACCCATAAGCGCATATCCTGCAGGTAGCGTGAATTAAATCCCGGCTCCTGCATGGCCTGATTCAGGGAGTTGAATACGGCGTTATGCGCCTGGTTGACCTTAACCCGCTGGTAAGCCAGCGCATCGGGTGACTGCTCCGGGCCCAGCAACATTCGCAGGGCATCCTGACAGGCCTCCAGCGCATCATGGGCATTCTGGCGCAGCAGGGCACTTTGCCACTGCGGCCACAGCCATAACATGCCCCCAAAGGCGATCAGGCAGCCCATCAGCGTATCCAGCAGGCGGGGCAGTAAAAACTGTGCCCCGTTAAGGGAGAGCAGTTGCAGCGTATAAACGGCCGTAACCGTAAATCCCACTATTGACCAGCCGTAAAACTGGCGGGTAAAACGGTAGCTGATAAAGGTAATCACCAGCATGATGCTCAGCACCAGCGGTTCAGGCACATCCAGGCGTAGCGACGCCGCCGCGATAGCCAGTCCGGCAAAGGTTCCCAGGGCCCGGTGCTGAATACGTACGCGGGTTGCGCTGTAGTTGCTCTGGCTGACAAACATGATGGTCATCAAAATCCAGTAGGGCTTAGGAATCGAAAAGAACACGGCCAGGGCGCTGCCCAGCATCAGCATGACGGAAAAACGCCCGGCCGTTCGCAGTGCGGAAGACCGCAGCGACAGATAGCTCCGCAACGCGGGCAGCAGCGGTAAACGACGCTGGCGATCGGCCATCAGGTCGCGTTGATAAAGCGGCTTTTGGGTTCGAAGCACCCGGGCGATACGGCTGAAATGATAGAGACAGAAGTTACCCACCGGATTGTCCGGATGCTGAAGGGCGATTTTCTCCAGCGCACCCAACTGCTTGTCCATATCGAAACGACCAGAGAGTTGGTGATACAGAATATCGTCGGCCAGCGCGCGCAGCCGGGCTGAAATCGTTCTGGCGTTCCAGCGGATGACGGCTTCAGCATGGCTTTGCTCGACCAGCTTCTGGACCTCTTCCGGCTGATGCAGGCTGACGGAGATATGCTCCTGCAGATCCAGTGCTACCTGAAACGCCCGGGTCAGGCGTTTGTGGCTGTGATCGCGACTCGCAGACAGCATATGCATTTGCTGATAGCAGGTGTTGATCAGATCGATCGCTTTTTGCTGACGCGCCAGCAGGGGCGGCAGGGCTTTTTCCGGATCGGTCAGCTGCGTCAATAAGCTGTACTTGGCGTCACAGTAATTTGCCAGCTCACGGTAGATCAGGCTCAGGCTTTCGCGCATCGGCTGCTCTTTCCACAGCCAGAACCAAAACCAGTTGAACAGGCCATACCAGAGCGTTCCACCGATATAGAGCAGGGGCGGAACGTAAATGGGCATACGGCCAATCAGGCTGAGGGTAAAAATTGACGCGATTAACGTGCCGGGCAGCAGTCGGGCGTGCAGCGGACTGATCTCTCCGGTGACGCCAAGCAGCAAAGGCAGGGCAAACAGGATGAGCGGCAGCGGCACGTCTTTAAGCAGCAGCCACTGCATCAGTAAACTGCCAAGGGCAAACAGGCTGCCGCCGATGATCAGGCGTTTAAAGAAGCGTTTGTGGGGCGTGTCCAGACCGGCAATGTTGCAGCAGGCGGGAACCAATGAGAACAGCAATCCTTTTTGCAGATCGCCGAACAGCCAGCCGAGCGCTACGGGAAGGCACAACACCAGCGTCTGGCGCAGCGCATAGTTAACTTCGGGGTGATAGATTATTCTTCGCCACATCGGCTCAACACAAGACATTCACGGCATAATGTCGCCATCACGCCGTGAACAGTCAGGCTTAGCGTGTGCCGTAAACAACGATGGTTTTGCCGTGTGCGGAGATCAGGTTCTGATCTTCCAGCATCTTCAAAATACGGCCCACGGTTTCACGTGAACAACCAACGATTTGGCCAATTTCCTGACGAGTAATTTTAATTTGCATGCCGTCAGGATGCGTCATGGCATCTGGCTGTTTAGCCAGATTAAGCAACGTTTGTGCAATGCGTCCGGTCACATCCAGGAAAGCGAGATTTCCCACTTTTTCTGACGTCACCTGCAGACGGCGAGCCATCTGAGAAGAAAGACGCATCAAAATATCCGGGTTAACCTGGATGAGCTGACGGAATTTCTTGTAGGAAATCTCTGCCACTTCGCACGCAGTTTTCGCACGTACCCAGGCGCTGCGCTCCTGACCTTCTTCAAACAGGCCAAGCTCACCAATAAAATCGCCTTGATTCAGATAAGAAAGAATCATCTCTTTGCCTTCTTCATCCTTAATCAGTACCGCGACGGAACCTTTCACGATGTAGTAAAGCGTTTCGGCTTTTTCACCTTGGTGAATCAGCGTACTTTTGGATGGATACTTGTGAATATGGCAATGGGACAGGAACCATTCAAGTGTAGGGTCTGTTTGCGGTTTGCCGAGAACCATTCGCTATTATCCTCTATTGTAATCGTGCCCAAAATACAGGGCTCAGTTTCCCTGCCAGGCGATGAAAGCGTTAAGCGTGTTTCCATTCAGGAAATTATTCGGGCTGCATTTGCGCAGAGCGCATCATTCTTCCCGGCTTCGTCTTCGGATGACGAAAAATATTTTCAGCACTGTTTGTAGCACAGCTTTCGCCGACTGTCTTGTGTTGTCTCGCTTCAGCAATAAGGCTGATTTCTCCGGATTGCTGTTTACCAGGCAAAAGCGTACTCTGACGCAAAAACAGGGCATTCTGGGGGCCAGATTATGCAGGCAAGAGTCAAATGGGTTGAAGGGTTAACATTCCTCGGCGAGTCTTCGTCCGGACATCAGGTCTTAATGGACGGCAATTCCGGCGATAAAGCGCCCAGCCCTATGGAAATGGTGCTGATGGCGGCCGGCGGATGCAGCGCCATTGATGTGGTATCAATTTTGCAAAAAGGTCGCAACGATGTGGCTGATTGCGAAGTAAAACTCGAATCAGAACGTCGGGAAGAAGCGCCTCGCATCTTTACCCGCATCAACCTGCATTTTATCGTCAGTGGAAAAGCACTTTCAGATAAAGCCGTCGCGCGTGCGGTCGACCTTTCAGCTGAGAAGTATTGCTCGGTTGCCATTATGTTAGGCAAAGGGGTGGAAATTACCCACAGTTACGAAGTTATCGAGCTGTAATTATTCAGAGGCCAGCGCGGCCTCTGATTTTATTCAATGCGTTTGCCTTCCATGAGCCGTTTTACCAGCGGTGCCATAATTAATTCCATCGCCAGCCCCATTTTCCCGCCAGGTACAACCAGCGTGTTGATATTGGAAATAAACGATCCCTGCAGCATGGCCAGTAGGTAGGGAAAATCAATATCTTCCAGCCCCTGAAAGTGGATGACGACAAAACTTTCATCCAGTGAAGGAATGGTGCGTGCCGCAAAGGGGTTAGAGGTGTCGACGGTTGGAACCCGCTGAAAGTTAATATGGGTGCGTGAGAACTGCGGCGTAATGAAATTGATGTAATCTTCCATTGAGCGCACCACCGAATCCATTACGGCTTCACGCGAATGACCGCGTTCACCGGTATCGCGTACCAGCTTCTGAATCCACTCCAGGTTAACGATGGGGACGACGCCGACCAGTAAATCCACTTTTTCAGCGACGTTGTGCTGAGCCGTCACGACGCCGCCGTGCAGTCCTTCATAAAACAGCACGTCCGTATCCGGTGGCAGCGGCTGCCACGGGGTAAAGGTACCTGGCACCTGATTCCAGGGCACCGCTTCGTCGTAGGTATGCAGGTATTTACGTGACTGGCCCTTGCCCTGATCACCGTATTCAACAAAGGTCTGCTCCAGCAGACCGAAATCATTCGCCTCCGGGCCAAAGTAGCTGATATGGCGACCCAGATCGCGCGCCTTACGGATAGCCATATCCATTTCAGGCCGGGTAAATCGGTGGAAACTGTCTCCTTCCAGCTCGGCCGCGTGCAAATTGAGTTGCTGAAAAATTTTACGGAATGCGAGGCTGGTGGTAGTGGTTCCGGCACCGCTGGAACCTGTTACCGCGATAATCGGATGACGTGCCGACATAGTGAAACTCCCTGTGAAATCAGGCGATGAGCATTGTTAGCACGATTTTTCGTTCTGTGCATCAGCCACGGAACTCACTTTTGCGCATGATGTTGACCGATTCGTGAAGCTCAGACCAGACCAGCACGACTTCACCTTGCTGCAGCTGGCGTCGCACATTGGCGACTTTTTCGGTCAGGCTGAGTTCCTGTTCGCCGTAGTCGGTACCTTCGCGCAGAACAAAGGCTTCAATAACGTTTTCAAGGGTTTCGGGAGAAACCTGTTGCCAGGGAATAATCACAGGGTTAGCTATCCAGATAAGGGGAAATCCACTGCGGCACGCGCTGTTCCAGCCACAATTCAGGCTGACGCAGGGTACCACTCACAAATCCAACATGACCACCGTGTGTTGTCAGCTGATAGGTAATAGTGGCAGATAACTGGTCATTCTGCGGGATCACCTCATCGCTCATAAAGGGGTCATCTTTTGCATGGATAATCAGCAACGGTTTTGTCACCGATCTCAGCAACGGCAGGGCGCTGGCACGGCGATAATAGTCCGTGGCGTCGGCAAAGCCATGCGCCCGGGCCGTGATGGCGTCGTCAAAATCACGCAGGCGACGCAGGGCATTCAGCTGACTGAGATTGACCGGTAAGGTGTCGGGCCATGCGTGCAGCTTGCGCCTGGCATTCTTTTTAAGCTGGCTCAGCAGGTAACGCTGATAAATTTGGGAAAACCCGCGTTCCAGTCGGGCGCTACAGGGTTCAAGCATCAAGGGTGCCGAAACGATAACGCCGGCATCCAGCGCAACGTCACTGCCCTGTTGGCCCAGCAGGCAACCCAGCATATTCCCGCCCAGCGAAAACCCCACAGCTGCAGTAGGAACCTGTCCCCAGCGGGCCTTCAGCCAGGTCAGGAAAAAGCGTGCATCTTCCGTCTCGCCGGAGTGGTAAATCCGGTTTAGCCTGTTCGGCTCGCCGCTACAGCCGCGAAAATGCATCACTACGGCCAGCCAGCCACGTTGCCTGCAGACTTGCATCAGGCCATGGATGTAGGGACTGTGGAAGCTTCCTTCCAGACCATGAAACAGCACCACGCGTGGTTTATGCGCGGCAAACTGTGGATCTTCACTCCAGGCCAGATCGACAAAATCACCATCGGGTAAATCCAGCCGCTGCCAGTGAGGCGTTAACGCTAGAGTACGGCGGAACAGGCGCGGCAGTATGGTTTGCACATGCGGATTGGTCAGGCCGCGCATGGGGCTGAACGCCGCGCCGTCCGGGCCCGAAAATTTCATGTTGTAAAGGCTTGTCTGTTCCATATCACACTGTTAGCTTCGATAAGTTTTCACATAATGGAGGGAGAACCCGGATTAATGGAACTCAGTCTTTTTTTATCAATGTTAGGGTTTCTCTGGGTCGCGGCGATTACACCCGGACCTAATAATATGTTACTCACCGCCTCGGGCGCCAACTTTGGCTTTTTCCGAACCCTTCCGTTAATGGTCGGCATCATGATTGGTATGCAACTGATGCTACTGATGGTGGCGTTTGGCGTAGGGGGATTGATCCTGCTCTATCCCTCACTGCACCTTATCCTGAAAGTTGCCGGGAGCCTCTATCTTCTGTGGCTGGCATGGAAAATTGCGACCGCCGCATACGAAAAGCTGGAGACCGATGCGGCACCGGTCGCGCCCATGCCCTTCTGGCAGGGAGGATTGTTGCAGTTGATCAATCCCAAAGCCTGGTTAATGGCCTTGGGGGCGATAGCCAGCTTTAGCCTGGCCGGTGCCGGATATCGCCGCTCTGTCCTGTTAATCAGCGTAGGGATGGTGATGGTCAATCTGGTCGCGGGCATCATCTGGATGGGGTTTGGCGCGATGATTGGCCGTGTTTTACGCAGTCCGCGCGCGTGGAAGATATTTAACCTCAGTATGGGGCTGTTAACCGCAGCCTGCGTACTGCTCATCTGGCGCTGACGTTAACTGGAGGCGCGTTCCAGGCGCTTCCAGGGCAGCACCTCCCTGACAACCGGCGCATGGGGCTGACGGATTTTTTTCAGCAGCAACTGTACGCTGCGGGCGCCCAGCTCATTCATCGGTTGCTCTATGGTGGTCAAAGGCGGATTCAGGCTGCCGGTAAAGGGAATACCGTCAAACCCGACCACAGCCAAATCCTCGGGTACGCGCAAGCCTGCTTCCAGCGCCGCATGCACGACGCCGACCGCCAGTACATCGGACACGGCAAAGACCGCGTCTGGTCGCTCGGGCGAGTGCAACATCTCCCGTAAAGCCCGACTGCCTTCTTCACAGGAAATATCCGCAGTATAGACGACCTTAGACCAGCCCAAATCCGTTTGCTCAATGGCCTGGCGATAACCCTGCTCACGATACTGGGAATACAGATAACGCATGTCGCCGTTGACCAGTGCAATGCGTTGGCGGCCTCTGGCAGCAAGGTAATGTACGGTATCGCGCGCAGCCTCAAGATGATCGATGGAGACCGAGGATGCCGCAATCTGGGGATCAAACTCTGAGCACTGCACCCAGGGCGCATCTCCAATGATATCGATAAGGCTTTCCAGCCCGGCCGCCGCGTCCATGGTAATGACGCCATCAACGACTTTGCCTGTGAGCAGCGTCAGGTAAGCGGCTTCGCGTTTAAACTGCGAGGCGGAATTACACAACAGGATATGGTAGCCATGCATTTCGGCTTCCGCTTCAATGCCTTGCACCACCCTGGAACAAAAGGGATTGGTGATATCTGAAATCAGCACCAGCAGCATATGGCTTTGTGAGGTACGCAACTGACGCGCTAACAGGTTTGGCTGATAGCCGCTGGTTGAAATGGCATCCAGCACTTTCTGGCGCGTATCCGCTTTCACACCTGGATGAGCGTTAAGCACGCGGGATACCGTGGCTTTAGACACGCCAGCTAACAGGGCAACTTTGTCGATCGACATCGAACTCGCAGGCCTCACCGGGAGCAAATAATAGCGCATATCAATAGCACACCCAGCATGTGAGCGCCTGACAAATTTATGGCTTTTTGTCTGAATTTTAATTTGCATATAACGGCAATCTATTGCAGATGATGATCTAAGAATTTCTTTCTATTAGGGATAACTTTTAATTCCTTTGTGAAATTAATCCTGCCAGCAACACTGCCCACATCATAAAAGTGATGGGGAAAATCATGTTAAAAGGGCAGTCAACCATTTTGGCTACTGTGCTGGCACTGCTGGCGTTTCAGGCCGGCGCGGTCGACGTGACGGTGGCGTATCAAACCTCTGCCGAACCGGCCAAGGTGGCGCAGGCAGATAACACTTTTGCTAAAGAGAGCGGCGCAACGGTAGCCTGGCGCAAATTCGACAGTGGGGCGGGCGTATTGCGCGCCCTGGCATCCGGAGATGTGCAGATAGGCAATATTGGGTCCAGTCCGCTAGCGGTTGCGGCGACGCAGCAACTCCCGATAGAAGCGTTTTTGCTCGCCTCTCAGTTGGGGAATTCAGAAGCGCTTGTTGTCAGGAAAACCATCGCCAGCCCTCAGGATCTGATTGGCAAACGCATCGCCGTCCCCTTTATCTCCACCACGCACTACAGCCTGCTTGCTGCCTTGAAGCACTGGGGAATTAAACCCTCCCAGGTCCAACTGGTGAACCTGCAGCCGCCCGCTATTGTGGCCGCCTGGCAGCGGGGCGACATCGACGGCGCGTACGTTTGGGCACCGGCGGTCAATGCACTGGAAAAGGACGGCAAGGTCCTGACAGACTCTTCTCAGGTTGGCCGCTGGGGATCGCCTACGCTGGATGTCTGGGTCGTGCGTAAAGACTTCGCGCAGCAGCATCCTGATATTGTTACCGCCTTTGCCCGCAGCGCCCTTGAGGCGCAGAAAGCCTATCTGGATGACCCGGAAAAGTGGCTGAAACAGGCTGACAACCTCAGCAAGCTTTCGCGTTTAAGCGGCGTGCCAGAGCAAGCGGTTCCGGAACTGGTAAAAGGCAATACCTACCTTACGGCCGCGCAGCAGGTTAAACAGCTGGATCAGCCGGTGAACAAGGCCATTGTGGATACGGCGCAGTTTCTGAAAGCGCAGGGAAAAGTGCCGCAGGCTGGCAGTGATTACAGCCGTTATGTCACCAGCCGCTTTGTTGCCCCCTTGGCTAAACCCTGAGGAGAACGCCATGTTACGTATCGCTCACCTGAACGCGAGTTATGGCGGCCAGCCTGTGTTGCAGGACATCACGTTACAGCTTGATAAAAAAGCGTTGATGGTCGTGCTGGGGCCGTCAGGCTGTGGCAAAACAACCCTGCTTAACCTGATCGCCGGATTTTTACCGGTTGAGTCCGGCACGGTTTCCCTGGACGGGGAGCCTGTGCGCGGGCCGGGCGCAGAGCGTGGCGTGGTGTTTCAGAACGAAGGCCTGCTGCCGTGGCGTAACGTGCTGGATAACGTGGCTTTCGGCTTGCAGATAGCCGGCATGGCGCGCCAGCAGCGTGAGGAGATTGCACGGGGCTTCATCAAAAGCGTCGGACTCGAAGGTGCGGAAAAACGCCCTATCTGGCAGCTGTCAGGAGGCCAGCGTCAGCGCGTCGGAATCGCCCGGGCGCTGGCGGCCAATCCACAACTGTTGCTGTTGGATGAGCCTTTCGGCGCACTTGACGCGTTTACGCGTGAGCAAATGCAAACCCTGTTATTAACCCTGTGGCGCAACAGCGGTAAGCAGATTCTGCTTATCACTCACGACATTGAAGAAGCCATCTTTCTGGCCAGCGAGCTGGTGCTGCTCTCTCCCGGGCCTGGGCGCGTGCAGGAAAAAATGACGCTTAATTTTGGTCAGCGTTTCGTGGAGGGCGAACCCTGCCGGAGCATTAAATCCGATCCTGATTTTATTGCCCAGCGGGAATATGTGTTGAGTCGGGTATTTGAACAGCGGGAGGCCTTTGTATGAGTGCGCTGATCAACGATGAGCCGGCCACCGTGCGCCACCGTCGCCTGCGCTGGCCTTTTTCCACCTCGTTTACGCTGAGCGCCCTGAGCCTGCTTGTGCTGCTGTTCGTCTGGTGGAGCGTGACCGCGCTGGGCCTCATTGCACCGCTGTTTTTACCTTCGCCGCAGCAGGTAGTAAGTAAGCTGCTGCTGGTGGCTGGCCCGCAAGGATTTATGGACGCCACGCTGTGGCAGCATCTGTCGGCCAGTCTGACGCGGATGCTGATTGCCTTAACCGCGGCGGCGGCGATCGGCATCCCGGTGGGGATCGCGATGGGCATCAGCCCGGTCGTGCGTGCGCTGATCGATCCGCTGATTGAGCTGTACCGGCCCGTACCGCCGCTGGCGTATTTGCCGCTGATGGTGATCTGGTTTGGTATTGGCGAGACCTCGAAAATCCTGTTGATTTATCTGGCTATATTCGCCCCGGTGGTGCTGTCGACGGTGGCGGGCGTGCGTCATGCTCAGCAGGTTCGTCTGCGTGCGGCGGCCTCGTTGGGAGCGACCCGCTGGCAACAGCTGCGTTGGGTCATTTTGCCTGGTGCCCTGCCAGAGATACTGACCGGGTTACGGATTGGTCTGGGCGTGGGATGGTCAACGCTGGTGGCTGCCGAGTTAATCGCGGCAACCCGAGGCTTGGGTTTTATGGTGCAGTCGGCGGGCGAGTTTCTTGCTACGGATGTGGTGCTGGCAGGGATCGCGGTCATTGCCGTGATTGCGTTTGGTTTAGAGCTGAGTCTGCGTGCGTTGCAACGCCGGTTAACGCCCTGGAATGGAGAGCAAAAATGAACGAAAAGTTAGCCATCAAGCCGCTGGGGCCCTTTATCGGTGCCCAGGTCGGCAACCTTGATGTATCACGTCCCCTCAGCGACGCGCAGTTTGAACAGCTTTATCATGCGCTGCTGCGTCACCAGGTGCTGTTCCTGCGCGAACAGGTCATTACGCCCGAGCAGCATCGCGCACTGGCGATTCGCTTTGGCGATCTCCATATTCATCCGGTTTACCCTCATGCCGAGGGCGTGGAAGAGATTATCGTTCTGGACACGCACCAGGATAATCCGCCGGATAATGACAACTGGCATACCGATGTGACCTTTATTCAAACGCCGCCCGCCGTGGCGTTACTTGCGTCTAAAGTGCTGCCTGAGTCTGGCGGCGATACGTTGTGGACCAGCGGCATTGCCGCTTATGAGGCGCTGTCTGCGCCTTTTAAGACATTACTGGTTGAGTTACGTGCAGAGCATGACTTTACCAAGGCGTTTCCTGAATATAAGCATCGCAAGACGGAAGAGGCGCATCGGCAGTGGCAGCAGGCTGTGGCGAAAAATCCCCCTGTTTATCATCCGGTAATCCGCACCCATCCCGTGAGTGGCAAGAAGGCCCTGTTTGTCAACGAGGGGTTTACGACGCGGATTATGGATATCAGTCAGAAAGAGAGCGACGCGCTACTGGGCTTTTTGTTTGCCCACGTGACCCGGCCCGAGTTTCAGGTGCGCTGGCGCTGGCAGCCAAACGATCTGGCTATCTGGGACAACCGGGTGACACAGCACTATGCGAATGCGGACTATTATCCGGCGAGGCGAGTGATGCAGCGGGCGACGGTGCTAGGTGACCAGCCTTATTGATCCGCACCCGGCGCTGGAGCCGGTGCGGAGGAGTAAGGCAAGAGCAAGAAACATCACCGCCTTTATCAGGCGGTGAGCATGGCTTCCAGTTTTTCCTGTGCATCCAGCCAGGCCATCTCCACCTCTTCCAGGGCCGATTTACTCTCGGCCTGTTTTTGTAGCGCGGCGCTGAGATCGGCCTTACGGCTTTGCTCATAGAGGGCGCTATCTGAGAGCAGGGCTTCGGCGTCGGCGAGCTGGCTTTGCCATTTTGCCATCTGCTTTTCCAGCTTCTCAATTTCTTTACGCAGCGGCTGGGTCTGCGTGCGCAGCTCCGCTTCACGGCGCTTCTGGTCCTTGCGCGCCTGAGCGCTGTTGCCGGAATCCTGCCTGGGTGCCGCATCCTGCTGAGACTGCTGTTTTTGCAGGTCGCTCAGCCACTGCTGATAGTCTTCCAGATCGCCGGGAAACACATCTACGCTGCCATCGTGAACCAGATAGAGATCGTCCGTGGTGGCACGTAACAGATGACGATCGTGCGAAACCACCACTAACGCGCCTTCGAAATCGATAAGCGCTTCGGTGAGTGCCTGGCGCATATCCAGATCCAGATGGTTGGTTGGCTCATCCAGCAGCAGCAGGTTAGGGCGCTGCCAGACAATCAGCGCCAGCACCAGGCGCGCCTTTTCTCCACCGGAGAAACGCGCTGTTATCTCTGTGACTTTATCACCCTGAAAACCAAAACCGCCGAGATAGTCACGTAACTGCTGCTCCAGCTCTTTCGGCGCGATACGGGACAGGTGCTGTAAAGGGGACTCGTCGGGGCGCAGGAACTCCAGCTGATGCTGGGCGAAGTAACCCAGCTTGATGCCTTTTGCCAGCCCAATCTCACCCTCTTTGGCACTGAGCTCACCGGCCAGCAGCTTAATCAGGGTCGATTTACCGGCGCCGTTGCGCCCCAGCAGGCCAATACGTGAGCCGGGCACCAGGTTAAGCTTAATGGCATCAAGAATGATGCGATCGCCATAGCCTGCGGTGACTTTTTCCATTTTCAGCAGCGGATTCGGCAGGCTCTCCGGTGCACGAAAGCTGAAGCTGAAGGGGTTATCCACGTGCGCTGGCGCAATCAGCTCCATGCGCTCCAGCATCTTAATGCGGCTTTGGGCCTGCTTCGCCTTGGTTGCCTGAGCACGGAAGCGATCAATATATTTCTGCAGATGCGCCACTTTTTCCTGCTGGCTCTGATATAACGCCTGCTGCTGGGCCAGTTTGGCGCCGCGCTGGCGTTCGAAGGAGCTGTAGTTCCCGGTGTACTCCATCATCGTCTGCTGCTCGATGTGGATAATTTTATCCACCACGGGATCGAGAAAATCGCGATCGTGCGAGATCAGGATCAGGGTACCTTCATAGCTTTTCAGCCAGCGCTCCAGCCAGATAACCGCATCCAGATCGAGGTGGTTGGTCGGTTCATCCAGCAGCAACAAATCTGAGCGGCACAGTAACGCCTGAGCCAGGTTTAGCCGCATGCGCCAGCCGCCCGAAAAGTCGCTTACCGGGCGCTGAAGCTGCTCCTGACTAAATCCCAGTCCATGCAGCAGGCTCGAGGCGCGTGACTGTATGGTCCAGGCCTGAATGGTATCGAGCTTTCCGTGTACCAAAGCAATGGCATTTCCGTCATTTCTGATGTTCGCCTCTGCCAGTTCTGCCTCAAGCTGGCGGTATTCACGATCGCCATCGATCACATAGTCAAGGGCGGCCTGGCTCAGGGCAGGGGTTTCCTGGTTAACCCAAGCAAGCGACCAGTTGCCGGGAAAGGTGAATGAGCCAGCATCGCTGCTGATCTCGCCTTTCAGCAACGACAGCAGCGTGGATTTTCCACAGCCGTTTTTACCCACCAGTCCGACTTTTTGGCCGGGATTGATGGTGGCGGTCGCGTTATCGAGCAGAACGCGAATACCGCGGCGAATTTGTAGGGCAGAGAAGACAATCATAAGCGCCGTATCGTCAGAATATGTTAATTTACCTGCAACATAATTGGGTTTTTGTTGCGTTGTGCATGGTAGCGGAAATCTGCACCAATGACGACGCTTTGGAGGGAAAGGATGTCGCAGCCACCTAAGATTTTGCTGCTTTTTGCTCATCCTGAAGCACAGGATTCAAAGGCAAATCGCATTTTGCTGGAGGCGGCAGAGAAAACAGAACATGTCACCGTTCACGATCTCTATGCTGCCTACCCGGATTTTTTTATTGATGTCTACCACGAGCAACAGCTGCTGCGTGAGCATGATGTGATTATTTTTCAACATCCGCTTTACACCTACAGCTGCCCGGCGCTGTTAAAAGAGTGGCTGGATCGCGTGCTGTCGCGCGGCTTTGCCAACGGCGTGGATGGTAATGCGCTCGAAGGCAAATACTGGCGCAGTATTGTGACCACCGGTGAGCCAGAGTCCGCCTTTCAGCGCCAGGGGCTAAATCGCTACGCCATGAATGACATTTTACGTCCCTTCGAGCTGACGGCGCAGATGTGCCGCATGCACTGGATGCCGCCGATGATTATTTACTGGGCTCGCCGTCAGGATCCCGATTTACTGAAAAACTATGCCCGCGCGTACAGCGACTGGCTGGCAGCACCGCTGCCAAATGGAGGGTTATAAATGGAAGGACAAACGCTACTGACCGCGGGGGTAATCTATCTCGTTGCGGCGGTGCTGATCGTACCGGTAGCGGCGCGTCTCGGTATTGGCGCGGTTTTAGGGTACTTGCTGGCCGGTATTGCTATCGGGCCATGGGGACTGGGGTTTATTAGCGACGTCGATGAGATTCTGCACTTTTCTGAGCTGGGCGTCGTGTTTCTGATGTTTATCATCGGGCTGGAGCTTAATCCGGCAAAGCTTTGGGCGCTGCGCCGTTCTATTTTTGGTATCGGCGCGGCGCAGGTGATTTTTTCAGCGGCCATTCTCGGCGTATTGCTGTGGCTGACCAAATTTGACTGGCGAGCGGCGGTTATTGGCGGCATTGGTCTGGCAATGTCATCCACGGCGATGGCGCTCCAGCTGATGCGCGACAAGGGAATGAATCGCAGTGAAGCCGGGCAGTTAGGCTTTTCAGTACTGCTGTTCCAGGATCTGGCCGTCATTCCAGCTCTGGCGTTGATTCCGCTGCTGGCAGGCAATGACAGCGGCAGTATCGACTGGATGAAAGTGGGCATGAAGGTGCTGGCCTTCGCTGGCATGTTAGTGGGTGGCCGTTATTTGCTGCGCCCCATTTTTCGTTATATCGCGGCATCGGGCGTACGCGAGGTGTTTACCGCTGCTTCACTGCTGCTGGTATTAGGATCGGCGCTGTTTATGGATGCGCTGGGATTGTCCATGGCGCTGGGGACATTTATCGCCGGCATTCTGTTGGCGGAAAGTGAATACCGGCATGAGCTGGAAGTGGCGATTGAGCCGTTTAAAGGTTTGCTGCTGGGGCTGTTTTTTATCTCAGTCGGCATGGCGCTGAATCTTGGCGTGCTCTATACCCATATTATCGCGATTTTGCTGGGCGTACTGGCGCTGGTGGCGGTAAAAATCCTGGTTTTATACGTACTGGCGCGTATTTATGGTCTGCGCAGCTCGGAGCGCCAGCAGTTTGCCGGTGTACTGAGTCAGGGCGGTGAGTTTGCCTTCGTCCTGTTTTCAGCCGCGTCATCCGCCAAACTGTTTTCGGGCGATCAACTTCCGCTTCTGCTGGTAACCGTGACCTTGTCCATGATGACGACGCCACTGCTGATGCAAGGCATTGACCGTCTGTTAGCGCGTCGTTTCAATGAAATCGACGAAGATGCTGAAAAGCCGTTCGTTGAAGACGATCAGCCGCAGGTTATTGTGGTGGGCTTTGGTCGTTTTGGTCAGGTCGTTGGCCGCTTGCTGATGGCGAACAATAAACGTATCACGGTACTGGAGCGCGATATCAGCGCGGTGAGCCTGATGCGTAAATATGGCTACAAGGTTTATTATGGCGATGCCACCGAGCTGGAGCTACTGCGTGCAGCCGGGGCGGCCAGTGCGCAATCCATTGTGATTACCTGCAGTAATCCGGAAGATGCCATGACGATTGTCCATCTCTGCCAGCAGCATTTTCCGCATCTGCACATCATGGCGCGTGCTCGCGGCCGCGTAGAAGCCCACGAGCTACTTCAGGCGGGCGTTACGCAGTTCTCGCGTGAAACCTTTTCCAGTGCGCTGGAACTGGGGCGTAAAACATTGATGTCGTTGGGTATGCATCCGCATCAGGCGCACCGCGCACAGCAGCATTTCCGTCGGCTGGATATGCGCATGTTACGGGAACTGATGCCCGCCCATTCCGACAATGCACAGATTTCTCGTGCGCGTGAAGCCCGTCGGGAACTTGAAGATATCTTCCAGCGTGAAATGCAGCATGAACGGCGTCAGATCCATGACTGGGACGACGATCAGTAATCAGAGAAGGCAGGTAGAGCATCATGCGTAAACGTTTTATTGCCGGTGCGGTTTGTCCGCACTGCCAGGAAAAAGACACGCTGGCCATGTGGCGTGAAAACAATGTCGATGTGGTTGAGTGTGTGAAGTGCGGCCATCAAATGCGCGAAGCGGATAAACAGGCACGCGATCAGGTTCGCAGCAATGAGCAGGTGATCGGAATTTTCCATCCCGAGTAGCGAAATGGCCCAGCTTTTTTTAAGCTTAACCACACAGCGGGATTGAATTCCGTTACAATTGACGCCATTAACGCTGTGGTCGCAAGAGAAAAAGATAACCTCTTGTACTCAGCCCCGAACCTTTCTGGTTGGTGTTATTGCACGCAAGAATAGACCAATGAGACGGGATCTTTGTTCTCAACGGTTAGGAGATATCATGAAAGTAGCAAAAGACCTGGTGGTAAGCCTGGCCTATCAGGTACGTACAGAAGACGGTGTGTTGGTTGACGAGTCACCGGTGAGTGCACCGTTAGACTATCTGCACGGTCATGGTTCCCTGATTTCTGGTCTGGAAAACGCGCTGGAAAACCACGTAGCGGGCGATAAGTTTGAGGTGCACATTCCTGCAAACGACGCTTACGGTCAGTACGATGACAACCTGGTACAGCGCGTACCAAAAGACGTTTTTATGGGCGTTGATGAATTACAGGTTGGTATGCGTTTCCTGGCAGAAACCGATCAGGGCCCAGTACCGGTTGAAATCACCGAAGTTGAAGACGAGCATGTTGTGGTTGACGGTAACCACATGCTGGCAGGTCAGAACCTGAACTTCAATGTTGAGGTGGTTGCGATTCGTGAAGCCACACCGGAAGAGCTGGCCCATGGCCACGTTCACGGTGCCGATGGTCATCATCACGATCATGACCACGATCACGATCACGGCCATGACCACGGTCAGGGTGGTTGCGGTACCGGTGGTTGCGGTTGCAGCCACTAAGTTCAAATCTGCATGTCAAGGCCACCTCCGGGTGGCCTTACTTTTTTCTGCCTGTCGCGGTGCGCGCGTCGATAACCGCCTGAATCAGTAATGAGGCGGTGGCGTTTCTTCAGAAGGATCGGCAATCATCGATGGCGCGCTGGCTTTGAACTTCTCAAGCAGCAGGCGCATATGTTCGCGCATCTTACTCATTTCAAGTTCATGCTGGACCACGGTATTGTTCAGTTGATCGATGGTCATCTCCTGAAAAGCCAGTTTACTTTCAAGCGTTTCAATACGTTGTTCCCACTCTGACTGTTGCATGACCTGTTCTCCTGTTAAGGTGCTACTCAGCGCGCAATTCTAATGGCTGACGTTGCAGAATTGCCCTATTTTTTATCTTTAATTTAGTGTTTAGCTTGAAAATGGCCCAGATGGCAGCATCTCTGGTGAAACTTCCTGATGCAAAAAAGGTCGGAAGTAGACCAGGATAATTACGCTGTGGGAGTGTTCGCCACTGCCACGTAAAGTTATAGTGTGGGCCCGCAGTCCGCAATGATTCCCGAGGTGTCAGGCTTCGGTTTTGGAGAAAGGATGAAATCACTGTTCAAAGTCACATTGTTAGCTACCACCATGGCCGTTGCGCTAAATGCTCCGCTGGCAATGGCCGCAGAAACTGCAGCGGCACCGGCTGCTGCTGATGCACCTCAGACTGCTCCCCAGGCTCCAAAAAACGCTGCCTTCAAAAACGAAGATCAGCAATCTGCATATGCATTAGGTGCATCGCTGGGCCGTTACATGGACAACTCTCTGAAAGAACAAGAGAAGCTGGGCATCAAACTGGACAAACAGCAGCTGATTGCCGGTGTTCAGGATGCATTCGGTGGCAAGAGCAAACTGTCTGACGAAGAAATCGAGCAAACACTGCAGGCGTTTGAAGTGCGTGTGAAAGGCGCGGCTTCAGCCAAGATGGAAAAAGACGCGAAAGAAAACGCTGAGAAAGGGGAAGCTTACAGCGCTAAGTTTGCCAAAGAGAGCGGCGTGAAGAAAACTGACAGTGGTCTGCTTTACAAAGTAGAGAAAGAAGGCACCGGCGATGCGCCGAAAGACAGCGATACCGTGGTCGTCAACTATAAAGGTACGCTGATTGACGGTACTGAGTTCGACAACTCTTACACGCGCGGTGAGCCTCTGTCATTCCGTCTTGATGGCGTGATCCCGGGCTGGACCGAAGGCCTGAAGCACGTTAAGAAAGGCGGTAAGATCAAGCTGGTCATTCCACCGAACCTTGCTTACGGTAAAAACGGCGTTCCGGGTATTCCGGCTAACTCCACCCTGGTGTTTGATGTTGAACTGCTTGATATCAAACCTGCTCCGAAAGCGGATGAAAAAACGCAGGCCCCTGCTGCTGACGCGAAGAAATCGCAGTAATCTGTCTACCGCCACCTTCGGGTGGCGGTTTCTGTTTATGACAAACCTCTGGCATAAGCCCGCGACATTTGCCAGACTATCGCCTGCATAACTATCCCAATATTGAGTCTGCCCGTAAGCCGCTGAGACAGGCTCCAGCCATGTAGGGTGATGTCTTCAATGTCTAATCCATTCAATCCCGGTGAACTGAGCGACTTCGATCTTCTGGAGCAGCATCCGTTCGAGCAAACTGATTACGATATTCTAAAGTCGTATGAGGCCGTCGTAGATGGCCTTGCCATGTTGATTGGCTCGCATTGCGAAATCGTCCTTCACTCACTGGAGGATCTGAACTGTTCGGCCGTGCGCATTGCTAACGGCGAGCACACAGGGCGTAAAGTGGGATCGCCCATTACGGATTTAGCACTGCGCATGCTGCACGATATGCAGGGTGCAGACAGCAATGTTTCCCGTGCCTACTTTACCCGCGCGAAAAGCGGTGTGCTGATGAAGTCAGTGACCATCGCGATTCGTAACCGACAGCAGCGGGTGATTGGGCTGCTGTGTATCAATATGAACCTTGATGTTCCGTTTTCGCAGATTATGTCGACATTTCTTCCCCCTGAGATGCATCAGGTTGACTCCAACGTCAACTTCGCCAGTTCGGTAGACGACCTGGTGATGCAAACGCTGGAATTTACTATTGAAGAGGTGAGCGCCGATCGCAACGTCTCTAATAATGCCAAAAATCGTCAGATCGTATTGAACCTGTATGAGAAAGGTATTTTTGACATCAAGGACGCGATTAATCAGGTGGCGGACCGCTTAAATATTTCTAAACACACCGTGTATCTGTACATCCGTCAGTTTAAAAATGGCGACTTTCAGGGGCAGGATCGCTAATGCGCTATGCGCTGTTAGTGACGGGACCGGCTTATGGCACGCAGCAGGCGACCAGCGCCTTGCTGTTTGCCAACGCGTTGCTGGCAGCCGGCCATCAACTGGAAAGCGTGTTCTTTTACCGCGAAGGGGTGCTGAATGCGAATCAGCTGACGGCACCGGCCAGTGATGAGTTTGATCTGGTAAGGGCATGGCAGACACTCAGTCAGACTCAGGGCGTCGCGCTGAATATCTGCGTTGCGGCGGCGTTACGCCGCGGCGTGACCGACCAGCAGGAAGCGTCACGGCTGGCGCTGCCCGGCGCTAATCTTCAACCCGGCTTTACGCTGGCGGGGTTAGGCGCGCTGGCGGAAGCTCTGCTGCGTTGCGAACGTATGGTGCAGTTTTAATGAATCGTGTTGCATTTGTTTTTACCCGTGCGCCGCATGGTAGCAGCGCGGGGCGTGAAGGACTGGATGCTGCGCTGGCCACCGGCGCGTTAAGCGACGATATTGGCCTGTTTTTTATCGGCGATGGCGTGCTCCAGCTCTGCAGCGGGCAACAGCCAGAAAGCATTCACGCCCGTCATTATGCCGCGACCTTTGGTGTGCTGGCGCTGTACGATATTGAGCAATGTTACCTGTGTCGGGACGCGTTACGGGATCGCGGTTTAGCGGAACGTGCGCCGCGCATGTTGGATGCTGAGATTTTAGATGCGCCGTTGCTGCGTCAAAAACTCGCGAGCTATGACCGTATTGTGACTTTTTAAGAGCGTGTAATGCTGCATACTTTATTTCATTCTCCGGCCTACAGTGATATCGATTCGCTGTCTTTGCTCCTCAGCCCGGACGACGACCTGTTATTGCTGCAGGACGGCGTGCTGGCTGCGATGCAGGGCAGTAAGGCGTTGGAAAAACTGAGCGCCAGTGGGGTAAACGTGTGGGCGTTGGAAGCGGACCTGAATGCACGCGGGCTGGGCGAGCAAATTTCCCCCATTGTGCAGCCAGTAGACTATACTTTCTTCGTTGCGTTAACGGTAAAACATCGACAACAAATGGCCTGGTAATTCGTTAACCCCCTGGTTATTTCTTGACACCCTTTTGACACAGCCCTAAAATTCTGCCTCCTCGTAATTCTACGAGGTGATTTATTACGTGTTTACGAAGCAAAAAGCTAAATCCCAGGAGCTATTTAATGGCAACAGTTAACCAGCTGGTTCGCAAACCACGCGTCCGCAAAGTTGCAAAGAGCAACGTGCCGGCGCTGGAAGCTTGCCCGCAGAAACGTGGTGTTTGTACTCGTGTGTACACCACCACTCCTAAAAAACCAAACTCAGCACTGCGTAAAGTTTGCCGTGTGCGTTTGACTAACGGTTTTGAAGTCACCTCCTACATCGGCGGTGAAGGTCATAACCTGCAGGAACACTCCGTGATCCTGATCCGTGGCGGTCGTGTTAAAGACCTGCCAGGTGTGCGTTACCACACCGTTCGTGGCGCGCTGGACTGCTCAGGTGTTAAAGACCGTAAGCAGTCACGCTCCAAGTACGGCGTGAAGAAGCCAAAGGCTTAATGGTTCTCCGTTAAGTAAGGCCAAACGTTTTAACTTAAATGTCAAACTAAACTCGTAGAGTTTTGGACAATCCTGAATTAACAACGGAGTATTTCCATGCCACGTCGTCGCGTCATTGGTCAGCGTAAAATTCTGCCGGATCCTAAGTTCGGATCAGAGCTGCTGGCTAAATTTGTAAACATCCTGATGGTAGATGGTAAAAAATCTACTGCCGAATCTATCGTCTATACCGCGCTTGAGACCCTGGCTCAACGTGCTGGTAAAGATGGCCTGGAAGCGTTCGAGGTTGCTCTCGAAAACGTACGTCCGACTGTCGAAGTTAAGTCACGTCGCGTTGGTGGTTCAACCTACCAGGTTCCAGTTGAAGTCCGTCCGGTTCGTCGTAATGCCCTGGCAATGCGTTGGATCGTAGAAGCTGCTCGTAAACGCGGTGATAAATCTATGGCTTTACGCCTGGCGAACGAACTTTCTGATGCTGCAGAAAACAAAGGTACTGCAGTGAAGAAACGTGAAGACGTTCACCGTATGGCTGAAGCCAACAAGGCGTTCGCTCACTACCGCTGGTAACAGCTGCGTAGGTGTTATTAACCCAGCGGGCGTCCCAGTGGCTTACCTGCTGGGCTTTATTAACTTAGAACGTCTAAGAATCAGAGGAATCAAATGGCTCGTAAAACACCCATTGAGCGCTACCGTAACATTGGTATCAGTGCGCACATCGACGCCGGTAAGACTACAACTACCGAACGTGTTCTGTTCTACACCGGTGTAAACCACAAAATCGGTGAAGTTCATGACGGCGCAGCAACCATGGACTGGATGGAGCAGGAGCAGGAACGTGGTATTACCATCACGTCAGCTGCGACCACCTGCTACTGGTCTGGTATGGCTAAGCAGTTTGAACCACACCACGTAAACATCATCGACACCCCGGGACACGTTGACTTCACCATCGAAGTTGAGCGTTCTATGCGTGTGCTTGATGGCGCAGTTATGGTTTACTGTGCAGTTGGTGGTGTTCAGCCACAGTCTGAAACCGTATGGCGCCAGGCTAACAAATATAAAGTTCCACGCATCGCGTTCGTTAACAAAATGGACCGCATGGGTGCTAACTTCCTGAAAGTTGTTGACCAGATGAAAGCGCGTCTGGGTGCAAACCCAGTCCCACTTCAGCTGGCTATCGGCGCAGAAGACAGCTTCACCGGTGTTGTTGACCTGGTGAAAATGAAAGCGATCAACTGGAACGATGAAGACCAGGGCGTGACCTTCGTTTACGAAGACATTCCAGCCAACATGCAGGAACTGGCTGAAGAATGGCGTGCGAAACTGGTTGAAGCCGCAGCTGAAGGTTCTGACGAGCTGATGGAGAAATTCTTCGGCGGTGAAGAGCTGACAGAAGAAGAGATCAAAACTTCTCTGCGTAAGCGCGTTCTGAAAAACGAAATCATCCTGGTGACCTGTGGTTCTGCATTTAAGAACAAAGGTGTTCAGGCGATGCTGGATGCGGTTGTTGAATACCTGCCAGCACCGACTGACGTTACCGCGATCAACGGTATCCTGGACGACGGTAAAGACACACCGGCTGAGCGTCATTCCGATGACAAAGAGCCGTTTGCTGCGCTGGCGTTTAAAATCGCTACCGACCCGTTTGTAGGTAACCTGACCTTCTTCCGCGTTTACTCTGGTGTGGTTAACACGGGTGATACCGTATTCAACCCGGTTAAGTCAAACCGTGAGCGTCTGGGCCGTATCGTTCAGATGCACGCCAACAAGCGTGAAGAAATCAAAGAAGTTCGTGCGGGCGATATCGCAGCAGCGATCGGCCTGAAGGACGTGACGACAGGTGACACCCTGTGTGACCCAGATAACGTCATCATCCTTGAGCGCATGGAATTCCCAGAGCCGGTAATTTCTATCGCCGTTGAGCCGAAAACCAAAGCTGACCAGGAAAAAATGGGTCTGGCTCTGGGTCGTCTGGCGAAAGAAGACCCGTCATTCCGCGTATGGACTGACGAAGAGTCTAACCAGACTATCATCGCTGGTATGGGTGAACTTCACCTCGATATCATCGTTGACCGTATGAAGCGTGAATTCAACGTTGAAGCGAACGTGGGTAAACCACAGGTTGCTTACCGTGAAGCCATTCGCTCTAAAGTCACCGGTATCGAAGGTAAACACGCCAAGCAGTCTGGTGGTCGTGGTCAGTACGGTCATGTTGTTATCGACATGTACCCACTGGAGCCGGGCGTTAACCCGAAAGGTTACGAATTTGTCAACGATATCAAAGGTGGTGTAATTCCTGGTGAATTCATCCCGGCCGTTGATAAAGGTATCCAGGAGCAGTTGAAATCAGGCCCACTGGCAGGTTATCCGGTTGTGGATCTGGGTGTTCGTCTGCACTTCGGTTCTTACCATGACGTTGACTCCTCTGAACTGGCGTTTAAACTGGCCGCGTCTATTGCCTTTAAAGATGGCTTTAAGAAAGCGCAGCCTGTTCTGCTTGAGCCTATCATGAAGGTTGAAGTTGAAACCCCAGAAGAGAACACCGGTGACGTAATCGGTGACCTTAGCCGTCGTCGTGGTATGCTCAAAGGGCAAGAATCTAACGCTACTGGCGTTCAGATCCACGCTGAAGTTCCGCTGTCTGAAATGTTCGGATATGCAACTCAGCTGCGCTCTCTGACCAAAGGTCGTGCTTCGTACTCCATGGAGTTCCTGAAGTATGACGACGCACCGAGCAACGTTGCGCAGGCCGTTATTGAAGCTCGTAGCAAATAAGCTACGGTTTAAATTTGAACTGATGCCTTCATCCAGAGTGATGAAGGCATAACGTAAGGAATATCGCCATGGCGAAAGAGCAATTTCAACGTAACAAACTGCACGTAAACGTGGGCACCATCGGTCACGTTGACCACGGTAAAACCACCCTGACTGCAGCGATCACCACCGTTCTGGCTAAAACCAACGGCGGCCAGGCACGTGCGTTCGATCAGATCGACAGCACCCCGGAAGAAAAAGCACGTGGTATCACCATCAACACGGCACACGTTGAGTATGAAACCCCGTCTCGCCACTATGCGCACGTTGACTGCCCAGGCCACGCCGACTATGTGAAAAACATGATCACCGGTGCTGCGCAGATGGACGGCGCGATCCTGGTTGTTGCTGCGACTGACGGCCCAATGCCGCAGACCCGTGAGCACATCCTGCTGGGTCGTCAGGTAGGCGTTCCTTACATCATCGTGTTCCTGAACAAGTGTGACATGGTTGATGACGAAGAGCTGCTGGAACTGGTTGAGATGGAAGTTCGTGACCTGCTGTCACAGTACGACTTCCCGGGCGACGATACACCAATCGTTCGCGGTTCAGCCCTGAAAGCGCTGGAAGGCAACCCAGAGTGGGAAGAGAAGATCGTTGAGCTGGCTGGTCACCTGGATAACTACATCCCGGATCCAGTACGTGCAATCGATATGCCATTCCTGCTGCCAATCGAAGACGTATTCTCAATCTCTGGCCGTGGTACTGTTGTAACCGGTCGTGTAGAGCGCGGTATCGTTAAAGTCGGCGACGAAGTTGAAATCGTTGGTATCAAAGATACCGCGAAATCAACCTGTACCGGTGTTGAAATGTTCCGCAAACTGCTGGACCAGGGTCAGGCAGGCGAAAACTGTGGTGTTCTGCTGCGCGGTATCAAGCGTGAAGACATCCAGCGTGGTCAGGTTCTGGCGAAGCCAGGCTCAATCAAGCCACACACACATTCGAGTCAGAAGTTTACGTTCTGTCTAAAGACGAAGGTGGCCGCCATACTCCGTTCTTCAAGGGCTACCGTCCACAGTTCTACTTCCGTACCACAGACGTGACCGGTTCAGTAGAGCTGCCAGAAGGCGTTGAAATGGTTATGCCAGGCGACAACATCAAAATGGTTGTTACCCTGATTCACCCAATCGCAATGGACGAAGGTCTGCGCTTCGCAATCCGCGAAGGTGGCCGTACCGTTGGCGCGGGTGTTGTTGCTAAAGTTATCGCTTAATTGTGATATCTGATGTGGCCGCGTAAGCGGTCACAGCAAGACAGAAGAGGGCACTTAGGTGCTCTCTTTTTTTTGGGCTTAAACAGGCTACCTGAACGTTTTCCCTACAAAGGGTAGGTTTGAAATAAAAACGATTCGCATTTACACTGTGTGCACGAAATAGACTGAGTGATGAAGAAATGTACGTCTGTCTGTGTAATGCCATTAGTGATAAGACCCTCCGTGAAGTCGTGCGCCGCTACCAGCCGAAATCTATTCAGCAGCTTCGCCAAATCGTACCCGTGGGTAAGCAATGCGGTAAGTGCATTCGTGTCGCCCGTGAAATCATGGATGAAGAGATGCAGCAGGTTCCGCAGTATAAAGAGATCGCCTGAGCGCTTTCTTTCCTGGGACATGATAATACCCACAGTTTTCATCGCGTTTTTTTGACTTCTTTTTAACCGCATCTACGCTCAAATAAACATGAGCGGAGGACGTGAAATGAAGGGCGATGCGAAAATCATAAGTCATCTCAATAAACTGTTAGGGAATGAACTGGTTGCGATTAATCAGTATTTTCTCCATGCGCGGATGTTCAAAAACTGGGGGCTGATGCGTCTTAATGACGTTGAGTACCACGAATCCATTGATGAAATGAAGCATGCGGACAAATACATTGAACGCATTCTGTTTCTTGAGGGCATTCCAAATCTGCAGGATCTGGGACGACTCAGGGTCGGAGAGGATGTGGAAGAGATGCTGCAGTCCGATCTTAACCTTGAACTTGAAGGCGCAAAAGATCTGCGCGAAGCGATCGCGTATGCCGACAAAATTCATGACTACGTCAGTCGGGATATGATGATCGAAATCCTTGCGGACGAAGAGCACCATATCGACTGGATCGAGACCGAACTCGATCTGATCAAAAAAATGGGCATTCAAAACTATCTTCAGGCGCAAATCAGAGACGAATGAGGCTTTGCAGGACGATCATTCCCCAGCCCGCGGCGGCCAGAAAAGGGCCAAAAGGAAGCGGGCTGTTCATATACAAGCGCTTGTGGATGATAGCCCTGACCGCAAAGGCAAGCAGGGCTGACACACTGGCTATCAAGGCAATCCACGGCAGAGCCTGCCAACCACACCATATGCCCAGTGCGGCAAAGAGTTTGATATCGCCGTTACCCAATCCCTCTTGATGCTTTATCTGACGATACAGCCAGGCCAGTAGCCAGAGTGAACCGTAACCTGCGACGGCACCACCGACTGCCGAGGTGACGGAGAGCGGCGCAGCGAAAAAGAAGCGCGACAGTCCCAGCCAGAGTAAAGCGCCCGTCAGCACATCCGGCAGCAGGAAGTGGCGCTGGTCAATAACCGCAAGTAACAGAAGCAGGCAGGACGCCACCAGAATAAATGCTGCGGTGAGGGGGCACGCGTTAAACACGATCACCAGCATCAGGCAAAGCAGGGCGCCCGTCAGCTCAAACAGCAGGGGCAGCACGCCGATAGCCTGGCGACAGGCACGACAGCGCCCCTGAAGACACAGCCAGCTGATTAAGGGGATTTTATCGCGCCACAGGATGGGGGCCCGGCACAGCATGCATCGCGAAGGTGGCGTCCACAGCGCGCGGAACCAGTCGGACGGTGACGCCGTGGGCGAGTAACGTTGGCAGGCCAGGGCAAGAGTGCTACCCAGAGCGGCGCCAAGCGCCGTGACAGTGAACAGGATGATAAGCACCGCATTGCCTCAAATGAACTGACATGTCGCCTCAGCCTGGCGGAAGGCCCATCTGACGTCGCGGGCAAGATGAGCAGAGTGGAGCGCCCCTCACAGAGAAATTGCGGCTTTACATCTCTTATTCATCATTTTGTGCGGGCTGTGCCAGCACATCAGTTTCCACTTTTCACCGGCAAATTCCTGACATGGGTTGCTTCCTGAGCAAATATACGTATAATGCGCGGGCCTACCGATATTGGTAGGCGCGATTCGAGCTGAATCGCAGACGGCAGAATGTTGGGCCGTCTGACAATACTCCCAACTGTGGAGTTATATGCTGAACGATTACACTCTCCCATCAATCGTAATGGGTTCGAGTAGTAATTTTTTTCGTCTATAAAATGTTTGGAGCCTTGGTCTCATGTCGAACCAAAGAATCCGTATCCGTCTTAAAGCGTTTGATCATCGTCTGATCGATCAATCAACCGCGGAAATCGTCGAGACTGCCAAGCGCACTGGTGCGCAGGTCCGTGGTCCGATCCCGCTGCCAACCCGCAAAGAGCGCTTTACCGTTCTGATCTCCCCGCACGTTAACAAAGACGCGCGTGATCAGTACGAAATTCGCACTCACAAGCGTCTGGTAGACATCGTTGAGCCAACTGAGAAAACCGTTGATGCTCTGATGCGTCTGGACCTGGCTGCCGGTGTTGACGTGCAGATCAGCCTGGGTTAATCAGGTCATCGAGCGATTGAGAGGTTGAAACAATGATTGGTTTAGTCGGTAAAAAAGTGGGTATGACCCGCATCTTCACTGAAGATGGCGTTTCTATCCCAGTAACCGTAATCGAAGTTGAAGCGAACCGCGTTACTCAGGTCAAAGGCCTGGAAAACGATGGTTACCAGGCAATTCAGGTTACCACCGGTGCTAAAAAAGCAAACCGTGTGACCAAACCTGAAGCTGGTCATTTTGCTAAAGCTGGCGTAGAAGCTGGCCGTGGCCTGTGGGAATTCCGCACCGTTGAAGGTGATGAGTATGCCGTAGGTCAGAGCATCAGCGTTGAAATTTTCGCTGACGTTAAAAAAGTAGACGTAACTGGCACCTCTAAAGGTAAAGGTTTCGCAGGTACCGTTAAGCGCTGGAACTTCCGTACCCAGGACGCTACCCATGGTAACTCCTTGTCTCACCGCGTTCCGGGTTCTATCGGTCAGAACCAGACTCCGGGCAAAGTGTTCAAAGGCAAGAAAATGGCAGGTCAGCTGGGTAATGAGCGCGTAACTGTTCAGAGCCTGGACGTAGTACGTGTTGACGCTGAGCGCAACCTGCTGCTGGTTAAAGGTGCAGTTCCCGGTGCTACCGGTAGCGACCTGATCGTTAAACCAGCTGTGAAGGCGTAAGGGGATAGCAATGGAATTAGTATTGAAAGACGCGCAGAGCGCGCTGACTGTTTCCGAAACTACCTTCGGTCGTGATTTCAACGAAGCGCTGGTTCACCAGGTTGTTGTTGCTTACGCATCAGGCGCCCGCCAGGGTACTCGCGCGCAGAAAACTCGCGCTGAAGTAACCGGTTCAGGCAAAAAGCCTTGGCGTCAGAAAGGCACCGGCCGTGCGCGTTCAGGTTCTGTAAAGAGCCCGATCTGGCGTTCAGGTGGCGTGACCTTTGCTGCGAAGCCACAAGACCACAGTCAAAAAGTTAATAAAAAGATGTACCGCGGCGCGCTGAAAAGCATCCTGTCCGAACTGGTACGTCAAGATCGTCTGATCGTCGTCGAGCAGTTCTCTGTTGAAGCACCGAAAACTAAGTTGCTGGCGCAGAAGCTGAAAGACATGGCGCTGGAAGACGTGCTGATCATCACCGGTGAACTGGATGAGAATCTGTTCCTGGCTGCGCGTAACCTGTACAAGGTTGACGTGCGTGATGCAGCGGGTATCGATCCAGTTAGCCTGATCGCCTTCGACAAAGTCGTTATGACTGCTGATGCAGTTAAGCAAGTTGAGGAGATGCTGGCATGATCCGTGAAGAACGTCTGCTGAAAGTACTGCGCGCGCCGCACGTATCTGAAAAGGCATCTAGCGCGATGGAAAAAACCAACACCATCGTACTCAAAGTAGCTAAAGACGCGACTAAAGCAGAGATCGTTGCTGCTGTTGAGAAGCTGTTCGAAGTAGAAGTTAAAGACGTAAACACCCTGGTTGTTAAAGGTAAGGTTAAGCGTCACGGACAGCGTATCGGTCGTCGTAGCGACTGGAAAAAAGCTTACGTCACCCTGAAGGAAGGCCAGAATCTGGACTTCGTCGGCGGCGCTGAGTAAGTCGGAGGAGAAAGACAATGGCAGTTGTTAAATGTAAACCGACATCTCCGGGTCGTCGCCACGTCGTTAAAGTGGTGAACCCAGAGTTGCACAAGGGCAAGCCGTTTGCTCCATTGCTGGAAAAAAACAGCAAATCCGGTGGCCGCAACAACAACGGTCGCATCACTACCCGTCACATCGGTGGTGGTCATAAGCAGGCTTACCGTCTGGTTGATTTCAAACGCAACAAAGATGGTATCCCGGCAACCGTTGAACGTCTTGAGTACGATCCGAACCGCTCTGCGAACATCGCACTGGTTCTGTACAAAGACGGCGAACGCCGTTACATCCTGGCCCCTAAAGGCCTGAAAGCCGGCGACCAGATTCAGTCTGGCGTTGATGCTGCGATCAAAGCAGGTAACACACTGCCGATGCGTAACATCCCGGTGGGTTCTACCGTTCACAACGTAGAAATGAAACCAGGCAAAGGCGGTCAGATTGCTCGCTCAGCCGGTGCTTACGTGCAGATCGTTGCGCGTGAAGGTTCCTACGTTACCCTGCGTCTGCGTTCAGGTGAAATGCGTAAAGTCGAAGCTGACTGCCGCGCAACACTGGGCGAAGTCGGTAACGCTGAGCATATGCTGCGCGTTCTGGGTAAAGCCGGTGCAACCCGTTGGCGTGGTGTTCGTCCGACCGTTCGTGGTACCGCGATGAACCCAGTAGATCACCCGCACGGTGGTGGTGAAGGTCGTAACTTTGGTAAGCACCCGGTAACCCCGTGGGGCGTTCAGACCAAAGGTAAGAAGACCCGTAGCAACAAGCGTACCGATAAGTTTATCGTACGTCGCCGTAGCAAATAATATTAGAGGATAAGCCATGCCACGTTCTCTCAAGAAAGGTCCTTTTATTGACCTGCACTTGCTGAAGAAGGTAGAGAAAGCGGTGGAAAGCGGTGACAAGAAGCCTTTGCGCACTTGGTCCCGTCGTTCAACGATCTTTCCTAACATGATCGGTTTGACCATCGCTGTCCATAATGGTCGTCAGCACGTTCCTGTCTTTGTTTCCGACGAAATGGTTGGTCACAAACTGGGTGAATTCGCGCCGACACGTACTTATCGCGGTCACGCGGCTGATAAAAAAGCCAAGAAGAAATAAGTAGGAGGAAGAGATGGAAACTTTAGCTCAACATCGCCACGCTCGTTCTTCTGCTCAGAAGGTTCGCCTTGTTGCTGACCTGATCCGCGGTAAGAAAGTGTCGCAGGCACTGGACATTTTGACCTACACCAACAAGAAAGCGGCTGTACTGGTCAAGAAAGTTCTGGAATCTGCCATTGCTAACGCTGAACACAACGATGGCGCTGATATCGACGATCTGAAAGTCGCGAAAATTTTCGTCGACGAAGGCCCAAGCATGAAGCGCATTATGCCGCGTGCAAAAGGTCGTGCAGATCGCATCCTGAAGCGCACCAGCCACATTACTGTGGTTGTGTCCGATCGCTGAGACTCTGGAGACTAGCAATGGGTCAGAAAGTACATCCTAATGGTATTCGCCTGGGTATTGTAAAACCATGGAACTCTACCTGGTTTGCGAACACCAAAGAATTCGCTGACAACCTGGACAGCGACTTTAAAGTACGTCAGTACCTGACTAAGGAACTGGCTAAGGCGTCTGTATCTCGTATCGTTATCGAGCGTCCGGCTAAGAGCATCCGTGTGACCATTCACACCGCTCGTCCTGGCATCGTGATCGGTAAGAAAGGTGAAGACGTAGAAAAACTGCGCACGGTCGTGGCGAAAATCGCTGGCGTACCTGCACAGATCAATATCGCCGAAGTCCGTAAACCGGAACTGGACGCTAAACTGGTTGCTGACAGCATCACTTCACAGCTGGAGCGTCGCGTGATGTTCCGTCGTGCTATGAAGCGTGCGGTTCAGAACGCCATGCGTCTGGGCGCGAAGGGTATTAAAGTTGAAGTTAGCGGCCGTCTGGGCGGCGCCGAGATCGCACGTACCGAATGGTATCGTGAAGGTCGCGTGCCGTTGCACACTCTGCGTGCTGACATTGACTACAACACCTCTGAAGCGCACACCACTTATGGTGTAATCGGCGTTAAGGTATGGATCTTCAAAGGCGAGATCCTGGGTGGTATGGCTGCTGTTGAACAACCGGAACCGGCTGCTCAACCTAAAAAGCAGCAGCGTAAAGGCCGTAAGTAAGGAGAGTCGCTATGTTACAACCAAAGCGTACAAAATTCCGTAAAGTGCACAAAGGCCGCAACCGTGGTCTGGCGCAGGGTACGGATGTTAGCTTCGGGACTTTCGGTCTGAAAGCTGTTGGCCGTGGTCGTCTGACTGCCCGTCAGATCGAAGCAGCACGTCGTGCTATGACCCGTGCAGTTAAGCGTCAAGGTAAGATCTGGATCCGTGTATTCCCGGACAAACCGATCACCGAGAAGCCGCTGGAAGTGCGTATGGGTAAAGGTAAGGGTAACGTCGAGTATTGGGTTGCCCTGATCCAGCCTGGTAAAGTCCTGTATGAAATGGACGGCGTACCAGAAGAGCTGGCCCGTGAAGCATTCAAGCTGGCAGCAGCAAAACTGCCTATCAAAACCACCTTTGTAACTAAGACGGTGATGTAATGAAAGCAACAGAGCTGCGTGAAAAAAGCGTTGAAGAGCTGAACACTGAGCTGCTTAATCTGCTGCGTGAGCAATTTAACCTGCGCATGCAGGCAGCATCTGGCCAACTGCAGCAGTCTCATCTGCTGAAGCAGGTTCGCCGTGATGTTGCGCGCGTTAAGACTTTACTGACTGAGAAGGCGGGTTCGTAATGACCGATAAAATCCGTACTCTGCAGGGTCGTGTCGTTAGTGACAAAATGCAGAAATCTGCAGTTGTTGCTATCGAGCGTTTCGTGAAGCATCCAATCTATGGAAAATTCATTAAGCGTACGACTAAGCTGCACATCCATGACGAGAACAACGAATGTGGAATCGGTGACGTGGTAGAAATCCGCGAATGCCGTCCACTGTCCAAGACTAAGTCCTGGACTCTGGTTCGCGTTGTAGAGAAAGCAATTCTGTAATAGAATCTGCCCTCTTTAAAAATCGAATGAACGGCTCGCAAGAGCCGTTCATTTTTTCTACCCATCTGCGAGAACCGGTGTTATAATGCCGCGCCCTCAATTATGGGGCTTTCAATCGACCTGAGGTCTAGGTCCCGAAGTAGTAGTTGACATTAGCGGAGCACTGAAATGATCCAAGAACAGACTATGCTGAACGTCGCCGACAACTCCGGTGCACGTCGCGTAATGTGTATCAAGGTTCTGGGTGGCTCGCACCGTCGCTACGCAGGCGTCGGCGACATCATTAAAGTTACCATCAAGGAAGCAATTCCACGTGGTAAAGTTAAAAAAGGTGATGTCCTGAAGGCGGTAGTGGTGCGCACCAGGAAGGGTGTTCGTCGCCCGGACGGTTCTGTCATTCGCTTCGATGGTAATGCATGCGTTATTTTAAACAATAACAGTGAGCAGCCTATCGGTACGCGTATTTTTGGGCCGGTAACTCGTGAACTTCGTACTGAAAAGTTCATGAAAATTATCTCTCTGGCACCAGAAGTACTCTAAGGAGCGAACAATGGCAGCTAAAATCCGTCGTAACGACGAAGTTATCGTGTTAACCGGTAAAGATAAAGGTAAGCGCGGTAAAGTTAAGAACGTCCTGTCTTCTGGCAAGGTCATCGTTGAAGGTATCAACCTGGTTAAGAAACATCAGAAGCCTGTTCCGGCTCTGAACCAACCAGGCGGCATCGTTGAAAAAGAAGCTGCTATTCAGGTTTCTAACGTTGCTCTCTTCAATGCGGCAACCGGTAAGGCTGACCGTGTAGGCTTTAGATTCGAAGACGGCAAAAAAGTCCGTTTCTTCAAGTCTAATAGCGAAACTATCAAGTAATTTGGAGTAGTACGATGGCGAAACTGCATGATTACTACAAAGACGAGGTAGTCCAGAAACTCATGAGTGAGTTCGGCTACAATTCTGTCATGCAAGTCCCTCGGGTCGAGAAGATCACCCTGAACATGGGTGTTGGTGAAGCGATCGCTGACAAGAAACTGCTGGATAACGCAGCAGCTGACCTGGCAGCAATCTCCGGTCAAAAACCGTTGATCACCAAAGCACGCAAATCAGTTGCAGGCTTCAAAATCCGTCAGGGCTATCCGATCGGCTGTAAAGTAACTCTGCGTGGCGAACGCATGTGGGAGTTCTTTGAGCGTCTGATCACCATTGCTGTACCGCGTATCCGTGACTTCCGTGGCTTGTCCGCTAAGTCATTCGATGGTCGTGGCAACTACAGCATGGGTGTACGTGAGCAGATCATCTTCCCAGAAATCGACTACGACAAAGTCGATCGCGTTCGTGGTTTGGATATTACCATTACCACTACTGCGAAATCTGATGATGAAGGCCGTGCTCTGCTGGCTGCCTTTGACTTCCCGTTCCGTAAGTAAGGTAGGGTTACTTAATGGCTAAGCAATCTATGAAAGCACGCGAAGTTAAGCGTGTGAAATTAGCAGACAAATTCTTCGCAAAACGCGCTGAACTGAAAGCGATCATTTCTGATGTGAACGCTTCCGACGAAGACCGTTGGGATGCCGTTCTCAAGCTGCAGAGTCTGCCGCGTGATTCCAGCCCTTCACGTCAGCGTAACCGCTGCCGTCAAACAGGTCGTCCGCACGGTTTCCTGCGGAAGTTTGGGTTGAGCCGTATCAAGGTCCGTGAAGCCGCAATGCGCGGTGAAATCCCGGGTCTGAAAAAGGCTAGCTGGTAATTGTCACCAATTGAATCACGGGAGTAACACAGATGAGCATGCAAGATCCGATCGCGGATATGCTGACCCGTATCCGTAACGGTCAGGCCGCGAACAAAGTTGCGGTCACCATGCCCTCCTCCAAGCTGAAATTGGCAATTGCCAACGTGCTGAAGGAAGAAGGCTTTATTGAAGATTTTAAAATCGAAGGCGACATCAAGCTGGAACTGGAACTGACTCTTAAGTATTTCCAGGGTAAAGCTGTTGTAGAAAGCATTCAGCGAGTAAGCCGTCCCGGCCTGCGCATCTATAAGAAAAAAGATGAGCTGCCAAAGGTAATGGCTGGTATGGGTATCGCTGTCATTTCTACATCGAAAGGTGTCATGACTGATCGTGCAGCGCGCCAGGCTGGTCTTGGTGGCGAAATTATCTGCTACGTAGCGTAATCGGAGGAATAAAATGTCTCGTGTTGCTAAAGCACCTGTCGTTATTCCTGCCGGCGTAGAGGTAAAACTCAACGGTCAGGTAATTTCGATTAAAGGTAAAAACGGCGAGCTGACTCGTACTATCAATGATGCTGTTGAAGTTAAGCATGCTGACAACGCTCTGACTTTCGCTCCGCGCGAAGGTTTCGTTGACGGCTGGGCGCAGGCGGGTACTTCTCGCGCGCTGCTGAACGCAATGGTTATCGGTGTTACCGAAGGCTTCACTAAGAAGCTGCAGCTGGTTGGTGTTGGTTATCGTGCTGCCGTAAAAGGCAACGTAGTTAACCTGTCTCTGGGCTTTTCTCATCCAGTTGATCACCAGCTGCCCGCGGGTATCACTGCAGAGTGTCCGACTCAGACTGAAATCGTGCTGAAAGGCGCTGATAAGCAGGTGATCGGCCAGGTTGCAGCTGACTTGCGCGCCTACCGTCGTCCTGAGCCTTATAAAGGCAAGGGTGTCCGTTACGCCGACGAAGTCGTGCGTACCAAAGAGGCTAAGAAGAAGTAAGGTAACACTATGGATAAGAAATCTGCTCGTATCCGTCGTGCGACCCGTGCACGTCGCAAGCTCAAAGAGCTGGGTGCTACTCGCCTGGTGGTACATCGTACCCCGCGTCACATTTACGCACAGGTAATCGCCCCGAACGGTTCCGAAGTTCTGGTTGCTGCTTCTACTGTAGAAAAAGCTATCACTGAACAACTGAAGTTTACCGGTAATAAAGAAGCCGCAGCTGCTGTAGGTAAAGCTATTGCAGAACGCGCAATCGAAAAAGGCATCACTGGTGTTTCTTTCGACCGTTCCGGTTTCCAATATCATGGTCGCGTCCAGGCACTGGCAGATGCTGCCCGTGAAGCTGGCCTTCAGTTCTAAGGTAGAGGTCTAAGATGGCACACATCGAGAAACAAGCTGGCGAACTGCAGGAAAAACTGATCGCGGTAAACCGTGTATCTAAAACTGTAAAAGGTGGTCGTATTTTCTCCTTCACCGCACTGACTGTAGTGGGTGATGGTAACGGCCGCGTTGGTTTTGGTTACGGTAAAGCGCGTGAAGTTCCAGCAGCGATCCAGAAAGCGATGGAGAAAGCCCGTCGCAATATGGTTAATGTCGCGCTGATCAACGGCACCCTGCAGCACCCTGTTAAAGGTGCGCACACTGGGTCCCGTGTGTTCATGCAGCCGGCTTCAGAAGGTACCGGTATCATCGCCGGTGGTGCAATGCGCGCCGTTCTGGAAGTCGCTGGAGTACATAACGTTCTGGCAAAAGCCTATGGTTCCACCAACCCGATTAACGTGGTTCGTGCAACTATTGACGGTCTGGGCAATATGAAGTCTCCGGAAATGGTCGCTGCTAAGCGTGGTAAATCCGTTGAAGAAATTCTGGGGTAATCACGATGGCTAACACTATTAAAATCACCCAAACCCGTAGTTCAATCGGCCGCTTGCCTAAGCATAAAGCCACTCTGGTTGGCCTGGGTCTGCGTCGTATTGGTCATACCGTAGAGCGTGAAGATACGCCAGCTGTACGCGGTATGGTCAACGCGGTTTCCTACATGGTTAAAGTGGAGGAGTAAGAGATGCGTTTAAATACTCTGTCTCCGGCCGAAGGGTCTAAGCACGCTACCAAGCGTCTGGGTCGTGGTATCGGTTCTGGCCTCGGAAAAACCGGTGGTCGTGGTCACAAAGGTCAGAACTCTCGTTCTGGCGGTGGCGTACGTCGCGGTTTCGAAGGTGGTCAGATGCCTCTGTACCGTCGTCTGCCGAAGTTCGGTTTCACCTCTCGCAAAGCAATGATCACCACAGAGATTCGTCTGTCTGATCTGGCGAAAGTTGAAGGCGGTATCGTCGACCTGAACGCGCTGAAAGCAGCCAACATTGTCGGTGTTCAGATTGAATTCGTTAAAGTAATTCTTTCTGGTGAAGTTTCTGCACCGGTAACGGTTCGCGGCCTGCGTGTCACCAAAGGTGCTCGTGCTGCAATCGAAGCTGCTGGCGGTAAAATCGAGGAATAAGTAGCAGATGGCTAAACAACCGGGATTAGATTTTCAAAGTGCCAAAGGTGGCTTTGGTGAACTGAAACGCAGACTGCTGTTTGTAATCGGTGCACTGATTGTCTTCCGTATTGGCTCTTTTATTCCGATCCCTGGTATTGATGCCACTGTACTTGCCAAACTGCTTGAGCAACAGCGTGGCACCATCATTGAAATGTTTAACATGTTCTCTGGTGGTGCTCTCAGCCGTGCTTCTATCTTTGCTCTGGGTATCATGCCGTATATTTCGGCATCGATTATTATCCAGCTGTTAACGGTGGTTCATCCCGCGTTAGCTGAAATTAAGAAAGAAGGGGAGGCTGGCCGTCGTAAGATTAGCCAGTACACCCGTTACGGTACGTTGGTATTGGCCATATTCCAGTCAATCGGTATTGCTACCGGTTTACCGAATATGCCTGGTATGCAAGGCCTGGTAATGAATCCAGGCTTTGCATTCTATTTTACCGCTGTTGTGAGTCTGGTTACCGGGACAATGTTCCTGATGTGGCTGGGCGAACAGATAACTGAGCGTGGTATCGGTAACGGTATTTCAATCATTATCTTCGCAGGTATTGTTGCGGGTCTTCCGCCGGCCATTGGCCATACCATCGAGCAAGCGCGGCAAGGTGACCTGCACTTCCTTCTGTTGCTGTTGGTTGCAGTTCTCGTATTTGCAGTGACCTTCTTTGTTATTTTCGTTGAGCGTGGTCAACGCCGCATTGTGGTGAACTATGCCAAACGTCAACAAGGTCGCCGTGTATACGCTGCACAGAGCACACATTTACCGTTGAAAGTGAATATGGCAGGGGTTATCCCGGCAATCTTCGCTTCCAGCATTATTCTGTTCCCGGCAACGATTGCATCGTGGTTCGGGGGCGGTACCGGTTGGAACTGGCTGACAACAATTTCGATGTATTTGCAGCCAGGACAGCCGCTTTATGTGCTACTCTATGCGACTGCTATCATCTTCTTCTGTTTCTTCTACACGGCGTTGGTTTTCAACCCGCGTGAAACAGCAGATAACCTGAAGAAGTCTGGTGCATTCGTACCGGGAATTCGTCCGGGAGAGCAAACGGCGAAGTATATTGATAAAGTAATGACGCGGTTAACCTTAATCGGTGCCCTCTACATTACCTTTATCTGCCTTATCCCGGAGTTCATGCGTGATGCGATGAAAGTTCCTTTCTACTTTGGCGGTACATCACTGCTCATCGTAGTGGTCGTCATCATGGACTTTATGGCTCAAGTGCAAACTCTGATGATGTCAAGTCAGTACGAGTCTGCATTGAAGAAAGCTAACCTGAAGGGCTACGGCCGTTAATTCAGGTGGTTGAGAAGTTACGGAGAGTAAAAATGAAAGTTCGTGCTTCCGTCAAGAAATTATGTCGTAACTGCAAAATCATTCGCCGCGACGGTGTCGTTCGTGTGATCTGCAGCGCCGAGCCAAAGCATAAACAGCGCCAAGGCTGATTTTCACATATTTTTCTTGCAAAGTCGGGTTGAGCTGGCTAGATTAGCCAGCCAATCTTTTGTATGTCTGTACGTTTCCATTTGAGTATCCTGAAAACGGGCTTTTCGGCATGGTACGTACATATTAAATAGTAGGAGTGCATAGTGGCCCGTATAGCAGGCATTAACATTCCTGATCAGAAACATACCGTTATCGCTTTAACCTCGATTTTCGGTATTGGTAAGACTCGTTCGAAAGCCATCTGCGCTTCAACGGGCATTGCTGAAAATGTTAAGATCAGTGAGCTGTCTGAAGAACAAATTGATCAGCTGCGTGATGCAGTTGCTAAATTCGTTGTAGAAGGTGATCTGCGCCGTGAAATCACCCTGAGCATCAAGCGTCTTATGGACCTTGGTTGCTACCGTGGTTTGCGCCATCGTCGTGGTCTTCCGGTTCGCGGTCAGCGCACCAAGACCAACGCACGTACCCGTAAGGGTCCGCGTAAACCGATCAAGAAATAATCGGGGTGAGTAAATAATGGCAAAGGCACCAGTTCGTGCACGTAAGCGTGTAAGAAAACAAGTCTCAGATGGCGTGGCTCATGTCCATGCTTCTTTTAACAACACAATCGTTACCATTACTGATCGTCAGGGTAACGCACTGGGTTGGGCAACCGCCGGTGGTTCCGGTTTCCGCGGTTCACGTAAATCCACTCCGTTTGCTGCTCAGGTCGCTGCAGAGCGCTGTGCAGAAGCGGTAAAAGATTACGGTATTAAGAACCTGGAAGTTATGGTTAAGGGTCCGGGTCCGGGTCGCGAATCAACAATTCGTGCACTGAACGCCGCTGGTTTCCGCATCACGAATATTACTGATGTGACTCCGATCCCTCATAACGGTTGTCGTCCGCCGAAAAAACGTCGCGTATAACGCCCCGTTTTTTAGGATAGTTGGAGAAAGAAAATGGCAAGATATTTGGGTCCTAAGCTCAAGCTGAGCCGTCGTGAGGGCACTGACTTATTCCTTAAGTCTGGCGTTCGCGCGATTGATTCCAAGTGTAAAATTGAACAAGCTCCTGGTCAGCACGGTGCGCGTAAGCCACGTCTGTCTGACTACGGCGGCCAGTTACGTGAAAAGCAAAAAGTTCGTCGTATGTACGGTGTTCTTGAGCGTCAGTTCCGTAACTATTACAAAGAAGCAGCACGTCTGAAAGGCAACACCGGTGAAAACCTGTTGGCTCTGCTGGAAGGCCGTCTGGACAACGTCGTTTATCGTATGGGCTTTGGTGCCACGCGTGCGGAAGCACGTCAGCTGGTGAGCCATAAGTCTGTTCTGGTAAATGGTCGCGTTGTTAACATCGCTTCTTATCAGGTATCTCCGAATGATGTCGTTAGCATCCGTGAGAAAGCCAAAAAGCAATCTCGCGTGAAGGCCGCTCTGGAGCTGGCTGAGCAGCGTGAAAAGCCAACCTGGCTGGAAGTTGATGCAGCTAAGATGGAAGGTGTGTTCAAACGTATTCCTGAACGTACCGATCTGTCTGCGGACATTAACGAACACCTGATCGTCGAGCTTTACTCCAAGTAAAGCTTAGTACCAAAGAGAGGACACAATGCAGGGTTCTGTGACAGAGTTTCTAAAACCGCGCCTGGTAGATATCGAGCAAGTGAGTTCGACGCACGCCAAGGTGACCCTTGAGCCTTTAGAGCGTGGCTTTGGCCATACTCTTGGTAACGCGCTGCGCCGTATTCTGCTTTCATCAATGCCGGGTTGCGCGGTGACCGAGGTTGAAATTGATGGTGTACTGCATGAGTACAGCACCAAAGAGGGTGTACAGGAAGATATCCTGGAAATCCTGCTCAACCTTAAAGGTTTGGCGGTAAGAGTTCAGGGCAAAGATGAAGTTATTCTTACCTTGAATAAATCTGGCATTGGCCCTGTGACTGCAGCCGACATTACCCATGATGGTGATGTCGAAATCGTCAAGCCGCAGCATGTGATCTGCCATCTGACCGATGAAAATGCATCTATTAGCATGCGTATCAAAGTTCAGCGTGGTCGTGGTTATGTGCCGGCTTCTGCCCGAATTCATTCGGAAGAAGATGAGCGCCCAATCGGCCGTCTGTTAGTTGACGCTTGCTACAGCCCTGTAGACCGTATCGCCTACAATGTTGAAGCAGCGCGTGTAGAGCAGCGCACCGACCTGGACAAGCTGGTCATCGAAATGGAAACCAACGGCACAATCGATCCTGAAGAGGCGATTCGTCGTGCGGCAACCATCCTGGCAGAACAACTGGAAGCTTTCGTTGACTTACGTGATGTACGTCAGCCGGAAGTGAAAGAAGAGAAACCAGAATTCGATCCGATCCTGCTGCGCCCTGTTGACGATCTGGAATTGACTGTCCGCTCTGCTAACTGCCTTAAGGCAGAAGCTATCCACTACATCGGTGATCTGGTACAGCGTACTGAGGTTGAGCTGCTTAAAACGCCTAACCTTGGTAAAAAATCTCTTACCGAGATTAAAGATGTGCTGGCCTCACGTGGTCTGTCTCTGGGCATGCGCCTGGAAAACTGGCCACCGGCAAGCATTGCTGATGAATAACCCGATCACAGGTTAAGGTTTCACTGAGAAGGATAAGGTCATGCGCCATCGTAAGAGTGGTCGTCAACTGAACCGCAACAGCAGCCATCGTCAGGCTATGTTCCGCAACATGGCTGGCTCTCTGGTTCGTCATGAGATCATTAAGACGACTCTGCCGAAAGCCAAAGAGTTGCGCCGCGTAGTTGAGCCGCTGATTACTCTTGCCAAGACCGACAGCGTAGCTAATCGTCGTCTGGCATTCGCCCGCACTCGTGATAACGAGATCGTGGCAAAACTGTTTAATGAGTTAGGCCCGCGTTTCGCGAGCCGTGCAGGTGGTTACACTCGCATTCTGAAGTGTGGCTTCCGCGCTGGTGACAACGCTCCGATGGCATACATCGAGCTGGTTGATCGTCCAGAAGCTCAAGCAGAAGCTGCGGCAGAGTAATCTGTTGCAACGTGAAAAACCCGCTTCGGCGGGTTTTTTATTGTCTGCAGTTCCGCGTCTGCTACGCTTGTCATGTTATGAAGGAGGCGAACAATGTGGTTAATTGATCAGCTTGTTGAACAGCATATCAAAGCGGCGCAGGAGAAAGGCGAGCTAAGTAACCTGCCGGGTGAAGGTGCGCCGCTGCAACTTGAAGACGACAGTCAGGTTCCACCTGAGCTGCGTGCAGGATTTCGACTGTTAAAAAATGCAGGCTTCCTGCCCCCGGAGCTCGAACTCCGGCGCGAAGCGCTGCAGGTCAGCGATCTGTTACACCATTTAGATCCTGACGATCCTGAGCGACTGATTCAGACACAACGGCTGCTGCTGCTGAAGGTTAAACTTCGTCAGGCCGGCATGAGCACAGATTTTCTGGATGGGGAATATGGCCGCGCAATTAAGCGCAAAATTTCGCCAGATTAGCATGTTTTATGTCGTCAGCATCCGCGTATAATAGTGGCTGCTGCATCTTTAACAGCCTTATTTCTATCAACGACACGGAGAAATTATGTCCAGTTATCGCCATACGAAAGGGCAAATACAGGATAACGCCTTACAGGCATTGTTACACGATCCTCTCTTCAGACAGCGGGTCGAACAGAAACAAAAAGGGAAGGGCAGTTTCAAACGTAAAGCAAAACATGGAAAAGGAAAAGACTGGGAGGCCAGTGATAAGCAAGCCGTTTATCACTGGCCTTCTGCTTTTCGGGCACAAAAAAGCCGCGTTATAGCGGCTTCGTCGTTTAAATTTTTGTGTTTTGTTGTTTAAGTAAGTCGCGAATTTCGGTCAGAAGCAGTTCTTCGTTTGAAGGTTTGGGGGCCGGTTTTTCCACTTCTTTCTTTTTATACAGTTTGTTCATCAACTTGATTGCCATGAAGATAGCAAAAGCAACAATGATGAAATCAAATACGGTTTGCAGGAAAACACCATATTCCATGACGACAGCGGGCGCATTACCTACGGCGGGTTTAAGCACCCAACTAAACGATTTGAAATCAACGCCGCCAATCAGCAAACCCAAAGGTGGCATAATGATGTTCGCCACCAATGATGAAACAATTTTACCAAATGCCGCACCAATGATGACACCGACTGCCAGGTCAACCACATTGCCGCGCATCGCAAAATCACGAAACTCTTTGAATAAACTCATACTTCTCTCCTTGCCTTAGCCAATGCCATAAAGTTTAACAAAGCTTGCCATATTTGCCATTGCTGCGAACAATTTGCTAAATGATGTCAGACACAGCCCTGAATTTTTTACAGGAAGAACGGACTTGGCTGAAACAGGCGTTCGACGTCCGGTACAAATTTCTTATCGGTTAAAAACATGACGACGTGGTCGCCCTGTTCAATACGCAGGTTGTCATTCGCTATCATCACATCATCGCCGCGAACCACCGCACCAATCAATGTGCCTGGTGGAAGCTTGATATCATCAATTGACCGTCCCACCACGCGTGAGGTGGTTTCATCACCGTGCGCAATGGCTTCAATGGCTTCGGCAATACCGCGGCGTAAAGACGAAACGCCTACAATGTCCGCTTTGCGCACGTGCCCTAACAGGGCTGAAATCGTGGCCTGCTGTGGCGAAATGGCAATATCAATTACGCTGCCCTGGACCAGATCGACGTAAGCCCGTCGTTGTATCAGCACCATGACTTTCTTGGCACCCATTTTTTTAGCCAGCATGGCCGACATAATATTCGCTTCGTCATCGTTGGTGACGGCAATGAATAAGTCGACCTGCTCGATGTGCTCTTCCGCCAGCAGCTCCTGATCGGACGCATCACCATAGAACACCACTGTATCATGTAACTGTTCTGCCAGCTCGGCAGCACGCTGAGGATTACGCTCAATGAGTTTGACGCTGTAATTTTTCTCAAGCCGCTGCGCCAGGCCAAAACCAATATTTCCGCCGCCCACCAACATGATGCGTTTATAGGGTTTTTCCAGCCGCTGCATTTCACTCATGACTGCACGAATATGCTGGCTTGCGGCAATGAAAAAGACCTCATCCCCTGCTTCAATAATGGTGGATCCCTGTGGACGGATAGGGCGATCCTGACGGAAGATTGCCGCCACGCGCGTATCGATATGTGGCATATGGTCCCGCAGGATCGACAGCGGATTGCCTACGAGCGGACCGCCATAATAGGCTTTGACAACGGCAAGACTGACCTTACCTTCGGCAAAGTTAACGACCTGCAGTGCACCAGGATACTGAATCAGACGATATATGTTGTCGATGACCAGTTGCTCAGGCGAAATCAAATGATCGATGGGCACGGCTTCAGGAATAAACAGTTTATCGGCGTCGCGCAGATAGTCCGCCGCACGGATACGGGCGATGCGATTTGGCGTGTTGAAAAGCGAATAAGCGATTTGGCAGGCAATCATATTGGTTTCATCCGAGCTGGTCACGGCAACCAGCATATCGGCATCCTCTGCACCGGCCTCACGGAGAATACGTGGGTGAGAACCATGGCCCTGCACGACACGTAAATCAAATTTGTCCTGCAGTTGGCGTAACCGCGTTGAGTCTGTATCCACAACGGTAATATCGTTATTTTCACCAACCAGGTTTTCTGCCAGTGTGCCGCCGACCTGACCAGCACCAAGAATTATGATTTTCATCGCTTATCAATGCCTTTTCAGAGTGGACCCGTGCGTTTCACCAGCTTAGCGTAGAAAAAACCATCTCCGCCTTCTGCCTCGGGAAAGACCTGCCAACCGTTCAGGGGCGCGCCGGACAATGAAACCGCTTCCGCATCAGCGTGACGCTCGATGAACTCGCTGATTTGCCGCTGGTTCTCGTCCGGTAAGACAGAGCAGGTTGCATAGATCATCGTACCGCCGGGTTTGAGCAGCGGCCAGGTCGCATCCAGAATTTCACGTTGTAATGCGGCCAGCTCTGCAATGTCGCGATCGCGACGTAACCACTTAATGTCGGGATGCCGGCGGATAACGCCGGTCGCTGAGCAGGGCGCATCCAGCAAAATGCGGTCAAACTGACGTTGGTCGCACCACTGCTGCGGCGTGCGCCCATCTCCCTGTTTTACCTCGGCGGTCATCCCCAGACGAGTCAGATTTTCATTCACGCGTTTCAGTCGTTGGGCATCAACATCGACAGCAAGCACCTGTGCCTCGGGAGCAATCTCCAGAATGTGGGTCGTTTTCCCTCCCGGCGCCGCGCAGAGATCCAGAATCTGCTCACCGTTTTTTGGCTCAAGCAGAAGCGCACAGCGTTGAGCGGAGAGATCCTGTACCGTAAACCAGCCTTGCTCAAAGCCAGGCAGCAGAGTAACCGGTGCAGGCGCCGCAAGACGCAGCGCTTCTGGCACATCTTGGGCGACAGCAGCACTCTTCTCCTCTGCGGTGAGGCGCGCCAGCCAGCTGTCACGTGAATGATGTTGGCGATTAACACGCAACCACATCGGTGGTCGCTGGTTGTTTGCCTCAACAATTTGCTGCCACTGCTCTGGCCATGCCTGCTGAAGCCGGTTCAGTAACCAGCCCGGATGAAGATGACGCTGAGGACCATCCTGAATACTGGCAAGAAGGGCTTCCTGCTGACGCTGGAACTGGCGCAAGACGCCATTGATTAATCCTTTCAGGTTTGCGCGTTTCAGCACCTCCGCCCCGGCCACTGTCTCCGCTAATGCTGCATGAGCGGGCACGCGTGTATAAAGTAGCTGATATAAGCCCACCATAATCAGGAAATGCAGCGTACGCTGCTTACCCGTTAAGGGACGTTCCATCAGTTTGCCGATCAGCGCTTCTAGCTGCGGTAACGTGCGCAGTACACCAAAGCAGATCTCTTGTACCAGGGCAGCATCTTTATCTGAGAGTTTTTTCTGTGCCGCGGGCAAGGCGGTATTGAGTGATTCGCCTTTATCGACAACGCGTTCGATCAGTTGAGCAGACAGGCTACGAAGATTGGTTGATTTAGTCATAAGATAGTGCCATCAAGCAAAAGGCCCGGTTTTGCCGGGCCTGAGGGTCAGTCCAGAAGCGTGCCGGTTTCAAACCATTCGCGACGCGAGTTAAGCAGGTCCTGTGCTGACATCGTTTTTTTACCGGCGGGTTGAAGCTGAAGTAAATTCAGCACGCCGTCGGCAGTGGCAATGTGAATGCCGTGTTTGTCAGCCTGGATAATCTCTCCCGGCTGCTTGTTGACATGAGGTAAGACGCTGGCTTGCCAGACTTTCACCGGCTGGTCATTCACCATAAAGAAGCTTATCGGCCAGGGATTAAAAGCACGAATGCAGCGTTCCAGCTGTTCAGCCGGCAACGTCCAGTTAAGGCGCGCCTCTTCTTTGCTCAGTTTTTCTGCGTAGTTAGCCAGACTTTCATCCTGCTGAACGGCCTGCGCGTTACCGTCACGTAACTGGGATAATGTGGTCATCAACCCTGCCGGACCCAGATCTGCCAGCTTATCGTAAAGCGTTGCGCTGGTGTCTTCAGCGCTAATCGGACAGGCGAGTTTTAACAACATGTCACCCGTATCCAGCCCGACATCCATCTGCATAATGGTCACGCCGGTTTCGCTGTCACCCGCCCAGAGTGCGCGCTGAATAGGCGCGGCGCCACGCCAGCGTGGTAACAGGGAACCGTGCACGTTGATACAACCCAAACGGGGCATCTCAAGCACGGTTTTTGGCAGGATGAGCCCATAAGCGACGACAACCATGACGTCAGCCTGTAAGTCTGCAACCAACTGTTGGTTTTCGGCCGGGCGCAGGGATTGGGGTTGAAATACCGGAATGTTGTGAGCCTGGGCCAATGACTTGACCGGGCTGGCGGTCAACTTATTGCCGCGACCTGCAGGACGATCCGGCTGGGTGAAGACGCCGACAATCTGATGCTCAGAAGCAAGCAGCGCGTCAAGATGACGCGCTGCAAAGTCTGGCGTGCCAGCAAAGATAATTTTAAGCGGAGCAGACACGTTTATCCCTTATTCCGATCTCAGGAAGCCTGAGCATTTTGACGCGCCAGCTTTTCTAACTTTGTTTTAATGCGCTGACGCTTTAAAGGCGAAAGATAATCGATGAACAGCTTACCATCGAGATGGTCGATTTCGTGCTGGATGCAGATAGCCAGAAGATCACCGGTTTCAAGTTCGAAGCTTTTACCCTCGCGGTCCAGTGCACGGACTTTTACCCGCTCGGCACGAGGCACAAAGGCACGTTGCTCAGGAATAGACAGGCAACCTTCTTCGATACCCGTTTCGCCGCTCTTTTCCAGCAGCTCAGGATTGATTAAGACCAGGCGTTCGTCGCGGTTTTCAGAGACATCAATCACAATGATGCGCTGATGAATATCCACCTGCGTCGCGGCAAGGCCGATACCTTCTTCGGAATACATGGTTTCGAACATATCATCGACGATACGCTGAACGTCCGCGTTAACTTCTTTAACAGGCGCGGCAATTTTGCGCAGGCGCTCGTCAGGGAAATGTAATACCTGTAAAACTGACATAAATATCCAGATATAAATTCTAAAAGGGAAAGATTACTTCCTCATATTGTAGACTTTTTACTACCCGATTGACAGCATTCTGCGGAGGGACGCGATGCTTGTCAGAGGGCTTTGAAGATGAGAAAACGGGAGCAATTACTGCGGCTGGGCACTATACCGGGCTTAACCGGCAGGCGTTGGTTAAAGGCGGCACAGCAACTGTCTGAAGGCAAAGATGTTGACGATGTGTTGACCCAGAATGGATTAGAGGTTTCACAGCGCCACCATTACCATCATCTCTCCCCGGGTTGGCTGAAAACGGTAAACAAGTGGCTGTCGCAAAGCCCGTTACATCATTTGATTACCGCCCTTGATCCGCTTTATCCCGCTCAGCTCACTGAAATCAGCTGTTTTCCTCCTTTGCTGTATGTAAAGGGCGATCCTTCCGTTCTGGGTACATCGCAGCTGGCGGTGGTGGGCAGCCGCCAGTGCTCTCACTCCGGTCGTTACTGGTGTGACGTGTTCACACAGGCGTTGTCGCTCAGTGGCTTCACCATCACCAGCGGCCTGGCTCTCGGTATTGATGGTGTTGCACATCGTGCTGCGCTGAACGTGAGGGGGAAAACCGTTGCGGTACTGGGCAGCGGACTGGCCCACCTCTATCCCAGGAGGCATGTTGCGCTGGCTCAGGAAATTGTCGAGCAGGGGGGCGCGGTGATATCCGAGTTTCCGCTTGATGCACTTCCTCTGGCACACCGGTTTCCACGCAGAAACCGGATTATCAGCGGATTAAGCCAGGGCGTGTTAGTCATTGAAGCGTCATTAAAGAGTGGTTCATTAGTCACAGCCCGTTACGCATTAGAGCAAAATCGCGCTGTTTATGCCTTGCCTGGAGCATTGGGCAACAGCGGCAGTGAGGGAACAAACTGGTTGATTCAGCAGGGAGCAATGCTGGTGGCACATCCTAATAACATCATTGAAGATTTACGCGCTATGCTTAACTGGTTACCTGTTACACAATCAGACGAAATTTATTCTGATGCCAGTGACGATGCTCCATTGCCATTTGCCGAGCTGTTGGCTAACGTAGGTGATGAGGTTACACCTGTTGACGTTGTCGCTGAACGTGCCGGCCAACCTGTGCCAGTTATTACAGCTCAGTTGCTGGAACTGGAGTTAGCAGGATGGATCGCAGCTGTACCCGGCGGCTATGTCCGATTGAGGAGGGCATGCCATGTTCGACGTACTCATGTACTTGTTTGAGACCTATATCCACAACGAAGCAGAAATGGGTGTTGATCAGGACAGATTGACAGATGACTTGACGGATGCCGGTTTTCATCGCGAAGACATTTATAACGCGTTGAACTGGTTAGAAAAGTTGGCAGACTACCAGGAAGGTCTGGTCGCACCAATTTTACTGGCAAATGATCCGCTCTCCATGCGCATCTATACAGATGAAGAGAGCAAGCGTTTAGATGCCGAAAGCCGCGGTTTCCTGCTCTTCCTGGAACAAATTCAGGTATTGAGCCTTGAAACACGAGAAATGGTCATTGAACGTGTCATGGCGCTTGATACTCTTGATTTCGATCTTGAGGATCTTAAATGGGTGGTGTTGATGGTGCTTTTTAACATCCCAGGATGTGAAAATGCCTACCAACAAATGGAAGAACTGTTATTCGACGTCAACGAAGGTATGCTGCATTAAATTTCACTGATGCATTATCGTTATGAGTAAAACCGCACTCTTCACTGTGCGTAAACAGGATCCCTGCCCCGCTTGCGGGGCAGAACTTGTTATACGTTCAGGAAAACACGGCCCTTTTTTGGGCTGTGCAAACTACCCTGCCTGCGATTACATTCGGCCCTTGGGCAACCAGGCCGACGGGCACGTTGTGAAAGTTCTGGAAGGTCACGCCTGCCCGCAATGTGGCGCAGATAAAGTATTACGCCAGGGCCGTTTTGGTATGTTCATTGGCTGTAGCCATTATCCAGAATGTGATTACACAGAAACGATCGATAAACCTGATGAGACGACTCTCGATTGCCCGCAGTGTCAGCAGGGTAAACTGGTACAGCGGCGATCGCGCTTTGGTAAAACGTTTCATTCCTGTGATCGCTATCCAGCCTGCCAGTTTGCCGTCAACCTGACACCCGTGGCCGGGCGTTGTCCGCATTGTGAATTTCCACTTTTAGTTGAAAAAAAGACCACGCAAGGCACCCGGCTTTTTTGCGCCAGTAAACGTTGTGGCAAAGCTATCATTGAAGAGACGTAAGACATCATCATGCAAAATCAACCAGTTTCCGGCTCACTCCAGGATTGTGTGAACCATCTGAAGCAACATGCAGTCATTGCTTACCCTACAGAAGCGGTATTCGGCCTGGGCTGCGATCCTGATAATGAATCGGCCGTCATGGCGCTGTTGGCGTTGAAACGGCGGCCCGTGGAAAAAGGATTGATTCTGATAGCGGCCGATTATGGCCAGCTCATGCCCTACGTTTCCGATCACGTGTTAACGGCGATGCAGCGTGAACGTATGTTTGCCTGCTGGCCCGGCCCGGTGACCTTTGTCGTGCCTGCGGCACCGCATACGCCGCGTTGGTTAACCGGACAATTCGATTCTCTGGCTATTCGCGTCAGCGATCATCCTGACGTTCAGGCGTTGTGCCGGGCGTTTGGCAAGCCTCTGGTGTCAACCAGTGCGAATCTTTCAGGGCAGCCGCCCTGTCGCACAGTAGATGAAGTCAAACGGCAGTTTGGTCCGGCGTTCCCCGTGCTCAACGGGAACACGGGAGGCAGGTTAAATCCCTCCGAGATCCGCGACGTCATCAGCGGCAACCAGATACGGCAGGGTTAGCAGATGACACATTTTGCCGTTTTTGGTCACCCAATAAGCCACAGTAAGTCGCCGCAAATCCATCAGGCTTTTGCCAGACAAACGGGGATCACCCTTCAATATGATCGTATTGAAGCGCCTGTGGATAGTTTCCCCGAGGCGGTTACGACGTTTTTTGCCCAAGGCGGAGCGGGCGCAAATATCACGTTACCTTTCAAGCAGCAGGCCTGGGAATATGCCGATCAACTGACCGAGCGGGCTTCTACCTCGGGGGCGGTTAACACGTTGAAAAAGTGCCCGGACGGACAGATTCTTGGCGACAATACGGACGGCATTGGTTTAGTCAGCGATCTTCAGCGTCTGTCGATGATCAAACCAGGCGATCGTGTCTTACTGATGGGGGCTGGTGGGGCAGCACGTGGCGTTATCCTGCCTCTGCTTTCTCTGGGAACGACGATTACGCTAGTCAACCGCACGGCTGCGAGTGCCCAAAGCATGGCAAAGGCGTTCGGACAGTATGGGGCGGTGAGTGCATGTTCATTTAATGCGCTGAGTGGTAAACAATTTGATTTACTGATTAACGCGACATCGAGTGGCATTAATGGCGATGTGCCGCCATTACCCTCATCATTAATCCATGCTGATTTACACTGCTATGACATGTTTTATCAGAACGGATTAACCGCTTTTCTGCGCTGGTGCCAACAACAGGGTTCATCGCATCTTGCGGATGGATTAGGCATGCTGGTGGGGCAAGCCGCGCATGCATTTCATTTATGGCATGGCATCATGCCGGAAATTGCGCCGGTGATCGCGTCATTGAAAGCGGAGCTGTCGTCGTGAATCAGGCTATCCAGTTTCCAGATCGTGAAACGCTGGATACGACATTAATGGCTGTCTGTTTCCCTGTTTTGGTCAATGGCATGGGGCTAACCTGTGCCATCAGTGTGACGGCTTTACACCAACAATTCGGGGAAGGGGATGCGATGGCACTGTTTCGTGACCATCGCTGGGATTTGGAAGATCAGGCGGAGGACTGTATCCGTAACGATCAGGTCGATAATGAAGGATGGATCTGGCTGTCGCCGGCCAGGTAGTCGTTCTTCCAACTGACATAGTTGCTGGCAGAGTAGAGCAATCCTGCTATTTCTTTTTCATTCAGCGGTCGGATCTGTTTGACCGGACTGCCTACATAAAGATAACCACTTTCCAGCCGCTTACCGGGAGGAACCAGGCTCCCGGCACCAATCAGAACGTCATCCTCAACAATCACGCCATCCAGCACAATTGACCCCATTCCAACCAGTACGCGATTGCCAATAGTACAACCGTGCAGCATGGCTTTATGTCCGACAGTAACATCCTCACCGATCACCAGTGGGAAACCTGCAGGATTAGCATCAGACTTATGGGTAACATGCAGCACGCTACCATCCTGAATATTGGTGCGGGCGCCGATGCGAACCTGGTTCACATCACCACGAATAGCCACCAGAGGCCAGATACCGACATCGTCTTCCATGATTACGTCACCCGCCACAACGCTGGTGGGATCAACCATGACGCGCAGACCCAACTGCGGGAAGAGATGTTTATAAGGACGTAACGCTACAGTCATTGTGCTCTCCTTTACTGTGTTTACCGGCAGCCTGATGCGATTGTGACCAACTGGCAAGGGGATTTTGCGCCGGATCGTTGGTGATCTAATCAATGTGAATGTTTTCTCGGCAGTCAGTAAAAAGATCCAAAAAAAGGGTTGTGCAATTAAATCGGATCCCTATAATGCGCCTCCATCGACACGGCACAACGGCTTACGGAATGCGGTGTTGAGAGGGTCAGGCAACTGAGCCGCCGGAGAAAAACTTCTGAAAAAGAGGTTGACTCTGAAGGAGGAAAGCGTAATATACGCCACCTCGCGACAGACGGTTAACCCGCTGTTCGCACTGCTCTTTAACAATTTATCAGACAATCTGTGTGGGCACTCGCAGGATTGATATCAGCGTCTCCGGACGTAAAAAATATCAAAGCCTCACGAGTGAACACATAATGAAATTCATTATGACGTTTTACAGATGAGCACCGCTGGACTTGTTTCAGCAAATCAAACTTAAATTGAAGAGTTTGATCATGGCTCAGATTGAACGCTGGCGGCAGGCCTAACACATGCAAGTCGGACGGTAGCACAGAGGAGCTTGCTCCTCGGGTGACGAGTGGCGGACGGGTGAGTAATGTCTGGGGATCTGCCCGATAGAGGGGGATAACCACTGGAAACGGTGGCTAATACCGCATAACGTCGCAAGACCAAAGAGGGGGACCTTCGGGCCTCTCACTATCGGATGAACCCAGATGGGATTAGCTAGTAGGCGGGGTAACGGCCCACCTAGGCGACGATCCCTAGCTGGTCTGAGAGGATGACCAGCCACACTGGAACTGAGACACGGTCCAGACTCCTACGGGAGGCAGCAGTGGGGAATATTGCACAATGGGCGCAAGCCTGATGCAGCCATGCCGCGTGTATGAAGAAGGCCTTCGGGTTGTAAAGTACTTTCAGCGGGGAGGAAGGCGATAAGGTTAATAACCTTGTCGATTGACGTTACCCGCAGAAGAAGCACCGGCTAACTCCGTGCCAGCAGCCGCGGTAATACGGAGGGTGCAAGCGTTAATCGGAATTACTGGGCGTAAAGCGCACGCAGGCGGTCTGTTAAGTCAGATGTGAAATCCCCGGGCTTAACCTGGGAACTGCATTTGAAACTGGCAGGCTTGAGTCTCGTAGAGGGGGGTAGAATTCCAGGTGTAGCGGTGAAATGCGTAGAGATCTGGAGGAATACCGGTGGCGAAGGCGGCCCCCTGGACGAAGACTGACGCTCAGGTGCGAAAGCGTGGGGTGCAAACAGGATTAGATACCCTGGTAGTCCACGCCGTAAACGATGTCGACTTGGAGGTTGTTCCCTTGAGGAGTGGCTTCCGGAGCTAACGCGTTAAGTCGACCGCCTGGGGAGTACGGCCGCAAGGTTAAAACTCAAATGAATTGACGGGGGCCCGCACAAGCGGTGGAGCATGTGGTTTAATTCGATGCAACGCGAAGAACCTTACCTACTCTTGACATCCAGAGAACTTAGCAGAGATGCTTTGGTGCCTTCGGGAACTCTGAGACAGGTGCTGCATGGCTGTCGTCAGCTCGTGTTGTGAAATGTTGGGTTAAGTCCCGCAACGAGCGCAACCCTTATCCTTTGTTGCCAGCGATTCGGTCGGGAACTCAAAGGAGACTGCCGGTGATAAACCGGAGGAAGGTGGGGATGACGTCAAGTCATCATGGCCCTTACGAGTAGGGCTACACACGTGCTACAATGGCGCATACAAAGAGAAGCGACCTCGCGAGAGCAAGCGGACCTCATAAAGTGCGTCGTAGTCCGGATCGGAGTCTGCAACTCGACTCCGTGAAGTCGGAATCGCTAGTAATCGTGGATCAGAATGCCACGGTGAATACGTTCCCGGGCCTTGTACACACCGCCCGTCACACCATGGGAGTGGGTTGCAAAAGAAGTAGGTAGCTTAACCTTCGGGAGGGCGCTTACCACTTTGTGATTCATGACTGGGGTGAAGTCGTAACAAGGTAACCGTAGGGGAACCTGCGGTTGGATCACCTCCTTACCTGAAGATACTTTCCCGCGAAGTGCTCACACAGATTGTCTGATAGAAAAGTAATGAGCAAAGCGTCTACGCGTTGGGGTGCGGTAACAATATTAATTGTCGCCTGATTATACAATCTCACCTTCACGTGAAACTACCCGTGTCTGTTGCACAAGTATTTCACGTCCCCTTCGTCTAGAGGCCCAGGACACCGCCCTTTCACGGCGGTAACAGGGGTTCGAATCCCCTAGGGGACGCCACTTGCTTGGTGACAGGTGAAAGGTGTTGCCCACATATCTTAAAAATGACTTGCGAGTCATGTTTAAGATATTGCTCTTTAACAATCCGGAACAAGCTGAAAATTTGAAACGACGCATTGTCGTGTTCCTCCGTAATAAGGAACACAGTACAACGCGTTCGAGTCTCTCAAAAGCTTACAGCTTACAAGCTAACTGTGAAGCCGTTACGGTGAAACAGATAAACGCCTGTGGGTTGTGAGGTTAAGCGACTAAGCGTACACGGTGGATGCCCTGGCAGTCAGAGGCGATGAAGGGCGTGCTAATCTGCGATAAGCGCCGGTAAGGTGATATGAACCGCTACAACCGGCGATACCCGAATGGGGAAACCCAGTGTGTTCCGACACACTATCATGCAGTGAATACATAGCTGTATGAGGCGAACCGGGGGAACTGAAACATCTAAGTACCCCGAGGAAAAGAAATCAACCGAGATTCCCCCAGTAGCGGCGAGCGAACGGGGAGGAGCCCAGAACCATCATCAGCTTGTGCATCAGTGGAAGCGTCTGGAAAGTCGCAGGGTACAGGGTGATACTCCCGTACACAAAGGTGCACAGGCTGTGAGTTCGATGAGTAAGGCGGGACACGTGGTATCCTGTCTGAATATGGGGGGACCATCCTCCAAGGCTAAATACTCCTGACTGACCGATAGTGAACCAGTACCGTGAGGGAAAGGCGAAAAGAACCCCGGCGAGGGGAGTGAAACAGAACCTGAAACCGTGTACGTACAAGCAGTGGGAGCCTTCTTTATGGGGGTGACTGCGTACCTTTTGTATAATGGGTCAGCGACTTATATTCTGTAGCAAGGTTAACCGTATAGGGGAGCCGCAGGGAAACCGAGTCTTAACTGGGCGTTAAGTTGCAGGGTATAGACCCGAAACCCGGTGATCTAGCCATGGGCAGGTTGAAGGTTGGGTAACACTAACTGGAGGACCGAACCGACTAATGTTGAAAAATTAGCGGATGACCTGTGGCTGGGGGTGAAAGGCCAATCAAACCGGGAGATAGCTGGTTCTCCCCGAAAGCTATTTAGGTAGCGCCTCGTGAACTCATCTCCGGGGGTAGAGCACTGTTTCGGCTAGGGGGCCATCCCGGCTTACCAACCCGATGCAAACTGCGAATACCGGAGAATGTTATCACGGGAGACACACGGCGGGTGCTAACGTCCGTCGTGAAGAGGGAAACAACCCAGACCGCCAGCTAAGGTCCCAAAGTCATGGTTAAGTGGGAAACGATGTGGGAAGGCCCAGACAGCCAGGATGTTGGCTTAGAAGCAGCCATCATTTAAAGAAAGCGTAATAGCTCACTGGTCGAGTCGGCCTGCGCGGAAGATGTAACGGGGCTAAACCATGCACCGAAGCTGCGGCAGCGACGCTTATGCGTTGTTGGGTAGGGGAGCGTTCTGTAAGCCGTCGAAGGTGTGCTGTGAGGCATGCTGGAGGTATCAGAAGTGCGAATGCTGACATAAGTAACGATAAACAAGGTGAAAAACCTTGTCGCCGGAAGACCAAGGGTTCCTGTTCAACGTTAATCGGAGCAGGGTGAGTCGACCCCTAAGGCGAGGCCGAAAGGCGTAGTCGATGGGAAACAGGTTAATATTCCTGTACTTGGTGTTACTGCGAAGGGGGGACGGAGAAGGCTATATCGGCCGGGCGACGGTTGTCCCGGTTTAAGCGTGTAGGTGTGTGTTCCAGGCAAATCCGGTTCACTTTACACTGAGGCGTGACGACGAGGCACTACGGTGCTGAAGTGATAAATGCCCTGCTTCCAGGAAAAGCCTCTAAGCATCAGGTAACACAAAATCGTACCCCAAACCGACACAGGTGGTCAGGTAGAGAATACCAAGGCGCTTGAGAGAACTCGGGTGAAGGAACTAGGCAAAATGGTGCCGTAACTTCGGGAGAAGGCACGCTGGCGCGTAGGTGAAGGGACTTGCTCCCGGAGCCGAAGCCAGTCGAAGATACCAGCTGGCTGCAACTGTTTATTAAAAACACAGCACTGTGCAAACACGAAAGTGGACGTATACGGTGTGACGCCTGCCCGGTGCCGGAAGGTTAATTGATGGGGTTATCCGCAAGGAGAAGCTCTTGATCGAAGCCCCGGTAAACGGCGGCCGTAACTATAACGGTCCTAAGGTAGCGAAATTCCTTGTCGGGTAAGTTCCGACCTGCACGAATGGCGTAATGATGGCCAGGCTGTCTCCACCCGAGACTCAGTGAAATTGAAATCGCTGTGAAGATGCAGTGTACCCGCGGCAAGACGGAAAGACCCCGTGAACCTTTACTACAGCTTGACACTGAACACTGAGCCTTGATGTGTAGGATAGGTGGGAGGCTTTGAAGCGTGGACGCCAGTCTGCGTGGAGCCGGCCTTGAAATACCACCCTTTAATGTTTGGTGTTCTAACGTAGGCCCGTAATCCGGGCTGCGGACAGTGTCTGGTGGGTAGTTTGACTGGGGCGGTCTCCTCCCAAAGCGTAACGGAGGAGCACGAAGGTTGGCTAATCCTGGTCGGACATCAGGAGGTTAGTGCAATGGCATAAGCCAGCTTGACTGCGAGAGTGACGGCTCGAGCAGGTGCGAAAGCAGGTCATAGTGATCCGGTGGTTCTGAATGGAAGGGCCATCGCTCAACGGATAAAAGGTACTCCGGGGATAACAGGCTGATACCGCCCAAGAGTTCATATCGACGGCGGTGTTTGGCACCTCGATGTCGGCTCATCACATCCTGGGGCTGAAGTAGGTCCCAAGGGTACGGCTGTTCGCCGTTTAAAGTGGTACGCGAGCTGGGTTTAGAACGTCGTGAGACAGTTCGGTCCCTATCTGCCGTGGGCGCTGGAGAATTGAGGGGGGTTGCTCCTAGTACGAGAGGACCGGAGTGAACGCACCGCTGGTGTCCGGGTTGTCACGCCAGTGGCACTGCCCGGTAGCTAAGTGCGGAAAAGATAAGTGCTGAAAGCATCTAAGCACGAAACTTGCCCCGAGATGAGTTCTCCCTGAGCCTTTAAGGCTCCTGAAGGGACGTTGAAGACGACGACGTTGATAGGCCGGGTGTGTAAGCGCAGCGATGCGTTGAGCTTACCGGTACTAATGACCCGTGAGGCTTAACCTTACAACGCCAGAGGCGTTTTGGTTGAGAGACGATTTAAATTTTCAGCATTGTTTACCGGATAAAGAATTTAGTTCTGTTCTGCGGACGCGAGTCCGAAGGATTTTGCGCTGAGTGCAAGGCGGCAACCGAGACGGGGTGAAGGAGCATACTGAGGTATGTGACTGAGCGGCGCGAGGGAAGCCAGCGCGGCAGCAGCGTGAAAGACGCAGGACGGAGCACAAAAAATTTGCCTGGCGGCCTTAGCGCGGTGGTCCCACCTGACCCCATGCCGAACTCAGAAGTGAAACGCCGTAGCGCCGATGGTAGTGTGGGGTCTCCCCATGCGAGAGTAGGGAACTGCCAGGCATCAAATTGAAAGACCCGAGCATCAGCATAACAGTGCCGGGAGTACCTGTTGCGTGCTGATATGGCTCAGTTGGTAGAGCGCACCCTTGGTAAGGGTGAGGTCCCCAGTTCGACTCTGGGTATCAGCACCAGTTATATATGGCTAGAGTTCGGCAAATAAAGAATTTGCCTGGCGGCTGTAGCGCGGTGGTCCCACCTGACCCCATGCCGAACTCAGAAGTGAAACGCCGTAGCGCCGATGGTAGTGTGGGGTCTCCCCATGCGAGAGTAGGGAACTGCCAGGCATCAAACAGAAAAGCCCCGTACGAAAGTGCGGGGCTTTTTTACGTCTGCAACGCGGTAAAAAGCCAATACTGAGCCGATTATCGCGCGCGGAAGGCCCCCTTTGGGCACTGAAAACTTTCGAATGCTCCTTTCCATATCAATAAAACGCCGGCTAAAAACCGGGCAACTGAGCTCAAACAGGGTTGTTAGCGTAATGAAACGCGATTATAAGCAACGCTGGCAGCTGAGGCGTTGTGCAACCACAGTTAACGCAGTGCGATTATTCGCGTAGCAGAAGAATATCATGCTGAGCGTCATGGGGGGAAACCGCACCTCCGTCGTAGACGAAGATGCGGGGAGAGATAAGAGGGGTTAGTGGATAACCTGGGACAGGAAAGCGCGGGTACGCTCTGACCGAGGATTAGCAAAAAACTCCTGCGGAGGAGCGACTTCCACGATCTCACCGCGATCCATAAAGATCACTCTGTCGGCTACCGTACGGGCAAAGCCCATTTCGTGCGTCACACAAAGCATTGTCATACCATCTTCGGCCAGTCCAATCATCGTATCGAGCACTTCCTTCACCATCTCTGGATCCAGAGCAGAGGTCGGCTCATCAAACAGCATGATTTTAGGCTTCATGCATAGCGAACGTGCGATAGCTACGCGCTGCTGCTGTCCCCCAGAAAGCTGGCCGGGAAACTTATGCGCATGTTCCTCAATACGAACACGCTTGAGGTAGTGCATAGCAAGCTCTTCGGCTTCCTTTTTGGCAATTTTACGCACCCACATGGGCGCCAGCGTGCAGTTCTGCAAAACGGTAAGATGAGGGAAAAGGTTAAAATGTTGAAACACCATACCGACCTCGGTACGGACCCGCTCAATGTTGCGCACATCATCATTCAAATGAATACCATCAACCACAATACGGCCCTTCTGGTGTTCTTCAAGATGGTTGATGCAGCGAATTGTGGTGGATTTGCCTGAACCTGATGGACCACACAAGACGATACGTTCCTGGGGTTTAACCTGAAGATTAATATCTTTCAGCACATGGAATTGCCCATACCACTTGTTCACATTTTCCAGCGAAATCATCGCATTGGTTGAATCAGTTATTATTTGTGTCATAGAAACCTCAGTGCGATTTGCGCCCGGTGTGAAAACGTTTTTCCAGATACTGGCTGTAACGCGACATGCTAAAACAGAAAATCCAGTAGACCAGCGCGGCAAAGACATAGCCTTCAGTAGACATGCCTAGCCAGGCGGGATCGACGGTAGCCTGCTGCACGCTACTAAACAGATCGAATAAACCAATAATGATGACCAGGCTGGTATCTTTGAATAACGCGATAATGGTATTCACCAGTCCTGGAATAGTCAGCTTTAAGGCCTGCGGAAGGATGACCAGCATTTGCGTCTTCCAGTATCCCAGAGCCAGCGATTCAGCAGCTTCATACTGCCCCTTAGGCAAGGCTTGCAGTCCACCACGTACCACCTCTGCCACATAAGCCGACTGGAACAAGATCACGCCAACCAGTGCACGCACCAGTTTGTCGATGGTCGTTCCTTCTGCCATAAACAACGGCAACATGACCGAAGACATAAACAGCACGGTTATCAGCGGCACGCCGCGCCAGAACTCAATAAAAATCACTGACAGCGTTCGCACCACTGGCATCCGGGAGCGTCGTCCCAGCGCCAGTAAAATCCCCAGCGGTAAGGCGCCAGCGATACCAACGGATGCAATGATCAGCGTCAGTGTAAGCCCACCCCATTGACGGGTTTCCACCCGGTCCAGCCCTAAGAAACCGCCATACAACAGAAACCAGACAACAAGGGGATAGCATACTGCCCATGCGGCAATGTAGCGTCCACGATAAGGCAGCCGTTTAATAAACATCGGCACAATGGATGCCAGCCCAATGACCAGCGCCAGGTTGATGCGCCAGCGCAGCTCATGTGGATAAAGCCCATACATAAACTGGCCAAAGCGGGCATGAATAAAGACCCAACATGCCCCCTCTTTCGTACAGTCTGCGCGTGTTGTGCCGAACCAGTTTGCATCGAAGATCAGCCAGTTCAGAGCAGGTGGAATCACATGCCAGATAAGCCAGATGCAAAGCAGCGTCAGACAGGTATTAAACCACCCTGAAAACAGATTTTTGCGCGCCCACAGCCAGGCCCGGCTCAGCGGTGATGAGGCTATCTGCGGTGTTTCGTGTGTAGTGACAGACATAGTTATCCCGTTCTCTTAACGCTCAACCAGCGCGATTTTGCGGTTGTAGAAGTTCATCAACATTGAAATCAGCAGGCTGATAATCAGATAGACGCTCATGGTGATAGCAATGGTTTCGATGGCCTGGCCGGTCTGATTCAGGACCGTTCCGGCAAACAACGACACCATATCGGGATAGCCAATTGCCGCAGCCAGAGAAGAGTTCTTCACAATATTCAGATACTGGCTGGTAAGGGGAGGAATGATCACGCGCATCGCCTGAGGGATAATAACCTGACGCAAGGTGACCGGATTGGGTAATCCCAGCGAGCGGGCCGCCTCATGCTGCCCATAGGGCACAGCCTGAATACCTGATCGAATGACTTCCGCAATAAACGAGGAGGTATAAATCGACAGCGCCAGCGTCAGTGCCGCCAGCTCAGGAATCATGACGAAACCGCCCCTAAAGTTAAAGCCGCGTAACTCAGGAATGTCCCAATGCATGGCTGCGCCAAAGCCCAGATGTGCAATGAAGGGAAAGAGTAACAACATCAAAATGGCGACAGGCCAGGTGCGACGAAATTGACCGGTTTTAAGCTGATGCTGACGGTTGAAGCGGAACAGGGCATAACTCGCGACAACAGCCAAAACGAGGGCAATAACAAATGGCCAGCTTCCCGGTGCATAGGTCGGCCAGGGCACATACAGGCCACGGTTGCTGACGAAGGCCAGATCGAAAGCATTGAGCGCCTGACGGGGGCCGGGCAGGTTACGTAATACCGCAAAATACCAAAAGAAGATCTGGAGTAAGGGAGGAATATTGCGGAAAGTTTCAATATAGATATTGGCGATTTTACGCAGTAACCAGTTATCTGACAGGCGTGCCAGCCCGATAAAAAAACCCAGAACAGATGCAAAAACAATACAGAGTGCCGAAACCAGTAACGTATTGGTCAGCCCGACCAGAAAGACGCGTGCGTAGGTGTCACCCTCAGTGTAGTCAATAAGATGCTGAACAATGCCGAAACCCGCATTGCGCTCCAGAAAACCAAACCCGGAAGTAATACCGCGATTAGCGAGATTGATAACGGTGTTGTGGATAAGGTAGCCCACCACAGCAACTACAATAATGATCGCAACTATCTGGTAAAGCCAGGCTCGAACCGTGGGATTACCGAACGAAAAATCCCTTTTCACGGTTGGGCGTTGTGACATGTTTAAACCTCAATAACAAAAGCTTTGCTGGGGCACCGTAGAAAACGGTGCCCGACGGGTTGAGGCGCGATTAACGTACCGGTGGCGCGTACTGAATACCGCCCTGATTCCAGAGTGCATTCTGGCCACGAGCGATTTTTAACGGGCTGTCTTTACCGACGTTGCGATCAAAACTTTCCTGATAGTTACCTACCTGTTTAATGATGTTGTAAGCCCATTTGTTATCCAGCTTCAAATCTTTGCCGAAATCACCTTCAGCGCCCAGCAGGTGAGCCATATCAGGTGTTGCCGGTTTAGCCGTCATTTCATCAACGTTTTTGGAGTTGATACCCATCTCTTCAGCGTTCAGCATGGCGAAAAGCGACCACTTAACAATGGTGAACCAGTCATCATCACCGCGACGTACAAGCGGCCCCAGTGGTTCTTTAGAAATCACTTCAGGCAGGACGATAAAGTCGTCTGGTTTACCTAATTTAATGCGCAGGGCGTACAGCTGAGACTGGTCAGAGGCCAGCGTGTCGCAACGGCCGCTGTCCAGTGCCTTAGCGGATTCATCAGAGCGATCGAAGGTGACCGGCGTGTACTGCATTTTGTTGGCTTTAAAGAAGTCAGCGACGTTCAGCTCGGTATCGGTGCCCGCCTGAATACAGACGGTCGCACCGTCGAGTTCTTTCGCGCTCTTGAGACCCGCTTTCTTGTGGGTCAGGAAGCCAATGCCGTCGTAGTAGTTGACGCCGGTAAACATGAAGCCCATGCCGCCGTCACGTGATGAGGTCCAGGTGGTATTGCGAGAAAGCACGTCGACTTCGCCGGACTGCAGCGCGGTAAAACGCTCTTTTGCCGTCAGCGGGGTGTACTTCACTTTTGTGGCGTCGCCAAATACGGCAGCCGCGGCAGCACGACAGATATCCACATCAAGGCCGGTAAATTTGCCACTGGCATCCGCATAAGAGAACCCTGGCAGGCCATCGCTGATCCCACACTGAATGAAGCCTTTCTTTTTAATCGCATCGAGTGTAGGGCCTGCGTGGGCCTGCTGAGCAACGGCAAGCAGAGAAGCCGCAGCAACCAGAGTAGAGAGCATCATCTTTTTCATAAAGCATCCTGTGTGGCATGTCATGTTGTGTTGTTATGTATTGCGCACTTTGTTGTGCGTCCTGTCTGTGGCGAACGGCCCTCCACGACTTTGCAAAGCCAGTGCCAGGTTTGCAGAATCCTGAAGTCACCTGAAAGATCGGGTAATAATCTGAATTATCTGGAAGGCTGCGTTAATATGACGCACCAAAAGGAAGCATTTCGAGTCGTAGGGATCACATTTAGTGCAAAATGTTTCACTATTTAGCAACATTGTGAGCAGCGTTGCATGTGCTGACTGCAAGCAGGGCGCTCGTTGCGAAAAAAGTAAAGCAGGCTCACACAAGGCCGCTATAGCGGGGCTGAGAGGCTGGAAACGGGAAAAGACAGGGTTGGAAATGAGGACGATATGAAAAAGGCAGCCCGTTAAAAATCACGCTGGCGACTGCAACTACAGTTACCATATTTGACGCAACTGTTTCACAAGTTTTAAAACAATTTGTGTGTCAGGGCACAAATAAAAACGCCAGCCCTGAGGCTGGCGAGATTAACGGCCTGAACCTGAATCAGTTCATGCCGTATTTTTTCAGTTTCTTACGCAGCGTACCGCGGTTGATACCCATCATCAGGGCAGCACGGGTCTGGTTGCCACGGGTATACTGCATCACCATGTCCAACAGAGGCTGCTCGACTTCAGCCAAAACCAGCTCATACAGGTCACTAACATCCTGACCATTCAGTTGAGCAAAATAGTTCTTCAGTGCCTGTTTAACCGAATCACGCAAAGGTTTTTGAGTTACCTGATCCTGTGAGTTAACGGTAGAAACGGTCAGTACGTCAGAATTTACGCGTTGTTCGAACATAGTTCTTTCAGCTCTTTATTTCGTTACGCAAGATTTTCGAAGTATGCCTCCAACGCCTCCAGCTGTTCGCTGGCATCCTCAATGGCGTTGAATGTGCGCCGAAACTGGTCATTTGGGGCATGTTCCTGGAGATACCAGGAGACGTGCTTTCGCGCTATACGGTATCCCTTGCCTGAACCGTAAAAGTCGTGCAGCTCACGTATATGCGAAACAAGCAAACGCTTGACCTCTGCCAGTGGCAGCGGGGCAAGCAGCTCCCCAGTGTCCAGATAATGCTGGATTTCCCGGAAGATCCACGGTCTTCCCTGAGCAGCACGTCCTATCATCAGAGCATCGGCTCCGGTGTAGTCGAGCACTGCTCTGGCTTTATGCGGGTCAGTTATGTCTCCATTCGCGATAATCGGAATAGAAACACTCTGCTTAACTGTCCGAATACTGTCGTATTCAGCGTCTCCGTTGAACAGGCAGGCACGAGTGCGGCCATGTATCGTCAAAGCCTGAATGCCACAGCGTTCAGCCAATTGGGCAATCGCGACACAGTTTCTGTTTTCTGGATCCCATCCGGTACGGATTTTCAGCGTTACCGGGACATCAACAGCATTTACCACGGCAGAGAGAATTGACTCTACTACTGAGGGATACTGCAGTAAGGCGGAGCCCGCCATTTTGCGGTTCACCTTTTTCGCCGGGCAACCCATATTAATATCAATAACCTGTGCACCAGCATCAACATTAATACGTGCAGCCTGGGCCATCTCACTGGGATCACAGCCTGCAATCTGGACGGCACGAATGCCGGGTTCATCACTGTGCACCATGCGTAAACGAGATTTGTCACTGGCCCAGACTTCGGGGTTCGATGACAACATCTCAGAAACCGCCATTCCTGCACCCATCTCGTGACAAAGCGTTCTGAAAGGCCTGTCGGTAATACCGGCCATCGGCGCTGCAATCAGTCGATTTCTCAGCTGGAGGTTTCCAATGCGCATGAAGTCGTAATGCCATACTGTGTCTGCAAGGCGGCGTATATTACGCATTTTTTTATGAAGATGAAAGGCCAAACTTTGAACAATTCACAAGAAAACCGCTTTTATCCTGCCCGGACCCTGTTGATAAGGATAAATAACAAGATAAATCAGTAGATTAAGTGTTTGTGTTTATTTTGTGAACAAAGGTTTTTCCGACGAAGATTCGGTATTCACCAGATAAAAAACGTCACATACCGTGATTAACGATACAAGCAGCGGTTTTATCAACCACAAAGACTGCGCCACAAGAGGGTTTAGCCTCAGCCGATTGCAATCGCGGCTCTGGGTGAAACACTGAACGGACAGTAACGAATGTTTAACAGCCCTACCGATCCGCCAGGGCTGCTGTTGGTAGCTGCAATGCCTGAAAGGCTAAGCGGTTTTAACGCCTGTAATACGACACCACTCTTCCTTGACTGCAACGGGATCGAGCGCAAAATGCGTCCTGTAAGCTTCACAGACGCTTTCAGCCTGGCTCTCCAGTACGCCTGACAAACCAAGATGCCCACCAGATTTAGGCAGGACACCAATAAGCGGTGCCAGCTCGCGGAGCGGCCCGGCCAGGATATTCGCGACCACGACATCAGCCTGCAGGTTTTCCGGCTGCTGATGCGGCAGATACAGGGATAAACGATCGGCCACCCCATTGCGCTCGGCGTTGTCGCGGCTGGCCTGGATCGCCTGGGGATCAATATCAATACCGATAGCCTGCGCCGCCCCAAGTTTAAGCGCCGCAATTGCCAGGATCCCTGAACCGCAGCCAAAATCGATCACGGTTTTACCCGCGAGATCCAGGCCGTCGAGCCACGTCAGGCACAGTGAAGTGGTGGGGTGCGTGCCGGTTCCGAACGCCAGGCCGGGATCGAGCATCACATTGACGGCATCGGGGTCGGGTACATCGCGCCAGCTTGGACAGATCCACAAACGCTCACCGAACCGCATAGGATGGAAGTTTTCCATCCATTCACGTTCCCAGTCTTTGTCTTCGATCTGCTCGATCTTGTGACGGAAATTCTCGCCGAGCAGCGGATGTTGAGACAGTTCCGCAATCACGCCATCCATGTCGCTTTCAGCGTCGAACAATCCGATAACGTCGGTATCACCCCATAAACGCGTTTCACCCGGCATAGGTTCATATACCGGCGTATCGTTTGTGTCCTGAAAGGTCACAGACACGGCACCGACTTCCATTAGCGCGTCGCTCAGTCCTTCCGCGTTTGCGCCAGAACTGTTAATTTTGATTTGAATCCAAGGCATAACGTCTCTCTTAATTCAGTGTTGTGGTGCATCAACCGCATGCGGTAAGCGCCCAAACAGGTTGCCGACCAGGAACGCCAGCAGACTTAACATTAATGACGGCACAATGGGATGAAAACCCCATAGTTGCAGACCAAAGGTTGCCAGAACGGCATAACATCCTCCGCCCACCACCATGCCGCTGACAGCGCCGGCGGCATTAGCGCGCTCCCAATATAAACCCAGCACCAGCGGCCATAAGAACACGGCTTCCAGACCACCAAAAGCCAGCAGGTTGAGCCAGATAATCATGTCTGGCGGATGCCAGGCGACAAACAGCAGTATGACACCCAGCAAAAAGGTCACCATCCCCGATAATATTCGCAACCGCGGCTCATTATCGATTTGCTGCGGTGCAAGGCGCAGGTAGAGGTCTTTCACCAGCGTAGCGGAGGCCTGCAGCAACTGGGCATTGATAGTGGACATGATCGCCGCCATCGGCGCGGCTAAAAACAGCCCGGCAGCCAGTGGTGGTAGCACGGTGATCATCAGCGTAGGGATAACGCTGTCCGGCACGGTCAGGTCAGGTAATACCGCGCGTCCGAGCGCCCCGGCCAGATGCATTCCCAGCATCAGGAGCACAACAACAATGGTGCCAAGCACAATAGCCCGGTGTACCGCTTTACTGTCCTTGTAAGAGATACAGCGAACGGCGGTGTGCGGCAGGCCGATGACGCCAAAGCAGACCAGCACGATAAACGAGCTCAGGAACGTGGGCGTAATAATATCGCCCGGTCCCTCCGGCGACAGCAGCTTGGGATCGATGGCGTGCAGTTTATCGACGGCCGAGTGAATACCGCCAGCGTGGTGAATAACGGCAAACAGCAGTAAAAACGTGCCTATCAGCATCACCACGCCCTGCATCGCATCATTCAGCACACTGGCGCGGAAGCCGCCGAAGGCCGTATAAAGCGCTATTGTGCCGCCAAAGATCAACAGGCCGGTGTCGTAAGGGATCCCGGCAGCGGTTTCCAGCAGACGCGCGCCACCAATAAACTGCACGGCCATCGCGCCCACGAAGGCAACCAGCAGGCTCAGGCTGGCTAACCAGACCAGCAGCGTACTGCCATAGCGTGCATAGAGCATATCGTTAAGGGTCACGGCGTTGTGCTTGCGCGCCAGAATGGCAAACTTTTTACCCAGCACGCCTAACGACAGCCAGACAGCAGGGACCTGTACCATAGCCAGCAGCACCCAGCCCAGGCCATACTTATAGGCTGCACCCGGCCCGCCGATAAACGAGCTCGCACTGATATAGGTGGTCGTAATGGTCATTGCCAGGACAAATCCGCCCATTGAGCGGCTGCCCAGGAAATACTCAGTCAGGAAATTTCCCTGGCGTTGTTTTCGCATCGCAAAGACGGAAAGGCCCGCGATAACAGCCAGATAAGCCAGCAGTGGAAGAATGATTTCAGTATTCATTTTCATCCTCCAGCGACATATTCCGGAAGATCTTACGCACCATCATCCAGCATAAAAAAATGAATAGTAGGGGGGCAAAAAGACAGGAGAGCTCAAACCAGCGAGGTAAGCCGGTCAGGCCAGTGGCATTTCCCCCTAACCAGGCAGAACCGCCCCAGACGGCTAACCAGGCCAGCGTCAGATAGAGTGACCAGCGAGCTTCTTTATGAGCCTGTAAATAACGCGCGTCCATAGTGTGACCTCAACGCCAGCGGGAAAAGAAAAAGGCCGGAATATCCGGCCTCAGACTGACTCAGCGTGGCGATTACTTCTCGTGCAGGCCAAGCTTTTTCTCCAGATAGTGGATATTGGTTCCACCCTGCTGGAAGTTCTCATCGGACATGATTTTCATCTGCAGTTCGATGTTGGTTTTGATACCGTCGATAATCAGCTCCGCCAGGGCATTTTTCATACGTGCAATGGCGATATCGCGGGTTTCACCGTAGGTGATTAACTTGCCAATCATGGAGTCATAATAAGGCGGTACGCTGTAACCGGCATAAATATGAGATTCCCAACGCACGCCAAAACCACCCGGCGCATGGAAGCGGGTGATTTTGCCCGGGCTTGGCAGGAAGCTAACCGGATCTTCCGCGTTGATACGGCACTCGACCGCATGACCGCGAATAATCACGTCTTCCTGCTTGATTGACAGCGGCTGACCCGCAGCAATACGCAGCTGCTCTTTAATCAGGTCAACGCCGGTGATCATCTCGGTAACCGGATGCTCAACCTGGATACGGGTGTTCATTTCAATGAAATAGAACTCGCCGTTTTCATACAGGAATTCAAACGTACCTGCCCCGCGATAGCCAATATCAATACAGGCTCGGGTGCAACGCTCACCGATGAAGGAACGCAATTCTGGCGTGATCCCCGGTGCTGGCGCTTCTTCCACGACCTTCTGGTGGCGACGCTGCATTGAACAGTCGCGTTCGCCCAGATAAATGGCATTGCCCTGGCCGTCGGCCAGTACCTGAATCTCGATATGGCGTGGATTCTCCAGATACTTTTCCATGTAAACCATGTCGTTGTTGAAAGCCGCTTTGGCTTCCGCTTTCGTCATGTTGATGGATTGTTCCAGATCTTTATCGCTACGCACAACGCGCATGCCGCGACCGCCGCCGCCGCCAGAGGCTTTGATAATAACCGGATAGCCGATGCGCTTGGCGAAGGCACGGTTTTTTTCCATGTCATCGGTGAGCGAGCCATCGGAGCCGGGGACGGTAGGAACGCCCGCTTTCTTCATCGCGGTAATCGCGGACACTTTATCGCCCATCAGGCGAATGGTATCGGCTTTCGGACCGACGAAGATAAAGCCAGAGCGCTCAACCTGCTCAGCAAAATCGGCATTCTCAGAAAGGAAGCCGTAGCCGGGGTGAATCGCCACCGCGCCGGTGATCTCAGCGGCAGAAATCAGCGCCGGGATGTTGAGGTAACTTTTGACCGACTGCGCCGGGCCGATGCAAACCGTTTCGTCTGCCAGCAGCACGTGCTTCAGGTCACGATCCGCGCTTGAATGGACCGCGACAGTCTTGATGCCCAGTTCTTTACAGGCACGCAGAATGCGCAGCGCAATCTCACCGCGGTTAGCAATAACAATTTTATCCAGCATGGTTCGCCCCGTTATTCGATGACAACAAGTGGCTCGTCAAATTCTACCGGCTGACCACTTTCCACCAGAATGGCTTTAACAACGCCAGACTTATCCGCTTCAATCTGGTTCATCATTTTCATGGCTTCAACGATGCACAGCGTGTCACCTGCATTGACTTTCTGACCCACTTCCACGAACGCTTTTGCATCCGGGCTTGGTGTGCGATAGAAGGTCCCTACCATTGGTGAACGTACGATGTGGCCGCTGATCTCAGCAGGCGCGGCTTCTGCAACGGCGGCAACAGGTGCAACGGCTGTCGCCAGAGCAGGCTGTTGAGCAACCGGCGCGGCATAAGCCTGTTGCATCATTGGGTAACCGGTATTTGCAGGTGCGCGACTGATGCGAACAGACTCTTCGCCTTCGGAGATTTCCAGCTCAGAAATGCCAGATTCTTCAACCAGTTCGATCAGTTTTTTAATTTTACGAATATCCATGAATGGGGTTCCGTACTCAGTTTGATTAATTAGTATGAGACAGGCGCTTTACTGCCGTTTGCAATGCCCACGAGTAACCGTCAGCGCCAAGCCCACAAATGACGCCAGCAGAGACATCAGAAAAATAGGAGTGATGGCGAAAAGGCTCGCGACCGTGCACATTTGACAGGTGAACTTCGATAAAGGGAATATTCACCGCTAGCAGCGCATCACGTAATGCTACGCTGGTATGCGTAAACGCAGCAGGATTGATAAGGATATAATCCACATTGCCTTTTGCCTCATGAATGCGATCAATAAGCTGAAACTCAGCATTGGATTGCATATGGCTTAATCTTACATTCAGCTGGTCTGCCTGATGGCTCAAATCGGAAACGATCTGATCCAGGGTGACATCCCCGTATTTTTCAGGCTCGCGCGTCCCTAACAGATTAATGTTGGGACCGTTCAAAAGCAGAATATGTAATTTGTCGGCCATCTTGCTGCCATCTCCCGCAATCATTGAGGCATCGCGTAAAATACCTTGCCGCTTTCCATTTGTCACCCGTCACAGTAAAAAAGAAGCGTCATATCGCAATAAAGCCGGGCATTATATCCGTTTCGTGGCATTTCGCAGCAAAATACTGGTCTTATCTGCGAAGTTGATCGGGTGCGGCCTGTGGACCCCATTTTTCGCAGACGTTCGGAGAAGCGCAGGGGCTAACGCGGCCACCATTTAATGAACTTTTTATAGCGCCAGGCTAACAGGAACAGGGCGAAAAGCGCGTAGATGACAGGCTGGGGAGAAAGGATTTTTACCGACCATATGTAGTGAATTGGGGCCAAAATCGCGACCAGATAAATCGCGTTGTGCAAGGTTTGCCAGCGTCTGCCCAGTTTTCGCTGCATGCGTTGAAAAGAGGTCACCGCCAGCGCCAGCAGAATAAACCAGCAAATAATTCCCAGCGTGAGATAGGGGCGTGAAATCAGTTCGCTACCGAGCAGACCAAGGTTGTTAATGCCCAGTTCCAGCAGGTAGTAGCTGGTTAAATGCAGGCTGGCCCAGAAAAAAGTCCAGATCCCCAGCAGCCGTCGGGTGCGAATGAGCAAAGGCTGTTTGGCGATGCGCGTTAACGGCGAGACAAGCAGCGTCGCCAGTAGCAGTTTCAGCGCCATACGGCCGGTAAAATGCTGGATATCTTTGGCGGGATCGGCGCTAAGACCGCCCTGCATAGCGGCCATAATCAAGTAAACCAGCGGTAAGAAAGCCGCCAGATGTAGCAGGACTTTAAGCCAGCCGATCTGCTTTATTGTCAGGCGCACTCAATAATTCTCCCGTAAATCCATACCGCGATACAGCGACGCGACCTGATCGGCATAACCGTTGAAGAGTAATGTCGGCTGACGATCCACATTAAAGCTGCTGCCCGGACCAATAAAACGCTCGGTCGCCTGCGACCAGCGTGGATGATTAACATGCGGATTAACGTTGGCATAGAAGCCGTACTCGTTATCGGCAATCTGGTTCCAGGTCGTCGGTGGCTGATCATGCGTCAGCGTGATTTTCACAATGGACTTGATGCCCTTAAAGCCATATTTCCATGGGACCGTCAGGCGAATCGGGGCGCCATTCTGTGGGGGCAGCGCTTTACCGTAAACGCCTGTCGTCAGAATCGTGAGGGGATGCATGGCTTCGTCCAGACGCAAACCTTCTACATAAGGGTAATTTAGCCCGCCGCCGATAAAGCGATCTTTTTGACCAGGCATCTGATCGGGAGCATAAAGTGTCTGGAAAGCGACAAAGCGCGCTTTGCTGGTGGGTTCTGCCAGCTTCAGGAGTTTATTGAGTTCGAAACCTATCCAGGGCACCACCATCGACCAGGCTTCAACGCATCGCATCCGATAGATACGCTGCTCCATGGCAAAGCGTTTGAAGATATCATCCATATCTAATGTGATGGGCTTTGCCACTTCGCCTTCAATCGTCAGCTTCCAGGGATCGGTCTTTAGCGTCCCCGCATTGGCGGCCGGATCGGCTTTATCAAGGCCAAACTCATAGAAATTGTTATAGCCCGAAACCTTATCTGCAGGCGTCAACGGCAGGTTAGCCTGGTATTGTGCAGGTTTGGTAAAGTCCAGAGCGCGGCCTGCGGGCGCGGGTGGGCGGTCATTGCCTTTAAACCAACTCAGAATATCGGCGTTGGCCATGCCGGGAATGCTGATAGCGGCAGCGCCCAGACCCAGGGTCTGAAGCACGCGACGACGATTCATATTAAAGATGTTTTCTGGCGTTACATCAGCTTCAGTCAGGCGTTTTTTCAGCGTCATCGTCTCTTCTCCGGCTCGATTTTCATCATCAGCATGATGACTATTACTTAAGCTGGCGAATTTTGCCGCAAAAATGTGAAATTTCCTGGTAAACCCTTCCAATGAGAATGCGCTGAAAAAAGGATAATTAAGCGCTCTGGGCCTTTCTCAACGGTATACTTCGGCTTCATGCGCGACCTCGCTGCCGCCGGGAACAATTTGTGTTATTTTTCTCAAAATTTCTCCCGGCGGACGGGCAGAGGGGCGGCGTGATTCGGCTACAACCGTAGTGAAACAGGCACAGGGATGCGATTAACTACCAAACTTTCTGCATTTATTACATTTATTAGCGTACTGGCAATGGTTTTAATGCTGGTGGGCTGTGCTTTTAGCGTTTTCTGGCTCACGCATCAACGCGTTGAAAATCGCGTACAGGTTTTGGCAACGGAAGTGGATAAAGTCTTGCTAAAACAGCCGCCCGATGCGTTAGAAGCCTGGCTTGCGCCGGTCTTACCCGTCATCAACGCTGAGCAATTATCTTTATACAATGGCCGGCAGAATGTTTTTACGCTTTCCCGCCATGAAAACCAGATGCTGCAACATCAAAAAAACCGCTACATCCACTTTGACATTGCGCTGATGCATCAGCCGGGTATGCGTTTGCAATTGACGATACTTGACCCGGCACAAACCTGGCTACGATCTATTCCCACCACCTATACGCTTGCCGCCCTGATGCTGGTGGTGCTGATTATGGCGGTGACGCTGTTCATCACCCATCGCTGGCTGGTAAGACAATGGCGCGGAATGGAACAGCTGGAGAGCCGGTCGGCATCAATACTCAGCGGCGCGCGCCAGCTTTATCGCCAGAAGCATGCTGATGAGTGGCCGCCTAAAGCCAGCCGGGCAATTGACGTGTTGCTCTCCGATTTACAGGAAGCCGGTGAGCAGCGTGTACGCATTGATACTTTAATTCGTACCTTCGCTGCACAGGACGGGCGGACGGGGCTGAATAATCGCCTTTTCTTCGACAGTCAGCTGGCAACGCTGCTTGAAGATCAGGAAGATGTTGGCACGCATGGCGTGGTCATGATGATCCGTTTTCCTGAACTTGATACACATGATGATTCACTGGGGCCCGTGCTGGTCGAAGAGTATCTCTTCAATGTCGTGAATATGTTGTCGACCTTTGTCATGCGCTACCCCGGCGCACTTCTGGCCCGCTATTTTCGCAGCGATTTTGCGGTCTTACTGCCGCACCGCAGCCTGAAAGAGGCCAACAGCATCGCCGATCACCTCATCAATGCGGTCGATGCCCTGCCGCCTATGCGCATGGTCAACCGGGACGATTTTATCCACATTGGTATCAGCGCATGGCACAGCGGACAGACGGTGCCCCAGGTCATGGAAAACGTTGAAATGGCCACGCGTCGGGCAACCCTGTCGGGCGGAAACAACTGGTCCAATGGCGCAGGAAATCCCCTGGATGCCGGGCGCGGCAGCGTTCGCTGGCGTACTCTGCTGGAAAATACCTTAAGTCGCGGCGGCCCCCGGTTATATCAAAAGCCCGCCGTGGACAGAGAGGGTAAGGTGCGGCATCGCGTTCTGCTCACGCGCATTTTTGACGGGGATAAAGAGGTCCTGTCGGCAGAATATATGCCCCTGGTTCAGCAGCTCGGTATGGCTGAGAACTGGGACCGGCAGATGGTATTACGCGTTGCCGCACTCTCTGAACTTTGGCCGGAAGAGACGCTGGCGATCCCCGTTAACATTGAGTCGTTGCTGAAACGTCCCTTTATTGCCTGGTTGCACACGATGTTGCTGCAGTGCCCAAAAAGTCAAAGAAAGCGATTTTTATTTGAACTTGCAGAAGGGGACGTCTGTCAACACATCAGCAATTTGATTCCCGTATTTCACGCATTGCAGGCGTTCGGTTGTCGCATCGCCGTTAATCAGGCGGGTTTGACGGTGGTCAGCAGTGCCTATATCCGGCAGTTACCGGTTGAGTTGATCAAGCTGGATGCGGGTTTAGTGCGTAATATTGAGCGCCGTACAGAAAACCAGCTGTTCGTGCGAAGCTTACTGGATGTTTGCAAACCCACCGGGACGCAGCTGTATGCGACTGGCGTGCGAACGCACGCAGAGTGGCAGACTTTGGTCGGGTTAGGTGTAGAAGGTGGTCAGGGTGACTTTTTTTCACCTTCACAACCGGTTAACAGTAACGTAAAAAAGTACTCCCAACGTTACCGTTTTTAATCGTTTGACCGGTTTCAGGGTTATCGCCTGCGCTTTTGGTGAATATGTGACAATAAACAGGCAGAATAATGCGCCTGAAATGTTAGATTTTATGTCGGAGTAAAGTTAAGAAAATTCTTTAACATGCCGCTCTGATGCCGTGGTATCGCTGTTCCGCTCGTGTGCGTAACAGGCATAAATGATGTAAAGCGAATGCAGTCTAATTTTTCACCGAAGCAGAACGTTTTTGCGCCTTGTGGCAGCTTCGTGTGGTTGGTAAAGTAAGCGGATTTTATTTTCCGCCTCCAGCTTGCAGGATTATCCTTTAGTATGTTTAAAAAATTTCGTGGCATGTTTTCAAATGACTTGTCCATTGACCTGGGTACCGCGAACACCCTGATTTATGTAAAAGGACAAGGCATCGTGCTGAACGAGCCTTCCGTGGTTGCTATTCGCCAGGATCGTGCCGGTTCACCAAAAAGCGTGGCGGCAGTAGGTCATGACGCCAAACAGATGCTTGGCCGTACGCCAGGCAATATCGCAGCTATTCGTCCAATGAAAGATGGCGTTATCGCCGATTTCTTTGTGACGGAAAAAATGCTGCAGCACTTCATTAAGCAGGTTCACAGCAACAGCTTCATGCGTCCAAGCCCGCGCGTGCTGGTCTGTGTGCCAGTTGGCGCTACCCAGGTTGAACGTCGTGCGATTCGTGAATCGGCCCAGGGCGCTGGCGCCCGCGAAGTTTTCCTGATTGAAGAGCCGATGGCGGCCGCGATTGGTGCTGGCCTACCGGTTTCCGAAGCAACGGGTTCTATGGTCGTCGATATCGGTGGTGGTACCACTGAAGTCGCCGTTATTTCCCTGAACGGCGTCGTGTACTCGTCATCCGTCCGTATCGGCGGTGATCGTTTCGACGAAGCCATTATTAATTATGTGCGCCGTAACTATGGTTCACTGATTGGTGAAGCCACGGCAGAACGCATCAAGCATGAGATCGGCTCGGCTTATCCGGGCGATGAAGTGCGCGAAATTGAAGTGCGTGGACGTAACCTGGCGGAAGGTGTGCCACGCGGCTTTACACTTAATTCCAACGAGATTCTTGAAGCCCTGCAAGAGCCTCTGACCGGTATCGTCAGTGCAGTCATGGTTGCGCTGGAACAGTGCCCGCCGGAGCTGGCATCTGATATCTCCGAGCGCGGTATGGTACTGACCGGTGGTGGTGCGCTGCTGCGTAACCTGGATCGCCTGCTGATGGAAGAAACCGGTATTCCTGTGGTCGTCGCGGAAGATCCCCTGACCTGCGTGGCTCGCGGTGGCGGTAAAGCGTTGGAAATGATCGACATGCATGGCGGCGATTTATTCAGCGAAGAATAATTGCCTCAACCGGCTGGAATCGTTGTAACAGTGCGCAGGGAGTAGCGTGTAAACCGGCGCTGCGTGCATCGGTATGATGTGACCAGCCCAGGAAAGTGCGGCCCGCCCGTACTTTCTTACCTTGTAGTCGAGGAACACGCAGATTATATGAAGCCGATTTTTAGCAGAGGGCCTTCTCTGCAATTGCGTCTATTTCTGGCGGTGATTGTGGCGATTGCCATTATCATCGCTGATAGTCGCGTGAGTTCATTTACTCAAATACGCAACTATCTGGACACGTCGGTCAGTCCGTTTTACTTCCTGGCCAACGGGCCGCGCCAGCTACTTGATGGCGTGTCAGACACGCTGGCTTCTCGCCAGCAGCTCGAACTGGAAAATAAAGCGTTACGTCGAGAGCTTTTTCTGAAGAACAGCGACCTGCTCATGCTGGGGCAATATAAGCAGGAGAACGCGCGCCTGCGCGAGCTGCTGGGTTCCCCACTGCGTCAGGACGAGCACAAGATGGTGACCCAGGTGATCTCTACCGGCACCGATCCTTACACCGATCAGGTCGTGATCGATAAGGGCAGTGCGAATGGCGTATACGAAGGCCAGCCGGTTATCAGTGATAAAGGTGTGGTCGGTCAGGTGATTGCCGTAGGCCAGTTCACCAGCCGTGTTCTGTTGATTTGTGATGCATCACATGCGCTGCCTATTCAGGTGCTGCGCAATGACATTCGTGTCATCGCAGCGGGCAATGGCTGTACGGAAGATCTGCAGCTGGAGCATCTGCCGGGCAATACTGACATTCGCGTTGGTGACGTGCTGGTCACCTCTGGTTTAGGTGGCCGTTTCCCTGAAGGCTATCCGGTGGGTGTTGTGTCATCGGTCAAGGTTGACACACAGCGCGCCTACACGGTCATTCAGGCGCATCCCACCGCGGGTCTGCAACGTCTGCGTTACCTGCTGCTGCTGTGGGGCGCGGATCGCAAAGGCGAGATGCCGATGGCACCTGACGATGTTCATCGGGTAGCTAATGAACGGCTGATGCAAATGATGCCGCAGGTTCTGCCTCCCGCCGGTGAAATGGGCCCTCCTGCGCCTTCAGCGCAGAACACCACTCCGGCTTCGGGCAGTAGCGAAAGCGCCGCACAGGGTTCCGCTTCGCGCTCACGCGGAGGCCAGAATTGAGTCGATATCGCAGCCAGGGTCGATGGGTTATCTGGCTGTCCTTCCTTATGGCCTTTATTCTGCAAATCATGCCGTGGCCGGAACAGATCTATATGTTCCGGCCATCATGGCTATTGCTGATTCTCGTGTATTGGGTTCTGGCGCTACCGCACCGTGTCAACGTCGGAAGTGGTTTTCTGCTGGGAGCGATTATGGATTTAATCGCGGGTTCGACGCTCGGCGTTCGGGCGTTGGCGCTGAGCATCATCGCCTATCTGGTCGCATTTAAATTCCAGCTATTCCGTAACTTAGCGTTGTGGCAGCAGGCGTTAATGGTTATGGTGCTGTCATTAGCAATGGATGTGATCGTCTTCTGGGCGGAGTTTCTGGTGATCAACGTCTCATTCCGCCCTGAAATTTTCTGGAGCAGTGTTGTCGACGGGATTCTCTGGCCGTGGCTATTCTTATTAATGAGAAAGATCCGCCGTCAGTTCGCTGTTCAATAAGGAAATTTATGGTAACCCTTTATCTGGCCTCCGCGTCTCCCCGTCGACGTGAGCTGCTGACCCAACTGGGTCTGACCTTTGAGCGCATCATCACTGACGTTGAAGAACAGCGTCAGCCCCATGAAGCGGCAGACGTTTATGTCCGCCGCCTGGCGCATGACAAAGCGAAAGCCGGCACGCTGATTGCCCAACACGATCTGCCGGTGCTGGGCGCGGATACCATTGTCGTGCTCAATGGAGAAGTGCTGGAAAAACCGCACGATGCCGACCATGCCAGCGCCATGCTCAGTAAACTCTCCGGGAAAACCCATCAGGTCATGACCGCAATTGCCCTCGCCGATCGTCAGCAGGTGCTGGACTGCCTGGTGGTAACCGAGGTGACATTTCGTAACTTAACCGCGCGCGACATTACCGATTACATCGCAACAGGTGAACCCATGGATAAAGCCGGCGCGTACGGCATTCAGGGGAAGGGCGGAAACTTTGTTCGTAAAATCAATGGAAGTTATCACGCGGTGGTCGGATTGCCCTTGGTTGAGACAGCGGAGCTGATCGACCATTTTCAGTCACTGCGTGCCGTAAGGGGTTAACATGACGGCTGAACTACTGGTTAACGTTACGCCTGCTGAAACGCGTGTCGCCTATATCGACGGTGGCATCCTGCAGGAAATCCATATTGAGCGTGAAGCCCGACGCGGCATCGTTGGCAATATCTACAAGGGACGCGTCAGTCGCGTGCTGCCTGGCATGCAGGCGGCCTTTGTGGATATCGGACTGGACAAGGCCGCTTTCCTGCATGCTTCTGACATCATGCCCCATACGGAATGTGTCGCAGGCGATGAAAAGAAAAATTTTGTCGTACGCGATATCGCAGAACTGGTTCGTCAGGGGCAGGATTTGGTCGTGCAGGTAGTGAAAGACCCGCTTGGCACAAAAGGCGCGCGCCTGACTACGGATATCACATTGCCTTCCCGTTATTTGGTGTTCATGCCTGGTGCTGCGCACGTCGGGGTTTCTCAACGTATTGCCAGTGAAAAAGAACGCGAGCGTCTCAAAGCGGTGGTGGCTGACTACTGCGACGATCTGGGCGGCTTTATTATTCGCACGGCAGCCGAAGGCATTGGCGAAGAAGAGCTGGCACAGGATGCCGCCTTTCTGAAACGTCTGTGGACCAAAGTCAGCGAGCGGAAAAAACGTAACCAGACACGTTGCCTGCTTTATGGCGAACTGGCGCTGGCGCAGCGTATTCTGCGAGACTTTGCCGGCGCAGCCCTTGACCGCATTCGCGTAGACTCGCGGCTGACCTGTGATTTACTTAACGATTTTACCAGCGAATACATTCCCGAGATGGCCAGCAAGCTCGAACTTTACAACGGCAAGCAGCCCATCTTCGATCTGTTCGACGTTGAAAATGAGATTCAACGCTCGCTGGAGCGTAAAGTTGAACTCAAATCTGGCGGATACCTCATCATCGATCAAACTGAAGCGATGACGACGATAGACATCAACACGGGTGCCTTTGTCGGACACCGAAACCTTGATGAGACGATCTTTAATACCAACGTGGAAGCCACTCAGGCCATTGCACGTCAGCTAAGGCTTCGCAACCTTGGCGGCATTATTATCATCGACTTCATTGATATGAGTAATGAAGATCATCGTCGTCGCGTACTGCATTCACTGGAAACGGCGCTGAATAAAGATCGGGTCAAGACCGGTATCAGCGGTTTTTCCGCATTGGGGCTGGTGGAAATGACCCGCAAGCGCACGCGCGAAAGCATTGAGCACGTGCTGTGCGAAGACTGTCCTGTGTGCAAAGGGCGCGGCACGCTGAAAACGGTTGAAACCGTGTGCTATGAAATCATGCGCGAAATCGTCCGCGTGCACCATGCTTATGATTCGGATCGTTTCCTGGTGTATGTTTCGCCAACCGTAGGTGAAGCGTTGAAAACGGATGAGTCCCATGCGCTGGCCGAAGTGGAGCTTTTCGTGGGCAAGCAGGTAAAGGTGCATGTCGAAGCGCTTTACACCCAGGAACAATTTGACGTGGTGATGATGTAATACTGGCTGGTCGGGCTGACGATGCCTGACTGCACATTTTAGGGTAAAATGTGAACCCATACCGCTATGTCATAGGACGCCGGGTATGAGCAGCAACCATCCGTCGTTAACGGTAGACAAGGAGAGGTGTGAGTGAGGCAGTTGCCAAGAATTCTGTTACTGCTGCTCGCGACAGTCGTTGTGATTGTGGCGCTGCTCGTCAGCGCGCTACGTCTGGCGATGCCGCATCTCGATGCCTATCGCAGTCAGGTCCTTCAGTGGGTTTCTGACGCCAGCGGCGTCAACGTGAAAGCCAGTGAGCTACGTGGCAAGTGGGAGAATTTTGGGCCCACGCTACAAATCCGCAATTTAGACGTCGATATGAAAGAGACGGGGTCGCTCTCTATCGCGCGTATCACCGTGGCACTGGACGTCTGGCAGTCACTGCTTCACTGGCGCTGGCAGTTCCGCGATCTTACCTTCTGGCAGTTACATCTCGACAGCACACAGCCTCTGTTAACCAGTGACAATGACAAGCACAGTTTCAAACTCACCCAGGTTAACGATCTGTTTTTGCGCCAGTTCGATCACTTTGACCTGCGTGACAGCACCATTCGTTTTATCACGCCATCCGGCCAACATGCTGAACTGGCGATACCGAAACTGACATGGCTGAATGAAAACACCCGGCATCGGGCTGAAGGTGAAGTCAGCTTGTCGAGCTTTACCGGCCAGCACGGCGTGGTGCAGGTCCGTCTCGACCTGAAAGACAGCGGTGGCTTACTCAACGATGGTCGTATCTGGATGCAGGCTGATGATGTTGATATGCGCCCCTGGCTGGGCCGCTGGGTGCGGGATAATACGCGTCTTGACAGTGCCCGATTCAGTCTGGCGGCTTGGGTTAATTTGCGCGATGGCGACGTCTATGCCGGCGATCTGCTGTTAAGCCGGGGCGGCGCAAGCTGGCAGGGCGAAAGCGGCCCACATACGCTGAGCGTTGATAACCTTACTGCCCATCTGTCGCGTTACAAAAATGGCTGGGTGGTTAATGTGCCGCAAACCAAACTCAGCACAGACGGTAACGCCTGGCCCGCTGGTCATTTTTCGCTACTCTGGCAACCTCAGGACACGCAGATGCTGGGCAGCAACAGCGAGGCTGAGGTACGGGTTCGCGCGACGCAACTGGCGCTGGACCATATTGCCCCCCTGGTGCCGCTGTTTGCGCCCTTGTCACCGGCGCTGTTTGATAACTGGCGAGCACTGCGACCTCGCGGCACCATTGACGGGCTGGCCCTGGATATTCCTGTTGAGCAGCCTGAGCAGACACGCTTTCAGGTTAAATGGCGAGATTTCAGCTGGCAGTACTGGAAACTGGTTCCGGGAATCAGTCATTTAAGTGGCGAGGCAGCAGGCAGCCTGAATAACGGACAGGCCAGGATTGCGATGGGTCAGGCTATGGTGCCCTATGGTGATATGTTCCAGGCCCCGTTAGAGATCAAGAAGGTGACCGGCAGCATGAACTGGCTGCGTGACCAACACGGACTGACTCTGGCAGGTCAGGATCTTGATGTACAGGCACGTTCACTCTGGGCGCATGGCGATTTCCGTTATCAGCAAAATACCGATACGCATCCTCAGCTGGATATCCTGGCCGGGATCAACGTTACTGACGCGGGCGATGCCTGGCGCTATTTCCCAACGCCGCTAATGGGGCATTCACTTACGCGCTATCTGAGCGGTGCCGTAAAAGGGGGCAGGGTCGACAATGCCACGCTGCTGTTCAACGGCAATCCGGCACTTTTCCCCTTCCAGCACAACGACGGCATGTTTCAGGTCTGGGTACCGTTACGCAAGGCTACCTATGGCTTCCAGCCGGGCTGGCCGGATATCAGCAATCTCGATATCGATCTTAACTTTCTCAATGACGGTTTGTGGATGCAGGCTCCTCTGGCAAAACTGGGGGAGGTTAATGCCCGCAACGTCAGCGCCGTCATTCCTGATTACATGAAGGAAAAGCTGATTATCAATGGCGATATCAGCGGTGATGGGCAGGAAATTGGCGAATACTTTCAGCACACGCCACTTAAGTCCTCGCTGGGCGCGGCGCTGGAGCAGCTACAGATTAAAGGTCTGACCAAGGGCCACCTCAAACTTGATATTCCGCTGGATGGTAAGGATGTTCACGCCAGCGGTGATGTGGTGATGAACAATAACAGCCTGCATATCAAGCCGCTGAACACCACCATGACGCATCTGACTGGACAGTTTCGTTATGACAACGGCAATCTCGAAAGCGATCAGATGCAGGCTAACTGGTTTGGTCAGCCACTCAATGTCAGCTTTAGTACGAAAGAAAACCCCGATGATTTTGGCGTTAACGTAAAGTTGCTTGCTGACTGGCAGATGGCAAAAATCACCGGAATGCCGCCTCAGATTGGCAGCCAACTGGCCGGGCATCTTCCCTGGCAGGGTGAGGTGAACGTTTCCTTACCGCACAAGGGCGGCGCGCGTTATGACGTAGCCTTGAAAGGTGACGGAAAAGAAGTAAGTAGTCGCTTACCTTCGCCGCTTGATAAAAAAGCGGGCGAAAGCCTGCCGATCGCCGTCAATGCTAAAGGCGATTTAACGCATTTTGATCTCAGCGGTAGCGTGGATGAACGACATAAGTTCAACAGCCGCTGGCTGCTGGAACCCACACTGCGCGTCGATCGGGGCATCTGGCTTAACGATACAAAAACCCTACCGACGTTGCCAGACCGCTCGGGAATGGTGCTGAACCTGCCGGCGCTGGATGGCGAAGCCTGGGCGGCATTGATGGCGACCGGCGGCGGCGGATCAACCCGTTCGACGACGGGTGAGCATCAGGTGGGCGGCGCAACGCTGCCAGGCAATATTATCCTGCGCAGTCCTTCTGTGACTCTGGCCGGGCAACAGTGGCATAACGTTGATACCTCTCTCACTCAGGAAATGAGTGGTAAGACCCGGGTGAAGGTCAACGCCGATGAGTTGAGAGGCCAGTTAACGACCTCACCTTCGGCCCCGTGGCAGATTGCACTGGATTACCTGTATTACAATCCAGAATGGAAGGCGACGGCCGATCAAAAAGGCGCGTCGACTTCACCGCTGGGACAAAAGAGCGAGCGGATCGATTTTAGTCAGTGGCCTGCCTTACAGCTGCAGTGTGCGGAATGCTGGCTGATGGGGCAGAAGTACGGTCAGGTGAACGCCATACTGCAGCCCAACGGAAGTACGTTAGCACTCACTAACGGACTGGTTGACACCGGCACCTCGCGCCTGAATATTCAGGGCGAATGGGTTAATCGTCCAGACGACCAGCGAACCTCTTTGAAAGGCACATTACAGGGCAGCAACATCAATAACGCCACCAACTGGTTTGGCGTAAATACACCGCTGCGGGATGCGCCTTTCAAGATTGATTATGATCTGCACTGGCGCTCTGCACCGTGGCAGCCTGCAGCGGAAACGCTGAGCGGCACATTAAAAACGCATTTTGGCAAAGGGCAAATCAGTGATGTGGATACCGGCGCTGCGGGACAGATCCTGCGTCTGCTGAGCTTTGATGCGCTGTTACGCAAACTGCGTTTTGACTTCAGCGATACCTTTAACAAAGGATTCTACTTCGACGCCATCAACGGCACCGCCTGGATTGAAAATGGCGTCGTACGCACGGATAACCTGCTTGTCGATGGGCTGGAAGCGGATATCGCCATGCAGGGGAATATGGACCTGGTGAAGCGCCGCATTGATATGGAAGCGATAGTCACGCCAGAAATCTCAGCCTCAGTCGGCGTAGCGGCTGCGTTTGCCATCAATCCGGTGGTGGGCGCTGCGGTATTTGCTGCCAGCAAGGTGTTGGGGCCGCTCTGGAGTAAGATTTCCGTGCTGCGTTATCACATCAGCGGGCCGCTGGATAAGCCTGAAATTGATGAAGTAATGCGTAAACCGCGCGAAACCTATAACAAGTGATATTTGACGGCGTAACATAATTGCCGCAGGCTATGATTATCCGAGCACATATTAAGTGAGAAACGATGACTCTGAATCTGGTAAGTGAGCAGTTGCTAACTGCTAACAACATTAATCAGCAGGACCTTTTTTCCCTGTTAGGGCAGCTTTCAGAACGTCGTCTGGACTATGCCGATCTCTATTTCCAGTCCAGCTTCCATGAATCCTGGGTTCTGGAAGATAAGATCATTAAAGACGGGTCCTACCATATCGATCAGGGCGTGGGCGTACGCGCCGTAAGCGGTGAAAAAACCGGTTTTGCCTATGCTGACCAAATTACCCTGAATGCGTTGCGTTTATCTTCTGAAGCGGCACGCAGTATTGTGCGTGAACAAGGCAACGGCAAGGCACAGACGCTGTCGGCCGTAGTTAACCGCTCGCTGTACGCGCCGGTCGATCCGCTCGGTAGCCTGAGCCGTGAAGATAAAATAGCCCTTCTGCATCGTGTAGACCAGGTCGCACGTGCTGCCGATCCCCGCGTTCAGGAAGTCAATGCCAGCCTGACTGGCGTCTATGAGCAGGTCTTGGTTGCCGCCACTGACGGCACCTTAGCCGCCGATGTCCGCCCACTGGTTCGTCTGTCCATCAGCGTCCAGGTTGAAGATCAGGGCAAGCGTGAGCGCGGTTCAAGCGGCGGCGGTGCGCGTACCGGCTATGCCTTTTTCCTGGCCGATGAGAACGGCGAGGTGCGGGCCGATGCCTGGGCTCGTGAGGCCGTGCGCATGGCGCTGGTAAATCTGTCAGCGGTGGCTGCGCCTGCAGGAACCTTACCCGTGGTGTTGGGCGCTGGCTGGCCGGGCGTACTGCTGCACGAAGCCGTAGGTCACGGCCTGGAAGGTGATTTCAATCGCCGTGGTACATCGGTCTTTAGCGGCAAGATGGGCCAACTGGTCGCTTCTGATCTGTGCACCGTTGTCGATGACGGCACGATTGATGGATTGCGGGGTTCGTTAGCTATCGACGATGAAGGCGTGCCGGGGCAATACAATGTGCTGATCGAAAATGGCGTATTGAAAGGCTATATGCAGGATAAGCTGAATGCCCGTCTGATGGGGGTGAATCCCACCGGTAATGGTCGTCGCGAATCCTATGCGCACCTGCCGATGCCGCGTATGACAAATACTTATATGCTGGCCGGTAAATCCACGCCGCAGGACATCATTGAAAGCGTGGAGTACGGATTATATGCCCCTAACTTCGGCGGCGGTCAGGTCGATATCACTTCCGGAAAATTTGTGTTCTCCACCTCGGAAGCCTATCTGATTGAGAAGGGCAAAGTGACCAAACCCGTAAAAGGGGCGACATTGATCGGCTCCGGTATCGAGGCAATGCAGCAAATTTCGATGGTCGGCAACGACCTGGCGCTGGATAAAGGCGTTGGCGTCTGTGGTAAAGAAGGACAGAGCCTGCCGGTAGGCGTGGGGCAACCCACACTCAAGCTGGATAAGCTGACAATCGGCGGCACCGCCTGACCGAGACGCAAAACCCGCCAACTGGCGGGTTTTTAGCTTTTGCGGTGCTGTTTGTACTGCTCGGCAACCTGCTCGAAATACTGCGTCAGATAGTCGATGCAAACCTGCACTTTCAGCGGCAGCTTGTCTCTTTCAGTATAAAGCGCATAAACCGGTCGTGGGTCAGATTGGTACTGCGGGAACAAAATATCAATCTCACCTTTCTTGATTTCATCCGCCACCCACATCATCGGGACATAGGCGATGCCATTACCGGCCTTAAGCCAGCGGATGAGCGTCTGAGAGTCATTGGTGACAAAACGCCCCTGCGGTGATAAACGCGTAACGATGCCTTCGGGGGCAATCAGCTCAAAATTGTTATCTGGCCTTACGCTGTATTCCAGCCAGGCAAATTTAGTGATATCGCCAGGTTTCTCCGGCGTCCCATGCTGCGTCAGATAGTGTTTAGCGGCACAGACCACCATTGGCATCGCCCCGAGTCGGCGCGAGAACAGGCTCGAATCCTTTAAAGCGCCCACCCGGATCACCACGTCCAGCCCATCCGCGATTAAATCTGGCGCAGGAATACCGGTGACCAGGTTGACGCTCAGCCCCGGGTAATCACGCAGCATATCGCTCGTCATACCGGCCAGCACGTTCTGTGCCATCGTGGAAGAGCTGCCAATGCGTAGTACGCCGATCGGCGTGTTATTAAAGGCATAAAGCTGTTCGTGAACCTGGTTAGCCTCTGCCAGCATACGGCGACAGCCCTGATAGTAGATTTTACCGGCTTCAGTGAGCCCAATGCTGCGCGTACTGCGGTTGAGTAACTTTACCTGCAGCGCATCTTCCAGTTTGGCGACAATCTGGCTAATTGATGACACGCTAAGGTGAAGCTGTCGTGCGGCCGCAGTAAAAGAACCCAGTTCAACTACTTTGGCAAAAATCGACATACCTTTGAGTCGTTCCATTGTTTACTCTGGCTAAAAAGTGATTTAGATCACATTCAGTAGAAAACGTATAGTTAAGCGCGTTACTATATGTCGACCGGGGTATGACCTGGCGACGCTTCATTACCTGAAAACACCCGATGATACGCTATTATTAAGTCAGCCGTAGTTCAGATGTGGCTTATGGCGCGCAGGCGTTTGCGTCCTTCAGGCGGTGAATTATCCCGGCCGTATCGAACTAAGGATTTTTAATGAGTGTACTTCCGGTATTTGTCATGTTTGGGCTCTCTTTTCCGCCCATTTTCATCGAACTCATCGTTTCGCTCATGCTGTTCTGGATGGTGAAACGCGTGCTGACGCCCAGCGGTATCTACGATCTTGTCTGGCATCCGGCACTCTTCAATACAGCCCTTTACTGCTGTGTATTTTATCTGGTATCCCGTTTATTTGTTTGAGGTTTACGTGAACACGCTTATAAGAAAAATCGCGCGTTACGCGATCACCATCCTGCTGGTCATCATCGCCGTCATTATCATATTCCGTGCCTGGGTGTTCTATACCGAATCCCCCTGGACACGCGATGCAAGGTTTGCGGCCGATGTGGTCGCTATTTCACCTGATGTCACCGGGTTAATTACCGAGGTTCCCGTTCACGACAACCAACGGGTTAAAAAAGGTGACACGCTGTTTGTGGTCGATCGTCCACGGTACCAAAAAGCGTTAGATGAAGCGCAGGCTGATGTGGAATATTACCAGGCACTGGTTAATGAAAAACGCCGTGAGGCCGGACGTCGAAACCGACTCGGGACCTCTGCGATGTCACGCGAAGCCATTGAGCAGTCCAACAACGATCTGCAAACCAGTGAACATCAACTGGCAAAATCTGTCGCTACCCGCGATCTGGCTAAGATCGACCTGGAACGAACCACGATCACCGCGCCGTCAGATGGATGGGTGACGAACCTGAACGTCTACCAGGGCGAATTCATTACGCGGGGAGCGGTTGCCGTGGCGCTGGTACAGCAGCGCTCATTTTACGTGCTGGCTTATCTCGAAGAGACCAAGCTGCATGGTGTGCGCCCCGGCTTTCGGGCCGAGATCACGCCATTGGGCAGCAATGTGACGCTGCGCGGTACGGTTGACAGCATCGCGGCAGGCGTGACCAACAGCAGCAGCAGCGTTGACAGTAAAGGAATGGCAACGGTCCAGTCTAACCTGGAGTGGGTACGCCTGGCGCAGCGCGTACCGGTTCGCATCCGTCTTGACCAGGACCCCGGCAATCACTATCCGGCCGGAACGACAGCGACCGTGGTCATCACTGGCACAGAGGATCGTCAGCATACTGATACATCGCCCATCATGTCCTTCTTTAACCGTCTGCGTGAGTTTGGTTAAGAGGACGCTATGACTGAGTTCCTGCGGTTCCCGATAAAGCTGACTTTTGCGCTGGTTGCGGCGCTGATGATCGGCTTTCATCTTAACCTTGAAACCCCCCGCTGGGCCGTCATGACGGCGGGCATTGTGGCAGGCGGGACGGCGTTTGCGGCAGGCGGCGATCCCTATTCGGGCGCATTACGCTATCGCGGTATTCTTCGTATCATCGGAACCTTTATTGGCTGTGTCGCCGCGCTGGTCATCATGATTGCGACCGTACGCGCACCGGTAGTCATGTTGCTGTTGTGTTGTATTTGGGCGGGTTTCTGCGTATGGCTGTCTTCGCTGATCAAGGTTGAAAACTCCTATGCGCTCGGACTGGCTGGTTACACCGCGTTAATTATTGTCGTGACGGCGAATGCCAGTGGTGGGCTGACGCTGGTCCCGCAATATGCCGTGGAACGCTGTAGCGAGATCATTTTAGGGATCCTGTGCGCCATTCTGGCCGATATGATTTTCTCGCCACGTTCGATTAAAAAAGTGATTGATGCTGAAGTTGACTCGCTGCTGGTGGCGCATTACAGGTTGCTGCAGCTGTGCGTGGCGCATGAGGACAAAGAAGAAGTCGATAAAGCCTGGGGGGCTTTGGTACGGCGTACCACGGCGCTCAGCAGTATGCGTAGCCAGTTGATGATGGAGTCTTCGCGCTGGCAGAATACCAGTCGACGGCTGCAAATGCTGAACACTCTGTCACTGACGATGATTACCCAGGCGGCTGAAACCTTTTTAATTCAAAACTCACGGCCTGACTACATTGCAACGCAGTATCGTGTGTTAATGGAGAAAGAGGCAGCGACGGCAGAAGACGTACACAAGCGTATGAAAGCGCTGCGACGGTTAATTGCCGTCAGCAGTAAAACGGTCCCCGAGACACTGGAAAGCTGGGTTGAGGCAGCAACGGAATATCAGTTGCTGACGCATGGCATCAAAAGTAACGGCCGTATCACAGCGCTGGAGGAGGGGATTCTTCAGCGCGAGGTCGTGATTCAGGCGCGTTCTGCTGAAAACCACCATGCGATGATTAACGGTGTTCGCACCTTTGTAGCGACTGCGCTCGGTTCGCTGTTCTGGCTCTATACCGGCTGGACATCAGGTAGCGGCTGTATGGTCATGTTGGGCGTGATTACGGCACTGGCGATGCGCATGCCCAATCCGCTCATGATGGCTAAAGACTTTGTTTACGGTATGACGGTGGCGGTCCCGCTGGGCGCACTCTATTTCATGTATATTTTGCCCAACACCCAACAAAGTGCCGTGCTGCTGTGCATTGCCATTGGCCTGTTAGGGTTTATTTCCGGCATTTTAATTCAGCGCAGGCAGATTGGTACGCTGGGAGCCATGGTCGGCACAATCAACGTGCTGGTGCTGGATAATCCGATGCAGTTCAACTTTACGCAGTTTATCGACAATGCGCTGGGACAGTGGATCGGCAGCTTCGTTGCGTTGATGGTCATCCTGTTGATTCGGGATAAGTCCAAAGCGCGCACGGGCCGTAAATTGCTCAACCGCTTCATGTATGCGGCGGTCTCGGCGATGACCACTAACCAGGCTCGCCGTCGTGAAAACCATCTTCCGGCACTCTATCAGCAGCTCTTTTTACTGCTTAACCTGTTCCCGGGTGACATCGACAAATATCGCATTGCCCTGACCTTAATCATTGGTCATCAGCGATTACGTGCTGCCGATGTGCCGGTTAATGCCGATCTGTCTGCGTATCATCGCCAGCTGCGCCACACGGCGGATCGGATCATCTCGGTACGCAGTGACGAAAAGCGCCGTTACTATTTCGAACGGTTACTCAAAGAGCTGGATGTCTATCAGCACAAGCTGGCGCACTATGACGCCCCAACCAGCGTGACCGAGCCGGTAACGCGACTGGCTGAGATGCTGAAAAAATATCAAAATACGCTCGTCCAAATCTGAATTATGGCCGCGGCAAGCGCTGGCGGCCATGATGATCCCCCGTGTTACCTGACCTGTCATTTTTGCCATCTATACTTTCCTGACAGATGACAAACCGACAGGAGCACCTAATGCATTCTTCACTGCACGACAGCGAACTGTTCCAGACAGGCTATCTGGTAAACGGGCAATGGCTGCGTACCACGTCTACCTTTGACGTGACGAATCCTGCCACGGGCGAGGTCGTCGCTCAGGTGGCAAAAGCAGGAAAAACGGAAACGGAAGCTGCAATAAAGGCTGCCCAGGATGCTTTCCCAGCGTGGCGAGCACAGACCGCCAAGGGGCGTTCAGAACTGCTGTACCGCTGGTATAGGTTAATCATTGAACACAAACGCTGGCTGGCTGAGTTAATGACAACGGAGCAAGGCAAGCCGCTCAAGGAAGCAGAAGGCGAAGTGGAATATGCCGCCAGCTTTATTCAATGGTTCGCCGAGCAGGCTAAACGGGCTAACGGTGAAATCATCCCTCCTGCTAAAGCGGGCTCGCGCATTCTGGCAACCCGTGAGCCGGTCGGCGTCGTCGCCGCTATCACGCCCTGGAATTTCCCTATGGCGATGCTGACACGTAAGTTAGGCCCGGCGCTGGCAGCGGGATGTACAGGCATTATTAAACCCGCGAATAACACACCGCTTTCCGCATTTGCCTTACTGGCGCTGGCAAAAAAAGCCGGCATCCCTGATGGCGTGCTTAACGGTGTAGCAGGCGACACGCATGCCATTAGCGATGCCATTATGGCCAGCAAAGCCGTACGTAAAATTTCCTTTACCGGTTCCACGGCAGTGGGGAAAACGCTAATGCGTAACGCTGCTGAAACCATGAAAAAAGTTTCGATGGAACTGGGCGGTAATGCGCCCTATATCGTCTTTGAAGATGCGGATATCGATGCAGCCGTGCAGGGAGCCATCGCCAATAAATTCCGCAATGCCGGTCAGGTTTGTGTCAGCGTTAACCGCTTTTTCATTCACAGTGCAGTTTACGAACGTTTTACGACCCAACTGGCCGCTGAAGTGGATAAGCTTAGCGTCGGAAACGGCATGGATAATGGCGTGGTCGTCGGCCCGTTAATCGAATCATCCGCATTAGAAAAAGTCGAAGAGCATGTCAAAGATGCCATTGCTCAGGGCGGAAAAGTGCTGACGGGTGGTCAGCGGCACGCGCTGGGCGGAAATTTTTGGCAGCCAACGGTCATTGTTGAGGCACATGAAGGCATGAAACTGGCTCAGGAAGAAACGTTTGGGCCGGTGGCAGCCTGTTTCCGCTTTGATGACGAAGAAGAGGTTATCCGTCGTGCCAACCAGACGGAATACGGGCTGGCGGCGTATTTTTATACGCAAAACCTGCAGCGGGTATTCCGGGTCTCTGCCGCGCTCGAAAGTGGAATGATTGGCATCAATGAGTGTGCGGTCTCGACAGAGTTGGCCCCCTTTGGCGGCGTGAAAGAGTCTGGTCTGGGACGTGAAGGATCGGTACTGGGGATGGATGAGTACCTGGAGGTCAAAGCGCTGCACCTCGGCGGGTTAAGTTAGATGAATATCCGGGCGGCGCAGGGCCGCCCAGAACCGGATAACGGGAGTCGCCAGTATGAGAGTCGAGCGTTTTGATTTTAATGAGATTGTCGATCAGGCCCATTTTTTACGGCAATTTTGCGAACGCTTTGCTTTAAAGGCGTACGCCATCTGTGATTTGGATGGATTGTGGGACATCATTGTCTGCAAAGGTTTACCTCTCCCCCTGAAAATAGAGTTTGTGAATTTAGGACAAGGGCAGAAGCGGCGATATGGAGCCTTAATTCTGCTGTTCGACGAGGCGGAAGAGGAGCTGGAAGGACAACTGCAATTTAACGTAATAGAGCGTTAACAGCGTTGAAGACCGACTAACGTGTATTATCGGGTCGCCCACGTGCGAGAAATTCCTCGAGAGCTCTCGCAACGTCACCGTTTGCTGACGCTGAGCATTTTCAGGTCGTGCTAACCTGCCACCTCATCATCAGGACAGGTTACATGAAAAGTAAAAATGGCACGCCCACGCCCCATGATGCGACATTCCGTCAATTTTTGTCCCAGCCCACCATTGCCCGTGATTTTATGGCATTGCATCTTCCGGCAGAGTTTCTCGCGCTGTGCGATCTGGATACGTTAAAACTGGAATCTGGCGCTTTTGTGGAAGAGGACTTACGGCAATATTTTAGCGATATACTGTACAGTCTAAAAACCACAAGCCGCGATGATGGCTATATCCATGTGTTGATTGAACATCAGTCATCACCTGACAGGCATATGGCATTCAGACTGATGCGTTATGCCATTGCGGCAATGCAGCGGCACCTGGATGCCGGGCACAAAAAACTCCCGTTAGTCATTCCGATTTTATTCTACAGTGGCAAACGCAGTCCCTATCCCTATAGTACCCGCTGGCTGGACGAATTTTCGATTCCCGCCTTCGCCAGTCGGCTCTACAGCAACGCTTTTCCGCTAGTGGACGTGACGGTGATTCCTGATGAGGAGATTGTCGGCCACCGCAGCATGGCTGCATTAACACTGCTGCAAAAGCATATTCATCAAAGAGATTTAGCAGAACTCATCGATAAGCTGGCCCCTGTCACACTGGCGGGTTATCTCTCTTCATCACAGGTTATATCGTTGGTAAACTATCTTTTACAGGCGGGCGAAACCGCGGACGCTGACCTTTTCGTCAGAACGCTGGCGCAGCGGGTGCCGCAACATGAGGATGCATTGATGACCATCGCACAACAGCTTGAGCAGAAAGGCATTGAAAAGGGGATGGAAAAGGGCCTGGAAGAGGGCCTTCAGCTTGGTGAACAACGTGGCCTGGTGAAAGGCCGCAGTGAGGGAGAACGGTCGGCTGCACTAAAAATCGCGCGAACAATGCTGCAAAACGGTTTGCCTCCCAGCCTTGTCGCAGAGATGACCGGACTGTCAGACGATGATTTGGCGCAGATTGCCCATTGATATATTGCGCCTTAGGTCTGTGATTTACGGTACTGTTGACAGCGTATTAATCCCCCGCGTAAGCCAGACTTCTTCTGCTCATGTCGTTTTATGTCGCTGAATCCCGTCGATTAACATTGGCGGATGAAGGCTGCCTTTGCTTACCCCCTGTCACAGTTCACTCACCGCGCGTTTCAGGCAAAAAAAAGCCCCGGCGAGCGGGGCTAAAGGGTTCGTCATACGTCAGACGAGGAACTATTTATACAGCTGCGCGGTGATGTGGTAGCTGTCACCGGTATTAGCCTCAATAATTTTATAGGCACTTGCGCCTTGTTCATCCGCTTTCTGGGACAGCTGGGCGCGATAGTCGATAGGTGAACCCGCAACGCCACTGATGCTTACGGTTCCTGCAGGTTGCAGATTCTGCGTTTGATCGGCCGTGACGAGCTGCGCTGCTGAAGCGCCAAAAGCGATCACGGAGAGCAGACTCATCGTTGCGATGGTTGATTTGATGTTCATGATTTATTCCTCATAGCAATCAACAACCTGCGGAATGGCATACATAGAGCGGGTCATCGATTTTGTCAGGGCGGCAACATTGCCGCAGATGAATTATTTATACAGTTCGGCGGTGACGTGGAAGGTATCGTCACGGTTGTTCTCAATCACGCGGTAATGGCCTGCACCTTGTGCATCCGCTTTCTCAGACAGTACCTGGCGGATGTTGGTCTGGTCGCCATTGATACCGCTTACGCTAATTGTTTGGTTTAGCGGCTGCAGATTCATGTCTTGCGCCTGCTGATTTGTGACCATGCTAGCGGCATTGGCACCAAAAGAGAGCAGTGAGGCCACGCCCAGCGCGGCAATCGTTAATTGGATTTTCATCATTCATTCTCCGGTAAGGATGTTTAACCAGCGGTCGCATTGGGACCGCTGGTTACCTGTCAGGTCCTGCGAGTTTATTTGTACAGCTCAGCCGTCGCGTGGTAGTTGCCGTCGTTATAGGCCTCAATAACACGGAAAGCTTTCGCGCCTTGTTGATCGGCTTTATCGCTCAGTTGCTGTCTGATATCGGATGGCGCGCCGGCCACACCGCTCACGCTTACCGTGCCAACAGGCTGCAGATTTTGTGCTTGTGAAGCAGAAATATAATCTGCTGCAGAAGCGCCGAATGACAGGGCAGATAAAATGCTCAAGGCAGCGATGGTAGATTTAGTTTTCATAAAAGATGTCCTCGTCCTGGTTGTTCTTCTTTTTTATTAGTGTGATTCACATCACGAAACTAAGTATAGGACTAATAACGGCAGAAATTAATACCTGCCTAATAATGTTTTGTTGATGCAATTTAACCATTTGGGATTTTTTAATAACTAAAAGTTATTAAAAATGGCTAAAATGCCACTACAGATGGGTAATTACGCATAAAAACAGTAAGATACGTTACTTTAACTTTTAGTGCGAAAAATCATGGTTGATCTGGCTGCTTATCTGTTTTGGTCTGGGTGATGACGCCAGTATTTGAATGTAAAGCAGTGTAAAATAGCGCGTAATGTTAAAGGTGGCAAAGGGTATGACCAATATTTTATGCGCTGAAAACGACGCGGCTAAAGAGTAATGCCTTGAAAAGTAACGTATCGGCTGAAAGAGAGCTGACAGAAGGAAGAGGGGGATAACGGGCAGAATAAACCGGCGATGTGCTGCCGGTTAGCGGGAACGACTATAGCTCTTGTTCAAACAGGACGAGGATAGCATCGTGAAGTTGTTTGACGGTAAAGGCGCGTGCCGGCGTGATAAAAATGGTGTCATCACCCGCAATCGTCCCCAGAATCCCCTCAGATTTACCCAGAGAATCCAGCAGGCGAGCGATCAGCTGCGCTGCGCCAGGGCTGGTATGGATCACGACCAGCGCATCATTGTAGTCAATATCCAGAACCAGATTCTTCAATGGACTGGTTGTTGTCGGCACGCCCAGCTCGGCAGGCAAACAGTACACCATCTCCATTTTGGCATTGCGGGTCCGCACCGCGCCAAACTTTGTCAGCATCCGGGAAACTTTGGACTGGTTGATGTTCTCAAAGCCGTCTTCCTGAAGCGCCTGAACAATTTCGCCCTGAGAACTGAATTTTTCTTCTTTTAATAAAGCCTTGAAGGCTTTGATCAGATCGTCTTGTTTCGATGGGTTTCGCATAATTTACCAGTAAATGTAAGAAAAACCGCGGAACAGACCGCAGCAAAGTCATTATTATGCATATAAATGAATTTTTATGCAATTGGTTGTTAATTGAACGGGGCGGTATCCATGGCGGGCGGCGATAATAGCAAAGAATTTACTCAGACCAAAACCCAGCTCACAGCCTGGAAAGGCAAAGGTTGCAAAGCTGTTATATTATTGATGAGGTAAGAAAATAAAAATTTACACTGCCGTTCTCTGTCTGCCGACGTCAAGGTTGTCGATTTCAGGTGATACCGGCCAACTCCCGCGCAACAGTTGGAGAGAAATCCCGTCACCGTCGTCGGCGCTTACCTGAGGTAGCCCTGACACGGCAAACAGGTTAGCTCGTTGTCTGCAACGCAGGATGAGGACGATATAGCGATGATAAGTAAGTTTTAAAATCCCGAGACTGCGGGCATTAGCGCGTAAAATAGTCTCGGATACCCGTCATCACCTGAGCAGTTGATTAAGGTCTGACACAGATGGAATTTCGGCTCTTCTCTGCCCCACCTTAATAAGGAGTTATGAATGAAAGTTGCCGTACTCGGTGCCGCTGGTGGCATAGGCCAGGCGCTAGCACTTCTACTCAAAACCCAGCTTCCCGCAGGTTCAGAACTTTCTCTCTACGACATCGCGCCCGTCACGCCTGGCGTCGCGGTCGATCTCAGCCACATTCCTACCGCAGTTAACGTTAAGGGTTTTAGTGGGGAAGATGCCACCCCGGCTTTAAAAGGTGCGGATGTCGTGCTCATCTCTGCTGGGGTAGCGCGTAAGCCTGGTATGGATCGGGCCGATTTGTTTAACGTCAATGCCGGCATCGTGCGTAATTTGATTGAGCAGGTTGCTACGACAGCGCCGAAAGCGTTAATTGGGGTGATCACCAATCCGGTTAACACGACGGTGGCGATTGCGGCCGAGGTCCTGAAGAAACACGGTGTTTATGACAAGAATCGACTGTTTGGCGTGACAACGCTGGACATTATTCGCGCCAATACCTTTGTCGCTGAGCTGAAAGGCAAACAGCCTGGCGAGGTGAACGTGCCCGTGGTGGGGGGACACTCAGGCGTCACTATTCTGCCATTACTGTCCCAGGTTGCGGGCGTCAGCTTTAGCGATCAGGAAGTGGCTGACCTCACCAAACGTATTCAAAACGCCGGTACAGAAGTGGTGGAAGCGAAAGCCGGTGGGGGGTCAGCAACGTTATCCATGGGGCAGGCCGCCGCCCGTTTCGGTTTATCGCTGGTACGTGCCTTAAACGGCGAAGCGAACGTTGTGGAGTGTGCCTACGTGGAAGGCGATGGCGAGCATGCCCGCTTCTTCTCTCAGCCCCTGCTGTTAGGTAAAAACGGCGTGGCGGAGCGTAAGCCTGTTGGTGCCCTTAGCCCGTTCGAACAGCAGGCGCTGGATGGCATGCTGGAAACACTGAAAAAAGATATCGCGCAGGGCGAAGCTTTTGTGAAGCAATAACCCCCGCAGCCCGAACAGGAAAGCGCCCGGTCAGACCGGGCGTTTTTTTATAATCCGCCTGATTTAAAAGTCCGCGTCGTCGACGCACCATTTCCGGCAGGCGTTTTTCTGCTTAAGGTTTCTACCCGCATCTGGAAGGGTGGGAAAGGCATTTCGATACCATGTTCTGCAAAGCCGTGCAGAATAAGCTGATGCAGTTCATGGCGAAGCGGCATGCGATGGCCCATTTCAGCGGCGTGTACGCGTAGCTCAAATAACTGTATTCCCTGCTGCAGGTCAACCAGAAACACTTCCGGCGGCGGTGTATCCAGAACGTAGCTACAACGTTCTGCAGCCAGCTTCAGCAACGTGGTGACCTCCTCGCTGCTTACCTGTGCGGGAGCGGGTATGGTCAGCACGACGCGCGTGACGGAGTCCGACAGCGACCAGTTAACAAACTGTTCTGTAATAAAGGCCTTATTAGGCACGATGATCTCTTTGCGATCCCAGTCTGTAATTGTCGTGGCGCGGGTATTGATGCGCGTAATGCTGCCGGTCAGATCGCGAATAGTAACGGTATCGCCAATACGAATGGGTTTTTCAAACAAAATAATCAGGCCGGAGATAAAGTTCGCAAAAATCTCCTGCAGGCCAAATCCCAACCCAACGCCCAGGCCGGTCACCAGCCATTGCAGCTTGGACCATTCAATCCCAATCAATGAGAAGCAGAGCAAGCCACCAATTAGCAGCAGCAAATACTTGGTCAGCGTGGTAATGGCATAGCCGGTGCCTGGCGACAAATCAAGATGCTGCAGCAGGGCCAGCTCAAGGAGGGCCGGCATATTGCGCACCAGCTGCGTCGTAATCACGAACACCAGGATGGCGATCAGAACGGCGCCCAGCGTAATGGGTTGAATACTCTCCACGCCCTGAACGGAGGTGTTGACATCCCATAAACGAATATTCTCAAGGAAACCAAACGCAGAGTGGATTTCCGACCACAGGACAATGACTGACACCAGCGCAATCAGCGTCAGGATTGACCTGACCAGGCGCAGTGACTGAGCACTGATGGCGTCCAAATCAATCACGGGCTCTTCTATTTCAATAACGTCAGTATTTTGCGCCTGATCTTTTTCTTCTTCGTTGCGCGCGCGATTGGCCAGCATATCGGCCCGGCGCTGGCGTGCGCGATCGAACCCCAGCCTGCGTCGTTGAATCAGCATCCAGCGGCGAATGATATGGTAAATAACCAGCAGGAAAAACCAGATTGCCACCGAGGTTTCCAGACGTGCCAGCAGCGCCTGCGCTGTTTCAAGGTAACCAATCATGGAGGCCAGCGCGGCCAGCAATGGAATGGCGATCATAATATTCCACAGCAGGCGGTTAATCATGTTTTCGCCGTTGCCCTCTTTATCAAGATAAAGAGGGATCCCTGCACGTTTTAGACTTACCGTAACAAGACTCAGGGCGCCACAGATCAAAATAAAACACAGTCGGCCCAGGGTGGCAGAGAAAAGACGATCGTCAAGGTTATCAAAGGTGATCAGCAGCATAATCAGCGGCACGATCAGGCCAATACTCAACGAGTAGTAACGCATGGCACGCGCAACGCGTACCTGCGGCCAGCGGAAATGCACAATGAACAAACCGTTGGCGCGGGCAAACTGGGCGCTGACCATGAATATCCACAGCAGAGGCAGCGTCGCCGTAATGCCATCGCCGATAGCAACGGCTACCGGATACGGCCAGGCGTTTTGCAGCCCGTATCCCAGGGTTGCCCAAAGCACAGGAAGCGGAAGCGCGACCAGAATTGACCAGAAAACAGTGCGGATGGTCAGGCGGAAGCGATCCTGGGTGACCTTACCAACCTTACTGGCTGAGCGTTCCAAAAAAGCGTTGAAGTGACGGCGTGTACTCAGGCTAAAACCGACCAGCAACACGGCACCCAAAATGGGCAGGACGGTGCTGCGGCTGGTAAACATCATTGCCAGAGCTTTGCCAAGCTGCCCAAGCGTATCCAGCGTAAGCAGGTGCGACAGGCCTTTAGCCACGTCCAGAGGATAGCTCAATGAAATGGGGCTGACATCTGCTGTCCAGAACAGATAGCGGTGCGTGGCGTCTTTGACTTCGGTTAACGCATCCTGAAGCTGCGTATTGGCGACCTTGAGTTTAGTGATTTCCAGAATCAGCGTATCGCAGCCGGATATCAGGGAGTTCAGCAATTCTCGCTGCGTTTTTAACTGTGCATCCAGAATGCGCTTTTGGTCGCTGGTAAAAGGCTGCCCGTCCGCCAGATGTGCTTTGCGAAGCGCATTCTGTCGTTCCAGAAGATCTTCATAATGCAGGCGCTGAACGCGCAGCTGTGCCATTTCATTATCGATTTGCTGAGATTTCGGCATATCGGGTAAACGCGCCACCTGTGCCCGAAGCGCATCGCCGAGCAGGTTAGAGGCACCCAGCCACTGGGATTGTTCCCGCAACGTTGCCAGCGCCTGACGGACCTGAATAATTTGATTGGTGGCGAGGCGCTGTTGCGATGCCACCAGATCCATGCGCTGTGCCTGCTGATTCAGCGCACCGGACAAATCGCGGTTAACCCGAAACTGCTCACTGATCTCGGGCGGTAAATCACCACTGTTTTCCGCCAGCTGTTCCGTACGCGCCAGCGCCGTTTCGGCCTCGCGCTGACGTTGTTCATTCAGTTGATTACGTAAAGCCTGCAGATAATTATCAAGCTGGGTCACTTTGCGCTGATGCACCTCGGCGCGCATGCGAGCCAGCTCCTGGCGATTGTTGGCCGACAACTGCGCCAGCTCATACTCATCGACTTTGGCTTTATTGGCGGCATTTTCTGCCTGGCGAGCCACCAGTTGGGCCTGACCTACTGGAGTGGCAGCGCTGCCGGCACTCTGTAAGCGCCGTTCGCTCTCGGTCAGTGCCCGGCGCGCTTCCGTTTGCTGCTGTGGCAACTGCGACAGGGAATCACTGATCTCTCTGGCACGGTCCTGCTCCTGCTGGGCCTGGCGTCCTTCTTCAATCAGCTGACTGCTGATTTGCAGAATCTCTTGTTCCAGCTCTGCGCTGCTCATCGTGCTGCGCACGGTTTTAGCGTTGTCGTTAAGCGTGGCGATTTGCTGCCTTAACTCGCGGGCAAGGCGCGGAAAATCGTCAATAACCTGTTGATACTGTTGTGCGCGTTCGAGGGCATCATCGCGTTCAGAGAGCGAGGCCAGTGCGGCTTCCAGTGACTGAATTTGTTCAGTTTGCGAGGGGGCATTTTTAGTGGCTTTGACCTCTTCCAGCTGCTGTTTGAGCTGGCTGGCATCAGGCAGGCTGGCGGCTAGCGTAGAAGAGCTGAGCCAGAGGCTCAGCAGCAGACAAAAGATCGAACGCACGAACATAGGTTCTACTCGACAGCGTCAGGCGCGGTAGTCGTCAGTGGAAGGGCGAGCGCTAAAGGTTGGCCCAGTCGAACCTTACTTTCCGCCTCAAGGCTTTCCGCCAGCTTGATTCGGCCAGGCGCGAACAGGTTGATTACCGTAGAACCCAGTTTAAAGCGGCCCATTTCCTGACCTTTGAGTAATACCACGGCACCGTCATGATCGGCGGCCGGGTAATGCCAGCGTTTAATAATGCCTTCGCGCGGCGGTGTGACGGTGCCTGCCCAAACGGTTTCAATGCTGCCGACAATCGTTGCGCCCACCAGGATCTGCACCATCGGGCCCATATCGGTTTCAAAGTAACAAATTACGCGCTCGTTACGGGCAAAGAGGTTAGGGATGTTACGTGCGGTCAGCGGATTAACGGAGTAAAGATCGCCCGGTACATAGATCATCTCACGCAGGATGCCGTTACAAGGCATGTGGACGCGGTGATAATCACGCGGTGCCAGGTAAGTGGTCGCAAATTCCCCCTCACGAAACTGTGCCGCCATATGCTCATTACCGGCGAGCAGGGCGTCGATCGTGTAGTAATGGCCTTTCGCCTGGAAAATCTGATCGCCTTCAATATGGCCAAGCTGGCTGATCGCGCCGTCAGCAGGCAGAACGATCAGGCTGGCATCGGGATCGATTGGGCGTGCATCGTCCTTTAACGGACGAACAAAGAAATCGTTAAAGGTGCGGTAGCTGGCGGTATCCGGTTTCCGTGCTTCAGCCATATCGACTTTGTAAAACCAGACAAAAATATCAATGACCAGCTTCGTCAGCCAGCCGCCGCGACGGCTGGCTCCCCAACCCGCAAGTTCAGTCAGCCATTTTTTTGGAAGAATGTGATTCAAGCCGAGTTTAAAACGATCAAACACCCTAGCCTCCTGGCTATCTTTCATAACATTGACAAAAAGGGAGCGGATTGTAACAGCGCCCCAGTCAGATGGCGAATACGCCGTTACGGGCCTTAATCTTCACTCTCGGCGAAGTTTTTCCGGGTTTTCATTTGCGCCATGCTTTCAAGAATACGGTGGTAGTTATAGAAGCGTGATTGATCGATTTTGCCGTTTTCAACGGCTTCACGAATCGCACAGCCCGGATCGGTGTCATGCTTACAGTCACGAAACTTACAATCGCCTAAGAACGCACGGAATTCGACAAATCCACGCGTGATTTGTTCCGGCTCAAGATGCCACAAACCAAACTCACGGACACCCGGAGAATCAATCACATCCCCGCCCTCGGGGAAATGATAAAGCCGGGATGCGGTCGTGGTATGTTGGCCCAGTCCGGAAACATCGGAAACATCATTCGTCAGAATGGCGGTGTCCTGCTGTTGATCGAAGCCAAGCAGGGCGTTCAGCAGGCTGGACTTACCTACGCCGGACTGCCCGGCAAAGATACTTATCCGGTCAGTTAAGGCTGCCTGCAGTGCATTCAAACCCTCTTTCACATGGCTGGAAACCATCAATACCCGATAACCGATCTTGCGGTAAATCTCCATCTGCTCGTCAACAAACGCACGTGCGTTGTCATCCAGCAGATCGATTTTGTTCAGCACCAGCAGGGGCTCAATATCCAGTGTTTCGCTGGCGACCAGATAACGGTCGATAATATTCAGTGACAGCTCTGGCAGAATCGCGGACACGATAATAATTTGATCGATGTTTGCGGCGATGGGTTTGACGCCATCGTAGAAATCGGGGCGCGTCAGCACGCTGGTGCGTTCGTGCACCGCTTCAACAATACCTTTACCGCCGTTTAGCGCGGGACGCCATACCACCCGATCGCCGGTGACCAGCGAACGAATCGTACGACGTATATTGCAACGGTGGGTAAGGCCAGCACTGTCCTCGACATCGGCATGCATGCCAAATCGGCTGACCACCACGCCCTCTGCGTCCTGACCAAACAAATTATCGTCCGCTTCCGGGCGCGTTTTGCGCTGGTTCAAACGACGATCGTGGTTAGCGCTTACGCGACGTTGTTGACCTTTAGACAGTTTATTTTTACTCACTCACCCTCACCGTTTAGCTGGATTTCGCCCTGAGGGGCAAAACGTCTATGATACACCTTATTCATGATGAATGACGACTCAGCAACCACAGGTAACAGCATGGCCACTGGAAACGAAAATAATCTAATTTGGATCGACCTTGAAATGACCGGACTCGATCCGGAACGCGATCGCATTATTGAGATCGCCACTATCGTGACCGATGCCGACCTCAATATCCTGGCTGAAGGGCCGGTGATGGCGGTTCATCAGTCAGATGCACAGCTCGCCTTAATGGACGAATGGAACGTTCGTACACATACGAATAGCGGTTTGGTGGAACGGGTAAAGGCCAGTAAGATTGACGATCGCGCTGCGGAAAAAGCGACTATCGAGTTCCTACAGCAGTGGGTGCCCGCAAACACCTCGCCCATCTGCGGCAACAGCATTGGGCAGGATCGCCGTTTCCTGTTCAAGTACATGCCAGAGCTGGAAGCCTATTTCCACTACCGCTATTTAGATGTCAGCACGCTCAAGGAACTGGCTCGTCGTTGGAAGCCAGACATTCTTCCAGGCTTCAAAAAGAGCGGCTCGCATCAGGCGTTAGACGATATTCGTGAGTCCGTTGCCGAACTGGCGTACTACCGCCAACACTTTTTGCAGCTTTAAACCGCAAAGGGTGCGCAGGAAATCGCCAGGTTGATGCAATAAGCAGCAAACGCATCAAAAGCGCAAATTTTTGCTGTAAGCATCTTGCAGCAGCAGCGATTTCTCGTATAATGCGCACCCCGTACCGGTGAAGAATTTATGACGGTACAAGGCGCGGGAATAGCTCAGTTGGTAGAGCACGACCTTGCCAAGGTCGGGGTCGCGAGTTCGAGTCTCGTTTCCCGCTCCAAATTATGTTTAGCAGTACCCTCTATGCGGGAATAGCTCAGTTGGTAGAGCACGACCTTGCCAAGGTCGGGGTCGCGAGTTCGAGTCTCGTTTCCCGCTCCAAAATATGTTTAGCAGTGCCCTTCTATGCGGGAATAGCTCAGTTGGTAGAGCACGACCTTGCCAAGGTCGGGGTCGCGAGTTCGAGTCTCGTTTCCCGCTCCAGTTTTGTCACTTTCTTTGTCGCAGCCTGCCAGGCTGGATGATGATCTTTAGTACTACAGTCAGAGTTATCCACAGCAGGACAGATGACTGTTCATGCTTTTTTGCCGTTCTGTAAAACTCTTTTAAACAGAGTTATCCACAGATATAGGGATTAAGCCAAACGCTAGACTCATTTGCAAAATAACACAAATTTTATTTAACTTATTGATAGTTAAAGAAATAATAATATTTCATTATGTTATTTGATTCTGTCACTTGTGTTATTACGATTGAATGACAAGGTGTTTTTATTTTTATTCACAGGATGTGGAAATCTGTTTCCTGTGCATCGTTGCGCAATCAGGCATCACGCGGCAATCCCTTCTCTATTACCCTGACGAGCCTTTTTTGCTGTGCTGGCTGTACGTCAATCTCTACGTGCTTTCGCTTATCCTGTTGCTGCGCAATGGCCCACTGAATATGTTCGTCCAGTAAATCACTTTCCCCCAGCCGCTGTTCGAGTATGGGGAGGATCTCTGCGCTCCACGGGGCATTCCCCAGCGCCACTGCAATATTGCGTGACCAGCGCTGATAACCAATTCGGCGGATGGGAGAGCCTTCGGTAATACGCAGGAATTTCGCTTCATCCCACTGAAACAGGGCGGTTAACGCTGGCGCATGCAGCGCTGCGCGGGGTGAAAAATCCGCTTCGTCAGTCAGTTGCCCATAGCGGTTCCAGGGACAGATGAGCTGGCAGTCGTCACAGCCATAAATGCGGTTCCCCATCAGGGGCCGCAGCGCTTCGGGGATGGCGCCTTCGAGCTCAATCGTCAGGTAGGAAATGCAGCGGCGGGCATCCACCGTGTAGGGCGCCACGATAGCGCCTGTCGGGCAAATCGTCATGCAGGCCACGCAGCGTCCACACTGCTCTTCCTGTGGGGAATCTATCGGCAGAGGCAGATCGATCAGCAATTCCCCCAGGAAAAACCATGAGCCCGCTTCGCGGTTCAGGATCAATGAGTGTTTGCCGGTCCAGCCCAATCCGGCTTTCTCTGCCAGAGGGCGTTCAAGCAGTGGGGCAGAATCGACAAACGGACGAAACTGGCTTTCGCCACAGTGGGCCTGAATCATTTCTCCGAGCTTTTTCAGGCGATTGCGCAATACTTTGTGATAATCACGGCCCAGCGCATAGCGGCTGACATAACCTAACTGTGGGTTTTTCAGCGTACTGGCGAAAGCGGCTTTGGCAGGAAGATAATTCATGCGCACGCTGATCACCCGCAGCGTACCGGGTAACAGCTCATGGGGACGCGCACGCATCATTCCATGGCGGGCCATCCATTCCATCTCGCCATGGTACTGTTTGTCCAGCCATGCCTGCAGACGCGGTTCTTCAGCGCTGAGATCGGTGTCGGTAATACCGACCTGCTGAAAGCCGAGATCGCGTCCCCACTGTTTAATGTGTTGAGCGAGTTGATCAAGATCGAGAGGGTATGACATGACTAACCAGAATTCGAAGAGAAACGGCAGCAGTTTACCACACTCTGTCTGGCCTGCGCAGGCACTGGCACAACTTGAGCGTGAGGGTGCCGATGCACTGGGTATCTCGCTCTACGAGCTGATGTTAAGGGCAGGACAGGCCGCCTATGAGCATATAACTGTCCACTGGCCGGATGCAGAGCACTGGCTGGTGCTGTGCGGTCATGGCAATAACGGAGGCGATGGTTATGTGGTTGCCCGTCTGGCGCAGGCTGCAGGCAAACAGGTGACGCTTCTGGCCTGTGATAGCGATAAGCCGCTGCCCGACGAAGCAGAGGCCGCCAGAAACAGCTGGCTTGAAGCGGGTGGGGTGATCCATGCGCCCGACGTGGCCTGGCCTGAAAAGGTCGATATTATCGTCGATGCGTTACTGGGAACAGGCATCAGCCGGGCGCCCGCCGAACCTGTTTCCACCCTGATAACTCAGGTAAACGCACATGACGCGCCGGTCATGGCGATTGACCTCCCCTCTGGTCTGTCTGCAGCGACAGGCAACATACCGGGAGAGGTTATCAATGCCACGCATACGTTGAGCGTTATTGCGCTGAAGCCCGGACAGCTTACCGGCAAGGCGCGGGACTGTATTGGGTCGCTTTACTTTGCCGACCTGGGACTGCAGAGCTTTCTGTCAGCGCAGTCGCCGCCTATGGCTCGCTATGATGCCCGTTTCTTATCCCACTGGCTGAAACCGCGTAAAGCAACGTCCCACAAAGGCGATCAGGGGCGTTTGTTGGTGATAGGCGGTGACAGCGGCACCGCCGGTGCCGTGCGGATGTCGGCAGAAGCCGCGCTACGAACGGGAAGTGGTTTGGTGCGAGTGCTTACTCACAAAGACAATATTATCCCTATCCTCACCGCGCGCCCGGAAATTATGGTGGATGTGCTCACGGACGCGGGACTGGCTGATGCGCTGGAATGGGCGGACGTCATCGCCATCGGTCCGGGGCTGGGACAGCGGGAATGGGGCAAAAAGGCGTTCGAAAAGGTTAAAAGTACTGAAAAGCCCATGCTTTGGGATGCAGATGCGCTTAACTTGCTGGCAATAAGCGCTGAGAAACGTCAGAATCGCATTATAACGCCGCATCCGGGTGAAGCTGCTCGTTTACTGGGTGTTAAGACCAGCGAAATTGAGAGTGACCGCTTACAAGCCGCACGAGAGCTGGCGAAACGTTATGGTGGCGTTGCCGTATTAAAAGGTGCGGGCACGATTATCGCCAGTGAAAACGGGCAAATGGCGTTTGCCGATGTGGGTAATGCCGGGATGGCATCGGGCGGAATGGGTGATGTGCTCACCGGTATTATTGCCTCGTTAATGGGACAAAAATTGGCGCTGTTTGATGCTGCCTGTGCAGGTTGTGTTGCTCACGGTGCTGCCGCTGATACGTTGGCTGAGCAGCGGGGCACGCGCGGCATGCTGGCATCAGACTTATTTGATCTGCTGTGGCAGTTTGTTAATCCAGAGATGAATCAAGAAGCATGAAGAGCTGTGTTATATCTTTGCCCAATGAGGCGGCAACACTCGAACTGGGTGCTCAACTGGCGCAGGCCTGTGGCAATGCGGCGGTGATCTATCTTTATGGCGACCTCGGCGCAGGAAAGACCACCTTCAGCCGCGGTTTCTTGCAGGCATCCGGTCATCCGGGCAATGTGAAAAGCCCTACCTACACCCTCGTCGAGCCTTATGTTCTTGAAGGGCGTTCCGTTTATCATTTCGATCTCTACCGCCTTGCCGATCCGGAAGAGCTGGAGTTTATGGGCATTCGTGACTACTTCACGAACGACGCGGTTTGTCTGGTTGAGTGGCCCCAACAGGGCGCCGGTATTTTGCCCCCGCCGGACGTGGCGTTGACGCTCCGTTATGTCGATGAAGCGCGGCAAGCCGAGCTGGTTGCGCACTCCGCCCAGGGGCAGCGCTGGGTTGATCAGATCGAACAAGGCAGGGTCCGGGCATGATGACATGGATGAAAATGCTCGTTGTGGCAGGATTGCTACTCATTACCGGCCCCCTGTTTGCCGCTAACCTGTCTGATATTCAGGTATCGAATGGCGGAAATCAGGCCACGGTTACGCTGAGTTTTTCCGGCCAACCGGTTTATGCCTACTTTCCGCTACACAATCCCGACCGTGTGGTGCTGGATATTCGTCAAAGCGGCGTCATCAAAGGCTTACCCCTGACGTTTAGCGGCGATAACATCGTTAAACGCATTCGTACCAGTACCCCAAAAGATAAACAAAGCATACGTCTGGTCTTTGAGCTGACGCAGTCTGGAAAAACCCGCGCCGTTACGCAACGCAACGGCAGTCAGTACAGCGTGGTCTTTACCATACAGGGTAAACATCCGGCCGTTACGCGCAGCGCGCCCGTGGTTGCAGCCGAGCCTGCGCCGACACGAGCACGGGAAACCGCAGCCAGTAATCCGTTCAATGCTAACCCGGTGACCACGGTCACCAACACCAACAGCACGGTCCGTCCCGGTGGGGTTGCCAGCCGAAACGACACGGTTATTGTAGCCATTGATGCCGGACACGGAGGCCAGGATCCCGGGGCGATAGGCCAGCACGGACTTAAAGAGAAAAACGTCACCATCGCCATTGCGCGTAAACTGAAAGTGTTGTTAAACGACGATCCCATGTTCAAAGGGGTTCTGACGCGTGACGGCGACTATTTTATCTCTGTAATGGGCCGTTCAGACGTTGCGCGCAAAGCGAATGCTAACGTGCTGGTGTCAATTCACGCCGATGCGGCACCCAGCCATGCGGCAACCGGAGCCTCTGTTTGGGTATTGTCTAACCGCCGCGCGAACAGTGAGATGGCAAACTGGCTGGAGCAGAAAGAGAAACAGTCAGAACTGTTAGGCGGAGCAGGCGATCTGCTGGCGAACAGTCAGGCCGATCCCTATCTGAGTCAGGCCGTGCTCGATTTGCAGTTTGGTCACTCGCAGCGCGTCGGGTATGACATCGCGACGAAGGTGATTCAGCAGCTGCGTGGCGTCACGTCTTTACACAAGCGTTTACCTGAGCATGCCAGTCTTGGCGTGTTACGTTCGCCGGATATTCCTTCCCTGTTGGTGGAAACCGGTTTTATTAGTAATGCCTCGGAGGAGCGACTGCTCGGCAGTAGCGCACACCAGGATAAGATTGCTCAGTCGATATATAAAGGACTGCGCGCTTATTTCCTGGCGCACCCGCTACAATCGGTCCCAAAGGAGGAAAACCGGCCGCTGGCTACGTCGCCAGCGGTCAGCGTAGTCAGTAATCCGGCGACCGGAGAGACGCAGTATACGGGCGCCATTCAGCGGCATACCGTAACGCGCGGCGAAACGCTCTCAGGAATCGCGGCAAAATATGGCGTGAGCATGGCAACACTGCGGCAGATGAACACCCTGAAGCGCGATGTTGTTTGGGTGGGGCAGCGGCTGAAAGTTCCGGCCAGTGCGGTGGCCAGCCGTACCGCACCGGCTTCCTCAGGGGCGCATCGCCCGGTGCGGCATAAAGTGGTGCGGGGAGACTCGCTGAGCAGTATCGCCGCGCATTATGGCGTCAGCCCTAAATCGATTCTCCAGGCGAATAACCTGAAATCCACCAACGTGATGTTGGGTCAGAACCTGAAAATCCCTGCATCCTGATTGTTAGCCCGGCCGCCGTGCCGGGTTGTCAGCCACAAGGATATCCAGCATGCCAATACAAATTTTGCCGCCGCAACTCGCAAACCAAATTGCGGCGGGAGAAGTGGTTGAGCGTCCTGCATCGGTCGTCAAAGAGCTGGTGGAAAACAGCCTTGATGCCGGGGCGACGCGCATTGATGTGGAAATTGAAAAGGGTGGCGCAAAACTGATTCGCATCCGCGATAACGGCTGCGGTATAGCGAAAAATGAGCTGGCAATGGCGCTGGCTCGGCATGCCACGAGTAAAATTGCTTCGCTGGACGATCTTGAGGCCATTATGAGCCTGGGCTTTCGCGGTGAAGCCCTGGCCAGTATCAGCTCAGTGTCTCGTCTGACCCTGACATCGCGCACGGCTGAGCAAAACGAAGCCTGGCAGGCGTATGCTGAAGGGCGCGATATGGACGTTACTGTTAAGCCCGCCGCCCATCCTTGTGGATCGACGCTGGAAGTGCTTGACCTGTTTTACAACACGCCAGCCCGGCGCAAATTCATGCGCACTGAAAAAACTGAATTCGGGCATATTGATGAAGTGATCCGGCGCATCGCGCTGGCGCGCTTTGACGTGGCTATCTCATTAAGCCATAACGGCAAACTGATGCGTCAGTACCGGGCCGTCAATGATGACGGGCAACGTGAGCGTCGGCTGGGTGCCATATGCGGGACGACCTTCATGCAGCATGCGCTACGCATAGACTGGCAACATGATGACCTTGTATTGCGCGGCTGGGTTGCCGATCCGTCCGGCTCCCGTCAGGTGAGTGATATTCAGTATTGCTATGTTAATGGCCGCATGATGCGTGACAAGCTGATCAATCATGCTATACGTCAGGCGTTTCAGAGCCAGCTACAGGATGATCAGCACCCCGCTTACGTCTTGTATTTAGAGATAGATCCGCATCAGGTCGATGTAAATGTGCATCCGGCAAAACACGAAGTGCGTTTTCATCAGTCACGTCTGGTGCATGACTTCATCTATCAGGGCGTCATGAGCGTGCTGCAGGAAAGCGCCTCCCCGGTTCTGCCAACGTTACAGGCTGAAGAACCCACTCCGCGTTGGCAGCAGGAGAACCGCCAGGCGGCAGGCGGCAATCATTTCAGCCAGCCGGCTGTCACAGGTGACGCGGCCAGGCCATCGGTTGCACCCGCCTGGCAAAATAAAGACGCCGGATACAGCCAACGCGAAGGCCGGGTTTACCAGCAGCTTCTTAAAACGCCGGCGAGTTCGCCGGCAACCAAAAGTGCCGAGCCTGCGGCACGAGAGCCGGTCAGTGCCGTGCCACCTCTGGCGGCTCACGCCCACAGTTTTGGCCGCGTGTTAACCGTGCTTGAAGGCCAGTATGCTCTGCTTGAGCAGGGCCAGCGGTTACTGCTAATGGCTCTGCCTGTGGCAACCCGCTGGTTAAAGCAGGCACAGTTAGAACCTACCGAAGGTGGGCTGAAATCACAGCCGCTTTTGATCCCGGTGCGGTTAAAAATCGCCTCGGCGGAGCGCAAGGCGGCCCAGGAAAATCTCAGCCTGCTCAACCTGATGGGCATTGATTTACACCCTGAGGGTGACCACATTATCCTGCGTGCGGTGCCTTTACCGTTACGAACACAAAATTTACAAATCTTGATTCCTGAACTGTTAGGCTATCTCGCCCGGCAGCAAGAGAACTCTGCTACGCAACTGGCCCAGTGGCTGGCGCGACGTGAAGATGCAGAGCCTCAACACTGGAATCACTCCCAGGCGATTACCTTGCTGGCTGAGCTCGAAAGGCTTTGTCCGCAGTTACTGAAATCGCCACCTTCTGGCTTAGTACAAGCCATTGAGATTGAGAGCGCGGTCAACGCGTTGAAGCATGAGTGAACTGAACCAGGCTGGCCGGCCAAAGGCAATATTTTTGATGGGGCCTACAGCGTCAGGCAAAACCGCATTAGCGATCGAATTGCGCAAGCACTTACCTGTAGAGCTTATCAGCGTAGATTCGGCTCTGATTTATCGTCAGATGGATGTCGGTACGGCAAAACCCTCTGCAGAAGAGCGGGCGCTGGCGCCCCATCGTTTGCTGGACATTCGCGATCCTGCCGAAGCCTATTCGGCGGCAGAGTTCCGGCGGGATGCGTTAGCAGAAATGGCGGATATCGTTCAGCATGGACGAATTCCGTTGCTTGTTGGTGGAACTATGCTCTACTTCAAGGCGTTACTTGAAGGATTGTCGCCGCTGCCCTCGGCCGATCCGGAGGTTCGTCAAAAAATAGAGCAAATGGCGAATGAAAGAGGCTGGGAAGCTTTACATCGTCAACTTTGCGAAATTGATCCGGTCGCAGGCAGTCGTATTCATCCGAATGATCCGCAGAGACTTTCGCGAGCACTGGAAGTTTTTTTTATTTCGGGTAAAACTTTAACGGAACTGACAAAAATTTCTGGTGAAGCGTTACCCTACGATGTGCATCAGTTTGCTATCGCCCCCGCGAACCGCGAACTGTTGCATCAACGCATCGCACTGCGTTTTGATCAGATGTTGGCGTCAGGATTTGAAGCGGAGTCTCGGGCCCTGTTTGCACGAGGTGATTTGCATACGGATATGCCTTCCATTCGTTGTGTTGGCTATCGCCAAATGTGGTCGTATTTGGCTGGCGAGATCGATTACGACGAAATGGTTTATCGGGGAGTTTGCGCAACCCGGCAACTCGCTAAACGCCAGATGACCTGGTTACGTGGTTGGGAAAATATTCACTGGCTAGACAGTGATGAACCTCACTCAGCGCGTGATACAGTACTGAAGGTTGTTAGTGCGAAGCATGGGTGATTGTGTACAATTGGCAAGTTACGTGCGCAAATTTTTACGCAGTTTTTTTCAGAACCACTGTGTTCTACAAGCAACAAACAACAAGCATATAAGGAAAAGATAGAATGGCTAAGGGGCAATCATTACAAGACCCGTTTCTGAACGCACTGCGTCGTGAACGTGTTCCGGTTTCGATTTATTTGGTTAACGGTATTAAGCTGCAAGGTCAGATCGAATCCTTTGATCAGTTCGTGATCTTGTTGAAAAACACGGTAAGTCAGATGGTTTATAAGCACGCCATTTCTACCGTCGTGCCTTCACGCCCGGTTTCTCACCATAGCAACAATACCGGCGGTGGCAGCAGCAACAATTACCATCATGGCGGCAGCAGCACTTCTGCGCAGTCGCAGCCACAACAAGACGGTGATAACGCAGAGTAAGGCGGCACCGTTTAACCAGGATCGGAAAGCGTCAGGTTTTCCATCCTGGTCTTTTTATATAAGCGAGGTTATAGCTTGTTTGACCGTTATGATGCCGGTGAGCAGGCCGTACTGGTACACATCTGGTTCTCCCAAGACAAAGAGCTGGAAGATTTACAGGAATTCGAAACCCTGGTGTCTTCTGCTGGCGTTGAAGCACTGCAGGTTGTCACCGGCAGTCGTAAAGCGCCACACCCAAAGTATTTTGTCGGTGAAGGAAAGGCCGTTGAAATTGCCGATGCGGTAAAAACAAGTGGAGCATCGGTCGTTCTTTTCGATCATGCTTTAACGCCCGCTCAGGAACGTAATCTTGAGCGCCTGTGCGAGTGCCGTGTTATCGACCGCACTGGCTTGATTCTTGATATTTTTGCCCAACGCGCACGTACCCACGAAGGTAAATTGCAGGTTGAGCTGGCGCAGTTGCGTCACCTTGCAACACGTCTGGTACGTGGCTGGACGCACCTTGAACGCCAGAAGGGCGGGATTGGCCTGCGTGGTCCGGGTGAAACCCAGTTAGAAACTGACCGCCGTTTACTTCGCGGGCGCATTAGCCAGATTTTGTCGCGTCTTGAACGTGTTGAAAAACAGCGCGAGCAGGGCCGCCAGGCGCGTGCCAAAGCGGACGTCCCGACTGTTTCACTGGTGGGCTACACCAACGCCGGTAAATCTACTCTCTTTAACGCCATTACGTCTGCCAATGTCTATGCCGCGGACCAGCTGTTTGCGACGCTGGACCCCACGCTGCGTCGGCTAAACGTCGCTGATGTGGGCGAAGTGGTGTTGGCCGATACCGTTGGCTTCATTCGCCACCTGCCGCACGATCTGGTTGCCGCCTTCAAAGCTACCCTGCAAGAGACGCGTCAGGCCACGCTGCTGATGCACGTGATCGATGCCGCCGATGTCCGGGTTAATGAAAATATCGGCGCGGTTAATGAGGTGTTGGAGGAAATCGACGCTGATGAAATCCCCACGTTACTGATCATGAATAAGATCGACATGCTGGACGGTTTTGAGCCGCGCATCGACCGTGATGAAGAAAATATGCCGGTCCGCGTGTGGCTCTCTGCACAGTCCGGCGTCGGCATTCCTTTATTGTGGCAGGCGCTTTCCGAGCGGTTGTCCGGTGAAATTGCGCAGTATGATTTACGTCTGCCGCCGGAGGCGGGTCGCTTACGCAGCCGCTTCTATCAGTTGCAGGCGATTGAAAAAGAGTGGAACGAAGAAGACGGCTGTGTAGGGTTGCATGTGCGTATGCCCGTGATTGACTGGCGCCGCTTGTGCAAGCAGGAGCCGTCGCTGACCAGTTATATTGTTTGATATTGCCAAATCGAACTTACTCTGAGGATTTTATGTTGTCGTGCGGCGTTGGGGGTTTGCTCTCTGACAGTGACTTTGCAAAGGGTCAGGGCAATGAGCGTAGCCAGCGTAGCGACAATACGGAATACAACGGGTAAGCCGCTAAAACTATAAATGGAGTAATGACATGGCGTGGAATCAGCCCGGAAATAACGGACAGGACCGCGACCCGTGGGGAAGCAGCAATAATCAAGGCGGCAACTCTGGGGGAAATAAGGGAGGTAAGGAATCTGGGCCTCCTGATCTGGATGATATCTTCCGTAAACTGAGCAAAAAGCTCGGCGGATTCGGTGGTGGCAAAAAAGGTGATAACGGTCAGCGCAGTTCCGGTGGTAGTGGCAAAATCTTTGGTATCGTCGCCGTAGCCGCCGTCGTCATCTGGGCCGCGAGCGGATTTTACACGATAAAAGAAGCCGAGCGGGGCGTAGTCACTCGCTTTGGTAAGTTCAGCCACCTGGTGGAGCCGGGCCTGAACTGGAAACCGACCTTTATCGATCAGGTGCGTGCGGTCAACGTCGAAGCCGTTCGCGAACTGGCGGCATCAGGTGTGATGCTGACCTCTGATGAAAACGTCGTGCGCGTTGAAATGAACGTGCAGTATCGCGTTACCGATCCTGAGCGCTATTTATTCGCGGTGACCAGCGCCGACGACAGCCTGCGTCAGGCAACCGACAGCGCCCTGCGTGGCGTCATTGGTCGCTCTACCATGGATCGTATTCTGACCGAAGGTCGTACGGTCGTGCGTAGCGAAACCCAGCGTGAAATCGACGAAACCATTCGTCCTTACAATATGGGCATTACGGTTCTCGACGTGAACTTCCAGGCGGCACGTCCACCAGAAGAAGTGAAGTCGGCGTTTGACGATGCGATTGCCGCACGTGAAAACCGTGAGCAGTACGTACGTGAAGCCGAAGCCTATGCCAACGAAGTTCAGCCGCGTGCTAACGGTCGTGCACAGCGTGTGCTGGAAGAAGCGCGTGCCTATAAAGAGCGTACGGTTCTGGAAGCACAGGGTGAAGTCGCGCGTTTTGCCAAGCTGTTGCCTGAGTACAAAGCCGCGCCGGAAATCACCAAAGAGCGTCTGTATATCGAGACCATGGAACGCGTGCTGAGCCATACACGTAAAGTGCTGGTGAACGATCGCGGTAACAATCTGATGGTCCTGCCTCTCGATCAACTGATGCGTGGCGGCGAGTCTTCATCCGCGAAGAGTGGACAAAAAAGCAGCTCAACATTGCCCTCGCTTTCCGATCGCAGTGCCAGCCGCAATGACACGTCGTCATACAGTCCAGACAGCATCATGGATCAGCGTCGAGCCAATGCTCTGCGCAACGATACCCAGCGCGAAGGGAGAGAGTAATCAATGCGTAAGCCAGTAATTGTACTAATCATTATCGCGTTGGTGGCCTTTTATGCGTCGCTGTTCGTGGTTCAGGAAGGCGAGCGCGGTATCGTTCTGCGCTTTGGTAAAGTGTTACGCGATAGCGAAAACAAACCGCAGGTATTTGCGCCGGGTCTTCATTTTAAAATTCCGTTTATCGAAACGGTTAAGATGCTGGATGCACGTATCCAGACCATGGACAACCAGGCCGATCGCTTTGTAACCAAAGAGAAGAAAGACCTGATCGTGGACTCTTACATCAAGTGGCGCATCAGCGATTTCAGTCGTTACTACCTGGCGACCGGTGGCGGGGATGTTTCTCAGGCTGAAGTCCTGCTGAAACGTAAATTCAGTGACCGTTTACGTTCAGAGATGGGACGTCTTGACGTTAAAGACATCGTGACCGATTCACGAGGCCGTTTAACCACCGACGTGCGCGATGCATTGAACACAGGTACGGCGGGCGGTGACGATGAAGTTGCCACGCCTGCTGCGGATGATGCTATCGCCAGTGCAGCCGCGCGGGTTGAGCGTGAAACCAACAGCAGCGAACCTGCGCCTAATCCAAACAGTATGGCGGCGTTAGGGATTCAGGTTGTAGATGTGCGCATCAAACAGATCAACCTGCCGACGGAAGTGTCGGATGCGATCTTCAACCGTATGCGCGCAGAACGTGAAGCCGTTGCACGTAGTCAGCGTTCGCAGGGTCAGGAAGAGGCCGAAAAACTGCGCGCCCAGGCCGATTACCAGGTCACCCGTACGCTGGCAGAAGCACAGCGTGAGGCATTGATTACCCGCGGTGATGGTGATGCAGAAGCGGCGAAACTGTTTGCCAACGCATTCAGCCAGGATCCGGATTTCTATGCCTTTATCCGCAGCCTGCGCGCGTATGAAAACAGCTTCAATGAAAATCAGGACGTCATGGTGCTGAGCCCGGATAGCGACTTCTTCCGCTATATGAAGGCGCCTTCTAACGCCACGCGCTAAGAACTGATATAACTAACAGGCCGACAATGTTGTCGGCCTTTTTTTTGGATGCAGTATGAACGTGAATATCTGGATGGCACTGGCGTTGGTTCTGGTGCTGGAAGGCCTGGGGCCAATGTTTATGCCACGTCTGTGGCGACGTGTGATTTTGAGCATGACACAATTGCCCGATCGCCTGTTACATCGATTTGGCGGGGGATTGGTGGTGGCAGGAATGGTGATTTACTGTATGTTGCGTCTGCATGGCGAACTCTGATGCGTTCAGCCTCGCCGTCTGAATGGTATCTCAGCCTCGATTTTACCCCTGGATGTTGTAGTGATCAAAACTCAGGCAAAAAAGCGCGCAATCGTATGCTAAAAGTGCTGAAAACCGAAAAATCAGATGGTAGAATCCTTTTTTAAGCAATCGGTGATTTTGAGAAATGGGTAAGAACGTCGTCGTACTGGGCACCCAATGGGGTGACGAAGGTAAAGGTAAGATTGTAGACCTTCTGACTGAGCGCGCTAATTACGTTGTGCGTTATCAAGGCGGCCACAATGCGGGCCATACACTTGTCATCAACGGTGAAAAAACCGTCCTCCACTTAATCCCTTCTGGCATTCTGCGTGACAACGTTACCAGCATCATTGGTAATGGCGTGGTGCTTTCTCCTGAAGCTCTGATGAAAGAGATGAAAGGCCTGGAAGAGCGTGGAATTCCGGTACGCGAACGTCTGCTGATTTCTGAAGCCTGCCCGTTGATCCTGCAATACCATGTGGCAATGGATATGGCGCGCGAGAAAGCGCGTGGTGCAAAAGCCATTGGTACCACAGGTCGCGGTATCGGTCCTGCTTATGAAGACAAAGTAGCCCGCCGTGCACTGCGCGTCAGCGACCTGTTTAACAAAGAAACCTTTGCAGCCAAGCTGAAAGAAGTGATCGACCTGTATAACTTCCAGCTGGTGCATTACTACAAAGAAGAAGCCGTTGACTACGACAAAGTGCTGAGCGATGTGATGGCGGTTGCCGACATCCTCACCAGCATGGTTGTTGACGTTTCTGAACTGTTAGACGTGGCGCGTAAGCGTGGCGATCTGATCATGTTCGAAGGTGCCCAGGGCACGCTGCTGGATATTGACCACGGTACTTATCCCTATGTGACCTCCTCAAATACCACTGCCGGTGGCGTGGCGACGGGGTCAGGTATTGGTCCACGCTTTGTGGATTACGTCCTGGGTATCGTTAAAGCTTACTCCACGCGTGTCGGTGCAGGCCCGTTCCCGACCGAGTTATTCGACGAAACCGGTGAGTTCCTGTGCAAGCAGGGCAATGAGTTTGGCGCCACAACAGGCCGTCGCCGCCGTACTGGCTGGCTGGATGCGGTCGCTGTACGTCGTGCCGTGCAGATTAACTCGCTCTCCGGTTTCTGCATGACCAAGCTGGACGTGCTGGATGGTCTGAAAGAAGTGAAAATTTGTGTGGCTTACCGCATGCCTGATGGCAGCGAAGTCACCACCACGCCGCTGGCAGCGGAAAACTGGGAAGGCATTGAGCCGATCTACGAAACCCTGCCGGGCTGGAGCGAGACAACCTTTGGCGTGAAAACGCTGGAAGGCCTGCCCCAGGCCGCGCGTGACTACATTAAACGTGTAGAAGAAGTGACCGGTGTGCCAATTGATATTATTTCAACGGGTCCAGACCGTAGCGAGACGATGATTCTGCGCGATCCCTTCAACGCATAATCATCCTGTGGCCGGACATTGTCCGGCCTTTGTTTTTTATGTAATTTGATGCCACTAAACGCCCCTTCGCTTGTCAAACCCTTCACTGGCTGAAAAAATACACAGTCGTCAACAGTCTGGTTTATCATCGTAGCTCAATACGAAAGAGCCAGTTCAACATTGAAATAAAGAGCAGGACGGGCGAGCATAGACGTGCCACCGGATGATTGACTGAGGTCACTGTGCAGCTAACAAGTTTTACCGATTACGGCCTGCGGGCGCTGATTTACATGGCCACCTTGCCGGAAGGCAGGCTGACCAATATCACTGAAGTCACCGATACCTATGGCGTATCGCGTAATCATATGGTCAAAATTATCAATCAGCTTAGTCGTGCAGGATTCGTCTCCGCCATTCGTGGTAAAAATGGTGGCATCCGCCTGGGCATGAGCGCCAGGGACATCGTGATAGGTGAAGTGGTACGCAAAATGGAGCCACTACAGTTAGTGGATTGCTCGAACTGCTCTATCGCGCCCGCCTGCCGCCTTAAAAAGGCCTTACATGACGCCGTGCAGCTGTTTTTACAGGAGCTGGATGGCTACACGCTGGCAGACTTAGTAGAAGGTAATACACCTTTATATGAAATTATATTGTCCGAACCGCCGGTGGCAATGAATATTAAATGACATCGGAGGAACCGTAATGTCAAAAGATCCTTTTCTGGACAGAGAAGCTGAAAAGTACGAAAACCCTATTCCAAGCCGTGAATTTATTCTGGCGTTATTAGAAAAACGAGAAAAACCGGCCAGCCGTGAAGAGCTGGCACAAGAGATGAACCTGCAGGAAGAAGAACACCTCGAAGCCTTGCGCCGTCGTTTACGTGCGATGGAGCGTGACGGTCAGTTAGTTTTTACCCGCCGCCAGTGTTATGCCTTGCCAGAACGTCTCGATCTGCTCCGTGGAAAAGTCATTGGCCACCGTGATGGCTATGGCTTTCTGCGCGCAGAAGGACAAAAAGACGATCTCTACCTGTCTGCGGAACAGATGAAATTCTGCATGCACGGCGACGTGATTCTGGCCCAGCCACTGGGTGCGGATCGCAAAGGCCGCCGTGAAGCCCGTGTGGTGCGGGTACAGGAACCGCGTAACAATCAAATCGTCGGCCGCTACTTTACGGACGCGGGCGTGGGATTTGTGGTGCCTGATGACAGCCGTCTGAGCTTCGACATCCTGATTGGCCCTGACGAAACCATGAATGCCCGAATGGGCTCCGTGGTGGTGGTTGAGCTGTTGCAGCGCCCGACGCGTCGTTCGAAGGCGATCGGCAAAATCGCAGAGATTCTGGGCGATGACATGGGCACCAGCCTGGCGGTCGATATGGCGCTGCGCACGCATGAAATTCCGCACAGCTGGCCGCCAGAAGTTGAGGCTCAGGTGGGCAAACTGAATGAAGAGGTCCCGGAGTCGGCAAAAAAAGGCCGTGTTGACCTTCGCGATCTGCCATTGGTCACTATTGATGGTGAAGATGCGCGCGACTTCGATGATGCGGTTTACTGCGAGAAAAAACGCGGCGGCGGCTGGCGGCTGTGGGTCGCGATTGCAGACGTCAGTTACTATGTTCGTCCCGGCACACCGCTTGACAACGAAGCGCAGCAGCGCGGTACCTCGGTCTATTTCCCTTCGCAGGTGGTGCCGATGCTGCCGGAAGTGCTGTCGAACGGCTTGTGTTCGCTGAATCCACAGGTCGATCGCCTGTGTATGGTGTGCGAAATGACCGTGTCGTCAAAAGGTAAGCTCACCGGCTTTAAGCATTATGAAGCCGTGATGAACTCCCATGCACGTCTGACCTATAACAAAGTCTGGAATATTCTGCAGGGCAATCCGGAACTGCGTGAGCAATATGCGCCGCTGGTGAAAGACCTGCAGGAACTGCACAACATGTATCAGGTGCTGGAAACGGCCCGTGAAGAGCGCGGCGGCATCTCATTTGAAACCGAAGAAGCGAAATTTATCTTCAACGCGGAACGTCGAATTGAACGTGTCGAGCGCACCTCACGCAATGATGCTCACAAGCTGATTGAAGAGTGCATGATTCTGGCAAACATTGCCTCCGCGCGTTTCGTCGAGAAGCATCAGGAACCGGCACTGTTCCGCGATCACGATCGTCCCAGCGATGACAGTATCAAAAGCTTCCGCACGGTATTGAATGAGTTGGGTCTGAGCTTACCGGGCGGTAACAAACCGCAGCCGATCGATTACGCCGCGCTACTGGATCAGGTTGCCGATCGCCCCGACGCGGAAATGCTGCAAACCATGCTGCTGCGTTCCATGAAACAGGCGGTGTACGATCCGGAAAACCGGGGCCACTTTGGCCTGGCGCTGGCCTCTTATGCGCACTTCACTTCGCCAATCCGCCGCTATCCGGATTTGTTACTGCATCGCGCCATCAAGTATCTGCTGGCAAAAGAGCAGGGCGAAGTAAAAGGCCTGACCACGGCTACCGGCGGCTACCATTACGATATGCAACAGATGCTGCAGCTGGGCCAGCACTGCTCCATGACAGAGCGCCGTGCCGATGAGGCCACTCGCGATGTGGCAGACTGGCTGAAGTGTGACTTTATGCAGGATCAGGTAGGCAACGTCTTTAACGGCGTGATCTCCAGCGTGACCGGATTCGGCTTCTTTGTGCGCCTGAGCGATCTCTTTATCGACGGGCTGGTTCATGTCTCTACGCTGGACAACGACTACTATCGTTTCGATCCGGTAGGGCAGCGACTGATTGGCGAATCTGGCGGTCGTACCTATCGCCTGGGCGATACCGTTGAAGTGCGGGTCGAAGCGGTCCATATGGACGAGCGTAAAATCGACTTTGCGCTGGTTTCCAGCAAGCGCCAGGTACGTGGCGAAGGCAAAACGGAACGGGATAAGGCGAAGCGGAACGCTAAGGCACCGACGAAGCATCGCCGCCAGGCCGGTCGCAAAACGAATTTCGAGCCGGATTCAGCCTTCCGCAACAGCAGCAGTCAGCCTGCTGCAGCAAAGACTGAGAAAAAAAGTAAAAAAGTTTCCGAGAAAACCCGTAAAATCGCCGCCGCCACCAAGGCTAAGCGTGCCGCGAAGAAGGCGAAGCCGGCCTGATGCGCACATCAGCCCCTGCGTGCGTGCATGCAGGGGCTGTTATCCATTCATTTCCAACCACTGAGCAGATTGATGAGCGAAATTATTTTTGGTATCCATGCCGTGCAGGCGCTCCTGGAACGCGATCCTCAGCGTTTCCAGGAAGTCTTTATTCTCAAAGGCCGCGACGATCGTCGCCTGCAACCGCTGGTGACCGCGTTAGAAGCTCAAGGGATCGTGATTCAACTGGCCGATCGTAAATGGCTGGACAGCCAGGTGGAAGGCGGCGTACATCAGGGGATCGTGGCGCGTGTGAAGCCGGGCCGCCAGTATCAGGAAGGCGATCTGCCGGATCTGCTGCAGAGCCTGGAAAAGCCATTCCTGCTGGTGCTCGATGGCGTTACCGATCCCCACAACCTCGGTGCCTGCTTACGTAGCGCCGATGCCGCAGGCGCCCATGCCGTGATCGTCCCCAAAGATCGCTCCGCACCGCTGAACGCGACGGCGAAAAAGGTTGCCAGTGGTGCGGCAGAAAACGTTCCCCTCATCAGGGTAACCAATCTGGCACGCACCTTGCGCCTGCTGCAGGAATATAACATCTGGGTCGTCGGCACCGCTGGCGAAGCCGACCATACTGTATACCAAAGCAAGATGACCGGGCCGATGGCGCTTGTCATGGGGGCTGAAGGTGAAGGGATGCGTCGCCTGACGCGTGAGCACTGCGATGAGCTAATCAGTATCCCTATGGCAGGCAGCGTTTCGTCCCTCAATGTGTCAGTGGCCACTGGCGTCTGCCTGTTTGAAGCGGTCCGTCAGCGTAACGCGTGATCGCTGCCGCAATTTAGTCTTTCTGTCCGGTCATAATGGTGGCTCACCTTACATACTGAGTGAGTGATATCCGCGAGGAGCCGTTATGACCTGGACAACTCACACCGTTTTCAATCAACCTTTTCCCCTCAGTCACAGCAATCTGTTTCTGTCTGATGTTCCGCTGTGTGACGCACTGCAGCGTGAAGGCGGGGGCTGGGACAGCGAGTGGCTGGCGTCAGTCGGCAGGCAGTTGGGCAGTGCAGAATCGCTGGAGCTGGGCAGGCTCGCCAATGCCAGTCTGCCTGAACTCCACCGTTATGATGCACGCGGCGTCAGGCTGGATGACGTCCGCTTTCATCCAGCCTGGCATGTACTGATGCAGGGCCTTTGCGCCAGCCGTCTGCATAACCTCAGCTGGCAGCCTGACGTACAGCCAAATGCCAGCGTGGCCCGTGCGGCACGCTTTATCTTGCATGCTCAGGTTGAGGCCGGAACGCTCTGTCCGGTGACCATGACCCACGCGGCAATCCCTTTACTACAGCGTTATTTGCCTGCCCGGTTTGAGTCCTGGCTTGAACCCTTACTCAGCGATCGTTACGACACGCATGCGGTTCCGGGCGATCAGAAGCGCGGTCTGCTGATTGGCATGGGCATGACTGAAAAGCAGGGCGGCAGCGATGTGCTGACCAACACGACGCGCGCAGAGCCCCTGGACAGGCGCGGAAGCGGTGAAGCCTATCGTATCGTCGGGCATAAATGGTTTTTCTCTGTGCCGCAAAGCGATGCGCATGTGATTCTTGCGCAAACGCAGCAGGGGCTCAGCTGCTTCTTTCTGCCACGGCTGCTGCCGGACGGTTCACGAAATGCCATCGTCATTGAGCGGTTAAAAGACAAGCTCGGTAACCGATCCAACGCCAGCAGTGAGGTGGAGTTCAGGGAGGCGACCGGCTGGCTGCTGGGCGAAGAGGGCGAAGGCGTTCGTCTGATCCTGAAAATGGCGGGCATGACGCGTCTTGACTGCGCGCTGGGCAGCCACGGCCAAATGCGCCGGGCGTTTTCCGTTGCGCTGTACCACGCACATCAGCGTCAGGTCATGGGCAAAACTCTGGTGGATCAACCGATCATGCGTCAGGTGCTGGCGCGTCAGGCCTTGCAGTTAGAAGGGCAAACGGCACTGCTGCTACGCCTGGCTCGTGCCTGGTCTTCTCCCGCCAACGTCCATGAAGCCGCCTTCGCCCGGTTATTCACCCCGGCGGCGAAATATGTGATCTGTAAAGCAGGCGCCCCCTTTATCGCTGAGGCCATGGAGATACTGGGCGGCGTGGGCTATTGCGAAGACAGCGAACTGCCTCGCCTCTATCGTGATATTCCGGTTAACAGTATCTGGGAAGGATCGGGCAACGTGATGTGCCTTGACGTATTAAGAGTGGTGGGCCGCCAGAGCGGCACGCTGGACATGCTCAGGCAGGAGTTTGACGCCGTTAAAGGCTGTAACCGCCATTTCGATCGCAGCTGGCGACAGCTGGCTCTGCACCTGAGCAAAATGGATGAGTCGCAGGCCCGTGAACTTACCGACAGGCTGCTGCAACTGGCGACGGCGGCACAGTTGTTGAAGCACGCCGAGCCGTTAGTGGCGGATGCATGGTGCAGTCAGTGGCTCGACCCGCGCGGCACGCGCAAAATCGAGGGGCCACTGACCGACCGCTTACTGGCGCGCGCCAGCGGCAGGTGAGGCGCCATACAGGATGGCAGTTGTGTACCAGATCCCGGGGGTAACCGTTTCGTCGACCATCAAAATCTGATAATAAACGGCACCGGCCTGATTCGCGCGCGCAGCAATGGCACGCTGCGCGTCGTCAGGCGAGCCTCTTACGCTGGCGCTAATGGTGCCCAGCTTCGGTAAACCGCCACTCTGGGCACGGGTAATAGACTGCGCGTGACCTGTTGGCGCGGGCGGGGCCTTTGGCGTCACCTGGAACAGCGAGCAGCCACTTAACAACAAACTTAACGTCAGTAACAGAGCGTAACGCATAGCAGATTTCTCGCCGTCAGGTTAAGTGGATAAGTGTAAGCTACCCGCCCGTTATCTTCACGATTTGATCGAGAAAACACTGACCAGCTGCGTCAAATGATGCCCCTTGTCGCTCAGACTCTGGGCCGTGTTTTCTGCCTGTGCAACCAGTTCACTGTTTTGATGGGTAGCCTGGCTTATCTGGTTCATCGCCAGATTGACCTGACCAATGCCCGCCGTCTGCTGTTGTGCGGCAACGTTAATCTCACCCATTAATGCCTGAACCTGCTCAATGTGCGTCACGATATCGCTCATCGCGTCACGGGTTTGCTCCGACAGTGTATGTCCCTCCGCAACGTGACGTATCGAGGTCGCGATCAGCGTATCGATCTCTTTTGCCGCCTGTGCCGAACGCTGTGCCAGCGCACGCACTTCGGCTGCCACTACGGCAAATCCACGACCGTGCTCACCTGCACGCGCGGCTTCGACAGCGGCATTCAGGGCCAAAATATTGGTCTGGAACGCGATGGACTCGATAACGTGGGTAATTTCGGCAATGCTCTGCGAAGACACGTTAATGGCCGACATCGTGCTGACCGAGCGCGTCACCGTCTGGTTGCCATTACTCACGATACCGCTAGCCTCCGCGACCAGCGACATGGCCTGACGCAGGCTATCGGCGGTGTGCTCAACGGTCGCACCAAACTGCTCCATGCTGGCAGAGGTTTCTTCAACGCTGCTGGCCTGGCGGCCAATCTGCTCACTGATGTTGTGGCTGCTGGCTGCAATGGTATCTGTGCCGTCACTGATCTCCTGCGCGGCGCGGCGAACCTGGGCAACAATCTTCTCCAGCCCCTCGCCGATGCCGTTAATGGCGTTAATCAACTGACCCACTTCGTCATGACGCGTGGTGTCCAGATGCTCCAGCAAATTGCCGGCGGCATACTGCTCAGCTAAGTGAATAACCTGTTGTAACGGTCGCGTGATGGCGCGGCGGCTGTACCAGACAAAGCAGGGGGCAAACAGCAACACCAGAATCAGGCCGGTGATAAGAAACAGATTTCGGCTGTGAATAACCGGAGCCAGCAGGCTGTCACGATTAACTTCACCGACCACAATCCAGTTCCAGCCGGGCAGCTGTTGCCAGGCGAGCATCTTCGTTTCACCGTCGATTTCGACTTGCTGAACACCCTCGGGCTGCGCCAGCATCTGCTTCATGACGCTATCCTGCCAGTCTGGACGCTTGCCTTCATTTTGTTTATCAAACAGATATTGTCCCTGCGCCGCGCCCGGCGAGCCATTGAGCACATAGAAATGCCCGCTGTCGCCCAGGCGGCGAGCCAGCACTTTTTCGCGCATCAGGCCGTACTGCTTATCGATCTGGACGCCGACAAACAGAATCGCGATGACGGCACCGCTGTCGTCTTTAATCGGTTGATACTGCGTGATGTAACGGTGATCGAATAAGGTGGCCAGGCCCCGGAAGGTTTCCCCCTTCATGACGCTTTTCCAGGCGGCGCTGGCAGGATCAAGTTGGGTACCGATCGCCCGGCTGCCATCCTGTTTCTTCAGGGACGTGGAAATACGGATAAAATTATCACCATCGCGGACAAAAATCGTCGCGACAGCCGAGGTGCGATCCGTAAAATCATCGACGGCGATCTGATCGAGGTTAAGGGTTTTAAGGCCGGCACGCAGGGTCGGTGTGGAAAATTCGCCGACCTGAACACGTGCGGTTTCATCGCGGCTGAAGCGTTTAGGTAAAAAGCTGACGAAGAGCTGAGTATAGTTGCCGACTTCCTGCGTCAGCGTCGCATTAAACATGGATGCCATCTCGGTGATGCCCTGCACCTGATTAACCATGTCATCGACGGCAAGACTTTCCAACTGGCGTGAAGCATTCTGGCTTTGGATAAGGGTTAACGCCAATAACAAAACGCCTACGCTGAAGGAAGTGATGACGCATAGCTTCACTCCAAGGCTCGTTCTGCTAAGAGAGAAACGTTTCATAGATTACCTTTGTTTTCTTGTCAAATATGCATTAACAACGGCAGCGCAGCGGAAATATTTAGTTTAGAAATTATTACTATTGTAATGTTGTAAACCATTACCCAGGTTATCGTCGTTGGCGAGGCGCTAAAGGCCGCCCCTGCTTCAGGAGAAAATATGATTGAACTCACCACGGAAAGGCTGGCAGGTATTGAATGTTTGCATGCAGCACCCGCAGGCCAGCGCCAGCAGCGGCTGCCAACGGTCGTGTTTTATCATGGCTTTACCTCGTCCAAAGAGGTTTATGCCTACTTTGCGGTGGCCCTGGCCCAGGCGGGGTTTCGTACCCTGATGCCCGACGCCGATATGCATGGCGCACGCTATAACGGCGATGCCGACGCGCGGTTTAGCCATTTTTGGGACATCCTCAAACAAAACATTGATGAATTCCCGTTGATAGAGGCCGCGTTACGCGCTGATGACCTGATTGCCGGCGACCGTCTTGCCGTCGCCGGGGCCTCAATGGGCGGAATGACGGCGTTAGGGGTGATGGCGCGCTATGCGCATATTCACAGCGTCGCCTGCATGATGGGGTCCGGCTATTTTATGCAACTCAGCCACACGCTGTTCCCGCCTGTCACGGTAACGGGCCCGGAACAGCAGGCACAGTTCACAAAACGGATGGCGCCGCTGGCGGATTACGATCCCGCTGCCCGGCTACATAATCTCGCGGACCGCCCCCTCCTGCTATGGCACGGTGAGGCCGATGAGGTCGTCCCTTTCGCAGAAACCCAGCGGCTGGAACGGGCTCTGCACGAGCAGAGGCTGGATGCCCATCTTGTTTCGTTGTCCGAAAAGCATATCGGACACAAAATTACGCCGTCGGGCCTGACGGCGCTGGTCAGCTTTTTTAAGCGCCAACTCTAGCCCATAAACGACAGCGCCTTCCGTTTCAGCCTCTGTTTGCCTCTGCATTCCCGCTTTCCGCACACAAGGGCGGAAAGCGGGCGTCTCCCGACAATTTAAATGAAATCCCCGCTTGAGTTTGTGCGTTGCCGCCAGTATGATTACGCGTCAATTTTTCAGCTGCATTCAGAGGTGTGTGTCATTACGGTGACCCACGACCTATAACGTTCCTTGCTTCCGTGGGCCGCAGCTGACCCTGACAGGAGGCTGAATAATCCGTAAGGAGCAATTTCGATGCGTCATTACGAAATCGTATTTATGGTTCATCCTGACCAGAGCGAACAGGTTCCGGGCATGATCGAGCGTTACACTGGTGCTATCACTGGTGCAGAAGGCACGATCCACCGTCTGGAAGACTGGGGCCGTCGTCAGCTGGCTTACCCGATCAACAAACTGCACAAAGCACACTATGTTCTGCTGAACGTAGAAGCGCCGCAGGAAGTGATCGACGAGCTGGAAACGAACTTCCGCTTCAACGACGCCGTTATCCGTAGCATGGTTATGCGCGTTAAAAACGCGGTAACTGAAGCATCACCGATGGTTAAAGCGAAAGACGAGCGTCGTGAGCGCCGCGAAGATTTTGCTAACGAATCCGCTGATGACTCAGATGCTGGGGATTCTGAAGAGTAATCCATCGTGACGGTTAATCGGCTGCGCTTGTCTGGCACGGTGTGCAAGACGCCAGTCCGTAAAATTAGCCCGTCAGGAATTCCGCACTGTCAGTTCGTGCTTGAGCACAACTCGGTGCAGGAGGAGGCCGGATTTCACCGGCAAGCCTGGTGTCGAATGCCTGTTATTATTAGCGGCAGCGCCCATCAGGTGATTACTCAACATATAACGGTCGGCACGCAACTCATTCTCGAAGGCTTTATCAGCTGCCATCAGGCGCGAAATGGTCAGAGTAAAATGGTGTTACATGCCGAGCAGATTGAATTGATAGATTCTGGAGACTAGCCAAATGGCACGTTATTTCCGTCGTCGCAAGTTCTGCCGTTTCACCGCGGAAGGCGTTCAAGAGATCGATTATAAAGATATCGCAACGCTGAAAAACTACATCACTGAAAGCGGCAAGATTGTACCAAGCCGTATCACTGGTACTCGCGCAAAATACCAGCGTCAGCTGGCTCGTGCTATCAAGCGCGCGCGTTACCTGTCTCTGCTGCCGTACACTGATCGTCATCAGTAACGGCTGTTGTCCATTAACGACTTTAAGAGGATAAGGTAATGCAAGTTATTCTGCTTGATAAAGTAGCAAACCTGGGCAGCCTGGGTGATCAGGTTAACGTTAAAGCGGGCTACGCTCGTAACTTCCTGGTTCCACAGGGTAAAGCTGTTCCTGCTACCAAGAAAAACGTTGAATTCTTCGAAGCACGTCGTGCAGAACTGGAAGCCAAACTGGCTGACGTTCTGGCAGCATCTAATGCTCGCGCAGAGAAAATCAACGCACTGGGCACCGTTACCATCACGTCTAAAGCAGGCGATGAAGGTAAACTGTTCGGTTCCATCGGTACCCGCGACATCGCTGATGCAGTCACTGCAGCTGGCGTTGAAGTCGCTAAGAGCGAAGTTCGTTTACCGAACGGCGTTCTGCGCACCACCGGTGAGCACGAAGTGGACTTCCAGGTTCACAGCGAAGTCTTCGCGAAACTGATCGTGAACGTAGTAGCAGGCTAATTTTTAGTTACCTGCCACACCTGAACGCCGACACTTGTGTCGGCGTTTTTGTTTTAACGACGTAACAGAATTCCCTTCTCTGTCTTGCAGATTCAGGCTCCTCCGGGCATGTTGAATATAAAATGAAACGCGATTTTATTATTGGCTACGCCCATGCATATCCTTCTGTCGAGTCCGTGTTCACCCGTCGAAATGGGGTTTTTGCCTGCGCAACGCGGTGCTGTTTGCTCTGGGGACGTTCTTACCCCGCGATCAAAAGCGGATACGCGCTGTATCGAATCGCCCAGACGATATTGCCTCGAAAGGGGTTTTTGCCGGTTATCGTTTTTTGTTAGCGGGGCTGATATTGTTTCTTTTTGCCCTGGTGCAGCGCAAACCGGTTTACCGTTTATCCCCCCGCCAGTTTAGTCAGCTTGCCCTGTTGGGTAGCATGCAAACCGCCCTTCAATACACGTTTTTCTAAATCGGGCTCGCGTTTACCACAGGGGTAAAAGGTTCGATCATGAACGCCACGGACACATTTTTTAGCATCATGCTGGCGCATTTTATCTATCAAAATGACAGGCTCAGTGACAACAAATCGCCTGGCTGCCTTCTGGGTTTTAGCGGCGTGATGCTGGTCAACCTCGAAAGTAGACTGAGTGATTTTCAGTTTGTCTGGCAGGGTAACGGCTTCGTGGTGCTGGCCGCGTTTCTCCTCTCTGCCGCCACGCGATAGGGAAAACGCATTTCTCACACTATCGATCCGAAGGTGATGACCGGCTGGCAGTTGGCTCTGGGCGGGGCGTCATGGTAATGGGCGGTGGCCTGGCGAGTGGGATGCTGCAGATTAACAGTATCGGTGCTGGGGCGGTGTTGGGTTATCTGACGCTGATCTCGTCAGTGCCCTTTGCCTTTTGGAGCGTGCTGCTAAAATATAACCGCGTCAGCATGATTGCGCCGTTTAACGTCGTGATGCCTGTAGCAGGAATGGTGCTCTTCGCCGTTTTCCACGGTGAAGATATGTTGGGCATCAAGTATCTGCTTGCCCTGCTGCTGGTCTGTTCGGGGATCGTGCTGGTCAATAAAATCAAAAAAGCGGGATAACGGACAGCCGGTGACGTGAGCCACCGGTTATCGCTTATTCTACCCGTAAAAAGCTGCCGTCCGGCTGGCGGGTAAACAGCACCGGGCCGTTCGCGCCATCCAGCGTTAAACCTGTCACGACGCCTTTTGCATCCCGACGGATTTTCACCTGTTGGCCCTCTTTTAATGTGCTGAGCGGCTGATCGTTACCTTCGACGCGCGCCATCGCAAAGACGTCATTCACCGGAAGATTATTGTCGCGGAACAGCTGCGCCAGCGTCTGCCCGGACGCAATCTGGTAGCTATGCCAGTCACCCTGAGAATCGGCCTTTGCCTCTGGCTGAGACGCGGATTGAGCCGGTTTGTTATTGTAGATGTCCGCCTGCATCGGCACCTCTTTTTCTGCCGAAGGCGTCACAGGCCGTTCTACCGGATACTGTGGCGTGCTGGACGGCCAGAGAAAGGCCAGCAGCAGGATGAGTAAAGCGAGCACGATCCCACGACGGTGGAAAGCCGGCAGCGGGTCCATCCAGCGGATATCGTCTGTGAAATGCCAGATTCGATAAAGCCAGTGAGGCAGGCGAGACGAGACGTTTGAAGGCATATCAGGTTCCTCCGCTCCGGCACCTTGCGGCCGCGTTCGTTGCGGCAGCCAGGCCTGTAACCGGGTTAAAATACGCAGTGCGTGCGTCCTGCGGCGACGAGGGGCAATCTGGCCCATATTTTCTCTCTTTCTTATAGTGCCACTGACAAGGAAAAACTTGTCACTTATACAGTATGGGCAATGTGGACGCGAAGTGCCTGCCAGCATTGATAAATTTGACCTGCGTATTGTTTCTCTTTCGCCAGCAAAAGTCATCTGCGGCGCTGTGGATTTTACGCCAGCGGCCTGCGCTGCTATGCTGCCCGTCTTACTATATCCGAGAGTGAAAGGAACGAAGATGACTACCCCTTCTTTCGACAGCGTCGAAGCACAAGCAAGTTACGGTATTGGTTTACAGGTTGGCCAGCAGCTGCTGGAGTCTGGTCTGCAGGGGCTGCAGCCAGAAGCACTGCTCGCGGGCCTGCGCGACGCGCTGGAAGGGAACTCACCCGCGGTGCCTGTTGATGTGGTCCATCGCGCGCTGCGTGAAGTCCATGAGCGTGCGGAAAGCGTGCGTCGTGAGCGCGTGGAAGCGATGGCCGCAGAAGGCCAGGCTTTCCTGCAGGACCATGCCCAGCGCGAAGGCGTCAGCAGCACCGAGTCAGGTTTACAGTTCAGCGTGATGACGCAGGGGGAAGGTCCGATTCCATCGCGCCAGGACCGCGTACGCGTGCATTACACAGGTAAACTGATCGACGGCACCGTCTTTGACAGCTCAGTCGCTCGCGGCGAACCGGCTGAATTCCCGGTTACCGGCGTGATTGCGGGCTGGATCGAAGCGCTGACGCTGATGCCGGTGGGTTCCAAATGGGAACTGGTTATTCCACACAACCTCGCTTACGGCGAGCGCGGTGCGGGTGCGTCCATCCCGCCATTCAGCACCCTGATTTTTGAAGTTGAGCTGCTGGAAATCCTGTAAGGATAAAAGGGCGGCGCGATGCCGCCCTTAGCCCTCTTACTGCTGTAAATTTACCTGCCAGAGAGCAAATCCCGTCTCGTCATTCCCAGTTGCCTTCATTGGATACTGCGCATGCTGTTGAATAAAGTGCGTGGCTTTATCACCGGGCGCGGTTTCAAAGCGAATATCAAGAGGCTGTGCAGCCTTGATCGTCGCCAGCCGCCAGTTATTGTCAGCCTGAGGGCGCACTTCACCCTGCTTTTTGGTTTCTGCGCTGATATAGGCCGCCAGGATAGCGCGGTTTTCATCCGGTGAGGCAAAAGCAATGTACTTGTCGCCCGTGCCCGCGAATTTACCGCTGTAGGCCCGGTAGTTATTGGTCGCCACCAGGAAGGTCGCTTTAGGATCGATGGGTTGCCCCTGCCAGCGAAGATCCTTAACACGTGAGGCATCAGGATGAATCAGTTGGCACTCTTCGTCATAACGGGCTGGCTGTGTCACATCAATCTGGTAACTTACACCGTCGATCACGTCGAAGTTATAGGTGCGGAAATTCCAGTTGATTAACGATTGCGTTCGAGTGCTGGTCGGATCGATCTGATTAAACTGGCCTGCGGAGCATTCCAGCCACTCTTTTACCTGCTCGCCGCTCACTTTCATCACCACCAGCGTATTGGGATAGAGATAAAGATCCGCCGCATTGCGGAACGTCAGGTCACCTTTCTCCACTTCCACGTAGCTGGTAGGATCGTTCTTACGTCCACCGGCTTTAAACGGCGCAGCGGCCGACAGCACCGGCAGCGTCGCCAGATCGGGATCGCCCTGAATAAAATGCTCCACGTAGGCGCGCTGAGCGTTATTCACAATCTGAACGGTGGGATCGTCCTGAACCAGCGACAGGTAGCTGTACATCACGTCGGCGGATTTTCCGATGGGCTGAGCGACAAACTCGCGGGTGGCATGGTGATCGTCTTTCAGGACGTTAACCAGTGCCGGATCTTCTGCGGCCAGCGATGTCTTGTTTGCGGTGTCATAGACAGGGCGCGCCTGTGCGGTGCCGTGAGTAACGTGCCAGCGGCCACCTGCGTTGCTCAGCGCCAGATCCACCACGCCCAGATGATCGCCCCACATGCCCGGCATCACCGCAGGAATACCGTTAAGGGTTCCTTTCTCAATATCCGCACCTTTAATCCGTGCAAACTCCTTGCCCGGGAAAACGGCGTGCGCATGGCCAAACATAATGGCATCAATGCCTGCGACCTCGCTGAGGTAATAAACAGAATTTTCAGCCATGGCCTGATAAGGTTCGCTACTCAGACCGGAGTGGGCAAGGGCAATAACGACATCCGCGCCTTTAGCGCGCATCTCTGGGACATAGCGACGTGCGGTTTCTGTGATGTCATCCACCCGCACCTTGTCGTGCAGGTTGGCTTTATCCCACACCATAATTTGCGGCGGAACAAAGCCGATATAGCCCACCTGCAGGGTATGTGTTTTACCCTCACGATCGGTCACGCGGGTCGGTTTAATCAGGTAGGGCGTAAACAGAGGCTTACCGCTTTTCAGATCGATAACGTTCGCATTCACATAGGGGAAGCGCGCGCCAGCCAGCGCTTTTTGCAGGTACGGCAGGCCGTAGTTAAACTCATGGTTGCCCAACGTACCGACGCTGTAATCAAGCGTATTCATGGCTTTATAGACAGGATGGATGTCGCCCTGTTTGAGCCCTTTTGCGGCCATATAGTCGCCCAGCGGGCTGCCCTGAATAAGATCGCCATTGTCTACCAAAACGCTGTTGGTGACTTCCTGACGCGCCGCATGGATTAACGAGGCGGTGCGCACCAGACCATATTTTTCCGTGGGCGTATCTTTGTAGTAGTCGAAGTCCATTATATTGCTGTGCAGATCGGTCGTTTCCAGCACGCGTAAATCCACGGTGGCTCCCTGTGCTGCAACTGAAACGCTCAACGCCAGTAACATCATTCCCGCCTTAAACATGCTCGCTCCCAAAGCTAATAGATCAAGGCTACAAAAATAATGTAAAACTCTGATGAAAGGGCAGATTAAATCGTGATGAAGATAACGTTTTGAGTCAGCCGCACGCTGGGGTCGGGCGAAACGCGTTGCAGGCTTTGTAAAAGGATATCGTTGCCATTTTTTTCTATTATGTTGATATACCTGAAAAATGATTCAGAATGTTTGCCTGAAATCAGAGATGAACGTGAAGCTGCTAGACTGTATTCCAACGGGTATGACAGTTAACGCGTAGCATTCTCATACATGAGGTGGAAAATGTTAGAGCAAATAAGCCAACTGGCGCGTGAAGCAGGCGACGCGATTATGCAGGTCTACAACGGTTCCGTTCCGACAGACGTTTCTCACAAAGCGGATGATTCTCCTGTCACGGCGGCAGACCTGGCCGCTCATGATGTGATTGTGTCGGGCTTAAAACAGCTGACACCGGATATTCCGGTGCTGTCAGAGGAAGATCCGCCCGGCTGGGAGGTTCGCCAGCACTGGCAACGTTACTGGCTGGTTGACCCGCTGGATGGCACCAAAGAATTTATCAAACGTAACGGCGAATTTACCGTGAATATTGCGCTGATTGAGCAGGGCAAACCGGTAATGGGCGTGGTTTATGCCCCCGCGCTGGGCGTGATGTATTCCGCCGCAGAGGGCAAAGCCTGGAAAGAAGAGAACGGCGAGCGACAACAGATTCATGTGCTTGATGCGCGTCCACCGTTAGTGGTGGTGAGCCGTTCGCACAACGACGACGACGAGATGAAAGAGTACCTCAAGCAACTGGGGGAACATCAGACGGTGGCAACCGGGTCATCACTGAAGTTTTGCCTGGTGGCAGAAGGGAAAGCACAGCTCTATCCGCGCTTTGGGCCAACCAATATTTGGGATACCGGAGCGGGTCATGCCGTTGCCGCGGCCGCGGGTGCTCACGTTCACGACTGGCAGGGAAGAACACTGGACTATGCACCGCGTGAATCTTTTCTTAATCCCGGCTTTCGCGTCTCGCTGTTTTAACCCAGTGCGGGAGGCGCAGCCCTCCCGCTTCCCGCCTTCAGTCCTGCAACAGCGATTTTAATAAGCTCATCACCTGCTGCACCTCCTGCTGAGAGAGCGCCCCGTCTTTAACGTATTTAACCTGACCCGTTTTATCCAGTACCACAATAGCCGAGCCGCCCTGCTGTAATTGCCAGGCGTGCTGCACATTGCCATTGCTGTCGACGATAAACTGCGACCAGGGATACTGCTGCTTATTACTGTGAATACTGCTGCGTACGAACATGCTGGTGCCAGGAATGGCATCATCGGTATTAACAATGGTGGTGGTCTGATAGCGGTCGTGAGGCAATTTCGCTGCCTTGATAGCTTCAACCAGCGCCGCGTTCATCTCTTTCGCGGATGAGCGCCCGGCAATATGCTGTACTACGCGGACTTTTCCGCTCAGCTGAGCGCTGTTCCAGTTTTTATAACTGAATTTTTCCTGCTGTAAAATCAGCTCGCCTTTGTCGTTGACGCCCACTGCTGGCACACGTTTGCCCAGCTCAATGTTATGCGCCAGCGCGCTAACGGGAATCAACAACGATAAAGCCAGTGCTGCCAGTGTTGCACGCATCATCATTCTCTCCAGTGATCAGACCAGTTAGTCATTCCAATGTCATATTAAGTAGGGATGATGCTGCTGTCTCAAAAAGCTGTCAGCTTTGCTATCGACAACACAATTCTTTAACCAATGAAGGTTTATACTGAATAGTGAAAAGTAAATAACAGAGTATTCTGTAATGTTGTGTCAGAACGGTAAAAAAATTTATTTCTTATCGTGCGAAGCAAACAGAGTGTTCTATAGTTTATCTCGAATTCGCGCTTCATGGATCCGTACCGAATTTGGCAACGGTGAAGCGTGCTTAAAAATTAAGGAGTTAATCACTATGAAAATCTTCCAGCGCTATAATCCACTACAGATAGCAAAATATGTTAAGACGCTGTTTAAAGGAAGGTTGTACATCAAGGATGTTGGCGCATTCGAGTTTGATAAAGGTAAAGTCCTGATCCCACGGGTCAAAGACAAACAGCACCTGAGCGTGATGTCAGAAATTAACCGCCAGGTCGTTCGTCTCAAGCTAGAGTTCAACTAAATAACAGGGCGCCGTTGGCGCCCTTAGTGTTTCTACTCTTCGGTTTTTGCCACATTCAGCATCGGCGGGCGTTCATCAATCCGCGTCACCAGTAGCTGGTCAATTCGGTAGCTGTCGATATCCACCACTTCGAACTTGTAACCGGCAAACTTCACAAAGTCTGTGCGCTTCGGGATTTTGCGCAGCATATACATCATAAAGCCGCCAATGGTTTCGTAGTTACCTGACTGCGGAAAATCATCGATATCCAGCACGCGCATGACATCATCTATCGGCGTACCGCCTTCCACCAGCCAGGAGTTTTCGTCACGTGCGACGATTTGCTCTTCCATGCCCTGGCCCACCAGGTCGCCCATCAGCGTGGTCATGACGTCGTTAAGCGTAATGATGCCCACCACCAGCGCGTACTCGTTCATGATGACCGCAAAATCGTCACCCGCCGTCTTAAAGCTTTCCAGCGCCTCAGATAACGTCAGCGTATCGGGCACAATAAGCGCCGATCGGATCTGAACCCCGCTGTTCAGCGCCATGCTCTGATTTCCCAGCACGCGCAGCAGGAGCTCTTTAGAGTCGACATAGCCCACAATGTGGTCAATATCGCCATTACAGACCAGGAATTTAGAGTGAGGATGTTGAGCGATTTTGGTTTTCAGGCTGACTTCATCTTCGTGCAGATCGAACCAGACAATGTTTTCGCGTGAGGTCATGGAGGAAGGGACGGTACGCGACTCCAGTTCAAACACGTTCTCAATGAGTTCGTGCTCCTGCTTACGCAGCACACCGGCCAGCGCACCGGCTTCGACAACCGCATAAATATCGTCAGAGGTAATATCGTCTTTACGCACCATCGGCAGTTTAAAAATGCGAAAGAAGACGTTGGCCAGACCGTTGAACAGCCACACCAGCGGGCGCATCACCAGCAAGCAGAAGCGCATGGGATTGATAATGCGCAGGGCGATGGTTTCAGGCGCGATCATACCGACGCGTTTCGGGGTCAGGTCGGCAAACAGAATAAACAGGCTGGTCACGATGGTAAACGAGCAGATAAAGCTAAGCTGTTCGGCAAGTTCATGCGACATAAAGCGGTTAAACAGGCTGGAAAACGCGGGCGAAAACGCCGCATCACCGACGATACCACCGAGGATCGCCACGGCATTCAGGCCGATTTGCACCACGGTAAAGAACATGCCGGGTGTTTCCTGCATTTTCAAAACGCGCTGAGCGTTGATGTTGCCTTCGTCGGCCAGAAGTTTCAGCTTAATCTTGCGGGCGGCGGCCAGCGAGATTTCTGAAAGAGAGAAAAAAGCACTGATTACGATCAGTAGCAGAATGACAAGTAAGCTATCAAGCATATGAGATCCAAAGAGTTATTCACTTGTCATTTTTGGCCTGGGCAGCGTGCGGTTTAGGCGGTCATTCCCTGTGCTGGTGACGCAAGGGGAGCTATCCGTGCCAAAAATGTCTGCGCCCATTTAACACAATGCGTGAGCGTCGGGGCAGAAATGAAGACAGGCGGGATGCCTGTGGTGGGTGATTATAGCAGCAGCGACGATGCCGCCGCCAGAGGGCAATCGGTGGCGTCCTGTGAGGCCATCGGGCAGCCTGTCATCAACCGCCCGGTCAGGCGGACAAACGGCAATGGCGCCTGCGACGTAACAACATCGTTGTAACGTAAGTGGGTTTTGCCGACAATAATGCTCAATTTGACTTATAACTCGTTGTACACTGCCAGTTAGCAAAAAGTGCGGCTATGATGAGTGAGTTGCCGTCGCGATCGTATCGGTAACGAGGATTAACACGCGCCCTGTGGAATGGGGCAGGCATGACAGACAGGAGTACAGGTGCCACGATTTTATGTTTATTGCATGGCGGGTTTGCTACTCGTCGCGCCCGCCTTCGGGGCAGCGCCGGTTCGACTACAGCTGGAAGGGCTAACCGGAGAACTGCAAAAAAACGTCAGGGCACGCCTGTCGACTATTGGCAGCGATGAAGTCACCAACGATGGCCGCTTTCGCTCCCGCGTATCCGCGGCAATAAAAGAGGGGCTGCGTGCGCTTGGCTATTATGAGCCGGATATCGACTTCGTATCCCGGCCCGCGCCACCTCAGGGCGGCCGTCCGGTGTTAATCGCCCGCGTCACGCCCGGTCAGCCGGTAAAAATTGCGGGCAGTACGATTATCGTCACCGGCCAGGCTAAAAACGATGCGGACTATAAAAACTGGATCGCGCAGGGGCGCCCCAAAGTCGGAACGGTGCTGAATCACGGGCAGTACGACAAATTCAAAAGCGGCTTCACTAACCTTGCCCTCCGTAACGGCTATTTCGACGGTGAGTTTGAGAAAAGCGAGCTGGGCGTTTCCGTTGCGCGCCACGAAGCCTTTTGGGATCTCGATTACAACAGCGGCCCGCGCTATCGTTTTGGCAATGTCAGCTTTGAAGGTTCGCAGATTCGCGAAGCCTATTTGCAAAATTTAGTCCCTTTTAAAGAGGGCGATTACTACAGCTCGCGCGATCTGGCGGAGCTTAACCGCCGTCTTTCTGCGACCGGCTGGTTCCAGTCAGTTGTGGTTGCGCCTGAGTTTAAGCAGGGACGTAAAACCAAAGTCCTGCCCTTGAATGCGGTGGTATCTCCCCGCGCTAAAAACACCATCGAAGCCGGTGTCGGTTATTCAACCGATGTCGGACCGCGCCTGAAAGGAACGTGGAGAAAGCCCTGGGTTAACGATCGCGGTCACAGCATGGTCGCCAGTGCCTATGTTTCTGCCCCCGAGCAGCAGGTCGATCTCAGTTATAAAGTCCCCTTGCTGAAAAGCCCCCTGGAGCAGTACTACACGTTCTCGGGCGGCCTGAAGCGCACCGACCTCAACGATACCAAGGCGGACACCAGTACGCTGGCGGTATCACGTAACTGGGACAGCAGCAGCGGCTGGCAAAGAGCCCTTAATCTGCGCTGGAGCCTGGACCACTTTACACAGGGTAACGTCACTAACACCCACGATGCTGCTCTATCCCGGCGTCAGTCTCAACCGCACCCGTTCGCGCGGGGGCTTAATGCCCACCTGGGGCGACTCGCAGCGTTATTCCGCCGATGTGTCCGATACCACCTGGGGATCGGATGTCGATTTCTTGATCCTGCAGGCGCAAAACGTCTGGATCCGCACACTGGGCGAAAAGAACCGCTTTATCGCGCGCGGCACAGTGGGATGGATTGAAACCAACGACTTCGACAGGGTGCCGCCGGACCTGCGTTTCTTCGCCGGCGGGGATCGCAGCATTCGCGGTTATAAATACAAAAACGTTTCGCCCCGTGACAGTGACGGCAAACTGACCGGGGCCTCAAAAATGGCCACCGGTTCGCTGGAATATCAATACAACGTCAGCGGCAAATGGTGGGGTGCGGTGTTTATTGACTCCGGTGAGGCCGTTAATGACATCAGTCAAAGCAATATCAAAACCGGTGCCGGTATCGGCGTACGCTGGGCATCACCCGTGGGGCCCATTAAGTTTGATATTGCCCGCCCTATTGGCGACAGCGAGGAGCATGGTGTGCAATTTTACGTAGGATTGGGGCCTGAATTATGACGCGCTGGAAAAAGGTCCTGATTGGCTTTTTGATTTTTTTAGTGCTGCTGTTTGCCGGCCTGGCATTTTTGATTGGTACAACGCCGGGATTACATCTGGTGCTGAAGGGCGCTTCGCGCTGGGTGCCGGGGCTATCCATTAACAAAGTGGACGGTGGCTGGCGTAATCTTACCCTCAGTGGATTGCGCTATGAGATGCCTGGCGTCAGCGTGAACGCGGGCAATATCCATCTGGCCGTGGATCTTAACTGCCTGCTGCACTCGTCTGTTTGTGTGAACGATCTTACGCTGAGGGATATCAGCGTGGTGGTCGACAGCAAAAAGATGACGCCCTCCACCGCGCCGCCGGAAGAAGAAAGCGGCAAGACAAACCTCAGCACGCCCTATCCGATCACCCTGCGCCACGTGGGCCTGCACAATATAAAAGTGAAAGTGGATGATACCGCTATTTCGCTGGTGGATTTTACCACCGGCCTGCAGTGGCAGGATCGTGCGCTGACGCTCAATCCCACCCATATTCAAAGCCTGCTGATTGCGCTGCCGAAAGCGGCGCAGGTGGCAAAAGAGCAGGTGGTGCAGCCCAAAATACAGCAGCCGAAGCCCGACGAGAAGCCGCTGGGCGAAACCTTACAGGCGATGTTTGCCAAACCGCTGTTGCCTGAACTGCCCGACTTTCAGCTTCCGCTGGACATTGATGTACAGGACATTGTGGGCGAGCAGTTGCGGATTACTGGGGATACCGATATTACGGTGAGCCGATTGCAGGTGAAGGCAAAAACCCTCGACCGGCATATGCAGTTGCAAACGCTGGCGGTGGATTCAAACCTGGGCAAGCTGAACGGCAGCGGTCAGGCGACGCTGGCCGACAACTGGCCCGTTGATTTGACGCTAAACGGTGACGTGAACGTTGATCCGGTGAAAGGCGAAAAGCTAAATCTGACAGTAAAAGGTGCGATGCGCGACGAGTTGAAACTGGCGCTAACGCTTTCAGGCCCGGTGCGCGCGCAGCTCGATGCCAGCGCCCAGCCCGCCGTTATTGGGCTTCCGCTGGCGCTCAACCTGACCAGTCCGCAGTTACGCTGGCCCCTGACCGGGCCGGTTCAGTATCAGGCCGACGATCTTCACTACCAGTTCAACGGCAAGGCGACTGACTATGTCATGTCGCTCCGTACGTCGGTCAAAGGGGAGTCGGTGCCGCCTGCGACGGTCGCCCTGGAGGGGAAAGGCAACGTTCAGCAGTTCAGTCTGGATAAGCTGCGTGTGGCGGTGTTGCAGGGCAACGTTGACCTGACAGCGCTGGTGGACTGGAGCAAAGCGATCAGCTGGCGCAGTGAGTTGACGCTGGACGGCATCAATACCGCACGCCAGTATCCTGACTGGCCGGCAAAGCTGAACGGCAACATTACCACGCGCGGCAGCCTGTATGGCGGCAGCTGGCAGATCAGCGTACCGCAACTGATGCTAAAAGGTAACGTTAAGCAGAATGCGGTCAGCGCAGAGGGGACCTTAAGGGGCAACAGCTACAACCAATGGGATATCCCCGGTATCAAAATAGCGCTGGGACGCAATCACCTGGAGATAAAAGGCAGTCTGGCAGATAGCCTGAACCTGGATGCCAACGTTGATGCGCCCCGTCTTGATAATGCACTGCCGGGCCTGGGCGGCGTGGTGAAAGGGGATATCAAAGCACGCGGTACGCTGAAAGCGCCACAGTTGCTGGCCGATCTTACCACCACGGGTTTACGCTGGCAGCAACTGCTTGTCCGCCGCATCACCCTGAAAAGCGACGTGCGCTCCAGCGATCAGATCGCCGGTAAACTTCAATTGCGGGTTGAACAGCTAAAACAGGATGCACTCAACATCAGCCTGCTGACGCTCAATGCCGAGGGTGATGAAAAGCAGCACCAGCTCAAACTCAACGTACAGGGTGAGCCGGTATCAGGACAGCTTGCGCTCAACGGCAGCTTTGACCGTCAGACAGAGACGTGGAAAGGCAGCCTTAATAACACGCGTTTTGACACGCCGGTGGGTGAATGGCGCCTGACGCGTGCGATGACCATTGACTATTTTAATCAGAAACAGAGCGCGACGATCGGCCCCCACTGCTGGCAAAACCCCAATGCACAGCTTTGTGTGCCAGAACCGATTGAAGCCGGCCCCAGTGGTCATGCTCACGTGGTGTTAAACCGCTTCGATCTGGCAATGTTGAAACCCTTCCTGACCGATCAAACGCAGCTGAGCGGCGTGTTCAGCGGCGATGCCCGCGTCAACTGGACGGCGGAGGGTAAACTGCCCGTCGGCACGCTGTCGCTGAAGAGTAACAACGTGAAAGTCGCGCAGGATGTGCAGGGCAATACGCTGCCCATCGCCTTTAACACGATTAACGTTAATGCGGCACTGCGGGACGGACGGGCTCAGCTCGACTGGCTGATTCGCATCGTGAATAACGGTCAGCTGGACGGCAATGTGCAGATTACCGATCCGCAGCAGCGCCGTACGCTGGGCGGCAACGTGAATATCCGCAACATCTCCCTGGCGATGATCAACCCGGCGTTGATGCAGGGCGAAAGCATCAAAGGCAATCTGAACAGTAATCTGCGTCTGGGAGGAACGGCACAGCAGCCGCAGATTTTTGGTCAACTCGGCCTCAAAGATGTGAATGTAAAAGGCAACTTCATGCCGGTGGATCTCACCAGTGCCAGCCTGAATATGGTGTTTAACGGCATGAGTTCGACGCTGAATGGCCTGCTTCAGACCGCACAGGGCAACATTAACCTGAGTGGTGATGCGGACTGGAGTCAGTTGGATAACTGGCGTGCGCGCGTTGCCGCTAAAGGCAGTCGGGTTCGCGTCACCGTGCCGCCCATGGTGCGCATGGACGTTTCCCCGGATGTGGTCTTTGAGGCTACGCCAGCCGCCTTTAACCTTGACGGCCGGGTGGATATCCCATGGGCGCGCATCACGGTACAAGAGGTGCCAGAGAGCGCCGTGGGCGTCTCCTCTGACGAGGTGATGCTGGATAAGAACCTCAAACCGATTGAGCCTAAAACCGCCTCAATACCGATTAACAGTAACCTGACCATTCACGTCGGAAACGACGTACGTCTGTCGGCCTTTGGACTAAAAGCCCGGCTCAATGGCGATCTGAAAATGGTGCAGGATAAATCCGGACTGGGGCTTAATGGACAGATCAACATTCCATCCGGCCGTTTCCATGCCTATGGTCAGGACTTGATCGTACGCAAAGGTGAACTGCAGTTTGCAGGCCCGCCAGACCAGCCTTATCTCAACCTGGAGGCGATTCGTAATCCGGATGCAACAGAGGATGGCGTAACCGCAGGATTGCGCGTCACGGGGCTGGCAGACGAGCCAAAAGTAGAAGTGTTCTCCGATCCGGCGATGTCACAGCAGGAAGCCCTTTCATACCTGTTACGGGGTCAGGGACTGAAAAGCGACGGTGACGGTAACGCACTAACTTCGGCGTTAGTCGGCTTAGGGGTTGCACAAAGTGGGCAGGTTGTGGGTAAAATCGGCGAGACGTTCGGTGTAAGTAACCTTGCTCTCGACACCACCGGCGTTGGCGACAGTCAACAGGTGCAGGTCAGCGGCTATGTACTGCCGGGTCTACAAGTAAAATACGGAGTGGGCATTTTTGATTCACTGGCAACGTTAACCTTGCGTTATCGCCTGATGCCCAAACTCTATTTGGAAGCCGTGTCCGGTGTGGATCAGGCTCTTGATTTGCTTTATCAGTTTGAGTTTTAGCAATGCGAATAATTGTCTATGGCAGTTTACGGCGCAAACAGGGAAACAGTCACTGGATGACACACGCGCAATGGTTGGGTGACCATCAGATTGAGGGCTATGAGCTTTACAGTCTCGGTCACTATCCCGGCGTGATTACTGGCGAAGGAACGGTATATTGCGAAGTATACCGAATTGATGCCTCCATCCTCGCCGAGTTAGATGCGCTTCGCACCAAAGGCGGAGAATACAAACGTTTTCTGATTCAGACGCCGTTTGGGAGCGCGTGGCTTTATGTTTATCAACGTTCAGTTTCAGGACGTCAGCGCATTATGAGCGGCGACTGGCTGAAACGTGAAGAGGAGCAGGAAAGCGATTAATTCGTTGGACTCACCAGCCAGTTAAGCTGAATGCCATTCAGATAAAAGGGTTCATGATCTTGATGAACCCTTTTATTCCTGTTTTCAGGCGACTCTCCAGCCTGCCTCATTATCGTGTCTTCACAGGGCTTTTAAGACGAGGCGTAATGTCTTCGGTGTCGTGCGGCCGTAAGCAAGACAGGATTTAATCATGGGCAATTTATGAAAAAGTGTGGAAAGGGCGGTTAATGTCGTTAATGATACAAAACCTTTTCCGGTAAGCTTACGGGCGGGTAAGTGCGTCGCATGAACGCCCGGTTATCACTCACTCAGCGAATGACCGTACAGATATCATCAAAGTGAAGAGTAATGAAAAAAACAATCAATATTTATCTTATCGCTGCTTTTATATTTTCTTTACCGCTGTTACTTGCCAATACTTTTTATATTGATGACAACGGCAGAGCAATAACGGGCAATGCACTCTGGGGGAGAGACGGAAGGCCATTAGCTGACCTGCTAATGAAAGCGCTGTTCCTCAGTTCCCATGTTTCAGATATTTTTCCTTTACCGCTCATTATCACTGCCGTTCTTATCGCTGTGACGTTGGCACACTACCATCATCGCCACTTCACCGCGTCGAAAACCTGGGTTGGCGTGTTAGCCACGCTGAGTTTTTTTGCTAATCCGTATCTGGCTGAAATATTTTCCTATCGTTTTGATGTGCTCACTATCGGTTCTGCGCTCGTGTTGAGCCTGGCCTGGGTATTATTTCCGGTACAAAAAACGATTATCCAGTTCCTGACAGCGGTCTTTGTTCTTCTCGCTATTTATTGCCTTTATCAAATAGCCATCAATATTGCGGTCATGATGGTCTTTGTTGTGGCATTTGGTCAGATGGTGAACAATACGCCGCCGTTACAGATTATTCGCGATCTTGTTCAGCGAGGTGCAGCGTTTCTGGTCGCGTCTGTTATCTACCTTAAGATCCTGTTACCGCGAACCTTCTCTGGTGAGCATGCTGCCAATCATCCCGGTATTGCCAGTAACCAGCTATGGGGAACTCTCTGCAACAATGCGCTGGCCTACTGGCATTTTATTGATGCTACCTTCTATAAAGATGGCAAAGGGATGGCAGTGCTGCTTTCAGTTCTGGTCGTGGCTGTCGTGTCCGCAGCAATAATTGCCCTACGCTATGTACAACAACAGCGTAATCCCATCCGTATTATGGTTGCCATACTGGCGCTGCTGTTCCCCTTCGCTGCCTTCGTGATTATTCCGGGGAGTCTGCTTATTTTACAGAATCCCCTTCTTGCTCCTCGGGTGATGCTGGCAGTGAGTGGGTTTATGCTGTTCAGTGCAACATTACTGGCATGGGCAATGAAGGGAAAAGGCGCCTTCGTCAACGTCATTATCGCGATTCCTTTGCTCTATGCATTTACGGGCATATATGTGTACGGTAATGCGGTTCATCAACAGGACGTAATTAATGCCGGGATTACGAATCAGTTAAAACGGGACACGAATGCATTGTCTGTGGGAGCGCTCTATATGCAGTTTAACGGGACCGCGCCTCGTTCACCTGTCTATCTCAATTCTCTTAATAATTATCCTGTGCTCAGTGCGCTGATTCCTGAATATTTTGCCAACTGGTGGTTTCCGTTTCCCTATATGGCAATAAGAGGTTTTAAAGCGTCCAATCCCATACAGGACGATATTACGGTAAGCCATGAGGATGTGGTCATGTCGATGTGCCATGGAGAACGCATTGCTCATAATCAGGACTATGACCTGTATAAGTATCGCGATCGTTTAACCGTCGATTTCACATTAAAGGGATGCCAGCACTAACAGGCGGCCAGCCCGCAACGAAGCAACATAATAACGACAAAAAAATACAGGCCCGTAGCAGGGCCTGTATGTATGACAAAGGAAAACGTCGTTTGCCTTTTGTCCTGTGCTGAAAAGCGGTAGGGCGTTTCAGCTCAAGGGGATTTATTTCTTCGCCGCACGCTCGAAAGAAGAGATGATCTCAGCTTTCGCTGCTTCAGCGTTATCCCAGCCGTCAACCTTAACCCATTTGCCTTTTTCCAGATCTTTGTAGTGCTCAAAGAAATGGGTGATCTGCGCACGCAGCAGCTCTGGCAGGTCGTTCACATCTTTAATGTGATCGTATTCTTTGGTGAGCTTGGTATGCGGAACGGCAACCAGCTTGGCATCTTCACCTGACTCGTCGGTCATTTTTAATACGCCAACCGGGCGGCAACGGATCACTGAGCCTGGCTCCAGTGGGTACTGGGTAGGGACCAGCACGTCTACCGGATCGCCATCCAGTGACAGGGTATGGTTGATGTAACCATAGTTGCACGGATAGAACATCGCAGTGGACATGAAGCGATCTACAAACAGGGCTCCAGAATCTTTATCAACTTCATATTTGATCGGATCGGCATTGGCCGGGATCTCAATAATTACGTAGATATCTTCTGGCAGGTCTTTACCTGCTGGCACCTGGTTCAAACTCATCGGGAATTCCTTCAGTCGTCGTGTGTTGAGTGTTGGCTATTATAGCCAACTGACTGTGAAAGTACGCCCCCTTTTTGGCGTTTCGGAATGCTCCTCAACGCTATTTGGCCGTGATGAACAGGGAAACAATGCCCGCAGCAATCAATGGCCCTACCGGGACGCCGCGGAAAAACGCTACACCAATCACCGTGCCCATCAACAACCCGCCAATGACCGAAGGTTGCACGCTCATATAGCTGACGCCACGGCCGCCCAGCCAGGCGACAAAAATACCCACCAGCACCGCCACAATGGATTGCCAACTGGCAAAGGACTTAACCAGGGAGGAGGCGGGCAACGAACCGCTGGCGAGCGGGGCCATGACCGCCACCGTAAGGATGATAATGCCTATCGTAATGCCCTGTTTTTCCACGTAAGGGAAGAACTGCGCCAACGGGGTCAGTTTGATGGCCAGCAGAATCAATATAGAAAGGGTGACGGCGGTGTTGTGGACAAAATAGCTCAGTATGGCAAGGCCGATTAATATCAGCGTAGAGGCATAAGCAGCCATGATTTTTCCCTGCAGGTAAAAGACAACATTGGCAAAAAGCCAACAACGGACTGACATTAATCAACAATCGTCGGGGTTAGCGCAACTGCCATTGGCCAAAGATTGCAGTTGTAACGTTTGATTGCGTACCAGGGCTGTACTCTGCGCCGCCAGCGCAACGGGACCAAGGGTGCCCTGCGTATTCAGTTGGCTGCGGCTCGCCGCTAACCATGCCTCACGGTATTTCATCCATGCGCGCTGTGCGGCACGCAGTTTTTCTCTGGGCTGTCCGCTTAATTTTTTCATCAATGCACTGTACTGCGTGTTCATTTCCGTGTCCCATTCCTGGGTCGCCGCATCCTGGCATTGCATCAAGGCCAGCGTGGTATCAGCTTGATTAAGGCATTGATTTAATGTGACATCAATAGTGGACTGCTCCGCAACTGCTGCGTTGCAGCTGAAGAGTAACAGCAACACCCATCCTCTTTTCATGGATTTCCCCTTTTGTTTTTTTAACACAATACCTTCAGATTCATTAACAGATTAGCGGTAATGAATGGGTTAATCATTCACTGGCGTTAAAGTTTACGAATCGCAGTGCCGATACTTTCTCCGTTTAAGGGTTGTCGAAATTTTTTTCGCCTTTTACTACTCATACGGAAACGATCAAGATGAAACAGTTATCACTACGCACGGGGTTGCTGGCGTTGCTGGCATTCATGACACTGCTGCTGTTGGCGGTGAGTGTGATGGGCATTGTGGCCATTAATAAAGGTAACCGTTCTTTGGATGTGATCAACCGCATTCAGGGAATCGAGTTAAACAGCTTGTATCAAAGTAATGCCGATTTAATGCGCGCACGGGCCAGTGCTGCGCTGGCGGTGCGTAAAATTGAGATTGGTTTACTGGATGAGGGCGCGCAGGTCACCAAAACGGCGCAGGCTGATGTCGCGGCATCGCAGCAGAATCTTAAGCGATTTGTCGATGCCGGTACCGTGACCGCTGAAGGGAAAATTATGGCCGATGCCATCGCATCCAGCTATAAGGACTACCTCGATCAGGGCATCCTGCCAATGATGAAGGCGCTGGATAAACAGTACAACGATGAATACTACCAGCTGCTGGAAGGCAAGCTGGAGCCGCTTTCGGCGAAATACAGCAAAGCGGTAGAAACCTTCGGTAAAAAAGCCGATGAGATTACCCAGGCGCAATTAGTTGAAGCCCAGCGCAATGAAATCATGATGAAAGTGCTGATAGCCGTGGCCGTCGGACTCTCGTTGTTGCCTGGTGCTGGCCCTGGATGCTGTTGCGCCGCATGCTGCTGATTCCGCTAAACAACGCGATCATCCATCTTGAGCAGATTGCGGCGGGCGATTTGTCCCAGACGTTGCCGCTGGCGGGCAATAATGAGCTGGGGCGCCTGAACAATGCGCTGGCGGGCATGCAGCATGCGTTGCGCGAATCGGTTAATCAGGTGCGCGAAGCCGGCCTGAAAATTGACATCGGTAGCCGTGAACTGGCCGCCGGCAATGTCCATCTTTCCCAACGTACCGAAGAGTCAGCGGCATCGCTGGAGCAAACGGCGGCCAGCATGGAGCAGCTAACCGCAACGGTCCGTCTTAACGCCAGCAATGCCCAGCAGGCCCATCAGCTGGCTAACGCCGTGTCTGACAGTGCCGATCGCGGCGCAGAGGTGGTGAATTATGTTATGGAAAAAATGCATGAAATCACCGACAGCGCTAACCGTATCGGCGATATCCTGAGCGTCATTGACGGCATTGCTTTCCAGACCAATATCCTGGCACTGAACGCGGCGGTGGAAGCGGCACGGGCCGGAGAGCAGGGGCGCGGATTTGCCGTGGTCGCCAATGAGGTTCGTACGCTGGCACAGCGCAGTGCCAGTGCGGCGAAAGAGATCCGTACGCTGATCGGTGATTCACAAACGCGCGTCAAAGAGGGCAGTGAAATGGCGACGCGTGCGGGCGAAACAATGGATGAGATTGCCGCTGAAGTTATGCGGGTTACGGCCCTGATGAAAGAGATTTCCATGGCGTCAGAAGAGCAGAGCCGGGGAATCGATCAGGTGAATCACGCGGTCACGCAGATGGATGAAGCGGCGCAGCAGAACGCGGCGCTGGTAGAACAGGCAACGGCGGCGACCCATTCACTGGAGTCGCAATCCGAGCAGCTCCAGGCGGCGATGGCGCAGTTCAGGCTGCAGCAGTCGTAACGCAAAAAGGGCGCGTCACGCGCGCCCTTGATGTTTAGCCCTGACGGCACTCGGGGAATTCAGCCAGGAAACGCTCTACGTCGTCAACCATGGCGGTGTTACCGCAGTAGAACGGACAGCGTTGGTGCAGCGTGACCGGGGGAATATCCAGGATACGGTTCTGACCGTCGCTGGCTTTACCGCCGGCCTGCTCCGCCAGGAAAGCCATAGGGTTGCACTCATACAGCAGGCGCAGCTTGCCTTTTGGATGGCTGGCGGTGCTGGGATAAAGATAAATGCCGCCCTTCAGCAGGTTACGGTGAAAATCCGCGACCAGAGAGCCGATATAGCGTGATGTGTAAGGACGGTGCGTCGCCACATCCTCTTCCTGACAGAATTTCAGGTACTTTTTCACGCCCTGTGGGAAACGAATGTAGTTACCTTCGTTAATGGAATAGGTGTAACCCACTTCCGGATAGGTCATGCGTTCATGGCTGAGGCAGAACACGCCCAGAGAGGGATCATAGGTAAACGCATGGACGCCACAGCCGGTGGTGTACACCATCATGGTGGATGAGCCATAAACGACGTAACCGGCGGCAACCTGTTTGTTGCCTGGCTGCATGAAGTCGGCTTCGACAACTGGCGTACCCGGCTCGCTGACGCGGCGATAGATGGAGAAAATGGTGCCGACGGAGACGTTAACATCGATGTTCGACGAACCGTCGAGCGGGTCCATCAATACGACGTATTTTCCGTTTTCCTCGCCTTCAAAGATAACAAACTCATCTTCTTCTTCAGAAGCGATACCGGCAACAATGCCGCGTGCTTTCAGTGCGGCTTTGAGTTTTTCGTTGGCGAACAGATCCAGTTTCATCTGCTGTTCACCCTGAACATTCTCAACGCCGCTGGCACCAAGAATATCGACTAAGCCGGCTTTGTTGATATCACGGTGAATAATTTTAGCACCCAGCTTAATGGCTGAGATAAGTGCCGTCAGTTCACCTGTGGCGTGCGGAAAGTCGTGTTGCTTCTCGACGATAAATTCGCCCAACGTTTTCATAACACATTCCCTGAATCATCGATGGAGTGGCAGCGGCATACTTAACTGCCCGTGGATGCGTACGCAGTTTAGCCGATTGAACTTTAAAAACCATAGTCCTAATCCGTTTCTTCCGTGTGCAAGCGAGGTTACACTGTGCGCCGAACTTTTGAGTTATGGACCTCGTTATGCGCATTCACATCCTCGGGATATGTGGCACTTTTATGGGCGGACTGGCTATGCTGGCCCGCTCCCTTGGTCATCAGGTGACAGGCTCTGACGCCAATGTCTATCCACCGATGAGCACGTTGCTTGAGCAGCAAGGCATTGAATTAACAGAGGGTTACGATGCGAGCCAGCTTGAGCCCGTACCGGACCTGGTCATTATTGGCAACGCCATGACGCGCGGTAACCCCTGCGTGGAAGCGGTACTGGAACGCAACATTCCTTACCTCTCTGGCCCCCAATGGCTGCACGATTTTGTGCTGCGCGATCGCTGGGTGCTGGCCGTGGCGGGCACGCACGGTAAAACCACCACAGCAGGCATGGCAGCGTGGATTCTGGAAGCCTGCGGCCTGGAACCTGGCTTTATTATTGGTGGCGTACCCGGTAACTTCGATGTTTCTGCAAAATTAGGAAAAAGCCCATTCTTTGTCATTGAGGCTGATGAATACGACTGCGCGTTTTTCGACAAGCGCTCGAAATTCGTCCATTACTGCCCACGTACGCTGATTCTGAATAATCTTGAATTCGATCATGCCGATATTTTTGACGATCTGCGGGCCATCCAGAAACAGTTTCATCATCTGGTACGCATTGTGCCGGGTCAGGGCAAGATCCTGCTGCCAGAGCACGATCATAACCTGAAGCAGGTGATGGCAATGGGCTGCTGGAGCGAACAGGAGCATGTGGGCGACGGCGGTCACTGGCAGGCGAAGAAGCTGACGCCGGATGCCTCCCGCTGGGAAGTGCTGCTGGCGGGTGAAAAAGTGGGCGAGGTGAACTGGGGACTGGTAGGCGAGCACAACATGCACAATGGGCTGATGGCGATTGCGGCAGCGCGCCATGTCGGCGTAAAACCTGAGGACGCAAGCCAGGCGCTGGACAGCTTTATTAATGCCCGTCGCCGTCTTGAGCTGCGCGGTGAGGTCAACGGCATCAAGATCTATGATGATTTTGCCCACCACCCGACGGCGATTCTGGCCACGCTGAGCGCACTGCGCAGTAAAGTGGGCGGCACCGCGCGCATTCTGGCGGTGCTGGAGCCGCGTTCAAACACCATGAAAATGGGCGTGAATAAAAATGAGCTGGCGCCGTCGCTGGCGCGCGCAGACGAAGTGTTCCTGTTCCAGCCGAGCCATATTCCGTGGCAGGTCGCGGACGTCGCAGAAGCCTGCATGCAGCCCGCTCACTGCAGCGCGGATATCGATACGCTGGTAGAGACGATCGCGAAAACGGCCCAGCCGGGCGATTCCATCCTGGTCATGAGTAACGGGGGCTTTGGTGGGATTCATCAGAAGCTGCTGGATCGTCTGGCGCGCTGATCACTAGCGGACCCGTTCCTCTCCCTCAGACGGGAGAAGAAAACCCTGCGGCTGGGCGCTGCTCAGCCGCAAATCAGCGGAAAGGTCAGACGGTTTCGGCTAACTCACGCAGATACTGAAAAATCTGACGGGCAGATTTTGGCGGTTTGTTACCGGCTTTTTCCTTCTGCGCATTACGGATCATGCTACGCAGCTGCTGGCGATCGGCCTGCGGATAAAGGGCGATCACGTCCGCCATCGCCTCATCACCCTCATCAATCAGACGATCGCGCAGCATTTCCAGTTTATGGAACAGGGCGACCTGCTGGTTGTGACGGTTCTTGAGTTTGTCGAGTGCGATGCGGATCGGCTCAACATCCATACTGCGCAACAGTTTACCGATAAGCTGTAACTGACGGCGGCGACCTTCTTTCTTGATGCGCTGTGCCAGTTCAATCTCGTTACGTAAACGCTCGTCCAGCGGAATTTTATCCAGAGAGTTTTTACCCAGATCGACCAGCTCGGCACCCAGGCGTTTCAGCTCTTCAGCATCACGTTTTATTTCGCTCTTACTAACCCAAATAATCTCTTCATCTTCTTCTTCGTGATTATCGGGTACATCGTCGAGCCACTCATCAGGCTGCTTAGTCATATCTGGCTCCAAAAAAAAGAGGCTAATCCTACCAGTTTATCGGGTGACTGCGAAATTGTTCTCTGACTCTGATAGACTCAAATTATTCAACCATAAGATTAGACGGCAGGTCGATGAACGTATCAACTCAAGTTGCAGAACAGCGAACAGCACTGGAACAGGCAATTGCGCAGGCGCTTGAACTGGCAAAAGCAAGTACGGATGGCGCGGAAGTCGCGGTGAGCAAGACGACCGGTATTGGTGTGAGTACCCGCTACGGCGAGGTAGAAAACGTTGAGTTCAACAGCGACGGCGCACTGGGTATTACCGTTTATCATCAAAACCGTAAAGGCAGTGCTTCATCGACCGATCTCAGCCCGGACGCGATTAAACGGACTGTGCAGGCGGCGATCGATATTGCACGCTATACGTCACCCGATCCTTTTGCCGGACCGGCGGATGCAGAATTACTGGCTTATGAGGCTCCGGATCTCGATCTTTACCATCCGTGGGAGATCGATGCCGATCACGCCATCAAACTGGCGGCCCAGGCAGAACAGGCGGCGCTGCAGGCGGACAAACGCATCACCAACACCGAAGGCGGCAGCTTTAACAGCCACATCGGGATTAAAGTCTTCGGCAACAGCCACGGCATGTTACAGAGCTACTGCTCCAGCCGCCACTCGCTTTCCAGCTGCGTGATTGCTGAGCAGGACGGCAATATGGAGCGTGACTATGCTTACACCATCGGCCGGGCAATCGACGATTTAAAAAGCCCGGACTGGGTCGGCGCAGAATGCGCGCGCCGTACGCTGTCGCGTCTTGCGCCACGCAAGCTCGACACCATGAAAGCGCCGGTGATCTTTGCCCCCGAAGTGGCAACGGGTCTGTTCGGTCACCTGGTGGGCGCCATCAGCGGTAGCAGCGTATATCGGAAATCCACCTTCTTGCTGGATGCCATGGGCAAACAGATTTTGCCTGAGTGGCTGACCATTCAGGAGCAGCCGCACTTGTTGAAAGGTTTAGCGTCAACGCCGTTTGACAGCGAAGGCGTTCGCACCCAGGCTCGCGACATTATCAAAGATGGCGTGCTGCAAACCTGGCTGATGACCAGCTATTCGGCGCGCAAGCTGGGCCTGACCAGCACCGGCCACGCGGGCGGTATCCACAACTGGCGCATCGCCGGTCAGGGGCACAGCTTCGACGCTATGCTGAAGCAGATGGGCACCGGCCTGGTGGTGACAGAACTGATGGGGCAGGGCGTCAGTGCGATCACGGGCGACTACTCACGTGGCGCAGCCGGTTTCTGGGTAGAAAACGGTGAAATCCAGTATCCGGTAAGCGAAATTACTATCGCCGGTAACTTAGGCGACATGTGGCGGAACATTGTCACCGTGGGCGATGACATTGAAACCCGTAGCAATATTCAGTGCGGTTCGGTCTTACTCCCCGAAATGTATATTGCCGGACAGTAAAATCTCTTTTAAGTTGTTTATGCGATAGCAAGCGGAGGGCATCGACCCTCCGTTTTTTTATAAAAAGCATTCCCACAATAAAAAGGAAGCTGAGCATGCGTAAAGAGCTTATGTCGTTGTTAGCTGTAGCCGTGTTATCCGTGAGCGTGACCGCCGGTGCTGCCTCTCTTGAGCACGATATGAAAGATATGTCGGGTATCTATAAGTCACTGGACGGGGCGAAAAGCGCCGACCAGTTGCACAAGATGTTAAGTGATTTGCGTGCTAAAGCAGAGGATGCCAAAAAAGGCACGCCGGACAAGCTGGAAGGCAAAGCCCCGGACAGCCCGGAAATGAAAGACTTTCACAAAGGTATGGATGACCTGATCGCCCAGATTGATAAAGCGGATGCGCTGGCTAAGCAGGGTAAACTGGATGAAGCCAAAGCAGAAGCGCAAAAGCTGGCGGCTATCCGTAACGAAAACCACAAGAAGTTCCGCTAATTTTACCGATAACCCCGGCTTGCCGGGGTTAATTGCTCAGGGCTCTTCATCGTCGCCTGGCGTCGCCTGAATGATTTCCACCTGATGCGCTTTAAGCACGTTCTGCAACGCCGTTGCCGGCAACCGATCTGTAAACAGGGCGGTCGCCTGGGTAACGCTGCCCATTTCTACCGCTGCCGATGCCTGAAACTTGGTGTGGTCTGCCGCTAACAAAATATGACGCGCATGCGCCATCATGGTTTGCGCCACGGCGGCCTCGTTAACATCAAATTCCAGTAGCGCCCCATCGCTCTCAATGGCGCCCATGCTGGTAACCAGATAATCTGCCCGAAAACTGGCCACAAACGCGGACGTGACCGGGCCAATAATGCCACCGTTGTGGGCGCGCAGCGTGCCGCCGGGCACCATCACTTCAAACTGTGGGCATTTATACAGAATATGGGCGACACGAAGGCTGTTGGTAATAATGCGCAGATGTTTATGGTTTGCCAGCGCCCGGGCGACGTGTTCAACCGTAGTGCCAATAGTGATAAATACCGTTGATCCATCGGGAATATAGTCCGCAATGGCTTCCGCAATCGCACGTTTTTCTTCGGTCTGTGAGACTTCGCGCTGTTCAAAAGCGGTGTTCACTACGCTGGATGCACGGCCCGCACCACCATGATGACGCGTGATTAATCCCTGATCGCTGAGTTTACGAATATCGCGCCTGACCGTTTGTGTGGAAACGTCGAGCAGCAAGGCGAGTTCATCAATATTCATGTAGCCACGTTCAGCGATCAGCCTGAGCAAACGATCGTGGCGAGGATTACCGGTTACGTCCGTGAGGATCATGGATTGTTCTCTGAATACCACCATGGCACACAGTTTATACATTTACCGACATAAAAGAACAGGTTTGATCATAATCAGGGATCCCGTCTCGCCCGCCCGGTCGCGTACATTTTAGCGCCGCGACCGCACTGGCAAAGCGCACGGCCTCTGTGACAGAGCCCTTCTGCGCCAGTTTCACGGCCAGCCCCCCGTGGAAGACGTCGCCCGCGCCGGTGGTATCGACGACCTGTACCTCAAAGGCGGGCTGATGCTGGAGCGTGCCGGCGTCCAGCCAGACGCAGCCCTGAGCGCCCTGGGTAACATAGACATGACCATTTGTGAGCATTTGTGCTTTTTTTAACGCCGCCGTTTCCCCCTCCAGCCCGGTTAAGCGCTGTAAACCCGGCGCTGAAAATGCCGCATGATCGCTTAACGCCACCAGCTCCCCAATGTCCTGCGGGGTCACATCCCCATCCAGAATGGTGGGAACGCCCTGTTGGCGGGCCAGGGTAAACGCGCACTTGGCACCCTGGTGCCAGCGAACATCTGCCAGCACCGCATCCCATTGTGAGAAGTCGATCTCTGTTAGCCAGTCTGCGCATTCTGCTAAGTCCGGGCTAGGGTAGTTGGCAATCATCCGTTCCCCCTCGGCATCCACCAGAATCGCGGATTGTGAAGAGCGGGCGGCCTCAAAAACCTTAGTATATCGGGTCTTTACGCCGTACTCATTTAACTCAGACAGCAGTCTCTTCCCTGTGTCATCGTCACCAACCCGACCAATAAAATCCACCTCTGCACCCAGTTTAGCTGCGGCAACGGCCGCTGTAGCAGCCGGACCACCGCCGACTTCCCGATAGTTGTTTGCCACATATTTTCCGCTCTGAGACGGCAAGGTATCCAGATACCAAATGCGATCTAATACGGTGATCCCTACACAAGCAATACGCGTCATAACGCTTCCTCACATTTTGTTGGTGTTGTCATTTTAATTTCATCAAATGTTTTAAAAGTGACACCTGTCAATTTTTTGACCATAAATTACAAATATGATCTAAAACAGACAGTAAAAGTCGTCTGTAGTGACAAAATATGACAATAACGGGGTTGGGAGAGCGGTATGTCGGTAATTGCGTTTATTGGATTGGGACAAATGGGCGCGCCGATGGCGAGCAATCTGCTGAAGCAGGGCCATCAGCTCAACGTCTTTGATGTGGATCCTCAGGCCGTCGCGCGTCTGGTTGATAAGGGCGCCCGGGCGAGCGTTTCTGCTGCGGAGGCGGCAACCGGGGCCGAGTTTGTTATCACCATGCTGCCCAACGGCGAGTTAGTGCGTTCCGTACTGCTTGGCGACAAAGGTGTGTGTAGCACGCTGGCATCCACTGCGCTGGTGATTGATATGTCCACGATCCATCCGCTGCAAACCGATCGGCTGATCGGTGAGATGGCCGCTCGCGGTTTCAGCATGATGGACGTGCCCGTCGGCCGCACGTCAGACCATGCGATAGCCGGTTCACTGCTGCTACTGGCAGGCGGCACGCCGCAACAGGTTGCACGAGCAAAACCCGTGCTTATGGCGATGGGCAATGAGCTGGTCGTGGCAGGCGGCCCCGGTATGGGGATTCGCGTCAAGCTGATCAACAACTACATGAGCATCGCCCTGAATGCCCTCTCGGCGGAAGCGGCGGTGCTGTGTGAAGGTCTGGGGCTGTCGTTTGACGTGGCGTTGCAGGTGATGAACGGCACGCCTGCGGGCAAAGGGCATTTCACCACGACCTGGCCTGACAAGGTACTGAAAGGGGATCGCTCACCGGCCTTCATGATCGATCTGGCGCATAAGGACCTGGGGATTGCGCTGGATGTTGCCAACCAGCTGCATGTACCGATGCCGCTCGGGGCTGCCTCACGTGAAGTTTACAACCAGGCCCGCGCTGCCGGACGCGGACGCGAGGACTGGACCGCCATCCTTGAACATGTTCGCGCCAGCGCGGGCCTAATTTCTCCCCACACAGTGTGACGCTTAATTCAGAGGAAAGAAGCATGACTCATTACACCCTTAAAGACATCACCCGACCTTCAGGTGGTTTCGCCATGCTCGCAGTCGATCAGCGTGAGGCCATGCGTTTGATGTTCGCGGCCGCTGGCGCGTCACTACCCGTCAGCGATCGCGTGCTGACCGAGTTTAAAGTCAATGCCGCCAGCGTGTTATCGCCCTATGCCTCGGCGATCCTGATTGATCAACAGTTTTGTTTCCCGCACATCGTCGAACGGCAAGCGGTTGCCCCCGGCTGCGGCCTTATCGTCGCGGCGGATGAATTTATTCCGGGCAATGGCATTCCGGTGGACAGCGTGGCGATCGATAACAACGTCGATCCGGTGGCGATGAAGCGTGACGGCGCGAAGGCGCTGAAGCTGCTGGTGCTGTGGCGCAGCGATGAAGATCCGCAGCAACGTCTCGACATGGTTAAGGCCTTCAACACCCGCTGCCACCGCCATGGCCTGCTCAGCATTATCGAACCGGTAGTCAGGCCACCGCGCCGTGGCGATCGCTTTGATCGCGAGCAGGCGATCCTGGACGCGGCCACAGAATTGGGCAACAGCGGCGCGGATCTCTACAAGGTGGAAATGCCCCTGTACGGCAAAGGTACACAGTCGGATCTGCTGGCGGCCGCGCAAAAGCTCAACGATCGGATCGCGATGCCGTGGGTCATTCTCTCGTCCGGCATTGATGAAAAATTATTCCCGCGCGCCGTGCGGGTGGCGATGCAGGCGGGCGCATCGGGCTTCCTGGCCGGGCGAGCCGTCTGGTCTTCCGTCATTGGCTTACCGGATACCGACCTGATGTTGCGGGATGTCTCCGTCCCCAGGCTGCAACGGCTGGGTGAGATCGTAGATGAAATGATGGCTAAACGCTAAGAGGGCAACGCAAATGAAATGGTTTAACACGCTGAGTCATAACCGCTGGCTCGAACAGGAAACGGACAGGATTCTCGACTTTGGTAAAAACGCAGCGGTCGCCACCGGATTTGGCTGGCTGGGGAATACCGGGCAGGTAAAACCCGAGATGGGCACGCACCTGTGGATTACCGCACGCATGCTGCATGTCTATGCCGTTGCGGCCTCGATGGGACGGCCGGGAGCTTATCAACTGGTCGATCACGGCATTAACGCCCTGAATGGTGCGCTGCGCGATAAACAGTACGGCGGCTGGTATGCCTGCGTAAACGATGAAGGCGTCGTTGATGCGTCCAAACAGGGTTATCAGCACTTTTTCGTGTTGCTGGGCGCGGCCAGTGCGGTCACTACGGGGCATCCTGCCGCCCGCCAGCTGCTGGATGACGCGATCGACGTGATCGATCGCTACTTCTGGAGTGAAGACGAACAGATGTGCCTGGAGTCCTGGGATGAAGCCTTTAGCAAGACAGAAGACTACCGCGGCGGCAATGCCAATATGCACGCCGTTGAAGCCTTCCTGATTGTCTATGACGTCACGCACGACAAGAAATGGCTGGATCGCGCGCTGCGTGTCACCTCGGTGATTATTCACGACGTCGCGCGCAACGGTGAGTACCGCGTCAATGAACACTTCGACACTGACTGGAACCCATTACGCGATTACAACAAAGAGAATCCCGCTCACCGCTTCCGGGCTTATGGCGGCACGCCCGGACACTGGATTGAATGGGGACGTCTGATGCTGCATCTGCATGCTGCGCTGGAAGCGCGCTTCGAAACGCCGCCGGCCTGGCTTATTGAAGATGCGAAAGGCTTATTCCACGCCACTATCCGCGATGCCTGGGCGCCCGATGGCGCAGACGGGTTTGTTTACACCGTGGACTGGGATGGCAAGCCCGTAGTGAGTGAAAGAGTGCGCTGGCCCGTGGTTGAGGCAATGGGCACGGCTTACGCCCTGCATACGGTCACTGGCGAGGCGCAATACGAAGCCTGGTACCAGAAATGGTGGGATTACTGCATCACTTACATGATGGATTTCGAGAATGGCTCATGGTGGCAAGAGCTGGATTGCGAAAACAAGGTGACCACCAAAGTGTGGGACGGCAAACAGGATATCTATCATCTGCTGCATTGCCTGGTGATCCCGCGCCTTCCTCTGGCACCGGGGCTGGCACCCGCCGTAGCGGCAGGATTACTGGACTGTAATGCGAAATAACCCCTGAAAAACAGACTAACGGGAGTACCAGCTATGCACAGCAGCGGACAAACCCTTGTTCTTCACGCTGGAGAATATCAGGCAAAAATCGTCACCGTAGGCGCTGGCCTGGCTGAGCTGACGCACGCGGGCCGCCATCTGGTGCTCCCACATCCTCCGGAGGCAATGCCGCTGGCGCATATGGGCAAAGTCCTGATTCCCTGGCCGAATCGCGTCGCGAAAGGAACCTGGAAACATAACGGCAAGCTGCTTCAGCTACCCATCAATGACCACGAAGGCGTTACCGCCATTCACGGCTTATTGGCCTGGCGTGACTGGCAGATCGCCAAACACACCGACAGCGAGGCGACCTTAACGGTTTTCCTGCCGCCCATTTACGGCTATCCGTTTGCGTTGCTATCGGCAGTGACTTACCGGCTTGATGCCGCACAGGGCCTGCAGGTCAGTATCAGCAGCCAGAACGTAGGCGATCAACCCGCGCCCTACGGTGTCGGTTCGCATCCTTATCTGACCTGCAACATGACCCTAGTGGATCACTGCCTGCTTACGCTACCGGCCGCGATTGCAGAAGGGGATTTTCTTACCCCGCGTCGGTTGGCGTCGACGCAGATCGACTGCAGTGTTAACACCCGCGCAGCCGGACGCGAATGGGAGGTGAGATTAACTTGTCCACAGCAGGCACTTTCGGTTTTTTTACGCAGCGATCAACCCTGGTTGCAAATTTACAGCGGCGAAAAACTTGGCCGCACGGGATTGGCAGCCGAGCCAATGAGTTGTCCACCTGACGCGTTCAATTCTGGCATTGATGTGATTTTTCTTGCGCCACAGGCGCGCCATCTCATGACGTTCACGATTGGCTGTGACCAGCACGAATCACGCTAAACCTTATTTTTTTATCCTACAACGCAGAGGTCAGAATGCATTTACAACATCCTGAGACGGCAGGCGTAAAGCTGACTGCCGCCGGTAACGGCTTTTCACTGACTTATCAAAACCGACAGATTCTTAGCCACAGCGAGGAAAAACCCTGTCTGTGGATAGGCAATGGCAACGCCGATATCGACATGTTTCGCGGCAATTTCAGTATTAAAGACCGGTTGAATGAAAAACTGGCGTTAACCTCGGCCGTTGTGACCGCGCAGGACACCGGCTGGACGGTGCGCTTCTCACGCGGAGAGGTATTTAGCGCCACGCTGATCATCGGCACAGATGAAAACGGCCGCCTGTTGCTTACGCTGACAAACGACAGCGACAGGCTTAACCGTATCTGGCTGAGGCTGTCAGCGCAGCCAGACGATCATATCTACGGCTGTGGCGAGCAGTTTTCCTGTTTTGATTTGCGCGGGAAACCTTTTCCGCTCTGGACCAGCGAACAGGGCGTCGGGCGCAATAAGAAAAGCGTGGTCACCTGGCAGGCTGACTGTGCAGAGAATGCCGGTGGAGATTACTACTGGACCTTTTTCCCACAGCCGACCTTTGTCAGCAGCCAGAAGTATTACTGCCATGTGGATAACAGCGGCTACATGAATTTTGACTTCAGTGCAGCGGATTATCATGAACTGGCTTTCTGGGAAAATAACGCCACGTTACGTTTTGAATGTGCCGATACCTACATCGCCCTGCTGGAAAAAATGAGTGCCCTGTTGGGGCGTCAGCCGGTATTACCGGACTGGGTTTACGATGGCGTCACGCTGGGGATCCAGGGCGGCACCGACATCTGCCAGCAGAAGCTGGACAAAATGCGTCAGGCGGGCGTGAAAGTGAATGGCATCTGGGCGCAGGACTGGTCCGGCATCCGGATGACCTCCTTCGGCAAACGCGTGATGTGGAACTGGCAGTGGGACAGCGAGCTTTATCCCCAACTGGACGCGCGCATTCAGCAGTGGAAAGCGGAAGGCGTACAGTTCCTGTCTTATATCAACCCTTACGTTGCCAGCGACCGTAACCTGTGCGAAGAGGCCGCCCGGAAAGGATATCTGACCAAAAATGCGGCTGGGGACGATTACCACGTCGAATTTGGTGAGTTTTATGCGGGCGTCGTCGATCTCACGAATCCGGAGGCTTACCACTGGTTCAAAGGCGTCATCAAAGACAATCTGATTGCCCTGGGCTGTCGCGGCTGGATGGCGGATTTTGGGGAGTACCTGCCAACGGACACGTATCTGCACAACGGCGTCAGCGCCGAAATCATGCACAATGCCTGGCCCGCGCTGTGGGCGAAGTGTAACTACGAGGCGCTGGAAGAAACCGGCAAACTCGGTGACGTGCTGTTCTTTATGCGTGCGGGTTACACCGGCAGTCAGAAATACTCCGTGATGATGTGGGCCGGGGATCAAAATGTTGACTGGAGCCTGGACGATGGCCTGGCCTCGGTGGTGCCCGCCGCGCTGTCACTGGCGATGAGCGGCCACGGTTTGCATCACAGCGACATCGGTGGCTACACCACGCTGTACGGCATGAAACGCAGTAAAGAACTGCTGCTTCGCTGGTGTGACTTCAATGCTTTTACCCCGATGATGCGCACCCATGAAGGGAACCGTCCTGGCGATAACTGGCAGTTTGACAGCGATGAAGAAACCATTGCCCACTTTGCCCGCATGTCCACGATCTTCACCACCTTAAAACCTTATATCAAGCAGGCTGTCGCGCAGAATGCCCACTCGGGCTTACCCGTTATGCGCCCTTTGTTTTTGCACTATGAAGCGGATGCCCGCACCTACACGCTCAAATACCAATATCTGCTGGGGCGTGACCTGCTGGTGGCACCGGTTTATGAAGAGGGCCGCCGCGACTGGTCGCTCTATCTGCCTGAAGACCGCTGGGTCAACATGTGGACCGGAGAAACGTTAAACGGCGGGGATATCACTGTCGCCGCGCCGATGGGGCAGCCGCCGGTATTTTATCGGGCAGACAGCGAATGGCAGTCATTGTTTGCTTCATTACGGCTTGCTGGCAGTCAGATATTGCCACAGTAGCGGGAGAAAGGATTATGGATTTCTTTACGCTACTTACACCTGAAGGTCTGGAAATCACCACTGAGGTCGTCTGCATCATTATTGCCATTATGTTTCTGTACACCTTTATTGGCATCTGTGCTGGATTTGGTGGCGCGCTGGTTACGATGCCGCTGGTGACGTTGCTGCTGCCGGTCAAAATGGCTGCACCGATGTCGGTGATTGTGGGGACGGCAACGGCGCTGTATGCCACCTGGCTGTCTCGCAAGGAAACCAACTGGAAGTCAGCCCTGGTGCTGATCCTGTTCTCCTTTGCCGGTATCCCTTTGGGCATTTACGCGCTGTCCAATTTTCCGGACGACGTGATGAAAACCGGGCTGGGCGTTTTCCTGATCCTTTATTCGTTCTACAGCCTGTTTATTCCTCGTCTGCCTGTCTATGACAAAAACTGGATAGTGATGCCCACCGGTATTATCGCCGGGGCGCTCGGCTCGGCGTTTGCCACCAACGGTCCGCCCGTCGTGATCTACGGCATGTTAAGGAATCTGGCACCCGCTGCTTTTCGCGGCACGCTCAATGCATTTTTTACCGCGAATAACATCGCCATTATTGGCGGCCTGACCACCAGCGGCATTTTAACGGTCTCAACGGTCAAGCTGGTGATGTTCTGCATTCCTACCATGATCCTTGGATCGTTAGTGGGCCAGTATGTGCACAAGCGTATCTCCGTGCGGGCTTTCCGACTGATGGTGTTTCTCTTGCTGATTGCTTCGGGCTCCATGCTGATCAAAGGCGCTCTGGATATCCCGGCCTGGCAGGTACTGGTGCCCTCATTTGGCCTGCTGGCCGTCATGCAGCTGCTGTTTGGTAAAAAAGTGGCCGCTATTCGCGCTGAAATCGAGCAACAAAACGCTTCAAAACCATCCTGAAAAAGCGGCCCTGCTGACAGGTTCAGTGGGGCAGCGGAGAGAAATCATGAGCCAACACCATCTTGCTTCCGGCAGTGAACCGGCGACGTTACGGTTGCCCTTCAAAGAGAAAGTCGCCTATGGCATCGGCGATCTGGGTTCAAATATTTTATTAGATATCGGTACGCTCTACCTCCTGAAGTTCTATACCGACGTGCTGGAGCTGCCGGGAACCTACGGCGGCATCATTTTCCTGGTGGCCAAGTTTTTTACCGCCTTTACCGATATGGGCACCGGCATCATGCTGGATTCGCGGCGTCGGATTGGCCCGAAAGGCAAGTTCCGTCCCTTCGTGCTGTTCGCGGCCTTTCCGGTAACCCTGTTAGCTATCGCCAATTTTGTGGGTACGCCGTTTGACGTCACCGGAAAAACGATCGTCGCCACAGTGCTGTTTATGATGTATGGCCTGTTCTTCAGCATGATGAACTGTTCCTACGGTGCGATGGTGCCCGCGATGACGAAAAACCCCGACGAGCGTGCCGCACTGGCCGCGTGGCGGCAGGGCGGCGCAACGCTGGGCTTGCTGATCTGTACCGTGGGTTTTGTACCGGTCATGAACCTGATTGAAGGCAATCCGCAGCTGAGTTATGTCGTTGCGGCCACGCTGTTCTCGGCGTTTGGCTTATTTTTTATGTGGTGGTGTTATGCCGGTGTAAAAGAGCGTTATGTCGAGCAACCCGCCAGCAGCCCCACGCAGAAACCGGGACTGTTAGCGTCGTTCCGTGCCATCGCGGGCAACCGTCCACTGTTTATCCTGTGCATTGCCAACTTATGCACACTGGGCGCCTTTAACGTCAAACTGGCGATCCAGGTTTATTACACCCAGTACGTGCTGAACGATCCCATTCTGCTGTCATGGATGGGATTCTTCAGCATGGGGTGCATCTTTATTGGCGTATTTATGATGCCCGGCGCGGTCAGGCGCTTTGGTAAGAAAAAAGTGTATATCGGCGGTTTGCTGATTTGGGTCGCGGGCGATCTGCTCAACTATTTCTTCGGCGGCGGTTCGGTCAGTTTTGTCGCGTATTCCTGTCTGGCTTTTTTTGGCTCAGCCTTTGTCAACAGCCTTAACTGGGCGCTGGTTTCCGATACGGTGGAGTACGGGGAATGGCGGACGGGCGTTCGTTCTGAAGGTACGGTTTATACCGGTTTTACCTTTTTCCGTAAGGTCTCACAGGCGCTGGCCGGCTTTTTCCCCGGCTGGATGCTGACACAAATCGGCTACGTGCCCAACGTGATTCAGTCGTCCGGAACGGTAGAAGGGTTGAAGCAGCTGATGTTCATCTATCCCGGTGCGCTGGCCGTGATCACCATCGTGGCCATGGGGTGCTTCTACAATCTCAATGAGAAGATGTATGTCCGTATCATTGAGGAGATCGATGCACGTAAGCGTCAGCGCTAATTTGGCTTTGTGACTGCGCCGGTCGCGGCGCTAAAAGGATCACTTATGAAGACAGGCTCCGATCCATTAACGCTGAAACTCCCGCTGCGTGAGAAGGTGGCTTACGGCGTCGGTGATTTTGGCTCCAACCTGATGCTGACTATCGGGACGCTTTATTTACTCAAGTTCTACACCGATGAGCTGGGCATGCCAGCCTGGTACGGCGGGGTGATTTTCCTGGTGGCGAAATTCTTTACCGCCCTAACCGATATGTTCACCGGCATTGTGCTGGATTCACGCCGCCATATTGGCACGAGAGGAAAATTCAGACCTTTTATTCTCTATTTCTCGCTGCCGGTAGCGCTGGTGGCTGCGGCACAGTTTGTTGCTAACGACTTTAGCCTGACGATAAAGACAACGATCGCGACCGCCCTGTTTATGACGTTTGGTCTGTTTTACAGCCTGATGAACTGTTCCTATGGCGCAATGGTGCCAGCCATAACCAAAAATCCCCACGAACGCGCCCACCTCGCCGCCTGGCGGCAGGGCGGGGCAACGGTGGGATTACTGGTTTGCACCGTGTGCTTTATGCCCATTCAGTCGCTGTTTGTTGGCAAAAGTGCGCTGGGCTATCAGGTTGCCGCCGCCGTCTTTGTGGTCGCCGGGCTGCTGTGCATGTGGTTCTGTTACAGCGGGGTTAAAGAGCGCTATGTTGAGCTCACCCCGACGCATCATAAACCCGGTGTGGCAACGGCCTTCCGCGCCATCTTTCACAATCCGCCGTTGCTGGTTCTGTGCCTCGCGAACCTCTGTACCCTGGCGGCGTTTAATATCAAGCTGGCCATTCAGGTCTACTACACGCAGTACGTGCTGAACGATGTTCATTTGCTCTCCTGGATGGGCTTCTTCAGCATGGGCTGTATTCTGGTGGGCGTACTGCTGGTGCCCACAGCGGTAAAACAGTTTGGTAAGAAACAGGTTTATCTGGGGGGACTCATCCTCTGGGCCTTGGGCGATCTGGGTAACTTTCTCTGGGGAAGCAGCTCTCTGCTGTTCGTCATGTTCTCCTGCGTGGCGTTTTTCGGTACGGCATTCGTTAATAGCCTTAACTGGGCGCTGGTGCCGGATACCGTAGAGTACGGGGAGTGGAAAACCGGCATTCGGGCAGAAGGTGCCTGTTACACGGGCTACACCTTCTTTCGCAAGATATCCGCCGCGCTGGCAGGATTTTTGCCCGGTCTGATGCTGACGCAAATAGGCTACGTGCCCAATGCCGTACAAAGCGATGGCACGCTGGCAGGTTTAAGGCAGCTGATCTTTATCTGGCCCTGTTCGCTGGCGATTGCGGCGGCGTTGATCATGGGCTTCTGCTACAAGCTGAATGAAGCGCGTTTTGCCCTGATCGTGGCCGCCATTAGCCGACGTAAAACGCATCGCCTCCAGCCCGTTGACGACAAAAACCGCGTTACGCCATTACGTCAGCCCACTGACGCTGAGTCATAAGTTTCTCTGTTACCTTGCCCTCAGGGTTGCTGTTTGCCAGTTTTGTGACGGCTGACCAGCAACCCGGTTTTCTGTTTATTCCTCATCTGCCGCCTTTCCTGTGTGATATCCCTTTTTTAACTCACTGTTTAATCTGTTAAAAATAATTCGTCCCCTAAGCGAACGCGCAAGTTTGCGTTCCGGATCACTCACAAGGGCCGGATTTCCACTTCGAAACGGAAAAAGTCGTTCTCCACAGCGCTGCCGCCTCTGGTTAGTTTGAGATCACGCTAAGCGCGAAATGGGAAGCAGACGATGAGTACGGGTAAGGGAGCGGTAGCGATGAATGCGTCACAAGACGAACAGCAAAGGATTCAGGCCCTGACGGATCGCGTGATGGCGCAGATTGAGGTGCTTTTTGCCGAGCGGGCCATCCAGCCGAATGCCGTGCAGATACAAATGCTGGCTTCGCACGTGCGGGCAATGGCATTGCGATCCGTCACCGGCGAGAGTCTGCCAGAGGTTGAGGCTGAGCTGTTTGACGAAATTTCCAAAGAGTCGATGGCGCTGGCACAGCAGGTGGTGGACCTGTTTGGCAATTTGCCACCAGAAGAAGCCTGGCTGCTTTCTGTCCACTTTGAAGTGGCGAAGAACGACTAATTTTCCAACCCTGAGAGGAACAGACATATGGTAACCGTAGTGATCGGCGATCGTTTAGGTAAAGGACAAAAAGTGGCGGCTGGCGTAGAAAAAGCCGGTGGCCGTGCCGTTGTGGTGCCGGGCGTCGCGGCAGACATGAAGCTGGGCGACGTCATGAAAGCAGAGAATGCCGATTTCGGTATCTCCTTTTGCGGCAGCGGAGGGGCAGGCGCGATTACGGCGCAAAACAAATACGGCTATAAGGCCAAACATGGTATGCGCTCTGTGGATGAAGGCGTAACCGCCATTAATGAAGGCGCGAACGTGCTGGGCTTCGGCTTTATGGACAAAGAAGAGCTGGGTGAACGTCTGGTTCAGGCCTGGAACAAAAAACACGGTGGATAAGGAATGAAAGAGACCTTTACAACCTCGGTTGCCGTAAGCGGTAAGGGCGACACCAAGGCGAAAGCCTTCGCAGATGCGCTGAGTCGTGTACAGCACGAAGTCCTGCGCAACGCCAATAAGATTCTGCTGCGCATTGAACCGCAGGACGTAAAGGTGGTGCGCGCGCGGGAACGCGTCACAACCGAAAAATTCCTTTTCTTTTTCCTGGCACGCGAGCGCAGGCTCTTCAGCGTCGACCTGGAGGTCACCATTAACGTGACCTGCCTGGACGGCGATAAGGTCGAGTTCACCCGCGTGTAAGTCAGCCTCAAACAACACATATAAGGAAAGAGGATGTTTCTCATCATTTTGCTCAAGTCGTTAATTATCGGCGGCCTCGTGGGCGTCGGTGTGGGCGCCGGTGCCGCCCGCATGTTCCATGCCCCGACGACACAAGGTATGGGCGCCTTTCGCACACTGGGTGAACTTAACTCCTGTGAAGGCGATCCTGCCTCTCACTTCTCTTTTGGGTTGGGATTCTTCTTTAACGCCTGGGCCTCCTCCGTGGCGGCGGGTGCGTTCACGCAGGACGTGGATCATCGCATCATCCCCAACTGGGGCGCGGCGGCGATCATGATCAAAAACCGCAATGTGGCAGAGACGCTACACGACCCGAAAAAGATGGCTATCGCCTGCGGCATCATCGGCATGGTGGTGGTGGCTTTTCTCAACTCGACCGCCTCTGCTGTTCCGGCGGCTCTGCAGGTCACGGCGGTAAAGGTGCTGGTACCGGCCGCTAATTTGCTGGTGAACACGGTCATGCCGGTGATCTTCTGGCTGGCGGCAATTGACGCCGGTAAGAAATCGGGCTTTTGGGCCACCATCTTCGGCGGTCTGGCACAGCTGATTATGGGCAATGCCGTACCGGGCCTGGTGCTGGGCATTTTGATTGGTAAAGGGGTTGAAGAGAGCGGCTGGAACAAAGTGACCAAAATCATGATGACCGCCATCGTCGCCCTGTTTGTTCTCAGCGCCTTCTTCCGCGGTTTCGATATGAAGATGCTGCAATCCTTCCAGCTCGGCATTCCTGGCTGGCTCGACAGTATTCATAACAGCCTGAGCGGCAAATAACGGAGCGTCTGCAATGGAAGAATCAAACAAAGGTTTCTGGTATGCCGACTGGTCATTCCCGATTTTTGTCGGTCTGCTCTCCTCCGGCGTGTTTGCCGGGACCCATATGTACTACCTGTACGGTATCGGCGCTTTTAACGAAGTGGCCTTCGTCTCGATGTTACGGGCGGGCATCGATACCGGCGTTTACGGCGCGGTGGCCGCTTTCGGTGCCAGCTTTCTGTTCGCCCGCATCATTGAAGGATCGCTGGTCGGGATTCTGGATATCGGTGGTGCCATCCAGACCGGCGTCGGGTTGGGCGTGCCCGCGCTGCTGCTGGGCGCCGGTTTTGTCTTCCCGGTGGCGAATTTTGCGGCTTCGCTGGTCACCGGTCTGGTTATCGGTGTGGCGATAGGCTACGTCATCATTCTGGCGCGTAAGTTCACCATTAATCAAAGCAACAGCACCTATGGTGCGGACGTGATGATGGGCGCGGGCAATGCATCAGGACGCTTCCTGGGGCCATTGATTATCCTGGCCGCCATGGGCGCCTCCATTCCTATCGGTCTCGGTTCGCTGTTGGGTGCGCTGGTGTTCTATCTGTGGAACAAACCGATCACCGGCGGGGCGATCCTCGGTGCCATGATCCTCGGCGCGATTTTTCCGGTCGCGATCTGATCGCGTTAATGCCCGATTGGTGAAGGCCGATCGGGGCAGTCAAAGGAGATTCCTATGTACGATCTGATTCTGCGTCGGGCGCGACTGCCGGATGAACGTCTGATCGATATCGCCATACTCGACGGAAAAATAGCCGCCGTGGGTGAGGTAACCGGCAGGGCAAAAGTGGAACAAACCCTGGCGGTGGATTGCTATCTCAGTGCGGGCTGGATCGACTCCCACGTACACTGCTATGAAAAATCGCCCATCTATCACGATCATCCCGACCGGATTGGCGTGGAAAGCGGCGTCACCTGTGTTGTCGATGCAGGCAGTACAGGTGTAGACGACATTGATGATTTCAGACAGCGCACGCAAGCGGTCACCACCCAGGTTTTTGCGCTGCTGAATATCGCCCGCACCGGCATCGTTACCCAAAATGAACTGGCGGACATGACCCAGATTGATCGCCCGGCGATTGCCGATGCGGTAAGACGTCATCCCGATTTTATCGTCGGGCTTAAAGCCCGGATGAGCAGCAGCGTGGTGGGCGAAAACGGCATTCGGCCGCTGGTGCTGGCGAAGGCGATTCAGCAGGAAAATGGCAACCTGCCCCTGATGGTGCATATTGGTAACAATCCCCCCAACCTCGATGAAATCGCCGCGTTGCTGACCTCCGGCGACATCATCACCCACTGCTACAACGGCAAGCCAAACCGCATCCTGACGCCCGAAGGGCAACTGCGTGCAGCGGTAAAACAGGCACTGGCAAGGGGCTTGCGGCTTGATGTTGGCCACGGCAGTGCCAGCTTCAGCTTTGAGGTGGCGCGCGCGGCGATTGCCCAAGGCATTCTGCCTGACACCATCAGTTCAGACATCTACTGCCGCAATCGTCTGAACGGACCGGTTTATACCCTGGCGCACGTGATGTCGAAATTTTTCAATGTAGGCATGACGCTGCCACAGATTATTGCCTGCGTAACGCATCAGGCGGCCAGCGGGCTGAGATTACGCAGCAAAGGTGCTATTGAGCCCGGACTTGATGCCGACTTTACCCTGTTTACCGTGGCGCACGAATCCGTGTCGTTTGTGGATGCGGAAGGGCTGGCGGAGCAGGGCGATCGCCAATTGATTCCTCTGGCGGCTATCGTCGCCGGTGAGTGCTGGATGACTGAAGAAGGGAAAAAACACAATGTCTTCACTGTATGAGAAATATGGCCTGAAGCAGGTCATTAATGCCTCTGGCCGCATGACCATTCTTGGCGTGTCTACACCGGCCAGCGACGTGGTTGATACGGTTAAATACGGCCTGGAGCACTATTTTGAAGTGAAGGACCTGGTTGATAAGACCGGGGCTTACATCGCTAATTTGCTGCAGGTGGAAAATGCGCTGGTGGTGTCCTGTGCTTCTGCGGGCATCGCCCAAAGCGTGGCTGCCGTCATTGTGAAAGATGACGACTGGCTGCTGGATAATTTACATAGCGCACCGCTGACCGTGCCGCACGACATCGTGGTGCCAAAAGGGCATAACGTGAATTACGGCGCGCCCGTTGGCAGCATGATTGCGCTGGGCGGCGGTCGGACGGTTGAGGCGGGTTACAGTAACGAGTGCTCGCCACAGCAGCTTTCCGCTGCAGTCACCGCCCAGACGGCGGCCATTCTCTATGTGAAGTCCCATCACTGTGTACAAAAGAGCCACCTGAGCGTGGCGCAGGCCGCCGAGGTGGCACGTAAGCATGGCGTGCCGCTTATCGTGGATGCCGCCGCTGAGGAAGATCTGCAGTGCTATTACCAGGCGGGTGCCGATCTGGTTATTTACAGCGGGGCCAAAGCCATTGAAGGCCCCACCAGCGGCCTGGTTATCGGGAAACATCAGCTTGTCGAGTGGGTGAAGCGCCAGAGCAACGGCATTGGCCGCACCATGAAAGTGGGCAAAGAGGGGATTCTGGGACTGACCCAGGCCATTGAATCCTACCTGACCCTGCCGAAAACCACCGGCGCCCAGATGGTGGAAAAAATGACGCCTTTCATCAACAACCTTAACGGTCTGGATGGCGTCAGTGCGCGCGTTGTATGGGATGCCGCCGGGCGCGACATTGCCCGGGCAGAGATCAAATTCGATGAGACCACAATCGGGCATCAGACCGGCGATCTGGTGCAGGCGCTAAAAAACGGTGATATCGCCATTTACTTCCGTGGCTACAAAGCCAATGAGGGCGTTATTGAAGCCGACGTGCGCAGCGTCAGCGCTGAGCAGCTGCAGATTATTTTCACCCGCATTCAGGCGCTGTTAACAGGAGAAAAATAGCATGACGCTAACCCCCAATTTTTATCAGGATCGCCTGTGTCTTAACGTGCTGGCGGGTTCAAAAGAGAACGCGCGAGCCATCTGGCAGGCCGCAGAAGGCCACGTACTGGTCGGCGTGTTATCAAAAAACTACCCCAGCAACGAGGCCGCTATTGCGGATATGCGCGAGTACGCCGCGCTGATTGATAACGCGCTGTCCATCGGCCTGGGCGCGGGCGATCCCCGGCAGTCGCGAATGGTCAGCGAACTGGCCGCCGTGCTACAGCCGCAACATGTTAATCAGGTGTTTACCGGCGTCGGCACCAGCCGTGCGCTGCTCGGTCAGTCACAAACGGTAGTCAACGGGCTGATTTCACCAACCGGCACGCCGGGCAAGGTGAAAATTTCCACCGGTCCCCTCAGTTCACAGAGCAGCGACGGAATTGTGCCCATTGATACCGCGATTGCGTTACTGAAGGACATGGGCGGCAGTTCCGTGAAGTATTTTCCAATGGGCGGTCTGGATACGGTGGACGAGTACCGCGCGGTGGCCGAAGCCTGTGCGAAACAGGATTTCTGGCTGGAGCCGACCGGCGGGATCGATCTGCAAAACGTTGGGCCGATCCTGCGTATTGCGCTGGACGCTGGCGTGAGCAAGATCATTCCCCACATTTACAGTTCGATCATCGACAAAGCCAGTGGCGAAACCCGCGTGGAAGACGTGCGCCAACTGCTGGCCATCTGTAAAAGTCTGCTGGACTGAGCCCAGGCCTGTGCGCCACTTCAAGGACATATTACGGGCGCGCAGGGCATAATAGACCTGCCGCCTGTTTTCCGGCAGTCTGACGTTTACTTTGTTCTTGTTAACCGCTGAAGCAGGTAACCCGACGTGAGATTCCCGAATCAGCGCCTTGCGCAACTGTTCGACGCATTGAAAAACGAAACGCTCCCCCAGGACGAACTGGCACGGCGGTTTGCGGTGTCCACGCGCACCGTACGCACGGATATTACCGCGCTCAACGCCATGCTGCAGCAGCACGGCGCGCAGTTTGTCCTGAATCGCGGTGCGGGCTACCAGCTTAAAATTATTGATGCGCTGCGCTTTAACGTGCTGCAGCAGCAGACGCGTGCGCCTCTGCGGGTGCCGCGCACCTCACACGACCGAATCCGCTACCTGCTGGTGCGTTTCCTCACCGCCGCCTATTCCCTGAAGCTGGAAACCCTGGCAGAGGAGTGGTTTGTCAGCCGTGCCACGCTGCAGAATGACATGGCCGACGTGCGCGAATGGCTCGGCCGTTATCAGTTGAGTATCGAAAGCAAACCCCATCACGGCATGAAGCTGTTTGGCAGTGAAGTGGCGATCCGCACCTGCTTAACCGATCTGCTGTTTGAGATCGATCAGGAGCAGCCTGACAGCCCGCTGATCGTGCCCGAATCGCTGGAAAGCGGCCTGCTGGAAACTCTTCAGCCGCTGCTGCAAAACGGCCTTGCCCAGCACAATATCCGCCTCAGTGATGAAGGCGAACGCTATTTGCGTTTTTACTGCGCGGTGGCGCTACGTCGCATCAATGAAGGCTATCCGCTGAGCGATCCGCAGGTGGAAGAGATCGGGGAGGACGTGCGCGAGTCTGCGCAGACGCTGATCCATGCGCTGCGGCCGCTTACCGTTAAACCGGTTTCTCCGGCGGAAGAGAGCTGGCTGCGGGTGAATATCGCCGCCCGACGCATTCAGGACGTTGCCCCCAGCGCCATTAATGCTGACGATGCGGAGGCGCTGGTTAACTACCTGCTCAGCTTTATTAACACTCACTACTATTACGATCTGCAGAACGATCCTCAACTCCGTGCCGATCTGCTTACCCATATTAAAACGATGATCACGCGCGTGCGTTATCAGATCCATATTCCTAACCCGTTATTAAGCAACATCAAGCAGCACTATCCAATGGCCTACGATGTGACGCTGGCGGCGGTGTCCAGTTGGGGAAAATATTCGCCCTATACGATTAGCGAAAATGAAATTGGCTTTCTGGTGCTTCATATCGGCGTCGGGCTGGAGCGCCATTATAACGTGGGTTACCAGCGTCGCCCTCAGGTACTGCTGGTGTGCGACAGCGGTACTTCGACGCTCCGCATGATCGAAGCCATGTTAATGCGCAACTATCCCCAGTTGCAGGTGACGCAGTGCCTGTCGCAGCGTGAATATGAGGCCCGCCAGCGCATCGAAGAAGATTTTGTGATTTCCACTACGCGGCTGAGTGAAAAAGAGAAACCGGTTGTCGTGGTCGCGCCTTTCCCGACGGAATTTCAACGGGAGCAGATAGGCAAGCTGGTGCTGGTGGACCGCACCCGGCCCTATATGTTGGAGAAATTTTTTGATGCCCGCCATTTCTGCATCATCGATCGGCCGATGAGTCAGTCTGCGCTGTTTCGGCTGTTATGCGATCGGCTGGAGGCAGAAGGCGTGGTGGACAACGCGTTTTATGCTTCCGTTGAGGAGCGTGAAGCCATTGTCAGCACCATGCTGGGCGAAGGGATTGCGCTTCCGCATTCGCTGGGGCTGATGGCGAAAAAAACGGTGGTGTACACCGTGCTGGCCCCGCAGGGGATCCCCTGGGGCGAGGACACGGCTTACGTGATTTTCCTGCTGGCAATCAGCAAAAACGAGTATGAGGAAGCGATGGCTATCTATGACCTGTTCGTGACCTTTATGCGCGAGCGGGCGATGACGCGATTGCGCGACAGCAGTGACTTTGCCTGCTTTAAAAGCGTCGCGCTGGACTGTCTGAGCCGGCTGTAATCTTCAGGGATGGGCGCCCGGCGTCGGTGAGTTTTTCCGGGCCAGCAGGCGAGGAATTTCGCGCAGGCACCAGGCTTTTGCCTCACCCATGCTGTCACGCCGCCAGGCCATGATGATATCGACCTCACGCGAATACTCCGGGCTGACCACCCGCAAGCGGCCCTCTGCAATGTCCTGCTCCACCATGTTATAAGGCATGGTGGCGACCCCTAAACCGGCCAGGAGCGCGCGACGTTTGTCATCCATCGTACTGACGGTCAGGCGCTGTTGCTTGTCCAGCAGTTGCACGGTCAGAACCGGACGTTCGCGGGCCGTATCTGCCACGGCAATGCCGCGATATTTTACCCGGGTGACTTCTGAAAGCGGCTCGGGTTCGTTGTGTATTGGATGGTCAGGGCTGGCAACGTAAACGCTGATGATGCTGTAAAGTTTGCGGGTGTTTATTTCGGTCGAGGCGCGAAAATGCATATCCGGTGCAATGACAATATCAGCCCGCCCCTGTTCCAGTCTCTCCCAGGCGCCAGCCAGTACTTCTGTGATGATGGCGATCTGAGTATTGGCTTTGTCAGCCAGCTTCGTGACCAACGGAAACAGCGCATCGGTGGGCACTAACGCTTCCGTCACGATAGTCAGCTGGGTTTCCCAGCCGCGTGCCAGCGCCTCGGCATCGGTCGTGAGCTTGTCGGCAGCCTCCAGCAACACCCGACCGCGCTCCAGTAACATTCTTCCGACATTGGTGAACTTCGTTCGATGGCCCGAACGGTCAAACAGCACCACATCCAGCTCTTCTTCCAGTTTCTGCATGGTGTAGCTAAGCGCTGAGGGCACGCGGCCCAGTTCATCGGCGGCGGCGGCAAAGCTGCCGCGGCGATCGATAGCATCCATCACACGTAAAGCTTCAAGGGTTAACGCACGGTCTTTGGCCATCCCGGTTCTCTGTCAGGAAATTTGAATATGCACGGCAGATTAACTGGCTAACAATCCGGCGTCCAGACTTTTACCATAAAGGCATATTTCCCGTCGTCGATTCTTGCCGACGGATGCTGGAGGTACATAATGATTACGACACGCAGTGCATCCGCTTGTGGTCAGGCCGATTACGGTTGGTTACAGGCGCGCTACAGCTTCTCTTTTGGCCACTATTTCGATCCCAAATTAATGGGTTATGCCTCCTTACGCGTTTTGAATCAGGAAGTCCTGGCACCCGGCGCGGCGTTTCAGCCGCGCACCTATCCTCAGGTGGATGTGCTGAATATCGTTTTACAGGGTGAGGCGGAATACCGGGACAGCGAGGGTAATCACATCAGCGTGCGTGAAGGTGAGGCGTTGCTGCTCTCCGCTCAGCCCGGCGTGAGCTACAGCGAACTTAATCCGAGTAAAGATCGCCCGTTAACCCGTATGCAGCTCTGGCTGGCGGCCTGCCCGGAACGTGAAAATCCCCGTATGCAGAAAATGACGTTGTCGGGCGGCATGCGTTCGCAACTGCTGGCCTCACCAGATGGCGGCGACAGCAGCCTGCAGTTGCGTCAGCAGGTCTGGATTCATCAGGTTGAGCTGGCGGCAGGCGAGCAGCATCTGGTGCCGCTTCAGGGCGCGCGCGCCTATCTGCAATCTATCCATGGCGCGTTTGAGGCCTCGGCCGGGGGCGCTCATCAGGAACAGCTGGGCTGTGGCGATGGCGCATTTTTGCAGGAAGAGCAACAGCTGTGGCTGTCAGCGAAAACCCCGACCCGCGCACTGGTGATCGATATTCCGGTCTGAGGCCTTCTCTCGTTACGCCGCCGCCAGCGGAGACAACCTCGGGCGGCGCGATAATGCTGGGCGGCAAGCCGGAAAGCGTTTGTTGGCTCTGACCCGGTCACGGCTAAACCCGCAATAAAAAAGCCGCAACCCAACAGGGTGCGGCTTTTCTGTCTGCGCCAGTAACAACCCGGACAGCTGTCCTGGGGTTAACTCAGCATTACTTCACCATGGTAAACGCGGTGGTGACGTGTTTCACGCCGCTGACCCGGCTGGCAATGTCCGCGGCGGCTTTGGCTTCTTCTGGCGTCACCAGGCCCAGCAGGAACACTTCACCGTTTTCCGTGGTGACTTTGACGCTTGATGATTTCACCTGATCGCTGCCCAACAGCTGCGAGCGAATCTTGGTGGTAATCCAGGTATCAGACGACGAGGTGCCAAGGCTGACTTTCGGCCCAATCCGAATCTCGTTATAGACTTCGGTTGCGCCATCAACGCCCATGGTGATCTGTTTCGCGCGGTTGGCAATCTCCTGACTCGGGGCCTGACCGGTTAGCAGGACTTTACCCTGATAGGCGGTAGCAATGACGCGAGCATCGGTTTTGATTTGCTGATCTTTTGCCAGCGCGTTGCTGACGCGTAATTCCAGCGTGCCGTCATCGACCTGCGTTCCGACAGAGCGGGGATCGGTGGCGGTTTTGGTCGCCACAGCGGCGCTACCGGCAACCACCGCGACGCAGCCCTGCAGCAGCATGGCGGTTAAAACAATGGCTATAGCGTTCAATGCTTTCATTGGTGCTCCTTCCGTCATTCCTGGTGGGGAAACAAGGTGTTATCAATCAGATCGCACAAACAGTTGAGTGTTAACATATGCATCTCCTGAATGCGAGCACTACGATGTGAAGGAATACGAATTTCCACATCCTGCGGTCCCAGCAATCCGGCTAATTCGCCCCCATCATAACCGGTAAGCGCAACGATAGTCATATCGCGCGTGACGGCGGCTTCGACGGCCTTCACGATGTCCCGTGTATTCCCGCGTGTAGAGATTGCCAGCAGAACGTCACCGGTTTGTCCCAGTGCACGCACCTGCTTAGCGTAAATTTCGTCATGCAGACGATCGTTACTGATCGCCGTCAGCATGACGTTGTCCGCACTTAAGGCCAGCGCGGGCAGGCTGGGGCGTTCGGTTTCAAAGCGGTTGATCATGCTGGCGGCAAAGTGCTGAGCATTGGCGGATGATGCACCATTACCACAGCTCAGTATTTTGTTACCGTTGAGAAGCGACTGCACCATTGTCATTGCTGCACGCGAAATGGCATCGGGTAACGCCTCTGCAGCAGCGATTTGAGTTTGAATACTTTCGGTAAAACACGCTTTAATTCTTTCCTGCACACGACCACCTGGTTCTAAACGTCTGCATTAAAGGCATTCGGCAACCATTCAAGCGCCGTGCCGGTAATGGCAATGATGTCGAAACGGCAATTCACTGTTTCAAAACTGCCGCCGCGTTGCGCCAGCCACAGAGAGGCGGCACGCAGCAGCTTGTGTTGTTTCTGTCGGGTAATACTGGCCAGACTGCCGCCGAAGCGTGCGTTACGCCGGTAACGCACTTCGACGAACACCCAACACTGGTTGTCTCGCATTATCAGGTCTAGTTCCCCTGCGCGATAGTAAACATTGCTGGCGACCCATGTTAACCCCGCCCGCTCAAGATAGCGGCGGGCGAGTTGTTCGTGCTCGGCACCCGTACGGCGGCGGTTTAGCTGGCCGGTACGATGTTGCCCTGGCGATACTGGTTCCATGTCAACTTCCTGTTGATCACACAATCAGCGGTGGCGCTCAGCTTGCCGGTATTGCCGTCGAGCGAGAAGCCCGGCACCTGACGCATCTGGTTAAAGTGGTTAGCCAGCGTCCACGCATCAATCCCCATTGCGTACAGACGCACCAGCGAGTAATCGTTATTGAACGACTTCGCGGCCTGCTGCATCAACGCCGGATTTGCGCCGGAAAGCAGGGGGATATCGCTGAACTGCAGCCCTTCCATTTCCAGACGGAAATCCGGCCCTGCGCCCGCCTGCGCGCTGCGCGAACTGGCGTAGAGCGCAACGTTGCTGCGGCTACCGGTGCGCATGCTGATCATCGGTTTGATCAGTTGCAGTTCATCCTGAGTCGAGACGATATAAGCGGCATCAATGGCTCCGCCACTGCTGGCGGCCGGGGCGCTGGTTTGCGGTGCCGGAATGTTCAGGCCCGCAACGGAAACGCTTTGCGGCTGAGAAGACGAGGGCATAACCACGGGCGTACCGCTCATGCTGATGCCTGCACCGCTATTGATGCCCTGCTTGAGTTCTGAAACAGAACCAAAGCGCTGCTGGAGCACGGTGCCGCCGCCCAGTGACTGCCACTCTTTCGTAAAGGCCGCCGTTACGCGATCGCCCAGGCCGTTGCGAGGCACTAACAGCAGCGGCTGGCGTTTGCCCTGGTCCCAGATATGATGCGCCGCATCGCGCGCTTCATCTTCAGGCGACAGCGCAAAATAGCACATATTCGGATGGTTCTGGATTTGCTCTGGCTCGTTCAGCGCCAGGACATTCAGCGGTGTCTGGCTGTTCGCGACCGTTTCAACGTTGTTTTTCAACAGCGGTCCAACAACGAGCGTGGCACCATCCTGTTGGGCCTGCTGCATCACCTGCGCGATGGGCTGACTGCTGGTGTCGTAAACCTTCACCTGCGCATTGCTGGCGGGTTCGGCGGCCGGCTGTTGCTGAGGCTGCTGTTGCGTCGTTGCCGGTTGCTGCGCCGTGCCGCTCTGCTGCGCAGCCGCCGGGTTAGCTGACGGGCTGACGACCGCATTCGCATCCGCAGGCTGCTGCTGATTTATCGCGATAGGATCCTGGGCGCTGCCCGGCATCGCCTGAGGCGCGGTAGCGAGGGTGCCGTTCTTCGCGTCGTTAAAGCCTTTCTGGATAGCGCTGGCGAACATCTGAGCCTGACCGTTCAGCGGCAGCAGCAGCGCGATAGTGCTGGTGGACGCTTTGGTAAAGTTCTGCACCTGGCTCAACTGGGTCGGTAAGGTTTTTGCAGCAGGGTTATCGGGATAGCGCGTCTGCCAGTCTTTAATGGCTGACTTCAGCATGTTGGCATCCTGCGCATTGGCATGCCACGCCGTGAGCAGATCCAGCCAGCCCTGCAGAATGTTTTCATCGGCATTGATCACCAGCGAATTCATATCCTGCTGCGACAGCTGGGTCAGCGCCTGCCAGGTGGCATCGATATTCTGCTGGCGTTCATCGCCTTTCAGCAACGGCTCCTGAGCAATATAGGCGCGGAGCAGGGCCAGCGAAGTTTTACCCTGTGCGCTGGCAATCTGTAAACCGTAGTAGCGCGCCAGCTGATCCTGAGACAGCTCGCTGGTTTTCACCTGACTCAATATTGGTTGAGCATCGGCAATCTTTTGCTGAGCAACCAGAGACTGGGCTTTCAGCAGCAGTAATTCTTGCTGCTGTTTATCAGAAAGCTGATTAGGCAGTTCGCCGATCGCCTGAGCAGCCTGCGGATATTTTCCTTCTTTCAACAGGGCGCGGATTGCGAGTAATTGCCAGTCGGTCTTGCTATCATCGCTGCTTTGCTGCACCTGCTGCAGATAGTAGGCGGAATTATTAGTAACGGGTGCCTGGATGTCTACGGACTGGCTTTTCGGGCCCTGGCCACTACACGCGGCTAAAATCAGACCAGCAAGAAGGACAGGCACAAAGCGTCCTGCTTTATGACGAACGATTTTTGAAGGAAGCATACTGTATCCAGTGATGTTTTTTTCAAGATGCTCAATATTAAATCGGCAATTCGGATGAAACAATGAAACAACTCGATCGGGCAGACATTTCCGCCAGCACGCTCTACATCGTGCCAACCCCAATAGGTAATTTGGCTGACATTACCCAGCGGGCGCTAGCGGTACTTTCCAGCGTCGATCTGGTCGCAGCGGAAGATACACGTCATACCGGACTGTTGCTACAACATTTCGCCATCAATGCGCGACTCTTCGCACTTCATGACCACAACGAACAGCAGAAAGCAGAAATCCTGCTAACCAGGCTGCAACAGGGAGAAAGCATAGCTCTGGTTTCTGATGCTGGCACGCCATTGATCAACGATCCGGGTTATCACCTGGTTCGCCGCTGCCGTGAGGCCGGTATTCGCATCGTTCCTTTACCGGGTGCCTGCGCAGCGATAACAGCATTAAGCGCAGCGGGATTGCCGTCTGATCGTTTCTGTTACGAAGGATTTCTACCCGCCAAAACAAAGGCGCGGTGTGATGCGCTTCGGGCGCTGGCCGAGGAGCCGCGTACCTTAATTTTTTACGAATCCACGCACCGTTTGCTGGACAGCCTGCAGGATATGGTCACGGAGCTGGGGGCTGGCCGTTACGTCGTGCTGGCGCGCGAATTAACCAAAACCTGGGAAAACCTGAATGGCGCACCGGTGGGGGAACTCCTGGCCTGGGTGAAAGAGGATGAAAATCGCCGTAAAGGTGAGATGGTGCTCATCGTTGAAGGCCATCATCCTGACGAAGAGGCATTACCCGCAGATGCACTGCGCACGCTGGCGTTGTTGCAGCAGGAACTGCCGTTGAAAAAGGCGGCGGCGCTCACGGCTGAGATACACGGTGTGAAAAAGAATGCGCTCTATAAACATGCGCTTGAGCAGCAGGCCTGAGCCTGTTGAGTTGCCTGCGCGCCGGGCGTGACAGCGCGGGCTAAACCCTCTATAATGCGCGCCGAAGCTGACCAGACAGTCGCCGCTTCGTCGTCGTCCTTCTCTGAAGGAGACGGGCGGAGGGGAGGAAAGTCCGGGCTCCATAGGGCAGGGTGCCAGGTAACGCCTGGGGGGGAAACCCACGACCAGTGCAACAGAGAGCAAACCGCCGATGGCCCAGTAATGGGATCAGGTAAGGGTGAAAGGGTGCGGTAAGAGCGCACCGCGCGGCTGGTAACAGTCCGTGGCACGGTAAACTCCACCCGGAGCAAGGCCAAATAGGGGTTCACATGGTACGGCCCGTACTGAACCCGGGTAGGCTGCTTGAGCCAGTGAGCGATTGCTGGCCTAGATGAATGACTGTCCACGACAGAACCCGGCTTATCGGTCAGTTTCGACTTCTTAATGCAAACCCCGCGCAAGCGGGGTTTTTGCTTTATGGCGCGGCAAAGCAGGCGTCGCTGCCGCCACCAGATGCGGGGATATCGGCAGCAGGCCACGGCTCCTTGCTGACGCGGGCTGGCCAGCGCGATGAAGGGCGTTGCCCGATACCGTCGTAAAACAATGTGGCGTTAGCCGGTCAGGGCGCTTCCGCGCTGGCGACCCTGAGAGGAAACGCGATTCACTCTCCTGATCTGGCAAGAAAAATGGGCCGCGTTGCCAGAGGCTTTGTTTCTCAGGCAAATCCCATCCATTTTCTTTCCAATGCACTATAGGCTCATCCGATGTGTCAGATGATGGCTTGCCATCTGTTTGGGAGGCAACGGTTTCTCTCGTCTATAGTTGAAGGCAGCTTGCCACACGTCATTATTTTACGTTTTGCCCCATTGGGCGCGAATTCATTGAATGAAGATTAAAAAAACAGGTGGATCATGGTTACAAGAAGGACTTTACTGACTTATTCCGGGACGTTTGCTGCCTTATCTGCATTAGGCATTTCTCCCGGCGCTATCGCAGCAGGCGTTCTCAAGTTAGGTAACAGCGAAGCATTTAACTTTGAAACCTTGATTGCCCAGGCCAAAGCCCTGGCAGCCAAACCCTATGAAAAAACCACCTCATTCGACCCGTCATTGTTATCCAACATAACCTATGACGCCTACATGAAAACCGTCTACAAGCCGGACTATGCGCTGTTTAAAAATGCCGGACGGTTTCCTGTTACCTTTTTCATGGTAAACGGTTTACACCGTATGCCGGTGAAAATGCACGTCGTGGAAAATAACGCCGCGCGTGAAATTATTCAAAATATTGACTACTTCACCACGACGGATAAAAACGTTACGTTGCCGGCGCTGAAAGGTAACGTATTCTCAGGTTTCAGAGTGCTGGCCAGCCAGGACACGCTAAAAACCAATCCACAAAATGACTGGATATCCTTTATGGGCGCGTCTTATTTCCGCGCCATCGGCGAACTGGGGCAGTTTGGTTTATCCGCGCGTGGTATTGCGCTGAATACCGTTCAGCCGGGTGTCGATGAAGAGTTCCCTGACTTTACGGATTTCTGGTTTGAAGCGCCGAAAGACGACAGCAAACATCTCACGGTCTATGCGCTACTCAACGGGCCGAGTATCACGGGCGCCTACAAATTTATCCTGCAGCGCGGTAAAGGGGTTATACAGGATGTCGAATGTACGCTTTTCCTGCGCAAGGACATTCAGCGTTTCGGTATCGCGCCTCTGACCTCCATGTACTGGTTCTCAAAAACGGTTAAAGGGGCGGCGACAGACTGGCGCCCGGAAGTGCATGACTCCGATGGTCTGGCGATGTGGACCGGCAGCGGCGAACATATTTGGCGGCCGTTGAACAACCCATTACGCGTGGTCACGTCCAGTTTTCATGATGAGAACCCGCGCGGCTTTGGTTTACTGCAGAAAGATCGGGATTTCGACAGCTATCTGGACGCTGCGCACTACGAGAAACGTCCCGATCTGTGGGTGGAACCGCGAGGGGAATGGGGCAAAGGCTCAGTTCAACTGATGGAAATCCCGACTGACGATGAAATCTACGACAATATCGTCGCCATGTGGGTACCGGATGCGCCAGCGAAAGCGGGCGATCAGCATCATTTCCATTATCGTCTGCACTGGCTGGCCGATGAGCCCTATCCCTCTCCTCTGGCGCGTTGCGGGGCAACACGACTGGGGCGGGGCGGTGTGCCGGGTTCCGATCGTCCGCATGACAGCCGTAAGTTTGCCGTCGAGTTCCGTGGCGATGTGCTTAATCATCTGCCGTCAGGCGTTTCCCCCGAAGCCGTGCTTTCTGCATCGCGTGGTACTTTTGAGAACGTGCTCGTGTCTAAATTGCCGGACGATTCAGGCAACTGGCTGGCGCAGTTTGATTTGGTCGCCGGCGAAGGCGATCCGGTAGAGCTTAAGCTCTATTTGAAAGCACAAGACAAGGTGGTGTCGGAAACCTGGTGCTACCAGTACCATCCGTTCAACTCCCCTGCGAAGCCCTGGCCCGTCGCGTGCGAAACGAAGTAACTTTTAAATAACGCCCATTGAACAGATGGGCGTTAATCTTTTAACGCGACTCATCGGCAAACGTCGCGCATTGAAATGTTATTGGATGCGTTATCTTCAGCGTTTCAGGAATAATAATGACCTTCCCCCTTTTCCGGCTAAGCCCGTCTTAAATAGCGTGATTGTCTTCCCTTATCCTTGTTCTGTTAACGGCTGTTTCATCGCTCTGCTTTTTTTTCGGCGAAATATTCTTAAGTGAAAAAAAGATATTTTATTGATCTGCACAACGTCAGTATAAATAAAAGCATTGGTTCTCATAAGAAAAGAGTGAAGTGTGAGAAACAGCACAATCCCATTTTTTTATGATGATTAAGATTCGTGGCGGATAAAGGCGACGTAAAGGAATGACATCATGCACAGGTATACGCAACGACGAACGCCCCGGCTAACACTGTATCAGAGCACTGTTCGCCCCCTATTAACGAATCGCTTTAACCCCGTCTCTTCTGCAAGAATATGTTTTATCCCTTCTGTCAGTAATACAGTTTCTTCCACAAAATACGCTGTTTTATCGCCATCCTTTTCCTATCCTCTCGCTGCCCGTTTCTTTTTAAATCAACTGCGTAAGCTCATGCTGTTACAGCATGCTGCGAAGCGAAAACGGTAAGTTTATTACTTTTTTTCAGCTTTTATACGATCGCATTTCTCTTCGGGGAATTTTGCTGAATAAACCCTGCCTGAAAAAGGAGTCGATATGAATATCAATAAAAACCTTCCCGTTAGCCTTGATGAAATTTATGCTGCCAGAGAGAGACTAACAGGGAAAGTTTATAAAACCGGCATGCCACGCTCAAACTATCTCAGCGAGCGCTGCGACGGAGAAATATTCCTTAAATTTGAAAATATGCAGCGAACGGGGTCTTTTAAGATTCGTGGTGCATTCAATAAAATGAGCTCACTGACGGAGAAAGAAAAACGTCAGGGCGTTGTCGCCTGCTCAGCGGGTAACCATGCGCAGGGCGTTTCACTGTCGTGCGCCATGCTGCATATTGACGGCAAAGTGGTCATGCCTGCGGGTGCGCCAAAATCCAAAGAAGCGGCGACGCGCGATTACTCCGCGGAGGTGGTCATTTATGGTGAAAACTTTAATGACACGCTAACCAAAGTGGAAGACATTGTGGCCAGCGAAGGCCGCATATTTATCCCGCCTTATGATGATGTGAAGATCATTGCCGGACAGGGCACCATCGGTCTGGAAATTCTTGAGGATCTCTTTGATGTCGATAACGTCATCGTTCCCGTAGGCGGTGGCGGGCTCATTGCCGGGATTGCCACGGCGATCAAGTCCATTAATCCCACGATTACCGTCATCGGCGTGCAGTCTGAAAACGTTCACGGTATGGCAGCCTCCTTTTTTGCTGATACCATTACGCGCCATCGTCTTACCGGCACCCTTGCGGACGGCTGCGATGTCGCCTGTCCGGGCGATCTCACCTTCGCGATTGTGAGAGAATTGGTCGATGAGATGGTGCTAGTGAGTGAAGACGACATTCGTAAAAGTATGATTGCATTGATTCAGCGAAACAAAGTGGTCACAGAAGGTGCCGGCGCGCTGGCATGCGCCGCGTTACTGAGCGGCAAAGTCGACCACTACATTCAGGGGCGGAAAACGGTGTGCATTATCTCAGGCGGTAATATTGATTTGTCCCGGGTTTCCCAGATTACGGGTTTTGCTGACGCATAAAGGATAAGTTATGAGTAATTCTGAAAATATTCTCGACCAGGAAAAAACCTCAACCTGGCGTAAGTCCGATACCACATGGACACTCGGACTGTTTGGCACAGCCATTGGCGCCGGCGTGCTTTTCTTTCCTATTCGGGCCGGTTACGGTGGGCTGATCCCTATCTTGATCATGCTGGTGCTGGCCTGGCCCATCGCGTTTTACTGTCATCGGGCACTGGCTCGCCTTTGCCTGTCCGGCAGTAACGTATCGGGCAATATTACCGAAACGGTAGAAGAGCATTTCGGAAAAACGGGCGGGGTGGTCATTACTTTTCTCTACTTTTTCGCGATTTGCCCGCTGCTATGGATTTATGGCGTCACCATCACCAATACCTTCATGGCGTTCTGGCAATATCAGCTACTGCTGCCGGCCCTCAATCGCGGCGTGGTGGCGCTGTTGCTGCTGCTGTTGATGGCTTTTGTGATCTGGTTTGGTAAAGACCTGATGGTAAAGGTGATGAGCTGGCTGGTGTTTCCGTTTATCGCCAGCCTGGTGCTGATTTCACTGTCGTTAATCCCCTACTGGAATTCCGCTGTAATCGACCAGGTCAACCTGAGGGATATTGCCCTGACCGGGCACGATGGCATTCTGGTTACCGTGTGGTTAGGCATTTCTATTATGGTGTTCTCATTCAATTTTTCGCCGATTGTTTCTTCTTTTGTGGTGTCAAAGCGGGAAGAATACGAGCCGGAAATGGGCCGGACCTATACCGAAAACAAGTGCAGCCAGATCATCTCCCGCGCCAGCATACTGATGGTGGCGGTAGTGATGTTCTTTGCCTTTAGCTGTCTGTTTACCTTATCACCGCAGGATATGGCGGACGCGAAGGCTCAAAATATCCCTGTGCTCTCCTACCTGGCGAATCACTTTTCCGCCCTGTCGGGTGAGAAGTCCACCTTCTCTACGGTACTGGAATACAGCGCCTCGGTGATTGCTCTGGTCGCTATTTTCAAATCCTTCTTTGGGCACTATCTGGGCACGCTGGAAGGGTTAAACGGATTGATTATCAAATTTCGCTATAAGGGCGATAAAGACGCTGTGTCCAGCCGTAAGCTGAATACGCTGAGCATGGTCTTTATTATGGGCTCGACCTGGCTGGTGGCTTACCTTAACCCCAATATTCTCGACCTGATTGAGGCGATGGGCGCGCCGATTATCGCCTCGCTGCTCTGCCTGTTACCCATGTATGCCATCAGCAAAGTCCCTGCGCTGGCAAAATACAAAGGCCGGGCTGACAACGTTTTTGTCAGCGCGATTGGCTTACTCACCATTTTAAATATCGCTTATAAGTTTTTCTGACCGTCATTCAGTCCTGTTTGACCTGACGTATGCTGTTAGCCAGCGCACGTCAGGTCTTTTCACATCCAATTCAATGCGGTGTTCTGTTGTTAACCGCGGCCGTGCGGCGCATCCCAGTCAAAGGCCGGGCCGACAGAGATCACCCCGTGCGGGTTGATGGTTTTATGGCTGCAGTAGTAGTGATGACGAATGTGAGGCAGGTTTACTGTGTCGGCGATACCCGGCATCTGATAAATGTCGCGCAGGAAACCGCTCAGGTTCAGATAGTCGCTGATACGGTGGCGATCGCATTTAAAATGGGTGACGTAAACCGGATCAAAACGCACCAGCGTGGTCCATAAGCGTAAATCGGCCTCGGTTAACCTGTCGCCAGCCAGATAGCGATGCTGACCCAAGATCTGCTCTACCCGCGACAGTGAGTGGAACAGGGCGGTTACGGCTTCATCGTAAGCGGACTGAGAGGTGGCAAAACCGGCTTTGTACACGCCGTTGTTAATGGTGTCGTAAATCCAGCCATTGAGCGCATCAATCTTCTCTCGCAGGTCAGCCGGATAGTAATCCCCCGCCCGCGCCCCGACTGCATCGAACGCGCTGTTAAACATGCGAATAATATCGGCAGACTCATTGCTGACGATGGTGTTCTGCTGTTTGTCCCATAACACGGGCACGGTGACACGCCCGCTGTAGTCGGCATCCGCATGGAGATAGAGCTGATAAAGAAATTCATTTTGGTGCAGTTTATCGCCAGTTGCATCCGGAAAACTGTCATCAAACGTCCAGCCGTTTTCCAGCATCAGCGGATGCACCACCGAGACATCAATCATGCTGTCCAGACCTTTAAGCTGACGCATCAGCAGGGTGCGGTGCGCCCACGGGCAGGCAAGCGACACGTAGAGGTGATAGCGATCGCGTTCCGCCGTAAATCCGGCTTTGCCGCTCAGTCCTGCGCTACCGTCGGGCGTAACCCAGTTACGCCATGCGGATTCCGAACGCTTAAAGCGCCCACCGGTTGATTTCGTGTCATACCAGGTGTCATGCCAGACACCATCAATTAGCTGACCCATCTTGTCTCCCGTACAAACGATAAAAAGAATATTTCCGACTTTAACCATAGGCGGTTATGGATAACTTCGACAGCGCACCACGTGCGTTGCCAAACATTTCGCCCACCCGCATAAATGCGCGCTATACGGCGAACGGGCCAGAGGCGTAATCGGGCTAAGAATGCCTTATCATGGGGCTGTCTACGGCCTGTAACGAACAAGCCGTCCATCACGCCCGTCCCGCAGGATCAGGCGAAAAAAAGATGAAGGAAAGCGGAATGAAAGCGGTACTCTTTGGTTATCACGAAATGGCCTGTACCGGCCTGAAGGCGTTAATGGATGCCGGATTCACGGTTAGTGCCCTGTTTACCCATGCAGATCCCGCGTCCGGCGCGCAGTTTTACGGCTCCGTCGCCCGCCTGGCTGAGCGCCACAACATCCCGGTTTTTATCACCGAGGATGTCAATACCGCCGAATGGCAAGCCCGCATAGCCAGCCTTGAGGCAGATTATCTGTTCTGCTTCTCTTACCGTCAGGTTCTCAGCGAAGCCATCCTCTCCTCTGTTAAAAAAGGGGCCTATAACGTGCATGCCGCCTTGCTGCCGGCTTATCGGGGCCGTGCCCATCTCAATTGGGTAATTATTAAAGGCGAGACGCAAACCGGTGTGACCCTGCACCGCATGATTAAACGTCCTGATGCCGGCCCGATTCTGGCGCAGAAGGCCGTTGAAATTCATCCACAGGACAATGCCCTGGCACTGCATACCCGACTGGTTGCGACCACGGCGCAAATGCTACCGACCTGGCTTGATGCGCTGGTGGCGGGCGAGCTTACCGAAACCCCTCAGGACGAGCGTGCAGCAAGCTGTTTTGGCAGCCGTAAGCCGGAAGATGGCCAAATTCACTGGCAGGCGCCCGCCCGCGATATCCATAACCTTGTTCGGGCGCTGGCGTTTCCCTGGCCCGGCGCTTTTACATTGGCAGACTCACAGCGATTTACCGTCTGGCAAACCCGCGTTATTGATGCGCGTAAAGCCAGCCAGCCGGGTGAAGTTGTTTCAGTTACACCGCTGGTTATTGGCTGTGGGCAGGGACAACTTGAAATTCTGCAGGGGCAGTCTGCGGGCGGCGAATCTGTCACGGGCACGACGCTGGCAGGCCAGCTCGGGCTGATTGTCGGGCAGCATCTGGCGCGCTGAGGGCGGCAGATGCATCCTTACCCAGTAAGCGCGTCAGCCAAGCGCCATACCTGAAAGATAGCCGACTGATGCAGACAGCGTCATCGCCAGCAGGCTCCAGAAGCAAATGCGCGTGACGCTTTTCCTGACCGGCGCATCACCGGCTTTGGCCGCCGTCGCGCCCAGAAGCGTCAATGCCAGGAGCGCCGAGACCGCAATGGCGGGCAAGGCGAAGGGGCCGGTGATCAGCATGGCAACGGCGAAGGGTAAAATACTGCCTGAGGCAAAACTGACCGCAGAAAACAGAGCGGCCTGAAGGGGTTTGGCACTGCTGAAATCGGTGATGCCCAGCTCATCTCTGGCATGAGCGGCTAAGGCATCATGGGCCATCAACTGTTCTGCGACCTGACGAGCCAGCTCGGGCGACAGGCCACGCGCCCTGTATATGGCTGACAGCTCCACCGTTTCAGCCGCAAAATCGGCCTCGAGTTCAGCTTTCTCCTGCCGCAGAGAAGCTTTTTCAGTATCTGACTGCGAGGACACCGAGACGTATTCTCCCGTCGCCATCGACATTGCGCCTCCAACAATACCTGCCAGCCCGGCGAGCAAAACATTGTGATGACTGCTGCTGGCAGAAACGACGCCGGCCAGCAGGCTGGCGGTCGAAACGATGCCATCATTCGCGCCCAATACGGCAGCCCGTAGCCATCCGGCGTGTTCAATTTTATGCGATTCACTATGTAGCATCGGGTCTTCCAGTGATAAGCGATTCGTTTAATCAGGAGGGCGACAGCCTGCATGCGTGCCCTGTGCTATTTTTCATAGCGGGATAGCAGGATATGAAGCACGCCCATCGCGCCATGGCTGTAAAAATAAATCTCTACAAAGGTGGTCAGGAATTTATGCCAGTGCAATACCCTACGCGTCAAATCAGGCGTGGCGAGCGACGTACTGTTAAATAAAAACCATAGCCCACCAGAACAGGCGACGGCGATCAACGCGATAACCCCCAAGCCCTGCACCGTCGCGGCTATGCCACCGCCATGTGCCTGTGGGAGTTTCAGGCCGGTCAGCTGTACGACATCGTTTCGAATACCCCGAAAATCCAGCGTGAGCCAGGCGAAGTACCAGCGAAAACCTCGCTGAACCAGCATCCAGATGAGCATGATAACGCCCGCAGCGATCAGCAACAGTCCTGAGAGAATATGTAGCCAGGTTATCAGCGTCTCCAGGCTGTGCTCGCCGAGCGCTTCACGTGCGGTGAAATTGGAATTGATGATCTGCGAAAGGATCAGCACGGCGACCAAAAGATGAAGCCGTCGAAAAAAGGGTGCATCGTGATGGGGAAGCCACTGACCATAAGATACTTTCATAGCGTTGCCAAAAAGAAGAGGGACGGAACGCTATATTTCCATGACTAGATTAGGCTTACCTTAAGCACCAGGTGGGCCGGGACTCTGCGGGATGGGAGGGCATGATCGCTTCAAACCGCCCGGCAAAGGATTTTGATCATAAAAGCAAAACGCACCGGGAGAAAGCAACCGGTGCGTCAGAAAAGCGGTGTAGTCAGGCGTCAGTTAGCGCGCCAGAGCACCCTGAGGTTTTTTGCTGATCAGGCGATCGATACTGTAGGCACCCGGACCTACCAGACCTAACACCAGGAAACCGCCAGCGATAGACAGGTTCTTCATGAACATCAGCTGGTTCACGCCCTCGGCGAAGTTACTGTGAAACAGAAACGCGGTCAGAATCGTAAAGCCAGCGGTAAACAGCGCGGTAAAACGGGTCAGGAAGCCAAACATGATGGCCAGGCCGCCGCCAAATTCCAGCAGAATAACCAGCGGCAGCATGAAGCCGGGCACGCCCATGGCTTCCATATAGTGCTGAGTGCCAGCGTAACCGGTGATTTTGCCCCAGCCTGCAGTAATAAACAGGATAGTCATCAGGATACGGGCGGCTAACAAACCACTGTCTTCGAATTTTTTCATCATCTACTCCAACGCTAAAAGTTTGCAAGGCAGCGATGCCCGCGGTGAATATTCCCGTTAACTGCATGGTTGCAATTGGCCGGGCTGATAGCTGGAGATGATAGTCGCGAGAAGTGACAGTTGTAAGCGATATAAACTGTCGATGTTATTCAGTAAAACTGAAAAAAGAAAAAGCCAGTCGCACTGGACTGGCTTTGGGGGATTCAACGCGGGGGAAGGGCTGATTTAATCATGCGCCAGGTACTCCACAGGCCAAAGCCCCGTTTCGCCCAGCGTAGCAGGCGATTAGGACTGCGAATGGAATAGATAGCTAATGCACTACTGCCAATGGCCAGATAGCGTTTCAGACTCAAAAACGTAAACCAGCCACGATCGTAGGGCGCGGTGATCTCCAGCCAGCTACGCCGCGCGGCACTCAGGTCCAGACGCTGCTGCTGAACCTGTTTCAGCAGTTCATCAATACGCGCTTCACGCTCGCGGCGGCTCATTACCGGTTATCCTCAAGCAGATCACGATCGTTAGCCAGTTCCTTGCGCGTGTGGCGCAGCAGGGTTGACTGACGTGATTTACGCAGTGTCCATAGCCCAAAGATCAACGCCAGCAAGAACAGCACGCCAGTGGTGATGGCAATAGCCATTAAACGATACTGCGCATCAACTGCCCAGATAATCAGCACCATCAGGCTCATCAGGCCAAAAGCCGTGAAGAGCATGGTCAGGCCAAGCATCAACAGCATCTGGATGATATTGGCCTTCTCTTCTTCCAGCTCTACCACTGCAAGACGAACGCGTGTTTCGACCATACCAACCAGCGTGGTGACGATACGCTGACCAATATTGATGACCCCTTTGGCCGGTCCGTGGTTCTGCTGTGAATCCGTCATGATTAACGACGCGAGATCAGCATACCGATGGCAACGCCGATGGCGGCACCGATACCCACGCCATGCCATGGATTATCACGCACATAACCATCTGCTTTCTGCGCCGCTTCGCGCGTAGTCGCCGCCAGGCGCTCACCCGATTCACCTAAACGCTCACGAGAGCTGTCCAGCGCAACGCGCGCTTTGTGACGGAGCTTATCCAGTTCACCTTTGGACTTTTCAGTCCCGCTGCTCAGGACTTCTTCCAGCGTATCCGCCAGGTTTTTCAATTCAGCACGCAAATATTCCGATGATGTGTCTTTAGACATAAAATACTCCTTTAACATCAGTAGATTGAATCCGATTAATAGGGCTCCGCCTGTAACTTCTTAAGCTCCTGGCGTGCTTCTTCCAGCTTGCGTTCGCGTTTTGCAATCTTGTCCTTGTCATGACCTTCGTCGCGCTCTTCCTTGAGTTCGCGCTCACGCTCAGCCACTTTCTCTTTCTGAGCGTTGATTTTTTCCAGATGCGAGGCTTTAAGCTTTTTATCAGTACATCCCGCGCGCACCTCGGTAAGGGCGCGCTCCAGACCGTTCACACGGCGCTGATTGTTGTGCTTCTGAGCCATCTCGATTTCACGCTGAATGTCCTGCTCTTTTTGCTGACACAGCGACTGTGCCGCCATCAGGGAGCCTGAAAGAGAAAACAGCGTGATTCCCAGTAGTAACGTATGTTTCATTCGGCTTTGTACCTTCCATTGTTGCCTGACTTAATTCAGCGCACTGCAAGAACCCTCCGCAGTGCGCTGATAACCCGCCTTAGTTTAAGCATAGACATCAGGTGGAAAAAGTCCAAAGATCACCGATATACAGAGAAACGCTTAGCACAGCCTGAAAGTGCGCTAAGCGTTTAAGAAGGGCGAGGAATTATGCAAGTGAAAGGTGAGCCGCCTGGTCGTGTTGCGCGACGATAAACCCGTCCGGCAGCAATCGACGCAGAACTTTCTGCGCGGCGAGGCTTTGCTCTTCGTTGTCAAAATGAATAATCAACGCATCCCCTGAGGGCGTGATGCTTTTGATTCGAATACCCTGGGCGCTCAGCTGCTGATAGAGATAGAAGCCATCGGGCATCGGGGCACCCGCGTGCGAAACGCGAATCTGCACCACGTTTTCATGGCGCATCAGGCTGGGCATCATGCTGACCGCTACCAGCGCAAATGCCCCGCCAATTAACCAGGGAAGCCAGCGTTTAGGAAAAGCGTGTAAAGGTTTCATGAGCCCTCACCACGCTGGTTCGCGCGGCGTTTACGCCACAGCACAATCAGCGAGCCCATCAGCCCAATCACCAGCAACACCAGCGGCAGCATCATCAGGAAAAACATCAGTTCATCTTCGTAGCGGCGGAAGATCGGCGTTTTGCCTAAGGCAAAGCCCAGAACCGTGAGAATGACGACCCACAGAAAGCCACTCATCCAGTTAAAAAACTGGAAACGGGCGTTGCTTAAACCGGAAAGGCCCGCAATTGTGGGCAGCAGCGTACGCACGAAAGCAATGAAACGGCCAATGAGCAGTGCCGATAAGCCGTGACGGTGAAACAGATTATGTGCACGCTGATGATAGCGGGCAGGAAGGTGTGATAGCCAGTTTTGCACCGTCGGCGTGTTCCCCAGCCAGCGGCCCTGAATATAGCTCACCCAGCAACCCAGGCTGGCGCCGGTGGTGAGGACCAGAATGGTCAGCGGAAAACTCATGGTTCCTTTGGCAATCAGCACGCCCACCAGAATCAGCAGGCTGTCACCGGGCAGGAAAGCGGCAGGCAATAAGCCGTTTTCCAGAAAAAGGATCATAAATAAGACGCCGTAAATTGCCCACACCAGTGTTGGATCGGAAAGCGTTTCATAATCCTGTTGCCACAAGGCATGCAGCAGCGCTTGCAAAATTTCCATCAATCATTCCCGAACATCATCGTTGAACATGTCCCACAGGGACCTCAGCGCAGACTGACATTTTTTATCGATTCTGAGAGCGTAGTCTGAGCAAGCGTTTCTGGATCCTTCCAGAACTGATTGTTAAATCAGCGATTTGATAAGCCCTTATCGCAAAAGGTAAGAAAAGGATGATAACTGTAACAAAAATCAAGCTTCGGAGACAGAACTACTCCTAAACGAACAGGAGTTTTACCCTCTGTATCTCGATGTAAAAAGGAGTTTTACATGTCCTGACACTATTGCAGATTAACTGACTGTTTTTCAGTCAAATTAACGCTGAATCGTATCTGCATCCGGAAGGACAACCGGATTTTCACTGAACATGTAGCGGTCAACATTGAACTCAAAATCGTCGGCGGTGGCGTTAAATAACATCTGCTTAGTATTTTCGAGATGTTGCCACATTGCCAGCTTACTGGCGGCGGGATCTTTGCGGATTAATGCTTTAAGAATCTGATCGTGATCGTCGCACCAGCTTACGATACTGCGCTGATCGATATGCTCATGCAGCTTAAGCCAGTAAGGGTTGTGTAAACGGTGCAGCCACATCTTCTCGACAATCGCGGCCAGGGCGCTGTTTTGCGTCGACTGAGCAATACGAACGTGAAACCTCATATCCCATTCAGAGTCCCTGAAATGGTCCTCCTGTCGCGCTTTCTCCTGAATCGCCATTAAATCGACAATATCCTGACGTGTCACCTGGGTTGCTGCGAACTCGGCAACGTTACTTTCAATAAGCTGGCGCGCCTGCAACAGTTCAAACGGGCCAAAGGCGGCAAACTCTAGCTGGCTGCTGCTTTCGGCGACCCGGTTTTGCTGCTGGCTGGAAATCACGTGAATGCCCGAGCCTTTGCGCACCTCAACGTAGCCTTCAACCTCCAGCATGATGATGGCTTCGCGCACCACCGTGCGGCTGACTTCCATTTCTTCAGCGATCAGGCGCTCTGCGGGCAGTTTCTCTCCCACCTGGTAAACCCCGTTTTCAATGCGGCGTTTTAACTCGCTGGCCAGCTGTTGATAAAGTCGACGAGATTCAGTGAGGTCCATGAGGCAATCCAAAGTAACGAGCAGATAAGTTGTTATACCACTTTGCGGCAAGAGAAGAAAAGGGCTGGCACGGGCCAGCCCTCAGGATCAGCTACGTATCGGCGCAGCCTGAGAAGGGGAAGGGGCGGTCTGCAGTTCAGAAATGGGTTTATTTTTTAACACTGTCCAGATCACCACGGCACCGAGCAAGTCGAACACGGCCAGGGCGGCAAACAGTGGGCTAAAGCCTAATGTATCGGCCAACGCACCGACGACCAGCGCAAACAGGGTGCTGGCTGTCCAGGCCGCCATCCCGGTCAGGCCGTTCGCCGTGGCAACTTCGTTACGACCAAATACATCGGAAGACAGGGTAATCAACGCACCAGACAGCGCCTGGTGGGCAAAGCCGCCTACGCACAGCAGCGCGATAGCAATATAAGGGCTGGTAAATAAACCAATGGTGCCCGGGCCGATCATTAAGATTGCGCCCATGGTGACCACCATCTTACGTGACACAATCAGGTTGACCCCAAACCAGCGCTGAAACAGCGGGGGCAAGTAACCGCCCAGGATACAACCAAAGTCGGCAAACAGCATGGGCATCCAGGCGAACAGCGCGATCTCTTTCAGGTTAAAGCCGTAAACTTTAAACATAAACAGCGGAATCCAGGCGTTGAACGTTCCCCATGCCGGTTCAGCCAGAAAGCGTGGCAGGGCGATGCCCCAGAACTGGCGATTGCGCAGGATCTGCAGGGCCGACATTTTGGTGGTGTTGCCGGTTTGATGCTGCAGCTCCTGACCCGAAATAATGTAGTGGCGCTCTTCGTCACTCAGCTTTTTCTGCTGCTTGGGATGCTTATAAAACACCAGCCAGCATAGCGCCCAAATCATGCTCAGTACGCCCGCGATAATAAAGGCCATCTGCCAGCTGTGCGCAACAATCGCCCAGACCACCAGGGGAGGTGCCAGCATCGCGCCGATGGAGGAGCCGACGTTAAAATAGCCCACCGCTACCGAGCGTTCTTTCGCCGGAAACCATTCGCTACTGGCTTTTAGCCCGGCAGGGATCATCGCGGCTTCTGCGGCACCCACTGCGCCGCGCGCCAGGGCCAGACCGCCCCAGCTTCCCGCCAGCGCCGTCGCGGCGCAAAAGATCGCCCACAGCACAGCAAACACCGCGTAGCCCACTTTGGTGCCCAGTAAGTCAAGAACGTAACCTGCGACAGGCTGCATGACGGTGTAGCAGGCAGAGTATGCCGCCACAATATAGGAGTATTGCTGGGTGGTGATATGCAGTTCGGTTTGTAGCGTCGGGGCTGCCACGGCAATCGTGTTACGCGTCAGATAGCCGAGTACCGTACCCAGGGTAACCAGGCCAATCATATACCAGCGTAATCCTTTGATCTTACGCATTCTGTACCTCTTCCAGTTGTTTGCGCGGTCTTACCGCTGTTGTTATCTGGAGCGGGACATCTCGTGATACAGCTCTGCTCACGCCCGCCGGCCCTGCACCAGCGACCGTTATCTGCCTTGCCTTGTGTAAGAAAGTTGTTACCTTGCGGTAAAGCGAGAGCCTAACTTGTTATACAACTTTAAAAGTTGAAAGCCATCACAAAAACCCGCAATAGCTTGTGGGATACTGCAAACAGACGAGAACACAGCCAGTTAGCGCGCTGCGGGCGACAATAAGGTCCATATGGGATGTGATCATCTTGCTTAAATGTGACCTGAGTCGTAAAAAAACCTGCAGTCAGCCAAAATTGGTATGATAACTTTGAGCCATTCAGGGGTCATCCCATAAGGAAGCTTTTTATGTCGCGTTTCATGACCGAGGATTTTTTGCTGGACACTGAGTTCGCCCGTCGTCTCTATCACGACTACGCCAAAGACCAGCCTGTCTATGATTATCACTGCCATTTACCGCCGCAGCAGATTGCTGAAAACTATCGTTTTGCCAACCTTTACGATATCTGGCTGAAAGGCGATCACTATAAGTGGCGGGCGATGCGGGCTAACGGTGTGGCTGAGGCGCTGTGCACCGGCGACGCCAGCGATCGGGATAAATTCAATGCCTGGGCGCGCACCGTGCCGCAAACCATTGGCAATCCGCTTTACCACTGGACGCATCTGGAGCTGCGGCGTCCCTTCGGCATTACCGGCGTGCTGCTGTCCGAAAAAACGGCTGATGAGATCTGGCAGCGTTGCAACGATTTACTGGCGCAGGACGATTTCACCGCGCGCGGCATCATGCAGCAGATGAACGTTAAGATGGTCGGGACCACCGACGATCCGCTGGACGATCTGACACATCACCGCGTATTGGCAGAAGACAGCAGCTTCAAGGTGAAGGTGTTGCCAAGCTGGCGTCCGGATAAAGCCTTTAATATCGAAGCCGACACCTTCCTGCCGTGGATTGAAAAACTGGAAAGCCTGACCGATATCAGCGTGCAGCGCTTTGATGATTTACGTCAGGCGCTGAGCAAACGTCTGGATCACTTTGCGGCACACGGCTGCAAGATTTCCGACCATGCGCTGGACGTCGTATGTTATGCCGATGCCGATGAAACCACGCTGGACAGCATTCTGGCGCATCGTCGCGGAGGCGCAAAGCCGGATGCCCAGGCTATCGCCCAGTTTAAAACCGCAGTGCTGGTATGGCTCGGGGGGGAATATGCTCGTCGCGGATGGGTGCAGCAGTACCATATCGGCGCGCTGCGCAATACCAACCAACGCCAGTTCCAACTTCTGGGCGCAGATGTGGGCTTTGACTCCATCAACGATCAACCCGTCGCCGAGCCGCTGGCCCGCTTACTCGGTGCGCAAAACCTCAATAACGCCTTGCCTAAAACCGTCCTCTATTGTCTGAATCCGCGGGATAATGAAGTGCTGGCGACCATGGCCGGAAATTTCCAGGGCGAAGGCCAGGCCGGGAAAATGCAGTTTGGTTCCGCCTGGTGGTTTAACGATCAACTGGATGGCATGCAGCGCCAGATGACGCAGCTGGCGCAAATTGGCCTGCTGAGCCGCTTCGTCGGGATGTTAACCGACAGCCGCAGCTTCCTTTCTTATACCCGTCATGAATATTTCCGTCGTCTGCTGTGCCAGATGATTGGCCGCTGGGTCGAACAGGGCGAAGCGCCTGCAGATGAAGCGCTGTTGGGCCAGATGGTACAAAACATTTGCTTCAACAATGCCCGTGACTATTTTGGCATTGAGCTGGGAGCCTGACCATGAAGCGGCTAAACCGCCACGACTTTCCCGGCGCGGTCTACCACGATCGCGTGATTCAGTTCGGTGAAGGTAACTTTCTGCGTGCCTTTATCGACTGGCAACTTGACTGGCTCAATGAACATCAGGGCACAGACGCCGGTGTGGTGGTGGTCAGGCCGCGTAATCGCGACGTCAGCGACAATCTGAATCAGCAGAACGGTCTGTATACCACGCTGATCCGCGGGCTGAACGCGCAAGGCGAACAGGTGAGCGAAAGCCGCCTGATCCGCAGCCTTAACCGTGAGATTCAGCCTTACCAGCAGTTTGACGATTTTATGGCGCTGGCACGTCAGCCTGCTATGCGGTTCGTTTTCTCCAATACCACCGAAGCCGGCATCGCGTTTACCGAAACGGATCGCTTGGACGATCGGCCTGCATCCAGCTTTCCGGGCAAGCTGACGCAACTGCTGTGGGCGCGTTACCAGCATTTCGACGGTGATAAAGAGAAAGGCTGGCTCATCGTGCCCTGTGAGCTGGTCGATCACAATGGCGATATGCTGCGTGAACATGTGCTGCGCTATGCCGATCTCTGGCAACTGCCCAGGGAATTTCAACGCTGGGTTGATACGCGCTGCGCATTCTATAACACGCTGGTAGATCGCATTGTAACCGGCTTCCCGTCAGAGAGCGCCACGCTTGAAACCCAACTGGGCTATCAGGATCGCTTTCTGGTGGCCGGTGAAGTTTATTATCAATTTGTTCTTCAGGGGCCAGCTGCGCTGTTTGACGAACTGAAGCTTGCCGCACTGGCGCCGCATGTCCGCCACGTTGACGATATTGCCCCGTACAAAGCGCAAAAAGTCGCGATTCTGAACGGCGCTCACACGGCCATGGTGCCGGTTGCGTATCTGGCGGGGCTGGAGAGCGTAGGAGAGGCGATGGACGATGAGCAAATCTCGGCGTACGTGGATGCGCTGCTGCACAAAGAGATTATTCCCACGCTGGATTTGCCCGCTGATGAGCTTAACGCTTTTGCCGATGCGGTACTGCGTCGCTTCCGCAATCCGTTTATTCGCCATGCACTGCTTTCCATCGCCCTGAACGGCATGACCAAGTTCCGTACGCGCTTGCTACAACCTTTGCTGATGTCGCATGCGAAAACAGGGCAGTGGCCACAGCACCTGACGTTTGCGCTGGCAGCCCTGATTGCGTTTTATCGCGGGGAATCGGCGGATAAAAGCTGGCCTCTGCAGGATGAGCCGCACTGGCTGGAATGCTACTCAGAGGGCTGGGCCGCCGTGGCAGCAGAGCAGATCTCTCCTTTAGCGTTGGTCAATCGCGTATTAAGTGATGCCGAGCACTGGGGACAAGATTTAACACAGCAACCCGGCCTGGCCGAAACGGTCAGCCAGCACCTGCAACGCATCCTCGCGCACGGTATACGTGACGCGCTGAGCCAACGGAGATAACCATGCAAGACGCCATAAAAATTCATCCGCAGGACAATGTTGCCGTGGCGTTGCATGATATGGAAGCCGACACCACGATTGAACTCGCCGCCCAGCCCGTCACGCTGCTTCAGGACGTGGGACGGGGGCACAAGTTTGCCTTGCGCGCCATCGGCAAGGACGAGTTGATCATAAAATATGGTTTGCCGATTGCGCATGCGACTCAGGCCGTTGGGGCAGGGGAGCTGATTCATTCCCACAATGCGCGCACCAATCTTAGCGACCTGGATCACTATGAATATCAGCCCGACCAGATTGCGTCAGCCACCCAGCCAGGCGACCGTGAGGTACAACTTTACCGTCGCGCCAATGGCGATGTCGGTATTCGGAACGAGCTGTGGATCTTACCGACCGTCGGCTGCGTAAATGGCATTGCGCGACAGATTTTACAGCGCTTTCTGAAGGAGACGCAGGAGGCCGCCGGTACAGACGGCGCTTTTCTGTTTAGTCACACCTTTGGCTGTTCGCAGCTGGGCCAGGATCATGACAACACCCGCACCATGCTACAAAACATGGTGCGCCATCCCAATGCCGGCGCGGTGTTGGTCATCGGCCTGGGCTGCGAGAATAACCAGGTGGATGTGTTTCGTGAAACCCTGGGCGCGTTTGAAAGCGATCGCGTTGAGTTTATGGTGTGCCAGCAGCACGACGATGAAGTGGAAGCCGGACTGGAACGGCTGCACGCACTCTATGAAAAAATGCGTCACGATCGCCGCTCGCCCGGCACACTCAGCGAGCTCAAGTTCGGTCTGGAATGTGGCGGTTCCGATGGCTTCTCAGGCATTACGGCGAATCCGCTGCTGGGGCGCTTCTCCGATCAGATGATCGCCAACGGCGGTACCACGGTGCTGACGGAAGTGCCGGAGATGTTTGGGGCCGAACGGATTCTGATGGGCCGTTGCCGGGATCGGGCTACCTTCGACAAAACCGTGTCGATGATTAACGACTTCAAACAGTACTTTATCGATCATCATCAGCCCATCTATGAAAACCCGTCACCGGGTAATAAAGCAGGCGGTATTACCACGCTGGAAGAGAAGTCACTCGGCTGTACACAAAAGGCGGGGCAAAGTCAGGTGGTGGACGTGCTCAAGTATGGTGAACGTCTGACAACGCCGGGCCTTAACTTGCTCAGCGCGCCGGGGAACGATGCGGTGGCGACCAGTGCGCTGGCCGGTGCGGGCTGCCATATGGTGCTGTTCAGCACCGGGCGCGGCACGCCGTACGGCGGATTTGTCCCTACGGTCAAGCTGGCCACCAACACGCCGCTGGCCGAAAAGAAACCGCACTGGATTGATTTCAACGCCGGAAGGCTGGTCGAAGGCATGAGCATGGACGCGCTGTTAGCCGACTTTGTTGACACCATCGTGGCGATTGCCAACGGGCAATTAACCAACAATGAAAAGAATGATTTCCGTGAGCTGGCTATTTTTAAAAGCGGCGTGACGCTGTAAACGCAAGGGCGGCATGTCTGCCGCCCTTTTTCACTATGTTTCCTTACCCTGTCGTTAAGGCTTAGTCAGCTTCTTCTTGTCGTTCTTGTGATTCACCCAGGCGTTGATCATCAGGGTTGAGGCAAGAATCGCGCCCACGACGCCCAGCGATATCGCCACCGGGATATGGTAAATATCGACAATCAGCATCTTGATACCGATAAACACCAACACGACAGCCAGGCCGTATTTCAGCATTGAGAAGCGTTCCGCGACGTTAGACAGCAGGAAGTACATGGCGCGCAGGCCCAGAATCGCAAACAGGTTTGAGGTCAGAACGATAAAGGGATCGGTGGTGACGGCAAAGATGGCCGGGATACTGTCGACGGCAAAGATCACATCACTTAATTCGACCATGATCAGTACCAGCAGCAGCGGTGTCGCAAACAGTACGCCGTTCTTGCGGGTAAAGAATTTCTCCCCTTCCAGCGTGTCGGTCATGCGCAGGTGTTTACGCAACCAGCGCACCACCGGTTTGTCGCCCACCGCCGCATCATCCTCTTTCGCCATCGCCATTTTGATACCGGTAAACAGCAGGAAGGCACCGAAGATATACAGGATCCAGCTAAACTGCGTGACCAGCCAGCTACCCGCGAAGATCATGATGGTACGCAGCACGATAGCGCCCAGTACACCGTAGATCAGCACACGACGTTGCAGGTTGGCAGGAACAGAGAAGTAGCTGAACAGCATCAGCCAGACGAAAACGTTATCGACCGCGAGGGATTTTTCCAGCACGTAGCCGGTCAGGAAAGCCAGCGTCTGACTGGTGGCGACTTCGCGTCCGGCGGTGCCGTCCAGATACCACCAAAATGCAGCACTGAACAGGAGCGAGACGGAAACCCAAATCAGCGACCAGACCGCAGCCTGTTTAAAGGACATGGTTTGCGAACCGCGACGGCCCTGTAAGAACAGGTCAATCGCCAGCATGATAACTACTACAACCGCAAAACTGCCCCAGAGGAGTGGCGTACCTACAGTTTGCATAATCGTATCCTGTCTGAAAAATAAAAAAACGGCTGAAGTCAGAAGACGTCAGCCGCTTATTCAGTGTAAGCAAACCTCGCCTTCCGGCAAGGTCTCACTTACAACTCAGGAATTGATTCTGGGTTGCCTGATGACCGGATGCGTGCGCAACGTAGTGACGATCAATCAGCTTACAAGTTACTCCCCTTTGCAAGCGGGTAAGTTACGTGGCTGGCGCTCAGGAATCAATCATTGCCAGTCATATTTTGAAATATTTACATTCAGGATGCATCGGCCGGAAAAACGACGCCCGTCTGACGTCGGATCTCGGTGAGTAATCCGGCCACGCAACGGGAAACCGCCAGCGCCGGATGGCTGACATGGCGCTGTTCAACCAGCCGCACAAAGGTCTCTGCTTCATACAACATGCTGTTGATATGCTGCGGCTGGGTTAACGCCTGTTTATCCCCTTCACGCGGGATAAAGGTCACTGACTGGCACTCAGCGATGCGGTTTATCACCAGCGATCCCGCCTCACCCTGAATTTCACTGGCCAGCACGGAGTCACTGACCTTGGAGTGCACAATCGTGACATCAAACTCACCATAATTGAGGATCACCGTGCCGTGCGCATCGACGCCGCTTTCCAGCAGGGTGGCGGAGGCGTTAACCTGCTGCGGCTCGCCCCATAGCGTGACGGCCAGCGCCAGGCAATAGTAACCGATATCCATGATGGAGCCGTTGGACCAGCGGGGATCGAAAGTATTAGGCCGCTCGCCATTCAGGTAACGCGGATAACGGGAGGAATACTGGCAATAGTTCAGCAGCGCCTTGCGCAGTGTGCCAGTCTTTGCCAGCCCCTGTTGCAGTTGAATAAAGTTCGGTAAGCTGGCGGTTTTAAAGGCTTCAAACAGCACGACCTGATGCCGGAAGGCGCAGGCGATCATCGCCTCAGCTTCCTGCAGATTCGAGGCCAGCGGCTTTTCGCAAATCACGTGTTTACCCTGCGACATAAACAGCATGGCCTGCTGACAGTGCAGGGCGTTGGGGCTGGCGATATACACGGCATCGATTTCAGGATGGGCGGCCATGGCCTCCAGCGACGTAAAAAGCTGGTCGCAGGGATAATCATGACGGAATGCCTCTGCCTGCTGCAGAGTGCGCGAATAGACGGCACAGAGCGTCATCTTGCCGGTTTCATGTGCCGCTTCAATAAACTGACGCGTAATCCAGTTGGTTCCCACAATGGCAAAGCGAATCACAGTTAGCCTCCTGCACAGATAAAAACGCAGAGTAGCATCTGAAACCGGGCAGGCAACGCCAGACGTTGATCCTGAGATCTCCATTCCAATAATATGTCTCGATAACGCACGTTAAGCACAAGACGGGGAGCGCAGGTGAAAGGAAGTAAACATGCACTAAACTGGACCACATTGCTTATCGCCATCCCGGTTGGCTGTGCGGCGTCGTTAGTTACCTTGTTATTTCGTGAAACGATCGAGTTTATCAATCAGTTGCTGTTTGGCCGCAGCAACGACATTACCGAATCTCTGCATCTCTGGCCCTGGATATTCTGGCCGGTTCTGGTCGGTGTCGGCGGACTGCTGGCGGGATTCTTCCTGCGCTATGCGGTGGCAATCGAGCAGCAGCAAACCGTAAAAACAGATTATCTGGAAGTCATCAACGCGCGCCTTGATGTCGTGCCCACCAAAACCTCGCTCTTCCGGGCACTGTCGTCGATAGCCAGTATTGGCAGCGGCGCGTCAATCGGTAAAGAAGGCCCAATGGTTCAGCTTGCCGCCCTGTGCGGCAGCATCATTGGGCGCGTGTTGCCCGGCGCGTTGCAGTTAAAAAACAGTGACGTCGTCGCCATGGCCGCCGCCGCCGGTCTTTCGTCGGTTTATCATGCGCCGCTGGCGTCGGCTATCTTCGTGGCGGAAATTGCTTTTGGCATGTCGGCTTTACAACGGCTGATTCCGCTGGTGGTGTCGTCCGCTGTGGCGGTTATGACCATGTGGACGTTAGGCTTTCGTAATGCGCTGTATCCGCTGGCCGATGTCAGCTTCACGATGGATAGTTACAGCCTGCTGATTACCATCCTGATCGGTTTACTGTCTGGTCTGGCCGGCTTACTCCTTATTCGGCTGATTGCGCGCGCTAAAACGCTGTTCAGTCGGGTCAAGTCCTTGCCGTTGCGCCTTGGGGCAGGGGGATTTGCCGTGGGCCTGCTTGCGCTCATCTCAACCGATATCCTCGGGAATGGCTACGAGGTGATTGTGAAGGTGATGGCGGGTCATTATCTGCTGTCCGGGTTACTGCTGCTACTGGTGTTAAAAACCCTGGCGACTACTCTTTCCGTGGGATCCAATGCGGTGGGCGGGCTGTTTACGCCGTCCCTGCTCATTGGCGCGCTGCTGGGCATGGTCATTGCACTCGGCGGCGTGGCGCTGCATCTTCCGCTAGATAACGTTTTGCTGTTCGCCGCCGTAGGCATGGCGGCGGTGCTGGCTGCCGTGAGTCAGGCTCCCCTGATGGCGATGCTGATGGTGCTGGAAATGACGCTCAACAGTAGCTTGCTGTTCCCGGTCATGATCGCTTCCGTGCTGGCGACAATGGTGGTTTATCGCCTGCAAATGGCAAGTACCTATCCGGTCGTGACTCACCACTTCAACCGCTCTGAAGCCAAATATGACTTCGATAATATGCGCATCAGCGAGCTGATTATTCCGGGCGCGGCGCTCCAGCCTGAAGCGTCGGTGGGCGAAGCGCTGGCGGTGAGTTCGCTTAAGCGCGAACGCTATGTTTATGTGATCAACGCGGAAGGTGCATTCCTGGGCGTTGTCTCGATTCATGAGATATCGCGCAGGGTGCTGGCACAGGAGATTAATCTGGACTCGCCGGTGCAGTGCGTGATGGATCAGGATTTCCCGGTCGCCTATCAGAATCAAAGCCTACGGGAAGGGTGGGAAGCCTTTGCGGCCGTGACGCTGGAGCGCCTGCCGGTGCTGAATAACCCGCAGGAGCGGCGTTTCCTGGGGGCGCTCACCAAAACCAGCCTGATTCAGCAAGCGCAGCAGTTTCTCTAAGCTGCGTTGCCCCGCATCGCCTGTTCCGTCATCCACAGGCGCGCATCGAATTCGAGCTGGTGGTAGTCCGGCTCCATATGGCAGCACAGCTGATAGAATGCCTTGTCGTGGTTTTTCTCTTTCAGGTGTGCCAGCTCATGCACCACGATCATGCGTAAAAAGGGTTCGGGCGCCTGGCGGAAAAACGTCGAAATACGGATCTCGGCTTTGGCTTTCAGGTTGCCGCCCTGCACGCGGGAGATGGCGGTGTGCAAACCCAGCGCATGCTTCATCACCTTAATCTTGTTGTCCCATACCACCTTATTGATCGGCGGAGCATTTCGCATGTAGCGGTTTTTCAGCGCCAGTGTGAAGTCGTACAGCGCCTTATCACTCACTCTGTCATGCATATCAGGATAGCGCTGTTGCAGCACCGGACCTAAACGCTGACGATCGATAAGGGTCTGCACCTGCTCAAGGATGGACTCAGGATAACCCTGAAGATAGATAAGTGAGGACATTAGAGATTCCCGGCGAAAGACAGTATACTGCGCCCCCTTTTTGGGGCGAAAATCAACCAAAGTGTACCACGCCGGAGAATTCATGAGCCAACTTGAACTGAACGATCGCGCACTAACCCTGCATCGTTTCCCGCAGATGCGTGACGAGAGTCCGTTACAAGCCTGGGATGCCGCTGATGAATATCTGTTGCAGCAAAGCCTGCCATCGGGTCCGGCGTTGATTTTTAACGACAGTTTCGGGGCGTTAACCTGCGCGCTGCATTCGCGTCCGGTGTGGCATATTAGTGATTCCTGGCTGAGCCAGCAGGCAACGCGCCAGAACCTGCGCCTGAATGCGCTGGATGACAGCGACGTCCATTTCCTCGACAGCCTCTCTGACTTACCGGCGGCGCCCGCACTGGTGTTGATTAAAGTTCCTAAAACGCTGGCCCTGCTGGAGCAGCAACTGCGTGCGGTGCGTCAGGTGATTACCCCGGAAACCGTGGTGCTGGCGGCGGGGCGTGCGAAAGAGATTCATACCTCCACGCTGCAACTGTTTGAACAGATCATTGGTGAAACCAAAAACCTCGCTGGCCGTAAAAAAAGCGCGGGTGATATACAGTCAGTTCACCCAACCCGCGCTGCGTGAAAAAGCGCCAACGCAGGTCTGGCCGCTGGACGGAACGCCTTACCAGATTCACAACCATGCCAACGTGTTTTCCCGATCTTCTCTGGATATCGGTGCGCGCTTGTTCATGCAGCATCTGCCGGAAAATATTGAGGGCGAAATCGTCGATCTGGGCTGTGGCAATGGCGTTATCGGGCTGATGGCGCTGGCGCAGAATCCTGAGGCAGAGGTGCATTTCCTTGATGAGTCTTATATGGCAGTGGCCTCCAGCCGGTTAAACGTTGAGGTCAACCGCCCAGACGATCTGTCGCGCTGCCAGTTCCGGGTCAACAACGTGCTTAGTGGCTATCCATCCGATACCTTGCATGCCGTGCTCTGTAATCCACCCTTCCACCAGCAGCACGCGGTCACCGACCACCTGGCCTGGCAGATGTTCCGCGATGCGAAACGCTGCCTGCAATATGGTGGAGAACTGCGCATCGTTGGCAACCGCCACCTTGATTATCACCACAAGCTGAAAAAGCTGTTCGGTAACTGTACGCTGGTGGCCTCCAACAAAAAATTTGTGGTGCTGCGCGCCGTAAAAATGCGTTAACTAAAGCGTTAACGCCAGTGCGGTGGCCTGGGCGATTGCCCGACGGGCATCCAGCTCTTGCGCCACATCGGCCCCGCCAATTACCTGCACCGGTTTGCCGTTTGCCCGCAATGCCGCTTCCAGTTCGCGTTGCGGCTCCTGACCGGCGCAGATAATCACATTATCAACCGGCAGGACAAGCGGTTCGCCGTCGCGTTTGATATGTAGTCCTTCATCATCAATCGCCAGATACGTAATCCCGCCCCACATTTCAACGCCGCGTGACTGCAGGCTGCTGCGGTGGATCCAGCCGGTGGTTTTCGCCAGCGTTGCGCCGGGCTTGCCCGCCTTACGCTGAAGCAGCCAGATTTGGCGAGGGGATCGCAGCGGCGCGGGGGCGATCAGACCTCCGCGCTGCGTCAGGCTGTGATCGATGCCCCATTCACGATAAAAGTCGTCCACCGTTTCGGTCTGATGCGGTTGAGAAAGGTATTCTGCCGTATCAAACCCGATCCCGCCTGCGCCAATGATCGCCACGCGCGGCCCAACCGGACGTTTATCCGCCAGCACATCCAGATAGCTCAGCACGCTGGGATGATCGATACCGGGAATCTCTGGCGTGCGGGGTTTAATGCCGGTTGCCAGGATAACCTCATCGACGTCAGCCAGCATAGCGGCGCTGACCCGGCAACCTGTTTTAATGACCACGCCTGCCGCAGGTAAACGATGACGAAAATAGCGCAGGGTTTCGCTGAACTCTTCTTTGCCAGGGATCTGACGGGCGATATTAAACTGCCCGCCGATGTCTGGCGCGGCATCATAAAGTGTTACCTGATGCCCCCGTTCTGCCGCCTGCAACGCAAACGCCATGCCCGCCGGTCCGGCGCCGACCACGGCCAGCCGTTTAGCTGCGCGCGTCGGCGTAACGGGCATCAGGGATTCATGGCAGGCGCGGGGGTTAACCAGGCAGGAGGTCACATGACCGGCAAAAATCTGGTCCAGACAGGCCTGATTACAGGCGATACAGGTGTTGATGCTGTTGTCATCCCCCCGCTGCGCCTTGCTGACAAAGGCAGCATCGGCCAGAAAAGGTCGCGCCATCGACACCATGTCTGCACAGCCATCCTGTAATAGCTGTTCGGCCACCTGTGGGTGGTTGATTCGGTTAGTCGCTACCACCGGCACCGCGACGTGCTGACGCAAACGGCGCGTGACCCAGGCAAAGGCGGCGCGGGGTACGCAGGTGGCAATGGTTGGAATTCGTGCCTCATGCCAGCCGATGCCGGTATTAAATAGCGTCACACCGCAGCGTTCCAGCTCGCTGGCCAGCTGCAGCGTTTCGTCCAGCGTGCTGCCGTGGTGAATTAAATCCAGCATCGACAGCCGGAAGATAATAATAAAGCGCTCGCCAGTGGCCGCGCGTACCGCGCGGGTAATCGCCAGGGCAAATTGCATGCGCCCGGTAAAATCACCGCCCCAACGATCCTGGCGCTGGTTGGTGTGCTGCACCAGAAACTGGTTAATCAGATAACCTTCGGAACCCATGATTTCCACACCATCGTAGCCCGCCTTCTGGGCGAGCCGGGCACAGTGGGCGAAATCGGCAATGGTCTGTTCAACCTCGGCATCGCTCAGTTCACGCGGAGTAAAGCGATTGATGGGGGCCTGTATCGCAGAGGGGGCAACCAGACCGCGCTGAAAGCTGTAGCGGCCCGTATGCAATATCTGCAGGGCGATTTTCCCCTCATGCTGATGCACCGCGGCGGTAATCTGTCGGTGCCAGTCACACTGTGCGTCGTCATTCAGTACGGCACCGTGTTCGGCGGTCACGCCTTGGGGATTCGGTGACACGCCGCCTGTGACGATCAGCGCCACGCCTTCCCGTGCCCGCTCGCCGTAGAATGCCGCCAGCCTGGCCGCGCCATCTTCACGCTCTTCAAGGCCCGTATGCATTGACCCCATCAGAAAACGGTTTCTGAGCTGAGTAAAGCCCAGATCGAGCGGGGTGAATAAAGCAGGATAGTGGGAGGGCAGCGCTGTCATAATCACTCACAGATAAAGTGGTCGGATGAGTTAGCTTCAACCATTTCTATGTTAAAAAAAAGTGAAATGGCATCAGGTGAGAAACATCATAAAAGCGTCACTACCCGGCGCGGCAGCCCGCCCCTTAAACACGCCGCAAAAGAGCAGACTCAGTGGGAATTCAGCGGCGGCGAATCCAGGAATAGCGCGAACGATAGCCGCTGCCGTGATGGGTGTTGAAACGGTAGCTGGAGCCAGATTCTGTGGCGCAGTATGTACACAGAGGAATCAGGTCGATTTGTGCTGAAGGTATGCCTGTATTGACCAGCATCTGCTTAGCCAACTGCGGTAAATCGAACCAGATGCCTGCCTGGGTGGGAACGGCCTGGGGGCGCAGTGCGTACGGATTACGAGGCTGCTGCTCGTGATAGCGCAGCGGCAGGGGGATACCTGGCAACCGCTCAATATCTGCCAGGCGTTGCCGATCAAGCTCAAAACAGCAGGGCGCCAGCGCCGGGCCAATCGCCACGGTCAGGCTCTGGGGCGTTGCGCCGCGTTCACAGAGTTGCTCCACGGCGCGGTACAGCACCCCGGCCAGCGTGCCCTGCAGGCCGGCATGCACGGCGGCCACCTGTCTCTCTTGCCGGTCGGCAAACAATACGGGTAAACAGTCGGCCGTGTACACGGCGACGGGTCGGTGTCCGGTGGCAATCACGCCATCTGCATCACAGTTTTTAGGGGGGAAATTATGGATATCGGTGACGACCACGGCGCTGTGGCGCTGATGACCATAGGCCGCATCCTCGGGCGGCGGCTCACCTGCGGGCTGAAAAGCGTAATCGACCCAGTCGAGTGCATCAAGTAATGGCGAACGCGGCATGGCGGACATCCTCTTCTCCTGTCAGGTCAGCGTGCAATCTGCTGCCCTCAGCTTACGTTAACTGCTACATTTTTGAAGCGTTACCCACTCAAATCTTTCACACCTTAGGATGAAACGATGAAAAATTCAGTGAATGTCGCGCTGTCAGCCATGGTTGTGCTGGCGCTGGCGGGCTGTGCGCAACCTGCCCGGCAGCAGGCACAGCAGCAACTGGGGCAGCAATCGGTGCTGGCGTTAGACTGGTTCCAGCAGTCCGGCGAATATCAGGCGCTCAGCTGGCAGGCATTTAACAGCGCCCGTCTGGCCTTTGATCAATCGGCTTCGCTGACCGGCAAGCCTAAAGCGGTCATCGTCGATTTAGATGAAACCATGCTCGATAACAGCGCCTACAGTGCCTGGCAGGCAAAAAATGGACAGCCTTTCAGCGATAAAACCTGGTCAGCCTGGACCCAGGCGCGTCAGGCCAGAGCCGTTCCCGGCGCGGTGGAGTTTGCCCGTTATGTCAACAGCCATGGCGGCACCGTATTCTATGTCTCCAACCGCGATCAGAAAGATTACGCTGCGACGGTGGCTAACCTTGAACAGCTTGGTTTTAGCGGCGTGAGCGAAAAAACGGTGAGCCTGAAAACGGACTCATCAAACAAACAGGCACGTTTCGATGCAATCAAAAACGCGGGCTACAACGTGGTGTTGTATATCGGTGACAACCTGAACGATTTTGGTGGGGCAACCTGGCATCAGGGGAATGCACAGCGCCAGGCGTTTGTTGAGCGTAACCATGCACAGTTTGGTACACAGTTCATTGTGTTGCCGAACCCGCTCTACGGCGACTGGGAGAGCGGGATGGCCGAGAATTACAATAAACTGACGCCTGAACAGCAGCTCTCCGTCCGTGAAGCGCGCCTGAGGGCCTGGAACGGTAAATAATGTGTCAATACAGAGAGCCTGCAATGAGCAGGCTCTTTTTACATCGCTGTGGGCATTTACTTACTGTCGTCACTATTCTCATGCAAATTAAATTAACCATCTCTTGCTTTAATATTCCCTTTAACAAAGTTCATTTAACTGCCTAATTCGAATAAAGGCGGTGGATTGTGCTATTCATAAATTCTGCATTTAAGAGTAATCCTGGTCTGATGCGCGACCTCTTTTTTTTTCATTCTCGCCCGGAAAGCGTTTTGTATTTATTTGTCAGTTTTGCTTTTCCTGATAAATATTTAACTGAATGATTTTAATGATAAATAATTAAAGTAACCAGATGCCTCAGTGGTATGACCTCTTAATTTTATTTACGTAACCATGACGTTCGTTGAATAAGTGCTTACATAAAACGCCCTGTTTTTCTGGGTTGAAATATTCCGTGTGCATTGATAATGATAAGCAGCTATAACCTTTTAATGTGATGAGCTTCAGGTTTCGTAACCCATTCGCAGATATTAAGTGAGCGGGTTCACTCCGTGGTCAGCCAGAACGTCCTGTTCCCGGTCGTAGAGAGAAGATGATTGTGACGACACTTAAACCCTTATTAGCGAAAAATCGCAGTTGGGCACTTCAGCGCCGCCAGCGTAACCCCGCCTATTTTGAAAAATCCTTATATCAGCAAAAACCGCATTCATTATGGATAGGCTGTTCAGACAGTCGGGTACCGGCGGAGGTATTAACGGGGTCGCATCCTGGTGAACTGTTTGTTCACCGTAATATCGCCAATATGGTCGTGGCAGAGGACGATAACCTGCTAAGCGTGCTGCAATATGCCGTTTTTTACCTTGGGGTAAAGCGAATCGTGCTGAGCGGTCACTACGGCTGCGGAGGCGTTCAGGCGGCCTTATCCCTGCCTGACAGCCCGCTGGCCACTGAGGATTCGGCACTGGCACGGCGTATTACTTTTCTGCGGCGTGGGTTAGCGAGTCATCTTCACAGCGAAGCCACGCAGGAGACGGAAAGCGAGAAACTGAATCGTCTGGTTGAGGCCAATGTTTTGGTGCAGTTTGCCAATCTGGTGGCGGCCGAACCGGTACGGCAGGCCTGGCAGTCTGGTCAGGAACTGGACGTGTTTGGCTGTGTTTACGACCTGCAATCGGGTCATCTTAAAGAGTTGATTCAGCAATCTGCAGAGGAGTCTTCACCATGAATCTGGATACATTACGCCGCGATGTGCCGGCAGGGCTGGTTGTGTTTCTGGTCGCACTGCCGCTCTGCCTGGGCATCGCACAGGCCAGCGGACTGCCGCCGTTTGCCGGTTTATTGACGGGGGTGATTGGCGGGATACTCGTGACCTCCCTGAGCCCTTCACGTTTTGCGGTCAGCGGACCGGCCGCGGGCCTGGTGACCATCGTCGTGGCCTCTATGGCGACGCTGGGCAGCTTCTCCGCGTTTCTGACCGCCCTGATTATCGCCGGGGTGCTGCAATGTCTGTTTGGCCTGTTACGCGCCGGGCGTTTCATCGCCCTGGTGCCCGGCAGCGTCATCAAGGGCATGCTGGCGGCGATTGGGTTGCTGCTGATTATGCAGCAGATACCGGTCGCGCTGGGCGCGGGTGGCAGCGTGAAGTTAGTGTCGCTGGTCAACGGGGAAATGACATTCTCGCTGTCCGCGCTGCTGGTTTCTTTAGTGGGCTTGTTCATTCTGTTTGTATGGACAACCGGACCCATTAAACGAATCAAGGCACTGGCATGGATACCTGGCCCCTTGTTCGCCGTGCTGTTTGGCTGTGTGGTGACCGTTGCAGGCGCGCGACTGTTCCCTGAATTCACCGGTGCCCTACCGCGCATTTCACTGCCCGCTTTTGACAGCGTTTCCGCGATGATGGCGGAGCTGGAAACCCCGGACTGGATGGCATGGAAAAATCCACAGGTCTGGGTCGTGGCCCTGACCCTGGCGCTGGTGGCGAGTCTGGAAACGTTGTTAAGCCAGGAAGCCCTGAAAAAGCTGCGGCTGCAAACCCCAGCGCCGTCACCCAACAGAGAAATGTTTGCCCAGGGCATAGGTAACCTGACGGCCGGCTTCCTTGGCGCCATGCCCATTACGGCGGTGATCGTCCGGAGTTCGGCTAACGTCAACGCTGGCGCACAAACCAAACTGTCCATTTTGCTACATGGCGTCATGCTGCTGATTTGCGGAATGTGGTTCAGTGAAATGCTGAATGCTATCCCGCTCGCCAGCCTCGCGGCGGTGCTGCTGTACACCGGCTACAAGCTGGCCGCACCTCGTCTGTTTATTGAGCAGTTCCGCATGGGCGCGCAACAGTACGTACCGTTCCTGGCCACGATTATCGGGATTATTACGCTGGGGATGCTGGTCGGTATCGGTATCGGTATTGCCACCCAGATCCTTTACAGCATCTACAAGAGCCACCGTAACGCATTGCAGCTTACACGTTATGACGACCACTACGTTTTACGTTTCCAGCAAAATCTGACGTTTATGCACAATCCTAAACTGCAGGGGCTGCTTGATAAAATACCCGAAAATAGCGTGGTAATCGTCGATAACGATAATGCAGAATACATCGATCCGGACGTCAAAGCCGTCCTGAAGGATTTTGGTGAGAATGCGGATAAGCGGGGAATCCGTCTGAGTCAATGGCCGGTGGCGGTGAAATAACCGTTCAGACCAAAACAGTCAGACAAAACGTGAAAAATCGGATATCTCGGATATCCGATTTTTTTATTTGTAAGACATAATGGATGGGGATCTCTGCCTGCATGCTTATACCCAGTAACGGGCTTCAAATCGCTTACGTTCGTTCATTTAAGGGTGCTTTTCTTTGAATGGCGCAGACAAGATTCAGGGTTAAATAATCATAACGCCATATACCCCGTAAGCGGCGTGATGGTAAGCCTCTTTGTGACAAGGTCCAGACGTATGCGCGTTAAGCTGTTTGAAGAGCACAATGCTAAAAAAAGTGCCCTCTGGCTGTTTATGATTACTCTGATGTTCTGTTTTGTCGGCGGACATCTGCGTATTCCCCATGACTTATCCCTGTTCTGGCCGGTTAACGCCTTTATTGCCGGTATGATGCTGCGCTATCCCTTTCTTCATCGCACCCGTTTTTATCTTGTTTGTTTCAGCGCCATGGTATTTAACGACGCGGTGTTTTCAGGCTGGGCCTTACCGGCGTTCACACTGAACGTTGCCAATATTCTGTTTATCCTGATTTGCGTCGTGGTGATGGGGCGGCAGTATCAGCACGACTCCAGCAGCGAGCGTATCGCTAACGCCATGCGCATTTTTCCGGCTTGCCTGCTGGCGGCGTTCGGTTGCGCCACCTGGGGCGGCCTGGCGCAGGTCGGCAGCATAAATGCCGAATTTGCCGACGCGTGGATGAACTGGTTCAGCGAGCAGTTTTCGACCGGACTCATGCTGCTGCCGTTTCTGTTGACCTCAAGCTGGCGCGTGAGGATTTCAGCCCGGCGGCTGCAAATGGGCAAAATTGTCCCGTTAATTGCCGTCGTGCTGTCACTGGTCGCCGGGGCGTTAATGGGCGGGGCAGGCAGCCTTACCTTACCGGTGCCAGCCCTAATCTGGTGTGCCATCGTGTTGCCTGTGCCGCTGACCAGCCTGATCACCCTGATAACCGGGATTAGCCAAATTATTTTGGTTTCTCACGGTGTGATGAATATTCAGGGCGATAACAGTCTGCTGCCCATCAGCCATCTGACCTCAGCGCGCCTCGGCGTAGCCACGATCGCTCTGAGTCCGTTAATTGTGGCAGTAAGCATGGATGCGATTCGCCAGCTCAATGAACGTCTGGCGCTACGTGCGGACTACGATTTTCTGACCCAGCTCCTGTCGCGTTCGGGGCTGTATGAACATCTCCGCAATGAAGCCTGTTCTGAGCAACGCCAGGTTGGGGTGATCCTGCTGGATGTGGACTACTTTAAATCGGTCAATGACAATTTTGGCCATGATGCGGGCGACAGGGTACTGGAGGAGATCGCGCGGCGCATTTCGCCGCTGGTGGGCAACCACGGCCATATCTGCCGCTTTGGCGGAGAGGAGTTTGTGATTGTGCAGTTCGACCTCTCGCCGGAAATGATTTATTCACTCGCTGAAGGCATTCGTCAGAGCATCGTTAAAGAGAAATTCTTACTGCATGGCAACGCGGTCACCGTCACCGTCAGCCTGGGGCTGGCATACGGCCAGGCGCAACCCGGTGTGGAGTGGGCCGAAACGGTTAATCGTTTGATCTCTGCCGCGGATAAAAACCTTTATATCTCTAAGCGAAACGGCCGTAATCAGACCTCACCCGGCAATGCGCGCAGTGAGATGACCAGCGACGTTGCCTGAGCAGGCCGCTGGCGGCGATTAATTAACGCTGGTTTTGAGCGACGCGTTCTGTTGATGACGTTCCAGTGCCAGCTCAATCAGGCGGGTAATCAGATCCTGATAGCTCAGACCTGCCGCCTGCCAAAGCTTAGGATACATGCTGATGTTGGTGAAGCCGGGTAACGTATTCACCTCATTCACGATAATCTCACCGTCTTCGGTATAGAACACGTCAACACGGGCCAGACCAAAACAGGACAGCGCGGTGAAGGCGGTGAGCGCCACCTCACGAATCGCCTCATCGACAGCCGCAGGAATGTCCGCCGGAATCACCGTGTGTGCGCCGGTTTCGCTAATGTACTTGGTGTCATAGGAATAAAAGGCATCGCTCACCACGACTTCGCCGCAGGGGCTGGCCTCTGGGTAATCGTTGCCCAGCACGGCGCACTCGATCTCGCGACCTTTAATCCCTTTTTCAATCAGAACCTTATTGTCAAACCTAAACGCCAGCTCCAGCGCCGCACGAAACGCTGCAGCGGTGGTGACCTTACTGACGCCAACGGACGATCCCTGATTCGCTGGCTTGATAAAAAGCGGGAGTCCAAAGCGTGCGATAACGGCTTCGATGTCCAGATTGTTCATCTGCGCCTGCGTCACGCTCAGCCAGGGGGCAACCTTTAAACCGGCATCCCGCAGCAGGCGTTTTGTGACGTCTTTATCCATGCTGACGGCAGAGCCCAGCACGTCCGAGCCAACGAAGGGGAGCGAAGCCATACGCAGCAAACCCTGCAGGGAACCGTCTTCGCCTTGCGTGCCGTGAACCACGGGAAAAATCACGTCGAGCTGCGACAGCGGATGGGCGTCCATTCGGTCAATGATCTGGTTTTGGGGTTCGCCGGGGATGAGTGCGACCTGTTTTGCCGTGCGGTTCAAGGCAATCAGCGACGGATTTTCCGCATTCAGCAGAAAGTTTGAGGCATCATTAAGATGCCACTGGCCTTGCTTATCAATCCCCAGCAGCACAACCTCAAACCGGGTTTTATCAATCGCATCAACAATATTCTTAGCCGACTGCAATGACACTTCATGCTCAGAGGATTTGCCACCGAACACGATGCCAACTCGCTGTTTTTTCATCGAACCTTATCCACGTACAGGCAAATAAATACCCTACCACAGGCGTGACGATAAAAGACAGACAGACGCGCTTAACGCATCGCCCTCAGAGGCGATGGCTAGCAGTCGGTAATTTTTTCATTACCGGAGACGGAGGGAAGCGATTTTTGAGGAACGCTTTTCAGAAACTCTTTTGACTCCTCATCCACCAGCCGGGTCAGCGTTAACTGCTCCTGAAATTTGGTCAGCAGAAGCTCCGCATCGGATTTAATCAGGCCGTCAGAGGACTCCAGAACCGTATTGATGGCCTGACTGATCGCTGAAATCAGCTCTTCGACACCGCCGCTTTTGCCCACGGTCAGCGTCAACGCGCTGAGCAACAGCGACTGCGCTTCTGTCTGAGCAACCAGTTCTTTCGTTTCAGCATCCATTTTTGAAATTTTGGCCAGCATGCTAAGAACAGCGCTTTTCATCATGGTCTTCCTCAGAGTCTGTGTAGGTGTTGAACATTATTAGCGCAGAGAAAAGCACAGGCAACCGTGCCGTGATCCGATGATTCCGCTTATCACGAAAGGCTTTGCGCCGCCGCCAGAGGCGTTATCCGGCTGGAATGCCTGGCAAGGGTAAACCCAAAAACGCCCGGGTAACCGCTGGCCCAGATTACACCTTCACGGCGCCTAAATGCTGCACAACGCAAAAAAAAGAGTATCAGGCTGCTTTTACAGCAATGCGTAACGTCATTCAGTATGAAAGACAAGTAAACAGGCGTTTATTCTCGCGTTTGTCTGGCGCTGCGGCGGTTAAAATTTGACTAACTCATCCTCAGCGCAACCCAATATGTATCGCAGAAAAATACATCTACGAACGCTCCTTACCGCGTTATCCATTGGAAGCGTCATACTGACTTCAGGTCTGCTGTTGGGCGCGCTGTTTATTTTTCAAAAGAGCAATATTGAAGAGTCGCTGTTAGACAGTAACATCGCCTACGCGCGCAAGCTGGCGGATACGACCGATCATTACCTGACCATTGCTCAGCGCGAACTGGCCTGGAGTGCTAATCAGATCACCGATCTCAACGATCTGAACAGGTTGCATCGCGAAACCACGCGTTTACTGCAGCAGTCCGGCTTTTTTAATTCGGTCGCTGTTGTTGACCGCCATGCCGTTATCGCTTCCGTTTCGCCTGAAAGCCTCAGCCTCGTGGGCGTGAAAGTAGACACTCCGCAGACAGAGCAGGCTATTACGTTCCGTAAGCCCTTTATTTCCTCGCCTTTCAACTCCCCTTCAGGCAATTACGTCGTGCTGCTGTCACAGCCCCTGTTTGCAGCGGATGGACGTTATCTTGGTTTTATCTGTGGAACCATCTACCTGAAGAAACAGAGCATGTTGAGTGATGTGCTGAGCCAGCATTATTACGGGGATGGCACCTCGGTGAGTATTGTCAGTGATGACGGCTCCGTTATTTTCAGTCACGATCCAGCCCAGGTTGGTAAACGCATGGCGCTAAGCCCACAGTTGCAAAAGCGGCTGGCCTCAACCACGAGTGGTCAGTTAATGATTCAGGAGGAGGGCAAAAAATACCTCATCGGCTATGCCAGCCTGCAAAAAACCGACTGGAATATTTTTATGTCAGGCACCTCAGAAACCGTGGGTAGCCTGATGGCGCACACGGCCAGGAGCGCGTTCTGGTTTATCCTCGCTGTTATCGTGCTTACCGCAACCTGTATGGCCTTTCTGGCGACGCGCATCTCTTATCCGCTGGAAAAACTGGCCGGAATGGTGCGCGATGGTGGTAGCGATGCCAGCCCGGAGCTGCTCTCATCGGTTAACACCTGGTATAACGAAGCGGACAGGTTGAGAGAGGCGGTTCAGCAGCATCGTCGGGCGGTCGCCGGGCACGTTGCCGACCTGAATGATAAAGCCATGACCGATCCGCTGACCGGACTGAATAACCGGCGCGGCTTTTATATTCAGGCGGCGCAGCACAGCGAAGAGCCTGTGCAAAGCGCCATCGCTATTGATATCGATCACTTCAAAAAGATCAACGATCGCTACGGGCATGATGCGGGAGACGAGGTTCTGGTAAGCCTGGCAGGGTTGTTGCGTAAGCGATGCCGCACGCTGGATGTGATAAGCCGTTTTGGGGGGGAGGAGTTTATTTTGCTGCTTCCCGGTACGGCACTGAACGACGCGGCCGCGATGGCGGAACGCATCCGTGAAGCCGTCAGCAAAACGTCATTTCCGTTTATCAGTGCGATGACTGTCTCTCTCGGCGTCGCGACGCTAAGTGAAACGGAGGACAAAGACGCCCTGTTAAGACGGGCAGACGAAGCGTTGTATGCGGCCAAAGGGGATGGCCGTAATCGGGTGATGATAAGCCACGAGGGCGCGATCGTTCGCTATCCTGCCGGATAAGCCTGCGCGCCGTGTATCAGCACATCTCACGCAGTTTCCAGTGCAGCCAGTGATCCAGTTCACTGTCTGCCAGCGGCCGGGAGTAGAAAAAGCCCTGCGCCTGGTCACAACCATATTCTGTTAATGCCTCGACGGTATCGACGCATTCTACGCCTTCAGCTAGCACGACATAATCCAGCTCTTTCAGCATGGCGATGATGTTGCGGGCGATGATGCGTGACGCCGTATCTGACGACAGCTCACTGATCAACGATCTGTCCAGTTTAATCACGTCCAGCGGCATACGGCGAAGATAGCTGATATTGCTGTAGCCGGTGCCAAAATCATCAAGAGAAATACCGAAGCCGCGCAGTTTAAGCATTTCAAGTCCGCGCATGGCGGAAGGGCTTTCCACAATGCGCTCTGTTTCCAGGCACTCAATTCCCAACAGCGACGTGGGAAGTTTCGCCTTTAACATTCTCTCTTCCAGCACGTCCGCGAAGCCATCAATCGAGAAATCACGCTCACTAACGTTAATCGTGATCGGCAACTGGATACAGCTATTGCGCAGACGTTTCAGGCGCGTAATCACGTTGTCTATGACCCAGGTGGTCAGGCTCGTGAGTATCTCTGTCTGCTCGGCCAGCGGAATAAATGAGGCAGGGGAGAGTTCACCGTGTACGGGATGGCGCCAGCGAATCAGCGCCTCCAGCCCAATAGGCTTGCCGCTTTGTAAGCAAATTTTGGGTTGGTAAACCAAATACAGGCCGCTATTTTCCCGCAACGCCCTCGCCAGATCGTTTACCAGGGTGAAGTCCTGGGTACGTTTGTTGTCGGTGGCCTCGCTAAAGCGTAAAGAGGGCAATCCCCGATCGATGGCTTCATGCAAGGCACTGACTGCCTGACGCAGCGTTTCGTGAGGGGGGAAAATGCCGGAGACAAAATCGACTTCACCGGTGTGCGTACTCAGCCCCACCGAGAGGCCTTCACCCAGGTCCGCACTGATGCCCGCCATCTGGCAGGCCACCCAGTTAGCACTGATGCGGCTGTCCGCCCGGGTCAGCACGGCAAAACGTCCAGTTGCCACGGTGTAAAGAATATCGCTGGGTGCAGGACGCAGGCGTAAAGGGAGCAGTGTCGCAACATCTTTAAGCAGGCTTTCGACCGGGGCCATGCCCATTGAACGGGCCAGTTCATAGGCACGGGGCATATCTATACAGTCAATCAGGACCAGGCGACGCAGTGTGGTGTCACCGGCAGCCGCCAGATAATGCATGTCGCGGATCAGGCGCTGACGATTTGGCAGATTCGTCACCGGATCGATAAATCCTGCAGAATGCCACGCTTCCAGAAATGACATCACCAGTGATGACAGCAGTGTCAGCGTCGTGATTTGTGCCGGGGTGAAAGGATGCGGCTGAATATCGGTCACACACAGCGTGCCCAGATTAATGCCATCGCGGTTTTTGAGCGGTACGCCCGCATAAAAACGAATAAAGGGGGCGCCAATGATCAGCGGGTGGGCCGCGAACCGGCTGTCCAGAAACGTGTCTGGCACCACCACCGCAGCATCGCTGTCTACCGCGTAGCGGCAAAGGGAGTCCTCACGGGAGGAGCGCTCCAGCTTGAAGTTGTGTGAGGCACGAATGTACTGGAATTCGTCATCAATGACCGAAATAAAGCTGCCGGGAATATTCAGCGCCTGACTGGCAAGCCTGACGAATTTTCTCAGCACATCATCCCGACTTTCATCGGGGTAGCGAAGGGCCTCAAGGGCACGCGTGCGGCGTTCATGATCGCCGTCGAGATTCATAAGCATGTGTGTCCTCCGCTCCGGATTGCTCACGGCGCGAAATTAAAAAGAAAAAATGTCGAATAAAAACACCGGAATGAGGCCGGACTCGGCGAAAGGAAAATAAAAAATAGTTTTTTTCTCGGTAAATAATAGGCGCGTTCTGGTTTTATGTCTCTTTTTATTTTCTTTAATGAATTTATTAGTTATCGACGATGCATACATTTAATCAATTTTTGATTTTTATTTTTTCAATAACGCTGCCACAATACTCAGATAAGAGTAGCGCGCTATTGTTTTGCTCGCAACTATTAGCCGTGAATATTTTATTTTAGTTTTTTTTACGCCGCCACACCGGGGAAATACCATGAATATTCTAAAAAATTTTACAATCAGACGCGTTGTCCTCTGGATCCTTATCGCTGCTGTCATGATTATCGCGTTAGCCGGCGCATATGGATCGTTCATCATCAATGAAATCGACCATCAGGCCAGCCGCAGTAACAGCCTGACTCAGCAGTTGGTTTTTCTTAATCGCGCCAGCTTGCAGGTGCAGGCTAACGCAACGGCTACGCATGCAGACATTGCCGCCCAGGCACCGGCAGAGGCTGACTGGCAGCGGTATCGTACCGCTCTCACCAGCGCGCCTCAGGATTATCCCGCAGCAACTCAGGAACGGCTCACGGCACTTGAACAGCAGCTTTCCGCTGATCAGGCACCGCTGCGCAATGAGCATCAGAAGCTGGTCGATCTCTTTCTGGTGACGCTGGCCGCCGTCACCGCGCTGCTGCTCTTTTGCGACCGTTATCTGGTGGTGCACCTGGTGCGACCGGTCGCGAAACTGCGCGCTCACTTCCGCGTGATTGCCGAAGGTGATTTGACCCGTGAACCCGAAGATCTTGGCAGGAATTGTGTCGGGCAAATGGTTCCTTTATTAAAAGAAATGCAACAAAGCTTGTTAAATACCGTTCTGGCTATTCGCGATAACGCCTCTGTTTTGAACTTTGAAGCGGGGGATATTGCGAAAGGGAATGCTGACCTGTCGAACCGAACGGCCACCCAGGCAGCGGCGCTGGAGGAGACGGCTGCCAGCATGGAGCAACTGACGGCCACCGTTCGGCACAATGCTGAAAACAGTCGTGAAGCGCGTGAGCTGGCAGGTATAACAGCCCAGACAACGCAGAAAGGCGAGCAGCTGGTTAAAACAGTAGTGACCGCGATGACGGGACTTGCCGTGGGGGCTGAAAAAATCCGCCAGTTTACTGCCACCATTAATGGCATCGCGTTCCAGACCAACATTTTGGCCCTCAACGCCGCGGTTGAGGCCGCACGTGCCGGGGAACAGGGGCGTGGCTTTGCGGTTGTTGCCAGCGAAGTTCGGTCGCTGGCCCAGCGCAGTGCTGAAGCGGCGAAAGAGATAGAAGGACTGATTGCGGACACGGTCGCGCGGATTGGTGAAGGGCGCGGAGCAGCCGACAGCGCCGGCAGCACGATGGAAGAGGTCCTGCAGAGCGTGAGCAGCGTTAACGAGCTGATTAGCCAGATAGCGCTGGCATCCGAAGAGCAAAGCAAGGGCCTTTCTCAGGTGACGATCGCCGTTGCCGAGATTGACCGTGTGACGCAGCAAAACAGCACGCTGGTTCATAAGATATCGGCTTCAGCAGAGAGCATGAATAATCAGACGGAAACGCTGACCAGCGTGATCACGCGGTTTACGCTACCCGCGACGTCCCCCGCTCAGTTTTCCCCAGTCACGCCAGCACCGGCGAAGCGTCACATCGTCTCTGCACCGACCAAAGATGATGATGCGTGGGTCGCGTTTGGCCGTTAATTCGTGCCTGTCTCATAAGATATTAAGGGACTGGGAACAACCTGATACCTTATAAACGCGCTAACCTGCCGCGATGCCTTTTAAAACCCCGTATCGGATGCGGGGTTTTTTGTTTGCATTAAATAGAGCATTCCGTGATAAATATTTACTTACATAATAACAACACAGAATAAAAACCAAAATTTTGAGCCAGTTAAATATAAAGGCGTTTCGCTTAATCAAAATAAGCCGGGCTGGACTGACCCTCCTTTTAGAGATAAATAATCCCAGCAGACGAACTGTCCCCTGTTTGACATTTCAACAGATAAGATTAAAAATCCTTATGAAATGTGTGCTGCAACGGTTGCAGACAGATGTGTCAGCGGACACCGAAGGGATCGGCTGACGACCTGTTACCCTACTTTATCCACAGGGAGCCTGGTTTGGGAAATTCAATCGTCCGACGGCCCGTTACCGTCCAGAATAACGTGCGTGAACTGCGGATTGCCGCTGGCCTGTCGCAGGAAGGGGCTGCCGAACGCTTCGATCTGAGTTTGCGGGCATGGCAAACCAAAGAGGCCACCGCCAAGGTCGCCTTGCTGAGTCAGGGGGAGTATGAGCTTCTGCTGCTGCTTGCGGGGCGCCATCCCCATTACGAACTGGTGCCGCAACAGAAAAAATGACGATTTTTACCCTTTAAAAGCGTAAACACGGTTTTAGCTATGAAGTTCGCTCCTGAACGGACGATAATTACAACATCGGGCACTATGTAAGAGTAGATGTCGTTATCAGTACAGGTTTCTGATCTCTGACATTATGCTGTACAGGCGGACCTATGTTGCGGCTTCAGGTTGATGTGTAGTGCGTTACCTGGTTCTGTCTGATTGCAGGCGTCCTCTTTTTACTGTGAGATGCCCGGCCACAGTATATGACCTCAGGAGGACAAACTCTGAAGCACTCAACTGAAAGCGGCTGTGAAGTCGCACGCTTGCGTGCGCTTGCCCAGTACCATCTGATGGATACGCCGCCCAATGAAGCCTTTGATCGACTGACTATCCTGGCGGCCAGACTGTTCAGCGTGCCGGTCGCATTTGTGTCGCTGATTGATGAAAAACGGCAGTTTTTTAAGTCGCGTTATGGTTTGCAAATCACAGAAACCTCGCGAAGCGTCGCGTTCTGCCACCACACGCTCGAAAGTGACGATATCCTTTGCGTTCCCAATGCGCTCGACGATCCCCGTTTCGCAAACAGCCCGCTGGTGCAGGGTTATCCTTTTATCCGGTTCTATGCGGGTGTGCCGCTGATTACGCCGGACGGGCATCGCATTGGTACGCTCTGTCTGACCGATAATCATCCACGCCCCGCGATGAGTACGACCGACCGTCAGAATCTGACCGATCTTGCCGCACTGGTCATGGATCGCATGGAAGTTCATCGTATGGAGGTGCTGCGTCATGCCAGTCAGCAGCGCCTCGAAGCCATCTCGATAACCTCGCCCGATGCCATTATCTGTACGGATTTGAACCGGGGAATTACCTTCTGGAACCCTGCAGCGACCAAGATGTTTGGCTATGATGCTGAAGAGATGGCGGGTAAATACGTTGCCGGACTCATTCCGGAGCGCTGCCAGACGGATTACCGCAATGAGCTTGAGCGCCTTGAACATGAAGAGGCGGCTATCTCAGCGCCGCGTACCTTGCAGATCTGGGGCAAGCGGTGCAATGGGGAAGAGTTTCCGGCGGAAGTCTCTTTTTCCGGCTGGCGGGAGGGCATTGAGCGTTACATCGGTATGATCATTCGGGATGTGACGCTTCGTTACGAGAGCGAAGCCCGTCTGTGCGAGTTGGCCTCACTGGACATGCTGACACGGCTTGCCAGCCGAAGCGCCTTCATGACGCAGCTCAGCAAACTAACTGAATCAGGCGTACCTTATACGCTGCTGATGACAGATTTAGACAGTTTCAAAGACGTTAACGATACCCGCGGTCATGCGGCTGGTGATGCATTGCTTTGCCATGTGGCTGAGCAAATCCGCGCTGTCTGCACTCAGGCTATCGCCGCCGCTCGCCTGGGGGGCGATGAGTTTATCGTTTTACTGCCCTGCGGTAGCGATGAGGCGATGAAGATTGCCCAGCAACTCACCGCCGCGATTCAGACGCCTTTTCATTACATGGATTCGACTATAGCGGTCGGTGCCAGCACCGGGGTGGCCAGTTTTCCCCATCACGCGACGGATACCTCATCGGTGATGTCAGCAGCCGATCTGGCGTTGTACCGGGCTAAGGCAAGCGGCAAAGGCCAGTCAGTGCTGTTTAAGTCTGAGTTTCGTGAGGCGGAACTGGGGCGGCGTCGGTTTGAACGTGAGCTGGAAGCCGCCGTTCGCCAGCAGCAGTTTGTTCTGCATTATCAACCGCGGTTTGATGCCCAGAATGGCGAGTTAATCGGCTGTGAAGCCCTGGTACGCTGGATGCATCCGGCGCGGGGCCTGCTGTTTCCCGCTGATTTCATCGATATGCTGATTAAAAGCCCTTTGTCCATTACTCTGGGGACGTGGATTGTTCAGTCTGCCGTCAGTCAGGTTAAGCAGTGGCGTGCGCAAAATCTGTCCCTGCGGGTCAGTATTAACCTGTTTCCGCGCCAGCTAATGGAGGCTGGCCTTGAAGAGGTGATCCGTCAGTGTGCCGGCGATGACGCAAGTTTTATCGACCTGGAAGTGGACGAACCCTTGCTGACCAATACTGTGGACATCAAATCGCAGGTTTTAGAAGCCATTCAGGCGACGGGAGCATTATTGATCGTTGATCACTTTGGCCGAAGCCTTGCCTCAATGAGCCTGTTACAACATCGCTGCGTCGCGGGGCTTAAGATTGATAAATCACTGACTCTGCAACTGGAGAAGAGCAACAAAACCCGGCTGTTAATCAACGCTATCGCGTCACTGGCTAAAAATATGGGGATTACGGTGGCCGCCGAGGGCATTGAGAACGACGCACAGCACGCGTTGATTTGCACGGCTGAATGCGACGTTTTGCAGGGCAATCAGACGGGCTCTCCGGTCAGCGCACCCCGGTTTGAACAACTCTATCTCACCCCGTTGAATTAAGCCTTCGCCGTGTTCCCGTCAGGGATAGCGTTTCACTGTGCCTGGCAAACCCCGCCAGGCACGTATTGACCCCACGCATGACAAAAAAACGGCACCGCAAGGGTGCCGAAGTAAGCAACATGTGGTCAGGACAATCATTGTGATAATCAACTCACATTACCCTTATCGGCTCGCCAGGCAGAACATGGAACCGGCCCGATAAGACTTTGCAAAAATGTGATATGAAGCTTAATTCTTACTGTCAGACGGCACTTATCAGCAAAAAATTAGAGACGTATTTCAGGTATAGAAAAAATTTGTCCGATTTCGACTGGCGACAATTCAGATGGTGAACTAATTTAAAAACGCTGTTTGGAAGTCATTTAGGATTTCCCTGAGAACTCCGGCCCGACCCTTTAACGAGGTGCGGGCATTTTTTTTGTCGGCGTCAGGGGGTTTGCATTTTGTCGTAAAGCGTAAGGGGGGAGCTCGCCCTCCGTAGCGCATCTGAAAACCGCTACTCGCACTGTGCTATACAGCAGAGCGCAGCGAGGGAGAGACGGATTCCGACGTGATGTTACGTAGAGAGCGGTGTTGGGTTTGACGTGCTCATTGATGGAAGCACGGTTTAGCAGGTGTTATTGACTGAATAGCATGGCCAGTAGTTCACGATAATGCAAAGCGTCTTCCTCACGGGTGGCTTTTTCAAGACAGCCGATGAGCTTAAGACAGATGATCCGTCGACTGACGGGCTTATTCTCGTGAAGTATTTCAACCGCTATCCTGCCCAGCGTTTCGAGCTGGTGGGGATGATCAATCTGGCTGAAATAGTGGGCCAGACTGCTGGTTTTCCCCGAAGGTGGTAAACCGTTCTGGCGCATAGTGTTCCCTTGAGTAAAGTAGGAAGAGTTGTGCGCAAGTTAACCGATCCTGGGGGCTGCTGTACAGCAGTATTACCGATCGTGCCCTAACAAAAATCTGTGCCGTTTGGCTTACTTTCTCTGGGCCCGGTGTGACAATGTCTGCACGCCGCTGAGAAACACGAATACCGGCATACCCGCGCATATTTGTTTTCCAAACTCACCGCGAAACCTGCCTGATTTTTTGAACGTTGCAGGAGGGGGAAATTGGGCTGGTCACCTCGTCGGGAAATGTTATCCGCAATAAATCCTGTCTTCTGCATCAGTAAAAAAACAACACTGCATTGAGTGTGGTTTTATAGGTTGTGATAAGCGGGCGCTTAAAAAGTGACAAGTGAAATTATCAGATGAAAATCATAAAATAAGGCAGGTTATAGGGTTAAATGCTGCGCAGATTGCCTCTTTAAAGATGTCGAGACGTTAATGACCACCGACCCGCAAGCCTTGCTGCGTCAGGCCTGGTTCGACCATTTTCAGCCAGGCTGCGCTTTAAGAATAGTCTTTTACAGGATTTTAGTAAGTAAATTAACCCACAAAATGATTGTTTTTCATCAGGTTAAAAAAAGCATTTAAAATATAAGATATTCGCACCTGTAAAATATTGTTCTGATGGCCAGGAAATATTTTTGTCATCTGGCCTCGGGTCACTAAAATAGCTTATGTAGAAACGATGTAATTTATAAAGCAGGAGGATACAGTGTTATTTCATGACGATGAGAAAGAGCACGTCATTCTTGGTGAAGCCGTGGTCAGCCTGGCTCTCGGTGAGAAAGAAATAAGTTTTGATACGCTCATCACAGAGCTCAACCAGATGGCCGAAGAGGAAACCTGTGACAACAGACTGGCAGAGATTTTTGCTGCCCGTAGCTGGCTGAAACAGTTCAGGCAGTCGCATGCCCGTCCCAATGCGAGTCTGAGGTGGCTTATGTTGGCGAACCAGAATGAAAACGCGAAGCGCAATGATGATGTCATCCGATTCCGTTCGGATGAGGACGATGACAGATAGCTTCGCTGCCAGAGACTTGTACAAGGTTCACCTTGCGACATGAAAAAGGAATGTCTAAGACAGTCTTTGCCTGTTAAAGAGTGGGTAACGTTCTAAAGGTTAAGAATCTGATACTCACGCAAGTAATTGTTATACAGGGCATAGCACTTTATGCACAATTCTCAGCGCAGGGAACAAACGGAATTCCTGTACAATTTTCCAGATGTTGTATAAGTTTAGTGGACAAGGCTTGGTTATAGTTCACTCAATTTCACATCTGGGGGGTTTAGCATGCATCAGAACGAAACCACTACAAATACCGTCCATGACATTGCGCGCTACTTCGGCAATGACACGCAGCCTTCTGAAAAAGAGACGCTGGGTCAGGTCATTCTTGAGATCCTGCATGCAGGTAAAAGCCTTAACCGTAAGGCCATTTGCAGCGCGCTGATCCGTCGCCTTAGCCAGTCGACCGGGCCTCAAGAAGAGCAGCATTACCAGAAACTTATCGGCATGCTTTTTGACCGCTGAGATTCGTGCCGCGTTACGTTAAAGGGTAATAACGTCTCGCAGCATCAATCTGATCGGCCAAATTAGCAGGTCATTAGAAGCCTGAGCGTTTGAGGCTGGTTTGCCCGGTTGTATGGGCACAATGTCATCAGAGGTGCGGGTATGCTGAAAGACAAACTTGAGAAACTGACTGAGCACATCATGGGCGAGGCGGTGATTGCGCTACTGGACAGCAATGACAGAATCAGCGGTGCGACCCTGGCTAACAGGCTAAAGTCTATGCTCAGAGATGAAACGGATGCCGGGCGGCAAGAGGCCATTGAAAAGGTGCTCGCCGAAGTGCAGAGCGAGTTTGCCTCCGCGCGTGATCCCGTTGATTCTGCGGCGCTTGCATTCGGTCAAAGCGTCCCGGACAACAGTCGCAAGCATTAAGGCTCGTCTCACGCCTTTTCAAAAAACTTTTTTACTATGCGTAGTGCAATCATCACTACCCAGGACAGACACGTCTGTATTTCTGCCCGCTTCGCGGCATTACCACGTGTCCACTAAATTGACATTGATTAAGAAGAGCATCATGCAGAACACCATCGACACTCAGCAAAGCACGACCGAAGCGGAAATTATGCGCCTCTTTCGCGGTGCGGGCGATAAACTTGAGGCTGAAAGTGCAGTGCTGGATGCAGTGATCCGTAATATTGTCATTCAGGGACAAAAAGTGACCAGCAAGGCCATTATTATCAATCTGATTGCCGAGCTGGAGAGTACAGAAGATGTTGTACAGCTGGATGTATTGCGGAGTTGCCTTGAGATTGTGGTCGGCCGCACGTGCTCTCAGGAAGAACAGGCATAAGGGCAAAAAATCGCGTTTTGTTCTGAGGCGTTAGCGGGCCTGGCGATTTAAGGTAACACCCGGCAGAGAGCTGAGTGACTGTCTCTCAGTGGAGCTGTCTGGAGAGCAAACGGATGGCTTCCTCGCAGGCTCGCTTTTCACCTTTATCGGAACTTTGCTGGCTGAAGTGGTGCAACGAACTGAGTATGTCCTGCAGGTGTATTTCCCCATCTGGCCTGAGCAGATGGGTAACTATCCTGCCAATCAGGGTATAGATATCTTCATTGGCGGTCTCGTCGCTCATGGGGCGGTTATCCGCCAGAGCAGTGGCTTCTGGATTATTACTGTCATTGTTTCGATATTATAAATTGTCGTTCAGACGGTAGACCACTCACAACGCGTAAACGGAATGTCCAGCCGTGTTGCTCAATACTTAGTGAAGCTGATGAAGATTTGCCGGATGAGGTTCAACCCCGTTGTTCTCGGCCGGATGTAACAGCATTTCGGCGCGTATCTCATCCATCGCCCGCAAAGCCGCTCTGAGCCGGGTTTCATCCCGCTCGATGTCCAGAAACTGTTGCAGCCTCTCAAGGAGAATGCTCCACGAGATAGCCGCATCCTCATTCAGTAGCTGCGTCACCATCTCACCGATGATGATGTCCGTCATTTTTTCGTCAAAAACGTTGTTCATATTCTCCCCGAATGGCGATTCTGAGACCGGAAGGTTAGCACAGCTTAGCCCAACGGGTAGGTGCTCTATATCAAAATGAGAATGCACCGATGGACCGTAACAACCCCAGCCTTCGGACATTAGCAGAGTGCCGTTGACCGCTTACTGTTTTTTTACGGCGAACAGAATAAGTTTCTTTCGGTAATCATTCAATTAATCATCCGTGTGATTTCGCTGTTTTTCTGGTCGAAAGTTGCCTGGCTAACGCCGGGCATGAGGGATTATAACGGCCACTGCGCCAGCCAAAGGCTGACGGCAGTGGCAAAAGGAGAAGATTAAGGAGAAGATTAAGCGGTGCGGAACACAGAGACCATGTCGCGCAGATCGCTTGCACGTTTTGCCAGCTCGTCAGCAGAAGACGCCGACTGTTCAACCAGCACGGCGTTTTGCTGCGTGACCTGGTCCATCTGATTAACCGCAATATTTATTTGGCTTACGCCGCTGCTTTGCTCTTCAGAGGATGAGGAGATATCGCGAATCAACTGAGATGTCTGTTCAATTGCTTCGACGCTCTGTTTTACTTTGCTGCCGGCATCCTGCGCCAGCATTAAGCCCTCATTCGAATGCCCAACGGACTGCTCAATCAGGCCCTTAATTTCTTTCGCTGCGCTGGCCGAACGCTGGGCCAGCGCCCGGACTTCAGCGGCAACCACGGCAAAACCTTTGCCCGTCTCGCCCGCACGCGCTGCTTCCACGGCCGCATTCAGCGCCAGAATATTCGTCTGGAAGGCGATGCTGTCAATAACGGAGGTGATTTCTTCGATTTGCCCCGAACTGCTGCGAATTTTTTGCATAGTAGTCATTACAGAAGTCATCGCTTCGCCGCTCTTCAGCGCTGCGTTAGTGGCTGAAACCGCCATATCTGATGCGTAGCGCGTGTTGTCAGCATTCTGCTTGATGATAGAAGAGAGCTGCTCCATGCTGGCCGCGGTTTCCGCCAGTGAGGCCGCTTGTTCTTCAGTTCGGGAAGAGAGGTCGTTATTGCCCATCGCAATTTCTTCAGAGGAGTTTGCGATGGTTGACGCATTGTTTTTAATATTCGATACCAGAAGCGCAAGACGTTGCTGCATTTGCGAGAGCGCATTGAGCAACTCAGCAATTTCATTTTTACCTGACACGGTAATCGTCGTCGTTAAATCACCGGCGGCCACTTTACTGGCAAGTAAAACCGCTTCTTTTACCGGACGGGTAACGGACCGGCTGATCATCACCGCCACACATACGGCCAGCAAGGCCACGGCGATCAGTGAAGCCAGCAATATATATTGTGAACGACGACGTTGGTCGATTTGGTCGTTCAGTGTTTTTCCCAGCTGAAGGCTGAGTTTCATGCCAAGATCGTTATAAGTGTTAATAGCCTGGGTGAAGTCTTTTACATATTCAACAGGGGTAATTTGAACACGTTTTGTAATAAAGACATCTTCAGCCAGTTTAAGGACGCTGGCGGAACGTTGGAAAGCATCATTCGCCAGCGCGGTAAATTCAGATTTGAGATCCGGCTCTACGGCAAACGCTTTATTTAACACATTACTGAATTTTTCCAGCGCCGCATTACCCCCTTCAATCTGGTACTCCATCGTGCCGCGTGAAGAATCGGATGCGTTGGCACCCGCGGCAATCACAGAGGTACCGCTGGCTCTGATGCGTCCAAGCGTCTCGGTCAGTTCAGGTAACCGACCATAGATACTCATGATAAGTTGATACGTATTGAGGTCCGCGTCCAAAGAAAGACCATATAAATCAAGAATGTCCTGGTTGGTGTCCAGTAAGTTCTGAATCAGCAGCGCGTGATGCGAAAGGCTGGTAGCCAGCGTCAGTTTACCCGATGCAACATCTTGCTGAAGCTGAGACCAGGCGGCTTTGACGCCGTTGAAGCGCTGGGTCGGCTGCGCACTGGCATCATACTGGCGTAATTCTGCGGCAATAGTATCTGTCAGGGTATCTATCTGAGAGGCAAGTGCCAGGCGCGGCGCATTATCAGGTTTATTCAATGAAATGGCGATTGCACTTTCAGCACGGTGACGCTGAATCAGGTTAAGCAACGTCAGGATATCTTTTTCGACCGGTACGCCCTGCAGTTCTTGTTTCTTCGCATCAATAGCCTGATTACCCGTCTGGATAAATAAATAGGTGGGAAAGACAAATAATACCAACGCGAAAATCCCCAGGATCAGGAACTTAGTCGGCAGACTAATGTTATTGAGAATGTTTTTCATTTATTGAATTCCAGGTGAAATGGTGTTTTTTGATGAATGTCATCAAATATTATTCGTGTAATTTATTTATAATAATCTTTGTTAAATTTCTATTTATCAAGGCCTTGCGCGTGACTCTTGGTCACTATGTGTCTGTTGAAATGCGCAGGGGAAAATCTACTTTCCATAGTAGAGGAGATTATAGAATGTGGTGTGTTATTTTCCACGTTAGAAATGCACAATATTTTCTTTTGGATCCGGTTAAGCCAAATTAATATTTTTTCGATAACCTCAGGCTAATCATAAATAGGTATGTCCGGGGTTGTGATAAATGAAAACCTTTTCATTTATTAAAAAATACAAAAACAGTAAAGTTTTTAAAAAATGTGCCGATAATATCCCCGTTTAATTATTCTGTGTGTTTTAAAAAAGCGCCCTTGTCGGGATGCTGGCATGCGCATGCATAAAAATTAAAGTGATAACGCTCAACGCTACTCCATTTCTCTCGCGCAGCGCTAATTATGAATGGCGGCAGTCTGGCTCCTGTTATCTCACCCGCAAACCCAAACCTCAATCCAAACCCAAATCCAAACCCAAATCCAAACCCAAACCCAAACCCAAATCCAAACCCAAACCCAAATCCAAACCGTCATCGCTACCGGTTTCGTTGCCATGATAGCAGCGGTGATCGTCAGGCACAGCCAGTGACTTATCCTTTCGTTATCCTGTCCGTTGCACAAACCCACTCCCTGGACAGTCTGCGGGTCTTCCTGACCGGACAATCGCGGCTGACAGCAAAAATCCATAGCGTTAAGCCCATCAATCAGCAGAGTATGCCGCAGCAACGACGTTTTATATTATTTTTCTTAATCGAAAAGGAAGCATGGAATATTTTTTAATAAAGGGTTGGTTGGTGATATTTATTTTTTCATGGCGCGATAGAATATAAAGTCGCATTCGTCAAATTATTAAAGGAAATTATTATAATAACATGATTATCAATGTCTTACATTATTATAACTATTATTTATGATTTTTTTACTGTGGTTTTTATTATTTCAACCGATACCTGTTTCCTAACATAAACAGGAGTCCCCATGAAAATCTCTACGCGTCTCACTATCAGCTTTGGCCTGTTGATTACGTTATTCATTATCTGCACCTCGGTGGCCTATAACGGCCTGAATAATGCCCGTAATGGCATGGACAATGCCGTCAATGTCAAAATGAAGAAATACCGTCTGGGGATGGAAATGTACGGCGGGTTACGTGATATGGCCGTCATCGTTCGTAACCTTGCCCTGCTGACCGAAGCCGACCAGATGCAGAAGGAATGGCAGCGTATTGTCACGCAAAAAGCCCGTTATATTGAAAACCGCGAACGGCTTGCTGCCATGGTCGCCGAAGATTCAACCCCGCAGGCCCGGGAAGCCTTCGACAAGATCGTCAGCAGCGAAGGCCCCGTTCTGGCCGTGCTGGATCACGCAGGGCAGTTAGGCCTGCAAAATAAACAGCAAGAAGCGATAAGCTACCTGATAAAAACGGTCAGGCCGCTGCAGGGCCAGTTGCTGGAAGCCCTCAAGGAAATGACGAATATTCAAATGGAAGACAGTGAGCGGTCGGTTGAAAACACCAGTCAAAACGTTCACAGAGCAACCACAATCTTAATGATTCTGGCCTCGCTTTCCGTGGCGATTTCAATTGCGGCGGGCTTCATCATTACCCGAGTATTGATGCGCCAACTGGGCGGGGAACCGGCCCAGGCCCAGGCACTGTCTGCGGCCATCGCCAGCGGCGACCTCACAGCGCCGGTCATACTCCGCCACAACGATTCCAGCAGCCTGCTTGCCTCGCTGGCTAACATGCAGTCCAGCCTGCGAAGTCTGGTTACGCAAATCAAAGAATCGGCAGGTTCGGTCGCCTCCGCCTCAGACGAGATCGCCCAGGGCAATACTGAGCTGTCATCACGCACTGAACAGCAGGCCGCAGCCCTGCAGGAAACGGCGGCCAGTATGGAACAGTTGACCGCGACGGTGAAAAGTAATACTGCCAGTGCTCAGCATACCGCCACCGTTGCCAGAGAGGCTGCAACCCTGGCACGCACTGGTGAGTCAGAGGTGCAGTTGATGTCTCACACCATGAATGAAATCGCATCCAGTGCTACCAAGGTTCGTGACATCACCGGCGTGATTGAAAGTATCGCGTTCCAGACAAACATCCTGGCGTTGAACGCCGCTGTCGAAGCGGCGCGGGCGGGTGAAGACGGACGCGGATTTGCCGTTGTTGCCGGCGAGGTCAGAACGCTGGCGCAGCGAAGCGCCACCGCAGCGAAAGAGATTAAAGAACTTATCGAACGTGCCGTAGAGCAGGTGGACAGCGGCGTGCACGTCGCGGCCGGTACGGGTGAAAGCATCTTAAAAGTCGTGGGCATGGTGAACGAACTGGCGGGCGCAATGGATGAGATTTCGATGGCGTCCTCGGAGCAGATGCAGGGCATTTCTCAGGTCAGCATTGCGGTCAGCCAGATGGACGGGGTCACCCAGAATAACGCGGCACTCGTCGAAGAGTCTTCGTCTGCTTCGCAGTCCCTGTCTGAACAGGCACATTCATTACGCGGTATGGTTGAGGCATTCAGAGTGTAACGACGCGCCGAAGCGATGCGTCACGCCTGGCTGACCGTTCATTTATGCGGTCAGTCAGGCTATATGCGCCTGCGGCACGCAATGTTATAAAATCAATAAACAGCAGTTTTACAAGCGCTTATTGAGGATTTCTCCCGCCGCTGGCCGGGAGTGCCTGGGCTGTAAGGCAAATTCAGGCTTCCAGTGCGGGTGATTTTTTGTGTAAAGTAGTCAGCTGAACAGGGCGTTGCCTGAGATGACCCGGCAATGTTACTGCAGTGCCTTGCTGCAGCCAGCCCATGCTGATAAGGAGTTTTTAACCGTCATGCGTATCACGCCACCCTGAGTTTTATCCCTTCCCTGTCGTCCCGATCCCATTCGGACGCACCTCATTGACATCCCGTCTGTGGATGTGACGCTTTCTGTCTGAAATCTGCCCTTTTGGGCGAACTGCATTCAAAATTTGAGAAAATACTATGTTGCTGTCCTCGACGAGTAAGGACTGGCTGGGTAACGTCCGTGGTGACGTGCTGGCTGGTATTGTTGTCGCGCTCGCGCTGATTCCTGAAGCGATCGCTTTTTCTGCCATCGCGGGTGTCGATCCTCAAGTGGGTCTTTACTCCGCCTTCTGTATTCCGGTTGTCATGGCTTTTTTTGGTGGGCGTCCGGCGATGATTTCCTCATCCACCGGCGCGATGGCGTTGCTGATGGTGACGCTGGTCAAAACGCACGGGCTGCAGTATCTGCTTGCCGCATCGTTGCTCACCGGCGTACTTCAGGTCATTGCGGGTTACTGTAAACTCGGCAACCTGATGCGCTATGTGTCGCGTTCGGTGGTCACGGGATTCGTTAATGCGCTGGCCATTCTGATTTTCCTGGCGCAGTTGCCTGAACTCACTCATGTCACCTGGCATGTTTATGCGCTCACCGCCGCCGGCCTGGCGATTATTTATCTTTATCCACTGTTCGACAAAACACTGCCGTCACCGCTGATCTGCATTGTGATTCTGACGGCAGTTTCATTGTTTCTGCACCTGGATGTGCGAACCGTGGGCGATATGGGCAAACTGCCTGACAGCCTGCCCATTTTTCTGCTTCCCGACGTGCCTTTGAACATCGACACCTTGTTGATCATTTTGCCTTACTCCGCAGGTCTGGCCGTGGTTGGCTTGCTGGAGTCGATGATGACGGCGACCATTATTGATGACATGACGGACACCGCGAGCGACAAAAACCGCGAATGTAAGGGGCAGGGCATCGCCAACATCTGTATCTCCTTCATCGGCGGAATGGCAGGCTGCGCGATGATTGGTCAGTCGGTGATCAATGTAAAATCAGGCGGTCGTGGACGGCTTTCCACACTCACGGCGGGTATCACGTTGCTGGTGATGGTGGTGTTTCTGCGCCAGTGGGTATCTCAGATTCCCATGGCGGCACTGGTCGCGGTCATGATAATGGTTTCGATAGGTACCTTCTCCTGGCGTTCGGTGGCGACGTTACGCACCCATCCTCTCTCAAGCAGCGTCGTCATGATAGCTACCGTGCTGGTCGTGGTTTTTACCCATAATCTTGCCTTTGGCGTCATCGTGGGCGTGCTGATTGCTGCATTAAATTTTGCCACCAAAGTGGCACGCTTTATGGCGGTCAGTTCCACGCGATCAGGCGATTGTCGCCATTACGCCATTACCGGGCAGGTATTTTTCGCCTCCGCCGATCGCTTTGTCCGCAGCTTTGACGTTCAGGAGGATCTGGAAAAGGTGGTGATTGACGTAACCCATGCCCATTTCTGGGACATCACGTCTGTTAACGCGCTTGATCGGGTGGTGGTTAAATTCCGTCGGACAGGGGCGGATGTCGAGATTCGTGGCATGAACGAGGCGACAAAAACCGTTGTCGATCGTTTTGGCGTACATGACAAACCCGAAGAAGTTGAAAAAGTCTTTGGCGGACATTAACCGCATCGGGCCTGATGTTCAGGCCCGCTCTTTCTGTCACGCCGCGACACGCTGGAGTTTGCACGAATGGAACCGGGTTAGCAGCATTGCAGGTGCACTGTTCACTATTATGGTCATATCGACGCCATGGTTTGGTATTTCTCTACCGGAACAAGGCAGATATAACGGTAATGACCGAGCATCTGGATCACCTAGCGAAGCCGGGAGTCAACGTGCTGACCCAAAGACAAAAGGCATTAATTCATCTTTTAGCTTCTCAGGGCGAATGGCGCTCGGCAACAGATATTGCCCGGACGCTGAAGGTTTCAGCCAGTACGCTGCGCCGCGATGTGGATTCCGTTAATCACTATTTCGCCGACAAGGAGAGCCGAATCCTCAGCAAACCCGGGTTGGGATTGTTGCTGGAAAATGGCGTCGCCTTACCTGTGGATCTGCATGGGGAAGAGGTAAAAGGTTTGTTGAAAAATAAAAGGCTGGTCGCCATCACAACAGACTTGCTTACCTGTTCTCCATCACCGCTCACGCTGAGCGCATTGGCGGAAAAATATTTTATCAGCCGCTCTTCCATCGTGGCAGATTTACGAAAAATTGAGGTCTGGTTAGCGCCTTTTTCACTGCGCATCGCGCGTAGCCATAGCGGAACCTGTATTACCGGCAGCGACCGGGATATTCGTCTGGCGCTGAAAGAGATTATTACCTTCAGCGTGATGAGTGGTTACCCTGTCGCCGACAGCCGCATCGATCGTTTTTCGCGCGTTCAGCTGGTGGCGGAGTTTGGCAGCGACAATGTGGCCTGCTGCATTAATCTGATCACCTACATTGAAGAGGCGCTGCACTGCGCCATTAGCGAGCCCTATTATACCAACCTGTTTTCCCATCTGCTGGTGACGATTAAAAGAGCGCTTAACGGCACGCCACCCGCGCCAGCGGAGTCGGACATGGCAGGTTACAACAATCACGAATGGTCAGTCGCCCGGCAAGCGGTCAGATGGCTGGAGGAAAATTACGCGGTCTCCTTCGCGGCCGTTGAGGTTCACTATATTTATCAATACCTCATCTCGTCGGGGCGGCATCCGTTTAGCGCCGGTTTTCCCTCTCCATCGCACTACGACGAAGACGCTGTGAACTACGCCACGACCTTAATCACCCGGCTTTCTTCGTTATTAAGACAGAATATTGGCAGCGACAGCGTGCTGCTTAACGCGTTGGTGTCACATGTGAAGCCCATGCTTAATCGGCTGGCCTACCGCATTGTTATTCACAACCCGTTGCTGGACGAGATACGTAAAGAGTTTGCCGCGGTATTTAACGTCGTCAAACAGGCCGTGTTGCACCTTAATCAGCAGTGGGGGCTTCCGACAGCGTCGGATGATGAGATTGCCTATCTGACTATTTACATCCAGAACGCGTTAGAAAAGTGTCATGCAACTAAACGCGTCATGCTGGTGTGCTCCAGCGGCATTGGTACATCTCAGCTGCTTTCCAGCCGAATCAGCCGGGCCTTTCCCGAATGGGAGATCGTGGATATTGTGCCGGGTGCCCGCCTGAACGAAGCCATTAAGAAAGTCAGGTGCGATTTAATTATCTCCACGATCAGACTGGAGGAGACTGAACATCCTGTGGCCTATGTTTCTGCCCTGTTTTCAAACAGAGATGTTTTGCGGGTGATGGAGTGCCTTAATAAAGAAGATAATGCTAACGGAGTAACGGATGCATAATAAAATTGTTGTGGCCGATCTGTTAAGTCAGACCTGTGTTTTTATGAATCTAAATGCAAAAAATAAAGATGAGGTTATTGAGAAATTAACGCAAAGCTTGTGTGAATTAAATATTATCAGCAACAAAGAAGGTTTTATTCATGACGTCATGCTGCGCGAAGCATTAGGTTCTACCGGCTTCGAAAATCAGATAGCGATCCCGCATGGAAAATCGCAGTGGGTGAACGAAACCCGGATCGCGGTAGCCAAACTGGCGTCCCCCGTGGAATGGGAAACCATGGACGATTCGCCGGTCAGCCTCGTGATTCTGTTTGCGGTTAAAGAAGCCGACAGCGGCGCGGGACATATAAAACTACTGGCAAAAATTTCAATTGCCCTTGGCGATGATGAAGTCGTTGAGGCATTACTAAACGCAGAGACAAAAGAGGCCTTATTTAATTTATTAGTCAATAACACCCAGGAGTAAGCCTTTCACCGGGAGGGAAAATGAATATTATTGCGATTACCGCCTGTCCCACAGGCGTAGCACACACTTATCTGGCGGAAGCCAATTTAAAAAAGAGCGCAGAGAAAAAAGGCATAACGATCCTTGTTGAAACACAGGGTGCCGTTGAAAGTGACTATATTTTCACTGAAGAGGATATTAAACGTGCTGATATCGTGCTTATTGCCGCGGATAAAAAGATTGATTGCTCCCGCTTTATCGGCAAAAGCATGATTACCGTGTCCGTTACCCGAGCCGCGAGAGATGCCGATGGATTACTGGACGACATTTTATCCGGGGCCTTAACCGGCGAAATCTGTTCTGCCTCATCAGAAGACGTAACCTTGCAGGATAGAGACAAAGACAAAAAAGCGGCGCTGTCGAGCATCTATGTGCATCTGATTACCGGCGTCAACCTGATGATCCCCTTTGTCGTGGCTGGCGGGATATTAATTGCCCTCAGTTTTTCTTTTGGGATCACTGCCGCCACGCCAGGCGATCCCCTCTATAACCCCATTGCGAAGATGCTGTCCGATATTGGTGGCGGTGCCGCTTTTGCGTTAATGCTGCCGATTCTTTCACTGGGCATCAGCAAGTCGATTAGTGGCAATATGGGAATTGTGTCGGGCGCGGTGGGCGGCATGTTAGCCATTCATACCGGATCGGGTTTTCTTGGCGCCTTACTGGCGGGCTTTATGGCGGGTTACATCACGCTGCTCGTGGTGAAGTACATCAACTTACCCAAGGCCATTGCCGGACTCAAACCCATTCTGATTGTGCCACTGTTGAGCGTGTTCCTGACCGGTGCGCTGATGATTCTGGTCGTCGGCCAGCCCATTAAGCTGCTGTTACAGAGCCTGACTACCTTCCTGACGGATATGGGAAATGCCAACGCTGCTATCTTCGGATTGCTTATCGGAATGATGGTGGCTTTCGATATGGGCGGGCCGCTTAACAAAACCGTCTGTATGTTCGCGATTGGATTGATGTCGACCGGAATCTACGAACCCATCGCAGCATGTATGGCTGCGGGAATGGTTCCTCCCTTGGGCATTGCCCTTGCCACCACCCTTTTTAAAAAGAAATTCAGCGTTCAGGAGCGCGAAACCGGCAAGGTCACCTACGTGCTCGGCCTCTCTTTTATCACCGAGGGGGCTATTCCGTATGCCGTGGCGGACCCGCTTCGCGTCATTCCCGCCATTGTGGCGGGCTCGGGACTGGCTGGCGCACTGTCAATGATGCTCGGCTGTGCTTCCCGCGCACCGCATGGCGGGATCTTCGTTATGTTCATACCGAACGTCATTACCCATGTCTCAGCCTACCTGTTTGCCATTCTCGCCGGTGCGCTGTTTACCGCACTGATCCTCAGAGTGATTAAAAAAGATCATCCGCAACATTTACCGCAGGAGTGAATTATGTTGATAAATATGAAGGCGTTACTGAAGGTGGCGCAGGAGAATCAGTTCGGCGTCGGTGCCTTCAACATCGCCTCCGCTGAGTTTGCCCGGCTGGTCATTGAGGTGGCGGAATCCCTGCAATCTCCCGTCATCCTGGAAGTGCATCCCGATGAGCACGCTTTCGTCGGCAACAGTTTCATCGCCTATCTCAGGGAGCTGGCGGTTAACGCTTCCGTGCCGGTGGTGATTCATCAGGATCACGGCCAGACGCTGGCGCATATTTTAACCGCCATCCGCACCGGCTATACCTCGGTCATGATCGATGCCTCAGGCTTGCCATTTGAAGAGAATATTGCGCTGACGCGTGAAATCACCGCCATTGCCCACAAGGTTAACGTCTCGGTAGAAGCCGAACTGGGAACGATTGGCGTGGCAGAGGGGAGCGCGGAAGGGGGGCACAGTGAAATTCTCTACACCGATCCCGACCAGGCGGAGCGGTTTGCCAGAGAAACCGGAGTGGATACGCTTGCCGTGGCCATCGGCACGTCGCATGGTTTGTATCCTGCGGGTAAACAGCCTGTACTGGATATTGACCGTCTCAAAGCCATCAGACAGCGGCTGACAATTCCGCTGGTTCTGCACGGCGGCTCGGGCAACAAAGACAGCGAGGTCGCGGAGTCGATTAAGTATGGCGTAGGGAAAATCAATATCTCCAGCGATATGAAGAAGGCGTTTTATGTCGCGCTGCAGGAAGAATTGCAGTCAAACGGACATGAACCCAGCGCACTCTACGTGCGCCCGATGGCGGCGGCGAAAGCCGTTGTCGAGCACAAGATGCGGCTTTTCTCTTCAGCGGGGAAGGCCGGACTGTATTAAGCGTTAACGCTGGCGGTAACGGGCGAGCCGTGGTTAAACCTGTATTGACCGGGGAGCCAACCTCAGCGATCAGCAAGCCGCTTTGGTGGGAACCCCTTGCCGCTAAGAGCGGAGCGGGCGGCCTGAGGCAGGCGGCCCGCGTTGTACCGCATTCTGTGAGTAACGCTGAGGCCGTGATAAGGCGTTGCCGTGCGCACGACGCCGGTTTATTGAATCGTCAGAACCACGCGGCCAATCAGCCTGATATCATCAATCCCGCAATCAAACGCTACGCCGATGCCGCTGACGTGCACCTTCCTGACCGGAATGCGCGTTAGCGTCCTGACGCTGGCGGTTCCTTCAATTTCGACCAACCAGACGCCGTCATGCATATCTTCAAAATCGGTATCGATGATGTACTGGGTGGTTTCCGCCAACAGTAAGAAAGCACTGCGCGGTTCCTGTTTCAATGGCGCGTATAACGCTTTATCCAGCATCACATAACCCGCTTCCTCGATTTTGCCGCTGATTAGCTTTTTTCTAATCAGTGTGGGCGTGTCGGGTTTGCTTTCAGAAAATTTTGAGCCTTTGCCTGTGATCAACCATTGCAGGTCTGCGCCCGTTTCCATCACGCACTGTAAAACGATATCTGAAGGAAAAACATCACGTTTATAGCGCGCAGACAGGCTACTTGCTGCAATTCCAAGGTGATCTGCAAGCTGCATTTTCATGGTAAAGCCGTAGGCATCGACAACGCGATCCAGAGCTTCTGCGCTCGAGTTCGGAAATTTGAAATTAGTATAAACGCTCATTTTTATTGACACTTAGATTTAGTCTAAGTATCCTCCAGTTTAAGTTAGCCTTTGAATGATGTAACAGGGTGCGGCTTTATCTGATAACTCAGGATTTTGCCTGATGAGGCTCATTTTTACAATCATCAAGCCAGAACCTTATTGTCGCAATGAGATGCAGGGCTAATGCAGTCAGCGCACGTGGAGAGGCGCGTAAAAGCGCGCTTTCAGGGTCGAAAGCGCTCTCAGGCCGCGGCTGGCGCAGCAACGCGCCCTGTCCGGGGCAATCTGGGGGGAAACCGTCTGCGCACCTGCCGTTTCGCTTAATGCTTAACGAGCGTCATGGATGAGACAGGCGCGAATCCGCCGCCAGTAAAACGTCACTGTAATAACGATGAGGGTATTGATTCGTCAAAACCCGCTGCAACGTTTTTCGGAGGAGCCTATGAACCGCACCGTCCAGGTCATCAGTCAGTCATCTGCCGGGCCACGTTTCACCGCAGAGCAAGACTGCCACAGCGAAAAAATGACGTTTGATGCGTTTCGACAGCACTGGCGCTTGCTGCGCGATCACAACCGAAACCCATCGCTTCGCTATTTTAATCGTCAAAATGATGACTTTAAATTTTGCGTATTAACCCTGGCTAACCGCGACTGCCCGGGCATGTTCAGGCTGGAAGACATTGGCAGGCCTTTCCAGTTTTTTGACCAGGCGCGCCGTGAGCACATCATTTTAGCAATGAATAAGCTGGCCCGCTGGGGAAACATGTTGCCGCGTCAGTTCTCAACGGCTGACTGCTTTCTGCCTGAATAAATAAATCACCCCTGACGTGATGACGTAAACCCGTCGGGCATGCCTTTGCCCAAAATCTGGAGAGAAATGATGAATACCGAGACACATCCAATGAACGACGCCATGGCCTTTACCCTCAATAAACTGCTCGATAATGAGCGTAAAGCCTGCGCGCTGGCCGTGGCGAAGCGGCTGAGTGCGATGGCAGCGCACATTACGCGGCAGACGCTAAACGGCATCGAAGCAGCAGAGCTGTTGCGATCTGAAGCTGAGCGTTATGAAAACGAATCAGGTGAGATGCGCTAATGGCAGATGCAATCGATATTGCGCAGCAGCGCAGCGAGGAAATCCTGGCGCAAAATATCGCGCAGGTTACGCAACGTCCTGTGGCGATCGGCGCCTCGTTCTGTGAAGAGTGCGACGCACCGATTCCTGAAGCGCGCCGTCGTGCGCTGCAGGGCGTGACCCGCTGCCTCTCCTGTCAGGAGTTGAGCGAGCTGAGAGCACGTCTTCACTACGGGAATACGCGATGATGTCGTTCGCTTACCCGTGGAACGCCCCGCGGCTGGCGATAGCCAGCCCGTATCTGACCCATGACCAGCAGCAGCACCGTCATCGACAGATTGCGGCGTGGTTGCACGGACAGAAAATTCTTCATGCCCAGCCCAGCATTGTCCAGATGGACGTGAAGCGTCGTCTTGCCAGTCTGGAACAGCAGCAGGGAACAGCCCGGGCCAATGCCTACTTAGCAAAAACCTTTGTTGAGCGCACATTGCCACGTGTTGACGCTGTTAACCGACGTTATCAACTGCATGATATGCGCACGGGCGTTGTCGCACAGCTGACCCGCAGCATGTCCTGCCCGCAGGGCGCAGCCAGAGCCGCCGGCACGCTGTGGGAACTGATGAAACGCTTTAACCGCCTTCCAGATATGTCCCGTGCCGACACTGATGTGCTGGCAGGGGATATCGCGCATTTCATTCACGCCGAGCTGGTGCAACTGCACACTCACGCCCAAACCGATACGGACTACCGTTATACCCACAGACTGTATATGACCGCGGCGGTGATCACCCGTGAGCTGGGTCAGACGCCGCCTTTATGGGAAACCGTCAGCGCCCGCGTATTCTGCCCTGAAGCGGTGACCTCGGCCATTCTGCGTATGCAGGCGGAAAAATGGTGGAAAGGTCAGCTGCGTCGTATCAGTGCCTTCTGGCGTGAACATCTGCATATCGCCCTGGCGAACGTTAATAAAACGCATTCCCCTTATGCCAGCCTTATGGCCGTAGCGGAATGGCGTGAGCAACGCCGCCGTACCCGTGATTTCCTCCAGGGAATGGATCTGGAGGATGAAGAGGGCAACCGCATCAGCCTGATTGAAAAATACGACGGCAGCGTAGCCAATCCGGCTATTCGTCGTGCTGAACTGATGACGCGTATTCGTGGCTTCGAAACCATCTGTCAGGATATGGGCTTTCGGGCCTGCTTCTACACGTTAACCGCGCCGTCACGCTATCACGCGACCTTGCAGAGTGGTCACCGTAACGCTAAATGGACGGGGGCCAGCCCGGTTGAAACACAGCACTATCTCTGCTCACTCTGGCAAAAAGTGCGGGCCAAACTGCATCGTGAAAAGATCAGCATTTTTGGTTTACGGGTTGCGGAGCCGCATCATGATGGCACGCCCCACTGGCATCTGCTGATGTTTATGCGCCCTGAAGACGTTAACCGCGTAGACGAGATCCTGCGCCATTACGCCTGCCAGCAGGACAGTGAGGAACTAGACAGCGCAAAGGCACGTAAAGCCCGTTTTCACGTCGAAGCGATCGATCCGGCGAAAGGCAGCGCGACCGGCTATGTTGCCAAATATGTTTCTAAAAACATTGACGGCTATGCGCTAGAGGGCGAGCGGGATAACGAGAGCGGTAAACCGCTAAGGGAGACGGCGATGGCGGTGTCGGCATGGGCAGCACGCTGGCACATCCGCCAGTTTCAGTTTATTGGAGGCGCGCCCGTAACAGTTTATCGCGAACTTCGCCGCATGGCGGACACCGAAACCGCGCATGGCCTGAGCGTGGAATTTGCCGCGGTGCACGATGCGGCCGATGCCGGTCAATGGGCCGACTACATCAATGCCCAGGGCGGCCCGTTCGTTAAACGCGACGCGCTTGCGGTGCGCACCTGGTACCAGCCCGCCGAAAGCTGTAATGCATTTGGTGAGGAAATCCAGTCAATTAAGGGCGTTTACGCCACTGCCGTTGGTGCTGATACGCCAGTCCTGACGCGGTTAAAGCTATGGAAGCTGGTGCCCAAACGTGCTGAAGATGCGGGCGACGAAAAAAGCCAGTCCGCTTCGTTGTCTTGGAGTTCTGTTAATAACTGTACGGACCCCGTAAGCCGTTTTTATGCCAGAAGTGAGGTCTCTGACGATCTGCGCACAGATCCGTGGCGCAGAGGTCACCAAGGCGAAAGGGCTTCCAGGTTTATCTGCCGGGCTTCGCCTTTACGCATTCCTGGCCCTGTTTCAGGCCACGACAGAGGCGATGCTTCTCCTGCAGCCCAGCCAACGGTGAGGATTTCTTTTTCGCCCTGACGTGACGAAAAGACGGAGTGAAAACCTGCTGTTTTGGATGGGTAAATGAGGAAAATCTATTGATTTTTCTTACGCTTCTGGCGTAAGTGTGCCTTCACCTGTCTGGCAGGCAGTACAACAAAAGTTGATGCCTATCAACATGATATAATTTTTTACGAACTATCTTAAAACGCTTCCACAGTTAATGAATGCTATGATACTGTATGTATGTACAGTATTTATTTGGGGGAGGGAATTGTGGGAAATGAATTACATGAGCGAGTCATGCTTGAACGCGTCGAACTTATCGCCAGGCTTACCAGTGAAGGAGCCTGCCGGGAGCGTGACAGGGAAATCGCGTTAAATTTGATCGCTGAAATCGCTGCGAACTACACCCTTTCCGATAACCACTTTTCTGTTGTCTTTGCGGCGACGCCTTTAAAAAAATCATGATGGCGACGCGTTCACTGTGACATCAGGACGGTTGTCCGTTGCCTGAGCCATCTTAACGGATGAGAGGGTTCAGGCGCGGGCAACAGCAAAACCGCGCCAGTACGTTTTATCGCTGACATTGCGTCATGACCGACCGAAAACGCCGGGCATCTGCTGCCTGCAGGCGTTTGCAGCAACCCCTGTTCGCCAGGCGTAGTCTTCCCCCACCTTTACTGAATAACGTTATCCCGGCCGCTTTCCTGTCAGCGTTCGCGGCAATCTTTTGGTTACTGCCCCTTTCCTGTTGCTGGCTTACGACCTCTCCCGGTCGTCGCTGTGAAAGCAAATGTGCTCACGTCATCCCAGCGCTTTCGCGACCCTTCCATCGGCGCCCGCATTCGGGGTGTAACCCTCTGCCCGCCCAGCCTTGAGCGGACGGCCTTGCGTTGAGCAAGCGCCTGCTGAGGCACACACTACTTCTGACAAGCGGCAGGCACAGCAATCTCTGGATCGCTCTGCGCGAAGGCCAATGCACATCGCGTATCCGGGTTATCCGGATTCGGCTTCAGGGCGGTTTGGTGGCCCGACGGTGCAATTCTCTGAACAGGTTTCTGTTGGCCAACGGGGCCTTTATTGCCTGTCACCACGACAGCGGATGTTCTCAACTTATCGCCTACTCGACCATGGCTTTTACGCTCATAAGGGGCCAATCAATGCTGATTTACGCACAACAGGAAGAAACCGTTGATGAGATCTGCTGGCGTTACTACGGACGCACGCAGCAGGCGGTTGAACAGGTTTATGCCGCCAATCCTGGCCTGGCAGAACAAGGCCCAACATTACCGCACGGATGCAGAGTGTTGTTACCGGAGCTGCCTCAGGCGGCCACGGGTGAAACCCTCAATCTGTGGGATTAGCGCCAATGGAAAAAATCAGTTCTCTGATTAATTACCTCATCGGGATCGTCCTGATGTGGTTTGGACGTCACACACCGCAGGATATCGCCTTTATGGTTGGCTCTGGCGTCGCCGTTTTGACCATGTGCACTAACGTTGCGACGTTTTTTATCAACTGGCACTACCGTCGCAAAACTTACGAGCTACAGCAGCGCAACTTACAGGGGCTTAACTTTGAGCCAGACCGCTAAACGTTGCGCCGTGGCGGCCGTACTGGCCCTGGCCGCGTTGCTACCGCATATCAACATGCTGAAAACCTCTGAAGCCGGCCTGAAGCTGATTGCCGATGCAGAAGGCTGCCGCACCTCGCCCTATCAGTGCAGCGCCGGCGTCTGGACCAACGGCATTGGTCACACGCAAGGTGTTACCCCGACCAGCGTGGTGAACGAGCGCCAGGCCGCAGTAAACCTGGTTTACGACGTGATGCGCGTTGAACGCGGGATCGACCAGTGCATGCCACGTGAAATGCCGTTCCAGGTTTATGACGCGGTGGTGTCATTCGGTTTTAACGTTGGCGTGCACGCCGCCTGCCACTCAACGCTGGCGGGATTGATCAACAGCGGCCGCTGGCACGATGCCTGCCTGCAGCTTAAGCGCTGGGTATATGTCAAAGGCACCTACAACCCGGGCCTGGATAACCGTCGCCAGCGCGAAATGGCGTGGTGTTTAAAAGGAGCGGCATGATGCGACTGGTTGCACTGGCGATCGCCATTTTGCTTATTGCCCTGGGCTTAACCGGCTGGCGCCTTAGCGTGATGATTCATCAACGGGATGAGGCACTGCGCAGGGTGAGTACGCTGACGGCTGACGTCAGCAGCCGGGACAAGGCGCTGGCCCAACTCGATGCGGATATCCAGGCTAGCCGAAAACGTGAGGCGGCGCTGCGGCTGCTTCAGAACCAGGCCAGCGCGCAGGCGCTCCATCGTGAAACCATTATCAGAAGAGAAACCGATGCCAATCCCGCTTTACGTGCCTGGAGCGCTGCTGCTTTGCCTGCTGACGTTATCCGGCTGCACAGCCGTCCGGCCTTCAGCAATGCCCGAGATTATCTGGACTGGTTGTCCACGCGTGACAAGTTGCCCCATTCCGGAAAACAACCTGCAGACGCAGGGTGATTTGGCGGCGGATAACCGCCAGTTAGAGGCTGCGCTCGCATCGTGCGGGTTGCAGATTGAGATGATTAAAGCGTGCCAGGAGCAGCATGATGTTGAAAGCGACCCAACTACGCCAGGTGCTGATAAACAGCGTTCCGCTGCTTCAGCAAAATCCTGACAACCTGACGATAGCGATTCAGTCCGGAAACCTGGTTTCCACACTGGCCAGCTCGCTGTCGTTTGAATACCACTTCCAGCTGGCCGTCACGATTACTGACTACGCAGAGGATATCGATCTGATCATGGTTCCCCTGCTGACATGGCTTCGGGAAAACCAGCCCGACATCATGGTTTCGGATGAGAAACGTCGCACCGGCTTTACCTTTACCCTTGAGGCAACCGGCGATGGGCGCAGTAAGGTGAATATCACTCTACAACTGACCGAACGCGTCTGGGTTGAGCAGCAGAACGGCGCATTACACATCACGCATCTGCCAGAACCGGCTATGCCGGAAAATGTTGATCGCCCCTGGCAGTTGTACATCAAAGGCAAGCTGGTCAGCGAATGGAAAACATAGCGATAACCCTTATCCGCTGACGCGCTGTTTAGCCATCCCTGGGTAAACGGCATTCGATTGCCGCTTTTCTCCTGCAACGAGAAACTAATGCCATGAACGAGCAAATATTAGAAATCAAGCGCTTGCTGCGCAACATGGTCCGCATTGGCACCGTTGCCGCCATCAATCTGGAGGCGGGAACCTGCCGGGTAAAAACCGGCGATAACACCACTGACTGGCTGCACTGGCTAAGTGCCCGGGCGGGAAGAACCCGTTCATGGAATGCGCCGTCGACAGGCGAGCAGGTGCTGATCATAAGCCTGGGCGGTGAGCTGAACAGCGGCTTCGTGTTACCCGGCGTGTTCTCTGACGCCAGCCCGGCGCCCTCGGCCTCTGCCGATGCGCTGCACTACTCTTTTCCCGATGGTGCGGTCATTGAATACGAGCCTGCAACCGGCGCGCTGAAAGCCGAAGGAATTCAGACGGCGACGATCAAGGCGGCTGTCAAAATCCTACTGGATACGCCAGAGGTGGAGTGCACCACGTTACTGAAAACCGCCACGCTGGAAGTGACCCAGGGCGGCACCATGAAGGGCGATATGTCGCACAGCGGCGGCAGCTTCGCCTCCAACGGCAAAGTGCTGCATACGCACCAGCATCCGGGCGACAGCGGTGGCACCACAGGAGCACCATTATGACAACAGCACGCTACACCGGCATGAGCCGCGAAACAGGCGTAACCCTCGTTGAGCTGGAGCATATCCGCCAGTCCGTCCGTGACATTCTGACGACGCCGCTGGGATCGCGGGTGATGCGCCGTAACTACGGTTCACTGTTGTCGGCGCTAATCGACCAGCCGCAGAACGACAGGTTGCGCCTGCAAATCATGTCAGCCTGTTATATGGCGATCCTGCAGTGGGAGCCGCGCATCAGCCTGACTGCCATTAATTTTGAATCTGCGTTTGACGGCGGGATGGTGGTGGAAATCACCGGCAACCGTGCGGACACCGCGCAGGATTTTTCGTTAACCGTCCCTGTGAGTTGAATCATGCCTACTATCGACCTGAGCCAGCTGCCTGCGCCAAACGTGGTGGAAACGCTGGACTATGAAACGCTGCTTGCCGAACGCAAAGCCACCTTGATTTCGCTCTATCCTGCAGACGAGCAGGCATCGGTTGCCCGGGTTCTGGCGCTGGAGTCCGACCCGCTGGTGAAACTCCTGCAGGAGAACGCCTACCGGGAAGTCATTCTGCGTCAACGCATCAACGAGGCGGCCAAGGCGGTGATGGTGGCCTGGGCCAACGGCAGCGATCTGGATCAACTGGGCGCCAACAACGGCGTGACGCGGCTGGTGCTGACGCCCGCGGATAATACCGTTACGCCGCCCGTTGAGGCGGTAATGGAGCGGGATGAAGACTTCCGTGCCCGCATTGCCGCCGCGTTTGAAGGGCTGAGCGTTGCGGGGCCGTCCGGTGCTTACGAATTTCATGCACGCAGCGCCGATGGCCGCGTAGCCGATGCCTCGGCTATCAGTCCCTCTCCCGCCAGCGTCACGATTACCGTGCTGTCCCGCGAAGGCAACGGTGCGGCGGGCAGCGACCTGCTGGCGATCGTGAATGCCGCGCTAAATGATGAAGATGTTCGTCCGGTTGCTGACCGGGTTACCGTCCAGTCGGCTCAGATTGTGGATTACCGGGTTGACGCCACGCTGTATTTGTATCCCGGTCCCGAGGCGGAGCCCATCCGTGCCGCAGCCGAGGCGAAGCTCAAGGCATTTGTAAACACCCAGGCACGTTTAGGCCGCGATATTCGCAAGTCTGCGCTGTATGCCGCGCTGCATGTAGAAGGTGTACAGCGCGTCGAACTGGCCCAGCCGGTGGCCGATGTGGTGCTGGATAAAACTCAGGCCGCGTTCTGCACCGGCTACCAGATCACGGTAGGAGGTTCCGATGAGTAAACGCCTGCTGCCAACGGGTTCATCAGCCCTGGAAGTTGCCGCGGCTGAAGCCTGCGCAGCGCTGGAATCCATTCCTGTTCCTTTGCGCCAGTTATGGAATTCGCAGACCTGTCCGGTGGAGCTACTGCCCTATCTGGCCTGGGCCTGGTCGGTGGATCGTTGGGATTCGGGCTGGAGCGAAAGCACGAAACGCAGCGTGGTTGCTGCATCGGAATATATCCATAAACACAAAGGCACGATTGGCTCTCTGCGACGTGTGGTGGAGCCGATTGGCTACCTGATTCGCTTCACCGAATGGTGGCAAAACGATGGCATCCCCGGAACCTTTCGCATTGATGTCGGCGTGCAGGAAGCCGGGATTGATGAGGCAATGTACAACGAGCTGGAGCGGTTAATTGCCGATGCGAAACCGGTCAGTCGCCATTTGACTGGACTATCTATCAATCTGGATTCAAAGGGGTCTTTACCTGTGACAGTCGCCAGTTATAGCGGTGACGAGTTAACCGTCTACCCCTACAGACCTTGAATAACACCGCGGGCGGTTCGAGTTATACCGTGCAGCGATCCATCTTAATGACCTGACGGAAGTGAGAGCATGACAACGAAATATTTTGCCCTACTGACCAATCAGGGCGCGGCAAAGCTGGCCAATGCCGCGGCCCTGGGAACCCAACTGCAGATTACCCAGATGGCGGTGGGTGACGGCGGCGGTGTTTTGCCTACGCCCGATCCTGCGCAGACCAAACTGGTGGGCGAAAAGCGCCGTGCCGCGCTGAATTCGCTGAAGGTGGATGCCGCGAACAGCAGCCAGATTATCGCTGAACAGATTATCCCTGAAGGCGAAGGCGGCTTCTGGATCCGTGAGATTGGCCTGTATGACGCCGATGGCGTGCTGATTGCCGTTGCGAACTGCGCGGAAACCTATAAACCGCAACTACAGGAAGGCAGCGGCCGTACTCAGACTGTACGTATGATTTTGATCGTGAACAGCACCAGTGCTGTAACGTTAAAGATTGACCCGTCTGTCGTGCTGGCCACGCGCCAGTATGTGGATGACAAAGTCATCGAGGTAAAAGCTCACACCGACGATGTGATGAAGAAGCATATCGATGCGGCGAATCCTCACGGCCAGTATTTGCAAACGGCCAAAGCGTTGGCAGAAATCAAAGATGCGGGGCTGGTGATTCAGGCTCGAAAAAACCTCGAATTAGGTAGTGCGGCCTTAAGTGATTTGCAGACATCAAAAAACGACGTTACTGCTGGACGAGTTTTGGTCAACGGTGGCGCAGTTGCAGTTCAAACGGTTGCTGCCAGTAGTGTTGAAGGGTTCGAGTACAAGGACGCCAACGATTTACCAGCAAATGCGGTTAGTTTCGTTTATACGTCTGCAAAAAATTCACCCGGCTTTGATGGTTCATTACTAAGCTATGCCGGGCTTAATGGTGATTACCAAGTACAGCTGTCTGTGGAATATCAAACGGGTAACCGTATTGCTTTTCGCGGAATGAATGGTGACGACCAGCAATGGCAGAAATGGAATCAGTTCTACCATACTGGCAACAAACCTACGGCAAGAGACATAAATGCGGTTCAGGCGGGCGGCGGTGAGGGAATGGCCTCTGAGGGAACTAACCAAATAATTCTGGGTTGGGATAGCCACAAACTTGTTGGTCAGGTTGACAGCTATTCGCTAGGCGCCATGTTTTATGAAAAAAATCCACCGACTCCAGCACAGGTGGGGGCCATTCCGGCAACTGGCGGGTCTGTAGCGTATCTTGATGGTGCGGAACATTACGCTACACAGAATGCCAGCTGGCCTGCATCCGGTGCTTATGCTGACCAATATAAAGATCCGAGAGCGCCATTCGTTAAGCCATTTGGATATGCCGCGCCCAGAGGTAATAGCTGCTATTCCCCCATCATTAAAGGCCTCATACAAACTGAAGGGTTAGGGTATGGGACTTCAGTCAGTTTTGGTGCATTGACGTTGGGTGACGGCCATTTTGCTAATGGTTGTATTCACGTCATAGGTGATAATGGCTTCTCACAGGCATGGTTGTTTGATCCTCACACAGGTAATTTTAACTCGCCGGGTGCTGTGTATGTTGGCGGATCTGTAATTGATACAAATGGCAACATTAATGGAGCGGCTTGGGGAGGATGGCTGAGCGACTGGCTTAATACGCAATTATCTGGTCGTGATAACAATATTAGTAATCGCGCCACTTGGTCTTATGTTGACCAGAACTTTGTACGAGACATCAGGTTAGTCAGTAGGGGCCAATTGCTCACAGATGGAGTGATGGCTGAAGCTCCCGGAGGAGCAGTTATTACTGGTGGTAATGGTAACGAAGGTAGTCAATTAGGATATATGTATTTTCGCTACATGCAAAAATACGTTAATGGCAACTGGTATACGGTGGCATACGCATGAAAAAATACGGACCATTCAAAATTTATACACCTGCGCAAGATACGTCTTCGGATGAATTAGCGAAATACATTAATGCTCAATATATTAGTACTCCTGATGGGATGGATTGGTATAAACTACAGGCTACTTTTAATGAAAAAATGCTGAAAGTGGTTTATATAGATTCAGGTGTTATTACACAGGCCAGTTATGACATTAGTGCGTTATGGCCAGTAGATGCCTTTATTGCTGAAATACCGCTAGATCGAGTCCCTGAAAATTTTACCATTCCACTATCTGGACAGGAATGGCAGTTCGATGGTTTCAATATTGTCCCTAGAATTTATACGCCAGAAGAGCAACAACGGCAAGTGCAAGCTGAACTTGCCCAGAAGCTTGCGCGCGCGGCGACCGCAATAGCGCCATTACAGGATGCAGTAGATTTAAATATGGCTACAGATGAAGAAGCAGCACGTTTGCTTACCTGGAAAAAATACAGGGTGGCTCTCAATCGTGTTGATACTACTAGACCTGTCTGGCCAGAGGTGCCTGCTTAATACAAAGTCAGTGAGTGATTGCCATTTTCTTAAAATTTCAATCACTCATTTCAATCCTTCAAAATACCCATTGCTTATGATTAAAGAAATACATTGAGTGCGCTCATTTTATTTTATTTAATCGCCTTTTGATTGATTTATGTGGTTTATGGTAGGGTGTGTTATTTTTATTTTTAGTGTTTTTTGATTGGTTGGTATTATATTTTATTAATGAGCGTTCGCTTTCAATTACTTCTTCTCTTTTGCCTTCATACTCTTCAGTAATGTCAAAATCGCAGCGAAAAATATTAATTAAAAGATGTATTGTAACTTAAGGTTATATTATCGTGCAGATCGCGCTGGCATACAAAAAATTATATGGAAGCTTACCTGCAGTGGCTTGAGAGCGTGAGATCGAGCGTACTGATTGCAGTCTCGCTCAGAGAGCATGCCACGGCCCATCCGGATGGCGCTTTATGGATTGTGGAAGCTGCTTCTAAAGAAGCCGTTGAAGCCCTACTGAAACAGGATCCATTCTGGTTAGAGGGATTGCGTCAAAACGTTGAGATTCGGCTCTGGAGGAGGGCTTTTGACCGTCCCGTCACCTTATAAATAAACGCTGCTGTTTAGCCACGCGCCAGCAAACCGCAATCGCATGCATCCTTTTCATTGACCTGACACTCTGAGCACACCCACAACACGGAGTGCTACAGATGTCTGATTTTCATCACGGTGTCCGCGTCGTCGAAGTCAATGACGGTACACGCACCATTTCAACAGTTTCAACCGCCATTGTTGGCATGATCTGCACCGCAGAAGATGCTGATGCAACGGCATTTCCTCTTAACACACCTGTTCTGCTGACCAACGTGCAGGCAGCTATCGGTAAAGCCGGTACCAAAGGCACCTTAGCGGCCGCGCTGCAGGCGATTGCTGACCAGGCGAAGCCGGTAACCGTCGTGGTTCGCGTTGCAGAAGGCGCGAGCCAGGCTGAAACCACCTCTAACCTGATTGGCTCGACGGATGCGAACGGTAAATACACCGGCATGAAGGCGCTGCTCAGCGCGCAAACGCAGCTGGGTGTTAAACCGCGCATTCTTGGCGTGCCGGGTCTGGATTCGCTGGAAGTGGCGACAGCGCTGGCCAGCATTGCCCAGCAGCTGCGTGGCTTTGCCTACGTGTCCGCCTGGAACAGCAAAACCATCTCTGACGCCATGAAGTACCGCGAAAACTTCAGCCAGCGCGAGCTGATGGTGATCTGGCCAGATTTTATTGCCTGGAACACGGCAACCAATAAATCTGAAATGGCTTATGCCACCGCACGTGCGCTGGGCCTGCGCGCCAAAATTGACAACGACACCGGCTGGCATAAAACCCTGTCTAACGTGGGCGTCAATGGCGTGACGGGTATCTCTGCAGATGTTTTCTGGGATCTGCAACAGACCGGCACCGATGCCGATCTGCTGAACGAAAAGTGTGTGACCACGCTGATTCGCAAGGACGGTTTCCGTTTCTGGGGCAACCGCACCTGCAGTGACGATCCACTTTTTGCCTTTGAAAACTACACCCGTTCAGCACAGGTGCTGGCCGATACCATGGCGGAAGCGCACATGTGGGCCAACGACAAACCGCTGACGCCAGTACTGGTACGCGAAATCATCGCCGGTATCAATGCCAAGTTCCGTGAGCTGGTCAGCGCCGGTTATCTGCTGGGCGCCAACTGCTGGTACGACGAAAGCGCCAACGATAAAGAGAGCCTGAAGGCGGGCAAACTGTTTATCGATTACGACTACACGCCGGTGCCGCCGCTGGAAGATCTGACCCTGCGTCAGCGCATCACCGATACCTATCTGGCGAACTTCGCCGCATCCGTAAACAGCTAAGGAGCCGGATAAATGGCACTGCCACGTAAACTCAAGGGGTTGAACCTCTTCAACGATTCAAACAGCTATCAGGGCATCGTCACCGCAGTTACGCTGCCGAAGCTGTCACGCAAGCTGGATACCTACCGCGCCGGCGGTATGAACGGTGCGGCATTCATTGATAACGGCCTGGACGATGCGGCACTCGATATGGAGTGGACGCTGGGCGGGATGGATGAGCTGGTATTAAGCCAGTGGGGCGCGATGGCGAACGTACCGCTGCGTTTCACCGGTTCTTATCAGCGTGATGACACCGGCGAAGAAATCGCCGTGGAAATCGAAGTACGCGGTAAGCACCAGTCCTTTGACTTCGGTGAAGCCAAACAGGGCGAAAACACCGAAACCAAAATCACCAGTAAAAACACCTATTTCAAACTGACCTGGAATGGCAAAGAGCTGATTGAAATCGACACCGTCAACATGGTGGAGAAGGTCAACGGCGTCGATCGTCTGGAACAGCGCCGTAAAAACCTCGGCCTGGTGTAATAACAACGGCCGGCGCGTCCTGCGCTGGCCCCTCTTGATTGGGATGGAGAAAAAATGGAACAGCTTGATAAGCCAGAACTGAAAGAAAACCTGGTGGTGCTGGAAAGCCCGATTTCACGTGGCGATGTGGTGATCGCTCAGGTTGAGCTGGTGAAACCGACCGCCGGCGCGCTGCGCGGTGTGCGGCTGGCTGATCTGGCCTCGTCCGATGTGGATGCCCTGTTGATGGTGCTGCCCCGCATCACCATGCCATCGCTGACCAAAGCAGAGTGCAACGCACTGGACCCGGTTGACCTGATTGCCCTGGGCGGCAAGGTGATTGGTTTTTTGTCAGCGAAATCGGCCGCGTAAGCTGGCCCCGCGATCTGACGGTCAATGACCTGATGGCCGATATTGCCAGCGTTTTTCACTGGCCACCCTCAGAAATGTATCCCATGTCGCTGGAAGAGTTACTCGACTGGCGGCATAGAGTGATGATCCGCAGTGGAGTAACCTCAGATGAGTAACACGCTCAAGCTGCAAGTGCTGCTGGAAGCGGTTGATCGGGCTACGCGCCCGTTCAATGCCGTACGTAAAGAAACCGAAAAGCTGTCTGCGGATATCCAGGAAACGCAGGATCGCCTGGACGAGCTCAATGCCAAATCCGCGCAGATTGAAGGGTTCCGTGAAACCCGCAAAGAACTGACGCTGACCCAACAAAATCTTAAAAATACCCGGGCAGAAGCAGCGGCACTTGCCATTCAACTTAAAAACACCCAAAACCCTACCGCGGAACAAACCCAGGCGCTGGATAAGCTGCGTCAGTCGGCTAACGCGCTGCAGCAAAAAAACCTTCAACTGCGTCAGTCAGTGCAGGATCAGCGCCAGTCCCTGAACGAGGCGGGAATTTCCACGCGCCGGTTGAGCAGCGAGCGCCAGAAGCTGAATCAACAAACAGAGCGCACGACATCCACCCTCAATGCGCAGGGTGAGTCCATGAATCTGCTAAATCAGCGTCAGGACAAGCTCAACCGCACCCGTGAACGTTACCGTGCGGGCATGGCGCTGGCAGATAACGTACAAAGCGCCAGTTCGAAAGCCAAAGACTTTGTCGAGAAGGGCCGCAAAGTTATCGATTACCTGTCACCCGGCGACGCGAAAGACGGCAAGGGACGCGTTGGCGGGCAGGGCGCGGGCGATATCACAGAACTCAATAAGGCGATGGCCAGTGTCGGCCCGGTGGCAAAACAGGCGGGACTGAGTGTTGGCCAGACCTCAGCCATGATGGGCGTGCTGGCGGAAAACGGTATAACGGGCAGCCAGGCAGGCGCAGGCGCCAGTGCGATGTTAACGCACGTTCAGGCGCCTGATGCCAGCGCAGATAGCGCGCTTAAAGCGTTGAATGTGCAAACCGCTGACGACCAGGGCAACAGTCAGCCCATTTTCGCGGTGCTCAGCCAGGTGCAGGCGGCGTTTGAGAAAAACAAGCTCGACGCTGCCCAGCAGGCCACTTATCTGCAGGCAATATTTGGTGAACAGGGCGCCACACCTGCCGCAGCATTGATGAAGGGCGCGGCCAGTGGCCGGCTGGATCAGCTGTCTCAGGCGCCCGCTGCCCAGCCGCCTGCAGCAGATGCCTCTGTGGATACTAACTTGCAAGCTATCAGTCAGGACGGCTTATCCGTTCAGTCTGTTCTGACCGGCGTCATGAATCTCAATCCTCAACTTTCTGACAGCCTGCTGACGCTGGCGGCCGGTGGGCTGACCTTGGTGGATTCCCTGGCCAGCGTCGGGAACATTGCCTGGCCGGTCATTAGCGGGCTGAGCACCATCATGGCGGGCGTGGAGCTGCTGGGCGGTGCATTTGCCATCATCGGCGGCGCCATTACGGCCACGCTGGGAGCGATCACGCTGCCGGTGGTGGTGCTTGGTGCCGCTATCGCGGCGGGGGCCATGCTGGTTTATCAGTACTGGGAACCCATCAGCGCCTTTATCAGCGGCATCGCTCAGGGCTTTAGTGCAGCGATGGGGCCGATAAGCGACGCGTTCGCGCCGCTGAAGCCGGTATTTGAGTGGTTCAGTAATAAAGTGTCCGAGCTGGGGGCCTGGTTCTCAAAGCTGCTGGAACCCGTGAAGTTTTCTCAGCAGGAACTGGCCTCGGCAGGTGAGATGGGACAGCGCTTCGGCAATATGCTGGCGACGGCACTCAAATTACCCGGTGAAGCCCTGAATCAGCTTCGGGGCGGCATTGACTGGGTGCTGGGCAAGCTTGGCATCATCGATGAGAAATCTGACAAGGTGAAAGACAAGCTGCCTCCGCCCAAAATGCGTGAGCAGGATGAAGAGGATGAGGATAACGCGGATGCCCGTCCGGCTGCATCGCGTGCCAGCCTGAACAGCACGCTCAATCAGCCTTTGCCCTCGGTTAACAATTCAAACGTGGATAACCGTCAGCACACGGTCACCAACAATATCTTTACAACAAGTGAGCCTCAGGCGATTGGACAGGCCGTCGCGCAGGCTTCCACGGTTTCGCCGTGGTCCACGTCTGACCATAGCTATAACTCCATGTTTAGTCTGGATTAATTAACCATGATGATGATATTAGGCATGATGCCGTTTGTACGGCAAACCCTTCCCTTCGACAATTTGCAGCATGACATTACCTATCGCTGGGCGAAAAACAGCCGCGTGGGGCGCCGTGAGTCGACCCAGTTTTTGGGCGGCGGCGACGATAAAATCAAGCTGTCTGGCGAACTCCGGCCTGAAATCACCGGCGGCAATGTCACGCTGCTGGCGCTGAAGACTATGGCCGATGAAGGGCTGGCGTGGCCGCTGATTGGCGGCAATGGCATTATTTACGGCATGTTTGTTGTGACGGATTTCTCGGCCACGCATACGGAGTTCTACAGCGACGGCAGCGCGCGCAAGATAGGCTTTACCCTCAACCTGCTGCGGGTAGACGATTCACTAACCAGTATGTTCGGGGACTTAAAAAGGCAGGCGGAAGAACTGCAAAACCGGGCCAGCGACGCAGCGCAACGGGTCGGCTCTGTTATCAAAAGCGCCACCTCTGCGCTGAATGGAGGGCGCTGAGATGAGCGATATCGTCCCGATTCCGGTGCCCCTGCGCGTTGCGCCTACGCCGGACTTTACTATCAAAATTGAGACGAAGGATAAAACGGAAGATATTCGCCCACGGCTGATTTCTCTGAAGTTGACTGACAACCGCGGCCTGGAGGTCGATCAGCTAGACCTGGTGCTCGACGACAGTGACGGCCAGTTGGTCATGCCGCCCTTTGGCGCGAAAGTGGTCTTAGAGATAGGCTGGAAGGGGCAGCCGCTTACAGATAAGGGCTCCTACATCATTGATCAGGTCACCTACCAGGGCGCGCCGGACACGATAACGGTTGTCGCCCGAAGCGCCGATTTTAGCGGTTCGCTCGATGTTAAAATCACTGATTCATATCCAGACATGACGGTTGGCGAGGTTGTGGACAAAATCGCGAAACGTAACGGACTTACCTCCGACGTGCGGCCGGAGATAGCCAAAAAAAAGATTAAGCATATCGATCAGACGCAGGAAACGGACGGCACGTTCATTACCCGGCTGGCTATGCTGGTTGGCGCGGTGGCGGCAATAAAAGATAAGACGCTACTGTTCTTTCCCCCCGGGCAGGGCGTGACCGTGAGCGGAAAGCCGATTCCACTCCTGAATCTGAACCGACAGGATGGCGATAAGTATGAGTACAAATTGTTTAAGCGCGACGATTACAGTGGCGTTGAAGCAAAATGGTACGATCAGAAAAAGGCGCAGCAGAAAGGGATAACCGTCAACACGATACCGCCAGCAACACCGGCGGTGAACCCTGTCCATCCGGCGGCCAAAAATATCCCCACAATCGGGCAACAAGACCCGGGAAAAACCTATGTTTTTGGCAGCAATAAGAAGCTGTTCGTACTGAATACGCATTTCAGTAGCCAGGAGGAAGCAGAGGAGGCGGCTAAAGCGAAGTGGCAGGATCTTCAACGCAACCGGGCTACGTTGAAGATCCTACTGGCACTGGGCGCTGCAAAGCTGATTCCTGAAACGCCGGTCAAAGCCCAGGGCTTTAAATCGGTCATCGATAATCAAAAATGGCTGATTACCAATATCGTGCATACCATCGATAAAAGTGGATTTACCACCTTGTTGAACCTGGAGCTGATGGTTGAAAACGTGGATTACGTCTTAGTGGAAAAACAGGCTGGTTAGATTAAGTCTAATTTAAGTTGCTTTTTGTTTAGCCTTTGGCTAATGTTGTCGTATGCCAGAGAGGAGAACCACCATGATGCATTGCCCAAAATGTCAGACCGCCGCCCATACGAAAAGCAGTCGCTACGTTTCGAAAGAGACGAAAGAACGTTATCACCAGTGCCAGAACATTAACTGCAGTTGTACCTTTAAAACCCTGGAGAGCGTGTCCGGGATTATCGTCGAACCGGCGCAGATCAATACGGTGCCGATGATGGCAAAAGGCAGCAATAATCCGTCACCGCAGCTGCTGTAAGCCCAACCCGCGAAAGCGGGTTTTTTTATGGCTGCGGCCTGGATGGGATCGCTGGGAGATGAGGCTGAAGGCCAGCGAGCCGTTGACGTTTAAGGGGGCGACAGCGCCCTCTGGGAGTTCTGTTAATAACTGTACGGCGGGTAGGGCGCGCGGACCCTTGGGGACAGTGGCAATAACTGTACGGGAATGAAAAGATTCCAGGAGTGTCAGCACGACAAAATATATGTCCAGTGAATGGAGATGAATCGTGGCGGTATTTTCGGCAGAAGAAAACTCAGGGCTATAAAGCATTTTGGCACTGAGAGTGAGTCAACAGTGAGATTTTAAATTTTGCATGCGAATTCCCTTCTTCCCTGCGGAAGAAGGGAAGGGTCCAAAATCAGTGAACGATATGTGTAAATTTGCTCTCAATCATCACTAGCCCCGACTCTGTTCGCACAAAGCGCGGCGCGGTTAAGTCATCAGCCATGATGTTAACCATCTGGAATAACAAGCCGGTGATATGTTTTTGCAAGTCTGCCGGGGCCTGCTGATTCAGCAATACTAACGTTAACGCGCTGCAATATTGCCGCATCTCTTCCGAGTCTATCAAATCCTTGGTGCGACAGGCTTTGTCATCACCTTTCTCCACTGTGAGGCGCTCAATCAGGTGTTCTGGCAGTGGCTGGTCCAACAGAACCCTCAGGACTTCCAGTGCAGCAAGCAGGCGACCGCATAGCGCCATGCGAGCTGCGAGCTCGTTACATTCCACCAGGGCATCGACATAGCGCACGCACGTATCCAGCACCTGAAAGAGATCGTGCGTGGTGCCGAGCGGCGTTTTCAAGAGGTTTGAGATCGCAGATTCGATAACTGGCTGAATGTCCAAGATTTGATGATGGGCGGTTGTGTTACTATCGGTGTTAGCCATAGCGTTGTTTCCTAAAGAGTGAACGTTGTGGTCAGACGCTCCGGTATGTGTTGCATCACTGCCGGGGCGTTGCTCTCATAAAAGACCTCATGTTAGTGTGGTCTTTTAAAGGATTAAAATGAGGGAATAGGTCAATACATGTCAATAATAATGCGTGAAAAAAAGTCAAAAGGTGGAGGCAAGTCCCCACAATTTCAAATGCGCATTGATCCTGCCTTGAAAAAACAGCTCAATGAGGTTGCAACTGAAGAAGGAATTAGTTTAGCAAACTGGTTGAAGAATCTGGCGAGGGAGGCATTAAAGGCAAGGGGAATTGAGCCGAAGGGATAAATTTGTGGGTGAAATGTTGAGTTAATTATATGTGTGGTAAATGGAAAAAGCTAAATTTCGCTATTGTGAATTTTTTAATGTGGCCATTACAACTTTGATAAAATAGCTGAGGCCTTGATGGAGTTTGAGTAAATGAAGCTTTTTATTGTATGGTTAATGCAATCTTTTTTCTATCTTGTACCGATTATAGTCAGTGTTGTTGGCGCTTATTTTATTGTGTGATTTGTTCCATTTTACCCAATGGGGTTTGTCTTTGCCTGGGTCGGTATGAATCGCCACGGATAATCTAGACACTTCTGAGTCGTTGATAATACTGGTTTTCATATTCTGTCGGTGACATCTGATCGCTCGAACCATGCCGACGTTTACTGTTATAAAACATTTCGATGTAATCAAAAATATCACTGCGGGCTTCTTCCCGCGTTCCGTAGATTTTTTTCTTTATCCGTTCGCGTTTCAGCAACTGGAAAAAGCTTTCTGCAACCGCATTATCGTGGCAGTTACCGCGACGGCTCATGCTGCCCTCCAGGCTGTGTGATTTCAGGAACGATTGCCACTCATGGCTTGTGTACTGACTACCCTGGTCCGAATGAACCAGCACCTGTTTTTGGGGATTACGCCGCCATACAGCCATCAGCAGTGCGTTCAGGACAATGTCCTTTGTCATCCGGGATTGCATGGTCCAGCCGATAATTTTGCGTGAGAACAGATCAATAACCGCGGCAAGATACAGCCAGCCTTCGTGGGTCCTGATGTAAGTTATGTCCGTTACCCAACGCTCATCCGGATTGAACTGTCGCCGTAGCCTGTTGGGTGACACGATACTGACCTCGCCTTTACGTGCCCGCGGGCTCCGATAGCCGACCTGAGCCTTTATCCCGAAACGTTTCATCAGTCGCCAGACTCTGTTGACTCCGCACTGTTGTCCGCTGTCCCGCAGATCCAGATGGATCTTGCGATAACCATAGACGCATCCCGATTCCAGCCAGAACTGTTTAATCTGTCCCGTCAGTCTCAGGTCTGCCTGATGGCGTTGTGAATGCTGCTGCTGAAGCCAGGCGTAAAAACCACTGGGATGAACATCCGGCACCCGACAGAGCAGGCGAACAGGCCAGCAACGGGTGTTGTAACGGATAAAGGCGTACCTCAGTCGGACAGCTTTGCGAAGTACGCCGCGGCTTTTTTTAATATGTCCCGTTCGTCGGTCGCCCGCTTCAGCTCTTTCTGGAGACGGCGGATCCCGGCCTGAGCATCTGACTGTTCTTTATGAATGGAAGAATCCGGACCGTACTTCTTTATCCAGGCGTAAAGGCTGTGGGTGGTGATATCAAGACGTGTTGCAACGCTGGAAACAGAATAACCACGATCAACAACCTGTTTGACTGCTTCAATTTTAAACTCTTCGGGATAACGCTTACTGCTCATGTGCACCTCTCTTTTAAGTCATCTTAAATGACTCTTAGGTGTCTGTTAAACCCGTAGCGATTCAGTGGGACCATGATACAAAAATACTATGCAATCGTAACCAACTAGGGCACGGCAAAAATTGCCAACGCTGCCGCACTCGGCACAAAACTAAATATCACACAGATGGCCGTGGGTGAAGGCGGGGGCACGCTACCGACACCGAACGCCAGCCAGACAAAGCTGGTTAAGGAGGTGCACCGCGCAGCCATCAACAAGCTGAGTATTTACCCGGCCAACGCCAGCCAGATGATTGCCGAACAGGTGATCCCCGAAACATCGGGTGGATTCTGGATCAGGGAAATGAGGTTGTTTGATGCCGACGGCACGCTGATCGCGGTATGCAACACACCTGAAACCTATAAGCCCGCGTTGCAGGAAGGCAGCGGGCGCACGCAGACCGTGCTTATGATTCTGATCATCAACAGCACCGACGCCATCACCCTTAAGATTGACCCCTCCGTGGTGCTGGCAACGCGAAAATATGTTGATGATGCTATGATCGAGGTGAAAGCCTACGCTGAGAGCGTAATGAAAACGCACACCGATGCTAAAAACCCACACAGCCAATACCTGCAGATCGCAAGCGCCCTGGCAGAAATCAAAGATGCCTGGCTGGTTGCTGACGTTCTCAAAAACCGAGGTTTTTGAGAAAAAAGGGTTACTTCTAAAATCTGAGTTAACTACGATAGGAAGAACATTGCAGGATTACTAAAGTGATATGCATTGAAAAATGCAGCACCGCAGTAGAATTGGTTTTTTATATCAAAAAAAATTAAAAATAAAGTTTTTTATGCTATCTTGGCTGGTTTTTAATTTATTAAATTTTTAGAGACAAATCTTGTAAATTATAATTTAATAATTATCTTAATGTTTTCTTATTGGTTCTTCTCAGGGTCTGTAAAAGAATCAGGCCTTTCCGAAAAGAATAGCGATGGTTTATTTAAAAATACTTTGGTGATTTATGTCAGATTTTAAAGATGAAAGTGAAGAGATTGTAGTTGAAAAAGAAGTCGATGATATTCCCTATGTAGAATTTGATATATCAGTATCTCCAGCGGATCCAACTATTGAGGTTCTTGTTTCTCAGATTGGAAATGGAGACATCATCATACCTTTTTATCAAAGAAAATATGTGTGGGATATTGAGCAAGCCTCAAGGCTGATCGAATCTTTTATCATGGGTTTACCTGTGCCGCAAATATTTCTTTATGTAAATGATGATGGTTTGTTAGAAGTCATTGATGGACAACAAAGATTAATGTCTATCAAGTATTTTATAGAAGGTTTTTTTGGTGAGGCTAAGAATAATAAAAGACAAATATTTAAATTAAAAGGGCTTTCTGAAGCATCTGCATTAAACAATAGAACCTACTCTGAACTAGAACCACGCGACCAAAGAAAAATTAGAAACTCGACACTTAGAGCAATACAAATAAAACAATTATCACCCAGCAAAAGAAATGATTGCGTCTTCCACATTTTTCAAAGACTTAATACTGGGGGAACTCAACTTAAACCTCAAGAAATACGCAATGCTGTCTACAGAGGTGATATAGTAAAAGAATTTGGAAAGTTGAACTCTGACTTAAACTGGTTAAAAGTACTTGGTTTAAAGAAGAATGAAAAACACCAAAGAGATATGGAGTTTATTTTAAGGATATTCTCTCTTTTTGACTCTTGGCAAGACTACGAAAAGCCAATGGTCAACTTCCTTAATAACGCAATGAAAAATAACAAAAGCTTTAATACAAAAAAATGTTATGACTTTCAAAATAACTTTCCACTTGTCGTGGAATTTTTGGCTCGCGAGTTAGGTAAGTCTTTTCGACCCAGAGGAGTGTTAAATCTTGCTGTCATGGATTCTGTAATGGTCACCCTCCTTACAGATATAAAATATTTAAATGGAAGTTTTAAAGCTAACTATGATGAACTTATGTTAGATGAAGACTATATTGTAGCCACTTCGATATCTACAGCAGATGCAATAAACGTGAAAGCAAGATTCAAACTGGCCTCGGAGTATTTGAGTCGTGCATAATAGATTATGTGATTTACAAATGAAAGAAGTGGAGCTTCTTTATAATGAATTTGACCAACTGGCTCCAGCAAATACAATCCCGCCCGATCCGTTACGGAATAAGTTAGCGGGTTTTTTTGTGGTTTTTGTTGCAGCTGCTTATGAAAATTGCGTTAGAGAAATTTTGGTAGTTTATGCTGACATGTTCCATCAAAAATTTTCTCATCAAGTTTTAAAGAAGTACGAAAGACTTAATAGCCGGGTAAAATATAAAGATTTAGAATCTTTGGTCTCTCATTTTGATGGTAATCAACCATGGTTTAGAGACAAGATTAGAAAGATTTCCGATGCAACTGGCAATGAAATAGATGTTAGTTACAATCAGATTTTTGAATGGCGCCATGCTATGGCTCACGCTAATAATAGCCTAACCTCCCTGGAGGAAGCTTATAAATTTTATCGTATGGGCCGGTATGTAATTCATTGTTTTGAAGAAGTATTAATTGGTTACGAGAAATACCAAACCTTAAAAATTTGCCATACTAACCTCTATGCTTTCAGTCAAGTAAGCAATGCATTTGAGTCTGTAATTACTGCAATTCAGAATAAAGATGGCATGATAAACGCTCATGCTCTTTCACGCAGCGAGGAGATTCACGAGCAATTACTTGCAAACAGGCGCCTTCATTATGAACTCAAGAAAACATTAAAAAGAAAAGGGATAAACAACCATCCAGGGTTAACATTTGAAACAAAGCAATTATTAGAAAGAACCCGGGAACTCTTAAAAGAGTTAAGGTTAATCAGGTAAGCTAACGTTTTGATAAAAATGTTTTTCTGTCATATTTTTAATTATTGGAGTTTTGAATAAAAACCATTTGAGCGCTCGCTAAATGCCAATAAAATTTAGCTAGATACAAAACAAATATTTTAAAATTCGCATCTGAAAAATTTACTCTTATTTAGAAGCGAAGATATGTTAGTAGGATACATCAGGCTGTCAACAAATGACCAGAACACGGACTTACAAAGGATTGCGCTGCAGAGCGCAGATTGTGAGCTGATTTTCGAGGACAGGATAAGCGGGAAAACCAGCGACAGGCCGGGGCTGAAGAAGGCGCTGCGATGCCTGCAGCCCGGTGACACGCTGATCGTGTGGAAGCTGGCCCGGCTCGGCAGGAGTATGCGGCACTTGGTGATGTTGACTGAAGAACTGCGAGAACGGGGAGTTAATTTTCGCAGTCTTACGGACAGCATCGATACGAGCACGCTAATGGGCCGGTTTTATGGGTGCCCTGGGTGAAATGGAACGCGAGCTGATCGTAGAACGTACCCGTGCCGGGCTGGCCGCTGCGCGGGATAAAGGGCGCATCGGCGGCAGGCTGCGGAAGATGACGCCGCAAACAGTGGAACGTGCCCGGCGGATGCTGGCGCAGGGTGCAACACTGTTGCAGGTGTCACTGGTGCTAGACGTGTCAGTAAAGACGCTTTATCGCTATATACCTGCCTCAGAACAGAAAACCCTGCGCGAAAGCGGTGTGTCTGTGCCAGAGACTGCACAACGGCCAGCGGGTGCCCCGTCATAGCGGAACCTCTTCACAGGAGAACCGCCACATGGCACAGGATTATCACCACGGCGTGCGCGTTGAGGAAATCAACGAAGGCACGCGAACCATCACCACCGTCAGCCCCGCGATTGTCGGGCTGGTCTGTACCGGCGACGACGCCGACGCGGCCACCTTTTCGCTAAACCGCCCGGTGCTGTTAACCGACGTACTCACAGCCAGCGGCAAGGCCGGAGAGTCCGGCACGCTGGCGCGCTCACTGGACGCCATGGCCGATCAGTCCAAACCCGTCACCATCGTCGTGCGTGAGCCGCAGGGTGAAGCCGAAGCGGAAACCACCGCCAACATCATCGGCGGCGTGACCGACGGCCAGCGCACCGGCATGAAGGCGCTGCTGGCCGCGCAGTCCGTCTGCGGCGTAAAACCCCGCATTCTCGGTGTACCGGGCTACGACACCGACACCAAAGCCGTAGCCACCGAGCTGCTGGGCTTGGCGCAGAGTCTGCGCGGCTTCGCCTACCTGTCCGCCTACGGCTACAAGAGTGTTGAAGAGGCGATTGCCTATGGCCGCGACAGAAATTGACCATCTGGATCAGACCAACGAATCAGACGCCAGCTTTCTAATGCGACTGGCTAAACAGTGCGGTGCGGTGTCCTGCGTCAAGGACGGTAATCTGCTGTTTATCCGCCAGGGTCAGGGTAAAACGGCAGGCGGCAAGGCGCTGCCGATAATCACCCTTCAGCGCAGGGACAGGGACGGCCACCGCTTCACCCCGGCAGATCGCGACGCCTACACCGGCGTGATAGCCAGCTGGCTGCATACCCGTGAACCGGCAAATAAACCAGTGGCTAAGGTGAAGCGCAGGCGACGTAAAACCACGGCAAAAAAGAAGGAACCGGAGGCGAAACAGGGCGATTACCTGATCGGCACGGATGAAAACGTGCTGGTACTGAGTTGCACTTATGCGAACCGGAGCAACGCCGAACGGGCGGCTAGAATGCAATGGGAGCGCCTGCAGCGCGGTGCAGCGGCGTTTTCCATTCAGCTGGCGAAGGGGCCCGCGGAACTTTATACAGAAATGCCGGTGAAGGTCAGCGGCTTTAAGCAGCAGATAGATGCTGGGGGATGGATCATCACAATGCTGACGCACAACCTGAGCGCTGAGAGCGGATTTACTACCAGTTTAGAGTTGGAAGTGAAAATAGACTCGCTTGAAATGAGTTAGTGCTATCTAATAATGGTTTAATTAAGTATTATTTATCTCAATTGGGTTTTGGAGAGAATGTTATGATGAATTGCCCTTTGTGCGAGAATGCCGCACATACCCGCAGCAGTTTTCAAGTATCAGCCACGACGAAAGAGCGCTATAACTAGAGCCAGAATATTAATTGCAGCTGTACGTTTAAATCCCATGAGACGGTTTATGAGATCATTATGAAGCCGGGAAGCGTTAAACCTGTGTCACCGCATCCGGGAAGAAATCAGCAGCAAGCATTGTGGTTATAATTATTATGGCTTAGCAGCGCCCGTACGAAACGGGCTTTCATCTTTTTAATGTTGTAAACACAATTCGGAAAGGTTAAATACTTGATTTTAAATTTAAAATGACCTCCATAAATCATTTTATTCACTCATTTTAAGGAAATCTTCAACATTCATTTTGAATGTGTGAGGTGTTAAATCTGCTAATGAAAAAATTGTATCTGGATTTACTGGTCTTTTTATCGAAAGGGGTATTCCTGGCTTGTTTAGTTTTGGTGTAATAAGAGTAGATCCATTATTATGAATGTATTTAGTAGCTATCTTGGCAATTTGTTTTTCATAATTTTCAAGATGTATTAAGCTGATGATGAATGAACCCTCCACTTCATTATCGATTCTTTTTATAAAGGGTGTGACTCTGAATATATCTCGAAAAAATTTTGAATCTTGCTCAAAGCAGCTAATGCCCAATGCCAGTAGTAAAGATGTATTAGGATTTTTCTGTAGTATTTTTCTGTAAGCCATTCTCCTTAACTTGCTATTCAATACTTCGCCATAGCCAGTGCATATAATCTCATTTAATGGGTCACTTGGAAAAAGTTCAGCACCACTATAATAGCGTTCAATGAATGAATCTCTTTCCGATTTTTCACAGCTTCTTATTCGAAGAGTGATCCAGTTGGAATCAAGTTTCACATAGCTTGATTCATGGAATTTTACTTCAGATATATAATCTACTTTATTTTCCCATTCCCACCTTTCGCAGGCCTTTATGGCGTCAATTTTCGACTCAAAGAAAAAGGCCCCCTTTAATCTAGATGGCTTGTCAGGAAAATTTAATGCGCGAAATTTTTCTATATGAAACTCAGATGCAAGGTCGCTAATATATTTATCGTTGATGGATGATTGGATATTATTATATAGCCATAAGGACGGCGCTGTAAATTCTACGCCTTGTTCATCTTTAGGAGGATTTGCTAATATCCTACCAATAGCAACCTCCCAAGCAACCATCGGATGATCTATATCGAGAATAGCGAATAACCTCATTTTATAATCCTTTTTCAACCAGTCTTTAATTAGGTATAACTGAAAATATTAAATGATCCACTAACATAATTTGATAAATAAATCTGTTTCTTAAACCAAATTTATTGTAATTTTTTCACGAAAGATTTTTCTCTTCATACATTCATTAAGCATCAGTTTGGCCTTTAGTAATGTATTAGATAAAGCATATTTCTTCCATGTGATCACCATTTAAGGGTTACAAGTTACCAGTTGCTGGCCTTATTCTTGATGGTAGTTTGTACGGCTGAGGTGAAAGGTAAAAAATCTGCTGCAATTTTTCTGCCAATGACTAATTATCAATACAATAAAGCCATCTTAAAAGATGGCTTAACTGCATGATTTTCATCACTAAATCTGGTGGCCCCTGCTGGGTTTGAACCAGCGACCAAGCGATTATGAGTCGCCTGCTCTAACCACTGAGCTAAGGGGCCAATGGAGCGGGGATTATAAAGTATCTGTCCGAGGCAATCCAGCGTTGTTCGGCTGGTTGCTGAAATAAGCAGCAATGTTTTACTTGCTGATAACTATGATAAAACAGACGAAAATCTCTGGCTGATGGGCGGCGGTGCAACTGACGCTGTTATCCTTAAATGTCTTTCCCCGCTTAACAATAAAAAAAGCCCACTCAGGCCAGGACGTTAACCGGCAAATGCGCTTTAATCAGTGGCAAGATTATGATGAATAAGGATGCGTGAGCGGCTGTAAGACGCAGCGCAAAGCCAGGAGCCCCATGAGCGAACACAACATCACCGATATCATCGCACCGGACCTGAACGTGCTGTTTTGCGGTATCAATCCCGGTCAGTCGACGGCGCACACCGGCTATCATTTTGCGCATCCGGGTAACCGCTTCTGGAAGGTGATTTATCTGGCAGGGTTTACCGAGCAGCAGCTGAAGCCGGAAGAGGAGCAGCGCTTACTGGAGACCGGATGCGGTATCACGATGCTGGTCGAGCGTCCGACCATTCAGGCGAATGAACTGGGTGGTGATGAGCTACGCGATGGCGGTCAGCGGCTGATGGATAAGGTGATACGTTATCAACCTGCTGCGCTGGCTATCCTGGGTAAGGATGCCTTTAAACGCGCGTTTCGGCAGAGCAAGGTGGAGTGGGGCGAGCAGCCGATTTACATGGGGAAAACCCAGGTTTGGGTGTTGCCGAATCCGAGTGGGTTAAATCGTGCGTCGCTGGAAGAGATGGTGGCGATGTATCGTCAGATGTACGATGCGCTACAGGCACAAGGTTAAAGGTCAGGCGTGAAAAGTAGGGCAGGGCGGCAGATATAAAAAAAACCCCGGCGAACCGGGGTTTTAACTGACTTAGTCGTCGAGGAAGCTACGCAGCACTTCCGAGCGGCTCGGATGGCGCAGTTTACGCAGGGCTTTCGCTTCAATCTGACGGATACGCTCACGAGTAACGTCAAACTGTTTGCCCACTTCTTCTAACGTGTGGTCGGTGTTCATATCGATACCGAAACGCATGCGCAGCACTTTGGCTTCACGGGCGGTCAGGCCAGCCAGCACGTCATGGGTGGCAGAACGCAGGCTCTCAGAGGTGGCAGAGTCCAGCGGCAGCTCCAGCGTGGTGTCTTCGATAAAATCACCCAGATGTGAATCTTCATCATCACCAATCGGCGTCTCCATAGAGATAGGCTCTTTGGCAATCTTCAGCACCTTGCGGATCTTATCTTCAGGCATCAGCATGCGCTCAGCCAGTTCTTCTGGCGTCGGCTCGCGGCCCATCTCCTGAAGCATCTGGCGCGAGATACGGTTGAGTTTGTTGATGGTCTCAATCATATGCACCGGAATACGGATGGTACGCGCCTGGTCAGCGATAGAACGGGTAATCGCCTGACGAATCCACCATGTGGCATAAGTTGAGAACTTATAGCCGCGACGGTATTCGAACTTATCAACCGCTTTCATGAGACCGATGTTACCTTCCTGAATCAGATCCAGGAACTGCAGACCACGGTTGGTGTATTTCTTCGCGATTGAAATGACCAGACGCAGGTTAGCTTCAACCATCTCTTTCTTCGCGCGGCGGGCTTTCGCTTCACCGATCGACATACGACGGTTGATGTCTTTAACCTGCTCGATGGTCAGGCCGGTTTCTTCTTCAATCTGGGCCAGTTTCTGCAGAGAACGCATCACGTCATCCTGCACGTCCAGCAGTTTTTCAGACCACGGCTTGTTCATGGCCAGTGCGGCTTTGAACCAGCTCTCGTTAGTCTCGTTACCGGTGAACAGCGTAATGAAGTTTTTCTTCGGCATTTTGCACACTTCAATACACAGCTTCATGATCAAACGTTCCTGAGTACGGACACGCTCCATCATTTCACGCATGTTGTTCACGAGGTAGTCGAACTGCTTCGGTACCAGGCGGAACTGCTTAAAGACGTCAGACAGGTTCTGGATCTCGGCAACCGAGGCAGCATGGCTGCGTCCTTTGCTTTTGATCACGTCACGCGTGGTTTCGTACTGCGTGCGCAGGTCAGAGAACTTCTCGCGCGCCAGTTCTGGATCGATAGAGTTATCGTCGTCAGAGCTGTCGTCATCGCTCTCTTCGTCGTCATCTTCGTCGTCATTACGATCGGCTTCAGACAGCTCAGAACCCACGTGAGTAGCGGTCGGTGCCAGGTCTTCTTCAGCGTTAGGATCAACAAAGCCAGTGATTAAATCTGACAGGCGCGACTCGCCTGCTTCAACGCGATCGTACTGATCCAGCAGGTAGGTAATTGCTTCCGGGTATTCAGCAACGGAACACTGAACCTGGTTAATACCGTCTTCGATACGCTTCGCGATGTCGATTTCGCCTTCGCGGGTCAGCAGTTCAACGGTACCCATTTCACGCATGTACATGCGAACCGGGTCAGTGGTGCGGCCAATTTCAGATTCAACGCTGGATAATACCTGAGCGGCAGCTTCCGCGGCATCTTCGTCAGTATCGGAGCTGTTTTCATTCAGCATCAGATCGTCGGCGTCCGGGGCTTCTTCAACCACCTGGATGCCCATGTCGTTAATCATCTGGATGATGTCTTCGATCTGATCGGAGTCGACGATATCTTCCGGCAGATGGTCATTGACCTCAGCATAGGTCAGATAGCCTTGCTCCTTACCACGGGTGACAAGAAGCTTGAGCTGTGACTGCGGGTTTTGCTCCATAAGACGGTATCCACACTTCTGTTAATTAGATTGGTGTTGGTCGGCAGCGTGCCAACAATAACAGTGAAGGCATTTATTCTCGCCGCTGCCTTCGTCGCGGCCTGGGCTTTGCCCATCAGTAATCGGCACTTAAGCCGCAAATTTTATGTCGGGCCTGGCTTACTCGCCATTTTTGCCGCTGCTAAGTGCTCGTCATCCTCACGTACATCAGTACGCTCCGGTGACTGCGCGCTTTCAGCGACAAAACTTGCTTCGACGCCGACGGCCCGAAAGCGGAAGCTGGCTTACTGGCCATTTTTGCCGCTGCCAAGTGCTCGTCATCCTCACGTACATCAGTACGCTCTGGTGACTGCGCGCCAACAGAAACAAAACGTGCTTCGCCCCTCAATTTTTCAGCCTGCCGCTTCGGTTAAGGGAAGCCGCAGGCCGGATAATGCGTTACTTTTTCGCGAAGGCCTGGCTCAGCGCCCAGAGCTCGCGTCGCTCGTCGGTACTGAGCCCGTGCGTACGTTCACGCGCAATCAGGAACTCCAGTCGCTCTTCCAACGCCGAGTCATAAACGCTGGCAAGGGAGTCCTGAAATACCGCCTCGCTTTCCTCATCCACTATCATGTGGTTCCAGACGGCCAGTGTTTCAAGCGTCTGGCTAAAATTTGTTCCGCGATATAACTCTAGTAGCTGACCGGTGGTCAATCCAGGATTCTCATTACAGCGCGTCACTAATTCAATAAATAACGGTAAACCGGCAATTTTCGACTCGGCAAGCCCGTCCAGTGACGGCACCAGGGTTGCCAGCTGCGGATTCTGAATCAGCAGCGCCACTAAAACGCGCATCGTGGTGCGTTTAAGCGGTGGGGCGACCGGTGCGCTTCCGCCCGGGGCCTGCTTTGGCATCAGCTTTTCAAGCTGAGAGTCATCCAGAATACCTAACTTGTTACCCAGCGCCTGACGCATATAGATACGCAGTGTTTCACCGGGAATCTGTGTGATCAGCGGCAACGCCAACGTACTTAAACGTGCTTTACCGTCGCGAGAGCTCAAATCTACCTGAGGTAGCAGGCTGTCGAACAGAAACGAAGAGAGCGGCATCGCCTGCTCCATCCTCGTCTCAAATGCGGCTTTACCCTCCTGGCGAACCAGCGTATCCGGGTCTTCGCCGTCGGGTAGAAACATAAAGCGTAGTTGACGACCGTCATTCATGTAAGGCAATGCGGTTTCAAGTGCACGCCATGCTGCCTCACGCCCGGCCCGATCGCCGTCATAACAGCAGATCACGTTGTCCGTGCTGCGAAACAGCAGCTGAATATGTTCAGCCGTGGTTGATGTCCCCAGTGACGCAACCGCGTAATCCACGCCGAATTGCGCCAGGGCAACCACATCCATATAGCCTTCCACCACTAACAGGCGTTTAGGTTCAGGATGATTTTTTAACGCTTCATACAGGCCATAGAGCTGACGGCCTTTATGAAAAACCGGCGTTTCCGGTGAGTTCAGATACTTAGGCGTATCATTACCCAGCACGCGGCCACCAAAACCGATGACGCGGCCTCGCTTATCGCGAATCGGGAACATCACGCGCTCGCGAAAGCGGTCATAAACCCGGCCTTTGTCGTTACTGACCAGCATCCCCGCTTCCATCAACGATTCACGATCTTCAGGCTGCTTGCCGAAGCGTTTCAGGACGTTGTCCCAACCGGCGGGCGCATAGCCAATCGAAAAATGGTTGATGATGTCGGCGCTCAGACCACGATGTTCAAGATAATCGCGTGCTGACTGGGCGCTGGACTGCTGCAAACTCTGCTGATAAAAACCGTTCAGGTTCTCCATCAGCTGGTACAGGCTCTGGCGCTGATGGCGTTCCATCTGGCTTGGCCCATTGCCCGCTTCGTAAGGTACGTCTAAACCATGGGAAGTGGCTAACTCTTCAATACTTTCAACAAACTCAAGACGATCATAGTTCATCAGAAAGTCGATTGCGTTACCGTGAGCGCCGCAACCAAAGCAGTGATAAAACTGCTTTTCGCCATTTACGGTAAAAGAGGGCGTTTTCTCATTATGGAAAGGACAACACGCATGATAATTTTTTCCCTGCTTTTTCAGCTTAACGCGGGCATCGATTAACTCCACGATGTCCGTGCGGGCAAGTAAGTCATTGATAAATACGCGTGGAATACGTCCTGCCATAAGCCCCGTTTTTTCAGCTCATAAACGACAACAAGCCGCGCTTCCTTTCGGAAAGCACGGCCTTTTACTTGACTCGGTCTGCGTTTATCACGCTGTGGAGGCGAACCTCCGGGAAATTAGTACAGACGAGTGCGGCGTGCGTTTTCGCGAGCCAGTTTTTTGGCATGACGCTTAACTGCAGATGCTTTAGCGCGCTTACGTTCGGTCGTTGGTTTTTCATAGAACTCACGACGACGAACTTCAGCCAGAACGCCTGCTTTCTCGCAGGAACGCTTAAAGCGACGCAGTGCTACGTCGAACGGCTCGTTTTCACGTACTTTAATTACCGGCATGTAACTCTCACCTCAATAAAATTCGGTTTTGCTGCTGACTGCGGCGCCAGCACATTTCAAAATGGTGCAGCATTTTACTCCAACTCGCGTCGGCTTGTAAAGCACCATGGATAATTTAGAACCAACAGGAGCGTTTGCCTGTGCGGCTGCCGGTTTTTTCCAGGGGCGGGAGTATAGCGCACTCTTTAGGCAGCAGAAAATGACTTTTTGCGTGGATTGCATCCTCTTTTCGTGCAAGGGCTATGCTAAACTGCGCGCCGCAAGAATGAGGTGAAGCAATGCGAATTCTGGGTATTGAAACATCGTGCGATGAAACCGGCATCGCAATCTATGATGACGAGGCTGGCCTGGTGGCTAACCAACTGTACAGCCAGGTAAAACTGCATGCCGATTACGGCGGCGTGGTGCCGGAACTGGCATCGCGCGATCACGTGCGCAAAACGGTGCCGCTGATCCAGGCGGCCCTGAAGCAGGCCAACCTGGCGCCGCAGCAAATTGATGCGGTCGCCTATACCGCCGGACCGGGCCTGGTGGGCGCGTTGCTGGTGGGCGCAACGGTTGGACGCGCGCTGGCCTTTGCGTGGAAGGTACCTGCGGTGCCGGTGCACCATATGGAAGGTCATCTGCTGGCACCGATGCTGGAAGAGAATCCGCCCGCGTTCCCGTTTGTCGCATTGCTGGTTTCAGGCGGTCACACGCAGTTAATCAGCGTCACCGGTATTGGCGAATACACACTGCTGGGCGAGTCGATTGACGATGCTGCAGGTGAAGCCTTCGATAAAACCGCCAAACTGCTGGGGCTGGATTATCCTGGCGGCCCGATGCTGTCGAAAATGGCGCAGCAGGGCACCGCCGGGCGGTTCACCTTCCCGCGCCCGATGACGGATCGTCCGGGGCTGGATTTTAGTTTCTCAGGCCTGAAAACCTTTGCCGCGAATACCATTCGTGGCAATGACGATGACGCGCAAACCCGCGCCGATATCGCCCGGGCGTTTGAAGATGCGGTTGTCGATACGCTGGCGATTAAATGCAAACGCGCGCTGGATCATACGGGTTTTAAACGTCTGGTCATTGCGGGCGGCGTCAGTGCTAACCGCACCCTGCGTGAACAGATGGCCGTGATGATGCAAAAGCGGGGCGGTGAGGTGTTCTATGCCCGTCCTGAATTTTGTACCGATAACGGGGCCATGATTGCCTACGCGGGCATGGTGCGCCTTAAAGGCGGCACGCGGGGAGAACTGGGCGTGAGCGTCAGGCCGCGCTGGCCCTTGTCGGAACTGCCCGCCATCTGAGATCCAAAAAGCCGGTTAACCGGCTTTTTTTACGCTTACTTTTTCTTTTTTCGCTTCCAGATTTTGCTTTCCTGACCGCGCCACAGGCGCTGAATGTTGTCATGATGACGCAGTAAAATCAGGCAGGAGAGCATGGAAACCGGAAACGTAAACTGTGGCTTAAACCACCAGACATAAAACGGCGCGATAAGCGCGCTGACAATCGCGCCAAGCGATGAGTAGCCGCTCAGCAGCACGGTCAGCAGCCACGTTCCCGTCATGAGTCCGGTCAGGTCCCAGCCAATGGGAGCGATTGCACCAAACGCCGTCGCCACGCCTTTCCCGCCACGAAAGCGAAAAAACACCGGATAAATATGGCCCAGACAGGCAGCAATGGCGGTTAAGCCCAGATAAAGCGGGGGCACATGAAACAGATAGGCCAGCCACACGGGCAGCATACCTTTCACAATATCGAACACCAGCACAGACGCAGCCGCCAGTTTGCCGCCGATACGCAGTACGTTGGTTGCGCCCGGGTTGCCTGAACCGTGGGTGCGGGGATCGGGTAAACCGGCGAGTTTGCAAACCAGAATCGCACTGGAAATTGAACCGCACAGATACGCGAAAATAATCATACCAAGCGCGAAAGCACTCATAACACCGTCCCGTTTCCTTTGGGGTCGTTTTGATCACGTCTACCATGGATAATACGCACAATCTGCCGGAAGTGGTATCCGGCGCGACCAAAAACAGAGAGCATCATCATGGATATCGTCTTTATAGAACAACTCACCGTCTTCACCACGATAGGGGTTTATGACTGGGAGCAGGGAATTCAGCAGAAGCTGGTGATCGATGTAGAAATGGCGTGGGATAACCGTCAGGCCGCCGCCAGCGACGATGTGAAAGACTGCCTGAGCTATGCCGATGTCTCAGAAGCGATTCTGTCGCATCTGACGGGACAGCGTTTTGCGTTGGTGGAGCGCGTAGCGGAAGAAATTGCGGATCTGTTGATGAACCGTTTCAATTCACCTGGCGTGCGCATCAGGGTAGCAAAACCGGGCGCGGTGGCTCAGGCAGCGCAGGTTGGCGTGCGAATTGAGCGCGGGACTATTCCTAAATAGTTACGATGTGATTGCCATCACAATGAAACCAAACCAAATTACTGTTTGTCTCAGCACGTGCCGTTTCGTTACGACAGACTAAACGGCAGTTGAGCTTAAGGTTTTACTCAGACTTAAGCAGATAAGATTTAAGGCGATAGCGCAACAGCTAGCGCCTTTTTCATGGTTTTAAAACGGACAGAGGGAATACATTGATGGCAGATCTTCATCAGCTGTGGGTAGCTGCAATCCTGGGCGTGGTAGAAGGGTTAACCGAGTTCTTACCGGTCTCTTCTACCGGGCACATGATTATAGTGGGGCACCTGCTGGGCTTTGAGGGCGACAAAGCAGAAACCTTTGAAGTGGTCATTCAGTTAGGTTCCATTCTTGCCGTCGTCGTGATGTTCTGGCGGCGTTTGTTTGGATTGATCGGCATTCACTTTGGTGAAGTGAAACATGAAGGTGTCGGGACAGGTCGGTTAACCCTGATCCATATCCTGTTGGGCATGATCCCTGCGGTGGTGGTTGGTCTGGCGCTGCACGATCAGATTAAAACGTTGTTTAATCCGATTAACGTCATGTATGCGCTGGTGGTCGGGGGCTTACTGCTGCTGGCAGCGGAATTCCTGAAACCGAAACAGCCAAAATCGCCAGGTATTGATGATATCACCTATCGTCAGGCGTTTATGATTGGCTGCTTCCAGTGTCTGGCGCTGTGGCCGGGCTTCTCGCGTTCGGGCGCCACCATTTCAGGCGGGATGCTGATGGGCGTGAGCCGCTATGCCGCATCCGAGTTCTCGTTTATCCTGGCCGTACCGATGATGATCGGGGCGACAGGGCTGGATATCTATAAAAGCCTCGGCTTCCTGACGATGGCCGACTTCCCGATGTTTGCGGTGGGCTTTATCACCGCATTCGTTGTCGCGTTGCTGGCCATCAAAGTGTTCCTGGAGCTGATCAAACGCATCTCTTTCGTGTCATTTGCCATCTACCGCTTTATCGTGGCGGGCGCGGTGTACATGATTTTCATGTAAGCCACAGGGTAACGCGGTCGGGCAACTGGCCGCGTTACGCTAAGCCCTGTTCGACAGCCTGAATACGACGTCGCGTGAGCTCTTCCCGCACCTCTATCCCTTTAAATCCCGCCTCCACGACCGCCCTAGATGACACGGCCTGAGCCAGGGCAAACGCACGTCGCAGGTAGTTGCCCTGGGGATAAGGCATGTTGGCAAGGCCACCGCGTCCGCGGGCGTCCGCTTCGCTGCACAGCGCCAGTTGGTTAACCCGCTCGGGTTTGCGCCAGGCGTCAAGACGGTCAAATAAGCCAATCAACGCGTCGGCAGGGCGCTGCTCAATAGTATGCATCATGTCGTGAAACTCCGTGACCAGCAGCGCCAGATCACGGATCGCATTCGGCACGCGTAGCCGTTGACACAGCGCGGCGACCAGCGGAACGCCTGCCGGGCCATGTCCGTGATGGCTGGGCCATTGTTCAACCGGCGTTAAGGCTTTACCGACATCGTGAAACAGCGTCGCAAAGCGCACGTCAATCGCTTCCGACAGGCCAGCAGACAGGGTTAACGCCATCAGCGTGTGAACCCCGGTATCAATTTCCGGGTGCCATCGGGCGGGCGCCGGCACGCCGAACAGGTTATCGATTTCCGGAAACAGTCCCTGCAATGCGCCGCAGTCGCGCAGTACCTGGAAGTAAACCTGGGGATTATGGGAGGACAGGGCTTTTTCCGTCTCTTTCCAGACGCGTTCGGCCGTGAGATCGGCCAGCTCGCCGCTCTCTGCCATTTGTCGCATCAGCGCCTGCGTTTCGTCGGCAATACGAAAATTAAGGTGGGCGAAGCGCGCGGCAAAACGCGCGACGCGCAGGACGCGCAGGGGATCTTCACTAAAGGCATCGGAAACGTGGCGCAGCTGCCGGTCGGCAATATCCTGCTGCCCGTGGTAGGGATCGTAAAGCTCGCCTTGATCGTCGCGGGCAATGGCGTTAATCGTCAAATCGCGGCGCTGTAAATCCTGCTCCAGCGTGACGTCTGGCGCCGACCAGGTCGTGAACCCGGTGTAGCCTTTGCCGTTCTTCCGTTCGGTACGCGCCAGCGCATACTCTTCCCGGCTGTCGGGATGCAGAAACACGGGGAAGTCGCGGCCGACCTGCTGGTAGCCTTGTTCCAGCATGGCTTCCGGGGTCGCGCCTACCACCACCCAGTCTTTGTCTTTAACCGGCAACTTCAACAGCGCATCGCGCACTGCACCGCCAACAAGAAACGTCTTCACGCACAACTCCAGAGATAAATAAGTGATCTGCGCGTCTGTGGGCTTCCGGCACCTGAATCCAGACGGGCACAAACTCTATTGTTGCACAAATTCGACATATTGCAGACAGGCCAAGAGGGGCATCTTACGATCCCCTGATAGCGAGCGGTGGTAAAACTAGTTCATCCAGCGATCGTTTTTCTTACGGCGCGGCACCATGTGCGGCAACAGTAGCCCCAGCAGCAGGCCGACGCCTAGCACGCCGCCACCATACATAAACCACTGCATGATGATCGTACGCTGTTTGTCATCCAACTGAACGTTAGCGGCGCTGACTTTCTTCTGCGCCACGATCAGTTCGTTTTTCAGCTTCTGATTTTGCTCTTTTAAGCCGTTGATCACGCTGTCGCTGCTGGCCACTTTGTTCTGCATTTCGGCGGTGCGCTGATTCCAGCTGTTATCAATATTGGCTAACTTGGCGGTCAGGTCTTTAACCTGTTGTTCCAGCTGCGGTACCCGGGTGCGCAGGCTGGGATTTTCACTCAGCTGCGACAGGGGGATCCAGACGGTGCGGCCTTCGGCATCGCGTACCTGGCCATATTTGGTGGCATCATTGGTCTGCAGCAGCTGTACCTGTTCACCCGCATTCAGCTTGCCCAGCAGGCGAAACTGGTCGCCGGGACCGCTACGAACCCAGGTGGATAATTCGTCAGAAACGTAACGTTTTTCATCGGCGTGAGCAGGTGCAAGGGCGCTGAGGGCCAGCAAAGTGATTCCAGCGAGTGTGATTTTTTTCATTAGATTTCGTTTTGCTTAAAAATTAAAGATAATTTACCGGCACAGTCTGTAGAGGCTTCGCGTAAATCTGAATGAGAACTATCCTGGTCTCATGACAGTGCGAAAAGGGTAGCGAAAGCACAAAGAAAGCAGAGACAGTCCGGCTTCTGTGCATTACTCTTCGCCTGAAAACCCTAACCTTCAGCTCAGTGGATGCAGCAGAAGATAACCTTAAACAGGCAGGGAATATATCCTTAAGTGCCAGCGGCGTTAGTGAATAAAAAAATATGACCATCGAAATCGAACTTAAGTTCATTGCTAAACCCAATGCTGCCGGGAAACTGGCAGAACGGCTGGCGGCGTTTCCGCATCAGCACCAGGCTGCCCGTCAGCTGACCAATATCTATTTTGAAACCGACGATAATCAGTTACGTCGTTGGAATATGGGATTGCGCATTCGGGGCGTTGATCAACGCTACGAAATGACGCTGAAAACCGCCGGCAAAACGCTGGGTGGGCTACATCAGCGCGGCGAATACAACGTTGACCTCACTGAGCCAACGCTGGACATCAGCCGTCTGCCCGCAGACATCTGGCCGGAAGGAACGGATGTGGCAGCGCTACAGCAGCGTCTGCAGCCGCTGTTCAGTACCCATTTTGAACGAGAGATCTGGGTAGTCACGGCGGGCAGTAGTGAAATAGAAATTGCCTGCGATCGGGGCGACGTGACGGCGGGGGAATTGAGCGAACCTTTGTCAGAGGTTGAGCTTGAGCTAAAAGGTGGCCAGCGCAGCGAGTTGCTGACCTTTGCTCAGCAGTTAGTGGCCGTGGGCGACCTGCGGATGGGCAGCCTGAGCAAGGCGGCGCGCGGCTATCAGTTAGCCAAAGGTAATCCCTCGCGTGAGGTAACCGCCTTTCCGCTGTTAAAAGCCGGGGCGAAAGCCACGGTGGAAGAGGGCATGGCAGCGGCCATGGCGGCAGGTCTTCACCACTGGCAATATCATGAAGAAGTGTGGCTGCGTGGCAATAAGCGCGCCAGAGAAGCGGTTCGTGAGGCGCTGGATGTTCTGCGTCAGGCGTTTGCGCTGTTTGGGGCGGTAGTCCCGCGCAAGGCCAGTAGCGAGCTGCGTCAGAAGCTGACCACGCTGGAAGAAACGCTGCTGAATGAAGATGTCGATGCCGACAGCTTCTGTTTTTCGGCTCTCTCGGTAGAGACCCAGTTAGCACTTACTCACTGGTTGGCCGAGGCCCACTGGCGGCAGTGGATTGATGAAAAGGGGCAAACCAAGCTCAACGGTTCCTTTAAACGCTTTGGCGATATCATGCTGGGCCGCATCAATGCCGATCTGAAAGAAACCTTCAGCACCGTCCATCAGGTGAATGAGTATCAGGACAAGGCCACGCGTCTGGATCGACAGCTGCTGGCGGTGCATTTGCTGGCGGGCGCTTACTCGCCGGATGCCGTTCACGACTGGCTGGCGCCGTGGCAGCAGCTGCAGCGCGCAATCAGGGAACAGCAGCACGCCAGCCTGGACTGGTTAACGGCGCAGGCGATGAAACAGTCACCCTTTTGGTTAACCAGCGGTTCGCCACGCTAAGTCATACAGCACGCTATCAGGGAGAGAACATGTTGCCATCCTTACCCACCGTATTGCGCACCCAGGCCGCGCGGGCAGTTGAACAGCTCGGTCTTGCGGATACCGCTCTCAGCGAGGCGCAGCTTGCCGGTCTGGCCTTCAGCGACTTTGTGCTGGATAACCTGCAGCAGAATCCGCACTGGTGGCAGGAGATTGCCGCACAGTCACCCGTGGCCGACGAGTGGCAGCAGTATACGCAGTGGCTGGGCAGAGACATGGCGGCAGTGGACAGTGAAGCCAGCCTGATGCGCGTGCTGCGCCTGTTTCGCCGCCGCATGCTGGTTCGCATTGCCTGGATGCAGTGCTTGCAGCTTGCCACGACAGAGCAGACGCTGCAGCAGCTGAGCGTATTAGCCGAGGTGCTGATCGACGCCGCGCGCCACTGGGTTTATCAGGACTGCTGTCGCGAATTCGGCACGCCCTGCAATGCCGCGGGTGAACCACAGCCGCTGCTGATCCTCGGAATGGGCAAGCTGGGCGGCGGCGAGCTGAATTTCTCCTCCGATATCGATCTGATTTTTGCCTGGCCGGAAAACGGCACCACGCGCGGCGGTCGCCGCGAACTCGACAATGCGCAGTTTTTTACCCGCATGGGCCAGCGCCTGATCAAAGTACTCGATCAGCCCACGGCCGACGGCTTTGTTTACCGGGTCGATATGCGCCTGCGCCCGTTTGGCGACAGCGGGCCGCTGGTCATGAGCTTTGCCGCCCTGGAAGATTATTACCAGGAGCAGGGCCGCGACTGGGAGCGCTACGCCATGGTGAAGGCGCGGCTGATGGGCGATGAGCAGGATCGCTGGAGCCAGGAACTGCAGCAGATGCTGCGGCCCTTTGTTTATCGCCGCTACATCGATTTCAGCGTCATCCAGTCGTTACGCAATATGAAAGCGATGATCGCGCGTGAAGTGCGTCGCCGCGGGCTGAAAAACAACATCAAGCTGGGCGCGGGCGGGATTCGCGAAACAGAATTTATCGTGCAGGTTTTTCAGTTGATTCGTGGCGGACGTGAGCGCTCGCTTCAGCTCCGGGCCTTGATACCTACGCTGTCTGCTATTGAATCTCTGGCCTTACTGCCACCCGAGCAGGTTGCGGCATTGCGCGCGGCTTATCTGTTTCTGCGTCGGCTGGAAAACCTGTTGCAAAGTCTGGCGGACGAACAAACGCAAACGCTGCCGGAAGAGGCGTTACCCCGCGCCCGGCTGGCGTGGGCGATGGACTGTGATGACTGGGCTGCGCTGAGCGCCCGGCTGGAAACGCATATGGCCGCCGTGCGTGCCATCTTCGATGAGTTAATCGGTGAAGATACGCCGGATGTGGGCGATCGCCCCGAACTGGCCGACTTTAACATGCTGTGGCACGACAGTCTGGAGGACACTGAGCTGGCCCCGCTGGTGCCACAACTGGATACCACGCAGTGTCATGCTCTCAATCAGGCGCTGGAAGCGTTTCGCCAGGATATCGGTCACCGCACTATCGGCCCGCGCGGCCGTCAGGCGCTGGATCAGCTGATGCCTCAACTGCTGAGTGAAGTCTGTTCACGCAGCGATGCCGCGGTGACCTTCAGCCGCCTGGCGCCGTTGCTGCTGAGCGTTCTGACCCGCAGTACCTACCTTGAGCTGCTCACCGAGTATCACGGCGCGTTGCGTCACCTGATTCGTCTTTGCGCAGCCTCACCGATGGTGGCCAGCCAGCTGGCACGTTATCCGCTGTTACTGGATGAGCTGCTTGATCCCGCCACGCTCTATCAGCCAACCGCTACGGATGCCTACCGGGATGAGCTGCGTCAGTACCTGATGCGCATTCCTGCGGATGATGAAGAGCAGCAGCTTGAAGCATTACGCCAGTTTAAACAGGCACAGTTATTACGCATCGCGGCGGCGGATATTGCGGGCACGTTGCCGGTGATGAAAGTGAGCGATCACTTAACCTGGCTGGCCGAGGCCATTATCGAATCGGTGGTGCAGCAGGCATGGAATATGATGGTGCAGCGCTATGGCCGACCGTCACACCTTGTGCATGAACACGAGCGGGGCTTCACGGTATTGGGCTATGGCAAGCTGGGCGGATGGGAACTGGGCTACAGCTCCGATCTCGATCTGGTTTTCCTGCACGACTGCCCGATGGAAGCCGTCACGCAGGGCGAGCGCAGCATAGACGGACGGCAGTTTTACCTGCGGCTGGCGCAGCGCATCATGCATCTGTTCAGCACCCGTACGTCGTCCGGCATTTTGTACGAAGTGGATGCGCGACTGCGGCCTTCGGGCGCGGCTGGCATGCTGGTCAGTACTTTTGAAGCCTTCGACGACTATCAGCGCAACGAAGCCTGGACGTGGGAGCATCAGGCGCTGGTCCGCGCCCGCGTGGTGTTCGGTGAGCCCGATCTGAGCGCGCGTTTTAGCGCCATTCGCCGTGCGATCCTCTGTCTGCCGCGCGATGCAGCAGCGTTGCAAACGGAAGTCAGAGAGATGCGTGACAAAATGCGCGCGCACCTGAGCAACAAGCACAAGGGCCGCTGGGAGATCAAAACGGACGAAGGCGGCATTACGGATATTGAATTCATCGCCCAGTACCTGGTGCTGCGCTATGCGGCGGAGCAGCCCGACCTGACGCGCTGGTCAGACAATGTGCGGATTTTTGAACGGATGGCAATCCACCACAAAATGTCTGACGAGGAAGCGGCAGCGCTCACGCATGCTTATGTCACGCTGCGCGATGCGCTGCATCATCTGGCGCTTCAGGAGCAGCCCGGGCATGTTGAACCTGACGCCTTTGCGCAGGAAAAAGAGTCGGTGAACACCAGCTGGCAGCGATGGCTACAGTCACCACACTCTCTCACGGCGTGATGCTGATAGCACCTGTCGCAACTGTGTTATCATCCGCGCACTATTTTGAATGCAGTCTGGAGTGTCTGGAATGAAAGTTACTCTGCCCGCGTTCGGCCAGGCCTCGGTGCTGGTCGTTGGCGATGTCATGTTGGATCGTTACTGGTACGGCCCCACCAGCCGTATTTCGCCTGAAGCGCCGGTGCCGGTGGTCAAGGTGGAAACCGTTGAAGAACGCCCAGGCGGCGCCGCTAACGTGGCAATGAACATTGCTGCGCTGGGGGCGGGTTCCCGTCTGATCGGACTGACCGGAGAAGACGATGCGGCTCAGGTACTGAGTAAAACGCTGAAGGATGTTCGTGTTGACTGCGATTTTGTCACCTTAAAAAGCCATCCCACCATTACCAAACTGCGTGTCCTCTCTCGCAACCAACAGCTCATCCGTCTGGACTTCGAAGAGGGATTTGAGCAGGTGGACGCCGCCCCGATGCACGAAAAAATGCGCCAGTCACTGTCCCGTAGCGGTGCGGTGGTGCTGTCGGATTACGGCAAAGGCGCACTGGACAGCGTTCAGCAGATGATCGCGCTGGCACGCGAGGCGAATGTACCGGTGTTGATCGATCCGAAAGGCACGGATTTTGCGCGCTACCGCGGGGCGACGCTGCTGACGCCTAATCTGTCTGAGTTCGAAGCCGTGGTGGGCAAATGCAAGACAGAGAATGAGATTGTGGAACGTGGCATGAAGCTGATCGCCGACTGCGACCTTTCCGCCCTGCTGGTCACGCGGTCTGAAAACGGCATGTCGCTGCTGCAGCCGGGTAAAGCGCCCCTGCATTTGCCGACCCAGGCGCAGGAAGTGTTTGACGTGACCGGCGCCGGGGATACCGTCATTGGCGTGCTGGCCGCTGCTTTAGCCGCAGGGGATTCGCTGGAAGAAGCCTGTTTTCTGGCTAACGCCGCTGCAGGCGTGGTGGTTGGGAAGTTGGGGACATCAACCGTCAGCATCGTGGAGCTGGAAAACGCCATTCGTGCGCGTCCAGAGCGCGGTTTTGGCATCATGACTGAATCCGAGCTGAAAGAGGCCGTCGCCATGGCGCGTCAGCGCGGCGAAAAAGTGGTGATGACCAACGGCGTCTTCGACATTCTGCATGCCGGCCATGTTTCCTACCTTGCCAACGCGCGCAAGCTGGGCGATCGCCTGATTGTCGCGGTAAACAGCGATGCGTCCACCAAACGCCTCAAAGGCGACAGCCGTCCGGTGAACCCGCAGGAAAACCGTATGATCGTGCTGGGTGCGCTGGAAGCGGTGGACTGGGTCGTGCTGTTTGAAGAAGACACGCCACAGCGCTTAATCGCCAGCGTATTGCCCGATCTGTTGGTAAAAGGCGGGGATTACAAACCGGAAGATATCGCGGGCAGCCAGGAAGTCTGGGCCAATGGCGGTGACGTGCGGGTGCTGAACTTTGAAGATGGCATCTCGACCACCAATATCATCAAAACCATTCGCGGCGACTGAGTCATGGCGGCGGGAGCCCGGGCTCCCGCCCGCCCTTTATTTAGCCGGTTTGTCAGCAGGATGTGCGGCTGGCACGATGGCCGGTGCCGGGCCAGGTGTGCTGGTGGCAGCGGGCGCGGCAGACGCTGAACTCTTGCTTTCCAGCTGAGCGAGACGCTGTTCCAGCGCCGCCAGTTTTTCACGCGTACGCAGTAAAACCTGAGTCTGGACATCAAACTCTTCACGGTTGACCAGATCCATGCGGGTCATTTGTGCCTGCAGCGTCTGCCGGATTTTCTTCTCGACATCATCGCCAAATTCACGAACTCCCTTCGGCAGCGCGTCATGAACCTGACGGGCCATTTGTTCAATTTTTTTCGTGTCGATCATGATGGTTTCCTGGTTACGGGTTGCTATGGCAGCATTGTACCAACGCTAGAGTCACTTAAGTGTAATGCCTGAATTGAAAAGGTTAAACCTGAAATCCTTAGCGCAAAAAATGCTAAAGCAATAATGGCTTTGTGGATTGCCGCCCCGAATAGGAAGCGTTATAGTTAAAACGCTTATTCTCAGGGCGGGGCGAAATTCCCCACCGGCGGTAAATCAGCCCAGGCTGACAGCCCGCGAGCGCTTCACTGTGATGGTGAAGGTCAGCAGATCCGGTGAAATTCCGGGGCCGACGGTTAAAGTCCGGATGGGAGAGGGTAACGACATCTGTCAGGCATTATGTCTGTTTTGCGTCATTGCTACGTCTATACGGCGTCACTCCTAAGCTTGCCCTGATTCTGGTAACCCAATACATTTAAAAGGTTTTATTACCATGAATCAGACTCTACTTTCTGAATTTGGCACGCCGAAACAGCGTGTAGAACGTGCTATCGCTGCACTCCGTGAAGGACGCGGTGTGATGGTGCTCGACGATGAAGATCGTGAAAACGAAGGCGATATGATTTTCGCTGCCGAAACCATGACCGTCGAGCAGATGGCTCTCACTATTCGCCACGGCAGCGGTATCGTGTGTCTCTGCCTGACCGAAGAACGCCGCCAGCAGCTGGCATTACCGATGATGGTGGAAAACAACACCAGCGCCTATGGCACAGGGTTTACCGTGACCATCGAAGCGGCGAAGGGCGTCACCACCGGCGTATCCGCGCAGGATCGCATCACTACCATTCGCACGGCGATTGCCGATAACGCCAAACCCGAAGATCTGAACCGTCCGGGCCACGTTTTTCCCCTGCGTGCCCATGATGGTGGTGTTCTGACCCGCGGCGGTCATACTGAAGCGACCATCGATCTGGTCACGCTGGCGGGCTTTAAACCTGCAGGCGTCCTGTGTGAACTGACCAACGACGACGGCTCTATGGCGCATGCGCCTGAAGTGATCCTGTTCGCGAAACAGCATGCGATGCCGGTCGTGACGATTGAAGATCTGGTTGCCTATCGTCGTGAGCACGAAACGCGTCAGGCCAGCTAAGCGGCTTACTGTCAGGCCAGAAATACTGGCCTGATTGTTTCACCTCTTCCCCCATCCATCCTGCTTATCTGACTCATCTCTTTCGTTCAAATTTCCTGACAGAGAACATCATGCTTATCCGCGTGATAACCCCTGCAAACAGCGTATCGTAGTGCTCATAGAGTGAACACATTAAGGATCGCTATGAGCCAGTTACGTATGCCAGCACTGTTTTTGGGACACGGCAGCCCGATGAATGCGTTAGAAGAAAACCGCTACACCGAAGCCTGGCGTAAAGCCGGTGCCACGCTGCCACGACCGCGGGCCATCCTGGCCATTTCGGCTCACTGGTACACCCAGGGAACGGCGGTCACAGCGATGGAAAATCCGCGCACCATTCATGACTTTGGCGGTTTTCCGCAGGCGCTTTTTGATACCCGCTATCCCGCGCCGGGTTCGCCTGAACTGGCAAATGAAATTGCTGAGATTTTATCGCCCGTGCCCGTTCATCAGGATCATGCATGGGGATTCGATCACGGCTCGTGGGGCGTGCTGATTAAAATGTATCCTGAGGCGGATATTCCGGTCGTCCAGCTTAGTATCGACAGCGGCAAGCCTGCGGTCTGGCATTTTGAGATGGGCAAAAAGCTATCTGAACTGCGCGATCGCGGCGTGATGATCGTTGCCAGCGGCAATGTGGTACACAACCTGCGTAAGGTGCTGTGGGGCGGCGGAAACGCTTATGACTGGGCGACCGGATTCAACAACTATGTGCGCGATAATCTGGCGGTTGACGCCGGAGCAGATTCCCATCCGTTGGTGAATTTTATGCAGCATCCGGATGCGGCGTTATCCAATCCGACGCCGGAACACTTCCTGCCGTTGCTGTACGTGCTGGGGTCCCGTCAGCCAGACGAGGCCGTAACCGTCCCTGTTGAAGGTATGGAAATGGGCGCAATCAGTATGCTGTCGGTACAGGTCGGCTAGCGGGAAACCAGGCCAGCGTGCTGGCCTGGAGGAAAGCGCTACTCGATGAATGCGTGCGGATAGAAACGCGAAAGATCCTGGGTGATCAGGTCGCGATCTTCGCGCAGGCCGATGCCCGCAGGCTGATCGTCAATCAACCAGCTACCAATCAGGGTATAGCTGTCGCCAAATTTCGGCAGCGGATGGAACTGCTGGACGATCATGCCTTCTTCGCCGTAAGGACCGTCCACACGGGCGATCTCTTTGCCGTTTTCCACAATACGAATGTTGGCCCCTTCGCGCGAGAACAGCGGCTTAACCACGTATTTCTCCATCGGTGGCACATCGTCTTCGGCAAACCAGGCGGGCAACAGGTTAGGGTGATTAGGGAACATCTCCCACAGCAGAGGCAGCAACGCTTTATTTGACAGGATGCTCTTCCATGCCGGCTCCAGCCAGCGTACGCCCGCATCGGCCAGCTTGGTAGAAAACATCTCGCGCAGCATGAATTCCCACGGATAAAGCTTGAACAGATTACTGATGACCTGATCCTGGGCGTCAGTAAACTGGCCCTTTTCCCCCAGCCCTATCTCATCAATGTAGAGAAATTCGCTCGGCAGTCCGGCTTCCGTAGCGCAGTCTTGCAAGTATTGCACCGTCCCACGATCTTCATCGGTATCACGACAGCAGGCGAAATGCAGCCAGTTAAACCCCTGTTGCTGATGAAGCACCGTAAAGCGTTCAATGAGTTTCTCTTGCAGGCTGTTGAATTGATCGCTGCCCTGCGGCAACTGACCGGCATTGAGCTGGTCTTCGAGCCACAGCCACTGGAAAAACGCCGCCTCATACAGCGACGTAGGCGTGTCGGCGTTGTTCTCCAGCAGTTTGGCATCGCTTTTGCCGTCCCATGCGAGGTCGAGGCGCGAATAAAGCGAGGGCTGACGCTGTTGCCATGAATCACGCACGAAGTCCCAGGTATGCTTAGGAATGCGAAATTTGGTGAGCAGCGCTTCGCTGTTCACCACTTTTTCCACGACCTGCAGGCACATCTGATGAAGCTCGGCGGTGACGTCCTCAAGATAATCAATCTGCGCCAGCGTGAACTGATAGTAAGCCTCTTCACACCAGTAGGGCTCACCGTGCATGGTGTGAAAACGAAAACCAAACTCCGTGGCTTTTTCCCGCCAGCCCGGGCGCTCTGAAATCGCGATGCGTTGCATAAGCGGGGTTAGCCTCCCAGCGAACGGCTGGAGGTGCCGGACGCGCTGCTGCTACGCTGCATGCTGTTTTGCTTCGCGACCGTTTCACCAAAGCCACCCCGCGTAATCGTTGAGGTGGTGGTCGGTTTAGGCGCCATGGCGGTTTTAGGAACCGTCATGGTTTTACCGGAGGTGGCGTTACCATAGTTACGGCCGGACGCATCAACGAACTGACCGTTAGCCGGGCTGTTTGGCGTTTTAGGTGAGAACAGCGGCTGCTGCGCAAAACCCGCGCCGCCGCCCATCATGCGGCCCATCATATAGCCCGCCATCAGCGGCATCCAGAAGCTGCCGCTTTGCTGCGACTCGGCATTAGTGCTGCCCACGCCAGCCTGTGCAGGCGCCTGCTGACACTGGTTTTCACCAAATTCTGCCACGCAGTCTTCACGTGTGGCGTATTTCGGTGCGGTGCGTTCCGCTTCCTTTTTGGCGTTGTTAAACGCGGTGGTGCATTGCGCACTCTGGCCGGGATTGGCTTTCGTACAATCATCGGCGTTCTGATAGAGCGAGACGGTTTCGTCGTTTTGTTCACAGCCTGCCAGCATAAATACCGCTGATACAGCGATAGCAACAGGCGTTAAGTGTCTTGCTTGCCAGCTCTTACGAAAGGCGGCATAGCGGATCGTTTTAGTCCGTTTCATTATAAATATCCTGTGCCCAAAGGTAGCGCATAGAATAGGGGATGAGTGGCGAGAAATGAAGCTAACGGCCAGGCAGGACGGGGATCTTTACTTAGTTATACGTTTTTAAGAGAAGCGGGCCGCAAAGCGGCCCGCAGGGCGATCAGTTAGCGAAAGGGTTACGGCTGCTTTTATGGGCGGCCGGGCGCACTGGCGCCGTCGCGGTTTCAGAAGAACTCGCGATGTGATCTTCACCCAGTACCTGCTGAACGTTCTGGGGCTGGACGGTTTCCGGTGAGGTGGAGATCTCTTTGCCTAACTGGCTGTTGAGAATGCCCAGACTCTGCTCGTTCAGCGTGCCCAGCGCATAGCTGATATTTAGCTGATTAATCAGATAGCTGTAACGTGCATCGGACAACTGCTGTTTCGCGTTATACAGGGTTGAGGTGGCGTTCAACACGTCAACGATGGTACGCGTACCGACCTGATAACCGGCTTCCATGGCGTCTAATGAACTCTGCGCAGAGACCACGGCTTGCTTGTACGCCGCAATGCTGCTCGCGGACGCATTCACGTTGTTGTAAGAAGAACGTACCGTCTGAACCGCAGAGCGGTGAGCCGCCTCCAGCTGTTCGCTGGCGCTGACAAAGTTATATTGCGCCTGCTTCACCTGTGAGGTCACGCTGCCACCGCTGTAAAGCGGAAGCGTGAAGCTCAGGCCGACTTTACTGTTTCCTGTAATCGAGTCTGTTGAGTTTGCACTCTGTTCCGCGCGGCTTCCGCCGTATTTGCTGTTAGACAGACCGGTAGACGCGGTCAGATCGAGCGTTGGCAGGTGGCCTGATTCCGCAGAACGAATCTGTTCACGAGCTAAATCCTGATTCAGGCGGGCAGAAAGCAGATTAAGGTTACGGCTTTCTGCCTGCTTGAGCAGCGCGTTAACGTCATCAGGTTTGGTGGTTTTAAAGCGATCGATGTTCAGTGAGGCCAGTGCCAGATAGTCCATGCCGGTGATCTGACGCAGAGACTCCACCGAGTTATCCAGATTGTTACGCGCCGTGACTTCATTGGCCAGCACGCTGTCATACTGGGCGCGGGCGTTCTGCACGTCGGTAATGGCCACCAGGCCCACGTTAAAGCGCTGAGTGGTTTGATCCAGCTCGCGGTAGATGGACATCTTCTGTGCTTCGACGTAAGAAAGCGTATCAATGGCTTTCAGCACGTTGAAATAGGCCGTCGCGGTATTCAGAATCAAATCCTGCTGAGCAACCTGATAGGTGACGTCCTGAATACCTGCGGTTTTTTCCTGCAGGGTCAGCGCGCGCCATTTTGACATGTCGAAAATGGTTTGCGTCAATTGCAGTGTGCCACTGGTCGTGTTGGAATGAATACCGCTACTATCACGATAGCCATTTGCATAGCTGTAATCTGCACCCAAACCCAGTTGTGGTAATAAAGGGCTGCGCGCTTCGTTGATTTTCTCAAACGCAGCATCGCGAGTGGCAGCGGAGCTCCGCAGGTCCGGGTTGCTTAAACGCGCTTGTTGGTAAACCTGAAGCAGGTTTTCTGCCTGACTGGCGACGCTGAAACCGCCCAGGCTCAGCCCAATAAATAATGGGAGCAGTTTTTTCATTTGCATTCCTTTTGTTGCAGCAAATCGCAATGATAGTGCCGCCGGTAAGCCAAAAATTATCGCAGATTCTAGCAGAGGGCAACTGTGAGATAAGGTGGCTGAACGTGCCATATTTGCGTGTTTCAGGTAAATAACTCTGTAATGACTGTTTAGATAGTGCCCGGGCTTGTGTTTTATCTGTGTCATCCCAATCTGCAAAAGGAACCAAACGATGAAGGACAATAAAACATCACCTGTGACTTTCACAAAAAATGATGTAGAAATTATTGCACGTGAAACGGCCTACGACGGTTTTTTTTCCATCGTTCGCTACCGTTTTCGCCATCGTCTGTTTAAAGGCGGCATGAGCGGAGAAGTGACGCGTGAAGTTTTTGAGCGCGGCCATGCTGCCGTCCTGCTACCTTATGATCCCATCCGTGATGAAGTGGTGCTGATTGAGCAGATCCGCATTCCGGCCTTCGACTGCAGCCCAACGCCCTGGCTGCTGGAAATGATTGCGGGCATTATTGAACCCGGTGAAACTCCGGAACAGGTGGGGCGCCGTGAAGCATCAGAAGAAGCCGGTCTGACCGTTGGCCGGGTGAAGCCCGTGTTGAACTATCTTGCCAGCCCGGGCGGCACCAGCGAACGTTTATCGGTTATGGTGGGAGAAGTGGATGCCGGCCTGGCAACAGGATGCCATGGCCTGGAGGAAGAGAATGAGGATATTCTTGTGCATGTCGTAAGCCGTGAACAGGCTTACCACTGGGTGGAACAGGGGATTATTGATAACGCGGCATCTGTCATCGCCTTGCAATGGCTGGCACTGCACCATAAAGAACTTCGAGAAGAGTGGACGCAAAAATGAAACAGCGCTATATCCCTGATTTCCCCGAGATGATGCGGCTGTGCGAAACCAATTTCGCCCAGTTACGCCGTCTGCTCCCGCGCGATGACGAGGCAGGCGCATCGGTTAGCTATCAGGTGAGCGGCGCCCGCTATCAGTTAACAATAGAAGAATCAACACGTTACACTACTCTGGTTGAAATTCGCCAGACGGCACCGGCGGTGAGTTACTGGAGCCTGCCTTCCATGTCTGTCAGGCTGTATCATGACGCCATGGTCGCTGAAGTGTGTTCAACACAGCAGATCTATCGGTTTAAAGCGCGTTATGATTACCCGAATAAAAAGATGAATCAGCGTGATGAAAAGCATCAAATCAATCAGTTCCTCGCTGACTGGTTACGCTACTGTCTGACGCATGGCGCCATGGCAGTACCGGCTTGCTGATACGTATAATGCATTGAACGGCGTAGAGACGAAGGAAACGCTTTGGATAGCCTGCTAACTCTTCCTGCGGCAACAGAATCTGGGGTGCGGATTCTGCAAGTGACGGACACGCATTTGTTCGCAGGAAAACACGAATCGCTGCTGGGAGTGAATACCTGGTCGAGTTATGACGCCGTGCTGGATGCGATCATCGCACAACAGCGCGACTATGATCTCATTGTGGCCACCGGCGATCTCTCTCAGGATCACTCGGTCGAAGCCTATCAGCATTTTGTTGAGGGCATTTCGCGCCTGCCAAAACCCTGCGTCTGGCTGCCGGGTAATCATGATTTCCAGCCCGCAATGGTGGATACGCTGGCCAGAGCCGGCATCAACGCGCACAAGCATGTGCTGGTGGGCGAACACTGGCAGGTCGTGCTGCTGGACAGTCAGGTCTTCGGCGTGCCTCATGGCATGTTAAGCGACTATCAGCTCGACTGGCTTGATAACGCCCTCGCGCGCTTTCCCCTGCGTCATACGCTGGTGCTGCTGCACCACCATCCGCTTGCTTCAGGCTGCACCTGGCTTGATCAACACAGTTTGCGCAATCCCCATCAGCTTGATGCCGTGTTACAGCACTATCCGCTGGCAAAGACACTGGTGTGCGGCCATATCCATCAGGAAATGGATGTGGAGTGGCACGGTCGCCGCGTGCTGGCCACGCCTTCCACCTGCGTGCAGTTCAAACCGCACTGCACCAGCTTTACCATTGATACCCTTGCGCCAGGCTGGCGCTGGTTTACGCTGCACAATGACGGTCAGCTTGATACAGAAGTGAACCGGCTCAGCACTCAGGCGTTTTGCCCCGATCTTGATGCCGAAGGATACTGACGGATGAAGGCGCTGCTTTACCTGCACGGCTTTAACAGCTCCCCGCGCTCAGCGAAAGCGACGCTGTTCAAACAGTGGCTGAGTCACAATCATCCCGACATAGAGATGATTGTGCCGCAGCTTCCCACTTTTCCGGCCGAGGCCGCGGCGATGCTGGAAGACATCGTGTTAAGTCACAGCGGGCGTGAAATGGGCCTGGTGGGCTCCTCGCTGGGCGGTTACTACGCGACGTGGCTGTCCCAGTGCTTTATGTTGCCTGCAGTGGTCGTCAACCCTGCCGTGCGGCCGTTCGAGTTGCTGGTGGATTTTTTAGGGGAGAATCAGAATCCCTACACCGGTCAGCAATATGTGTTAGAGTCTCGCCACATTTACGATCTGAAAGTGATGCAGATTGAACCGCTGGAAGCACCTGATTTGTTGTGGTTGCTACAACAAACCGGCGATGAAGTGCTCGATTACCGCCAGGCGCTCGACTACTACAGCGCGTGCCGTCATACGGTGGAAGAGGGCGGAAATCATGCATTTACTGGATTCGAACGCCATTTCCCGCAAATTCTGGACTTTCTGGGCCTGAATCACGCTTGAGTAACGCGGAAATCGCAACCATTTTCTTCTTCTAATCAGACAGTTACCATGAGTCAATCAAGCTATAATGCGGGTGACATTGAGGTCCTGACTGGCCTTGAGCCGGTTCGCCGTCGCCCGGGAATGTATACCGATACGACGCGCCCTAACCACTTGGGTCAGGAAGTGATTGATAACAGTGTCGATGAGGCACTGGCGGGCCATGCCAGGCGCGTAGAAGTGATTTTACATGCCGATCAGTCGTTAGAAGTGACTGACGACGGACGCGGCATGCCGGTGGATATCCATCCGGAAGAAGGCGTCCCGGCCGTTGAGCTCATCCTGTGCCGGCTGCACGCGGGGGGGAAATTCTCTAATAAAAACTACCAGTTTTCCGGTGGCCTGCACGGCGTCGGCATTTCGGTGGTCAATGCCCTCTCTAAACGTGTAGAAGTCAACGTGCGGCGTAATGGTGAGATCTACAGTATCGCCTTCGAAAACGGTGAAAAAGTGCAGGATCTGACCGTCACGGGCACGGTTGCGAAGCGCAACACCGGCACCAGCGTCCATTTCTGGCCGGATGAGCACTTCTTTGACAGCCCGCGCTTCTCGGTGTCCCGCTTATCACACCTGCTTAAGGCGAAAGCCGTGCTGTGTCCAGGGGTGGAAATTGTCTTCAAAGACAAGCTGAACAATACCGAACAGCGCTGGTGCTACGAAGATGGTCTGACGGATTACCTGTGCGAAGCCGTCAACGGCCTGCCAACCCTACCAGAGAAGCCCTTCGTCGGAACCTTTGCCGGTGATATCGAAGCGGTGGACTGGGCATTACTGTGGCTGCCGGAAGGCGGTGAGCTGCTGACCGAAAGCTATGTGAACCTGATTCCCACCATGCAGGGCGGTACCCATGTCAACGGTCTGCGTCAGGGATTGCTGGATGCCATGCGTGAGTTTTGTGAATACCGCAATATTCTGCCGCGCGGCGTCAAACTGTCCGCAGAGGATATCTGGGATCGCTGCGCCTATGTGCTGTCAGTAAAAATGCAGGATCCGCAGTTTGCAGGCCAGACAAAAGAGCGTTTATCCTCGCGCCAGTGCGCCGCCTTTGTGTCTGCCGTAGTAAAAGATGCCTTTAGCCTGTGGCTGAATCAGAACGTGCAGGCGGCAGAACAGCTGGCGGAGCTGGCGATCTCCAGCGCCCAGCGCCGTATGCGCGCAGCCAAAAAAGTGGTGCGTAAAAAACTGACCAGCGGCCCGGCACTACCGGGTAAGCTGGCAGATTGCACCGCGCAGGATCTGAATAAAACCGAACTCTTCCTGGTGGAAGGGGATTCGGCGGGCGGATCGGCGAAGCAGGCGCGCGATCGCGAATATCAGGCGATCATGCCGCTTAAAGGTAAGATCCTCAATACGTGGGAAGTCTCGTCCGATGAAGTGCTGGCCTCGCAGGAGGTGCACGATATTTCGGTGGCGATCGGTATCGATCCCGATAGCGAAGATCTCTCACAGCTGCGCTACGGCAAAATCTGTATCCTTGCTGATGCGGACTCGGATGGGCTGCACATCGCCACATTGCTGTGTGCGCTGTTTGTGAAGCACTTCCGCACCCTGGTAAAAAATGGCCACGTCTATGTCGCCATGCCGCCGCTGTATCGCATCGATCTGGGCAAAGAAGTGTATTACGCGCTGGATGAAGACGAGAAAGAGGGCGTACTGGAGCAGCTGAAGCGCAAGAAGGGCAAGCCAAACGTGCAGCGCTTTAAAGGGCTGGGTGAAATGAACCCGCTGCAGCTGCGCGAAACCACGCTCGATCCCAACACGCGCCGTCTGGTGCAGCTCACCGTCAGTGACGATGACATTGAACAGACTTTGCGGGTAATGGATATGCTGCTGGCGAAAAAGCGATCCGAAGATCGTCGTAACTGGCTGCAGGAAAAAGGCGATAAAGCGGATATTGAAGTGTAATCCGCAGCCTGATGGAAAAAGCCCCTGAATGGGGCTTTTTTTTGTGCGTGTTCCGCCAGGATTATTTACCCGGCTCCAGCACCAGAATTTTCACGTCAGTCACATAGTCTTTAATCGCCGTACGATGGGCTTCCATATGCGGCATCTGCTGATGCTGATCAAGATGGCGCAGGGTTTCCCACTGCTCCAGCATAAAAATCGAATCAGGTGAATTGTGTTTCCAGGGCACCTGCGCCTGGTGATCGACCAGAGGGCTGTACTGATGGCAGCCTTCTTCTTCCAGCACGGTAGGGATCACCTGGTGAAACGCATCCAGCACTTTCTGACGACAGCCCGGCTTAACACAAATTTCAGCAACGACGGTTAACATTCACGTTTCCTCTTTCTGGGTGAACATCTATTTAAGCAAAAATCTCGCGGAGGTGCGTGCGATAACGTGCAATATCACGTGGAACATCCGGCTGTTTCATCACGTCGTTGCAGATAAAGGTCGGCAGTGCTTCCATGCCCAGGAACTGATTCGCCTTATGGAAATGCAGATACAGTCCGTCAACGCCCACGCCTTCAAAGAACTGCTCAGGGTCGGTAAAGGCCTCCAGTGGTGCGTTCCAGGTCAGGGACAGCATATATTTTTTGCCCTGAATCAGTCCGCCTGAACCATATTTTTTTGCGCCGTCGGCACGGGTGCGGCCATCGCTGGCATACAGCTTACCGTGGCCGTCGGTGAAAACCTCATCGATGTAACGTTTCACGGTCCAGGGTTCACCCATCCACCAGCCCGGCATTTGATAAATCACCACGTCGCTGTCGAGATATTTTTGCACCTCATCGGCCACAACATACGTGTGGTCGGCAACGGTGATCGTGACCTCATGGCCCAGATCACGCAGCTGGCTGGCGGCCACCTCGGTCAGCGTATGATTCAGCTCGCCTTTCGAATGGGCGAAGGTTTTACCGCCATCGATAATTAAAATGTTACTCATTAAGCTTGTCTCCCGTATGCGTCAATGGGGGGTAGCTTAGGCCGCGATGCGCGGGAGAAAAATGCGAGAATGATCACAACACTTTTGCGAATAGCGCAATAACCCCCGAGGTTATGTCACCATACCAGCGCAAACTCACTGCCGAAAAAATACAATGATGAAAAAAACACTCGTAATCACGTTACTGCTGGTGGCTGGCGGCGCGCAGGCCCAGTCGCGTCTGGACAGCGTTCTTAACACCAAAACTCTGAAAGTCTGTACTACCGGGGACTACAAACCTTACAGCTTCCTGAAACCGGATGGCAGCTATGAAGGGCTGGATATCAGCATGGCTGAATCCCTGGCCGCGTCACTGGGGGCGAAGGTGCAATGGGTACCCACTACCTGGAAAACCCTGATGCAGGACTTTATCGCGAAGCAGTGCGATATCGCCTTGGGTGGCGTATCGGTCACGCTGAAGCGCCAGCAAACGGCCTGGTTTGCGCAGCCGTTAGGCGTGGACGGTAAAATTCCGCTGGTGCGATGCGCCGATAAGGCGAAGTACCAGACGGTCGAACAGATGAACCAGCCCAGCGTGCGTCTGGTTGAGCCAGCAGGGGGCACGAACGAGGCGTTTGTTCACAGCCACTTACCTCAGGCTGCGTTAACGCTGTTTCACGATAACGTGACCATCTTCCAGCAGCTGGTGGATAATAAAGCCGATGTGATGATCACCGATGCCTCCGAGGCGCTGTATCAGCAGAAACGCTTTCCTACGTTATGTGCGCTCAACCCGGATAAACCGCTCCAGTACGGTGAAAAGGCTTACATGATTCCGCGTGATGATATGAGCTGGAAGCAGTATGTCGATCAGTGGCTGCATCTGAGCACCGCGACCGGGGAATATGCGCAGATCGCCCAGCAGTGGATGGGTGTGATGAAGTAAGGTGAAAGCAGGGGGTTTACCTGATGTGTTAACGCCGGGCTTCAAAACTGCAGATAGCCGTCCGAAACGGCGCACATGCGTCACTGTGCCCACCGCCACGGGAGCGGAACAGACAATTCGCAGCGCTGAGCAGAGCGAGGAAGCCAGAATTTGCCCGCAGGACGCGGGCAAAAAGCGGAGCCGGTACAGGAAGTACCGTCTCCGCTGGTTCGTCAGGTTGACGAACGCCGCGAAGGCACCGCGTTAGCGGCGCGAGGACGTCAGATCCGATACCGTGGCGGTGGGAACCGCACGGAACACCAACCACACATTTTTACCCTTCAGTACTCAATACAGCGACGCTTTTCCCAGTCCGCCAAACAAATTCATTTTGTAGCGGATCACCGCTTTAGCGGCTTCAATCGCTTCGGGATAGATAACGTTAGGGTCCCACCAGGTTTCGCGGGTTAAGACTTCGCGCACCTTCTGGAAATAGGCATATTTCATATCGCTGGAAATATTGATTTTACCCACGCCCAGCGTAACCGCCTCCGCCACTTCGGCATCGGGATTCGCCGAACCGCCGTGCAAGACCAGCGGAATGGACACGCGTTGCGAGATATCCCGCAGAATATGCATTTGCAGTTCGGGCTTCATATCTTTGGGATAGATACCGTGCGCCGTGCCTATTGCCACCGCTAAAGTATCCACGCCGGTGCGCTGCACAAAGTCTTCCGCCTGCGCGGGATCGGTGTAAATCACTTTACTGACGCCGCCCTCTACCGAGGTGCCGGTATCGCCAATGGTCCCCAGTTCGCCCTCGACAGATACGCCCACCGCGTGCGCCAGCTTCACTACCTCTTTGGTCAGCGCCACGTTTTCTTCATAGGGCAGCAGCGAGCCGTCAATCATGACCGATGTAAAGCCACACTGAATAGCGCGCAGCACGTGGGCAACCGAAGCACCATGATCCAGATGCAGGGTAAAGGGCACGGTACTTTTCAGGGTGCGCTCCCGAACATAGCCAAAAAACGCATCCGTCACGAACGCCAGTTCGCTGGGGTGAATAGAGATAATGGCCGGAGTTTGTGTGGCTTCGGCTTCTTCCACCACCGCGCGGATAAAACAGCTGTCGGCCACGTTAAATGCGCCTATAGCAAAGCGGTGTTGGCGGGTGGGGCTTAACATCTCTTTCATTGAAATCAACATGTTAAATCTTCCTCAGCTTGTTTTACGACAAAGGGATGCCCTGCGCTGACGTTCAGAGACGCGCACCGGGTTACAGCAGAAAAAAATCAGATCTGATTAGCGGAGCCGGAACAGCTCAGATAGTCATGTACGACTTCGCAGCAGGCGGCCTCCATCAGCGCCAGCAGATCAGGCAGCTCAGCAGCGGGATGCTGCTTAAGCGCCTGATGGAGCGCCTGCTTGCCTGCATCAAAGACCGCCGCGCCAACGTTAATCTTGGCGACGCCGTGCTGACTGACGCGTCGAATATCGTCGGCTGGCGTGCCGCTGCCGCCGTGCAGCGCCAGGGGAACCGGCGAAACCCCATGCAGCGCAGCCAGACGCTGAAAGTCGATTTGCGGTTTGACGCCAGCGGGATAGAGCCCGTGCGCGGTCCCAACCGACACCGCTAACAGATCGATGCCCGTCTGTTCCAGAAAGGGCACCACGTCCGCCACCTGGGTCATTTTCACCGCAGCGTCTGCCAGCGCATAGGTTGGGGCATCGGCGATATGCCCCAGTTCGCCCTCCACACAAACCCCGGCGGTATGCGCCATCTCGACCACTTTTGCCGTCTGGCGAATATTTTCTGCCAGCGGCTCGGAGGAGGCATCGATCATCAGTCCGGTAAACCCGGCGCGAAAGGCCTGTCCAATCAGCGGAAAGGCTTTTCCGTGGTCAAGCGCCAGCGCGATCGGCACGCGGGCATTCGCTGCCAGCGCCTGAACCAAGGGCACGGCTACAGCGGGCGGGAAATGGCGGCTGTGCCCCTGATAAACATTCAGGATCAGGGGCGCGCGTTGCTCCTCCGCCGCCTTCACTGCCGCACGTGCGCTCTCCAGATTGAAACAGTTGATGGCCAGTACCGCATACTGATTACGGGCAGCCCGTGCGATCAGGTCGTTCATTGCCGCGTACATACGCACTCCTTATTCCAGTGTGAATTTAATGTCGTCGTCGCGAACGCTGTGGTCTTCCACGTCGTCAAACTCTTCGTCGGCTTCGGTCACCGGCTTTTTCAGCAGCGATAGCATCACGCCACAGATCGTGCTGCCGATACCGAGCGCCAGGCAGAACAGCCAGGGTTTGGTGAAGAGGGGCACTACGAACATGCCGCCGTGAGGCACGGGCGCTTCGACGCCCCAGACCATAATCAGCCCGCCGGCGACGGCGGAAGCCACCACACAGCTGCCGACGACACGAAGCAGATCGCGGGCGGCAATCGGGATCACACCTTCAGTGATCATGCAGATCCCCATGGGAAAGGCCGCCTTCAGCGCCTCTTTTTCCGCGCGGGTGTACTTATGGCGGGTTAACAGCCAGGAAAGGGTGATACCAAAGGGCGGGATCATCGAACCGACAAATTTGACCGCTTCCGGTCCGTAAATACCGTCGACCAGCATGCCATCCGCGAACAGCGACATGGTTTTATTGACCGGCCCGCCAAAGTCGAAGGTGGCCATCGCCCCCAGAATGGCGCCCATAACGAACTTCGAACCGCCCTGCATGGATTCCAACAGCGCAATCAGCGCCTTCTGCAACCAGACGATGGGCTGGCCGATGAAGGTCATCATCAAAAGCCCGGCGATAATGGTGCTCAGCACCGGTAACACCATGATCGGCATCAGGCCCTGCATCGACTGCGGCAGCCGAATGCTGCGGCGCAACAGAATCACCGTATAACCCACCAGGAAGCCGCCAAGGATGCCGCCGATAAAACCCGTGCCGATCTGGCCGCAGATAAAGCCTACGATTAAGCCAGGCGCAAAGCCCGGCCTGTCGGCAATCGAGTAGGCGATGGCGGCGCTAATCAACGGCACGATCAATCCCATGCCCCAGCCGCCCATCTGGTTCAGCATCCAGGCAATCGTGCCGGGATGTTTGCCTACGTCCGGACCACCGATGACCTGGCCCAGCGCGATACAGATCCCGGCGGCGACAATCAGCGGGATCATCCAGGAGATCCCCGTCAACAGATGACCTTTGATCTCCTGTCCGTACTGTCTTTTGTTATCGTTCATTGTGGATCTCCTCAGGCACGCGCCAGTGAATCCGCCACTTTTTCCAGAAACTTAATCGGCGACTTGATCACCACTTCAGTTTTCACCCTGACGATCGGTTTGCCGCGAAAGCGTTCCTCACCGTTGATCTTGACATCCACCGCCAGAATGACGACATCGGCGGCGGCGATGGTTTCCGTATCGAGGGCGTTTTCAGTACCAATGGTGCCCTGCGTTTCCACGTGGATGGTGTGACCAAGGGCATGGGCTCCCTTGATCAGTTTTTCGCGCGCAATGTAGGTATGCGCGATACCCGCCGTGCAGGCGGCAACACAGACAATGTTCATGGTCTACCTCGGACGTGTAGGATTAACAGAGGTCGGTTTCGGCGTACTGACTGAACAGCCGAATGATTTCGCTGGGGTCGTTTTCCACCAGCAACTGCGCAATCACCTCATCATCGGCCAGCGCACTGGCCACCTGGGACAGCAGGCGAATATGGGGGGTATTTTGATCTTCAAGGCGAACGGCAAACAGGATGATGCAGCGCACCTGGCTGCCATCCAGCGTTTCCCAGGGAATATCCTGCTGGCTGCGCCCAATGGCTAACGTGGTCTGTTTCACGGCTGACGATTTCCCGTGGGGAATGGCAATGTGATTTTCAAACCCTGTCGATCCCTCTGCCTCGCGTAGCCAGACATCCTTGATAAAGGCCTGTTTATCGCTAATCGCACCGTCACTGAACAGCAAATCGGTCAGTTCAATGATGGCCTCCTCTTTACTGCTGGCTTGCAGGTTGAGATTGACGCGGCGTGGCGTAAGAATGCGAGAAATATCCATCAGTCAGACCTCATTCAGTTAATGTTCTGCCAGGGCGCTGTTAACGGCCTTCGGCAGTTGGCTGCCAATCATGGCGTCAGTCACACGGCGAATATCGTCATCATTGAAAAACGCGGTCACATACACGGTAGGAAACAGCGAGGTGTCGAGGTGAATAGTCGAGATCACCAGATCAACCGGCTCCTGTTGGCAAAAATCGCCGAGGTTACTGGCCGAAATGACGCCCGCAATAATCCAGTCCGGGAACGCGCGCAGAATACGGCTCTTCAGGAGATGCGAGGTGCCGACGCCGCTGGAACAGACCAGCAAAATGCGTTTATGGGCGATTTGCCGTTCCAGCGCGGCCTGAAAATGGACACATAAATAGCCCACTTCGTCGTCCGCAATCGACCCGTAATGAAAACGCGCGGCGGTAAGCTGCATGGCCCGCTGAGTCAGCGTAAAAATTTCACTCAGCTCCGTTTTAATATCATCGAGCAATGGATTACGAATGCTAATATGATATTTCAGCCGGTTAAGTAATGGCTTAATATGGAAAAGTAAACCTTCAAATAATAAAGGATCGGCAGTGAGGTCCTGTTGAATAAGTTCTGAGAAGCAGCGAATTAATTCAACCGTAATATTACGCGAGGCTTCATTCGATAATTGATATTGCGGCAACATATCGCTGCCGCGTTCTTCAACCACAATGCCCGACGAAATAATGTACTGATAAATAAATCCGACTTCATCCGCCGGCACTGACTGGTCTAAACGTTGTTCAACCTGTCGCACCATCTGACGGGCAATCTTCAGAATGCGATTATCCATTTCCTGAGCGCTCAGCTCTAAGGGCAGAGATAAAGCCTTACCCTGCGACATGCGGTGGATCATAATCAGGATGTGGGTGGACAGATTGATGTAGTACGCATCGCTCAGTGGATAGCCAAGCTGCTGCTCCATCTGCTGCAGTAAGGTCTGCACAAACGCCACATCCTCCTCGCCAAAATAGTGGATCAGCGCCTGGTAACTGCCCGGGTCCAGCCGCGGTAGCGCCGTGTTACTGCCACCGTTATGCTGCATAACATCGTTAATCAGCGATACCATCGCCTGACGTAATGCCTGCTCACTGCCTTCGACATGCGTACCGCTCTGACTTCTTACCAGCGCCAGCGCCAGCGGTTGTAGCCACTCTTCAATGACCTTTAAATCGTTGACGATAGAAGCGTGACTAATGAAATAGCGTTCAGATAACTTACTGATGGAGGTTTCACGCGGCGCATCCCTCAGCAGCTGTGACAGAATTTTCACCCGGCGTGCATTGTTGCTTAAACCTTCAGACCAGTTCTCTTCACTGGCCAGATGCTGCTGTAATCGCAGGCGTTGCGCGATATCCTCGGTTTGCAGTATCACGCTGCGACCGGGCAGCTTGATCAGCTGTGCCTGCCAGGCGCCCAGCCAGATTTCCAGGCTTTGCAAATCGCGATAAATACTTTTTTCAGAAACGGTTAACTGCTGGGCTAATTGCGTTAAAGCCAGCGGCGTACCCGCCTGCAGCAGTAATTTCAGTAACCGGTGTTGTCGTGAAGTCAGATTCTGCATTCAGTCACCTGTCTATTATTTCGTTAGCGGTGCTTAAGTGGCAATTCGTTAAATCCAACCTGGAAAAAAATAAAAGTGTGTAACAGCGTTAAAATTGAATGTAGGGCGTGGAAGGCGAATCAACAATACTAAATGTTGTCCCCGAAACGGGACAGGATTAATACGCTATAACGTCGCTGGTAATTAATTGCGAGCGCGGTCACAAACTATTAGAAATAAGACATTCGGCATTTTGTCCTGAGGCGGATTTTCGGCGATCGGTCAACCGGGAAAAAACCCCAGGCCTGACTGCGTCTGGCCTGTGACTAACACCCACGAATAAGGTACTATCCTCGCCAAACAACCGCCGGGTGATCCGCCGTTGCGGGTCACGATGTGAGGATGAGGACTTAATGAGCGAATTGACGCAGGATGGTGCAGAGCGTCTTGCCCTGCATACGTTTACTGAGAATGCGTACTTAAATTACTCCATGTACGTCATCATGGACCGCGCGCTGCCTTATATTGGCGACGGTTTAAAGCCCGTGCAGCGCCGCATTGTCTATGCCATGTCAGAGCTGGGGCTGAACGCCACCGCCAAATTTAAAAAATCCGCCCGTACCGTCGGTGACGTGCTGGGTAAATACCATCCTCATGGCGACAGTGCCTGCTATGAAGCCATGGTACTGATGGCACAGCCGTTCTCCTACCGCTATCCGCTGGTCGATGGCCAGGGAAACTGGGGCGCGCCGGACGATCCTAAATCTTTCGCCGCCATGCGTTATACCGAGTCGCGCCTGTCGAAGTATGCCGAAGTGCTGCTGGGCGAGCTGGGGCAGGGCACGGCTGACTGGGTGCCGAACTTTGACGGCACGATGCAGGAGCCCAAGATGCTGCCGGCGCGGCTGCCGAACATCCTGCTGAACGGCACCACCGGCATTGCGGTGGGCATGGCAACGGATATTCCGCCGCACAACCTGCGTGAAGTGGCGCAGGCCGCTATCGCCCTGATTGACGATCCGAAAACCAGCCTGGATGCGCTGCTGGAAATCGTGCAGGGCCCGGATTTCCCGACTGAAGCCGAGATCATCACGCCTCGTGACGAGATTCGCAAAATCTATCAGAACGGACGCGGTTCGGTGCGCCAGCGCGCGGTGTGGAAAAAAGAAGACGGCGAAGTGGTGATCACCGCGCTGCCGCATCAGGTATCCGGCGCGCGCGTGCTGGAGCAGATCGCCAACCAGATGCGCAACAAAAAGCTGCCGATGGTAGAGGATCTTCGTGACGAATCCGATCACGAAAACCCCACCCGGCTGGTGATCGTGCCGCGATCCAATCGCGTCGATCTTGAGCAGGTCATGAACCACCTGTTCGCCACCACCGATCTGGAAAAAAGCTACCGCATCAACCTCAATATGATCGGCCTGGATAACCGTCCGGCGGTAAAAAACCTGCTGGAGATCCTGTCTGAATGGTTAGTGTTCCGTCGTGACACCGTGCGCCGCCGTCTGAACTACCGTTTAGATCGCGTGCTGCGCCGTTTGCATATCCTTGACGGTTTGCTGGTGGCGTTCCTCAATATTGATGAAGTGATTCATATCATCCGTACCGAGGACGAGCCGAAACCGGTACTGATGTCGCGCTTTGACATTAGCGAAACCCAGGCTGAAGCGATCCTTGAACTCAAGCTGCGTCATTTGGCCAAGCTGGAAGAGATGAAGATTCGCGGCGAGCAGAGCGAGCTGGAAAAAGAGCGCGATCAGCTGCAGGCGATTCTGGCGTCCGAACGCAAAATGAATACGCTGCTGAAAAAAGAGCTGCAGGCAGACAGCAACAATTTTGGCGACGACCGCCGTTCACCGCTGCGTGAGCGTGAAGAAGCGAAAGCGCTGAGTGAAACCGAGCTGGTGCCGTCCGAGCCTGTCACCATTGTGCTGTCGCAGATGGGCTGGGTGCGCAGTGCGAAAGGACATGACATCGACCCGGCAGGGCTGAGCTACAAAGCGGGCGACAGCTATCTGGCGGCGGCGCGCGGCAAGAGTAACCAACCTGTGGCCTTTATCGATTCCACCGGACGCAGCTATACGCTGGATCCCACCTCGCTGCCGTCGGCACGCGGGCAGGGCGAGCCGCTGACCGGTAAGCTGACGCCACCGCCGGGTGCAGTTATGGAGCAGGTGCTGATGGAGCCGGAAGAGCAGCGTTTGCTGATGGCGTCTGATGCCGGATACGGTTTCATCTGCACCTTCAACGATCTGATTTCGCGCAACCGTGCGGGTAAAGCGCTGCTGACGCTGCCTGAAAATGCCCGCGTGATGACGCCCATGGCTGTTCATCACGAAGATGACATGTTGCTGGCCATTACGCAGGCGGGCAGGATGTTGATGTTCCCGGTCGGCGAACTGCCGCAGATGTCGAAGGGCAAGGGCAACAAGATTATCTCGATTCCGTCGGCGGATGCCGCGTCGGGAGCGGATAAACTGGCCTGGCTGATGATCCTGCCACCGGGCAGTGCGATTACGCTGCACGTTGGCAAACGCAAGCTGCTGTTACGCAGTGAAGAGTTGCAGAAGTTCCGTGCCGATCGCGGCCGTCGTGGCACACTGCTGCCGCGCGGCCTGCAAAAAATTGATCGGGTCGAACTGGATGCGCCGGCACGTCCCGGCAGCGCGGACAGCGACGCGTAATTCACCCGGCTGGCCCCGGCCAGCCGTGTCACATTGAGGAAAGTATGTTACTGATATTACGCACTATTATCGTAGTGATTTATTCAATATTGCTGAGTTTTTTTGGCTGTATCTGGTGCCTGTTCTCGCCACGTAATCCGCGCCACGTTGCGACCTTTGGTCACCTGTTTGGCAAATTATCGACGCTGTTTGGGCTTAAAGTTGAGCTTCGTCGCCCCGAAGGCGCGGATAACTACGGCAACGCGATTTACATCGCTAACCACCAGAACAACTACGATATGGTCACCGCAGCCAAGATTGTGCAGCCAACAACGGTCACCGTCGGTAAAAAAAGCCTGTTGTGGATACCTTTTTTTGGTCAGCTTTACTGGCTGACCGGCAACCTGCTGATCGATCGTGACAACCGCGCCAAAGCACACGGGACGATCGGTGAGCTGGTGGATCAGTTTAATAAAAAACGCATCTCCTTCTGGATGTTCCCGGAGGGCACGCGCAGCCGTGGTCGTGGGTTGTTACCCTTTAAAACCGGGGCATTTCATGCCGCCGTTGCCGCAGGCGTGCCGATCATTCCAATTGTAGTATCGAATACTCACGGCAAGATTAACCTCAACCGCCTGAAAAACGGACTGGTGATTGTGGAAATGCTGCCGCCGGTGGACGTGAAACAATTTGAATCCTCTTCGGTGCGCAAGCTGGCGACTCACTGCCGGGAATTGATGGCGGCCAAGCTGGAAGAGCTGAACGCCGAAGTCGAAGAACGCGAAAAAAACGGTAAAATCTAACCGATAAGCCCTTTATCGGACTATTCTGCATGGATGCCCCACGGCGAGTCAGCATGACGTTGCTCGCCGTGCACGCAGCACAGCAATGACAGCAATAAAAACAGAGTTGGCGGTTCAGCGCCACGCGTAAAAGGTCTGAAATTCAATGTCTTTCAGCAGACGTCAGTTTATCCAGCTTTCTGCCGGTGCGGCGCTCAGTGCCGCGCTTGTGCCTCATGCGGCGCGTGCCGCTTCTGCGGGAGGTGATACGCCCCTGCCTGTCCCGCCGCTACTGGAATCTCGCCGCGGTCAGCCGCTGTTTCTGACCCTGCAGCGCAGCCACTGGTCGTTTAACGGCGATAACAATAAAGTCCCGGTCTGGGGCATCAACGGCATGTACCTCGGCCCCACGGTGCGCGTGTACAGCGGTGATGATGTCAAACTGATTTACAGCAACCGCCTCAATGAACCCGTTTCAATGACGGTCAGCGGCCTGCAGGTGCCGGGCGCACTGATGGGCGGCGCGCCGCGCATGATGTCAGCCGGGGTCGACTGGGCGCCGGTTTTACCGATTCGCCAGAGTGCCGCGACCTGTTGGTATCACGCCAACACGCCAAATCGCATGGCCCCGCACGTCTACAACGGCCTGGCGGGCATGTGGCTGATTGAGGATGACATCAGCAAGCAGCTACCTTTGCCGAAACACTATGGCGTGGATGATTTCCCCCTGATTATTCAGGATAAACGGCTGGATAACTTTGCCACGCCGGTTTATGACCCACCGGGCGACGGCGGTTTTCTCGGCGATACGCTGCTGGTTAACGGTGTGCGTAACCCTTTTGTCGAGGTATCACGTGGCTGGGTCCGTCTGCGGTTACTCAACGCCTCCAATGCGCGGCGTTATGAACTGAGCCTCAGTGACAACCGGCCCTTCACGGTGATTGCCAGCGATCAGGGCTTTCTGCCGTCACCCGTCGCCGTACAGCGCTTAACTCTGGCGCCGGGCGAACGGCGTGAAGTCTTAGTGGATATGTCGCAAGGGGATGAAGTCTCCATCACGGCAGGCACGGCGGCGGGCATTATGGATCGTTTGCGCGGTTTCTTTGAGCCCTCCACGATCCTGACCTCAACGCTGGTGCTTACGCTGCGGCCTACCGGCCTGCTGCCGCTGGTGACGGATAACCTGCCGATGCGTTTGCTGGCCGATCAGATTCTGGATGGCGCCTCGGTGCGCACGCGTGAGTTCCGCATTGGCGACAGCCTGCCGGGCATCAATGGTGCCGTCTGGGATATGAACCGCATTGATTCTACCGCGCAGCAGGGCACGTTCGAACGCTGGATTATTCGCGCCGATCGTCCGCAATCTTTCCACATCCAGGGCGTCATGTTCCTGATTAAGAGCGTAAACGGTGCTCAGCCGATGGGCGAAGATCGCGGCTGGAAGGACACGGTCTGGGTGGACGGAGACGTAGAGCTTCTGGTGAGCTTTACGCAAAGTTCTTCTGAGCATTTTCCGTTTGTCTATCACAGCCAGACGCTGGAACTGGCGGATCGCGGCACGGCAGGTCAGCTGCTGACGCAACCTACGCTGTCTTAGCGGCACACGTGCTTCAACAGGGCAGGAGAGCCTCTCCTGCCCGTGCCCTTCGGAGATTAAAACCGAAGAAGCTGCAGCATCAACTGGGGCATCTGGTTGGCCTGAGCCAGCATCGCTACGCCGGCCTGCTGTAAAATCTGCGCCTGTGACAGCGCCGATACTTCTGTCGCGTAATCAACATCCTCTATCCGGCTCCGTGCGGCAGTGAGGTTGGTCACCATGCTCCCCAGGTTGGCGATAGCGGACTGAAAGCGGTTCTGGTCTGCCCCCATCATGCTGCGTTGCGTGTCAACGAACTGAATCGCCCGGTCAATATCAGTCAGAGGCGAGTTCCCCGTCGCTGTCCCGTTCGCTCCGCCAGTCACTGCGCCTTTCAGAACGTCAAAACCCTCTGCGGCAACCGTACGTGCGGCCCCGTTAACGGTATCACCTGATGTCATCTGCCGGACGTTGAGCGTGGTGCCGGTTGTTCCCGCTTTTAGCAGGTTGTACCGGTCACTCGAATCAATATCGATGCTGATGGTTTCACCGTCTTCCGCACCGACCTGAAAGCGATACTCGGACGCACCCGATCCGGTATTCAGCACCTTAATGCCATTGAAATCCGTTTGCGCCGTAATGCGGTTAATTTCCTCCATGCGCTGGTTCACTTCGGTCTGAATCGAGTCGATATCCGCAGCGGAGTTGCTTCCATTTTGTGCCTGTACCGTGAGGTCGCGTATACGTTGCAGGTTGTTGTTTATTTCATCGAGCGCGCCCTCAGCGGTTTGTGACAGCGAAATACCCTCACCGGCGTTTCGGGTGGCAACCGTCATTCCGTTGATCCTTGAGGTCAGACGGTTAGCTATCGCCATCCCGGCAGCATCATCTTTAGCGCTGTTAATGCGGAGTCCGGAAGAGAGGCGTTCAATGGCCGTCGACATCGCGTTTTGCGAAAGGAAAAGGTCATTCTGAACGATCAATGACAGGATATTGGTATTGATAACCGACATGACAGGCTCCTGGGTTGATAACGTTACGCTTTACTTCACTGCGCCTTAATGCCGCGAACCCTTGAACGGGGGTGGGCGGGCAGCAGAGCCAGGCTAAAAGATCATAACGTTAATCATTATCACCCCGGTTATCAGACCGGCACAGTCAGTCAGCCCGGCGGTGTGTTGCAAAGCGTGACGCGCTAACAGGAAACGGAGCCACCAGCAGGCTGAGCCCGTTTTTAAACGGCACAGATAACCGTATTGCTGGCGGATAAGGCAAGGTTTTAGAGGGGGGATTTGACTTAACGAGGCGCAGGATGTGGCGATGTGCTGGCGAGCCGCTCATCTTGTGCCGGAGAAGACGAATGCGTCTGACGCAGGCTGATCATCAATGATGTCCTTTGACACAGATTTTAAAAAATCTTAAAACTCCCCGCTCCCGCGCAGCCATAAAAAAAGCCTCCCCCAGCCGGGAGAGGCGATGCGTACCCACTCTCTTGTTAAGTCGAGGCAGGCGATGGTCAGCCGTTGAACGTATCCGGGTCAGGCCCCAGGCGATTACCGCTGTCCAGCTTCGCAATCTCGCTCATTTCCGTCTTATCCAGACGGAAATCAAACACCTTGAAATTTTCTTCAATGCGCGCAGGCGTGACGGATTTAGGGATCACCACCAGGCCGCTGTCCAGGTGCCAGCGGATGACGATTTGCGCCGGGGTTTTACCGTATTTTTTCGCCAGCGATTTGATGATGTCCTGATCGAATACGCCTTCACCGCCCTGGGCCAGCGGACTCCAGGATTCAGTCTGAATCTGGTGCATGGCGTTCCAGGCATGGAGCGTGCGCTGTTGCAGCATGGGATGCAGCTCGATCTGGTTGATGACCGGAGTCACGCCCGTCTCTTCCAGCAGCCGCTTCAGGTGCGGCTGATTAAAGTTGCACACGCCGATGCTCTTCACCAGGCCCTGCTGCTGCAGCGCGATCATGTGTTTCCAGGCTTCAACGTAGTGATCATTCTCTGGACACGGCCAGTGCATCAGATAGAGGTCAACCTGATCCAGCTTGAGTTTTTCCAGGCTGGTTTCCAGCGCCTGCTGAACGTTTTGCTGGTCGCTGTTCCACAGCTTGGTCGTGACAAAGATATCGTCACGCGCGACCTCCGTTTCCTGTAGCGCCTGACCTATGGCTTCTTCATTTTTATACGCGGCGGCGGTATCAATTGAGCGATAGCCGACCTCCAGCGCTTTCAGCACGGCATGACGGGCATCTTCGACGCTGGCTTGCCACACGCCAAGTCCCAGTTGCGGCATCATGTTACCATCGTGCAGTTTGATAATGGGTTGGTCTGCCATAACATGCTCCTTACATTTGCAGTAAACCAGTGAATCCTCGCTGTGCTTAAGTCTAGCTAACAATTTTCAGGCTGCCTGTGAACCGCACAGGATAACCCTGCCTGATCCTGTAAACTTCTTGCCTGATTCTCCATTTTGCTGGCGAATTAACCAGGCGCGCGGCAAACTGCTGTTTTATTTTCTGGAGTGATTATGCCTCACGACGCATTGTGCCAACGTCTGGCTCAGCAGGTGGTCACGCTGATGACACATGGCCGTCACCAGCGCTGTCCGGTAGAAAACGTTTCTTTGATTTACGCCGATCAGTATCGTCCGCGCACGCCCATCATGTATCAGCCGGGCATCGTCATTCTGTTTCAGGGCGGTAAAACCGGCTATCTCGGCAGTACGGTTTTTCAGTACGACGCCACAAAATATTTAATGCTGACCGTGCCCTTGCCGGTCGAATGCGAAACCTGGGCCTCACCGGAGCAGCCGTTGGCCGGAATGTGTTTACGCGTGGACACGGCCAGTCTGCAGGATCTGCTGATGGATATAGGTGACGACGAAGGGTTTCAGCCACAGCCGCTCACCTCCGGTATTCACTCCGGCTGGTTAACCGAGCCCATGTTGTGTGCCGCAGAACGCCTGCTGGATGTGATGACGCAGCCGCGCGATGCGCGCGTGCTGGGGCCGCATATTGTGCGGGAGATTATTTATTACGTGCTGACCGGGCCGATAGGCGGCGCGCTGCTCTCGCTGGTGAGTCGGCAGACGCAGTTCAGCCAGATCGCCCGCGCGCTGCGCCGCATTGAGAATCACTATGCCGATAACCTCAGCGTGGATGCGCTGGCGGCGGAAGTGAACATGAGCGTGTCGGCGTTTCACCATAACTTTAAGGCCGTCACGCAGACGTCGCCGTTACAGTACCTTAAACGTTATCGTCTGCATCAGGCGCGGTTGCTGATGTTGCACGATGGCCTGAAAGCCAGCGTGGCGGCCGTGCGGGTTGGCTATGAAAGTCCGTCGCAATTTTCGCGTGAGTTTAAACGCTATTTTGGCGTGACGCCGGGAGAGGAAGTGAATCGGGTGCGCCAGACGGTGGCCGAACCGCCCGCCTGACGCTACCCGCTGTCAGGCGTGTTTCTGGCGACGTTTTTTCCAGATCACGATGACGCTGCCGACCAGGCCGACCACCAGTAGCACCATCGGCAGTATCATCAGGATCGCCATGACCTGATCTTCATGACGTTTGATAAAGGGCACCTGGCTGATACCGTAACCCAGCGTGACCACGATGCCGACCCAGAGCAGGCCGCTGAGCCAGTTAAACAGCTGGAAACGGGCATTAGACAGTCCGGAAATGCCCGCCATGGTAGGCAACAGGGTACGAATAAACGCCAGAAAGCGGCCAACCAGAAGCGCCATCAGACCATGGCGGTTGAACATATTCCAGGCGCGTTGATGATATTGCGCCGGCAGCTGCATCAGCCAGCTCTTCACCAGCTTCGTGTTGCCCAGCCAGCGCCCCTGCAGATAACTCAGCCAGCAGCCCAGACTGGCGGCGACCGTGAGTATCACCAGCGTCGGGAAAAAGTCCATCACGCCTTTAGCCACCATGGCACCGGCCAGTAGCAAGAGGCTGTCGCCAGGCAAAAAAGAGGCAGGTAACAAACCATTTTCCAGGAATAGCGTCATAAACATTACGCTGTAAACGATCCAGACCACTTCTGGATTGGCCAGCGCGGCAAAGTCCTGATGCCAAAGCGCGTGCACAATCTCGTGTAAAACACCCATTAGCTATCCCATTACGTCAAAATGAAACTCAATTGTTCTGTTCAGACCTGGCTGACCTCTTACTTCCCACCACAGCATTGCGCGGTGAAGGGGTAAAATGTTGCGGTTCTTCTGCTGACTGAACACTTTTTTATAGATCGAATGTTAACAGCTAACCAGCCATGACCGGGTGTAATATCACGACGGTCGGCGCCTGGTTTATATCATGTTTACTATTTTAGCGCGTCAGGCGATCAAAGCCTGCCTCAAGATCGACCAGCAGATCATCGACATGCTCAAGACCAATGTGGAGCCGTATCAGCGTCCCCTCAAAGTCAACGCCACCGGCCGGGCGAATGGCCGCTAACTCTTCGGGCTGGTTGGCTAAAATCAGTGACTCATATCCACCCCAGGAATAAGCCATGCTGAAGTGATGAAAATGGTCGAGATAATTCGCCAGCTGTTCACGGCTCAGTTTTTGCCGCAGCACGAATGAAAATAAACCGCTGCTGCCGGTGAAGTCACGCTGCCAGAATGCATGCCCGCGGCACGAGGGCAGCGCCGGATGGTTAACACGCGCCACTTCAGGGCGCGCAGAAAGCCACTCTGCGACCTGCAGCGCACTCTCTTCATGCTGGCGCAGGCGCACGCCCAGCGTACGTAAGCCACGGCTTGCCATGTAAGCCGTATCGGCATCCACCATCTGGCCCATCAGGTAGCTGTTTTCGCGCAGTTGGTCCCAGCAGCGGGCGTTGGCGACAGCGGTGCCAATCATGGCGTCACTGTGGCCGATCAGGTATTTCGTTCCAGCCTGAATAGAAATATCCACGCCCAGGGCCAGCGGGCTGAACAGCACGCCTGCCGCCCAGGTGTTGTCGATCATAATGATGGCGTCTGGCGCTTTAGCGCGTATCGCCGCAACGATAGCCGGCACGTCCTGCACTTCCATGGTGATGGAGGCAGGAGATTCCAGGAAAACCACGCGGGTATTGGGCTGAATCAGCGCGGCGATGTCGTGACCAATACAGTGATCAAACCAGGTGGTCGAGACCTGGAGCTTGCTGAGTATTTTTGTGCAGAAGTCCTGAGTCGGTTCGTAAACGGCGCCGCTCATTAAAATGTGGTCGCCCGCTTCGACAAACGCGAGGATGGCATTGGAGACGGCTGCCGCGCCGCAAGGATAGAGAACACAGCCCGCGCCGCCTTCCAGCTCCGTCATGGCATCCTGCAAGGCGAAATGCGTCAGGGTGCCGCGACGGCCGTAAAACAGTTCGCCTTTCGCGCGCCCTGCGGTGGCCCGTTTTTTCTCTGCAACGCTATCGAAAACCAGTGAAGAGGCTCGCTGAATGACCGCATTCACCGAGCCTTGGGTATAACGCTTGTTGCGTCCAGCGCTGACGAGGGTGGTATCAATTTTTTTCGTGGTCATAACTCTCTACTTTGCCGCTTGCAACTCAGCCTTCACGTTACCACGAATTTTGCAGCGACGTTGAGGGGCAAAACAGATTATTGACGCAGCAGCAGGGAGATTTCCCGGGCCGCCTCCTGCAGCAGCGGCAAATGGTGCTGGCGCAGCGTATCGGCAGAAACCTGCCCGGCATGCACGCCCACGTTGAGCGCGGCCACTATTCGGCCCCCCGGCGCGCTGAGCGGCACGGCGAGAGATCGCAGCCCGATTTCCAGTTCCTGATCGTTAATGGCGTAGCCCTGCTGCCTGACGCGCGCCAGTTCTTCACGCAGCGCGCTGCTGCTTACCAACGTATGACTGGTATAACGCAGCTGGGTCAAGCGCGCCAGGTAATCGTTAAGCGGTTCACTGGCCAGGCCGCTTAACAGCACTCTTCCCATGGAGGTGGTGCTGGCAGGCAGGCGGCTGCCGATGTGCAGGTCAATCGTCATAATGCGCGATGCCGACGCACGGGCGATGTAGAGAATGTCGTCCCCGTCCAGTACCGCCATCGAACAGGACTCGTTCAGCGTCTGGCTGAGCTGACGCAAAACCGGCTGCGAGGCGCTGGCAAGCGGCGTTGCGCCTAACCAGTTGTGGCCGAGAGAGAGCACGCGCGGACGCAGTTCAAAGTTTTTGCCATCCTCCGCATACACAAACCCTAGCTTGCTCAGCGTATACAGACAGCGCCGCACGGCCGCACGGGGAATGCCCGTACGCTGACTGATTTGCGACACGGACATCAGGCGGCGCTGTGGCGTAAACGCCTGTAGCACTTCCAGTCCCCGCGCCAGGGAGGCCATAAAATTGGGATCGCCTTTCCAGGGATCGCTGTTACTGCGCAGTCGTTGTTGTTCATCCGTCATGGTTTTCTCCTGTCAGTGGCTTGATGCACGCACGCCTGTGTGCGCGATCACAATGTCCTGTTTTATCCCGTCAGTGACCGATAATCGCACACTATTTCGATTATCGGTATTGTTTGCTGTCACAGAGCGATCTACTTTTTGGCTATTCACGACAAGCCGGCCTGTGCCGGGCGAAAGGAAGAGCAGATGATCGATAAAAGTGTGGCAACGCTGGCAGAGGCCGTTGCGGTGATACCGGACGGGGCCAGCATCATGATTGGCGGATTTGGACCCGCAGGCCAGCCCCTGGAGCTGATTGATGCGCTGATTGACCATGGCGTGCGCGGGCTGACGGTGATCAGCAACAACGCGGGCAACGGCGAAAGTGGCCTGGCCGCGCTGCTGAAGGCCGGCTGTGTTGAGAAGATGATTTGCTCTTTTCCCCGCCAGGTCGATTCCTGGGTGTTCGACGAACGCTATCGCCGGGGAGAAATTGCACTGGAGCTGGTGCCGCAGGGCAACCTTGCCGCCAGAATGCAGGCGGCAGGGAGCGGGCTGGGGGGGATTTTCACGCCAACCGCCTTTGGTACACCGCTGGCGGAGGGCAAAGAAACCCGTGAAATCGACGGTCGTCATTACGTATTTGAAAAGCCGCTCAAGGCTGATTTTGCCCTGATCAAAGCGCATCAGGGCGACCGCTGGGGCAACCTTGTTTACCGCAAAGCGGCACGAAATTTTGGTCCGGTGATGGCCATGGCCGCTACGACCACGATTGCGCAGGTGGCAGAACTGGTGCCGCTCGGCCAGCTCGATCCTGAAAACGTCGTCACGCCGGGCATTTTTGTGCAGCGGCTGGTGGCCGTGGCTAATCCCGTGACCCTGACCCTTTCCGCCTGAGGAGTAGGCTATGCAAAAACTCACCCGAGACCAACTGGCACAGCGCGTGGCGCGCGATATTCCTGAGGGTGCCTACGTCAATCTGGGCATCGGCCTGCCCACCCGCATTGCCAACTATCTGCCTGCAGATAAAGATATCTTCCTGCACAGCGAGAATGGGCTCCTCGGCATGGGGCCCGCTCCCGTCACCGGAGAGGAGGATCCGGAGCTGATCAACGCCGGGAAAGAGCAGGTAACGCTGCTGCCTGGCGGCTGTTTTTTCCACCACGGCGACTCGTTTGCCATGATGCGCGGCGGGCATCTGGATATCTGCGTGATGGGGGCCTATCAGGTGTCTGTCGGCGGCGATCTGGCTAACTGGAGCACTGGGGCGCAAGACGCGATTCCTGCGGTAGGCGGGGCGATGGATCTCGCCATCGGCGCGCGCAAAGTCTATGTGATGATGGATTACCTGACCAAAAAAGGGGAGTGCAAGCTGGTCAAACAGTGCAGCTATCCGCTTACCGGTCTGGGCTGCGTCAGTCGCCTCTATACCGATATGGCCGTGATCGATATTACCCCACAGGGCCCGCTGGTGGTGGAGTGCTGCCCCGGGCTGAGTTTTGATGCGCTGCAGGCGTTAACGCCGGTGCGTTTATTGCAACCTGAACTGGCTACCGCCTGAGGAGAAGCTGATGCAACAGGCGTTTATCTGCGATGCACTCCGTACGCCCTTTGGCCGTTACGCGGGCGCGCTTGCCAGCCTGCGTGCTGACGATCTGGCTGCTTTACCCTTAGCGGCGCTGTTAGCCCGCCAGCCGGCTTCGGTGGCGCAGGCTATTGACGATGTGATTTACGGCTGCGCAAATCAGGCGGGAGAAGACAACCGTAACGTGGCGCGCATGGCGCTGTTACTGGCCGGGCTGCCGTCCAGCGTGCCGGGCACCACGCTCAACCGTTTGTGCGGCTCGGGGCTGGATGCCATCGGCACGGCCGCCCGGGCGATCAAATGCGGTGAGGCCGAAATAATGATAGCGGGCGGCGTGGAGAGCATGTCGCGCGCGCCCTTTGTGACCGGCAAAGCAGACAGCGCGTTTAGCCGTTCCCTGAAAATGGAAGACACGACGATGGGATGGCGCTTCATCAACCCGCAGATGCGCGCCCGCTTTGGTGTCGAAACCATGCCGGAAACGGCAGAAAACGTAGCGCGTGATTTCGCTATCAGCCGCGCCGATCAGGATGCTTTTGCCCTACGTAGTCAGTTGCGTACCGCACGGGCGCAGGAAATGGGGCTGTTTAGTGACGAACTGATGGCGGTGAGCATCCCTCAGCGCAAAGGCGAAGCCCTGAACGTCACCTGTGACGAGCATCCGCGCAGCACCTCGCTGGCGGCGCTGGCGGGCTTAAAAGGCGTGGTCAGCCCGGACGGCAGCGTGACGGCGGGTAACGCATCGGGCATTAACGATGGGGCCTGCGCCTTGCTGCTGGCAAGCGAGCGCGCGGCGGCAGAACATGGACTCACGCCGCTGGTGCGGGTGGTGGCGATGGCGGCCTGTGGTGTGGAGCCGCGCATTATGGGTTATGGCCCGGTGCCTGCCGTGCGTAAAGTGCTGGCTCAAAGTGGCCTGACGCTGGCGCAAATGGACGTGATCGAATTAAATGAGGCTTTCGCTGCCCAGGCGCTGGCGGTGACGCGCGCACTGGGACTGGCCGATGATGCTGCCCATGTGAATCCCAACGGCGGCGCGATTGCGCTGGGACATCCGCTGGGCGCGTCAGGCGGCAGGCTGGCCATGACCGCAGCGTATCAGCTGCGGCGCACGGGCGGCCGTTACGCGCTGTGCACCATGTGCGTGGGCGTGGGGCAAGGCATCGCACTCATTCTGGAACGGGTATAACCAATGTCTCTTTACCGCGCCATGTTTATGGCCTCTCCCCTTGACGACTGCTTTAGCGATACGGCGTTGTTACAGGGAATGCTGGATTTCGAAGCCGGGCTGGCACAGGCGCTGGCCACGGCAGGCGTGATCGATCACGCCGCCGCTCACTGTATTCAGGCCTGTTGCCAGGCGCAGGCGATCGATACGGCGGCGCTGACGCAGGCGGCGGGCCTGGCGGGCAACCTGGCGATTCCGCTGGTTAAACAGCTCACTGCCGTGGTTGCGGCGGCGTCGCCCGAGGCCGCGCGCTATGTGCACTGGGGCGCAACCAGTCAGGATGCGATCGACAGCGGACTGATGCTGCAACTGCGCACCGCGCTTAACGACACGGCTTCGCTGCTGGATCGGCTGATTGCCGCCCTGACGATTCAGTGCGAGCGGCACAGCACGACGCTGATGGTCGGCCGGACCTGGCTGCAGCACGCGCTGCCGGTGACGTTAGGCCTGAAGCTGGCGGGCACGCTGGATGCGCTGGTGCGTTTTCGTGCGCGACTGGCGGCCATGCGGCCGCGGGTGCTGGCGCTGCAGTTTGGCGGGGCGGCGGGCACGCTGGCATCCCTGGGGGAAAAGGGCGAACGCGTCGAGCAGGCGTTGTCTGATGTGCTGGCGCTGCCGCGAAGCGCTACGCCCTGGCATGCGCAGCGCGACAGAATCACCGAGCTGGCGGGCTGGTATGCCGGTCTTACCGGTACGCTGGGCAAGCTGGCCCGGGACATGTCGCTTCTGATGCAGAGCGAAGTCGGCGAAGTCAGTGAACCCCTGGCGCCGGGGCGCGGGGGATCTTCTACCATGCCGCACAAACGGAATCCGGTGCTCAGCGCGGCGATTCTCAGCGCGGCCAACCGGGTGCCGGCCCTGATGTCAGGTCTGTATGCCGGTCAGGTTCAGGAGCACGAGCGTGCGCTGGGCGGCTGGCAGGCCGAGTGGCAGAGCCTGCCGCAGCTGATTATGCTCAGCGGCGCGGCGCTGGTACACAGCACAGAGCTGATCGACGGACTGGAAGTCCATGAAGAAGCCATGCAACGCAATCTCGGCCTGACACAGGGGCTCATCATGGCGGAAGCGGTCACGCTGGCGCTGGCAGACGCGCTGGGACGGCAGCAGGCCCATCATCATATTGAACAGTGCTGCCGTCGGGCGCTGGCGACGCAGCAGCGTTTGCTGACCGTCCTGTGCGCGGATGAAACCGTTGCCTCGCACCTGAGTCGGCCCGAACTGGAGAGGCTGCTTGATCCGGCGAACGCCACGGGCAGCGCGTCACGCTTTATTCACCAGGTTTTAGCGGCTGCGAGGGCCACATGATGCTGCATTACGTACTTGAGGGGCCAGACGATGCCCCGGTGATTTTATTCAGTAACTCCTTAGGCACAACGTCCGAGATGTGGCAGCCGCAGCGTGATGCGCTGATAGGGACGTATCGCCTTTTGCGTTACGACGTTCCCGGCCACGGTGCTTCGGCACCGAACGGACAAACCCGCTCGCTGGAACAGCTGGGGATGGCGGTCCTGTCGCTGCTGGACCAACTGGGCATCGACAGGGTGCACTTCTGCGGCATTTCAATGGGCGGGCTGACCGGACTCTGGCTGGCGCGTTTTCATCCGCAACGCCTGATCACGCTCACGATCGCCAACAGCGCGGCAAAGATCGGCGAGTCGGCTGCCTGGCGAGAGCGGGCCGCGCAGGCTCGTCAGTACGGCATGGCCGCCATTGCAGAGGGCGCGGCGGCACGCTGGTTTACCCCGGCCTTCTGTGAACGTGCGCCTGCGACGGTAAACCATCTGGTATCCCAGCTCAGTGCCTGTGACGCCGACAGTTACGCTGACTGTTGTGAAGCCCTGGCGACAGCCGATTTGCGCCACGAACTGGCGGCGATTTCATTACCCGTGCTGGTGATTGCCGGGCGTGACGACAGGGTAACGACACTGGCCGATGCTGACAGCATGGCTGAACAGATCCCGGGCGCGCAGCGTGTCGTGCTGCCCGCCTCGCACTTGTCCAGCGTCGAGGTCTGGCTGGCGTTTAACCGCGCGCTGCAGCCTTTTATTGACGCACAGCTGACCCAGCAGCAGCGCTACCAGCAGGGCATGACCGTACGCCGGGCGGTGCTCGGCGACGCCCATGTTGAGCGTACGCTCGAAAACCTGTCGCCGCTGAATGACGAATTCCAGAACTTTATCAGCCGCTACGCCTGGGGCGAGATTTGGACCCGGCCCGGCCTGACTCGCCACACGCGCAGCCTGATCACCATCGGCATGCTGATTGCGCTCAACCGCGAAGCGGAGCTGAAAATGCACCTGCGGGCCGCGTTCAATAACGGCGTCAGCCGGGATGAAATCAAAGAGTTGCTGATGCATGCTGCGCTCTACTGCGGCCTGCCAGCATCCAACGCCGCGTTCCATCTGGCGCAGAGCGTTTTCGATGAGCAGGACAGCGCCCAGTAAACTGCGCTGTCAGACAGGCACGTCCAGCACCCGTTGCCGCAAGGCCGCCACCAGCTGCAGCTGCTCGGGTGGTGGCGCGTGCTGCTGGCGGGTCAGGATGCCGACCGCCTCAGCCATCCCCTGGCTGGGAAGCGGCAACGTGCGTAGCTGGTTGCTGGTCAGGTCGTCGCGCACCGCGCCGTAGGGCACCAGCCAGACGTAGCCGTGGCTCAGCGTCAGACGGCGGGCCAGCGTGGTTGACAGGGTTTCCACTGCGCCATCCGGTAATCTCAGGCCATGGCTGGTCATCAGCGATTCGGCATTCTGGCGCGGCACCGTGCCGCGTGGAGACAGGATCAGCGGCCAGCTCAGGGCTTCAGCCAGCGTTACGCCAGCATGCAGCAGAGGATGATGTGGGGCCACAACCAGACGCAGGGTTTCCAGATACAGCAGCTCGAAGTTCAGGCCATCCATCAATACGGGTTCAGCCATGCGCCCAATCCCCAGCGCCATCTGCCCTGATTTTATCCCCATCAGCAACGCATCATTCGCCAGCGTGCTGACCTGAATGCGCCAGCCCGGATAGTGCTGCTGCAGGCCGGCTAATACCGGCGCCACCACGCTGACAATGGCGGTAGGCAGTGCGCCAATATGCATCGGTCCGGGCTGCGGCGCACTGCCGGGACGCATCACCTGGTCCACAATATTCAGCGCATCGAGAATACGGATGGCATCGTGCAGGAATCGCGTGCCGCTGGCGGTGAGTTCCGTCCCCTGGCGGCTGCGCAGCAACAGCGGCTCACCGGCAAGGTATTCGAGTTCGTTGAGGGTCTTGGACAGGGCGGGCTGGGTAATCCCCAGATGGAGCGCGGCGCGCCCCAGCGTCCCCTGCTGTGCAGTGGCCACAAAAGCGTGAAGATGGCGCACGCGCACGCGCTGACTAAACCGGGAAACCCTATCCATGACTCATGTTATGAATTTGCCGCCGAAGCGGCAAGGACATTGTCGTGGGCAGATTAAGGTTCAGACATCAAAGAACACGGTTTCGTTTTCACCCTGCAGCCAGATATCGAACCGGTAGACCGTCTCGTCGCCGCGCTGTTCACGCCGCGCCAGCAAGGTGCGACGTCGCTTCTCCCATTCGATCACATTCAGTACCGGATCGGCGTCATTTGCCGCCTGTTCATCGGCGAAGTAGAGCCGGGTGTTCAGTCCGATGTTAATGCCGCGCGCCACAATCCACAGGTTAAGATGCGGCGCCATGGGGCGGCCGTCGCGCCCGGTCACGCTACCGGGTTTGATCGTTTTGATACGCCAGATCCCGCTGTCGAAGTCGGAGCAGGTCCGTCCCCAGCCACGAAACGCCGGGTCCAGCGGCTTATCGTGCTGCCGATCGGCGGGATGGTTGTAACGCCCTTCGGCATTCGCCTGCCACACTTCAATCAGCACGTCGCGCACCGGCGTGCCGGAACCGTCGTAAACGCAGCCTTCTACCACAATGCGCTCGCCGCGCGTTTCCGGCTGGGTCAGCACCTCACTGAAGTTGTTTTCAAAAATGTCGAAGCCCGCCGCATGGGGCGCCAGACCAATGTGCACATAAGGTCCGGCGGTTTGTGACGCCGTTTCGGCAAGATAGCGTTTCATGATGCTGCCCCCTGAGTGCGGTTTTCGAACCAGGTTGCGCGGTGCCCGCGCAGGACCAGGTCAAAGCGGTAGGCCAGGCAGTCCAGTGGCACGGCAGAGTGGGTATCCAGCTCGGCAATCAGCGTGCGCAAGGCCGCTTCGCTGCCGACTGACTGAACAATGGGACAGCGGCCGATCAGCGGATCGCCCTCGAAATACATCTGGGTAATCAGGCGCTGGGCAAAGGCTTCGCCAGAGAGTGAGAAATGAATATGCGCCGGACGCCAGTCACTCACCTGATTCCGCCACGGGTAGGGACCGGGCTTAATGGTGCGGAAGCAGTAGTAGCCGTTATCGTCGGTCAGCATGCGACCGCACCCGCCAAAATTTGGATCGATGGGCGCAAGATACTGATCTTTTTTGTGACGATAGCGCCCCCCGGCATTGGCCTGCCATACCTCAACCAGCGCGTTGCGCACCGGCTGACCAAATGCATCCCGCACGTAGCCATGCACAATAATCCGTTCGCCGATGGGTAAACCCTCTTTGGCGTAATTGAGGATAAGGTCACTGTCTCGTGGTCCGAGCTCCTGCTGGGTGAACACCGGTGCCGTGATTTCGGATAGCGAATTCTGCAAAGAAATCAGCGCATTGCGTGGCGAGCGTAGCAGACTTGTTTTATACAAAGGCGCAAGCGCCGGTGGGTGATCACGATAGTCACGATGAACCAGTTCGCGGGCGGGCCAGTCATTTTTCATCCAGGCATCCTTATTATTTTCGGTACAGAGCGGGAAGTGTAGGAAGCGCAACTTGTAAAAGAAAAGTGAAAAATCGTCGGCTTTGTCATAACCAAAAATCATGACCAGTTACACATTGACGAAATGTTCCAACTGGTTCATAACAATTGCCAATCTCCGTTAGCAGAATGCCTCGCTGCTGACCGGCTGCTTTAAGGTCACCCCGTGACCGCTTATCAGGAGGCAACAATGAAACGTTCTGTCGCTACGGTCTCGGTATCGGGCACGCTGCCGGAAAAACTGCGAGCAATTGCCGCCGCAGGCTTCGATGGCGTTGAAATTTTCGATAACGATCTGGTCTATTATCCCGGCTCACCCGTGGAAATCCGCCAGCTGTGTGAAGCGCTCGGGCTGGAAATCTTGCTGTTTCAACCTTTTCGCGACTTCGAAGGCGGTCCCCGTGACAGGCTGGCGCAAAACCTGGCGCGCGCGGCGCGCAAGTTTGAGGTCATGCAACAGCTGGGCTGTCAGCGGATGCTGGTCTGCAGCAATGTCTCACCCGACTGCAGTGACGACTTCGCCACACAGGTCAGCGATCTCACCGCTCTGGCAGAGCTGGCGGCTGAGCACGGTATTACTCTCGGTTATGAGGCGCTGGCCTGGGGACGACACGTCAGCCTGTGGCGCGACGCCTGGGCCCGCGTCAAGGCCGTCAACCATCCCGCGCTGGGGATCGTGCTCGACAGTTTTCATATTCTGTCGCGCGGCGACAGCCTGGACGGGCTGGAAGCAGTCCCGACGGAGAAAATTGTGTTCGTACAGCTGGCGGATGCACCGCTGCTAAAAATGGATGTGCTGTCGTGGAGTCGCCACTTCCGCTGTTTTCCCGGCCAGGGCGAATTCAATCTGACTCAGTTTATGACGCAACTGTCGGCGCATGGCTACCGGGATGCCTGGTCGCTGGAAATTTTCAACGATGGATTCCGCGCCTCGCCGGTGGTGCCTACCGCGCAGGATGGTTACCGATCGCTGCTGTGGCTGGAGGAGCAAACCCGTGACTGGCTGGTCGGACAGCCGCTGCTGCCGAGCGCGCTGGCCTCCCTGGCCGGGGAAGGGCTGTTCCACTCTGCGCCCCAGCCGCCGCTGTTGTCGCTGGAGTTCATTGAGTTTGCCGTCAGCCACAATGACGCTTTGGCACTCGGACAGTGGCTGACGCAGCTTGGCCTGGTTCATGCGGGCGATCATCGCTCCAAGCAGGTGTCGCTGTATCGTAACGGCAAGGTGCATGTGATTCTGAATGCGCAGCCGGAGAGCCAGGCCAGCGGGTATTATCATCAGCACGGTATTTCGCTCTGTGCGGTGGCCTGGCGGGTTCGCGGGGTCGATAAGCTGATCACGCGCGCGCAGGATTACGGTTACGCCATCTGGCAGGGGGAAACCGGCCCCAACGAACGCCAGATCCCGGCGTTATGTGCGCCTGACGGCAGCCTGATTTATCTGGTGGAAGATGAGCCTGCCGGTCAGGACGGCTACCACAGCGACTTCCACTTAACGCACCGCGCCGCGCCCCAGCCTGCGATGCAGACCATCGACCATCTGGCGATTGCCCTGCCGGATGATACGCGCGATAACTGGATTATGTTCCTGCGTAGCGTGCCGGGTTTTGTGCAGGATACCGAGTGGGAACTGCCCGATCCGCTGGGGCTGGTGCGTAGCCGCGTGCTGCGAAGCCCCAACGATGCGATTCGCCTGCCGCTAAACATGTCGGTCAGTCGGGAAACCCAGATAGCCCGCGCTTTAACGACCTATCAGGGCGCAGGGTTGCAGCACGTCGCCTTTGGCTGTGACGATCTGTTCAGTGCGGTAAAGGCCGCGCGCGAACGTGGGCTGAAAACCTTGCACATTCCCGATAACTATTATCAGGACCTGATGGCGCGTTTCGATCTCGACGCCGATTTTCTGGCGCAGCTGCAGCGCTACGATGTGCTGTACGATCGGGACGAACAGGGCGGGGAGCTGCTGCACGTCTATACGCTTCCCTATGAAAAGGGCCGCTTCTTCTTTGAGCTGCTGGAACGACGTGGCGGCTATCGTGGCTTTGGCGCGGCCAATGCTCCCGTGCGGCTGACCGCCATGCGGTAAGACGTTGATGGGCCAGTTTCGCTGGCCCGCTTTTCTGCCCGTTCTCGCCCGCTCAAATCCGCCCGATCCCGCTCACAATCCTTTGCCGATAACGGAACCCATGCTGCCAAAAAAATTGTCTTTTTTAACAATCTGTTAACGCAGATTTGGCGTTTAATTCGCGCATAATCGTGCGATAAACGCACAAAATTTCGATTATCGCCGTTTAACGCATTACAGCGCCTGCATATAGTAACCCCACATTACGTATTTCACCGGAGAGTCACCGTGGCGGAAAGCAAAGCAATTGATGTTCGGGCGTTAATCGACAGCCGCCCGCTGGGGATATGGCAAAAAATGGTGGTGCTGTTTGGCTTCTGCATCATCGCTCTCGATGGGTTTGATATTGCCATCATGGGGTTCATTGCACCTGAACTGAAAGCGGACTGGGGCATCACCAATCGCGAACTGGGGCTGATCATCAGCGCTGCCCTGGTGGGGCTGGCGCTGGGCGCAATGCTCTCCGGCCCGCTGTCAGACAGGCTGGGTCGCAAAGTCGTGATTATTAACAGCGTGTTCTTTTTTGGCGCCTGGACGCTGATAACCGCCTTTTCGCAAAATATGGAACAGATGATCCTGTTCCGTTTTCTGACCGGTCTGGGATTAGGCGCGGCGATGCCCAACGTGGGCACGCTGGTGGCCGAGTTTGCTCCTGCCAGACGACGGGCATTCCTTATCACCGTGGTGTTTTGTGGCTTCACGTTTGGCGCAGCGCTGGGTGGCTTTGCCGCCTCCTGGCTGATGCCGCACTTCGGCTGGCATTCTGTCCTGATGCTGGGCGGGATCCTGCCAATGCTGTTCGTGCCGTTACTGCTCTGGGCGCTGCCGGAATCGGTGTGCTTTTTAGTGGTAAGGCGTGCCGCCAGCAAAAAAATTCACCGTATTCTGGCTAAGCTGGCACCAGATCTGGATCTGCAGCAGTGCAGCGTCGAACTGCCGCCGGTCAGCAAGGCCAGGGCGCAGCCGGTAAAAGTCGTACTCAATGACCAGTACCGGTTTGGCAGCCTGATGCTGTGGGGCGCCTATTTTACCGCACTGTTTTTATTCTATACCCTGGGCAGCTGGCTCCCCATGCTGATCAAGGATAACGGTTTTGACGTGGTGCAGGCCGCCATTATCACGGCTCTGTTCCAGGCGGGCGGAACCTGCGGTTCGCTGTTTTCGGGCTGGCTGATGGACAGGATTGAATCGCACCGGGCGCTGTCGATGATTTACGGCGCGGGCGCGCTGTTCACGGTGGGGATGGGATTTTCGCTGGCGCACCCGGTGCTGCTGGGCGGTTGCGCCATGATGATCGGCTTCTGCATCGGTGGCGCTAACACGGGAATGAATGCGCTTTCGGCCAGCTTTTATCCCACCGAGGCGCGTGCAACGGGCTCCAGCTGGATGCACGGCGTAGGGCGCATCGGGGCCATTCTCAGCGCGCTGGTGGGGGCAGAGATGCTGGCGCTGGGCTGGGGGTTCGCCACTATTTTCGCCGTGCTGGCCATCCCGGCCCTGTTAACGGTGGCGATGATAACGGCCAAGGGGCGCAGTCAGCAGCGCCAGGCGGGCGAAAGAAGCACGCCTTCCCGCTGGGGGATAAGCCCTGGCGATATCCGCTAATCACCCGCCACCGGGCCAGGCTTTGTGGACGTGTCGCCTGCTCAGGGCTGACAGCCCGGGGATGCCGCCAGCGGGTTCTGCGGCGGCGTGATCAACGGAGGAGCGGCGTTGTAGTGCGGAGTGGTACAGGGCGGTAACGATTGCGCCTGCGGCGACCTGAGCAAGGCATCCGGTGAAAACAGAGAGGGCTCTGCCGGGCTGACATGGATGGCTGAGTCTGATTCGGGAGCCGCACGGAACGGCGGGCGCACGTTGCGCCTTCGCGTTTTATCCGACTGATGACCGTAGTGAAAACGCTTTAGTCTGCCCGGCGGCGCCGCATTGCGTGAGGCGTGGATAAAACGAATCAGGGCCACGCTGCGCAACTGGCGACTGAAACACTTCACGATGCCGGATGAGGGTTTACCTGACTCATAACAGCGCCTGAAAAAGTGCAGGGTGATCAGCGTGTTGGTCGCCGCATAACAGGCACCAGAGCAGGATGAGATCATGTTTGAACCCGGCAGCAGCAGCGACACAAATAACAGGCAGCGGGATAGCCACAGCAGCATCGTCCGGTCTGGCGTCGTGATGGGGAGCGGTGACGAGCCGTCTGCAGAACGGGCGGGCGCAGTAAGCGGCCCTGTGGCGTCAGCGCGATGGCCGTCAGGACCAGGCAATATCGAAGCGTGCGCAGCGCGTGATGCGTGATCTTGCGCGCGTGCACGGTTAAAGCCTATACGGCGATCCCGTAATAAGCGCTGCTGTCGTTTCCGACGTAAAAGTGACGTTAGGCTGGTTATGATTGTGTTGCTCATAGGCTGTTTATCGTTATGTTTGCGCACCCACCGTTCGCAGAGGCTAACCGCTGCGCCCGAAAGCGATTTTTCACATACTCGCTTCTCTGACAATCAAAATGCCGATTTATGCTGACTCTCGTGTAATTAATTGGCCCGATAATAAAATACGCTGCCTTGGGCGCTCAGGGTCTTGTAGCTGGCGCAGGATAAGCTCAGCCGCCTGGCGGCCGGTTTCTTCACTGGCGGAGGAAACATAGGTAAAAGAGGGCGAGGTGAGGTTCACGTGCAGCATGTCCTCAAAGCCCATCAGAGCGACCTGTTGGGTCAGAAACACGTCTTTACCCACGGTGCGACCGGTGTGATGAATACCGGACATCGCCCCGATTATCGCATCCGGAGAGTGACAGAGCAGCGCGGTAATGGTGTTGTTTTGCTCCAGTAACTGACGCGTGGCAAAGGCGGCTGAGTGGGTATCGTCACGGCAGGATGGCGTAAATCCTTCCCTTACGGCCAGCCCGTGTTGAGTCAGGGCGCTGCGAAACCCCAGTAAGCGCTGCTGACGGATCAGGTCGCCTTCAATTCCCCCAATATAGGCAATATTGCGGTGACCGCGTTCAATCAGATAGCGGGTCGCCAGGTGGGCGGCCTGGTGGTTGTCACGCATGACCAGATTACACTTCTCCGCCAGCAGCGACTGGGACACCACCACCAGGGGTAAAGGGCAGTGGAGAAGCTGCGACGGCAGGCTGGCATTTCGCCTGTCTGACGCCAGACAGACAACGCCAGCGACGCCCTGCTGTTTAAAGGAGAGCAGGCAGCGCGTCAGCGATTCGCCGTCGTCAGTGGGCTGCCCCAAAAACACCATATAGCCCTGCTTTTCCAGCTGCTGCACAAGGCTTGCCATAACCTTCACGGAGAAACTGTCGCTGAAATCACGCAGAATCAGACCGATAAGGTTAGAGGTGCTGGCGCGCAGGTTGGCGGCTGCCACATTCTGAACGTAGTCGAGCGCATCAATGGCGGCGTGAACTTTCCTGATGGTGGCATCGGATATTTTTCCTTTTTGACGCAGCACCAACGAGACGGTCGAAACCGACACGCCGGCGTGTTTAGCCACATCAGTAATGCTGACTCTCTTCAAACCTGCTCCCTGAAATTCACCTGCTCAGCCTGTTATCGCCTTGCCCGCCATCGTCAGAAAGCCAGGCCTGCATCAGCCTGTCATCCCGGACAGCGTCTGGGCAATAAATTGCGCTCTGGCGCCAAAAATAATTTGTATACCGTTATCGCCGACAAAAACCACGCCGCGGGCGCCAAGATTATTCAGCCCTTCACGGTCAACGTCATGGCTGTTGACGACTTCAAGCCGTAAGCGCGTGATACAGGCGCCCACCGAGCGGATGTTTTTCTCACCTCCCAGCAGGACGATGATTTCGCTAGCCAGCTCTGCATCGGTTTTGTCATCGGTCGTCGCCGTGACGTCCGTTCGTCCCGGTGTTTTTACATTAAACCGACGAATAACGAAGCGGAAGGTGAAATAGTAAATCAATGCCATCGGTACGCCCACGATAACCGCGCTGAGATAGTGAGTCTGGTAACCGTTGAGCGAGGGCACAATGCCAAAGCTAATGTAGTCAATCAATCCGGCGGAAAAAGATTTAGCGATATGGGCATGCAGTAAATACATGGTCATATAGGCCAGGCCCGCCATGATGGCATTAAAGACATACAGCAGGGGCGCGACAAAGATAAAGGTAAACTCCACTGGCTCGGTGATGCCGGTCAAAAAGCAGGTCAACGCCGCTGAAAACAGGATACCGAACGCGATCTTTTTATTCCTGGTATGGGCTTCGTGGTACATCGCCAGACAGGCGGCAGGCAGGGCGAAAAGCATAAGCGGATACTCACCTTGCATAAACTTGCCCGCATTTTGGTAGCCGTTGCTGCTAAAGGATTTCACGCCTTCCTCCAGCATTTTGAACCAGATGGTTTGATCGCCATGAATCACCTGGCCGGTTTTGGTGACGTAATCACCGAAGGAGTACCAGAACGAGGGATACCAGATGTGGTGCAGGCCAAGCGGGATCAGGGCGCGCTCCACCAGCCCAAAAATAAAGGTGGAGGCCGCCTGATTATCGCCGTTGACGATCACCGAAAGCGCATCGATGCCCGCCTGAATATGTTGCCAGACATAGGGCATCAGCAGGCCGAGCAGAAAGGATAAAAATGCCGTCGCAATGGCAACAAAACGCTTACCCGAGAAGAAACCCAGGAACTCAGGGAGCTGCAGGGTATGGAAGCGGTTGTAGCACCAGGCGGCGAGAATGCCGCAGATAAGGCCGCCGAATACGCCCATCTGTAGCGTCGGAATGCCGACGACCATGGCATATTTTCCTCCCTGGGCCGCCATTTCCGGAGTGATATGCAGCATGGTGCCAATGGTGATGTTGGTGACAAAGACGGAAACCGCGGCGGAAAGTGCGGCTATCCCGGATTCGGCGGCCAGTCCCACAGCCGAGCCAATCGCAAACAGCATCGGCAGGTTATCAAAAATCACCCCTCCGGCGTTCATCATCAGCGGTAACTCGAACTTATTACCAAATGCCAGGAGTAAGCCAGCGGCAGGCAGCAACGAAATAGGCAGCATGAGCGCCCGACCAATCATTGATAACTTCGATAACGATTTAACTAACCCTGATAGCAGTGTCATACCGAGTTTTCCCGATGTTGCGCCCCTATTGGCGTTTTTATTGTAAGTAGAACGTTTTAGTAGAACGTTCTACTTATCCTGCTGTAGGCGGTTTTTAGCTGCAACATAATTTTCACATTCATCGAAACGAAAAAGTTATTTTATGAGAGCGATCGCTAATTAACCGTTTTGGGGCAGGATGCCGCCAACAGGGGCGAAACGATCAACGCCAGGCATCCCGACAGGATTGGACTAAAGAAACGGCAGGGCAGACGCGGCGTATTCAGGTGCTGGCTCACCGTCATCAGTGGCTGCAAGATTGTAAATACTAATGAGAACCACTATCAATTCGATTGTTTTTTGCTATCATCGGCACTTCATTCCGCACCCATGTAGTAGATGAAGTTGGAGAAGCAGCGTGGTAGCCAGTGACTTAATGCAAGCAGACCTTTCCGTATGGGGCATGTACCAGCATGCCGATATCGTGGTAAAGGTGGTCATGATTGGTCTGTTATTGGCCTCGGTCGTGACCTGGGCAATTTTCTTCGGTAAATATGCTGAGCTGAGCGCGGCCAAACGTCGCCTCAAGCGCGAGCAGCTGGCGTTAGGTGAAGCCCGCAACCTGAATGATGCCGCGCGCGCTGCCCAGCAGTTCAAAACCGCCAGCCACAGCGCGGTACTTCTTAACGATGCGCAAAATGAGCTGGAACTTTCTGCTGGCGTTGAAGATACCGCCGGGATCAAAGAGCGTACCGCTTTCCGTCTTGAACGTCGGGTGGCTGCCTTCTGCCGTCACGCAGGCCGCGGTAACGGTTTCCTGGCCACGATTGGTTCGGTCGCGCCGTTTGTCGGCCTGTTCGGAACCGTCTGGGGCATCATGAACAGCTTCATTGGTATCGCCAAAACGCAAACCACGAATCTTGCCGTGGTTGCCCCCGGCATTGCCGAAGCCTTGCTGGCTACCGCTATTGGCCTGGTCGCCGCCATTCCGGCCGTGGTGATCTACAACGTGTTTGCCCGCATGATCGCCAACTACAAAGCCTCGCTGGGCGATGTGGCCGCGCAAATCATGCTGCTGCAAAGCCGCGATATCGACCTGGGAAACCTGGCCCAGCCTGACGTTAACCGCCCGGCAGCCGCACAAAAACTGCGTCTGGGGTAAGCGTTATGGCGATGCGATTAAACGACCAGGCCGAAACAGATGGCGAAATGCACGAAATCAACGTCACGCCGTTTATCGACGTGATGCTGGTGTTGTTGATCATCTTTATGGTTGCAGCGCCGCTGGCGACCGTTGATGTCCGTGTTAACCTTCCGGCTTCCACCAGTGCGCCCCAACCGCGTCCGGAAAAACCGGTTTACCTTTCGATCAAAGCCGACAAGCAGTTGTACGTGGGTAACGAGGTGGTGAATAAAGCGTCGTTGATCAACGTGCTGACCCAGCAGACGGAAGGCAACAAGGACACCACGATCTTCTTCCAGGCGGACAAGTCTGTCGATTATGAAACCCTGATGAGCGTGATGGACGAACTGCGCACGGCCGGGTATTTAAAAATCGGCTTGATGGGAATGGAAACGGTCAAGAAATAGCGATTGGAGCCGGTCGGGCTTTCCCGCTTAACGCTCAACGCATTCAGCCAACATTCGGGGCCTTCAGGCGTGGTAAACGCGCCTCGTCAATACGCTATCACGGCTAAAAAGCGCGCATTCCGCCGCGCTTTTTTTATGTCTGTTTTCACAGAATCTTCTTCTGCTCATTCCGCCTGATAACAGGCAAAGATGCTGCTGTAACTCTCCTGTTAATTTCTTGTTACGGAAACTTATAGACTTGTAAACTGCAATGGTGATCGGTGTCACATTAATCTGGCTTGTCGCAGGCTAAAACGGATAAAAACCAAGGAAGCCGTGATGAACCCGAGTGAAACTTTACAAAAGCCGCCAGCCAGCGCGGCCAGAACCATTTTCAACGTTACCAGTGGTAACTTCCTTGAGATGTACGATTTCATGGTGTTTGGCTACTACGCCACGGCCATCGCCAAAACCTTCTTTCCCGGTGACGATCCGTTCTCTTCCCTGATGCTGACGTTGATGACCTTCGGTGCGGGCTTCCTGATGCGTCCGCTGGGGGCCATTATTCTGGGGGCTTACATCGACCACCATGGTCGTCGCAAAGGGCTACTGTTAACGCTTGGCCTGATGGCGCTGGGCACGCTCACGATTGCACTGGTACCGGGTTATGCCACGCTGGGCGCGGCGGCACCGGTTCTGATTCTGCTGGGGCGTTTGCTGCAGGGCTTTTCAGCCGGTGTGGAACTGGGTGGCGTGTCGGTCTATCTGGCCGAAGTCGCACCGAAAGGCCGCAAAGGCTTCTTTGTCAGCTGGCAATCCGGAAGTCAGCAGATTGCGGTGATATTCGCTGCGCTGCTGGGACTGGGCCTGAACCATCTGCTTTCTCATGATGACGTCACCGAGTGGGGCTGGCGCATTCCCTTCGTGGTGGGCTGCCTGATCGTGCCCTTCCTGTTTTATATCCGCCGTATGCTGGAAGAAACCGAAGCCTTCAGTCAGCGTAAACACCACCCGGCCATGACCGAAATTATGCGTTCGGTGGCCAGCAACTGGGCGCTGGTGCTGGCAGGTATGCTGATGGTCGTCACTACCACCGTGATGTTCTATATGATTACCGCCTTTACGCCCACCTTCGGCAAAACGGTGTTGATGATGAGCGACACCCAGGCGTTTATGGTGACGCTGTTTGTCGGGATTTCGAACCTGTTCTGGCTACCGGTGATGGGCGCGCTCTCCGATCGCATAGGTCGTCGCCCGCTGCTGCTGACGTTTACCGTGCTGATGATTGCCACCGCCTGGCCGGTGCTGCACTGGATGGTGGGCTCGCCCAGCTTCGCGCATCTGGTCGAGGCGGAATTATGGCTCTCCTTTCTCTACGCAAGCTATAACGGCGCCATGGTGGTTTATCTGGCGGAAATTATGCCAGCGGAAGTGCGCGCCGCGGGCTTCTCTATGGCCTACAGCCTGGCAACGGCGCTGTTTGGCGGCTTTACGCCAGCAGTATCCAGCTATCTGATTCACGCCACAGGTGACAAGGCGATGCCGGGCGTGTGGCTGACCTTTGCGGCCGTCTGTGGCCTGTTTGGTACGCTGCTCATTGGTCGCATGGTTAAGCAGTATCGCGCTCGTCACGGCAGCACGCCGGTCAGCACATCCCTTTAAAACGCAATATCCACCACCACGCTGTCGCTGTAGTTTCCCGCAGGCGGCGTGTTTTGTGTGGTGAGGACGCGCGCAGTGTAGTTATAGCTGCGCGACAGTCCATCGGTGCTGACGGTATTGGCCGCCGCACTGCCTACCCGTTCTGTGCCACTCGGCCCCCAGCGATCGCTACTGGTTCCTTTGTAGATTTCGTAACTCAAACGGTTGGTTCCGCTCGCCATATTCCGCACGCTGCCTGATGCGTTGTTGCCATTGCTTAAGCCCACGGTATAGGTACTGCCTTTACTGCATAACACACTGATGGTTTGCGAAATTGCCCCAAAGCTGGCGACCAGCGGCGCGCTGCCAAAGCTAATGTTGGGGGCGGTAATCGCTGTACAGTCATTGCTCAGAACGACGGTCACGGTAATGGGGATCACGCCGCTGCCGGTCTGCGGGGTCAGACAAGCGCCCAGGGCGGAAACAGAGGTGCAGATGTTATAGGTGACGGTCATGTTCAGGGTGAGCGTATAGCTGCCCGCCGCCACGGTTTGCCCGGCGACGGTGCGTAAATACACCGGAATCGCGAAGTTCAGGCTGCCGAGTAATCCCGCCAGGTTGATCAATGTGGCCGAGTTATACACAAAAGCCGATCCGCCAATGGTCAGCTCATTAGCGCAGGCGCTGTCGGTACACAGCCGCACCGGAATATTGTCGCTACCGGTATCGCCGCTTCGCTTGAGCGTGCCGCGCGTGCCGTTGGTGTTGCTGGCGCTGGTCAGCTGAAACGTAATCTGATTATTACTCAGCAGAGTCAGGGCCGTGCCTGATCCGCAGTTAACGTTAGCGTTGGTGGAGGTCGTGCTGACGCTGTTATTAGCAACAAACGTGGTTTGTGTGCCAAAGCTGGCGCTGGACGCGGGAAGGGTACAGGCGGCATAGCCCAGCGAGGGTAGCAGCAGCAGGCAAAGCAGCATCAGGTTTTTCATGGTGTTATTCCGGCTGTCGCGTTTTCGGGGTTGGGTACCGGTGCGCCGTCGGGCAGCGGCGGCAGGGGACAGGTCAGCGGACCGTAGGTTTTCAATGCCTGCGGCTGGCCACCCGCCAGGGTCAGTTCGGTTTTACAGGTTCGGCCGTCAGGAGCGATGACCTTAATTGGGTTGTGTTCGCTGAGATCGTCCAGCCAGGCGATACCGTCCCAGCCAACGTAGCCCGTTGCCTGGCCGGGACGGATCACCTGGCTGGATACCGGCAACGGCTGGTTATGGCTGTCATACAGAATCACGCTGGCGGCGCGTAAACGCTCAACCGGAAAATTCAGCAAAAATCCACTCTGGCGCTTCACGGCAAAACGCTGCTCGACTTTGGGCGTGGTCATGTCGGCGGGCAGGTCGAGCGTATCGATATCGTATTTGGCCGCGTAATAGCTGCTGATGGAGGGCACCAGCAGATAGCCCTTGCTGTCGGTACGTCCCATCGACTGGTTTTCATAGCGGACATTGACGTCCGGGTAGTTGGTTTTCACCACCACAAAGGCATCATTGATCGTGTTTGCGGCAAAGACCTGGTTATCCATTAACACCAGCGCGCCGGATAAATCTGCCCACTGCGTAGTGTTGTCATCATCCCCGTAGAATCCGCCAGACGTATCGATTTTATTGTTACGGTAGCGCAGGCTGCCCTGCCGGTAATCACCGCTATTCCCGCCCTGGTTGGCCCAGGAGGCGTCCCAGGCAAAACCGCCGTCGCTGGGCATGGCGCGGGACAGATAAGCCCGTTGATTGTGTCGACCTTGCTGATCGCGCTCAACGCTCAGTGAGGCATTGCTGTTTTCACCAAACGGAATGACCAGCGAGACGGCGCCGCTCCATTCGCCCTGTTGCCTGTCACGGCTGGCGGAAACGTACAGGCTGGCATTGCCCCACAGGTTTTTACTCCAGGAGAGGTTCCACAGGCTGGTGCGTTGGTTATCGCCGCCGGAAATATCAATATAGGCTGCACCCAGGCTGCCATAACGGTTGAGCGATATGCTGGCGCTGTACTGCGCCGTTCGCCGCGCCAGGCTGTAACGGTAATCCGAACCGCCGTTGCGCTGGTTGCTCAGCAGGGCCAGATTACCAAAGCCGGCATTGCGCACCTGGTGCTGCGTACCCAGGCTAAAGCGACTGTTGTTGTACTGATAGCCCCAGCTGTACTGCGCGCCAGACTGCCCGTCCATTTGGCTCTGCGCGGCTGCGCCGTTGATCACGCCCCAACTGCCCACTTTAAACTGCGCGCCTGCTCCGCCCATGCCCAGGTGGTTACTGCCCTCCCCATGGGTTTCCAGGGTGAGCCAGTCTGTCATGCCATAGCGCCATGAGCCGCTCATCGCTGCCGCACCGTAATCCGCGTTTTTAATGCCGTAGTTTTGCCGCATCGCACCGGCGGAAAAGGCGTAATCGGACAGGCCAGGCTTAAGCAGATTACTGGAAACATAAAACGGCAGCGTGGTGACCACCTGACGCCCGACGGCATCCGTGGTGGTAATCACCGCGTTGCCCGCGCCGTTTACAAAGGGCACGTTCGTGAGCGACCAGGGACCGGGCTGAACGTTGGCCTGAGTGGAGCGGTAGCCGTTAACAAACAGATCGACCGTTGAGGGCACCGCCGCCTGACCGGAAAACGCGGGCAGGGGATAGGTCACCAGATCCGGACGTACGCTGAAGTCCCGCGCAACCTGAATGCCGCCAAGCCGGACGCTGCTGGTCCATGCCAGCGCATCGGTCGTGAGGTCGCCGACCCGCCAGCTCAGGATGGCGTTTTCGTTTTCATTGCTCCACCAGGTGTCGTAGCGGATATAGCCATCATCCTGGTAGCGATTTTGTCCTTCCAACTGCTGTTGCCAGACGCCGTTGCTGGAGATGTGTCCGGCATCACCAAACAGGCGCAGTTCGTTCCAGGCCGCCAGACGTGTACCCGCAACGTCGGTGCGCGTGGCGTAGAGATCGTAATTTATCAGCGCCCCAGGGCTGACGCGTCCGGGAAAGCGCGGTCCGGTGTTGCTCTCACCAATCGTCTGTTCGGGCAGCCAGCCGGGCGGTACCGTCAGCAGCAGGCGCTGGCGACGATCGTCATAGTCCACTTTCACCTCTGCGAGCTGATTAACATCAACCTGTTGTTGTCCCTGATACTTTTCCGGCGGGATCCCCGCACGCTGCAGATCGCCTGCCCGCACCAGAAAGTGACCGTTTTGTTGCTCTACCGGCACGATATCGCCCCGTGCCTGCTGATTCACCACCAGCTCTAACATGTAGCGCTGACCGGCGGCGCTGTTGTCCACGGCGGGCGGCGGCGGGAGCGACGTAAAGGTTTCAGCCCAGACAGAACCGGGTGTCAGGCAGCACAGCCCCGCGATAGCCAGCGCAACGGGATGCGGCGAAAACGACATCATTACACTTTACTGAGCCGCAGCGCTGCGCCACTGCCCGTGGTTGGTTTCTGCGCGCAGTTCACCGCTGACCGCGGCTCTCAGAGGAAAACGCTGGGTGCTGTTAGCCAGCACATAACCGTAAAGTCCGTTTCCGAGTCGCTGACCGCCCACGGTGACATTACTGAGACGTGCGTGGCCGTTACCGCGATTAGTCAGCTCCAGATAACGCTGACCGCCAGTGTTGACCTGGCGCCAGCTCAGTACAGACCTGGCGTCATCGCGAACCAGTCCGTTGCCGTAGACAAACAGGGGAACCGAATAGCGCATCTGAAAATTCAGTCCGGCCTGATTATCGCCGACCGACCGTGGGGTGGGGATCTCATCCAGCACGACGCGGTAGGCCATCTCTTTACCTGCCACGGGCGGGACTTGTTTAATCAGGCGAACGAGCTGCTTTTGCCCGGGTTCGATGCGTATCAGCGGCGGGCTGGCGACAACCTGCTGCTGGGTCTGATACTGCTCCTGATTGTGCGTCTGCTGCCAGGCGAAGATGCGCACCTGCATCAGGGTGGTGCTGCTGCCACGGTTTTCCAGCCACAGCTCGCTGGCTTTTTCCTCCGGGTTAATCGCCGGATCGATAGGCCAAATCATGACGGAGTTAGCGCCCTGAGCCTGAGGCAACAGCAGGAATGTGAACAGAAAAAACAGGGCGCGCAGGGATGGCATGGTAAAGCTCCTTTGTCCTTTTATCACCAGGTCAGCGTGACGCTGAGGGTGTCCGAATAAACCCCGGCGCGCGTCGGGCCGGGTAACTGCAGCGAGCCATATATCGGTAACGTGATGTTATTCGCATTGCTGTAGCTCAACGGCACTGCCGTGTTCACCGGAATCGGCGTGGTACGTGCAGCATTGCTGTAGAGGTAATAGGGAACCGTGTTGGTGTTGTTAGCCAGCTTCAAATTACGGGTCGAGGTATAGTTACTGCCGCCATTGATGGTCATGCTCAGCGTGGTGCCCGGTGTGCAGGCAAGGTTAATCGTGGAACTTTGTACATAGCTGGCGCTAACGCTGTTCGTGGCCAGCCCCGACTGGGTACCAAAATTAAGCGTGCCAAAGATCCCCGTATTCGTGCCTGAGACCACGCAACCCGCAACGATTGACGCTGACACCTGGAATGTGGTGGAGCTGGTCGTGATGCCCCACCCATTACCACTCACCCACAGCAGCAGCCCGCCAACGGTGACCGAAACAGGTGACCACTTTGCCGTCATCTGTCGCTACTCAAACACGAGCACTCAATAGTTCACGGCGACGTTAATCGTATCGGTGTAAGTCCCGGCCGGTATCACAGGGTTAAAGCCGCCGCCCACGACGCGCCCGTAGATGGCGTAATTGGTACCAAGCGTCGGATCGGTGGTGCCGCTGGGCGCAATATTGGTGTTATTTGCGATGGCGGTGCTAAAGGAGGCGTCGCTATAGAGGGTATAAGCGATGCCCTGGGTATTATCCGCCCCCAGCACCAGGTAGCGTGGAGCGGATGACACGGTGCCGTAGACGTTTCCCGGTGCCGCATTGCTGCTGGTCACCTGGACGTTAAAGGTTTGACCGGTTGTGCAGCGCACGTAGATACCGTTACCCGCCGCGCCCACTAAGGTGGCATTCAGGGTATCGAAGGTCGCGGCACTGCTGCCAAAGTTTAACGAACCGAAATTTACGCCAGTGGTGGCGGACTGCCCGTTCACCAGACAACCCGTGGTTAATGTTAGCGTCGCGTTAATCGCACCCGTGGTGGTGGCAGCAAACGTCGCGGAAGGCAGCGCCGTAGTCAACCCGACAACGAACAGAAAAAGCTTGAATTTCATAACCATTCCTTACCGATTATTGAGGATCAGTGCTTTTTCACCTGATGGCGTAATACAGAAAAACCAGAAAAATCAGAATATTGTTGTTAGTTATCAGCATCCTGCCAGCGTTTTTGACGATAACCGCGTCATCGGGTTGATCGTTTTATATTAGTTTTTTTTACTATACATCAGCTTATGCGCTGTGGCGAAACTCCGCGTAAAAATTTTTATTATTTTGTTACATCAGCCCCCTTCATCTGCCTCGCCCGTTAATGCATGAAAATAAAAAAGGCGAAACTGCTGGCCCTCTATCCCACTTTCGGTTTCGATGATATGTTTTCGCACCGGTCTGAAACGCTCACCGAAACGCTTCGGTTACGGGCGAACGTCAAGGAAAATATTGGGGTGTTTTCGCCTGTTAAGTTGTTGAAAAAGTATCGTTTTTAGGTGGCTCTATGTCACTGAGACGCATGGGCGGATAGCGGAGAAGGGAAAGCGGCACCCCAGCCGTCCGGGCAAAATCGCGCTGCATGACTATCATGTATTTTGCCTGTAAAGAGGATTGATTGATCCTGACGCTTGGAAGCATAGATATCTTCTATTAAAAAAGCCTAAGTTAGTATTTTTCTGCGCCGATAAACGGTAAACAAGGCAAAACATCTTTTTCAACTCCATTATTACAGCTGCGTATTCGGCGCTGTTCGGAAAACCCTATGTTAGTGGCCTCATATAACGCATTTATTGTCGTCATTTCGGTATTGGTGGCGATGCTGGCTTCATTTACTGCGCTGGATATGGCGGGACGCGTGGCAACCTCAACCGGTAAAGTGGCGCTCGTATGGCTGCTTGGCGGCGGCTTTGCCATGGGCATCGGCATCTGGGCAATGCACTTCATCGGCATGCTGTCTATGGATCTGGACATGATGATGAGTTACGACGCCCGGCTGACGGCACTGTCTGCCGGTATTGCGGTGTGCGCCTCAATATTCGCGCTGTGGCTGGTCTGTCACGGGGAGTTGCCTCTGCCGCGCTTAGCCGGCGGAGCCATCGTGCTGGGCTCCGGCATTGTAGCCATGCACTATACCGGCATGGCCGCGCTGATGCTGTCGCAGGGGATCGTCTGGAACTGGGGCTGGGTGCTGATATCGGTGATCATTGCGCTGGCTGCCTCCGTTGCCGCACTGTGGCTGGCATTTAAACTACGGGAAGGGCATGAGGGACGCGTCGCGACTCTGCGAGTGTGCGCCTCGGTGGTGATGGGCGCCGCGATTGCCGGCATGCACTACACCGGCATGATGGCGGCTGAATTCCCTGCGGGCAGCCATAGCATGGACGCTGGCGTTAACAGCAACTGGTTAGCCATGGTTGTGACCGTGGTGACCCTTGCCATTCTCGGCATTACGCTACTGGTTTCCATGCTGGATGCGCGTATGCAGGCCCGAACGTCGATCCTGGCCAGTTCGCTGGCGGAAGCCAATCGTGAGCTGGCACAGCTGGCGCTGCACGATAACCTGACCCGACTGCCCAACCGTATCCTGTTGGAAGATCGTCTTGAACAGGCCATTAACAAAGCCAACCGGGAGTGCAGTCAGTTTGCCCTGATGTTCATGGATCTTGATGGGTTTAAAGCGGTAAACGATGCTTTTGGTCACCATATTGGCGACAGTCTGCTGATCAGCGTGACGGAAAGGATGAGTGAGCAGATGAAAGGCTACTACACCCTGGCGCGGCTGGGTGGCGATGAGTTTGTTCTGCTGATTGAAATTACCGAACCGAACGATGCGGCAGCGGTGGCCGATCAACTGGTGAAAGCCATCGATCGCCCGTTCTCCATTTCCCGTTACGATCTGGTGGTGTCGTTAAGCATTGGTATCGTGGTGTATCCCGGCGATGGCGAGGATGAACGCGAGCTAATGTTTAATGCCGATGCTGCGATGTATCACACTAAAAACAACGGTCGAAACGGTTACACCTTCTTCCAGCCGTCCATGAATATCCTGGCGCAGAGCCAGCTACAGCTTAATAACGACCTGTGGCATGCGCTGGATAACGATGAGCTGCGCCTGTATTACCAGCCAAAATTCTGTGCCCCGCATGGCCCGATTCTGGGCTTCGAGGCGCTGCTGCGCTGGCAGCATCCAAGGCACGGCTTACTGTCGCCGGACTGCTTTCTGCCGATGGCGGAAAAAACCGGCATGATAGTCAATATTGGTAACTGGGTAATTAATGAGGCCTGCCGCCAACTGCACCAGTGGCACCTGCAGGGCCATCCTGAGTGGTCGGTGGCGGTAAACCTGTCGGCGATGCAGTTTGAGCAGAGTAACCTGGTCGATACCGTTAAGCAGGCGCTGGCGCTGCACCATATTCCGGCCGCGCAGCTAACGCTGGAGGTGACCGAAACCACGGCCATGCGCAATCCTGATGATAGTGTGCGCATTCTGACCGAACTCACCGAACTGGGCGTCAAAGCGTCGATCGATGACTTTGGTACTGGCTATTCCAGCCTGCTGTATCTCAAACGTCTGCCGGCCAGCGAGCTGAAAATCGATCGGGCCTTCGTGAACGAACTTCAGCATCAGTCAGAAGATGCCACCATTGTGTCGGCGATCGTTGCGCTGGCGCAGTCACTGCATTTAAAAGTGGTAGCCGAAGGCGTCGAAACGCCTGAACAGCAGGCGTTTCTTACCGATCTTGGCTGCAACACTCTGCAGGGATATCTGCTCGGTCGCCCCCTTCCACCGGAGCGGATTGAAGAGATGGACGTGTTTGCCCGCGCAGAAACAGACAAACCCGCTGAACTGGAGTGTTAGCGCCACGGCTTTTTTTGTTACAGATGTTCAACATGCTAAAGTGACGCCTCAGCATCAGGAGCAACATGCCGTGGCGAAATATCAGCGATTAATGGACGACATTCAGCAGCAAATAGAAGCCGGTATCTGGCCCCCAGGCACCCGACTGCCTTCGCTGCGCCAGCAGGTCGCCCGGCAGGGGGTGAGCCTGATGACCGTGCTGCATGCCTATGAATTGCTGGAAAGTCAGGGATGGATCGTCTCGCGTCCGCAGTCCGGCTATTACGTGGCGCCGCGGGCGCTGGCGGCCGCGCCGCTCAGCGTGGCCATTAGCGAGCGGGTAGATATCAACGACTTTGTCTTCGACATCCTGCAGGCCACGCGCGATCCGGCCATCGTGCCGTTTGGTTCAGCGTTTCCCGATCCGGCTTTGTTTCCCCAGCGCCAGCTTATGCGCTCGCTGGCGAACGTTTCCCACCAGCTGACGCCTACCGATGCGTTACATAACCTGCCGCCTGGCAATGCGACGCTGCGCCAGCTGCTGGCCCAGCGCTACGCCCGCCAGGGCATGACCTTATCGCCCGATGAAATCGTCATCACCAGCGGTGCGCTGGAGGCGCTGAACCTCAGTCTGCAGTCCCTGACCGAACCCGGCGACTATGTCGTGATTGAGCAGCCCAGCTTTTATGGCGCACTCCAGGCGATTGAACGGCTTAAGCTCAAGGCGCTGGCTATTCCGAGCGATGCCCAGAACGGCATTGATTTACAGCAGCTTGAGGATGCGCTTCAGCGCTGGCCGGTGAAGGCCTGCTGGCTGATGACGACCCTGCAAAATCCGTTAGGCGTTACCTTGACGCCCGCGCGTAAACAGCAGCTGGTGGCGTTACTGGCCCGTCATCAGGTGCCGCTTATTGAAGACGATGTGTACGCAGAGCTGTGGGACGAACGCGCACCGCCCCTGCCGGCCAAAGCCTGGGACCGCGAGGGCAACGTGCTGCACTGTGGATCATTTTCAAAATCACTGGTGGCGGGATTTCGGGTGGGTTGGGTGGCGGCAGGTCAGCATGCACAGCGCATTCAACGTCTGCAGCTGATGAGCACGCTTTCTACCAGCGCACCGATGCAGCTGGCGCTGGCCGATTTTCTGGCAACCCGCCGCTACGATAATCATCTGAAACGGCTGCGGCAAAGCCTGGTCAAGCGCCAGCAGCTGGCCCGCCAGGCACTGATAAAGGTTCTGCCTGCGCAGTCAACGGTAAGTGACGCGGCGGGGGGATATTTTTTATGGGTCACGCTGCCGGACAGCATCAACACCACGCAGCTTTACCAGCGGGCGCTGGCGAAAGGCATCAGTATTGCGCCGGGGCAGATGTTTGCTGCAGGTGAACAGTTCAGCCACTGTTTCCGGCTCAATACCGCCTGGCCCTGGGATTCACGGGCCGAGGCGGCAGTCGTTACGCTGGGTGAAATTATGGCGGAAATGGCCGGCGATTAAACCTGCGCGGCCTGGCGATGTCCCCATGTCAGGTAGTAAACGTCGTAAAAGTCCACTTCGCCTTTCTGTTTCAGCAAACGATCAATCCCTGTTTTCACGCGCTCTGGCGCATCTGGTAAAGACATAATGCGCGAGACCGCCTGTTCAGGCACCGGCTGCACGTAATACCATTCGCCGTTGTAGCAAACCCGCAGGTCCAGCGCATCGATATCTTCGAAGCGGTATTTGGGATTGATGTCCAGCAACATCAGAAAGCTCATCACCAGCACAAAAGCGGTGGCAAACCAAAACGCCGGCCAGCCCAGCATCTCAGTGGAAAAAATCAGAGCCACGCACAGGCCGTAGCACAGGTACATCACCGCCCACAGCCCGGGATGCTTTTTCAAAAAAGAGAAGCTGAAACGCGGCAGGTTATCGCGGCGTTCTTCACGGTTGAGCGTATTAATTTCGTCGATCAAGATCTGTTTAATGGCGTCCATCGTTCCCCTCACTTTCAACTGATAGCAATTAGAACAGATAACAGTCAAGCCGTTCAGACACAGATGACGCCATTTTTTATATAACAGTTTCGCTTTCACGCACGGACTGTGCCGCCACGATGTTCAGGGCGCGCGGTGCCAACTGGGTGAAATAGTCGACAGCAGGCCGCAACAGTGCCTCATCGGGATTAAAAGCTGGATGATGCAGGCCAAACGCGCTGGCACTGCCGATATTCACAAAGGCGCCCGGTACCTGCTGCAGATAAAAAGCAAAATCTTCCCCGCCCATCAGCGGCGTTGCAGCCTCTTCCGCGCAATAGCCGCTTTGGGCGGCCTGGTCCAGCGCAACCTCTGCCCATTCTGGCGTATTGATCAGGGCAGGCGGCCCTGCTATCCACTCCAGTTCTGCCCGCGCGCCGAAGCCTGCTGCGAGGCCCTGAATCAGCGTGGTCATACGCTCAGGTATCTGCTGACGTAGCGCTGCATTATGGGTGCGGACCGTGCCTTCCAGCTCTACCTGCTGCGGGAGGACATTCCAGGTGTTCCCCGCCGTAAAACGCGTGACGCTCAAAACGACTGTGTCCAGAGCGCTAAACACCCGCGCAGGCAGCGTCTGTAGGGCGGTGACGATGTGGCTTGCAATGACGATAGCGTCAATCCCCTCCTGAGGCCGTGCGGCATGGGCGCCCTTGCCGTGCACCCGAATCGTAAAGCGGTCAACGTTGGCGTAAAACGCGCCTGGCCGGGTTCGCAGCGTGCCCAGCGGCAAATCGGGCGCGTTATGCATGCCGAAGATGGCCTTTACGCCGTTCAGCGCGCCTGCGGCAAGCAGCTGGCTGGCCCCTTCAAACGTCTCTTCTGCGGGCTGAAAAAGAAGCCGCACGCGGCCCGGCAGCGTGGCTTCGCGTTGCTTAAGCTGATGTGCCACGCCGAGCATCACCGCGGTATGAATATCGTGCCCGCAGGCGTGCATTACGCCTGACCGCTGGGATTGCCAGGGTACGTTCACCCCTTCATCGATGGGAAGGGCATCAATGTCGGCGCGAAAGGCGATCAACGGTTCTCCCTGGCCGATTTCCGCCACCACGCCGGTCTTCAACGGCAGGGGCAGCAAACGAATGTCACCCTGCTTTAACCAGCGTGTAATACGTTCCGTGGTGGCAAACTCCTGATGAGAGAGTTCGGGATGCTGGTGCAATTCCCGACGCCACTGCACCAGCTGTTCCGTTAATAATGACGTCATGAGTCTCCTTATTTAAACAGGCCAACGCCTTATCTGAGGCTGCTGACGGGTGATTAAAGATGATTCGGTTGCCAGGGGTAATCGCGTAATAACGTCGGGGCGTTTTCATGGGTAAATAAAACCGGCACACCGGCAGGTTGATTATTATCTCGCGACACATGATGGCGGGGGGATAACGCGCTGTCAGAGGCTGAGCCCGCCCGCGCCGTCTGCGCTTTTACTGCGCTGTGCTGGCAGTCTGAACCCTGTTTACCTGAAAAGAGACGGTGTAATAACATGCTGAATTTTGCCATGCTTTTTTTGCCCTGAGATCGTGAGTTTGATGAATCATCATCAGGCGAGATCTTTCGCGGATAAAATAAGGAATTAATCAAAGCTTAGTTAAAATACGCAAATGGTGATTGAGCGATTTTTTACTCTTCTCCGCGATCATGTTTTACGCGCGGAAATAATAATCTCCTCGGTTGATTACTTTATTATTTAAATTCTATTGCCGTTTTTTAACTTCATATTCTCATATTTATTGTTTTACGAAATATATCCTCATCGCCACACTGGCCCATAACGGAAATGAGTGAGGACAGGTGAATGGCATATCAGTTAAGTCTGTTAGACAAAGCCCCCGTAGCGGAAGGTGAAACACCGGCGGCGTCGCTCCAGCGCACGTTGCAGCTGGCGAAACAGGCTGAAAAATGGGGCTATCACCGCTTTTGGCTGGCTGAACACCACAATATTGAGCAGCTGGCGAGCCCGTCACCTGAGGTGTTGATCGCCTGGCTGGTGGCGCAAACTCAACATATTCGTATCGGCTCTGGCGGGGTGATGCTGCAGCACTACAGCCCCTACAAAGTGGCAGAAAACTTTAATTTACTGGCGTCGCTGGCGCCGGGAAGGATCGATCTGGGCATCGGTAAAGCACCGGGCGGCCTGCCGCTTTCAACTCGGGCACTGCAGCTTGGGGTCCATCAGGACGAAAAGGGCAGTTTTGACGAACAGCTTACGCAACTGGACAGCTGGCTGAAGCCTGAGACAGGACCGCGGGACGAGGACGAAGCCGTGCGCGCGACGCCGTTACCGGCCCGTCCGGCACAGCGGTTTCTGTTAGGCGGGAGCGAAGAGAGTGCACGGCTGGCGGCCCGGCTGGGCTGGCAGTTCGTGTTTGCCGCGCATATCAACGGCGATCGTCAGCTTCTGGCGCGATCTCTGCGGGCCTATTCACAAGAGGCACAGGGCAAACGGGCGATGGTGGCGGTGCAGGTGGTCGTAGCTGACTCGCCCGCCGAGGCCGAGCTGCTGGTGGCCGATCTCAGGCATTTTCACGTGCAGGTCAAAAACGGGCCAGGCGTGAACGTCGCCAGCCTGGAACAGGCGGAGCGTTATGTCCGTCAGGGCGGTTTTACGGACTACCTGATTGAGCCACGTACGCCGTCCCTGTTGAAAGGCACCGCTTCACAGGTCCACGCCCAACTGGAGGCCCTGCAGCGCAACTTCAGCATTGACGAGTTTGTTATCGACACGCCGATTGCCGATCCCCGCGCGCGTTACCGATCGCTGGAGCTACTGGCCACCCATCAGTGGGTCGCCGCCTGAGCACGATGTGTTAGCCGAGGTAAACCATGAGTCTGAACGAAGCACAGTTAATTGAATGGCGACGTGAATTACATACCTGGCCTGAACTCTCCGGCCAGGAGTTTGCGACGACCGCGCGGTTACGCCAGTGGCTTCAGAATGCCGGCATTCGCTTGCTGGATTATCCACTGGAAACCGGCGTGGTCGCGGAAATCGGCAGCGGTGAAAACCTGATTGCACTGCGTGCCGATATTGATGCGCTGCCTATCCACGAGGCCAGCGGCGTCAGTTTTCACTCTCGCCAGCCGGGAGTCATGCACGCCTGCGGCCACGATTTACACAGTGCCGTGATGCTTGGGGCGGCGCTCGAACTGCAGGCTCAGCAACATCAGCTTCGTGGACGGGTGCGTATTTTATTTCAGCCAGCCGAAGAGATTGCGTGCGGTGCCAGGCAGTTTATTCAGGCTGGCGTGCTGGATCAGGTACAGGCCATTTTTGGCATGCATAACGAGCCAGGCTTGCCGAGCGGGACCTTCGCCACGCGTGGTGGGGCGTTTTATGCCAATGCCGACAAGTTTGTTATCCACGTGACAGGTAAGGGCGCGCACGCTGCGCATCCCGAGCAGGGCGTTGATGCCATCGTGGTCGCCAGCCAGATCATTCAGGCACTGCAGGCGCTGACCAGTCGCAGCTTTAATGCGCTCGATAGCCTGGTACTCAGTATCACCCGCGTTGACGGCGGCAAGACCTGGAACGTGCTGCCAGAAACGGTGGAGTTTGGCGGTACGGCCCGCACCCACGATCTGCAACTACGGGCGGAACTGGAAAAACGTGTTCGCACGCTGGTGGAGAACATCGCCCTGGCGAATGGCGCTCAGGCCAGTCTGCACTGGCATGCCGGACCGCCCGTACTGGTTAACGACGCGAACTGGGCGCAGTTCAGCAGTGAGGTGGCTCGCCAGGTAGGCTATCAGGTTCAGACTGCCGATCTACACCTGGGTGGGGAAGATTTCGCCTTCTACCTCCAGCAGGTGCCGGGCGCGTTTGTCAGCATTGGCAGCGCCAGCGACTTTGGCCTGCATCATGCCGGTTTCACCCCCGACGAATCTTCGATAGCGCCTGCCGCCCACTATTTTGCGCAACTCGCCCGGCAGGCATTGCACCATCTTCACGACCGATGTCGTGAACCCGCCCTGAATTGATTTCAACCGCCTGAAGTGCCTGTGTGGCTGTCCCGGACAGCTGCCTGGCATCCTGATGCACAAAAGAGAGCACATCATGACCACAAGACAGCTTCGACTGGGTACCATTCTGCATGGCGCCTCTGGAAACATGTCGGCCTGGCGCCACCCGGCAGCCCAGGCAGATGCCAGCATTAACCTTGACTACGCGAAAAAAATCGCGCGTAAAGCGGAGCAGGGCAAACTGGATTTTCTGTTTGTCGCCGACGGCTTATTTATCAACGAAAAATCGATTCCCCACTTTCTGAACCGGTTCGAACCCTTAACGCTGCTGTCGGCTCTGGCTGGCGTCACCGAACATCTGGGGCTGGTAGGCACCGTCTCCACCTCATATAGCGAGCCCTTTACCGTGGCGCGCCAGTTCGCCAGCCTGGATCACCTGAGCGGCGGACGTGCGGGCTGGAACGTGGTCACTTCTCCGCTGGAAGGGTCGGCGAAGAACTTTTCTCGCCAGCAGCACCCTGAACATGCCTTGCGTTACCGTATTGCCGACGAATATCTGCAGGTGGTGAAAGGGCTGTGGGATTCATGGGAACAGGATGCCTTTGTTCGCAATAAAGAGAGTGGTCAGTTTTTCGATCCCGCGAAGCTGCACACGCTTAACCATCACGGCGACTTCTTTCAGGTGCAGGGACCGCTCAATATTTCCCGCACGCCGCAGGGCCGACCGGTCATTTTTCAGGCAGGTGCCTCGGAGGACGGCAAAAAGCTGGCGGCGCGTCATGCCGATGCCATTTTTACGCATCAGCCAACGCGAGAAGAAGCCCAGGCTTTTTACCGGGATGTTAAAGCGCAATTGGTGAAAAACGGCCGTCAGCCACAGGATCTGCATATTTTTCAGGGCGTAAGCGTGATTGTCGGCAGAGATGCAGAGGAGGTGGAGCAGCAATATCAAACCACCGCCGCGCTGGTTTCCATCCAGGATGCGCTCAACTATCTCGGTCGCTTCTTCGACCATCATGATTTTTCACAGTATCCACTCGATGCGCCTTTTCCCGATCTCGGTGAAATCGGCCAGAACAGTTTCCGCAGTACCACCGACGAGATTAAACGCAAAGCCCGCGAGCAGGGGCACACGCTGCGTCAGGCGGCGCTGGAAGCGGCCACGCCACGTCCGCTGTTTCATGGCACGCCGGAGCAGGTCGCCGACGGCCTGCAACTGTGGTTTGAAAGCCAGGCGGCAGACGGTTTCATCATCAACGGCGGTACGCCTGATACCTTTGAGCGTTTTGTTGACCAGGTGGTGCCCGTCTTGCAGGCGCGCGGGTTAGCGCGACGTGACTACCCGGGCCGAACGCTGCGTGACAGCTTTGCCTTGCCACAGCCGGTTAATCAATTCACCTCACAATAAGAGCCTTTGCTATGCATAAAACGAGTTTTATCGCCTTGCTGATGCTTAGCGTCAGCGGTGGCAGCCTGGCGGAAAGCACCAGCGTCGCCGTAAATGGCCAGCGCGTCAGTCTTGAGGCCAACAAAGCCCCGATCCACACGCCGGAAAATGCCAGCGCGGTGGCGCAGCTGCCCGCCAACTATCATTTTGCCGTACCGGGCGCGTTGACCGTGGCGGTAGCGGCGCTGAATTCCCCGCCACTCACTGTTTTTTCGGATGACAATAAAACGCTGCTGGGTAGCGAAGTCGATATTGCCAGGCTGGTGGCCGACAGCCTGGGGCTGAAGCTCAACGTGGTGCCGGCCTCCTGGGAAGACTGGCCGCTCGGCGTGGCCTCGGGAAAATATGATGCCGCCATTACCAACATCACCGTGACGAAGGCGCGCAAAGAGAAGTTTGATTTTGCGACCTACCGTAAAGACTCGCTGGGGTTTTACGTCAAAACCAGCAGCCCAATCCAGTCGCTGACTAAAGCCGAGGATATTGCCGGACTGCGCATCATTGTGGGGTCCGGAACCAATCAGGAGGCGATTTTACTCGCCTGGGATAAAGAAAATCAGGCCAGGGGCCTTAAGCCTTTCACGCCGATTTACACCAAAGATGACGCCGCCCAGACGCTGGCGCTGCAGGCCGGACGAGCGGATGCGTACTTTGGCCCTAACGTGATCGGTGCCTGGAAAGCCGCGCTCAACGGCAAAACCCGCCTGGTTGGCAGCGTTGATGGGGGCTGGCCGAAAGCCGCGCACATTGCCGTCACGGTAAAAAAAGGCAGTGGGTTAGCTGAACCCATCAGCACCGCCCTGAACGGCGTCATTCAAAATGGTGACTATCAGAAGGTGCTGGATCGCTGGGGCGAGGGCGTTGAACGCATCGACCATTCCGAGATTAATCCACCGGGCCTGGGTGACTAAGGAGCGCATGATGAGTGAACTGCAATTCCGCGAGCTGTCACCGGATGCGCCCGAGCTGGTGCCCATCCTGACCGGTTTATTCGGTGAATATGCGGCCCGCTATGGCGATTATTTCAGCCGCCATCAGGAACAGGAGCAGGCCGAATGGTATCTGCCGCCGCACGGCTTATTTATTGTGCTGGAGCGCGACGGCGAGATTATCGCCATGGGCGCGTATAAACCTTACGACGCGCACACGGCAGAGCTGAAGCGCATCTGGACGCGTGGCGACCTGCGCCGTCAGGGGCTGGCGCTGGTGGTGCTAAAAGAGCTGGAGCGACGGGCGCTGCGCGCCGGTTATCAGCGCCTGTTTCTGACCACCGGTTTCCGCCAGCCCGAGGCGGTGCGCTTATATACCGGCCACGGCTATGAGCCGCAGTTCGATCTGAGTGGCGATCTGGAGCGTTTCGGACAGCCACCGCACGATGGACGCTTACGCTTCATCAAAGTCATCGACGTGCACAGCGTTGCGCAGGCAAGTTAAGGAGCGAGCATGCGTCATCAACAACAACTTCATGTGGTGCCTGCCCGCTATCCCGCCCGCACCCTGGGCGCTGTGGTAGCGCTGTTTATCCTGGCGGGCGTGGTGCAGTCGGTAGCGTTTAATCCACGCTGGGAATGGGGCGTGTTTGCCCGCTGGTTCTTTGATCCGGTAATTTTACATGGCCTGGGGCAAACGCTGCTGTTGACCCTGCTGGGCACGGTGTTCAGCCTGCTGTTCGGTGGCGTACTGGCGCTGGCGCGGCTCTCGTCGTCCTGGCTGTTAAGCAGCCTGGCATGGGGATACATCTGGCTGTTTCGATCGCTGCCGCTGATCGTGGTGCTGATCATTCTCTACAACTTCTCCTATCTCTATGACACGCTCTCTCTTGGCGTGCCTTTTACCTCGCTGTCATGGGGCCATTTTCAGACCATCAACGTGCTGGGCCAGTTTCCCGCGGCGGTGATTGGTCTGACGCTGGTACAGGCAGCCTACAGTGCAGAGATCATTCGCGGCGGCTTTCTGGGTGTCGATCATGGTCAGGTGGAAGCGGCTTCCGCCCTCGGGCTGTCCGCGTCGCGTCGCACCTTTCGCATCATTCTGCCTCAGGCGTTACGCGCCATTATTCCGACTGCATTTAACGAGATTATCAGCCTCGCGAAGGGCACGGCGATGGTCTATGTGCTGGCGATGCCGGAACTGTTTTACACCATCCAGATGATCTACAACCGCAACCAGGAAGTGATCCCGTTACTGATGGTCGGCGCGGCCTGGTATCTGATTATCACCACCGTCCTGTCAGTGATTCAGCACAGCGTTGAGCGCTGGCTGGCTCGCAGCGTCAGCCGTGAACCCCAACCGTCGCGCTGGCGACAATGGCGCACTCGCGTCGCACCGCTTAATCCTGTTGAGGAGATCGGCCATGTCCGAAGCCATTGATTACCGCTTATCCCCTACCACCGGAGCCATCAGCATTACCGGCGTCAGCAAACGTTTCGGCAGGCTCAAGGCGCTGGACAACGTCTCGCTGGATCTGGCACCCGGTTCCGTTACGGTGATTCTGGGGCCATCAGGATCGGGAAAATCGACGCTGCTGCGCACCATTAACCACCTGGAACGCGTGGATGAAGGGTTTATCCAGATTGACGGCGATTACATTGGTTATCAGCGTCGGGGTGACAGGCTATATGAGCTGAAGGAGCGGGCGATTCTGCGTCAGCGCATTAACGTGGGCTATGTCTTTCAGAACTTCAATCTGTTTCCCCATCTTACGGTACTGCAAAATTTAATCGAAGCGCCCATCGCGCACCGTCAGCTCTCGAAGCGTGAAGCGATAATCCGTGCCGGTGAGCTACTGGATATCGTCGGCCTGCGTCATAAGGCCGATGCGTGGCCCCGGCATCTCTCTGGCGGGCAGCAGCAGCGCATTGCCATTGCCCGGGCTTTGATGCTGCAACCCCGGGTGATGCTGTTTGATGAGCCAACCTCGGCGCTGGATCCGGAACTGGTCGGCGAAGTGCTGGACGTGATTAAAAAGCTGGCCCGATCGGGCACCACGCTGGTCATCGTGACACACGAAGTGGGATTTGCCCGCGAGGTAGCTGACAACGTGGTGTTTATGGTGGACGGAAAAATTGTCGAGCAGGGCAGCAGTAGCCAGGTGTTAAACCACCCACGACATGAGAGAACGCGCCGCTTTCTGGCGCGCGTACTCTAAGGGGCCAGAATGAGATATGCCTGTGTGACGCTGTGCGCGCTGCTGGTGAGCGGCGCGGTTTTTGCCGAGGAAAAACCGGATGTCGCCCGAAATGAACAGCCGATTCACGCGCCGGTGAACCCTGAGGCGGTTAAAAAAATTCCGGCGGATTTTCATTTTGTTGAGCCCGGCACGTTAACGGTAGCGACTTCAGCCACTCACTCACCGCCGCTGGCGCTGCTGGCGGCGGATAACGTGACCCGCATTGGCAGCGATCCGGATATTGCCCGCCTGCTGGCGGACAGCCTCGGGCTGAAACTTAAACTGGTACCGGCTTCCTGGGAGGACTGGCCGCTGGGGATCAGTGCCGGGCGCTATGACGTGGCCATGTTTAATATCGCGGTGACCGAAGAGCGGAAAAAGAAGTTTGATTTTGCGACCTATCGGGCCGATAACCACGCCTTTGCCGTCAAGGCGGACAGTCCGGTCAGCGCGATAACTTCTCCGCCAGACGTGGCGGGCAAACGCATCATCGTGGCCTCCGGCACCAATCAGGAACGTATTTTACTCAGTTGGGACGCACAGAACCGGGCGAAAGGATTGCCACCGGTCACGCCGATTTACCTAACCGACGATGCCTCGGCCACGCTGTATCTGCTTTCAGGGCGGGCAGATGCGATGTTTGGTCCGCACGCCGTGGCGGCCTGGAAGGTGGCGTCACGCGGCCAGACGAAATTAGTCGGCGAGGGGCCCTACCGCGCCTGGGTAGCGGTGACCACGAAAAAAGGCAATGGCCTGGCCGCGGCGCTGCAAACCGCGCTGGATGGCGCCATTGCCGGCGGGCAGTATCGCCAGGTGTTACAACGCTGGGGCGAGCAGGATGAGGCGATTACCCATTCGATGGTTAATCCACCCGGGATTGTCTACTGAGTGAAACGAGCCTGCCAGGCGCTTCCGTTAAAGCCCATGAATGTGCACCGACCCGTCAGCCCTGACGGGTTTTTTTATTTCCTTGCAACAGCCCGCGCAGCAGATCGGGGCGGTGTCATCGGCCCGTCATTTTCTGGCGGTATTGGTCTTCATCTTCGCGCTGACGGCGGCAAAAAAGCGGGCGGTTCAGCGGGCAACGATGGCCGCCGCACCGTTTACAGATTAATCCTACCAGATAAAAAAGACTTAGCGGGTTAAGGAGATATTGTTAACAACTAATTTGGCTTTGGTTAGCGAGTTAGAGTGATTATGTAAATTGTGATGTATAGCGCACATTCCAACCCTGCGACCTTTGTCACACTAAAGAAAAAAAGGAGACATTGTATGACTGCCCAAACTTCCAGTCTGATGTTGCTGATGTCTTTCGCAGCAGGCACATTTTCAGCTGGGGCATCAAATAACCCACAACATTTGATGTTCGCCAGCCCGTCTGCTGGCGTACCAAACAATCCGCTGCCGCTGATTATCTGGCCACGCGTGGTGCCGGAGGACGAAGAGAATATCGCCACCTGGTTCGAGGAAACCTTTGAAAAAAATGGCTGGCCGCCTGACTGGCGCGATCAGTTGTTTCCCTATATGCACTACCATCCTAATACGCATGAGCTTCTTGGCGTCGCTGAAGGCTGGGCGGAAGTGCTGTTTGGGGGCGACAGTGGCCGCATGATTACCCTGCGGGCAGGGGATGCCGTGCTGATCCCTGCGGGTGTCGGGCATCGACAGGTTTCCGCCAGCGAAGATTTCCTGGCGGTAGGTGCCTATCCTGAAGGGCTGAAGCCTGAAATTCTGCGCGATGAAATCGGCCAGCTCAAACTGTCCCAGGAAAAAGTGAAAAAAGTCCCGTTGCCAAAACGGGATCCCTTTACGGGTAAAGCGGGCGCGATGACCGAGATCTGGACCCCGGTTGCCGCCATGATGCACAACCCGTAGCGCGCACAGGGACCGGCTGCCCAAAAGGGATGAAGACGTGGCTGCAGAGGTTTGGCAGCGGCAACCGGCCCCGCTGCCTCCTACTGAGAGGCGGCCAGGAGACGTTAGCGCCTTTATAGCAACCAGTATTAAGATTTTTCATATCCCGGCGCCGCGCCGAGCCGGCGAAATATCCTGTCTTATCTTGCTGTTTTTCCTGATGAAAACCTGTTTAGGCGCTCATGTGCCGCTGACCGCGCCAACAAATTTGCCTGCCGACCTGCCGTAATTCATAAAAGTGCAAACAATGCGACTTACTTTCGCTGTATCTCCGGGACAGGCACGAAAGGTTAACTATGTTTTCAGTCGATCAGGTCATTGAACGTTTCTGGCCGAACCAGCGTCCTGCCAACTGGCAGAAACGGATATTGAAGTGGATTCTACGTGAAGATGAATTCCAGCGCTTTGCCGCGCGCTATCCCCACCTGAAAGGGCTGGATATGGTCGAGCAGGTACTGGAACATCTTGACGTCCGTTGCGAACTTAGCGAGCGCGATCTGGAGCAGATCCCATCGCACGGACCGGTGGTGATCGTGGCGAACCATCCACTGGGTACCATCGACGGCATGGCGTTACTGCATGCGATATCTCAGGTTCGCCGCGACGTGAAAATCGTGGCGAACCGGCTAATTATGCTGCTGGAACCGCTCAACAGCCTGATGTTACCCGTCGACAATATCGGTAACCGCACCAACCGCCAGCAGCTGCAGCACATGCAACAGCACCTGAGCAATCAGGGCGTCCTGATTATCTTCCCGGCGGGCGAAGTGTCCCGCCTGACCAGCGCCGGCGTGCGCGATCGCGAATGGCATCACAGCTTTCTGCGCCTGGCCGCGAAAGCGCGCGCGCCGCTGGTACCGGTGCATGTCGAAGGTCGAAACAGCTCACTGTTCTATGCCACCGCGAAAGTCGCACCGTCCGTGGCGATGCTGATGCTGGTGCGTGAAATGTTTAAACAACGCGGGATGCGCATCAAACTGCGTATCGGCGCGCAGATCCCCTTCGCGCACTGGCACGATGGCCATACGCCCGGCAAAGAGCTGGCAAAGCGCGTGCGAAAACATGTTTACCGCCTGGGGCAGGGCAAAAAAGGGCTCTTCCAGACAGAATCCGCCATCGCGCTGGCGGAAGATCGTGCCGAACTGAAAAAGGCTCTGCTGCAAAGCGAGTTGCTGGGCAATACGCCTGACGGCAAGAAGATCTATCTGTGGCGGCGTAACGGGGCGACCTGGGTGCCGATACTGCGTGAACTGGGACGACTGCGTGAGATTGCCTTTCGTGCCGTCGGTGAGGGCAGCGGTCGCCGACGGGATCTCGACAGCTACGATGATGACTACTATCACCTGATTCTGTGGGACGACGCAGAGCTGGAAATCGTCGGTGCTTACCGGTTTATCCCCGGTGGCGAACAGCTGGAACGACGCGGCATGGAAGGCCTCTACAGTCACAGCCTGTTCCATTACGACGAACGCATGATCCCTATTCTTCGTCAGGGCATTGAACTGGGCCGCAGCTTTATTCAGCCCGCCTACTGGGGTAAACGCGGGCTGGACTATCTCTGGCTTGGCATCGGGGCTTACGTGGCCAGATATCCTGAGGTGCGCTATCTGTTCGGACCGGTTTCCATCTCTGGCACTATGCCGCTGGCGGCGCGCGATTTGCTGGTCGCGTTCTATCGGATCTATTTCCCAACGGACTTTCCGCTGGCGACCTCGCGCTGTCCTTATCCGGCCTCTCTGCCTGCTGTACTGGCCCAGTTTAGCGGCAATGATTACAAAGAGGATCTTCAGCGGCTGAAGCAGCTGCTCAGTAACCTCGGCGTCGCCATTCCCACGCTCTACAAACAGTATTGCGAAGTCTATGAGCCAGGCGGGGTGCAGTTTATTGATTTCGGCAGCGACCCGGACTTTAACAACTGTATTGATGGGCTGGTATTGGCAGATTTAACCAAAATCAAGCCATCGCGCTACGAGCGCTACGTGGCGGTCCATCTGCCGAAGTAGCCCGGTGTCACGGTCCTGTCATCAAACTGTCGTAACGTCTTGCACAAAACGTACACGGCAAAGGCGACATCAACATGGCCGCAATTTCACTCTCCGGGCTGAATAAAGCCTTCGCGGCGCAGCCGGTCCTTGAGGCGGTCTCGCTGGAGATCCAGCAGGGTGAGTTTATCGCCGTGCTGGGCCCCTCCGGCTGCGGCAAAACGACCTTACTCAGGTTAATCGCCGGATTTGAAACGCTGGATCGCGGCGAGATCTGGGTGAACGACACGTTGTTTGCCTCCCCGGATTTTCATCTGCCTCCCGAAAACCGCGATCTTGGCGTGGTGTTTCAAAACTACGCGCTGTGGCCGCATATGACGGTGGCTGAAAACGTAGGCTACAGCCTGAAAGTCAGCGGCGTAAACCGTGCCGATCGGGAAGAACGTATCCGGCAGGCCCTGGCGCTGGTCGACCTGCTGGCCTTTGCCGATCGCCGCCCGGCCGATCTGTCCGGCGGTCAGCGACAACGCGTAGCCCTGGCCCGCTGCCTGGTGGCAAAGCCCCGGCTGGTCCTGCTTGACGAACCTCTGGCTAACCTTGACGTGCATTTGCGTGCCGCCATGGAAGAGGAGTTTCGCCGTTTTCACCGTCACAGCGGGGCCACCTTAATTTATATCACCCACGATCAGCGCGAAGCGATGGCGCTCGCCGATCGCGTTGTGGTGCTGAATGCGGGGCAGGTCATGCAGTTTGCTTCACCACAAACCCTGTGGCGTGAGCCCGCTAATGAGATGGTCGCCACCTTTATTGATGAGGGGCGCGTGCTGCCGGTAAAAGAGATTGAACCGACAGGCCAGGGGCAGGCATCGGTGATGCTGTTTGGTACACGGATGCGGTTGCGCTGTGCCGCGCATCAGACAGCCTTGCCGCAGGGTAAAGCCAGCTTTCATCGGGCCAGTTTCCGCCTTGCGGCTGACGAAACCGGCCATTTCACCGCCAGGGTTGAACGCCTGATTTACCGCGGCGGCCATTACGATATCCATCTGTCTCCACAGGCAGAGCCTGAGGTTTCCATCACGCTGGCCCTTGACGATGTCTCTGCTCTCAGGGTTAACGACACCGTAAATATTGCCGTGACTGACGGCTGGATTCTTCCCGCATAAAGGACTTCAGACAGTATGAAAAAACTCATGCTTACCTCGGTTACATCTCTGCTCTTCACGGCTGAGCTGGCAGGCCCCACGCTGGCACAGGCGGCAGATAAGCCTTCCGGCACGCTGGTGGTCTACACCTCGCAGGCACCGGAAATTGCGCAGCAAACTATGGACGCGTTCAAAGCGGCCTATCCCGGTATTCAGGTGGAATGGACGCGCAACGGCACCACGCAGTTAATGAACGTGCTGCACACGGAAATGATGAGCGGCAAGGTGAAGCCCGACGTGCTGTTGGTTGCCGACGCCATCAACCTTGGCGCACTGAAGAAAGAGAAGCAGCTCTATGCGTATCAGGATGCGCCCGTCGATCACCTGAAACCCGCCTTTTATGACCGGGATAAAACCTTTTTTGGCACCAAAATTATCGCCACCGTGATTGCCTACAACACGCAGCGCGCTAAACCCGTTAACAGCTGGAAAGCCCTGCTAAACGCGGACAACAAAGGGCAAATTGCCATGCCCAGTCCGCTTTACTCCGGGGCTGCCTTGTATAAGCTGCACACGGATATCACGACGCCTGACATCGGCTGGAACTTCTATAAACAGCTGGCGGCGCTGGGCATCGCGCCGCAGGGCGGTAACGGACCTGCGTTAAAAGCCGTAGCGAGTGGACTGGATAAATATGGTGTGATTACCGATGCCGACATTATCCGGGCCAAAAAGCAGGGATCGCCCATCGACCTGGTCTATCCCGAAGAGGGCGTGTCTTACGTCACGGAACCCGTCGCCATTATGAAATCGGTGCATAACCTGCCTGCCGCGAAAGCCTTTGTGGATTTTCTGCTGTCAGAGCCGGGACAGAAACTGGTGGTTCAGCAGGGTAACCGGCCGGTCGATGACCGCATTGCCGCGCCTGAAGGCTTTGTTCCGGTAGACCAGATCAAACTGCTGACCCCGGACGTGGAGAAGGCGGTGGCCGATGATGCGCAGGTGCGGGAACAGTTTACCGCGCTGTTCGGTGGCTGAGAATGAGCGTGCTGAGTAACGACTGTCAGCCTCGCCGGGTGCATCGCACGCGCTGGCGTTTTCGCGCTGAACCTTGGGTGCTAGGGCTGCTGGTGCTGACGATCGGGCTGCTGTCCGTGGCGCCTTTTACCCGGCTGATCTGGACAGCGATAGCCCCGCAGGGCGTACCGGATTTGACACGGCTGACGCAGCTGTTGATCAGCCGCCGGGTACTCAGCGCCACGTTAACGACCTTAAGCATCGGGCTGAGCGCCACCCTGTTGTCGCTGTTGCTTGGCACGCTCGCCGCCTGGCTGGTTGCGCTGAGCGATATGCGCGCTAAAGCAGCCTGGGTCTTCGCCTTTATCTTACCCCTGATGATTCCGCCACAGGTGACGGCACTTGCCTGGCTGCAGGCGCTGGCGCCAGGCAGCCTGCTGGCATCGCTGTTTCAGCTGCTGGGTTTACCCTGGTTCGCGCCGGGTGAACAACCGCTCTATTCATGGGGCGGAATCGTGCTGCTGCTGGGCCTGCACAATGCGCCGCTGGTGTTCCTGACGGTGCGTGCCGGGCTTCGCCGTTTACCGGCAGAACTGGTGGAAGCCGCGCAGATTAGCGGCGCTTCGCACGGGCAAATCCTGCGCACCATTATTTTACCGCTGGCGCGTCCCGCCATCTTCGCGGGCGCAGCGCTGGCATTTGTGGCAAGCGTGGGTAATTTTGGTATTCAGGCGATGCTGGGCATTCCGGCACGCCTGCCGACCTTAATTACGCTGGTCTATCAGCAACTTAACGCCATTGGCCCCGGTGCGCTGCCGGATACGGCCGTCTATTCTTTGCTGATTGCGCTGATCACCTTAACCGGCATGATGCTGAGCGGCTGGCTGGGTGGACGGCGTGATGTTCGCGTGAGTGGCTCGCCGCGCCCGTTTCAGCAACCGCTTAACGGCGCGCGGCTGCCCACGGAGGTGATGGCCTGGCTGTGGATGGCGGCTACGCTCATCATGCCGGTCAGCGCGCTGCTGACCAGTGCGCTGACGCGCGGCTTTGGTCAGGCCTTGACGTGGCAGACCCTGACGCTGGAAAACTTTTATCAGGCGCTGTGGGGCTATCCCGCAATACGCCATGCTTTCGCGACCAGCCTGTGGCTCACCTCGCTGGCGACGCTGATGCTCACGGTCATGGCGCTGTTTCTGGCTTTCTTCCTGAGCTGGCGACGCACGCGACTGGTGCGCGGCCTGTGGTTTGCCAGCGAGCTGACTTATGCGCTGCCCGGTATCGTGACAGGTGTGGCGGCAATCCTGTTTTTTCTGCCGCCGCTTCCTCTGCTGGCGGTCTCGATTTACGGCACGGTCTGGATCATTCTCGCCGCCTATCTGTCCAACTTCCTGGCCTTAGTCTTGCGCCCCACTCTGGCGGGCTTCGCACAAATTGACCCCTCGCTGGATGAGGCCGCACGTCTGTGTGGGGCGGGGTTTCTGCGCCGCATGGGCGATATTTTACTGCCGCTGGCGGCGCCGTCTGCGCTGGCGGGAAGCCTGTTGGTCTTTCTGACCGCGCTGAACGAAATTCAGGTCTCGGTGCTGCTGGTGACCTCCGATACGCAAACCCTTGGGCCAACCATTATCTTTCTTGATGAGGGCGGCTCTGCACCGCTGGCTGCCGCCGTAGGATGCCTGATGATTCTGGTTGTTCTGACCTTGATGTTGCTGGCGACGCGCCTGACGCGCGCTTTGCCGCAGGGAGTATTGCCATGGCAAGCCTGACCGTGGTGAGCGGTGTGGGGGGAAAGTTGCCCGCCGCTTTCCTGCTTGAGATTCAGGGATACCGCCTGTTGTGGGATCTGGGCGCGGGGCCGGAGCCCGGCGTAAGGCCGGATTTAACGGTCACGGGGCACGTCGATGCCATCTGTCTGACCCATTCTCATGGAGACCATACAGGTGCACTCGACAGCTGGCAGGCGTTGGGATCGCCGCCGGTTTACGCCACGGAGCTGACCTGGCAGCAGTTGGGAGAGTGCCCAGTACCTGGGCGATCGCGGCACGCATTGCCCTTACGCGGGCAGTGCGCGGTTGGCCCGCTTAATCTGTTTACCGGCCGGAGCGGCCACTCACCGGGATCCGTCTGGTTTCACCTGGCGGTCGCGGGCGGCATCACCTATATGGGCGACTGGAGTCGCGAATCACTGCTGCTGCCTTTTGACCGACCACCACGGGCGCGCTGGTTGATTACCGATGCCTCTTACGGCGACCGTCATCAGCGGCTTAATCAGCAGGTTGACGCGCTGATACAGGCTGCCCGCCACGGGGCGGTGGTCACGGCGCCGTTGCACGGCAGAGGCCCGGAGATGGCACTGCGGCTACGAGCAAAAGGATTACCGGTGGTGCTGTGCCCGCAGGTGCGGGAAGACGTGTCACAGCTGCTGGCGCAAAATGCGCTGCCGGCCGCCACGGCGCTGGCGTTGCTGCCGTTGCTGCGTGAGCCGACGCCTGCGCAATGGCGACCTGACAGCGTTATCGTCGCGGCCGATGCGGTGGCGGACAGCGGCCTGGCCGCCTTGCTGAGCCAGCGACACGAGTTCAACCTGATTTTTAGCAGTCATGTCGCTCGCGGTACGCGGGCCTTCGCGATGCTACAAAACGGCTCAGCGCAGTGGTTGCCCTGGAATGTCCATCCCCCGCTGGACGATCAACTGGCGTTGATCAAACACAGCGGAGCGGAACAGGTCATTCCCGCTTTCGTCGAGCCGGCATTGTGCCAGCAGTTAATCGCCCGAGCGTCTGCCACGCTCAGCTGGCAGCGTCACTTTACGCTGTCATCCCGCTGGGAAAGCTTTGCCTGATCGCATTAGCTGTAAAGCCCGTGCTGCTGCACCGGCGCATGACCCGGATTATCCCGGATGCGGCGTACCGAGTCGCGTACCACCAGCTTGCCGTTCAGCAGCAGATTACCGGGCGGCAGGTTTGGATCTAAACGCAGCGCCTGAAGCATTTTGACGGCGGCCTCGCCCAGTTCGTCTCGCGGAACCTGAACCGAGGTTAACGGGATCTCCTGCACGGTGGCCAGGTTGAAACCATCCATGCTCATCACGGATACATCTTCCGGCACCCGCAGGCCCGCTTGCTGTAACGCCTGCACCGTTCCGGCGGCAATATAATCGCCACTCGCCAGAATCGCCGTAGGGCGCTGCGCCTGCGGGCAGCGACGCAAATAGTCGCCCAGACAGGCGCTGGCTTCGCTGCTGCTAAAACTGTTGAGCGTAATCAGGTGCTGGCGGCTGTCGAAGCGCAGATTCATGGCATGCCAGGCATCGCGTACGCCCTGAAGCCGCTGCTCCATGGTGTAACGCCGAAGGCAGTGCAGCGACAGAATTTGCCGATGGCCCTGTTCAAACAGATAGCGCGCGGAAAACTCACCAATAAGCTGATGATCCGGCGAGACCGAGGGCAGGCGCATTCGGCGGTCGCGGGCGTTGATCAGCACGCAGGGTTTGTTCATTTCGGCCGCCAACTGATGAATGTGTTCATCGTCGATACCGATCAACAGCGCGGCTTCCGTCTGCTGCATCTTGTCGATAAACAGCGCGGCATCACTTTCCACTTCTTCCAGCGGGCAGTAGCGCAACCGCACATCGTGCGGTTTAACGGCTTCGCTGATCCCCTGGATCACCTTGTAATAAAAGATATCCGTGCGGATATCGAATGCCCGCGGTGGCGCAAATACCATCAGGTCATTAAGCAACAGCCGACCATGCTGAAGATTATCCAGTACGCCTTGCTGTTGGGCGATGCGTAACACTTTGTCGCGCGTGGCGGCGCGAATATTGGCTTTCCCGGCAAGGACGCGCGAAACCGTGCTGATCGACACGCCGCTCAGGGCGGCAATTTCGCTCACTTTTAAGCTTTGCTTCATTCTGTGATCGCCCTCAAATCTGCAAATGAAAAAATTTTCATAGGGTGCTGAATCGTGTCCCTGCTGGTCTGCAAGGGCATTTTTGTTATTTCCCGATAGTGCCATGAAAAGGGTTGCAAAAAATGGGCTGTACCCACGTTTTCGGCTTTTTTAAGGTCGGATCAGATAAACAGGCTCGCTGCGCGGCAACGCGTCAATCACTGGCTACAGGAGTTTCATCATGAGTCTCGACTCGACCACCCGCACTCACGCGTCGTCGCGCCCGCTGCGGATGATTAAAAATTTGCGCTGGTGGATGCTGGGCATGTTCCTGCTGGGCGTCACGGTGAATTACATCACCCGTAACTCCCTGGGGATTCTGGCACCGGAACTGAAAAGCACCCTGAATATGACCACGGAGCAGTATTCCTGGGTCGTGGCGGCTTTCCAACTGGCCTATACGCTGTTTCAGCCTGTGTGCGGCTGGTTAATTGATGTTATCGGTCTGAAAGTGGGCTTTTTGATCTGCGCCGTTATCTGGTCTGTCACCTGTCTGCTGCACGCCGGGGCAGGAAGCTGGCTGCATCTGGCGCTGTTACGTTTTGTGATGGGTGCATCAGAGGCGGCAGCCACGCCCGCGAATGCCAAGGCCATTGGGGAGTGGTTTCCGAAAAAGGAGCGGCCGGTAGCGGCAGGCTGGGCGGGCGTTGGCTTTTCCGTCGGCGCGATGCTGGCTCCGCCCATTATTTATATCGCGCATATCTCGTTTGGCTGGCAGGGCGCATTCCTGCTCACCGGCGGGCTGGGTTTGATCTGGGTGGCGCTCTGGTGGTGGGGCTATCACTCGCCTGAACGCCATCCGCGCCTCTCGGATGAGGAGCGGGCGTTTATTACCCAGGACAACGAAGTCATCGGCGAAAAGCTGCCGTTTTTCACTGCGATGAAAGTGATTGGGAAAGAGAAGAAGTTTTACGGAATCGCTATTCCGGCTTTTTTAGCCGAGCCCGCCTGGGCGGTCCTGAGCTTCTGGGTGCCGCTCTACCTGGCCAATGAACGCGGCATGGATCTGAAGCAGATCGTGATGTTCGCCTGGCTGCCGTTCCTGGCCGCTGACTTCGGCAGCGTCGCCAGCGGTTACCTGACAAAACTCTACGTGCGCTGGTTTGGCTGCTCCCGCGTGAACTCCATCGTCGCCAGTTCCGTCACCGGGGCCGCGCTGATGATCTCGCTGGCACTGATGACGCTGGTTAAAGATCCCTATCTTGCCATTGCCCTGATCTCCATCGGCGGTTTCGGCCACCAGGTGATTTCCTGCATGTTGAGCGCGCTGGTGGTTGAGCGTTTTGATCGCCGCCAGATGGCGACGGTCAACGGCATGCGCGGGTCCTGCGCCTGGATAGCCAGCTTTATTTTTTCACTGATTATCGGCGTTACCGCCGACACCATTGGCTTCAATCCCTTGTTTATTGCCATGGGCTTTTTTGATCTGATTGGCGCGGTTTTTCTGGTGATGTTTATTGCCGAACGCCGCCAACGTACTGCTAAACAGTGAGGGTAATCTCATGAAAACACTTAAGACATGGACGCTACATCAACAAACGCCGCATTTTGTCGAACTGAAAGTCGAGCAGCGTCACTTTTTACGGATTTACGTATTAGAAAACGGCCTGATGCGCGTGCTGCTGAAACGCGACGGGGAACTGGCGCTGAACCGCACCTGGAGCATTGCCCCGCAGGAGGATGTGCCCTGGGAGGGGCGCGACCGCGAATCGCTGGAAGGTTTTACGCTGCCCGCCTTTACCCTGCAACAGGAGGCGCAACAAATCCGTCTGGCCACGGACCGGCTGCGGGTTACCGTGCATTATCCCCTTTGCCTCAGTTGGGAACATTTTGACGGCACCGACTGGCAGCCGCTGGCGGTCGATCGCCATACCGGGGCTTACCTGCTGAACATGCATGGCGATGGTGTGGAACATTATCAGCGTCGTCAGCCGCAGGACCGGGTTTACGGCCTGGGTGAAAAGAGCGGCGATCTCAACCGGGTCAATCGCCGTTTCGAAATGCGCAATCTGGATGCGATGGGCTATAACGCTGCCAGTACCGATCCGCTCTACAAACATATTCCTTTCACGCTGACCCAGCGTGACGGCGTCAGCTTCGGGCTGTTTTACGATAACCTCACCAGCAGCTGGCTGGACCTGGGGAATGAGTTAGATAATTATCATCTGCCTTATCGCCGTTACCGCGCAGAGGCGGGCGATCTGGATTACTACATGATGCTGGGCCCGACGCTGCTGGAGGTGACCAAGGCATTTGTTCGCCTCACCGGCCGGACGCTCTTTCAACCGAAGTGGAGCCTGGGCTACAGCGGCTCCACCATGCACTACACGGATGCGCCTGATGCGCAGCAACAGCTCCTGTCCTTTATTCAACTGTGCCGCGAGCATGAGATTCCCTGCGATTCGTTTCAACTGTCGTCGGGCTACACCTCCATCAATAACAAGCGCTACGTGTTCAACTGGAACTATGACAAGGTGCCGAATCCCAATGCCATGTGCGCTGCTTTCCATCAGGCCGGGATGAAGCTGGCGGCCAACATCAAGCCCTGCCTGTTACAGGATCATCCACGTTATAAAGAAGTGGCGGATCAGGGGCTGTTTATCCGCGATTCGGAACAGGATCGGCCTGAGCGTTCCGTATTCTGGGATGATGAAGGCTCGCATCTGGATTTCACCCATCCCCAAACGGTGGCGTGGTGGCAACAAAACGTCACTGAGCAGTTGCTGAAAAAAGGGATCGATTCGACCTGGAACGATAATAACGAATATGAAGTCTGGGACGGCGAAGCACGCTGCTATGGCTTTGGCCAACCCATTGCGATTAAGCACATCCGACCGGTGATGCCGCTGCTGATGATGCGCGCCTCGATGGAGGCTCAGCAGCGCTTTGCCCCGGAAAAAAGGCCGTACCTGATTTCCCGTTCAGGCTGCGCAGGCATGCAGCGCTATGTGCAGACGTGGAGCGGGGATAACCGGACAAACTGGCAAACCCTGCGCTATAACATCCGTATGGGGTTGGGAATGAGTCTGTCGGGCCTGTTTAATGTCGGGCACGATGTGGGCGGGTTTGCCGGCGATAAACCGGATGCGGAGCTGTTTGTGCGCTGGGTACAGAATGGCGTGATGCATCCCCGTTTTACTATTCATTCATGGAATGACGATCACACCGTCAACGAGCCCTGGATGTATCCGGAAGCCACATCAATGATTCGTGAGGCTATTCGCCTGCGTTATCGCCTGATGCCGTATCTGTATACGCTGGCCTGGCAGGCCAGCGAGCAGGATGAGCCAATGCTGCGGCCAACCTTCCTCGATCACGAGCACGATCCGCGCACCTATGACGAGTGCGATGATTTCATGCTGGGGCGCGATTTGCTGGTGGCAAGCGTGGTTGAGCAGGGCGCCCGTCAGCGCCAGGTCTATCTGCCAGATAACGCCCACGGCTGGTATGACTGGCACAGCGGTAGCTGGCTGGCGGGGGGCCAGTCGGTAATGCTGGATGCGCCGCTGGATCGTCTGCCGTTACTGGTCCGTGCCGGTGCTGCCATTCCACTGGGACAGTGTGAAAGTACCACCGATGCGCAGCGTGATAACGTACGGGAACTGCAGCTGTGGCCTGCGCCGGGCAATGCGACCACCTCCGGCGAACTGTTTGACGACGACGGAGAAACGCATGGCTGGCAGAAGGGCAATGCGCTTTGGCTGAGCTGGACGTTAACCAGCAGCGCGTCACGGTTGGAGCTGAGCATTGAAAAGCGGGGAGATTATCAGCCAGCGTGGCGTGATATGGCGATTAGCTTACCGCCGGGCGAGAAGCGTCCGTTGTGGGTCAACGGGGAAATGACAACCTGTTACCGACTGGCGTAACCCAGAGCGCAAATCACACTACCGGCCCACCTGCGTGGGCCGGTTTATTTTAGGCGGAGTGGGTTTCGGTGCTCATGCGTCCAAGGTCTTTATCGACCAGGAACAGACCGTTACCGCTATCGCCAACCATCGCCAGTTTATCCAGCACGGTTTTAAACAGCTTCTCTTCTTCATGCTGTTCTGCAACATACCACTGCAGGAAGTTGAAGGTTGAATAGTCCTGCGTTGTCATCGCTGAGTGCGCCAGTTCATTGATTTTACTGGTAATCAGCTTCTCGTGATCCAGCGCCTGAATCAGCACTTCGTTCAGTGAATTGTAGGCAACGGGCGGTGCAGCAATGCTGCCCAGCACCGGCATAGCACCGGTATCGCTCAGATAGTCGAACAGGCGCTGCATGTGTTCCATCTCTTCACGCGAATGCATTTTCAGGAAGGACGCTGCGCCCTCATAGCCTTTATCGCTGCACCACGCACTCATTTGTAAATAGAGATTGGCGGAGAAAAATTCGAGGTTCAGCTGGTCGTTTAAACGTCCAGTCATTTCAGCAGTCAGCATGGCCGCGTCCTTTGAGTGTTAATAAATTAGTGGTGAATTATGCAACAGGCTGGTAACGAATGGGAAGCCTTTTATTGAAAAATTTGCAATTTATCTGGTTGATTTAAAAAGAATTATTTCAACTGTTGAATGCGAGCGATTATCATTGTGGTCAGATTTTCGGGTCGCCAGTTGTCACTCCCTAAGCCGGTGCGCCTGGCTTCCGTGCGGCTTCCTTTACCGGCAGGTCAGGCTGGATGCGGCTTGGCAGGAAGGCAAGGGTGACCCGGCGATGAACTGGCTGCAGCGCATGCGCAAGAAATGCCTGACCAGAGATTTGTGAGGCAAGGCGTGAAGGTGAATCTTATGCGGGTTCATCGCGAAGAAATCGCATAAACTTTTCGTGAAATGCCACCGTTAACCCTCAGGGTGAATATGCAATCTGTCAAAAGCCATGCTGAATTTTACGACGTCCAGTTTTCAAAAGAAGATTTCACCGGTCTGACGATCGCTGAAACGCATTTTGAAGACTGCGAATTCAATAACGCCAACTTTACCTCTGCGGTGTTTTCGGCCTGCAAGTTCATCAACTGTGTGTTTAATCACTGCAATATGAGCCTGCTGAACCCATCCAATAGCCGCTTCTTTGGCGTTCACTTCAATGAGTGCAAGCTGACCGGCATTGACTGGACGACAGCCTACTGGCCCGATTTTTATCTGGATCACGAACTGCATTTTCAGAAATGTATTCTGGCCAGCGGCTCTTTTTTTGGGCTGCGGTTGCAGGGCTTAAAAATGGAGGCATGCAAACTGACAGAGGTGGATTTCAGGGAGTGCGATTTAACCGGCGCAACGCTCACCGAATCGGACCTCACGGGCAGTTTATTCAATCACACCGTGCTACGTGGCGCAGATCTCACAGAATCCTGGAATTACGCCATCAATATCTTCCATAACACGGTCGATAAAGCCAAATTTTCTCGCCTGGAAGCGGTTTGTTTGCTGGAAAGTCTGGGCATCGAACTCGTCGATTAGTCCAGGCCTGGGGAGTAGCAGCCCCCACGGATACGCTTTATGGGGCAGGTTTCGTTCGGGGTAACGCCTGGCCACCCTGACGCGCTACCGGTGCGACGGCCTGCCGTTTCTGACTGACGCCACTTTCTCTTCCGTACGCTGTAGGCCAATAGCACAAAATATTGTATGCTATGCCGCCTTAAAGTTGACCAGGTAACCGGAAGCACGCCAATGTAACTTTGCGCTCACCCCGCGACGACATAAAGTCGCATTTGGCACCGTTTATCCGCCGGTAAGGTTCTGCCGGCCACCGTGATTTATCTGCCGCGCCTGTTAGCGCGTGGCTACGTTGAGAAGAATTCACTCATGTCTAATCCCTTTTTAGAAGAGGTGGCACGCCGCCGCACCTTCGCGATTATCTCGCACCCGGATGCCGGTAAAACCACAATTACCGAAAAAGTCCTGCTGTTCGGACAGGCGATCCAGACCGCCGGTACGGTAAAAGGCCGCGGCTCCAACCAGCATGCGAAGTCTGACTGGATGGAGATGGAAAAGCAGCGTGGTATTTCAATCACGACGTCAGTTATGCAGTTTCCCTATCGTGACAGCCTGGTAAACCTGCTGGATACGCCGGGGCACGAAGACTTCTCTGAAGATACCTATCGTACGCTGACCGCCGTTGACTGCTGCCTGATGGTGATCGACGCAGCGAAAGGCGTTGAAGATCGTACCCGTAAGCTGATGGAAGTGACGCGCCTGCGCGATACGCCGATCCTGACCTTTATGAACAAACTCGACCGTGACATCCGCGATCCGATGGAACTGCTGGATGAAGTGGAAAGTGAGTTAAAAATCGCCTGTGCGCCCATCACCTGGCCAATAGGCTGCGGTAAGTTGTTTAAAGGGGTTTATCACCTTTATAACGATGAAACTTATCTCTATCAGACCGGTAAAGGGCACACCATCCAGGAAGTGCGCATCGTTAAAGGCCTGAATAACCCGGACCTCGACGCGGCCGTCGGCGAAGAGCTGGCCGCACAGCTGCGTGAAGAGCTGGAGCTGGTGCAGGGCGCCTCGCACGAATTCGAAAAAGAGGCTTTCCTTAGCGGTCAGCTCTCTCCGGTGTTCTTTGGTACTGCGCTGGGTAACTTTGGCGTTGATCATATGCTGGATGGCCTGGTGGAGTGGGCGCCGCGCCCCATGCCGCGCCAGACCGATACCCGCCAGGTTGAGGCAAAAGAAGAGAAATTTACCGGTTTCGTGTTCAAGATTCAGGCTAACATGGATCCCAAGCACCGTGACCGCGTGGCGTTTATGCGCGTGGTATCAGGCCGTTATGAAAAAGGCATGAAGCTACGCCAGGTGCGCACCGGCAAAGACGTCGTGATTTCTGATGCGTTAACCTTTATGGCGGGCGACCGTTCGCACGTAGAAGAAGCCTATCCGGGCGATATCATCGGCTTGCACAACCACGGCACGATTCAGATCGGCGACACCTTTACCCAGGGTGAGAACATGAAGTTCACCGGTATTCCGAACTTCGCGCCAGAACTGTTCCGCCGTATTCGCCTGCGCGATCCGCTGAAGCAAAAGCAACTGCTGAAAGGGCTGGTCCAGCTGTCGGAAGAGGGCGCGGTTCAGGTGTTCCGTCCGGTTCACAATAACGACCTGATTGTGGGAGCAGTTGGTGTCCTGCAGTTTGACGTGGTCGTCGCGCGTCTGAAAAGCGAATACAACGTTGAAGCCATCTATGAGGCGATTAACGTTTCTACGGCACGTTGGGTCGAGTGCAGCGATGCCAAAAAGTTCGAAGATTTCCAGCGTAAAAATGAGGTGAACCTCGCGCTGGATGGCGGTGATAACCTGACTTATATCGCTCCCACCATGGTGAATCTGAATATTACTCAGGAACGCTATCCTGATGTGACATTCCGTAAAACCCGCGAGCACTAATTCGTGCTTTCAGGGCCATTCCAGCACGGAATGGCCCTGTTCCAACGGATACAGAACCCTCCTAAAACGCGCCTTTTCCTCTCTTTTGACGCACGATCAACCAGTTACCCGAGCAAAACTCTAAATCCCGACTATGATTACTTCATCGGACGGTTTAAGAGACTTATTCTCCCCGCGTCCAGTGCCGCAGCAGCACTGTTTGCTGCTCTTGCGCCCACAGTTTTGGGCGAGTTAACAGATAGAAGGATGATATCGATGCACACAACTAAGATTACTAAAACATTGATGGCTGCGATGATCGGTACTGCTCTGCTGAGCGGAAGCGCATTTGCAGAGGAATCCGCGTCTCAGAAAGCCTCACAAACGGCTGACAGCGCCGGTGCAAAAATTGACAGCTCAATGAAGAAAGTGGGCGGCTTTATGGATGACAGCGCCGTGACGGCTAAAGCAAAAGCGGCCCTGGTTGATGACGACTCCATCAAAAGCACCGACATTTCTGTCAAAACCCATCAGGGCGTTGTTACCCTGAGCGGCTTTGTGACCTCACAAGATCAGGCTGAGAAAGCCGTGGCCGTGGTGAAAAAAGTTGAAGGCGTTAAATCAGTCAGCGACAAGCTGCACGTGAAAGACGCGAAAAAACAGTCAATGAAAGGTTATGCCGGTGACGCTGCCACAACCAGCGAAATTAAAGCTAAGCTATTAGCAGATGACATGGTTCCTTCACGTAACGTGAAAGTAGAAACCACCGGCGGTGTGGTTCAGCTTTCAGGTGAAGTGGCGAATCAGGCACAGTCTGACCGTGCCGAAAGCATCGCTAAAGCTATCGAAGGCGTAAAAAGTGTTAAAAATGACCTGAAGGTCAAGTCTTAACACGACCCGGTGCGGCTTCTTTTGGAAGCCGCACTGATAAAAATACCCATCGTGGGATGAAACAAGCAGTTCAATATTAAAATGGTTAAGGAGAGGCTTATGTTTCGTTGGGGCATTATTTTTCTGGTGATCGCACTGATCGCTGCTGCATTAGGTTTTGGTGGCCTTGCCGGTACCGCAGCCTGGGCAGCTAAAGTCGTATTCGTGGTGGGTATTATTCTGTTCCTCATCAGCTTGTTCACTGGCCGTAAAAAGCTATAGCGATGACCCAGACTGTTTGATGCTGGCGTAGTCAGCATCAAACGGAGACCAGTTATTTGTGCGAATGTTATTGTGAGGCAAAGGATGCTTCATATTCGCAACGATGTGTTAAACGGCGCAACGCCAATAGCACAATTTATGGACAACGTAGCTGGTTCTCCGTGCTAGTATCCTTTCACAATTCTAATCCCTGCATTCCCTACATTTTCCTATCGGGAACCCAATCTGAGGTCGGTACATTGGGTATACGTATTCCCGTGACGCTCGGGGCGATTGAACCCCTTGCTCTCACACCTTTTAAAGCCAGGAAAATCGCCTTAGTGTGCGAGGGTGGCGGTCAACGCGGCATCTTCACCGCCGGCGTATTAGATGAGTTTCAGCGGGCTAAATTCAACCCTTTCCAGCTTTTGCTTGGCACGTCAGCCGGGGCACAGAATCTGTCTGCCTTTGTCTGCGCGCAGCCGGGCTACGCGCGCCGGGTGATCACCCGCTATACGACCAGCAAGCAGTTTTTCGATCCGCTGCGTTTCTTACGCGGCGGCAATCTTATCGATCTCGACTGGTTAATCGACATCACCCGAAGCGAATTCCCCCTGGCGATGAGCAGTGCCGAAACCCTGTTTTCCAGCGGGCGCGAATTCTATATGTGTGCCTGCCGCAGTGATGACTATGCGCCCAGTTATTTTGCGCCCACCAGTGATAACTGGCTGGAAATTATTAAAGCTTCCAGTGCGATTCCGGGCTTTTATCGCCTGGGAGTGGATCTGGAAGGCATCAGCTATCTGGACGGTGGCGTCAGTGATGCCATTCCCGTGCGTGAGGCGGCCAAACGTGGCGCAGATACGATCGTGGTGATCCGTACCGTGCCCTCTCAGATGTTCGATACGCCACGCTGGATAACGCGTATGGAACGCTGGTTCAGCGGCGGTGCGCTGCAGCCGATGCTCACTATCCTGCATCATCATGAGCAGACCTATCGGGAAACGCAGCAGTTTATCGAGTCACCGCCAGGGGATTTACGCATCATTGAAATTTTCCCACCGCGCGTGCTGGCCAGTAACGCGTTAGGCAGCCGGATCGCCTCGCTTAACCAGGATTACCACCTGGGACGCCGCTGTGGCCGCTATTTTATGGCGACGCTGGGCCAGTGGCTGAGCGATGCCGAGCCGCAAACAGGGCTGGATATCGTTACGCCTGCCGCGCCGGTGGCGAATGAACCCAACAGTGGGGCGATCGTTACGCCGCTGGCGGGCAATGACGACGCCTGGAATGAAGGCTCGCTGGCATGAGGTTTGTGGATACCCATTGCCACTTTGATTTTCCGCCCTTCGTCGGGCAGGCGGCGGAAAGTCTTGCCCGGGCCGCCCAGTCCGGCGTTGAAAAAATTATCGTGCCCTCGGTGGACGCGGGACGCTTTGCAACGGTCTGCCAGCTGGCTCACGCCCATCCCGCCCTTTATGCTGCGCTGGGGCTGCACCCGATTGTTATTGAACATCATCAGGAATCGCATCTTAGCGAGCTGGAAGCCCGGTTGATAAAGTCGCCCGCTAAGCTGGTAGCGTTAGGTGAGATCGGCCTGGATCTTTATCGGGACGATCCGCAGTTCGACAAGCAGAAACATTTTCTGGATGCGCAGCTGAAGCTGGCTAAACGTTACGATCTGCCGGTGATCCTGCACTCGCGTCGAACGCACGATCAGCTGGCGCTGCATCTGCGCCGTCACGATCTCTCGCGCCGTGGCGTGGTTCATGGTTTTGCCGGTAGCCTGCAGCAGGCCCAGGCTTTTATCAAACTTGGCTATGCGATTGGCGTGGGCGGCACCATTACCTATCCGCGCGCCAGTAAAACCCGACAGACCATCGCACAGTTACCGCTTTCATCCTTGTTGCTGGAAACGGATGCCCCCGATATGCCGCTGAACGGTTTTCAGGGCCAGCCCAACCGACCAGAGCGCGCTTTTCAGGTGTGGCAGGTGCTGTGTGAGCTGCGTGAAGAAGCGCCAGAGGTCATTGCCGATGCGCTATGGCACAACAGCCACAGACTTTTTCGCCTTTCCTGATGTCGCCCGTTTACCCTTCTTCTCACAAAATGTTATAATAGTAACATTCCCGTCGTGGGCTTATACGGGCTTCACTTCGCCTGATTTCGTGACTGAATCAACTTTAATTTGAAATATTGCAGTTGTTTCATATTTCGATGTGACGAATGGCACATATTCACCGGCTCCGAATTGTTATTATTATCACATATGGGTGGATAATAATTCACCCCTTGTCCTGGAGATTGTTATGACTGATATCAAACAGCAGGCTCTACGCGCGCTGAAACTGATGGATTTAACCACCCTGAATGAAGATGACACCGATGAGAAAGTGATCGCACTCTGTCACCAGGCGAAATCCCCGGTGGGCAATACCGCCGCCATCTGCATTTATCCGCGTTTTATTCCCATTGCTCGCAAAACGCTGCGTGAGCAGGGCACGCCGGACGTGCGTATTGCCACCGTCACCAACTTCCCCCACGGCAATGACGACATCGAGATCGCACTGGCTGAAACCCGTGCCGCTATCGCCTACGGTGCTGACGAAGTGGACGTGGTTTTCCCTTATCGCGCGCTGATGGCTGGCAATACTCAGGTGGGCTTTGATCTGGTTAAAGCCTGCAAAACAGCCTGTGCGGAAGCGGATGTACTGCTGAAAGTGATTATTGAAACCGGTGAGCTGAAGCAGGAAGCGCTGATCCGTCAGGCCTCTGAAATTGCCATTGATGCCGGAGCGGACTTTATCAAAACCTCAACCGGTAAAGTGCCCGTGAATGCAACGCCCGAAGTGGCGCAGATCATGATGAGCGTGATCCGCGATAAAGGTGTGAAAGCGCAGGTTGGCTTTAAACCGGCTGGCGGCGTGCGTACCGCTGAAGATGCCGCCATCTATCTGCAACTGGCTGAAGATACGCTGGGTGCCGACTGGGCTGACGCACGCCACTTCCGTTTTGGCGCTTCCAGCCTGCTGGCAAACCTGCTGAACACCCTTGGACACAGCAGCGATACCCGTCAGTCAGGCTACTGATATCTCCGGGCGGCATCTTGCCGCCTTTTCTCCTCTTTCCCTGACGTAAGGGGGCGACTTTGTACCTTGCACAAGAAATCATTCGAAAAAAACGTGACGGCCACGCGCTGAGTGAAGACGAGATTCGTTTCTTCATTAACGGCGTGCGTGATAACAGCGTTTCGGAAGGACAAATTGCCGCGCTGGCAATGACCATTTATTTTCACGATATGTCGCTGCCGGAGCGGGTTGCCCTGACGATGGCGATGCGTGACTCAGGCACCGTGCTGAACTGGAAATCCCTGAATCTGAACGGGCCGGTGGTCGATAAGCACTCCACCGGCGGCGTCGGCGATGTCACCTCGTTGATGCTGGGGCCGATGGTGGCCGCCTGTGGCGGCTATATCCCGATGATCTCAGGTCGCGGGCTGGGGCACACCGGCGGCACCCTGGACAAGCTGGAAGCGATTCCCGGGTTTGACATTTTCCCCAGTGATGACCACTTTCGCCAGACCATAAAGCAGGTTGGCGTGGCAATTATTGGCCAAACCAACTCCCTGGCTCCGGCGGACAAACGCTTTTACGCCACGCGCGACATCACGGCCACCGTGGATTCGATTCCGCTGATCACCGCCTCGATTCTGGCGAAAAAGCTGGCCGAAGGGCTGGATGCGCTGGTGATGGATGTCAAAGTCGGCTCCGGGGCATTTATGCCCACGTATGAAGCCTCTGAAAATCTGGCGCAGGCCATTGTTGGCGTCGCCAACGGCGCGGGCTGTCGCACCACGGCGCTGTTAACGGATATGAACCAGGTGCTGGCCTCCACGGCCGGTAACGCGCTGGAAGTGCGCGAAGCAGTGCGCTTCCTGACCGGTGCGCAGCGTAACCCGCGCCTGCTGGAAGTCACTTTGGCGCTGTGCAGCGAAATGCTGATCTCCGGCAAACTGGCGGAAAATGAGGCTGAGGCACGCGAAAAACTCATGACGGTGCTGGATAACGGCAAGGCCGCAGAGGTGTTTGCCCGCATGGTGGCGGCGCAGAAGGGCCCGACCGATTTTGTTGAGCGCTACGACAGCTATTTACCTGCGCCAACGATGAGCAAAGCGGTTTATGCCGACCGGGCAGGCTGTGTTACGCATATGGATACCCGCGCGCTGGGCATGGCGGTGGTGGCGATGGGCGGTGGACGCCAGCGCGCCAGTGATGCCATCGATTACAGCGTGGGCCTGAGCGACATGATCACCCTGGGCGAGCAGGTGGATGCTTCACGTCCGCTGGCGGTCATCCATGCCAGCAGCGAAGCGCACTGGCAACAGGCCGCTGCCGCCGTAAAAGCCGCGATTACCTTGGGTGAACGCGCCCCGGCAGCCACGCCTGTCGTGTATCGCCGCGTCACTGAGGCAGGCTGACGCAGGGAACCCCTTTATACCGTCCCGGATTCAGGTATACTGATCTGATCGCTTTTTTTTGACTTGTCGCGCGCTTTTGGCGCAGGAGACTGGCATGAAACGTGCTTTTATTATGGTGCTGGATTCGTTTGGAATCGGCGCCAGCAAAGATGCCGATAAATTCGGTGATGCAGGTTCAGATACGTTAGGTCATATCGCAGAAGCCTGCTTTAACGGTCAGGCGGATAAGGGCCGTAAAGGGCCGCTGCACTTACCTAATCTGACCGCGCTGGGCCTGGGCAAAGCGGCTGAGCTGTCTACTGGTCGTTTTCCTGCGGGGCTGGATCCTGAGGCGAAGATCACGGGCGCCTATGCTTACGCCAGTGAGCTTTCATCGGGCAAAGATACGCCGTCTGGCCACTGGGAAATCGCCGGCGTGCCTGTTCTGTTTGACTGGGGATACTTCAGCGATAAGCAGAACAGCTTCCCGCAGGCGCTGCTGGACAAACTGGTGGAACGCGCCGGTTTACCCGGCTATCTCGGCAACTGCCACTCATCCGGTACGGTAATCCTCGACCAGTTGGGCGAAGAGCACATGCGCTCTGGCAAGCCGATTTTCTACACCTCGGCGGACTCCGTATTCCAGATCGCCTGCCACGAAGAAACCTTCGGGCTGGAGCGGCTGTATGAACTCTGTGAAATTGCGCGCGAAGAGCTGACCGAAGGCGGCTACAACATTGGTCGCGTGATTGCCCGGCCGTTTGTGGGCGACAAAGCAGGCAGCTTCGAGCGCACCGGCAACCGTCACGATCTGGCCGTTGAGCCGCCATCGCCGACCATGCTGAAGAAGCTGGTGGACGAGAAGGGCGGTCATGTGATTTCGGTTGGTAAAATTGCCGATATCTATGCTGAGCAGGGCATCACTAAAAAAGTGAAAGCCACCGGTCTGGACGCGCTGTTTGATGCGACCATTCAGGAAATGAAAACTGCGCCGGATCAAGCGATTGTGTTCACCAACTTTGTCGACTTCGATTCCACCTGGGGCCATCGCCGCGACGTTGCGGGTTATGCGGGCGGCCTGGAGCTGTTTGACCGCCGTTTGCCAGAGCTCATAGAACTGGTCAAAGAGGATGATATTTTGATCCTCACCGCCGACCACGGCTGTGACCCGACCTGGGAAGGCACGGAACACACACGCGAGCATATTCCGATCCTGATTTACGGACCGAAGGTTGAGCCGGGATCGCTGGGCTATCGCGACACCTTTGCCGATATCGGCCAGACGATCGCGCACTATTTTGACCTGTCCCCCATGGACTACGGCAAGAACATGCTGTAAAAACAGCGAAATTTTTAAAAAGGATAGAGAATTATGGCAACTCCTCACATTAATGCAGAAATGGGTGATTTCGCAGACGTCGTACTGATGCCGGGCGATCCGCTGCGTGCGAAGCACATTGCAGAAACCTTTCTGGAAGATGCCGTTGAGGTGAACAACGTGCGCGGCATGCTGGGCTATACCGGCACTTATAAAGGCCGCAAAATCTCCGTCATGGGCCACGGCATGGGCATTCCCTCCTGCTCCATTTACGCCAAAGAGCTGATCACCGAGTTCGGCGTGAAGAAAATCATCCGCGTGGGTTCCTGTGGTGCCGTGCGTCCCGACGTGAAACTGCGTGATATCGTGATCGGCATGGGCGCATCGACCGATTCCAAAGTGAATCGTATGCGTTTCAAGGATCACGATTTTGCCGCGATTGCGGATTTCGATATGGTGCGCAACGCTGTCGATGCGGCCAAAAATCTGGGTGTTGACGCGCGCGTAGGGAATATCTTCTCTGCCGACCTGTTCTACACGCCCGATCCGCAGATGTTTGACGTAATGGAGAAGTACGGCATTCTCGGTGTGGAAATGGAAGCCGCCGGCATTTACGGCGTGGCTGCTGAATTTGGGGCGAAAGCGCTGACGATCTGCACCGTGTCCGATCATATCCGTACCCATGAGCAGACGACTGCCGCAGAGCGCCAGACAACCTTTAATGACATGATTAAGATTGCGCTGGAATCTGTGCTGCTGGGCGATTAATCTCCACGCTCACTGATGCTCTTGCTCACCCGGCAGCGCGACGTTGCCGGGTGAGCGCGTCAGAAGCTTTACGCTTCCCGCTCATTTCGCAACATTCTCATCAAATGACACACTTTTCATCAGGCTTGTGCATCTTGCTACTGGCAAGGACCGCTTATGCCACTATCATGAAGCCGAACAATAAATAACAACATGCCAGACTGAAAATACCTGCCTGATGAATTTTCGAAATTTCGACGCTGAAGAGAAGTTGTTTGTACGCCGTGCCGCCATGGCATTTGTGCTGGTCTGCATCTGCTTCACCATCCTGGGTTTAAACCTGTATCGCCTGCAGGTACGCGATCACAGCTATTACCAGACGCGCTCAAACCAAAACGATATCAAAATGATCCCTATCGCGCCCACGCGCGGGCTGATTTTCGACCGTAACGGGATTCCGCTGGTGCGCAATGTGACCTGGTACGACATCACTATCACCCCGTATAAAGTGGACGATATGAAGGACGTGCTGCGCCAGCTCACGCCGCTTATCGATCTGACACCGGACGACATTACGCGTTTTCAGCACGATCTCCGGCAGAACAGCCGCTACAAACCGGTTATCCTCAAAGAGGAACTTACCGACGAAGAGGTGGCGCGCTTTTCAGTCAACCAGTTCCGGTTTACCGGCGTCAGCATTGATACCTATCAGGACAGGGAATATCCCTATGGGGCCGATCTGGCGCATGTTGTCGGCTACGTCTCTAAAATCAATGATAACGACTATAAGCGGCTAAATGCCGAAGGCATTGCTGAAAACTACGCGGCTGACCACAACATCGGTAAGCAGGGGATTGAAGGCTATTACGAATCCCTGCTGCACGGTAAGCCGGGCTATCAGGAAGTGGAAGTGGATAACCATGGCCGCATTGTCCGGGTGCTGAAAGAAGTGCCGCCGGTAGCAGGCAAGAACATCACCCTGACGCTGGACCTGCATCTGCAACAGTATGCGGAAAGCCTGCTGGCCGGACAGCGTGCCGCATTGCTGGTGGAAGATCCCCATGACGGATCCGTGCTGGCGATGGTTTCCAGCCCCAGCTACGATCCCAACCCTTTTGTGAAGGGCATCAGCTATAAAGCCTACAAGACGCTGCTGCAGGATAAAAACCTGCCGCTGATTAACCGTGTCACCCAGGGCCTGTATCCCCCGGCCTCCACCGTCAAACCCTATATGGCGATGTCTGCCCTGTTAACCCATGTGATTACGCCGCAAACCACCTTTTTTGGCGGCCCAACATGGACGCTGCCGGGCACCGACCGTCGCTACCGTGACTGGAAAAAAAGCGGCCACGGCACGCTCGATGTCACCAAAGCGATCGAAGAGTCTGCAGATACCTTCTTCTATCAGGTGGCCTTTATGATGGGCATCGATCGCATTCACACCATGCTCAGCAAATTTGGTTACGGCCGCTCCACAGGCATCGACCTGAACGAAGAGTACAGCGGCCTGCTACCCAGCCGCGACTGGAAAATGAAAGTCCATAAAAAGCCCTGGTATCAGGGGGACACGGTGTCGGTGGGGATCGGTCAGGGCTACTGGATTGCGACCCCGATTCAGATGGTGAAGGCGCTGGTAACCTTGATTAATAATGGACGGGTGATTACGCCGCACTTACTGGAAAAATCCCAGCTCGGCACCCGGGTTCAGCTCTATCAGCCTAAGCTGCCACAGGCGCAGATTGGCGATCCGAATTCTCCCTACTGGTCATTAGTGCGCCACGCTATGTTTGGCATGGCCAACGCACCGAACGGAACGGGCTATAAATATTTCCATACCGCGCCTTACGGCATTGCAGCGAAAAGTGGGACATCTCAGGTGTTCAGCCTGAAAGAAAACCAGACCTACAACGCCAAAATGATTCCGGTACGGCTGCGCGATCATACGTTTTATACCGCCTTCGCGCCCTTCAGCGCCCCCAAAGTTGCGGTGGCGTTGATTCTGGAAAACGGCGGAAGTGAAGGCGTGGTTGCCGCGCCGGTGATGCGCAAGCTGCTTGACCATATCTTCCTGCCGCCGACCACCCCGCCGCCCGTTGAGGTGGCACAGCATCAGGCAGGCTAGCGGAAGAATACCCGGTTACGCCCGTGCTTTTTGGCATCGTACAGCGCGGCATCTGCCTGGGTGTAAAGCGTTTCGAACCGGGTGCCTGCTGCGCCCCAGCTGACGCCGAGGCTGGCCGTGACCAGCCGCTCCGGCAGTGCATTTAACGGCGAAGCGTTCAGCGAGGCGAGAATGGCTCCGGCGACGATAACCGCATCGCCCAGCCAGGTATTGGGCAGCATGATGGTGAACTCTTCACCGCCGATTCGACCGATGCTGGCGATGGCAGGCGTATTACGCTGAATACGTTGTACCAGTTCGCAAATCACCTTATCCCCGACGGGATGACCGTATTCATCATTGATGCGTTTAAAGAAGTCGATATCAAGAATGATTAAGGCCGCCGGCGCCTGGTCCAGCGTATCGCTGATGCGTTGAATAATGGCGCTGCGGTTCCAGACATCCGTCAGGGGATCGTGCGTGGCTTTGTACTCCAGTTCCGTTGCCAGCTCGTTCAGTTGCTCATTTACCCGGTTCAGCTCACGCTCTGCCCGATCGCTGCGTGAGATTAACCGATAGGTTTCACGCATCAGCCGCTGGTAGTGTCCGTTGAGCTGTAGCAGCGCCTGCCGATACTCTTCAGCCTGCAGGCTATGCTGCGCCGCGACATGGCTGGCCTGATTGAGTGCCTGGGTTTCTTCCAGAAACAGCTCATTGAGGTGCGTCATTGGCGCTGTTCCGCATGCAGCTTCACGGTTAACGCGGTGAAATCCAGAGACAGCTCTTCGCCAAACTCTTCTGACACGTCATCTTCGGCATCGTAAAACCAGTTCAGTACGATCGTGCAGCCGCTCTGCGCGAGCCTGTTGAACTGATCAAACAGCCCAAACAGCATCTTGGTGCTTGAGCTGTTGAAATAGCTCAGGTCGATATTCACCTCTGCCGCTTGGCTGGCCTGAGGCTGCCAGCTTTCCAGCGCGCTTTGCAGCGGACGGTAAAAGGCGGCGGCATTCTCTGGCCAGGATTCTCCCCGCAGGGAGAATCGGTGGGCCACAAAGTCAAACTCTACGGCGGGCGTACATTCAGTGGCGGTAAGTTGAATGATTTGCATAGGGGCTTCTTCAGTCATGGCAGATAGTGGCCTTAAGCCAAAAGGCAGAGAGCTCGCTGGCCTCCAGTGGCTGGAAACAATACTCCAGCGGTTCACTGACGTCGCGCGCCAGGGTAAGCAAGCCGATATTGGCGCCTTTGCTCCAGACCGGACTCTCAGCGCGTAACCGGTTTCGGTAAGCTTGTTTAATTTCATCCGCATTCATCACGCGGAGCGAATCCAGATCCCCGCGCAGTTGATGAGTGGCGTCGCTGCCGACCAGGTTTGCGCTTTCCAGATAGTAGCGACCGTCATCGTAACGCAGGCTCAATGAACCAAAGCGATACAGCTGATCGTTGTGGCTCAGCGCCCGGCTGTCCTGCGAGTAACGCAGAATGTTTTGCGCAATCTCGACAAAGCTGGAGAACAGCCGCCGCCTGACTTTTTGCGACCGCTCGTGATTCTCCAGAAACAGTTTGACCACTTCGCCCATCGCCGTGATGTTCTGCGGTGAAAAAAAGCCGGTATACTGCAATGCAATAAGGCCGGACTGCGATTCGGTATTAAAGGGCAGACCCCGTAGTGACTCGTTTTTCATTTTCTTCCCGGTGCAGTCAATAGCGAAAGCCAAACCAGGTGACGTCATCGCGTCGCGCCTGATTACCTTGCCAGCTTAAATAGTCTTGCTGAAACGCCAGCGATAACTCCGCCATAGGCAAATGCTGATAGCGCATCAGCAGAGACTGAATACGCTTATTGCCAAACATGATATTCCGTTCGCCACCCGGTTGATCGGTGACGCCATCCGTGAGGACAAACAGCATGTCGCCCGGATTAAACGCCAGGCTCTGTTCAGGCCAGTGATAGTCTTCCGGCGTATCGGTATAGCCGACGCCGACGCGATCCTGACTGAGCGAGATAATTTCATTGCTGATGTTGCTGAGCATAAATGCCTGGGTTCGGGCGCTGGCCCAGCGCAGCTGATGCAGTCCGGTATCAACTGACATCACGATGGCATCGCAGCCATCGTTAGAGAGTGAGGTTTGCTGGGAGGCGTTCAGCTGGCCCAGGGTTTGTTTAATATGGTGATTAAGGGCATGCAGGATGCTGGCAGGTGCCTGCAGATCGGCCTCGCGCAGCGCGTTTTCCAGCGCAGACTGCAAAATCACCGTCATAAAAGCGCCTGGAATTCCGTGGCCCGTACAGTCGGCGATGACCGCCAGCCAGCCATTGTCATGGCGGTGAAAAGCGTAGTAATCGCCGCCCACGCCGTCTCGGGGCTGCCAGTACAAACACCAGTCGTCGAGCAGGGAGGCAATCAGCTGGTTGGAACGATCCAGCATCGCGTCCTGAATGACTCGCGCGTAATCAATGCTTTGTAAAATTTGCTGATGCTGGCGCGCCTGCAAATCGGAGACGCGGCGAATCAGATCGATCCCCAAGCCAATGCCGATATAGTGCCCGTTCTCCGTCAGGATAAACCCATCGGCGACGGACTTATCCCCGTTGGCCACGACCTGCTGCGCAACGCTTTCCAGCGTATTTTCCACGTCAATCACCAGCGGGAACTTATCCATAAAGGCAATGCAGCTCTTGCGGTCATAGAGTTCGGGAAAGAAAGGGCGCGCCATCTGCGACAAAAAGATGTGGCGGTTGATCATGCCGAACGGCTTGCCGTTTTCCACCACGGGCAACCCGATCAGATCTTTGTGTTCGGCAAAGAGTGCCATGACGGCACGGTTATCTGTCTCCGGACTGACGAAAGGGACCTCAATGCATAACACCCGCGCGTCATAACGGCTTGAGGCGGAAACCACAGTATTCACAGAGGCGGGTAACTGCATGATGCGGCTCTTGATTGTCCAGGAATAATCTTAGAGTAATGAGCGCAGATGACGGATTTATGGCAAAAAAACGGTTGGTAAAAAGAGGGCCGATAAATCGCAGTTAAAGCAAAATTGCAGCGAAAAATAGCCTGCCAGAGGGCGTTCTGCAGCGCGAAAATCCGGCGGTTGATTGGGCGGATTGTTAAATTTTCGCCCGTTCCCCTTCCTGTTGATGGAAAACCCGTCAGTTGATTTCATTTTTGTGAAAAGCGTTTGACGCTGGGGCCTGCTTAAGGTTTAATGCGCCCCGTTGCCCGAATAGCTCAGTCGGTAGAGCAGGGGATTGAAAATCCCCGTGTCCCTGGTTCGATTCCGGGTTCGGGCACCACAAATTTGAAACCCTCGCTTCGGCGGGGGTTTTTGCGTTTGAGGGCTTTAACGCTGTGATGTTGTTGGGGTAAGGTTGATTTACGCGATCGTAATGTTCTGGTTTACGGTTTCGATGGTCGGCATTTTCACTATGTGATGCTGAAAGCATATGGGCGGGGATGGCACAGAGGCGCATTTCGTCATTGCCTTGCACAACACGCAGCTTCGCCGTGTGCGAGCTGATGAGATACCGCAGAAGCGAATTATTCCCTGGATAACCAAGCAGGCTAAACAGCAACAGGAAGCTGTATGATGAAACGTACATTATTTTTAGGCATCTTATATCCTGCGTTGGCATTCTCAGATACTCCCGGTTTTATGACACCCGAAGTGGAATGCCTCAATGACAATACGATTCCTTTCATAAACACAAAAATTCCAGCCAAAAAATCGTTAACGACGCATACATAAAATGCAAGTCGGAATTGGATGCCTGGTCAAAATCTCGTGAAATGCTTCCTAAAGAAATCAGAGAAAGCCAATATAAAGAATTTCATGATTTCTATATAAGAATGATCGAGAAAAGACGGGCATACGAAGCTAAGAAATAGTGTAAATTGCTCAAAAAGCATAAGGAAGTTTTACAGTTAATGAGCAGGCTATTGCTAAGCTGACTAATTTATTGAAATATATTTCAATTTTTAATTGTTAGTCCATGTAAAATACATATTTATTTAAGCTATCTGAGTATCACTACACTGTTTTTTATAGCTTATATGTTAATTTTGAGGAGTGGTTTGATTTGGTAAGGGGGTTATCTATTTGTGCAAAGGACGGGCTAATCATATAGCTAAAATAATGAACCCGATGAAAAATTAAAAGCAATAAAAAACTGATAATAATATTAATCCAGAAAGATTTGGTTAGCTTATTGAGGTGCGTGCGTTCTATACCTGTTTTTCCTGTTTCTTATATTGATGAAAAAACCGATTAGTGAAGCTAAGCCTCTTGTTACGTAGGAAACAAGATAAAGCACAAAAATAATTTTAATTGTGCCAGGGCTGAAACTGACTCGTCAAAGTCTTACGAAATGTCCATCATATTACCTTCATTCACGCTTAATTGGCGGTTTACCGCCTCCACGCTGTTTCTGCTCAGATCATTTGACTGACGGACTCCTCCGCTGCTCAAGAAGCTCTGTATGCTGAGCCGCAGAAAATGCATCACCTTTCATCTGTCCCCTCTGGCAGCCTACCGTCGAGCTCATACATCAGCGCGTGAGAGAGTACTGGTCGAAGGTGTTCGAGTTTCGTTAGCGGAGGGAAATCGAGTTGTGGTTGCATCTTACCTGGGGTCAGACTCAGGGGCTACCTGAAGGTGTGGGGCTGACTTAATCGCAACCTGCTAAAAGGCGTCCCTTTGAGAGATTCTGCCCGCGCCCTGCCCTGATGCAATTGGAAATTTTCTCCCGGCAGTGGCATTGCATGTTACGCACCAGATGGCCGGAAATGCTGTTGAAAATAACTTCTTAACCGAAAAAATAATTTCGAATGTTAATTCATAAAAGGGATGTCCACACTGATTACAGACATGTATTCGATTTGAACGATCGAAATATCGCGTTATGGACTGAAGCATTTAACGATGCCATGGGGGAACCCGCGTGGCATCTTCAGGTCGACGATGCTTACGGCCCACTTTTCGTACCGATCAATACGGTGGTGCATCTGAAGGAAAAGTTTGGCTTCGTCTATGACGCGGGTGTAGCGGCCGCGCATAACAGCGGCCAAAAGAATACAGACTGCTCAGCCTCGGCCGTTTTAGAGGGCACCATCTGGTCAGCAGAGCCCGGCAACTATTACTGCATGTCCAGAAACTGGGCGGGAAATAACAGGCTGACGATTGAGGTTAGCCGCACGTCTGATATAGCTGGTAGCTCCGCCACAAGGAAAGGAGCTTTATTAAATCGATGTATATCACATCCGATCTTAAGCTAGTCACTGATGCCTGGACGAAGCGTCTTTTCAGTCAGATTCATACGGGGACACGCATTGAAGAGGAGTAGAGCTGTCAGCTGGCACCGGATTGTACGGTGCTTCAGAACCATGAAGGAGAATGCTGACTATGAATGTGTGCTGCGAAGAGCATGCACACATTCATTACGTTGAGCCCTTTATTAACGCGACCTAATTTACTATGCCCGGTAAGCCTCTGGAGTGTTTATGAAGAATTTGCATAGTAAAATCAACTTACTGGATTCAGAGAGAGATACGGACATACAAACCGTAGAACGTCGAGAGCGTTCTGTAAAGCGTGCGGAGCGCAATCTGGTCCAGGCTGAGTGACCGCTGTATGAACTTTATATTCAGAGAGACATACTGGTGATTAAGTCTTGGGGAGATAAACCTAACTGGCAGGCCATTTATTATATATCGGCCCCAACACCTATAAAGAAGAACGTCAGAAAGGGAATTTATGCTGAGCGAAGAAAAAACCCGGAAACATATCACGGTACTGAATGGAAGGATCGTACTCACTCGGCTGCTTTCAACGGTTATGCCATGAACGAATAATGCCACCAACGTTATCTGTCCCAAAATGCGGATCTTATCACCCAAGATGAAAACAGGGGATTCAGTAACAGTCAAAGTGAGGCGTGTAAGATCAATTTATCCCCCGCCTTAAGCAATTTTCCAAAAGTCATTATCGTGGAGCTTGAGATAAGATAATTAACCTCGGATATAAGATAAATCTCATTTACTTGGAAGTGGCGGCACACGGAGAACGCTTGAGTATAAACAAATTAAAACAAAGTTTATTAACAAAAGAAACAAATTGTTTCGTACTAAAAGTTACATCAGAAAATACATAGAGTTAAAAACATGAATAAGTTTCATCTGTTACATGTTTTTTGTGGTGACTATCCTAAGTGTAAAAGATTGCTCTTTTCTAATGTTTAATATCGAATTGCCGCCATTAAATTTAATTTTAATTAAAGTTTAACAATGTAAAGTGTTGGTTTTAAGGGTTTTTTTGCAAAATTGACAAAAGATTACACTTTGATTAACAAATTGAAATATAAATTAAGTTGATAAGATTGTCGGGCGATAGCTATAAGATAGTTCACAGACATAAGCGTGACGGCAGTGATAAATCACGGTTAGTGTTTAACATTACTAATGTTGAAGCATTTTCAGTGTCGAAATACTCCAAACCAGATAGCCAGAATTTAAAGGCGTATTGAATAAACGAACGACTTTTTTCAAAAATTTTTTATTGATCATTTTATCACCACGGAAATGTAAAGCGTTTAGGCAGGCACTCTATAAGAGCGTCTTAATTTCTCATCTTTACGCATCAAAGGTGTTTATATGATCAAAAAACTTATTGCAGAAAAGGGTACTCTGATTTTTATTGAGGCCCATAATCCGCTCTCCGCATTAATTGCGTCTAAAGCAGAACAAACTAATTCAGAAGGCCGTATTGTCAAATTTGACGGTATATGGTCAAGCTCGTTAACGGACTCAGCATCTCGCGGTATTCCCGATAACGAAACACTGGCATTAAGCAGCAGGTTAGAAAATATTGCTGATATCCGAAATGTGACAGACATGCCCATCATCATGGATGCTGATACGGGGGGAAAACCAGAACATTTTAGTTATTACGTAAAAAGAATGATTAACAACGGTGTAAATGGCGTCATCATCGAAGATAAAACAGGATTAAAGAAAAATTCTTTGTTCGGCACTGAAGTAGAACAGACTCTCGCAGATATTAATGATTTTTCAGAGAAGATTAAAAGAGGAAAATCTGCAGTTTATATTGATGATTTTATGATCATAGCCAGACTTGAAAGTCTTATTGCAGGGTTCGACGTAGAACATGCACTCGAACGTGCCGACGCATACGTCGAAGCCGGGGCAGACGGAATTATGATTCATAGTTGTAAGAAGACTCCGGATGAGGTTTTCTTATTCAGTACGAAATTTCGGAAAAAATATCCATCAGTACCATTAATTTGTGTTCCTACTACTTATTCTGCAACCAGCAACAGAGAACTCAGTGAAGCGGGTTTTAACGTGATCATTTATGCAAACCATATGCTCAGGGCTGCTTATAAAGCAATGGAAAATGTTTCAAAAGAAATATTGAGATATGGCAGGACGGCAGAGATAGAAAAATCTTGCATGAGTGTAAAGGAAATTATTTCACTGATTCCTTAAAGAGAATGACCATGAAAAAAAAAGAGATGATAATAGGTGCCTATATATCGTATGGAACAGGACATCATCCTGCTTCATGGCGCGAAAGTGGCGTAAATGCAGCGGCAGCGCTTGATATTGATACGTATGCCAATCTTGCAAGAGTATGTGAGAAAGGATTAGCTGATTTACTTTTTCTTGCAGATACGCCTTCTGTATTTCAGGACAATATGGACGGTTATGGCAGCAGGGTATCTGTACTGGAGCCATTATCATTATTATCGTATTTAGCATCTCAAACACAAAATATTGGGCTGGTTGCGACGGCTTCAACGACGTACAAACACCCTTACAACATTGCGAGGGAATTTGCTTCGCTGGATTACATTAGCAAAGGAAGGGCAGGGTGGAATCTGGTGACATCCTCAAAGTCGGATGCGGCTAAAAACTTTGGCCTTGCCGCTCATCCAGAACATTCAAAGCGTTATGATATGGCCTGGGAAGCATGGCAGGTTATCAGTGGTTTGTGGGACAGCTGGGAAGACAATGCTTTAGTAAGGAATAAAACCAGTGGACAATTCTTCGTTAAGGATAAATACCGGGAAATAAATTTTGAGGGTGAATATTTTAATGTAAAAGGCCCATTAAACATAGCTCGCCCTCCTCAGGGCTATCCCGTCATCGTCCAGGCGGGTTCCTCTGAGGAAGGAAAAGAGTTAGCTGCAAAAACAGCAGATATTGTTTTTACTGCACAAAACAATATTGAAGATGCAAAAAAATTCTATGATGATCTTAAAGGGCGAATGGAAAAATACGGAAGGTCAAAGAGTGAACTTCTTATTCTTCCCGGATTAAGCTTTTATATTGCAAGTGACGAATCTAAAGCCCGTAAAAAGCTTAATGATCTCAACGCACTGATCCCTCAATCATTTGGCTTAAGTATGTTATCAGATTTACTGGGTGGGGTTGATTTAAAAAACAATGATCCTGAAGGACCATTACCAGATTTACCGAAATCTAATGGTAATCAGAGTAGACAAAAAATTATTATCGATTTAGCTCGAAAAGAAAAACTATCTATCAAGCAACTTTATGAAAAAATAATCATTTCAAGAGGACATTATACATTTACAGGTTCCTATCAAGATTTAGCAGATGAGATGATTAAGTGGGTTGAAAATGAAGCATGTGATGGTTTCAACATTATGCCTCCTCTCATGCCTGAATCTCTTATTAATCTTTTCGATCATGTCATTCCACTTATTCAGGCAAGAGGATGGTATAAAAAATCATATTCTACTGGAACATTAAGAGAAAAACTGGGGCTTAAAAGACCTACTAATAAATTGTTTAATCAATAATGTATTGCGAGGAAATATAAAATGCTTAATAAAAATCTGATTCTTGAAGATACCACTTTACGTGATGGTGAGCAGGCGCCAGGTGTTGCATTTACACCAGAGCAAAAAGTAGAAATTTTTTATCTACTTGCAAATATGGGCGTTAAATGGATCGAAGCCGGAATACCTGCGATGAAGGGTGATGAAGTAAAGGCTCTGTCGGAAATGTTAGAGAGAAAAAATGAAATTAACATCATCGCGTGGAACCGAGGCGTGCTTGAAGACATTGAGTACAGTATCTCACTTGGATTCAAAGCGGTGCATATCGGGCTACCGACTTCAGCTATCCATTTAGAGAAAAGCGTTAAGAAAGATAAGTCCTGGCTTGTAAAGACGGCTTCAGATTTAGTTAAGTTTGCCAAAGACAAAGGGATGTTTGTTTCTATCAGCGCAGAAGATATAGGCCGAACAGATATTGGATTCTTACAGGAGTATGCACAGGTAGTTGCTGAGGCTGGAGCCGATCGTCTTCGCCTCTCTGACACGATTGGTATTCTTTCTCCTGCACAATACAAAGAAAAAGTCTCTTTGTTAAATAAGAACGTCAACATCGATTTGCAGTGCCATTGCCACAATGATTTTGGTTTTGCAGTTGCTAACACGCTGGCAGGCATTGAAGCAGGAGCACGCTACTTTCATGTCTGCGTCAATGGCATTGGTGAAAGGGCTGGAATGCCAGACCTGGCACAAGTTGCTATGGCATTGCACTTTTTCCACGGGGTTGATTTAGGGCTCGATTTAACAAAATTAATCGCGTTGAGTGAAACGGTCGCCAGGTACAGCCATCAAAAAATCAGTCCATGGCAGCCGATCGTAGGCGATAACGTTTTTGCACATGAATCGGGCATTCACGCAAATGGTATGCTCAAAGACAGCAGTACTTTTGAACCCTTCGACCCAGCTACGGTGGGAGGAGAACGACGTCTGGTCGTGGGTAAACATTCCGGTCGCGCCATTATCAAACATTTTCTCGAAGAATCAGGCGTGAAAGCTGCCGACGATAAGGCTCTTGATCGCTGTTTAGAACGCGTGAGAAGTCATGCCGTGCGCCACCCCGGTGGGATCCCTCCACATGTATTAGTTGATCTGTATACCGCGGGGTAAACAGGTATGAAAAGTAATCAGCCGATTGTTAACCAGATCATTGCGTCACACAGTGGCAGAGGTCAGGTTTCAGCAGGTGAACTGATCACGGTAGATGTTGACTACGTCTATGTTCAGGATGGAAATTCACCGACCGTGGCAAAACTGTTTCAGGATTATCATCTGTCTGAGGTGCTAAAACCCGATAAAATCGGGTTCTTCTTCGACCATTCAGTTCTGGTACCTGATAAAACCATGGCTAAACGTGTCAACGAGGCCATGGAATTTGCAAAAAAACTTGGAATAAACATCTATTCACGAGGGGAGGGAATTAGTCACGTCATTGCCCTGGAGAGTAAAATATTTAAACCCGGCAATATAGTGCTGGGCGCAGATTCCCATACTTGTACAGGGGGGGCCGTACAGTCTTTAGCGCTGGGAATGGGGGCTTCGGATATTCTGGTTGCTATGTTAACAGGACAAACGTGGTTGAAAGTCCCTCAAACAGTCCATTTGTGTATTAAGGGTAAAACGGGAAAAGATGTGCGGGCAAAAGATGTCATGTTGGCACTTTTAAATAAGTACGGACAAACACCATTTCTTTATAAATCGATCGAAGTTTCAGGGGAATGGGCAGAAGAGCTAACGCTTGACGAAGCTGCAAGTTTTGCAAGTATGGCTGTTGAGTTAGGAGCCAAATGCATATTTATGCCAGATGGGCAAGGCAGGCCTGAGGGGCTATTGAAGGCGGATGCCTCAGTGGCAGACAGTGTCATCAATTTTTCTGTATCAGAATTAATGCCCCATATCGCACCACCTCACAGTCCTTTGTATGCTAAACCTGCAAATGACTTTGAGGGTCTGAAATTTGATTATATTTTCATTGGAAGCTGTACTAACAGCAGACTTGAAGATATCAAAGAGGTGGCCGAAATTGTTGCTGGTAAAACAATACATCCCGATATTCACTGCCTTCTGACGCCAGGATCGAAAAGTGTTTATCTAAAAGCTCTCCAGGCGGGATATATCGATACGCTTATCCGCTCGGGCATTATTGTCACCCCACCGGGTTGTGGAGCTTGTGTGGGTACCCAAGGAACCATTCCTGCGGATGGGGAGAAAGTATTAAGTACGATGAACCGCAATTTTAAGGGAAGAATGGGGAATGCTGAGGCAGACATCTTTTTATGTTCTCCACGAACTGCAGCGATGGTTGCATTGAACGGCACTGTTCCACATTTTGAGGGAGAGTCCGCATATGAGTAAAACTGCTGAAAATTATCGCGTCAGACGCGTGGAAGGGAACATCTCGACCGACGATATTATACCTGCGCGCTATAAACATATGTATACCGAGCCGGCCCAGCTGGCACCGCATCTTTTTGAGAGCCGTTTTCCCGGATTTAGGGAAACGCTCAGTATCAATGATGTGCTTGTATGTGATCAAATATTCGGTATAGGGAGTTCGCGGGAGCAGGCAGTAACAACTCTGTTGGCATGTGGTGTTAAATATGTATTTTCCCCTTCTTTCGGGAGGATTTTTTTTAGGAACTCTTGGAATTTGGGTTTACATGCGATTGAGGTCGATACGAGTGAACTTGCAGATTTAAGTGAAATTAAAATAGAACTGACTGGAGGGGTAATTTATACAGAAAATAATCAAATAAATTTTTTCCCTCCCAGCTCGCAGATGACGGCAATTGTCAGTGCAGGTGGCATAATACCCTACACCATAAATAAAATTATGGAAAAAAAAGGTGATATTTTAAGAGGTTATAGCAATGAAAAGTGAAAAGTTTGATGGTTTGGCTGATAACTATGATAAATATCGTCCCCGTTATCCTGCAATCCTTTTCAAGGAAATCCATGACTGGATGCAGCCGTCTGCCAAAAATATATACGATATTGGCGCAGGCACAGGTATTGCTATTGAAGGTATGACACGTGTCACTGGAAAACACTATGATTTCACGGCGATAGATATTTCTGAAGATATGATAAAAAAAGGAAGGGAAAAACTGCCTGGTACGACTTGGGTTAAAGGAAAAGCGGAAGATATTCTTTCTGATAAAAGCCGTATTGACGTCATTATGGCGGCACAGTCCTTCCAATGGATGGATAGAGCTAAAACATTAGAAGTTTCGATAAAATCTTTAAATAAGGGCGGGGTTTTTGCAGTTTTGCAAAACAATCGAGATTACAGAAATAATGAAATGCTTAACAAATATGAAGGTTTGCTAGAGAAATTTAGTCCAGGTTACAGCAGACATTATCGCGACTATGACTATGAAAATGAAATCACCAATGTTTTTAAATTGCCTATTGCTAACTTTAAGAAAGTCGTCACAGGGTGGACTATGGAAATGATTTCAGAAGATTTTTTTGGATTCATTTCTTCCTCAACCCAGGTACAAAGAGCTATTGAGAACGATCGTAATGGATTCTGGAAGGAGATTGAAATCTTGATTGACGAACACTCAGTTGGTGGAAAAATTAGCATAGATTATATAAGTGAGTTATTTATAGCTAAGAAGCGTGATGATTCATAGCATGACGATTCAGGACATCAGCATTGAACAAGCTTCGTATGAAGATGCGAAGCTGTTAAGAAAGGCTTTAGAAAAAGTTTACGAACCTTATACACTGAATTTCTCACCTACCGCTTTGCAGTTTACTGAAAATATCATTGCTCAGGAATCCTCGAAGTGGCTAGTCGCGAAATACAAGTCAGACATTGTGGGGGCAGTGAGATATGAACTTTATGATATTTATCTGGACTTCCATTTTCTCTGCGTCACACCACCATTCAGAAAAATGGGAGTAGGGAATGAATTATTTCATAAACTGAAGAAAATAGCGTATGAAAAAAGAAAGGATTTTATGAAGATCGTTTTGCGAGATTCGCTAAGCTATAACCGACGCTATTTTGAAAGTAAAGGATTTTACTTTTATCATAAATACCAGACAAATATGCATAGTGTATTTATTTTAAAATTAAACGGTGAAAAGCCATGAATAAAAAAGCATTGGTTATTGGGTTGAAAAGTAATATGGAAAGAGTCATCAAAGGGCTCAATGAGATAGAATTTATTATTATTGACAGAGGAACACTGGATAACGAAAGTATAGATTATATCATTAATCTTTCAGATGATTTAATGCATAAAAAATCATTCAGTTATGTTATAGCCAGTTCTGAGGATTTTATCGCTTTGGCTGGGTTATTGCGTAATCGTTATTCACTTTATGGTGAAAAATATTATAAAAGTACAATTGCAACCAATAAATTCCTGATGCGTAATTTTTGCTCAGGTTTTTTATCCTGTCCAAAGTTCTGGCTATCAGGTGAGATCATCAATTCAGAGAATCTTTTACTGTCATCCCAGAAAGATTACATCGTAAAACCTCTTACAGGTAGTTCTGCAAAACATGTCGAAACAGTCACACAGGAAGACTTAAACCAATATCTTAATGAAAATAACAAATTGATGTTAATTGAAGAAAAGGTTTTAATGAGAGATGAATATCATCTTGATTGTATAATCAAAGACGGTAATATCCTCTTTTCAACACTGTCAATTTACGACAGGCCTATACTCGAGGCAAAAAGTAAAAACAGAGCCAGTATCAACTTACCCGATGGCACACGGCTTCATGAAGATGCCTTAATACTTGCCACGAATTTGCAAAGTCATTTTGAAATGACTAATGGCGTTTTTCATATTGAAATGTATCATACTCAGGATGGATTTATACTCGGTGAGTTTGGTATCCGCCCTCCCGGAGCGGGTGTGACCGATATGTATTATATGTATAGAGGCGTCGATTTCTGGGAGGCATTTATTTATTCTCAGATTGATAAAGAATTTATTTTACCCCTAAATCATAAGTCCGATAAATATTGTGCTGCTATTGGGATATGTTCTTCTTTCCCGGTCGATGATATCAGAAGTACGTCAAAAGTATCCGTGGATAAATATGTAAATTTGCGTGAGAATGCTGCTAAACCCGCAGTTCCCAGTTCAACGTCTTTTAATCATATGATTTATGTTTCTTCATCATCCTTAGAAGAAATAAGGAATTTTTTGCATGATATTTCTGACAGACAAGAGTAAGATTCGATATGTTAAAATATGAAACCAAAAAAAACGCTTTCTTCCAGATATACAATTTTCTTTCATGCTCGGCTGAAGGGATTCAGACGGTTATATTTTTGTGGCTTATATATCATGAAACTCATAGTCCGATGCTTGTCAGTCTGACTATAGTTTCTTCATATCTTCCATCAGCCGTATTAGGATTCTTTTTCCTCAAAAAAGCTGATGCGAGCAGTCCTGGAAAACAGTTATTTATCAGTAATGTTTCTCTTAGTGCCATATCGCTAATTGTCTATTTTATTTTAATGAGAAATGAGGGTTTTGAACTAATCACGCTCAGTATCTTTTATTTGGCACAGGCCGTATTATCTGTTGTCAAAATGTTTAATAAGACATCCCAAAATCGCATTATCAGAACAGCATTCAGTAATAGTGATGCAATAAAAGCACTTCAGCTTGCCTCCTCTGGCATGCAGGCCGCTCAGGTTTTTGGCGCGGCCATAGGAGGATGGGCTATCAGTACGGGTTACTACATGCAAGCGCTCATGCTGACCTGCTGCATCTACCTTTTGAATATTTATATTTCGACACTTTTTGAGAAAGGGAATCCTGATAATAAAGACGCTGAGGTTATTGTGCAGATTCACTCTGTCACTAAGAAAAATGAATCCTTTACATATCTTTTTCGCAGTAAGGACTTTTTGTTACCCTTGATTTTTACTGTTCCATCAAGTGGAGCTTTACAATTTTTAAACACATCCCTTCCTTCATTATCTTCTCTATATGGTAATAGCGAGAAAATTTATCCAGTGCTGAATATGACTCTACAATGTGCTGTCATTATCTCGGGGATAGCAGCAGCACTCAATATGCTTTCTCTAAAGTCTTCATTACGGTTTTCTCTGTGTATTTCTGGCATCTGTCTGATTTTGATGTGTTTATCAACGAGAAATTATTATGCCGTATACTTTTTTTTATTTCTCACTTCTTTTTTTGTTTCATGGCATATGATTTCTATTAAGGTACTCACGAATCAAATGCCTGATATAGAAAATATTGGTAAATTCACAATGATGAGAAACTCAGTCGCTTCTGGTGTGAAAATTGTCTTTTCTATTTCGTCTGGTGCTTTTTTGACTTTTTACAGCATAACTACAACTTATCTAATACTTGCGATACTGCTTATTTTTTTCAATGTATTATGGGTTTGTCAGAGTCGCAGTTTTAACTATGAGGATTTAGGTGATGTTAAATTTCAAAAGTGATTTTTCTGAATTTATTACTGGTTTTTATCTTAAACAGTTTACTCATTTAAATACGCAGGAAAGAGAACATGTGCTTGAAACGCTTGGCGTCACACCCAGCGCAATCAATGAGTTTATAACATCAGAAGATATTTATATTACCTTACCTCATGCAAGTATGAATGTTTTTTTTCCAAGAGCGGGGGTCTCACGTTATGTCTACGATCTACAAAATAGTAACAAAAACGCGTTCCATTTAAGGTTTTTCTTGACCCATACCAACTTTAGCGATCTGAACTGGCGCCCTTATGCATGGTGGTTTAATAACGGCGGGAAAATAGATAAACTTACCTTTTTCACACGAAATAAAAAAAAGAAACATAATATCGTTTACTCGCTAAAACCAAATGAAATGCACTCTGCCTCTGTAGATCGACGTCTGCGTCATGACTTTGATACAAGTATGAAGTTTAAACGTATTTCTCTTAGCTTCATCTATATGACAGCCGTTCAAGAGGTCAATAGCGGTTTTGCACATAAAGGCCGTACCCTTTATCTCCCACTTGACGCATTTGTAGCTTTTATTATTCATCAGGCAAAAAACGATGTTATATCTTTTAATTTTTTAGAAGCTTTTTTAAGCCAGGCACAATGCAGAAGACTGAATGGCGAAGAATTGAGTTTTACCAGTGAATGGCGCGATGCATTTATCTTTGATAATTTTACAAACATTGCGCTGTTAAATTTTTTTCAGCCTGCAGCATTTGTGGGAGGCGAAAAAATGGATAACTACTGGCATCAGGTGATTGAAAAATGGAAAATGGCATTACCAAATCAATCTGAAGTTGAGTTTGCGTTACCCACTAATCTGGTCATGCCTGCCGTTCAAGAGTATATTTACCCTTATAAACCATCAAGCGATATAGCAGAACAGCTTATTAAAAATAACATCCCATACAGTCTTACCATGGCTATTCAGGAACATGATCTTTTTTCAAAGAAAGAATAATAAAACATAAACTAGAAATAACCTCTCATTTTGAAAAGGCGACATGGTTACCGGGTTGAAGGTTGTATATAAGAACCAGTTTAAAATATTTTAAAGTTACATGTCATTGCTCATTTAACATCATGCGATAACACCTCAACACTCATTGGAGCTCTATTATGCTAGATAAAAGTGCTTTTCGCCACGCAATGTCGCATCTTCCTACTGCAGTCACTATTGTAACATCAAGCGGCTCCTGCGGGGCTGCAGCATGTACAGTTTCATCCGTGTGTTCTGTCACCGACGACCCACCCACTTTACTCGTATGTATAAATCGTGCCTCCAATAACAATAGTGTTATAAGAAATAATGGCTCTTTGTGTGTCAGCATTCTTTCAGGAGAGCAAAGCAACATTGCAATGCAATGTGCTAATCATCAGGTTTCAGTTGAGGAGCGCTTAGCATTATTCGACGCAGACGTTCTGGTCACGGGGTCTCCTGCTGTAGTTGATTCCGTTTGCTGTTTAGATTGTCGTGTAGATAATATTGTGGAATCAGGAACCCACTCTGTCTTCTTTTGTCAGGTTCTTTCTTCTAAAGCTTTTGTGGGGAAAGATGCGCTGGTTTATTATTGCCGGAATTATCATCGTGTATCATAAGGCACTATGCCTAAAATGCTGTAATACTGTCTTTATTTCGTGGCATAAATATTCTGAGAAAAAACAGGCCGCATCATATTCATCAGATATAATCACCAGGTGTTAATATTCTTGTTTCTACATTAAAATAGAGTTGTAAGGTGTGTTTTTTTTAGGTGTTTAAATTATACCTTCCGTGTAAATATTAATTTTTTATTTGATTTTCACTTTCATTTAAATTCTGAATTTTTGCTTCCTTTTTCCTGAACCCATTATACCTGAATCCCAATTTAAATCAGATTCGGGAACCAGGTCAGGAAGTCAGGAAGGCCGTCAGCAGGAATCAGGGGATCTTCATCCACTATGTGTCCGTAATTAAGACGAAGGTTAAGCTGAGTTTTTACGTAATGCACTATAATTTTTGCAGAAGCCGTCTAATCATAATTCAGTAACATAAGAGGATTAGTCATCCTGATGTAATGCATAGGTACGATTCCTTAATAAAAAGGGAACCTTCCCAGAGGAAAATTATTTTTTTGAAGTGAGAATCAGGCACAAAATGCCAGATGAGTAAAACAGGTGTATGGGAGTGTGATGTGAAGTAGAAAAGGACCGGTGCTCTATTTTAAAGGTTAAACGGATTTGTTACCGCCCGATAGCGTCATCTCTCAGGTAATGATGACATTTGGATGTGGTTACCCCAAGGCGTTTCTCTCAATTCACTGGAACATAGGCAGTTGTTATGATGACAACAGCTAGCATTGATATCGTATTTTTTGATAAAACTAATGCCGATTTGTGGTCATTCTGGTCGTCTTGATGTAGTATTAATTCAGGTTTGGCTTACATATTAGACACTTGTTAGTAAAGGCGATTCCAGCCAAAGGACATGTATTGACGGCTTGCCGTCAGGCTCACAGTGCATGTATTATTATATTTAAGATATCGAAACTACATACTTATTTAGTGCGAGTTAGAAATTTAAATCTGGCATTTAGTTACTCTTTATAACCATTTTAGCTATTGAGTTAGTATTTTATAAACGTTCATTTTTCTATGGATGAAATTAAAGTAGCATAACTAAAGGTGTAAAATGATGAAAAGTTTAATTATTACGTCGCATTTTAATAGTGATTTATCCTCTATGGCATGCGATGAGTTTGGATTAAAAAGATCACTAATTTTCTATACTCCAAAAATAAATGAACTTAGCTTAGGTTTAAAATATGAGTACTACGATAAGATAGATTCTTACTCTGTAAGATTAATGGAGCTTGGGAATGAAATTGATTTTATATGGAGCACTTCCGGTTCTGAAATCAACTCGTTCGCTGAATTAAAAGCTGTTGAGTTGGCAGGATTAAGAAACATCTATCTAGGCATGAATGAAAATGCTTTTTCTACAGCTGCTTATAAAAGCATCACGCAAGAGTTAATGGCATTTTTGGGTGTTAGTATTCCCAAAGGGCTTCAATGTAACACAAAAAAAGAAATACATGATTTCCTTGAATATAATGGTGGAACTATAGTCTGTAAAGCTAACAATGGAGCAGGTGGTGTAAATCAATTTTATTGCCAAAGATTTGATGACATATATAAACTCCCTCATGAGGTAACTGATTGGTATGTAGAACAGTTTCTGAAAGGACTTGAGTTTTCTGTAAACGCTTATATGCTAAATGGGTTTTATATAGCCTCCCCGATAATGTTTAAAGGCGAAACTGATATTCATAGCGGGCACGCAATGGACAAATTCAGGTATATTAGCAAGCTAAAAAATAAAAGCTTAAATGAAAAAATAAATGCCATATTAAGTAAAATTAGTAATACCAATATCTTTAATGGATGGATAGAGGTTGAGTTTATAAAAACACATCAGGATTTGGTAGTTATAGAAATTAATGCGAGGTATAATGGAACAATCAGAGCTACTGGATATGCTTGTAATGAAAATTTATATCAATTGGATTTGGAAAGTAAAATTTATAATAAATTTTCTTCACAATTAAATCATGAAAACGAAGTCATTGAGATGCCAATTCATTTGAAACTTGAAACAGGTTTAAAAGAATTTGGTTTCGTCCAAAAAATGAAATCTCGAAAAACCAACACAGGAAGGGCCACAATATGGGGTGAAGATCAATGTGAACTATTAGAGAGGATCAAAAATACTGAATTAGAAATATACTCAGAAAGAATTATTCATGGCATAAATGAGAGTAAGGAGTTATTCGAAAAATATATTTAAATTTACATGTATTTGTAATATGCAGTTTTAAAATAGAAAACTATAAGTTTATTGGGGAAATAAAATAATTAACTGTATTATTTTGAGGTTGTCAAAAAAATTAGAATTAATTGATAAGTATGATGATTAATTATTATAGTAAACAGAGTGGGGTAGTAATTGATTAATTTAAAGATGGTTGCCCTCCCTGGTGTGGAATTAATTTTTTCAAAAAATGATCTATATTATTGGTTAGCTATGGTGAGACTATACGTGGTATTATATTTATTTAACTCGTAGGCAATGTTTTTGAAGGTCTGTAGATATTTAGATGTTCTGAGTTAATGGGAGTTTCGATGTTCAGAGGGGAGTTGTAATCTGCCTCAATGTTACTTCGCATTGATAAATATCATGTGTCTACGAATTGATGCCAATAATTGTTCATTTTGCCTCCCACAAATGCAGTTGGTATAAAAAGAGTTTAAAAGAACAATGTTTGTGATGTTATCAAAATTAAATGCTTCTTGCCATTAATAAGTTAGACTTAGCTCTTAACCATCAATTCTTCTGCAGCAAGCACTTTTTAAAAATTCATTTAAGATTTAATAATAGATAGTATCATATTTAGCTGTCAGCATCACGTCAAAGCGGACCATTCAACTTTAGAGATCTTTCGGCATAATAATTATTTTACCGGAGGAGATTGTCATGCGCAAAGCCCGATTCATCGAACACCAGATCTTTGCCGTTCTGAAGTCCGTGAAAGATGTCTGCCGCGAAGTCGGAATTTCAGAGGCCTGTGATATCAAAAACATGAAAGACCTCGAAAATGTAAACCGCCGGCTAAAACCGATGTTTGTGGACCTGAGTCTCGAGTGTCGGCATTGAAAGACGTTATTTAAAATAAATGTTAAAACCAGCGATAAAGCGTCAGGTAGTCAGCTGTCTGACCGCGCAGTTTGCTATGAGATGACGTCATGCCTGCAGGATATTTTCGCTGAGCAGGACGGTATTTCGATATCAGCCGGATACGCGACGTGATGAGCCGGCCATTATGGCACTGACCGTGACGGCTGAACGCTATCCGCGATAAGGCTTTAAAAGCTTTTTCAGGTGCTGCGCATGCAGGGCAATAGCTGGAACCATAAGCGCGTTTACCGGATTTATTGCCTGCTGAACCTGAATTTTCGCCATAAGGGAAAACAGCGCTTTGCCGGTGAGTAATCCAGGCTCGCTGCCTACGCCAGAGGCAATGAACCAGAGCGGGTCCATCTATTTTATGCACGATGCGCTGGTATGCGGAAGACGCTTCCGGACCTAAAATGGGTTGGGTGATTTTAACAGCGAAGTACTGGCGTTCGAATTGACCTGAATATCACAGCCCAACGTGTCATCAGGGGACTGGACAGGATAGTGGCGAACCGCGGATATCCGCTGAGGGTGCGGATATGGTTAATTGCCTGGAGCGGGTCTCGCTGAGCTGGCACAATGGGCAGAAGAGCATGGTGTGATGCCAGAGTTTATCAGGCCTGGCAAGCTAACGCATAATGCCTTTGTCGAGCGATTCTGCGGGACGTACTGGACAGAAATACTGGGTTTTTATCTGTTCAGAACCCTGAATGAAGCACAGGAAATTCTAGAGCGCTGGCTGATGGAATATAAAAGCGAGCGCCCTCATGAATCCCTGAATAACCTGACGCCGGAAGAATACCGGCTGATAACTGAAAACCCGGAAATCTCAAAAAGTGCGTGGAACTAAAAAGGTGTACTTACAAGGGAGGAAGCCCGTAGCGATTTTTTTGATTACATCGAAATGTTCTATAACAGTAAGCGTCGGCATGGTTCGAGCGATCAGATGTCACCGACAGAATATGAAAACCAGTATTATCAACGGCTCAGAAGTGTCTGGATTATCCGTGGCGATTCATAGTGGTAAACTTGTTAAAAAAACTTTAAAAGAATATTAAAGTGAATCTTATTAATTTCTCTATGCTTGTGCTTATTATAGTCACTTCTTATCTCTTGAGAGATTTTTTTTAATTTTTAGATGTTATATTCAAACCCAGAAAAATAATCAGTTAAAATAAAAAACCTCTCCACATCAACTTTATACTCGCCTTCACTAAATATGACTTTCATTATATAAGTAGAGTCATCAAATTTATAAAGAGTGAAGTCCTATGGATTAATTGCAACTTTTACTGCACTCATTATAAATCCTCACCTGTCTAAAGCCATTTAGCTATGTAATCTTTACTTTTAACCATACCCTCTTTATTAACTACTGCTTCGAGATCACTTTGGGGTAATTTTACTCTACGTATCCATTATTCGTCAGCACTGTAGTAGTCAACTAAAACTGGCAACCGCATAAGCATTTATCTCTGGCAGCTGAAACATTGGCTGGTTGTTGAGACAACAATAATAATGCCGTTAAAGCGAAATAACTCCAACCTAAATTCCCCTTCGGCTCAATGCCCCTTACCTTAAGCTCTTTCCGCAGTACCCGCTTTATCCACGTCGCCAGGTTGACGTCACCATCCTCACACGCCTGTTCTTCGAGCTGCGTCCGAAACTCGTGAGAAAGTCGGATTTGGTACTGATTTGTTTTGGTCTTTTCCTTAGAGATTGTCATCCCATCATCCTTGTTATGAGAGAGGTACACACTTCAATGACTGGGCATGATGCAACAAAAAGAGTGAAGCCCGGTCATGCTGAAATCGAACCGAGTTGCTGACCACACCGTAAAGATGAACCATGCGCCATAACGTGTAAATGATTAAGGTTGCCATGACGAACAGCGGAAATCTGACATGGATGACAAAAATGGGAATCTCTTTCCAAAAACATGCTGTCTGTTCATCACGATGATAAAATCCGTCAGGTGCACAACCCTGTGCACCTGTCCTCTCACGTCACCCGCTTCTGGCTTCGCAGCAGCGCCAGGCCGCTCAGCACCGACATCGCCATCAGGTAATAGCCGGGAGCCAGGCTGGTGCCGGTGGCGGTGATCAACAGCGTGCAGATCAGCGGCGCAAATCCGCCAAATACCGTCACCGCCACGTTATAGCTGATCGCCATGCCGCTGGCGCGCGTGCCCATAGGAAACAGATCGGCCATGACCGAGGGTACCGTGGAGAAGTAAATCGACTTGAGCAACGCCATCCAGCAGACCAGCACGATCAGCGTGGTGGGCGTGGTGTGATTCACCACCAGCTTAAAGGCAGGGTAGATGGTGACAATCAGTAAAATCAGCGATCCCCACATCAGCGGAACCCGGCCCACGCGCTCTGCCCACAGGCCCATAATCGGCGTCACCACGGTCAGGATCACCCCCGCCAGCAAGGTGGCGGTAAAGGCCACAGAGCCGGGCAGGTGGAGATTGCGGGTGGCGTAGGTCGGCACATAGTTGAGCATGTAGTTAACCGCCGTAGAGATAACCATCAGGCCAATCGCCAGCAGCATCAGCTCTTTCTGGCGACCAAACAGGCGCTTAAGCGGGGCGACCTCGGGCTGCCGGGTGGCGAAGCTGGCAGGTTCATGTACGTGGCGGCGAATATAGATCCCCAGCGGGCCGATCAGCAGACCAAAGGCAAAAGGAATGCGCCAGCCCCAGTCCTGGATCTCGCTTTCCGTCAGGATTTTCGTTAATCCCAGACCAAAGGCCGATGCCATCAGGGTACTTGCCCCTTGCGTGGCGAACTGCCAGCTGGCGATAAAGGCTTTGCGCTCGGGAAAATGCTCGACCAGAAACGCCGTCGAGCTACCAAATTCGCCACCGGCAGAGAAGCCTTGTATCAGACGCGCCAGCAGAATCAACAAGGGCGCAGCCAGACCAATGTGTTCGTAGCCCGGCATAAACGTAATGATGGCACCGCCCAGCATCATCAGATTGATGGAGAGCAGTAGCGCTTTTTTACGCCCGTGGCGATCGGCATAGTTACCCAACACAATCGCGCCCAATGGCCGGATCAGGAAGGAGACACCGAAACTGCCGAAGGTCAGCAGCATAGAAACGGACGGATCGCTGGTCGGGAAAAACGCATGGGCAATATAGCTGGCAAAAAAGCCGTAAACCGCAATATCAAACCACTCCAGCGCGTTACCGATGCAAGTGGCGAAAAGGGTTTTATGCAGGCTGGGTTTATTCGCGTGCAGCGGTGCAGCGGTGTTGAGCGTGCTCATGCGGCACCTCCGGCATGTTGACGGTGCTTCGCCACCAGTTCGCGGCCTTGCTCGCCTAAGTCCCATAACAGTCGGGTCATGATTTGCAGACCTTCACGCGCAATCGACTTCAGCATATGTTCGTTCACGCCGTGTTGGCCGCAGGCGGGATAGGAGTGCGGCACCCACAATGTGGGCAGGCCGAGGATGTCAGAAAACACCTCGTTGGGCAGCGAACCACCCAGGTTGGGCAGCAGAGCCGGTTTCTTACCGCTGGTTTCGGCGATGCTGGCCAGCACCCAGTCGACCAGCGGATCGGTGGGATCAAGGCGGGTTGCCGGCGATCCGCGCAGGAACTCGACCTTCACATAGCCAAAGCCGTGCTGCGTCAGATGTTCGCTGACGTGCTGCGCCAGCTTTTCCCAGTCGGTGCCCACCACAAAGCGCAGCTGACAGACGGCCGTTGCCTCACCCGGAATGGCGTTCATCGGGCGCGCAGGATTGCCGGTCAGGAAGGCCAGCACTTCCAGAGTGTTCCAGCCGTACAGGCGTTCCGTTGGCGTTAATGCGGGTTCGCCCCAGTTCGGATCGATCTCGGGATCGCCCGGCATCCCGCCCACGTTGATCTGGCTGAGAATGTCACGTACCTGCGGCGACAGTGAGTCAGGCTTCAGTGCTTCCACCTGAAGTACGCCCTGTGCGTTAACCAGCGCGGCAATGGCGTTGGCCAGCTGCGTGCCGGGATTGCTCAGCAAACCGCCCCAGTTGCCAGAGTGATAGGCGTTATCACGGGCCGTCACCGTCAGGCGGAAATTCACGGCACCGCGCGATCCCAGAAACAGGGTAGGTTGCACCGCATTCAGGCGCGGGCCATCCGAGGCGATAAACAGATCGGCTTTCAGCAGATCGCCGTGCTGCCGGCACAGCTGCGCCAGGCCGGGTGAGCTGATCTCTTCGCCCATCTCAAACAGCAGCTTGCAGTTGAAGCCCAGACGTCCGCCGCGTGCGAGAAACACCTGTTCCAGCGCGGCCAGATTCACGCAGTGCTGACCTTTATTATCTGCGCTGCCGCGGGCATACCAGCGATCGCCCTCTTCAACGAGCTGCCAGGGCATTAATCCTTCACGCCAGTTTTCATCATCGCCGAACACCACATCGCCATGGCCGTAACTCAGCAGCGTAGGGAGCGCAGGATCTTCGATGCGCACCGCCACCAGAAAAGGACGATGGGCCGCTTCGGCGTTCTCGATGAAGTGGAGGGTGAAACCCAACGCACTTAGCTGTGGGCCGATTTCGTCGTGTAAATAGTGGTGTAATTCACTGTCGCGATCCTGGCGCTGGCTCTCAGTTCGCTGCGAAACGCGGCGCGCCAGAACCTGCTGAAATTCCCCACTGTCGAACCAGGCGGTGGCCTGGTCTACCGCTTGTTGGGCTGTCATGTTTGCTCGTCTTTTATTCGTATTATGGTTTTCCCATCATTTCCGAAACGCTGCTTTGCCACAATTATCAATTTATCGAGTAAGATTTGCTTTTAAAGCAAAGCTGCCTGCCCGTTTTCGAGGCATGCACCAGCAAAAGGCGTTCGCATGATCAGTAATGAAATCCGCTATTTTCTTGCCGTCGCCAATGCCGGATCGCTCAGTGCGGCAAGCGAGCAGCTGTTTATTGCGGTATCGGCGATCAGTCGTCAAATTCAGCGGCTGGAGGCGCAGGTGGGCGTGCCGCTGTTTGATCGCCACGCGCGCGGCATGGTGCTGAATGAAGCCGGGGAAATTTTTGCCCATCACGTGCGCAAAAATATGCTGGATATGGAATACGCGCTGGCGGAAATCAAAGGATTAAAAGCAGTACGCCGCACCCTGATTCGACTGGTCTGTACCGATGGCCTGGCCTTCACGTTGCTGCCCCGCATGATCGCCGCATTTCGGGAGAATAATCCCGGCATCCTTTTTGAGATCAAGGTCGCCAGCCCACAGGGCGTATCAGAACTGATACGTAATGGCGACTGCGACCTGGCGCTGCAGTTCAGCCTGCACGCTGAGCACGGGGTTGAGATCCTCGGTTCCTGGCCTGCACCGGTGCTGTTAGTCATGCATCAGGGTCATCCACTGGCCAGCGCGCCGCAGGTAACGCTCAGCGATATCAGCCACTATCCACTGGCACTGCCGCAGCAAAACACCACGGTACGACAGCTGTTCGAGCTGGCAAGCCATATGAGCGGCAATCTGATTGAACCGGTCGTGACCTGCGACAATTTCTCAACCCTGTTCCAGTTCCTGCTGCATACGCCATTAGCCGTCACCATTTGCAGTGCGTTCAGCGTGATACAGGAAGCCGAAGCGCACGGACTGGTTTTGCGCTCCGTCGGCATCGATCAATTAAGCCAGCGCAATCTGCAGTTGCAGGTGCCTTCCGGCCGGCCCCGTAGCGCCGCGCTGGAGGTATTTCTAGCGTTTGCGCGGCAGCAACTGAACGCGCTGGACGAGTCGCTGACCATACAACCCGACCGTTAGCCCGATAATAATCAACAGCAGAGCAAGCATTTTTTGCGGTGAGATATGCTCGCCGAATATCATCATGGAACCTAAAATCCCGAAGACCGGCACCAGTAGTGAAAGCGGTGCGACTGTGGAAACCGGATACTGCTTGAGTAACGAATTCCATATCCAGTAGCCGAAAAGTGTATTGGGATAGACCTGGAACAAAACAGACAACAACGCGCGGTTGTCCATGTGGCTAAACATCTCTGTAAAGCCGCTGCTACCGTTAACCAGCCAGTCCAGGCCAAAAAGCGGTAGCGGCGAAAATGCGCTCGACCATACCAGAAAGGCGAATACCTGTTTTGTGCCTGCCTTTTTAATAATGATGTTGGCGACGCTCCAGGCAAGCGCACCGGCCATGACCAGCAGCATACCGCTCAGTGTAACCGAGCCATCCGTTACAAAAACAATGCTCAGTAAACCCGCACAGGCGATAACAAAACCGGTGATTTGATAGCGACTGAGGCGCTCCCGGAATATCAGGCTGCCCAGCAATAAGGTAAAAAAAGCGCTGAACTGCAGCGCAAGCGATGCTATCCCGGCAGACAAGCCTGTTTTGATTCCCAGATTGACCAGCCCCCACAAGCCGATGCCAAAAATCAGGCCGTAACCGATGAGGTAACGCCACGGCACATCGGGCTTTTTGATAAAAAAAAGGGCAGGCAGGGCACTCAGCGTGAAGCGAATGGCTGCCAGTATGAAGGGATCGATAGTGTGCAGGCCAAGTTTAATGACGGAAAAGTTTACGCCCCAGATTGCGGTAACCAGGATGGCGAGCAGAAGATGTGGGTATTTCATGATTAACGGGATCCTGACCAGATAAGAAAGGCACACGCGCTGACCGAGGCACCGGCAAGGCAGACGGCCTGCCATCCCCAGTAGGCATACAGTTGCGTTGCAATGAGGGCGCCTGCTGCGCTGCCCAGCGAATAAAAACACATATAAGCACCGACCAGACGGCTTGCTGCTGCGGGTCTGGCTGCAATGATGAGGCTCTGACTGGAGACATGAACGGCCTGCACCGCAAAGTCCAGCGCGATGATGCCTGCCACCAGCCAGCACAAAGAGTTTTCGACATATGCGACAGGCAGCCATGAGAACACCAATAGTGCCAATGCTAACCCTGTTGTGCGTTGGGCAAATCCTCTGTCAGCCCACTTGCCCGCGCGTGATGCCGCGAGCACGCCAGCCATTCCGGCTAAGCCAAACATACCTGTCTGGGTATGTGTCAGGGAAAGTGCCGTAAGTGGCATTACCATGGTTGTCCACAGCATGCTGAAAGCCGCGAAGATCAGGAGCGCAATCATCCCACGTTTTCGCAGTTGAGGTTCCGTGATAAACAACCGAAAAACCGACTTCAGCAGGGAGAGGTAACTGGGCCTGCAGGGCCGTGGCGGGGGCGATGGCATCACTTTCCAGACGAAACAGGTAATCAGCAACATCAGGCAGGCAGAGGTGAGATAAACAGCCCGCCAGCCGGCGATATCGGCAATGGCGCCTGAGATAAAACGGGATAACAGGATGCCTGTAACAATTCCGCTGGTCAGGGTGCCAATCACCTGGCCTCGTTTTTGTGGTGTCGCCAGCCTCGCTGCCCACGCTACGATAAGCTGCACCACCACGGCCATCAGGCCAATAACCAGCACGGCGCAGAGCAGGACCGTGATACTGCGTGATAACCCCGCCATAACTAACGCCACAACGGAGAATAACAACTGCGTCATCACTACGCGTTTAGGGTTCATCCAGTCCCCGAGCGGCACCAGAAAAAGCAAGCCGATGGCATAGCCCGCCTGTGTGGCAGTAACAATGCTGCCGATCATAGCGGGCGAGACTTTCAGGCTTGTCGCCATCGACTGGAGTAACGGTTGCGCAGAATACACATTGGCTACCGCCAGTGCACAGGTCAATGAAAATAGCATCGTCATCCCTGAACTCAGCGCAGTGACACTGGTCGATGCGATTTTCGTCCCGTCATTGCGACACGTACTTGCCTTACCTGCCATAAGGTGCCTTTATTCTGGTTTCTTTTTAAAACTAGGTTGCTTATAGAAGTAACAAGAGTGGTTTTTTTTTGCAACTGTTAAATGCGGGAATTAAGCTTACATCAGTAGACAGACTGACAGGGAGAACACTCATGGCAAAACAGGAATCACTAAGAACCAGCGAATGTCCCGTTGCGCGGACGCTGGAATCGATTGGTGAGCGCTGGTGCATGATGATTATCCGCGAGGCATTTGATGATGTGCGGAGATTCAGCGAGTTTCAAAAAAACCTGGGGCTTGCCAAAAACATCCTGGCTTCGCGCCTGAAACATCTGGTCGATATCGGCGTGTTCGACATTTTGCCAGCATCGGATGGCAGCGCCTACAGGGAATACGTCCTGACGGAAAAAGGGCGTTCCGTTTTCCCCATTGTTGTGGCGATGCGGCAATGGGGAGAGCGTTATATGTTTGAACAAGGGGAAACCTATTCTGTCCTGCTTGATAACGAACAGGGTAAGCCGGTTCAGTTTTTGGATGTGCGCTCCTCTCAGGGAAACAAACTGCAACCGGGCGACTGCCACCGCAGGCGCGTCGTTTCTGATAAAACCGCCGGGTGAATTGCTGAAATACCCGCAGTAAAAGGATGCAAAGCGCCTGAAGGTTATGGCGCAGCCTTCGATGGCTAACAGCTCGCTTACAAGGCGGCTATACCGCGCCGTGGTCACACCATGATATCTCTCGTTAGATAGTGTAAAGGACGTAAAAGGCTGTAAACAGGCGCGTTTTTTACCTGTGACACGCTTATCATTCCTGCTATGCGTTACTGTCACTCTGACGGTCATATGCCGATATAACAGAGAGCGGTGCACATACTGACCTGAACATTCATCTGCAAAGGAGAACCACCATGGATTCTTTCTTTCCTGAGGATGTCATTGATACCCTCAGTAAAACGTTCTGGCAGCGCGTCAGTGCGATGAAAGGGCTTATCGAACGTCACCAGAGTTTTCGCCTGCTGTGGTTTGGCGAGGCGCTGAAGCGTAACCGTAACTGGAAGGGCATCACTGCCGAACAGGCCGTTAATCGGGCGATTAGCGAAAGTCATGGGCTGCCGCTGTCCGACGTTAAAAAAATGACGATTGCCCAGAAGTGGGTGGCGCTGGTGCCGGTGAGAAAAGCGCTTTATTCCCGCCCGGATGGCAAAGCGTTTCAGTGGCTGGTGGAAAAGAAACTGGACGAGCTTGATCGTCCTTGTCGCTTTTCGGCCTAACGGCTTTCCCCTAAATGAGTCCGTAGGGGGAACACCGATGCTTAGCACAGCGCCTGACGGTAATTAATAACGCCCCGGATATCAGCCTGTCTCTGTATCCGGGGCGGTTATACTGCATGACGCCTCAGATGGTGGCGCAAAAGGTGATCAATATTCGTCATGCCCCGCGCAGCGTTGAGATGACGGTTTACTGACTGGAACGCGATCATCCACGGGGCATCGTCAGATAACATTGAGCACTATCATCCCTTAAACGTCCTCATTACGGCACAGGCGATTACCAACTCTTAAGCGCCTGTGCCGTTAGCGGCTTTTTGAAACGAAAACGGCATGGTCGGCCGTATGGCGATTTTCATCATCAAGCCAGCCCTTAAGATCATGCTCGATCTGCTCCAGGCTTCTGTTACGGGTTTCCGGCACGCATTTGATGCCAAAAATGGCACCAAAGAGTCCAATGGCGGCGAAAATAAAGAACGTACTCGCCAGACCGACCCAGACAAGAAGAAGAGGGAAGAAAAGAGAGATCAGGAAGTTCGCTATCCACATGGCGAATACGGCACCGCCCATAAAGATGCCACGCAGTCGCGTCGGAAATATCTCTGACAATAACAACCATGTCACGGTTGATAAGGCACCCTGCTGGAAACTGAGAAACATCAGCATGCCCGCCAGTACCCTATAAGGCCGTAGCGCATCTGGCTGACCATTAACCGTTTCAGGCAGCAGATAGCTCACCATACCGATAAAGATTAGGCAGGCGGTGCAACCAAACTGTCCCGTCATCACCATGGTTCGGCAACCCACTTTACCCAGCATCCAGATCCTAACGAACGTCATCAGGACGGACACCACGCCATTGGCGATGGTGGCAAAAAGCGCGGCGTTATACTACATACCGACTGACTCCAGCACGGTGGGGGCATAATACATAATGGTGTTAACGCCGGTTAGCTGCTGGATGGCTGATCTCCACTAATAACCTAACCCGCGATAATCAGGTACTGGCCTGACACCGGCAAAAGATTCACACCTGACTGTCGCTGTCCTCGCAGGGTGCTTAAGGGCATTTAAATGAAATGAAATTTCCATTTCATCAGGGATGCATTTTTTCACGTGAACCTGCCCATTCTTGTCAGGAAAAGAATAATGAACAGTTAGTTGTTAATTAAGAGAAATGGTGGGGTTTATTCTTTATTTTCTGGGTTATTTAACCGGGCGTTAACGTATTTGCGAGTGTCATCAAAGAACTTTATTTTCCTTTTAATCTAAAATGAAATAAATATTTTTATTATCCCATTGGGTTCGCTTGATGTTACCGGGTTCAGGAGAGTCGCATGACCATCGCCGCAGAACGTTTTTGTATTAACAGAAAGATCGCCCCCTCGCTGAGCATTGAAGCCTTCTTCAGGCTGGTGAACGGTTTAGGGTTGAATAAGGTGGAACTTCGTAACGACTTGCCCAGCGGTAACGTGATGGACAACCTGAGTGCTGCCCAGGTTTGCGCACTGGCTGAACGTTATGGCATTGACATTATTACCATAAATGCCGTTTATCCCTTCAATCAGCGTACGGAACAGGTTCGCCAACTGACCGAATCCTTGCTGGCCGATGCGAAAGCGGTGGGGGCGCGTTCGCTGGTGCTTTGTCCCCTGAACGACGGCTCGTCGGTTGCGCCAGAGGTAACATTAAACGCACTGCGCGATTTGGCACCGCTGTTCGCGACCTATGGAATAACCGGACTGGTTGAGCCACTCGGCTTCCCACAAAGCTCGCTGCGTTCGGCAGCGCAGGCGCAGAAGCTTATTCGCGATGCCCATGTTCCCTTTAAATTATTAATCGACACCTTCCATCATTATCTCTATCCCGATGCTGACGCCGAATTCAGTCAGGTGGATATCGCCCAAATTGGTCTGGTTCACCTGTCGGGCGTGGAGGACAAACGTCCGCGTGAAAGCCTGACAGATGCCGAGCGCATAATGTTGACGCCGGAAGATCGCCTGTTCACCTGTCGCCAGGTTAAACAGCTTGAAGAACGAGGCTATAAAGGCATTTATGCCTTTGAACCTTTTGCGCCAGAACTGGCGGACTGGGATGAGAACAAGATTCAGCATGAAATTAAAAACAGCATCCAACTGATTCAACATTCCTTGAAGTAAAGCGCCTCGCCTGTGAGGTTTAACCCGCTGATTTATCGATGATATCTCATGCATCTTCGGTTCGCAGAAACAGCATTATGAGGAACAGCCAACAGGGCGTAGAAGTAAACGCGCCCAGGCTTCGTTGATGCACTTACGGGCAATTATGCCCGTAAGTGTGATTCATCATCTGTCCGCTCTGAGAGACGACAAATTTCCCGGCAGAAAGGCAGGATGTTTTACTCTGTCGCTATCGGCGTAGCATTTTCGTCAATCTTCGTATCGCCCTGAATCGCCTGGATGCGTTTTTCCACCGCATTCACCTGCTCGCTGTTATTCAGCAAGGTATAGGTCAGATCGAAGGTTGCACTCGCGCCCGGTGCCAGCTGTTTCACGCGCTTCTGTTCTCGTTCAATGGTCACCGGATAGGCATAGTTGGTGCCGGGCTCAATCCCGGTGACATAGCCTTGTTTCAGCGTATCGGTATTTTTCCACAGGGTCAGCAGCGGCAGCTGTTGAGTATCAAACTGGATAGAGGCACCTTTGTTTCCGGCTTTATTCACTACGGCGGCGAGGGTCTGATGATCCTTGTCAGACAGCGGCTTGATGTTAAACACCATTTCATTGAAGTCTTTTGTCGGGCCCTGATAAGTTTGCCAGTTTTTCAAACCGGCTTTGGCATAGTCATTAAACGGACTGATTTGCGACATCGGGGCGAGAAACCGTGCGCCTTCTTCCAGAATTGGCGTGCTGAAGTTGCTGTGATAGATAATCTCGTAATCGTGTGGGTAATCGGAATGGTTGGTCAGCACGTCATGCAGGCTGAACTGATTGCTGCCCGGCACATAGCGCAATTCCGTCCACGTCTGGAGATCGGCTTTCTTGAAGGTGCTCTCTTTGATCAAACCGCGGATGCGGATTTCGTGCGGGGCCGCATCCGCCACCTCGACTTCAAGCTGTGAGACCGGCGTGTTACCAGCTTTGCCGTGCAGCGTATAGATGCGGCCTTTGTCGTTAACAGGATGGCCGGTCCATTCATAGCCGCAGCGCACCATCATCTCGTTGAACCCTTCCAGCCAGCCCAGGCCATTGCGACTTTCAAGGCTGATAAAAGCGGGATTCACCACCTCTTTAACCGGTGAATCCCAGCCCAGTCGGGTGCCAAAGCCTTCCACGCGGAGCAGGTTCATTCCCCGGGTGGGAACGAGCGTGATGGTCAGGCCATCCTGACTACGAATCTCCAGGATCTTACTGCCTTCCTGCTTACCGCCGTGCAACACTTTCTGCTCAATGCTGAACGGCTTGCCCTGGAATTTCAGCTCGCTGCTGTTAACCTGCCAGTTTCCTTTGTCTGTGCCTTGTTCAGCACTCGTCAGCACCCAGGTTTTGGCAGACGCAGAACCAGAAATCATCACGGCTAATACCGTCAGTGCGAGTTTTGTCTTCATCATTTACCCCTTTAGCTGAATCGTTTTTTCAATCATCAGAGGAATTTACTGATTCGGACGTAACGGAAACGTGATTTTCCTCACCTGCTGGAAAATGAGGAAGGATTAAGCGTGTTAGTGGGATGTTGCTCACATTTAAAATGCTTTTTAATGGTGTTAAGTCATCTTTTAATCGGCAGTAGTCAAAAATCTGTAAACGATTCAGCCACGATGGATAGGTAAGGCTTTTTTCGTAAAACCAGGATGTATAAGGGAAGCGCGAAGAAAGGGCCTCGCGCATTTCCCGCAGGGCAGATTCACGACAGATAAAACTGGCGCTTAAAAGCAAACATATCATTCAGCAGGCAGTACTCGGGATTGCCGAGCGTGATAACCGGCGCGCGTTGGGCAATCATGGTTTTCCAGTTTGCCAGTGAATGTCGCCAGGCGGCATCTTCGTCGTCGGTTAACGGCGCAACCTGATATCCCAGCGTAATATGAAACTGGTAACGATCGTGGCCCGGCTCGTGAATGCCGGTGACTTCAGACAGGCGATCGCGCAACTGGCGCAAGCGCTTCTCCGTATCGGCATCGGCCGTTAACAGGCGCAGCGTTAATGGGGTTTCATGCGCAGAGGGCGCGTCCGGATTAACGCGCATGCGATATGGCGCGGCATCTTCACCCAGCTTAAACGACCGCAGGCGATCAGCCAGGATCCGATCGCACTCTTCCATAGGCATATCAAGAGCCAACCCAGCAGGCCACAGGGGATAGCGTCTTTCCTTGTCGTTGGCACCGCCGAAAACGGTCATATGATAACTGGAGGGAGGCAGCGCGGTGACCTTTCGTGACCAGCTTTCACCGGGTAACTCACGATAGACATCAAGCAGGGCATCGAAGGGTTCCGAGCCTTCACCTTGCTGCGGCAGATGGCAAATAATCGTGTTTCCCCTAAACGGCACAACCCGGCCGTCCGCGGCAAACTTACGGCCCACGTCGTTAGGGCGGTGTTCCGCACCAATAGCGCGGGCGGCGGCCATACCGCCTAGAGTGGCAATCGTACCTTTCAACAGCATTCTCCGTGTTGTCATCGTCCTACCTCTGTATTGAGCAGATTCCGGCAAAATCATTAATGGGTTCCTCGCCTGTGCGATCTTGCACGGGCATGTAGAGAGGACGTCTTCTCTGTCTGGCCGGGATGTCACAGGACAGCAGAAGCCTGATGCAATGATGAGGGGGCGATAACACACCTGCGCGGGAGCACAGATCCCGGCATCATCGTGCTGGTTAATCAAGGGGACGCGCATCTCAATCGGCCATCCTGGCGAATGTCTGTGACTAAAAGATGAAGGGAGAGTGTAAAGTCCAGAAGAGGAACCGCGCGCCGGCGTTCTCGGCCGGGTTGGGTGCATTCAGCCTGCGGGACGCAACCTAATCGGCGGGGCGCAGCGGATCGTATTTGTCCTGTTAGCCAGGGCAAGAAGAAGCCAGCGTATTCAGCGCTGGCATGACTTTCCCACGTCTATACATTGAGCCGATGAATAACCGTCACGAATTCATTCACCCCGCGATTAATCTCCTGAAAACTGCGCGAGAGGTTGCTGATTTTGTCATTCTCGGCAGTAAGAAAGCGTTTAATTTCTTCAAGTTGCTGGGTCATGTTTTCAATAAGGGTGGTATTTTCTTCCACCACTCTGGTGATTTTAAGCGTCGCCTGCGATGTCGAGGCCGCCAGTCGCCGGACCTCCTCGGCCACCACGGCAAATCCACGCCCCGCTTCGCCTGCACGTGCCGCCTCAATCGCGGCGTTTAACGCCAGAATATTGGTTTGCCCGGCGATGGCGTTGATCGTCGAGACGATTTCTTTAATATCCATCGAAGAATGATTGAGCTTATCGCCAATTTCTGCTGCCGCACTGACCTGTGACGACATCGATTCCGCATTACGGATGGTTTCACCCAGTACATCATTCGCATTAAAGGTGATCTGAGACGTCTCTTCCGACGTTGTGACGGCAATGTCAGCAACCCGTTTAGCATTCTCAACACGTTCGGTAATATCAGATGCCAGTTTGATGACCTTATAAACGTGCTCAGCATCATCTTTTATAGGGTTGTAGCTGGCTTCCAGCCAGACGCGTTTGCCTGAGGCGGTGACCCGCTCAAAACGTCCAGTAAAAGCCCGGCCTTGCTGGATCTTTTGCCAAAAATCAGGGTGCTCTTTATAAAATTCATCATAGCAAAACATACGATGATGTTTGCCCTTGAGGCCATCAAGCGGGTAGCCCATTAATTTCAGAAAATTGTTATTGGCATCAACAACCTCACCCTGCGGGGTGAACTCGATCATAGCCATAGAGTTATTTAGAGCGGTGATAATGGCTTCTTTATGCTTCAACGCTTCATGTTTGTTAGTAATGTCGTTGGCGATTTTGATGACTTTTTTTACCGCGCCGTGACGATCCTTCACAGGAAAATACGTCGCGCTTAAATACAGCCGGCTGTGATTTTTGCGAAAGCGCTCAAAAATGCCGCTAAAGGAGTGACCGGCGCCCAGGGTTTGCCAGAAATGCGCGTAGTCGCTGGAGCGCACGACGTTATCATCGCAGAACAGGCGATGGTGCTGACCCGCAATCTCGTTGAGCGTGTAACCCGTCAGTTCAAGAAAGGGCTCGTTTGCCGTAATGATGCTGCCGTCAGGCGTAAATTCAATCCAGCCAATGTTGGCTTTGATCGCCTGCGTGTTGGTCTGGTCATCTGCGGACCCCCATGAAGCGCTACCGGGCATAAAACGTGTCAGGGCAAACATAACGCTCTCCATCTTTTTCAGATAAAAGGGACAAACGATTTGGGCCTGTGTCGGGGAGTTTGCTGCCTGTGAAAAGTAAAGCGTCCGGCGCGGGTCGTCTTAGATTATCGGCACTGATGGATTCATATTTAGAAATAGATTAAAAAAAGTGATGTTTATCACAATGGCAGGCAAAGCGATCCAGTGCGGTATAAGCACGCGGACTTTCTTGCCTGGCGTGCAGCCCGAAGATGAGATGGTGGTGTAAAATACGCGAGCAGCAGTAATTTAGCGGGTTCCCTCGCCATGTTTGCTGTTCCGACTGAAAAAACGCCAGGGGCAGCGGACGGCCTGCCTCAGGACGGAAGCCATTAAAAATTGCCAGCACACCGGTGGAATTGTTAATCATAACTTGTTGAATGATGACAAAAAACATTGGGGACGTTTTTGTTATCCAAATGAATCGGGGGATGATTCGATTGACAGGCGTTCGTTCAGCTGGACTGATTTCACTTCGGGCAACCCAGCTGCGTTTTTATCATCGGCTTAAGCGAGGGCGCTCTGCGTAAGACAACGAAATACCTGAGGAGCGCAGCGCAAGGTAATGGCGTCCGCACCCCTTTCTCAGACGGACAGCAAAAGATACCGGCGATAGCGCAATCCCCAGTACCGGCCTCTGCCGTGCTGACGCGCAGGCGGCGAAATTAAAATACAGGCGCGTAGAGGGCGGATAGTGGCAGGGGCTGACGAGCCAAACAATCACGCGCCAGCGGGTGGGCCTCTGCCGGGCTGACGCGCAGGCGACGAGAATAAAATACAGGCGCGTAGAGGGCGGATAGTGGCAGGGACTGACGAGCCAAACAATCACGCGCCAGCGGGTGGGGCGCTGGCGTGGCGATGACATCTCAGGCGGTGTCGCCAATGTCAGACTGCAACATCGCCTGTGCCGTCACACATTCAGTCGATGAATCACCGTAACGCATTCGTTCACACCGCTGAAAATTTCCTGAATACTGTCTGAGAGATGAATCATCTTGTCGTTTTCCGTCGTGAGAAAACTGTTGATGCCATCAAGTTGCTGATGCATGTCGCCGATAAGACTGGCATTTTCTTCAACTACCTTGCTGATTTTCTGCGTTGCCTGAGAGGTGGAGGCGGCAAGACGTCTGACTTCTTCCGCGACTACCGCAAACCCACGTCCCGCTTCGCCCGCGCGTGCGGCCTCAATGGCGGCGTTCAGCGCCAGAATATTGGTTTGTCCGGCAATGTTGTGAATCGTGGAGACAATCTCTTTGATGTCTTTGGCCGAATAATTCAGTTTGTCACTGATCTCCGCAGCGGCTGTTACCTGAGAGGCCATGGATTCTGCATTTCGCACCGTTTGGCTCAGAACCTCATTGGTATTCGCGGTGAGATGCGACGTTTTTTCAGAGGTATTCATGGCAATATCCGCAACCTCCTGCGCCGTGACGACACGTTGGGTGATATCCGAAGCCAGCTTAATCACTTTATAAATGTGCCCCGCAGCATCTTTCACCGGGTTGTAGTTGGCCTCAAGCCAGACACGTTTTCCTGATGCCGTTACCCTTTCAAAACGCCCGGTGAACGCGCGGCCATGTTGAATTTTCTGCCAAAAATCAGGGTTTTCTTTGTAAAAGGTATCAAAACAGAATATACGGTGGTGTTTACCCTGAATCGCCGCAAGATCGTATTCCATCAGCGTCAGAAAATTTTTATTGGCGTTGAGGATCTCGCCCTGCGGGGTAAATTCGATCATCGCCATGGAGTTGTTCAACGCAGTAATAATCGCTTCTTTATGCGTCAGCTCTTCGTGCCGGTCAGTGATGTCATTGGCGATTTTGATGATTTTCTTCACGGTGCCGTGTTTGTCTTTCACAGGGAAATAGTTGGCGCTTAAGTAGAGCAGACTTTTATTTTTTCTGTAGCGTTCAAAGATGCCGCTGAAAGACTGGCCTGATGCCAGGGTTGCCCAGAATTCGGCATATTCACGAGAGCGCACAAAGTCTGGCTTACAGAACATACGATGATGCTGGCCGGTAATTTCACTGAGCTGGTAGCCCGTGACCGCCAGAAAGACCGGGTTGGCCGTAAGAATGATGCCCTCGGGCGTAAATTCAATCCAGCCGCTACAGGCTTTGATCGCCTGTACGTTACTCCGATCGTCGGAGACATTCAGCGGGGTTTTGCCCGGTTTAAAACGCGTAAAGGAAAACATAGCACTCTCCATTTATAGCCGTAAAAAGGTCAAAGAGTTGACCACGTAGTGGAGAGACAGCGACCTGTTTACAGGGAGGTCGATCGGCTCGGGTCCACTAACGTTATCGGCATCGCGCGTGTCATATTTAGGTCACATTACGGACACAATTAAAGTCTGGTGAGGTGCATCACGCTATTCACAAAGGGCATGCGGTGACGTCAACAATGCGCATGCCCTTCAGCGTAGGTTTCGCTCTCAACACTGTCAGTGTCGGGGAGCGGATGGTGCTGCAATGAAGCGGCCTGAAGCCGCGTTATGACGGGTTATCCGGTATTGCACTGCGCAAAAATTCAGGGATGGCAGGGCGACCGTTTTCCAGACAGGTGCCGGTGAAAACCGCCTCGGCATAAACGACATTATTCACCAGAATTTGTTGGATGAAGTTAACGCGGTTGCGTTTTTCATTGGCCGCCAGTGTACAGGTCACCTGCATCTCATCACCTTTCTTCAGGCTCTTTTTGAAGCGCAGGGTGTACTCCAGCAGCATATGAATACGACCCGCGGTAAACTCTTCTTCGAGATCGACACCAATGTGCTCTTTCATAAAAGCGTGACGTGTCCATTCCATATAAAACGGATAGTAGAGTCCGTCCACCACGCCCTGAAAATCGATGTGCTTTTCGTCAACCTGATACGTTTTCGTAAACATAATAGCGCCAGTAGTGAGTGAGGTTATGCTCACTTTAGTGATCATTGGCGCTTTGTGAAATGCTTTTTATTGGGGATGCGCGGGGACCGCGTACGGTGATATATCATGCTGTAACATGGCCGGGCCAGCGAGGCGCTGGCCCGGGTGAGGCGATAAAACGCGGTTATCGGAAAAAAAGCGCGTCAGTTATCGGAAAGCCGGCGTCGCGAGAGTGCCGCTTCTTTCGGTGCGGAAAATAGACACTGCGTTGCGCAGCATCACGGTTTGTTCCAGCATGCCCTGCGCGGCGGAGGAAACCTGCTGAACGAGCGCGGCGTTCTGCTGGGTAACCTGATCCATCTGGCTAACGGCAATGCTGACCTGACCGATACCATTGCTCTGCTCATCCGATGCGATGGTTATTTCGCCCATAATGGTCGTTACGCCCTGCACCGATTTCACGATCTCCTCCATCGTATTACCGGCTTCTCTTGCCAGGCCTGAGCCTTTCGCCACATGCTCGACCGACTGTGTGATCAAATCTTTGATCTCTTTGGCCGCGGTTGAACTGCGTAAGGCCAACGAACGCACCTCACCGGCGACGACCGCAAATCCGCGCCCACCTTCGCCCGCTCTTGCGGCTTCAACGGCGGCGTTAAGTGCCAGGATATTGGTCTGGAATGCAATGCCTTCAATGACTGAAATGATTTCGGCAACTTTGCCCGAGCTTTCTGAAATAGAGCGCATGGTTTCCACCACCTGCTTCACGACATCCCCGCCCTGGATCGCCACATGTGATGTAGTGTCGGCCTGAGTATTCGCGTGACGTGCGTTGTCAGTATTCTGACGAACGGTGGCGGTAAGTTCTTCCATGCTGGCAGCCGTTTGTTCAAGCGCGGCAGCCTGCTCTTCTGTGCGCTGAGCCAGATCGATATTGCCCTGCGCGATTTCGTTGGCTGAATTGTTGATCAGCTCCGCAGACGACTGAATGCCGCTGACGATGGTGACCAACTGCTGACGCATAGCTTCAAGCGACGCCATCAGGCTGCCCTGGCCTTTAAGCGGAACAGCAATGTCCACGGTCAGGTTACCCTGCGCAATCATTCCGGCAATATCGGCCGCCGCTTTTGGCTCGCCGCCCAGTGCGCGGATAATGCTGCGCGTAATAATCGTACCCAGAATAATCGAAAGCAGAATCGTAATAATACCGGCCAGGCTCAGCGTCATTTTGGTGGCAAAGGCCAGGCTGTTCACCTCTTCAGAGCGTTTAGCTAACAGCGTAGCTTCAGCGTTGTTGAATTCAGCGGCAAGGGCGCGATAGCGATCCATAAATGCCTTATCGCGGCCCTCCTGAAAGAAATGCGTCAGCGTTTCCAGCGGTTGTTTGCCGCTGTTTACATCCCGGCGCAAGGCGATCAGTTGATCGTCCACAGCCTGAACACTGTTATGCAGTTCAAGCAGCGAGGTCAGCCTTTGCTGCTGCTCGGCATTATCCGCCGTCATGCTGCGAAGCTGATTGTATTTCTGATCGAAAGCGGTTTTACCAGCGTTAAACGGTGCCAGGAAATTGTCATTGCCTGAAACAACAAACCCACGCACGCCCGTCTCCATATTCACCATATCGGTCAGCATACTGTCGCTGACGCTCATGACCTGATAACTGTGGATGTTCCAGGTGTTGGCCTGACGCAGTTTAAGAAAATTGGCGATCGACAAGCTGCTGCCAATCAGCGAAACAATAACGATGATGCCGAACGCGAAGGCGATTTTACGGCCGGTTGTGATTTTCATGTTTTTCCCCGATAAGTGATCTTATTATTTTTGTGATAAAAGCCATTACATTTCGTTTATCGGCAAAGAAGAGTGGCAGTTTATAACCGCACCTCCTTTTTTTATAAAACCTGTCCTTAAGGTTAGCCGCAGATAATTACCTGGGTTATCTATAGAAAGGATACGATGCCGTGGGGATAACATAACCGTATGTTACGAGCAGTCACGTGACTTTTAGCCGTTCCATAAGCACGTGACAAAACAGCTTAATAAAGAGAAAGCAATTTCGCTTTGCGGAGGTGAAGGGATTCAAAACGCTAATGCAGAAAAAAACATGGAGAAAGTTGCTAATGGATATGTATAAAAAATGTCGCTTTCATTCGAAATAATGAAAGCGACAGAGCAGTTAAATAACGTCGTTTTTATTAACTGCGATGATTAGCCTTTACTCCCTGTCTGCGCATGAGCGCCCGTTTGGGTGTGGTGCATCGTTGGGCTCACAGGAAGCTCAGAATAGGTTTGAGTATCATAAATTACCCCTTCTTCAGCGGATTTCAGCAACATACCTGCCTGATAGTATTTGTCCTGTTTCATCATGGCGAGTGCGCTGGAAACATCGTTTTCAGTCTGCTGCAACGGCATCAGTTCCTGCGTTTCGGTAACGGCAACGCCTGCCAGTTTCAGCTCATCAAGCGCGCCCTGTTTATCACCCGCTTTGATGTGCTGGTTGGCCTGATCGATAGCATCATTTTTCTGTTTCGAAAACTGATAATCTTCTGAAACGGAGACGTCGGAACCGATACGAATATAGTTATCGCCATTCATAGGGGCTTTCTTGTCGTAGCGAATATATTTGGTCCAGTCCACGCTATTATCTTTCAGGTAGGTTTCTGCCTGGGTGGCCAGCGCTTTTGCCTGTTGCGTCTGACCGTTAAATAACGCGTTGCGAGAAAGCTGAATATCATTCATCGCCTGGGCCGCCTGCGCGGATACGACTTCGTTATTTAACGTGTGGCTGTCTTTAAAAGATTCAGCGGCAGCGGCTCCGCCAGTAAACACTAATACGGCTACAATCATTGAGCTAACAATCATCTTTTTCATGATATTAATCCTCTGTATGTATGCATCCGAAAGGTGCTAACGTCATTAATTACATAAAGCGTGCCTTATTACGGGTAATAAATCTTTCCGGAAAAATCATAGACAGTGATTGTCAGATGAATATCGCCGTCTGGGTTTTGCTACTGTGGAAATGATTATCCAGAACAGCATTACTGACACAGAAACGATCGGGAGCCGTGCTGTCTGAGGCGTAATCTTTTACAGGACAGTTGCTGCCGCGCAGTTGGGTAAAAAACATATCGCCTGAAAAGCATGCTTCGGTAAGGTGTACATCCTGCTGTGACGGGTTTTCACACTGGCTGCCGTGAAAAGAAAGGGTCATTAACCGGGCCATAATTTATCTCCTTGATGTCGTGCTGATGTCTTTAATTAACACCCGAAAGATATTTAAGTGTGATTATGAGTTTGCAGAAAAATGTCATCGTTACATTTGTCATCTTTATTTTTCATTAAAAGTCATTGAGTTAGATGAATGAGTTTGTAACAGGTCCTCCGTTCTTTAAGAAACCTGAGTTTTCTATAGAAGAAAACGTACAGGCTGACATCAGGTTGAATTTTCATCATCCTGTTAACGGGAAAATAAGGCGGGTAACGACAGAGGAAACACACTGTCTTTTTCCCCTTAAGATTTTGTCGTGTGCTGGCCCGGTGGCCGTTAAGCGTGGGAAATCCTGTGTGTGTGGATTTTATCCGCGTCTCGTCTTCTTTTGAGTAGGCTGCTTTACACAACCTCTGGCACTGGCAAAATAGTCATTTCCCTTTCCAGTAATCGCTATGTCTGAAGAAGCTCTGCGGCAGCAAATCGCGAATTTAAAAAAGCACAATGCGCGATTAAAGCGTATTGCGCACGATGCCCGTAATAAATTAAGCGCCGCACTGGACGGAACAGGACTGTGCTTGTGGCAGCTGGATATTCCCAGCGGCAAACTGGTCATTTTTAACCGACGCTGGGGATCGATGCTGGGTTTTCAGCCCAAAGAAGTTGGTGCGCATTTCGACGTATGGAAATCCTGCCTGCATCCGGACGATGCCAGCGACGTATTGAAGGCTTTCTACGATCATATTAACGGAAAGGCACCTTTCTATGAGGCGTTGCACCGCATGGTGGGCAAAACGGGCAAGATCACCTGGGTACTGGATCGCGGTCGGGTCAGCGAATGGGACGAGCAGGGAAGGCCCTCCAAAGTAACGGGCACCCATATTGATATGACCAAAGAGAAACAGTACGAAGAGCAGCTGGCGACACTGGCGATGCATGATCCTCTTACGCAGTTAACTAACCGCCATGCATTACTCACCCATTTTCGCGATATGAAAACGGAAGCCGTGTTTTGCATTGCCTTTATTGATTTAGATAATTTCAAACACGTCAACGATACGCTGGGGCATCGCAGCGGCGACGACGTTCTGATTCAGCTCAGCCAGCGCTTTATCGCCGCCTGTCCGTCTAATGTCATTATTGGCCGACTGGGCGGAGATGAATTTGTTTTGTTGATCCCTTTCGCCTTGTCCCATCCGCTCACAGATAAACTCACACAAGCCTGTCTTGAAGCTGCCCTGCAGCCCTTCGAACTGGCTAACGGTACAGCGTCCATTGGCGCTTCGATTGGTGTGGTTCAGGTTAACAGCCCCGAGAACTTTGACAGCGCGCTCGCCCGGGCCGATGAGGCCATGTACAGCATCAAAAAAAATGGCAAATGTGGCGTCGCCCTGTCACACGGGGAAGGCTTATAAGGACGCTTCCCGCGACTGGAACATTTTTCGCCCTCTGCCAGGCTTATGTGGTATCACCATTCTGCCAGCGCTGTCGCGGCAACATGAGCGGCGGAGGCCTGAGGCGTAATGACTTCCACCTGGAGCGAGGCACGCATGAGTCTGTTTAAAAGCAAAGATGGATATAATCTCTATTACAAAGACTGGGGTAAAGGTCAGCCAGTATTGTTTAGTCATGGCTGGCCGTTGGATGCGGACATGTGGGACAGTCAGCTCAATTTTCTTGCAGAACGCGGCTACCGCGCCATCGCCTTTGACCGACGTGGCTTTGGGCGTTCCGATCAGCCCTGGGACGGTTACGATTACGACACCTTTGCTGACGACATTCATTGCCTGATTGAACATCTGCAACTCAGAGACGTGACCCTGATTGGCTTCTCAATGGGCGGCGGGGATGTGTCACGCTACATCGGCAAATACGGGACAGATAAGGTTAAAAAGCTGGTGCTGCTGGGGGCGGTAACGCCGATTTTCGGCCAGACTGACGATCATCCCGAAGGTGTCGAGAAATCGGTCTTTGACGGCATTAAACAGGGGTTGTTGAAAGATCGCGCGCAGTTTATCAACGAGTTTGCTGCGCCGTTTTATGGCACCAATGCCGGTCAGCAGGTTTCAGAAGGCGTGCTCACGCAGACCTTAAACATCGCTTTACTGGCATCGCTTAAAGCAACGCTGGACTGTGTTACCGCGTTTGCCGAAACAGATTTCCGCGCAGATCTGGGGAAAGTGGATGTGCCAGCCTTAATTATTCACGGCAGTCATGACCAGATAGTGCCTTTTGAAGCCACGGGCAAGCTGGCACATGCGCTGATACCGGGTTCGGAACTTAAGATCTATGACAATGGCCCACATGGTTTTGCCGTCACGCATCAGGACCAACTCAATCAGGATTTACTGACGTTTTTACAACAGTAACGGAACAGAATAATCTGAAAGCAACGCCCGTCAGGGCGTTTTTTTTTATTCCTCAACGCTTCGCTTATTTAAAACACCTTTTTTACCTTCTTCTCTTTTATTTTTCATGACCGTTTTACTAATTGATGCTTTTTTGATTATTTAATGATCTGCTTTTAACAGAAACATCGATAATTAACGAATTTACCGCTTCGCTTATTTTCAGATGATGGAAGTGTGATGTTGTTGAATTTGCTTTATCAGGCGTGGTTAAAAAGAACATTTATTGATCATATTGACGACGTTCCGTGATGCTGATCCGATTTACCGCTTCGCTTATAAAGAAAAACGGGGTGGACTTTTTAATGAATCGATCGATTAATAGGGGCGGGAAGAGTGGCTGTCACAAGGCTGACATGATCGGCATTCTCGTTAAGTTTCTTGTTTAGATAGTTTCGTTACTAAAGAATTAAAGGGATGAGCAGCAAAAAGGTTTTGTCTGGCAACCCACGCCAGCGCTCAGCGTTTATGCTTGATAAGGTGATTTTTATGGCTACATTTAATTCTGTAGCCGTTAAGGTAATGCAGCTTTAACTGTGCCAGTTGAATAATGAAATTTGAGGAGAATACAGAATGACGCAATATCGTGGTGGCGCGGGTAATTTCGCCGCAGATAAAGAGCGCGCGGCAGAGGCCGGGCGTAAAGGCGGGCAGAACAGCGGTGGGAACTTTAAGAATGACCCGCAGCGAGCGATCGAAGCAGGCCGCAAAGGAGGTAAAGTAAGCCGTCGTAGTTAATCATTTACTTACAATGACTTGCTATTATCTTTGGCGGTTTAAAAAAGGGAAATACGTTCAGTACGCTTCTGTCTTCCCGTCTGACCTGTTGTGAAAACACGCTCTGGTGTGAGGTCGCAAGAATCTTACCGGAAAGAACGCCCCCTTTCCGGTGTCTTTTTCAGCGCTCCGCTGACATCAAAAAATAAATATAAAAAATGGAACCTCAATCCAATGGGCGGAATGGGCATTATTTTCCTTGGGTGCTAAGTTGTACGCGAATGGGAATATTCGTACAGATTTGGCTGAATTTAAACAGATCCTCATTTTTAATAAATTTAAATTAAAAAGATAAATCACTGGTAATGAAAGAAAAAATGCATTTTTAATGCCACTTATGTTGTCAGGTTTTGCAAAGTTAAACACTATTCCCGCCAACTCCACTAAGGTTATATAAAGTGCGATTGACTGAAGCGGCGCTGAAACCTCGGTGCTGCTGTCTAATTAATGAGGCTCTTTTCATGACTGTTAAAACGTTAAATGATCTTTTCATCCACGACCTGTCAGATGTTTACAGTGCAGAAAAACAGATTGCCCGGGCTCTGCCAAAAATGGCGCGCGCTGCCAGTGATGAAAACCTGGTTGCTGCGTTTAATCAGCACCTTGAAGAGACAAGCGGGCAAATTGAGCGTCTGGATGAATTAGTTGAGGCCACGCCCGAGGTAAAAATTAAACGTATGAAATGTCATGCGCTGGAAGGGCTGGCGGAAGAAGCACAGGAAGTTATCGAGTCGGTAGAAAAGGGAGAGGTACGCGATCAGGGATTGATCGGAGCGGCGCAAAAAGTTGAGCATTATGAAATCGCGACCTACGGTACCCTGCAGGCGCTGGCACTCAAGCTAGGCTACACCAAAGCGGCGAAGCTGCTGGCACTGACGCTTGAGGAAGAAAAACAAACCGATGTAAAACTCACCACGCTTGCTCAGGCAATCAGCACGGTTGAAGGAGCAGCAAAATGACCACGGCGATTGAAAACTATCATGACTGGCTACGCGATGCGCATGCCATGGAGAAGCAGGCCGAGAGCATGCTGAGCAAAATGTCGGGCCGCCTTGAGCACTACCCGGCACTGGAACAACGCCTGGCACAGCATCTGGAAGAAACCAAACATCAGCTTCAGCTGCTTGAGCAGCTGCTGGATCGTCACGGCATTGACCACTCCATCATGAAAGACGTGATGGGAAAAATGGCGGCAATGGGGCAGGCGATCGGCGGTATGTTCACCTCTGATGAAGTCGTGAAAGGGGCGATGAGCGGCTATGTGTTCGAGAACGCAGAGATCGCCAGCTATACCAGCCTGATTGCGGCAGCAGAACAGGTCGGTGACAGTGAAGGTGTCAGAGTGCTGAGCGAAATTCGCAATCAGGAGATTGCGATGGCTGAATGGCTGTTCCAGCATCTGCCTGAGGTGACGCAACAGTTCCTGCAGCGCTCCGCGCAGCCGGGCGTTGAAGCGAAGAAATAATGCGTTTGCGGTGCCGCAGGCGGTAAAAAGCCGGGAAATGTTCCCGGCTTTTTTACGTGCTTCTGGGGCGGTTAGTCAGCCATTAAATGACCGTACATCGCCATCAGGCGACGCGTTACGCCGTTTGTCCAGCCGAAGCCGTCCTGTAACGGATATTCGCCACCGCCGCCCGGGCGGGCACGATCGCCGCTGATATCGTACTTTTCTACCAGCTTATGGTGCAGCTGGTAGAAATTGTTCACCGTGGTCAGCCAGTTAACGGCAATCTCGTTCGCCAGCGACTCTTCCCCATAGTTGTTTAAGCCCACAACGGCCATCCACTGCATGGGCGCCCAACCGTTCGGTTTATCCCACTGTTCACCGCTTTCCACCATTGAGGTCAGCAGGCCGCCGTTGCTGAGCAGCAGGTGGCGCAGGGCGATAGCTTGCAGGTGGGCCTGATAGGGCGTTGCCAGCCCGACAAACAGCGGCACGACGGCGGCGGCGGTAAAGGCACCGAAGCGCGCACGGCGCCAGTCATAATCGCGAAAGACTCCTGCCGTGCTGTCCCACAGGTAACGGGTAATCGCCCGCTTACGCGCCTCGGCCTTTTTCTGCCAGGCCAGCGCAGTCAGCTCTTCACCTTTAGCATGCGAGAGCGTGGCTATCATTAACTCAAGCTTGTACAACAGCGCATTGAGATCGATAGGGATAAATTGTGTCGTGCGAATACTGGCCAGGCGTTTTGGGTTACGCAGCCAGCGTGACGAGTAATCCCATCCCGATGCCGCCCCTGCGCGCAGATCGCGGTAAACTTCGCTTGCCGGACGTTTTGAATGACGCGCCGTTTCCACATCTTCAATCCAGGATTCGTCGCGCGGCGTATCGCGGTCGTCCCAGTAGCGGTTCAGCAGCGAGCCGTCAGGCATTCTGACCACATGGCGGTAAGCCTGGTTTGGCATCAGCGAGCCCGCGCCATCCATCCAGAACTGATACTCTTTCATCAGTTGCTCCAGATAGCGCTGGGAGCCCTGCACACCATCTTCTTCGAACAGCTCAACCATCAGGGCGAACACCGGCGGCTGTGAGCGGCTGAGGTAATAGGTACGGTTGCCGTTTGGGACATGGCCGTAGTTATCGATCAGCCACGCGAAGTTGTCCGCCATGTGGCGCAGCAGGTCGTCGCGGCCCGACTCCGCCAAACCAAGCATGGTGAAGTAAGAGTCCCAGTAGTAGGTTTCACCGAAGCGACCGCCCGGTACGACATAGGGTTTGGGCAACGGCAGCAGCGATGAGTGCGGCATATGCTGCTGCGGCATTTTGGTCAGCACCGGCCAAAGATCGTCAATATGCTCGTTGAGCGTCTTGTCGGGATTCGAGACGTAAAAGCTTTCATTAATGCCCGGCATATAAAAATGCTCAGCAACAAAACGCGACAGGTCGAACTCCTTGCTGCGCTTTTGACGACGATAGCGCATCAGCACATCCAGAGGATCGTACTTAGGCGAGCAGTCGGGGAAAGTTTTACTGTCCTCGAAAATGCCTGACATCTGGACGGCTTCGAACAGCTCAAGGTAGCGATCGGCAGGCGTCAGCGCATCCGGAGCCGGTAAGCCTTCAATCAGCTCCGGCTCGGGTTCAGAATCTTGCATGCGGTCCAGCTTTAGTTCATGGGGATCGTATTGATACTCAACTTCCGCCCCGGCACGATTCTCTTCGAATGCATTGAGTTGCTGGCGATAAGTATTAATAACGGCCTCCTGAGCGAACGGGGTTGCACAAAGAAGGAATTATAGACCTCTCGCAGGCAGGAACAACAATGCAGATTGTCTATGAACGTAATAAAAATTGTCTATTAATCGTATGCATTGAATAAAACACAGTCAATTCAACTAAATATGGCGGGTTTAGCCGTAAATGCATTTCAGATGAATCTCTTAGGTAACAACGAAATAAATTTTAATCTACCCGGAGGGTAATGTTTATGACGCAGGTGAAGGTGATAATACACAAAAATGTCACGATGGAGCACAATGGCGTGAACAAGACCGCGAAGGACAATTTAGCGTGAAACCTTATACCTTACAGCGTCTCACTGACCGGGATATGGCGGCATTTCGGACTATCAGGCTTGACGGGCTCAAGCGTCATCCCGCTGCCTTTGGCGCAGATTATGACACTGAGCGTCATCAGCCTGACGCGTTTTTTGCGGCAAGGCTACGTGAAAACTGCGTGCTGGCAGGAGCAGACGATCGGGGCCGGTTGGGTGGCATCGTCGGTGTGCGCTTTAATGCCGCGCAGAAACAGCGCCATTACGCCACCATCTGGGGAATGTATCTGTGCCCGGAATGGCGTGGAAGCGGGCTGGCAAAGGCGTTACTCACGGCCGCGATAGCCGAAGCCAGTGAATGCTGCTGCCTGAAGCTCGCCGTGAGCACCACCAATACGGCGGCCGTCCGGCTTTACCGCTCGGCAGGGTTTCAGACCTATGGCACGGATGTGGCCGCGCTTTATGTCAACGGCGTTTATCACGATACCTTGCTGATGCGGCTGGACAAAGAACCCGAACGCTGAGCAATAAGCCTTACGTGCTTCGTCACCCGTAGAACTAACGGGCGACGTAAAGTGTGCGTCAGCTCAGGCTGATGTTGAACAGACGCTGAAGGGCCAGTTTGCCGCTGTCTGTCACAACCAGTTCCCGGTATCCCGCCGCCTGAACCAGCCAGTGCTTTTGCAACAGAAAGCGTAACAAGGCGGCACCCACTTCGCCTCCCGCATGGAAGCGTCTTTCACTCCAGTCCAGGCAGGGACAGCAGGCTTTTCGCCGGGAGCGGGGCGCAAGCGCAATCCCTGCATTTGCGAAATTAGCTGTGCCACGTGGCGTCAGCCCAGTGCCGTCCTCACATATCCAGCCTTCCAGTTGCAGAAAATCATAGATGGCTACGGCAATTTCGCCGGCCAGATGATCGTAGCAGGTTCGGGCTCGCCTCAGACGGTTTGGCGTCGTGGTTTTAAGCGGGGCGTCGGGCCTTACCGAAACGCCCATCAGATTTTCCAGCAGGCTGGCAACCTCGCGACCGGCCAGGCTGTAATAACGATGCCTTCCCTGCACTACACAGACGAGCAGGCCCGTCTCAAGCAGCTTATTCAAATGGCCACTGGCGGTTGACGGGGCGATATCGGCCACCACGCTCAACTCGGTGGCGGTCCATGCCCGGCCATCCATCAATGCACAAAGCATGTGCATTCTGGAGGCATCTGCCATCGCCGAGGCGACCACAGACATGCTGATCTCCAGCGAGGGCTGATTATCCTGATGATGGCGGGAAGGGATCAGTTTCATTCTGTCGCGCATGTCCATTGACGGGTCAGGTTGCCAGCCCGCAAATCGTCATCTGTGAGCAGGATGAGGCGGTTACTGTGATCGCTGTACTGAACGCATATATTAATGTCGTTTTGCGCAATAATCCGCGCAATTTCGCCCAGCTCCCCCGGCCGCGCCTGTGCCAGCTTTCTGATTAGTGGCTTTTTAACGTCCCTGACGTCAAAACCGGCCTGCGACAATACCTGTTGGGCTTTGGGGCCATCTTCAACAAGGAAGTGGGCATGGCTCTCCTGGGGCGTAGAAAACACACCGCCCCCTTCCAGACCAATGCCATGCTGGCCGAGAAGCGTGCCAAAGGCGGCAAGCGCGCCTGGCGTGTTGCTGAATACGACATGAATATCAAACATGATGACGTCCCTCCGGCCCTGAATAGTCGCGCATCACCTGAGCAACGCGTATCCGGTAATGTGAAAAAATATGGCTTTTACCTTCTTCCTGCGCTGACTGATGTTCTCTGTTTTCTCGCCAGTTTTTTACCGCACTCTCATCTTCCCACCAGGAGAGCGATAAGATCTTTCCGGGCGTGCTCAGGCTCTGGAACCTTTCAATCTGGATAAACCCCGGTAATTCAGCCAGCCCGGGCGACAACTCAGCCGCCAGCGCAAGATAGCGTTGTTGCGCTGCGGGTACGGCTTCTGCTTCAAAAAGAACAGCAATCATTTTAGATCTCCATGAGTAAGCATGCGGGCAGTTTACGCGCGGCAGAATGCGATGCTTCGGCGTGTACCGAACAATGGCGTGCTCCATGTGGAGAAGGGCAGGGCGAGAAGAGAGAAGGGACGTGCGCCTGGCAGAGTAAAAACCGACAGGGGAGAAATCCGCCGTTGCCTGCCGGCGACTCTGCTCCGGTAAACAACGGCGCGATCGCAGGGCAAAACGCCTGCGATTCGGCTGATCTTATCCTTGTACCAGCGTGGCGCGAATCACGTCCTGGTAAGGCGTGGTTGGACGACCAATAAGCTGGCTCAGCGCGCGGGAATCATCGAACAGACCGCCCTGAGACGCGCCGACATCAGAGTCCGCCAGTAAGTCCGCCAACGGCGCCGGTAAGCCTGCGCCTTTCAGCGCCGCCGCAAAGTCTGCCTGCGGCAGGTTAACGTAATCAACCTGCTCACCGCTTTGCGCGGCAATCTCAGCGGCAAATTCAGCCAGGGTGTAGCTGTGATCGCCTGCCAGTTCGTAGACCTTCCCTGCCTGATCGTCACGAACCATCACTTCAGCCGCCGCATCGGCATAGTCCTGACGCGCAGCAGACGAAATCCGTCCTTCGCCCGCCGCACCAATGAACGCATGATGTGCCAGAGCAGGTGCGATGCTCGCTGCATAGTTTTCCGTGTACCAGCCGTTGCGCAGCAAGGCATAAGGCACACCTGACGCCGCCAGCATGGCTTCGGTTGCGCGGTGCTCGATCCCGAGCGAAAGCGGAGAGGTATCCGCATGCAGCAGGCTGGTATAGGCAATAAATTTCACACCTGCGGACCTGGCGGCCTCAATAACGGCTCTGTGTTGAGGTTCACGCTGGCCGACTTCGCTTCCCGAAATGAGCAGCAATTTTTCGACTCCTGCAAAGGCGTCCGCTAACGTCTCAGGTTTATTGTAATCCGCCTCACGCACGTTAACGCCCAATGCGGCAATATCCGCCGCTTTAGCAGGCGTGCGCACGGTAGCAACAATCTTGTCTGCCGCAACTTTTTTGCTTAATGCATCAATGACTAAACGGCCCAGTTGGCCAGTGGCACCCGTAACAGCGATCATGAGGTTACTCCTTAAGATGACAGTTGGTAAAATGCAGCCTAAGCGATAAACTAACTTTTAGTAAGTACTTACAGAATTGTTAGCATGGGGTGAAAGCGTTAAATGTCTGAAAAACTGAGCGAAAAATTTAGCCGGGGCGAGTTGCTCAATGTTAACTGTCCGTCACGCGACCTGTTAAAGCGTATCACCAGTCGCTGGAGCGTGCTGATCCTGCTCGCGCTTAAAGATAAAACGCTGCGATTTAGCGAACTCCGTCGTGCGGTGGGGGGCGTCAGTGAACGTATGCTGGCCCAGAGCCTGCGCTATCTGGAAGAGGACGGCTTTGTGCAACGTATAGCCTATGATGTCGTGCCGCCACATGTGGAATACCGCCTGACGCCGCTGGGGCGTGAAGTCGGGGAGCAGGTCGTAGGGCTGGCAGACTGGTTAGAAGAGAATCTTGAGCGCATCCTGTCTCACCGCGAAAAGGACACTGCCGCTGAATAGCCTGTTGATCCTGACGGGCGAGCGCCTGCCGGGACGAAGCGACGTTCCCTGACCAGACGATGCCCGCTAACGAATGCGCAACGCTTAGTGGAGATAAACCGTCGGCCTTATCTGCAACCTGGCGATGATATCCCGTAGCTTTTAACATCATTTTTACTACGCGGTTATTTTGACAAGGCTGCACCCGTAAATAATGGCACTGCCAGTTAATGAACACCGGGTCATTTACATGTTCGATATTTTTTTAACATAAATAGCAAACTAATCCAGGCCGCCTGCGGCGGATAGACGCTTTTTTACAGTTCATTAAATATGTCCCAATCTGAAAAATAACCTCAGAAGGGGTAGATAAGATAAATACCCTGCTAAGGATATAAAAAAACACATAATTTCAGTGTGGGATGTGCATTTTAGCCGGAGGCAGGTGCGCGGAGTTGTGCTGAATAACAGCTAAAAACAGCGGGTTGCGCGTTTTTTCGTGCTAAGCCTGTCTGGACAGGAACTCACTTTTTTATCCCCTAATTTAATAACAATAATGTCACAAAGCTACGCTGTAATTAACCTTTCCTCGTTGTTTTTTAAATAAAAGATCTTTCAACAAAAAAATGATCTAAATCAAAAAATACTGTTATAGTTTTTACTTATCCAATTGTCTCTGTTTCACCAAGGCGAAGCGTTTTACATTCGCCATGGAATTTTTCTGTGCAATGGAATGACGTTCTTTGTACATAAGTTGTTAATTATAAGTAACTATACGGTGTTCTATGTGGCAAAGAGGTAAGCAATGTTTGGATTAGATGCCTTTCATCTCGCCAGGATCCAGTTCGCATTTACTGTTTCCTTCCATATTATCTTTCCAGCCATCACGATCGGCCTGGCCAGTTTTCTGGCTGTGCTGGAGGGAATGTGGCTCAAAACGCGTAATCAAACCTATCGCGATCTCTATCATTTCTGGTCAAAAATATTTGCTGTCAACTTCGGCATGGGCGTGGTGTCCGGGCTGGTGATGGCGTATCAGTTTGGCACCAACTGGAGTGGCTTTTCCCAGTTCGCGGGCAGTATTACCGGCCCCTTGCTGACCTATGAAGTCTTAACGGCGTTCTTCCTGGAAGCCGGTTTTCTGGGCGTCATGTTATTTGGCTGGAACCGCGTCGGTCCGGGCCTGCACTACTTTGCGACCTGCATGGTGGCGCTCGGCACGTTGATTTCGACGTTCTGGATCCTCTCGTCAAACAGCTGGATGCAAACCCCGCAGGGCTACCTTATTCAGAACGGCGTTGTCGTGCCGGAAGACTGGTTTAAAATTGTCTTTAACCCCTCTTTCCCTTACCGCCTGCTGCATATGTCTGTAGCGGCCTTCCTGGCCAGCGCCTTCTTTGTCGGCTCCTCCGCCGCCTGGCATTTACTTAAAGGCAACGACAATCCCGCCATTCGTAAGATGTTTTCGATGGCGCTGTGGATGGCCCTGATTGTCGCACCCGTTCAGGCAATGATTGGGGATGCGCACGGGCTTAATACCCTTGAGCACCAGCCGGCAAAAATTGCGGCGATTGAAGGCCACTGGGAAAATCCGCCGGGTGAGGCAACACCGCTCATTCTGTTTGGGCTGCCGGATATGGAGGAGGAGCGCACCAAGTACGCGCTGGAGATTCCTTACCTGGGCAGCCTCATCCTGACGCACAGCCTGGATAAGCAGGTGCCGGCGCTGAAATCCTTCCCGAAGGAAGATCGTCCAAACTCAACCATCATCTTCTGGTCATTCCGCGTGATGGTGGCGCTGGGGCTGCTGATGATTACGCTGGGCGTGGTCAGCTTGTGGTTGCGCTATAAAGGTCGCCTGTATCAGTCACGTCCCTTCCTGTGGTTTGCCTTGCTGATGGGCCCTTCCGGCCTGATTGCCATTTTAGCGGGGTGGTTCACCACCGAGATTGGCCGTCAGCCTTGGGTGGTTTATGGCGTGCAGCGCACTATTGATGCGGTGTCACCGCATGGTGAAATGCACATGAGTATCAGCCTGCTCGCCTTTATCCTGGTTTACTCCTCCGTATTCGGTGTGGGTTATCACTATATGATGCGGTTGATTAAGCAAGGTCCGGTCACGGGCGAAGGCGATATTGTTGAAACGGGTGGTCCCGGCCAGATTAAAACGCCAGCACGTCCGCTCTCTGCCGCCACTCACAAGAATGAGGAGCGTTGAGATGGTTGATTACTCTGTTATCTGGTTCGCGATTATTGTCTTTGCTGTTCTGATGTATATCGTGATGGACGGTTTCGACCTGGGCATCGGCCTGCTGTTTCCCTTTAATAAGGATGCAGGTGAGCGCGACATGATGGTGAATACCGTTGCGCCGGTCTGGGATGGTAATGAAACCTGGCTGGTGCTCGGCGGTGCGGGCCTGTATGGCGCTTTCCCACTGGCCTATGCGGTGATTGCGGATGCGCTTTCCATTCCGCTGACCGCGATGCTGATTGGGCTGATATTTCGCGGCGTGGCATTTGAGTTCCGCTTCAAGGCCGTGGAGCATCACCGGGCGTTCTGGGACAAGTCGTTTATCGCCGGTTCGCTGCTGGCAACCTTCAGCCAGGGGGTTGCGGTGGGTGCCATGCTGGATGGCATTCCGGTATCAGGTCGTAGCTTCGCCGGTTCCACACTGGACTGGCTGGCGCCGTTCCCGCTGTTCTGCGGCGTAGGACTGGTGGTGGCCTATGCACTTCTGGGCTGTACCTGGCTCATTATGAAAACCGAGCATGAGCTGCATCGCAAGATGTCCGCTCTGGCAACGCCGTTGCTTATCGCACTGCTGGTGATTATCGGCGTGATCAGCATCTGGACGCCGTTTACGCATGAGAATATTTCGCACCGCTGGTTCAGCATGCCGAATCTGTTCTGGTTCCTGCCGGTACCAGTCCTGGTCGTGCTGAGTGCCTGGGGGCTGAGAAGGGCGATCAAGCGTGAGGCGCACTATTCGCCTTTCCTTCTCACGTTAGCGCTGATTTTCCTGGGCTTCTCAGGTCTGGGTATCAGTATCTGGCCGAATATTATTCCGCCATCGGTATCGATCTGGCAGGCGGCGTCACCGCCTCAGAGCCAGGCCTTTATGCTGGTGGGTAGCCTGCTGATTATCCCGATGATCCTGGGCTACACCTTCTGGAGCTACTACGTGTTCCGCGGAAAAATCAAAGCAGACGAAGGATACCATTGATATGCAAACCCAGGTCGACAGCAAAGAACGTCAGAATGAAACCCGGTCGCCGTGGTGGAAACGTGTGCTGTGGCTGGTGGTCATCTATGGGGCAAGTGTGCTGGCGCTCGGTGTGGTGGCCACGCTGTTCAGAATGATGATGACCGCCGCCGGTATGCGAAGCCACTGAGGATTTATTCTCCGTACGTTTCTTAACCGCAGTACGCGCGCTTTACGCCAGGCTGCACTCTGCCTGTCTACTCAGCCAGCCTTCGGGCTGGCTTTTTAAATAGTAACCCAGGCAATTAATGCGCTTTTTGCCTTTCCACCCTCTCGTTTACCCGGTGCTTCATTACAATCCCTAAGGCTTTTTGTTACTCTTTTATGACGAATTTCCCTTCTGTTTTCTGTTCATACATCAATGCTAAGTCAAACCATAAAAAAACAGCATATTAATGATTTAGTCGACTGGATTGAGGCCAATCTCACCAACGACATCAATATCGACCAGATTACCCTCAAGTCTGGCTACTCCAAATGGCATATGCAGCGTCTGTTTAAAGAGATGACCGGGCAAACCCTGGCGGCCTATACCCGAAAACGACGCCTGACTCTCGCCGCCATGGCGCTGCGGCTGACCCGGATGCCGTTGATTGATATTGCGGTGCGCTTCGGCTTCGAAAATCAGCAGAATTTTAACCGGGTCTTTAAAAACCACTTTATGATGACGCCGGGCGCCTTCCGTCGCCACAGAGTCTTACCTGTGCGCCATTTTCACGGCCGCATTGCGCAGCGCGCACCAGTCAAGCAGGCGGTGCTGGTTATACGTGAAGAAGCCCTTCAGCTACAGGGTGAGACACTGGAGTGGGAGTGCCGCTATGGCGACTATATAAGCGACCGCCATCATCGCGTTGCTGAGCAGGTGCGCCAGGTTGTTCGCGCCCGTCACGGGGCTGCGCAGGGCTGGCTGGGGTTCCAGTACGGGCCGGGAAACGGCTCTGTCGAGCAGCAGCATATTAGCCTGTTTCGTGGCCTGGAAGCACAGCAAACGGCTGATGCACATTCCGCCCTGCCGGTTCGTACCATTGCGCCAGGCCTCTACGCCAGCCTCGCGTGGAGCGGGTCGCCGGACCAGCTCACGCGCTTCATCGCAGACATTTATTATCTGCATTTGCCTAAGCTGGGCGTAGCCTGTCGGCCGGGGATGGATTTACTGTGTCTGGACTTGGCCCGAAGCACGCAGGACAGAATCGAAGGCGTATTTTTCATCCCGGTGACCCAGGGCTGAATGCACATAACGTGCGCCATAATGTGATAAAGCGCACGATTTTATAAGCGGATTAGCTGTGCAGGCGTAAAATTCTTCCTGAAGCTCACAGAGGCGCCATTACCACGGCTTTTATTTCTCAGGGCTGGAATATTCACCTGCTTTCTACGCCTTATCAGGCTAAAACACATGATTAAAATCTCTCAGATATCAGCGATGCTGCTGGCTATCGCGCTGTGTGCGGCCCCAACGTTGGCTGCCGCACAACTGACCGATCCTGCCAATGTGCCCACAGGGTTACATCCTGGATCGCAGGGGACGCATAGCGAGATACTCGGTGACAGCTCCCTGCCGCAAGGCAGTGGACAAAACCCGGCGCGGTAACCACGTTATTACCGCTATCCCCTTAAAAGGCGCCTGAGCGCCTTTTTCGTTTTCTGTGCTTCCTTCCTTTTTGTCCGTGTTTTTTCACAACGTATCGCATTTTTAGTCATTGTTCTTAAGATATATCATGGCTATTCTTAGCGGGTTTATATGAGAATGATTTCTATTTACTTAAGCGGCGCGAAAACAGCTTCTTTGCATGCAGCCGCGTTTACGGAGAGTCCTCGTGCCTACATCTTATTCCCGCCGCTTACCTGAACGCGTGCGTAACGAACTGCGCTTCCGCGCTATCCACGTCGCCGAGAAAACCCGAATTGCCGGGACGTTTTGGCGCATTGTCTTCACGGGCGACGATCTGAAGGGGTTTCATTCTCCCGGTTTTGACGATCACATTAAGGTCTTCTTTCCCCCTGCTGACGGCGCGCCGCTGGCACTGCCGACGATCAACGATGACGGTATTCAGTGGCAAGGCGGATTGCGCCCTGTCGCGCGCGACTATACGCCGCTGGCGTTTGATGGTGCGTCATCGCTGACGCTGGATTTTTATATCCACGACAGCGGTGTTGCCAGCGACTGGGCATCCCAGGCACAGCCGGGTGACAGATTGATCATTGGTGGGCCGCGTGGCTCTCTGCTGGTGCCAACGGATTATGCTTTTCAGCTTTACGTCTGTGACGAAACCGGGTTGCCTGCTTTCAGGCGGCGTAGCAGTAGTGTGGAGGCTCAGGCGCTGCATCTGTTTGCCTGTGCTGATGAGGTGACCGGACAAGCCTACCTGGGCGATACCGGCAATGCCTCTGTTAACTGGCTTGGCAGCGGCAAGATGACGCTGGCGGATTTACCACATTTGACGGCCGCGCTGGACAGGATCGCGATTCCGCAGCACGACGCTTTTATCTGGCTGACCGGAGAAGGGCAGTTCGTAAAACAGCTGTGTGACTATTTCACCACACAGCGCGGGGTTGACGCTGACCTGGTGCGCGCCGTAGCCTACTGGCATCAAAAACCCGCTGTCGTTCGTTAACTGAATTTAAGTGACCTGCCGTTGATTGAATTTCGCCTGATGGCCCACTACCATCAGGCTCTTTCCACTGACTCAGGCAGATAATGAAAATGGATTCGGCACGTTCAGGGCAAGATAACCGCGATGCGCCCTGCAGTGGACGGCGCAAGCGCCGTGAGAAAATGCTGGATGCCAGCGAGATCCGTCTGCTGATGCTGCATTTTATCTCGCAGCGCGCCACACATGGCTATGAGCTGATTAAATGCATTGAAGACCTGTCAAAGGGCGAGTATTCGCCCAGTCCAGGCATCATTTACCCGAATCTGACATGGCTGGAGGAGATGGGGGCTATTCACATCAGTGACCCTCAGGCTGCACGTAAGGCTTACGTGCTCACCGAAACGGGGCAGGCCATGCTAAAGCACGATGCACAGCCGCTGTCAGGTCTCATCGACCGGTTATCGTCTTTGGCAGTGCTGGTCAACAACCGCAGCATTCCTGAAATTGAGCAGGCGATCGATCATTTTAAAACTGCCCTGAACATGCGTCTGGCGCAGCAGGACATTACCGATGAAACCCGGCAAACAATCGTCGCTGCTCTGATGACTGCGGCAGAGGATATCAGCCGCAGTTAATCTGACGTGGACGATCAGCTGTCGTCCGATCGGTTTTTATCGATATGCCCTAGCGAACGCTCCGGAAAACAAATATCCCTTACCCGCTGCTTGAGTGCCTGAGCATCCGGGAATCCGCCATCGCGCTTGCGCTCCCACAGCAGATGTTCATCCAGGGTGATTTCAAATACGCCGCCGGTGCCGGGACGCAACGTCACGCTGGCGAGATCCTGTGCGAAGGTCTGTAACAGTTCCTGTGCCATCCACGCGGAGCGCAGCAGCCAGTTACATTGGGTACAATAGTGAATGACGACCACGGGTTTTTGCATCTTTCCCTCTCTTTATCATTAATTAACGCTCAGGCCAGCAGGGGCCGCAAGCATGCCGGCCGGGCTTTTCGCATGGGTTTTCTGTTTTCTTTATACGTTGCTAACCCTGACGCGAATCCTCACCCGTGGCAGACAGCAGCGCAAACCTTACCGCATCGCTGGCCGAAACGGTACCGGTGTGCCCCTGCGTTTATTCTGATAAAACATCAAATTAGCGGCTCCGGAACCGACAGCGAAGGGGCCGGGGTAAGGCTGTCTGACGTGAGTGGGAAGCCCTAAAAAAACAGATGGCGGTAAGTCAGGAGGCCCTCTGTAAGATGCCTCGGGACGCTCGGGACGCTCGGGATGCTCGGGATGCTCAGGATGCTCAGGTAAGCCCATGAGCCAGGCTTGTCAGCAGTAATGCGAGCCTGCGGGCGGGGAAGATAGCCCGCCCCCAGGCTCAGTCTGGATGAGCCGGGCATTGCCAGCAGGTGAAGTTATCGCCCGCTGGCAGCACTTTCCCGGCAGCCAGAAGTGGTAAGGGAAGGGGCGAGCGGGGCAATTCAGGAACTAAGCGAATGACTGATGCGCCCGCCTTCGTCGCCCCTGGCGGAAGGCGAACGTTAAGCGCAGTCAACCACCAGACGGCCCCGAACTTTGCCATCCAGCAGATCCTGTGCGCCCTGGTGCACGTCACGCAATGGAATGACCGTTGTTATCTGGTTCAGTAACGCGTCATCCAGAAGCTGCCCCAGCCGCTGCCAGGCCTGCTGGCGCAGCGGTTTAGGGCACATCACGCTGTCTACGCCAGCCAGTGTCACACCGCGCAGAATGAAGGGCGCGACACTACCGGGCAGATCCAGGCCTTGTGCCATACCACAGGCCGCGACCACGCCGTCACGCTGGGTGCCGGCCAGCACGTTGCTCAGCGTATGGCTACCGACGCTGTCGATGGCGGCGGCCCAGCGCTCTTTCCCGAGGGGTTTACCCGGTTGAGCCAGCTCGTCGCGATCTATCACTTCGGCTGCGCCCAGGGTGGTTTTTAAATAGTCTTCATCGCTGGCTCGCCCGCTGGAGGCGATGACGTTATAGCCCAGTTTTGCCAGCAGAGAGACGCTGAAGCTGCCAACGCCTCCGCTGGCCCCGGTCACCAAAACCGGGCCGCTGGCAGGCGTAATGCCTTGTTTTTCGAGTGCCAGCACGCACAGCATGGCGGTAAAGCCCGCCGTTCCGATGGCCATGGTATTCAACGGAGTTAGCGTTTCAGGCACGGCTACCAGCCAGTCGCCAGGCACGCTGGCTTTCTGAGCCAGCCCGCCCCAGTGTTTTTCCCCGACGCCCCAGCCGGTGAGCAGCGCCGCATCGCCTTGTTTCCAGTCGGGATGGCGACTTGCTGTGACCCGTCCCACGAAGTCAATGCCCGGCACCATTGGAAACTGGCGCACAATCGGCCCTTTATTGCAGATGGCCAGCGCGTCTTTATAGTTGAGGGTGGAATAGCTGACGTCGAGGGTGACGTCTTCATCGGGTAATTGTGTTTCGGAGAGTTCTTTTAGCTGAGAGCGGTAACCTTGTTCGTCCTTATCAATCACCATTGCCTTAAACATGTATCCTCCGTTAGGCGTAAGAATAATCAGGCAAGTTTACGCCCGATGCGCCGATTAGGGTAGGGCACTGGCCCGACAAGTGCGAGGCTTGGCGCAAACCTGAGGCATTTCAGTGGCGATTTCAGTAGCAATGAGGGAGCGACTGCCAGCGTGCTGAAAAATGCATAATTGCGCATAAATAACAGAAACTTAAGCGGTTATTCACTGATATTTCTTTATAAGATATTGATATTTAATGGTTTTATATTTTGCATTTATTGACCTGATATTTAAAGTTGTCGGGTTGTTCCTGCGGATAAAAAATGACATTATGACGGCCACTTTTTTCTCGCCACCGCCCGATAACAGAGGACGCTGCCATGTTCGGTTCAATGTGCAACTGCACGTGTCCCCACTCGCCTGAATTCGCGCGCGATCTGTTCTTCGTCATGTCAGTTACACACACATCGTTCACTATGCGGTGAGGCCAACCGGGCCGCTGCTGTTGGACATGAGTAAGGACTACTCTTTACTGATGTCTATCGGTTTATCGCGTCAGACATTATTCGCCGGGGAAATTTCCCCATTGCCGTGCCTCAGGCACCCACTCCCTGACTGTTAGGGATTTGTGTTATGACACCACTGAAAATTGCTGCCAGCGCTGCTGTTGCGCCTAACCTGACCCTGAATACTGCGCGCGACGTGGTCACGCTGGATAATACTGATTTTACCGATGTGGCGGCTGTTGTCGTCTCGCTGGCTGATACGCGCAGTGGCGTGCTGGCGTTGTTACGCCACACGGGTTTTAATTTACCGGTGTTCGTTGCTAATGCCTTTGAAGAAGAGGTGATGCACCTGCCCGGCGTGACCGGCGAACTGAATGGCGAGCCGCAGGACTGGGTAGCGCTGGAAGCGGCGGCTCAGGCTTATGAAGCCGCGCTGCTGCCCCCGTTTTTTGAAACGCTGACCCGCTATGTTGATATGCAGAACAGTACCTTTGCCTGTCCGGGCCATCAGGGCGGCGCATTTTTCAAAAAGCACCCAGCGGGTAAGCAATTTTTTGATTTCTATGGCGAGAACGTTTTTCGTTCGGACATGTGTAACGCTGACGTCAAGCTGGGCGACCTGCTGATTCACGAGGGGTCGGCTAAGCATGCGCAAAAGTTTGCCGCCAAAGTTTTTAACGCGGATAAAACCTACTTTGTGTTAAATGGCACGTCAAGCGCGAACAAAGTGGTCACCAATGCGCTGCTGACGCGCGGTGATTTAGTGCTGTTTGACCGCAATAATCACAAGTCCAACCATCATGGTGCGCTGATTCAGGCGGGCGCGACGCCGGTTTACCTTGAAGCGGCCCGTAATCCGTTTGGCTTCATCGGCGGCATTGATGCGCACTGTTTCGATGATGGCTACCTGCGCGAACAGATCAAGAAAGTGGCGCCTGAAAGGGCTAACGAGGCGCGTCCCTTCCGGCTGGCGATTATCCAGTTGGGCACCTACGACGGCACGGTATACAACGCGCGGCAGGTGGTGGATCGCATTGGGCATCTGTGTGACTACATTCTGTTTGACTCGGCCTGGCTGGGCTATGAGCAGTTTATTCCGCTGATGGAAGGCTGTTCTCCACTGACGCTGGAGTTGAACGAAAACGATCCCGGCATTTTTGTTACCCAGTCAGTGCACAAGCAGCTGGCGGGCTTTTCGCAGACCTCGCAGATCCACAAGAAAGATAACCATATTCGTGGGCAAAAGCGTTTCTGCCCGCATAAGCGCCTGAACAACGCGTTCATGCTGCACGCTTCAACCAGCCCGTTCTATCCGCTGTTTGCCGCGCTGGATATTAACGCCAAAATGCATCAGGGCGAGGCGGGGCGCCGCATGTGGGATGAGTGCGTGATGCTCGGGATCGAGGCACGTAAAGCGATCTTTGATCGTTGTGACATGATCCTGCCTTTCGTGCCGGAAAGGGTAAACGGCCAGCGCTGGCAGGATGCACCAACGGAAGCGATCGCTCGCGATCTGCAGTATTTCAGCTTTGAACCCAACGCTAAATGGCACGGTTTCGCCGGATACGATCGCGATCAGTACCGTGTCGATCCCTGCAAGCTGTTGCTGACCACGCCAGGCATTGACGCAGCCAGCGGTGAATATGCTGAGTTTGGCATCCCGGCGACCATTCTGGCGAATTACCTGCGTGAAAACGGCATCGTGCCGGAAAAATGCGATCTCAATTCTATTCTGTTCCTGCTGACTCCAGCCGAAAGTCCGGAAAAAATGGCGATGCTGGTGGCGATGCTGGCGCAGTTCGAGCAGCATGTAAAAGACGATACGCTGCTGGCCGAAGTGTTGCCGACGCTGTACCGCAAAAACGCTAAACGCTATGCGGGTTATACCTTGCGCCGTCTGTGTCAGGAGATGCACGACCTGTACGTAAGCTATAACGTAAAAGACCTGCAGCGCATGATGTTCCGCGAGCAGGGGCTGCCGCAGGTTAAGGTGAACCCACAGGATGCGCATCAGGCTTACATTCGTGGCGAAGTCGAACTGGTACCTATTGCAACGGCAGAAGGTCGCATCGCGGCGGAAGGCGCTCTGCCTTATCCACCGGGCGTCCTTTGTGTGGTTCCGGGCGAAACATGGGGCGGGGCGGTACAGCGCTATTTTCTGGCGCTGGAAGCGGGCATTAATCGACTGCCCGGTTTTTCGCCGGAGCTGCAAGGGGTTTACACCGAGGAAGGCGCTGACGGACGTAAGTATCTGGTGGCGAATATGATGGTGGGTTGAGGGGGCTGTCGCCTGGATAGCTCATAGAGCTTAACTGTTAGCGCTGAGAAGGTATCGGTTTGTGCCTGCGGTTTGGTGTTTCGCGAAGCTTTCAGTTAATGACTCCGAGAAAGTTTCGCTCGCCAGGCGGCAGGGAGTTTCAGTTTGCCCCTGCGGGCGACCGACAAGGGGCCGCCAGCCGCCGCGGCCCCTTGACCCCGGGCTCCCGTCCTGCCCACCCGCCGCTGCGCGGTCCCTTCGCTGCTTCAGGATTTCTGCCGGACCGCCAGGACGCGCCATCCCTGGCGCGGCCCGGCTCTCGCCGACGTCCTGTCGGCTCATCCGGAAATCCCTCATCCGCTCAGCGGTCGGGAAGGCCGCCCAAAACCCCCGCTTCGATATCTGTAGTAAAACAAACCGCGTTGCCGCTTCAGATGCAGGAAAAGCCTTCTGGCTCATTACGGTTCATCTGTTTCTGTTTCTTCAGGCTTTCCAGTCTTCAGTTCTGATCGCACATGTTAACAACAGGCGAAGCCAGTCTTCCGGGAAAACATTCGATCTTACAGGCGTGGGTTTTCAGGAGGCATCCGGCCGGCCCGTCAGGCCGCAGTGAGTGACGAAGGAACAGCGACGGCTGCCGGGCGCCGGGATTGTTAAGGGGCTGGCGTAAGCCCCTTAACACGTCCGCCTGCACGGGCAGGCTGAAACTGCCCATCGCCTGGCGGGCGGAACCTTATCAGAGGCAGAGGACAGAACCCCATCGCCTGGCGGGCGGAACCCTCTCAGAGCCAGAGGGCAGAACCCCAGCGCCTTGCGCGCAAAAACCTCTCTGCGCCAGCAATCCCCCGCCAGGGGAAACCCTTCGCCATCAATACCGATGGTAGCTCCGCTGCGCCGAGCTCACCTTATACAAATAACGCCGCGATTCCGCAGACGGATGCTGTTTAGACAGCGTCTGATAAACCTGACTGGGTGACATGCCGTTAATGATAGTGACCGCACGATCCTTATCGCTGGAGAACACGCGCAGCACGCTGCCTGCACCGCCGTTATAGGCGGTAATGACCGCGTAGCGACGCGACAGCGGATCCTGAATGCCTGCCAGATAGCTGCGCTGCAGCAATGACAGGTAAGCCGTACCGGCATCAATGTTGTTCTCGGGATCCAGCAGGTAGCTGCGGCTTGGTTTGCCCCATTTACCCTTCATACGGAATACATCGACGCCCGCAGTATGCTGTACCACCTGCATTAAACCCAGTGCGTCAGAATGGCTGACGGCGTAGGGGTTAAAACTGGATTCGGTCTGCATAATCGCGAGGATCAGAGACGCATCAACACCATATTGCTCAGCAGCCTTGCGCACCATCGGCAGATATTTATGCGCACGCTTATCAAGATGGTTCGGCACCATCGGGATGGTGACCGAGTAGATTACGTGCAGGCCGGAATTGCGACGCTGCAGTTTATTCGCAATCAAATAGTCCGCAAACGCCTGAGCGCGGCCCTGCCAGCGGATGGCCTGCCCGGTGTTATCCAGTACCTGTCCGTAAAGCAGCGGTTCTTTACTGATTTGGATATCGTTGACATCAGAATAAAGATCGACATTGCCCGGATCGTCGCCGATCAGCAAGGTGGTCACGATCGCCTGACGCAGGCTGGCAGCGGGATCGGTACCGGAAATGGTCTCAATCGTGATGTTACCGCTTTCAAAGTTGATATGGCTGCGGGTGTAATAGTTGTCGGTGTATTTGACGTAGTCTTTCGGTCCGGCAATCAGAACCTCATTGATACCCCAGATGTTCTCAATGTTATGGGCGAACTGCCCCATCAGGATGTCAAATCCGTTGGTGTCCTTCACCCACTCTTCTGAATAGGTCGGGTTCTTTTTGCCGGAACAGGAAACTAAAAGGGGTGCAATCACCAGCAGGGCTATCAGCTTTTTATTCATCTAAAATACATGCCTGACCTGGAAAACGGCCCCAGTACTGAGGCCAAAAAAAGTTATGCTTCGGGTGGCGTATAGCCTTCAATGTGAACGTCTTTGCCTTCGAACAGGAAGTTAATCATTTCCTTTTCCAGCACTTTGCGATCTTCGGGGTTCATCATGTTGAGTTTTTTCTCGTTGATCAGCATCGTCTGCTTAGCCATCCATTGCTGCCAGGCTTCTTTCGAGATTTCATTGTAAATGCGTTTTCCCAGATCGCCAGGGTAGAGTTGGAAATCTTGCCCTTCAGCATCACGTTGTAAAAAAGTACAAAAAATAGTGCGGCTCATTATTCTTCCTCGTTAATCTCACAGCTGCCTAAAGGCAACTGCTGGGGATGGCGCAGTTCGTGCAAAAGACGCTCTACAGGTGCGGCTAATCCCACAGGCGGCGGCAGCGTTAAGTTATACCAGAGACCGCCAGCTTCATCCATTAATGCCCCGGCAGAAGGCCATGACAGCCACATTGGGACAATATCCAGATGGAAATGGCTAAAGGTATGACGAAATGCCGTAAGCTGCTGGGGTTTGGCGTGAATGCCGCGCGCATGCAGCCAGTCGGTCATCGCCTCTTCAGTGGTGAATTGCGGGAAGCAGAATAAACCGCCCCACAGGCCCACCGGCGGACGCTGCTCCAGCCAGACCTTGTCGCCATGTTGCATCATCAAAAACCAACCGCTGCGTTCCGGCAACGTCTGCTTCGGCTTTTTACCCGGATAGCTGGCCCAGCTGTTGTTAGCCCTTGCTTCGCATCCGCTGTTGAGCGGGCAGATGTCGCATTTTGGTCTGGATCGCGTGCACACCATGGCACCCAGATCCATCATCGCCTGGTTAAACTGGCTGACGCCTTGAGCAGGCGTGACCTCTTCGCTGATTTGCCAGAGCCGCTTTTCCACATCCTTCTTACCCGGCCAGCCGCCTACCGCGTAGCAACGCGCTAAAACCCGTTTAACGTTGCCATCGAGAATAGGGAAATGCAGACCCAGCGACAGAGATAAAATCGCGCCAGCGGTGGATCGGCCAACGCCGGGTAAAGCGGCGACCTCATCATAGTGGCGGGGAAACTCACCGCCATGAAGGTCCACCACCTGTTTTGCCGCTTTATGCAGGTTGCGCGCACGGGCGTAATAGCCCAGACCGGTCCAGAGATGCAGCACCTCATCCAGGGGCGCGGCGGCCAGATCGCTGACGTCAGGAAACCGCGCCATGAAGCGCTCAAAATAGGGGATAACCGTGGCAACCTGAGTTTGCTGCAACATGACTTCGGACAGCCACACCTTGTAGGGTGTTTTTTCCAGCTGCCACGGCAGGGTTTTGCGGCCAAAGCGCTGATACCAGTCCAGCACCTGTTGCGCGAACTGCGGGGCTTGCATCATAAAAAGGATATTTCCGTGATTACGCGATATTCGGGCAGGAATTCCAGCATAAGCGCCAGTGAGAGTAAACCGGAAGATTGAAAAGGCCTGTTTCATACCGGCCTGTCTGTCCCGTGCGGCAGCGTCGTGCCGGGCCTGACAATATCAGGAGCCGCCGGGAGACAGTAGCAGGCCAGACGATGTGAATCCGGCCCGCGACATCTTTCACAGAAGCCTGCAAAGGGCTTTTACTGGTCAGACGTTGATCTTGTCTTGCATCCTGAGCGGGAGGGTTTCTGGCTCCTGCGGTTTACGGTATTTATCGAGCAGATGGATCTGGATTTTCCGCAGCATATCGCCGTTCAGCTTATAGAAGCGGAAATAGAGCAGTAGCGTCAGCATAAAAAACAAAGCCGGCAGCGCAATCATAATAAATTGCATGCCTACAAGGGTTTCCTGCGACTGTACGATATTGGGCATATAGCCAATCATGCCCAGCACCACGGCGATAAAGAAAGCGGCAAAGGCGGAGCCGCCTTTCACCACCATCGTCTGCACTGAATAGGCGATGCTCTCGCAGCGCACGTGCAGCTTGTATTCGCCGTAATCAACGGTGTCCGCCACCATAATGACCTGGAGCACCCAGAAAAGCGCGGTACCGGTGTTTAACAGGATGCCGGCCACCACAATCAGCAGCGTTGAGTGATAGCCTGCCAGTGCCATAGCGAACAGCACGCCACAGCTCAGTATCGGCAGCGCGGACGCGCCCGCCCACAGAATGCGGCGCGACAGGATGTTTACCAGTTTCGGGAACAGGATTAACGTGACGAGGTTTGCCGCGCCTGCATAAGAGAGGTAGTAGGGAAACAGCCCGGCATCGCCGATGACGTAGGTGAAATAGTAAATGGCAAAGCCGGTAATGATGTTAGCCGCGATGTTGTAAGCCAGCGCCATTCCCAGCAGGCAGGAAAGCTGATCGTTACGGTAAATGAGGGCAACAATGGCTTTTAGCCCCAGGCGGTCACTGCCTGAGGTTTCGTCGCGGGTGGACGAATAGACTTCATGCACGTTTCGCAGCGTGACTAACATGGAGACGATAAAAAAGGCGATTAACACCAGGGTAAACATCTGGAAGCCTAAGCCACGATTGTCGCCGCCAACATAACTGACAAAGGGCAGGGCCAGGCCTGCGGTAACAAACCCGGCAAGGCTGGCGAAAAAGCGTGGCCAGGGAACCAGCTGTTCACGTTCGCGCTTGTCCAGCGTGATGGTAGGCACCAGCGACCAGAACGGAATATCCATAATGGTGTAGGTCATGCCCCACAAGATATACGTCACACAGACATAAATAACCTGCGTGGTGCCTTCAAACAGATGGGCGCTAAACAACAGGAACAGCACCAGCGAGTTTGCCAGCGTGCCTGCAAAAATCCAGGGTTTGAATTTCCCCCAGCGCGATCGCGTGGCATTTACGATCCAGCCCATGATCGGATCGTTTATTGCGTCCCAGATCCTGGCCACTAAAAACAGCGTACCGACGAGGCCAACCGACAAACCTACCACGTCGGTGTAGTAATACATCAGGTACATATAAACAATGCCAATAGCAAAATCTTTCCCAAATGCGCCGAATCCATAGCTGAGTTTTGTCGTTATTGAAATGCTCATCGGGTACCGGGACGCTGTTGCCAGCGCCCGCCTTCTGTTAAGGAATAGAGCCGCAGCCGGACAGCACGCCCGGAGACACAGGCATTATTTGTGCAGCCAGGCGGGCAGCCAGTCCCCGTGTTCGGCGATCAGCTCATCCACCAGCGCATAAATCTCCTCGATGCCCAGCACCGCCGCCGTATGGGGATCCAGCATGGCCGCGTGGTAAACCCGCTCAGGGTTTTCGGTCAGGATGGCTTCGGTCAGCAGCGTCTGCACGTTGATATTGGTTTGCATCATGGCTGCCAGATGTGAGGGCAGGGTTCCCACCTTCGTAGGCTGAATCCCGTTGGCATCCACCAGGCAGGCGACCTCAACACAGCATCCCTGCGGCAGGTTGTCGATCAATGCATCGTTACGCACGTTGCCGTAAATCACGGCCGGTTCACCTGTCCAGATGGCATTCATAATGGCGCTGGCATATTCGCGCGAGGGTTTGCTTTCAATACGCTCAGCGCGCTTGTAATGTTCAAGCTCGGTACGCCAGTTATCCAGCTGCTCGACGCAGCGTTTGGGATACTCATCCAGCGGGATCTGGTAGCGCGCAATCAGATCCTCTCGTCCCGGCTTGATAAACCAGGGCGTATATTCTGCAAAATGTTCTGAAGACTCGGTAACGAAATAGCCCAGTTTTTTGAACATCTCATAGCGCACAATGTTGGGACAGCGCGTATTGCCATGCATGTTGGGTTTCGGTACCTGCCCGGCGTCAAAAGCGGCAAGCAGTTCCGGGTAGAGATTCACGTAAGCCCCGTCTGCAGTTTTTCGCTCCAGCTCCAGGTAAAAGGCCATGTGGTTGATGCCGGCAGAGCGGTAACGTAAATCGGCCGGGTTAAGATTGAGATCGTAAGCCAGCTCTTCCGCCGTTCCCTGAACGGAATGGCACAGGCCAACCTGTTTGATATGCGGATAACGCGCGTACATCGCCCAGGTGTTCATCGCCATGGGGTTAACGTAATTAAGCATGGTGGCATCAGGACATACTGCCGTCATGTCTTCACAAATCTGCCAGAGATGCGGGATGGTGCGCAGCGCGCGCATGATGCCGCCCGGGCCAAGCGTGTCGGCGATGGTCTGCTCAAGACCGTAACGCTTACACACCGCAAAATCAGTGAGGGTACAGGGTTCATAGCCGCCTATCTGAAACGCGACCACGACAAAATCGGCATCCGCTAATGCCGCTTTCTGGTCGGTGTGGCAGGTGATTCTTCCGGCCGCACCAGCCGAACTCATCAGCTTACTGACCACGGTAAAGGACTCTTCAAGCCGGGTCGCATCAATATCCATCAACGCGATATGGGCGGATTTCAGCGCATCGCGGTGAAAGACATCGCCAAGGATATTTTTGACGAAAATAGTGGAACCCGCGCCAATAAAGGTAATTTTGGGTACAGACATCAGGACGCTCCATTACAAGGTTGGATAACGCCAGAATGTCACGCCATTCATCGAGAAACTTCCGCCTTACGGAACGAGCATTCCCGAAAACTCAGATCTGATGCTGGCGGCGAGCAGATCTGAGTTTTTGGGACAAATTTGCACGGAAAGAAGAGTATCTGGTGTGATGACAGGCGAAAACGTCATGCTGACCGCGCATTTCTCGCCTCTGAGACTGGCCTGAGCCGTTCAGATATGGCAGGGTTCTGATAATTCAGGAGAGGGAATGATGATTATGCAGCCTGTCGTACCACTTCCGCCCGACCCGCATATGTGCAGCAGCGATGAAAAGCAGACCCGCAGCCCGCTGTCGCTCTATTCTGAATATCAGCGCATGGATATCGAACTGCGTCCGCCGCTGGCCATGACCACCAGCCACTGGCACGGTCAGGTTGAGGTGAATGTGCCCTTTGACGGTGACGTGGAGTACCTCATTAATAACGAGGTCGTTCAGATCAAGCAGGGTTACATCACCCTGTTTTGGGCCTGTACGCCACATCAACTCACCCGTCCCGGACGCTGCCAGAACATGGCTATTCTGAACCTGCCGATGCATCTGTTTTTGTCCTGGCCGCTCGACAGGGAGTTAATCAATCATGTCACCCACGGCATGGTGATTAAATCTGTGGCGAAGCAGCAGCTCAGCGCGTTTGAAGTGCAGCGCTGGCAGCAGGAGCTGAACAGTCCCGACGAACAGATTCGCCAGCTTGCCGTTGATGAAATTGGTCTGATGCTTAAGCGCTTTAGTTTGTCGGGATGGCAGCCGGTGCTGGTGAACAAAACGTCGCGCACGCACAAGAACAGCGTTTCGCGCCATGCTCAGTTTTATGTCAGCCAGATGCTGGAGTTTATCGCAGATAACTACGATCAGGCTTTAACCATCAATGACGTGGCCGAACACGTTAAACTCAATGCGAATTATGCGATGGGCATTTTTCAGCGCGTGATGCAGCTGACGCTAAAACAGTACATCACGGCCATGCGGATCAATCATGTCAGGGCGCTCCTGAGCGATACCGATATCACCGTTCTGGATGTAGCGCTGACGGCCGGTTTCCGCTCCAGCAGCCGTTTTTACAGCACGTTTGCCAGGTATGTTGGCATGTCTCCTCAGCAGTACCGCAAGCTGAGCCAGCAGCGGCGGCAGACAATGTCTTTATAAGTTTCCGATAGCGTTGGCCGTCTTTGCCTGCAGGCTGGCATCATAACAAGGAAATTTTTGCGGTTTACTCTACACTCAGGCAGGAAATTGCGCTTCAGGGCACGCAGGAATAAAGCAGAACGTGGCAAAGGCTTGCTTCTGCTTTTGAACTTTGCATAATGCCCGTTTCCCAGAACAGGCAAACCAGCAGGCTTCAACATGATTAATGATGTCATCACCCCGGAATTTGATGAGAATGGACGCCCGTTGCGTCGGATTCGCAGTTTTGTGCGCCGCCAAGGCCGCTTAACCAAAGGCCAGCAGTTGGCGCTGGATAACTACTGGCCAGAGATGGGTGTTGAATATCAGCCTGATCCCGTAGATTTGCCCGCGCTGTTTGGCCGCGAAGCCCCGGTAACGCTGGAGATCGGCTTTGGCATGGGGGCCTCGCTGGTGACCATGGCGCAAAACACTCCCCACCAAAACTTCCTGGGAATTGAAGTGCACGCGCCAGGCGTAGGTGCCTGCCTGGCCTCGGCGAAAGAAGCCGACGTCAGCAATCTGCGCGTGATGTGCCATGATGCGGTTGAAGTGCTGGAAAAGATGATCCCTGATAACTCACTGCGCATGGTTCAGCTGTTCTTTCCCGACCCGTGGCACAAAGCCCGTCACAATAAACGCCGTATCGTGCAGGTGCCTTTCGCCGAGTTGGTGATGCGTAAGCTCAAGCTGGGTGGCGTATTCCATATGGCAACCGACTGGGAAGCTTATGCAGAACATATGCTTGAGGTCATGAGCAGCATCGCAGGTTATCGTAACCTGTCTGAAGACAGCACCTATGTGCCGCGTCCTGAAACGCGTCCATTGACAAAATTTGAGCAGCGCGGGCAGCGTTTAGGCCATGGCGTATGGGATTTAATGTTTGAGAGGGTGAAATAATGGCCACACAACGCAGCCGCCGTTTACGTAAAAAATTACATATCGATGAATTCCAGGAACTGGGCTTTTCCGTGGCCTGGCGTTTTCCTGAAGGCACGTCTGAAAGTGACATCGATGAAACCCTGAACCAGTTCATCAACGAAGCGATCGATCCTAATGGTCTGGCTTACGATGGCAGCGGTTATCTGGCGTGGGAAGGGCTGATTTGCCTGCAGCAAACCGGTAAATGCACCGATGAGCATCGTGAACTCGTGCGCAAGTGGCTGGAAGACCGCAAGCTGCAGGATGTGAAAGTTACCGAACTCTTTGACGTCTGGTGGGACTAAGTTACCAGCAGTGTCGCTTTCACACCCAGACAGGGAGATTGTATGATTCGTAACGCGCTGGTCGCCGGCCTTTTACTGGCGGCAACGCAGGCCCAGGCTGCCTGGGAGTGCAGTGTCAAACCGCAGGATGATGTTGTGATTACGCCACAAAGCGTGCAGGTGGTGGGCGCAAATGGCAATCTGCAGATATCGACGCTGGGGGATGTGCAGTTCAACGGTCAGAAGATGGCCCTGAACGCCGCTAACCGTCAGAAGGCGATTGATTATCAAAATGCCTTACGCCGCGATCTTCCCTGGATCGATAACGGAGCAACATCCCGTCTGGAGAAAGGGCGTGCCGCGCTGGATAACATCATTACTCAGCAGGTTGGCGAATCCAGCCGGTTACATAGCCGACTGGCTACGCTGAATACGCAGTTAAAAACCCAGATGAACCGTATTATTGAGCATCGCAGCGATGGTTTAACCTTCCATCATCAGGCGATCGATCAGGTGCGTGCCGATGGTCAACAGCTGGTTAATCAGGCGATGGGCGGTATTCTGCAGGACAGCATCAATGAGATGGGCAGCAAGGCGATGTCCAACGGTGGCGGTAGCGGTTTGCAGGGCTTGATGGGCAATCTTGGCGGCCTGCAAAACGCCATTCAGAGCGAGTGGAACAATCAGGAAGCCGATTTCCAGCAGTTTGGCAAAGCGGTTTGTAACCGGGTGATTACGCTTGAGAATGACCGTAAAGCCCTGGTCGGTTCGCTGAAATAGTGCTTTTCAGACGGCCTGCGCCGCCTGGTCGTCTGCCTTTCATCCTGAACGTCACGCCGCCACGGCTGGCGTTTTTCTGCTTTAGCACGTTGTTGAAAAAAGGGGCTGGAGTCAGCCCCTGATGCCTGTCAATCGTTATTGGCCTCTTTGACGACCGTTTTGCTACGGGCGACATAGTTATAGATAACCAGCAGGGCAAAAATTCCAGTGATCACCATGGTAATGGTCCCTTTATCAAGGAATCTGGCCATATTCCCCAACAGAATCCCCGTGACGCCGAAGTCGGTGTCTGAGAAGGTGGTATTCGTCAGGCCGATGGCGCCCAGGACAGGCAATAAGGCGACCGGGAGGAAGGTAATCAGAATACCGTGGGCAAAGGCACCTAACATGGCCCCGCGTTTCCCGCCGGTAGCATTACCAAAAACGCCTGCGGTTGCGCCGCAGAAAAAGTGCGGTACCACGCCAGGCAGAATTAATATCCAGTGCAGCTGTCCCAGAATAAACAGCCCGACCAGGCCGCCGATAAAGCTGGAAATAAAACCGACCAGAACGGCGTTAGGCGCATAGGGGAACACAATAGGGCAGTCGAGTGCCGGACGCGCGCTTGGCACCAACTTCTCTGAAAACCCGGTAAACGCCGGCACAATTTCGGCCAGAATCAAACGCACGCCCTGGAGGATAATAAAAACACCTGCAGCGAAGGTAATGGCCTGCACAAAGGAGTACACCAGATAGTTTTGCCCGTGGCTGAACTGACTCTCCACGTATTCTCTGCCTGCCGAAATGGACAAAATAAAATAGATGACCATCATCGTCAGGGAAATAGAGATGGTGCTGTCACGCAAAAAACTCAGGTTTTTTGGCATGTTCATCTCTTCGGTGGATTTAGAACCTTTGCCCACCAAAGAACCTATCCAGCCCGACAGGACATAGCCAACCGTACCGGTGTGCGCCAGCGCGACCTGATCGTGCCCAATGATTTTACGCATGTAGGGCTGCGCCAGTGCCGGGAAAAAGGCCATTAACATGCCCAGCGTCAGCGAGCCGGTATAGATAAGCTGCACGCCCTCGAAACCCGCCACCGAAAGAATAATCGCGATCATGCAGGCCATATAAAAAGTGACATGACCTGAGAGGTAGATATATTTCAGACGCGTAAAGCGGGCGACGGTAATATTGGCCACCATGCCGAAGGCCATAATCAGCGTCGTGGGCGCACCATACTTCGCCAGGGCGATAGAAACCATCGCCTCGTTATTGGGAATAATGCCCTGGACGTTGAACGCGTGTTTGAAAATATCCCCCAGCGGCGTCAGCGATCCCACTAACACAGTGGCACCGCCTGCCAGTACTAAAAAACCCAGGATGGTTTTTACCGTACCCTTTATCACATCCGGCAGCGGTTTACGTTGCGCTATCAGACCGAACATGGCGACCAGCCCGACCAGAATAGAGGGGACTTTCAGCACGTCGACAACTACCAGTAAAAGGTTTTGTATAAACATAATAACCTCAGCGGTAAGTGTTCTTTTTTAAGTGGGTGACAGGGTTATTTATTGAAGTAGTCGCGAATTTTCTGCTCAACTTCCTTCAGGTCGATAATGTTATTGATAATGATGACTTTTTCCGGTGGCAGGTTAGCGCTGTAGGCGATGTCTTTTGCCATCACGAACACATCTGCCACGTCTGGCGTGACCGAACCGAGATCGGCGTGTTCAACGTCTGCCGTCATATCCATCGCTTTAAGCACTTTTTTGATGTTCATTTCCATCATGAAGCTGCTTCCCAGGCCTGAACCACAAACTGCCATAATTTTCATAAAAACCTCTTTTAATTTTAACGAGTTAACGGGATATGCTGTCTGCTAACAACAGGGCACAGAGTGCGTGTTGGCTTTGTGCCTGATAAACGCGCTCCATCACGTCGTCATCGGTAAGCACCTCAGCCAGCTGGGAGATCATCTCAATGTGGCTGTTGCTGTCAGGGGCGGAGAACATAAAAAGGATATCGACAGGATCATTCTCTCCTGCATCAAAGGTGACCGGGTTAGCCAGCTTGACTACGGATAATCCCAGCTTTTTGGCACCCTGCTCAGGGCGGGCATGCGGCATGGCAATGCGCGGCGCAATAACGAAGTAGGGACCGGTTTCCTGTTTGAGGCGGATGATGGTGTCAATGTAATCCTGTGAAATCGCCCCCTCACTAAGAAGAGGATCGCCCGCGACCTGAATCGCGGCTTTCCAGTCGGATACGCGCTCAATATATTGAATTTTTTCAGCATTCAGCCATTGGGTCAGATTCGGCATACAATGTCCTGGATAAAAGGTTAGGCAAAAAAGTCAGCCAGCTGGCTTCCAGAATTCATCAAGCTGTACAGTCATCTTTCTCTGTTTATCCCTGCGGCTTTGCCTTTTTTATTTCATCTGACAAAACTACTCACGGCTGAGGGGTAAACGTAAATGACATTAACTTACTCTAAAACAAGGTATTAATTTAAGTTGCACTCGTCAGTTCTGACAAATTGCTGTTGCAAAAACCGGCTTGTACGTATAGACATGTTCAAGCTGTCTAGTCATCTTGATGATGCACCTCGACCTGTACAGATACAATATGCAAGAATCATTTCTGGCGGGGCGCGTGGGGTTTGAGTGCAAAATCGTTAGCTGGATCACATCTGGATCTTTGCTCACGGGCACGTCGTGACGAAAACCGGGCCTGCAGGGTTTGCTGCAGGGCACCGCAGGCACGGGCACACTATTCGGGAATATGCTGATGTTCGATGGCATTACAGAGAAGCAAAAAGAGGTAGTCGACTATATCCTGACAAAGATCATGCAGGATGGACTGCTGCCGGGCGATAAGCTGGACACGGAAATCGCGATTGCTAAGAACATTGGTATTACCCGGGCGACGGTGCGGGAAGCCACCCGCATTCTTATTGAGCAACAGCGTATTTATCGGGTGAAAGGCTCCGGGCTGTTCGTGGGGTCCATCGGCAAGAGTAATCACTCAGGCCGGTTTCATGCGCTTTCCCCGTTTGATTATCAGGCACACAAAAAAGGGCATAAAGCGGTCAGAAAGGTGCTGACTGCCAGCATCATTAAAGTGCCCGGGCCGGATATGGCGCAGGCTTTACGCATCAAGAACAGTGACCAGATTTACAAAATTGTTCGTCTGATGTGTTTTGATGACATCCCCGTTGCGCTGGAATATATCCACCTGCCTGTCAGCCTGTTTAGCAGCATGGAGTTTGGACGACTGGAGATCTCAAAGTATTCGTACATTGAACAGATCACCGGCAAGAAAATTCAGCGTCGCGATCAGCAACTGAATGCCATCAACGTCACCGATGGTGAGCAGCTCAGACTATTGAATTTTAATGCGAATGAGGCGGCGCTGGAGATCAACGAAACCGTCTATCTGGATGATGGTATGCCCTGTGAGGTCAACATCGCCATTATAAATACGAAGCTGTTACAACTGAGACAGAATACCGAACGCGGTTGATGTTCGCGCAAACGGCCCGGTCGCTTTAGTGATGCTTCCGGGCCAGAATGCTCTAGGCTTCCGCTAAAAACAGCTCCAGCAACGAGTTCAGAAACAGTTTCCCTTTCTCTGTAATCTGCCAGTGTTCCGGCGATTCAGTGATGTAACCTGCGGCAATGGCCTCGTCGAGCTGTGGGCGAATCAGCGTTTCATGCAGCCCGGTATAGCGGCTAAAGTCTGCACGCGGCGCGGCCTCCAGCAGACGAAAACGGTTCATGAAGAACTCAAAAGGCTTATCCTCGTCTGCAACGTCGTACTGCTTATCGAGATAATTGCCCTTCATAAAGCCACGCGGATGGCGCACTTTTACGGTACGGACAATACGGCCATCTGGCTGAGTCAGTTTGCCATGCGCACCACAACCAATGCCCAGATAATCGCCAAAGCGCCAGTAGTTCAGGTTGTGCTCACAGCGGTAGCCCGGTTTAGCATAGGCCGAGGTTTCGTATTGCTCATAACCTGCCGCAGTCAGCAACTGGTGGCCCTGCTCAAAAATATCCCATAGCGCATCATCATCCGGCAGGGTTGGCGGGCGAGAGCCAAACAGCGTATTGGGCTCAATCGTCAACTGATACCAGGAGAGATGCGGCGGGTTGAGCGCAATCGCCAGGCGCAAATCATCCAGCGCCTCGGCCAGCGACTGATCGGGCAGGCCGTGCATCAGGTCAAGGTTGAAGCTGCGCAGCCCTAAACCCTGTGCCAGTGCTGCGGCACGCTTCGCTTCTTCCGGTCCGTGGATACGGCCCAGACGTTCCAGTTTCTGCGGGCTGAAGCTCTGGACACCAATCGAGATTCGGTTAATACCGGCGCGTTGATAGGCGCTGAAGCGATCCGCTTCCACCGTGCCCGGATTGGCTTCCATCGTGACTTCAGCATCGGCTGTTAGCGTCAGCCGCTCGCGTACGCCATCCATCAACATCTGCATGGCGCTGCTGCTTAACAGGCTTGGCGTCCCGCCGCCGATAAAGATCGTGCGAACCTCACGACCCTGGATCAGCGGCAGGTCGTGTTCAAGATCGCGCAGCAGGTGCTGCACATACTCAACGTGCGGCACCTCATCCTTCAATGCGTGAGAATTAAAATCGCAGTAGGGGCATTTCTGTACACACCAGGGAATGTGGATGTACAAACTCAGAGGCGGTAAATCAGGCATTACGCATCGCTTCCAGTAACAGCGTCAATGCTTTACCACGATGAGAGACTTTTCCTTTCTCTGCCTTAGTCAGTTCGGCTGCAGTTTTACCCAGTGCCGGAACCCAGAACACCGGATCGTAACCAAAGCCACCTTCACCGGATGCCGTTCGGGTAATTTCCCCTTCCCAAGCACCGTGGAAGACCAGCGGCGTTGGGTCGGCAGCATGACGTAGATAAACCAGCACGCAGTGAAACTGCGCCTGACGTTGTCCGTCAGGCGTGTTTTCCAGAGCCTGAAGCAGGTTTTCCAGATTCTGCTGGTCGCTGGCGTCTTCACCAGCATAGCGGGCTGAGTAAATCCCGGGCGCGCCACCCAGCGCATTCACGGCCAGGCCAGAGTCATCTGCGATAGCAGGCAGGCCGGTAACCTGCGCGGCATGGCGCGCTTTCAGGATGGCATTTTCAATAAAGGTCAGGCCGGTTTCCTCGGCGGATTCCACGCCAAGTTCGGTTTGCGCCACGACATCCAGACCAAAGTCAGCGAGCAGATCCGCCAGCTCACGTACTTTGCCGGGATTGCCGGTGGCAAGAACAACTTTTTGCATAACAGTTCCAGTTTGATTCATTTACAGCAAATACCAGAGACCCGGGAAAAGATCCATGCCAAGGAAATTCAGGGCATACAGCACCAGAATCACGATCATGGCTGAGAAGTCGATGCCTCCCATGGCAGGAAGAATACGACGAATCGGCGCCATTAACGGCTCGGTCAACTGAATCAGCACATAGTCCATCGGGCCGCGGCCCTGACTGATCCAGCTCATCAGGGAGCGAATGATAATGACCCAGAACACCAGATAACCTGCAGATTTCAACAGCGACAGCAGGCCAACCAGCAAATTCGTGGGATCAACAGAGAACACGCCGACCTGAATCAGCAGCAGAAGGGGATATTTAAGCGTTGTCAGCACAAAGGCCAACAGCAGTGAGGCCGTATCAATCGGACCCAGAGCCGGAAGGATACGACGCAGGGGTTTTACAATCGGCTGAGTAATCTTCACGACAAACTGCGCAAGCGGGTTATAAAAATCACAACGTGACCACTGCATCCAGATGCGCAGCAGCAGCACCATGACGTAGAGATCGATTAGCGTTTTTACTAAAAACGTCATTGTTAACATGAAGTTCCTCAATTATTGTTGTGAAGGTTGTGTGTAATCTCGCGCGCCAAAAATGGCGGTGCCAATGCGCACCATCGTACTGCCAGCGGCAATTGCCGCCTCCATGTCATCGCTCATCCCAAGGGAAAGCGTATCAACGTCGCTATACTGCTGTTTAAGCTGGTCAAAAGCATCAGCCATTTGCTGGCATACCGCCAGCTGTCGCTGATAATCTTCTTCGGGTGCCGGAATCGCCATCAGCCCGCGCAAACGCAAACGCGGCATTGTCAGGATGTCCTGAGCCAGTCCGGCAACCGCCTCCAGCATGATGCCAGATTTGCTGTTTTCATCACTGATATTTACCTGGATTAAGACATTGAGCGGCGGCAGATGTTCAGGCCGCTGATCGTTAAGACGCTGTGCGATCTTCTGACGATCGACCGTATGACACCAGGCAAAGTGTTCAGCGACCAGGCGGCTTTTATTGGACTGCAGCGGGCCAATGAAGTGCCAGGTCAAGGCAGGATGTGAGGTCAGTGACTGAATCTTTTCAACCCCTTCCTGAACGTAATTCTCACCAAAATCGATCTGTCCCGCCGCTGCGGCTTCTTCGACCGCGCTCGCAGGCTTTGTTTTGCTCACTGCAAGTAGCGTAATTTCTTCTGGCGACCGGCCGCAACGGGTTGCAGCAGCAGCGATTCGCTGACGGACTTGCTGTAAGTTGTGCTGGATTGAAGTCATAGTCTGGAGATCAAAATGGATTTGGATGAATTAGTGGAGCTTAGTGTAAAGCATAACGCCGCCGATCTGCACCTTTGTAACGGACATTCGCCGTACTGGCGCCGTCAGGGCGGGCTTGAAACGCTGCCCGGCCAGCCCATCCTGCCATCCGACTGGATGGCGCGATTTACCTCGTCATGGCTGGACAGCGAACAGCAGCAGGTGCTAAAGCGAGAAGGGCAGCTGGATTTCGCCTTAACACTGGTTAACGGGCAGCGCCTGCGCGCGAACCTGTTTATGCAGCGCAACGGGCTGTCTCTGGCGCTGCGTATTATTGCCAGCCGCTGTCCTTCGCTTGCGGATTTACGCCTTCCGCAGGTTGTGCCCACCTTGCTGAACAAACAGGACGGGCTGATTTTGATTACCGGCGCGACCGGTAGCGGTAAATCCACCACGCTCGCCGCCATGGTCGATGCCATCAACCGGCAGCAGGCCCGTCATATTCTCACGCTGGAAGATCCCATTGAGTTTATTCATCACAGCCAGCAGTCCCTGATTCAACAGCGCGAAGTGGGGCTGCATTGCCGCTCGTTTAGTCTGGGCCTGAAAGCGGCCTTACGCGAAGATCCCGATGTGATTATGCTGGGAGAGTTACGCGACAGCGATACCTTTCGCCAGGCATTAACCGCGGCAGAAACCGGACATCTGGTGCTGGCGACGTTGCATACGCGCGGCGCAGTCCAGGCGGTGGATCGGCTGGTGGATGTGTTCCCTGCAGATGAAAAGGCGCTGATACGCACCCAGCTGGCGGGCAGTCTGAAAGCCGTTATTGCGCAGCAGCTGGTTTCAGCCACAGATGAGACACGCGTGGGGCTGTTTGAGGTGCTGATTGCCACCAGCGCGGTGGTCAATCTGATTCGGGAAGGCAAAATGCATCAGATTCCCGCTATTCTGCAAACCGGCGCGCAGGCCGGAATGCAAACCTTTGAGCAGAGTCGGTTAGCCCGTCAGGCCGAAGGGGTGATTCATTAATGGGTTTCAAACCAGTCCTGCAGGATAATCGCCGCTGACTGGGAATCGACTGAACCTTTATTCAGGGCACGATAGCCACCCCGTTCAAACAAACCGGCGCGCGCTTCAACGGTGCTGAGGCGCTCATCCTGTAGCTCAACGCGAATACCAAAACGGCCATGCAGGCGATTCGCAAACTTACGGGCGCGGGCTGTTAAAGGCTGCTCGGTGCCGTCCATGTTCAGTGGCAAACCCACCACAACAAAGTCGGGCTGCCACTCTTTAAGCAGCTTTTCAATTTGCAGCCAGTCTGGCGTCCCGTCCTGCGCCTTAATCGCGCTTAACGGACGGGCGCTGCCCGTCAGCTGCTGACCAACCGCAACGCCGATGCTTTTGGTGCCGAAGTCAAAACCTAACAACGTTTGTGTATTCATCAGGCGTGACCTGCATCGCTGGCCATGTTGTGAATATCAATGCCCATACTGCGCGCGGCTTCACGCCAGCGCTCGGCGATGGGCGTCTGGAACAAAATATTGCTGTTAGCCGGTGTGGTCAGCCAGGCGTTCTCCATCAGCTCATTTTCAAGCTGGTCTTTTTCCCAGGCACAATAACCCAGCGCGACCAGCACATGATCGGGCTGTGAGGCTGTACCGATCGCTTCCAGCACGTCACGTGAGGTGGTAATCACGGTGTTGTCTGACACCCGAATGCTGGAAGTAAAGGTGCGCTGTGCCGAGTGCAGGATAAAGCCCCGATCTTCCGCCAGCGGACCACCGCTGAACACAGGCTTATCAAGATTGATAGCCGGATCGCGGTTATCTTCGGCGATCTTGAGCTTTTTCAGAATGCCTTCAACCGTCAGGTTTTCCATCGGCTTATTGATAATCAGCCCCATTGCCCCTTCTTCGTTATGCTCACAAACGTAGACGACAGAACGTTTAAAAAAGGGATCTTGCAACGATGGCATGGCAATTAAAAAGTGATGCTGTAAATTCATTCTCACATGCTTTACCAAAGATAACCGGTGCGTGATTGCTGCACCGGTGTTGGGTTGATCACGGAGCATGGCCCCAGCGTTATGCTCAGCTCAGGCGCTTCTCAATGGCGTCCATCAGCATACCGGTGATGGAGACAGGGAAGGCGGCCTCAATTTCACGAATGCATGTTGGGCTGGTCACGTTAACTTCAGTCAGTCTATCACCAATAATGTCGAGGCCCACAAAAATCAGGCCTTTGGCCTTCAGTGTTGGACCGACGCGGCGGGCGATTTCCCAGTCACTTTCGCTCAGCGGGCGCGCTTCACCGCGTCCGCCAGCCGCCAGGTTTCCGCGGGTTTCTCCCCCCTGGGGAATACGCGCCAGACAATAAGGAACCGGTTCGCCATCCACCACCAGCACGCGCTTATCACCGTCTTTGATAGCTGGCAGGTAGTTTTGCGCCATGCAGTAACGGCTTTCATGTTCAGTCAGGGTTTCAGCGATAACGCCGAAATTCGGATCGTCCTGCTTCACTCGGAAAATAGAGGCGCCGCCCATGCCGTCCAGCGGTTTCATGATGACGTCGCCATGCTCTTGCCAGAACGCCCGCAGCTGTTGCTTAGAACGCGTGACCAGGGTGTCCGGCGTGAATTCAGCAAACCAGGCGGTATACAGTTTTTCGTTACAGTCGCGCAGGCTTTGCGGCTTGTTGACGATCAGCGTGCCCTGCTCTTCAGCCCGTTCCAGGATGTAGGTACAGTAGATAAACTCGGTGTCAAACGGCGGGTCTTTACGCATCAATACGACGTTGAGATCGGCCAGTTTAATCTGCTGCTCACTGCCAAACTGATACCAACTTTCGGCATTCTGTTCCACGCTAAGCAGGCGAGTGCGGGCGTAAGCCACACCACCGCGCAGGGAGAGATCGTTCATCTCCATGTAGTGGATTTCGTAACCCCGGCGCTGTGCTTCCAGCAGCATTGCAAAGCTGGAGTCTTTTTTAATGTTGATGGATGAGATTGGGTCCATCACGATGCCAAGCTTGATCATTATTATCTCCTGAAGGAGGCGGCGGTTACCGTCTCGTTTCGTTCGGGCAAAAAGGGGCTGAGCAGTCAGAACGCGATGTTGATTACAGGCGTCCCAGTGGAGCTAAAAGTATCGCTTAACCCAGGTCACCAAACCTCACCTGAAGTGCCGTAATGGCAGTCAGGGCCGTTGTTTCGGTACGTAAAACCCGTGGGCCAAGCAGAATATCGGTAAAACCGTGCTGCGCCGTCATGGCAATTTCGTCAGCTGAAAGCCCGCCTTCCGGACCAATCAGCAGGCGAACGCGCTCAACCGGCTGAGGCAATGTGTTGATGCTATGGCTGGCGCGCGGGTGCAGGTTCAGTTTTAACCCACTTTCCGCTTCACTGCACCAGGCTTCCAGTGCCATGGCCGGACGGATTTCGGGTACCCGGTTACGACCACACTGCTCGCAGGCGGCAACAGCAATCTTTTGCCACTGCTGAATTTTTTTTGCCAGGCGTTCGGCATCCAGTTTGACACCACAGCGTTCAGAAAACAGCGGCGTAATAACATTAACGCCCAGTTCGATTGATTTCTGGATGGTAAATTCCATTTTTTCGCCGCGAGACATGACCTGACCGAGATGCAGATGGAGGGGCGACTCGCGATCGTCTTCCTGACTTGCCGTGATGGATACTTTTACACGTTTTTTATCAACATGCGTGATTTCTGCAGCGAAAGTCAGATTACTGCCATCAAAGAGTTCTAAATGCTGTCCGCTGGTCATACGCAGCACGCGACCAACATGACCGGACGCGTCTTCATCAAGCGTGATTTCACTGCCAACATGAACAGGCTGTGAGTGATAAATGCGAGGTATGCGCATAATGTCCCTGAGAGCTAAACGCCGCGAGGTTGACGCGGCGGGGCTGTGAAACAGTTAGTTTAGGGCAGGGATTTTAACGCGTGCAAGCCTCAAGCACATAAGGATTATGATTCCCCTGTACGCGAGCGATGCGCTGGTCGCGCTCGCATTCCCATTTGCTGACCGGATAGAGCTTGTTCCAGGCTGTAAATAACTGCGTTTGCTGACGTGACAGACGCAGATGATACTGGTCGCGCATATAGAAGTAAGTCCGGGCTATCGCGCCACGGGCCCGTTCGGGCGGCTGCGCCTGCTTGTTTTTAAAATCAATCTGCATGCTGCACTGACCGTACTGTTTATCCGTACCGTTCCACTGACTGTAGGCATAGTTACCGCGATCGCCATTCACTTCACCGATTGCCGGCTGCAGATTATGCAGGTCGGTTTCGATACGGCGATAGTCGGCATCTTTGCTGCAATTTTTGCGGCCGCCGTTCTGCCAGCACTGACGTTGATGGCCGAACTCCCAGGCGGGCATCACGTGTTCCCACTCGATACGTGCGGCGCGGTGGGCATTTTTGCGCGGCTGGTAGCCACAGCTGTTCAGATCAGGCTCCCCCTTTTTGCCGTGCCAGGTAATTTTACAGCCACAGTAAAAGCTGCCGGGCGCATCGTCATTAATCTCTGCGGCGTAGGCTTTTGCCTGTTGAAAATTATTTTGATGATAGTTGTTGAGGTTTAGGGCCTGGCTGTTAAAAGACGCGAGTAACAGTGCAGTCGTGATGAGAAATTTGCGAGACATGTTCCAGTTTTACCCCTGGTCCTTAAAAGGGCGGCAGGGTAACAGAATGCCTGCTCAGGCGGAATGAGAATCCGCTCAGGAAAGGGGAAAAACCTCGGCTTTCAATAGGCTACCGCAGTGAACGCAGCGGTACTCGCTTTCGCCGCGAACGACACGATTATGGCGCCTCACGGTAAGCTGGTGCTGTTGACACTGGCAGCGATAAGCAAAGGTGCGGCTGCGCACCGACTCGACCTCAAACTGATGGGTGCGCCGCGCCGGCACGCCCAGCACAGTCTCCATCATCCATTTCCACTCTTTGCCATGCGGTGCAACGCGGCCGAAGGTTTTCCACACCAGCAAATGGGCCAGCTCATGGGGAACGACTTCATCAATAAAGGCCTGCTGATTTTCCATCAGCAGGACAGGATTCAGGCGGATTTCCCATTTTTCCAGCCAGGCCGTTCCGGCAGCCGTGCCGCGCTGCTGATAAACCAGCCTGGGTTCGGGATAATGTTGTTCGAGCTTTTCATTTGCCCGTTCGAGCCCACTACGCAGGGCGCGCATAACGGCTTGTTGTAGGGCAATGGGAAGACGGGATGTTTTCATGGCGCTCAGCATAAGCGGCAGCGGCGTGGAACTCAACTCAACAGCAATATCGGTCCTGCAAAAAAGTCGTACCCGCCGAACCCGACGGGCAGACATGACATTATTTTAATGGAACTGCCTTATTGTCTGAGCCAGTTGCTGCGCCTGATCCTCAAGTGAGCTGGACGCCGCTGACATCTGCTGAACCAGCGCAGCGTTTTGCTGGGTCGTGCCATCCATTTCATTGACCGCGATGGTCACCTGCGCAATACCGCGGGCTTGCTCATCGGATGCAGCAACGATTTCACCAATGATGCGCTGCACTGATGAAACGGCATTTGTCATCTCATGCATGGTTTTGCCTGCATCGTTGACCAGCACAACGCCATTTTCAACCCGAACAACTGATTCCTCAATCAGGGCGGAAATATCTTTCACGGCGCTGGTTGTCCGCTGCGCGAGATTCCGGACTTCGGCGGCTACGACCGCAAAGCCGCGCCCCTGTTCGCCTGCGCGTGCAGCTTCAACAGCAGCATTAAGTGCCAGAATGTTGGTCTGAAACGCGATGCTGTTAATCAGCGTGGTGATATCACCGATTTTCTTTGAACTTTCATCAATCTGCGCCATGGTAGTGACCACCTGATCGACCAGGGTTTCCCCCCGGCTGGCGATGCGCGTGGCATTTTCAGTCAGGCTCGTTGCCTGCTGTGCATTATCCGCGTTCATGCGGATAGCTGCACTAATCTGCTCCATGCTCGCGGCAGTTTCTTCCAGTGCAGCAGCCTGTTCCTCGGTGCGTGAGGCGAGGTTGAGGTTTGCACCGGCAATTTCGCCCGCTCCCTGCTGGACCGAGGTGCTGGCGTCTTTGATTTGTCCCACAATGCTCTGCAACTGTGTCTGCATGGTGTTGAGGGCATAAAACAGGCTGCTGCTGTCGCCTGGCGCAACCTGAATGCCATTGTTTAACTGACCTTCAGCAACGGCCAGCGCAATGCGCGCCGCCTCTTCGGGTTCACCGCCAAGATGACGCATCACTTTACGGTTGAATAACAGACCCAGCACGGCCCCCACGGAAAGGATACTGACAATCATCAGCGCAATAGCCCAGTAAAGCTGCTTGTCAGCCGCCGCCATTACCTGGCTGACGGGTGCCACAATCCCTACATACCAGGGTTTCGTGTTGTTGCCCACGCTTATCGGGTACCAGGTGTACATGGCATTTTCTTTCAGTACGGGATCGTACTGTTCTGTCACTGCCGTACGGTAGCTGTTGCTGTTTCCCTGCCATTTTTTGCCGGCTTCACCTGCATTGGGGGAGGAAATCACGTTGCCGCTGTTCGAAAGCAGCAGCGCGTAGCCGGTTTCGTGCCAGGGTTTGATCTGGTTTACTTTTTTCTGGATGGCGGAAAGCAGGATATCGGAACTGACAACCAGCTTCAGTTTGTCATTGACCATAACAGGGGTAGCCACCGAGGTTAACCACTCTGGTTTTGCGCCATCATAAGCGAAGCTGTAAGGCTCAATCAGGGTGTCCTTTTGCGTTTCTTTCGGCAGTAAATAGTAATTACCGGCCCCCGGCTGCAGAAAGTCCAGCGCCGGATTCATTTTGTAGCGCCCGTCTTTGTCCCGGTCAACATACCAGGCATAGCGACCACCCGGTGGCGTTCCCTGCGGCCCGACAAAGGCACTGTCACGGCCATCAAAGGCATCGGGTTCAAACACTACGGTCATCGACACAAAGTCAGGGTTTTTATTTAATGCATATTCCATCAGCTTGTCGGCAACTTTGCGATCGTTTATCCCTGCTGCAGGCAGGGCAGCAAGGCTTTGCCCCAGGTTTTGAGCGGCATCCAATGCATGCGTCAGTTCCTGCTGAATTTGCCCGGCGTGACTAGCAGCAATTTGCTGCAGGTAGTTAGCGGCAAGAGATTTTTGTTCTTTCGAGGACTGCCAACTGAGTAATCCGATGGTCGCAGTAAACCCCACGACGATCGTCATTCCGCCTGCCAGCAGCATCTGAGCACGGGTGCTCATCGTCTTTTTAGGGCTGGTATTGTTCATGCTATTTCCTGGTCAACGCGAAGTCTGAAAAAAGCTTTTTATAATGAAAACGTCAGGTAATTTATCGGCGTATATTTTTTCGACTTTAATGAAAGAAAAGCGAAGCGGGGAGGTGCAAGCCAGTAACGGCAAGGTCTGGGCGTTGAAACGGTAGGATATTTTTCGTTGTCAGTTGTGGGTAAAGCGGCAAGAAAAAAGCCAGTCAGCTTACCTTGACTGGCTCTAGGGGACATATTGAGGAGGGCTTACTGACCGATATCGCGCAGCTTTTTACCTGCCATCAGGTTACGTTCAATGTGCTCCAGCGAAACGTTTTTGGTTTCGGGAATCAACATCACCGTCAGGACGATGAAGAAGACGTTGAGCAGGCCGTAGACCCAGAAGGTCGGCGCATTGCCCAGCGTATTCAGCATGGTCAGGAAGGTTGCGCCGACAATCATGTTGGCGATCCAGTTAGTCGTGGTTGAAACGGTGATACCGAAATCGCGTCCTTTCAGTGGCTGAATTTCAGAACACAGAACCCAGATCAGCGGACCGGCTGACATGGCAAAGCCCACGATAAACATCAGCAGCATGCCAATGGCAAAGTACTGTGCACCTTGTGAATGAATGCCCATGTGCAGCATGGTGCCAAGAACGCCCATACCGGCTGCCATCACCAGGAAGCCCAGAATCAAGGTAGGCTTACGGCCCCAGCGATCCACCAGACCGATAGCAATAAAGGTTGCCAGTACGTTAACCAGGCCGACAATCACCGTTCCCCACATCTGCTGGGTGGTATTCGCGAAACCCGCAATCTCAAAAATTTTCGGTGCGTAATACATGATGACGTTCATGCCGGTAAACTGTTGCATCACCTGCAGCAGAATGCCCAGGTACACCGCACGACGGAAGTGGCTGCTGCTGGTAAATAATCCCCAGCCTGACTGTTTGATCTTCAGGCTTTCACGGATCTCATCCAGCTCGCGCTTCGCCTGCTCACTGGTATCACGCAGGCGATCCAGTACGCGTTGCGCATCACGGAAGTTTCCTTTCGCCGCCAGCCAGCGTGGGCTGTTTGGCAGGAAGAACACGCCGATCAGCAGCAGCAGGGCAGGAATGGTGATCACGCCCAGCATCCAGCGCCAGTTACCTGTGAAGCTGAACGCGGTATCGGAAAGGTACGCACCCAGAATACCGATGGTAATCATCAACTGATAAAGCGAGATCATACTGCCGCGGATTTTTTCAGGCGCAATCTCAGAAAGATAGAGCGGCGCAGTGTAAGAGGCGATACCGACCGCCAGGCCTAACAGCACGCGTGCGCTGATCAGCATTTCTGGGTTAGGTGCCATGGCTGACCACAGTGAGCCAATAACAAACAGGATCGCACCAGCCATCAGGCTTTTTTTACGCCCCAGACGCGATGACATCCAGCCGCTGCCGATAGCACCGATGGCCGCCCCGAACATCATTGAGCTGACAATCCACTCCTGTTGGTGTGCCGTAACGTTAAAGTCCTTCGCGATAAAGGGCAGTGCACCGGCGATAACGCCGATATCCAACCCAAACAGCAGGCCTGCAAGGGCTGCCAGAAAGCAGACAAATAAGGTCATTGCCTTATTTGAGGTTCTGCTTTTATGTGAATTGCCAGGCATGGTTGCCTCCAAAATTATCCATCATTGTTGTTATCGATGTTAAAAAACCTTATCTGGGCAAAAAGTGAGCCCGATCACATTGATGTAATCGCTTACACTTGCTGAAACCCTGAAATCCAGCATTTATAACCCAGAAAGGTCAAGTAACCAGTGAGGTATAGCACCCTCGAAGTTTCTGACAATGCCCTGTTTAACGCCTATCAGATGACGCTGAAAATAACGCATTTTAGGAAGAATAACTACGGCGATAAATTCCTAAATAGCCGATATCTAAAGCGTTTCAAATTGTAAGCGTTAACACATTAGCTGAGCACAGGCTGAGAGAAAGTGTAGCTGAGTTAAAAAAATGTGCAGGTGGGGGAAACTGAAGGCCCGAGAGGAATAAAAAGAAAAAAAAAGCCCCGCCGCGAGGCAGGGCTTTTTGAGACGTTTTCAGGCTTACAGGCCCGCAGCCTCACGCAACTGTTCTGCTTTGTCAGTTTTTTCCCAAGGGAAATGTTCGCGACCAAAGTGGCCATAGGCAGCGGTTTCTTTATAGATCGGATGCAGCAGATCCAGCATCTGAATCAGGCCGTAAGGACGCAGATCGAAAAACTCGCGCACCAGTAAGGTCAGCTGTTCAGTAGACACTTTCTCAGTGCCAAAGGTCTCGACCATGATGGAGGTCGGCTCGGCAACACCGATGGCGTAGGAAACCTGGATCTCACAACGATCGGCCAGACCCGCTGCCACGATGTTTTTTGCAACATAGCGGGCGGCATAGGCGGCTGAACGGTCAACTTTTGACGGGTCTTTGCCTGAGAAGGCGCCACCGCCGTGACGTGCCATACCGCCGTAGGTATCAACAATGATTTTGCGACCGGTCAGGCCACAGTCACCCATTGGGCCACCAATAACAAAACGGCCCGTTGGGTTGATGTGATATTTGGTGGATGCGCTCAGCCACTCGGCAGGCAGGACGGGCTTGATGATTTCTTCCATCACCGCTTCCTGCAGATCTTTTTGTGAGATCGCTTCGCTGTGCTGAGTTGACAGAACGACCGCATCAATACCGACGATTTTGCCGTCGTCGTACTGGAAGGTCACCTGGCTTTTGGCATCCGGACGCAGCCATGGCAGCGTGCCGTTCTTACGCACTTCGGCCTGGCGCTGAACCAGACGGTGCGCATAGGTCACCGGGGCTGGCATCAGAACATCGGTTTCGTTTGTCGCATAGCCAAACATCAAACCCTGATCGCCCGCACCCTGTTCCAGCGGATCGCTGCGGTCAACGCCCTGGTTGATATCCTGAGACTGTTTGCCAATTGCGCTTAATACTGCGCAGGAGTTGGCATCAAAGCCCATATCGGAATGAACATAGCCGATTTCACGTACGGTATTACGAGTGATTTCTTCAATATCAACCCAGGCGCTGGTGGTGATCTCACCGCCAACCAGAACCATACCGGTTTTAACGTACGTTTCGCAGGCCACGCGCGCTTTGGGATCCTGTTCCAGGATCGCATCAAGCACAGCATCAGAAATCTGGTCGGCGATTTTATCAGGATGTCCTTCGGATACGGACTCGGATGTAAAAAGATGTTTAGCCATTATGTTCTTTACCTTACCAATGGTTTGAATTCGACTGCATAGCGCAAGTGAGTATTAGCTGACTTAACGCCCCTTAAGGCAAAGCCGTGAGCAGTCAGGTAGTGTCAGCACGCAGGCCAACTCCGCCTGGATATTAACCTGTTTAGATGGAAAACCATCTGGACGTCTATTTTAGGTTACGCGGTGAGCGAATTACCAGCCCTTTTTGATGTTGCACTGTTAACTTTACGCGCAGCAGTGGAAAATCCTGCTGACAGCGCGTGCATTAAGCAAATAATCTCTTTGCTTTTTTTAGGCGCAAAATGTATAAAACGCCGCTGCGTTCTCAGCAGCAAAAAGGATGACGCGCTTACCGCGTCGCGCCCGTCAGACAGCTGTCTGGCTTTCACCCAGGTGGTTTTCCACATGTCCAGGACATGTGCGGAGGTGATACGAGTAATGAGCCTTATCTTCTCTCTCCCGGCCTTTTCGCGTGCTGGCACGGCGCTGGCGTTATCCTGTTTCCCGTCCTTATTTCTCTTCTGCCGACATTTTATTGGTTTCGGTAATTATCCCGACACAAGCGCTGGTTAACCTCTGACGCGATAGCGGTTTATATCGTCCAGGCGGTGAGCGTCGTGAATTATTCGCGGCCCTTTTGTACCTGACGCGGCTGAGTGTTTTACACTTAACACTACAGTGATGCATCGTGCAGGTTCGCAACGCAGACAGAGCATGACGTAATATGTGGCAACGAATTTCCAGACTCCCGACCTTCAAGTCGGTTTACATTATTATCTTTCAACGGAAAATTGAGGTTCGCGATGTCTGACGGCATGAAGAATATCAAGGGTTCGTCAGCTGGCGAACAAGGTGCACTCCGCTCAATGCAGGAGGTGGCGATGAACGATCAGGACGCCAGCCTGATGCTGCGGACCTACAACATTGCCTGGTGGGGCAATAACTACTATGACGTCAATGAACTGGGTCATATTAGCGTCTGCCCCGATCCGGATCGTCCGGATGTGCGTGTCGATCTGGCTAAGCTGGTTAAGGAACGCGAGGCCCAGGGCCAACGCCTGCCCGCGCTGTTCTGTTTCCCTCAGATTCTTCAGCATCGCCTGCGCTCAATAAACGCTGCTTTTAAACGCGCACGTGAGTCTTACGGTTACACCGGTGATTACTTCCTGGTGTATCCCATCAAGGTGAACCAGCATAAGCGCGTCATCGAATCCCTGGTCAATTCTGGCGAACCGTTGGGTCTGGAAGCCGGTTCAAAAGCCGAACTGATGGCGGTACTGGCTCATGCCGGTCAGACTCGTTCGGTTATTGTATGTAATGGTTACAAAGATCGTGAATATATTCGTCTGGCGCTGATTGGCGAGAAGATAGGGCACAAGGTTTATCTGGTTCTGGAGAAGATGACCGAAGTGCGCATGGTGCTGGAAGAAGCCGAGCGCCTGAATGTGGTGCCGCGTCTGGGCATTCGTGCACGTCTCGCTTCACAGGGTTCTGGTAAGTGGCAGTCGAGCGGCGGCGAAAAATCTAAATTTGGCCTGTCAGCAACGCAGGTACTCAAGCTGGTTGAAATCATGCGTGAAGCGGGTCGGATCGACAGCCTGCAGCTGCTGCATTTCCATTTGGGATCGCAGATGTCTAACATTCGCGATATCGCGACCGGGGTGCGTGAGTCTGCGCGCTTCTATGTGGAACTGGCAAAACTCGGCGTCAACATTAAGTGCTTTGACGTTGGCGGCGGCCTGGGCGTTGACTATGAAGGTACCCGTTCGCAGTCCGACTGTTCGGTCAATTACGGACTGAATGAATATGCCAATAACGTGATCTGGGGAATTGGCGCAGCCTGTGACGAGCATGGACTTGAGCACCCAACGGTGATTACCGAATCCGGCCGCGCAGTCACAGCTCACCACACGGTGCTGGTATCTAACATCATCGGCGTTGAGCGTAACGAATTCAGTAAGCCAGAAGCGCCAGAGATTGAGGATGCCCCGCGTCCTATCCTGAGCATGTGGGAAACCTGGCAGGAGATGCACGAACCGGACACGCGTCGTTCGCTGCGTGAATGGCTGCACGACAGCCAGATGGACCTGTTTGATATCCATACAGGCTACTCATCCGGTACCTACAGCCTGAAACAGCGCGCCTGGGCAGAACAGCTTTATCTGAGCATCTGTCACTACATTCAGCAGCATCTTGATCCCAGCAACCGCGCGCACCGTCCGATCATCGACGAGTTGCAGGAGCGCATGGCGGACAAGATCTACGTTAACTTCTCGCTGTTCCAGTCCATGCCGGATGCATGGGGCATTGATCAGCTGTTCCCTGTGCTGCCGCTGGAAGGCCTGAATAAAAAGCCGGAACGTCGTGCCGTGCTGCTGGACATCACCTGTGACTCTGACGGTACCATCGATCACTATGTTGATGGTGACGGTATTGCCACAACCATGCCGATGCCGGAGTACGACGTGGACAACCCACCGATGCTCGGCTTCTTTATGGTCGGCGCCTATCAGGAAATCCTGGGTAACATGCATAACCTGTTTGGTGACACCGAAGCGGTTGACGTGTTTGCCTTCCAGAATGGCGAGGTGGAGGTTCAGCTGTCGGATGAGGGCGATACCGTGGCCGACATGCTGCAGTATGTTCAGCTCGATCCGAACGAACTGATGACGCTGTTCCGTAAGCAGATTCAGACCTCTGAACTGGATGACGAACTGCGTGAGCAGTTCCTGCAGGAGTTCGAAAGTGGTCTGTATGGCTACACCTATTTAGAAGACGAATAAAGCCCCGCGAAGCGCTTGCAGCGGGTCGGGACATTGTTGATAATCGGCAGCAACCCATCCCTTCCTCGTCGGGCCTAACGACGCGGAGGGGATTTTTTTTATCTCAACCTTCATGGTGCGCGGCCCAGGCCCGCCTCATGCACAGACAGAGGACGACTTATGTACAATACCCTCGGCAATCAGTACGACAATTCACTGGTTTCTAACGCCTTTGGTTTTATGCGTTTTCCGGTTAATTTCCAGCCTTACGACAGCGACGCAGAGTGGGTGATCACCGGGGTGCCCTTTGACGCCGCGACCTCAGGCCGTCCGGGCAGCCGTCTTGGCCCAGGCGCTATCCGCCAGATTTCGACCAATCTCGCCTGGGAAGGCTGCCGCTGGCCGTGGGAGTTTGACCTGCGTCAGCGCCTGAACGTGGTGGACTGCGGCGATCTGGTTTACGCCTTTGGTGATTCACAGGATCTGTCTGACAAGCTGCAGGCCCACGCAGAGAAACTGCTGGCGAACGGCAAACGCATGATGACCTTTGGTGGCGATCACTACGTCACGCTTCCCCTGCTGCGCGCGCATGCGAAGCACTTTGGTAAAATGGCGCTGGTACACTTTGACGCCCATACCGATACCTACTCTAATGGTCCAACGTTTGACCATGGCACCATGTTCTTTACCGCACCGAAAGAGGGGCTCATCGATCCTCAGCACTCGGTGCAAATCGGTATTCGTACCGAATTCGACAAAAGCCTGGGCTTTAACGTGCTGGATGCTGCTCAGGTTAACGACCGCAGCGTGGACGATCTTCTGGCGGAAATTAAGCGCACCGTCGGCGACCTGCCGGTTTATCTGACATTTGATATCGACTGTCTGGATCCTGCGCATGCGCCGGGCACCGGTACGCCGGTCATTGGCGGTTTAACCACAGATAAAGCCACTAAACTGATTCGTGGTTTACAGGGCATGAATATCGTGGGGATGGATCTGGTGGAAGTCGCGCCGGGTTACGATCACGCCGATCTGACGGCACTTGCCGCCGCTACGCTGGCGCTGGACATGTTGCACGTTCAGGCAGCGAATAAAGGCTGATGCGACAGAGGGATAACTTCAGGGTTATCCCTCTGATTCTGACTTACTTGCCGTCTGCGGCGATGCGATCGCGAATATGCTGCGCACGCGCTTCGGAGTCAGGATGCGAGTCAAACATTGAGCTTTGACGGCCCTGTTCCAGTTTTGCCAGTTTTTCAAAGCTGGTTGCCAGCCCGACCGGATCAATACCGCGCTTTTTCAGCAGGTTGTATGAGTAGTCATCAGCCTGAGTCTCCTGCGTCTGCGAGAACTGGGCATTTACTAATTTTTCACCCATATCACCCAACTGCGACTGTGACAGCGAACCAATAATACCGCCAGCCGATGCCGCCGCGGTGCGTGCTGCCGTTGTGGTGAAGGCGACCTGCATCGCTTTGCGCGTATGACCCAGCGCAACGTGGCCCATTTCATGGCCCAGTACCGCCTCGACTTCATTGTCGGTCATCATATCCATCAGTCCGCTGTAAACGCGGATGCAGCCATTGGCCATTGCCCAGGCGTTAACGTCTTTGGTCTGGTAAACCTTGTAGTTAGCCGGGATACCATTGATGTTGTCGCCCAGTGCCGCAGCGATTTTATTCAGCCGTTGCTGGTACTCGCTGTCAGCTGGCGCGACCTGATTTTCTTTGTCCATTTGGGCGCAGGACTGATCGCTAAGCTGCTTAACCTGAGCATCGCTCAACGTGTAAGCCTGAAATGCCTGTGCGCCGGATTGCAGCAGACCATTACTATTTACACCCTCACAGCCGCTAAGCAGCGCAACCAGGCCCAGAGCCAGTGCCATTTTATGAATTTTCATTCTGTCGTCCCATAAGTAACAAGATAAAAAACAAACACCTGAATCCGTACAAGGTGGTTTAACCAACAGGTTATAGTTCGTGATAAACCTTTTTGCTAGCAGACATGACTGGAAAAGCCAGACGAAGCGGGAACATTTAGCGTTTTACGACATTACTTTTGCCCCGTTTTTCATGTACATTGTGGTGAAACTTTTCCCCGTGCTTTGCCCGATAGCTGATTAATTACAACAGGTTAAGGCGCAAATCATTAATCCGAACTGGAGTAGAAGATGCCCTCTCGTAAAGATCTTGCCAACGCCATTCGCGCGTTAAGTATGGACGCAGTGCAAAAAGCTAAATCGGGACATCCGGGTGCCCCGATGGGCATGGCGGATATCGCCGAAGTCTTGTGGCGCGGCTATCTCAATCATAACCCAACCAACCCACACTGGGCCGATCGCGACCGTTTTGTTCTGTCCAATGGTCACGGTTCGATGCTGATTTACAGCCTGCTGCACCTTACCGGCTACGATTTACCGATTAGCGAGCTGGAAAACTTCCGTCAGTTGCATTCTAAAACGCCGGGGCACCCTGAATATGGCTATACCGTGGGCGTGGAAACCACGACCGGTCCGCTGGGGCAGGGCATCGCTAACGCCGTAGGTTTTGCCATTGCGGAGCGCACGCTGGCAGCACAGTTCAACCGTCCGGGCCATGAGATCGTAGATCATAATACCTGGGTCTTTATGGGCGACGGCTGCATGATGGAAGGCATCTCACACGAAGTGTGCTCGCTGGCGGGTACGCTGAAGCTGGGCAAGCTGGTGGCATTCTATGATGACAATGGTATCTCTATCGATGGTCATGTTGACGGCTGGTTCACCGATGACACCGCGAAGCGCTTCGAAGCTTACGGCTGGCATGTGGTGCGCGGCGTTGACGGTCACGATGCCGACGCCATCGCGAAAGCCATTGAAGAAGCGAAAGCGGTGAGCGACAAGCCGTCACTGCTGATGTGCAAAACTGTGATCGGTTTTGGTTCACCGAATAAAGCGGGGACCCACGACTCACACGGCGCACCGCTGGGAGATGACGAGATTGCGCTCACCCGCAAACAGTTAGGCTGGGACTATCCGCCTTTCGTTATTCCTTCAGACATTTATGCTGAGTGGGATGCTAAGGAAGTAGGCAAGGCGAAAGAGGATGCGTGGAACACGAAATTCGCGGCCTATGCCAGTGCCTTCCCAGAGCTGGCTGCAGAATTTACGCGCCGCATGAGCAACGAACTGCCGGCTAACTGGCAGCAGGAATCGCAGAAGTTTATCGAGCAGTTACAGGCTAACCCGGCGAAAATCGCCAGCCGTAAAGCCTCACAAAATGCGATCGAAGCCTTTGGTAAAATCCTGCCAGAATATCTGGGCGGTTCGGCTGATCTGGCACCCAGTAACCTCACCATCTGGTCTGGCTCTAAGCCCATCAATGAAGACGCTGCCGGCAACTATATTCACTACGGCGTGCGTGAATTCGGTATGACCGCGATTGCCAACGGTCTGGCGCTGCATGGCGGCTTCCTGCCTTATACCGCGACCTTCCTGATGTTTGTTGAGTATGCACGTAACGCCGCCCGTATGGCCGCGCTGATGAAAATCCGTCAAATTATGGTTTATACCCACGACTCTATTGGCCTGGGCGAAGATGGCCCGACGCACCAGCCGGTAGAGCAGATGGCGAGCCTGCGTACCACACCAAACATGAGCCTGTGGCGTCCGTGTGATCAGGTGGAATCAGCAGTGGCGTGGAAATATGCGATTGAGCGTAAAGATGGTCCAAGCGCACTGATCTTCTCTCGTCAGAATCTGGCGCAGCAGGATCGTACCGCAGAGCAGCTGGCAAACGTGTCCCGCGGCGGTTATGTGCTGAAAGACAGCGCGGGCACGCCAGAGCTGATTCTGATCGCCACCGGTTCAGAAGTTGAACTGGCTGTGGCTGCGTATCAGAAACTGACCGATGAAGGCCGTAAGGTTCGCGTGGTTTCCATGCCATCAACGGATGCGTTCGACAAGCAGTCTGCAGAGTATCGTGAATCTGTCCTGCCGAAGGCCGTTGCCGCTCGCGTTGCTATTGAAGCGGGTATTGCAGACTATTGGTTCAAATATACCGGCCTGAACGGCGCTATCGTCGGCATGACCACCTTTGGTGAGTCAGCGCCAGCTGAGAAGCTGTTTGAAGTCTTCGGCTTCACGGTAGACAACGTAGTCGCGAAAGCAAAAGCGTTGCTGGCCTGACAGAAGGGCACAGGCGAGTGAAGGCTCGCCTGTGCCCAGATGAAAGGGGGCGCAGTTTGCCCCCTTATCGACAAAATTATTCCTGTAGTAATAGCGATTTTTTGCGTAATTTTGTGATGTAGATCCAAAAATACGCAGCCCGCTTGATCGCAATCATTCCCGTTATTCCTTCCTTCTATTATCCTAGCTGAACCGTTTCAGTTTAGGCTGCTTTGCCTGCGGTCGGGCTAAGAATCTCCTGTACAAAATGCAGTGAAACGCTCAGGCTATCTGCACCTTTTTTTCAGTCTGGTTTGGCAGGAGAAAGATGACCATTCGGGTAGCGATAAACGGCTTTGGTCGCATTGGGCGCAACGTGTTGCGTGCACTGTATGAAACGGGCCGCCGCGCGGAGATCACAGTGGTGGCAGTTAACGAACTGGCTGAGGCTGCGGGCATGGCGCACCTGCTAAAGTACGATACCAGTCATGGGCGTTTCGCGCTGGATGTGCGTCAGGAGCGGGATCAGCTGTGGGTCGGAGACGATATTATCCGTATTCTGCATCGTGCCGGACTGGACGAACTGCCCTGGGGCGAGCTTAACGTTGACGTGGTGCTGGACTGCACAGGCGTTTACGGTTCCCGTGATGACGGCGAAGCCCATCTGCGTGCAGGAGCGAAGAAAGTGCTGTTTTCCCATCCAGGGGGGAACGATCTTGATGCAACCGTGGTGTACGGCGTTAACGAGCAGGAACTGAAACAAACGGACTGTATTGTCTCTAATGCATCCTGTACCACTAACTGCATTATTCCGGTGATTAAGCTACTGGATGACGCTTTTGGTATCGAGTCGGGGACGGTAACGACTATCCATTCGGCGATGCACGATCAGCAGGTGATTGACGCCTACCACAGCGATCTGCGCCGTACGCGTGCGGCCAGTCAGTCTATCATCCCGGTGGATACCCGGTTGGCGGCAGGCATTGCGCGTATTTTTCCGAAATTTAACGATCGCTTCGAAGCCATCGCGGTTCGCGTACCGACGATCAACGTGACGGCCATTGATCTCAGCGTTTCCGTGCGCCAGCCCGTTCGGGCCTGTGAGGTTAACGCCTTGTTGCAAAGCGCGGCAGAAGGGGCATTTCGTGGTATAGTTGACTATACAGAATTGCCGTTAGTCTCAGTAGATTTCAACCATGATCCGCACAGTGCCATTGTGGACGGTACACAAACGCGGGTCAGCGGTCAGCATCTGATCAAAACCCTGGTCTGGTGTGACAACGAATGGGGCTTTGCTAACCGAATGCTCGACACAACGTTAGCGATGGCCGCAAGCGGTTTCAGGTAAGACGCGGTTTGCGTCTGGCAAAACTTATGAGAATCAACGAGAGGGTTCACCATGTCCGTAATTAAGATGACCGATCTGGATCTTGCTGGCAAACGCGTTTTAATTCGCGCCGATCTCAACGTACCAGTGAAAGAAGGGAAAGTGACGTCAGATGCACGTATTCGTGCTTCACTGCCAACTATCGAAGCGGCGTTGAAACAGGGCGCCAAAGTGATGGTTACCTCTCACCTGGGTCGTCCGACCGAAGGTGAATACAACGAAGAATTCTCACTGCTGCCAGTAGTGAACTACCTGAAAGAGAAACTGAACGGTACTCAGGTTACCCTGGCGAAAGACTACCTCGACGGCGTCGATATCGGCGCGGGCGAACTGGTCGTACTGGAAAACGTTCGCTTCAATAAAGGCGAAAAGAAAGACGACGAAGCGCTGTCTAAGAAATACGCTGCGCTGTGCGACGTCTTTGTTATGGATGCTTTTGGTACCGCGCACCGCGCCCAGGCATCCACGCATGGCGTTGGCAAATTTGCCCCTGTCGCCTGTGCTGGCCCGCTGCTGTCAGCTGAGCTGGAAGCGCTGGGTAAAGTGATGAAGAACCCTGAGCGCCCGCTGGTGGCTGTGGTCGGTGGTTCTAAGGTTTCAACCAAATTTGACGTGCTGCAGTCGCTGGTGAAGATTGCCGATACCGTGATTGTCGGCGGCGGCATCGCCAACACCTTTGTCGCTATCGACAACAACGTGGGCAAATCGCTGTATGAGCCAGACTTCGTTGACGCGGCTAAAGGCCTGCGCGATCAGTACGGCATTCCTGTTCCAACCGATTCACGTGTTGGCACGGAATTCTCTGAAACTGCCCCGGCAACCGTGAAAAAGGTTTCGGAAGTCGCAGATAACGAAGAGATTATGGACTTCGGTGATGAAACCGCTCAGGCCATGGCGACCATCCTGAAGAATGCCAAAACCATTCTGTGGAACGGCCCGGTGGGCGTGTTTGAATTCCCGAACTTCCGCAAAGGCACCGAGATTGTGGCTAACGCCATTGCAGACAGCGAAGCATTCTCAGTGGCGGGCGGCGGTGATACGCTGGCGGCTATCGACCTGTTCGGTATCGAAGACAAAATCTCCTACATCTCTACCGGCGGCGGTGCCTTCCTGGAGTTCGTGGAAGGCAAAAAACTGCCTGCCGTAGCCATGCTGGAAGAGCGTGCGAAGCAGTAATCCTTTGGGGGCGGTGCCCTACGGCATCGCCTGAAAACTCGCCCGAAACCGGGCGTTTAAATCGCTGTCCCCGTATCGGGGATAACCGGTCACGAAACAGGACACAATCATGTCTAAAATTTTTGATTTCGTAAAACCCGGCGTTGTCACTGGTGATGACGTTCAGAAGATCTTCAAAGTAGCGAAAGAGAACAAATTCGCTCTGCCTGCGGTCAACTGCGTCGGCACCGACTCCATTAACGCTGTACTGGAAGCCGCGGCGAAAGTAAAAGCGCCGGTTATCGTACAGTTCTCCAACGGTGGTGCTGCATTCATCGCCGGTAAAGGTTTTAAAACAGACAAGCCACAGGGCGCAGCGATTTTCGGTGCCATCTCTGGCGCACACCACGTGCATCTGATGGCTGAGCAGTACGGCGTGCCGGTTATCCTGCATACCGACCACTGCGCCAAGAAACTGCTGCCGTGGATCGACGGTCTGCTGGACGCGGGCGAAGAGCACTTCAAGAAAACCGGTAAGCCGCTGTTCTCTTCTCACATGATCGACTTGTCCGAAGAGTCACTGGAAGAAAACATCGAAATCAGCAGCAAATACCTGGCGCGCATGGCGAAAATCGACATGACCCTGGAAATCGAGCTGGGCTGCACCGGTGGTGAAGAAGATGGCGTAGATAACAGCCATATGGATGCTTCAGCGCTTTACACTCAGCCAGAAGACGTAAACTACGCGTACGAAAAACTGAATGCGATCAGCCCGCGCTTCACCATTGCGGCCTCTTTCGGTAACGTGCACGGCGTTTACAAGCCAGGCAACGTTAAACTGACCCCAACCATTCTGCGTGATTCACAGAAATATGTCTGTGAAAAACACGGTCTGCCGCACAACGCGCTGGATTTCGTATTCCACGGTGGTTCAGGTTCATCTGCTGCAGAAATCGAAGAGTCTATCAGCTACGGCGTGATCAAGATGAATATCGATACCGATACCCAATGGGCAACCTGGGACGGCATCCTGCAGTACTACAAAAAGAACGAAGGCTATCTTCAGGCGCAGCTGGGTAACCCAGAAGGCGCAGACAAGCCTAACAAGAAATACTATGACCCACGTGTATGGCTGCGCTCTGCCCAGGCATCCATGGTGGTGCGTCTGGAGCAGGCGTTCAAAGAACTCAACGCCGTTGACGTTCTGTAAGCATCACGTTGCTGGCGTCTGAGTTCGAGAGAACGGCAGACGAACGACTCAGTCCCGATCGTCCGATCGGGACTTTTTTTTTATCCTTTCTGCTCACGCTCAGTTTCATTTCTTTTTGTCGGGCGACACATTCTGACGTGCTGTCACAACCTCACTGCAGCGTGCGCTGTATCCTGTATGTGGCTTAACAGGTGAGGGCAATCGTATGGCCGTCAAACGCATTGTGGCGAATATTCGGGCCGGAAATATGGAAGAAGCAGAACGCTTCTACGGTGACATTCTCGATCTGAAACTGGCGATGGATCACGGATGGATCATGACCTGGGCCGCGGATAACACGATGGTGCCGCAGGTCAGTATTGCGCGGGAAGGCGGCGCCGGCACAGCTGTTCCGGATTTATCCATTGAGGTTGATAATCTTGATGAGGTGTATCAACGCGTTGTCGCTGCGAGGCTGCCGGTCGACTATGCGCTTACAGAAGAAGCGTGGGGCGTGCGTCGTTTTTATGTCCGTGATCCGTTTGGCAGGCTGATTAATATACTCAGCCATGTGCCCTGAACAAACATCGTGCGCGGAGGCCGGCGTGCTGATGCGTAAGTGTGCAAAACCGCCTTCCCGTATCACTCAGTTTGGCGTCTGGCTAAATAATTGATTACCCTTAACCATTGGGTGTCGGATTACATCTGGCAGTTTTTTGTCTTTCCCCACAGGGGAACTATCGACAGGGCTTACAAATGGAAGACTTGAATGTTGTTAATGGCATTAACAGTGCCGGTGGCTGGCTGGTACACAACCAGGCGCTGATTCTGAGTTATGCCGTCAATATCGTCGCGGCAATTGCCATTATCATTGTCGGCATGATCATCGCCAGGGTAATTTCTAACACGGTTAATCGCCTGCTGCTCGCGCGCCATATTGACGCCACCGTAGCCGATTTCCTTTCCGCCCTGGTGCGCTATGGTGTTATCGCCTTCACGGTCATTGCTGCGCTGGGTCGTGTCGGCGTGCAGACGGCATCGGTTATCGCCGTGCTGGGTGCCGCCGGTCTGGCAGTAGGTTTAGCCCTGCAAGGCTCGCTCTCCAATCTGGCGGCTGGCGTCCTCCTGGTCACCTTCCGTCCTTTCCGCACCGGTGAGTTTGTCGATTTGGGCGGCGTAATGGGCACCGTGCTCAATGTGCAAATTTTCTCGACCACCCTGAAATCTGCCGATGGCAAAATCGTTGTGGTGCCAAATGGTAAAATCATCAGTGGCAATATCATCAACTTCTCGCGCGAGCCAGTGCGCCGGAATGAATTCATTATCGGCGTTGCCTACGAAGCCGATGTGGATGAGGTGATTGCCCTGTTGCGCGGCGTCGTTGAGGCCGATCAGCGCGTACTTAAAGAACGTGGCATCCAGATTGGCCTGAATGAATTAGGGGCGTCATCGCTTAACTTCGTGGTGCGTTGCTGGAGTAACAGCAGCGATCTGCAGGACGTTTACTGGGACTTACTGAAAAACTTTAAACGTGCGCTGGACAGCAAAGGTATTGGCATCCCTTATCCACAAATGGATGTGCACCTGCACCAGGTTCAACAACCTGAAAGCGAGACGACCGCAACGCAGTAACGTTAATGGGCGGCAGCGGTCGCCCATTAATTTTGTTAATAGCAGATTAATTTTTTCAATTTCCGCTAATCTGACTCGCTCTTTATAATCCCTGCATCTCACCGATGTAAGGAATGTCATCCAGTGTTAACCATTTACTTTCAAGGGCTTGCTCTTGGGGCGGCGCTTATCCTGCCGTTAGGCCCACAAAACGCCTTCGTGCTGAACCAGGGGGTAAAGCGCCAGTATCATTTGATGACTGCGGCGCTTTGTGCGTTAAGCGATATCGCATTGATCTGTGCGGGCATTTTTGGCGGCAGTGCGCTCCTGAACCAGTCTCCCTTACTGCTGATGCTGATTACTTGTGCCGGGGTTGCCTTTCTGCTCTGGTTCGGGTGGGGCGCCTTACGTACGGCATTTAGCCGTAACATTGAACTGGCGTCGGGTAGCCACGCAACGCAGAGCAGAAAACGAATTATCGCGACGATGTTGGCGGTGACCTGGCTGAATCCACATGTTTATCTTGATACCTTTGTTGTGCTGGGCAGTCTGGGCGGGCAGTTACCCGGAACGGTTGCGCGACAGTGGTTTGCGCTGGGGACCATCAGCGCCTCGGTGCTGTGGTTTTTCGGTCTGGCGCTGCTGGCGGCCTGGCTTGCGCCTCTACTGCAAACGGCGCGCGCTCAACGCATCATTAACCTGCTGGTCGGTGCGGTCATGTGGTTTATTGCGTTTCAGCTTGCCCGGCAGGTCATCACGGGATTTTGAGTAAAAGCTATACGAAAACGGGTTATTGAGGCCAGTCTGCCGAACTTTTGCCATAATCTTCACTCCAAACAACGCGTAATATGATGCGCTTGTGGGCTTCATGTACCGGGAGCCATCGAACTGACCTTTTCAAGGAGGACTTTCATGAAACTGAAAGCATTGGCGCTTGCCGCGATGATGAGTGCAGGGGCATTGCCTTTGAGCGTACAGGCTGACGAACTGCCGAACGGACCCCATGTTGTTACGTCAGGTAAGGCAACTGTAGATGCCCGCCCGGATATCGCGACGCTGTCAATTGTGGTGAATGTCTCATCGAAAGATGCCGCAGAGGCAAAAAAGCAGGTCGATAGCCGCGTAGCGCAATATTTTGATTTCCTGCAAAAAAACGGTATTGAGAAAAAGGATATCGAAGCCGCGAACCTGACGACGCAGCCAGAATATGATTACACCAAAGACGGTAAGTCACAGCTCAAAGGCTACCGTGCGGTGCGTCAGGTTCAGGTCACCGTACGTCAGCTGGACAAACTTAACGATCTGCTTGATGGTGCGCTGAAGTCCGGTCTGAATGAAGTGCGTAGCGTTGAACTGGGCGTCGCTAATCCTGAAAGCTACAAGCAGCAGGCACGTCAGGCCGCAATCAAAAATGCGACCCAACAGGCGGCTGAACTGGCTGAAGGTTTTAATGCCAAACTGGGCCCGATCTACAGCATTCGTTATCAGGTGGCAAACTATCAGCCAATGCCAATGAACCGCATGTTTAAAGCCGCGGCTGTGGCAGATACTTCTGCACAGGAAACCTACGATCAGCAAAGCATCAACTTTGATGACCAGGTGGATGTGGTTTTTGAGATGAAACCAAATACGGCACAGTAAGCCTTTATTGGTATTGTGGTTAAGCCATCAGGGGCAATTTTTGCCAGGCGGTCCTCGCGCCGCTGATGCGGTTCCTTCACATCGCTCATCAACCTGACGGACCGGCGCAGCCGGCACATCCCTGTGGCGGCTGCGCCTTTTACCCGCATCCTTGCGGGTAAATCTTGGTTGATTCCCTCTGCTCAGCGCTGCGTATTGCCTTCTAAAAAATGCCCCTGACGGCCATTAACGCCGTGCCGCTTTCACAAGTGCACCTTCTCACCGCAACGCCCAAATTTTGCTGCGGCAAAGGGCGATTATTCCGCCGTATCCTGACGTAGCACCCGATGGCCATGCGCAATCAGCGCATCCGTTACCCGACGCATCAGGCGGCTTTCAGGCGCAAAACGGTGCCAGTACAGCATCCGGCGTTGATACAGCCCCGGCGTGAGATCGATTAGCTCGCCACTCGCCAGTTCGCGTTCAATCTGCAGATGAGGGATCATACAGCAGGTCGAGCCCTGCCGGGCCATCTGCACAAACGCTTCGGACGAGTTGACGATGTGGCAGGGAACGCTACCCGGTGATAAATCAAAATTCTGCTGCAAAAAGGCCTGATGCATATCATCCAGGTGATCAAATGCCACGGCTGGCGCTTTAAGCAGGGCGGAACGCGTTACACCGTTGGGGAAAAAGCGCTCTGCAAAATCCTTTGACGCCACAAACAAATAATCCAGCGCACCCAGTTGATCCACCAGACAGCTGGGTAGCGGCTGCGGTTGAATACTGACTGCGCCAACCACTTCGCCTCGTCTCAGACGCTCTTGAGTGCGGGTTTCATCCTCAACCTGAAGGTTCAGGCGCACAGGCGAATCGGCCAGTACGTCTTTTAATGCCGGTAACAGCCACGTTGCCAGACTGTCGGCGTTTACCGCCAGCGACAGCAGTAGCGGCGTGGTGCCGCTGTTCTCATCGCCCAGCCACTCTTCCTCCAGTAACTCAACCTGGTGCAGAAGTGCGAGCAGCTTTTGCCCCTGTTCAGTGGGACGAGGCGGTACCGTACGAACTAATAACGGCTGACCAAACAGATTTTCCAACTGTTTAATGCGTTGCGAGACGGCAGACTGCGTAATGCAAAGTTTTTGTGCGGCACGTTCAAATCCGCGTTCACGTATCACTGCGTCCAGCGCCTGAAGCGTTCTGTAGTCCGGGCGTTTCATTATTTTTCTCTCTCCTTCAGGATGGACGTTACTATGCCACAAATACTCCAACGGAAATGTCAGCGATATTTTTGTGGGCTGGCTTCCAAAGCATTAAATCCGCCCAATGCATCCGAGCATTTTCAGCAAGCCTTGCTTTATACTACGCGCATTTCCTTATCGCACAGGTTCTAAACATATCATGACCCAGGATGAACTGAAAAAAGCTGTTGGTTGGGCCGCACTGGATTATGTGCAGCCCGGTACTGTCGTCGGCGTCGGTACGGGTTCTACGGCCGCTCACTTTATTGATGCGCTCGGCAGCATTAGACATCAGATTGAGGGGGCCGTATCCAGTTCCGAAGCGTCGACGCAAAAGCTAAAAAGCCTGGGCATTCAGGTGTTTGATTTGAACGAGATTGATGATCTGGCCATTTATGTCGACGGTGCCGATGAAATTAACCCACAAATGCAGATGATCAAAGGGGGCGGTGCTGCCTTAACGCGCGAGAAAATCGTCGCGGCGGTTGCCAAAAAGTTTATCTGTATCGCCGACGCATCCAAAGAAGTGGACGTGCTTGGACGCTTCCCGTTGCCGGTTGAAGTTATCCCGATGGCGCGAAGCTATGTCGCGCGTGAACTGGTGAAGCTGGGCGGTTTGCCGGAATATCGTCAGAATGTGGTGACTGACAACGGTAATATCATTCTTGATGTGCACAATCTGCGTATTCTCGATCCCATTGAGCTGGAAAAAACGATTAATGCCCTGCCTGGCGTCGTCACTGTGGGGCTGTTCGCCACGCGTGGCGCAGATGTCGCATTGATTGGCGGACCTGACGGTGTCAAAACCCTCAAAAAATAAAGTACGGGCGCGCAACAGGGCGCCCGCTTTTTTTGATTTAAAAAAACTTTTCTCACCAGGCTGAAATTTGGTGACTTATGTCACATAACCGTCATCGGCAGCGGGTTCGTTCTTCTCGATGCGGCCAACCCACGATTTTGTCTGGCAAAGTACGTCCTCTGAGCCCTGCCATGCTGGCGGTCAGGCAATCGTTTGTATTGCCGCAGGCGATTTTTTTGATATTTTGACAGACGGCTGACTGCGTTCAGTCCTCGTTGAATTCTGAATAGGGTTGGGAAATGGCAAAGGTATCACTGGAAAAAGACAAAATTAAGTTCCTGCTGGTGGAAGGTGTCCATCAGAGCGCGCTGGAAAATCTTCGTGCTGCAGGTTACACCAATATTGAATTCCACAAAGGCGCACTGGATGCCGAGGCGTTAAAAGCTTCCGCTCGCGATGCGCATTTTATCGGTATCCGTTCCCGTTCCCAACTGACCGAAGAGATTTTTGCCGCTGCAGAAAAACTGGTAGCGGTAGGCTGTTTCTGTATCGGAACGAATCAGGTTGATTTAAATGCCGCAGCGAAACGCGGTATCCCGGTTTTTAACGCACCTTTCTCAAATACGCGTTCTGTGGCCGAGCTGGTTATTGGCGAGATGCTGCTGATGCTGCGCGGTGTTCCGGAAGCGAATGCCAAAGCGCACCGTGGTATCTGGAATAAAATCGCCAAAGGCTCTTTTGAAGCGCGCGGTAAAAAGCTGGGTATCATTGGCTATGGCCATATCGGTATGCAACTGGGCGTGCTGGCAGAAAGTCTGGGCATGCACGTTTACTTTTATGACATCGAAAACAAGCTGCCGTTGGGCAACGCATCACAGGTTCGTAGCCTGACGCAGTTGCTAAATATGAGTGACGTTGTCAGCCTGCATGTCCCGGAAACCGCCTCTACGCAAAATATGATTTCTGCCAATGAGCTGGCGCAGATGAAGCCTGGCGGCCTGCTGATAAACGCCTCACGCGGCACCGTGGTAGATATTCCTGCACTGTGCGAAGCGCTGGCCAGCAAGCAGGTTGGTGGCGCTGCGATTGATGTGTTCCCTGTAGAGCCGGCGACCAACAGCGATCCGTTTGTTTCCCCACTGAGCGAATTCGACAACGTTATCCTGACGCCGCACATCGGGGGATCGACGGAAGAAGCGCAGGAGAATATCGGGATTGAAGTCGCGGGCAAGCTGGCGAAATATTCGGATAACGGTTCAACGCTGTCCGCCGTCAATTTCCCGGAAGTGTCATTGCCGATGCACGGCATTAGCGCCAGTCGTCTGCTGCATATTCACGAAAACCGTCCGGGCGTTCTCACCGCGATCAACCAGATTTTCGCTGAACAAGGCATCAACATTGCCGCTCAGTACCTGCAAACCTCTCCGATGATGGGTTATGTGGTCATCGACATTGATGCTGAGCACGAACTGGCAGAGAAAGCTCTGCAGCTGATGAAGGCGATTCCGGGAACGATTCGCGCCCGCCTGCTTTACTGATCCCACGCTGTCACCTACCCGGGCACACAAGCATGCCCGGGTTTATTCATCCCATAGCCACAGTTTTGATGGCGTCAGCACGGCCGGCAAAGGAATGTCCCACGCCGCTGTAGGCAGCGCGTCAACCCGCTGACAGTCATGAGCGATGCCCACCGGTAAAAAACCATGCTGTTTCCAGTTCTGTAAGGTGCGATCGTAGAAGCCGCCCCCCATTCCTAAACGCTGTCCGGCGCGATCAAACGCCACCAGCGGTACCATCATTACGTCCAGTTCATCCAGCGTGATCAGATGGCGGATATCCAGTGGGGGTTCGGGAATGCGCAGTTTATTTTGGATTAACTGTGTTTCTGGCGTATAGCGCAGAAAAAGCAGATGGCCCGCTGCGAAGGGGTGCAGAACCGGCAGGTAAACCCGTTTGTTTTGCTGCCACAGCCTGGCGATAAGCGGTCGTGTATTGATTTCGCCATCAACAGACAAAAACAGTGCCACGTTGTTGGCATCGGCCAGTGGTGCAAAGTTTATCGCATGTTGGGCGAGTTGTTCGGCTGCCGCATGTTGCTGCTCAGCGCTCAGAGCGCGACGTAAGTGGCGAACGTGCTGACGGATGTCCTGACGCAGTACTAAAGAGGGTGCTGACATGGTGTCCCCCAGACAAAGTCGCTTAAGCGACGCATTATATCATGCCTGGTGGGAGGTAATGCAGTACGACCAGAAAGGAGATCTCCGAGATGCCGCCGTAGGCTGTAACCCTTGAACCCTTGGTTCAAGGTGAACATGCCGTCGCAACCATCAGGCTTCTCGGACGGACCGAGCATGCTCACAGGTTGCGGAGCGTCACATTCTGTTGGTATGAAATATCGGCTCAGGGGACTGGCCCACTTGCAAACATCTCAGAGAAAATTGACTTCACCGTTAGTGTAGCACACTGACCATGAAGTGTTATTCGAACTTCGCATCCTGGCGGTCGGTTATGCGACCTTGCTCAACTAAAGCCTGTTCAATGGTCTGCTGTAACATACGGATTCGTTGTTCCATGTTAGCAGCATAGTCACGCGTCTTACCTTTCTCTTGTGCCAGTTCATGACAAATGTTTAACGCGGCAATGAACACCAGTTGCTCTGTATTTGTGACTCTAGTGCGAACTTTTAAATCTTGCAACCGTTGATTGAGATCTTCTGCTGCCGCGTTCAGCGCATCTTGCTGTTCAGGCGGACAATTCACTCTCAAAGAACGACCAAAAATTTGTAAATCTACCGGTTGTGCAGACATGCCACCTTCCTGACTGATTACCTGGCTCGCCATTCCCCTTAGCCTTCAATGGCCTGGGAGGCGGGCAACTATATAGACCTGAGAAATAAGATACAACCCCTTTTCTGGAAACCTTGAGGCAGCTAGTGGTAGCATACCACGAACTCTTACAGCCAACGACGATGAAAAATGATGTCTTCACAGAACGCAACCCCCGATTACAACGCGCTGGCGGCGGCGCTCTCACAGCATGGCGTGGGCATGACGCCTGCGGAAATGCACGGCTTACTCAGCGGCATCTTATGTGGCGGTAACGCGGATAACAGCTGGAAAACGCTGGTCCACGATCTTGCGAACGAAGGCATGGCTTTTTCGCAGACGCTGTCCCTGCCACTGCAGTCTTTGCATGAAAACATTGCGACTGCGCTGGAGGACGATGGCTTCCTTTTTCAACTGATGCTGCCCGCCGATGATGACATTACGGTGTTTGATCGCGCTGATGCACTGGCGGGCTGGGTAAACCATTTTTTACTTGGTCTGGGCGTAACTCAGCCTAAACTGGATAAGGTCACCGGTGAAACGGGCGAGGCCATTGACGATCTGCGCACGATTGCTCAGTTGGGCTACGACGAAGACGAAGATCAGGAAGAATTAGAGCAGTCGCTGGAAGAGGTGATTGAGTACGTTCGTGTTGCAGCACTACTTTGCCACGACACTTTCACTCGTCCGCAACCGACTGCGCCAGAAGTACAAAAGCCAACGCTACACTAAGCCAGCTATCTGAGTTTAACAGGGAGTGCAGACATGATTTCACTGGAAAATTTTCAGCAGCGCCGTCAGGCGCTGCTGGCGAAAATGGTTCCGGGCAGCGCAGCGTTAATTTTTGCCGCGCCTGAAGTAACGCGCAGTAATGATAGCGAATATCCGTTTCGTCAGAACAGCGACTTCTGGTACTTCACGGGGTTCAACGAGCCTCAGGCGTTACTGGTGCTGATCAAAAGTGATGAGAACCATAATCACAGTGTGCTGTTTAATCGTGTTCGCGACCTGACTGCAGAAATCTGGTTTGGCCGCCGTCTGGGACAGGATGCGGCGCCCGCTAAGCTCGGCGTGGATCGGGCCCTGCCCTGGAACGATATTGGTGAACAACTCCACCTGCTGCTGAACGGCCTGGATGAGGTGTACCACGCGCAGGGCCAATATGCTGAAGCCGATAAACTGGTGTTCGGTGCGCTGGATAAACTGCGGCAGGGTTTTCGCCAGAATCTGAGCGCGCCTGCCAGCCTGACAGACTGGCGTCCCTGGGTGCATGAGATGCGCCTGTTCAAAAGTCCGGAAGAAATCGCCATTCTGCGCCGTGCGGGTGAGATCAGTGCGCTGGCGCATACGCGCGCAATGCAGGCCTGTCGTCCGGGCCTGTACGAATATCATCTGGAAGGCGAAATTCATCACGAATTTAACCGCCACGGTGCGCGATTCCCGTCTTACAACACGATTGTGGGTTCCGGCGAAAACGGCTGCATTCTGCACTACACCGAAAACGAGTGTGAGATGCAGGACGGTGATCTGGTGCTTATCGATGCCGGATGTGAATGGCAGGGCTATGCGGGTGACATTACCCGGACGTTCCCGGTTAACGGTAAATTCACTCAGCCGCAGCGGGCGGTGTACAACATCGTACTCAAATCACTGGAAACGGCACTGTCCCGATTCCGCCCTGGCGTTAGCATCCGCGAGGTTAATGATGACGTCGTGCGCATTATGGTCACTGGACTGGTTGAGTTGGGGATAATGCAGGGCGAGGTAGATACGCTGATCGCTGAAGATGCCCATCGTAAATTCTTTATGCATGGTCTGGGCCACTGGTTGGGTCTGGATGTCCACGATGTGGGGCACTACGGCACACCAAGCCGCGATCGTATTCTGGAGCCGGGCATGGTTATCACCGTCGAACCGGGGTTGTATATCGCGCCCGATGCTGACGTCCCTGTGGAATACCGTGGTATCGGCATCCGCATCGAGGATGACATTGTGATTACCGAAACCGGTATTGAGAACCTCACCGACAGCGTCGTGAAAGATCCTGATGCAATCGAATCGCTGATGGCGGCGGCACGCGCGTTATGACCATTCTTATCGCCGGTGGAGGAATGACCGGCGCCACCCTGGCGCTGGCCATCGCGCACCTGACACAGGGTAAACTGCCCGTGACGCTGATTGAAAGCAGCGAGCCTGGCAGCCGTGCGCATCCGGGCTATGACGGCCGGGCGATTGCGCTGTCTGCCGGAACTTGCCAGCAGCTTGCTGATATCAATCTCTGGCAGCGGATTTCCCCCCGTGCCACACCGATTACCACTATTCACGTATCCGATCGCGGCCATGCCGGTTTCGTGTCACTCGCCGCCAGCGATTATGCGATTCCCGCGCTGGGGCAGGTGGTTGAATTATTCGACGTAGGGCAAAGCCTGTTCACACAGTTAAAACAGGCACCCGGCGTCACACTGCGCTGTCCCGCGCGCGTCACTCAGGTGGCCCGATCCCAGGAAAGCGTGCGGGTCACGCTTGATAATGATGAACAACTGGAAGGCGATGTGCTGGTAGCCGCTGATGGCACCCGTTCAGCCGTTGCGGCCGCCTGCGGCATGCAGTGGCACACCGAGCCTTATCAGCAGTTAGCGCTTATTGCCAACGTCACCAGTGAACTTCCCCATCAGGGCCGGGCTTTTGAACGCTTTACCGAGTTTGGCCCGTTGGCGCTGTTGCCAATGTCAGATAATCGCCTCTCGCTGGTGTGGTGCCATCCGCTGGATCAGCGCCCGCAGGTCGAAAGCTGGAGTGACGAGGCGTTTCTCAGCCAGCTTCAGCGCGCGTTTGGCTGGCGACTGGGCAAATTTATCCATACCGGTAAGCGTGACGTTTATCCGTTAGCGCTGCAGCAGGCCGATTCGGTGGTTTCCCATCGCGTCGTTACGGTTGGTAACGCGGCACAGACGCTGCATCCTATTGCCGGTCAGGGGTTCAATCTTGGCCTGCGTGACGTGATGTCGCTTGCAGAAACCCTGGCAACCGCGCACCGACAGCAGCAGGATCCCGGCAGCTATGCGGTCCTGCAACATTACCGCCAACGTCGCCAGCAGGATCGGGCCATTACCGTGGGCATCACTGATGGCCTGGTGCGTATGTTTGCCAACCGCCATGCGCCGCTGGTCGTCGGGCGCAACCTTGGCCTGCTGGCAATGGATCACCTGCCATGGCTGAGAAATCTTCTGGCCGAGCGTACGCTCGGCTGGGTTAAGCGTTAACTGAGAGGCACTGATGCAAACTTACGATGTAGTGGTCGCCGGTGGCGGTATGGTGGGTCTGGCAGTAGCCTGCGGTCTGCAAGGGAGCGGATTACGCATTGCCGTGCTGGAGCAGTCTGCCGGGCCGCAATTTGATGCAGGCGCATCGCCGTCCGTACGCGTATCCGCAATTAACGCGGCCAGTGAACGTCTTTTGCAGAAGCTGGACGTCTGGTCAACGATTCTGTCGCTCCGTGCCAGCCCTTACCAGGCAATTGAGGTCTGGGATCGCGACAGCTTCGGTGCGATCGCATTTGACGGTGAGCAGCAGGGCCTGACGCATCTTGGGCACATCATCGAAAACCCTGTGATCCACAGCGCCTTATGGCAGCGCGCCAGCCAGTGCAGTGATGTTACGCTGCTGCCTGCTTCCCAACTGCAGCAGGTGGCCTTTGGCGATAATGAAGCCTTTATTACGCTGCAGGATGGCAGCATGATGAGTGCGCGGCTAATGGTGGCGGCGGACGGGGCCAACTCCTGGTTGCGTAACAAAGCCGATATTCCCCTGACGTTCTGGGATTACGATCATCATGCGCTGGTCGGGAATATTCGCACGGCGCTGCCACACGACGGCGTAGCGCGCCAGGTTTTTCACGGCGATGGCATTCTGGCTTTCCTGCCGATGCAGGATCCCCATCTTTGTTCTATCGTCTGGTCTCTTTCTCCTCAGGAAGCCAGCCGTCTCGAAACCATGCCGGAGGCGCTGTTTAATCAACAACTGTCGGTCGCGTTCGATATGCGCCTGGGGCTGTGCCAGCTGGAAGGCGAGCGCAAGTGTTTCCCGCTTACGGCACGCTATGCACGTAACTTTGCCGCTCACCGGCTGGCGCTGGTGGGCGATGCGGCACATACCATTCATCCGCTGGCAGGACAGGGCGTCAACCTGGGTTTCATGGATGCTGCTGAGCTGATTGGCGAAATCCGCCGCCTGCACCAGCAGGGCAAAGATATCGGCGAGCACCTTTATCTGCGCCGCTACGAGCGCAGTCGCAAACACAGCGCTGCCATGATGCTTGCCGGAATGCAGGGTTTTCGTGAACTGTTTGCAGGCAATCATCCAGCCAAAAAGCTGTTTCGCGATCTGGGCCTGAAACTGGCTGATAACCTGCCGGGCGTGAAGCCGGTAATGCTGCGTCAGGCTATGGGCCTGAATGATATGCCAGCATGGCTGCGGTAACGCCGCTCACCCGCAAAAAGCCAGCATAATTGCTGGCTTTTTTTATGCTCACCCTCCGCTGCACCGTAAAAATGCAGGGCTGCACTCTGACTGCGCATCGTTTGATTTATTCTAATTTTGCGTGAAGTTTCGCATTACTTTTTTTTATCCATGACTGTTTTCGATCCGCTATTTTTTTAACATCCTGCTGGACTGTGCGCATAAATTTGCTGTGAATAAATCACTATGGCGTATTTATTGCGTGGTTAATCACAAAATTATAGTTTTTTATCCTGATTAATCCCGGGCCTGGTTAGGCTGTGCCACGTCTTTCGACCTCGCTTTGCTTATGGTTAATCGCCTGATTCGGTGGTAACGTCAAGGCAAAGAGAACGTTTGCGTCGGCTACATGGCGCGTGGTTTCAAACTCACTCGTTTCTGCACAGGATAGTTATGACTCAGCACACACCTTTGTTTGAACAGCACCAGGCAAATGGCGCGCGGATGGTGGATTTCCACGGTTGGATGATGCCGTTGCACTATGGCTCTCAGATGGATGAGCATCATGCCGTGCGCAGCGACGCGGGCATGTTCGATGTTTCGCACATGACCATTGTGGATTTAAAAGGTGAGCGCACGCGCGAGTTTTTGCGCTTCCTGCTGGCAAACGACGTCGCCAAACTGACTCAGCCGGGCAAAGCCCTGTATACCGGCATGCTGAATGCTTCCGCTGGCGTAATTGACGATTTAATTGTTTATTTTATGGACGAGACGTTTTTTCGTCTGGTGGTCAACTCCGCGACGCGTGAAAAAGATCTGGCCTGGATCGGCGAGCATGCACAGGGTTACGGCGTCGCGTTAACAGAACGTGACGATCTCGCACTCATTGCTGTACAGGGCCCGCAGGCACAGCAAAAAGCCCAAACCTTATTCAGTGACGCACAGCGCCAGGCTGTACAGGGCATGAAGCCATTCTTCGGCGTGCAGGCCGGTGAACTGTTCATTGCCACAACCGGTTATACCGGCGAAGCGGGCTATGAAATTGCGCTGCCTGCCGCCGATGCCGTCGGATTCTGGCAGCGTTTGTTGAGTGCGGGCGTCAAACCCGCCGGGCTGGGCGCACGCGACACCTTGCGTCTGGAAGCGGGTATGAATCTTTACGGTCAGGAAATGGACGAGAGCGTATCGCCGCTGGCGGCCAATATGGGCTGGACCATTAGCTGGGAACCTGGCGACCGCCACTTTATCGGACGTGAAGCGCTGGAAAGCCAGCGAGAAAAGGGCACTGAAAAACTGGTTGGGCTGATCCTCACGGAAAAAGGTGTTCTGCGTAACGGGTTGCCGGTGCGTTTTACCGATCAGCAGGGTCAGTTGCAGCAGGGGGTGATCACCAGCGGTTCCTTCTCACCGACGTTGGGTTACAGCATTGCACTGGCCCGCGTGCCGGCAGGGATTGGGCAAAACGCGATTGTTGAGATCCGTAACCGTGAAATGCCTGTGAAAGTCACTAAACCAATTTTCGTTCGCGCCGGAAAACCGGTTGCGCAGTAAAACATAATTACAGGAGAAAGGGCGATGAGCAATGTGCCAGTGGAGTTGAAGTACCGCGACAGTCACGAATGGCTGCGCAAAAACGCGGACGGTACCTATACCGTTGGTATCACCGAACATGCGCAGGAGTTGCTGGGCGATATGGTGTTTGTTGACCTGCCTGAGGTCGGTGCCACTTTCTCTGCCGGAGAAGAGTGCGCGGTTGCGGAATCGGTCAAAGCCGCTTCAGACATTTACGCGCCCATCAGCGGTGAAATCGTTGCCGTCAACGACGCCCTTAACGATTCCCCTGAACAGGTTAACAGCGAGCCTTATGACGGCGGCTGGTTATTCCAGATTAAGGCCAGCGATGAGTCAGAAATCGACTCGCTGCTGGATGCGGATGCTTATAAAGCCTCCATTGACGAGTAATCGTCGTGCGGCCTCAAACTGAGGCCGCAGATATCTGACTTGCATTCTCTGTTCCCCAGCCCGATTCAGGATTTACAGCTCATGACTCAGACTCTCAGCCAACTTGAACACAACGGTGCCTTCATTGAGCGCCATATTGGTCCGTCGCCAGAACAACAGGCCGTCATGCTGGAGGCGATTGGTGCCAGCTCTCTGGCGTCGTTGATTGGTTCTATCGTTCCCGCCGACATTCAGTTGCCAGGCCCGCCAGCGGTGGGCGATGCCGCAACTGAACAACAGGCGCTGGCTGAGTTGAAGGCCATTGCCGGGCAAAACCTGCTTTATAAATCCTGGATCGGCATGGGATACAGCGCGGTGATTACGCCGCCGGTGATTTTGCGAAATATGCTGGAGAACCCCGGCTGGTACACGGCGTATACGCCGTATCAGCCAGAAGTGTCGCAGGGACGGCTTGAAGCCCTGCTTAACTTCCAGCAGGTTACGATCGATTTGACCGGCATGGACATTGCCTCCGCTTCTCTGCTGGATGAAGCGACCGCCGCCGCCGAAGCGATGGCGATGTCAAAACGCATCAGCAAACTGAAAAACGCGACCCGGTTCTTTATCGCTGACGATATTCATCCGCAAACGCTGGACGTCGTGCGTACCCGTGCCGAAACCTTTGGCTTTGAACTGATTATCGACAACCCGGCCAAAGCACTGGATCACGACAACCTGTTTGGTGTGCTGCTACAGCAGGTGGGCACCACGGGAGAAGTACACGACTACACCCACCTGATTAGCGAGCTGAAAGCACGCAAGGTGGTTGTCAGCGTCGCTGCCGACTTTATGGCGCTGGTGCTGCTGACATCTCCGGGCAAACAAGGCGCGGATATCGTGTTCGGTTCGGCCCAACGCTTTGGTGTGCCAATGGGTTATGGTGGCCCGCATGCTGCCTTCTTCGCCAGCCGCGACGAACATAAGCGTTCAATGCCTGGCCGCATTATCGGCGTTTCCCGCGATGCCGCAGGCAACACCGCCTTGCGCATGGCGATGCAAACCCGTGAGCAGCATATCCGTCGCGAAAAAGCGAACTCCAATATCTGTACTTCTCAGGTGCTGCTGGCCAATATCGCCGGGCTGTATGCCGTGTTCCACGGGCCGGTAGGGCTGAAACGTATTGCGTCGCGTATCCACCGCTTTACCGATATTCTGGCTGCCGGACTGCAGCGTGGCGGGCTTAAACTGCGTCATAGCCATTGGTTTGACACACTGACGGTGGAGGTTGCGGATAAAGCGGGCGTACTCAACCGTGCGCTGAGCTTCGGTGTGAACCTGCGTAGCGACATTCTCAATGCCGTCGGTATCACGCTGGATGAAACCACGCGCCGTGAAGACATCGTTACACTGTTCGCTATTTTGCTGGGGGATGAGCACGGCCAGGATATCGATCGACTCGACAGCCTGGTCACGGCTGACAACCCGTCCATTCCGGCCGCGCAGCAGCGTGAAAGCGAGATTCTGACGCATCCGGTGTTTAACCGTCATCACAGCGAAACTGAGATGATGCGCTATATGCACAGCCTGGAGAAAAAAGATCTGGCGCTGAATCAGGCCATGATTCCGTTGGGTTCCTGCACCATGAAACTCAATGCCGCCGCCGAGATGATCCCGATCACCTGGCCTGAATTTGCCGAACTGCACCCGTTCTGCCCGGCTGAACAGGCTGGCGGCTACCTGCAAATGATTGGGCAGCTTTCACAGTGGCTGGTTCAACTGACTGGTTACGATGTACTCTGCATGCAGCCTAACTCGGGTGCGCAGGGTGAATATGCCGGTCTGTTAGCGATTCGTCGTTATCACGAAAGCCGCGGTGAGGGTGAACGGCATCTCTGCCTGATCCCCAGCTCGGCGCACGGTACTAATCCGGCTTCGGCTCAGATGGCGGGCATGGATGTCGTGGTGGTCGCCTGTGACAAGCAGGGCAACATCGATCTGGGCGACCTGCGTGAAAAAGCGGCTCAGGCTGGCGATAAGCTGTCATGCATTATGGTGACCTATCCGTCCACCCACGGCGTTTACGAGGAAACTATTCGCGAGGTGTGCCAGATTGTGCATCAGTTCGGCGGTCAGGTTTATCTTGATGGCGCCAACATGAACGCGCAGGTAGGCATTACCACCCCGGGCTACATCGGCGCAGACGTTTCGCACCTTAACCTGCATAAAACCTTCTGCATCCCGCACGGCGGAGGTGGGCCGGGAATGGGACCGATCGGCGTGAAAGCCCATCTGGCGCCGTTTGTGCCGGGCCACAGCGTTGTTCAAATTGACGGCATGCTGACGCAGCAGGGCGCTGTTTCCGCTGCGCCATTTGGCAGCGCATCTATTTTGCCTATCAGCTGGATGTATATCCGTATGATGGGGGCAGAAGGGCTGAAGCAGGCCAGTTCGGTCGCGATCCTTAACGCTAACTATATTGCCAGCCGGCTAAAATCGGCCTATCCCATCCTGTATGCAGGGCGCGACGGCCGCGTAGCGCACGAATGTATTCTTGATATTCGTCCGTTAAAAGAGCAAACCGGTATCAGCGAACTGGATATCGCTAAACGCCTCATCGACTACGGTTTCCATGCGCCCACCATGTCGTTCCCGGTCGCCGGAACACTCATGGTCGAACCGACAGAATCAGAAGGCAAAATTGAACTGGACCGCTTTATTGATGCCATGCTGGCGATTCGCATGGAAATCGGCCGGGTGGAAACGGGTGAGTGGTCACTTGAGGATAACCCGCTGGTTAACGCGCCTCATACACAAATGGAAGTCATCGGAGAATGGTCTCATTCCTACAGCCGTGAACTGGCCGTGTTCCCTGCAGGCAGCCACAATAAATACTGGCCAACGGTGAAGCGCCTGGACGATGTCTTTGGCGATCGTAACCTGTTCTGTTCGTGTGTCCCGATGAGCGATTATGCGTAAGTCAGCTTAACGCGTTTAGTTATGAGGGCCGATTTTCGGCCCTTTTTTTATGGAGGTTTGTATGCAGCTCGCACTCGTTACCGGCGGCAGTCGCGGCATTGGTCGCGCGACGTCCCTCTTACTGGCATCCCGAGGCTACCGGGTGGCGGTCAATTTCCGTTCACGTGCCAGTGAAGCCCATCAGGTTGTAGATGAGATTGTACGTAACGGCGGTGAGGCCTTTAGCGTTCAGGCCGATATCAGCGATGAAACACAGGTGATGTCGCTGTTTCAACGGCTGGATCAGGAAGATCTGCCGCTCACGCTGCTGGTGAATAACGCCGGCATTCTGTTCCAACAATGTCGCCTTGAGCAGCTGGATGCCTCACGTATTCAGCAGGTTTTTGCCACGAATGTGCTTGGCACATTTCTTTGCTGTCGTGAAGCCGTCCGGCGCATGGGCACGCATCATGGCGGTCAGGGCGGCAGCATCGTCAATGTCTCCTCTGCAGCTGCCCGCACGGGGTCGCCAAACGAATATGTCGACTATGCGGCATCGAAAGGCGCAATGGACACCATGACCAAAGGCCTGTCGCTGGAAGTGGCCCAGCAGGGAATTCGGGTCAATGGCGTACGTCCGGGGATGATCTACACCGAGATGCATGCTGACGGCGGAGAACCCGGCAGGGTAGACAGGCTGGCCAGCGGCATACCAATGGGGCGTGGCGGCTATGCCGAAGAAATCGCAGAAGCCGTTGTCTGGTTAGCCAGCGATGCCGCTTCTTACATTACGGGCAGCATTATCGATGCTGCCGGCGGGCGCTAGAATGATGCCGCAGCAGGGCGCTGCGGCAAACGACTTACAGCTTTTCACCATTGCTGGCGATGACCTGTTGATACCAGGCAAAACTCTTTTTCCTGGAGCGCGAGAAGTCTCCGCTGCCGTCATCGTTTTTATTCACGTGAATAAAACCGTAACGCTTGTTGTACTGACCGGTAGTGAAAGACACGCAGTCGATACAGCCCCAGGGCGTGTACCCCATGAGATCCACCCCGTCATGAATGACGGCTTTTTTCATCTCTTCAATATGCGCGGCCAGATAATCAATGCGGTAATCATCCTCTATCACGCCCTGCGCATTCGGTTTATCGATGGCGCCAAAACCGTTTTCAACAATAAACAGGGGTTTCTGATAGCGTTCATACACATCATTAAGAACATACCGCAGACCAACAGGATCGATCTGCCAGCCCCAGTCTGAGGCTTTAACGTGCGGATTTTTAACCGTGCCTTCGAAGCCGGTAATAGGATCATCAACGCCACTGGCGCGGGTCTGAACGGCTGTACTCATGTAATAACTGAAGCCCACATAATCGGCACATCCATTGCGCAGGGTTTCAGCGTCTTCAGGCTCCATGTCGATATGATAGCCTTTGCGCGACCACTCTTTCAGGGCGTAAGCCGGGTAGTAACCGCGCATCTGCACGTCGCTAAAGACATAGCGTTGATGCATCGCTTCCTGAGCGAGCATGACGTCATCCGGATGGCAGGAGAAGGGGTAAACCGGCACCATGGCGATCATGCAGCCAATCTTAAACTCCGGGTTGATCTCGTGGCCCAGCTTCACGACTTTGGCGCTGGCAACAAACTGGTGATGCATGACCTGATACATCGCCTGTTCAGGTTTTTCATGTTCCGTGAAAATAACGCCTGAGCAGCAGTAACCAAACAGCGGATATTGCCAGTTACGCTGGTTGTTAATTTCGTTAAAGGTCATCCAGTATTTCACTTTATTCTTATAACGCTTCAGCACAACTTCACTAAAGCGCACAAAGAAATCGACAACCTTACGATTGTGCCAGCCACCGTATTCTTTTACCAGGTGATAGGGCATTTCAAAATGGGAGAGAGTAATAACCGGCTCAATACCGTATTTAAGCAATTCATCAAACAGGTCGTCATAGAATTGCAGGCCGGCTTCATTGGGTTGCGGTTCATCGCCGTTAGGGAAAATACGGGTCCAGGCAATTGAGGTACGGAAGCATTTAAATCCCATCTCAGCAAACAGCGCGATATCCTGTTTGTAATGAGAATAAAATTCAACAGCCTGATGATTTGGATAGAATTTTCCTGGCTGGACGCCGTCGGTGATGACGCGGTCCACGCCATGAGCGCCGCCGGTCAGTACATCAGCAATACTGATGCCCTTACCGCCCTGATCCCAGCCGCCCTCTACCTGATGAGCCGCGACCGCGCCGCCCCACAGAAACGTTTTTGGTAAGCTCATTATGCACTCTCCCCTGAAGATTAAATTGGGGTGAGTGTAGCAAAGCACTTAATAATGTCACGCTATAACACCACCGCGAAAAAGGGATTTGTTACAGCTAAAAAACGCTTTGTTTTATTTACTCAGTTGCCGACCCAGTGACTCGATAATATACATGACAGGCACCTGGGTCGTAATATCGCTCTGGTCGGGCATGCGTATCACCGGTACATGATAGGACACCGTAAAGTCGCTCATTTTGGCCAGCGAGCAGGTTTCACTATTCGTAATGGCGATGATTTTACACTGATTCAGGTTGAACTGACTGGCGATGCGCAGCACCTCTTCCGTTTCACCGGAGACAGAAAGAATAATGGCCAGGGCATTTTCATATAAACTCGGACTGATCGGATAATAGGGATCGTCGATCGCGTGGCTGAATTTGCCTACGTTCGAAAAAAAACGTGCCCCGTATTTCCCCAGGCTGCCCGATGTGCCGACACCAATAAAAAACACCCGCTCAGCCTGATTAATCATCCCCACAGCCCGATGGATGACCTGCTCAAACTCATCATTATTGATGCTTTTAAAAAAACTCAGCATATCTGCGATGCCGGAGACAGGCAGCGCAGGCGCGGTTTGTTCCCTGGCCAGACGCAGTCGGATACGGAATTCTGACCATCCTTCACACTGCATCTTGCGACAGAAGCGTAATACCGTCGTGGTCGATACCGCAGCCTGTTCAGCCAGCTCGCGAATGGTCATGTAACTGACGCTGTCACGATGTTTGATAATGTACTGATAAACCTGCATTTCAAGATCGTTCAGGGTAGCAAGATCGTGATGCGAGAACATGGAAAAGCTCACCCGGCAATTAACTGGCCCGCATTTTAACAGAATTCGAAGGGGAGGTGACCGCAATAATTATTTTAAGCTTACACTTGTACACTGAAAGTTTTTCTGGGTAATCTGTTGGACGATAAATCTGCAGTTGCTATCACTTTCAGGCAGGAATGTTATGAGTCACAAAAGTTTGCCGACGCAGGGTTATCCATTGGCAGAGGAAATTGCCAACAGTATTAGTCATGGACTGGGTTGTCTGTTCGGCATTGTAGGGTTAATGCTGCTGCTCGATAAGGCATCGGTCATGGATGCCGGGCTGACCGCCATTATCAGCTCCAGCCTCTATGGCGGCAGTATGATTCTGCTGTTTCTGGCCTCAACGCTTTACCACGCCGTCAGCCACCCACGTGCGAAGCGCGTACTGAAAAAAGTGGATCACTGCGCAATCTACCTGTTAATTGCTGGCACCTACACGCCGTTTCTGATGGTCGGTCTGCAGTCGCCTCTCGCCTATGGGCTGATGGCGGTAATATGGGGCCTGGCACTGTTGGGCATTATTTTTAAGCTGACGATTGCCGAACGCTTTAAGGTACTGTCGCTGGTGACTTATCTCTGCATGGGATGGCTGTCGCTGATTGTGGTCTATCAGCTGGCGATGAAACTGTCGGCGGGGGGCATCTGGCTGCTGGCGTCGGGGGGCATTATCTATTCCCTGGGCGTGATTTTTTATGTCGCGCGTCGGGTGCCGTTTAACCATGCTATCTGGCACGCGTTTGTTTTAGGCGGTTGTGTTTGCCATTTCTGCGCCATCTACTTCTACGTTATGTAACGTCACAGGGCGGGACGTGGTCCCGCCCCTGAACTCAGCTTTCTTCCAGCGAGTAAGGCAAGGGCTGAATCATCAGCTTACCGCCTTCATCGCCTTCAACCCGTAATACGCTGTCCGGCTCCAGATCGTTGTTCATGACCACCTGCACCCAGATGACGCCGTCGTCCAGTTGCACCGCAGCAAGAACGGTGCCCGTGCGACGCCAGCGCTCGCCCATCTGCAGCTCCAGGGAATCGTTGGCGGCGGGCAGGTGGCTGGCTTGTCCTGACAGCCAGTAGAGCGCCCGTTTATTCGCGCCCCGGTATTTGGCTCTGGCCACCATCTCCTGGCCGGTATAGCAGCCCTTTTTAAAGCTAATCGCGTCCAGCGCCTGCATGTTTGCGGCCTGGGGAATAAACTGCGCGCTGGTGGCTGCGTCAATAACCGGAATTCCGGCTTCGATGTCCAGGGCCAGCCACTGGGTGCTGTCATTGAACTGCGCATCGTCTGCCAGCGTCTGCTTCAGGGCATCGGCCTGGGCGGGCGACGTGACCAGCAGAAAGCGTTCTGCTGGATGGGCAAACCACAGCAGCGTGGTGTCGCCCTGCTGTACCACCGGGGTGGTGCTGTCAGGCAGCGTGTCAAAAACATTGGCCAGCGCCGCACGGGCCTGGAAACCTGCCACGCCCAGCAGTGCGACATCGTCATCTGCGGTCAGGGTAACTTTAGAAAATACGGCGTATTTTTTTAACTCCGGCAGCTGAGTGTCTCGCAACTCACGACGCACTAAATAGGCATAACCCTCAGCGCGATGAAACAGGCGCAGGTTGCTCCACATCTTGCCCTTGGCGTCACAGTGGGCGGCAGGCAGGTGATGAGAGGCATCCAGTGCCGCCACATCCAGGGTCAACTGGCCTTGTAAATAGGACGTGCTGTCAGGGCCGACCACGGCAACCAGTGCCCAGGCATCCAGAGACATTAACGTGAGCGGCAGACGTGATGAGGCCGCAGGTTGGCGTGGGGGAAGCGTAAATGTTGGCATCGATAAATCCTGAGTCTGAAGGTTCATCCGAAACAATGTCTTCAATGGTAAAAGAGCACACTGACAATGCAACCTGTTTACTAAAGAGGGCGCACAAAACGCGTGCCGATGTGTAAAAAAAGCCTGAGTCTGCGGCGCGTTGCACAGGGTCGGTTTGTGAACCTGCAGCCAGCAGTAATCCAGGGTACACTAGCTGCCACGATGTGAAATGTGGAAACGAATGCATGGATATTCATAATAAATCGCGCGTTCAATGGGCCTGCCGTCGTGGCATGCTGGAACTGGATGTCGCTATTATGCCGTTCTTTAAGTACGAATATGACACGTTAAATGATACCGATAAGCAGGTGTTTATCGCACTGCTGAAAAGTGACGATCCCGATCTTTTCAACTGGATGATGAACCACGGTGAGCCTGCCGATCCCGAGCTGAAACGCATGGTGAAGCTGATTCAGCAGCGTAATCGTGAACGCGGTCCGGTGGCAATGTAAACTTCATCCCTCTTTGCGCGCACGCCTGATCCTCGCACTGACGCTGTCAGTAACGATAGCAGGCGTTGGCATCATGGAACTGCCTGCGGCAGAGTGGATGATAAAGCCCGGGCTGGTCGTGGTGGTGCTGTGGGAAGGATGGAAACAGGATCGCCGCTTGCGTCAACGGCATGGACGGTTACGGCGCGACAGCAATCGTGACTGGCACTGGCAGGGAGAAGACTGGCAAACGCAGCAGCCGTTGTACTGGTTGCCTGGCGCGGTGTTGCTGGTCGCACGAAACCGCAAGGGCAAGACCTTACGGCTCTGGCTGATGCAGGACAACATGCAGCCAGAGGCGTGGCGCGCCTTGCGGTCATGCTGTTTCAGCGAAACCGCAAGGCGCTAAATGGCGTGCCCGGAACAGCGCGTCACGAGAAAGCGTGCCGATTTCAGAACACGCTTTTCCAGGTCAGGCTTTCCAAATACAGTCGTATCGACGGCGCGTCCTTTGCCAGGATTTCAGGATTGCGTTTTAGCGCGCGGCTTAAAGCCGCTCGGCGGTTTCCGTCAGAATCTGCTCGCACCACTGCTCAACGCGCTCATCCGTGGCTTCAAACTGATTGACGTCATCCAGCGCCAGTCCGACAAATTGCTTGCCGTCGGCACTCAGCGGTTTGGGGCTGGTAAAGTCATAGCCGTCCAGCGGCCAATAGCCCACAAACTGCACCCCCATCGGCTGGAGCAGTTCATGCAGCATGCCTAAAGCATCCAGAAACCACTCACCGTAGCCAATCTGGTCGCCCATGCCGTACAGCGCCACGATCTTGTTGCGCAAATTGAGCGTCGGCAACTGGGGCCAGATAGCCTCCCAGTCCTCCTGCAGCTCGCCAAAGTCCCAAGTGGGAATCCCCAAAATCAACAGATCATAGTCTTCCATCAGACGCGGATCGTCATCTTTCACGTTGTGCAACGTCACCAGCTCGTCGCCAATAAAATCCCTAATTTTCTCCGCTACGATTTCGGTGTAACAGGTACTGGAACCGTAAAAAAGACCTATTTTCATGCAGATAGTGCTCTGTTAATCCTGACTTTGGCGTAATTGTATCAGAAGCAGGGTTGAATCAGGCATAATGAGCACGATTTCATACTGACGGTGGGGAAAACGTGCAAGATAGTGAACTGACAGAACAGTTTCTTGATGCGCTGTGGATCGAGCGCAATCTGGCGCAAAATACCCTGTCCTCCTATCGGCAGGATCTGCAAACTCTCACCGGCTGGCTGGCGCATCACGGCTTAACGCTGACAACCCTGAGCGCGCCCGATCTGCAACAGTTTCTCGCGGAGAGACTGGAAGGCGGCTATAAAGCCTCCAGCTCTGCACGCCTGCTCAGCGCCATGCGCCGTCTGTTTCAGTATTTGTACCGCGAAAAGATGCGCACTGACGATCCCAGCGCGATGCTGGCCGCGCCCAAGCTGCCCCAGCGGTTGCCAAAAGATCTGAGCGAGGCGCAGGTGGATCGCCTGCTGCAGGCACCCGATGTCAACGTGCCGCTTGAACTGCGCGATAAAGCCATGCTGGAATTGTTATATGCCACCGGCTTACGGGTTTCGGAACTGGTGGGACTGACCCTGAATGACGTCAGCCTGCGCCAGGGCGTGGTGCGCGTGATCGGTAAAGGCAATAAAGAGCGGCTGGTGCCATTAGGTGAAGAGGCGGTTCACTGGCTGGAATACTATATGGAGCACGGGCGGCCGTGGTTGCTCAATGGGCAGACGCTGGACGTGTTTTTCCCCAGTAACCGTGCCCAGCAGATGACGCGGCAAACCTTCTGGCATCGTATCAAGCATTACGCCCTGCTGGCGGGCATTGATAGCGAAAAGCTTTCTCCCCACGTGTTGCGCCATGCTTTCGCCACGCATTTGCTGAACCATGGGGCTGACCTACGTGTCGTACAGATGTTACTGGGGCACAGCGACCTCTCAACGACGCAGATTTATACGCATGTCGCCACGGAACGTCTGCGACTGTTACATCAACAGCATCATCCGCGCGCATAGCTGGCGGAGAGTAAGGAAAACAATGAACAAACATGTTGCCATGCTGGCGCTGCTGGCCAGCGCTTTTTCCGGTTTGACCCACGCTGATGACAGCGCCATTCAGCTTTCCCTGAAGAAACTGGGTTTGCACCAGGCTGAGATCCAACCTGCACCGCTGCCGGGTTTTAAAACCGTGCTCACCGAAAGCGGCGTGCTGTATGTTACCGATGATGGTAAACACATGATCCAGGGGCCGCTTTACGATGTCAGCGGTGCTCAGCCGGTCAACGTGACGAACGCGCTACTGGATAAAAAAGTTGAGGCGCTGGTTCCGGAAATGATCGTGTATAAAGCGCCCAAAGAGCAGCACGTGGTGACAGTGTTTACGGATATCACCTGTGGCTACTGCCACAAACTGCACGAACAAATGGCTGACTACAACGCGCTGGGCATCACCGTTCGCTATCTGGCTTTCCCACGTGAAGGCATGAACGGCAAAGTTGCCAGCGCCATGAAGGCCGTGTGGTGCAGCGCCGATCGCAACAAAGCCTTTGATGAGGCGATGAAAGGCGATGTGCCGAAGATGGATGCGCCAGCCTCCTGCACGATTGATATCGGCAAGCAGTACCAGCTTGGCGTACTGTTTGGTATCCAGGGCACGCCGGCGATTCTGACCGATAGTGGCATGATGATCCCCGGCTATCAAAGTCCACAGGAGCTCAAGCAGGTACTGGATAATCAAAAGCGTGGTGGTTAAGGCGTGGTAAAGCACGAAGTAGAGTTACGTCGCCGTGAAGCGGTAGCCGATTTGCCGGGGTTACCGGCAGATTTACCGCCGCTCCTGCGTCGGCTTTATCTGCAACGTGGCGTCACCAACGCCGCCGAGCTCGAAAGGGGCGCGAAAAACCTGCTCCCTTTCAGTGCACTGAGCGGCATAGACAAGGCCGTTAACCTGCTTCATCAGGCGCTGCTGGATGGCCGCTGCATTATGGTCGTCGGGGATTTCGACGCTGACGGTGCCACCAGTACCGCCCTGACGGTGCTGGCGCTGCGCAGCATGGGATGCAGCAACGTGCAGTACCTGGTGCCCAATCGTTTCGAAGATGGCTACGGCCTGAGTCCGGAAGTGGTTGAGCAGGCCCGCGCGCGCGGTGCAGAGATGATTCTGACCGTCGATAACGGCATTTCGTCCCATGCGGGTGTGGCGCTTGCGCATCAGCACGGCATTGCGGTGTTGGTGACCGACCACCACTTACCGGGCGAAACGCTGCCTGACGCCGATGCTATCGTTAATCCCAACCTGCCTGACTGTCATTTCCCCTCTCGTTCGCTGGCGGGCGTGGGCGTCGCTTTCTATCTGATGATGGCCCTGCGCGCCCATTTGCGCACTCAGGGCTGGTTTGGCGTCACGCGGTCGGAACCCAATCTGGCCGACCTGCTCGATCTGGTGGCGTTGGGCACGGTGGCAGATGTGGTGCCGCTGGATGCCAACAACCGCATTTTAGTGTGGCAGGGCCTGAGTCGTATTCGGGCCGGAAAGTGCCGTCCGGGCATCAAGGCCCTGCTGGAAATCGCCAACCGCGATGCCCGACAGTTGGCCGCCAGCGACCTGGGTTTTGCCCTGGGGCCCCGGCTTAACGCTGCCGGTCGGCTGGACGATATGTCTGTCGGCGTGGCGCTGTTACTGACCGACGATCTCAGCCAGTCGCGCATGTTAGCCAGCGAACTGGATGCGCTTAACCAGATGCGCAAAGAGATTGAGCAGGGGATGCAGAGCGAGGCACTGGCGTTATGCCAAAAGCTGGAGAACGAGCAAACCGATTTGCCGCTGGGGCTGGCCTTTTATCATCCTGAGTGGCATCAGGGCGTGGTCGGGATTCTGGCTTCCCGCCTGAAAGAGCGTTTTCATCGCCCGGTTATTGCCTTCGCACCGGCCGGTGATGGCATGCTGAAGGGATCGGGACGATCGATTGCCGGTCTGCATCTGCGCGATGCGCTGGAGCGTCTTGATACGTTGCATCCTGGCCTGATGCAGAAGTTTGGTGGTCACGCGATGGCCGCCGGACTGTCGCTCGAAGAGGCCCGCTACGACGAGTTTCGTCAGCGTTTTGCGGACCTGGTGGGCGAATGGCTGGCCGGCGAAGCGTTGCAGGGCGTCATCTGGTCGGACGGTGCCCTGCAGCCCGCTGAATTTTCTCTTCAGACGGCGGAAGTACTGCGTGATGCCGGCCCATGGGGCCAGTCTTTCCCTGAGCCCGCTTTCGACGGCCGGTTCAGGCTACTGCAGCAGCGCCTCGTTGGTGAACGTCACCTGAAGGTCATGGTTGAACCTCTGGAGGGCGGACCGCTGATCGACGGTATCGCGTTCAACGTGGATACCACGTTGTGGCCTGACAGCAGCGTGCGCCAGGTCGAACTGGCCTATCGGCTTGATATCAATGAGTATCGCGGCAATCGCTCCGTCCAGCTGATCATTGAACATCTCTGGCCGCTCAGTTAGCCAGCGGTGACGGCGGGGCCTCACATTCCCGCCGTTGCCAGTTTAACCTTGCCACGCCCGCGTCGGCAGAGCCAGTCCAGCTGGCTCAACGAAAGATTAACCTCTGCGCATTTTCTCAACGCTACAAACCGCCGTCGGTTTCGGGTAAACTCGCAGGTTAAATTTCTTATTCCATCGAACGTAAAAAAGACGCTAAACACATGTTTGAAATCAACCCGGTCAAATACCGTATTCAGGACCTCAGCGAACGCAGCGACGTTCTTCGGGGGTATCTTTGACTACGATGCTAAGAAAGAACGCCTTGAGGAAGTAAACGCCGAGCTGGAACAGCCCGACGTCTGGAACGAGCCTGAACGCGCTCAGGCACTGGGCAAAGAACGCTCCTCCCTGGAAGCCATCGTGGATACGTTCGATCAGATGAGCCAGGGGCTGGAAGATGTGCAGGGGCTGCTTGATCTGGCGGTAGAAGCCGATGACGAAGAAACCTTCAACGAAGCGGTCGCAGAGCTGGACGCGCTGGAAGGCAAGCTCGGCGAGCTAGAGTTCCGCCGCATGTTCTCTGGCGAGTACGACAGCGCCGACTGTTACATCGATCTGCAGGCCGGTTCTGGTGGAACAGAAGCGCAGGACTGGGCCAGCATGCTGATGCGCATGTATCTGCGTTGGGCAGAAGCCAAAGGGTTCAAAACAGAAATTATTGAAGAGTCAGAAGGTGAAGTCGCGGGCATTAAGTCGGTGACGATTCGCGTGTCTGGCGATTACGCGTTTGGCTGGCTCCGCACCGAAACCGGCGTACATCGTCTGGTACGTAAGAGTCCATTTGACTCCGGTGGTCGCCGCCATACCTCCTTCAGTTCAGCCTTTATCTATCCGGAAGTGGATGACGATATTGATATCGACATCAACCCTGCCGACCTGCGTATTGATGTGTACCGCGCCTCTGGTGCAGGTGGTCAGCACGTTAACCGTACGGAATCGGCGGTGCGTATTACCCACGTTCCAACCGGTACGGTCACCCAGTGTCAAAACGATCGCTCTCAGCACAAAAACAAAGATCAGGCGATGAAGCAGATGAAGGCGAAGCTGTACGAGCTTGAAATGCAGAAAAAAAATGCCGAGAAGCAGATGCTGGAAGACAACAAGTCTGACATTGGCTGGGGCAGCCAGATCCGTTCTTATGTTCTGGATGACTCACGTATTAAAGATTTGCGTACCGGCGTGGAAACGCGCAACACGCAGGCGGTGCTGGATGGCGATCTGGACCGTTTCATTGAAGCAAGTTTAAAAGCAGGGCTATAAGGAACCGACATGTCTGAACAACAACCGCAGAGCGCTGACGTCGCACTTGAGTTAAATAACGAACTGAAAACGCGTCGCGAGAAGCTGAGCGTGCTGCGTGAAAACGGCGTGGCGTTTCCTAACGATTTTCGTCGTGATACCACCTCCGATCGGCTGCATGCCAGCTATGACGAGAAGAGTAACGAAGAGCTGGAAGACTTAGGCATTGAGGTCAGCGTGGCTGGCCGTATGATGACGCGCCGTATCATGGGCAAGGCGTCTTTCATTACCCTACAGGACGTGGGCGGCCGCATTCAGCTGTACGTGGCACGTGACGATCTGGCTGAAGGTATCTACAACGAGCAATTCAAAAAGTGGGACCTGGGCGATATCCTCGGCGCACGCGGTAAGCTGTTCAAAACCAAAACCGGCGAATTGTCGATTCACTGCTCAGAGCTGCGCTTGTTAACGAAAGCCCTGCGCCCGCTGCCAGACAAATTTCACGGTCTGGCCGATCAGGAAACGCGCTATCGTCAGCGCTATCTTGATCTGATCGCCAACGATGAATCACGCAACACCTTCAAAATCCGTTCGCAGATCATGGCCGGCATTCGTCAGTTCATGGTTGGACGCGATTTTATGGAAGTGGAAACGCCAATGATGCAGGTGATCCCGGGCGGAGCTTCAGCGCGTCCGTTTATCACGCATCACAACGCGCTGGATATCGATATGTATCTGCGTATTGCGCCAGAGCTGTATCTGAAACGCCTGGTGGTGGGCGGTTTCGATCGCGTGTTCGAGATCAACCGTAACTTCCGCAACGAGGGGATTTCGCCTCGTCACAACCCAGAGTTCACCATGATGGAACTCTATATGGCTTATGCGGATTACAAAGATCTGATTGAACTGACCGAAAGCCTGTTCCGTACGCTGGCGCAGGATATCCTGGGCAGCACGGTTGTGCCTTACGGTGAGCAGGAATTCGATTTTGGTAAGCCGTTTGAAAAACTCACCATGCGTGAAGCGATCAAGAAGTACCGTCCGGAAACCGATCTGGCCGATCTTGACGATTTCGACAAAGCGGTGGCGATTGCTCAGACCATTGGCATCAAAGTCGAGAAAAGCTGGGGCTTAGGGCGCGTAGTGACCGAAATTTTTGAAGAAACCGCTGAAGCACATCTGATTCAGCCAACCTTCATTACCGAGTATCCGGCTGAAGTGTCGCCGCTGGCCCGTCGCAACGACGAAAATCCTGAGATCACCGATCGCTTTGAGTTCTTTATTGGCGGACGTGAAATCGGCAACGGTTTCTCTGAGCTTAACGATGCGCAGGATCAGGCTGAGCGTTTCCTGCAGCAGGTGAATGCGAAAGATGCGGGCGATGATGAAGCGATGTTCTACGACGAGGATTATGTCACCGCCCTGGAACATGGTTTACCGCCAACGGCAGGCTTAGGCATTGGTATTGACCGCATGGTCATGCTGTTTACCAACAGCCACACCATCCGCGACGTAATTCTGTTCCCGGCGTTGCGCCCAGGCGCAAAGTAACGCGCTGATGCAGGTAAAGGCCGGATGATTCCGGCCTTTTTTATTTCTGCTCTGCAACCCGCCACGGCATGTCCGCTTGAGTAATCCCGTCCCCTCTGCCAGGCTGAACATCTCAACCTGGAGCCACCATTATGAAGCCACGTCCTGACTGTATTCTTCACTGGCAAGCGCTGGAAGGCGAAGACAACGAACATTATTCCGATAGCGATGAGCTGATGTCCATTGGTACACCACTGGCGAAACTGTCTGGATTAACCCGGCTGGGCATTCATCATGAAAGGTTGCCGCCCGGACGCCGCATGTCTTATCCCCATGCGGAAAGTGCGGAAGAGGAGTTTATCTTCGTGCTGGAAGGTTATCCACACGCGTGGATCAATGGCGAATTGTATCCGCTGTCACCGGGAGAGGCCGTGGCGTTTCCGGCCGGTACCGGCATTTGTCACACCTTTATCAATAACAGCGACGCCGACGCGCGCTTTCTGGTGATCGGCGAGGTCAGCAAAGCGGAGAACCGCATTACCTATCCGCTAAACCGCGACTACGAAGCCACGCGCGAAGACAAGTGGCTTAACCCACCGCAACAGCAGATGGGCACACATCCCGGACTGCCGGACGAAAAGCCTTAAGATTTCACAGCATTATCCAGCCAGGTCTGGAAGCGTGAGTAGGGCACATAGAGCGCCACATCTTTATACAGCGTTTTTCCGCTCTGGTTGTCGTTGATGCGCTGGCTGTAACCCACAATCACGCCTGCCAGCGTGTCGTCAGATGCATTATAAACCGCGCCCCCTGACATGCCCTTAACCACGCCCGCATTGGCGGCCACGACAACGCAGTTCGCTTTGTTCCAGTCATTTGCCAGCGTGGTGTTCACCAGGTTTTTCCCGGTAGAGCTCACGGGCATTGCAGAGATGAAGCTGTAGCCGTAAAGATTCACTTTGTCGCCAATATGGCTGTTACGGAAGGACGGTGGCAGGTTGGCTTCGCTGTTCTTGTGGTAGACGACCGCGAGATCGCACTCAGGATGCCAGGCTTTCACGCGGTAAAGCGAATATTTTGCGACGTGGGCGGCCGTGAGGCTGTAGTCAGGGGTAAGGGGAATAGTCGTGCCCAGCGTGCCCAGCCCCAGCACGGTGGGAATGCCTGTTACGGTCATATCCACGCGCTTCTCTGCTTCTCTGCTGTATTCATAGTGGCCGACTGAGCAGCCTGTAAGACTGATTACCATCAAAACGATAAGCCGTTGCATTTTCTCTCTCCGCGTCAGTTGGACTGCATTTCATCTGGCGATTCATAAGAGCTATATCGGCAACGCTAATACTTTATTGATAACTAAAATCGGTATTAGCAAAAAAACGGCTACTTCGCTGGCAACCTTTATCATCGTCCGGTGCGTTACGCGGCGGCATGCTCGCTAACTGTATGTTTAATAAGCCTGGTTGATGTGTGTGTCAATTATTGCCATACACGCAATAGATTGTTGTTGTTATGTGAGTATCAGATGACAGGTAGCTATGCTGTAATACGTAGTGTGATATAGATCATAAATTATAGCTCGTTTATCAGGATGCATGCGTCATCCGTCTCGTTGTAATTATCATTTTTGGGAGAGTGTTATGCCTGTTGCATTGCTTGCACTGGCGCTGAGTGCGTTCGCTATCGGAACCACTGAGTTTGTGATCATGGGCCTGTTGCCGGAGGTCGCAAACGATTTGCGCGTGTCCATTCCGTCCGCAGGTTGGTTAATTAGCGGCTATGCATTAGGCGTAGCAATCGGTGCACCGATCATGGCGCTGTTAACGGCGAAGTTGCCCCGTAAAAAAACGCTGATTCTGTTGATGGTAATTTTTATCATCGGCAATCTGCTGTGTGCTCTGGCCTACAGCTATAACCTGCTGATGCTGGCACGGGTGATTACCGCCCTCTGTCACGGAGCTTTCTTTGGGATTGGATCGGTGGTCGCGGCCAGTCTGGTTTCCGCCGATCGTCAGGCTTCTGCCGTGGCGTTGATGTTTACCGGTCTGACGCTGGCCAATGTATTAGGCGTGCCGTTGGGAACCTGGTTTGGTCAGCTGTTTGGCTGGCGTGCGACATTCTGGGGCGTTTCGGCTATCGGCGTACTGGCCTTCATTGCCTTAATCACCAGCCTGCCGGGAAATAAGAATGAGAAGCCGGTCGATCTGGCGAGCGAAATCAGCGCGCTGGCCAACGGCAAACTGTGGCTGTCATTACTGATGACGGTCTGTTTTGCTGCCGCCATGTTTGCCCTGTTTAGCTACATAGCACCGCTGCTGCTGCAGGTTACCGGCATCAGCGATCGTGGCGTGAGCTGGACGTTGTTTCTGATTGGCGCGGGCCTGACCGTGGGCAATATTCTGGGGGGCAAAATGGCCGACCGCAAAGTCTCCCTGAGCCTGATAGGCAGTTTTTCGCTGATTACGCTGTTCTCACTGCTGTTTAGCTGGACCAGCCACGCGCTCTGGCTGGCGGAGATCACCTTGTTCCTGTGGGCAATGGCAACCTTTGCCACGGTTCCCGGCCTGCAGATCAATGTGGTGCGTCACGGTAAAGCGGCACCTAATCTGGTTTCCACCCTGAATATTTCTGCCTTTAACGTTGGCAATGCGCTTGGCGCGTGGGTGGGCGGCGCGGTGATTGCGCGCGGCTATGGACTGACCGCGGTTCCTGTTGCCGCCGCCGCGCTGGCGGCGGTTGGACTGATGGTTTGCTTGATCACTTTCCGCAAATCCGGCGGTGCTGCGGCCCGGGTGCATGCCTAAGCGAGTCTGTCCGCAATTTGCTCAGGAAAACGGGCCACCTGTTGCTGCAGGTGGTTCACAAACGCCTCTACCAGCGCGGATGCCGGCCGATGCTGCGGCCTGACGAGGCTAACGGTAAAAGGCACAGCGACGCTAAAAGGGCGCATCACCACACCGCTGTCGGCGTAATCCAGCGCCGTCAGCGGATTCACCACTGAGATCCCCACTCCGGCCTGCACCATCGCGCACACGGACGCCGCGCTGTGGGTTTCCATCACCATCCTGCGTGTCACATCTTGCTCATGAAACAGTGCGTCGAGCAGCTGGCGGTAGCTGTCCGTGCGCGACAGGCTGACATAGTTCTCACCGGCGAAGTCCTGCGGCGTCAGCAAGGCGCGTTGCGCCAGGCGATGGTGCTGCGGTAACACGCACACTTCATCGCAGGTCAGCAGAGCCTGGCGATCGGTCCCGGCGGGGGCGTGCTGCGTTTCCGTAATGCCCAGATCGTAACGCTGAGCCGACAACCACTCTTCCAGTAACGGGGATTCCTGCGGAATAATGTTCAGACTGACATCAGGGTAGCGCTGCAAAAAGGTCTGGCAGACGGGCGGCAGCAGTGACTGGGAAAAAACCGGCAGGCAGGCGATAGAGAGCTCACCCTGGCGAAACTGGCGTAATCCCTCTGCGGCATCAATGATGCGATCCAGCCCATACCATGAGCGCTGCACCTCTTCGAACAGCCGTAAGCCCTGTACGGTAGGCTGTAAGCGGCCGCGCACGCGCTCAAACAGCGTCAGACTCAGCTGCCGTTCCAGGCGCGCCAGCTCGCGGCTGACGGTAGGCTGGGACGTCTGCAGCAGGGTCGCAGCCTGGGTGAGGTTTCCGCTGGTCATAACAGCATGAAAAATCTCGATATGCCGCCAGTTGATTTTTGCCATGCATCATTCCATATCATTTTTGCATAGATGCTATTAAAACAGATATTTTTCGGCATGGCACGATTCTGGCTTAATGGTTTTATTGCCACAGGAGAAACCCATGCCTCGTCCACTTAATACCACCGAAACCGCCCTGAACGTCGATAATTTACTGCCGCTGGCACGTCAGTACAGCGGCCCGTTCTGGGCTTATGATGCGCAGGTTATCCAACAGCGTATTGCTCAACTCCACGCATTTGATGTGGTGCGCTTTGCGCAAAAAGCCTGTTCTAACACCCACATTCTGCGCCTGATGCATTCTGCGGGCGTTAAGGTTGATTCGGTTTCCCTGGGCGAAATTGAGCGTGCGCTGGTGGCCGGCTTTCAGCCTGACAGTGACGAAATCGTATTCACTGCCGATGTCCTGGATAACCCTACGCTTGCCAGGATTGCAGAGCTTAAGGTGCCGGTTAACGCCGGATCCGTGGATATGCTGCATCAACTGGGTGTCGTTTCGCCAGGACATGCCGTCTGGCTGCGCATTAACCCCGGCTTTGGTCACGGGCACAGCCAAAAAACCAATACCGGTGGCGAAAACAGTAAGCACGGCATCTGGCCCAGCGATTTGCCCGCTGCTCAGGCGGCTATCGAACAATATGGACTGCGCCTGATCGGCATTCATATGCATATCGGTTCAGGCGTGGACTATGCGCACCTGCAGCAGGTCTGCGATGCCATGGTGGATTTGGTCGTGGAATTTGGCCAGGATCTTGAGGCTATCTCTGCCGGAGGCGGTTTATCCATTCCCTATCACTACGGGGAAGAGGCGATCGATACCGATCACTATTTTGGCCTGTGGGACGCGGCACGCCAGCGCGTGGCGAACCATCTGGGCCATGCCGTGAAGCTGGAAATCGAACCCGGCCGTTTCCTGGTCGCGGAGTCAGGCGTGCTGGTCTCTCAGGTTCGGGCAGTAAAAGAGATGGGCAGCCGCCACTTTGTGCTGGTGGATGCAGGCTTCAGTGATCTGATGCGCCCCTCCATGTACGGCAGCTACCATCATATCTCTGTGATGGCGGGCGATAACCGGGCGATCGATGAACAGGCAACGATCGACAGCGTGGTTGCTGGCCCTCTGTGCGAGTCGGGCGATGTTTTCACCCAGCTTGAAGGTGGCAAGGTGGAAACCCGGGCTATTCCGGCCGCGAAAGTCGGGGATTATCTGGTGTTTCACGACACCGGCGCTTACGGCGCATCGATGTCCTCAAACTACAACAGCCGCCCACTGATTCCTGAGATCCTGTTTGAAAACGGCGAGCCGAGAGAAATCCGCCGCGCGCAGCGCATTGAAGATCTGCTGGCGCTGGAATGAGTCTACTGCGCCTGTTGAAAGACGATGACGGACAGGCCAGCCGTGCCACCGCACGGCTGGTCGTCCCCGTCAGGGGGCTGGATAGGTGTAACGGCGATGGATCGCTTCGAGTTCTTCCAGAACCTCATTGCTGAGCGTCACGTTGGCGCTGTCGATATTGATCTTTAACTGATCCAGCGTGGTTGCGCCCAGCAGGGTGCTGGACACAAAAGGTTGCTGACGAACAAACGCCAGTGCCATTTGTGAAGGATCAAGCTGATGTTTTTGGGCCAGCGCCACATATTCCGCCACCGCCAGTTGAGACTGCTCACCGCTGTAGCGGGTAAAGCGGCTAAACAGGGTATTACGTGCACCCGCGGGCTGCGCGCCATTCAGGTATTTACCGCTCAACGTGCCAAACGCCAGGCAGGAATAGGCCAGCAGCTCCACGCCTTCATGCTGGCTGATTTCCGCCAGGCCCACTTCAAAACTGCGATTTAGCAGGCTGTAGGGGTTTTGAATAGAGACGATACGCGGCAGTTCATGCTTTTCTGCCAGCTGCAGATAACGCATGACGCCCCACGGCGTTTCATTCGACACGCCGATATAGCGGATCTTACCTGCCCGCACCTGCTCAGCCAGAGCCTCCAGCGTTTCTAACAGCGTGACAGGGACGCTGTTCTCACTGTACTGATAGCCCAGCTTGCCAAAAAAGTTGGTTTGACGCTGCGGCCAGTGAAGCTGATACAGATCGATGTAGTCGGTGTTTAAACGTTTCAGGCTGGCATCCAGCGCCTCGCGGATATTTTTGCGATCCAGCGCCATATTAGGGCGAATCGACGCATCGTTGCCGCGCGTTGGGCCGGCAACTTTACTGGCAAGAACGATTTTATCCCGGCTACCGGTCTTTTTTAACCAGCTGCCAATATATTTTTCGGTCAGCCCCTGAGTTTCGGGACGCGGGGGAACAGGATACATCTCGGCAGTATCAATCAGGTTGATGCCCGAACTGAGGGCTAAATCCAGTTGAGCGTGGGCGTCGGCTTCGCTGTTTTGCTCACCAAACGTCATGGTGCCCAATCCAAGCTGGCTCACTTCCAGCGAGCTATGGGGGATACGGTGATAGTGCATTGCCGGCTTCCTTTTCTGTAGGGATAAGTAATATGACTTCAGGGACTATAGCGCGAGGCGTAGCGGCTAAGAAAGGGGGATAACAGAGAGAAATAGCCTGCCGACGCGGGGGAGGGGCGACAGGCCGATACTTTTCGCATCTAGCGTTCAATAATGGTAGAAACGTCGTCACTGTTGATCTGCACCGTATGGCCTGACTGATCGGTGTATTGCACCAGCCCCGTTTCTTTATCAATGCTCGGTTTGCCTTCGGTCATAATCATCCGGCCATCTTTTGTTGCCATAACATAATTGGAACTGCATCCACCCAATGTCACCGCAGCAACGGCCAATAATACAATTTTACTCAGCCCTTTCATTATGCTCATCCTCACGAATCGTCCACTGCAAAAAGTGTAGTAATAAATCCTTTTACCGATTGGGTTAATCGTATCAATCTGAAAATAACCGGGCGGCGCGGAGCCGCCCTTGACAACATTAGTGCGTTTTTTTCTTACTGCGCATCAGGTTAAGGCACTCAACGGCCATCGAGAAGAACATGGCAAAATAAATGTAACCTTTTGGTACATGCACCGCGAAACTTTCCAGGATCAGGGTAAAACCCACCAAAATCAGGAACGAGAGAGCCAGCATTTTGACCGATGGATGACGATCAACGAACTCGCCAATACTGCGGGCAGCGACCATCATCATTAATACCGCAATCACCACTGCCGCCATCATAATAAACAAATGGTCGGAGAGGCCCACGGCCGTAATAACGGAGTCGAGACTAAAAATGATGTCGAGCAACATGATTTGAACAATGGCACCCATGAACGAGTGAACGTTGGTTTTGTGCTCGGCTTCTTCGCCTTCTATCGTTTCATGAATCTCCATGCTGGACTTCCACAGCAAGAATAATCCACCAAACAACAGAATGAGATCGCGTGCTGAAAAAGCATGATCCATGAGGGTAAACAATGGGTTGGTCAGTCTTGCGACCCAGGCAATAGAGGCCAGTAATCCCAGACGCATCAGCATTGCGCCCATCAAACCGATGCGGCGTGCGCGGGCTTGCTGATGTTTGGGGAGTTTTGCCACCACTAACGACAGAAAGATAATGTTATCAATGCCCAGAACCACTTCCAGAATGGTCAGGGTGCCCAGCGCCAGCCAGGCGTTGGGATCGGTAATCCACTCGAACATACCTGCACTCATATCCTAAACGAAAATTAAACAAAGATTATACGCACCAAATTTGTCTAACTCACATTTAAATACCGTCAGGGACGCGAGAATAAGGCTGTCAGACCAGAAAATGGCGTGCCAGAAGCGGGCCTGTAAAACTTTTCTTGAGATAAAACCCGCGTGGCAGCGTCATGATGGGCTGTCCGCGATCGCCGATCCCTTCCGTTAAGGCTTTGCTGTTTGCTGCTTTGGGGCGAATCTGCAGCCAGGCACCGTGACGGGCGGTGATGCGTTCTACCTGACCCAGTACGATCATATCCATCAACTCCTCCCAGTCCTGGCGCAGCATCTCATCTTCCTGCGCGTCGGGGCTCCACAGCAGCGGCGCGCCAACCCGACGTTCGCCTAATGGGATGTCACGCTCGCCCTCTACCGGCATCCACAGGACGCGCGCCAGCTTATGGCGGACATGGCTGTTTTGCCAGGTGACGCCGCTGTTTCCGGTGAGGGGCGCAACGCAAACAAATGTTGTTTCCAGCGGCTTGCCATAGCGATCGACAGGGATCGTTTTCAGTTCAATTCCCAGGTGTGCGAAATCCTGTTCTGCTTTACTGCCCGCACTGGCGCCCAGATGCCATTCCAGCAGCATCCCGACCCAGCCTTTATCCCGTTTCAGGTTGGCCGGTATCGGAATGCCTGCCTGGTCGGCCAGGGTTTGCAGCGTTAAACCTGCCAGTGACTGGGCGCGCGATAACAGTGTTGACTCGTCTTCAGGTGGCCCGGGAAGGAATGTCATGTGAATAACTCATAATGATTAATAATTAAGCAGCCTGCGGCAGCCTCAGGTTTTCCACAGGAAAGAACGCGGTATAACTCACATAATAACATGAAACATAGTACTTTTTTTTACAGCGAAATTGGCAGGCTCCAACTCATGTCGCAGGTTATCCCAACTTGCTATCAACAATGAACAGGATCTCAAGCCCAGTTATCCACAGAAAAATGGGATAACCCCGTCTCAGGTTGCCTACTGGTTCCATTTACAGCCTTGACTTTGCTGTTTTTCAACAAAAATTAAGCCGTTTGATGCAAGCTTGAGCCGATCGCTGTGGATAAAAAGCATTGTGGTGGATCTTTAGCCAATTGTCAGCACGAAGGAATTATCCGCCCCCTTTCCGGCAGGGTAAAAGGCAGCAGAGTAAAAAAATAGGCTTATATTTCAAGAATAAATCGTGGGCTGGTTTTTGGTGCCTTCAGATTCATCCTGGTACGTTATTCAGTTAACTCCCGTGTTCTGCACAAAGCTATCCACAGAAAACGTGAATAAGATCTCTCTTTTTACGGACTTTTGTTTATAACTTCGCATGAGTCTGTGAGTTATCCCGACATTACGCCCCTAAGCGCCCGCAAATCCAGTGGTTTACCGCCTGTAAGGAGTGTGAAACAATCAGACCATTCAATTTTAGCTTTTGAGGTAGTCCGGTGATCGATGATGATGGCTACCGCCCGAATGTTGGTATCGTAATTTGTAACAGGCAGGGGCAAGTGTTATGGGCCAGGCGCTTTGGACAGCACTCCTGGCAATTTCCTCAGGGAGGCATCAATCCCGGTGAAACCGCGGAACAGGCGATGTATCGCGAACTGTTCGAAGAAGTCGGGTTACACCGCAAAGATGTTCGAATACTTGCATCTACCCGTAACTGGTTGCGCTACAAGTTGCCAAAACGTTTGGTGCGTTGGGACACAAAACCGGTTTGTATTGGTCAGAAACAAAAGTGGTTTCTTCTGCAGTTGATGTGTAATGACGCAGACATTAATGTGCAGCACAGCAGCACGCCGGAATTCGACGGCTGGCGGTGGGTAAGCTTTTGGTATCCGGTCCGTCAGGTTGTCTCTTTTAAGCGCGATGTTTATCGTCGGGTGATGAAAGAATTCGCTGGCGTAGTGATGTCCATGCAGGAGAGTGCGGTGCAGCGAAATCATCCTGCCCATCGACGTAAAAGAGGATAGGCCACGCCCTTTATGCTCACTCAGTTGCGAGAAATTGTTGAAAAGGTGGCGAGTGCGCCACGTCTGAATGAAGCACTCGACATTCTGGTTAATGAGATCTGCCTGGCGATGGAAACGGAAGTCTGTTCCGTCTACCTCGCCGATCACGAACGTCGCTGTTATTACCTGATGGCGACACGCGGTTTGAAAAAACCGCGTGGGCTAACGGTCAAGCTGGCGTTTGATGAAGGTATTGTCGGTCTGGTGGGGCGACTCGCTGAGCCGATTAACCTTGCCGATGCGCAGAGCCATCCCAGCTTTAAGTACATTCCTTCAGTAAAGGAAGAGCGCTATCGCTCTTTCCTTGGCGTGCCTATTATCAGCCGCCGCCAGCTTATGGGCGTGCTGGTGGTTCAGCAGCGTGAACATCGGCAGTTCGACGAAAGTGAAGAGTCGTTTCTCGTTACCCTGGCCACGCAGCTGGCTGCCTTACTGTCACAATCGCAACTGAGTCAGTTGTTTGGTCAGTATCGTCTGGCACGTATTCGGGCCATTGCTGCCGCCCCAGGCGTTGCCGTCGCGCCGGGCTGGGTAGACGAAACCCAGCCCTTACTCGATCAGGTTTCTGCCGCCTCAACGCTGGATCCGCAGCGTGAACGCGAGCGTTTGTCACTGGCCATGACCGAAGCCGCCAGTGAATTCCGTCGCTTCAGTAAACGCTTTACCGCCAGCGCGCAAAAAGAGAGCGCGGCGATCTTCGATCTCTACTCGCACCTGTTAACGGACGCACGCCTGAAAAAGGATCTTTTCGCGGAGATCGAGCGGGGATCCGTTGCCGAGTGGGCGGTCAAAACCGTCATTGAAAAGTTTGCCGCCCAGTTTGCCAGCCTGACGGACAGCTATCTGAAAGAGCGCGCCGGCGATCTACGGGTGTTGGGTCAACGTTTGCTGTTCCATCTCGATGATTCTCTGGTGGGCGTGAACGCCTGGCCTGAGCGTTTCGTGCTGGTGGCAGACGAACTCACCGCCACAACGCTGGCGGAAATTCCGCACGAGCGGCTGGCAGGGATTGTGGTACGCGACGGCGCAGCGAACTCCCATGCGGCCATTTTGACCCGGGCGATGGGCATTCCGACCGTCATGGGCGCGGACATTCAACCCAGTCAGTTAAACAAACGTTTGCTGATTGTCGATGGCTATCGCGGTGAACTGCTGATCGATCCTGAACCGGTTCTGGTGCAGGAGTACCAGCGGCTAATCAGTGAAGAAAATGCCCTCAGCAAAATGGCTGAAGGCGGCGTGGACAGGCCGGGCGAGCTGCGTAGCGGTCAACGTATACAGGTTATGCTGAACGCGGGGCTGAGCCCGGAGCATGAGCAAACGCTGGGCAGCTGGGTTGACGGCATTGGCCTTTACCGCACTGAAATTCCCTTTATGCTGCAAAGCGGTTTTCCATCGGAAGAAGAGCAGGTTGCTCAGTATCAGGGCATGCTGCAGCTGTTCCACGAAAAGCCGGTAACGCTGCGCACGCTGGATATCGGGGCAGATAAGCAACTGCCTTACATGCCAATCAGTGAAGAGAATCCTTGCCTGGGCTGGCGGGGCATCCGTCTCACGCTCGACCAACCCGAGATTTTTATGGTGCAGGTGCGCGCCATGCTGCGTGCTAACGCCGCGTCAGGCAATTTGAGCATTTTGTTGCCGATGATCAGCCATATCGATGAGATCGATGAAGCCAGGCGGCTCATTCAGCGTGCCGGGACAGAAGTGGAAGAGATGCTCGGCTATACCATTCCGACGCCGCGCATCGGGATTATGATTGAAGTGCCTTCTATGCTGTTTATGATCCCGCACCTGGCGTCGCGCGTCGATTTCGTCTCTGTCGGAACCAATGACCTGACGCAGTATTTACTGGCGGTGGATCGTAATAATACCCGCGTGGCGAACCTGTATGATTCGCTGCATCCGGCTATGCTGCGTGCGCTACAGGCAATTTCCATTGAAGCCCATTTGGCGAATCTGGAATTATGCTTGTGTGGTGAAATGGCGGGCGATCCGATGTGTGTGGCGCTATTGATAGGGATGGGATATCACCATCTCAGCATGAACGGCAAGAATGTCTCACGCGTGAAATATCTGCTGCGTCATCTGGATTACGAAGAAGTCCAGAAACTCAGCACCCAGGCGCTCAAAGCCTATTCAGCGTCAGATGTGCGTCAGCTGGTCTCGGCGTTTATGGAAGAGCGCGGCCTGGGCGGCCTGATTCGCGGCGGTCGTTAACCCAGGTTACATTTCTGCGGCTACTCAGAAAACTGGCTGTGCTATCATGCCCAGCCCTAATTTATGTGCATCACGTCCCCTTTTCAGGGCTGAAAAAAAACGGTGAATGATGAATAACGGCTATATCGCATTTCCGCAGTTCGATCCGGTAATCTTCTCGATCGGACCGCTTTCGCTTCACTGGTACGGATTGATGTATCTGGTGGGTTTTGTTTTCGCCATGTGGCTGGCGGTGCGTCGGGCCAACAAGCCAGGCAGCGGCTGGAAAAAAGAGGAAGTAGAGAACCTGCTTTACGCGGGCTTCCTGGGCGTTTTCCTGGGTGGTCGTATTGGTTATGTGCTGTTTTATAACCTGCCGCTGTTTCTCGATAATCCGCTTTACCTGTTCAAAGTCTGGGATGGCGGTATGTCATTCCACGGCGGGCTGATTGGCGTGATCCTGGTGATGCTGATATTTGCGCGTCGCACCAAACGTAATTTCTTCCAGGTCTCTGATTTTATTGCGCCGCTTATTCCATTTGGCCTGGGCGCCGGTCGCCTGGGTAATTTTATCAATGGTGAACTCTGGGGCCGTGTCGATCCCAATTTCCGTTTCGCCATGCTGTTCCCCGGCTCGCGCAGCGAAGATATCGCGCTGGCGGCCAACAACCCACAATATCAGGCCTTACTGAACACCTATGGCGTGCTGCCGCGTCATCCTTCACAGCTGTACGAGCTGTTTCTTGAAGGCATCGTGCTGTTCATTATCCTGAACCTGTTTATTCGTAAACCTCGCCCGATGGGCAGCGTCTCTGGCCTGTTCCTGATTGGCTACGGCACATTCCGCATTATTGTTGAATTCTTCCGTCAGCCAGACGCACAGCTTGGTTTGCTCACCGGTGGACTGAGCATGGGGCAACTCCTGTCGATCCCAATGATTATTGCCGGTGTGATTATGATGATTTGGGCGTATCGCCGTCGCCCGCAGCAACAACTTCACGAGGAAAAATGAAACAGTATCTGGACTTAATGCGCTACGTGCTGAACGAAGGCACACCAAAATCTGACCGTACCGGTACAGGCACGCTTTCAATTTTTGGTCACCAGATGCGTTTTAATCTGCAGGATGGTTTTCCGCTGGTCACCACAAAAAAGTGCCACCTGCGCTCCATCATTCATGAACTGCTGTGGTTTCTGCAAGGCGATACCAATATCGGTTACCTGAAAGAAAACAACGTCTCAATCTGGGATGAGTGGGCGGACGAGCAGGGTAATCTTGGGCCAGTCTACGGCAAGCAGTGGCGCAGCTGGGGCACGGCAAGCGGTCAGGAAATTGATCAAATCACCAAGGTGATTGAACAACTGAAACGCGATCCGGATTCCCGCCGCATTATTGTGTCAGCCTGGAACGTCGGCGAGCTGGATGAGATGGCGCTGGCACCGTGCCATGCGTTTTTCCAGTTCTATGTTGCGGACGGTAAACTCTCCTGTCAGCTTTATCAGCGTTCTTGCGATATCTTCCTGGGGCTGCCGTTTAATATCGCCAGCTATGCGTTGCTGGTGCATATGGTGGCACAGCAGTGCGATCTGGACGTGGGTGATTTTGTCTGGACCGGGGGCGATACGCACCTTTACAGCAACCATCTGGAGCAGGCCCATCTGCAGCTGACACGTGAGCCGCGACCGCTGCCGACGCTTGTCATCAAGCGCAAACCTGCTTCGTTGTTCGATTATCGCTTCGACGATTTCGAGATTGAAGGTTACGATCCGCATCCGGCGATTAAAGCCCCGGTTGCCGTCTGACGGTTTCCTGATACTAAGCCCCGGTATGACTTTGCATACCGGGGCTTTTTTTATCTTTCCGCCCGGCGCTTTGCGGCGATGATCTCAAACGATGCTTCAAACACGGCATGCAGCTGAAATAGTCTGCAGCGCCGCTTCCCGTTCCCGCTTTTACACATTGCCATCCCGCCCGCCAGATCGCACGCTGTTGCCATGAAAAGACCAACATCAAAAGGGTTTACGCTGGCAGAGCTACTGTTTGTCATGGTGATTGTCGGCATTCTCAGCGCGTTTGCCACGCAGGGCTGGCAGCGCTGGCAGCAGCGTCAGCAACTGCGTGACAGCGCTCGCCAGCTGCAATTTTTTTTGCTCAGCGTACGGGCGCAGGCCAACTGGCAAAACCGCGACTTTGTGTTATGGGCGCGAACCATGCAGCCCTGGTGCTTAGGTGTTGGCGATGCGCCGGTAAACGGCTGTGATCCCGCCCGACGCCTGCATTTTATTGCGCCGCACACGGGCGTGACCTTGCAGCCGCTGCGCGGTGAGCCTGGCTTTTACGGACGTCGCAACGTGGCCAGAGCGGGCAGCATTGAGCTGGTCAATCCAGCGGGACGAATCCGGCTGATTATCTCGTCACGGGCGCGGATTCGCCTGTGCTCCTCAGAGGAAGCAGGCTGCGAATGAAAGTGGCCGGATTTAGCCTGCTGGAAATGCTGATTGCGATGGCCATCAGTGCGGTACTGATGGTGGGCGCAGGGCGCTTTATGCCGCTGCTGTTGGGGGAAAATCTCCGTCTGCAACAGCGGGTGCAATTGCAAACGGAGCTGCAGCAGATGTTGTCTACACTGGAAAAAGCCGTGCGACGGGCAGGCTATTGCCAGGGAGAATGTGGCCGTGAAGGATTAACAATAACCGGGAGCTGCCTGCTTATCCGCTTTGATGAGAACAGCAACGGTCGCTGGGAAGATATCAGCCAAGGTGAAAGCGACTATTACGGCTACCGGCTGCGGCAAAAGCAGCTGGAGATGCAGCGCGGTGTGGATAACTGCAATGGCAGTGGCTGGGAGCGCTTGTCCGACCCCGCGTTTCTCTCTGTGGAAGCCTTTGAACTGCAGCGGGAAGGCCAGCGGGTCAGGATAATGCTGCAGGGGCGAACGGGTCAGCAGGAGGAAACAGTGGTGCGCTGGGTAGAGGGCATGAATTTGTGAAGGCGCAGGGCAACAGCGCGCTGGGGATGGTGTTAATCATCATGCTGACAGGCGGCATAACGCTACACGCCAGCCGCGACATGCTGACGCAGGGGATGCGCGGGGTTGCCGATGAGCAGCGTTTCATTCAGGGATTCTGGCAGGCGCAGTCGGCGCTGCAGTGGGGGCTGACCTTACAGTGGCCCGAGCAGCCGCCGTTATTCTGCCAACAGGAGAACCAGTATGGCTGGCAGAGCTGCCTGCAAAGAACCGCAGATGACAAAGGATTACTTAAAGGTGAAGACCGCACTGGCGAGATGGCCCTGTGGCGCTGGGTACGGGTGCAGGGCAGCTCCATTCACCCTTTGCCGCAGGGCTGGATTGACTACTGCCCGCTGGCCGCGTCAGAGCAATGTTTCTGACGCGCGTGGGTTCAGCCTGCCGGAAGCCCTGTTTGCCCTGCTACTGATGGCTGTGAGCACCAGCGCTCTGCTTCAGTATCACCGGGTGTTGACGCTGGGTTTCAGTCAGCAGTGGCAGCAACGAGAAGCCTGGCGCGTTGCAGAGCAGCGACTGCTTGGCCACGAGGTGCCAGGCTGGCAATCCCGTTTCGAGAAAACACAAGGTCCGGGAGGCTGTGTGCTGGAAAAAGCCGAGGTGAGCGGGCCGCATCAACGTCACGCCAGCCTGATGCGTTTAACCTGTTAAGCGGTTAGGGCATTATGCTTACCCGCCTTTTGGTAGGCTTGAAATGCGATACGCGGTAGAGTGAGTATCCTCTGAGGTCGCTATGCCGTTTTGATTTTCCACAGGAGTTTTCATGTTTCACGTTTATCACTCTAATCAGCTTGATCTGCTCAAAAGCCTGGCAGCCAGAGTGATTAAACTGGATCCGCTTGACGATCCTTTTGCCTCAGAAATGGTGCTGGTACAAAGTCCGGGCATGGCGCAATGGTTACAGATGGAGCTGGCGCACACCTTTGGCATTGCGGCGAATATTGAATTTCCGCTACCGGCCAGTTTTATCTGGGAAATGTTTGTTCGCGTACTGCCGGACATTCCGGTCGAAAGCGCTTTTAGCAAAGCCAGCATGAGCTGGAAGCTGATGCACCGTTTACCCTCGCTGCTGCTACAGGATGAGTTTGCCTCACTGCGCCATTACCTGAGCGATGATGGTGACAAGCGCAAACTGTTTCAGCTCAGTGCCCGCGTCGCTGACCTGTTTGACCAGTATCTGGTTTATCGCGCCGACTGGCTGAACAGTTGGGAGCGGGGTCAGCACATCGACGGCCTGGGCGATGCCCAGATTTGGCAGGCGGCGCTATGGCGTGACTTAGTGAATTACACCGAGGAACTGGGCCAGCCTAAATGGCACCGTGCCAACCTCTATGCGCGCTTTATCCATACGCTGGAGCAGACGCAGACCCCACCAGCCAACCTGCCCGAACGGGTTTTTATTTGCGGCATATCAGCGCTTCCGCCGGTCTACCTTCAGGCGTTACAGGCGCTGGGGCGACATATCGATATCTATCTGCTGTTCACGAATCCCTGCCGCGACTACTGGGGCGACATTCAGGATTATGCTTTTCTGGCGAAGTTACAAAGCCGTCAGCGTCGCCGCCACGATCGGGAGGAGTATCGTGGATTGTTTAGCGATGTGGCGCGTGCGCCTGCGCTGTTCAGTGACGAAGGCGAGCAGCAGCTCACGAACCCGCTCCTGGCCTCCTGGGGCAAGCTGGGGCGCGATAACCTTTACCTGCTCAGCCAGATGGATCTTAACAGCGAAATTGACGCCTTTGTCGATGTAGAGGAAGACAACCTGCTGCACAGCATGCAGCACGATCTTCTCAATCTGCAGGACAAGGCCGTGATCGGTCTGACGGCCGACGAACTGGCCTACAGTGGGCAAAAGCGTTGTCTGGATCCAGCGGATCGATCCATCGCCATACAGGTTTGTCACAGTGCCCAACGCGAAGTGGAAGTGTTGCAGGATCATTTACTGGCGCGGATGGAGGCGGATCCCGGGCTAAAAGCACGCGATATCATTGTCATGGTCGCCGACATTGACGCCTATGCGCCCTTTATTCAGGCCGTGTTTGCTAATGCTCCGGCCGAACGTTATCTGCCGTTTGCCATCTCTGACCGCCGTGCCAGTCAGGCGCATCCAGCGATTGTGGCTTTTCTGCATTTACTGGCGCTGCCCGACAGCCGTTTCGTCTCCGAAGATGTGCTGGCGCTGCTGGACGTGCCCGCCTTAGCGAACCACTTCTCGATTGACGAAAGCGGGCTGCGTTTACTGCGGCGCTGGGTGAGCGAATCGGGCGTACGCTGGGGGCTGGATGATGCCAGCGTTGAGGCACTGGCCCTGCCGGTTACCGGTCAGCATACCTGGCGCTTTGGGCTGCAACGCATGCTGCTTGGCTATGCGATGGAAAGCCAGCATGGCGACTGGCAGGGCATCCTGCCCTACGATGAGTCAAGTGGACTGGTGGCCGAACTGGCAGGTCATCTGGCTGAGCTGCTGTCGCGGCTCAACCACTGGCGTCAGGTGCTGTCCGAACCGCGCCCGCTGGAAGCGTGGCTGCCTTTGTGCCGCGAGCTGCTCAATGCATTCTTTACGGCCGATCCCGAAACTGAAGCTGCACTGCTGCTGGTGGAAGAGCAGTGGAAGGCGTTGATTGAATACGGCATGGACGCACGCTTCGATGAGCCCATTCCGGTGGTGTTGCTGCGCGACGATCTGCGCGGCCGACTGGACCAGCAGCGTATCAGTCAGCGTTTTCTCGCCGGACAAATCAACTTTTGTACCCTGATGCCAATGCGTTCCATCCCGTTTAGCGTCGTGTGTTTACTGGGGATGAACGATGGCGTTTATCCGCGTACCCTGGCGCCGCTGGGATTTGACCTGATGCAACAGCAGTCGCGTAAAGGGGACCGTAGCCGCCGTGATGACGACCGTTACCTGTTTCTGGAGGCCCTGATCTCCGCGCAGCAACAGCTCTATATCAGCTATATCGGACGCGCGATACAGGACAATACCGAACGTTATCCGTCCGTGCTGGTCACAGAATTACTGGAATATATTGGGCAAAGTTTTTATCTGCCAGGCGATGAAGACCAGGATCTGGACGAGAGCGCGCGCCGGGTCAGGTCGCATCTGGAACACTTGCACAGCCGGATGCCGTTCGCGCCCGAGAACTTTCAGCCCGCGTCGGCAGCCCACAGTTTTGCCCGCGAATGGCTTCCCGCCGCGCGGGGTACGGGTCAGCCCCAGCCCGATTTCGTTCAGCCCCTGCTCACGCTGCCCGTAGAGACATTAGCCCTTGAACAGTTCCTGCGATTCTGGCGTCATCCCGTGCGGGCCTGGTTTCAGCAACGCCTGGGCGTGAGTTTCTGGCTTGAAGAAAATGAACTCCCCGACAGCGAACCCTTTGCGCTGGATAGCCTGGAGCGTTACCAGATTAATGCCCAACTGCTGAATGCACTGGTAACAGGCGAGGACACCGATCGTCTTTATGCCCATCACCGCGCTGCCGGAAACTTACCTTACGGCGCGTTTGGTGAACTGTTCTGGCAGGCTCAGCGTGAAGAGATGCAGGAGGTGGCGGCAGACGTCACCTCTCAACGTAGCGAAGGGGAAAGCTGGGAAATCAATCTGGATCTGGACGGCGTCAGCCTGTCCGGCTGGCTGACTCAGGTGCAGAGTGACGGGCTACTGCGCTGGCGGCCAGGCGTGCTGAATATCAATGATGGTTTATTACTGTGGCTCGAACATTTAGTTTATTGTGCACTGGGCGGTAACGGCAGAAGCCGCATGTTTGGCCGCCAGCAGAGCTACTGGTGCTTCCACGCCGTTGCGCCGGATGACGCCACGGCCCAGTTAGCGCGCTACATGCAAGGTTATCTGCAAGGAATGCGCGAACCCTTGATGCTCCTGACTAAAAGCGGGGGCGCCTGGATCAGCACCTGTTTTGATAAGAAAAGCCATCAGTTCCTCAGTGATGAGGCCACGCAGCTCAAAGCCCGCAACAATTTGCTGGCGGCCTGGGTGGGGGGGTATCAGCAGGAGGGCGAGGGAAGCGATCCCTATTTGCAGCGGCTGTGCAGAGTACTGGACGAATCCCAGCTACAGCGCATAACCGAGGCGGCGGCGTGCTGGTACTCACCGGTGCTGCAGGCCCATCAGGACGATCGGTAAGTCACACCTTTGCAGGTGATGAGAACACCAACGAACGTTTGTTGTATTTTCAGCCGCCAATGCGCTGGCAAGGCGGCTTTTGGGTAACGTAAGAGGTTTACATGCGCACACATGCACGCTTGATCCTGGCCATGCTGTTCAGCCTGGTGGCGTTTACGGTTCAGGCCGAAACGGGCCAGGGCTGGCAGCCCGTTAACAGTACCATCGGTAAAAGCGAACAGGATCCGCGTCAGTATCAGGCTATTACGCTGGATAATGGCATGACCGTGCTGCTGGTGTCAGACAAGGATGCTCCTAAATCGCTGGCGGCTTTAACCCTGCCGATTGGTTCACTGGACGATCCTGCGCAACAGGCTGGCCTGGCACATTATCTTGAGCACATGGTGCTGATGGGCTCAACGCGTTATCCGGAACCTGACAGCCTGGCGGACTTCCTCAAAAAGCATGGTGGCAGCCACAATGCCAGCACGGCGTCCTACCGCACCGCTTTTTACCTTGAAGTGGAAAACGATGCCCTTGCGCCTGCCGTCGATCGCCTGGCCGACGCCATTGCGGCACCGTTACTGGATCCGGTCAATGCCGATCGGGAACGTCATGCGGTCAATGCTGAGCTGACAATGGCGCGCGCCCGCGACGCTTTGCGCATGGGCCAGGTGGGGGCCGAGACGATCAATCCGGCCCATCCGGCTGCGCACTTCTATGGGGGCAATCTTGAAACCCTGCGAGATAAACCCGGCAGTAACCTGCATCAGGCGCTGCTGGACTTTTACCACAGCCACTATTCTGCCAACCTGATGAAGGCCGTTATCTACAGCAACCAGTCCCTGGCGCAGATGGCCGCCATTGCGGCAGACACCTTTGGTCGGGTGGCTAACCACAATGCCAGCGTTCCGATGATTAATGAGCCTGTTGTCACCGAGGCGCAGCAGGGTATTCTTATTCATTATGTGCCTGCACAACCCCGTAAACAGCTCAAAATTGAGTTCCGCATTCCGAATAACAGCGATCGCTTCCGTAGTAAAACGGACACGCTCATCGGCTATTTAATTGGCAACCGTAGCCCCAATACGCTGGCTGACTGGCTGCAAAAACAGGGGCTGGCCGATGGCGTCAGCGCCGGAGCCGATCCGGTTACCGAGCGCAACAGCGGCATCTTTACGATCAGCGTCTCACTCACCGATAAAGGCCTCGCCCAACGCGACGACGTCGTGGCGGCCGTCTTTAGCTACATTGCCATGCTGCGCGAAAAAGGCATCGATCGTCGCTACTTCGACGAAGTTTCACATGTTCTGGCGCTGGATTTCCGTTATCCCTCCATTACCCGCAACATGGACTACATCGAGTGGCTGGCCGATACGATGCTGCGGGTACCGGTAGAGCACACGCTGGATGCCCCTTATCTTGCCGACCGCTACGATGCCGGGGCAATTCAGGCCCGTCTGGAAGAGATGACGCCGCAGAAGGCGCGCATCTGGTATATCAGCCCGCAGGAGCCGCACAACAGGCTGGCCTATTTCGTCAATGCGCCTTATCAGGTAGATAAAATTACCGCTCAGACGTTTACGCAGTGGCAGCAGCGTGGGCGCGAGATTCAGCTCGCGATGCCGGTGCTGAATCCCTATATTCCCGATGATTTTACGCTGGTTTCTGCCGCAGAGAAGGCCTATCGCCATCCGGTAAAGTTGGATAACGATTTCGGGATGCGCATTTACTGGATGCCAAGCCAGTTCTATGCGAATGAGCCCAAAGCCAGCATTACCGTGGCGTTGCGAAACCAGCAGGCCATCAGCGATGCGCGCCAGCAGGTGCTGTTTGGTCTGAATGACTATCTGGCCAGCCTGGCGCTGGATGAGTTGAGCTCACAGGCCTCCATTGGCGGTATCAGCTTTTCGACCAGTGAGAACGATGGTCTGGTCTTTAACGCCAGTGGCTTTACGCAACGTCTGCCCGCCTTGCTTAAACAGCTGGTGGATCGTTATCGCACCTTCCAGCCCAGTGAGTCGCAGCTGGAGCAGGCTAAATCCTGGTACCTGGAGCGACTGGACGCGGCCGAAAAAGGCAAAGCCTTTGAGCAGGCTATTCAGCCAATGCAGCTCCTGTCGCAGCTGCCTTATACTCAGCGAGAAACACGCCGCAAACTGGTGAGCGGCATTACGCTGGATGAGGTGGTGGCTTACCGCGATGCGTTATTAAAAAATGCCACGCCGGAGATGATGGCGGTTGGCAACCTGAGCGCCGACAGCGTCACGCAGTTGGGGCGCGATCTGAAACAGCAGATGCAGTGCAAAGGGACTCACTACTGGCACAGCAACTACCTCAGCGTTGAAAAGCCGTTAAAGGCGAATCTGGAGCAGCACGGCAGCAGTACCGACTCTGCGCTGGCCGCGCTCTATATTCCTTTGGGCTATGACGAATACCAGAGCATGGCCAACAGCGCGATGCTCAGCCAGATCGTGCAGCCATGGTTTTACAATCAGCTACGGACGGAAGAGCAACTGGGCTATGCCGTCTTTGCCTTCCGGATGCCGGTGGGACGTCAGTGGGGAATTGGTTTTCTGTTGCAGAGTAACAGCAAGCAGCCCGCCTATCTAATGCAGCGCTATCAGGCATTTTATCCCCAGGCTGAGCAGCGTCTGCGTACGATGAGCCAGGCCGATTTTACGCAGTATCAGCAGGCGATGCTCAACGATCTCAGACAGCGTCCACAAACGCTGAACGAAGAAGCCGATCGTTTCAGCCGCGATTTTGATCGCCAAAACAACGACTTCGATACCCGGCAAAAGCTGATGGAGCAGGTCCAGCTGCTTACGCCTGCCGGCCTGGCCGATTTCTTTCATCAGGCCGTGATGCAGAAAAAAGGCATGGCCATGACGTCGCAGATCGCCGGAAGCGGCGAGCGTAAAATCGAATTTGCCCCGCTGCCTGGCTGGAGAACCTGGCAGGAAATCGCCAAACTGCAGCAGTCGCTGCCGGTAAAGAGTGAAACCCAATGATGCAGTCAAGACCCGAGTCGCTTAACCCGTTAACGCTGCCGCTGAGCGGCGAGCGGTTAATTGAGGCGTCAGCGGGGACCGGTAAAACCTTTACGATCGGCCTGCTCTATTTACGTCTGCTATTAGGGCTGGGCGGCGAGAACGCCTGGCGCAGGCCGCTGTCCGTCGAAGAGATTCTGGTGGTGACCTTTACCGAAGCCGCTACGGCTGAACTGCGCGGTCGTATCCGTGACAATATCCATCAGCTACGTCTGGCCTGCGTGCGTGGTAAAAGCCATAACCCCATGCACCAACAGCTGATGGAGCAGATCGCCGATCTGCCCCAGGCCGCGTCACAACTGCTGGCGGCCGAGCGACAAATGGATGAGGCGGCAATTTTTACCATCCACGGCTTTTGTCAGCGCATGCTTAACCTGAACGCTTTTGAATCGGGCATGCTGTTCGAGCAGGAGCTGATTGAAAACGAACAAACGCTGCTCCGACAGGCCACGGCCGATTTCTGGCGTCGCCAGTGTTATCCCCTGTCGCTGGATGTGGCCAGAGTCATTGCGGCGGAGTGGAGCGGGCCGGACAGCTTACTGACCACGCTGCGGCCCTGGCTGCAGGGGGAGTCACCGACGCTCAGGCGCCCACCTCGCCCAGAGGAAACGCTGGCCTCCCGCCATGCGGCCAATCTTGAGCGAATTAACGCCCTTAAGCAGCAGTGGCAGGCTGCCAGCGCCGATGTGGAAGGGCTCATTAGCGCGTCTGGTGTTGATAAGCGCAGTTATAGCAGTAAGCACTTACCTAACTGGGTGGCTAAAGTCACCCAGTGGGCACAGAGCGAAACGCTTGATTATCAATTGCCCAAAGAGCTGGAGCGCTTTGGACAGCAGGTGCTGCACGAGAAGACCAAAAAGGGCGAGGCACCGCAGCATGCATTGTTTGATGCGGTAGATCGCTTTCTGGCCGAACCGCTGACGTTGCGAGACGTCATTATCTGGCAGGCCCTGACCGAGGTCCGCGAGGCGGTCCAGCGCGAAAAGCGTCAGCGCGCACTACTGGGCTTTGATGACCTGTTGAGCCGTCTGGATGAGGCGCTTCAACAGCCGGGCGGGGCACTACTGGCGGAAACGATTCGCGGGCGCTTCCCGGTCGCGCTGATTGATGAATTCCAGGATACCGATCCGCAGCAGTATCGTATCTTTCGTACGCTGTATCTGCATCAGCCAGAGCTGGCCCTGCTACTCATTGGTGACCCCAAGCAGGCGATTTATGCCTTCCGCGGTGCGGATATCTTTACCTATCTGCGCGCCCGTAGTGAAGTTAGTGCTCACTACACATTAGATACTAACTGGCGCTCCTCGCCTGGCATGGTGGACAGCGTTAACCGGCTGTTTTCACAGGTTGATTCGCCGTTTCTGTTCTCTTCGATTCCTTTTCTCCCGGTCAGTCCGGCTGCGCCTAATCAGGCTCTGAAGCTGATTTATCAGCAGCAACCGCAGCCCGCGCTGCGCTTCTGGCTTCAGCCGGGTGAAGGTGTGGGAGTGAGTGATTACCAACAATTTATGGCGCAGCAGTGTGCCGCGGATATCAGCCGCTGGCTGGTAGCCGGACAGCAGGGGCAGGCGCTGATTGGCAAAGGCGATGCCCTGCAGCCGGTTAAGGCATCGGACATTACCGTGCTGGTGCGCAGCCGTAACGAGGCCAGCCTGATCCGCGATGCACTAAACAGCCTGTCGATTCCCTCCGTTTATCTTTCCAGCCGCGACAGCGTTTACACCACGCCGGAAGCGCGCGAACTGTTATGGCTCCTGCAGGCGGTTCAGTCACCTGAACAGGAGCGATTGCTGCGCAGCGCGCTGGCGACGTCCATCTTTGCTATTGATGCCGCCGAACTGGACGCGCTGGCGCAGAACGAACGCCACTGGGATGCGCTGGTGGAGCAGTTTGTCAGCTGGCAGCAAATCTGGCATCAGCGCGGCGTTTTACCCATGCTGCGCGACGTGATGATCACGCGGCAACTGGCCGAAAATATGCTGGCATCAGACAATGGCGAACGGCGCTTAACCGATCTGATGCACTTGGGTGAACTCCTGCAGGAAGCGGCGGTTCAGCTCGACAGCACCCATGCGCTGGTGCGTTTTCTGGCGCAGCAAATTGCCCGTCCCGATAGCCAGGCCGCCAGTCAGCAACTGCGTCTTGAAAGCGATCGTCATCTGGTGCAAATCGTCACCATTCATAAGTCGAAAGGATTGCAGTATCCCCTGGTCTGGCTGCCCTTTGCCGCCGGATTCCGCGAGTCCGCCAGTGCGCTGTATCACGATCGTGAAAGCTTTGCTGCGATGCTGGACGTGCAGGGGGATGAGTACAGCCTGACGCTGGCAGAAGAGGAGCGCCTGGCAGAGGATTTACGCCTGCTCTACGTGGCTCTGACCCGTTCGGTTCACCACTGCAGCGTAGGTATTGCACCGCTGATTAAGGGCGCGCGTAAAAAAGCGGGTGAAAGCGACTTGCACAAAAGCGCGCTCGGTTTCCTGGTGCAGCGCGGCGAAATCGCCGATGCCGCGCAGCTCAGTCAGCATCTGCAGGCGCTTGAGGGCGCGGGAATTGAGGTTATCAGCAGCGCGCTCCAGCCCGGGGCGATCTGGCATGAAGGCCTGGGCAGCAACGATGCGCTGAGCAGTCGGGAAATGACGCGAGCGCTGGCCGACAGCTGGCGCGTCACCAGTTATTCGGGTTTGCAGCAGCACGGTAGCTCACCGCTGCTGGACGCCTTGCCTAAATTTGATATCGACGCCGCAGGCGAAACGGCAGACGAAGAGGATACCCTGTTGACGCCGCACCATTTTCCGCGCGGTGCGGCACCCGGGACGTTTCTCCACGGATTGTTTGAATCAATCGATTTCACCGAACCGCCAGAGGCGCTGTGGCTGGAAGATCAGCTCCAGCAAAACGGGTATTCACTCAGTTGGCTTCCGGTCATTCAGCAGTGGATTGCGCGCGTCCTGACAACGCCGCTTAACAAGGAAGGCGTAACGCTGTCCAGTATTAACAGCCGCGACCGGCTGATTGAAATGGAATTTTATCTCCCGATCAATAACCTGCTGACCGCGACCGATCTGGATGCGCTGGTACGCCGGTACGATCCGCTGTCGCAGCGCGGTCCGGCACTGGATTTCCGCCAGGTTAAAGGCATGTTGAAAGGGTTCATTGATTTGGTGTTCCGCTGGCAGGGAAAATACTATCTGCTGGATTATAAATCGAACTGGCTGGGGGAAAGTCATGCCGCATACACGCCCGAGGCGATGGAGCAGGCGATGATCGACCACCGCTACGATCTGCAATACCAGCTGTATACCCTGGCGCTGCACCGTTATCTCCAGCATCGTCTGGCAGGCTATGACTACCAACAGCATTTCGGCGGCGTCTTTTACCTGTTTCTGCGTGGCGTCGATGGCAGCCCGGCCGACAATGGCATTTTCGCCACCCGACCCGACCCGGCGTTTATTGATGAAATGGACAGGCTGTTTGGCAATACAGAGGAAATGTTATGAGTGATATAAACGCCTTACTGCTCCAGGCAGTCGAAAAGCGTTTACTGCGTCCTCTGGATATACAGTTTGCCCGCTTGATTGCTGATGACGCCCAGCCTTTTCTGCTGCTGGCAGCGGCCTGCGTCAGTGCCGATGCCGGAGAAGGTCACGTCTGTCTGCCGCTGGCTAATCTGAGCGAGGCCGGACTCTTTGCGGGGCGTCAGCCGGCCCTGGCCCAGGCACTGTGGCAGGCCGCAGGCGCGCCGGACGATGTGCATGCTGCACTGGCGGGCTGGTCAGCAATAAGTGATGGCAGTGCCGTCACCCCGCTGGTGCTGAGCCATGAGCGTTTGTATCTGCATCGCTTGTGGCAGAGCGAAGGGCAGGTTGCGCGCTTTTTCTCGCTGCAGCCCGACGAAGGAACATTTGATGCGCACCGGGCCAGCGAGGTACTGACCAGCCTGTTTGGCAGCCGTCCTGACGACTGGCAAAAGATTGCCGCAGCCGTGGCGCTGACGCGAAAAACCGCCGTGATTTCAGGTGGGCCGGGAACCGGTAAAACCACCACGGTGGCAAAGCTGCTGGCTGCGCTAATCCGATTGAATACGGTGCCGCTGCGCATACAGCTGGCGGCGCCCACGGGCAAAGCCGCGGCCCGTTTAACGGAGTCGCTGGGTAAAGCTCTACAGGGACTGGCCGTGAGCGAGGAAGAGCGCGCCCGGTTCCCTGCGGAAGCGACGACGCTGCACCGCCTGCTGGGTGCACAACCGGACACGCAGCGTCTGCGCTATCACGCGGGCAATCTGTTGCATCTGGATGTGCTGGTGGTCGATGAGGCCTCAATGGTCGACCTGAGCATGATGGCAAAACTGATCTCTGCCTTGCCACAGCATGCGCGCGTGGTCTTTCTGGGCGATCGCGATCAGCTGGCTTCGGTGGAGGCGGGCGCCGTGCTGGGGGATATTTGCCGCTGCAGCGAAACAGGATTTAGCCCGTCACGGGCTGCACAGCTGACGGCCCTGACCGGCTGCACGCTCACAGGCGACGATGTTGAGGCCGCGCCAGCCGTTCGCGACAGCATTTGCCTGCTGCGACAGAGCTATCGTTTTGATGAAAAGTCCGGAATAGGTCAGCTGGCACGGGCGGTGAACCAGGGCGATGCGCGCCGGATGAGCGCGATTTTTGCCGCCGGACACCAGGATGTTTCTTTTCAGCCGCTGAACGACGGCGACGCTTATCAGGCTATGCTGGACGAGGTAGCGCGGGGTTATAGCGATTATCTGCATGCCGTTCAGCATCAGGCTACGCCAGAGCAGGTCATTGACGCATTCAGCCGTTATCAGCTGTTGTGTGCCCTGCGTGAAGGGCCCTTTGGCGTGCACGGGCTGAATCAGCGCATTGAGCAACGCCTGATGCAGCTGCAGCGCATCAGACGTCCTGCGTTGGGCAGCCGCTGGTATGCGGGAAGGCCGGTAATGATCACCCGTAATGACAGCGCACTGGGGCTGTTTAACGGCGATATCGGTATTACTCTGCGCGATGAGGAAGGCCAGCTCAGAGTCTTTTTTCCGTTGCCAGACGGCAGCGTGAAAGCGATTCAGCCCAGCCGTTTGCCGTCTCATGAAACCGCCTGGGTTATGACGGTACATAAGTCGCAGGGATCGGAGTTTGACCATACCGCGCTGGTCATGCCGACCCAGTTTCTGCCGGTGCTGACCCGCGAGCTGGTTTATACCGCAATTACGCGTGCGCGCAGTCAACTGACGCTTTACAGCGATCGTGCAATATTTGACCGCGCCGTACAGCTGCAAACGCAGCGGCGAAGCGGGCTGGTGGAAAGGTTAGGGGCGGCCGGGCAGGCGTAACAGCAAGGGCGGCATGGCTGCCGCCCGGTGACTGTCAGGTTAAATCCGCCATCAGCACCTTTGAGCGGCGCTGATAGTTGTACATCTCTTTCTTACTTTCTGGCAGCGACTCAATATCCACCGGCGTAAAACCGCGCTCCTGAAACCAGTGAATACTGCGCGTAGTCAGCACGAACAGTTTTTCCAGCCCCATTTGCCGAGCCTGTAGCGCGACGCGCTGCAACAGCAACTCGCCACGCGATGAACTGCGATAGTCCGGATGCACTGCGACGCAGGCCATTTCCCCAATCTTTTCATCCATAAACGGATAAAGCGCGGCACAGGCGATGGTCAGGTTATCGCGCTGGATGATGGTGAATTTATCGATCTCCATTTCCAGTTGCTCACGTGAGCGACGCACCAGAATGCCTTGCTGCTCCAGCGGGCGAATCAGCTCCAGAATACCGCCGATGTCGTTGATGGTGGCACGGCGGATCTGCTCGGCCGACTCCATCACAATCTGCGTCCCGATGCCGTCGCGCGAGAACAACTCCTGCAGCAGCGCACCGTCTTCCTGATAGCTGATGAGATGGCTGCGGCGCACGCCACTGCGACAGGCTTTTACCGCGCCCCGTAAAAAACGCACGGTACCTGAAAGAAAATCACCGTCGCTTTCCATTTCATCGATACGTGCCTGCGCATCGTTAGGAAAGAGCTCCGAGACAATATTGCCTTCACGATCGATCACGCCTTGTTCAGAACAGAAGCCAATCATCTTTTCGGCCTTGAGCTTAATGGCGAGCTGGGTGGCAACCTCTTCAGACGTCAGGTTAAAGCTTTCACCCGTCACCGACACCGCCACCGGGCCAAGCAGCACAATGGCATCGTTATCCAACTGACGATGAATGGCCTCTTCATCAATACGACGAATGCGTCCACTGTGGCAGTAATCCACCCCGTCATCCACGCCGAGCGGTTGAGCAATAATGAAGTTACCGCTCACCACGTTAATGTGCGCGCCCTGCAAAGGTGTGTTGTTCAGGCTCATTGAGAGCCGGGCCGTGATATCCAGCTGCAGCCGGCCTGCGGCCTGTTTGACGAGTTCCAGCGACTGAGCATCGGTCACACGGGTATATTTGTGGTAAGCCGGTTCCAGCTGATGTGCCGCCAGGCTGGCATCAATCTGTGGGCGCGCGCCATACACCACGACCAGACGGATACCGAGGCTATGCAGCAAGCCGATATCATTGACAATACTGGAGAAATTCTCATGCTCAATGGCTTCACCGCCGAGCATGATGACGAATGTCTTATCCCGATGCGCATTGATATAGGGAACGGTGTGGCGAAAACCCTGAACCAGTTCGGTACTACGTTCCTTCACGGCTAACCCTCAGTGAATGTTTATTCGTATTTTGTGTATTTTTATGCCTTTAGCCATCGTTTTGCAAGCGCTAATCCTGACGATAATTTACGTTTTTTTTGGTGCCAAAGCCGCTAACAGCCTGCATTATTTGGGGTTTCCGGGGTGACATTGCCTGCAGGATTGGATAAAGTTTTCGCCGCCATTTTATTTGGCTGCCGTTTTTTTAAACACTATATAACAGCTGGAGTGGCATGTCGGAAGGTAATCCCCTGGTTTCACGTAGACGATTATTAAAAGGTACAGGGGCGCTGTTACTGCTCAGCGTCAGCGGTGTGAGTATGGCCGCGACCAGCCATATTTTAGCGGTCCGCATCTGGCCCTCTTCCACATACTCGCGTATGACGCTGGAGTCTAACGTCGCGCTTAAGTACAAGCAGTTTGCCCTGACGAACCCTGACCGCCTGGTCATTGATATCGATGGCTTGCATCTTAACTCAGTCCTTAAGGGCGTGAATCAGCACGTGCGTGTTGACGATCCTTTTATTAAAAGCGCCAGAGTGGGGCAGTTTGATGCCAATACCGTGCGCGTCGTACTGGAACTGAAACGCAACGTGTCCCCTAAAATCTTCAGCCTTGACCCGGTGTCCACGATCAAACACCGACTGGTGGTCGATCTCTATCCCAGCCAGGATAGCGTTGAAGATGATCCGCTTCTGGCATTGCTTAAAGATTACAATCAGGGCGATCTGGAAAAAAATGAGGCCGTTCAGGCGCCTCTGCCCGGTAAAGCGGGACGCGATCGCCCGATCATCATCATGATCGATCCCGGGCATGGCGGTGAAGATCCCGGTGCCCACGGTAAACATAAAACACGTGAAAAGGATATCGTGCTGAAGATTGGCCGTCGGCTGAAAACCTTGATCGAAAAAGAGCACAACATGAAGGCTTACATGACCCGCAACGAGGATGTGTTTATTCCTCTGCGGGTGCGGGTTGCTAAAGCACGCAAGCAACGTGCCGACCTGTTTGTCTCAATTCATGCCGATGCGTTCACCAGCCGGGCCGCGCGCGGTTCTTCCGTGTTTGCGCTGTCGACCAGCGGTGCGACCTCTGCGGCGGCGCGTTTCCTGGCGCAAACCCAGAACGAAGCCGATCAGATTGGCGGCGTCAGCATGAGTGGAGATCGCTATCTGGATCACACCATGTTTGATATGGTGCAGCGCCAGACGATCCATGACAGCCTGAAGTTTGGTAAAGAAGTCTTGCACCGCATGGGGCGCATCAATCACCTGCACAAACGCACTGTGGATCAGGCCGGTTTTGCCGTGCTTAAGGCACCAGATATTCCCTCTATCCTGGTGGAAACGGCCTTTATCAGTAATGTTGAAGAAGAGCGTAAGTTGCGCACCACGCGCTATCAGCATCAGGTGGCAGAGGCGATACTGGAAGGAATCAAAGCCTATTTTAAAAGCGGTGTCGCACTGGCTCATCGCTGAGTAATACTCAGGAAAACGGCCGCTGGCGCATTTTCCTGGCCTGCTGAGACACCAGGACCGGAAAGCGATTCCGCGCGGCTTCAGGATCAGGCCGCGCAGGTTGGCCTGCTGTTCAGAGGCCGCCGGGTGCTCAGCGCCCCTTTGCCAGATAACGGACCATTTCGTCTTCCGGCACCATTCCGCCGCCTGTTGCCCAGACCAGATGTGTCGCCTGACCTAACTGCGCCGCGGTAAAACCGTGCATTTGCAGGTAAGCTGTGGCACTGCAGACGCGCTGGGGGCCAGCCATACCGGCAAGGGCCGAGGGCTCCAGCCGCAGGTCTTCTTCCTGCGCCAGCCAGCTCAGCATGTCGTACAGGCTTTGATCGTCAAGCGTATAGAGCCCGTCCAGCAGGCGCTGCATGGCCCGGCCAACGAAGCCGGAAGCGCGTCCGACCGCCAGTCCATCGGCTGCCGTGATATTGTCGATGCCGATTTCCTGTACCGAAATACCCTCGTGCAAACCCGTGCAGATGCCCAGCAACATGCAGGGAGAGTGGGTGGGTTCGGCGAACAGGCAGTGAACGTGTTCACCAAAAGCCAGCTTCAGACCAAAGGCGACGCCGCCGGGGCCACCGCCCACGCCGCAGGGTAAATACACAAATAACGGATGATGGCGGTCAACTACGCGGCCCTGCTGTTCAAACTGAGCCTTCAGGCGCTGCCCGGCAACGGCATAACCTAAAAACAGGGTGCGGGAGTTTTCATCGTCGATAAAGAAACAGTCCGGGTCGGACTCTGCCGCTTTACGTCCTTGCTCTACCGCTACGCCATAATCCTCTTGATACTCAATTACCGTGACGCCGTGACTGCGTAGTTTGGCTTTCTTCCATTCGCGGGCGTCCGCCGACATATGCACGGTAACTTTAAAGCCAAGACGGGCGCTGACGATGCCAATCGACAGGCCAAGATTACCGGTTGAGCCCACGGCAATACTGTACCGGTTAAAAAATTGCCTGAACGAAGGCGAGAGTAGCCTGCTGTAATCCTCTTCCCGGGTCAGTAAACCTGCATCCAGTGCCAGTTTCTCGGCATGGGTCAGCACTTCATAAATCCCACCACGCGCTTTGATTGAGCCAGAAATTGGCAGGTGGCTGTCTTTCTTCAACAGCAGCGTACCCGCAATGTGTTGTCCGTATTCCCTTTGTAGCCGCGCCTGCATCGCCGGTATGGCTACGAGCTCCGACTCAATAATTCCTCCCGTGGCGGCCGTTTCAGGAAAGGCCTGTGCCAGAAAAGGTGCAAACCGGTTCAGGCGTGCATGCGCCTCTTCAACATCCTGAGCCGTCAGGCCAACATGGGGTAAGGCTTCTGCGACGGTGGTCGTGGCGGGATTAAACCAGGTGGTTTCATTGAGCGCAATTAAATCCGCGACCTGCGGAAACTGAGTGGTCAGTGCAGCAATATTGTGGTTATTCATAGCAGACCTTGTGATGTCCGAATGAATCATCAAAACAGAAATATAGCGGCAAGAGCAATAGCTGCGGTCTGAACAGGGTTCTGTCTGAGTGGCAAACGCGATAACAGCTTAAAAAGAGGGAGAGAAGGAGAGGTGACTACACTGGCGGTTTAGCGAATTTCAGAAACAAAAAAACACCCTTTCAGGTGTTTAAAGTGGTTGCGGGGGCCGGATTTGAACCGACGACCTTCGGGTTATGAGCCCGACGAGCTACCAGGCTGCTCCACCCCGCGTCCGATTGCGCATAGCGACTTTCACATTGTCTCTTCTGTGTGAGCAAAATCACAGAAAATTGGTTGCGGAGGCCGGATTTGAACCGACGACCTTCGGGTTATGAGCCCGACGAGCTACCAGGCTGCTCCACCCCGCGTCCGATTGCGCATAGCGACTTTCACATTGTCTCTTCTGTATGAGCAAAATCACAGAAGAATTGGTTGCGGGGGCCGGATTTGAACCGACGACCTTCGGGTTATGAGCCCGACGAGCTACCAGGCTGCTCCACCCCGCGTCCGTGGATGCGCACTATACTCCGCACGATGATTGTTGCAACCCCTTTTTGCCCTAAAAGGCTAAATTTGCTGTTAATTGATGAAGGATTCCTCCATTTGGTGATTTATTGCGCCGATATCCGTTATGACGAAACAGGATGGATTTCATTCTGATGACGGCTTTGCTATCGTCGCGTGGCGAACAGTTATAAAAAGAGATGAAGATGAAAGGACGTTGGGCGAAGTACGCACTTACTGGCGCATTTTTAGCGCTGCTGGCTGGCTGTAGCGGTAAGCCAACCGATCGGGGTCAGCAATATAAAGACGGCAAACTGGATCAGCCCCTTGCGCTGGTCAATCAACCTAATGCTAAAGGCCGCCCGGTTAACGGCCGGGACTTTGGTGAACAGGTCCGGCAGATTCAGTCTGCCTCCTCTGGCCTGTTTCTCCGTAACAACAGTACTTACAGTGCGGTAGAAAACTGGCTGATAGCCGGCGGCGATACGCGCCAGCTGCGCCAGTTTGGTCTGGACGCGTTTCAGATGGAAGGCACAGACAATTACGGCAACGTGCAGTTCACCGGGTACTACACGCCAGTCGTTGAGGCACGTTACACCCGTCAGGGTGAGTTCCAGTATCCCATTTACCGGATGCCGCCACGTAAGCGCGGACAAAAGCTGCCAAGCCGTGCTTCTATATATAGTGGTGGGTTGGACGATCGCTATGTGATAGCCTGGAGTAATTCACTCATCGATAACTTTATTATGGACGTACAGGGGAGTGGCTACGTTGATTTTGGCGACGGGCGTCCAATGCGCTTTTTTGGTTATGGCGGAAAAAACGGCTGGGGCTATCATAGCATCGGTAAAGAGCTGATCGATCGTGGCGAAGTGAAGCGAGAAGACATGTCCATGCAGGCGATTCGCCAGTGGGCTGAGGAGCATTCTCCGCAGGAAGTGCGTGCGCTGTTAGAAACCAACCCTTCATTTGTGTTTTTCAAACCTGAAGACTATGTGCCGGTGCGCGGTGCCAGCGCTGTACCTTTGGTGGCGAAAGCTTCTGTGGCATCAGACCGCTCACTGATTCCTGCCGGAACGGTGTTGCTGGCAGAAGTGCCGCAGTTAAATGAAAAAGGGAAATTTAACGGTAAATATGAGATGCGAATGATGGTGGCGCTGGATGTTGGCGGTGCCATCAAAGGCCAGCACTTCGACATTTATCAGGGCGTGGGCCCGGATGCCGCTCATCTTGCCGGTTTCTATAACCATTATGGACGCGTATGGGTGCTTAAATCTGCCCCTGGCGCCGGTCAGCCGCTGTTCAGCAATGCGCAGGGCGGCAACAACGGCACCCTGTTGTTGGGTGCTAACTAATTTTTGATGTGGCGGGCGTTCTGGCCCGCACTCTGTAACAGGTTTGACTATGAAAGTGTTAAACGATGCCTGGCACCAGCGCTTTGGTGGCACGGCACGTCTTTATGGCCAGCAGGCTCTGCAGCGGTTTGCGGATGCGCATTTCTGCGTTATTGGGATTGGTGGCGTAGGTTCCTGGGCTGCAGAGGCATTGGTACGCACCGGTATTGGCAGGATTACCCTGATCGATATGGACGATGTCTGCATCACCAATACCAATCGTCAGATACATGCGATCCATGGCAACGTGGGTAAAGCCAAGACGGAAGTCATGGCGGATCGCCTGCGCGCCATTAATCCTGATTGTGAAGTGGTGTGCATTGATGATTTTATTACGCCGGAAAACACGGCGACCCTGCTGACGGGCGATATCGATTACGTGATTGATGCCATTGATAGCGTACGGCCCAAAGCCGCGCTAATTGCCTGGTGTCGGCGCAACAAGATCCCGCTGGTCACTACCGGTGGTGCAGGCGGCCAGATCGATCCGACACAAATTCAGGTCACCGATTTAGCCAAAACGATCCAGGATCCTCTTGCGGCCAAACTGCGCGAGCGCCTTAAACAGTTTGGTGTCGTGAAGAACAGCAAAGGCAAGCTGGGCATTGACTGCGTATTTTCTACTGAGGCGCTGGTTTATCCGCAGGCGGATGGCACGGTTTGCGCCTCACGCAGTACGGCAGAAGGGCCGAAAAGAATGGACTGCGAATCCGGGTTTGGCGCGGCAACGATGGTGACGGCCACCTTCGGCTTTGTTGCGGTATCCCATGCCCTGAAGAAGTTTCTGGCGCGCGCGGCGCGCCAGGCTTAACCCTGATACCGTTGGGCACTCTGCCGCACGGCGTCAGCCAGCGCTTTCAGGCCACTGCTGCGTGATGCGCTAAGCTGAGCGCGCAGGCCCAGCGCCTCAAACAGATCGAGCGGATCGGACGCCAGCAACTGAGCTGGCGTCTTGCCTTCAACGGCGGTTAGCAACACGGCCAGCAGACCGCGCACGATACGACCTTCGCTGTCTCCATAGAAGTGCAGGGTACCCTTCTCTCCCAGTTGACTGCCGAACCAGACGCGGTTTTCGCAGCCGCTCAGTTCGATATCCGCCGTTTTTAACGCGTCAGGCAACCCGGGTAACTGCCGTCCCAGTAAAATCAGCTGCCGGTAGCGATCTTCCCACTGATGAAAGCGGGAGAAGGTAGCCTGTAAATCAGCCGTGGTGATTTCAGCGCCGAACGGGTGAGGCGCTAACAGCGGTGCGTTCATCATTAAAACTCCGATAACAGATCGATGGCGCTGCGCATGGCGCGCAGCAGGGCATCGACATCCTGAAGATTATTATAAGGTGCAAACGAAACGCGCAGCGTGCCGTCAACGCCTAATGCCGCCATCAATGGCTGAGCGCAATGCTGACCCGCCCGCAGGGCGATACCGTGCTCGGCCAGAAGCGTCACGATGTCGCTATGATGAATGCCCTGAATGTCGAAGGCCAGCAGGCTGGTACTGCCACAGCGGAAGCTACGAAAGCCGGGCAGTTCAGCCAGTTGCTCCTCGGCCAGGCTGGCAAGCTGCTGGCTCCACATCTCGGCTTTGCGCATATCCAACTGCTGCAGCCAGCCGAGCGCGGCGCTTAACCCGGTAACGCCAGCAACGTTGGGTGTGCCCGCCTCGAAACGCCAGGGAACGGGCTGCGGCGTAAAGCCGGTAAAATCGACCTGTGTCAGCATCTTTCCGCCGCCCTGTAAGGGGACCATCTCTTCCAGCTGTTCCGCTTTTCCGTACAGCACGCCAATGCCCATTGGCCCGTAGAGCTTGTGGCCGGAAAAAGCATAAAAATCAATATCCAGCGCCTGCACATCCGGTGGGCAATGCACCACGCCCTGAGCGCCATCCACCATGACTTTTGCGCCTGCTGCGTGGGCCAGCGCAATGGCCTGCGCTAAATCGGGACAGCCGCCGGTCACGTTAGACATCTGCCCGACCGCCAGCAGCCGGGTCCGGTTGTTAATCAGCGCAGGCAGCAGTGAGATATCCGGCAGGCGATCGGCACCAATCGGCCATTTCACCACCCGCGCGCCGCTGGCCTGCGCAACCATCAGCCAGGGCACCAGATTCGCATGATGTTCTGCCTCACTGACAATTATCTCATCGCCAGGCTGTAAACGCGGCGCTAACCAGCCATGCGCCACCAGGTTTATCGCATCAGTGGTGCCGCGCGTCCATACGATCTGGCGATCGCTGGCGGCATTCAGCCAGTGTGCCACCATGCCACGCGCCTGTTCGTACTGCTCCGTTAACTGGCGGGCAGCAGCAAACTGGCTCCGGTGAACGGTGCCAGCGCTCAGGCTGTAGAATTGCTGCGTCGCGTCTATCACCGTCTGCGGTTTCAGCATGGTGGCGGCACTGTCAAGATAGACACCGGCATCGTTTAGCGCAGGAAACTGCTGACGAAATGAAGAAGGGTTGAAGGCGCTCATACGTGGCTCACAGGTTGTTAATTTTCAGGTCCAGGCTGAAAGATGGCTGTCTGTCTGGCAAAGCTGGAAAAGCGGGTTATGCTGAGTATTGCAAGGTATAAACTTAACCCGCATGGCGAGACGACCTACTTACAGTCGATCGCACTTGACCGTTTCTTTGGTCAGCGTAACGCGGGGGGTTTGGTGCAATCAATCTGCAAGGAGATAGAAGATGAAAAAACTCGCCGCAATGCTGGCCATTTGTACAATGGCCTTTACCCTGGCTGCCTGTTCAAGCAACTACGTGATGCATACCAATGATGGACGCACTATCGTCGCTGAAGGCAAACCAAAGGTCGATACTGACACCGGTATGATCAGCTATAAAGATGCGAATGGCAATGAGCAGCAGATTAACCGTTCAGATGTGAAAGAAATGGTTGAAATGAAGTAATCAGCCCATAAAAAAAGCACCGCAATTTGCGGTGCTACTCAATATCACAATGGACAGACAGGGTAAATCTACAGGAATTAAAAAAGCTTGATCTGTAAAGGTCAGACCAAAATTGCAAACACAACATCACGACCACAAGCCAAAAGCTTTCAGAAAATCTGCGAACTCACTCACAAATCTAAAAACTTTTCGTTCCGGCTCAGGAAGTAGCGCAACTATAGGTATTTGCTGGAGCTTCATCAACGGACAATTTATAATGTCTCGGATTATAAATTCTAATACGTAAAGCCTTTGTATTAGTTCGCGTATTTTTTGCCAGGCTGGCTATGGATAACCATGTCAAAACGTCTTCCTCCCCTTAATGCACTGCGGGTTTTCGATGCCGCAGCACGCCATTTAAGCTTTACCAAAGCGGCTGAAGAGCTGTTTGTCACCCAGGCTGCCGTCAGCCATCAGATCAAATCACTGGAAGATTTTCTGGGATTAAAGCTGTTCAGGCGGAGGAATCGTTCGCTTTTGCTCACGGAAGAGGGGCAAAGCTACTATCTGGACATTAAAGAAATCTTCTCTGCCCTGAATGAAGCCACGCGCAAGCTGCAGGCACGCAGTGCCAAAGGCGCGCTCACGGTCAGTTTACTGCCGAGTTTTGCCATTCAATGGCTCGTGCCGCGCCTCTCCAGCTTTAATCTGGCTTATCCGGGAATCGATGTCCGTATTCAGGCCGTTGACCGCGATGAGGAGAAACTGGCCGACGATGTGGACGTGGCGATTTTCTATGGTCGGGGCAACTGGCCTGGCTTACGTGTGGAAAAACTCTACGCAGAATACCTGCTGCCGGTCTGTTCTCCGGCGTTGATGACCGGGGAAAATCCGCTTAAAACCCCTATGGATCTTGCTCGCTTTACTCTGCTGCATGATGCGTCGCGTCGTGACTGGCAATCCTATATTCGTCAGCTCGGCGTTCAGCATATCAACGTTCAACAGGGCCCCATCTTCAGTCACAGCGCCATGGTGTTGCAGGCGGCGATTCATGGTCAGGGCGTGGCATTGGCCAATAACGTTATGGCGCAGAGCGAAATCGAAGCGGGGCGGTTGATTTGTCCGTTTAATGACGTTTTAGTGAGCAAAAATGCTTTTTATCTGGTTTGTCATGACAGCCAGGCAGAACTGGGTAAAATAGCCGCCTTTCGACAGTGGATCCTCGCTAAAGCGGCAACCGAACAAGAAAAATTCCGCTTTCGTTATGATCAGTAACTTTTTGATTTTTTTGCAGGGACCTGCAAACGCACCTTGAGGATAGATTGATGTCCAGACGTGCCATGTTTATTTTTGCGGCCATCAGCGGCTTTTTCCTGGTGGCATTTGGTGCTTTTGGTGCTCACGTGTTGAACAAAACGCTGGGAGCCACTGAAATGGCCTGGATTCACACCGGGCTGGAATATCAGGCTTACCATACGCTGGCTGTACTGGGGCTGGGTGCGGCAATGCTGTATCGCTGTAACATCTGGTTTTACTGGAGCAGTGCGTCTATGGCGCTGGGAACCGTATTATTTAGCGGCAGCCTCTATTCACTGGCGCTGTCGCATTTAACGTTTTTTGTATTTATCACGCCAGTCGGAGGCCTATTCTTCCTCGTCGGCTGGCTATTGATGTTGATTGGCGCACTGCGTCTTAAAACCAAGGCAGAACGCCATGAATAAAGTTTTACTGTATTGCCGCTCCGGCTTTGAAAAAGAGTGTGCGGCAGAGATTAGTGCGAAAGCCGCAGAGCGTAACGTCTACGGCTTTCCACGGGTAAAAGAAGATGCCGGTTATGTGCTGTTTGAATGCTATCAGCAGCCCGATGCGGAAAGGCTGATTCGGGAACTGCCATTTGAAACCCTGATTTTCGCCCGCCAGATGCTGGTTGTCGGCGAGCTGCTGCGTGACTTGCCTCAGGACGATCGTATTTCGCCTATCGTTGGCATGTTGAGCGGTGTGGTCGAGAAAGGCGGCGAGCTGCGTGTTGAGGTGCCTGACACCAATGAAGCAAAAGAGCTCACCAAATTCTGCCGCAAGTTTACCGTTCCCCTACGTGCCAGCCTGCGTGAGAGCAAAATTCTGCTTAATTACGAGAGCCCAAAACGCCCGGTCGTGCACGTGTTCTTTATTGCTCCCGGTACCTGTTACGTGGGCTATTCGCTGCCAGAAAACAATTCCCCCTTTTATATGGGCATTCCGCGTCTTAAGTTTCCCTCTGATGCGCCAAGCCGTTCAACGCTTAAGCTGGAAGAGGCTTTCCACGTTTTTGTGCCCGCCGACGAGTGGGATGAGCGGTTAGCCAGCGGCATGTATGCGGTGGATCTGGGCGCCTGCCCTGGCGGCTGGACGTATCAGCTGGTACAGCGCAGCATGATGGTCTACGCCGTGGATAACGGCCCCATGGCACCGAGTCTGATGGATACCGGACAGGTCTTTCACGAACGCGAAGACGGTTTCCGCTTCCGCCCACCGCGCACCAATATCAGCTGGCTGGTCTGCGACATGGTGGAAAAACCGGCTCGCGTGGCAAATCTGATGGCGGACTGGCTGGTGAATGGCTGGTGTCGTGAGGCCATTTTCAACCTGAAGCTGCCCATGAAGAAGCGGTATGAAGAAGTCACGCAGAATCTGGCCATGATCGAGCAGCGCCTCACGGAAAATGGCATTAATGCGCAAATTCGCGCACGCCAGCTCTACCACGATCGTGAAGAAGTAACGGTGCATATTCGTCGTATCTGGGCCGCGGTCGGTGGCCGTCGCGACGAGCGCTAATCGAACCGATCGGGCGCGATGGCGCCCGATCGGTTGACGATGCTAGTCACCGCTGTAACGCAGTAAATTCAGATTTCCTTCCAGCACCAAATCCTGTTTCAGCCGGGCGACGTCGCGGCTTATAAACGCCATCTCTTGCCCTGTCTGCAGTTTATTGCGCCATTTGGTGGGGACCTGATCCAACTGTTGGTAAAGCGATTCCAGTGAGCCAAACTGCTGCAGCAGTTCCCGGGCGCTTTTGGGGCCGATGCCCGCGATACCCGGGATTTTACTGCTGCTGATGCCGCATAATCCCCAGTAGTCGGGCAGCACAGTGGGCGCAACGCCAAACTCCGTTTCAATAAACGGCAAATCCAGCCAGCGCTTCTGAAAATAATCGCGGATGCGAATGTCCGGCGCCAGTAGCTGACAGTAGCCTTTATCGGTGGAAACGATAGTGGCCTGATGGCCCGCCCGCGCCATTTTTACCGCCAGCGTGGCCGCCAGATCGTCGGCTTCATCCTGTTCGGCAATCCAGCAGCTCACGCCCGCGGCCCGAAACGCCGCCTGCAAAGCGGGCATTTCAGCCTGCAAATCTTCCGGCATGGGCGGGCGACCGCTTTTATAGTCGGGCAGCAGCTGATGCCGCCATCCCTGATGGCGCGCTTCACCGTCAAACACGGCCACAACGTGAGAAGGACGCGTGTGGCCGAGAAGCTGGCGCAATGCCGCCACGCAGCCGTCCACACAGGGAGAGCCTTGAACGGCGTGAAGGCGGCGAATGAGATTGAGTGCATCAACAATAAGTAAGTGATGTGACATAAGGTACGGGCAGCCCGGCGGCTGCCTCCTGATTTACTTAATGATTTCGTAGCACGGGATATAGGCAGTACCTGGCAGTTTCATACGCTGCTGCGCCACAAAGCCCTGTAGCAGTTCATCCATGCGGTGCATGATGTCGGCATCACCGTGCAGTTTATAAGGGCCTTTTTCCCGGATCTCACGGATGCCCATCTCTTTAACGTTACCTGCCACAATGCCCGAGAACGCCCGGCGCAGGTCGGCTGCCAGTTTTTCCGGCGGCTGGTTAGTATAGAGATTGAGATTGGCCATATTTTCATGCGTTGGCATAAAGGGCACCTGCAAATCCTGCGCGATGCGGATAGACCAGTTAAAGCTGTAGGCATCACCTGTTTCGCGGCGGTGTTCTTTCACCTGCGGCATCGCTTTTCTCATCAGGCGGGCCACCTCGGCGGCATCATCAATAATGATCTGATAATGCTTACGTGCCTGCTCCCCGAGCGTGCTGACAATAAAGTCATCCAGCACACGGAAATAGTCGGCGCTTTCTTTCGGCCCGGTCAGAATGAGCGGCAGAACCTGATGCTCATTTTGCGGATTCATCAGAATGCCCAGCAGGTAAAGGAACTCCTCTGCCGTCCCCACGCCGCCAGGGAAAATAATGATGCCATGTGCAATGCGTACAAAGGCTTCCAGACGTTTTTCGATGTCCGGCATGATGATCAGTTCGTTCACCAGCGGGTTAGGCGGTTCAGCCGCGATAATCGACGGCTCGGTTAAACCGATAAAGCGGCTGTCGCGGTAGCGTTGCTGTGCATGGCCTACCGCCGCCCCCTTCATGGGCGCTTCCATCACGCCCGGGCCACAGCCGGTACAAATATTCAGTTCACGCAGGCCCAACTGCGTACCGACGTTACGACAGTACTGGTATTCCACCGCGTTAATCGAGTGGCCGCCCCAACAGACAACGGTATTGGGATATTCGCCCACGTGTAATGCCCGGGCATTACGCAGAATAGAAAACACGGTGTTGGTAATCATGACCGAGTCGTTGTCTTCTGCGCAGGGTAACCGGCCGGAACTGGCTAACTGGCCGTTAACAAACAGGATATCGCGCAGCACGGCAAACAGGTTAGCCTGCAGTGAACGAATAATATGGCCGTCAACAAAGGCCTCTTCGGGGGGATTGATCAGTTCAAGCTTGATGCCGCGCTCGCGGCGCAGCACGTTAATATCGAAGTTCTCAAAGCGGGACAGGAGCTCGTGGCTGCTGTCAGTCTGGCTGCCAGAATTGAGCACGGCGAGCGAGCAGTTACGGAAAAGTTGATATAAATCGCTGCTGGCTGTGCGCTTCAGCATATCTACTTCCAGTTGGGAGAGCAGATCCATAGAGCCAAGAGGGCTGACATGTGTAATCAAATGAACTCCTTTGCACCCGCTGGGGTGATGGCTGACACTGCAAATGCAGTGACGAAAATCCCTGGTTGGCAATCCACTGTATGCCGCCTTGCCCAGAGTAGCCTTGTCGGCAGGGCTGACTCAAGTGGAACGCTATAGTTGACCGGCAGCCTGAGAAATACCTCGCAAACTACTGACGAACCAGACGAGAATGACCCGGCGTAAAGGGCACATTACTGCGCCATGGATTAATATCCAGTCCGCCCCGACGCGTATAGCGCGCGTAAACGGTGAGCTGTTCGGGCTGACAAAAACGCATCAGGTCATTGAAGATACGCTCAACGCACTGTTCATGAAACTCATTATGCTGACGAAATGAAATGATGTAGCGCAGCAGCGCTTCGCGATCGAGCCGTGGGCCCTTATAGCGAATCATCACCGAGCCCCAGTCAGGCTGATTCGTGATCAGACAGTTGGACTTCAGCAGGTGACTGACCAGCGTTTCTTCCACCTGTTCCTGACCGGCTGCGTTAATCAGATAATCGGCATTAAAGGCATAATCTTCAATTTCGATATCCTGCTCATCTATGCAGTAGCCTGCAAAGTGTCCCACAGGTTGACCTTCAATTTCATTTAACCGAAACAGCGCGACGCGCACCTCGCCTTCGGCACAGACACGCAGATCCTGCTCCAGCGTCTGGCGCACCTCGCCCCAGTCTGCGAACCGCGTCTGGTTAAAGCTGTTAAGATAGAGTTTGAAACTCTTGGACTCGATAAGATTACGACTGTGGGCGTCCAGCACCACTTCGCCAACCGCCACCTGTGGAACGCCTTTGCTGTTGAGCCAGGAGAGTTCATACAGCGTCCAAATATCGCCTCCCGTAAAAGGCAGGTTATCAGGATAAAGGCCGAGTGGTTCGCGGTTCATGCTGCGCGGAACGGCCTGTAATAAGCTGTTGTCGTAGCGATCGTGATAAGCTGTGGGCTTGCCAAGCGTCAGGTTGCTGAGCGCCGGATCCGGCTGATAAGAAGACATAACGGTTACCACTGAGGTCATCAAAGTGAGTAAGTGTAACCTATCAGAAGTGAGAATTTGAATGATGCAGCAAACGGCTGAAGCGTTAACTGATTTTACCACCCGATACTGTCTGCACTGGCAGCAGAATAATGGCCATGCACCGGCCAGTAGCGATCTTTATGGCGTTCCTTCACCCTGCCTGATTGAAAATCGTGGCGAGCGGGCGCTGTGGCAGCCGCAGCCCTTTAGCCTGCCGCCGTCTCTGGATGCCGTTGAGCGCGCGCTGGATATCCAGCTCCAGCCGCAGATTACCGCATTTTATACCCACCAGTTCGCAGGAGACATGCGCGCCACTCACGACCAAAACAGGCTAACGCTTCTGCAGGTCTGGAGCGAAGAGGATTTTGTCCGACTGCAGGAAAATCTGATTGGTCATTTAGTGATGCAGCGCCGGCTGAAGCAGGCGCCGACGCTGTTTATCGCGACAACGGATTCCGAAGAAAACATTATCTCGCTGTGTAACCTGAGCGGACATGTCATTCTGGAAACCCCAGGGCGCAAACATCGCCAGACGCTGGCACCTGATATCCCATCATTTCTTAATGATTTACAACCGCTTAGTGACTAGTTGCAGATATCCGCTATCAGCGGTGTGAGAGATCTCTTACAAGCTCTGTGAGAGATCGCTCTATCCTTCACGCAGTGATCATTTCGGAAAGATGTAAAAATATTGTAAATCATTAACTTATTAGCTGCGCTGATGAGCGCTTTTCATAAGATATCGTTATAAGGCGTTTTACCACCTTGTGCTCTGAGTAATTTCTGACGAGAATATCACTCGCGGACAGGATGTCCTGGACAACAGGAGCCGTCAGGATGACGGTAGCCAGGAGACCGGAACGTAACGGAGTTTACGTCACAAGGAAGGCTTCAGGATGAAGCAGGACACTCTGGATTGAGTTAAAGGACACCTCCAGGACGGAGAATGAGAGCCCCTCAGAAGAGGTGGCGGGCCTGGATGCTAAGGATTTGTCAGGATGATGCGCGAATGGAATTCGCACGGGAAAAGTTGTCACGGATGAGCAGGGAGCACTAACGTAGCGGGAAAGCTGCAAACGAACCGGGAGCACTGTTTAATACAGTGCTCCCTTTTTTTATGCCTGCGGGTTATGCTTGCCGCCCATTTTTATCCAGTCAGAGGTGAAGCATGACGCTGGAACACTTAATTTTGCAACGACTCGAACAGGTCGAAGCGATAATGCGCGAGCACGATCTCTGGCAGTCTGTTGCGCCAGACGATCACGCGTTCACCAGCCAGCAACCTTTCTTCCTTGATACGCTTCAGCCGCTGGAATGGTTACAGTGGGTGCTGATACCGCGCGTTCAGGCCATCATTGGTGCCGGGCAGCCGTTGCCGAAGAACGTCGCGATCGCCCCCTATTTTGAAGTGGCGTTAACGCCCGGGCAGCCCGGTCGTGCCCTGCTGGTGTTGACGTTAAAGCAGCTGGATGCCCTTCTGGAGGATGAGTCTGCCTGATGTTAGAGATCATTTATCAGGATGCGTGGCTGGTGGCGGTGAACAAACCCGCCGGTTGGCTGGTCCACCGTAGCTGGCTTGATCGCCATGAAACGCAGTTTGTCATGCAGACGGTACGCGACCAGATAGGCCAGCATGTTTTCACGGCGCACCGGCTTGATCGCCCCACATCGGGCGTTCTGCTAATGGGCCTGTCCAGTGAGGTGGGCCGCCTGCTTTCCCAGCAGTTTGAGCATCATCAGATGGAGAAGACCTATCATGCCGTGGTGCGCGGCTGGCTGGAAGGCCGCGATCGGCTGGATTATCCGCTTGTCGAAGAGCTGGATAAAATTGCCGACAAATTTGTCAGCGACCCCCGCGCGCCTCAGCCTGCGGTGACCGATTACGCCTCACTGGCAACCGTAGAAATGCCGGTGGCAGTGAGTCGTTATCCCACTGCACGTTACAGCCTGATTGAGCTCAAACCCAAAACCGGACGCAAGCATCAGCTGCGTCGGCATATGTCTCATCTTCGCCATCCCATTATCGGCGATTCGGCCCATGGCGATTTGCGTCAGAATCGGGGGGCGGCTGCACACTTTGGCGCAAATCGTTTAATGTTGCATGCCAGCAGCTTGTCGCTCAGCCACCCGGTGACGGGAGAACCCCTGGTTATTCGCGCCGGACTTGATCTTGTCTGGCAACGGGTAATGGATCAGTTTGGCTGGCAGGCCTGTATGCCGGATGTGCCACGGGTTGAGTTTATAGCTGGCTCAGGTCAGGATAGCGGGACGGAATAAAGGGGAAAAGAAATGGCGAAAATTGGTATTTTTGTAGGCACCGTTTATGGCAATGCATTACTGGTTGCAGAAGAAGCAGAACCGGCATTGCAGCAGCAGGGCCATGACGTAAGGATTTTTGAAGATCCTACGTTAGCCGAATGGCAAAACTATGCGAATGATGTCGCCTTAGTGATTACATCAACCACCGGTCAGGGCGATTTTCCGGATACTATTTCTGGCCTGTTCCATGACGTGCAGGACAAGCTGGGCCACCAGCCAGGGCTGCGCTACGGCGTTATTGCCTTGGGCGACAGCAGCTACGAGAATTTCTGCGGTGCGGGTAAGCGCTTTGATGCCCTGTTACAAGAGCATCAGGCTAAACGGGTGGGTGAGGTTCTGCTGGTTGATGCCACGGAACATCCAGAACCTGAATCCGTCACCACGCCGTGGGTTGAGCAGTGGGGCAAGCAACTCTGATAAGATCAAGGCTGCTACGCTGTTCCGCTGCCGTTCGGATTACACCGGCGGCAGCGGTGTTACGATAACAGGATTCTGCGTACAGCGCGTTCCGTCATTGCCCTGCGCGCTCCCGTTTCTCAGGTTATCGGCGCGGGATTAAATACGGCCAGCTGATTACGAATTCCCCAGCGATCTGACCAGGTTTGCTTTCTGCCACTGGCAATGTCCAGTATCAATTCAAACAACCGCCAGCCAACCTGCTCAATGGTTTCCTCGCCTGTTGCAATCGTGCCAGCATTGATGTCCATCAGGTCATGCCAGCGCTCGGCTAGCGCGTTACGGGTAGCCATTTTTATTACCGGGATTGCCGCCAGGCCATACGGGGTTCCTCTGCCGGTGGTAAAGACCTGCAGGGTGATACCTGAGGCGAGCTGCTGCGTGCCGCACACAAAATCGCTGGCGGGCGTCGCGGCAAAAATCAGTCCACGTCGTGTCGGACGCTGTCCGGGCGACAGAACCTCCACAATCGGGCTTCGGCCTGATTTGGCAATGGAACCCAGGGCTTTTTCCACCACGTTTGCCAGCCCACCTTTCTTGTTGCCCGGTGAGGGATTGGCGCTGCGATCGGTTTTGCCTTGATCAAGGTAGCGGTCATACCATGCCATCTCTTCAATCAGCCGCTGACCCACTTCCTGATTGATCACGCGCGGTGTCAGTAAGTGAATGGCATCGCGCACCTCGGTGACCTCAGAGAACATAACGGTCGCGCCGCTGCGCACCAGCAGGTCGGAAGCAAAGCCCACCGCGGGATTCGCCGTCACGCCAGAAAAAGCATCACTGCCGCCGCACTGCATGCCCATGACCAGTTCCGAGGCAGGGCAGGTTTCACGCTGGCGCTGGTTAAGCCGTTTCAGATGGCGCTCTGCGACCTGGAGGATCTCATCCACCATGGCGCCAAAGCCCACCAGCTTCTCATCCTGCAAACGCACAATATCCTCCTCATCCAGCGAGATGGGCTGCACGTCGGGCGAACCGGTCAACAAGCGCTCAGGTTGTAATTTTTCACAACCCAGACTGACTACCATGATCTCCCCGCCAAAATTCGCGTTAAGGGCCAGGTTGTGGACGGAACGGATAGGAATAACCGCCGCAGGCGCGTTGATTGCCACGCCGCAGCCGTAGAGATGATTTAGCGCAACCACGCCGTCCACATTGGGATAACGGGGCAGCAAATCACGCTCTATCATTTGCACCACATAATCCACCACGCCCGCCACGCAGTGAACGCTGGTGGTAATGCCCAACAGGTTACGGGTGCCCACGCTGCCGTCAGCGTTGCGATAGCCCTCGAAGGTATAACCTTCAAGCGGCGGTAAGTCAGGCGGCACGTTATTCGCCAGGGGCAAACTCTGCAAATCCGGTGCGTCCGGAAGCGCAATGAGTGATTCATCGATCCAACTGCCTTGGGCAATATCACGAACGGCAAGGCCAATAATTTCACCATAGCGCAATACAGGCTGACCCTGAGGAATGGCGGCCAACGCCACCTTATGCCCCTGCGGTACATGTTCGGTTAGTGTTAATCCATCTTTAAACGTGGTGCCCGCAGTCAGCCCCTGGCTGTTTACCACAATCGCAACGTTATCGTTTTCGTGAACTTTAATGTAAAGCGGTTGCTCTTTTGAAATGGGGTTCATCGCTCACCTTCCAGTGCGTAGCGCCTTGCTGGTACGGCGCATTCATTATGAGACGTCAGGTGTCACAGGTTCGGTATTTGCCACCGTCAGTATAAGAAGGTGTTACTGCCTGCACATTGTGCAATTGACCTATATTCGGCTGAGAGATGACGCGGTTTTATTATCTTTTTACTAAATCAAGTGAAGATTCTCACAAAGCCGCTTATCAACGCCTGTTTGGGCGTGCTTATTGTGACTTTTTACAAATAACGTGAAACGTCCCGCAGCAGTTTATGCATTAGCCCAAAAAATCATCGTTCATTCACCTTATTCCAGGGTGATGTTCCAATGCCTCACCCAAACCCGCTTCCTATACTGATTTCCGTTTTCCCGATCAGGTTATTCGTCACGACGCATTATCGGTTTGCCATTAAAAAAAATCGCCGTGTTTAACCTACATCTCTCTGATACCCAACGCGATGTGTATGCAGTCAGAGCGAATGTAGCTTTCGCTATATTTCAGGAGTGCATCATGAGTAGTTATCACCAGACAACGGAGGCGGTACAAAAACGGACGAACGCGCGTTACTGGATAGTGGTCATGCTATTTATTGTGACCTCATTCAACTACGGTGACCGCGCCACGTTGTCTATCGCGGGTTCGGCCATGGCAAAAGAAATTGGCCTCGATCCCGTGGGGATGGGGTTTATCTTCTCTGCTTTTTCATGGGCCTATGTCATTGGGCAAATCCCCGGTGGCTGGCTGTTGGATCGCTTTGGTTCTAAGCGCGTCTATTTCTGGAGTATCTTTCTTTGGTCGTTGTTTACCCTGCTGCAGGGGTTCGTGGACGTGTTCAGCGGCTACACCATCGTCATGGCGCTGTTTATGCTGCGCTTTATGGTCGGGCTGGCGGAAGCCCCTTCATTCCCGGGTAACAGCCGTATTGTGGCAGCCTGGTTTCCGGCTCAGGAGCGCGGCACTGCCGTGGCGATTTTCAACTCCGCACAATACTTCGCGACGGTAATTTTCGCGCCCATCATGGGCTGGTTGACCTCCGCGGTGGGCTGGGCGCACGTGTTCTGGTTTATGGGAGGGCTGGGCATTATTTTGAGCTTTATCTGGCTCAAAGTGATTTACGATCCCTGCGATCATCCCGGCGTGAACAAAGCGGAGCTGGACTACATGGCGGAGGGCGGCGCGCTGATCAATATGGATCAGAAAAGCGAGAAGCAAAAAGTCAGCTTCAGTGATAAGTGGTTCCAGATCAAGCAACTGCTGCAGTCGCGCATGATGATCGGTGTCTACATTGGCCAGTACTGCATCAACGCCCTGACCTACTTCTTTATCACCTGGTTTCCGGTTTATCTGGTGCAGGCAAGGGGCATGTCGATCCTTAAAGCGGGCTTTGTCGCCTCGGTGCCTGCGCTGTGCGGCTTTATCGGTGGCGTGCTCGGCGGGGTGATCTCTGACTGGCTGATGCGCAAAACCGGCTCACTCAATATCGCCCGTAAAACCCCGATTGTGCTCGGCATGTTGCTCTCGACGTCCATGGTGGTCTGTAACTATGTCGAGACGGACTGGGTCGTGGTGCTGTTCATGGCAACAGCCTTCTTTGGTAAAGGGATTGGCGCGCTGGGATGGGCAGTGATGGCGGACACCGCACCGAAAGAGATTAGCGGCCTGAGCGGCGGTCTGTTCAATATGTTCGGTAATGCATCCGGCATTATTACCCCTATCGCGATCGGCTACATCATTGCCTCTACCGGTTCTTATAACGGCGCGCTGGTTTATGTCGGTATCCACGCGTTCGTTGCCGTACTCAGCTACCTGGTGCTGGTGGATAACATCAAACGCATTGAGCTGAAAACACGCTAAGGAGCCTGCATGAATACGCAATCGACGCCCGTTATTACGACTATGCAGGTGGTCCCTGTGGCTGGCTACGACAGTATGCTGCTCAACATTGGCGGGGCACACAATGCCCGCTTCACGCGCAATATCGTGATCCTGACCGACAGTGCAGGACACACCGGACTGGGTGAAGCACCGGGGGGAGAAACCCTCTATCAGACCTTAATCGAGGCCGCGCCGCAGGTGATCGGTCAGCAGGTCGCCCGTATGAACCGGCTGGTGCAGAAGATTCATCAGGGGAATCAGTCCGCCGATTTCGAGACTTTTGGCAAAGGGGCCTGGACTTTTGAGCTGCGCGTCAACGCGGTCGCGGCACTGGAAGCCGCACTGCTGGACCTTCTGGGACAATGCCTGGGCGTGCCGGTCGCCGAACTGCTTGGACCGGGTAAGCAGCGCGATGAGGTGACGGTTTTAGGCTACCTGTTCTACTTAGGCGATCGCCGTAAAACCGATTTGCCTTATCTGACGGGTGAGAAGGCGCAGCATGACTGGTATCACCTGCGCCATCAGGAAGCGCTGAATAGCGAGTCGGTTGTCCGGCTGGCCGAGGCGGCGCAGGATAAATACGGTTTCAAAGATTTCAAACTCAAGGGCGGAGTGCTGCCAGGCGAACAGGAGATCGCCACCGCGCAGGCGCTGAAAAAGCGCTTCCCCGAGGCGCGCATCACCGTCGATCCTAACGGCGCGTGGTGGCTGGACGAGGCGATCGGATTCTGTAAGGGCATGCAGGATGTTCTGACCTATGCAGAAGATCCCTGTGGCGCCGAGCAGGGTTATTCAGGGCGCGAGGTGATGGCCGAGTTTCGTCGTGCGACCGGATTACCGGTCGCCACCAACATGATCGCCACCAACTGGCGTGAAATGAACCATGCGCTGATGCTCAATGCTGTCGATATCCCACTGGCCGATCCACACTTCTGGACGATGAGCGGCGCCGTTCGGGTCGCGCAACTGTGCGATGAATGGGGCTTAACCTGGGGCTGCCATTCGAATAACCACTTTGATATTTCTCTCGCGATGTTCACCCACGTCGGTGCCGCCGCGCCCGGTAATCCCACCGCCATAGATACGCACTGGATCTGGCAGGAGGGCGATCAACGCCTGACAAAAGAGCCGCTGCAGATCCGTCAGGGCAAAATCACGGTGCCAGATGCGCCTGGCCTGGGCATTGAACTGGATTGGGAACGACTCCGCCTGGCAAACGAACACTACAAATCACTGCCGGCGGGCGGACGTAATGACGCCACAGCCATGCAGTACTTGCTACCAGGATGGACATTTGACCGTAAACGGCCGGCCTTTGGCCGGGCCTCTGCTTAAGGGATAACAGATGAATACCACACCAAAAATTACCGCCATGCAGGTCATCCCGGTTGCCGGCTATGACAGCATGTTACTGAACCTGAGCGGCGCACATTCGCCTTTTTTCACCCGCAATATCGTTATCATTGAAGACAACGCAGGCCATACTGGCGTAGGTGAAATCCCCGGTGGCGAAAAGATTCGTCAAACCCTGGAAGAGGCTGCCGCGCTGGTGGTGGGCAAAACGATTGGCGAATATAAAAACATCCTGAGCCAGGTTCGCGCCACTTTTGCCGATCGCGATGCCGCTGGGCGAGGTAATCAGACCTTTGATCTTCGCACCACCATTCACGTGGTCACCGGCATCGAAGCCTCACTGCTGGATCTGCTGGGGCAGCATCTGGGCGTCAATGTCGCCTCGCTATTGGGCGACGGACAGCAGCGCGACAAAGTCGAAATGCTGGGTTATCTGTTCTACGTTGGCGATCGCAACAAGACCTCGCTGGCCTACCAGCATCAGGACAACGATACCTGCGACTGGTATCGCCTGCGCCATCAGGAAGCGCTCACGCCGGATGCCGTGGTGCGGCTGGCCGAAGCGGCCTATGAAAAATACGGGTTCAACGATTTTAAACTTAAAGGCGGCGTGCTGAGCGGCAGTGATGAGGCAGAAGCGATTACTGCACTCGCGAAGCGCTTCCCCCAGGCGCGCGTCACTATCGATCCCAACGGTGCCTGGTCGCTTGACGAAGCCATTACGCTAGGTAAGCAGCTTAAAAACGTCCTCGCCTATGCAGAAGATCCCTGTGGCGCAGAGCAGGGCTATTCGGGGCGTGAAGTGATGGCCGAGTTCCGGCGCGCTACCGGTCTGCCGACGGCGACGAATATGATCGCCACTGACTGGCGTCAAATGGGCCACACGTTGTCATTACAGTCGGTGGATATCCCACTGGCCGATCCGCACTTCTGGACGATGCAGGGTTCCGTGCGCGTGGCGCAAATGTGCCACGCGTTTGGCCTGACGTGGGGTTCGCACTCCAACAACCATTTCGATATTTCACTGGCGATGTTCACCCATGTTGCCGCTGCCGCACCGGGCAAGATCACCGCTATTGATACCCACTGGATCTGGCAGGAAGGCAATCAACGACTGACGAAAACGCCTTTCCAGATTGAAGGCGGCATGGTCGCAGTGCCGCAGGCACCGGGCCTGGGCATTGAACTGGATATGGACCAGGTCATGCAGGCTAACGCGCTGTATCAAAAGCATGGCCTTGGCGCACGTGATGATGCTCAGGCCATGCAGTTCCTGATCCCACAGTGGACGTTTGATAACAAGCGTCCGTGCCTGGTGCGTTAACTTTTTTGGGCTTCCTTCAGGAAGCCCGTTCCACAGGAGTCAAATCATGAGTAATACAGCCTGGCCAAATGAATTCCGTCGCCGCCTGCTGGCAGGTGAAACCCTGATCGGCAGTTGGTGCGCCCTGGCAAGTCCTGTTTCGACCGAGGTGTTAGGGCTGGCCGGATTTGACTGGTTAGTTCTGGATGGCGAGCACGCACCGAACGATATCACCACGTTTGTTCCCCAGCTAATGGCGCTGAAGGGCAGCCGCAGCGCGCCGGTGGTGCGTCCACCCTGTAATGAACCGGTCATCATTAAGCGCCTGCTGGATATTGGTTTTAATAACATCCTTGTTCCCTTCGTCGAGAACGAAGACGAAGCCAGACGTGCAGTTGCCTCCACGCGCTATCCGCCTGCCGGAATTCGCGGCGTGTCGGTTTCCCATCGCAGCAACATGTACGGCACGGTGCCGAATTATAACGCCACCATCAACGACAACATTTCGGTGCTGGTCCAAATAGAAACCCAGCAGGCTGTCAACAACATTGACGCCATCGCCGCCGTTGACGGCGTGGACGGCATTTTTATCGGGCCGGGCGATCTCTCTGCCGCTCTCGGCTATCTCGGACAGCCGGCCCATCCGGAGGTGTTAACAGTCATCAAACACATCTTTGAGCGGGCAAAAGCCGCCAACAAGCCCAGCGGCATTCTGGCACCGGTGGAAGCCGATGCCCGTCGCTATCTCGAATGGGGCGCAACCTTTGTTGCCGTTGGCAGCGATCTCGGTGTTTTCCGCAGTGCCACGCAGGCGTTGTGCGACAAATTTAAAAAGTAATCATCCAGGAGAAACGACATGAAAATTGGCTTTATTGGCTTGGGCATCATGGGCAAACCAATGAGTAAAAACCTGCTGAAAGCCGGTTATTCACTGGTGGTACGCGATCATAATGCAGAAAACGAAGCCGAGCTGGTGCAGCTGGGGGCGGCCACAGCGGCGAATGCCAAAGAACTGGCGCAACAGTGCGATGTGGTGATCACCATGGTGCCAAATTCCCCACAGGTGAAAGAGGTTTGCCTGGGCGAAAACGGCATTATCGATGGCGCGAAACCGGGCCTGATTGTGATCGATATGAGCTCCATTGCGCCGCTGGCGAGCCGTGAAGTCCACGATGCGCTGGCAGCAAAGCAGATTCACATGCTGGATGCGCCGGTGAGCGGCGGCGAGCCCAAAGCGATTGAGGGGACGTTATCCGTGATGGTGGGCGGCGATAAAGCCGTGTTTGACCAGTGCTACGACATCATGAAAGCCATGGCGGGATCGGTGGTTCATACCGGCGATATCGGCGCAGGTAACGTGACGAAGCTGGCAAATCAGGTCATTGTAGCGCTGAATATTGCCGCCATGTCTGAAGCCTTGTCGCTGGCGACCAAAGCGGGCGTCAGTCCGGAACTGGTGTATCAGGCGATTCGTGGCGGTCTGGCGGGCAGCACCGTGCTGGATGCCAAAGCGCCCATGGTGATGGACCGCAACTTTAAGCCGGGTTTCCGCATTGATTTACATATCAAGGATCTGGCTAACGCGCTGGATACCTCGCACAGCCTTGGTGCGCACCTGCCGCTGACGGCGGCCGTGATGGAAATGATGCAGGCGTTGCGTAATGACGGACAGGGGAGTGCCGACCACAGCGCGCTGGCCTGCTATTATGAAAAATTAGCAAAGGTTGAGATCTCTCGCTAATGCCTTGCCCGGCTTCTGTGGAGGCCGGGCCGATTTCACGCTCTGATCGTTAATTAATACCGCCTGGATTGCCTATGAAAATCGTAATCGCACCGGATTCATATAAAGAAAGTCTTTCTGCTCTGGAAGTGGCATCGGCAATCGAAGCGGGGTTCCGTGAGGTTTTTCCCGATGCCCATTATGTGAAAATACCGGTTGCTGATGGTGGTGAAGGCACGGTGGAAGCCATGGTGGCTGCGACCCAGGGAAAGCGGGTCAGGTTAAAGGTCACCGGTCCGCTGGGTGAACCCGTCGAGGCGTTTTACGGCCTGTCGGGTAATGAAGATACCGCCTATATCGAGATGGCGGCGGCCAGCGGCCTGGAGCTGGTACCGGCAGCGCAGCGGGATCCCCTTATCACCACCTCGTTTGGGACTGGGGAGCTAATTAAAAACGCGCTGGATAAAGGCGTCCGACACATCATTATCGGTATCGGTGGCAGCGCCACCAATGACGGTGGTGCTGGCATGATGCAGGCGCTGGGCGCTCGCTTGCTGGATAAACAGGGCGAGCAAATTGGTCGGGGAGGTGGCGCATTGCCTGACCTGGCAAGCATTGACGTTACCGGACTGGACCCGCGCATTCGGCAGTGCCGCGTTGAAGTGGCCTGCGATGTAACCAATACGCTGACGGGCGATCACGGTGCCTCTGCGGTGTTTGGCCCCCAGAAAGGCGCGACGCCGGAACGGGTTGAGCAACTGGATCGAGCCCTGACACATTACGCTGCGCTTATTCAGCGCGATTTGGGTATTGATGTGCTGCAGATCAGCGGTGGCGGCGCTGCCGGTGGCATGGGGGCTGCGCTGCACGCGTTTTGTCAGGCGGAATTACGCCGTGGGATTGAGATTGTGACGGAAGCGCTGGGCCTGGAGGAGCAGGTAAAAGATGCCGATCTGGTCATTACCGGCGAGGGGCGAATCGACAGCCAGAGCATCAAGGGCAAGGTGCCGATTGGTGTGGCAAAGGTCGCTAAGCGTTTTAATATTCCCGTGATAGGCATTGCCGGTAGCCTGACTGACGATGTCGGTGTGGTGCATCAGCATGGCCTGGATGCCGTATTTAGCGTGCTTTACCGTATTTGCTCACTGGATGAGGCGCTAAAAGGGGCAGAAAACAATGTCCGTCTCACCGCGCGCAATGTGGCTGCCACAATGAAAATCGCCGGGTTTCACTAAGCGTATTCACGGCCCTTCACCTGACAGGGCCGTTCGTTCTTCCGCAGTATGCCCGGCTAAGGCATGGAGAGGATGCGCCGTGCCTGTCTGGCGACGTTCTCCATTTCATCCTGAAGCTCCAGCAGTTCCGGCTCCAGCGCTTCGATATCGCTTGCCTGATGAAGCTCTTTCTCAAGCTTACGGCACAGTTGTTTCATCCGCGGAACGCCGCTGTAGCTGGCGCTGCCGTGAAGTTTATGAATGATCTCACGCAGGGAGGTCGCGTCGTTGTCGGCGATAAACTGCGCCATTTTACTGTGCACTTCCGGCAGGAATGCCAACAGCATTCGGAGTAAATCCCGCGCCAGATCCGGCTTATTCGCTGCCTGGCGTAATGCCAGCTTCCAGTCCAGCGTGGGTAAGATTGGGGGGATCTCGGGCGCCGTGGTGCTCGGGCTGGGCATATAGCGGGCCAGGACCTGAGCGAGCTTGTTTTCATCAATAGGCTTGGCCAGGTAGTCGTTCATGCCGGCCCGGATAAGATGTTCGCGTTCACCGTCAATAGCGTGGGCGGTAACGGCGACTATCGGGGTGGTTGCGTGGTTGGGCAGCGTGCGGATGATCTCGCTGGCCCGAATGCCATCAATATCGGGCATTTGTATATCCATTAAGATCACGTCCAGCACTTGCCTGTGGGCCACACGGATGGCCTGCTCCGCATTATTGCACAGTACGATGTGTTGAACCTGCTCTTCCAGCAGCGCCCCAATCAGCTTGAGGTTAGCGGGATTGTCGTCCACGGCCATCACGGTCAGCGGCAGACGCGGTGAGGCCGATAGTTCGCTGCTGTGACGGGCATGCAGCTCCAGCAGCATCGGCAACAGGCGCGTCTGCGAGACGGGTTTTGCGATGCAGCCATCAATGCCACGCACTTTCAGCTCATCGGCCAGTAACATCATCGGACTCGGCAGCGCCATAATGACCTGGTCGGCGCACTCCAAAAGCGTATGGATCAGCCTGTCCTCAAGCACCTGCGGCTGGCTGGCGTTGACCGGCATGGCCATTAACACAATGGGATAGCGCGACTGGCTCAGGCCCTCCAGGGTTAAACTGTGCTCAACCTGCAACGGCGTGGCACCTAAAATCTCTACCACCGCGCTGGCGACGTCGGGGTTCGCCTCCACATAGGCCATGCGCGTGTTCGACAGTGCATCCAGCACTCGAGGCATACTCGGTGCATTGGGATTGAGGTCCAGTTTAACGCGCACCCAAAAGGTGGAACCGTGGTTCTGACGGCTGACGAAGGTGATCTCCCCGTTCATTTCCCTTACCAGTTTTTGGGTAATGACCAGGCCCAGCCCCGATCCTCCGTGGCGGCGGGAAATACTGGCATCCGCCTGGCGAAAGGCCTGAAACAGCTGGGCCTGCTGCTCTTCAGAAATGCCAATCCCTGTGTCGCGAACCTGAATCTCCAGTTCAACATGCGTCGCCGTAATCGTGTGCTGTTCTACCCGTAAATTGATGGTCCCTTTTTCGGTAAATTTAATCGCGTTGCCCATCAGGTTGATCAGGATCTGCTGCAGGCGGAGCGCATCGCCAATCACGTTGTCCGGCACGCTGTTATCGCAGACCACGGTCAACTCCAGCCCCTTCTCATGGGCGGATGGGGCCAGCAAAACCAGGGTTTCATCCAGGGTGGCGCGCAACGGAAAGGGAATGGACTCCAGCATCAGCTTGCCGGCTTCCAGTCTGGAAAAATCAAGCACGTCATTAATGATGGACAGGAGATTGTTGGCCGAGCGCTCAATGGTCAGCATGTAGTCGCGCTGCGTGGTGCGCAGCGGCGTTTTCAACATCTGACGGGTAAAGCCCAGCACGCCATTAAGCGGCGTACGCAACTCATGCGACATATTTGCCAGAAATTCGGATTTGATACGGGCGGCTTCCTGCGCGCGCTTTTTGGCCAGATCCAGCTCGACGTTCTGAATCTCCAACTGCTCCAGCGTTTCCCGCAGGTCCCATGTGGCCTGATCGATATTGTGCTGCATCTCTTCGTGATAGGCGGTGAGCGACATCGCCATCGCGTTGATACCGTTTTTCAGGATACTCAATTCACCCAGCATATGGCCTTCAACCCGGCTGTCCAGTTGTCCACGGCGAATTCGGTCAACGGTGCTGACCATATTACGAATAGGGCCGGTGACGTCCCGCATCAGGCGGTAGGCAAACAGCATGGCAATACACAGGCAGAACAGCAGCATCAGGGTAGCAATAAAAACTTCCCGATATTGCTGTAAGCGCACGGATTGCAGATCCAGTTCTATCGCCACATAGCCCAACGGGTTACCTGCGGGTTTGGCATCCTGACCCGGCAGCTCATCCACGGCGTAACGTTCAGAGATAATCGGCTTGCGTAAGATCAGCAGGTTGCCACTGCCTTCAACGGACACATCCTCAGGCAGCGCGCGAATAGCCTGCTTGCTTTCCAGACTCAGGTTTTGGTGATTATTAGAGGTGACATAAAGCTGATTATTATCGTCGAAAACGGAGATGGCGCGCACGATCCCGGAATGGCGGCGATGCAGTAAACTGACCAGTTCACGCAGCGCGTCACGATTGTGCCATGTCATGCTGTATTCGGTAGAAACCGCCAGCGGTTCGATGATATTGGCCCCGGCATCGATGACCTGGCGCTGCAGCTCATTATAACGATGCACGACAAAAAATGAGCTGAGCAGTAACCCAACCATCAACGTTGGGGCCAAAATTAAAATCATCATTCGCGCCCGCAGGCTGTATTTGGTCATAATAGTCGCCTGCTGTCCGGCATGAACGTCCCTGTGCATATGCTGAACCTTGTGCACATCGAATCTTAAAGAGAAAGAACCACACTATGGCGCAATTTTACTCCGCAAAACAGCGCGTGACGACCCAACAACGGATCACCGTCACCATTGAAGACCTCGACCCGTTTGGTCAGGGCGTTGCCCGCTACAAGGGCAAAACCCTGTTTGTCTCGGGCGCGCTGCCCGGAGAGCAGGCCGAGGTCACCCTGCTGGAGGATAAACGCCAGTATGCCAGAGCGAAAGCCGTGCGCCTGCTTAACCACAGTCCTTCACGGGTTGCGCCGCGCTGTCCCCATTTTAGCCGCTGTGGCGGTTGTCAGCAGCAGCATGTCGACGAGGCGTTACAACAGCAAAGTAAATCACGTGCGCTGGCACGGATGTTGACCCAGGCAGCGAACCAGCCGGTGGCGGTTGATGAGATCATTGCCGGACCTGCCTGGGGCTACCGTCGCCGCGTCAGGCTTGGCCTGCAGTGGCAGAACAAAACACAGCAGTTGCTGATGGGGTTTCGCCAGGCGGCCACCAACGATCTCGTCGATATCCAGCAGTGCCCCATCATGGTGCCCCAGCTTGAAGCGCTGATTATTCCGCTGCGCAATTGTCTCACTATGCTTAATGCTGTCAAACGCTTAGGTCATGTTGAGCTGGTGCTGGCTGACAACGGCCCGGTGCTGTTATTGCGCCATCTCGATGCATTAAGTACCGATGATATTGCAAAACTGGAACGTTTTTCGCATCAGCACCAACTGATGCTGTTTCTGGATGATGGAAGCGAGACGCTGCGCGCATCTGGCGATCGGCAGCCGTTTTATCATTCTCACCAGCTTGAGCTAATCTTCAGTCCAAAGGATTTTATTCAGGTCAACGATACGGTGAATCAGCAGATGGTGGCGAAGGCCATTGCGTGGCTGGATTTGCAACCTGAAGATCGGGTGCTGGATCTGTTTTGCGGCATGGGAAACTTTACGCTTCCTGTAGGAAAATCGGTACAAAGTGCCGTGGGTGTGGAGGGCGTTGCAGCATTAGTGCAGCAGGCAGAGTATAATGCTGACGTGAATGCGCTAAAAAACGTCAAATTCTTCCAGCATAATCTGGAAGAAGATGTTTCGCGCCAGCCCTGGGCTATGCAGGGATTTAACAAGGTATTACTCGATCCGGCTCGCGCTGGGGCGGCAGGTGTCATGGCACATGTCGTCAAATTATCGCCAGAATGCGTGGTCTATGTTTCGTGTAATCCTGTGACACTCGCACGTGACAGTGAAACATTGCTGTCAGCGGGTTACCAATTGGAAAGGGTCGCGATGCTGGATATGTTTCCTCATACCCGTCATCTCGAATCCATGGTGCTGTTCAGAAAAAAAATATAAGTGTCCGGCAGGGGCGCTGTGCAGGAGAGGATATGGTTGCGGTCAGAAGTGCGCATTTAAATACGGAAGGGGAGTTTGCCCTTGACCAGTGGATCGCCAGTCTTGGCGTTGCTAACCCGCATTCCTGTGATCGCCTTGCTGAAACCTGGCGCTATTGTGAAGCGCAGACTCAGGGGCATCCTCACCAGTCGCTGCTGCTGTGGCGCGGCATCGAGATGGTGGAAATTCTCTCGATGCTCAGCATGGATATCGAAAGCCTGTGCGCCGCATTGATTTTCCCGCTCGCGAATGACGAAGTGGTCAGCGAAGAAGAGCTGGAAAAAACCGTCGGTCCGGGCATCGTTTCGCTGGTGCACGGGGTCCGCGATATGGACGCCATTCGTCAGCTGAAAGCCATTCATAACGATTCAATGGCTTCTGAGCAGGTGGATAATGTCCGCCGTATGCTGCTCGCCATGGTGGAAGATTTCCGCTGCGTGGTGCTGAAGTTGGCTGAGCGCATCATGAACCTGCGCGAAGTTAAAGACGCGCCGGAAGATGAACGCGTACTGGCGGCGAAAGAGAGCACCAATATTTATGCCCCGCTGGCGAACCGCCTGGGCATCGGTCAGCTTAAGTGGGAGCTGGAAGATTACTGCTTCCGCTACCTGCATCCCGACGAGTACAAGCGCATTGCTAAGCTGCTGCACGAGCGCCGCATCGACCGTGAGCAGTACATCGATAACTTTGTCGATAATCTGCGCAAAGAGATGGCAAAAGAGGGCGTGCGGGCCGAAGTGTACGGCCGTCCTAAACATATCTACAGCATCTGGCGCAAGATGCAGAAGAAGTCGCTGGCGTTTGATGAGCTATTTGATGTTCGCGCGGTGCGTATTGTTGCCGAGCGACTGCAGGACTGCTACGGCGCGCTGGGCACGGTGCACACGCTGTATCGCCACCTGCCCAACGAGTTCGACGACTATGTCGCCAACCCCAAACCTAACGGCTATCAGTCCATTCATACCGTGGTTCTGGGGCCCGAGGGCAAAACCGTCGAGATCCAGATCCGTACCCGCCAGATGCATGAGGACGCCGAGCTGGGCGTCGCCGCGCACTGGAAATACAAAGAAGGGCCGTCGTCCAGCCATGCGCGCGGCGCGGCAGGTCACGAAGAGCGCATTGCCTGGCTACGTAAGCTGATCTCATGGCAGGAAGAGATGGCGGATTCCGGCGAGCTGCTGGAAGAGGTGCGCAGCCAGGTATTTGACGACCGCGTCTATGTCTTTACGCCAAAAGGGGACGTGGTCGATTTGCCGGCAGGTTCTACCCCGCTGGATTTCGCTTACCACATTCACAGCGATATCGGTCACCGCTGCATCGGTGCCAAGATTGGTGGCCGCATTGTGCCCTTCACCTATCAGCTGCAGATGGGCGATCAGGTGGAAGTCATCACCCAAAAACAGCCGAATCCGAGTCGTGACTGGCTGAACCCTAACCTGGGGTTCATCACCACCAGCCGAGGCCGCGCCAAGATTCATAACTGGTTCCGCAAGCAGGATCGCGATAAAAACATTCTTGCCGGTCGTCAGATTCTGGATAACGAGCTGAATCAGATGGATATCAGCCTGCGTGAAGCCGAGAAACTGCTGCTGCCGCGCTATAACGTTACCTCGCTGGACGAGTTGCTGGCTGCCATCGGCGGGGGGGACATTCGCCTTCATCAGATGGTGAATTTCCTGCAGGCGAAGCTCAATAAGCCGACGGCGGAAGAGCAGGATCGTGAAGCTCTGCGCCAGCTCACACAAAAATCGCATGCGCCAACGTCACGCAAAGAGAGCGGCCGTGTGGTCGTGGAAGGCGTGGGCAACCTGATGCACCATATTGCACGCTGCTGTCAGCCGATTCCGGGTGACGACATCGTGGGTTTTATCACGCACGGACGGGGCATTTCGATTCACCGCGCCGATTGCGACCAGCTGTCTGAGCTGATTTCTACCGCGCCCGAGCGCATTGTTGATGCCGTATGGGGCGAAAGCTACTCCAGCGGCTATTCGCTGGTCGTAAGGGTGACGGCCAACGATCGTAGCGGGCTGTTACGCGATATCACCACCATCCTCGCGAATGAGAAGGTTAACGTCCTGGGCGTTTCAAGCCGCAGCGATACCAAAAAACAGCTCGCCACCATTGATATGGACATTGAGATTTATAACCATCAGGTCCTGGGGCGCGTGCTGTCTCGCCTGAATCAGGTGCCTGACATTATCGATGCCCGCCGCCTGCACTAATCGTCCGTTATCAGGCGCATGTCTTGACCGACGTGCGCCTGGCTGCTTTTATCACCGCTGTTATGCCAACTGAACACCTGAAGGATTTCCCTATGACGTCAATTGATCGCCTGCTGGGCATTATGAAAACCCTGCGCGATCCGCAGCAGGGTTGCCCGTGGGATCGCGAGCAGACCTTTGCCACTATCGCGCCTTACACGCTGGAAGAAACCTATGAAGTGCTGGACGCCATCCAGCGCGAGGACTTCGACGATCTGCGGGGGGAGCTGGGCGATTTGCTGTTTCAGGTGGTGTTTTATGCCCAGATGGCCCAGGAGCAGGGGCGTTTTAATTTTGATGATATCTGCCATGCAATAAGTGACAAGCTGGAACGCCGCCATCCACACATTTTTGCGGACGGCACGGCAGAGAACAGCGCAGACGTGTTAAAAAACTGGGAAGCGATTAAAAGCGCCGAACGGGCAGAAAAAGCGCAGCACTCCGCGCTGGACGATATTCCCAAAGCCCTGCCAGCCCTGATGCGCGCCCATAAAATTCAGAAACGATGCCACAACGTGGGCTTCGACTGGAGCACACTGGGGCCGGTGGTCGATAAGGTGCATGAAGAGATTGACGAAGTCATGCATGAAGCGCAGCAAAGCGTTATCGATCCCCAAAAACTGGAAGAAGAGATTGGCGATCTCCTGTTTGCGACCGTTAACCTCTCTCGTCATTTGGGCAGCAAGGCCGAAACGGCGCTGCAGAAAGCCAACGACAAGTTTGAGCGACGTTTCCGCGCGGTAGAAGCTATTATCAGCGCGCAGGGCCTGACAATGCCGGGGGCGACGCTGGAACAGATGGAGGCCGCCTGGCAGCAGGTGAAGGCAACGGAAAAAAGCTGATTATTCCTGCGCCGCGCATAAAGTGTGCGCTCGAGCTTACTCGATTCAGCCTGACGTCAGATTTGTGACGCAGGTCAAAATTTTGTTTACCGCTATCCGCTATGTTACCCGCAGCAATGCTTTGGGAGAGGGATGTGATTCATCAATTGTGGCTGATAGTGGTTTCCAGTATACTGTTTTCCCGTCCTGGTTATTCCACCGTCTTTAAACCTAAACTCTCAGGTTCAGCATGACAACGAATTATATTTTTGTGACCGGCGGGGTCGTATCCTCTCTGGGTAAAGGCATTGCCGCAGCCTCCCTCGCAGCCATTCTCGAAGCGCGTGGTCTGAATGTGACCATCATGAAACTGGATCCGTACATCAACGTCGATCCGGGTACCATGAGCCCTACTCAGCATGGTGAAGTGTTTGTCACCGATGATGGTGCCGAAACCGATCTGGATTTGGGTCACTACGAGCGCTTCATCCGCACTAAAATGTCGCGCCGCAACAACTTCACCACGGGCCGTATCTACTCAGAAGTCCTGCGCAAAGAGCGTCGCGGTGACTACCTTGGCGCCACTATTCAGGTCATCCCTCATATCACGAATGCGATCAAAGAGCGCATTCTTGAAGGCGGTGAAGGCCACGATGTGGTGCTGGTCGAAATCGGCGGTACGGTCGGTGATATCGAATCCCTGCCGTTCCTGGAAGCGATTCGTCAGATGGCGGTGGATGTGGGCCGCGAGCATACGATGTATATGCACCTGACGCTGGTGCCTTACATGGCCGCCGCAGGCGAGGTGAAAACCAAGCCGACGCAGCACTCGGTCAAAGAGCTGCTCTCCATCGGTATTCAGCCTGACGTGCTCATTTGCCGGTCCGATCGTGCGGTGCCAGCCAATGAGCGTGGCAAAATTGCCCTGTTCTGTAACGTGCCGGAAAAAGCCGTTATCTCGCTGAAAGACGTCGACTCAATTTATAAAATTCCTGGCATGTTGAAATCACAGGGCCTGGACGACTACATCTGTAAGCGTTTCAACCTGAACGCCCCGGAAGCCAATCTGGCCGAGTGGGAGCAGGTGATTTATGAAGAAGCCAATCCGGGCGGCGAAGTCACCATTGGCATGGTGGGCAAATATGTCGAGCTGCCGGATGCCTATAAATCCGTTATTGAAGCGCTGAAGCACGGCGGTCTGAAAAATCGTGTGACCGTAAACATCAAGCTGATCGACTCACAGGACGTTGAAACCCGTGGTGTCGAATTGCTGAAAGATTTGGATGCCATTCTGATCCCTGGCGGCTTTGGCTACCGTGGCGTAGAAGGCAAGCTGATGACGGCGAAATACGCGCGTGAAAACAACGTGCCTTATCTCGGCATCTGCCTCGGCATGCAGGTCGCACTGATGGAGTTCGCCCGTAACGTCGCCGGAATGGAAGGCGCTAACTCCACTGAATTTGTGCCAGACTGTAAGTATCCGGTGGTGGCACTGATCACCGAATGGCGTGACGAAGAAGGCAACGTGGAAGTGCGTACTGAACAGAGCGATCTGGGTGGCACCATGCGCCTGGGCAGCCAGCAGTGCCAGCTGAATCCGGAAAGTAAGGTTCGCCAGCTGTACGGTTCTGACACCATTGTTGAGCGCCATCGTCACCGCTATGAAGTGAACAACATGCTGCTGAAGCAAATTGAGGCAGCGGGTTTACGCGTGGCAGGTCGTTCAGGTGACGATCAGTTGGTTGAGATCATTGAGATCCCGAATCATCCATGGTTTATTGCTTGCCAGTTCCACCCTGAGTTCACATCGACGCCTCGCGATGGTCATCCGTTGTTTGCGGGTTTTGTGAAAGCAGCACATGAGCATCAGAAGCGTTTAGCGAAATAAGTTTAACGAACAACGCGCGAACTTTTCGCGCGTTGTTTGTCTTAGGATTGACTAACTTGTACTGAGGAAAATCGTAATGGCCAAAATCGTAAAAGTCATCGGTCGCGAAATTATCGACTCACGTGGCAACCCAACTGTTGAAGCAGAAGTTCACCTGGAAGGTGGTTTCGTTGGTCTGGCTGCGGCACCGTCAGGTGCATCTACCGGTTCTCGTGAAGCACTGGAACTGCGTGACGGTGACAAATCCCGTTTCCTGGGCAAAGGCGTAACCAAAGCCGTTGCTGCGGTTAACGGCCCGATTGCTGAAGCGGTAAAAGGCAAAGACGCGAAAGATCAGGCGAACATCGATAAAATCATGATCGACCTGGACGGTACTGAGAACAAATCTAACTTCGGTGCTAACGCCATTCTGGCTGTTTCCCTTGCATCAGCGAAAGCCGCAGCAGCCTCTAAAGGTCAGGCGCTGTATGAGCACATCGCTGAGCTGAACGGCACCCCGGGCAAATACTCTATGCCACTGCCAATGATGAACATCATCAACGGCGGCGAACATGCAGACAACAACGTCGACATTCAGGAATTCATGATTCAGCCGGTTGGCGCTTCAAACGTTAAAGAAGCGATCCGTATGGGTTCTGAAGTGTTCCACAACCTGGCAAAAGTGCTGAAAAGCAAAGGCATGAGCACGGCGGTGGGTGACGAAGGTGGCTATGCGCCAAACCTGGGTTCTAACGCCGAAGCGCTGGCCGTTATCGCTGAAGCGGTAAAAGCAGCCGGTTACGAGCTGGGTAAAGACATCACCCTGGCCATGGACTGTGCGGCTTCTGAATTCTACAAAGATGGCAAATACGTTCTGGCCGGTGAAGGCGGTAAAGCGTTTACCTCAGAAGAGTTCACCCACTTCCTGGAAGATCTGACTAAACAGTATCCGATCGTTTCTATCGAAGATGGCCTGGACGAGTCTGACTGGGATGGCTTCGCCTACCAGACCAAAGTGCTGGGCGACAAAATCCAGCTGGTGGGCGACGACCTGTTCGTAACCAACACCAAAATCCTGAAAGAAGGTATCGAGAAAGGCATCGCTAACTCTATCCTGATCAAATTCAACCAGATCGGTTCACTGACCGAAACCCTGGCTGCAATTAAAATGGCGAAAGATGCAGGCTATACCGCTGTGATCTCTCACCGCTCAGGCGAAACTGAAGATGCGACCATCGCTGACCTGGCGGTCGGTACAGCTGCGGGCCAGATCAAAACCGGTTCAATGAGCCGTTCTGACCGTGTTGCTAAGTACAACCAGCTGATCCGTATCGAAGAAGCGCTGGGTTCAAAAGCCCCCTTCAACGGTCTGAAAGAAGTTAAAGGTCAGTAAGTTTACTGCCGTCTGACTTCTGATCATAACCCGCCCACGTGGCGGGTTTTTTTATGCCCGGACCTTATTCGGCTTCCTCCATCTTTTTGCGCGACGTCTATGCTGTTTACATCCGTTCTTAATAAAACCCACCGACACTGAATAACGAGCAAGGTGCGCCGGGCTGACCCCGCACCTTACCGCTGGCCTGAAGCACGCGCTTCAGGTTCACATTTCTGACAGGCAGAAGGGGGAAACGCATGAGACTGGCTTCTTATAACGTGGAAAACCTGTTCGATCGCGCCAGAGCAATGAACCAAAACGAATGGCGTGAGGGCAAACCGACGCTGGAAAAATTCGCCCAACTGAATGCACTGCTGGGGCAGGTGGAATACAGCGATGCGACTAAGAAGCAAATGGTGGAATTGATGGAGGCGCTGGGGCTGCAAAAGTCAGATACCGGGCCCTTTGTTATCCTCCGGCGTAACCGGGGCAAGCTGTTGACCCGCCCCACAGACAACAGCGGAATAAAGATTATTGCCGCAGGACGCGCCGACTGGGTCGGTTCGCTGGAACTGCGGCGTGCGCCGGTAGATGAAATAGCTATGGGATTAACAGCGCAGGTCATGATTGACCTCAAGGCAGATATTTTGACCGTTGTTGAGGCAGAAAGCCGGCCCGCTTTACTGGAATTTAATAACGCCATGCTGCCTGCGCGCCAGGGAACGCCTTTTGACCACGTCATGGTGATTGACGGCAACGATGAGCGGGGCATTGATGTTGGCCTGATGACAGGAGCAGGCTGCGCAATCGACACCATTCGCAGCCACGTTGATGATAAGGATAAGCAGGGCGACCTGATTTTCTCGCGCGACTGTCCCGAATTTGCGATTCCGCTACCCGATGGACAAACCCTGCACGTGCTGGTTAACCATTTTAAAAGCAAAGGCTACGGTGCCAAAACGCTTTCCGACGCCCGCCGTAAACTGCAGGCCGAACGGGTGAAGGCAATTTATCAGCAACGAATTAAAGAGGGACAAACGCTGATTGCTATCACCGGAGACTTTAACGATACGCCGGACAGCGAGGCGCTGGCACCTCTGCTGAAAGAAACCGATCTGAAAGATATCTTCACCCATGAAAAATTTGATAACGGCGGCTATCCAGGAACCTGGGGCGGCTGCAGCGCCAGTAATAAAATTGACTACATTTTACTGTCCCCCGCGCTGTGGAAAAAAGTGGAAAAGGGCGGCGTGTGGCGCAAAGGGATGTGGCCAGGCGTGCGCCCGGTAAAATGGGAAACCTATCCCGAACTGAAAAAAGAGGTGAATGCCGCCTCGGATCATGCGGCAGTCTGGGTGGACCTGAAGATCTAGTCCGAGGTATAGACGGCACAGGTCGCGGCGCTGACCGCAGCCTGTGCAGCCACAGCATTACAGCGACTGAATGATGCGTTTCAGTAAACGAATGCGCGGTTCAATGCTATTCAGTTCCATATATTCAGACGGGCTATGAAAATTTGCGCCGATGGGGCCAAACCCATCCAGTGAGGGCGTGCCCACTGCGGCGGTATGGTTGGCATCTGAGCCCCCGCCTACAGCCTGCCAGCTAATCTCAATGTCTTCTGTTTGCCCGGCTTGCTCGACGATCTGCATTAGCGCTTCTGTTTTAGCATCTGGCGTCATGGCAGGCGTGTAAGCCTGCTGGGTAACCTGCGTCGTTACGCCGGGCTCCGTCTCAGAATGCGCAAGGGCTTTCATCGCCATGTTGACCCGCTCAAACTCAGCGTTAAGCTGAAAGCGCACGTCTACGATCATCTCTGCGTGGTCTGGCACAATATTTGCCGCGTCCCCGCCTGAGATCACGCCGGTGTTTACCGTTGTGCCCTGTGCGGGATCGGCCAGGTTCGCAACGGCAATGACGCTGTACGCCAGTGCGTTGATGGCTGAACGGCCTTTATCGGGATCGTTGCCCGAATGCGCAGCAACGCCGCTAAAATTCAGCCGATACCGCGCCATGCCTTTCCGTGATCTGCCCTTCATCAGCCAGTACGCGGGTTAATGATGCGCCAACATCCGTGCTTTGCAAACTCCCAATCATGGCCAGCCCGGTTGAGCCTGGAATCCCCATCAGAGGCCGCAGTAGCGGGGTAAGTAGCTTACGGGCTGCACGAAGTGCGCCGTAGTGCTCAAGCACGTTGATCATGCCTAACGCAAACATAACAGCAGGGATCAAGCCAAATGCGAACAGGAACCCATCCATTGCCCCATAACCGCCTTTTCCCCGAAAGGCGCTTTGCGCGACATCCAGGGTGTCGGTTTGAAGACTGACACCGGATACCACTTTTCCGAATGCCCCGTTTAATGTGGTGAAGTCAAACACGCCATACCACTCTTTTCCGCCAGGCAGACCGGAGAAAAACACCATGGCAAACAGCAAGGACAGGTAAGCGCCCGGTCCGACCTTGAGCGGTTCGGATTGAGAAGAGTCAGTCATCGTTTATTTCCTTACATCTTTGGCGACAAAAGGCGATGCTAAAAGTGGGATGTAAGCGGAGGAATGATGACGATCAATTTGCAGGACAAAGAGCCAGCAACGGGCCAAATAGTGCTAAACAGCTCACAATAATCAGTGAAATTCGCCTCTGGATAAACGCAAAAATCCGGCTTGCCTTAGACAGAGTCAGCCACGCCGCATCACCTGACATGATCTTAACCCGGAGTTCTGCGATAATCGCGTTTTGCTAAAACCACAGAGACCATTATGCAGTACCCGATTAACGAAATGTTCCAGACGCTGCAAGGCGAAGGTTATTACACCGGCGTGCCGGCTATTTTCATCCGCTTACAGGGATGTCCGGTAGGATGCAGCTGGTGTGACACCAAACACACCTGGGAAAAACAGGCGGATCGGGAAACATCATTAGGCGATATTCTGGTCAAAACGGTGGAAAGCGATGCCTGGGGCAACGCCGATACGGCGACGCTGCTCAGCAGCATTGCGCAACAGGGCTGGACGGCCCGGCATGTGGTGATCACTGGCGGCGAACCGGCCATTTACGATTTACGCCCGCTGACCGCATCGCTGGAGGCGGCAGGATTTCAATGCCAGATTGAAACCAGCGGAACCCATGAAATCTACTGTTCCGAACAAACCTGGGTTACCGTTTCACCGAAGGTAAATATGCGCGGCGGATACGACGTGCTGGCTCAGGCCCTGAGCCGTGCGGATGAAATCAAACATCCGGTTGCCCGGCAACGTGATGTGGAGGCGTTAGACGACCTGCTGGCTGGCATTCAGGACAGCAAAGCTCGAATCATTGCGCTGCAGCCAATTAGCCGCAAAGATGAGGCGACAAAACTTTGTATTGAGACCTGTATTGCGCGCAACTGGCGCCTGTCGATGCAGACACATAAATATCTGAACATCGCCTGATAAGACTCAGGCGGCCTCTCGCCGCCTGACCGTTATTGCTTCGCTTTCCAGGCTTCAAAAGCCTGCTTGATCTCCGCTTTGGCCGCGCTGGCGTCTTCGAATCCCTTCAGCTCCACGTTTTTACGCCCTTCCGGCAGCGCTTTATAGACGCGAAAGAACGCTTCCAGCCGCTGCTGTTCCAGCTTTGGCAGATCGGCGACCGTCTGAATCGCATCATAGGTCGGATCGACTTTGCTGGCCGGAACCGCCACGATTTTGTCATCCACTTCGCCACCGTCGATCATTTTCAGTACGCCAATCGGGCGCAGTTTAATTAATGTCCCGGGCGCAAGTGGGGCGCGGGTGTAGAAGATCACATCCAGCGGATCGTTATCGCCGCCCAGCGATTGCGTCAGCGAACCGTAGTTTGCCGGATAAGCGACCGGCATCGACTGAAAACGATCGGCAACGATAAAACCGGTTTTCGCATCGGTTTCATATTTGATGATTCCGCCTGCGGGAATTTCCGTCACGGCATAGAATTCGTCGGGCAGTGAATCGGGTTGTGGAAAGCTGAGGATGTTTTCCGCCTGAACGGCGGCAGAGGCGGTGATAAAAAAGAGACAAGCAAAAAGCGGTTTTACCAGGTTCATTTTTGATTCTCTTGATCTTTAATGAAGGAGAGAACAGCCTGGTGGGGAAAGATGACAGAAGGATGACGTCAGACAGAGGAGGTGAGTTCAGCTGATGTCGTGCAGGAGAGGCGGCAGCAGGCCGATCAACAGGTCAGTAAGCGGGTGACCGGCCCTGCGCTGCCGTACAGAGCAGATTAACCGCGATAGGTGCAGCCTGCAGTACAGGTTTCTTTGATCATCACCGCGCTCAGCAGCGGCAGGCGAGGCTTCATGTGATCCCAAATCCATTTTGCCAGGACTTCGCTGGTGGGATTCTCCAGTCCGGGGATCTCATTAAGATAGTAGTGATCGAGCCTGTCATAGAGGGGTTTAAACGCCGCTTTCAGCTCAGCAAAATCCATGACCCAGCCGGTATGCGCATCCACTTCACCGGTAATTTCCAGACGAACAAGGAATGAGTGACCGTGCAGACGGCCGCATTTGTGTCCTGCCGGCACATTGGGTAAATAGTGTGCGGCTTCGAACTGGAACTCTTTAAATAACGTGGTAGACATAATCGCTCTCAGGCATTAAAAACGGCTGAATTCTACCTGAAAGGGCAGTTTTTCGCATCTGCTAAGCGCCGTTAAACGACGATTAAGCCAGAATAGTAAAAGGATTCGCGCGCCTTTCCCAAAATGCGCTCAGCCATGACCCGGATCGTCAGCCGGAAGCCGCGCCACGATAGCTTCCGCTATGCCGTAATCCTCAATCAGCAGCCGTTGCTGCTCTGAACGTGACAGCGGCGTAAAGGTTTCTTTTCCGTCAGGGTCCCTGATAACCCGTTCTCCCTTCACGATTCCGGTGATGCTCCCGGCGCTGGCGCGGCGAATCAGCAAGGCACCGTCAAAGCGACTGCTATGTCGGCTCTGTTGATGACGTGACTGAAACGCGTCAACGGGGAGGCCGGTAGTCAGAATTTTGCAGTCGATTCCTGCCCGACCCAGCGGTTTCCAGTGTATGTACCAACTGCCGTCTCGCTCATAAACGCGTGTGCCCCAGACGGGATGGGGATTCAGCCTGGCTTCCAGCGGGAGCGGATGGCCATGGAGCAGCGTGCTGTCAACCACCCGCGTGCCTGCATCCATGTTAACAAACAGCATGCCATGACCGGGGGAACCTGCGGGCGTCGGACGTGAGGACAGCATGGTGGAAAGGCCAAACTGCACGTTAAATCCCACGTGTATCAGCAGGGCATGCAGCGCGCCATGGCCCGCCCAGCAGGTGCCGCCTGTGCCATAGGTTAACCAGTGAGTGAAAAAGTCGGTTGCCGTGCTGCCGGGCAAGGGGAGGGCGCTGTCGTGGTCAGTCATCAGACGGCGGCGAAGATTATCAAAGGGTACCGACTGGCACCAGGCGCGATATATCTCACTCAGTCCGACCTCATCAGGAGCGGGAGGCGCGCTAAACCCCAGCTTTTGCAGAATCTGCTCCGCCATTGCTTGCGGTAACGCGGTTATAATGCCTGGCACCTGTCGTTGCTCCTGGCCGTTTTCCTGTTGTTAACCCAGCAATTTGCTGCGATCACCCGTCGTAAAGTCCAGTGCGCGCCGTGATTACCTGAGTGTGTTAACTCTCAATATTCTTACCACTTTTAACGATTAATTTTATCTGAAAAACCATTTAGTCATTTTGGTTATTTGATATGTCGAAGGCGTATTTAATCGTTAATATAGCAGCCTGTACCCTTTCTTCTCTTCCGCTACTATTCGGTCCGGACTTCTGCTACTGGAATTTTTATCGCGATGACGACTCAGGCACCAGGCTCAATGCTTCCGCTCTCTCCGGAGCAACTTGCTCGTTTACAGGCAGCAACGACAGATTTTTCCACCACTCAGATGGCCTGGCTCTCTGGCTATTTCTGGGGCATGGTCAATCAAACGCCAGGCCAGGCGGTTGCCAGCGCGCCTGCGCAGGCTGAAACCCCGGCGATTACGCTGCTCTCTGCCTCACAAACCGGCAATGCCCGCCGGGTAGCCGAGCAGTTACGCGATGACCTGCAGTCGGCAAAACTGACCGTGAATCTGGTCAACGCGGGCGACTTTAAATTTAAGCAGATTGGCCAGGAAAAAATTCTGATTGTCGTGACCTCGACGCAGGGCGAAGGCGAACCACCGGAAGAGGCCGTTGCGCTGCATAAATTCCTGATGTCTAAGAAAGCGCCCAAAATGGACGGCGCGGCCTTTGCCGTGTTTGGTCTGGGCGATACCTCCTATGAATTCTTCAGCAAAGCGGGCAAAGATTTTGACAGCCGCCTGGCCGAGCTGGGTGCAGAACGACTGCTGGATCGGGTCGATGCGGATGTTGAATATGCCGAGCAGGCCAGCGCCTGGCGCGCGGCAATTACTGCTGCACTGAAAGAACGCGTACCGGCAGCGTCACCGGCCCAGAGTGCGGCAACCGTCGCCGGCAGCGTGAACGAAGTCTTCACCAGCCCTTACACTAAAGAGCAGCCGCTTAGTGCCAGCCTGGCGGTGAACCAGAAAATTACCGGGCGCGATTCGGACAAAGATGTGCGTCATATCGAGATCGACCTGGGCGATTCAGGGTTACGCTACCAGCCTGGTGATGCGCTGGGCGTCTGGTATGAGAATGACGCGGCCCTGGTGAATGAACTGCTTGAGCTGGTGTGGCTAAAAGGCGATGAGCCGGTTGAGGTGCAGGGCCAGACGTTACCGCTGGCAGAGGCGTTGCAGAAGCATTTTGAGTTAACGGTCAATACGGCGCAAATCGTGGCGCAATATGCGAGCTTAGCGCGTAACGACGAACTGCTGTCGCTGGTGGATGACAAAGCCAAACTGCAGCAGTATGCGCAACGCTATCCGATTGTTGATATGGTTCGTCTGGCACCAGCCCAACTGAGCGCAGAACAGTTATCCGGCTTGCTGCGTCCGTTAACGCCGCGTCTTTACTCTATCGCTTCGTCTCAGGCCGAAACCGATACCGAAGTACATATCACCGTGGGGGCCGTGCGCTTTGATATTGAAGGGCGCCCGCGCGGCGGCGGCGCTTCCACATGGCTGGCGGATCGCATTGAAGAAGACGGTGAGGTGCGCGTGTTTATCGAACACAACGATAATTTCCGCCTGCCCGCCAACCCGGATGCACCGGTCATTATGATTGGGCCTGGCACCGGTATTGCGCCGTTCCGCGCCTTTATGCAGCAGCGCGAGAACGACGGCGCCAGCGGTAAAAACTGGCTATTCTTTGGCAATCCCCACTTTACTGACGATTTCCTGTATCAGGTGGAATGGCAGAAATACGTGAAAGATGGCCTGTTAACGAATATCGATCTGGCCTGGTCGCGCGATCAGGCCGAGAAAATTTACGTACAAGATAAAATCCGCGCTAAGGGTGCGGAGGTGTGGAGCTGGTTACAGGAAGGCGCGCACCTTTACGTCTGCGGCGACGCCAATCGTATGGCAAAAGACGTTGAGCAGGCATTACTGGATGTGGTGGTCGAACACGGCGCTATGGATCGTGAAACGGCTGACGAATTTTTAAGTGAGCTGCGCATTGAGCGCCGTTATCAGCGAGACGTTTACTAATGACTGAAAAATACCCTGGCCCGCTGGTGGTTGAAGGCAAACTCACCGACGCTGAGCGTTTAAAAAAAGAGAGCAACTACCTGCGCGGTACCATCCTTGAGGACCTCGACGAGGGCCTGACCGGTGGTTTCAGCGGCGATAACTTCCTGCTGATCCGTTTTCACGGCATGTATCAGCAGGATGACCGCGATATTCGTGCTGAACGTGCGGAGCAAAAACTTGAGCCTCGCCATGCGATGATGCTGCGCTGTCGTCTGCCGGGCGGGATCATTACGCCCACACAGTGGCTGGCGATTGATAAATTTGCTACCGATAAAACCCTTTACGGCAGCATCCGTTTGACCAACCGTCAGACTTTCCAGTTTCACGGCATTCTGAAGAAGAACGTGAAGCCGACGCACCAGATGCTGCACGAAGTGGGGCTGGATGCGCTGGCGACCGCGAATGACGTTAACCGTAACGTCCTCTGCACCTCAAACCCAGTGGAGTCTGAGTTGCATCAGGAAGCCTATGAGTGGGCCAAAAAGCTGTCGGAGCATCTGCTGCCGCAAACCCGCGCTTATGCAGAGATCTGGTGGGATCAGGAAAAAGTGGCGACCACCGACGAAGAGCCGATCCTGGGCCAGACCTACCTGCCGCGTAAGTTTAAAACCACGGTGGTGATTCCGCCGCATAACGATGTTGATCTGCACGCTAACGATCTGAACTTTATCGCGATTGCGGAAAACGGCAAGCTGGTGGGCTTTAACCTGCTGGTGGGCGGCGGCTTGTCTATCGAGCACGGTAATAAAGCCACCTACGCGCGCACCGCCAGCGAATTTGGCTACTTCCCGGTGGATAAGATCCTGGATGTGGCAGCGGCGGTAGTGACGACCCAGCGCGACTGGGGCAACCGTACCGATCGTAAAAACGCCAAAACCAAATACACGCTGGAACGCGTAGGCGTAGAGACGTTTAAGGCGGAAGTCGAGAAGCGCGCCGGTGTCACGTTTGCGCCGACACGTCCTTACGAATTCACCACCCGTGGCGATCGCATTGGCTGGATCAAGGGCATTGATAACAAGTGGCATCTGACGCTGTTCATCGAAAACGGTCGTCTGCTGGATTATCCGGGACGTCCGCTGAAAAGCGGCGTGGCGGAAATCGCCAAAATCCATCAGGGCGATTTCCGTCTGACCGCCAACCAGAACCTGATTGTGGCAGGCGTGCCGGAAAGCCAAAAAGCGCAGATTGAAGCGATTGCCCGCGAACACGGCCTGATGGAAAACGTGACGGCCCAGCGGGAAAACTCGATGGCCTGCGTGGCGTTTCCAACCTGTCCGCTGGCGATGGCGGAGGCTGAACGTTTTCTGCCGTCTTTCGTGACGAAAGTCGAAGAGATCATGCACAGCCATGGCGTAGGCGAAGAGCACATAGTGTTACGCGTTACCGGTTGTCCGAACGGCTGTGGCCGTGCCATGCTGGCAGAAGTGGGCCTGGTGGGGAAAGCGCCGGGCCGTTACAACCTGCATATCGGGGGTAACCGCATCGGAACGCGCATTCCACGTATGTATCGCGAAAATATTACTGAAAGTGAAATTCTCGCCACACTTGATGAGCTGGTAGGTCGCTGGGCGAAAGAGCGCGAGGCCGCAGAAGGCTTTGGTGACTTCGTGATTCGGGCTGGCATTGTTACGCCGGTGTTGGATCCTGCGCGCGACTTCTGGCAGGAGGCAAAATGAGTATCGATCTTGCAGCACTGAATGAGATGTCGAAGGTCCAGCGCGCGATGGCGTTGGCGGCAACCAACGCCCAACTGGAAAAAGCCACGGCTGAAGAGCGTGTAAGCTGGGCACTGGAAAATCTGCCGGGGGCTTACGTGCTCTCGTCCAGCTTTGGCATTCAGGCTGCGGTATCGCTGCATCTGGTGACGCGCGTACAACCGGATATTCCGGTCATCCTCACCGATACCGGCTATCTGTTTCCGGAAACCTACCGCTTTATTGATGAACTGGCTGACCAGCTTAACCTTAACCTGCAGGTGTTCCGGGCGGAAACCTCGCCAGCGTGGCAGGAAGCCCGCTACGGAAAGCTATGGGAGCAAGGGGTAGAGGGCATTGAACAGTACAACCAGATCAACAAAGTTGAGCCGATGAACCGGGCGCTGGAAACCCTGGGCGCCCAAACCTGGTTTGCGGGCCTGCGACGCGATCAGTCAGGCAGCCGCGCCACATTGCCGGTACTGGGCGTGCAGCGCGGCGTGTTTAAAGTGCTGCCAATTATTGACTGGGATAACCGCCAGATTCATCAGTATCTGCAAACCCACAACCTGAAATACCATCCGCTGTGGGAGGAAGGCTATCTGTCTGTCGGAGATACGCACACCACGCGCAAGTGGGAGCCGGGCATGGCAGAAGAAGAAACGCGTTTCTTTGGCCTGAAACGTGAGTGCGGCCTGCACGAAGGCTAACTGACGCGCTTAGTTCTGGTAACGGGCGATCCTCTGGGGTCGCCCGTTTTGCTATGGCCTCCGTCATCGCCTCAGGGGAAGGATGTCGGCTGCGATCAAAACGCCGTCTCGACGCTGTCCACCACCCGGTATTCATCATCCACTAAGGGAAGATAACGCCATTTATCAAATGCCGTGCACGGATGAGAAATACCGCATCCGACCCAGTCTCCCGGCATCAGCGATTCATCGTCAGGCACGCGTAAATAGGCGTGCTGATCGTTAACCTCACTGATGTGCAGATGCGTGCCGGTTCGTGGCGCGGTGCCATCCGGCTGGCGAATCCACAAAGGCACGGGCAAATCCTGATCGAAGGGCACGTCCCGTCTGCCGAAATCCAGCAGCGCCAGACCAGATTCAGGGCGGGAAAGCACGCGCCCCCAGATTTCCAGGGCCGCTTCAAAATGGTGGTCAGCACCGGGCTGGGAAAAAGGCGCAATACGCGAATAGAGCCCGCTGTCGTGTGCCATGTAGGCACCCGAGCGAATCAAAGGCTGAACCGGCAGCGGCAAAACGGCCTGGGTAAAACAGGCTGTCACCACATCAAACCACGCCCCCCCGCCTGCGCTGAGCAGAATCGTCTTGCTGTGGAACAGCTGGCGTTCAGCCAGCATTCTGGCGCAGTCCAGCATAACGTTGCAGTAGTGCTGAATTAACGCCACGCCAGCCGCATCCCGCCCGGCACCCAGCGCGCCTTCGTAGCCTGCGACACCCACAAGATGAAGATGGCGACTTTGGGCGATGCGCTCAGCAATCGCCAGCACCTCCTCTTCGGTTCTGCATCCTGTTCTGCCGCCGGGAATCGACACTTCAATCAAGACCGCAATGGCCGTGTCGCCCAGGTTTTGCTCCAGCAGCGTGACGCCCGCCAGGGAGTCAACGTAACAGAGAAAGCCGTGGTCAGGATGCCGACGCTGCCATTCACCAATCCAGCGAATTCCGCCAGGATCGACACATTCGTTTGCCAGAAACACGTTGCGGATACCGAAATGGCGCAGGGCGCGCACCTGAGCAGGTGTTGCTGCGCTGATCCCCCACGCGCCGCCCTGGGTCACGGCCCGGCGTAAGACTGCCGGTGCCATTGAGGTTTTGCCATGTGCCGCCAGCATGACGCCTTTCTCCTGGCAAAACGCCGCTAACTGCCGCAGGTTGTTTTCCAGAGCGGACTGTTTCATTACCATGACGGGCGAAAAGACATCTTCACTACTCAGCACGGCGGTGCCGACCTTAAGGGGAGCATCGCCCTCACCGGCAACCGATTTAAAGCGGGGCGACGGCTGCGCAGTGTCCAGCTTCGCGTCTGCGACCAGCGGAAAATGCAAAGACATGGCGGCACCTTAGTGCTCAAGCACGCGTGACAGAAACTGTTGCGTGCGCGGATTCTGCGGATGAACAAAAATGTCGTCCGGCTTACCCTGCTCAGCAATCACGCCCTGATCCATAAAAACAACGCGATCGGCTGTTTTCCGGGCAAACCCCATTTCGTGGGTCACCACCACCATTGTCATGCCCTCGCGCGCCAGCCCGCGCATCACTTCCATCACTTCACCCACTAATTCAGGATCGAGAGCGGACGTGGCTTCATCAAAGAACATGATTTTTGGCTGCACCGCCAGAGCGCGCGCAATGGCCACACGTTGTTGCTGTCCCCCGGAGAGCTGAGAAGGATAGTGATCGGCGCGGTCAGCCAGTCCAACGCGCTCCAGCGCTGCCATCCCGCGCGAATTCGCCTCGGCCACTGACAGCTTCTGCGCTTTTATCAGTGCCAGGGTGACATTGCCGAGGGCGGTTTTATGAGGAAACAGGTTGAACTGTTGGAACACCATCCCCACCTGACCACAAATATCACGATTGCGTTTTGGGTCGTGCAGCGGAACGTCGTTAACCCAAATTTCGCCGCCGTCGGCCTTTTCCAGACCACTCATGATCCGTAGTACGGTACTTTTACCGGAACCGGATGCGCCGATCAGCACCAGCACCTCTCCGGGCGAGACATCAAGGCTGATCTCTTTCAGAACTTGCGTAGCGCCAAATGACTTCGTAATCCGGCTCAGAGTAATGGCTGCATTTTTCATGATAACGAGTTCCTGGTTTGCTGATGCTGGACCCAGCGGGAAAGCGGAAAACAGATAACGAAATAGAGCAGGGCAACCAGACCATAAACCACTACGGGCTGTCCGATGCGATCGACGATGGCCTGGCCCTGATGCATCAGTTCCGACATGCCTATCATGCTGACGATAGAGGTATCTTTAATCAGCGACAGATACTGACCCACCAGCGGCGGCAATACGATGCCGCGAGTTTGCGGCAGAATCACGCTGGTAAAAGTCTGCCGCCTGGAGAGCCCAAGGATCCACGAAACTTCCCACTGTCCTTTCGGCACGGCTTCAATCCCGCCACGAAAAATCTCGGCAATGTAAGCGCCCTGATAAATGCTCAGGCCCAAAATGCCTGCGGCAAACAGGTTGATGTCATACCCGAAATAGGCCACGCCAAAGTAAATAAACATCAGCGTGATAAGCACGGGCGTGCCGCGAAACAGCTCGGTATAGATCACGGCAATTTGCCGGGCGACAGGGATGCGGCTGGTACGCAAAATCGCGGCCAGTAAACCCAGCAACGTGCTGCCCGCAATGGCAGCGACCGACAGCAATAACGTAATCACCAGACCGCGCCACAGGAGCGGCAGACTGCTGAGGATCAGTTCGCTCATTGGGCTGGCTCCCGTTTAATCGTATGGGAAAACATTCTTTTCGCCTGCGTCCAGATGGGCCGTTTGACCGAGACAACCAGCGGCGGCATAAACAGTCGGCGTCCCGCGACATTGCCCAGCCAGGAAAACAGGTTACTGAGAAACAGATAGACCAGCGCGACGACGCTGAATGTCTGAATGTAGAGCAGCGTACGCGCATTGATGACCGTTGCAGTTCCCGTCAACTCCGGTAGCGCAATGGCTGACAGCAGTGAGGTGCCCAACAGTAGCTGAATCAGGTTGTTAATAATCGCGGGCCAGACGGCGCGCGCGGCCTGAGGCATGACCACGTTTAAAAATCGCTGGCGACGACTAATGCCAAGAATCCAGGCGGCTTCCAGCTGACCTTTGGGGACGGACTGAATACCGGCGCGAAAAACCTCAGCCAGATACGCACCGACGTTAATCCCCAGCGCCAGCACGCCCGCGGTAAAGGCGCTCATGGTAATGCCCAGCGAGGGAAGCCCGAAAAAGACGATAAAAATCTGCAGCAACACGGGCGTGTTACGAATAAATTCAACGTAGCCGTGGCTCAACCAGCGCAAAGGCGCAAAAGTCGCAGATTTCGCCAGCGCGGCCAGCAGTCCCAGTACCAGCGCCAGCATAAAAGCCAGCAACGTCACCTGAAGCGTTAACCAGGTCGCGGCGAGAAAGGTATCGGCATATTGCCAGAGTGTCAGCCATTGGTAGCGCATAGAAAGCCTCCTCAGGAGGACACAGGCGTGACCTGCGTCCTCTTCTGTCAGAACTGCGGATTCAGCGGATAGCGAGGCTTACTGCCAAACCATTTTTGGTAGAGCTGAGCGTTCTCACCTGATGCGTTAATTTCAAACAGGAATTCGTTGAGATAGTTCGTCCACACCTGATCGCCTTGCTTGACGCCGAACGCGTTGTATTCCAGCGGAACCAGGGCTTCATTAGTGACTTCCAGTGTTGGGTCGAGTTTGGCCTGATAGGCGAGGAAGTTATTATCTTCAATCATGGCATCTGCCTGACCCTGCTTCACGGCCAGAATTGCTGCCTGAGAGGAATCATATTCCTGGATCTTTACATCGATCCCCATGCTGCGAACTTCGTCGCCGTTGGTCGAGCCTTTGACCGTCGCGATAGTTTTTCCTGCCATGTCGTGGGCCGATTTGATTCCGCTTACTTTGCGAACCAGCATCGCTTCACTGGCCACCACGTAAGGCTGAGTAAAACCAATCTCTTTGGCGCGCTCCAGGTTGCGGGTGAAATTACAGAACACGACATCCACTTTATTGGTTTGCAGATTAGGAATGCGGTTAGCGCTGGTGGTGTTCACCATTTCGAGCTTTACCCCCATCGCTTTTGCCAGGGCTTTGGCCAGATCCACATCGTAACCGTCGGGATTACCGGCTTTATCGTAAAAACCGAAGGGCGCAAAGCTCAGGCAGTCACCCACCCGCAACGTGCCACGCTGAAGCACGGTTTGCAGCGTGGATGCCGGTGCGGCACCTGCGGTTTCATTTTTATTGTCCGTTGGCGTACAACCGGCCAGTGCCACCACGGTGAACAGGGCAGGCAGGAACCGGGTGAATACATTTTGCTGGAAAGTGGTATTCATATTTCTGCTCTCAAATAAAAGAGGGATATCACCAACATTATTAAATAATGTGGAGAGACGTTTTTTAATTATCACTTTTATACCGAATGCGTTTATTTCTGGCCGGGGAGATAAGAATCAGCTTTTATTTCCGTTCGGCATTAAAACACGTCATATCGACTTCGACTTTGCAATCCACAACCAGGTCCTGCACGCTGCAAATACGGGCGGGCGGGTTATCATGAAAAAGCTCACTAAACACTTTATTAAATGAGCTGAAGTAACGTGCATCCGTCAGGACCGCCGTCACATGCACCACATCCTGAATCCGATAGCCTGCTTCCTGCATAATGGTCAGACAGTTGTCGAAGGCCAGGCGCGTCTGCTCAATGATGCCGCCTTCAACGACCTCGCCGCCTTTCATTGGCGTCTGCCCGGAGATATACAGCCAGCCGTCGGCTTCTACCGCACGGGCAAAAGGCAGCTTTTGTCCTCCGGTACCGACACCGCCCTCTGTGCCATAGCGCTTGATTGTCATGCTTGTGCCCTTAGAATCATTCCTGTAGCTTGTCTGATATACCGGAATTAAATCTGCAATACCGGATGGGTCGAGATTTGCACAATGTTATTTCTTTTGCAATAGCCTGATCAGGGATTATTTTGATGCTTTACAACTGGCTTCACGAATATTTGTCATTAATGATAAGTTTTTTAAATAAATGGTGATGAAGATCTCTTTTTATCATTATTGAGTGCGCTCTTTTGGTGCCCTGATAAATAGCATGTCGCGAAAAAAAGAAAAGGCGGGATAGCGTGCGCGACCGTAGGTAAAACAAAGTGGGCTGTGTATGATGTATTACATCAACCTTAACGTGACGATCCCGGCAGGAGAATAAGGGTATGCAGGAAGATAAACCCGCCAGAGCACGTGGCGTGGACCGTGTGATCGCGATTTTTCGTCAGTTACACGTTGCCCGCCAGCCCATGGCGATGCGTGAACTGATCGAGGCGACGGGCGCGCCCCGCTCAAGCGTGTATGAACTGGTTAATCTGTTGAGTGAGGCGGGGCTGGTCGAAATTGATTCGGAAGGCAGTATCTATTTTGGTCGTGAAATGCACTATTACGGTGCGGATTATATGGCGCACAATCCCCTGATCCGTCGTGCCCATCAGTTAATGATCGAGATGGTTGCTGAGCATGGTGAAACCGTGCAGCTGTGTATGCTGGAAGGCAATAAATACACGGTGGTTCTGTCAGAGAGCAATGCCCATCCGTTCAAGATAACCTCCGATATCGGCGTTAAAATCCCGATTCCCTGGACAGCCACCGGCCGCTTGCTGCTGAGTAACTGGAGCGATGAGGCGATTTTGGCCCTGATCCCGGAAGAGGATTACCAGCTGGCGAACGGGAAGGTGCTGGATAAGCAGGACTTTCTGGCTGACATTCACCGGGCCGGGCATCTTGGCTACTCCATGACGGAAGGGCTGTCAGAGAGCTTTACCTGCTGTATGGCTGCGCCTATTCGCGCCCGCAACGATCTGGCGGTGGCGGCCATCTGTTTTATGGTCAGCCGGGATACACCAGAAGCGCGGCGTCAGATGCTGCTGAAAACCTTAATTAACGCGGGTCAGAAGCTGTCTGACTTTACCTGAGCCGACGGGCAAGTTGAAAGCAGCGCCGCGTGGGGAAACGAGGCGCCCGGCGCTGTTGGCTCAGGGGCTACAGGTCTTTCAGCCCCGCAAACGCATCGGCTGTGCGCGTCACGTTGACCTTTGTGACCTCATAATGGGCCACGGCGACAAAGGGATCTTCCGCCAGAATCGTATCCAGCCGGGCGCGATCCATGTCTCTTACCATGATCATGCCGCCCGTGCGGGGATCTTTGCGGCCGGCAGCAATAAACTCACCGTTGTCAAAATAGCGATCCAGCCACGTTATATGGGGTGCCAGCAGGGCTTCCACTTCCTCGATGGGCCGAAAATAACTCAGGTAAATGACATACATCGTCTGTCCTCACACTTTGGGGTTGGTTAACTCGCTCAGCAATGGCAGCAGCACTTTAACGCTGTCATGGGTACGAAGACCAATCCGGCCGGGTAGCCAGTGATCTAAAAAATCCAGATTATCGCGATCGGTCTGATGCCAGGTCGTGCCATCCGGGAAATGCCGGGAACGGGTGCGTTGCTGTTCACCATCCTTGCTGCCCAGGTTCCAGTTTCGCGCAGTGACATCAAGCAAAGGGAATCCTGCCGCGTCGAAAGGATTGATGCCCTGAAAATCAGTGCTCTTCATCTGACGACTGACGGCAGAAATGCCATAGCGGCGAGCCAGCAGTAAGGCGCGTTCGCTGGTCTGTTTACGCACGGCGCGCGGCGTGTTGATGCCGCTGTTGAAATAAAGGTGGTCGCCCGTAATCAGGCTGTTGAGATCGATCACCAGCAGCGTATTTTTTTTCTCTTTCTCACTCATGCGTGCCACATAGTCTTCCATGCCGTGCAACTGTGATTCGCTGGCGCTGAGCGCGACAAAGCGCACGCCATAATGGAGCGGTTTATGACTCATCTGCCGGGCCAGTTCCAGCATCACGCCAAGCCCGGATGCATTGTCATCAACGCCTTGCAAACGCAATCCGCCTACGCTGCGCGCGGTTTCACTGCGGGTAAGCGGAATCCAGGTATCCAGGCTGGCGACAACCAGGATTTCCTGGGGCGCACTGCCTTCACGCGCGGCAATAACCGATGTAGCGGTAAGCTTATGCCAGCGCGAGGTGCCGTCATTTTCATGCCAGCTGTAGCCGGTATTAAACTGCCGGGTATTAGTTTCAAAACCGAGTTGGGTAAACTGCTGCTGCAGATAGTCGGCCGCCATCAGTTCAGCCGGGCTTCCGCTCATGCGGCCGGGAAAATAGGTGGCAATATGACGAACCTGTTGCTCAGCAAAGTGCCCGGTGAGGTCGGTCACGGCCTGAGCGCTAAAAATAATGCAGCCGCCAAGCAGTACGGCCAGGCGGAGAAAGGCAGACATGTCGGGTTCCTTGTGGATCATTCCGTAAAAGAGGGCCATATTTTTTTGTGCCTAGTATGAAACTGTGAAGGTGATTACACAATTTGAATCGTCCGGAAAGCCTCATAAGATCATTCGCTAAGCACATTTTGTTCTGAGCTTTTGCCGAGCGTTATTCCATTCGGTAACATCTCATTCCAATTCGTAATTTCATCTCAATAAACCTGTGAACGTATAGTCGCGATAACGCTTCGTAACAACACTAGGGTTAACGTGGATTATTTGCCTCTTTTTGCCGATCTCGCAGGTCGACCCGTACTGGTCGTCGGCGGCGGAGATATCGCGGCGCGCAAGATTGAGCTGCTGCGTCGGGCCGGGGCGCGCATTCAAATCGCCTCACGCGAACTCTGCCCCGAGTTACAGGCTTTGCTGGATGAACAGCAGCTTGAATGGCTGGCCACGTCCTTTGAACCCGCTCAGCTCGACAAGGTCTTTCTGGTCATTGCCGCTACCGATGACAATGCGCTGAATGCGCAGGTCTATGACGAAGCGAATGCCCGCCACAAGCTGGTAAACGTGGTAGACGATCAGCCTAAATGCAGCTTTATTTTCCCCTCTATTGTTGATCGTTCGCCACTGGTCGTGGCGATCTCCTCCAGTGGCACCGCGCCGGTGCTGGCCCGCATGCTGCGCGAGAAACTCGAAACGCTGCTGCCATCCCATCTGGGCCAAATGGCCGAGCTGGCGGGTCAGTGGCGTGACAAAGTCAAAGCTCGCTTCAGCCGTATGTCCGATCGCCGTCGTTACTGGGAAAGAATATTTAATGGCCGTTTTGCCAGTCAGATGGCGACGGGCGACGTTACGGCCGCTAAACAGACGCTGGATAGCGAACTGGGCGATCAGCCGCCCCGACAGGGCGAAATTATTCTGGTTGGCGCGGGGCCTGGCGACAGCGGCCTGTTAACCCTGCGCGGACTGCAGGTGATGCAGCTGGCGGATGTGGTGCTCTACGATCATCTCGTCAGCGATGAGGTGCTCGATCTGGTCCGGCGCGATGCCGATCGTATCTGCGTAGGCAAGCGTGCCAGCGCCCATCTCCTGCCGCAGGACGAAATTAACCAGTTGATGGTGCAGCTGGCGCAGAAAGGCAAACGTGTGGTGCGCCTTAAAGGCGGCGATCCCTTTATTTTTGGCCGCGGCGGCGAAGAGTTGCAGGCGGCGCAGCAAGCGGGTATTCCATTCCAGGTCGTGCCTGGCGTAACGGCCGCCGCAGGGGCTACCGCCTATGCTGGCATTCCGCTGACGCACCGTGATTACGCACAAAGCGTGCTGTTTATCACCGGACACTGCCGTCCGGATGGCGATGATATTGACTGGCCATCCCTCGCGCGTGCCCGTCAGACGCTGGCGATCTACATGGGCGCAGTCAAGGCGGCTCACATCAGCCAGCAGCTTATTCTTCATGGGCGCGCCGCCTCAACACCGGTTGCGGTGATTGGGCGCGGTACCCGGCCGGATCAACAGGTATTGACCGGCACACTCGAACATCTGGAGACGCTGGCAGCGTCAGCGCCTTCCCCGGCCCTGCTGGTGATTGGGGAAGTGGTTAATTTACACGGGCAACTGGCCTGGTTTCAGCATTCGGCACAGCAGGGGGCTCGCGAGTCCGCCGTTGTCAATCTGGCTTGAGAGGAAAAACGATGGACCAAAAACGACTCACTCATCTGCGCCAACTGGAGGCGGAGAGCATCCATATTATCCGCGAAGTGGCAGCCGAATTCGGCAATCCGGTCATGATGTATTCCATCGGCAAGGATTCCTCTGTCATGCTGCATCTGGCGCGTAAGGCCTTCTATCCAGGCACGTTGCCGTTTCCGTTGCTGCACGTGGACACCGGCTGGAAATTTCGCGAGATGTATGAATTCCGCGACCGCACCGTCAAAGCGATGGGCGCGGAGCTGTTGGTACATCGCAATCCCGAAGGGGTGGCGATGGGGATAAACCCCTTTGTGCATGGCAGTGCCAAGCACACCGACATTATGAAAACCGAAGGCCTGAAGCAGGCGCTGAACAAGTACGGCTTTGATGCGGCCTTCGGCGGCGCCCGTCGGGATGAAGAGAAGTCACGTGCCAAAGAGCGTATTTACTCGTTCCGTGACCGTTTTCACCGCTGGGACCCAAAAAATCAGCGCCCGGAACTGTGGCACAACTACAACGGCCAGATTAACAAAGGCGAGAGCATCCGTGTTTTCCCGCTGTCTAACTGGACCGAGCTGGATATCTGGCAATACATCTTCCTGGAAAACATTGAGATCGTGCCGCTTTATCTGGCCGCGCCGCGTCCCGTACTGGAACGTGATGGCATGTTGATGATGATCGATGACGATCGAATTAACCTCCAGCCAGGTGAAGTGATCAAACAGCGCATGGTTCGTTTCCGTACCCTTGGGTGCTGGCCGTTGACCGGTGCGGTGGAATCTGAAGCGCAAACCTTGCCTGAGATTATTGAAGAGATGCTGGTTTCCACCACCAGCGAGCGTCAGGGCCGTGTGATTGACCGCGATCAGTCCGGTTCGATGGAACTGAAAAAACGTCAGGGTTATTTCTAAGGAGACGCCAGATGAATACCGTAATTGCACAACAGATTGCCGAACAGGGCGGCGTTGAAGCCTGGCTGACCGCACAACAACATAAAAGCCTGCTGCGTTTTTTGACCTGCGGCAGCGTCGATGACGGCAAAAGTACGCTGATTGGCCGCTTGCTGCATGACACGCGTCAGATCTATGAAGATCAGCTGTCTTCATTACAAAGCGACAGCAAACGTCACGGCACCCAGGGCGAGAAACTGGATCTGGCGCTGCTGGTCGATGGCTTACAGGCCGAGCGCGAGCAGGGGATCACAATTGATGTCGCCTATCGCTATTTCTCCACCGAAAAACGTAAGTTCATCATCGCCGACACGCCAGGCCATGAGCAGTACACCCGCAATATGGCAACGGGCGCATCAACCTGTGACCTGGCGATCCTGCTGATCGACGCCCGCAAAGGCGTACTGGATCAGACGCGTCGCCACAGCTTTATTTCGACGCTGCTGGGCATCAAGCATCTGGTTGTGGCGATAAACAAAATGGATCTGGTGGATTACCAGCAGTCTGTGTTTGAGCAGATCAAGCAGGATTACCTCGATTTTGCCGGCCAGTTGCCTGAAGACCTGGATATTCGCTTTGTGCCGATGTCGGCGCTGGAAGGCGAAAACGTCGCCTCACAGAGCCAGAGCATGCCGTGGTACAGCGGCCCGACGTTACTCGACGTTCTGGAAACCGTGGAGTTAAACGCGGTGGTGGATCACCAGCCGATGCGTTTCCCGGTGCAGTATGTTAATCGTCCCAATCTCGACTTCCGCGGTTATGCCGGTACGCTGGCCTCTGGCGTGGTGAAAGTGGGACAGCGCGTTAAAGTCCTGCCTTCAGGCGTGGAGTCCACCATTGCCCGCATTGTGACCTTTGACGGCGATCTGCAGGAAGCGGGAGCGGGCGAGGCCATTACGCTGGTCCTGAACGACGAAATCGATATCAGCCGTGGCGATCTGTTAGTGGACGCCAGCGCCGAGCTGCGCGCCGTTCAGTCCGCCACCGTCGATGTGGTGTGGATGGCTGAGCAGCCGCTTCAGGCCGGACAGAGCTACGATGTAAAAATCGCCGGTAAGAAAGCCCGTGGGCGAGTGGAAAAGGTCATTCACCAGGTTGAGATTAATTCACTGGAGAAACGGCAGGTGGACAATCTGCCGCTGAACGGGATTGGCCTTGCTGAGTTTACGTTTGATGAGCCGCTGGTGCTTGACAGCTATCAGCAAAATCCCGTAACCGGCGGCATGATCATTATTGACCGTCTGAGTAACGTCACCGTAGGCGCGGGGCTGATTCATGAACCACTGAACGATCGGCCGCAGCACAACGGCGAGTTCAGCGCGTTCGAACTCGAGCTTAATGCACTGGTCCGTCGCCACTTCCCGCACTGGAATGCGCGCAATCTGCTGGGCGGTCAGTAATGGCCCAACACGATGAAAACGTAGTATGGCATGACCATCCGGTTACGCAGCAGGCACGCGAACAGCAACATGGCCATCAGGGCGTGGTACTGTGGTTTACCGGCCTTTCGGGGTCCGGTAAATCCACCGTTGCGGGGGCGCTGGAGCAGGCGCTACACCGTATCGGTGTCAGCACCTATCTGCTGGACGGCGATAATGTCCGTCACGGGTTGTGTCGCGATCTGGGCTTTAGCGATGAACATCGTAAAGAGAATATCCGCCGTGTAGGCGAGGTGGCCAAACTGATGGTGGATGCCGGTTTGGTCGTCCTTACCGCCTTTATCTCACCGCACCGTGCCGAGCGCCAGATGGTGCGCGATCTGCTGGACAGCGACCGGTTTATCGAGGTTTTTGTCGATACGCCGCTGGCAGTGTGTGAAGCGCGCGATCCTAAAGGGTTGTACAAAAAAGCCCGTGCAGGCGAGTTACAGAATTTCACTGGAATAGACAGCGTTTATGAAGCGCCGGACCAGCCAGAAATCTGGCTTAACGGGGAACAATTGGTTACAAAACTGACGGCCCAATTGTTAGATCTGCTGCGTCAGCGCGATATTATCAGTTCCTGAACAGACAGCGGCAAAGCGCCTTTCGTTTTGCCGCCTTCGCGTTGACAGGATATTTATGCAGAACATTACTCCCATGCTGGCACGCAAAGACCACCGTACACCGGATGAGCCTCGTTCCGTCCTTCCTGGAGGCGTCATTGGCTTTATCTGTTACTGGTGCGCGCTTGCCATACCTTTCCTGTTGTACGGCTCCAGCACGCTGTTTTTCTTCCTCTACACGTGGCCCTTTTTCCTGGCCCTGTTTCCCGTTTCCGTTCTCACAGGAATGGTATTGAATACCTGGCTCCGTGGGCAACTGCTCTGGACCGTTCTGATCTGCGTTGCTGCGGTGGCCTGTCAGTTCTGGTTACTGTTCCTGTTTCTGTCCCGCTGGTAAGGACACTGATGTCTAAACGCAGCAGCAGGTTACAAAAGTTTTCCTGCTTTGCGTCCGATCTTTTCCTCCCTTTTTTGTCTGCATAAACGGCATTGCACGCCATTTTTACTGCCAGTGTGGAGTCCTGGGTAAAGTTATGGGATGATTGGGCCGTTTTTAGGGGGCGGGATGGGAAAACTGACGTTACTGCTGTTGGTGCTGTTGGGTTGGCTGCAATATTCATTGTGGCTGGGTAAGAATGGCATCCATGACTTTACGCGCGTCAACGATGACGTTGCGGTACAAAAGGCGAATAACGCCAAATTGAAAATGCGCAACGATCAACTCTTTGCTGAAATTGACGATCTCAATGGCGGCTCTGAAGCGATTGAGGAACGCGCACGCAGCGAATTAGGCATGATTAAGCCTGGTGAAACCTTCTATCGTCTGGTCCCTGACCAGAACAAACGCAACGCGCAACAAGCCGCGCAAAACCAACAACGATAAAACATGAACAATCGGTCCCACTCTGCGGATGTGATTGCCGTTGTGCCCGCTGCCGGTATCGGCAGCCGCATGCAGGCAACCTGCCCTAAACAGTATCTGACGATTGGTCAGCACACCCTTCTGGAACACAGCATTGCCCGTCTGTTTTCCCATCCAGCTGTCTCGCAGGTTATCGTCGCGTTAAGCCCAGACGATCGGCACTTTGCTGCTTTGCCTCTGGCAGACGATCCGCGCGTGATTTGCGTCACCGGGGGCGATACGCGCGCGGAGTCGGTTCTGGCTGGCCTGCAGGCAGCTCAGGGTGCCAGCTGGGTGCTGGTTCACGATGCGGCACGGCCTTGCCTGCATCCTGACGACCTGGATCGTCTGCTGCAGTTGCGGGAAACCAGCAAAACGGGCGGCATTCTGGCGGCGCCCGTGTGTGACACCATGAAACGCGGCGAGCCTGGTCAGGCGGCGATTGCGCACACTGTCGATCGCGACAACCTGTGGCACGCTTTAACCCCGCAATTTTTCCCCCGGGCCTTACTGACGGCCAGCCTGATGCGAGCCTTGAACGAAGGGGCGACCATTACCGACGAAGCCTCGGCGCTGGAGTACTGCGGTTATCATCCTGAGCTGGTAACAGGCCGTAGCGACAACATCAAAGTTACCCGCCCGGAAGACTTAGCCCTGGCGGCTTTTTATCTCAGTCAGATTCAGTCAAAGGAGAGCACATAATGCGTATCGGTCACGGTTTTGACGTTCACGCCTTCGGTGGAGAAGGTCCGCTGGTGATTGGCGGTGTGCGAATCCCATTTGAGTATGGCTTTATTGCCCATTCCGATGGTGATGTGGCGCTGCATGCGCTCACCGATGCGCTGTTGGGCGCGGTGGCCATGGGCGATATTGGCAAGCTGTTCCCGGACACCGATCCGGCGTTCAAAGGCGCGGACAGCCGCGGGCTGTTGCGTGAAGCATGGCGTCGCATTGAGGCCAAAGGCTACTGCATTGGCAACGTCGATGTCACGCTGATTGCCCAGGCACCTAAAATGCTGCCGCACGTGCCGCAAATGCGCATTAATATTGCCGAAGATCTGGGCTGCCACATGGACCAGGTTAACGTTAAAGCCACCACCACCGAGAAACTCGGTTTTACCGGTCGGGGTGAAGGTATTGCGTGTGAAGCGGTGGCCTTACTGTTGAAAGTGGAACCGGCATGACGCTGCACTACCTGCAGGGTACGCCAAAGGCGACAGGCGTGATTAAAGCGACACCGGAAGATTTCGTGGTCGTGGAAGATTTGGGTTATCAGCCGGATGGCGAGGGTGAGCACGTGCTGGTGCGCATTCGCAAAAGCGGCGCCAATACCCGTTTTGTTGCCGAAGCCCTGGCGAAGTTTATGAAGGTCAGCGTACGCGACCTGAGCTATGCGGGCATGAAAGATCGCCACGCGGTCACGGAACAGACGCTTTGCTTTCGCGTCCCCGGCAATTCCATGCCCGTTCTGGCGGGGTTTGCGCTGGACGGCGTTGACATACTTGAGGTGGTGCGCCATAAGCGCAAGCTGCGCATCGGTGCCCTGGCGGGAAATGCATTCCGGCTGGTGATCCGGCAGGTCAGCCATCGTGAGGAAACAGAGGCGCGGCTGGTTAGCATCCGTGATAACGGCGTGCCCAACTATTTTGGCGAACAACGCTTTGGCCGCAACGGCAATAACCTGGTGACGGCGGCAAAGTTAGCGCGGAACGAGATTCAGATACGCGATCGCAGCAAGCGCGGACTGATGCTCTCGGCGGCGCGCAGTGCGCTGTTCAATCAGGTGACCAGCATGCGTTTAGCGCAGCAGGGCGGATTAACCCAGGTTATGAACGGGGATGCACTGCAGCTTACCGGTCGCGGCAGCTGGTTCGTTGCCCAGCCGGAAGAGCTGGCCGAGCTGCAGACGCGTGTTAATCAGCATGCGCTTCGCATTACGGCACCGTTACCGGGGCAGGGCGAGCCCGGCCCTCAGGCGGATGCGCTGGCTTTTGAACAGCAGTGCCTGGCCGATGCCGGTGAGCTGCGCGGTCTGCTTGAGCGTGAGCGCGTGGATGCCGGGCGCCGGGCGATGCTGGTGGTTCCGCGCGACCTGCGCTGGCGCTGGCAGGATGAGGCCACGCTGGAGATGCAATTCTGGCTGCCCGCAGGCAGCTTTGCCACCAGCGTTGTCCGGGAGTTGCTCAACAGCACCGAGTTACTTGATATGCCTGACGAATAAGCCACGACGTCGCCTGTGTATCAGAACCGGCCTCGTCGTCAGGCTGCCAACGAGCCGCGTAGGCGGCCCGTTGGCATGGCAGTGTGCGTATTTCACTGTTCCAGATGCTTTAACATCGTAGCGACCTTGCTCTTTTCCTGCCCGTTCGTTTGATTTTCGCCTACCACTTCCTCTCGCTCACCGCTAGAATGCAAAAGTCGCTGTCCACTCTTAACTTGTTGCCATGCCTCAAAACAGGTCCATATAACGGCGGCCCGGTTGAACAGAAAAGGTCAGAATTAAATGCGGATATTGCTCAGCAACGATGATGGCATCTACGCGCCTGGTATTCAGACGCTGGCAAAGGCTTTGCGTCAATTTGCCGAGGTGCAGGTTGTGGCACCGGATCGTAATCGCAGTGGTGCCTCTAACTCATTGACGCTGGAAACCCCGTTGCGCACCTTTACCCATGACAATGGGGATATTGCCGTGCAAATGGGGACGCCCACCGATTGCGTTTATTTGGGCGTGAATGCGCTTATGCAGCCCCGGCCAGACATCGTGGTGTCAGGCATTAATGCCGGCCCCAATTTGGGGGATGATGTGATCTATTCCGGTACGGTTGCGGCCGCAATGGAGGGCCGCCATCTGGGATTGCCCGCCGTGGCGGTATCGCTAAATGGCCAGCTGCACTATGACACTGCCGCGGCAGTGACCTGTGCCATTCTTAAAGCGCTGACGCAACAACCGCTGCGCACCGGACGCATCTTAAATATCAACGTGCCCGATTTGCCTCTGGCTGAAATAAAGGGCATTCGCGTCACGCGCTGCGGCAGCCGTCATCCGGCCGATCGGGTGATTGCGCAAACCGACCCTCGTGGTAATCCGCTGTACTGGATTGGCCCGCCCGGTGAAAAACTGGATGCGGGCCCTGAGACTGACTTTGCCGCCGTAGATGAGGGTTATGTGTCAGTGACTGCATTGCACGTCGATCTGACTGCGCATAATGCGCAGGCTGTTCTCAGCACCTGGCTGGCCAACGCTGAGGTACACCTGGCATGGTAAGTCGGCGTATTGAGACATTGCTGTCACAGCTGCGTCAACAGGGCATTAAAGATGAGCACCTGTTAAAAGCCATTGCCGATGTCCCGCGCGAACGCTTTATTGATGAAGCCTTCGAGCACAAAGCCTGGGACAACATGGCGCTGCCCATCGGGTCCGGTCAAACCATCTCGCAGCCCTATATGGTGGCACGCATGACCGCGTTGCTGGCGCTGACAGAGCACGCGCGCGTGCTGGAGATTGGCACCGGTTCCGGCTACCAGACCGCCATCCTCGCCCACCTGGTTGAACACGTTTACTCGGTCGAGCGTATTAAAGGCCTGCAGTGGCAGGCCAAACGGCGCCTGAAACAGCTTGATTTACACAATGTTTCAACCCGACACGGCGATGGCTGGCAGGGTTGGCCGTCTCGTGGTCCTTTTGATGCCATTATCGTTACCGCGGCACCGCCTGAAATTCCGATTGCGCTGATAGCGCAACTGGCGGAAGGCGGCATTATGGTGCTGCCCGTAGGTGAGGAGCAGCAGGTGTTAAAGCGTCTGCGCCGCCGCGGCAATGAGATTACAGAAGAAACCATTGAGCCGGTCCGTTTCGTTCCCTTAGTTCAGGGCGATCTGGCCTGACTGCCTTGTTAGCATTTCTTCATAACTGTTTCATGGAATCAGGTAGTTGATATTGCTACTATCCAGTTCATTCAACGAAAATCCAGCGTTTAACGTGCCGCACAGTGTATTGTGCTGGTGAGACGAGTAAGTCAGTTTTTTAAAGGTTGCCACCACGGGGGATTAATGAGCACGGGAAGCACAATTTTTCAGTTACGCCGTCTGGCGGCGCTTTCACTGGTGAGTTTTTGGCTGGCAGGCTGTAGTTCAGGCGATAATACTCAGGCGCCGATAAGCAATATCGGCGACAGCAACAGCGTTAATGACAACAGTAATATGGCTGGCTCTGGTACTGCGCCAGCCACCGGCGGCGTGCCCTCTGTGCCACCGCAGGGCGGAATGTTAAGCCGTAGTACACCTTTACCGCAGAACAATTCGGGAATCATTAGTGCCAATAATAATGTGCAAACTGAAAATGGCCGGATTGTGTACAACAGAAGTTATCAGAATATTCCTAAAGGTAGCTATTCTGGCCAGACCTACACCGTAAAACGTGGGGATACCTTGTTCTATATCGCCTGGATTACGGGCAATGACTTCCGCGATTTAGCGCAGCGCAACAATGTTCAGGCCCCTTACAGCCTGAATGTGGGACAGACGCTACAGGTTGACAACGGCTCGGGTCAGCCCATTACCGGTGGCAACGCCATCACCGCTGCAGATGCAACGCAAAGCGGCGTTGTGAGTGCACCACAAATAAAACAGGCCCCTGTTGCACAGCAGCCTGTTATTACGTATTCTGATGATTCGGGTGAATCGAGTGGCAGCAAATTGTTGCCTTCGAAGGGAGCAAATGTTGCAACGACAACAGCTCCAGCCGTTACCGCACCGCCTACGGTTAGCAGTACAACTAACAGTTCAACCCCTGTGGGAAGCTGGCGTTGGCCAACTGAAGGTAAGATCATCGATAACTTCTCTGCCGCCGAGGGTGGCAATAAAGGCATCGATATCGCAGGTTCGCGCGGACAGCCAATTGTAGCCACTGCTTCAGGAAGGGTGGTTTACGCAGGCAATGCGCTTCGTGGTTACGGTAATTTAATCATCATTAAACACAATGATGATTACCTGAGTGCCTACGCCCATAACGATACAATGCTGGTCCGGGAACAACAGGAAGTTAAGGCTGGGCAAAAGATCGCTACCATGGGTAGCACCGGAACCAGTTCAGTTAGATTACACTTTGAAATTCGTTACAAGGGGAAATCCGTAAACCCGTTGCGTTATTTGCCGCAGCGATAATCCGGCAGAGTCCTCAGGAATCTGCCCTGGAATCACGGGTAGGAGCCACTTATGAGCCAGAATACGCTGAAAGTAAACGAGTTACATGAGAACGCGGAATTCGAAGAGAATGGAGCAGAGATTTTTGATGAGAAGGCACTCGTTGAAAATGAATCTGGCGACAATGATGTAGCAGAAGAGGAGTTGCTGGCGCAGGGTGCGACGCAACGTGTACTTGATGCTACTCAACTCTATCTTGGGGAGATTGGCTATTCTCCATTGCTGACGGCAGAGGAAGAAGTTCTCTTTGCTCGCCGCGCATTACGAGGTGATATTCCTTCTCGTCGCCGCATGATCGAAAGTAACTTACGCCTGGTGGTTAAGATTGCCCGACGTTACAGCAATCGCGGTCTGGCTCTGCTGGACCTGATTGAAGAAGGTAACCTCGGCCTGATCCGCGCCGTTGAAAAGTTTGATCCAGAACGTGGATTCCGCTTCTCAACGTATGCCACCTGGTGGATTCGTCAGACCATTGAACGGGCAATCATGAACCAGACCCGTACAATTCGTTTGCCAATCCATATTGTTAAAGAACTGAACGTTTATCTGCGTACTGCGCGTGAACTTTCTCACAAGCTTGACCATGAGCCGAGTGCGGAAGAAATTGCAGAACAACTGGATAAACCGGTTGACGACGTTAGTCGTATGTTGCGTCTCAACGAACGCATTACCTCAGTTGATACTCCACTGGGAGGGGATTCTGAGAAAGCGCTGCTGGATATTCTGGCCGATGAAAAAGACAACGGCCCAGAAGACACTACGCAAGATGACGATATGAAACAAAGTATCGTTAAATGGTTGTTCGAACTGAACGCTAAGCAGCGCGAAGTGTTGGCTCGTCGTTTCGGCCTGTTGGGCTATGAAGCGGCAACGCTCGAAGATGTTGGCCGTGAAATCGGTTTAACCCGCGAGCGTGTGCGTCAGATTCAGGTTGAAGGTTTGCGCCGTCTGCGTGAAATCCTGCAGGGTCAGGGCCTCAGCATTGAAGCACTGTTCCGCGAATAAGCCGTCACAGAGCACATCAACAGAAAGCGATGGTTAACCCCATCGCTTTTTTTTTATCTGCGTGTTATGCCTCTGCCCGCAGGGCAAAATACTCGCCTGACAAAAAAAACAGGGCCGACGGGCCGCATCTTTTGTCAGGCACAATGTTACATCCTCCGGAAAACCGCGCTGTATCAGTTCTGTTGCTGACGAACAGTGAAACAGCGCCGTGAAATCCTGCAACTGATGAGCGTGCCAGGCTGCGACAGCGGTCTGTGCTTCCGGTGACAGCGAGTTTCGCTCAAGTGCGGCAATGATCCCCCCGGCAACCACATAGTCCTCAATACAGGGGCGAAGGCTCCCGTCCGGCCAACGCTCGCCGCAAGGGACAATCAAAAGACGTTTAAAGGGGCGGCAGGCCTCGGCGGTGGCAGTGAGGTTTCTCAGACAGCCTGTCAGCACGGGCACGCCCCACTCTCGTGCCCGGAAGCAGGTTGCGGAGCCATTAGGGGAAGGCAGTACCAACCTTTCACCAGGGCGAACGCTGAGCAACGTTCGGGGCGACAGGCTGTAGCCTTCGCCACCGAATCGCCTGTCGCTGTTCGCCGCGACAGCACCGACGGACTGCGCATAATGGACGACAGTCTGATCTTTCCAGGGATAGGGATACACGCGTGCCCCGTTCTCCACCGCAAGACTGACGCAGGTGGAAAAGGACATCACATCCACTATCACAATGGCATCCACATTGCCGGCAAGATGATCCAGTGCGGCGATGCCCCATTCGAGACGAATTGCAAACGCGTCCTGACTGTACCAGTGCATAAGCTGTTCCTGAAGTGTGAGGATAACAGGAAGGCGCAACCCGCTAAGTTACCCCTGCCTGCGCAATAACTTTTGCAGCCGTCTTTGCTGCCAACGGCGGATCGCTTCCTTGAAAATAAACAGGCGTAATGCTCTGACCACGAGTAAGGCTCCCCAAATAGCAGCGACCCAAAGTGACCAGCGCTCATTCGGCGAGGTAAAGTGGTTGAGGACGAACAGCAGTGTGCACACTACCACGGCGCTAAACAGAGAACGGTAAAACCGACTCTCGGCAGCAAGCTGCAGGCGGGCATCTGAAATGTAGCTGTCCAACGCTTCGCCGTTCTCCGCTGATGCCTCGCTGGTCAGGTCGGTGATTTTACACGCAAAGACGGCCGCCAGCGCACTCAACGTTTCCAGACTGGGTGGATCACCGTTTTCAATGCGTTGTACGGTTCGGGTGCTGAGTCCGGCCATTTCGGCCAGTTGCTCCTGTGACCAGGCGCGGGCAAGACGATATTCTCTGACTTTATTCAGGTTACGCATAGTGCAGTCTCCGAAAGAGTAAACAATCGGTAAGCAGCATCCCCGGTTAGCGTCGTCAGGAACACGATCGCAGCACGACAGGCACACGACAGCAGTATGACACCGCTTTAACGGCCGGTCATAGCGTAAAGCAGTAACAGAAAAATGCGCCAGCAGAATGGGAAACGCAGGCGCAAGAGAAGGTTGACACGCAGTCAGTTGCCGCCCAGACAAGGGCGGCAGTGATCAGACCAGCGATTTAAGGCGGTAGATCCAGTCCAGCGCCTGTCGCGGTGTCAGCGTATCGGGATCCAGTGCCTCAAGTGCTTCCACGGCAGGGGAGGTTTCTTCCACCAACAGCGGCAACTGCGAGCCGTCAATGTTTGACGTCGCGGACTGACTGGAAACCGTTTCGAGCTCTTTCAGCTTATTGCGCGCCCGTTTAATGACCTCTTTGGGCACGCCCGCGAGCGCAGCTACGGCCAGTCCGTAGCTTTTACTGGCAGCCCCGTCTTGCACGCTATGCATGAACGCAATCGTATCGCCGTGTTCAACTGCGTCCAGGTGAACGTTAACCACGCCTTCCAGTTTTTCAGGCAGGGTTGTCAGTTCAAAGTAGTGCGTTGCAAACAGGGTCATCGCTTTAATACGGTTAGCCAGATTTTCCGCACAGGCCCAGGCCAGCGATAAACCGTCATACGTCGAAGTGCCGCGGCCGATTTCATCCATCAGGACAAGGCTGTTTTCTGTCGCGTTGTGCAGAATATTGGCCGTCTCGGTCATTTCAACCATAAAGGTCGAACGCCCGGAGGCCAGATCATCTGCCGCGCCCACACGGGTGAAGATACGATCCAGTGGACCAATGACCACCTCTTCGGCAGGAACGAAGCTGCCAATCCAGGCCATCAGGGCGATTAACGCCGCCTGGCGCATGTAGGTACTTTTACCGCCCATATTCGGACCGGTGATGATCAACATGCGGCGTTGTGGGGCCAGAGAGAGCGGGTTCGCGATAAAAGGTTCTTTCAGGACCTGCTCCACTACCGGATGGCGGCCCGCGGTAATTTTAATCCCGGGCTTGTCGTGCAGCGTGGGACGGCAGTAGTTAAGTGTCCAGGCACGTTCCGCGAGGTTACTCAGGACATCCAGTTCGGCCAGCGCCGCCGCACTGAGCTGCAGCGCTTCAAGATGCGGCAACAGCTGGTCAAACAGGCCTTCATACAGGCTTTTCTCCAGCGCCAGCGCTTTGCCCTTAGAGGTAAGGACTTTATCTTCGTACTCTTTCAGCTCTGGAATGATGTAGCGCTCTGCGTTCTTCAACGTCTGACGGCGAACATAGTGGATAGGCACCTGATGGCTCTGGCCACGGCTGACCTGAATGTAGTAGCCGTGAACGCCGTTAAAGCCCACTTTCAGGCTGTCCAGACCGAGCTTTTCGCGTTCGCGAACTTCCAGTCGATCCAGATAATCTGTTGCGCCATCGGCCAGCGCTCGCCACTCATCAAGCTCGGCGTTATAACCGGGCGCAATAACGCCACCATCCCTGATTAATACCGGGGGGGATTCGACAACGGCCTGCTCAAGCAGAGTGCGCAGTTCGCTAAACTCGGCCATCTGTGCACGCAGCGTTTTTAACTGGGCGGATTCGGCGTTTGCCAGCAGATCGTTGAGTTCCGGCAACTGCTGAAAGGCATGGCGCATGCGCGCCAGATCACGCGGGCGCGCCGTTCGCAGCGCCAGTCGGGCCAGAATACGCTCTAAATCACCGACCTGACGCAGAACGGGTTGCAGCACATCGCTGAGTGGTTGCAGCTCTGCAATTGATGCCTGTCGTTTCGCGATGATACTACTGTCACGCAGCGGCATATGCAGCCAGCGCTTTAGCATCCGGCTTCCCATTGGCGTGACGGTTTTATCCAGCACGGCGGCCAGCGTGTTCTCTGTTCCGCCCGCAAGATTTTGCGTGATTTCAAGGTTACGGCGCGTGGCCGCATCCATAATGATGCTGTCCTGCTGACGCTCCATGCTAAGAGAGCGGATATGGGGCAGGCTGGTTCGTTGGGTATCTTTCACATACTGCAGCAGACAACCGGCGGCGCGCAGACCCAGGTGCGCCTGCTCAACACCAAAACCGTTTAAGTCCCGTGTGCCAAACTGCATGTTGAGCTGCTGACGCGCCGTGTCGATTTCAAACTCCCAAAGCGGACGGCGACGTAAACCGCGACGCTGATCGATAAGCGCCATCGCAGCAAAATCTTCCGGATAAAGTAGCTCGGCAGGATTCGTTCGCTGCAGTTCTGCCGCCATCGTTTCCTGATCGGCAGGTTCACTCAGGCGAAAACGGCCTGAGCTGATATCCAGCGTGGCATAACCATAGCCGCGCGCCCCCTGAACAATTGCCGCCAGCAGGTTATCCTGGCGTTCCTGTAACAGGGCTTCATCGCTGATGGTGCCCGGGGTAACTATACGCACGACTTTGCGTTCCACCGGGCCTTTACTCAGCGCAGGGTCGCCAATTTGCTCACAGATGGCGACTGATTCACCGAGTTGCACCAGCCGGGCTAAATAGTTTTCGACGGCGTGATGGGGCACACCGGCCATTGGGATCGGCTCGCCTGCCGAGGCGCCGCGTTTGGTTAAGGAAATGTCTAACAGCTGAGAGGCACGTTTGGCATCGTCATAAAACAGCTCGTAGAAATCGCCCATGCGATAAAACAGCAGGATATCCGGATGCTCAGCCTTGAGGCGTAAATATTGCTGCATCATTGGCGTGTGAGTACTCAAGTCCATGTGCGCTGTTTTGTTCATCTCATTCTTACTCAAGGTTGACTCTTCCTTTTCCCGTCACGGTTTTCGCTGGGTTAAACAAGGGTGATAGGCAGCGACCATCATGCTGCATATGCCGCGCGGAAATAGTACCATTTTACGGCTCCTGCATCATCCGGCTTACCGCAGCGGGTAATGAAGTTAGCAAAGCCGGGTCGCCAACTGAATGATTTTTTTGATGAGAGAGAAAGCAGTAGAGGCATTTCACAAAACAGCCGGTTTGATTGTTAAAAAAAGTGTTTTTTTTACGATCTCGTTTGTATGTATCCGCGTTGAACGATTAACATTAAAATCCCTGGTCTGGCCTGTTATATGGATATCTGATGCGTTTTAAGCTTGCTTACCTTCCGCTTTTTGCCCTGCTTGCCGCCTGTAGCAGTAAGCCACACTCTTCGCAGCCGCCCGCCGAACGGGTTGCGCCTAAAGGCGGCTTTTTGCTGGAGCCGTCTCATGCTGTTCAGCCGATGTTTGGTGACTTCGCCAGCAATCCTGTTGCGGAACAGTTCATCGACAAAATGGTGGCGAAACACGGCTTCGACCGTGAGCAACTGCACGCCATTATTGGCCAGGCTAAGCGGCTGGACTACGTCCTGCGTTTAATGGATCGTCAGGCACCGTCCTATACACCGCCGAGTGGGCCTAACGGTGCCTGGATTCGCTATCGCAATAAATTTATCACACCGGATAACGTGCAAAATGGCGTCGCGTTCTGGAATCAATATCAGGATGCACTGCAGCGTGCGCAGCAGGTCTACGGCGTTCCGCCTGAGATTATTGTTGGCATTATCGGCGTGGAAACGCGCTGGGGCCGCATCATGGGGAAAACCCGCATTCTGGACGCGCTGGCAACGCTCTCATTTGATTACCCGCGCCGTGCTGCTTACTTTAGCGGTGAGCTGGAGACCTTCCTGCTCATGGCGCGTGATGAGAAGGACGATCCGCTCGATCTTAAAGGCTCCTTTGCGGGCGCGATGGGCTACGGTCAGTTCATGCCATCGTCCTACAAAGCTTATGCGGTAGATTTTAACGGTGACGGCCATATCAATTTGTGGGATCCCGTCGATGCGATAGGCAGTGTCGCGCACTATTTCCAGCAGAACGGCTGGCGTCCGGGTGAAAATGTTGCCGTGCCAGCCAGTGGTCAGGCACCCATGCTCGAAAACGGTTTCAAAACCCGTTACAACGTCAGCACGCTGGCAGCATCGGGGCTTTCTCCACAAGGTTCGCTGGATGGCCATGACGAGGTCAGCCTGCTCCGTCTGGATCTCGGCACCAGCTACCAGTACTGGTACGGCTTGCCTAACTTCTATGCCATTACCCGCTACAACAACAGCACGCATTACGCGATGACCGTGTGGCAACTGGGAGATGCGGTCAGCAAGGCGCGTCAGGGATCGCTGTTTTAAAACTACCCTTAGCAACTGTAAGGATATATGATGACGGCCCTTTATTCTGTGCCGTCCTCATTTTCTGGAGCCGTTATGTCTTTACCTGCTTGCCCTGTTTGCCATGCCGATTACACCTGGCAAGATGCTGAAAATCTTAACTGTCCGTCCTGTGGTCATATCTGGACTCAGGCTGAAGGGGATGACAGCGGTCAGGATTTGATCGTTCGTGATGCAAACGGCAATTTACTCGCCGATGGCGACAGCGTCACGGTCGTTAAAGATCTGAAGGTCAAAGGCAGTTCGTCTGTGCTGAAAATAGGCACCCGGGTTAAGAGCATCCGGCTGGTTGAAGGCGATCACAATATTGATTGCAAGATCGACGGATTTGGTCCGATGAAGCTCAAATCTGAGTTTGTGAAAAAGAACTGATTCTGCCGGGCGCCTGCTCGCTGCGCCCGATCTTATTCCTGTCAGCCCGACCGGGCTTTTCCCTTATAAAGACCTCCTGCCCGTTTGCGTGCCGCTGACATATTTTGCTGTTGGTCGGGCACTTTATGTTTATTTATACGTCTCATCTTCTGTGAATCTTTAACCCCTGAGAGGAGACGCAATATGCAAGACTGGGATCCCGCGCTGTATCGTAAATTTGAGGCAGAAAGAACGCGGCCTGCGCATGAATTACTGGCACGAATTGAGGTTGAAGATGTCCGGTTCGTTACCGATCTGGGCTGTGGCCCCGGGAACAGCACCGAACTGCTTTACGATGCCTGGCCGCAGGCGCAGGTGATCGGGCTTGACAGTTCTGCCGCCATGCTCGCGCAGGCGCGGGAACGTTTGCCTCAGTGCCAGTTTATTCAGGCGGATATCGGCAACTGGACAACCGACATCCCGCAGCAGGTCATTTATGCCAACGCGTCGCTGCAATGGCTTGGCGATCATCCCACCCTGTTACCACGGTTAGTCAGTCAACTGGCACCTGCCGGTGCGCTGGCGGTTCAAATGCCCGATAACCTGGAAGAACCTTCGCATCAGTTAATGCGTGAGGTCGCGGCATCCGGCCCCTGGCGCGACAAGATCAGCGCGCAGGCGGCGGAACGCAAAAAATTACCCTCAACTGAACACTATTATGACGTGCTGACAAAGGCAGGCTGCGCGGTTGATATCTGGCGAACCACCTACTATCACGTTATGGACGATGCGCAGGCCATCATCCACTGGTTAAAGGCTACCGGGCTGCGTCCTTTCCTTGCGCCGCTGGACGTCTCTGAGCAGGAACAGTTTCTGGCTGCTTATCATCAGTGTCTTATTACCGGCTATCCCGCCCGTCAGGATGGCAAGGTACTCTTAGCTTTCCCCCGGCTTTTCATGGTGGCGACACGCAACGGCTAAACTGGAGCGTAACGCGCAATTTGTTGACTAAGCGCCCCTGAGTGCTTGAAAAAGCGCAGAGCATGCACCATGTTCACTCAACGGCGACAGGGAGCGAAAAATGAATGACCAGCAGTTGCACGCGCTGAGTGCGCAGACAGGTGAGGCGCTTAAACGGCGTAACGCTACCGTAACTTGTGCAGAATCCTGCACGGGCGGCTGGATAGCAAAAGTGTTTACTGACGTGAGCGGAAGCTCTGCCTGGTTCGAACGGGGTTTTGTCACCTACAGTAACGATGCCAAACAAGAACTGGTCGGTGTCAGCGCGGCGTCACTGGCGCAATACGGCGCCGTCAGCGAGGCGGTAGTTCGTGAAATGGCCCTTGGTGCACAGCAGCGGGCGCGCGCCGATTACGCTATTTCCGTTAGCGGTATTGCCGGCCCGGATGGTGGCAGTGAAGACAAACCGGTAGGCACGGTCTGGTTTGGCTTTGCGGCGCCGGGTGGCGTGGTCATGGCTTTTCGTCAGCAGTTTGATGGCGATCGCGATGCCGTGCGCCGTCAGTCAGTTGGTTGGGCACTCCAGACGTTATCCCGTCAATTTCTGCAAAATTAAACTTGATACTGTATGACTATACAGTATAATTACCCGCAACAGAAAGTGCACAGGCACCATGCGTGCGTGTTTACCCGGCATGATTAGGAGTAGAAATGGCAATTGATGAAAACAAACAGAAGGCTTTAGCTGCCGCGCTCGGCCAGATTGAGAAGCAATTTGGTAAAGGCTCCATCATGCGCTTGGGTGAAGACCGCTCAATGGATGTGGAAACCATTTCAACGGGTTCTCTGTCACTGGATATCGCATTAGGTGCGGGTGGTTTACCGATGGGACGTATCGTTGAGATCTACGGCCCAGAGGCCTCAGGTAAAACGACACTGACACTTCAGGTTATTGCCGCCGCGCAGCGTAAGGGCAAAACCTGTGCCTTTATCGATGCCGAGCACGCACTGGATCCCATCTATGCTAAGAAACTGGGCGTAGATATCGACAATCTGCTGTGTTCACAGCCGGATACCGGTGAGCAGGCCCTGGAAATTTGTGATGCGCTGGCCCGCTCTGGTGCCGTTGACGTCATTATCGTTGACTCCGTAGCTGCACTGACGCCAAAAGCCGAAATCGAAGGTGAAATCGGTGACTCACATATGGGCCTGGCGGCACGTATGATGAGCCAGGCAATGCGTAAGCTGGCGGGTAACCTGAAGCAGTCTAATACGCTGCTGATCTTCATCAACCAGATTCGTATGAAGATTGGTGTGATGTTCGGTAACCCGGAAACCACTACCGGTGGTAACGCGCTGAAGTTCTACGCTTCTGTTCGCCTTGATATTCGCCGTATCGGTGCGATTAAAGAGGGTGACAACGTGGTGGGTAGTGAAACGCGCGTTAAAGTCGTTAAGAACAAAATTGCGGCGCCATTTAAACAGGCTGAGTTCCAGATCATGTACGGCGAAGGCATTAACACCTTCGGTGAGCTGGTGGATCTTGGCGTGAAGCACAAGCTGATTGAAAAAGCCGGTGCATGGTACAGCTATAAAGGCGATAAGATCGGTCAGGGCAAGGCAAACGCGGGCAACTTCCTCAAAGAAAATGCCGCGGTGGCCGACGAGCTTGATATCAAACTGCGTGAAATGCTGCTTAACGGTGGCGATCAAAACATCGCGGCGGACGTTGCAGGCAACGACGTTGAGAAGGCGGCGAGCGAAGCCAACGAAGATTATTAAAGCCTGAAGCAGGAGCGGATTTTCCGCTCCTGTTTTACATTAACGCCTCACGTGCCTTTCCTCTGTTCCTGTCTCCCGCCATACTCTCCCTCCGTTCGTAAAAGGTGCGCAGTATGTCTGAACAATCTCAGCCACAAGTCATCTCATTTTCACGCCTGCTGGATCGTGCGATGCGCCTGCTGGGCCAGCGTGACCACAGCCGCGAAGAGCTTAAACAAAAGCTCCAGCTGTCCGCTCAGCGTAGCGCGTGGATGAAACAAAAAGATCCTGAAATCATTACGCCCGAGCTAATGGAAAAGGTGCTGAACTGGTGTGGTGAAAACGGCTGGTTAAATGACGAGCGCTTTACCGCACGATTTATTCAGAGCCGAAGCCGCAAGGGATTTGGTTCACAGCGTATCAGGCTGGAGCTGGCACAAAAGGGCATCAGCCGTGATGCGATCGATCTCGCCATGGAAGAAACCGATATTGACTGGTCGGCCTGTGCGGCTGAACTCGCCGAGAAAAAATTTGGTCACCCATTGCCGACAGAATGGAAAGAAAAAGCCAAAGTGCAGCGCTTTTTGCATGCCAAAGGCTTTCTGAGCGAGGATATTCAGCAGGTTTTCAGAAATTTTGATGACTAAAAGTCGATGTGATTTTACTTCCCTCCGAAGAATATTTATCTTACCCCTTTTGGTTCCTTATGCTTGCTGCCGTAACGATGCGGTACGCCTGATAAAGAAGGACCTTTCGTTAGCGTGATTCCAGGATATATATGAGCAAGAGCACTGCTGAGATCCGTCAAGCGTTTCTCGACTTTTTCAATAGTAAGGGACATCAGGTTGTAGCAAGCAGCTCCCTGGTACCAAACAACGATCCGACGTTGCTGTTTACCAACGCCGGAATGAACCAGTTCAAAGATGTGTTTCTGGGTCAGGAAAAGCGTGACTACACGCGAGCAACGACGTCACAACGCTGCGTACGTGCCGGCGGGAAACACAACGATCTTGAAAACGTCGGTTATACCGCACGTCACCACACCTTTTTTGAAATGCTGGGCAATTTCAGCTTTGGCGACTACTTCAAAAAAGAAGCTATTGCGTTTGCCTGGGAACTGCTGACCGGCGAGCAGTGGTTTAAGCTGCCCAAAGAGCGCCTGTGGGTCACCGTGTATGAAACCGATGACGAAGCTTACGATATCTGGGCCAACGATATTGGCGTTCCCCGTGAGCGTATTATCCGTATCGGTGATAACAAGGGCAGCGCCTACGCGTCAGATAACTTCTGGCAGATGGGTGATACCGGGCCTTGCGGTCCCTGCAGCGAAATTTTCTACGATCACGGCGACCATATCTGGGGCGGACCACCGGGCAGCCCTGAAGAGGATGGCGATCGCTATATTGAGATCTGGAACATCGTCTTTATGCAGTTTAACCGTCAGGCGGATGGCACGATGTTGCCATTACCTAAGCCCTCTGTGGATACCGGGATGGGGTTGGAACGCATCACTGCGGTTCTGCAGCATGTTAATTCAAACTATGAAATCGACCTGTTCCAGACGTTGATTGAAGCGGTTGCGAAGGTCACCGGTGCGACCGATCTGAATAATAAATCCCTGCGCGTTATTGCCGATCACATTCGTTCCTGCGCCTTCCTGATTGCCGATGGCGTCATTCCGTCGAATGAAAACCGTGGCTATGTCCTGCGTCGCATCATTCGCCGCGCCGTACGTCACGGCAATATGCTGGGTGCTAAAGACGCATTCTTCTACAAGCTGGTTGCACCACTGATTCAGGTTATGGGCGCGGCAGGCGATGAGTTACAGCGTCAGCAGGCACAGGTTGAGAACGTTCTGAAAAGTGAAGAAGAGCAATTTGCTAAAACGCTTGAACGTGGCCTGGCACTTCTGGACGAGGAACTGGCAAAACTGCAGGGTGATACACTGGATGGCGAAACCGTCTTCCGCTTATACGATACCTTCGGATTCCCTGCCGATTTAACGGCTGACGTTTGCCGTGAACGTAACCTCAAAATCGATGAAGCCGGTTTTGAAAAGGCGATGGAACAGCAGCGTCAGCGCGCACGTGAAGCCAGCGGCTTCGGCGCAGACTACAGCAATGTGATTCGTATCGACGCGGCTTCCTCGTTTAAAGGCTATGAGCAGTTGGATCTGACGGCGACCGTCAAGGCGCTGTTCGTGAACGGTGAAGCCGTTGACGCCCTGTCTGCCGGTCAGGACGCGGTGATTGTGCTGGATGAAACGCCATTTTATGGCGAGTCTGGCGGTCAGGTAGGCGACACTGGCGAGCTGAAAGGCAATAACGCGCTGTTTAGCGTACAGGATACGCAAAAATATGGTCAGGCGATTGGTCATATTGGCAAACTCAGCAGCGGACAATTACGTGTTGGCGATCGTCTTGAGGCGGTGGTTGATGAGGCGCGCAGGGCTCGTATTCGTCTGAATCACTCCGCAACGCATCTGTTGCATGCTGCATTGCGTCAGGTTTTAGGTGAACATGTTGCTCAGAAGGGCTCGTTGGTTAACGACAAATATTTGCGTTTTGACTTCTCACATTTTGAGGCCATGAAACCTCAGGAGATTCGTCAGGTCGAAGATATTGTTAACGCACAGATCCGTCGCAATTTGCCTGTTGAAACCCGTGTCATGGATCTTGAGGCGGCGAAAGCCAAAGGCGCGATGGCCCTGTTCGGTGAAAAATACGATCAGCAGGTTCGCGTTCTGACCATGGGGGATTTCTCGGTTGAGCTGTGTGGCGGAACGCACGCTGCGCGAACCGGTGATATCGGCCTGTTCCGCATTCAGGCCGAGTCCGGTACTGCCGCAGGGATTCGCCGTATTGAGGCGATCACAGGCGAGGCGGCTTTGGCACAGGTTTATGCGCAGAGTAGCCAGCTACAGGATATTGCCCAACTGGTGAAAGCCAACAGCAGTAACCTGAATGAAAAAGTGCGCGGGCTGGTTGATCATCTGCGTTCGCTGGAGAAAGAGTTGCAGCAGTTACGCGATCAGCAGGCGGCGCAGGAAAGTGCGCAGCTGGGCAATCATGCGGTCGACGTCAAAGGCGTTAAGCTGCTGGTGACTGAGCTCAGCAACACCGATCCGAAAATGCTGAGGACCATGGTGGATGATCTGAAAAACCAGCTGGGCTCGGCGATTATCGTGCTGGCTACGGTAGCAGATGGCAAAGTGTCACTGATTGCTGGCGTAACGAAAGATTTAACCGACCGTGTTAAGGCTGGGGAACTCATCGCCGAACTTGCGCCTAAAGTGGGTGGTAAGGGCGGTGGCAGACCTGACATGGCGCAGGCAGGTGGCAGTGATGCTACTGCACTGAAAGGTGCGCTGGCAGGTGTTGAAGGATGGGTTTCGAGCCGTCTGTAATGAAATAAAATAATTCATCGTAGCAAGCGCCAGAACTGATGTTCCGGCGCTTTTTAATACGATGTTAAATTTGCTAGTGACAAAGTCGGGTTGATGTAGCGTATTTCGGCTAAACTATTTATCAGCAGAATGTATTGGCGCGTTGATGTGCAATGGTGTATTTCTCATAGCCTGTGTACAGCGTTAAGTGATGGATAACGCCGGGAAGCTTTATCAAGCCCGACTCTTTTAATCTTTCAAGGAGCAAAGAATGCTTATTCTAACTCGTCGAGTTGGTGAAACCCTCATGATCGGTGATGAGGTGACTGTAACGGTACTGGGCGTCAAAGGTAACCAGGTCCGCATTGGTGTTAACGCACCAAAAGAAGTGTCTGTGCATCGCGAAGAGATTTATCAGCGCATCCAGGCCGAAAAAACGCAACAAACCAACGTTTGACAGATTCAGCGTCTCGCACCTGTGCGAGACGCTACCCTTTGTTCCCACCGTCTCGCTTTTTCTTTTTCCTCGTTATCTACCCTTTTTGTTAACTTCATCATCTTTGATTGTTGATTATTCACTCTTTTTGCGGTCATTTTGTCCCAATTGCCTGTCATTTGTGCAAACGGAAAAAACCTTCCGAAAAATTGTTTGACTTATAAGTGCGGGAAAGTAATATGTGCGCCACGCAGTGCCGATGAGCAGAAACAAGTTCAGAAGCGCAGTTCGGAAGAACGCGTAAGGTGAGGTGGCCGAGAGGCTGAAGGCGCTCCCCTGCTAAGGGAGTATACGGTCAAAAGCTGTATCGAGGGTTCGAATCCCTCCCTCACCGCCATTTCCGATGCATCCGTAGCTCAGCTGGATAGAGTACTCGGCTACGAACCGAGCGGTCGGAGGTTCGAATCCTCCCGGATGCACCATATCGTTGAATATGGATATGTTGATGTCAGGCGAAGCGCCGCAGAAAACATTGTCGGAACAGAGTTGTAAAGTGAACTAGCAATTCCTTCATGGTGAGTCGTTAGCACCCTGCGTTGTACAAGAATTTCATAATGCATCCGTAGCTCAGCTGGATAGAGTACTCGGCTACGAACCGAGCGGTCGGAGGTTCGAATCCTCCCGGATGCACCATACTTTTCGGTATGGACGTGTATTCCTGGTCTGTAAGGCATCGTCGATTTGTCAGGCAGAGCCAGAGAGGATAACGTTGCTTCAGCAACGGCCCGAAGGGCGAGGCGTCAGCCGAATAATCCTCCCGGATGCACCATTCTTCGTATTACCCCCAGGTTGATTTCTGCCAGTCCATAAAAGATTATCTATGCATCCGTAGCTCAGCTGGATAGAGTACTCGGCTACGAACCGAGCGGTCGGAGGTTCGAATCCTCCCGGATGCACCATATTCTGTAGTGCTAAAGCGAAACCTCTCTGTCATGGTCCGGTGTCATCACAGCGAACACCAGGGAGGATAACGTTGCTTCAGCAACGGCCCGAAGGGCGAGGCGTCAGCCGAGTCATCCTCCCGGATGCACCATATTCTGTAGTGCTCAAGTGAAACCTCTCTGTCATGGTCCGGTGTCATCACAGCGAACACCAGGGAGGATAACGTTGCTTCAGCAACGGCCTGAAGGGCAAGGCGTCAGCCGAGTCACTGTCTTGCGAATCTTCTGGCCGAAATCCCCAGCATATGACCTGTGAAGCCATCGTGTTATCAGGCGCAGGACAACACTGTTCGTTCTCTCTGTTTACTCAGACGATCTGAGAACGCCTCACCTGAATGCCCTCAAACCTCACCTGTGTCGCGCAAGCTTCGGTTTATGCGGCCTGAACGCGTCCGGGCTTTAAGGCGTGAGCGTAGTCGCGATCTTGTGCCAGAATCACATTGATTGTGGTGATACATTTTCTGCTGAACATTGTTAATCCTTGATAACATTCCTGGCATAGCGCTTACCTTCTGCATCGCTGCTAAAATCACAGGGAATTCGCGACCTTACAGGCTTTCCAACCCGATCACCTTTATCTGAAAACTAAAATAGCTAATGCTTTCAAAGCATTTGCTGTTCATCCCGCCTGGCGACAACCTACGCACATTCAGCTAAAGTAATGGCTCATTTGTTGGAGGTCCTCAGTGACAATCTACGATCAATACGACGCCCTGATTTTCGATATGGACGGTACTATTCTTGATACTGAACCGACACATCGAAAAGCGTGGCGTCAGGTGCTGTCACGCTATGGCCTGGCGTTCGATGAAGCGCGCGTAACGGCGTTCAACGGTGCGCCCTCATGGCAACTGGCGAAGTTCATTATTGAAACCAATAATTCAGATCGCGATCCTTATTTGCTCGCCGCTGAAAAAACAGCAGCGGTAAAAGCGATGCTGCTGGATAACGTGCAGCCGCTTCCGCTCATGGAGGTCGTCAAGGCGTACTATGGTCGCCGCCCTTTGGCTGTGGGTACAGGCAGTGAGCACGCTATGGCTGATGCGCTGCTCAGCCAGTTGGGTGTCAGAGATCTCTTTTCTGCTGTGGTGGGGGCCGACGACGTGCAGCGTCACAAGCCTGAGCCCGATACCTTTCTACGCTGTGCTGCGCTGATGGGCATCGCGCCAGAGCGCTGTGTGGTGTTCGAAGACGCTGATTTTGGCGTGCAGGCAGCGAAGGCCGCAGGGATGGCCGTGGTTGATGTTCGCCTGCTGTGAGCGAAACACTGGCTTATGTGTCTTTATTGAGTAGCAGCTTTCTCAGTGCGACGTTACTTCCGGGTAGCTCAGAGGCGCTGTTAGTTGCACTACTGATCGCGAAAAGCGCATCAGTCTATGGGTTGATTTTAGTCGCATCGTTAGGGAATACCCTGGGTGGCTTGACCAACATAATTTTGGGTCGCTTATTGCCGTTAAAACGTCAGGGGCGATGGCATGAGACAGCGATGACGTGGTTGCAACGGCTGGGGCCGGCAGCACTGTTGTTTAGTTGGCTACCGATTGTAGGCGATCTGCTCTGCGTTCTTGCAGGTTGGTTACGCTTTGGCTGGTTGCCCTCAATACTGTTTCTGGCTATCGGTAAAACGCTGCGTTATATCGTTATTGCGACCGCCACATTACAGGGCATGGAATGGTGGCATTGATTCGTACTGATTCGGGGCTAGGGTTAACACTATGCTGAACAAAAATAAATTATTCACACAGCGGGAGGTTAATGTGATCCCCGACGTATCAAAAGCGTTATCCTGGCTGGAAGCGCATCCTGATGCACTTAAAGGCATTGGCCGTGGCATTGAACGTGAAACGCTGCGTGTGCAGCCAGATGGTCATCTTGCGACGACCGCGCATCCAGAGTCACTGGGGTCGGCGCTTAAGCATGACTGGATCACCACCGACTTTGCTGAAACGCTGCTGGAGTTCATTACCCCGGTTGATCACAGCATCGATCACATGCTGGCGTTTTTGCGTGACGTTCATCGTCATGTTGCCCGCGAACTCGGTGAAGAGCGCATGTGGCCTTTCAGCATGCCTTGCCTGATTGAAGATGCGGATAAAATTACGCTGGCACAATACGGCAAATCCAATATCGGTCGTATGAAAACCCTTTACCGTCAGGGATTAAAGAACCGCTATGGTGCGTTGATGCAAACCATCTCCGGTATCCATTACAACTTCTCGCTGCCGTTGTCCTTCTGGCAGGCCTGGGCGGACGTAAAAGATTATGAAAGCGGTAAAGAAACCATTTCTGCCGGTTATCTGCGGCTGATCCGCAACTACTATCGTTTTGGCTGGATCATCCCTTATCTGTTTGGCGCATCGCCTGCAATTTGTTCCAGTTTCCTGCAGGGCGGCGAGAGCGCACTGCCGTTTGACACCGATAATAAAGGTACGCTCTGGCTCCCCTATGCCACTTCGCTGCGTCTGAGTGACCTGGGCTATACCAATAAGTCTCAGAGCTCGCTGGGTATTACCTTTAACTCTCTTGAGGGTTATGTCAGCGCCTTGAAAAAAGCGATTAAAACGCCTTCTGAAGACTTCGTGAAGATGGGCACGCGGGATGCAGACGGAAACTGGTTGCAGCTGAACACCAACGTCCTGCAGATTGAGAATGAGCTCTATGCGCCGATTCGTCCCAAGCGCGTTACCCGATCCGGTGAAGCGCCTTCCGATGCCCTGCAACGTGGCGGCATCGAGTACATCGAAGTGCGCTCAATGGACATTAACCCTTTCTCGCCCATCGGGGTGGATGAAAACCAGGTGCGGTTCCTGGATCTGTTCCTGATTTGGTGCACGCTGGCAGATGCGCCAGAGATGAGTTCTGATGAATTGCAGTGCAGTCGGCAGAACTGGAATCGCGTGGTGCTGGAAGGGCGCAAACCCGATCTGAAAATTGCAGTCGGCTGCGGTGAAGCAGAGTATTCACTGGTCGAGGTCGGCAAGACACTGTTTGCTGATTTGCGCCGCGTTGCGGAAGCGCTGGACAGCAATCAAGGCACAACAGAATATCAGCAAGTCTGTGACGAACTGGTAGCATCCTTCGACGATCCTGAGCTAACCTATTCGGCGCGTATTCTTAAAGCCATGAAAGAAAGCGGCGTGACGGGAACGGGCATCGCTCTGGCAGAGCAGTATCAGCAGTTGCTGGTTAACGAGCAACTGGAAGTGCTCAAGCCGGAAGACTTTGCGCGTCAGGCACAGGCGTCCGTTGCCGCGCAGCAGCAGCTTGAAGCGAATGATACGTTAGATTTTGAAACCTATCTGGCTGGCCGGGAAGGGTAGAAAAGAAAAAGGCCACATCAATGTGGCCAAATTAACATCTCTGTTGTCAGGGATGGATGATAACAAATGCGCGTCTTTCATATATTCAGACGCTGGGCGATCGGAAAAGTTTCATCGTTCTCAAAAAATTTTTCAGACCAAGAGGTGACGTATGCCATTACTGGATAGTTTTACTGTTGATCACACCATCATGGCCGCGCCCGCAGTGCGTGTAGCAAAAACCATGAAGACTCCCCATGGCGATACGATTACTGTTTTTGACCTGCGTTTTTGTCGCCCCAATATCGACATTCTGACTGAACGTGGGATCCACACGCTTGAGCATTTGTTTGCGGGCTTTATGCGTAACCATCTCAACGGTAACGGCGTAGAGATTGTTGATATTTCACCTATGGGTTGCCGCACAGGCTTCTACATGAGCCTGATTGGTACACCAGACGAGCAACGTGTGGCACAAGCCTGGAAAGGCGCGATGGAAGACGTGCTGAAGGTGAAAGATCAGAACCAGATTCCAGAGCTGAACGAATATCAGTGTGGCAGCTATAAACTGCATTCTCTGGATGAAGCTCAGCAAATTGCCCGCAACGTGCTGGCGCAGGAGATCGGTGTTAACCACAATGACGATCTGAAACTGCCTGCCGAAAAACTGAAAGAGCTGCACATCTAGTCAGTTAGGTTAGTCCGGACAGTAAAACGCCGCACATGAGCGGCGTTTTTTATAACAGCGCCTGCATGACGACGGCGGGCTTTTCAAAAACCTGCGGGTCAGGCGAAAAAAACCGCCTTGCAATGAACTGCACCCAAAAAGTTGGACACCCAACTGAGTAAGGTGCAGTTTTTTATGAGCATCAGGATCCTACGGATTGCTTGAGCGGTGTCTGTGGTGTGATGCGAACCTGCTTAATCATATTGTCCTGCACATCCAGAATATCAACATCATAGTGATTCACCTGAACGCGCGTGTTCACTGTTGGAATCTCTTCCAGTGCTTCCAGTAACATACCGTTGATGGTACGCGCTTCCTGCTCAGGCAGTTGCCAGTTGAAGGCTTTATTGATCTCACGAATATTCGCGCTACCTTCAATCAGTACGGAGCCATCATTTTGCGGCATCACTTCTTCAGCCAGCGACGGAGACATTGAGGTCGTGAAATCACCCACAATCTCCTCCAGAATGTCCTCTATCGAAATCAGGCCTTTGATATCGCCGTACTCATCCACGACCAGACCGGTCTTTTTCTTGTTGCGCTGAAATTTCACCAACTGAACGTTGAGCGGCGTGCCTTCGGGAATGTAGTAGATCTCATCGGCGGCACGCAGCAGCATCTCTTTCGTAAACTCTTTTTTCTCGGTCATCATGCGCCAGGCTTCGCGCACCCGCAGCATCCCTACACAATCATCCAGCGAATCACGGAACAGGACAATGCGACCGTGCGGTGAATGGCTTAACTGACGGATGACTGATTTCCAGTCATCGTTGATGTTAATACCAACAATCTCGTTACGCGGCACCATAATGTCGTCCACACTGACCTTTTCAAGGTCCAGTACAGATAACAACATATCCTGATTGCGGCGCGACATGTGCGTACGCGATTCGTAAACGATGGTACGCAACTCTTCTTTACTGAGCGCTGAACTAATCGCACCATCCGCCCGGATGCCCACCAGTCGCATCAGCAGTCGGGTAATGGTGTTAAGCAACCACACCAGGGGCAGCATGATGTATTGCAGCGGACCGAGCAGAAAGCTACTAGGGTAAGCGACTTTTTCTGGATAAAGTGCAGCAACCGTTTTGGGCAGCACTTCTGCAAACACCAGTACAACAAATGTCAGGATACCGGTCGCGATCGCGACACCGGCATCGCCATACAAACGCATCCCTACGATAGTACCAATGGCGGACGCCAGAATATTGACCAGGTTATTACCGATAAGGACCAGGCTGATGAGGCGATCCGGGCGCTTTAACAATTTTTCGACGCGGCGGGCTGCGCGATGGCCATGTTTAGCCTGATGGCGCAGTTTATAACGATTGAGCGTCATCATGCCGGTTTCAGAGCCTGAAAAATAGGCTGAAACCAACACCATAATGATGAGTGTGACAATCAACGTCGTGGTCGAAACATGTTCCACCGCAAAACTTCCTTTTATTAAGAACTGTGAATGAGCAGGTGTTGCAGTACGCGACTGCCAAAGTACGCCATCGTGAGCAGCGCTGCGCCGCCGCAGTTAAACCACACTACGCGGCGACCACGCCAGCCTTCATGATAGTGGCCCCAGAGCAGAACGATGTAGACAAACCAGGCAATAATCGATAGCACGGCCTTATCTACGTTTTCGGCGCTGAACAGGTCATGCATATAAAACAGGCCGGTACACAGCACCAGCGTCAGTAACACAACGCCAACCTGGGTGATGTGAAACATTTTACGTTCAATGGTCAGCAGCGGTGGCATGTCCTGAGTGAAAGCCAGTTTTTTGTTCTTAAGCTGGTAATCAATCCACGCAAGCTGCAACGCGTACAACGCCGCGATGATGAGCGTTGCATAGGCAAACAGCGACAGCCCGATATGAATCATAATGCCGGGCGTGGTTTCAAGGTGCGTAATAAACGCATTCGGGACAAAAGTGGCAAAGGCCAGGTTAATTAATGCAAAGCTGTAAACAATCGGCAGCAGTAGCCAGCCACGATTTCGGGAGGCAACAATGGTCATGATTGCACAAATCAGCAGGCTGACCAGAGAGCCGATATTCAACAGGCTGAGATTTTGCCCGCCATCAACGGCAAAGATACGCTGCTGCAGGGCGACAGCGTGCGTGACTAACGCCACACAGGCCGACAGCACAGCTAACCTGCGCCAGCCGCTTTGACGCTTCAACAGGCTTGGGATGATGAGTGCAAGGCTCAGGGAGTAGGCGAACAGCGCCACAATCGCGAAAACGGACATAGTTCCTTTCAGGCATCAGTCAGATAAAGGAAAAGGGCAGTATAGCGCCAGCCGCAGCAGGCTCCAAACGATCTAAGGTGGAATTGAAGAGGAACTGAGGTGGAAGTGAAGAGATCGCCTCGGCTTCGTGTTATAATCCGCCGCATTCTGCCGGTATGGTGCCTCGCGATTTTTTTTAAGTGAGAGACAATGTTTGACAATTTAACCGATCGTTTGTCGCAAACTCTGCGCAATATCAGCGGCCGCGGAAGGCTGACTGAAGACAACATTAAAGATACGCTGCGCGAAGTGCGCATGGCGCTGCTGGAAGCTGACGTTGCGCTGCCGGTGGTGCGTGACTTCATTAATCGCGTCAAAGAGAGCGCGGTAGGCCACGACGTCAACAAAAGCCTGACGCCGGGCCAGGAATTTATCAAAATTGTCCGTAACGAACTGGTTACGGCGATGGGCGCAGAAAACAACGCGCTGGATCTTGCCGCACAGCCGCCGGCCGTTGTGCTGATGGCCGGTCTGCAGGGGGCGGGTAAAACCACCAGTGTCGGTAAGCTGGGTAAATTTCTGCGTGAAAAGCACAAGAAAAAAGTGCTGGTGGTATCTGCTGACGTTTATCGCCCGGCGGCGATCAAACAGCTTGAGACACTGGCACAGCAGGTCGGTGTGGATTTTTGCCCCTCGGATCTGAGCCAGAAGCCCGTTGATATCGTCAACAACGCGCTGCGTGAAGCCAAACTCAAGTTTTATGACGTATTGCTGGTCGATACCGCGGGTCGTCTGCACGTAGACGAAGCGATGATGGACGAGATTAAACAGGTTCACGCCGCAATTAATCCGGTAGAAACCCTGTTTGTCGTGGATGCCATGACCGGTCAGGATGCGGCAAATACCGCCAAAGCCTTTAATGAAGCGCTGCCGCTGACAGGGGTTATTCTGACGAAGGTGGATGGCGATGCACGCGGTGGTGCTGCCCTGTCGATTCGCCATATCACCGGCAAGCCGATCAAATTTATGGGGATGGGCGAGAAGACCGATGCGCTGGAAGCCTTTTATCCTGACCGCATTGCCTCGCGTATTCTTGGCATGGGCGACGTGCTGTCGCTTATTGAAGATATCGAAAGTAAAGTTGACCGCGCGCAAGCGGAAAAACTGGCGAAGAAACTGAAAACCGGCGACGGTTTTGATCTCAATGACTTCCTTGAGCAGTTAAAGCAGATGCGTAACATGGGCGGTATGGCGAGCCTGATGGGCAAGCTGCCGGGCATGGGGCAACTGCCAGACAACGTGAAATCGCAGATGGATGACAAAGTGCTGGTGCGCATGGAAGCCATCATCAATTCGATGACACGCAAAGAGCGTGAAAAACCAGAAATTATCAAAGGTTCGCGCAAGCGCCGCATCGCTACCGGCTCGGGCATGCAGGTGCAGGACGTTAACCGCTTATTGAAGCAGTTCGACGACATGCAGCGGATGATGAAGAAAATGAAGAAGGGCGGAATGGCGAAAATGATGCGCGGCATGAAAGGTATGATGCCGCCAGGTTTCCCAGGACGCTAATGGGTTCCACAAAAAAGCCTGGGATTACTCGGTTTAGGTTGCTTTTTGCGCCAAAATGAGTAAAATTTTCGGGCTTTTTATACAGCACCCGGACCCCGTTCCTCGATGGGGGCCGGGTGTTTTATTAACTGAAGAGGATGTTATGGTAACAATTCGTTTGGCACGTCACGGCGCTAAAAAGCGTCCGTTCTATCAGGTCGTCGTCACTGACAGCCGCAATGCACGCAACGGTCGCTTCATCGAGCGCGTAGGTTTCTTCAACCCGATCGCATCTGGTCAGGCAGAAGGTCTGCGTCTGGATCTGGATCGTATCGAGCACTGGGTTGGCCAGGGCGCAACGCTTTCTGATCGCGTTAACGCGCTGATCAAAGAAGCAAAGAAAGCAGCTTAATCTGTCACGGTGGTGAGCATGAGCAGACAACTTGCCGCACAGGCACCTGTTAACCCGATTGTTTTGGGGAAAATGGGTGCGGCATACGGCATTCGCGGCTGGCTCAAAGTGTTTTCCTCCACTGAAGACGCTGAAAGCATCTTTGACTACCAACCCTGGTTTATCCAGCGCGCCGGTAAATGGCAGCAGGTGGAACTGGATGGTTGGAAGCACCACAATCAGGACCTGATCATCAAAGTCAAAGGCATTGACGATCGGGATGCGGCGGCACAGTTGACCAATTGCGAAATTCAGGTCGACTCGACGCAGCTGCCTGCGCTGGATAACGGTGAGTACTACTGGAAAGACCTGATGGGTTGCAAGGTAGTCAACGTTGAAGGCTACGAACTGGGTAAAGTCGTCGATATGATGGAAACCGGTTCGAACGACGTTCTCGTCGTGAAGGCAAACCTGAAAGATGCGTTTGGTGTACAGGAGCGGTTAATTCCGTTTCTTGATGAACAGGTTATCAAGAAAGTCGATCTCTCTACTGGCCTTATTGAAGTAGATTGGGATCCTGGTTTTTGATCTCCGAATCAAACGGTAACGTAACGGCGAAGACAATGTGGATTGGTGTAATTAGCCTGTTTCCAGAAATGTTTCGCGCTATTACCGATTACGGGGTAACTGGCCGGGCAGTAAAAAATGGCCTGCTCAGCGTTCAAAGCTGGAGTCCACGTGACTTCACGCACGACCGGCACCGTACTGTGGACGATCGTCCTTATGGTGGCGGACCGGGAATGCTGATGATGGTACAACCTTTACGGGATGCCATCTCCGCAGCGAAAGCAGCGGCGGGAGAGGGTGCCAGGGTGATATATCTTTCACCTCAGGGCCGCAAACTTGACCAACAGGGCGTTTGCGAACTGGCATCACGAGACAAGCTCATCCTTGTCTGTGGTCGCTATGAAGGGATTGATGAGCGCGTAATCCAGACCGAAATTGATGAAGAATGGTCAATCGGTGATTACGTTCTCAGCGGCGGGGAACTGCCAGCAATGACGATGATTGACGCGGTTGCCCGGTTCATTCCGGGAGTACTCGGCAAACAGGCGTCAGCCGATGAGGATTCGTTCTCTGACGGATTGCTGGATTGTCCGCACTATACCCGACCTGAAGTGTTAGAAGGGATGGACGTTCCGCCAGTTTTGCTGTCGGGCAACCATGCCGATATTCGCCAGTGGCGCCTGAAACAGTCGCTAGGCCGTACCTGGCTAAGAAGACCTGAACTTCTGGAAAACCTGGCTCTGACTGAAGAGCAAGCAAGGTTGCTTAAGGCGTTCCAACAGGAACACCAGCAACAAAACGATGATGCGGAAGAGTGATCTTCCCTGACTATCAGTTTACCCAGGATAAGAGATTTAATTATGAGCAACATTATCAAGCAAATTGAACAAGAGCAGATGAAACAGGACGTACCTTCCTTCCGTCCGGGTGATACCGTGGAAGTGAAAGTATGGGTCGTTGAAGGTTCTAAAAAACGTCTGCAGGCATTCGAGGGCGTGGTTATCGCTATTCGTAACCGCGGTCTGCACTCTGCATTCACTGTTCGCAAAATTTCTAACGGCGAAGGCGTTGAGCGTGTCTTCCAGACTCACTCTCCGGTAATTGACAGCATCGCTGTTAAACGTCGTGGCGCTGTGCGTAAAGCCAAACTGTACTACCTGCGTGAGCGTACTGGTAAGTCTGCTCGTATCAAAGAGCGTCTTAACTAAGGTATCGCTAACGCGACATCTAAAAGTTAATAGCAAACAAGGGGTTGGCAATGTGCCAGCCCCTTTTTTATGCCAGTGCCTACAAAATGCCTACGCCGAATGTTTGCCGTCATCTGCAGGCAAAGTGTGCCAGACCAAAGCGCTGTCTCACATAAAGGAAAACCTGTCGGAACAGAACAGGTATCTTTGCGATGCTGTGCATGCCAACCGCCGGGATGCTGCGTAACGCAATCTGCTCGTCATCGGACACAACCGATTATTCTCTTATTCAATCTCATTGCCCTAAGGACAGGTTTTGAAAGACGTCGTTTTTTTAGTTTCCGGCTTTATATTTTCGCTCGCCTCATTCTATTCAGCCCGATATGCACTTGAAGGCAACAAGCATAAGTGGCTTTGCCGCTGCCTGACCGCAGTCTGGGTAAGCATGGGATTCGTGTTGTTTCCCCTTTTTCTTGCGCTGGGGTTGTATGGTCCGGCCCTTATCTTTGTGGCGGCTAACGTGATCCTTGTTTGGGCAGGCCGCGAACACAAAAAGGAACTGGCACGTAAGAACAAAACGTCCACGGCGGTGACGGCGCATGTGCCCCTGGTCGAGGTTGATATGCCCTGGCTGAGTCTAAAAGAGATCGGCTTCAGCTATTTTGACTACGAGGGTAAGGTGGCTTACCGGCGCGTGGATGTGGAGTCCTGCGATGGGATGTTTATCAAAGGCTATTGTCATTTCCACAGAGAGATGCGCGCATTCGAACTGGTCCGGATCGAATCCGGCATTATCATTCTGCGTAATACCGGGAAAACCATAGACGTTAACAGCTGGCTTGTCGCTTATGTTGAGGCCTACGACCGCTGAGTACGATCTCATGCCTTTTCATGAGGGGCGCTGGAAATGATAGATCGCCGCGTTGACCGGCCCGCTGTCTAAAACAATTAAACCATAACGGTAATCGATAAAGCGCCCGCCACTCTTTTCCGCTACACGTCTGCTGGCGAAGTTATTCTCCACCGCCAGCAGTTCTATTGTCTGTACATCCGGGCGCGCAAAGCCAAATTCCAGTAACAGCTTTACCGCTTGCGTGGCAACACCCTGACATTGCGCGTCACTGCGAACCCAGTACCCCAAAGCGCAAAACTCTCCCGGTTTTTTAGCAAAGCGAAAGCCTGCACCACCTAACAGGCGGTTCTGGGCATCCACGATGGCAAATTCTTCTGCTTCTTTAAGTGCGCGTTGTAAGTGTGTAAAGCGAATCCAGCTTTCGGCTTCATCCGGCTGATAATCCGGATGCGCCCAACTCATCCAGGGCAATAACGTATCCAAAGAGTCATTAACGGCTACGGTGAAGGCCTCAATATCGCTTAGATCAAAAGGACGCAGGCGAATGGCTGCGGTGGTCTGGGTCATGTTTTCGTCCTTGTCAGTTAACGTATCAATATTAACAGGGGGATTTCGGTGGTGGAACAGATGCTATGTATATTTATGTTTACACAATGACAGCCTGACTGATTGTGTTTTTATTTTTTAATTCATTGATATTAAATATATTTTATTGATATTTTCAGGTGTTTTATTTTTGATGGTAAATAAAGTGTACATAAGGGATTGTCGAGTGTACTCATTATGATACAGTTTCATCTCTCCTCCATGAGGATCCCGTGACCGCATAAATGAGTGTAAAGGACAGGACGATGCAAAAAGACGCGTTAAACAATGTTCATATCGCCAATGAGCAGGTGTTGATTACTCCCGAAGAGCTTAAAACGAAATTCCCGTTGAGCAATGCGCAGCAGGCGCAAATCGCCGCCTCGCGCCAGACGATTGCGGATATCATTGCAGGCCGTGATTCCCGCCTGTTAGTGGTTTGTGGCCCATGCTCAATTCACGATACAGAAGCGGCTCTGGATTATGCGCGTCGTCTGCAAAGCCTCTCTGAGCAGGTGAAAGATCGACTGTACCTTGTTATGCGCGTCTACTTTGAGAAACCCCGCACGACCGTTGGCTGGAAGGGGTTAATTAACGATCCTTACATGGATAACTCATTTGATATGGAAGCGGGTTTGCACATTGCCCGTGAGTTGCTGGTGAATCTTGTCGATATGGGCTTGCCGTTAGCGACGGAAGCGCTGGATCCAAACAGCCCGCAATATTTGGGCGATCTTTTTAGCTGGTCGGCGATTGGCGCACGCACGACGGAATCACAAACCCACCGTGAAATGGCTTCAGGCCTGTCAATGCCGGTGGGCTTTAAAAACGGTACCGACGGCAGCCTGGGGACGGCGATAAATGCCATGCGCGCGGCGGCAATGCCTCATCGGTTTGTGGGTATCAATCAGTCAGGCCAGGTTTGCCTGTTGCAAACACAGGGAAATCCTGACGGGCACGTTATTTTACGCGGCGGCAAAGCACCAAACTACAGTCCGGAAGACGTGGCACAATGTGAAACGGCCATGCTTAAAGCGGGACTCCGCCCGGCCTTAATGATAGATTGCAGCCACGGTAACTCTGATAAAGACTACCGCCGTCAGCCTGGCGTCGCGCAGTCGGCCATCGATCAGATCAAGAAAGGCAACCGTTCGATTATTGGCCTGATGCTGGAAAGCCACATTAGCGAAGGCAATCAGTCTTCCGAGCAGCCGCGCAGTGAGATGAAGTACGGCGTCTCTGTTACCGATGCCTGCATCAACTGGAACGTCACCGAGGCGTTACTGCACGAAATGCATGATGAGCTAAACGAGGTTCTGTCGGCGCGTCTTTCACACGAGGTGTAGTGGGCAATGGTGGCTGAATTAACGGCATTACGCGAACAAATTGATAAGGTAGATAAAGCACTGCTGGATCTACTGGCAAAACGTCTGGAACTGGTAGCGGAAGTCGGCGAAGTTAAAAGCCGCCATGGTTTGCCAATCTATGTTCCGGAGCGGGAAGCTTCTATGCTGGCGTCCCGTCGCAAAGAGGCAGAAGCGCTGGGCGTGCCTGGCGATCTGATTGAAGACGTATTGCGCCGCGTCATGCGAGAATCCTATACCAGCGAAAATGATAAAGGGTTTAAAACCCTGCGTCCCGAGTTACGTCCGGTGGTGATCGTCGGCGGTAATGGCCAGATGGGACGCCTGTTTAATAAAATGCTGACGCTGTCAGGCTACCAGGTAAAAACGCTGGATAAAGATGACTGGGATCGGGCGGAAACGCTGTTCAGCGATGCCGGTATGGTGATCATCAGCGTGCCTATCCATCTGACCGAGCAGGTGATTCAACAACTCCCTGCGCTGCCGGATGACTGTATTCTGGTGGATCTGGCGTCCGTCAAGAATCGCCCCCTACAGGCGATGCTGGCGGCGCATCAGGGACCGGTACTCGGTCTGCATCCTATGTTCGGGCCGGACAGCGGCAGTCTTGCCAAGCAGGTTGTGGTCTGGTGCGATGGGCGGCAGCCGGAAGCCTATCAGTGGTTTCTGGAGCAGATACAGGTCTGGGGAGCGCGCCTGCATCGCATTGGGGCAGAAGAACACGATCAGAACATGGCATTTATCCAGGCGCTGCGCCATTTCGCGACTTTTGCTTATGGCCTTCACCTGGCTGAAGAGAATGTCAATCTTGATCAGCTCCTGGCTTTGTCCTCGCCCATTTACCGGCTTGAGCTGGCAATGGTGGGGCGCCTGTTTGCACAGGATCCGCAGCTGTACGCGGATATCATTATGTCGTCTGAAAATAACCTGAACCTTATCAAACGTTATTATCAGCGCTTTGGTGAAGCCATTGCCCTGCTGGAACAAGGTGATAAAAACGCCTTTATTGCCAGCTTCAACCGGGTAGAAGAGTGGTTTGGCGATCACGCCAAACGCTTTTTGGTTGAGAGCCGAAGCCTGCTGCGCTCGGCGAACGACAGCCGGCCATAAGCTAAAAAGGCATCCAGTTGGATGCCTTTTTACTGATTACTTGTCGGGTTCAACGGGAATAATATTTTCGCTGGGGTAACAGCCAAGTACTTTTAACGAACGCGTCATTGCCCTCAGCTCTTCTAATGCCTGCTGCATCTTTTGAGACTGCAGATTGCCCTGCACATCCAGATAAAACATCTCTTCCCACGGGTTACCGTTGATAGGCCGGGATTCCAGTTTGCTCATAATCAGGTTGTGCTGGCGCAAGACCAACAGTGCGTCAACCAGTGCACCCGCCTGCTGGCCGGTTGCCATGATCAGCGTCGTTTTCGCCGAAATCTGATCGGATACTTCGATGGGCTTACGGGCCAGGACAATAAAGCGTGTGTGATTCTGCTGTTGGTTGGCCAGATTACGCTCCAGCACCTGTAACTGATACAGTTCGCCACCGGCTTCGCTACCGATCGCCGCGACCTTAGGTGAGTTGAGCGCGGCCACTTTTTCCATGGCAGCGGCGGTGCTTTCGGTGTAGACAATCTTCCAGTGCGGGAAGCGGTTAATGAAGTGGCTGGTCTGCTGAAAAGGCTGCGGATGGCTGTAGACCGTTTCAATCTGTTCCAGGTCGCTCTGGCTACTGACCAACATGCAGTGCTCAATCGGAAGCGTCAGTTCCCCTACGATAGAGAGGTTGGTCTGTTGCAGCAGGTCGTACACATCGTTGATTGAACCGGAGCTGGTATTCTCGATCGGTAAGACGGCGTAATCCGCCGCGTTATTCTCCACCTGTTTGATAATGTCATGAAATTTCAGGCAACCGCATTCAACCATGTTACTGAAATGACGCGCGGCATACTGACGGGCAGCCAGATGAGAGTAAGAGCCTTTCGGGCCCAAGAAGGCGATGCGGGCCGCATGAGCATGCGTATGGTTGAGGTTTTTTTGCAGCAAGGCCTGCTGAGTCAGAACCGAATCTTCAATCACTAACTGAAACAGGCGGGTAATGTAGTGCGCATCCAACTGATGTTTTTTACCCAGTACGATGAGGTGCTCAATCAGTGCGCGTTCACGTTCGACGTCGCGGACAGGGCGGTGCGTTGCCAGCTTCGACTTTGCAACCTCCACAGCCAGCAAACGCCGTTCAGCAAGTAACGTCAGTAGTTTTTCATCAACGGCGCTGATTTTATCACGCAGTGCCAGAAGCGGATTGTCCGGGGTCATAAGGCTCACCTGTAAGCTATCCAATAAAAAAGCCTCCCGGTTGGGAGGCTTTGTTGTTCGTCTTCGCTTTCTTTTTACACGACGAATGGCCTCCCAGTCAGGGGAAGGTAAAAAAGAAAGCGAAGAAAAACGACAGTGTTTTCATGACAGGTTCCAAAAATAAGCTGTTCTGAGAGTAACCGCACAGATGAAAAGCTGTCAACAAAAAACGCGCCCGTAGGCGCGTCAGGAAGGTGAGGACAAAACTTACTCTTCGGCGGCGGGGGTAAAGTCTTTAACGCTGGTGGCCGCGCGGCGCGCTTCAGATTTGTGCTGCACTTTATTAAGTTGGCGCTCGAGTTTTCCTATCAGATCGTTGATAGCAGTGTACATATCGTCATGTTTGGCACTGGCGACCAGTGTACCGTTTGGCGTATTAATCGTGGCGTCTGCCACAAACTCTTTGGATTCTTTCGACAGAACGATATGCGGGTTAATCAGGTCGGTTTGCCACTTTTCTAGCTTGGCGAGACGGTCTTCGACGTGTTCACGGATGGCTGGAGTAATTTCCATTTGCTTACTGGTAATATTCACGATCATTATGCTTACCTCTCTGTGATTGCCGTCTGAATAGATCCAGCATAGCGCGATATCTCTGTAGATGTGTGATTTTGATCACAAAAAAATGTCACTTTTTGTCAACTACAGCAAATTGTGAGAAAGGGCGAGAATGTGGCCGAAAAGCCTTGAAGCTAACACCTTATCAAGGCATTCTTGATAAGTTAGCTCAACAGGTAAATCAACATTTTGCCTGTTTTATGCGCATAAAAAAGCAGCCTCCAGGGCTGCTTTTTTTGTGGCTCAACGCGCGAACGTCTCAGTCGTTGTTTGCTGCGATAATTTTTGCGACTTTATCCGCCTCGGCGTTCAGTTGCAACTGGCGATAGGCGTTTTCCATCAGCGGTAACGCATCGTGCGTCGCCTGCGTGTCCGGATAATCGCGCATCATGCCTTCAACACGGTTAACAACCGCGACATAGGCCCCACGCTTGGTATAGAATTGCGCCACTGAAAGCTCATATTTTGACAAACGGTCTTTCAGATAGACCTGACGTTTATAGGCATCGGCTGCATATTGGCTGTTTGGATAGCTGCGCAGCAGCTGTGCAAAGTCGCGGAATGCATCACGAGCATGGGTAGGATCGCGATCGGAACGGTCGATGCCGAAAAAGCCCTGCAATGCCGAATCATCCAGCGCCATATCCGTCAGCCCTTTCATATAGATGACGTAATCGATATTAGGATGCGTAGGATTTAAACGCATAAAGCGGCTGATGGCAGCCTGCGCCATCGGCAGATCGGCATTTTTATAGTACGCGTAGATCAAATCCAACTGAACCTGCTGCGAATAGGGACCGAATGGGTAACGATTATCCAGCGCTTCCAGTTGCTTAATCGCCGCTTTAAAGTTACCGTCCTGCAGCTTTTGTTGCGCTGTAGCATAGATTTCAGAAGGCGGGTTGTCCGGTACCGCGTCATTTGAGCCGGAACAACCAACAAGTGCCAGGCTCAGTGTGGCTGCAGCCACCAGATATTTCATACGCGTCATGACGAAGTGATTATCCTCAAAATGTTATGGCGGAAGCTGTCCGTATAGCTCCCGGTAATGACCAGGTACGATAGCACATTATATTAAACGGCATCGCCGTAAAACCCAACGTTAACGAAGAAGCTGTATATGGCACAACAAGTTCAACTCACCGCAACGGTATCCGAATCACAACTCGGACAACGTTTAGATCAAACTTTGGCGGAATTGTTCCCTGATTATTCACGTTCCCGCATAAAAGAGTGGATCCTTAACCAGCGCGTCAGTGTCAACGGCACTGTGACTGATAAGCCGAAAGAAAAAGTGCTCGGCGGCGAGCGCGTGACCATCGATGCTGAGATCGAAGAAGAGCAGCGCTGGGAACCCCAAAATATCCCGCTGGATATCGTCTACGAAGATGAAGATATCATTGTCATCAATAAACCACGTGACTTTGTGGTGCATCCGGGCGCGGGCAATCCTGATGGCACCGTACTCAATGCGCTGCTGCATCACTATCCCGCCATTGCCGATGTGCCGCGCGCGGGCATCGTTCATCGCCTGGACAAAGATACAACCGGGCTGATGGTCGTGGCGAAAACCGTCCCGGCGCAAACGCACCTTGTCGACGCCCTTCAGCGCCGTGAAATTACACGTGAATATGAAGCGGTCGCCATCGGTACGATGACTGCTGGCGGCACGGTCGATGAACCGATTAGCCGTCACTCGACTAAACGTACGCATATGTCCGTGCATCCCATGGGGAAACCGGCTGTCACTCACTATCGCATCATGGAGCATTTCCGTGCTCATACGCGGTTGCGTCTGCGCCTGGAAACCGGCCGTACGCACCAGATCCGTGTGCATATGTCGCATATTAATCATCCTCTGGTGGGCGACCCGCTTTACGGTGGCCGTCCGCGTCCGCCAAAAGGCGCATCGGAAGACTTTATTACCACGCTGCGCGGGTTTGATCGCCAGGCGCTGCATGCGACGATGCTCCGGCTTTACCATCCTATCTCTGGGATTGAGATGGAATTCCATGCCGCGATACCTCAGGACATGATTGATCTGATTGATGCGCTGAAAGCGGATACAGAGATGTTCAAGGATCAGCTGGACTGGCTATGAGCCTGATTATTCCACAATGGCCGGCACCCGATCGGGTGCGTGCCGTCTCAACATTACGGCAGGGCGGCGTGAGCGAGGGGAACTGGCGTTCGCTTAATCTCGGCAGCCATGTCGGTGACAAGCTGCATCATGTGGCAGCCAACCGTGAGCGGCTGATAGCGCTTGCGGCGTTGCCCGCGATGCCGCAGTGGCTGGAGCAGGTTCATTCAACCGACGTTGCCTGCCTGAGCGCAGGGGGAACCGCGCCGCGACAGGCAGATGCTTGTATTACGCGGGAAACGGGCGTGGTATGTGCAATCATGACGGCTGACTGCCTGCCTGTGCTGTTTTGTTCGGATGACGGCCGTGAAGTTGCTGCGGCTCATGCAGGATGGCGCGGGCTGTGTGGCGGCGTACTGGAAAATACCCTGGCACAGTTTCAGGCTGCGCCCGGCAATATTCACGCCTGGCTCGGGCCGGCCATTGGTCCTGATGCGTTCGAAGTCGGTGCAGAAGTGCGTCGCGCGTTTATGAATCACGATCCTGAGGCAGCTGCCGCTTTTCGTCCGGCGGGGGAAAAATTCTACGCGGATATCTGGCTACTGGCCCGTCAGCGGCTCCATGCTGCAGGCGTGAAATCAGTGAGTGCGGATTCACGTTGTACCTTTAGCGAGCAGGACGATTTTTTCTCCTATCGTCGGGATGGCATCACCGGCCGTATGGCAACTTTAATTTGGCTGTTATAGTCTTAGCCCGTAAGACGATCCAGACAGCGCGTTTTTTAGTCCTTTTTCAGGTCATTAACCTTGAATATTTGAGGAATGACCTCATTTTAATCTCCAGTAGCATTTGACCTGTAATGGGAGGAATTATGCGTCTGGATCGTCTTACTAATAAATTTCAACTCGCTCTGTCCGACGCGCAGTCTTTGGCTTTAGGACAGGATAACCAGTTTATTGAACCCTTGCACCTGATGAGCGCGTTGCTCAAGCAGGAAGGGAGTTCCGTTGCGCCCCTGTTGTCCTCAGCCGGTACTGACGTAGCATCGTTACGTACGCAAATTGATCAGGCTATTGACCGTTTGCCGCAGGTAGAAGGCAGCGGCGGAGATGTGCAGCCATCATCCGACCTGATCCGAGTGCTTAACCTGTGCGATAAGCTGGCACAGAAGCGCAACGACAACTTTATCTCATCAGAATTATTTGTTTTGGCAGCCCTGGATTCACGTGGCTCGCTGGCGGACATATTGAAATCCGCAGGCGTCACCAACGAAAAGCTCACCAAAGCGATTGAACAACTTCGTGGAGGCGACAACGTGAACGATCAGGGTGCTGAAGATCAGCGTCAGGCTTTAAAGAAATATACGATCGATCTCACCGAGCGCGCCGAGAAAGGCAAGCTCGATCCGGTGATTGGGCGTGATGAAGAGATTCGCCGTACCATCCAGGTACTGCAACGTCGTACTAAAAACAACCCCGTGTTGATTGGTGAGCCCGGCGTAGGTAAAACCGCCATCGTCGAAGGGCTGGCGCAGCGCATTATCAATGGTGAAGTGCCGGAAGGGCTGAAAGGCCGCCGTGTGCTGGCACTGGATATGGGCGCGCTGGTGGCAGGGGCTAAATACCGTGGTGAATTCGAAGAGCGTCTGAAAGGCGTGCTCAGCGACCTGTCTAAGCAGGAAGGCAACGTCATTCTGTTTATTGATGAGCTGCATACCATGGTGGGCGCGGGTAAAGCAGATGGTGCAATGGACGCCGGCAATATGCTGAAACCTGCGCTGGCGCGCGGCGAGTTACACTGTGTCGGCGCTACCACGCTGGACGAATATCGCCAGTATATCGAGAAAGACGCAGCGCTGGAGCGCCGTTTCCAGAAAGTGTTTGTGGCAGAGCCCAGCGTTGAAGATACCATCGCGATTTTGCGGGGTTTGAAAGAGCGTTATGAGTTGCACCATCATGTGCAGATCACTGACCCGGCTATCGTCGCGGCAGCAACGCTTTCTCATCGCTACATAGCCGATCGCCAGTTGCCAGATAAGGCGATTGACCTTATTGATGAGGCGGCATCCAGTATCCGTATGCAGATTGACTCCAAGCCGGAAGCACTGGATCGTCTGGAGCGCCGTATTATTCAGCTGAAGCTGGAACAGCAGGCGTTGAAGAAAGAATCTGATGATGCCAGCGTCAAACGTCTGGATATGCTGGAAGCCGAGCTAAACCAGAAAGAGCGTGAATATGCCGAGCTGGAAGAAGAGTGGAAAGCGGAAAAGGCCTCGTTGACCGGCACGCAGAATATCAAAGCGGAGCTGGAGCAGGCGCGCCTTACCCTTGAGCAGGCACGTCGCTCAGGCGATCTGGCACAGATGTCTGAACTGCAGTACGGCAAGATCCCGGCGCTGGAGAAACAGCTGGCTTCCGCTACACAGTCTGAAGGCAAGACGATGAAGCTGCTGCGTAACCGCGTAACGGACGTTGAGATTGCCGATGTTCTGGCGCGCTGGACCGGTATTCCGGTCGCCCGGATGATGGAAGGGGAGCGCGACAAACTTCTGCGTATGGAGCAGGAACTGCATTCACGAGTCATCGGACAGGATGAAGCGGTTGAAGCGGTTTCCAATGCCATTCGCCGTAGCCGCGCAGGTCTGGCCGATCCTAATCGTCCTGTCGGGTCGTTCCTGTTCCTGGGCCCAACAGGTGTGGGTAAAACGGAACTGTGTAAATCACTGGCTAACTTCCTGTTCGACAGTGACGATGCGATGGTTCGTATCGACATGTCAGAATTTATGGAAAAACATTCTGTGTCGCGGCTGGTGGGCGCACCTCCGGGTTATGTCGGCTATGAAGAGGGCGGCTATCTGACTGAAGCGGTTCGCCGTCGTCCTTATTCTGTGATCCTGTTGGATGAAATCGAGAAGGCGCATCCCGATGTCTTCAATATTTTGCTGCAGGTTCTGGATGATGGCCGGTTGACGGACGGACAAGGGCGCACCGTTGATTTCCGCAATACGGTCGTGATCATGACCTCTAACCTGGGCTCAGATTTAATTCAGGAACGTTTCGGCAATCTGAATTATCCCGAGATGAAAAATCTGGTGATGGGCGTAGTGGGTCAACATTTCCGTCCAGAGTTCGTGAACCGTATTGACGAGGTAGTGGTGTTCCATCCGCTGGGTGAGAAACACATTGCGTCTATTGCACAGATTCAACTGCAGCGGCTGTACAAACGTCTGGAAGACCGAGGCTATCAGCTGCATATCTCTGATGCGGCGATCAAACTGTTGGGCGAAAACGGTTATGACCCGGTTTACGGTGCGCGTCCACTGAAACGCGCTATCCAGCAGCAGATAGAAAACCCACTGGCACAGCAGATTCTTTCTGGTGAGCTGGTCCCGGGCAAAGTGATAGAGATGGACGTAAAAGACGATGTCATTACTGCCCACCAGTAAAGGCATATTTATTAAAAACGGGCGTTACGCCCGTTTTTTGTACGCGGAATCTGTGGTTTTGGCTTTTTTTAAAGCGTATTGCCTGGAAAGTAATCACTCGAAAGATTTATTTGAATTAGCGCTTGTCAGCCTAAAATATTTGCCTATAATGCGCCTCCACTGACACGGCACAACGGCTTACGGAATGCGGTGTTGAGAGGGTCAGGCAACTGAGCCGCCGGAGAAAAACTTCTGAAAAAGAGGTTGACTCTGAAGGAGGAAAGCGTAATATACGCCACCTCGCGACAGACGGTTAACCCGCTGTTCGCACTGCTCTTTAACAATTTATCAGACAATCTGTGTGGGCACTCGCAGGATTGATATCAGCGTCTCCGGACGTAAAAAATATCAAAGCCTCACGAGTGAACACATAATGAAATTCATTATGACGTTTTACAGATGAGCACCGCTGGACTTGTTTCAGCAAATCAAACTTTAAATTGAAGAGTTTGATCATGGCTCAGATTGAACGCTGGCGGCAGCCTAACACATGCAAGTCGGACGGTAGCACAGAGGAGCTTGCTCCTCGGGTGACGAGTGGCGGACGGGTGAGTAATGTCTGGGGATCTGCCCGATAGAGGGGGATAACCACTGGAAACGGTGGCTAATACCGCATAACGTCGCAAGACCAAAGAGGGGGACCTTCGGGCCTCTCACTATCGGATGAACCCAGATGGGATTAGCTAGTAGGCGGGGTAACGGCCCACCTAGGCGACGATCCCTAGCTGGTCTGAGAGGATGACCAGCCACACTGGAACTGAGACACGGTCCAGACTCCTACGGGAGGCAGCAGTGGGGAATATTGCACAATGGGCGCAAGCCTGATGCAGCCATGCCGCGTGTATGAAGAAGGCCTTCGGGTTGTAAAGTACTTTCAGCGGGGAGGAAGGCGATAAGGTTAATAACCTTGTCGATTGACGTTACCCGCAGAAGAAGCACCGGCTAACTCCGTGCCAGCAGCCGCGGTAATACGGAGGGTGCAAGCGTTAATCGGAATTACTGGGCGTAAAGCGCACGCAGGCGGTCTGTTAAGTCAGATGTGAAATCCCCGGGCTTAACCTGGGAACTGCATTTGAAACTGGCAGGCTTGAGTCTCGTAGAGGGGGGTAGAATTCCAGGTGTAGCGGTGAAATGCGTAGAGATCTGGAGGAATACCGGTGGCGAAGGCGGCCCCCTGGACGAAGACTGACGCTCAGGTGCGAAAGCGTGGGGAGCAAACAGGATTAGATACCCTGGTAGTCCACGCCGTAAACGATGTCGACTTGGAGGTTGTTCCCTTGAGGAGTGGCTTCCGGAGCTAACGCGTTAAGTCGACCGCCTGGGGAGTACGGCCGCAAGGTTAAAACTCAAATGAATTGACGGGGGCCCGCACAAGCGGTGGAGCATGTGGTTTAATTCGATGCAACGCGAAGAACCTTACCTACTCTTGACATCCACGGAATTCGGCAGAGATGCCTTAGTGCCTTCGGGAACCGTGAGACAGGTGCTGCATGGCTGTCGTCAGCTCGTGTTGTGAAATGTTGGGTTAAGTCCCGCAACGAGCGCAACCCTTATCCTTTGTTGCCAGCGATTCGGTCGGGAACTCAAAGGAGACTGCCGGTGATAAACCGGAGGAAGGTGGGGATGACGTCAAGTCATCATGGCCCTTACGAGTAGGGCTACACACGTGCTACAATGGCGCATACAAAGAGAAGCGACCTCGCGAGAGCAAGCGGACCTCATAAAGTGCGTCGTAGTCCGGATCGGAGTCTGCAACTCGACTCCGTGAAGTCGGAATCGCTAGTAATCGTGGATCAGAATGCCACGGTGAATACGTTCCCGGGCCTTGTACACACCGCCCGTCACACCATGGGAGTGGGTTGCAAAAGAAGTAGGTAGCTTAACCTTCGGGAGGGCGCTTACCACTTTGTGATTCATGACTGGGGTGAAGTCGTAACAAGGTAACCGTAGGGGAACCTGCGGTTGGATCACCTCCTTACCTGAAGATACTTTCCCGCGAAGTGCTCACACAGATTGTCTGATAGAAAGATAAAGAAGCAAGACGGCTGCGAAGTCGAGACACGTCAGTGTCCCCTTCGTCTAGCGGTTAGGACTCCGCCCTTTCACGGCGGCAACAGGGGTTCGAATCCCCTAGGGGACGCCACTTGCTTGGTGACAGGTGAAAGGTGTCTCCACGAAGTATCTCAAAACTGGCCTCAGGGTCACGTTTGAGATATTTGCTCTTTAACAATCCGGAACAAGCTGAAAATTTGAAACGACGCATTGTCGTGTTCCTCCGTAATAAGGAACACAGTACAACGCGTTCGAGTCTCTCAAAAGCTTACAGCTTACAAGCTAACTGTGAAGCCGTTACGGCGAAACAGATAAACGCCTGTGGGTTGTGAGGTTAAGCGACTAAGCGTACACGGTGGATGCCCTGGCAGTCAGAGGCGATGAAGGGCGTGCTAATCTGCGATAAGCGCCGGTAAGGTGATATGAACCGCAATAACCGGCGATACCCGAATGGGGAAACCCAGTGTGACTCGTCACACTATCATGCAGTGAATACATAGCTGTATGAGGCGAACCGGGGGAACTGAAACATCTAAGTACCCCGAGGAAAAGAAATCAACCGAGATTCCCCCAGTAGCGGCGAGCGAACGGGGAGGAGCCCAGAACCATCATCAGCTTGTGCATCAGTGGAAGCGTCTGGAAAGTCGCAGGGTACAGGGTGATACTCCCGTACACAAAGGTGCACAGGCTGTGAGTTCGATGAGTAAGGCGGGACACGTGGTATCCTGTCTGAATATGGGGGGACCATCCTCCAAGGCTAAATACTCCTGACTGACCGATAGTGAACCAGTACCGTGAGGGAAAGGCGAAAAGAACCCCGGCGAGGGGAGTGAAACAGAACCTGAAACCGTGTACGTACAAGCAGTGGGAGCCTTCTTTATGGGGGTGACTGCGTACCTTTTGTATAATGGGTCAGCGACTTATATTCTGTAGCAAGGTTAACCGTATAGGGGAGCCGCAGGGAAACCGAGTCTTAACTGGGCGTTAAGTTGCAGGGTATAGACCCGAAACCCGGTGATCTAGCCATGGGCAGGTTGAAGGTTGGGTAACACTAACTGGAGGACCGAACCGACTAATGTTGAAAAATTAGCGGATGACCTGTGGCTGGGGGTGAAAGGCCAATCAAACCGGGAGATAGCTGGTTCTCCCCGAAAGCTATTTAGGTAGCGCCTCGTGAACTCATCTCCGGGGGTAGAGCACTGTTTCGGCTAGGGGGCCATCCCGGCTTACCAACCCGATGCAAACTGCGAATACCGGAGAATGTTATCACGGGAGACACACGGCGGGTGCTAACGTCCGTCGTGAAGAGGGAAACAACCCAGACCGCCAGCTAAGGTCCCAAAGTCATGGTTAAGTGGGAAACGATGTGGGAAGGCCCAGACAGCCAGGATGTTGGCTTAGAAGCAGCCATCATTTAAAGAAAGCGTAATAGCTCACTGGTCGAGTCGGCCTGCGCGGAAGATGTAACGGGGCTAAACCATGCACCGAAGCTGCGGCAGCGACGCTTATGCGTTGTTGGGTAGGGGAGCGTTCTGTAAGCCGTCGAAGGTGTGCTGTGAGGCATGCTGGAGGTATCAGAAGTGCGAATGCTGACATAAGTAACGATAAACAAGGTGAAAAACCTTGTCGCCGGAAGACCAAGGGTTCCTGTTCAACGTTAATCGGAGCAGGGTGAGTCGACCCCTAAGGCGAGGCCGAAAGGCGTAGTCGATGGGAAACAGGTTAATATTCCTGTACTTGGTGTTACTGCGAAGGGGGGACGGAGAAGGCTATATCGGCCGGGCGACGGTTGTCCCGGTTTAAGCGTGTAGGTGTGTGTTCCAGGCAAATCCGGTTCACTTTACACTGAGGCGTGACGACGAGGCACTACGGTGCTGAAGTGATAAATGCCCTGCTTCCAGGAAAAGCCTCTAAGCATCAGGTAACACAAAATCGTACCCCAAACCGACACAGGTGGTCAGGTAGAGAATACCAAGGCGCTTGAGAGAACTCGGGTGAAGGAACTAGGCAAAATGGTGCCGTAACTTCGGGAGAAGGCACGCTGGCGCGTAGGTGAAGGGACTTGCTCCCGGAGCCGAAGCCAGTCGAAGATACCAGCTGGCTGCAACTGTTTATTAAAAACACAGCACTGTGCAAACACGAAAGTGGACGTATACGGTGTGACGCCTGCCCGGTGCCGGAAGGTTAATTGATGGGGTTATCCGCAAGGAGAAGCTCTTGATCGAAGCCCCGGTAAACGGCGGCCGTAACTATAACGGTCCTAAGGTAGCGAAATTCCTTGTCGGGTAAGTTCCGACCTGCACGAATGGCGTAATGATGGCCAGGCTGTCTCCACCCGAGACTCAGTGAAATTGAAATCGCTGTGAAGATGCAGTGTACCCGCGGCAAGACGGAAAGACCCCGTGAACCTTTACTACAGCTTGACACTGAACACTGAGCCTTGATGTGTAGGATAGGTGGGAGGCTTTGAAGCGTGGACGCCAGTCTGCGTGGAGCCGGCCTTGAAATACCACCCTTTAATGTTTGGTGTTCTAACGTAGGCCCGTAATCCGGGCTGCGGACAGTGTCTGGTGGGTAGTTTGACTGGGGCGGTCTCCTCCCAAAGCGTAACGGAGGAGCACGAAGGTTGGCTAATCCTGGTCGGACATCAGGAGGTTAGTGCAATGGCATAAGCCAGCTTGACTGCGAGAGTGACGGCTCGAGCAGGTGCGAAAGCAGGTCATAGTGATCCGGTGGTTCTGAATGGAAGGGCCATCGCTCAACGGATAAAAGGTACTCCGGGGATAACAGGCTGATACCGCCCAAGAGTTCATATCGACGGCGGTGTTTGGCACCTCGATGTCGGCTCATCACATCCTGGGGCTGAAGTAGGTCCCAAGGGTACGGCTGTTCGCCGTTTAAAGTGGTACGCGAGCTGGGTTTAGAACGTCGTGAGACAGTTCGGTCCCTATCTGCCGTGGGCGCTGGAGAATTGAGGGGGGTTGCTCCTAGTACGAGAGGACCGGAGTGAACGCACCGCTGGTGTCCGGGTTGTCACGCCAGTGGCACTGCCCGGTAGCTAAGTGCGGAAAAGATAAGTGCTGAAAGCATCTAAGCACGAAACTTGCCCCGAGATGAGTTCTCCCTGAGCCTTTAAGGCTCCTGAAGGGACGTTGAAGACGACGACGTTGATAGGCCGGGTGTGTAAGCGCAGCGATGCGTTGAGCTTACCGGTACTAATGACCCGTGAGGCTTAACCTTACAACGCCAGAGGCGTTTTGGTTGAGAGACGACTTAAATTTTCAGCATTGTTTACCGGATAAAGAATTTAGTTCTGTTCTGCGGACGTGAGTCCGAAGGATTTTGCGCTGAGTGCAAGGCGGTAACCGAGACGGGGTGAAGGAGCATACTGAGGTATGTGACTGAGCGGCGCGAGGGAAGCCAGCGCGGCAGCAGCGTGAAAGACGCAGGACGGAGCACAAAGAATTTGCCTGGCGGCTGTAGCGCGGTGGTCCCACCTGACCCCATGCCGAACTCAGAAGTGAAACGCCGTAGCGCCGATGGTAGTGTGGGGTCTCCCCATGCGAGAGTAGGGAACTGCCAGGCATCAAATTGAACGACCTGCACGTAACTTCGGGCAGTTCACTACTCAGTAGAGTAGGACAAAAGCGAACGCTTTTGAACACTGCGAGGCAGCGGCCCGAAGGGTGAATCACAGCGTGATTCATAAACTGCCAGGCATCAAACAAGTAAAAAAGCCCTGAACTGACGTTCAGGGCTTTTTTACGTGCGTAACCGGTGAAAAGCGGGTCGTCAGGCCGGCTGTCCTGCACGGCCGGGACCGCGCGAGTGCCTTCCGCGTCATTAAAACCGCCGGATCGGGAAAATGGCGCGTGAGAAAGCCGGATGGCATGCCGCGCCCGGCGTCATATACCTGCACCCCCTGCCCAAAGACGACGAACCGCCTGATCATCGTGATACAACAAACGCCATCGATACAAAAGCCGCAGGTCAACAAAAGCCGCAAGTACCTGACCGCAATTCACCGCATTCCTTCTCTGTTTGAGATCCAGCACAATGCAATAGCTGTTTTTTTAACCGATAGCATTAATCAGGCAACAAGGAATTTGCCGACTACCTAGCTATGAAGGGTAGAACGAGTGAAAAGCAACTTTGCATTGCATCCTGCAAAATCGCGACACCGTTAAACCGGTAGCGGATGCGTTTTCTTCACTTCTCTGAGCGAAATCGAAGAATTAATACTCAGTATCCCCGGTAATTTACGCAGTTCCTTTTCGATAAAAAGACTGTAATGGTCTAAGTCGCGCGCCACGACCTGTAAAAGGAAATCAGCTTCACCGGTAATGTTGTGGCAGGAAAGCACATAGGGATTGGCATTAATCCTGTCTTCAAAATCCCGCGTTGCCGCTTCACTGTGCTGGCTACAGACCAGACGGACAAATGCCATCACGCCAAAGCCCACTTTTCTGCGGTTAACCACCGCCTGATAACCCTCAATAAACGCCTCATCCTCAAGCCGTTTCAGACGTCGCCATGCAGAAGCCGGGCTAACATCCAAATCCTGTGAAAGTTTAAGACTCGATACCCTGCCGTCCTGCTGCAGATAACGCAGCAGCGCCAGATCTTTCTTATCAAGAAGACTCACTGAAATATCCACTCAACCATTGCATGTTTGATGAAGGATAATTTCATAAATAATTATCCGCCTGCAACAGATGAAAAGTAATTTCCGAATCGAAAGGTATAATTTTATGAACGCCTACGATGAGGGTTTACTGATGAAAGCAGTGATATACGAGTCATTTCTGTCGCCGCCGATGCTGCAAACGGTCCCGGACCCTACTCCCGAGCCGCATGGCGTGGTGATTCGGGTCAAAGCCACCGGTGTTTGCCGAAGTGACTGGCACGGCTGGGTCGGGCACGATCCCGATATTCCTCTGCCTCATGTGCCGGGACACGAATTCGCAGGCACAATTGAAGCCGTTGGCAACGCGGTGACTAAATGGCGGCCAGGCGATAATGTCACGGTACCCTTCGTATCGGGGTGCGGCTTTTGTCACGAATGTCATACCGGTAATCAGCAGGTCTGTGACCATCAGTTCCAGCCTGGCTTCACGCACTGGGGATCGTTCGCCGAATACGTAGCGATACAGCAGGCCGACTTAAACCTTATCGCACTGCCGGACACGCTGAACTTCACTACCGCAGCCAGTCTCGGGTGCCGTTTTATTACCTCGTTCAGGGCAGTGGTCGATCAGGGAAGAACGTCGGCAGGACAGTGGCTTGCCGTGCACGGCTGTGGCGGTGTGGGACTTTCCGCCATCATGATCGCGAATGCGCTCGGGGCAAACGTGGTGGCGGTGGATATTTCGGATGAAAAGCTGCAGCTGGCCCGTGATTTGGGTGCAGTTGCCGTAGTAAATGGCGCTCGCGTGCACAATGTGGCGGAAGCCATTAGAGAAATCACCCAAGGCGGAGCACATGTGTCACTGGATGCGCTGGGTCATACTGTGACCTGCGTGAACTCCATTCATTCCTTAAGAAAAAGAGGCAGGCACATCCAGATAGGCCTGATGGCGGGCGAACACAGTGCACCGCCCATTCCAATGGCCAGCGTTATTGCTAACGAACTGGAGATTATTGGCAGTCACGGCATGCAGGCTCATCGTTACGGCGACATGATGAACATGATTGCCACCGGTAAACTCTGTCCTGAAAAGCTCATTGGCCGCACCATCAGCCTCAAGCAATCCATAGAAGCGTTAATCAATATGGATAAGTTTGAATCACCGGGCGTCACGGTAGTCACGACGTTCTGATGCACTAAAACACCGGCCTGTCTGCACTGCTCGTACACATGTTGTAGAGAAAGGTCGGTCGTTTTTGATATTCGTAGCGGGCTGGCGCGGTGGTCTGACACTTTCAGTTGTTACAGCAAATTAACAACATAAGTCACATTTTGTCATCCAGAACCAACACCTCTTTCCGTTTTATTCCCGTCCATGCTTTACTCAACGCTTTAACGCTGCTTATCAGCATGGAGCCGAGGCATAGCATGTCAGATGTGATCAAAAATCCACAATCGCAGTTGCTCGACAGAAAAAAACGTATCTGGGCCATAGTAGGTGCATCCTCAGGTAATCTCGTCGAATGGTTCGACTTTTATGTGTACTCGTTTTTCTCACTCTACTTTGCCCATATCTTCTTTCCGCAAGGGGATACGACAACCCAGTTGCTCCAGACGGCAGGCGTGTTTGCCGCAGGCTTTTTAATGAGGCCGATTGGCGGATGGTTATTTGGCTATATTGGTGACCGCCACGGGCGTAAAAAATCCATGCTGATTTCTGTCTGTATGATGTGTTTCGGATCGCTGGTTATCGCCTGTCTGCCGGGTTACAACAGCATTGGGATAGCCGCGCCAGCCCTGCTGTTACTGGCTCGTATGTTCCAGGGGCTGTCGGTGGGCGGGGAGTACGGCACAAGTGCAACCTATATGAGTGAAGTGGCCCTGGAAGGGCGCAAAGGCTTTTATGCCTCCTTTCAATACGTCACCTTAATTGGTGGGCAGTTAGCCGCTGTGCTGACGGTGGTGGTGCTGCAGTTCATCTTAACCGACCAGGAGCTACGCACATGGGGCTGGCGCATCCCGTTCTTTTTAGGCGCTGCGCTGGCCGTGGTGGCGTTATGGCTGCGCCGCTCTCTGGACGAAACCTCCGATAAACAGAGCCGTGAGCATCGGGATGCCGGTAGCGTCATTGGCCTGTTACGTAATCACACCAAACCCTTCCTGATGGTGCTGGGCTTTACGGCGGGCGGTTCGTTGAGCTTTTACACCTTTACAACCTACATGCAAAAGTATCTGGTAAATACCTCTGGTATGGATGCGAAAACCGCCAGTGCATTGATGACCGGTGTGCTCTTCGTCTATATGCTGCTGCAGCCCGTTATTGGCGGTTTGTCGGATAAAATAGGCCGACGCACGTCCATGATGATTTTCGGTGCCGGTGCAGCAATCTGTACCGTACCCATCCTTACTCTGCTGCAAAACGTACAGAGTCCGGGCATGGCATTTGTTCTGATTATGCTGGCACTGCTTATTACCAGCTTTTACACCTCGATCAGTGGGATTCTGAAAGCTGAGATGTTTCCGCCGCAGGTGCGAGCCCTGGGCGTCGGGCTGTCTTATGCGGTGGCGAATGCGATCTTCGGTGGGTCTGCAGAGTACGTGGCGTTACTGATGAAGCACAAAGGGATGGAAACCACCTTCTTCTGGTACGTGTCTGCGATGGGCGCGCTGGCGTTTCTGGTTTCGCTGCTGCTCCACCGGCATGGGAAAGGAATTAAGCTGTAGCAGAGGAAAGGAGTGCCGCAGGCAGGCTGCGGCATTCTGAGGGTTTACAGTATGCGGCTGATGAGGCGGTCAATACGAATACGGCGTAGACGGCGAATCAGCTTACGCACTTTCGCCGGGTAGTCAGCGATGCTCTCCAGCTCACGAAAGTGTCCAACGACCGTGGTATGTTGACGGATCAGCATCAGCTCATGCTGTCGCTGATCGGCCAACTGCTGATGCGGATCGTGGATCAGTACCGCATTCTCGAGATCCAGCCGCCAGGCGCGGGGATTAAGATTGTTGCCTGTGATGAGCTGCCACTCATCGTCAACCCACATTCCTTTCAGGTGATAGCTGTTTTCACCGTCTTTCCATAAACGTACGGTCAGCTGCCCGTTGCTAACGTAGTACTGCAGTCGGCTTAAAAAGCGACGCAGGTTAATTTCGTAGAGGTAGGGCAGTGCACCGATGATCTTAAATGGCTGATCGGGTGCGATATAGAAGTCATTCGCTGTTTTATCACCCACGATGATCTCAACGTCACGCCCCTGACGTAGCAGGCCAATGATATTGCGCACCAGCAGCGCAGGCAGGTTGAAATAAGGCGTGCAGATGGTGAGCTTCTTTTCAGCGCAGGGCATCAAATGGAAAATGGTCTTGTTCAGCAGGCTACGCTTGCCCAGGCCGACCAGTGGCGTCACGGTGAGTTCATCGTTGCCGGCGTTGCCTTCAAACTGATAGTTGAACCCGCGCAGGTCCTGACGAAACTGACGCGTTTCATTTTTAATTTCCGGACTGGAAGGACGCTCAGCATAGTCCAGGCGATTGACGGCCTCGGCGTCTTTTAAATGGTGGTTGATCCATTCAAACATGGTATCGGCCAGCGCGGGATTACGAATGAGCTGGTAGCGATCGTAGCGGTATTTATCGTGCTGATGCAGGTAAACGTCATTCAGGCTGGCCCCGCTGTAGAGCAGCGTATCATCAATGATGAAGCCTTTCAGATGCAGTACTCCGAGTGCCTCGCGAGTATTAACCGGAATGCCGTAGACAGGAATGACGTGGTCGGGATGCTGTTGGGCCATCTCACAATACCAGTCGGCATTGGTCACGCCTCGTGCAGCACCAATGCGGCCACGTTGGGCACGGTGCCAGTCGACTAAAATACTGATGTCGAGCTGTGGGCGAGCGAGTTTCGCAGCATACAGTGCATTCATGACGGCGCGGCCCGCATCGTCATTTTCCAGATAGAGTGCGACGATACAAATGCGCGATTGCGCTGACGCAATCTTTTCCAAAAGCGTCTCACGAAATTCGGCGGGCGAATAAAGCGTCGACACATCCGCAACAGATTGTGACAGTTTAGGCAGCTGTGCGAGGTGTTGTTGGTGTTTATTGCGTTTAAATTTAGACAACATCACAGTGCACTTCTTCTCGGTTCATTGTATGGCCTTTTGCCACCAAATCAGGGTCATAACGCTAAATAATAACATCAACCACGACGAACTGGGCGATTTTTACTTTTCTCTACACGGCAAACTGACATTATCCTGTAACAAAAGCTTAAGACTGACGATGCCATCGTCCATTTGGACATCCACGTCAAAGTTGAGTTTTTTCGCCAGCGTCACCATGCCGCGGTTGCCGGGCATGGTAATGCCATTCAGTTGTTGCAAGCCATGCGCGCGGGTGTAACGGATCATTTTTTCCAGTAAACGTCTTCCCATCCCCAGCCCTTTAAGATCGGAGCGCACCAGTACCGAAAACTCGGCATCAACGTTGTCGGCATCCGAAATCGCGCGGGTCACACCGATGATTTCTGGCTGCCCCTGATGCTGCCGAACGGCGACAATCGCCATTTCCCGGTCGTAGTCAATCTGCGTCATATTGGCCAAATCGTCATGGGTGAATTCATTAATTTCGCTAAAGTAGCGGTAGTAGAGATCTTCTTTCGTCACCTGGCTGATAAAGTCACGCAGCAGCGGTTCATCTTCCGGCAGGATAGGGCGGAATAAGCAGTGCTGACCGTCCTTCAACTCGACCTGTTCTTCCAGGTGCTGAGGATAGGGTCGGATGGCCAGACGCGTTTCGTTATCACCGTCAAAAGGCGCAAGCGTCAGCGTAACGTCCAGTAAGGTGAAATCGCTACCTGCCGCCAGCAGCGGATGAATATCCAGCCGTTGTATTTCCGGGCAATCTACCACCAGGTTAGAGACTTGAACCAGCAGTTGGCTCAGGCCAGCTACATCAAGCGGAATCAAGGCACTTCGGCTGCGGACCTTGCCGCTTTTTATTGCCTGGATCACCAGATAGCGCGCCAGGGTCATATTCAGCGGCGGCAAAGCAACCGCCGCCTGTTTCTCTGCCTGCCACTCTACGCCGCCTTCACCCAGCATGATGATGGGGCCAAACAGCGCATCCTGCTCCACCACAATCCGCAGCTCCTGGGCACCAGCCCGGTTCGCCATGCTCTGCACCACCAGTCCTTCAATACGCGCATGCGGCAGCGTCTGCCTGACCCGGTCAATAATCGCGTCCGCCGCGCGTTTAACTTCGGCGGCGTTACGCAGGTAGAGCATGACGCCCTGCACTTCGGACTTATGCGCCACATCGGGCGAACGGAGCTTCAGCGCGACCGGATAGCCGGTTTGTTCAGCAATCGTGACGGCGTCCTCACTGTCTTTTGCTATCCAGGTGGGTAACGTCGCGAGGCCGTAAGCTTTAAGAACGGGCTGCACTTCGTGCGTATCCAGCGACAGGATGCCCTTATCCAGCGCCTGAGACAGCAACTGGTGGGCCTGAGCGCTGTCCTGGGTCAGGTTTACTGGCAGGGCGGGGGTTTCCCGCAACAATTTCTGGTTACGCCGGTATTCAACCTGATGCATAAAGGCGGTGACGGTGCCCTCCGGCGTTCGCCAGGTGGGAATGCCGGCCTGAGTAAAAGCACGGCGCGCTGCCTGAGAGGAGAATTCGCCGCACCAGTTGGTCAACAGCGTGAGCTGTTTTCCGCGCGGATGCTGATGAATAAGCTGAATGATTTTCTCTGCGGTTTCGGTCGCCGGGGCAACAGCGCTGGGGGCATGAATAATCATCAGGGCATCTAAATCATGGCTGTCGAGCAGGACGGCCAGGCAGGCCAGATAGCGTTCCGGCGTTGCATCGTCCTTTAAATCGACCGGATTGCCGTGCCCGACGCCTTCCGGCAGAACGGCACTAAGCTGCTCTATCGTTTGCTCGCCCAGCGTGGCGAGCTTACCGTTGCGGGCATAGAGTTCATCTAACGCCAGCGCGGCGGGAGCCGCGCCATTGCTGATAATCATCAGCCGGTGCCCGCGTGGTGGACGCATATGGCTCAGGGACTCAACTGCGGTGAACAGCTCGTGCGTATCCTGCACCCGTAACAAGCCCGCACGCTGGATCGCCGCATCCCAGGCGGCATCGAGACCGCTGTGCGTACCAAGCAGCGCCTGTGCCTGGCGACTGCGGCCGCTTTTGATAATCAAAATAGGTTTGTTACGGGATGCGCTACGGGAGGCCGACACAAACCGGCGGGCATCGCTAAGGTGTTCAAGATAAAGCAGAATCGCGCTGGTTTTGCCGTCACGGGCCAGAAAATCCAGCAGATCGTCCACGTCGGTATCCAGGCTGTCGCCTAAGGCGATAAACCATGAAAAACCCAGGTTACGTTGCTGCGCCCAGTCAAGAATGGTGTTGGAGACGGCTGATGACTGCGATATGAACGCAATACGGCCTTTGGCGATGGGAACAGGAGAAAAGCTGGCGTTAAGCCCCTGCCACGGGGCCAGCAATCCCAGACTGTTTGGGCCTAACAATCGGATCTGCCAGCGGCTGGCGCAGGCTTTTAACTCGGCGAGCTGACTGGCGGGGGCGGAGAGGATGATGCAGGCTTTACAGCCTTTCTCGCCGAGCTCTTGTAACAGCCCCAGATTTCTTTTGTGATGGGTACAGATCACCGCCAGGTCGGGGGCGAAGGGCAAACTGTGAATATCAGGCCAGGCCAGCACGCCGCTAACGGCTTTATATTTTGGCGTCACCGGCAACACCGGGCCGCTAAAGCCGCCCGCCAGCAGATTACGCATCATAAAATAGCCTGCCCGTCCCGGCTTGACCGAGGCGCCGATTACCGCAATTGATTTTGGTCTTAACAGCGCTTCCAGTCCACGTTGACTCATCACCTTCTCCATTCGTCGGCATTTAGGGGAGTGTAAACGCTTTTGGGCTTTTTTACCGTCGGGCAGATCCCAGCCTGAATAATGACAAGCGGCCTGCCAGGGCGAGTGTTACTTCTTCTGGTCGGGATGATGCGGCTTACCGGCAAGATAGGCCTGACGGAACTGCTCAAAGTGCAGGGTCAATGCCTCGCCAGCCGCACGGTCGCCGGCCTGGTGCAGCAGCGCCGCGGCAATCTCTGCGGTGCAGTGCTGACCTTCGCCATGCGCTTCGCGCAGCCTGTAGCGGGACGGCGCGGTGACGTTGAGCGAGATCACCGGAAAGCGGTCAAGCCAGGGGCTTTTACGAAACATCTTGCGGGCTTCATTCCAGGTACCATCCAGCATGATAAACAGCGGCGGTTTACCTGACAGCGGCGGCGAATGCACAATCTGGCGACCTTCATCGGCGTAAGATGCAGGGAAAACCACCAGGGGCTGATAAGCCTCACTGGCCACGGCCTGCAGCAGTAAAGGATCGGGCTCGGTGCGTGACCAGCCAAAGGCCTGGGTATCTGGCAAGACGTCGGCGATCAACCGGCCCGTATTACTTGGCTTCATCGGTTCGGTATCAAACATCACCAGACAAAAGCGACTGCGGGCAGACTGCACACGAATGCTGGCGCACAGACAGTGTTTTTCCGGCAACAGGCATCCCTGGCAACGAAGCACACGGTTTCCACGCGCCAGAAAGGGACGTGTGGCGCGGGCCAGACGTTGGGCACGTAAACGCAAAACGGCATTTTCAGACATGATTATTCAGGACAGGAAAAAGCGTAGTGTAATCGAAGCGTCGGACAAAGGGAAAAGGCCAGCACGGGCTGGCCTTTTGCGCTTACAGGGATTCGTCGAGCCACTCGTTGAAGGGCGCTTTCGGCATGGCACCGTTTAGCATGTCCACCATCTCACCTTTCTTAAAGACCATAATGGTGGGAATGCTGCGAATGCGGAAGCGACTGCTCAGCGCCGGCTCGGCCTCCGTATTCACTTTAATGAAGCGCACCTTGCCGCTGCGCTCCTGTGCGACGTCTTTAAACACCGGGGCAAAATTAACGCAGGGGCCGCACCATGGCGCCCAAAAGTCCACCACAACCGGCAGATCGTCCTGCAGATAGCTGTCCAGCGTGGCGGCGGTGGCGTTGATGACCTCGCCAGAAAACAGGCTTTCGCCGCAACGACCACATTTGGCACCATCGGCAAGCCGTTCTTCGGGAACGCGATTGGTTGCCTGACAAGACGTGCATACCGTATTCATATAAACCTCTGATAATGAACTAGAGCACTTTGCTCAATATTGTCCATTATGAAAGGGTGGTAAGATCGTCTCAATGTGGATTGCTCTATAGGTACAATAGTTGATAGCTAAGCGCAGTCACATCAGGTAATCTTCGCGCTCTCAATGCAGGAGGAAGAAATGAACGACGAATTTAAAGGCAAAAGTGGTAAGGTCAAAGTCATGTATGTGCGTGGCGAAGATGAGCAAAGCGCGCGCGCGCCGAATCCTCGTACAGGCAAAGGTGGCCGTCCTGCTGCTCGCCGTGAAGACAATCGTCGTTCATCCGGCCCGCGCACTGAGCGTAGTGAAGAAGGCGGACGCGGCACAGGCCGTCGCAGCGATAGCGCGCCACGCCGCAGTGACAGCGCACCGCGCCGCAACGATCGCGGCAGCGACAATCGTGATGCTTACGGCAGCAGTGATTCCCCATGGCGCACCGTCTCCCGCGCGGCGGTCGTGGAAGACAACAAACCGGAAAACCCAGGGATCAGCGGTAAAGGCGTGGTTGACGTTGAGCAGATTCGTCGCCAGCGTCTGGAAGAAACCCGCGTTTACGGTGAAAACGCCTGTCAGGCGCTGTTCCAGAGCCGTCCTGAATGCATCGTTCGCGCCTGGTTTGTGCAAAGCGTGACGCCACGTTTTCGCGATGCGCTGCGCTGGCTGGCGGCTAACCGCAAAGCCTACCACGTGGTCGATGACGCAGAGATCACCAAAGCTTCCGGTACTGAACACCACGGCGGCGTCTGCTTCCTGATCAAGAAACGCATGGGCATGGACGTAGCTGAATGGCTTAACAAGGCCGAAAGCAAAGACTGTGTACTGGCGCTTGAAGATGTCAGCAATCCCCATAACCTTGGCGCGATCATGCGCAGCTGCGCGCACTTTGGTGTGAAAGGTCTGCTGGTTAACGATGCCTCGCTGCTGGAATCCGGTGCAGCGGTTCGCACGGCGGAAGGCGGCGCTGAACACGTTCAGGCTATCAGCGGCGCAACCTTTAATGAAGGACTCGAAGCCTTCCGCAAAGCGGGTTACACCATCGTGACGACCTCGAGCCATCAGGGCACATCCCTGTCTGACGCGGTGCTACCGGCCAAAATGGTACTGGTGCTGGGTCAGGAGCGTGAAGGCTTGTCTGACAGCACGTTCCAGCAAGGCGATATGAGCCTGTCGATTGGCGGCACCGGCAACGTGGAAAGTCTGAACGTCTCCGTCGCTACCGGCGTTCTGCTGGCCGAATGGTGGCGTCAGAACGCCTGATGTCAGCTGATGTATGGCGCCGTGAAACGTGCCATACAGGTTCAGTGTTCCCGGCGGGGCGTGAAAGATGCTCCGCCAGCCTGTTACCCCGCCTTACCGTGCCCGACGTCGGACGTAGCCTGATCAACATGTTCGTCCATCTCATCAAGCGCCCGTTGATTATCCAGCCCCCATTGATACAGCTGCTCTACCGGTTCCGCGAAGGTCTGGCCCAGCGCCGTTAACGCATAGTCGACTTTGGGTGGGATCACGTCGTAAACATGGCGGGTGATCAATCCGCGCTGCTCCAGCTCCTTCAGCGTCTGAAACAACATCTTTTTTGATATCCCTTGCAAACTTCGCTGCAACTCGCCCGTGCGTGCGCGGCCTCCCGGCCAGTGATACAGCGCATGCAGCACCATCGGATTCCACTTGGCAGAAAAAAGATCCATGAGTCGGCGCGGCGGTGAATCCACATAAAAAACCAGTTTACCCTCAACCCAGGCAGGCATCGTCTTCTCCCTCCTTTATGGTCACCAAATGGTAACTACTATCAATAATGGTACTATTTAAGTAGAGTTTGCCGCCCTCCGTTATCAAAAGCCAGTCACTATGAGAGGCACCATGAAAATTAATGCACTGATCGCGCACGATGCGACCCAGCCCCTTACTGCCGGCCAGATCGCGCTGCGTCCGCTTCAACCGCAGGATGTCCGGATAGAAATCCTTTACTGTGGCGTTTGCCACTCAGATTTGCATATGGCACGCAACGAATGGGCGGTAAGCCATTATCCCTTGGTGCCAGGACACGAAATCGTTGGACGGGTGAGCGAAACCGGTAGCGCTGCCACCCGATTTACGCCGGGTGATATTGTTGGCGTGGGCGTGATGGTGGATTCCTGCCGCACCTGTCATTTCTGTCAGCAGCAGGAAGAACAATATTGTGAAGCCGGTTTCACTGCGACCTATAACGGTACGGATAAATACACCGGTGAATCTACCCGAGGCGGCTATGCTGAGCACGTGGTGGTCGATCAGGACTTCGTGGTTTCGGTGCCACAGCACCTGCCGTTGGCCGGTGTTGCGCCGTTGCTGTGCGCAGGCGTCACTGTCTGGTCACCGCTGCGCCATTTTAACGTGAAAACGGGCGATAAGGTTGGCGTGATTGGTCTGGGTGGGTTAGGCCACATGGCGGTGAAGCTGGCGAGTGCGCTGGGAGCTGAGGTGACGCTTTTCACCACGTCGGCTGACAAAGCCGCGGATGCCCGCCGTCTCGGTGCCCGTCATGTGGTGGTATCACGCGATGCTCAGGCTATGCAGGCCAGCCAGAACGCGCTGGATCTTATCGTTGACTGCGTGGCGGCCCCGCACGATCTTGACCCTTATCTGGCGACGCTCAAAACCAATGGCCGCCTGGTGCTGGTGGGCATTCCCGACAGTCCGCACGCTTCACCGAACGTGACGCCAATGGTGTTCCGTCGTTTAAGCATCAGCGGCTCGTCCATCGGCAGCATTAAAGAAACCCAGGAGATGCTGGATTTCTGCGGCGACAACAACATCACCGCAGACATTGAGATGATTCGTGGAGAGCAGGTCGAAGAAGCCTTTACGCGAATGCTAAAAGGTGACGTGAAATACCGGTTCGTGATGGATATGAAAGCGACGCGCTGGGCGTAAAAACGGGTTCTGGCGGGCGTGACTTCCACGCCAGAACCCCATCGTGTTCGTCTAGTGCGCGCCACCACCACCGCCACCGGCGGTAAAGGGCGGACGGGCAAACCAGATCAGCACCAACAGCACCAGAAAGACGCCCGCCGACGCCCAAAAAATCTCGTTGGCGGAAATGATCAATCCCTGATTGGTGATCTGCTGAGCGATGTACGCTGAGGCCTGCTGATGCGTCATGCCCATCCCCTCAAGCTGACTGTACATCTGCTGCGCATTAACGTTATAAGGCGTCACCGATTCGCTGAGATTACTGTGGTGCATTGCCTCACGATCCGTCCACATCGTGGTGGTGATCGACGTCCCTATCGAACCCGCCAGCGTACGCACAAAGTTCGATAAACTGGAGGCCGCCGCCATCCGGTCGGGTGTCAAACCCGACAGCGTAATTGTGGTAAGTGGCATAAAGAAGCAGGCGACCGCGAAGCCCTGAATAAACTGTGGCCAGGCCGACGCGCCAAAGTCCATGCCCGGTTCAAACGTGTAAGCGCGCCAGTAGAAACAAATGGCATACATGATGAAACTGAAGGTGACCAGTTTCCGCATATCAAGCTTATGGGAGAACCGACCAATGATGGGCGACAGGATAACCGGGATAATCCCGACCGGCGCTGAGGCCAGCCCTGCCCAGGTCGCGGTATAACCGTAGACCTCCTGCAGCAACTGCGGCAAGAGAACGATCGATCCAAAATAGAGCATGTAGGCCAGGCTAATGGATAAGCAGCCTATGGTGAAGTTGCGCGATTTAAACAGCGACAGATCGACTATCGGGTGATCGTCTGTCAGCTCCCAAATCAACAGCATCACCAGCGCCAGCACCGCGACAATCGTCAGCACAATAATTTCTGTTGAGCTAAACCAGTCCAGCTCTTTACCGCGATCCAGCATCACCTGCAACGAGCCAACCCCGACCACCAGCAGCACCAGGCCAACGGTATCAATGGGGCGGATCTGGGTAGCGGTTTCACGACCACGCAGGGTTTGCAGCGTGAGCATGATGACCACAACACCAATCGGCACGTTGATAAAGAAGATCCAGCCCCAGTGATAGTTATCACTGATCCAGCCGCCGAGAATGGGGCCACATATGGGGGCCACAATCACCGTCATCGCCCAGAGTGACAGGGCGATACTGCGTTTTGCGGGCGGATAATTATTCAGCAGCAGGCTTTGCGACAGCGGGATCAACGGACCTGCAACGATCCCCTGAATTATCCTGAAGAAAATCAGCATTTCCAGGCTTTCGGACATGCCGCAGGCCCAGGAAGCCAGCGCAAACAGGATGGTCGACCAGGTAAAGAGTTTGACTTCACCGATGCGTTTGGCCAGCCAACCCGTTATCGGAATCGAGATGGCGTTTGCCACCCCGAAAGACGTGATGACCCAGGTCCCCTGGGAGTTTGAGGCCCCCAGATTACCCGCAATGGTCGGTATAGCAACGTTCGCAATGGTGGAATCCAGAACCTGCATGAACGTCGCCAGGGAGAGCGCAATGGTCATTAAGACCAGCGGCATCCCTTTAAGCGGTGCTTGTGCCATTACAGCCTCCGGGTGATCATCCGGCGTTCGCGTGGACGATATCGGTAATCAGCTTATCAACCGGTGCAAGGTCAATGGCCAGGGCGTTGCTGCTGTAGGCAGCCTGCTGACGAACGCTGGTAGCCAGTGCGCTGCCGTCTTTATTATCGGTATCAATTTCTACCAATGTTGACAGCCCGATACGCAGAGGATGTTTAGCCACTTCGTCCTGATTCAACTCAATACGGACCGGCAGACGTTGAACCACTTTGATCCAGTTACCGGTGGCGTTTTGCGCCGGCAGCAAGGAGAACGCGCTTCCGGTTCCCATGTCCAGACCGACAACTTTACCGTGGTAAACCACATCGTCACCGTAGATGTCCGCCACAACGGTTGCCGGTTGGCCGATACGCACGCCAGCCAGTTGGGTCTCTTTGAAGTTGGCGTCTACCCACAAGTCGGTTGCAGGCACCACCGCCATCAGCGGCGTACTGGTATTGATTTGCGAGCCAACCTGCACGCTGCGGCGCGAGACATAGCCATCCATTGGGCTGCGAATGTCAGTACGTTGCAGTGCCAGCCAGGCATCACGCAGCTGTGCCGCACTCTGCTTCACGGCAGGCTGGTTTTCCAGAGAGGTATTCAGGATCATCGCCTGGTTCGCGTTATACTGCTGAACCGCCACATCCAGCTCCGCTTTCGCTGAAGCCACGGCATCGCGTGCATGTTGCAGCTCTTCACGCCCAATCAGGTTAGAGGCGCCCAGCGGCTCGCGGCGTTTCAGGTCGGCCTGCGCCTGATCTAACGCGGTCTGACGCAGCGCAATGGTGGCCTGATACTGTTTCGCGTTGATCATCTCCTGATGTACCTGGCGCACGCTGGTCGCCAGCCCGGTCTGGGCTTTTTCAAACGCCTGCTGTGCGTCGGTTTTATCCAGCGATACCAGCACATCCCCTTTTTTGACAAAATCGGTATCATCAAACCAGACTTTATTGACGCTGCCTGAAACCTGGGCCATCACCTGCACCTGGTTACCGGCAACGTAAGCATCGTCCGTTTCCTGATAGTGGCGTAGCACCAGGTACCAGTAAACGCCCCACGCAATGCCAAGCAGTACGACGACCAGCGCCAGTAATAGCAGCGCGCCTTTGCGCTTTTTCTTCTTGTTATTTACTGGCTGATGCGGGCTTTGCGCCTCTGATGCACTCATTTATTTCTCCACGTTTTCCACTTAATCGGCGGGTTAAACTCCGTTTTCACCATCGCCCGAGCCAAAAAAGCCAGCGACTAAGCGCTGGCCGGATAAAAGAGGGTTAAAATAACGATTTCGTCAGGTGATTGTGTCGCAGATCTTGCTATTACCGCGACAGGGAAGCAGTTAGTTTATCTTCTTCCATCTTATCCAGACGGGTAAGCAGCTTGCGGGTGATGTTTTCCAACTGTGACTTCTCATCACCGGTCAGTGAAGACCACAGGTATTGCAGGCTCTGATGTTGAGGCGGCAGCACCTGCTGCAGAAATGCATTGCCTTTGTCGGTCAGATGCAGATGCAGACAACGGCGATCCTGCGCGCTTTCACGACGTTCAATCCAGCCCCGTTTTTCCAGCTCATCGGCAATGCGCGTGGCATTAGTCCGTGAGGAACCCAGGGCGGTGCTCAGCTCAGAAGGCTGAATGCTCTGGTCTTCCTGCGCATCCAGCGTCAGTAACGCCATAAACAGGGTTTCATTAATACCCTGTTCTTTAAGCATTTTGTTGCGATTGTCCAGCAATTTACCCTGCATATGCATGCAAAGGCGCGTCAGGAGAATTTCCTGGAAGGGGAAATCCGTGTGACGATTGGCACGGATATTTAACATTTGCTCAATGGGCGTAAACGAACTTTCCATTAGAAAAAACCTCACTAATTTCAACTTTTATAATCACCACGGTGGCAGCGTCATTGCTGAGTATTCTGGCCTTAACAGGTCATCCTCAGGCTGTCGCACTGTGGTAGTTCAAGATCTGTCCTTGACCCCAGGGTAAAGGTTTTGCGCATCGATTTCATACGCGTTGGTCGTACAGTGAAACGGTACGACATCAAATGATTGCAAAAGAAAAAATAACTGGCGTGAATAACTTTGGGCCAACGATAGCAAACTCACACTCCGCTGAACAGGCTAAATCACACTATTCTGGCTATTCCTTTGTTCCAGGCGATGATTCCGCCACCAGATCAGTAAATTCAGGCAAGTCAGTGTCGCACCGGCCGCGCAGACGCCATACCAGCCCGCGAAATGGTAGGCATTGGCCGACAGCAATGAGCCTAGCGCACCGCCAATAAAGTAGCTGGTCATATAACCGGCATTCAGTCGGTTTCGTGCCTCAGGCTGGCGTGCGTATATCACGCTTTGATTGGTGATGTGCACGGCCTGAACCGCCAGATCCAGCACTAAGATGCCGACAATCAGCGCCACAAGCTGCTGCGCGCCCCAGGCAATGGCCGCCCAGGACAGCAACATTAGCAGCAAGCCTGCGCTGGTAGTGAGTTTGGCATGACCTCTGTCCGCCAGCGAGCCAGCTTTCCTGGCTGCCAGTGCCCCGGCGGCGCCGACCAGTCCCAGTAACCCGATTTCTCCTTCCGAGAAACCGTAAGGCGTGGCAGAGAGCAGAAATGCCATTGATGTCCACAGGATGCTGAAATTCGCAAAGGTAAGACAGCCGGTAACGGAACGGGTGCGCAGTACAGGATCGGCGGCATACAGCCGAAATAGGGAAATCAGCAATTGCGGATAATTCAATGAAACAGAAGGTGTGATGCGCGGCAGCGTGCGCCATAGCGCAATCGCCATCAGCAGCATAAATACTCTGGCGACCCAGTATACGGTTTGCCAGCCACCTAACTGCGCCAGCCCGCCCGCAACGGTTCGCGCCAGCAGGATGCCCAGCAGCAAGCCGCTCATGACCGTGCCGGTAACTTTGCCCCGCTTTTCCGGCTCTGCCAGCGTCGCGGCCAGCGGCACCAGAATCTGGGCCGCCACCGAAAAGAGTCCGGTGATCACCGTGCCTAACAGCAGAAAGGGAAATGAGGAAGAGAGAGCAATGATCACCATGCCCGCCGCCGCCAGCACCATCATGCCCACTATCAGGCCGCGCCGTTCCAGCATATCGCCAAGCGGGACCAGCAACAGCAGCCCACAGGCATAGCCAAGCTGTGCGCTGGTCACAATGAACCCCGCGAGCGCCACCGACAGGTTAAAGTGTTGGGCAATGGTATGAAGCAGTGGCTGAATATAATAATTGCTGGCAACACAGAGGCCAGTGGCAACGGACATCAGTGCCACCAGTGCAGACGTTAAACCCAGGGCGAGATGTTGTCATAGGGAGGCAGAGGTAAATATTAATAAAGTGGCGTTAATAATAACCTAAAAAATTATTTGAGAGCTATGTTTATGTCATGCGCCTGTTAATCAGTCATAACGGAAAAGGGCAGACAGGTGTCCGCCCTTCGTCTGCCTGCCGAGCCTTACTGAGTCGCGGCGCGCGCGTCGTTAATCCACTTATCAAACTGGGCCTGATGGCTCTTGATCCAACCGTCTACGTGGCGATTGATATCCTCTTCAGAATTTTGCCCTGTGTGCATGGCGGCATTTTCCGCATTGATATCACCAATCGGCAGTGTCATCTCAGCAAACAGTTTCGCGGCGGCGGGATTTTTTTCCGCCCAGGCTTTGTTGGCCACTATGTGCATCGTGTTGACCGGGAAGCCATAGTTCGCGCCGTTAGCCAGTTTGGTATCCACGCCTTTCTGTTCGCCCGGCAATGAAGAGAATGGCACCTGCAGCCAGACCACGTCGCGGCCCGGTTTAAGCACATCACTCAGCCAGTAAGGCGTCCAGGTGTAGTAAAGGACAGGTTTTCCCTGTTTAAAGCGCGCCAGAGTATCCGCGATCATCGCCGAATAGTTGCCCATGTTGGCGGTGACGGTGTTGCTCAGGCCATAAGCTGTGTTTTGGTGGTTAATGACCGCCTCGCAGCCCCAGCCAGGCGTACAGCCGGTCATATCCGCTTTGCCATCGCCATTGCTGTCGAAAAGCCTGGCAATCTTGGGATCTTTCAACTGGGCGATATTGGTGATGTGATACTTTTCAGCCGTTTTTTTGTCGATGAGATAGCCCTGAGCCGCGCCGGAAACATAGGTTCCCTCGCGATAAAATGCCTGGCTCCCGCCTGCGGCTTTATACATATCGTCATGCAGTGGCCGCCAGTTGGTTGCCAGGAAGGTCGCATCACCCGAGGCGATGGTGGTATAGGCGACGTTGTAATCCACTTCGCTCGGTTTCTCAACGGTATAGCCCAGCATCTCCAGGCCCCGGCTCACGAGCAGCGTCTGAAAAGTCTCTTCGGCAATCGTACTTTGTACCGGTTTCACCGTGATGCCTTTACCCGGCAGATCGGCCGCGAAAGCGTGAGAAGCAGAGAAAGTGGCCAGAATGGCAACGGCAGCAGGGAGCGTCTTGCGCATGATTATTCCTCGTTTTTATTGTCGCGATAACGGCGGCAGTTGACTGCCGCGCTCAAGATTCAGGATTGACGGAAAGGACGTGTCAGCAGGCCAATAGGGCCGGTGTGATACCAGTGGCGACGGCCACGGCTGCGTTTGTCACGCGCCACCGACTGCGTCAGGCGGTCAAGGATAATGGCCAGAATCACGATGCCGACGCCGCCCACGGAGGCCAGGCCCATGTCCAGACGACCAATGCCGCGCAGCACCATCTGGCCCAGTCCACCCACGGCAATCATGGAGGCAATCACCACCATCGACAGGGCGAGCATCAGCGTCTGATTCACACCCGCCATGATGGTGGGCATGGCCAGCGGCAGCTGAACCTTAAACAGCAGCTGGCGCGGACTGGCGCCAAAGGACTCACTGGCTTCGATCAGGTCGGCAGGAACCTGTTTAATTCCCAGGATGGTCAGCCTGACAATGGGCGGCAGGGCAAAAATGATGGTGACGACGACGCCCGGGACATTCCCGATACCAAACAGCATGACAATCGGCACCAGGTAAACGAAGGCCGGTGTGGTCTGCATGGCGTCCAGCAGCGGACGCACAATACGTGCCGCACGTTCACTGCGCGCCAGCCAGATCCCCCATAGGCAGGCCCAATGATGATGCAAAACAGCAGGGCGGTGAGCACCAGCGCCAGCGTAATCATCGCCTGAGACCAGGCACCAATCGCGCCGATAGCGATCAGCGAAATCAGTGTGGCAATGCCCATTGCCGGGCTGGCGATTTGCCAGGCGATTAACGCAAACAGCGCGATAGCCACCGGCGCGGGCATGCCCAGCAGCAGCTGTTGAAACGCGCTGAGGATATAATCCACCGGTACGCGAATGCTTTGAAAGACCGGACGGAAATGATTCACGACCCAGTCGATCCCTTCGGTGACCCAGTGATCCAGCGGAATCCAGGTTTTATGGAACGGATCCATAATAGTGAAATGGTCCGCCTGGGGTGCAGGCGCGTTGTTCAACCAGTCTGTGCTGCTGCTGGAGCTTGTCGCGGCACTGCCATCTGGCGTGCCCCACGCATCTGCACCGCCGGTGGCGGCATGATGGCCGCTGTCGGCGGCACTGCTCTGATCTGCGGCACCCGACCAGTGATCGCTACTTTGGCTGCTCTGGGTATCCGTCGGTGCCGGGTTATCCCATGGGGTTGCTGTGTCTTTACTCATTGCTGGCTCCTTCACGATCTAAAGCACGTAGCAGCGTGCTTTTCGATATCACACCGACGTATTGATTTTCTTCTCCCACCACCGGAACGGCACAGGGAGCCTGCGCCACGTGTGAGAGCAGTTCGTTTAACGAGGTCGTGGCAGGAACCGCCGCTGGCGCGTCGAGCAGGGCGCTTTCCAGCCCTTGCCCTGCCGCCAGGGCCGCCTTGAGAGAGTCGGTTGACACTACGCCGATGAATTTCTGTTTCTCCAGCACGTAGCCGTAATCACGATCTTCTTCCTGCAGCAGTTGTATGGCCGAGCGCGGGCCTAATCCGGTCGCTTTGCGAATGAGCGCGCCAGCATTTCGGCGTGCAATATCGTTAGCGCTAAAGACGTGACTGATATCGACGCCGCGGAAGAACGTGCGGACATAATCATTGGCGGGATTATTCAGGATTTCATCGGGTGAGCCGACCTGAATGACTTCACCATTTTGCATAATGGCAATACGATCGCCAATGCGCATGGCTTCGTCCAGGTCGTGTGAAATAAACACGATAGTGCGCTGATGTCTGGCCTGTAATTTCACCAGCTCATCCTGCATTTCGGTACGAATTAAGGGATCGAGTGCAGAAAAGGCTTCATCCATTAATAAAATATCGGGATTAATGGCTAAAGCGCGTGCCAGACCTACACGCTGACGCATGCCGCCTGATAGCTCATCAGGATAGGCGTGGGCGTAATTTTCCAGCCCAACCTGACGTAATGCCTCAAGGGCTTTTTCCTGACGTTCTGCTAAGGGGATGCCGGCTAATTCCATGCCAAAAGCGGCATTATTTACAACGTCAAGATGCGGCATTAAGGCGAATGACTGAAATACCATGCTGATCTTATTTCGGCGAACCTCACGCAGTTCGCTGTCCGATATTTTTGCAATATCGACACCGTCAATAATCACCTGGCCGCGCGTCGGCTCTATCAGACGATTGAGAAGGCGAACCATGGTGGATTTCCCTGAACCGGATAACCCCATGATGACGAAGATCTCGCCTTCTTCAATGGCCAGACTGGCATTTTTGACACCGAGCGATAAGCCTGTTTTTTCGAGGATTTCCTCTTTACCACAGCCCTTATCAATATATTTAAATGCCCTCTGTGGATTATCACCAAATACCTTATAAAGATTTTTTACTTCTAATTTTATTGTCATCCGTAATTAATGCCCTGATTAAATTATTTTAATGTGAAATGACGTACCCTGGTTCAATTTAAGCAGGCTATAACCTGACATACTCAGATTATCTGTCAACCCTGGTGTAAAATATTCATGGCTGGAAATCACGCCTTATCGCGATAATTTCCAGTCATCACAAGGGATGCGGGGAGATGAATTTTTTATGATTTATTTTGAAAAACGACAGTAATTAGACCGTGCAGTGCTGAGATATTGGCAGAATGACGAGCGGAAGGGAGGGAATGAATAAGAAATAATGACGCTGATTTAAGGGAAATAACAGCTTATTAATCAGCGCCAGTAATCATGACCGCCTGTGACCTGTTATGACGGCACAGACAACCTTAGAAACTCCAGTCTTCGTCTTCCGTTTCGACCGCTTTGCCCATTACGTATGAGGAGCCCGAACCCGAAAAGAAGTCGTGATTTTCATCCGCGTTTGGGGATAACGCCGACAGAATTGCCGGGTTAACCTGAGTTAATTCTGCCGGGAACAGCGCTTCATAGCCAAGATTCATCAAGGCCTTGTTGGCGTTGTAGTGTAGGAAGGTTTTCACTTCTTCCGCCCAGCCGACATCGCCATAGAGCGCTTCTGTATAAACAACCTCGTTTTCATACAGCGCCAGCAGCAGATCGATGGCGAACTGCTGCAATGCTTCGCGGCGGCTTTCATCAACCTGCTCAAGGGCTTTTTGGTACTTGTAGCCAATATAGTAGCCGTGAACGGCCTCATCGCGGATGATGAGCCGAATCAGATCGGCGGTATTGGTCAGTTTGCCACGGCTTGACCAGTACATCGGCAGCCAGAATCCAGAATAGAACAGGAACGACTCCAGAAAGACGCTGGCGATTTTTTTCTTTAACGGATCGTCAGCGCGGTAATGAGTAAGAATGATCTCGGCTTTATTTTGCAGCGCCTGATTCTCTTCGCTCCACTGATAAGCGGCATCCACATCGCTGGTATGACACAACGTCGAAAAAATCGAGCTGTATGAGCGGGCATGTACCGCCTCCATAAAGCTGATATTCGACAAGACGGCCTCCTCATGCGGCGTCAGCGCATCGGGCATTAAGCCCGGCGCACCCAGCACGTTCTGGATGGTGTCCAGCAGCGTCAGGCCGGTGAATACGCGGATGGTCAACTGCTGATGCTGTTTATCCAGCGTCTGCCAGGCCGGCAGATCGTTGGACAAGGGGACTTTTTCCGGCAGCCAGAAGTTGCTGGTCAGACGGTTCCAGACTTCAAGATCTTTCTCATCCTGAATACGGTTCCAGTTAATGGCATGAATTTGTCTGAGTTGCATAATGGGTTCTCACAGTGCGCAGGAGACGCAGCCCTGAATTTCAGTGCCTTGCAGGGCCATCTGGCGCAGTCGAATGTAGTAAAGCGTTTTAATCCCTTTCTTCCAGGCGTAAATCTGCGCTTTATTAATGTCGCGCGTGGTCACGTCATCCCGGAAAAACAGGGTTAATGACAGGCCCTGATCCACATGTCGGGTCGCCTCTGCGTAGGTATCAATAATGGCTTCCGGCCCAATCTGGTAAGCGTCCTGATAGAGTTCCAGATTGTCGTTGGTCATGAAGGGGGCCGGATAGTAAACGCGACCGGTTTTGCCCTCTTTGCGGATCTCTATTCGCGACACAATCGGATGAATACTGGACGTGGCGTGGTTGATATAGGAGATCGATCCGGTAGGCGGTATCGCCTGCAGGTTTTGATTATACAGCCCCGAGGCCATCACCGATTCACGCAGTGCCAGCCAGTCGTTGTGACAGGGCAAGCTGATGCCCGCATCGGCAAACAGGGCGGCGATGCGGGCGGTTCGCGGCTGCCAGTCGCTTTGCAGATATTTGTCAAAATACGCGCCGGTGGCATAGGTTGAGGCGCTAAAACCGTCGAAAGCCTGCTGGCGCTCTTTTGCCAGCTGATTCGAGGCGCGCAGGGCATAATAAGTCACGCAGTAAAAATAGAGATTGGTGAAATCCAGCGCCTCGGGTGATCCGTAAGCAATGCCTTCACGGGCCAGGTAACCATGCAGGTTCATCTGACCCAGACCGATAGCATGCGAGCGGCGATTGCCTTCCGCAACGGAGGGAACCGAGCCAATGTCACTCATATCTGACACCGAAGTCAGCGCCCGAATTGCCGTTTCCACCGTGTGGGCCAGATCGCCAGAATCCATCGCATGGGCGATATTCAGCGAGCCAAGGTTACAGGAGATATCTTTGCCCATGCGGCGGTAGCTGAGATCCTCGTTGAATTCGCTGGCGCTGTTCACCTGCAAAATCTCTGAGCAGAGGTTGCTCATATTGATGCGACCGGCAATCGGGTTATCCCGGTTTACGCTGTCCTCATACATGATGTAGGGATAGCCTGATTCGAACTGGATTTCCGCCAGCGTCTGAAAGAAATCGCGCGGCTGAATATAGGTTTTACGGATTCTGTCGTCCGCCAGCATCTCCGCGTATTTCTCGCTGATGCTGATATCGCCAAACGCCTGACCGTAGATTCTTTCAACATCGTAGGGCGAGAACAGCGCCATCGGCTGATTCTCTTTGGCAAGCTGGAAGGTGATATCCGGAATGACCACGCCCAGCGACAGCGTTTTAATGCGGATTTTTTCATCTGCGTTTTCGCGCTTGGTATCCAGGAAGCGCAAAATATCCGGATGGTGAGCATTCAGCCAGACTGCGCCGGCTCCCTGACGCGCGCCGAGCTGGTTAGCATAAGAAAACGCATCCTCCAGCATTTTCATCACCGGAATAACGCCGGAAGACTGGTTTTCAATGCGCTTGATCGGCGCGCCGGACTCACGCAGGTTCGACAGCAGAAACGCCACGCCGCCGCCGCGTTTAGACAGCTGGAGCGCAGAGTTCACGGCCCGGCCAATCGACTCCATGTTGTCTTCAATGCGCAGCAGGAAGCAGGAAACCAGTTCGCCGCGCTGTTGCTTGCCGCTGTTCAGAAACGTCGGCGTGGCGGGCTGAAAACGCCCACTCAGGATGGCTTCCAGCACCGAGCGCGCCAGGGGTTCATCGCCCTGCGCCAGCGTCAGCGCCACCATACAGGCACGCTGCTCGAAGGTTTCCAGGTAACGCTTGCCATCAAAACTTTTCAGGGTGTAGCTGGTGTAGTACTTCCACGCACCCAAAAAGGTCTTGAACGCAAAGCCCCATGCATCGGCTTCGTCGTGCAGCCCGCAGACAAAGTTAAAATCATACTGATTAAGTACGGAAGCTTCGTAGTAGCCTTCGGCGACCAGATAGCGCAGGCGCTCGGCGATGCTGGCAAAGTGCTGGGTGTTGGGCTGCACGTGCTGAATAACAAACTGACGTGCGGCCTGCTGATCCTTGTCAAACTGGATACGGCCGTCAGCGTCATACAGGTTCAGCATGGCGTTCAGCGCATGGTAATCCAGCGCTACGTCGTTGAGGGTATCTGTCGTTGCCAAAATTGGGTTACTCCCGCTTTCACATTGGCGATATCGTCGGGGGTTCCCATCAGTTCAAACCGATACAGATAGGGAACCTGACATTTCTTAGCAATGATGTCGCCTGCCAGGCAGTAACCTTCGCCAAAATTGCGGTTACCGGCGGCGATAACGCCGCGTAAGCCGTTGCGGTTGGCGTCATCATTGAGAAACTGAATAACCTGTCTGGGCACCGCTCCGCGGTGGCTGCCGCCGCCATAGCTGGGCACGACCAGAATATAGGGCTGGTCAATGTGCAGCTGTTGCTTCGCGTCAATCGGTATGCGGCACGCGGGCAGGCCCAGACGGAGAATAAACCGATGGGTGTTTTCCGACTGGCTGGAAAAATAGACCAGTGGAAACATGCGGCTATCCGCCCATCGCCACGGACTGAGACAGGCCAGCTATCTTGTCAGGGCGGAACCCACTCCAGTGATCGTCACGCGTCATGACGACCGGTACCTGGCGGTAACCCAAGGCCTTGAGGTTATCGATGGCCTCCGGTTGCGTATCCAGGTTGATGAGGTGGTAGTCGATGCCCTGACGATCCAGTGCATTTTTCGTGGCATTACACTGGACACAGTTGTTTTTAGTGTAAATAATAATGCGCATGATTCGTATTCCTCTTTCATTGCGGTGCCGCTGCGGATAACGAAGTTTTTTTCCATGAATCAGGCTTCGTCCTTGCAAACATCTTGTGGTGTGACAATGAAATGAATACTAGATGTAGCGTTAATTGCGGTCAAGCGTACTATATATGGGGTTAATGGCCCCGGATGCGGCAAGCCAGTGGCGACGCGCCCTGCCACGCGAAAAAATATTTTGTAAAGCCAGTTGCGCAAAAAACAGGCATAAAAAAAGCCCCGCTCATTGAGCGAGGCTGATGATAACGGCAGGGCAGGGACTAGCGGCGGGACACTAACAGCGCGCCCAGCACAATCCCGACCGCAGCGCCGATGCCGACACCGTACCAGGGTTTATCATGCACATAGGCATCAACCTGATAGCCGGCATCGCGGGCGGCCTGCGAAACACGATTGCCGCCACCGTTTAATTTCGCACGGGTTTGCTTCAGCAGCGCTTCCGCCTGGCTGCGGGCTGAATTAACCTCATCCTTCGCTTCGCTGCCGTAAGATTTCAGCAACGCTTCAAGTGAATCAGCCAGCTCGTTCACATCCTGATTGATATCAATGTCATCGTTTTTTTGCGTTCGATTAAACATTTTTGGCTCCCTTGTCATTAACACGTAATACTCAGTGTAGACCACGTTTGACTTAACGAGGCGCGGGATGGCCCTTTAGGGAAAATTCCGAATGCCCGTGCAGCCACGCTGATGTAAGGTTGCGTGGCTTTTGAAGAGGAGAGGATCAAGCATGTATTTACGACCAGATGAGGTAGCGCGCGTACTGGAAAAAGTAGGCTTTGAAGTCGATGAGATTACACCACGCGCTTATGGCTACCGTCGTGGCGACAACTATGTTTATGTTAACCGCGAAGCGCGTATGGGGCGCACGGCGCTGATCATTCACCCAACGTTGAAAGAAAAAAGTCAGCCTTTTGCCGAACCGGCGTCAGAAATGAAAACCTGTGATCACTACACGCAGTTCCCTCTCTACCTGGCGGGTGATTCGCAGGAACATTATGGTATTCCACACGGTTTCAGTTCCCGCATGGCGCTTGAACGCTATATACAGAGCGTGTTCGGCTAGCGCATCCCGCCCCGTTAACGCGGGGCAACGATCCCTTCCCGTCGATGCCTGACCGTTTCGCCCGTTGCATTTCGGCGCCGTAATGCGTATAAATCTGCTGCATATAGATGTTTAGACGTCCATACGGATGGGATATATGAGCGAGCAGACGACTTCTTCGCAGGATCAATTTAAGCGAACCATGAAAGTTCGCCACCTGGTGATGCTATCGCTGGGCGGCGTCATCGGTACCGGCCTGTTTTTTAATACCGGCTACATTATTTCCACCACCGGGGCCGCAGGCACGCTGCTGGCTTATCTGATTGGTGCGCTGGTGGTATGGCTTGTGATGGCCTGCCTGGGTGAGCTGTCGGTCGCCATGCCTGAAACGGGGGCATTTCACGTCTATGCCGCTCGCTATCTGAGCCCGGCCACGGGCTATACCGTCGCCTGGCTGTACTGGCTGACCTGGACCGTCGCGTTGGGCTCCAGCCTGACGGCGGCAGGGTTCTGCATGCAGTACTGGTTTCCACATGTGCCGGTCTGGCTATGGTGCCTGGTCTTCTGCATCGCCATCTATCTGCTCAACGTGATTTCCACCCGTTTCTTTGCCGAAGGGGAATTCTGGTTTTCCATCATCAAAGTCATCACGATTGTCGCCTTTATCGTCCTGGGCGGCGCGGCCATGTTTGGCTTTATCCCGATGAAAGACGGCACGCCCGCGCCGGGTTTGAGCAATATCACCGCACACGGCTGGCTACCTAATGGTGTATTACCGATTCTGATGACGATGGTCGCGGTGAACTTTGCCTTTTCCGGCACCGAGCTAATTGGCATTGCCGCAGGCGAAACCGAAAACCCGCAAAAAGTCGTGCCGCTGGCCATTCGCACTACCGTCGCGCGCCTGATCCTGTTCTTTGTCGGCACCGTTTTCGTGCTGGCCGCCTTAATTCCAATGGACCAGGCCGGCATCGTTAAAAGTCCCTTTGTGCTGGTATTTGAGAAGATCGGCATTCCCTGGGCGGCAGATATCATTAACTTTGTGATACTCACGGCCATCCTGTCTGCGGCGAACTCGGGTCTGTATGCCTCAGGCCGCATGCTGTGGTCGCTGGCCAATGAGAACACGCTGCCGCGCGCCTTCGCCCGGGTCAACAAACGCGGGGTACCGCTGCTGGCGATAACGGTCAGTATGATCGGCGGCCTGTTGGCGCTGTTCTCCAGCGTGGTCGCGCCGGATACCGTATTTGTGGCGCTGTCTGCTATCTCTGGCTTTGCCGTGGTGGCCGTGTGGTTGAGCATCTGCGCGTCGCACTACGTTTTTCGTCGTCGTCATGTGCAACAGGGTAAATCGCTGCAGGAACTGGTTTATCGCGCGCCGCTGTATCCGCTCACTCCCATCCTGGGCTTCCTGCTTTGCCTGCTGGCCTGTGTGGGGCTGGCTTTCGATCCCTCGCAGCGTATTGCCCTGTGGTGCGGAATTCCGTTTGTGCTGTTTTGCTATGGCGCTTACCATGTCACGCACAAAAAAACACAGGCTAAGGAGGCCAGGGATGTCGCATAATCCTGTTTCGCGCGCATTACAACAGTCTGCACCGCTGATTCTTGACGGCGCGCTGGCGACCGAGCTTGAGGCACGTGGTTGCGATCTGGCGGATGCGTTATGGTCCGCTAAAGTGCTGGTGGAGAACCCTGAGCTGATTTACCAGGTGCACTACGACTATTTTGCTGCCGGCGCGCGCTGCGCCATTACTGCCAGCTATCAGGCAACGCCGCAGGGCTTTGCGGCGCGGGGCCTCAACGAAACGCAGTCTCTGGCGCTGATCGCGCAAAGCGTCGAACTGGCTAAACGTGCCCGCGCAGATTATCTGGCGACGCAGGCCGAAGCAAAGATCCTGCTGGTGGCGGGATCGGTCGGACCTTACGGCGCGTTTCTGGCCGATGGATCGGAATACCGGGGGGATTATGCGCTGCCAGAGACTGAAATGATGGCGTTCCATCGCCCACGGATCAACGCATTACTGACGGCGGGCGTGGATGTACTGGCCTGCGAAACGCTGCCCTCCTTTGCAGAAGCCCAGGCGCTGGTTGCCCTGTTAGGCGAATTCCCTGACAGCCGCGCCTGGTTCTCGTTCACGCTGCGTGATGCCGAACACATCAGCGACGGTACGCCGCTGCGTGAGGTGGCGGCTTACCTCAATGCGCAACCGCAGGTGGTGGCATTAGGAATCAACTGTATTGCGCTGGAAAGCGTTACGCCGGCCCTGCAGCAGCTCCAGCGCCTGACGGACAAACCGCTGGTGGTCTATCCCAACTCGGGCGAGCAGTACGACGCCAGCAGCAAAACCTGGCACTCTGCGCCCTCTGGCTGCACCTTGCATGACAAGTTTAGCGAGTGGCAGCAGGCCGGAGCCCGGCTCATTGGCGGCTGCTGCCGCACCTCCCCCAAAGACATCGCGGCTATTGCCCGGCATTGTCAACCGCAATAAAGCGGCAGAATCGGGCGATGATAGCCCGATTGAGACAGATGAAAAGGTGGGAAGGGCGGTTTACACTGTGCTTCCTGACTTTTATCGGATCCTTCCATGAAACAGCACATTCTGGCGCTTGCCGCCGCGATGCTTCTGAGCGGCTGCGCCACCATTGTTGGCACTGAAACTCAATCGGTTCTGATCGATTCACAGCCGCCGGGCGCGCGTTTTACCGTGCAGGATGAAAACGGCCGCCCGGTTGCGGAAGGATACACGCCGAAAACCGTCGTCCTGGAGAAATCCAACCACCGCTACTTTGGCAAAAAACACTATCTGCTGATGCTGGAAAGTCCGGGCTATGTGCCAGTAACGGTGCCAATTGAGGCCCGCGCCAACCTCTGGTATCTGCTGGGAAATATTCCCCTGCTGGGTTTACCCGGTTGGTTACTGGTGGATCCGTTCTATGGCGGCATGTACAACCTCGAGCCAGAGCATCCCAGCCCTTACATGAATCCGGTCGGCGCGCGCGGCTGATTACTGGGCAGTGGGTTTGACCATGCTGCCCTGGGTTTTATGCCGTTCCAGATACTGATGCTGGAAAATGCACATACGGATCGTATTGCGGTACTCGCCATTGATAAAGAATTCGTGTTTTAGCACGCCTTCGATCTCAAAACCGAGTTTGCTGTAGATATGGATCGCTTTCTCATTTTCCTGATCGACAATCAGGTACAGCTTGTACAGGTTGAGGACTGAGAAACCGTAATCCATCGCCAGGCGGGCGGCCTGGGTTGCCAGGCCTTTGCCCTGATGGGTCGGATCGATGATGATCTGAAACTCAGCACGGCGATGGACATGGTTAATTTCGACCAGTTCCACCATTCCCACTTTTTGCCCCTCATGTTCCACCACGAAACGTCGCTCGGTCTGATCGTGAATGTGTTTGTCGTAGAGATCGGACAGCTCAACAAAAGCCTCATACGGCTCTTCGAACCAGTAGCGCATGACGCTGGCATTGTTATCAAGCTGGTGCACAAAGTGCAGATCTTCTCTTTCCAGCGGGCGGAGTCTGATGGTCATTATCTTTCCTTACTTAGGCTGGAGCGGCAATGTGCTCAACGATCCGCCCCTGCGCCATGCGTACGGCACGGTCACACATATGGTCAATCACGTCAGGATCGTGACTCACCAGAACCATGGTCAGGCCATCCTGACGCTTGAGATCGTTAAGCAGATTGAGGATTTCAGCCTGTATTGACATATCCAGTGCTGATGTCGGCTCATCCAGCAGCAGTATTTTGGGCTGCAGCAACAGAGCGCGAACAATCGCCACGCGCTGACGCTGGCCGCCGGACAGCTGATGAGGATAACGATCGGCTAACGACGGGTCCAGCCCGACATGGCGAAATCTGTCATCAATACGATCGTCAATGTTATCCTGCTTAAGCAGCCTGAGCGGCTCAGCCAGCGTGCGGCGCAAACGGTGGCGCGGATGCAGGGAAGCATATGGGTCTTGAAACACCATTTGCACGTCCTGGCGCAGCGCACCGGTAAAGGTTTTGCCTGGCTGCACCGGATGCCCGGCCAGCTGCATCTCGCCCTGCCAGTGGGGATTCAGTCCAGCCATAACCCACAGTAGCGACGATTTACCACAGCCGGACGGGCCGACCAGGCCAAAGCACTCACTGGCGTTCACCTGTAGATTCACGTCGTGCACCACCGTGCGGAGATCGTAACCCTGTTTGTGTGACACACTGAGGTTATGCAAATTAATCATTGTGGTTGGCCTCCAGCGCCGCGCGGTCCAGAACCGGCAGTGGTTGTCCATGTGTTACTTTACTGGGACGGCATGACCACAGCGTGCGGGTGTAGGGATGCGTGGCCTGAGGCAGATCGGCGGCCGGCAGCGTATCCAGCACCCGGCCTTTGTACATCACCATAACCCGCTCGCAGTGTTCCGAAACCTGTTGCAGGTCGTGGCTAATCAGCAGCAGGCCCATGTTGCGTGACTCAACCAGCTGGCGGATCAGCGACAGCACCTGATCGCGCATGGCGTGATCCAGCGCGGAGGTCGGCTCATCCGCAATCAAAAAAGCCGGATCGGTAATCAGGGCGATCGCCAGCATCACGCGCTGGCCCATGCCGCCCGAAAGCTGATGCGGATAGAACTGCATCAGGGCTCGCGGATCGGGCAGGCCCACCGCGTCCAGCATATCGCAGACTTTTTCTTTTCGTTCCGCCCGACTCAGGCGGCGATGCAGAATCAGCGGTTCTTCAACCTGCCAGCCGATCGTCCGCGCCGGGTTCAGCGCATACTTGGGATCCTGCATCACCATGGCCACGCGATCGCCACGAAGCTTACTCCAGCTGCGTTCGTTCAGGGTCAGGGCATTTTCACCGGCGACCTGGAGCTGGGTAGCCTGCAGATGCAGTGACGGAGACAGCAGTCCCATCAGGGTTCGTGCAGTAAGGGATTTGCCGGAGCCGGATTCGCCGACCAGCGCCACGCGCTCACGCCCGATAGAAAAGCTAATGTTATCGACCAGCGTCGCGTCGTCGCTGCGGATGCTGAGCGACTCTACCAGAATGTTATTTTGCATGTCGGGTATCCAGTCGGTCACGCAGGCCATCGCCTGTCAGGTTAAAGGCCAGGCTGGCAAACAGAATGGCCGCGCCGGGTGCAGCAGCGACCCACCACTGGTCAAATATGACCTTACTGCCTTCTGCCACCATTGAACCCCACTCGGCGGTCGGCGGTTGCACGCCCATGCCAAGGAAGCCCAGTCCGGCGGCCGCCAGAATAATCCCACCCAGACTGAGTGCGGCGCGCACCACCGCGGTGGGCAGGCACAGCGGCAGAATATGGCCGAACATCAGGCGAAAACCGGTAATCCCCTGCATTCGGGCCGCCGCCAGATAGTCGCTGCGGCGCAGCGCCAGGGTTTCGGCTCGTGCCTGGCGGGCAAACGGAGGCCAACTGGTCAGCGCCAGAGCCAGCGCGCCGTTCATCAGTCCCGGTCCCATCATTGCGACCAGCGCCAGCGCAATCACCAGGTTGGGCAGCGACAGAAAAATATCCGTAATGCGCATTAATACGCGCTCGGTCCAGCCGCCCGCGTAACCCGCGGTGATCCCCACCAACAGGCCAACCGGAATGGTCAGAACCAGGATCAGCGAGACCAGCAGCAGCGTAGGGCGCGCGCCATAAATCACCCGGGAGAGTAAATCGCGACCAAATCCATCGGTGCCGAACCAGTGTGCAGCCGAAGGGGGCAGCAACCGGCTGGCGATGGTTTGCAGATTCGGATCGTAGGGGGCAATAAGCGGGGCCAGCACTGCCATCAGAATCACAATCGTCACCAGCGTCAATCCAATGGTTAACGAGGTGATGCGGCGACGGCGGCGACGGGGTCGCACCGTTTCAAGTTCAGTGAGTTGTTGCGTCATCGTGTTCTCGGGTCGGTTAACCAGGTGAGGGCATCCGCCAGCGCGTTAATCAGGATAAAGCAGCCGCCTATCAGTAAGGTGGCGCCTAAAATCGCCGGCACATCGCCAGAGAAAAGCGCATTGGTCATGTAGCGCCCCACGCCGGGCCAGGCAAATACGGTTTCCGTCAGGACCGAGCCTTCCAGCAAGGTCGCGTAAGAGAGCGCAATCACGGTAATCAGGGTGCCGAGCACGTTAGGGAAAATATGGCGCAACAGAATGCGCCCCCGTCCCGCGCCTTTGGCTCGTGCCAGCACCACATACTCTTTGCTGCTCTCTTCCAGCAGTGCCGCGCGCAGCAGGCGGGTGATGCCTGCCATCGCCAGCAGGCCCAGGATCACCACCGGTAACCATAAGTGCGCCACCGCATTCCAGAATATTTCCCGGTCACCCGACAGCCAGCTGTCAATCAGCACGAAGCCGGTTTTCGGCTCCAGCGTATAGGCCCAGATATCATCCAGCCGCCCCGGTCCTGCAGACCAGTGCAGAACCGCATAAAACAGCAACAGGCCCAGCAGGCCCAGCCAGAAAACCGGCACAGAGTAGCCCAGCAGGGAGATAAAGCGGGCGACGTTATCAATCCAGCTGCCGGGTTTCCACGCGGCAATCAGTGCCAGTGAAACGCCAAAGATGACGGCAAAAATCATCGCGCAGGTCGCCAGCTCAATGGTGGCCGGAAACGTCTGAAGCAGGTCGCTGCTCACCGGCTGGTTGGTCAGGCGGGATACGCCGAGATCGCCGCGCAGCAGGTGTTCAATGTAGTGCCAGAACTGCATCAGTACCGGCTGATCTAATCCCAGATCGTGACGCACCTGTGCATAGGTCGCTTCGCTGGCATGATCGCCAGCGATTTGCTGTACCGGATCGATAGGGGACAGATGCGACAGCATAAAAGTGAACGCCAGCAAACCCAGCAGGGTGATCGCCAGCGACAGCAAGCCTGATGAAAGGCGGCCAACGCGCCGCCAGACATGCCGGGCGGGCCCGGCAGAAGAGGCAGACTGTGCCATTACTTCGTTACCTGCGAGTAGTAAACCATGTCCGGGTTAATGCCCTGAACATAGCCCTTGAGGTTATCGCGCAGGGCGATAAGGTTTTTCGCCTGCAGGCCAATCACATAAGGCGAGCTTTTCAGCACTTCACGCTGCATGGCCTGATAAAGCTCAACGCGTTTTTTCGGATCGCTTTCAGCCGTTGCCGCCAGCACCTGTTTGTTCAGCTCCGGAATGTGCCAGTCGGAACGGTAAGCAATCGTCTTGCTGCCATCTTCCGGGTTATAGGCAAATGACGCGGCGTTGGTGTTCGGATCAAAGTAGTCTGCGCCCCAGGCGTTGATCGTACCTTCGTAATTATGCGCTTTGACGCGGGTCGAGACTTCAGAGCTCAGTCCCGGTAACACTTCCACTTTCACGCCGCCCTTGGCAAAGCTGCCCTGCAGGGCCTGAGCGATATCCAGGTAGGGAGGCTGATTGCTGGTAGACAGGGTGAAGCTGACGTTAGTCAGGCCGGCCTTTTTCAGAATCGTTTTGGCTTTTTCAGGATCGTAACTGTAGGGGTTGTCGTTTAATGCACCCAGAAAACCTTTCGGCAGAAACGTCTGGTGCACATCGAACTGGCCTTTCAGCAGCTGTCCGGCAATGCCCTTGTAGTCAAACAGGTAGCGCGCGGCTTCCCAGAAGGCCGGATTTTTTAAGGCGGCGTTGTTTTTGTTGCCGATGTTGAACTGAATGTAATACAGCGAGGCCATCGGAATGGCTTCGGTTTTCACACCGCTTTTGCCCTGCAGCGAGGCGATCTGATCGGCCCCCAGGTTACGGGCGATGTCTGCATCACCTTGCTCAAGCAGCAGACGGCGGGCCGCGGGTTCCGGCACGTTCTTGATCAGAATATTTTTGATCTTTGGCGCCCCGGCTGGAGAGGTCGGATTGGCGGTCAGGATCACGGCCTGGTGCATCACGACCTTGCGAATCTGATACGGGCCGCTACCGGCGGAGTGCGTGGCCAGCCAGCCGTTCCCCAAATCGCCTTTTTCGGCGTGCGCGCTAACGGTTTTTTCATCGACGATGGAGGACACCGGTGCTGACAGCAGGCTCAGCACATAGGCCGGGCTGACGTCGGCCGTCCAGCTGATTTGCACATGGTCGTCATCGACCTTTTTCAGGAAGCTATCCACATTATCTTTATTCCAGCCGAGCTGGGTAAGAATAAAGGAGGGATCCAGATTCAGTTTCACGACGCGACCCAGCGAGAAGATCACATCTTCCGGACGCAGTGGATTGCCGCTGGAGAATTTAGCGTCTTTACGCAACGCAAATGTCAGGCTGCGATTGTCACTGCCTGGCTGCCAGGACGTTGCCAGCGTGGGTTTTAAATCAATTGGGTTCTGCGGGTCGGACTGGACCAGCCGCTGATAAATATTGGTGAACGCCTGTACGCTGGTGAGTTCAAATCCCTTCGCCGGATCGAAGCTGTCGGCATCATCGGTCGACTGCACCACGACTAACGTATCTTTTGGTGTGGCAGCATTGACGCTAAAGGCGGTGGCCAGTGACAAGGCCAGTAGTGATGGAATTATTTTTTTCATGGAAAATCCTTGCCTGAGAAAGTAACGCGAGTGTACGAAAGGGCTCATGCAAAGAATAGTCCATTATCGGCTAATGATATGCAAAAAAGTTATAAAAAATGCAGCCCGGTTATAAGACGCAAACAAAACGGCTGTGCGAAACAGAAACGGTTAATAAACGAGATGGCGATTGAACGGTTATTTTCCTTTACCCGAAGGACCCGGCGTTTATACTACGTGAAAATATTTGCAGGAGTCATACATTGGACAGTCACCCTAAACGCGATTTAACTCCGGCAAGCTAACTGCATTTCGCTGCTTGCCACACGGCGGGCAGCAATCCCTTCTTTAGATCACGATTGCTCTCCTTGAAATTAACGCTGTAGTCACCGCGAGAGCACGCTATGTTGATGTATATTCTGGCACTTTTTCCTCCGCCTCGACAGGCGTAGCTGCGGGCTGCGCACCCTTTCACTTTCAGCTTTCTTTTGCTTTGCGTTTATTTCGCAAGGCCCGACATCTGTCGGCCTGATATTACAGCCGCAGGGTGGGAAAAATAACTTTTTCTAAGAGACGGGCTGATTCAATAAACCGGTAATCACCGGAAAACCAGGCATGCATTATTTGGCATGCAGGATATCTGTTGCTTTAAATCAGGGAGATGTCGACATGAGCGACATGAAACTCGAACAAGCCGCGATGGCTTACCATGCGCATCGTGCAGCAAAAAAATCAAACACCCCTTATGCCATTGAACGTGAAGCACGTTATCGCACCGATGTGACGCTGACGAATCTGCACAGCAGCTTTGAGGGGCTGACCCATGCGGAAGCCAGCGCACGACTCAATGACTATGGTCGTAATGAAGTCATGCATGAGAAGGCGCCCTCTGCGTTTATCCAGCTGATTACGGCATTCAATAATCCGTTTATTTATGTGCTGATGGTTCTGGCACTGGTGAGCTTTATAACGGATTACTGGCTGCCGTTGCGGGCTGGTCAGGAAACCGATCTCTCGGGCGTGACGATTATTCTTACCATGGTGACGCTGAGCGGGCTGCTGCGTTTCTGGCAGGAGTTTCGCACCAATCGTGCCGCTCAGGCGCTGAAATCTCTGGTGCGCACTCAGGTGACCGTGCTGCGTCGGGAAGAGGGCTGTGCAATCTCCCGGCGCTACGATATCGATATGCGCGAACTGGTGCCGGGGGATGTCATTTTACTGAGCGCGGGCGATCTGGTGCCTGCCGATGTGCGCCTGCTGACCTCACGCGATCTGTTCATCAGTCAGGCGATCCTGACCGGGGAATCCCTGCCGGTAGAAAAAAACGATCTCAGCGCAGGCGTGGAGATTGAAGAGCAACCCGGTCGCAGCGTGCTTGAGCTGAAAAACAGCTGCCTGATGGGGACCAATGTTGCCAGCGGCACGGCCAGAGCGTTAGTGGTCGCCACCGGCAGCGAGACCTGGTTTGGTTCGCTGGCGGCCTCTCTGTCCGGCCGCCGTCCACAGACATCGTTTGACCGCGGCGTGAACAGCGTTTCCAGACTCCTCATCCGTTTTATGTTGGTGATGGTGCCGATTGTCTTACTGCTGAATGGTTTTACCAAGGGCGACTGGATGGATGCCATGCTGTTCGCGCTGGCCGTTGCGGTGGGCCTGACACCGGAAATGCTGCCCATGATTGTCAGCGCCAATCTGGCAAAAGGCGCCATTGCGATGTCCCGTCGCAAAGTGATTGTTAAACGCCTGAACGCCATCCAGAACCTGGGAGCAATGGATGTGCTCTGTACTGATAAAACCGGCACGCTGACACAGGACAATATTTTGCTGTCGGCGCATCTCAACGCTAACGATGAAGAGGATGCCCGCGTCCTGCTGCTGGCATGGCTTAACAGCAGCAGCCAGAGCGGTGCGAAAAATTTGATGGATCGCGCCGTGCTGAAGTTTGGTGAGCAAACGCTGTCTAAAGCGCAGTGCAGCCAGTTTCAGAAAGTGGATGAGCTTCCTTTCGACTTCGTTCGTCGTCGTGTCTCGGTCATCGTGGAGGATTTGCAAAGCCACCGCCCGTTGCTCATCTGCAAAGGCGCTGTAGAAGAAATGCTGGCGGCGGCGACCACGCTACGTCAGGGCGATACCACTCTTCCACTGTGCGAGCAAAAGCGCGCAGAGCTGATCGCGCTGACACGGCATTATAACCAGCAGGGTTTTCGTGTGTTGCTGGTGGCCACGCGTGAGCACGGGATATCGGTGCCGCTCAGCCGTGAAGATGAGTGCGAATTAACGATTGAAGGCCTGCTGACATTCCTTGATCCGCCTAAAGAGAGCGCGGGCAAGGCGATACAGGCACTGAAAGACAGCGGAATTCGCGTAAAAGTGCTGACCGGCGATAATCCCCTTGTGACGATGCGCGTCTGTCAGGAAATCGGGCTGGCTTCAGAAGCCATGCTGACCGGTAATGAAATCGAGGCCATGAGTGACGACGAGCTGCGCCGCGACGTCGAGCGCTGCATGATCTTCACCAAACTTACGCCTCAGCAGAAGTCACGCGTGCTTAAACTGCTGCAACAGAATGGACATACCGTTGGCTTTCTTGGCGATGGCATTAATGATGCACCCGCGCTGCGCGAGGCGGATGTCGGCATTTCGGTCGACAGCGCGACGGATATCGCCAAAGAGTCGTCCGACATTATTTTGCTGGAAAAAGACTTAGCGGTACTGGGCGAAGGCGTACTGAAAGGGCGTGAGACCTTTGGCAATATCATCAAGTACCTGAACATGACGGCCAGTTCGAATTTCGGCAACGTGTTTTCCGTGCTGATAGCGAGTGCGTTTATTCCTTTTCTGCCCATGCTCTCTGTACAGCTGCTGATTCAGAACCTGATGTATGACGTCTCTCAGTTGGCGTTGCCCTGGGATAAAATGGATCGCGAGTTTCTGCGCAAACCGCGTAAATGGGATGCGGGTAACATCAAACGTTTTATGCTGTGGATGGGGCCAACGTCTTCCATTTTCGATGTCACAACCTTTGCGCTGATGTGGTATGTGTTTGGTGCCAATCACGCCGGTGCGCAGTCGCTGTTCCAGTCCGGCTGGTTTGTTGAAGGTTTACTGTCCCAGACGCTGGTGGTGCACATGTTACGGACGCAGAAAATCCCCTTTGTTCAGAGCTGTGCCCGGTTACCAGTGCTGCTGACCACGCTGGGTATTTCCGCCGCCGGTATTCTGCTGCCGTTCTCGTCGCTTGGCGCAATGGTCGGGTTAGTGCCCCTGCCATGGCACTATTTCCCCTGGCTGGTGCTGACGCTATTCAGCTACTGCCTGGTCGCGCAGGGAATGAAAATGTTTTATATCAAACGTTTCGGCCGCTGGTATTAATCTGCCTGCAGGAATAAACCGATAACGTCATAAACGACAGGTGGATGCCGAAACCGCGTTGGCAAGGCATCCACCGCCCGCCGTACTCTCCCCGCATTGCTGCCGATCGCACACTTTGTTTTGGATCAATCCGTCGAAAGTGATGCCATAAATGTAAGCAAGCTAGTGGTCATTCCCTCTCTCCCGCCAGATTTCTCTGATACAATTTGCACATTATTCACCGCGTCAGCGTCGGGGGATCTTGAGGTGAGCCGGTATGGGGCAGGCCGCGTTCACTGCCGCGGGTGCAGGTTGTTAACCACCTGAACCTGCGATCGCCTCGACGAGGGCCAGGTCCTGCCGAAGCGGATTCCGCATTCACCGTTTGTGTGCCTTCGCGAGCCATTGCGCTTTTGTCCCATGCCGATAAGGGTTTGTTGCCACGCATGTGTTGCTTATTGATTAAACACGCAGTTTGTTGCCGGAGAACGGGATGCAACAAACGGAGTACGTGATTGACGATTTGGTGCGGTTTATACCGGCTCAGGGCCTGCTATGCCTGGTGGATTCCAGCGAGACCAGCGTGCCGCTATCGCCTGCCTGCAACCATTTACTGGAAATGTTCCTGAAAAGCGCCGGCGTCGTGCTGGCCCGCGAGCAGATCCTGGATAACTTCTGGCAAGAGACGGGCGCAACGCCTTCTTCCAACAGCCTCAATGCCTACGTTTCCGCCATTCGACGCGGGCTGTCTTCACTGGGCATAGAGCAGGAGGCGATTACCACGGTGTACAAGGTGGGCTTCGTTTTCAATCCCGCCATTCGCATCCAAAAATTGGCCCTCCAGCCCCCAAATCCCGGGGGCGAACCGGCGTCCACTTCCACTTCCACATCCGTTACGCGACGCAGCCCGCGCGCCTACTGGCTGTCTGGCGGTTTTATCTTGCTGTTACTCGGCGTGCTTCTTCTTCCGCTGCTTCTGAAAGAGAAAAGCATCACGCCCGTCAGCGTCGCCCGGCTTGACGGCTGTGACGTCTTTTATCTTCCCGTTCACCCCGGTGAATCGACCTTTCCTGCTGAACGCGTGTGGCACAAGCTGATTGCAGACAGCGGAATGGCGTGTCAGAAGGGCGGTCGGTATATGTTTTATGTGGACAGAAATGTCACGGCAGGCCACAGCGGCAACGTCTATGTCTCCTACTGCGTGAGAACGAAAGACGAAAAAATAGCGTGCTCAAATTATACCGAGCTGGGATGGAGGCCAGATAATGATAACCCCTAAACGACGCCTCGCCTTATTGCTGTGCCTCATCATTGCCCTGGCGGGCGTGGTCATTTATGCCAGCTATTATTACGTGCGATCGCACAGTGACATGTTTGAATTTACCTGCGCGGCTAATTTACAGCAGCGCGATGCCGCCACTGACTTTCATCTGGACGCCAGTTTTGTGCTGACGCTGCGTTATTCTGGCGACGCAATGGTCTCCGTTGATGGCATCGTACATAAAAATGGCAAGGATTACGTATTAAGGCGTAATGCCGAATTCCACTATTCACCTTATATTCAGTCTCTGTATAAACTCAATCATTTCACCCTTCATCCGGGTCTGCGGGATAATGTTCCTGACAGCGTATTGAATACCAACTTCTCCTATCTTTATATCAGCAAAATAACCGGTATGAACGATGCCGTACTTATCGGTAGCCGTGTATTGCCACTGATTGTCTGTCACACCCGCTAACGGATTGACCGGACGGGCACGAGCTTGCCTGCCGCTCGCCTGTCCTCATTCTTCTTGCCTCACCGCTGTCTTCGTCTGGTTTATTATTTTGTGTTTATTTATAAATTCAGAATATTAAATCTAAAAATAAGCGTGGATAAGTGTTTGTGGTTGCCTGAGGGCGGTAATTGTTAAATTGCATCGTCGGTTAAGATTGCGGTCGGTTGTGGCAGAGAGCCGTCGCCGATACGCGCTTATACAAGCGTTTGATTTCGAAAATGAAGTCGGATTTTTACCTTACGGGGAGCCAGCGATGAAAAATTTAGCTTATAAAATTCAGTGTGAGGCGAAATGGAATCAGCTTCAGGAAACGGAAAAAAAACCAAAAATGAAAGATGTGATGATGTGCCTGATAAAGCGCCAGGCGGAGGGAATCATGACTCGTGATGTCGCGGATGAATGCGATATGTCTATTTATGCTGCGCGAAACTGGTTATTGAAACTGGAAAACAGTGGTTTATTAAAAAAAGAACCCGGGCGTAAATCCTGCAAGTGGTTCATCCTCTGAATTTTAATTATCTTATTTCTGTCGTGATAACAGGCCCAGCCCTGAACGCTACGCTTTTTTTAAGGGACAACACATTATCAGCATGGCAACGGCGTGCATGAAAGGAAAAAGCGCCAGCTTAGTATGGCCTGGGGAAAGGGGAGTAGCGCAGCAGCAAGCTGGCTGCCCATGATGAGATTTCGGCCAGCACGGCAAAAACGCCCTCGTCTCAAGCGCGCCGTAGCACGCGACCAGTCTGGCAGCCCGACAAGCAGCCCGTCCTTGCACAGAAAGCGGCCTGAAGGGGCACGACCGAATAAAAGCCGAGAGTAAACACAAACCGGCAGGCAGAACAGGCGATCACAAACGGCTGACCGGGCGCAGCGGAAACGGTGACATCGCGTTAAACATTTAACGCAGCACTGAATCAGGCATAGTAATGAATATGCTTCTTGCCATGGACGGGCGACGTCTCGATTTTCGTCCTGACCTTGAACACGTCCCACAGAAGCGACTCAGTGAGTATCTCATCAGGCGTTCCCTGCGCAATCAGTTCGCCCTCCAGCATCACAATCAGCCGGTCACAAAACAGCGCCGCATGATTCAGATCGTGAATGGCGACAATGCTGGTGACCGGAAGCTCGCTAATGAGCTTCATCAACTGGATCTGATGGTGAATATCCAGGTGGTTAGTGGGCTCATCAAGCAGAATTTCATTGGGCGCCTGGGCTAATGCCCTGGCGATGTGTACGCGCTGGCGTTCACCGCCGGACAGGCTCTGCCAGCCCTGATCGCAGCGTGAGCACATATCCACCCGCGTCAGTGCGGCTTCCACTATCTCATCATCGTGATGTGTCCAGCTGGAAAAAGGGGAGTGATGCGGGATCCTTCCAAGCTTTACGACATCACGTACGGTCATATTGGCGCTGGTTAACGCATGTTGCTCAACAAAAGCCACACGGCGGGCAAGCTGCTTTCTGGCAATCAGGGACAGATCCTTGCCATCCAGCATCACTTTGCCCGTGTGTTGCTTACGCAGACCGGCCAGCAGGCGCAGCAGCGACGATTTACCGGAGCCGTTCGGCCCCAGTAAGCCCACGGTTTCGCCCGACGAGACCGCCAGGGATACATCGTTAACGATGACTTTTTTTCCTACCCGCCAGGTAAGATTTTCCGCGCTGATGCTCATTATTGCGTCCTGGAGCGATAAATAATAATTGCAAAGAAAGGCACGCCAACCAGCGCGGTCACGACGCCAACCGGCAGGCTCTGCGGCGCAATCAACATACGTGAAGCAATATCCGCCAGGACCATCAGAATCGCGCCGGCGATGGCACAGGCAATCAGTAAGCGGCTGTGTAGCGGGCCGAAAAAGAAGCGCATCACGTGGGGAACGACCAGGCCGACAAAACCGATCGAGCCAGCCATACTGACAATCGTGGCGGTCATCAGGGCGGTTGCCGTGAACAGCACCAGACGCACCACGCCGACCGGAATCCCCAGCGAGGCGGCGGCGTCGTCACCAAAGGTAAATGCGTCCAGCGCGCGGGAATAGTACAGGCAGACCGCTAAACCGATGACCACTATCACCAAAACCAGCTGAAACTCAGGCCAGCGCACGCCGCTAAAGCTACCCAACAACCAGAACATCACGTCACGCGCCTGTTGGGCATTGGCTGAAGTACTGATGGTATAGGCGGTAATCGCATTGAAAAGCTGCGACGCTGCCACGCCCGCCAGAATGGTACGCTCTGTGCCACCGCGTGCGCCATTGGTGAGTAGTGCAACAAAGGCAAAGGCGGCAAAGGCGCCGGTAAAGGCGCCCAGCGACAGGGAAATCGCACCGGCCCCGACGCCCGAGACCACGATCAATACCGCACCCGTCGATGCGCCGGCAGAAACGCCCAGTACGTAAGGTTCGGCAAGGGCATTTTTCAACAGGCTTTGCAGTACAGCACCGCAAATGGCCAGACCGGCACCGCTCAGCGCCGCAACCAGCGCACGGCTTAAACGAAAGTCCCAGATAACGCTTTCGTGAATACGGTTCACGGGCACATCCGTCATACCCAGTTTATTGGTCACGGTGTACACCACGGATTTCAACGGTATCGATAATTCGCCTACGCTGACGCCGAGCGCGATAACCATAAACAGCACGACGATGGCGATGATTGCGACAGCAATAAAACCCATGCCACGTCGTGCCTGAACAACCCCTTCACGCATTAATTCAGGCCCATCTTACGTAACTGTTCGCCAACCTGTTCTGCCCCGTAAAGGGTACGAATCGTCGGGTTCATTGCCTGACCGTCCATCACCACGATATGGCCTTTCTTCACCGCATCCAGCTGGCTGACCGCCGGATCGCTTTTCAGGAACTTAATCTTTTCTTCGGCGTTATCCAGTTTCCAGCGATTACGGTCAAGGCTGGTCACAACGATCACATCCGGATTGGTGGCAATAATGCTTTCCCAGCTCACGGTGGGCCATTCAGTTTCAGTGGTGATCGCATTATGGCCGCCTAACACATTGGCAATAAAACCGGATGCGCCGTTCTTACCGCCGACGTAAGCGTCGGCAGAGGGCGAGGAGCTGGAGAACCAAAACAGGAAGGAGAGATCTTTCTTACCTTTCGGGAAGGCTTTTCTCAGGGCGCTTTCGCGTGCTTTAAAGTCGTTGATCACCTGCTGGCCGCGATCTTCTACGTTAAAGATTTTGGCAAAATCGGCGATCTCTTGATAAACGTACGACATATTCCACAGCGTGGCACGGCTACCATAGATATCGCCGGTGTTCTGTTTTGTGGCACACATGCCCGGAGACAGATAGGTGTTGATGCCCACTGACTCAAAGTCTTCGCGTTTGGCGACCTTGCTGTTCGGCCCCATCAGCAGCTGGATCTGTGCCGCAACAAAATCGGGGTTCTTCGCCAGAATGGATTCCAGCGTTGGGATCTCGACGGTCAGTACCGGCACTTTGGCATTTTGTTCCGCTAACTGCGGTAAGACTTTGGTCGGCCAGAATGCGCTGGCCACCATTTTGTCCTGCAGTCCCAGCAGCAGCAGAATTTCAGCGGTATTCTGCCCAAGCGCCACCACGCGTTCAGGTGCCTTGGTGAATGTTTCTTTCTGACCACAGTTTTCAATCGTCAGAGGATAGGTGGTTGCCCAGGCGGAACTCGTTGTCAGGAAAATAAAACTTAACAGGCTAAGCATTTTTTTCATTAGTATCTGTCCATTAATAAATGAGACTGCGTGCTTTTAACATTCTGGCGCGGCGGATTTTATCAGACCTAAAATGTAAATAGAAATCATTATTATATGAGTTGGCTTTTAGCTGAAATGTATAAAAATTACTTGAGTGAAAGAAATCAACGTGCCAGCCTGGTCATTATTAAAATAAATAACACTGAGCTAAAACAGATGAGTAAACCCTTCATTACAATTAGAGGAGTAATAGTTAATGTAATGATAGATGAAATAATATTAACCATAGGAAGAGGGTGAAGTACGGCAATGCGCGGTTTAGCGTTCCTGACTGACTGACTGACTGACTGACTGACTGACTGACTGACTGACTGACTGACTGACTGACTGACTGACTGACTGACTGACTGGGTTGCGGGCGCGTTACGCGGTAATGCGTCTGCGTTGCCCCGGCGTGGCGCGTCGGCAGCGCCAGCGACGTTTTCGGCTAGGGCTGGCGGCTCCATCTCTGCTCCATCATTCACACAAACTCCAGCAATCTATTCTGCTTATCATCCTGCCACTTTCGGGGAGGATAAGATGAAGACGCTGAACTATATCGCTAAATATGTTGAATATAAGCTCAAAATCATCAGGTGTTTTTTAATTAGCGACGTACTTTTCCATACGCAACGACTGCGCCCGTTGTTAAACAGAGAGCCGGATCTGATTCATCCTGTCACGTTGAATGAAAAAATGTGCTACAGGCTGCTCTATGACAGGAAGCCGCTTTATACGCTGCTGGCAGACAAGCTCGCTGTCCGTCACTACGTTGCCAGCCGCACGGATGAAGTCACGGTCGCGCCCTTAATTAAGACCTATAAAAGCACCAAAGAGATTGATTTTGCCGCGTTGCCCGATACCTTCGTTTTAAAGTGCAATCACGACAGTGGCAGCACGATAATCTGCAAAGACAAAACGGCGTTCGATAGTCAGTCTGCTTTATTAACGCTGGATTTAGCCCTGAAAAAGAACATGTATTACTGCACGCGAGAGTGGCAATACAAAGACATTACGCCCACCATTCTGTGTGAAGAATATATTGAACTGTTTGAGGGAAGGGACAGAAGCACTACGCCCGAGATGTTGCGTATTCACTGCTTCGACGGCAATGCGAGCATTATCGAAGCCGACTTTACTGATGAACAGGGCAGGGAGTACGTGAATGTGTACAACAGAAAATGGGAACTGCAGCCCTTCCAGATAGCCTATCCCCATCATCCTGTTTTTATACCGGAACCGGCGCTGTTTTATCGCGCCCTCTCTGCTGCGCAGGCGCTGGCAAAAGATATCGACTATTGCCGGGTCGATTTAATGCTGAAGGACGACAGCCTGTACTTCAGCGAGATCACGCTTACGCCACAGCGCGGTAAGCTCAAAATCATTCCCCAGGAATGGGACGCGATACTTGGCGCGATGTGGCAACAGCAGGCGTACCATAAAACCTTCCGCCTGCCTTCAAGCCCAGAGGTAGACTTGCGCTAGTCAGCGTCAGGCCAGCGCAGTAAAAAAAGGGAGCCGCCCTGGGATGATGTGCGGTAACGAATATCGCCCCCATGAGCCTGCATAATCGCCTTCGCAACGGATAAACCCAGCCCGCATCCCTCCGGGTTTATCGCACGACCTGCGGCGCCGCGTTGAAACGGCTCAAACATATGACGCTGGAAATCGTCGGGCACGCCCGGCCCCATATCTTCCACCTCAATAAAAAACAGGTTGTCCCGATATCCGCTTCGGACCCTGACGATGCCCGGTGTGGCGTAATTAAGCGCGTTATCAAATAAAATGGTCAGGCACTGAATAATGCGCAGCGGATCACACCGAGTAACGGCATTATTTTGCTCAATGATGAGGTTAAATCCCTGCTCCCGAAACGGGTGACAAAACGATGCGCCAACGTTTTCCAGCACGTCGCTCATTGCCACGGCTTTCACATCCAGCGTAAAGGATCCGCCTTCTGCCGCTCCCACGACGCGCAAATCGTCGATAAGCCGTGATAATCCTTCTGTCTGCCGCAGCAGGCTTTTGAACAACGGCGGATCGGGTTCAAACACCTCTTCAACCAGCCCCTGCAGCCTGCCGCGTAAAATCGTGACCGGCGTTCTGAGTTCATGGGCGATCGCCGCATTCCAGGACTTTCTTTGGTTGTCCAGCGTCTGCAGCTTTTCCGCCATTTCGTTAAAGTCCCTGACTAACGTATTCACCTCCCCCAGGCTGCTCTGACTGTTTGCGGCGCGGGCGCTCAAATCGCCCTGAGAAATCCGGCGCAAACTGGTGGCAACGGAACTCAGGGGATTCAGTATCTTGGCGGAGAGTTTGAAAGCAAACAGTAATGCAATCAGGAAGCTGATTATCGAGCTGATAGCGATCCAGACCCAGTCAAAGACCGTCATGCTTTCACTGTTGCTGGCGGACAAACCGCCGGGGAAGTTTTCAATAATGAAGCTGTAAAACAGATAGGAACCGACCACGGCCACAATAATGATGGTGAACGTCAGGGACAGCATAAACAGAAGAATTTGCCGACTGAGCGCTTTATCTTTATTCACTTCTGTTCACCCAGCCGATAGCCTATCCCACGAATGCTTTCCGGTACGCCGTTTAAGCCACAGCCTTCAAATTTTTTACGCAACTTACTCATGTGGCTGTCTACGGTTCTGTCGAGCGTGTCGCTTTCGGGCAGGCAGGCATTGAGCAGCTCTTCACGGCTGAAGACCTTACGGGGATATTTTGCCATGTGCGTCAGAAGCTTGAATTCTGTGGTGGTCAGCACCGGCGTAAACGTCTGTCCACCGCTGTGGATCTCCACACAGAACTCATCGGTGTAGATGGTCATAAAGCGGGTTCTGATCAGGGATTGAGGGACAGCCTGATTTTTTGCTCTGCGCAGCACGGCCTCAATACGGGCGACCACTTCCGAAGGATTAAAGGGTTTAACGATATAGTCATCGGCACCCAGGCGAAGCCCCATCAGCTTATCAATATCCTGATCCAGCGCGGTCACCATGATCACCGGCGTGTTGCTTTCTTTACGCAACGTTGAAAGCACATTCCAGCCATCGATTAGCGGCAACTGGATATCCAGCAGCACCAGGTCAGGCTGTAAGGTTTTAATTAAGGCCAGAGCGCTTTCCCCCTCTGCCGCATGTACCGCTTTCATTCCGGCGCGTTTGATATAACTCATTAATATATCAGAGATTTCAAAGTCATCCTCAGCCACAAGGATTAGATTGTCGTTGCTCATAACGCCCTCAAAATTAAAAACACCTGTTGCGGATGATGGGGCAGCACAGCCGGAGGAGAAGCGCGTCCTATCATCAGGAACATTACGCCTGTCATGACAGGCAGACCAGCAAAAGCACTGCGCACAGCATGAAACCCACAATCAGACCTTAGCCAAAAGAAAAGCAACGTCACGCGGCGACAGAAAGCATGGAACGCCTGTTAGCTGATGCACCACTCTCTTTGCAGGATGGCGTAAATCTGCGTATTTTCATAAATCGCGATGCCATTGTGATCCGTGAATGACACATGCTCTTTAAAGCATCCTTCCAGCCGCATCCCCAAACGCTGACATAATCGCTGCGAACCCGCGTTGTCATCGGCGACATAGGCATAAATCCGCCTGACATTTTTTATCCGAAATAAATAATTAAACAGGCAGATTGCGGCTTCCTGAGCATAGCCATGGCCTTGATAGGCAGGATTCAGATACCATCCCACGTTCCGGGTACGGGCATCCGGTTCTTCGTCATCACAGGCAAAAAGATGACCGATTAATTCGCCTGTCTGTTGCAGACACAGGGCAAACTGCGTGGCGTCAATGCTCCTTTTCCGCGCCTCCTTGACGGCGGCCTCAAGATCGGCCAGTTTCTCATCGAAAAAGCAGGCCGGATAAGGCGCGGATAAATAATTTAACAGGCCCTGAGCATCCTGTTGCAAAAAACGCCTGATGAAGACGCGTTCACTTTCAGCTATTTTCATCTCAAACCCTTTCCCGGGATAAAATAAAGGAGAATACCTTGTAATTTTGTGCCCTGATAATCTCTGTCCCTGTCAAAGTTCAGCATATATTATGTCCTGCGCTTTTAAATTGTCTATCGAATATATTGCGCTGTGTGCGACGTTTTTTTATTTTTACCGATCCATACTCTCTCCATAAACTTTACATAATAGGTCATTGTCAGGCGGGTACACTCCGGAATAATGCGCATTATTGGAGAGTATTCGTGATGACGCCGCGTAATTTAGTGAGGTCCGGTTTTTGCTTTTTATTTTTGCTGCTGTTCACCACCGGTTTGCATCCTTCCGGCGTCACACCGCTACAGCAAGCGTTAAGCGTTAAGGGGAGAAGCGTGATCGCGACGATGTATCGGCCTGTGAAAAAGATTAATCGCCATGAGCGAACCGCCCAGACGCCGTTCTGGGAGGCGGTCACCACCAATGCACTGGCCTGCCGGGGCGGGCGCGTAACCCGGCTCCTGTATAAGGCCGCGCTGCGCCGACTAAAGGAGGCGTAAATGCACACAGCAAACAAGCCAGTTACCACCACGATGAATTGACAGACTGGCGTCTTACTTTAAAAAGCACTCACACGTGTGTGGCTTACAGCGTAACAGGTGACGGTTTTCTGCCCTCATCTTTTTTATATTCAGTCAGGGTAAATCATGCCTCAGTTTTTTATTAATCGACCGGTATTTGCCTGGGTTATTGCCGTTTTTATTATTTTGTTTGGCCTGCTCTCCATTCCAAAATTACCCGTAGCGCTTTATCCCTCGGTGGCACCGCCGACGATCAGCATCACCGCCTCATATCCAGGATCAACGCCGGAAACCATGAACAACAGCGTGGTGGCGCTGATTGAGCGTGAGCTTTCATCGGCAAAGCACGTGCTGTATTACGAATCGTCCAGCGATACCAGCGGTATGGCATCCATTACGGTGACTTTTGCGCCCGGCACCGATCCTGAGCTGGCTCAGGTTGATGTGCAAAACCGTATCAAAGTGATTGAGCCGCGCTTGCCCCAGGTCGTGCGGCAGAATGGCCTGAGCGTTGAGGCCTCGGGCGCTAACTTTTTGATGATCGTCGGGCTGACGTCTAAAGATGGCAAACTCACTGAGGCCGATCTGAGCGACTACTTTTCACGCAATATCACGGAAGAGCTTCGCCGTATTGAAGGCGTGGGTCGCGTGCAGCTGTTTGGCGCAGAGAAAGCGATGCGGATCTGGGTCGATCCGGTCAAGCTTAGCCAGTATCGCCTGACCGTCAGCGATATCAGTCGGGCAATCAACACGGAAAATACCCAGATCGCGCCCGGACGGACCGGTGACGCACCGGCGGTTGCTGGCCAGCAGGTCAGCTATCCGCTACTGGTCAAAGGCCAGCTTGGTTCACCCCAGGAATTCGCCAGTATTACCCTGCGCGCCAATCCGGATGGATCTCGCGTGGTGCTGAGCGACGTGGCGCGGGTTGAGCTCGGATCGCAAACCTACAGTTTTGCCACCCGTGAAAACGGACGCGTCTCTACCGCGGCAGCGATTCAGCTTTCGCCAGGCGCCAATGCGGTTAAAACCGCAGAGCGGATCAAACTCCGTCTGAACGAGCTGCGTCAGGCTATGCCAGAGGGAATGGCTTACAGCATTCCGTTTGATACGACGCCCTTCGTGAAGATCTCGATTGAGAAGGTCATTCATACCTTTATCGAAGCCATGATACTGGTCTTCCTTGTGATGTATCTGTTCTTACAGAATGTTCGCTATACCTTTATCCCGGCGATTGTTGCGCCGATTGCGCTGCTGGGCACCTTTACCGTGATGCTGCTGGCGGGATTCTCGGTCAACGTATTAACCATGTTCGGTATGGTGCTGGCGATTGGAATCATCGTTGACGATGCGATAGTGGTGGTGGAAAACGTCGAACGAATCATGACGGAAGAGGGGCTGGGCCCGAAAGCGGCAACGCAAAAGGCGATGAAGGAGATTACCGGTGCGGTCATCGGGATTACGCTGGTCCTCAGCGCGGTCTTTATCCCGATGGCGATGGCCAGTGGTTCCGTTGGGGCGATATACCGGCAGTTTACGCTCTCAATGGCGGTTTCTATCCTGATCTCCGCCTTCCTGGCGCTCAGCCTGACGCCGGCGCTGTGTGCCACGCTGTTAAAACCTGTTGATCGGCATGCTCATCAGAAAAAGGGCTTCTTTGGCTGGTTCAACCATAAGTTTGCAGCAATGACTTACCTTTACGGCCAGGGCGTAAGCCGTTTATTAAAACGGGTAGGCGGTGCGTTAGCGGTTTATGCGGCGCTGTGCCTGCTGTTCTTTCTGGCGATAAAAAACCTGCCGTCTTCGTTTCTGCCGGAGGAGGATCAGGGCTACTTTATGACCTCCATTCAGCTCCCCTCGGACGCGACCAGCGAACGCACGCTGAACGTGGTAAAAGCTTTTGAACAGCAGGTGCTTTCAAGCCCGGCGATGCAGTCAACTATCGCGATAATGGGGTTCAGCTTTGCGGGTTCCGGGCCTAACTCCGCCATGGCTTTCACCACCTTAAAAGGATGGGAAGATCGTCAGGGGGCCACCGCCTTTTCTGAAGCCGCGCGCGCGCAGAAAGTGATGTCAGCGAATCCTGAAGCGGAAACCTTTAATCTGATCCCCCCGGCTATTGACGAGCTGGGGAACTCATCGGGCTTTACGTTGCGCCTGCAGGATCGCGGCGGCAAAGGCTATGCGGCGCTGAAGAAGGCGGAGGAGCAGTTACTGGCGCTTGCGGCGAAAAGTTCTGTCGTCCGGGATGTGTACGTTGACGGCTTACCCGATGGGCAGATGATCCGGCTTAATATCGATCGACAAAAAGCCTTTGCGATGGGCGTGGCTTTTGATGAGATCAGCCAGACGCTTTCCGGCGCGATAGGTTCGCTTTACGTCAATGATTTTCCCAACAGCGATCGTATGCAGCAGGTCATCATTCAGGCCGATGCGAAATATCGTATGCAACCCGAGGATATTCTCAGGTTATACGTGCGCAATGCGTCCGGCGGAATGGCACCGCTCGCTGAGTTTGTTCATGCGGAGTGGGAAACCTCCCCGTTGCAGCTGGTTCGTTATCAGGGTTATCAGTCAATCAAGATAACCGGCAATCCCGCACACGGCTATTCAAGTGGCGATGCGCTGAACGAGATGAGCCGGCTGGCGAAACAGCTGCCAGAAGGCTTTGCAATAGAGTGGACAGGTGGCTCGTTACAGGAGCAGCAATCGGCCTCTGAAGCGCCTATGCTGATGGTGCTGTCCATGCTGGTGGTGTTCCTGGTGCTGGCGGCGCTTTATGAAAGCTGGTCAGTGCCGGTCTCCGTTATGCTGGTCGTGCCGCTTGGCCTGCTGGGCGCGGTCATTGCCGTCAGCCTGATGGATATGCAGAACGACGTATTCTTCAAAGTTGGCATGATTACGATTATTGGACTGTCGGCAAAAAATGCCATTCTGATTGTCGAATTTGCTAAACAGATGCACGAAGGCGGCAAAGGGCTGGTTGAGGCAACGCTGGAAGCCTCGCGGATGCGTTTACGCCCGATCCTGATGACGTCGCTGGCCTTTACCCTGGGCGTGGTACCTTTGATGCTGGCTAGCGGAGCAAGTGCCAGAACGCAGCAGGCGATCGGCAGTGGCGTATTTGGTGGGATGATCAGCGGCACGCTGCTGGCCATATTCTTTGTACCCCTGTTCTATTTTTCAGTGATGAAGGCGGTCGAAAAACTAAAACCGAAGCAGCGCTAAGCGCCTCTGAATCAGGCCGGGCGAGGGCAACATAGCCATTCGTCCGCTTGTCGGGTCAGATAGCGTATTAGGTCGTTAAGATGGCGTGATGATCTTTACTGCTGTGACGTGACGTGACGTGACTGCGCCGCTGGCGTCAGTGCATGAGGGATGGCTGAGGAAACCGATTAGCGGTGCGGCATTCTGGCTTCGAACGCTTTGCCACTAAAGCGGGCATATTGCCCTGTAAGGCGCCAGAAGGCAGGCTGAGTCTCGGTGTAGATTTCAGCGGCCAGCACCAGACGGCGCTGCACATCTTCAGTCAGGTCAAGCTGTGTCCAGGGAATAAAGTAGCGTTGGCTGTCAGTCAACAACAACCACATTGGAGAACCACAGCCGGGGCAAAAATAGCGTTTACCCTGTAAAGACGAGGTGAAACATGAGGGCGAGGCTGACTGCCTGAGTAATGCTGGCGCACTGGCCGCTTCCATGTACATGGCAATCCCGCCTGACCATTTTTGACACAACGTGCAATGACAGGCATGCACGTTCAGTTCATCGATCTCGACGGCGAACTGACACTCACCACAAAGGCAACGCCCGGTAAATGTTGTCAAAACCATCCTTGTACCCCAGAGCGGTAAATATGCGGGTGATAAAAAAGCCAGCTCTGAGAGCTGGCTTAACACGAGTGCGTCGGAATTAGAATTGATAAACCAGGCCGACGGCCAGAATATTGTCAGTTGAAATGCCCGCTGCCTGAGTGAAGTCGGTTTCATCCAGCAGGTTGATTTTATAATCGATGATGGCTGACATATTTTTGTTGAAGTAATAGGCCGCACCTAAATCAACATATTTCACTAAATCCCGGTCGCCAAAGCCTTCAAGATCTTTCCCTTTTGATTGCAGATAAGCGATGCTGGGGCGCAGACCAAAGTCGAACTGATACTGCGCAACGACTTCGAAATTCTGTGCTTTGTTGGCGAAGCCTGGGTTGCCATTACCAACGCGTGTGGCATTGTAGGTTTGGGTATATTGTGCCGCCAGATAAACGGCATTGGCATCGTATTTCAGCGCGGCTGAATACGTTTCGGCATTATCACCCTCACCCAATGCCAGACCGTTCTGGTCCAGTGTGCGTTTGGAATGAGAATAGGCCACACCGGCATTGATGCCCAGAGGAGAGGCATAGGTCACTGCTGCACCGTAGCCGTCGCCGTTTTGCTTCGCAGCATTACGGTTATTATTCGTCACACTGTTGCCTTCACCATCAGCACCGCCGTTTCTGCCTTGATACTGTAAGGCAAAGTTAAGTCCGGATACCAGGCCAAAGAAGTCGGTATTACGGTAGGTCGCCAGGCCATTGGCACGTTGTTGCATAAAATTATCGGAGCCATAGGTGTCGCCGCCAAACTCCGGCAACACGTCGGTCCAGGAGGTAACATCGTAAACCACGCCGTAGTTACGGCCGTAGTTGAACGAACCATAGTCACCGTATTTGAGCCCCGCGAAGCCTAAGCGCGTCCATGACTGGCTCTCAGATTTTTCATCGCGGTTCGCCTGCATGTTGTATTCCCACTGGCCAAATCCGGTCAGTTGGTCGGTGATCTGCGTTTCCCCTTTTACACCGAGGCGAGCATATGAATTATCACCACGCTCACCTTTATCACTGGTGAAATAGTGCAAACCCTGCATTTTACCGTAGAGATCTAATTTATTACCGTCTTTGTTATAGATTTCTGCAGCATTTGTTACACCTGCTGCTAACAATGTAGTTACTGCCACTGCAACTAATTTAAGTTTCATGAGAGAAATCCTGTAGTTTTATTTTATATTAACCAGAGCCACTGATGGATGAGGCGCGCTTAAATGGCTCACTATTTTTAAATGACAATGCGGTATGAATTCAATAATAAGTTTCCTGCCATTTCGATTTGTTTGTGTTTGTATGATCTGCGTCTAAATAGAAGGGCTGGTGTGTTTTCTGTTTGTCTTAAAATTATTGCTTTTATCTTTTCGTTGTTGCTATTTTTGGAATTATCCGTTGTTTTTTATGGGTTCTTTCTTTTGTTCTTATTATGACTTATTTGTTAATTGTTTTTTCTGACGTGCTCTGTTTTTTATAACTTCATTAATAAAAGAATAAAGATGAGGGAAGTGTTTTTACGTAATTAAAGGTTTTGCATTTATTGACACGGAAGGTGAGATCTTACCCTAAGAGACGGGTTGATAATGTACAGCGTCTCTATTGCACTCTGTTAAAATAGTGTTTAATAAGAACGAGGTGTTTAAAAAAGTGGATATGTTTATCACAAGTATTTGTTAACCGCGTTTATCTTCCCGGATCTGCGTCCTCAGCAAAACTGTTGAGTTTCTCAATATCCATTCACCGTTAACTGCCTCACATCTTCACTTTCAGAATGAAATGGTTAATCAATCTCTCTTTTCTTTTTGAAAAGCTCCCATTTTTTATTCGTGATAATTATCACGCGTATCATCACCCAAACTCAAGGGGATAAGGTCAGGGCGGCAGCCATCCTTGGCATCAGCCTGACCACCCTGTGGCGTAAGTTGAAAGAGTACGATCTTAACAGCTAACCGCGGCTGGCGAAGCGGCTTTGATGTGGTCAATAAATGCCCTTAACGCCGATGACATATAGTGGCGATTAGGATAGTAAAACTGCAGGCTGGGCTGCTCTGGTAACCACGCTTCCAGTACCGGAACCAGACGGCCAGCTGCCAGTTCATCTTTTACCTGTTCGTGATAGAGGTAGCCCAGTCCGACACCGCACAGCACGGCATCACGTTGAGCGTCCATATCGTCCAGCAGGATATTACCGGCCGGAAGTATCTCAAGCCTGCCTTCCGGGCCGTTGAATTCCCATTGATAAATGCGACCGCTACCGTGACGAAACATCACGCACTGATGATTCATGATGTCACGCGGGTGCTCAGGCGGTGCATGGCGGGCGAAATAGTCCGGGGTTGCCACCACAACCAACCTGATTTTGGGCCCAACGGGAAGCGCGATCATATCTTTTTCAAGCCTGCTGCTGAGGCGAATACCCGCGTCAAATCCCTCTTTCACGATATCGACCAGCCGGTCTTCCGTTGTGATTTCCACACGGATATCCGGATAAAGCCGACTGAATGTTGCCACCAGTGGGATTAACACCATGCGCGAGGCAAGACGCGATGAGTTAATTTTTAGCGAGCCCATGGGCGTCTGACGAAAACAGTTAGCCTCATCAAGTATCACATTGATTTCATCAAAGGCCGGGCGCAAACGCTCATACAGATTTGCTCCGGCTTCTGTCAGGGCAACGCTACGCGTTGTGCGATTGAACAGCCGGATTTTCAGCCGCTGCTCAAGTTGCTTTATTGCGTGGCTGACCGCCGAGGGCGACAGGCCAAGCTCGTCACCGGCCGCGCGAAAACTTTTGTGGCGTGAAACCGCGATAAAGGTCGCAAAGTCATAGACGTTCAGTTTCATTGGTGAAAATCTCTCATTAACCCATCTCAAATCATACGTTTCACACACTAATGTGGCGAGCGTAATGTGAATGCCTCAACACAAGATGAGGTGAAAGATGAAATCAACAAACCTGTATATCGTCTGGTCACATCCCCGTGCCGATTCACTCACCGCACAGATGGTGGAAAGCCTGCGCCACCGGGCGGAGCAGGGGGGCGCACATGTTAAGACGCTGGATCTCTACCGCAGTGGCTTTGATCCGGCGATGCGGGAAGAGGACGAACCCGAGTGGCAAAATCCGGCTAAGCGCTACTCACCGGAGGTGCATCGTCTGTTCAGTGAGCTTGACGATCGTGATGCGATCATTTTTGTCTTTCCGCTGTGGTGGTACAGCTATCCCGCCATGCTCAAAGGCTATCTGGAACGCGTGTGGAACTACGGTCTGGCCTACGGTGAAAACAGCGCGTTAAAAGATAAAAAAGTACGCTGGCTGGCGCTGGTCGGCGGTTCTCAGCAAACCTTTATTAAATATGGCTGGGAGAAAAACATCACGGATTACATGATGGGCGTTACGGGCTATCTGGCGATCGGTGACGTGGAGGTTCATTTCCTCTATAACACCTTGGGTGTTGAGGAGACGATTGATGACAGCCACTCGCATTATGAGCAACTGTTTGCACAAGCGCAGGAGGTCGTAGACAGCACCATTGAATAAAGCATGGCAGGGCGATCGCTGCCCTGCAAAACGGCGTACATGACAGCCTGGCCAGTATCGGGCGTCGACAGGAGATGACCAAAATGAAAATAGCCATAGCGGGCCTGTTACTGATATCCGGCTCTGCCATTAGCGCGGTGGGCAGTTGCGATGTCATTGGAGGTGGGGCGCAGTATCAGGATCGTCTTACGCCGGATAACGTCGCCCACTATGTTACTGTCCGCACTTTCGATGCGTTGAAACAGGCTGTCGACAGCAATCATCCCTTCATCTATGTTCCGGGTGATGTCACCATCACGGTGCCGAATCAGCCACAGGCATTGCGCATTAAAGCCGGGCAGACGCTTTTTAGCAATCGTGGTGAAAAAGGCAGTCGGGGCGCTTTATTACAAACGCCATGGCTCAATGACGGACTTAATCAATATCCTGTGTATGTTGTTGAGGCTAAAGCAAGGATAACCGGGCTGCGTATTGAAGGCCCCTCTGGACAACCGGACACGCCGAATAAAACGATTGGCATCCAGTTTTTACCCGGCACCGATCATATTGATATCGACAACAATGAGATTTATCACTGGCCGTGGGCCGGGATTAGCGTAAAAACGTCCATCGACAATAAAATTCATCACAACGTTATCCACGATAATATCCGTACCCAACTGGGCTACGGTGTGGTGGTACAAAATGGCCATGCCCAGGCCGATATCTACTGCAATACCTTTAACGCTAATCGTCATGCTATTGCCGGAAAAGGCGATGACGGTGAGGGCTATCACGCTTATAACAACCTTGTGCTCAATGGCGGAGCACGGGGCGCTTACCATCAGTTTGATATGCACAAGGGCGCGCAGGGCCACGGCGGGAAAAAAATCATCATAAACAATAATCTGTTTGATTATGGCCGCTACGGGACGTCAAACCGAGGCAGTGTTTATATTCGAGGTGTACCGACCGACGGGCCGGTTAGCGTTAACGACAATCTGTTTACCCAGCCCTGGACGGTAGGCTTGCAAACCGCTGTGGGTGGTGTGCCTGGCTCAATCCCGCCGGTTGAGGAGATTAAACGCTACAATCGTTTCAGTGTGGCGGCACATTACAGTAAAGATGCGGCCGGATTTTGTGTTGTCTCCGTGGCAGAGCACAGGATGCCGGTGAACTGTGAGTCGGTTGCTTCTGTGCTTGAGAAATAAGCAATGGCGAGACAGCACAGAAAACCGGTCATCGGTTGCTGCGGGCCACCTTGTGATGTGGCAGATGGAAACGTACTGAACGACTGAACCTCACCACCTGCGTTTCAGGTTCCTCCCCATGATATCCTGCGGAGGAACCTGTCCAGGATCAGTCATAACAGGTTTTGGGGGCACCGCGCACGGCCATTCATTGTGCTTCAGCCTCGGACGTTTCCGGCACAACGGCGGGGTTTTTTTTGCCTAATAAGGCCAGCGCGTGTTGCTCTCCCCACTGCTTTAACAGCCCAAGCAAGGGCGCAAGCGAAGCGCCTTCTTCGGTCATGCTGTACTCCACCTTCGGCGGAACTTCAGCATACACTTCGCGATGAATTAACCCGACGTTTTCCAGTTCCCGAAGTTGCCGCGTGAGTACCCGCGGCGTGATATCACCCAGCCGTCTTCTTAGCGCATTAAACCGCAGCGTTTCGTTTTGCAGGTGGTAAAGAATCATCCCTTTACCCTTGCCGCCAATCAGTTCCAGCGTGGCTTCAACCGGGCAGGCCACCGCATCGTAATTTTCATATCTTGGGTTTTTTACAGTATCCAAAATGTACCTATATCACCTAAATGACCGTATTTAATAAAATGCACATATGGTCTATGTTTAGCAACTGCTGATTAAGACATCCCTCTTTTAACGGAGAAAAGCATGAAAGCACTTACCCTTAAAGCACCAGGCGGACTCAACAATATCCATGTGTCGGACATCGCCGATCCGGGCCAACCGGGCAAAGGTGAGATTCGGGTCGCTATCAAAGCCGGCTCCCTGAATTTTCACGATCTGATTGTCGCTACCGGGCAGTTTCCAACCGAAGATGGCCGCATCCTGCTGTCTGATGGCGCAGGCGTGGTAGAAGCCATTGGCGAAGGCGTTAAGGATTTCCGCGTGGGCGACAGCGTTGTGTCAACCTTCTTTCCCGTCTGGCTGTCCGGCAAACCTTCCGCAGAAGTGGGAGGCTTTGCCCATACGCCGGGCGACGGCATTGATGGCATGGCCAGTGAGTATGTCGTGCGTTCGGAGAATGCCTTTACCCATGCCCCGAAAGGCTGGACGCACACCGAGTCGGCCACGATCACCACATCTGGCCTGACAGCCTGGCGCGCCCTGATCACTGAAGGCAAACTGCAGGCCAACGACACGGTGCTGGTGCAGGGAACGGGCGGCGTGTCCATGGCCGCCCTGCAGATCGCCAAAGCGATGGGCGCGAAAGTGATCGCCACATCCTCATCAGATGAAAAGCTTAAGCACGTTAAAGCGTTGGGTGCCGATGAAACCATCAACTACCGCACCACTCCGAACTGGGGCGATAGCGTCCTCGCACTGACCAACGGCGTGGGCGTGGATCATGTTGTTGAGGTGGGCGGCCCGGCGACGCTGGGCGAGTCACTGAAAGCGGTCAAAATCGGTGGGCACATCACCCAAATCGGTATCATTTCCGGCGATGAAGCAACGCTCTCCATTCTGTCTGTTCTGGCGAAGCAGGTCACCATTAAAGGCGTGATCGTTGCCAGTCGTCAGGACCAGATTGACTACGTGAAGGCGCTGGAAAGCATGAACCAGAAGCCGGTTATTGACCGGACGTTTAAATATGACGATATTGCCGAGGCCTTCGCCTGGCAGCAGAGCGGCTCGCATCTGGGCAAAATCTGTGTTGAGTGGTGACAGATAGATAAAGTGGGCATGTAAGCCTTGTCATAAGAGGCGAAAACCTGCTTGTCGTCGGTCAAAAAAGGGTGCATACGCTGTGCACCCTTTTCAACAAAACCCCCTGCACAGCACGGGTAAGTGAGCGGTGTTATCATCCAACGGCTCGAACCTCGTCTGACTTGCAGGCTCTGCCCCTCTTCATCATCCTTTAGTCATTATCATGAAAATAATACGCGGCATCAGCAGTCTGAAAATCGGTCATTTCGCCTGTGGCGATGCCCGTGGCTAATGCCTGCTTGTTGTCCAGCAGCTTATGGTTATCTTCACTGTAGGTGATCTTTTCAATCTGCTCGTCAGTGAGGTGGGTGCAGGACTGATAAATCGTTTTTATCACGTTCCGGTATCTGCTGGTAAATTCGGTTTTCTCGTCCAGCATATTTTCACTGACATTGCTACGCGGCGCGTTTCCAACGGTTGGCGCATGCAGTAAGAAAATGCTGTCACCCATAACCTGCCTCTTTTGTGCGCCGCAGTAGATCATCGTCGCCGAGGACTCGACGGAGGAGGCGTTCACGGTCGTAACGGGAATGGGGGAGTTTTTAACGACCTGATAACCAATTTTCCCGGCATCAATGTCACCACCGGGGCTGCTGATATAGAGCAGCACCTGCGTGGCTGATTTATAATTCTGACCGATCTCATCGAGCACGGATGAAAGCGACATCACCTTATTAAGCGTGACCACGCCGGTAAAAAACACCTTTACGGATTTAACCGTATTTGGCGGGCGTTTGCCGTCAACGACTCTGTTGATAGCAGCCAAAGAGGGTGCACTGATCGTAATAAGCAGGGCCGCTATCAAAGCGTTATATTTCATTGTTGAATCATCCCTCCGTTTTTTTTCATTTCTTATCAGCCACAGGGGTTTTATGCAATGCCGATTGGTTATTTGCAGGGCTTTGTTACCCTTTAATATATTTCACATTATTATTTATCAGGCATTTTTAATCGTTAGGGTGCGAATTTTTTTCCTCGCGATAGTAATAGCGTGAATCTCGGAATACCTGATGTTTAACACTGTTTTGAATATCGCGAAACCTGTTATCAGTGAAGACCTGCGCCTCTGAACGGAGTGCTGTCACCTGAAAGCAAATGGCGGCGCGTGGAGGATAATCCAGCTGTCGGGTGATTGCCGGATGACCGTGAATGCGTTGACCAGGCACGTTCGACGTGTGCACTGAAGGCGCTCTCAACACAAAACGCTGTCAGTGTCGGTCAGGTCATCGATTCGCGCCTTATCCTGGGTGTATTTTCGCCTGTCTGCGCTCGCGTGCAGTGAAAACATGAAGAGACCTTCGCGCGACATCACGTTTTTAGTGGCGGTGTATTAAGGCGCAAAATGAAACTGATAAGATGCCTTTTTTAAATTGTTACTGCTGCGGCAGGCAAAACCTGATTTCCTGTCCTCTGTCTCGTCGGCAGCCGACGCTGCCACATCATCCATCAGGCGACTCTGCCTAACGCCAGCCTTGCCGGTCTCTGCTGATATTTTGACTGTCGCATTTCCCCAACATCGCTCCCGTTTCAACGCGTAAAAACTCCTCCAGCGTCACATATCGCCGCTTATGCTGATACCTTTTTGTGACAAATAACACAACCTCATAACATTTACCTGCGGCGGAAAAAGTTTGACCAGATAATGAGTGTACTTTGTACACCAAGGTTTTACAGAGTAAAACAAGCGATGTATCCAGGCGTAAAACCATGACAATTCTGCGAGGAACACCATGTCTGAAAAGATGCCGAATGGCGCATTAACCTCCGATATCGAACAGCAGACCGTAAAACGCGTGATAAGACGGATCCTTCCCTTCCTGATCGTCTGCTATCTGATCGCTATCATTGACCGGGGCAACATCGGAATGGCGGCGTTGCAAATGAACGAGGATCTCGGCCTGTCCAAAGCGGTATTTGGTCTGGCAAGCAGTCTGTTTTTTGTCGGCTATTTTCTGTTTGAAGTGCCCAGCAACTTAGCGATGCAAAAGATTGGCGCAAAGATTTGGATATCTCGCATTATGGTGACGTGGGGCATCGTATCCGTCTGCACCGCCTTTGTTTCAAGCGCTGAAATGCTCTATTTCCTGCGCTTCTTGCTGGGTGCTGCCGAGGCGGGTTTTTTTCCCGGCGTTATCCTGTATTTGACCTACTGGATCCCCGGTAAGTACCGCGCCCGCGTCATCGCGACGTTTATGGTGGCCATTCCGGCGGCAAACTTCATTGGTTCACCGATCTCGGGCGCAATACTCTCGCTGGATGGCTGGTTCGGGTTACGCGGCTGGCACTGGCTGTTTATTTTAGAAGGCATTCCAGCCGTGCTTTTAGGCGTCGCCGCCTTTTTCCTGTTAAGCAATCGCCCTGAAAATGCGACCTGGTTAACCGAAGATCAGCGCAACTGGCTCAGCACCACGCTGGCTGAAGAGAACGCAAAACGTAAAGTGATTGGTCATATTTCGTTGTGGCAGCTTCTGCGGCATAAACATATCTGGGTGATGGCGCTGATTTACGCAGGGGCTTCGGCTGCCGGTTCTACATTGAGCGTCTGGTCGCCGCAGTTGCTTAAGTCGTTTGGACTCGACAACTTCACCACCGGGCTGGTCAACGCGATTCCTTATGGCCTGGCGTCGGTGTTGATGATTGTCTGGGGACGAAGCTCTGACCGCACGGGCGAACGCCGCTGGCATACCGCGTTAACGCTTTTCCTGATCGCGGGTGGGCTACTCTCTGCCTTCCTTACGCAGTCGCTGGCGGGAAGCGTGGTGATTCTGTCGCTGGTTCTGATTGGTGCTTACTCCATGAAAGGCCCGTTCTGGGCGCTGGCGTCCGGCTGGATGTCTTCTACCACCGCAGCGGCGGGCTTAGCGGCTATCGGCGCAATGGCGAATTTGATTGGTGGTGGCCTGATGGTCAACGTCTACGGCATTATCAATGAGCAAACTGGCAGCCATGCGCTGGCGATGGTGCCACTGGCGGTACTCTGCGCGGCGGGCGGTATCGCGGTGCTGATCATGGGCCGCAAAAGCGCCGCAAAAATCGAGGTTGATCAGAGTCTGTCACCGGCAAGCAAATAGTGGGTTCAACCTGAAAAACCAGTAAAGCGCCTGCGGGCGCTTTTTTTGTAGCCGATGACATGGCGGAATAAGGCTTAACAGGAAAAGGTAAAGGCGCCGGAGCGCCTCAGGGGAGGGGATGACTATGCTTTGCGGTAAGGATCTTTGATTAACGCTACGGTAAACGCGCCAATCAGCAACACGGCGGAAACTGCCAGCAGCGCCCACATAAAACCCCCGCTTGTCTGACGCACATAGCCAATAAGCGAAGGCCCGACAAATCCCCCCAGATTGCCGACAGAAACAATCATGGCTAATCCGCCTGCGGCCGCGCTTCCTGTGAGAAAACCCGAAGGCAGTGCCCAGAATGACGCCTGAAAAGCCAGAATGCCGCTGACGGTAAAACAGAGCGCAAGCATCTTCACCACCGGCTCATTCACGACGGCGCTGCAGGCCAGCGCGATGGCGGCGATAACCAACGCAGCGCTGATCCAGCGAATGCGGTTGCCGGAGGCATTGGCCCGCTGCGCCCAGAACAGCATGCTGAAGGCACCACAAACATAAGGTAGCGCGGTCAGAAAACCCGTGGCGGTATGGCTCACGCCAATCTGCTTGATGATCTGCGGCATCCACAGGCCCACGCCAATAGAACCGACAATGCCGCAAAAATTAATAAAAGCCAGCAGGTAAAGCAGGGGATTGCGCAGCGCGTCACGCAGGCTGGCACCGTGCGCCCTTTCAATTTGCTGCTGCTCGTTTGCCAGTCGTCGGCTCAGCAACGTTTTTTCCGCCTCGCTCAGCCAGTTGGCCTTTGCCGGGCGATCGTTGAGGAAGAACAGGCACAGGACGCCGAGGATAACGGCCGGAAACCCTTCCAGCAGCAGCAACCATTGCCAGTTACGAATGTGTTCATGCCCGGTGATTTGCATCAACATGCCGGATAAGGGTGCGCCGATGATATTCGCCACGGGGATGCCGACTAAAAATGCCGCCGTGATTTTTGCGCGCCAGCTTCCGGGAAACCAGTAGGTGAAGAACAGATAAATACCCGGTGTAAAGCCTGCTTCAGCCACGCCCAGGCAAAAACGGGCAAAGGCAAAGCTGACCGGCCCGGTAACGAAGGCGGTCGCCATGGAGATGATGCCCCATGAGATCATGATGCGGGCGATCCAGATACGAGCCCCCACTTTTTGCATAATCAGGTTACTGGGCACCTCAAACAGAAAATAGCCGATAAAAAACATCCCGGCACCAAATCCAAACTGCTCAGCCGTGATGCCCAGATCGGCGTTCATGCCCAGTGCGGCGAAGCTGACATTGGTGCGATCCAGATAACTGACCACGTAGCAGATGAAAATAAAAGGCAGGATACGGCGGAACGCTTTAGCCGCCGCCCGTTCGCTTTGTTCAAAATCCGTTTGATTCATGTCTTCATGGGATGCAGACACGGCTGCTGGCTCAACAGGTGAGCCAGTGCTTACAGAATGCAGATTCATGGTTGCCTCCGCTGCGTTCAGAAAACGCAGTGTTGTTCTCAGAGAAAATCGGTGGACAGGAAGGGCAGTGGATGGCCTGGTGTTTTCATTGAACAGGTAAGAATGCTGCCGCTGACCGATTCGGTAATAAACAGCTGCTGTAAATTTTCGCCACCAAAACAGAGATTGGTGGTGGAGCGTCCGGCGGGGCTGGTGAGAATTTCTGCGGGCTCAGCCAGATCGTTCAGCAGCCAGACGCGGCCCAGGCCAGGGTTGGCAATCAGCAGCTCGCCGTGCGCGTTCATGGCTAATCCATCGGGACCGCTGGGGCCGTGCGAGGTAAAATACTGACCGACCTTGCTGACTGAACCATCGCGCTGAAGCGGCACGCGCCAGATCGCATTGCCACGCGTCATCGCGACATACAGCACTTTTTCGTCTGGCGACAGCACCAGCCCGTTTGGGCTTGGGCAGTTATCCAGCAGAATATCCAGCTTTCCGTCCTGGCTGAGCCGATAAACCCGGCCAGTGGGATCGTGCAGCCCGGTTTGCCCCTGATCGGTGAAATAGAGGTTGCCCCGGCTGTCGGGCGTTAAATCGTTCACGCCGCGAAAACTCTCGCTGTTACGGCGCGAGAGCCACGGCGTGATTTTTTGCGTTTTGAGACAGAGCTTCATTAACCCGTGACGATAATCCGTAATCAGAAGCGTCTCCGGACCGACAAGTTTCATGCCGTTGGGTTCGCCATCGTATTGCACGACGATGTCCCAGTTGCCTGCCATATCAACGCGGAATATCCGGCCATAGGGAATGTCGGTCAGGTAAAGACAGCCCGAAGGATGCCAGACCGGCCCTTCAAGAAAAGAGTCGGTAAGCTGGCCGCCGCGATTCGCGGTGGCCCAGGCATTGTGACGGTCAGGTGCGCGGAAGCGGTCGGGCAACCGGGTAAAAACCGATGTCTGCCTGACCTCCGGTGTGGTCAGGCACATCATACGGTGGCTTCCTTTTGCACTAATACCTTAAGCAGATTGGTCACGGAGGCCGTGCCCATTTTCACGTAAGAATTATCACTCACGCCGCCGATATGCGGCGTAATGATGACGTTTTCCACCTTCTGCCAGATGTGCGGCGCAGTTAGCGGCTCAACGGTAAAGCTGTCCAGCGCCGCGCCGCTGAGTCTGCCGCTGTTAAGGGCACGAATCAGGGCATCATCATCAATCAGTCCACCGCGCGCGGTATTCACCAGCACGGCGCCGGGTTTGAACTGTGCCAGGGCCTGGTCATTGATCATCTTGCTGTTTTGCGCAGTAAGAGGACAGTGCAGTGACACAATATCTGCGCGCGCATACAGCGTGGCTAAATCGTCCACCTGCTCACAGCCTGCGGGCAGCGTTTTCGCCCAGGGATCGTAAGCTATCACCTGCATGCCAAACACCCGACCAATGTCCGCCACCCGGCCGCCAATCGCGCCCAGGCCAACCAGTCCAAGCGTCCGGCCTTCAAGTTCAAGCGACTTGTGGGTGGATTTATCCCAGTGGCCGTCACGCATCCGGCGATCCAGCGGGATCAGGGATTTGGTGCAGGCCAGAATCATGGCCCAGGTATGTTCTGCCACCGCTGCCGCATTGGCACCGGGCGCAGACTGGACGCTGATGTTTCGTTCGGCCGCCGCCGTTTGATCGATAACGTCAATGCCGCTGCCATGCTTGGAGATCACGCGCAGGGCAGGCGCTGCATCCATGATGCGGGCGTTAATTTTTCCATAGCGCACCACAATCCCGACCGGATTGTGCTGCTCACAAAGCGCAACAAGATCGTCTTCTGACGGCTTAGTGCCCGCAAAGACCACCTCATAATCCTCCAGCATCGCGAGCGCGGCGGGAGCGATGTCTGCGCCGGTAATGATGACTGTGTCCTTTTTACGCATCACAGTTCCTCCCCTTCCGCTAACATGCCCGCTGCACGCAGGGCACCGTTCAACCAGCCCGGCCTTTTGTCACCGGCTTTGATCGCCGCAATACGGCGGGTTTCCATATCCAGTTTTTTCGCCGCGAGCTCCAATACCACTTCTACTTCATCGCGTGGCACCACCACCACGCCATCGATATCACCCACCACCAGATCGCCCGCGTTAATCGTGGCGCCGGCAACAGAAACCGGGTAATTCACGCGACCAGGAATGAACTTCGTCGGGCCACAGGGATTGAGCCCGGCCGAGAAAACGGGATAGGTATGCGTGCTCAGTGCGTCCGCATCCCTGACCGCACCATCGATGATAATCCCGGCAATGCCGGATGCTTCGGCCTGGGTTGCCATGATTTCGCCTAACAGCGCGCAGCTGATATCGCCCTTGCCATCCACGACGATGACATCGCCGGGTTTGGCCACCGCCAGCGCAGCATGGATCGCCAGGTTATCACCCGGGCGCACTTCCACTGTCACCGCCGGCCCGGCCACTTTCATATGTGTGCCCAGCGGTTTGATACGGCCATGCAGCGTGCCGCGTCTGCCCGCGACATCCGCAATAATCGCGGCCTGAAATTCAGCGGCACGTCTGACATAATCACTGCTGACTCGCGTAACGTCTCGGTTGATCATCGGTTTTTCGTTCGCGGACATGGGTCACCTCACAGGTTGTTTGTTTTACAGAGTAAAACTGTGTTGTACATAATGAAATAACTATATCGGTGACACTGACCACGGCGCCAGTGTTGCGAGCTTGTTTGTGATGTAAACAAGATGTGACTCACAGTTTCGGGTACACTCGGTGCCAGCAAAAATCAGGAGAAGCGAAATGGGAAACGAAGGCGTTAATGCGGTAGAGAAGGCGCTGGCCTTGCTGGATTGTTTTAAGCCAGGCGAAGAAAGCCTGTCCCTGACGACGCTGTCGCAGCTTTCGGGCTACCACAAAACCACCGTTTATCGACTGATGAATTCGCTGGAACGTATGAGTTACGTGGTCAGAAGGGATAACGGCATTTACACCCTGGGGCCAAGGCTGCTTTATCTGGGCAAGCTCTATGAACAGTCGTTTCATCTGGCCAGCGTGGTTCAGCCCGAACTGCAAACGCTGGCCTCAGCCACAAAGGAAAGTGCCAGCTGGTATGTGATTGATAGCGGCCAGCGTCTTTGTGTCTTTCGTGCCGAATCCTCAGATGGCTTACGGCATACGCGACTGCCGGGCTCGCTGTATCCGCTGGACAACTCCGCAATTGGTCAGGTGCTGCGTCACTGGGGGATGGGCGAAACCTTGTTTGATGACGCACCGGATTTACCGCTCTATACCTCGGGCGCGCGCGATCCCCATACTGCCGCCTTTGCCATCCCGGTGTTTGGCGAAGGAGATAAGTTAGCCGCAGCCCTGGCGTTAACCGGCCCATCGTCACGGTTAACGCTGGATCGCAAAGAGGCGGGATTGGGTGAACTGATGCGAGAGTCCGCAGCCAGACTTTCCGCTCAACTCGGCGCGAGAAAAGCGTTCTGTGATGTTGTTTATGCACACAACGCTTAAAAAAACTGTTGCTGAACGCGTGCATGAATGCAGCCACAGGCTCTACATGCACGCGTTGGCCCGCAGGTTGACTGAAAGCGCCGATGGCATAACCACCGGCGTTTCGCCCGGTGCGCAAGGTTAACGGTAGTAGACCGCAATGTGCTGTCCCGCCACGGTTTCAACCGCGACAGGTATTTCAAAAAGGCGCTCAATAAGATCGGGTTTCATCATATCAGCCGGCGAGCCGCAGAAAAAAACCGCACCGTTCTTCATGGCGATAATATGGTCTGAATACGTCGAGGCGAAGTTAATATCATGGATAACCAGGATGATGGATTTTCCCAGCTCGTCAGCAGCGCGCCGTAGCTGCTTCATCATGGTCACGCTGTGTTTCATATCCAGATTATTCAGCGGCTCATCCAGCAGCACGTATTTTGTATTTTGACACAGCACCATCGCCACAAAAGCGCGCTGTCGCTGGCCTCCCGAGAGTTCATCAAGATAACGTTCAGCAAGCGGGAGCAAGTCCAGAAAATACAGTGCCCGATGGATATGATGCTTATCGTTTTCCGTGATGCGCCCTTTGGAATAGGGATAGCGACCGAAACTCACCAGATCGTACACCGAGAGCCGGCTGGTGACCTGATTTTCCTGCCGCAGTACCGACATAATTCGCGCCAGCTTCTCGCTGTGCGCTTCATTGACGATGAGCGAATCGATTCTGACCTCACCGCTGTCGGGCTTCAACAGGCGGCTAATCACCGACAGCAAGGTTGATTTGCCTGCCCCATTGGGCCCGATGATTGAGGTAATACCCGATGAGGGCAGGGTTTCGTTGATGTTTTTAAGGACAGATAACGGGCCGTATGCCTTATTCACATTCTCAACTTCAATCACGTCGCCACCTTTTTCAGAATCAGGTAAATAAACAGTCCACCGCCTAAAAATTCAATAATGACGGACAGCGTGCCCGCCATGTTAAACACCTGCTCCAGGATTAACTGTCCGCCCGTCAGCATGATGATGCCAATCAGCACCGTTCCCGGTAGCAGGTAGCGATGACGCCACGATCCCACCACGGGCCAGGCAAGGTTGACCACCAATAGCCCCAGAAATGTCATCGGCCCGACCAGCGCAGTTGAAATTGCCACCAGGAGCGAAACCAACAGCAACAGACCGGTGACATAACGCTGAAAAGGGACACCAAGTGCCGTCGCGCTATTGCGCCCTAACGCAATAACGTCCAGGCGGTGCCGTATGCGCCAGACGATAATCGTGATTGCAGCAATCAGCACGGCCGAAAGGGCCAGCACCGCCGGGTCAGCATGGGTAAAAGTGGCAAACATCCGGCTTTGTAGCACGGCGAATTCGCCAGGGGAGAGTAAACGTTGCATCAGACCCGAAAGGCTGCGAAAGAGGGTGCCAAACACCAGGCCCGTTAACAGTACCCGGTGAAGATCCAGCCCACTGCGGTTAAATAGCCAGCGATAGAGCAGCGTGGCAAAGATCATCAACAGTGCCGTTTCGCCAAGAAACGGCACCATACTTCCCAGCTGGCTCAGTTGCGAAAGCTGAACAAAAAACACCAGCAGGGTTTGGATAAACACAAAAAGCGACTCAAGGCCCATGACCGAGGGCGACAAAATGCGATTTTGCGTGATGGTTTGAAAAAGCAGCGTACTGATGCCGGATGCAAAGGCGACCAGCACGATGGTGAATAAAATCTGCCCCCGATGTTTCAACACGTAGCTGATATTTCCCTGCAGATGCAAGGTCATAAAGACAAGGGAAACAATGACCGCAAGCAGGGCTAACAGGCTGATTCGCCAGACGGGCGAGGAGACGTTTTTCAGGGAGCGGGACAGCGGTGACAGATCAGTTGCCATAGCGCCTTCCTCTGATAATCAGCACCAGAAAAACCGCCGCGCCCAGTACGCCGAGTAAGGCACTGACCGGGACTTCAAAGGGATAAATAATCAGCCGCCCCAGGATATCGCAGCTCAAAACCAGTATGGCACCTGTCATCGCGACCCAGGGCACGGTGCGGCGCAGGTTATCGCCGAAAATCATGCTGACAATATTCGGCACAACCAACCCCAGGAAAGGCAGGACACCGACGACAACGATCACCACACCGCTGGCAATGGCGATCATCGCCATCCCCGTTAACTGGATCTGGCGATAGTTCAGCCCGACGTTAACCGAGAAGTCCTGGCCCAGACCGGCCACCGTGAAGCGATCGGCAATCAAGGCTGCCAGCAGGGTAATCAGTCCGACAATCCAGATCAGCTCATAGCGGCCCTGCATTACACTGGAAAAGTCACCGGATTCCCAACTGCCCAGCGACTGCAGGATATCAAACTGCATCCCCAAAAATGTCGTTACCGAGCTGAAAACGGCGCCCAGCATGATGCCAGCCAGCGGCACAATAAACGCGCTTTTCTGCCGGATGCGCTGAATGAGCAGCATAAACAGCACCGTACCGGCCAGCGCAAACAGGGAGGCGATGCACATTTTGACGATAACGGGCGCCGCCGGATACCAGACCATCACCAGCAGAAGCCCCAGGCTTGCGGACTGGGTTGTACCCACCACAGAGGGCTCAACAAAACGGTTCTGCGTCAGCATCTGCATGATCTGGCCTGCCACGCTCATCGCGCTACCGGCAAGCACCAGCGCGACAGTACGTGGAAAGCGGCTGACAAACAGAATTTCCCGCATCTCGGCATCGTGCCACAGGTCGATTAATGACATGCGGGTTACGCCCGTGACTAAGCTCAGCATAACCAGCGTAGACAGCAGCCCCAGGCCGATGAGATAAGCCCCGTATTTCATTCAGGCTGCTCTCTGGCAGCGAGCAGTTGCTGTTTGATCTGGCTCATCATGAGGCTGTAGCTCTGGATCCCGCCGGCAATATACAGCGAGGCGGAATCCAGCCAGATAATCTGCTGCTTTTTCCATGCGGTGGTGCGGCGCACCAGCGGATTATCCAGAACCTGACGGGCCGACAGGCCTTCTTTACTGCCGATGGCGCTGTCACGGTCCAGAACGAACAGCCAGTCGGGATTCGCCTGCATGATCAACTCGGGTGAAATGGCATTGCCATGTTTGCTGGCGTTGGGCAGAGAGAGTGCAGGCTTGAACTGCAGCACATCAAAAACAAAACCAAAGCGGGAGTGCGGCGTATAGGCGCTGAGTTTGCCGCCGTTAACCATTAACATCATGGCGCTTCCCGACCGGGCGGCGAGGGGGCGAAGGTCTGCAATCTGCGCGTTAAATGCGGTTAAAACGGCTGTTGCCTGCGCCTGTTTGCCAAAGATCTCCCCCAGTTGCGTCGTGCGCTGCGTCAGGCTTTGCATGAAATCATGCGGGTCAATATCCAGAGAAACGGTGGGGGCGATACCGCTGAGTTTGTTGTAGGCCGCCAGGGCTCTGCCACCGGCAAAGATCGCCTCCGGTGCGGCGGCGCTTAAGGCTTCATAGGCGGGCTCAAACAGCGTTCCGGCATTGAAATAGCCCTGACCATTATATTTAGCCAGATGCGCCGGATAGGTGAAGCCGGCTTGCGGGACGCCCGCCGGTGTAATGCCTAATGCATCGGCAATATCCAGCGTGGACGGATTGAGGATCACCACGCGTTGAGGGTGCTGCGGCAGCGTCGTGGTTCCCTGCAGATGCGCTACCCTGACCGTTGGTGCTTCACCAGCAGATGCCGGAGGCAAAACCGTCAGTACCCAGGCCAGGGGCAATAAAATCGACAGAAACGGGAAACGCATGTGTTCTCCTTGCGCGTGGTTAGGGTCCGTATAAGGTCATGGGTTTTGGTTTATACGCAGTTCTGATTACCTGCTTTACGCGCCTGTATCACGCAGCGGTCGCAATGCATAAAACGTGATGCCGGGCCAGTTACTGTTCAGGCTGCTCTCTGTCCATCCCACGCTCGCTCAGATAAATCATCCTGTGACGGCACCATTGACGGGGCGGCGTGAAAGCATCAGTGGGGCGATCAGAATGACGCCGTTATTGAGGCATACATCGTGCGGCCGGGAACCGCGTAGTTGTTGCCTGAAACCCCGCTTGAGGATGGATGGTCAGAGACAGGGTTTTTATCAAAAAGATTGTCCAGCCCGGCATTAAACTTAAGGTTTTTCGTTGCCCGGTACTGGCCAGACAGGCCATAAATCATGTAGGCATTGCGGATGCGTGCCGTCGCGGTATTGCCTCTCGCCGCCTGGTCTGCGCTGCTGTTCAGCCCCAGCATCTTTCCGTAGTATTTTGCGGTAAATGAAAGGCTGATGTCGTCATTGACCTGCCAGTCAAGGGAGGACCACGTGGCGAGCGTTGGCGTTGTCACGAGCATCACGCCCAGAGAATCTTCGGCTTTGAGCATTCGCGTGAACGTATTACTCAGCGACAGGCGCTTCATCCAGGGGCCCATTTCTTCTGAAATCAGGGGAAGGGTCACATTGCCTTCCAGGCCCTGAGTTCGCGCCGTATCAAGATTGACGCGTTCAAGCCAGTAGCGGCCTGAGGTATCACCGGGTAAATAGCCAACAGGCGCAGAGGCGATTTTGTCTTTGAAGCGGCTGTCGAAGAACGTCAGCCCCGCGCTCCATCCTTCATAATCGAAGATCGCGCCCACTTCCCAGTTTTGTGACGTTTCAGGCTTGAGTTTATCGCTGCCCATCGTGTAACAGCCGCCGCCGTGGTAATCGGCATAGCCGTTACATCCAGCGCCTTTTGAGGATTCAATAAAGCCTTTACTGGCCTGGCGCACGCTGGGTGCTTTAAAACCTTCTGAATATCCCCCTTTTAACGTCAGCGTATCCGTGGCCTGCCAAACCAGATAGGCGCGTGGCGTTGTCCTGTTACCGTAATCGGTATTATCTTTGCGCAGGCCCAGCGTCAGTGAAACAGTATCCAGCAGGTCGATTTGATCTTCGACAAACAGGCCGGTACTTTTGGCCTGAGCGTGATGTTTGCCATAGCTGCTGGAGGCGTCCGCCACCACGCCAACAGAGCGAGGGTTGTTCAGCTCTTCTTTTTTCCACTGTGCGCCGACAGTCAGGTTATGTGGTAAACCGAATTCAAATGGCAGGTTAATATCGCCTTCAACAATGCGTTCTTGATTCCACAGCGCCACATCCTGACTGCCCGTCACCGTACCGCCAGAAATCACCGGAATATCGGTTACCCAGTTTTTAAATTTATTTTGATAAACGTTCAGCTTTGCCGTGCCGAAATCAAAAATACCGCGATAATCGAGCGCATAATTTTCACGTTCAAGTTTATCCACACCGCGCAGCGCAATTTCACTGCCATCCATGGATTCACCGGGAATACCTCGCTCGGTTCCCTGCTGAGTGGAAACGGCGATGCGCTGATGAGGGGTGATATCCCAGCCGAGTTCTGCGCCGTAATTTTCATTTTTGCGGCCTTCCTGGCCGCTTCCCCAACGCAACGTGTCGGTTTCGCTTTTATCCGCTTCGCGCTTGTTCCACGAACCGTTAACACGCAAATCAAATCCCTGGCCCAGCGGACCACCAATGCTGCCTGTCCAGGTCTGGGTATTGCCCCGGTTGCCATCCTGCGGCCGTCGGGTGCCTGCCGTTAATGCGCCGTGCCAGGTATCGCTATTTTTCTTTGTGATAATATTCACGACTCCGCCCATTGCATCCGAACCATAGAGCGCGGACATGGGCCCTCTGACCACTTCAATGCGTTCAATCGCATCAACGGGGATCCAGTTAATATCGTCGAAATAGTTTTGCTGGGTGCTTTTAATACCGTTACTTGAGCCGATGCGTTTGCCGTCAACCAATAACAGCGTATAAGCCGCGGGCATACCGCGCAGTTGAATACCGGAACTGACGTCTGTGCCAATGGCTTTGGTCACGCCTGCGACACGTTCAAGAATATCGGCCAGGTCCGTGGCGGATTTACCAATGTCTCTTTCCAGCTGTTCTGCCGTGATAACAGAGATTGATGCAGGGGCATCTTTCAGTCGCTGTTCAATCGCCGATGCCGTTACCACCATGACATCTTCACTGTCTTCATTCCTGTCAGACTCAGCCAGAGCGGGGGAGATCATGCCAACAGCGGGAACCAATAAACTCGTGGTAATATGGCGAGTGATTTTTTTCAACGGCATCATAACGATTAATCCTTTAACGATTGTCATCCAGTTGATATATCCCTGAGCGAAAGAAATCATAATTCCATATGCAAATGGGAATCAACTCAATAATCATTATCAATTGCCGGAAAAATAAATCCGTCATGAAACTGAGTGGTTTTTTTAACGAATTAAATTGCCAGCAAGCGTCGTAAGAATACCAGGGTGCCACAAATGCGCCTGAACTAACTGATTAAGATTGCAAGGTTTTGGGATTGTATTTGGCTAAATTTAAATTTTCATTAACGCTGGTTTGAATAATGAGTTGTCTATAAATAACGCTTAAATATTAGATATTCTCTTCTTTGTCTCAGAAGACATATACAGGCAATTAACAATTTCGGGCTTGGTTATTAACTTTCAATAAGCGTTTTATTTATATTTTAACGATGATCAGGCCGGAGTTGCGGTGCAGGTAACGCGTAATCTGAGGGAAACTGGAAAATCAGGCGAATCTTTTATTCAGAATAATGATGAATATCGTATTCAGAGGCGGTGGGAATATTGCAGTGGATTGCGGGCGCATCCGCTAAACGTGTTCCGGGGATGCTCAATCCTCAGACACGTTTTTGACGTCAACGCGCCTTTGACACTCCGCGGCTCTCAGAGGAAAGGGACGCGGCGTTCGGATAGCGCATTCACCTTTATTGTCCACACCGAACGGCCAGCAAAGCTGTGCCGATGGTTTTGTTATCCATGGACAGAGACTGGTCTAATGCCTGTACTGGCCAAAAAACGCGGCCAGGGCGTTGGCAGTGGCTTCGGGCTGTTCCTCCGGCTGAAAGTGCCCGCAATTGGCGATGTGCTGGCCGTGTATATCATCGCCATAGGCTTTCAGCGTCGCCGCCATATCTGCAATCGAGCCTTGATCGGCGGACAGCCCCAGTACCGGCATGACCAGTCGCCCCTGCCTGACCAGCTCCGCATTTTGCGCGGCCGACTGAGACAGCGCTCTGTAAAACGCCAGCCCCGCGCGTAAGCCCCCCGGCGTTTTAAGCAAGCGCTCATATTCGCTCAGTTCAGTCTCGCCATAACAGCTGTGGTTAGCGGCTTTCTCGCGAAAAAACCATTCCAGATAAATGCGCTCACGGCCTGCCAGCAAGGCTTCAGGAAGATCCGCTACGGCATGAAAGGCAAAGTGCCATGTTTTCCAGGATTTGTCAGAAGCCGACGGCAGTTTATCCGGTAACGATATGCCCGGAATACCGGCATCCATCAACGTTAGCGCCCGTATTTCCTCGCCATATAACATCGCATAGGTAAAGGCTACCCAGGCACCGACGTCGTGTGCGGCAAGAAAGTACGATCCCAAACCGAGTGAATCGATAAAGGCATGCAGCCGCGTGGCAACCGTTTGAGTGTCGTAGCCGGAAAGCGGCTTATCGGTGTCCCCCTGGCCCGGCAAATCAACGGCGATAATTCGGTATTGATCAGCCAGAGGCAGCATGACATGTCGCCATGCAAACCAGCTTTCGGGAAAGCCGGCCAGCAACACCAGCGGAAAGCCATCCTCACGACCGCCCGTGACATAGTGAAAGCGCAGACCTTGTATCCGGGAAAAATGGTGACTAAAACCATCGGGTGCAGCAGGGAGCATGAGAGCAGACATAGGGTTTTCCTAAAGTAAAAGTACACTACCGGCTTACAGCCGCCATGGCGCGGTGTAATCATCCGCCGCTTAAAATGGTGAACCAGGTGCATGGATCAAATGAGTCATGAAGACCGCTGCAACGGCAATATTGCCCCGGCGAGTGCGGCTTCAACAATCATGCGTTACGCCAGAACCTTCAACGCCTGAGCCACAAAACGCTCAGCATCGTCGGTGAGGGTTGAGGCTTTACCGATGACGCGCATTCCCTGAAGCAACGCCAGAATCACCTCGGCAGCGGCGGTTTCGTTGGTTGTCGCGGCAATGGAACCATCCTGTTTTCCGCTTTTGATCAATTCCGCAATGTTGCTGCGTCGCTTTGCCAGCTGTTTTTCGAGGCTGGTGGCTGCAGCGCCGAGCTGGTCGACGTTAGTGACACCTGCCACCACCATGCAGCCCAGCTTGCCTTCTTTCCCCTGACTGAGCTCAACGTAATCCCGCAGCAGTTCGGCAAGCTTGTCTTTGCTGGTCGTGGCCTTTTCCAGCCGGGTTTTTATCTGTTCCTCCCGGAGAAACACATACCGCTCAAGCGCCCTAGCAAAAACGCCCTGTTTGTCTTTATAAGCCTTGTAAACGCTACCGGTACTGAGGTTTGTCGCTGCGGTGATGTCGCTGATGCTGACGTCACTAAAACCACGATCGCGAAATAGCCTGATGGCCCCATCCAGAAATTGCGCTTCGTTAAAAGCACGCGGTCGGCCCGCAGAGGATTGCGCACTGCCGGTATGGGAAGGGGATTTCATAGCTAATCTCCAATTAGGAAATGATCGTTTCCTTTTTAGAGCATGGAGGGGGAGGCTGTCAAGGGGAGGAAGAGGGAGGGGGTGACACTGTAGATTCTGATCTCGGGTTCAGGCACAAAGCAGAAGAGACTTGATGAGTGTTAAGACTTAATCAGGCATGCAGCAGATCTATAGTGTCAATCTAGAGCCATCACCAAATTTCACGTATCAAATTGACCTGCTCCCCGTTGATTAACACATCCCGATGTTAGTAATGTCTTCATAAGCCACATGAGGACATTACGTGGGTAGGATCAGATATCCTTAGCGTAATCCGTCGTAACGCTAGCTTTTTTCAAAGCAAACCAGTTAGCTGCCACTGCTGAGAAAATGCTGTTTAACGCTATCTGTTGCTGTTCTGTGTCCTGTTCGGCCTGCGTTTGTGGGTCAATGCCGTTAGCGAATAAGGATAGATAAGCAGCGCGCATGCGTCTAGCATCTGCCAGTGAGAGAGCAGGGAAGGCGCCGAGGCCCATCATGGTACGCTGTTTTGTCGCTGGCCTTTGATAGCGGAAACGCCAAAGCACCTTTCCGGTAGTTTTCACAACCATAAAAAGTCCGTCTCCATCATGTAGCGTCAAATCTTTATCAATGGCTTTGGAGCGAATAACTTCTGTGTTTGTGAGTGGGCGCGTAGTCCTTGCCATGAGGGGCTTTCCTGCGTGAATTGGTATACGTTATTGGCATACATCTTGACGTATACCAATAATCACTGGATTTTCCCGGATTTGCTCGGACGATTACAGACACAAAAAAGCCCGCAAGGCTTTCACCGTGCGGGCTTTCAGGACTTCAGCGGACAATTCTGGTATCGCCGCGAAAGAATTTTGGTGGAGCTGGCGGGAGTTGAACCCGCGTCCGAAATTACTACACCGTCGGCACTACATGCTTAGTACAGTCTTTACATTCGCCGGTCAGCTGCGGACAGACACGCCACTAACAGACTAGCCTGATTAAGTTTAACGCTTCAACCCCAGGCAAGGCATCCACGCGATCTCTTTTGGGTTTGACCTCTCTTGATCCCCGTCCTAAGAGCGGAGGCTAGGGAGAGAGGGCTCTAAGCAGGTTATTAAGCTGCTAGTGCGTAGTTTTCGTCGTTTGCGACTATTTTTTTGCGGCTTTTTACGAGGCCAACCGCCCCTCGGCATGCTCCTAAGGCTTCACAATCCCGTCGAATCCAGAATCAGCCCCAGAACTTCAAATACTAGCAAAAAAGCGTATCGAAATCCAGTGTTTAACGATTGGCGTTCTTCATGATACGCGCTTTATCCATTTGCCATTCGCGATCTTTGATGTCATTGCGCTTGTCGTGCTCTTTCTTACCGCGAGCAACGCCAATCTTTAGCTTACACCAGGCGTTCTTCCAGTAGAGCGACAGCGCCACAACGGTATAGCCTTCGCGGTTCACACGGCCGTAAAGTGAGTCCAGCTCACGCTGCTTTAACAGCAGTTTACGGCTGCGGGTAGGATCGCAGACCACGTGCGATGAGGCCACCGCCAGCGGCTGAAAAGTGGAACCGAACAGATAAGCTTCACCGTCGCGCAGCAGAATGTAGCTGTCGCTGATGTTGGCTTTACCTGCACGGAGTGATTTAACTTCCCATCCCTGTAGCGACAGGCCGGCTTCGAACTCTTCTTCAATGAAGTATTCGTGGCGGGCGCGCTTATTCATGGCAATGGTGGCAGAACCGGGTTTGTGTGCTTTTTTCTTTGTCATAATGCCGCGTATTTTACATCACTTGGTCGGTTATCGCATCCCCAGTCCAGCGGGGCAGCAGGAAACAGGGTATTCTAGCACACCATGGCAATGAGGAATTTTTGTTTAATCGCTGAAAATGCTATTATTTAGCGGTTTTGTGACGAACAGGAACCATTATGGCTCAGATTAGTCGTTCGGCGCTTGTCCCCTTTAGCGCCGGACAAATGTACCAACTTGTAAATGATGTGGATGCTTACCCGCAATTCCTGCCGGGCTGCACCGGAAGCCGCGTACTGGATGCCTCAGAGAATCAAATGACGGCTTCAGTCGATGTGTCGAAAGCGGGCATCAGCAAAACATTTACCACCCGAAATACGCTGACCGACAACCAGAGCATTCATATGCAACTGGTCGATGGGCCGTTCCGTAAGCTCACCGGCGGTTGGCGCTTTGTCGATCTCGGGGATGATGCCTGTAAGGTCGAGCTGAGCCTGGAGTTTGAGTTCACCAACATGCTGGTCGAAATGGCATTTGGTCGAATCTTCAAAGAGCTGGCCAACAGCATGGTGCAGGCCTTTACCCAGCGCGCCAAAGAGGTTTACAGTGCCTGATATCTCTGTCGAGGTGGTGTACGCCCTGCCTGAAAAACAGTATCAGCATTACGTAAAACTGGAAGAGGGCAGCACGGTTGAGCAGGCTATCCGCAAATCAGGCTTGCTGGAACTGCGGCCTGAAATCGATCTCGCCAGCAACAAGGTGGGGATTTACAGCCATCCGGTAAAACTGAGCGATACCGTGCAGGAAGGCGACCGGGTTGAAATTTATCGCCCGCTGATTGCCGACCCGAAAGAGCTTCGTCGTCAACGAGCAGAGCGCGCGGCAAGCAGTAAAAAATAATCTCTCGGTTCGATTTCTGAGCATGAAAAAGGCGCTGATTAGCGCCTTTTTTACGTTCTGTCTTTTACGTTCGCTCAAACTGCGTTCGGTGATGCTAAGTCGCTTGTCGGTAACGACCCTGGCGTCCTGGATTAATTATCCTGTGAAGAAGACAGCGCGGGCTTGTTATCGATGTTGGTCAGTACGCCGCTACGGTCAAAGGTCAGGGTCAGCGTTTGCTGTTTCACCTTCTCGTGGCCTGGCTCCTCACGGAAGACGTAGTACCAGACATTGCTGCCAAAGGGATCTTTCATCATTGGCGTACCCAGCGTATAGGCAACCTGCTGCTGAGTCATACCGGTGTGAATCTTGGCAACATCGTTAGCAACCAGATAGTTGCCCTGATTGATATCGGGGCGATAAACAACGCGCTCTAAAGTAGAACATCCGGCGGTCATCATTAACATTACCACTGCCGCGGCAGTCAGCGTTTTACAGCGCATCTATACATTCCTTTTCCGGGGCGAAACGCCTTTTACAGGCTGTTCTTCTGCCATCAAATTCTGAACTCTGCCTGCGGCAGGCTTTATTATTCAGGCGACATTAGCTGTCGATGATAATAAACCTTTTCGCTATTGGAAACCTCTACAGAGCATGCATATGACCACGCTGTGGTAAAAAAGTGCATATCAGGCCGCTAAAAGTTCTTTCGCGTTAGCCAGTGTGTTGCGGGTGACCTCGCTGCCGCCCAGTAACCTCGCCAGTTCCTGCAGGCGTGCGCGCTTATCCAGAGGCTGCATATGCGTTTCTGTCATTTCGCCATCGGTTTCCTTGCTGACAAAGAAATGCTGATGTCCACAGCCCGCAACTTGCGGCAGGTGGGTTACGCACATCACCTGGGTAGATTCGCCCAGCTGACGTAACATTTTACCCACTACCGCAGCCGTCGGACCGCTAATCCCCACGTCAACTTCGTCGAAAATCATCGCCGGCGTTTCCATTTTCTTCGCGGTGATAACCTGAATCGCCAGCGCGATACGCGACAGCTCACCACCCGAGGCGACTTTACCCAGCGGCTGTAACGGCTGTCCGGGGTTGGTTGTTACCTGAAAATCAATGCGGCTGGCACCGTCGGCGGTCAGTTGCTCCGGGTTGAAGATCAACTCAATGGCAAAGCGACCGTGCGGCATCGAAAGCAGATGCATGCTCTGAGTAATCAACTGCTGTAGCTCGTTGGCATAACGGGTGCGTTGCGCATGCAGTTGCTCCGCGCACGCCAGGGCAGCCTTGTAGTGTTCGGTTACCAACGTCTGCAGGCTTTCCTGATCGCTTTCCTGCTGTGACAGCAGTTCCGCTTCATCGAGTAGTTGCTGGTGCACGGCGGGCAGGCCCTCTGGTGCCACATGGTGCTTGCGGGCCAGGGCGATTTGCCGGGAGATACGCTGTTCCAGCTCATAGAGGCGGTTCGGATCCAGATCCAGACTGTCGCAGTAGTGACGCAGTTCGTCACTGGCTTCGCTCAGCTGAATGGCGGCTTCTTCCAGCAGGTTATAAACGCCGCTGACCTTGTCATCCATCGCAGTGAGTTCAGACAGCATCTGACGCGCGCTGTACAGCATGCTGTTCAGATTGGTGTCGTCACTGTCGGCTAACAGTTGCAGCGCCTGCTGGCTGGTCGACAGCAGTTGACCGCTGTTCGCCAGGCGTTTGTACTCTTCGTCAATCTGCTCAAATTCCCCTGCTACCGGCGCAAACTCGTTCAGCTCTTTAAGCTGATACTGCAACAGCTCACGGCGGGATTCCCGCTCCTGCGCCTGTTGTTGATGCTGCGCCAGCGTGCGGCAGCTCTGGTGCCATGTCTGATAGGATGCCCGCATCTGAACGAGCTGGTCGTCATGACCGGCGTAGGCATCCAGCAGGTGCTTTTGATGATCGGGTTTGAGCAGCAGCTGATGGGCATGCTGGCCGTGGATTTGGATCAGCAACTGGCCCAGATCGCGTAACTGCGAGAGAGGAACGGCCGTACCATTGATAAAGCCACGTGAGCGACCATCGGCGCTGATGACGCGGCGCAGCAGGCACTCGTTGCCATCGTCGAGATGATTATCACTAAGCCAGCGCTGGGCAGACGGCGACGCTTTAATTTGAAAGCGCGCACACAGGTCAGCACGGCTGGCCCCCTGACGCACCATGTCCGCATCGGCGCGACCGCCGAGGCACAACCCAAGCGCATCGATAGCAATAGACTTACCTGCACCGGTCTCACCGGTGATGGCGGTCATACCGCGTTGGAAATCAATGTCGAGCTCACGAACGATAGCGAAATTGCTGATGGTCAGTTGTGCCAGCATAGCGTCACCTGTATGAATAAACACATATGGTTTTTCATACAGTATAAACTGGTTTTTTATCCAGTAAAGAGGGCGCGCTCATTTTCAGAACAATTTTTTTGACCAGCCCAGTTTTGAACTCAGCGTATTGAAATAACTGTAATTTTTAGGATGGATAAGGTTGAGATGATTTTCGCTACGGCGAATCAGCACATCTTCTCCTTCCTGGATAGGCAGCGCAATCTGGCTGTCACAGCTGATCTCAAGGTCATTACGCCGTGCCGAGAAACGCAGCCGAATCGTACTGCTGCTGTTGATCACCAGCGGGCGCGCCGACAAGGTGTGCGGGAACATGGGCACAATGGTAATGGCGTCCAGAGAGGGCGTTAAAATCGGGCCGCCCGCTGAAAGCGAATAGGCGGTGGAACCGGTAGGCGTGGAAATAATCAGGCCATCGGAACGCTGCGAGAAGGCAAAGACTTCGTCGATGTACACTTCAAACTCGATCATGTGCGCGACTTTGCCCGGATGCAGCACCACTTCATTGATGGCGCTGCCAATACGCGGGGAGCAATCCGTCTTGCAGACCTGCGCTTCCAGCAGAAAGCGGCTTTCGACAAAATAGTTGCCGTTCAGCACTTCATCGAGCTGGTGATGGGCGTTATCGGGGTCAAGATCGGTTAAAAACCCTAAATTACCGCGGTTAATGCCAATCACTTTTATGTCATAACGCGCCAGTACTCTGGCGGCACCTAACATATTGCCGTCGCCGCCCACCACGACGGCCAGATCGGCCTGTTGGCCAATCTCAGCCAGCGTACCGGTCTGAACATTCCCCAGCGACAGTTCCTGTGCAATCTGCTGTTCAACGATAACGGGATAGCCTTTGGCAGTCAGCCAGCGACACAGCATCTCATGTGTGGTGAGCGCGGTAGGATGGCGTGGATGGCCCACAATACCAATGCAGTTAAAGTGTTTGTTCATCGAGTGGGTGTTCCTCATAAGCCAAATCGGCACGATGATGTGACGTGTTCCCTTGAATCCGTCAAACCAATCCCCATAATAAGCCAACCAGCGACGTGAATGTGCAAAACGCGGAGAAATTCATGAGTAGTAAAGAACAGAACACCCCAAACGAGCAAGTCTCAGACGAAATTCAACAGGATCAACACCAATCTCAGGACGCGGAGACAGCAGTAGAGGTGGATCCGCGTGATGAGCGCATCGCTCAGCTTGAAGCTGAGTTAGCCCAGTTGCAGACGGGCGTGCGTGATGCGCAGCTGCGTGCGCAGGCAGAAATTGAAAACGTTCGCCGCCGCACCGAGATGGATATTGAAAAAGCGCACAAGTTTGCGCTGGAGAAGTTTGCCAATGAGCTGCTTCCGGTGATCGATAGCCTGGAACGTGCACTGGAACTGGCCAACAAAGAAGACGAGAAGTCTGCCTCTATGGTTGAAGGCATTGAGCTTACGCTGAAATCCCTGCTGGGCGCGGTGCGTAAATTCGGTGTTGAAGTGGTCGGCGAAACCGGTGTGCCCTTTAATCCTGAAGTGCACCAGGCGATGTCGATGATGGAGTCTGAGGATTTCGAGCCTAACCACGTCATGATGGTCATGCAACGCGGTTATACGCTTAACGGCCGCCTGCTGCGTCCGGCCATGGTTGCCGTGGCGAAAGCGAAAGCCTGATTACTGTCTTACCCTGCAAACGGCCGCGCACTGACGCGGCCGTTTGTGTTTATGGCGTTTACTCAGGTAATACCGGCGTCCAGTTAATCGGCGTTTTACCGGCATCGCGTAGCAGCGCATTGGTTTGGGAAAAATGCTGGCAGCCAAAGAAGCCACGATGCGCGGAAAGCGGGGAAGGGTGCGGCGCCTGCAGCACGTGATGGCGCTGGCGATCGATAATGCTGCCTTTCTTCTGGGCGTGCGAGCCCCACAGCAGAAAGATCACGCCTTCACGCTGTTCGTTGATAGCTTTAATCACCGTATCGGTAAAGGTTTCCCATCCCAGTCGGGCGTGAGAGTGCGCTTTACCGGCTTCAACGGTCAGTACGGTGTTCAGTAACATCACGCCCTGTTCCGCCCAGCTTGCCAGATAACCATGGCTGGGCCGCTCAAACCCCGGAATGTCCTGCTGCAGCTCTTTGTACATGTTCTGCAGTGACGGCGGCGTCTGCACGCCCGGTAGCACAGAGAAAGCCAGCCCGTGTGCCTGGTTCGGGCCGTGATAAGGGTCCTGCCCCAGAATCACGACGTTAACGTCACCTAATTCGGTTAAGCGAAACGCGTTAAACACATCTTTCTGTGGCGGATAAACCGTTACGCCTGCGGCCCGCTGATTCGCGACATGCTTCAGGGTTTCAATGAAGTAGGGTTTTTCTTTCTCTTCGGCCAGCACGTCGTGCCAGGTCAGCTTTTCAGCCATGATCAACTCCCTTGTATTTCGAACCCTAAGCTTAGCGGTTCAGTCTTCAGACATGAAGCCCAAAAATTTTTGAAGAATTAAACAAAATTTTCCTAAGGCGGGTTTTTAAAATCAAAAGCTTACCAGGGTGACGATAAAACGCCCGGCTGTAATTGATGCAGGTCAAAACTATGGCAGACATCGGGTGGTATACCAACAGCTCAAATTGACTGAGTCACGGTGTAGACGAAGGTCGCACCTTGCAGGAGGGATTGAAATGATCACAGGTATTCAGATTACCCAATCGAGTAATCCGGCGTTAATTAACTCTTTCTGGCTGCTGGACGAAGAAAAAGCCGAAGCGCGCTGCCTCTGTGCCGTTGCAGGCTATCAGGAGGATCAGATTGTGAAGATTGGGGAGTTAGGCGACGTGGCTTACCGCGACGTGCCGGTTGAGGTGAAACCTCAGGTTCGCGTAGAGGGCGGTCAGCATCTCAACGTCAACGTATTGCGCCGCGAAACGCTGGAAGATGCCGTGAAACATCCCGAAAAGTATCCCCAGCTGACGATCCGTGTTTCAGGCTATGCCGTGCGCTTTAACTCACTGACCGCGGAACAGCAGCGCGATGTGATTGCCCGTACCTTTACTGAAAGTTTGTAACGGATCGGGCGCTGAAATAAAACGCAGCGCCTGTCTGCGAAATTTATCAATGTTAACAACATGATAGATTTTATTGGGTAAGCGCGCGTTTGGGCTGGCAGGCCAGCGTCACCTGTTCGATGCTAAAATCACGCTAAACGCGTATTTACAGGCCTTATAAAAACAAAAATCGCCTCACTGGAGGCGATTTTTTTAAGTCCGTGCTGATTTATTCCGCACTCTCGCTGCCCGGCGTACTGCCGCTCGGCTTGCGACGCTTGCCCACGTTTTTGAGGTCACGGTGACGCTTTTTAACCCGCGGTTTCTCTTCTTCTTTCGCTTTTTTCTCTGCACGCTTGGCAAGCGCCTTTTTCGACGGTTTTCCCGTCGTTTTCGCCGAAGGCGCGCGCGTAACAGGACGCAGCTCGTCAATCACCCGGGCTTTAATCGGTTCATCAACGTAGCGGCTGACTTTACCGAGCAGCAGATGGTCGTGTGCTTCAACCAGCGAAATCGCGATACCTTTACGACCGGCCCGGCCAGTACGGCCAATGCGGTGCAAATAGGTGTCAGCGGTGCGCGGCATATCGAAGTTGATGACGTGGCTGACATCGTCGACGTCAATGCCGCGTGCGGCAATATCGGTCGCCACCAGCACATTGACGCGGCCCTCGACCAGGCGTTTAATCGCCTCATTGCGTTTAGCCTGCACCATTTCACCTTCAAGGTAGCTGGTGCGGATACCGGCATCATGCAGCCAACTGACCAGCTCGTGCAGACGTTCGCGCTTGCGCACAAACACAATTGAACGGGTCACTTCCGGCTGCTTTAACAGATGAACCAGCAGCTTTGTCTTGTGCTCAAGATCGTCGGCGCGGTGATACCACTGCTGGATCTTCTTACGCTCGCGACGGCTGGGATCGGCTTCCAGTTCAACCGGTTCATTCAGCAGGCGCTCGGCAAAATCCTTGATATGCTCGCCTTCCAGCGTGGCAGAAAACAGCATCGTCTGTTTGCGCCAGCGCGTTTCGCCCGCGATGGTTTCAATATCCTGAGCAAAGCCCATGTCCAGCATGCGGTCGGCTTCATCCAGGATCAGCGTTTCTACAGCGCGGCAGTCAAAGTTTTCTTCTTTAATGTATTGCAGCAGACGACCAGTGGTGGCAACCACAACATCCTGATTTTCGCTAAACACTTCAGCGTGGTTCATGAAGGCCACGCCGCCAGTGATGGTGGCGATATCCAGATGCGTGTGTTTCGCCAGTTCCCGTGCCTGGTCGGCAACCTGCATGGCCAGCTCACGGGTTGGCGTTAAAATTAAAATACGCGGCGGGCCAGACTTCTTGCGCGGAAAATCGAGCAGGTGCTGCAACACCGGTAATAAATACGCGGCGGTTTTCCCGGTCCCGGTAGGTGCCGAACCCAGAACGTCGCGGCCCTCCAGCGCGGGGGGAATGGCAGCAGCCTGAATTGCTGTCGGGCGCGTATAGCCTTTCTCCTGCAGCGCTTCAAGCAGGCTTTCGTCGAGTTCAAGTTCGGAAAATGTGGTTACGGTCATGTTCTACCTCAGTTTGGGGCGCTGATTATAGACAGATCGAACATAATCTTCATCTGTTTATCGGTATTGACTGCGCCAGATTACGTCAACGGCGTGAATTCCCCAACCCACCACGTTACACTTACGCCTTGCCGTACGGCAGGATAAAAGGTGAATGGTCGCTGAGTATGATGCAGGACAAGCCGCAGGCGCGGCCACAATTAAAAAAGAACGGTTTTACCTTCAAGCAGTTTTTTGTTGCACATGACCGCTGTGCGATGAAGGTCGGCACAGATGGTATTTTGCTGGGCGCATGGGCACCGGTCGCCGGGGTGAAGCGGATTCTCGATATCGGCACCGGTTCGGGCCTGATAGCCCTGATGCTGGCCCAGCGTACTCCGTCGAATGTCGACGTGGATGCCGTAGAGTTAGATCCGGACGCCGCACAGCAGGCGCATGAAAACATCCAGCAGTCGCCGTGGGCAGCGCGTATGCAGGTTCATCAACAGGATATCGCCCAGTGGGCTGAAAACTGCGAAGCGCGTTACTCGCTTATCGTCAGTAATCCTCCTTACTTTGATCCCGGTGTGGCCTGCGCAACCCCGGCTAGAGACAGCGCACGTGCCACCGGTTCATTAGATCATCAGACGTTATTGCGCTGTGCGGCCGCGCTGATCGAAGAAGAGGGATTTTTCTGTGTGGTCTTACCCGAAGCGACAGGGCAGCAGGTTATCGCGCTGGCACAGGCTGACGGCTGGCACTTACGCTTTCGTTTTGATGTAGCAGAGTACGCACATCGTCCCCCGCATCGGGTTCTGCTGGGCTTTTCTCCCAGCCCCGGCGAAACCCTGTTTGAGCGGTTGGCTATTCGCGATGCAGACAGGCAGTACTCAGACGCCTGGCAAAGCCTGACGCGTGACTTCTATTTGTTTATGTCCTGACCCGGTTGCAGCACGGTAGGCTGGGCCTCAGGGAGCAAATCCGGATAGTCGCGGATAAAATGCAGCCCGCGGCTCTCTTTTCTCTGTAGTGCACAGCGCACCATCAGCTCAGCTACCTGCACCAGGTTACGCAGCTCCAGCAGGTTATTGGACAGGCGGAAATGATGGTAATACTCGTCTATCTCCTGTTGCAGCAGGGTAATGCGGCGCAGTGCCCGCTCCAGCCGTTTGGTGGTGCGGACAATGCCCACGTAGTCCCACATAAACAGCCGCAGCTCATGCCAGTTATGCTGAATTACCACCCGTTCATCGGCATCATCCACCTGGCTGTCGTCCCAGGCCGGCAGGTTATCAACGGCCTCGACCTCCGGTAAAACACCCAGCAGATCCTCTGCTGCCGACCAGCCATATACAAGGCATTCGAGCAGCGAGTTGGAGGCCATGCGATTGGCACCGTGCAGGCCGGTGTAGCTGACTTCACCGATGGCATACAGGCCGTTGATATCGGTGCGGCCCTGCGCGTTGACCATGACGCCGCCGCAGGTGTAGTGCGCGGCAGGCACCACCGGGATCCTGTCTTTGGTCAGATCGAAACCAAAGGTCAGCAGTTTTTCGTAGATCATCGGGAAGTGTGAACGCACAAAGGCTTCAGGCTGATGGCTGATATCCAGATACATACAGTCAACGCCAAGGCGTTTCATCTCGTGATCGATGGCGCGGGCGACAATATCGCGCGGCGCCAGTTCAGCGCGCGCATCGAAGTCGGGCATAAAACGCGAGCCGTCGGGCCGCACCAGCCAGGCCCCTTCGCCGCGCAGCGCTTCAGTGAGCAGAAAGTTTTGTGCCTGGGGATGAAACAGGCAGGTCGGATGAAACTGGTTAAACTCCAGATTAGCCACGCGACATCCCGCCCGCCAGGCCATCGCAATACCATCACCAGAGGCGATATCGGGGTTGGTCGTGTACTGATACACTTTGGCCGCGCCGCCCGTTGCCAGCACCACGGCACGTGCGCGGCAAGTCTCAACCCGTTCACGATTACGGTTCCAAATCCAGGCGCCGGTCACCCGGCGCGGGCCCGGCAGGCCGAGCTTATCCGAAAGAATCAGATCCACCGCGTTGGTGCGCTCGAGAATGCGGATATTGGGATGATGCAACGCTTTGCCTACCAGCGTGGTTTCTACTTCGCGACCCGTCGCATCCGCGCTGTGCAGGATACGGCGGTGGCTGTGGCCGCCTTCACGCGTCAGGTGATAGCGCATCTCGCCTGCAGCCTGGGGATCGGTATCAAATGCCACGCCGTTATCAATCAGCCATTGCACACAGTGCCGCGCATTGCTGGCCACAAAGGAGACGGCGGCCCGATCGCATAAACCTGCACCCGCGATCAGCGTGTCTTCCACATGTGAATCAATGCTGTCGGTTTCGTCAAAAACCGCCGCAATCCCGCCTTGCGCATACAGCGTCGAGCCTTCATTGACCTGCGCTTTGCTTAATACGGTGACCTGATAATGCTCTGCCAGACGCAATGCCAGCGACAATCCCGCTGCACCGCTGCCGACGATAAGGACATCACACTGATAATCAGAGGAAGAGAAAATTGTCATAGTGTTTAATTTACTAAACAAGAATGGACCGAGCATAAGCGTTTGGACATTTTTTGTGAAGTATTTTGAACACAAACGCGGCAATATGCGTGTCTGAAAATTAATTCATTAGTGATATCAAGAGGTTAATGTTTTGCAGGTTTAAATCGGGTTTTTTATACCAAACTTAATCGATTACAAGGATTTAAAGATGAAAAAGCTGTTGTCATAGGTTACTCTGCCTGCGATTTGCGCGCGTTACACTGAACGAAAATGAACAAACTGTGTGATTTTGCCGCAAAGTGGCTTAAAAGAGGCCGAGAGTGAACTTTTTGCCACGCAATGACTCAAAGCGCATGCTTGCTCAATAGCGGTGTGCTGGCAGTTCCTTAACGCATAAGAAAGTATTTGGGGAGACATTACCTCGGATGAGCGAGCAGTTAGCGGACCAGGTTCTTGTTGAACGGGTTCAGAAGGGGGATCAAAAGGCGTTTAACTTACTGGTAATTCGTTACCAGCATAAAGTGGCGAGCCTGGTCTCACGATATGTCCCTTCAGGCGATGTGCCTGATGTCGTTCAGGAATCATTTATCAAGGCTTATCGTGCGCTGGACTCGTTCCGGGGCGATAGCGCGTTTTACACCTGGCTGTATCGTATAGCAGTGAATACAGCAAAAAATTATTTGGTCGCTCAGGGGCGTCGTCCGCCTTCCAGTGATGTTGATGCAATTGATGCTGAAAACTTCGAAAGTGCGGGCGCATTGAAAGAAATTTCGAACCCTGAGAACTTAATGTTGTCAGATGAACTGAAACAAATCGTCTTTCGTACCATCGAGGCGCTTCCTGAGGACTTGCGAATGGCAATTACCCTCAGGGAACTTGACGGTCTGAGCTATGAAGAGATCGCCGTCATTATGGATTGCCCGGTGGGCACGGTCAGGTCCCGTATCTTCCGTGCACGTGAGGCCATTGATAATAAAGTTCAACCGCTTATCCAACGTCAGTGATAACGGCTACTGGAAGGGTATTAGGCATGCAGAAAGAAAAACTTTCCGCTTTAATGGATGGTGAGGCTTTAGACAGTGAGCTGTTTTCAGCGCTGTCCAAAGACGCAGAATTACAAAAAAGCTGGGAACGCTACCATCTTATCCGCGATACCATGCGCGGTGACGTGGGTGAGCACCTGCATTTTGACATTGCTGCACGCGTCGCTGCTGCGATTGAAAAAGAGCCGCAGCGCAACGTCACAACCTTGATCCCCGAAGCACAGCCCGAACCTTCTCGCTGGGAAAAAATGCCGTTCTGGCATAAAGCTCGCCCGTGGGCGGCGCAGATTACCCAGGTTGGTGTCGCCGCCTGTGTTTCCCTGGCTGTTATCGTTGGCGTTCAGCACTATAACCAACCGGGTAGCGGCAGCGTCGAAAGTTCTGATTCGCCGGTCTTCAACACCTTACCTGTCATGGGTAAAGCCTCTCCCGTGAGCCTTGGCGTGCCTTCGGATGCTTTTGGCAACGGTAATGCGACTCAGCAGGTGCAGGATCAACGTCGTCGCGTGAATGCCATGCTGCAGGACTATGAACTCCAGCGTCGTCTGCATGCGGATCAGCTGCAGTTCGAAACCAATGCGCCTAAACAAGCGCAGGCCAATGTCCCTGGTAATCAGTCATTAGGAATGCAGCAGCAGTAATGAAGCCGCTATGGTATGCCGTCAGCCTTCTGGCAGGCAGCCTGTTGTGGTCATCTGCCGCCCCAGCGCAGGTTTCTGCGTCTGGGGCGTTATTGCAGCAGATGGAGCAGGCAAGCCAGACCCTCAACTACGAATTCGCCTACATTAACGTTTCCCGCCTTGGCATGGAATCTCTGCGCTATCGTCATGCGGTTATCGACGATCGCGTTTATGCGCAGGTGTTGCAGATGGACGGTCCGCGTCGTGAAGTGATTCAACGCGGCAACGACATCAGCTATTTTGAACCTGGCATTGAGCCTTTCTCGCTACCGGGCAACCACATTGTGGATGCGCTACCGTCCATTATTTATGCTGATTTTAGCAAGCTGGATACCGCCTACGATTTTATCACCGTGGGCCGTTCACGCATTGCCGACCAGATGTGCGACGTAGTGCGCATCGTTTCACGCGATGGCACGCGCTACAGCTACGTTGTCTGGCTGGACGTGGATACCAAGCTGCCGCTCCGGGTCGATTTGCTTGACCGGGATGGTGAAACGATGGAGCAGTTTCGCGTTATCAGCTTCGCGGTGGATGATGGCGTTCGCAATCTGATGCAGGGGCTGGAGAAAGCGAATTTGCCGCCGTCGCTGTCGTTAACTAAAACCGATAACGTTTCGTTAGACTGGCAGCCCGCCTGGCTCCCCGCTGGCATGACGCTGGTCTCGCAAAGCCGTCGCACCATTCCCGCGTTAAATAAATCGGTTGAATCACGGCTCTACAGCGATGGCCTGTTTAGCTTTGCGGTCAATGTCACTCCGGCAGATAAAAACAGCACCGCACAGACATTGCGCACGGGACGTCGTACGGTGCAAACCGTAATACGCGATAATAACGAAATTACGGTCGTCGGCGAACTACCGCCCGTGACGGCCAAACGTATCGCAGACAGCGTCGAATTCGGGGCAAAAAAATGATGAGAGAATGGGCCACTGTGGTGGCATGGCAGGATGGCATCGCTACGCTGCACACTGAAGCTAAAACGTCCTGCAACAGCTGTCAGGCACGTAAAGGCTGCGGTAGCCATATGCTGAATAAGCTGGGGCCAAAGAACGCGCACGTGATGCAGATCGCCAGCAGCAAGCCGTTGACGCCGGGCCAGCGTGTTGAACTCGGTATCAAAGAGAGCAGCCTGCTGGGTTCCGCGCTGCTGGTTTATATGACGCCTCTGTTTGGCCTGTTCCTGTTTGCCGGCCTGTTTCAGGCGCTGTTTGGTAGCGACCTCGCGGCGGCCTGCGGCGCGCTGTTAGGCGGCGTGGGGGGCTTTATCGTGGCCAAAGGTATTTCGATGAAATTTGGCGATCGCGAGGCATTCCAGCCCGTTATTTTGAACATCGCTTTGCCGCCGGATGCACTGCGCGTTGAAAGCGAAGCCTGATCCTCACTCAAGCCGCACTTGCTGCGGCTTCTGTCATTATGGCGCCTCGCCAAAAACTGTTTCGCTTCCACAACGTTCCATTCTTTTATGCGCGGCCTTAACAGTGTAATATGCGTCGTCATTAATGAGGCTGACAGGATTGTGGGTTAAGAGCGATCTTCCTGAATGTGTCTGTGCTCAGGTTTCTAACTGATTCTCTACGTGAAGATATTCCTATAAATGAAGCACATAAGAAATTTCTCCATCATCGCCCATATTGACCACGGTAAATCCACGCTCTCTGACCGCTTAATTCAGATTTGCGGGGGATTAACCGATCGCGAGATGGCCGCGCAGGTTCTTGACTCAATGGACCTGGAGCGTGAACGTGGCATTACGATTAAGGCGCAGAGCGTAACGCTCGATTACAAAGCAAAAGACGGCGAAACTTACCAGCTCAATTTCATCGACACGCCGGGACACGTTGACTTCTCGTATGAGGTTTCCCGCTCACTGGCCGCCTGTGAAGGCGCACTGCTGGTGGTTGATGCCGGACAGGGCGTTGAAGCACAAACCCTGGCCAACTGCTACACCGCGATTGAGATGGATCTGGAAGTAGTGCCGGTGCTGAATAAGATCGATTTGCCAGCCGCCGATCCCGATCGTGCCGCGCAGGAAATCGAAGACATCGTAGGCATTGACGCGACCGACGCCGTGCGTTGCTCAGCCAAAACTGGCGTGGGCGTACCTGAAGTGCTGGAGCGTTTAGTTCGCGACATCCCGGCACCAGAGGGCGATCCGGACGCCCCTTTGCAGGCGCTGATTATTGACTCCTGGTTCGATAACTACCTCGGCGTTGTATCGCTGGTGCGCGTGAAAAACGGCACTATGCGCAAAGGCGACAAAATCAAGGTGCTGAGCACCGGGCAGGTCTACAATGCTGACCGTCTGGGTATCTTCACGCCGAAGCAGGTTGACCGTACCGAGCTGAACTGCGGTGAAGTCGGCTGGCTGGTGTGCGCCATCAAAGACATTCTTGGCGCACCCGTGGGCGATACGCTGACCACGGCACGCAACCCTGCGGATAAAGCCTTACCCGGCTTTAAAAAAGTGAAGCCGCAGGTTTATGCCGGTCTGTTCCCCATCAGTTCTGATGATTACGAAGCGTTTCGTGATGCGCTGGGCAAGCTGAGCCTGAACGATGCCTCGCTGTTCTACGAGCCAGAAAGCTCAACGGCGCTGGGCTTTGGTTTCCGCTGTGGCTTCCTTGGGCTGCTGCACATGGAGATCATTCAGGAACGTCTGGAACGCGAATACGATCTGGATCTGATTACGACCGCGCCGACGGTGGTGTACGAAGTGGAAACCACAAGCGGTGAAGTCGTCTACGTGGACAGCCCTTCGAAGCTGCCACCGCTTAATAATATTGAAGAGCTGCGCGAACCGATTGCCGAGTGTCATATGCTGCTGCCGCAGGAATACCTGGGCAACGTCATCACGCTGTGCATCGAGAAACGTGGCGTTCAGACCAACATGGTTTACCACGGCAACCAGGTGGCGCTGACCTATGAGATTCCGATGGCGGAAGTGGTTCTCGACTTCTTTGACCGTCTGAAATCAACGTCTCGGGGTTATGCCTCACTGGACTACAATTTTAAACGTTTTCAGGCCTCTGACATGGTGCGCGTTGACGTTCTGATTAACTCAGAACGTGTTGATGCGCTGGCGCTGATTACCCACCGTGAAAACGCACCTTACCGTGGACGTGATCTGGTTGAGAAAATGAAAGAACTCATCCCACGTCAGCAGTTTGATATTGCGATTCAGGCGGCAATTGGCAACCACATTATCGCTCGCTCAACCGTTAAACAGCTACGTAAGAACGTACTCGCCAAGTGTTATGGCGGTGACGTCAGTCGTAAGAAAAAGCTGTTGCAGAAGCAGAAAGATGGTAAGAAGCGAATGAAGCAGGTCGGTAACGTTGAGCTGCCGCAGGAAGCATTCCTCGCCATTCTGCATGTCGGAAAAGACAGCAAATAAGGATCTCAAATGGCTAATATGTTCGCCCTGATACTGGCGATAGCGACGTTGATTACCGGCATTCTTTGGGTGATCGATCGTATTAAGTGGGCACCAAAGCGTCGTGCGTTGCAGGCGGCGGCGCAGGCGCAGGCGGGCGGAACACTCGACAGCAAAGCGCTGGCGAAGATGGCCCCTAAGCCGGGCTGGATTGAAACCGCCGCATCGGTGTTTCCGGTGCTGGCCGTGGTGTTCTTTGTGCGCTCGTTTGTGTATGAGCCATTCCAGATCCCGTCCGGCTCTATGATGCCAACCCTGCTAATTGGTGACTTTATTCTGGTCGAAAAGTTTGCGTATGGCATTAAAGATCCCATTACGCAAACGACGCTGATCCCTACCGGGCATCCAAAACGGGGCGATATCGCGGTGTTTAAATACCCGAAGGATCCCAGCCTGGATTACATCAAGCGCGTGATCGGTCTGCCTGGCGATCGGGTGACCTACGATCCGTACAGTAAAACGCTGACCATTAATCCGGCCTGCGATAACGGCAAGCCCTGTAGCAAAGCGCTGCCCGTCACCTATAGCAATATTGAACCCAGCAAATTTGTTCAAACGTTTAGCGGGTTTGATGGTAACGAAGCGGGTAACGGTTTCTATCAGCTACCGCTGAATGACACCATGCGGGGGGGATTACGTCTGGCCACGCGCAAAGAAACCCTGGGCGATGTAACGCATGACATCCTGTTGGTGACAGAAGCACAAAGCCAGGCGAGCATGTACTATCAGCAGCCCGGCCAGCCGCAGGCCAGCTGGGTCGTGCCGCAGGGGCAATATTTCATGATGGGTGATAACCGCGATAACAGCGCCGACAGCCGCTACTGGGGCTTTGTTCCCGAGCGTAACCTGGTGGGTAAAGCGGTCGCCATCTGGATGAGTTTCGAAAAACAAGAAGGTCAGTGGCCAACCGGCGTACGACTCAGTCGTATCGGTGGTATCCACTAACCATAGCCTGACAGTCAGGTGAAAAGGGTGGCCCTCCAGGTGGGGGGCCACTGCACACCAAACAGAATGAGTTGGTTCTCCAGCCCTGTTTGGTATGCAGAGTGACAGACGCAAAACAGAACTGGAATCGCATGAACCCCATCTTGATTAACAAGCTTCAGCGCAAACTGGGCTACACTTTTACACATTCTGAACTTTTACAGCAGGCCCTGACCCATCGAAGCGCCAGCAGTAAACATAACGAACGTCTTGAGTTTTTAGGCGATTCCATTCTCAGCTATGTGATTGCTAACGCGCTCTATCACCGTTTTCCACGCGTGGATGAAGGGGATATGAGCCGTATGCGTGCAACCCTGGTCAGGGGAAATACGCTGGCAGAGATGGCGCGCGAGTTTGATTTGGGAGAATGCCTGCGTTTAGGCCCCGGTGAATTAAAAAGCGGGGGCTTTCGCCGTGAGTCCATTCTGGCGGACACCGTCGAAGCGCTGATTGGCGGCGTTTTCCTCGACAGTGATATTCAGACGGTGGAAAAGCTGATCCTCGACTGGTATCAGACGCGCCTGGATGAAATCAGTCCGGGTGACAAACAAAAAGATCCCAAAACGCGCCTGCAGGAGTATCTGCAAGGCCGGCATCTGCCACTACCCAGTTACTTAGTCGTGCAGGTACGTGGCGAAGCCCACGATCAGGAATTCACCATTCACTGTCAGGTGAGTGGCATGGCAGAACCGGTGGTGGGCGTAGGCTCCAGCCGCCGTAAAGCCGAACAAGCAGCCGCCGAACAGGCGCTGATTAAACTTGGTCTGGAATAGTATTATCTCGGCGCTTTAACAGGCGCTAAAACCTCAGGATTCGAATGAGCGAAAACGTTACATACAGCGGCTTTGTCGCGATAGTTGGCCGACCCAACGTCGGTAAATCCACCTTACTGAACCAGTTGCTGGGGCAGAAGGTTTCGATTACGTCGCGTAAGCCGCAAACCACTCGTCACCGCATTATGGGTATCCATACGGAAGGCGCCTACCAGGCGATCTATGTGGATACGCCAGGCCTGCACATGGAAGAGAAACGGGCGATTAACCGCCTGATGAACCGTGCTGCCAGCAGTTCTATCGGTGACGTTGAACTCATCATCTTTGTGGTGGACGGCACGCGCTGGACGCCGGATGACGAAATGGTATTAAACAAGCTGCGCGATGGCAAAGTGCCCGTGCTGCTGGCGATCAATAAAGTCGACAATATTCAGGACAAAAGTATTCTGCTGCCGCACCTGCAGTTCCTGAGCCAGCAAATGAACTTTATCGATATTGTGCCGATTTCAGCAGAAACCGGTAAAAATGTGGATACCATCGCCGCCATTGCCCGTAAGCATCTGCCGGAATCTGACCATCACTTCCCGGAAGATTACATTACCGATCGTTCGCAGCGCTTTATGGCCTCAGAAATCATCCGTGAAAAGCTGATGCGTTTTCTGGGGGCTGAACTGCCTTACTCGGTCACGGTTGAAATCGAACAGTTCGTGTCGAATGCGCGCGGCGGTTATGACATCAACGGTCTGATTTTGGTCGAGCGTGAAGGGCAGAAGAAAATGGTGATTGGTAACAAAGGCGCCAAAATCAAAACCATCGGTATCGAAGCCCGTAAAGACATGGAAGAGATGTTCGATGCGAAAGTGCATCTCGAACTGTGGGTCAAAGTTAAATCCGGCTGGGCGGACGACGAACGTGCGCTGCGCAGCCTGGGTTACACAGACGATCTCTGATTAAATGGAAGGCTGGCAACGCGCCTTTGTGCTGCATAGTCGTCCTTTCAGCGAGACCAGCCTGCTGCTTGATCTGTTTAGTGAAAGTGAAGGCCGCGTACGTGTTCTGGCAAAAGGGGCACGTTCACGGCGTTCCCAACTGAAAGGCACCTTACAGCCTTTCACGCCTTTACTGGTGCGCTGGAGCGGGCGTGGGGAAGTCAAAACCCTGCGCAACGCTGAAGCGGTCTCCCTGGCATTACCTCTCAGTGGCATCACGCTATACTGCGGCCTGTACGTTAACGAGTTGTTATCTCGGGTACTGGAGCAGCACATTCCCTTCTCTGAACTGTTTTTCGACTACCTGCAATGCATTCAGATGCTGGCGGCAGGCGAAGGATCACCAGAGCCTGCGCTGCGCCGTTTTGAGCTGGCGCTGCTGGGTCATTTGGGTTACGGCGTAGACTTCCTGCACTGTGCGGGCAGCGGTGAACCGGTCAGCGAAGCCATGACCTACAGCTACCGTGAAGAGAAAGGCTTTATTGCCAGCCTGGTGCTGAACCAGCGTAGCTTCACCGGGCGTGAACTGCAGGCGCTGTTTACCCGAGAATTCCCGGATGCAGAAACCCTGCGCGCAGCCAAACGTTTCACGCGTATGGCCCTCAAACCCTACCTGGGCGGTAAGCCGCTAAAAAGCCAGGAGCTTTTTCGCCAGTTTACCCCGAAAAAAAAGCCCACTATTTCTGACGAGACAGAGCACTGACCGTAGCCTGGCCTTATCTCTGCGCGGTACACTCAACGCAATGACCATAATGAACCGAGGATTGTCATGGCTGAGTTACTGTTAGGCGTGAATATCGACCATATCGCTACCGTTCGCAATGCGCGTGGAACCCATTATCCCGATCCGGTACAGGCGGCGTTTATCGCCGAACAGGCGGGTGCAGACGGCATTACCGTGCACCTGCGCGAAGATCGTCGCCACATTACCGACAGGGATGTGCGCATCCTGCGCGATACCATTGAAACGCGCATGAATCTCGAAATGGCCGTGACCGAGGAGATGCTGGCTATCGCCTGTGAAATCAAACCGCATTTCTGCTGCCTGGTGCCGGAAAAGCGCGAGGAAGTCACCACCGAAGGCGGACTGGACGTCGCGGGCCAGCAGGAGAAGCTGAACGCCGCGGTGAAACAGCTCAGCGAAGCGGGCATTCTGGTGTCCCTGTTTATCGATCCCGATCACCGCCAAATCGAGGCGGCGGTGACCAGCGGCGCGCCCTATATTGAAATTCATACCGGTGCCTATGCTGAAGCGCCTGAAGGCCCAGCGCGCGACGCTGAGCTGGCACGTATCCGTCAGGCCGCCACCTTTGCTGCCAGCCGTGGGTTAAAAGTTAACGCCGGTCATGGGCTGACTTACCACAACGTACTGCCAATCGCCGCCCTGCCGGAAATGCATGAGCTGAATATCGGTCATGCGATTATTGGACGTGCCGTGATGAGTGGTCTGCCTGAGGCGGTGAAAGCCATGAAAGCACTGCTGCGAGAAGCGCGTCGCTAATGGCTATCCTGGGACTGGGCAGCGATATCGTCGAAATAGAACGCATTGCCGATGTGATTTCACGTTCAGGCGATCGTCTGGCGCGGCGTGTCCTGAGCGAGGCCGAGTGGCAGCAATATCAACAGCACCGTCAGCCGGTTCGTTTCCTGGCCAAACGTTTTGCGGTTAAAGAGGCGGCGGCAAAAGCCTTTGGTACCGGCATTCGGGGCGGGCTGGCTTTTAACCAGTTCGAAGTTTATAACGACGCGCTGGGTAAACCGCTGCTGCGTTTCTTCGATCATGCCGCCGAGGTGGCGCAACGTCTTGGCGTGCAGCATGTGCATGTCACGCTGGCAGATGAGCGTCACTATGCTTGCGCAACGGTGATCATCGAAAGTTAACCGTGCAGCTGCACAAACTTATCCCACAGCGCATCGCGTGATTCGATGTGCTGTGGATCAATGACGATCGTGTTATCAATCGGGCAAACGCGCTGACAGGTTGGAAGATCGTAATGACCCACGCACTCCGTGCAGCGACTCACATCAATTTCATAGATTGCCTCACCCATCGCAATCGCCTGGTTCGGGCATTCAGGTTCGCACATATCGCAGTTAATGCATCGTTCGGTAATCAGTAGAGACATCGCGGCTTCTTAATCAAGGCATCGTTGTGGTCGTGCTGCTGTATCGGGCAACGTTCATCGCAGAGAACGGGCCAGCACCTTACTTCAGACGTTCGGTCCCAAACAGGGCAGCGAGACGTCCTTACTCTGGCTGTTTTTCACCTGCTGACAGCCGGCAGGACAGTAGCATATTTTGTTTATCACAAAAATGATGCAGGTAAACGAAGTGTTGTTGCCGCCGTGTTTATCTCGCCGCTCAGCGCGTTATTGCAACCGCAATGCGCCATTCAGCACTTGAGCATTGAGGCCAGCCTGGCTGGCCTCTTGTCCGGTTATGTCGATTCGCCCTGCCTAGATCAGTTTCTTAACCAGAGCTTCGCTGTGACGAATATGGCTGGATGCTCGCTCAGGATCGTTCTGCACCAGGGCCATAAACAGCAGGTCGGTCAACGCCAGCTGCGCGGTGGTAGATGAGATGGCGGCGCTGCGCGTGCTCTGCTCTTCTGCCACGGTGTACAGGCAATGGGTGGCGCACTGCTGCAATGTGTTAGGCGTAAAACCGGTAAAGGCCAGCACATCCGCCCCTACGCGAACGGCTTCCTGAGCGGCAAGGTTGATTTCACGTCGTTCGCCGGTGTAGGAGATCGCCAGCAGCACATCGCCAGATGACATGGCCTGAACACTGGCCAGCAGCGCGTGCATATCCTGTTCCGCCACCGCATTGATACCAATTTTCATCAGCTTCCATGAAAAATCCTTTGCCACCAGGCCGGACGCGCCAATGCCGACCAGCAAAATGCGGCGTGCGCGCTTGAGCAACTGCAGGACGGCGTTTAATTTCTCTTCACTGTTGATATCCAGCGTGGCGCGAATCGCAGAGAGCTTCTCCGTGAGTAATTTTTCACCCACGGCTTTGAGCGGATCGTCGCTCAGGATCTGGTTGTGCACGGTGATGGCATCTTTATCCGCCAGCGATTCACTCAGCGCCAGCTTAAGAGCCGGAAAGCCTTTGTATCCCAGTTTTTGTGCGAATTTAACCACGCTCGACTGGCTGACCCCGGATTCTTCCGCCAGCTTTTGTGAACTCAGATGCCGTGCCCGATCCGGTTGTGACAGTAAAAAATCCGCCAGCCGACGCTCGTTCAGCGCCAGAGAGGGATAAAGCTGGCGAATGCGCAGCAATGAACTCATGCTCAATCCTTATGATTTAGCGGATGTTCCGCATGGAATAAATGATTCTATGCGCATTGTAGTCACTGGAATAAAAAATGACAGCCATCGCCTCGTTGGACGAAGATGACTACAATAGAGGCTGTTGATGCCAATTAGGTAAAAAGGAGTGTTGTTTGACCAACGATATACAACGTCGCGTGGTGTTTTTCGACCTTGATGGCACATTGCACCAACAGGACATGTTTGGCACCTTCATGCGCTATCTGCTGCGCCGCAAGCCGCTTAATCTGCTGCTGGTGGTGCCGTTGCTGCCGGTTGTGGGCGCGGGTTTATTGTTTAAGGGACGCGCCGCGCGCTGGCCGATGAGTTTGCTGCTGTGGTCGATCACCTTTGGCCGCTCTGAAGCCACACTGCTGCGGCTGGAAGCCGAATTCGCGCAGTGGTTTCGACAACGCGTTAAAGCATTTCCCGTGGTGCAGAAACGACTCAGTGAATACCTTAGTAGCGATGATGCCGATGTATGGCTGATTACGGGCTCACCGCAGTCGCTGGTGGAGCAGGTCTATTACGACTCCGCATTTCTACCAAGGGTGAAGCTCATCGCCAGCCAGATGCAGCCCGGTTTAGGCGGACGCATATTGAAAATGCGCTGTCTCGGCCATGAAAAAGTGGTGCAGCTTGAAGAGCAAATCGGCACGCCCTTACAGCTGTATAGCGGTTACAGCGACAGCAAACAGGATAACCCGCTGCTGTTCTTCTGCCAGCATCGCTGGCGCGTCACCCCGGGTGGCGAATTACAACAGCTGGAATAACCGCTGTCACGCTTCGGTTTTACGGATTCGATGGTTATAATGCGCCGCTTTTTTGCTGCCGGGAGTGGTCTGCGTGACTCAAGAACAAGATGAATACTGGATGCGCCGGGCGCTTACGCTGGCGCAGCGCGCATGGGAGCAGGGCGAGGTGCCGGTCGGTGCGGTGCTGGTTCAGGGCGATCGGGTGATAGGCGAGGGCTGGAACCGGCCTATCGGGCAGCACGATCCCACCGCCCATGCGGAGATCATGGCCTTACGTCAGGGCGGGAAAGTGCTGGAGAATTATCGCCTGCTCAATACCACGCTTTACGTCACGCTGGAACCCTGCATTATGTGTGCGGGCGCGATGGTGCACAGTCGCATTGGCCGTCTGGTTTATGGCGCGCACGATGTGAAAACCGGCGCAGCCGGCTCACTGATTGATATTCTGGGACATCCGGGAATGAATCATCAGGTGGCGCTGCATCAGGGAGTGCTGGAAGAGGAGTGCGCGGCAATGCTGAGCGACTTTTTCCGCATGCGCCGCCAGCAACAAAAAGCGTTGCGTCAGGCGCAGCGCGAAAGTTAATTCATTGCCACCTCAGGCGTGACGGCAGGATAACCTTTGCCCAGCTCTGCCTCCAGGGCCGCCTGTTGGGCAATGCGTTTTTCCTGCTCCTGCAAATAGCCCACCAGGCTAATTTCATATTTGCGGATATTCTCCACGTAATTATAGGCTTCCTGCCCGCGTGCATAGCCATAGGTGGTTTGTGAGTAGTAGCGCTTCTGGCTCAACATGGGTAGCCGCAGTTTAACATCTGCCCAGCTGTCGGGATTTCCACCCTGTTTAGCCGTGAGCTTACGCACATCCAGCATATGCGCATAGCCCATGTTATAGGCCGCCAGGGCAAACCAGATACGCTCATCTTCCGGAATCGTTTGTGGCACCTTTTCCATCATGTTTTGCAGATACTCGCTGCCGCCACGGATGCTCTGCTCAGGATCGGTACGGTCACCTACGTCAACGCTGTCAGCGGTATTCCGCGTTAACATCATCATGCCGCGGACGCCGGTAGGCGACGTCGCCTGCGGATTCCAGTGCGACTCCTGATAGGAGATCGCCGCCAGCAGCCGCCAGTCGATATTTTTGGCGTACTTTTCAAACAGGGGTTTTATATCGGGCAGCACGTTATCAATGGAGCGCAGGAAGGTGCGGGTATCCACGTAGTCGAAGGTGCCGACGTGACCGAGATATTTCTCTTCAAGTCTTGCCATCGCCCCTTCTTCTCCCATGCTGTTAAAGAAATCCAGCATGGCGGCGTTCAGGCTGTCATCGCTTTCGTGCGGTAAATACCACGTTACCGGTTCTTCATCGGTGACGTCGAAAGCCACAGCCAGTTGGGGATGAATGCGCTGAAGCAGGGCAATCGTCACGGAATCGCCAATCGTATAATCCAGCTTGCCCTCAGCCACGGCTTCCAGCAGGGCTTTCGGACTTTGATCGGTCGAAATGGCCCAGTCGAGATCGGGATAGTGATTCGCCCGGGCGTTTTTAAGCGTCGACAGATAAGCCGATCCAGAGGCAACAACCAGCCGCCCCTTTAAGTCACCCAGGTTTTTTGGCCGCGGTTTGTCCACGCGATAGACCAGCTGCTGCGAAACGCTGTAGTAGCCCGGACCGATCTGATAACGCGACAAACGCTCATCGTTATAAATCAGACCTGCCGCCAGCAGATCCGCTTTGCCGTCGTCGAGCGCATCGAACAGATCGCTGAGGTTGGCGCGCACCGTTATATCAAGCTTAACGCCCAGATAATCGGCAAAACGCTTCGCCAGCTCGTAGTCCATCCCGGCCGGTGCTTTATTCACGGTGTAGTAAGTCAACGGCGAGTTTACGGTACTGACGCGTAGCACTCCCCGTGATTTAATCTGTGAAATCGTATCTTGTCCTCCCCCGTACCAGGGAATAGACGGCCACAGTGCCAGAGCCAGCAGCACGGTAAGCAGACCGATAACCAGATAATTAAATTTTAGGCGTTTCAAATAGTTATCTCTCGATGGCTCCAAGGCCTCTGTCTTTTAAGGCAGTATTGATCTTGTTTTAACTCCCAGAGCGAGGGGCATTTTGCGCAACAAACACCGGCAGAGCAACTTATAAAGCAATTTTTGCGCAAATTTCAGGCAAATCTTGATGGCCATAAATTTTGCGCAAACGGTTTCGTCGCGGAGTGGGTTTCTTTATAATACGCCCCGTTTTCCCCTGTTGCGCCCAATGAAGCGTCGCCCGGCGCTTCGAAGACGAGAGATCTTATGATGGAAATTCTGCGTGGTTCGCCCGCCCTGTCGGCATTTCGTGTAAACAAATTGCTGGCCCGCTTTCAGGACGCTCATCTGCCGGTGAGTGATATTTACGCTGAGTACGTCCATTTTGCCGATGTCAGCGCGCCGCTGAGTGAGGATGAAAAATCCCGTCTGCAGCGCCTGCTCAAGTACGGTCCTTCTCTCGCTGAACATGCGCCACAAGGGCGTTTAATTCTGGTCACGCCACGTCCTGGTACGATATCGCCGTGGTCATCAAAAGCCACAGACATTGCTCATAACTGCGATCTGTCGCAGGTGCGTCGTCTGGAACGAGGCATGGCCTTTTATGTCCAGGCACCTCAGCTTTCTGAAAGCCAATGGCAAACGCTCTCCGCACTGCTGCACGACCGCATGATGGAAACGGTTTACAGCGATTTCAGCGAGGCTGAGCAGCTGTTTGCTCACCATGAACCTCAGCCGGTCAAAAGCGTTGATGTGCTGGGTGAGGGCCGTCAGGCGCTGGTTCAGGCCAATATGACGCTCGGCCTGGCGCTGGCCGACGATGAAATTGACTACCTGCTGGCGGCCTTTACCCGGCTGGGACGCAATCCGAACGACATTGAACTTTATATGTTTGCCCAGGCGAACTCTGAGCACTGTCGCCACAAAATCTTTAACGCTGACTGGATCATCGACGGCGAAAAACAGCCTAAATCACTGTTTAAAATGATTAAGAACACCTTCGAGCAAACGCCGGATTATGTTCTGTCAGCCTATAAAGATAACGCGGCGGTAATGGAAGGCTCGGAGGTCGGTCGCTTCTTCGCGGACGCAGAAAAGGGTGAGTACGCCTATCACCAGGAAGCCGCGCACATTCTGATGAAGGTTGAAACGCACAACCACCCAACCGCGATTTCGCCCTGGCCTGGCGCGGCAACCGGCTCCGGCGGTGAAATTCGTGATGAAGGTGCCACGGGGCGCGGTGCCAAGCCGAAAGCGGGCCTGGTCGGGTTCTCGGTGTCGAACCTGCGCATCCCCGGCTTCGAACAGCCCTGGGAGGAGGATTTTGGCAAGCCAGCGCGCATCGTCAGCGCGCTGGATATTATGACCGAAGGCCCACTGGGCGGCGCAGCCTTTAACAACGAATTTGGTCGTCCGGCCTTAAACGGCTACTTCCGGACCTATGAAGAGCAGGTTAACAGCCACAACGGGACTGAACTGCGCGGCTACCACAAGCCCATTATGCTGGCTGGCGGCATCGGAAACATTCGTGCGGACCACGTTCAGAAAGGTGAAATCACCGTCGGGGCCAAACTGGTCGTGCTGGGCGGGCCGGCGATGAATATCGGCCTGGGCGGCGGTGCGGCATCATCCATGGCATCAGGCCAGTCCGATGCGGATCTCGACTTTGCATCGGTGCAGCGTGACAACCCTGAAATGGAGCGTCGCTGCCAGGAAGTGATCGACCGTTGCTGGCAACGGGGCGATGACAACCCGATTCTGTTTATCCACGATGTGGGCGCGGGCGGCCTGTCCAACGCCATGCCGGAACTGGTCAGCGACGGTGGACGCGGCGGTCGCTTCAACCTGCGCGACATCCTGAGTGATGAACCGGGAATGAGCCCGCTTGAAGTCTGGTGTAACGAATCACAAGAGCGCTATGTGATGGCCGTTGCCCCTGAAAAGCTGGCCGAGTTTGCTGCCATTTGTCAGCGCGAACGTGCGCCGTATGCGGTGATTGGTGAAGCCACTGAAGAGCAGCACCTGACCCTGAACGACAGCCACTTTGATAACAGCCCGATTGATATGCCGCTGGACGTCCTGCTGGGCAAAACCCCGAAAATGACGCGCGATGTGGTGAAACTGCAGGCGAAGGGCGATGCCCTGCAGCGCGAGGGCATTACGCTGACGGACGCGGTAAATCGTGTGCTGCACTTGCCAACCGTAGCGGAAAAAACCTTCCTGATCACCATCGGCGATCGCAGCGTAACCGGCATGGTGGCGCGCGATCAGATGGTGGGCCCCTGGCAGATCCCGGTTGCCAACTGCGCCGTGACCACGGCCAGCCTCGACAGCTATCATGGTGAGGCTTTTGCGCTGGGCGAGCGTGCGCCTGTCGCACTGCTGGACTTCGCCGCCTCGGCCCGCCTGGCGGTTGGTGAAGCGCTGACGAACCTGGCCGCGACGCCGGTCGGTTCGCTGAAGCGCGTGAAACTCTCGGCTAACTGGATGTCTGCAGCAGGCCATCCGGGGGAAGATGCGGGCCTGTATGACGCTGTAAAAGCCGTCGGTGAGGAACTGTGTCCGGCGCTCGGCATCACTATCCCGGTGGGTAAAGACTCCATGTCGATGAAAACCCGCTGGCAGGAAGGCACCGAACAGCGCGAAATGACCTCGCCGCTGTCGCTGGTGATCACGGCTTTTGCAAGGGTAGAAGACGTACGTCGCAATGTGACGCCACAGCTGGTCGCCGATCGGGACAACCTGCTGCTGTTAATCGACCTTGGCAACGGCGCTAACACCTTAGGCGCGACGGCGCTGGCTCAGGTTTATCGTCAACTGGGCGACAAGCCTGCTGATGTCCGTGATGCAACGCAGCTGGCTGGCTTCTTTAATGCCATTCAGGCCCTGGTCAGCCAGCAAAAACTGCTGGCTTACCATGACCGCTCAGACGGCGGCCTGCTGGTTACCCTGGCGGAAATGGCTTTCACCGGTCACTGTGGCATCGAAGTCGATATCGCGGCGCTGGGCAGCGATGCACTGGCTGCGCTGTTCACCGAAGAGCTGGGGGCGGTGATTCAAATCAACGCGGCGGATCGCGAATCCGTGGAGCAGATTCTTGCTGAACATGGCCTGGCGCACTGCAGCCATTTGCTGGGCAGCGCACAGTCGGGCGATCGCTTTGTGATTCGCTCAGGCGACAGCGCGGTTTACAGCGAAAGCCGCACCACCTTGCGGACCTGGTGGGCAGAAACCACCTGGCAGATGCAGCGTCTGCGTGATAACCCGGCCTGTGCCGATCAGGAACATCAGGCAAAGCAGGATGACACCGATCCCGGGCTGAACGTTAGCCTGACCTTTAAGCCAGACGAAGACGTTGCGGCACCGATGATTGCAACGGGCGCGCGTCCACGCGTTGCCGTGCTGCGCGAGCAGGGCGTTAACTCGCATGTGGAAATGGCGGCCGCCTTTGATCGGGCAGGTTTTACGGCGGTTGACGTGCATATGAGTGACCTGCTGGCGGGCCGGATCGATCTGGAACCTTTCCAGGCGCTGGTGGCCTGTGGCGGTTTCTCCTACGGTGACGTATTGGGCGCGGGTGAAGGTTGGGCGAAATCCATTCTGTTTAACCCGCGCGTACGCGATCAGTTCGAGTCGTTCTTCCATCGCCCACAAACGCTGGCGCTGGGCGTGTGTAACGGCTGCCAGATGATGTCTAACCTGCGTGAATTGATTCCGGGTAGTGAGCTGTGGCCGCGCTTTGTCCGTAACCAGTCTGAACGTTTTGAAGCACGCTTCAGCCTGGTTGAAGTGGCTGCCAGCCCGTCGTTACTGTTGGATGGCATGGCCGGTTCCCGTATGCCGATCGCCGTATCGCACGGCGAGGGCTTCGTGGAGGTGCGTGATGGCGCGCACCTTGCCGCACTGGAATCGAAAGGGCTGGTGGCGCTGCGTTATGTCGATAACACAGGCAAGGTGACGGAAGCCTATCCGGCAAACCCGAATGGCTCGCCAAACGGTATTACTGCGGTGACCAATGAAAGTGGACGCGTCACAATTATGATGCCGCATCCAGAGCGTGTGTTCCGCACGGTCAGCAACTCATGGCACCCGGCTGAATGGGGCGAAGACAGCCCCTGGATGCGCATTTTCCGCAATGCACGGAAACAATTGGGTTAAGAACGGCGAAAAAAGACCGGGAGGCCTGAGTGCCTCCCTTTTTTATTCCCCACTTGTTGGCAAAAGGAGACATACGTCACCTTTTGTTGTCGCCGATTGGTGACATCTATCTTTATGATTTCTATAGATTGAAAGGGAAAAGCAAAATTGTGTTGGTATCTGGCGACACTTTTAGCGGACCAGACAGTCTGAAATGAGCGAAGTCAGCTGAATGGTTTTTTCAAAATATTGATTACAAAGGTATTTTAAAAACTGGCATGAACCTTGCTATACTATGCCTGTTGCTCATTCATCTGTTTATGATTGCCACCCCACAGCGGGCAGAGCTCATAAAATCCGAATGACGCACCAAACGGAGCCTGTCGTCCACCCAACCGATAATCGTATGTTCTGCATCGTTATCAAGCATCGGACGCAACGTTGAGTTAGGCTCCACCCATTCTCGCGTACTGCTATGGCGGTGCGTCAACGGCAGGCCATCGCGCCTGCCGTTTTCTTTTCTGCCTCTTCCTTCTCTGGGCTGACTCCGCTAGCATCCGGTAAGCGTATCTTTAAGGAAGCCGTCGCGTGAAAAAATGGCGTTTATTTCCCGGGTCCCTGCGCCAGTTGGTGCTGATGGCCTTTTTGCTGGTGCTCCTGCCGCTGTTGGTGCTGGCCTGGCAGGCCTGGGAAAGTCTCTCAGCGTTAAGCAATCAGGCTGCCGACACTAACCGAAATACCTTTACTGACGTCAGGCGCAGCGAGGCGATGGCCCGCACCGCTATCGAGCTGGAACGGAGTTATCGCCAGTACTGTGTGCTGGGTGATACGTCTCTGGCAAAGCTCTATCAGACGCAGCGTATCCGCTATGGTCAGATGCTCAGTTCCCATGCCGACAGCCTGCCCGATTTACCGGCGTTTAAAACGTTGCAGGCCATTTTGCCGCAGCTGGAAACCATGCAGTGCGATAATGGTAATCCTGTGACCGGTGCGTCACAGGCGCTGGAAAAATTTTCAGCGACAAACGTGCAACTGGTGCAGGATACGCGAGAAGTGGTGTTTGCACGTGGTCTGCAACTGCAACGTGAAATAGCCGACCGTGGTCAGTTTTTTGGCTGGCAGGCGCTTATCCTGTTTATTATCAGCCTGACGTTAACCCTGCTGTTTACCCGCATGATCATCGGCCCGGTAAAAAGCGTAGAGCGGATGATTAACCGACTTGGCGAAGGACGCGAACTGGGCAGCAGCATGGTGTTTCGCGGTCCGCGCGAGTTACGCTCTTTGGGGCAACGTATTATCTGGTTAAGTGAACGCCTGGCCTGGCTGGAAACCCAGCGACATGAATTTTTACGTCATCTTTCACACGAACTTAAAACGCCGCTTGCCAGCCTGCGTGAAGGTACAGAGCTGCTGGCTGATGAGGTTGCGGGCATACTGAATCCTGAACAGAAAGAAATCGTTTCAATACTGGATAACAGCAGTCGCCACCTGCAACGCCTTATCGAACAGCTACTTGATTACAACCGCAAACTGGCTGATGGCCCGATTACCCTGGAAACGGTAGATCTGAATGACATCGTGTATGACGTTGTTAATGCGCATGCACTCTCAGCCCGAACCAAGCTTATGCATGTCAATATCGATCTGAAAGCCACAGATTGCCTGGCAGAACCTATGCTATTGATGAGCGTGATTGACAACCTCTACTCTAACGCCGTGAACTATGGCAATGAATCCGGTAACATTTGGCTGCACAGCCAGCGGCAGGGCGATCGAATAATCATCGATGTCGCTAACAGCGGTACGCCCATTCCCGAAAATGAGCAGGAGATGATTTTTGAACCTTTTTTCCAGGGCAGTCATCAGCGTAAAGGGCCGGTCAAAGGCAGCGGACTGGGGTTAAGCATCGCAAAGGATTGTCTGCGCCGCATGCACGGTAGCCTGCAACTGGTTACCCGTGACGACGCTGATGTTTGTTTTCGCATCGAACTGAACACCACAGCCGGGAAAGTCTGAAGCATGAAATTTTTCACCGCCCTCGTGATAAGCGCACTGAGCAGCATGATGCTCAGTGGGTGTGCCTCATCCCCGGTCACCACAACAGCCCAGCCCGCTTCGGGCAGCGTTGTGGTGCCCGAAGCGCGGCTGGTCGACTATCTCAGTATGCGCTGCGTCGATATCTGGCGTATTGAGAATAGCGCCGCCATGACGAATCCCCTTTACTGGATGCGCAGTATAGACTGTGCCGAACGACTTTCTCCCGCTGAAGCACGAGCGGAGGCCCACCGCTGGCCGGTGGACAGCTGGTCGCGCGCCTTTAAGCAGGGGGTATTAATGGCAAACGGCAATGTGACGCCACTGGAACGCCGCGACTACATCAACGTGCTTGATGGCTACAGCGAGCAGTTCCCCCCCAATATGCGTGCGTTAATTCAGCTCTGGCGCAGCAATCAGGTCGCCCAGCTTGAACTCAGCGCCATGCGGTTACGCTACGCCCATTTGCAACAGAGCAGCGATGCCCAGTCAGATTCGCTGCGTCAACAACAGATAAAACTGCGTCAGCAGCTCAGTGATACCCAGCGCAAACTGGAGCGGCTAACCGATATTGAGCGCCAGCTTTCGTCGCGCAAAACCTCTGATATGCCTGACGGCAGTCACGGAACGGCACTGCCACAAGAGGAAGATCAGTAATGGTGAAACAAGCGGCCCACCTGCTTTTAGTGGATGATGATCCCAGCCTGCTCAAACTGTTAGGTATGCGCCTGACCAGTGAGGGATATCAGGTGACGACCGCGGCCAGTGGGCCGGATGCGCTTCGGCTGTTGCAGAAAGAGAAGATCGAGCTGGTCATCAGCGATCTGCGCATGGATGAAATGGACGGCCTGGCATTATTTGCTGAAATTCAAAAGCGTCACGCGGGTTTACCGGTCATCATTTTAACGGCGCATGGTTCAATCCCGGAAGCCGTAGCGGCAACGCAGCAGGGCGTGTTCAGCTTCCTTACCAAGCCCGTGGATCGCGATGCACTGTATAAGGCGATAGACGAAGCCCTGGCGCAGCGAGCGCCAGTCAGCGACGACCGCTGGCGTGAAGCCATAGTGACCCGTAGCCCGCAGATGCTGCACTTACTTGAACAGGCACACATGGTTGCCCAGTCAGACGTCAGCGTGCTGATTAACGGGCAAAGCGGCACGGGTAAAGAAGTCCTGGCACAGGCTATCCATGCCGCCAGCCCGCGCGCGCAAAAGCCGTTTGTGGCCATTAACTGCGGTGCCTTACCTGAGCAGCTTCTGGAATCAGAGTTGTTCGGTCACGCCAAAGGCGCCTTTACCGGCGCGGTCAGCGCGCGTGACGGCCTGTTTAAAGCCGCGGAAGGCGGCACGCTGTTTCTGGACGAAATTGGCGATATGCCGCCTGCACTGCAGGTGAAGTTACTGCGCGTGCTGCAGGAGCGTAAAGTCCGGCCGCTGGGCAGCAATAATGATATCGATATTGATGTCCGGATTATCTCGGCCACGCACCGGGATCTGCCGAAAGCGATGGAAAAGAATGCGTTTCGCGAAGATCTCTTTTACCGCCTGAACGTGGTGAACCTGAAAATCCCCGCGCTGCATCAACGTACCGAAGATATCCCACTGCTGGCTAACCATTTGCTGCGTCAAACGGCAGAACGACATAAGCCGCAGATCCGCAGCTTCTCCGTCGATGCGATGAAGCGCCTGATGTCTGCCAGCTGGCCAGGTAACGTGCGTCAGTTGGTTAACGTTATTGAGCAGTGTGTCGCGCTCAGCTCCTCGCCCGTTATCAGCGATGCGCTGGTAGAGCAGGCGCTGAGTGGAGAAAACAGCGCGCTACCGACCTTTGTTGAAGCACGGAATCAGTTCGAACTTAACTATCTGCGTAAGCTGTTACAGATGACCAAAGGGAACGTCACCAACGCCGCGCGTCTGGCTGGACGTAACCGTACCGAATTCTATAAGCTGCTGTCACGGCATGAACTGGACGCCAGCGACTTTAAAGAGTAATTTTTTGCCCCCATAGTCTGCGGCGCTGCCAGCGACATTTATACTTTAATAACCCTCTAACCATGGAGGGCTCGAGGAAAGGATCTGACATGAAAAAGATCGATGCAATTATTAAACCCTTCAAGCTCGATGACGTGCGTGAGGCACTTGCTGAAGTCGGCATTACCGGCATGACCGTGAGCGAAGTAAAAGGATTTGGTCGCCAGAAAGGCCATACGGAACTCTACCGTGGCGCAGAGTACATGGTGGACTTCCTGCCCAAGGTGAAAATCGAAATGGTTGTCGGAGATGATATCGTTGATACCTGCGTCGAAACCATCATGCGCACCGCACAAACCGGAAAAATCGGCGACGGTAAAATCTTTGTTTTCGATGTTGCCCGCGTAGTGCGCATCCGTACTGGCGAAGAAGACGAAGAAGCGATTTAATTCACTTTAGATGCAAAATCTTTAGCTGAAATCCCGGCGATGTTGGAAAAGTTTCATTCGTCGAGATCTCGCCCCGTCCTGATATGAGGGAGGGGCGAAAAGCTGTCTGTTTCACCACAAAGTGTTACCCCCGCCCGCGTTAACGCAGCACTGCACACCGAACGGCTGGCACCACTGCTTCAAGGGCGCCGTTCGCAGTCGCCGATTCATATCTCTTTATGTGGACCGAACCGCTCATAGTGAATTCTGTCCGCCGTAATGCCGACCGCATGCAACTGCTTAACGATAAATTGCATAAAGCCAAGTGGCCCGCAGAGATAAAAGTGGGTATTCACATCCCGCAGCCGCGCTGACAGGGTCGCCAAATCCATCATACCTTGCGCATCGTAGCGGCCTGCATCGGGTTCGTCCGGCTCGCGATACCAGATGTGCTGTGCAAAATCAGGAAGCAGGGCACCGGTGGTGGTCACTTCGTCTGCGAAGGCATGCTGTTTGCCATTTTCGGCGGCGTGAAGCCAGTTGACGGGCGCCAGATGCCGCTGTGCAGCCAGCGCGTGGAGCATTGCCAGCATTGGGGTTTGTCCAACGCCGGCGGAAATGAGCGTGACCGGCGTTGTCGGGCTAACCTGCAGGAAAAAATCGCCGTGCGGGGCGGCCAACTGCACTTCACTGCCGACTTCTGCATGCTGATGTAGCCAGCCGGACAGGATTCCCTGCGGCGCCTGTTTCACCGCAATACGGTACATTTTCTCGTTGCTCCCTGTGGTTAGTGAGTACTGACGAATTTGATGATATTCACAACCTGCGGGCTGCAAGTGAAGCGTCAGATACTGACCGGGTTTAAAGGGGGCAACCGGACCCCCGTCCACAGGCGTAAAAGTAAAGCTTTTAATCACGGCACTCTGCTGCTCAATCGCGCTGATGCGAAACGGCCGCGTCCCGCGCCATCCGCCTTTTTGCTGCTCCGATGCCTGATAAATCGCTTCTTCGCGCTGGATAAACACATCCGCCAGTACACCGTAAGCACGTCCCCATGCTGCCAGCACGTCATCACCGGGATTCAACAGGGTTTTGATGGTAGCAAGTAAATGCTCACCCACAATTGCATACTGCGCGGGCTGAATATTCAGGCTGGTATGTTTTTGCGCAATTTTTTCAACGGCCGGCAGTATCGCTGTCAGGTTTTCGAGGTTTGCGCCGTAGGCACATATCGCATTGAACAGGGCTTCACGCTGCCCGCCGTTACGTTGATTATTCATGTTAAAGACATTTTTTAGTTCAGGATGCTGAGCAAGCATGCGGTCATAGAAATGAGCAGTCAGATCGGGGCCGCAGGCGGCAAGGGCGGGAAGGGATGATTTCACGGTAGCAATAGTCTGAGCATCAAGCATGGCAACACCTCATTTAAAGTTGCATTTTAAATGCATCTTATGATCATTTCTTTCATGCTGTAAATCTCATGCTGGGTTTTACTGGCAGCAACTGGCCGGTTTTCGCGACAAAAGCGCAAAAAATCTTTTACAGAGTGAAAAAATGATATTGGCGGGCAATCGTTGCAAAAAAGGGATAAAAAGGCATGGCGTCTCGGTAGCCAAACGTTTGCGTAAAAAGAGGGAATTCACCCTACCTTACCCCGATAAAACGGTTTACACTGTCTGCCTTCGCCCTCAGGGGGCGTAAATTGCCGATTTAAAGATAGCCAGTCAGGAGATGCGGATGTTAAAGCGTGAAATGAACATTGCCGATTATGATGCCGAGTTGTGGCAGGCGATGGAGCAAGAGAAAGTGCGTCAGGAAGAGCACATTGAACTGATTGCTTCTGAAAACTACACCAGCCCGCGTGTTATGCAGGCGCAAGGTTCTCAGCTCACTAACAAATATGCCGAAGGCTATCCGGGCAAGCGCTACTACGGTGGCTGCGAATACGTAGACATTGTTGAACAACTGGCTATCGACCGTGCTAAAGCCCTGTTTGGCGCTGACTATGCGAACGTGCAGCCTCATTCTGGTTCTCAGGCTAACTTTGCCGTTTTCACCGCGCTGCTGCAGCCAGGCGATACCATTCTGGGCATGAACCTGGCACACGGCGGTCACCTGACACACGGTTCACCGGTTAACCTGTCGGGCAAACTGTACAACGTTGTGCCTTACGGCATCGACGAAACCGGTAAAATTGACTATACCGAGCTGGCCGAGCTGGCACAGACTCATAAGCCTAAAATGATCATCGGCGGTTTCTCGGCGTATTCCGGGATTTGCGACTGGGCTAAAATGCGTGAAATCGCTGACAGCGTTGGCGCATGGCTGTTTGTGGATATGGCGCACGTTGCCGGTCTGATTGCTGCGGATGTTTACCCTAACCCGGTTCCACATGCACATATCGTGACCTCCACGACGCACAAAACCCTGGCTGGTCCGCGCGGCGGTATCATCCTGGCGCAGGGCGGCGATGAAGATCTGTACAAAAAGCTTAACTCAGCCGTCTTCCCTGGTGGACAGGGCGGCCCGCTGATGCACGTGATCGCCGGTAAAGCCGTGGCCTTCAAAGAAGCCATGGAGCCTGAGTTTAAAGCCTACCAGCAGCAGGTCGCCAAAAACGCTAAGGCAATGGTAGAAGTGCTGATCGCGCGTGGCTATAACATCGTATCAGGCGGCACCTATAACCACCTGTTCCTGATCGATCTCGTCAGCAAAAACATGACCGGTAAAGAAGCCGATGCCGCACTGGGCCGCGCGAATATCACCGTAAACAAAAACAGCGTGCCAAACGATCCGAAAAGCCCGTTTGTCACCTCTGGTGTTCGAATTGGTACGCCTGCCGTTACGCGCCGTGGCTTTAAAGAAGCAGACGTACGCGAACTGGCCGGTTGGATCGCGGATGTGTTAGACAACATCAACGATGAAGCCACCATTGAGCGTACCAAGCAGAAAGTACTGGATATCTGTGCGCGCCTGCCGGTTTACGCATAATCCTTTCTGTTGAAAACACAGTCTGACAAGAGGATGGCCATGGCCATCCTTTTTTATTGCCTGCATAACCCGGCTCTGACAAAGTAACGACCACATATCATTGCCTGGACGCATCATTGCTGGAGGGAACATGGCAATCGGCTCCGCCAAGTGGCTTGGACTAAGCTACTTCACCTACTTTTTCTGCTACGGCATTTATCTTCCTTTCTGGGGCGTCTGGCTCAAAGGTGTGGGCCTGAATGCTGAACAAATTGGCCTGCTATTGGGGTGCGGCATGGTGGCGCGCTTTGTGGGCAGTTTATTCATCGCCTCTCAGGTTAAAAATCCCGGACAATTGATTACGGCATTACGCCTGCTAGCCCTGCTGACCTGCTTTATTGCGGCGGGCTATTGGGTTGGGCAGCAGTGGATGTGGCTGCTGTTAGTCATGACCGGTTTTAACCTGTTTTTCTCGCCGCTGGTTCCTTTAAGCGATGCACTGGCCGCCACCTGGACGCAGCAAATTGGCCTTGCCTACGGGCCCGTTCGCTTGTGGGGTTCGCTGGCGTTTGTGATCAGCTCAGCCCTGACCGGTATGCTGGTGAGCGCCTTCTCTTCGCAGGCGATCTTAATGCTGCTGTCGGTTGGGTTGGTCAGTATGCTGGCAGGAATGCTGCTTACCCCGCGTACCCATCCCCAGGGCAGCGAAAGGCAGGGCAGAGTGGGTGGCGGCTGGCAGGCCTGGCGCGATCTGATAAAGGAAAACGCGGTCTGGCGCTTTATGGTGTGCGTGACGTTATTACAGGGCGCACATGCGGCTTATTATGGCTTCAGCGCCATCTGGTGGCAGGAGAGCGGTTATTCTGCATCGGTAGTGGGTTATCTTTGGTCGCTGGGCGTGGTAGCGGAAATCGTGGTGTTTGCCTTAAGCCATCGACTGTTTCACCGCTGGCGCGCACGGGATCTGCTGTTGCTGTCAGGCATCTGTGCGCTGGTTCGCTGGGGACTGCTCGGCGCCAGCACCGCGTTGCCGCTGCTGATTGTGGGGCAACTACTCCACTGCGGTAGCTTTACGGTATGTCATCTGGCCGCAATGCGCTTTATCGCTTCACGGCAGGGGGCGGATGTGATCCGTTTGCAGTCGCTCTATTCGGCGCTGGCAATGGGCGGCGGAATTGCCGTCATGACCATGATTTGCGGCGTACTCTTTACTCACCTGCACGGTCATCTCTTCTGGGTGATGGCGCTGGTGGCACTGCCCGCACTGTTCCTGCGGCCGCGTCAGGATTCCAGCAAATAGCGAATGCGCTGCTGATGGTATTCAGTCAGCGGCAGTTCGGCGTGGATAAGTGGGGGAGAGAAAAGGGGCAGCGAGGTGACATAAGGCGAAATAATGACATCTACTTCGCGCGGTGCGCCGTCGCGCTGGAAATCTTCAACGCGCTGATAGGTGATGTTAACAGGCAGCAAGGTGATCTCGCGGATTTGCTGCTCGACATCCTGTTCCAGTTCGGGATCGTCACCGGTGAGCAGCAGCACCTGTTTTTCCTGCAATGCGCTGCTTTGCATCAGCCACGCACCCAAAATCACCGTCACCAGGCTGACCTCTTCCGGCGCGAACTGAACCTGAAATGTCTGCTCGAAAGCGTCCAGTGCCTGCTGTGTGGTGCGCAGCAGGCGCGGATAAAGCCTGGTTACGTCTTGTGCCACACTGTCATCAATAGCCATTGTAAAGTAGGTGCGATCCAGCGCCTGTGCCAGGTGGGTATATAACTGCTGCTGGAGTTCGGTGCGGTCATGAAAAGTGGTGCCGGCGACGTGCTCAAAATCATCAATGAGCCGCTGTGTGGCGCGCATCAGTCGCTGCTCGCTGGGATGGTCGACAAGGCTGGCGTCCGGAAAATGGATCAGGCTAAATAACAGCGTCCAGAAATCCGTTTCGCTGGCGTCCGGCGTCAGATGACAGCGCTTTTGCCAGTGATGAATAACATCTTTTGCGGCCTGACGTTCTGCTTTCGCTGACAGCCATGCCTGTTGCTGCGCCGTAAAGATCGCAGGCTGGCGCTGGCACAGGCCGTATTTCATAAATATTTGTAAAAAGAGTTGATCGCGCGTGCTGAACGGGCGATTAAGGCACAGGCTGCAGTGCTGGATCAGCGCCTGTAAATTGGTTTCATCGTACAGCGCTTTTTCAATTTTCATCTGCTTCAGACGCAGGCGTAAGGGCGCGGCAAAATGCTCGCAGACAAAGGCCTGCGACAGTCGCAGGCTGCGTCGCAAATTATGGATTAAGCAAATGCGTCGATCCAGCTCTGTACCATGAATGCGCAGGCTGCCATCCACCATCTGATGGAGTTCCAGTCGATGATAGCGCTGTATCTCATCACCCACTTCCGCGATGTCCTGTCTCGCGGTGGCGATGTCCACTCCGTTTAGCAGGCTTAATCTTTTAAGCGTCAGTGCGGGAGCGGGCAGAAACAGCAGTAACAACAGATGACAGCGACGCTGTGAACCGGTGAAGAGTGGTGCTGAAGATGTAGCAGAACTCATCAATCATTATTCCAGCAGGCTATTTTTAGCTAAGAATAGTCAACCTCCTGAACCCTTGAACGGTTTACCCGTTTTTTTGTTCAGAGGTTTAAGGCGGGTCACAAAATTTTGTTACTTAAGAAACCTTTTCATCAGGAACGTTACTTTATAACATTATGAGACGCATGTTTTTTGCACTATTTACCCTGGTCAGTTCGTCAGCGCTGGCACATCCACACAGCTTTATCGATATGAAAACCGAGCTGGTCACGAAGGACGATCGTTTTACCGGCCTGAAAATGACGTGGACCATGGATGAGATTACCTCCGCCGACCTGCTGTATGACGCGAGCGATGCCAAACCGGGAACGGTGGTATGGAAGAAACTGGCGGCGGGTGTGATGGCGAACGTGCTCGGGCAACATTACTTTTCCGAAATCTGGCATAACAAGCAGCGGGTGAAGTTCTTGAATTTACCAACGGAATACAATCTGTCGCGCAGCGGCAACAAGGCGGTACTGGAATTTGTTCTGCCGCTGGCCGAGCCGCCTTTACTCAAAAATGAACGCTTTGAGATTTTAACCTTCGATCCGACCTACTTCGTGGATATGTTCTACGACAAACCTGAGGCGTTAACTGTACCGCAAGCTTTACAGTCACGCTGTGCATTCACCTTACATACGCCCAAACCGGATGACTCTTTGAAACAGTATGCGCTCTCGCTCGACAAGGCAGATGCGCCGCCTGAGGATATGGATCTGGGAAGGCAGTTTGCACAAACGGTAATACTGACATGTCACTGACGCTCACGACCCAAGCCAAAAAACGGCTGTGGCCGCTGGCACTGTTTACGGCAGGGTTGGTTACTCTGGGCGCGGCCATCTGGCTGCACTGGCCCCAGATACTTCTGCAAAGCGTGCTCTGGCAAAAAGTGCTGCATCGCCAGATGACTCAGCTCCTGCAGCAGGTTGCCGAGCAGCCTCATCATGCCGGACTGTCGTTACTGGCATTCAGCCTCATCTATGGTGTCCTGCATGCCTTAGGGCCAGGTCACGGTAAAGTCGTGATCACGACCTTTCTGGCAACGCATCCGGCAAAACTGAAAACCAGCATGAAACTCACGCTACTGGCCTCGTTGCTACAGGGCTCAGTGGCTATCATCCTGGTCACGCTGATGCTGGTGGTGCTGAAAACCTCATCGCGGCAGCTGCACCTCAGCAGTTTCTGGCTGGAGAAGAGCAGTTATGTGTTGGTTATTGCCCTGGGTATCTGGATAGGCTACCGGGCGATAAAGGCGCTTTGGCTGCTGTTGCGTCCTCAGCCGACAATGAGGATTCATGCGCTGCGCCCTCATCATCAGCATGATGAACACTGTGGCTGTGGCCATGCGCATTTGCCCAGCGCACAGCAAATGGCGGGCGCCGTTAATGGCAAAACGCAGCTGTTGGTGGTGATCTCCATGGGGCTGCGTCCCTGTTCAGGCGCGATCATGATGCTGCTGTTTTCTAAAGTGATTGGCGTGTATCTGTGGGGCGTCCTTTCTGCCGCCGTTATGGCGGTGGGGACCGCCCTGACCATTTCTGCCATTGGCTTACTGGTGCAGCGTTCCCGCGTGCTGGCGCAACGTCTTGGCGCGGACAGCCAGGTGGGTAAAGGTGCCCGCAGCCTGTTGCCTGTGCTGGCGTTAGTGGGCAGCCTGACGTTGATTGTTGTGGGCTGTGCGCTCTGGCAGTCTGCTCAGCCTGGTTTTACCGGCGGTATCCGACCCTTTTAATTTCTGCGGCGGCGGAAGATATTCCCCGCTGCCGGGATCCTCGCATTTTCGCTTCGCAACTATTTTTATTTTCTCTTGCACGTTGAGTGGTGAAAATAGTTTTCACTGACTACGCTGTTTATAGTTATTGCGAACCCCTGTCTGGGAATGAAAAAAACGACACTCACCTGCTATGTGTTGCGAGGGAAATATCTCATGGCTGATACCCGTATTAATAATGGCTACAACGATCCGCTCGTCACCGGAGCGGCAGGCTTACCCCTTAAACGCATTTCCTGGAGTGCCGTTTTTGCCGGTGTAATTTGTGCTTTGATTATTCACATATTATTAACCTTGCTGGGTACGGCAATTGGTGCTACCACCATTGACCCTTTGCAGGAAGATAATCCATTTAAACATCTGGGAACGGGTGCCCTGGTCTGGACGGCCATTGAAATGCTGATCGCTATTGCCGCCGGTAGCTACGTCGCCGGTCGCCTGGCGCAGCGTGAAGGCGCACTGCACGGCTTGCTGATGTTTGGTATTAGTACCGTCTTAACTATTTACCTGGCCGTGAGCCTTGCCAGTAGCGTATTAGGCGGCGCCATGAATATTCTTGGTACGGGTTTCCAGGCAGTAGGAAGTGGTATTTCAGCCGCTGCGCCATCGGTTACCCAAATGGCTAAAGAAAAACTGCAGCAAAATAATATTAATTTAGACAATATGCAGCAAGAACTGGAAACGACGCTGCGTCAAACGGGTAAGCCTGAATTACAACCGGAAAATCTGAAGCAGGATGCGAATAATGAAGCGCAGAATGCCGAAAATCAGGCAAATAACACGGCTAATCATCCACAAACGGCAGACACAGATTTAGCAAACTGGTTTAAAGGCGTTATTGCTCGTCATTCAGATACTTTACAGGCCGCCGATCGTGATGCTTTAAAAAATATTATTAAAGCGCGGACCGGAAAAAGCGATCAGGAAGCTGAGCAGATCGTCAATCAGGCAGAACAAAGCTATCAACAGGCTATGCAGAAATATCAGGAACTGAAAAAACAGGCAGAGCAGAAAGCGCGTGAAGCCGGCGAGCAGGCGGCGAAAGCAACCGCGAAAGCCAGCTGGTATGCTTTCTTTATCCTGATTATTGAAGCGGTACTGGCAGGCGTGATGGGAATGGTAGGACGTCGTACTCAGCCACGTCAGGTGTTAACGCACGAACGTCGTTAATCCCAAGGCAATAAGAAAGGCGGCACGTTATCGTGCCGCCTTTTCTTTTAGCGCTTCAGCGCTTCGCTCAGCTCTTCGCGCATCGCCGATAACAGCGATTTCACCACGCGAGGGTTACCGGCAACGATGTTGCCTGAATGCAGGTAGCCGTGGTTGCCGGTGAAGTCAGTGACCAGTCCGCCCGCTTCGCGCACCAGGAGTTCACCCGCCGCGAAATCCCACGGTTTCAAACCAATTTCAAAGTAGCCATCAACGCGGCCTGCGGCGACGTACGCCAGATCCAGCGCAGCGGAGCCGGTGCGACGGAAATCGGCACACTGCGTAAACAGCTTGGTCATGATGTTCATATAAGCTGGGGCGTGCTGTTTGAGCTTGAAGGGGAAACCGGTGGCAAGAATGGTGCCATCCAGATCGCGAGCGATACTGCCGCGCAGGCGGTAACCATTCAGCTGCGTGCCCTGTCCGCGTACGGCGCTGAACAGTTCATTACGCATAGGATCGTAAACGACAGCCACTTCTGTACGGCCTTTAATACGAACGGCAATAGAAACAGAGAAGTGGGGCAGGCGTTTAATAAAGTTGGTGGTGCCATCCAGCGGATCGATTACCCATTGAATATCCTGATCTTCGCCCTCAAGCTCACCGCTTTCTTCAGTGATGATGGTATGTTTTGGGTAAGATTTACGAATGACTTCGATAATCAGGCGTTCTGCGTCGCGGTCAACATTCGTTACGAAGTCGTTGCTGCCTTTCTGGCTGGCCTCGACAGCGTCCGGGGTTTCATAATTCTTGGCAATTAAATTTCCGGCCTTGCGCGCTGCGCGCACGGCAATGTTGAGCATTGGATGCATCGGTATCTCTCGCTGGATGTTAAAGAACGGGGAAAACGGCGCGGAGTATAGCAGGGTGTTCGGTAAATGTCCTGCTTTATGTTAGAGTACGCGTCATCATTTTCTGACCGATCCCAACTCTTATGCTGCAAAATATTCGTATCGTGCTGGTGGAAACTTCTCATACCGGCAACATGGGCTCCGTAGCGCGCGCCATGAAAACCATGGGGTTAACTAACCTCTATCTGGTGAATCCACTGGTGAAGCCAGATTCCCAGGCTATCTCTCTGGCAGCGGGTGCCAGTGATGTTATCGGTGAGGCAAAGATTGTTGACTCTCTGGATGAAGCCATTGCCGGGTGCAGCCTGGTGGTCGGCACCAGCGCCCGCTCGCGATCTCTGCCGTGGCCGATGCTGGACGCCCGGGAATGCGGCGTGAAAAGTATTGAAGAAGGGCAGCAGGCCCCTGTCGCGCTGGTGTTTGGCCGTGAACGCGTCGGACTGACAAACGACGAATTGCAAAAGTGTCACTACCACGTGGCCATTCAGGCGAATCCGGAATACAGCTCGCTGAATCTCGCGATGGCCGTGCAGATCATTGCTTATGAAGTGCGTATGGCCTGGCTTCAGGCGCAAGAGAACCAAACCCCAAAACCGCAGTACGACGCTTCCCCTTATCCGCTGGTGGACGATCTGGAACGCTTCTATCAGCACATGGAAAACATGATGCTGGAAAGCGGGTTTATCCGTGAAGCCAACCCGGGCCAGGTCATGAGCAAACTGCGTCGTCTGTATACGCGCGCCCGTCCTGAACGCGATGAGCTCAATATTTTGCGCGGTATGCTCTCGTCTTTCGAGAAGCGAAAAGGAACCAGAACGGACGGCGAATAATAGTTGAGTAAATTACCAGGTTAAATACTTGAGTAATTTACTTGGTTAAATAGTTGACCAAATTACTCAGGAATGTCAGACTTGCTGCCATCTTCGCTAATCCTCCGATAACCGGACGCTATTGAGGTTGTATGCTATGAGACTGACATCCAAAGGACGTTATGCTGTTACCGCCATGCTGGACGTTGCCCTTCACTCTCACCAGGGCCCGGTTCCACTGGCAGATATCTCTGAACGCCAGGGCATTTCGCTCTCCTATCTGGAGCAGTTATTCTCGCGTTTACGCAAGCATGGCCTGGTAGCAAGCGTCCGCGGGCCGGGCGGCGGTTATCTGCTAGGTAAAGAAGCCAATGCGATTGCGGTGGGAGAAGTGATCACGGCGGTAGATGAGTCCGTAGACGCCACCAAGTGTCAGGGCAAAGAAGGCTGCCAGGGCGGCGAACGCTGCCTGACTCACGTCCTGTGGCGCGATCTGAGTGTGCGCATTAGTGAGTTCCTGAACAACATTACGCTGGCTGAGCTGGTGAATAATCAGGAAATCCTGGATGTGGCCGACCGTCAGAACGCCAATGACAACCGCCGTTTCCAGAACTCCCGTTCTCAGGAAATCAACGTGAACCTTCGCGCCTCGTAATCCTCCTCTTCTCCGGCCCTTACTGCTAACGCGGTAGGGGCTGAATCTGCTATAAATACGTATGATTTTCTATACGGAGCTGTAGCGCAATGAAATTACCGATTTACCTGGATTACGCCGCTACCACGCCGGCCGATCCGCGTGTGGCCAGCAAAATGATGCAATTCCTGACGCTGGATGGCACGTTTGGTAACCCGGCCTCTCGTTCACACCGTTTTGGCTGGCAGGCCGAAGAAGCGGTAGACGTTGCGCGTAATCAGGTGGCAGAGCTGGTGAATGCTGACCCGCGTGAAATCGTGTTTACCTCCGGTGCCACCGAATCCGACAACCTCGCCATTAAAGGCGCAGCCCAGTTTAATCAGGCGCGCGGCAAGCACATCGTTACCAGCGTAACCGAACATAAAGCGGTGATTGATACCTGCCTGCAACTTGGACGTGAAGGCTTCGACATTACCTGGCTGACGCCCGCCGCCAATGGTCTGATCGCGATTGAGGATTTGCGTGCTGCACTGCGCGATGACACCGTTCTGGTGTCGATCATGCACGTGAACAATGAAATTGGCGTGATTCAGGATATCGCCGCGATGGGCGCGCTCTGCCGCGAACGTGGCATCCTGTTCCATGTTGATGCCACACAGAGCGTAGGTAAGCTCGCTGTCGATCTTAGTGAACTCCCTGTCGATCTGATGTCCTTTTCCGCCCATAAAGTGTATGGCCCCAAAGGGATCGGCGCGCTGTATGTGCGCCGTAAGCCGCGCGTTCAGATCGATGCACAAATCCATGGTGGCGGCCATGAACGCAATATGCGCTCGGGCACCTTACCTGTGCACCAGATCGTGGGGATGGGTGAAGCCTATCGCATTGCCCGTGAAGTCCGCGAAGAAGAGATGGCCCGCTTGTCTGCCCTTCGGGATCGGCTGTGGCAGGGGCTGCGCCAGACCGGCGGCGTCAGCGTAAATGGCGATTTGCAGCACAGCTGTCCCAACATTCTCAACGTAAGTTTCACTGACGTTGAAGGTGAGTCATTGATCATGGCGTTAAAAGATCTTGCGCTGTCGTCTGGATCGGCCTGTACTTCTGCCAGTCTTGAACCCTCCTATGTCCTGCGTGCGCTTGGCCTGAACGAAGAGCTGGCACACAGCTCGCTTCGCTTCTCGCTGGGCCGTTTTACCACGGAAGACGAGATCGATTATGCCATCGCGCTGGTGCAGAAGTCCGTTACGCGCCTGCGTGAACTCATGAAGTCATGATGCATTTGCCAGCCGAGGCTGACAAACTGTGCGCCGACAACATCTGCGGCGTGCAGCGTAACATCTGAATGAAAAAGCCGTCTTAAAACAGGCTGGATGAAACGAATAACGAATACGGAGCCCTACAATGAATACACAACCGATGAATATTACGCTCAGCAGCCAGCCCGCCGATGCGCGCTGGGGCGAAAAAGCGCTGTTAAGCAGCAATGATAACGGCATGACCCTGCACCTGCGTGAAGCGGATGCCTTGATGACCATTCAACGGGCCGCCCGTAAACTGGATGGCCAGGGCATTCGTCATGTTTCACTGGCTGGCGAAGGCTGGCACCTTGAGCAGTGCTGGGCATTCTGGCAGGGTTATCGCGGGCCTAAGGGCAAAAATCAGGTGGACTGGCCGCAACTGGGTGAACACGAGCAGGCGGAGTTCGATCGCCGCCGCAAAATTGTTGGCTGGGTGCGCGACACCATTAATTTACCAGCCGACGATCTGGGCCCGGAAACGCTGGCGCACAGCGCCATTGACTTACTCAGTGAGCTGGGTGGTGAGGCCGTCAGCTATCGCATCACCAAAGGCGACGACTTACGCGAACAAGGCTACATGGGCCTGCACACCGTGGGGCGCGGCTCCAACCGCCCGCCGGTCTTTCTGGCGCTGGATTTCAACCCAACCGGAGACAGCGAGGCGCCTGTTTACGCCTGTCTGGTGGGCAAAGGCATTACCTTTGATACCGGCGGCTACAGCCTGAAACCGAGCGCTGGCATGGACTCAATGAAGTCGGACATGGGCGGCGCGGCCACCGTCACCGGTGCGCTGGCGCTGGCGATCGCGCGCGGGCTGAATAAGCGGGTTAAACTTTACCTCTGCTGCGCGGATAACATGGTCAGCAGCAATGCCTTCAAACTGGGCGACATCATTCGCTACCGTAACGGCAAGTCGGTAGAGGTGATGAACACCGACGCTGAAGGCCGCCTGGTACTGGCTGATGGCCTGATTGATGCCAGCGAGCAGAACCCGACGCTTCTGATCGATGCGGCAACCCTGACCGGTGCCGCGAAGACGGCGGTCGGCAATGATTATCACGCGCTGTTTACCTTTGACGATGGCCTGGCGCAGTCAGTGATGGGCAGCGCAGTCAGCGAAAACGAACCTTTCTGGCGTTTGCCGCTGGCGGAATTCCATCGCAACCATCTGCCATCGAACTTTGCCGATCTGAACAACATTGCCAGTCCGGCGCATTCGGCAGGTGCCAGCAGCGCTGCCGCGTTCCTGTCGTACTTCGTCAGCCACTATCAGCAGGGCTGGTTACATATTGACTGCTCAGCGACCTATCGCAAAAGCGCGGTCGATCAGTGGGCTGCCGGTGCAACCGGTCTGGGTGTCCGTACCCTCGCCAACCTGTTACTGAAATAAGCGCAATCCAGCGGTGACCTGGTCACCGCTTTCTCAAGGTAGAAGTAAACTATGAACCGTCTTGAAGAGGTGCTGAAGCTGGCCGCGACCGAGCCTGCGCACCGGCCTGAATTTTTCCAGCTGTTGCTGGAAGCTGACGTCTGGGTGCCCGGCGAAAGCACCAGCCAGCAACTGGATGCCAGTACGCCGGTGGATCTCCAGCACTGGGAAAAAGAGGATGGCAGCAGCGTCATACCGTTTTTTACCTCCGAACAGGCGATGAGCGAAGCCGTTGAGAGCGAACAGGCGTATTTACGTTTACCCGTGCGCACCCTGTTTGACATGACGCGTGGCGAAACCCTGTTTTTGAACCCAAAACTGCCGACGGGAAAAGAGTTCTCCGCGGCGGAAATCAGCCATCTGCTGGGCGAAGAGGGCAGTGCACTCACTCAGCAAAGCGTGCTGGAAGGTGGGCAGTCACTGCTGCTGTCGGAAGTGGCAGAACCGCCTGCCCAGATGATTGACTCTCTGACCCAGCTGCTCAGCAAATATAAGCAGGTGAAACGCGCCTTTGTTGCCAGCATTCGTGAACGCGCGGATGAGGAACCTAACCTGCTGATTGGGATTGAAGCGGACAGCGATATTGAGGCCATTATTCAGGCCGCTGGCAGCGTCGCCAGCGACACGTTACTGGATGACGCACCCATTGATATCTGCGAGGTCACGGCAGACGATCGCGGCATCAGCCACTTCTTTACCGCCCACATCACGCCCTTTTATGAACGTCGCTGGGGGAGTTTCCTGCGCGAGTTCAAAGGCGGTCAGCGTATTATCTGACAACGCGCGCGGCCTCACCGGCCGCGCGTCTTCTTATTTCGCAATCGGCAAATCGTCCCGGCTTCCCCATTCGCCCCAGGAACCGTCATAGAGCGTAGCCTCCCGAACGCCCAGCGACGTCAGCGCCAGAATCAACACGACCGCCGTAACGCCTGAGCCACAGGTGGCGACAACGGGTTGCGTCAGGTCCACGCCCGCCTGGGCAAACAGGGCGCGCAGTTCGGACTCTGGCTTCAGTTGTCCCTGTTCAACCAACAGGTTCCACGGCAGATTCAGACTGTTGGGAATGTGCCCGCGATGTAAACCAGGACGCGGTTCATCTACCTCGGCATTGAAGCGGTTAGCCGCACGGGCATCCACAATCTGTGCGCCACCTTCATGGCTAATCAACAGCACGTCAGTCAGGCGTTTCACCAACCCGTCATCGAACTCAGCCTCGAATTCGCCCTCAGGCAGGCTCACTTCCCCCTCCGCCAGCGCAAAGCCTGCGGCTTTCCAGCCCTGCAAACCGCCAGCCAGAATGGAAACCTGGGCGACGCCGAAAGCGCGCAGCATCCACCAGGCGCGCGGGGCAGAAAACAGGTTGCCCTCATCATAAACAATCAGATGTTTATCACTGTTGACGCCAAGCTCGCGCATGGCCACGGCAAAGCTTTCAGCGCGCGGGAGCATATGCGGATAGGGGCTGGTGTGATCGGAAAGTGCTTCAATATTAAAGAAAGGTGCCTGGGGCAAATGACCCGCCAGGTATTCAGCCTGGATATTGCGAACCGCATCCATGCCTAGCGGCAGCATACGTGCGTCCAGTACCTGCAGCGTTTCATCGTTGTAGTGTTCTTGTAACCAGTCGGCGGACACAAACAGTGGCGTCGTCATAACAACCTCATCTCAGCAATCTGTCATGCCAGTGTCCGGTAATGTGCACACCATCTCAAGAGAAGCGTTGATTAAATGCGAGCGTTGATGTGAAATTGCCCAGCGTTATATAACAATTCCCCTGGGGCCCGGTGAAGGATTTACCATGAAAAAACGCATTAACCGGCTGCTGTTCAGCATGCTGATCGGTGGTTCGCTGCTGTCTGTCGCCACCTTACCTGTTTTTCCTGTCAGTGCAGAAACCCCTGCAGCCAGCGCGCAGGCCAGCAAACCACTCACCATTATCGATCTCTCTGAATTACAGCTTGATGGCGCGGCGGCGCTGGTTTTAACCTTTAATCAGCCGCTGGATGACAAGCAGGATCTGGCGCAAAAGGTCAGGTTGATCGACGATAAACACGGCAAAGTCGATGGTGGTTGGGAGCTTTCCAGCAATCGTAAAGCCCTGCGTTTTCGCCATCCTGAACCCTCTCGTCACTTCACCGTGACCGTCGATTCGGGCTTGCGCGCCGCCAGCGGTGAGACGCTGACAACGGCCTACAGCAAAAAAATCACTACCCGCGACATTGAGCCGATGGTGGGCTTTGCCAGCCGAGGCTCCCTGTTGCCGTTGCGTATCGCGCAGGGGCTGCCGGTACTGGCGTTGAACGTAGACCAGGTGGATGTGGATTTTTTCCGAATCAAAAATGCGGGCCTGGCGGAATTCCTTTCCCAGTGGAATTACGGTAACAACCTCTCTACCTGGCAATCTCAGGAACTGCTGAAAACCAGCCAACTGGTGTATACCGGCCGCTTTGAACTCAACCCGGCCCGTAACACGCGGGAAAAACTGCAGTTGCCGCTGAAAGACATTAAGCCGCTTCAGCAGCCAGGGGTTTATCTGGCGGTCATGAAGCAGGCGGGCACTTATCACTACAGCATGCCTGCGACGCTGTTTACCCTGAGCGATATCGGCCTGTCGCTGCACCGCTTTCCCACCCAGTTTGAACTCTTCGCACAGAGTCTGGAAAACGGCGCACCGCTTTCCGGCGTCAGTATCAGGCTGTTGAATGATAAAGGCCTGGTGCTGCAAAACGGCACCAGCGACAGCAGCGGTCATTTGCGCCTTAATGCAGACGAAAAAGGCAAGTTCCTGCTGGCCATGAAGGGCGAACAAACTTCGCTGATCGACCTGGCGCGCCCTGCTCTGGATTTAGCCGAATTCCCCGTAGCGGGGCCCGAAGGCTATGACAAACAGCTCTTCGTCTTCGGCCCACGAGATATTTATCGGCCTGGCGAAACAGTGATCGTCAATGCGCTGCTGCGCGATGCGGACGGCAAGCCTTTACCTGCCCAACCGGTTAAGGCTGAGCTGGTACAGCCCGACGGCGAGGTAGTGCGCACGGTGGTCTGGCAGCCGCAGGACGGTTTCTATCAGCAGCGGTTTGCTTTACCGGCTTCGGCGATGACCGGCGGCTGGATGCTGCGGCTGAATACCGGTGATAACCAGCTGCGGCAGTGGCATTTCCGCGTTGAGGATTTTCTGCCTGAGCGCATGGCATTAACGCTGAAAAACGATGAACAACCCCAGCCTGCGGATGCCGATATTACGTTCGACATTGAGGGGCGCTATCTGTATGGCGCGCCTGCGGCAGGGAATCAGCTGCAGGGACAGCTCTATCTGCGTCCGGCCCGTGAGGCGGTTGCTGCGCTGCCGGGCTACCAGTTTGGTGACATCACCGAACAGGGCCTGAAGCGCAGTCTGGACGATGTCGATCTTAAGCTTGACGCCAACGGCAAGGCGCAACTGACCGTGGATAATCAGTGGGATCAGCTTCACTCACCGCTGAACCTGATACTGCAGGCCAGCCTGCTGGAAACCGGCGGTCGTCCGGTCACCCGACGTGCTACTCAGGCCATCTGGCCGGCGGACGCGTTGCCCGGTATCCGTCCGCTGTTTGGCAATAAGGCGATCTACGATTACCGCAGTGACAGCTATCACGATGAGCCGACCGTGCCGGAAAACAGCCTGGCAGAATTCGATATTGTTTATGCCAACAGTCAGGGCGCTAAGCTGGCGGCAGATAAGCTTGACGTACGCTTAATTCGTGAACGGCGTGACTACTACTGGAGCTTCTCTGACAGTGAAGGCTGGCAGTCACGTTACGATGCCAAAGACCTGCAGGAAGATGAGCAATCTGTCAGCATTCCCGCTGACGGCAGCACCAAGGTCAGCTTCCCGGTCGAGTGGGGCAGCTACCGGCTAGAGGTCCAGTCGGGTGAAAAAATCATCAGCAGCGTGCGTTTTCAGGCGGGCTATGACTGGCAGGATAATACCAATGGTACAGGCGCGCTGCGTCCGGACCAGGTCAAACTAAAGCTGGATAAAGCCGCGTATCAGCCGGGTGAAACCGTCCATTTGCAGGTCGAATCGCCCACGGCCGGGAAAGGTTATCTGATGGTGGAATCCAGCAGCGGGACGCTCTGGTGGCAACCCTTAACGGTGCCGCAGGGTGGAACCCAGGTGGACGTGCCGATCGCGGCCAACTGGCAGCGCCACGATCTCTATTTCAGTGCCATTGTGGTGCGGGAAGGGGACAAAACCAGTGGTGCCACGCCGAAACGGGCGGTCGGACTGTTACATCTGCCGATGGCGACCGAGGCGCGACGTTTAACGCTGACGCTGGACGCACCCGATAAGGTTCGTCCTGAGCAGAACCTGACGGTGAACGTTCAGGCCAGCCGTGAAGGCGGCCCGCTGCCTGACAAGGTGCACGTCCTGCTGTCAGCGGTAGACAGCGGTGTGTTAAGCGTGACGGATTATAAAACGCCCGATCCCTGGACGGCTTTTTTCGGTCGCAAGCGTTATAACGTCGATCAGTACGATGTGTTTGGTCAACTGATTGAAGGCGGTGGACGGCTGGCTGCTCTGCGCTTTGGCGGAGACGGTGAAGACGAATCCATGACGCGCGGCGGTAAAAAACCGGTCACCCACGTCAATATCGTGGCGCAGCAACTTCAGGCCGTTACGCTGGATAAAAACGGCAAGGGCGCCATTACGCTGTCCATTCCGGCCTTTAACGGCGAGTTGCGCTTAATGACGCAGGTCTGGAGCGATGACAGCTTTGGCGCTGCCGAACGTAAGCTGGTGGTGGCTGCCCCGCTGGTCAGCGAACTGGCCACGCCGCGTTTTCTGGCCAGCGGCGACAGCGCGTCACTGGCGCTGGATATCACCAATCTGACGGACCTGCCGCAAACGCTGAAGGTCGATTTGACTGCCAAAGGTCTGATAGGACTGTCGGGCGCGGCCACACAAAATGTGACGCTGGCAAAAGGCGAAAGGACCACCTTGCAGGTGCCCGTGACGGCGAAAACCGGGTTTGGTGACGGCGAAGTGCAGGTGCAGATTTCAGGACTGAACCTGCCCGGTGAGACGGTGCGGCCCAGCCAGCAGACGTGGAAGATTGGCGTCAGGCCGCCTTATCCAGCGCAAACCCTCAATTTTGCCGCTGTGATTGACCACGATCGCCCCTGGCAGGTCACGGCGGCGGCGTTTGCGGGTCTGGATGCAGAAACCCTGAGTGGACAACTGACCCTGAGTAATCGTCCGCCTTTAAATATCGCCAGCTACATTAGTGCGCTTTATGCCTATCCCTATGGCTGTCTGGAGCAGACCACCAGCGGTCTCTGGCCGTCGCTCTATACCAGTCAGGCGCAGCTCAGCGCTATGGGGATAAAAACCAGCAGTGATGACGTTCGTCGGGCCGCCGTTGACACCGGCATCGCCCGTCTGGCCGGGATGCAGCGTGCTGACGGCAGCTTTGGGTTGTGGAGTAAGCAGAGTGAAGAGGAGTTCTGGCTCACACCTTACGTTACTGACTTTTTACTGCGCGCCAGCGAAGCGGGCTATGCCTTGCCCCCTGACGTGATTGATCGGGCTAACGCACGGCTGCTGCGTTATTTACAGGACCCTTCACAAATTACCGCTAGTGGCAGTGCCGACATCGATGCATTGCGTTTCAGCGTTCAGGCTTATGCCGGCCTGGTGCTGGCGCGTCAGCAGCGTGCGCCACTGGGCGCGTTGCGTGCGCTTTACGAAAAGCGTGACAAGGCCAAATCGGGGCTGGCGCTGATGCAGTTGGGTGTCGCGCTGAAGCTGATGGGGGATGGACAGCGTTCGCCGCTGGCTGTGATGCAGGGCGCCACGCTGTCACGACCTGAAAGCAGCTGGTTTGGCGACTATGGCAGCACGGTGCGCGATGAGGGGATGATGATCGCCCTGTTAGCGGAATATCAGCTGCAGCCGGAACTGCAAAACAGCCTGCTGCTGTCACTGTCAAAAGAGCTGAACGGCAAGCGCTGGCTCTCTACCCAGGAGAACAATGCGCTTTACCTGGCGGCGCGCACGCTGCAAACCGCACAGGGTAAGGATTGGCAGGCGATACTACAGGGTCATCAACCGCCCGTAAGCAGCAGTGGGCCTGTGAATAAAGGGCTGGATAGTCAACAGCTGACGCAAGGCGTTGACGTGAGCAATCCCGGCACGGCACCGCTGTATGGCAGCCTGAACGTGGTGGGTTATCCGCTGACGCCGCCGCAACCCGTCAGCCATATGCTGTCCGTTAAGCGAGAGTACTTCACCCTGGACGGTAAACCGGCGGATCTCAATAATCTGCGCAGCGGTGAATTGCTGGTGGTCCGTCTTACCGTGGCCGCGAAACGCCGCATCAGCGATGCGCTGGTCGTGGATCTGTTACCGGCCGGACTGGAGCTGGAAAACCAGAATCTGGCAGACAGCAGTGCCAGCCTGGGTGACAGTGCGGATGCGCTAAAAGAGAGCATGATGGATATGCAGCAGGCCAACATCCGGCATATTGAGTTCCGTGACGATCGCTTCGTTGCCGCGCTGGCAGTGGATACGTATCGTCCTGCAACCCTGATGTATCTGGCGCGCGCAGTAACGCCGGGCATCTACCATATGCCGCCACCGCAGGTGGAATCGATGTACGTACCTGAGTGGCGGGCGATTGGTGCGTCGCCGCAACAGCTGCATGTACAACAGTAGCCGGGCCGGGTTGTGATCAAAAACAGGCACATCAAAAAGCGGTGGGTAGCCCTGCCGCTTTTTATTCTGGCCTTGCTGCTTGTCCCGCTGATTCTGGATCGGTTATTCCCCTTGCCCCTTAAAGAGGTTCAGCCCGCACGTGTGGTGGTCGCCGAGGACGGCACACCCCTGTGGCGCTTCGCTGACGACCAGGGCATCTGGCGCTATCCGGTCACTCCCGCTGACGTGTCGCCGACGTACATACAGGCGTTGCTGACCTATGAAGATCGCTGGTTCTGGTACCATCCCGGGATTAATCCGCTCGCCCTGCTTCGCGCGGCCTGGCAGGACCTGCGTCATGGCAGCGTCATTTCGGGTGGCAGCACTTTAACCATGCAGGTGGCCAGAATCATCGACCCACAGCCGCGAACGCTGCGGGGCAAGCTGATTCAGGCTTGGCGCGCTCTGCAACTGGAGTGGCATCTCTCTAAATACGATATCTTAACGCTTTATCTTAATCGTGCGCCCTTTGGCGGCACGCTGGAAGGGATTGGAGCGGCAAGCTGGAGCTGGCTGGGTAAAGCGCCGTCACAGATGACAAGGGGCGAGGCGGCGCTAATGGCCGTATTGCCACAGGCACCCAGTCGTTTGCGGCCCGATCGCTGGCCAGAGCGGGCTGAAGCGGCACGTAATAAGGTGCTGGATCGGCTGGCGCAGTATCATGTCTGGTCGCCCCGACGGGTCGCTGAAATCCGCCAGGAACCGGTCTGGCTCCCGCCGCGCCAGATGCCGCAGATGGCGCCGTTACTGGCGCGGCGACTGTTATCGATGACTACGCACGATAAAATCGTCTCTACGCTGGATCCGTCGCTGCAGCGCGAGCTGGAAAGCATGGCGCTGAATGTGAAAAACCAGCTTCCTCCGCGCACCTCACTGGCGATACTGGTGGTGGATCACACCACTATGGCTGTGCGGGGCTACGTCGGTTCCGCCGATTTCGGCGACGACAGCCGTTTTGGTCATGTGGATATGATTGCCAGCGTTCGCTCGCCGGGATCGGTCCTGAAACCCTTTGTCTACGGCATGGCGCTGGACGAGGGGCTCATCCATGCCGAGTCTTTACTGCAGGATGTTCCACGTCGTTTTGGCGATTACCGTCCGGGTAACTTCGATACTGGTTTTCATGGCCCGGTCAGCGCCAGTGAAGCGCTGGTGCGATCACTCAATCTGCCCGCCGTGCAGCTGCTGGAGGCGCTGGGCCCAAAAAATGTGGCCGCACGCCTGCGCAATGTGGGGCTAAATCTACGTTTCCCACCGGGTACAGAGCCTAATCTGTCGTTGATTCTCGGCGGCACCGGAGCGCGCATGGATGATATCGTGGCGGCCTATAGCGCCTTTGCCCGACATGGCAACGCCGGTCAGCTGCGCTGGATGGCAGACCAGCCCTTACAGGAACGCCCACTGCTTTCGCCCGGTTCGGCCTGGATCATCCGCCGTATTCTGGGCGGTGAGGCTCAGCCTGCGGGTAATGGCAGCGCGCCTGCGGTGGTACCGCTGGCATGGAAGACCGGCACCAGCTACGGCTACCGTGACGCCTGGGCCGTGGGAATCAATCCGCGTTATCTGATTGGTGTTTGGGTCGGACGACCCGATGCAACGCCGGTTGCGGGGCAGTTTGGTTTCGCGTCTGCGGTTCCCGTCATGAATCAGGTTAACAACGTACTGATGAACCGCCTGGCCGGGCGGGCAATCCCCACCGATCCGCGACCGGCGTCGGTCAGCGTGGCAGGCATCTGCTGGCCCGGCGGGCAGCCGCTGCCCGAGGGAGACGAAAACTGCCGACAACGGCGGCAGAGTTGGGTGCTGAACGACACGCTGCCGCCGACCTTGCTGGCGCCGGGGCAGGAAAGCCTGAGCGGATTGCACCTGCGTTACTGGCAGAACGAACAGGGCTTACGGGTTGCGGCGGATTGCCCGCGAGCCATCAGCCATGAACGTCTGGTGTGGCCTTTGCCGCTGGAAGCCTGGCTGCCGCCGCAGGAGCGTCGGGCGCAGCGCTTACCGGCGGTTGATCCCCGGTGTCCGCCCTTGCAGCAGGGCAGTAGCGCGCCGCTGATTGTGACTGGCGTTATTGACGGGCAGCGCGTTCAGCCGCTGCCGGGCAATACTACGCTGGTGATACCGGTCGCGGTGCAGGGCGGTCAGGGCGTTCAGCGCTGGTGGTTTTTAAACGGCGAGCCGCTCGAAACGCAAAGTCAGAACGGCACCCTGTCGCTACCTCTTGATCGGGCTGGGGACTATCAGCTGGTGGTCATGGATGAGGCCGGTCAGCTGGCCTCTGTCGTTTTTACCCGTGGGTGAGTGTTTTTTGCGCTAAATCAGAGTTGAAAAGTATTAGCCCCGACTCAGATCAAGATTTTTCAATAAATTATGGGTTCGGTGATAGGCAACGTCACACTCAACCCCTATAATCGGCGCCGTTTCTTAGCCGGGGCGCGCGCCCTCGGTTTCTTCAGAACGTCAAGACAGAGGTCATCATGGCAATCGAACGTACTTTTTCTATCATCAAGCCAAACGCCGTCGCTAAAAACGTGATCGGTGCCATCTACAACCGTTTTGAAAGCGCAGGCTTCAAAATCGTTGGCGCAAAAATGCTGCAGCTGAGCAAAGAGCAGGCTGAAGGTTTTTACGCAGAGCACCAGGGCAAGCCGTTCTTCGACGGTCTGGTTGAATTCATGACGTCTGGTCCGGTTGTGGTTTCTGTACTGGAAGGTGAAAATGCCGTTCAGCGTCACCGTGACCTGATGGGTGCAACTAACCCTGCTAACGCGCTGGCTGGCACACTGCGTGCAGACTACGCTGACAGCTTCACCGAGAACGCAACCCACGGTTCAGATTCTGCCGAATCAGCCGCTCGTGAAATTGCCTATTTCTTCGGCGAAAACGAAATCTGCCCGCGCACCCGTTAATTGCTTAACGACTGACGCGTACAGGGCTTTACAAAAATCTGCTGAACACGGGCAACTCTAGCCTGTTATCAGGCAGCAGATGTTGTACAATATTGCGCCTTCATTGAGCCAGCTTAGTGAAGGCGCAATTTTTTTCTTTTCCCAACAGCGCCATAACGTGTAACAACGAGGCCAGAGAATATTATGTCCGAACAGATTGTGACGTCCGCGTCCACCTCGCCTATTTCCGTCTCACCCAAAAGCCAAAAAATCAACCTGCTGGATCTCAACCGTCAGCAAATGCGTGAGTTTTTTGTCTCGCTCGGTGAAAAACCCTTCCGTGCCGATCAGGTGATGAAGTGGATTTACCACTACTGCTGCGATGATTTCGAGCAGATGACCGACATTAACAAGAAGCTGCGTAACCGGTTAATGGAACTCACCGAAATTCGCGCCCCGGAAGTGGCTGAAGAGATGCGCTCAACGGATGGCACCATTAAATGGGCTATTCGCGTCGGCGATCAGCTGGTTGAAACGGTGTATATCCCGGAAGGGGATCGCGCCACCTTATGTGTCTCCTCTCAGGTGGGTTGCGCGCTGGAATGTAAATTCTGCTCGACGGCGCAGCAGGGCTTTAACCGCAATCTGCGCGTGTCAGAAATTATTGGTCAGGTCTGGCGTGCCGCAAAAATCGTCGGTGCGGCCAAAGTGACCGGTCAGCGTCCTATCACCAACGTGGTGATGATGGGCATGGGTGAGCCGTTGCTCAACCTGAATAATGTGGTTCCGGCCATGGAAATCATGCTGGATGACTTCGGTTTTGGTTTGTCGAAACGCCGTGTCACCCTGTCGACCTCGGGCGTTGTGCCTGCCCTGGACAAGCTGGGCGACATGATCGACGTTGCGTTGGCGATTTCGCTGCATGCGCCAAACGACAAACTGCGTGACGACATCGTACCCATTAACAAGAAATACAATATTGAAACCTTCCTGGCGGCGGTTAAACGCTATATTGGGAAGTCCAATGCGAACCAGGGACGCGTCACGATCGAATACGTGTTGCTGGATCATGTTAACGACAGCACCGATGACGCGCATGAACTGGCGGCATTGCTGAAAGAAACGCCGTGTAAGATCAACCTGATTCCATGGAACCCCTTCCCCGGGGCACCTTATGGTCGCAGCTCGAACAGCCGCATTGACCGCTTCTCCAAGGTGTTAATGGATTACGGCTTTACCACTATCGTGCGTAAAACCCGTGGCGATGATATTGATGCCGCCTGCGGCCAGTTGGCCGGGGAAGTGATTGACCGTACGAAACGCACCCTGCGTAAGAAAATGGCGGGCGAAGCCATATCTGTGAAGGCGCTCTGAAAGGCTGACTAACAGGGTTTTCCATTCCGTCTCTGCGTGGCAGGCTGCTGCCAGCCACAGGGATAACAGGATGGAAAGGCGATGGGCAAAGGGATGTGCACGGCATTACTGGCCGTTTTTGTTGTAAGCGGTTGTGTCCGTTCGCCGACCCAATCGGGGGCAGCGGAGCTTCGTTTGCAACTGGGTATGCACTACCTCGCGGTAGAGGATTATCCTGCTGCGCGCCGTAATCTCTTACGGGCGCAGGCGGCCGCTCCCCAGGATTACCGCGTGCCCCTGGCATTGGCCCGGCTGGCTCAGCGGCAAGGGCACACTGCCGCAGCGCATTATCATTTTCAGCACGCGCAGCGAATTGCGCCACATAATGGTTACATCCCTAACAATTACGGTGCGTTTCTTTGCGCTTTAGGGCAGTATGATGAAGCGCATCAACAGTTTATCCGGGCGAAGGGTGCGCAGGAAGGAGACGCCCGTATCGATGCGTATGAACTGTCGGGGTATTGTTATCTGCGGGCAGGAAACAGAGAAGCAGCGCGTGCTGCTTTGTCGTATGCGCTCGATGCGGACCAGAGTAAAGGAGCGTCGCTACTAGCCGAAGCTGAAAGCGCGGTCGAAAATGACCAGTGGGCTAACGTAGCGCTATTATTAGAGCTTTACCAGCCGCTGCCGGAGACGGCACGCAGCCTGGCGTTACACATACGTTTCGCCGCGCAACAGGGAAATGCCGCAGACGTTTCACGTTATGGCGACCAGTTAGCGCGACGTTTTCCGCAATCGATACAGTACCAGCGTTATTTAGCTAATGAATACTGAAGCCACTCAAGAAAATTCTGCAGTTCATTCCACAGGTACACGCCTGCGTCTGGCCCGTGAACAAATGGGACTCACGCAGCAACATGTTGCTGAACGCCTGTGCCTGAAACTTACTACCGTACGTGATATTGAAGAAGACAAATCACCTGCGGATTTAGCCTCTACCTTCCTGCGCGGTTACATCCGTTCTTATGCGCGTCTGGTGCACATTCCTGAAGAGGAACTGCTGCCGATGATGGAAAAGCAGACGCCGGTTCGTGCCGCAAAAATTGAGCCGATGCAAAGCTTCTCCCTGGGCAAACGGCGTAAGAAACGCGACGGCTGGCTGATGATTTTTACCTGGCTGGTGGTCTTTGTCGTGATCGGCCTGACAGGCGCCTGGTGGTGGCAGAACCATAAAGCCTCACAGGATGAGCTGGTGTCGATGGCCGATCAAAACGGCAGTAACAGCGACAGCAGCCAGTCTATCCCCCTGGGACAGACGAACGGCGCATCAACCGATAACAGCACCAGCGTGCCGTTGGGCAATAATGCCGCCAGCACACCAGCGAACGCCGATGAATCCACCGGCACGGCGCCTGCTGAAAACAGTAACAGCAGTAACAGCACTGCCGCGGCTGCCCAGCAGGAAGAGAATAACACCGTTGTTTCGCCTTCTCAGGCACCGACTTCGACCAGCCCCGCACCGGCCAGCACCAATACGGCGCAGCAGATGCCAGTGGGCGCGGCGGCGGTTAGCGAACCGGCGGCGGATCCGAATGCCGTGGTGATGACCTTTACCGGCGACTGCTGGCTGGAAGTCAGCGATGCAACGGGTAAGAAACTGTTTAGCGGTATCCAGCGCAGCGGTGGCAAGCTGAGCCTGTCTGGCACGGCTCCCTATCGTCTGAAAATTGGCGCGCCATCCGTGGTTCAGGTGCAATATCAGAATAAACCCGTTGATTTAAGTCGGTTTATCCGTAATAACCAGGTTGCTCGCCTGACGTTGGGTGCGCAATAACAGCGTATCGCGTGTACCGGGCAATTGTGGAGAAGAAATATGCATAACCAAGCACCCATTATCCGTCGTAAGTCTAAACGTATTTACGTCGGCCAGGTGCCCATTGGCGACGGTGCGCCAATCGCCGTTCAGTCGATGACCAACACCCGCACGACTGACGTAGCCGCGACGGTCAATCAGATCAAAGCCCTTGAGCGCGTAGGCGTCGATATCGTCCGCGTCTCGGTGCCCACCATGGATGCCGCCGAAGCGTTTAAGCTGATTAAGCAGCAGGTGAACGTCCCCCTGGTGGCAGATATCCACTTTGACTACCGTATTGCGCTAAAAGTCGCGGAGTATGGAGTGGACTGCCTGCGTATCAATCCGGGTAATATCGGTAATAACGAGCGTATTCGTGCGGTGGTTGACTGCGCCCGCGATAACAATATCCCCATTCGTATCGGTGTTAACGCCGGATCGCTGGAAAAAGATCTGCAGGAAAAATACGGTGAGCCTACACCGCAGGCCCTGCTGGAATCGGCGATGCGCCATGTCGATCATCTGGATCGTCTTAACTTCGATCAGTTTAAAGTCAGCGTGAAAGCCTCTGATGTGTTTCTGGCGGTTGAATCCTATCGTCTGCTGGCAAAGCAGATCGAGCAGCCGCTGCATCTTGGTATTACCGAAGCGGGCGGTGCACGTGCCGGTGCGGTGAAATCGGCGATTGGTCTGGGGCTGTTACTGGCCGAAGGCATTGGCGACACGCTGCGTATTTCTCTGGCAGCCGATCCGGTTGAAGAGGTAAAGGTTGGCTTTGATATCCTGAAGTCGCTGCGCATCCGCTCTCGCGGGATCAACTTCATCGCCTGTCCGACCTGTTCACGTCAGGAGTTTGACGTCATTGGCACGGTAAACGCGCTGGAGCAGCGACTGGAAGACATTATCACGCCGATGGACGTCTCCATCATCGGTTGCGTGGTGAATGGGCCTGGCGAAGCCACCGTTTCTACGCTTGGCGTGACCGGCAGTAATAAGAAAAGCGGCTTCTATGAAGATGGCGTGCGCCAGCGCGAACGTCTGGACAATGACGATATGATCGATCAACTGGAAGCGCGCATTCGTGCCAAAGCGGCCATGCTGGATGAAACCCGTCGTATTGACGTGCAGCAACTGGAAAAATAATCCGTTGCGTGTACGGCGTGCATGACTTTTTTAGCTGAACCTGTGCGGTTTCATCCTCATGAGGTATGATGCCGGACAGGTTTTTTTGCATTAAGAGATTTTAACGTGGCGAAGAATATTCAAGCGATTCGCGGGATGAACGATTTCCTGCCTGCGGATACGGCCATCTGGCAACGGGTTGAAGATGTACTGAAGTCAGTGCTGGCGAGTTATGGTTACAGCGAAATTCGCTTACCCATCGTAGAGCAGACTCCTCTTTTCAAACGCGCAATTGGTGAAGTCACCGATGTGGTTGAAAAAGAGATGTATACCTTTGACGATCGCAATGGCGAAAGCCTGACGCTTCGTCCGGAAGGCACGGCGGGCTGCGTGCGCGCAGGTATCGAACACGGTCTGCTTTATAACCAGGAACAGCGCCTGTGGTACATGGGGCCGATGTTCCGCTACGAGCGTCCTCAGAAAGGACGTTATCGCCAGTTTCATCAGATAGGCGTTGAAGTCTTTGGTCTGCAGGGGCCGGACATTGATGCCGAACTGATCATGCTGAACGCACGCTGGTGGAAAGCGTTAGGCATCGCCGACCATGTTCGTCTGGAACTGAACTCCATTGGTTCGCCTGAAGCCCGTGCCAACTATCGCGATGCGCTGGTGGCGTTTCTGGAACAGCATAAAGAGGCGCTGGATGAAGACTGTAAGCGCCGTATGTACAGTAACCCGATGCGCGTACTCGACAGTAAAAATCCTGATATTCAGACGCTGCTGAACGATGCGCCTCAGTTGGGCGATTATCTGGATGTGGAGTCACGCGAGCATTTTGACGGGCTGCGCGCGCTGTTAGACGACGCGGGTATTGCTTACACGGTGAATCAGCGGCTGGTGCGTGGGCTGGATTATTACAACCGCACGGTAATTGAATGGGTTACCGACAGCCTGGGCTCCCAGGGGACCGTTTGCGGTGGCGGTCGTTATGATGGGCTGGTAGAACAGTTGGGTGGCCGTGCCACACCGGGTGTCGGTTTCGCAATGGGAATGGAACGCCTGGTGTTGTTAGTGCAGGCGGTGAATCCGGAATTTGAACCCGCGCGCAATGTCGATGTCTATGTTATCGCTTCAGGTCAGGGCGTTCAGTCAGCGGCGATGCAGCTGGCAGAAAAACTGCGCGATCACCTGCCTGAAATGAAACTGATGACCAACTTTGGCGGCGGTAACTTCAAGAAGCAGTTCGCCCGTGCGGATAAATGGGGCGCCCGCGTTGCCCTGGTGCTGGGCGAAGATGAACAGAAGGCCGGTCAGGTCGTGATTAAAGACCTGCGCAATGGCGAACAGCAAACGCTGGCGCAGGCGGACGCGGCTGCTGCACTGCGCACGCTGTTGCAGTAAGCGTGTCAAAGCACAACCATTGAAAGGAGAAGGATTGCGTGGAAGTTTATAGCAATGAGAACGAACAGGTTGATGCGCTGCGTCGCTTTTTCGCCAACAACGGTAAAGCCTTAGCCGTAGGCGTGGTTATCGGGATTGCTGCACTGGGCGGCTGGCGCTACTGGTCCAGCCATCAGCAGGATTCCGCGAAAACTGTATCGGCAGAATACCAAAAAGTCACCCGTGCGATGCAGGCCGGTAAGCCAGAAACCCTGGAAGCCGTCAACACGTTCGCCAGCGAAAACAGCAATACTTACGGTGCCCTGGCGGCCCTGGATCTGGCTAAGCAGTATGTCGACAGCAATCAGCTGGACAAAGCCGCTACCTTGCTGCAAAACGGATTGAAAGATACTAAAGATGCCAACCTGCAGGCGGTTATCAACCTGCGCCTGGCACGCATTCAACTGCAACAGAATCAGGCTGATGCGGCACTTAAAACCCTTGACAGTGTGAAGGGTGATGGCTGGACAGCCATTGTTGCTGACATCCGCGGCGAAGCGCTGCTCAGCAAGGGCGATAAGCAGGGCGCGCGCGATGCATGGAGCAAAGGCGTAGAATCTGACGCGTCTCCTGCACTGAAGCAAATGATGCAGATGAAGATGAATAACTTAAGCTAAGCCAGTCAAGAGAGAGCGCATGGAATTACGTAAATACCTGCTGCCGGGGCTGATCTCAGTCACCTTGCTCAGCGGTTGCTCGCTGTTCAGCGGCGAAGAAGATGTAGTGAAAATGGCCCCATTGCCGAAGGTGGAAAACCAGTTTACGCCTCAAACGGTATGGAGCACCGGCGTGGGTGATGGTATCGGTGATTTTTACTCCAACCTGCACCCCACCTGGCAAGACGGCACCGTTTATGCTGCTGACCGCTTTGGTATCGTAAAAGCGCTCGACGCGGCCGATGGTAAAGAAAAATGGAAAGTCGATCTCTCTGAGAAAACCGGCTTCTTCTCGAAAAACCGTTCTGCCATGCTGTCCGGCGGCATCACCGTGAGCGGCGATCGCCTCTATATTGGCAGCGAACGCGGGCAGGTCTATGCACTGAACACCAGCGATGGTGCCATTGCCTGGCAGGCGAAAGCGGCGGGTGAAGCCCTGTCGCGTCCTGTGGTCAGCGATGGTCTGGTATTGATTCATACCAGTAATGGCATGTTGCAGGGCCTGGATCAGGCCACGGGAGCGGTGAAGTGGACCGTCAACCTGGATATGCCTGCGCTGTCACTGCGCGGAGAATCTGCGCCGTCTGTGGCCTTTGGTGGCGCCATTGTGGGCGGCGATAACGGCCGTGTCAGTGCCGTTATCCTGAACCAGGGCCAGCTGATTTGGCAGCAGCGTATTTCACAGCCCAGCGGCGCAACGGAAATTGATCGCCTGAGCGATGTGGATACCACGCCGGTCATTGTCAACGGCGTGGTCTATGCGCTGGCTTACAATGGTAACCTGACCGCACTGGATTTACGCTCAGGTCAGATTTTATGGAAACGTGAAATCGGCGGCGTTAAAGATCTGATTGTCGATGCGGGTCGCATCTACCTGGTCGATCAGGACGATCGTGTGATTGCGCTGAATGCGGATGGCGGTGTCGCTATCTGGCGTCAAAGCGAGCTGCTGCATCGTAATCTGACTTCACCGGTTCTCTATAACGGCTACCTTGTGGTCGGCGACAGCGAAGGTTACCTGCACTGGATGAACACCACCGATGGTCGTTTTGTTGCCCAGCAAAAGCTGGACAGCTCAGGCTTCCAGACTGAGCCAGTCGTCGCCAGCGACAAACTGCTGATTCAGTCGAAAGACGGTGAAGTTTACGCCATTACTCGCTAACGGGTAAGTTGTCAGGCAGGGTGGTTCCCTGGCACAACGGCTCCTGATTTCATCAGGGGCCGTTTCGTTTTTAGTCAGGCATGGTATCCTTAGCGCCTTAAGCCTGAACTGAGCGGCTAAAGCCGTTATAATCACGCCATTCGGGCGATTTAATACATTATTGAGGCATTGTTATGGTACCTGTGGTCGCGCTGGTTGGGCGTCCCAATGTGGGAAAATCTACGCTATTTAACCGTTTAACCCGCACACGAGATGCGCTGGTAGCGGATTTTCCTGGACTGACTCGCGATCGCAAATATGGTCGCGCCGAAGTGGAAGGGCGCGAATTTATTGTTATCGATACCGGCGGTATTGATGGCACCGAAGACGGTGTTGAAACGCGCATGGCGGAGCAGTCGCTGCTGGCGATCGAAGAAGCCGATGTTGTGCTGTTTATGGTCGACGCTCGCGCAGGCATGATGGCCGCCGATCAGCAAATTGCAAAGCATCTCCGCTCTCGTCAAAAAGCAACGTTTCTGGTGGCGAATAAAACCGACGGACTGGATCCGGATCAGGCGGTGGTGGATTTCTATTCTCTGGGCCTGGGTGAAATTCACGCTATCGCGGCCTCGCACGGTCGTGGCGTAACCAGCCTGCTGGAAACGGCGCTGCTGCCGTGGATGGAAAAGGTCGATCCGGTTGAGGTCACCGAAGAAGATGAAAACGAAGCTTACTGGGCAGCCTTAGCGGCAGAAGAAAACGGTGAGGAAGAGGAAGAAGAAGACGATTTCGATCCCACAACCTTACCGATTAAGCTGGCGATTGTTGGCCGTCCTAACGTAGGTAAGTCTACGTTGACTAACCGCATCCTCGGTGAAGATCGCGTGGTCGTTTACGACATGCCGGGCACCACCCGTGACAGTATCTACATTCCGATGGAACGTGACGGTCGCGAGTATGTGCTGATCGATACGGCGGGCGTACGTAAGCGCGGTAAAATTACGGATACGGTAGAGAAATTCTCAGTCATTAAAACGTTGCAGGCGATCGAAGATGCCAACGTCGTCATGCTGGTGATTGACGCCCGCGCCGGCATTTCCGATCAGGATCTGTCGCTGCTGGGCTTTATTCTCAACAGTGGACGCTCCCTGGTTATCGTCGTGAATAAATGGGACGGCCTGTCGCAGGAAGTGCGTGACGAAGTCAAAGAGACGCTGGATTTCCGCCTGGGCTTTATCGATTTCGCACGCGTGCACTTTATTTCTGCGTTGCACGGCAGCGGCGTAGGCAACCTGTTTGAGTCCGTTACGGAAGCCTACGACTGCTCTACAAAACGTGTCAATACCTCCCTCCTGACGCGCATCATGAATATGGCGGCGGAAGACCATCAGCCACCGCTGGTTCGCGGTCGTCGCGTTAAACTGAAATATGCCCATGCGGGCGGTTACAACCCACCGATTGTGGTGATCCACGGTAATCAGGTTAAAGACCTGCCGGATTCCTACAAACGTTATTTGATGAACTATTTCCGCCGTTCACTTAACGTGATGGGAACGCCCATCCGCATTCAGTTTAAAGAGGGTGAAAACCCTTACGAAGGCAAACGCAATCTGCTGACGCCGACGCAACAGCGCAAGCGTAAGCGTCTGATGGCGCATATGAAGAAGAATAAGCGTTAATTGATCGAGGGCCAGGTGGCCCTCTTTTTTTTGCCCTAAGATTGCGTTTATTTGCATAGTCGGGTGAAAATATGCGCGCAACGTGTGAAAAATGTTATCAACCCCTGGCCCCTGACGAGATCGATCTTATCTGCACCGGGTGCGGTGTTCGTTATCGCTACCAGCCTGTCTGCCCCGACTGCCATCAGCCCCTTGAGCAACTCAAAAGTTGCGGCGCGACCGACTATTTTTGTCATCATAGTCACGGCTTAATTTCCAGACGTCGTCTCACTTACAGGATTTTTCCTGTCTGACGCCTGGCCACTTCAACCTGCAACACATGAAGATCCCAACGCTGCGAACCGTAACGGCGTAAAAATTTGTAGCGAAAATGCTATTGCTTCGTAACAAACCCGTTTAAACCTTCACGGGATAACGTACCAGGTGGTACAATTTTGCTGCGTCATGACGGGGTTGCCCCAGTGCAGGCTGTCTCGGGAAAACATCATTCATTTCATGAACGCGGGTCCGCTTTAATTGGAATAAAACAACGCTGCTTCTTTTACCTGCAACGTGACCGGCGATGAGCCGGGTCGCGCACAGGGCTGGAGCGGTTTTGTTTATCAGGAGAGTAAGTGTTATGGCTGAAACATCATCTCGATCCGGTAAAGGGTTGAGAATATGGTCCGTGCTGCTCGGGCTGGTGCTACTGGCAACCGGCCTGTTCTTTGCGGTTGGCGGGGGACAACTCGCGACGCTTGGCGGCAGTTGGTATTTTCTGGTTGCAGGCATCGTTACGGTGCTGTCAGCCATTCAGTTTTTCCGTGCGAAATCCTCCGCGGTTGTCCTGTTCCTGCTGGTGTTTGTAGGAACGTTAATCTGGGCCGTCATTGACGCCGGACTGCAATTCTGGCCTCTGGTTTCCCGCCTGATGGTGCCTGCAGGTCTGATGATTCTGGCGTTCATCACCTGGCCTGCGCTGCGCAAGCGCGAAAACAAGCCTTCGCTGGCAAAAGTGTCGTATGCCTTTTCTGCCGTGATTGCCGTAGGCATGGTCGCTACCTTAGTTCAGATGTTTCAGCCCCATCCTACCGTTGCCTCAACCGGTCAGGAACTGCCGCTGATTCCGGTAGATAAGTCAAAGCAACAGCAAAACTGGGATCACTACGGGAATACCGCAGGGGGAAGCCGCTTTGTTGCGCTGGACCAGATTACTCGCGATAACGTGAAAGATCTGCAGGTCGCCTGGACTTATCACACCGGCGATATCCCTGAAAGCCCAACCGGCAATGGCGCTGAAGATCAGCAAACGCCGCTGCAGGTGGGAAATACCGTTTATCTTTGCACCCCGCACAACAACGTGATCGCGGTGGAAGCCGACAGCGGTAAGCAGATTTGGAAGCGTGAGATTAATGCTCAGGCAGAAGTCTGGCCGCGCTGCCGTGGTCTGGCCTATTTTGATGCGACGAAACCGCTTACCCAGCCGACCCAACCGGGTTCTACGCCGGTTCCTGGCGTTACGCTGGCGGCCGGAGACAGCTGCCAGCGCCGTATTCTGATGAATACCATCGATGCGCGCCTGATTGCCATTAATGCTGATAACGGCGAGTTCTGTGAGGACTTTGGTGACCACGGCATCGTGGATCTCAAAAAGGGCCTGGGCGATGCGCCCGATCCGCTTTATCAGCTCACCTCTGCACCCACGATTGCCGGTACCACCGTTGTCGTAGGCGGGCGCGTGGCTGACAACGTTAAAACAGATATGCCTGGCGGCGTGTTACGCGGTTTTGACGTGATCACCGGCCAGATGCGTTGGGCCTTTGACCCGGGCAATACCGATCCGAATGCTATTCTGATGCCGGGCAAGGACTATACGCGGAGTACGCCAAACTCATGGGCGCCGATGTCCTACGATCCGGCCATGAACACCGTGTTTATTCCGATGGGAAGCTCATCGGTTGACCTGTGGGGCGCAAACCGCAACGCACTCGATCATAAATACGGTGCCTCCGTACTGGCACTCGATGCAACAACCGGTAAAGAGAAGTGGGTTTATCAGACCGTGCATAACGATCTGTGGGACTTCGATCTGCCGATGCAGCCGAGCCTGATCGACTTCCCGATGAAAGACGGCAGCACCAAGCCTGCGGTCGTGATCGGCGGCAAAACCGGCATGATCTTTGTGCTGGACCGGATGACCGGCAAGCCACTGACCAAAGTGGAAGAGCTGCCAATGCCGCAGGGACATATCCCTAACGAGCAGTACACTAAAACCCAGCCGCATTCGACCGGTATGCCGATGATTGGTAATCAGACGCTGAAAGAGTCCGATATGTGGGGGGCCACGCCGTTCGATCAGCTTGCCTGCCGTATCGCCTTTAAATCTATGCGCTATGACGGCCTGTTTACCGTGCCGGGCACGGATAAGTCGCTGAGTTTCCCGGGTTCGCTGGGCGGAATGAACTGGGGCAGTATGTCCACCGATCCGAATAACAACCTGTTGTTTGTTAACGACATGCGTTTAGGATTGTGGGTACAGATGATTCCGGTTGATACCAGCAAGGTTTCCCGTGGCAGCAACGGCGGTGAGGCGATCAATACCGGCATGGGCGCCGTTCCACTGAAAGGTACGCCTTATGCGGTGAATAAGAACCGCTTTATGTCACCGCTGGGCATTCCTTGCCAGGCACCCCCGTTCGGTACCTTGTCTGCTATCGATATGAAAACGCAGAAAATCGTCTGGCAGGTTCCGGTGGGTACCGTGCAGGATACCGGTCCGTTCGGGATCAAAATGCGCGCGAAAATGCCAATCGGCATGCCAACGCTGGGCGGCACGCTGGCAACCCAGGGCGGCCTGGTGTTTATCGCCGGTACGCAGGATTACTATCTGCGTGCGTTTGATAGCGCAACGGGTAAAGAAGTGTGGAAAGCGCGTCTGCCCGTTGGCAGTCAGGGCGGCCCGATGAGCTACGTCTCGCCGAAAACCGGCAAGCAGTACATTCTGATCTCTGCAGGGGGCGCGCGTCAGTCACCGGATCGCGGTGACTACGTGATTGCTTATGCGCTGCCAGACAGCAAGTAACAGCGATAACGGGTAAAATAAAAGGGCCGCTCGCGGCCCTTTTTTTGTGCTTATTTTCCGTCCCGGAAGAGCGACACCAGCTCCGGCGGGGCCGACTGTTCCGGTATCAGGATCACCACCGTACCGGCCTCACGGCGCGTGGCGTACTGGATCTGGATACGAAAATAGCGCTGATCCCCGCATCCTACCTTAGTGGCTTTATCCTCTGACTCGCCCAGCGGCATCGCCTGCTCCAGCACTTTGCAGACACGCTGTTTCTCTGGCGCAGGAAGTTCACCTAAGGGAAAACGACGCTCGCTGCGTAAGCCGGGGATAAAAGCAAAGCCACCTTCGCGCGTCACCACAATGGTGGCGTCGTCGGTAAGTTCGGGGAGTTGACTCATAATACGCCTACCTCTTTCCACGCCTGTTCAATTTTACTGCCGACGGAACGATCAAAGCGCTTTTCACCGTGCTGCACGGTCAACTGTGCAAAGGTTTTGAAGTCAGCATCCTGATGCAAATTATCATCACACAAGGTGTCATACCACGCTTGCCCTGCCTGTTCCCAGGCAAAACCACCTAGTGCTTGTGCTGCCAGATAAAAGGCACGGTTAGGAATGCCAGAGTTCAGGTGCACGCCGCCGTTGTCTTCTCGCGTTTTAATATAGTCGTCCATATGGCCCGGTTGCGGATCTTTACCCAACATTGGGTCGTCATAAGCGGTACCAGGGTGCGACATCGATCGCAAGCCTTTGCCATTGATGCCTTTCGCCAGCAGGCCTTCACCAATAATCCAGTCGGCCTTATCGGCAGTCTGTTTTTTACTGAACTGCTTCACCAGGGAGCCAAAGACATCGGACATGGATTCATTTAGCGCGCCAGCCTGTTCAAAATAGATCAAACCGGCTTCGGTTTCTGTGACACCGTGCGATAACTCATGCGCAACAACATCAATAGCGATAGTAAAACGGTTAAAGATCTCACCATCGCCGTCGCCGAACACCATCTGCTGTCCGTTCCAGAAAGCGTTCTGATATTTTTCACCATAGTGAACGGTTCCTGCTAATTTCAAACCGTTATTGTCCAGAGAATTGCGTTTATATATCTGCCAGAAGAAATCGTGTGTGACGCCAAGATAGTTCCAGGCCTCGTCGGCGGCAACGTCACCATTTGAAGACTGGCCTTCTTTACGCACCAGGGTTCCCGGCAACGTTTCCTTGTTTTGGGCATCATAGATTTCACGCTCAATCTTCCCGGCCTGCTTGGTTTTCGGCGCAGCCGTCTTTTGCCAGTGCTCCGCCATCAGGTGCTGAACGTGGGTGAGGGTACGGCGCGCCTGCTCCTGCTGATGACCGGAACCGTGGGCGATAATCTTACGGAGAATATAGGGAGGGATAACGCTGAAAGCCATTGTAGACTCCTTGGCACGAGGGATGTACCAGGAAGTATAGTTAAGAAATGCTTTTCTTTCGTTTCGGTTTTTCGGGAATAAGCTGCGTGACCTGACTTTCTACCCAACCATCATCGAGACGGGTACGCAGTAAATCGCCTGTGCTCACCTGACGCGTTTTCTTCACCACCTGGCCAGCGTTGTCGGTCGTGACGCTAAATCCACGCGCCAGCGTGGCTAACGGACTGACGCCTTCCAGCTGGGCCGCAAGCTGACCGAAGCGGTTTTTGTCACGGTTAAGCAATTTTTCCATGCTTTGTTGCAGGCGATAGTGCCAGCTTTGTAGGCTTTTTTGCGCCAGATACAGGCGCTGCTGTGGCTGCTGCTGCGCCAGGCGCTGTGACAGGCGGTCCTGCTGGAGAGTGACATTGCGAAGCCGCTGTTCCATCGCCTCGCCCAACCGCTGCTGCAGGCGAAACAGTGCGGTTTGCTGGCGGGCCAGACGCAGTTGAGGATGCTGCTGCTGCAGGCGATGATCCAGGCGACTGAATACCCGCTGCTGGCGCGCCAGATAATAATCCATTGCCATCTCCAGCCGCTGCTGCTGTGACTGCAGCTGGCGCAGGAGTTCAAGTTGATTACGGCTGACAATCTCTGCCGCAGCGGAAGGCGTTGGCGCGCGCAGGTCAGCAACAAAATCGGCAATGGTGACGTCGGTTTCATGGCCAACCGCGCTGACCACGGGAATGCGACTGGCAAAAATCGCACGCGCAACGCGCTCGTCATTAAAACTCCACAGATCTTCCAGTGAACCGCCGCCGCGACCCACGATCAGCACGTCGCACTCGGCACGCTGGTTCGCAAGCTCAATGGCGCGCACGATAGCGGCAGGCGCATCTACGCCCTGAACGGCAGTGGGATAAATCACAACGGGCAGTGAGGGATCGCGACGATGCAGCACGCGCAGAACATCGTGCAGGGCTGCACCCGTCGCAGAGGTGACCACGCCAACCTGCTTAGCCGGCTGTGGTAAGGGCTTCTTGTGTTCGGCTTCGAACAAGCCTTCCTGCGCCAGCCTGGCTTTCAGTTGCTCAAACTGCTGCTGTAGCAGGCCTTCACCGGCGGGATGCATACTTTCAATAATCAGCTGATAATCGCCGCGCGGTTCATAGAGTGTGATATTTGCGCGAACCAGGACCTGCTGGCCGTGCTGGGGACGGAACGTCACACGACGATTACCGTTACGGAACATGGCGCAGCGGACCTGGGCGCCATCATCTTTCAGGGTAAAGTACCAGTGGCCAGAAGCAGGCTGGGTGAAATTGGAGATCTCGGCGCTGAGCCAAACCAGGCCCATCTCATTCTCCAGCAGCTGACGCACTGTCGTATTGAGACGGCTGACGGTAAAAATATTGGCGTTTGGCGGCAGCGACATGTGACGAAGATCAAATTCCAAATCAGTAGGTTAATCAGTCGATACTACATTGCTGATTGCGCGGATCAAGACTTTTTCTCAAATAATAGTGGAGGCAATCGATTACGGCCTGTATAATGCCGCGGCAATATTTTATCTATTCTCACGCACCCGAGGTGGAGTATTGCCATGTTAAGAATCGCTAAAGAAGCACTCACTTTTGACGACGTCCTGCTCGTTCCTGCACACTCCACCGTCCTGCCGAATACGGCCGATCTCAGCACTCAGCTGACCAAAAACATTCGTCTGAATATTCCCATGCTTTCTGCTGCAATGGATACCGTGACCGAAGCGGGTCTGGCTATTGCGCTGGCGCAAGAGGGCGGTCTGGGCTTCATTCACAAAAATATGTCGATTGATCGCCAGGCAGATGAAGTGCGTAAGGTTAAAAAGCATGAAAGCGGCGTCGTCACCGAACCGCAGACCGTGTTGCCCACCACTACGCTGGCGGAAGTGAAAGAACTGACCGAACGCAACGGTTTTGCCGGTTACCCGGTCGTGAATGCGGATAACGAGCTGGTGGGCATTATCACCGGTCGCGATGTGCGCTTCGTCACCGATCTTACCCAGCCTGTGACGGCCGTGATGACGCCAAAAGAGCGCCTGGTGACGGTGAAAGAGGGTGAAGCCCGTGATGTCGTCCTGCACAGAATGCATGAAAAGCGCGTAGAAAAAGCGCTGGTCGTGGATGACAGCTTCCACCTGCTGGGGATGATCACCGTTAAAGACTTCCAGAAAGCCGAACGTAAACCTAACGCCTGTAAAGATGCGCAGGGTCGTCTGCGCGTCGGTGCGGCTGTAGGCGCCGGTGCGGGCAACGAAGAGCGCGTAGATGCGCTGGTTGCTGCCGGTGTGGACGTACTGCTGATTGACTCGTCGCATGGCCATTCAGAAGGCGTACTGCAGCGTATCCGTGAAACCCGCGCTAAGTATCCTGACCTTGAAATCGTCGGCGGCAACGTTGCAACAGGTGCGGGCGCGCTGGCCCTGGTTGAAGCTGGCGTGAGCGCGGTTAAAGTCGGTATCGGCCCGGGCTCCATCTGTACTACGCGTATCGTTACCGGTGTGGGTGTCCCTCAGATCACCGCCGTTTCAGATGCCGTGGCCGCGCTGGAAGGCACCGGCATTCCGGTTATCGCGGACGGCGGTATTCGTTTCTCTGGTGATATCGCGAAGGCGATTGCTGCGGGCGCATCCTGCGTCATGGTGGGATCGATGCTGGCAGGGACCGAAGAATCGCCGGGTGAAATCGAACTTTATCAGGGCCGCTCTTTTAAATCCTACCGTGGAATGGGCTCGCTGGGCGCCATGTCTAAAGGTTCATCGGATCGTTACTTCCAGACCGATAACGCTGCTGACAAGCTGGTGCCAGAAGGTATTGAAGGCCGCGTGGCTTATAAAGGCCGCCTGAAAGAGATCGTGCATCAGCAAATGGGCGGCCTGCGTTCCTGCATGGGCCTGACCGGCTGCCAGACCATTGATGATCTGCGTACCAAAGCCGAATTCGTGCGCATCAGCGGCGCGGGCATCAATGAAAGCCACGTGCACGACGTGACCATCACCAAAGAGTCACCGAACTACCGTATGGGTTCATAACCCCGTAAGATTTCCCGCCCGGCAACAGCCGGGCGCTTTACTTTAAGTCACCGTTCTGGAAACCCCTCAATGACGACGGAAAATATCCATAAGCACCGCATTCTGATTCTCGATTTTGGTTCTCAATATACGCAGCTGGTTGCGCGCCGCGTACGTGAGCTTGGCGTGTACTGTGAACTCTGGGCCTGGGATGTCACCGAAGAGCAGATTCGCCAGTTCAATCCAAGCGGCATCATTCTGTCTGGCGGCCCGGAAAGCACAACCGAGCATGGCAGCCCGCGCGCGCCTGACTATGTGTTCGCGGCTGGCGTGCCGGTTCTGGGTGTTTGTTATGGCATGCAGACCATGGCGATGCAGTTGGGCGGCAAGGTGGAAGGATCCAACGAGCGTGAGTTTGGCTATGCGCAGGTTGAAGTCAACACGGCAAGCGCCCTGATTCGCGATATTGAAGACGCCATCAGCGCAGCCGGTAAACCGTTGCTGGATGTCTGGATGAGTCACGGTGACAAAGTGACCGCTATCCCTGCTGACTTTGTTACCGTTGCCAGTACAGAAACCTGTCCATTTGCCATCATGGCGAACGAAGAGAAACGCTTCTACGGCGTGCAGTTCCATCCGGAAGTGACGCATACGCGTCAGGGGCTGCGCATGCTGGAACGTTTTGTTATCGATATTTGTCAATGTGAAGCGCTCTGGACACCGGCAAAAATCATCGAAGATGCCGTCGAGCGTCTGCGCGTGCAGGTCGGCAACGACAAAGTGATTCTGGGCTTATCTGGCGGTGTGGATTCGTCAGTGACCGCCATGCTACTGCATCGCGCCATCGGTAAAAACCTGACCTGCGTATTCGTCGATAACGGGCTGCTGCGCCTGAATGAAGCTGAGCAGGTGCTGGACATGTTTGGCGACCATTTTGGTCTGAACATTGTTCACGTTGATGGCGAAGCGCGTTTCCTGGACGCCCTGGCCGGGGAAAACGATCCGGAAGCGAAGCGTAAAATCATCGGCCGCGTCTTTGTTGAAGTCTTTGACGAGCAGGCACTGCGCCTGGAAGACGTGAAGTGGCTGGCGCAGGGTACCATCTACCCTGATGTGATCGAATCGGCTGCCTCTGCTACCGGTAAAGCGCACGTGATCAAGTCGCACCACAACGTCGGCGGCCTGCCGAAAGAGATGAAGATGGGCCTGGTCGAGCCGCTGCGCGAGCTGTTTAAAGACGAAGTGCGCAAGATCGGTCTGGAGCTGGGCCTGCCTTACGATATGCTCTATCGTCATCCATTCCCGGGGCCAGGCCTTGGCGTGCGCGTACTGGGTGAAGTGAAGAAAGAGTACTGTGACCTGTTGCGTCGTGCGGATGCCATCTTTATTGAAGAGCTGCATAAAGCCGATCTCTACAACAAAGTCAGCCAGGCCTTTACCGTGTTCCTGCCTGTACGTTCTGTTGGCGTTATGGGCGATGGCCGCAAGTATGACTGGGTCGTTTCACTGCGCGCGGTAGAAACCATCGACTTCATGACCGCCCACTGGGCGCACCTGCCGTACGACTTCCTGGGCCGCGTGTCCAACCGCATCATCAACGAAGTTAACGGTATTTCCCGGGTGGTTTATGATATTTCCGGCAAGCCACCGGCGACGATTGAGTGGGAATGATTTAGCGTCCGGCTCAGACCGACAGTAAACAGTGTAAAACGAAGCCCGCGTTATGCGGGCTTTTTGCATTTTAGCTCCCGCATTGTCTGGCCGATAGTCGCTTCGCCGGAACGGCGAGGGATATCACTGACTTTCGCCTGCAAAATGAGTTCGCGTTGAACAGCGCACGGCGCTGAAGCGAACTTAGGATCTACGCCAGGCGGCAGGCAGGAGACGTACGACGCGAAGCTCAGTGACGACAATCCCCACCAGGATTAGCGCCGCTCCTGCAAGTCTTTCCGGCGGCAGACGATCGCCCGCGAGAAAATAACCAAAAATCCCACTAAACACAGGTTCGCAAATCAGTATCAGGGCGACCTTTTCCGGGGCCAGCACAGCCTGAGCACGATTCTGAATGGCGTACGCCAGGGCTGTTGCGAACAGGGCCAGTGACAGGATTGTTAATGCTGTCGGCAGCGAGTGAGGTAAAGAAAACTGGTCACGGGCGACGCTCCATAACAAAGAAAGCACGCCAACGATGCCCAGTTGTATCGATGTTGATGCCAGGGAAATGTCAGGCGTTGTGAAAGTCGACACGATGACGATGTGTACGGCGAAGCACACCGCACAACCCAGAATAAGTAAGTCACCATAGTGCACCCTGAACCCGTCAAGGCTGAGTAAGCCAAGCCCAAACACGGCAATGGCGGTTCCTGCTGCCTGTTTAGCACTGGGGCGTCCTCTGCCGATGAGATAGATACACAACGGCGTGAAAACGGTGCACAAGCCTGTGATGAACCCGGCATTGGAGGGCGTTGTGTAAGCTGTGCCGGATGTCTGTAGGGAAAATGCAGCGAAGAGCACGATGCCCGCCAATACCGCACTCACCCAGTCACGTGGCTTCAGGTGGCGAAAAGAACGGATCGAAAAGGGGAAAAGCGCGAAAGCCGCCAGGGTAAACATCCACGCGTTCAGGGTGGATGCGGCCATGAAGCCCAGCGTGTCGTGCTTCGCAACGAAGCTCCAGCCCCACACAGCCGTGACGGCTAAAAGCGCGATTGACCAAAGGATGCGATATGACATAGTTGTCCCTTAGGCAGGCATTTATACCGAATGCCTGGCCCAGAATTGTATGTCAGCGGTACCCAAAGCGGCTTACGATAATTCAGTAAAAAGATCCTGGCAATCCTTAACGCTGTTCCTGCGGCGGCTATCCGAAATCTCAACTGTTGATGACGCGAAGTAGCGAGATAGAAGGGGGCAGTACAAGGTGCCAGCAACCGGGAATTTGATAAGGTCAGGGTTCTGTGGCTGGTGGTGGTCGGGATGAGCAATGAGCAGACGTTGATAACATTACTGCCTCGCTACAAGCCTGCTTAACGGCGGGTTTTTCCTTTCACTGGTCGAAGGCCGTTTTTGGGTGAAGGCATAAATACTTGCGCGGAGTGGAGAAGGGTGATCACGCCCTGATGCCTGTCAGCCTTTAAGCCAGAAAAAAATCAGCCGGTGCTATCCGGCTGATTTTATTTACCGCATGTCTGCACGAACAAAAAAATACGAATCCGCTGTCGGGCGATGTTTACTTAAGGTGTTCCTTCAATTCCGCTGACGCCTGGCCAATCGCCGTGCGTACCGTCGGCTCTTTACTCAAGGCATTCAGCAAACCAAAGTCGTGGATCATGCCGTTATAGCGGGTCACCGTCACCGGTACACCGGCGGCATCCAGCTTACGTCCAAAGGCTTCACCTTCATCGCGCAGCACGTCGAGTTCGGCAGTCTGAATCAGCGTTGGCGGTAAACCGGCCAGTTGCGCCTCAGTGGCACGCAGCGGAGAAGCCAGAATGTTATTCCGATCTTTATCTGACGTGGTGTAGTTATCCCAGAACCACTTCATCATGTTTCGGGTCAGGAAATAGCCGTTGGCGAATTGCTGATAAGACGCATCATCAAAATGGGCATCGGTAACGGGCCACAGCATCACATCGTAACGAATCGCCGGGGTTTTATGTTGTTTGGCCTGCAGCGCGACGGCGGCCACCATGTTGCCTCCCACGCTGTTACCGACCAGCGCCAGGCGCTTACCGTCAACGCCAATTTCCGCACCGTGCTCGGCTACCCATTTAGTCGCTTCATAAGCCTGAGTAATCGCGACCGGATAATGGGCTTCTGGTGATGGCTCGTAATTCACAAATACCGCCGCAGCGCCGGATTCGTTCACAAGGTCTCGCACCAGACGTTCGTGCGTCGGGAAGTCACCCAGCACCCAGCCGCCACCGTGGAAGAACATGAATACCGGGAGCACGCCAGTTGCGTGTTCGGGTTTAACAATCGTCAGTTTGAGCGGCTTGCCCAATGCTGTGATGGTTTTTTCAGAAACCTGTGCGGGTGGCAGTGTGGCACCTTGCTGCGCGCCGGTGAGTACCGCGCGTGCTTCTTTAGGCGTTAAGGTCTCGATGGGCTTACCGCCGCCACTGTTGAGAGCTTTAAGAAAGGCGGCGACGCCAACGGTAGGTTCAGGCGCATTCTCCACAGGGCTGGCCCATGCTGATGTGATCTGGCTGGCTAACAATAAAGCACCTGCGGTGAGTTTCACGTTCATTTTGATTTCCTTGTGTTTGCGATTAAGTAGTGCGCTATTTAGTTTGGCTAAGATGGCAGGTATTTCTTAAGTTGTAAACTACTAAATAGTGCGCTATTTAAATTTCATGGCTGACGCGAGAATAATGCTGATGGCGAAAAAGCGCGGGAAGAGGCGTGGCGTCTGTATTGGATGGCATTTTTTACGATTTACCCGTGGGTTAATCAATTTCGTGCCAGTTGTTTTTTTGAGCGCTACACTCATCTCTGAACCGCAACGCTGTCAGCTTGTAAAACAGCCTGTGTGTGTCCATTTCACGGCATGATAGCGACGGGCAATCAGGCTTTTTGATGACTCAAACTCAAGGACTGAATTAACCATGTTTAAGCGTCTTCTCTCTTCTCTGCGCAATAAAAACCAACCCGCCGATACCGCACCAGACGAGCCCGCTCAAGAACGGGAGATGATTGTTGCTTACGATGCTCATGGACAGGAAATGCACATTGCACGCAATGAATGGCGTGAGAAGGTCTTTCTGCCGGATCTGGAAAAGAAGTGGGATGATGCGGACGCGTTGTACACCGCGATTCTGATGGGGTTGAAAGACGCCTTTGCTTCCGATCTGGTTGCGGCAGCGGAGCGCCTGGTGGATATTGACCGTAATCCTGAACGAAGTCATACCCTCCACGGCATTGTACTGATGGAAACCGGCCACCTGGATGCGGCAGAACAAACCCTGCGAGAGGGAATGGATAAATCAGGCGCGACAGGAACCTTACTCACCAATCTGGCGAAAGTCTTTGCCGAGCGCGGTGAGGACAAACGGGCAGATGACACGCTCTTGCAGGCTATTCAAACCGATCCGAACCTGGATAACGGCTTACTCTGGTGGGTGAGCATTCAGCGCGAGCACGGAGGCGAGGATGCTTACATTGAGGGATTGCGCAGCGTTGCCGCGATGCCGGGAAGCTGGCGAGCACAGCTCTGGATGGCCCGTTTTTATCTGGAGCATAACGAAACCGACAAGGCTCGTGGACTTTATGAAGAGGTGCTGTCGGGTGGACGGTACGATGCTGAGGCGCTGTATATGATCTCTGGCGACCTGGGGAAAAATGGCGAGATTCCGCTTCTGATTTCGCTGGTTGCGCCCCATTACGATGTTCAAAAGCACGATCCTATGGCCGGTATCAATTTATTGCAGGCTTATCTTGAGTTGGGGCAGACGGATCAGGGGCTCACGCTTCTTAACCAGCTGTATGCACTCAATTTTGCCCCGATCAAGCAGCATCTTGATTATTACAGACAAGCGTTTGAAGAGAAACGCCGCCAAACGGAACCCGTTCAGCAGGTGGCGCCTGATGATGTGAAAATCACAACGTTATCCGTTACGCAGCCCATTTGGCATTACGGCTTATGCAAAGCCGACTGGCTGTTTAACCAAAAATCTGAAGAGACAGCGAAGATCGGTTTCTTTGCGTTATCAAAAATACCGGATGGCACCGCAGCCCAGGGCATACAGCGCGAAGATGAGCTTGGCCGACTGTCGCGCGCGATTCCGCTCTATCTCGCTGAAGCCGTACATTACTGGAGTGATTATGCGGCGTGCACCTATTTTCTGATGGCGGAGGGCCACGGTCCTGTTCTCACTGGCCAACCGATGGTGGGTGAGGATATTTATGAGATCCTGCCGCCTGACATGAAGTATGTGGTGACGGGGGAAATTGGCTGCACTGGCGAGGGCGAACAGCGTCGTTGGCAGATTGCGTTGTCGCTGTGGAACTGTAACACGCGCAGTAAACAGTCGACTGAAACTGAAGAGGTAACGGATGCCGGGTTAGGCAACGTGATGCAGGCGTTGGAGCAAAAATTACTGATGCAGGCCGGCCTGAAGCGTGAACAACCACTGGATGCCTTTTATCAACGTCCTCCGGCTGACGCGTTGCCTGTCTATCTGACCGGGCTGGGGCAATCGTTAATGCTGACGTTGCTGGCTAACCAACAGGTTCCGTATTCGGAGGTCTGGAATGAGCGCGCCATGTTGGACTGGCCGCTGAATATTCTCCGTCACTGGCCATCTCTGACTGCCGCTAAAATCATTTATCTTTCCGGGTTGGGCAAAGCTTTCGATTATCACTCGGAGGCACTGCCGGGCTACCAAACATCCAGCCTGGAATTGCTGAGAATGGAGAGCAGTCAAAGCAGCGTGATTGCAGGACTCGCGCCGCTGATGTGGAAAATATTTGGCATCGAAGGTGAGATAAACTCACGCAGCCAACCTGTCGCGCCGGAGGCGCAGCAGCGCTATGAAGCGTGGTTGCAACGTGTAGCGGAAAAGGCGATAACAGGCTAGTTTTCAGACGGCGGGTTCAAGATAACCTATGCTGTTGTTGAAATAGCCAGGCATGAAATGCATCTGGGATCTGTTATCTGCTTCGAGCATGGGTGAAGTGCAGGCTTCGCGTGCCTTCGGGATTGGCTCTGACGCCTTCTGTACTGACCGCAAAGCAGAGGGCAGCCCAGACCGGTCGCGCGCTGAATGCGCGCGGCGAGTATCCCTGCTTGCTTCCTGAGCCTGAGTCGAGGCGGGTTTCAGGCTGGCTGATTCTGCGTATAGCCCGCCTCTTAGCATACTGGTGGTGACAGCCATCACGGCCCCTTGACGTTGCGTGATGGCGGGCGTTGCGTCTGCAGCCACTCACCAGCGTGAGCAAATATTGCGATGACATCGCAGCATAGTTAGTGAATACAAACCTTCTATTTCATTGCAAAATCATCCCTTATCTTTTACCTGCAGGAACCGCGATGCTGCCTCTGAAAATCTTCAGTCTCTGTTTTCTCACCGTGATTTTGCTGTCGCTTGCGGCCAGCCTGACACAAGCCACTCATGGCAACAACGCTACCGGCCAGGGTGGCTGGGCAACGGCCCGAAGGGATTCGGCTGGTGTCGCGCCCGATCCACAGGCCAACGCCAGTCAGGCCATCGTTCAGGTCTATGCCGCACCGACATACGGCTGGAAAGGCGCTATCGCGGTGCACCCGTGGATTATCTTTAAACGTGCAGGTGAAAGCCGCTATACACGTTACGAAGTCATTAGCTGGGGGAGCGGCGATAAGGTAAGACGTAATTCATCGTTGCCTGACGGCTACTGGTACGGGGCAAAACCGCGGCTGTTGGTCGAGCATCGTGGCCCGGATGCGCAAAAGCTGATCCCGCAGATTGAAGCCGCCATAAAATCCTACCCCTGGCCCACCACCTATCGCGCCTGGCCCGGGCCGAACAGTAATACCTTTATGGCGCACATTGGTCGCAATGTGCCGGATCTCAAGCTTGATCTGCCTGCCAACGCCCTGGGAAAAGACTACCGGCCATTATGGCGCCCCGTGGGCTTGCCGCCGTCAGGTCGTGGGGTTCAGGTATCAATACTTGGCGTCGCGGGCATTACGCTGGGGGCGGAAGAAGGGGTTGAAGTGAATCTTTTGGGACTGAGCGCGGGGATAGGCTTTGCGCCGTTTCGGCTAAGACTGCCTTTTATTGGCGGTTTAGGAAAAAATAATCTGCAGGAAAATAAAATCTGACAGCCGTTTGGTGGATGACGCGGCAGGCGAAACAGGTTACCCGAGTGTTGGGTTGCCGCGTAACCCCACTTCGGGTTGTCTTAACCGTTACGGTCTGCCTGAGTCACATCATCCGTTTTAACAGACGCCAAAATCGCCATCTTCATGGTAGAGATTTACGCTGTCCGCGTTAACTTCGATTTCTTTTTGAGTGGCATCGTCCACGCGAGCGCACCACAGCGTTTCTCCTTCGGCACGTAGCACCACCATTTTGGGGCCGCCCGTTTTCGATTGTACCAGGTCATCAGTTTTAAACATATTTCCTCCGTTGTGAGTATTGATTTTAGTCCATCACGCCAGACTGACACTTTTTTGCGTAACCTTTTCCATTTTAGCCGCAACCTGTTTTACCTGCTGCCCGACAACCCCCATGCTGCTCATCTACCGCATTAAGCATAAATGAGTTGTCAGTTGACAACTCATTAAAAACAAGGAATGATATGCACCATGGTGGACAGAAAGCGACATCCCAGCAAAGAGATTGAAGCCGCATTATGTTACGCAGAGTTCCATGGGTGGCTGGTGGTTGCTAAGGGCCATCACGCATGGGGCAAAATGTACTGCCCGGCAAATCTGTCGGCGTGCCGCTGTGGTGAATACTGTCTGACCTGTATCTGGCGCACCCCGAAAAGCGCGCAAAACCATGCCAAAGCGCTGCGGCGCGTGGTAGACAACTGTATCGCCACCCGTGAGTGGAAAAAGAGGGAAGGATTATGACGGACTATCATTTCACCCTGCGGTTTGAACTGCCTGAATCAGCCAAATCCATCGACGCATTACTGGAAAAACTGGCGGAGGCAGGATGCGACGACGCGCTGGTCGGTGCCGGTATGGCAGGTAAGCTGGCACTGGAGTTTACGCGCCACGCCGACTCGGCGAGTCACGCACTCGGCAGTGCGATAGAGGATGTGCAGTCTGCCATTCCGGGCGCAGTCATGGTTGAAGCCGCACCTGACTTTGTCGGCTTAACCGATGTCGCCGATCTTATCGGCGTATCCCGTCAGAACATGCGGAAACTGATGGTCACGCACAGCAAACAGTTTCCGCTACCGGTTCACGATGGCAAAACGGCCATCTGGCATTTAGCCGATGTGCTGGAGTGGCTGGCACAGCGTAATCACTACCAACTGCCTGCGGTCACCTGCGAGCTGGCACAGGTGACGCGTCGGCTTAACGTGATGGGATCCCTGCAGCGCTACGGTTATCAACATTCGTGATCAGTGTGGTATCAGAAAGATTGTCGCCAGGCCCAGAAAAATAAAGAAACCACCAGTATCGGTGATGGCGGTAATCAAGACGCTTGAGCCCACGGCGGGATCGCGTTTCATTTTCGTCATGACCAGCGGCACCATGACACCCATAACCGCAGCCAGCAGGAGATTCAGCACCATCGCCAGCATCATGACGCCGCCCAGCGCCATGTTATCGTACATGAGCCAGGTCACTCCGCCCATAATGGCGCCCCAGAACAGGCCGTTAATCAAAGCGACGCCGAGTTCACGCATAAACAGGAACGAAAAGTTCCCCGGCTCAACCTGATGCAGGGCCAGGGCGCGAACAATCATGGTGATGGTCTGATTACCGGTGTTCCCACCTATCCCGGCAATAATCGGCATGAGCGTAGCAAGGGCGACAATCTGCGAGATAGTGCCTTCAAACAGACCAATGACGCGTGAGGCAATAAATGCCGTACACAAATTGATTGCCAGCCATGCCCAGCGGTTGCGCACGGATTTGCGCACTGGCGCGAAAACATCTTCTTCCTGACTGATCCCACCCATTTTTCGGATATTGCTTTCGTTCTCTTTGTTAACCAGATCAACAACATCTTCAATGGTGATGCGGCCGATGAGTTTACCCTGCGCGTCAGTGACCGCCGCTGAGATCAGGTTGTAACGTTCAAAGGCACTGGCTGCATCTTCGGCTTTATCATCAAGCTGAAACGTGGTGGGATGCGAATTCATCACGTCGCTCACCATGGTCTTGGGTTTGTTCAGCAGAATAGCGGTTAACAGCAGTTCGCCCAGCAGTTGGTTGTTTTCATTGGTGATAAAGATTTTGTCTGTACCGTCCGGCATGCTTTTGCCTTTCCGCAAAAAGCGTTGCACTGTGGCTAAGGTCACATCCTCGCGCACCGTGAGGATATTGAAGTCCATAATCCGGCCCACGCGATCCCGGTCGAACTGCATCACGCTCAGGATGCGGGCGCGCAGGTTAGGCTCAAGCGAGGTCAGCAGGCGTCCGGTGAGGTCGCGTGGCAGGTAACGTACCAGCCAGGCCTGATCGTCAATGTCCAGGGGTTCCATAGCCTGCAGGATGGCGCGATCGCTCATCTCTTCGGTCAGGCTGTCCCAGACGGTTTCAGAGGCTTCAACCAGCACATGACCGCGTTTCTCACCCGGTACCAGGCTCCAGAGTGCCAGACGCGCTTCTTCAGGCAAGGCTTCAAGAATATCGGCAAGGTCAGCGGCGTGAAGCTGGCTGATGTCTTGCTGCAGAATTTCACGATTTATCGCATTTTCACGTTGCTGCTCAGCGGTGAGATGGCTGGCTTTATCCAGCAATTCATCCACCAGATCGTGCTCATTGAGCAGCAGCGTCAGAATACGATGACGAATTTCACTTAAACGTTGAGTGTGTGAGGCAGACACATTGCATCCCTATAGTCTGAAAGCACTTGCACGAAGTGTAGCGTTTTGACCGAAAAAGGGATGTAAAAAATGGCGCTGATGCAGGGGATCGCGCGTCGATTAATCAGGTTATGACATCTTATGATTAACGGCTGTCAGAAAGCGTGGTGATCGCCGGAGGCGAGTCGGTTTGTTTTTGCTGATGATGCTCGAAAGCCGCGGGCAGGATAAAGACGAGGCGACTAAACAGAATGATAAAACTGATGAGTAAAACAATCCGCGTCATGCTGACGCTTTTTTTACGTCTTCGTGGAGAAAGGGCGCTGTTCACGCAGTGTAATTCCTGTAAAAACCCAAGACGGGCGACAGCAATATTTAGTCACAGTCGCCCGCTGAAATCAACCGCTGTTTAAAAAAAATACAACAATGTTAATAACTGGCTTTCTGCGCCAGGAGCGTCGCAAACCGGCAGTTTATCCGGTTGCCATTTTCATCTTTGCGGTGTAACTGACCCCAGTTTTCGTTGTACTTCACGATGTGCCAGTTGCGATAGTAATGACTTAACTCGCCGGATTTAAAGGCAAAAGGGAAGTCAGACGGACAGGGTGCATCCTCGGTATTCATAGCGGCAACAATCAGGTTGAAGCCATTTTTCACGGTGCAGGCCTGCATATCGGCAATCAGCTGGGGGATAGTTTCCGGCTGTAAAAACATCATCACCACCGTAGAGATCGCCAGCTGGTACGCACCGTTGAAACGCACCTGGTTTAAATCCTGCTGCGCCGTATGAATGCCGGTCAGCCCTTCGGCGGTAATAATCTGATTCAGGCGTGCCAGGCTTGCCGGATTATGGTCCCAGGCAGTCACTTCGAATCCATGTTGATTCAGAAACAGCGTGTTGCGCCCGCTCCCGCATCCCAGGTCAAGCGCTTTGCCGGGCGTAAGCTTAGGCAAGGCGTCAACCACTTCAGAATGGGTGGGCGTTAAGCCGTAGGTATCGGCAAAATAATGTTCAGTTCGTAATGTCATCGTCATCGGTTCGGTGATGCGGGCAGTCAGTGCCCGCACGATCAGGCTTCTGCGAGAATCAGTTTCCAGCCGGTTACTTCATCCCAGTAGGTTTGCTCACGCTCCAGGTCGAGTTGCACCAGGTTATTCTGACTGAAATAGCCTGCCGGAAAAGTGAGCGTCCAGTGGCCGTCATCGCAGGTGAGTTTTAACGCGTCCGGGCGAGTCGTGGCCTGGCGCTGGTTATTCAGCAAGGTCCCCAGACGAAGCAGAAAGATAAGGGGCAAAAACTGCTTCTTCTTAAACAGCGTCACGCGCGGCAGCTCATCTACCTTCACCGCTTTACGGTGAAATCTGACCAGCGCCGCCAGCAGCATTTGCTGATCCTGATTAAAGCCTGGCAGGTTGGTGTTCTGCAGGATATAGGCTGAATGGCGCTGTAAACCACTGTGATTAATGGTCAGCCCCACCTCATGCAACATGGCAGCCCATTTCAGTAGCGCAGCCAACTGCGGATTCGCCAGTTTGGGATTTTGATCGCGCCACTGCAGATAGAGCTGTTCCGTCGTCTCCAGTACGCGTCGAGCCTGATCGCTGTCGATGGCGTAGTGATTCGCCAGGCTCTGAGCCGTACGGCTGCGAATATCTCGATGGCGGAAACGGCCTTCCATTTCGTACAGCACACCTTCACGAAGTGCGCCATCACTCAGCGTCAGTTCACGGATAGCCAGCGCGTCAAAGACGCCGCAGAGAATGGCCAGGCCCGGAACGAACACGCTTTTACGCTCCTCAGACAGGCCCGGCAGGCTCAGCGCAGCAAATGACTTGTGCTTAATGACTTCGTCATACAGTTTCGTCAGGCGCTCAGGGGTAATCAGCTTCTCTTTCTCACCCATCGCCAGCAGCACCTCACAGGCGGCTTTGATGGTGCCAGACGCGCCCAGCGCATATTGCCAGCCGTGCAGACGGTACTGCCAGGCCAGCGTTTCCAGCTTCTGCGTGGCGGCCAGGCGGGCGCGACGAAAGTTCTCAACGCTGATTTCACCGCCGGGAAAATAAAGCTGGGCAAAACTCACGCAGCCCATGCGACGGCTTTCTACCAGCTGCGGCTCAAAATCTTCACCGATCACTAATTCCGTTGAACCGCCACCGATGTCGATGACCAGCTTGCGGCCTTTTTCCGGCTGCGTATGTTCAACGCCCATAAAAATCAGGCGCGCTTCTTCGTGACCGGAAATCACCTCAATCGGGTAAGGAATAACGTCAGCCGCGCGCTGCAAAAAGGTTTCGGCATTCACCGCCTGCCGTAACGTATGTGTGCCCACGATCGTCACGTTGCTGGCGTTAAAGCCCTGCAGACGTTCAGCAAACAGCGCCAGGCAGTTCAGCCCGCGTTCCATCGCCTCTTCGCTCAGGTAATTTTTGGCATCCAGCCCATCGGCCAGATGTACCCGTTGCTTCAGACGCCCCAGAACCTGCAAAGCGCCATCCACCACGCGGGCAATTACCATGTGGAAACTGTTGGAGCCAAGGTCAATTGCCGCAAACTCTTGAGGTTTCGGCGTACTTTTTTGGGAGATAGGCATAGGCGTTATTCAGGTTGTTCCAGCTTCTTAATGTAATCATAAATGGCCATCTGCGACCGTACTTTACGACGATTACCGCGCTGAACGTACTGGTTAGTCAGCTCTTTATCCACAACACGTGCTTTAACGGTGTCGCTAAGCTGAATAGCAATAATGTCCAGGATGCGCTGCTTTATCTGTGGATCAAGGATCGCCACGGCCACTTCGATGCGATAATCAATGTTACGCGTCATCCAGTCCGCGGACGAGAGAAACACTTTCTTATCACCACCGTTTTCAAAAATGTATACGCGGTCGTGTTCCAGGAAGCGGTCAACAATACTGATCACACGAATGTTTTCACTGATCCCGGGCAAGTCTGGAATCAATGAGCACATTCCGCGCACCAGTAAATTAACATTTACGCCAACGCTGGATGCGGTATAAAGCCTGTCTACCAGCCCTTTGTCCACCAGGTTGTTAATTTTCAGCGTAATCCCACTGGGGCGTTTTTGCTGCGCGTTGGCGATTTCGTTATCGATCAAATCATACAACATGCGACGCGAGTTTTGCGGAGAAACCATTAAATGGTCAAAGGTCACCGGGCGATAGGGATTTTCAATAAAGTTGAAGACCCGGCGCACTTCATTGGTGATACGCGCATCGGCGGTTAACAGGGAATAGTCCGTGTAAAGGCGTGCCGTTTTTTCATTGAAGTTACCCGTACCGATGTGGGCGTAGCGCACGATCTCCTCGCCTTCCCGGCGGGAAATCAAAAACAGCTTGGCGTGAATCTTCAGCCCGGGCGCGGAGAAAATAACGTGTACACCGGCTTCCGTCAGGCGTTTTGCCCAGTAAATATTGGCTTCTTCGTCGAAACGGGCCTGCAGCTCGACTACAACGGTCACTTTTTTCCCGTTATAGGCGGCATGAATCATCGCATCCATAATGCGCGAATGCTTGGCGACGCGGTAAATATTGATTTTGATCGCCAGCACGCTCGGGTCGAATGACGCCTGACGTAACAGTTCAAGAACATGCTCGAAGGTGTGGTACGGATAGTAAAGCAGCACGTCGCGATTACGAATGGCATCGAAACCGTTGCGGAAACCGTCAAAGCCAATATGGCGGATTTGCGGCATCGGCCGGTTAATCAGGTTGTTCTTCCCGACGTTAGGGAAGCCGATAAAATCTTTAAAGTTGTGGTAGCGCCCCCCCGCCAACACGGAGTCGTAATTTGAAATCGACAGCTTGTCGCACAGTAGCGCCACCATCGAATCCGGCATGTCGCGCTGATAAACAAAACGCACCGGTTCAGCGGTCAGACGCTGTTTCAGGCTGGATGACATCAGTTCCAGCAGGCTGGATTCCATTTCTGTCACCAGGTCGTACTCCGCATCACGCGTCATTTTCATCGAATAGGCGTTGAGCGTGTCGTAGTCATAGAAACCTTTAAAAATATCATCCAGACAATACCGCAGGATGTTATCAAGCAGGATCATAGGCTTACGGCGACGGGGAGGTTCGGCTGGCAGATTGATGAAGCGTGGCACTTTATCCGATGGAATTTCCAGCAGGGCGTACTGAATATCCTGACCGCGAATAATTTCAACCGCCAGGTAGGTGTAATCGTCTTTCAGAAACTCGGTTAAATCGGTTTCATGAGTAATCAAAATCGGCGTGATGTGCTGACGCAGCTCATGCTTAAAGTAGTGGCGCAGCCAGCTTTGCTGGTTAGGTGACAGCTGACGTTCGTTTATCAGGAATATTTGATTACGCGCCATCTCCAGCAGCAGGTCGTTATACAGGGCGTCAAATTCCTGATCTGACTTCAGGACGCGCTGTTGAATCTTTTTTAACAAATGGCGTGGCGTGCTGGCGGAGCCTTGCTCTTCGCCAATCAGGATACGGCGTTTCAGATCGGCAAAACGTACCTTGTAAAATTCGTCGAGGTTGTTCGAGTAAATACCTAAAAAACGCATACGTTCAATCAGCGGATTACCTTTATCTGCCGCTTCCTGCAAAACACGTTCGTTGAAGCACAACCAGCTCATTTCTTTTTCGATATAAAGCTTTACCTGACCCATTCTCACTCCGTATGACGGTTGCAGGACTGACGACGATACAGTATCCAACAGCATTATGGCGAGAGTATGGCAGGGTTGTCCAACAGCAAAAGTTGTCTTATCAACCAGCTACGGGCAACATAGCGACTCATTTCCGCCGCATAACCAGGGCCGCATGAGCGTAAACCATATTCCTGTGCAGTTTAGCGATCGCCGACGTCGTGCTATTGACCGTTTCACGCGGCGCCTCGTCACGTGTTGCGGAGCGGCCATTCTGCTACTGATGATGCTGTTGTTCTTTTGGTTGCTTTGGGTGGTCCTGCCGTTATTCAGCGCGCCGGGCGTGCAAAGCGTCAGCAGCCAACGTCTGTGGGATTCGGCACCGGCTCTGGCGATAGGCAATCTGGGCGACGTAGGCTGGCGCATCAGCCGCGATGGAAGGGCGCGCTTTATTCCGCTGAACGGACAACCGGCAGCTCCGGCATTAGGGCTTTCGCCCGTGCCGGAGCAGATAGTAACCAGCGCAGACGACAAGACGTTGCTGCTTAATGCCCAGGGCAGTTTAACCCTGCTGCAACCGGTGATAAGCCAGGGCGAAGGCGAATGGCATTTCCCATTGGGCGATAAGGTGTTTCGCCTGCCACAGGGCGGAATAAAAAAGATGGCGCTGGCCACGATTAGCCCTGACCAGTGGCGCATCGCCGCCTCCGGTGAGTCCGGAGTAAACCTACTGACGCTGGGCACCAACCAGCAGGCGTCGCTGATTACGCTGCCGGCCCAGCAACCTCAGCATCTGTTACTGTCACCCAAAGGCGACCTGCTGTATACCACCGAAGGTAACCTGCTGCAGGTCTGGCAAATTGATGACGGGCGAGCCTGGCTGCGCGAAACGCAGACGCTGGCTCAGCCGCCCCGGCAGTTGCTGTTACTGGCTGGCGGGCAAAGCCTGCTGATCCAGGATGACAGCGGCATTTCTCAGTGGTTCTCCATAGCGGGTCAACACGGCCTGCGCTTACACCGCATCCGGACCTTTGAGCACAGCGCCGGACAGGCCACGATGATCGGTGAGCCACAGCGACGGGTGTTTGCCACGGTTGATCAGACCGGCATGCTGAAGGTGTTTGCCAGTAAACAGAACGGGCCTATCCTGCAACGGCAACTGGCCGCTGGTATTCTTCAGGCCCAATTCTCCCCCCGTGGTGACAGCCTGCTGCTGGAGCGGCAGTCAGGCTGGGAAACGCTGAAGCTGACGAATCCCTGGCCGGATGTGACCTGGCGTAATTTCTGGCAAAAAATCTGGTATGAAAACTATCCCAAGGCCGACTGGGTCTGGCAATCCACCAATGCTGGAGACAGCTACCAGGCGAAATTCAGCCTGATCCCAATGGTCGTGGGCACGCTGAAAGCGGCCAGTATGGCTCTGCTGTTTGCCACGCCGCTGGCGCTGGCCGCCGCGATGTATACCGCGTGGTTTATGGCACCGGGCCTGCGTCGTTGGGTTAAGCCCGCCATTGAGATGATGGGGGCGCTGCCCAGCGTGGTGATCGGACTGATCGCCGGATTATGGTTAGCGCCGCACGTAGGCCAGGCGTTAGTGGGCGTGCTGCTGCTGCCCGTGACGCTTGCCGGCAGCCTGCTCGGCTGTGGCGTAGTGAGCCGTCGCCTGCCTGAGCGCTGGCACCAGCCAGGACGAGAGGTGTTGTTGCTTCTGCCTGTGCTGCTGAGTGTCACTCTGCTGACGTTAGGGTTGCCGACCTTGATCGTACCCGATGCCGGGGACTGGCTACCGCATTACGCGCAACGTAACCTGTTGGTGGCGGCGCTGGCGATGGGGTTTGCGCTGGTACCGTTAATTTTTACCCTGGCTGAGGATGCCCTGTTTAGCGTGCCGGCTTCGCTGGGACAAGGCTCGCTGGCGCTGGGTGCCACGCCCTGGCAAACCCTGACGCGAGTTGTGCTGCCGGGCGCGTCGGCGGGGATTTTTGCCGCCTTGATGATTGGCTTTGGCAGGGCGGTCGGCGAAACCATGATTTTATTAATGGCGACGGGTAATACGCCGCAAAGTGAAGGCGGCTTGTTCAGCGGCCTGCGTACGCTTTCCGCCAACATCGCGATCGAGATGCCTGAAGCGGCCGTGGGCAGCGCCCATTACCGAATTTTGTTCCTGAGTGCGTTTTTATTGCTGATATTTACGTTAATGATTAATACCCTGGCAGAACTCATCCGGCAGCGCCTGCGCCATCGCTTTAGTCAGTACAAGGAGCAGGCATGACGGTGATGCGACAAAACGACCGCTGGCGCTGGTTAACGGCCGGGGCCGTGACGGTGTGCCTGTTGGCGTTTACCTTATTGATAGGATTGCTGGGATGGCAGGGGCTGCGTACCTTTTGGCCTCATAAGGTTGAGCTCTATACCTTTACGCAGCCTGACGGCAGTCACACCCGGCTGCTGGGTGAAACCCTTGAGCGGCAGTCACAGTATCCGGCCCCGGCTGGCAATGCAGATGACCCGCACGCGACGCTGCATCGCTATTTGATTAAAACCGGCAACCGTGACTGGGCCGCACCGGATTTTCGTATTGCGCTCAGCAAGAATACACCGGCAGTCAGCCAGCCTGAGGCCATCATGGTGTTACAGCGCCGCAGTTACGGCAATGCTTACGGCTGGCTTGTGGGCCTGCGCGAAGACAATGAAGCGCTGACGGCCAAAAACATCAATGCACTTTTACAGCAGCGCCTTGAACAGGTGCAGATTCTGGTACGTCAGGCCAACGAAATCCGTCGTGTTGATATGGCCCGGCTGAATCAGCAACTGGATCAGCTAGACGATCAGGCTGAACAGCAGCGTGAGGCAAAGCAGTTTGATTTGCAGGCGCAGTCAGAATATGACGCCAATCAGGCTGCACTTGAGCGTCGGCTTATTCAGCTCAATGACAGGCTGAACAATCTGCAAGAGGAAAGTCAGCGTGACGCCTTAATTCTGCGTGACGTTAACGGTATCGAGCACAGTATCCCGCTGTCGCAGATCGTGGCGGCCTGGCAACCCAATGCCATGACGTTGACAGAAAAAACAGGGCACTTTTTCCACCAACTGTGGCGCTTCGTCAGTGATTCGCCTGCCGAGGGCGAAAGCGATTTTGGCGTTTTCCCCGCCATCTTCGGCACGGTTCTGATGGTGCTGCTGATGTCCGTGGTTGTTATGCCGTTGGGGGTGATTGCAGCCGTCTGGCTGCATGAATATGCCGGACGCAATGCCTTGACCCGACTGGTACGCATCGCGGTGGTGAACCTGGCGGGCGTACCATCCATTGTCTATGGTGTGTTCGGACTGGGCTTCTTTGTCTGGCTGGTGGGCGGTTCGGTCGATCGGCTGTTCTACAGCAGCGCGCTGCCGAATCCCACCTTCGGCACGCCGGGCTTGCTCTGGGCATCGCTCACGTTGGCCCTGCTGACCCTGCCGGTGGTGATCGTGGCAACGGAAGAGGGCTTATCCCGCATACCGAACAGCCTGAGACAGGGATCGCTGGCGCTCGGGGCGACGCAGGCCGAAACCTTATGGAACGTGGTGCTGCCGATGGCGGTTCCGGCGATGTTAACCGGGCTGATTCTGGCGGTAGCGCGCGCCGCGGGCGAAACCGCGCCATTGATGCTGGTCGGCGTGGTAAAAATGGTACCGGAATTGCCGGTTGATGCGGTGTTTCCCTATCTGCACCTCGACAGAAAATTTATGCATCTGGGCTTTCAGATTTATGATTTAGCCTTTCAAAGCCCCAATACCGAAGCCGACCGGCCGCTGGTGTTTGCCACGGCGCTGCTGCTGGTGCTCATTATTCTGTTGCTGAACCTGCTAGCCATGGGCCTGCGTCACCGTCTGCGTGAACGCTATCGCCTGATGACTCAATAACTGACGATGACTACAATGCCCGAAACTGATATTGCGCTAACCGTTGATCACCTTTCGCTCTGGTATGGTGAGCGCCAGGTGCTTCAGGATGTCTCGCTGCAGCTACCCAAAAACCGTATTACCGCCCTGATTGGGCCGTCCGGCTGCGGCAAATCAACGTTGCTGCGCTGCTTTAATCGTATGAATGACGTGATCGATAACTGCCGCATCGACGGCGAGATTCTTCTGGAGCAGCAGTCGATCATGCGGCCTGCCCAGGATGTCTCTGCGCTGCGTCGCCGGGTCGGTATGGTTTTCCAGCGGCCCAATCCTTTTCCGAAGTCGGTCTACGAAAACGTGGTGTACGGATTGCGCTTGCAGGGCGTGCGCGACAAGCGGGTACTGAATGAGGCCTGTGAACGCGCACTCCGTGCGGCGGCGTTATGGGGAGAAGTGAAAGATCAGCTGGCACAGAATGCCCTGACGCTCTCCACGGGGCAGCAGCAGAGGCTGGTTATCGCCCGCGCCATTGCGATTGAGCCGGACGTGCTGTTACTGGATGAGCCGACGTCGGCGCTGGACCCGATTTCAACGCTGGTGATCGAAGAACTGATGAGCACCCTGAAACAGCACTTCACGCTGGTGCTGGTGACCCATAATATGCAGCAGGCCTCACGTGTGTCGGATTACACGGCCTTTATGCATCAGGGATCGCTGGTGGAGTTCGACACAACAGACAAGATTTTCACGACGCCGAAGGTGCGCCGGACGGAAGATTACATCACCGGACGCTATGGCTGAAAAGGGCAGGGAGCCTGGCTCCCTGCCTGTTACTCGTGGGCGTAGCCCTGAAGCGGTAACGGCTTACCATCCAGCCAGGCCTTTCCCTCACGCATGGCCAGGCGGCCTTCAACAAACCAGTTAATCACCAGCGGATAGATGGCATGTTCCTGATGTTGCACGCGCTCGGTAATGTCCGCTTCGCTGTCTTCGGCAAAAACGGGCACCTTGGCCTGCAGAATCACCGGACCACCGTCCAGTTCATCCGTTACGAAATGCACTGACGTGCCATGCTCCGCATCGCCATTTTCCAGGGCCTGGCGGTGAGTATGCAGTCCGGGATATTTGGGCAGGAGCGACGGGTGAATATTCAGCAGTCGGTCGTGATAATGCGCCACAAAACCCGGGCTTAAAATGCGCATATATCCTGCCAGCACCACAACATCCGGCGCACAGGCGTCGATCTCACGCATAAGCTGGCGATCAAAACTTTCACGGTCGCTAAAGTCACGGGCGTCCAGGGCAATAGCCGGAATGCCTGCCCGCTCTGCGCGGACTAAGCCATAGGCGGAGGCTTTATTACTGAACACGGCAGCGACGCTGCCGTGAATACGCCCGTTTGCACAGGCGTCAAGGATGGACTGAAGATTACTTCCGTTGCCGGAGATCAGCACAACCAGCTTTTTCATGACGTGATGACCACACGCTCTTCCGCTTCTGATGCCTTAATCACGCCGATTTTCCAGGCATTTTCACCGGCGGCGCGCATTAGTTCAACGGCTTTATCCGCGTCGGCAGGGCTCAGGGCAATCAGCATACCCACGCCACAGTTGAACGTACGGTACATTTCGTGACGGCTGACGTTACCAGCCTGCTGCATCCAGCTAAACACAGCCGGCCATTCCCAGCTTTTTTCGTCAATCACGGCCTGGGTGTTATCGGGCAGCACGCGTGGAATGTTTTCCCAGAAGCCGCCGCCGGTAAGATGCGCGATAGCATGCACATCGACCTGTTCGATCAGGCTCAGAATGTTTTTGACATAAATGCGGGTAGGTTCCAGCAAATGATCGGCCAGCGGTTTGCCTTCGAGCTGCTCAACCTGCGGATCGGTCCCGCTGACTTCCAGAATTTTGCGCACCAGAGAATAACCATTGGAGTGCGGGCCGCTGGAGCCTAATGCGATCAGGACATCGCCGTCCTGCACTTTGCTGCCGTCAATGATTTCTGATTTCTCAACGACGCCAACGCAGAAGCCGGCCACGTCGTAGTCTTCGCCATGATACATGCCCGGCATTTCGGCCGTTTCGCCGCCCACCAGTGCACAGCCTGACTGCAGGCAACCCTCGGCGATACCGGTGATGACCGCCGACGCGGTATCCACATCCAGTTTGCCGGTGGCGTAGTAATCCAGGAAGAAGAGCGGTTCAGCGCCTTGTACCACCAGATCGTTGACACACATCGCGACCAGATCAATGCCGATAGCATCGTGGCGCTTAAGATCCATCGCCAGACGCAGTTTGGTGCCTACGCCGTCGGTGCCGGAGACCAGCACGGGTTCACGGTATTTTTGCGGCAGCGCACAAAGCGCACCGAAGCCGCCTAGTCCACCCATGACTTCCGGGCGACGCGTCTTTTTCACTACGCCTTTAATACGGTCAACCAGAGCGTTACCAGCATCAATATCAACACCGGCGTCTTTGTAACTGAGAGAGGTCTTGTCGGTCACTGCGAGGTCCCCACGCGAGTTGCGGTTGGTGGTTTAATATAAAGCGCGGCAATTCTACCAGCGCAGGCAAACGTTTGCGAGTCTCAGATTGCGTCCCCGGCGATTTTCATCAATCCTTACTTTGCCATGACAAAATGCCTCTGATTGCGCAAGCACATGTGGCACTGCGGCGAAAAGGCGGTATAATCCCGCGATTTTTTTTTAGCTCAACTCACTCCGGGAGAACAACAATGAAGATCGTGGAAGTCAAACACCCGCTGGTCAAACATAAACTGGGACTGATGCGTGAGCATGATATCAGTACAAAGCGTTTCCGCGAGCTGGCCTCTGAAGTCGGCAGTCTGCTGACGTATGAAGCGACCGCCGATCTGGAAACCGAAAAGGTCACCATTGAGGGCTGGAATGGCCCGGTTCAGGTTGATCAAATCAAAGGTAAAAAAATCACCGTCGTGCCTATTCTGCGTGCCGGTCTGGGCATGATGGAAGGCGTACTGGAGCACGTACCCAGCGCGCGCATCAGCGTTGTTGGCGTCTACCGTGATGAAGAAACGCTGGAGCCGGTGCCTTACTTCCAGAAACTGGTTTCGAATATCGAAGAGCGCCTGGCACTGGTGGTTGACCCCATGCTGGCCACGGGCGGCTCAATGATTGCCACGATAGACCTGTTAAAGAAAGCGGGCTGCAGCAGTATCAAAGTGCTGGTGCTGGTTGCGGCACCTGAAGGGATTGCCGCGCTGGAAAAAGCGCATCCGGATGTGGAGCTTTACACCGCTTCTGTGGATCAGGGGCTTAACGACAAGGGTTATATCATCCCAGGCCTGGGTGATGCCGGTGATAAAATCTTCGGCACCAAGTAATGATGAAAATCCGCGGCGCCATGCATCACGCTGTTTTCAGCCTGCAGCAGCAGGCCGAGCCGCTTTTTTCTGTTGTAACACATAAAGAAATGAACCAGCCGACCAGAGAGTCGGCTTTTTTTTGCCTGAAAACAGACCACTCACTCAAGGGGACTTTTAATGACTCGTCGCGCTATCGGCGTTAGCGAACGGCCGCCATTACTGCAAACGATTCCGCTCAGCCTGCAGCATCTGTTCGCCATGTTTGGCGCCACCGTGTTAGTGCCAATTCTGTTCCACATCAATCCGGCGACGGTATTGCTGTTTAACGGTATCGGTACGCTGCTGTACCTGTTTATTTGTAAGGGAAAAATCCCCGCCTATCTGGGTTCCAGCTTTGCCTTTATTTCACCCGTGTTGCTCCTGCTGCCGCTGGGTTATGAAGTAGCGCTGGGCGGTTTTATTCTGTGTGGCGTGTTGTTCTGCCTTGTCGCGCTGATCGTTAAAAAAGCCGGAACAGGCTGGCTGGACGTGATGTTTCCGCCAGCAGCAATGGGGGCCATCGTTGCCGTCATTGGTCTGGAACTGGCTGGCGTGGCCGCGAATATGGCGGGGCTGCTTCCAGCCGAAGGCCAGTCGCCAAACGGCACAACCGTGTTGATTTCGCTGGTGACCCTGGCGGTTACCGTTTTTGGATCGGTTTTGTTCCGTGGATTTATGGCGATCATTCCTATCCTGATCGGTGTGCTGGCCGGTTACGCGCTTTCCGCCTTCATGGGCATCGTGGACTGGAGCGGCGTTGAACAGGCGCACTGGTTTGCCTTACCGACGTTTTATACGCCGCGCTTTGAATGGATTGCCATGTTGACCATTCTGCCCGCCGCTCTGGTGGTCATTGCTGAGCATGTGGGCCACCTGGTCGTGACGGCGAATATCGTTAAAAGAGATCTGGTGCGCGATCCCGGACTGCATCGTTCCATGTTCGCCAATGGCTTATCGACGGTCATTTCCGGGTTCTTTGGATCCACCCCGAACACGACATACGGCGAAAACATTGGCGTCATGGCGATTACCCGCGTTTACAGTACCTGGGTGATTGGCGGCGCGGCCATTTTCGCGATTTTACTCTCCTGCGTCGGCAAACTGGCGGCCGCTATTCAGGCGATTCCGGTGCCGGTGATGGGCGGCGTATCCCTGCTGCTGTATGGCGTTATCGGCGCGTCAGGTATCCGTGTCCTGATTGAGTCCAAAGTGGATTACAACAAAGCGCAAAACCTGATTCTGACCTCCGTTATCCTGATTATTGGCGTCAGCGGGGCGAAAGTACATATCGGGGCTGCCGAGCTGAAAGGCATGGCGCTGGCCACGCTGGTCGGCGTTGCGCTGGCCTTAATTTTTCGCGTCATTTCCCTCCTGCGTCCAGAAGAAGTGATTCTGGATGCGGAAGACAACCGCGAGTCGTAATCCCACCGTCAGCGGTCAAAAGTCGGGCAGGGATGCCCGATTCATCTCTGGCCGAAAACTATGATAGACTTGCCCCGATTTTTGCTTGTTCTCTTGCTGAGGTGCTTCTGAACACGCCGGCACAATTGTCATTGCCACTCTATTTACCTGACGACGAAACCTTCGCCAGCTTCTGGCCGGGTGAAAACCCCTCGCTTATTGCCGCGATTAAGGGTGCGCTTAGCCAGCAACATGGCAGCTATCTTTATTTCTGGTCTCGTGAAGGGGGCGGTCGCAGCCATCTGCTGCATGCCGCCTGCGCTGAAATGTCTGCACGCGGCGAAGCCGTGGGCTATGTGCCGCTCGATAAACGCACCTGGTTTGTCCCGGACGTGCTGGAAGGCATGGAGCAACTGCCACTGGTTTGCATCGATAATATTCAGTGCATTGCGGGAGAAGAGGCCTGGGAAATGGCGATTTTCGATCTTTATAACCGCATTCTGGAAACCGGCAATACCCGGTTGTTTATTACCGGCGATCGTCCACCGCGTCAGCTCAATCTGCATCTGCCCGATCTGGCATCGCGCCTCGACTGGGGGCAGATTTATCGTCTACAGCCGCTCTCCGATGAGGATAAACTGCAGGCTTTACAGCTGCGCGCCGGACTGCGGGGATTTGAACTGCCTGAAGACGTCGGGCGCTTTTTGCTAAAGCGCCTTGACCGAGAAATGCGCACGCTGTTTGATACGTTGGATCGTCTCGACAGCGCATCCATTAGCGCCCAGCGTAAGCTGACGATTCCCTTCGTAAAAGAAACCCTTGGCCTCTAAAGGATTTCCAGTACCGCTTCTGGCGGACGTCCCAGGCGGGCGCGATCGCCGTTGATCACAATCGGTCGCTCAATCAGTTTGGGATTTTCCAGCAGCGCGTCCAGCAACGCGCTTTCCCCGATGTCAGGCCGATCCAGCCCCAGCGCCGCATAAAGCGGATCCTTACGACGCATTAACTCACGGGCACTTTGCATATCCAGCTTTTGCAGCAGGATCTGTAACGTCTGGCGATCCGGCGGCGTGTCCAGATAGTGCACGATCTCCGGGGCGATGCCGCGCTCTGCTAGCAGCGCCAGGGTTTCCCGGCTCTTGCTGCAGCGTGGATTATGATAAAAGGTCACCATACTGTTTATCCTCGTTGATACTGCTTAAAGCGTTGCTGGAGCTGGCGTAGCTGGTCGATGCGGGCATCGTAACGGGCCTGTTTCAGGCTGCCGAGCGGCACCAGTGAACTGGCCCGGCTTAGGGCGCTAATGGCCTGATCCAGCTGGCCGCTCAGCGCCAGACTTTCGGCGCGGGCAAAGAGCTCCTCATCTGTCAGCCCCTGCTGCGCGGAAGCCTGGGCCAGCAGATCCCATCCGTTGGTATCGTCTTTATGAGTCCAGGTATAGCGGTTGAGAATGCGGCTGGCGTTCGCCGGCTGTTTCGCTTCCACATAGGCATTAGCGAGGTTCAACTGGACGACCGGGCTGGTTTTTGAGGCCTGGGTCGCGGTCAGCATCGCTATCGCCTGCTGCGGTTGATTCAGGCCGATGTCAATGTCAGTCATCAGGTCCAGCAGCCAGACATTTTCAGGTTGTTTCGCCAGTAACGGTGCCACGATCCTTTTCGCCTCACCAAAGCTTTTAGCCTGCAGGAACTGCACGGCTTTACCGTACTGCGAGGCCAGCTGTTCGCGGGAATTACCGTTAGCATATTGCGTAAGCAGTTCGTCCGTTAACTGGTTACGGCCAGTCGAATACATGCCTAATGACCGCACTTTGGCCAGATAAAAGTCTTGAGACGACTGCACCACCACCGGACGCATCTGGTTTGCACGGTTGCGCGCATCGGCAAGACGGCTGTCAGGCAGGGGATGGGTTAACAGGATTTCCGGAGGCTTCGAAGAAAAGCGGCTCTGATCGGCCAGTTTTTGCAGGAAGTTAGGCATGGCTTGCGGGTCAAAACCGGCGCGCTGTAACACCTGAATACCGATGCGATCGGCTTCCTGTTCATTATTTTGGGTAAAGCTGATAATCCCCTGTTGGGTGCCGGCCAGCGTACCGGTCAATGCGGCCATGCCCATTTGTGGGCTGGCCATCGCCAGTAAAATTGAACCCAGCGCGCCCACCCAGGTGAGCGGGGCATTACGTTTTTGATCTTCCATTGCCCGCGCCAGATGGCGCTGCGTGACGTGGGAGATTTCATGGGCCATGACTGAGGCCAGCTGGCTTTCGTTATCCGTAAAACGGAACAGGGCCGCATGCAACACCACGTTGCCACCAAAGAAGGCGAAGGCGTTGAGCTCATCGTTCTGAATCAGGAAAAAGTGGAAGGGCGTTTTAACGGCGTCCGCATGCGAAACCAGCCGCTGCCCAAGTTGGTTGATGTACTGATTCAGCAAAGGATCGTTAATCAGCGGGGCACTGGCGCGGAGCTGGCGGACGTAGAAGTCGCCCATCTGGAGCTCCTGATTAATCGACAGAGTCGATCCTGCCGTGGTCCCCATATCCGGCAGCGAATCACTGATATCCGCACGGGCGGTCAACGGGCCGGATAACGTCAGTGCAGGGAGTAGCGCAGCAAGCAGCGTCTTTTTAAACCGGTTCAACATGCCTTAATCCTGTAATGAATCCCTGATTTGGACAGGTAAGCAGCGGAAATGTTCTGTTTTTTCATCAACAGCGCTACGGTCTTCGTATCTTAACCACAGCCAGGGAAGAATGAAATGGCGTTATGGTAGCCGGGATTGGCGCATTGCCCCTTCCGGGCTTATCGGGTGCTTGCCAACCCCAACCGCCCTGTATCAGTAGTCAGAAAAAGGCATTCGTCTTGCTGCCCGCGCATTGACGACGTGGTGAACCGCTGTCACCGCAATGTCATCTTCCCGTGATGTTGATGTCACACAACCCCGTTAGGTTAAGCGCCAATGAGATCGATCTCATTATCGATTAACCGGGGGTGAAATGAGTGATTTAATCAGCGTGGCGGTTCTGGCCGGCGTTTCGCGAGCAACCGCGGCGCGTGCCTTTTCCGATCCCCATCTGCTTAAGCCCGGCACGCTGAAAAAAGTGCTGGAGGCCTCGGAGCAACTGGGTTTCAGACCTAACCACATTGCGCGCCAGCTCCGTACGCAAAGCTCCACGACGCTGGGCGTTTTGCTGCCTTCGCTCAGTAACCCGGTGTTTGCCTTGCAGCTTCAGGCCATGGAGCAACAGGCGCGTCTGGCGGGCTATGGCCTGCTGGTGGCCACGACCGATTACCAGCCAGAGCGTGAAGCCGCCATGATTGAACATATGCTGCGCCAGCGCGTCGCGGGCATGGTGCTGACCGTCTCCGACGCGGACAGCAGCACCGTATTAGCCCCGCTGGCAGAGGCGCGAATGCCCTTTGTTCTGGCGCATAACGTGCCGCAACAGCAAAACTGGCGCTGTGTCTATGTCGATAACCGTCGCGCAATGGCCGAAGCCACGGCGCACCTTATTGCGCTGGGTCATCAGCATATCGTGATGGCGGCGGGACCGATGCTGCAGTCGGATCGTGCCCGTCAGCGCTATCTTGGCTATTGCGATGCGATGCAGCAGGCAGGATTTGTCCCGAGGGCGCTAATTGATATGCCCAGCCATACCCAATCCAGATTCGAGCCCCTTTTACCGCTGATCAACAGCCCGGACCCACTGACCGCCGTCATCTGCAGTAACGATCTCCTGGCGATCAGCCTGCTGGGCGCGGCCGCCCGTGCCGGCATTCAGGTCCCGCACCAGCTGTCGGTCATGGGGTTTGACGGCATTGCTATAGGCGAACAGCTTTCACCCTCGCTGGCCAGCGTGGTACAGCCCAGCGATCGGTTAGGTGCCTGTGCCATCGATATGCTTCTTCAACCCTCTCATGATGACTCGTGCCTGCTGGACCACTGGTTGCGTTCAGGCGAGAGCATCGCTGCAGTCTTTCATTCGTCAACATCAGGGAACCATCATGTCTACACACAATAAAATCACCGTGCTTGCCAGGGCGGCGCTCTTCACCGCCTGTGCATTTTCCAGCCAGCTGGTGCAGGCTGCTGAGAATGCTATCTGCTACAACTGTCCACCTGAATGGGCAGACTGGGCGACCGAGCTTCAGGCCATCAAAAAAGATACCGGCATTGTGGTGCCGCAGGACAACAAGAACTCCGGGCAGGCGCTGGCTCAACTGGTCGCCGAGAAAGATAATCCCGTTGCCGACGTGGTGTATTACGGCGTCAGCTTTGGTATCCAGGCGGCTCAGGCAGGCGTGATTGCTGACTATAAGCCGGCCAACTGGGATCAGGTGCCGGCAGGCATGAAAGATCCGGAAGGGAAATGGGTTGCGCTGCATTCCGGCACGATGGGCTTTATGGTCAACGTAGATGCGCTGGGCGGAGCACCCATTCCAACATCCTGGGACGATCTGCTGAAGCCAGAATACAAAGGGATGGTGGGCTATCTCGATCCGGCCAGTGCGTTTGTGGGTTACGTGGCCGCCGTGGCGGTGAATCAGGCCAAAGGCGGCAGTATGCAGGACTTCACTCCCGCACTGACCTGGTTTAAAAAGTTGCAGGCGAACAAGCCTGTCGTGCCGAAACAGACGGCCTATGCCCGGGTGATCTCCGGCGAGATCCCCATTCTGCTGGATTACGACTTCAACGCTTATCGCGCCAAATATAAAGATCATGCCAATGTGGTGTTCGTGATCCCGCAGGAAGGGACGGTCACGGTGCCTTATGTCATCAGCCTGGTGAAAAACGCCCCGCACGCCGCTAACGGCAAAAAAGTCATGGACTACGTGCTGTCGGATAAAGGCCAGGCCATCTGGGCCAATGCCTATCTGCGCCCGGTACGGCCTTCAGCCATGTCTGCCGAGGCCAAAAAGCGCTTCCTGCCAGACAGTGATTACGCGCGCGCGCATACCGTGGACTATCAGCAGATGGCCGATGCACAGAAAGCCTTCTCTGCCCGCTACTTGAGTGAGATTCGGTAATGGCAGCGTCTGACGCCCGCAGCGATTTACCGGTGGCAACGCGCCACCGGTCACGCCGACGCGAGCAGGGGGCAAACTGGCCATGGATGCTGCTGCCAGCCTTACTGTTTTTTGCCGCGTTCTGGCTGTTACCTTTTGCCCGATTATTACAGATGGGCATGACGCCGGATCGCAGCACACATCACAGTGGCTACTGGACGGTAATTACCCAGCCGCAGTATCTGCAAAGCCTGGTGAATACCGTGCTGCTGTCGCTGACGGTAACGCTACTGACGTTGGTCATCGCCACCGTCGTAGGGTGCTTCCTCGCTCGCCAGCGTTTCACCGGACGCGGCACTCTGCTGGCACTGCTGACCTTTCCTCTGGCGTTTCCCGGCGTGGTGGTGGGGTTTTTAGTGGTGATGCTGGCAGGACGACAGGGCGTGCTGGCGCAGATCAGCCTGCGCCTGTTCGATGAGCGCTGGACGCTGGCCTACTCACTCACCGGGCTGTTCATTGGTTATCTCTACTTTTCGCTGCCGCGCGCCATTGTGACGTTGGTGGCCGCGAGTGAAAAACTGGATCGCTCGCTGGAAGAAGCCGCCCGTTCGTTAGGCGCCAGCCAGTGGCGCATTGTCTGGGATGTGATCGTGCCGGGACTTAAACCGGCGCTGCTCTCCAGCGGTGCGCTGTGCTTTGCCACCAGTATGGGCGCATTTGGCACCGCGTTTACCCTGGGAACCGACCTGAGTGTGCTGCCGCTGACCATTTATGGCGAATTCACCAACTACGCTAACTTCGCCACGGCGGCGGCGTTATCGGTGGTCATGGGCGCTGTCGCCTGGGCTGGCTTAATGCTGGCGCGCGTACTCACCCAGTCAAAACAGGAGCCGTCATCATGAAGCGCCGTGGGCTGTTTTACCTGCAGGTCGCGATCACCATACTGACTGCACTGTTCATGATTGTGCCGGTGATCCTGTCGATGCTGGCGGCCGTGACGCAGAACTATTTTGTTGGCCTGCGCAGCGGACTGACGCTGAAATGGGTGGCGCAGGTTTGGGAGATGTACAGCGACACCTTTTGGCTGTCATTGCTCATTGCCGTCAGCTGCTTGATCGTCACCGTGGCGATCGGCGTACCGGCCGCCTGGGGCTTACTGAAATCGCCCTCTCGCTGGGCATCGCGCATTGAAGAGTGCCTGATGTTGCCGGTGGCGCTTCCGGGCCTGGCCACCGCACTGGGCATTATCCTGCTGTATGGCCAGTTCAGCAGCCTGCGTGACAGCTGGGTGTTTATCCTGATTGGTCACGTCCTTTTTACGCTGCCGTTTATGATCCGCCCGGTACTGGCGGTGATGCAGGCGATACAACTGCCCCGACTGGAGGAGGCTGCCGCCAGCCTCGGGGCCGGCTTCTGGCGTCGCTTTTTCACCGTGGTGGTTCCCAACTGCCGCAACGGCATTCTCGCCGGGGCCTTTATGGTAATTACGTTATCGGTAGGCGAATTTAATATCACCTGGATGTTGCATACGCCACTGACCAAAACCCTGCCAGTGGGCCTGGCCGACAGCTACGCCTCGATGCGGCTGGAAGTCGGTTCTGCTTATACCCTGATCTTTATTTTAATGATTCTACCGCTGCTGTTGATGCTCAACGCCTGTAATCACTGGCTTGAACGCCAGTCTCGCCAACAACCAAGGGAGGAAAAAGCATGATTGTTGATGCGGTTAACGTCACGCTACGCGGCTGTGCGCGTCGCTTTCATCACCATCAGGCGCTGCACCCACTGGATCTTAGCGTACGCGCAGGGGAAACCCTGGTTCTGCTGGGCCCGTCCGGCTGTGGCAAAACGACCACGTTGCGCATTATCAGCGGGCTGGAGAGCACTGACGCGCCGGGTGAAGTCTGGTTTGACGATCGCAACGTGACCGACCTGCCTATTGAGAAGCGTAACGTAGGAATGGTGTTTCAAAACTACGCCCTGTTTCCCACGCTTAACGTGGCGCAGAACGTAGCCTATGGGCTGAAAGTGCAGGGCATTCCGCGCCACGAGCGTGAGGCCCGGGTCAACGAGATGCTGGAACTGGTCGATCTCACGTCACTGGCACATCGTCATATCGACAAGCTCTCCGGCGGGCAGAAACAGCGCGTGGCGCTGGCAAGAGCGCTGGCGGCGCGGCCTAAAGTGCTGCTGTTTGACGAACCGCTGGCGGCGCTGGATGCCAAACTGCGTGAGCGTCTGCGTCTGGAAATCGGGGGCCTGTTAAAAAAGCTGGCTATCACCGCCGTGTATGTCACTCACGATCAGCAGGAAGCTATGGCGCTTGGCGATCGTATCGCCGTCATGGAGCAGGGGCGCCTGGTGCAGATCGATACGCCGCAGGCCATCTATCAGCGTCCGGCCTCGCGTTTTGTGGCGGATTTCGTTGGCGCGATTAACTGCATCGCACGTGACGATCAAGGCCATCCGGTGCGTTTTTGTCGACCAGAGGATGTGCTGCTGGCAGACGAAGGCCGCTATGCGCAGCACGGCTGCATTGTTGCCAGCACCTTTCTCGGCGCGTCTCAACGCCTGATGATTGATATCGGGCTGGACAAGCCGATTCAGGTTGAACGTCACGCACGGGAAACCTGGCACGCCGGGCAGCGAGTGAGCTGGTCGCTGGCTGAGCAGGCCGCACTCGAATTTACCCTTTAAGGAGTCAACGTTTGTCCGTTAAACCTGTGCTGATTGCTCAAATCAGCGACTTGCATATTAAAGCGCACGGTCGTCTGTCGTATAAAAAAGTCGATACGTATAATGCCCTGTTACGGGCGATCGCAACCCTGAATGGCCTGACGCCCCGGCCCGATGCGGTGGTCATAACCGGCGACCTGGTGGATTTTGGTACGGCAGAGGAGTATCAGACGCTGCGGCAGGCGCTGGCCACCCTGGCGTTGCCGTTTTACCTGATGGCGGGAAATCATGACGATCGCCAGGCGCTACGGGCGGCGTTTCCCGATCATCCCTATTTGCAACAGGGCCCGACGCTCAACTGGCAACGGGAGGTTAAGGGGGTTCAGCTACTGGCGCTCGATTCCAGCGTGCCGCAGCAGCCGTGGGGCGAGCTTGATGAACAGCAGCTTGACTGGCTGGATGCCGCACTGACCGCGTCACCGGACAGCCCCGCGCTGGTGATGCTGCATCACCCGCCCTTTGTCTGCGGTATCGATCATATGGATCGCCAGCGTTTACGCGCCCCTGATGCGCTGGCGGCGATCGTCAGTCGTCATCCGCAGGTCGAACGTGTGCTGTGTGGCCATGTACACCGCGCGATTCAGACCCGCTTTGCCGGTACGCTGGCCTGCATTGCCCCCGGCGTATCTCATCAGGTTGCGCTGGATCTGCAACCGGATGGCCCGGCAAACTTCATGCTGGAACCGGCAGGATTTTTACTGCATCGCTGGCATCCGCAGCAGGGAATGACCACGCATCAGTGTGCGATTGGAGACTATGATGGCCCCTGGCCCTTTTATGATCAAAACGGGCTAATCGATTAAAAGCCATACGAGCTGACTTTTTGGTTAATGCCGCGCTTAAACCTGCTCAAATTGTCCTACAGCGTGTAAACTTACACGCTGTAGGACCGCAATCACGATAAAAACAACAGAGTCAGGCACAGCAAAATGAATCTTTGCACTGTGGCGTTCCCGCCATGCTCATAAATTTCCGTCCCCGGGCGGACTTACGCACGCTTATTGCGCTGCTGGTTATTGCCAGCATAGTCATCACGCTTGCCAATAATTTATATGCAACCTGGCGCGTGCAACGCATGGTGCTGATCGACAGCACCCTGGAAGCCAACCGCGCTTACGCTGCCAAACTGGCCTCCACCAGCGAAGTCTTTTTCCGGCTGGCGCAGTCCCAGTTGCACTTCAGTGCTAATTTACTGGGAAAAGATTTCAATAATGAGGCACTGCTCAAAGCGGAAGTGAACCGTCTACGTGAGCAGACCGACAGTTTTAACTCGGTCGCCGTGGTGGATGAAACGGGTACGGTGCGCGCAATATCTCCCGAATCGCTGACCTTGACCGGGATGCATCTGACCAGCGATGCGGCCCGCGAAGCGCTGCAGACCCGGCAACCGCTGATTAGCAGACCGACACTCTCTGCCGCCAATAACCTGCTGATTTTTGTCTCATGGCCCATCTGGAATAACCAGGGACGCTATCTGGGCTATATTGGCGGGACGATTTACCTGAAAAAGAAAAGTATTCTGAATGCGCTGCTGGGTGAACAGTTTTATCGCGACGGCACCAGCGTATTTGTTCTCGACGGCGATAATCAGGTGCTGTATCACCAGAACCGCCAGATGGTGGGCAAAACCATGTCGCCACTGATGAGCGATCGGGAACGTCAGGAAAAAGATAACGGCTCGCTGGTCTTAACTGAGCCCGACAAACCGACCCGGCTGGCCGGCTACGCCATCGTCCCCACGACGGGCTGGATGGTGGTGGCGTTGAAACCTGTCGACGTCACGCTGCAACCGCTGTCGGGGTTGCTCCTGAAAGTCCTGAAGCATTCAGTGCCCTTTGCCTTACTGACCTTGCTGGTGGCGGTCATTCTGGCACGGATGATTGCCATGCCGCTCTGGCAACTGGCCCGCAAGGCCAGCAAGATTGATGCCTCAAGCGCCACCTACGAAATTGGCGGCATTCGGGCATGGTACTTTGAGGCCGCCCAGGTTAAACGGGCGCTGTTAACCGGTATTGGGCTGGTACAGGACAAAATTGGTCGCCTGAGTTCGGAAGCGCAGACCGATTCGCTAACGCTGTTACTCAACCGCCGCGGGCTTAACGCGGTACTCGATTACTACCAGACGATGCGCCAGCCTTTTGCCGTGCTCGCCCTGGATATCGATCATTTCAAAAGCGTCAATGACAACTGGGGACACGACGTTGGCGATCGGGTGATTCGGCAGGTGGCGCAGACGCTACGACAGAGCGCCCGGCAGTCGGATGTGGTCTGCCGTAACGGTGGTGAAGAGTTTTTAATGCTGTTGCCTAACACGCCTCTGAAAGAGGCTGAGGCGACGGCCGAGCGCATTCGCATCAGCATCGCGGATAACGCTATCGAGGCGGTCGGCCATATCACGATTTCCATCGGCGTAGCGGAATGGGATGCCCGGCGGCCGCCGCTGGAAAGCAGCCTGAAGCGGGCTGACGATGCCCTGTATCAGGCTAAGAACAGCGGTCGCAACTGCACCGTGGTTGCCAAACGCGTAAAAGCCTCTTGATCAAGACTGTGCGCTAACGGTTTCTGGCCCGCCCGGCAATCCGGGCGAGCCATCAGGAATTGATATGCTCGCGGCAGTAGCGTCGCTTCCAGCTGGCAGGTGTTAAGCCTGTATGCTTACGGAATATCTGACGGAAATAGCCCACATCATTGAACCCACACTGGCGCGCTACCTCGGTTAACGGCAGCTTATCGCCGATCAGCAGCTTTTCTGCCATTAATACGCGCTGCCGGTGAAGGGCTTCCGTCAGCGTCAGGCGAAACACGCGCCGGTAAACACGTCCCAGATAATCGGCATTGCAATGCAGCGTTTTCGCCAGCGTGGAGGTTGAAAGCGCCAAGTGATACTGCGTGCGAATAAGCTGATTGGCTTTCCAGGCCAGGTCAACGCCGGGGCTGTCGACAACATCCTCGTGCAGCGCCGGAGCCGCGAGCTGCTGCAGTATAAGCAGTAAAATACATTCCAGTGCGACGCTGCGGTGAATGTTTTCCTGCTCGCTGAGGAACTGCCGGAACAGGGCGATGATATAGGCCGGATCGCCAACGCGAGTATGCTGGGGAAGGTGGAGCAGTGCCTGGTGTAAGCCATGCTGCTCAGGCTGTTTCTGCCAGTCAAAATGCAGCCAGTAAAATTTCAGATCGGCCGGAAAAATCCCTTCTCCCACATGCAAATGCCCTGGCCTCAGCAGCAGGCTTTCGCCCGCCTGCACGCTGAACAGCTCGCCATCCTCCCGAATCGTTAACTGCCCGCGTTCAACGAAAATGATCTCCCAGGAGGTCAGCCTGCGTGCAGGATGGGTTCCCACGCCGCGCGAAATAAACAGCCCGCCATTTTGCACCTGTATCGGAAACGTTATGGATAATTCGAACATCGTTATTCATTTTCCCGCTGCTACGGAGGTAATTGATGTCTTTCTCTCTGATTATTAACTAAAAAAAAGACATGTACCTGATCCAGTTCACACTTTGCTTCACAGGTCGGAATTACCCCGTTTTTATACTTTTTTGTGCTCTTGTTGGTGAACGGATTCCTGACAAAATAAATCGGGTTAAGCGCTAAAACACCAATAAGCCCGGCATAAGCGGGCAATCCTCTCTGTCCTGCATGAGGCATTTTAAATGACTTCTACGACTATCGCTCAGGCCGATCTTAGCCCGTCGGCTACGCAGAGTGCGCTGTCCCTGCGAGAGAAAATAGGTTACGGCTTGGGTGACGCCGGTGGCACGGTGATCACCTGCCTGATCACCAACTTCCTGACGTTTTTCTACACCGATGTGTTTGGCTTAACGCCCGCGCTGGTCGGCACCCTGTTTATGGTGCTGCGCGTGTTTGACGCGGTCTCCGATCCGGTGATGGGCGTCATTGCCGACAGAACCCATAGCCGTTGGGGGCGCTTCCGCCCGTGGCAGCTCTGGGTGGCCGTTCCCCTTGGCCTCATTGGTGCGCTGACGTTCACCGTGCCCGCCGTCAGCATGGACATGAAAATTGTTTGGGCGTTTGCCACCTATCTGCTGCTCTCTGTCAGCTATACCGCCATCAACGTGCCCTATTGCGCGCTGATCAACACCATGACCACCCGCCACACAGAAGTGCTGGCCTGCCAGTCATGGCGCTTTGTATTGTGCGGGGTGGCCGGGTTTCTGGTTTCGGTAGGGCTGCCGTGGCTGGTCGCGGTGTTGGGTAAGGGGAATGCGGCCCTGGGCTATCAGTCTGGCGTCGGTATCCTGTGCGCTCTGGCGGTCGTGATGTTCCTGTGTTGCTTCTTTTGGGTCCGCGAGCGCGTACCGCTGGACAGCCTGGGCAAATTTACCCTGCGTGAGCATCTGGCCGGGCTACGCAAAAACGATCAGCTGTTGCTGATGCTGGTGATGTCTTTTTTGCTGATTAACGTGTTTAACATTCGCGGCGGCGGCTACATGTACTTCATTACCTATGTGTTACAGGGCAGCACGGCTTTCACGTCGCTGTTTTTTACCATGGTGACGTTAGCCTCCATTGTGGGAGCGGTGATCGTGAACCCGCTTTCCAGGCGCATTGACACCGTCCGGCTGTATTACTGGACCAACCTTGTGCTGGCCGCACTCGCAGTCATGATGTGGTTCCTGCCGGTCGGGCCGTCATGGCAGATATTGTGGCTGGTGGTGATCCTCAGTAATGGCATCATCCTCGGGTTCACTCTGCCGCTGCATTTTGCCCTGATGGCCTTTGCTGATGACTACGGCGAATGGAAAAACGGTGTCCGCTCGTCGGGCATGAATTTCGCGTTTAACCTGTTCTTTATCAAGCTTGCCTGGGCCTCCAGCGCCGTCATTATCAGCCTGCTGTTTGTCATCGTGGCTTATAAGCCGGGGATCGGCAATCAGACGGCTGCCTCCCTGCACGGTATTACCGCCACGGAAACCCTGTTACCGGCGCTGTTCCATCTGTTGCTGGCATTCACCATCCGCGCCTGCAAGCTCACTAACCCGATGATGGCGCAGATCGCCCACGACCTGCGTATTCGCCATGTTCCGTCTTGAGGAGAGTAAGATGTCTGTCAATGAAGTCGATCTGCATAAGCTGACTATCCACGATCCGTTTCTCGGTAAGTATCAACAACTGGTGCGGGAGGTGGTCATTCCTTATCAGTGGGAGGCGCTTAACGATCGGATCGAGGAAGCCGATCCCAGCCATGCCATCGAAAACTTTCGCATCGCGGCTGGCCAGCAGGACGGGGAATTCTATGGCATGGTGTTTCAGGACAGCGATGTAGCGAAATGGCTGGAGGCGGTGGCCTGGTCGCTTTGCCAGAAGCCTGACGCGGAACTGGAGAAAACGGCCGATGAGGTGATTGAGCTGATCGCGGCGGCGCAGTGCGAGGATGGCTATCTCAACACTTACTTCACCGTGAAAGCGCCGCAAGATCGTTGGACCAACCTTGCCGAGTGCCACGAGCTTTACTGCGCCGGGCACATGATTGAGGCGGGCGTGGCATTTTACCAGGCGACCGGCAAACGCCGTTTACTGGAGGTGGTGTGCAGGCTCGCCGACCATATCGACAGCGTCTTCGGCCCTGAGGAGCATCAGCTGCATGGTTATCCTGGCCATCCCGAGATCGAGCTGGCGCTGATGCGGTTGTATGAAGTGACTCAGCAACCACGCTATCTGGCGCTGGTGAATACGTTTGTCACGCAGCGCGGCACCCAGCCTCACTTCTATGATATTGAGTACGAGAAACGCGGTCAGACTTCCTACTGGCATACCTATGGCCCGGCATGGATGGTGAAGGACAAGGCTTACAGCCAGGCGCATCAGCCTCTTGCCGAACAGCAGCACGCAGTGGGCCACGCGGTGCGGTTTGTTTATCTGATGACCGGCGTAGCGCACCTCGCGCGTCTGAGTCAGGACGAAGGAAAGCGTCAGGACTGCCTGCGGCTGTGGCACAACATGGCTCAGCGGCAGCTTTATATTACGGGCGGAATCGGCTCCCAAAGCAGCGGTGAGGCGTTCAGCAGCGATTATGATTTACCCAATGACACGGTATATGCCGAAAGCTGCGCGTCCATCGGCCTGATGATGTTTGCCAGACGTATGCTGGAAATGGAAGCCGACAGCCAGTACGCCGATGTGATGGAGCGCGCGCTGTATAATACGGTACTGGGCGGTATGGCGCTGGACGGGAAACATTTCTTCTACGTCAATCCGCTGGAGGTGCAGCCGAAAACCCTGCATTTCAACCATCTTTACGATCATGTGAAACCGGTGCGCCAGCGCTGGTTTGGCTGTGCCTGTTGCCCACCAAACATCGCGCGTTTACTGACCTCGCTCGGTCACTATATCTATACGCCGCACGAGAATGCGCTCTTTATCAATCTCTACGTCGGCAACCGGGTTGATGTGCCCGTCGGCGATCGCACGTTGGGTATCCGTATCAGCGGTAACTTTCCCTGGGAGGAAACGGTCACGATTTCTGTGGATGCCACCCAGCCCGTAAAACATACTCTGGCGTTACGACTGCCTGACTGGTGCGAGGCGCCGCAGGTGAGCTGTAACGGTGAGGTGGTGACGGATCGCGCCCGCAAAGGCTACCTGTACATTGAACGGATTTGGCAGGAGGGCGACACGCTCACGCTAACGCTTCCGATGCCGGTGCGCCGGGTGTACGGTAATCCGCTCGTGCGTCATGTGGCGGGTAAGGTGGCTGTCCAGCGCGGGCCGATAGTCTACTGCCTGGAGCAGGCCGATAACGGCGAGCAGTTACACAATGTATGGCTGCCCGCGTCTGCGGCGTTCAATACCTTTGAAGGGAAAGGCGTCTTTGCGCACAAGGTGTTAATCCAGGCTGAAGGGGTGAAAAAGACCGCCCACGAGCCAGCGCAACAGCCGCTGTGGAACTACGACCGCGCACCGGCTGCACCGCAGAGCCAGACGTTAACGTTTATTCCCTGGTTCTGCTGGGCGAACCGGGGAGAAGGGGAGATGCGTATTTGGGTAAACGAAGCCTGATCCCAGAACATTGACCGACAGCGGGCCGGAAAGGCGTTCGGCCCGCTGTGAATAGAATCGGTGGCGATTCGCCTGCCAGTGGACAGCCTCAGCCAGGTTCAAACTCCCGTTAACAGGGCCGTGCAGGCCTGCCATCGCCCGGTCAACGAAAGCTGTCAGGCCACAGACTGCTTTTCACATCTTTCCCGCACCAGAATATCCGGTACAATCATGGCCCTTTTTGACGTTATGGACCCAACGGCATGCTGGCTTTATTGATTCAATGGTACAAACGCCGTTTTAGCGATCCGCAGGCGATTGGCCTGCTGGTGATTCTGCTGGCGGGATTCTGCATTCTTTTCTTTTTGAGTGGGTTGCTGGCGCCCTTGCTGGTGGCGCTGGTTCTCGCTTACCTGCTTGAATGGCCGACGGTACGGCTGCAACGCATTGGCTGTACGCGGAGCTGGGCGACCAGCATCGTGTTGGTGCTGTTTGCCGGGATTCTGCTGGTTCTGGTCTTGATTGTCGCCCCCGTCGCCTGGCAGCAGGGCATCAACCTGACGCGGGATCTGCCCAACATGCTGAACAAGCTCTATCTGTATGCGGCGGGTTTACCCCGACGTTTCCCCGCCCTGGTCGATGCGGGCATCATTGACGTCATCGTTGAAAACCTGCGCGGTCGTCTTAGCGGGGTAGGCGATTCGCTGGTGAAATATTCCCTGGCCTCGCTGGTAGGCTTGATGACCCTGATGATTTATCTCGTGCTGGTGCCGCTCATGGTGTTCTTCCTGCTGAAGGACAAAGAGCAGATGCTGAACGCCGTTCGGCGCGTGCTGCCGCGCAATCGCGGGCTGGCAGGGGAAGTGTGGCAGGAGATGAATCAGCAAATTACTAATTACATTCGCGGCAAGGTGCTGGAAATGGTGGTGGTCGGGATCGCCAGCTGGCTGGCTTTCATGTTCCTCGGCCTTAACTACTCGCTTTTGCTGGCCGTATTAGTGGGGGTTTCGGTTCTGATCCCCTATATCGGCGCGATGCTGGTCACCATTCCGGTTATTGGCGTAGGGTTGTTTCAGTGGGGGCTTGATAGCGAGTTCTGGACGCTGTTAACCGTCTATCTGGTGATTCAGGCACTGGACGGCAATGTGCTGGTGCCGATTTTGTTCTCAGAAGCGGTCAATCTGCATCCGCTGGTGATCATCTTGTCAGTGGTGATCTTTGGCGGAATGTGGGGATTCTGGGGCGTGTTTTTTGCGATTCCGCTCGCCACCCTGGTCAAGGCGGTGGTGCACGCGTGGCCTGAAGCCCCGCTGGATGAAACGCTGAGTCGCTAAACGTTCAGGGCGCGGACGATGCCGCGCCCTGAAGACATCAGGCTGACTTGAGGTAGTCCATCACGATGTCGTGGTGGTTTGACGTTTTGAAATCGTCGAACACCTTTTCGATTTTGCCATTCGCATCCACCAGGAAACTGATGCGATGAATGCCGTCGTAGGTTTTCCCCATAAAGGTTTTTTCACCCCAGACGCCAAACTGCTCGCAAACCTGATGCTCCTGGTCCGACAGCAGCGTGAAGTTAAGCAGCTCTTTTTCTGCAAAACGTGACAGCTTTTCGGGTTTATCCGTGCTGATCCCCAGCACCTCGACGCCAGCTTTTTTCAGCTCATCCATGTTGTCACGCAGACCGCATGCCTGCACGGTACAACCCGGCGTCATGGCTTTTGGATAGAAATAGACCAGAACACGCTGCCCCTGGAAGTCGGCTAAATTTACTTGTTCGCCATCCTGATCGGGCAAGCTAAATTTCGGTGCGGTATCACCGGCTTTCAGTGGATTCATCACATCTCTCCATTTTGAGTTCATGCTGTGGTTAATACACCAAGAGGCGAGAAACTGCCAAATGGAAAATTATCTGTTTCAGACGTATTCCTCACCTGACTGCACTTTTAACGTAGCAGAACAGTCACGGGGGCGCTCGTCTTTACCTGCCAGGTGCGGCCAGTTCACGATTATCGGCATCGCTCAGGCTGTAGAGACGCAACGAACCCTGCGCATTAAGCTCCTGGCATAATTCATTAAAGGCCTGTTCAAAGGCCGGACCATCGCTCCGCGTCGGGCTGTGCGCCGTCATCTGAATATAGAGCGTAGCGGGCCTGTCGTGCTGGGCTGGCTGAATGCGTGACACCAGTTCAGCGATGTTCATCAGGTGCTTGTCCGTTAAATCCGTAAAGCGCTCAATAATATGCGGTGAGTCAGCGACTTCGACCTGAATAAACGCCGTATCCGGCATCGGAGGGCGGGCGGTCGCATGGGTGCGTTTCATCACGATGAGCAGCTCCAGCTCTGCGCCTTTAAGCGGCAGCGTTGACTCAATCAGCGTAATGGCGTTCCAGCTACCGGACAGCAGCATAATGAACGTGAATTCATCCCCAAGCATGGCAAGGCGACTGTCTTCAATGTTGCAACCGCAACTGCTGACGTGACGGGTAATCGTATTGACGATACCCGGGCGGTCAACACCCAGTGCGGTGATCACCAAGTGGTGGGGTTGAGATTGCTGCAAAATAGGATTCCCTGTGCATTTGCTAATAACCATAAGGTAAACATAAAAAAAACTGCTGACAAGCGCGGGAATAGCGGAGCTTGCTTGCTTTTCCCTAAGTGTAAAACGTACCATGAAGCACTTGTTTGTCGAGGGGATCGCCAATGTTTACGGGAAGTATTGTTGCACTCGTTACGCCGATGGATGACAAAGGTAATGTCTGCCGTGCGAGTTTGAGAAAACTGATTGATTACCATGTCGCCAGCGGTACGGCGGCGATCGTTTCCGTCGGCACCACCGGCGAGTCTGCCACGCTGAGCCATGACGAACATGGTGATGTCGTGCTGCAAACCCTGGAACTGGCGGATGGGCGTATTCCCGTGATTGCCGGAACCGGTGCGAATGCCACCGCTGAAGGCATCTCTCTAACCAAACGCTTTGAAAATTCTGGCGTTATTGGCTGCCTCACCGTCACACCTTACTATAACCGCCCCACGCAGGAAGGCCTGTTTCAGCACTTTAAAGCGATTGCCGACAGTACCAGCCTGCCACAAATGCTGTATAACGTACCTTCGCGCACCGGCTGTGATATGTTGCCGGAAACCGTTGCCCGCCTCGCCGAAATCAAAAATATTATCGGAATCAAAGAGGCAACGGGGAACTTATCCCGTGTCAGCCAGATCCAAGAGCTGGTTAATGATGAGTTCATCCTGGTGAGCGGCGACGATGCCAGCGCACTGGACTTTATGCAACTGGGCGGCAAAGGCGTCATTTCGGTGACGGCTAATATAGCAGCACGCGAAATGGCCGAGCTGTGCAGGCTCGCACAGCAGGGTAATTTCGTTGAAGCTCGCCGTCTCAATCAGCGTCTGATGCACCTGCACCAGACGCTTTTCTGTGAACCTAATCCAATCCCGGTTAAATGGGCGGCAAAACAGCTAGGATTAATCGCTAATGACACGCTGCGTCTGCCAATGACACCACTGACTGCGGTTGCACAGCCGAAAGTGGAGCAGGCGCTGGTGAAAGCGGGTTTGCGATAATTTAGGGAGTTTGAATGAATTACTCAGTAAAGCGGTCAACGATTGCAACAGTGGTGGGGCTTTCCACCCTGATGCTATTGTCGGCCTGTTCGAACGATCAGCGTTACAAACGCCAGGTCAGCGGTGATGAGTCCTACCTGCAGGCCAGTGGTCTGCGGGAGCTGAAGGCACCGTCGGGCATGATTCTGCCTGTCCAGAACGGGGAATACGATATTCCGCCTTCAACCAGCAAAGCGCCGGTTGGCAAGCAGCTGGATATTCGTCCACCGGCCCAGCCTCTGGCTCTGATGAACGGCTCACGCGCCCAGTTCAGTAATAACACTGGTGTGCTGATGTTTGATAACAGCCGGGGATCGATTTGGTCGCAGGTTGTGGGGGTCGTCCAGTCTAATAACTTCCCGATCGCTTCCCGTAATGACGCCGGACAACAGCTGACCACCGACTGGGTACAGTGGAACCGTGCAGACGAAGATAAGCAGTACCGTGGTCGTTACCAAATCAGCGTTCAGTCGCAGAGTTATCAGCAGGTCCTGACAGTCCGTCTGCTGGAGCTGCAGCAGGAAGGCAACAGCGTGACCTCGCCAGTGCAGATTCAGCGTTATACCGCCCAGATGCTGAACGACATCGCCGCAGGAATGGACAAGATCGCCACCGCGAATGAAAACGCTGCCGCCGGCCGCGTCAGCGGTGCGATTGATGTGCAAAGCGGTGCCGACGACACCGGCCTGCCTATGCTGGTGTTACGCACGCCGTTCAATGTTGCCTGGCAGCGTCTGCCTGCGGCCATGAGCCGTGTAGGAATGGACGTTACCGACAGCACGCGCTCAACCGGCAGCATGAAAGTGACCTACAAAGCGCCGGGCAGCAGCACCTGGGACAGCGTGGGCGCCAAAGATCCTGAGTTGCCAAACGGCGATTACAAGGTTCAGGTTGGCGACCTCGACAACCGTACCAGCCTGCAATTTATTGATCCTAAAGGCCATGTACTGACGCAGGCGCAAAACGACGCGCTCGTGGCAGTGTTCCAGGCCGCAATGAACAAATAAAAAATTACCCCAGGCCGGAGATTCTCCGGCCTTTTTATTTCGTTTTTTGGCATAATAGCGCGAGACGAGGTAATCGATTGCGTCACGGCAATCAACGCAAAATGCCTGCCTCAGAACCGGATCTTTCATGTTTGGAGTTAAATAAGATGCAAAAGCGAGCTGAGTTGTATCGCGGTAAAGCGAAAACCGTATACAGCACCGATAACCCGGATCTGCTGATACTTGAATTCCGCAACGATACATCAGCAGGCGACGGCGCCCGCATTGAGCAGTTTGATCGCAAGGGCATGGTGAATAACAAGTTCAATCATTTCATCATGACGAAGCTGCAGGAAGCGGGCATCCCGACACAGATGGAAGCCCTGCTGTCAGATAACGAAGCGCTGGTGAAAAAGCTGGACATGGTCCCGGTCGAGTGCGTAATCCGTAACCGTGCGGCCGGTTCGCTGGTGAAGCGTCTTGGCGTCGAAGAAGGGATTGTGCTGAACCCGCCGCTGTTCGACCTGTTCCTGAAGGACGATGCTAAACACGATCCGATGGTTAACGAATCTTACTGCGAAACCTTTGGTTGGGTCAGCAAAGAGAATCTGGCCCGTATGCGTGAGCTGACCTATAAAGCCAACGACGTACTGAGCAATCTGTTTGATAAGGCAGGTTTGATTCTGGTGGACTTCAAGCTGGAGTTTGGCCTGTTCAACGGCGAAGTGGTACTGGGGGACGAATTCTCACCCGATGGTGCGCGCCTGTGGGACAAAGAAACCTTGGATAAAATGGACAAAGACCGTTTCCGTCAGAGCCTGGGTGGCCTGATTGAAGCCTATGAAGCGGTAGCCCGTCGCCTGGGCGTCAAACTTGACTGAGTAACGCTCAGCAGGTCACGAAAAGGAGAGCGCAGGCTCTCCTTTTTCATTTTGGTGTAAAGCTGGTGATTGCGCCGTCACGCATCTAAAATCATGCCATCTGAGTTAATACGCCACAGGGAGCAAAAACCATGCGCTGGCAAGGACGTCGCGAAAGCGACAATGTCGAAGATCGCCGTAATCAGTCATCCGGTAACCGGGGAGGACGCATTCCTCTGCCACGCGGCAAGGCGGGCATTATCATGCTGATTCTGGTCGCGGTGGCGGGTTATTACGGTTATGACCTGACCCCGTTGCTGACCGGGGGCGAGGTGACATCGGGCAACCAACAGCAGCAGCGCACCGCCAACCCGAATCAGGATGAGGCGGCAAAGTTTACGTCGGTCATGCTGGCGACGACCGAAGACACCTGGGACAAGTTGTTCAAACAGATGAACAAACAGTATACGCCGCCGAAGCTGGTGATGTATCGCGGCGCTACGCGCACCGGCTGCGGCACCGGACAGTCTGTTATGGGGCCCTTTTACTGCCCGGCTGACCAGACTGTTTATATCGATCTGTCATTCTATGACGAAATGAAAAACAAGCTTGGGGCAGGCGGCGATTTTGCCCAGGGCTATGTCATTGCGCATGAAGTCGGCCACCATGTGCAGAAGTTGCTGGGCATTGAACCCCGGGTACGTCAGATGCAGCAGGGGGCCAGCCAGACTCAGATTAATCAACTGTCTGTGAAAATGGAGCTTCAGGCCGACTGCTTTGCGGGCGTCTGGGGCCACTATATGGAACAGGAAAAAATCCTTGAAGTGGGGGATTTACAGGAAGCGTTAAACGCAGCCGAAGCCATTGGTGACGATCGTCTGCAGCAGAAAACCCAGGGCCGGGTTGTGCCGGACAGCTTTACGCATGGTACGTCCGCGCAGCGGTATACCTGGTTCAAACGCGGATTCGACAGCGGTAACCCTGGCCAGTGCGACACCTTTGCTCTTAAAGGATGAACCTGAAAGCAGCGACCTGCGCCATGCAGGCCGCCGGTATACGGCGGCTGGCCGTGATCGGCGGCGAAGCCGACTGGTGCCGGGACACCGCGCTCTCATGGAGCCAGACGCTGGAAGGCGACTGGCTGTGGCTGAGCGATAACCCGCCGGAAACCGGCACGCACTGCGCCCCGACCGCATTTCGTACGCTGCTGGGGCGTGAATTCCATCATGCCGTGTTTGATGCCCGTCAGGGGTTCCATGCCGAGGCGCTGGCGGCGCTGGCCGGAACGCTGACGGCCGGTAGCTGGCTGCTTCTGTTAGTGCCCCCCTGGGCGCGCTGGGCGCAGCAGCCCGATGCGGACAGCCTGCGCTGGGCTGATGTCAGCGAGCCGATTGCCACGCCCCATTTTGTCCATCACCTGCAACGCCTGACGGAAGACGATCAGCAGGCGCTGTTGCATCAGCAGCCGCAGCCGCTCGCGCTGCCCAACTGGTCGTCACGGCCGGCCTGGCACTGTCAGGCCGCGAGTCAGCAGCAAAGCATTCTGCAAGAGCTGACGCATTTTTCTGCTGGCGTGGCGGTCATCACCGCCGCGCGCGGCAGAGGCAAATCGGCGCTCGCAGGCATGCTGGCGCGACAGAATACGCGCTGCCTGGTAACCGCACCGGCAAAAATTACCACTACAGTGTTAGCCTCTTTCGCCGGAGAACATTATCGGTTTATGGCACCGGATGCGATTCTGGCGCTGCCCGACCAGCCCGAGTTTGACTGGCTCATCGTGGATGAAGCCGCGGCCATTCCCGCTCCGCTGCTCCATGCGCTGGTAGCACGTTTCCCGCGCGTGTTGCTGGTAACGACCATTCAGGGTTACGAAGGCAGCGGCCGTGGCTTTATGCTCAAGTTCTGCGCTGAGCTGCAGCAGGTGCGCTACTTTACGCTGGACGAACCGTTACGCTGGGCTCGCCACGATCCCCTGGAACACTGGCTCAACCAGGCTCTGCTGTTTGAGGATGCCGCTGAAACCCCGTCCCTGGAGGAGCGTGCGCCCCGGCGAGCAGAGGCGTCTGATTTCGCCGCCCAGCAGGCGGCTTACCAACTGCTGACCAGTGCGCATTACCGCACCTCACCGCTGGATCTGCGTCGCCTGTTGGATGCGCCAGGCATGCATCTGTGGCTGGCGGGCGAGGTTCCGGCGCTACAGGGCGCGCTATGGTTGGTAGAAGAGGGCGGGCTGACGGATGAACTGGCGCAAGCGGTATGGGCGGGCCACAGGCGGCCTCGCGGTAATCTGGTGGCGCAGTCGCTGGCCGCGCACGCCGGGCTGACGGAAGCCGCCACGCTCCGCGCCTTGCGAATTAGCCGGATTGCCATTGCCGCACCTGCGCGCCGCCGGGGAATCGGCCAGCAACTGGTGGCCGCCGCCTGCGCGGATGCCGCCGGATATGATTACCTCTCGGTCAGCTTTGGCTACACTGAACCTCTCTGGGCTTTCTGGCAAGCCTGTGGCTTTACGCTGGCGCGAATTGGCAGTCAGCGAGAAGCCAGCAGCGGTTGTTATGCGGCGATGGCCGTGCTGGGGCTGACGACGGCCGGCAAAGCGCTGCAGCAGAAGGCGGAGGGAAGCCTGGCCCGTGACTGGCCGCTGCTCAGACCGCACATTCCGCTGGACCTGCCGCTACCGGCAGCCTGTGACCACGCGTTTACCCGGCGCGATGCCTGGCTGGCCGCCGGTTTTGCCTGGGCGCAACGCCCGCTGGAAGCGAGCCTGGCGGTGCTTCAGCGGCTGGTTGGCATCAGCCAGCAGCCTTTGCCGCTCCTGCGACAGGCGGTGAATGCCGACACCAGCCTGGCTGAACTGGCTCAGTCTGCCCGGCTCAACGGACGCAAGACGCTGATTACGGCCTTACGCGCTGAAGCCGCCGCTGCGCTACTGGCGTTACCCGGCAGAGAAGGCGAAGCGTTGCGTGAGCAATTGCAATAAATCCACCAAGACATTCAAATATTCCCACTATCATCCTGCGCCCGGGGGCGTAGAGTAGTCGCAGGAGGTCGATATGACACTGAAATATGTAATTGTTCAGCAGCCCACTCAGGCTGCCCAGCTGTTTCTGCTTTATCATGCCGTGGGGGACAATCCCGACGCGATGGGCCAAATTGGCAGCTGGTTTGCTAAAACGTTTCCGGCGGCGCTGGTGGTGTCGGTGGGATCGCCGGGGCCGGGCGGTCAATGGTTTAACGAAGCCGGCCTGCATGATAAAAGCGAGCAGGCCTGTGTAGACAGCAGCATGCCGCAGTTTGTCGAGTCCGTGCGTCACTGGCAGCAGAAAAGCGGGGTGCGTCCCGAAGCCACGGCACTGGTGGGGTTTTCACAGGGGGCCAGCATGGTGCTGGAAGGCATCAAAGCCCACGACGATCTGGCTGGCCGGGCGGTTGCCTTTAGCGGTCGCTTTGTGACGCTACCGGAAAAGGCCAGCACGCGGACTACCGTGCATCTGATCCATGGTGATTATGATGACCGTATCCCGCTGATGCAGGCGCAACAGGCGGAACAGCGTTTAACCGCGCTGGGCGGTGATGTCACGCTGAATATCGTAGAGGATTTGGCGCATGCCATCGATCAGCGCAGCATGGATTTTGCGCTGCATCATTTGCAGTATACCGTGCCGAAACGTTACTTCGATGAAGCCTCAGGCGGGGCAAAACCTGGCGATGACGATGTCATTATGATGATGTAACCGCGCGCCCTCGCGATGGCGGGGGCGCATGACCGTTATTTTTTCTTCGGCCAGTTGTCGTCCTCGTCCCACTTGTCGTTGAAATCACGATGAGGCGGGAGATCGGGTTTGTTATCCATAAATTTTTTATGATCGATGCGTTTCAGATCTTTATAGACGTTCATTAACACGCCCACCATCAGCAGGATCACCAGGATCCACCAGTAATCTTTAATAAACTCCATAGGCCCGCTCCTTCCCTCGCTGTCAGGCGATCAATTGTTCCATGATGCGTTGATACATCCGACTCAGCATTTGTAAGTCTGATGCTTTCACGCATTCGTTAATTTTGTGAATCGTGGCATTCACAGGACCCAGTTCCACCACCTGCGAGCCCATACGAGCGATAAAACGTCCGTCAGAGGTTCCACCAGAAGTCTGCAACTGCGGCTTAATTTCATTATAGTGCGTAACGGCGTTGACCACGGCATCAACCAGCTTGCCGCGTGAGGTCAGGAATGGCTGGCCGGAAAGCTTCCACTCAATGGTGTAACGCAACTGATGGCGGTCCAGCAGTTCTGCGACACGCTGCTGAATCAGGGTATCGGTGAGTTCCGTACTGAAACGGAAGTTGAACTGCACAAACAGCTCGCCGGGGATGACGTTGTTACTGCCGGTTCCCGCCTGAATGTTGGCGATCTGCATGCTGGTGGCCGGGAAAAAGGCGTTACCCTGATCCCATTCCGTGGCGACCAGCTCGTTAAGCGCCGGCAGAGCACGGTGCACGGGATTATCCGCCAGTTGCGGATAGGCTACATGGCCCTGTACGCCATGCACGGTCAGGTTCGCGGTGATGGAGCCACGACGACCATTTTTCACGACGTCGCCCACGACTTCGTTGCTGGAAGGTTCTCCGACCAGGCAATAATCCAGACGCTCGTTACGCGCCATGAGGCGCTCAACCACTTTTACCGTTCCGTTCGCGCCGCTGGCTTCTTCGTCAGACGTAATTAAAAAGGCCAGACGCCCCTTGTGATGAGGATGAACGGCGACAAACCGCTCGGCGGCAACAACCATGGCGGCCAGCGATCCTTTCATATCTGCTGCACCGCGCCCAAACAGCATGCCGTCGCGGATGGTGGGTTCAAACGGGGGATTAATCCAGCGGCTGGCATCGCCCGGGGGAACAATATCGGTGTGGCCGGCAAACGCCAGGGTTTCGCCTTCGCCGCGCGTGGCCCAGAAATTCAGCGTGTCGTTGATGTTCATGGTTTCGATGTGGAAACCTATCGCTTCCAGGCGTGCGATCAGCAGCGCCTGACATCCGGCGTCATCGGGGCTGAGAGAAGGGCGACGAATAAGCTGCTGCGTCAGCTCAATGACCGGACAAAACATATTATGACTTCTCCTGAAGACGATTCTGGTAAAGAGATTCGCTGAAGCCCAGCAGCAGCGAGCCGTCGGGTGCGCGCAGGACAGGGCGCTTGATGATAGCAGGCTGGGCCAGCATCAGCGCTTTTGCACTGGCGGCATCGGTGATGGCCTCGCGCTCTGCCTCGGGTAGCTTACGCCAGGTCGTGCCGCGCGTGTTGAGCAGATCCTGATAGCCCAGTACGTCGATAAACTGCTGCAGCTGGTCACCGGTCAGGCCGTCAGCACGATAATCATGGAAGCGATAGTCCACGCCCGCCGCCTCTAAACAGCGACGTGCTTTTTTAATCGTGTCGCAATTTTTAATCCCAAACATGACCCACTGCGCGCTCATCGCCTGCTCCTGTCATTAAAATTAGCTCTGGAGTTTACCATAGTGTGATCTGATGCAGCATCCGCCCGATCGCGCCTGTATCGAAAAATACCCTGCACAGAGGCGTTTCCCGTCGGGGGTAAACGGTTTCAGTTTTGCCTCTAATGATTTCGCGGTTTATCATTTCGGAATTAAGAATTTCCTTAATTGTGATTTTTAGGCTACGTCCTGGTCAAAACCGCATTAAAACCTGTCAGCTTAGGCCCTTGCTGAAGTGTGCGTCAGCCAGCAAATCAGAAAATACTTAGCTTTTTGTCGCCTTTGCCGATAGTAATGACAGGTGTAAACGTATTCACCAGGCGAAAAAAAAGGCGTAATATTGCCACTACAATAAGAGAGGGTTCTATGATTGACACCGAAATGGGGAACTGGAAAGAATTCATCGAAGCGATGTTACGCAACAAGTAACACGTGAGGAGAAAAGCAGGGCACTTTCCCCTCTGCTGTAATTCTGACCACACACACGAATAAAACGGCCGCTGCGAGCAGAGGCCGTTTTTTTTTGCCTGATTGAGGCGCCGTCAGGCAAGCGGGTTAATCAGTCCCGATGCTTCTCTTTCAGGGGAAAGCGGCGACGCACCAGCACAAAGAACAGCGGCACAAACAGAATGGCCAGAATCGTGGCAGAAATCATCCCGCCCATCACGCCCGTTCCCACAGAATGCTGACTGCCGGAGCCTGCGCCGCTGCTGATCGCCATCGGCAGCACACCGAAGATAAAGGCCAGCGACGTCATCAGGATCGGCCGCAGGCGCTGGCGTGACGCCGCCAGCGTCGATTCAATCAGTTCACCTCCCTTACTGTTAAGCTCGTTAGCAAACTCGACAATCAGGATGGCGTTCTTGGCCGAAAGCCCGACCACGGTCAGCAAGCCCACCTGGAAATAGACGTCGTTCTCCAGCCCGCGCGTCCAGGTGGCAATCAGCGCACCGATCACGCCAAGCGGGACGACCAGCATGACAGAGAACGGGATCGACCAGCTTTCATACAGGGCTGCCAGGCAGAGGAAGACAACCAGCAGCGAAACCACATACAGCGCGGGTGCCTGAGAGCCCGATAACCGCTCCTGATAGGATGCTCCCGTCCACTGGAAACCCACGCCAAGCGGCAGGGATTCGACCAGTTTCTCCATTTCATTCATCGCTGTACCGCTACTCACGCCCTCTGCGGCTTCCCCCACGATTTCCAGGGAGGAGTAGCCGTTATAGCGTTCCAGACGCGGTGAACCGGTTTGCCAGCGGCTGGTGGCAAATGCCGAGAAGGGCACCATGGTGCCACTGCTGTTACGCACGTACCATTTATCGACATCGCCGGGCAGCATGCGGTAGGGCGCATCAGCCTGCACATACACTTTTTTTACCCGTCCACGATCCAGAAAGTCGTTCACGTAGCTTGAGCCCCAGGCAGTGGCTAGCGTGTCGTTAATGGTATCCAGTGATACGCCCAGCGCCTGGGCTTTGCGCTCATCGATATCAATTTGCAACTGCGGGCTGTCATCAAGGCCGTTATGACGGACACGGGACAGGAGCTTATCTTTGCTGGCCTTGTCGAGCAGCATGTCGCGCATCGCCATGAGCTTGTCATGCCCGATGCCGCCATGATCCTGTATTTCCAGGTCAAAGCCCGATGAGCTGCCCAGACCGGTAATCGCCGGCGGACTGCTCGCAATGACCGTGGCCTCATTGATGTGTTTGAACGCTTTTCCGGCGCGCTTAATGATGGCGAACGACGTGCGATCGGCCCCGGGTCTGTCACCCCAGTCTTTCAAACGAATAAACAGACGCGCGACGTTCTGCCCGTTCCCGCCGGGGCCGGAACCGATCGTTGAGAAGACCGACAGCACGTTATCTTTCTCTTTCGTCAGGTAGTACTTTTCCACTTTTGCCACTACCGCCGAGGTCTGATTCATGCTGGAACCGGCGGGAAGCTGGACCTGGGTCAAAATCATGCCCCGATCTTCCTGGGGCAGAAAAGACGAAGGCAGATGAAGAAACAGGAACGCCATGATGCCAATAATCCCCACATACAACAGCAGCCAGCGGCCGCCCGTGCGCAGAATGTGGGCGACACCACGCTGATAGCGGTCGGCGTTGCGGTTGAAATGGTGGTTAAACCAGCGAAAGAAGCCGCGCTCGCCGTGATGTTCCCCTTTGGCGATGGGCTTAAGCAGCGTGGCACACAGGGCGGGTGTCAGGATCATCGCGACCAACACCGACAGGATCATGGCGGAGACAATAGTCACCGAAAACTGGCGGTAGATTGCCCCTACGGTGCCACCAAAAAAGGCCATAGGAATAAATACGGCGGAGAGTACCAGCGCAATTCCGACCAGTGCCCCCTGGATTTGCCCCATCGATTTGCGGGTGGCAGCGCGCGGCGAGATCCCTTCCTCGCTCATGATACGTTCAACGTTCTCCACGACCACAATCGCATCGTCTACGAGCAGGCCTATCGCCAGCACCATAGCGAACATGGTCAGGGTGTTGATGCTGTAGCCGAAGGCAAAGATCACACAAAAGGTGCCAAGCAGCACGACGGGCACCGCGATGGTAGGGATTAACGTGGCCCGGAAGTTCTGCATAAACAGATACATCACGCCAAATACCAGCAGAATAGCTTCCAGCAGGGTTTTGACCACGTCGGTGATAGAGGCTTTAACAAAGGGCGTGGTTTCATACGCGATTTTCGCTTCCAGCCCGTGCGGAAAATAGTGTGATAATTCATCCAGCCGCGCCCGCACCAGTTTATCGGTGTTCATCTCGTTGGCACCGGAGGCCAGTTTTATGCCCAGGCCGGAGGCGGACTGGCCATTGTAGCGGCTGAGGGAATCGTATTTTTCAGCGCCGAGCGCCACCGTTGCGACATCACCTAGCGTCACCACGGAGCCATCGGGATTATTCTTCAGGGTAATCGCTTTAAACTGGTCGGGGGTTTGCAGCATCGCCTGCGCGTTCACCGTGGCGTTCAGCGCCTGATTATTGACGGCCGGTAGCCCACCCACCTGGCCCACTGCAACCTGGGTATTCTGGGATTTGATGGCATTGACCACATCATCGGTGGTCAGGGCATAGGCGGTCAGCTTGTAGGGATCGAGCCAGATGCGCATAGCATATTGCGTACCGTAGGCATCCACTTCACCCACCCCATCAATACGGCTTAAGGGCTCCTGAATATTACTGGCGACATAATCAGCAATATCTTGTTTGTTCATGCTGCCGTCAGTTGAGACAAACGCCACCATCAAAATGTTACTGTCGCCGGTTTTATTGACGGTCACCCCTTGTGACTGCACCGGTTGAGGTAACTGGCGCAGGGCCGACTGCAACTGATTCTGAACCTGCTGACGGGCTTCATCAGGATTGGTACCCGCGGTAAAGGTGAGGGTGATTTGCGCCTGGCCGGTATTACTGCTGTTGGAGGACATATACATCAGGTTATCGATACCGGTCATGTTCTGTTCGATAACCTGGGTGACGGTATTTTCCAGCGTTTGCGCTGAGGCGCCGGGATAAGTGGCGGTAATACGCACGTTGGGCGGGGCGAGATCGGGATATTGCTCAACAGGAAGTGAAATAATGGCGAGCGTGCCGCAAAGACACAATAAAATAGCCAAAACCCAGGCGAAAATTGGGCGGTCGATAAAGAAATTCGACATTGAACCGACACTCCTCACTGCTTTTATTATTAATATGAGCGATGCAGCGCGTGACGCACAGGAAAATCCACGCAAACCACGCACGGGTAGGACTCTACTTTACGTGCGAGGCGGGTTTGAAAAGTGGAGAAATTGTAGAGAATGTGTAAGTTTGCGCGTTTTTTATCAACTGTTTCGGCGCTCAATCCACATAATTGTTGCAGCAACGCGTGAACGTACATCAAGTTTGCGCAGGACATTACGAATGTGGACCTTCACCGTTTCTTCCGAGATATGAAGTGCATGAGCCACGTCTTTATTAGACAAGCCCCGCGCCACTTCCTGCATCACGCCGCGTTCGCGTTCGGTCAGCAAGCGGAAGGGATCGTCACTGTTATGTCGCATGGACAGAGCGTGCCTTACCGCATCGCTAAACACCGTCTCACCCTGTAGGGCCTGCATGATCTGGCGCAACAAGATTTCGGGTTCGCTGTCTTTGAGTAAATAGCCGTCCGCTCCTGCATCCACCAGGGCGTAAATGTCGCTGCGCGCGTCAGAGACCGTCAGCACCAGAATACGTGAGCTGATGCCTTCATGACGAAGCGCTTTTAACGTATCCAGCCCTGACATCCCTTTCATGTTGAGATCGAGCAGGATGATATCCGGTGTCAGACGGCGGGCTTCCGCCAGCGCTTCAGTCCCGTTACTGGCTTCAGCGATGACCTGCAACTGCGGCTCCAGCGCCAGTAGCTGGCGGATGCCCCGGCGCATAAGGGGATGATCGTCCACGATCATAATGGTTAAAGCAGGTTGTGCCATGTTAGCTCCCTGTGCACTGGATGTCAGACGGCGGTACGGGCAATGCGAACGATCGGCTTTCCAGACCGTTCAAGAATGGTGATGCGCAGAATGTTGATTGTAATGGTTAATTCTGCCTTCAGGTGTTGATCTGCCACATCTTGTATGATCTCAGGATGTTATTAAAATACACAATGGCGGGCAACAGCACTACTCACGCGGCAGCGCCGGACGCGATGGAAAACGCAGTGTGACACGTGTTCCGCGTGGTTGTGCCGTAATCTGTAAGGATCCGGCTAGCCGTTCAGCCCGCTCCGTCATGGTCGTCAGCCCGTAATGCCCCTGCGGTTCCTCTGTCGTGCCGATCCCAATACCATCATCCGTCACGCTCAGTATATGTTCGCCTTCATCTGTGTGCTGATAGTCGAGGGTAATCATCTGTGCATTTGCATGGCGAATGGCGTTAAGCAGCGCCTCGCGGGCAATCTGGAGTACGTGTACCTGCTGTTGAGCATCCAGCGCCTCAAGCCCTGGCTGGCAGGTGAAATGGATGTCGGCCTCAGACTGCTTCTGCAAGGGGGCGATCATTGCGTGCAGTGCGGCCATCAGATCGGATTTTTCAATCGTTAAACGGAAGGTGGCAAGCAACTCACGGAGCTGACGGTAAGCTTCAGCCAGCGCAAGATCGAATTCGGCAATAATGTCATGTGCTGCCCGATCGCGCGCATCGACAGTGCGCCGCAGCAGCGTCAGTTGAATACGCAGGTAGGTCAGTGCCTGAGCCAGCGAATCATGCAGCTCGCGTGCAATGGTGGCGCGCTCTTCAATCAATAGCATCTGCTGCTGCTGTTTTTGGGTCTGCCAGATCCAGACTGACCGGGCCAGCATTGCCGCCAGGCTCTGCATTAATGCTGCAGGCGGCGTCGTAACGGTCGTTTGCCAGTGCAGGGTGCCAATAGGGTGATCGCCCTGCTGCAAGGGTAACTGATGCCAGGCCTGAGAAGGGGCGATTTGCCCGGACTCAAAGGTAAACTGCTCGCCTTCCAGGCGGATAAACGCAAGCTTTTCTCTGGCAAGCACGCTGGCCAACACGCTGTTGAACAGGGCCGGATGCAGGGGGCCGCGCGCTAAAATCTGAGAGCTCTGATAGAGCAGCGAAAGCGTGCGGTTTGCCTGGGTCAGATCCCGGGTTTTATCGCGGACCCGCTGCTCCAGGAGCTGATAGTGCGCGTGCAACTGGGCGGCCATGCTGCTGAAGGTGTGTGACAGCACCTTAAGTTCATTCTGCTGCTCGACGTGCAGAGGCGGGAACGCAAAATTGCCCTTTTCCACATAACGACTGGCGGTGACCAGCGCGTTCAGCGGCTTAACGACCTGCTGACGGGTAAAGCGTATCGTCATCAACGCCAGCGCCACGATCGCCACCAGGCCCGTCAGGCTACTGATCGCCACCACCCGCATTTTCAGTTCAGCATAACGCTGCAGTTCCAGGACAAAGCGATCGATTTCCCCCACGTAGACCGGCATTTGAAGCTGCCAGGCTTCTGCTGCATCGGCATCAAGATGCTGAGCTAACTCCGGCCAGCCCGCGCGCAAACGTTGATAGTGGTTAATAACTTTATGTGGCACCCAGGGGCGGTCGAGGCCTTGTAAAACGGGGGCATCAAGGGTGTGCTGGAACTGCGCCAGATGCGCTACCAGCAGGCGAGGCTCCAGCCTGGCATCCCAGGCCAGCCGGTAACTCTGCATCCGTAGCGAACCGGCCAGATTAATGGCTTCCGCGTCACGCAGGCTGCTGGAAAGGGTGAGCAGAGCCAGACCGGTTGTCAGCAAAGCCAGCAACACAATCAGCGTTAAAGACTGCGCAATACTTCGGGTAACAGAGCGTTTAACAATCACAGCAAATAACCCCTTCAGTAACAGGGAAGGATAAATGAGGTGGCAGAGGACGCCAGGCGACCTGTCATGAAATAGCCCGAAATGAGACCGTTCAGCAGCTTTACTCACCCGGATTGACGTTTCCCAGGAATCCCGACGTCAGACCGACCATTACTCGCACAGCTTTACAACTCACAAAGGTTGCCTTGCATTGTCTCGCCAATAATCAATAACGTGTTTAACCACAGCGACCAACGCGAGTACAGGAGTATTTATGAAACGATTACCTGCTTACCTCACCGCCGCCCTGTTGGCCACTGCGTCATTTTCTACCTTGGCCGCCACGGCGGTGGACCAACGCGAGGCACAGGATCTGCAAAAAATCGGCAGCGTCTCTGTTTCCAGCGTAAATGGTTCACTTGACGATGTGACTCGCCAGCTTTCACAACAGGCGAAAGCCGAAGGCGCCAGCCACTTCCGGGTCATCGGTGTGAACACGCCGGGTGATTCCAGCCTCTGGACCGGCACCGCAGAGATTTACCGCTAAACCCTCTCTATTCCATCCCTGTAGTGTTTACCGGCCAGCCAATGGCCGGTTTTTTTGTGATCTCAGAAAAATTTTTTACAAATCGTCCCGCATATCCCCTCGGTATATTTTGCTTCGATGTTACATAACGGTTAGGATTCATCGCCGTAAATTCCCGCGCCGCTTTCCGTAAACTCACAGGCGGACGCACAGAGGAAGACAACCCATTTCGCAGTGCTGAACGCAATCGTTTGGATGCGCTATGACTTATGGTCAGGACAAACAGGAAGGCTATGAAATCTACAAAGAAATCCGCAGCGGACATGCGCGCTGCGAAACGACGCTGGCTCAATTCCCACGACTCCGGCTATAAGAAGGCCATGGGCAATCGTCACGTGCAGATGATTGCCATCGGGGGAGCCATCGGTACGGGGCTGTTTCTGGGCGCAGGCGCCCGTTTACAGGCGGCAGGTCCGGCCCTCGCCATCATCTATCTGGTCTGCGGTATCTTCTCATTCTTCATCCTGCGCGCACTGGGCGAACTGGTTTTACACCGTCCCAGCAGCGGAAGCTTTGTCTCCTATGCTCGTGAGTTCATGGGCGAGAAAGCCTCTTATGTGGCGGGCTGGATGTACTTTGTTAACTGGGCCATGACCGGGATTGTGGATATCACTGCCGTTGCGCTTTATATGCATTACTGGGGCGCGTTTGGTGATGTGCCGCAGTGGGTATTTGCGTTAGGGGCGCTGGCGATTGTCGGTACCATGAACATGATCGGCGTAAAGTGGTTCGCCGAAATGGAGTTTTGGTTCGCGCTGGTCAAAGTGCTGGCGATTGTCATTTTCCTGGTTGTCGGTGTCGTGTTCCTCGGCACGGGTAAACCGCTCGATGGAAATGCAACCGGCTTCCACCTGATCACGGATAACGGCGGCTTGTTCCCGCACGGTCTGTTGCCGGCGCTGGTGCTGGTGCAGGGCGTCGTATTTGCCTTCGCCTCGATTGAACTGGTCGGTACGGCAGCAGGCGAGTGTAAAGATCCGGAAACCATGTTGCCGAAGGCGATCAACAGCGTTATCTGGCGTATTGGTTTGTTCTATGTCGGTTCCGTGGTGCTGTTAGTGATGTTGTTGCCGTGGAATGCCTACCAGGCTGGGCAAAGTCCGTTTGTGACCTTCTTCTCTAAGCTGGGCGTGCCTTACATTGGCAGCATTATGAATATTGTGGTGCTGAGTGCGGCGTTATCCAGCCTGAACTCCGGTCTCTACTCGACGGGCCGTATTCTGCGCTCAATGTCGATGGGCGGTTCCGCACCGAAGTTCATGTCTAAAATGAGCAGCCAGCAGGTGCCCTATGCCGGGATTCTGGTGACCGTCGGCGTCTATATCATCGGCGTGGTGCTTAACTACTATGTGCCGTCTCAGGTGTTTGAGATCGTATTAAACGTGGCGTCACTCGGCATTATCTCTTCCTGGGGCTTTATCGTGCTTTGCCAGCTACGCCTGCGTAAAGCGATCAAAGAAGGCAAGGCAGACGACGTCAGCTTCAAGCTGCCAGGCGCGCCTTTTACCTCATGGCTGACGCTGCTGTTCCTGTTCAGCGTACTGGTATTGATGGCGTTCGACTATCCAAACGGCACCTATACTATCGCCTCCATTCCGTTGATTGCGGTGATTCTGGTACTGGGCTGGTTTGGCGTGCGTAAGCGTGTGAACGCCATCGCAGCGACCGAACACGATCATCACGAGCACGACGGTAAATCGTCGTAACCGAGACGTTTCGCATAGAATGCCAGCCAGCGTGCTGGCATTTTTTTTGCCTGTGAGGATGGACGATGACGTGCGCAAGGCCCGTAATTCAGATAGTTTTCTTTTAACGTACGTCCTATTATCTCAGGCTCCCTTCCTGTCGCTGCGGAGCGTCCATGTCCTTCAAGATCAACATCATCAAAGATAAGCTGCTGTCAGAGAACTGGTTTGTCCTGCGTAATATCACTTATGAGATTACCGACAACCGGGGCGAACTCGTGCGTCACAAGCGTGAAGTTTACGACCGCGGCAACGGTGCCACCATTCTGCTGTATAACCGTGACAAGAACAGCGTGGTACTGACGCGCCAGTTCCGCATTGCCACCTACGTTAACGGTAATGAAGACGGTATGTTGATTGAAGCCTGTGCAGGCTTGCTGGATGATGACTCGCCTGAAGACTGCATTCGCAAAGAGGCCATTGAAGAAACCGGCTATGCGGTGGGCGAGGTGGAAACCCTCTATTCGGTTTACATGTCGCCGGGCGGCGTGACCGAGCTGGTGCATTTCTTTGCGGCTGAATACCACGACGCGCTGCGGGAAAATGCGGGCGGCGGCGTAGAGGATGAAGCCATCGACGTGCTGGAAATCACGTTTCCTGAGGCCATGCAGTGGGTGAAAGCGGGGCGCATCCGCGATGGCAAAACCATTATGTTATTGCAGCATGCGCTTATTGCAGGCTGGCTCACGCTCTGATGGAGTACAGAGCAGACGCGCCACCAGGCGCCTCTGCCTGAATGTTACGCGCAGGCCAGCACGCTTTCGGCCACGCATTCCGGGTGCGCCTGCAGGCGTGCCAGTGCATCGGCATAAGCGGGCATAGCATGAGCGGCTCCCTGTCGTTCAACGCACAGGGAGGCAAACGCTGCGGCGAACAGTGCAGCCTGTTCCAGAGAAACGCCGGCGGCCAGCCGGGCAGCCAGCGCACCGTTAAAGGCATCGCCCGCGCCGGTTGTATCAAGCGGCGTGGCGGGAAACACCGGAATATGCAGCAGCTGTTGCCCGTCAGACAGTAAGGCCCCCGCCGTACCCAGGGTAATAATTACCTGACGTGCTCCCTTGCGGTGCAGCACAAGGGCGGCCTGCCGGGCGCTGGCGAGGTCCGTGACCTTCACGCCGGTCAGCAGCATGGCTTCGGTACTGTTGGGCGTCAGCAGATCGACCTTTGCCAGCAGAGCGTCACTGATTTTTTGAAACGGTGCCGGATTAAGGATGACAAAGGTATTTGCCGCCCGGGCATGATCGATCATGCGCTGAATCGCGCTCAGATTATTTTCCAGCTGTACCAGCAAAATATCCGCCGCGGCAACAGTCGGCCTGCAGCGCGTCACTTCCGCTGCGCTGACGGTGAGATTCGCCCCAGGATAAACAGAAATCATATTCTCAGCGTCATTACCGGCCACGTAAATCAACGCATTGCCGGTGGGTTTCTCTTTGCAGGTGAACAGCGTAATGGCATCAAAGCCGGTTTTTTCCAGATGCCGGCGGGCAAATATGCCGAAGTCGTCGTTGCCCACTTTGCCGATGTAGTGCACCCGGGCGCCCGCACGAAGCGCGGCGGTGGCCTGATTCGCGCCTTTGCCGCCGGGCCCCATCATGCTGTGCTGGGCAATTAACGATTCACCCGGTAGCGGAAAGCGGGCCATGCCTGCCACGATATCCAGGTTGAAGGAACCGAACACGCACACTTTGCCTTTCATTTTTTCCCTCCAAAACAGCGCTCGGCGGCCAGACAGGCACCGCGACAGCCCGTGTGATCGGTTGCATGGCTGAAAACGATTTTTAAACCCTGGCGCGTAACAGGCGGTCGCAGATGTTGCTGAATGGCGCTGCGCAACTGCACCAAGGGAAAATCCGCCATCGACAGTACGCCACCGCCCAGAATCAGGTACTCGGGATCCAGAATGTTCATTTCGCTGGCGATCAGCTGTGCCAGCCGCTGCACAAACGCCCGCAGATCAGGGTGATCGCCATGCCGGGTAAAGAGTTGCGAAATCCCCGTATCCGGCTGTTGTGCTGCCGCCCAGGTGCTGAGCCAGTGACCGGATATCAGGGTTTCGGCACAGCCCCGGTTGCCGCACGGGCAGGGCAGGTCGTTGTTCGCCAGCGGAATATGGCCCAGCTCGCCTGAGCCGCCATGATGACCATGATAAAAGCGGCCTTCCAGCCACAGGCTGTTACCCAGACCGGTGCCGGGATATAACCCCACGGCATTATTGGGTAACGTCTCCAACTGCAGCAAATCCCACAGCATCAGGTGGTTCACATCTTTATCCATGGCAACCGGAACGCCAAGGCGCGCGCTGAGCCGTGCCACGACGGGTTGTTGATCCAGCGCCTGAATAAAGGGCAGCGAGATCACCTGCTGGCGGTCACGGCTGAGAATGCCGGGCAGGCCAAGCATCACCCCGCTTACCGGCTGCGCCTCCAGCGTTTCGCAAATCAGATCGCCAAGCGCGACCAGCGCATCCGCCTGTTGCGACCAACTGGCGGTCGGCACTTTACGGAAGCCGCACCAGTTCCGGCCTTCTTCCATCAGCTGCAAACGGGTGCTGGTGCCGCCAATATCAATGCCAAGCCAGCGTGATTTCATGCAGACTCCTGCGCCAGTCCCTGCGCGGCATCAATACTGTCGCGCATCATTGTCCAGGCGGTGGAGAGATCGTCATGCAGGTTGAACAGGCCCGAGGTGCCGACAATCAGCACTTCCGCTCCGGCTTCCAGCAGGGTGCGATAAGTGCGTTGATTACAGGAGCCATCGATCTCAATCAAATAGTGGTAGCCGTGGGCGCGTTTTAACGCACTGAGTGCCCGAATCTTCCCCACCATTTCCGGTATGAAGGGTTGCCCGGCATAACCCGGATCCACCGTCATCACCGTGATCTTATCCAGCAGATGCAGGTAATGATGAATAAAGGACACCGGCGTGGCGGGGTTCAATACCACGCCCGGTTTTTTCCCCAAACTGCGAATCAGGTTGATCACCCGGAAGGCATCCCGATTGATCGTCTCTGCGTGCGGGCAAATATAGTCCGCTCCGGCGTTGGCGACTGCCTCAATAAAATCGGTGGGCTGCTCAACCATCAAATGCACATCGATAGCCACTGGCGTGTGCGGGCGAATTTGCTCAATAAAGAACGGTGAGAGCGTGATATTTTTGACGTAGTGACCATCCATGATATCAACATGCAGGAAGTCAGCGCGGGTGTTCAGCACAGCCAACTGCTGCTTGATCTCCATCAGGTTCATACACATCAACGACGGGGAGATTTGAATTCGCATCATACTTCCTTTTTCTCAGTCAGAGGATTCAGTACCGCACTCAGGCGCTTGCTGCGCTTCATGGCACGGCGTTCATTGAGTCGGGCTTTACCCTGTTTCACGGCCAGCACCACAATCAGCACTGCGCCCCACATCGCCAGGCTGACGTGCTGGCTGATATTCATCAGGTTGAAGCCAGTTGAGAGGATCTGCAGGGCAATCAGCGCCAGCACGACGCCGGTCACACGGCCAAAACCGCCGTTGGGATCGGTGCCGCCAAGAATAATGGCCAGCACGGTCAGCAGCAGGTACGCATCGCCATAGCCCATACGCGCAGAGTTAAATCGCGCCATCATCACGAGCCCCGCCAGCACGCATAGCAGGCTGGAAATCACATACACCAGCACGATCATGCGATGCGTATTAATTCCGCTAAACCAGGTGGCATTAATGTTGCTTCCGCCCATATAGATGCACTTACCTGCACGGGTTTTCCCCAGGAACACCGCCAGCAGCGCCGCGGCCACGAAAAAGACCCACAGCGGCAGAGGAATGCCCAGCAGCGTGTCGGCGCCCAAAGCGCGCACCACCGGCGGCATGCCGCTCACCGCGGCGCCTTTTGTCAGCCAGATGCCGATGCCGTTGAGGGTAATCATGGTGGCCAGGGTCACCAGAATGGGATGGGCACCGATGCGGGTTACCATCACGCCGGTGATCAGGCCAATCAGTGCAGCAATCAACATGGCACCCAGCACCGCTAGCAGCAGCCAGGCCAGCTGCTGACCGGTTCCCGCCCCGTCTGGCAACATGCCGAGTAGCACCCAGGCGATGAACAGGCTGGTCAGATTGGCGGTGGTAATAATCGCCAGGTTTAATCCGCCACTCAGAATGGCAATAAACATCGCCAGGGTGAGCAAGCCCAGCTCAGGCAGTTGAAAGGCCATGCTGAGAAAGGTGGAATCGGTAAAAAAACGGCCGGGCAGCAGGATGCTGAACAGCGCCAGCGCAAACGCGATGAGCAGCAGCAGGCCGGTATTGGTACCGTCAGGTTTCAACGCAGTTAAAGGTTTCATGTGTGCTTCTCCCATCAGACAAAGCTGACGTCAGTCTCTTTGCGCTTTTTATAGTGCGTGACGGCGATGGCGACCATAATCACGCCACCGACCACGATGTTCATGAAATAGTTGGATACGCCAATCAGGTTGAGGCCGTTCTTTAAAATGGCGATCAGGAAAACCCCCATTAAGGTGCCGCTGACCGTGCCTTTCCCGCCCATCAGGCTGGCACCACCCAGCACGGTGGCAGCCAGCACATCCAGTTCACCGCCGACCAACGCGTTTGGCACCACTTCACCCATGCGATAAACCTGCACCAGTCCGCCAATGGCCGCCATCGCCCCCAGCCAGCCGTAGGCAAAGAGGTGAATCAAACCAACGCGAATCCCGATGCGCCGCGCGGACTCCGCATCACCGCCCACGGCATAAAGCTGGCGGCCCAGATGCGTTTTGTTGAGTAACACGGCCGTCAGGGTGGCGATGACCAGCAGGACGAGCAGGGGCAGGCCAAGCTGAAACGTCTGGCCCTGCCACTCAAACGGCAGCACGCTGCGAAGGGTGATCCACCATTCAGGCAACTGATAGAGGCTGCGTCCGCCGGTTGACCACATCAGCAGCCCAAACAGCAGCGACTGCATGCTGATCGTGATGATGATGGAGACCACCCGCAGCCAGGTAATGAGCCAGGCGTTGATCATGCCGAACAGCGTGCCGCAGGCCACCGCCAGGCCAATACTCAGCAGGGCGTGATCAAACTGATAGCGTATAAACAGGGTGGCGATGAAGTACTGCACCACCGAGGCCACGGCAGCAAAGGAGATATCGATGCCGCCGGTGACCAGCACCACAAAGAGCCCAAGTGCGAAGATGCCGGTGACCGCATAGCTTTCGGCTAAATCCAGCAGGTTTTGTACGCTGAGGAACTGGTCGCTGGACAGCGAAAACACCCCAATAAACAGCAGTAAAACCCAGGTCAGCCAGCCCTGGCTGGAATGAGGACGTAAACGGGATAAGTCAGGCATTGATGACCTCCGCCAGTTGCTGTTCTTGCACTCGGTCTGGCTGGTATTCGGCATGGATCGTCCCCTCACGGAAATGCAAAATGCGGTCGCAGTTGTGCCAGACCTCTGGGACTTCATCGGAAATCAACATAATCGATAAGCCTTCTCGCGCCAGTTCGTGGATCAGCTGGTAAATACTGGCCTTCGCGCCGACATCGACGCCGACGGTGGGCGAGTCAAGAATTAACAGGCGAGGTTGAGTGAGTACCCACTTGGCTAAAACAATCTTTTGCTGGTTGCCGCCGGAAAGCGTGGAAATTGCCTGCTCGGGATCGGCAACCCGGACGCCAAGCTGCTGAATCCACTGCAAGATCAGCCTGTTCTTACGGTATTCATCAATCAGGTGAAAGCGGTTTTGCAGCTTATCGAGAATCGGCAACACCATGTTATCGGCCACCGACTGTTGCTGAACCAGCCCCAGCGTCAGACGGTCTTCTGAGACATAGCCAATACCGGCTTTGATGGCGTCTTCATGGCTACGGAAGCGTACCGGTTTCGTGTCCAGCCAAATCTTGCCGCTGTCGGGCTGGGTCATACCAAATAGCGACAGAGCCAGCTCGGTACGACCCGAACCCAGCAGGCCACAGAGCCCCAGCACCTCGCCTTCGTACAAACGAAAATTCACGTCGTGGTACTGCCCGCTCCGGCTGAGGTGTTCGACTTCCAGCAACACGCGATCGCGCCTGCGCGTGACGTTTTTCAACGGATATTCCAGCTTCTGTCCGGTCATCAGTTCTGTCAGACGGTGCGGCGTCATGTCCTGTGCTGGCCAGCTGCCAACCCTGCGGCCATCGCGAATAACCGTCACCCGATCGGAGATTTCCAGTACTTCATCCAGTCGATGGCTGACAAACACCACACAGATGTTTTTCTGTTTGAGATAGCGCACCGTGCGCAGCAGCTGATTCACTTCTGTACGGGTTAGCGAGGCTGTGGGTTCGTCCATGATCACCAGCCGGGCATCGGCAACCAGTGCCCGGCAAATCGCGACCTGTTGCCGCTGGGCAATGGAGAGGTGCGCCACTTTCTCGTTGAGATCGAGTTCAAACTGAAGCTCGTCAACGATACGTCGGGCGCTGGCATGCAGCCTTTTACGCTGATGCCAGCCGAACAGGCCACGCAGGTTGTGTTCAAACGCAATGTTTTCGGCCACGCTCAGGTTAGGGAACAGAGACAGATCCTGATAGATCACCTGTATACCAAAGTCTCTGGCCTGCTGGGTTGAGAGGCGGGGCAAAATTTCCCCTTCGCCCAGACGGATCTCGCTGCCCTCATCCGGCGCATGAACGCCTGAAATCACCTTAATGAGCGTGCTTTTGCCACAACCATTGGTCCCGGCAAGGCAGTGCACTTCTCCGGCCAGCAGCGTCAGCGAAATATCGCTCAGCGCACGATGACCACCAAACGTTTTCGACAACGCATCTAACGTCACGAGCGTCTGCGGTGCGACAGGTCTCATCTCTACAGCCCCAGCTTAATCAGTTTCGGCAGGTTGGCTTTATCCAGGCTTTCGGTGTTATTGCCCAGAAGGGTATGCGTCGTGTCATCGACCCGGACCTTGCCTAATCCCTCAATGGTCATGCCATCTTTAATGGGCGTGTTTTTCTCCATCATCTCGGCAAGACGGACAAACACTTCACCGGCCGTATGGGGATTCCAGATATAGCCGCCTTTGATCGCGCCCCGATTGACGAGCTGCGCGCCCTGGCCCGGACTGAAGGCTCCGATGACGCACACTTGGTTAACCTTATTGCGGTTCATTACGGCCCGGCCTGCGCCGATAGGGCCCTGTGAGCCAAAGGCTAAAATCCCTTTCAGATTGGGATATTTAGACATCAGCTCGTTGGTGGTACGGATAGAATCATCCAGCGATTCGCCTACGCCAAATTTGTCGGTGACCAACTGCATTTTGGGATAATGCTGTTTTTGATACGCCAGCGCGGCGTCGGTCCACTGCTGGTGGAGCGGCACCGTCAGGCTGCCAACGTACATGGCGTATTGCCCTTCATCGTGCATACAGGCTGCCAGCGCTTTCATATGGTTGATGCCGTGCGTGGCTGCATCCACTAACTCAAAGTCCCAGTTGGCGAATTTCTGACCCGGTGATTCATGGGTAATCACTTTGATGCCCGCATCGCGCGCCCGCTGTAAGACGGGCTCCAGGACTTTAGGATCGTTGGGAACCACGCCAATGATATCGACTTTCTGCGCAATCAAATCCTCAATAGCGCGAACCTGCAAGGCGGGATCGGCTGCGGTGGGTCCGACCATCCATGCATCTATGCCGCTTTTCGCCGCTTCACTTTTAATCCCGGCTTCCATCGCGTTGAACCATGGAATACCGCCAATTTTCACCACGATGCCCATACGTATTTTTTCTGCTGCCTGAGCCTGGAATGCGAATAACGCGATCAGGGAGCAGGCGATAAGCTGTTTTTTCATAGTGACTCCATTTATTGATTAATAAGCTGCACGGACTGAGGCCGTTGTGAACAGTCGATAATATTTACCCCGTTCCACGCCAGTTCCTGTTCCAGCTCTTTATCTTTTAACTGGTCGGTAATAAGAAAATCCACATCGCGATAATGACAAACACGCGCGAATGAGGGCCGAAGAAACTTAGAGCTATCCATTAATAAATGTTTGCGTTCAGCTGCCAGAATGAGTTGTTGTTTTAAATGTGCATTATGTTCATTCCCCTCGCGTAAATAACCGTCGTTGCCCAGGCTGCTACAGGAAAAAAAGATTTTATTTATTTGAAACTCTTTTAACGGTTGTTCAGTTACGATGCCGTGAAAATCTTCATAGCGATCGGAATATTCGCCACCCAGGCAGATCGTGCGAATACTGCTGCGCGCCGCCAGGGTCTGCACAATGCGTAAAGAATTAGTTAATACAGTTAATTCAATATCCGGTAACTGTCGGGCCAGATAAAAACACGTGGTACTACTATCGAGTAATAAACAATCACCTGGGCTAATAAACCCCAGCGCCCGCTTAGCAATGGTCATTTTGGCATCGACATGTTCATTAATTCGCTGCCGGAAAGATAATTCATACTCATTAATGGCCCGGTTATTTATCTGAATGGCTGCATTATATTGTTTAACCGGAACAGCGCCGCCATGGCTTCGCTGGAGTATGCCTTTCTTTTCCAGTTGCGCTAAATCCCGACGAATCGTTTCCTGCGAAACCTGACATAAGGCGGTCAGTTCAGCGACAATCACGCGTCCATTACGCATTAATTCATCAATAATTCTCTGCTGGCGTTCAATCGGCAACATGCTGGCCTCCGAGGGTTATAAAGTACTGGAAGGCACGCGGCAAAAATGTGGCCTGAGCGTGGCTACGCAGGTCACTCTTCTCACAGCGTGCGTAAAGAGATATTTGTTGGGTTTTTATGAAAAACTATGTAATAGGTATATTAAAGACGTGACTGATATCACTAAATTAGGGTTATTTAACTGTAAGAAACAGGGCTGACAGGCTTTTATGCCTGCACCTGTGGCGACTATAACATGCCTGTTTTTGACCGTTTATGTGTATTTGACCGATTCGACTGGCGGGAATGTCCGACGAATCCGATTGAGCGCATCAGAGTGAAACAGCATGATGACTATTCTGCAGAGATCACCGCCTTTCTTTTGTTGTAAAGCGGATGTTTTTTAGTCGGTTAGCTGCGCTTGCTGAGCACTTCACAGAATGCGGCCCTCGTGACGTGCGCTATTGCGCTATCATCTTCCACTCAAAGAAGTTGGGGTTCGATTTTCTTAATGTGGTATGGGATGAAATCGCTGTTTGCGTTGTCTGTTTTTATGGTTGCCGCTGCTCAGGCTGATCCGGTACAGAAGCTGTTTTCTGACTGGCAACTCACCTGCAATAATGCGGCGCATTGCGTTGCGCGCAGCATACCTGGCGACCAGGGCCTGGTTATGACGCTTTCCCGCAGTGCGGGATCCGATGACAAACCGTTACTGCGCATCGATTACGGCAGTGCATACAGCGGCGCGCTGCCCGGCCCGGCGCTGCAAGATAATCTTTTAGTCGATCAACGTCGGCTGCGGCCTGACTTCAAGCACTGGACGGTTGAGCCACACCATCTTGCTACCAGCAATCCTATCGCCATTAACGAATTTCTTGAACTGACCATGGATGCGAAAAGCCTGCAGCTGACGTTCAATGCCGGTCCGCAGATCTCGTTGCGCGGTATGAAAGCCGCGTTGTTATTTATGGACGATGTGCAGGGCCGGGTGAATAGCATGAGTGCCTGGGTCAGGCGCGGAGGAAGAACCGGCGTCCCGGCCGCACCGGCCGTACCGCAACTGCCGCCGGCGATGGCTGCGCCTGCGCCACTGACGCGTGACGAGACCAGCGGGCTGATCGACTACGGAACGTGGCGGGTAAATTCGGATACCTGTTCCCTTGATCCCCTGCGCCGCGAAGTCAGCGTCTCGCCGCTGACAGACAAAAAAGCGCTGCTGCTGGTCAGCTGTGAAATGGGCGCCTATAACGTGATCGATCTGGCTTTTGAAGTAACGCGTGCGCCGCCCTATGTGGCGCGTGGGATTACGCTGACCTTGCCTTTTACCCCGCCGGGCGCATCAGAGCGCCAGCTGGAGCTGATTAACGCAGATTATGATGCGGCAAGCGGGCAGCTCTATACCTTTGGCAAAGGACGCGGACTTGGCGACTGTGGTACCGCGACCCGCTGGCAGTTTGACGGCGAGCATTTTGTTTTAGCCGAGTATGCCGAGGAGTCAACCTGCGATGCCTGGCACAGCAGTGACGACTGGCCCACGCTTTGGGTGAGCCAGTCAGCCTCATCAGCGGTGAGCGGTTAAGGAATCGCCTGGACCATCATCGGCGAGCCGTTCTGATTGCCTACCAGCTCAGCGAGCAGGTTGTTTACGCCGTCACTCATCGGCGTAAAGCGCGTCAGAGGCGAGCGGGTAACGACCACAAAAACCCCGACGTTTTGCTGGGGAACCATCGCCATATAGGTGATGAAGCCGCCGCCGCCGCCGGTTTTCTGGATAATGCCAGGGCGACCGTTGGCCGGCCCCATATAAACCCACCCCATTCCCAGCGCGTCGGCTTTGCCCGGCACGTCCATGCCGTCAACTTTATGCAACTGGTCGCGACGGTAGATCAGCGTCTGCAGGCGGTCGATCTGTGGCGTACGGTGATTTACCGAGGAGTTGAGGAACTGCTGCATCCAGCGGCCCATATCATCAGGCGTCGAATATACGCCACCGCTGCCGATGGCCGCCAGCGTGTTATTACAGGGGCTGGCGCCTTTTTCCGCCACCATCAGGCGTGCGCACTGCTCAGGTGACGGCGTAAAGGTGGTGTCTTTCATCCCCAGTGGACGGGTAATTAACTGCTGCAGCAGGGCAGGATAAGGCTTACCGGCCGCGCGCGACAGCGCATCGCCCAGCAGGTCATAACCGAGATTGGAATAGGCCGCATTGGTGCCGGGGGCGGCTTTCAGGCTGGCCGTGTTTAACCAACGCCAGCGTTCACTCTGTGTCGGCCAGACAAACACCGGACGATGGGGTTTGCCGCCGGGCTGCTCTCGCGGCAGACCGCTGGTATGGGTAGACAGGTTAATCAGCCGAATGGGCTGACCATCAAAACTGGGCACCCGCTTTCCGGGCGGTGCATATTTACTGAGCGGATCGTCAAGGCGAATCTCCCCGCGCTCGGCCATCTTCACCATGACTTCACTGGTCATCAGTTTGCTGAGTGAGGCAATACGAATTAACGAATCCTTTTGGGGGCGAATATTGTTTCCTGGCCGCGTGTCACCAAAGCTGGCGAAAACCCGCTGATTACCATCTATTGCGACCAGCGCCATGCCTGTCGCACCGCTGGCATAGAAGATATGCTCCGCATAGCGGTCAACAATTTGGGATGCCAGCAACGGATCGGGCGCAACCTGCGCCATGCTTTTAAGGGGAAGCAAAGAAACCAGTAGAGCCAGTACGTAAGGAGTGCGCATTTTCAACGGAGAGGGCTTCGCTATAGGAATCGGGTGAAAACCTATAGTAATCAGTTTGCGGATGACGGGAAGAGCAAAGGACAGTTTTTTTTGTTTCGGATTACAGCATGCGGGCCAGACGTACCGGTGACGTCATGGGATTGGCGCCGCATTTTGCCCCTGAAAGCCACCTGACTGAACCGGCGCAGGGCGAGCACGGGACACCCGTTCGGTCAGGTGCGTTTGTACATGCGCCGGGGATGGCCCACCTTGCCATACAGCATTTCGACCGTCAGAAAGCCGGTTTCCACGCAGTGCTCCAGGTAGCGGCGGGCGGTCGTTTTACTCAGCCCGGTTTCTGTCATCACCTCATCGACCGAAAAAAGGCGCGTTGTGGCGGGCGTAAACAGTGTCTGAACCCGGGCCAGGGTATTTTCCTCAATGCCTTTGCTGCCGTTATCGTGCGGGTAGTTCTTCGCCTGCAACTGATACAGCACATCGACATTTTTCTGATCGACAATTTTCCATGTGCGCTGTTGGTCTGCAAAGGCGATGAAGTTGGCAAGCGAGCGGTTAAGGCGTTTCCAGGATACCGGTTTAAGCACGTAATCAAAGGCACCGTTGCGAATGGCCTGGCTGCAGGTATCCATATCACTGGCCGCCGTAATAAAAATAATGGAGCAGTTCGCGTTGGCCAGCAACGGATCGCCAATCAGGGTGATGCCTTTGCCATCAGGCAGGTAGTTATCCAGCAGCACCAACTGTGGCGCGGTCAGTTCAAGCTGCTGTCTGGCTTCTGCCAGGGAGCTGGCTATGCCGACCAGCCTGAGCTCAGGGTGCTTACCAATCAGTTCTGCATGAAGCTGAGCCAGTTCAGGCTCATCTTCAACAATCAGGACGGTAACAGGATCATGTTGCATCGCGGACGTTCTCCGTTTCCGTTACGGGACAGCTGTTGGTTTGCGCACAGGGGATAAACAGCGAGAACACCGCGCCACGGGGCACGTTGTCGCTGACCTCAATGGTTCCCCCTGCACGGGTAATATAGCTTTCGGTTAAATACAACCCGATGCCGTGATCGCCTCGGGTTTTGGTGGTCATGCCACGTTCAAACATGCGCTCGCGGATTGCCGGCGTAATGCCCACGCCGCGATCCGCCACTTCGATGATCAGCTCACGGGTACTGAGTTTAATCAGTACTTCAACAGGTTCATGAGGCAACGGGGCGCGCTGGGTGGCTTCAATGGCGTTGTCCAGCAGGTTGCCAATCACCGAAATCAGTTCGGCATCGGAAAGCGCGGGAAACGGCTTATCCATCAGGCACGCGGGATCAAAGTGGAGAATGACGCCTTTTTCTCTGGCGCGAGCGGCTTTGCCCAGTAATAAGCCGCACAGCAGAGGCGAAGTGAATCGGGCCGAGACAAAGTCCAGCAACTCCTGCTCGTGCTCGGACTGCGCTTCAATGTAACCAATCGCTTCGTCAAAACGCCCCATGTGCAGCAGCCCGGAAAGCGTGTTCATGCGGTTAAGCTGTTCATGACGCATGATGCGCAGGTTATCGACATAACGTTTCACCTGGCTGAGTTGGGCGCTGAGGGAATCGATGTCGTTAAAATCGCGAAAGGTGATCACCCATCCCATTAGCGCGTCCTCCAGCATGATGCGCACCCGGCTGGCGATGACGGTCAGCGAGTTAAATTGGCAAATCTCATCGTGGGTATCTTTTTCCAGCATTACGGGCTGCGATAAAAAGGGCACCGGGGAGACGATCTGGCTGACAGACTCGCCGCGCAGCGCCTCGGCGGACTGTGACAGTCCCAGCAGCTTGCGGGCAGCCTGATTAATCACTTCGATCCGCAGTTGTTCATTGATAACAATGACGCCTTCATAGATCGATTCCATCATGGCTTTTTGCTGGCGGACCATCAGGCCGATCTCGCGCGGTTCCAGCGAGAAAATCTGTTTTTTAATATTACAGGTAAAAAACCAGGAGAAAATAAACAGGGCAATAAGCACCAGCGCCGCCACGATCAACAGGTTGATCATGTTGCTGAAGGTGATGGCATCCAGATAGCGGGCGAGGTAGCCAACGGAAACAATACCGACGACCTGGCCGCGATCGTTGAGAATAGGCGCCTTACTTCGCAGTGACATTCCCAGGCCGCCTGTCCGAATGGTGGTGATACTTTTCCCTGCCAGCACCGCTGCGTTATCGCCGCCCACCAGCGGTTTGCCAATTCGGTCCGCCGTCACCGAGTGAAAAAGATGCAGGGCCTGGTTATCGCCAATCACAATAAAACTGGCATCGCTTTTCCGGGCTATAGCCTTCATCAGCACATTGATGGTCGTGATGTCACGATCCGCCACCGCTTTTTTCAGTTCCGGAATCAGCGCGATCTCGTCTGCCTGAACCTTCGCGCGCATGCTCATCGCCTGATAAAGCTGCCGGGTGATGCTGACGTAATAATAGCTTCCCAGTAACACGAACAGGACAGACGAAAAAACCACGAGCGAAAGAAACAGCTTCGTTTGAAATGACAACTTCATGACTGTCACACGTATTTTGGAATAATAACTTCAATGTATCATCTTTTTAACAATAGGAACTACATCGGTTTAATTATTTGATAAATAGTGATTTTTATCGATTATCTAGGCTAAAAAAGCCCCTTAAAAGGCTGAATAACGGCAGCGGGGAATAAAAACCATAAACACCACGGCGATTATCACGATGCGGATCACGCTCTGGAAATAACACCATTAAAACTTTATGCCAGATACCTTCTTCTTCACGTAATTCCGCCTTTTTTCCCGGCATCCTGAAAAAAACGATGACGCAAAGAGGATAATAATGAGCTCACCTGATAATTCTTTTCTGTCTGACACGCTGACCCGTTCACCGCGCAGGAAAACCCTGAAAGAGCAGTGGTGGCATATTATGGATAACTGGAAAGTCGGGATTATTCCTCTGCCGCTGTTTGTGCTGGCCGGTGCGCTCATTGCGGTAGACTGCCTGAGTGGAACGCTAAAAAGCGATATCGTGGTCATGGTCGCCACGCTGGCCTTTTTTGGCTTTGCCTGCGGAGAGTTTGGCAAACGCCTGCCCGTGGTGGGCCGTTTAGGGGCAGCGGCTATCTGCGCCACCTTTATTCCTTCTGCGCTGGTGTACTACGGTTTGCTTCCCGACATCGTGGTAACGTCCACGACGCAATTCTACAAATCGACCAATATTCTCTATCTTTACATTTGCTGCATCATTGTCGGCAGCATCATGAGCATGAACCGCACGGTGCTGATCCAGGGCTTTCTGCGCATCTTTTTCCCCATGCTCTGTGGTGAAATCGTGGGGATGATTGTCGGCATGGGCGTGGGTTTAGCGCTGGGGCTGGAACCCTTCCAGATTTTCTTTTTCATCATTCTGCCCATTATGGCGGGTGGCGTCGGTGAAGGTGCCATTCCGCTCTCCATCGGCTATGCGGCATTGCTCCATATGGATCAGGGCGTGGCGCTGGGCCGCATCCTGCCCATGGTTATGCTGGGCGGCGTGACCGCCATTATTATCTCCGGCTGTCTGAACCAACTGGGTAAACGTTATCCGCACCTCACCGGGGAAGGCCAGCTGATGCCAAACGTGACCAATGTTGAACCCGAGCCGCTGCAGTCCGTTTTCTCCGGTAAAGTTGACGTGACGGCGATTGCGTCCGGTGCGCTGCTGGCGGTGCTGCTCTATATGGTAGGGATGTTAGGGCAGAAGCTGACAGGGCTGCCTGCGCCGGTAGGGATGCTGTTCCTGGCCGTGCTGGTAAAACTGGTGAATGGGGTTTCTCCGCGTATTCTGGCCGGTTCTCAGGTGGTCTATCGCTTCTTCCGTACGGCGGTAACCTATCCGGTTCTGTTTGCCGTCGGCGTCGCCATCACGCCCTGGCATATTCTGGTTACCGCGTTTACGCTCACCAACCTGCTGGTGATTATCAGCACGGTCAGTGCGCTGGTCGCAACGGGCTTCTTTGTCGGGAAAAAGATTGGCATGCATCCCATCGATGTTGCCATTGTTTCCTGCTGCCAGAGTGGGCAGGGCGGTACGGGCGATGTGGCGATTCTTACCGCCGGTAACCGCATGGGCCTGATGCCGTTTGCGCAGATCGCCACGCGCATCGGCGGGGCCATTAACGTTTCGCTCTCGTTGTTATTACTGAGCCATTTTCTCAAGTAAACCTGTTACGCCGACTGAAGCGCTCGCAAAGCAGCATGGCTCCCCAAAGGTGCAGGCGTGAGACAGCCTGAATCCCTTGCCGGGAGTAGGGCTGAGAAAGTGGGAGAGGCTGAGAGAGACGAAAACAGGCGTTCAGAAAAGCGACGTGCCAGCGCAGGGCTGGCACGTCGTGTTGGCCAGGCGACCTGACGCGAAGCAGCAGGTCGCTCAGCAGCAAGTGGATTATGCGGGTTTCAGCAGTGCTTCTGCATGGCTGACGATGTTTTCCACCGTAAAGCCAAATTCAGCAAACAGCTTCTCGGCCGGCGCCGACTCGCCGAAGGTCGTCATGCCCACAATGGCACCGTCCAGGCCAACATATTTATACCAGTAGTCGGCGATGCCTGCTTCTACCGCCACGCGCGCTTTGACCGCAGAAGGCAGCACCGACTCACGGTAAGCGGCATCCTGTGCGTCAAACAGGTCAGTGGAGGGCAGTGAAACCACGCGCACCTTGTGACCGCCAGTTGTCAGCTTCGTCGCGGCACCCAGGGTTATTTCTACCTCGGAGCCGGTCGCAATCAGGATGATGTCTGGCGTGCCGTCGCACTCCTTCAGCACATAACCGCCGCGCTTGATGTTAGCCACCTGCTCTGCGGTACGCTCAGGCTGAGCCAGGTTCTGACGCGACAGGATCAGCGCTGTCGGGCCATGGTGGCGCTCAATCGCTGCCTGCCAGGCTATTGCCGTCTCCACCTGGTCACAGGGGCGCCATACGCTCATGTTTGGCGTCACGCGCAGGCTGGCAATTTGCTCAACCGGCTGGTGGGTTGGGCCGTCCTCGCCCAGGCCAATGGAGTCATGGGTATACACCATGATCTGCCGGGCCTTCATGAGTGCCGCCATGCGCGCCGCGTTACGGGCGTACTCAACGAACATCAGGAAGGTGGCGGTATAGGGCACAAAGCCGCCGTGGTGGGCAATGCCGTTACCGATCGCCGTCATGCCAAATTCACGCACGCCGTAATGGATGTAGTTTCCGGCCGGATCGTCTTTGATGGATTTTGAGCCAGACCAGATGGTGAGGTTGCTCGGTGCCAGGTCGGCAGAACCGCCCAGAAACTCTGGCAGCAGTTTGCCATAGGCTTCCAGGGCATTCTGCGAGGCCTTGCGGCTGGCAATTTTTTGCGGATTGGCCTGCAGCTCGGCAATAAACTTCGCGGTTTCCGCTTCCCAGTTTGCCGGCATGCCGCCGTTCATGCGGCGCTCGTACTCGGCCGCCAGCTCTGGATAAGCCTGCTTATAGGCCGCCAGTTTGTTGTTCCAGGCTTTTTCGCGCTCAGCGCCGGCCTGTTTGGCATCCCACTGCTGGTAAATCTCTTTGGGGATCTCAAACGCCGGATAGTTCCAGCCCAGTTGCTTACGGGTCAGCGCCACTTCTTCTTCGCCTAACGCCGCGCCGTGGGCTTCTTCTTTACCGGCTTTATTCGGTGAGCCGAAGCCAATGACCGTACGGCAGATGATCAGTGACGGCTTGTCGGTGACGCTCTGCGCTTCCTGAATCGCGGCTTTAACCGCATCGGCGTCATGACCGTCGATTTCACCCACAACGTGCCAGTTATAGGCTTCAAAGCGTTTGTGCGTATCGTCGGTAAACCAGCCTTCGGTTTCACCATCAATAGAAATACCGTTGTGATCGTAGAAGCCAATCAGTTTGCCCAGTCCGAGCGTACCGGCCAGCGAGCAGACTTCATGAGAAATGCCTTCCATCAGACAACCGTCGCCCATGAAAACATAGGTGAAGTGATCGACGATATCGTGATCGGGACGGTTAAACTGGGCCGCCAGCGTGCGCTCAGCAATCGCCAGACCAACGGCGTTCGCCAGGCCCTGGCCCAGCGGACCCGTGGTCGTTTCCACGCCTGGCGTATAGCCAATTTCCGGGTGGCCCGGCGTTTTAGAGTGGAGCTGGCGGAAGTTTTTCAGTTCTTCAATCGGCAGATCGTATCCGGTCAGGTGCAACAGGCTGTACAGCAGCATGGAGCCGTGGCCATTTGAAAGGATAAAGCGGTCACGATCCAGCCAGGCGGGGTTGGTTGGGTTGTGCTGGAGGAAATCGCGCCACAGGACTTCGGCGATATCAGCCATGCCCATTGGCGCACCAGGATGACCTGATTTTGCTTTTTGTACCGCATCCATACTTAATGCGCGAATCGCATTAGCCAACTCTCTGCGTGAGGACATAAAGGGTCTCCCTTGTTAAGCATCAGGGCGGGAGTGCTCCCGCCCGGTAAAAGAGGGGGAAAACTACAGACGCGCTGCCAGCACATCTTCCAGTTTTTGCTGGTCAACGGCGAACTGACGAATACCGTCTGCCAGTTTCTCTACCGCCATCGGGTCCTGATTATGTTCCCAACGGAATTCGGCCTCGGACAGCGGGGAAGGCTGGTGGAAACATTCGGTTGAGGGTTCGAGCTTGCGCTCTACGGGCTCCTCACTGTTTTGCAACTCTTCCAGCAGGTTAGGTGAAAGCGTCAGGCGGTCACAACCGGCCAGGGCAAGCACCTGCTCAACTTTACGGAAGCTGGCGCCCATGATGATGGTGTCATAGCGGTGCTTCTTGTAGTAATCGTAAATGCGGCGTACGGATTTCACGCCGGGATCTTCATCCACGTGGTACGGGTCCATCGGTTTGCGGGTGTTGTACCAGTCGTAAATACGGCCCACAAAAGGTGAAATCAGGTAAACACCGGCTTCGGCACAGGCACGGGCCTGCGCGAAGGAGAACAGCAAGGTCAGGTTGCACTGGATACCATTTTTTTCCAGTTCTTCAGCCGCCTTAATGCCTTCCCAGGTGGAAGCCAGTTTGATCAGGATGCGTGAGCGGTCAATGCCGTGTTCTTCATACATGCGAACCAGCTTTTCCGCTTTCGTGACGCACATGCCACGATCGAAGGAGAGGCGCGCATCCACTTCGGTCGAAACACGGCCCGGTATGCTTTTCAGGATTTCCATACCGAGATTGATTGCCACTTTGTCGCTGGCGTTGATGATCTGCGTCTCTTTGCTGCCGCCCTGCTTTTTCGAATAGTCGATGGCGTCATCAATCAGGTGTTTGTAAGGCTGGAGAGCAGATGCTTTCAGAATAAGCGAGGGGTTGGTGGTCGCATCTTGTGGGTGATAATTTCGAATCGATTCGATATCGCCACTGTCAGCCACCACGGTAGTGAACTGTTTAAGGGCTTCAAGCTGGTTCATTTCTACACTCCTTGAAAAAAACGTTGTAACGAAAGGGAACACCTCTGGCCTCGTGCCCTAATCAGTGCAGACATTACCGGTCGCAGTAACGCCGACTCACCACCTTGCAACAGACAGGGTGCAGTGAAAATGCGTTTTCTCTGAATGTTGTGCGATGGGGGTAGCGCGCAATCATCCGAGATGACATTTCTGCGGATAACGACTGCCCGGTTATTAAGAATAGCAGCCATGACAAATGACGCAGACCAGACTGTAACAATCTGTGCCTTAAGAAATGAGGTTCTTTGAAGCGCCTCACCGCTTTGTGGTTGTCTGCTTTCTATACTGGGCGTTCACTTACCTGGCGAAGAAGGATGTCAAATGGATGACCAACTGAAGCAAAGTGCGCTCGATTTTCACCAGTATCCCACTCCCGGCAAGATTCAGGTCTCGCCCACTAAAGCGCTGGCCACCCAGCGCGATCTGGCCCTGGCCTATTCACCCGGCGTCGCCGCGCCCTGCTTAGAAATTGCCGCCGATCCCCTGGCCGCCCATAAATACACCGCACGCGGTAATCTGGTGGCGGTCATTTCTAACGGCACGGCGGTGCTGGGCCTGGGCAACATTGGTGCGCTGGCCGGTAAGCCGGTGATGGAAGGCAAGGGCGTTTTATTCAAGAAGTTTGCCGGTATTGACGTCTTTGATATTGAGGTCGATGAGCACGATCCCGATAAGCTGATTGAGATCGTCGCGGCGCTGGAACCCACCTTCGGCGGCATCAACCTGGAAGATATCAAAGCGCCAGAGTGTTTCTATATTGAGCAGCAGCTACGGCAACGCATGAAAATCCCGGTGTTCCACGACGATCAGCACGGCACGGCGATTATCTGCACGGCGGCGGTGTTAAACGGATTGCGTATTATCAAGAAGGCGATTTCCGACGTGCGGCTGGTGGTCTCCGGCGCGGGCGCCTCGGCGATTGCCTGCATGAATCTGCTGGTCGCGTTGGGTTTGCAGAAGCACAATATTCAGGTGTGCGATTCAAAAGGGCTGATCTACCGTGGGCGCGAGCCCAATATGGCGGAGACCAAGGCCGACTATGCGGTTGAGGATCAGGGAAAACGTACGCTGGCCGAGGTTATTGAGGGCGCCGACATTTTTCTGGGCTGCTCTGGCCCGGACGTCCTGACGCCTGACATGGTCAAAACCATGGCCAGCGATCCGCTGATTCTGGCGCTGGCGAATCCGCAGCCAGAAATTCTGCCGCCGCTCGCTAAGGCCGTGCGGCCCGACGCCATTATCTGCACCGGCCGTTCTGACTATCCTAATCAGGTGAATAACGTCCTGTGCTTTCCGTTTATCTTTCGGGGAGCGCTGGATGTTGGCGCAACGGCCATCAATGAAGAGATGAAGCTGGCGGCGGTGCACGCGATAGCCGAGCTGGCGCAGGCGGAGCAGAGCGATGTGGTGGCTTCGGCCTATAGCGATCAGGACCTGAGCTTTGGCCCGGAATATCTGATCCCCAAACCCTTCGATCCCCGGTTAATTGTGCAGATCGCCCCGGCGGTGGCGAAGGCGGCGATGGATTCCGGTGTGGCGACCCGGCCCATTAGCGACTTCGACGCCTATCGCGAACAGCTCACGGAATTCGTCTATAAAACCAATCTGTTTATGAAACCGATTTTCTCTCAGGCGCGCAAAGCGCCGAAGCGCGTGGTGCTGGCAGAGGGGGAAGAGGTTCGGGTGCTGCATGCGACGCAGGAATTAGTGTCGTTGGGGCTGGCAAAACCTGTTTTGATAGGCCGCCCGAACGTTATCGCGATGCGCCTTGAAAAGCAGGGGCTGAAGATCGAAGCCGGAAAGGATTTCGAAATCGTCAACAACGAATCCGATCCCCGTTTTAAAGCATACTGGAACGAGTATTACCAGATGATGAAGCGGCGCGGCGTAACGCCCGAGCAGGCACAGCGCGCGGTGATCGGTAATCCGACGCTCATTGGGGCCATCATGGTCTATCGCGGTGAAGCGGATGCGCTCATCTGCGGCACCATCGGGGATTACAACGAGCACTACGAGATTGTGGAGAAAGTGCTGGGCCTGCGTTCCGATGTGAAAGTGGCAGGGGCCATGAATGCCTTGCTGCTGCCGCACGGCAACACCTTTATTGCGGATACCTACGTAAATGAAGATCCCACACCCGAGCAGTTAGCGGACATCACGTTAATGGCGGCCGAAACCGTGCGGCGATTTGGTATTGAACCGCGGGTTGCCCTGCTGTCGCACTCCAGCTTTGGCACCTCAAATTCTCCTGGCGCTCGAAAAATGCGTGACGTACTGGCGCTGGTGCAGCAGCGCGCACCTGAGCTGGAAATTGACGGCGAGATGCACGGCGATGCGGCACTGGTAGAGAGCATTCGTCGGGAGATCATGCCCGACAGCCCGCTGAAAGGCAGCGCCAACCTGTTGATTATGCCCAACGTGGAGGCGGCACGAATCAGCTACAACCTGCTGCGCGTCTCGCACGCTGACGGCGTGACGGTGGGGCCGGTGCTGATGGGGATGACCAAACCGGTACACGTACTCACCCGCATCGCCTCCGTGCGGCGCATCGTTAATATGGTGGCGCTGGCGGTGGTAGAAGCACAAACCCAGCCGCTGTAACACAACGGGGCCGCATGCAGCCCCGATTTTCACCTTCGCGCATGAAAGCGCTGTTAACTTTGTCTTCCTGCCCGTTACGCGGGGCAGGAAGACGAACGTCACTCGGGCAGGTTAAGCCAGTTCTTCACCGGCAGAAAATCGCGGTAGAGCGCGGCCTCTGGCGAATCCGGCTCAGGATGATAATCATATTCCCAGCGTACCAGAGGCGGCAGAGACATCAGAATCGATTCCGTTCTGCCTCCGGTTTGCAGGCCAAACAGCGTGCCGCGATCCCACACCAGATTAAATTCCACGTAGCGACCACGACGATAGAGCTGAAACTGACGTTCACGCTCGCCAAACGGCAACGACTTGCGGCGCGCCACGATGGGCTGATAGGCGTCCAGGAATCCCCGGCCCACCGCCTGAATCAGCGCGAAGCTTTTTTCAAAGCCAGGCAGATGAACATCATCGAAGAATAGCCCACCAATCCCGCGCTGCTCGTCACGGTGTTTTAGGTAGAAATAGTCGTCGCACCACTTTTTAAAGCGCGGGTACACGTCCTCGCCAAAAGGCTGGCATAGATCAAAAGCCGTCTGATGCCAGTGCAGCGCATCCTCTTCGAAACCGTAAAACGGTGTCATATCGAAGCCGCCGCCAAACCACCAGATAGGCTCGGCACCGGGTTTTTCGGCAATAAAGAAACGCACGTTGGCATGGCTGGTCGGCACATAGGGATTGTGCGGATGAATCACCAGCGACACGCCCATGGCTTCAAAACTGCACCCGGTCAGTTCAGGCCGATGCGCGGTAGCGGACGCGGGCATCTGATCGCCATGAACGTGCGAAAAGTTGACGCCGGCCTGTTCAAAGACGGCGCCATCACGCAGCACGCGGCTTCGTCCGCCGCCGCCGCCGGGGCGCTGCCAGCTGTCTTCAATAAAATGGGCACCGCCGTCTTCGGCGGTCAGCTTGCGACAAATCTCATCCTGCAAATCCAACAGGAACGTTTTTACACGGGAGATATCTGGCATGTGATGAGCTTCTCTTGGTAAAAATTGGACGTGATTATAGCTGATTCATTATGACATTCGGCGATCGTACTCATCAAAGTAGTTGATTATTCCCGTGGCGATAGCCGACGCGATTTTTTGACGAAACGCGCTGGTGCCCAATAGCTGCTCTTCCCGTGGGTTGGTGATAAACGAGGTTTCCACCAGTACCGAGGGAATCGACGGCGATTTTAATACGGCAAAAGCGGCCTGTTCGGTGTGCTGACTGTGAAGGTGGTGCACCGGCCGGATCTGATCCAGCACATGTTTACCCAGCGTCAGGCTGTTCTTAATGGTATCCGTTTGCACCAGGTCAAACAGGATCTGCTGCAGATAGTGATCCTGCGCTTCCACCTTTGCGCCACCGACCTTGTCGGCATCGTTCTCTCTGTTCGACAGATAGCGCGCCATGCTACTGCTGGCACCGCGGTTGGACAGGGCGAAGACTGAGGCGCCGTTGGCATCGGGGCTGGTGTAGCCATCGGCATGGATGGACATAAACAGATTCGCGCCATGCTGATGGGCAATTTCCACGCGCTGATAAAGCGGAATAAAGTGATCGCTGTCGCGCGTCAGCCGCACTTCAATGCGGGGATGGGACTGCAGTTCACGGCGCACGTTATTGGCAATTTCCAGGACGATATGTTTCTCTTCCGCGCCTTCTTCGCCCACCGCACCCGAATCAATCCCGCCGTGCCCCGGATCGATCATCACAATGCGTTTACCGTTACTGGCGGGTGGCTTGGGTGAGGAGTGACGGGAAGAGAGCGAAGCCTGCTGTTCTTTCGCCTGTACGGCGCGCGGGGACAAAACAGCCAGCGCCAGTCCTGACAGCAGAAGCTGGCGGCGGTGAATCAAACGTTTAAGCAAATGCATGTGCAGGTCCATAAGCAACAATCATGCAAAGTGTTATAGCGTAACGTTAGCGCCAGGGCGATCTTTCAAGCATTTCAGGTTATTACTTTGTATTTCAGCCCACTAACAGCCAAATCCCTTTTTTTTAACGTTGCCGCCAGTGGGGAGGGTTGCGCCCGACGAAGAAAGCGTGATAATCAGCAAATTGTGGTAAATAGCAGGAAAAGAAGATGGAAATCCGCACCTTCCGCCAGGAAGACTTTGAAGAAGTAATCACGCTCTGGGAACGCTGTGATTTGTTACGCCCGTGGAACGATCCGGAACTGGATATCGAACGTAAAATGCATCACGACGCCGATCTTTTTCTGGTGGCTGAAGTGGGCGGTGAAGTTGTCGGAACGGTCATGGGCGGCTACGACGGGCATCGCGGGGCGGCCTACTATCTGGCCGTGCATCCTGATTATCAGGGGCGTGGTTTTGCCAATGCCTTGATGAACCGGCTTGAAAAAAAACTCATTGCGCGCGGCTGCCCAAAAATCCATTTGATGGTACGTGAAGAAAACGATCAGGTCGTCGCCTTCTATGAAAAACTCGACTATGAAACGGTCGATGTGGTGTTGCTGGGTAAACGTTTAATCGAAGATCGTGAATATTAATTCCGTCTGGCCGCCTGAAGAGTACGACGATAAAGGTCAGCTGCGTCTGCCGTTTCTTTTTTGGCTGATTCTGCTGCTGCAGTCGCGTACCTGGCTGTTGCTGATCATGGCTGGCGCCTCACGCCAGCAGGGAAACGATCTTCTGGCGCTCTTTTATCCCGATCGCCAGGCCTTCTGGGTAGGGCTGGCGCTTGGCTTACCGGCGCTGGCGGGCCTGCTGCTGACCGGCTATCGTTCGCGTTTGCCCCGAGTGTGGCGCAGCTGGCGTCAGGTGTTGATGCTTTCCGTAGCAATTAACCTGATTTGGCAAGGCGCACAGCTGTATCTGGCGGACTTCCTCAGTTCACCGCTTCCCCTGTTACTGACGCTATTCGATCTGCTCGCGCTGCTCTGGTTATTCAGCAGCGTTCGGCTTCGCGCCTGCTTTTTACCCCAACCGCATGCTGAATAAACTTTTTGCCGCTTTGCGACTCCAATCAGTTCTGCCTTAATGTTCTTTTATTAACAGGAGTTTTCATGAAAGCTGTTCGTTACACGTTACTGACTGTGGCCATGCTGGTCAGTGGGTGTGCCAGTTCCTCCGGTACTGATGCTAACAGCAGCCAGCAGGTAAGCTGGTGGAATCCACTGAGCTATCACTGGTCTGCCGCGCTGCCGTGGAACTGGTTTGGTTCCTCGCTTACGGCCACAGAGCAGGGCGTGGGCGGCATCAATGGCTCAACGACCATGACCGAAGCCGCCATAAAAGAGGGGTTAAAAGGCAAGTACGATCTGCGTCAGGGCATGCGCGGCCATAACGGGCAGGTGGTGTCGTTCTGGCAGGCTATGGATGATGGCAAAGTGATGCTGGTGATTTATGGTCAGACGCAGGTCGATCGCGTTGAGGTGCTGGACAGCCGTATCGCCAGCGCCGATGGCAGCAAAATCGGTGACGCGTTCAGCGCCAAATTCGACAAAGCCTTCAACAACTGCGTGCTGGCGAGCGGACTGGACAACCGTGACGTGGAGTGCCGCGCGCCCAACAGTCAGCATCTTCGCTATGTCTACAGCGGAACCTGGCACGGGCCAGAAGGGTTGATGCCGTCGGATGACACACTCAAGAGCTGGACGCTCAGCAAAATTGTCTGGCAGCGCTAAGTCTTTTTTCACACCGCTCAACCGCAGGGCATAACCGGCCCTGCGCGTCCAATTCTGTTTTTCGTCTGTCTTTTCCCGCCGCCTTATGCCTTTTTCGACTTTGAAATCAGCAAACGATATATAAAACCGTTACGGGTTTACGCTGAGTTATAAATAAACTGCTGTATCTGCAGATGAGATCTGCATCAAATTTCCTCAGGGTGAACCATGACCTTACCAGCGATGAAAAAAATCGTGAGCGGACTCGCACTGTCGCTGAGTCTGGCCGGTGCCGCAAACGCGACCGAGCTGTTGAACAGCTCTTACGATGTCGCACGTGAATTATTTGTCGCCCTGAATGCGCCTTTTGTCAGCCAGTGGGATGCCAGCCATCCTGACGACAAGCTGACCATTAAGATGTCTCATGCCGGGTCATCCAAACAGGCGCTGGCGATCCTGCAAGGCCTGCGTGCCGATGTGGTGACCTATAACCAGGTCACCGATGTGCAGGTGCTGCACGATAAAGGCAAACTGATCCCTGCCGACTGGCAAACCCGCCTGCCGAATAACAGTTCGCCGTTTTACTCCACCATGGCGTTCCTAGTGCGCAAGGGAAACCCAAAGCAGATTCACGACTGGTCCGATTTAACCCGTGACGATGTGAAGCTGATTTTTCCTAATCCCAAAACCTCGGGCAACGGACGTTATACCTATCTTGCTGCCTGGGGCGCCGCCAGCAACGCTGACGGGGGCGATCAGGCTAAAACCCGCGCTTTTATGACAAAATTTCTGAAAAATGTTGAAGTCTTCGATACCGGTGGCCGAGGTGCTACGACCACCTTTGCTGAACGCGGTCTGGGCGATGTGTTGATCAGTTTTGAGTCTGAAGTGAATAACATCCGCAACCAGTACGGCAAAGACGACTACGAAGTCGTGGTGCCTAAAACCGATATTCTCGCGGAGTTTCCCGTTGCCTGGGTAGATAAAAACGTCGAGCAGAATAAAACAGCCGATGCAGCGAAAGCCTATCTGACCTGGCTGTATTCTCCTGCGGCGCAGAAAATTATTACGGATTTCTATTACCGCGTGAACAATCCGCAGTTAATGGCGCAGCAAAAAGCCCGTTTTCCTGCCACGAACCTGTTTCGTGTTGAAGACATTTTTGGCGGCTGGGATAACGTGATGAAAACCCATTTCGCCAGCGGTGGCGAGCTAGACCAGTTATTAGCGGCGGGGCGGTGATCATGTTTGCAGCCAGCCAAAAACGCGTCCTGCCCGGTTTCGGTCTCAGCCTGGGCACCAGCCTGCTCTTTACCTGTCTGGTGCTGCTGCTGCCAATCAGCGCACTGATTATGCAGCTGTCGCAGATGACGTTGCAGCAATACTGGGACGTGGTCACCAATCCGCAGCTCATCGCAGCCTATAAGGTCACGCTGCTGTCGGCCGGTGTGGCCTCACTGTTTAATGCCGTATTCGGCATGTTAATGGCGTGGATCTTAACGCGTTACCGTTTTCCGGGCCGCACGCTGCTCGATGGTCTGATGGATCTGCCGTTTGCGCTGCCGACCGCGGTTGCTGGCCTGACGCTGGCCGGTCTGTTTTCCGTGAACGGCTGGTATGGACAGTGGTTCGCGCATTTTGATATCAAGATCTCCTATACCTGGATCGGTATCGCGCTCGCGATGGCCTTCACCAGTATTCCGTTTGTGGTGCGTACCGTGCAGCCGGTGCTGGAAGAGCTGGGGCCTGAATATGAGGAAGCGGCTCAAACGCTGGGCGCCACGCCCTGGCAGAGCTTCCGCCGGGTCGTTCTGCCTGAAGTGGCACCGGCCTTACTCGCGGGCACCGCGCTGTCGTTTACCCGCAGCCTGGGCGAGTTTGGTGCGGTAATCTTTATTGCCGGCAACATCGCCTGGAAAACCGAAGTGACCTCGCTGATGATCTTCGTGCGCCTGCAGGAGTTTGACTATCCGGCAGCCAGCGCCATTGCCTCGGTCATTCTGGCGGCATCGCTGCTGTTACTTTTCGCTATCAACACTTTACAAAGCCGCTTTGGTCGTCGTCTGGGAGGCCATTAATGGCAGAGATTTCGCAACTCAATCATGCCGACCGCCAGCCTGTTAACTGGGCCAAGTGGCTGCTTATTGGTATCGGTGCGCTGATATCCTTGCTGCTGCTGGTCGTGCCGATGGTGTCCATCTTCTGGGAGGCCCTGCATAAAGGACTGGGCGTCACCTTAAGCAATCTGACCGACAGCGATATGCTCCATGCCATATGGCTTACGGTGCTGGTCGCATTGATTACCGTGCCGGTGAATTTAGTGTTCGGCACGCTGCTGGCCTGGCTGGTGACACGCTTTACCTTTCCGGGACGTCAGCTGCTTTTGACGCTGTTCGATATTCCCTTTGCGGTATCGCCTGTCGTGGCGGGCCTGATGTATCTCCTGTTCTGGGGCATTAACGGCCCGGCGGGCGGCTGGCTGGATGCCCATAATATTCAGGTGATGTTCTCCTGGCCTGGCATGGTGCTTGTCACCGTCTTCGTTACCTGTCCGTTTGTGGTGCGCGAACTGGTGCCGGTGATGCTGAGCCAGGGCAGTCATGAAGATGAAGCCGCGGTGCTGTTAGGTGCCTCGGGCTGGCAGATGTTCCGTCGCGTGACGCTGCCGAATATTCGCTGGGCCATGCTGTATGGCGTCGTGCTGACCAACGCCCGCGCGATTGGTGAGTTTGGCGCGGTTTCCGTGGTTTCGGGTTCTATTCGCGGTGAAACCTACACCTTACCGCTTCAGGTTGAATTACTGCATCAGGATTACAACACGGTGGGCGCCTTTACTGCCGCAGCCTTACTGACCGTGATGGCAATCGTGACGCTGTTTCTGAAAAGCATTGTGCAATGGCGTTTAGAGCAACAGCACAAACGCCTGCAACTGGAGGACAATCATGAGCATTGAGATTAACCAGATCAACAAATCCTTTGGTCGCACAGCGGTGCTGAACGATATCTCACTGGATATTCCGTCTGGCCAGATGGTGGCCTTACTGGGGCCGTCCGGTTCCGGTAAAACCACGCTGCTGCGCATCATTGCTGGACTGGAACATCAGAACAGCGGTCAGATTCGTTTTCACGACCACGATGTCAGCCGCCTGCACGCCCGCGATCGCCAGGTCGGATTTGTCTTCCAGCACTATGCGCTGTTCCGTCATATGACGGTCTTCGACAATATTGCCTTTGGCCTGACCGTGCTGCCGCGCCGTGAGCGTCCGTCCAGTGCGGAAATTAAAAAACGCGTCACGCGCCTGCTGGAGATGGTGCAGCTTTCCCATCTGGCGAACCGTTTCCCGGCCCAGCTTTCGGGAGGGCAGAAGCAGCGCGTCGCGCTGGCAAGAGCCCTGGCCGTGGAACCGCAAATCCTGTTGCTGGATGAGCCCTTTGGTGCGCTGGACGCTCAGGTGCGTAAAGAGCTGCGCCGTTGGTTACGTCAGCTGCACGAAGAATTGAAGTTCACCAGCGTGTTCGTCACCCACGATCAGGAAGAGGCGATGGAAGTGGCCGATCGCGTGGTGGTGATGAGCCAGGGCAGCATCGAACAGGTGGGGACGCCGGATGAAGTCTGGCGCGATCCCGCCACGCGCTTCGTGCTGGAATTCCTGGGTGAGGTTAACCGCTTCGACGGTGAAGTGCATGGTTCTCAGTTCCATGTCGGGGCGCACCACTGGCCGTTAGGCTATACCTCTGCACATCAGGGCGCGGTCGATCTGTTCCTGCGCCCGTGGGAAATCGACGTTTCGCGCAGAAGTAGCCTGGAAACGCCGCTGCCCGTTCAGGTCTTAGAAGTCAGTCCTCGTGGTCACTTCTGGCAGCTGGTGGTGCAGCCAACGGGATGGCAGAGCGAGCCCTTCTCGCTGGTCTTTGACGGTGAACAGACCGCGCCGTTGCGCGGCGAGCGCCTGTTCGTGGGGCTGCAGCAGGCCCGACTGTACCAGGGCGCGACACCGTTACGGGCGGTTGCCTTTGCACACAGCGCCTGATATTTTCTTTTTTCACGCAGGGCGGGACAGTGTCCCGCCTTTTTAATGACCTGAATACCGCGATAACCCAGGCTGTGGCCTGGATCAGGGCGGAGAGGGTTTTGCCAGGAAATGCATCGTGACCACTCTGGAAGACACCATCGGCAATACGCCGCTCATCAGATTACAGCGCCTGGCGCCTGACAACGGCAGTGAAGTCTGGCTTAAGCTGGAAGGCAATAACCCTGCCGGTTCAGTGAAAGATCGGGCCGCCTGGTCGATGATCCACCAGGCCGAGTTGCGCGGCGACATTACGCCGGGCGACCAGTTGATCGAAGCCACCAGTGGCAATACCGGCATTGCGCTGGCGATGATTGCCGCGTTGAAGGGGTATCGGCTGCGGCTGCTGATGCCCGACAACATGAGTCAGGAGCGGCAGGATGCGATGCGCGCCTACGGCGCAGAACTGGTGCTGATTAGCCGCGAGCAGGGGATGGAAGGCGCACGCGATCGGGCTCAGGAGATGGCGGCACGGGGCGAAGGAAGGGTACTGGACCAGTTCAATAACCCGGATAACCCGCTCGGCCATTACCAAACCACCGGGCCTGAGCTGTGGCAGCAGTCGAAACAGCGAATGACCCACTTTGTTTCCAGCATGGGTACCACGGGAACCATTACTGGCGTAGGCCGGTTTTTAAAGGATCACCAGACCGGCGTTAAAGTGATTGGCCTGCAGCCTACCGAAGGCAGCAGCATTCCCGGCATCCGCCGCTGGCCCCAGGCTTACATGCCGGGCATTTATCGCCCTGAGTTGGTGGATGACATCATTGATATGGGACAGCAGGAAGCCGAAGAAACCATGCGCGCGTTAGCGCGACGTGAAGGCATCTTCTGCGGCGTCAGTTCCGGCGGTTCGGTTGCTGGCGCACTGCGCATCGCCCGGGCGAATCCGGGGAGCGTGGTGGTGGCTATCGTCTGCGACCGGGGCGATCGCTATCTCTCAACCGGAATTTATCAGTAGCGTCCTCCTCAATACCGATGCGTTAAAAAAGGCGTGTGTTGCCCACCAGGGCGCATAAGCCTTTTTTATTTACCGGTGTTGGCACTATGCTTAGTCGCATCTGTAAGGATCGCGTAAAACCGGCTGCGCATTACGTTGGCTCGGTTCAAAATAGCGCCAGTTACGCATGAGAGATAACAATGAAAATCTTGCTGGTAGATGACGACGTAGAGTTAGGCACCATGTTAAGCCAATACCTGATAACAGAAGGTTTTGACGCTCAGCTGGTGTTAACCGGCAGTGCCGGGGTTCAGGGAGCGCTGTCGGGGGAGTTTAGCGCCATGATACTGGACATTATGTTGCCCGATATGAGCGGCACCGACGTGCTGCGCCAGGTACGTCAGCAAAGCCGCCTGCCGGTAATTATGCTGACCGCCAAAGGCGATAATATTGATCGGGTCATCGGGCTGGAAATGGGCGCGGATGACTATATGCCCAAACCCTGTTATCCCCGTGAACTGGTTGCGCGTTTGCGCGCGGTCCTGCGCCGGGTTGAGGAGCTTGCACCGCAGCAGGACAAAAAAGAGATACTGCAGTGGGGCGAGCTCACCCTTAATTCTGCCAGGCGGATTACGGAGTGGAAGGGCAAAACGTTTGACCTGACCGCCTCAGAATTTAACCTGCTCGATTTGCTGCTGCGTTCACCCGACCGGGTAGTGACGAAAGACGAACTGTCAGAAAAAGGTCTGGGCCGACCGCGCGAAGCTTACGATCGCAGCGTGGATGTTCACATCAGTAATATTCGTCAGAAGCTCAGTGCGCTCACGGCGGAGAGCATTACGATTGAAACCGTTCGCAGCATTGGCTATCGCATTCGATGAGTCACAGCTATCGCGGACGCATGTTCTGGAAAATCCTGCTGGGCTTTTGGCTGGTATTTTTCATCATCAGCCAGCTTATCTGGCTGGGGTTTTCACTTTCCGGAACCCGCCACCATCCGCCTGAACTTCAGGTAACACAGCGTCTGGCGGATGTGTTAATGGCATCAGCCACGTCCGTGCTGGAACGTGAAGGGCCAGCCGCACTCAAGGTGATGACAGCAGAGTGGACGCCTGAGGAACGCCAGTTCCTGAGCATAAGTCCTGTTGATGACCTTCAGCCCGCCGTCAGCGCGCCGCCGCCTGTTTCCGATACCACTGATAAATCGTTTTTCCCCAATCGGTTGGTGCGTCAGGTAAAGGGTGCAGACGGCAACGATTATGAACTGATGTACGACCTCAGAGGAATGCGTGAGCTGAGTCGGGAAGGGCGACCACACAACTTTCTGAACATACCTGAACCCATGTTTATTTTTGCTGGCTCGGTAGGGCTGCTGTTCAGTTTGCTATTGGCCTGGAACCTGACCCGGCCAATGCGACAGCTACGCGAAGGGTTTTCGCGCGTGGCTAATGGGGATTTACGCGTCCGGCTTTATCCGGCACTGCGTAAACGCCACGATGAGCTGTCGAGCGTGGCTCAGGCATTCGATGCCATGGTAGAGCGGCTGGATACGCTGGTGAAGGCGCGTGAGGCGCTGCTTCATGATATCTCTCACGAACTGCGCTCACCGCTTGCTCGCCTGCAGTTGGCCACCGGGCTGGCACGTCAAAGGCCAGAGAATGTCAGTACCTCACTGGATCGCATTGACGAAGAAGCGCAACGACTTGATAAGATGATCGGCGAGCTGTTGACTCTGGCGCGTGCAGAACACGAAAGCATGCCGGGAGAACACTATTTCGACCTTGCGGGATTGCTGGAGGCGGTGGTGACAGACTTACGTTATGAAGCGCAGATCCCCGGTGTGGATGTCGTGTATGACGTTGATGAGCGCGCCGATCATACGGTGCGTGGTAATGCGGAACTGTGCCGCCGTGGCATTGAAAACGTATTACGTAATGCCCTGCGCTTCTCGCTGCCGGGACAACGTATTCATGTGAGCCTGAAGGTGGAATCGCAGTGGCTGGCTATTCACGTACGTGACCAGGGGCCGGGTGTGGAAGAAACCAAACTTTCCAGTATCTTTGACCCGTTTGTACGCGTGAATTCTCCGCTGATGGGCAAAGGTTACGGGCTGGGGTTGGCTATCGTACGTAAAGTGGTCTTGGCGCATCATGGGGAAGTGCACGCCGTTAACCGACCGGAAGGCGGGCTGGAGCTCACGCTGCGTTTGCCGCGCTGGCAGCCGGATTAACGCGGAAAACGAACATAAAAAAACGGCACCCTCAGGTGCCGTTTTTCGTTTACTTCCTGATGCGAATCACAGGGGTTTCACCCACAATGACCTGACCAGAAAGCTTCGTCAGATCTTTGATTTCATCCATGTTGGAGATGACAACAGGCGTCAAGGTTGATTTCGCTTTCTCTTCCAGCAGCGCCAGATCGAACTCAATAACCACGTCGCCTTTTTTAACCTTCTGACCTTCTTCAGCGATACGTTTGAAGCCTTCGCCTTTCAGTTCAACGGTATCAATACCGAAGTGAACAAAAAGCTCAATGCCGTTATCTGATTCGATTGAAAATGCGTGGTTGGTTTCGAAAATCTTGCCGATAGTCCCGTCAACCGGAGCAACCATTTTGTTGCCGCTTGGTTTGATCGCAATACCGTCACCCACGATTTTTTCTGCAAACACCACATCTGGTACGTCTTCAATGTTCACGATTTCGCCTGACAGAGGCGCTACGATATCAATTGTCCCAGCGCTATCTGTTTTTTCGCCAAAAAGTTTAGAAAACAAACCCATGATCTTCTCCTAAGCAGTAATTTGGGGCCAGCATCTCGTGGATCAGCAGAGCGTTTTTTCTTTAATGAACTTGTTAACCAGGTTCATTAAGTCTTCCGCCGTAGGTTGAGCCAGTGCCTGCTCTGCCAACGCCTTCGCATCTTCGAAATGTGTATTACGAATAATTTTCTTGATGCCAGGGATAGAAATGGCACTCATGCTGAATTCGTCCAGCCCCATTCCCAGTAACAGTAGTGTAGCACGTTCGTCACCTGCCAGCTCACCACACATGCCAGTCCATTTACCTTCAGCATGAGACGCATCAATAACTTGCTTGATGAGGTTCAGCACTGACGGTGTCATTGGGTTATACAGGTGCGAAATCAAATCATTACCACGATCTACTGCGAGAGTATACTGCGTCAAATCGTTTGTCCCAATGCTAAAGAAGTCGACTTCTTTAGCCAGGTGGCGGGCAATCACGGCTGAGGCAGGCGTTTCGACCATAATGCCGACTTCGATTGACCCATCAAACGCTTTGCCTTCTTCGCGTAACTGCGCTTTAAGCATGTCCAGCTCGGCTTTCAGACTGCGGACTTCTTCGACCGAAATAATCATCGGGAACATGATACGCAGCTTGCCGAACGAGGAGGCACGCAGAATGGCGCGCAGCTGAGCATGCAGGATCTCTTTACGATCCATCGCGATACGAATAGCACGCCAGCCGAGGAAGGGGTTCTCTTCTTTTGGCAGATTCATGTAAGGCAGGTCTTTATCACCGCCAATGTCCATGGTACGCACGATAACGGCCTGCGAGCCCATCGCTTCAGCAACGGCTTTGTACGCCTGGAACTGCTCTTCTTCGGTCGGCAGCGAATCGCGATCCATAAACAGGAACTCGGTGCGATACAAACCGACACCTTCAGCGCCGTTACGCTCTGCGCCGGCGATATCTCGCACGGTGCCGATGTTGGCGCAGACTTCAACCTGATGACCATCCAGAGTTACCGCGGGCAGATCTTTCAGCTTAGCCAGTTCATGTTTTTCGGACAGGTACTGGTTCTGAACCGCTTTCAGCTCTTCCTGAACGGCGTCAGACGGATTGACGTGAATCGCATTGTTCACGCCATCCAGAATGATGAAGTCACCGTTTTTAATGGAGGTGGTCACGTTACCGGTGCCGACGATCGCAGGGATTTCTAACGAACGCGCCATGATAGACGTGTGCGACGTCCGACCACCCAGGTCGGTAATAAAGCCCAGCACCTTTTTCAGGTTTAGCTGTGCGGTCTCTGACGGCGTTAAATCTTTCGCCACCAGAATAGATTCGTCCTGGATTGCGCTCAGATCGACAATGTGCAGACCTAAAATATTTTGCAGCAGGCGTTTACCGATGTCGCGCACGTCCGCCGCACGCTCTTTCAGGTATTCATCATCCAGCTCTTCCAGCGCTTTAGCCTGAGCGTCAATCACGGAATTCACCGCGGCATCGGCAGTTGCGTGATCTTTTTTGATCAGGTCGGTGATTTCCTGCTCCAGCTCTTCATCTTCCAGCAACATGATGTGGCCTTCGAAGATCGCTGCTTTTTCTTCACCCAGGGATTCGCTGGCTTTGATGCGAATGGCTTCCAGCTGTTCAGCCGCTTTGCCGCGGCCCTGAAGAAAGCGCTGGATCTCCTGCTCAACCTGATCATCTGAAATCTTTTTACGGTTGATGACGATCTCGTCTTCTTTCAGCAGCAGAGCTTTGCCGAAAGCGATACCTGGTGATGCTAAAATGCCTGAAATCATAACCCTACCTTTTAATCACGATGGCTGACTGGACTCGTTGCATTGCCATAGTCGTGGGACACGTACTCTACGAAAGCAATAACGCGGACAGTTTGTCCGCGATCAAGATGTTGCACGCAATGGCGCAGAAGAGTCGTTTTAAAGCGGTGCAGAAAGGAGATTACTCCAGTTCCGCCATCAGCTTAACTAAATGCTCTACGGCTTTTTGCTCATCTTCACCTTCCGCAGAAAGGGTCACAACGGTGCCCTGGGTCAGACCCAGCGTCTGCAGCTTAAACAGGCTTTTAGCGCTGGCAGATTTACCATTGGAAGTGACAGTGATTTCTGACTGGAAGGCTTTAGCTTCTTTGACAAATTGCGCAGCAGGGCGAGTATGCAGTCCGTTTGGTGCGGTAATGGTAACTTCTTGCTGGAACATTCTATTTCCCCAACTTTTTCAGGATTAGTGTTATGGATCTAAAGTCTAGCCTGGAGCCCTAACTTTAGCCTGTGAAGGTGCGCGGGTATACATCTTACTGTCTAACAATGCGCTTGAATGAGTCTTTCATTCCCGCTGAGTGTCAAAAAGCGATTTGAGCACGTCACCGGTTAATTATGCCGTGATTTGCCCTTTCACTAAATCTGAATCTTGACTCAGCTTGATCCACTTCAAAGGAGGATTAATTTCAGGCTTCGAAATAATTGGCAGTCTAAATACCAGAGCCACGTGAGTGAAATCAATCTGCGACATGGTGAAAGTGAGATCTGCGCCACAAAAAAGCACCCATCCGGGTGCTTTTTAGGCATTTATCCGCACCCGTTTCGGGCTATTGCAGCTCTTTTTCGGTAAAGAGATCGGCAAACAGGGCGGTACTGAGATAGCGTTCGCCGGAAGAGGGGAGAATCACGACGATATTTTTATTGGCGTAAGCTTCATCTTCCTGCAGCTTCAGCGCGGCGGCAACGGCGGCGCCAGATGAAATACCGGCCAGGATGCCTTCTTCTTCCATCAGACGACGTGCAGTGGAGATGGCTTCTTCGTTGGTGATAGCCACTGCCAGGTCAATCAGCGACAGCTCCAGGTTGCCTGGAATAAAGCCAGCACCGATCCCCTGAATCTTGTGGGGGCCGGGTTTCAACTCTTCGCCCGCCATTGCCTGGGCAATGACCGGTGAGTCGGTTGGCTCAACCGCGACCGTGATCAATTCTTTTTTGCCTTTGGTGTTTTTTATGTAACGACTTACCCCGGTCAGGGTACCGCCGGTACCCACACCGGCGATGAACACGTCCACTTCGCCATCCGTATCTTCCCAGATTTCCGGGCCGGTGGTCTTTTCATGAATTTCCGGGTTAGCCGGGTTGCTGAACTGCTGCAGCAGCAGGAATTTGTCTGGATCGCTGGCAACAATCTCTTCAGCTCTTGAGATGGCACCTTTCATGCCTTTTGCGCCTTCGGTCAGCACCAGATTTGCGCCTAACGCTTTCAGCAGCTTGCGCCGCTCAACAGACATGGTATCCGGCATGGTGAGCGTCAGTTTATAGCCGCGTGCCGCCGCCACATAGGCCAGCGCGATGCCGGTGTTGCCGCTCGTCGGCTCAACCAGTTCAATGCCAGGCTTAAGAATACCGCGTTTTTCCGCGTCCCAAATCATATTGGCACCGATACGGCATTTCACACTGAAGCTCGGGTTACGGGACTCCACCTTCGCCAGGATGCGGCCGTTACCGATGCGGTTCAGTCGAACCAGCGGCGTATGACCAATTGTTAAAGAGTTGTCTTCATAAATCTTGCTCATAGCCTGTCCTTAACTGTATGAATTATTGGGAACCCTCAGAGCATACCTGTTCTTCTTTCTGGCGGAAGGAAAGAAATCATATATCTATATGTCTCATGGCAATAAGACCTGCCAAAAATTGCATAAGGATAGTTGATGTTTTAGCTCAGGTGCCACGAGCAAGCTTCGCACGATAACGATCGACCCACATTGCCGTTGCGCCACAAACAGCTACCGGCATAATGGCCAGGTTAACGACCGGAATCATCGTAAACAGGCTGACCAGTGCACCAAACTGCATGTTTGCCGTCTTGTGCTGACGCAGCGCCTGGCGCATCTGCTGAAAACCCACCTTATGGTTATCGAAAGGATAGTCACAGTACTGAATCGATAACATCCACGCGCTGAACATAAACCATAAAACGGGCGCGACGGTCTGCCCAACGCCCGGAATAAAGTAGAGCAGCAGTAAGCCCAGCGCGCGTGGCAGGTAGTAGCCCAGCTTCTGCAATTCGCGTTTCATAATGCGGGGAACATCTTTGAGCAGGCCTACCCAGCCGCTGTCAGGTAATGGTTTCCCGGTCAGGCGCGCTTCCAGTTGTTCGGCCAGTAGCCCACAAAAGGGGGCGGCAATCAGGTTGGCAAGGGTGGAAAAGAAGTAACTGAACACCAGTACCACGGAAATCACCGACAGCGGCCACAGCAAATAGCTCAGCCACTGCAGCCAGTCGGGAACGTGGGACATTAACTGCGGGATCCAGCTATCAAGCTGGTAAAAAAGCCACACGAAAGCCCCGCCCAGCAGAAGGATGTTGACCAGTAAAGGGATAATCACAAAGCGTCGAATACCGGGCAATCTGACCAGCTTCCAGCCCTCGCTGAAGTAATGCAAACCGTTAAAAGCGGAAACCGAATTGTTGACAACCATAAAGCCCGTTCTCCTGAAGATGGTAAGGCGCGTCTACTATAACCTGGCTTTTTCACCTCTCCAGGTGCCGTTTGGGTAAAAAAACAGCGAAAAAGCGTGGGTGGTCTATCTTATTTGTGAGAAAATACTGCACAGACTTGCACTTATCTGGCAGGGCAAATACAGTTAGAGAATAAAGTTTGCCGCGGTGGCAAGGTATTGGAACAACAGAGAATACAATGATGCAGGATTTGCGTCTGATATTAATCGTTGTTGGCGCGATCGCCATTATAGCGCTTCTTATTCACGGACTGTGGACCAGCCGTAAAGAGCGCTCTTCAGTGTTCCGCGATCGCCCGCACAAACGTTTGAAACAACGTGATGAACATGATGATGAGACGCTTACCGACGACGTTGATGACGGCGTGGGTGAAGTGCGTGTGCGCCATGCCCGCGACCATCAGGAACCTCACTTCGATGATATTCGCGATACGCAGCCAGACGAGCAGCACGCGCCTGTAACGCCACAGCGTGCACGTCAGCCTGCCACATCAGTGCCGGAAAGCGATCCCCTGTTTGCGCCAGCACCTAAGCCTGAATCCGCACAGCCGCGGCCAGCGCCTGCACGCCAACAGCCCGCGCCTCAGCCAACCTTTGTTGCGCCACCGGTACAGGCAGATCCTCTGCTGGATTCTGACCCGCTGGATAGCGTTCAGCCCAATCCCGTTTATCAGGCTGAGCCTGAACCCGCGCCTGAGGTCGTCAGCCCGCCGCCGCCTAAGCAACCTGAAGCGCGCCCTGCAACCAGCAGCAAGCCGAAAGAAGCGGTGCTGGTTCTGCATGTCGCCGCTCATTCCGGTGGTCAGCTAAATGGTGAAGCCCTGTTACAGGGGATTTTGCAGGCCGGTTTTCAGTTTGGTGAAATGAATATTTTCCATCGTCACCTCAGCCCGGCGGGCAGCGGCCCTGTGCTGTTTAGCCTGGCCAATATGGTGAAACCTGGCTCGTTCAATCCGGATGAAATGACTGATTTCACCACGCCCGGCGTGTCTATTTTTATGATGGTGCCGTCGTATGGCGATGCGAATCAAAACTTTAAGCTGATGCTACAGTCCGCACAGCGTATTGCGGACGATGTGGGCGGTGTGGTTCTCGATGACGAGCGCCGTATGATGACGCCACAAAAACTGGAAACCTACAAAGCGCGTATCCGCGATGTGGTTGAATCCCGGGACTAATCCACACTTTTTCAATTTGTTATGATAAACCCCCGCCTGTCGGGGGTTTTTTATCTGATGGGGTTATATGAAATCCGTCCAGGAACACATCACCGAACTGCGCACGACGCTGCGCCATCATGAATACCTTTATCACGTTATGGACGCACCGGAAGTACCGGATGCGGAATATGACCGCCTGATGCGCGAGCTGCGCGAGCTTGAAGAACAGCATCCTGACCTGATTACGCCTGACTCACCCACGCAGCGCGTCGGGGCGGCTCCCTTAATGGTGTTTGAGCAGGTCCGCCATGAAGTGCCTATGCTGTCACTGGATAATGCCTTTGACGAAGCCAGCTTCAGAGCATTTAACAAGCGCGTGCAGGATCGGCTAAAAAGCAGTGACGATCTGGTCTACTGCTGTGAACTCAAACTGGATGGCCTGGCCGTGAGCCTGTTGTATGAAGACGGACTGTTAACCCGTGCGGCAACCCGCGGTGACGGCACAACCGGCGAGAATATTACAAGCAACGTGCGGACAATCCGCGCGATCCCACTGCGGCTCAAAGGCGAGAACATTCCTGCCCGCGTCGAAGTGCGGGGCGAGGTGTTTATGACGCAAAACGGCTTTGAAAAGCTGAATGCGGAAGCGCGCCGCACCGAAGGCAAAGTCTTTGCCAATCCGCGCAACGCCGCGGCAGGTTCACTGCGCCAGCTCGATCCCCGTATTACGGCAAAACGACCACTCACGTTTTTCTGTTATGGCATTGGCCTGCTGGAAGGCGGCGAGATGCCGCGCAGCCATATGGCGCGTCTGCAACAGTTTAAAGCGTGGGGCTTGCCGGTCAGCGATCGTATTCGTCTGGTTCATAACGTGGATGAAGCGCTGGCCTTTTACCACGAGGTTGACGCGCAGCGTGCAGAACTGGGGTTTGACATCGACGGCGTCGTGATCAAAGTCGATTCTCAGGATCTGCAGGAGAAGCTGGGCTTTGTCGCCCGTGCGCCGCGTTGGGCGGTAGCCTTTAAGTTTGCCGCTCAGGAGCAGATGACCGTCGTGCGCGACGTTGAATTCCAGGTGGGCCGCACTGGCGCGATTACGCCTGTGGCGCGCCTGGAGCCGGTGCAGGTCGCTGGCGTAATGGTCAGCAATGCGACCTTGCATAACGCCGATGAGATAGAACGTCTTGGTTTGCGTATTGGCGATAAAGTTGTGATTCGCCGTGCCGGTGACGTGATTCCTCAGGTGGTGAATGTCGTTGTCAGCGAACGCCCTGAAGACGCGCGTGAAATCCTGTTCCCTTCCCACTGTCCGGTATGCGGATCCGATGTTGAACGCGTCGAAGGCGAAGCTGTCACACGCTGTACCGGCGGGTTGATCTGTGGTGCTCAACGTAAAGAAGCGCTGAAACATTTTGTCTCGCGCCGCGCCATGGACGTCGAGGGGATGGGCGATAAGATTATCGATCAACTGGTAGAGAAAGAGTACGTCAAGACGCCGGCAGACCTGTTTCGATTAACCCGTGAAACCTTAACCGGCCTGGATCGGATGGGGGCGAAATCGGCGCAGAATGTGGTCGACGCTCTGGAAAAAGCCAAATCCACTACGCTGGCGCGTTTCTTGTATGCGCTCGGTATTCGCGAGGTTGGCGAAGCGACCGCGGCTAACCTGGCTAACCACTTTGGCGAGCTACAAAAGGTAATGGATGCCGATCTGGACGCGCTGATCGCAGTGCAGGATGTGGGCACCGTGGTGGCGAAGCACGTACGTCACTTTATGGAAGAAGAGAGCAATCGCGACGTGATTCGCCAACTGGTCGAAGACATTGGTATCAACTGGCCCCAGGTGATGGTGGTTAAAGCGGAAGAGATTGACAGTCCGTTTGCAGGCAAAACCGTGGTGCTCACCGGCTCGCTGTCACAGATGAACCGTGACGACGCGAAAGCGCGCCTTACCGAACTCGGCGCGAAAGTCAGTGGAAGCGTATCGAAGAAAACCGATCTGCTTATCGCGGGCGAAGCGGCCGGTTCAAAACTGGCGAAGGCGCAGGAACTGGGCATCGAAGTGATCGATGAAGCTGAAATGATTCGTCTGCTGGGAGCCTGACATGGACAAACAGTATCTGGTTGAAATAGCTAACACGGTCATGCCGTTTGGCAAATACAAAGGCCGGGTGCTGATTGATTTGCCTGAGCCTTACCTGCTGTGGTTCGCCCGCAGTGGCGACTTTCCTTCAGGACGTTTAGGTGAGCTGATGCAACTGACGTTGACGATTAAAATTGAAGGGCTGGAAGGCCTGGTGAAGCCCCTGAAGCGCGGTGAGTAATTACGCTGCCTCGTTATATTGAGCAAACGAGGCAACGATTTCCTACGCGTTTCGGTTATTTCTGCGATTCCACCACGGCGGCTTTATCTTTTTTAGCCTGCAACGCATTGGTTTTCTTATAACGCCCGGCAATAAACGAACACACCATCAGCTGCACCTGATGAAAGATCATCAGTGGCAAGACGATAATGCCCACGGCGCTGGCGGGGAACAGAATGTTCGCCATCGGCACACCGTTTGCCAGACTCTTTTTGGAACCACAGAACAGGACAACGATCTCATCCTGACGGCTGAAGCCAAACAGGCGAGAGGCAAAGTAGTTAATCAACAGAACGATAGTCAGCAGCAGTAGACATCCCGCCAGAATCCACAGCAGCGTATCAACGCCAACCCGTTTCCAGATGCCGTTTACCACCGCTTCACTGAAGGCGGAATAGACCACCAACAGAATAGAGGTTTGATCCGTAATACCAATCAGACTCCGGTTTCTTTCCACCCAGCCGCTGATCCAGCGACGTGACAGATGGCCTAAAACAAAAGGCACCAACAGCTGCAGCATGATTTTACCCACCTGCTCAAGGCCATCACCCGGTCCGCTGTTGTTAACGTCCATAACCAGATTCACCAGCAGGGGGGAGATAAATACGCCCAGCAGGGAAGATGCCGAGGCGCTACAGACCGCGGCAGCAACGTTTCCGCCCGCCATTGAGGTAAAGGCGATAGCTGACTGTACCGTGGCCGGTAAAATACACAGATAGAGGAAGCCGGTATAAATCTCGGCACCAACTTTCACCGGATGCCACCAGACAATTAACATACCGATAGCCGGGAACAGCACAAAGGTACTGCACATAATCCAGAGATGGAGCCGCCAGTGGCTGCTACCGGCAATGATTTTTTCCCGCGACAATTTGGCGCCATGCATAAAGAAAAGCAGCGCAATCGCGGCGGTGGTCAGGTACTGAAAAAAGTCAACAAAATGACCTCTGGCAGGAATAAAAGAGGCCAATAATACGGTGATGATAAGCTTTATCATCATTGGGTCTATACGTAAAAATCCCATCGTTAAAATCCGGTTAAATTTAGGCTGAGGTGATTGTGCGCGATGTGGGTTTAGAAATAAAATTGATTTATTAGATTAATCTATGTGAGAAATCGATGAATTACTCTTTGCGTCAGCTACGCACCTTTGTTGCTGTAGCGCATTACGGCGGTTTTAGTCAGGCAGGGCAGGCTATTGGTCTGAGCCAGTCGGCCGTAAGCCACAGCATAAAAGAGCTGGAAAATGAAATTGGCGTTCGCCTGCTGGACAGGACGACGCGCGAAGTCGTGCTGACCGAGGCCGGCCAACAGCTGGCCTCCCGCATGGAAAGGCTGCTCGAAGAGATAAACACAACGCTGCTTGATATTCGCAGCTACGGTGAACAGCGCAGTGGCACGGTGCGAATCGCGGCCAGTCAGACCATCTCTGCGCACCTGATGCCGCAGTGCCTTGCTGCCAGCCAGCATAGCTATCCGGACATAAAAATCATTTTGCACGACCGCGTACAGCAGTGGGTGTTAGAAAGCGTCCGCAATGCTGAAGTGGATTTTGGCATCGTGATCGGACCGCTTAACGACACCGATTTTGACGGCTGCGCTATTCTGGATGAACCTTTTTTGCTGTTATGTCGTGAGGACGATCCGCTTGCCGACGTTGCTCAGGCAAACTGGTCTCTGTTAGATGGGCGAACGATGGTGCTGCAGGATTACGCGTCAGGTAGCCGGGTATTAATTGATGCGGCTTTACGCCAGCAAAATATCAACGTTAATGTCGTTCAGGAGATCGGCCATCCCGCGACGCTGTTTCCTATGGTCGATGCCGGCATTGGGATTAGCATTTTACCGGCGCTAGCGTTACCGCTTCCGGCAGGACGGGCGCTGACGGTGCGCCGTCTTTATCCGGAGATCAATCGCACCCTGACTTTAATTAAGCGTAAAAATCGCTCATTAACGCCAGCGGCCGAAGCGATCTGGCAGGAGGTGCGTCAGCAGGCAAGATTGCTGACGCAACAACGCGAGTCAAGACCGGCGTTTTAGATATAGACATCGAGTTGATTGGTCTGCGTCGGGCGGTTAACGCCATCTGCAGATGCAGTATTACCTTCTTTTTGCGCCTGCTTTGCTTCAGCTTTCTGTTGCTCTTTGCGTTGTAACTGCTGGATTTGCGCTTCTAAAACCTGGATTTGTGCCTTAATCGTATCTTGCTGCTTCTTTTTCTGCTCTGTGGTCATCGTCTTATCGTCACCCAAACTTTTCAGTTGGTCGTTGAGACGAGAAATCTGCTTATTCAGGCTGGCGATTTGTGATGCGGTATCACTTGAGTTGGTTGTGTCTGATGAACTGCTGCTTCCGATACTCGGCGTGCTGGTTAATATCGTTGTCATTATGATCTCCTTGCAAATAGACGTTTTAGGTTATCGGACGCTTGCCGCAAAAGCTTAATGCCCCAAAATGTTAATTTTACGAAAAGATTCTTACAGTCTGGCGTCAGGACGGATAAATTTGGTGGGTCGTGCAGGATTGCCTCGGCCCGGTGGGCCTCGCCCTGCGGGTGATGCTGGCGCATCAGCCTGAACCGCTTTGCGATTCAGTCGAACCTGCGGCAGGTTCTCATCCTGCACGTTTTACGCACAGCAAAAAGGCGCCTTTAGGGCGCCTTTCAACATTGGTGGGTCGTGCAGGATTGCCTCGGCCCGGTGGGCCTCGCCCTGCGGGTGATGCTGGCGCATCAGCCTGAATCGCTTTGCGATTCAGTCGAACCTGCAGCAGGTTCTCATCCCGCACGTTTTACGCACAGCAAAAAGGCGCCTTTAGGGCGCCTTTCAACATTGGTGGGTCGTGCAGGATTCGAACCTGCGACCAATTGATTAAAAGTCAACTGCTCTACCAACTGAGCTAACGACCCGAAGTGGTGGGTGATGACGGGTTCGAACCGCCGACCCCCTCCTTGTAAGGGAGATGCTCTACCAACTGAGCTAATCACCCACTTCGGTACTGCTTCACAAGAGTGTCATCTGACTAAGATATGGTGGGTGATGACGGGTTCGAACCGCCGACCCCCTCCTTGTAAGGGAGATGCTCTACCAACTGAGCTAATCACCCATATCTTATCTCTTGTCACTGCGGGCCACCTTAAACCTTCTTAAGAGTGGTGGGTGATGACGGGTTCGAACCGCCGACCCCCTCCTTGTAAGGGAGATGCTCTACCAACTGAGCTAATCACCCCCGCTGTGTGGAGTCGCATTATAGGGATAGTTGATTTTGAGTCAACGCTTTTTAAAACATAATTGTGCGTTCGGTTTAATTTTAAACATCCCGCAGGGATTTTATCCAATGTGCTGGTTTTCTTAGCAGAAATACAGGCTTTGCTGCCGCTCTGCTGTCTTGCATGCATTGAGGATTCATCATCAGATGCTAGAATATGCGCACTGTTTTCGCGTCTAACCCGTTTTTTGTCATCCAGACAACGAACCTGCGCATTTAAGGCAATACTGAATGAAAATCAAAACTCGCTTCGCGCCAAGCCCTACCGGCTTCTTACACGTAGGTGGCGCTCGTACCGCACTCTACTCATGGCTCTTTGCCCGTCATCATCAGGGCGAGTTTGTACTGCGCATTGAAGATACCGATCTTGAGCGTTCTACACCGGAAGCCATCGAAGCTATTATGGATGGGATGAACTGGCTGAGCCTGGACTGGGATGAAGGCCCTTATTACCAGACCAAACGCTTCGACCGCTACAACGCCGTCATTGATGAAATGCAGGAAGCGGGTACTGCCTATAAATGTTACTGCTCGAAAGAACGTCTTGAAGCGCTGCGTGAAACGCAGATGGCCAACGGCGAAAAACCCCGCTATGACGGCCGCTGCCGTGACAGCCATGAGCATCATGCCGCTGATGAGCCGCATGTAGTGCGCTTCCGTAATCCACAGGAAGGCTCTGTTATTTTTGACGATCAGATTCGCGGTCCGATTGAGTTCAGTAACCAGGAGCTGGACGATCTGATCATCCGCCGTACCGATGGCTCACCGACTTACAACTTCTGCGTCGTGGTCGATGACTGGGACATGGGCATCACCCACGTTGTGCGCGGTGAAGACCACATCAACAACACACCGCGTCAGATCAATATCCTGAAGGCGATAGGCGCACAGGTGCCGGTTTATGCCCACGTTTCGATGATTCTGGGTGACGACGGTAAGAAACTGTCTAAACGTCATGGTGCAGTAGGCGTGATGCAATACCGTGATGACGGCTATCTGCCAGAGGCGTTGCTTAACTATCTGGTACGTCTGGGCTGGTCACATGGCGATCAGGAAATTTTCTCTGTCAAAGAGATGACGGCGCTGTTTAGCCTGGACGCGGTCAGTAAATCGGCCAGCGCCTTTAATACCGAAAAACTGCAGTGGCTAAATCACCACTATATTAATGCGCTGCCGCCCGAGTACGTGGCAACCCATCTGCAGTGGCATATTGAACAGCAGAACATTGATACCCGCACTGGCCCGGAACTGGCAAAGTTGGTGACCTTGCTGGGCGAGCGCTGCAAGACGCTGAAAGAGATGGCCGCATCGTGTCACTATTTCTATCAGGATTTTTCAGAATTCGATGCCGATGCCGCGAAAAAGCATTTACGTCCAGTCGCGCGTCAGCCGCTGGAAGTGGTTCGCGACAAGCTGGCCGCATTGACTGACTGGAATGCAGAAACAGTGCATCAGGCTATTCAGCAGAGCGCGGATGAGCTGGGTGTGGGCATGGGCAAAGTCGGCATGCCGCTGCGCGTCGCCGTCACCGGCGCCGGTCAGTCTCCCGGACTGGATGTGACGGTGGAAGCCATTGGCCGTAGCCGCAGCGTTGAGCGTATTGAAAAAGCACTGGCCTTTATTGCTGAGCGTGAAGCACAGAGCCAGTAACCGTTCTCTTCCACGAGAGGCGGCTTGCGGCCGAGCGCTTTCTGCATTAACCGAGGAAGGCCAGGCCGCGGGACGTGATTGTCTGAGACGAAAAAAAACCGGAAGCATCGCGCTTCCGGTTTTTTTATTGTTCGTGAATGCCCAGTCGATCAAGCACACCTTTTATCCCTTCCCGCAAAATCAACGCCGTGAGCTGATCTTGCTCGTTCTGACTCATTTGCTGGACAGAACTTATCAATAACGCAGGTAATGAATTCGGTGGGGGAGTATAATTTGCCGTGGGTTCATTAAGGTTGCGCGTCGACTGAATGAAACTTTTCACGCGTTCATCAATATGAATCAATCTGGCTTTTCCGCCCTGAACGCCGGGTTTTGGCGTGGTCGTCCAGTTCTCGCGTTTGATCCATTTGTTCACCGTCTGCCGACTGTAGCCCGTTTCGATTGCCAGTTCTTCCGGAGTTAGCCATTCCTTTTTCACGATGCTGTCCCTGTTCAATACATTAGCCATACATATTACAGCAAATCGTAACGCGTGAAAGTAACAGGAAACGAAATTGCCTTTTGTCTCTCAACAAAAGGCAGGGGATTGTTTATTGCGCAGTGCTTGGCTGCTCGGCTGCGGGGCGGAAAGCGAGGAAGTAAGCCAGACCAACGAAAACGGCACCGCCGACGGCGTTACCTAAGAATACCGCCACGAAGTTAGGCAAATATTCAGCCCAGCTCATCTGTCCGGCAAAGATCGCAGCAGGAATAATGAACATATTCGCCACAACGTGCTGGAAACCAATGGCCACAAACGCCATGACCGGGAACCACATCGCGAAAATTTTGCCGACCACATCTTTACTGGCGAAGGCGAGCCACACGGCAAGACATACCAGCCAGTTACAACCGATGCCAGAAATGAACGCATGCAGGAAATCGGCATGGACTTTGGCATTCGCAATCGCCAGCGTCTTTTTCAGGTAATCACCCTCGGTCATGGCCAGCATGTGGCCAAAGAACCAGGCGATAGCGATGCTGCCAAGGAAGTTTGCAATCGTTACCCAGAACCAGTTGCGTAATACGCTGTAGCCACTAATACGGCGTGCAAACCAGGCAACAGGCAACGTCATCATATTACCGGTTAACAGTTCGCCACCGGCCAGAATGGTCAGGATCAATCCCACCGGGAACACCGCAGCCCCTAAGAAGCCGCCAAATGAGCCCCAGTCAGCAGGCAGAGAGTTAATGACATGAACATCCAGCAAGAAACCTGTAGCAATAAAGGCACCTGCCATGAAGCCAAGAATTATTAAGGAGCTAATGGAAGCATGGCTTTTTGCCACGCCAGCCTGAATCGCCAGTTGGGCGATCTCTTTGGGTGTATGCAGCGACATATATTCTCTATTGATTTTAGTATTGGAGCGAAAACGCCTGGTTGAAGAACGGTGCGCTGGAGAAAACCATGCAGCCGTATTAGATAGCGGGCTAAGTTTTACACGACATTACCGGGAAGACAAGATAATTCCCATAACATATTTAACCGTGAATTAACTTAACTGCCGATAAAAAGTTACTCTTCAACCAGGCTCCTTTCACGATGTTAACAAGGGCAGGAGAGAAACAAACGCACGTCATCACGCTAAGTTTGCCGTCTTTTTCAGCGATCAAACACAGAATGTGATTTTGCCGTTGACACTCCATGGGGGGTTGCATATTATGCCGTCCGTCGCTTAACACGACGGTTTTTTCGGTTCGGGGCTATAGCTCAGCTGGGAGAGCGCTTGCATGGCATGCAAGAGGTCAGCGGTTCGATCCCGCTTAGCTCCACCAAACTTCTTCCCAAAAGTTTGGCACTGAAAAAATGATTTCCAGATGTGGGGGTATAGCTCAGCTGGGAGAGCGCTTGCATGGCATGCAAGAGGTCAGCGGTTCGATCCCGCTTATCTCCACCAAATCTCTGGCTTCTCAGCCTTTCTGATATTTCTCTTCGTCAATCCACACACAAGCGTATATAGCGTGCCTGTGCGATTTATCCTCTTTGACATTATCTTTCTGCAACACAGCAGGCGTTTATCATCTGGCGTTGTGCCTGAATTCAGCCTAATTGTTGCGTCAGCCATCGACGGAAGTCATTAAGCTGTAGAATAAACGCCTCAGCCGTCGCCCGTGGTGCCTGACTTTCTGCGAAAAAGAAGGCCATTGCCGCTTCACGCGCCGGATAACGCGCAACGAACCGCTCAACGTGCTCCTCAAGGCTGCGCGGCCAGTCCGTGTCGCTATCTTTGCGTAACATATTGGTGGCGCGAATCAGTTTTCTGGCAGCCGCGCGCTGAAGTGGCCGCTGCTGCCAGGGCTGGCTGGCGCGGGACAGGCGCGTTGCATACTCGCTCAGCACCTCTGTGACATCGCGGTTTATCGCCCACGCCAGCGCGCGGGATGGCCTGTAAAGCGCAAAAAGCACAGAGAGATCCTGGCCATAGAGACAGCGGCAATGGTGCTTCAGCCAGAATCCCCAGGAAAGGCTGTTCTCCGGCGCGCGGGCCTCATTGAGCGTGCCGATATCAAAATCGACTTTACTCACTACCGGATGCTTCACGGCCAGCGCCTTTTTCAGATCGGCCAGGCTGTTTTGCTGCACCTGATCAGGTGAATGGCGGAATATCAGGCACAGGTCCAAATCAGATTCTCCCTCAACGGCGCTTCCCGACGCTACGCTGCCGTAAAGATAAACGCTGTGCAGGCTATCCCGATAGTCAGCGCTCAGTTGGGCCAGGGCATCGTCAATGACAGCCTGAAACGCGGGCTGAACGTCTGCAAAGGGCAGGGTAAGAATAAAACCCTGTGGATCCAGGCTCATAATGGCTCCTGTATGGCAAACACAGTCGATAACTGAACGATGCGGAGGTGCGTGGTAAACCGCGAGATCTTCCGCTCAGCAGACAAGGGCAGTATTTATCAGGGCGACAGATGGGGTCAACTTTCTTGCCCGGCACTCAGGTTCCGGCGGGCAAGGAGTTATGGATGGGAGGGAGACAAAAAAGGCGAGTCGTTTGACTCGCCTTAATGTGGGCAGAACGCGAACTCAGAATGCCAGTACCAGGCCTGCAATCGCCGCAGACAGCACGCTGACCAGCGTTGAGCCGTACAGCAGTTTCAGACCGAAGCGTGAAACCACGTTACCTTGCTCTTCGTTCAGTCCCTTGATGGCGCCAGCGACGATGCCGATAGATGAGAAGTTGGCGAATGAGACTAAGAATACTGACAGGATGCCTTCCGCGTTCGGTGACAGCTGACCGGCAATTTTCTGCAGATCCATCATGGCTACAAACTCGTTGGAAACCAGTTTGGTTGCCATGATGCTGCCGACCTGCAGGGCTTCGCCTGATGGCACGCCCATCACCCACGCAAAGGGGTAGAAGACATAACCCAGCACGCCCTGGAAGGTCACGCCGAAGATGAAGTCAAACAGCGCGTTCAGGCCCGAAATCAGTGCGATAAAACCGATCAGCATGGCTGCAACGATGATGGCGACGCGGAAACCGGCAAGAATGTACTCGCCCAGCATTTCAAAGAAGCTCTGACCCTGATGCAGATCCTGCAGTTGCAGATCTTCTTCGCTGTCAACGCGGTAAGGGTTGATGAGCGACAGCACGATAAAGGTACTGAACATATTCAGCACCAGCGCGGCGACAACATACTTAGGTTGCAGCATGGTCATGTAAGCGCCCACGATAGACATGGAAACCGTCGACATCGCAGTGGCCGCCATGGTGTACATACGGCGTTGTGACATTTTGCCCAGAATATCTTTGTACGCGATAAAGTTCTCAGACTGTCCCAAAATCAGAGAGCTTACGGCGTTGAAAGATTCCAGTTTGCCCATGCCGTTGATCTTAGACAGCACGGTACCAATTCCACGGATGACCCATGGCAGGATGCGGAAGTGCTGAAGAATACCAATCAGGGCTGAGATGAACACGATGGGGCACAATACGTTCAGGAAGAAGAACGCCAGGCCTTTATCATTCATGTTACCGAACACGAAGTTGGTACCCTGAGCGGCATATTTCAGAAGATGATCGAAGAAACCGGCAAATCCTTTGACGAATCCCAGACCGGCTTCCGAGTTCAGGAAGAACCATGCCAGAACGATCTCGATAACCAGAAGCTGTACGATGTAGCGAACCCGAATACTTTTTCTGTCGTGGCTGACCAGAAGGGCCAGCACGCCAACGACCACTAGTGCTAAAAGAAACTGCAAAATATGGGACATGATTGCTCCAAATTTGAGGAGGATTGTATTTTGCTGCGTATTCTATGTAACGGCTTACCGAAAAACGAGATCTCCACCACAATATAAGTATTCAATATCGCCAATTTTCTCAGAATACTCTCACCGATCACGCCCTGTAACCAAATTGTTCACATCATATTCACTTAAACCTATTGTCTGTAATTTAAACAACACGTAGAGTAGGGGAATTGCGCCTGACCTTGAGGCATTCTGCACCTCCAATTTATAGCAATGGCTATACTTTATAGCACTATCTATTACACTGATTACTAAAACCGCATTTCACTTGCGCCTGTGTCGCTTTAAGCTGCACAGGTAAACCAACGACAGGGTAGCCAATATGTTTGAAAGCCGTGCCGCCGAGCGCGCCGCTCGCGGAGCAAGAAAAGTGAAACTCGCCCTGTTGGGGCCCGCCTTTATCGCCGCTATCGGGTATATCGATCCGGGCAACTTTGCGACCAATATCCAGGCGGGTGCTGCTTACGGTTACCAGCTCCTTTGGGTCGTGGTATGGGCCAATATCATGGCGATGCTTATCCAGTTGATGTCAGCCAAATTGGGCATTGCGACGGGCAAAAACCTCGCGGAACACATCCGCGATCGTTTTCCCCGTCCGGCGGTGTGGTTCTATTGGGTACAGGCGGAGATCATCGCGATGGCGACCGATCTCGCAGAATTTATCGGTGCCGCTCTGGGCTTTAAACTGCTGCTGGGTGTGTCCCTGATGCAGGGCGCTGTGCTTACCGGCGTGGCCACCGTGCTTATTTTGATGCTGCAAAACCGTGGGCAAAAGCCGCTGGAGCTGGTGATTGGTGGCCTGCTGCTGTTTGTGGCGGCAGCGTACATTGTGGAGCTGTTTTTCTCCCAGCCCAAGGTCAGTGAACTGGTGACAGGCATGGCGCTGCCGTCTCTGCCCAACGCGGATGCGGTCTTTCTTGCTGCGGGTGTGCTGGGCGCCACCATTATGCCGCACGTGATTTATCTGCATTCTGCATTGACCCAGGGAAAAAGCAGTGACAGTCAGGCCCGGCGCTATTCATCCACCAAGCTTGATGTCGCCATTGCCATGACCATTGCGGGATTTGTCAATCTGGCGATGATGGCCACGGCCGCTGCCGCCTTCCATTTTAGCGGCCACAGCGGGATTGCCGAGCTCGATCAGGCTTACACCACGTTGCAGCCGTTACTGGGCCACGCTGCCGCCACGGTGTTTGGCTTAAGCCTGGTCGCGGCGGGGCTGTCTTCTACCGTGGTGGGCACCCTGGCCGGACAGGTGGTCATGCAGGGATTCATAAAATTCTATATTCCGCTGTGGGTGCGACGCGCAGTAACCATGGTGCCTTCGTTTATTGTGATCTGGGCCGGCTGGGATCCTACGCGCGTGTTAGTCATGAGTCAGGTGTTGCTGAGCTTTGGTATCGCGCTGGCTCTCATTCCGCTGCTGGCCTTCACCGGCAACCGTGAGCTGATGGGCGAGGCATTGGTCAATTCACGACTGATGCAAAACACCGGCCGCGTCATCGTGGTGCTGGTGGTGAGTCTTAACGCCTATCTGCTGATCGGCCAGATGATGGGAATGTAATGCCGCTGCCTGGCAACCCGTCAGGCAGCCCATCTTTAGCTTTTAAAGCCTGTTGCCTTGAGCTTTATCCGCATCCGTTTATATTTTCTTCTGTCTTGTTGATTCAGGAGCGGAACGATGCGGACACCGGATTATCCTTCAGAAGACCAGCCAAAATGGGCTGCGGTCGACGACTACTTTTCTCAGCAACTTATTCCTGCCGATAGCCATTTTCAAGCCGCGCTTGTCGCCAACCGTCAGGCGGGGCTGCCTGCTCACGATGTTTCTGCCCTGCAAGGCAAGATGCTCGGGCTGTTTATCAAAATGATTAATGCCTCACGCGTGCTGGAAATTGGCACGCTGGGAGGTTACAGCACCCTCTGGATGGCTCAGGCGCTGGGTGCGGAAGGGAAAATTACCACTCTCGAAGCTGACAGCCATCATGCGCAGGTTGCCAGGCAGAACATCCACCGTGCAGGGCTGGCCGAACGTGTCGATCTGCGTCTCGGTGCAGCGCTGGACGTGCTGCCTCAACTGCAGGGGCCGTTCGACCTGATCTTTATCGATGCGGATAAGCGAAACAATCCGCACTACCTGCGTTGGGCAGTCACTCTGGCGCGCCCCGGCACGGTCATTATTGCCGACAACGTTGTACGAGGCGGGGCGGTAACAGAGGCGGCTTCCACAGACTGCAACGTGCAGGGCGTGCGTGAATTTTTCCAACTGCTTACCAGCGATCCCCGGCTGGACGCGACGGCGATTCAAACCGTAGGCGAAAAGGGCTGGGATGGCTTTGTCATGGCCAGAGTGAAGTAGAGCTGGCACTACACCTCAGGTGGCCTGCCAACCCGTTCGGGCCAACAGGCGCGCTTTAGCGATAGCGTTCAGGATAGCGATGGTGTTCGCGGCGTTCAGCGTGCCAGTGGCGATGCTCATGCTCCCAGCGACGTTGTCTGTCGCGTGCGTGCCAGCGGCGTTCGCGTTCCCACTGCTGATGACGTCGCCACGCTTCGTGTCGCCACCAGCGACGCTCTTTATAAGCATAGCGATCGTTAAACCAGCGCGGCTCACGCCAGTGGTGACCGTCCCAGTAATAACCTCGGCGGTCGCGATCGCCCAGATGAAGCGTTACGCCGGGCGCGAGACGCACGGATGTATCTGAGGCCTGAGCGGTGTGCATTGCCAGCGGCATTAACATGGCTACAACGGCAGCCAGTAAGATTCCACGTATCATGATTTTCTCCTGACGGCAGCGTGTCTCCGCTGCTGATACGCTATTTTGTCGGTATCAGGCCGGAGAAACCTGTGGAAGCCGTCTGAAAAACCGTTAAAGCTAAAGGTTTGAGAGTTTTCTGGCGCAGCCGCCTGGCGAACCAGGCGGTGCGGTTACAGCAGCGCGGACTCAATTGCGGCCAGTTCATCATCCCTGAGGGGCGCCTGACTCAGCATTTGTAGGGCATCATCGATTTGCGCCGTTTTACTCGCGCCTATCAGTACCGAGGTAATGCGGGGATCGCGCAGTACCCACGTCAGCGCCATCTGTGCCAGCTTCTGGCCGCGCTGTTGCGCAATAGCATTAAGCCTGCGAACTTTTTCCATCTTTTCGTCAGTAAGCTGGCTTTCGTTCAGGAATTTGCTGCCGCTGGCAACGCGAGAATCCTGCGGGATGCCCTGCAAATAGCGATCGGTCAGCACGCCACCCGCCAGCGGCGAGAACGCAATACAGCCTGCTCCATGCGCATCCAGCGTCTGAAGTAATCCCTGTTCCGGTGTACGTTCAAAGAGCGAATAACGAGGCTGGTGGATCAGGCACGGCGTGCCCAGATCGCGCAGAATCGCCATCGCGTCGGCTGCCCGTTCCGCGGGATAGTTTGAAATCGCCGCATACAGCGCTTTACCCTGCCTGACCACATGATCCAGCGCCCGCATGGTTTCTTCTAGCGGCGTGTCCGGATCCGGACGGTGGTGATAGAAGATATCGACATATTCCAGCCCCATCCGACGCAGGCTCTGGTCCAGGCTCGCGACCAGATATTTTCGGGAGCCCCAGTCGCCATAAGGACCTTCCCACATGGTGTAACCGGCTTTGGTCGAAATAATCAGTTCATCGCGATGAGCCTGAAAATCTTCACGCATGATGCGGCCAAAATTCACTTCGGCGGAGCCGGGAGGCGGGCCGTAGTTATTCGCCAGGTCGAAATGCGTAATGCCGTGGTCAAACGCGTGGCGCAGCAGTTGACGGCTCACGTCCAGTTGCGTGTTGTCGCCAAAGTTATGCCACAGGCCCAGTGAAATCGCGGGAAGTTTCAGGCCGCTGCGCCCACTGCGACGCCACTGCATATGCTGATATCGGTCCGGATGAGGGAAAGCTGTCATAGTAAGGTCCTGAGTAAAAAACAAATAAATGTGCCAAAACCGCCTCAGTGTATACGCTTACACTCAGTATTAATTCGTGTGAAGTCGCATATTCACGGAATAATGCACGGTCGTAACGCGGGCTTGCCATGCAATACATCGGCTAAATTTGCTGCCATTCTCGCCAAATTTTCGCCATGTCAGATACTTATCAGAACAATCCCCTCAAAGGAATTCGCTATGTCCGATTTTACGGTTGGTGATTATCTGTTGGCTCGCTTACAGGAGTGCGGCGTCAGGCATTTGTTCGGCGTACCGGGTGACTACAATCTGCAGTTTCTGGACCGCGTTATTGCGCACCCGGATATTGGCTGGGTGGGATGCGCCAATGAGCTGAACGCCGCTTACGCCGCAGACGGCTACGCGCGATGCACGGGCGCAGCCGCCTTGCTGACCACCTTTGGCGTCGGAGAACTCAGCGCCATTAATGGTCTGGCGGGCAGCTTTGCCGAATACCTGCCAGTCATCCACATCGTGGGCGCGCCATCAAGCCAGGCGATGCAGCAGGGGGATTGTGTGCATCATACGCTGGGAGACGGGGACTTCGGTCACTTCATCCGAATGGCGAAGGAGGTCAGCGCCGCAACGGCAGCGTTGACGGCTGACAATGCCACGGCTGAAATCGACAGGATTATACTTACTGCACTTCAGCAGCATCGTCCGGGCTATTTAATGCTGCCGGTTGACGTTGCACAGCGGCAAACCTCTGCGCCTGATCAGCCGCTAATGCCCACTACCGCGTCGTCTGATGAGGTGCGCATCGCATTTCAGCAGGCGGCAGAGCGGTTGCTGGCACCTGCGAAGCGGGTTTCGCTGCTCGCCGATTTTCTTGCCCAGCGCTGGCAACAGCAGCCGGCGCTGGCGGCCTTACGGGCAGGACGTGCGTTTCCCTGTGCCACGTTGTTAATGGGTAAAGGTGTACTGGATGAACAGCAGCCGGGCTTTGTTGGTACCTATGCCGGCGAAGGCAGTGAAGGTGACGTGCGGCAGCAAATTGAAGAGGTGGACGTGACGATTTGTGCTGGCGTGCGGTTTACCGACACCATTACGGCGGGTTTTACGCAGCAGTTCAGTCAGGCACGACTTATCGATATTCAGCCGCACAGCGCGAGCGTAGCGGGACAGACGTTTGCCCCGTTGTCGATGGCAGAGGCATTGCAGGCGCTGCTGCCCGTCTTCGAACGCCTGGGGGCAGGCTGGCAGGCCGCCTGTGCGCCACGGGCGGCAGAGCCGGTTCCCGACGCCGCTCTTATCAGCCAGTCTGCTTTTTGGCAGGCGATGCAGGGGTTTCTGCAGCCTGGCGATATTATTCTGGCGGACCAGGGAACGGCGGCATTTGGTGCCGCATCTCTGCGGTTGCCCGTTGGGGCACAGCTTTTAGTGCAGCCGCTCTGGGGCTCTATCGGTTATACGTTACCCGCCGCGTTTGGTGCGCAAACGGCCTGGCCCGGGCAGCGCGTTATCCTGATTATTGGCGACGGTTCGGCCCAGTTGACCATCCAGGAGTTAGGATCCATGCTGCGAGATCAACAGCATCCCCTCATTTTTCTGCTAAACAATGAAGGCTATACTGTGGAGCGGGCGATTCACGGCGCCGCGCAACGTTATAATGATATTGCCCAATGGAACTGGACAGCGCTGCCGCAGGCGATGAGCCTGGAATGCCAGGCGCAGAGTTGGCGCATCAGTGAAACCGTGCAGCTCCAGGCGCTGATGGCGCAGCTCACACAGCAGCGCAGGCTGTCGTTTATTGAAGTGGTGATGCAAAAAGATGACCTGCCGCCGTTATTGCGCAAAGTCTCAGCCTGCCTGAGCCAGCGCAACGGCGGTTGAGATTCGGAAAGTTGCCTCTGTGCAGGCCAGCCTAACGCGGTTAGGCTGTTGCACACACGAGTCAGACGCTCACCAATAACTTCGGTGAGCGTTGTTGTTTTATCGGCAGGATTTTATAGTGTCCTCCAACTCTTTAAGACCCCCAAGCGGAGCACCAGAAGAATGACAACTTATGCCTTGGTCGGCGATGTCGGCGGCACCAATGCCCGTCTCGCTTTGTGTGAGGTGGAAAACGGCAGCATCTCCCAGGCCAAAACATTCGCAACATCAGACTACGACAGCCTCGAAGCCGTCATCCGCCACTATCTTGATGAACAAAAGCAGGATATCAAAGACGGTTGTATCGCCATTGCCTGCCCGATTACCGATGACTGGGTTGAGATGACCAACCACGACTGGGCATTTTCGACCAAAAAGCTGAAAGAAAACATCGGTTTTGAACACCTGGAAATTATTAACGACTTCACAGCGGTTTCCATGGCCATCCCTATGCTGGGTGCGGAACATGTCATTCAGTTTGGTGGCAAAGAGCCGATCAAGGATAAGCCTGTGGCCATTTACGGCGCGGGTACCGGGCTGGGCGTGAGTCATCTGGTCCATGTTGATAAGCGTTGGGTCAGTCTGCCCGGCGAAGGCGGCCACGTTGACTTTGCGGCCAACAGCGAAGAAGAAGATCAAATCCTCGAAGTGTTGCGGGAAGAGCTAGGCCATGTGTCGGCCGAGCGTGTTCTGTCCGGCGCGGGGCTGGTCAATCTCTATCGGGCGATTGTGAAAGTCGATCATCGCGTACCCGAAAATCTCAAGCCCAAAGAAGTGAGTGAGCGTGCGCTTGCTGACAGCTGCACCGACTGCCGTCGTGCACTGTCGCTGTTCTGCGTGATTATGGGACGTTTCGGCGGTAACCTGGCCCTGAACCTTGGCACCTTCGGTGGAGTGTACATCGCGGGCGGTATCGTGCCGCGCTTCCTGGAGTTCTTCAAATCGTCGGGCTTCCGGGCGGCCTTCGAAGACAAAGGGCGCTTTCGCGATTATGTCGCCACGATTCCGGTCTATATGATCACCCACGATCAACCCGGATTATTAGGCGCTGGCGCGCACCTGCGCCAAACGCTGGGCCGCATTATCTAATGCCTGCCGTTGCCCTTCCCGGTGGGAAGGGCTGTGTCCATTCCGCCCTTCCCCTACAAGCGCATGAGCAGCCGGAAGGTTTTGACCTTGCTACGACTGACCGGCACCTGAAAATCCTTGTCCCTTAGCTTCAGCAGATAAGTATTATTGAACCAGGGTTCAATCTCTCTGATCTTATTCAGGTTGACGCAGTACGAGCGGTGACAGCGAAAGAATTGCTGTTCAGGCAGGCGTGCGCAAAATTCGCTGATGTTCATCGACATCACGTAATCTTCGCGGCGCGTATACACGAAGGTTAATTTTTCGTGGGCTTCAACGTAGTAAATATCGTTTACGTCGGTCACGATGATGCGCTCATCTTTGATCAGGTTAACCGTGAGGGCATGTTGCGCACTCGGTGCCTGGGTAATCGTATGCTGCTGTTGCCAGCTGGCTTCCAGCTTGTTGAGCATCGTGATAATACGTGACTCATGATAGGGCTTGAGAATATAGTCAAATGCTTCCAGCTCAAAGGCCTCGACCGCATGCTCTTTCCAGGCGGTAATAAAGACAATGAGCGGCTTGTGAACGAACTGATGGATATTCTGCGCCAGTAACATGCCATCCAGAGACGGGATATTAATGTCGAGAAAGATCACATCAACCCGGTGCTGTTGCAGATATTTCAGCACGTCGAGTCCGTCATCAAAGCAGGCTTCAATGTCAATTTTACTGTGCTGCTGAATCATCCAGCTCAGCTCTTGCTGGGCAAGGAATTCATCCTCTACGATGATGGCTTTCATGCAAGATTCCCCACCAGTGGCTGTCCGTTTTTGCCCAGCGTAAAGGCAATCTCTGTGCCGGGTTGATGACGCACGATATGCAGCCCCTGGCCCGAAAGCAATTTGACCCGGTGATGCACGTTTAACAGACCGATTTTATTGCCCGGCATGTCGTTGCGCGCGACCTTGTCGATCACCTCATCGCTGATGCCTTGTCCTGTATCCCGCACGGCAATGCGGACCTTGTCGCCCAAATCGCGCACGCTCAGCGTGACCACGCCTTTGCCTTTACAGGGTTGAATGCCATGCACGATGGCGTTTTCGACCAACGGCTGAATCAGCAGGCTGGGCAGCGAGAAATGCAAATCCTCATCCACGTCATAAATCATCGTCAGCTTGTCGCCGAAGCGAGCCTGTTCAATGGCGATGTAATCCTTTACCTGCCACAGCTCTTTTTTAATATCGATCAGCTCATCGTCATTCAGTTCGAGGTTGTAACGCAGATAACGCGATAAGTTAATGACCAACTGACGCGCCGTATCCGGATTAAGGCGGATAGAAGATGAAATCGCATTGAGCGCATTAAACAGGAAATGCGGATTTATTTTACTCTGGAGCGCACGCAGTTCCGCTTTATTGGCCATCTCTCGCAGCTGCTCGGTGCGGGAAACTTCAAGCTGGGTGGAGATAATCTGCGACAGGCCCACGGCCATCTCTTTTAGTGAACCCGTGATACGGTACGCACGGCGATAGTAGATTTTTAAGGTGCCGGTAACCTGTCCTTTTTCCCGCAGTGGAATGACGATCATTGAATGAATGTCTTTTGTCCGATGGGCTTCATCATTGTTTTTAATGATGATTTTTCCGCTGTGAATCGCCTGAGCCGTGGTGGGGCTGATACCGTCATCGCCGTGCTGATAGTTGTGCTCGCCATAGCCAACATAGGCCAAAATCTTCTGTTTATTGGTCATGGCGACGGCATCCGCTTTGATTTCCCGCCGGATAATATCGCAAATGTTGCGAAGTGAATCGCTGTTCACCTGCCTGAAGAGCGGCAGCGTCTGGTTAGCAATATCCAGCGCCAGCTTGGCCTGACGCGCTGCAATGGCCTCTTTCTCGCCCTCTACGCTCTGCACCAGCAACACGATTAAGCCAATGCTGGAGGCACCGAGAATCATCGGCAGGGCGATTTCAGACACAATCGCCAGCCCCAGCGCGACAGGTTTGGCCCATAGCACAATCAGCAGCATCGTCAGACTTTCACAAAACATACCGCCCAGAATCCCTACCAACCAGCGCCGTTCGCGCTGCACCCGACGGTTGATTCCCCCCGCGACGATCCCGGCTATGATGCTGGTGATCAGGCAAGGCACAGAGGTAACGCCATGAACATCAATCAGAAAGCGGTGCAGGCCGGCAATCACGCCTGTGGCAATTCCCACCCAGGGGCCAAAGAGAATGCCGCCCGCCATCACCGCAATCACCCGCACGTTAAGCAGTGATCCCTCCACGTTAACGCCTGACCAGGTACTGAATAGGGCGAACAGGGAAAAAATCGCAATGACGGCGGCTTTTTCCAGCGAGGTATGCTCATCCTTTTGTAACAGCTGACGAAAAGGCCGGGTTCGCGTCAAAAAAAACAGGCAGATCAGCATCAGCGCGGCGCGATCAAAGACGGCGAGGAGCATGTTAAAGTGTGAAGTCACAGGCGACTCTTCAGCTATGTTAAAGAACGCTATGATAAAAAATGTGATGATGATGCGCCAGCATGCCTGACGGTCAGCGCGGCTGTTCATGTTTTAGATCAATTTATCTAAAACAGGGAAAAGCGGAAATGTTGAGTGCATTAAAGGGGAACAGATTATTCCTCGCTGAATTTGGGGCAGGGCGCGGACGCCTGACAAGGTGATTCGCGCCGTTATCCTCGTTTAAGCCCTCGCTCGGGAGTAGAGTATGCAGGTAATGACTTCACGTTTGACGCTAACGACATTACGCCCTGAAGACTGGCAACTGTTCAGGGCTGTGCATGAAGATCGCGATACGATGAAGTGGGTGAGTGACATTCCCGACGAAGATGATATTCGCGAACGTTTCACCCAACGTCTGGCACCCTGGCAGGTGGGCAGCTTTCACATGTTGTGTCTGGTCGTCAGGCGGCGCGATAGCGGAGAGGCCATTGGCCTACTGGGCTGCACGCCTGAGTGGCAGCCTGCCCGCCAGGCCGAGATCGGCTACATGCTGCTGCAACGCCACTGTGGCCGGGGCTTTGGCAGTGAAGCCCTGGAGGCACTGTGTGAGTGTTTGTTTGATGCTGATTTCCTCAAACTCAAGGCGATGGTGGTAGAGGGGAACTGGGCATCACGTCGGATTCTGGAAAAAAATGGCTTCACGCTACAGCGCACACTACAACATAATTATCTGTTAAATGACCGCTGGGTGAATGACTGGCTGCTTGAGCGACTCCATCCGCAAATATAAAAAATTTTCTGCTCCTATCGACAAAGTTGTTATTGGCACGTTATGTTCTTGTTGTGGTCACCGCAGTGACCAGCGTCGCTCGGACGGTCCGGGCGCTAACGTTTTCCAGAGGATATCATGGCTGATAACAGCACAACCCGTCGTTTCTCACGCATTGAACGCCTGCCGCCTTACGTATTTAACATCACCGCTGAACTGAAGATGGCTGCGCGTCGGCGCGGTGAAGACATCATTGATCTTTCAATGGGCAATCCTGATGGGGCGACGCCGCCTCATATCGTAGAAAAACTGTGCCAGGTGGCGCAACGCGAAGATACGCACGGTTACTCGACGTCGCGGGGAATTCCTCGTCTGCGCCGCGCGATTTCACGCTGGTATGAAGAGCGTTATCAGGTTGATATCGATCCGGAATCTGAAGCTATCGTCACGATTGGCTCCAAAGAAGGCCTGGCCCACCTGATGCTGGCAACGCTCGATCACGGCGACACGGTGCTGGTGCCTAACCCCAGTTATCCTATTCATATCTACGGCGCAGTGATCGCCGGTGCCCAGGTGCGTTCTGTACCGCTGGTGGAAGGCATTGATTTTTTCAATGAGCTGGAGCGTGCCATCCGGGAAAGCTATCCCAAACCCAAGATGATGGTACTGGGCTTTCCCTCGAATCCGACGTCTCAATGCGTCGAACTGGACTTTTTCGAACGCGTGATTGCGCTGGCGAAGCAGTATAACGTCCTGGTGATCCACGATCTGGCTTATGCCGATATCGTTTATGACGGCTGGAAAGCGCCTTCTATCATGCAGGTGCCGGGTGCACGCGATGTGGCAGTCGAATTCTTTACCCTGTCTAAAAGCTACAACATGGCAGGCTGGCGCATTGGCTTTATGGTCGGCAACAAAGAACTGGTCGCTGCGCTGGCACGTATCAAGAGCTATCACGATTACGGGACTTTTACGCCCTTGCAGGTGGCGGCGATTGCGGCGCTGGAAGGCGATCAGCAATGCGTGCGTGATATTGCCGAGCAATATAAACGCCGTCGCGATGTGCTGGTAAAAGGGCTCCACGAAGCGGGCTGGATGGTTGATATTCCTAAAGCCTCTATGTACGTGTGGGCAAAAATACCTGACCACTACGCTCATCTCGGTTCACTGGAATTTGCCAAGCATATGCTGCAGGAGGCGAAAGTCTGCGTCTCGCCAGGCGTGGGATTTGGTGATTACGGTGACACGCATGTCCGCTTTGCGCTGATTGAAAACAGCGATCGTATTCGTCAGGCAGTAAGAGGGATTAAAGCGATGTTTCGTGCTGACGGCATTCTGCCAGGCAGCGTGAAAAGCATGGAAGAACAAATATAGTACGCCACTGGGGCGACCGTCTGTCGCCCCCTACGGACTGCTTGCAAAAACTACAGCATCAGCACAAAGGTGCCGACCCAAAGCAGTACGAAGAAAGAAATTCCCATCAATGCATATTTCACACACGAACTCCTCTGAGCGGTTACGATATTGGCGATCCCGATCCAGCGCAACGCGGACAGAAGGGATAAGGCCGCCGTTCAGGTCAACGGTCAACGGTTTCCCGGACGAACTGAATAACTCAGTACAGGATCGGGGCTAATCTACGCGTATTCAGACCGAAAAGAAATAGTTTGGTTCTGAGAGTTTGTTCACATTTTTTACTGAGTGTTAATTTCCGGAACGGCGGACATCCCGACACGTAACTGGGCCAGATTCGGCTGCCCTTTATCCAGCACAATTTTCACCGGCAAGCGCTGAACGATCTTAGTGTAGTTGCCGGTCGCATTGTCGGGAGAAATCGCCGAGAATGTCGCGCCCGTCGCGGGTGCAATGCTGTCAACATGGCCGGTAAAGACCTGATCGGGTAACGCATCCACTTTGATGCGCACGGGTTGCCCGGGGCGAACATCTTTCAACTGCGTTTCCAGATAGTTGGCTGTGATATAGGTTTGCTGCAGCGGTACAACCGCCAGCAGACGCGTGCCAGCGGAAACCCAGGCCCCCAGCCGCACCGTACGCTGTCCCACCATGCCTGCCACCGGCGCCACAATACGGGTGTAGGAAAGATTCAGACGTGCCTGATCGACGTTGGCTTTCGCCGCGGCGACATCGGCCTGTGACGACCTGACGGCCGCCTGCAATACGCCAACCTGCTTAATGGCGGCAGCCAGCGCCGCTTCGCTCTGGCGCACCGTGGCCGTGGCCGAACGCTGTGCAGAACTGGCTTTTTGCTGCTCGTCTGCGGCCACCGTACCGCTTTTATAAAGGCGGTTATAACGTTCAGCACTCTGACCGGCATACTGAGCCGTGGCCTGGCTGGCCGCGACGCTGGCCTTTTGCTGCGCAATAACTGACTGCTGTTGCTCCAGCTGTGCCTGGCTGCTCAACAGTTTGGCTTCACTGACCTGCAAATCAGCTTCGGCGCTTTCAAGCGCCACGCGATAATCGCGATCGTCCAGCGTGGCTAAGCGTTCGCCCGCCGCCACCTGCTGGTTATCCTTCACGTCGATATGGGCGACATAGCCGGACACTTTTGGCGCGACGATGGTGTAATCAGCATTCACCCAGGCATCATTAGTACGATGATCGTTACGGGTCATGACCGCCCAGACAGCCAGCGCCATCACCAGTAAAACCAGCAGCAGCAGTGAAAGCAGCAGGGTTTTTCTCATTACTAAAGCACGCATATTCAGTTATCCCGACGTGGAGGTTGCAGAGTGGATCAAGGTTTGTGGCGGCCAGACCCGTTTGGGTAGCAGAGCAGTGATCAGCAGCAGCAGTAGCGCAAAACCGATCAGCAGCAGCCAGGTATCACTCAGGCCGAGCACCAGCGCCTGGTGCTTGACCTGGGTAGCGAAAGCGCGCAGGTTTTCAACAGAGCTTGCGCTGCCGTCTGGCAGAAGCGGATAGCGGCCACTGGCCTGGCCGCTGTCGGGGGCCGTCATCAGCCAGGGTCTGCTGGCCGCCTGATTAATCAGGATGCTGGAGTGAAACTGCTCACGATGGCTGACGAACCATGACACCAGGGTTGAGGCGGCGATGCTGGAGAATCCCCGCACGGTATTAAACATCGCCGAGGCGAACGGGCCTTCCGGCGGGGCAACGACGCTGGTGGCGCTCATCAGGACCGGCAAAATGACCATCGGTTGGCCCGCGGCCTGTAAGGCCTGAATCAGCCAAAAGTTGTCTCTCGCCCAGCCGGTGGTGATCTGCATGCCGAGCAGACAAGCGGCGATAAGCAACCCCAGGCCGAGCGACAGCACCCAGCGACAGTCGATCCAGCGAATATTCAGCAGGGCGGCGATAAAGGGCGCGATAATCAGCTGCGGTAAGCCGATGGTTAAGGCCAGCGGCGCAAACTGGGCAATACGGAACCCCTCAACCTGAGCAAAATAGGTTGAGGGCAGCGCCGAGCCGGACAGTGACACAATGAGCACGCCCGCCAGTACCAGCAAGCCGTGCATCAAATTACGCCGCCTCAGCATCTGCAACTTAAACAGCGGCAGCGGATGAAACCACTCGTTAATCAAAAACACAATCAGTAGCGGCAACGCCGCAAGAAGCATGGCCGCAATGAGCTGCGAATCCAGCCAGTCGAGCCGTTCGCCTTGCGTGAGCACCAGAACGACCAGCGCCATGCCGCTACAGCCGGTAAGCATGCCAAACAGGTCGATCTGCTGAAACCGTTCGGTGCGCAGGGGATCCTGAGGTAATCCCCAGGCCATCAATACGAGGGCAATCAGCATGCCGGGCACGACCTGCCAGAACACAAACATCCAGCTGACTTCATCTGTCCAAAAGGCCGCCAGCGAGGCGGCCATGTTCGGGCCAAACGTGGCGGTAAGCGCATAGGCGCCCAGGCCATAAAGCTTAATCGGAGGGGGCAAAAATCGCAGCGCGACGGTCATCAGCATTGGGGGAAGCGCGCCGCCAAACAGGCCCTGCACGACGCGCAAGGCAATAAACAGAGCAGGGTTCGTCATCAGCGGCAGCAGCACGCCGGATAATAAAAAACCGGCGGACATGATCAGCGAAAAACGGCGCAGGGAAAACGTCACGGCAAACCACGGCGCAATCATCATGGCGGCGACTTCGGCGGCCTGATAAACAGAAATAATCCAGCTACCCTGGTCGTAGCCGATGCCCAGCGCGGCACGAATATCGGCCAGGGCGATATCACTGACCCGATCGTTAAGGCCTGACGTCAGTGCGGCGATCCAGACGCCAAGCAGGCCTAATGCCAGTCGCAAGGTAAAGGGATGCAGCGTCGGCGCATTGCCGGGCCGGGTTGTCATAGCAGGTGCTCTCATTATTATGGTTCGATGTATTGCAATGCGATACAGCGCGGCGATATTACATGGCAATATGCTGTATTGCAATGCGGTACATGCTGTAAAACGTGCGCTTTTCGGGTTACAGTAAGTCAGCTCAAAAAGGACGACGCTATGACTCATCAATCATCCAGCCGCGAGGATGAAAAAACGGGCGGCATTCAGGTGATTGCCCGGGCGGCAAAAATTCTTAATGCCTTAGGCGAACATCCCAGTGGCATGAGTCTGGGCGAGATTGCGCAGGTGGTCGATCTGCCGCGTTCCACCGTACAACGTATCGTGGCGGCGCTGGATAGCGCAGAGCTGGTGCGAAGCAGCGGGGCGGGTGGGCTGCGCCTGGGGCCGGCTTTGCTGAAACTTCTGTCCAGCGTCAACACGGATGTGGTGGATTTAGTGAAACCCCTGCTGGAAAAACTCTCTGCCGATACCAATGAAACCGTATCGCTGGCCCGCGCAAGCGGCTCACAGCTGGCGGTTGTGCATTATGTTGTGGCGTCACGCGAGCTGCGCGTGGTGCCGCGCATCGGACTGGATCTGCCGCTTTACAGCACCTCAGGCGGCAGAGCGTTGCTGGCGCTGGAAAGCGATGCCGACGTGCAGGCAAGGGTAGGCGATGACTGGCGCGAACTGACCGATAAAACGGTTAAAACGCTGGCGGCGCTTTTGCAGATGATTCACGAGGTGCGTAAAACCAGTATTTCCTACGATCGCGGTGAAACGCTTGAAGGCGTTTCAACCATGGCTTTCGCGCTGGATACGATCTTCGGCCGCTTTGCGGTGTCATTACTGGTGCCTACGGCACGTTTTAAGAAACACGAGGCACGTTATCGTGAGGAAATGCTGCAATGTAAACAGGCGCTGATTCGCGAAATTGGCAAAATCGCCGCTGTTGAAGGATAACGTCCCGATGAAAACAGTCTTAATGGCTATTGATAACACCCCCGTTGCGAAGAAAGTGATTTCCCTGACGATTGAAGAAGCGCTGGCACATCGTGCAGAAGTGATGGTGTTATGCTGCATCGATCCCGCTTATTCATCCTGCAGCCAGCCTATCGATATTGATGCAGGTGAAGATCCGGCGGATTTTGTCGCGGCTCAGGATGAACAGAATACCGCTGAAATGGTGGTGCGCCATGCGCTGGCTCCCTTATTGCAGGCTGGAATCAAGGCGCGGGGCATGATACTGGCCGGCGAAGCGGCGGACACGATTGTGGCGCAGTCGCAACAGTTAAACGCCAGCATGATTATTATGGGGCGACGCCATTTGTCTCCCTTTAACCGTTTATTGAAAGGATCTGTGAGTGCGGCCGTTGTTGAACGCGCGCATTGCCCGGTACTGATTGATGTGCGTAAGGATTAACAACGTAGTATGACTTCCCTGCTTTTAATTACGCTGGTGGCCTTTGTGCTGCTGGCGATTATCATTTTTATGTTGGTCAGAACGACCCGGTTGCGCGTCTGGCAGGGCATCGTCCTGTTTATCCTGCCGCTTATCCTGTCGAATATTTTATTGTTCAAGTGGATTTTGCCTCAGCAACAGCAGGAAAAACGCTACGAACGGGCTGCGGACTATATGGCGCAGGCAACGGTCTATCGGGTATTGCGTACTCAGGAACCGGCCCTGTGGCAATTACTGACACGCGAACTCGCCCACAAACTGCGTGAAGGGGAACCCATGATTCAGGCCGTTGGCGAGCTGAGAGGCTGGCTGACGGATGTGATTAATCAGCGTCTGATGCGCGCGTCAAACCATGCCATCGTTAATTACATTGGCGTTTCTGTCGAAGAAATGCAGGCGCTAAATAAACGCGATCCCGGCCTCTGTTTTCAGTTTCTCTACCCGCAGGTGAAGGGCGGCGTGAATCTGGCAAAAACGCTGCCGGCCGCGCTGAACCAAAAAGAGGCGGAAGCCACTGAATATTTGCTGCTTAACAGCCTGGCGGAAGAACAGCCGATGGATCGCGATCAGGCTCAGGATGATTTGAAGAATATTGTTGATCGCCTATACCAGAAATGGGGCGATAAGCTGCAGCAGCTCAATATGCCAGCAGACACGGCAGTGGACCGTTCTTCAATGTGTGCCATGTCCATCGATCTCTACAGTGCAATTCTCGCACTCCCGGACAAGCAGGCCGCGAATCTGCTTCGTAGAATGATTGCGCTTTCTGGTGAGGGATAAGCAAAAAAAGCCCGCTTAACGCGGGCTAAATTGAGAGGCTTTTTTTAGTGAGGCTTTTTATTAGTAGAGTCATACCTGGTGTTGTGCTTTGACTGTTTCTCGTTAGATGCAGTTTCGCAGTTTAATGGCACATTATGCCAACTGTTTACCCGTATTGAATCAATTGGTAAAACTTCGTAAATACGCGACAGTCGCGTACTATTCCTATAGATACGCATTTTGCAGCACCTTACACTGCGTCAAAATGTGAGGGAAAAATGAAAAAAACACTTATTGGTGCACTGGCACTTATTTTGCTGAGCGGCTGTACCGCCAGCAAACCCGGGGCGTTTGAGCGGGTCGATGAAGACACCTCCTCAAATACGGTTCAGTACCGTTTCGATCCGTCAAAAGTTAATCGCGATGCCATGGAAATTGATGTGGCGAAATACTGCATGGATAAGGGTTTTGATAAGGTAGAAAATCTGCCTGCTCAGGACAGCACAATACCAGGCCTGAAGAAAACCTGGTATCAGTGTAATTACGCGGTGAAGAGTTAACGAATAAAACGAGGTGGGATTGAATCCCACCTTCTTTTTTATATTATGCTGTGTGAAATCTTTGCCCTTCAGTTTTTCTCATATCTGGCGGACATCCTTTCCTGTCTCCGCCTGTCGCTATCCTGCCCTGATATCATTTTTGACCCGCTGATAAAATAACCCGCTGATACTGTGGACAGGACCGTGGTACTTAATGCTTTCATACGACATCTCCACTTTTTCGATGCTTAAAATATTACGCTGAAATAGTGGAGTAAACATGTAGCCAGTGTAGAGTTACTTCGATAATTATTTCTTTATATTTCAAAATGGGCGGTGGCGGATAAAGAATCTGACTATTCCAATCAGAACAGGATGAATAAGCGCTAATATGCGTAAGACCTGTCTTAAAAACAAGTAAGAAAAGCGTTGTCCCGGTTGGGGAAATCGGAGCTACATTATTAGCAGGTCTATAAAGGGAGGCAAACATGGCTTACAAGGTAAAAAATATTCTGCCACTTCAGGCGGAGTTAGGGGAATGCCCGCTTTGGTCGGTAAAGGAGCAGGTATTGTGGTGCGTTGATATCCTGGCACCGGCGATTCATCGTTTTGATCCCCTTAGTGGCGAACTGACGACCTTTCCTCAGCAGGAGGAGGTAGGGTGCATAGGCTTGCGTGAACAGGGCGGTATCATCGCCGCGCTGCGCGGTGGCGTGTGGCTGCTGGATGAGCAGGGCAAACCACAGAAAAAAGTGGCTGATAATCCCGGTATCGCGGAGAAAAGCCGGTTCAATGACGGACGTGTCGATCCCTGGGGCAATTTCTGGTGCGGCAGCTTGTGGGAGCCACAGGATAAAAACGGCGGTTTGCTGTGCCGTATGACGCCAGACCTGAAACTTGAGGTGAAAGCGCGTGATATCAAGATCTCAAACGGCGTGGCATTCTCCCCCGATCGCCAATGGATGTATCACACGGATACGCCCAATGCAGTGCTTTACCGCTATCCGTTGGATGCGCAGGGCGAACCAGGCGAGCGGGAGGTTTTTCGACGTTTTGACGCCAGCGGCGGTTTACCCGATGGTGCAGCGGTAGACAGCGAAGGTTTTTACTGGTCGGCACTCTTCGATGGCGGCCGGGTTGTGCGCATCCATCCTCAGAATGGTGAAATCGTCGATGAGATCAGGCTGCCGGTTAAGTGGCCAACGATGGTGGCCTTTGGCGGCAGCGAGTTAAAGACGTTGTATATCACCAGTTCACGAGAAAATCTCAGTAAAGAAGATCGGGAACGTTACCCGGAATCGGGAGATATTTTCGCGGTTGAGCTGGACGTGGCCGGCATAGCGGAACCGCTGTTTCGCGGCTAAAAAGGGAGGCCAGGCTGTCCTGGCCTCTGAAATTACTGGCGTTGCAGCTGCGGCGCGCTCCCGGACTGACTCTGCGGCATCCGGATAGTGAGCGACAGCAGTAAGGACATGACCAATAGCGTCATGATAAGGCTGAACGTCACGGTAAAACCGCCAAACAGTGAGGCAACCAGCGATCCCAACACGCTGCCAATGCCAAACCCCAAATAAATCAGACCATAGTTTTTCGTCAGGTTATTCAGGCCGAAAAAGTCACTGACCAGGGAAGGGAACACGGTAATCGTGCCGCCGAAGCTGAAAGCGACACAGGCCAGCGACAGGAAAAAGGTGGTCTGGTTCATGTGCGTAAACAGTAATACGCTCATGCCTGTCAGAGCGATCAACTGGGCCAGGGAAATAACCCGGATACGAACCATTTTGTCCGACAGGACGCCCAGCACCAACCGGCCACTCAGGTTAGCGACGGCAATGACGGTGACCGCGTTAGCCGCCGTCTGAGTGCTGAGGTGCACCAGGCCTTCCCCGATATCTTTGGCGACGCCAATGACGTAAAGCCCGCTCATGCACGCCGTCAGGAACATCAGCGCCAGCATCCAGTACTGCGGAAGGCGCACTGACTCAGCCAGCGTATAATTGCGGGTTGCCTGATGTTGCGCCGTTGACGAACGTTGCAATGGCGCATCGCGCATCATCAGCGCACCGATAACTATCATCGTCATGGCTAATACCCCCCAGAGAATAAAGGTTTTTTCAAGCCCAAACTCAGCCAGTAGCGCTCCACAGATAAATTTGAAACCCAGGCTGCCCAGGCCGTAGGCACCAATCGCGCAGGCGGATATCATCCCTTTGCGTTCAGGAAACCATTTCACGCAGTTAGACAATGTCATCAGGTAACCTGCGCCGTCAGCCAGCCCCAGCAGAATGCCTGCGCTCAGGTACAGCATGACCAGGTTATCGGCATGTGAAGTCAGCCATAAGCCCAGCGCCATCATTACTCCCGCGCCAATCGTCACCTTACGGACACCAAAACGTTCCTGCAGCTTACCGGCAAGCGAAGAGGCTACCGCCAGGCCCAGACTCAGTAATCCAAATGAAAAGGCCACCTGGCTCACCGATGCCGCCAGCTTTTGCGACAGCTGACCGTTAAACAAGCTCCAGGTATAAACCGATCCCAAAGCAAACTGGGTAATCACTGTGCCGAAAAGGGTTAACCAGCGTGTACGCTGACCAACAGCCTGTTGTCGCTCATTCATTATTTTTACTCCCACAGGAAAACTGGAAACTGCGGCCAGATTAAACAAATGCCTGACGCGCGGGAGGGAAAAGAGCATGAACGGAATGCAGAATGGAATGAAATGCCGTGAGAGCGGCATGAATGGCAGGCCCGATAAACGTAACCAGACTAACCATGTGATGAGTTCAGGTAAGTAGGCGTAAGTAAATGTTACGGTTAGCGGTTTTTACCGGCAGGTTGCGTGTTTTTTTGCCAGGCTTAAAGTCCATTCAACAGGAGGAAATATGAAAGACCGGACATATGAATCCATCACCAGTGAGGATGAAGTTTGCTGCATTATCGGTCAGGCAGTGATCGAATTGAGCACAGAGCAGCAGCCTGTCACGAAATCTACGCTGGCGCTAAAATTATTGTCAATGGCGGATCGTGACAGCGACGATGAGCGAGTTCTGCTCTACTGGATTGCGCGCAAGGCGATCAATCAACCACAATATCTTGTCAATCATCAGCAACAATGGGCATGAGGCCCTGACAGGAAAGGGCTCCACGCCCGGTACGGTTCAGCGTAACGCACAGCGCGTAATCGTAACGCGTACAGCACACCTGAAAACTGACCGTAAAATCGTGGTAAAGCCAGGGATGGCATCGACCTCCTCATCTCCCCCCAGTGATCTCTCTTCCCCGACCCGGCTGCCGTTTCAATTTACATTCTGATCTGTCTCGCGCTGTGGCGCTTCCCGATGCTGCGGCCCGCGTTCTGGTGAGTCTGACGCTGGACGGAGCGGTTCAAAGAATCGGATGAAAGACGCCCGCGGACCTGTGATCACACTCAGACATATTCCCCCTGCTGACAGGCTCCACCCGTTGTGGGAATAATGAATGCCTGTTTTCCCTGCCGGAGAGGTTTATGAATTCAGTCCCCCTCAAGTGCCTTGGCGTAATGATACTCGCTATCCTCGCTACGGCATGCAGCCCTTCATCCAATGGTCACATTCCTCTGGGTAAATGTGACGTCAAAGGGACTTACAGTATAAATTTCCCACGCTTTGACGAAACGGCACAGCAGTTAGCCCATGCATCTGGCTGTTTTATTGAGACGGACTTGTCACGAACCGGCGCTGTCCACGTCAATCCTGTGCAGGGAACCATGACGATTCGGGAAGCGGTCAGTCAGGCGATTAAAGGCACCTCACTTACCATCGTGGCGCAAAAACCGGACACCATCACCGTTGAATAATCAGGGCGAAGAATATGCGTAACTTAGCGGCGCTAACAGGAATGGTGTGGCTCTTATCCGTGTCAGCCTGCTACGCCGGTCATGGCGGAGCGGACAGCAATGGCGGAAGTGGCCTTCCAGGAAAGAACGGGCAACGCGGGATGGCGGGCTGTCCCGGTGGCACGCCACGCTCAACAGACGGTCACTTTTATTTGCCGGGTACACAGGAGCGGTGCAATCCGCCCTCTGCCAAAAAACACCACTGGGGCCCGCAGCGGAGCGTTGAGAGCATTTAGGCTAACCCGCCTGAATGCCTCACGGGCACGTTAAAAGGTGAGAACGATGAACCCTGACGCTTTTTTGCCCCTTGCGGGCCAGTTTTATCGCGCGGTGTTATCTGAGAATGCCCGGGCTGTCCTCGCTGCGCCCGGGCTGCAAAGTGCTGGTCGTTATCATCGGCAGGGGCAATCAGCGTTATATATGAGCCCCAGGCCTGAATGGTCTGTAATCGCGGTTTCAGGTTACATGCGGGAAGATGGCTTACCGCGCGTGCTCATTCCGCTACGCGTGATGGGGGCCAGGGTTGTCGATCAGCGGGATAAAGCGCGTTGTCTGCAAATGGGAATTATCCCTGAGCTATCGAATCGCCCCTGGCGTCCCGCGCTGCAGCAGGGACAAACGCCGGACGCCTGGGAAAATGCGGACAGAGCAAGAGCATTAGGCGCCGATGGGATAATTGACTGTTCCCGTATGATTCCCGGCGGTTGGCACCTCTGTCTGTTCCGCTGGAATACAGATAATGCGCCATGCGTTGCGGTATGCGGCAAACCCATTACGATCACGCTTTCACAGAATGGCCCCAAATGGGGATTATAACGGGTGCAGTGCAGCCGAAAACCTCCCCTCTGAAACCCTTCAGACAGGTGAATAACATGAGAACCGCTTCTCTGCTGCTATGCTCGCTCCTCCCATTAATGGCCCTGGCGACAGCGCCAGATTATCCGGGATGCGACCTCAATGTGCAGCATCAGCTGATGGCGGCGCCAGTTGGCAGCATGACGGACGTGCGTGAGGCGCACATTGTTATGCGTGCCGATGTCCTACAGGCCGATATCGGCAAAGCCCGGAAAGCGCGCCAGCTCACGCAGCCAGAAGCCCGCGCGCTGTGGCAGGACATTGCACAGGTGCGCAAAGACAGTGCCCGGTGGGTGAAAGTCCAGGGGTTTTTAAGTGCGGCGGAGCGGGCCAGTTATGACCGCGCGCTGGATCGCGTGGCGGTGCAACTCTGTAAACGCGGATGAACCCTGACAAATTAATGTTTTGATCAAAATGGATAATCTGATTTCACTGTCAGTTGCCTTAAAAACAACTAAAAAAGCAATGCTTTTCCATTTTCATAATTCATATTTATAACGCCGTTCACAATTATACGCTTTTCCACTCTTTAACCGAAAATACCCTACTTTAGCTTTACTAAAGCCTGTGTCCGGAAATCACAGAAAGGATGGACGTTATGCTCGCTATCCCTGCCGATATTTGCGCCCGGCACGTCACGCGCTTTAACCGGCATTTTCCTGCCAGATTGTAAACATGCCCCTCAGAAACTATTTTTTTATTTATGAATGTTTTTAACGAATCAATGTGGTTTGGGGGCTTTACTATGTCGTCATAAAACCGGCCTTTCGCCAACCGCGGCATCATGCAATGTGCCCGGCGCAGGGTACGCCTTAAAATCACATCCGCAGGTAAAATGCCGCTGGCGGAGCTGGAAACGATCGGATTTTTCACAAGCGGAGGTCAGGTGCAATGAAATGATTTCGAAAAAGGATAATATTATCCGGAATAATTATTAACCGTGTGGTTTGTATCAAGTCATAATTTTTTGACATGGGCGTCATCATAACGAACGCGTGCTGTGCGCGCACGAATCTATATTGGGAATGTTATCACTTTGAGAAGAAAGCAGATGCCCTTAAGAATATTCGTCTCACTTAATATGTAACTCTGATGTATTTTACTTTTCGATCTTTAATTCTACATTTTTACACTTTAATGAGATAATAAACTATAGTTTAAATTTATCTGGTTTTATCTACTTTGCGGCAAGATTAAATTAGTATTAAAGATCGTATATACATTTAATTTCTTTATTTTGTTTGTAAATCAAAAACTCCAATGCATAATTGGCTTTGCCAGTTTTAAGGTGTGTTTTTAATTAATTTCTATGCTTTTGTTAAATGTATAAATATTTGTTAAATAGATATTGATCTGTTTGATGATATTTATTTGTTATTGCATTAATCAATTAACGGGATTAAATAGGTATGAAAATTAATAAAGTTGCAGTGGTTTTGATGCTTGCTCTGGGAATGGGCGCAACAGGTGCGCATGCGGCCAATCAGGGACAGGGAAAAATCACTTTCCATGGTCATATCATTGATGCTGCATGTTCCATCGGGAGTGACAGCGAAAAACAAACTGTTGAACTGGGCCAGATTTCAGCTCGACAGCTAGAAGATCAAGGAACATCCAGCCCAAAAGTTTTCACTATTGATCTGGAAAACTGCCGCATGAACAGCACCGACGATGGCAATGGTAACACTGTTATCACCTCGCCAACGGTGAAAGTGACCTTCGGTGGAACGGCTGCAGTAAAATCCGATGGCTCCACAGATAATAATAAGTTCGGCATTATGGGCACCGCATCCGGTGCGGGCGTGGTGATCACCGACGCGTCCAGCGCAATTATTCCCGTTGGCGGTTCCAGTGAAGCCCGTACCTTAATTGAAGGCAATAATACGTTGGCATTCTCTGCCTATCTGCAGGGACTGGACGACAATAATGCGATTAAATCCGGTGAGTTTACCTCGATTGCTGACTTTACGTTAGCGTATGACTAAGAGCTGATCACAAACGTTTCCCCTACCCGGTCAGCTCATGACCGGGTAGGGGAGTTATCTACAGGCATAAACAGGATGCATATTGTTTATTTGCGTTTGACGCTATTCATCTTTTTTATTTGCCATTTCACTGTCCAGGCGTCCCCGATTAAAGATGAGGGGCAGGGCCGTGTTTACGTTAATGGTCAGATTCTGACATCGGCGTGCAATATTCATACTGAAGATGTCTGGCAAGAATTTGTGTTCGATTCACTTACGCCGCATATCGTAGAGAATAATAATGGGCTCAATGAAAAACGATTTTCCATTCGCTTAGTGAATTGTGATCTTAGAGATGAAGATAAATGGCGAAGCATAGCGTTCACCTTTTCAGGTGAGGCGGTTTCTCACGCGCCCTCTTTATTTTCGCTGAGGGGCGAGGCCAAAGGGATTGCACTCAAAGTGACTGACAGTGACGGCGAGCAGGCATTGCCGGGCATACCTATGCACAGCGTTGTCCTGAGTCAGAATGAACATCAGTTTGATTATGTTATGCAGGTGGTTCCGGATGGAAAATTCTATATAGAAGGCGACTGGGCGGGTGCAATACGTTTTATGCTGAGTTATCAGTAAATCCCTTTCTTGCACGATTCGCTATAACAAAAGATAACGTAAATGGGTAAACCACAACTATTACATCGATATTGTCTTTTTTTTAGCGTTTTAATAACGATGTCGGGTTATTGCGGCGATACACGCGCTGTTGAATTTAATACTGACATTCTTGATGCCGAAGATCGAAATAATATTGATTTATCCCGTTTCGCCCGTGCGGGTTACATCATGCCGGGTACCTATAGTCTCACACTTCGGTTGAATGAGCGGAATATCATTGAACAGGAGGTGGTGTTTAAAGAGAAGAAAGGTGCCGAAGAAGTGCAGGCCTGTCTGACGCCTCAGCAGGTTGAGTTACTCGGTCTTAAGCACGATGCGCTGGCAAAGATAAGCTTTGACCATAATGACGACTGCGCTGATTTTTCCGCGCTGGACGGTGTCAGGCTGCGCGGCGATCTTTCAACCTCGTCGCTCTATATTTCGGTACCCCAGGCCTGGCTCGAATATCAGGATGCCACCTGGCTGCCGCCTTCACGCTGGGAGAATGGCGTACCGGGGGTAATGCTGGATTATAACATCAATACCAGCTTCACCCGTCCGGTACACGGCAGTCAGTCACAGCGAGCCAGTGCCACCGGTACGCTCGGTGCAAACAGCGGCCCCTGGCGTTTGCGAGGCGACTGGCAGGCTAACTACAACAAGACAGGCGGCTCCAGCGGTGGCACGACCCAACGTATCGACTGGAGTCGCTTTTACCTTTATCGCGCGCTGCCGTCGCTTATGGCGAAACTCACTCTGGGTGAGGATTATCTTCGATCGGATATTTTTGATACATGGCGCTTCACCGGCGCGTCATTGGTCAGCGATGAAAGCCAGCTGCCCCCCAGGCTGCGCGGCTATGCGCCGGAGGTGAGTGGCATTGCACGCACCAATGCCAAAGTCATCATCAGCCAGCAGGGACGGATCATTTACGAAACCATGGTGGCGGCAGGACCGTTCCGCGTGCAGGAACTCAGCAGTGCGGTGAGTGGGCAACTGGACGTAAAGGTGGAAGAGCAGGACGGTAGCGTACAACACTTTCAGGTCACCACCGCCACCGTGCCCTATCTGACCCGGCCGGGCCAGGTGCGTTACAAGCTGGCCACCGGGCGACCCTCCGATTTCCACCACCATGTGCAAGGGCCGACATTTGGCACCGCCGAAATATCATGGGGCGTGGCTAACAGTTGGTCACTGTATGGCGGGAGTATTTTCTCTGCGGACTATCACAGTCTGGCCATTGGTGTGGCTCGTGATCTTTACCGGTTTGGTGCGCTCTCAGCGGATATCACCCAGTCTGCAACATCGTTACCGGACAGGGGACATTTACAGGGCCGTTCCTGCCGTTTGAGTTATTCAAAGCGCTTTGACGACTTCAACAGCGATTTGACCTTTGCGGGCTACCGTTTTTCCGAACGCAATTACATGACCATGACGGAGTACCTTGACGCGCGCTATCGCAATGGCGTAACGGGCAGCAGTAAAGAACTTTATACCGTTACGGCGAGCAAAAGTTTTACGGATCTCAACCTTTCTGCCTACCTGAGCTGGTCTCACCAGACGTACTGGGATCGCCCGCGTGCCGACCGTTACAGCCTTTCTGCCAGTCGTTATTTCGATCTGAACCGTTGGCGCAATCTGTCCGCCACCGTTTCCGCCGTGCGAACGCGCGATTACGGCCGTAAGGATGATGCGCTCTGGCTAACGATAAGTGTTCCTTTTGGTCAGGGGACGGCCAGCTACAACGGCAACTGGAGTCAACAGACTTACAGCCAAACCGCAGGATGGTATGAACGCCTGGAAAACGGTGACAGTTATCGCCTGTCGGCCGGAACGCGAAGCGGAAAAAGCGAGAGCATCACGACCCAGGCGAGCGGGCTGTACAGCCACACAGGAACGGCTGCAGACATCACCGCCAATCTGGGCTGGCAGCAGAACGGCTATACCTCAGCGGGCTTGTCGATTAGCGGCGGCCTGACAGCGACCAGCGAAGGGGGCGCGCTCCATGGCAGCAGCGTCAGAGGAGGCACCCGAGTGTTGGTCAGCACTGATGGCGTGGCGAATGTGCCGGTGGGCCGTAATGGCATGACCAACCGATTTGGCCTGGCCGTGGAACCCTCCGTACCCGGCTACTATCGCGCCACGGTCAAGGTAGATGTGAATCGGTTGCCGGATGACATCGAAATCAGTAGCGCGCCCGTTGCGGAAGTTTCACTGACCGAAGGGGCGATTGGTTTCCGCCGTTTTGACGTGCTCAAGGGCGCGAAAGTCGTGGCGACTGTCGCGATGGCTGACGGCACTTTTCCTCCTTTCGGGGCCAGCGTGCGCAATGCAAAAGATCAGGAGTTAGGCATGGTGAGTGAAGCGGGCTTAGCCTGGATTTCAGGGGTTAAACCCGACGAGGTGCTGACGCTGTTCTGGGGCGACAAGGCACAGTGCCGGGCAACGCTTCCGTCACTCATCCCCGACAGTCAACTGCTGCTGCCCTGCGAGTAACCTTCCCATGCAGCCTGTCTGGGATCTGAAAGCAAACATATACAAGGTGCAAACGAGATGATGAAAAGACGCAAGGATAGGTGGGCATTACTGTTGATAACGAGTGTGCTGGCGACGTTGGCAGGGCAAACAGCGCAGGCCGCCATTGCCCTTGACCGCACGCGCGCCATTTTTAACGGAGGCGAAAAAAATCTCATCCTGAATATCAGCAACGACAATCAGAAAGAGCCCTATCTGGCTCAGGCCTGGCTGGAAGATGCACAGGGCAATAAGCTCACCAACTATCTCAGGGTCACGCCGCCCGTGCAGCGCGTGGAGCCGGGCGCAAAGAGCGTCATTCGCATTACCGCGTTGCCCTCTTCCGCCTCGCTGCCGCAGGACAGGGAAAGTGTGTTTTATTTCAGCGTCCGGGAAATTCCGCCGCGCAGCGACCGCGCCAACGTGTTGCAACTGGCCCTGCAGACCCGAATCAAACTGTTCTATCGACCAGCCAGCATCACCCCTGAGCGCTTCAGCCGCCATGATGATCAGTTAGTCCTGCACAAAGTGAAAGGCGGTTTCCGCGTGGAGAACCCAACACCTTATTACATGACGTTGCTGGGGATCATCAGTAAAGGCAACCGTGCTGTTGAGAAAAGCTTTGTGCCCGTCATGATCGCCCCGATGTCGAGCGAGACGGTGAAGTCCTCGGTTTCCCGCGATCCGCAAATTATCACCATTAATGATTTTGGTGGAAAACCTGTTCTGCCCTTTCTCTGCCAGGGCTCGGCATGTCGGGCCGATCCCGTGGCCGTCACTCAGCACTGAAGAAGGAGACAGAATAGTGATAGTGCGAGCGTCTGAACTCTATGTCGGATGGAAACACATGATGGCAATAACCCTGATCGCAGTGCCGCTGATATCCACGTTCCCGCGAGCTCACGGACGGGAAGCCCGGTGGGAAAATACGCTAAGAGGAATGTTGCAGGCCTCAGGCTCATTGATCACCTCACCCTGTGTATTAATGCCGGAATCTCAGGTTCAGCATATTACGCTCAGCCCTGTTGCGTTGGCGGCGTTAAACAAGACAGGCGATGTCACTGTGCCCGTGGATATTCATCTCGTACTGGATCACTGTCCCAGCGGCGCCCGGCATTCTGGCACCCCACAGGACCTGCGCCACAGGTTATGGCTCGCCGATCAGCGCTCGGTCAGACTGCGTCTCCTCGGCGACAGGGCCAATGATGATGCGCGATTTTTCAGCATAAAAGGCGCATCCGGTCTTTCTCTGCGCATGGAAGATCCTTTGGGTAACCTCCTGATTCCCGGCCTGTTAAGCCAACCCGTTCCGCTTGCCGAGGGGCGCAATGACCTGGTACTCAAAGCACAGCTCTGGCGTAACCGCGATCCGCTGGAAGCGGGCGAGTGGCAGGCCGTTATCAACATTGGCATGGAGTACGAGTGATGGAGAACCTAATCCGTTTTCGTCGCGCGGGCGGTGGTTTGCTGATAGCGATTGGCCTCACGATGTTCACCGCGCTGCTGCTGGTCAGGGCGAAAGCGGATGCGGGATCAACGGACGTTGTGTTCCGCGGAACGCTGCTTGCCGTGCCCTGTCTGGTCGACATGGATTCGGTGGATCAGACGGTAGCCTTCTCGCCCATCGTCGCCCGGCACTTTACCAACAATCATCAGTCCTATCCGGTCGACTTTTCCATTGCGCTAAAAGAGTGTGACCTGTCTGTCGGCTCGCAGGTAAGCGTCACGTTTTTTGGCGATAAAAACGCCGTAAATCCTGCACTTTTTGCGCTGAATGGCACGGTGGAAGGGTTGGGGCTGGCGGTCAACGATGCTCAGGGTAACGCGGTACTTCCCGGTGTGCTTCAGCCGCCTGTTGAACTCACCGACACGGAAAATCGGCTGGAGTGGCTGGCCCGATTGCAGCGTACGGCCGCAAATGGCGAGGTCACGTTAGGGGAATACAGTGCAATGATCACCTTTCAGTTGCAATACGAATAAAACAGCACCGTTACTGCCGCCTTGTAGTCAAGGCCGCAAAGCGCACAGCATCAGGAGGTACAGCCGTTGAATATCTTCAGCTTGTTAGATCAAGGCCATCAAGCCGGTACTCAAACTCATCCGGCCAGCGTGCGCGGCCGGGTACTGATCAGGGAGGTGATATGCGTAACGAACGCCTGAAACAACAGTGCCTTGCCGTGCTGGGCACCGCCAGGGACGTGGACAAGGGACTGTCCACCCGAGACATCGCTGACGCGCTGGATATTAGCGTGTACAAAACCCGATTGCTGTTGCTGGATCTTGAGAAAGAAGAGCGGGTCAAGGCGCTGCCGCGTGAAAAGCCCTGGCGGGGGGCGGCCCGGCGCTGGGCGGGTCGTTGATGACTGGCACAAGTGTGTGTTCAAACGCCTTCTTCCAGCTTGGGCTTGAGGCGATACAGCAGGCGCTGTCAGACCATTTGGGCAAGCAGATTCGCCTTCAGGGATTCTACTTTCCGACGATGCAAGCGCTGCTCGCCTGGAGCATGAATCCACGGCTCGCAAAGGGATGCATGATTGTGATTGCCGGCAGTAACCCGGTGCTGTCGGTGTTAAGCGGCCTGGTGGATCCGAAGCGTATCCTGCTGTCAGACGCGGGCGAATCCCGGCAGGCACTGATGGAGAAACTTTACATCAAGGCGCGATGCGCGCACCTGAAGGTGCCGGTAAAAAAAGAGGCCATTTACCTGACCCGGCGTGAAGTGATCTATATGCGCGCCTTTATACAGGGCAAACCACACCAGTCACATAGTAAACGTGACAGCGGTATTCGACTGGCTGTGATGAAGAAAATTGGGGCAACAGGGCCGGTTTCTCTGCTTATTCGTTTTCGCCTGTTGCGCGGCCTTAAAAGCGATTACCTGCTGAAACCTGCCCGGTTAGCGCACGGGCAGGCGGTGGAACAGCGCGGCGGCATCCCGCAGAACATCACGCCGACTGCGCAAAGAGACAGGCGTTGCCTCGGGCAGCCGGAAACACAACAGGACATTTTGCTATGTGGACAAAAGCGATATTGATAAAGCTCTGGGCCATTCTGGCGCTGGCAGGCAGTGTGAATGCCCATGGCGCGCTGACGGTTGATCGATCGCGCCTGATCCTTAATCAGGGGGAAAAGTCGATCAGCCTGAACGTAACCAACCGCAATGAAAAAGATCCCTACCTGGCGCAGGGCTGGATGGAAGATGTAGACGGAAAAAAAATCAGCGGTCCGCTGATGGTATTGCCGCCGGTGCAGCGTGTTGAAGCGGGCGGCAAGACGCTGGTGCGTATTCAGGTTCTCCCGGCCATCTCGTCGCTGCCGACAGACAGGGAAAGCGTTTTCTACCTTAATCTGCGGGAAATACCGCCAAAATCGGCTAAAGCCAACGTCCTGACGCTGGCGATGCAGATCCGGCTCAAAGTCTTCTATCGCCCTAAAGGACTGAACGTGGATCCGATGTCAGATACGGTTCCCGGCACGGAAACCCTGACGCTGATTAAGCAGGGAAACCAGTATGAAGTGCACAACCCAACGCCCTACCATTTTTCCTTCGTCGAAGTCAGACGAAGCCTGACCGGAAGCGGACTGGCACGTTTTGAACCCGTCATGGTGGCACCGAAAAGCCGCCAACTGCTCAGTCCGACCGTCAGTGAGTTAGGCAGCACGCCGGTTCTGATGTTCGTCAGCGATTACGGCAGCCAACGGTTGTTGCCGTTTATTTGCAACGGCAACACCTGCCAGGCAGAGAAATCGCGCATACCGAATGAGATTTCCTTTAGGCAACAGCAGGCGGAGCGCAATGAAAGCTAAATTCAGGCTGTGCAGCCTTCTGCTGCTGACTGCATTCATGGCGAGCAGCGTACAGGCAGAGGTTAACAATGGGGATATGACCACGCTGACCATCCGCGGCATTCTGGTGGAGACGCCGGAATGCGTGGTCAACAACCAGGAACCCATCGAGGTGGACTTTGGTGAGGATGTGGTGATTAGCCGAATAAACGGCGTTGATTATAAAAAGACACGAATCATGTACAGCCTGCTGTGTACATCCCTGGCTAAACAGGGGCTAAAAGTCACGATTATCGGCGAACCGGCTGCGTTTAATACTTCGCTGCTTGCAACCAGCAAATCGGCACTGGGTATTCAGTTAATGCATGAGAATGCCGCGCTGTCGCCGGGCGGCAGCGTTGCATTCAATTATAACGACGGCACGTTGCCCGAATTATGGGCCGTGCTGGCAGTACAGAACAACGCTCTGCCCACGGCCGGTACCTTTACAGGTAATGGAACGATGGTGTTTGAGTATCAGTAAGGAGCCAGCATGCACCCTGTTTATATTCCGCTCGTGTTTAGCGCCGTATTCTGCTTGCCGTTTAACGCAGCCAGTGAGAACCCGAAGGCGGATGTGACGTTTCGCGGCACGCTAATCGAACGTATTCCCTGCACCGTTAATAACGGTGACACCATCACGGTGAATTTTGGTGATGATGTGATGACAACCCGGCTGGACGATGACAACAGCAATGTTTACAGCCGGGAGGTTGTGGTTCCGCTGGACTGCAGCTCACGCGATGTGCGGTTGCGCATTGATGGCATCACCTCGGCGTTCAACCCTGAACTGCTTGCCGGTCATCAGGCGGGATTCGGTTTTCGCCTGATCTATGGTGACAGAACGATGCCGCTCAACGACTGGATCCAAACGAACGTCAGCGCGCAGGGCATGCCCGATCTCACCTTTACCGTTCGGCCCGTCAGGCAGGAGGGCGTAACGCTCAACGGCGGAGAGTTCAGCGTCGTCGCGTCTTTGATAGCGAATTACCTGTAAACATGGAACATCATGACAAATCAAGGAGTCAGGATGCCTGGTTATGAAGGATATGCGAAAGGTCGACATCGGTGGCCCGGAATACGGATGGGCAGTCTGCTGTTGGGGGGATTAGCCCTGATTGCACCCGATGTCTACGCGAACAATCTTGCGCTCAAAGGAACGCTTATCACCCCGCCGTCCTGCATCCTTAACGGAGACAGCACGCTGGAAATCAGCTTTGGGGAAAGCATCAGAATTAAAAGCGTTCCCGATGGTCTGTATCGCCAGGCCGTTAACCCGGGGCTGGAGTGCGATAGCAGTAATCTGGCATGGAATTTGGTGTTAACCGTCGCCGGTACAGCGGCAGGATTTGATAACGAGAGCGCAACGGTCGTGACCGCAGAGCAGGCGGATCTGGGCGTGAAACTGTATATCGACGATGCGGCGTTTGAACTCAACAAAGCGTACAAGGTGAATGGCCAGACGCTACCGAAGATAGAAGCCGTGCTGGTTCAACGTGAAGGTGCGGAGCTGGATGAAGGCGATTTCACGGCCAGGGTAACGTTACGCGCTGAGTTTCAGTGAAAACGGCGGGTGCCTTAACTTGAAAGGTGACGCCCACACGGCGCGGTTTTCACTCAAGGCGCCTCTCTGTCGCGAATCCTGTGGCGAAAGGCGGAGCTTAAGGCCTTTTGTAATGAATAGTCTGTGAGGAAACCTCATGCGTTTTTTTTATTTCCTAACCAGCGTGTTTTTTCTGCTGTTTTCGTCATGCCCGGTGAAAGCCTTATTGCATGAGAATGCACCTTTCCCGATTTTTGTGGGTAACACGCAAAAAGTGCCCGGCACACAGGTCGAATTTCATGTCGGACGCGCCACGAGTTACATCGATCCCCATCAACCTCACTACGTTACGGCAAACTCAGGGATTGCGATTTATTTTTACTGGTGCACACAAAGTGGTGGCAGTTGTGCAGGCCCCGGGAATACCAGTGTGCCACCCGAAAATATCATTGCTCGCGGGGAAGGCTGCCCCACCGATGACATACATCAATTTATCGATTGTCTGCATGAGAAAATAGATCCAGGCGGGCAATATATGGCGACCGTCCCTGACAATGTGGGGTCAGATTCGCGGCTGACGCGCGGCCGGGTTTGTTTACGCTATCTCAATGATGTTAATTCGGTGCTCGGCACAACGTTTACCTCCAGTTATAACTCTTGCAAGTTATCGCCGCCGACCCAAACCTGGTGCGCGATGGAAACTCCTAATGTGGATATCGATTTTGGCATAGTCCATGTGGGAGAGGCTGAAGGACAGTCGCGGGAAAAGGATATCAGCGTGTATTGCTCGGGACCGGCCAACTATATTATCGATCTGACAAGTGAAGATTCCTCTGTCCCTTTAAGTAACGGCATGAAAGCCGAATTAACTATCGATGGGCAGTTGATACAATCCCAAAGGCTGGTTTCAACGGAGCAAGGCTCAACGACTTATAAGCTGCAAGCGGAATTGAAGGGGCAACCTGTGGCAGGGGCTTTTAACAGTACAGCAATACTGTTTATTTCCTACCCGTAATCGTGCTGGCAGGATTGATATTTACCGGGCCTGACAGGGCACAATGTTGAACGGGCCATTCTGGTCGGATCTAAACGCCTGTGGGAAGCCAGGCCTGTTAATCATCGCCCTCTGAGTCAGGATTACAGGGGGGAACTGTTTTCACGTTGAATGCGCCCACTCATGGGCGCTGCATTTTAACCACGCAGTGAGACTGAGATGTCAGCTAAATCCCTGGCGATCCCCGCCATCCTGTTGGGCAACGTTATGCAGAACCATGGCGGCGGCCCCAAATGCGACGGTATCCGTGGCGGAGATATCCGGCAGGCAGATCTCGGGTTGCACGACACGGCTGCCCTTTAAGCTATCCAGCCTGGAGAAGTCGAGCCAGACCGCGAGCCGTTCACGAACGCTTTGAGGCAGTGTTCCCCCCACATAGATCGCCGCAGGGGCAAGAACAGCGTTCAGCATAAAGCCCAGACGGGCGATTTCCGGGCCTGTTCGTTCGATCCATTCGTCGAGAACGCTGACGTTTTCAGTAAGGAATCGCTGCCAGATGTCTTGTGAGCGCCCATCCGGTATCTGGCCGAGGCGATGCTGACACCACGCCGCAAGGTCAGTAAAGGAGGGGCGGGGCCTGTCGAGTGGCAGTAACAGACCAATTTCGCCCGCGTTGCCAAGATGACCGCGATAACGCTGTCTACTCAAAATAATGCCGCTGCCGACGCCTTCTGACAGATAGAGATAGAGAAAGTCTTCATGATTAGCCGCATTACCCAGTGCCATTTCACCCATCGCTGCAGCATTGGCATCATTCTCAATTAACACCGGACAGCCCAGCGCCTGCTGAATGGACTCGAACAGTCCGGGTTCATCCCAGGAAAGCACCTCGGGAGCCAGATGAAGGGGAGCAACGCCCCGCTGGAATCGCGTGGGCATGGCAATGCCTGCACCAATCACTAAAGTATCCGGAATGTGGTTTCTCTCAAGCAGGGCTCTGTGCCCTTTCTGAATCGCTGACCGGGCCGTGGCGAAGGTATCGTAAAGGCCGCGCAGCTCAATTTCGTCAACCCGCTTCCCCGTGAAATCAAGCAGCATCAGCGTAATGGAGAAGCGGCTGGCATGAACTCCAACGGCATAACCAATGGCGGAATTCAGCGTGAGATCAATGTGCGGAGCGCCCCGGCCAGACGGGCGACGCGCCCCTTCGACGATGATCCCTCGCCTGATGAGATCGCGGGTCATCATGCTGACGGCCGCCGCTGTTACGCCACAGCCCTCGGCGAGCTCGGCACGCGATGCGGCGTGGTTGCGACGCAGATAACGCAGCACCGCAGACTGCGTTGTACCGATTCCTTCCCAATGCTTCGATGAAGTCAATGCCGCTTCTCCCTGTCGTTGTCGCGTGGTCATGAACCTGTCATTTAAATAAATTAACTTACTTAAATAATAGGTACAACGGGAATAAAAACCATGTCGAAAAAACGCACTCTCCTGGCAAGCGTAATGATTTCCGCGCTCTGTGTCGGCATTGCCCATGCCGAAGAGATCACCATCAAACTCTCCACGCTTGCTGAGCGCAGCGCACCCAACCGCATCACCAATATTGAAGATGCCGCCGACATCATGAACAAGCAATTCAAGGCTGCGGGTGTCGATAAACATATTGTGATTCAGGCCAACAGCAGTGCGGTCAAAGGCTGGGACGACTTCGCGATGGACATGCTGAAGGCGATGTCCGTCGGGCAGGGGCCCGATATCTATGTGCTGCCTCATGAGTGGATTGGCCAGTTTGCTAAGGACGGTTATGCCTTGCAAATGAACGATAAGATCGCTGCTGCGCCGTGGGTCTACAGCGATATCCTGCCTGTGCTGTGGGATGCAGCAAAAGCAAACGATGGCAAGATTTATGGCATACCGCAGGATGCCGAAATACGCATGTTTTTCTACAACAAAGATATGTTGAGAAAAATCGGCAAGGATGAAGCTTTTATTAACGCTATCCCTGCCAGGGTGGAATCCGGTGATTTTACGCTTGACGATCTGACTGCGCTGGCCAAAGAGGTCGTGGACGGTAAAGCGGCCCAGTATGGCATGCTGCACCGCCCGAACGTGGGTATTGATTATCTTATGGTTTTTCAGTCATACGGCGTGAAATTTATGGATGAGAAGACCGGCAAACTCATCTTCCCCAAAGCGGAAATGGCCGACGCCCTTGGCTGGTATGCGCGTAATGCTAAGCAGGGCGTTACGCCTGTCGATAATACGGCGATGAGCTGGGATGCCATTCAGGGTGCGTTCAAGCAGGAGAAGGCGTTTATTTTCCACCAGGGCGTTTGGGCGGTAGCCTGGCAACTGGGTGACAAAAATGGGGCCGTCTGGCCGTCGGACAAAGACGGTTATTTTCATAAGATAGGCTGGATTCCTGCTCCCGCGGCCAAAAAGGGCGGCCAGCCCTCAAACCTGTCGCATCCGCTTCTCTATACGGTGAATGCCAAAAGTAAAAATGCCGACATCGCTGCCGAACTCGTGGCACTGGCAACGTTGCCCTATTTTAACAACGAACATGCCGTAACCTCCTATCACACCGCCATCAGCAACGCGCAAACGGCGATGCCGAAATACCGGGATAACTGGGTGTTGTCTGCTGCCTCGCCCATGATGGCGCATGCGAAGTTCGTGCCCAATCAGACGCAGTTTGGCAGCTACAACAAGGTACTGTTCAGCGGCCTTCAGGCCGTGGAAACAGGGAAAATGACCGCAAAACAGGCCGTGGATTTTATCGCTGAAGAGTTAGAACTGCAGTTCGGCGACGATATAGAAATCCGTTCGTCCGTTGCCAGCAAATAGGGTTTAGCCCGCCCAATGCGATCGTTAATATTGAGGGAGGTGAGATGATGTCGCAGTTCCAGCCTCGGGCGCACCGGCCCGCCCGGCCCGTCTTCTATCTCGCGCCCGCTATCGCGCTGTTGGTCGTTTTTTTCCTTGCGCCCATCATCGTCAATACCGTTATCGCCTTTACCGATATGGGCGCGAATCTTCGGGTCGGTCAATTTACACTGCATAACTTTGAGCGGATTGTGTCGCGTGATGCGCGTATTCCTGGCGTGCTACTAACAACGCTGATTTATGTAACGGCGACGCTGTTTCTTTTCAATGTCGGGCTGGGTGCGCTGCTGGCTATCACATCAACGGCAATCCCTGACCGACTCGGGAATCTGTTTCGCGGTCTCTGGCTTTTGCCGCGCATGTCACCGGCCGTGCTCTACAGCATTCTGTGGATATGGGTGGCCGATCCCACGCCGTCCGGTTTGCTTAATCAGATAACGGGTTCCTTCGGGTTGCAGCCGATGAATCTGCGCAATGATTTCCCCTTGTTTCTGATCGTGGTGGCAAATGGCCTGGTCGGCGCATCCTTTGCCATGGTCATTCTGACGTCAGCGATTCGTTCCATCCCTTCACATCTTGCCAATGCGGCACGGATAGATGGGGCGAGCGAGTGGGGCGTGCTGCGTTATGTTGTGGCCCCCGCGCTGTCTCAGCCCATTCGATTTATTACGATCTATCAGGGGCTCTCCCTGATGACGACCTACGAATACATTCTGCTCATCACCGGGGGCGGTCCCGTTTACGACTCCACACCTTATGCGCTCTATATCTACCGTCGTGCCTTTGAAAATGGTGCTTATGCCTATGGTGCGGCCCTGGCGCTGGGTTTGATGGTGATCGGCGTCGCCGCGACCTTAATACAGTGGCGTGTCAGCAATATGCGCGCGACATTCGCCGCGCCGAAAATCGAGGTATTGTGATGTCACGCGTGCAAACCACATCGGTTGCCACATCGAAATGGGCCCGTCTTGAACGCAGAGGCACCGTCAATCGTGTCGGCTTCCTTTCTGTGGTCATTCTCTTCCTGACGCTGATTTCGGTTCCGATCCTGCTGCCTTACCTCTGGCTTCTTGCGAAATCCCTGACCACCTCTGATGCGTCTATCAGTCGGCTTGTTCTTTGGCGCACCAGCGCCATTGCGGGCGTGGCTTATCTCGGCGCGATCGTGCTTGCTTTTATGGCAGAGCGCTTGCGCAGGCCGGTATTGTCCTGGAGTGCGCTCGGCATCATCGTGCTGCTCCTCGTGATGATCTTTCTGATGCCCTATCTGACGTTGCACAACTACCGGTTTCTCTGGCTGCGGGATATCGCGAATACCGGCACAACGCGTGTGGATCTGATGCCGTCGGTCTGGACGGCACTGGGCAGCTCCCTGATCTTTGCCGTCTCTCAGACGCTGATTGTGACGATCGTCGCCACGCCAGCAGCCTACGCGCTATCCCGCTTTGCCTTTGCCGGCCGGGAAAATTTTCTTCGCGGTTTGCTGCTGTTACATGCTTTCCCCGCGCTGGCACTCACCATCGCCATCTTTATCCAGCTCCATTATATGGGCCTGCTCAACCATCTCTCCGGCGTGGTGATGGTCATGAGTGCGCTGGAACTGCCCTATGCGATCTTTGTTCTTAAAGGCTTTTTTGACGGCGTGCCCTGGGATATTGAGATGAGTGCGGTGACTGATGGTGCCACCCGTTTTCAGGCCTTACGCATGGTGGTGTTGCCCCAGGTGCGTAGCGGACTGATTGCGATCGCCACCTTTACCTTTCTGCGCGGTTGGGAGGAGTACGTCTTTGTTCAGACGTTACTCATCGACAAAAGCCAGATGACGATGAGCCTCTACCTCTTCTTTGTTGCACAGGACAATACCGGCGCGGATTACGGCATGATCGCCGCCGTCGGCATTATTTACCTGCTCCCCGTGCTCGTTCTCTACACCTTCACGCAGAAATACATCACCCAAATGAGTTTTGGCGGTATTAAGGGATAATTGTCATGGCCTCGATCACTCTCAACAATGTCACCAAAAACTGGGGCGAGACCCAGGTCCTGAAACCGATCAATCTTACCATTGAGAACGGCGAATTCGTCGCCATCCTCGGGCCATCTGGATGTGGTAAATCAACGACGCTGTTTCTGCTGGCGGGGCTTTATGCGCCAAGCAGTGGTGAGATCGCGTTTGACGGGCACAATGTCAATCGCATTGATGCCCGCGATCGTAATGTCGGTATCGTCTTTCAGTCTTATGCGCTTTACCCGAATTTGACGGTGCGTGAGAACATCGCGTTTCCGTTGCGCTTTAAAAAATTAGATAGAGATCAAATCGCCAGGCGCGTGGAAGAAGCGGCCAGTCTTGTACAAATCAGCGCACTACTCGATCGACGTCCGTCGCAGCTTTCAGGTGGGCAGCAGCAGCGCGTGGCGCTGGCTCGCGCCCTGGTCAAGGAACCGAATATCCTGTTACTTGACGAACCCCTTTCTAACCTTGATGCAACACTCCGTATCACCATGCGGACAGAGCTTAAGAATCTTCAGAAACGTCTTGGCTTCACCACCTTGATCGTCACTCATGACCAGATGGAAGCCATCACCATGGCCGATCGGATTATCTGTATGAATCAGGGCGAAATCGTCCAGATCGGTACGCCCGAGGATCTTTACCGACGTCCTGACGATCTCTTTGTGGCAGGATTTATCGGCTCGCCGCCCATGAATCTGGTGAAGGGGCAAGCCCTGGGGCGCTTCCTGCAACTGGGACAAATGTCACTCGAACTGAATCACGGATACGATGGCCCCGTCTGTTTTGGTCTGCGTCCAGAGGATATCAGCCTGGTTGCCCCTGATGATGCGCCGCTATGTGGAGAGGTGATGACCGTTGAGCCGATGGGACGCGAAGTGTTTTACACGATCGACACGCCAGCCGGCAGGCTCCATGCACTGGAATACGGTGAAGCAGTGCGTCATGCGCCCGGTTCCCGAATCGGTATCGCATGCCAATCCGCGCTGACACTGATTTTTAATTTGTCCGGTAAACGCATCGTCGATCTTCATGCCAACCTCTCCGTATTCTGCCATCCCGGCAAACATGTCCATGCTGCCAGCTAACAGGAAATTACCCTAATGACCCGAATCGTCTCACATCGTGGCGCCAACCATTTTGCGCCAGAGAACACCTTCTTTTCCGCAGACCTGGCGCTGGAACAGGGGGCTGATTACATTGAGCTGGATGTGCGAGAAAGTGCCGATGGTGTGCTCTACGTTATCCATGATGAAACGCTGGATCGTACCACTAACGGCACCGGCCCTGTGGGTCATGCCTTATCGCGCGATATTGATGCGCTGGATGCGGGAAGCGGGTTCGACGAGCGCTTTAAAGGTGCCATGGTGCCGCGGCTTGATGCTTATCTTGAACATCTGCGCGGTCGCGCGGGCGTTTATATCGAGCTGAAATACTGCGATCCGGTTAAAGTAGCTGCATTGGTACGGGATCTCGGTATGGTCCGCGACACGTTCTTCTTTTCGTTTTCCGAGGAAATGCGCCGCGGTCTTCAGGCCGCCGCGCCGGACTTTCGTAAAATGATCACCCTTGATATCGCGATGTCGCCCTCTCTTGTGAGAACCGTCCATCATGCATCGCTCATTGAGTTGAGCGTAGAACAGATGCGTAATCGAGCCATCCTTGAAGCGAGCCGTCAGGCCGAGCTTGAAATCATGGTTTATTACGGTGGTGACGACATAGCAATTCATCAGGAAATCGCGGCGGCGGGCGTCGATTATATTAACCTTAATCGGCCGGATATTTTTAGTACAATACGTAATCAAACAGCCATGTAATATGATCGAATAGCGCACCTGAAGGTGTTTTTCATTGGGAAGCACCTTTAGAACGTCGAAGCAAAATACTGCTTTGAAATCAAAATAATCTCGATGTTTGAATTGGACGAAGGTAGTGCAAGGTTTTTACAGTGAAGAGAATATTTGGATAGTGAATTCTGATTTGATAAAAGTGTATTTCCAAAGGATGTAATTTGTACGCATAAGCGAAAAGATGTTTAACGTAAATGATTTTTTAAATAGTGCTATTTTTTATTATTACATTTAAGTTTTATATATGCATGCCGAAAAATATTTTCTTTTTTATATGTTAATTTCAATTTGAAACTCATTAAGGGTGAAAAAGGAAAAGCGAAAAATATTCTGACATTCTCTATCTTTAGATATTTTTGAGAAGGTTTTAGCTTGGTGGCTATATTTTAATTGTGTGATGAGTGTCATGGTTTTTTTGTTCAGGCAAGGTTTTCATTCTGTCTGAAACGATCTGAAAAGTTGCCCTGGATGTGCTAAATTTTTATAAAGTAACCAGGTTATATCTATTTTTTAATTTTCAATCTTTATTAAAAGCAATGATTTGACGTAAAGAAAAGAGCTTGGGAGTGATATGTTTCTTTAAATACATTGATATATGATTGCTGTGCTGGATTACTCCTATAAAAGAATTCGATGATAATTCTCCGTCAACAGAACATGTGGCATCTTAACTTTAAGCTATGATATGATAAATTTAATACCATATCGACTCAGGGCGCACTGAATGAACGATTTTGAGCAAAAACTTCTCGATAACGGTTTTTCTGCCAAGAATATCGGTAAACTCAAAAGCATCATTAACAAAGATGAATCTAAAAAAGACACACTTCAGAGTCTCGTGATTGATCTTAGCAAACGCTTTTGGGGAGGGGTCATTGCTCTGGTTATTTTGGCTCTAATTGGATTGAACGGCATTTTTAATGCAGACTCTTCAAATGCCATCCCATACATCATCGTCCTGACTTTCGCTTTCTTCGTGGTGTATTTCGTCACGCCTCTTAACTTAGCCTGGAAATCATACAAATTTATCAGGAAGAATAAACATTAGTTCTGTGCAGGATTGTTTTTCATTTGGTAAAGGTTCATACCTATTCCAGTTCCCTTGTGTATAGCACCCAAACCTTTGAGAGCGAGTGCTGGTTTACTCAGAAGCTGGACTTTGCGATAGTGATCGGTTGGTAGATATTTGTATAACCTCCATGCTTCAGGTTTTAGGGTAAGCTTGAAAAGGCCATAGTATGATGTTGTCAGGTCCACGACCTGGTAGGTTAACAATCCTAAGCGCTTATCAAAACCGAGAAAATCGGCTGCGTCTTCATATTTATCTCTTACTGGGTTAGATGGGTGAGGCACACCACTTAGCTTACCTATACTCTCAATCCCAGAACCCACACCATTCATCACCAGGGCTGAGCCTGCCACTACTCCGATAACATTGCCTGTTGTTACAGAGCCTACGATTAGACCAACCCCTGCAACAATTTGCATGCCACTCAGCACGACGCCGATACCGTCAATGACATACCCAATGACTTTTTCATGGTCATGGTAAAACTGCACAGAAGACGATACGACAGCTTCTCCTGTTCTGAGCATCGTGTCTTGAATCTTCAAGTTTTGGGTTTCCTGCTTGAGATTTTGGATGCACTCCTGACATTTGTCATCCGAGGTAGCAGTGCGGATGGTTTGAAGCTGCGAGCGGCTAAACTCTCGCACTTCATCCTGAAACTTCAGGCGAACAAGGGCATCCTTGAGATGGAACTGTGAGAGGGATGTTGCCACATTGACTAAGTGGTTGGCCTCCAGGCTTGCCATAGTCAGAAAGTAGCTTGATTGCCTGTTTCTGTCCCAGTAGTTGTCCATAACGATACCTTTGTTTAGCAGGATTTATCGAATATTAAAGTAGCGTGGGTTAAGAAACAAAACAAATACATCCAAAGCAAGGTTTGAAGAAGAGGGGGCAATGAACCCGGTATTTGACGTAGCGAAGGACAGGAGAGATTGATTCGTCTTTAACGCTTCGTCATGTAAGTGGCCTGATGTTGTTTATGAAGACACATCTAAGTTTTAGTAGCTTAACTGAAGGAAGAAGGGGTCAGATGAATGTCTAAAATGAGGTTAAGTAGACTTGAAGAAAGGCATACATGGTGTCCCCTGCAGGAATCGAACCTGCAACTAGCCCTTAGGAGGGGCTCGTTATATCCATTTAACTAAGGAGACGCCAGCGCAGTATACCGCAGTTAGGCGGCAGAATTCACTACACCGTCGCGCGTTTGCTCATTCTGTCAGCAATTTAGCGTTCTTCTTGTTGCTGCTGACGTTTTTTCTCCGCTTTACGTCGTTCCGCTTTCGCCTTTGCCTGGGCAGCTTCGCCCATATCATTGCGAATCTGCGCATGGCTGATCAGGGCGAAAATCAGCGTACCGCCCGTCAGATTACCCAACAGCGTCGGGATAGCAAAGGGCCAGAGAAACTCGGTCCAGGGAATGCTGCCGTTAAATACCAGGTAAAGCACTTCGACGGAACCCACCACGATATGCGCCAGATCGCCCAGCGCGACCAGCCAGGTCATCATCACAATGACAAACAGCTTGGCGGCACCGGCATAGGGGAACATCCAGACCATGGTGGCAATGATCCAACCTGAAATCACCGCATTCGCAAACATCTCGCCCGGCGTATGTTCCATTACCTTCATGCTGATGTCGGTAAATGCCTGTCGGGTGGCTTCATCAAAAATCGGCATTTCAGTAAACGCCAGGGCCGCGAACGCTGTCCCGATAAGATTACCCAGCAGCACAATGCCCCACAGGCGAAGCAATAAGCCAAGATTGCTCACAGTGGGTTTGTGCATAAAGGGCAGGACGGCGGTCACGGTGTTTTCAGTGAAAAGTTGCTGCCGTGCCATAATCACAATCACAAAGCCAAAGGTGTAGCCAAGATTTTCCAGTAAAAACGCGCCGGGCACGCCATCCAGATGCACCTGAAAAATGCCCTTAGCCATCAGCGAGGCGCCCATCGACAGCCCGGCAGCAATAGCGGACCACAGCAGCGCCATGCCGTCACGTTCCAGCTCTTTTTCCCCGTCCTGACGAATCTCCTCATGGATAGCGGCGGCGCGAGAGGGCAGGGCGTCTTCATCCACTTCAATATCCTCTTTGCCCTGTTCTTTCTCTTCGCTGTCTACGTTGTTAGGTCCCTGACTGGTGCTTGATGAAGGCTTCATGTTTTCTCCTGGTAACAGTGCAAATGCGTTATAAGCGTAGTCGTTTTTTGGCTCGCGAAATTGTTTCTACAACAGCTAACAAAAGTTACAACATTTTGCTGTGGTGCGCTTTTTGTCCGCTTAACGTCGTGAAAAGCACGAATATCTAACCTCAGTGGGAAAGGGGGCCGCGCACGGTCTTCGGCACACTGCAACATTGTGCTATCATTTGCGCCTTATTTGGCTGGCGCGATTTACCCCTCCATGTTGGAAATCATGAATCTGCTTTGTGTGCGTGATGAACGTGCGCTCTTTGAGGCGCTCACGTTTCGCGTGTCGGCAGGTGATATCGTACAAATTGAAGGGCCAAACGGGGCCGGTAAAACGTCGCTGCTACGGATTCTGGCCGGGTTGAGCACGCCTGAACACGGCGAGGTGCGTTGGCAGTCGCAGCAAATTCATCAGCAACGCGATGTCTGGCATCAGGCCATGCTTTATCTTGGGCATCTGCCGGGGATCACCTCGGCGTTGTCGGCGCTGGAAAATCTACGCTTTTATCATCCGAACTGCCGCGATGAGCACATTTTTACTGCACTGGCCAGCGTCGGACTGGCGGGCTATGAAGACGTGCCAGCCGCACAGCTCTCTGCAGGGCAACAGCGGCGAATCGCGCTGGCCCGGCTGTGGGCTGACCCAGGCAGCCCTGTGGATTCTGGATGAACCTTTAACCGCTCTTGATCCTGTCGGCGTCGAGACCTTAATGGCGCGCTTTGCGGAACACGCGCAACAGGGCGGTTCTGTTATTGTGACGAGTCATCAGGCGCTGCCGGGGCTGAACGGTAAGATAAAAACCGTTCGCCTGCATGCCACGGAGTGGCAGTAATGTTGTGCCGTCTTATTCAACGTGAATTACGCATCGCCTGTCGTCGCGGTGCGGAGGTGGTTAATCCACTGTGGTTTTTCCTGATCGTGATTACGCTTTTCCCGTTGGGTATCGGTCCCGATCCTCAGCAACTGGCCCGGATCGCGCCTGGTATTGTCTGGGTTGCTGCGTTGCTCTCCTCGCTGCTGGCGCTGGAAAGGCTGTTTCGCGATGACTTCAATGACGGCACGCTGGAGCAACTTTTATTGTCTCCCACGTCGCTGCCGGTCATGGTGCTGGGCAAAGTGATTGCCCACTGGCTGGTCACCGGCTTGCCGTTAATCCTGCTTTCGCCGCTGGCGGCTCTGTTGCTGTCCCTGGATATCCCGAGCTGGCGAGCGGTGGCACTGACGCTGCTGCTGGGAACACCGACGCTGAGTTTTCTTGGCGCAATTGGGGTGGGGCTGACTGTGGGATTACGTCGTGGTGGCGTGCTGCTCAGCCTGTTGGTCCTGCCGTTGGCGATTCCTGTCTTGATTTTTGCCAGTGCGGCCATTGATGCCGCAGGACAGGGCGTCGCCATTGGCGGTTATCTGGCGTTGCTGGGGGCAATGCTCGTCGCGAGTGCAACGCTGGCGCCTTTTGCCACCGCCGCGGCGTTGCGGATTACGTTGCACTAAATCAGCACGCATCAGACGTGTTATTAGCGTTTATTTTAATGTGAGCAATTGAACATGTGGAAAGGATTACATCAGCTGGCTAAGCCCGAACGGCTCTATCAGTTGTGCGGTCGCCTGCTGCCGTGGTTTGCTCTGGCCAGTGCGGCGGTACTGCTGCTGGCCTGGGTATGGGGATTTGGCTATGCACCGGCAGACTACCAGCAGGGTGACAGCTTTCGCATTATGTATATCCACGTTCCGGCGGCCATGTGGTCGATGGGGATATACAGCGCGATGGCCGTTGCGGCGTTCACGGGGCTGGTCTGGCAGATGAAAATGGCCGATTTAGTGTCAGCGGCGATGGCGCCAATCGGTGCCGTGTTTACCTTTATCGCGCTGGTCACCGGTTCTGCCTGGGGCAAGCCGATGTGGGGAACCTGGTGGATATGGGATGCCAGACTGACGTCAGAACTGGTGCTGCTGTTTTTATATCTGGGCGTGATTGCGCTGTATCAGGCCTTCGACGATCGTCGCATGGCCGGGCGGGCCGCAGGCGTGCTCATTTTGGTCGGGGTGATCAATCTGCCCATCATTCATTTCTCTGTGCAGTGGTGGAATACCTTACATCAGGGATCGTCCGGGTTGCTGCAACAGGCGATCGCGCCGCCGATGCGCACGCCGCTGCGCTGGGCCATCCTGGGTGACCTGCTGTTGTTTATCACCTTAACGCTGATGCGCTTACGTAACCTGATTCTGCTTACGGAACGTAAACGTCCCTGGGCAATTGCCCTGGCGAAGACAAGGAGCAAAGTATGACGCCCGCTTTTGCCTCATGGCATGACTTCGTTGCCATGGGCGGCTACGCCTTTTATGTGTGGCTGGCGGTGGCAGGCACGCTGGTGCCGCTTTTCGCCCTGATCTTGCATAGTAGGTGGTCACACCGACGTTTGCTGGCGGACATTCGCCAGCGTGATGCACGGGAGCGCCGCCTGCGAGCGGCCAACGTTCAACGTACCGCCAACCCTACGGCAGGAGAAGAGAAGTGAATACCCGCCGTCGTAATCGCCTGTATGTCGTGGTGGCGATACTTACCGGACTTGGGCTGGCGACCGCACTGGTGATGTATGCGCTGCGGTCCAATATCGATCTGTTTTATACGCCGGGTGAAATCCTGGAGGGAAAAGGCGATGCGCACATCAAGCCTGAGCCCGGACAGCGCCTGCGCGTGGGCGGCGTCGTGATGCCTGGCAGCGTAACGCGGGATCCCCACACGCTGGCGGTTTCCTTCCAGCTTTATGATGGTCGCGGTGTGGTCAACGTGAGCTTTGTCGGCATTTTACCGGATCTGTTCCGCGAAGGTCAGGGCGTTGTCGCGCAGGGCGTACTTGAGCCCGGTAACCTGATCAAAGCCAAAGAGGTGCTGGCAAAACATGATGAAAACTATACGCCTCCCGAAATCAGCACCGCGATGAAACCCGCACCCTCTGCGCAACAGGCCGCGAATAACCCGGCAGGACGTACACCATGATGCCAGAACTGGGCAGTTTCTTACTCTGTCTTGGATTAGCGTTGGCGCTGCTGCTCAGCGTCTATCCGCTGTGGGGCGCCTGGCGCCTGGATGCCCGCCTGATGGGCATGGCGCGTCCGCTTGCCGTTGGCCTGTTTGCCTGCGTCGCGGGGGCTTTTATGCTGCTGGTCTGGGCGTTTATCGTTAACGATTTTACCGTGAGCTATGTCGTCAACAACTCAAACTCACTGCTGCCGGTTTACTACCGCATTGCGGCCACCTGGGGCGCGCATGAAGGATCGTTGCTGCTGTGGGTGCTGCTGCTGAGTGGCTGGACGCTGGCCGTGGCAATTTTCAGCCGCGGTATGCCGCAGGACGCGCTGGCCCGGGTGTTGTCAGTGATGGGGATGATCAATCTGGGCTTTTTGCTGTTTATCATCCTCACCTCTAATCCCTTCAGCCGGACGCTGCCCGATTTTCCCGTAGACGGTCGCGATCTTAATCCAATGTTGCAGGATATCGGCCTGATCTTTCATCCGCCACTGCTGTATATGGGCTATGTCGGCTTCTCCGTGGCCTTTGCTTTTGCCATCGCCTCATTAGTGGCGGGACGGCTGGATACCGCCTGGGCGCGCTGGTCGCGTCCCTGGACTACCGCCGCCTGGTTATTCCTGACCATTGGCATCGTACTCGGTTCCGCCTGGGCGTATTACGAACTGGGCTGGGGCGGCTGGTGGTTCTGGGACCCGGTGGAAAACGCCTCCTTTATGCCGTGGCTGGCGGGCACCGCCTTAATGCACTCGCTGGCGGTTACGGAAAAACGCGGCACCTTCAAGGCCTGGACGGTGCTGCTGGCTATTACCGCGTTCTCCCTGAGCCTGCTCGGCACCTTCCTGGTCCGTTCCGGCGTGCTGGTCTCGGTACATGCTTTCGCCTCCGATCCGGCGCGCGGCATGTTTATTCTCGCATTTTTGGTCATCGTGATTGGCAGCTCGCTGCTGCTGTATGCCATTAAAGGCGGCCAGGTGCGCAGTCGGGTGCAAAATGAGCTCTGGTCGCGAGAATCTTTTCTGCTGGGGAATAACGTGCTGCTAATCGCGGCCATGCTGGTGGTCCTGCTCGGCACGCTGTTACCGCTGGTGCATAAACAGTTAGGGCTGGGCAGCATTTCCGTTGGCGAACCCTTCTTTAATACCATGTTCAGCTGGTTAATGGCTCCGCTGGCGTTAATGCTCGGTATTGGGCCGTTAGTACGCTGGCGACGCGATGAACCACAAAAACTGGTTCGTCGTCTGCTGATAGCGCTGCTCGTGACGCTGCTGGCCTCCGTGCTGCTGCCCTGGTGGTTGCAGGATCGTGTTGAAGCCATGACGGTGGTGGGATTACTGATGGCGGTATGGATCATCCTGTTGACCCTGATGGAACTGCATGAGCGTGCCACTCATCGTCATAGTTTTTTTACCGGATTACGTCACCTTTCGCGCAGTCACTGGGGCATGGTGCTTGGACATCTCGGCGTGGGTGTCACCGTTATTGGCATTGCGTTCAGTACCCAATACAGCGTTGAGCGCGACGTGCGCATGAAAGCGGGCGACAGCGTCGATATCCATCACTACCATTTTGTTTTTCGTGATGTTCAGGACTTACAAGGCCCTAATTACAGCGGCGGCGTGGCGGTCATTGACGTTTCCCGCAAGGGCAAGCCGGAAGCCGTGTTGTATGCGGAAAAACGCTTTTACTCTGCCGCGCGCACCATGATGACCGAGGCGGCGATCGACGGCGGCTTTACCCGCGATCTTTACGCCGCGCTGGGTGAAGAGCTCAGTGACGGTAGCTGGGCGGTGCGTATCTACTACAAACCCTTTGTCCGCTGGATCTGGTTTGGCGGCTTGTTTATGGCCGTCGGAGGGCTGTTCTGTTTGCTGGACCCGCGCTATCGCTCGCGCAAGAAAGCCGATCGTGAGGTGCGGACATGAAAAAAATTCTGTTTGTTCCGCTGGGATTATTTTTACTGCTGGCTGCCGCGCTGCTGTGGCAGCTGTCACGTAATGCGGAAGGGGACGATCCTTCACGGCTGGAATCGGCCTTAATTGGTAAGCCCTTGCCCGTGTTCAGGCTGGAGGCGCTGGATAAGCCAGGCAAAACCTATGATCAGCAAACGTTGATCACCGGTAAACCACTGTTGCTGAACGTCTGGGCAACCTGGTGTCCGACCTGCCGCGCCGAGCATCGCTACCTTAATGAGCTGGCAGAGCAGGGCGTTCGGGTTGTAGGGTTGAACTACAAAGACGATCGCCAGAAGGCAGTAACCTGGCTGAACACGCTGGGTAATCCTTATGCGCTCAGCCTGTATGACGGTAACGGGATGTTGGGCCTCGATCTCGGCGTTTATGGCGCACCTGAAACCTTTTTGATTGATGGCAAAGGCATTATTCGCTATCGCCATGCTGGCGATCTGAACCCGCGCGTCTGGCAACAGGAAGTCAAACCCTTGTGGGATAAATACACGAAGGAGAGCGGCGCATGAGATCCCTGATGATGATGCTCTGTGGGCTGCTGTTTAGTGCCAGCCTGTGGGCCGCGATTGATACCTATGCGTTTGACTCCGTGGCGCAGGAGGAGCAGTACCGTGAAATCACGGCCTCGCTGCGCTGTCCCAAATGCCAGAACAACAGCATCGCCGATTCTAATGCGATGATTGCGTCAGATATGCGGTTGAAAGTTTATCAACTGATGAAGCAGGGCCAGAGCCGTCAGCAAATCATCGACTATATGGTGGCGCGTTATGGCAATTTCGTCAGTTACCAGCCGCCTGTCACGCCCTCAACACTGATCCTGTGGGCCGGCCCGGCGCTGTTTGTGATTGTGGGCGGTGCCGTGATCGTGTGGCGTAGTCGTCAGCGTAAAACCCGAAGCGAGCTTGATGACCAGGAACAACAGCGTCTGGCGGCGATTCTGAAGTCGGACAGGACACGATAATGGCTGTCTTTTTACTCACGATTTTTCTGCTGCTGCTGGCGGCCAGCGTACTGTTTTTAGCCGCAGGCTGGCGTCAACGTGAAACCCACGCGGCGGCGCGCGACAACCTTAATACGCATTTTTATCGGCAGCGGCTGGCTGAGATAACCCTGGACGAAGAGCAGGGCGTGATTGCCGATCGCGCCGTGATGGAGCAGGAGTTACAGCAAACCCTGCTTAGCGATATTCCGCCCGCTTCGGATGCCCACTCGCACCGCAGCCGTCGCTGGGTGCTGTTACCCGGCCTGATCGTTTTAGTAATCGTGTCACTGGCAAGCTATCTTAAAACCGGTGGCTTAACGCAGTTAAGTGGCTGGCTCCAGGTGCAGGAAGCGTATCCGGCGCTGCGCGCCCAGCTCATGGATCCCCATGCCCGGCCACTTACCCAAGAGCAGCTCTCTCGCCTGCAGCTCGGTTTGCGCAGCCAGCTGCAAACCGAACCTGATAACCTCAGTGGCTGGGGGATGCTGGGCCGCCTCGGTATGGTACTCAACAATGCCACGGGCGCGCGTCAGGCTTTCGAGCATGCGTTGCAGCTGGCACCGAATAATTTTGCCCTGCAGCAGGATTATGCTGAGGTGCTGACGCGATCGGGCGATCCTCAGGATAACCGCCAGGCCGGGCTGCTGCTCACGGATCTGCTTAAACAGCATCCGCAGGATATCCGCACCCTAAGCCTGCTGGCCTATAATGCGTTTGAACAACAGCAGTATTCGCAGGCGATAGACAGCTGGCAAACCCTGTTGCAGGTGTTACCGGCCGACGATCCTCGTCGTGAGGGCATTGCGCGCAGCATTGAGCAAGCCAAAACCGATGCAGGGCAGCAAAGCAGTCAACTAACGGTCGAGGTCACGCTTTCTCCCCAGGCAGAAAAAATGTTACCGCCGGGCGGAGTCATGTATATTTCGGTGACTGACGGCGTCTCGCCCGTACCGGTCGCGGTGAAGCGCATATCGCCCGGACATTTTCCCGTGTCGCTGACGCTGGATGACAGTAATGCGATGTTGCAAGAGCGACGTCTTTCAACGCAGAAACAGATTCAGGTTCGCGTCAGGATTGCACGAAATGGCCGCGCAAATCCTGAGCCGGGTGACTGGTTTGGCGTTAGCGCGATAGTCCCCTGGGATGGCCATCAGCACATTGACGTCGCGATTGATAAACAGCAGCCTTAACCGGCTGGCGTCTGGCAATGTCTGAATCTGCCAACCGCACGGGAGATATCAGCTATGCTTGCTGGACTGCGCTGATCTACCCGCTGAAACTCAGCAGGGTATAAATAACTTATATGCACAGGGAGAAAAAAATGGATCACCGCCTGACCAGCCTGGCTTTGACCAGTGTGCTTCTGGTTGGTTGTGCCAGTTCAAAGCCTGCTGACGATGCGCCTGCAGGGCGTAGCGATCCGCTTGAAGGTTTTAACCGCACAATGTTTAACTTCAACTATAACGTGCTGGACCCTTACGTGCTGCGCCCTGTGGCAGTGGCCTGGCGCGACTATGTTCCCGTGCCTGCGCGCGCGGGCCTCAGCAACTTCCTGGGCAACCTCAGCGAACCTGCCAGTATGGTAAATGCGATTCTGGTCGGCGAACCGCGCAATGCAGGTATCCACTTTACACGTTTCTTCCTGAATACGGTGCTGGGGCTGGGCGGTTTCATTGATGTCGCCGGTAAAGCCAATCCGGAACTGGCGCGCCAGGGGCCGCAGCGTTTTGGTACCACGCTCGGTCACTATGGCGTGGGCTATGGCCCTTATGTGCAGTTACCGGCCTATGGCAGCTTCACGATACGCCAGGACGGCGGTGATTACGTCGATACGCTTTATCCTGTGCTTGGCTGGTTGACCTGGCCCATGTCCATCGGTAAATGGACGCTGGAAGGCATCGAATCGCGCGCACAGTTGCTGGACTCGGATGCTATCCTGAAACAGCAACGCGATCCTTACGCCTTTATCCGTAGCGCCTACTTCCAGCGCTACGACTTCCTGGCGCGCGGCGGCAAGCTGAAGCCAGAAGAAAATCCGAATGCGGCGGCGATCCAGGACGATCTGAAAGACATTGATTCGCAGTAAATCATGGCCCGCCAGAAGCCGCCTGTCGCAAGGGCGGCCTGATAAGCGGCCCGGGGTGATGACGTGAAGCTGCTACAGGGTTGTCACCAGGCTGCATGACGTGTGACGTTCCCGTTAGCAATAAAAAAGCGACACTCAGTGTCGCTTTTTTTATGCGTTTCGCGCATCAGAACTTGTAGTTGAAGCTTGCGCCATACAGCCAGGCTTTACCACTAGAGTTAAAGGTATAGGTGCCTTCCTGCACGGTCACTTTCTGACCGTGCATGTAAGACACGCCGACGTCTACCGATGCATCGTCGTTAAACGCATAAGAGGCACCGGCGCTCAGCCACAAACGGTCCTGATCCGGGATAGAGATAGAACGCTTGTCAGCCGGAACCGGGCTGTCATCAAAGGCGATACCGCTGCGGAAGGTCCAGTTTTTGTCGTACTGGTAGGTGGTACCCAGTGCGATGCGGTAGGCATCGTGGAAACCTTCATCTTTATAGAACAGCGTCTGGCCGTTTGAGCCCGTTGCTTTCAGCTCCTGAAACTGACTCCAGCTGGTATAGGCCAGGCTATAGTGGACGGCCCACTGTGGTGCCACTTTATGCCAGCCTGAAACTTCCCACATTTCCGGCAGGTTTAAGGTTAACGCGCCGGGAACTGTAGAGCCGTTTGTACCTGTCGGGAGATTAGTAACTTCTGGGTTATTACGAGGATTGAATGGCAGGCTACTTTTATAGTCTCCATCAAAGTCAATTTTCACTTCGGAGCGGTAGGTAAAACCAAAACGGTTATTGTCATCGACTTCGTAGAGTACGCCAGCGTTCCAGCCGTAGCCCCATTTGTCCCCCTTAAGATAGGCAACTTGCGTATCTGCGGGTATACCGAGCCGTGCGCCCGCTTCACCAGCATAGCGCTCAATTTTAGCTTTGGCATATACAGCATCAAAACCTACCCCGAAGCTGAAATGCTCATTCAAACGATAAGTCGTGCTGAGGTTCAGGTTACCCGTCATCAGGTCAGTTTTGCCGCCCAGCCCGCCCGCGGTATAACCGTTGTTAAACTCTGTCGCCAGGCCGTAGTTAGACGTCGCTGACGCGCCTACCCACCACTTGTCATTGATCGGCTGGACGTAATGCAGGTTAGGGATCCATTGGTTCGGTGCGATGTTTTTCGCGTCCAGGCTGCGGCCCGTCGGGCTTTGGCCACTGATATCCACTTCAGGATCGATGTAAACCGCACCGATTGAAAATTCAGGGCGATCCATGAGTGCCATGGTTGCCGGGTTACGACTGGCTGAGGCCGCCGTATCACCCATTGCGCCTTCGCCAGAATAAGCGCGACCTAAACCAATGGAAGAAAATTCATTTAACTGAAATCCGGCTGCATATACGTTAGAGGAAATAAGCGCTACTGCAGCTGCCACGGCTGACTTTGCGAACAGGTTTTTATGGTTCATGACCACAACCTCATGTGAATTATTATTTAACGTTGTGACGTCGCGTAACAAGGAACGGCGGATTGTATGGACTGATGTCAAATGCACATATCAGACCAGTGCGGAGAGTATAGGTCCGACCTGTACACATGTTGCAATATTGTTTTTAAAATATTTCCAATTTGATAGGTGAAAATTCGATCTGCTTAACACTTCTCGGGAATAAATGGGCAGAGCGGCAGGAGCAAAACTGATCCACATCAAATTTTATTGTGATATTCGTCACTTAGCGCGGTGTGTGTAGCGGGTTGATAAGCCAGAGCGTAAAATTTTCAGCAGAAAACTCACCCACCTTATGATGTGATGTCAGGAGAAAATCATGACAAATGCTTTAAAAAAATGTAGCGCGACGGAAACGGCTGCCTGCTGTTGCGTCGATGTTGGTACGGTGATGGATAATTCAGACTGTACGGCCAGCTGGTCAGCATGGTGTAAAGATCGCGCCGATGCCGAAACGAAACTGGCGCAGCTGACGGAAAGGGCGCGCCAGGTCGAGTCAGAACCCTGCGTTATCGATTCCAGCATGGTGGAAGAGGCCGGTGGCGTGCAGCTTAATATCGACTTTACCTTTAGCTGTCAGGCCGAAACTCTGATTTTCCAACTGGGTTTGCGTTAAACATTTCGGCGCCGCTGCTCTGCGGCGTTTTTCATTTTCGTGTTTCTTATCTCACTTTTCTCCTCCTGATGTTGGCGGCGCACCCGCTTGTGGTTAACACTGTGGATCAGGTCAGACCTCTTTCGGCAATGATGCCTCGGTCACGATGTACAGGTGGATACAATGAGCAAAGCGCAGTCACTGCTGACGCGTAATGGCGAGCGCATCGCCATCACCCACGGATTACGTACGCCTTTTCTTCGCCAGGCCACGGGTTTTCACGGCATCCCTGCGGTTGAACTGGGTCGCATGGTGATCAGCGAAATCATGGCCCGAAGTGAACTCCCGGTTGAGGTGATTGAGCAACTGGTCTTCGGTCAGGTGGTGCAAATGCCGGAAGCGCCAAACATTGCACGTGAGATCGTCTTAAGCAGTGGCCTGAGCGTCAATACCGATGCTTATAGCGTCAGCCGCGCCTGCGCCACCAGCTTTCAGGCGGTGGCAAACGTCACCGAAAGCTTACTGGCAGGTACGATTTCTGCCGGCATCGCAGGCGGGGCGGACTCCTCCTCTGTGCTGCCCATTGGGGTCAGTAAAACGCTGGCGCGCGCGCTGGTGGATATGAATAAAGCGCGTGGCTTTTCACAGAAGCTGCACATTCTCCGGCGGCTGCGCCCTAAAGATCTGTTACCGGTTCCGCCTGCCGTTGCGGAGTACTCCACGGGATTACGTATGGGGGATACCGCAGAGCAGATGGCCAAAACGCATGGCATCAGCCGGGAAGAGCAGGATGCATTGGCCCTGCGCTCGCATCAGCGCGCGGCCCAGGCCTGGCAGTCAGGCGTACTGAGTCAGGAGGTGATGGCCGCCTTTGTGCCGCCGTGGAAAGCGCCCATCGAGCAAGATAATAATGTGCGTATGGATGCAAAAGCCGCCGATTATGCCCGGCTGCGTCCGGCATTTGACCGTCAGCACGGTACCGTTACTGCGGCAAACAGTACGCCGCTTACCGATGGGGCTGCTGCGGTCATTTTAATGCGTGAAGGCCGGGCAAAAGAGCTTGGAATACAGCCGCTGGGCTATTTACGCAGCTATGCGTTTACCGCTATCGACGTCTGGCAGGACATGCTGTTAGGGCCGGCCTACGCCTCGCCGCTGGCGCTGGATCGTGCCGGGATAGCCTTAAAGGATTTGACGCTGATTGATATGCACGAAGCCTTTGCCGCTCAGACGTTAAGCAACCTGAAAATGTTTCGTGATGAACGTTTTGCCCGGGACGTGTTAAACCGCGCCCATGCGCTGGGCGAAGTTGACGAGGCACGTTTTAATGTCTCGGGCGGATCGATCGCCTTTGGGCATCCGTTTGCCGCAACCGGCGCACGCATGATTACCCAGACGTTAAATGAATTACGCCGCCGGGGCGGCGGGCTGGGTTTAGTCACAGCCTGCGCCGCCGGGGGTTTAGGGGCAGCAATGGTTCTGGAGGCCGAATAATGGAACAGAGCGCGTTCACATTACAGATGCGGGACGATCATGTAGGCGTGATCACCATTGATGTACCCAATGAAAAGATGAATACGCTTAAAGCGGCATTCGCGGCACAGATTGCGGCAATCATTGCGGAAGCACGCAAGCATCCGCAACTGCTGGGGCTGGTGCTGATTTCAGGCAAACCTGACAACTTTGTTGCAGGGGCCGATATCAGCATGATCGATCGCTGCCAGAGCGCCCACGAGGCAGAAGCGCTGGCCAGACAAGGGCAGGACGTGATGGCGGCGATTGCGGCATTGCCATTTCCTGTGGTGGCGGCAATCCATGGTGCTTGTCTGGGCGGCGGGCTTGAGCTGGCGCTGGCCTGCAACGCGCGCATCTGTTCGCTGGACGATAAAACCCGTATTGGCCTGCCTGAAGTGCAGTTGGGGCTGCTGCCGGGGTCGGGCGGCACGCAGCGCCTGCCTCGCTTAATCGGCGTACAGAAAGCCTTACCGCTTATCCTTACCGGTAAGAACCTGCGGGCCAGGCAGGCGAAAAAGCTGGGCATTGTTGATGATGCCGTGCCGCAGGCCATCCTGCTTGACGCCGCCGTTGAACTGGTGAAGAAAGGGAAATACCGCAGAGCGCCGCTGCCCCTGCGCGATCGTCTGCTGCAGGGCCCGATGGCTCGTCAGGCGCTGTTCGCACTGGCCAGACGCGAAACCGATCGTAAAACCCAGGGTAACTACCCAGCGGCACGACGCATTATCGAGGTGGTTCGCATCGGCCTGGAGCAGAGCAGTCAGGCCGGTTACGCCGCGGAAGCGCGGGCGTTTGGCGAACTGGCGATGACGCCAGAGTCGGCCGCGCTGCGCAGCCTGTTTTTTGCTTCCACCGCCATCAAGAAAGAGAACGGCACCCAGGCTGAACCACGACCACTCCAACGGGTCGGTGTGTTGGGCGGCGGGCTGATGGGCGGCGGGATCGCCAGCGTCAGCGCCGTTAATGCGGGGCTACCGGTGCGCATCAAGGATATCAGCCTTAAAGGCATCAACCATGCCCTGCAAACCAGTTGGGATCTGCTGAGTAAAAAAGTGAAACGCCGGCAAATCAGTCCGGCACAGCGTCAGCAGCAGATTGCGCGCATCAGCGGCAGCACCGACTATCAGGGATTCACCCAGCGCGATATCGTGATTGAGGCGGTCTTTGAGGACCTGGATCTGAAAAGACAGATGGTGGCGGACGTTGAGGCGAACTGTCAGCCTCAGACGATCTTTGCTTCCAATACCTCATCGATTCCCATTGCAGAGATTGCGGCGACGGCACGGCGCCCAGAGAACATCATCGGCCTGCACTATTTTAGCCCGGTGGAAAAAATGCCGCTGGTCGAGGTGATCCCGCATGCCACGACCTCGCCTGAAACGCTTGCCAGTACGGTAATGCTGGCACGGAAACAGGGTAAAACGCCGATAGTGGTGGCCGATAAACCTGGTTTTTACGTCAACCGTATCCTCACACCTTACATCAACGAGGCCATGCGCTGCGTGGTGGAGGGGGAACCGATCGATCACATTGATCGGGCGCTGGTGAAGGCAGGATTCCCGGTGGGGCCGGTTCAGCTACTGGATGAAGTTGGCATTGATGTCGGCAGTAAGATTTCACCGGGCCTGCAGCAGGCTTATGGCGAGCGGTTTGCCGCGCCTTCCGCGCTGGATGCCGTGATCAAAGACGGTCGCAAAGGACGCAAAAACGGTAGGGGATTCTACCTGTACGGATCGTCGCGTCTGGCGCGTAAGAAGGTCGATCCGGCGGTGTACGGCTTAGTGAAGACCCGGCCGGTGGCAAAGCAAAGCGGCGCGCAGATTGCCGAACGGTGCATGATGATGATGTTAAACGAAGCGGTGCGTTGCCTGGATGAGCAGGTTATCCGCTCGCCGCGGGACGGCGATATCGGTGCGGTGTTTGGCATTGGTTTTCCCCCCTTTTTGGGCGGACCGTTCCATTACATCGACAGGCTGGGCGCGGCAGAAATCGTCAACAGATTAACGCGGCTTCAGCAACAGTACGGGGACCGTTTTGCGCCCTGTGACGCGTTGCTGCGCGCAGCTGAGCAGCAGACAAAGTTTTACACTTCTTCATAAATTCGAATACCCACTCCGATTCAGGGGGTTAGAAACGCGCCGCACAAGCGTGAGGCGCTGCACGAATCTGACAGGTGCTTATTTAATAAACAACCGGTTGACTATACTGAAGTCATTAGGGTACAACACGACGTTCATTCGCAGAATGAAGCGCCTGATGCGGATGCATCAGGCGATGTCGACAAACAACAGCGGTGCTTTATGCAAGTTTTTATCATGCGTCACGGCGATGCGGCTCTTGAGGCTGCCAGTGATTCAGTCAGGCCTTTAACGCTTTGTGGATGTGACGAATCACGTCAAATGGCGAACTGGTTAAAAGGTCAGTCTGTTGACATTGAACGTGTACTTGTCAGCCCCTATCTCCGTGCGCAGCAGACGCTTGCCACATTTCGTGAGGCGTTCCCTTTGCCAGAAGGGGAGGATATTTTGCCGGAACTGACCCCCGGCGGCGATCCCGGTCTGGTCGGATGCTATTTGCAGGCACTGGCGAATGAAGGGGTTAAATCGGCGCTGGTTATCTCTCACTTGCCACTGGTGGGCTATCTGGTGTCAGAGCTTTGCCCACAGGAAACCCCACCGATGTTTGCCACCTCGGCCATTGCCTGCGTTGACTTCGATCCGGCTGAAAGTCAGGGCAAACTGTTATGGCAGGTCAGCCCCAAAAAACTCGCGAAAGCGATGTAATAATGTCGGGCCATTTACTGGCCCGAACATGAAAACGATCACCGAACGTTATTCCCGTCTGCTTCTTTCCCTGCAGGTCAGGCAATCACAAAACGTGATACTGAGCCCGCCAGCGTTTGCGCCTGGTCATGGAGCGCGCTTGCCGCCGCAGAGGACTGTTCCACCAGGGCCGCGTTTTGCTGCGTCACGTTATCCATTTCAACGATAGCCACGCCGACCTGCGCAATGCCGCGGTTCTGCTCTTCAGACGCGTGAGAGATCTCGTTCAGTATCTCTGTCACATTGCTGACCGAGGTGACGATTTCTCCCATAGTGTTACCTGTCTGACTGACCAGCTGTGAACCGGCGCGGATGCGGGCAACCGAGTCCTGAATAAGCGCTTCGATTTCTTTTGCCGCCAGCGCGCTGCGCTGCGCCAGATTTCTCACCTCACTTGCGACGACGGCAAAACCACGGCCCTGTTCGCCAGCCCTTGCCGCTTCTACCGCGGCGTTCAGTGCCAGAATGTTGGTCTGAAACGCAATACTGTTAATGACGGAGGTGATCTCGGAGATTTTCCCCGAGCTGGCAGAAATTTCATCCATGGTGCTGACGACATTGGTCACCAGCTCTCCGCCACGGCTCGCCGTGTCAAAGGTTTGCTGCGCCAGCCTGCTGGAATGATGAATATTATCGGCGTTCTGTTTTACTGTCGCAGTCAACTGCTCCATGCTGGCTGCCGTTTGCGCAAGGGCCGCTGCCTGGCTTTCTGTCCGTGCCGATAAATCATTATTCCCGGAGGCGATTTCTGCGGAAGCCTGGCTGACGCTGGTGACGCCGCTGCGAATCCCGCTGATAATCCGTCGCAGTTCATCGCTCATCTCGCCTACCGCGCGCATGAGCTCGCCCAGCTCATCCCGACGGGTCGAGTTGAGCATGATGCTGAGGTTGCCACGCGCCATCTGGTTCGCCACGTTCAGCAGTTCAGAAAGTGGACGCGTCAGCTGTCGGGTAATAAACAGGGCGATAACAATACCTGCCACGATGGCAGCGATAACAATGGCAGCCATTAACCACACGGCCTGTCCGGCATCGTGATTGGTGGCATCCAGCTGTTGCGTAAACAAGTTATTGCTCATGTCCGTCAGGGTCTTACCCGCAACCGCCAGCTCGGCTGTGGCCTCTTCGCCTGCTTTCACGGAGGCCATCAGCGCATTAATGTCAGCTTGTTTCCCGTCAAGCTGTTCGCTGATTTTTGCGAGCGTTGCATTGTCTGCCGGGTTAAGGCGAGGTGCAACCTGTGCGATAAGCCCGACGGTTTCAGTGAGGAAGTTGCTGAGTGCGCTGCGATCGGCATCTTTGTGCTCAAGGCCAAAGAGTTTCACCCGCACCGCGACGCCAGCCAGATGCTTATTGATTTCCTGTAAGGCTGCGGCAACCTGCGCGTCATTGCTGCTGCTCGTGGCAAGCTGGCTGATCCCCCGCATTTCTTCTTCGACAGACAGGCTTTGTAAAGCCTGAGCCCCATTACGAACGGCCTGCACGGTATCGGCCCGTTTCTGCCGGTAGGTGGCAATGGCTGACGGCATCGCCGTAATCATCGCCTGCTGACTGGCATCCCAGCGAAAAACGCCCAAATTTCTCAGGTTCTGATCCACCTCTTTCAGCATGGCTTCGTTCAGATCGATGAATTTTTCATCATGTGTTCTGACGAATTGCAGCCGGGCATCTTTGGCCTGTGAAAACCGATCGTTGACACTTTTCAGCTCCCTGAGCTTTTCGGCCCGGACGCTAATATCGTTGAGGTTTTTAATACCGCATATCGCTACGGCCAGACTCAAAAGCAAAATCAGTCCAAAACCGAGCATTAACTTTTTACCTACGTTTAAATTCTCAAAAAAATGACTTAATGCGCTCATTCAAAATGTTCCCTTGGTCAATACGCCAAAATGTTGAAGCCTAATGTGCCTAAATGCCTAGACGTTATCGGCAAGGGAAAACTTGTATTGAATATAAATAGTTTCTTAAGCAAATAGTCTGCGTCAGCCTGAACAGAAAGCAGCAGAACGCCTGGCCAAACAGGGTCGGGATCGGGCGTTTAAGGGGAGCGACGTGTGAGTCCCGTTTAACGGGCTCCCCCGTCAAAGGGGGAGGCAGCGGGGCAAGGTGCTTAAGCCGTTTTGCTGCCTGAATGTCAGGGCAGCTCTGGCGGTTGCCACTCTTCTACTTCAATCAGCACCAGCAAGGCAGCGTCGCCACCAAACATTTTAGGTGCCTGGTGAAAGGCCATTACCCAGGGATGTTGAGCCAGCCAAAGCGGCGTTTGCTGCTTTAGAATATGTTTACCATGTCCGGTCATCACGCTGGCGCAAAAAAGGTGTTCGCGACGACAGGCGGCAATTAGCGCGCCTAACTCCTGCTTGGCCTGCATCTGTGTTAACCCATGCAGATCGAGAAAAATCTCTGGCGTGTAATCGCCCCGACGCAGCTTTTTCAGCTCAAAATGGCTCACGTCCGCGCGCACATAGCGCGTCGCCCCTTCAGTGGAAAGCAGCGGCTGGAACTCATCGGAAAAGTAGTGGCTGTTATCCGCCTGTTCAGACAGCAGCCTTTTTATCGGCACTTCCCGGGTTTTAACCGCCGGTTTGTGTACGATAGTGTCTTGTTTTAACTGACGCGTTCCTGTCATCAACTGGCGAAACAGCGCTTGATCATCCTGGCTCAGGGGGTTTTTTTTACTCATGGGTGGTGAATCATGTCTGAGGTGGCTGATTAACAGCAGAAGCCGATACCTTACCGTTAACCGTCATTAATTGTCAGCTTTTTCACCTTGCTGCGCTGAATTCTCCTCGGCTTCGTGGCAAACTATCGGCCGAATTAGTAAAAGGCCTGCGGAGGGCTACGTGGACAAAATTTTCGTCGATGAGGCAGTGAACGAACTGCACACCATTCAGGATATGCTGCGCTGGTCAGTGAGCCGCTTTACGGCTGCCGGAATCTGGTACGGACACGGCACAGATAACCCCTGGGACGAAGCTGTCCAGCTGGTCCTGCCCACGCTGTGGTTGCCCCTGGATATCCCTGAAGACATGCGTAACGCGCGCCTTACGGCCAGCGAACGCCATCGCATTGTTGAGCGCGTCATTCGCCGCGTGAACGAGCGCATCCCGGTCGCCTATCTCACGAATAAAGCCTGGTTCTGCGGCCATGAGTTTTACGTTGATGAACGGGTTCTGGTTCCCCGTTCGCCCATTGGGGAACTGATTGAAAACCGCTTTGCCGGTCTGATCACGGACAAACCGCGACATATTCTGGACATGTGCACCGGCAGCGGCTGTATTGCGATTGCCTGCGCCTATGCCTTTCCGGACGCAGAAGTGGATGCAGTGGATATTTCCCACGATGCGCTGGCGGTCGCCGAGCAAAATATTGAAGAGCACGGCCTGATTCATCACGTCACGCCGATCCGCGCCGATCTGTTCCGCGAACTCCCGCCGGTGCAGTACGACCTGATCGTGACGAATCCGCCCTATGTCGATGCGGAAGATATGGACGATCTGCCGAGCGAGTATCAGCATGAACCCGAACTGGGGCTGGCGGCGGGCAGCGATGGCCTTAAACTGGTGCGCCGCATTCTTGCCTGCGCGCCGGGCTACCTGAGCGAGCAGGGCGTGCTGATTTGCGAAGTGGGCAACAGCATGGTGCACATGATGGAACAGTACCCCGATGTGCCCTTTACCTGGCTGGAGTTCGACAATGGCGGCGACGGCGTCTTTATGCTCACCCGCCAGCAGATCGTGGATGCACAGCACCATTTCTCATTTTATAAAGACTAAAAGGATGGGCGAACTTTCGCCCGTCAAACCGTAACAAGGAATCTCAATGGCCGGAAACAGCATCGGACAGTTCTTTCGCGTCACCACCTTTGGTGAATCTCACGGTATTGCCCTGGGCTGTATTGTTGATGGCGTGCCGCCGGGCATCCCGTTAACCGAAGCCGATATCCAGCACGATCTCGACCGTCGTCGTCCAGGCACGTCGCGCTATACCACCCAGCGCCGTGAGCCGGATCAGGTGAAAATTTTGTCTGGCGTGTTTGAAGGTGTGACCACCGGTACCTCGATCGGCCTGCTGATTGAGAACACCGATCAGCGCTCGCAAGATTACGGTGCCATTAAAGATCTGTTCCGTCCTGGCCATGCGGATTACACCTATGAGCAGAAGTACGGTACGCGTGACTACCGTGGTGGCGGCCGTTCATCAGCACGCGAAACCGCGATGCGCGTGGCTGCTGGGGCGATTGCCAAAAAATATCTGCAGATGAAGCACGATATTGTGGTTCGCGGCTATCTGGCGCAGATCGGCGACGTGGCCTGTGAACTAAAAGACTGGAGCATTGTGGAAGATAATCCTTTCTTTTGCCCGGATGCGGACAAGCTGGACGCGCTGGACGAGCTGATGCGCGGCCTGAAGAAGGAAGGCGATTCGATTGGGGCCAAGGTTACGGTCATGGCGGAAAACGTACCACCAGGCCTGGGCGAGCCGGTTTTTGATCGCCTGGATGCCGACCTGGCGCATGCGCTCATGAGCATTAATGCGGTGAAAGGGGTAGAAATCGGCGACGGTTTTGCTGTGGTTAATCAGCGTGGCAGTCAGCATCGCGATGAAATTCGCGCCAGTGGTTTCCAGAGCAACCATGCGGGCGGTATTCTGGGCGGCATCAGCAGCGGTCAGACCATCAGCGCCAATCTGGCCATGAAGCCCACCTCCAGTATTACCGTGCCGGGGAAAACCATCACCCGCGACGGCGAGGAAGTGGAGATGATCACGAAAGGTCGCCACGATCCCTGCGTGGGCATCCGTGCCGTGCCGATTGCCGAAGCCATGATGGCCATCGTGCTGATGGATCATCTGCTGCGTCAGCGCGCGCAGTGTGGCGATGTGCACTCCACCGTGCCACGTTGGTAAGCCAATGAAAATTTTGCTGATGGTGAGCGCGCTGTTGTTGAGCGCGGCCAGCCTGGCGGCGACGCCGTGGCAGCGCATCCAGCACCCGATTGCGGGTCAACCGACGGCTATTGGTGGCTTCGCCAATGGCTGTATTGTGGGTGCGCAGGCTTTACCGCTTAATTCGCCTGATTATCAGGTGATGCGTCAGGATCAGCGCCGCTATTTCGGGCATCCCGATCTGATCCTGTTTATCCAGCGCCTGGCCACCCAGGCCCATAGCCTCCAGCTAGGAAACGTGTTGATTGGCGATATGGGCATGGCGGCGGGCGGGCGCTTCAGCAGTGGACATGCCAGCCATCAAACCGGGCTGGACGTGGACATCTGGCTGCAACTGCCTAAAACCCGCTGGAGCGCGCAGCAGCTGCTTAAGCCCCAGCCGCTGGACCTCGTCACCGCCGACGACAAGAACGTGGTGGCGCGCCACTGGCAGCCTGAGATTGACAGCCTGATTAAGCTGGCGGCGAAAGATGAAGATGTCACGCGTATTTTCGTCAATCCGGCGATTAAAAAGCAGCTGTGTGCCGATGCAGGCACAGACCGGGCCTGGCTGCGTAAGGTGCGCCCGTGGTTTGCGCATCGCGCCCACATGCACGTCCGTTTGCGCTGTCCGCAGGGCAGCCCCGACTGTGAAGAGCAGGCACCGCCGCCTGCCGGTGACGGCTGCGGAGCAGAACTGCAAAGCTGGTTTTTGCCCAGGCAGCCTGGCTCTGCACCGGTGAAACGCGAACCACCGCCGCTGCCTGCGGCCTGTCAGGCACTGCTGGATAAACATCTACTGTAAGGGTTCCCATGGAATGGTTCGTTGTCAGCCCGTTGTTGGTCGCGCTACTGTTTTTCATTGCGCTGCTGGCAGGTTTTATTGACTCCATTGCGGGCGGCGGCGGACTGTTAACCGTTCCCGCGTTGCTGGCGGCCGGGCTGTCACCGGCTCAGGCGCTGGCAACTAACAAGCTGCAGTCGGTCGGCGGATCGTTCTCGGCCAGCCTCTATTTTGTCCGGCGCGGGGCGATTAAGCTGAGCGAGCAGCGGCTGAATATCGCCATGACCTTTTTGGGGGCGGTTGGCGGTGCCATTCTGATCCAGCACCTTCAGGCTGATTTTTTGCGTCAGGTGCTGCCGCTGTTGTTGATTGCTATTGGCATGTGGTTTCTGCTGATGCCGCGCATCGGTGAAGACGATCGCGTTCACCGCCTGCAGGGGCTGCCTTTTGCCCTGGTCGGCGGTGGCTGTATCGGCTTTTATGATGGCTTCTTTGGACCCGGTGCGGGCTCTTTCTACGCGCTGGGCTTCGTGACGCTATGCGGCTACAACCTGGCGAAAGCCACCGCCCACGCCAAACTGCTCAATTTCACCTCAAACTTGGGCAGCCTGCTGTTTTTTATGTTTGGTGGCAAAGTGGTCTGGGGCACGGGACTTATCATGATGCTGGGGGCTTTTTGCGGGGCTCGTTTGGGCGCCAGGCTGGTGCTGGCACGCGGACAAAGGCTGATTCGCCCGATGGTGGTCATCGTTTCGGCGGTGATGAGCATCAAGCTGCTCTGGGACAGCCACGGCAGCGAATTGATGGCCTGGCTGAGCACGCTGAATCTGTAATACTTTTACGTGATGACTTAATGACAACAACACATAATTACGCGCAGCTTATTACGCTGTTTGATGACTGCTTTAGCCACGATTTTCAGACCCGTCTAATTAAAGGCGATGACGAACCGATCTATCTTCCAGCGGATGATGAATCACCATGGAACCGGGTGGTTTTTGCTCATGGGTTTTATGCCAGCGCGCTGCATGAAATTTCACACTGGTGCATTGCTGGCGAAGCCCGGCGTAAGTTAGTGGATTTTGGCTACTGGTATTGTCCGGACGGACGCGACGCGCAAACGCAGAGCCAGTTTGAAGCGGTTGAGGTGAAGCCGCAGGCACTGGAGTGGATGTTTTGTGTAGCCGCAGGCTTTCCCTTCAACGTCAGTTGTGACAATCTCGAAGGCGATTGTGAGCCAGATCGCATTGGCTTTCAGCGTAAAGTTCATGCCCAGGTCATGAGCTATCTGGCGTCGGGTATTCCTGACCGCCCCGCACGCTTTATTTCAGCCCTGGCTGACTATTATGGCAGGCCTTCTCTGACCGCATCGCAGTTTCCCTGGCCGGACGATCTGTGATGCATAAGGGACTTAATAACAGAGGAATGATGAGATGATCGCAGAATTTGAGGCACGTATTCTGGCCCTGATTGACGATATGGTTGAGCACGCCAGTGACGATGAGCTATTTGCCAGCGGTTATCTGCGCGGCCACCTCACTCTGGCAGTCGCTGAAGTGGAACTGCTGGACGACCACACGCCGCAGGCGCTACAGATTCAGGTGACACGTAGCCTGCAAAATGCCATTGCTGCCGGGGAGTTATCGCCACGGGACCAGGCGCTGGTGATTGGCATGTGGGATAACCTGTTTTTACAGGCCCGTCAGACGGCCTGAGTAGTCAGGGCGGCAGACCGCCCTGTGCTATTTCCCCGCTTTTTTACCCTTCAGTAGTTTTCTTACCCAGTAACGATTGGGATGAAGCGCCGCGAGCGTGTTGAGGTCCAGCGGCTGGGGTTCACCGCTAAGCTGAGCCGCCAGCACTTCCGCCGCCAGGGGGGCGCTGCACAGCCCGCGTGAGCCAAGTGCACCAAACAGATAAAGGCCAGGGAAACAGGGCGCCATTTCGCTCTCGGCCTCGCGGGCGCGCTGCTGAGCAAGATCGGCATAAACGTCAAGCGTTGCCACGTAATCCGGCACGCTGCCGACCATGGGCAAATGATCGCGTGTGGCGCAGCGCACGCCATTGCGCGCCTCGCCCTGACTGACGTCCACTTCATCCACCCACCTGCTGTGTGGCAGGCAGTGCTGCAGACGGCTGCGGTTTTGCTGCTGATCGTCTTCGCGATAGGCGGTAGAGGTGTCGCCACGATGATAGCTGGCCCCGATACAGTGCGTACCAAACTGCGGGCTGGCTGGCGTGAGGTAGCCGTCATAGCAAAGTACCGTTTTCAGTGCCGACAGGGCCGGTGAAGCCGGGATATGGCTGACCTGACCGGCGACCGGGTAAACCGGCAGGGCATCGGTCTGAGGCAGATCGGTCATGGCATGACCATTAGCCAGCACCACAGCCTGATGCTGGGTTGCGGGCTTTTCGTCAAAGGTTAACTGCCAGCCTTGCGGAACCTGCGTCAGTGCGGTGACGCGGTGCAGCCAGTGAATGCGTAATCCACGCTGCTCGCAGTGGGACAACAAGGCTGTGGTTAATTCGGCCGGGGCCAGCCAGCCGCCCAGTGGATAAAAGATACCGCCGCAATCCAGCGCCACATTTGCTAACGCGGCTGCCTCGTCCTGGTTGACGCCAAAGGCGACCTCAGCCGGTAGGGCCATATCCAGCATCTGCGCAATCTTACTGGCACTTTTCTCGTCCCAGCCCAACTGCAATACGCCGCTCCAGTCATGTTCATAAGGCAGATCGAGTTGATCATACAGGCGACGGGCAAAACTGAATGCGGCAGGAAAGAAAGCCGCCAGGGCAGGATCGTGCTGGTTAAGGAGCGGATAGAGCGCGCCCTGACGGTTACTGGACGCCCCCAGCGCGGGCGCCTCGTCAGCGCAGTAGAGCGTCACGCGAAAGCCCCGGCGAAGTAAGGCAAGGGCCAGCGTCGCGCTGGCAACGCCGCCGCCGACCAGGGCGATCTCCTTACCGGACAGGGCAGGGCGCGCATACCAGGGCTGGCGATGAGTCAGCGCAGGCGCGGCCTCAAGCGAACCGCACAGCATTTCCCGTTTCGGCCCAAAGCCTTTACGCCGGGTCACCGCAAAGCCCGCCTGTTGCAACCCGCGCCGCACAAAACCCGCTGCCGTAAAGGTTGCAAATGTGCCCCCTGGCCGGGCCAGTTTCGCCATCGACGCAAACAGTTCCGGCGTCCACATATCGGGATTTTTCGACGGCGCAAAGCCATCCAGAAACCAGGCATCCACCTGGCGATGCAGACTGTCATCAAAATTATCAATTAGCGCATTAATATCGCCTAACCACAGGTCCAGTGTGACGCGGCCCGAATCAAATAACACCCGCTGGCAGCCTGGCAGTGCCAGCGGCCACTGGTGCTGGAGCTGTTCAGCCCAGGGGGCCAGTTCGGGCCAGTGCTGGTGGGCCGCCGTTAAATCGGCCTGCGTCAGGGGGAATTTTTCAAAACTGATGAAGTGCAGACGTTTTAGGGGCGCGTCAGGATAATGTTGCTGGAAGGAATCAAAGGCCTGCCAGAGCGTGAGAAAGTTCAGGCCTGTGCCAAACCCGCTTTCGGCAACAATGAGCAGATCGCGCGGGTGCTGATGAAAGCGTTGTGGGAAATCATTGCCACCCAGAAAGACATAACGTGTCTCTTCCAGACCGTTGTCATTGGAAAAATAGACGTCGTCAAACGCTCGGGAAACAGGTGTACCCTGTTCGTTCCAGCTCAGTCTGGCGTGTTCAACCTGGGGTGTTTTCACAGTAAAGGCTCATTTTTCAGGGAGTGTCAGGATCTTATCGGTCGGAGTGACATGACGCAAATTTACAAAAGGAAATGGCTGATCGGACTTGTTCGGCGTACAAGTGTAAGCTAGAGTGCTCGTCAAATAACAGAAGTGGTGAGGAAGATTGAATGAAACGTGCTGTGATTACTGGCTTAGGGATCGTTTCCAGTATTGGTAATAACCAGCAAGAGGTGCTGGCATCTCTGCGTGAGGGCCGCTCAGGCATCACTTTTTCCCAGGAGATGAAAGATTCCGGCATGCGTAGTCACGTCTGGGGTAACGTTAAACTCGATACTACCGGCCTCATCGATCGCAAAGTTGTGCGTTTTATGAGTGATGCGTCCATCTATGCTTACCTGTCTATGGAAGAAGCCATCAAAGATTCTGGCCTGAGCAACGAAGCTTACCAGAATAACCCTCGCGTAGGTCTGATTGCAGGATCTGGCGGTGGTTCCCCACGTTTTCAGGTTTTTGGTGCGGATGCCATGCGCAGCCCACGCGGTCTGAAAGCCGTAGGGCCTTATGTGGTGACTAAGGCAATGGCGTCAGGCGTTTCAGCCTGTCTGGCTACGCCGTTTAAAATCCACGGCGTGAACTATTCAATCAGCTCTGCCTGTGCGACCTCCGCGCACTGTATCGGTAACGCGGTTGAACAGATTCAACTGGGCAAACAGGATATCGTTTTTGCGGGCGGCGGCGAAGAGCTGTGCTGGGAAATGGCCTGTGAGTTCGATGCAATGGGCGCACTTTCTACGCGTTATAACGACACGCCAGAAAAAGCCTCACGGACCTATGACAACGAACGTGATGGCTTCGTCATTGCGGGCGGCGGCGGTATGGTCGTGGTTGAAGAACTGGAACATGCGCTGGCGCGTGGCGCGCACATCTACGCTGAAATCGTGGGCTATGGCGCAACGTCGGACGGAGCAGACATGGTTGCGCCATCCGGTGAAGGCGCAGTGCGCTGCATGAAGATGGCGATGCACGGTGTGGATACGCCAATCGACTACCTGAACAGCCACGGAACCTCTACGCCAGTCGGTGATGTGAAAGAGCTGGGTGCCATTCGCGAAGTATTCGGCGACAACACGCCGTATATTTCTGCAACCAAAGCGATGACCGGCCACTCCTTAGGGGCGGCGGGCGTGCAGGAAGCTATCTACTCGCTGCTGATGCTGGAGCACGGTTTTATTGCCCCAAGCATCAATATCAGCTCGCTGGACGCGGCGGCAGAAGGGATGAATATTGTGACTCAGCCAACTGAAAAAGCGCTGACCACGGTAATGTCAAACAGCTTTGGCTTTGGTGGCACCAACGCCACGCTGACAATGCGTAAATACCAGGCTTAATGCCCGGTTAAAAACGTGGCGTCGCGCTGCGCGGCACGACGTGAACCCTGCGAAAAGGTCGGCTTGCCGGCCTTTTTTGTTTTGATTATCCCTCAGCGACGGTTGGGTGATGAGCCTGATGAAAGCAGCCTCACCAGCTTATCGCACCCGGCCACTATCTCATCCGGCGTCAGCGCCGCAAAACCCAGAATCCAGCCTTGCTGACGCGCGCCATCGCCGTAGAGCGGACTCAGGCGAGGCAGCAATAACCCCATCTTCTCGGCCTGTAAGCTCAGCCTCGCTTCGTCGCCCTGCCGCAGAGCAACGGTTGTCTGCAGTCCACCCGGGCAGGGAAAGGGGCTGAGCCAGGGCGTCAGGCGTTGCGCTATCTGCTCGAGTAAGCGATCGCGGCGGCTATGGTAAAGCTGGCGCATCAAACGCAGGTGGCTGGCAAAATGCCCCTACTGCATAAATTCCGCCGTTACCGCCTGGGGCAGCAGGGCGCTGTGCCCGTCAAGCAGGCTGCGCGCGCGACCTAAGGGCGCGACCAGCGGGCCGGGCACCACCATCCATGCCAGACGTAGCGACGGAAACAGCGATTTTGAAAATGTGCCGAGGGTAATGACCCGGTTATCGTTGTCGAGCCCGTGCAGCGCAGACGCAGGGCGATCGTCATAGTGAAACTCGCTGTCGTAATCGTCTTCAATCAGCCAACTGCCGTTGCGCCGTGCCCAGTCCAGCCAGGCCAGACGGCGCGGCAGGCTTAATGACACGCCGGTGGGATACTGATGCGAAGGCGTCAGATACATCAGCTTTGCTGTTCCGGCTTGAGGAATCGCCCCCTCGGCATCCACCTGAATGCCGCGCACCCGTGCGCCTGCAGCAAGAAAGGCATTGCGCGCCCCCGCATAGCCCGGCTCTTCCATCCAGATCTCATCACCGGGATCAATCAGCATTAACGACAGCAGCTGCAGCGCCTGCTGTGAACTGGTCAAAATAATCACCTGCTCAGCCTCACAGTGAACCCCACGAGACAGGGCAAGGTAGTCTGCAAGCGCGTGGCGAAGTGGCAGGTACCCCAACGGATCGCCATAGCCCATGACGCCAGGGCCTGCGGTGCGCTGCACGCGGGCGGTTAAGCGCCGCCAGAGGGGATGAGGAAAGGCGCGCAAATCTGGCGAACCTGCCGAAAAGGCATACGGAAAGGGCGCATCCTGACAATCGCCTGTCGCCAGTATCTGATGGCCGCGCTGCGAGAAATGCGCCATGCGGTCAGCGCGGGGGCGCGGCGCGCTGACCGGCAGCGTGATGGCAACGAAGCTACCGCGACCGGACTCCCGCCGCAGGTAGCCTTCACTTTCAAGCTGAGCGTAAGCCGCTTCAACCGTAACGCGTGACAGATTCAAATCGGCAGCCAACTGACGGCTGGAGGGCAGTTTCTGACCCGCCTGAAGGTGCGCGGTCTATATCCACTGGCGAAGCGTGGCGCACAGGCGGTCGCGTAGACCGCCGGTTGCCTGATGATGAAACAGTTGCAGCAGCGGGGAAGTCATCGTGGTCTTATGGGCTCATTGAAAGCGGTATTATCCAGCAGTCCACTTTGCCGTAAACTGCCTGTCTGCCACAACAGGAGAAAAAACGATGTCATCTGTTTTAGGTTTTCCCCCCGCGTCACCGCAGCAGAGCCTTGCATATCTGCAGGCCAAACTGGCTTATTACACCGATGCCTGGGATCTGGCTGACGATCTGGCCCATCAGCGACCGGGCGTTGTCGTCATTGATGCCCGTCAGATCGAGGCTTACCGCGCTGGTCATCTCTGCGGAGCAATAAATTTTCCGCATCGGGAAATGAATGAAGCCAGCACGGCCGGACTGGATCGCAACCTGCTGTATGTGACGTACTGTGATGGCATTGGCTGCAATGGTTCGACCAAAGCGGCTTATCAGCTGGCGTTGCTGGGATTTAAGGTCAAAGAACTGATTGGCGGGCTGGATTTCTGGAAGCGCGATGGCCATCCCATGGCATGGGGCGACGAGCCGGGAGAATGGCCGCAGACGGCTTCTGCGGCATCCTGTGGGTGTTAACTTACAGCACCAGCCAGAGTAAAAAGGCCAGAACGATTAACCCGACGACCGCGCTCAGCACCGGGCGCGCTGCCAGCGGCTGCAGGACAGGCGGCAGCGAGCCGGAGATGGGCGCCCAGATGGGATGGGGATTCAGTTCGTTATCGGCCAGGGCTTGCTCGTGTGCTCTTTCTGCGCGACGTGCAAACAGGAAGTTAAGCAGATCCTGGGTTTGCGTCGGGGTCAGCACCATCTGAGGCGTAGCCTGAAAGCGTTGCAGGCTGTAGTCTTCCAGCATCTGCTGTTCACGCTGATCCAGAGGGTGTTTCAGCGAGGTTTCAATCAGCTGCAACGTCGGCGCACTGTGCTGGCTTAACGTCTGACGGACCTGTAAATACTGAGTGAGCAGCGGATAGTGGCGTGACGGGATCGGATCGCCGCTGGTCAGGTTTACCAGCTTTAGTGCGGCGGTCCATATTTTGCCACTGGATTCGCCCGTTGCGGCAGCCAGGCGCACAATTTGCTGATTCAGCGCCTGATGCTCGGCAGGCAGCAGCGTGCGATCGCTGCTGCGGCTCTGCTGAGGTTGCGGAATGGCCATCTGACCATTTTGCAGCATGGTCAGCACCTGACGAAGCTGATCCTGGGTTAATGCGCTCAGCACCGTCTGACCAAACTGCTGGCGGATAAAATCACTTACCGCCTGGCGGTTATTGCCTTTGGGCAACAGGTCGGTGAGTTGCGTCATTAACTGACGCGTACCGTGACCGGTCTGCACCTGCGCCAGGCGGTTGTTAAGAAACTGCTCCGCAGCCGGAAAATGGCGTGACTGGAGTTCTGCTTCGCTTTTAACACCGACTTCATGACGCAGGCCGGCCCAGAGCTCAGGCGCTTTAAGCGTGCTGAGCGACATGATGCGCACAATGAGGCGCTCAAGCGTCGTGCGCTGGGCAGGAGAAAGGGGTTGTTCACCGGCAACACTTCCCGTACGCGGGGCGTCAGTTTGCGGATTAACAGATGAACGATCGCCGACCGGCACACCGGGGCCGCTGACAGGTTGCATGGCGGATTCCTTGGGAAACAGAACAGCGTGGGGTGCGCCGGAAACAGAATACACTATGATAACAAAAGCCCCTGGGAAATCCACGGGGCTTGTGTGTTTCGAACAAAGATTTACTTACTGATGCGCGGGAGCGGGCTTACGGCGCAGCCGTTTCCATAGCAGCGGCACGATTAATACGGCAACGGCGAGGATCAACAGGACTTTCGCAATCGGACTTTCCCACAGAATGCCCATCTCACCGTTGCTGATCGACAAGGCACGCCGCAGGTTTTGCTCCAGCATTTCACCCAGCACGAAACCCAAAATCAGCGGTGACATGGGGAAATCCATTTTCCGCAGGATATAGCCGAAAATCCCCAGTCCGACCATCAGCAGCAGGTCAAAGGTGGTGCTGTGCACCGCATAAACGCCCACGGCCGAGATGGCGGCGATAGCCGGAACTAAAAACCACAGCGGAATCGTCAGCATCCGCGCAAACACGTTGATCATCGGGATGTTCATGATCAGCAGCATCAGGTTACCAATCAGCAGCGCGGCAATCAGTCCCCAGACGATATCCGGCTGTTCGGTAAACATCGCAGGTCCAGGCGTGATGTTGTACAGCGTCAGCGCACCGACCATGACCGCGGTGGTGCCGGAACCGGGAATGCCCAGAGTCAGCATCGGAATAAACGAGCCGCAGGCGGAGGCATTGTTCGCCGCTTCCGGCGCAGCCACACCGCGAATATCGCCCTTACCAAACTGATCGCTGCCAGTGATTTTTTTCTCGGCCATGTAGGCGATAGCACTGGCGATAGTAGCGCCCGCGCCGGGCAGCACGCCCACAAAGAAGCCGATAAATGAGGCACGCAGTGTGGCACCCGTAGACATAGCGGCCTCTTTCATATTGAACATCATGCGGCCACTGGCACGCACCACCTTTTGCCCGCTATGGGTGGATTCCAGCATCAACAAAATTTCGCTCACTGAGAACAGGCCAATGACGACCACGACAAACTGGATGCCGTCAGAAAGGTGAACGCTGTCAAAGGTGAAGCGATAGACGCCGGTATTCGCGTCCACGCCCACGGTCGCCATGCTCAGCCCGATCAACGCCGACAGAAATGATTTAAGCGGGTTCTGACTCATCATGCTGCCCAGACAGGCAATGGCGAAGACCATAAGCGCAAAATATTCGGCTGGGCCAAACGCCAGCGACCAGCGGGCCAGCAGCGGTGCGAATAAGATGATGCCGATGATAGCGATGGTGGAACCGACAAAGGAGCTGACGGCAGAAATAGAGAGCGCCACGCCCGCTTTACCTTGCTGCGCCATCGGATAGCCATCCAGTGCGGTCATAATGGCGCCGGCATCGCCCGGAACGTTGAGCAGTATCGACGAAATACGTCCGCCGTATTCACAGCCCAGATAAACGGTGGCCAGCAGAATCAACGCGGATTCTGCTGGCAGGTGCAGGGCGAACGCCAGCGGCATCAAAATCGCTACGCCGTTGATCGGCCCGAGTCCCGGCAGTAAGCCTACGATGGTGCCGATAAAGCAGCCGATAAGGGCAATCAGCAGATTTTCCGGCGTCATGGCAACGGCAAAGCCGTGCATCAGGAAAGACCAGGTTTCCATCATTTCTCTCCTTAATTAAACAGGCTGCCAGCAGGCAAGGTAACGTCCAGTAGATGGTCGAAGGCGTAAAACAGTGACCATCCCATTACACCACCGGACAGCACAGCGGCCCACCAGCGCGCGCCAAACAGCAGGCCGATACCAAACGTCAGCAGCGAGGTCGCTAACGGGAAGCCCAGGGTTTCAAACATCCCGCCGTACACCAGCATCATCGCCGCCAGCGCCACCAGGCGTTTCAGTGTGGCGGGCGTGGGCCACTGGATGGCATCCGGTTTTCTCAGCAGCAGCATCACGGCACAGAAAGCCATCAGGCTGAGAAGCACCAGCGGAAAAGGACGTGGGCCGACAGGCTCATAGCTGTATTCACTCTGTATCTGCCAGGCGATAACCAGTCCCGCCAGGCACAGCACTAGCCACAGGGTGGCAAAAATACGATCGCTCATGATCTCTCCCGCTTACTTAGCCAGACCAAAGGATTTCGCCTGCTCGCGATAGGCGGCAACCTGGTCTTTCACGTATTTATCCAGTTCAGCGCCAAACATATTGAATTCGAACAGGCCTCGCAGTTCGCGCTGCTTCTTGAATTCCGGGGTTTGCACCATTTTCTCAAAGGCGCTCTGCCACCACTGATAATCGGCATCGCTGACTTTAGGGCCAAGATAGAAGCCGCGAATAATCGGCCATTCCACGTTAAAGCCCTGCTCTTTGGCGGTAGGAATCGAGGCCAGCTGATCGGGCAGGCGTTTGTCTGCCATTACCGCCAGCACGCGCAGTTTGCCCCCTTGTAAATGCGGCACCATCTCGCTGAGATCGCCCGACATCACCTGAATATGATTACCCAGCAGGGCGGTGACGACTTCACCACCGCCTTCAAACGCGACATAGCGCATTTTGCGCGGATCAATACCGGCTTCTTTTGCGACCAGCGCCGTTTTCATCCAGTCCTGGCTGCCGATAGAGGCACCCGCACCCACCACCACTTTGGTGGGATTTTTTTTCATATCCGCCATGAGTTCGCCCAGGTTTTTCCACGGCGCGTCTTCACGCACGGCAATCATGCCGTAATCGGTACCGATCGCCGCCAGCCACTTCACGTCATCAACCGAGTAGCGACCAAATTTTCCCTGAGACAGGTTCAGCAGCGATCCCCCCGAAAAGGCCACGACCGTACCGGCTTCGGCAGGACGCTGCGCAACGATCGCGTTATAGGCCACCGCGCCTACGCCACCTGGCATGTAGGTAATGCGCATCGGCTTCTCGATCTGCTTCGTTTCCATCAGCGAAACCTGAATCAGCTTACAGGTCAGGTCAAAACCGCCGCCGGGTTTAGCCGGTGCGATGCATTCTGTTCTGTCGGGTGCAGCAGCATAACCTGATGAGGAGAACATAAAAGCCAGTAGGGCAGAGGCGAGGGCGGTGTGGATTATTTTTTTCATCGTGCGCTCCATCTTTGTTTCAGAGTGTGATTACTACCGACTATTCGGTGTTATTGAATTGTTAAAACAGCAACCTTTCATTTACCTTTCATTCATGAGGTTTAGTGAAAGGATGTGATATGCGTCTCTTACTGGTGGAAGATACGGCCGAGCTGGCGCGATGGTTACAGAAGGCGTTAACACAAAAAGGCTTTGCTGTGGACTGGGTGGCGGACGGCCTGGCGGCCGATCACAGCCTGCAAAGCGAAGACTATGCGCTGGTCGTACTGGATGTCTCTCTGCCGCGCCTGGACGGCATTGAAGTATTAACCCGGCTGCGCCGCCGGGGACAAACTGTGCCGGTACTGATGCTGACCGCGCGCACTACGCTGGATGACCGCGTGCGCGGTCTGAACACGGGGGCGGATGACTATCTGACCAAACCCTTTGAACTGGATGAGCTGGACGCGCGCCTGCGAGCGCTACTGCGGCGTTCTCAGGGGCAATCGCCACAAAACCAAACGCTGGGCCAGTTGGTGCTGAACGGCGAGGGTTACTTTTTGCTGGCCGAAAAACCGCTGGCGCTGACGCCGCGAGAATCCAGCGTGCTGACGACGCTGATGCAGCGTCAGGGTCGCCCGGTCTCGCGGCAACATTTGTATGAACAAACCTTTACGCTGGCGGATGAAGCCAGCCCGGAAAGTATTGAACTCTATGTGCATCGGGTGCGCAAAAAACTGGCCGGAAGTGATGTCGGTATTGTGACGCTACGCGGTCTGGGTTACAGCCTGGAAACCCTGGCATGCGATTAATCACCTCGCTACGGGGAGAGCTGCTCGCCTGGCTGGGACTACCATTGCTCCTGCTGTGGATTCTGTCAGTTTATACGCATTACCAGAGCGGCCTGGCGGCGGCGAATCAGGCCTACGATCGTTCGCTGCTGGCCTCTGCGCGCACCGTTGCCGAGCGGCTGGTGGTCCGTCATCAGCATCTGGAGGTCGATGTGCCCTGGGTCGTGCTCGACAGCTTTGAGCGCAATATGAACGATCGCCTGTTTTACCAGGTGATTTCGCCCCAGGGTAAAACGCTGTCGGGTTATGACGGGCTGCCGCCGATTCCGGCCACCAGCGAGATGTCTGAAGCCTATCCTGCGTTAGTCCATTTTTATGACGGGTTTTACCAAAAACAGCGCATTCGGGTCGCGGCCTTATGGCAGCCGGTCAGCGAGGCGGGCGTGGAAGGTATGGCACTGGTGCTGGTGGCGGAAACTATCCATTCCCGTGAGGCGTTTGCCCAGGGGCTGATGCGGACAGCCTTACTTAGCCAGAGCGCGCTGGTGCTCATCGCCTTGTTGCTGGCGAGCATGATGCTGCGCCGGGTATTACGGCCTTTACGTCGGCTGTCAAAGATTGTCCTGCGCCGCGACGGTGCTGAACTGACCCCGCTGCCTTCGCTGCCCTGGTCGGAACTTCAGCCGCTCATTGTGGCCTTTAACCGCTATCTGGAACGGCTGAGAAAATTGCTGGCACGGCAGGATCGGTTCAGCGCCGATGCCGCGCATCAGCTGCGCACACCGCTCACCATTCTGAAAACGCAGATTAGCACGGCGCTGGATAGCGATCGGCCCGAACAGTGGCGGGAAAGTCTACAGAGCATGCACTACACGCTGGATGACACCATTCTGCTCACCGACCGTTTGTTACAACTGGCGCGCATCAAAGCCCGCCACGGGGAAGATAAACCCATGACGAGAGTGGATTTGGCGGCAGTGGTGCGTGAAGCGTGCCTGAGTCGTTATGCAGCGGCGCGCGCGAAACAGATTGACCTGGGTTACGAAGGGGATGAGCACGGTGAGGTGAAAGGCGATGCGCTGTTGCTGGGCGAGCTGTGCGCCAACCTGCTGGATAACGCGATTAAGTACACGCCAGCGCAGGGCATGATTACGGCCCGCGTAGAGAACGGCAGGCTGCAAATTGAAGACTCGGGACCGGGGATTAGCCGGGAAGAGCAACAAAAAGCACTGCGGCCTTTTATCCGGCTGGATAATGCCGCGATGCAGGCCGGAGCGGGCATTGGACTGGCGCTGGTACAGGATATTTGTGCCTGGCACGGGGCGGCCGTCACGCTGGAGAGCAGTCCGTTACTGGGCGGACTGCGTGTTTCCGTCAATTTTAGCGCGGATCGGCCTTGATCGATTTGCGCGCGCTAAGCGGCCTGCGCAGCCGCTGTGCCAGCAAAACGCCCGTCAGCGTCAGACCGCCGCCGATCCAGTGATAGCTGTGCAGATGCTCATGCAGAAACAGCACCGCAATCAGGGCGGTAAAAACTGGCGTCAAATTCATAAAGATGCTGGTGATGCTGGCACCTAATTTTTGCACGCCATGGATCCACAGCCAGGGGGCAAGAATCGAGGCAAACAGCCCGGCAAAGGCCACCAGCGGAAGGTTATGCGGCGTAAGCGCCACGTCCGGCGTCATCAGAAAGCCGGGTAACAGCAACAGAACGCCAAAGGCAATTTGCACATACAGGCTCTGCCAGACCGGCAGCGGAATTGACCAGCGTTTGGTCATCACGCCATAAAGCGCATAGCTGGCTGAGGCCGCCAGCATCATGGCTTCACCTGCTCCGATGCCGTGATGCAGCAACTGATCAAGATTGCCTGCGCTGACCAACCAGATTAAGCCACAAAAGGAGATCAGGCTGCCCGCCAGAATCCCCACGGTCGGGGCAATGCGCAGTATGACCACACTGAGCAATACCGTTAACAGTGGGATTAGCGCGGCGATGATACCCATAAACAGGGCGCTCACGCTGTGCGCGGCATAGTAGGCCAGGCTTTGGTACAGCGCCATGCCCAGCAGACCCAGAACCATCAAGCGCAAGAGGTGCGGCCGGATCGTCTGCCATTGCCGTATCACACCCGGTAACACAAACGGGGTCAGGACCAGCAATGCCAGTAACCAGCGATAAAAAGAAATCGCCGCAGGCTCGATGGCACTCGCCGATAATTTATTAACGATAGCATTAACCGACCAAATTAAGACCGCAAACAGCGGGAACAAAAAGAACATAATATGACTCCAGCCTCAGACCCGCCGCAGTGTACGCCTGTGTTGCCCCTTTCTGCCAGCCTTAGCACTCACTGCACAGCGTGGTTAGGCTAACGCGGGGCTTTTGTGCCAAAATAGCGCCCTTAAATGCAACACACAGGAAAGCCGTGGTGAAAATTCTCGTCGATGAAAACATGCCCTATGCCCGTGAACTCTTTAGCCGCACGGGCGAGGTGGTCGCTGTCCCTGGCAGGCCGCTTCCTGAAGCCCAACTGGCCGATGCCGATGGCCTGATGGTGCGTTCCGTAACCCAGGTTAACGCTGCGTTACTGCAGGACAAGCCCGTAAAGTTTGTCGGCACGGCAACCGCGGGCACAGATCATATTGACGAAGACTGGCTTGAGCAGGCGGGCATTGCCTTCTCTGCCGCGCCGGGCTGTAACGCGATCGCCGTCGTAGAGTATGTTTTTTCTGCCTTGCTGCTGCTGGCGGAGCGCGACGGTTTTCAGTTGCGCGATCGCACGGTGGGCATCGTTGGCGTCGGTAACGTGGGCGGGCGATTGCAGAAACGCCTTGAAGCCTGGGGCGTGAAAACCCTGCTGTGCGATCCGCCGCGCGCTGACCGGGGTGACAAAGAGGATTTTCACTCGCTCGATGCGCTGGTGGAACAGGCCGATATTTTAACGTTTCATACGCCGCTGTTTAAATCTGGCCCCTACAAGAGCTGGCATCTGGCCGATGCCGCGCGGCTGATGGCCCTGAAGCCCAACGCCATTCTGATTAACGCCTGCCGCGGCCCGGTGGTGGATAACGCCGCGCTGCTGGAAGTCCTGAACATGCGTCACGATCTCAGCGTGGTGCTGGACGTCTGGGAACCTGAACCGGATCTCTCCCTGGCGCTGCTGGATAAGGTGGATATCGCGACGGCCCACATTGCCGGTTACACCCTGGAGGGCAAGGCGCGCGGCACGACTCAGGTGTTTGAGGCCTGGTGCGACTTTATTGGCCAACCGCAGCAGGTGCCGCTGAGTAGCCTGCTACCGACGCCGGAATTCAGCCAGATCAGCCTGAACGGGCCGCTCGATCAGCCAACGCTGAAACGGTTAGTGCATCTGGTGTATGATGTGCGCCGCGATGATGCGCCCCTGCGAAAAGTGGCGGCAAAACCGGGCGAGTTTGACCGCCTGCGCAAACAGTATGAAGAGCGTCGCGAATGGTCATCATTACAGGTGAACTGTGATAATGAAGCCACCGCTGAGCAGCTTATTCAGCTGGGCTTTAACGCCATATTATCCTCAACCTGATGGGTTCAGCCGGGTAACGCGCGGCTGAAGGTAGGGATAATTCTGAATCCCCGGGCGGTGACATCACCGCCTTCTGTTTTTATGTCATTGTCTGAGGTAAACCAACATGTCTGACGGCTGGAATATTGCGCTACTGGGCGCAACAGGCGCAGTAGGGAACGCTGTACTGGAACTACTGGCTCAACGCCAGTTCCCGGTTGGTGAATTGTATTTGCTGGCGAGCGACAACGGTGCCGGTGAAATCAAACGTTTTGAAGGACGTTCTGTGCGCGTTGAAGACGCGGCCGGGTTTGACTGGTCACAGGCGCAGCTGGCCTTTTTTGTTGCCGGTCGCGATGCATCAGAACGCTATGCCGAAGAGGCGGCGGGCGCGGGCTGTCTGGTGATCGACAGCAGCGAGCTGTTTGCCCTGTCACCGGACGTGCCGCTGGTGGTGCCGGATGTGAATCCACAGGTGCTGGCCGATTACCGTAATCGCAACATCATCAGCGTGGCGGATAATCTGGTGAGTCAACTGCTGACGGCAATCAAACCGCTGGTGGATGCGGCAGGTTTGGGCCGTTTACAGGTCACCAATCTGATCTCTGTCTCCACCCACGGCAAAGTGGCCGTGGATGCGCTGGCCGGTGAGAGTGCGCGTCTGCTGAACGGCGTGCCCGCTGACGAGCACCATTTTGGCCGCCAGCTGGCCTTTAACCTTCTGCCGCAGCTGGCAGATAGCGAAGGCAGCGTAGAAAGCGAGCGCCGCCTGGTCGATCAGGTACGCAAAGTCCTGCAGGACGAGGGTTTGCCCGTGGCGGTCAGCAGCATTCAGGCGCCGGTATTTTATGGCAATGCGCAGATCGTACATATTGAAAACCTGCGCCCGCTGTCGGCGGAAGAGGCAAGGGCAGAGCTGGCGCTGGCTGCGGATATTCATCTGAGCGAAGAGGATGCGGTGCCGACGCCGGTTACCGATGCCTCGGGCAGCGATGAACTGAGCATTGGCTGTGTGCGTAACGACTACGGCATTCCTGAGCTGTTGCAGTTCTGGTCGGTGGCCGACAACGTCCGTTTCGGCGGTGCGCTCATGGCGGTGAAGACCGCTGAGAAGCTGGTTCAGGAGTACATGTACTGATGTCAGAAGGTCAGACACAAAAACTGGCACTGGGCATCGAGTACGACGGCAGCCGCTACTATGGCTGGCAACGACAGCAGGAAGTGCGCAGCGTGCAGGAAAAGCTGGAACGGGCGCTGTCGAAAGTGGCCGACCATCCGGTCAGCGTGTTCTGTGCCGGCCGCACCGATGCCGGCGTACACGGCACCGGCCAGGTGGTGCATTTTGAAACCGTTGCGCAGCGCGCCGATGCCGCCTGGACGCTGGGCGTGAACGCCAATCTGCCAGACGATATCGCTGTACGTTGGGTCAAGGCGGTGCCGGACGACTTTCACGCGCGTTTTAGCGCAACCGCCAGGCGTTATCGCTATTTGATCTACAATCAGCGGCTCCGTCCGGCGATTCTGGGTAATGGCGTGACGCATTTTTACTATCCTCTGGATGTAGAAAAGATGCAGCGCGCCGGACAGTGCCTGCTGGGCGAGAATGATTTTACCTCTTTCCGCGCCGTGCAGTGTCAGTCGCGAACGCCGTGGCGCAACGTGATGCACCTGAACGTCACGCGCCACGGGCCTTATGTGATTGTCGATATTAAAGCCAATGCGTTTGTGCACCATATGGTGCGCAATATTGTCGGTAGTCTGATGGAAATTGGCTGCGGCAATCAGTCAGAATCCTGGATGGCGGAACTGCTGGCGGCTAAAGATCGCACGCTGGCGGCGGCAACGGCGAAAGCCGAAGGGCTTTATCTGGTGGCGGTGGATTATCCCGTGCATTTTGCTTTACCTCAGCCGGCGATGGGGCCATTGTTCCTCGCGGATTAATTAACCTTACGTACAAGGGATCGTTATGGAGTTTATCCATTTTGTGGTCGATTTTATTCTGCACATTGATGTGCATCTGGCCGAATTAGTCGCGCAGTATGGCATCTGGATCTACGCCATCCTGTTTCTGATTTTGTTCTGCGAAACGGGCTTAGTCGTCACGCCGTTTTTGCCGGGTGATTCACTGCTGTTCGTGGCAGGGGCGCTGGCCGCGTTGCCGGGTAACGATCTCAACGTGCATCTCATGGTGGCGCTGCTAGTCATCGCCGCTATTCTGGGGGACGCCGTGAACTACACCATCGGCAAACTCTTTGGCGAACGGCTGTTCAGCAACCCGAACTCGAAAATTTTCCGCCGCAGCTATCTGGATAAAACCCATGCCTTTTATGCCCGGCACGGTGGGAAAACCATTATTCTGGCGCGCTTCGTGCCCATCGTGCGGACCTTTGCGCCTTTCGTCGCCGGAATGGGGCACATGTCCTACCGCCACTTCGCCCTGTTTAACGTCGCGGGCGCGCTGGCCTGGGTGCTGCTGTTTTCCTATGCGGGTTATCTGTTTGGCGATTTGCCCGTGGTACAGGAAAACCTTAAGCTGCTTATCCTCGGGATTATCGTGGTGTCGATTCTGCCAGGTGTGATTGAAATCTGGCGCCATCGCCGCCAGGCTAAGCAGTAAAATTATCCCTGAGTAGCCGCGTTGCTCAGGGGTAAGACCAGATTTTTATCCACAGTCTTAATTGGTTGTGGTTTAATGAGCGACATTTACCGTCTGCTGAAGCGGTTTTCAGCAGTATCAAGACGACTGGACCAGGTCAGTTTTAAACAGAAAGGTCATCAATGAGCTGGATTGAACGCATTCTTAATAAAAGCAACATTACGCCCACAAGTCGCGCCAGTATTCCGGAAGGGGTGTGGACGAAATGCGACAGCTGTGGCCAGGTACTTTATCGTGCCGAGCTGGAGCGTAATCTTGAGGTCTGCCCTAAGTGCGACCACCACATGCGCATGCATGCCCGTGAGCGCCTGGCGAGCCTGCTCGATCAGGGCACGCTGGTTGAGCTGGGCAGCGAGCTGGAACCCAAGGATCTGTTGAAGTTCCGGGATTCCAAAAAGTATAAAGATCGTCTGGTTGCTGCACAGAAAGCCACGAATGAGAAAGATGCGCTGATCGTGATGAAAGGTCAGCTGCACGGTATGCCGGTTGTGGCGGCCGCCTTTGAATTCGCCTTTATGGGCGGCTCAATGGGATCGGTGGTTGGCGCACGCTTCGTCCGGGCTGTTGAGCAGGCGCTGGAAGATAACTGCCCGCTGATCTGCTTCTCCGCCAGTGGCGGTGCGCGTATGCAGGAAGCGTTAATGTCGCTGATGCAGATGGCCAAAACCAGTGCCGCGCTGGCGAAAATGCAGGAACGCGGTCTGCCGTATATTTCGGTTTTGACCGACCCGACCATGGGCGGCGTGTCTGCCAGCTTTGCGATGCTGGGCGATCTGAATATTGCCGAACCTAAAGCCCTGATCGGCTTTGCGGGTCCACGTGTGATTGAGCAGACCGTTCGTGAAAAACTGCCGCCGGGCTTCCAGCGGAGTGAGTTTTTAATCGAGAAAGGGGCGATTGATATGATCATTCGTCGTCCGGAAATGCGCTATAAACTGGCGAGTCTGCTGGCAAAAATGATGAATCTGCCCGCACCGCTGCACGACGGTGAAGCGTTCGCACCTGCGACGAGCCATCCGGAGAGCAACGAGGCCTGACAGGAGACAGAAGGTGCGCAGGTCGCGCCTTCCACCAATGCACCGTATACCTTGCGGCTTTCATCGGGTATAAATTTGCAAAACGGGACATATGGACAATCTTCACCTTCCTCAAGCCACGTCGCCTTTGGCCACGTGGCTTTATTATCTTGAGCACCTCCACTCTCAGGCGATAGAACTGGGCCTGGATCGTATTCGCCAGGTGGCGCAAGGTCTGGACCTGCTCAAGCCTGCACCCTTCGTTTTTACCGTTGCGGGCACCAATGGCAAAGGGACCACCTGTCGCACCCTGGAAACCTTACTGATGGCAGCCGGCTATCGGGTAGGGGTTTACAGCTCGCCGCACCTTGTGCGCTACACCGAGCGCGTTCGGATTCAGGGGCAGGAACTCAGTGAAGCCCAACACAGCGCCAGTTTTGCCGACATTGAGGCCGGACGAGGTACGGTTTCTCTGACCTACTTTGAATTTGGCACGCTGTCGGCGCTTAACCTGTTTAAGCAGGCGGGGCTGGATGTCGTCATTCTGGAAGTCGGGTTGGGCGGTCGGCTGGACGCGACCAATATTGTCGATGCGGATGTCGCGGTGATTACCAGTATCGCGCTGGATCATACCGACTGGCTTGGCCCGGATCGTGACAGTATTGGCCGGGAAAAAGCCGGTGTCTTCCGCCAGGCGAAACCCGCCGTGGTCGGTGAACCTGATATGCCTGCCACAATTGCTCAGGTTGCCCGTGAAAAAGATGCGCGGTTAATGCAGCACGGGCGCGACTGGCACTATCATCAGCAGGCAGAGAGCTGGTCGCTGCGCGATGCGCAAGGCGAGCTGCATGATTTACCGCTGCCTCAGGTGCCGTTGCCTAATGCGGCTACCGCACTGGTGGCGCTGCGCGCCTCCGGGCTGAACGTGAGCGACACAATCATTCGTGCGCATCTGCCGCTGGCGATTTTACCGGGGCGCTTTCAGACCATCAGCGAATCCCCACGGGTGATTCTGGACGTTGCCCACAATCCGCATGCGGCGACCTATCTGGCCTCGCGACTGGCTGCATTGCCGCAAAGCGGACGCGTCCATGCGGTCGTGGGGATGCTGCACGATAAAGACATTGCCGGCACCCTGGCGGCCCTGGCACCTCAGGTGGACTGCTGGTATTGCGCACCCTTGGCCGGTCCGCGCGGTGCCAGCGCGGAGCAGCTCATGGCGCACGTAACGCCCGCTCAGGCATTTGCGGATGTTGAACAGGCCTGGCACCAGGCGCGCCAGCAGGCAGAAGCGCAGGATATTATTCTGGTCTGCGGCTCTTTCCTGACGGTGGCGCAGGTTATGGAATCGATTGAAACGGAGAAAGGACGTGGCGAGTAAGTTTCAAAACCGTTTAGTCGGTACCGTTATTCTGGTGGCCGTCGGCGTGATCGTATTGCCGGGGCTGCTGGATGGTAAGAAAAAACATTATAAAGAAGAATTTGCCGCGATCCCGCTGGTGCCCAAACCCGATGACCAGCAGGACAGCGAAATGGTGCCGCCGGTGACGCAGTCGCTGCCTGCGCATCCGCCAGCAGGCGCAGGCAGTGCGGTCAGCCATTCTGATACGGATGATGATGCCGCCGCTGAGGGCAGTAGTCAGCCCGAGCAAAGTAGCGAACCGAGCGTGGTCTCACCGCCACCGGTCCATTCGTCTCCGGCCACGACAGCGCCGAAAGCCAGGCCGGTTGAGCCAACCCGACCCAAACAGGTTGAGCAGGCTAAACCGAAGTCGGTCGAGCAGACGCAGAGCAAACCGGTAGAAAAAACCAAACCGGTTGAGCAGGCTAAGCCTGTTGAAAAAACCAAACCGGCCGAGCAGTCGCAGCCTGCGGAAAAAACCGCGCCTGCGGAGCAGCCCAAAGAAACGCAGCCTGCCGGTCAGGCTTACGTTGTTCAGTTAGGCGCACTCAAGAACGCCAGCAAGGTTAACGAGATTGTGGCGAAACTGCGCCTGTCGGGTTACCGGGCCTATACCGTGCCGTCTACGCCCGTGCAGGGGCAAATCACCCGCATTTATGTGGGGCCGGATGCGTCAAAAGCGAAGATGCAGGCGGCCGTCGGCGAGCTGAAGAACGTTTCAGGCTTGAGCGGCGTGGTTAAGTCTTACAGCGCCCGCTAAAGCGCCGATTGGCGCTGCCGATAGAAATAACAGGCAGCGCCAATCGGGATGAGAACGGCAGTGCCTGACCCGGCTTAACGCTAAATTTCTGACAACTTTTCAGCCTGTTAGCGGGGTGAAAATGACACAGGCGAAGACGGATTTTTTCATCGCCTTTTTTATGGATGCAGAACCTGAAAACCCCTACGCAAACGTTTTCTTTTTCTGTTAGAATGCGCCCCGAACTGGAAGCAGGGGTGCAATGGCACTGGCGCTGGAAGAGTTCATGATCTGGATTGATTACGTCATTATTGCGGTAGTTGGTTTTTCGGCTTTGGTCAGCCTGGTCCGAGGGTTTGTCCGCGAAGCCTTATCTCTTGTTACCTGGGGATGCGCGTTTTTTGTCGCCAGTCATTACTATGCCTACCTTGCAGTCTGGTTCACAGGTTTTGACGACGAACTGGTTCGTAACGGAATCGCGATTGCGGTGCTGTTCATCGCGACCCTGATTGTGGGCGCAATAGTGAACTACGTTATCGGCTCGCTGGTTGAGAAAACTGGCCTGTCGGGAACCGATCGGGTATTAGGCGTTTGTTTCGGGGCATTGCGTGGTGTGCTCATCGTGGCCGCTCTGCTGTTCTTCCTGGATACATTCACGGGCTTTTCAAAGAGCCCGGACTGGCAGCAGTCTCAACTTATTCCCGAGTTCAGTTCTATAATCAGGTGGTTTTTTGACTACCTGAAAAGCACGTCGAGTTTTTTGCCCCGGTGAGACCACCGGGCGTACGGCTTAATGAGGAAATGACAACATGTGCGGTATTGTCGGTATCACCGGTTTCATGCCGGTCAACCAGTCGATCTATGACGCGTTAACGGTGCTCCAGCACCGTGGGCAGGATGCCGCAGGCATTTGTACCATCGATGCGCTGAACTGCTTCCGCCTGCGTAAGGCTAATGGGCTGGTCAGCGATGTTTTCGAAGCGCGTCATATGCAACGTTTACAAGGCAACATGGGGATTGGTCACGCACGCTATCCTACCGCGGGCAGCTCCAGCGCTTCTGAAGCCCAGCCATTCTACGTTAACTCGCCGTACGGTATTTCCCTTGCCCATAACGGTAACCTGACCAATGCCCACGAGCTGCGTAAGCAGCTGTTCGAAAAAGGCCGTCGTCACGTTAATACCACCTCCGATTCTGAAATCCTGTTGAATATCTTTGCGCAGGAACTGGATCGTTTTCAGCACTATCCGCTGGAAGCCGATAACGTGTTTGCCGCCATCGCTGCCGTCCACCAGCAGGTGCGTGGCGCCTATGCCGTGGTGGCGATGATCATCGGTCACGGCATGGTCGCCTTCCGCGATCCTAACGGCATTCGGCCACTGGTGCTGGGCAAACGCGTCATTGCCGATGGCCGTACCGAGTACATGGTCGCCTCCGAAAGCGTGGCGCTGGATACCCTGGGTTTTGAATTTATCCGTGACGTGGCACCGGGTGAAGCGGTTTACATCACTGAGCAGGGGCAGCTTTCAACCCGTCAGTGTGCCGAAAACCCAAAAAACAATCCTTGCCTGTTCGAATACGTCTATTTTGCGCGTCCGGACTCCTTCCTGGATAAGATTTCGGTCTACAGCGCCCGCGTGCGCATGGGCACCAAGCTGGGTCAAAAGATCGCCCGCGAGTGGGAAGATCTGGATATCGACGTGGTGATTCCCATTCCGGAAACCTCGATGGATACCGCGCTGGAAATCGCCCGCATCCTTGATAAGCCTTACCGTCAGGGATTTGTGAAAAACCGCTACGTGGGCCGCACCTTTATCATGCCGGGACAGCAACTGCGCCGCAGCGCCGTTCGCCGCAAGCTCAACGCTAACCGCGCTGAGTTTCGCGATAAGAACGTGCTGCTGATTGATGACTCAATTGTTCGTGGCACCACCTCCGAGCAGATTATCGAGATGGCGCGAGAGGCGGGCGCGAAAAAGGTCTATCTTGCGTCTGCCGCGCCGGAAGTGCGCTTTCCTAACGTCTACGGCATTGATATGCCCAGCGCGACCGAGCTGATTGCCCACGGCCGTGAAGTGGAAGAGATTCGCCAGATTATCAAAGCAGATGCGCTGATTTTCCAGGATCTCGATGACCTTATCGAAGCCGTACGGGAAGAGAACCCGGATATCGTGCAGTTTGAGTGCTCCGTCTTTAACGGCATCTACGTGACGAAAGACGTCGATCAGGGCTATCTTGAATATCTGGAATCCCTGCGTAACGACGATGCGAAAGCCATCGCCCGTCAAAACGAAGTCGAAAACCTCGAGCTGCATAACGAAGGGTAAGCGAACCTGAATGCAAAAAGGAGGGCGGGATTTATCCCGCCCTCTGTGTTTTCTGCCGGTCTGCGCTATTATGGTGCACTTTGCCACTGCAAGGTTGAACGATGAAACGACTCATTATTGGTATTTCGGGCGCAAGCGGCGTGATCTATGGCGTCCGGCTATTGCAGGTCTTGCAGCAGATCAGCGACGTGGAAACCCATCTGATCATCAGCCATGCGGCACGTCAGACGCTGAGCCTGGAAAGCGACTACAGCCTGCGGGACGTCCAGGCGCTGGCAGACGTGGTTCATGACGTGCGGGACATTGCCGCCAGTATCTCCTCCGGGTCGTTCAAAACGTTGGGCATGGTGATCCTGCCGTGCTCAATGAAAACCCTGTCCGGTATTGTTCACAGCTACAGCGACTCGCTGCTGACGCGCGCAGCAGACGTGGTGCTGAAAGAGCAGCGTAAACTGGTCCTGTGCGTACGTGAAACCCCGCTGCATATTGGTCATCTGCGCATGATGACGACCGCGGCCGAACTGGGGGCCATCATCATGCCGCCGGTGCCGGCGTTTTACCACCGTCCAACCACTATCGAGCAGCTTGTCGATCAGACCGTTAATCGGGTCATTGATCAGTTTGATATTGAACTACCGCAGGACTTGTTTGTGCGCTGGCAAGGTGCATAAGCGTGTTCTTTCGCCCTTATTTGGTGCAGAAACGCGGGAGCGATCACTGTTCCTGCATTTCTTGAACTAAAAGTTCACAACATCGCTTTTTCTCTGCGACATCACTGATATATTCCTTTCACAAACCCAGTCTTTTCGTCACCAAACGGGCGGCTGGGCAGACGGCAAAACTGTAGAACTGGCATGAAACATGCACAGGAAAAGGCAGTGTTCGTCGCAAACACACATCATGCATCACATAACAATAAGCAATTTACTTGAGGGTAATCTATGAAGAAGCGTGTTCTGGCTCTTTCTTTAATGTTGGGCCTGTCCAGTGCGGCCAGCGTATTTGCAGCAGTACCGACCTCGATTCGTGTCGGCACTGACCCAACATATCCGCCGTTTGAGTCGAAAAACGCGCAAGGACAGCTGGTTGGTTTTGATATCGACCTGGCTAACGAAATCTGTAAACGTATCCAGACCAAGTGTACCTATGTAGAAAGCGATTTTGATGCGCTGATTCCGTCGCTGAAAGCGAAGAAAATCGATGCCATCATCTCCTCGCTGTCCATCACCGCTAAACGTCAGGAAGAGATTGCGTTCTCAGACAAACTGTATGCCGCTAACGCACGCTTAGTCGCGCCGAAAGGATCAAAAATCGAGCCGACGCCTGAGGCGCTGAAAGGCAAAAACATCGGCGTGCTGCAGGGCACTACTCAGGAAACCTACGCGAATGAGTACTGGCGTCCAAAAGGCGTAACCGTAACGCCTTATGCCAACCAGGATCTGGTCTATCAGGATCTGACCGCTGGCCGCATTGACGCCGCCTTCCAGGACGAAGTTCAGGCCGCCGAAGGCTTCCTGAAACAGCCTGTCGGTAAAAGCTATGCGTTTGCAGGTCCGGCCGTGAAAGACGATAAAATCTTCGGTGTCGGAACCGGTATGGGATTACGTAAAGACGATACCGAGTTGAAAGCGGCCATCGATAAAGCATTTGAATCAATGCGTAAAGACGGTACCTACGACAAAATTGCGAAGAAATACTTTAATTTCAACGTGTACGGTGACTGATCTGTCGTCTTCGCCTCTGTTGTTCGCATAACAGAATAAGCCCTGGGTTGTCCCGATCCCTCTGGTCGGAGCAACCCTGTGTCATCGGCTATGCGAGAACAGAAGCTGCGCTGCCCGTCTGCACGACGGCGCAGCGTCGTTTCCACCCCACGACAGGACCTTTTCCATGTTGTATGGCTACTCTGATGTCATTTTAAAAGGCACGCTGGTCACGCTTGAGCTCGCCCTGAGCTCGGTGCTGCTGGCGGTGATCCTGGGTCTGATTGGCGCAGGCGCGAAGCTGTCGCGCAATCGCCTGCTGTCACTGATTTTTGAGGGCTACACGACGCTGATTCGTGGCGTGCCCGACCTCGTTCTGATGCTGCTGATTTTCTACGGCCTGCAGATCGCTCTCAACCATCTCACCGATGCGCTTGGCCTGGCCCAGTTCGATATCGATCCCATGGTGGCCGGCATCATCACCCTGGGCTTTATCTATGGCGCCTATTTTACCGAAACCTTCCGTGGCGCCTTTATGGCGGTGCCAAAAGGGCAGATTGAAGCCGCCACGGCGTTTGGTTTTACCGGTTCGCAGGTTTTCCGCCGTATCCTGTTCCCTGCGATGATGCGCTACGCGCTGCCCGGCATCGGTAATAACTGGCAGGTGATCCTGAAAGCCACGGCGCTGGTTTCCCTGTTGGGGCTGGAGGATGTGGTAAAAGCCACGCAGCTGGCAGGTAAAAGCACCTGGCAGCCGTTTTATTTTGCTATCGTGGCGGGCGTGATTTATCTGGTCTTTACCACCTTGTCTAACGGCATTCTCTGGTGGCTCAATCGCCGCTACACGGTCGGCGTGAAGAGGGCGGAGCTATGATCGAGATTATTCACGAATACTGGAAGTCGCTGCTCTGGACAGACGGTTATCGCTTCACAGGCGTGGCGATTACCCTATGGCTGCTGATTGTCTCGGTCGTACTGGGCGGCTGCATGGCCGTGTTGCTGGCGATTGCTCGTGTATCACCCAATCGTTTTATTAGCCTGCCGGTGTGGCTCTTTACCTATGTGTTTCGCGGTACGCCACTCTATGTGCAACTGCTGGTGTTCTATTCCGGCATGTATACGCTGGAAATCGTGAAAGGCACAGAGCTACTGAATGCGTTTTTCCGCAGCGGCCTGAACTGTACGCTACTGGCGTTTACCCTTAATACCTGCGCTTACACCACGGAAATTTTTGCCGGGGCGATTCGTGCCGTGCCACACGGTGAAATCGAAGCGGCGCGAGCCTATGGCTTCTCGACCTTTAAACTGTATCGCTGCATTATTTTGCCTTCTGCACTGCGCACGGCCTTACCGGTTTACAGCAACGAAGTCATACTCATGCTGCACTCTACCGCACTGGCCTTTACCGCAACCGTGCCTGATTTGCTGAAAATCGCCAGGGACATTAACGCGGCAACCTATCAGCCCTTTACCGCGTTCGGCATTGCGGCCGTGTTATACCTGATTATTTCTTACGTGCTGATTAGCCTGTTTCGTCTTGCGGAACGTCGTTGGCTGGCGCACGTGAAACCTTCTTCATCGCATTGAGTAAGACTATGGCTGATAACAAATTAAGCGTCACCGACCTGCATAAACGCTACGGTGAACATGAAGTATTAAAAGGTGTGTCATTGAACGCCAATGCAGGCGATGTCATCAGTATTATTGGCTCGTCGGGTTCCGGGAAAAGTACCTTTCTGCGCTGTATTAACTTCCTCGAAAAGCCGAGTGAAGGCACCATTGTGGTCAACAAGACCGCTATTACCCTGGTACGCGATACGGACGGCCAGCTGAAGGTGGCAGACAAGGAGCAGCTGCGCCTGCTTCGTACCCGTCTGACCATGGTCTTTCAGCATTTCAACCTGTGGAGCCACATGACGGTGCTGGAAAACGTTATGGAAGCGCCGATTCAGGTGCTGGGCCTGAGTAAAGCGCAGGCACGTGAGCGCGCGATTACCTATTTGAACAAGGTCGGCATCGACGAGCGCGCGCAGGGAAAATATCCCGTCCATCTCTCGGGAGGGCAGCAGCAGCGCGTCTCCATTGCCCGCGCGCTGGCGATGGAGCCGGAGGTGCTGTTATTTGATGAGCCCACCTCAGCCCTGGATCCTGAGCTGGTCGGCGAAGTGCTGCGTATTATGCAGAAGCTGGCCGAAGAGGGGAAAACCATGGTGGTGGTCACGCACGAAATGGAATTTGCCCGTCACGTCTCCAGCCACGTCATTTTCCTGCATCAGGGGAAAATTGAGGAGCAGGGGCCACCGGCTGAATTATTTGGTCAGCCCAAGAGCCCGCGCTTACAGCAGTTCCTGAAGGGATCGCTTAAGTAGGCAAGCTATCGGTTATTCAGCAGGCGCACGGCGGTGGCTTCATCGGTCACCAGGCCCGATATCCAGCCGCCGTTCAACGCCGCCTGAATAGCGGCATATTTTCGCTCCCCGCCGGCAAAGCCGATGATATTGCGCGTCGTCTGGCTTTCCAGCGCCACGCTGGTTAACAGCGCATCGGTTTCCCCTAACACGCGTTCGCCCTGCTGATTGAAGAAATGACCGAGCATTTCACCGACCACGCCGCGCGCATTCAGCGCCTGCACCTGGCTGTCTGTGATAAAGCCTTCGGCATGGAGCGGGCAGCCGGGATTGACCTCCCCAATTCCCAAAAAGGTGACGTGGGCCTGTCGTGCACGGTTGACCACGCGCTGATAGACCTGATGCCGGCACCACATCTGCTTATCGTCTGGGCTGTCGGCGAACAGCGGGGCGGGAATGAAGAAATACTTGCCCTGCATTTTTTCAGACAGCTTAAGCGGCACGTCGTAGCGGGTGCCTGAATCGTCGCGGGCGATGGCCCCAATCATGGAAACACAGTGATGCTGCGGTCGTTCAACCCAGGGAAGCGCATCAATAATGGCACGCAGGGTTTTTCCCGAACCGATGCCAAACACCTGCGGCTCGTCGTTATTGATAAACTGCGACATCACCTCTGCGCCTTCTACCGCCAGCATTTGCTGTATGGCATTGTCGTCCAGATCGCCGGAAGGCACCACGCGGCAGTGCTGCAGGCCAAATTTCTCCTGCACGTCGTGCGCCAGACGCAGGCAGTGCGTCACGGGGTGGGCGATCTTTACGCTGACCATGCCCATTTCACGCGCCCCGGAAATCAAACGCTGGGCCACCTGGCGCGACAATCCCAGTGCCCGGGCGATCTCCTGCTGTGTTAACCCAGCGACGTAATACATCCAGGCGGCACGCGCCGCCAACTCCTGTTTCTTCTCTTCTTTGTTCATTGCGCCATTCCCTTCTCTGCGGATCGCCATTTTATCGCGCAATCTGTTTAAAAGCCTATCAGGGCAAAAGCCCAATTAACGGGCCAATGTCTTAAATGTGAAATTAATCACAGAACCTTGACGTTACCTCTGATTAACATATGTGCATCGGGCAAATGCCCTTAATTTAAACAAATGCCTAAAGAGGTCATGATGACACCATCAGTTTGGATGCATATCGGCGCAGGCTCTTTCCATCGTGCCCATCAGGCATGGTATCTGCACCGCCTGATGCAGCAGGGCGACAGCCGCTGGCATATCGCGCTGGGCAATATCCGCGATGACGCAACGCCGTTGCTGACGCAGCTAACCGCCCAGCAAGGGGAATATGTGCTGGAGACGGTCACGCCTGAGGGCGAGCGTCACTACGAGACCATTACCTCCATTCGGCAGGTTCTGCCGTGGGACAAAGAGATCAGCGCGCTGGTGCAGCAGGGCGCCGATCCATGCACCCGGGTAATCGCCTTCACCGTGACCGAAGCGGGTTACTATTTAACACCGGAACATGAGCTTGACCTGCAGCAGCCCGATATTCAGGCGGATCTGAATGGCGAGGCGCGAACCTTGTATGGCGCGCTGGCGCGTATCCTGACGGCACGCGTCGTCAACGGTGGGGCGCCCGTGACCCTGTTGAACTGCGACAATCTGCGCCACAACGGTGAGCGTTTCCGTCAGGGTTTTTTGGCCTTCCTTGCGGCAAAAGGGGCAGGTGAGCTGGCCGCCTGGGTGCGTGACAACACCACCTCGCCGAATACCATGGTGGATCGAATCACCCCGCGTCCCACGCCTGACGTCGCGGAGCGCGTTCAGGCGGCAACCGGTAAAGATGATGCGGTGCCGGTGATGGCTGAGTCCTTTATCCAGTGGGTGATCGAAGACGATTTTATTGCCGGGCGTCCGGCGCTGGAGCAGGTGGGCGTCGAGCTGGTCGAGTCGGTGTTGCCCTGGGAAGAAGCCAAGATTCGTATTCTTAACGCCACCCACAGCGCCATTGCCTGGGCGGGCACGCTTATCGGTTTGCTTTACATTGATGAAAGCACCCGTCAGAAAGCCATCCACCAGATGGCATGGGAATATGTCTCACAGGATGTCATACCTTCACTTTCACCCAGCCCGCTCAACCTGGCGGAGTATCGGGATGTTGTCCTGTCCCGCTTTAGCAATCCGTGGATAAAAGATACCAACCAACGGGTGGCGGCTGACGGTCTGTCAAAAATTCCCGCCATGGTGACGCCGACGCTACGGGAATGCTATCAGCGCGGCACGCCGCCTGCGGCCAGCCTGGTGCTCCCGGCGCTGTTCTATCTGTTTTTGCAACGCTGGGCCAGTGGCGAGCTGCCTTATGACTATCAGGATGGCGTGCTGCAACCTGAAGTGGTACAGCAGTGGTTTGCCCATGCCGATCCGTTACAGGCTTACATGACCCAGACGTCCCTGTTTGCTGAGCTGGCCACATCACAGGATTTTCATGCGCGGCTTAGCACCACCGTCGCCGGGCTGGAAACGTGGCAAGTCCAGCCAGAACAACCGCTGGCCGTGGTTTAGGGGGCGAATATGTATCTGGGTATCGATATCGGCACCTCTGAGCTTAAAGCGCTGATCGTGAATGCGCAGGGCGAGATCGTGGCATCGGAACATGCCGCCCTGGCCGTGCAGCGCCCCCATCCGCACTGGGCAGAGCAGGACCCGCATGACTGGTGGCGCGCCTGCCATCAGGTCATCACGCGTCTGCGTCAGCAGGCACCTCTGGCCTGGTCTGCGATAGAGGCGATTGGGCTGTCAGGACAAATGCACGGAGCGGTGCTGCTGGATGAGCAGGGTGAAGTTTTACGGCCCTGCATTCTGTGGAATGACACACGCAGCGCGGCAGAATGCCACTGGCTGGGTCAGCATCATCCCGAAATCATGCACATTAGCAGCAATATGATCATGCCGGGCTTCACGGCCCCAAAGCTGTGCTGGGTGGCCCGGCATGAGCCTGACTGCTTTCGTCGCATTAGCAAAGTGTTATTGCCAAAAGATTACCTGCGCTGGCGCCTGACCGGGCGCTTTGTCACCGATCCCTCGGATGCCGCGGGCACCTTATGGCTGGACGTCGCCAAACGCGACTGGTCAGCGGCACTGCTGGCCGCAACGGGAATGCGTCGTGACCAGATGCCTGCACTCGTCGAAGGGAATGCCGTCAGCGGCACGTTACGGCCGGCGATTGCCGACGAATGGGGGCTCTCCTCGTCGGTCATCATTGCAGGCGGCGGCGGGGATAATGCCACCTCGGCGGTTGGCGTGGGCGCCGTGAATCCTGGCGATGCGTTTATTTCATTTGGCACCTCTGGCGTCATCTTTGTGGTTAATGACCGGCTGCAGGCCGATCCGCAGTCAGGCGTGCACGCTTTTTGCCATGCGCTGCCTGATCGCTGGCACCAGATGAGCGTCATGCTCAGCGCCGCAAGCTGCCTGCGCTGGCTGTGCCAGTTGCTCTCGGTCAGTGAAAACCAACTGCTGGAAGAGATTGCTGCGCTGGGTCCGGCACAAAAACAGCAGGCCCCGCTTTTCTTGCCTTATCTCTCTGGAGAACGTACCCCGCACAACGATCCTGATGCGACGGGCGCGTTTTTTTATCTGCGGCACGAAACCCAGCGTGCCTTACTAGGCTATGCGGTGCTCGAAGGCGTAACCTTTGGCCTGGCCGACGGCCTGACCGTCTTAGGGGAAGGACGGCGTGCCATTACCCAGTTCAGCCTGACCGGCGGCGGCGCGCGCAGCAGCCTGTGGGCGCAGCTGATCGCCGATGTGCTGGCGCTGCCTGTCGTGACGCATCCCGCCAGCGCATCCGGTGCACTGGGCGCGGCGCGCCTGGCCTGGCTGGCTGCGGGCGGTGATGAAGCGCAGGTGTGTCTTAAACCCCCGATACAGGCGCGCTTCCTGCCCAATCCTGAGGTTCGTCAGGGGCTGCAGCAACGGCTGGCTCAGTTCCGTGAGCTTTACCGTCAACACTCTCAGTCCCGTTCGCTGGCCTGATTAACCTGTAACCAAACAGAGAAGGACGATCGTCATGCACTCTACTGCGTACTGGTTTGGCTTGCCCAAACATCTGATCTGGGGATTTGTCGCCATCGCTGTTTTTATGGCAGGTGACGGTTTCGAGATGGCGTTCCTGTCACGTCATATTACCGATATGGGATTCACGCCGGGGCAGTCGGCGCTGGTGTTTACCTTTTACGGTTTAGCGGTGGCGCTGGCCGCCTGGGCATCCGGTGTGGTGGCGGAGCTGATTACGCCGCAGCGCGCTATGCTGATCGGTTTTATCTTGTGGGTTGTCATGCACGCCCTGTTTATGAGCCTGGGGCTGGGGATGCGCAATTATCCTCTTATGTTGCTGTTTTACGGTATCCGTGGCCTGGCCTATCCGCTGTTTATCTACTCATTTATGTTGCTGCTGGTGCAGGTGCTGCCACGGGAACGGCTGGCGGCTGCCACGGGCTGGTTCTGGGCGATGTATTCGGTAGGCATCGGCGTGGTCGGGAGCTATCTGCCCAGCCTGATCATTCCTTCCATTGGTGAAACCGGCACGCTCTGGCTGGCGATTGGCTGGGTAACCTGCGGCGGCTTGCTGGCCTATTTTAGCCTGCGCAACGTGCCGGTCGATCGTTCTCGCGTCAACTTACCCCTGCGGGAAAAAATGACGGAAATGTCGCGTGCGGTGACTATCCTGTTCACCAACCAGCATGTGTTTTACGCCTGTCTGATCCGCATTATTAATACGCTGTCGCTGTTTGGTTTTGCCATCATTATGCCGCTGCTGTTTGTGGATCGGCTTGGGTTTACGCTCTCAGAGTGGCTGCAGATTTGGGCGGTGTTCTTTTTTGTCACCATTTTTACCAATATCTTCTGGGGCATCATGGGTGAACGTATTGGCTGGATTCGCCAGGTGCGCTGGTTTGGCTGCCTCGGCATGGCGATCTCCAGCCTGGCGTTCTATTACCTGCCTGTCTATGCCGGTCACAATTTCCTGGTCGCCCTGATTCCTGCCGTGATGCTGGGCATTTTCGTGGCGGCCTTTGTGCCCATGACGGCGGTTTTCCCTACGCTGGAGCCCCATCATCAGGGCGCGGCCGTCTCGGTGTATAACCTGTCTGCAGGCATGAGCAATTTTGTTGCGCCCGCCATCGCCTCCATGATGCTGCCGTTCTTTGATATCGTCGGCGTGGTCTGGGCTTACACCTGCCTGTATGTGTTTGCCGGTGTGCTGACGTTTATCATCCGCGTACCGCAACCGAATCACGGCGCGCTGCGTTCCACGGTGAAGTCGAAAACCGCGGTCACCTCTCAGTAAAAAAGCGAAGGGGAGCAAGTGCTCCCCTGATCCTCAGCTTTTCACCACATCCTGTAATGCATTCTGCAGCTCATACCAGCGGAAGCGAAAACCCGACGCCTCCAGCCGTTTTGGCAGCACATGTTGCCCACCCAGCACCAGTACAGACGATTCTCCCATCATCAGCTTGATGGCACTGGCGGGCGTGCGCATGAAAGCCGGGCGGTGCATCACCTCACCCAGGGTAGCGGCAAACTGCTCATTGCGCACGGCGTAGGGCGCAACCATGTTAAAAGGGCCGTTACAGGCATCATCGTCGAGCAGCCACAGAATGCCGCTGACCATGTCATCAATGTGGATCCACGGCATATACTGTTTGCCGCTGCCAATCGGGCCACCAATTCCCAGCTTAAACGGCAGTTTCATTTTACTCAACGCGCCGCCTTCTCGCGTCAGCACGACGCCGGTACGCAGCAGGCAGACGCGGGTGCGCTCACTCTGCGCGGTCAGCGCCAGCTGTTCCCAACGGGCGCAAAGTTCGTGGGTGAACTCGTTCTGTCCGGGATCGTCCTCGGTTAATACCACGTCGCCCGTGTTGCCATAAAAGCCCGTTGCCGATCCCGAAATCAAGACGCGCGGTGGCGTGGTACTGGCGTTAATCAGGGAGGCAATGCGCTCCGTTATCTGCCAGCGGCTCTCGCACAGCTGCCGTTTGTGGGCCTCTGTCCAGCGTTTATCCGCGATGGGTTCACCGGCCAGGTTGATAACGGCATCCACGCCATCCAGCGAGTGCTGTTGCGCCAGGCCTGACCAGAGCGCGATATCTTCCCCCAGCATGTCTCGTGCAGCGGCAACGTCGCGCGTGACCACGCTGACCGTGTCGCCACGCTGTTGCAGACGTGGAATAAGATGGCGGCCAATAAGCCCGGTTCCACCGGTAATTAAGATATGCATAGTGCGGCTCCGTCTGAATTTTTATTTTTTGCTTACTTCATCATAGAAGAGTCGTACCCGTGTGGCGTGAGCCGCTTCGTAATTTAGTCAGTTGAGCGCAAACATCGGACCAGCGCCTGGTTGTTTTCAGAAATAAAAATCGGTAAAGATGATGCACCCCTGTCAGCTATTTGAGGTAGCAGATGAATTACCCCTCCATCACCCTGTGGTCAGATTCATCTTTCTTTAGTCCTTATGTCATGTCGGCTTATGTTGCGCTCAGCGAAAAAGGGGTGCCTTTTAGCGTAAAGCGTATCGATTTATCGCAAAACCAGCAGCGTGCTGAGACCTATCGCGATCTGTCGTTAACCTGCCGCGTCCCGACCTTACAGGTCGATGACTTTATGCTGAGTGAATCATCGGCCATCTGCGAATACCTCGAAGAGCGTTTTGCTGCCCCTGAATTTGAACGCCTCTATCCCAAAGATCGCGAGAAACGCGCCCGCGCCCGGCAAATTCAGGCCTGGCTGCGCAGCGATCTGCTGCCCATTCGCCAGGAGCGCCCTACCGAGGTGTTATTTGCCGGTGAGCGCTTTGCGCCCTTGTCGCCTGCAGCCGTTGAGGCCGCCGAAAAACTGATTGCCGCTGTTCAGCGCCTGTTGCCAGAACGTCAGCAAAATTTATTTGGTGAGTGGTGCATTGCAGATACCGATTTGGCTGTCATGCTTAATCGACTGGCGCTGCATGGCGATACCTTGCCTGCGCGTTTGCAGCACTATGCTGAGTTTCAATGGCAGCGGGCATCAGTACAGTTATGGCTAACGGAAAGCGGCAAAAATCGCTAGCGATCGGCGCTTGCTCAAGTTGTCATAAGTGATTACCTTACGACACACTATGATATAGGTGTGGCAAACAGCGCGTGCATAAAGACACGCTAAACAGGAAAGGGTTACGGATGGTGGATCAAACTGCTGGTGGCGAAATCGAATGGGTCGATATCGTAAGCGAAGAGAATGAAGTCGTTGCACAGGCCACGCGTGCGCAGATGCGCGCGCAATGCTTACGTCACCGCGCGACCTATATCGTGGTTCATGACGGTATGGGGAAAATACTGGTTCAGCGCCGTACTGAAATCAAAGATTTTATGCCAGGCAAACTGGATGCGACGGCTGGCGGCGTAGTGCAGAGTGGCGAAGACATGCTTGAATCGGCGCGGCGTGAAGCCGAAGAGGAGCTGGGCATTGCGGATGTGCCTTTTGCAGAACATGGCAAATTCTATTTTGAAGATGAGCATTGCCGCGTCTGGGGGGGATTATTCAGCTGTGTGTCGCACGGCCCTTTTGCTATGCAGGAAGAAGAAGTGGATGAAATTTTCTGGATGACCCCGGATGAAATCACCGCCCGCTGTGATGAGTTTACCGATGATTCACTCAAAGCCTTATCTCTGTGGCTGAGCCGCAACAACGAAAACAGTCACTGATACCTTCTGTTAGCTTTGCGGGCGGTCGTGGCCGTTCGCAAAGCGGGCACGCGGCGTTGATCGCCGCCTCATTCGCCTGATGATCAACTTCCCGCCTTTTGTCGATCGCTCGCCGTGCCAGGGCACACCTTGCGCAGCCGCGTCGGACAGGGCGCATGTAACTATTCGACCTGCCAGAATGAGAAAGCGGCTATGAGTCAACGTCGCGCGTCATCTTCAGCGCCAGGTGAAGAGGCGCAGGGCACATAGGTCACCATTCTCAGCCCCGGAAAGTCGTGCAGATAAAAACTGTGATAACGCCAGGTTTTCAGCGCGCCCCCTTCAGCTGAGAACTGCTTGATGCCTTCATTGCCGCTGATGACCCGATACTGGTCCCACAGCGCTTTGAAATCGCTGTTCTGCAGCAGTTGGCTGATCCTGGCCTGGAACCGGGGATGGCCGTTTTCCAGATCGACACGGACGCGAAAACGCGCAACCAGCTTTTCTGCTTCATCGTGCCAGCGTTCGCCAAAGTTTATGCGCGCTGCGGGATGATTAAACATAAACCATAAGATATTGCGGTATTCGGGCATCAGGTCGTCAAAATCGGTCAGCAGCGTCGCAAGCGGCGCATTCCAGCACAAAACATCCAGCAGCGTATTGGTGATGTAGGTAGGAAGCGGCTGCTGCTGAACGATAAGCTGCAGCGAAGAAGGCAGGTTGCTGGTGATGTCAGTCGTCGCTATCTCTGCTGCCAGCCTGTGCAGGTGTTGCGCCTGGTCGTCGCTCATTGACAGCGCATCTGCCAGCCTTTCCAGCGTCTCGTGGGTCACGGCATTGGCCCGGCCCTGTTCAATGCGCGTGTACCAGTCAACGCTGATGCCCGCGCGTTCAGCCACTTCTTCCCGACGTAACCCCGGCGTGCGCCTCGGTTTACTGGACTGAATTTTGGCTTTCTCAGGCGAGGTCGTTTCTCTGACCGTTCGAAGAAACAGACCCACATTCTTATTAAGTGACATGTTTTCTCTCTGACTGGGCGTGGCGGGTCCTGGGATAAGGCAGACACTGAATAACCCCTTTTAGGCGCTCTAGACTACAACCTCCTGTGATAGGTGAGGAGAGAAAAATGAAAGCTGTCGTTCTGAAAGCGTGGGGCGAACCCCTGGTTTATTCGGATGTGCCCGAACCGGTTTGCGGTTCAGGTGAGGTCCTTGTCGAGGTTGTCGCTGCCCCAGTGCTGAGTTACACCAATGAGGTATTTTCCGGCCAGCGCCATTATTTACTGGATCTGCCCGCCATACCGGGCTGCGGTGCCGTGGGAAAAGTGCTGGAAACCGGCCCGGACGCGACCCAACTGAAAAAAGGGATGTGGGTTTTTTGCGATCCTACCGTCAGATCGCGCGACAGTGCGTTAATGCCTGACATCGTTCTGCAGGGCTGGAGTGCACGCGGTGGAGGCGGCCTGGCACTGCAGCAATATCATCGTAACGGATCCTTTGCCGAAAAAATCCGCATTCCCACCGAGAATGCCTTACCGCTGGGCGAGATGGCCCTAGATGATGCCAGGGCCTGGTGCGTGGTTAATACACTGCTTATCGCCTATGGCGGATTGCAGGCTGGTCGGTTTGAGCCGGGGGAAACCTTGCTGGTGAGCGGCGCAACTGGCAATTTTGGCAGTAGTGCCGTGGCTATTGCGTTGGCCATGGGTGCAGGCAAGGTCATTGCGACGGGGCGCAATACGGCGATACTGCAGGATCTGGTTGCGCGCTTTGGTCCACGGGTTATTCCGGTGCGCCTGACAGGGGATGAGCAGACGGATCTCGCAGCCTGTCAGGCGGCGGGCGGCTTTATCGATATGGTGCTGGATTTTCTTCCGCCCGCCGCGCCAGCCTCTGCGGTGCGTACGGCGGTCATGAGCGTTCGGCCTTACGGACGGGCGGTGTTAATGGGCGGCGTCGGGATGTTGGGCGGAGAACCGCTGTCTCTGCCTTATCCCTGGATCATGCGTAACCTGGTGACGATCAAAGGGCAGTGGATGTACGAACGTGCCGACAGCCATAAATTAATTCAGTTGATTCAGCAGGGGCAGCTCGATCTTCACCACTGGACGATAACGCCGTTTGCGCTCAACGACGTGGCGCGTGCCGTAGAACATGCGGCACAGCATGCTGGCCCGTTTCAACAAACTGTGGTGGTACCGCCCGTTCAGCGCCTGACGTGATTTTTCCCATGACCAGGCTGACAGAGGCTGGGTGCGCACTATCCAGATCAGACAACCGCCCACACGTTAACAATGTGGGCGGTTTAACAACCTGAACCGGTTTCCTGAATGTTATCTAAACCGGCTGTGGCTGGCGCATCTTTTCCCCGCGCCGCCGCAGGACTTCCATGACGATCAGTAACAGGAGCGAAGCCGCAATCATAATTGTGGCGGCGGCCGCGATAGTGGGATCGAGGTTTTCACGAATACCGGCAAACATCTGAATCGGCAGCGTCCGCTGCGTTGGGCTGGCAAGAAACAGCGTCACGACAACTTCATCAAATGAGGTGGCAAACGCGAACAGTGCCCCGGAAAAAACGCCCGGTGCAATCAGCGGCAGGGTGACTTTTCGAAACGCCAGCAGCGGAGAGGCACCGAGGCTGGCAGCGGCCCGCGTCAGATTGGTGTCGTAGCTTTTCAGTACGGCGACCACCGTGATCACCACAAAAGGAACGCCCAACAGGGCATGGGCTAACACCAGGCCGAGGTAGCTGTTCAGCAGTGACAGTTTGGCAAAGAAGAAAAACATGCCAACGGCGATGATCACGACGGGCGCCACCATGGGAGAGATAATGATTGCCATCACCAGACCTTTGCCGCGAAACTCGCCGCGCACCAGGCCCATGGCGGCCAGCACGCCCAGTACGCTAGCCAGTAGCGTGGCTAGCGGCGCAACCAGCAGGCTGTTCATTAACGCACCTATCCACTCCTTCGAGTGAAAAAAGGCCTCGTACCAGCGCAGCGAAAAACCACTCAGCGGATAGCTCAGAAATGAGCTTTCGTTAAACGACAGCGGCACAATGACCAGAACAGGCACAATCAAAAACAGCAGTGCCGCTGCGCCGTAAAAATTAAACAGGTAACGCCAGACCCGCAGCAACGTCGAACCTTGTTGTTTCATCATTTGCTCCTTAACGTACTGCCGCCTCGGATGACGTCCGGGTGACACGTGAATACACCACATACAGCAACGTCACGATAATCAGCAACTGGCTCCCCAGGGCGGCGGCCATGCCCCAGTTCATGGTGCTGTTGGTAAAAAAGGCGACAAAGTAGCTGACCATTTGATCGTCCGGCCCGCCCAACAGCGCTGGCGTAACGTAATAGCCAATCGCCATCATGAACACCAGCAGCGCGCCTGCGGTAATCCCGGCATAGGTCTGCGGGACATAGACGCGCCAGAAGGCCACAAAGGGATGGGCACCCAGCGACACGGCCGCCCGGACATAGCTGGGAGAAATCCCTTTCATGACGGCATACAAGGGCAGCACTATGAAGGGCAGCAGGATATGTGTCATGGAGATGTACACGCCGACCCGGTTGAACACCAGCGTGAGCGGACTGTCGATGAGCCCTGTCGCCATCAGCGTCCGGTTAATTAATCCTCCTGACTGCAGCAGGACAATCCAGCTGGCGGTACGCACGATCAATGAGGTCCAGAAGGGCAACAGCACCATAATCATTAGCAGGTTGGCGCGGTTGGACGGCTGCTTCGCCAGCCAGTAGGCCAGCGGATAGCCCAGGCCCACGCACAGCAAGGTGACCACGGTCGCCATCCACAGCGTACGTAGCAGAACGTTCACATAAAGCGCCTGATCGGGGGACTGCGCGACGATGTCGCCGGTCTTTGCATCAACCTTGTGGTCAAACACTGACAGCAGGTAATAACTGGTATAGGGTTTGGCTACGCGCTTGAGGGTTTGCCAGGTAGACAGCTCGCCCCACAGGGGCTGCTTATCAATGAGGGTGGCTTTGACGTTAACCCCATCCTCGGGGGCCTGGCGGGGCACGGCCAGGATCAGGCGACGAAACGCATTGTCTTCATAACTCAATCGCTTCGCAATGCCAGAGATCTGGCCCTGCTCGCGCGCCGCGCTGACTTCCTTCGCCAGCGTGGCAAACAGGCTTTCATCCGGCAGCGCCTTGCCGTTCCATTTAGCCAGGGCCTGGCTGGTTTGCGGAAGTGCGTCGTGAAGCTCAGGGTTATTGACGCTCATACTGAGAATAGAGCCGATGGGGAACAAAAAGCACACCACGACGAAAATCAGTAACGGAGCAACTAAAAACAGGGAGCGTTGTGTTTTTAACCAACCTGCCCGGTTAAATTGCTGGCGCAGACTGAACGCGCCTTCCGTACGTCTGACGGGCGCTGAATTCATCACGGGGTTTTGACTCATGCCGATCTCCTGAAAGGGGGCTGCCGGAGCGGGTCCGGCAGCGGGTTATTTCGCGGCCCAGGCGTTAAAACGCTGTTCCAGCTCTTCGCCATGTTCCAGCCAGAATGTGGCGTTAACCTGAACGGCTTTGGCCATGTTTTCCGGTGCCGTTGGCAACTGAGCCAGACGATCGGCCGTCAGCAGTTTGCCTGCCTTGATATTGGCGGGGCCATAAGGAATATTTTCGGCATACACTTTTTGGTTCTCGGGCTGCAGCGAGAAGGCGATAAATTTCTCTGCCAGCGCTTTGTGCTTTGAGCCTTTCACAATCGCCCAGTTATCGAAGTCGTACAGGTTGCCGTCCCAGACGATTTTGAAATTATGACCTTCTGCCTGAGCGGTGCCGATGCGGCCGTTATAGGCCGATGCCAGCGTCACGTCGCCTGAAACCAGCCACTGCAGGGGCTGCGCGCCCGATTCCCACCACTGAATATTCGGCTTTAGCTCATCCAGTTTCCTGAAGGCACGATCGACGCCCGCCGGGGTTGCCAGCACCTTGTAAACGTCTTCGCGCTTCACGCCGTCCGCCATCAGCGCGATTTCCAGCGTGTATTTCGCGCTCTTACGCAGGGCGCGTTTGCCGGGGAATTTTTTCACATCCCAAAAATCTGCCCAACTGGTGGGGGCGGTTTTGAGCTTGTTGCCATCGTAGGTCAGTACGGTAGACCAGACGAAGAAGCCCGCACCACATTCGCTCACGCTCCCCTTGGCAAAGTCGGCTTTGTTGCCTAACTTGCTCCAGTCCAGGGTTTCAAACAGCCCTTCTTCACAGCCCCGCTCCAGTTCCGGGGTTTCCAGTTCTACAACATCCCAGCCGACCTGTTGGGTTTCAACCATTGCGCGGATGCGTGCCATTTCGCCGTTATATTCACCGGCTTCAATGCTGTCCTTCCCCGAGGCCATGAAAGGCTTATAAAACGCTTTATCCTGTGCGTCCTTGTTGGTGCCCCCAAAGGACACCACCGTAAGATTTTCGGCCTGTGCCTGGATGGCCACCGCTGCCAGAACCAGTGCCGCTATGTTTTTCATCATCCCCGAACTCCTGAATTATTATGTTCAGGCAGATTCCTCTGCCCGGTGTTTGCTTTGCAATCATGATGCCAGGGGCTGACCCGCAGCGGAACGTGCGGCGCGTCAGCCCGCGAAACCTAATACTTACCCAGGATACGGTTCAGCAGATTCAGTGCCGTGCGGAACTGCGCGTCCGGAATGGTGAGAGGGTAGAGGAAACGAATAACGTTGCCGTGTACGCCGCAGGTGAGCAGCAGCAACCCTTCGTCCAGCGCCTCTTGCTGAATAGCTTTGGCGATGTCTGCGCTGGGTTGGCCTTCGCTGTTAGTGAATTCAGCCGCGATCATAGAACCGCGACCGCGCACCTCTGCCAGCGCACTACAGCCTGCGCCCTGCAGCGTTTCCGTCAGTTGCCCGCCTAACAGCAGGGCGCGCTCGCACAGGTTTTCATCGCGAATGACCTCCAGCACGGCCAGCGCAGCGGCAATGGCCGGTGGGCTTCCTGCATAGGTGCCACCCAGGCCGCCGGGCAGGGGCGCATCCATTACGTCAGCCCGCCCTGAAACCGCCGATAGCGGCATACCGCCCGCCAGGCTTTTTGCCATGGTGATCAGGTCTGGCTGCACGTCAGGATAGTATTCACTGGCAAACAGCTTGCCGGTGCGGGCAAAACCACTTTGGATTTCATCGGCGATCAGCAGAATGCCATGTTGATCGCACAGCGTGCGCAGGGCGGTCACAAACGCTGGCGGCGCGACATTGAAGCCGCCTTCACCCTGAATGGGTTCATAGATAATGGCCGCAACCTGTTGCGGGCTGATATCGCAGCGGAAAATGGTTTGTAAACTCTCCAGCGCATCATCGACGCTACAGCCATGCAGTGCATTCGGGTAGCGGGCGTGAAATACTGAGCTGGCAAAGGGGCCGAAACCGGTTTTGTAGGGGACCACTTTGCCCGTCAGCGACATCGTCATGTTGGTGCGGCCGTGAAAGGCCCCCGTAAAGGCGATGACGCCGGGACGGCCGGTTGCCGCGCGGGCAATTTTGACCGCGTTCTCAACGGCTTCTGCGCCGGTGGAGAAAAAGGTGGTCTTGGCGGGGCTGCTTACCGGCACCAGCGCATTCAGTTTTTCCGCCAGGGCAATATAATTTTCGTAAGGCACAACCTGAAACGCGGTGTGGGTAAAATGATCGAGCTGTTCTTTGATGGCGGCGATCACTTTGGGATGACGATGTCCGGTATTCAGCACGGCAATGCCTGCGCTGAAATCGATAATTTCACGGCCCTGGTGATCCCATAACGTAGCGTTTTCTGCTTTCATCGCATAGAAATCGCACATCACGCCCACGCCGCGCGGCGTAGCATTGAGACGACGGACCTGCACTTCACTGTTACTCATAACGCGACCTCATGGTGTTTGTTGCCATATTGTTACAGTGGAATCTGCCTCCTTGCTTTTTAGCGTTTTCAGGGTTTTATAATCCAGAGCCAGTTTTTTTTATTTTGAGGTACCAATTTTGCGAAGCTTACTCGGTGACCTGCTTGCACAACGTCTGGCCTCGCTTTCCGGCGGTACGCTGAATAAGCGATTGTATGATGTCTTGCAGGCAGCGATTCAGGACGGATCCATTGCCACCGCGACGCGACTGCCCGCCAGCCGCGACCTTGCTCGCGAACTTTCTGTCTCACGTAATACCGTGCTGGCAGTCTATGAACAGCTTCAGTCTGAGGGCTATGTACAAACCCGCACCGGAAGCGGCACCTTCGTCAGTACCGTGCTGCCGGAACAGGTGCCGGGTGAGCCGCTGATCAGGCCCGTCACGCCGCCGATGAAACCCGTCAGACTGTCGCGACGGGGTTCACGCCTGCTGGCGAGCAGCGGTGCCGGGAGCCATCAGTGGGGGGCATTTATGCCCGGTGTGCCGGACGTCAGCCATATGCCGCACGACATCTGGCGCAAAATTCAGCTCCGCCTGAGCCGACGGCTGCCGGTTGAAAACCTGAGCTATGCCAGCCACGGCGGCTGTGTTGAGTTACAACAGGCGCTGGCGGATTACCTGCGGGTGATCCGTTCGGTGAACTGCACCCCCGAACAGGTACTGATCACCGCCGGAACCCATCAGTCGCTGGATCTGCTGGCGAAAATGCTTTGCGATCCGGGAGACAGGGCCATCGTCGAAGAGCCGGGATACTGGGGGATCCGCAATGTGCTGGCGGTGAACGGCGTCACGCTGATCCCCACGCAGGTTGACGATCAGGGGCTGGTTTTGCCGCCCGAGCAGCCAGACAGCCCGGTGCCTCGCCTGATCTGTGTGACGCCTTCTCACCAGTATCCTCTCGGGGCGGTCATGAGCCTGCAGCGGCGCCATGAATTACTGGAGCGCGCAAAAAGCAGCGGCAGTTGGGTGGTGGAAGATGACTACGATGGCGAGTTCCGCTTTACCGGAAGTCCCATTCCTGCGCTACAGGGCCTGGCGGCGGATGCCCCAGTGATTTATCTGGGCACCTTCAGTAAAACCTTGTATCCCGGCATCCGGCTCAGCTACATGGTGGTGCCTAAATCCCTGGCGGCACGGATGAAAATGGCGCACTCCGAGCTGTATCGCGGCGGCTACGGGTTAGTACAACTCACGCTGGCGGAGTTTATTCGGGAAGGGCACTATGCGGCCCACGTACGACGCATGCGGCAGATTTACAGCCGCCGCCGTGCTGCGCTGGTGGAGGTGATTAGCACATCGCTGGGCGCCGACTGGATAGTGCATCACAGCAATGCGGGGTTGCATCTGGTTCTCAGGCTGCCGGACAGCATTGACGATGTGGCCTTTAGCGCAGAGCTGGAACAGTGCGGTGTATTAACACGTCCCCTGTCGTCCTATTATCTTCGGGGCACGCCGCAGCGCGGATTGCTGCTGGGTTATGCCTGTGTTGACGAAGCCGCCATTCCCGCCGCGTTCGCGCCTATCCTGACCCGGTTGCAACATCACCTGCAGGTGGCGTCTGTCTCGCCCTGATGCACCATCAGTGCGCATCCCTGGTATTGCCTGATTCTGTGATAACTGTCACGTTAATTTAATGTTAAATTTAAAAAGGCAATAAAATACAATGGCCTGCAAAGTAAATTTGTAAGCCATTTCTTTTTAGATTGTCAAATTCTGCTTGTGCAAATCAAATGCGTTGTGGTAGTGCTAAAAAAAGGCCCGACAGGATTCGCACGTCAAAAGGATGATGCATGAATCGTGCCGAAACCCTTTTTCATCCTGTTTACGAGATTACGCCATGAGAAATTTTGTCAGTTTTCGGAATATCAAAAAGAGCTACGACGGCGACAAGCTGGTGGTGCGCAACCTCAATCTGGATGTGGCAGAAGGCGAGTTTTTGACCCTGTTAGGGCCGTCAGGCTCCGGGAAAACGACCAGCCTCATGATGCTGGCAGGATTTGAAACGCCCACCGATGGCGAGATACTGCTTCGTGATAAACCTTTGCACACGTTGCCGCCGCATCAGCGTGATATCGGTATGGTATTCCAGAACTACGCGCTTTTTCCCCACATGACGGTGGCCGAAAATCTGGCGTTTCCTTTGTCGATTCGTCGTTTGAGCAAGGCCGATATTGCCCAGCGAGTTAAGCGGGTGCTGGATATGATTAAACTCACTTCGCTGGCAGACCGTTATCCCGCACAGATGTCTGGCGGCCAGCAGCAGCGGGTGGCCCTGGCGCGGGCGCTGGTATTTGAACCTAAACTGATCCTGATGGACGAGCCGCTGGGGGCGCTGGATAAACAGCTGCGTGAACACATGCAGATGGAAATTAAGCAGCTGCATAACATGCTCGGGCTGACCATTGTTTACGTGACTCACGATCAGAGCGAAGCTATGACCATGTCTGACCGGGTGGCGGTCTTTAACGACGGCATGATTCAGCAAATGGACAGCCCGAATAAGCTTTATGAACAGCCCGACAACGCCTTCGTGGCGCAGTTTATTGGCGAGAATAACAGCCTGCTGGCAACCCAGTCAGGGCAGCAGGGTGATTACTATCAGGTGACGCTGGATAACGGTATCCAGCTGGATGCGCTGAAGGTGCGGCCCAGTTCTCCGGGCAAGAAAATACAGCTCAGTATCCGCCCTGAACGCATCAACGTAAATGCAGCCAAACCGGGCGATCAGTCGGTCCAGGCCCAAATCCAGCAGTTTATCTATCTGGGTGACCACGTGAGAATGCTGACGGAAGTTGCTGGTCAGGGAAACTTTATGGTGAAAATGGCCTCATCGGAGGTCTCACCCGGCTGGACGGCGGGCAGTGAAGTGACCTTGTCCTGGCAACCTCAGCACCTGCGCGCGCTCGACGTTACGCTGCAATAGGCATAAAAAAAGAGCATGCAGTCTGCATGCTCTTGTTCAACGGGAAGGGATTAACCTTCAGCCTGCTGCGACTGAATCGCCGTCAGGGCAATGGTGTAGACGATATCGTCTACCAGTGCGCCGCGTGACAGGTCGTTGACCGGCTTACGCATGCCCTGCAGCATTGGCCCGATTGAAATCAGGTCAGCGGAACGCTGCACCGCTTTGTAGGTGGTGTTACCGGTGTTGAGATCCGGGAAAATAAAGACCGTTGCGCGTCCGGCAACCTGCGAGTTGGGCGCCTTGGATTTTGCCACGTCTTCCATAATCGCCGCGTCGTACTGCAACGGCCCATCAATCACCAGATCCGGGCGTTTTTCCTGCGCAAGACGCGTGGCTTCACGCACTTTCTCCACGTCGCTACCGGCACCTGAATTACCGGTTGAGTAGGAAATCATGGCGACGCGTGGATCGATGCCGAAGGCTTTCGCTGAATCGGCAGACTGAATGGCAATTTCTGCCAGCTGTTCAGCCGTTGGATCGGGGTTGATCGCGCAGTCGCCGTAGACCAGCACCTGCTCTGGCAGCAGCATAAAGAACACGGATGACACCAGTGAGCTGTTGGGCGCGGTTTTGATCAGCTGTAACGGCGGACGAATGGTGTTGGCCGTTGTATGTACCGCGCCCGAGACCAACCCGTCAACTTCCCCGCTTTCCAGCATCATGGTGCCCAGCACCACGTTATCTTCCAGCTGTTCCTGCGCAACCACCTCGGTCATTCCTTTGCTTTTGCGCAGCTCGACCAGACGCGGAACATAGTTCTGACGCACCACTTCAGGATCGACTATCTCAATGCCTTTACCCAGCTCAACGCCCTGGGCTGCCGCAACGCGCTGGATTTCATCCGGATTGCCCAGCAGGACACAGGTCGCAATGCCGCGGTCGGCACAGATTGCTGCGGCTTTAACGGTACGGGGTTCATCCCCTTCCGGCAGAACAATGCGCTTGCCAGCCTTGCGAGCCAGTTCGGTTAACTGATAGCGGAAAGCCGGCGGCGACAGGCGGCGACTGCGCTCAGACGTGGCGGTCAGCGACTCGATCCAGTCCGCGTTAATGTAACTTGCGACGTATTCCTGGACTTTTTCAATGCGCTGCGTGTCATCAACCGGTACTTCGAGGTTAAAGCTTTGCAGGCTGAGCGAGGTCTGCCAGGTATTGGTTTTGACCATGAAGACCGGCAGGCCAGTCTGGAAGGCGCGATCGCACAGTTTGGCGATGCGCTCGTCAATTTCATAGTTACCGGTTAAAAGAATGGCACCGATCTCAATACCGTTCATCGCGGCCAGACAGGCGGCAACCAGCACGTCAGGGCGGTCAGCCGAGGTGACCAGCAGCGAGCCCGGGCGGAAATGCTCAAGCATATGCGGGATGCTGCGTGCGCAGAAGGTCACTGATTTGACACGGCGGGTCTGAATTTCACCTTCGTTAATAATCCGGGCGTTCAGGTGGCGGCACATATCAATGGCGCGGGTCGCAATCAGGTCGAAGCTCCACGGCACACAACCCAAAATGGGCAAGGGACTGTTGGCAAACAGCTGGTCAGGATTGATATTCGCGATGCTGGCCTTCGATGAGTCATCGAAAATTTCAGACAGGTCAGGGCGCGTACGGCCCTGCTCATCAACGGGCGCGTTCAGCTTGTTGATGATCACACCGGTGATGCTTTTATTCTTCGAACCGCCAAAGCTGCTTTGTGTCAGTTCAATACGCTCTTTGAGCTGTGCGGGAGAATCGTTACCCAGCGCGGTCACGAAGACGATTTCAGCGTTTAACGTTTTGGCGATTTCATAGTTCAGCGCGCTGGCAAACTGGTGCTTACGCTTAGGCACCAGGCCTTCAACCAGAACCACTTCAGCATCCTGCGCATTGGCGTGGTAGCGGGCAATAATTTCTTCCATCAGCACGTCTTGCTGATTAGAGCCCAGCAGCGATTCCACACGGGACATCGGCAGCGGCTCTGCGGCCGGGATGCCTGAACTCTTGCGCACAATGCTGGTGGTCTGGTCAGGTGCATTGCCGCCCGCACGCGGTTGTGCAATGGGTTTGAAAACGCTCAGTCGAACGCCTTTACGTTCCATGGCGCGAATAACGCCAAGGCTAACGCTGGTCAGACCGACGCTGGTGCCGGTCGGAATGAGCATAATTGTACGTGACACGATTGAACCTCTCAGATTTCACTGGGTGTCAAAACAACGCCGTCAGCCGGAGCTGACGACGAAAGGAGATCAGGCGGTAAGGCGAGCGGCATCTCGGGCAATCACTAACTCTTCGTTAGTGGGGATCACCACTGCCGGGCGAGTGCCTTCTTTGTTGATAAAACCTGACTTGCCAAAGCGAGCCGCCAGGTTGCGCTCGTGGTCAATGTCAAAGCCCAGCAGCGCCAGCTTGTCCAGGGTCAGCTCACGCACCATCGCCGCATTCTCACCGATACCGCCGGTGAAGACCACGCCATCGAGACGACCGTCCATCAGCGCGGTATAGCTGCCAATGTATTTGGCCAGACGGTGGCAGAAGACATTCATTGCGCGTTTAGCATCGTCTTTGGTGGCGTAGTTGTCTTCAACATAACGGCAGTCGCTGGTGACTTCGGTCAGCCCTAACAGCCCCGACTCTTTGGTCAGCATCTTGTTAATGGCATCGACGCTCATGCCCAGAGTGTCGTGCAGGAAGAAGATAATGGCCGGATCGATATCGCCGCTGCGGGTGCCCATGACCAGGCCTTCCAGCGGGGTCAGGCCCATAGACGTATCCACACACTCACCGTTACGGATAGCAGAAACAGACCCGCCGTTACCGAGATGACAGGTAATGATGTTCAGCGTTTCTAGCGGCTTATTCAGCATTTTTGCCGCTTCGTGGGTGACATAGTAGTGGCTGGTACCGTGTGCACCGTAGCGGCGCACGCCGTGCTCTTTATACAGGGCATACGGCAGCGCATAAAGGTAGGACTCTTCCGGCATTGTCTGATGGAAAGCCGTGTCAAAAACCGCCACATTCTTGTCAGATAAGTGCGGGAAGTTTTTCATGGCTTCATCAATGCCAATCAGGCCCGCTGGGTTATGCAGTGGTGCAAAAGATGATGCATCTTTGATACCCTGCACAACAGACTGAGAAATGACCACTGACTGCGTAAGTTTTTCGCCGCCGTGAACAATACGGTGACCTATTGCAGCGATTTGTGCTGAAAGCTCTGGTTTTTGTGCCAGAATTGTTTTAACAATGAAATTCAGCGCTTCGCTGTGGGCTGCGCCAGCACCTAAAGGTGCTTCCTGCTTCTGACCATCAAGTTTCCATTTGATCCGTGCTTCGGGCAGGTGGAAGCATTCAGCCAGACCCGAGAGGAATTCTTCACCGCTGGTGGGATTAAGGATGGCAAACTTGAGAGAAGAGCTGCCGCAATTCAGAACCAGTACTAACTTACTCGACATGGAAGTACCTATTTGTTAAAAGTGGCTAAAAATAACGCAATCAGACTTACAGCGTAGCCCATCGACGCAGCCAGATTAATGACAGAAGTCATACCCAGGTCAAAATAGTGCGTTTTATGCAAAAAAAATTGAGTCTTTACGCATAAATTTGAAATTTCGCTTAAAACGGGCCTTGTCGTCTCTGTTACAAGGGAAGTTGCGGCAGTGACGCTGTTAAAACGGCGTCAGAATAGCCGGAGTCACCTTTAAAGACAAAAATATTTGAAGGATGTTACGTAAAGTTGTGTGGTTATAATTATTTTTCAAAAAATACAGTATTAGTTGAGGCGAGCCATGGCGAATGAATCTTACACCGGCTGGTTCCGGATGTTTCAACGCGGACAGCATTATATGAAGACCTGGCCCAACGATAAACGCCTGGCACCGGTCTTTCCTGAGAACCGTGTATCGACGGCTACGCGCTTTGCGATTCGCTTTATGCCGCCGCTGGCGGTCTTTACGCTCACATGGCAGATAGCGATGGGTGGGCAATTGGGCCCGGCAGTGGCAACGGCTCTCTTTGCCTGTAGTTTGCCTATGCAGGGATTATGGTGGCTGGGTAAGCGATCCGTCACCCCATTGCCGCCCACGCTGCTGCGCTGGTTCCATGAAGTGCGCACGAAGCTGGAAGCCGCAGGTCAGGCGATCGCACCGGTTGAAGGCAAACCAACTTACCAGGCACTGGCCGATCTGCTTAAGCGCGCCTTTAAACAGTTGGACCGCACCTTTCTGGACGATCTTTAATCCGCACCGTGCAGAAATTATTGCACTCAAACCTGCGGTTAAATCAATGAAAAGCGATGTGGCTACGCCCGCATCGCTTCCCCTGTGTAATTATCTTTCCATCGTATAAAACCTGAACAGCCCGCGGGCTGGAGGACAAGATGATGGAAATGACCCACGCGCAACGTTTGATCCTGACTAACCAGTACAAAATCATGGCAATGCTGGAACCGGAGAGCGCCGAACGTTTTCGTCGCTACCAGACTATCATTGAGCGTGGCTATGGCCTGCAAATGCGGGAGCTGGACAAAGAGTTTGGCAAGCTTCCCGAAGAGACCTGCCGGACGCTTATCGACATTATGGAAATGCACCACGCGCTGCAGGTCTCCTGGGCTAATCTCAAGACCCAAGGCGATATCGACCCACGACGTCTGGCATTTCTGGGGTTTGATGCCGCCACGGAATCCCGCTATCTCGGTTATGTGCGGTTTATGGTGAACATCGAAGGGCGCTATACCCATTTTGATGCGGGAACGCATGGCTTTAATGCGCAAACGCCGATGTGGGAAAAGTATCAACGTATGCTGGCTTTGTGGCAGACTTGTCCTCGCCAATACCATTTAAGCGTAAACGAGATTGCGCAAATCATTAACGCCTGATGAGGAGTGACGCGTGGAGTACAGTGGTTTTTTATTTGATTTAGATGGCACCTTAGTGGATTCGCTACCCGCGGTTGAACGCGCCTGGAGCAACTGGGGTGCACGTCATGGCATTGCGGCTGATGAGATTCTGGACTTCATTCACGGAAAGCAGGCGATTACTTCACTGCGCCACTTTATGGCGGGCCAGTCAGAAGCCGCAATCCAGGCCGAGTTTCTGGCGCTGGAAAAAACGGAAGCAGAAGACACGGACGGCGTGCGGGCGCTGCCAGGCGCAAAAGCGTTGCTCACGCAGCTGAATGCGTTGCAAATCCCCTGGGCGATTGTCACCTCCGGCTCCGTGCCGGTGGCGCATGCGCGTCACAAAGCAGCAGGTTTACCTCAGCCTGCCGTGTTTATTACGGCCGAACAGGTGGCGAAGGGCAAGCCAGAACCCGATCCTTACTTACTGGGCGCAGAAAGGTTAAAGCTGTCGCCAGCCGACTGCGTAGTGGTAGAAGATGCGCCGGCCGGCGTGATCGCCGGGTTAGCTGCGGGCTGTGCCGTGATCGCCGCGAATGCGCCTGATGATACGCCACGCATTGACGAAGTGGCGCTGCGCCTGACTTCACTGGAATCGCTGGTGGTCACCAAACGATCGACGGGCAAGTTTGCGTTTCACCATCAAGGCTAGGTAAAAGGGCGGCGTGAAGCCGCCATTGTCAGAGCGGCGTGTCCTGCGAGATTTCGTCCAGAGACAGGCTAAAGCTGGGAATGAATACCTCCACGAAATAGCTCATTTCGGGCGAACGACGCTGATTCAGGGTTTTTTCCAGCCGCGCTTTTGCTAACAAAAACTCATTATTGCCGGCCGACAGCTCTTCCAGGCATTTTACGTAGGCACAGATCGCATCGGCTTGTTTCACGACGGCTTTTTCTTCCTCACTGTGCAGATGCTCATCAATCAGCGGACGGTAAACATCCTGCAACTCGTCCGGCAGCATCTCAATCAACTTCTGCTGCGCGATTTTCTCAATCTTTTTGTATTCGTGGGCGATCTGCGCGTTGTAGTACTTCACCGGCGTGGGTAAGTCTCCGGTCAGCACTTCACTGGCGTCGTGATACAGCGCCATCATGGCGATGCGCTCGGCATTAAGGTTGCCGTTAAACTTCTTATTTTTAATGATGGCCAGCGCGTGGGCAACCATCGCGACCTGCAAACTGTGTTCAGAGACGTTCTCTGTGCGCACGTTGCGCATCAGCGGCCAGCGGTTGATGAGTTTGAGACGGGAAAGGTGGGCGAAGAAATGGCTCTGAGTCATGGTAATTCCTGTTTGCGACAGGGGAGAGGCGTGCTCTCCCCGAAATCACATCAGTATAGGCGCATCCGGACTACTGGCGGTAGCCTTGCAGAAAACGGCCAAACTTATTGATCGCCATTTCCAGATCGTCGACGCGCGGCAGCGTCACGATGCGCAGATGATCGGGCCACGGCCAGTTAAACGCCGTTCCCTGAACCAGTAGCACTTTCTCCTGTAGCAGGAAATCCAGCACCATTTTCTGATCGTCGTGGATATTGAATTTTTTGGCATCAATACGCGGGAACATATAAAGCGCGCCCTGCGGCTTCACACAACTCACGCCTGGAATATCGTTGATCAGTTCCCATGCGCGCTGACGCTGTTCATAGAGCCGCCCGCCAGGCACAATAAATTCACTAATGCTCTGATAGCCGCCCAACGCAGTCTGAATGGCATGCTGCGCGGGGACGTTGGCACACAGACGCATGGAGGCCAGCATCTCCAGCCCTTCGATATAACCTTTAGCATGCTTTTTGGGGCCGTTTAGCACCATCCAGCCCTGGCGGAAACCCGCTACGCGATAGGTTTTAGACAGGCCGTTAAAGGTTACGGTCAGCAAGTCCGGCGCCAGTGCAGCAATAGAGTGATGCTGTGCGTCGTCGTACAGAATTTTATCGTAGATCTCGTCAGCGAAAATAATCAGGTTATGCTGGCGGGCAATCTCAACGACTTCCATCAACAGTGCTTTGCTGTAAACCGCACCGGTTGGATTATTGGGATTGATAATCACGATGCCGCGCGTGCGTGGCGTAATTTTACTGCGGATATCATCCAGATCCGGGAACCAGCCTGCGGACTCATCACACAGGTAGTGCACGGCTTTGCCGCTTGATAGCGACACGGCCGCGGTCCATAGCGGGTAGTCAGGTGCCGGCACCAGCATTTCATCACCGCTGTTCAGCAGCGCCTGCATGGCCTGGACGATGAGTTCAGAAACACCGTTGCCGATATAGATGTCTTCCACCGTGACGTCGCGCATGTCACGCGCCTGGTAGTGCTGCATGATGGCTTTACGAGCAGAATACAATCCTTTGGAGTCACAGTATCCCTGTGCGCTGGGAAGGTTACGGATGACATCAACCAGAATCTCGTCCGGCGCTTCGAAGCCAAAGGGGGCCGGATTGCCGATGTTCAACTTAAGAACTTTATTACCTTCTTCTTCAAGGCGTTTAGCCTCTTTTAAAACCGGTCCACGAATGTCGTAACAGACATTGTCCAGTTTGCCGGATTTATCAATTTGAAAAGTCATTGTGGCCGCCTTAATGTGCAGAATCCTTGTGCCTGCCGCTGAAAACAAACCTGCACAATGTACTCTCCTCAGGCCGACAAAAGAAGGGCAGGGCGCGGTTTTGGCGTGTTCAGCATCTTTGTCTCCAGCCAGACGATGGAATGCGTATTGGTTATCAAGCAGGCCGGTTGTAACGTTTGTTTTTTTGAGTTTTATTAGTTTATTATGCTGCGATTAAAAATTGAGCGCTGGGTAATGTCTGCTTTTATTTTGCCGATAATGAACCTGAAGGCCGTAAAACAATCTGAGAATCTGTGATGCGTCATGAGTGAAATAGTTTAATTATGCTTTATTGATGCATAAAATTTGCACGCAAAAAGCGGCCTCAACTCAGAGTAACCTGAAAAAAAACGATGGTGCATAATGTTAACTATCTTATATCAAAGGTTTTTTATAAGATTTTCAGGGCCGGGAGAGACAACCGGGAGCATCATCAATGCATGTTTCATCGCTGAAAAGTCGTATTTCCTGTTTTCAGGCAGGTTACGTCCGCTCAGGACATTCTCGAAGGGATGTAAGATGCTATTTGATCAAAATATGCAATGCTTTTCACAAAAACATTTCCATTTTGCGGTCAAAAATGATTAAGTATAATTTACTATTTGATGAGATTAAACGCTGCGTACCGTTAGCGTATTACAGACCCGTTTACCCCTGCCTGAGGGCACTTTGGGGGTAGGAAAAGACAACTACACAGCTTCCCGCATTTTTGCATCCAGTGCCTTCGGTACAGAAGTTGTCTCTGTCTTCAGGACCCGGTTTCCCTGTTTTGCAGGGAAGTACCGTCTTCCTCCGTAAGTAAATTTTATGTCGGCCCTTTGCCGGGACGCCATGAAGCATCATTACCGCTTATCGCTTTGATAAGCTTGTAATAACACCAGGATAGTAGTTCTTAAAAATCTAATAAGTGAAGAAAAAACATGACTAATGCAAATCGTCCGATACTCAATCTCGATCTCGATCTGCTCCGGACTTTTGTTGCTGTAGCTGACCTGAATACCTTTGCAGCCGCGGCTGCTGCGGTGTGCAGAACGCAATCGGCAGTGAGTCAGCAGATGCAACGTCTGGAACAACTGGTCGGTAAAGAGTTGTTTGCCAGACATGGCCGCAACAAGTTGTTAACTGAACACGGCATTCAGCTTCTGGGCTATGCCAGGAAAATCCTGCGTTTTAACGATGAAGCCTGTACTTCACTGATGTACAGCAACATCCAGGGTGTACTGACGATTGGCGCTTCTGACGATACCTCAGATACCATTCTGCCGTTCCTGTTAAACCGCGTGACCTCTGTCTATCCAAAACTGGCGATTGATGTTCGCGTGAAACGCAATCCGTTCATGATGGAAATGCTGAATCAGGGCGAAGTTGACTTAGTCGTCACGACGTCAAGCCCGGGTAACTTTACCCATCAGGTTCTGCGTACCTCTCCGACCCTGTGGTATTGCGCGGCGGATTATGTGTTCCAGCGTGGAGAAGCTATTCCACTGGTACTGCTTGATGAACCCAGTCCGTATCGTGATATGGCGATTGATCATCTCAACGAAGCCGGTATCCCGTGGCGTATATCTTACGTTGCATCAACCCTGGCGGCCGTTCGTGCGGCAGTCAAAGCAGGATTGGGTGTAACGGCGCGTCCGGTAGAAATGATGAGCCCGGAACTGCGCGTGATGGGCGCAGCAGAAGGCTTGCCGGTTTTACCGGATACACAGTATCTGCTGTGCCGTAATGCCGACAGCGACAACGAGCTGGCGCTGGCCATCTTTAATGCTATGCAGTCCACGCACGATCCGTACAACATGGTGGCCAACGCTGACGGCACGCTGTTGCTGGATGACGAAGAGTAACATTTTCACGCTGTCGCAAAAAAAACGTCATTCACCGGTAAGATAATGGCTGTAAACAGGCCTCTTGTTCTGTAAAAAGAACAGGAGGCTTTTTTTTGACCTTTTTCCTGCGAAATAAAAACCCGCACGGAGACGCTGAGTTTATCGCCTGCCCGCAAGCATTTCAGGGCGATGTAAATGGCGGGCGAGAGGCAAAATGTAAAATATTTGATTCGAATCAGTCTGATAACTGCTGAAATTTAACACAAAAAAGATAATTCTGTGTTCTGGATCAACAAAATAGCCATTCCCAAGGGAAGGAAAACCCCCGAAATCCTGTCAAAATATGAGGGTTAATTGCACGATCCATGCGCGCAAATACCCGCTACACTAAAATTACCCTTACAGACTGAAGCGATTTAGCTGGAAACACGCGCATCATATGTTAATAATATGATGCAGGTGTAAAATAAAGTTTGGATACTTTTGTCAAAGTTGACAAAAGGTTATAGAAAGGAGTAAAAAACCCCATAAAATTGCTGCTTATTGCAGAGTAACAGCAAAATTTGTAAGGTTTTTATCCTTCCCTTTGAATCGATGTGGTGAGTTTGCTGCCAGAACCCGAGCAGGATGCCCGCGCCACTTTTGATGAGTAAGCAATGAGTATGTCAACTACCACCGAAATCATCGCTCAGCATTGGGCATTCGTCGTATTTATCGTCATCGCTTTTGGCCTCTGTGCGTTCATGTTAACCGGAGGCTGGCTGCTTGGCGGCAGAGCGCGTGCCCGTTACAAAGACACACCTTTTGAGTCCGGCATTGAATCCGTCGGTGACACTCACCTCCGCTTATCAGCAAAATTCTACCTGGTAGCGATGTTCTTCGTTATCTTCGACGTAGAAGCTCTCTTTTTATACGCATGGGCGACCTCTATCCGTGAAAGCGGCTGGGTCGGCTTTGTGGAAGCCGCAATTTTCATTTTGGTGCTCCTGGCGGGCCTGGTTTATCTGGTGCGCATTGGCGCGTTGGACTGGACGCCTGCACGCCGGCGAATCGTGGTTAAAACGCCTACGGTAAGTCACACCAATCCTCATAAGCAGTAAAAGAGAGGCAATAAGATGGACTATACGCTCACCCGCATAGACCCAAACGGTGGTGAGAACGACCGTTACCCTCTGCAAAAGCAGGAAATCGTCAGCGATCCGCTGGAGCAGCACGTTCATCGCAGCGTCTACATGGGCAAGCTCGAACACGCCCTGCACGACATGGTGAACTGGGGACGTAAAAACTCCCTGTGGCCTTACAACTTTGGTCTTTCATGCTGCTACGTTGAGATGACCACCTCCTTCACCGCCGTGCACGATGTCGCGCGTTTCGGTGCAGAGGTTATGCGTGCATCGCCACGTCAGGCCGACTTCATGGTCATTGCCGGTACGCCGTTTACCAAAATGGCCCCGGTGATTCAGCGTTTGTACGATCAGATGCTGGAGCCGAAATGGGTGATTTCCATGGGTGCCTGTGCCAACTCAGGCGGCATGTACGATATCTATTCTGTCGTGCAGGGCGTTGATAAGTTTCTGCCGGTTGACGTGTATATCCCGGGTTGCCCGCCGCGCCCTGAAGCTTACATGCAGGCACTGCTGCTGCTGCAGGAATCCATTGGCAAAGAGCGCCGTCCCCTTTCGTGGGTGGTCGGAGACCAGGGCGTTTACCGTGCCAATATGCAGTCTGAGCGTGAACGTAAGCGTGGCGAACGTATTGCAGTAACCAACCTGCGTACACCAGACGAAGTTTAAGTTAACCGTATGGATGGAATCAGTGCCTGCAGCAGACAACACCACAAATTAATGCATGGCACCATCCTGACGCCTTCATTTGAGCGCCTGTTATCAGGCCGGAATGGTGAGTAACGTATGACAGATTTGACCACGCAAGATCTCGCTCAGCCGCTATGGCAAACCCGGGATCACCTGGATGACCCGGTGATCGGCGAGCTGCGTAATCGTTTTGGGCCGGATGCCTTTACCGTTCAGGCGACCCGCACCGGTATTCCGGTTGTTTGGGTAAAGCGTGAACAGCTGCTGGAAATCATTACATTCCTGCGAAAACTTCCTAAGCCGTACGTCATGCTGTATGACCTGCATGGCATGGACGAACGCTTACGTACCCACCGCGCCGGTTTACCTGCCGCGGATTTTTCCGTTTTCTACCACCTGCTCTCGATTGAACGCAATCGCGACATCATGCTCAAGGTGGCTTTATCTGAAAACGATATGCATGTGCCGACCATCACCAATATTTTCGCCAATGCCAACTGGTATGAGCGCGAAACCTGGGAGATGTTTGGTATCACCTTTGATGGTCACCCGCATCTGACGCGCATTATGATGCCGCAGACCTGGGAAGGGCATCCGCTGCGCAAGGACTATCCTGCGCGTGCGACCGAATTCGATCCTTTCACGCTGACGAAGCAGAAAGAAGATCTGGAAATGGAAGCGCTGACGTTCAAGCCGGAAGACTGGGGCATGAAACGCAGCACCGCCAACGAAGATTTCATGTTCCTCAACCTCGGTCCAAACCACCCGTCAGCGCACGGTGCTTTCCGCATCATTTTGCAGCTGGATGGGGAAGAGATCGTCGATTGCGTCCCGGATATTGGTTATCACCACCGTGGCGCAGAGAAAATGGGCGAACGTCAGTCCTGGCACAGCTACATTCCTTACACCGACCGTATTGAGTACCTTGGTGGCTGCGTTAACGAAATGCCTTACGTACTGGCCGTTGAGAAACTGGCTGGTATCGTGGTGCCTGACCGCGTGAATGTTATTCGCGTCATGCTCTCTGAGCTGTTCCGCATCAACAGTCACCTGCTGTACATCTCGACCTTTATTCAGGACGTTGGTGCAATGACGCCGGTGTTCTTTGCCTTTACCGACCGTCAGAAAATTTATGATGTGGTTGAGGCGATTACCGGTTTCCGCATGCACCCGGCCTGGTTCCGTATTGGCGGTGTGGCACACGACCTGCCGAAAGGCTGGGAGCGCCTGCTGCGTGACTTCCTGGACTGGATGCCGAAGCGCCTGAAAGAGTATGACAAAGCGGCGCTGCGCAACACCGTTCTGATGGGCCGTTCGCAAGGTGTGGCAGCCTACAATATGGAAGAAGCGCTCGCCTGGGGCACCACAGGTGCAGCCCTGCGCGCCACCGGTCTCGATTTTGACGTGCGTAAATGGCGTCCCTATTCAGGCTATGAAAACTTCGACTTCGAAGTGCCCGTGGGTGCCGGTATCAGCGATGCCTACACGCGCGTACAGCTGAAAATGGAAGAGATGTGGCAGTCGCTGCGTATTCTGGAACAGTGCCTGAACAACATGCCGGAAGGGCCGTTTAAAGCCGATCATCCGCTGACAACCCCGCCGCCAAAAGAGCGCACGCTGCAGCACATTGAAACCCTGATCACTCACTTCCTGCAGGTGTCATGGGGCCCGGTTATGCCGGCCAATGAATCCTTCCAGATGATTGAGGCGACCAAAGGGATTAACAGTTACTACCTGACCAGTGATGGCAGCACGATGAGTTATCGCACACGTGTGCGTACGCCGAGCTTCCCGCACCTGCAGCAGATTCCTTCGGTAATCCGTGGCAGCCTGGTATCCGATTTAATCGTGTACCTCGGTAGTATCGACTTTGTTATGTCAGACGTGGACCGCTAATTATGCACGATCAACACATTGCTATTAAAACGATCGACCCTAACGAGGTCTTCGTGCTGAGTGCGGAAGAGCACCATGCGATTGAGCACGAAAAACACCATTACGAAGATGCACGCGCCGCGTCAATTGAAGCGCTGAAAATCGTACAGAAACAACGTGGCTGGGTACCAGACGGCGCGATTCATGCGATTGCCGACGTTCTGGGCATTCCCGCCAGTGACGTAGAAGGTGTGGCAACGTTCTACAGCCAGATTTTCCGCCAGCCGGTTGGCCGCCACGTGATCCGCTACTGCGACAGCGTGGTCTGTCACATTACCGGTTTTCAGGGCATTCAGGCTGCGCTGGAAGAAAACCTCAATATCAAGCCCGGCCAGACCACGACCGACGGCCGCTTTACGTTGCTGCCGACCTGTTGTCTGGGTAACTGCGATAAAGGCCCAACCATGATGGTGGATGAAGATACGCACGTTCATCTGACGCCGGAAGGCATCGCCTCTTTGCTGGAGCAGTATCAATGACAATTAAACAGATCATTCGTACTGCCGAAACCCATCCACTGACGTGGCGCATGCGCGACGATCAGCAGCCGGTATGGCTGGATGAGTACCGCAGCAAAAACGGCTACGCCGGTGCGGAAAAAGCACTGAAGGGCATGGCACCCGACGAGATCGTGGCGCTGGTGAAAGATTCCGGCCTGAAGGGACGCGGTGGTGCAGGCTTCTCTACCGGTTTGAAGTGGAGCCTGATGCCGAAAGACGAATCCATGAACATCCGTTACCTGCTGTGTAACGCCGATGAAATGGAGCCGGGCACCTATAAAGACCGCCTGTTGATGGAGCAGATGCCGCATCAGTTGGTTGAAGGCATGCTGATCAGTGCGTTTGCCCTGAAAGCCTACCGTGGCTACATCTTCCTGCGTGGCGAATACATTGAAGCGGCGGTGCATCTGCGCCGTGCCATCGCTGAAGCGACCGAAGCCGGGTTACTGGGTAAAAATATCCTGGGCTCAGGGTTCGATTTCGAACTCATCGTCCACACCGGCGCAGGCCGCTATATTTGCGGTGAAGAAACCGCACTGATTAACTCGCTGGAAGGACGCCGTGCTAACCCACGTTCTAAGCCGCCTTTCCCGGCGAGCGCGGGCGTTTGGGGTAAGCCGACCTGCGTGAACAACGTTGAAACGCTGTCAAACGTGCCGGCTATTTTGGCAAACGGCGTTGAGTGGTATCAGGGTCTGTCTAAGAGCGACGATGCGGGTACCAAGCTGATGGGCTTCTCGGGTCGGGTGAAAAACCCTGGCGTCTGGGAACTGCCGTTCGGTATCACGGCCCGTGAAATCCTGGAAGACTATGCCGGCGGCATGCGCGATGGTCTGCGCTTTAAAGCGTGGCAGCCGGGCGGGGCGGGAACGGACTTCCTGACGGAACAGCATCTGGATCTGCCGATGGAGTTCGCCAGCATCGGTAAAGCGGGCAGCCGTCTGGGTACGGCGCTGGCCATGGCCGTGGACCATGAAATCAATATGGTTTCACTGGTACGCAATCTCGAAGAGTTCTTTGCCCGTGAATCCTGCGGCTGGTGTACGCCATGCCGCGATGGTTTGCCGTGGAGCGTGAAGATCCTGCGCGCGCTGGAGCAGAAAAAAGGCCAGCCGGGGGATATCGAAACCCTGGAGCAGCTTTGCCGCCAGCTCGGCCCGGGCAAGACGTTCTGCGCCCACGCACCCGGTGCAGTCGAACCGCTGCAAAGCGCCATTAAATATTTCCGTGAAGAGTTTGAAGCCGGTATCGCGCCGCAGGTGTTGCAGGTGTTTGGTAATACCCGATCGATCGGTGGTATTCAGCCAAACCTGCTGAAAGCGCGCTGGTAATTCGCCGTTATCCACGGGAGCTGGCCCTGTGCCGCCGTTCCTGCTGCAGTGTGCAGGAACAAGAATTTGATTAACGCTCGTCTATGACGAGCCTTACGGAAGCATGTCACTATGGCTACAATCCATGTAGACGGTAAAGAATATGATGTGAACGGAGCGGACAACCTGCTACAGGCATGTCTGTCTCTGGGCCTTGATATTCCTTATTTTTGCTGGCATCCGGCGCTGGGAAGCGTGGGTGCCTGCCGCCAGTGTGCGGTAAAGCAATTCCAGAACGCTGAAGATACCCGCGGCCGCCTTGTCATGTCCTGTATGACGCCGGCGTCTGACGGCACCTTCATCTCTATTGATGATGGCGAAGCGAAAGAGTTCCGTGAAAGCGTGGTTGAGTGGTTAATGACCAACCACCCGCACGACTGTCCGGTATGCGAAGAGGGCGGTAACTGTCATCTGCAAGATATGACGGTAATGACCGGCCACAGCTTCCGCCGCTATCGCTTCACCAAACGCACCCACCGTAATCAGGACCTTGGCCCGTTCATTTCGCATGAGATGAACCGCTGTATCGCCTGCTACCGCTGTGTGCGGTATTACAAAGATTATGCTGACGGTACCGATCTGGGCGTTTATGGCGCGCATGACAACGTTTACTTCGGCCGCCCGGAAGACGGCACGCTGGAAAGCGAGTTTTCCGGCAACCTGGTTGAAGTCTGCCCAACCGGCGTATTTACCGATAAAACCCACTCTGAACGCTATAACCGTAAATGGGATATGCAGTTCGCGCCCAGCATCTGTCAGCAGTGCAGCGTGGGCTGTAACACCAGTCCGGGTGAGCGCTATGGCGAGCTGCGCCGCATCGAAAACCGTTACAATGGCAGCGTTAACCACTACTTCCTGTGTGACCGTGGTCGCTTTGGTTACGGTTACGTCAACCTGAAGGACCGCCCTCACCATCCGGTACAGCTGCGCGGCAGCGATCGCGTGACGCTGAATGCGGAGCAGGCGGTGAACGTCGGGGCAGACGTGCTGCGCCAGGCGAAACGCGTGATTGGTATCGGCTCGCCACGTGCCAGCGTCGAGAGCAACTTTGCGCTGCGTGAACTGGTCGGGGCCGAAAACTTCTCTACCGGTATGCCTGCCGGTGAGCAGGAACGCCTTGAACTGTTGTTAAAAGTGCTGCGTGACGGCGGAATTTATACGCCATCGCTGCGTGAAATTGAAAGCTACGATGCAGTGCTGGTGCTGGGGGAAGATTTGACCCAGGTTGGCGCGCGCGTGGCCCTGTCTGTGCGCCAGGCTGTGAAAGGTAAGGCCCGTGAAATGGCCGCTGCGCAGAAAGTCGCAGACTGGCAAATCGCGGCCATCATGAATATCGGTCAGCACGCTAAGCATCCGCTCTTTGTCACCAACGTCGATGAAACGCGTCTCGATGATATTGCCGCGTGGAGCTATCGTGCCCCAGTGGAAGATCAGGCGCGTCTTGGATTTGCCATCGCCAATGCGCTGGACGAAACCGCCCCGGCCGTAAGCGATTTCGACGCTGCGCTGAACGGCAAGCTGGATGTCGTCGTGCAAGCGCTGGCCGGCGCTAAAAAACCGCTGATCGTTTCCGGTGTTCACTCAGGCAGCACTGCCATGATTGAAGCGGCCGCGAACGTGGCGAAAGCGCTGAAAGCGCGCGGCGCAGACGTCGGTATCACCTTACTGGCAGGCCATGCGAACAGCATGGGGCTGGGCCTGATGGGCGGAAACACCCTGGACCAGGCGCTAGAACAACTGCAAAGCGGCGAAGCCGATGCGGTCGTGGTACTGGAAAACGATCTCTATCGCCATGCGCCAAAAGCGCAGGTGGATGCGGCGCTGAATCAAGCCGCTAACGTGATCGTCGTTGATCATCAACGCACCGCCACGCTGGAGAAAGCCGGACTGGTTTTGTCCGCGGCCAGCTTCGCGGAAAGCGACGGCACCTCAATCAACCACGAAGGGCGCGCACAGCGTTTCTTCCAGGTGTACGATCCTGCCTATTATGACAACAGCATCGTGATGCTGGAAAGCTGGCGCTGGTTGCATTCGCTGCACAGCGCGCTGGAAAGCCGCCACGTTGACTGGACGCAGCTGGATCACGTCATTGATGCCGTGGTTGCCAGTCTGCCACAGCTGAAGGGAATTAAAGAGGCGGCACCGGATGCCAGCTTCCGTATCCGTGGTCAGAAACTGGCGCGTTCACCGCATCGTGCCAGTGGCCGTACCGCCGCGCGCGCCAACATCAGCGTGCACGAGCCGCGTCAGCCGCAGGATCAGGACACGATGTTTGCCTTCTCAATGGAAGGGAACAACCAGCCGAACGCACCGCGTTCGCAGATCCCCTTTGCCTGGGCGCCAGGCTGGAACTCACCTCAGGCATGGAACAAATTCCAGGATGAAGTGGGCGGTAAACTGCGTCACGGCGATCCCGGCGTGCGTCTGTTCGAAGCCAGCGACGCACAGTTAGCCTGGTTCAGCAGCGTACCTGGCGCGTATACCACTAACGGTCAGTTCCGCGTCGCGCCTTACTATCAGCTATTCGGTAGTGAAGAGATGACGCAGCGCGCGCCGGTGATCCAACAGCGTATGTCGGCACCCACTCTGGTCCTGAACCCGGAGGATGCGGCTAAGCTGGGCGTGAACAGTGGCGCGTCTGTGGAATTAACCTGTGCCGGTGAAACCGTACGCTTGCCTGTGCGTTTCTCCGCGTCGCTGCAGGCAGGGCAGGTGGGGCTTCCACTCGGTCTGCCGGGCGTACCGCCATTCCTGGCGAATGCAAAAATTGATTCTCTGCAGGAGGCGGCGCAATGAGCTGGTTAACTCCAGGTGTTATCGACATTCTGATCGCCGTGGGTAAAGCGCTGGTGATTCTGCTGGTCGTGGTGGGCTGCGGTGCGTTTATGAGCTTCGCCGAGCGTCGTCTGCTCGGCCTGTTCCAGAACCGCTATGGACCGAACCGCGTGGGCTGGGGCGGATCCTTGCAGCTGGTTGCTGACATGATCAAGATGTTCTTTAAAGAGGACTGGGTTCCCCCGTTCACCGACCGCTTTATCTTTACCCTGGCGCCGGTCATCGCCTTCGTGTCACTGCTGCTGGCATTTGCCATCGTGCCGGTTTCGCCGACCTGGGTCGTCACCGACCTGAACATCGGGCTGCTGTTCTTCCTGATGATGGCGGGCCTGGCGGTCTATGCCGTACTGTTTGCCGGCTGGGCGAGTAATAACAAATACTCGCTGTTAGGTGCCATGCGCGCCTCTGCGCAGACGCTGAGTTACGAAGTGTTTCTGGGACTGTCGCTGATGGGCGTAGTGGCGCAGGCGGGATCGTTCAACATGACCGATATCGTCAACAGCCAGACGCACCTGTGGAACATCATCCCGCAGTTCTTTGGTTTTCTGACCTTCTGTATTGCGGGCGTCGCGGTCTGTCACCGTCATCCTTTTGACCAGCCAGAAGCTGAGCAAGAGCTGGCCGACGGTTACCACATTGAATATGCCGGGATGAAATTCGGCCTGTTCTTTGTGGGTGAATACGTCGCGATTACCACCGTCTCAGCACTGATTGTGACGCTGTTCTTCGGGGGCTGGCATGGGCCTTTCCTGCCGCCTTTCATCTGGTTCGCCCTGAAAACGGCGTTCTTTATGATGATGTTCATCCTGATTCGTGCTGCGCTTCCGCGTCCACGCTATGACCAGGTGCTGTCGTTCGGCTGGAAAGTGTGTCTGCCGTTGACGCTGTTGAACCTGCTGGCGACCGCCGCAGTGATTCTGTACACAGCGCAGTAAGGGGTAAACAAATGACATTAAAAGATATTGTCGTAGGCTTCGGCACGACAGTTCGCAGTATCTGGATGATAGGCATGCACGCCTTCGCGAAACGCGAAACCCAGATGTATCCGGAAGAGCCGGTCTACCTGCCACCGCGCTATCGTGGTCGCATCGTTTTGACGCGCGATCCCGATGGGGCAGAGCGTTGCGTTGCCTGTAACCTGTGTGCAGTAGCCTGTCCGGTAGGCTGTATTTCACTGCAAAAGGCCGAAACCAAAGACGGTCGCTGGTATCCAGAGTTCTTCCGTATTAACTTCTCACGCTGCATTTTCTGCGGCCTGTGCGAAGAGGCCTGCCCAACCACCGCTATCCAGCTGACGCCGGATTTCGAGCTGGGCGAGTTCAAGCGTCAGGATCTGGTGTATGAAAAAGACGATCTGTTGATCTCGGGGCCGGGTAAATATCCGGAGTACAACTTCTACCGCATGGCAGGTATGGCGATTGACGGTAAAGATAAAGGTGACGCTGAAAATGAAGCGAAACCCATCGACGTCAAAGGCTTATTACCTTAAGGAGCAAGGCATGGAATTTGCGTTTTATCTTTGCGGACTGGTGGCGGTGGTGACGACGTTACGCGTCATTACCCACACTAATCCGGTACATGCGTTGCTGTACCTGATCGTTTCGCTGTTATCGGTGGCGGGTGTCTTTTTCTCCCTGGGTGCCTACTTTGCCGGTGCGCTGGAAATCATCGTGTATGCCGGTGCCATCATGGTGCTGTTCGTGTTCGTCGTGATGATGCTCAACCTGGGCAAGGCCACGGAGAAACAGGAACGCGAATGGCTCAGCCCGTCCCTGTGGATCGGTCCCGGTCTGGTGTCCTTTCTGCTACTGGCGGTCATGATTTACGCCATCATGACGGCACAGGATCAGGGCATTGACGGTAAAATCATCGACGCGAAAGCGGTCGGTATTAGCCTGTTTGGCCCGTATGTCCTGGCGGTTGAACTGGCATCAATGCTGCTGTTGGCCGGTCTGGTTGTTGCCTTCCATCTGGGACGTGAAGAGCGCCAGGGTGAAGTCCTGAGCAACCGTTCAAACGATGCCGCGCAGGCGAATAAGGAGCAAGCATGATCCCGTTACAACATGGATTGATTTTGGCCGCGGTGCTGTTCGTTCTTGGCCTGACCTCGCTGGTACTGCGCCGCAACCTGCTGTTTATGCTGATCAGCCTTGAAATTATGATCAACGCCGCGGCGCTGGCGCTGGTCGTTGCGGGTAGCTACTGGGGACAGGCCGATGGTCAGGTGATGTATATTCTGGCAATCAGCCTCGCCGCAGCGGAAGCCAGTATCGGTCTGGCCCTGCTGCTTCAGCTCTATCGTCGTCGTCAGACGCTGAACATTGATATTGTGAGCGAGATGCGCGGATGAACCTTCTCTATTTAACTGTCTTGTTTCCGCTGATCGGCTTTTTGCTGTTAGCGTTTTCCCGTGGTCGCTGGTCAGAGAATCTGTCGGCGACGGTCGGAATGGGTTCGGTGGGGTTAGCCGCACTAACTACCCTGTATGTTGGCGTTGACTTCTTTGCTAACGGGCAGCAGGTATTCACCCAGGCGCTGTGGACCTGGATTCACGTGGGCAATTTTAACATTCAGGTCAATCTGACTCTGGATGGCCTCTCGCTTACCATGCTGTCGGTGGTTACCGGCGTCGGTTTCCTGATCCATATGTTCGCCTCCTGGTATATGCGCGGAGAAGAGGGCTATTCACGCTTCTTCGCTTATACCAACCTGTTTATCGCCAGCATGGTGGTTCTGGTGCTGGCGGATAACCTGATGCTGATGTATCTGGGCTGGGAAGGGGTAGGGCTGTGTTCTTACCTCCTGATCGGCTTCTACTACAGCAATCCGGAAAACGGCAAAGCGGCGATGAAAGCCTTTATCATCACCCGCGTCGGCGATGTGTTTCTGGCCTTTGCGCTGTTCATCCTTTACAACGAACTGGGTACGCTCAACTTCCGCGAGATGGTTGAGCTGGCACCGGCACACTTTGCGGCGGACAATCACATGCTGCAGTGGGCTACCCTGATGCTGTTAGGCGGTGCGGTCGGTAAATCGGCCCAGTTGCCCTTACAGACCTGGCTGGCCGATGCAATGGCAGGCCCGACACCGGTATCGGCACTGATTCACGCCGCGACCATGGTAACGGCAGGGGTTTACCTGATTGCCCGCACGCATGGCCTGTTCCTGCTGACGCCTGAGGTGCTGCATCTGGTCGGCATTATCGGTGCCATTACCCTGGTGCTGGCAGGCTTTGCTGCCCTGGTTCAGACGGACATCAAACGCGTTCTTGCTTACTCCACCATGAGCCAGATTGGCTACATGTTCCTGGCGCTGGGCGTACAGGCGTGGGATGCCGCGATTTTCCACCTGATGACCCACGCCTTCTTTAAAGCCTTGCTGTTCCTGTCTTCAGGTTCGGTTATTCTGGCCTGCCACCACGAGCAGAACATCTTTAAGATGGGCGGACTGCGTAAGAGCATCCCGCTGGTTTACACCTGCTTCCTGGTGGGCGGCGCCGCGCTGGCGGCACTGCCACTGATTACCGCCGGTTTCTACAGTAAAGATGAAATCCTGTTTGGTGCGCTGGCGAACGGTCATCTTAACCTGATGGTAGCGGGCCTGGTGGGTGCGTTCCTGACCTCAATTTATACCTTCCGCATGATCTTCATCGTGTTCCACGGTGAAGAGAAGATTCATGCTCATGCGGGTAAAGGCATTACCCATCATCTGCCGCTGCTGGTGCTGCTGGTGCTCTCTACCTTCGTTGGCGCACTGATTACCCCACCACTGGCGGGGGTTTTGCCGGCGAATGAGTTTGGTGAAAACGGTAAAGTGACGCTGGAGATTGCATCGGGTCTGGTCGCGGTTTCCGGCATCGTGATTGCAGCCGCACTTTGGCTGGGCAAACGTCAGCTGGTGACCCGTATTGCCAACAGCGCACCGGGCCGCTTCTTCGGCACCTGGTGGTTCGCTGCCTGGGGCTTCGACTGGCTCTACGACAAGGTGTTTGTCAAACCGTACCTGGGCATTGCGTGGCTGTTAAAACGCGATCCGCTCAACGGCCTGATGAACCTCCCTGCGTTGCTTTCACGTATCGCCAATAAAGGTCTGGTGGTCAGTGAAAACGGTTATCTGCGCTGGTACGTGGCGTCGATGAGCGTGGGTGCCGTCGTGGTTCTGGCCCTGTTGCTGGTAATTTAAAGATTGATGAGCGGGGTGAGTTCGCTTACCCCAGTTAAGAATGTCCAAATAACCGAGTAATGAGCGCAATCGTCGCAGCCAGTTTCATTACCGCCAGCGCACAGCAACCGGAGCGTACTGAAGTACGTGAGGATTGCGAGCACTGCCGGGAATGAAAATGGTAAGTAAGATAGCTCATAAAAGGCCATAAAAGGGAAGTATGCCGTGTTATTACCTTGGCTAATTTTCATACCCTTCTTCGGTGGTTTTATCTGCTGGCTCGCCGAGCGCTTCGGCGCGAAAGTGCCACGCTGGATTGCACTGATCACCATGGGGCTGACGTTGGCGCTTTCACTGCAGCTGTGGTTGCAGGGAGGCTATTCACTGACGCAGGCAGCGGGTATTCCGCAGTGGCAATCGAGCTTCTCAGTACCCTGGATCCCCCGTTTCGGCATTAATTTCCATTTAGCGCTTGATGGCCTTTCGCTATTAATGGTGGTGCTGACCGGGCTGCTCGGTTTGATGGCCGTGCTGTGTTCGTGGAACGAGATCGAGAAGTATCAGGGATTCTTCCATCTTAACCTGATGTGGATTCTGGGCGGCGTTATCGGTGTGTTCCTTGCCATCGACATGTTCCTGTTCTTCTTCTTCTGGGAAATGATGCTGGTGCCGATGTACTTCCTCATCGCACTGTGGGGACATAAAGCCTCGGACGGGAAAACCCGTATCACCGCGGCCACCAAATTCTTTATCTATACCCAGGCATCAGGTCTGGTGATGTTAATTGCGATTCTGGCGCTGGTGTTTGTCCACTACAACGCGACCGGCGTCTGGACGTTCAACTACGAGCAGTTGTTGAAAACGCCCATGTCGCACACCGTCGAATATCTGCTGATGCTGGGCTTCTTTATCGCGTTTGCGGTGAAAATGCCGGTGGTGCCGCTTCACGGCTGGTTACCCGATGCGCACAGTCAGGCGCCGACAGCAGGTTCTGTGGACCTGGCGGGTATTTTGCTGAAAACTGCGGCCTATGGTTTGCTGCGTTTCAGCCTGCCGCTGTTCCCCAATGCATCCGCTGAGTTTGCCCCTATCGCGATGTGGTTAGGTATCATCGGTATCTTCTACGGCGCCTGGATGGCGTTCTCGCAGACGGATATTAAACGCCTGATTGCCTACACCTCGATTTCCCACATGGGCTTTGTGCTGATTGCGATTTACACCGGCAGCCAGTTGGCCATTCAGGGTGCGGTGATACAGATGATTGCGCACGGCCTGTCTGCGGCGGCCCTGTTTATCCTGTGTGGTCAGCTGTATGAGCGCCTGCACACGCGTGATATGCGTCAGATGGGCGGTCTGTGGTCGCGCATCAAATGGATTCCGGGTTTATCACTGTTCTTTGCTGTCGCCAACCTGGGGATGCCGGGCACCGGTAACTTCGTGGGTGAGTTTATGATCCTCACCGGCAGCTTCCAGGTCGTTCCTGTCATTATTGTGATTGCGACCTTTGGTCTGGTTTTCGCTTCGGTTTATTCGCTGGTCATGATGCAGCGTGCCTACTACGGCGAAGCGAAATCTAAAGATCCACTGCCGGGAATGTCGGCACGTGAATTCCTGACCATTGGCGTGCTCGTGGTTCTGCTGGTGCTGTTGGGTATTTATCCCCAGCCGATTCTGGATACCTCACATGCTGCAATGAGCAATATTCAGCAGTGGTTTACCGCTTCAATTTCAACTACAAGGCCGTAATTCGCCATGACAATAACTCCTCAACAATTGATCGCGTTGCTGCCGCTGTTAATCGTCGGATTGACGGTGGTGGTTGTGATGCTGTCCATTGCCTGGCGACGCAATCACTTTGTTAACGCCACGCTAACAGTGGTTGGCCTGAACCTGGCTCTGCTGTCGCTGTATTTTGTGGGCCAGGTCGGGGCGATGGACGTCACGCCGCTGCTGCGCGTTGATGCTTACTCGATGTTTTATACCGCACTGGTGATGCTGGCCAGCCTGGCAACCTGTACGTTTGCCTATCCATGGCTGGCGACTTTCCCGGATAACAAGGACGAGTTTTATCTGTTGGTCCTGATTGCCGCACTGGGCGGTATCGTGCTGTCAGCGTCTAACCACCTGGCATCGCTGTTTATCGGAATTGAACTGCTGTCACTGCCGCTGTTTGGTTTGATTGGTTACGCGTTCCGCCAGAAACGTTCGCTGGAAGCGGCCCTGAAATACACTATCCTGTCGGCGGCGGCATCGTCCTTCCTGCTGTTTGGTATTGCGCTGATTTACGCTGACTCTGGCAACCTGGGCTTCGTCAGCCTGGGCAAAAGCCTGACTGACAGCATGATTCAGGCGCCACTGTTGCTGGTGGGCCTGGGAATGCTGATTATTGGTCTGGGCTTTAAGCTGTCGCTGGTGCCGTTCCACCTGTGGACGCCAGACGTGTATCAGGGGGCACCGGCTCCGGTATCAACGTTCCTGGCCACGGCCAGTAAAATCGCCATCTTCGGTGTCGTCATGCGCTTGTTCATGTATGCGCCGGTGACCGACAGCGAAGCGGTGCGAACGGTATTGGGTATCATCGCCTTCGTTTCCATCCTGTTCGGTAACCTGATGGCGATCTCGCAGAGCAACATTAAGCGCCTGTTGGGTTACTCCTCCATCGCGCATCTGGGTTATTTGCTGGTGGCGCTGATTGCGGTGAAAGATCATCAGCTGTCGCTGGAAACCTCTGGGGTTTACCTGGCCGGTTACCTGTTCAGCAGCCTGGGTGCCTTTGGTGTCGTGAGCCTGATGTCGAGCCCTTATCGCGGTCCGGATGCGGATTCACTTTACTCGTATCGCGGTCTGTTCTGGCGTCGTCCGGTTCTGTCTGCGGTGATGACGGTGATGATGCTGTCGCTGGCCGGTATTCCAATGACGCTGGGCTTTATCGGTAAGTTCTACGTGATTGCCTCTGGCGTGAGTGCGCACCTGTGGTGGTTGACCGGTGCGGTGGTGGTGGGGAGTGCTATCGGCCTGTACTACTATCTGCGCGTGACCGTGAGCCTGTACCTGAGCCCACCAGAACTGCTTAACCGTGATACGCCTGATAACTGGGCCTTCACCGCGGGCGGCGTGGTGGTACTGATTTCAGCGATTCTGGTACTGCTGTTAGGTGTTTATCCGCAGCCGTTAATCAGACTGGTACAGATGGCTCAGCCCCTGATGTAATCGTCGATTGTCATACTGAATCAGGCCCTCGGGCCTGATTTTTTTGTCTGAAATCTGCCTACTGCACCACGCAGCGACTTAACCGCACGACCGGTGACGACGCAAGGGTTTCTGCTGCCCTAAAAAAATACGTTATCTTCATTCTGTCTCCCTATTTTTCTGCTGCAATGTCCTCTGGCTTGTTACAGGAGCATGGCCTATGGAGCGCCGTCATTTTTTATTAGGCTTCACCGCTGCGCTGATAGTCGCAAAGAGCACGCTGTCGTGGGCATCCCAGCCGGAAATCTCACACACGGTGATTCCGCTCTGGCCTGGCACGCCACCCGGCGGCGGCGGCGGCCCTGTCGGTGCCGTTAAGACCTCATCTTCGGGCGCACAGCGCAATATCGCGGTGCCGACGCTGACAGTGATCAAACCGAACATGCCCAACGGCCATGTTGTTCTGATAGCCGGCGGCGGGGGGTACAAACGGATAGAAATGGCGAAAGAAGCCTGGCCTGCGGCACGCTGGTTAACGGCACGCGGCTATACGGCGGCGATTCTGCGCTACCGGCTTCCCGGCGAGGGCTGGGCAGCGGGCAACATAGTCGCGCTGCAGGACGCCCAGCGCGCGCTGCGGCTGTTACGGCCGCAGGCAAAGCGGCTCTCGGTGCTGGGTTTTTCCGCGGGTGGGCACTTACTCGGAATGGCTGTGACGCGCCAAGACTTTCAAAGCTATGCAGCCCTTGATGCGTTGGACAGTGCGCCAGCTTATGCTGACGGGGCGGCGCTGATCTATCCGGTGATCACCCTGGAAGCGCCCTATACGCACACCGCAACGCACCGTATGTTGGTGGGAACGCATGCGACGGCGGCAGAGGATGCAGCCTGGTCGGTTCAGAATTACGTGTCATCGACATCGCCTCCCTTTTTTCTGGTCCAGGCCGAAGACGATCCGGTTTCCGATCCCCATAACACCCTGATCATGGCCAGCGCCTGCCAACAGCATCAGGTTGACGTCGAGCTGGTGCGCTATCTCACGGGCGGGCATGGCTTTGGTATGGGAAAACCCGGCACGCCGACCATGGCCTGGCCTCAACATTATCTTCACTGGCTGCAGAAAGGCCGGCGCGGTAAAGTGATGTGATGCCTCCCGGGCAGGCGGCCCATTTTAGTAAGGATAAGACATGCATATCAGTTGGCTGGATCTTCAGCATCAAGCCTTAAGCGTTCCGCAGCTCTACGCGGCGCTGGCTTTACGCTGTGAGGTATTCGTCGTGGAGCAGCAGTGCGCCTATCTGGACGTCGATGGCCTGGATTTGCAGGGCGAGAATCGTCACATTCTCGGCATGGCGCAGGGGGACCTGCTGGCCTACGCGCGCATATTGTCACCCGATCGCGCGGGGGCAGAGGTGAAAATCGGACGCGTGCTCATATCTAGTAAGGCTCGTGGCCTGAACTTAGGCAACCAGCTGATGACACAGGCAATCGCCAGTTGTGAGCAGCACTGGCCGGGGCATTCACAGTTTCTCTCTGCTCAGGCGCATCTTGAGGCGTTCTACCAGCGACATGGCTTTATCACGGTCAGCGACAGCTATCTTGAGGACGGTATTCCCCATATCGATATGCGCAGAGCAGGGCAGTAAAGCGCCGCTAACGGCTCAGATGCCCTGTGGGGCAAAAAAAATGCATCCCGGCGGTTGGCCTGAGATGCATTTCACGTGAGAGGGAAGCGTTAGCTTACGGTCATCTGGCGATCGTCAACGTATCTACGCTGGTCCGGCGGCGGTGGCACATACTGATAGAGCCAGGTCTCACTCAGGGTTTCGTCTTTGGTGCGCAGGAACAGGCGCATCTCAACGGGCTGAACGCTGTCGCTGTTGGGATACCAGTCGAACAGGATGCGGTAACCTTTTATCGGTTCGACATACAGGATCTCTACCTGTTTAAAGGTGCCTGAGGAAACCGTAATCACCGGTTCAATGCCTTTCGGTGCGGCTGCCTGCAAGTCGCCGCCGATAAAGTCCACAGCGAAACGGCGGCACCAGACATCCGGGAAGTGCTCGCCCGGCGCCCAGCCTTCGGGGAAACCACCAATGCCGGTGCGGGTCGCATCTACGCGGGCCAGATCGCTCTGAACGGGCGGCAGGGCGCTCCAGTAAAGCTTGTAGGCAAAATTGTATTCGCTACCGGCTTTGATCGGCTCTGCGGGCTGCCAGAAGCAGACGATGTTATCAAGCGTTTCGCCGGTGGTTGGAATTTCCATCAGGTTAATGGCGCCTTTGCCCCATTTGCCTACCGGTTCCACCCACAGGCTTGGGCGTTTGTTATACCAGCCAATCACGTCCTGATAGTTCTCAAAGTCATGGTCAAGCTGGAGCAGGCCAAAGCCGCGCGGGTTTTCGTCTTCGTAGGCGTTGAACTGCAGGCGCTGAGGATTATTTAACGGCCGGGCAATCCATTCACCTTTGCCGCTCCACATCGCCAGGCGATCGGAGTCATGAATCTGCGGATGATAGGTGTTACACATCCGGCGTTCGTTGGTGCCGCAGCTGAACATGCTGGTCATCGGCGAGATGCCTAACTGACGAATGTCCTTGCGGGCAAAGAGATGATTCTCAATCTCCATGACCACGCGTTCTGCTTCGCAGTGAATGACAAACTTATAGGCCCCGGTGATGCTGGCACCGTCCAGTAAGGCATAGCAGGTAAAAGTGGTGTCTTCCGCTTTCGGCGTTTCAAACCAGAAGGCCGTAAAGTCTGGAAACTCTTCCTGACCGTTGCTGAAGGTGTTGATGGCCACGCCACGCGCGGACAGGCCGTACTGATAAGTGTCATCGACCGCGCGGAAATAGCTGGCACCCAGAAACGAGACAATGTCGCGGCGGGCCAGCTCAGGTTTTTTGAAGGCGCGGAAACCGGCAAAGCCAAGATCCGTTTTACCCTGCAGTTGTTTGGTATCGACTTTGGCATCGTTGTAGTTAAACAACTCAGGACGAAAATGAATCTCGCGTGCTTCACGACTGGCGCTGTCCACAGAGAACATGCGGATGCGGCGTTTAAATCCCATGCCTACGTGGAAGAACTGCACATCCAGTTCGCGATTGGGAATATTGTTCCACAGAGAGTGGTTGGCATCATACTGAATGTCGTTGTATGCCTGTGGTGTCAGGGTTGCCAACGTGGGGGGAAGGGGGCCGGGTGCGCCGCCCCAGGGTTTTTTAGCCAGCGCGGCCGCATTCTTCTTCAACTCATCGAAATCGAAGCGTACTGCGGTTCCGTCAGCAATGCCATCATCTGCCCAGGCGGATTGCGCGAACAGCGTTGATAAGCCTGTCATACCGCTTACGGCGGAAAAGGCCATTGACGCTTTCATAAACATTCTGCGATTCATGCCAGAGATCATTCCTTAGCTGTTCGAGTTTGCTGTGACTGTCGTGTCAGCGCATTGATATGCACATGGCCTGATTATTACAGGCAACAGCTGGGTACGACAGTCGGCGTAGATAAAAATTCATTTCGTTGAAAATTTATCAGATAAATCAAATAAGCGAAGCGAAATCGCTGCCAGCGGGCCATCTCTTACACTTCTTTGCGTAGCGCCCAGCGTGACACAGATTCACTGCCATTTTGTTTACTCACGCTGATTTTCAGGCAATTCCTGGCGGAGTTCCACGCAAAGCCCTGTTTTGTGACTATAGTTAACCAGGTGCTTTGCAATTCACATGGAGGAAATGATGGTAAAACAGACTGAATCTTTTGAAACAGGCTATGACGACGATATCGCACTGCTGACCGAAACGCTGGAAGAAGTGCTGAAGTCATCAGGGGATCCGGCCGACCAGAAATACATCGAACTGAAAACCAAAGCTGAACGAGCGCTGGAAGATGTAAAGTCACGTGTTAGTCAGGCGTCCGATAGCTACTACTATCGTGCTAAACAGGTTGCTTACCGTGCCGACGATTACGTTCATGAGAAACCGTGGAAGGGCATCGGTATTGGTGCAACGGCAGGGCTGGTTTTAGGCCTGCTGCTGGCTCGCCGTTAAGCTAAACGCGTAGTGCAATACGTACAACGGGCAGGCTCACTCCTGTCCGTTTGCGCTTTCTCAATATCCCTTGCCTGCTTTATAGCTTCTTATCTCCTCCTTATCCTCTCGCCAGACGCGGCCTTATTCGACGCTAAATCTCCCTTACAGATTGTGTTTTACGCAGGGGCTTTCTAAAGTGAACCTAATGGCACAAGGAGAAAGAACGTGATTAGAGTCGAAATGCTGTCCACGGGCGATGAAGTGTTACACGGTCAAATCGTCGATACCAACGCGGCCTGGCTGGCTGATGTGTTATTTCAGCACGGAATGCCGATGACCAGCCGTACAACAGTAGGTGATTCCCTGTCGTCCCTGGTTGAGACCTTACAGGCACGTAGTCTTGAAGCGGATGTGCTCATCGTTAACGGCGGCCTGGGGCCCACATCTGATGACCTTAGCGCCCAGGCGGCTGCGATGGCGAGTGGCGTTGAACTGGTGATGCAGGAAGCCTGGCTTGAAACTATGGAAGCCTGGTTCGCCAGTCGTGGACGTGTGATGGCCGACAGCAATCGCAAACAGGCCGAAATTCCTGCCAATGCCGAAATGCTCGATAATCCGGTCGGCACCGCCTGTGGATTTGCCCTGCAGCTCAACCGTTGTTGGCTGTTTTTTACCCCCGGCGTACCCTCCGAATTTAAAGTGATGGTTGAACAACAAATCATCCCCCGCCTGAAAAATAAATTTGACCTGCCAGAGCCGCCGCTGTGTCTGCGGCTGACGACCTTTGGTCGGGGTGAAAGCGATATTGCTAATGAACTGGAGCCGCTGGCGCTGCCGGAAAACGTGTTGATGGGCTACCGTTCATCAATGCCCATTATCGAAATTAAGCTCACCGGGCCTGCCTCACAGCGCGTGGCGATGGAGCAGGTCTGGCAGCAGGTGCGTTTACTGCTGGCGGAATGCACGATTTTTGAAGGGTTGGAGGGGCTGCCTGCGCTGTTGGCGCGAGAACTGAATCAACGTAACCTGCGTCTCGCAATCAGCGAGCAGTACACGGCAGGGTTACTCAACTGGCAGTTGGCTTCGGCTGAGGTTCCCCTGAGCGCCACCGAAATTCTGCCGCAGCAGGACGAAAGCCTTGAGGTACAGGTGATGCGCACGCAGGCGCTGGCGGCGAGGCTGCAGACGCCGTTGGCCCTGTCGGTCGGCAACCTGAGCGAAGGCGAGATTTCCGTTGCGCTACACACGCCGGAGGCGACCTGGGGACAACGCGTGAAGTTTAACCACGGTCGTCATAATCTGGAAACCCGGCAAAAAGTGGTGGCGATGATGGCGATGAATATGCTGCGCCGTTGGCTACACGGCAGTGAGGTAAGCACAGGGCACGGCTGGATCGATGTGATCGAAACGGTGAAGCACTAAGCCTGAGCGTACGTAAGGGCTGGCGTCGCCCAGCCTGTCTTATGAAAGCGCCGACAAACCGTTAAGCGGCGCGCGCTGACGGTTTTATGCTGGGGACGTGGCGTTGTTGATCTCACCTGGCTGGCAGGCTTCGATTTTGAAATCAAGGTGATTGCCCGTATTCCCTGAGCCAGCGCCAGAAAAAAAACCGCCATTCGGTTGGAATGACGGTTTATTAACTGCCTGAGATGCGTGCCTAGAGTTCAAGCTCGATCTCGCCCTTCGCCTTACAGCAGCAGGGCAGGATCTCGCCCTGCTCAATAAACGCCAGCGGCTTTTCCGCGTAGTCGACTTCGCCGCTCAGTAGCCGCATCCGGCAGGAGCCGCAATAGCCCTCACGGCACTGGAATTCAACACACAGGTTGTTGGCTTCCAGCATCGTCAGCAGGTTAGGGTGATCGTCTGCGCCCTCCAGTCGGGTACCGGAACTGCGCAGAATAACAACGGAACGGCTCATCATTACAACTGGAAATCGTCGAAGTCGTTTTCGCCCACTTCGGAGTCAATCTGACCGACCAGATAGGAGCTGACTTCCACTTCCTGCGGGGCCACCTGAACGTTGTCCGACACCAGCCATGCGTTGATCCAGGGAATCGGGTTAGAACGCGTTTCGAAAGGCAGATCGAGGCCAACCGCCTGCATACGAATATTGGTAATGTATTCAATATACTGACACAGGATATCTTTGTTCAGGCCGATCATCGAACCGCCGCTGAACAGGTATTCCGCCCACTCTTTTTCCTGCAGTGCCGCTTTTTTGAACAGTTCAAAACACTCTTCACGACATTCGGCGGCGATCTCTTTCATTTCAGGATCGTCTTCGCCAGTGCGCAGCAGGTTCAGCATGTGCTGAGTACCGGTCAGATGTAGGGCTTCGTCGCGGGCAATCAGCTTAATGATTTTCGCATTGCCTTCCATCAGCTCACGCTCGGCAAACGCAAACGAGCAGGCAAAGCTGACATAGAAACGGATGGCTTCCAGCGCGTTGACGCTCATCAGACAGATGTACAACTGCTTTTTCAGGGCACGCAGGCTGACGGTGACGGACTTACCGTTAACCTGATGGGTGCCTTCACCTAACAGATGCCAGTAGCTGGTCATCTCAATCAGATCATCGTAGTACTGCGAGATATCCTGAGCACGTGCCAGAATCTGCTGGTTGGTCACGATATCGTCAAACACCACCGCCGGGTCGTTTACGATGTTACGAATGATGTGGGTGTAGGAGCGTGAGTGGATCGTCTCTGAGAATGCCCATGTTTCGATCCAGGTTTCCAGCTCAGGAATGGAGATCAGCGGCAGCAGCGCCACGTTCGGGCTGCGTCCCTGAATGGAGTCCAGCAGCGTCTGATATTTCAGGTTGCTGATAAAAATGTGTTTTTCGTGATCGGGCAGGGCCTGGTAATCGATGCGATCGCGTGAAACATCGACCTCTTCAGGACGCCAGAAGAACGAAAGCTGCTTTTCGATCAGCTTTTCAAAGATATCGTATTTCTGCTGGTCAAAACGGGCCACGTTAACGGACTGACCGAAAAACATCGGCTCTTTCAACTGGTCATTTTTATTCTGAGAAAAAGTGGAGTAAGCCATAAAAAACTGTCCAATGTAGACGAGGCTCAGCACCGGCCTCGCGGGAAAATGTGGGCGGGAATGGCTCCCGCCCGACCGTCAGATCTTACAGGCGCCGCTTTCGCAGCCATCATCCTGAATAGAAGGTGCCAGATCATCCTGCGCATCTTCCGCACCATCACGGGTGTTTTGATAATAGAGCGTCTTCACGCCGAACTTATAGGCGGTCAGCAGATCTTTCAGCAACTGCTTCATCGGCACTTTGCCATTCGGGAAGCGTGACGGATCGTAGTTGGTGTTAGACGAAATCGCCTGATCGATAAATTTCTGCATCACGCCAACCAGCTGCAGGTAACCGTCGTTGGAGGGCATATCCCACAGCAGTTCGTACTGATCTTTAAGACGCTCATACTCCGGCACCACCTGACGCAGAATACCGTCTTTGGATGCCTTGATGCTGATATGACCACGCGGCGGCTCAATACCATTGGTAGCGTTTGAAATCTGCGATGAGGTTTCAGACGGCATCAGCGCAGAAAGCGTTGAGTTACGCAGACCGTGGGTTTTAATCTGCTCACGCAGGGTTTCCCAGTCCAGGTGCAGCGGCTCATTGCAAATCGCATCCAGATCTTTCTTGTAGGTGTCGATCGGCAGTACGCCCTGCGCATAGGTGGTTTCATTAAACCACGGGCAGGCACCTTGCTCTTTCGCCAGCTCGTTTGAGGCTTTCAGCAGGTAATACTGAATGGCTTCAAAGGTTTTGTGCGTCAGGCCGTTGGCGCTGCCGTCGGAGTAACGCACGCCGTGCTTCGCCAGGTAGTAAGCAAAGTTAATCACGCCAATACCCAGCGTGCGACGGCCCATCGCACCGCGTTGTGCGGCAGGAATCGGGTAATCCTGATAATCGAGCAGGGCATCCAGCGCACGTACCGCCAGGGTCGCCAGCTCTTCCAGATCGTCCAGGCTGTCAATGGCGCCCAGGTTGAACGCTGACAGCGTACACAGCGCGATTTCACCGTTCTCGTCGTTGACGTCGCTCAGCGGCTTGGTCGGCAGCGCAATTTCCAGACACAGGTTAGACTGGCGAACCGGCGCGATGCTGGCGTCAAACGGGCTGTGTGTGTTGCAGTGATCGACGTTCTGGATGTAGATACGGCCCGTTGAGGCGCGTTCCTGCATCATCAGCGAGAACAGATCGACGGCTTTCACTCGCTGCTTGCGAATGCTGCTGTCTTTTTCATATTTGGTGTAGAGGCGCTCAAACTCATCCTGATCGGCAAAGAAGGCATCGTACAGGCCAGGCACGTCTGACGGGCTGAACAGCGTGATGTCTTCGCCTTTAAGCAGACGCTGATACATCATCTTGTTGAGCTGCACGCCATAGTCCATATGACGCACGCGGTTGCCTTCAACGCCACGGTTGTTTTTCAGCACTAACAGGCTTTCGACTTCCAGGTGCCACATTGGGTAGAACAGCGTGGCTGCGCCGCCACGAACGCCGCCCTGCGAACAGGATTTCACCGCAGTCTGGAAGTGCTTATAGAACGGGATACAGCCCGTGTGGAATGCTTCGCCACCACGGATAGGGCTGCCCAGCGCGCGGATACGTCCGGCGTTGATACCAATGCCCGCGCGCTGAGAAACGTATTTCACAATGGCGCTGGAGGTGGCATTGATCGAATCCAGGCTGTCGCCGCACTCAATCAGCACGCAGGAGCTGAACTGACGCGTAGGCGTACGCACTCCCGACATGATGGGCGTTGGCAGCGAGATTTTGAAGGTCGAGATCGCATCGTAGAAACGCTTGATGTAATCCATACGCGTATCGCGCGGATAACCTGAGAACAGGCAGGCGGCGACCAGGATATACAGGAACTGGGCACTTTCGTAGATCTCACCGGAGACGCGGTTCTGAACCAGGTATTTGCCTTCTAACTGCTTCACGGCCGCGTAGGAGAAATTCATATCGCGCCAGTGGTCGAGAAAGCCATCCATCTGCTCGAACTCTTCACGGCTGTAGTCTTCCAGCAGATGGCGATCGTACTTGCCCAGATCGACCATCTTAACAACCTGATCGTACAGCGCGGGCGGTTCAAACTGACCGTAAGCTTTTTTACGCAGGTGGAAGATTGCCAGTCGGGCGGCAAGGTATTGATAGTCAGGGGCATCGCGAGAAATAAGGTCTGCAGCGGCCTTGATGATCGTTTCATGGATGTCAGACGTTTTGATGCCATCATAAAACTGAATGTGGGAACGCAGTTCTACCTGTGAAACCGACACATTGTTCAGCCCTTCGGCCGCCCAGTCGAGGACACGGTGAATTTTGTCGAGATCAATGCGCTCCTGGCGGCCATCGCGTTTAGTAACGAGCAGACTTTGGTTCATGTCGCGTTTTTACCTTTGCGTGAGTATCCAATAATTAAAAGAAATCCCGATTTATACACAGCATATTCATTGTGAATAATGTTGTGGATAAACACTACATCTTGGGGTTGTCGACGATATGCATAACAATATGGAGGCTTATTCTAGTATTTTGCTGGCGCTTAACAAGAGGAAAAAATGATGTCTGCGGGGGTTGTATTTTCTGAGGGTTTTCTTAAGCCGCGTCTCGTAAGGCCGCAGGTCGTGTCAACCATTCAGAGAAAATATTGCAATTTATGATCGACCGCTGATTTTTCAAACATTGCGCTAACTTTTCCAACACCTCAGCGCGGGAGAGCAAAACGTGCAGATACTGTCTCAGCCAATGCCCTGGATCCGCCCCACGGAAACACTAACCTGCGCAGATGACAACAGGATGACAGCAGCGTGGGCAGGACAGAGCCGCACGCTGCAGGATTATCAGGCGTTGCCGTGATGCGTGTGTATCATGTAGTTCACATCCACACCGTTACCCAGACGAAACTTATCGGTGATGGGGTTGTAATGCAGGCCAATCATATTGCGCTCACGTAGCGGCGTTTCATCGACCCAGCCCAGCAACTCAGAAGGGCGGATAAATTTCTTCACATCATGGGTTCCCCGCGGCACCATGCGCAGCACATATTCAGCGCCAAAAATGGCCATCAGCCAGGCTTTAGGATTGCGGTTGATAGTCGAGAAGAACACTTCACCACCCGGTTTAACTAACTGCGCGCAGGCATGCACCACCGAACGCGGATCGGGCACATGTTCCAGCATTTCCATGCAGGTCACCACATCGTATTCGCCCGCATGCGCGCTGGCGTGCTCTTCCACCGTTTGCTGGACATAGCTGAGCGTGACGCCGCTCTCCAGGGCATGCAGACGCGCCACTTCCAGCGGTTCGGCACCCATATCCAGCCCGGTGACCACCGCGCCTTCCCGCGCCATGCTTTCGGCCAGGATGCCGCCGCCACAGCCAACATCCAGGACTTTCTTGCCGAACAGCCCGTTGCTGTGTTGCGCAATATAGCCCAGCCGCAGAGGGTTAATACGGTGCAGCGGTTTAAATTCGCCCTCCAGATCCCACCAGCGCGAGGCAACGGCCTCAAACTTGGCAATTTCCTGTGCATCGACATTGTGCTGATGATTCTGTGGTTGTGCATTCATTGAATCGTGACTCCTGACAAAACGTGACATCAGTATAAACGCTTAACTGACTCTGACGCACCTTATCAACTTGAGGAAAAGCACCTTAATAAGGTGGTTAACGTTCACCAGCGAATTGCTCTGTGATATACTTTCGCACCTTTAAAATCCGGGATTAGTAGAGGGATAGCGGCTCCATGAGCGACCTTGCGAGAGAAATTACACCGGTTAATATCGAAGAAGAGTTAAAAAATTCTTACCTCGATTACGCCATGTCGGTCATCGTTGGCCGAGCTTTACCCGATGTGCGTGATGGCCTGAAGCCAGTACATCGCCGCGTACTATACGCGATGAGCGAACTGGGTAATGACTGGAACAAACCCTATAAAAAATCTGCCCGCGTCGTCGGTGACGTTATCGGTAAATATCACCCCCATGGTGATTCTGCCGTTTACGACACCATTGTACGTATGGCCCAGCCTTTCTCCCTGCGTTACATGCTGGTGGACGGTCAAGGCAACTTCGGATCCATCGACGGCGACTCCGCTGCGGCGATGCGTTATACCGAAGTGCGCATGTCCAAAATCGCCCACGACCTGTTAGCTGACCTGGAAAAAGAGACCGTTGATTTCGTTCCGAACTACGACGGCACCGAGCAGATCCCTGAAGTTCTGCCCACCAAAATTCCTAACCTGCTGGTAAACGGTTCGTCCGGTATCGCAGTCGGCATGGCAACCAATATCCCACCGCACAACCTGCGTGAAGTGATCAACGGCTGCCTCGCCTATATCGAAGATGAAAACATCAGCATCGAAGGGCTGATGGAGCACATTCCGGGGCCTGACTTCCCGACAGCGGCCATCATTAACGGTCGTCGCGGCATTGAAGAAGCCTATCGCACCGGTCGCGGTAAAGTGTATATCCGTGCCCGTGGTGAAGTGGAAGTGGACGCCAAAACCGGGCGTGAAACCATCATCATTCACGAACTGCCGTATCAGGTGAACAAAGCGCGCCTGATTGAGAAAATCGCCGAGCTGGTGAAAGAAAAACGCGTTGAAGGCATCAGTGCGCTGCGTGATGAGTCTGATAAAGACGGCATGCGTATTGTCATTGAAATCAAGCGTGATGCGGTTGGTGAAGTCGTCCTCAACAACCTCTATTCACTGACTCAGTTGCAAACCTCTTTCGGTATCAACATGGTGGCGCTGCATCAGGGCCAGCCGAAGATTATGGCACTGAAGGAGATTCTGGAAGCCTTCGTTCGCCATCGTCGTGAAGTGGTCACGCGTCGTACTATTTTTGAACTGCGCAAAGCTCGCGATCGTGCGCATATCCTTGAAGGCCTGGCGATTGCGCTGGCTAACATCGATCCGATCATTGAGCTGATCCGCCGTGCGCCCACGCCTGCCGAAGCGAAAGCGGGCCTGATCGCACAATCCTGGGATCTGGGCAACGTGTCTGCCATGCTGGAGCGTGCCGGTGATGATGCTGCCCGCCCAGAGTGGCTGGAAGCGCAGTTTGGTATTCGTGAGGGTAAATATTACCTGACTGAACAGCAGGCTCAGGCCATTCTGGACTTACGTTTACAGAAACTGACCGGGCTTGAGCATGAAAAGCTGCTGGATGAATACAAACAGCTGCTGGATCAAATTGCGGAGTTGCTCCACATCCTGGGAAGTTCTGAGCGCCTGATGGAAGTCATTCGCGAAGAGCTGGAACTGATGCGCGATCAGTTCGGCGATGAGCGCCGCACGGAAATCACTGCGAACAGCGCAGACATCAACATCGAGGACCTGATCAATCAGGAAGATGTGGTCGTCACGCTGTCGCATCAGGGCTATGTAAAATATCAGCCGCTGAGTGATTACGAAGCGCAGCGTCGCGGTGGCAAAGGCAAGTCTGCCGCCCGCATTAAAGAAGAAGATTTTATCGATCGTCTGTTGGTGGCAAACACCCACGATACGATTCTGTGCTTCTCCAGCCGTGGCCGACTCTACTGGATGAAGGTTTACCAGCTGCCGGAAGCCAGCCGTGGGGCACGTGGACGTCCAATCGTCAACCTGTTGCCGCTTGAAGCGAATGAACGTATCACGGCGATTCTGCCTGTGCGCGAATACACCGAAGGCTTCAATATCTTTATGGCAACCGCGAGCGGCACGGTGAAGAAAACCGGTCTGCAGGAGTTCAGCCGTCCACGCAGCGCCGGTATCATCGCCATTAACCTGCGCGATGATGACGAGCTGATTGGCGTAGCGCTGACCAACGGTAACGACGAGGCGATGCTGTTCTCGGCCGCCGGTAAAGTGGTTCGCTTCGCCGAATCTGCCGTGCGTGCCATGGGCCGTACGGCCTCGGGCGTACGCGGTATCAAGCTGGCGCAAAACGATCGTGTGGTTTCCCTGATTGTGCCGCGTGAAGAGGGCGCGATTCTCACCGTGACGCAGAACGGCTACGGTAAGCGTACCGCGAACAGTGAGTATCCAACCAAATCCCGTGCGACGCAGGGCGTGATCTCCATCAAAGTGACCGAGCGTAATGGCCCGGTGATTGGTGCAGTGCAGGTGGTCGACAGCGATCAGATCATGATGATCACTGATGCCGGCACCCTGGTGAGAACCCGTGTGTCTGAAGTCAGCATCGTGGGCCGTAATACCCAGGGTGTGATTCTGATTCGTACGGCAGAGGACGAGAACGTGGTCGGACTGCAACGCGTGGCTGAGCCGGTGGAAGAAGAAGAGCTGGACTCTATCGACGGCAGCGTGGCGGAAGGGGATGACGATATCGTACCTGAAGTCGACAATGACGACGATGACGTACCCGCAGCGGACGACGATGAGTAATTAGCGCGTCGTACGTTAAGAGCAACGGCAGGTCAGGGATCACCCGACCTGCCGTTTTTTTTGCGGCAGGTTTGGCAAAGGATGATTTCCTCAGGGGCAAATAGTCCCAAACTGCGCCCGGTGCCCGTCACCGACTGGCTTTTTTGCTGCGATAAAGCTAGTGTATGAGCATTAAAAATCCCACGATGCGACTAACCTTGCCACCTGCGAGTTACCTTTGAAATATCTAGTCTCTTTCCGCACGACGCTTCGCATTTCGCGCTATCTGTTTCGCGCGTTGGCGCTGCTAATCTGGCTACTGGGCGCGGTGCTGACCACCTTCTACATCATTAGCGTACTTCACGATAAAGAGAACAAGGTACGGCAGGAATTTGCTGGCAACTACGGCACAATTGACTGGTACGTTCGCCTCTCAGCGGGCAAGATGCGCGAGCTTAAGTTCATCGCTGAAAACCACCTCACCAGCGCCAGCGGCGGGGGAGAAGCCTCAGATCGGTCAACGGCAGGAAAGACGATTCAACCGCAGTTTACCCCCCTTTTTTCCAGTGATGACTGCACCGCCATGAGCGCAACCTGGCGCAACTCACTGGACTCACTCAGTAACTATATCAATTACTGGAGGAGTCATTTCGCCTCATCTTATGAGCTCAACCGGGTGTTCCTCATTGGTGGCGATAACAAGTGTCTGGCGGATTTTGCTATTGGTAACAACGTTAACCGCGATAACAGCCTCAAGCTGTTGCAGGAAAACCTTCAGCGCTACCGCAACAGTTCGGAAGAGGAGCGTCGCAACCCGGTCTACTGGGTAAACAGCAGCGCCCAGCCAGGCGTAGGAAACTTCTCTGTTATCATGCCGATCTACGTGGCGGATAAACTTCAGGCCCTGCTGGGCGTCGAGCAAAATATCCAGCTTGATGCGTTTATTCAGCCCGGTAGCCTGCCCGTCACGGCAACGATTACGGATGAAAATTACGCTCCGCTCCTGACCTCGCGCCGGGGCGGTTTGGGCTTTTCATTAAATGAATTGCCTGATGATAAAACCTGGTTTGGCTATCTTGACGGTTACCGTCAGTTGGTGCTGAAAAAACCGTTGCCACCGTCGAATCTTAACGTGGTGTGGTCGGTCTCTACCGATGTGCTGGTCGATCAGCTCAAACTGATGATGATCAATGCCCTGTTGCTGAATATCCTGAGCGCCATCCTGCTGTTTACGCTTGCCTGGCTGTTTGAGAGACGCATGTTTTTGCCAGCGGAAGAAAACGCACACCGGCTGGAAGAGCACGAGCAGTTCAACCGTAAAATTGTCGCTTCAGCGCCGGTAGGGATCTGCATTTTACGCACCAGCGATGGTACCAATATTCTCAGTAACGAGTTGGCACACAACTATCTGACGCTGCTGACGCAGGAAGACCGTAAGCGATTAAATGAGATCATCGGCGGGCAGCAGGTTAACTTTGTTGATGTCCTCACGGGCAGTAATACTAACCTGCAAATCAGCTTTGTGCATTCCCGCTACCGCAATGAAAACGTGGCGATCTGTGTGCTGGTGGATGTTTCCGCCCGCGTGCGCATGGAGCAATCCTTACAGGAAATGGCCCACGCGGCAGAGCAGGCCAGCCAGTCGAAATCCATGTTCCTGGCAACGGTCAGTCACGAACTTCGTACGCCGTTGTATGGCATCATTGGTAACCTGGATCTGCTGCAGACGCGGCAGCTGCCGAGCGGCATAGACTCGCTGGTGACCGCGATGAATAACTCTTCCAGCCTGCTGTTGAAGATCATCAGCGATATTCTCGACTTCTCCAAAATTGAATCGGAACAGTTGAAAATAGAGCCGCGACCTTTCTCGCCGCGCGAAGTGATCACCCATATTGTCGGAAACTATCTCTCCCTGGTGGTGAAGAAGCGCCTGACGCTTTACTGCTATATCGAGCACGATGTTCCGCAGGCACTTGATGGTGATCCTCTGCGACTGCAGCAGGTGATTTCTAACCTTCTGAATAACGCCATTAAATTCACCCATACGGGCTGTATTATTCTGCATGCCTATGTCACACAAGGCTATCTGGCGTTCCGCACGCGTGATACCGGTGTGGGTATTCCGGCTAAAGAGTTGACCCGACTGTTTGATCCCTTTTTCCAGGTGGGCAACGGCGTACAGCGTAATTTCCAGGGGACCGGATTGGGGCTGGCGATCTGTGAAAAACTGATCAACATGATGGACGGTGACATTGAGGTTGAATCTGAGCCGGGAATGGGAAGCCAGTTTATTGTCCGTATTCCGATCTACAACGGTAAACAGCCTTCCATTCCGCTGCTGGACGGCTTACAGGATAAGAAAATCTGGCTGGCGATGCGCAATGAATATCTGGCGCAGTACCTTGAACGGCTGCTAAAGCAGCATGGTATCCAGGTTGCTGAATATCAGGCCCAGCCGGGCAGTGATGATGTGGTGCTGACAGATTACGTGCCCGACATCCACGCGCCAGTGCGGGCGGTTATCACTTTTGACGGTTCGCACGTGGACATGCCCCGTGAGCCTCAGACGGGACGCTGGATCCACAGCACGGCAACCCTGCATGAGTTACCCACGCTGCTGGCGCGCATTTACCGGATTACGGTTGACGCGGAGGTGAACGATGGCCTGGCGCTCGACGGTCCGGTGGAAGAAAAAATTCATAATGACGACATTATGGTACTGATCGTTGACGATCATCCTATCAACCGTATGCTGCTGTCAGAACAGCTTGGCACCCTGGGTTATCAGGTTAAGACCGCCCAGGACGGCGTCGATGCGTTAAACGTTCTCAGTCGTAATAACATCGATATCGTGCTTACCGATGTCAACATGCCGAATATGGATGGCTATCGCCTGACGCAGCGACTGCGCCAGCTGGGGCACGTGTTTCCGGTAGTCGGCGTCACCGCCAACGCGCTGGCAGAAGAAAAACAGCGCTGCATGGATGCAGGGATGGACAACTGTTTGTCGAAGCCGGTGACCTTAGACGTGTTGAAAACAACGCTGGGCATTTATGCAGAGCGGGTACGGAAAACGCGGGTAGGGTAGCAGGGAAAAGAGGCGGTGCGAAACGCACCGCCTGAGGACTTAATCTTTATCGATTTGTGTCGCACTGACGGACGACAGGTAGTTGAGCAGGGCGATATCATTATCCACGCCCAGCTTCATCATGGCCGATTTTTTCTGGCTACTGATGGTCTTAATACTGCGGTTCAGCTTCTTGGCAATTTCGGTCACCAGGAAACCTTCAGCAAAGAGGCGTAATACTTCGCTCTCTTTAGGTGACAGACGTTTATCGCCATAGCCGCCCGCGCTGATTTTCTCCAGCAGTTTGGCGACGCTTTCCGGCGTATATTTCTTGCCTTTCTGCAGTGCCGCCAGCGCTTTTGGCAAATCGGTTGGCGCCCCCTGTTTCAGGACAATGCCTTCAATATCCAGATCCAGCACCGAGCTCAGAATGGCTGGGTTATTGTTCATTGTCAGAACAATGATGGACAGATCGGGATAGTGACGTTTGATATATTTAATCAGCGTAATACCGTCGCCGTATTTTTCCCCTGGCATAGAGAGGTCGGTGATCAGGACGTTCGCATCAAGTTTGGACAGGTTGTTGATTAGCGCCGTTGAATCTTCAAATTCACCTACAACGTTAACCCACTCAATTTGTTCCAGAGACTTTCGGATACCGAAAAGAACAATTGGGTGATCATCGGCAATAATTACATTCAAGTTATTCATCTTATTGGTTACCTTGCTGCAGCAGTTGATTGACATAAGCGTCAATATTACTGGTGGTATTTTTAATGTTTGAATCGTCACATACTTTGATGTGGTGTTCTAACGCTTCACAAAGCTGTTTGCCCGGTGTCAAATTGAGCATAGCAAACACGCCCTTAAGGCGATGAGCTGTCTGAGCAAGCGAGGCATAATCTGATATCGCTGACTCAGTATACAATCTCTTTACATCATCCGGTACTGTCTCAGTAAACAGCTGGAAATAGCCTCCACTTAACAGTGCCGTGCCGGCGTCATCTTCAGTGTCATCCTCCATCACATCGTGGGACAATTGCTTCTCAATCAGTGCCAGCAAGGCATCAAGTAATGCATTGCTGAGATTGAAATTGACGCGATACTGTTGGTCGTTTAAAACATGATGGCCAGGTTCATCCTCCGCCAGCAATAAAGCCCAGCCGCTGAGTTTGCTGGGATCGTCAGTAATCTGTACATCGTGATCCTGGCCTGAGATACGTTCATCCGGCGTCAGGCAGCGTGCGCCCCAGTTCTCCAGATGGCGACAGACGATCTTGTGCACGTCTTCAACGGCAATCTCAACCAGGGCGGTAATCCCTTCGAGAATCTTCTCTTGATCGTCTTCGTGCTTCTCTTCAAGCGTAAGCGGAAGCTGAATGTTATATCGGGTGCCAATGTCCGCCTTAGCAACGATTTCCAGGCTGCCGCCCATTTGCTTGCACAGCTGTTTGCACAGGAAAAAGGCCATGCCCGAAGCCTGACCATAACGATCCTGGCTGGTATCGCCCAGGAACGGAAAATCGACATTGGCCAGTTCATCGATCGTGAGCCCAGCTCCCGTATCCACCAGCTCGATATAGAGGCGGTCAGGGTGCTGTTCGGCGGTTTTTACCTCAAGGGTAATCTTGCCCCAGCGCGTGGTGATCAGGGCATAGTGCATTAGCGTCGTCAGCACTTTGCGCAGGGCACGGCGATCGCCAAAGCGTACTTCATCGTTCGGCTGATGATTATTCACCACCAACGATAACCCTTTACGACGCAGCAGTGGCAGGCTTTCCAGCGCGATTTCGTCCAGAAGTTCCTGCAGATTAAACACACTGGCGTCAGGCGACCAGTCGTGCGCTTCAAGGCGATTCAGCAGCACAATATCGTCGACCAGACGTGCCAGTGACTGGCTCTCATCCAGAATATCCAGCACGCTTTCGTCATTCTCTCGCTGGCTCAGGTGCACCAGCTGCGAGACAATTTTTTCCAGCGGCTGATTTAACGCGTGACCAAGATGATGCAGCAGTTGCTGACGCATCTGGTGGTTGCGATCTAACACCTGTTGCGCTTTTTGCAGTTTCTTGTTCACCAGCAGCTCGCGATCCTGATCGCGCATCATGAACAGTTGGGTGTGCGGAGACAGCACGCTTCGTGCGTGACGAATCTCATACACTTCATTGTTGATGGTGGCTTGCAGTACGCCCTGATGCTGGTCGGACATATTGATGATTTTCTGCAGATTCAGGTGAGGCAAAAGATGCTCAGCGATTTTATTGCTCAACAGCGTGCGGTTACTGGCAAAATCATAGACCAGCAGGCCAACGGGCAAACTGGCCACAATCTCCTGATTGAGCACCCGGAGCGAATCCAGCTCGGCGCTTTGATTCTCACTGGGTCGTAGAGACTGCTGACGTAGCAACAACATGCCGCTAAGCGAGAGTAAAAACAGCACCAGGTTAATCAGCAGCGGCCACATCAAATTATGTGCGCTGTCGAGCAACAGGCGTAAGAGTGGCACACGGTAAACCAGCTGTAGCGATGTACTGGGTAGTGCAGCGGCGATTTCAATATCGTGATTGACCAGGGCTACCTGTGTGGTTTCAACATCGTCCTGGTTGCTGCTGGCGTTGTTATTCAGCGTGGCATCCTGACGCAGCTGGAAATTCTCCACCGGCATATTCAGGGGAATTAAGTCGTTGATGGGCAGATCAAATGCCACCACAGTCGCCAGATGACCGGGCTGATTAAACGTGGTGCGCAACGTAAAATAGTGGTCGTTCTGAAAGGCAAGATGGCGAAGGGGAGAAAAGCTTTCACGCTCATCCAGCGCATTGGCCTGCTGCAGCATTTCAGCACGTCGTGCCTCAACCAGAGAACTGATGGCATTCTCTTTGTAACGCGTCGTCATGTCTTTCAGCGGCAGGGTGGAGATCATGATCAGGCTGTTGTCCTGACCATTTAAAAAGTACATGGACCAGGTCGGCGTTTCTGCACCCCATAAGGTGTCCAGATAGCTGGACATTCGCATCGACATATCCAGCGTGCTGCTGTCATGGGACCCGAAAATCAGCGCTTCGGTTTTGCGGCGCGTTTTTTCCAGATAGTAGACATCCGGACGCAGGCGCGTCTCTTGCAGATTACTGGCAGGAGGCGTACCGGCAGCACTGGTCGACAGGTTTTCATAAATCTGCCAGGTAACGAAACGGTAGGCATCAATACGTTTCTGAATATCTCGCGCCATATCCGCCATGGCGTAACGTTTGTCGGTCAACCAGGCATTGACGGAGTTTTGCACCATAAAGCCTAGTGCCAGTAACAGCACCAGATTAAATACGATAAAAAAGCGAGTGACATTGCCGGATGTCAGCGGAAACTTATACAACATAGCGTCTCAGATACCTGAATTATCGCGCAACGTTGCGCGCACTGACAGCCACAGCCAACAATAACAGTGCTATGAGTAAAAACGCACCGCTAAGGCTAATCCATTGAGAAATGAACCCGATCAACGCCGGACCAGAAAGAATACCTGCATATCCCAACGTTGTCATGGCGGAAATCGCCAGGTTAGCCGGCATATCATGCTGGTTACCTGCCGCATTGAACAACATCGGCACGGTATTCGATAATCCAAAGCCGACCAGTAAGAACGCCAGCAATGAAGCTTCGGGCCATGGGAGGAGCACCGCTAATGCCATTCCTGATGCCGCCGCCAGCGCACTCACCAACATGACAGCATAACGGCCGAAGCGATGAATAATTTTATCCCCGCTAAAACGCCCAACTGTCATGGCAACGGAAAACAGCGCGTAGCCGAGCCCGGCATGCGCGGTCGTCATCACAGGGTTTTGCAACAGCAGGAGTGCGCCCCAGTCGAGCACGGCGCCCTCTGCTAAAAACAGAATAAAACACAGCATGCCCAGAAAGGCGACGCGTCCACGTGGGATGACCAGCCACGGCTGATCGGGCTGGTGCAAACGCTGATTCATAAAGGTGGGGATTCGCCACAACAACAGCACCATCATCACGGCCATCACGATCAGCACGGAAAGCAGTGGCGTCAATCCCAGGCTCAACAGCAGGCTGACCGCCCCGGCACCCAGAATACCGCCCAGGCTAAAAAAAGCATGAAAGCCTGACATCATCGGCTTGCCAGCTGCTTTTTCCACTTCTACGGCCTGATAATTCATGGCGACGTCCAGCATGCCGAGTCCGGCACCAAACAGCATCAACGCGGCGGCCATGAAAAGATGCGTTTGCACCGTGGCGAGCAGCGGCATCATACATAACACCAGTAGCGTTGAAAATATCATCACTGTACGGCAGCCAAAGCGCGCTACCAACGTGCCGGTTACCGGCATCGCGAGCAATGAACCGATACCCAGACACAGCAACAGGGCCCCCAGGGAAGCACCATCTAAATGCAAGCGATCGCGTGCATAGGGCACCAGTGGCGCCCAGGCTGACATTCCCAGGCCATTGATCAAAAAAATGATGCGTGTGCCCCCGCTCAGGCGGCGGTCAGAGGAAGTTGATTTTGCGGCATCCAATGCTGTCATGGCCCTAATTCATCAGTAGCAAAGCAGAAAAGTGTAGCATTAATTGGCTGCAAAACGCTGTGAGAACACAGGTTTAACAGGTTTTCCGGACCGCTTTTATCAGCCCTGTCAGCGGCCAGTGTACCGACTTTTACCGCGACAAATTTTTTTTCCAGAACTTTCCTGGCATAACCCGCGGGTAAACCCTGCACCGGCCCTCTTTCAGGAACGATCTGCATCACAGTTTAGTGATGTGAATTGCTTAGCTGAATTTCAGTATCGGGCAGGAACCCAGAAAACAAAAAAATAGAGACATTTCCGGCACTTTTGCAATTTATTGGAAATATTTAGCAATATTTTGACATGCAATAACATGCATTCCGCCTTTTTCCCCCCTGATAAATCACAAAAATTGCTAATGTTATTTTTATTAATTCATAAATAAAACTGCATCTTATGATTGATTTTTAAACGCAGGCAGTTAACTATTGATTGCACGATGTTGCCATTTGTGAGCATCGATTAATACAAATGTTAAAAAACAAAGTCACTACTTGCGGAGTTGCCTTTTACTTCGCCTGTTTGCTTAAACCGCCTCCGCCAGGCCGAAACGTTTTCCGATACACAGCATGAAAAAACGTCAATGAAAAATCATAACTTATTTTTATGGTTTTCATTTCAGCTAATTAGATATTCTGGTGGAGCAAGGTCAAGATGGCAGAACTCACTCAAAGTCGCGTCGATATCATTTCCCGTGCAAATGGTACGCTTACGTCTCAGGTCGACGGCGGCTTAACGCAAACGATCACTCTTAATGAACCGAGCGTAGTACGCATTAATGGTACGCGTGAGGCTGTCGTACAATACCAACGTCAGGGCGACGATCTCATCGTCCAGATGCGTGACGGAAGCTCCGTTCGCTATAAAAAATTCTTCCTCGACGATGCCGCAGGCGACCACAGTGAACTGGTCTTTGATGATGGCGTGAACCCTCCAGAGCATGCACTCTTTCCCACGACGGCAGGCGCAACAGATTTAGCGACAACATCCGTGACGCCCGGATTTGAGTCACTGGATAACGTGGAGCCGCTCCTGCTGGCTGATAACAGCAATATTTCTACCGGCCTGATGACGGCGAGTGGTGTTGGCCTGTTAGGACTGGGGGGGTTAGCACTGGGCACCAGTCGCGGCGGAGGCGGAGGCGGTGACACACCGGCAGCACCGGGAACGCCTGGAACGCCAGCAACACCGACCCTGACCGTTAATCCCTTTGCCGGTGACAACGTTCTGGACAACAGCGAGAAGGCCAGCGATCAGCTGGTCTCCGGCACCACCAGCAACGTGGAGGCGGGCCAGACCGTCACCGTGACGCTGGGCGGCCAGACCTATACCACGACCGTCGGGGCCGACGGCAGCTGGAGCCTGAGCGTACCTTCGGCGGCGCTGACCGCGCTGGCCGCGGGCACCACCACGCTCAACGTGACCGTGAGCAACGCGGCGGGAACGGCGGCCAGTGCTGAGCAGGTGATTACGGTTGACGCGCCCGTTACCACGCCGGGCGCACCGACCCTGACCCTTGATCCCTTTGCCGGTGACAACGTCCTGGACAACAGCGAGAAGGCCAGCGATCAGCTGGTCTCCGGCACCACCAGCAACGTGGAGGCGGGCCAGACCGTCACCGTGACGCTGGGCGGCCAGACCTATACCACGACCGTCGGGGCCGACGGCAGCTGGAGCCTGAGCGTGCCTTCGGCGGCGCTGACCGCGCTGGCCGCGGGCACCACCACGCTCAACGTGACCGTGAGCAACGCGGCGGGAACGGCGGCCAGTGCTGAGCAGGTGATTACGGTTGACGCGCCCGTTACCACGCCGGGCGCACCGACCCTGACCCTTGATCCCTTTGCCGGTGACAACGTTCTGGACAACAGCGAGAAGGCCAGCGATCAGCTGGTCTCCGGCACCACCAGCAACGTGGAGGCGGGCCAGACCGTCACCGTGACGCTGGGCGGCCAGACCTATACCACGACCGTCGGGGCCGACGGCAGCTGGAGCCTGAGCGTGCCTTCTGCAGCGCTGACCGCGCTGGCCGCGGGCACCACCACGCTCAACGTGACCGTGAGCAACGCGGCGGGAACGGCAGCCAGTACTGAGCAGGTGATTACGGTTGACGCACCGGTTACCCCTCCAGGCCCACCGACGATAACGGTGAATGACTTTGCCGGTGACAACGTCCTGGACAACAGCGAGAAGGCCAGCGATCAGCTGGTGTCCGGTACCACCAGCAACGTGGAGGCGGGCCAGACCGTCACTGTGACGCTGGGCGGCCAGACCTACACCACCACAGTTGGGCCGGACGGCAGCTGGAGCCTGAGCGTGCCGTCGGTAGCGCTTGCTGGGTTAGCGGCGGGTGCGGCCACCATCGACGCAAGTGTGACGAACACCGCAGGTAATAATGCGACAGACAGTCAGCCGTTTACCGTCGAAGCGCCAGCAGGTGCAGCAGGTACACTGGTTATCACGCAGCCGCTGGGCGGCGACGGTTTTATTAACGCTCAGGAAGCAGCTCAAGGATTGACCGTAAAAGGATCGGTCGCAGGGGTGGCCCAGGGGCAGCAGGTCGTTGTGAACTTTAATGGTGTCGATTACACCGGCACCGTTGATGCCAATGGACTCTGGTCCGTCATCATTCCGTCCGGTGCCTTTAGTGGCGTCAGTGATGGGGTGAAACAAATCACCATCAGCACCGTGGATGCCAATGGTAATCTGCTGTCCAACACCGCCGATATGACCCTGCAGGCCACTACGCTGCCTGCCATCTCGCTTGATAGCGGCTCGCTGAGTGACGGTATTCTCAATAATACCGAAAGCAGCAGCGATCAGGTATTAAGCGGCAATACCGGTGTCACCGGGGCTGGCCAGCAGGTACAGGTTCAGCTCGGCGGTAAAATCTATGACCTGCCAGTAAATAATGACGGAAGCTGGAGTGTGACCGTACCTGCGGCCGATCTGGCTGCACTGCCACAGGGCAATAATCCGCTTGTGGTAAGCGCGATCGATCAGGCCGGGAATGTGGTGACACAGACCAGCACGGTCAATGTCGATACGCAACCGCCTTCATTAGGTGTGGATCCCGTGGGCGGTGACAATACGCTCAGCGTAAGCGATCTGACCCAGCCGCTGATATTGAGCGGTACCGGGCAGAATGGCGATCAGGTCACGATGTCACTTAACGGCAGATTCTACCGCACGCTGGTCAGCACCAATGGACGCTGGTCATTGCGTATCGATCAGTCCGATTTGGCCGCGTTACCCTCGGGTAGAAATCCTTTTACAGTCACCATTACCAACGCCAATGGCAGTCAGACGACGTTCACCAGCGAACTGAACGTCGCAACGGCACCAGAAGTGCAGCCAACATTGAGTGTGAACAGCGGCACCTTTGCGGGTGATGGCGTGCTGGATGGTTCAGAACAAAAACTGCCACAAACGCTCACCGGTACCTCAACAAACGTAGAGGCCGGACAGCAAGTTAGCGTCACCATTAACGGTATAACCTATATCGGTACGGTAGAAGCAAGCGGTAACTGGAGCATCGTTATACCACCCGTAGCACTGGCAACGCTGGCTGAGGGCAGTCAGGCTCTGACCGTCACCGTGGTGAATGCCGCAGGTAATACCACCAGCACCGAACTGACCTTCCAGGTTGACGCAACAGGAAGCAGCGTTGCCCTGGCTCCGGCAGGAAACAACAATTATCTTAATGCCGATGACGTGGCCAGTGAGGTCGTGCTTAGCGGTAGCACCAGCAATATCCCGGCAGGCAGCATTGTTAACGTCACCGTTAACGGTAACAACTACACCGGTACGGTAGGCGCGGATGGCACCTGGACGGTGACGCTGCCGGCGGGTAGCCTCGTTGGCTTACCCAACGGCGCGCTTCCTGTTACCACCACCATTACCGATGCGGACGGCAATACGCTGGCAACCAGCACCTCGAATATCAACGTTGTGGCGACCGATGTACCGGTTGCGACACCGGGCGATGCGTTTGTCGATGGCGTACTGAACGGCAGTGAAGCGGCAGCGGGCGGTGCTATCACCGGCAACAGTGGCGTAACCGGGGAAGGCCAGCGCGTGGTGGTTACGCTCAATGGCGTCAACTACACCGGTATTGTCGATAACACCGGTAACTGGCAGGTGAACATTCCTTCAGCGGTGCTCTCAACACTGCCACAGGGATCGGTGCCTTATACGGTTACCCTTACCGACATTGCCGGCAACACCAGTAATGCCGCCGGCAGCGTGACGGTCGATACTTTACCGCCAGCCCTGACGGTAGCAACACCGTCTGGCGATGGTGTTCTTAATGCAGTTGAACTTCAGCAGCCCCTGGTCCTGAGCGGTAACAGCGAAGGTAATGCCGTTATCGTAGTCAACATTAACGGAACCACCGTCAGCACCACCGCCAATCCGGACGGGAGCTGGACGCTGGAAGTACCGGCTGCGGCACTAAACGGTCTGACCAACGGCAGCTATCCCCTGACCATCACTGCTACCGACACCGCGGGCAATATCACAACGGACACCAGCAGCCTGACGGTGAAAGCCGATGCGGCTTCATTACCCACGCTGACCCTTAACCCGTTTGCCGGTGACAATCTGGTTGACGGCGCTGAACGTCAGGTCAATCAGGAACTGTCGGGCACCACCACCAACGTGGAGGCGGGGCAGGTTGTGACGCTGACCGTGGGCAGTGACGTGTTTAGCGGTACCGTTCTGGCGGACGGATCGTGGCGCCTCACTGTTCCTGCTTCCGTTCTGTCGGCGCTGGCCGATGGTAGCGCCACCTATACAGTTGCCGTCAGCGATGCCGCAGGCAATACCACCTCGACGGATCTTGCGTTGACGGTCAACAGTAATGCTTCCGGTGTGGCGCTTGATACGATAAGCGGAGATAACTTCCTGAATGCCAACGAGGCGGGGGAACCGTTGATCATTACGGGAACCACCGTCAATGTGGCACCGGACAGCACTGTCACGCTGCAGTTTAATAATGTCACTTACACCGCCGTGGTCTCTGCTGGCGGTACATGGAGCGTGATCGTCCCACCATCCGCTCTGGCAGCCCTGACGGATGGCCCTGCGGCCTTAACCGTAACGACGACGGATACAACGGGCGCGGCGCTGAGCAGTTCAGCCACGCTCAATGTCGCGATTAACAATGTTCCCAACCCTGTGGTGATCACGGCCTTCGGCGACGGGATCCTGAATGCCACGGATATTTCCAGCGTACAGCAGCTTAGCGGAACGACCGGCGTAAGCGGTGTGGGCCAGACCGTGAGCGTTTCCCTGGGCGGCAATGTTTATACCGGTACGGTAGACGGAAATGGTAACTGGCGTGTGAGTCTTCCTGCCAATGCCTTAGCCGCACTGAATGAAGGCAGCACGGACTATACCGTCACGGTCACGGACGCGGCAGGGAACAGCCGCGAGGTAAGCGGTAACGTTAATGTTGACCTCACGCCACCGACCCTGACGCTTGATCCCGTCGCCGGGGACAATATCGTAGACGCCGCAGAAAGCACGGCGCCGATCGTCCTGAGCGGCAGCAGCGATGCGGGCGAGGGGCAGGTTGTGACCATCACCCTGAATAACCAGGTATGGAACACCACGGTAGGTGCTGACGGCAACTGGAGCTTTGCGCTGCCAGCGGGCGCCCTGGCAGACGTCGCAGCGGGCAGTTATACCCTGACGGTGAGCGTCAGCGATCCGGCGGGGAACCTTTCAACTGAAACCCGTGATATTACCGTGGCGACCGGTACATTAGCGATAAGCATTGATACGCCTTTTGCCGACAGCTACCTGGGTCAGATTGAGGCAGCCAGTGAACAAACGCTGACAGGCACGACAGGGCTGTCCGGCGCAGGCCAGATTGTGACCGTCACGCTAGGCGGTAATGACTATGCAGCCACGGTGGATGCTCAGGGCAACTGGACGGTCACGCTGAGTAGTACCGTCCTGCAGGCCTTGCCCGAAGGCTCAAATACGCTTGTCGTCACCGTTAGCGATGCGACAGGCAGCAGCGGCAGCCTGAGCAGCGCAATCACCGTTGACTTTACCCCACCGGAACTCAGCCTGAATCCTGTAACCGGTGATAATCAGATTAACTCACTGGAAATTCTGCAAAATATTTCCGTTTCAGGTACAGCATCGCTGGCCGATGCAGGGCAAACGGTGACGGTGACGCTTCAGGGCGAAACCTATCAAACCCTTGTCTTGATTGACGGTACCTGGGTTCTTGAGATACCCGCCAGCGTCATGCAGGGCTTGCCGGATGGCCCTTACTCACTGGACGTCACGCTGACCGATGCCGCAGGCAACCAGACCACGCTCACCCAGACCCTGACGCGCGTCGCAGACAGCGCGTCGCTTCCGGTACTGACCCTCGATGCCATCAGCGGGGATAATTACCTTAACCAGGGCGAAGCGGCTGCGGACTTAACCATCAGCGGCGGCAGTACGAATTTGACCGCTGGTCAGGTGATCACCGTTTCGCTCAACGGGCAAAGCTACACTGGAGAAGTGCAGGCAGATGGCCGCTGGACGGTGACCATTCCACAGGCTGACGTCAGTGCCTTACCGGACGGTCCTCAGAGCGTGGTGGTGAGTGCCACCGACAGCGCAGGCAACCCGACCAGCAGCGATGCGATCCTTAATGTTATTGCCAGTGGCGCGGCGCTGCCGACCCTGAGCGTGGATGTGGTCGCCAGTGATGACATTATCAACGCCATTGAAGCCGGAGCGGATCTGGATGTCAGCGGCAGCAGTACGCAACTGGCAGAGGGAACGGTAGTGACCGTCACGCTGAACAACGTCGGCTACACCGGCACCGTTGACGCGGCGGGTAACTGGACGGTCTCAGTGCCGTCTTCGGCTCTGAGTGGTCTGCCTTCCGGCTCGCAACAGACCTTTGTCGTCACGGCAAATGACGTGGCAGGTAATACCGCCCTGACTAACCACAATGTCGCGATTGACACGACATTACCGGTATTGAGTGATATCAGCCTGAGTGCAGGCACATCGCTTAATCTGGCCGAGTCGCTGCAGGATCTGACCGTGAATGGCAACAGCGATCCGGGCGCGCAGATCACCGTCGTCCTGAACCAAATCACCTACACCACCAGTGCAGATGAGAATGGTGTCTGGTCACTGGCAATCCCCGCCGCGGATTTGCAGCAGCTCAATGACGGGCTCCAGACGCTGACGATTACCGCAACGGACGCCAGCGGCAATGTCACTACCAACACCAGCACCACGCTGGATGTGGCCTTCCGCACACTGCCGGAGCTGACGCTGGATACGCCGTTTGGTGATGGCATTGTCAGTCAGGCCGATGCTGCCGGTGAACTCACCCTGAGCGGCAGTGCGACTAATCTGCCAGAGGGCAGCCCGATCACGGTGACGATCGGCGATCAGCCGTTTAATACGACCGTTGGTGCCAACGGTGCATGGACCTTAACGCTGGCGCCGGGCGCGCTCGATGCCTTACCCGATGGCCTGACCCAGGTGGTGGTGACGGCCAACGATGCGGCAGGCAACCCGGCTGAAGTCAGCGCAGGCATTGAGATTCTGGTGACCGTACCGGCCGATCCGACCATAGCCGCCACGTTGTTTGGCGATAATGTGATTAATACCGCTGAAGCCGCCTCCGTGCAGCTGATTACCGGCACCACGCCGTTTGGCGATGGACAAACCGTCAGCGTCAGCGTAGACGGCACGCCGCTAACCGTCTCTGTCGATGCGAACGGTAACTGGAGCGCCAGCCTGCCGCCCGACGTGATTGCCGGTCTGGCAGACGGAACGCACACGATTAGCGTGATCACCACTGACCGGGCCGGTAATACTTCTGTTGCCGTTACGCAAGACTTCACGACGGCCACGGCACCTATCCCCGAACCCACGCTGAACACGCCATTTGGTGATGGCCGTATCAACGCGATAGAGGCGCAGGCAGATGGCACCCTGAGCGGCAATCTGAATATTGATAATGCCGCCTCCGTTACGGTAACCGTCAACGGTACGGCCTATGCCGCCACGCTCAACGGTGATGGCACCTGGTCCCTGGCTCTGCCATCGGCATTACTGCAGACGCTGCCAGACGGTAACTGGCCCGTTGCGGTAACCATGACGGACACCAACGGCAACACGGCCACGATAAACAGCAACATTGTGGTAGCAATACAAACTCTGCCGGATGTCAGCCTGACTCTGCCGTTCGGTGACGGAGCACTGAATGCGGCTGAAGCGGCACAAGACCAGACGCTGACCGGCTCGACAGGTATCAGCGGCGAGGGCCAGACAGTAACGGTGACCATCAGCGGCTTTAATAACGATTTGCCACTGAATGCAACCGTTCTGCCGGACGGAAGCTGGTCACTGGTCCTGACGCCGGCGCAGATGGCGCAGATCCCCAACGGCAGTCATGTTATTACCGTCAACGCCACGGATATTGCCGGCAACACTGACAGCACTACGCTCAATGTGGTCACCGCCGTCACCGTTCCCGTGCCCACCTTTACTGACCTGCAGTTTGGTGGCGATAACGTGCTGAACATCAGCGAGGCCGCTGCTGGCGTAACGCTGACCGGGACGACCGGTAGCCTCGGTGCAAACCAGGCGGCAAGTATCAGCGTGGATCTGGATGGAATACGCTATCCGGGTACCGTTGATGCGAATGGTAACTGGAGCGTCACGATCCCACCTAATGCGTTGAATACCATCGGAAGTGGCCCGCACAGCGTGACGGTGAATGTGGTGGATGCAACGGGTAATCCGGCTACGGCACAGTTTGACTTTACCGCCGATCTGACACCGCCAGCCCCGAGCGTGGATCCGCTGCCACGCAACGGCTATGTCAACGCCACTGACGTCGAGAACGGTATCACGCTGACGGGCAATACCGGTGAAACCGGCGCTGGGCAACAGGTTGTGGTGACTATCGGCACCACCGATTTCACTGCCCAGATAGCGGCGGATGGAAGCTGGACATTGCCGTTGAGTAACGCGCAACTGAGCGCCTTAACCGATGGCACCTATTCGTTAGCCATCACCGTCACCGATCCTGCCGGTAACAGTACGACGCTCAACGAATCCCTGGTAATCGACACAACGGCGCCAGCGATCACCGGCGTGACGTTTGCAGGTGATGATGGGCTGAATTATGCCGAGAGTATTCAGCCTCAGGTGTTAAGCGGCATCGCTAACGGTGCGGAGACCGGGTCACAGTTAACCGTCTCCTATAACGGCACGCTGTTAGGTACGGCGGTTGTCGGTGCCAACGGCGCCTGGAGTCTGACCCTGACGCCAGAACAAATGAGCACCTTCGTCGCACCGGATACCACGTTAACGCTTGCCGTCAGCGACCTGGCGGGCAATCCGGTCACGCAGGATCTGACGGTGCCGGTTGATCTTACACCCCCACCAGGACCGCTGGTCACGCTGGGCACCGTATCGGGTGATAACATCATCAGCACGGTCGATCAGCAGGCAGGTGGCGTCGTGGTGAGTGGAACGTCACAAAATCTCGGTGCCACCGGTGTCGTTACCGTCGTGATCAACGGCGTGGACTACAGCACGACGATTGATGCTAACGGCAACTGGACGACGGCAACCTTACCGGTCAGTGATTTTGGCAGCACTGATGGCCCGGTCACGATTACCGTCAATGCCACCGACGGAACGGATACCGTGACCACCAGCGGCACTGTTCAGATCGATCTGACGGCACCGGTACTGACGATTAACAGCTTCACGGGTGACGATGTGGTTAACGCCAGTGAAAGTTCAACGCGTCAGACCATTAGCGGTACGGCGGACACCAGCGAAACGGGACGTACGGTAACGGTTACCCTGAATGGCAAAACCTACACGGGGATCGTGCAGGGCGACGGCACCTGGTCTACCAGCGTGCCAGCCAGTGATATGCAGGCGTTGGACAACGGTGAAACGACCATTAATGCGCAATTGACCGATGCCGCCGGCAACGTGGGCAGTGCCAGCCGCACCATTAACGTCGATACCGCAGCACCATTGATTGAGATTGACGCCTTCCTCGGCGATAACCTGATTAACGCCGCCGATATTGCTGTCGGGCAGGTATTAACGGGCCGGACAACCGGTGCGGAAGAGGGACAAACCATTTCCCTGTACGTGGGCGATGGCGCCCCTGTCGCCACCGGGATCATTGGCGCTAACGGCGTCTGGAGCATTGACCTCACGCCGCAGGTGCTGTCCAGCCTCAACGACGGTGCGCTGGTCTTTGGCGTGCGCGTCAACGATCAGGCTGGCAACCAGACGGATGCCACGATTACCGTGAACAAAGTGGTCAATGCCGCCTTGACGTTGGTAGTGGATTCTGTCTTTGGTGACGGCACGCTGAGCGCGATCGACACCACGATTGCCCAGACCATTACCGGTACGGCGACCTCTGCAGGCGTAGGCGCAACCGTCGCGGTCACGATCGGCGGCACGACCCTGACCAGCGCCGTGGGCCAGGACGGGAAGTGGGCGATTGTTGTTCCCCCCAGTGTTCTCGGCCTGCTGAGCGACGGTGAACTGGCCCTGAACGTGACGTTAACCGATGCAGCAGGCAACAGCCGCAGCGTGGGTGAAACGGTCAATGCCATCGTGAATGCCGTACCTGTCGTGGATAACCTGACCGGTCTGTTTGGCGGCGATAATCTGCTGAATATTGCCGAGGCCGCGGTTGATCAACAGATTGGCGGGATTATCGAGAACGCGGCAGTGGGCTCACGCGTGACCGTTATCCTGGGGACGAAGACGTATAACACCACGGTGCAAGCCGGGGGTAACTGGAGCGTGACGCTGCCGTCCGGCGATCTCTCTTCCTTACTTAATGGCAATCTGACGCTGGGCGTGACTGTCACCGATGCCGTCGGTAACGTAGCCAGCAATAGCGCAACCATTGGTATCTTCACACAAACGCCGACCATCAGCCTGACGTCGCTGTTTGGTGATGGCGTGCTTAACCTGGTTGATATTGCCACCAGCCAGACCATCAGCGGCGTGGTGAATAACGTTGCTGCCGGTTCGGTGGTCACGCTGAACGTGGGGAACAGCCAGGTCACGGCAACGGTCGGCAGCAACGGCACGTTCACCGCCACGGTTGCGCCGGATATTTTGAGTACTCTGACGCAGGGAAATCTCACGATTGGCGCCACGGTCACCGATCAGGCCGGTAACACCGCCTCTACCAGCGCCGGTATTCGCGTCGATACCATCGCGCCTACCCTCACGATCAGTCCGCTGTTTGGCGATGGCCTGTTAAATGCCGCGGATGCGTTACTGGGCCAGACGATTGGCGGCGTGGTGAACGGTGCAGAGGCCGGTTCCCGTGTCGTAGTGACGATTGGCGGCCAGCAAATCGTGACGGCAACGGACGCCAGCGGGAACTTTGCTGTGTCACTGACGCCAAGGCTGCTCCAGGGCCTGACGGACGGTACGCTGACGGTCGGCGTCAGCGTCACGGATGCGGCAGGGAATACGACCAGTAGCACGGCGTCGGCCACGGTAGGGATTAACACCTTACCTAAAGTCACGCTCAACCCACTGTTTGGTGACGGCATTTTGAATATTGCCGAGTCGCTGGTCACCCAGACCATCAGCGGTACCGCCACCGGCGTAGCCGCAGGCAGTACCGTCAGGCTGGCGATTGGTAATACCACGGCAACGGCGATCGTTAACAACGACGGCACCTTCTCGGCCACGGTTTCCCCCGCCATTCTGGCTACGCTGCTCGGCGGTAACTTTACCGTGAGTGCCTCGGTTACCGACGCCGTAGGTAACACCACCTCCACCAGCGGCGGTGTGCAGCTGGGGCTGACTCAACCCACCCTGACGGTCAATACCGTGTTTGGTGACGGCATCCTCAGCGCTGCGGACCTGGCCTCTAACCAGACCATCAGCGGGACATCGAATCTGGCTGCCGGGGCGACGGTCAGTGCTACGCTCAACGGCATTACCTATTCAACGAAAGTGATCAGCGGTGGCAACTGGACAATCAGCGTGCCAAAAGGTGATTTAACCGGTATCAGCGATGGCCTTAAAGCGGTTGCGGTGACTGCCACAGATGTGAATGGTAACACCGTGACAGGCAGCGGCAGCCTGACCGTCATCAGTAATACCCCACCCGCCGTAACCATTACTTCGCTGTTTGGTGATAACGCATTAAGCGTGGCTGATGTGAAAACCACCCAGACGATTAGCGGTACGGCGACCAATGCGGAAGGGTCGCTGGTGCAGGTGACGATTGGCGGCCAGACCTTTACTACCACGGTCAGCAGCAACGGCAACTGGAGCCTTCCGGTTTCGGCCTCTAATCTCGCGGCGATCGCGGATGGACTCTATACCGTCACGGCAAGCGTGACGAATGGCGTGGGCAACAGCGGTAATGCCTCGGCTTCGCTGGGCGTTGCCAGCCGGACCACGCCAACGGCGGGCATCAACAGCTACTTTGGTGGGGATGGTTATCTGAATATTGCCGAGGCGAATGTTGCAGAAACCATTAGCGGTACGAGCAGTAACGCGATTGGGGGACGGGTTTCCGTCAACGTGGCGGGCAACATTTTCACCACGACGATTGGCAGTAACGGTGCCTGGAGTATCAGTGTGCCGTCAGCCACCCTGAAAGGCATTGCGGATGGCAGCCATTCTGTAGCCGTTACCATCACCGACGTGGGCGGTAACAGCACCACAGCCACCAGCAGCTTCACGGCGCTGTCGCACAATCAGCCGCTTCTGGGCGTCGATCCTGTGCTGAGTGTGGTGTCATCGCTGATCAACGGGCTGACGGTGCAGGGGGGCTCTCTGAATGCGGCTCAGGGGTCAAAAGTCAGCGTTACGCTGCTGCTGGCTAACGGCAGCAATGGGCCGACGATTAACACCACCACGGATGCGCTCGGACGCTACGCGGCTAACTTCAGCCCCGCGCTGTTATCGGTTGGGGGACTGCTGCTGTCGCTCAATACGCTGGCGAAGGTCACGATTACGGATGTGGCGGGCAACAGCTACACCACGACCAATACGCTATTGTTAGGCGCTGTGTTGCCGGTTACCACGGCGTCAACGACCGAGTCCGTTGCGCTGTTCTCACTGGTGGACGACAGTGCAACCGCGGCGGGCCATGATACGCAGCACAACACGCAGTCCACCGAAGAGGCAACGCCGACGGTGCACGTGGCTTCAACGCTGACCACCGAAGCCGATGTGGCCGCGCCGGTCAATGCGTCGGAGGACAATACCGGCGTCGCGGCGGCGGCAGTCGCTGAAACGGCAGCCGTAACAGACACGCCTGTTGACGAAAGTTACAGCATCGGCGGGGTGGTCATTACGCTGGCAGATGGCAGCATCGTGGAAGGCGCATCGGTAAATGGGAGTAGTGGTGCCGATACGGTTGTGGTCAGCGATCTGAACTTCAGCCATATCGATGGCGGTGCAGGAACCGATACGCTGGTGCTGAACGGCGATCATCTGACGTTGGATCTGACCGATCTTGGTCTGAAAGTGGAAAACATTGAAGTGCTCGATCTCGGCCAGAGCGGCACGAACGCTGTGAAGCTGGATCTCAACGAGGCGCTGAATATCACTGACCAACAAAGCGATGACCTGGTGATTAAAGGGGCCGACGGTAGCCTTGTCACGCTGGTCAATGGCCAGGGGGGCACGTGGGAAATCAGTGGCGAACGCATGGTGAATGGTCAGTCCTACGAGGTCTACCATAACTCGGCGCTCACCAATGACAACACGTTGGGCGATGTTCTGATTCAACACAATCTGCAGGTACACATCGTTTAACATACGATATTCACGTTAAGCACTTACCCACAGCAGCGGTTGCGCAAGCTTCCGCTGCTTTTTTTCTGCAACGTGGCTTTCAACATTCCGCCACTCTTCCTGGCAACATGTCAGCATGGGGTAAGCACGCCGTGAGGGCATCCGGCCACTAACGGATAGATGAAACAGGCCGTTTTATCTTGACTTCGGGTAACGCTGTACCGACCCAGAGTAACGGGCAGATTAACGCCGGTTCGACAGGAAGCGTAATCGTCGCCTTTTGATGCCGCCTTGCCTGACAACCGCTTCATTAATCACAATCACGAGACCTTCCAGGACCTGAGAGTGCAGCGTTCCGACTGACGGCCGCTCGTGACTCAATGGTAAGCAATATGACTTTTTTAAAATCGATGTCGTTAATTTTATCTTAAGTAGTGGCAGGGAATTGTGTCTGTTTAAAAAATCGCCTTTTAGTAAATATATTTGATAATTGGTGATTTTTAACATGACCACTTTCTCTGTATGTACTATTAATAGTAACTCGCGCTTAGCGGTCTTTACTGAACGCATTAAATAAATTAACAATAAAATGCGTGATGCTTATCGTGCCCTTGCTTTTTTTACATACTGAAATCACCAGGACGTCATCGAATGATCATAAGAAAACCTGTTGGTATGAATAATGAACAAAGCGCGTTTAGCCCTGTTTTTTTACGTCCTGAATGGCCTGGTCCTGCCCGCGGCATTTGCCGCCCCCTTACCGAAAGCGGAGTTCAACTGGCGCGCAGCACCCAGCGAAGAGCAGGTCGCCATTTTGACCCTGCGGGAAGCCATCCTTCGAGCCTTCGCACGCAACCCAAAAATTTCCGAGGCGGCGGCGCAGATTCATATTGGTGAAGGCGATCTGAGTGCCGCGCAAAGCGCCTGGTATCCCCAGATATCGCTTCAGGGGGCCGCGGGGCGCTCACATCAAACCGACTCATCTGGCAGTCTGAATAACAATGGGTCCGGCGGCATCACCCTCAGCCAGCTGTTATATGACTTTGGCCGCACTAACGGTGCCATTGACGAGCAGCATGCCCTGTCAGATGCCTACCGCTTCGGGTTATTTGACGCCATGACGCAGGTGGCTAAAGAGGCCTTACAGTCTTATCTGGAAGTCAAACGTTATCAGGCACTCGCCGCCACGGCACAGACGAATATCGCCTCGCTGGAGCACGTACGCGACATTGCCAAAATGCGTGCAGATGCCGGGCTCAACTCTCAGTCAGATGTGCTGCAGGCCGAAACCCGTATCGCCGCCATGCATGCCACGCGTGAACAGTATCTGGCCCAACTGCGTTCTGCCAACGCGCAGCTTACCGTCCTGACTGGTGTGGTGCCTGCCACGCTGCCTGAGCTGCCCCAGGCGCTGTTACAACAGCAAATTACCCTGGACAAAATCGCCTATGAAAACAGCGCATCGGTGCGCAGTGCGCAATACAAACAGGAAGCCGCCCGCGAACGGGTCCGTCAGGCGCAATCGGGTCACTGGCCCAGCATCAAGGTTCAGGCTGGCCGGACGCGTTACGAAAACGATACCCGCTCATACTGGGACGATGAAGTCCAGCTTCAGGTAGAGGCGCCGCTCTATCAGGGCGGTCTCGTCAATGCCAAAACCCAGTCAGCGGAGGGCGATCGGCTGGCCGCCCAGGCTGCGGTACAGCAAGCCAAACTCACGATTAATCAAAACGCCTCCACATCTTACGCCGATATGATCGGTGCTCAGCAGCGTCAGCTGGCGGGAGAGGCGCAGTTAGCCAGCGCTGAACATACGCGCAACGTGTATGCCGATGAGTACCGGCTCAGTAAACGCAGCCTGAACGATCTGCTTAGCGTTGAACAGGATGTGTTTCAGGCCGACAGCGCGCGAATCACTGCGCTTTATGACGGGTGGGATGCCACCGTCCGTTACGCCGCTGCCGTCGATAACCTGCTCGACATCATGGGTATCGATCGTCAAAAAAACAGCGGTGACCTTCTTCCTTCTTTGCAATAGCCAACCCGTTTTAAAAGGCGCGAACAATGAGTGCACAAAACCCGACGACCGATAACTGGATTGCTGCGATGTTGCGCGTGGCGGCACGCTTCGGTAAGCCTGCAGAGGGCAAAACGCTTCGCCAGCAAATGCGCTGGTTTGAACACCTGCCGGTGGCGCAGCAGCGGGATCGCTTGTGCGGGCTGCTGGGTCTCCATTTAACCATGGTGCCGCAGAACCAATTGCGCTGGCGGCAGGACATCACGCCCGTGGTGCTGGTGATGGAAAATAACAGCGTCGCCGTGCTGGAAGAAATCGATGGCGAGGGCGGGGCGCGCTACTGGCTTAGTGAAGGCGGCGATGTCATTCGGGAAGGCGAGCTGGCAAGCCTGCTCTCCAGAGCGCAGGGGGACATTGGCGTGATTGGCGTGGCCGCGCGCGGAAGAGATGCCCGCATTGATGAATTCGTGCAGCCCTATGAGCCACACTGGTTCTGGAAAAACTTTCGCGGCATGGGCCGGCGAATCGGCGAAATATCTCTGGCATCGGTAATCAGTAACGTCCTGGCACTCGCCGGTATTCTTTTCTCAATGCAGGTGTACGACAGGGTTATCCCGGCGCAGTCCGAGGCGACGTTGTGGGTGCTGTTTGTCGGCGTGCTCATTGCCGCCGCCATTGAATATCTGATTCGCCTGATGCGAACGCAGGTTTCTGACCTGATGGGGAAACGCATCGATCTGAAAGTGTCCGCCATGCTGTTTGCCCGGGCGATGAATATTCGCAATGAGTCACGGCCTAAATCCACCGGCTCTTTCATCTCCCAGCTGCGTGAAATCGATCAGGTTCGTGAGTTACTCACCTCAACCACCGTCGGCGCTGCCGCAGACTTACCCTTTGTCATTCTGTTCCTGTTTATCATGTCGTTTATCGGTGGCTGGCTGGTGCTGATTCCGCTGGCTGCTATTCCGCTCATTATTATTCCGGGGATGTTAGTGCAGTTCCCTATGGCGCGTCTGGCAAAAGCCGGGCTGCGCGAAGGCGCGCTGCGGAATGCCGTGCTGGTCGAGACGATAGAAGGCATTGAGGATATCAAAGCGCTGCAGGCCGAGCCTTACTTTCAACGCCAGTGGGAGCAAACCCACGAGGTCAGCGCCTCGATTGGCAATCAGCAACGTCTGTGGGGCGCCAGGCTGACCGGCTGGGCCTCCACCGTGCAGCAACTAACCTACGCGGGCATGCTGGTGTTCGGGGTTTATCTGGTACTGGATTCACAAATCACCACCGGTACGCTGGTGGCCTGTAGCCTGCTCTCTTCGCGCACCATCGCGCCACTCATGCAGCTGACCATGGTGTTTTCTCGTTGGCAGCACGCCAAAACCGCGATGAAAGGGCTGGATGAGCTGCTAAAAAAACCGCTCGATAAACCCGAGTCGGCCACCATGGCGCACTGTCCGACCCTGACCGGCCACTTTGAACTGCGCAACGTGCACTATACCTACGACGAAGAGAACGAAAAAAACGTGCTCAACGTGCAGCAGTTGAACATTAAGCCTGGAGAGAAAATAGCCATTCTGGGGAAGGTGGGCGCGGGCAAATCGACCCTGTTAAAAATACTGGCGGGCCAGGCGCAGGCCAGCCAGGGAAAAGTGCTGGTGGACGGCGTGGATATGGCACATATCGATCCGACCGATTTGCGCCGCCAGCTTGGCTGGCTGTCCCATGATTCGCGGCTGTTTTTTGGCACGCTCAGGCAAAATCTGCTGCTCGGCAATCCCCACGCCAGCGAACAGGAAATGCTGCAGGCGTTACGGATTAGTGGCGCGCTGTCGCTGGTTCAGCAGGATGCGGCCAGTCTGGATCGCGTGATCAATGAAGGGGGGAGAGGGCTGTCAGGTGGACAGCGGCAGATGATCATGCTCAGTCGAATGATCCTGCGCCAGCCGCAGGTGGTGCTGCTGGATGAGCCAACGGCCGCCATGGATGAGCAGCTTGAAGAGCATGTCATCCGTCAAATGCAGGGCTGGATCAGTGGACGCACGTTGATTCTGGTGACGCATCGCCCCGCTCTGCTGAAGATGGTCGATCGCATTGTCGTGATGGATAACGGGCGCATTATTGCCGACGGTGCGAAAGAGCAGATATTGCGGCGCGCCACTCAGAACGTCCCGGAAGCGACACAGGGAGGTGCGGTATGAGTGTGATCATCGATAAAGACCTTGCCAGACACGAGCGGCGCACCTCCGCGATCATCTGGTTGTGTACGGCGGCGCTGGCCTTTTTCCTGATCTGGGCGCACTTTGCCATTCTTGATGAGGTAACCGTCGGGACCGGTAAGGTTACGCCATCTACGCGCGCCCAGGTCATTGACAGCCTGGACGGTGGCATCGTTAAGCAGCTCAACGTGCACGAAGGCGATATTGTAGAAAAGGGCCAGATACTGGCCACGCTGGACCCAACCCGGTTTCAGTCCAACTTTGGTGAAGTACAGGCCAGAGTTCGCACGCTGCGTGCTTCATCGGAACGGCTCAACGCTGAACTGTCGGGAATTCCACTTAAATTCAGTGCTGAGACGCAAAAAGAGCCGCAGCTGGTGGCGCGTGAGAGACAGCTGTATGAATCGCGTCGGCGTAACCTCACCGAGACCATCAATAACCTGCAACAGTCTTTGCGGCTGGTACAGGATGAGCTGCGGTTAACTGAACCGCTGGTGGCAAAAGGCGCAGCGGGGCAGGTTGAAGTGATTCGCCTGCGCCGCCAGGTCAGCGATCTGCGTGGAAAAATCGACGAGGCGCGTAACGACTATCTGGTCCGCGCTCATGAGGAGCAGGTAAAAAACAATGCTGAACTCGACGCCCAGCTACAGGTAGCCGCAGGCAAAGAGGATCAGCTGACGCGCGCCACGCTCTATTCACCCGTGCGCGGCATCGTTAAAGATATTCAGGTCACCACGGTAGGTGGTGTGCTCGAACCCGGCGGAAAAATGATGGAAATCGTCCCCCTGGAAGATCAGTTACTGATTGAAACCCGTATCAATCCCCGTGATATCGCTTATATTCGGCCCGGGCTGGCGGCCGTGGTGAAAGTCACAGCCTATGACTCATCCATTTACGGGGATTTAACCGGCGTGGTGGAAACCGTTTCGCCTGATACCTTGCAGGATGAAGTTAAGCGCGACCAGTATTACTACCGGGTTTATGTGCGTACGCAAAAAGCAGAACTCACCAACAGGGCTGGACGACGCTTTCCTATTGTTCCGGGCATGGTGGCGAATGTGGAGATCAAAACGGGGCAGAAATCTGTCATGGACTATTTGCTTAAGCCGTTGAATAAAGTCAAAGAATCGATGCGTGAACGCTAATATAGCCCACGTTTTCTGACGTCACGTATTTTAGTTACTCTGCGTGATAAATTAGCCGCTGAAGTTTACCTGCTGAGGCGGTATATTACGCGAAATAAACCCATAAATACGGTGAAGAATCCCGCAGCTATCCCGGCTATTCAACTCTCTAAGACAATACAGACAAAGTTCAGGCAAAAAAAAGCCGGGCAATAAGCCCGGCGATATATAAGGGTAAAAAAAAATCATTCGGGGTGAATGAAGATAAGAAATAAATGATGATAGCGGGAGTAAGTATATTGGCTGGCGAATAATAAGTTTTACCATTGAGTGCTTAGGATTATTCCCACTAAAATCATTCGGATAGCTATTATTTTCAACGCGGTTGTCATTTTGTGCTTTATTTTTTATCACTCCGTGCGGCTAATAAGTTCCCCTTTATTTACATATAGCAATAAATTTTACAGATCATGAAACACTTTCGGAAATTTAGTAGCATTTTTACGATGGATTATTACCCATTATGAAACAACAATGGTTTGCCGACCGATATTACCATCGGTTTGCAGTGGCAAATATAAAAGGCACATAACAGAGGGTAATAAAAATGAAGCGTCACATTCTCTCCCTGGCGATCCCGGCATTACTGGCAGCTGCGGGCTCGGCAAATGCGGCTGAAATATACAATAAAGACGGCAATAAATTAGACCTGTTCGGCAAGGTTGACGGATTGCACTATTTCTCGGACAACGACGGTGCCAACGGCGACCAGTCTTATGTTCGTTTTGGCTTTAAGGGTGAAACCCAGGTAACAGATCAACTGAGCGGCTACGGCCAGTGGGAATACCAGGCGGCGCTCAACAATTCAGAAGCACAGGGTACGGCAAACAGCTACACCCGTGTTGGTTTTGCAGGACTGAAATTCGGCAATGCGGGTTCATTCGACTACGGTCGTAACTACGGTGTGGCTTACGACATTGGCGCATGGACTGACGTTCTTCCTGAGTTTGGTGGCGATACCTATGGCGCAGACAACTTTATGTTCCAGCGTGGCAACGGTATGGCGACCTACCGCAACAACGGCTTCTTCGGTCTGGTAGACGGCTGGAACTTTGCAGTTCAGTATCAGGGCAAAAACGATAACCCAACGGAAGCAAGCGGCGGGCGTGATGTGCTGGGTGAAAACGGCGACGGCTGGGGTCTGAGCACGACCTACGATCTGGGCTCCGGTTTCGGTATCGGTGCGGCAACCTTCCAGTCGGATCGTACCAACAACCAAAATGGCAATGCGCCGGGCATTCTGGGTCGCGGAGATAAAGCGGAAGCTTATACCGGTGGTCTGAAATACGATGCTAACAACATTTATCTGGCTGCGATGTACACGCGCGCCTATAACGCGATCAGCTTTGGCGACAGCACAAGCGCTAATCAGCCAAACACGGCCTACGGCTATGCTGACAAAGCTGATAACTGGGAATTAGTGGCACAGTACCAGTTTGACTTTGGTCTGCGTCCTTCTCTGGCGTACGTTAACTCGCGCGGCACCGATGTGCAGAACTGGGGCAAACAGAATCTGAAGAAATATGTCGACGTGGGTGCGACTTACTACTTCAACAAAAACATGTCGACCTATGTTGATTATAAAATCAACTTACTCGATGACAACGACTTTACCAAGGCCGCCGGCATTAATACCGATGACGTGGTGGGCGTAGGACTGGTGTACCAGTTCTAAATGTCACAGGGAGCGCCCGTGCGCTCCCTGATTTATTAATCTGCCGGGTGTTCCGGCTCGTTATCATCCTGTGGCACGATCACGTTGCCATATCTGGCCCCCTCGAATGCCACACCTGAAAGTGTAAACGCAGCAAAACTCAGCCAGTTTTGCATCGCAGTCATCACGGTTTCCGACTTATCCATCCCACACCTCTCAGCAACACAGTTAAGGTTTCTGGTGCAGGAATCGTGCCAGCCCAACCGCTCTCATAGCCACGGAAAAACAGGTGATTTTGCTACAATGGCGCGCGAATTAGGGGGCTGATGACCTTAAATGGTGCAGGGGCGATCAACGACGGCGCAGGTAAGTGGTTGGCATGTTGCGATTACGGCGTTGCTGCCATGTTTTATAGCTTCCTAATACGAACAGGCCCAGCACAGCGGCAAGGATTACATAAATCATCTGTGACTCCTTATTCTGACGCTCTCAGGAGCGAGCGGAACGTAGCAGTGTGATCGACCTAATAAGTTTTATCAACCATGTTTAAGTTACTTTACTTAGTGTTTGTGCTTTGAAATATGCACAGATGACCTGTTACGGATAAATAATGATGCGTTTTAAGATAAATCTCCTGTTTGTGGCTTTAATGTCATTGTTAATGGGATGTGACGACACGTCATCCAAAGCCCATGACGCCATGGTGCTGGAAGGCAAAACGATGGGAACGGTGTGGCGAGTCAGCCTGGCAGGCGTGGAGGCTGGACGCAAAGCGGCACTACAACAGCGCATCCAGCAACAACTGGATGCCGATGATGCGGAACTCTCGACGTGGAAACCGACGTCAGTGCTGTCACGTTTTAATCAGAGCCGTGCAACAACGCCTCAGCCGGTGAGTGAAAACATGGCTGATATCGTGACGATTGCGCTGCGTATCGGCAAAAAAACCTCGGGCGCCATGGATATCACGGTCGGGCCGCTGGTGAATTTATGGGGATTTGGCCCCGATAAGCAGCCCAACCATATTCCGGATGACAGCCAGATCGCCGCGGCCAAAGCCCTGACCGGCTTACAACATTTACGTGTCATACAGGGAGGCGAAGGCCAGTGGTTACAGAAGGATCTGCCAGGCTTGTATGTTGATCTCTCCACGGTGGGAGAAGGTTTTGCGACCGATCACCTTGCGCGACTGATGGAACAGGAGGGGATTAACAATTATCTGGTCTCGGTGGGGGGGGCTGTGCTATCCCGCGGGATGAATGCGCAGAACCAGCCATGGCGGGTGGCGATTCAGAAACCGACCGATCGCGAAAATGCCGTGCAGGCGCGGGTAGACCTGCAGGGACACGGCATCAGCACATCTGGCAGCTATCGAAACTATTATGAGCTAGACGGCAAACGTCTTTCACACATTATCGATCCCGCGACTGGCCGCCCGATTGACCATAAGCTGGTGTCAGCGACCGTGATTGCCACTACGGCGCTGGAAGCGGATGGCTGGGACACCGGCCTCATGGTGTTAGGTACTGAAAAAGCCAAAGCGCTGGCGATTAAAGAGAAACTGGCGGTGTATTTAATCACCCGGGAAGGCGATCGCTTCGTCAGCTGGATGTCGCCCCAGTTCTCTGCTTTTATTATTCCATCTGACTGACTGAGAGAAGCGCTATGCTGGATCTGTTTAGTGATGCCTCACCCTGGCAAGAACCCCTGGCTGATGGTGCGGTGATTTTACGCCGTCGCGCACGCGATGAAGCGGAAGATCTGTATCAGGCCATGATGGCAATAGCAGAATGTAATCCGTTTGAGCACCGCATCACGCCGGGCGGACATCGCATGTCCGTTGCGATGACCAACTGTGGGGACTTCGGCTGGTCGACAGATGCGCGCGGCTACCGATACAGTGAACAGGACAGCAGCAGTCAACGTCCGTGGCCGGCAATGCCGGATGCGTTTCGCCGGCTAGCGCAGCAGTCGGCTGAAGAGGCCGGCTTCCCGGGCTTCAATCCGGATGCCTGCCTGGTTAACCGCTACGAACCCGGCGCTAAGCTGACGCTGCATCAGGACAAGGATGAAAAAGACTTACGCCAGCCCATCGTTTCAGTGTCACTGGGCCTGGCGGCGGTTTTTCAGTTTGGTGGCTTTGAGCGGGGCGACCATGCACAGCGGGTTTTGCTGGAACATGGCGATGTGGTGGTGTGGGGCGGGCCTTCGCGACTGCGCTATCACGGCATCCTGCCGCTCAAGGCAGGCATCCATCCGCTCACCGGCGCCTTTCGCTATAACCTGACATTCAGGCGGGCTTTTTAACCCCCGCGCAAAGTGCGAATAACTATTGCTATCATTTGCCATCACATTACACTGCAGGCTGATTTTCATGTCTGGTAAGGTTCTATGGCGTTGTTGAATGTGGTTTTCTGCCAGTATCGCTGGCCGTTTATTGGCGTAATTTTGCTCACCCTGCTGAGTGCCGCATTGGGTATTGGCATGATTGCTTTTATCAATAGCGAAATGATCGTCGCCGTGAATACTTCCCTGACTGTTCTGCCCGCGTTTCTGTTCCAGGTCGTGATGCTGATGGGCGTAACGCTGGCCTCACAGCTGGCGCTGACCTGGCTGGGCCATCAGTTTGTCTGGCGCATGCGTGGCGAATTTATCAAGCGTATCCTGGACACGCGCGTGGAGCGCATCGAACAGATTGGTAGCGCACAACTGCTGGCGGGATTAACCAGCGATGTCCGGGCAATCACCCTCGCTTTTGTCCGATTGCCTGAGTTAATTCAGGGCATCATTATCACGCTCGGTTCAGCGCTGTATCTTGCCTGGCTGTCACCCAGAATGCTGCTGGTCACCAGCGGCTGGCTGGTGGTGACCATCGTCGGCGGCTGGATGCTGGTGTCGCGGGTTTATCAGCATATGGCGAAGCTACGCGATGTCGAAGACAATCTCTACCGCGATTACCAGACGGTGATCGAGGGGCGTAAAGAGCTACAGCTTAACCGTGAGCGTGCCAGACTCATCTATGAAACGGTTTATCAGCAGGACGCCAACACCTACCGGCACCATATTGTGCGTGCCGATACCTTTCATCTCAGTGCCGTTAACTGGTCAAACATCATGATGCTGGGCGCTATCGGGATGGTGTTTTACATGGCTAACAGTCTGGGATGGGCCAATACGGCCGTCGCGGCCACCTTTTCCCTGACGTTGCTTTTTTTGCGCACGCCGCTGCTGTCCGCGGTCGGCGCTCTGCCTACGCTACTGAGCGCTCAGGTCGCCTTTCGCAAGCTCAATACCTTTGATCTCGCGCCCTATGAACCTGACTTTCCCACCTTTAACGGCGAAACCGACTGGCAGACGCTTGAATTGCGAGATGTGACCTTTCACTACGGCGATAACGGTTTCCAGGTCGGACCGGTTAACTTGCGGCTCCAGCGCGGCGAGCTGGTGTTTTTAATCGGCGGTAACGGGAGCGGCAAATCGACGCTGGCCATGCTGCTCACCGGACTGTATCGCCCTCAGTCCGGCAGCCTGTTAATCGATGGCAAACCGGTTGATATGGGCGACCTCGATCGCTGGCGCAAACACTTTTCCGCCGTCTTTACCGATGTCCATCTGTTTGATCGCCTGATTGACAGCAAAGGCGATCCGGCGTCACCCGCCCGGATTCAGCAGTGGCTGGAAAAGCTTAAAATGCAGGACAAGCTAAAGATTGAAGGGAATAAGATCCTGAATCTGCAGTTGTCAAAAGGGCAAAGTAAAAGGCTGGCGTTGCTGCTGGCCGTGGCTGAACAGCGCGATGTCCTGCTGCTGGATGAGTGGGCAGCCGATCAGGATCCCCATTTCCGCCGGGTTTTCTATCGTGAACTACTACCGGCGTTACAGGCCGCCGGTAAAACGGTATTCGCCATCAGCCACGACGACCACTACTTTATTCATGCCGATCGTCTGCTGGAAATGCGTGAGGGTAATCTGTACGAATTAACCGGCCATGCTCGCGACCACGCCAGCCTGGATGCCGTCAGGCTGACCGATACCGGATTATGATGTCTGATGAACGCGATTGACAAGGCTGCCCAATGCCAGACTACTACACTCAGAAGAGGGGCAGAGGGTTGATGCATAAAGGATAAAGCCGCTCAGGGTGAGCGGCTTAGAAAAGGTCTGGTTGGCGCTTGAAATCACACGTTGCTTTGCTGTAACGCGGTGTGAGGTTGGTAGCTTGTTATAATCAATCGTTTGGCGGGATGGAGAAGTTTTTCAGTGAAACGACAAAATGTTGTTGGCCTTTGCTGATGCGCGCACCGCGATCGCACCACTGACTTGCCAGACGAAAGAAATCGTCACAACCGATGTCGTATGCCAGCTCCACCTTATTGATACCTGAGTGCAGTAAATTTTCTGCATCCTTCAGGTTTTTAGCTTGGATGATCATATCTGTACCCTCGATTTCAGGAGGAAACAGAATAAGCTTTTTTTATGACAAAAATGTTTCAGTTTGATGAACCGCTGTCTTATTTGTTATTTTTGTGAAGCATTAGACATTATGGGTTTATCACTAACTCATTAATTAATATCAATAATGGTGATTTTTTAGCAGTTTATCGGGAAAGTCTGATATTGCAACCATCAGCAGCGGGCTGTTCAGCACAGCCCGGCAAACAGAAATCGTTTAGTCCTGTTGATGTCTGTCAGGCAGCAGGCCAATCAGAGGTTTTCAGGTCTGGGCTTCATGCTCACTCTCAGGGCGAAGACGTTCCTGAGCCAGAAAACTCAGGTCGCTGCCTGCAGGACGCTGGTAAATGCGCAGCGAAAAGACGTTAGCGATGGCATATACGTATTCGAAGATGGCCGATTGGGTATGTTCATAATCGACCCAAAGCACTGACGACGTAAAGCAGTAGATCTCAATGGGCAGCCCCTCAGAAGACGGCTTCATTGACCTCACCACGATATACATCTCTTTATGGATATCATCTCGCTGAGCCAGCCAGGCGGTGAGATAGTGACGAAAGATCATCAAATTCGTCATGCCATTTTCAACGAACCAGCGATCGCCGACGGCACTCAGTTCGCGACCATCCATAAGTTTGGACAGTTGTTCATTAATGCCGCGAATCTGCGTCATGGGCTCCAGCATGGCGTGATTTACAAAGCTTATGGACGTTTGATCAATGTAGAAACTGCGCATGATCCGGCGTGCACCGGATGAGAACATGGCCTGCCAGTTGGTATAGGTTTCGGTCAGAAAGGTTTTGGTGGGAACGCGGGACAGAGTATTGTCCCAGTTGCGAATAGTAATGGTGTGAAGGGCGATATCCACTACCTCTCCACTGATATTATTGACCGGAAGCTCTATCCAGTCTCCTAGCTGCAACACATCATTCGAAGAGAGCTGTATATTCGCCACCAGCGACAGTAAGGTGTGCTGAAATATCAACATCAGTACCGCTGCCACCGCACCCAGACTGGAGATAATAATGACTGGCGACTTATTTGACATGATAGCCAGGATCATAATCGCCGAAATGATATGCACCAGAATTTTGCCGACCTGAATATAGCCTTTAATGGAATGGTTTTTACGTTTCGACTTTTTTACGTAGGAGATATTGATAATCTCCAGTACTTCATTAAAGAACAGCGACAGATAGACCATAAACAAAATGCCGCAGATGGTCTTAATGGCAATCAGCAGATGCTCGGGTAAGTCCGGCATAAACTGCAGCAGGAAGTAGACGGTGATCACCGGAATAAAATTAGACAGCTTTTCAGACAGCCTGACGTCTTTGTCCAGCGGCACCTGATTTTTATGGCTGCTGAAGAACACCTTACGTACGACTTTGACAACCAAAAACTTACAAATCAGATGCGCAACCAGGCCCGCGACAATCAACACAACGATGTTAATAGCAATGGAAAGAGCAGGTTTGTTCTCGATAAAGTGTTGTATGTTGTTAAAATAATTCATGTTAATCGTATGCCTGGAAATTTGTCTGTATTCAATCACAAACCTGATAATGGCGATAAGCGTAGCGTGCGTTTGAACGTCGTGCGAGGGGTAAGTTAATTGAATTGATTTATCATGCCATAGTGCCACTTTACGCCTGTGGCATCGCCAGCCTGTCTGACGCGTGAACAGGGGCGGCAGAGCGGGGCAGTCAACGAAAGTCTGGCTCGTTCAGGCCATGACTGTACTGCCTGTGCTGAGGTTCACGTACGCGTCCTGCGAGCGCTGGCGCGTTCACCAGGGCAGTGCATGGGTAACCGGCTTTGTACTGTGCCACAGAGGTATTTTTCGCCGCCTCATAACGGTCAGTTTCGGCAACAGGTCTTTAGCCTTTCGGTTATTCAGGACAGGCAGATATCAGTATCGTCATATTGAACCGGGGATGCTATGCGCGCGTTAACTCCCTGCATATAAATGAGCATCATTGAATTAAGGTTATATTTTCCCGATGCTCATCATTTTATTGAACCTGTTCCTGCTGTAGCTCAGGCGTGTGTTTTTTCTCTTAGTGACATGTTGTTGGCCTGATAAAAAGGCGCTGCAAAATGCGGGTTTTACACTCTGTATTTATAGCTATTTACGCTAAATATATGGAGGATATCGCCGTAATTTGACTTATGAGAGGCATGGTGTAGGTTAAAAATACCTCAAAAACATATGCTTATCTCCACCTCTTTTCAGGAAGGTGGAAAATGAAAACTCACACTATCTCTAACAGTCACCCCGGTGGTCGTGTTCAGTCGGCGCGCTCGGGCAGAGTGGGCTTTATTGAAAAAGCCGGTTTTGGCGCCGGCGATGCGGCCTGCAATATGTTGTTTAATCCGATAACCATGTTCTTGTCGTTTTTCTATACGGATATATTTGGCCTTGCGCCGGGCGTGGTGGCGACCATCTTTCTTGTTGTACGATTTGCCGATGCGGTTTTCGACCCCTTTTACGGCGCTTATATTGATAAAACCGCGACGCGATGGGGCCGTTTTCGTCCCTGGATTATAGGCTTTGCCGTACCATTTGCCATTAGCTGTATGGTGATGTTTTACACACCGGATTTACAGGGGCATGCAAAGGTCATGTATGCCTTTATTACCTATCTGATTTTGTCGCTGCTTTATTCCGGGGTTAACATTCCTTATTGCTCGCTGGGCGGCGTAATCACTACCAACGCGCAAGAACGGGTGTCCTGTCAGCAATTCCGTTTTATGGGCGCCGGGCTCGCCAGCCTGTTCTGCACGCTGACATTACTGCCAATGGTGGCCTTTTTCGGTAACGGAAACCGGCAAATCGGTTTCTTCTGGGTCATCACCATTTTTGCCATCATTTCCCTGTTTTTGTTTGTTTTTTGTGTGGCAACCACCCGGGAGCGCATTACACCCAAGAGCAATGCCGGAGAATCCATTTTCACTATTATCCGGCAAATCACAAAAAACGATCAGTGGGTCGTCTGTGTCTTTGCCATGTTTCTGGACTGTATCCCTTCTTTTGTGCGCGGCGCCGCCTGTATCTACTTTGCGAAGTACGTGATGGGATTAAACGATTACTACGCCACGCTGTTCCTGAGCACCGGTATTGTTGCCGGTATTCTTGGCTCTTACATTACCCCGTTTTTCACGAACCGGTGGTGTAAGGTTCAGGTTTATCAGGCATGCAAAGCGGTCGCGCTGGCGATGTCAGTGGTGTTCTTCTTTTTGCCCGCCCAGAACGTGGTACTGGTGTTTGGCTGGTTTTTTATCCTGTCAGTCATTCATCAGATTGGTGCGCCTATCCTGTGGTCGTTTATCGGTGACGTTGATGACTATGGCGACTGGAAAACAGGCAAGCGCCTGTCTGGGATCTGTGCCTCTGGCAACCTGTTTTCACTCAAAATTGCGCTGGCCGTCAGCGGCGCGATTGTGGGGGCTGTCCTGTCGGTCACCGGTTATCAGGCCAACATTGCTGTGCAAAGCAGCCGCGCCATCGCCGGGATTTATGCGCTGATGGTCTGGATTCCCGTCGTGGGTTATCTGCTGTCTGTGTGGCTGGTCCGTTCGCGCTACATATTGACCACAGCCAAAATGAAAACCATTGAAGACGATCTGTTCTCAACGCATCCCGAGTAAGCCTTTATCCGTAATTCGTTATGAAGACAGAAGGGAAGAAAATGATTACGTACTTTTTCCAAAAACAAAACTACATCGACCAGGTGGACGATGCCCTTTACGGCTCCTTTGTTGAGCATCTTGGCCGCGCTGTCTATAGCGGCATCTATGAACCTGGGCATGCCACGGCGGATCAACACGGCTTTCGGCAGGACGTGGGGGAACTGGTGCAGGATCTGGGGATCAGCACCGTACGTTATCCCGGTGGTAACTTTGTCTCGGGCTATAACTGGCGTGACGGCATTGGCCCGCAAGCCGAGCGCCCGGTCAGGCTGGATTACGCGTGGCTGACGAAAGAAAGCAACCAGTTTGGCATCGATGAGTTCGCCACCTGGTGTGAGAAATATGCGGTGACGCCAATGATTGCCGTCAACCTTGGCACAGGTACGCCGCAGGAGGCCGGTTACTTTATTGAATACTGTAATCTGGCGTCCGGCACTGCGCTCAGCGATCTGCGCATCCAGCATGGTCGTGAAACGCCGTATAATTTTAAACTCTGGTGCCTGGGTAATGAGATGGACGGCGAGTGGCAAACCGGGCAGCTGAGCGCGGAGGATTACGTCAAAAAAGCGCGGGAAACGGCAAAAATCATGCGCTGGGTCGACCGGGATATCAGGCTGGTCGCCTGCGGCAGTTCTAACTCGTTACAGGCCAGCTACCCGGAATGGGATCGTATCGTTTTGGAAGGGCTCTATCATCAGATCGATTACCTCTCATGCCACCATTATTTTGAAAACAGCACCGGTAACCCGCAGGATTTCTTAGCGTCGTTCCAGAGAATGGATGATTTTATTCATACCATCACGGCCACGGCGGACTATGTAAAAGCCAAACTGCGCAGCGATAAAAAGATGATGCTGTCGTTTGATGAATGGAACATCTGGTCAATCGAAGGCGAACCCTGGCAGGATCATTTTATCGATCCCAACAACCTTTATCAGGAAGCGCCGCCCCTGCTGGAGCAGTCTTATACCTTCCTGGACGCGCTGACGTTTGGCGGGCTGATGTGTTCATTACTCAATCATTGTGACCGGGTGAAAATGGCGTCGCTGGCCCAGTTGGTCAATGTGATTGCTCCCATCTTTACCCGCCCCGGCGGCGAGGTGATTCGCCAGACCATCTTCTGGCCTTTCCAGATGGTGAGCCAGTATGGACGCGGGCACGCGCTGCGCTATTTTGCCAACGTTCCCACCGTTAACACGGTGCATGGCGAAACCCGGCAGGTACAAAGCGCGGCGGTGTACAATGAAGAGAGGCAGCAAATTGCCTTCTTTGCGCTCAATACACACGACCATGACGCAACAGACATCAGGTTTATGCTGGATGCGTTTGGTGAGGGAGTACTCTCACAACATATCGTGTTAGCCGGCCATGCGCTGGATGCCAGAAATACCTTCTCTCAGCCGGATAATGTGGTGCCGCAACCCCGCACGCTGACAAATGAGCAGCGTCGCCAGAAACAGGTGTCGCTCCCGCCTCTTAGCTGGAACATGGTGCTGATCGATCTGCAATGCTGAACAGGGATAAACCCGCCAGTGTCGGATGTTTCTGGCGAAGGTGATGAAGCGGCGGAGCCACTCAAAACCCACTATCGAGTGGGTTTTGACCGAACTGGGCCGGGTTTATCAATCGCCTTACTCCAGGATTTCGGCCAGATTTACGATATAACGTGAGGAGATAAAGGCAATTGACCTTTTATCAAATTCCCGTTCATGACGGATATTGGATAATAGGTTCCAGTAAAAAACCTTCGCCCCATACGGCTGCAGCGACAATCGACAATCTGACAGCGCGTGGGTTTTTTATCATTGTTTATCGCGCCTTTCCGGAACCATGAACCCTGTTTATCGGGGCGACGTTCTACGCATCAGAATAAATGTTTCCCTTAAACGAAATCCTGGCATGATGCTTTTTTAACAGCGCATATTGGCCTTTATTCGCTGTTGATCATTGATTAACCCGCTCGGCACAGTCATTCCTGACTATCGAACAGCCTGTGTTTTTTATCTGTTATTGACAAATGCAGTTAAATGACGCTCAGGCAGCCGGCACTTTTTTATCCACCACAAAATCAAACTTTGTTAAACCAACACTCTGGGCACTTGTCATCACGAAGGCCACTCGCCCATACGGGGTTCCCTGATCCGCATAGATACGGATATGCGGCGGTTCAGGCAGTTTTGCCGCATCCTGCAGTCGGGCTACAAAGGCGGCGTCATCGAGTGTTTCTTTATCCCAGGCAATATTCCCGTTGGCCGTCAGCGAGATATTCACTGATTTAATGTTCTTATCGACCATGCTGGCGTTAGCTTTGGGCAAATTGACTTTTACCGCCGGATTGATCACCGGCAAGGTAATCATAAAGACAATCAGCAATACCAGCATGACATCAATAAAAGGGGTCATATTAATATCATTGACCAGCGGATCGTCATCTGACTCAAACTGTGATTTACCTGACATACTCATTTTTCACGTCTCCTGAGAAAGCCGCGCTAAACTGGCTGACTGGCGCGAAATGGCTGAACAGAGCTCGACTGAGCTTTATCGCCAGCGTGCAGTTCCTCTACGTTAGACGTAATACGTGAGCCGGTAAGATAATAAGCGTGCAGATCGTTGGCAAAACGCGCGATGGCGTGCTGAAGGGCGCGGTTGCGACGACTTATGGTGTTAAACCCCAGAACTGCCGGGATAGCCACGAAAAGGCCAAATGCCGTCATGATAAGCGCTTCGCCCACCGGCCCGGCAACGTGAGCCAGATCGGGCTGGTCGGCCATGCTGATGGACTGCAGCGCATGATAGATCCCCCAAACGGTGCCAAGCAAACCTACAAATGGCGCCGTACTGCCAATGGAGGCAAGGATCCCCAGGCCTGATTGCAGATTGGCAGCGCTGTCGTCGATACTGTTTTTCAGGGCGCGGGCCAGCCAGTCGCTAATATCCAGATTGTTGCTGATGCCTGCTTCAATCGTATATTGGTGGGACATGGCCGCGTGTCCGGCGATGGCAAGGTCGCGAAACGGGTTGTTACCGTTGGCACCCAAGGTATCAATGGCTGCCGGTAGCGTCTTTTGACTCCAGAATAAATGCTTGGTGCGGTGGGCTATCTTTTTCATGCCCGCGCCTTGTATGCATTTTATAACAATGACCGACCAGGACATGACCGACATAATTAGCAGGATAATGGCCACTGACCGGGTAATGATGTCACCCTGTTCCCATACATGTTCTATGCCAAACTCATTCATAATGCATCCTCAATTAGTAAGAAAAGCGCCCGCTCATCATCATCCTGCCCTAGCTGGATAATTTGAACGTGATGGGTTGAATCGTCATAACGGAAATCGCCTGGCCGTTTTCCATGTAAGGATTGCAGCGTATTCGGGAAACGGCTTCCATTGCCGCCTGATCCAGATCGTCAAAGCCGCTGCTCCGTGCAATTTCGCGGTGTTTCACCGTGCCATCGGAGTTAATGATCAGGCGGATTAGCACCTCGCCCTGTTCCTGAAGCCGTTTCGCCCTACGTGGATAGTCCGGAGCCGGTACCTGGCAACCCACTGTGGCGACATTCCTGGGGGCAGCATTCGGTACGCTTTTCAGCATTTGCCCTTGAGACGTGGCGGGAATCGCCGTTCGTTCCGCCACTTTTGCATTTTGCACGGGTGAAGGTTTAACCGGTTCGACCGGGTGCGTTTTTTCCGTTAACGTTTTGTGTCGAACAACTGGCTTTGGTTTGGGCTTAGGCGGCACGACTTTTGGCTCAGGTGGCGGTACAACCGGCTTGACGTCATCCTGATCGATTTCGCGCGTGCTGTTATCGGCGGTCAGGACAGGTGGCGCTTTGACGACCTCCGGAACCGGTACGGGTTCAGCGGGCGCCTCGACCATGGTTGCTTCAATACTGGTTTGGGTCGCGGGATTAATAATATTCAGCGGATGGTATTGAGTGGTGTGGGTAATAGCCATGGCAATCAGTGCCAGGTGCAAGATAACCACCGCGCTCACCGCCAGCTTTGGCAGATTTTTTTTACAGGAACTCTGCGCGCCTTGCGGAGCAATCAGGGGAGCCGTTGGTATTCCAGGCACTGAAAGATGATCTTTGAAAATAAGGCGCTCTGCTTTCACTACTACCTCACGATAAATCGCTACTGCTCAATGATTCTCAGCAGCAGTTTCTGGAAGACTTATCCTGTATGTGCAACGAGAATGAAAAAATGACACCGGCCGGGGAAGAAAAAACGCAAATTTTTATGACGCGGCCGGCTCGATCCTGATCCAGTAATTCGTAGTGCGAGTGATCGCAATCGGCATTGTTTGGGCAAGCGCGTCGAGCGTGTAGGGAATATTATCAAGCGGGAAGTTGCCGCTGACTCGCAGGTCAGCGACGGCCGGGGCGACGCGAATGACGGCAGGACTGTAATTTTTCAGTGAGTTAATCACGGAACCCAGCGTAGCATCTTTCACTTCCAGGCGACCCTGCGTCCATGCGGTTTCCTCATAGGGCGAGACGCCCAGCGGGATAAACGACTGATGATCGAACCACAGACCGTGGCCTGCCTGAACCTGCCGACTGTCACCGTTTCGATTGGTCACTTTTACCACCGCGTTCAGGACGGCCAAATGAATACCGCTCGATTCCTGCCGAACATGGAAACGGGCTTCCTGCGCAAGAATTCGCCCTGCGTGGGTGGCAATGGTGAACGGGCGTTGATCGTCGACCACTTCGGCAATGATGCCACCGGTGCGCAGTTCCACTTTGCGCAAGGTTTCATCCAGCGAAATATTCAACGCCGTGCGGGCATTCATATCCAGCGTGCTGCCGTCGTTAAGTTGGATCCTGCGCCGCTGTCCGGTATCGGTATAAGCATCGGATAACAGGTAGGGCAAAGGATATCGCTGGTTTAATATCAACCCACTGAACACACCTAACGCGGCAACGCCACAGGCTTTTTGCAGGAACTGACGGCGGCTTGACGGCGCAAGCAACGTCTGGCGCAGATTTTCTGTGGGTATACTGTGGTTTAGCGTCTGAATCTTACCCAACGTTGCTTCAATTTTTGCACAGGCGGCGTCGTGACGATCGTCGGAATAACGCCAGCGCTCATACTGCCGGAAGTCATCTTCTGTGGCATCGCCCGAGCGTAACAGCACCATCCACTCAATTGCTTCCTGCGCGACGTCGTCGGGACGCTGGGTAAGTTTCATTTGTGATGTCCCGCCATCGGGTCAGATTGACCCTGAGCCACCAGATAACAATTCGTCAGTGCTTTAGCCACATATTTACGCACCATACTGGCTGATACGCCAAGCTCTTTAGCGATTTCAGCATAGGTCATGCCATCCAGTTGGTTGAGCAAAAAGGCCTTTCTCGCATTTACGGACAAGCCATCCAGAGCGCGATCGATAGCCAGTAAAGACTCCATCACCATCTCCAGTTCTTCGGGCGAGGGGTGACAATGCTGCGGGCTATCTGCCAGAGCTTTGAGATAAGCCTGTTCAAGGTCGCGGCGTCGCCAGTTTTCATATAACACGCGCTGGGCCAGTGTCGTCAGCATGGCCCTCGGCTCGCGAATGTGGGGCAGTTCCGGAATTGCCGCCAGACGTAAAAACGCTTCAGAAGCGATATCTTCTGCCATGGTGCCGTAGCTAATTCGACGCCGTAATTTATCCGTCAGCCAGCGATAATCGCTGCGAAAAATAAGCGTTAATATATCTGAACGATCGGTCATGTCGGCAGGCATAATGTCCCCCATCTGAAAACTTAACACCTTTCTCAGCGCCTCAATAAAGACCGAGAAATGGAACCCACTTTCTACCTTGCGCTAAGGTGCAGCTTATTGTGGGAAAAACCTTTGCCTACCAAGCAAAAGAAAGGCCAATGTGTTTCCGGACTTTTCTTTTTTAAGTTTATTTTTTTTATTTATTACTATTCAGCTTGTTATAAATGCATCGTTACGCTCTGCCACTCACTTCTCTTGTGCCATCTTTTTGACGCTGGAAGGCCAGCCTCAGTAGGCTGCACCGCAAAGGTGCTGCGTTCATCTGTCGCTGACGGCGGAGACAAGACAGAACGAAAGACAAGAGTATGATTTTTTTATTAACGCGTTTCATCTTCCTGACGCGAAGCGTCATTGATGCGAGTGTTGATTCACCAGAGAGCGCCCAGTAAAAGCTCACATCCAATTAAGCACCAGAATGGTGCGCTAATGCGTCGCCGTTCACTCGGCGTTGGGTTACACAGTGATGAATAACTTATAAATTAATTTTGAATTTAAATAGTTAATATTATTAATGTTTTAAAATTAAGTGATTTTTTTCACACAAACACCCTAATGAGGTGTCACTTTTTAAATCTCATTGCACATACCTACTGAGAAGAATAATCGACTCATAACAATACGACGTAGTCCCTTTACCTTTTCTGCTGGAGCTGTAGCAATGAACGAAGCACCGCATCATGCAAAGAAAACGTATTTTACCCAAGGCCGTCTGGCGTTGGCGGTAAATATTGCCCTGGCCATTACTGCCTTTCCGCTACTTGCGTTGCAGGATGGTTATGCTGCAGCGCCTGCGGCAATCAATTATTCCGTGCCTTCCGGTTCTCTGGAGCAAGGTTTATTAGCGATAGCCCGTCAAAGTCATCAAACCATCTCGTTCGATCCTAAACTGGTGGCGCCTTACCAGGCTAAAGAGATTAAAGGTCACTTCACGCTGAAGCAGGCTATTTTGCAACAGTTGCAGGGAACGCCACTTTCCGTCACTACCACACCTAATGGTACGCTGACTATCTATGCGATGAATCCCACCTCGCCGGTTAAACCCGCCTCAGATCTGCAAGCTGCGCAGGACAGCGGTCAGACTCTGCCAACGATTACCGTTAACGGTGAGGCAGAACGCAGCGAAGATGAAACGGTATATAATCCATCAATGTCGAGTTCTGCGACGCGCACCAATTTATCCCTGCAGGATACGGCACAGTCCGTTCAGGTCATCAGCCGCAAAGTGCTGGACGATCAGCAGGCCACCTCTGTGGAAGATGCGCTGCGTAACGTAGGAGGGGTCAATCTTAGTACCGGTAATCGCGGACAAAATGGCGTTAGCATCCGAGGTTTTGCCATTACCTCAGGTTCCACAGACGGCGTATCCAATCCCAGCAACGCGGTAAACGGCAGCCCTTTAGGTTACTCCAGTATTGATGGTGTTGAGCGTATTGAGGTATTAAAAGGACCACAGGCGGTATTAGCAGGAAACAGCTCACCTGCGGGTTCGGTTAACCTTGTCCGTAAAGCGCCGACGGCTTACCCACTGCATACAATAAAAGTCGAGGTGGCCAAATACGGTGAAGTCAAAACCGCAATCGATCTCGGCGGACCATTAAACGACGATAAAACGTTCCGCTACCGCCTTAATGCATCCACCATGCACTCCGATAACAGCTTCCCGGATTTTAATGGTAATCGTGCCGACTACCTTGCACCGGTTCTCGCATGGGAAGGGGAAAAAACACATATAAAAGTGGGCGCCGAATTTACCAATACCCGAAAATCAGGCCCTGCAGCAACTCTTTATAGTAACGGCCATATTTTAAAACTGCCTGAATACCGACTGGGTGATAAAGATGACCACTTCGCTCTTGATTCTAAAACTACCTATTATGAACTGAAGCAGGATCTGTCAGATAACTGGTCGTTTAACAGTAAAGCCGCTTATGTGGACAGCGTGAATAATTTCCGCGTTCATGAAGTTTACAATGCCGCGCGCAATGGCAATTTACTGAGCCACGAGCTGGGTATCAGACAGGACACCACGTCCTTAAGCCTGCAGAACGATATCCGGGGCAAATTCGATACCGGGCCGTTAACCCATAATGTTCTGGTGGGTTATGATTACCAACATACAGAGACCACCGACTGGGAACTGGTTCAAGGGCGAATCTTCACGACGGGAAATTATAACAATCCTGACAGCCTTTCTTTTCCGCCAATACCCGATCCAACCGCTAAAAACTATAATACGCTCGAACAACAAAAGGGAATTATTCTTCAGGACCAGATTGATTTCTGGAAAAAGCTGCATCTGCAATTGTCCGCCAAGCGAGCGCAATGGACGTCAAAATCGACAGCCTATGTTTCACCGACGCGCACTTTAATTACCTTTTCAGATGAAACGAAATGGGTGCCCAGCTACGGTGTGAGTTATGACATTACGCCTGAGGTCACCGTCTATGCTAATTTACTCAACAGTTTTCAGACAAGTGGATTGCTGGACCCCCGGACCGGAAGTGCATTTGCACCTTCCACAGGAAAATCGAAGGAGGCCGGCTTTAAATTCAGTCTGCTCGACGATAACCTGACGATTACGACGTCAGCCTTTGACATTATTCAAAAAAATCTCATCATTACGAATTTTGCCGGTCAACCAGTCGGGACACAGGGAAGGGAAACCAAAGGTTTCGATTTCGATTTAAATGGTCAGATATTGCCGGGCTGGAATATCACCACCAGTTATACTTTCTCTCAGTCAAAAGATCCCGACAACGCGGCACTTATCGGTTACCAAAGCAAAGTTGTGGGTCAGCCAAAACATACCGCGAGCCTCTGGACCACCTATGAAATACAGCAAGGGAAATTACAGGGACTGGGTGCGGGTGTCGGGGTACAGGCAGCAAGCAGTACCTGGAACGGTTACAGAAACAACTATTTTAAAGAGGGCGGTTGGGCCCAAACGGATGCCTCCGTTTTCTATCATCAGCCTAAATATACGGTGACGCTGGGCGTGAATAATATATTTAATCGCACGCTCTATTATTACACCTCAACCCCTCAGTTTATCAGTGTGAAACCTGACAGGACAGCACGTCTGACGCTGACTTATTCGTTCTGATACATGTAAATCACCAGAGTATACTAACGTGGTAAATAAAATCCCATCGGATGATAACCGTCCGGGTACGTGGCAATTAATCTATCCTTTCTGGATATCATCAGAGAAATGGCTGGCTATATTATTACTGGCTGTCATCCTGACAATTAATTTTACCACGACCTATGCCTTTGTCGCATTGAACAGGCTACACGGAAAATTAACCGATGCACTGGTCGCACTCAACTGGCCGGTAATCAGCAATGTCATGATTGAAAGCCTGATTATCGGCGCGTTAACCACGGTATTGCCTTTGATAAGCGTACTGGCGATAAACTATCTCACGTTGCGATGGCGGACATGGATGACCGCTCGCTTTGTGGAACGCTGGACAGAACATCCTGCTTATTATCAGTTAGAACGGGACAACGTTATCAGCAACAGCGATCAACGCGTTGCGGAAGATATCAATCTTTTTACCGACGTCACAATCAATTTATCGACCAACATTATTAATGTGCTGGTCAACATGGTCACTTTCACCATTGTGCTGTGGGGATTATCAGGCGCGTTATCCATTAGCCTGGGCAGCACGACATTATCTATTCCCGGTTACATGGTGATTGTCGTCTATTTGTATTCTGTTGCCCATCTCGCGCTGGCGCACTGGCTGGGTAAAGTCCTGATCGGCGTAAATATGAATAAACAAACGGTGGAAGCTGACTTTCGTTTCCTTGGCATGCAGGTTCGGGAAAACGCCGAGCAAATTGCTTTTTTTGAAGGTGGAGAGCGTGAACGGCGGCGGCTATTTTCGCGCTTTGAACGGGTGCGCGCCAATACCCTGCTGATGATGCGTAAGACGTTCAGACTCAACTTTTTCCAGAGCTTTTTTTCGCAGGTATTTTCGCCCTTACCCACGCTGCTGGCACTCCCGTTGCTACTGTCGGGAAAAATAACGATGGGCGGCCTGACGCAGATCACGATGGCCTACGGAACCTTGCTTAGCACGCTTTCTTTTTTCCCACAGGCTTATCAGTCATTTACCAACTGGATGGCGCTGTCCAACCGACTTCGTGATCTGCTCTGGGCGTTAAATAAAGCGCGCGATAAGCCCTCAGGGATTTTACTGAAGCATCAGGGGACGCGCCTGCAGTGCGAGAACCTGACGCTTCGGCAGCCAGATGGTTCGTTACTGTCCCATCTGCCGCACTGGCAGGTACAGGCGGGCGAGCGCTGGGTGATTCGCGGCCGTTCGGGCTGTGGTAAGAGCACGCTATTGCGCGCCTGTGCCGGGCTCTGGCCTTATGGCGAAGGCACTATTATTGCCCCCGAGTCTGTTCGTACGCTTTTTTTACCCCAGAAAAGCTATATCCCGGTAGGCACGTTAAAAAGTGCGCTGACCTATCCGCTTGAACCTGACGTTTTTACCGATCAGCAGTGCCAACAGGCGTTAATTGACTGCTGCCTGGAGGCTCACGCCGCTTCGTTAACACAATTTGACCGCTGGCAGCAGGTGCTCTCCGGCGGCGAACAGCAACGGCTGGCGATGGCCCGGGTGCTGTTGCACAAACCCGAAATGCTGTTTCTTGATGAAGCGACCAGCGCGCTCGATCCGCAGACAGAAAACCGACTTTATCAGGCGCTTATCGACCAGTTGCCCAACTGTACGCTTATCAGCGTGGCACACCGTAAAGAGCTTGAACACTTCCACCCTCATATTCTCACGCTCACGGCCCGTTAATGAGCGTTAACGCTTGCAAAGGAAACACTATGACGCATAAATCCATTGAATTAACCGATCTTGAGCTTGATGTCTTTCTGGCCGATGCTCAGTTACCGGTTCTCGTCGATCTCTGGGCCCCTTGGTGCGCGCCTTGCCGAGCGATGTCGCCGATTATCGATAAGCTGGCCCGCAACACGGCGGGACATTTACTGGTCGCCAAACTTGATGTCGAAAAATATCCTTCCATCATGCAGCGCTTTAGCGTACGGGGCATTCCCACCTTATTGCTGTTTAACCCGGCTCAGGACCCGGTTCGGTTAGTGGGCGCTCAGTCTCTGGCTCAGCTCAACGAATGGCTTGCCAACCATCAGGTCGACATCTCGGTACCCACAGTGCACGTACAGCAGGACGAAAGTCTGGAATGGGGCAGTTTCTATGGGGATGACGAACTGCTCGCTTTTATTGCGGCACGTGTGCTGCGACATGCCCGCGAGCGAGAGATTACCACGGGCCAGAGTCGCTACTGGATCGAGGGTAAAGGCACCCTTGCGGCGGCGATGGTCCATCAACCCGACAGTAATGCATTTGAACGTATCACCGGGCTTTCCGTTGCACTGGGCTGCCTGCTTGACCGTTGTGAATATCTCACGGTGGAACAGGTGGAAGGCCTGTTTGGGGCGTTACGGGCAGGTAAAGATTACCGACTGGTGCCACCAGCGTTTATGCAGTGGTGGCTGAGCGATGGGTTCTTCCCCTGGGATAATCATCTGCGTGCGCCCGAGCTAATAACGCTACTGGCGCAGTGGCAAACACTGTGCGCCGACCGGTTTGCCGGACGCGAAACGACGCCGCAGGCCTGGGCCGATATTGGCAATCTGGCATCTTCCCTGTTGTCTGGCTTCCAAACGTCAGACCGACAGCTGGAAAAGATAGTCGCCATGATGATCCAACATCTTTCACCGTTTCCTGTTACGACCGACGGTGAACGGTGGGACATCATCACGAAAAATATGAACTGGGCGCATTTCCACATTATGCAAATCCACTCAGGCTGGAGCGACGACGATCGCGCCACACCAGAGAAGCGAATGGGATGGTTTATGGCGAAAGAGCGTCAAACGCCGACGGGCAAGCTCACTCAGGGGGAGATCGCCCAGCTCAGAGAAGAATGGAAGTCGCTAAATGGTGAATTTATTAGTAAAGAAAACGCGCTTCATCAAAACCTGTTGCAGCTTGCGCTGCCAATAAGCACAGCATCGCAGACGGTTTTGAATCGCCTGCTTGCCGCGGCACCGGACCTTTAATAATGATGCATAAACAGGGGGCCGCTATGGCAAATACGTTGGCGCACAGCCGGGTTCAGCTGTCGGACCTGGCTGACAGCGTTATCAGGATGGCCTTGCAGGAAGGGGCTTCCGATGCGCAGGTGATGTTTAACGAAAGCACAGGACTGCTACTTGAAATGCGTCAGGGCCGGTTAAAAACGCGCACCCGCGCCAGTCAATCCAGCCTGTTTCTCACCGTTTACCGAGGTCATCATCAGGGAACGACCAGCTCAACGAACTATTCGTCTGCAAGCCTGCGTGAAACGGTGCAGGCCGCATGCCGTATTGCAGGTTACACCGGCGAAGATCGTTTCGCCGGACTGGCGGAGGCACGCTTTCTTTGCCGTGCATCGGACGAACTGGACCTCTGGCATCCCTGGAACCTCGACGAAGCCGATGCGACAGCACTGGCACAGCGCATAGAGGCCGGGATTGTTTCAGCGGGTGACGACGTCATTAGCGACGGTGTTACCGTGCACACCGGGCACTCGGACTGCTTCATCATGAACAGTCATGGATTTAGCTGCAGCGAACGCCAGAGCAATCACATGATGGCAGCCCGCGCGCTGGCCCGTAAGCAGAATCGCAGCCTGCTGGATTTCCATTTCTCGGTTGCCCGCCACTCCCAGTCACTCATGGCACCGGAAGAGATTGGACGCCGGGCTGGAAATGGCGCGATAGCGGCGCTGGATACTGCCCCGCTTCAGGGCAGCCAGCGCTGTCCGGTCTTGTTTGACGCTAAATGTGCGCTGTCTTTGCTTGACCATCTGGTTCAGGCGACCAGCGGTAGCGTGCTGTATCACCGTAACAGCTTCCTCGCTGACAGACTGGGCGAGACGGTTTTCAGCGACCACGTCAGCGTCACTGAAGATCCCTTCGCGCCGCAGGGGCTCGCCAGCCGGTCATTCGACGGCGACGGTATCGGCGGCACAACCCGCAAGATCGTTAATCAGGGGATTCTGGCGGGTTTTTTCCTCTCAGCTTATGCCGCGCGCCATCTTGATATGGCTCCGACCGGGAATGGCTGGGGGCCGGGAAACCTGTCTCTGACGAGCAGCCTGACGCAGAAGGGCGATGATTTCGACGCGATGGTAAAAAAACTTCATACCGGGCTGATCGTGACCAGTTTCAGCGGCGGCGGGCCACGGTTGATTAACGGTGATTACTCGCGAAGCCTGCGGGGTTTTTGGGCTGAAGGCGGGCAAATACGGTACGCCGTTGATGGCGTTACGGTGGCGGGTAACCTGGCCGAAATGTTCCGCAACATTGTGGCTATCGGGACTGACGTGATAACCCAGGGCGCACTGACTTCCGGGTCTGTATTAATTGATAACCTTCAGGTGGCAGGACGCTGAGCCAAAGGAGTTTTACTATGAGTCAAACAGGCACAACCACTCGCCTGGTACAGGCCAAACAGCAATTGCTGGAACCCTACGGCCTGAGCGATGCCCTGCTACAGGACATCATGGGACGGATTCTCGTCCATCGGGTCGATTACGCCGATTTATATGTGCAGAGTCTTCGCCATGAAAGTTGGGCAATGGAAAATGGCGTGGTGAACTTTGGATCGTTTGATGTCGATCAGGGGTTCGGCCTGCGTGCGGTAGAGTACGATCAGACCGCCTTCGCTTATTCTCAGCATCTTGATCTCAAACATTTGCGCGAAGCCGCGCGATCGGTGCGGACCATCGCTAAGCATTGCTGTCTCGCCCTGCCTGAACCTGTTAAAGCCCGGCCCGAGTCAACGCATATCGGCTCCCGCGATCCCTTAGTGGCATGGGAGGCGGCAGAGAAAATCAGTCTGCTCGAAAAAATCAACCAAATGACTCGTGCGCTTGACCCACGGGTGATTCAGGTCACGGCCAGCCTTCGATTGTCCCATTCGGTTAACTATGTCCTGCGCCATGATTTTTATCAGGCTGCAGATATTCGTCCGATGCTGCTGTTGCAGGTCAGCGTCATCGTCGAGCAGCGGGGCGTCCGTGAGTCGGCCACGACCGGCATAGGTGGGCGCGGCGATTTCAACATGTTCAACGATCAGGTGCTGCAACAGACTTTACGCACGATGGTGGATTCAGCACTGATAAATTTAGAGGCGGTTGCGGCCCCGTCCGGCGGAATGCCTGTTGTCATTGCCGCCGGATGGCCCGGCATGTTGTTGCATGAAGCGATGGGGCATGGCTTTGAAGGTGACTATAACCGGCTGGGTACCTCAGTTTACGCAGGGCGCATCGGAGAGAGAGTTGCACCACCTGGGGTGAATATCGTCGATGACGGCACGCTACAGGGGCGCCGGGGTTCGCTCAATACAGATGATGAGGGGCACCCGACGCAGTGCACCTCATTGATTGAAGACGGTATTCTGCAAGGTTATATGCACGACAGCCTGAGTGCCCGTCTGATGAAACTTCCCCCCACTGGCAATGGCCGACGTCAGTCCTACGCGTATCTTCCTATGCCGCGCATGACAAACACCTTTATGCGTAATGGCCAGTATGAACCTGAGGAGATCATTGCGTCTGTTAAACGTGGATTATATCTGGCTAACCTGGGCAGCGGACAGGTGGATATCGTCAGTGGCCAATACAGCTTTCAAAGCGCGCTGGCCTACCTGATCGAAGACGGCAAAATTACAACACCGGTTAAAGGCGCCACGCTGACCGGAAAGGGACCGGAAACGCTGCAGCAGATCAGCATGGTTGGCAACGATCTGGCCCTGGATCGTGGCGTCGCCACCTGCGGGAAATCGGGACAAAATGTTCCAGTGGGCGTAGGGCAACCGACGCTTAAAGTGGATAACCTCATCGTTGGCGGCACGCGCCAGCGATGAGGTCATCATCCGACGAAACCGGTCTGTGGCGCTTGTCGCTTTGACGGACGCTACGGGTGGGCTGACCGCTGTTCAAATGTCGATGCCAGCGTTTGCGCGCGCTGCGGACGCGCCAGAGCCCGCAGCGATCATGTGTTTTATAAGCCAAAAATGAACCTGCCGTCACTGACTGGCGGTAAGGGGAATCTTGAGACGGTTAACGCTTTCTCGGGTAAGGAATGATGATGAAATTAACGCCATCCTGGACTGATGCATTTGCCCGGATGCCATTAACCTATTTGCGCCAGGAATATCCCAGTCATCTTGTACACTTAATGCTTGATGACAGTGATGCCTTGTCGCCACGTGTACTGCATCCGGTTTTCTATGGCTGCTACGACTGGCACTCTGCGGTACACGGTTACTGGCTGTTGCTCCGTGCCCTGAGCCTTTATCCCACGTTGTCATGCCGTGATGAAATCATTGCTATTTTTCATGCGCATTTTACTGAAGAAAATATCGCGCAGGAACGTGCTTATTTTACCGTACCGTTTCGCACGGCGTTCGAACGTCCTTACGGTTATGCATGGTTGCTTGGCTTATCCGGGGAGCTGAAAAAATCTGCCTTGCCGCAGGCTGCGCAGTGGTATCAGAGGCTTGAGCCACTGACGCAGGACATTCGCAGTCGCTTTATCGACTACTTCAGTAAGCTGACCTACGCTATTCGGGTCGGGACCCATACCAATTCTGCCTTCGCGCTGATGTTAGCACTGGATTACGCACGCACTTTAGAGGACAGCTTGCTGGAAAACGTCATCGTTAATGTCGCAGAACGTTTTTACCGCGAGGACACTGATTATCCAGCACATTATGAACCCGGTGGGGACGAATACCTTTCTGGTGCATTAACGGAAGCCATGTTAATGAGTAAAGTCACCGTTAACTTCGCCAACTGGTTCGATGCATTTCTACCTGATATCGCCAGTAAGACCGCGCTGATGCAGCCTGCAGAGGTCAGCGATCGTACCGATCCCACCATCACACATCTTGACGGATTGAATCTCAGCAGAGCCTGGTGCTTTAGGCATCTTGCTGTTGCATTGCCAAACGCTCATCCCGCTGTCTCGTTGCTTCAGGCCGCAGCCGAACGGCATCTGACAGCCAGTCTCCCTCACGTGGTGGGCAGCCATTACAGCGGCGGCCACTGGCTTGCCAGCTTTGCACTGCTTGCTTTGGCGTCGCCTGTTGACGGCCAGGCTCATCATCAAACGTGATCTCGCGTTTGAGATCCTCTCCGGCATCCTGAGGTTACGATAACAAGATACGTAGCAGTAAACCGATGGTCCTGTAGATATCGCAGGGAATTTGTCATGACGCTGTTTTCAATGACAAAGCGCGGTCCGTTTGCGGCAAAGACGTTGACGCCGTTTGGCATCTTGACGCTAGAGCCTGCGCTTTTTCTGGGTGCGGGCGTGGGACGTTTTTGGGGCACGAGGGCAGAAATGTACTGGACGATGATGTGCGAAGCGGCGTTGTCTCATGCCACGCGCTTCTGCTATCTGATCACAGCAAAATGATGGCTGTTTTTACCATTGTTTTACCCTCACCAATCGCAGGCAATAAAAAACCAACCGTAAAGGTTGGTTTTTTAAGGGATAATTTGGTCGGCACGAGAGGATTTGAACCTCCGACCCCTGACACCCCATGACAGTGCGCTACCAGGCTGCGCTACGTGCCGAACTTTGGAAAGCTAGTCTACTGATTCTCTGCACGAATGCAAGCGATCAGGCAACTAACTGCCTCATTATTAATCAGTTAGCGATAAAACGTTTCTCTTCTGTGAGCACCTGCAACAAGAGCGCGAGTTCCGGTTTGTGATCTTTCAATACATTTCCACTGGCGTCGTAAGCACGGTAGCTGCCGTTATTGTTCAGCACCAGCGTGATTTTAGGCGTGGTAATGACCAGCTTATTATCTTCGCTACTGGTGACCCAGTCATGACGACGCTGAGCAGCAAACAGATCTTCGCCTTGAGCATAGTTGACCGGATTAGTGCGCACATGTAGCAGGCGCTGCATCAGGGTCACCATCACGTCCTGATGATCGGAAAGCCGAGTCACCGTCTGCGCGGGCGTGTCCGGCCAGTGAATAACCAGTGGCACCTGCAAGGTCTGGCGATTGCCTTCGTTGTCCGGATTGCCATCCAGCGCCACACCATGCTGAGCGGTAATGACCACCACGGTGTTTTTCAGTAAGTCACGTTGTTGCAGTGTGGTAAGGATGGCCTGAATCTGTTCATTGAGGGCAGGAGCCTGCCGCATATAGCTTCGCTGACGTGCTTTGTCGTTATCACCGCTCACCCTTGGGCCGTTCAGCGCCACCCAGGAGAACCAGGGCGTACCATCGCCTTTTTGGGCACTCAGCCAGCTTTGCCATTGTGAAACGGTGCTGGTATTGGGCTGCTCCTCGCTTGGGGGCAGAGAGTAGTCGGACAGCAGCGCCTGACGATACAGTGGCTGACTAAACCCCTCTGACGAGAACAGGCCAAACTGATAGCCCTGGGTGCTCAGTGCAGTAAGCAGGGCAGACGGCGTCCGCTGTGCCAGAACACCGTTCATATAACTCGGGGAGATGCCGTAGAACAGGCCAAACAGGCCTTTTTCTGCGTTGTCCCCGGCGCTGAAATGCTGGGTAAAGCGCACGTTCTGGCTGGCAAACTGGTTCAACGCCGGCAGGGCGTTATCGGCACTGGCACTGTTCAGACCATCCACCGTAATGACCAACAGGTTATCGCGTGAGCCTTTGTCCGCAAAGGTGATATCGCTGAGCGGATACTGCACTGCCGCAGCCTCAGGATCGCCTTGCTGCACCAGACGGCGCTGATATTCCTGCGCATCCAGCAAGCCGTGACGCTCAAGAAAGCGACGGGCGGTCATCGGATAAGAAAGGGGCAGATTCGCACGTTGCATCGTGATCGGGCGATAAAAATTAGCGTCCGCCCAGATATACATCAAATGACTGGCAAAAAAGGCGCTGATAAAAAGGGCGGCCAGCGGCTTGCCAAACGAACGGCGGTTCAGGCTACGCAGCTTCTGCCAGCTCCAGGTGGCAAACAGAATCTCCACCAGAAAAATGAGCGGCACGCCGATAAACATCAGCTGCCAGTCGCGCGCCATCTCACTTTGATCGGGGTTAATCACCAGTTCCCACACCACCGGATTAAGGTGTAAATGGAAACGGTTAAAGACGGCGCTGTCGACCATCAGCAGTGTCAAACCGGCGGTGGCGACCACCGTCGAAATCACCCGCATCAGACGTTGCGACATCACCACAAACGTCAGCGGGAAGATAATCAGCAGATAAACGGCAAATACAATAAAGCTGAAGTGACCAATCCAGCTGCTGTACGCATAAATGCGCCCAGCCAGTGAAGCAGGCCAGTCGGCAACCAACAGATAGCGGCTACCCAGAATGAGCGCGAAAAAGATATTGAACAGGGCAAACCAGTGTCCCCAGCTAATCATCTGGGAGACTTTTTCGCGGTAGCGCTGTCGGTTGGTTACCATAGTTTGACGTCAGATTAGCGAATTAATGGGCGCTGTCGTCTACCGACGCCTGCAGGGCATCAGCAAAAGAACGGGCCAGAGAGCGGCGTTGCGCGGGAGCAACATCGCTGTTGATCAGATTGGTTACCATGTTCCCCAGTACCATCAGGGAAAGGTCGGTTGGCGCCTGGTCTTTTTGCAAAACCTGCGCCATTTCCGCGAGGAGTTGTTCAACGCGTTGGTCGCTGTAACGGGATGATTGTGGCATAGCGAAAACTTATCTCGTCTCAAAAGGCGATATAGTACCGGAACAGCGCACTTTTTTCCGCAAATTTATCGAAAGCGCGGTGTTCGGGTTGTGCATGGAGTTGAAAGCTGCTGCTGGCGGTGTTTGAATACGCGCCTGTGCTATTAGGAGAGTTTACCATGAGTCTGGATATCGACCAGATTGCCTTGCACCAGTTAATCAAACGTGATGAAAATCAGTTAGAGCTGGTGCTTCGTGATTCGTTACTGCCGGCCACCAATACCGTCGAGGCGATGGTGGAAGAGCTGCACCGTGTATACAGTGCAAAAAGTAAAGCTTACGGGCTGTTTAATGCTGAAAGCGAACTGGCAGATGCACTGCGCAACTGCCGCAAGGGTAACGATGATTTTCTCGCTTTTAGCCGGGCTGCTACCGGACGCCTGCGTGATGAACTGGCAAAATATCCGTTCGCCGAAGGCGGCGTGGTGCTGTTTATCCAGTATCGCTATCTGGCGGTAGAATACTTGCTGGTGGCGGTGTTAAACAGCCAGTCGAGTATGCGCGTCAACGAACAGATGGATATCAGCAGTACCCACTATCTGGATATCAATCACGCCGATATTGTGGCACGAATCGATCTTACCGAGTGGGAAACCAGCCCTGAATCGACGCGCTACCTCACCTTCCTGCGTGGACGGGTAGGGCGAAAAGTTTCTGATTTCTTCATGGATTTTCTGGGGGCGGAAGTCGGACTGGATGCCAAGGCGCAGAACCGGGGACTGTTACAGGCGGTAGATGACTATTGTGACGAGTCGAATCTGGATAAGAATGAACGACAAAACTACCGTCAGCAGGTTTACAGCTACTGTAATGAACAGCTTCAGGCTGGGGAAGAGATCGCGCTGAAAGCGTTATCAGGTGAGCTGCCGCCACTGGGTGAAAAGACGTTTGAAGCCTTTACTCAGGAGCAGGGCTATGACCTGGAAGAGCATTTCCCGGCAGATCGCAGTACGTTACGTCAGTTAACCAAGTTTGCCGGTAGCGGTGGGGGGCTGACCCTGAACTTCGATGCCCTGTTGCTTGGCGAGCGCATTTTCTGGGATCCGGTCACCGATACGCTGACCATCAAAGGAACACCGCCTAACCTGCGTGAGCAGCTGCAACGCCGCACCAGCAGTAAATAAGCATCTGCCCGATCCGGCGTTCTGGCGGATAACAGGCAAAATAAAAGGGCCGGTTTCGCAACCGGCCCTTCTACTTTCAACGCATTCGGCGATTAAGCGCGAACGAAGTCGATGTGGTGCAGTTTTGGCTTGAACGGATGACGCTGAACAGCCTGCACTTTAACTTTGGTTTCTTTACCGTCAACCACCAGAGTCAGCACTTCTTCGTAGAAGCCTGGCTTGGTTTGCAGGTTCATCACCTGGTCGTGGTCGAGGTCGATAGCAACAGCGGCTTCTGAACCACCATAAATGATGGCCGGGAAGCGGTTTGCTGCGCGCAGGCGGCGGCTCGCACCCTTACCCTGCTCTTTACGTTCTACTGCATTGATAGTGAACATTAATACGTCTCTTTATGATTTCTGCTACAGGCGACCCAGTAACAGAAGGGTTATTCAACACCGCTTATGCACATGCAAAAGCGGGCGGCATTATAGCGGTAATCCCCTACAGGGGCAAACGCTAATAAGGCTTAGCGCAGTTCGTTAGCGCAGCGAAAGCGCCCCTGGTAGTCAAACAGCTTTTCGCGAATCTGCCAGAACTGGCCTTTGGCACGGGCCACCACAAAATCGGGATGGCGCAGAAGAGGCTGCAGGGCCAGCACATCGGCGGCGGTTTGCCAGCCCAGCGGCACGCCGGGCGCGCGCTGATGCGGGCGCATAAACAGGTGCTCAAACGCCTTGCGCTGTGCGGGCGTTTGCAGACGAAACCGCTCACTGACGCTGGTGCCGTCTTCATCGAAATAGGTGGCTTTCAACCATTCGCCTTTGTCGTCGCGGCCCTGTTCCAGCGTCATGCCGCCGCAGCGCAGAACGCGCGCATCTTTCAGCTTCAGCGCGGCTTTAAGCATATCGTCAGGATCGACCAGAATCGTGTCGCATTCGCGGCAGCGGCGCGCGGCGATGTCGTTTTCTGCGTTGCACGCCGGGCAGTTCTTAAACCGAAAGCGGTAGTCACACTGCTCGCGCCCGCCTTCGTCGTCTTCCAGTACGCCCTGACAACGCCGGCCAAAGTGCTCAATCACCATGCCATCGCTCGTGGCCTTGCCCCAGAAGGTATTGGCAAAGCCGCAGGCCGGGCAAAATACCTGCACGGGCTGATTGTCACTTTTCCCTTTCGGTGCGCCCACTTCAGGCGTAAACAGCTCGTGAGGATTACCGGCATAGTCCAGAATCAGGCAGTCTTTTTTGCCGGGCGACAGGCGCAGACCTCGCCCGACAATCTGTTGATACAGGCTGACTGACTCGGTAGGGCGCAGGATCGCGATCAGATCCACATGCGGCGCATCGAAGCCGGTGGTTAGCACCGCAACGTTGACCAGAAACTTAAGCTGCTGGGCTTTAAACGCCGCGATTAGCGCATCCCGATCTTTCGCGTGAGTTTCTGCCGACACCAGCGCGCTGTTTTCAGGCAGCAGGCCCAAAATTTCGCGCGCGTGTTCGACGGTGGCGGCAAAAATCATCACGCCGTAGCGATCCTCGGCAAATTCCACAATCTGCTGGATAATATGGGGCGTCACCCGCTGCTGCTGTTTGAGTTCCCGATTCAGGTCGGCTTCGCTGAACAGGCCATTTGCCTGAGCGGTGAGGCGACTGAAATCATACTGAACCACCGGCATATCCAGCCGTTCCGGCGGCACCAGAAACTGATGCTTGATCATATAGCGCAGGGGCAGTTCATAGATGCAGTCGCGAAACAGGGCCTGCTCGTCGCCCCGAACCATACCGTGATAATGAAAACGGTAGATCCAGCCTTTGCCCAGGCGAAACGGTGTTGCGGTCAGGCCGAGCAGACGCAACTGAGGATTATGCTGGCGCAGGTGATTGAAAATTTGCTGATACTGGCTCGCTTTGTCATCACCAATGCGGTGGCACTCATCAACAATCACCAGCGAAAAGGCGCGGTCAAACAGGCTGAGATTACGTGCAACAGACTGGACGCTACCGAACACGACTTTCCGCTGGCTTTCTTTGCGCTGCAATCCTGCCGCAAAGATGTCAGCCTCAAGTCCGTAAGCCTGATACTTGCTGTGATTTTGCGCCACCAGCTCTTTAACGTGCGCTAGCACCAGCACCCGACCTCGAGCCAGGCGCGCCAGCTCGGCGATCACCAGGCTTTTTCCGGCCCCGGTGGGCAGAACGATCACGGCAGGTTCAGGATGACGACGGAAGTGGGCGAGGGTGGCATCGACCGCTTCCTGTTGATAAGGGCGTAAGGTAAAAGACATGCTGTTCACTTTTGTAAAACCTGCCGCAATTATGCCACGAATCCACAATAAACGCGCTGTCAGCGAGGCGCAGATCAGGCTATACTTCCCCTACTTTTTCAACGGTTAAAAATGCCGTTTTAGTTTCCCTCCGCAGTAACAGGCAAAACGAATTCATGCGACTCGACAAATTCATCTCTCAGCAACTGGAAATCAGCCGTGCCATCGCCGCACGTGAAATCCGTGGTCAACGTGTTACCGTTAACGGTGATGTGGTGCGCGACACCGCTTTCAAACTCCAGCCCGATCATGAGGTTGAGTATGACGGCAATGTATTGCAGATGCAGACCGGGCCGCGCTACTTTATGCTGAACAAACCTCAGGGCTATGTCTGCTCAACGGACGATCCCGATCATCCCACCATCGTCTATTTCATTGAAGAACCGATGGCGTTTAAGCTGCATGCCGCAGGCCGGCTGGATATTGATACCACCGGTTTAGTCCTGCTGACGGACGACGGTCAGTGGTCACATCGCATTACCTCACCGCGCCACCATTGTGAGAAAACTTATCGGGTAACGCTGGAAGCGCCGGTGAGCGATGACACGGCCGCACAGTTCAGCGCCGGGGTGCAGCTGCATAATGAAAAAAGCCTGACTAAACCCGCTCAGCTTGAGGTCATCACCCCCACGGAAGTGCTGCTGACCTTGAGCGAAGGCCGCTATCACCAGGTCAAACGCATGTTTGCAGCCGTGGGTAACCGGGTCGTTGGCCTGCACCGCGAGCGCATTGGTGAGATTGTGCTGGACGAGGCGCTGGAACCGGGTGAATACCGCCCGTTAACGGAAGAAGAGATAGCCAGCATTGGCTTACCGGATGAACTTAAACAAAAATAGCGAGAAACCTGGTGCGTAAGGAAAAGAATTCGCCAATGGGGCTGGTCGTCATCCTCGGCCTGTTAGCGATGTTGATGCCGTTGTCGATAGATATGTATCTGCCTGCAATGCCACAAATTGCGCGCCAGTTTGCCGTGTCCGCCGGTAGCGTTCAGATGACGCTCAATCTTTATATCCTGGGTTTTGCCATCGGTCAGTTGATCTACGGTCCGCTCGCCGACAGCTATGGCCGCAAGCCGGTGATTACGCTCGGCACCCTGATATTTGCCTGCGCAGCGGCAGCCTGCGCACTTTCGCAGTCGATTGAACAACTGATTGCGATGCGTTTTTTACACGGTCTGGCGGCAGCGGCGGCCAGCGTCGTGATCAATGCGTTGATGCGTGACAGTTACTCGAAAGAAGACTTCTCACGCATGATGTCGTTCGTCATGTTGATTACCACCATTGCACCGCTGCTGGCGCCCATCATCGGCGGCTGGCTGCTGTTAGTCTGGAGCTGGCACGCCATTTTCTGGACGCTGTCGATAGCGGCGGTTATCACGACTGTTCTGGTGGCAACCCAGATTCGCGAAACCCTTAAACCTGAGCAGCGACAGCGCTTTCACCTGCGCACCACGCTGGGTAACTTCGTTATCCTGTTTCGCCACAAGCGCGCGTTCAGCTATATGTTATCGAGCGGATTCTCGTTTGCGGGGCTGTTTACCTTTCTTAACGCTGGCCCCTTTGTTTACATCGAACTGAATCACATTTCACCGCAGAGTTTTGGCTACTACTTCGGTCTGAATATTGTGTTTTTGTTCATCATGACGCTGATTAACAGCCGGGCAGTGCGCCGTTTTGGCCCCGTGGTCCTGTTTCGCTTCGGGTTGTTGGTGCAGTTTGCTATGGGCATCTGGCTGTTGATCGTCAGCGCTTTCGATCTGGGGTTCCTGCCGCTGGTACTAGGCATTGCAATGTTCATCGGCTGCGTGTCGATGGTGTCGTCAAATGCTATGGCGGTTATCCTTGATGAGTTTCCGCATATGGCCGGTACGGCCTCTTCTCTGGCGGGCACCTTGCGTTTTGGCGTGGGTGCGCTGGCAGGGGCGCTGCTCTCCCTGTTCAGCTTCAACAGTGCCTGGCCCATGGTGGGAACCATTGCACTGTGCGCGACAATCTCCGTTTCGTTATTTCTCTACGCCTCACGTCCGCGTACCGTCGCCCGCTAAGCGGGCGTCTGCCATCCTCTTTTTCCGCTTAGTCAAAAATGTTTCTTATTTGTGAAAAAAAATAGCAAATAAAGTAATCATATTGGGACTAAAATGATTGTTAGTTATCATTAAACGCGGTACATATAGCCAAAAGTGAGATTTAACTCGCAAATTTGCTCTACCGGGCGATTGCGGATCGGCGCGTTAAGCAGACTTTACCCACTCTGCAGGCTGACATCATTGGTTGTAAATTGCGCTTCATTCTCTGGAGATAGGGATCACTATGTTGCAACTTTCGGTTGTGCATCGCCTGCCACAGCGGTTTCGCTGGATTAGCGATCGTCATGCCGTGATTGAAACCGACGATGCGGGCTCAGAAGAGCATGACGTTATTGCGCTCAGGCTGATAAGCCATGATGGTGTTCCGGCATGGGAGATTCTGCGAGAACTGAAAGACATGCTGGCCGCCATTCAGGTTGACGGCAAAATCGCCGAGTGCGAAGGGCAGCCCTGCCTTTTTATCCGCCGTTGTGATGAGAGCGCCACGAACTGCTGCCTGAAAAATCAGGGCGTGGCGATTGCGGAAACCTTCATCGGTCACTGAGCGAAACGGAGCCGAGCAGCTCGCGGGTATAAGCCTGTGCAGGTGTGGCAAAGAGTGTCTCACAGTCGCCTTGTTCAACGACCTCGCCCTGACGCAGTACGATGAGCTGATGGCAGAGCGATCGCACCACTTCCAAATCGTGACTGATAAACAGATAACTCAGCTGACGCTGCTGCTGTAATGCCCGTAGCAGCGTCAGAATCTGTTTTTGTACGGAGCGGTCGAGTGAGGAGGTTGGCTCATCCAGTATCAGCAGCTCCGGTTCAAGAATCAGGACGCGCGCAATAGCGATTCGCTGACGCTGACCGCCGGAAAACGCAGTTGGATAGCGATGGCGGCTTTCCGCGTCCAGCCCGACCTCGGTCATGACCGCTTTAACCCCGTTCGTCCTGTTGTGCGGCACTCAGGTGTGGATAATGCACGGCCAGACCTTCGGCAACGATCTGCTGAACCGTCATTCGGGGATTCAGCGCAGAATTAGGATCCTGAAAAACGACCTGAATGCGGCGACGCAGCGGCAACAGCGCTTTTCTCGACAGCTGATGCAGCGGCTGATTGTCAAACCAGACCTCCCCCTGAGCGGCAATAAGACGCAACAACGCCATACCGGTGGTGCTTTTACCTGAGCCTGACTCGCCTACTAATCCCAGACTTTCGCCTCGTTTCAGGCTAAAGCTAAGATTCTCTACTGCAATTTTTTCGCCTGTTTTACGTTTAAACAGGCCCTGACGCAGGGGAAAACTGACGCGCAGGTTGTCCACCTTAAGAATAACCGGCGTATCCGCAGGGAGCGGCACTGCACGACCTTCCGGATCGGCTGCCAGCAGCTGCTTCGTGTAGGCGTGCTGAGGCTGTGTTAGCAGGCGCTGGCCGGCGTTATGCTCAACCACCCGACCAGAGCGCATCACGCTGACGCTGTCTGCCAGTTGGCGAACAATCTTCAGGTTATGGGTAATAAACAGCATGCCCATATTCAGTTCCTGTTGCAGTTCGCGCAGCAGGCCAAGGATCTGCGCCTGAACGGTGACATCAAGCGCGGTGGTCGGTTCATCGGCAATCAGCAGCCTCGGCTGGGTCAGCAGGGCCATCGCGATCATCACACGCTGGCGCTCGCCCCCGGAGAGCTGATGTGGAAAAGCGTTCAGGCGGGAGGCCGGCTGGCGAATACCCACGCGATCGAGACAGCGCAGGATTTCCGCTCGCGCGGGCTCGCGTCGCATGCCGCGATGTAGAGAAAGCACTTCATATAGCTGCTTTTCAATACTGTGCAAAGGGTTGAGTGACACCATGGGTTCCTGAAAAATCATCGCCATCTGATTACCCCGCAGGCCGCGGAGTCGCTGCGCCGATGCCTTGAGCAGGTCTTCGCCTGCCAGCAGAATTTCGCCCTGAGGATAGGCGACGGCGGACGCGTGCAGCAGCCGCATGATCGACAGGGCGGTAACGCTTTTTCCGGAACCGGATTCGCCCACCAGGGCCAGGGTTTCTCCTGCCTCTATACGCAGCGAGACATCGTCCACCACCTGATACAGCTGTTTGCCCTGACGAAAGGCGATGGAGAGATGGTTAACAGCAAGCAGCGGGGTGCTCATTCAGACTCCTTTACTGGGATCAAAGGCGTCGCGCACGGCTTCGCCAATGAAAATGAGCAGCGACAGCAGAATCGCCAGCGTAAAAAAGCCCGATAAACCCAGCCAGGGGGCCTGCAGGTTATTTTTCCCCTGCAGCAGCAGCTCTCCCAGAGAGGGAGAGCCGATGGGCAGACCAAACCCGAGAAAATCGAGCGAGGTTAAGGTGGTGATAGAGCCACACAGGATAAAAGGCAGAAAGGTCAGGGTTGCCACCATGGCGTTGGGCAGGATATGACGCAGCATAATACGTCCGTCACTGACGCCCAGCGCCTGCGCGGCCCGAATATAGTCAAAGTTACGGGTACGCAGAAACTCGGCACGTACGACGCTGACCAAACTCATCCAGCCAAACAGCACGGTAACCAGCAGCAGCCACCAGAAGCTGGGCTGAATCACGCTGGAAAGCAAGATCAGCAAAAACAGCGAGGGCATCCCGGACCAGACCTCAATCAGGCGTTGACCTATCAGGTCCACCTTGCCGCCAAAGTAGCCTTGTATGGCACCGATGACGATCCCAATCACGCTGGAAAACAGCGTCAGCAGCACCCCAAACAGGAGTGAAATGCGCAGACCATATAACAGACGCGCCATAACATCGCCGCCGTTGGCATCCGTGCCCAGCCAGTTCTGCCGGGAGGGCGGCGAAGGGAAGGGCACCTGAGAAGCGAAATTAATACTGTTGGCACCGAAACGGATGGGTGCCCAAAGCGCCCAGCCGTGATTTTCAATGCGCTGTTGCAACCAGGGATCCTGATAATCCGCTGCCGTGGCAAACGGGCCACCATAATCGCTTTCGCTATAGTTAAAAAACAGCGGAGCGTACCAGCGCTGCTGATAATGCACCAGCAGCGGTTTATCATTGGCAATGAATTCCGCGCACAGGGAAAGCATAAAGACAGACAGAAAAATCCACAGCGACCAGTAGCCACGGCGGTGATGACGAAAGCGCTGCCAGCGCTGCTGATTTAGGGGAGAAAGATGCATCACCGGCCCTCAAAATCAATACGGGGATCCACCAGGGTATAGGTCAAATCACTGAGGATATTCATCAGCAAACCTATCAGGGTGAAAATATACAGGGTGCCAAACATCACGGGATAATCGCGCTGGATCGTCGCATCAAAACCCAGCAGGCCCAGGCCATTAAGAGAGAACATCACCTCAATCAATACCGAACTGGTAAAAAACATGCTGATAAAGGTGGCGGGAAAGCTGGCGATCACCAGCAGCATCGCGTTGCGAAACACATGATGGTAAAGAATGCGCCGCTCTGAGAGGCCTTTAGCCCGGGCGGTGACCACATACTGTTTGCGAATCTCATCCAGAAATGCATTTTTGGTCAGCATAGTTAAGGTAGCAAAACCGCCAATCACCGTCGCCAGTACCGGTAGCGCAATGTGCCAGAGATAATCGGTTACCCTGGCGTACCAGGGCAGCGAATCAAACTGTGGAGACGTCAGACCGCGCAGCGGAAACCAGTCAAAATAGCTGCCGCCAGCAAACAGAACAATCAACATAATGCCAAACAGAAACGCCGGAATGGAGTAGCCAATAATGATGAAGGTGCTGCTCCAGACATCAAAGGTACTGCCGTTACGCACCGCCTTTCTAATGCCCAGCGGGATGGAGACCAAGTAGATAATTAAGGTACTCCACAGGCCAAGGCTGACAGAGACGGGCAGGCTCTGTTTGATTAACTGCAATACGGAAGCACTGCGAAACAGGCTGTCGCCAAAGTCAAAGCGCAGATAGTTCCACAGCATGGTGAGATAGCGCTCCCCGATAGGTTTATCGAAGCCGTAACGTCGCTCAATTTCTGCGATGACCTCCGGGTCCAGGCCGCGCGCGCCGCGGTATTGATTATCCCCTGGCGTGACGCGATGCAGGCTGGCCTGGGTGCCGCCGCCTTCACCGCTGCCCGCACCAGGCAGCCCGCTGGTCTGGCCAAACTGGATATTCGCCAGCGCCTGATCGACCGGGCCGCCTGGCGCAATTTGTACAATAAAAAAGTTGAGCGTAATGATGGCCCACAAGGTAGGAATAATCAGTAACAGTCTACGTAAAAAGTAACTTGCCAACCTGGCTCTCCTCAGCGTTTGTCGGCCGGCAGTCGCCCGGCTTTATTCACGTCATACCACCAGTTATCCAGACCTGTGCTGTAGGCAGGTTTAACCGCAGGATGGGAAAATTTGTCCCAAAAGGCAAGTCGCTGCTCGGCGTTGTACCACATCGGGATCATATACGCATTCCACAGTAAAATACGGTCCAGCGCCTGGCCCAACGGCAGCAAGGCGTCCGCATCGTCCTGATGGGCGATGATCTGTTTCACAACGCTATCGACAACGGGGTCCTTGACCCTGGCCGTGTTCCAGGAGGACTGAATATAGTCCGATTGCCAGTTGGCCTGCAGACTGCGTGAGGGGGTTGGCATCGCATGATAAAGATTACTGACCATATCATAGTCACCACTGCGCAGGCGGCGCAGGTACTGCGAGCTGTCAATTTGGCGTAGCGTTAACGTGATCCCCAGCCGCGCCAGATTATGTTGATAAGGAAGCGCCCATTCACTGTTTGCGCCTGCGGGCAGCAGCAGCTCTGCGCTAAAGGGCTGCCCGGTTTTATCATTAATCAGGCGCTGATTCCTGATGTGCCAGCCCGCCTGATTCAGCAGGGACATTGCCTTGAGCAGGTTGGTGCGATCGTAGCCGCTGCCGTCAGTTTGTGGCGGCACATAGGTTTCACTGAAGACTTCAGGCGGTAACTGTGCTGTGAACGGCGTCAGAATGCGCAGCTGCGCGGCATCGGGCAGGCCCCGTGCGGCATAGTGGGTATTCTGAAAATAGCTGTCTGTGCGCTTAAAAGCCTGATAGAAAAGCGTTTTATTCATCCATTCAAAATCGAAAGCCAGCGCCATCGCCTGCCGGACCCGACGATCGCTAAACAGGGCTTTTTCATTATTCAGCGCCAGCCAGCGCGTATCAATTGAGGCGGTATTCGGTGTGGTTTCTTTCACGATCTGTCGATCGTCGAAATGACGCCCCAGATACTGCGTGGCCCATTTCTTTGCCGACGTCTCTTCCCGCAGATCAAAGGCCCCGGCTTTGAATGCCTCAAATGCCACGTTGTCGTCCAGGTAATAGTCGTAACGCATTACATCAAAATTGAACCGGCCACGGTTAACCGGCAAATCTGCCGCCCAGTAATCGTTCACGCGACTGAATTCAATAAACTGGCCCAGCTTCCACTTACTGATGCGATAAGGCCCACTCGACAAGGGGGGCTGGCTGAGCGGCTCGTTAAATTTTCTCGTCTGCCAAAAGGTTTGGGAGATCACCGGTAGCGTCAGCAATCCCAGCATCAGGTCTTTATCCGGGGCCGGTAACCTAATACGCACGGTCTGGCGGTTGAGGGCGGTGACCGTGACGCCGCGATAAAATATCCGAAACTGCGGAACCCCTTCAGTCATAAACTTTTGGAAGGTAAAGGCCACATCCTCCGCCGTAATGGGTGAACCATCCTGGAACCGGGCGCGGGGATTAAGGGTAACGTCCATCCAGCTGAAATCCGCGGGATGACGAGCAGATTCCGCAATGAGGGGGTAATAACTGCTGGTTTCATCGTCCGACGTCGTGAATAAGCTGTCATACAGGGGCCCGGTACCGGCACCGGGATTGCCACGTGAGGCATAGCGGTTGAAATTGTCGTAAGTGCCAATGACGGACAAGACGATCTTGCCGCCCTTGGGCGCGGCAGGATTCACATAGTCGTAGTGACTGAAGTCTTGCGCATACTTTGGCGTCCCAACCTGAGCAAACGCGTAGCTTGTCTGAACCGGGGAAGCGTGCAGCGGAAGGGTAAGCAAGCTACACAGCAGCAGAAGGGCGAAGCGGAGCTGCATAAGGGATGTTCTCTCCTGTGAGTGTCTTGCACCGCAGCGATAATCTACGGCAATTAAAGCATGGGTTACCTGTTTTGACGCTGAAAATAGTCTTTGATCTGCTCCGGGCGTAACGGACGGCTATAAAAATAGCCCTGTAAATAGGTGACGCCGCGGTCGATCAACCAACTGGCCTGTTCGTCGGTTTCAACGCCCTCGGCCACGCTCATCAGATTGAGCCGTTTAGCCAGTTGTAACACCGTATCCAGCACCGGCGAAGTGATCGTTTCCGTTCCGATACTTTGCACAAATCCACGATCGATTTTCAGGTAATCAAAATGGTACTTCTCAAGATAGATTAATGCACTGTGCCCGGTCCCAAAATCATCAACCGCGATTTTAATGCCTCGCTGTTGTAGCCAGTGAAACAGTTCGGCCGCATTCGCGTTCTCGACGACTGCGCGCTCGGTAATTTCAAAAACATACAGAAAATGATCGTGAGGCATATTGTCCTGCCAGTACAGGACATCGTCACGAAAACTGCAGGCGCTGAGATGCAGAGGGGAAATATTTACGCTGATGCAGGTTCCTTTGGGCAGGCTATCACGGAGTTGATGTGCATCGCGGGCGACCAGTTCAAACAGGTGTCGGGTCAGGGGGACGATTTGGCGTTGTGCTTCAGCATAGCTGATAAAAATATCGGGTGGGACCGTTTCACCCGAAGGATGTGTCCAGCGTAGCAGTGCCTCCATACTATAAGATTTGCCATCCTGGGCCGAAACTAAAGGCTGATACTCGACATGAAATTCCCCTCGTCGGATACCCAGGGTGATCTCTTTGCCAGGCCGCTGAAAGCGGGTCAGCAAAAACCAAAAGGCACAGCTGGCGATTAATGAAATCAGCAGGCTGCTCAGCATGATGGTCTGATAGTCACTTGCTGACAGCGTTGAACCGTAGAGAGCAAACTGGAAAGGAAGGCCTTCCAGGGGCGTTTGCATTAGCGGCGGCGGGAGTTGACGATTTCGTACCAGCGTTGGCTGCCAACTGGTCATGGCAGTTTTATGGGCGAGTAAGGCAATCCCGGTGATTTCGGGGTAAGAAGACGCTTTTAGCTGATACGTTGCCAGGCTCAGATTCAATGTCGTAAAAATGCCGGACTGAAGGGTGCCGGGCTGCTTAATCCAGATGGCCAGCACCGGCTTTGTCGGCTGCATCGGCGTACCCGGCAACAACCGAATGTCCCTGTCACGTGTGCTATCCGTTCGGGCTGAGAGCGCGCTAAGCGGCTGAAAAAAGCTTCCGGTTGCGGAAGAGCAAAACGCGTTGCCGTCTTTAACTAAAATAATGGCGCGTATGTCGCCGGCAAACGCGGCTCGCGCGGTTAACTCATGATTACCGATATAGCATTCTGACTGAACGAACGGAAGCAGGGGGGAAAGCGTGTCCGAAATAAGCGTCTGGACGCTACGTTGAAAGTCGTTACTACTGTCGATGAGCAACTGTTTATGTTGGCTTTCCCGACGATGTTGGGTTTCGATGAGCAAAACAGAGGTTAACAACAAAAAAAACAGACTGCCAATAATCGCGCTATTCCACGCGATTTGACGAGGATAAGTTGCCTGGCGTATCAGCGCCCGCGACAATGGCATGAAGTGCTTCCCCTGATCAAAATATAAAACTTACTGGTGCGCAATCGCCCGAATATTTGCGTCTGAGAATATAACGAGTCTGTTAATAATGTCTCGTTATTATTTTGATAAACAAGTATTTTTAGGGGGATTCGAGGGATTAAAAAAAAACGCTGCCTGGGCAGCGTTCTGTTTTTCTCTGGCTGAGAGGACATTCGGGAGCTGCATTAGCTCGGGTTGCGACTTAAGACCCGCCGCGCTTCGCGATAACGTTTCTTCCAGTAATCTTCATTAAGGCTGGAGATCATGACACCGCTGCTGGTCGAAGCATGAACAAAGTTGTCATTGCCGAGGTAGATACCGACATGACGGCCCGTTGAGCCAGCACGGAAGAGAACTAAGTCACCCGGTCGCAGTCTGCTGCGAGAAATCTCTTTTCCCGTTCCCTGCTGTTCGGACGTTGAGCGAGGAAGATCCAGACCAAACTGTTCGCGGAACGTACGCTGAACGAAAGCGGAACAATCAATACCACGCTTGGTATCACCGCCAAGACGGTAACGAACACCTTTCCAGCTCGCGTATTGATCCATGATGCGCGTCTTAACATCAACGTTGCGCACCATCTCTTCGAACTCATCCTGAGACGCTTGAAGTAAAAAACCATTCTGGTTGTTAACTTCATGATTCTCGTTTTTAACGGTGTTATGGGTACTGCTACAAGCTGAGAGGAGAGTTGCCAGCGCCAGAGCGGGCGCAATCCGCCAGATATATCTCAGTATTGGTTGAGACTTGACCATTATTCGGGTTTTCCTTCGAAGTCCTTACGACAAGATTGTCGCCAGCCAGATGACAAAACGGAATGAGATTAATAAGCCAGTCAGAACAAGACAATGCTTTAATTATAAAAATGTGTAAATCACCACATTTTATCTATTAAAGAATGCTTAATACCGCGTCTTCTTTTCTCACTGCGACCGAGATTAACCGATTCCAGAGGCCGTGGCGAGCGCTTTTAATCAAATTCTGATAGGTTTTTTTGATACTTATCAAACTTAAATAACTTGTTCACTTTATCAACAGTTATTCAAGGTGATAACAGGATGAAAGGGGTGATCTGGCGCTAATTCCAGGCTTAGTGCGGGCTGGGAGAAGGTCTGCAGAGTAACTATCGCCGAAGGCTGAAGAGAAGTCCTGCTTTATCATCGGGTTCGGATGTTTTTTGGTTAGCTTGCTAATTATTTCCATAGGTTTTTTATAAGTGAGGGCGGGTTATAATTTAATCATAATTCCGCCCTCGCTAATTAATTACTATTAGGGTTTATTTTTACCCGGTAATTTGTGATAAAACCAATTAACCAGATAATCACTTGCCGGCGTTAATAGCCACCAGCTTAATCCCACTAACGCCACGGAAAGCGATCCGACTGCAATATCGCTAAACCAGTGCGCGCCTGCCATGACGCGTGGCAGCGAGAACAGCCCCACAATGACAACACCCACTAAAAACGTACGGAAGCCGAAATAACGCCACATGAATGCCGCAAAGATAATGAGCATCATGCCATGATCGCCCGGAAAACTGTCGCTTGACGCATCTTTGGCTGGGATACCCGTTAACTCACTGACGCGGTGAACGTTCTCAAAGAACAGCGTCGGGCTGGCGTGTTTTTCTGGGATCAAATGGCCCGCCTGGTTCAAAACGACCGCTGTCAGCAACATCGTAATGCCAATGGCAAACATACGACGGCGGCCCGCAGGCGTTTCCCGCCGCCACAGCCACAGATAGAGTAACCCCATCGCCAGCAACGACACGGCGTCAAAACCGCGAAAGTTAGTGATGGCGACCAGCAGGGCAAAGCCTGGGTGATCCACCATTTCATTATTAAACGCGAAGAAAATCCCTTTATCGATATCAAACCAAAACCCGTGATGGGGCGGTAAATACCATGAAAAAAACAGCACCAGTCCCAGTGCGTTAAGCAACAGGATGGTGACAAGGCGTGTTGCGTGCATAATTCTGCCCTAGTAAAAAATAACCGCCGACCTTAATCCTGTCAGCTTAAACGAAACCTCAACAAAGCAGATTGTAAACTATTCCAGTCGGCAGATGAGGAATGAATCATCTCAATGCGACTGTCAGGTGGGGTTGCGGCGAGAATTTCAACATGCACGTCTTCTCCCTGACGGTTAATGCTGACGCATCCTTCGGGGATGCGCAGCACGCCTTTAACCCGATCGACGGGGGCAAGCCGCGCCCATTCCAGCAAAGGAAGGCTATCAAACACCGTTTCGTGGTCAAAAATCCAGCCGCAGGCGACATAACCCTGACCCTCATTCACCGCCCGACGCCATGACGCGCGCCCGTCGAGTCGCAAGGCTGCGATACCGCTGCCCGGGGCCGCAGCGTGATGATGGTGGACCGGATGCGGAAGAGCGCGCGGTTTCCCGCGCGGACTGTCAAGTAACGCCAGGGGAATCTGACCGAACTCGGCAGTAACAAATTCACGATCGTCCTGATGGGTGGCAAGCCACGCCTGGAGGCGCTGCCGATCGGCCTCGCGCCAGCAGTCGCGTTTATTGCCGACAATAATGTCGGCCGCGGCCAGCTGATCGCGAAAGTTTTCATTTTCCGTTACACGCCCGTCGGCGAGCTGGCGGGCGTCCAGCAGGGTTAGCGTGGCCTGCAGTTCGATCCAGGGTTGATAAACAGACGACGTCAGCATCTGTAGCAGCTGGCGTGGATGGCCCAGGCCCGTGGGCTCAATCAGCAGGCGGTCGGGCTTGTTTTGTTGAAGCAGCCTGTTTAGCCCGACCTGCATGGGTAGCCCATTAACGCAACACATGCAGCCGCCGGGGATCTCCTTTAACGTCGCGCCACGGTTGGCCAGTAACGCGCCATCAATACCAATCTCACCGAATTCATTGACCAGCACAGCCCAGTTTTCATTCTGGGGCTTGTGCGCAAGCAGATGAAGCAGCGTGGTGGTTTTTCCGCTGCCTAAAAATCCGGTGAGAAGGTTAACGCGTGTCATGCCAGTGACTCCTGTAGAGAAAGAGGGTGGTGTTATAATATAACACTACCTGTCAACCCGGCGTACAGCGCGCGTTATCAGTCGGCACGTCCCATATAGCGACGCTCGGCAACATGGATGCGAATGCGATCGCCGTTGCTGAGGTACTCGGGAACCTGAATGATCAAACCGGTAGACATTCCCGCCGGCTTAGTGCGGGCACTGGCCGATGCGCCTTTGATACCGGGTGAAGTATCCACAATATCCATGTCCACCGTTTGTGGCAGCTCAAGCGCCAGCACCTGGCCATCCATCGTGAGTACCTGAATGCCGGGAATGCCACCTTCCGGGATGAACAGCAGCTCTTCTTCTATTTGCGCTTTTTTAAAGGAATAGGGCGTGTAATCTTCGTCGTCCATAAAGACGTATTCATCACCATCAATATAGGAGAAGGTAACGCTGCGGCGGCTCAGGGAGATGGCCTCAATGATCTCGTCGCCCTTAAAGCGTTCTTCCACCTTCGTACCGGTGCGAACATCGGTAAAACGCATTTTATAAAGCGTTGCCGCACCGCGCGCGCTGGGGCTCTGGACATCAATATCCTTTACCAGCAGCAGTTTTCCATTGTGGGTAACGGCCATTCCTTTTTTGATTTCATTCGCCTTTGGCATTGCTGTTCTCACTTGCAGAGTAATAGTGCGCGCAACGTTACTCGCGCGGTCGTGAACAGGCAAGATAGCGCGAAAAATTTTGTGGTCGCGGATCAGTGGCAGTGCAGGCGGGCGTTTATCTTCAGGCAGGATGAAGTGACTCAAGCCTCTCGCTCTCTGGGCATCGCGCTTCTTGCGAAAGCACGTTAGCCGTGGCAGGAAAAAATTTTTACGCGGCAAGGGATTTCGACGCTTTAAGCGTTCTGCTATCGTCCACCTTTGACACTATACAGAGAAATTCAAGATGGAATGCCGTTCAGGCTGTGGTGCATGTTGTATTGCACCCAGCATTTCTTCACCCATACCTGGTATGCCCGACGGGAAGCCAGCTGGCCATAAGTGTGTTCAGCTCGATGAAAACATGCGGTGCAAAATTTTCGGTCATCCTGACCGTCCTCGCGTCTGTGGCTCGCTACAGCCGAGTACTGCGATGTGTGGCGATAATCGCGAGCAGGCAATATTCTGGCTTGGTGATTTGGAGAGAGCGACAACGCCAGGAATTTCAGTTGTGCAAAACGATGAGCAGTGAGCTTAATGCTTCGCTGTAACGCACAAGCGATAGCGCTGATTTAACGATGTGTTGAATTACCGTTAATGTATAAAGCAATACCTTTTCTGTATACCTGAGTCAGTGATCTTAAAAAAACCAACCTGGTCAGAACATCCTGAGATTTCCTGTTAAACGGGATGTACCTTCGTTTGATTCTGAGTCGTTAGATCTGGCCAATCTTCAGATTTGATTCTATAACGCCCTGAAGCCGCGGCGTTCTGTTTATAGGTGGTTCATGGAAAGAATGAATGGAGACACTTACGCGTATGGACAATTTTTATCAAGAGTCTGATTTGGTTGGGAATTTTTGTGGCCCTTTCAGAGGCAGTATCGATTATTGTCTCATTGATATTCACTGATTTTATCCATGGAAATCCACACAGAAGTAAAAGTAATGCTGTTTCTATGATGGAAATTTTTCCATTAATAATGGGTTTTATAGCGATAATTGGCGTCTTTATTGTATTTTCACTCTCACAGGCTATTCAGGTAATTATGCTGCGAAAACTGTATCCAGCATTTGGTCGCCGTTCCTGTTTATTCGTCGCCCTTGCGACGCCGTTGGTTACGATTGTGACCTGGTATAGCTATGATTACCTGACGCCCACCGATTTTAGTTTTGTCGGAGCGGATTGGGTGCCGCCCTATCAGCATGGTATAAGTTTCACGAGATATTTCTTAACACTCGCATACCAGTGTATGGTAACGGCATTTAGCATGCTCTATTTTGATTATGAGGTCAGGGAACGCTCAAAAAAATCAGTGTTGCTGGGGACTCTTCTCATAACGATTATTGCTGGCGCTTTGTGGGGATATCACGATGCAACGGTACAATATCATTTTATAGATAATCCTGCAGATTCTCCTTCTATAACCGATTCTTAAGTTCATCACTTTTGAACTGTGCTCTTGCGCATTACCCTCCATCTTTGCCATAGCGTTTGTCAGGTACGCTTTAATCGTCCTTGTTTTAAGCTCCACCATTCAGAGTTTAAATAGCGAGAAACGGAGCGTTCACTTCATTGCGTCCAGCCGACTTCAGCGTACGCCCGGACGGTAAACGGCAAGACTCAACGCCAGATTCGCCGTCCAGAGTCGGTAACGTTTTGTTTTTAAAAGCAAATCTGACGAGCCAGAGAAAGACCCGTCAGATGATGGCTATCGGTCTCACCTGATTAGCACCGTAATTTTGCCTGGCTAGGGCGATAACTCTTCAAGCGATTTCCCTTTGGTTTCAATGGCGAAGAGCAGGGTAATCATTCCGCCGATTAGGGCAATCACGGCGAACGCAATGAAAACAAACCGGATCCCAAATCCCGATACAATGAAACCCACCATCAGCGGCCCAACAGACGACCCGGCGCGCAGCCAGGCGCTGGAAAAGGCAGTACCTGTCGCGCGAAGTCTGGTCGGATACAGTTCGGCCGAATAGAGATAAAGTGAAAAGGCAATTGTTTGTAAAATAGCATAGGCCATGCTGCCCAATATCAGTATCTGCCATGGCGTATTGGCACCCAGTACACACAGCACGATGAGCGGAATAATGGCCAGCATAAATGCCCAGGTGTACCAGCGCTTACGGCCTACTTGATCGATCTTAAAGGCACAAATGACAGAGGCAATAACGCCACAGGTAGAGGTAATCCATCCATAGGCCAGGCTGGTTTCTAATGGCAGATGAAACAAGGTTCTGTACATAGTAGGAAACCAGGTAATCATGCCGTTGTTAACGGTATAAACCGTGAGCCACAATCCCCACAGCATAAACGTGCGGGATTTGTAGATACCTGAAAACAGCGCCTTTACGCCGCTGGACGAGGCGGGCATCACCGGTACGGGTTTTATTACAGGCTCGGGTAATGACATACCACGACGAAGGGCTTCTGCTTCAAACAACTGAACGACTTTTTCAGCCTGTTGATGGCGGCCTTTAGAGACTAACCAGCGCGGAGACTCTGGCATAAACCAACGCAAAGGCGCCGCCAGAGCTGAAGGGATCAGGCCAATAAGAAACATGATTTTCCAGCCATAAATGGGCACCAGAAAGAATCCGATAAGGCCAGCACACATCATGCCGACTGGAAAGATCACTTCATAAAGCAGAAAAAACCGACCCCGCTTCTTTGCACCGACAAATTCGTTGATATAGGCACTGGCAACGGGAACCTCAGCACCAATGCCCAGTCCCTGCAAAAAACGAATGATCAGAATTGACCAACCGTTCCAGGCGAACAGGCAGGCGGCATCCATAATCACAAACATCACGATGGTGATACGTAAAACACCAATCCTGCCAATTTTTTCTGCCAGCGTACCAAAAAAGAGCGCTCCCACCAGTTGCCCAATATAGCTGGCTGCAATGATCAGACCGACGAACGTCGGCGTAAGCCCCCATTCCTGCGTCAGTTGTGGCAGGGCAAACGCGATGGCAATAATGGTATAGGCATCAAAAAAAGTGGACAGCCCTACCACAACACGAATCGCCATTAACCGGCGTGTGATGGGCAATCGCTCAAGCCGTGCCAGTAATACTGATGCGTCGGCGGGATGAGCGTGGCAAGCGATAACCTGAGTTGACATAGTTACACCCTGTTGCGTGATGGATATGGGGCAAACATGCAAGACGACGCGCGTTCCTGAGCCATGCATTTGCAGCCACTCACTGACGGTAGTTGCATAAAACCTGTGCAAAATGGATAGTGTGAAAACGTTAATGCAATCGTTTTCACATGAGTTATCGTTGGTTTAATATCCCGCTGCGTCAATTAAGCGGCTTGATTAATTGTTAACGTGTTCACATTCCGCTCTCAGGCAATCGAAAAAGCGTGAAACAGGTCATACTCTCTTCAATAGCCTTTACGGGGATGCTCAGGCTGGGGAGAACAATGAGAGCCTAAGCGTTGAAAATCGTATTCTTCAGGCGTGACGACAAAGAGAAATGCGGCCCCCACGCAGTGCATGTTAAGGGCGTATCCCGTTGTTATAGCGTCTGTTGTATAGTATTGCCGTCTGCAGAGGGATCTTTGCCACCCACATTAATCCTCGGAGTGATATATGGATCAGGAAAGCCAGGAAAAGGAACAGTCGGATAAAAGGCTGATAACGATGCGTGATGTTGCTAATGCCGCGGGCGTAAGCATCTCCACCGTATCGCGAATTCTGGATGAGAGGCTTCCGCAGTCAAAAAGCGCGTCAGCTGAAAAGGTTCGCCAGGTTGCCCGTGAACTTGGCTATCGGCGTGATTATGTTGCCTCCAGCCTGCGCAGGGGCGATACCGGCACGCTTGGCGTTCTGGTTCCGCGTATGACGGATGCGGTGACGGCGATGCTGTTTGAGGCTATCGCGACAGCAGCTTCACGACGCGGCTATTTTGCCATCGTGGCGACCTGTGGTGACGATCCGCAACAGGAAAAAGCGTCCGCAGAATCCCTACTGGACAGACGCGTTGACGGCCTGATTCTTTCAACCTGTCGTCTGGGCGATCCGCTTCCCCAGACCCTGCGGGAGCGCGAAATACCGCACGTGCTGGTATTGCGTACGGATGGCGTAAGTCCCTCTTCCGTTGGCGATGACGAAATGGGTGGCTACCTTGCAGCGCGTCATCTGATCGATTTAGGCCATAAAAAAATCGGGATGATTGGTGGACCGGATTTTGCGTCCAATGCGTTGAATCGTCGTAAAGGTTTTGAACGGGCAATGAGTGAAGCCGGTTTGCCTGTTCGGCCAGAATGGTGCCGTTCGTCTGACTTTAATATCAAGTCAGGCGAAGATGTGGGGTCGTCAATGTTGAACCATACCTCGCGGCCAACCGCAATTTTTGCCGTCAATGATGAGATTGCGATTGGGGTCATGGCTGCGGCGCATCGTGCAGGCATGACCATCGGCAAAGACCTGTCACTGGTCGGATACAACGATATCCCCCTGGTCAGCCGCTTGCCTGTCGCATTGACCTCAGTGCGAACACCGCTGGAACATATTGCCGGTAATGCTGTAGATATGCTTATCCATGGCAGGCATGAACCCCATTTATCGACCATTATTCCTACGTTAATTCCGCGAAAATCCACGTCTTCTCCTCATCAGTAATCGTTCCTTTAATGACCGCATTGCGAATGTAATGTGGTCATTAACCCGCTGGGATCCCGATCGCAAACTCTCTTCGTCTCCCAAAGCGTTTTGTGATAACTGCCTCATTTATCAATCGCCGCTGGTTGACGCGATGAAATTAGATTGCCAATTTATCTTATGTGAAAACGATTGCAGTAACGTTTTCATATTGTGGTCACTTTGACTGAACCTGTGACTAAAAGTATTTCACATCAAGGAGTTAATCATGATTAATATCGACCTAAGAGGTTTAACCCCTGCGCCTGTCACCCCATTCACGCGCGAAGGGCAAGTGGATTTTGACGCGATTCAACGTCTGGGCAGTTGGCTGGGAAGTATCGACGGCGTAAAGGGGCTGGTGGTCCTGGGTCATGCTGGCGAGGGCACCTTTCTGACGCAGGATGAACAGGCCGACGTGATTCGGGCATTTGTAAAATCGGTCGAAGGCAAAATCCCCGTTATTGCCGGTATTACCGGGGAAGGCACCGAAGTCGCGGCGCGTGAGGCAAAGCGCGCTGTCGAGGCCGGTGCGGCTGCCGGTTTGCTCTATCCCTCACACGGCTGGTTGCGTTTTGGATACCAAGACGGCGCACCTCAGGATCGCTACCGCGTCGTGTATGAAGAGAGTGGTTTACCGCTTATTTTATTCCAGTACCCGGATGTGACCAAAGCCACCTATAACCTGAAAACGCTGCTGGATATTTCCGCGCAACCCGGCGTGTTTGCGATGAAAAATGGCGTGCGTAATATGCGGCGGTGGGATACTGAAATTCCCGTCATCCGCCGTGAACGTCCCGATCTACAGATTCTGACCTGCCACGATGAATATCTGCTGCATACCATTTTTGATGTTGATGGCTTCCTGGTGGGCTACGGCAATATTGCCCCTGAGCCGCTGATTGAAATGATTAACGCAGGTAAAGCGCAGGACTATAAGAAAGCACGTGCTTTACATGATCGACTGATGCCTGTGACTAAAGCGGTTTACCATCGTGGCTCACATATGGAAGGCACTGTCGCACTCAAACATGCGCTGGTTGCGCGTGGCATTCTGGAACATGCCACTGTCCGTTCACCGCTGTTACCGCTGGGTGACGGAGCGGCCGAAGAGATTCATGCCGCAATGCGTTCTGCTGAGCTGGGCCGGGTGAAATAAAACGGGCGAGTCTGGCAGGCAGGGCGCCTTCATGTGGGAACTGCCTGTCGTCGCGGCCTAAGGCTATTCAACGTATCTCTGGGATAACCCGGTTTACTGACCGGCAGCCAGCCAGAGAAAAAAGGCATCAGCGCGATAAGAATTTACACCCTCAGTGCACCTGATACGCAGAAAACGGTTATTTAGCCGCGTGCCATTTCTCTGTAGGACATACCGATAAATAACCCGTTGCAACCTTGCGGAGTGAAAGGAAGCCTGTACCGGCCTTGAGTGTGGGCTGGAACGGTGTAAACCGCAGTCAGAAGGAATGGGATCATGCTACTACTACAGTTTATGACCGTGCTTTTTTTTCTGTTTTTGGGAATGCGTATTGGCGGTATCGGTGTGGGGTTTGCAGGTGGGGCGGGTGTAATCATGTTGTGCGCGCTGGGTGCCACGCCTGGCGATCTGCCCATGCTGGTAATGGTATTTATTATGGTGGTGATCGTCGCCATATCGGCCATGCAACAGGCAGGCGGCATTGATTATCTGGTGCAACTGACAGAACGTGCCTTAAGTCGCTATCCGCGGTTGTTGGTGATTACGGCACCGCTCTCAACCTGGTTACTGACCATGATGGCCAGTACCGGGCAGGTCTCTTTTGCCTGTATGCCCGTGATTGTGGCTGTGGCCAGAGATAATCACCTTCGTCCAACCCGCGCATTAGCGCTTTCCGTTGCCGCATCCTTACTGGGTATTGTGGCATCGCCCATTTCTGCAGCCGTGATTTTTCTCTCTGGGATTCTGGAACAGGGACCGCATGGTTGGGGCTATATTGAACTGATTGCCGTGACCATTCCCGCCACCTTCATGGCGCTTTTCTGTTCCGCCTTGTTTTACCTGTGGTGGGATCGCTTACGTCACACAGACCAGCTTGCGCATCAGGATGATGCGGTAAACACCGTACAGCATTCGCATTCCGCTCTCCACGGCAGACGTTCAGTACTGATTTTTATTGTCGGCCTGGTGACAGTGCTGATTTATGCCATTATCAGCAGCCCTAAAATGGAGATCATGACTCGCCCCGTTCTCAATAGCGGACAGGCACGGATTGCCGTAATGCTAACGGTGGCGATGGCTATCGTCATGTTCTGTCGGGTGAATGTGCATACGATTCCGGGATCGTCGGTGTTTAAAACCGGAATGACGTCTTGTATATGCATACTGGGTGTGGCCTGGCTGGGTTCCACATTTATGGAGAGCAATCGTCTGTGGTTGCAGGATAGGGTGGCGAGCTATTTTCTGGATTCCACATGGTTACTGGCGTTGATTATCGTACTGGCATCATGTTTTCTCTATTCTCAGGCGGCATCGACCAAAATTTTATTTCCGATGGCCTTAAGTATGGGCATTGCGCCCGCCACGCTTGTTATCTGTTTTCCCGCTACCGCGTCCCTGTTTATCTTACCGAACTATCCCACATTGCTGGCCGCCGTTGCGCTGGATGATACGGGATCCACCCGCCTTGGCCGAAGGATAATCGATCACCCGTTTATCCTGCCTGGCCTGCTGGCTACCGGTCTGTCGATGCTTTTTGCAGCAGGTTTAGCAAGGCTGTTCTAACCTTAAGGACATCATGAGCGTAAAAGGCTAAGCCCCTTTGCCGCCATGCTGTGAAGCCCGTGCTGGTGGATTATCACTGTCTGGCAACGTGCCTCTGAGAGGTTAACGTTACCCTGTTTGCAGCGTCTGCTGACGCTGCTGAAATCACGCTCAAAAACTCGGCCTCGTGTCGTCCAGGCTTCAGCACTATTTTTAAGAAAATTCCGTAACCTCTCTGAATTGTGCGTAATGTCAAAGATCTGTTATGCCGTTTACGCATTTTCTTGCCTGCAAAGCCAAGCTGAATAACAATCCCTGAAACGTTTCAGCGTTGCTGTGACAACCTTCACCGGGTCAAACAGCAAGATTCAACACCATTGAGCTGAAACGATTCAATCAGCAAGCGAGGAGAATTATGTTCCAGCTCGAATTGCAGGCCATCCATACCGGAGCCAGCGCCCAAAATAAAGAAGATGCGATTCGTCAGGTTGCGGCGGCACTTACCGCTGCGGGTAACGTGGCGGAAGGTTATGTCAACGGCATGCTGGCGCGTGAGCAGCAAACCTCAACCTTTTTGGGTAATGGCATCGCCATTCCTCATGGCACCACCGACACGCGCGATCTGGTGCTGAAAACCGGCGTTCAGGTCTTTCAGTTTCCTCAGGGAATTGCCTGGGGCGACGATCAAACGGCCTATGTCGCGATTGGTATTGCCGCGAAATCTGATGAACATCTGACGTTGCTGCGCCAGCTGACGCACGTACTGAGTGACGACAGCATCGCCGAACAGCTTAAAACGGCCTCTGCTGAAGATCTGCGCGCGCTGCTGATGGGTGAGAAGCAGTCAGCTGAATTCAGCTTCGATACTTCATTAATTTCCCTGGATGTCAGCGCACGTGACCTGATAACGCTGCAGGCCGTCAATGCCGGCCGCTTACAGGCTGCGGGTGTGGTTGATGCCAGCTATGTTGCTGAGGTGGTTTCCAGTAAACCGCTGAGTCTGGGGCAGGGCATCTGGTTAAGCGACAGCGGCAAAGGCAATCTGCAAAGCGGTGTGGCCGTCAGCCGCGCGGCGACAGCCTTTGAACATGAAGGTGAATCCGTGGCAATGCTAGTCAGCGTGGCCGCCGTCGATGACCGCCCGCTAGAGGTACTGGGTTACCTGAGCGCACTGCTGCATGGCAACAAAGCCGACCGTTTGCTGAAAGCCGATGCGGCAGGTGTTTATGCCCTGCTAACCAGCGAAGTTGACGAGCAGGCAGACCAACTGACGGCTGAATTTACTATTCGCAACGAGCATGGCTTACATGCGCGTCCGGGGACCGCCCTGGTGAGCGTGATTAAACAGTTCAACAGCGACATTACGATTACCAACCTTGATGGCAGCGGTAAACCTGCAAACGGACGCAGCCTGATGAAAGTCGTTGCGCTGGGTGTGAAAAAAGGTCATCGCCTGCGTTTTACTGCCAGTGGGGAAGATGCCCAACAGGCGCTGACGGCTATCGAAGAAGCCATCAACAGTGGCTTAGGTGAGGGGGCGGCATGACCAGACGTGTTGCAACCATCACGTTGAATCCTGCGTACGATCTGGTCGGTTATACGCCTGAAATTGAACGTGGTGAAGTGAACCTGGTGAAAACCACTGGCTTACATGCTGCCGGGAAAGGCATCAATGTGGCGAAAGTGCTGAAAGATCTGGGTATCGACGTAACCGTTGGTGGCTTTCTGGGTAAAGACAATCAGGATGGTTTTCAGCAGCTCTTTAGTGAACTGGGGATCGCCAACCGTTTTCAGGTCGTGAATGGCCGCACGCGCATCAACGTCAAGCTGACTGAGCAAACCGGTGATGTGACCGATCTTAACTTTTCCGGTTTTCAGGTGACGGCTCAGGACTGGGATCGCTTTACCAGCGACTCATTAACCTGGCTGGGCCAGTTCGACATGGTGTGCGTGAGTGGCAGCCTGCCGGAGGGGGTCGATCCTGATGCCTTTACCCGCTGGATGACTGAACTGCGTACGCACTGTCCCTGCATCATCTTTGACAGTAGCCGCGAAGCCCTGGTGGCGGGCCTGAAAGCCGCCCCCTGGCTGGTTAAACCTAATCGTCGCGAGCTTGAGATTTGGGCAGGGCGCAAGCTACCTGCACTTCAGGACGTGATTGACGCAGCGCACGAGTTGCGTGAGCAGGGCATTGCACATGTGGTGATTTCTCTGGGTGCTGAAGGCGCACTTTGGGTCAATGCCTCAGGTGAATGGATAGCTAAACCGCCGGTGTGCGAAGTTGTCAGCACCGTTGGCGCAGGTGACTCCATGGTAGGTGGCCTGATTTATGGCCTGTTAATGCGTGAATCCAGTGAACATACGTTACGTCTGGCTACTGCGGTAGCCGCAATGGCTGTCAGCCAGAGCAACGTCGGCGTGACCGATCGTACCCAGTTGGCCGCAATGATGGCGCGCGTCGACTTACAACCCGTTAACTGACAGCAGGAGAGCGATAGTGAAAACGCTGCTGATAAAAGATCCTTCAACAGGACTGGCTTCTGCCTACATGGCAAAACAACGTCTGGCCGCTGCGGCTGCTCAGGCTGGTATAACGCTAACCGAAAACCCGGCCGAGGCCGAACTGGTGATCGTCACCGGTAAAACAGTACCAGAGGATGCCGCGCTGACGGGGAAATCCGTGTGGCTGGGCGATGTGCAGCAGGCAGTCAGTGAACCTGAACTGTTCCTGAATCGTGCCAAAACCGAAGCGAAACCCTGGCAAGCCAGCGTGGCAGCACCTGCTGCCGTTACCGCTGTGCCAGCGAATGGGCCAAAACGTGTGGTTGCCGTGACCGCTTGCCCAACGGGCGTTGCGCATACCTTTATGGCGGCCGAGGCAATCCAGGCGGAAGCGACCAAACGCGGCTGGTGGGTTAAAGTTGAAACCCGTGGCTCTGTAGGGGCCGGTAACGCGATCACCCCTGAAGAAGTTGCCGCAGCCGATCTGGTTATCGTGGCCGCGGATATCGAAGTGGATCTGGCTAAGTTTGCGGGTAAACCGATGTACCGCACCTCAACCGGTCTGGCACTGAAAAAGACCGCGCAGGAGCTGGATAAAGCCGTGGCAGAAGCGAAGCCTTATAAACCTTCTGGCGCGCAAAACAGTTCTCAGGAAGAGAAAAAAGAGGGCGGCGCGGGGGCTTACCGTCACCTGTTGACCGGCGTCTCCTACATGCTGCCCATGGTAGTGGCGGGTGGCTTGAGTATCGCGCTGTCGTTTGCGTTTGGTATCACGGCCTTTAAAGAGCCCGGTACGCTGGCCGCTGCCCTGATGCAAATCGGTGGCGGGAGTGCCTTTGCACTGATGGTTCCGGTTCTGGCGGGCTTTATTGCCTTCTCAATCGCGGACCGTCCTGGTCTGACGCCTGGCCTGATTGGCGGTATGATCGCCACCAGCATCAACGCGGGCTTCCTTGGCGGCATCATCGCCGGTTTTATTGCGGGTTATGCGGCCAAACTGATCAGCGGTAAGGTGAAGTTGCCACAGAGTATGGAAGCGCTAAAACCTATCCTGATTATTCCTCTGTTTGCCAGCCTGATCACCGGCTTGCTGATGATCTACGTGGTAGGTAAACCGGTCGCGGGCATCATGAGCGGTTTGACCAGCTGGCTGGCTAACATGGGTACCGCGAATGCAATCCTGCTGGGCGCTATCCTGGGTGGCATGATGTGTACCGATATGGGTGGTCCTGTTAACAAAGTTGCTTACGCATTTGGCGTCGGCCTGCTGAGTTCACAAACCTACGCACCTATGGCCGCGATTATGGCTGCCGGTATGGTGCCACCGCTGGCGATGGGGCTGGCGACGCTGGTTGCGCGTCGTAAATTTAACAAAGGTCAGCAGGAAGGCGGTAAAGCCGCGCTGGTTCTGGGTCTGTGCTTTATTTCAGAAGGTGCGATTCCGTTTGCGGCCCGTGACCCGATGCGCGTCCTGCCATGCTGTATCGTCGGTGGCGCAGTAACCGGTGCCGTTTCCATGGCGATTGGTGCCAAGCTGATGGCACCGCACGGTGGCCTGTTCGTCCTGTTAATCCCGGGGGCGATTACGCCGGTCGTGGGTTATCTGATGGCGATTTTGATTGGTACCGCGATTGCCGGATTAGGCTATGCAGTACTGAAGCGCCCGGAAGAAGAGCTGGCGAAAGCCTGACAGGTAAGACGACAAAGGAGCCGCAAGGCTCCTTTTTCTTATTTCTTAACGTTGTTCTGACTTAAGCCAGGCAATTTCATCTTTCCAGATATCCGGATTAATGGTCTCCAGAATCAGCGGAATACCATCGAAACGCGAATCCTTCATCATCCAGCTAAAGACGGTTTTACCGATATTCCCCTCACCCAGGCTGTGATGACGGTCAACCCGGCTGCCCAGCGTACTTTTGGCATCATTCAGGTGCATCCCGCGAAGATAGTTAAAACCCACCACGCGCTCAAATTCGGCAAAAGTCTCCGTGCAGGCGGCTTCACTGCACAGATCGTATCCGCCCGCGAAGGCATGGCAGGTATCAATGCAAACGCCGACGCGCGACTTATCTTCGACGTGTTCAATAATGGTCGCCAGATGTTCAAAGCGGAACCCCAGGTTGCTGCCCTGACCGGCGGTATTTTCGATAACGGCGGTCACGCTGTGGGTTTGATCCAGGGCGATGTTAATTGACTCGGCGATGCGCTTTAAGCAGGTCAGCTCATCAATTTGCTGTAAATGACTGCCCGGATGAAAATTCAGTAGCGTCAGCCCCAGCTGTTCCGCGCGCTGCATTTCATCTACGAACGCATCGCGCGATTTTTGCAACGCGTCCATGACCGGATGCCCCAGGTTTATCAGATAGCTGTCGTGCGGCAGAATCTGGCCCGGGCCAAAATGGTATTTCTCACAGGCAGCGCGGAAAGCGGCGATGGTTTCGTCTGACAGCGGGGCGGCTTTCCACTGACGCTGGTTCTTCGTGAACAGCGCAAAAGCCGTGGCTTCCAGTTCGTGGGCGCGGAGGACCGCCTGATCCACACCACCCGATGCGCTGACGTGCGCGCCAATATACTTCATGCCGTTCTCCTGAAGGATTTAACTCAGATTGAACGGCATGATACACGATGGCGCTGTGGCAAAGCGCGGTGCGCAGGAAATTTTTAGCGAGGTCAGGAGGAGGCATTATCAGGAATACAGCCGTGCCGCAAAGGGCTTGCTGTTTTCACCCGAATACACGAAAAGTCTCAGAAAAGGGGCCGGGCGTGAGGCGAAAACGGCCGATGCCGAATCGACCTTGTCTGTCGGAAGAAGGCAACGCAGCGAATCAGTGGCGGAGTTTCGCCAATTCGTCTTCGGTCAGGCCGGTCATTTTAATCACGGTCGGGCGATCAAGGCCGTTATTTAACATGGCCCGGGCAATCTTCAGCGCTTCTTCCTTCCTGCCTTTTTCAATGCCTTTTTGTTCCAGCTGTTCTGCAATGGTCATCAGAGCCTCTCCGTGTTGCGGCACCCGCTGTGCCAGCTTATGAACAAAGGTTTGCGCATCTGAAGCTTCGCCCACCTGTATCATGTAGTTTACCAGCGATATCACCAGCGATGAAGAGAGATGTTTATGTAGAAGAAGACTGACCAGGCTGTCAATCAGGGCTGTCAGGTTTCGCTGGTGGATATGCTTTTGCAGTAAGGTTAAGGCGGCCATGCTGCGATGGTGTGCAATCTCCTCGTCAGGGATAATCGTCACATCAACCAAAGGGAAAGCCGTGGTGTACAGTGCGCCCGCGATGTCCGGTCGGGCAAATTCATCGAGCCAGCAGAGGGAATAAGGATACGGGCTGCGTTTACCGGTATAGAACAACATTGGGATAACCAACGGCAGTGTTTTATGCCCGGCCTGCAGGTGGCGGTGCATGGCGGCAACCGCATAGCGCATCAACCTGAAGGCCATATGTTGATCCGGACCGGACTGATGCTCGATAAGCACGTGGATGTAGCCTTCCCCGGATGCGGTTTTAAGGCTGTAGAGCACGTCGCTGAAATACTGACGCAGATCGTCTTCGACAAACGAACCCGATTCCAGTTTAAGGGTGGACAGGTCGCAAAGGGCGCGTAACGGTTCTGGCAGGTGGATCGCCATAAAATCCTGCGCAATATCGGGCTGTGTCAGAAACTGCCTGAACAGGGCATCGTGAGGCGTTGGCGTGGTGGTTTTTATCTTCATCCGTCCCGGCTCGAAAAAATGATCCGCCTAAAATAGGGCAGACCGGGGCGTTCGCCTAATAACGGCGCAGTAATGTACGGCGCGTCTCGCAAATCTCCGCGTGTGGGGCAGTGAAGGGGAAGTGGCCGCCATAACCGGCGCCGTCAAGGGCCGGTCAGGAAGGGAGAGGGCTGCGTGCTTACGCCATGAGGTGCTGGACCAGCAGATTAATAGTACCGCCACCCACAATCAGCCAGACAAATACCAGTGCTCCTAACAGCACAGGCTTAAATCCGGCAGCGCGCAGGGCAGTAAAGCGGGTAGTTAAGCCCAACGCTGCCATTGCCATGGTCAGCAGGATCCCGCCGAGGGTATTTAATGTGTTAACCCACCCGGCCGGCAACCAGTGCAGGGAGTTGAACAGAGCGACAGCAACAAACATTAAAGCAAACCACGGAAAGGTGACCGGCTGTGCGCTATGCTGTGCTGTCTGTTCACGTCGCAGTACACCGCTTAGCAACAGTAAAAACGGAGCCAGCATCATCACCCGGAGCATTTTCGCAATGACTGCGCTGCTCTCGGTTTCGGGCGCAATGCTGTGCCCGGCGGCGACCACCTGGGCCACTTCGTGGATCGTCGAACCGGTGAAAACACCAAACTGTGTCAGACTGACGGCAGGGAAAAGATGATGAACCCATCGCCACAGCAAGGGATAAACAAAGATCGCCAGGGTGCCAAACAGCACGACCGTTGCCACCGCCACCGCCACCTTTGAGGGGGCCGCTTTCACGACTGGCTCTGTGGCCAGTACGGCAGCGGCACCGCAGATGCTGCTCCCCGCACCGATTAACCACACGGTGTCACGATCGAGCCTGAGCAGGCGCCTGCCCAGCAGGCAGGTTATAAAAAACGTGCTGCTCAGGGTCAGTACATCAATAACGACGCCGCTCAGGCCGACATCCGTGATTTGTTGTAAGGTGATGCGAAATCCGAACAGTATCACGCCCAGCCGGAGCAGTTTTTGTTTGGCCAGCAGTACGCCAGCGTCGCACTGACCGGCCATCGGGGAATAAACACTGTTGCCGATAATGATGCCCAGCATAATGGCCAGAGTTAACGAACCCAGCCCCAGATGCGAGACGGCAGGTACCTGCGCCAGCAGCGCCGTGACGCTGGCAAGGGTACCGCATAGCAACAGGCCTGGCAGCCATTGCTGCACAGTGTGAGATTTTGAAATGCTGATGTCGGCCATGATTACGCTCCTGGTTGAGCACGCATCATCGCGCCAGGTTTGTTAAAAGTGAAATTGATTATATATTTATAATCTACCGCTATAAGTGATAAGGCAGGATATATGCTGTTCGCACGACTGGGGCGCTTCATCACGCTCATCAAAAGAGATGTTTTAACGCTCGCCTATGCCTGCCGCGATCCCCGAACGCCGCTGTGGTGTAAAGGCGCGGCCGTGGGACTCATGGCGTACGGCATCAGCCCCATTGATGTGATCCCTGATGTCATCCCGGTCGTCGGGCTACTCGATGATGCAGTGATCATTCCCACCGGCGTCATGTTGCTGCTGAAAATGTTACCCACGGAAGTGCGCGCCAGCAGCGCAGAGCGTGCCCGGCAGCAGCGTGCACGCGGTAAAACCCTGTTCGGTGTGCTGGGTGTGGTTTTTCTGCTGTGGATAGCCCTGATGGTTTACCTCTTACAGCGTTAGATTCAGGAGTCTCCATGCACATTACACTGCGACAAATCGACGTTTTTACCGAAGTGCTGAAAAGCGGCTCCACCACGCAGGCTTCTCAGGTGCTGGCCTTGTCCCAGTCAGCCGTCAGTGCGGCACTCGCCGATCTGGAAAACCAGCTTGGCGTTCAGCTTTTCGACCGTGTAGGTAAGCGACTGGTAGTGAATGAACACGGCCGGTTACTATACCCGCGGGCCGTCGGCCTGCTTGAACAGGCGACGGAAATCGAACAGCTGTTTAAAGAAGATAACGGGGCTATCCGAATTTATGCCAGTAGCACAATCGGGAATTACCTGTTGCCGGGGATGATTGCCGGCTACCGCCGTGATTTCCCGACCTTACCTTTAGAGCTGAGCGTGGGAAACAGCCAGGACGTGATCATGGCCGTGTCTGAATTCAGGGTTGATGTCGGGTTAATCGAAGGTCCCTGTCATATGACGGAACTGGTAAGCGAGCCCTGGCTTGACGATGAGCTGGTGGTGTTTGCCGCGCCGGATGCCGCCATTTTACAGCAGCCGGTGACGCTGGCATCGCTGGCGGACGCCACCTGGATTCTTCGCGAACGGGGTTCAGGGACGCGCGAAATCGTTGATTACCTGCTGCTGTCTCATCTGCCGACCTTCCAACTGGGCATGGAACTGGGCAACTCCGAAGCGATCAAACATGCCGTGCGTCACGGCATGGGCATTAGCTGTTTATCCCGCCGGGTTATTGCCGACCAGCTCAGTGCCGGAACGCTCATTGAGCTGAATACGCCTTTGCCCAATTTGACGCGTACGCTTTACCGTATTCATCATCGGCAAAAACATATCTCAAAGGCGCTGTCACGGTTTTTGTCCTACTGCCGGGAATAACCGCAGGGGGAGGCTGATGATGAAATAAGCGGTTCAACCCCTTGAAATTCAGGGAGACAGGCGCTGCCGCTAATAATCTGCCGCCTATCATGAAGGTAACTTATATCAACGCAGCATTCGCTATACAGTGCGGCCTTTGCTGCTACAATCGCGCCTTATTTTTACCCAGCGTAATGTTTACACATGCATAATGACACAAAAACAACACAACAACCTGCGTTACGACGCGATCTAAAAGCGCGTCACCTCACCATGATCGCCATTGGCGGTTCAATCGGTACAGGCCTCTTTGTGGCATCAGGTGCCACCATCTCTCAGGCCGGTCCAGGCGGCGCGTTACTCTCCTATGTTCTGATTGGTTTGATGGTTTATTTCCTCATGACCAGCCTGGGTGAACTGGCGGCATTTATGCCGGTATCCGGTTCTTTTGCTACCTACGGTGCGAAATACGTCGAAGAAGGCTTTGGTTTTGCCCTTGGCTGGAACTACTGGTACAACTGGGCGGTTACGATTGCCGTTGACCTGGTGGCTTCCCAACTGGTGATGAATTACTGGTTCCCGGACACGCCAGGATGGATCTGGAGCGCTCTGTTCCTGAGCCTGATGTTCCTGATCAACTACATCTCGGTGAAAGGCTTCGGCGAAACGGAGTACTGGTTTTCGCTGATCAAGGTTGTCACCGTGGTGATCTTTATCGTGGTTGGCGTACTGATGATTGTCGGGATTATGCGCGGCGCTGAAAATGCGGGCTGGCATAACTGGCAGGTCGGTGACGCGCCATTTGCGGGCGGTTTCGCCGCGATGATCGGCGTGGCGATGATTGTCGGCTTCTCCTTCCAGGGCACTGAACTCATCGGTATTGCGGCGGGGGAATCAGAAGATCCGGCGAAGAATATTCCTCGCGCGGTACGTCAGGTGTTCTGGCGTATCCTGCTCTTCTATGTGCTGGCTATCCTGATCATCAGCCTGATTTTGCCTTATACCGATCCGCAGCTGTTACACAATGATATTAAAGATATCAGCGTCAGTCCGTTTACGCTGGTGTTCAAAAATGCCGGTCTGCTGTCAGCGGCGGCGGTGATGAACGCGGTCATTTTAACGGCGGTATTGTCCGCGGGTAACTCCGGAATGTACGCCTCAACGCGCATGCTTTATAACCTTGCACGCGAAGGCAAAGCACCGCGTATCTTTGCCCGCCTGTCAAAAGGTGGCGTCCCCCGTAATGCCCTGTGGGCGACCACGGTGGTGGCTGGTCTGTGCTTTTTAACCTCGAAATTTGGCAATCAGGAAGTCTATCTCTGGCTGTTGAATACCTCAGGCATGACCGGCTTTATCGCCTGGCTCGGTATTGCAATCAGCCACTACCGTTTCCGTCGGGGTTACGTTGCGCAGGGCCACGATCTTACTGCGCTGCCATATCGTTCCGGCTTTTTTCCCGTTGGACCGATTTTTGCTTTTGTCCTTTGTCTGATTATCACTCTGGGCCAGAATTATCAGGCGTTCCTGCAGGATAAAATCGACTGGTACGGCGTGGCGGCTACCTATATCGGTCTGCCGCTGTTCCTGCTGATCTGGCTGGGTTACAGGCTGGTGCGGGGCGGTCGGATCGTCAAATATACTGAAATGGAATTTCCCGTCTATAAAGACTAACAATGCCTGAAAGCGCCCGGTGAACGCCGGGCGTTTTTTAAGCTTACGTCATCACTGTTAACATTCCATGAATTGATAATTATTATCACCTGCACTATTGTGGCTGCGTTTTTAATTCTGGAGCCATTACTGGGTTGAATCATGACAACGGAATCCTCGTTGATCGGTGCTGAAGCGGACCATCAGCACACATTAAAAAACTATCATCAGGTTGTGCGCCGCCGAATCTTCTGGCTGGGTGCGCTGCTGATAGCGATACTCGCCTCACTCGTTCTTGATTTTACGCTCGGTCCGGCAGGGCTCTCTTTGTCCGTGTTGTGGCACACGCTGCTCTCTCCTGAGAGCGTCGATGCAGGTACCCGCGTAATCGTCTGGGATATTCGCCTGCCTTATGCCTTGATGGCGATTGTTGTTGGCCTGGCGCTGGGCCTCGCCGGCGCCGAAATGCAAACGATCCTGAATAATCCGCTCGCCAGTCCGTTCACGCTGGGCGTGTCTTCTGCGGCGGCGTTTGGTGCAGCACTGGCGATTATTCTGGGCGTAGGGATTCCGGGCATCTCCGGGCAGTGGTTTATCTCGGCCAATGCCTTTCTGTTTGCCCTGTTTGCCGCGTTGATGCTGGATGGCATTACGCGATGGACTCAGGTGTCATCGTCCGGTGTGGTGCTGTTTGGTATCGCCCTGGTGTTTACTTTTAACGCCCTGGTTTCAATGATGCAGTTTATCGCCAGCGAAGATACGTTACAGGGGCTGGTGTTCTGGACCATGGGCAGCCTGGCGCGCGCCTCTTGGGAAAAGCTGGGCGTACTGAGTGCGGCCTTTGCGCTGTTGGTTCCCTTCTCTATGCTCAGCAGTTGGAAACTTACCGCGTTGCGCCTGGGTGAAGACAGGGCGATCAGTTTTGGTATTGATGTTCGTCGTTTACGCCTGGCCACGCTGCTCCGTATCAGCGTACTGTCCGCGCTGGCCGTCGCCTTCGTCGGACCGATTGGCTTTATTGGGCTGGTGGCACCGCATATTTCCCGCATGATGTTTGGTGAAGATCATCGCTTCTATTTGCCGGCCAGCGCGCTGACCGGTGCCCTGGTGTTGTCGCTGGCTTCTGTGGCGTCGAAAAACCTTATTCCCGGCGCCATCGTGCCGGTGGGCATTGTGACTTCGCTGATTGGCGTACCGTTCTTCCTGAGTATTATTCTGCGTCACCGGGGGACAGTATGAGGGAGCAAGGATTAAGCCTGCGCGGCTTCACGACCGGCTATCCCAAACGCCAGGTCATTGAAAACCTGAATGTGGCGCGCCTGCCGCGTGGGGAAATTACGGTTCTGCTAGGACCGAACGGCTGTGGCAAATCTACGCTGCTGCGTGCGCTGGCCGGACTGAATAAAGGGCAGGGCGAGCTGTGGCTCAACGGGGAAGACCTGATGACCCAGCCTTTCGCCCAGCGTGCCAGACAGGTCGTGTATCTGCCCCAGTCGCTGCCGGCTGGCGTTCATCTGCACGTGCTGGAGTCCATTATCGTGGCACAGCGCGCCTCCGGTGGTTTACATAGCGCCGCCAGCGAGGCGGACGTGATGGCGCTGCTGGAGCAACTGGGCATTGCGCATCTGGCCATGCGTTACCTCGACCAGCTCTCCGGTGGACAGAAACAGTTAGTGGGCCTGGCGCAGTCGCTGATTCGTCGGCCTGCGCTGCTGCTGCTGGACGAACCGCTCAGCGCGCTGGATTTAAACTACCAGTTCCACGTGATGGATTTGGTACGGCGTGAAACCGCGCTGCGCAATATGGTCACGGTGGTGGTGGTGCACGATATCAATATTGCCTTACGCCACGCTAAGCATGCGGTGATGCTTAAAGCGGGCAGGTTAATTGCCGAAGGCACGCCGGATAGCGTTATCACCCCAGCAACCCTGGCGCAGGTTTACGGCGTACAGGGCCGCATTGAGCACTGTTCACGCGGTACACCGCAGGTCATGATTGACGGGCTGGTACAGGAAGGACTGTCTTGAAATCAGGGGATTGCACTGGCAATCCCCTGTGTGAGATCACCCTACCAGCAGGTGTTGCGCATGGAAGCGCAGGTGATCTTCGACAAAGCTGGCAATGAAGAAGTAGCTGTGATCGTAGCCAGGCTGGATGCGCAGGGTCAACGGGAAGCCCATTTCCTGCGCGATCGCTTCTAAGCGCTCCGGCTGCAGTTGATCCGCCAGGAACTGATCGCTGTCGCCCTGATCGATCAACAACGGCAGACGATGCTGAACCTCCCGCATCAGCTGGCAGCTGTCGTAGGCGAGCCAGGCCTGGCGATCGTCCCCCAGATAGGCCGTGAATGCTTTCTGGCCCCAGGGAACCTCACAAGGGTTAACGATGGGCGCAAAGGCGGAAGCCGACGCAAAGCGGTTTCCCAGACGTAATGCCAGCATCAGCGCACCGTGTCCGCCCATGGAGTGGCCCATTATCGACTGACGTTCACTGACCTTAAAGTTATCGGCAACCAGCTCAGGCAGCTCGTCACTCAGGTAGTCGAACATACGGTAATGATCCGCCCAGGGCTGTTGCGTGGCGTTGAGGTAAAAACCTGCGCCCTGACCCAGGTCATAGCCTTCGTCATTCGCAACCTGCTCACCGCGTGGGCTGGTGTCCGGCATGATTAACACCAGGCCCAGCTCGGCAGCGACACGCTGTGCGCCAGCCTTGGTGGTGAAGTTCTCGTCGTTGCAGGTCAGGCCCGCCAAAAACCACACCACCGGCGGCGGGGAATCACCGCGCGGACTCGGCAAATAGATACTGAACGTCATCGGGCAATGAAGTACCTGAGACTGATGACGCCAGCGCTGCTGCCAGCCGCCAAAAATACGATGCTCTTCCAGCAGCTCCAGAGTAGATGTCATAGATAGCGCCCCCGGTTACTTGTTAAAATGCACGACGGAGCGGATCGATTTCCCTTCATGCATTAAATCAAAGGCGTCATTAATCTCTTCAAGCGGCATGGTATGGGTAATGAAATCGTTCAGCGCGAACTTCCCATCAAGATAATCCTGCACGATACCGGGAAGTTGTGAACGGCCTTTCACGCCACCGAAAGCAGAGCCACGCCAGACGCGGCCGGTTACCAGCTGGAATGGACGCGTTGAAATCTCCTGACCTGCGCCTGCAACGCCGATGATCACCGACTCGCCCCAGCCCTTGTGACAGCACTCCAGAGCAGAGCGCATCACATTGACGTTACCGATACATTCAAAGGAATAATCCACGCCGCCGTCGGTGAGTTCAACAATCACGTCCTGAATCGGCTTGTCATAGTCTTTCGGGTTAATCAGATCGGTGGCACCCAGCTTACGCGCCAGATCAAACTTACTGGTGTTGATATCAACACCAATAATGCGGCCCGCTTTGGCCATTTTCGCGCCGATAATCGCCGACAGACCAATGCCGCCCAGCCCAAAGATGGCAACGGTATCGCCTTCTTTAACCTTGGCGGTGTTCATCACTGCGCCCATACCGGTGGTTACGCCACAACCCAGCAGGCACACTTCTTCCAGTGGCGCTTCTTTACTGATTTTCGCCAGGGAGATTTCAGGCACGACGGTATATTCAGAGAAGGTTGAAGTGCCCATGTAGTGGAAAATCGGCTTGCCGTCTTTAAAGAAACGCGTGGTACCGTCAGGCATCAGACCTTTGCCCTGCGTGGTGCGGATGGCCTGACACAGATTCGTTTTACCGGACAGGCAGAACTTACATTGACCACATTCTGGCGTGTAAAGCGGGATCACGTGATCGCCCACTTCAACGCTGGTCACGCCTTCGCCGACCGCTTCAACAACGCCACCGCCTTCGTGACCCAGAATCGCCGGGAACACGCCTTCAGGATCGCTGCCGGACAGCGTATACGCATCCGTATGGCAGACGCCGGTGGCGACGATACGTACCAGCACTTCCCCTTTCTGCGGCGGCATAAGATCCACTTCTTCGATTTTTAGCGGTTCGCCTGCGGCCCAGGCTACGGCGGCACGGGTTTTGATCATGTTCATGCAATCCCTCTTCCAGTCAGATTGTGACGCGATGTGGCGTCTGGATGGTCGTGATAAGTTAAAAATAGCGCGGAAACTCTATTCCGCCGCCTGCAATGGATGCATCAGCTCGTCATTGAGCGGACGATCGTGAAATTGTTCAATAATAAGATACTTCAGCGCCTCAACGTTGGGCGTGAAGGCATCGCGTCGCCACATCAGCCAGGTGGCGGTGTTGCGATATTCAGCCGGCAGGCTGTGTACCTGAACACGGGCGCGGTCTGGCATCTGTTTCAGCACCGACGCGGGAATCATAGCCACGCCCGCGCCGCCTGCGACACAGGCCAGCATGGCATGGTAAGACTGAATCTCCATCACGCTGTGAGGCGCGGCCTGGCTGTCGCGGTACCAGGCTTCAAGTTTAACCCGGTAAGAACAGCTGTTGCGAAAGGCAAACAGGGTATCGTCTTGCGTGTCGCGCGCGCAGGTTACCGGGATATGATCAAGATCGGTGATCAAGACCATCTCCTCGCGAAAGGCAATACAGCCATTCAGATCGTCGTGCTGAACCGGGCCATCGACCAGGGCCGCGGCCAGCGTGCCTTCACGTACTCGATCAATAATTTCCCCTGAGGTGCCTGTGATCAGCGATAAGGCGACAGCAGGAAAACGCTGATGGAAGGCAGCCAGAAGGCCAGGCAGGCGCGTCGCGGCGGTACTTTCCATCGAGCCAAGTGCAAAATTCCCGCCGGGTTTACCCGCTCGGGTCATATTTAATGCTTCATCACTCAGGGCCAGAATACGCTGGGCGTAGTTAAGGAAATTATGGCCCATGGGCGACAGGCGAATGCGCTGTTTTTCGCGAATAAACAGATCGACACCCAGTTCCTCTTCCAGCTGACGCAGACGCGTCGTGAGGTTGGAGGGAACCCGATGCAGCTGTTCCGCAGCACGGGCCAGGGAACCGCTTTCTGCCACGGAACAGAACATACGTAACTGAACTAAATCCATAGTGTTCTCTTCCTGTAAACAAGTTGCTTAAGATTATTCACTTTTTGTGAGTTTAAGCATCGTTCATGCTATAAGCAAGTTTCTGTGTAAAAAACTGAGGTGGCAGATGGCGTTTCGCGTGGCAATAAGTGCATTTTTGACGTTGTTTGTTGTAATGGGAATCGGGCGCTTTGCCTTCACTCCGCAGGTTCCCCTGATGATTCAGGCGCACCAGTTAACGCTGACCAGCGCCAGCCTGGTGGCGGCGTTAAACTATCTGGGCTACCTGTGCGGGTCTTTCGATGCCATGCGCGCACGCCATAAGGTCGCGTTGCGTCTGCAACTCGGAACGTGGGGTGCCGTGGTGCTGACGGCACTGTCGGCCTTTGCCGACGGGCCGTGGTGGCATGGCATTATTCGCTTTGCCATCGGCTGGGCCAGTGGATGCGCCCTGGTGCTGGCGGCGGCGTGGAGCAACGAGCAGTTGCATCAGTATGGTCGTCCGGGGCTGTCGGCAGCCGTCTTTGCCGGACCGGGTGCAGGCATTTTTATCAGCGGTCTGCTCGCGGTGAGCTTGCACAGATATCAGGTCTCAGCGGCGCTGGCCTGGTGGGTTTATGCCGCGCTGGCGGCGGTATTGGTGGCGCTCATTAGCCGAAATCTGCCGCGCAAGGGTGAGCTACATCGTCCGGAGCAGGCACCGCCATCGCTGGTGCTGACCCGTAACCTCCGGCGGCTGGTCCTGAGTTACAGCCTGGCGGGCTTTGGCTATATTCTCCCCGCGACATTTCTTTCACAAATGGCTGCAGTGCGTTTTCCAGGCAGTGCTGTGGCACAGTTTGTCTGGCCGATATTCGGCGGTGCGGCGGTCATCGGTATTGTTCTGGGCATTGTCACGCGCAAGACGGGGAGCAGCCATGCCCGCCTGGCGGTGGCCCTGTGGGCACAGGCGCTGGGTGTGCTGGCGGCCGCATTGCTGCCGGGATTCAGCGGGCTGCTTATCGGCGCGCTACTGGTCGGGGGCGGCTTTCTGTGTGTGGTACAGCTGTCTTTGCTCTGTGCCCGTGAACTGGCACCGCAGCATATGCGTTATATGGCCGGCCTGCTGACAACCGGCTATGCGGTTGGGCAACTGGCAGGGCCTATGCTCTCCTCGCTGTCAACGCTGTTTCTTCATCGTCTCGAACCCGCACTGTGGGTGGCGGGGGCCAGTCTGATCGTCGCAGGGCTTCTGGTCTGGCGTCGGGACGCGTGAAAAGCTTTCATCTCCAATCGGATTGATTGCTGGATTCCCTGCACAGAAAGTTTCACAATACGCACTCAGAAATATGACCCGCTGGCAACAGACGGCGGGCGCAACACCTGCCGGAGAAGAGTAAAGATGAGCACCTTGAGTCAGGAAGCTGCACTGGTCCACGAAGCGCTGCTGGCGCGTGGGCTGGAAACGCCGCTGCGCGCACCCACGCGTGAAATAGACGATGAAACGCGTAAAAGCCTGATTGCAGGCCATATGACGGAAATCATGCAGCTGCTGAATCTGGATCTTGAAGATGACAGCCTGATGGAAACCCCGCATCGCATCGCCAAAATGTATGTCGATGAGGTCTTTTCCGGTCTCGATTATGCCAACTTCCCCAAAATCACGCTCATCGAAAACAAGATGAAAGTGGATGAGATGGTGACGGTTCGCGACATTACGCTGACCAGCACCTGCGAACATCATTTTGTGATTATCGACGGGAAAGCCACCGTCGCGTATATCCCTAAAGATAAGGTGATCGGCTTATCGAAGATCAACCGCATTGTGCAGTTCTTCGCGCAGCGGCCTCAGGTGCAGGAGCGTTTAACACAGCAGGTCCTGCTGGCGCTGCAAACGCTGTTGGGAACGAATAACGTTGCCGTTTCGATCGATGCCGTGCACTACTGTGTGAAAGCGCGCGGCGTGAAGGATGCCACCAGCGCCACGACCACGACCTCGCTGGGTGGGCTGTTTAAATCCAGTCAAAATACCCGTCAGGAATTCCTGCGCGCGGTGCGTCATAACTAAAGCTGACGGGCGGGCGCGACGGTCGCCCGCCTGAGACATCAGGATCCCACATGCAACGCTACCTCGTGCTGGATTTTATTCGGGGCTGTGCCATTCTCGGCATTCTGTTGTTAAATATTATTGGCTTTGGTTTACCTTCTGCTGCCTACCTTAATCCTGCCTGGCAGGGCAGCATCACACTTTCTGATGCCTGGACGTGGGCTATTTCCGATGTCTTTGCCCAGCTTAAATTCCTGACGCTTTTCGCTCTGCTGTTCGGAGCAGGCCTGCAGATGCAGCTGTCACGCGGTAGCCGCTGGCTGACTGCCCGTTTATCCCTGTTAGTGATGCTGGGATTAATTCACAGCGTATTTATCTGGGAAGGCGATATCTTGCTGGATTACGGCATTATCGGGCTGGTTATCTGGCGTATGCTGCGCGATGTTCCCTCTACCCGGGGGTTAATTAACACCGGAATTCTGCTCTATCTGATGGGATGCGCCGTGTTGCTGGTATTTGGCTTGATCTCCAGCCCTGAACCGTCGCCCTCATGGCTCCCGGGCGCTGCAGAGATCCAGTACGAGCAGTTCTGGAAGCTCACGGGCGGTCTGGCCGCCGTGCAGATTCGTTTAGATCACCTTTCTTCGGGATTGATGGCGCTGGTGGCCCAGTACGGCTGGCAACTGGCGGGACTGATGATGCTGGGGGCGGCGCTGGTGCGCAGCGGATGGCTGAAAGGAACCTTTCCGCTACAGCACTACCGACGCGTTGCCGCGCTGTTGCTGCCGCTGGGTTTGCTGATGGCGGCGGCGGGCGTTGCCGCACAGTGGTGGGTTAACTGGGACTACCGCTGGAGCGCGTTTTATCTGCAACTGCCGCGCGATCTGGCCAGTCCGCTCATCAGCCTCGGCTATACGGCATTGTGTTTCGGCTTTTGGTCTTCGGTCCAGCGCTGGCGGCTGAGCTATGCCATTCGTTGCGTAGGTCGAATGGCGCTCAGCAACTACCTGTTGCAATCCCTGATCTGTACCACGCTCTTTTATCGCTTCGGCGAGTTTATGCATTTCTCACGCCTGCAGCTGGTGATGCTGGTGCCAGTCATCTGGTGCGTTAACCTGCTGTTTTCCGTGCTGTGGCTGCGTTACTTCCCGCAGGGCCCTCTCGAATGGATCTGGCGTCGTCTGACGCTGATTGCCGCAGGCGCACCGTCCACTTCCCCCTCTGAAAGATAATGACCGCCATCACAAAGGTTACAGAATTGTATGTAACCGTTTTCATTGATGTGACGTAATTCACGCTGTGTGGCGATCTTCCCTGACAAAATAGCGCCGGTGTTGTAACTGGCGTAATGCCTTATCTCTCTGGAAGTGCTGCATGATAACGATTCGTGATGTTGCGCGTCAGGCCGGTGTGTCAGTGGCCACCGTTTCGCGCGTACTAAATAACAGCAGCGCGGTCACCGCTGAAACACGTGACGTCGTGTTACAGGCGGTTGACGCTCTGGGCTATCGCCCAAACGCCAACGCTCAGGCGCTGGCTACCCAGGTGAGTGATACCATCGGGGTGGTGGTTATGGATGTTTCCGACCCCTTTTTCGGCGCGCTGGTGAAGGCGGTCGATACCGTGGCACAGCGCGTGCACAAGCATGTTCTGATCAGTAACTCCTGGCACCATGAAGAAAAAGAACGCCACGCCATTGAAGTGTTGATACGCCAACGCTGCAATGCGCTGGTGGTGCACGCGAAAACGCTTTCAGACGCCGAACTGGCCGATTTTATGAGCCAGGTGCCCGGTATGGTGGTGATTAACCGTAGCGTGCCGGGTTTCGAGCATCGCTGTGTCAGCCTTGATAATGTAACGGGCGCATTGATGGCCTCAAGAATGCTGCTGCAACAGGGGCATTGCCGCATTGGCTATTTGTGTTCCAGTCATCCCATTGAAGACGTTACACAGCGGCGTGAAGGCTGGCTGCAGGCCCTGGCAGAGCAGGGGATTCGTCCGCAGGAAAGCTGGATAGCCAGCGCCGAACCCGACATGCAGGGCGGCGAAGCCGCAATGGTAGAACTGCTGGGGCGTAATCTCAATTTGAGCGCCATATTCGCCTATAACGACAGCATGGCGGCAGGCGCGCTTACGGCCCTTAAAGACAACGGAATTCAGGTCCCTCAGCATTTTTCCGTAGTGGGCTTCGACGATATTCCGATTTCCCGATACACCGATCCGCAACTGACCACCGTTCGCTATCCCATTGTTTCAATGGCAAAACTTGCCACCGAACTGGCGCTTCAGGGGGCCGCGGGCTGTATCGACAGCAGTGCAAAACACATCTTTATGCCGACGCTGGTACGCCGCCATTCCGTAGCGCAAAAGCAAATTGTGGAGTCCGTCACTAATTCAGGCGATTCCACGATGTAACCGTTTTCAATCTGTGATTGTATTCACAGTTAATTAACATTGCTATCACTATGATGGCAGCGTCTTACAGTACTGAAACATTATGTAACGCCACTCTCCTGTTGAGGGCACCGGCCTGGTCGCCGGTTTACATGGTTCATGACACGCACTATGGATGCAGTAGCCTACACGGAAGTCACGGAAGTTGAGTTTTGCATGGCACAGCAGTGGCTCAGCCTGATAGAGAGCGCATCCTGCCTCGCCGAATAATTCTACCTGATGTTCTAACGCCATCTGCGCGGCAGAACAAAAAAAGACCCTGCAAAAAAACCGGAGATACCATGAATAAGAAGGTTTTCACGCTCACAGCACTGGTTGCCAGCATGATGTTTGGTGCAACGGCGCATGCCGCTGACACGCGTATCGGCGTAACCATTTACAAATACGACGACAACTTCATGTCGATGGTACGTAAAGATATCGAGAAAGAAGCCAAGACGCTGGGCGGTATTCAGCTGCTGATGAATGACTCGCAGAACGACCAGTCTAAACAGAACGATCAAATTGACGTGCTGATGGCAAAAGGCGTGAAAGCGCTGGCAATTAACCTGGTCGATCCGGCCGCGGCCGCGGTGGTTGTCCAGAAAGCCCGTGCTAACGACATTCCCGTGGTGTTCTTCAACAAAGAGCCAAACGCGAAAGTGCTGGCCAGCTATGACAAAGCTTACTACGTGGGTACTGACTCAAAAGAGTCGGGTGTGATTCAGGGCAAACTGATTGAGAAGCACTGGAAAGCAACCCCGGCCTGGGACCTGAATAAAGATGGTGTGATTCAGTTCGTTCTGCTGAAAGGCGAGCCGGGTCATCCGGATGCGGAAGCGCGTACCAAATACGTTATCGATACGCTGAACAAAGACGGTGTTAAAACCCAGCAGTTAGCGATGGATACGGCAATGTGGGATACCGCTCAGGCGAAAGATAAGATGGACGCCTGGCTGTCAGGTCCTAACGCCAAGAAAATCGAAGTGGTTATCGCCAACAACGATGCCATGGCAATGGGTGCCGTAGAAGCGCTGAAAGCACACAACATGTCTTCCATCCCGGTCTTCGGTGTGGATGCGTTACCTGAAGCACTGGCGCTGGTTAAGTCAGGCGCAATGGCCGGTACCGTGCTGAATGACGCGGAAAACCAGGCGAAAGCCACCATCGACATGGCCAAGAACCTTGCAGATGGCAAACCGGCGACGGCAGGCACCAACTTCAAGATGGTTGATAAGATCGTACGCGTACCTTATGTACCGGTTGATCAGGAAAACCTGTCTCAGTTCCAGAAATAACTCTTTGCAGACGGGCGCGGCAGCTGCTGCGCCTTTTTTATGTCATCACCGTTTTGTAGCCAGGTAAATTATGGCCAGTGATAATACGACCGCGCAGCGCGAATATCTGCTGGAAATGACCAACGTCAGTAAATCATTTCCCGGCGTGAAAGCTCTCGACAACGTTAATTTAAAAGTGCGGCCTCACTCCGTTCATGCACTAATGGGTGAAAACGGCGCTGGTAAATCGACATTGTTAAAGTGTTTATTTGGTATCTATAAAAAAGATACAGGCAGCATTCTTTTTCAAGGGCAGGAAATAGATTACAAAAGCTCCAAAGAAGCGCTGGAAAACGGCGTGTCGATGGTGCACCAGGAATTAAACCTGGTATTACAGCGTACCGTGATGGACAACATGTGGCTTGGGCGTTATCCACGCAAAGGCTTTTTTGTCGATCAGGACAAAATGTACCGTGATACCAAAGCGATTTTCGACGAGCTGGATATTAATATCGATCCGCGTGATAAAGTCGCCCATCTCTCCGTCTCGCAAATGCAGATGATTGAGATTGCCAAAGCATTTTCCTATGACGCCAAAATCGTGATCATGGATGAACCGACTTCTTCGTTAACCGAAAAAGAAGTTAATCATCTGTTCACGATTATTCGTAAGCTCAAAGATCGCGGCTGTGGAATTGTTTATATCTCGCATAAAATGGAAGAAATTTTCCAGCTGTGCGATGAAATTACCATCCTGCGTGATGGCCAGTGGATTGTGACTCAGCCGCTTGAAGGGCTGGATATGGATAAGATCATCTCCATGATGGTTGGGCGTTCTCTCAGTCAGCGCTTCCCGGATCGCACCAATGTTCCGGGTGAAACCATTCTGGAGGTGCGCAATCTGACCTCGCTGCGTCAGCCCTCAATTCGCGATATTTCTTTTGATTTACGTAAAGGGGAGATACTCGGCATTGCCGGGTTAGTGGGTGCAAAACGTACCGATATCGTTGAAACGCTGTTTGGCATTCGCGAAAAATCGGGCGGCACAATTAAACTGCATGGTAAAACGATTAACAATCATACCGCCAATGAAGCCATTAACCATGGTTTTGCGCTGGTAACTGAAGAGCGTCGTTCTACCGGTATTTACGCTTTTCTGGATATTGGATTTAATTCCCTGATATCCAATATCAAAAAATATAAGAACAGTATTGGTCTGCTGGATAATAAACGCATGAAAAGCGATACCCAATGGGTTATCGACGCTATGCGGGTAAAAACGCCAGGGCATCATACGCAAATTGGTTCACTTTCTGGTGGTAACCAACAGAAGGTCATTATTGGTCGCTGGTTGCTGACTCAGCCTGAAATCTTAATGCTTGATGAACCCACGCGCGGTATTGATGTGGGGGCCAAATTCGAAATTTATCAGCTGATGGCTGAGCTGGCGAAGAAGGAAAAGGGCATCATTATTATCTCTTCCGAAATGCCAGAGCTGCTGGGCATCACCGATCGTATTCTGGTAATGAGTAACGGTCTGGTCGCCGGCATTGTTGATACGAAAACGACCACGCAGAACGAAATATTGCGTTTAGCGTCATTACACCTTTAATGAAGTAAGGGCTGTTAACATGAAAGCGACTACAAAAAAGAATGCGCTAACCTGGCTGAAAGAGGGCGGCATTTATGTCGTACTGCTGGTACTACTGGCTGTTATTATTTTCCAGGATCCGACATTTTTAAGTTTAATGAACCTGAGTAACATTCTGACCCAGTCTTCGGTGCGTATTATTATCGCGCTGGGCGTGGCGGGGCTGATTGTGACCCAGGGTACTGACCTGTCTGCCGGGCGTCAGGTGGGGCTGGCCGCCATTGTGGCCGCCTCATTGCTGCAATCCATGGATAACGTCAACAAAGTGTTTCCGCATCTGGAAACCGTGCCGATTCCGGTCGTTATCCTGATTGTTTGTGTGATTGGTGCCGTTATTGGTCTGGTGAATGGTGTCATTATTGCCTATCTGAAAGTGACGCCTTTTATCACTACGTTGGGTACCATGATCATCGTTTATGGCATTAACTCACTGTATTACGACTTCGTTGGGGCCTCACCGATTGCGGGCTTCTATGATGGCTTCTCAACTTTCACACAAGGCTTCCTTCGTTTCGGTGATTTCAAACTGTCTTACATCACCTTCTATGCAGCGATTGCTGTCGTGTTTGTCTGGATTCTGTGGAACAAAACGCGCTTTGGTAAAAACATTTTTGCTATCGGGGGTAACCCGGAAGCGGCAAAAGTGTCAGGTGTGAACGTTAACCTGAACCTGATCCTGATTTATGCCTTGTCAGGCGTGTTTTATGCCTTCGGCGGTATGCTGGAAGCGGGTCGTATCGGCTCAGCCACGAATAACCTCGGTTTCATGTATGAACTGGATGCTATCGCAGCCTGCGTAGTCGGTGGCGTGTCCTTTGCCGGTGGTGTCGGTACGGTGGCCGGTGTGGTGACCGGGGTGCTGATCTTCACCGTCATCAACTACGGTTTGACCTATATCGGTATCAACCCTTACTGGCAGTACATCATCAAGGGCGGCATCATTATCTTTGCTGTGGCGCTCGACTCGTTGAAGTACTCGCGTAAAAAATAACAGCAGTGGTAATGATGCAAGCGGCCTCAGGGCCGCTTTTTTTGCGCCCTTTTACGCGGTGTTGTGGGGGGCGCTCATCGTCGGGGCGCTGTTTCTTTCATGGCACCGGCGCAACATCACGGGTGCGCAACCCTGAATTGGCTGGCGGACGTCGCCGCAGCCTTCCCGTTTCATTTCTGACAGCAGCATCAGGCAGGTAAGGTGGGGGAGCCATAAGCCATTCCGGGCTCATCTGTTACTAAAACGCGGGTAAACGGGGTGAATTACTGACGGCGTTTCTGTTCCAGTTCCAGTAGCTGTTCTGGCGTCACGGCAGGATAGCTCTGTGCATCTTCAGGAACTTCATGTACAGCCGGGATCGGCACCAGCGGGCCAAGGAAACGCGGTTCGCGCTTCAGTAAAAACAGATCGGCCAGCGCACCCAGCCGCGCACCGACTTCACGCATTCGTACGCTGAGCATATTTTTAGGAGACGGAACCGCATAGCACTGCGCCTGAATCCCCAGGTGCAGGGCAATAAACAGCGCCCGTTCGCAGTGAAAACGTTGGGTAATGATAATAAAGTCGTTGGTATCGAATACCTTACGCGTACGGACGATAGAATCCAGCGTACGGAAGCCCGCATAGTCCAGCACAATATCAGCAGGATCGACGCCACCTTTGATGAGATCGCGCCGCATAGTCATGGGTTCGTTGTAACTTTGCTGCGCATTGTCCCCGCTCAGCAGCAGATAGTTCACCTTTCCACTGTTATAGGCGTTAAGCGCGCCCTGCATGCGGTACAGGTAATACTGGTTAATTACGCCGGTGCGATAATATTTGGCCGTGCCCAGTACCACCCCGACCTGACGGTGGGGCAGGGAAGCAAGGTTGTCATAGATATAGGGTGCCGTTTTCCAGCTGATCCAGCGGTCCAGGCCGAGCGCCGTCGCCACCATCGTTAAGATGATGAAAAGCAGAGCAATGAAAACGCGTTTCAACATGCGCCTGAGCACTCGAGATCCGAAGTTTGGGTGGGACAAGGCTACTTGAGCGTCACCCGCTAAGCAAGTTTACCCCGTCTGGCTGGTGTAAATTTAAGCAGCGCTGGATCCGCAGGGATCCAGCGCCGTGTTTTTAGATAGAGGTACGGCGGTAGTGGCGGTATTGAGGCAGCCAGAAATTATTGGCGATAGACTGTGAGAGCACGTCTTCTGAAGTCACCACCGCGACGCCCGCGAGCTGGGCAGCTTTGCCCACTTCCATCGCGATAATCTTCGACACGCCCTGAATATCTTTAATTTCAGGCAGAACCGGGCCTTCACCATCGTTCACCAGCGGTGAACAATCCGCAAGAGCACGGCTGGCCGTCATCAGCATGGTATCGGTGACACGCGATGCGCCAGACGCAATCACGCCCAGGCCAATGCCAGGGAAGATGTAGGAGTTATTACACTGCGCGATCGGGTAGGTCTTACCGTTCCACGAAACCGGTGAGAACGGACTACCGGTAGCGACCAGGGCGGCACCATCGGTCCAGGCAATAATGTCTGCCGGCGTGGCCTCAACGCGAGACGTTGGGTTAGAAAGCGGCATCACGATTGGACGTTTGCAGTGCTTGTGCATCTCACGGATGATCTCTTCTGTGAACAGCCCAGGCTGACCTGACACACCGATTAAGATGTCTGGCTGTGCGTTACGCACCACGTCCAGCAGTGAGATCGCATCATTTGAGGTATCCCAGTCTTTCAGGTTGTCGCTTTTCTGCACCAGCTTGCTCTGGAAATCGAGCAGGTTAGGCAGTTTGTCGGTCAGCAAACCAAAGCGATCCACCATCATGACGCGACGACGGGCTTCGTCGTCGCTCAGACCTTCCGATTTCATCTGTGCGATGATCTGTTCGGCAATACCACAACCGGCTGAACCCGCGCCCAGGAAGACAACCTTCTGCTCGCACAGGCGGCTGCCTGCTGCACGGCTCGCGGCAATCAGGGTGCCAACGGTGACCGCAGCGGTACCCTGAATGTCATCATTGAAGCAGCACACTTCGTCACGATAGCGCTCCAGCAGCGGCATGGCGTTTTTCTGTGCAAAATCTTCGAACTGCAACAGCACTTTTGGCCAGCGGCGTTTCACGGCCTGAATAAACTCGTTTACAAACTCGTCATATTCTTCGCCCGTGATACGGGGATGGCGCCAGCCCATGTACAGCGGATCGTTAAGCAGCTGCTGGTTATTGGTGCCCACATCCAGCACCACCGGCAGGGTATAAGCCGGGCTGATGCCGCCACAGGCGGTGTACAGTGACAGCTTACCGATTGGAATGCCCATGCCGCCGATGCCCTGATCGCCCAGGCCAAGGATGCGCTCACCGTCAGTGACCACAATCACTTTCACATTTTGTTTGGTGGCGTTTTGCAGCATGTCTTCGATGTGCGCACGGTTGGGATAGGAGATGAACACGCCACGCGCGCGGCGGTAAATTTCTGAGAAGTGTTCGCAGGCGGCACCGACGGTTGGCGTGTAGATAATTGGCATCATCTCTTCGAGATGGTTGTCCAGCAGACGATAAAACAGCGTTTCGTTGGTATCCTGAATGTTGCGCAGGTAGACATGTTTATCGTTGTTGTTTTTGAAGTCCTGAAACTGACGCCATGCGCGTTTTGCCTGCTCTTCGATGGATTCTACCGCTTCTGGCAGTAAGCCATTAAGGTTAAATTCATTGCGCTCTTCGATGCTGAAGGCACTGCCTTTATTCAGCAGCGGAAATTCCAGCAATATAGGGCCAGCATAAGGAATGTATAGCGGGCGTTTACTTTCGTATTCGAGTTCCATGCAGTCATGCTCCGGTTGCAAGTTTTCCTGGCGCAATAATCAAAGAGTAGGGTGACGCCAGTTTTATTGTGATGACGAAGACCTGGCGCCAGATCCTATGAAATTTCTGGCCGATGTACAGCTTTTGTAAATAAAAGATTTAGAAACTGTTTAAAACCGTGCCTCACCTTACGCTTTTGCCAGCGTAAGGTGCGTCAGGTTATCGCAACCCAGGGCGTGCAGGGTGGCCTGAGTTGCAGAGAACTGATCCAGGGCTGGCTGCGGCGTCTGGGCTAATGCGGCGGCCTGAATATCGTGGCAAGATTCCCCCGCCATATTCAGTAGAATCAGCGCGGCCTGCAAAGGGGGCAGGCTGGGATTGAAGGCGGCGTTTTCTGCATAGCGTCCGCTGAAAATCCGGCCGGAGGCGGTCTGTAACGCCACTCCGCTGAACGCCCGACTGTAAGGCGCATGGCTGCGATTAGCCGCCTTAACGGCGGCCTGAGACAGCGCATCGCCCGTTGCAACATAACCCTGGTCCACATCATCCATCAGGCGTTCGGTGATATTCAGATCGCCTGGGCCGAATGCGTCAGGCAGATAGTGCGCCAACGTATGCACCGCGCGCTGCGGCAGGCTAATGCGAATATCTGTGCCGCTGTTAAGTTCATTCATAAACTGGCGACAGTGACCGCAGGGGGTGTAATTGACTGTAATGGTCTCCAGACGGGATTCACCGCGCAGCCAGGCATGGGTGACCGCGCTCTGTTCAGCATGAACGGTTTGCTGCATGGTCGCGCCGGCAAATTCCATATTGGCGCCGAAATACCAGTTGCCGCTGACGCCGCGCGCGATAGCGCCGACGTTAAAATGTGAAAGCGTGGCAACCGCGCAGGCAGCGGCAACCGGCAGAAGCGCCAGCGCCAGCGCATCGGCATCCAGTTGAGTTTGCTCTTGCAACAAGGTGACCTGATCGGCCTGCAGCATCGCGTCAAATCCCGGCTCGCTCAGCACCGGACGCAGCGCGGTTTGCAGAGTGGCTGGAAGTACTTCAAAGGCAGAGTGGAAACGTGGATGCATGGAAGCCTCATTCAATCATCAGGGCAATGTGCCAGACATCGGTTTATATGTGATCTCTGTCTCTCTGACAATGCAACATGTCTTACAGTTTTCAACTTTGCGAGATCTCTCCCAAAGTTTTAGCCAAACCAGTGCAGCAGCAGCGGGAAAATAAAGGGGGCGAGCAACGACGTGATGATGCCGCAGATCACCAGCGCCAGCGAGCTGAAGGCACCTTCCTGAAAATCAAGTTCCGCTGCCCTGGCCGTTCCCAACGCATGCGAGGCATTGCCAATCGCCAGCCCGCGTGCGGCTTTGCTTTTCACTCCCAGCAGATTAAGCAACATATGACCAAACACGGCGCCCAGCACGCCCGCAATCAGGACACAAATTGCGCTGATGGCGGGAATGCCGTGCAGTGAGGCTGAAACCGCCATGGCGATCGGCGTGGTAACCGATTTCGGCAAAATCGTGGCGGCGATTTCTGGTGTGGCGCCCATCCACAGCGCGATGGCGGTGCCTGAAATCATCGCCGTCAGGCTGCCGATCACGCAGACGCCAATAATGGATTTCCAGCGGGCGCGAATTTGATGCATCTGCTCATACAGCGGCAGTGCCAGGGCCACGACGGCGGGCTGCAACAGTTGATTCAGTATCTCGCTGCCTGCGAAGTAGCGGGCATAAGGCATGTGCAGTAACAGCAGAAGGGGAATAATCACCGCCATGGAGACCAGAAGCGGGTTCAGCAAGGGAATTTTCAGCGTTGCCGCCAGCTTGCGCGCCAGCAAAAAAGCCCCGACAGTGAGGGGCAATGACCACCAGATATCACTCATCGTTGCCCCCTTTGATCACGGGGCGCGAATGCAGCTTATGCGCGCTTACCCCTACAATGGCCAGGACAGCGAAGGTACTGACAAGACAGGAGACCACAACAGGACCGAACTGCGCGGTAAGAATATCGGTGTAATTCATGACGCCAACGCTGATGGGCACAAACAGCAGCGCCATATAGCGAATAATCAGATGGCAACCCGGTTTGACCCAACGCACGGGCAGGATTTGCGATGCAAGCAGCGCAAACAGAATCAGCATGCCAATAATGCTGCCGGGCAGGGTGATGGGCAGCAGCAGGGCCACGCCGTTTCCGGCATATAAGCAAAGATAGATAATGATAAAAGCGCGCAGATAACGCCAACTCATCGTTAGCACGGTGTGCATGACAGGCTCCTGTTTTTAACGGGGTTTATCATACGCACTAACGGTCAGGCCCGCCAGCAATCAGCGGTGTGGCTGAAGCCGCCATCCCCGGCGGTAAACTGCAGAGGATGGCCAACGGACTATTTCACCGGCATGCCGGGCACCGCGCCGCTGTCTACGGACAGGACAAACAGATCTTTGCCGCCGGGACCGGCAGACAGCACCATGCCTTCTGACACGCCAAACCGCATTTTACGCGGCGCAAGGTTAGCCACGATAATGGTCATTTTGCCAACCAGTACCGCCGGATCGGGATAGGCCGCACGAATACCGGAGAAAATCTGGCGCTTCTCGCCGCCCAGATCCAGTTCAAGACGCAGCAGCTTGTCCGAGCCTTCGACGAATTCCGCTTTCTCAATCAGCGCCACGCGCATATCGACTTTGGCAAAATCATCAATGGTAATGGTATCGCCAATCGGCGCATCGGCCAGCGGGCCGGTCGCCGCGGGTTTATTGGCGTCTGCCGCATCCGCTTTTGACGCCTCAATCAGGCCGTCGACCTTCGCCATTTCGATTCGGCCATACAGGGCCTTGAACGGCGCAACCTGATGGTTCAGCAGCGGTTGCTGAATGGCATCCCAGTGCAGCTCAGTGTTCAGGAACGCTTCGGCGCGCGCGCTCAGCGACGGCATGACCGGTTTCAGCCAGGTCATCAGCACCCGGAACAGGTTAATGCCCATCGAGCAAATGGCCTGCAGGTCTGCATCGCGGCCTTCCTGCTTCGCCACCACCCACGGCGCCTGCTCATCCACATAGCGGTTAGCCAGATCGGCCAGCGCCATGATTTCACGAATGGCACGGCCAAATTCACGGCTGGCCCAGGCCTCACCAATCTTCTCAGATGCGTCCAGGAAGGTTTGATACAGCGCCGGATCGGCCAGCTCAGCTGACAGCTTGCCGTCAAAGCGTTTGGTGATAAAACCGGCATTACGTGAGGCCAGATTGACGACTTTGTTAACGATATCGGCGTTAACGCGCTGAACAAAATCTTCCAGATTCAGGTCGATGTCATCAATGCGTGAAGAGAGCTTGGCCGCATAGTAGTAGCGCAGGCTGTCGGCATCCAGGTGCTGTAACCAGGTGCTGGCTTTGATAAAGGTTCCACGCGACTTCGACATTTTTGCACCGTTGACGGTGACGTAGCCGTGCACGAACAGGTTAGTCGGCTTGCGGAAACCGCTGCCTTCCAGCATGGCCGGCCAGAACAGGCTGTGGAAGTAGACAATGTCTTTACCGATGAAGTGATACAGTTCCGTGGTGGAATCCTGCTGCCAGAATTCGTCAAAGTTAATATCGCCACGTTTGTCACACAGGTTCTTAAAGGATCCCATGTAGCCGATAGGCGCATCCAGCCAGACGTAGAAATATTTGCCCGGCGCGCCAGGGATTTCGAAGCCAAAATACGGCGCATCGCGCGAGATATCCCACTGTTGCAGACCGGATTCGAACCACTCCTGCATTTTGTTCGCGACCTGCTCCTGCAGTGCGCCAGAACGGGTCCAGGCACGCAACATCTCACTGAACGAGGGGAGATCGAAGAAGAAATGCTCGGAATCACGCAGCACGGGTGTTGCACCCGACACCACAGATTTCGGATCGATCAGTTCAGTCGGGCTGTAGGTCGCGCTGCACACTTCGCAGTTATCGCCGTACTGGTCAGGTGACTTACATTTTGGGCAGGTTCCCTTAACAAAACGGTCAGGCAGGAACATGCCTTTTTCCGGATCGTACAGCTGAGAGATGGTCCGGTTTTTAATGAAACCGTTCTCTTTCAGGCGGCCGTAAATCACCCCGGCGAGCTCACGGTTCTCATCGCCATGCGTGGAATGGTAATTGTCATAGCTGATGTTGAAACCGGCGAAATCTGTTTCATGCTCCTGCTTCATTTCAGCAATCATCTGCTCCGGCGCAATACCCAGCTGCTGGGCTTTCAGCATGATCGGCGTACCGTGAGCGTCATCGGCGCAGATGAAATAAACCTGATTGCCACGCATTCGCTGATAACGCACCCAAATGTCCGCCTGGATATGCTCGAGCATGTGGCCGAGATGAATTGAGCCGTTTGCGTAAGGCAGGGCGCAGGTTACCAGAATTTTTTTAGCGACTTGAGTCATAGTTTGCGTAGCTTTCAGTTAAGTAAAAAAACGGGCTTAGATGGTAACCGATGGGCACAGCCGCGTAAACATAAGGGATTTCCCGTGCGCGACAGCCCGCGAAACGATCGGCATCTGATAGTATTGTTAGTACATCGCTGAAACACAGCGCAGGCCTAGCAGAAAAAGGAGTGGGGATGACAGCGCAATCCCGGGAACCGCAAACACCAGAAGCCTTACGCGCCGTTGTGGCCGGCGTACTGAACGGCTTTGAACATCCGACGCTTCAACGCAACCTCATTGCTCTCAAGGCGTTACACCACGTGGCCCTGTTGGACGGCACGCTGCACATTGAACTGCTGATGCCGTTCGCCTGGAACGGGGCGTTTGAAGAGGTGAAAGCAGAAACCAGTGCTGAGCTGCTGCGCCTCAGTGGCGCGCAGGCTATCGACTGGCGTCTCAGTCATGATATCGCCACCCTGAAGCGGGTTAAAAATCATCCCGGCGTTAACGGCGTGAAGAACATTATTGCCGTCAGCTCTGGCAAAGGCGGCGTGGGTAAATCGAGCACGGCAGTTAATCTGGCCCTGGCGTTAATCGCAGAAGGGGCACGCGTAGGCATTCTGGACGCCGACATTTATGGCCCGTCCGTGCCCAACATGCTGGGGTGTGAAAAAGAGCGGCCAACGTCGCCAGACGGTAAGCATATGGCCCCTGTTATGTCGCACGGGCTGGCAACCAACTCCATCGGTTATCTGGTAACAGATGATAATGCGATGGTCTGGCGCGGCCCGATGGCCAGTAAAGCGCTCATGCAGCTGCTTACCGAAACCCAGTGGCCAGAGCTGGATTATCTGGTGCTGGATATGCCCCCGGGCACCGGCGACATTCAGCTTACGCTGGCGCAAAGCGTACCGGTCACCGGCGCGCTGGTGGTCACCACGCCGCAGGATATTGCGCTTATCGACGCGCGTAAGGGGATGGTGATGTTTGAGAAGGTGAACGTGCCGGTACTGGGCGTTGTGGAAAATATGAGTATTCATATTTGCAGCGAGTGCGGCCATCACGAGCCAATCTTCGGCACAGGCGGCGCGCAACGGCTGGTGGATGACTATGGTACCCGGCTGCTGGCGCAGCTACCGTTGCATATTCACCTGCGTGAAGACCTCGACGATGGCGAACCCACTGTGATCCGTCGTCCACACAGCGAGTTCGCGGCACTTTATCGCCAGCTTGCCGGCCGGGTGGCGGCTCAGCTCTACTGGCAGGGCGAGGTGATTCCGGGCGATATCGCGTTTCGCGCGCTTTAACGCCCGCTGGCCTCGCTGGTGTAGAGCGATGGCTGAGGATAGTGCATCAGCACATAATTCCCCTGTTCGCTCTCACCCTGCGAAATGATTTTCCAGCCGCGCTGCAAATAAAATGTTTGTGCGGCTTTGTTCATTTCCAGGCACTTTAGCGCGCCCGTCGAGGTGAAGCGCCCCTGAACCTCATTAAGCAGCGCGCTGCCCACGCCACGGCCCTGATAAGCCGGATCGACATACAGGCTGTGCAGAAAATTATCGTTTTCCATCAGCCCGGCAAACCCCACCCGATGACCGTCCAGTTCTGCAACCAGAACCGTCTCGCCGGGGATGATCTGATCGAAATCTTCAAGCTGCCAGTCCTCGTTTTCAATCCAGTCCCAGTTATGGCGGCGCGCCGCCAGATACAAGGTTCGCAAAAAAGGGCGGTCGGCCTCAGTAAACAGTCGAATATGCACATCGCGCTCCATTAATCCTTTTTAACAAACATGGCAGGGATTGCCAAAAAAGCAAAAGCAGAACAAATGTCATCTCTTTCACTGTACACTGCTGGGCGGTGCCTTTTGGGGAGACAGGAACGGGTGGTGAATTTCAGGCGCTGGATTTCACGCATAAGCAAGTAAAACGTGATTTCGCAGCGAGCGTTGCCGCCGTAAAGTCGGTTTTTTCCCTGAAAGATCAAGACGATCGGCGTTTGATAGCTTTCGTTTATTTTATTGATAACGAGGGCTTATTAGATGTTGGCCCGAAAAATTTGTAATCTGCATCACATATTCTAAAGGAGGCCATCACATGTCCATTATCAATACCAAAATTAAGCCGTTCAAAAACAGCGCATTCAAAAACGGCGAATTCATTGATGTAACCGAGAAAGACGTTGAAGGTAAATGGAGTGTTTTCTTCTTCTATCCTGCTGACTTCACTTTCGTTTGCCCAACCGAACTGGGCGACGTAGCGGATCACTACGAAGAGTTCCAGAAAATGGGCGTGGACATCTATTCCGTGTCTACCGATACCCACTTTACCCACAAAGCCTGGCACGGTTCTTCCGACACCATCGCGAAAATCAAATATGCGATGATTGGTGACCCAACTGGCGCGCTGACCCGCAACTTCGACATCATGCGCGAAGACGAAGGTCTGGCGGATCGTGGTACGTTTATCGTTGATCCACAGGGCGTGATCCAGGCAGTAGAAATCACTGCTGAAGGTATCGGCCGTGACGCCTCTGATCTGCTGCGCAAAGTGAAAGCGGCACAGTATGTGGCGTCTCACCCAGGCGAAGTGTGCCCGGCGAAATGGAAAGAAGGTGATGCCACTCTGGCACCGTCTCTGGACCTGGTTGGCAAAATCTAATTTCGCATCGATACGTCGATCATTCTCTCATCGGGTGCTGCGGCACCCGATTTTTTGACCAGGAACTCACTATGCTTGATACCAATTTAAAAACACAGCTCAAAGCCTATCTTGAGAAACTCACCAAGCCTGTGGAGTTGATTGCGACGCTGGATGATGGCGCGAAATCAATGGAGATTCGCAATTTGTTGGTCGATATCGCGAGCCTGTCTGACAAGGTCAGCTTTCGTGAAGAGAACGATCGTCAGGTGCGTAAGCCCTCGTTTTTAATTACTAACCCAGGCGCTGATCAGGGGCCGCGTTTTGCCGGTTCGCCGCTGGGTCATGAATTTACCTCACTGGTACTGGCACTGCTACAGACCGGTGGGCATCCCTCTAAAGAAGCGCAAAGCCTGCTCGACCAGATTGCGGCGCTGGATGGGGATTTCCATTTCGAAACCTATTATTCACTGTCGTGCCACAACTGTCCGGATGTGGTGCAGGCATTAAACCTGATGGCGGTGTTAAACCCACGCATCAGTCACACCGCCATTGACGGTGGCCTGTTCCAGAATGAAATTCAGGAACGCAATGTGATGGGCGTGCCCGCTGTCTATCTGAATGGCAAAGAATTCGGTCAGGGCCGCATGAGCCTGGCGGAGATTGTCAGCAAAGTCGACACCAATGCAGATAAGCGTGCCGCAGAAGAGCTGAACAAGCGTGAGGCTTACGAGGTTCTGATCGTGGGCAGCGGTCCGGCGGGCGCCGCCGCGGCTATCTACTCCGCACGTAAAGGGATTCGCACCGCGTTACTGGGCGAGCGCTTTGGTGGACAGGTGTTGGATACAGTCGATATTGAAAACTACATTTCCGTACAGAAAACGGAAGGGGCCAAACTGGCCGGTGCCCTGCGCGCTCACGTGGATGATTACAACGTTGACATCATTGACAGCCAGAGCGCGATTAAACTGATTCCCTCAGCGGTGAAAGGCGGCCTGCACGCTATTGAAACGGCCTCCGGCGCGGTGCTGAAATCGCGCAGTATCATTCTTGCCACCGGTGCGCGCTGGCGCAACATGGGCGTGCCTGGCGAAGAGCAATATCGCACCAAAGGCGTGACGTACTGCCCACACTGCGACGGCCCGCTGTTTAAAGGCAAACGCACGGCGGTCATTGGCGGCGGTAACTCCGGCGTAGAAGCCGCAATCGATCTGGCGGGCATTGTTGAACACGTGACGCTGCTGGAGTTCGCCAGTGAAATGCGTGCAGATAAAGTGCTGCAGGACAAACTGCGCAGCCTGAAAAACGTGGATGTGATTCTGAATGCACAAACCACGGAAGTGAAAGGCGATGGCAGTAAGGTGACGGGCCTGCAATATCTGGATCGCACTAACCAGACTACTCATGAGCTGGCGCTGTCGGGCATTTTCGTGCAGATCGGTCTGCTGCCTAACACCAACTGGCTGGAAGGCGCGGTTGAGCGCAACAAGATGGGCGAAATCATGATCGATGCGAAATGCGAAACCAGCCTGAAAGGCGTTTTCGCCGCAGGGGACTGCACCACCGTTCCTTATAAGCAGATCATCATCGCCAGCGGTGAAGGAGCAAAAGCCTCACTGAGCGCGTTTGATTACCTGATTCGCACCCAGCCTGCGCACTAAGTTTTACGCGTAAGACGAAAGCCCTGTAACCTGTGTTGCGGGGCTTTTTAATATCCGGCCAGCGTCATCAGCATCATCCATAACGGTGTAGTAATGGCAGCAAAAAGCGTGGAAAACAGCATGCTCGCGGCCGTCGGTCCGGTTATCACATTAAATTTCTGCGACATCAGATAGACGTTCACGCCCACCGCCATGGATCCCAGCAGCACCACCACTTTGCTTTCCAGCGCGGGTAACCCGGTCAGCCAGGCAATAGCCCAGACGCACAGCGGTTGCAGAATCAGTTTCAACGCACAGATGGTGTAACTCTCTTTTAAGCCTTCCCGAATCCGGTAGTGCGCCAGGCTCATGCCAAGGGTAATCAGGGACAGAGGCGCGGCAATCGAGGCCAGCATGCGTAAGGGTTCAGCGGCAATAACGGGAAGCGGCCGCTGTAGCAGACTCCAGGTCGTGCCGGACAAAATACCGATGATTAATGGGTTTTTCAGCACGCTGATCAAGGTTCGTTTAAAGCCTCCCAGTGAGAAACTGCCCTGTTTGGACCACTCCACCGATACCGTCAGCAAGGTCCAGAGAATCAGGCTGTTAAACACCAGCACCAGCGCGACGGAGGGGAGTGCCGCTTGACCAAGCAGGACGGTAGCAACCGGAATCCCCAGCATCACGTTGTTTGAGAACACGCCGCCCAGGGCAAAAACCGATCCGGCTACGCCATCCAACTGAAACAGGCGCGATGCGACAATCCGTCCCACAATGAAGACCAACAGGCAACTGCCAAAAAACGCCAGCAGCAGGCGTACATCGACCGGTGGACTGTTATAAAAATCACTCATGATGCGAAACAGCATGCAGGGCAGGGCGACATTGAACACAAAACGGTTCATGCCTTCGCTGACGGTAACGGGCCATCTGCCAAACCGGATAAGGCAGAATCCCAGAAAAATCAGGATAAATAGCGGGGCGGAAAGGTAGATCTGGTGTCCTAGTGTATCCAGCAGGAATGGCATAAGTGTAAGCAATCCAGTGACTCAGTAACCGCAAGACTATCAAATTGCTTCAACCACGTAACCTGGCAAAACAGGGTGCGCGGTCAGCCAGATCATCCCAGCCAGCGACGCGCCTGATCATCACTGATATCGCGGTAATAAACCCGATGGATAACCGTATCGCAACGTTGGCAGCGGGCAGAAAGATAGGTGGAATAATAATATCGGCCAGAAGGAGAAACCGCACCCTGACGGGTGATGCTAATGTCGGTCCATCGGTGACGATGAGGAATAAGCGCTAAGAATCGCATCATGCTTCCTGTAAAGGATGAAGTGTTCTGGTAATTTTTAACTATATTATTTGAATATTTATTGTTGCGATGTTGTAGGCAGGCTTGTTAACTTCCGGGCGATGTAATAATGGTGAAAAATATTACTTAATAGTGTTAATAACTCTACTGCTATTACTTGAGAATTTTTAGCCCGCAGCATTAAGCCTTTTTTTGTAGGGAAGGGAGTTGATCCAGATCATGCAAAAGGTTGCAGAGAATTTTTCATATCAACGCAAAGCTTTGCAGAGAGAAACCATAAGGTGATGACGACCCTGATCAGTTGAACAGGCGTTAACGCCACAACGTATCCTGAAGATAGAAGTGGCCGATAAACGGTTGGGTCACGATACTAAGCTCGGGATCACGTTTTTTTGAACAGCGGTCAAAAATGCACTCGGCTTGCCACTGACCTTCAGGTGCATAGACGAGATCGGTAAATCCCTCATTAAACTCATCCCATTTTATGATGACTGGCTGATGAGTGTAGTATTGTGCAATATCAAAAAGGGGATAATAACTAGGGTAAATCAAAAATAACTTGATATAGTTAAACTCTGTGACAGAAAGGAACACTAAGCCAGCGAAAATGAATGGCAGGGAAATAACTTTCGCGACATCTTTCCAACGGCGTTCCCAAATAGATGCAACAAGTTCGCATATTAACCACATTGCCCAACTTATTAATATTAAAGTGCCCCCTATTAAAGAAAAGATAAATGTACCAGAAGACACAGATGTATAAGCCATAATCATCAGAAGTGCAATAATCACAATCAGCGGTAAGCTAATTAAGCCTTTGATATTAGATGGCGCTTCATCGTCTTTTAACATTTTTTATTACTCATCATCGGTAATGTTATTTAGCAGGATCGTGATTGAACGTCTGGCTTCGCTATTCGCCGTATCCGCCGGCATGTTAAACGCATGTTGGTAGTAGTGTGCCAGCTCAATAAGGCTATTCTGGTAGCCTTCAGTATGCTGCTTGATAAACTGCTGTGCGTCGTCAGATAAGCTATTTTTTCCGTATTGGATGGACTTTAAAAACTTCATGCTGTGACTTAACGTGGCTGAAATTTCCGCCCGCGTAATGGCATAAATTGTAAAACGAATGGTCCCTGTGCTAACAGGGGTGGCATCTTCCGCCAGATGAATAAATTGCTTAAACAACGGCAGTGTGGGCTGAGTTTGTTCGCAGTCACTGATGGGGGTTCGGCTGTCAATTGCACCACCGGCCAGCGGTTCCAGCCAGACGATATTTTGTGGATGCCGTAAAAATGCCTCGCAGGGGATAATAAGTGATTCTGGATTATTTTCGGCAATGAGCCAGAGAAACATGCCGAAGTTGTTGGTATTTTCTGCTGCGCTTTCTGCATCAGGAATTTTATCTTCGAATATGTGGTTATCTGTTACTTCGAAAGCGGGTCGAATGAGTTCGGTGACCTTATTATGCCTGGTTGAACCTGCTGGAAGAGAAGTAAACTGATAAATCGCTTCGTATATGTTCACTAACTCGGGATTTATTTTACGAATTTGCTTAATGGCTTCGCCATGATGGGTATAAAGAACCATGACAGCGAGTTCAAAAAGCCGTTGATCGTAGTATCCTTCAATGCGTTTTTCTTGAGGGTCAGTGAGACACATTTTAGTCAGGTTTTTTAACCATTGCCGTTGTGCGGTAATGAGCCCCGAAGGTCCGGCCGTGGCGTTTTTTTTCGCGAGATCAAAAAAATGCGCCATTAACCGATCTTTTGCCGATAACGTCTGGCTCTGACAAATCACCTTTTCGATTGCGCTGGGATGCGCACATGAAAAACTGGGGGCGGCACTCGCCTGAAATGCCAGCATCAATCCTGACATGAGTAACGCCAGTTTTATAAAATATGCGACCAGGCTGAAGCCAGTTTTCATCAGGATACTCTGAGTAAATAATTGTTATCTCAAGAATAAGCCCAAGAAGGCGTGTTGAATATAAACCCGGATTAAACGATCTGATTTGATGCGGGCAAGGTTGCTTTGCCAGTGGCTCAACCTTATGCTGATGACGGGTAAAGTGAATTTACCTGACGACTCGGGGTGCCCTTCTTTGTGAAGGCTGAGAAAAACCCGTATTACCTGATCTGGATAATGCCAGCGTAGGGAAGTCTGATGCCTGACCGCATTCGCCTTCTTGTCCGCCGGTTGGGAGTTATGATGACACATCAACCGCAACACCTTTCTGATGCGCAATGCGCGCCCATTCTGCAACAGTTTCGCCGTCAGTCACCGCTGGTGCACTGTATGACCAACGATGTGGTGCAAACGCTAACCGCTAACGTTTTACTCGCCCTTAATGCCTCTCCGGCCATGGTTATCGACGCTGAAGAAGCGGCGCAGTTTAGCGCGGTTGCCGATGCGCTGCTTATCAATGTCGGTACGCTAACCCACGATCGTAAGCAAGCGATGCAGGCTGCGGTGCTTGCAGCAAATCAGGCGGGCACGCCCTGGACACTGGATCCGGTGGCGGTCGGCGCGCTGACGCTGCGCACCGTGTTTTGCAAGCAGCTGCTCGCGCAGTCGCCTGCAGTGGTGCGCGGCAATGCCTCAGAGATTCTGTCGCTGGCGCAGCAGGCAGCAGGCGGACGCGGTGTTGACAGCCTGCATTCGGCCGAAGCCGCGCTGCAGGCTGCCCAACAGCTGGCAAAAGCTTTTGATACCTGTGTCGTCGTGACCGGCGAAGTAGACTATGTCACCGATGGGCAGCGCACCTGGGCGATTACGGGCGGTTCGCCGTTAATGACGCGGGTGGTCGGCACCGGCTGTGCGCTTTCAGCGGTGGTTGCGGCCTTTGCCTGTTTGCCAGGTGACCGACTGATCAACATCGCCTGCGCCTGTCGGGTGATGGCGCTGGCTGGAGAAAAGGCCGCGCAGGATGCAGATGGACCGGGTAGCTTTGCGCCTGCTTTCCTGGATGCACTCTGGACGCTGGAGGCACCTGATGAAACGCATTAATGCCCTGACGATTGCAGGGACCGATCCCAGCGGCGGGGCCGGTATCCAGGCCGATCTGAAAACCTTCTCTGCACTGGGCGCGTACGGTACCAGTGTGATCACGGCGCTGGTGGCGCAGAATACCTGCGGCGTGCAGTCGGTATACCGCGTTGCGCCAGAGTTTGTGACCGCCCAGCTGGACTCGGTGCTGGATGATGTGCGCATCGACAGTGCGAAGATTGGCATGCTGTCTGAAACAGAAATTGTCGAGCGGGTGGCCCATGGCCTGCAGCGGCGGGAAATTCCCTTTGTGGTGCTGGATACGGTGATGGTGGCTAAAAGCGGCGATGCCCTGCTGAATCCGGATGCGATTGCCTGTGTGCGAGATCGTTTATTGCCACAGGTGTCATTGATTACGCCAAACCTGCCCGAAGCCGCTGCACTGCTGGGATGCCAGGTTGCCCTCAATGAAGATGAGATGCTCACCCAGGGCGAAGCGCTACTGGCGCTGGGTTGCCAGGCAGTGCTGATGAAAGGCGGTCATCTCGATGGTGATGAAAGCCCGGACTGGCTGCTAACTCGGGCAGGGCGTCAGCGCTTTAGCAGCGTGCGGGTAAACACGCGTCATACGCACGGCACTGGCTGTACACTGTCCGCCGCGCTCGCGGCCTTACGTCCCCGGCATGACAGCTGGGAAGCGACGATCAGTGAAGCGAAAGCCTGGCTGCAGCAGGCATTACTGGCGGCAGATTCGCTGGAAGTGGGCAACGGGATTGGGCCGGTGCACCATTTCCATCAGTGGTGGTAGCCCATCGTGTTTCGCCTTGCAGACTGGCAAGGCGTTAATCCTCTTCAAACCAGGCGCTGTTTTGCTTGATGACTGGGGTGATCGAAAACATCATGGCCTGCAAATGATGGCGCAACGCCGCCTCAGCCTTGACGGGATCGTTTGCCTTCAGCGCCGCAAAAATAGCATCATGCTGTTCTATCAGGGTTTCGGCGGGCGCAACGTCATTCAGGGTTAAATAGCGTACCCGATCCATGGTGGCTTTGATGTTTTCAACCGTTTCCCACGCCAGCGGACAGCCGATGCTCTCAGCGATGAGGCGATGAAACTCATCGTCCAGGCTTAAGAACATCTGGCTATCGCCACGGGCAGCGGTGATGCGTTGCAGTTGCAGGTTATGCTCCAGCGCCATCAGCCCTGACTCTTCGATTTCCTCAGCAGCGCGACGGACCACGGCAATCTCCACGGCCTCACGAATGAAACGACCATCTTCGACCCGTTTAGCCGAGATCCTGCGCACAAAGGTGCCGCGCTGCGGCAGGATCTGAACCAGACCGGCCTCCGCGAGCTTGATAAAGGCTTCCCGCACCGGCTGACGTGAGAGGTTGAACCGGGCGGAAACCTCTTTTTCCGAGAGCAGTGCGCCCGGCTGAATTACGCACGTCACGATATCGCGGCGCAGATAGCGGTAAACCTGCTGATTCACCGGTTCGCTGGTGGTAATGGTGTAAGAAAGTGTCATATCGCTGTCCGTTTTATCTTCGGCCTGGGCATCAGGCGATCGCATCAGACCTCAGGACCGGCAATGGCCTGCTGGACGCTGGCACGGGCTCCCTGAGCGGCAAGCTGCAGGTAACAGGCGGTAAGTTGTTTCACCAGCGCATCGTTTTTAGCAAGATCGTCGCCAAATACCCTGCTGATGTTGAGTAACGCCCGCACGCGAGCTTCACCGTCATCACTTTCCGCTACGCAAGTGGCCAGTTGTGCGTTCAGCGGATCGCGGATCTCGATGGGCTCGCCTTTTTCGTCCACTGCGCTGACATAGCGCATCCAGGCCGCGATGCCCAGCAGCAGCAAGGGACACGGCGTGCCGTGGTCCAGATGCCAACGCAGGCTGTCGAGAAAGCGCTGGGGCAGCTTCTGGGTCCCGTCGGTCGCAATCTGATAAGTCCGATGCTTAATCGCCCGATTGGCAAAGCGGGCGATAAGCGCATCGGCATAGGCGGATAAATCGACATCCTGAATGGTCAGCGTAGGAGCCTGCTCATTGACCATCAGCGCCCGTGCCGCTGCGCGAAACGCGTCATCAGCCATACAGTCGCTGATGTGTTCGTAACCGGCAAGATAGCCAAGGTAAGCTAAAAACGAATGGCTGCCATTGAGCATGCGCAACTTCATCTGCTCAAACGGTAGAACATCCTGCACCAGTTGAGCGCCCGCTTTATCCCAGTCCGGTCGGCCGCTGACAAAATGGTCCTCGATCACCCACTGAAAAAAAGGTTCAGCTTCAACGGCGACCGGATCCCGTGAACCGATGCGCTGTTGCAGGGCGTCAAATGCCGCGTCATTCATGGCGGGCACGATACGGTCCACCATGGTGGAGGGAAAGGTGAGGTTCTGTTGGATATAGTCAGCCAGGGAGGCATCGTAGTGCCGGGCCAGCTGCATCACGACATTACGGGTTACGCGGCCGTTTTCTGGCATATTGTCGCAGGACATCACGCTAAATGGCGCGACTCCCCGTTCACGGCGGCGGCGGATTGCCGCGACAATCAGACCCGGCAGAGAGTGCGGCTGGTCCGGCTGCGCCAGATCGTGCTGAATATCCGCGTGCTGAACGTCAAGGTCGCCGCTGGCGGGCAGATGACAGTAGCCTTTCTCTGTCACGGTCATTGATACAATCGCCACGTCAGGCTGACACAGCGCCTCAATGACGGCCTCGATACCGTCCGTTTTGCCATGCAACGCAGACGTGATAATGCCGATTACACGGGTTTCTACAGCATCGTCGCTCTTTTCTGTCAGCGTGTAGAGCAGGTCCTGTTCCCGCAGCGCCTGAATAAGAGCGCCGCTGTTCAAATTCACCTCGCAGTAACCCCAGTCGCTGCCCAGTTCAGCCAGCTTATCGCTACATAACGCCTGGTGGGCGCGATGAAAGGCACCAAACCCGATGTGTATCATTCGGGTTTTAAGCTGGCTACGGTCGTAGGCGGGGCGCTTAACATCAGCGGGAAGGTGGTCAGTTTGCAGCATCATGCATCCTTGTGGCGGAGGGAGCGACAGGCCATTCCGGCGGTAAGGATGAAAAATTACGCGCCCCGCGACTACCATACAAGTTGGCGTGACGAAATTGTGAATGCAATCACGAACTGTTTACATCTAAGCCGGGAGTCTTCACTCCCGGTTAACTTAGCTCAGCAACGCGCACTGCGGTGGCAGGCGACAGCTTAGCGCACCTGGCATAACATCAATCGTAAACTCCTGTCCGGACAGCGGTTCGCCATCAAGATTAAACGTCATCTCATGCGATGAGCGGATCGTCAGGGACGATAGACGGGTGGAAATAATACTGGGATTGTCCTCATCGCCGCCGGTCAGTGAGTGCAGCAGGGTAGGCAGTAACTCCTGCGCCGTGACCACGCTGATGTCGAGCAGGCCGTCGTTGATCAACGCAGCGGGACACAAACGCTGACCGCCGCCAGCCTGACGGCCGTTACCAATGCCAATGACCAGCGCATCGCCCTGCCAGCTAAAATCAGGTCCGGTGATTTCACAGCTGTCGGGCTTGAGTGTATCCATGCGCATCAGCCCGTGAATGAAGTAGGAAACGCCACCCAAGGCCGACTTCAGTTTTTCCGGCGTTTCAGTGGTAATACGTGTACCGAAGCCGCCGGTCGCCATGTTGATAAAGTAGTGATGCTGATTCACCCGGGCCAGGTCGATATCGTAGGCTTTGCCCTGAATCGCCAGACGCAGCGCAGGCTCGATTTCTTCAGGAATGCCGACGCTGGTCGCAAAATCGTTGGCCGTCCCCAGGGGAATAATGCCTAAGACAGGACGGTCGGCGACGTTGACGGACGCCAGGGCGGTGGCGATTTCATTGACGGTGCCATCGCCGCCGCCTGCCACCACGGTTTCAGCCTGTAATTCCAGGGCTTCTTCGACGTAGCGCTCGCCGTCGCCTTTTTCATACGTCACGCGCACGGCAATGTTGTAGCCCTCATCGCGCAGCTTAGTGACCGCTTCACGTAGATCATCATTGCCTGCGCCTTTACCGTTCAGGATCAGCAGCGTAAGCGATTGTTTGTCCATTATCTGTTCCTTGGAGATCTAAAGCGTAGTGAGTGGTTATAGCATAGCCGGAGAAGAAAAATGATTGGCGAAAAGGAGAAAAAAGAAAACCCGCACGGGGGAGCCGGGCGGGTGAATGAGGTGGATCCAGTTACAGCTGCTGATAATTGTTACTCATTGGTAGCAGGCAGCACTATAGAACAGCAAAATTAAGCCGTCTGTGATCCTACTCTTGCTTTTGTCAAAATGTGTCAAGCTGGCACGCGCGTGGCGTGCGGATCGCGTGTATCCTGACCCGCAGTAAAGTTGCGCAGCAGCAACGCAAATTGCAGGTCAACATCAGGCGGCACCTTCATCCAGACGCGATGTCCGTCTCCCGGCGCCACCTCCGTCGGCTCGCCCCGGCTGTTTTGCAGGGCATCCAGCGTACAAATCAGGTTGCCGGCGGGCGTCATGATCTCCAGGCTGTCGTGCAGGGCAAATTTATTTTTCACCACCACTTCCGCCCAGCCATCACGCAGCTCGCCGCTGAATTCGCCGACAAACTGCTGACGTTCCGAGATGGAATAGCCGTTCTGGTAATTCTGGTAGCTGTCATGGGTATGACGGCGTAAAAAGCCTTCGGTGTAGCCGCGATGCGCCAGGCCCTCCAGCGTTTCCAGCAGAGCGGGATTAAAGGGTTTGCCCTCGGCGGCATCGTCAATGGCTTTGCGATAGACCTGAGCGGTGCGAGCGCAGTAATAGTAGGATTTGGTCCGGCCTTCAATTTTTAATGAGTGAACGCCCATCTGGCTGAGCCGTTCAACATGCGCCACGGCACGCAAGTCTTTCGAATTCATAATGTAGGTGCCGTGCTCATCCTCAAAGGCACTCATCATCTCACCGGGTTTCATCTTCTCTTCCAGCAGAAATACCTTGTCGCTGGGTTGGCCGATGCCCAGGGTTGGCGTGACGTCCTGCACGGTAACCGGCTGATGGATTTCAACAATATTCCCCACCTCATCCTGCTTAGCCTCCTGCAACTGGTATTCCCAGCGGCAGGCATTGGTGCAGGTTCCCTGGTTAGGATCGCGCTTATTCATGTAACCGGAAAGCAGGCAGCGCCCGGAATAGGCCATACACAGCGCACCGTGTACGAACACTTCCAGCTCCATTTCAGGCACCTGCTGGCGAATCTCGGCGATCTCTTCCAGTGACAGTTCACGTGACAAAATCACCCGACTTAGCCCCATCTGCTGCCAGAACTTCACCGTTGCCCAGTTAACGGCATTGGCCTGAACGGATAAGTGAATGGGCATGGACGGAAACGCCTCACGCACCAGCATGATTAATCCGGGATCGGACATAATCAACGCGTCCGGCTGCATCTCAATCACCGGCGTTAAGTCGCGGATAAAGGTTTTCAGCTTGGCGTTATGCGGGGCAATATTCACAACGACGTAAAACTTTTTACCCAGTTCATGGGCTTCATTAATGCCCTTCGCCAGGTTTTCATGGCTGAATTCGTTGTTACGCACGCGCAGGCTGTAGCGCGGCTGGCCGGCGTACACGGCGTCCGCGCCGTAGGCAAAGGCGTAACGCATATTCTTCAGCGTCCCGGCTGGAGAAAGCAATTCTGGTTTCATGATGAACTCACTGATATCAGGTCAGCATGCCGCCTGGGCGGCACGTGCAGGGCTAACCCCTGCAAAAGATGCGGAATTGTAGGCAGTGAGAAAAAGGAAGTAAATTGATCTGAATCAATCTAAATCAAATGACAGATATCGGCTTCCCAGCGATAGCCCATGCCGTACACGGCGCGGATAAAGGGCTGCTCGCTGTCCAGATTTTCCAGCTTTCTACGCAGGTTCTTGATATGGCTGTCGATGGTGCGGTCGGTGACCACGCGATAATCATCATAAAGATGGTTTAACAGTTGCTCACGGGAAAAGACTTTCCCCGGCTCAAGGGACAGCGTTTTTAACAAACGAAATTCAGCGGGGGTTAAATCGAGCGGCTCATCGCGCCAGCTGGCCTGAAAGCGGCTTTCGTGCACTTTCAGCAGCGATGCGATCGGCGCGTCTTCTGGCGAGCGTTTGGCGCGACGCAAAATGGTTTTGACGCGCGCAACCACTTCCCGCGGGCTGAACGGCTTACAGACATAGTCGTCTGCGCCAATTTCAAGGCCGAGCAGGCGATCGATCTCTTCCGTACGCGCGGTCACCATAATAATCGGCAGTTCAGAGTCGCGCCGGATTTCACGGCACAGCGTCAGCCCGTCTTTACCTGGCAGCATCAAATCCAGCAGGATAAGATCGGGCGGCGTCTGGTTAACATAATCCAGTACTTCATTGCCGTGCGCCAGGTGATGAGTCCGGTAGTTAGATGCCTGTAAATAATCAATCATCAGTTGTGCCAGCTTGGGTTCATCTTCAACCACAAGGATCAGCGGATACGCGTTTTCCTGATTCATAGTCTTCTAAACGGGAGGAACATAACGCAATTGTAGCGCGATTTTCAGTCCACCTAAATCAGCGTGCGTCGCGGTTATGGTGCCGCCATGCGCATCAACGATGTTTTTACAGATAGCCAGGCCCAGCCCCGAGCCGCCGCTGGCGCGATTGCGTGAACCTTCGGTACGGAAAAAACGCTCAAAAATTTTGGCCTGCTGCTCGCCATCCACCCCGGGTGCGCTGTCTTCAATGATGACTCGCCAGTCGGGCGCGTCATACCAAAGACGTACCCGGACCTCGCCACCGGCATCGGTGTAACGCAGGCTGTTTTCCAGCAGGTTGATAAACAACTGCATCAGGCGATCGGGATCGCCAAAGAAAGGGGCTTCTTCAGGCATGTCCAGATGCAGCGTTAACTCATGAGCCCGGTAGCGCTCAGTAAAGTTGCCTGCGCTGACCTCAATAAGCTGCACCAGATCCGTCGCCTGCTTGCGGTAGGCCAGCGCGCCGACGTCAGAAAGAGAAAGCTGATGTAAATCGTCAACCAGCTTGGTTAACAGGGCAACCTCACTTTGCAATGAGGTAATGGCGTCGGGCGTCAGCTTACGAACGCCATCCTGCATGGCTTCCAGTTCACCGCGTAAAATAGCCAGCGGCGTGCGTAACTCATGGGAGATATCGGCCATAAATGCCCGGCGCATACTCTCATTTTTTTCCAGCGAACGGGCTAACAGGTTAAAGTCATGGGCCAACTGACCCAGCTCATCCTGACTGCTGACCTCAACCCGGGTGGCTAAATTCCCTTCGGCAAGATGATGGGTGCCGTCCACCAGCCTTTTGACCGGCGCCAGTAGGCCCCGCGCCATCAGCCAGGTCACCAGCGCGGCAAGCAGGGTAGAGAGGCCAACGATATACCAACTGGTTCGTCGCTGTTGCTGATCAAAATTAATATCGGTACTGCGCGTCAGGCGTTCAGGCGGGGAGCTGATTATCCAGCCCACGATTTTGCCGTTGCTGGTGGTGATGTTATGACGTATGCCTTCTGGCGGCACCTGTGAACGTGGGCCTACCATCACTTTGTACTGCTGATCGAGCACCCAGAACTGGGTTCGCCAGCCGTGCGGCGGAAGCTGATTACTGCTGTCGGGATTTTGTTCCAGCGATCGCAGCATGGTAAAAATCAGTCGGTCATTATTACGCAGAAAGTCCCAGTTGCCATGCTGCTCGTACTGATCGGCCAGCGCTGCACCCAGCAAATTCAGTCGCTGTTCATTACCACGTTTAATGTAGTCCACGAAGCCATGCTCAAAACTCAGCCTGACGCCCCAGTGCATGGTGATCAGCACCAGCATGCAGGTGGAGAAAATAGCCATAAACAGCTTGGCACCAATGCCAACGCGCAGAAACGATCTCATTCACTTCTCCGGCGCCGCAGATCGACGCTTTTACTCTCTTCTTTCGGAACGCGCCAGAACACCAACGCAGGCAGAATAATAATCAGGGCCATACAGAGATAAACGTAGATAAAGGCCTGATGGCTTAGCCCGTGGTGCCCCAGCGCCGACTGGCCGAAGGCGCCCAGCAGCAGGCCCGCAACGGTAACGCCGATACTCATGGATAGCTGCATGATCATGGATAACAGACTGTTGCCGCTGGAGGCCAGTTCGTCCGGCAGCTCCTTTAGCGTCAGCGTATTCATTGAGGAGAAGCGAATGGCATTCACCATGCCCTGCAGAAACAACACCAGCGGCAACATGGCCGTCCAGCCCAGCATCGCCACCAGCGGAAACAGTAAGACCACCAGCGCCAGGCCCACCGTCGATCCCACCAGCACGTTGCGGTAGCCAAACAGGTTAACGATACGGACCACGATGCGTTTCATGCCCATATTCCCCAGCACCATCGCAATCATCATCAAACCGGCATGAAACGGGCTGAAACCCATGCCGATCTGTAAAAAAAGCGGCGTCATAAACGGCAACATTCCGCTGCCGATGCGGCCCGCCAGGCTACCGAGTAAGCCAATAGAGAACACCCGATTATCAAACAGCTTCAGGCTAAACAGCGCATCGTCGTTATGGCGCGCATGTAACAGGTAAAACAGCAGTGACCCCATTCCTGTCAGAATCATCGCCGCCAGCAACAACGCAGAGCCGCCGCTGCTGCGCTGACCATCAAGGGCCAGCGTCAGGGTTGCCATACCGACTGCCAGCAGGATAAAACCCAGAAAATCGAAGCGTCGTGGCGGCATGGCGTAGTTGGGTAACAGCTTTAAGGTGGCGATGGCGCCGATCACACCAACCGGGATGTTAATCAGGAAAATCCAGTGCCAGCTGGCATATTCCACCAGCACTCCGCCAAGCGCCGGACCCAGTAGCGGACCCACCTGGCCGGGCAGGGTGACGAATGTCATTGCAGACATATATTGATCGCGCGGCACAATGCGCATCACCGTCAGGCGACCCACCGGCACCATCATGGCGCCGCCGATGCCCTGTAGTACCCGCGCGACGAGCAGCTGATCCAGCGTGTTCGATAACCCACACATCAGCGACCCCAGGCTAAACAGAACGATGGCGCTAAAGAAGATATTTCTGACGCCAAACCGATCGGCCAGCCAGCCGCTCAGCGGCAGCGTCACCGCCACCGTTAACACATACGCGACAATGACCGAATGCATATGCAGCGGGCTCACGCCCAGATCCTGAGCCATTGACGGGATCGCCGTGTTGACGATCGTGGTATCCAGCGCCTGCATAAAGAAGCCAAAGGCGACAATCCATAACTGCCAACGGACAGTTACGCTCTGCATGATAGTGACCCCTTAATGCTGAGTGGCATTGATCGTCTGGGTGCGCTTTTTACGACGCAGTTTATCCATCATTAAGTACACCACCGGCGTGGTATACAGGGTGAGCAACTGACTCATGATCAGGCCACCCGCAATAGTAATGCCTAACGGCTGGCGCAGTTCCGCGCCATCTCCGCTGGTCAGCACCAGCGGGAGTGCGCCAAACAACGCTGCCAGAGTGGTCATTAAAATAGGGCGGAAACGCAGCAGGCAGGCCTGAAAAATGGCATCGCGCGGACTCAGGTTACCGTTGCGCTCTGCCTCAAGAGCAAAGTCCACCATCATGATGGCGTTCTTTTTCACGATCCCGATTAATAACAGAATACCGATCAGGGCAATCAGGCTGAACGGCGTATCAAACAGCGCCAGCGCCAGCAGCGCACCGACGCCCGCCGAAGGCAGCGTGGAAAGAATGGTTAACGGGTGCACATAGCTTTCATAAAGAATGCCCAGCACAATGTAGACCGCCGCAATGGCGGCCAGCATCAGCCACAGCTGGCTGCTCTGTGACTGCTGGAAAGCCTGCGCGGTACCAGCGAAGCTGCCCCGCACGCTGGAGGGTACGCCCAGCGCGGTCATGGTGCGCTCAATGGCCTCCGACGCCTGCGACAGCGACACGCCTTCTGGCAGGTTAAAGGAAATGGTCGATGCGGCAGACAGCCCCTCGTGGTTGACCGACAAAGGTGCGTTAGCCGGTTGCCATTTGGCGAACCAGGCGAGCGGAATCGGTTTGCCCTCGCTGTTGATCACAAACATCTGATTCAGGGCGCTAATGTCCTGGGTGTAACGGGGATCCACTTCCATGACGACCTTGTACTGGTTCAGCGGCTGATAAATAGTGGAAATCTGCCGCTGCCCAAAGGCATCATTTAACAGGGCGTTGGCTTCTGAAACGTTGATCCCCAGCCGGGCCATGCTGGCGCGGTCATAGGTCAGGGCCATTTCACTGCCCTTATCCTGTTGGTCGGAGTTGACGTCAGCCAGTTCCGGCAGGGCAGTAAAGGCCTGACGGATTTTAGGTTCCCAGGTGCGCAGCGCAGCAAGGTCGTCTGACAGCAGCGAGTACTGATAGCTGGCATTGGCTTCGCGACCGCCCACCCGGATATCCTGCACCGCATTAAGATACAGATTGGCACCGGGTTCGTTCGCCAGTTTGGCACGCAGGCGGGCAATCACCGCCTGCGCCGTGTCTTTCCGTTCAGACAGGGGTTTCAGAGAAATAAACATCAACCCCATGTTGGTGCGCATGCCGCCGGTAAAGCCTACCACGCTGGAAACGTCCGGATCGGCGCCAACAATTTTCATGAAATCTTCCAGCTTGCCGCGCATCGCCTGGAACGAAATACTTTGGTCAGCCGAAATAAAGCCAGACAGGCGGCCGGTGTCCTGCTCGGGCAGGAAGGTTTTGGGAATACTGATAAACAGCCATACCGTCAGAGCCACGGTGCCCAGCAGCAGGAGCAGTACCCAGCGGGCATGATTGAGCACAACGGTCAGCGAGCGGGCATAACCGCGCTGAACCGCCAGCAGCAGCCGTCCAACGCCCCGTCGCTGCGGTTGACTGCGCGGCGCGTGGGGTTTGAGCAGATAAGCACACATCATTGGCGTGAGCGTGACCGAGACAAACAGGGAAATCAGAATGGCGACCGACAGGGTGATTGAGAATTCGGCAAAAAAGCGACCAATCAATCCGCCTGTCATGAGCAGCGGCAGGAAGACCGCGATTAAGGAGAGGCTCATCGACAGCACGGTAAAGCCGACTTCACGCACCCCTTTCAGTGCGGCCGCCATCGGTTTCATCCCGGCTTCCACATGGCGGGCGATGTTTTCCAGCACCACAATCGCATCATCCACCACAAAACCCGTGGCGATCGTCAGGGCCATCAGCGACAGGTTATTCAGGCTAAAGCCGCACAAATACATTGCGGCGAAGGTGCCGATCAGGGATACCGGCACGGCAACGGCGGGGATCAGCGTGGCGCGGCCGGAGCGTAAAAACACGAACACCACCAGAATGACCAACGCAACGGCAATCATCAGCGACTGCTCCACTTCCTCAAGAGAGGCGCGGATGGTAGGGGAGCGGTCCTGAGCCACCTCAAGGTTGATGGCAGCCGGAATGATCTCGTGCAGTTCGGGCAGTTCGGCACGAATGCGATCCACCGTTTCAATCACGTTCGCATCGGCGGTTTTTCGTATCACCAGTAACACTGCCGGTTTACCGCGCGACATCCCGGCGTTGCGCACGTCCTGGACTGAATCCTGCACCGTCGCAACATCCGACAGGCGCACCGCCGCGCCGTTGTTGTAGTGCACCACCAGCGGCTGATATTCACTGGCAGTTTGTAGCGCATCGTTAGTGCGCAGCTGCCAGCGCTGCTGGCCGTCTTCCACCGCGCCCTGAGGGCGGCGCTGGTTGGCGTTGGAAATCGTCTGCCGTACTGCATCCAGCGAAACGCCCTGGTTAAACAGCGCCTGCGGATTCAACGCCACGCGCACCGCGGGCAAAGAGCTGCCGCCCACGGTCACATCGCCCACGCCGTTAATCTGCGACAGCTTCTGCGCCAGCTGTGTGGACGCGTAATCGTAAAGCTGAGCCGGGCTGTACAGGTCTGAGGTTAGCGTCATGATCATGATCGGTGCATCAGACGGGTTCGCTTTGCGGTAGGTCGGGCGCGAAGGCATTCCCGTGGGAAGCAGACTCTGCGCGGCATTGATCGCCGCCTGCACATCCCGCGCCGCGCCGTTGATGTCACGATCGAAATCGAAAACCATAATGATGCGGGTCGATCCCAGGGAGCTGGTGGAGGTCATCTCACTCACGCCCGCGATGCGGCCCAGCGAGCGCTCCAGCGGCGTGGCAACCGAGGAGGCCATGGTTTCCGGCGAGGCACCGGGCAGAGAAGCCGACACCATTATGACCGGAAAATCCACCTGCGGCAGCGGCGCGACCGGCAGCAGGCGGAACCCCAGTATCCCCGCCAGCGCAATCGCCAGCGTGAGCAGCGTGGTGGCTACCGGCCGATGGATGAACAGCGCAAAGAACTTCACGACGGTTCCTCCGTGTGACCGATGCGGCGACGCAGATTGTGCGCCAGACGGTCAAACAGCAGATAAATCACCGGTGTGGTAAACAGGGTCAGAACCTGGCTCAGTATCAGGCCGCCGACCATGGCAATCCCCAGTGGTTGCCGTAATTCTGCGCCAACGCCGGTGCTGAGCATCAGCGGTAACGCCCCCAGCAGCGCCGCCAGGGTGGTCATCAGAATGGGGCGGAAGCGCAGCAAACAGGCCTGGTAAATGGCGTCATAGGGCTTCATGCCCTGTTCCCGCTCGGCGGCCAGGGCGAAGTCAATCATCATGATGGCGTTCTTTTTCACGATACCAATCAGCAAAATGATGCCGATGATCGCCACAATATCCAGCTCGTTACCGCTTATCATCAGGGCCAGCAGCGCACCTACGCCCGCAGTAGGTAGCGTTGAAAGAATGGTAATGGGATGGATAAAACTCTCATACAGGACGCCCAGGACGATGTACATCGCCACGACCGCCGCCACAATCAGCCACACCGTGCTGGTCAATGCGGCCTCAAAGGCCAGCGTGCTGCCCTGGAACTGGGTCATCACCTCTGACGGCATGCCAAGCTGTTCCTCGGCCTGGATGATGGCTTTTGTTGCGTCTTCCAGAGAGTAGCCTTTTGCCACATCAAACGAGAAAGTGGCAGACGGAAACTGGCTCAGGTGGTTGATCGTTAAGGGCGCATGGCGCTGCTCAATACTGGCGATAGCATTAAGGGGAACGCTGCCGCCATCGGTACTGGTCAGGCGAATGCCATCCAGACTTGGCAGGCCCTGGATCGCGCTGTTGTCCTGTTCCAGCACCACGCGGTACTGATTTGCCTGGGTATAAATGGTGGAGATCAGCCGCTGACCAAAGGCGTCGTAGAGCGCATTGTCCACATCTGCCATGCTGATGCCCAACCGGCTGGCGCTGTCGCGATCGACCTTGATATAGGCTTCCAGGCCCTGATCCTGCCAGTCGCTGCTGACATCACGCAGCGCGGGCAGTTTCTGCAAGGCACTTACCAGCGCGGGCACCCAGGTGCTGAGTGAGTCCAGCGACCCGGACTGCAGCGTGAACTGATAGGGCGTTCGGCTGGCCTGGGTATCGATTGTCAAATCCTGAACCGCCTGCAGCCATAACGTCACGCCGGGGATCTTGCTGACTTGCTGTTGCAGGCGTTGCTGAATCTCAGGAATACGTTCGCTGCGCGCATCCAGCGGTTTAAGGTTTATCTGCAACCGGGCACTGTTAAGGGATGGATTGGTGCCGTCCACGCCCACAAACGAGGTGAGACTTTGCACCGCCGGATCTTTCATAATCACCGAGGCGACGTCGCGGGTGCGTTCCGCCATACTGGCATAGGACACCGACTGCGGGGCCTGCAGGGTGCCCTGAATAATGCCGTTATCCTGCTGCGGGAAAAACCCTTTGGGAATGGCGATCCATAACAGCACGGTAAGCAGCAGGGTTCCCAGCGCCACGGACAGCGTCAGCCAGGGATGATTGAGCACCCGGCTCAGCCCCCGGCCGTAAACCGCGATGATACGATCAAACATCGCTTCGCTGGCGCGGGAAAAGCGGTTCTGCCTGCGCAGTGATTCGGCGCTGAGCATGCGTGCACACATCATCGGCGTCAGGGTGAGCGACACCACGGCCGAAATCAGAATCGCCACCGCCAGCGTGACCGCAAACTCCCGGAACAGACGACCAATCACATCGCCCATAAACAGTAACGGGATCAATACCGCAATCAGTGAAAAGGTCAGCGAGATAATGGTAAAGCCGATTTCGCCGGCGCCCTTCAGGGCGGCGGTCATGGGTTTTTCGCCTTTCTCGATATAGCGTGAGATGTTCTCGATCACGACGATGGCATCATCCACCACAAAGCCTGTGGCGATGGTGAGCGCCATCAGCGTCAGGTTGTTGATCGAAAACCCCAGGAAGTACATTGCGGCGAAGGTGCCGATCAGCGACAGCGGCACCGCCACGGCCGGAATAATGGTTGCAGGGACGTTGCGAAGAAACAGGTAGATAATCATCACCACCAGCCCCATCGCCAGCATCAGTTCATGCTGTGTGTCAGTGACCGACGCGCGAATATTGGTGGTGCGGTCTGTCACCAGCTTCACGTCTACGGATTTAGGCAGGCTGGCAATCAGCGACGGCAGCATGGTACGAATGTTATCGGCCGTGGCAATAATGTTGGCACCGGGTTGGCGCTGCACATTCAGCACGATAGCCGGTTCACGATTAGACCAGGCCCCCAGCCAGCTGTTTTCTGCGCCCTGATCGATGGTCGCCACGTCGGCCAGCCGCACCGGAGCGCCATTTTTATAACTGACGATCAGCTGGCGATAATCCTCCACGGATTTCATCTGATCATTGGCGGAAAGGGTGACCGAGCGGGTAGGGCCATCCAGGCTGCCTTTCGCGGAGTTAACGTTAGCATTCGTGATGGCCGTACGTACCGCTTCACTGGTCAGCCCCATAGCGGCCAGCGCCTGGGTGTTCATTTTCACGCGCACGGCGGGACGTTGACCGCCCGTCAGCGTGACCAGACCAACGCCCGTGACCTGGGATATTTTCTGTGCCACGCGCGTTTCCACCATATCCTGCACCTGGGTTAATGGCATGCTGGTGGTGGTGACGGCCAGGGTCATGATCGGCGGATCGGCCGGGTTCACTTTGCTGTAAACCGGCGGGTTAGGCAGATCGTTGGGCAGCAGGTTGCTGGCGGAGTTGATCGCCGCCTGCACTTCCTGCTCTGCCACGTCGAGCGGCAGGGTCAGCTGAAACTGCAGAGTAACGATGGAGGCGCCGCCAGAACTTTGTGATGCCATCTGCTTGAGTCCGGACATCTGGCCGAACTGACGTTCAAGGGGCGCGGTAATCGAAGAGGTCACCACATCCGGGCTGGCCCCGGGATAGAGGGTAACGACCTGAATGGTGGGATAGTCCACTTCCGGCAGGGCGGAGACCGGCAAAAAGCGGTAACCCAAAATCCCAGCCAGAAGAATGGCGATCATCAGTAAGGTCGTTGCGACCGGACGCAGGATAAACTGGCGTGACGGCCCTCCGCTGTGGTCAGGAGGCATAACCTGCATTACTCAGATTCCCCTTTTGACGGCAAGCTGGCACGGGTCTCTTTTGTGGCGCGACTCTGCGCGGCAACCACTTCGACTTTTGCCCCTTCCGTCAGGCGGTCCAGCCCGTCGGTAACGACGCGGTCGCCTGCGTTGAGTCCGGCGCTGATCACCACTTTTTGGCTGTCCTGCAGTCCGGCGGTTACGCTTTTCTTACTGACCTTGTCTTCATTGTTGATCACCCAGACAAAGTGGCCTTCATTGCCCATTTGCAGCGCGGCGGCAGGAATAACCACTGCATCCTGCAAGGTATTCACCTTCAGCCGGGCGTTGACGAACTGGTTCGGGAAGAGCAGGTCATCCTGATTATCAAAGCGCGCTTTGATTTTGATCGTACCGGTCGTGGCGTCGATCTGGTTATCCAGACTGAGCAGCTTACCGCGGGTGATTAAATGTTGATTGCTGCGATCCCAGGCTTCTACCAGCAAGGGTTCACCACTTTTCTGCGCCTGCATGATCTGACTAATATTATTCTCAGCGACGCTGAACACCACGTCCACCGGATGCGTTTGCGTAATCACCACTAAGCCATTGGTATCGCCGCTGGTAATGTAGTTGCCAATATCAACCTGCTTCAGGCCTACACGGCCATCAATCGGCGAGGTGATGCGGCTGTAAGTCAGATTCAGTTGGGCGCTGGCAACACTGCCTTCGTCGGCTTTAATGGTGCCCAGGGTTTCACTGACCAGGGCGTTCTGCGTGTCCAGATCCTGCTGAGACACCAGCGACGTTTTCGCCAGTTTTTGATAACGGGCTAAATCGCGGCGTGCGTTAGCCAGAGTTGCCTGATCGCGTGCCAACTGGCCCTGCGCCTGCATGAGCGCAACCTGATAGGGGCGCGGGTCAATCTCCGCTAACAACTGCCCGGCTTTGACCTGCTGACCTTCCGTGAAGTGGATAGACATCAGGTTTCCATCAACCCTGCTGCGGACCGTCACGGTATTGGCGGCCGTCACGGTGCCTAACCCGTTAAGGTATTGCGGCACACTTTCTGTCACCGCGCTGGCCGCCTGAACGGGAGCCAGCGGTTTGTGCGCGCCATTGCCTCTTTTGCCATGTGCTGACTGACCAGACAGGTCACCGTCGCTGCTGGGCTGTGCCGGATGTTTCCACCAGTAAAAGCCGCCTGCGGCTACGGCAATGACCACCAGCACAATCAGACCTTTTTTCATAACAGGGTATCGGTTGTTCATTGTTGTTGTTGCTCTCCAGCTATGTCTTTCCAGGGCGCGGGCTTAAACGGTAGCCTGCAAACCACGAATTGTAGTCGTCCCTGACGGTAAAAATTTGAAGGAATTAAGGATATCTGTCAGCACAGCGTAATTATGTTCTTTTTCTGAACAGACGTGGCCGTTTAATTGCCGCCCGTCAACAGAATGCGTTTCATAAAGTTTGCCACAGGATAACGGGTGATGAGCCGCTGTTGTCAGGAAATAACACGTTGAAATTTGATGAAGGGCAACACGGGTAAACGTCAGAGAGGCAATGTTCGCCAGGCGATAGTGATGCGCGGGGGCATCCGCCTGCCTTTTGCCCGCAGGGAGGCGGGCAAAAGGCATGGCTGGCACAGGACGGTTCCGCCTGTGCCGGTAGGTCAGGCAAACATAACCTCTGCCCAGCGCGCCAGGCCGGCGGTCACTGAGGCAAAGTCGTCTCCTCCCGCTATCGGTGTGTCTGGCAGAGCCTGCTGGAGCGCCGCGCGCAAAAGTGGGGAACGGGCACTGCCGCCGGTGAGATAAATCACCTCGGGTTTGATATGGCTGGTCGCCAGCGCCAGATGAACCTGCTCCAGAATCTTCTCCAGCGGCTGGCCGATCGCCTCCTGCAGGGTCGCGACGCTGATCTCGGCCTGTAAGCCGGAGGTAACAAAATCCAGTGACGCCGCAAACGCAGGGCGCTCAGACAGCGCGATCTTGCTTTCTTCCGCCGTACGGACCAGGCGATAACTCAGCTTCTGTTGCCAGACTTTAAGCAGGTGAGCCACGGCGGCAGGATTTTCTGCATCGCGCACTAAATCACGCAGCAGCTTGCCGCAGGCGGCGCTGTAGAAATCGCTTTGTGCCGGCACGTCGTTCACCGCCACCGCATTCCACCAGGGCAGGGCAGGCAGGGCGGTGCCTTTTTGGGTGTTGCCGCCCGCGCCGAGCAGGGGCATCAGGGCTTTAAACGCCAGCATAATATCTAAATCGTTACCGCCAACGCGGCAGCCGCTGTGACCCAGCAGGCTTTCACGCCGGTCTGACAGGTTGCGCCATTGCGGGCCCATCAGCAGCATTGAGCAGTCGGTGGTGCCCCCGCCAATATCGACAACCAGTACGCGGGTCTCTTTTTCCAGTGTCGCTTCAAAATCCAGGCCCGCCGCGACCGGCTCGAACTGAAATTCGACATCCCGAAAGCCGGCGCGTTTGGCCGCACGAAGCAGAATGCCCTGTGCCTGTTGATTCGCGTCTTCGCTGCCTAATCCCTGAAAGTTGACCGGACGGCCGATGACCGCCTGGTCGATAGGCTGCTGGGTCTGCGCTTCACCCTGCTGGCGAATGTGCAGCATCATGGCGCACACCAGATCCTCAAAAAAGGCAATCTGCTGCGGTTTCAGGCCGGTTGCGCCCAGAAAGGATTTGGGGGATTTAACAAACCAGACATCTTCTGGATCGACCATGTAATGCTGAAGTGCGGTCAGGCCGAACTGCACGCTGTCAGGTAAGACATCAATATCTTCTTCACGATTGTAGCGCAGGGCCCGCTGCAGCAGCGCGGTGCTTTCCTGTTCCGGTGTTGCAACCTGATGATGGCGGTGAAGCCATTCCGTCACCGCTTCACGCGTTGGGGAGCAAATCATGGACGGCAGCAGGCGTTGGCCATTCTCCAGCGCTAACAAACGCGGCGCGCCTTTTTCACTGACTGCAATTGAGCAGTTAGCCGTACCGTAATCAAATCCAATGAACATTTTTCGCCCCCAGGCCGGAAAAAAGGGGGCGACTTTAGCGCAGCTGATCGGTCGTGGCAAGCGGTGAGCGGCAGAATTAGCGAATAGCGAAAAGGGGGGCTTCCGCAAGTCTGCTCATTCGCTGGCGTTCCGCAACGGCACTGCCCCAAACGCCGTCCACTTCAAGGCTGGTCAGCGTGGTGAGCACCGCGGGAACGGACACCGGGCCGGCAAGCAGGGTGATATCACGCTGGCTGGTCTGGCTCTGAATAATGGAGATTAGCATCTCATCCATCAAATTGTTGTGCAGGTTAGCCACCAGTTCCGGGGACAGGATCAGGCAGTCCACCACTTTACCGGTCAACTGGTTAAAGGCATCCAGATTGCGGCCGAAATGTTGCAACACGATGCGGCAGCCCGCCTGGCGCAGTTTCATCAATGCACCGATCAGGCCATCGCCGCTGGAAAGCACACTGGAGGCGTTAAGCGCGATCCCGCTATGGCTGCGGGCAAGACCGGATTCGGCGAAGCGCAGGCAGAGATTGTCAACGAAAGCCGGATCGTACAGTGCGTGCACATCGAGAGGCAAAATCAGTGCGATACCTTTTTGGCTCATCGTTGCAATCTGCTGGCGGAAGAAGGCATTAACAATATTGTCTTCAAGCCGGCGTTTCAGCATATCGTCAGTCAGGTTATTACGTAGCAGATGCTCATCAATGAGTAACCCTTCTGGCGAAAATAGCTGAACCTCAACCAGCCAGACGCTGGCGGAATGCGGCTTGCCAGGCGGCGCAACGGCCCATACCTGCATGTCCACTTGTAAGGCATCCAGGGTCGCGAGATCCACGGAGTGATGGCTTCCCATGAGCGCCAGCGCATGCTGCTCATACACCTTATACCGACCCCGCCCACTCCGCTTGGCGTTGTAACAGGCAATATCTGCCTGAGACAGCACATCGCTACTCTGACAGTTCTGCGCGTTGATTTGGGTTATGCCTGCGCTGGCACCGACCTGATAGGCGCGCCCCAGCCATTCAAAACAGTAGTCACCGACCGCGCGAACGATGTCCTGCACCACGTCGCGAGCCTGATCCAACGAACATTCGGGCATCAACACGGCAAATTCATCCCCGCCCAGTCGGGCCAGGAAATCGCTCCCGCGCAGGCGATGGCGCATTAAATCCGACAGTTCGCTCAACAGGGCGTCCCCGGCTGCGTGGCCTGCGCTGTCGTTCACCGCCTTAAATTTATCCAGATCGATAAAGACCAGAACGTGCTGATTCTGATGCTCGACGGCGTCGGACAGTAACCGCTTAAGCTGCAGTTCAAAGCTGGCACGATTAGGTAACCGGGTTAGCGTATCGTGCAGTGCGCTGTAGCTCAGACGCTTCATCACTTTACGTGACTCACTGACGTCCTGTATCACCATCACCGCTCCACGCTCGGTACCTGATTCAGATTTCAGCGGCGTTAAACTGTAATGAATATCAATATGCTCGCCATTGAGCGTGTGCAGCACCCACTCCTCAGAGAGATAGGGCGCGGTTTTTTCAGACGGCACATGGCACAGCAGCAGATTATCGACTTCAGGGCCATGACGACCGTGCGTGATATGCAGCAGTTCGTTTACCGGTTTGCCCGCCGCCGCCTCTTGTGACCAGCCTGTCATTTTTTCCGCGACCGGGTTCATAAAGGTCACGCACATGTCCTGATCGGTACTGATAACGGCCTCTCCGATCGAGTCGAGCGTGATCATCATGCGCTCTTTTTCCTGAAACAGCGCCTCATTCAGGTTCCGTAATGAGGTGATGTCCTGAGAGATCCCCAAAATGCGTTCGATACGGCCTTCTTTACTGAGCAGGCGGTTTGCCTGAGAACGGATCCAGTGCTGCCCGTCCTCCCGAACCACCCGGTACTCCATCTGGAAGGAACTGCTTTTCTCAATGGCACCCTGAATGGTGAGCACACAACGTTCGCGATCGTCGGGATGAACCAGCGTGACCCACAGATCGTAGCTGGGCAGTTCATGGGGCTTCATGCCAAACAGCGCATACATGCGTTTATCCCACAGAACTTCGCCGCTGGTCAGATTCCATTCCCATACGCCGATGCCGCCCGCCTCATTCGCAAGGGTAATGCGTTCCATCAGGCGTTTGTTCACTTGCTCACTCTGTTTCAGCTCAGAAATATCAATAATCTGCGCGATAAAATAGAGCGGTTGCTGCGCCTGATCGCGCACCAGGGAAAGCGTTAGCCGTACCCAGACGATTTCGCCGTCTTTGCGGAAATAGCGTTTTTCCAGCGTATAAGAGTAAATCTCGCCCTGCAGCAGCTTTTCCAGTCGGCCCTGGACGTCGTAAAGATCATCCGGATGAGTGATTTGCTGGAACGTCAGTTGAGTCAGTTCATGTTCCGGATAGCCCAGCGTGTCACACAGGGATTTATTAACCTGAAGCCATCGGCCTTCAGCAGAAACCAGCGCCATGCCAATCGCGGAATACTCCATGGCATGACGGAAACGGGTTTCGCTCTCGCTGATATGGCGCTTCTCATGCCGAAAGGCATCCATCACTAATGCCATGATATGACAGGGAATTAAGACCATCAAAAACGGAAGCCAGCTGCTTATCACCGCATAGGTGCTGGCGGCCGTTGGCGTGACGTTAATCCAGCCCAGTGACAGCAGCAGTGCCATAAAGCTGGCGTTAACAAAAAACAGCACAAAGGCTTCCACCTTCGGCAACCGCACGGCACACCAGAACAGCACTACTAAAATAAAAGTAAAAGGCCAGGGTAAAAACCGCAGCGACAGGTAGCTGGCAGTAAGCGTCAGGGCCAGCGTGATGGGCGTCTCTACCAGAGACGCGCGTTTCAGGCCATTCTGCGACAGCGGCCAGGTCAGCAACAGTAAAACCGGCCCGAGCGCTAACATGCCGATAATTTCCGAAATGACCCAGGTGTAAAAGAAAGCAAATGAGGCCTGATCTCCAACCTGCAGTATCCACAGCGCGAGTACGCCGCCAACCAGGGGCGAAATCAGGCCGGTAGCGATAACAAAGCGGATCCAGTCATTGAGCGAAACCAGCGGCGCCTCACGGTCAAGCAACGCGCGCAATAACAGCCCGCCCAGTATGGCCTGCAGCAGATTAAGCAGGGCAAATTTTAAATTAGAGAGGGCGGGACCGATAATGAAGGCATTCGCCAGTGCCGTACCGATAAGGCAGGCGATGAGTAACAGGGGGAGCTGGCGAGACGTGCTGCGAAACACCACGATGGTCATCAGTGCCGTCGAGAACCAGAGCGGTGAAATTTTACCGCTAACCACAATCAGCTCAAGGCAAAATAGCGTCAGGACGAAGGAAGCCAGGCCAAGCCAGCAGGCGTTTAGCCACTTTTTAGGTGATTTATCTGACGAGGCCAGTGTCTCAACGATCATTAATCGATCCAGCAGAGGGCAAAATAGTGCAATGGCATGCGCTGCATCGCCATTGTCATTCGAAGAATGCTAGCACATTTGATAGAAAAAACAGGGGGGAAATCATTAAATTGCGTTATTCGTTGGATTGAATGGCTCGCGGAAGCACGAGCCACCATGTGCATTATTCCCGGAAAAGATCGGCCCGGGTGTAAGGTTTTTCCATGCCAGCCAGACGGGCAGAAAACTGCGCCAGGAACTGTTGTGTGGTGGCAATCCGACCGTGACCCAGCAGCAGAACCGGCACCAGCAGCGCAGCGGCGATTTGCGGCAAGCTGAACCCTTTAAGTGCCGTCTCGCGCTGGGAAAGTAAAAACGCGGTACTCAGCGTAAAGCCCAGCAGCAGACCGGTAATGACCTCGCTGACGGAATGCGCATGGATAACCAGGCGCGAAACGCCAACCATTAAGGGAATCACATAGCCCACGCCAATCGCCAGGCCGCGCCACAGGCTTGAGCAGCGCCCTGAGATTAACCAAAGCATAACCGGCCACAGGGTCGCTGACATCGCGCTGTGGCCGCTAAATCCCGTGAAATTAAAGCGTGCGCTGCCAATACCAAAGCCAAGAAACAGTATTTTTGACACGCTGACCACCAGCCCGGCCAGGCCAAAGGCCAAAAGCCAGTACCACAGAGCGCGACGGTTATCGCTTTTCCACGGTAAAATCAGGGCAATAATCACCGCCGTGGGAATCAATAACATGCTGTCACCAAAATAGGTGAGGGTCTTCCAGAGCATAATCTTCCTTTCTTCTTCTTGGGCAAAATGCCCTTATTCATCGGCCATACCGAGCCCGACAGGTGCTGTGCGACGTTGTTCTGTGTGAAGCGGCTAGTTTATCGGTGAAACCATTCAGGTTAAAAGGGGAAAGTCTGAAAAGGGGGACGGTGCCATTTCTCTGGCATCAAAAGGCCGAAATCCCTATACTGAGTGCCAACTCACCCTCTCCGTTCAGCCCCATTAACTGGGTGCGCAGTTTGCGTACAGTTTCTGGCTCCAGTATCAGGTTTTTAAAAGTATGACTGACAAGTCCCATCAGTGCGTGATCGTTGGCATTGCAGGTGCATCTGCATCCGGTAAAAGTTTAATCGCCAGTACGCTCTATCGTGAAATTCGCGACCAGGTCGGCGATGAGCACATCGGCGTTATCCCTGAAGATGCCTATTATAAAGATCAAAGTCACCTCACCATGGAAGAGAGGGTTAAAACCAATTATGACCATCCCAGCGCGATGGATCATGATTTGTTATTGCAGCACTTACGTGCGGTAAAGGCAGGGCAGGACATTGAGTTGCCCGTTTACAGCTATGTTGAGCACACGCGTACTCAGGAAACGCTGCAAATTAAGCCTAAAAAAGTCATTATTCTTGAAGGCATTCTCCTGTTAACCGATGCGCGTCTGCGCCAGGAACTGAACTTCTCCATCTTCGTGGACACGCCGCTCGACATTTGCCTGATGCGACGTATGAAACGTGATGTCAATGAACGGGGGCGTTCAATGGATTCCGTCATGAGTCAGTATCAGAAAACGGTCCGCCCCATGTTTTTGCAGTTCATTGAACCCTCTAAACAGTACGCAGATATCATTGTGCCGCGCGGTGGTAAAAACCGTATTGCTATTGATATTCTTAAAGCCAAAATTAACCAGTTCTTCGAGTAGTTTACGTCTCAAAGGACGTGACGCGAGCAGGTTAAAAGCACAGATGCCGCCTGTTCGCTACACTTACTTCATGGAGTTACCGTAATGAGATTATGCGACCGCGATATTGAAGCCTGGCTGGATAGCGGGAAACTGGCGATCACGCCACGGCCACCGGTGGAACGGATCAACGGTGCAACGGTCGACGTACGTTTAGGCAATCAGTTCCGGACATTCAGCGGACATACCGCCGCGTTTATTGATCTGAGCGGGCCGAAGCACGAAGTGAGCGCGGCCCTGGATCGCGTGATGAGTGATGAGATCGTTCTCCCCGAGGGAGAAGCATTCTTTCTCCATCCCGGCGAGCTGGCCCTGGCGGTAACGCTGGAATCTGTGACCATTCCCGACGATCTGGTTGGCTGGCTGGACGGGCGCTCCTCGCTTGCCCGCCTGGGCCTGATGGTCCACGTGACCGCGCATCGTATCGATCCGGGCTGGCAGGGCCGTATCGTGCTGGAGTTCTATAATTCTGGCAAACTGCCTCTGGCACTGCGCCCGGGAATGCTGATTGGTGCGCTAAGCTTTGAACCGCTTTCGGGACCTGCCGCGCGTCCTTATAATCGCCGTGAAAATGCTAAATATCGTGGCCAGCAGGGTGCTGATGCCAGTCGTATCGACAAAGATTAATTCATGAGGATGTGATGAGAAGAGTGATAACCACGCTGGCCATCTTACTGGTGGTGGTCGTAGCGGGATTAACAGCCCTGGTTATGCTGGTCAACCCCAACGACTTTCGCAGCTATATGGTGCAACAGGTCGAACAGCGCAGCGGTTATCAACTCACTATCAATGGCGATTTGCGTTGGCACGTCTGGCCTAAACTCAGCATTCTGGCCGGGCGCATGAGCCTGACCGCGCCCGGTGCAGCCCAGCCCGTGGTCTCTGCAGACAATATGCGGCTGGATGTGAATCTTCTGCCCCTACTATCACATCAGCTGAGCGTGAGCCAGGTGATGCTGAAAAACGCGGTGGTGCAGGTCACGCCAGACAGTGCGGCGCAAGTACCGCAAAATGCCCCGCGCGGTCCGCACAACAGCGAGCCTACGTCTTCAGACCGATGGTCTTTCGATATCGGCAAACTCCAGCTGTTGGACAGCCTGTTTATCTGGCAACAGCCCGGCGGCGATGCGTTCACCTTCCGTAATCTCAACCTGAATATGGAGCAGGATCAGTCGAGCCTGGCAACAATCAATCTCAGCACCAGCCTGACGCGCAACCAGCGCACGGCGATGATCAATCTGAAGGGGCAATTTGATAAATCGCAGTATCCCCATCAGCTCAGTGGTCAGCTCGAACAACTGGATTACGCGTTGTCCGGGGCCAGCCTGCCACCGCAGGGCATTAAAGGTACGCTGAGCTTCCAGGGAAACTGGAATGGCGACAGAAATACCGTTGCCCTGTCCGATCTTAAGCTTAACGCTAACGACAGTGTTCTCAGCGGCAGCGCGCAGGGCGATCTTACGGCTCCGCAAAAGCTGTCTCTGGATCTTCATGCGACCTCACTGGATATGGATAACCTGCTTTTTATCTCTTCGTTAACTCAGCAGGTGAGTGGACAAAGCAGCCAGATTGCCCCTGCGCCGGTGATTGCAGACCAGCGCGAACCCACCAATGCGGACTCGCCGCTCAACGATATCGATCTGGACATAAAACTGCAGGCGGACAGCGCGGTCTGGCGAGGTCTTACGCTCTCAAAACTGGCTGTGGATGCGGTCAACCAACAGGGACTGATGACATTTAATACCTTGTCAGGAACTGTGGGGCAGGGGCGTTTCTCCGTTCCCGGCAGCATTGATATTCGTCAGCCCGTTACGCACGTCAGTTTCAAACCCGTGTTGAGTCAGGTTGATCTTCAGCCTTTACTGAAGGCGTTGGCTCTGCCTCAGTCGCTGCAGGGAACCCTTGATCTTAACGGCGAGTTGGCCGGTGATAACCTCACCCTTGAGGACGCGAAACAGAGCTGGCAGGGCAAGGCGGATGTCCGTGTGAGCCATCTGAAACTGGCGCAAATTGACTTACAGCAGATGGTCCGTCGCGCGGTGGCGCGCGTGAGCGATCGCGTCAGCAGCGACGATCAGGTATTGGGACAGGGAATCGATCACATCAGCGGTCAGCTTGCGCTGAAGAACGGCCTCCTGTCCTTTAACCATCTCAGCGGCGAAAGCAAGCAGCTGACGTTACGTGGCGATGGGAGCGTCAACATGGTGCAGCAGCAGTTAGACGTTACATTGGGCTTGACGCTGAGCGGCTGGCACGGGGATGAAAAACTGGTTGCGGCCTTATCCGATCAGGTGATCCCGTTTCGCCTTTACGGCAGTTGGGAGAATCCGCAATATACGCTCCCGGTTGACGATATGCTGCGCGAGAAGCTGCAGAATGAGGCGAAATCGCGCCTGAATCAGTGGCTTGATCGTCAGCAATTAAAAGGAAATAACGCCACGCAGCCAGACTCGGCGCGCCCTTAAGGCGCGGCATGCTGTTGCATGTCAGGCTGCGGCAGAATTTCAACCTTCTGAACCCGGTGCTGTTCAACCTGCAGAGTACGTAAGCGGTAATCCCCCAGGAGGATCTCTTCACCTTCCTGGGGAATATTCTGCAGGCGATCCATCACTAATCCGGCCAGCGTATGATAATTACGCTTCTCATCCAGCGGTAACGTCACGTACATCGCCAGATCCTCCAGCGGCATTTGGCCATTGGCAATCCAGCCACCCGACCCATTAGGCTGGATATCATAGCGGGCATCGGTTTCGCCTGCTTCATTTGGCAGATTTCCCGCAATGGTTTCCATTAAGTCGCTCAACGTGACCACGCCCTCTACCGAACCAAACTCATCGACCACAAATGCAAAATGTGTGTGACCCTGACGAAACAGCTCCAGCGCTTGTAACAAGGTGATGTGCTCGTGGAACACCAGGGGCTGACGAATCAGGCTGCGTAAATCAAGGGAGTGGTGATGCAGTGACTGATGGAGCAGATCGTTAACATGCACAATGCCGAGCGGCTCTTTGCTGTTGTCCGTAATAACGATGCGCGTATGCTGATTACGATCAAGGTTAGCCATGATCTCCGCCGGATCGTCGCTTAAATCAATGTGCTGAACATCGTGACGCGTCGTCATGATGGTGTTGACATGACGCTGCCCAAGCCCCATCACTCTGGCGATCATCACGCGCTCCTGGCGATTAAACAGCGCGACAGCCTCTCCATCGGCAATCATTGACGAGGTTTTTGCATCCAGTTCCGCCTGTTCGGCTTCGCCGCGTAACAGACGTAATACCGCTTCGGCGGTGCGCTGGCGTAACGGACGACCCGCCGACAGCACCTTGCGCCGGTTAAACTGTGCCAGCTGGTTCAGGGCTTCGATTAGCACGGAGAAACCGATCGCCGCATAGAGATAGCCTTTAGGAATAACAAAGCCAAAGCCTTCAGCCACCAGACTAAAGCCAATCATCAGTAAAAAGCTCAGGCACAGAATAACGATGGTCGGGTGACTGTTGACGAAACGGGTAAGGGGTTTACTGGCGAGCAGCATCAATAAAATCGCCACGGTAACCGCCACCATCATGACCGGCAGGTCGTTTACCATACCGACGGCAGTAATCACCGCATCCAGCGAAAAAATTGCGTCCAGCACCACGATCTGCGCCACGACAGGCCAGAATTTAGCGCCGCCTTTTTGTTGAGCGTTCTCCTCGTCCTGGCCTTCGAGCCGTTCGTTCAATTCGGTTGTCGCTTTGAACAGCAAAAACAGTCCGCCAAACAGCAGCAGCAGGTCGCGCGCGCTGAAAGCGTGATTAGCCAGCGTAATCAATGGCTGCGTCAGCGTGACCAACCAGGACAGGGAGGCTAACAGCAGCAGTCGGCACACCAGCGCCATCAGCAGGCCAATCACCCGCGCGCGGTCGCGTGCGGCTGCCGGCAGCTTCTCGACCAGAATAGCGATAAAGACCAGGTTATCGATACCCAGTACCAGTTCAAGAACGATTAGCGTTACTAATCCTGCCCATAGCGAGGGATCGGCCAATACCTCCAGCATGCTTTATTCACCTGAATGTCTAAAAATAAGCTTTGTCTGATGATAGTGGAGAGATGGCCTTGGGACAAATAGCGAGCTTACAGGGTCTTTACGATTTAATTGAATAGCCCATACATTAATTACAGGATAATTCTTCAGCAGATTGATTAATGCGGCGGTGAAGGTAGCGCATAAAGGTTGCAGATTAATGTCACCGTATTTCTCATTCAGAGGAATTTCTTATGCGATTATTCCTGGTGCGAACATGGAATAAATCTGATTTTTTCCTACCTGAAAGCTGAAAATGAGCGGCTTCAATACTTATTACTGGTAGTCTTTTTCCTAAAATAGTCCGGGGATGGCGGGGTCTACTTGTAAACATGCCAGTAATAACTAGTATAGCAACGAGTTAGACAACGCCTGCGCCCGAATCTGTAATTTGCGCAATCAACCGCCTCGGTACGCAGCAGAATGTCAACGCATTCTGCACAAGGACGCTTTGTGCGCAATCGCGCGCGGCGCAGGGAGAAACAGAGGTTATCAGGGCGGTATTGGCAGCGACAGCCAAGGGCGGTAGCGTGTCTGCGTCACCGCTTCGGTTTGATATTTAATCAGCACATTGCTGATAAAGTCAGAGTAATCTGTTGGTATTGTGCACGGTATTATTGGTTTCATAGTCAATGACAATGGCGTAAATGCCGCAGGAGCTCCCCTCAGAAACGCTCGGGCTTAAGAGACAATGCTGGTTACTTAAGCGTCTGGTGTGGTGGGTTAAGGAAATAAAATAAAGAGTTAAATATGCGCGATAATGAATTTACGTTTAAAAGTCTTATCACCAAATTATTATTGGCTTGTTCTGATTTAATATGTTTCAACGCGGCATTATTTATCGCGATGATGCTAATTAATATGACATCTCCTTCACTGTTATCGGATATGTCTGATCGGGAATTTAATTTAAAAGTTGCTACACACATCTGTCTGTCAGTAATTTGCGTGGGCTGGTTTTGGGTCAGACTGCGCCATTACACCTACCGCAAACCGTTTTGGTTCGAATTAAAAGAAATTTTTCGTACCATTCTCATTTTTTCCGTCATTGAACTGTCGATCACGGCCCTGTCTCAATGGCAGATGTCGCGCTTTGTCTGGCTGTTAACGTGGCTTATCGCCCTGGTGGCAATGCCGGTGTGCCGCGCACTGTCCAAACGCCTGCTGAATAAATACGGCCTGTGGAAGAAGCAGACCATCATTATTGGCAGCAATAAAAATGCCCAGGAAGCGTGGGAGGCTCTGCAAAGCGAAGAGGTTATGGGCTTTGAGGTTATTGCCTTCTATGACGTGGACGGATCCTGCCCACAAGAGCTGATTTCGGGTATTCCGGTGCTGCGCGACGAGCAGGCGCTGTGGAGGCTCACTAACAGTGAAACCCAGTTCATTGTGGCGGTTGAGTTTGAGCAAAGTCAGTATCGTGACATGTGGCTGAAATCGCTGGCGATGCATAACTGCCGCTCTGTTTCAGTGATTCCTACCTTACGTGGGGTGCCGCTGTACGGCACTGACATGGCTTATATCTTCAGCCATGAAGTCATGATCCTGCGTGTTCAGAATAACCTGGCCAAACGCACCTCACGCTTCCTGAAGCGCACGTTCGATATCTTCGGGGCGCTCTCCATCATTTTGATGCTGTTACCGGCGCTGCTGGTGCTGGGATTCCTGGTGGGACGTGATGGCGGGCCGCCTATTTATGGTCACGAACGCGTCGGCCTGAACGGGCGTAAATTTAAATGCCTTAAGTTTCGTTCAATGGTGATCAACTCGAAAGAAGTGCTTGAGGAAGTCTTGCGAACCGATCCGGTTGCCCGTGCTGAATGGGATAAAGATTTTAAACTCAAAAACGATCCCCGTATTACTAAAGTCGGTCACTTTATTCGTAAAACCAGCCTTGATGAGCTGCCGCAGTTGTGGAACGTCGTACGCGGCGACATGAGCCTGGTCGGGCCGCGCCCGGTTATTGAAGACGAACTGGCGCGTTATGCGGGCGATGTCGATTACTACCTGATGGCAAAACCGGGTATGACCGGATTGTGGCAGGTGAGCGGCCGTAACGATGTGGATTATGAAACGCGCGTCTACTTCGACTCATGGTATGTAAAAAACTGGTCGCTGTGGAACGACATTGCAATTTTGTTCAAAACCGTGGGTGTGGTTTTGAAACGTGATGGTGCTTACTAGCCGCAAAAGAGCCTCTGTCAGCCGCGCGCCGAAGTGCCACTTCAGGTTCCGGCGGGCAGATTTCTCTAAAAAAAAGCGGTACGGCATTGATAAACCGAAATGTTCTGCTTTGCTTTATTCCGTTCCGGGTAAAGCGCGTGATGGGTACAAGACAGGAGCTAAGAATAATGAACGACATGTTCAGGGCCTGAGTCAGGATAGCCTACTTTTTTTCGAGCGCTTACACAGCGGCGTATTCGCCTCTATCAAACATTAACTGATAGCGAAGATCTAAATGATTACAATGAAAATGAAGATGATACCTGTTCTGGTATCTGCAACTTTTATGGCCGGGTGTACTGTCGTGCCGGGGCAAAATTTATCCACTTCGGGAAAAGATGTCATTGAGCAGCAGGACAGCAATTTTGACATCGACAAGTACGTTAACGTTTATCCGTTAACGCCAGGCCTGGTGGAGAAAATGCGTCCTAAGCCACTTGTGGCACAGGCTAATCCGTCGTTACAAACCGAAATTCAGAACTACGAATACCGCATCGGCATTGGTGATGTTCTCACCGTCACCGTGTGGGATCACCCCGAACTCACCACGCCTGCCGGTCAGTACCGTAGCGCCAGTGACACCGGTAACTGGGTCCATTCTGACGGCACGATTTTCTATCCTTACATCGGCCGCGTCCGTGTTGCCGGCCGTACCGTAGGTGACGTGCGTAATGAAGTGGCGCGTCGTCTGGCGCAGTACATCGAAAGCCCTCAGGTTGACGTCAGCATTGCCTCGTTTAAGTCACAGAAGACTTACGTGACCGGTGCCGTGACGACCTCAGGCCAGCAGCCTATCACCAACGTACCGCTTACTATCCTGGATGCGATTAACGCAGCGGGCGGCTTAGCGGCGGACGCAGACTGGCGCAACGTTATCCTGACCCACAACGGCCGTGAGCAGCGCGTGTCACTGCAGGCCCTGATGCAGAACGGCGATCTGAGCCAGAACCACCTGCTTTATCCGGGTGACATCCTGTATGTGCCGCGTAACGACGACCTGAAAGTGTTTGTCATGGGCGAAGTGAAACAGCAGGCCACCCTGAAGATGGACCGCAGCGGTATGACCCTGGCTGAAGCGCTGGGTAATGCGGCAGGCATGGATCAAACCACGTCCGACGCGACCGGGGTCTTTGTTATCCGACCGACGCGCGGCTCCGATCGCAGCAAAATCGCCAATATCTACCAGCTGAATACCAAAGATGCGGCATCCATGGTGATGGGTACCGAATTCCAACTTGAACCTTACGATATCGTCTACGTGACATCGACGCCGCTGACGCGTTGGAACCGCGTGATATCGCAGTTGATACCAACCATAGCCGGTGTTAACGATGCGACGCAGGCTGCACAGCGCATCCGCAACTGGTCGAACTAAGGTTTCGCCATGATTAAGTCCGTGTTAGTCGTCTGCGTAGGCAACATTTGCCGCTCTCCTACGGGAGAGCGCCTGTTCAAACGCGCGCTGCCGCACCTGCCTGTGGCCTCCGCCGGACTCGGCGCCCTGGTTGGGCACGCGGCGGATAAAACGGCGACGGAGGTGGCAGCCGAAAAAGGCTTATCGCTGGAAGGTCATGAGGCTCAGCAGCTAACGGCCAGCTTGTGCCGGGAGTATGACCTGATTCTGGTGATGGAAAAGCGCCACATTGAACAGGTAAACCGCATCGATCCGGCTGCACGCGGCAAAACGATGCTGCTTGGGCACTGGCTCAATCAGAAGGAAATTGCGGATCCGTACAGAAAAAGCCGTGAGGCCTTTGAAGAGGTTTACGGGTTACTGGAACACGCCACTCAGAAATGGGTCAGCGTACTAAGCCGATAGTTGGGATTATCCATGAATATAAAAAACAAAGTCATGACCGCGCCGCGCGAGGAATCGAATGGGTGGGATCTGGCGCATCTTGTGGGACAGCTTATTGATCACCGTTGGGTTATCGTCGCTGTCACCGCTTTTTTCATGCTGGTAGCAACGCTCTACACACTGTTTGCGACGCCTATTTACAGCGCCGATGCCATGGTTCAGGTGGAGCAGAAGAATACCAGCACCGTCCTGAATGAATTACAGACGCTGATGCCCACGACGCCAGCATCGGATACCGAAATCCAGATTCTTGAATCACGCATGGTGCTGGGAAAAACCGTTCAGGATCTTGGCCTGGATGCAGTGGTTTCACAGAACTATTTCCCGGTTATCGGCAAAGGTCTGTCGCGTCTGATGGGCAACAAGCCTGGCAATGTCGCGATCTCCCGTCTGGAGATTCCGCGTACGATCGAGAAGCGCAGTGTTGAGCTCGAGGTTACGGGTAAAGACAGCTATACCGTTTCTGCCGATGGCGATGAGCTGTTCAAAGGCAAAGTGGGGCAGTTCGAAAAACACGGCGATGTAAGCATGCTGGTCAGCGATATCAATGCGGAGCCGGGCACCACGTTTACCGTCACCAAACTCAACGATCTGCAGGCAATTAACAGCATCCTGTCTAACCTGACCGTTGCAGACAAAGGGAAAGACACCGGTGTACTGGGACTGCAGTATGTGGGTGAAGATCAGGAGCAGATCAGCAAAGTTCTGAACCAGATCGTGAATAACTACCTGTTACAGAACGTGCAGCGTAAATCCGAACAGGCCGAGAAAAGCCTGGAGTTCCTGAAACAGCAACTACCGGAAGTGCGTGGCAAACTGGATCAGGCGGAAGATAAACTTAACGCCTTCCGCCGTGAGAACGAGTCCGTTGACCTGTCGCTTGAAGCTAAGTCTGCGTTGGATTCATCCGTTAGCGTGCAGAGCCAGCTTAACGAGCTGACGTTCCGCGAAGCCGAAGTTTCGCAGCTGTTCACCAAAGATCACCCTACCTATCGGGCCCTGTTAGAAAAGCGTAAAACGCTGGAAGATGAGCAGGCGCAGCTGAACAAGAAAATTGCGCAGATGCCGAAAACTCAGCAGGAGATTCTGCGTCTGACCCGCGATGTGCAGTCAGGTCAGGAAATCTACATGCAGTTACTGAACCGCCAGCAAGAGCTGAGCATCAGTAAGGCCAGCACCGTGGGTGATGTTCGCATCATCGATCAGGCCGCCACGGCAAACTCGCCGGTTGCGCCGAAAAAGCTGCTGATCATCGCAGCCAGCCTGATTCTGGGGCTGATGGTGTCCGTCGGTGTGGTTCTGCTTAAAGCGCTGTTGCATCACGGAATCGAGAACCCGGAACAGCTGGAAGAGCTGGGCATGAACGTCTATGCCAGCGTACCGCTCTCTGAGTGGCAGCGTAAGAAGGATACCGAAGCACTGGCGCGTCGCGGTCACAAAGGCAAAACCGATCCGCATGAGACGCTGTTGGCACTGGGTAATCCAACCGACCTCTCTATTGAAGCGATTCGTAGCCTGCGTACCAGCCTGCACTTCGCCATGATGGAAGCGAAAAACAACATTCTGATGATCACCGGCGCCAGCCCGGGTATTGGTAAAACCTTTATCTGCGTTAACCTCGCTACCCTGGTGGCCAAGGCCGGTCAGAAGGTGTTGTTTATCGATGGTGACATGCGCCGCGGTTACACCCACGAACTGCTGGGGGCGGACAATAAATCCGGTCTGTCTAACGTCCTGTCTGGCAAAACCGAGTTTACGCCGACCATGATTCAGCAAGGGCCATACGGTTTTGATTTCCTGCCGCGCGGTCAGGTTCCACCGAACCCGTCAGAGCTGTTGATGCACCGCCGCATGGGTGAGCTGCTGGAGTGGGCAAGCAAAAACTATGATTTAGTCCTGATTGATACACCACCGATTCTGGCCGTAACGGATGCGTCCATCATCGGTAAGTTGGCCGGTACCTCGCTGATGGTGGCGCGTTTTGAAACCAACACCACAAAAGAAGTGGATGTCAGCTTCAAACGCTTCGCGCAGAACGGTATCGAAATCAAAGGGGTTATCCTGAACGCCGTGGTACGTAAAGCGGCTAACTCGTACGGTTATGGTTATGACTACTACGACTACGAGTACGGTAAACCAACGAAAAGCTAAGAGCTGAAAGAAAAGGGGCGGGTTTGACCGCCCCTTTTGATCCCTGGCTCATGATAACGACACGTAACGATTTGCACAGGTGATTCTGGATACAACGCACAATAAGCGACGATCTAACGTCAATCATCAGAATTCATCATCAACACGCTTTTGTCTGTCGCGATGTCGGCGCAGACCTGCTGAGAGATCAACCCGGAAGGTAATCAGCACTGGCCACTGTTGGCATGAGAACTTGTGGATTTAAGGAATCACACCATGGCTCCATATTGGTATATATCAGGGTTTTTGCTGCTGATTTCGCTGTTCGAAATCCTGGTGAAAAAAGACGAACGCACAAATTATATTTTGACCTGGCTGCTGTGCTTTGCGGCCATTATTCTGATCGTATTCGGGGGGATTCGTGGCCTCGGCACCGGCATGGATGACTTCCAGTACCGCAGTTTCTTTGAGGACTTTGTACGGCGCATTCAGATCAACGGTTTTTTCAATACCGTCGCGTTTTTCCGCTACGAACCGCTGATTTTTGCGATGGCGTGGATAACGAGTCTGTTTTCGCATAACGCCAGCGTGTTTCTGTTCGTCTTCTGTGCGATTGCGGTATCCATTAACGCCTTCTTTTTCAGAAAGATGTCGCCTTATCCGGTACTGGCGCTGGCGCTGTATTCGGCGCACATCTTTATTAACAAAGACATCAACCAGATACGTTTTGGCTTAAGCTCCGCCCTGTTCCTCGGCGTGCTGTGGACGATCTACCTGAAGCGTTACTGGTGGGCCTTTACCTTTTTTATCCTGTCGTTCATGAGTCACAACACCGCCGTTATGGTGATAACGCTGGTGCCTTTCCTGTTTATTCGTGACTGGCGCTGGTGGCCGGTGGTGATCATCGTTGTCAGCCTGCCGCTCTCGGTCGTCGGGGGTTCAAGCTTCATCGCCCTGATTGCCGGACACCTCGGATCGCTGGGGGAAAGGGCATCGGGCTATAACAACGATCCCTCCTATGCAATGGATGGCAGCATCCTGTCAGTCTCGAACCTGAAGAACATCATGCTGGTGTTTATTTTCTTCTATTTCATGCTGACTGAAGAACTGAAGCGCGAAAACTATGCCCAGTATCGTCTGAACTACTTGCTGATTTTAAGTTTTGCTATCGGCGGGGCGATCCGCATCTTCCTGTATAACTTCCCGTCAGGTTCGCGTCTTTCCAACTATTTGCAACAGGTTGAACCCATCATTCTGACCTCGCTTATCTATCAGGCCAGACGCGTCTGGAAGCCGGCGCTGTTTGGCATGCTGTTTTTCTTCCTGCTCTATTACCTCTACTACAACACCATCTCAACCAAGCAGGCGGTTGTAGGGTACGAAGTGGCCCAGGAGTTCTGGCTGATTCGGTAACGGACCCGGCGGCGCGCCCCCAGTGAACGGCTTCACTTCGCGGGGCGGTCGCCTGTAACAACACAGGTTTTTCTTCGGCGTTTGTCGATTGAATTGTTTATTTTTGAATACTTTTATGAGGTGCTGGCAATGAAGGACATTCGTTTCTCCATCGTAATTCCGGCTTATAACGCGTCAGAATCGATTGTCACGACGCTGGATTGCGTTAAAGCACAAACGTATCGCCATTTCGAAGTCATCATCGTGGATGACAAATCTGCCGATGCCGCCGCGCTGGCGGAAGTGGTGCGCAGTGAGCGCTATCAGGACCTGGACATCAATCTGGTCTTATCTGAGGTGAAACTCAACGGTGCCGGCGCGCGTAACAAAGGCATTGAGCTGGCAACGGGCGACTATGTCAGTTTTCTGGATGCCGATGACGAGTGGCATGCCGACAAGCTTCTGCAGGTCAGTGAAAAGATTGCGGAGCTGGAGGCGCAGGGTCAGCACAATACCATTATCTTCAGCCAGGTAAATATCTATCAGGACGGTGCGTTCCTGAAGGTTATGCCGATGCAGCCTCCGGCAAAAAACGAAACTGTCGCAGAGTATCTGTTTGGCTGTTATGGCTTTATTCAAACCAGCACCATCGTGCTGAAGCGTGAAGATGCCGCTAAAATTCAGTTCGATGCGCGTTTTATCCGCCATCAGGACTATGACTTCTGCATCCGTGCCGACCGCATGGGTTACCGGTTTGAAATGATCGCCGCCCCGCTGGCCAACTACCACCTGGTGACGAAGTTTGGCTCCAAACACAAAGGTGAATCGGTCAAGTACTCCCTGTTCTGGCTGGATTACGATGAAACCGCACCTTACCCCACGAGATATTCACACCTACAAAGCATTCAAGCTGCCCCTGCGCTACAAAATGGACGGTAACTCGCTGATGGCGAGCGTCAGCTTCGCGCGCTACTTCCTGCTCACCAATAAAGATAATCGCACCTACTTCCTGAACCGCGTGAAAGACAAACTGAAAGCGCGGTTGGGTGGCGAAAAGGCACTCTCCTGATTCTATTGAATGTCGTGACGTTTTAACGCTACCGGAAGGTTATCTGGTGGCCCCGTCTATTTTATTTATTCAGGTATGAAAATGAATAATCACTCTGGTACCGTCGGCATTGTCATGCCTATGTATAATGCCCGCGAGACGGTATTACGCGCTGTACAGTCCGTCATCAATCAAACCTATCAGGACTGGCACCTGTATCTGATCAACGATAAATCCACCGATGATTCACTCGCGTGGGTGCGCGAGCAGTGCCAGGACCCGCGTATTACGATTCTCGACAATGCGGTCAATATGGGCGCGGCCGAAACCCGCAATGTGGGATTACGTGCTTCGCAAGAAGAGGTGATCGCTTTTCTTGACAGCGATGACGAATGGCACAGTGATAAGCTTCGCCAGCAGATGCAGGCTATCGCCGATGGGGACAATCTGGTCATCACGGAATACCATTACAAAACCCGCAAAGCTGACCACGATATTCGCTATACAAAGCCTTACCTTAAGCAGGACAGCTATGTCAAAAAGCAGTATCGGGTGTGCTTCTCATCCGTCTGTTTCCGCCGTCCGCCAGGCGGGATTTTATTTGAGCGAAAAGGTCACGAAGACTTCCTTTTCCTCTACGAACTCTTTAATCGCTACAAACAGGCCCGCGTAATTCAGAGTATTCTGGTGAATTATTACGAGTTAGGGAATTCCCTGTCGCGTAATAAAAACAAAGCCGCCAAATGGCACCTCGAACTATTAAGAATTATCTATAAAAACAATCCGTTAAAAATCTATTACTATTACGCCTGGTATATGGTGAATGGTGTGCTGTTTAGCCTGAAACACCGTTAAGCCGATCGGCAGGATTGTGTATAAATTTGAGGTGGATAACGTTTCATGAAAAAAATCGTCCTGGTGATCAAAGACGCTTACTCGTATGCGGGCACCGAAAATATCTGTAACTTTATGTCGGAATGTCTTGGTGATGCGCATGAGGTCACCATCTACTCACTGGAGGGGCACGGCGAACCCTTTTACCCTTTCGACAAGGTCAAGCAGATCGTCAGCTTCGAAGGTGAAAGTAACCCCATCAAACGTGCCGTGGCGCGTATTCAGCAGGAAGGCTTCGACACCGTGTTTTTAATCAGCATGGGTCGTCTGAGCGTGATGTTTGCTTTCTGGAACCTGATGACGCTGAAAAAGAAGCGCTTCAAGGCCTATGCCTGTGAGCACGTTGCCATCAACTCCTTCAGTAAACCCATTAAGTTCCTCAAGTTCCTGCTACTGCGCTTCTACGACCGCGTCATTGTCCTGACGGATAAAGATCATCAGGTCTTTCAGCGCTGGCACATCCCCAGTCAGGCCATTCCTAATCCGGTGGTGTACAAATCCTGGCACCGTACCACGCGCCATCGTCAGGCGCTGGCGGTGGGCCGTCTGGACAATCAGAAAGGGTTCGACCTGTTACTGGATATCTGGCGTGACTTTTCCAGAGCACATCCTGACTGGACGCTGGTGATTGCCGGCGACGGTGAGTTGCGCCAGCAACTACAGGATCAGGCAGCCGTGCTGGGCATTACCCCCAGCGTGAAGTTCGTCGGTAAGGTCAGCAATATCAACGATTACTACCGCGACAGCGATATGGCGCTGATGACCTCCCGTTACGAAGGTTTGCCGCTGGTGCTGCTGGAAGCCAAATCCTGGTCGCTGCCGGTGGTGGCCTATGACTGTCCGACAGGTCCACAGGAGATTATTAATCACGGCGAAGACGGTTTCCTGGTGCCGATGAACAAGAAAAGCGAATTTCTGGCGCGAATGGAACAACTGGCCAGCGACGATGCACTGTTCTATGCCATGAGCGAAAAAACCCAGCAAACCGCGCTGAAGTTTGACGGTAAACAGATTAAACAAAGCTGGCTGGCGTTGGTGTAAGGGCTGAAGACGCTCACTTTTGATGTGCCTCATGGGACACCTTTTATGGCTGAGTTTATGGCCTTCATGACGACGGGATTAATTGCATGAAAAGAAGAGAAGTCTTGCAAACCGCAGCCTCCGCCCTTGTCGGCGCGCTCTCCGTGAGCACCTTTTCCAGCTACGCGGCCAAAAACACTGGCCTGGCGCTCAAGTCGGTTGATGCAAGCGCGGTACCCAAAGGCGATGTTCCGATTCTGACGCCTGAAAATGTCTACGCGATGCCGCCGCAGTTCTGGCAAAACTTCCAGGGAAAACTGTGGATCGGTAAGTCGGGAAGCGATGCCAGCCAGGCGGGTAACCAGATCCCCGTGTTCCTGCGCGATGCCAGCGGCAAGCTGGCACAAATCACCCAGCCGATTACCCTGAATAAGGGAAATTTTGACCAGTTTGTAAAGGATAATGCGGCGCTGATCGCGAATCCGTCTCACTCTATGGCGCTGGAAGACAGCAACGGGCTGATGGTCTTTAACATCCCGGATGTCAGCCAGCCGGGCCAGGCTGCCTTTAGTCAGCGTCTGGCACAGCCTGCGGGTTATCAGCTAATCGGTGAGATCCCCTCGGTGGACGATCTGCGCAAGACGCGACCGCTGTTTGAAGGCGCGAAGATCAAGCTCAAAAGCTGGCACCCCGGCCTGGAAGTGGGGGGCGGCGAATTCGTCGGCAGTTTCCAGCCGGCGCAGGACGATCAGGGGGTGATTTTCAGCGGCGACGGTTTTCACTGGCGTCGCGTAGTCGATGACTATAACCGACTCTCGTTGTTTGACTTTGGCGCTATCGCCGACGGCAAAACCGACAGTGCGCCCGCGATTAAAGCGATGTACCAGTGGTCGCAGCAGAGCGATCAGCCTATCTGCGTACAGTTCCCTGCGGGCACGTTCTTCGTTTCCGCCTGTAACTTCGGTGAGGAGCAGCGCCGTTTCTTCCGCATCTCCGGTGCGATGGTCAACTTTGGGTATTTCCCGGCGACCAGCATCGTCTCCGACGGCAAATCGCCGTTTGTTTTCGAGGTCAGCGCCCGCTGGGTGGAAATCTCTAACCTGATATTTAACGGCAATACGGATACGCATCCCAATAAGCAGGGATTGTTCCGTAATACCTGCCCAGGCGGACAGTTTTTCCGTGGGGCCTGCCTGCGCTTCAACCAGGTTGGCGGCACCGCGCTCAGCCTGCTGGATACGCTGGATTGTAAGATTGATCAGTGGTACGCCTCAGCCTGTACGGGCGACGTGATTCAGGCCGGCTGGTCTGGTCAGAAAAAGGGGAACTGGGACCACAGTACCGCGATTGAGCTGTCAAACTTTAACGCCCAGCACTGTAAAGGCGGCAAAGTTCTCAACCTGCCGCGCTGCAGCCAGTCGCTGATTCACAACGGCTGGATTGAGCACTGTGATAATCCCGGCGATATCTCAAACGGTCAATGGATTATCGATGCCTTAAGCCTTGAGGACTGCAAGAACCCGCTGATTGCCTGGCACTCCCGCCTGAATACGCGTCAGACCAACCTGCAATCCGGCAGCTGGATTGACAACTCAGAGCAGGGCGATCGTTGGCTAAGCGCCTGGGAAATGGGATCGACCCGCGTTGAGTCCTACGGCGTCGCGATCGATGGCAGCCTGAAATATAACTATCTGACCTCACGCTGGCTGTTGGAAAACAACACCAATCAGGCCGTGTGGTTTGAACTGGGCAATCTTTATTCCCCCACCGTTGGCGACTCGTGGGAAATCGAAATTTTTGGACAGTCGCAGTTCAATAACGGCACGGACGGTGAGCCGCTGATGAACCTCATCAGTGGGAAAAACACCGGCGGCCGGGCGGTTATTCACGTTCAACGTAAGAAAGACCATGCTGAAGCCAGCTGGTCGGCGGAAGGCAGCAGTCCGGTGGTGGATGTGCGCTACGTCGCTAAAACCGATACCGACACGCAGGTTTTCATCAGGCTGGCAGGCTGGACGCCTTCGGCAGCGGTGATGATCAAGAGCACGGCGAAAGATCGCTTTGTCACCGGCCGCTGTGCGCGGGTCGATGCCAAAATGGCGAAGGCTACGCCGGACAGCGGCAGTCATGCCGCGCCGCAGCGCTTTAGCCTGCATAACGGTAAAGCGGGCGTGGGCGCGAATGAGCAGGGGGATTTATTGCTGGCCTCCCGCGCGTTGTCTGATGACAAGGTGGATACCAGCAAACCTGAAGGATTCGTGTCTGTCGTTATTAACGGTAAGCAGGTTGCCTTACCGTATTTTGCGATTAAATCGTAGTCAGAGAGGGCTGCCCTGATACGGCAGCCAACACCAACAGCATCTGGGATGTTGGTGCAGGATTTTTATTTGCTGTTTTTCTCCCTATTCATTTTGCCCGTTTCGGAACTGGGCGGTCGGTAGAATTAGAAAAAATTATTCGGAGTTTTTATGAAGATTTTATTGGTGGGTAACCATACCTGTGGGAATCGTGGGGATGGCGCGATTCTGCGTGGACTGATTGATTCAATTCAGGCCGCGCGCAACGATGTGGATATTGATGTGATAAGCCGTTATCCAACCAGCTCCGGTTATCTGCTTCAGCAACATATTCAGCAGGATAAGCTATTCCTGCACAACAACTCCTCGGGTAAGGGCCTGATTGGCTCTGTTAAACGCAAAGTCGCTAACCGACTGATGCCGAATATCATGATGGCGCATCTGGGCAAGGGTGGACCCTACAAATCCTTCTCCGTGCCGCCACACCTCAAAGCCTTCACGGAAAGTCTGGCGCAGTACGATGCGGTCATTCAGGTGGGCGGTTCATTCTTTGTCGATCTGTATGGCGTGACTCAGTTTGACCATGCGCTCTGCGCGCTGCTGGCTAAGAAGCCGCTTTACCTGATTGGCCACTCCGTTGGACCTTTCCAGAACGCCCGCACTAATCAACTGGCCAACTTCGTGTTTGACCGGGTTGACCGCCTTATCTTGCGTGAGTCCGTTAGCCTTGACCTGATGAAGCGCGATGGCGTGACCAGCTCAAAGGTGATGCCCGGTGTGGATACGGCCTTCCTGGTACGTGCCCGTCACGTTGAAAACCCCAGCCACAGTCTGCAGCACTGGCAGAGCGTGATTCGCACCCGCAAAACCATCGCGATTACGGTCCGTGAACTGGCGCCGTTTGATAAGCGTCTGGGCGTCACGCAGCAGGAATACGAAGCCGCCTTTGGTCGCGTGATCAACGCCATGATCGCCAGCGGTTATCAGGTCGTCGCCTTATCTACCTGTACGGGCATCGACAGCTACGCCAAAGATGACCGTATGGTGGCGCTCACTTTGCGCGATCGCGTTGAGCAGCCAGAGCACTACCACGTTGTAATGGATGAATTTAATGACCTCGAATTAGGTGTCCTCCTCAGCGAGTGTCACCTGACCATCGGAACCCGTCTGCACTCTGCCATCATCTCAATGAACTTTGGTACGCCAGCGGTCGCCATCAACTATGAACACAAATCCATGGGCGTCATGAATCAGCTAGGTCTGCCGCAAATGGCTACCGATGTTCAGAGCCTGATGGACGGTTCGCTGATTGATAAAGTTCAGGCTATCCTGGCCGACTACGACACGATCAAGCAAAACGTCGAAACCGCCGTGGCGCATGAAAGGGAAGTAGGTAACAGAATCACTGAAGAGATTCTAAACGTAATAGGATGATGTGATGAAACTGACTTTTTTCACGATGCGTTTCCCGGTTGCCTCTGAAACTTTTGTTCTCAACCAGGTCACTCATTTTATTGATGCCGGTTACGACGTTGAGATTATCTCGGTATTTCCGGGAGACCTGGTCAACCGCCACGGCGCATTTGACGAATATGGTCTGGCGGCAAAGACGCATTACCTGTTACCCGAAGAAAAAATTTCCCTGACGGACAAGCTGGGACAGCGGCTGAAACTGGTTCTGCCCAAAATCACCAAAGTGTCGTTACTCCGTTCCCTTAACGTGCGCCGCTATGGCGCACAGTCCAGTAAGCTGCTGCTGCCGGCGATCGTTGCCAATGCGCGTCAGACCTATGTCGCGGATGTTTTCCTGGTGCATTTCGGCTATGCCGGGGCGCTGGCGAATAAACTGCGTGAACTGGGTATCCTGAAAGGCAAACAGGCAACGGTGTTTCACGGGGCGGATATCTCTCGTCGTCACATCCTCGACGAGCATAAGCAGGATTACCGTAATCTGTTTCAGCAGAGTGAGCTGATGTTGCCCATCAGCCATCTTTGGCAGAACAAGCTGATTGAAATGGGCTGCCCGCCTGAAAAAATTCACGTTACCCGCATGGGAATTGAACCTGAAAAATTCAATTTCCAGCCGCGTGATGCCTTCCATACACCGTTGCGCATTGTTTCCGTTGCCCGTCTGACCGAAAAGAAAGGACTGGATGTAGCGGTGAAAGCCAGCGCCATTCTGAAACAGCGCGGTGGCCAGTTCCAGTACACCATCATTGGCAATGGCGATCAGGATCAGATGATGCGTGACTTTATTGCGCGCGAAGAGATGGACGACTGCGTGACGATGCCGGGTTTCAAACCTCAGGAAGAGATCCGTCAGGCCCTCAACGAAGCGGATATATTTCTGCTGCCCTCTAAAACGGCCGCAGATGGCGACATGGAAGGCATTCCGGTTGCGCTGATGGAGGCGATGGCGGTAGGGCTGCCAGTGGTCTCCACCTTCCACAGCGGCATTCCGGAACTGATCGAAAATAACGTTTCTGGCTGGTTAGTGAAGGAAGATGACGCCGAGGCGCTGGCCGAGACGCTGCTGAAATTGTCAGAAGGCGCGGTGGACGTGGCACCGGTTGTTGCCGCAGCCAGACATAAAGTTGAAACCGAGTTTAATCAGCACATCGCGTATCGCGAGCTGGCACAGATTCTGGAGCAAATGGTTTGAGTGGAATAAAGTCACAGGCGATTTGGTTGTTTGGCAGTACCTGTTTCTCTGCTGTATTACAGGTTGCTCAACTGAGTATTCTCGCCCGTAAACTCGAAACCCATGAGCTGGGGCTGTTGGCGATCATCAACGCTATTTTAGCGGTGGCGGGCGTGCTGCAGGACATGGGCATGAGCAGTTATCTGGTCCATCGCCAGAATATTACCCGACGCGAACAGAGCACCATCTATTGGGTCAACGTCTCGCTCAGCTTATGTACCGGCGTTGTCATGCTGCTGATTGCCTGGCCTGTTGCCTGGTTCTATCATCTGCCGGAACTGGTAGGGTTGATTATGCTGACGAGCCTGAACTTTCTGGTGCTGGGGCATCTTTCGCAATATCAGGCCCACTACATTAAAACCAAACGCATGGTGTCGCTGGCGAAGATCGAAATGGGCACCAAACTGTTTGCCTTCCTGTGCGTGGTGGCGATGCTGGAGTTTACCTCGCTGACGGTGGCCGCCGCGATTCTGGGGCTGTTTATTAACGCCTTTACCCGCATCCTGTGCATGATCGCGCTGGGTGAGAAGTCATGGCGTCCCACATGGGAGTTCGATAAACAGACTTTCTTTAGTGCGATTCGTTACGGTATCTATCAACTGGGTTCGCAGACCATTAACCAGCTTCGTACTCAGGCCGATGCGCTGGTGGTAGGTAAAGTGATGGGGGCAGAAATGCTCGGCGTCTATTCTCTGGCGAAAGAGCTGGTACTGCAGCCCCTGAAGTTGGTTTCGCCGGTGATTAACCGTCTGGCGCTACCGCGCTTCGCGGAAAAACAGCAGGATCCCGAGCAGTTGAAGAAGCTGTTCCTGAAAGGCACGCTGGTGATTATGCTCTTCAGCAGTGCCATGTACCTTGCTATCGGTATCTTGTCTCCTGTCATCGTACGCATTCTGTATGGTGCGTCTCACGAGCAGGTTTATCATCTTATCCCGCTGATGCTGCTGTTTGGCATGCTGCGTCCGATGGGTGGACTAACTGGCGCCATTTCACAGGCAAATGGCCGAACCAACGTGGAGTTCTACTGGAACATCGTGGCCAGCCTGGTCGTCATGGCTGTGCTTGCGACCACCTTTATCTGGCCAAACGTGCTTTACGTCGCGCTGACGTTGTCGATCTCACAGGTGCTGATTTCAGCGCTGGCGCATCCGTTCTTTATCAAGCCGGTTATTGGTATTCGCTTCATCCCTTATGCCCGACAGTGGGTATCTGTATCGGTCCTGTTTGTGGGGCTGATGCTGCTGGTAAATCACTTTGACCTTTTCGTGATGCCAGAATGGTTTGAACAGTGGCTGTGATGCCAATAACAACGGGCGACTTAGGTCGCCCGTTTCTTTTTATGGCTGGCACCAAAAACGGCGACGTCAATTTCTCTGCCGCTCATGTGGCCGGTCTTTACTGTTTGTGTTAACTCAGTTTATGGGGATGTTTACTCTAGGTAAAATCCCGAATTTGTAAGATTTCACAGCGAGTTAGTGTCGGCTTTTCAGATAAAGATTATACTTCCTTTTCCGGTCCATCCGGCATAATTGACGCATGTCTTCACTTCATTAGATGGAATAACTATGACCAAGCTTAAAGCAGTAATCCCGGTTGCGGGTCTCGGTATGCATATGCTTCCGGCGACTAAAGCCATTCCGAAAGAGATGCTGCCTGTCGTGGACAAGCCAATGATTCAATACATCATTGATGAGTGTGTTGCAGCAGGGATCAAAGAGATTGTGCTGGTCACCCATGCGTCCAAGAATGCGGTAGAAAACCACTTCGATACCACCTATGAACTCGAAGCCCTGCTGGAAGCACGCGTTAAACGCCAGCTGCTGAGTGAAGTCCAGTCAATCTGCCCGCCGGGCGTGACCATCATGAACGTGCGTCAGGCGCAGCCACTGGGCCTGGGGCATTCTATTCTCTGCGCGCGTCCAATGATCGGCGACAATCCTTTTGTGGTTGTCCTGCCTGACGTGCTGTTGGACGATTCCACCGCTGACCATTTACGATATAATCTGGCGGCGATGGTTGCGCGTTTTGAAGAGACTGGTCACAGCCAGGTGCTGGCAAAACACCTCACCGACTACGATCTGTCTGAATACTCAGTGATCACGACTGAGCAGCCGCTGGAAAACCCAGGTGATGTCAGCACGATTACTGACTTCGTTGAGAAACCTGAGCATCCGGCCGAGTTAAACTCAGACCTGGCAGCGGTGGGACGCTACGTGCTTTCAGCCGATATCTGGGCTGAGCTGGAGCGTACCGAACCGGGCGCATGGGGCCGTATTCAGTTAACGGATGCTATCGCCAGCCTGAGTAAGAAGAAAACGGTCGATGTCTCACTCATGACGGGTCACAGTTTCGACTGCGGACGTAAAATGGGTTACATGCAGGCATTTGTCTCCTACGGTCTGCGCAATAACGCTCAGGGCCGCGACTTCCGCGAAGCGATCGAGAAAATTCTGGCGAAGTAATCAACTATCATTCGCCGCGGCTAACGCGGCAGAAAGGGAGAAGAGATGGCTATTTTGGTAACGGGCGGGGCAGGTTATATCGGCTCCCACACAGTGCTGGCACTGCTTGAGCGCGGTGATGATGTGGTGGTACTGGATAATCTGTGCAATGCCTCGCGTGAGGCCATCAATCGGGTTGAGAAACTCGCCGGCAAGAAAGCAACGTTTATCGAAGGCGACGTTCTTGACCGCGCCTGCCTGCGTGACCTGTTTGCCTCCCACAGCATTTCTGCCGTGATTCACTTCGCCGCACTTAAAGCGGTGGGTGAATCCACGCGTATGCCTCTGGAATACTACGAAAATAACGTATCCGGTACGGTCGTACTGCTTGAAGAGATGCGCAACGCGGGCGTATGGAACTTCATTTTTAGTTCTTCCGCTACTGTTTATGGTGCCAATGCCCCGGTGCCTTACGTGGAAACCACACCGATTGGCGGCACAACCAGCCCATATGGCACCTCTAAGCTCATGGTCGAATTTATCATTCGGGATTTCGCCAAAGCTGAGCCGAAGTTCAAAACCATTGCACTGCGTTACTTTAACCCGGTCGGTGCGCATGAGTCGGGCGAGATTGGCGAAGACCCAACCGGTATCCCTAACAACCTGCTGCCTTACATTGCACAGGTTGCCATCGGTCGTCTGGATAAACTCGGCGTGTTTGGTGGTGACTACGATACGCCAGACGGCACCTGTCTGCGTGACTACATCCATGTCGTTGACCTTGCTGAAGGCCACCTGAAAGCGCTGGACCACCTCGATAAAATTGAAGGCTATAAAGCCTATAATCTGGGTGGTGGGAAAGGCTTCTCGGTGCTGGAAATGATCAAGGCGTTTGAGCAAGCCTCAGGCAAGCCCATTCCGTTTGAAATCAAGCCGCGTCGTGACGGTGATCTTCCGGCATTCTGGGCCGATGCGTCACTGGCCAACCAGGAACTGGACTGGCGGGTTTCGCGTGGTATCGATGCGATGATGCGTGATACGTGGAACTGGCAGTCGAAGAATCCGGAAGGGTTTAATTAAATACCCAAAAAACCCGCATACTTGCGGGTTTTTTTTAGGTTTTAAATTTGAATTTTTGATTTTTCGGGAAATTTAGATTAGATTTAAATGCTTATATTATTTATTTTATTTAAAATATTATATTTAATAAATCCTTTTTACTTTTTATTTATAAACTTACATTACAAATTATTAAGAGTAAATAAAGTTGGTTAAAATAAATAAGTAAAAGAGGGTTTTTACATTGCTGATAACATATGTGTAATTTAGTTAAAGTATTTGTTTTTTAAGGCTCTCATCCTCATACGTCCGAACTTTAAAAGATACTTTATTGGTCTTTTCTTGATACGAGCCTGAACTATAGGATGATAACGATCTATAATATCGAGAATCATTAGGTCAGTTACTGTAGTAATAGTTCCTGCATCAGATCTTACAATTTCGTAAGGCCAGTCATCAGTGTATTTAACCTTAAGCCCTCCACATGCAACTAAATGAAAATATAGAAGTGTTTCTGGTGTCAACGGAACTTTCTGAGTTATATAATCTTTTAAGTTCGGCAAAAAAGATTCAATAAGTTCTGATGAGTTTCTGGAAAATACTAGTAACTGATCATTGAAACCTACGTTTGTAGGAATCATTTTTCCAGTAGAGCGATTTCTGTATGCAAGAACTTTCGCCAATCCATGATTTCTGTTCCCAGTATGCTGGCAAAAGTCTACTCCTGAAGGGATATATACAAAACCTTCTCGAATATTTTTAAGATTAAATTTAGAGTAAAATGATAGATCAGGGCGAGTAATTATGACTTTATCATATTTAAAATCGTTCTGAGATTCAAACTCTTTCATGAGCTTGAAGACTCCGTGAATATTGTAGAACATACTAAAAAATCTTGCAGGATTTAAACTAAAAAGCCATTGGTTTTTATCAATGAATGATGCCTCATTATTGAAATGATCAAAATTCCTGTCGTGAAGTTTATAAGAAGTTAAGTGACGACCGTAATTTTTTTCTAATCTTGTTGCAACTCCTCCAGCAACCTCATGAGCATCATTTTTAGGATTAATTTTAAGGAAACCAGATTTATCCAAGATACCTTGATGTATTTTTAAGGGGCTGTCAGATGAGTCAGGACCGAAATAGAAAATGTCAGCATTATTAGGGATTACTATATTGTTTAGTAATGATCCTGCAGTTATTTCAGCAGTCCGTAAGAAGCCATATAATAATACTGCAACCTTTTGCTCTTTATCCATTTTATTTCCTGTCTATAAAGTTATATATAATCTTTTCTCGGGGCTTAAGTTTTTAAGTACCTTGTCTAATACGGTTCTGTAACTTAATAATAGGGTGTTTAAATTCTTCCATCATAAAAATTTTCTTTAAACTTATTTATTTTATATCTAACTTTCAAAAGACGTGTGAAATAGCTAGATGCAGTGCCTTTTCAATTATCTCCTGTGCAAGCGTGATAGTATTTATATGACAACTAAATTCAATAAGTGTAAGATAAGCGAATTATATACGTGGTTATGCATGTTAATAGGGCGTTTCAAAACTAAAGTTTATAGGCAAAACGTATGAATGAAACATCAAAAATAAGTGTAGTGATTGCTGGTACGCAATATAGCGAGTTTGATATTAAATATACAGTCAGCATGCTGAGAGATTGTTTTGACAATCCAGAAATCATTTTATCCACAAACGATACCTCATTTGCAGAATCTTGCAATAAAACTAACTACTTTAACAAGGTTATTTTATGCAAAAATGAGGGTGAGTTACCATCATTAAAATTTCCTCAAACATTAATTTCACCTATTGTTAATAATAATATTAATAAGCAAATTGCTTGCTCTTATTCTGGAGTCAAAGCTGCATCCAACTCATTAGTAATGAAATTACGCACTGATCAAATTATTGTCAATAACAACGTACTAACACTTTGGTCTTTAATAAATGAAATCCCTCAACTCTCTGGAGTTGAGAATAAAAGAATTATAACTTCGAGTGTGTTTTCAATAAACCCAAGGTTTAGCGAAAGGATGCCTTTTCATATTGGTGATATGTTTCAGTTCGGATATAAACAAGATATTTTAGATTACTATTCCGCTCCAGAATATCCATTCTCGTACTCCATTTGGTATGAAAATCATTTTCATAGTGTAGGAAGTAATAAAAATGAAAAGGCTTTTAGGTCAAAATATGCTGTTGAGCAATGGTTAGCCTTGCACTATATCTATAAGAAAGAAAAAAAATTCCCCATAAAATATCATAATGACTGTTCTGAAAAAATTATTGCAGAATTCGAGAGTGTTTTTCCAGAGCATTTTATTATTGCACACCCGGATGATATCGGTCTTCGTGTATCTAAATTTGAGAGCGCAAGAAGTTACTTTAACACGCAATGCTACTCAACATATGAGTCGATAGAGTTACTAAAGAAAATGCATTCTAACATTACAATACACAATTTTTACAAACCTAAAGGGATAAGTAAAAATAAATTTATTTACCTCATGGCTTTATTAAATAATAATATTGTACAAGTTTTAATTAAAAAAATGCCATTGGAGCTTAAAGAATGGTTAAAAAAAATGATTTCCTAGCGTAGTATTTTGTAAATAATTTTAGATAAAGCGATTGGCATTATCCTGATTGCGAAATGCGCAAAACTATATGTGACATTTCGCAATAAGTTATTTTGGCTGTGCCTTATATAATTAATCCGGCACAGCATTTCCGAATATGCCTTCTTTATCCCCGTTCTGCGGTGCAGTGTAGCGTTGTTGAGTCTGTAGAATAAGACAATGTCAGGTATATTGTGAAATATGTAACCTGAAAGAGCAAGGTCAAGCCAAAATGCTAAATCTTCCGAAAGATGTGTCTTAACCGGATAGCGTTTACCTTTAACAAAAACTCTTTTTCTAAAAACAACTGTAGGGTGAATAAAGGGAGTAAGCTTTATAATATTATGCTTTATTTTAAAATCGGAACCAGATTTTATTATGGTTTTATAAAAAATACCGAATTCTTTGCAACTCCCACCTAAAACATCAATATTCTCATTCTTAATAAGAAAAGATCTTTGTAAGTCAATTCTTTTTAATGCGCTAATGTCATCAGCGTCCATCCTAAAGAAAAATTCTATATTAGGATGGTTGTATAGTAAGTGATCAATTGATTCATTGAGAGAAGTTGCCAGCCCTCTGTTAATATCAGAATTAATAACTCTGATGAAACTAAAATTTTCTAAAAAGAAATTTACAACTACTTTCAATGCATTTGAAATGTTACCGTCTATAAAAATCAGAACAACAAATCCGTCAGCGGTTTGATTTACTAAGCTCCAGAGGCTGCAATAAAGCTGAAAAGGTTTATCTTTATAATATACTGACATTATTACAGCAGCATCTGCTTCATCAAAATTGCGATGTATCATCAGGTTTTGTTTATCTTAGTTAACTTGTTACGCGTGAGTGTGCATAAAAATCGTAAGCATCATCAACTGAACCGTTAAAAACAATTTTTCCAGCATCTAAGACAACCCCTTTTGTACAGAATGATTTAACATCAGCTTCAGAGTGCGAAGAGAACACTAAAATACCGACGGATTCAATCAAATTCAAGATGCGTTTACGTGCTTTATCCATGAAATTAGCATCACCCGCTCCGATGACTTCGTCTAATAATAAGATATCAGGTTTCACAGCAGTCGATATAGCAAATGCAAGACGTACTGACATACCCGATGAATAAGTTCTTACTGGGAGATCAATAAAATCTGCCAAATCTGTGAAATCAATAATCTCATCTATTGTTTCATTTATTTGGCGTTTGGACATACCTAAAAGCATACCACGAGAATAAATATTTTCACGGCCGGACGATTCGGGATTAACCCCCAAATTAATATCGAGTAAGCTCGCAATGCTCCCTTTGCTTTCTATTTCACCCTGTGTAGGCTCGTAAATTCCTGCCATTGTTTTAAGTAGAGTCGATTTTCCTGCACCATTATGGCCGATCAAGGCTAATCTATCACCATGTTCTAATTTCAAATTGATGTTTTTTAATGCATCAACCGTGACTTGTCTGGAGTTTGATGATATGACGCCTCCAGTAGTTAATCTCACAAAGTTTGCTTTAAGAGAACGTGATTTAACGTCAAAGATTGGATAGCTGACGGCAACATTGTCAAGTTTCAAATAAGAGGACATGATTAAACCCAATAAGATATTTTCTTGCGAGAACAGCTGAAAGTATAAAAGCTGACAATCACATTAATAATTGTAAAAACCAATATATATTTAATGCTAGGATGCATAACTGCCGGAGGGAAGTCTGCGGGTAGCAACGAGTACCTTATAAAATCAATAAAATGATAAATAGGGTTCCATTCTAAAAGATATGCTTTGGTTCGCATTGACTCAGTCGGTATCCACATAACAGGAGTAACTAAAAAACCTATTTGCAGAATAGATGCAACTATCTGGCGCAGGTCCATGAATCGTGTACATACGCATGCGAGTGTTAGAGACATAAAGAAAATATTAAACGTTAGAATACATAATCCAAACAACGCCTTACCAATGGTGTAGAAAGTCAATGTACTGTCGAAAAAAATTAAACATATGACCAATATAATGGCATTATGCAAGAAAAAGTAAAAGTTCCTTGCAACAGATTGGTAAATAAAAACGCTTCTTTCAATTTTTATTTGTTTTATAAATCCTGCGCAGGCAATGAAAGAATCGGCGGATTCAATAATGGTTTGGTTGATGTAATTCCAAACGAGGATACCAAGTGACATATATAGCAAATAATGCTTTATATCTTGATTGAATAGTGTTGAAAATACTGTTGATATTGAAATAACATATATAGCTGTGCTTGCAGTGATCCAAAATGGTCCCAAAATACTTCTGCGATAGCGAATGACAATCTCCTGCCATGCCATATAGCTCCAAAACTGATACTTCTTGAATCCATCAAATATATCTTTCAACGCCAGTTTAAACATTATCAGTGCCCAAAAAATCAGTATATTCCGTAGGTGTGCCCATAAAGATATGTTTCTCAATAGACGTCAATTTATAGTGAACGCTCATTTTCTTATCAATGATAAAGTTAAACATTGGAGCTATATAGAGTTCACCCATACTTTCACGTTGCATTTCGATATACGCATTAATATAAATCTCTTTACTTTTAAAACCGTATACTCCGTTTGAGCACAGATCTGAAATGCGTACTTTTTCCGTCGTTTTCAGTACTTTTGATGTGTTGCCGTCGGGGAGGGCAAAAGACCAGTGTTCACCTTCACCTTTAAAGACTTCCAAATAAGCATCATTTTGAGTCTCAAAAAATTTAAATTCTTTTTCGTAGGTATCGATGTTAAAAACTACAAAAGGTAGATCATTCGGCACTTTGTCTAAACTTAAAAAAACCGTTTCAGCCTGGCCGCGAGTTTCAGAGCTCAAAACTACGATTTCAAAATCTTTGATACCAATTTTATTTATTTCAGAAGCCACGAAGGAGGGCGTGTCGTAGACATCGCGACAAATAAATATAAATTTTTCGGAGTCATAGTAATCTTCAAATGTTTTGACTGACCATTCAAATAGAGTTTTTCCATGAGCTTCAAGTTTGTACTTAGGTTGAGTATAGCCTGCTTTGAAGAAACGGCTGCTGAGGCCAGCCATAGGAATAATGATCATTGTTTTACTTCCTTATAAAGATTTATAGCTGTTGCTACAAATGCTGCCTGCCGATCCGGCCTGTCATAATGTAAAGGTAACATTGATAAGAACAATGTTGTCGTAATCGCGAGAATTTCTTTATAAGAAAAAGCTGATTTTTCGAATTGTTTTTTTACTAAATCGCTAAGATCAGCGCTGCTATCAGGGATAGTTAATTCAAGTGTTACACCATCATCATTAACAATAAACCTGTCAGAAATTATGTAATCGTATTTACCAATTGCTGAGTGTAATATTTTAGCAAGATCATAACGAATGTCACCATAGATACTTATTATCCCATTAAAGTCGATTCCTCTGGGATCAATAACTTTAATGTCGTTTTTCTTGAAATCGTACAAAATATTACTGAAACAAAAATCACCATGGATGAAAGTACTTTTTGATTCTTTACTAATTAGATCATGCATCTCATAAAGCATTTTTTTAAGCTCAAACTTATTTCCTTCAGAGTCTTGAATGATCTTTTTGTAGCGAGGATTGTCTTTAGTAAATTCGTCAAGGCGGTCTTCATTCTTAGATACTAATGATGTGTAGAAATCTTCATTAACAGAACTCGCAGGAATTTCATAACATTTTTCTATAAAGTTAAAGCAAGACGTTATGATGTGAGCCCAGATAGCCTTGGGATGGTTACCATAAACAAATAATTCGGTGAGAGTAGGAGAATAAAGGTATTCAAGCTTATATTTATAAACTTCGTTTTCATCACCATGACTTATCAGCATCGGAGCGTAATAAGCCATTTCTTCTGGGATTTTACTAAACCAATTAGCTTCCGCCTGAAGCTTTCCTTTCTTAGCCGAGCGTTTTTCTACGTAATACTTGTTTATAGTCAGTTCATTGAACGCTCTTGCTGTAGAAACAATTGTCTTGGAGTCATAAAAAGTATTTAGATGACCGAAATCGAGCCAGTCTTCGCGATATTGTTGGCTAAAAGGTGTTGTTTCGTGATATTTTACCAAACTTTCTGCGAGTTCAAATTTAGAGCTTATTAAGTTGCGGATTAACAGTTGTGGTTTAGATATAGCCAAAATGCCGCAAAATACGGATTCATTACTTTCAAACGCATTATTCATGACCATCCATGAATAATTGAAGTCTGAGTGTGCAGTAAATATAACATCTTTATTTTTTTCATCAATATTTAAAGGTGAACGTAATAAGGTATCACCGTAATAAATAACAACGTGCTCATCTTCGGCACTACAACTCGAAGCCAAGCTAAAAGCAATGCTTTGACCAAGAGAAAAATTTTCATCAATACGAATTATTTCCACAGATAATTCGGATAAAACCTTTTCATCCCATGAAGACATATTATAACTCTTGGGTAGCGTTAAAAATATCTTCTCATCTTTACTTTCTTCACGGATGTGTTTTATTTGATAAGTGTATAGTCTTTTATTTCCTACGGGAAGAAAAGCTGGGGGGAGTTGTCCAAACTCGGCACGTAGATCCTGATCAACATACTGAGCTGATAATATGATAATCATTTTTCTTTCCTTAGCAGCTCAATTATCTCATCATAAGACATATTAATAAATTCACTCGGGCGAACAGCCTTATCATCTATATAGAATCCTTCATGACCGCACCATGGTTTTCCGACATAGATTTCGTCGTAAGGTATCTCATTTTCTTCTAACCACTTAATGATAACCGGTAATGTATTCTTGTTAATAAGCCCTACATTGTTATTAAACGAATTCATATTTCTACTTGTGTTTAAGACTATAGTAAAACCCAGGGCCTTGTATTCTCTGATTTTTTCTAGCAAGTCCCTGTTGACAATGGCATCTTCATATCCATTTTCACCTTTACCTTTTGTCAGGGTCATATCAATGTCAACAATCAGTTTTTTCATGGTATATGTTTCTTTAAGTTGTCGATTATGCAGAATTTAACGATAGTCCTGAGTACAATCATTGGAATACCGACATAGCATTTTATTTTTCTATATAAGTATACTTGTTGCTTGATTATTTCAAAGATGCTGAGCGTATTTAAATAGGCTCTTTTTTTCTCGTTTAATTTGTAAAAAGGTGATTTTATAAATTTAATTTTAAAACCTGATTCCATTAAGTTATATATCATTAATTGGTCGCTAACATAACCATACTTTTCTTTGAAATATATCTTATGGATAGTCTTTTTAGAGAATATTATTTTTTGTAAGGGCGCAAGAAGCGGTCTGCCTTTAATAAAGTTTGTTTTTATAATCTGCTCTGCGGATTTAATATTTAATTCTTTTTCAGAAGTATTTTCTTTTAATTTCATCCAACTATTTATGAAATAGTCATTTATATATAAATCACTGTCCATTTCTAGAGAAGGAAAGTTCTCAAGTAATAAATCATCTCCACAAAAGTAGAACGAAAATGTCTTAAAGTTAAAGTTTCTTGTTGCGTTATCGACTAAAAACTTCCAGTGAGCGGTTCTGTCAAGTTGAGAATCTGGATGAATAATGAGCACGTTTTCATTTTTGTCGAAAAACGATCTACAAAAATCAGCACTTTTTTTGTTAGGTAGGCTGATAAGAAAGCTCAATCTTCTTGACTTTTCGCAATATAGATCACTCACTTTATTTATCAATTCAATATCTACGTCTTTCATTGGAATAAGAAAGAGATGATCATACGTATCAAGCATTAGGGTGACCGTTTGATTTGGTATCGTTGTAGCCTACTGATTTTATTGGTTTCTTGAAGGCACGCTACCGCCCCAGGCTTTACAGCTACCAGTGCACTAGGTTGAAGTCTTCAAATTTTTTTTTCAAAAGCTTTGCTACAACAAAAGCTTATGCTGCAGTTTTTGGGCTATTTTTACAAGTTGGCGCATGCCATTCGCATTTTAATTCCCTTAAAAAACAGCAAGTTGAGGTGATTGTCAAGCAATCATAAAATAATTTATACGCATAAATTTAAATGAAAACTAGTAAGAACTTTCTGTAATGCAGTTGGCATTCTCATGTTTGTCTAGGTTTCACCTTTTATGCTAAATCTCCATAACTATACGCTTTTCCGCATAAATTCACCAACTCCACCAATACTGTTTGGTTTTTTTATATACTATTTATATGGTTATTTTTACATACTCTTACGCTTGTGCAACTCTCACTGCCTAAGTGATAGCTAATCTTACCTTTGATCGAACTTACAAGGGCTTAACTAACTCTTAAGTCTATAAATCTATGGGGTTTTAATAACCTTTTGTGTTTTCTAAATCGCATCAATCACTACCTCTTTTGAACCAGAGTGAGTTAACATGTCCCTCACTTTTGTTCATACACAGTTGTGTGTGATGTGACCCTTCAGACAGGAGTAAAAAATGTCCAAGCAACAGATCGGCGTCGTAGGTATGGCAGTGATGGGCCGCAACCTGGCTCTTAACATCGAGAGCCGCGGTTACACCGTTTCTGTCTTCAACCGCTCGCGCGAGAAGACCGATGAAGTCATCGCTGAGAACCAAGGCAAGAAGCTTGCGCCGTTCTATACCGTTGAAGAGTTTGTTGATTCGCTGGAAAAACCACGCCGCATTCTGCTGATGGTGCAAGCAGGGGAAGCGACTGACAAGACTATCGCCTCACTCACCCCGCATCTTGATAAAGGCGATATCCTGATTGATGGTGGTAATACCTTCTACAAAGATACCATTCGTCGCAACAAAGAACTTTCTGATCAGGGCTTTAACTTTATCGGCACCGGCGTTTCCGGTGGCGAGGAGGGCGCTCTGAAAGGTCCATCTATCATGCCCGGCGGTCAGAAAGAAGCGTACGAGCTGGTTGCCCCTATTCTTGATAAGATTGCTGCTCGTGCTGAAGATGGTGAAGCTTGTGTTTCCTATATCGGGCCGGACGGTGCGGGTCACTATGTGAAGATGGTTCACAACGGTATCGAATACGGTGACATGCAGCTTATCGCTGAAGCTTATGCTCTGCTGAAAGGTGCGCTCGGTCTGAATAACGAAGAACTGGCTGAAACCTTTACCGAGTGGAACAACGGTGAACTGAGTAGTTATCTGATCGATATCACCAAGGACATCTTTACTAAGAAAGATGAAGAGGGTCACTACCTGGTTGATGTTATTCTTGATGAAGCGGCCAATAAAGGTACAGGGAAATGGACCAGCCAGAGTTCTCTGGATCTCGGTGAGCCACTGTCACTGATTACCGAATCTGTATTTGCGCGCTATCTGTCTTCACTCAAGACTCAGCGTGTAGCGGCTTCAAAAGTTCTGAGCGGTCCCCAAGCAAAAGCCGTTAGCGGCGATAAAGCAGAATTTATTGAAAAAGTACGTCGTGCGCTGTACCTGGGTAAAATTGTTTCTTACGCACAGGGCTTCTCACAGCTGCGTGCCGCATCAGACGAGAACAACTGGGATCTGCAGTATGGTGAAATCGCGAAGATTTTCCGTGCTGGCTGTATTATCCGTGCGCAATTTCTGCAGAAAATTACAGATGCTTATGCTGAGAATGCAGGCATTGCTAACCTGCTGCTGGCACCTTACTTCAAAGATATTGCTGACCAGTATCAACAGGCGCTGCGTGATGTGGTTGCTTATGCCGTACAGAACGGTATCCCAACGCCGACGTTCTCAGCAGCCATTGCGTACTACGATAGCTACCGTTCAGAAGTGCTGCCCGCTAATCTGATCCAGGCACAACGTGACTATTTTGGTGCCCACACCTATAAGCGTATTGATAAAGACGGTGTGTTCCACACTGAGTGGTTAGATTGATCATCTGACATCAAAGCGCTATAAGGCTTCCCTCGGGAAGCCTTTTTTTACCCCACCAACAAATCCCCACTCCGCACCGACTTCTCTCCCGCCAGCCTCAACACCAGCATCCCTGCCGTGGCAAATCTGGCCCAGTGCCGGGCATAAAGTATCCCACCGAACTCCGCCACCAGTGGCGTGATATGGTCCGTTACCGGATCGACAATCTCCGCCACCACTTCACCTGGCCTGATAAGGGCGCCCAGCGGTTTACGATGCAGAATCAGTCCCGAGACGGGCGAGTGAACATATTCGCAACCGGCAAGCGGGGTGGGCGGATTTTTCAGCGCAGGTGATGAGGCGGATGTACCCTCGGTGTGACGCTGCTTAATAATCCTGCTTTCATCGGCAACCTGAGCAAGACCCGGAGCCCCGAGCCCGGTACCGCTCTCATCAACGCCGACTAAATCTTCGCCTCCGCTGGCGACGGATACCAGCTCATCGCCGCCAATCACCGGTGCCGCGACCTCGACAGAAACGGCCGCCTCATCGGCGGTAATATAGCCCGATTCCTGTAGCGCGCTGATAATCGCATCGGCATCCTGTTCCGCCTGCTCTGGCGACACGTCGCGTACGCCACGGAGTTCAAGGGTTACGGGTAATAAACCCTGCGGCATGGGGGAACTGTTCGGCAAAACGTTCTGCCAGCGTCAGCCAGGGCTCACAACAGGCTTCATCAAATGGCTCCCCGCCGGAAACTTGTGCCAGCAGCTGAACTTCACTACCCAACCAGCGTGCCAGCGGTTCGACCGCAGGCCATGCGTGCGGTGTGGTATAGAGGTGCGGCAGGGCTTCCCAGTCGCAGTGTAGATCGATCATTAAATCCGCCTGGCTCGCCATGCGCATGAGCGTGAACCGCTGCGCTTCCAGCTCCGTTTTCGGTACGGTATCGCGGTAGTAGCGATCGATTGCATCACGAATCAGTCGCTTGTTTTGGGTTTCGTTTGGCGTCAGTACGCCAGCCAGATCGTTAGCCAGCGTGGTGCCGAGTGATGGAAACTTACGGTTAAAATCTTGTCCAGTCTGCGTATGGAAGCGTCCCAAATGGGTGCCATGCCAGTGCTGGCCTAACGCAAGAGGATTTGAAACCGGGATCAGGGTGAAAGAGGCTTTTAACCGTCCGGCTGACTCCAGCGTTTGCAGACGTTGTTTCAGGTACCACGCAACCGCCATGCCAGGTATTTCATCGCCATGTAAGGCAGCCTGGATATAAACCTGTCGCGTAGCGTCATCGCCAAAATGAAAACTGATAATTTCACGCTGGGTGCCGAGAGAGGCGCTTAACAAGGGGTGATGTTGTTGGTACATACCGTGTTAATGTCCTTTTGTCGGTTCAGGGCGACAAGGGCCGCCCATAAAGTCATTGAGTATAGCCCTGCACAGGCAGGAGAGCGAAAAAGCCCACCGTGACGTTACTTCTGAATCGAAATATCGGTTGAGAAATAGCGCTTCTGAATCTTATCAAAGGTGCCATTTTTCTTAATTTCATCAAAGGCTGTATCCAGCGCGGTCTTCAGCTCGGCATCCCCTTTACGCAGACCAATCGCCGTGCCCGGTCCAATAATCGGATCCTGAACAATCGGGCCTGCCAGCGCAAAATCTTTGCCCTGCGGCTGTTTCAGAAAACCATTGGCGGCCTGCGCCGCGTCGGTAAAGACCGCGTCAAGGCGTCCGGCCACTAAATCGCTTTCCACTTGGGCCTGATCGCCGTAAGGCACCACAGTCACGCCATGCGGCTGCCATTTTGCGCGGGCATAACGTTCCTGCACCGTGCCCTGTTCAACACCCACCGTTTTCCCTTTCAGCGACTCTGGCGTCGGTAACAGGGCAGATCCTTTGCGTGCGATAAGCTGAGCGTGGGTATCGTAAAGCGGCTGGGTAAAGTCTATTTGCTTTAGACGCTCTTCTGTAATGCCCATGTCAGACAGGATGGCATCGAATTTTCGGGCTTTAAGTGCCGGGATCATGCCGTCGAACTGACTTTCCTCCCACACGCACTTCGCCTGCATTTGTGCACACAGGGCGTTGCCTAAGTCGATATCGAACCCCACCAGTTTGCCCTGCGGGGTTTTTGATTCGAAAGGCGGATAGGTGGGATCGACGGCGAAGCGGACCTGTTCGATTTTTGCCTGTGCGCCGAATGCGCAACCAGCAAGCACGGCCAGTGCCAGCGCAGCGCGCAGGCGAATTTTGAGGGTTTTCGTTGCCATAGTTCAGATCTTCTGTTGTCGTAATGTTGTATCACGCAGAGTACCTTTCGACCGGGGTGATGGCAATTAGAGGATGATTTTCACAGTGTTAGCCCCACAAAGTGCACGGTAATCCTGGATGTTCAGGATCACTGAGTGGTCCAGCACGCCCGCATTAAACGCAATCTCATCGTAACGTTCAAACAGCAGCGGATCGACCACCACCTTTAAATCGGGATGAAAGCTGAATGGGGGAATCGCACCAAATACACAGCCCGTCAGCGCATCGACCTCCGCAGGCGAGGCAAGGGATGCCCGACGTCCTCCCACCGCTAAGGCCACTTTACTGAGATCGGCCTGCTGGTCGGCGGGCAGTACCGCCAGAACATGCTGTTTGATCCCATTGCCTTTCACATGGCACACCAACGCCTTTGCACCCTGACCGATTTCCGTGCCACGAATCGTTGCCACCGCTTCACATTTGCCGGTCGCTTCGTGCTGCATCAGGCGATAACGTGCGCGATTTTGGTCGAGTAGGGCAATTAATTTTTCATGAGTAGTCACGGTTCTCTTCCTGAGCAGTGAGTTGCAGCATCAGTGTCTGCAGCATATGTGGTTGACGCGGTAGCACGCCAGTTTTCAGACCCAGCGGTCTTAAGGCCCGGTTGAGCGTACTCAGGGTCGTATTTTCTCTGTCCTGCTCGATATCTGATAGTGTCCGGCGGCTAATTCCTGCCAGCGCTGCATAGCGTTCCTGTGAAAATCCCAGCACGTTTTTGCGAAGCTGCATCAGGAGTTCACCCTGTGACAATTTTTCTTCAAGAAACTGCTGAAGAAGGTTTAGCAGCATTGCCTCACGTTCAAACGGTGACAGCGTTTTCTTCATAGTTGCCAGCCTTCAATACGCTGATCCAGATAATCAAAGCCAAGAGCCGGCATAGTCAGAATTGATGCTGGTATACCTCGCTGAAGCAGACGCTCTTTGAGTCCGATAAGCTGTCGGGCCAGTACGGCCAGCTCAGCCAGTAATCTGTCCGATGGCACCAGGTCATCCAATGCGGCAGCAATCTGTTGCCATTGATATTGTCCCCCCTCCTCAAAAGGCGCCCCCCATTGCGTCGTGCGTACCACGCCTTCAGGATCCGCTTTCATCGGCGCAAAATCATAGATGGGTGCAAGCCACATGCCGGTGTCCTTTTTCAGAATCGCGCTGTTACGACCATGATTATCAGAATTGCCAAACGCAATATTCAGCATGTCACGTTTTACCCACTCAATGACGAACGCCTCTTGCGCGCGTCTGTCAGGATTAAGGTGTGTAATCAGCGTGCTAATTACCTCAAAATGATTGAGATAGCTGCCTGGCGGTTTTCGCATTATTGAATAGACAGATTCCAGACCATACATCACTTTTTCGCCCGCGATGTAAGACACATCAAAGCGGGGTAACCATAAGGAAGGATAACGGCTACCTTCACACAACTTCATTTTTTCACAGGGAATGGTGTCGAAACCCATCGACGCTAATTCATGATAGTAGTGGTATTCGGCGCGAAGTATGTCGCAATCGATCGCGCTGCGCGCACCGCGCGGATACTTCACCAGATAATGCGCATCCTGATTGTGTACATCGTCCTGCCAAGTATCTATCCATACCTCATCATGTGGCGTATAGCGCAATAAGAGTTTTGGCGCTTCACCGCCAGCCCCGGTCGCTCCACCGCTGGCTGCACCCATTTGCTGAGCGTACGCCAGAAAATCACTGTCACGTTCGATGGCCCATTCAGACGGAAAACGTCGGTCACGTAGCTGACTTTGCGCGGGTAACGCGGGTATCGACTCTTTGATGCGCTGGTTTCCCACTGGTGCAATTGTGCCAGATTTCAGCAACCAGAAATCCTGCTCAGCGGCAGACTTTCCCTGTAACCCAAGCTGCTGAATCCAGTAACGTCTACTGGCACCTGCAGGCATAATGTCATCCAGAAAGGTAAACCACGGACGAGCCGCATAGCTGCCAATAAGCATGACCGGGTAATTCAGACTGCAGCTGGCATAATCATTCCGATCAAGATATTCAACAGCGTAGTCAAAGTTATAGGCGAGTAAAGCGGGACTTTCACGTCCCTGGTGGGGATGTTGGATATTGAGCTGGGCAGCATCATGCCAGCGGCCCTTAATAAACAGCTGGAGTGTGAGCATGACAACTCCTGTTGAGCAACATTATGCTCAATAATAGCGTTTAATTAATTTTTTGAGAAGGATACTGCTCAGAATCTGCATGAAAGTGGAATTCTGAGCAGTATATTGCACCGTTATTTATGACGGGCGCGCAGATTACTGATGATCGTGCTGAGATCTAAATCCTGGTCCTGTAGCAAAACCAGCAGATGATAGATCAGATCCGAGGCTTCGTTAGTCAGCTCTTCGCGATCGTTCACCGTCGCCGCCAGTGCGGTTTCAACGCCTTCTTCACCGACTTTCTGCGCGATGCGCTTGGTGCCGCTGGCATAGAGTTTCGCGGTGTAAGAGCTGTCCGGATCGGCACTTTTGCGCGAGGCCAGCAGTTGTTCCAGCTGATAAAGGAACGTCCAGTCCGGTGCAGCAGGCGAGAAGCAGCTGGAGGTGCCTAAGTGGCAGGTTGTGCCAATCGGGTTTGCCAGCACCAGCAACGTATCGTTGTCGCAGTCCGGCGTGATGCTGACGACCTGCAAAAAGTGGCCTGAGGTTTCACCCTTGGTCCACAAGCGGTTTTTGGTGCGTGAGAAAAACGTCACGTTACCGTCCTGCAGGGTTTTATTCAGCGCATCCTGATTCATATAACCGTGCATCAGAACTTCACCCGACACGTTGTGCTGGACGATAACCGGCATCATGCCTTGGGTCTTTTCCCAGTCTAACCGGGACAGCTGTTGTTCAGTTAACACGCGCGAATCTCCACACCGTTGTCGATCAGAAAGCGTTTCAGCTCGCCGATATTAATAATCTGTTTGTGAAACACCGAGGCCGCAAGAGCACCGTCAACGTTGGCCTGCTCAAAGGCCTCAAGGAAGTGGACCATGGTACCGGCTCCGCCAGAAGCAATCAGCGGCACCTTGCACACGTCACGGACTTTCTTGAGCTGCACCAGGTCATAGCCGTTGCGTACGCCGTCCTGATTCATCATATTCAGGACAATTTCGCCTGCGCCCAGCTTTTGCACTTCCTGTACCCAGTCCAGCGTTTCCCATTGGGTGACGCGCGTCCGGGATTCATCTCCCGTATACTGGTTAACGTGATATTTACCGCTGGCATCATCGAACCAGGTATCAATGCCCACCACAATGCACTGCACGCCAAAGCGGTCAGCCAGGCGGGTAATCAACGAAGGATCGGCCAGGGCAGGGGAGTTAATGGAGATTTTATCCGCGCCAAACTCCAGAATCCGGGCCGCATCTTCCGGGGTTTTAATGCCGCCGGCCACACAGAAAGGAATGTCGATAACCTCCGCCACGCGTGAAACCCAGCTTTTGTCTACGACGCGGTCGTCCGAAGAGGCGGTGATATCATAAAACACCAGTTCATCGGCACCTTCCTCCGCATAGCGCTGCGCCAGCGGCACGATGTCGCCAATAATTTCATGGTTGCGAAACTGAACGCCCTTAACCACCTGACCGTCGCGTACATCAAGACAGGGAATTATCCGTTTTGCCAGCATGCTATTGCCTCCGAAACTGTAAATTTACCTTCCAGCAGCGCACGTCCGACAATCACGCCCTGAACGCCGCTACCGCGTAAGGCGGCAATATCACTGAGTTCACCAATACCGCCCGAAGACTGAAACGCCATCTGTGGAAAACGTGCGGTCACTTCTTTATACAGGTCGACGTTAGAACCGCTGAGCGTACCGTCACGGGAAATATCTGTGCACAGAACATGCTTCAGGCCAACGGGCTGAAACTGTTCGATGACCTCTTCCAGCGTGATACCGGACGCTTCCTGCCAGCCGCTGATGGCGACCTCTTTGCGGTTCGCCGCATCGATGCGCACGTCCAGCGCCAGCACGATGGCGTCCGGGCCAAATTCGTTAAACCAGGCTTTGACTTCCTCAGGCTGTTTGACGGCAGTCGAACCGACCACCACCCGGCTGGCACCGGCATCCAGCAACGCTTTTACGTCATCCCGGTTACGGATACCGCCGCCAACCTGCACGACCGCCTCAACGCCGTTGAGCAGCTTCTTCAGTAAGGCAATCTGGCGTTTAGCCGGATCTTTGGCACCGGTCAGATCAACAAGGTGCAATACCGTTGCCCCCTGGCCGGCGTAGTCCTGCAACCGGGGCAGCGGATCGCTGCCGTAATCACGCTGTTGCGCATAATCACCCTGATGGAGGCGCACGACCTTGCCATCGATTAAATCTAAAGCGGGGATAATCATCACATCTCCAGGAAGTTTTTCAGCAACTGTGCGCCCACTTTGCCAGAGCGTTCCGGGTGGAACTGCACGCCAAAGAAGTTATCTTTCTGCACTGCGGCGGTAAAGGCCTGGCCATAGTGGCACTGGGCAATGGTGCTGGCATTCACCGGCATGGCATAGCTGTGGACGAAATAGAAATAGCTGCCTTCGTCGATGCCGCGAAACAGATGATTGCCCGCCTGAGCGGTAATCTGGTTCCAGCCCATGTGGGGAAGCGGTAATCCCTGTGTATCCATCAGCGAGACAGGATGGTCGATAATGCCCAGCGTCGGCACGCCACCGTTCTCTTCACTGTGGCTGCCCAGCAGTTGCATACCCAGACAAATACCCAATACCGGTTGCGTACAGGCCTTGACCAGCTCAATCAGCTCGCGCTCCAGCAGCTGGTTCATCGCGGCCTGCGCGGTGCCCACGCCCGGCAAAAACAGCTTATCGGCGCGCAGCACCACGTCAGGATGACGGCTGACTTCCGGCGCGTAGCCCAGACGCTCAACAGCCCATTTTACCGACGACAGGTTGGCACAGCCCGTATCCAGGATCACCACGTTCATCAGAGCACTCCTTTCGAGCTCGGCAGGGTATTTCCCTCAACGCGAATGGCCTGGCGCAGCGTGCGGCCAAAGGCTTTAAACAAGCTCTCTACGCGGTGATGGTCGTTTTTACCTTTCGTCTTGAGATGCAGGGTACTCATCATGGCGTAGGACAGCGAACTGAAGAAATGTTCCACCATCTCCGTGCTGAGATCGCCCACGCGCTGGTAGCTGAATTCGGCTTTGAATTCGATATGTGGACGACCAGAGATATCCAGCGCGCAGCGCGCCAGGCACTCGTCCATTGGCAGCACAAAACCAAAACGGCCAATGCCGCGCTTGTCGCCAAGGGCTTTCAGCAATGCCTCGCCCAGCGCCAGACCGGTATCTTCAACCGTGTGGTGGTCGTCGATATACAGATCGCCTTTCACTTCGATATTCATACGAAAGCCGCCGTGCACCGCAATCTGATCCAGCATGTGGTCAAAGAAGCCCACACCGGTGTTAATCTTGCTGCCGCCTTCGCGATCCAGCCACAGTTCAACGCGAACCTGGGTTTCTTTGGTGTTGCGCTGCACCAGTGCGTAACGATCGCGTTGCGTCAGCTGCTGCTGAATGGCCTTCCAGTCCTGACCTTCTGCACCATAGCGAATACCCTGAATGCCCATATTCTCGGCCAGCTGAATATCGGTCTGACGGTCGCCAATCACATAGCTCTGAGCCGTGTCGAGAGCGCCCTCTGCCAGCCAGGCTTCCACCATTTTGGTTTTTGGCTTGCGGCAGTCGCAGTCATCTTCTGGCTTATGGGGACAGATCAAAATATCGCTAAAGCGAATGCCCTGGGAAGCCAGAATCTGCATCATCAGATTATGCGGGCCATCAAAATCGGCCTGAGGAAAACTGTCCGTGCCCAGGCCGTCCTGATTGGTGATCATGACCAGCTGATAGCCCGCGTCCTGTAATGCCAGTAAGGCGGGGACAACATCAGGTTCGAACGCCAGCTTATCCATCCGATCTACCTGAAAATCCTGCGGAGGTTCAGAGATAATCGTGCCGTCGCGGTCAATAAAAAGGGTCTTCTGACTCATGCTTACTCCAGAGATAAGGCTTGCAGCGCGGCGATCAGGCGCTCGCACTCTGTTCGGGTTCCTACAGAGATACGCAGACAGCCTGCAAGGCCGGGGTTCTTGTTTTGGTCACGCAAAATAATGCCCTGATCCCACAAGGTTTTAAATACCCTGGGCGAGTCAGTAAAGCGCACCAAAATATAGTTGGTTTCGCTGGGAAATACCTGCTCGACCGCGCGAATCCGCGGTAACTGCTCAAACAGCCAGCTGCGATTGGCATTCAGCTCGGCTACGTGCTGACGCATCAGGGCAATGCCTTCTTCGCTCAGTGCCTGGCCTGCCACGTCGGCGACCGGGGTGGCAAGCGGATAGGGCGCAATAACTTTCATCAGCAGATCGATAACCGTCTTATTGGCCAGCGTAAAGCCACAGCGCAGGCCCGCCAGCGCGAAGGCTTTTGATAACGTACGCAGGATCACCAGGTGCGGGTAATCCTTTAACCAGCCCGCCAGCGTCGCCTCGGGACAGAATTCAATATAGGCTTCATCCGCCACCACCAGCGCTTTTCCGGCGGTCATAGCCAGCAGCTGACGGATAGCGTCCTGATCGATCAGGTTACCGGTGGGATTATTCGGGCTGCACATATAGACGACTTTCACGCCGTCCAGCTGTTCGGCGATGGCGGGCAGGTTTAACTGCCAGTCTTCCCGCGCCGGAACGGTACGGTATTCAATGCCGATGGTTTCGGCACTGACGCTGTACATGCCGTAGGTCGGCGGGCAGAAAAGAATGGCATCTTTGCCCGGCTCGCAGAAGGCACGCATCAGCAGCTCAATGCCTTCATCTGCGCCACGGCTGACCAGTACCTGCTCTGGCGTAAGCCCGGCATAGGCCGCATAGCGGGTGATAACCTGTTTCGGCTGGCACTCCGGGTAGCGATTCAGGGTTTGCTGCGACAGCTCGAAGGGCACCGGCAGCGGGAATTCGTTGGCATTCAGCCAGACATCGCCATTGCCCCCCAGGCGGCGAGCTGACTGATAGGGCGTCAGCGCACGCACGTTGGCGCGTGCCAGCTGTTCAATTTCCTGACTCATGCTTGCTCCTTGAGTGCGGCAACGCGCAACGTGACGGCATTTTTGTGGGCGTGCAGCTGTTCAGCGGCCGCCAGGGTTTCGATGGTCGCCGCCAGGTTCAGGAAGCCCTGCGGCGTCAGCTCCTGTACCGTCATGCGTTTCTGAAAGTCGGCCAGGCCCAGGCTGGAGCATGTCGCGGTATAGCCGTAGGTCGGCAGCACGTGGTTGGTGCCCGAAGCATAATCTCCTGCGGATTCCGGTGACCAGTCGCCCAGGAAAACCGAACCGGCGCTGGTAATCTGTTCCACCAGATCCCGTGGCGTGCGGGTTTGCAGAATCAGGTGCTCCGGACCATAGCGGTTGGAGATCGCAATGCATTGCTGCATATCCCGAGCGACGATCAGGCGGCTGCTTTCCAGTGCCTGGCGGGCTGTCGCCGCACGTGGCAACTGGGCCAACTGATCCTCCACCGCCTCGGCGACGCGCTCGGCCAGCGCCAGCGAAGGCGTCAGTAAAATCACCTGCGAGTCAGGGCCGTGTTCCGCCTGCGACAGCAGATCAGAGGCAACGAAGGCCGGTGTGGCACCTTCATCGGCAATCACCAGCACTTCCGACGGGCCAGCGGGCATATCAATCGCCGCGCCATCAAGGCACTGGCTGACCTGACGTTTGGCTTCGGTAACCCACGCGTTGCCCGGACCAAAAATTTTATCTACCTTAGGGATGCTTTCGGTGCCAAAGGCCAGGGCGGCAATCGCCTGTGATCCACCCACCTGGAACACTTCTTCCACACCGCAAAGTTTGGCCGCGTAGAGAATTTCATCAGCAATCGGCGGGGGCGAGCACAGCACCACGCGACCACAGCCCGCAATCCGCGCCGGGGTAGCCAGCATCAGAACGGTAGAAAACAGCGGGGCAGAACCGCCCGGAATATACAAGCCCACCGATTTCATCGGGCGCGTAATTTGCTGACAGCGCACGCCGGGCTGCGTTTCCACATCCACCGGCGGCAGGATCTGCGCACGGTGAAAGGTTTCAATATTGCCAATGGCCACGGCCATCGCCTGTTTCAGCTCGTCACCAAGGCGATCGCTGGCCGCCTGCATCTGCTGTGGCGTAACGCGCAGGTCGTCTGTTTCAACCTTGTCAAAGCGCGCGCTGAATTCTCGTAAAGCCGCATCGCCTTCCTCTTTCACTCTGACCAACACATCGCGCACGATCTGGCTGATGCTGTCAGACGAGGCGAGCGCAGGGCGTGCCAACAGCGCCTGCTGCGCCTCGCTGCTGCAGGCTTCCCAGTTCACGGGCGTCATGATTCTGCTCATCGTTTACTCCAGCATTTTTTCGATTGGCAACACCAGAATTGAACTGGCACCCAGCGCTTTGAGTTTTTCCATGGTTTCCCAGAACAGCGTTTCACTGCTTACCATGTGCATCGCCACGCGGCTGACATCGCCGGCCAGCGGCAGAACGGTAGGGCGCTCGGCGCCAGGCAACAGGCTGATCACGTCTTCCAGACGCTCACTCGGCGCGTGCAGCATGATGTATTTGGATTCGCGCGCTTTAATCACGCCCTGAATACGGGTCATCATTTTATCAATCAGCTCCTGCTTGGCCGCTGGCATCTCGCCGTCGCGCTGAATCAGCACGGCTTTCGAGCGATAGATGACTTCGACTTCGCGCAGGCCGTTCGCTTCCAGCGTCGCGCCGGTGGACACCAGATCACAGATGGCGTCGGCCAGACCGGCACGCGGGGCTACTTCGACCGAGCCGTTTAATAAACAGGATTTAAAATTGATGCCTTGCTTGTCGAGGTACTGCTTTAACAGGTGAGGATAGGAGGTGGCGATACGGGCGTTATTCAGGCACTGTGGGCCGGTATATTCGTCATCAACCGGCATTGCCAGCGACAGGCGGCAGCCGCCAAAATCCAGGCGACGTAGCGTGAAGTAACGCGGGTCTTCGCCCTGCGCGCGGCGGTCCAGCATCTCTTCTTCCAGCACGTTCTCGCCGATAATGCCCAGATCCACTACGCCGTCCATCACCAGTCCCGGAATATCGTCATCGCGCACCCGCAGGATATCAATAGGCATATTTTCCGCAAAGGCGATCAGACGCTGTTGCTGAAGATTAATTTTGATACCACAGCGCGCCAGGAGCTCGCGTGAATCATCGCTTAATCGACCTGATTTCTGCATAGCTATGCGTAAACGGCTATTGTCTAACATTGTTCCTGTCCCCTTGATTGACCTGTCCTGAATGATTGATTTGCGTCAGCCCATAAAAAAACCCCCGGAAGACGATCTTCCGGGGGTTCTCTTGCGTTCGCACCACTGGAAGATCCTAGACGTCTTCCAGCACACATCGCCTGAAAGACTAGTCAGGGTGATGGTGGTGATGATGGTTGAACTGAACGCGTGTCATAAAATTCTCGATTAATGAAATCTTATTCATTTGTGTGGAATTAACCTAACGAAGATAGTTGAAATTGGCAACTCTTTTTTAATGTTGATATTCGCAAAGCGCCGAAACACTTTGAACTGGTTTGCAACTCAGGGGGAGCTTAAGATGGAAGAATCTTTGAGTCTGCAGCAGGAGACAACATGAAAAAGGTCGCAATAGTAGGACTGGGTTGGCTGGGCATGCCGTTAGCCATGGCGTTGAGCGCCCGAGGCTGGCAGGTGACCGGCAGCAAAACCACGCCGGATGGCGTTGAAGCGGCCCGTCGCTGCGGGTTAGACGCGTTTCAACTGGAACTGACGCCCGACCTTATCTGCGATGCTGAAGATCTGGATGTGCTGTTCGACGTTGACGCCCTGGTCGTTACCTTACCCGCCAGTCGCACGGCAGAGGGCGGGGACGCCTACGTCCAGGCGGTACAAAACGTGGTAGACACGGCGTTGGCCCATAGCGTACCGCGCATTATTTTCACCAGCTCAACCTCCGTGTACGGCGGCAGTTCGGGGATCAAAACGGAAAAAAGCCTGCTGCAGCCGGAAACTACAGCGGGCAAAACGCTGGTGGATCTGGAAAACTGGCTGCACGATCTGCCCGGTACCAGCGTGGATGTTCTGCGTCTGGCGGGGCTGGTGGGGCCTAAGCGTCATCCGGGACGTTTTTTGGCCGGTAAGCAGGCGCTACCCAACGGTTCCCACGGGGTCAATCTGGTTCACCTTGATGATGTGGTGGAAGCGATCATGCTGCTGCTGCAAACGCCCAGGGGCGGCCGGACCTTTAACCTGTGCTCTCTGAAACATCCGTCCCGCGCGCACTTTTATCCCGGCGTGTCACGCCAGCTCGGCATGACGCCGCCGACTTTCGCCGCCGAGGCGAGTGACGACAGCGGTAAGCTGATAGACGGTTCGCGTATCTGTCATGAGCTGGGTTTTGAGTACCGCTACGACGATCCCCAAAAAATGCCGCTGGAATAACGCTGGCGCTGCCCTGCACGCGCAACCCGGTATTTACACGCCGAGCCTGTCGCGCAGCGCATACCATGCGGCGCCCATCGCCGTCAGTGGCACTTTAAACCGCCGTCCGCCAGGGAAGGGCAGATGCGGAAGCTTCGCAAAGGCGTCGAAGCGCTCCGCATCGCCGCGCAGCACTTCGCTGATAAGCTTGCCGGAAAGGTGAGTACAGGTGACGCCGTGACCGCTGTCGCCCTGCATAAAATAAACGTTGTTTTCCAGCCGACCAAACTGCGGCATGCGCGACAGCGTCAGCAAAAAATTGCCGCTCCAGGCGAAATCAATTTTTACGTTGTGCAACTGCGGAAAGGTGCGCAGCATCTTGGGACGGATCATTTTCTCCACGTCGCCAGGTTCCCGCGCGCCGTAAACGACGCCGCCGCCGTATAGCAGGCGGTTATCTGCGGTCAGGCGGAAATAATCCAGCAGATAGTTACAGTCCTCGACCGAATAGTTATTGGGTAACAGCGCAAGCGCCCGATCGCGCGACAGCGGTTCGGTCGCGATAATCTGCGAGCCGCACGGCATGCTTTTCCGGCTCAGGCGTGGTTCCAGCTCCGAAGGTAAATAGGCGTTACCCGCGAAGATCAGAAAAGTGGCACGCACTTCACCTTGTGCTGTTTTCACCCGGTTTGGCGCACCATAGTCAACGCTTAACGCAGCAGAATGCTCATAAATGCGTCCGCCGTGACGACGAATCGCTTCGGCTTCGCCCAGCGCCAGATTCAGTGGATGCAGATGCGCACCACGTTTGTCGAGTAATCCGCCGACATAGCGTTCTGTCGCGACTTCCCGCCGAATGCCCCGTTCGTCCAGCAGTTCCAGCTCATGATTGCCATAGCGCGCCCAGGCCGCTTTTTGTTTCGCCAGATGCGCCATCTGACGAGAATTAAAGGCGGCAAAAATGCCACCCGGGCGGTAGTCGCAGGCGATCGCATAACGATCGATACGATCGCGGATAATATCCCCGCCTTCAAACATCATGCTGCCCAGCATTTTCGCGGTGTCTTTGCCATAACGCTGTTCAATCACATCTACATCCCGGCTGTAGGAGTTCACTGCCTGTCCGCCGTTGCGACCGCTGGCACCAAAACCGACCCGTGCGGCTTCAAGCAGTACCACATCATAGCCCGCCTCGGTTAAAAACAAACCGGCTGACAGGCCAGTAAAGCCCGCGCCGATAATGCAGACGTCACACTGAATGCTTTCCTGTAATACTGGCCAGGGCGCATGTGGATTCATTGTTGCGGTGTAGTAATTTTCCACATAATTCATATTTAGCTCCTTGGCAGACGGCCCCCATCAAAAATTGGCGGGCGTATGGGCACTGACGATGCGGCAGGGCACATCGGCAAGGTTGGTAAAGCTGTGCGGCAGGCCGGTATCAATGACGTAACTCTCACCGGCAGACAGGTGAAATTGCTGGCCGTTTATCTCCAGAACGATCTGACCTTCCAGCAGCGTACCGGTTTCTTCGCCCGCGTGGTGCAGTTTTTCCCCGGTACTGGCACCGGGAAGATAGGTCTCCAGCAGCATGCCCAGGGCGCGCTTTGGGGTGCCGTTATCAATCAGCTTCAGTGAAACGCCCCGGCTGCCGATCTCCAGCAGATCCTCGGGCCGGACAACCACGTTGGGCGCATCCTGGCTGTGAGGTTCGGAGAAAAATTCCGACAGCGACAGACCATAAACTTTCAACAGTTTTTGTAGCGTGCTGACCGCCGGGCTGACCTTGTCCTGCTCAATGGTGCTGATGGCACTGTGCGTCAGGCCAGCCAGTTCAGCGACGCGCCGTTGAGATAATCCCATCGCCTGGCGAATTTGCGACAGCCGACGTCCGGGAGCCTGATTCGCATCATTCATTGCTGCTTTTCCCGTTGATAATGACGCGCGGCCTGAATAAAGCCGTTAAACAGCGCAAAGGACGGCGTTGCGGGTTTCAACTGCCACTCGGGATGCCACTGTACTGCCAACGCAAAAGGATGCCGGCTGAGGCTGACCGCCTCAATCAGGCCATCTGGCGCCCGGGCTTCAATGCGCAGCTGTGGCCCGGTTTCGCGTATCCCCTGATGATGAACGGAATTCACGATTAACGGCGCCGGGCCGAGCAGCGCGGCCAGTAGCCCTCCGGGTTCAATATTCACATCATGGGCAGGTGCGTACTGTTGCGACAGCGGGGCAGCGTCATCGTCGTGATGGCGCTGAAACTGTGGATGCTGATTAAGATGACGGTAAAGTGCGCCGCCGTTGGCTACCACCAGCTCCTGCATGCCGCGGCAGATGCCAAAGAGCGGGAGTTGCTTACCCACGGCGTGTGTGATCAGATTAAAGGCCAGCCTGTCCCGTCCGACATCCGCGTCGGGTTCTTCGCCTGCTTCACCATACAGCCAGGGTTCAAGGTTGCTGGGGCTGCCGGTCAGTAAAATTCCGTCCAGCGCAGCCATAGCGTTTTCTGATAGATGAGGGGCAGCCATAAGCTGATGAGGCAGCGCAAGCGGCACGCCACCGGCGGTAACGACGGCATCAAGATATTTATTGTGCACCGACTGAACCGGATGCCCGTGATGATGCGTCTGACACATCACTACGCCGATCAACGGCTTGTCAAAAATAATGCCCATCTTTCCCCCTCAACAGCTGTTCGAAATATTTGACGAAAAGGGCATATCTGATGGTTAAGTGTGCAATATTTTGTCAATCTAGCAACCCACTGCCGGATCTTCAAACAGATTTGTTACATTTGCACACTTTTTGTGTTAGCGCTATGTTAGAGGTGTGGCGGTTTTTTTGAGCATTACGCACTCCCATTTTGTGGTTAAAGGCGGATGAAATCATGACTAACCTGGTAGAAGTAGAAGACTTCACGTTGCACAGTGAAGAGAGACGAACCAGCGCGTTCCAGCAAGAGGTTAAAAACTGGCTGGAGCGCCACCCTGAAACCCAGTACGTTGATATTTTACTTAATGATTTAAATGGTGTTTTTCGCGGTAAGCGTATTCCCGTCTCCGCGCTGGCTAAGCTGGAAAAGGGCTGCTACTTTCCCGCCTCGGTCTTTGCCATGGATATTCTTGGCAACACCGTTGAAGAGGCCGGACTGGGACAATCCCTCGGTGAGCCCGATAATCTTTGCCTTCCCGTTCCCGGCACGCTCGTTCCCTCCGCCGCCGATCCGCAACACATTGCACAACTGCTGCTAACCATGTGCAACCAAGATGGCACTCCCTTTGACGTTGAACCCCGAAATGTCCTGAACCGGCTGTGGCAACAGCTGCGTAACCGTGGACTGTTTCCGGTGGTAGCGGTAGAGCTGGAGTTCTATCTGGTCGATAAAAAGCGCGACGCGGAAGGTTTTATTCAGCCGCCCTGCGCACCGGGCAGCGACGATCGCAATATGCAGAGCCAGGTCTATTCCCTGGACAATCTTGATCACTTCTCTGAAGTCTTACGGGATATCGATACCCTGGCCCGCCTGCAGGGCATTCCTGCCGACGGCGCGCTGGCGGAAGCGTCACCGGGGCAGTTTGAAATTAACCTGCATCACACCCGGGATGTCCTGAGCGCCTGCGATCATGCCATTCAGCTTAAGCGCCTTATCCGGCAGGTGGCTGAGAATCACGGTATGACCGCTACCTTTATGGCGAAGCCCTATGAAGACTATGCGGGCAGTGGGATGCACGTACACATCAGTATGCTGGACGCGGCCGATCACAACGCCTTTGCCTGCGACGACGGCAGCGACTCTCCGCTGCTGAAGCGAACCCTGGCCGGTATGATCGATTTAATGCCGGCCTCCATGGCGTTGCTGGCCCCTAACGTCAATGCCTTCCGCCGTTTTGTCCCGGAGGCGTACGTGCCGTTGCAGGCCTCGTGGGGCCATAACAACCGCACGGTGGCGTTGCGCATTCCCTGTGGGGATCTTGAAAGCCGCCGAATCGAGTATCGAGTGGCGGGAGCGGATGCTAACCCCTATCTGGTGATGTCCGCGATTTTAGCTGGCATGTTGCACGGTCTGGATACGCAACTGCCTTTGCCGCAGCCGGTTAAAGGCAATGGTCACGAGGCGGAAGGGTTAGCGTTACCCATCCGTCAAAGTGATGCCCTTACCGAGTTTGAAAGCAGCTATCCTTTACAAAAATTACTGGGTGAGAAATTTGCCAAAGTGTGGTTTAGCTGTAAAAATTATGAGCTAATGCAGTTTGAAAGGTTAATCACTGCCACAGAAATCGACTGGATGTTAAAGAATGCCTGATTAATTTTTTGCATTCTCTGCGACAACGTCTTGAAATAATGCGTTGGGTTGGGGCAAAATACGCCTCCTGCAAATTCAGAACATAACCGACGCTCACCGCGTCGGTTATTTTTTTGCATGTTACAACAGAGTGAATTTTCACTGACACAAACGAGGCCGGGCGCGTACCCGGATAGATAAACACTGAAAACACGCACCCGCGTGAGATTGAGGATGTAAAGATGGGGTTGTTTAACACACTGCCAGCGCAGGCTGGTACACGTTTTCGTGATGACTACGGCGCCGCTGCCGCAAACCTTACTCCCTGTCGCTTAATGCGCAGTATCCTTGTGAATCAACCCAGTCAGGTTGCTGCGCAAGGAGGACTGAAGCATGTCGCTTAATACCTCTGCTGCACCACAACGTGCTCAACTGAAAAAAACGCTGACTTTACTTCCGGTCGTCATGATGGGCTTAGCCTACATGCAGCCTATGACCCTGTTCGATACCTTTGGTATTGTGTCGGGCCTGACCGATGGTCACGTTGCCACCGCCTATGCTTTCGCCCTGATTGCGATTCTGTTCACTGCCGTGAGTTACGGTAAGCTGGTACGCCGCTTCCCATCTGCGGGCTCCGCTTATACCTACGCTCAAAAGGCAATCAGTCCGCACGTCGGTTTTATGGTGGGCTGGTCATCGCTGCTGGACTACCTGTTCATGCCGATGATCAACATCCTGCTGGCAAAAAACTATTTTGAAACCCTGGTACCAGGTATCCCCTCGTGGATTTTCGTGGTGCTGCTGGTGGGCTTTATGACGCTCTCCAACCTTAAGGGAATCAAAACCGTCGCCAACTTCAACAGCGTGATCGTGATCCTGCAGGTTGTGGTGATGGTCGGTATTACTGCCATGGTGATCTACGGTGTGGCGCACGGTGAAGGTGCAGGAACAGTGGTAAGCAGCAAACCGTTCTGGTCGGAAAACGCCCACGTGGTGCCGATGATTACGGGAGCGACCATCCTGTGTTTCTCTTTCCTGGGTTTTGACGGCATCAGTTCGCTGTCGGAAGAAACGAAAGATGCAGAACGTACCATTCCGCGTGCGATTTTCCTGACCGCGCTGATTGGTGGCCTGATGTTTATCGTGGCCTCCTACTTCCTGCAGCTGTACTTCCCAGACATCTCGCGCTTTAAAGAGCCGGACTCCTCACAGCCGGAGATCATGCTCTACGTCGCGGGCAAAGCGTTGCAGGTCGGTATCCTGATCTTCTCCGTGGTCACCGTACTGGCTTCCGGCATGGCGGCGCACGCGGGCGTATCGCGTCTGATGTACGTAATGGGCCGTGATGGCGTATTCCCGGAGCGTTTCTTCGGCTATATCCATCCGAAATGGCGCACGCCGTCACTGAACGTGATTCTGGTCGGTGCCGTCGCGCTGATGGCCATCAACTTCGATCTGGTTACCGCGACTGCGCTGATTAACTTTGGTGCGCTGGTGGCGTTTACCTTCGTTAACCTGTCGGTGATTGCGCAGTACTGGATACGTGAAAAACGTAACAAAACCCTGAAAGATCACTTCCAGTATCTGGTTCTACCGATGCTGGGCGCGCTGACCGTTGGTGCGCTGTGGGTTAACCTGGAGCAGAGCTCGATGGTTCTGGGCTTGATCTGGGCCGCCATTGGTATTCTCTACCTGGCCTTTGTGACCCGCAGTTTCCGCAATCCGGTTCCCCAGTTTAGCGAAGAAGTGTAATCCCCCTGGTCCTGCTCTGTGCCCAATAACGGGACAGAGCAGGGCTGTTCTTATTCGCTTTTTCCGGCCATCATCAGTTCCCAACTTCCTGCCTGTAACGCATTTCGTCCTGCGGCATTCAATTGATCATCCGTCACGATCACATCAAACTTCTCCAACGGTAAGGCCAGCCACGTCGCGATTTTATCGTACTTAGAGCTGTCGCTGAGCAGGATGCGTTTGCTGCTGACCTCGCACACGGCCTGTTTAACCGCCACCTTGTCTTCATCCGGTGTAAACAATCCGCGCAGCCCCCAGCTTGAGGTGGACACAAAGGCGATATCTATCGCAAGTTGACGCAGGTGACGTGCCGCCGCATCGCCAATGCAGGAGCGGTTATCCCGGCACACCGTACCGCCGGTGTGAATCACCCGACAGCGACTCGCCTCCATCAGCAGATTGGTCACCATAAAATCATTAGTGACGACCAGCAGATCCTCCCGATCGGCAATTTCCCGCGCCAGCGCCAGCGTGGTGGTGCCGGCATCCAGATAGATGCAGCTGTCTGGCGGAATAAGCTGAGCGGCTAACTTGCCAATGGCTTTTTTTTCTTCATTGAACAGGGCCGTTTTGGTCAGATGTGAGGGCTCGCTCGCCAGCCTGTTAGCGGAACGAACACCGCCCGACACCGAGAGTACCGCGCCCTGTTCTTCCAGCTTTTGCACATCCCGGCGAATAGTCATATGTGACACGCCAAAACGCTCCGTAAGCTCGTTAATGCTCATTACGCCGCGCTCTGCCACCAGAGCCAGAATCTGTTGATGACGCTCAACCGGAATCATAACCACCTCGTTTTATCATTTTTTCACATTGTAGAGCATCGTCATGTGAAGAAACATGGAAATTTTGACTCCATTTTTCCTGAAAAACCGCGCATTAACCGCCCGTGAGTGGGAGTAGCAAGCGGTGAGTGATGTGAAGAAATGTTTTACAGCGGCCTCTGTGAGTTAATTTATGTGAATAAGAACACGTTTTTGCGCGTCGTTTATTGGCACTATTAACAACAGAAATCAAAAATTCACTTAAATTAACAATGGAGGCCAGCGATGCCAGTTTCACATATTTGTGTCATAGGCTTAGGCTCAATGGGAATGGGCGCCGCGCAGTCCTGCATTCGTGCCGGGCTGTCAACCTGGGGCGTGGATCTGAATCCGCAGGCGCTGGATGCGCTGCGTCAGGCGGGCGCGCGCGATGCTCAGACGTCGGCGCATGCCTTTGCCAGCCAGCTTGATGCTGTGCTGCTGCTCGTGGTGAATGCCAAACAGGTTAACACGATCCTGTTTGGCGAGCAGGGGCTGGCCGCCAGGCTGAAGCCGGGCACGGCGGTAATGGTTTCTTCCACCTTGTCCGCGCAGGATGCACAGCAGATCGCCGCAAAACTGGCGGACTATCACCTCCTGATGCTGGATGCACCGGTATCCGGCGGGGCGGCCAAAGCCGCCAGCGGCGAGATGACCGTGATGGCGTCCGGCAGCGACGAGGCGTTTGCTGCTCTGCAACCGGTACTGGATGCGGTGGCCGCGAAGGTTTATCGCGTCGGCACGGAAATCGGTCAGGGATCGACGGTCAAGATTATTCATCAGCTGCTGGCTGGCGTGCACATTGCCGTCGGGGCCGAAGCCATGGCGCTGGCCGCCCGCGCCGGGATCCCGCTGGAGACGATGTATGAGGTGGTGACCAATGCGGCCGGCAACTCGTGGATGTTCGAAAACCGTATGCGCCATGTCGTCGATGGCGACTACCGACCGACATCCGCGGTAGATATCTTTGTCAAAGATCTCAACCTGGTCGCCGAGACGGCGAAAGCCCTGCATTTCCCGCTGCCGCTGGCCTCCACCGCACTGAATATGTTCACCGAGGCCAGCAATGCCGGTTATGGCCGTGAGGATGACAGTGCGGTCATTAAAATCTTCAGCGGCATTACGCTGCCTCAACGCGAGGGGGAAATCTGATGCGGTTAGGGGTCATTGCCGACGATTTTACCGGCGCAACCGACATTGCCAGCTTTCTGGTACAGAACGGGCTTTCTACCCTTCAGTTTAACGGCATCCCGAAACAGGCCGCTGTGCCGGATGCACAGGCCATTGTGGTCAGCCTGAAATCGCGGTCCTGCCCGCCCGCGCAGGCCGTCAGCCAGTCGCTTGACGCGCTGCGCTGGCTGCAGGCGCAAGGCTGTGAGCGCTTTTATTTTAAATACTGCTCCACGTTCGACAGCACCTCCGCGGGCAATATCGGTCCGGTGACGGATGCGCTCATGGCCGCACTGGATGAGACGCTGACGGTGATCTGCCCGGCGTTGCCGGTGAACGGGCGCACCGTTTATCAGGGTTATCTGTTTGTGGGTGAACAGCTGCTGTCGGATTCCGGCATGCGCCATCATCCGGTCACGCCAATGACCGACAGTAACCTGCTACGGCTGATGGAGAGCCAGAGCACGGGAAAAGCCGGGCTCATCTCTGCGACCACGATAGAGCAGGGTGCAGGCGCGATATCACGGCAACTTGAGCAGCTGCGTGCTCAGGGGGTGAATTACGCGGTGCTTGATACGCTTACTGAGCAACATCTGCTGAACCAGGGCGAAGCACTCACCTCGATGCGGCTGGTCACGGGCGGCTCCGGGCTGGCGATTGGCCTGGCGCGCCAGTGGTCAACGACCCACCGCGATGACCCGCAAGCACAGCGCGCGGGTTACCCACAGGGCCAACGGGCGGTAGTGCTCTCGGGCTCCTGCTCACAAATGACAAACCGCCAGGTCAATGCCTATCGCCAGCAGGCATCCGCCCAGGAGATCAGCGTGTCGCGCTGCCTCAGCGACGAAAAGTACGCCGAGGCGTTATGCGACTGGGTCGCAGAGCATGCTGATGAGCCCCTCGCACCCATGCTCTATGCCACCGCGGATGCGCAACAGCTGCAGTCGATTCAACAGCACTATGGCGCACAGCGCAGCAGTGAGGCGGTGGAGCAGCTGTTTGCCCAGATAGCTCGCACGCTGAAGTCCCGGGGCTGGCAGCGCTTTATCGTCGCAGGCGGCGAAACCTCTGGCGTGGTCGCCCAAAGCCTGGGCGTGACTGCATTCCATATTGGTCCGGTGATTTCGCCCGGCGTGCCCTGGGTGAGAGATATCGGGCAGCCGTTGTCACTCGCGCTGAAGTCAGGCAATTTTGGTGATGAACAGTTTTTCCGCCGCGCACAAACGGAGTTTTCCCATGACTGAACAACAGGCCCGTGAAGAGATGGTCAGGCTGGGCGCATCTTTCTTCCAGCGCGGTTATGCCACCGGATCGGCCGGTAATCTTTCGCTGCTGCTGGACGATGGCACCCTGCTGGCGACGCCCACCGGCTCCTGCCTGGGCGAACTGGATGCCCAGCGCCTGTCTAAAGTGACGTTACAGGGGGAGTGGATTGCCGGGGATAAACCCTCAAAAGAGATCGCCTTTCACCGCGCGCTCTACCTGAATAACCCCGACTGCCGGGCGGTGGTTCACCTGCACAGTCACTACCTGACCGCGCTCTCATGCCTGCAAAATCTGGACAGCCAGAACTGCATCCGCCCGTTCACGCCCTATGTGGTGATGCGGGTGGGAGACGTGCCGGTGGTGCCCTACTATAAACCCGGCGACGCGCGACTGGCGGAGGACCTGGCTCTTCTGGCGCCGCGCTACCGTGCTTTTCTGCTGGCGAACCATGGTCCGGTCGTGGTGGGCAAATCCCTGCAAGAAGCGGCGGACAATACCGAAGAGTTGGAAGAAACCGCACGCCTGATGTTTACCCTGGGCGACCGGGCCATTCGCTATCTTACCGCCGACGAAGTCGCCGAACTCAGGAGCCGATAATGCCAACGTTTGCAGCTAACTTATCTACCCAGTTCAATGAGGTGCCCTTTCTGCAGCGCTTTGCCGCCGCTGCACAGGCGGGCTTTGACGCGGTTGAATTTCTGTTTCCTTACGACTATCCGGCTGAGCAACTGAAAACGCTGCTCGATGACAACGGGCTTAAACTGGTGCTGTTCAATACCGCACCGGGCAACGTGGCTGCGGGGGAATGGGGGGTTTCAGCCATTCCCGGCCGGGAAGCGGAGGCAAGAGCCGATATCGACAGGGCTCTGGACTACGCGCTGGCGCTGGATTGCCCACAGGTGCACATCATGGCGGCAACCGTCCCTTCCGGTGCCGATCGCCAGCAGTATGTTGAGACGTTCATCGGTAATATGCGTTATGCAGCAGAACGCTTCGCCCCACACAACATCCGGTTGTTAATCGAAGCGTTAAATCCCACCACTAAACCCCATTATCTCTATGCCAGCCAGTATCAGACGCTGGAGATGGTTGAGCTCATCGATCGTCCCAACGTCTTTACCCAACTGGATCTGTTCCATGCCCAGATGGTGGACGGCAATCTCAGCCACCTCATTCGCCACTACGCCGGGCGTTATCAGCATGTGCAAATCGCCGCCGCGCCCAGTCGTCATGAACCTGACGAGGGCGAGATCAACTATCCCTGGCTGTTCAGCCTGCTTGATGAGGTGGGTTACGAGGGCTGGATCGGCTGCGAATATTTCCCGCGCGGGGACACCGTGGAAGGGCTGAGCTGGCTGGCGCCCTGGGCGAAACACCGCTGAGTTAAGGTTAAAAAATCACACCGGTGCTGCGGCAGCGGTGCAGTTCTGGTCGTCTTTAAAACGGACCAGCACCAGGTAGAGCTGTAGCCAAAAAACGCTAAAAAAGATAACTATTCCAGAGGTTTACTATGACGACTGCGTTGCTGTTAGCCATTGCGACCGCCAGCATTGTGATTTTGCTGTTGCTGGTCATTAAAGCCAAAGTCCATCCCTTTGTCGCCCTGTTGATTGTCAGCCTGCTGGTGGCGATCGCCACCGGTATTCCGGCTGAAAAAATCATGGAAACCATCATCAGCGGTATGGGGGGATTGCTGGGGCACATCACCATCATTATCGTGCTGGGAGCCATGCTCGGGGCGATTATCGAAGCCTCGGGCGGCGCCGAGTCGCTGGCGCAGCGCTTCAGCAAAACGCTGGGCCTGAAACGCACTGTTGCTGCACTGACCATGGCCGCCTTTATTCTGGGCATCCCGGTGTTTTTTGAAGTGGGTTTTATCATTGTTATCCCGCTGATCTACGGCTTTACCAAAGTGGCGCGGGTTTCTCCCCTGAAGTTTGGCCTGCCAATGGCCGGTGTGATGTTAACGGTACACGTGGCGCTGCCCACCCATCCGGGGGCCGCGGCCGCTGCGGCCATTTTGCACACCGATATGGGCTGGCTGATGATGTTGGGGATTCTGGTCTCGGTGCCGGTCGGCATTTTAGGTTATTACGTCGCAAAGGTGATGAACCGTCGCCAGTATCATCTGTCGGTCGAGGTGCTGGAACAGCTGCAGATGGCGAAGCCGGAAGGGGCGCAGAAGAAAAATGAACCTGCACCGCCGGGTGCGCTGACCATCAGCGGTTTGATCGTGGTGCCGATTGTGCTGATTGTATTAGGTACGCTGTCTCACTCGCTGCTGGCGCAGGACAGCCTGCCAGGTAAAATCATGACGGTGATTGGCACACCGCCCATAGCGCTGCTGATTGCGTTGGGCCTGGCCGCCTGGCTACTGGGCATCCGCCGTGGCTGGAGCAAAGATAAGCTGGAAGATCTGACCGGCCGGGCCATCCCCGGATCGGCGAGCGTGATTCTGGTGGCGGGCGCGGGTGGGGCCTTTGGGAAGGTGCTGGTGGAGTCCGGCGTCGGTAAAGCGCTGGCGCTAGCGCTGGAAACGCTGCACCTGCCATTAATCCCCGCGGCCTTTATTCTGTCGCTGGCGCTGCGCGCCTCGCAGGGGTCGGCTACCGTCGCGATTCTTACCACCAGCGGACTACTGACGCAGGCCGTGACCGGCATTGATGATATGCACCGCGTTCTGGTCACGCTGGCAGTGTGCTTCGGCGGGCTAGGGCTGTCTCATGTCAACGATGCGGGCTTCTGGGTGGTGACGCGCTATCTGGGCCTGTCGGTAGCGGATGGATTAAAAACCTGGACGGTACTGACAACCCTGATGGGGATGACCGGTTTTGTTCTGACGTGGGCGCTGTGGTTTGTGATTTGATATGTTGGCCGGGAAAGGCGATTCGCGTTTCCCGGCCAGTCTGAGCGTCAGGACACCAGTTCCTGCGCATACAGATACAGCGCTTTTAACTGGGCCAGCTTTTCCTGATCGCTTTCATGCAGGCTGGCCAGCGATTCCAGCTCCATCAAAAACGACTGCACCTTATCCGGATTCAGTACTTCGCGACGGTGCTGCAGCCAGCGCTGTTGTTCAGCATCATCCAGGGTGCCGGGGAAGTTCCGCGCCCGATAACGAAACAGCAGCTTCGCCACGCGCGGACTGTCAAACGTCAGATCCAGCGCGGGCAGGTTAGCCGGCGCCGTCTGGCGAATAATGTTCATGCCCGCCCGATCGGCATCGCTAAAGAAGCCATCGTAGAGCTGGGTATCCACATCATCCGACGGCGTAAAGGGTTCCGCATCGGCAAATATCGCCACCAGCTTTTCACGTATTTCAGGATGCTGACGCAGCGTCGCCAGATTATCCAGACAAGACTTGCGATCGATGCCCAACCGCCCGGCATCTTCAGGCCGCAGGGTATTCGCCGGAGCCAGCACGGGGCACTTATTGATGTGCACCAGCTTAACGGGGATGGCTGATTGATCGCCCAACTCGCTTTTGCGCGTATACAGACGTTCGCGCAGGCTGTCGGCATCCAGTGTTAAAAGCGGCGTCATATCCCCGGCCAGGTCCACCACGATTAGCGCATTGCGGTTATCCGGATGCCAGGCAAGCGGTACCACCCAACTGGTATTGCCGCGTGCTGCGCCAAACATCCCGGAAACGTGCACCAGCGGCTTCATCTGTGGAATATCGATCAGGGTCATGAGTTTGTTTTTGTTGCGATGCGTAAACAAAAACTCGAACAGCTTAGGCTGTTTCTCTTTCACCAGTTTCGCCATCGCCAGTGTGGCATAGACATCCGACATCGCATCGTGGGCGTTTTCATGGGCTACGCCGTTGGCTTTGGTCAGGTGCTCCAGCCGGAAGCTGGGAAAGCCGTCTTCATTTTCGGGCCAGTTGATGCCTTCGGGCCGTAGCGCATAGCAGGCACGCATCACGTCCAGTAAATCCCAGCGCGAATTACCGTTTTGCCAGCTCCAACCGTAGGGATCGTAGAAGTTGCGGTAGAAAATATTGCGTGTCACTTCATCGTCGAAGCGCACGTTGTTGTAGCCCACCACGCAGGTTTGTTCGGCGGTGAACAGGGCATGAATGCGGGCGGCAAACTCGGCCTCGCTGACGCCCCGCGAGGCGGCAATTTGCGGCGTAATACCGGTAATCATTACCGCTTCAGGCTGGGGCAGATAGTCGTCCGGCGGACGGCAGTAAAACACCTCTGGCTCGCCAACCGGATTAAAGTTGCTGTCGGTACGTAACCCGGCAAACTGCGCCGGACGATCCCGTGACGGACTGGTGCCGAAGGTTTCGTAATCATGGAATAAGAAAGTGAATTCAGAGGCGGGCACGTCGCTGTCCTGTCTGCAAAAAAATCAACGTTCAGGATAGTCTTCTGCGCTCGCCAGCACAACCGTACTGACCAAAGCTGCGTGGTGGCACCCGGCAGTTCATATTTTTTTTCAATTTAATTAAACCTTCTTAAGGCTTTTGCCGTAAAACGTCCGGCTGTTCCCGTCTGTTTTATTTGTGCAACTAAGGATGAAGTGTTGAAAAGGCGTCTGTTAATTACCGTAACTGTTTTTTGGGCTTCGCTGGCACAGGCCGACGATATGCCGTTTCCCGTGACGCCGCCGGCGATCGATGCCGCATCATGGGTGCTAATGGATGCCACCACGGGGCAGGTGCTTACGGCGGGCAATCCTGACGAACGCCGCAATCCGGCCAGCCTGACCAAGTTAATGACGGGCTATGTCGTTGACCGCGCCATCGATCAAAAGAAAATTACGCGCGACGATATGGTCACCGTGGGGAAAGACGCCTGGGCCGCAGGCAATCCGGTCTTTAAAGGTTCATCGCTCATGTTCCTGAAACCGGGCGATAAGCTGAGCGTGCGCGACTTAAGCCGCGGTGTCATTATCGATTCGGGTAACGATGCCTGCGTGGCGCTGGCCGATTATGTCGCGGGCAGCCAGGACAACTTTGTGAAGTTGATGAATCATTACGTGGAGAAACTGGGCCTGACCAATACCCATTTCGAAACCGTCCACGGTCTGGATGCGCCAGGACAGTTCTCCAGTGCGCTGGACATGGCAAAGCTGTCTCGCGCCATCATCGACGGCGAGCCGGATTTCTATGCCATGTACCGTGAGAAAACCCTGACCTGGAATGGCATCACTCAGAACAACCGTAATGGTCTGCTGTGGGATAACAGTCTTCACGTGGATGGTCTGAAAACAGGTCATACCGAAACCGCAGGATTTAATATCATCGCCTCAAATGTGGTCGGTCAGCATCGCCTGATTGCCGTGGTGATGGGCGGTAAAAGCGCGAAAGGGCGCGAAGAGCAGGCGCGTAAACTGCTGGTCTGGGGCCAGAATACGTTCGACACGGTCCAACTGTTCCATGCGGGCAAGAAGATCGGCAGCGAACACGTGTGGTACGGCAATCCGCATCAGGTTGAGGTGGGCACGGCAAATGATGTTTACCTGTCGCTCCCGCGCAGTGAAATTCCGAACGTGAAAGCCAAATACGTGATTAACCGTAGCGATCTGGAAGCACCGCTGAAAGCCAATGAGAACATTGGTGAGATTCAGGTCATGGATAAAGACAAGCAGATTGCCAGTTATCCGCTGGTGGCGCTCAGTGCCGTTAACGAAGCCGGCATGTTTAGCCGCCTCTCCGACTATCTGAAACGTAAGTTTTAATCTCAGGCCACGCGCACCTGCCTGCCGGGCAGGTGCCGCGAGGGCTCGCATCGCAGGACCCTATTGCCACCTGAACGTTTTATTTTGCTGATTTACCGCCACAGGTTGGTGATAATGGCCCAATGTGTCACGTATTGACTAAAATATTGACGGCGCGCCAGGACTCACACGGTGCATCGCGTAGAATCACCTCTTTACCCGCGGACAGCTATCTTGCGCTCTGATAAGCCCATCTCTAATCTGGAATTCTGGTTATATCGCCATTACCGCAGCGTGCACGGCTTGCGCATCGCGGTGGCGTTTCTTTTTGCCTTTTTGTTTGTGCGGATGACCGGCATTCCCGAAGGCACCTGGCCGCTGATTACGCTGGTGGTGGTGATGGGGCCGATCTCCACGTGGGGCAATGTGTTTCCCCGCGCCATTCAGCGCATTGGCGGCACGATTGCCGGGTCAATTTCGGGATTGATTGCGCTCAAGCTGGAGATGATTTCGCTACCGGGCATGCTGGCCTGGTGCGCGCTGATCATGTTTATCAGCGGCTATCTGACCCTGGGAAAGCATCCCTATATGGCGCTGTTGATTGGCATCACGCTCTGCGTAGTGGTCGGCGCGCCAATGGGGGATTTCACCGTCGCCATGTGGCGTGGCGGCGATGTGATTTTAGGCTCGCTGCTGGCGCTGATATTTACCGCTGTCTGGGCACAGCGCGCCTACATTCACTGGCGTATCCAGCTTTCGGATACGCTGGGCGAGATGGCAAAAATCTATCATGCAGGGTTTTCCGCTAACCTGGTGGAAAAGCCGCGACTGAATAAGCCCTTTGGGAAGCTGCTCTCCAGCGTCATCAAAATGCGCGCGCTGCTGGAGCCGTCCAGCAAAGAAACGCGTATTCCTAAATCGGTATTTGAAGCGATTCAGACCATAAACCGTAATATGGTGTACACCATTGAGATGCAAATTAATGCCTGGTGGGCATCGCGGGAAAGCCATCTGATTATGCTGAATGCGCCGACGCTGCGCCGTACCCAGCAGATGACGGAAAACGCGCTACGAACGTTGTCGGAGATGGCGGTGAAAGGGGAAACCTATGACATCATCGCGGCCAACCATGAGTTAACGGAAATCGTCAATGAACTTAAGCAGTTGATCGCCAGCGGCAGTGACCGTCTGGAGGAGACGCCAATTTATGGCTATGTCTGGTTGAGTCTGGAGCTGGCGAAGCAACTGGAGCGCATGACGGACTTACTGCGTCTGGCGCTGCGTAAATAATCACCTCAGACAATGACTTAATGCGGAACCCGGTTTTTTTGCGCTAAGATAAGAGCCAGTCCGAATTTAGCTGTGAGAATTGCCCTTAAGGCTGGCTAGCCGCTAAGCTGATCGTTTTGACTCTCTCCCTGCTTTAGCAGGCTTAAAGAAAGGTGCCATCATGGAAAATGCCAAGCAATCATTTCAGGACGTACTTGAGTTTGTCCGTACGTTTCGCCGCAAGAACAAACTGCAGCGTGAAATTGTCGATAATGAGAAGAAAATTCGTGACAACCAAAAGCGTGTTCTGCTGCTGGACAACCTGAGCGAATACATTAAACCCGGCATGAGCGTGGAAGCGATACAGGAAATCATCGCCAGCATGCGTGCGGACTATGAAGATCGCGTGGATGAATACATCATCAAAAACGCCGACCTCTCGAAAGAGCGCCGTGAGCTGTCTAAAAAGCTCAAGACCATGGGCGTGGGTGAAACCAAAGCGCCGTAAGGGCGCGCGAATAACGGAAACCCTTCGCTGCTGATAACCGGCCCGCGCAACCTTCAGGTTGGGCGGGCTTTTTTTATGGCTGGTAGACGTCGCTGAAGACTTAGCGGGTCAGCCTACGTGCAATCTGCTGGAGTTGACGCGCCAGATCCGATAAGTCCAGGTTTTGGCTGGCGGGCGCTGCGGTGGTTTCTCTGATCACCAGCATCGGCTCCAGGGTACGTGACGCCACCGCTTCACCCCGCAGTTCGGCCAGCACCTGATCCACGCTGTGGGTGCCGAGCTGCTGAAGATCCTGGCGAATGGTGGTCAGTGGCGGCTGGTACCAGGCGCTTTCTGCCGTGTCATCGTAGCCGACAAGAGAAATATCGCCCGGAATCGCCACGCCGTGCTGATGTAGCGCCCGCATCGCGCCCAGCGCCATCTCATCATTCGCCACTAAAAGCGCCTGGGGCAGGGCATTCGGGAGTTGCGCCAGCATCGCCTGATAGCCGGATTTGGCGCTCCAGTCGCCGCGCAGGACGCAGCAGGGAGATAACTGATGCTCTGCCAGCGCCTGACGCCAGACCGCTTCGCGCTGACGAGCCGATACTGAGCGCACCGGGCCATTCAGCAGGCCAATTTGCCGGTGCCCGAGCGCAATCAGATGTGCAACGGCGGCACGCGCCCCTTGTTCGTTTGAATACTGGCAATGAGATACGAGAGCATGGGGATCGGCATCCAGAAACAGTACCGGCTTTTTACCGCACATCACGCGGATTTTTTCCGCCTCGGCCGCCTCTAACGGCATATTGATCAGCACCGCATCCACGCGCTGGGCCATCAGTTCATTCACTGTCGCTTCCGCATTATCCTCACTGTCCATCGCGATCACCAGGTGATAACCGGCGCTGGCGGCGCGCTGCTGAATGGCCGAAGCAATCTGCGCCGGGGCCATCAGGGCCAGGTTACTGGTTGCAAGGCCTAAGGTTCGGGTCGCTTTTCCCGCCAGCTGCTGTGCGACCCGATTGGGCACATAGTTAAGCTGCTGCATCGCCGCTTCAACTTTTTCACGGGTGCGGGGGGAAACCTGCTCAGAGCGGTTAAGCACGCGAGAAACCGTTTGATAGGAAACGCCAGCCAGTTGGGCAACATCATCAAGGGTCACAGAGCGGGACGTCATTATTCCTCCAAAAGATGAGGCAGCGAGTGTAACAAAATTCCGTTACTCGCGCGTCCTGCGACGGCGCGGCTGCTTTCCCATCACATCCGTGTTTAACGGTTCTGTTGATAGATTTGCAGGTTAACATTTACCGCATTCAACAGTGGCACAGTCATACCATGACGACTGGCTCGTAGCAGCAGGTCGCCAATGATCGTATCGGCTTCAATAGCAAAACCCTGGGTCAAATCACGATACATGGAGGAGGTCATCGGCGTCGACGGATCGTTCAGCAATTCATAAATTTTTGCGGTAACGGCAGGGCGGGGCTGATAGCCCTCCGCGCAGATAACCTGAAGCACCTCGCTGTAAATGCCCTGAAGCAGCATCTCGCCACCGGCCTGGGCCAGTATCTGTTGCGTGTTCCCCCGCGCCAGACAACACACCGCGCCGAGCGTGCTTAACAGCAGCCATTTTTCCCATAACTCACCGATAATATTGTCGGAAAAAAACGTTTCCACGGCACTACCACGTAGCGCGGCATCGACCTGCTGCAGTCGGTCATCGTTGTTGCCATCCAGTGCGCCGTAATAGATCTGGTGTAAGGGCGTCAACTGCACCACATGGCCTTTATCGTTCAACGTGGCGTTGATTTTGCACAAGCCACCGATCACCCGATCGGCACCGAAGTGGGTGAGCAAGGTGTCAATATGTCGCATGCCATTCAGAATCGGCATGATCAGGGTTTGTGGCCCAACAGCCGGCTGGATGTCGTGAATCGCCTGCGCCAGGCCGGTACTTTTAACCGTTAAGATGATTAAGTCGTAATGCGCGTCAAGCCTGGCGGCGGTGACCAACTGGGGTTCAAGCGTTTCCTGCCCTGAGCGGGTTTGCAACACCAGGCCGGTTTGTTGTAACTGATTAAAACGGCCTTCACGGACCAGGAAGGTCACATTCTGCCCGGCCTGTATCAGCCGTGCGCCAAAATAGCCGCCGGTTGCCCCCGCACCTACAATCAAAATACGCATCCCTTCTTCCTCCATTGAACGCATCTGCCCAGATGCAGGGCAGTGATTTACGTTATGCGTTAAAACCCAATCTGCCCGCAAGCATTATTACAATCTGCACCCACACAGAATAGTGCACTGACCGCAGTCAGGTCAGCGCAAGCTATGTCAAAATTCTTGAATGTAGCGCTTAAGGATATTCACTATCCGTCACGGCGCGGCTGGCGTAACCTTATTTCATTGAGGTTTATCACGCGAAAGCATTGTTCTTTCGTCAGGAGACGTAACAGATGAAAAAGATTGGTTTTCTCTCATTCGGCCACTGGACGCCATCATCGCAGTCCGCCACGCGTTCTGCTCAGGACGTGTTGCTGCAGTCTATAGATTTAGCGGTAGCGGCAGAAGAACTCGGGGCCGATGGTGCCTATTTCCGTGTGCATCACTTCGCCCGCCAACTTAGCTCGCCGTTTCCACTGCTGGCAGCGGTCGGCGCTCGCACCAAAAAAATTGAAATAGGTACTGGCGTTATCGATATGCGCTATGAAAATCCGCTCTATATGGTGGAGGATGCCAGCGCTGCCGATCTGATTTCCAACGGTCGCCTGCAGTTGGGCCTGAGCCGCGGCTCGCCAGAGCAGGTGATTGAGGGCTGGCGGTACTTTGGTTATGCGCCGCAGGAAGGCGAGACGGATGCGGACATGGGCCGTCGCCACACAGAAGTTTTCCTGGATGCGCTGCGTGGCGAAGGTTTTGCCAAACCGAATCCACAGCCGATGTTCCCGAATCCACCGGGCCTGCTGCGTCTTGAGCCGCTGTCTGAAGGCCTGCGCGATCGCATCTGGTGGGGTTCGGGCTCCAACGCCACGTCAGTATGGGCGGCGAAGATGGGCATGAACCTGCAAAGCTCGACGCTCAAAGATGATGAAACCGGCGAGCCGTTCCACATCCAGCAGGCAAAACAGATCCGCGCCTACCGTGAAGCATGGAAAGCGGCGGGGCACTCGCGTAAGCCACGGGTTTCCGTCAGTCGCAGTATTTTTGCGCTGGTGAACGATATGGATCGGGCTTACTTTGGCCGCAGTGGACAGGATCAGGATTCAGTCGGTTTTCTGGATGAGAAAACCCGCGCCATCTTTGGTCGCAGCTATGCCGCCGAGCCGGAAAAACTGATCAAACTGTTGGCAGAGGATGAGGCGATTGCTGAAGCGGATACACTGCTGCTCACTGTACCGAATCAGTTGGGCGTGGACTACAACGCACACGTCATTGAATCGATTCTGAAGTACGTGGCGCCGGAGCTGGGCTGGCGTTAAGCCTGCTTGATCTTGCCAGATTAATAACCCCACACAGTCCTCGCTGCGTGGGGTTTTTACTAAAATAATAATGCCTCTTCTACTGTAATATTTCTCACATTCCCCGCCGATAATATTGCTGGCCAGTGCAGCGAGATGTTTAGCGTTATTAACCTCTGAAACTATCAGCCGCTGAAAACATCAGCTTTCAGATTTATCTCAATAATACATTGTTAGTTGTAAATGAATTGACATGAAGTTGTGTTAATTTTATTAATGTATAAAGGCCTTCAAGGTTAACTGTATTCTGGTTACCTGACATATTCATATTTACTGAGAAAACTCTCAGGCGTTACTATTTCTGTTAGCACGATGCAACAGCATTGATATGCTGCTGCCTGTTTCTTAATTCAAATGGCTCTAAATTCTGTCTGAACCTGCCGAATATAACGGATTGCAACACCCGTTTCATCATTATCACAGCGTAATCGGAAAAAATTAATGGCGATTGATATTTATTTGAAAGTTGAAGGGACTGCTGGAGAATCACAGGACAGCAATCATAAAGGATGGACCGACGTGCTCTCATTTAACTGGGGGGCTTCGCAACCCGGTAATATGGCGGTAGGTGGCGGTGGCGGCTCAGGAAAAGTGAATTTCAACGATCTGCGTGTTAAAGCGTTAATCGACAAATCCACTGCTGCCATTCTTAAATACTGCTCCAGCGGAAAGCATGTTTCAAAGGTAGAACTGTCGGTTTGCAAAGCCGGTGGCAACCAAATTGAGTACACGAAGATTGTGCTGGAAGATGTACTGGTTACGGCAACGGATTTTAACGGAGTAGGGCAAGGTGACACCATTGTGGTGGACTACGCCTTTCAGGCATCCAAAGTGTCTACCAGCTACTGGGAACAAAGTGCCAGCGGTACCAAAGGGGCGGAAAGCAAAGCCGGTTGGGATATTAAACAAAATAAAGAGAGCTGAGTTAATCCGCCCTTAAAATAAAGGTGAAAAATGGCTATTGATATCTTTTTGAAAATAGATGGAATTGAAGGTGAGTCGCAAAATGCAAACCATAAAAAATGGATAGATGTTCTGTCATTTAACTGGGGCGCGCAGCAACCAGGTAATATGTCCGTTGGCGGTGGTGGCGGTGCGGGAAAAGTGAATTATCGCGATTTAAGCGTTGAGGCATTGATCGATAAGGCCACACCGGCGTTAGTGAAATATTGTGCCAGTGGTAAACATCTGCCAAAAATTCAGCTGTCTGTTTGCAAGGCAGGCGGGCAGGAAGTGGAATATACTCGCATCACGCTTGAAGATGTGCTGGTTACGCAGACTGACTTTACCGGCATTGGTCACGCGTCCACGCTGGGTATGCAGTATTCCTTTCAAGCCAGCAAGGTTGCGCTGGAATACTGGGAACAGGCTTCTCAGGGAACGAAAGCCGCTTCTGTGCAGATGGGTTGGGATATCAAGCAAAATAAAGAAAGCTAATCAAAGGAACTGTTACATCTTAAAAAGAGGTTATTATGGCATTTCCAGGCATACATGTGATTGAGGGACTCACGACGAATCCCAGTTTAAATTCTGATACTTCAGGCAGCTTTTTACCCTCTGAAATTCTCAAAGAATCATTGATTCTGATGAGTTCGCTTGAGCCGATGGAAATTGCCAGTCTTTCTAAAAGGGAAACCAGTGTTATTGCCAGTGCGTTGAACGATTATAAAAATAACAGTAACAGTCGTTTTAAAAATCCTCCCACAGAGCAGGCTACAGGGCGGCGGCCGAATGGTGAGATAAAGCATATTAACAATCGCATACTCGGCATTCCTGTACAGCATTATAATACCACTTCAATGGGAGCCGTTGCGTTAAGTTCAGCCACCTTATTGGCAATCTTTTGGACCTCAACTGCAGGTTTGTTTAGCATCGTTGGACGAAGTATCGTCCCTGCTGTGGCAAGTCTTGGGGGAATTGGTTTATCGTACCATTCAAATAACCGCACCCTGTCAATTAATCAATTAGCTGCGCATTTGAAAAATCTGGCAGACAATTTTAACAGCGCGCATGATGCGCTCGTTGCTTTTTCTCAGAAGGCAAAGTTGAAAAAACATAATTTTAAACCCTCCAAAGACACAGAGCCGACTTTTGCAGGGGAGGTCATATCTAAAAACCCTATTCCAGCAGCACACCGTGAAAGAATGTCGTATATTTTAAATCAATTTACTTTTACAGAGTATCAGCGCGTCGAGCTCATTGGTGATAGTGCGAATTTTGTGAAGCTGTTTTTTAATCAGAATGAGCAATTGACTTTAACAAAGATTGAATATGGCTACCTGACTGCGATGGACATTCCCTAATTCCGCGCCCGTCAATCTAAACCTCCAGATGGTGCATTTTAACGCTTCGGCAACCCGGATGAATGATCCTTGATAAAAGGGGCATAAGTCAAATTGTGCGAGCCGGGTTCCAGCACCTGGCTTGTTATCATCTACTTTAGGCGCTATGTTTTATCTGCTTTGTAAAAGCAGATAACGGTACGCTAAAAACGCTACTGGCCAGACAGCCAGCATAAATTTTTAACAGATATGCTTTTAATTTTTTACAGCCATGGCTGGCGCATTGTGTAAATACACCATCATCAAATAAGGGAGATTATTCAATGTCTGTTACCACGCTTAATCTTGTTCAGAAACCGTCTTCCGCGATTTCAAAAACTCAGCGCCGGTACAAAGTCGGCTACGTACCTAATTTTGGCGACACCAGCACGCCTGCGCTGAATATCAGCGGCAAATGGTTGCGTGAAGCCGGATTTGATACCGGCACGCGGGTCTCGGCAGAAATTAGCGAAGGATGCATTGTGCTGCGGGTCGATAAGTCATAAAACGGAAAGGTGTGATTGATTGCTCACTTCTCAAAGTCAGCGTTGCGGGTTGCCCCTTGAATTCAGGTCAGGTGAGCATAAAACCGCCTGGCCTACTTTATTGGCAGAACAAACAGATAACGCGGTTTCCTTCACCGCGTGAATTCAGTTGCCAATAAGGAAATGCCATCCGTTTAACCTCCTCAGGGTGCGACCCGGCAGGGCCGCAAACCGCCGTCGTTAACACTGCAAATACACAACATGCGTTTGCAGATATTCCTCGAGCCCATGACGACCATCAGCACCGCCGATGCCAGATTTGCGCCAGCCGGCATGGAATCCCTGCATGGCTTCAAAATTCTCGCGGTTAACGTAGGTTTCACCAAACTTCAGCTGACGCAGGGCGGTCATTGTGGTGGTCAGGTTCTGAGTGTAGATTGAGGAAGTCAGGCCGTACTCACAGTCATTGGCCAGTGCGATAGCTTCTTCGAGCGTTTTAAAGGTCATTACAGGAAGCACCGGGCCAAAAATTTCCTCACGCATAATCTCCATCTCTTGGCGTACGCCGGTAATAATCGTGGGCTCGAAGTAAAAGCCCTCGCGACCCGCCCGTTTACCGCCCAACACAACCCTGCCGCCTTCTTCTACTGCCCTGGCAACTTTTTGCTCAACCCGCGCCAGCGCGGCGGCGGTGATCAATGGCCCCATATCGATATCGTTTTTTTCAGCCGGATTGCCAAACGTCACGTGTTGCATCGCCTCTGTCAGTGCGCTGATAAAGCGGTCATAAATCCCTTCCTGTACATAAACCCGCTCTGCGCAGTTGCAGACCTGGCCTGTATTAATGACGCGAGAGCTGACAATGGCCTTTACTGCCAGATCGAGGTCGGCATCATCCATTACAATGGCCGGCGCTTTACCCCCCAGCTCCAGAGAGACTTTGGTAACGTTTTTTGCTGCCGCTTCCATGGCGGCAATCCCGGCATTAACGCTGCCCGTCAGGCTTACCAACCCCACTTTTTCGTTGCCAGCCAGCTCCTGACCGATCTCAGGGCCGTAGCCGTAAACAACATTGAACACACCTTTTGGCAGGCCGATATCCGCAACGATCTGTGCAAACAGGGCCGCGTTATTGGGCGTCAACTCACTCGGTTTTATCGCAATCGTATTGCCGGTAATCAGTGCCGGCGCCGCTTTACGCGCAATCAAAAAAAACGGGAAGTTCCACGGTAAGATGCCGGTAGTAACGCCAATCGCTTTTTTAAAGACGAAAATATTTTCATTAGGACGATCGCTGTTCACAATCTCACCTTCGTAGCGTCGCGCCCATTCGGACATGTAGTCCAGGTAATCAGCAGTAAAAAGCACTTCGGTTTTTGCCAGCCCCTGGGTTTTACCGCCTTCTGCCACGATAGTGGCGCTGAGTTCGGGTTCACGCTGACGAATGGCTGTGGCAATTTTACGCAGCCAGCTGCCGCGCTCCACGGCCGGTAAGGCTTCCCAGCCCGGCTGCGCGGCATCGGCAGCGGCGATAGCGTCTGCGGCGTCCTGACGCGTGCCTTGAGGAATGCGTGACAGTAGCGCTTCGGTAGCAGGATTAATCACTTCAATCCACTTATCGCTGTGATTAGGCACAAAAACACCATTAATGAAATGTTGATGATGTGTTGTCATATGCAGGGCTCCGCTTTTAACTCGTTAACGTTATGTGAAAACAGAGTGAAACAGATTACGACGATACACCTTTTTATCTTTGCCAAAGCCGCACTGCAGATGGCAGGGAAGGGAAGAAAGACACGACGAAGCCAGCATTTCCACAGCGTGTTTTGTTATCTGAGCGGTCAGCGTCTTATGAGAAGGGGCGACGGGCTGAAACCCTGTATTCGCCAGCAAATGCCGGAACGCCTGGGATGGCGATAAGCTCGTGCCTGCCCGCGCAGTCAATGACGAAGCGGTAGGCTTTTGACGGTAGGCATCCCCGGCCGATTGTCCTTTCGGTTTGCCCTGCCACGCAAACGTCTCATTGCGTGACTGCAGTTAATAACATGCGCAGCGACTACTGCGCTGAATCGTAGAGTGCTTATCCAACATCATGCGATCTCCCGCTGATCACAGTATCCCCACTAGCCTTGAGTCATATCACAAACCTTTTCTGCCGACCGTTTTCCCTCTTCGTCCGCCAAACCATCTTTGCAGCGAACCCGCAGCTCAACTTTATGTCATTGCCACGTTAATAAGCGTGCTGGCAGTAAGATTAAAACTGTGCCGATCAACACAACAAACAACAAAAATATCTCGAATAATAAGCGGTTTAGGTAAAACGTCCGGTTACTGTCCTTAAATGTGAATTTGTGATCTTTATGTTGAAAATTCACCGGATTTTGCCAGCGGCCTGTGTTTTCCGGCAGCCATTCAAAGGCTGAGTGAAAGCAGCTCCCTCTAGACTGCTGCTTATCAGGAAACGTCGGTTTCCTGTTTGGCCTCAACCTTGCGAAGGAATAACAATGAACAGTGCCATTATTGCCGGTATTTTCTGGCATCTGGTGGGTGCCGCCAGTGCCGCATGTTTTTATGCGCCGTTTAAACAGGTCAAAAAATGGTCATGGGAAACCATGTGGGCAGTAGGTGGCTTGATGTCGTGGCTGATTTTGCCATGGGCAGTCAGTGCCGTACTGCTGCCGAATTTCTGGGCGTACTACAGTAGTTTCAGTCTGTCACAGCTGCTACCTGTGTTTTTGTTTGGTGCAATGTGGGGCATCGGCAATATTAACTACGGCCTGACCATGCGCTATCTCGGCATGTCGTTAGGCATCGGTATTGCTATCGGCATTACGTTAGTCGTCGGGACACTCATGACGCCGTTGCTGCAGGGCCGTTTTGTCGCGCTCTTTAGCTCGGCTGGTGGCCGTATGACGCTGCTTGGCGTTCTGGTCGCGCTGATTGGCGTGGCAATTGTATCGCGAGCCGGTTTGCTGAAAGAGCGCGCGCTGGGCATTAACGCCGAAGAATTCAATCTGAAGAAAGGGCTGATACTGGCGGTTATCTGCGGTATTTTCTCGGCCGGCATGTCCTTCGCTATGGATGCCGCAAAGCCGATGCATGTTGCGGCAGCTAATCTGGGTATTAATCCGCTGTACGTGGCGCTACCCAGCTATGTGGTGATTATGGGCGGTGGTGCGCTGATTAACCTGGCGTACTGCTTTATCCGCCTGGCGGTTAAGCCGGAGCTCTCCCTCCGCCGGGACTTCTCCGTGGCAAAACCGCTGTTAATTGCCAATATCGCTTTCGCTATTCTTGGCGGCACCATGTGGTATCTGCAGTTCTTTTTCTATGCATGGGGCCATGCCAAAATTCCACCGCAATATGACTTTGTCAGTTGGATGCTGCACATGAGTCTGTATGTGCTGTGTGGTGGTCTGGTCGGACTGATGCTGAAAGAGTGGAAATCTGTCGGGCGTCGTCCGGTTAGCGTCCTGTCGATTGGCTGCATAGTCATTATCATCGCTGCCAATATTGTCGGGCTTGGCATGGCTGCCTGACTCCGCAGAGATAAAAGCCTGATGCGTTAACGCGTATCAGGCTTTTGCGTTATCAGTTAGCGTGGCGCATTGCGGTACAAAACGTTGCCGCCAGGCACTGGGCGTCATGCCGGTTTCACGCGTAAACACCACCGAAAAATAGTTACTGTCATCAAAGCCGCAGCGTGAAGCAATCTCGCTGATTAAACTTTCCTGGGTGCGCAGTAAGTATTTTGCCTGACAGAGTTGAAGCTGACGCAAATAGTGGCCAATTGTCATGCCGGTTTGCTGGCGAAACAGCTGTTTAAGCGCTCGCTCGCTGAGTTGGTGCTGCTCGCAAAAGTGGGCGAGGTCAAACGGACGGCTGATATCGGCCAGCAGCGACGACATCAGCAGATCAAGCTGTTCGCCTTCCGGTAGCGCCCAGGAACGATCGGCCGCGTAACCGTGGTGGCGCAGAATCAGCGCCAGCTGTAAAAACAAGGCTTCAGAAAGCTGAATGGACAAGGGATCGTTTTTGCGGCTTTCCCGCTCCAGTTGGCTGATGACGCCACGCGCCAGCGCCATACCGTGGGTGGTTAATCGCCAACCGGACTGAGCATTCTCTTCCTGAGGCGGTATAAGCTGGCTCCAGTCAAGATCGAGCCGAAAGCGATCGCGGCAATAAAGAATGTTGTCGAGCGCCAGGTCATGGACGCTGTCATAGCTATGGCAGTCGCTGTCGCGAATATAAAACACATCGCCGCAGGTAATCAGCCAGGGGCGATCGTTGAGGATGTGCAGCCCGTTGCCGCGCCAGACAATTACAATCTCGCTAAACCTGTGTTGATGAGGCGGGAAAGAGGGTTGTGGCATACGTTCGGCCACTGCAATGGGCAGGTTTCTGGCAGGAAAGTAGTCCTCGCGCGACAGAATTAGCGACATATTAAAAGCTCCAGTTACCACATCTGTTGACGCTCCATGCGGGGCGCGTAGCCAAATTCACGCCGGAACAGCGTGGAGAAGTGGTTGCTGTCACCAAACCCACACTGATAGGCGATGTCCGTTATACGCATATCGCTGTGGCGAAGCAGATGACGCGCCTGCAATAACCGCAGCCGATTCAAATAACGCTGTGGCGTACTGCCTGTCTGCTGCTTCATCTGGCGGTGCAGCGTACGCAGCGACAGTGAAAAGCTGTCGGCCAGCGCCTCCCATGCGATGTCTTCACTGTAATGCTCATTCAGCCAGTCAAGCAATCGGTGCAGTCTGGCTTCCTGGTCCTGCGCGTTGTCATTGCGAGCGGCCTCACGTAGCAACACCAGCATTTGCAGAAAGAGTTGCTCCTGATGTGCCTGACGTTCGAGTGACCACAGAGGTTGCTGCTTCATCTGTGTCACCAACTGCAAAGCGTGCCCCATCACTTTTTGATTAATGCGCCAGTGCGACGCGTACCGGCCGTCCTCTTCACGCGGCAATAGTGCCTGCAGCCCGGAAAGAAAGCGGAACGCCCCCGGGCTTCGGTACAGCACATTGGTCAGGCAAAGGTTGTCGGTTTTTTCATACAGATGGCGATCGTGGTCGCGTACAAAGCACACGCAACCGGCACTCAACGCCTGCGGCTGACCATTAAACACATGAATACCTGATCCCTGTTCAACCAGCACAATTTCATGGAAATCATGATGATGCTCTGGAAAAGCCTGCTGTGGCACGCGTGGCTCGATGGCAATGGCGTAATTTCCGGCGGGAAAGAAATCCGCGCTATGCAGAACGGTCATGGCTTGCTCTCCGTTAACAATGTTGCAACTGAGTCTACGCAGGCGCTGCGGACATCACCTTGAATTTTGAACGGGGCGGCGCAAGAAAATGGCGAATTATTTAAGATCGCCTAAGTGATTGATAGAAATGCGGCAAAGCTCACAACTCTATCGTCACGCGGTTCTGTGAGCTGTCTCACGAACACCTTTGCAAACCTGCCAGCGAAGATCCTCTGCTGGCACTGCGCCTAAGGTGGCAGGCCTGCAGGCTTTTTATTCTGTAGCCATGTCATTTCAGGAAAACATGCCATGAATATGCGTAACATCGTTGCCATTGATTTAGGCGCATCCAGCGGGCGCGTGATGCTTGCGCAGTGGACGTCGGACAACCAGAAAATCGCTCTGCGTGAAGTCCGTCGTTTCGCGAATCAGCGGGTTCAGCGCGGCGGCTATGACTGCTGGGATCTGGATCGTCTGGAGCAGGACATTCGCGCCGGACTGCAGCAACTGGATGATGAAGGCATCGTGCCGGACAGCATGGGTATTGATACCTGGGGCGTTGATTTGGTACTGCTGGATGCAGACGGACATCGCGTTGGCGAAGCCGTGAGCTACCGTGACAAACGCACCGAGGGCCTGATGGCCCAGGCGATTGACGATCTCGGCCAGCAGGCGATATACCAGCGCACCGGCATTCAGTTTCTGCCATTTAACACCTTATATCAGCTGCGCGCGCTGCATCTGCAGCAGCCGGACTGGCAGTCGCAGGTGAAACATGCGCTGATGATTCCGGACTATCTACACTATCGTCTCACCGGCGAAATGAACTGGGAATACACCAACGCCACCACCACGCAGTTACTGAATATTCAAAGTGGTGAGTGGGATCGTGACTTGCTGGGCTGGGCTGGCGTCGACTCCGCCTGGTTCGGCACACCGCATGCACCGGGCAATAACGTGGGTTATTGGGCCAGCGCCAGCGGCAAGCGGATCCCGGTGATTGCCGTAGCCACGCACGATACGGCCAGCGCGGTGCTGGCCACGCCACTGATGCACGACGATGCAGCCTATCTCAGTTCAGGTACCTGGTCGTTAATGGGGATTGAAAGTCTCCAACCCTATGTGAATGCGACTGCTTTAAAGGCCAACATAACCAATGAAGGCGGCGCGGAAGGTTACCGGGTGCTGAAAAACATTATGGGGCTGTGGCTTTTACAGCGCGTCTGTAGCGAACTGAACATCCGCGACTTGCCCCTGCTTATTGCGGATGCCGCAAAACAGCCAGCCTGTCGCTCGCTCATAGATCCTAACCACCCTCGCTTTATTAACCCAGACAACATGGTGCAGGCAATCCAACATGCCTGTGCTGAACAGGCGATGCCGATACCGCACACTGCGGCCGCACTGGCACGCACCCTCTTTGACAGTCTGGCGCTCTTATATCGTCAGACAATCCTGGAACTCGGCCAGCTACGCGGCACACCGCTACGGCAGCTGCATATCGTGGGCGGCGGCAGCCAGAATCCTTTACTCAACCAGCTGTGTGCCGATGCCTGTCAACTGCCGGTGATTGCCGGTCCGGTAGAAGCCTCCACGCTGGGAAATGTGGGTTGCCAGCTCATCGCGCTAGGTGAACTGCGTGACGTCGCGGATTTGCGCCGCTGCATCAGCCGTAATTTCCCGTCAGACATCTTTGAACCGCTCGACAACAGCGCGTTTGCGGCCCATCAGGCGCGCTTCACCGCGCTGCTCCAACCTGCTAAGGAACTTGCATATGACAAAGCTGATTGAACAGGCCTTTGACCTGGCGAAACAACGTTATGCTGAGAATGGCGTTGATGTGGACCTTGTGATGGCGCAACTGGATGAGATCCCGGTCTCGATGCACTGTTGGCAGGGTGATGACGTGCGCGGTTTTGAAAATCCCAACGGGCAACTCACCGGCGGTATTCAGGCCACCGGCAACTATCCGGGACGGGCACGCAACGCCGACGAATTGCGCGCCGACATTGAAAAAGCCATATCGCTGATTCCGGGCGCCTTACGTCTGAATCTGCACGCGATCTATCTTGAAAGCAGCCAACCCGTTGAGCGCGATGCCATCGAGCCGAAACACTTCAGCAACTGGGTAGCGTGGGCAAAAAGCAACAGGCTGGGGCTGGATTTCAATCCAACCTGCTTTTCACATGCAAAGAGTGCCGATGGCTTTACGCTGTCGCACGCCGATTCAGGTATTCGCCAGTTTTGGATCGACCACTGTAAAGCCAGTCGCCATATTTCGGCTTACTTTGGTGAACAGCTCGGTACGCCTTCCGTGATGAACATTTGGGTGCCGGACGGCATGAAAGATCTCACCATCGACCGCTTTGCGCCGCGCCAGCGCCTTGCCAGCGCGCTTGACGCGATCATCAGTGAGCAACTCAACCCGCAACACCATATTGATGCTGTGGAAAGCAAACTATTCGGGATTGGTGCGGAAAGCTACACCGTGGGTTCCAACGAATTCTGCCTTGGCTACGCCAGCAGCCGGCAGATTGCGCTGACGCTGGACGCCGGGCATTTCCACCCGACTGAAGTCATCTCCGACAAAATCTCTACCGCGATGCTGTACGTGCCGCGCCTGCTGCTGCATGTGAGCCGTCCGGTACGTTGGGACAGCGATCATGTAGTGCTGCTCGATGATGAAACCCAGGCGATTGCCCATGAGATCGCCCGCCAGAAACTCTTCGATAAGGTGCATATCGGCCTCGACTTTTTTGATGCCTCAATCAACCGCATTGCCGCCTGGGTCATTGGTACGCGTAACGCCAAAAAAGCGTTGCTGCGGGCGCTGCTGGAGCCCAGCGATCGGCTGCGTAGGCTGGAGAGTGAAGGGGATTTCACCACACGGTTGGCCCTGCTGGAAGAGCAAAAGTCGCTGCCGTGGCAGGCGGTGTGGGAAGTATGGTGCCTGCGTCATGACGTTCCTGCCGATGCCAGCTGGCTGAGCGACGTCCGTCATTACGAACAACATACTTTGCGTCAACGCTAAGGGATAAACCATGCAAAACATTCTGACATCCTGGTTCGTACAGGGGATGGTAAAAGCCACCAGCGATATGTGGTTGAAAGGCTGGGATGAGCGTAACGGCGGTAACGTTAGCCTGCGCCTGCTTCCCGAAGAAGTGCAGGACTTCGCCAGCGACTTTTATGCCGAACCGCGCTGCATTGAACTGAGTAAACCGGCACCGGCGTTAGCTAACGACTGGTTTTTAGTGACCGGGTCCGGCAAGTTTTTTCGTAACGTGCAGCTCGACCCGGCAGACAGTCTGGTGCTGCTGCAGGTGGATGACCAGGGGTTGTCGTATAAAATTCACTGGGGATTAAGCAACGGTGGGCTGCCGACCTCTGAACTGGCGGCGCATTTCCAGTCGCACAGCGTACGCAAGCAGGTGACTCAGGGAAGCGATCGGGTGATTATGCACTGCCATGCTACTCACTTTATGGCGCTGAGCTACGTTGTAAATCTGGATTCGGCACGCTTTACGCGCCTGTTGTGGGAAGGCAGCACAGAGTGTCTGGTGGTGTTCCCGGACGGGGTGGGCATTTTGCCATGGATGGTGCCGGGCACTGACGGTATCGGTCAGGCAACGGCAGATGAGATGGCGATCCACAGCCTGGTCATGTGGCCCTTCCACGGCATCTTTGGCGCGGGTCCTAATCTTGATGAGACCTTTGGTCTGATCGACACCGCTGAAAAATCATCGGAGGTTGTCGTAAAAGCTCTATCTATGGGCGGTATTCGTCAGAGCATCACTACCGCGCAGCTGATCGCGCTGGGTGAACGCTTTAACGTTAAACCCTGGCAGGCAGCACTGGATGCGGAGCGCAGCGATGTTACGTAAAGCTTTTGTCATGCAGGTGCATGCTCACTGCCACGATGAATACCTGCGTCGCCATTCACCCATCTGGCCGGAACTGGAACAGACGCTAAAAGCGCATGGTGCCCATCACTATGCTATCTGGCTGGATGCCGATCGTAACCTGCTGTTCGCCAGCGTTGAGATTGAATCAGAAGCCCGCTGGCTCGCGGTGGCGCAAACCGAGGTTTGCCAGCGCTGGTGGGCATCGATGAAAGATTTAATGCCGTCTAATGCGGATAACAGCCCGATAAGTGCAGAGCTTAAACCGATGTTTTTTCTGCCTTAGAGAGCTGATGAACAGAACGACACAATCCCGAACCGCGCATAACCAAACCCGCTAGCCATAACGCGCTAGCCAAATGGCAAAAAACATAAAGCCCGCTCGGGTTTCCCTGAGCGGGTTTATCGATACAGATCGTAAAACGCTAAATGTCCTCGTAGCCATTCACTTAAACAACCGAATGCGCCTTCAGCTTTGCAGCAATACCGTATGAACCCCTCATTCCTTCGCGCCATACTTCTCTTTATCGCTTTACACCTATATAGCATTTAACCTATATCCCGGAGTTGTGTGGCCGATTAAAACAACGGATACGTTTGACTGCTGGTTTACCTCGCTTAGCGATATCGACAGGGCTGACGTGCTTGCAGCATTGTTGGTCCTGCGGGAGAAGGGGCCGGGTTTGTCCAGACCTTATGCCGATACGCTCAAAGGCTCCCGCTATAGCAACATGAAAGAACGACGTATCCAGAGCCGGGGCGATCCTTTACGGGCATTTTTTGCCTTTGACCCGGCCCGAACCGGCATTGTGCTTTGTGCCGGAAATAAGGTCGGCAATGAAAAACGTTTTTACGACGCGATGCTCCCGGTTGCTGACCGGGAATTCACGAACTGGCTTAACGCATTAAAAAATAAGGAGTAACGCGATGGGCAGAACGCTGGAACAGCTTATTGCGGATGAAAAAAATGACGTCGTGGATGAAGCTCAGGCGATGGCGACGGACATCCTGCTCAATATTCACCTTGCCGAACTGCGTGAGAAAGTACAAAAAACGCAGGTAGAAATGGCGCAGGCGCTGGGCATCAAACAACCTACCGTTGCAGGAATGGAAAAACCGGGGCGCGACCTGAAGCTGTCCACGCTCAAACGCTATGTTGAAGCGACCGGTGGCAAGCTTCGCCTTGATGTTGAACTGCCGGATGGTTCTCACTACGCTTTTGTGCTTTAAACCCGCAGGGCCGTTCAACGTAGCCAGCCGATCGTTTCTTAGGGTTTTGCACGATGCCTGCGCGACGGCCTCAACGCATTTACCGTTCGCGCGGCGACGCTTTCAGCCAGGTGTTGCTGCGCGAGACAGCTGTTCTTTGTCAGTCGTTAACGGATAAACTCGCGCTGCTGGCGGGCATCGGAAACAAAGTAAAGCCTGCGGGCGGGCACCCGCACGATATAGGATTCTTTTCGGATGAAGAGATAGTTGAATACCAAAGACGTGAATCGCCTGAATCAACAAGCAGAGACGGACCATAAGAATCGGTCAGTTCAGGGGTTTTGCGGGACGTGATACTACGGATTTTCAGGGCTGACAGGGGGCAGGTTTGTCATGCCATTATCTAACTGAAATAAAAGGAATCGTACAACTCATTTCGCCGGACGCGCAGGGGAGGTCAATACGCGTCGGGGAACATTTTCACGCTAACTTACGGCAACCTGGCAGAGCAGGTACGTATCAGTAGGCCTGAAAACAGGAAGATGGCTCCTCTGACTGGACTCGAACCAGTGACATACGGATTAACAGTCCGCCGTTCTACCGACTGAACTACAGAGGAATCGTTTGAACGGGGCGCATATTATCGACGTCCCGCAGGCTTGTCAAAGCTCTTTTTCACAAAACTGTCTAATTGCTGAAATACTCGCCAACTCCCGCGTTTTAACCGTTTCGCTTAGCGTACTGACGCAATCGAATAGCTGTAATTTTGCACCTTTTATTCAGTAAACAGAATCTCCGTTTCATTTTTATAAAGCTTTGCACGACATTCCCTCACGAATGTTCTTTATGTTCGTCACATTTATTTCATTTTTAATTTGAAATACTCATAAATGGAATTTAAATTTCATTTAATCCTTTCTCTGTCAGCCCGGAGTTAAAATGAACAAAGTCAGAATCGGCATGATCGGTAGCGGCTATATCGGTCGTTGCCACGCGATTGCCTATGCCCAGGCACCCGCGGTGTTTGCGTTAAAAGGGGAGATCGTGCGTGAAATGCTGGCAGAGGTTAATCCCGAACTGGCCGCAAAGCAGGCTGCCACCTTTGGTTTTTCCCGCTCTACGGGCAACTGGCGCGAGCTGGTGAGCGACCCGAATATTGATGTTGTGGACATCTGCGCGCCCAATTTCTTGCATAAAGAGATGGCGCTGGCCGCCATTGCTAACGGCAAACACGTGTATTCCGAGAAGCCGTTATCCCTGACGGTGGCCGATGCGCGGGAAATGGTTGAAGCGGCCAATACAGCAGGGGTTAAAACCCTGGTGGGCTTCAACTATATGAAGAATCCGACCAGTCAGCTGGCAAAAGAGATCATCGCGCGCGGTGAAATCGGCGAGGTGGTGCACTTTTACGGCACGCACAACGAAGACTACCTGGCAAAGCCGGAAACGCCACTCGACTGGCACTGCCAGAAAGCGCTGGCCGGGTTAGGCGCGCTGGGCGATCTGGCGGCGCACATCGTCAATATGGCGCACTACCTGGTGGGCAATATTGCGGAAGTCAGTGGGGATATGATGACGGTGATTAAAACCCGTCCTGACCCAAAGGATCTCAGCCGTCAGTTGCCGGTGGAAAATGAAGATCAGGCCAGCGCCTTGCTGCGCTTTCACAACGGTGCGCACGGTGTGATTGAAACCTCGCGTATCGCCTGTGGGGCTAAAATGGGGTTGACCTATGTCGTGACCGGCACCAAAGGTACCCTGCGTTACACTCAGGAGCGCATGGCCGAACTGGAGCTGTATATCCATGATGAACCGGCGGGGCGGCAGGGCTTTAAAACCCTGCTGACCGGCCCTGCGCATCCGGACTATGCTAACTTCTGCGTCTCTGCAGGTCATGGTATTGGCTTTAACGATCAGAAAACGGTAGAAATTCGCGATCTCATTAATGGCATTGCCGCTGGCGACCCTATGTGGCCTGATTTTGCAGAAGGATTGCAGGTGCAGAAGGTGCTTGAGGCCATCGCGCTGTCGGCGGCAGAAAGGCGCTGGATGGCGGTATAGCCTTTTAGTGACATTATACAAAACCAGTCCATGATCCGGATGTGGCCCCGGGCTTAGTGCCGGGGCCGGTTGATGCTGATCAGGCTGAGACTTTATCCCACCACAGTTTATCCATCGCATAATAGCGATCACGCTGACTAACAGGCTGAGACAAATCGCGCTGCCACGGCTTATCCAGAATGTAATGCAGGTTCTTCACCTCTTCACATTCCCACAGCTTATCGTGCTGGAAACGCAGCGTTTTTAGGGCATTGTAGACATAGGAGAGCGGCAGCCACTGGCCTTTAAAAGCCTCGTTCAGCAAATCCTGCTCTGAAAAGGCGTACTGGCTCAGGTCCTCTATAGCGGCAATGCGCGCTTCAAGTTTTTCAAAAACGGCGTTATCAGGCTCCAGCACCAGAAAGCCGCCGTTGAGGTAATAATCCACATGTGCGGGCGGCGACTCCTCACGTTCCTGCCAGGTGTAGTGGCAGAACTCGGGCTGCCAGCTGTCTGGATAGGCCTCGATCTGATTCGGATTGCAGCGGCAGGCGTGGCAGGCGGCCAGCGCATGGCCACCCAGATCCAGCGAGAACAGCTCATCCATATTCTGTAATACCAGCATATCGGCATCCAGAAAGACCACCCGCTGATAGTCGGTTAACTGCCAGGCGCGCAGTTTGGTCCAGACTTCACCAAAACGTTCAGATGCATACTGCGGGTTCAAATCGCTGTGCGGATAAAGCCCCTCCACACGGTGGATTACGCAGCCTTCCTCTTCCAGGATCGCGCAGTCTTGCTCATCAATGGCAGCGGTTGCCATCACGACCAGGGGCCAACGCGTTTGACTTTGAGTGAGTGAACGGTGCAGCGCTTTTACGCCGACCAGATAATCCGGTTGCGTCAGTAAGGTTACCCAGGCAAACATATCATCCCTTATCGAATTGATTAAACAGTGCAGCGGTGTAGTCGTTGCTCAGACGGCCTTGCGGATCGAACTGCTCACGCAGAGCACGGAAGGACGCCCAGTGCGGGTAGAGATCCTGCCAGCGGTACAGCGAGGCGTCGTAGTACTTGCCCCAGTGAGGGCGACCGCCTTCTTCTGCCAGCAGCTTCTCCACCTCACTTAAAAAGTGCAGGCCCGCTTCAGAAAGGGAGCCGTCGTCGGCGTAATACACCACAAAGCCAAAGAAGCAGGTGGGCTGGTCAAAGGCCGGGCTGAGCCATGCCGATGACGCACCGGTACAACGCAGGATGATGGGATAGTGCATATGCGGGCGATTGTCGGCGTACCAACGTTTGATTTTGCTGATGACTGCTGGCGTTTTTTCCAGCGGTACGCCAATTTCGACGTTGATCTGCGGCACGGCGATACCGCGACAGAACAGCTGATAGATGTCGCCTGTCACATCGGTAAAATCCCGAAAGCGCGTTACGGTACGGAACTGTTTGCCGCCCTTGCCGTGAATTTGGGTGTCGCGATGCATGTGTTCCAGCGTCTGATCGATCGTGTCGTTGAGGCTGTCGTCGCCTTCATCGGCGTGTTCCACCACCTCACGATCGTTCTGCGCATAATGGTGGCTCTCCTCCTCGCTGGCCTGATGTGCATTCCAGACGTGGATAAAATTGTCATCCACAAACCACCAGGCTTTGCTGAGTTCGTATTCATCATTCCAGCGCAGCAAATCACTTTCCAGGCTGTCCGCCGACACCGCATTTTTATGGCAGGTGAAAATACGAAACGGCTGCGTGCGCAGGGTCACTTCGGTCACAATACCCAGCACGCCCAGCGACACCAGTGCGGCAGGAAAATCTGCATCGCCACGTGACAGCTCACGGACCGAGCCGTCGCTCAGCACCATGCGAATGTGCTCAGCCTCATCGGCAATGGAACTCTGGTGCAGGCCCTGACCGTGAGTGCCGGTAGCCATCGCGCCAGCCAGCGTCTGAACCGAAATCACGCCGGGTGAGGAGGCGAGCATACGATCCATTTCCGTTAAGGTACTGTAGATTTGTTCCAGCGGGGTCGCGCCGGCGAACGTGACGCTGTGTGCATCACTGCGGATCAGGCCGGACAGTGCACTCAGATCCAGCAGCAAATCATCGGGGTGCACGGCCAGCATTCTGCCTGGGGAGTAGGTTTTACCGGTTACGCGCACTTTGCCGCTTGACTCACGCAGTAACTGCCGGAGTGCGGCCTCGTCAGCAGGGCGTTTAACCTGCTGCTGCGTACCAATCTGTGCGTTTTGCGCCCAGTTCCAGACTGCATCATCTTGTGGATCAAGGTGGGTCTGGCGAAGCGGATAAAGGTTGGCGTCTTTGCTCAAACTGCTTTCCTTACTTAAGTGATATTAAGAATACCCCTTAAGCATAGACTATCGCTTTCAACGCCCTGTGAGCCTACTGATGCCGACAGATATAACGCAGCGTGGCCGTCACCGCTAACTGGCGATTGCGGCTGATAATATCCTCTTCACTTTTGTCCGGACTGAACAGCGTATTAAACGTGAACCGGTTAGAAACCTGATGTACGCAGATACTACTGATAAGGCGATGTACATCCAGCGTGTCCAGCGGCTGAATAAACAGCCCCTGCTGCTGACCGCGCGTCAGGATGTCATCCAGCAGATCCAGCGCGCTGCGGTTAAGCTGGCTCAGCCGCACGGATTGTGAGATGTAGCGTCCGCGAGAGAGGTTCTCCATGCAGATCAGCCGAATAAAATCAGGATGCGAAACGTGATAATCGAAGCTGGCCTCAACCAGTTTCGTAATGGCCTGTCCGGGTTCCATTGCCGCCAGATTCAGGCCGGTTTCATGTTCCCTGATCTGCTGATAAACCTGCTCCAGCACATCAATATAGAGCTGCTCTTTATTGCCAAAGTGGTAGACCACCATGCGTTTCGTCGTCTGAGCACTCTCGGCGATCTGCTCCAGCCGGGCGCCCTGCATGCCGAACTCAGCAAAGATTTTGAGTGCGCCAGCCAGAATGCGTTTTTTAAGCCCTTCAGGATCGTTTTTGCGTTTTGTCGTGTCCGTCATAGTGCTCAGTGGGTTGCCAGGTAACGAGAAGGTAAGGGGGCGATATTACCACAGCGTAACCATGCGGGTGGGGATACAGCAGTAAAATCCCCTTTAAGCAGGATGAATCAGCCTGTTCTGAAGCCCCGTTATCCACAAGGCAGCCGTCACCTACCTGTTATTTCGCCGAGTTACAGCGTTTTAACAATCATACCCATGGCAGCCAGCAGCATCATCACGCCCACGACCCGGTACATGATCCGCAGCGAGCGCGGGCGGGTCAGAAACACGCGGACTTTCACCGCCGCCAAAATAAACATCGCGCCCACGGCCAGTAATACGGCAGCGGTAACGGGAACCAGTACGGCACCCCAGAATTTCAGTGAAATTGCCTCCAGGGAAATAACGAGCGGCAGTATTGCCAGATAAAAGGCAATCGTTTTGGGGTTGCCCAGCGTAATACTCAGCCCCGACAGCCAGGCGGAGACCAGTTGCTGACGGGTAATCTTCTGGTCAATGCTGATAGCACGGGGTTGATAAGACCAGAACTGCCAGGCCAGATAGCCCAAATAAAGCGCCGCCGCCCAGTTAATCAACGTAAAGAGCGCGGTGTAGGTCTTGGCCACAATGCCCAGACCAAATACGGCCAGGGTTAAATAAAACACATCGCCCATTATCACGCCGATAAGCGCAGCAAAGCCTGCCAGGGAACCCCCATTGATGCTACGCGCAACGATCGTCGTCATCCCGGGGCCCGGAATCGCGGCGGCCAGTCCCAGCGCCAAAATATAAGGCAGTAATTCAGTATGAAGCGACATGATGTTTCCTTCATTCAATAGGGATAAGAACGTTGTTTACAGGCGTGATTGCGTTAACAGAGCGTGCATTCTGGAAAGAATGCGATGCCGCTTGCTCATCCCGCTTCTGAGCATAAGAACCTGCTCTGTGCCGTTTAATGCCATTCCTCTGCTGCGCAATACAGCCTGATTAAAGTATGCCTGAGCTGGGCAGAAATACGTTGTCTGAATCTCGCTTCTGTGCCGTAATTATGGCAATAATTTGCCTGTAAAATAGGTTAAACAGAAAGGATATGACTGATATGCCGCTTGATAAGACAGAGGTGAAAATTTTAAGCATCTTGCAGGATGATGCCCGGATGACCAATCAGGAGCTTGCCGATAAGATCGGTATGTCTGCCTCGCCCTGCTGGCGCAAAGTCCGCAAACTGGAAGAGCAGGGCGTGATCAAGGGCTATCGGGCAGTGCTGGACCGTAAGAAAACCGGCTCGGGCGTTATGGTTTTTATTCGGGTGGTCATTGACTGCCACAGCGAAGCTGAAGCGGAAAAGTTTGAGCAGCAGGTGACCGCGCTAGAGGATGTTGTGGCCTGCTACAGCATTGGGGGCGACGCCGACTTTCTCTTACAGGTGGTAGCGAGCGATCTTGACTCGTACGCGGAGTTCGCCATGTCGGTGGTACGCAGGCTGCCGCGCATTAAAGAGATGCAAAGTATGTTTGTTTTGAAAGAGATTAAACCGCTGACATCTTTCCCCGTTAAAAATCTGGGTTGAAACGCCTGACTCATCTCTGGCCGAGGATAATATATTGGGTCACGATGGTCGTGTCGTTGACGTTCTTTTTCATCCGGCTCGCAGGCGGGACGAGCAAACCGATGCCGCAATTTCGCGTAATTTTACCTGCATATTTCGCTTTTGTATTTGTAAACGGCTGGTTAACTATGGCTGCCAGTAATAAATAATGCTAATAGGTATGGGAGAGGAGTGTGCTTACTCATCCCTGTCTGTTTACTGCCTGAAACCACAGGAAAAGGCAGGTAAAAGTGAATTATGGCAATGCGTTAAGTTTATCCTCTCTTCGATTTTTGTGTCTTACGGGTCTGCTTTTTTGCCAGTTACCCGCACAGGCAGAGGATCCTCTATCAATCAATCCGGCTAACCTCACGCTGCAGCCTCCGGTAATCAATATGTTTAACGGTATGCCCGTGCAGTCCGGTCAGGCTGGCGACGTGCTTAACCGGAAGCAGCCGAACGAGGGATTCAACCCACGCTGACAGGGTGGCTGTGTATCGCTGGCGCTCAGGCAGCCAGTCGATTTTTTCGGTCATAATGCCGCATGATGAGCAGCGCAGACGGCGGACGGGAACATCAAGCCAGACCTTCCGGTCAGGCAGTTCACGCTCTCTGACGCGTCACAGGGAAGTGTCGTGAATATGGGGAGTACTGCGGTTACACCCGCGGCAACATGGCGCCCGGGAAGCCGCGGACTGAAGACGGATGAGCAACGTGTCGTGGGAAATTTCAGTGTATGAAGAGACACTGAATCCTTCATAACAACGGCGGCTTTGAAGGTTCAGGGTGTGTTTTGGCAAATACAAACCTAAACGTTCTGGCTGCCGTTTTCTATTGGTTCACGCTAACCTGCGATGAACCGAAAAAAAGCCCGGTACAACATACCGGGCTGCGCAATGTGCTAACGAGAGCAAACAAAAAGCCCGCTCAGGTTTCCCTGAGCGGGCTTCTTTAAATCTGGCTCCTCTGACTGGACTCGAACCAGTGACATACGGATTAACAGTCCGCCGTTCTACCGACTGAACTACAGAGGAATCGTGCTACAGGGCGCATAGTAATGGAGTCGGCATGCTGAGTCAAAGCGGTTTTACGCACTTCCGGATCGTTTGCTGAAGGATTCAGCAGCCTGGTTATTTCATCCACAGTTTACCACATGGCAGGGCCATTCAGGCTGATATCAAATCGTCAGGAAAGGCCAGTTTAAGACGCCGAAACAGTCTTATAGAGACCATGTTTTCTGCAAGTTAGCCACTGTGTCGCAGCGCCGCAATGTGCCGCCTGTTCCGTGATAAACAGCTATGGTTAAAGAGAGCAAACCCAACCATGGAGATGCGAATGAACGAGCAACTGAAAGCGCAGATAGCCTCAAGGCTGGCGATTACGGCCGGGCAACGGCAGCAGACGCGCACTGCGCTCAGCCAGGGCCAGCAGGCGGAACCGGACTCACGACGAGCGCAGCGCTATGCGTTTCAACAGCGGGCCCGCCAGAGCGTCATTATGGGCGCTAACGACTTGCTGCCGGTGTCATTTTTACAGCAGGGGTTACGCGCAGCCCGCGCCGTCGCGCTGGTCAGAGAAGATGGCATACCTAAGGGAAGTGGATTTCTGACCTATGGCAACCTCTTCGTCACGAATCATCACGTGCTGCCTGAAGCCGCCATTTCGGGGCGCATCACGCTGCAGTTCGGTTATCGCCAGGGCGAATCCGGCGAAATTCTTCCAGGACGTCTTTATGCGGTGGATGCCGACAGCTTCTGGCTTTCCAGCCCAACGGAGGCGTTCGACTGTACGTTAATAGCGCTTGGCGAGGCGCTTAACGACAGCGGTGAGCAACCGCTGCCGCTGGCACTTAACGATCGTAATGATAAACATGCGCTGGGCATCAGCCTCAATCTCATCCATCATCCGGGCGGTACGCCACAGCAAATCACGCTGCGCAACAATGCCCTGTTAGCACGTCACGAACAGTTTCTGCACTATGAGGCCGACAGTGAAGGCGGCTCGTCAGGTGCACCGGTCTTCAACGACGGCTGGCAGCTGGTGGCCCTTCATCATGGCGCCACAGAAGACAGCGGAAAATGGGTTAACGAAGGCATTCGCATGAGTGCGCTCACCGACTGGCTGAAGGGCGAGTTGCCAGCGCTGTCCCCGCATGGGCAGGCAATCCTGATGCAGGCGCTCACGGCCGATAATGCACCGCTACTGCCTGAGTCCAGTGCCGCCGCGCCAGATGAAAACTACGCTAATCGCGACGGTTTTCAGGCAGACTTTCTGGCGGACAATCCTGTCGATATGGCACAGATCATCGCGCCGCGTGCAGGGGAAGTCGCCCCTCTGCGTGACGGGCGCAACGGCGCTGATGCCAGGCTGAATTACGAGCACTTTTCTCTGCTGATGAATGCCGAACGACGGCTGGCTTTTTTTACTGCCACCAATATCGATGGGGCACGCTATATCAACATTGACCGCGGCAGTGGGCAACCTTCGCTGTTGCCCGAAGGTGACCGCTGGTATGAAGACAGCCGCATCGACAGCCGCTATGTTACTGGTCAGTCGTTTTATAGCGCGTTCAGTCGCTGGTTCGATCGCGGTCATCTCACCCGCCGCAGCGATCCCACCTGGGGCACGGCGGCTGAGGCGGTGCGCGCCAATAAAGACACGTTCCACTTCACTAATTGTTCCCCGCAGCATTTTCGCTTTAACCAGAGCGTGCAGTACTGGCAAGGGGTTGAGCGCTATATCCTGGAATACGGCGTGTTAAAAACCAAACAGCAAATTAGTGTACTGACCGGCCCGGTACTGAACGATCAACATCGGCAGTACGGGGATTTGCAGGTCCCGCTGCTGTTCTGGAAGGTCGTTCTGCGCATCGGTCCACAGGGCACGCCGCAGGCCACCGCACTGCTGGTCAGTCAGGATAAGCTGCTGGATGAGCCTCGCCGCGTGTTGCCGCTTTTACAACCGGAAGCGGTGCCGCAAGTGGATGAATATCGCGTGGCGGTTCGTTCACTGGAAACCCTGACCGGGCTTGATTTCAGCGCATTTCGCGACTGGGACAGCTGGCAGCCCGATCCCAGCCTGCTGGCCGAGCCTGTGCAGGCAAAGCTTATTATGACGTGGCCGGAGCTATTGTAAACGCGAAGAAAACGTCACTGGCTGACGCCTCAAGCTGGTGCTGCATATTCCCAAGGCGTGCGGTATGGGCATCTTCGGCACCTGCAAGGTGAAATGCCTGGAAGGGGAAGTGGAGATGAACCACAACGGCGGCATCACCGATGAGGACGTAGAAGAGGGCTATATTTTGTCGTGCTGTAGCATTCCCAAAGGCAATATTGTCGTCGAGTTTTAACCCCATGCAGACGAAGGCTTGCGGGGAGCATCCTCTTTTTTCCGACGTTGAGGCGTCAGTGAACAGCGAACCTCATCGAGATTCGCTGTGTAATGCCATTGTAAAAAACAGGCGGGAGCGCGTGAAAGGGGGGCTACTCCGGGTGTGGCGATTGTTGTCATACGTGCGCAACAACGGCAGCAATGCCAGCCTGAACCCTGTGATTTTCTGTGCTGTGGATCAGGGCTTTATTCCTGTGCCGTCACCCGTTGAACCGGGATGCGCTACGAAAACAGAAAATATGCTTCACCATGAACCCACAACCCGTTTTCAGACATGAAACGCCGCTACCATACCGCGCAGCGCCTGCGCCTGTTCAGACAGCGAACGCGAGGCTGAAGACGACTCCTCGACCAGCGCCGCATTGTTCTGCGTCACGCCGTCCATCTGACTCACCGCCACGCTGACCTGTGAAATCCCCTGCATCTGCTCGGAGGACGCCAGAGAGAGGGAGTCCATGGCCTCCGCCAGCTCGCCGACCATCCCGACAATTTTGATGATGCTCTGCCCGGTTGAGGAGGCCACGGCAACGCCGCTTTCCACTTGCTCAACGGCCTGTTCAATCAGGACCTTGATATCGCGGGCCGCCGTGGCGCTGCGCTGCGCCAGCGTGCGCACCTCACCGGCCACCACGGCAAAACCGCGGCCTTCCTCGCCGGCGCGCGCCGCCTCCACCGCGGCGTTCAGGGCCAGGATGTTGGTCTGAAACGCGATGCTTTCAATGACCGAGGTAATGTCCCGGACTTTAGCGGCACTGACGGAAATATCCTGCATTGTGCCAGACATCCGCTGCACGTCGGCCTCACCCGAACGGGCCAGGCGGGCCGTATCGCGGGCCGATTCAGCGGTTTGCTGCGCGCCAGCGGTGTTGCTCTTCACCGTGGCGGTCAGCTGCTCCATGCTGGCAGCGGTTTCCTGCAGGGCGGCCGCCTGCTGCTCGGTTCGTGACGACAGCTCGGTGTTGCCCTGGGCGATTTCGTCGGCCGCCAGCGCCACGGAAGTGGAAGCATCCTTTATCTGCGATACCAGGCCGCGCAGCCTGGCCTGCATGCTGTCCAGTGAGGCGAGCAGGCTGCTGGTGTCGTTGCGACGCAGCAGCACGGTGGAGGTGAGGTCCCCGGAAGCGATGGTCGCGGCCAGCGCCTGAGCCTGTGCAGGTTCACCGCCCAGTTGGCGCATCAGCTTCCTGCTGATGACGAGACAAATCAGGGCGCCGGAAATGACGGTTGCAATGATGAGAGCAATAAAGGTTTTGATAACGCGGCTGGCGGATGCGTTACTTTCCACGGCGGTGTTTTCAGCAAAGGCACGCTGCATGTCCGTGAGTTCGTTGAGACTGGAGATAAGGATTTGCTGAGGGGGACGAACAACGTTGGTCAGATAATCTGCGAGGCCATTCAGTTGTCTCTGCCTGCCCATGTTTGCCGCCGTCGCGAGTGTCGTGAGCGCGGCCTGTTCATTCTGCTGTACTTTCCTGAGTAGGCCAATTTCCTGCTGGTTATGGTCGCGTTCGATCATGGATGCAAGCTCAGTGCGTTTCTGGGTATAAACCCCTTTCTGAGTTTCAAAGCGGCCCCACTCATTCTCAATTGCTTTTTGATCAGAGAAGAGCGCCATATTTCTCACCTCAACAAGCATGTTTCTCAGCGCCGTACCTGCATCATTAGACAAAGTCACTTTTTTAAGGTTGGTGTTGACGATCTCATCAATATTCTGACGCGTCTCAAGCAGATTGCTGATTGCAACCGCTGAACTGATGACGAAAAGCAGTATCAAAAAAGCAAAGCCAGCAGACAGTCGTGTCGATACCTTCATCATTCTCTCCGGTTATGGTGTTGTCGTACCCATGTTGTTTTCGGCAAAGAACGAGTGAACCTAAGTGTCCTTTTCAGAAACCGCAGAACGACGCTTTTTTAAGACGGAGGGGATATCGGTAGGGGCTGACGCCATAAAAGCCACTATTTTTATATCAACACATGACTCAAGACTTCTGTTGCCTGTAAACATACCTGACCACGCCAGCGCTATGGGTAGCGCTTCCTTGCCCAATGCTGTCGCGGACAGCGCCACGCTTCACAAACAGAAAGCCTTGGCCGTGTAGACGTTAGCCAAACCGGGCGCAGAACAGCGCGGAAAAACCCAGCTTTCAACAGGATACCTCCTTTTACTGCGCCAGCCTGCAGGTCGGAATCTGAACCAACTTTTCCAGTTCAGTGCGGTTATGCGGGATTGATCTTCTTTTTCAGCCAGTTACGCATAGCGTCGCGCGGATGGCAGACGGAGTCAGTGACGGGCACCTGATGCAATGCGAGATTCTTTTTGGTCGAGGCGCTCTCGGAGAGGACAGCGGCGTGAACCGTTCGGATGGACAAGCAGAGAAAGAGGCTGTGAATCAGTCAGTATAAAAGGCGATCACAAGGGGGATGCTGGGGCTTTTCACGTAGGGCAGGGGAACAGATTTATGACGCTATTATCGAGCGGGAATGATGCAAATCAGACTTGCTGTTTCGCCGAATGCGCAGGTAACCCCACTACGCATCGGAAAAATTTCTCACGCAGACGTAATAAAACCGGGTTGAAAGGCTTTAAAGCATGCCTGAAAACAAGAATTTGGCTCCTCTGACTGGACTCGAACCAGTGACATACGGATTAACAGTCCGCCGTTCTACCGACTGAACTACAGAGGAATTGTCAGAACGGGGCGAATAGTAGCGGCGCCGGCTAGGGATGTCAAAGCCCTCTTTCATGGTTTGCGTTTAAGTGCTCGTAAAAGCAGCGCATTGGTGAATATCAGACACATTCGCTTGCTTTTCAAACTGCTAACAGGATCTCACTTTAACGCCATTTCTCAGTAGATGTTAGACGCATGTCAAAGTTTTGTTATTTGACGATATCAAAACGCTTGTTTCAGTGCTTTTATGATAAAAATTTCAAAAAAGAAATATATGGAATAAACAAACTGCTTGGCGCCTGAAAGTGGGATGGACGTACCAGCGTCAGGACAATACCGTCAGCATGTTAAGAAAAATCATGCGGATAAGAAAAGCAGTGGTGATTTTAGCAAAAGCATCAACGTAGTCGTCTTACCTCAAATTTTCCATAAAAACGCCGGCGAGGCAGTGTGAATGTAAAAGATATTTTTCATTCGAAACGTAAATCGCTAGCAAGTTAACAAATAAGAAGGGTCCCTATGAACATCAAAAAAACGATTGTTGCCTCACTGTTAGCCTGCATGTTGCCCGCCGCTGCGATGGCGAAAGATATTTCCGTGGGTGTTTCTATGGCGGTGTTTGATGACAACTTTCTGACGATTGTGCGTAACGCTGTACAAAATGAGATGAAAAAAGATGGCGTGAAAGGCCAGATCGAAGATGCCAAAGGCGATGTGGCCCAGCAGCTCCAGCAGGTACAGAACTTTATTGGACAGGGCGTTGACGCCATCATTGTTAACCCCGTCGACACTGACGCCGTAAAACCCATTATCGATCAGGCGTCCAAGGCCGGTGTGGCGTTGGTATTTGTTAACCGTAAACCCCAGGCCCAGCTAGGCGACAAAATGGCGTTTGTGGGCTCTGACTCTGAACTGGCGGGCCGTCTGCAGATGGAAGCCCTGGCGAAGGCGATGAACGGCAAGGGCAACGTTGCCATTTTATTAGGTGATCTGGCTAACGAATCGACCCGCGAACGCACCAAAGGCGTGGAAGCCGTAGTGGCGAAATACCCGAATATTAAAGTGGTGCAAAAGCAGACGGCGAAATTCAGCCGCAACGATGCGGTAGATGTCGTGAGCAACTGGATGACCGCTGGCGATGATATCAATGCCATCGCGTCAAACAATGATGAAATGGCGATTGGTGCCATTCAGGCATTAGGCAAGAACGATAAACACATTCTGGTGGCAGGCGTGGATGGCACACCGGATGCGTTGCAGATGATCAAGAACGGCAAGATGGTGGCCAGCGTATTCCAGGATGCAAAAGGGCAGGGTGAAGGCGCTGTTCAGACCGCAATCAAACTGGCAAACGGTGAAAAAGTGCAGAAGATTGTTGATATCCCATTCCAGCTGATCACCAAAGACAACTACACCAAATATACCAGCATGAACCAAAAATAAACGTCTGAACCCGTAGTACGGAGGTGATGTATGACCGCTTTTGCGCTTGAAGCCGAAGGCATCAGCAAGTTCTTTCCGGGTGTGAAGGCACTGGACAATGTGTCGCTGCGCGTCCGCTCCGGAACGGTACATGCTTTGATGGGTGAAAATGGCGCGGGCAAATCCACTTTAATGAAGTGCCTGATCGGGATTTACCGTCCCGATCAGGGCACCATCAAGATTAAAGGGGAGCCAGTGCAGTTCAGGGACACCATGGATGCGTTACGTTCAGGTGTGTCAATGATCCACCAGGAGCTGAATCTGGTGCCGCACATGACCGTGGCCGAGAATATCTGGCTGGGGCGGGAGCCGATGAAATTTGGTTTTGTCGATCATGCCCGGCTAAATAAAGATACGCAGGCGCTGCTTAACCGGCTCAATATCAAACTGAAAGCCGACCGCATGGTAGGCGAACTGAGCATCGCCTCACAGCAGATGGTGGAAATCGCCAAAGCGGTGTCCTGGGATGCCGACATTGTCATTATGGATGAGCCCACCTCCGCGTTGACGGAAACCGAAGTCGCACATTTATTTACCATCATTCGCGATCTGCGCGAACAGGGTAAAGCCATCGTTTATATCAGTCACAAAATGGATGAGATCTTTTCCATCACGGATGAGATCAGCGTATTTCGTGACGGCAGTTGGGTGGGTAGCGACAGCACCAGTGCGTTCACGCGCCAGTCTCTGATCACTAAAATGGTCGGGCGTGAGCTGACACAGCTTTTCCCGAAATTCAACAATGCCATCGGGGAAGAGGTGCTGACCGTTCGTCATCTGAGCTGCAAAGACCGCTTCACCGACGTCAGTTTCGGTGTGCGCCGGGGAGAAATTCTCGGTGTGGCAGGCCTGGTCGGAGCCGGGCGCAGTGAAGTGATGGAAAGCCTGTTTGGCATGACGCATTTTGACAGCGGCGAAATTCTGATTGACGGCATTCCGGCGAATATTGACTCACCGTCGGTCGCCATCGAAAAGGGCATGGCATTTTTGACTGAAGATCGTAAAAAGTCAGGATTGTTTTTGGTGTTGTCGGTGCTGGAGAACATGAGCATTGTCAACATGCCGGAATACAGCGGCAAAAGCGGCTTTGTCAGCCATGTCAAAATGGCTCAGGACTGCATGGATCAAATTCGCCGTCTGAATATTAAAACCCCTACCATGGATCAAATCATCAATAACCTGAGCGGCGGCAATCAGCAGAAAGTGCTTATCGCCCGCTGGCTATTGGCTCAACCGAAAATCCTGATCCTGGATGAGCCGACGCGCGGCATTGATGTTGGGGCAAAAGCAGAAATTTATCGTTTGATTAGTGAGCTTGCCAACCGTGGCGTTGCCATCATTATGGTGTCCTCAGAGCTGCCTGAAATTCTGGGCATGAGTGACCGCATCATGGTGATGCATGGTGGGCGCATTACCGGCATCCTCGATAAAGAAGAGGCCGATCAGGAAACTATTTTGTCGTTAGCATCCGAATGAGGCGCAAAACCACGATGAGTAATATGAAAGCCACGGCCGCTCAGGCTTCTGAGCAACAACCCTCTTTCCTGGCAAGCCTGCGTCACCGGGTTCCAAAGGATACCGGCATCTTTGTGGTAATGGTGGGGATTGCCTTAATTTTTGAAATTTTTGGCTGGTATGTTCGCGATCAGTCGTTCCTGATGAACACGAACCGCCTGATTTTAATTGTATTGCAGGTCGCTATCATCGGTATCATCGCCGTCGGTGTAACCCAGGTGATCATTACGACCGGTATCGATCTCTCTTCCGGTTCGGTGATTGCGTTGACTGCGGTGGTGGCTGCCAGCCTGGCGCAAACCTCAGATACGCTGACGCCGATGTTTCCATCCCTGGTGAATATGCCTGCGGCCGTGCCGATTGCTGCCGGCATTGGCGTCGGTTTACTGTGCGGGTTGATCAATGGCGTATTGATTACCCGCACCGGCATCCCACCTTTTATTGCCACACTGGGTATGATGGTTTCTGCGCGCGGTCTGGCGCAGTATTACACCCAGGGTAACCCCATCAGTTTTCTGTCCGATGGATTCACCTCTATTGGTCAGGGTGCCATGCCGGTGGTGATTTTTCTGGTTGTGGCGCTGGTGTTTCACGTTGCGCTGAAACATACCCGTTATGGCAAATATGTTTATGCCATCGGCGGCAATATGACGTCGGCCAAAGTGTCCGGCATTAACGTCAACAAATACCTGATTATCGTTTATACCATTGCGGGGGCGCTGTCAGGCCTGGCGGGCGTAGTGCTGGCGGCACGCGTCAGCAGTGGCCAGTCAAGCATGGGCGTGGGCTATGAACTGGATGCGATTGCCGCAGCGGTGATCGGCGGCAGCAGCCTGATGGGTGGTGTGGGCCGTATTACCGGCACGCTGATTGGTGCGGTAATTCTTGGTCTGATTAAAAGCGGATTCACCTTTGTTGGGGTGGATGCCTATATCCAAGACATCATCAAAGGCATCATCATCGTCGCCGCAGTTACCATCGATATGCGACGCAATCGCGCTAAACGCTAAAATACGCTGCCGCCTTTGCGCCGTAGCGGCGTTGGTACCAGGCGCTTATCCCAGTCACATAGTTTACTATGCTCCTGGGCCTAAGCGCCTGGCGCCGCCTTGCTACAACATAAATGCGTTTGCGTATTCGCACTTCGCTGGCTGGGGTGAACAAAAGACAGCAAAACCAAAAAGCGTTTAAACGGAATCCCGTGGGGGTTTTCTCTGGTGCCAGAGAATCGCCGCCTTGCTACAACATAAATGCGTTTGCGTATTCGCGCTTTGCTGGCTGGGGTGAACTAAAAAAGACAGCAAAACCAAAAAGCGTTTATACGGAATCCCGTGGGGGTTTTCTCTGGTGCCAGAGAATCGCCGCCTTGCTACAACATAAATACGTTTGCGTAGTCGCCTTTCTGACCTTTTTAAAAAAAACGTGAGCGTATTGAGCGTTGCAGGTGGGAAGACGTTTCGAATCGATCAACCGCTCAGGCAATAAACCTGTTTCTCCTCAGCCAACAGTCTTAGACTTTTACGCAGCCACGCAGCCACGCAGCCACGCAGCCACGCAGCCACGCAGCCACGCAGCAACACATCTCACTCTCTTTCTGCTTTTTCTCCTGCATAACCGGGCCGGACACTGGCACGTCGATAACCTTTGCTGGCACAGGGCCGACGCTGCACGCTGGTTTGACATGTTTCGCACTGTTGCGGTGCAGCTCACCCTGTGTCGCCGCCTGAATGCGGCGGTGCTCCCCGACTTACCTCTTTGGAGGTACAGAGAAACGCTGTTTATTCTGATGCTTAGCAATTATTTCCCGACATGTTTCGCGATCTGAATAAACCTGGTCTGCATATTGCAATTCATCTGTATACAGGCTGGTTGATACGGATCAGCCAGAAACCTTGACGTAGCAACGGAGGCAAGATGAATTTAAGACGGCTGAAATACTTTGTGAAAATCGTCGATATCGGTAGCCTGACGCGGGCAGCAGAAGTGCTGCATATTGCCCAGCCTGCGTTAAGCCAGCAGGTTGCTACGCTTGAAGGTGAGCTGGAGCAGCAGCTTCTGAATCGCACCAAACGCGGCGTAACACCTACGGAAGCCGGAAAATTACTCTACAGCCATGCGCGCGTTATTCTGCGACAGTGTGAGCTGGCACAGTCAGCGGTGATGAATGCCGGTGAAGTGGTGAAAGGGCAGGTTTCCATTGGACTGGCTCCCGGAACGGCCGCCTCCTCGCTGACGATGCCATTGCTGCAAACGGTACGGGAACAGTATCCGGATATCATTGTTTACCTGCATGAAAACAGCAGCAGCGCCCTGAATGAAAACATTATTAGCGGGCAGCTGGACATGGCCGTGCTGTATGACCGTGCGCCGACGGCAGGGATCAACAGTCTACCGCTGCTCAAAGAAGATCTGTATCTGGTCGGCACCACTGCCTGTCCGGGTACCAATGTGGATCTGGCTGAAGTGGCACAGATGAGCCTGTTTTTGCCACGCGATTACAGTGCCGTGCGTCAGCGCGTTGATGAGGCATTTTCACTGCGCCGCCTGAGTGCGCGTATTATTGGTGAAATAGAGTCGCTTTCCACGCTGACCGCCGCGATATCCAGCGGGATGGGCGTCACCGTATTGCCGGAATCCGCCGCCCGGGCGCTGGTGGGTTCCACCCAGGCATGGATGGCGCGTATTACCAGCCCGACGATCAGCCTGCCGTTATCGCTCAACCTTTCACATCGGTTACCTTTATCGCCCCCGGCGCAGGCCGTTAAAAATATCCTGCTGTCGCTGCTGAACAAACCGCTGACGGAAAAACGGGAACTCACCCTGGTCAGCTAGAACGCCTGTCCTGAGCATCTTTCTCTGAAGCAGGGCGCGTAGATATCGCGCCGCTGCCCTTTCTGTGACTGTCCATCAGGATGCAGCTCAACGTCTCCCGCCCTGTTCTATATGCTTCAAATGCATAAATAAAACTTTTTTAGTATTTCCAGTTATCGAAAATCCTTTTTACCCTCTGTTTATCAGATTGTGTAAAGAGAGGTAAATAGTGTGAATTTCCAGCAACTTAAAATTATCCGCGAAGCGGCACGACGGGAGTTCAACCTTACAGAGGTCGCAAGCACGCTATTTACTTCGCAATCGGGCGTCAGTCGCCATATTCGCGATCTTGAAGATGAGCTTGGGGTTGAAATCTTTATCCGACGCGGCAAGCGGCTGCTTGGCATGACAGAGCCCGGGAAAGCGCTATTAACCATTGCGGAGCGCATTTTGGACGAAGCCGGTAAAGTCCGCCGTCTGGCAGACGTGTTTACCAATGAATCCAGCGGTATCCTTTCCATCGCCACCACGCATACGCAGGCGCGTTACAGTCTGCCGCCCGTCATCAAGGCGTTTCGCCAGCTTTATCCCAACGTCAGGCTTGAACTGAACCAGGGCTCACCGCAGGAAATTGTGAACATGCTGCTGGCAGGCGAGGTGGATGTCGGAATTGCCAGTGAGATGCTGGTGAATAACAGCAGCCTGGCGGCGTTTCCGTGGTTTAGCTGGCATCATGCCCTGCTGGTGCCGCACGATCACGAGCTGGTGCAGCAACAGCCGGTATCGCTCAATGCGCTCAGTCACCATCCGCTCATTACCTATCGCCAGGGGATCACCGGGCGTTCACGTGTGGACCGGGCCTTCCAGGGGGCAGGCTTAAAGCCGGACATCGTGCTCAGCGCACAGGATTCCGATGTGGTGAAAACCTATGTCAAACTTGGCCTTGGTGTCGGTATTCTGGCCGATCAGGCCTGTGAAACCGAACCGGGCGGTGAGCTGGTCAGGCTGGATGCCACGCATCTGTTTGAGGCTAATACCGTGTGGCTGGGGCTGAAACGGGGCCAACTGCAGCGCAACTATGTCTGGCAATTTCTGGAGCTGTGCAACGCCAACTTATCGCTTGAAGAGATTAAAGAGCAGGCACTGTCCTCCTCGGGTGACGATGAGCCGGTTATCGATTTTCAGATTTAGCGACCCTGAACATCCAGCGCCCTGGCGCAACGGCATAAAATTTTTTTTCTGCCGTAAATCCTCACAGCGAACGCTTTCTGGCCGGCAATAACAACATCCTGCGCTTCCCCCCTCCCGATAAAGTGGAAAGATCTGAACAAAGGGGGATGCGATGTCACGTATACAACTAAAAGATCACACGCTGTTGCGTCAGCAGGCGCTGTTTGCAGGTCAATGGCAGAACGGTTATCAGGGCGAAACGCTGCCGGTTATCGATCCGGCAACCGGTGAGACGCTGGCGACGGTTCCGGCACTGGGGCGGAAGGAAACCGAGGCGGCGATCGATCATGCGGAGTCGGTACGCCATGACTGGGCCAAAACACCCAATGCCACACGCGCCGCACTGCTGGAAAAGTGGTATCAGTTGATTGTCGATAACGCCGACGATCTTGCCATCATCATGACGGCCGAGCAGGGCAAACCGCTGGCGGAAGCCAGAGGCGAAGTCCTGTACGGCGCCAGTTTCGTTAAGTGGTTTGCCGAAGAGGCGCGTCGCATTTACGGCGATACCATTCCCGCGCCCACGTCCGACCGCAGAATCATCGTGTTAAAACAGCCGGTCGGCGTAGCGGCAGCCATTACGCCGTGGAATTTTCCCATTGCCATGATTACCCGCAAGGTGGCGCCTGCGCTGGCGGCAGGTTGTCCGATTATCGTTAAACCTTCTGACCTGACGCCGCTGTCTGCCCTGGCGCTGGCGGTACTGGCAGAGCGCGCCGGTTTTCCGTCCGGTGTTTTGCAGGTGGTTACCGGTATGCCGACGGAAATTGGCGCCGCCCTGACTGAAAGCCGCCTGGTGCGTAAAATTTCATTCACCGGCTCAACCCGTGTGGGTCAGTTACTGATGAAACAATGTGCCGACAGCGTAAAACGGTTGAGTCTGGAACTGGGCGGCAACGCGCCGCTAATCGTTTTCGATGACGCCGATATTGAGATCGCGGTGGCTGGCGTCATGACCAGCAAATTCCGTAACGCCGGGCAAACCTGTGTCTGCGCCAACCGAATTCTGGTACAGCGCAACATCTATGAACGCTTTTCCGCCCGCTTACTGGAAGCCGTGGCCACCCTCAAGGTGGGCGACGGATTTGCGGCCGGTAGCACCCTCGGGCCCCTGATCAATACCGCCGCGGTTGAAAAGGTCAATGCACATATCGACGATGCCTTACAGAAAGGGGCGATGCTGTTAACGGGCGGCATCAGCAGCGGAGCGGGAACCTGGGTTCAGCCTACCGTTCTGGGGCAGGTGACGAGTGAGATGCGCATTGCGCAGGAAGAGACCTTTGGCCCGGTGGCACCACTGTTTGTGTTTGACGATGAGGCGCAGGCATTGGCGATGGCGAACGACACGCCTTATGGCCTGGGCGCGTATTTCTTTACGGAGAATATTCGACGCGCCTGGCGGGTAGCGGAAGCGCTGGAATTTGGCATGGTAGGATTTAATACAGGCGTAATCTCTTTAGAAGTGGCGCCCTTTGGCGGCGTTAAATTATCGGGAATCGGTCGTGAAGGTTCACGTTACGGAATTGATGAATATCTGGAACAAAAAACATTCCATCTCGGCAGTTTGTAATTTAAGACGTAATACCTGAATTCAGGCGCCAGCATAATCGTTATGCTGGCGCTTTTTTTTGTGCGTCAGATCTGGTTTTTGCGCCTTTTCTCCTTTTTAGTGCAAGTTTCATGCGCAATGCACCAAAGCAAGGCGGGTTTTTTGTGAGGTAAATCATCTGTTTAACGCTTCGGCAATTCCGCAATAAATCCGTCATTAATACGGCAGAAAAATTTTTTTGCGTCGTTTTAAACGCATTTTTATTTTTTTAACGGCTGGCATACTTTCTGCATTACCTAATTACTTATTCAGAAAAGCATTGCCGAAATTTAACCAATCCAGAGTGTGATGGGTGTAACAAATAAGGATTCTTCCATGTTGAGTTTCGACCCGGAAAGCGTGCCACTCCCGTTAGGCCATTATATCGGCGGGAAACATGTGCAAACACAAGGCGAATCTTTTGCCGTTAAACGCCCCTCAGATGGTCGTGTTTTTGCCACCCTGCATGAAGCGCAGGCGGACGATGTTGATCGTGCCGTGATGACGGCGCATCAGGCACTAAAAACCAGCGGCTGGTCAGGTTGTTCCCCCCGTGAACGCGGTCGGGTTTTGCGCCGCTGGGCGGACTTAATCGAACAGGATCTGCTGCTGGCCCAGCTTGAAGCACTTGGCTCAACGCGTCCGATCGCCGACGTGGTACAGCATGAAATTCCCTTCACCGCCGAAGCCATTCGTTTCTATGCCGAATGTGCTGACAAATACAGCGGTGACCTGTTTCCCACGCGGGATAGCAGCCTGGGAATGCTGATTGCCGAACCCTATGGCGTGATCGGGGCGATTACGCCCTGGAATTTCCCCCTGTCGATGGCCTCGTGGAAATGCGGGCCGGCCCTGGCAGCAGGAAATGCGGTGGTGCTGAAACCCTCTGAACTCACCCCGCTTTCTACCGTACGCATGGCAGAGCTGGCGGTTCAGGCTGGTTTACCCGCTGGCATCCTGAATATCGTGCAGGGCAGCGGGGCGGTAACGGGCAGCGCGCTCGTCAGACATCCGCGCGTGCGCAAAGTGTCTTTCACCGGTTCCACCCTGACCGGCGCGCGCATCATGAGCGATGCCGCACAGTTTGGCATGAAGCCCGTTACGCTGGAACTGGGCGGTAAAAGCCCCCAACTGGTTTTCGATGATGCAGGGGATATTGAGGTGCTGGCGCAGCGTATTCTGCGCGGCTTCACCGCAAATGGCGGCCAGGCCTGCGTTGCGGGTACGCGCTTAATCGTGCAGCGCGGCATTGCCGATGCGCTGACGGAACGGCTGGCGGCGTTATGTCGTGAGGCCAGGCCAGGCGTTACATGGCAGGACACCTCGCGTTATGCACCGCTGATTGATGCGCGCCAGGGCAATAAAGTGCGTTCGGTCATTGAAGATGCCAAAGCGCAGGGCGCTGAGGTGCTGGTGGGCGGCGAACGCTTCGCGGACACCGATGAGGGCTGGTTCTGGCAACCCACGCTGTTAAGCCAGGTGAAGCAGGATAATCCGGCGGTACAGCAGGAAATTTTTGGTCCGGTACTGACCATTCAGACCTTCGACGATGAAGAGCAGGGGCTGGCGCTGGCAGCACATGATACGTACGGCCTGTGTGCCGGTGTGCATACGCTGAGCCTGCCACGGGCCATGCGGGCGATACGGGCGATTGACGCCGGTACCGTGTGGGTCAATCGCTATGGACGCTCCGGCGATTTCATCATTCCAACCGGCGGTTTTCTGGGCTCGGGTATTGGTAAAGATTTGGGACGCCAGGCGTTCCAGGCCTGCCAGCGCCAGAAAAGCGTACTTATCGATTTTTAAGCACCACACCTGACAATAACGAGGTTAATTCCATGGCACTGTTTAAACCCAAATTCATCACTTTTGATTGTTACGGCACGCTGATCTTTTTTGATATGGCAGGTGCAGCAAAGCGCTGTTTTGCGGAGCGGGTGGACGCGAATGCCATGGATGCCTTTGTCGCTGACTTTTCGGGCTATCGTCTGGATGAGGTGCTGGGTGCCTGGAAGCCTTATTACGACGTGGTCAGCAATGCGATTCAGCGCACCTGTAAAAAATGGGGCGTGAAATGGGAGCAGGCAGACAGTGATTTTATCTACACCGACTGCGCCACCTGGGGACCGCATCCGGATGTGCCCGCCGGATTAGCCAAAGTGGCGAAAGAATTCCCGCTGGTGCTGCTGACCAACTCGATGAACGACCTGATTCCGCATCACATTCCTCGTCTTGGCGCGCCTGTGCATATGGCGATTACGGCGGAAGAGGCCGGTGCCTATAAACCGCAGATGAAAGGCTTTGAATACATGCTGGAAAAACTGGACTGCCGTCCGGACGAAATTCTGCATGTGTCATCCAGTTTCCGTTATGACCTGATGACCGCGCACGACCTGGGCATTAAGCATAAGGTCTGGGTCAATCGCGGGCATGAACCGGCCAATCCCTATTATCAATACACCGAAATTAAAGATATTGGCGGCCTGCCTGGCGTCGTCGGTCTTTGAGGACACCGTCATGAAACTGGAATCGTACTGGCAAGCCACCGCCCCGTCGTTCAGCGCCGCCGCTAAAGCCCCCTTACCTGCACAGGCCGATGTGGTCGTGATTGGGGCGGGTTTTACCGGTGTGTCCGCAGCGCTGACGCTGGCGCGTAGCGGAATTAATGTGGTGGTGCTGGACAGCGGAGAGGTGATGAGTCAGGCCTCGTCACGCAACGGCGGCCATTGCAACACCGGCGTGGCGCAAAACTTTGCCTCGCTGGTTGGCAGCCACGGACTTGACCAGGCCAGTCGCTTCTACAAGGCATTTGACGATGCGGTGACCTATGTTGAGCAGTTAATTAAACAAGAGCAGATCGACTGCGATTTTCGTCTGTGCGGCAAGCTCAAACTGGCCAGCAAGGCATCCCACTTCTCCGGCCTGCAGGACGCCTGGACACTGATGCGCCGCACCGTGGATCCCGATATCCAGTTACTGAGCAAAGATGAGGTTCAGCGTGAAATTGGCGGTGGCGACTTTCATGGTGGACTCTTGCAACAGCATGGCGGCCAGATGCACATGGGCAAGTTTGGTGTGGGCCTGGCCGAAGCTGCGGTGCGCAGTGGCGCAAAAATCTATACCCATCATCACGTCACTCAGCTGATACGGCTCGACGGCTATCGTCACCGGGTGGTCACCAGCCAAGGCGAAATCCTGGCCGACAAAGTGCTGATGGCAACCGGCTGCTCCAGCGAAGGCCCGTTCCCGTGGTTTCAGCGTCGTATTGTGCCGGTGGGCAGTTTTATTGTCGTCACTGAGCCACTGGATAACGCGCTGCTTCATGCGCTACTGCCCGAAAACCGCAACTACGTGACCTCGATGAACATCGGTAACTACTTCCGTACCACGGCGGATAGCCGTCTGGTGTTTGGCGGCAGGGCGCGCTTCGCCATCAGCAATCCGACGTCGGATTCACGCAGCGGCGACATCCTGCATGCGGCAATGGCGAAAATGTTCCCCCAACTGGCTAACACGAAGATCGACTACTGCTGGGGCGGCATGGTGGATATGAGTGCCGATCGTCTGCCACATGCCGGTGAACAGGACGGGGTGTTTTATTCGCTGGGTTACAGCGGGCATGGCACCCAGATGTCGGTATGGATGGGCCGGGTGATGGCCGATCTGATAAGTGAGAAATCTCGCGATAACCCCTGGCAGCGCGAGGCATGGCCTGCACTGCCGGGCTATCACGGAAAACCGTGGTTTTTGCCGCTCGCCGGCCTCTACTACAAAGCAAAGGATCGCCTTTCATAAATTCACACTGTTTTTCAGGCCGCTCTGGGCGCGCAGTGAATGACGACTCGCCAGCCCGGCAGCGGAACGGCCAGCCAGCATGCGCCGTCTGAATGACGCAGGGGATGTTTCCATGTTCTCTCGAACACGTAATGAGGGTGTACAGATGAGTAAAATTGATAATAAAGAATCTGACGTAACCAATCCTGCTCTGACGCGGATGATCACGGAGGGCACGCTGTCCCGTCGCAGTTTAATGAAGCTGCTTTCCGCCGGTGCGGTGATGAGCACCGGACTGATCGGCTTTCCCGGCATGGCGCTGGCAGAAAGCAAACCGGTTCAGGGCGGAAAAATACGTGTCGGCATGTCTAACGCGTCTGCGACTGATACGCTTGATCCGGCAAAAGGCAGCAACAGTGCCGACTACACGCGCCAGTTTATGTTTTACAGCTGTCTGACAGAGGTCGACAAGTCAATGTCGGTTAAGCCCGGCCTGGCAGAGTCGGTGGATTCTGACGACGGTATCACCTGGAGCATCAAACTGCGCAAAGGCGTCACGTTCCACGACGGTAAGCCCTTTACCGCGAAAGACGTGATTTTCTCGCTTAACCGCCATAAAGATCCCGCCGTGGCCTCAAGTGCATTCAAGCTTGCCGAACAGTTCAAGACCCTTACAGCTGTCAACGACAATGAAGTTCAGCTTGTTCTCGTGGCACCTAACTTTGACCTTCCTTACATGCTGACGACATCTCCCTTCCTGATCGTTCAGGATGGCACCAAAGATTTCAGCAAAGGGATCGGCACCGGCCCCTTCGTGTGCAAAAGCTTTACGCCCGGGGTCAATACCGTGGGCACCAAAAACCCCAACTACTTTAAACCGGGGCTACCGCATCTGGATGAAGTGGAACTGCTGGGTGTGACCGATCAGGCCGCCCGCGTCAACGCGCTGCTGTCGGGCGATATCCAGGTGGCCTCGGGCCTGAAAGCGCCGGACAGTATGCGCATCAGCCGTACGCCGGACCATGCGGTGCTTGAAACCAAAGGTGGCATGTACACCAACCTGATTATCCGCACCGATATCAAACCCGGCAGCAACCCGGATTTCGTGCTGGCGATGAAATATCTGCAGCCCAGAGAAATCATCGTTAAAACCGTGCTGCAGGGCTTTGGCGACGTGAGTAATGACACGCCGGTTCCACCCTGGCATCCGCTGTTTAACGCCGATCTTAAACCGCGTCCGCTCGATCCCGAAAAAGCCAAATTTTATATCAACAAAGCGGGCATGACCGGGCAGACCATTGAGATTGTGACCTCTCCGCCGCTGGAAGGCGCAACGGAAGGGGCACAGCTGATTCAGCAGGTAGGACGCAATGCAGGCCTGAACGTCAACGTGCGCCGCGTGCCTTATGAAGGCTACTGGGGCACCCACTGGATGAAAGATCCGGTGGGCTACGGCTCGATCAACCCGCGCCCAACGCTCGATATGCTGTTCTCACAGTTCTACCTGTCAAGCTCATCCACCAACGAGAGCGGCTGGAAAAACCCTCAGTTCGATCAGTTGGTGATTGCGGCACGTGGCGAACGTGATAAAGCCAAACGCAAGCAGATGTACGGCGATATGCAAACCCTGATCTATGACCACTGCGGTACGCTCATCCCGGCATTTATCAGTTCCATGGACGGTTACAGCAAGAAGGTTAACGGACTTGAAGCCTGGCCATCGGGCATGCTGATGGGCTATCGCTTCCATGAGTTCGCCTGGCTTTCAGCCTGATAATCGTCTGAAGAAGGAGTTCGCCGATGAACCGATACATGATGTTCCTGATTGCCCGGCGCATTGGCGCTGGCATCCTGACCTTGCTTATCGTCTCGGCGGTGGTGTTTTTTATCACCAGCCTGCTGCCGGGCGATGCGGCGCAAATGATCCTGGGGCAAAACGCCACGCCGGAAACCGTGGCGGCCCTGCGCCAGCAGTTGGGCTTAGATCAGCCCCTGCTGGTGCGCTATTTCACCTGGCTTGGCGGTATGCTGACAGGGAATTTTGGCACCTCATTTGCCAGTCATCTGCCGGTAGCACAGCTGGTGGCGCAGCGCTTGCCTGCCACCTTTGAACTGGCTGCCACCACCACGGCAATTTGTGTCCCGCTGGCGCTGATTATTGGCATCGCGGCGGCCATGAATCGTGGCTCAAAACTCGATCGTGCCCTGGTGATTGGCACCATGGCAACGGTTGCGGTACCGGAGTTTCTGGTTGCAACCGTCGCGGTCCTGATTTTTGCGGTGAAGCTGCACTGGGTTTCGGCCATGTCGCTGGGCAGCCCCAATATGGACTTCGCCAGCTACCTTAAAGCCTATGCGCTGCCGGTGATGACGTTATGCTGCGGCCTGGTGGCACAAATGGCGCGCATGACCCGCGCGGCCATTATTAACCAGCTCGACAGCCCTTATCTGGAAATGGCCTTGCTGAAAGGCGTTTCCCCGATGCGGGCGGTGCTCCGTCATGCCTTACCGAATGCCGTTGGCCCTATCGCTAACGCTATTTCCCTCAGTCTTTCTTACCTGTTTGGTGGGGTCATCATTATCGAAACCATCTTCAGCTATCCCGGCCTGGCCAGTCAGATGGTCGATGCGGTCAGCAACCGCGATCTGCCGGTAGTTCAACTCTGTGTGATGCTGTTTGCCAGCTGCTATCTGCTTCTGCTGCTGGCGGCCGATATCCTGACTATCGCCTTTAACCCGAAATGGAGGAGCTGATGAAAATATTGCTTCCCTGGCGCATTTTTCAGTCACTGTCTTTATCGGGCCAGTTAGGCCTGGTGGTGACCTTGTTCTGGCTGATTATCGCGCTCTTCGGTACCTGGTGGGCGCCCCATAATCTCGACGACATTGGTGCGGGCCCGTTAATGGGGGGATTTACGCATGAAAACCTGCTGGGTACGGATTACCTGGGGCGGGATATCCTCAGCCGCATTATGTACGGGGCGAAATTTTCCCTTGGCCTGGCGCTGGGCGCTGCGGTGCTGGCCAGCCTGATTGGCACCCTGCTGGCGCTGTTAGCGGCGGTGACCGGGCGCTGGCTGGAAGAGCTGCTGGGCCGTATCAACGACGCCATGCTGGTGTTACCGGGGAAAATCCTGGCGCTGATGATCGTGGCAGTGTTCGGATCTTCATTGCCGATGCTGCTGATTACCGCGGTATTCACCTACTGGCCTGGCGCATTTCGTATCGCCTTTGCCCTGGCCAGCAACTTGCGCAATATGGACTATGTCCGCGCCTCCCGCCTGCGGGGAGAAAGCCGCTGGTACATCGCCATCCACGATATTCTGCCCAATATGGTGCACCCGGTCCTGGCCGATTTTGGCCTGCGTTTTGTGTATATCGTTTTACTGCTGAGCGGGCTGAGCTTCCTTGGCTTGGGCGTTCAGCCACCTTATGCCGACTGGGGAACATTAGTGCGTGAAAATATTCAGGGGCTGTTTGATGGTTCACCCGCCGTGTTGATGCCCGCGGTGGCCATTGCCAGCCTGACCATCGCCGTTAACCTGTTTATTGACAGCTTGCAAAGCATGCGTCCGTTGACGCTGGCAAAGGAGGGGGCATGAACGTGACGCAACATACGGCAATGCCTGTAATATCTGTCGATAACCTGCGCGTAACGGCGCATAACGACAACGGGGATGAGCTGGATATCGTGTCCGATATTCGCTTCACGGTGCAAAAGGGCGAAGTGCTGGCGCTGATTGGCGAATCCGGCTCGGGTAAAACCACCATTGCGATGGCGCTCATGGGCTATGCACGCCACGGCTGTAAAATAGCCGAGGGCAATATTCATGTTGCGGGGACCAACATCATGAATCTTACCCCCGCACAGTTGCGTGTTTTTCGCGGCAACAAAGTCGCCTACATTGCCCAGAGTGCGGCTGCCTCTTTTAACCCCGGCATGAAAATTATCGATCAGGTCATTGAACCGGTCGTGATTCACGGCACCATGACGCGCAAGGCGGCGAAGGCCAAAGCGCTGGCGTTGTTTCGTGAGCTGGCGTTACCCAACCCGGATACGATTGGCGATCGCTTCCCCCATCAGGTCTCGGGCGGGCAGTTACAGCGTTTGATGACGGCGATGGCGCTGATCAGCGATCCGGACGTGGTGATTCTGGATGAACCCACGACGGCGCTGGATGTCACCACCCAGGTTGAAGTGTTGAAAGCCTTTCGTCGGGTGGTCAAACAGCGCGGCGTAACGGCAATTTATGTCAGTCATGACTTGGCCGTGGTGGCACAAATGGCCGATCGCATCCTTGTTCTGCTGCAAGGTAAAATCGCTGAGTACGGCACCACTGCGCACCTGATTGGCGCGCCGCAAGCGGACTATACGCGCCTGTTGATGGATGCGGCTCAGCAGAAAGAGCGCCCCAGCCACTGGTGCCCGGCGAAAGCCGGTGAACTGCCGCTACTGGAAGTGCGCGATCTGTCTGCCGGTTACGGCCCGAAAGGCAGCGATGGCTTACCCAAAGTGCGCATCCTGGAAAACATCAATCTGACGCTCTGGAAAGGTCAGGCCATCGGCATTATTGGTGAATCCGGCTCGGGCAAAACCACCCTGGCTCACGCTATCGCTGGCCTCAATCCGGCCTGCCAGGGGCAAATCTTGTTTAATGGCTACACGGTGGCCGATCAGATGCAAAAGCGCACGGATAACGAGCTGCGCCGTATTCAGTATGTTTTCCAGATGGCGGATACGGCGCTCAATCCGGCGCACAGTGTGGAGCGGATTCTGTCACGTCCTCTGACGCTGTTTCATGGTCTGAGCGGCATCGCCCGGCAGAACCGGCTGTATCAACTTCTGGATCTGGTGAAGTTGCCGCGCACGGTACTCTCGCGCCGTCCCTGGTCGTTGTCCGGTGGGCAAAAGCAGCGTGTGAATCTGGCACGTGCCCTGGCGGCAGAACCGGATGTCATTCTCTGTGATGAGGTGACCTCGGCGCTCGATACCGTAGTGGCCTCGGCGGTGCTGGATCTGATCAGTGAACTGCGCCGTGAGCTGGGATTGTCGGTAATGTTTATCAGCCACGATATGCACGCCGTGCGTGCCGTGTGTGACGAGATCGTTGTGATGCGCAATGGCGCTATCGTGACCCAGCTGGCACGCGGTAACTACGATCAACCGACCAGTGAGCTCTATTTCGAACGCCTGAAACGTGCGGTTCCTGAGCTACGTCAGGGCTGGCTGGACGAGCATGAAGAGATTCTGAAAGCCGAATAACCGGCACCGCCATTTTGGCAAGCAAAACTCATTTTGGGGCAGCTGAACCAGGGTCATTCTGCCCCAATACACGACGAGGTTGTGACGTCATGCCTGCACCGATTCGTTATGTACAGGACAGCCCGGACTTCCCGGATGCCGCTGATGTGGTGGTGATTGGTGCCGGTATCGCCGGTGCCGCTGCCACCTGGTATCTGGCAAAGCAGGGCCTGAAGGTGGTGCTGATTGAGAAGGGCCTGGTCGGGGCTGAACAATCCAGTCGCAACTGGGGCTGGTGCCGTCAGCAGAATCGCGATGAACGTGAACTGCCGCTGGTGATTGAAGCCTTACGAGGCTGGGAAGAACTCAGTGTGGAAACCGGTGAAGAGCTGGGTTTTCGCCGCAGCGGACTGGTTTACGCCACCCGCAATGAAGCGGACATCGCCGCCTGGGATACATGGGGCCAGATGGCCAAACAGTATGGCGTACGCAGCGACATATTAAATGCGCAGCAGGCGAAAGCCCTGACGCCGGGCAGCACTACAAACTGGCTGGGCGGCGTTTCGGCCCCCACCGACGGTGCAGCAGAGCCCAGACTGGCCGCACCGGGTATAGTGATTGGCGCACAGAAAAAAGGGGCGCTGGTGTTTCAGCAATGTGCGGTGCGCGGGCTGGATATTTCAGCAGGACGCGTCAGCGGCGTGATAACCGAACGGGGAGTCGTCAAAGCCCCCCGCGTGATCTGCGCAGCGGGTGCATGGACCTCGATGTTTTGCCGTCGGCACGGCGTCGATCTGCCGCTGGGGAATGTGATTGGCACCGCCTTTCGGACTCAGCCCATCGAGCAGGCCATTGCCGTTCCTTTTTATACCGAAAGCTTCGCCTGTCGGCCGCAGCTGGATGGCAGCTATACCGTTTCCGTATCGGGCCGTGGACGGCTGGAGCCCGGTGCTCAGGGCTTGCGATATCTGCGTCAGTTTTATCCCACGTTCAAAAGTCGTCGTAAAAATCTTACCCTGAATCTGGGGGTGAAGCCGTTCTTTCACGGCCCTGAGGCGATGGGGCGCTGGGATCTGGATGCCGTTTCGCCTTTCGAGCGGATGCGTATTCTGGATCCGGCTGCCGATGCCTGGGTCGTGGAAAGCGGACTGGCCGCCATGCGCCGCGAATTTCCTGCCCTGGCGAATCTCAAAGTCGCCCAGGCCTGGGGGGGAATGATTGACAGTACGCCGGATGCCATTCCGGTTATTTCAACGGTGGCAAAACTGCCTGGCCTGGTGCTGTCGGCGGGGTTCAGCGCACACGGTTTTGGTATTGGCCCCGGCGCGGGCCGCCTCGCCGCTGAACTGGCGACGGACGCGACGCCGGTGGTGGATCCCACCCCTTATCGTTACAGCCGTTTTATTGACGGCAGCGGACTTGATGCACCTGGCATGATGTAAGGAAAGCAAAATGACATTTGATATTCGTAGCATGACGACCGAAGACATTCCGCAGGTTTATGCGATGAGCCAGGCGCTAAACTGGCCGCACCGCCATGAAGACTGGGCGATCGGCATTGAGCTTGGCGAAGGCGTGGTGATTGAAGATCAGGGTGAAGTGATTGGCAGCGCGATTCTCTGGCGCTGGGGCGACAAAGCCGCCACCATCGGTCTGGTCATTGTCGCAAACTCACATCAGGGGCGCGGGCTGGGCAAGCAACTGATGCTGGCCTTGTTAGAGAAAGTTCCCGGCTACAATGTGCGTCTGCACGCCACCGAGATGGGGAAAGGCCTGTATGAAAAGCTCGGCTTCGTTGCCTGCGGTAAGATCCTTCAGTACCAGACGCCATCCCTGACGACGCTGCCCAGGGTCGCGATCCCGGCTGGGTTGACGTTGCGCAGCGCCACCCTTGACGACCGGGATGCGCTGGTAAACATGGACCAGGCCGCCCACGGGCTTTTCCGCCCGGCGCTGGTGGCGCATCTGATTACCGACAATCAGACCGTGATATTGCAGGATGATGAGCAACGCCTTAAGGGCTTTGCCAGCCTGCGCCGTTTTGGCCGTGGCTGGGTCATTGGTCCCGTTATTGCAGAAGATTTTCCGGTTGCGCAGGCGCTGACGGCTGCGCTGATGCAGGGCATGAAGGGCGAGTATTTGCGCATGGATACGGATGCGGCTTTACCGCTGGCTCCCTGGCTGGAGAGCCTGGGCCTCACGAATGTTGATGCGCCCGTCACGATGGTGCGCGGTGAGGTCTGGGTAGCGCAAGGGATGCAGGCGTTTGGTCTGACCACGCAGGCCATGGCCTGATGCACGTTGTCTATAAATCTGAACCCCAGCGCGGCCTCTACTGGCAGCGTTGGCTGGCTGAACACGCGCCCGATATCCACTTACATCTCTGGCCGGAAACCGGTGATGCGGCTCAGGTTGATGCCCTGGTCGCCTGGTTGCCGCCGGATGACCTTATGGCCTGTTTTCCCAATCTGAAAGTCCTGTTTTCTGTGGGCGCAGGGGCTGAGCAGTTTGATCTGTCCACGCTGCCTGGCCACATCCCGCTGGTCAGAACGATTGAACCTGGCCTGACGCAGGGAATGGTGGAATACGTCACCTTTGCGGTGCTGGGGCTGCATCGCGACATGCCACGCTATTTCCAGCAGCAACGCCACCAGCAGTGGCAGGCGCATCTGGCGATGCCCGCCAGTCAGCGTCGCATCGGCATTATGGGCCTGGGCGAACTGGGCCGCGCGGCGCTGGCGCAGCTTCAGTCGATGGGATTTGACTGCGGCGGCTGGAGCCGTACGCCGCACCATATTGCGGGCGTGCCGTGCTGGCATGGTGACGATCAGCTGTCCGACTTTCTGGCGCGCAGCGATATTCTGGTGTGCCTGCTGCCGCTAACGTCCAGCACCCAGGGACGCCTGAATGCCGGGCTGTTCGGCCAGTTGCCTGCGGGAGCCGCACTGGTTCAGGTGGGACGCGGCCCTCAGCTAAATCATCAGGACCTGTTGGATGCGCTCGACAGCGGCCAGTTACGGGCTGCGGTGATCGATGTCACCGATCCCGAACCTTTGCCTGCCGGTCACGCATTTTGGACGCACCCGGCTGTGTGGTTGACGCCGCACATCGCCAGCCAGACGCAGAATGACAGCGCGATTAAGGCGCTTCTGGCTAACCTGCGTCGCTTTCAGCGTGGCGAGCCGCTGGTCGGCGTCGTTGATCGTTCACGAGGATATTGAAATGGACCCTTTAGTGGCATTGCGCCGTGATCTGCACCGTCATCCGGAGCTGGGCTTTCATGAAGCGCGGACCAGCGATATTGTCGCGCGGTTTTTAGAGGATCTCGGCATTGAGGTGCATCGCGGCATCGGTAAAACGGGCGTGGTGGGCGTACTGAAAAAAGGCAGCGGTTCACGCATGATTGGACTGCGGGCTGATATGGATGCGCTGCCCATGCAGGACAACGGCGAGGTGCCCTGGACCAGCCAGACGCCGAACTGCAGCCACGCCTGCGGTCACGATGGCCACACCATTATGCTGCTTGGCGCGGCAGCAAAGCTGGCGCGCGAGGTCGAGTTTACCGGCACGGTCTGCTTTATTTTTCAGCCAGCAGAAGAGGGCCTGGCGGGCGCGAAGGCCATGATTGACGACGGTCTGTTCCAGCGCTTCCCCTGCGATGCGGTGTTTGCCCTGCATAACTGGCCTGAATTACCCTTGGGTGAAATTCAGACTCGCCCCGGTGCCATCATGGCCGCGGCAGACCGATTTGATATCACCCTGAAAGGGCCTGGCGGCCATGCCGCTCAGCCCCATCTCACGCACGATACGCTGCTTGCCGTCAGTGAACTGGTGGTGCAGTTAAACACCCTGGTGCCCCGGGCGCTTGATCCCTGCGAACCGGCGTTGCTGACCGTGACGCGCATGCAGGGCGGATTTTCCCACAATATGATCCCTGCGGAAGCCAATATCACCGGCACGGTACGCACGTTCAACCCGGCGGCACAGGACATCATCGAATCACGTCTGCGGCACATGACCGGGCACATCGCGGCGGCGCATGGATTGGACGCCGAGGTGAATTATTCGCGTTATTACCCGGCCACCATCAACAGCGAGTCTGAGGCAAGTCAGGCCCTCGCGGCCTTGCAGGCGGCAGGCATGACAGCCCGGCTGGCCCCTCAGCCTGCGCTGACCTCAGAAGATTTTGCTTTTATGTTACAGGCAAAGCCTGGTGCTTATTTGTGGATAGGATCGGCACCCAGCAAGCCGCTCCATCACGCCGCCTATGATTTTAACGATGCGCTCATACCCTACGGAATCCAGGCCTTTGTCACGCTGGCCTGTTATGCAACAGGGGCAACATTTCCCGGCTGAAATCCGTGGGATTTTGACACGAAATGCCGCGGCTGACGGAATTACGGCAGCGTCATTGACCAACAGATTGCGATACTTAAGCCAACCGAACACGACGTGGATGAGGTATAAAAATGCAGAATGTCCTGGCAGAGCAGCAAACCTATGCGGACAACAGCCAGTTGCTGGATGTCCGAGATCACAATGTGCCGCGTGGCATTATTACCGCTCATCCGCTGGTGATTGAGCGAGCCAAAGGCAGCGAAGTATGGGATGTTGAAGGCAACCGCTATCTGGATTTTGTGGGCGGTATTGGCGTCCTTAACGTAGGCCACAACCATCCGGCCGTGGTTAACGCCGTCACCCGCCAACTGGGCATGGTGTCCCATGCCTGTTTTCAGGTGGCGGCCTATCCGGGATACATTGAGCTGGCCCAGCGTCTGAATAAGCTGGTGGGCGGTGACGAGCACTATAAAAGCGTGTTTTTCACCAGCGGTGCAGAAGCGGTAGAGAACGCGGTGAAAATCGCCCGTTCTTATACGCAACGGCCGGGCATCATTGCGTTTGACGGGGCTTTCCACGGACGTACCCTGCTTGGCGTGACGCTGACGGGCATGTCTGCGCCATACAAACAGAATTTTGGTCCGTTCCCGGGGGATGTTTATCGCCTGCCGTTCCCGAATCCGTTGCACGGTGTGACTGAGGCCGACTGTCTGAAGGCACTTGATCAGCTGTTTTCTGTGCAGATTTTGCCGGAGCGCGTCGCCGCGATTATCATTGAACCCGTTCAGGGCGATGGCGGCTTCTTACCTGCAGGCCCGGCATTTATGCAGGCGCTGCGTCGTATTACTACCCAGCACGGCATTATGCTGATCTGTGATGAAATTCAGAGCGGCTTTGGCCGTACCGGTACCATGTTTGCCTTCCAGCAACTCGGCATCAAACCCGACATGATCACCACGGCGAAGAGCCTGGCCGGTGGCTTGCCGATTTCCGGCGTAGTGGGCAAAGCCGAGATCATGGACAGTCCGGCCCCGGGCGGGTTGGGCGGCACCTATGGTGGTAATGCGCTGGCCTGTGCGGCGGCACTGGCTGTACTGGATATCTTCGAGCAGGAAAACCTGCTGGCGCGCTCCTGCCAGTTGGGCGAGCAGTTAAACCAGCGTCTGCGCCAGCTTGCGGATAAATATGCCTGCATCGGCGATGTACGCGGCGTGGGCTTTATGCAGGCAGTAGAAATTCTGGATGTGGATACCCATAAACCCGACAGCGCGCTGACACAAAAGATCCTCGACAGCGCCTGTCAGGAAGGCCTGCTGCTGATCAAATGTGGTTTGCATCGCAACACCATCCGCTTCCTTGCACCGTTAGTGACCACCGATTCGCAACTCGAAGAAGCGCTGCATATCTTTGATATTGCGCTGGCGCGTGCGACCGGACGCTTAGGATAGCCGCTCTCTCTCATTGGAAAGGCATCATCCCGGCAGTGCCGCCAGCGTGCGCGCAGCCGGGGTCAACGCTGGCGCATTTTTTGCAAAGCGTGACAGGCCGGGAATTTTTTGTGTTACAAAAAAGTGGCGTACTTGTTATTTTAAAGTGGCGTATTTTAAGTATTGCTAAAAGTGCGCTTTACGCTCGTGTACGCAGATTATCGCCGGGTAGGAGCGAACATCCAGTACAGCTGTAAACAATGAGGGGTGCTATGAACGGCTTAATGAAACTCGACCGCATCGATATCAATATTCTGGTGCAACTCCAAAAAGATGGCCGTATCAGCAACGTCAATCTCGCCGATGCAGTGGGGCTGTCCCCGAGTCCCTGCCTGCAGCGGGTAAAACGGCTGGAGCAGGCCGGCTTTATTACCGGCTACGAAGCGCACGTTAATCTCACCAAAATTACCGATTCCGTCACCGTGTTTACCGAAGTCACCCTGAACGGACATCGTCGCGAAGACTTTATGAAGTTCGAAGCTGCGATGCGTGAAGTTGATGAACTGATGGAGTGCCACTTGATTACCGGCGGCTACGATTACCTGTTGCGCTTTATTACCCGCAGCATTGAGCATTATCAGGATGTGATTGAGAAGATGCTGGATGCGCAAATTGGTATCGATAAGTACTTCAGCTATATCGTGATTAAATCACCCGTCATGAAAAGCAGCGTGCCGCTGCGCTCACTGATTAGCAAGCATAACCCGATGGAGTTCGGCGTCTGACTTTTGGTTAAGCGCGCAGGAATCTGACAACCTCATTCCCTGCGCGCGCCTTGCCAGGGCTTATCAGGTTCAGAGCAGCTTAATACTGAGTCGTGTCGCGCTGCTGACAGGTCGAGCCTGATAGCCTTCGACAACGATGCGACTAAAGTGCGCCGCAAGTGAGCCTGCCTGCATCAACGGGATCAGATCGCCCGCTTCGGGACGATAGCCTTTGACAAACTTCACCAGCAGCGTCCCCCCCGCCACTAAAGGCCCGTTCACGATGAGACGGCCACCGCCCTGACCATCAATATCCAGTTCAAGACTGGCTTCGGGCAGCGCCGTGTAGCTTTTCACCTGTACCGGCGACAGGGCAGCAATGCGCACGCGGCCCTGATTGCCCACATAGAGATCACCCACGCCAAAGGCGCGGGCTGAACCGGCTTCCAGCACGCCACCCTGAACCTCCGTACCGCCGCTGTAGCGGTTCGCGCCAGTCAGCCTCAGGGTGCCTGAACCCTGTAAGGTCAGCTTTCCCTGACCGTCGATCGCATTCCGCCAGCTGTCGGACTGATTAAAACCGCCTTTAGCGGCGTCCATTGCCACTTTAACGTTGCCGGTAAACTGACCATATCCGTCGGCGGCGGCCACAATGTTCAGGCGTCCCCAGCCCTCAGCATCGTCCATGATCGGGTAGCCTGAGGCCAGCGCGGTAGTTTTTAATACCACGCGCCGTTGCAGGGCGCTCAGATAGGGAAACCGGGTTTCCAGCAAAATCTCGGCCCCTTTGGGCACCACGGGGGGACGGTGGCGAGGACCGATGGGGGCGAAACCAAAGGTCATGCGCCGCAGCGCCTGAAGGCGGTTAAGGGTGGGATCGGCGAAGCGATCGGCGCTCGGCGGCGCGGCATGGGCATAGGCAAAGAAGGTGGCTGGTTGCGTCGCGGTGCGTTGCCATAATGCCTGATGCGCCTGGGTGAAGGCACGCCTGGCATCCTCATGATAAGCCGTCAGATTTGCGGTGGTCACCGCCAGCGCCAGCATGCGCCCGCCGATGACGTCCAGAGGCGAGTGCATTCCGGCCACGATCCGGTTTTCGCCCAGCTCCATACCGCGGCTGACCATCTCCTGATAGCGCTCCGGCACCAGCCACGCCATGGTAAGGGCATCTCTGACGGCTTCCGCCGTGTGGCCGCTGATAAATCCGCCGTCGGTGGCGGGCTGTGGATTTTCCGCAGGCACAAGGGCAGGAACAACCTCCACCGCCGAACGCCAGCGATACGGACGCGCATATTTATAGAAGCGCTTCACCGGTTCGGTCGAGGCGTTGTTGCCCATTTCATTGAGAAAATCCACCACCAGACCGAAGTCGCGATTGCCTTCCTGACTGCCCACGCCGGTATTGTTGCCCTTATCCACGTACAGCACGGTGGTGGCATCAGCCGGAATGCGTGTCAGGGTTGTGACCTGCTGGGCCGCACTGCGCCATGCGCCCGTCAGTGGCCCCATGCCATCTGTGACGCTGTAGACTTTGCCACGACGGTCGTCGTAATAGGCCGCCTCAGCCTGGGCTGCCGTGCGGCGTCGTGTCGTTGTCACCACATACTGAACATTCGCGGCCAGGACGTGAGAATTAAGGATTGTGCCGCATACGGGGGCTTTGTCAGGCAGTCCCGTACAGTCAGAAGGCGTAATGGCTGCAAAACCCTCACGGGCCGGCGCGGTAACTCCCGCATCGACCTTCAGCGTGCGTGGGCGCCACAGGGCAAGAAAGCCGGATACCACGCGCACGCCGGCATTGGTGTCGAGCGTCGCAAACCGGGCATCACCACGTTGGTTCGTGGCGATATTGTCGATAAAAGCGGGCACGTCTGCCGCAGGCGCGCTGTCGGTGAAGCCCGGATCCCTCGGCGGGACAGGCAGTGCGGTAGCGGGCCGATCCTGACCCAAAACAGGCGTCGAAACCATGCCAGAAAACAGCGCCAGATAAATGCCAAAACGAACAGCAGCAGACATGATGAAAACCTTCAGGGCGAATGATGGCCCGGTATTGTGGCCGCAAAGCGTTAATGACACATGACAATCCCGTGACGATCTGACGTGAAAATTGCTTTCCAGATGGTGTTATAAAGTTTCCCATTTGTTGTGCAGTCTGCCCCACAAGCGTGCCCTGAACCACCGTGACGCTGCCGGGGGTTCAGCGCGTCTTATCATAAGAATTCGATCTTGTATCCAAGGCCGTATCCCGACAGGCATTCACGCCCCATGACGTCGCGGCGGCGATTCCTGGCATGCTTCATGCAGTTTCTGTCCGGTAAGCCCTATCCAGTAGAACACAGGCGTGGAAAACGGATTAACACCCCGGCAAGGCGGCACATCAACGCCACGCAATGCACACATGTCGGCGGCGATACGGCACGTTTTTCGTCATAACGATGGCGAGTACAGGATGAAAAACAGTGCCCCAACGCGGCTACCCGTGGACTGACATTGACCAGGAACTGACAAATGAAAAAACAGGCTTCCCCAACGTTAGAACAGGAGTTTGAGCACGAACCCGTGCCGCTCTCACATCGCCATCCGACCCGGTCGGTTTCGGCCGTCTGGTTTGGTTTTCCTATGATCCTCACGAATGCGCTGTTTGGCGGCATCATCACCTGGCACCTTGGCTTCTGGCCTGCGCTGCTGGCGATTGTGATGGGCAATCTGGTGCTGTTTGCCTACGTCGGTGCGCTGAGCTGGTTTGCCGGTAATACCGGTATGAACTTTGCCCTGCAGGCGAAAAGAACCTTTGGCAGCAAAGGTTACATCCTCGTGTCGGGCTTCCTCTCGACCGTGGTGATTGGCTGGTACGCCTTTCAGACCGGACTGACCGGTACGGTGATTCATGAGACTTTCGGCTGGAATGCCCTGTCGGTGACGGCATTTGCCATGGTGCTGTTTACGGCCGTGACCTTCCTGGGCGTGCGCGCCTTGTCGGTGTTGGGCATGATTGCTGCGCCGATGTTTGTGATTCTGGGGTTTGTCGCGCTGTACTTCGTGGGGCAGACGCATGAATTTTCCAGCATGTTTCACTGGAAAGGCAGCCCGGCGGTGGCGGGGGCCATGAGCATGGGCACGGCGGTCACCATGGTGGTGGCGGGTTTTGCCGATTCCGGCACCATGACCGCCGATTTCACCCGCTGGTCGAAGAGTGGACGTGCTGCGGTCATTGCCGCCTTTTCGGCCTTTCCGGTCGCGAATCTGATCGCCTATCTGTTTGGCGTGGTTATCGTTTCGGTTGGCGCGGCGGTCGATCCGCTGACCAACGGCGGCAACTTTCTGCCCATGCTGATGGGCCATGGTGATGTCCTGACCCTGGTGGCTTTCCTGTTTGTGTTTATCAACCTTGGCTCGGTATGTACGCACTGTCTTTATAACGGTGCAGTCGGGTTTAGCCATCTTTTTAACAGCAAGATGCGCCGCTGGACCCTGATTCTTGGCGCCATCGGCGGTCTGCTGGCACTGGCAGGCGTCTGGTCATATTTTCTCGAGTGGCTGACTCTGCTGGGCGTGGTGGTGCCGCCGTTTGGTGCGGTCATGATTGTTGATCTGATTTTTATGGCAAAGCTGAGTGAACAGCGCCCGGCGCAACGCTTTCATGGCGCGGCTTTCGCGGCCTGGGCGCTCGGAAGTCTGTGCGCGGTCGTCGCGCATCTGGCATTCCCCCAGTTTGGCGAAGCGGTCATCGGTCTGGTGACGGCCGCACTCAGCTACACCCTGATTATTAAATTACGTTCCCCCACGCCGCGACTGGAGAAGAACAATGCCTGAGTACAGTGTGAATTCCACCCCTTATGCCTGGCCGTTTGATGGCCATTTTAGTCCGGCCGACACGGCTCTCCTCGTCATTGATATGCAAACCGATTTTTGCGGCCCGGGGGGGTACGTTGACAGGATGGGCTACGACATTGGCCTGACGCGTGCGCCTGTCGAACCCCTTAAAGTGTTACTGGCACGTATGCGGGCGCTTCAGTTTCCCATCATTCACACCCGGGAAGGGCATCGCGCGGACCTGAGTGACTTACCGGCAAACAAGCGCTGGCGTTCGGCCAGGATGCAGGCGGAGATCGGCAGTGCAGGGCCGTGCGGCCGTATCCTGGTGCGCGGTGAGCCGGGCTGGGAGATTATCCCCGAGCTCGCCCCCTTAGCAGGAGAAGTGATCATTGATAAGCCCGGTAAAGGATCCTTTTATGCCACAGACCTTGAGCTGGTCTTACGCAGTCGCGGCATTCGGAATTTAATTATTACCGGTATCACGACGGATGTATGTGTTCATACGACGCTGAGAGAGGCCAACGATCGCGGATATGAGTGCCTGGTTTTGTCCGACTGTTGTGCCGCCACAGAGCAACGCCATCATGAAGCCGCGCTGAGCATGATCCACATGCAGGGCGGCATCTTTGGTGCCGTTGCCACCTCTGCCGCGCTGCTGGACACGCTCGGTCAGCCTTAACGGACTGTTCTGCCAGCCTGTCGCCCTGAGCGGGACAGGCTGGCGCAAATTCATTTTTACGTCACCGTCTCGTCACCTCGCTGTCATCTGATCCCGTCACTCTGTTTCCATCCCGCAGCATCTTCGCTGTGAAATCCCTCTACTGATGTGAGGATTTAATTGTGATGGAGTTATCCAGACATCCGACCACTGTCTATCAGGCTGTTGCCGCGCAACTGGAGCAGGCTGTTCAGGAACGTTACCGCAGCGGTGACTATTTACCCTCTGAGCAGCAGCTGGCCGATCACTATGCGGTGAACCGCCACACGCTGCGTCGGGCGGTAGACGAACTGGTGAACAAGGGCCTGCTGCAGCGTCGCCATGGCGTCGGCATTTTAGTGCTGATGCGCCCCTACGACTATCCGTTACACGCTCAGGCTCGCTTCAGCCAGAACCTGATGGAGCAGGGCAGCGATCCCACCAGTGAACGTCTGCTGGCGGTGCTGCGCCCGGCCAGTGCCGACGTGGCCGCCGCGCTTGGCGTCAGTGAAGGCGATAACGTTATTCACCTGCGAACCCTGCGCCGTGTAAATGGCCTGCCGGTCTGCCTGATCAACCACTTCCTTGCCGATCTCAGCTGGTGGCCACAGCTGCAGCGCTTTAACAGCGGCTCACTTCATGACTATCTGCAGCAGCACACCGGTAAGCAGCTGGTACGCAGCCAGACGCGCATCAGCACCCGCCGGGCCCAGGCCAAAGAGTGTAAGCAACTGGAAATCGCGCTGCACTCTCCACTGTTGTGCGTGCGGACGCTGAATAAAACCACCGATGGCGCGATGGCGGAATACTCCGTCAGCCTCACGCGTGGCGACATGATCGAACTCACTCTGGAGCATTAATGAAACAGCAAACGGCCCGCCAGCACTGGCTTTCGGTGTTGGCACACAGCAGCGCAGCCGAGCTTGACGCGTACTGGCAGCCGCTCAACCTCAAGCCCGAATTTACCCTGATTCGCCCGGCCGAGATTGGCCTGACGCGTCTGCAGGCCCGCATGGGCGCCACCGGCAAACGCTTTGTGGTGGGCGATGCCACCGTGACGCGTGCGGTGGTGCGGCTGAACGACGGCACCCTGGGTTACAGCTATCTGCTCGGCCGGGATAAAGCCCATGCCGAACGCTGCGCCCTGATGGATGCCCTGTTGCAACAGGCCGACACCGCTGAACTGCTGCAGGAAAAAATGATTATCCCGCTGGCGGCCTCACGTGAAGAGCAGCGTCAGCTGCGCGCACGTGAAATCGCCAGCAGCAAAGTGGACTTCTTTACGCTGGTACGCGGAGACAATGAATGACTTTACTGGCAAGTTTTAATCACCCGGTTGCGGATGCGCAGCACGCCTTCCGCCGCATCCTGAAAGCCATGAGCGAGCCTGGCGTGATGGTTTCCCTGCCGCTGGAACAGGGCTGGGGCGCACTTTCCCCTGCCGCCACCGCCGTGCTGCTGACGCTGGTGGATCAGGAGAGCCCGCTGTGGCTGGATCCCCAGGTCGATAATCAGGAACTGCGCGATAACCTGCGTTTCCATACTGGTGCGCCCCTTACCGACAGCAATGACGCAGCCTTTGCGCTCAGCCACGCGACCGCTCAGCCCAATCCTGCCGACTTCGCCGCAGGCGACAATCTGGCACCGGAAAAAAGCACCACGTTGATTATTGAGGTGCCCGCACTGAACGGTGGGCTGGCGCTACGGTTGTCTGGCCCGGGCCTGCGTGAAGCGCGCGCCATTGCGCCCCAGTTGCCGGAAAGCGTGCTCGAATACCTGCGTGCCCGACCGCATCCGTTCCCTCAGGGCGTGGATCTCATCTTTACCTGTGGCGAAGCGATGATGGCGGTGCCACGGACAACTCATGTTGAGGTGTGCTCATGTACGTAGCGGTTAAAGGGGGCGAAAAAGCCATTGCCAATGCCCATCATCTTCAGGCCGATCTGCGTCGGGGCGACCGTGCGGTCGCGGAGTTATCCTGCGATCAGATCGCGCAGCAGCTTGGCCTGGCGGTAGATCGTGTGATGACCGAAGGCGGCATTTACGATCCCGCGCTGGCGGCGTTAGCCATTAAACAGGCCAGCGGCGATCTGGTTGAGGCCATTTTTTTGCTGCGCGCCTATCGCACAACCCTGCCACGCCTGGCGCAAAGCACGCCGCTGGACACCGGCAACATGCGGATCGAGCGGCGTATCTCCGCGGTTTATAAGGATTTGCCTGGCGGTCAGGTTTTAGGCCCAACCTATGACTACAGCCACCGGCTGCTGGACTTTACCCTGATGGCTAACGGGGAAACGCCTCTGCCGCCGCGCAGCGAGCAGGCGCTGCCCGAACACTGCCCGCACATGTTCAGCATGATGAGCGACGAAGGCTTAGCAGAGCGTGAAAGCGACGACGGCAGCGAACCCACCGACATCACCCGAGAGCCGATGGGCTTTCCCGCCTCACGTGCCGCACGACTGCAACAGCTGGTGCGCGGCGATGAAGGTTTTCTGCTGTCGCTGGGCTATTCCACCCAGCGCGGCTATGGCCGCACCCATCCGTTTGCCGGAGAAATCCGGACCGGTTATGTCAGCGTCAGCGTTTGCCCGGAAGAACTGGGATTTGAGCTGGAAATTGGGGAAATGCTGCTGACCGAGTGTGAAATGGTCAACGGCTTTACCCACGATGGGGAAAGCGCACCGCACTTCACGCGCGGCTATGGACTGGTCTTTGGTCGGGCAGAGCGTAAAGCCATGTCAATGGCGCTGGTGGATCGCGCCTTACAGACGCGCGAGCACAATGAACGTATCACCAGCCCGGCGCAGGATGAGGAATTTGTTCTGTCGCATGCGGATAACGTTGAAGCCGCAGGCTTTGTTTCCCACTTAAAACTGCCGCACTACGTCGATTTCCAGGCGGAACTGGAACTGCTGAAACGTCTGCGTCAGGACTATCAGGAGCAGCAAAATGGCTGAACTCAGCGGCTATAACAACGGCTACCTTGACGAGCAAACCAAACGCACGATCCGGCGCGCCATCTTAAAAGCGGTGGCGATTCCCGGCTATCAGGTGCCCTTTGCCGGACGCGAAATGCCGATGCCTTACGGCTGGGGCACCGGCGGGATTCAAATCACCGCCAGCGTCATTGGCGACAAAGACGTTCTGAAAGTCATCGACCAGGGCGCGGACGATACGACCAACGCCGTCTCCATCCGTCGTTTCTTCCAGCGAGTGAGCGGCGCGGCCACCACGGAACGCACGGTGGATGCCACGCTGATTCAGACGCGTCACCGTATTCCGGAAACCCCGCTGGAAGAAGATCAGATCCTGATTTTTCAGGTGCCGATTCCCGAGCCGCTGCGCTTTATTGAGCCGCGCGAGACGGAAACCCGCACCATGCATGCGCTGGAAGAGTACGGCATCATGCAGGTCAAACTGTACGAAGATATCGCCCGTTTCGGCCACATCGCCACCACCTATGCCTATCCGGTGAAGGTCAACGATCGCTATGTGATGGATCCGTCGCCGATTCCCAAATTCGATAACCCGAAGATGCACATGATGCCCGCCCTGCAGCTGTTCGGTGCCGGACGCGAGAAGCGCATCTATGCCTTGCCGCCTTACACCAAAGTTGAAAGCCTCGACTTCGACGATCATCCCTTCACCGTGCAGCAGTGGGACGAACCCTGTGCGCTGTGCGGATCGCGTCACAGCTATCTGGACGAGGTAGTGATGGACGATCAGGGAACGCGCATGTTTGTGTGCTCAGATACCGATTTTTGCCACCAGCAGCAGGAACAACAACATGCACAGTGAACAACCGCTGCTCGCGGTCAATAACCTCACGCACCTTTACGCACCGGGCAAAGGTTTCGAAGAGGTCAGCTTTGATCTCTACCCGGGCGAGGTGCTGGGGATTGTGGGAGAGTCCGGTTCGGGTAAAACCACGTTGCTGCGGAGCCTGTCTGCCCGGCTGGCCCCGCAGGCAGGCGCAATTCATTACCTGCAGCGCGATCTTTACCAGATGAGCGAAAGCGACCGTCGCCGCTTACTGCGCACGGAGTGGGGCGTGGTACACCAGCATCCGCTGGAAGGACTGCGTCCTCAGGTCACGGCGGGCGGCAATATCGGTGAACGTTTAATGGCCGTCGGCCACCGTCACTATGGCGAGATCCGCGCCGAGGCGAGTCACTGGCTGCAGGCGGTGGAAATCGCAGCGAACCGTATCGATGACCTGCCGACGACGTTTTCCGGCGGCATGCAACAGCGTCTGCAAATCGCCCGCAATTTAGTGACCCAGCCGAAACTGGTGTTTATGGATGAACCCACAGGCGGGCTGGACGTCTCGGTGCAGGCGCGACTGCTGGACCTGCTGCGTACGCTGGTGCGCGAACTGAATCTGGCGGTGATCATTGTGACCCACGATCTGGGCGTGGCGCGCCTGCTGGCGCATCGGCTGCTGGTCATGAAGCAGGGCCGGGTCGTGGAAAGTGGTTTAACGGACCGCGTGCTGGATGATCCGCATCATCCTTATACGCAACTGCTGGTTTCATCGGTGCTTAACTAATGGCGACAGCGACTATGAAGACGCAACTGCGCGTGGAAAATTTGTGCAAAACCTTTGTGCTGCACAATCAGAACGGGGCGGCTCTGCCGGTGCTGCAGGATGCCAGCCTGGAAGTCAGTGAGGGCGAATGCGTGGTGCTGCACGGGCATTCGGGCAGCGGAAAATCGACTCTGCTCCGTGCCCTGTATGGCAACTATCAGGCCAACAGCGGCAGTATCTGGGTGCAGCATCTGGGCGAATGGGTCGATATGGCACAGGCACCCGCCCGCCAGATTATTGCCATTCGCCGGGATACCATCGGCTGGGTCAGTCAGTTTCTGCGGGTCATCCCGCGCGTGCCGACCCTGGAGATCGTCATGCAGCCGTTACTGGAACGCGGCGTTGAGCGCAGCTTCTGCGAAGCGCGCGCCAAAGATCTGCTGACCCGGCTCAATGTCCCGCAACGCCTCTGGTCCCTGGCACCCTCGACGTTCTCCGGTGGAGAGCAGCAGCGCGTCAACATCGCCCGTGGCTTTATTGCCGATTATCCCGTGCTGCTGCTGGATGAGCCTACGGCATCGCTCGACAGCGTTAACAGCGCCGCAGTCGTGAGTTTGATTGAACAGGCGCGCGCGCGTGGCGCGGCCATTGTCGGTATTTTTCATGATGAAGCGGTGCGGGAGCGTGTGGCCGATCGCCTGCACGTGATGCAGCCCTTCAAAACAGGGGCAGAAGCATGATCATCAATAATGTAAAGCTGGTGCTGGAAAACGAAGTGGTAGAGGGATCGCTGGAGTTTCGTGAAGACCGCATTACGAACTTTAGCGAAACCGCCAGCCAGCTCGCCGGCGCGCTGGACGGAGAGGGCGCGTTTCTGTTGCCCGGCCTGGTCGAGCTGCACACGGACAACCTGGATAAGTTCTTCACCCCGCGGCCTAAGGTTGACTGGCCGGCCCATTCCGCCATGAGCAGCCACGATGCGCTGATGGTGGCCAGCGGCATCACCACCGTGCTGGATGCCATCGGTGTAGGTGATGTACGCGATGGGGGGCACCGGCTGGAAAATCTCAGCAAAATGATTGGCGCGATTCGTGACAGTAACCGCAAGGGGCTCAACCGCGCCGAGCATTTATTACATCTGCGCTGCGAACTGCCGCATCACACCACGCTGCCGCTGTTTGAGGCGCTCATCTCCTCACCAGAGCTGTCGCTGGTGTCGTTGATGGATCATTCACCGGGGCAGCGCCAGTACGCATCGCTGGAAAAGTATCGCGAGTACTATCAGGGAAAATATCAGCTCAATGACGAGCAGATGGACGAGTTTGAGCGCGATCAGCTGGCGCTGGCCAGAGAGTGGTCACAGCCCAACCGCCTGGCGATTGCCGCGCTGTGCCGGGATCATGGTATTGCGATTGCCAGCCACGATGATGCGACCGAAGCGCACGTGGAAGAGTCGCACGGCGTGGGCAGCGCGATAGCTGAATTCCCCACCACGCTGGAGGCGGCGAAGGCGTCACGTTATTGCAATATGCAGGTGTTAATGGGCGCACCGAATATTGTTCGCGGTGGCTCGCACTCCGGTAACGTAGCCGCCTGGGAGCTGGCATCACACGGAATGCTGGATATTCTGTCATCGGACTATTATCCCGGCAGCCTGTTGGATGCGGCCTTCCGCTTAGCGGCGGATGAGCGAAACACGCTGTCACTGTCCCAGTCTGTTGCGCTGGTCACCTGTAATCCGGCGCGCGCGTTGGGGCTGGAGGATCGTGGCGTGATTACGGAAGGCTGCCGCGCCGACCTGGTACTGGCGCATACCCAACATGGTCATCCCCACATCCGCCATGTCTGGAGCAAAGGCCGGCAGGTGTACTGATGGCCCGGCTTATCTGGCTCATCGGCCCGTCCGGCTCAGGAAAGGACAGCCTGCTGGACCTGCTGCGCGAGGCGCCGCCTGACGGCCTGCTGATTGCGCACCGCTATATCACCCGCCCTCACGATGTGGGGGGCGAAAACCACGTGGCCCTGACGGAAGCGGAGTTTATCCGGCGCAAGGCGCTGGGGTTATTTGCGGTCAGCTGGCAGGCCCACGGTTTTCATTACGGTATCGGGAGTGAAATCGATGGCTGGCTGGCGTGCGGGCAGAACGTGCTGGTAAACGGCTCCCGTCAGCATCTGGAACAGGTTCGTGCGCGTTACGGCGCACGGCTGTTGCCGCTGTGCATTGAGGTTTCGCCATTGGTGCTGGCCGCGCGTTTACGACAGCGGGGACGTGAGAGTGAAGAGGAGATCGTTCAACGACTGGCGCGCGCGGCGCAACATCAGCCAGAGGGCTGCCTGCGGCTGAACAATGATGGTGCGCTGGTGGATACGGTACAACAGTTACGACAGTTGCTAGCGGAATTCCCATGAAACTGACCTTGCTTGGTACCGGCGGTGTGACAGGCGCGCCGGTGTTCGGTTGTGACTGTCATGCCTGTTTGCGCGCCCGCGACGCTTCCCGCTATCGCCGCGCGCCTACCAGCGCGTTAATTGAGGCCGGACGCGAACGTATTTTACTGGATGCCGGTTTGCCATTGCTGGCCGAGCGCTTTCAGCCTGGCGAAATTAACCGAATTTTGCTGACTCACTATCATATGGACCATGTGCAGGGGCTGTTCACTCTGCGCTGGGGCGAGGGCGAATCTATTCCTGTGTGGGGACCGCCGGACGACAAGGGCTGCGATGACCTGTTTAAGCATCCCGGACTGCTGGATTTCCGCCCCGCTTTAACGCCTTACGTGGCACATCAGTTCGGTGAATTACAGGTGACACCACTGCCGCTTCAACATTCACGACTGACCCACGGCTATCTGTTTGACTGGCATGGATCGCGTCTGGCCTGGCTGTGCGATACCTGCGGTCTGCCGCCGGACACCGCCGATTTCCTGCGTGGACAACGGCTGGATCACCTGCTGGTAGACTGTAACGATCCCCCCGGGCAGGGCGGACGCAATCATAACGATTTGACCGCCGCGCTAAACATCATTGATGAACTGAAACCGCACCAGGCCTGGCTGATTCATCTGAGCCATCACATGGATAACTGGCTGGCAGAGCACGCCTTATCCGATGGGGTTCGGGCAGCCTGTGACGGCTTGTCGCTGTCTCTGGGTGCCGATTTGCCTGTCACAGTTTAATCATCTAACCGTAATACAGCCTTCATCCCCCGTGTTCTTAATATAGCGGTCTCTCGTCAGGTTCCGGCGGCGTGAGCCACAAACGCAAGATAATGACTCACGCCAGACAGTACCGACCAGATGGGTTAATGGGGCGCGGGTACAGAACGTAAACTGCAATAACGGAGAACATCATGGCACAGGCACTGCTTAAAACGGTGGTCGATAACGTCTCGTCATTGACCCAGTCAGGCGGGCAAAAAGTGTTATCTGTTCAGGGACTGAGCAAAGCTTACGGTAACAACAAAGTCCTCGATAATGTCAGTTTCGATTTGCATGCGGGTGAACTGGTGGCGGTAATCGGCCGCTCTGGCGCAGGCAAATCGACGCTGCTGCACATGCTGAATGGCACAATCTCCGCCTCACAGGGCGCCATCGTCAGCCTGCACCACGGCGAAGCCGATCGCGATGTGGTGAATCTCAGCAGCCGCCAGATGCGTGAATGGCGCACCCAGTGCGGCATGATCTTTCAGGATTTCTGCCTGGTGCCTCGCCTTGATGTGCTGACCAACGTGCTGTTGGGGCGTCTCAGCCAGACCTCTACGCTGAAATCGTTTTTCAAAGTGTTCTCTGACACCGATCGCGCCCGCGCCATTCAACTGCTTGAGTGGATGAACATGCTACCGCAGGCGTTACAGCGCGCCGAAAACCTCTCCGGCGGTCAGATGCAGCGCGTGGCGATTTGTCGGGCGCTGATGCAGAACCCCAAAATTCTGTTAGCGGATGAACCCGTTGCCTCGCTCGATCCTAAAAATACCACCCGTATTATGGATGTATTGCGTCAGGTCAGCGATCAGGGCATCAGCGTGATGGTGAATCTGCACTCGATTGAATTAGTAAAAAGTTACTGCACGCGCGTGATAGGTATTCAGCGCGGTGTGGTGCTGTTCGACGGTCATCCTTCCGCACTTACCGACGGCTTGCTGCATCAGCTGTACGGCGACGAATTTAACCAGATCCACTAACTATCACAGCAAGAGAACAAGGCTAATGAAAATGAAAGCTTTCGCGTTATTGACTACAGCATTGCTTACCTTTGGCGTTAACGCAGCGGACGCACCAAAAGAGCTGAATCTGGGTATTTTGGGCGGTCAGAACGCGACTCAGCAGATTGGTGATAACCAGTGTGTGAAAACGTTCTTTGATAAAGAACTGAACGTGGATACCAAAATCCGCAACTCTTCAGACTATTCCGGCGTGATTCAGGGGCTGCTGGGCGGTAAAGTGGATCTGGTATTGAGTATGTCTCCCTCCTCGTATGCGTCCGTGTATATTCAGGATCCCAAGGCCGTCGATTTAGTGGGCATTGTGGTGGATGACAAAGATCAGTCTCGCGGTTATCACTCCGTGGTGATTGTGAAAGCCGACAGCCCTTATAAGAAGCTGGAAGATCTGAAAGGCAAATCTTTTGGTATGGCGGATCCCGATTCCACGTCCGGTTTCCTCGTGCCAAACCAGGCGTTTAAGAAAATGTTTGGCGGCAACATCGACAATAAATACAACAACTTCTTTTCAAGCGTGACCTTTTCAGGTGGTCATGAGCAGGACATCCTGGGCGTGCTGAATAATCAGTTCGACGGCGCGGTGACCTGGACCTCTATGGTCGGTGATTACAACACGGGCTACACCTCGGGTGCCTTTGGCCGCCTGATCCGCATGGACCATCCGGACCTGATGAAACAGATTCGGATTATCTGGCAGTCGCCGTTAATTCCTAACGGTCCTATCCTGGTGAGCAATAAACTGCCAGCGGATTTCAAAGCGAAAGTCATCGCCGCGATCAAAAAACTGGATAAAGACGATCACGCCTGTTTCACCAAAGCCGTAGGGGGCCAGCAGCACATTGGCAAGACCTCGGTAGCGGACTTCCAGAACATCATCGATATGAAACGCGAGCTGATGAAAGGCGCGCGCGGCTAACGGCAGGGCAGTTTGCTTGCAGCCATCGTGCCGCCCTGAATAAGGGGGCGGCACGACCTCACCGGCGGGCTAGTCTGCGCGTCAACCTTGCCTGGATGGCTTTGTAACACATCAATCTGAGACACCTCACGTGACCGACTTCGAACGCTATTATCAACGTATCCGCCGCCAACAGAAGCGTGACTCGCTTATCTGGTCTTTGGTGCTGGTCGTGATTTATCTGGCGGCGGCCAATATGGCAGAGTTCAATCTGGTGACCATCTGGCAGTCGTTGCCGCACTTTTTTGATTATATCCGTGAAATCATGCCCGTTTTGCATCTGCCGCTCCTGTTTGCCGATGGCAAAACGGAAGGGTCGCTGGCCTACTGGGGCTATCGTCTGAATATTCAGCTGCCGCTGATCTGGGAAACCCTGCAGCTGGCGCTGGCCTCCACGCTGGTTGCCGTGGTGATTGCCGGTATCCTGGCGTTTTTTGCGGCCGATAATACGCAAACGCCCGCCAGCCTGCGCATGGGCATTCGCGCCTTTGTCGCATTTTTACGCACCATGCCTGAACTGGCCTGGGCGGTAATGTTTGTGATGGCGTTTGGCATCGGGGCGATTCCCGGCTTTCTGGCGCTGGCCCTGCATACTATCGGTAGCCTGACCAAACTGTTTTATGAAGCCATCGAATCGGCGTCGGATAAGCCGGTACGCGGGCTGGCGGCCTGCGGAGCCAGCAAGCTGCAACGGATGCGTTTTGCGTTCTGGCCCCAGGTCAAACCCACCTTTTTGTCTTACAGCTTTATGCGCCTGGAGGTTAACTTCCGCTCATCGACCATTCTGGGGCTGGTCGGGGCAGGCGGGATCGGCCAGGAGTTAATGACCAACATTAAGCTGGATCGCTTCGATCAGGTCAGCATGACGCTGCTGTTGATTCTGATTGTGGTGTCGTTACTGGATACGGTTTCTGGCCGCCTGCGCCGCCGTGTCGTGGAGGAATAAATATGGTTACTCTCGCGCCGGATATCACGGCGATGAAGCAGCAGCATCATGAACTCTTCGCTGCGCAGCACCGCTATCTGCGCCGTCTGGCCATGCTGGCGCTGGCGCTGGTGCTCTATTACGTCTTTTTCTTTATGGTCTACGGTATCGAGTGGGGCCGCCTGCTGGTTGGCTGCCAGCAGCTGGGACGCTACTTTCTGCGTATGTTTGTCTGGCAAGACTTTGCCAACTGGCCCTTTGGCTACTATTTCTCTCAGGTCGGGATTACGCTGGCGATCGTGTTTGCCGGCACGATAACCGCCACGCTGCTGGCGCTGCCGCTGTCCTTTCTGGCGGCGCGTAATGTGATGCACGATAAAGTTGCCAGACCGATTGCTTTCCTGATGCGCCGCCTGTTCGACATGCTGCGCGGCATTGATATGGCGATCTGGGGCCTGATCTTTGTGCGTGCCGTCGGCATGGGGCCGTTAGCCGGGGTGCTGGCGATTATCCTGCAGGACGTTGGCCTGTTAGGTAAGCTCTATTCGGAAGGACATGAAGCGGTGGAGCGTTCCCCGAGTCGTGGGCTGGGTGCACTGGGGGCGAACAGCCTGCAGAAACACCGTTTCGGCATCTTCACCCAGTCGTTTCCGCAGTTTCTGGCGCTCAGCCTTTACCAAATCGAGTCGAATACTCGCTCAGCAGCGGTGCTCGGCTTTGTTGGCGCAGGCGGTGTCGGCCTGGTTTATGCTGAGAATATGCGTCTGTGGAACTGGGATGTGGTGATGTTCCTGACGTTGATTCTGGTGGTCGTGGTGATGATCATGGATGCCATCTCAAGCCGCCTGCGTAAGCGTTATATCATTGGGAAACCGGTGCCGTTGTGGCAGCCTGGCGGGCACGATTAAGCCTTGCACTCCGCTGCCAGGCGCGCTGCAGCGCCTCCACCAACTGTGCCGCCTGCCAGGGTTTCGCCAGCCGCTCACACAGCGGCAGCGTAACGGGCTGGTGGCGCAGGTCCTGGCCGCTGATCAGCAAGGTTGCCAGCTGTGGCCACTTTTGCTGCGCCTGACGAATGACCTCTGCGCCGTTTATCTCACCGGGCAACATCAAATCGCTGATTAACAGATCGATATCGGGTGTCTGGTGCAACAGCGCCAGCGCCTCTTCGCCGGTCGCGCACTCCAGCGTCAGATAGCCGAGTTGATGCAGGTGCTCGCACAGGGTTTGCCGCACCGCCGGTTCATCATCCAGTACCAGAATCAGACGATCGTCTGCAGCCGCGGGGTGAGACGGGGCATGGACGGGGGGCCGGGCGGCTGCGGCATCGGGCGCGCGCGGCAGCAACAGCCGCACCGTTGTGCCCTGACCGGGGGCCGTTTCCAGCTCCACCTGTCCACCCGACTGGCGGACAAAGCCGTACACCATCGACAGTCCCAGCCCGCTCCCGGTTCCGGTGGTCTTAGTGGTGAAGAAGGGTTCGAACACCTGAGCACGCACCTCGTCGGACATGCCGCAGCCGTGATCGATCACTTCGATGGTCACCCGGTCACGTTTTTCCCCTTGCTCGCTTCGCCGCTGATTCCAGATGCGCAGGCGGATTTCGCCGCTTTGGCCACCCATCGCATCCCTGGCATTGACCACCAGATTCATCACCGCATTCTCCAGCTGGCTGGCATCTATCCAGGCCGGCCAGCCGGGGCGCTGGGCATCGATGATCAGATGCTGACCGGGCAGCAGCGAATGCTGAAGCAGCCCCTGTAGATTCTCGATCAATGTCACCACGGAAACCGCGTGGGGATTCAGGGTTTGTTTGCGTGAAAAGGCCAGCAGCCGTTGGGTCAGAAGTGCCGCTCTGTCCGCCGCCTGGCGGGCTCGTTCAATCCGGCTGGCGACGGGGCCGGGTGCCAGTTGCCCCTCGGTTAACGCCAGGCTGCCGATGATAACGGCCAGCAGGTTATTAAAATCATGGGCGATGCCGCCGGTCAACTGGCCCACCGCTTTCATTTTCTGACTGTGCACCAGCGCCTCTTCCAGCACCTTACGCGAAGTGCGCTCCAGCACCGTATTGACCATTCCGCGCCGTGGTACCGGGCTGAAACGCAGTTCCAGCGTGCGGCCGTCTGCCAGCCTCACTTCCTGGGGTTCCGCTAAATCGTGCAACTGCACATTAAGCGGCTCCAGCAAGTGCTGATAGTGCAAACCGCGATGCAGATCGCGGGGAGCGATGCCCAGCAGTGCCGGATACTGCGCATTCCATACCACGAGTTCTCCGCTGTTATCAAACAGGGCAAAACCGTCACGCATGGCCAGGAAGGTTGACTCCAGTTGGGTGCTTTTTTCTTTTAGCAGGCGAGAAGTCTGGGCCAAAGAGGCGGTATTTCGCGCAAAAACGTTAAACGCGCGCGCCAGTTCACCCAGTTCGTCCCGACGCTGTAATCCCGGCACGCTGACGTTCTGCTCTCCCTGTGCCAGCCGGGTCATCGCACCGGCAATGGCGGTAAGACTGGAGCCCAGATTGCGGTAAATGTAGTACCCGGTATAGAGGGTGATGGCCAGCGCCAGCAGGGCAGACAGCATGATAAAGCCGCTAACCGAGTCGAGTTGATGATGGGTGGTGATGTTACGCCTTTCCGTTTGCTGCGCGACCTGCTGGACGTAAGCGGTAATGTCATCATTCAGCGCCGCCACCAGCGCCTTGATACGGTAAGTCGCATAGGCAATCGCCAGGTCACTCTCCTCCAGCTCTGCGGCCAACGGGACCAGGCCGCGCTGTGTTTCCAGCAACTGCTGTACATTGTCGCCCAGTGCACCTGGCGCGACCACGCTGCGCCATTGCATCATCACCTGTTGCAGGTGCTCGATGACCGCCGTCGATGACGGCGTGCGAATCGCGATATCCAGTAGTCTGCCGGTTTGCTGGCGCAGCGTTAAATCGGGTGCGTTGATGCCGTCGCGCTGTGTCAGATCATTAATGCGTTCAAGCAGCAGTTGTGACTGCCACAAGCCGCTTAGCACCCTGTTGCGCTGTAAATGGCGTTCATGGCCTTGACGCAACAGCATACTCACCGACTGCTCAAGCATCAGGCTACGCGCACGCAGGCGCGCCACGCGCTCAGGCTCACGCGCGGCAAGTGGCGTGCTCGCCAGTAAAGAGAGTGAGTGCTGTAGGGCCTGTTGGTTCTGCTGTAAACGTCGTGATTCGCTCTGATACTCAAGCGCACCGACCACCTGGGACAACCGCACTGCCGTGATGGCCACATTGGAGGTATCGCGCGCCAGGGCAAGGCTGCCGTTCATATCAGCCAGCGTTTGCGCCTGGGCCTGGGCCTGAATGGTGCCCGCATGGCGAAAACTGGTCACCGCCACCACGCTCACCATTAAGGTGACGCACACCACCAATAAATGAGACAGCAACAGGCGACCGCGCGCCCCGACCTGCCACGGTGAACTGCGTTGCATAAAGACTCTCCGCTCGTGCGACGATGAGCCGAGTATAGGAGTGAGGACGAGGCGAAATATGACAAATATGAATGGCCTCTGACATTTTCCATTTATCTGACACTGCTTAACTCGCTGCTATCCATAACCAGCAGGAGCGGGTAGATGACAGCAAAGCCGATACTTGAAATGCGCGAGATCACCCGACGCTTTGGTAATTTTTACGCCTTGAAAGGGGTGGATCTCACGGTGTATCCCGGTGAGGTCCATGCCCTGATGGGCGAAAATGGCGCGGGTAAAAGCACCCTGATGAAGATCCTGGCGGGGGCCTATGCGGCCAGCAGCGGCGAGGTGCTAATTGATGGCAAACCCTGGCAGCTGAAAGGCCCTAAAGAGGCGTTAGCCGCCGGAATCACGCTGATCTATCAGGAAATCAATCTGGCGCCCAATCTTACCGTGGCGGAAAACATCTTTCTGGGCAGTGAAATTACCCGTGCAGGCATGGTGAAACGTCATCAGATGGCGGATGAGGCGCAGCAGGTGATCAACCGGTTGGGCGCGCAGTTTAGCGCCACCGACAAAGTCAGCAGGCTGAGTATTGCTGAGCAGCAGCAGGTGGAAATTGCGCGCGCTTTACACCGTAACAGCCGGATTCTGGTGATGGATGAGCCGACTGCCGCACTCTCGAACCGTGAAACCGAACAACTGTTTGCCCTGATCAAGCGCCTGCGTAGCGAAGGCATGGCCATTATTTACATCAGTCATCGTATGGCGGAAGTGTATGAGCTGTCAGATCGCGTCAGCGTGCTGCGTGACGGGCAGTATGTCGGCAGCCTGACGCGCGACAATCTGAATGCCAGCGAGCTGGTGCGCATGATGGTGGGGCGGCCGCTCAGCGACTTGTTCAATAAAGATCGCACGATAGCGCGCGGGGCCGTCCGGCTGGCTGTCAATCATCTGTCCGACGGCGACAAAGTGCATCCCAGCAGCCTTGAGGTTCGGGCGGGCGAAATCGTCGGCCTGGCCGGCCTGGTGGGCGCGGGACGGAGCGAGCTGGCGCAGCTGATCTTTGGCGTGCACCGGCTTAAACAGGGCGACGTCTGGATCGATGGTCAGAAGGTGGATATTCACTCGCCACGTGAGGCGATTGCGCACGGCATTGGTTTTCTTACCGAGAACCGTAAAGAGCAGGGGCTGTTTCTGGAGATGGCCGCGCAGGAAAACATCGTCATGGCCACGCTGGAGCGTGATGCCCGCTACGGCATGCTTAACCGCGGTAAATCGCGGAAAATTGCCAGCGAAGCGATCTCCTCGCTCAATATTCGCGTGCCCCACGCGCTGGTGCGTGCGGGGGGCCTGTCGGGCGGCAACCAGCAAAAGCTGCTGATTTCCCGCTGGATCGCCATCGGTCCCCGTATTTTGATTCTGGATGAGCCAACGCGCGGCGTTGACGTCGGCGCGAAAAGCGAAATTTATCGCATGATGCAGGAAATGGCGCGTCAGGGCGTAGCCATTCTCATGATCTCCAGCGAATTACCGGAGGTTGTTGGCATGAGCGATCGGGTTTATGTGATGCATGAGGGTGCCATCGCCGGTGAGCTGGCGGGCGATACGATCACTCAGGAAAACATCATGACGCTGGCAACCGGTGCGCACAGCGCATCACCGCTTGAAGTATGAGGATAAAACAATGACACAAACGGCACGTGTTAATCCACCGACGGTCAAACGCGCTCTGATGGGCGACATTATGCAGACCGTGGGCATTTTACCGATTTTGATTTTAATCGTGGCGGTCTTTGGTTTTGTCACGCCTAACTTCTTTACCGAAGCCAATTTGCTCAACATTACGCGTCAGGCCTCCATCAATATCGTGCTGGCCGCAGGCATGACCTTTGTCATCCTGACGGGCGGTATCGATTTGTCCGTGGGCTCGATGCTGGGCACCACGGCGGTGGTGGCGCTGCTGACGTCGCTGGACCCGATGCTGGCGTCGCTTACTATTCCGATGGCGCTGGGCGCCGGGCTGGTGATGGGATTGTTTAACGGCATTCTCGTGGCCTGGGCCGGACTGCCTCCGTTTATCGTCACGCTCGGCACCTATACTGCACTGCGCGGGGCGGCCTATCTGCTGGCCAACGGCACCACGGTGATCAATTCCGATATTAACTTTGAGTGGATAGGCAATGGCTACCTGGGGCCGGTGCCCTGGCTGATCGTCATCGCGTTCGCCGTTATCGCGATTTGCTGGTTCATTCTGCGTCGCACCACGCTGGGCGTTCATATTTATGCGGTGGGCGGCAATATTCAGGCCGCGCGACTGACCGGCATCAAAGTGGGCCTGGTGCTGATATTTGTGTACGGCATGAGCGGATTGCTGTCGGGGTTGGGCGGCCTGATGAGTGCTTCGCGCCTCTACAGCGCCAACGGCAATCTGGGCGTGGGTTATGAGCTGGATGCCATTGCCGCGGTGATTCTGGGCGGCACCAGTTTCGTCGGCGGCATCGGCACCATCACCGGCACGCTGATTGGGGCGTTGATTATCGCCACGCTGAATAACGGCATGACATTAATGGGCGTCTCCTACTTCTGGCAGTTGGTTATTAAAGGTGCGGTCATCATCATCGCCGTCCTGATCGATAAATATCGTACTCGTCATCATGTGGGCTGACAGCCCCCATGCGCAGAGCAAACAAAGCGCCATTCAGCAGTTGGCAGATAAATCACAGCAGGAGAAGATCTATGCGTTTTAATCCGATTGTAACCGGGCTGCTGGCGGCAACGCTGCTCAGTGCCGGTGTGGCTCAGGCAAAAGAACTGAAATCGATTGGCGTAACGGTAGGCGACCTCGCTAACCCATTCTTTGTGCAGATCACCAAAGGTGCAGAGATGAAGGCGCGTCAGCTGGCCGGGGATAACGTAAAAGTCACGCTGGTGTCGAGTGGCTACGATCTCGGGCAGCAGGTGGGACAGATTGATAACTTCATTGCGGCAAAAGTGGACATGATTATCCTGAATGCCGCCGACTCAAAAGGGATTGCCCCTGCGGTCAAGCGCGCGCGTGATGCGGGTATCGTTGTGGTTGCGGTCGACGTCGCCGCAGATGGCGCTAACGCCACCATCACCTCTGATAACACCCAGGCGGGTGAAATGGCCTGTAAATACATCGCCGATCGCCTGAAAGACAAAGGCAATGTGGTGATTATTAACGGCCCGCCGGTCTCTGCCGTACAAAACCGCGTGGAAGGCTGCATGACCGAACTGAAACGCCATCCGGATATTAAGCTGCTTTCCTCTAATCAGAACGCCAAAGGCAGCCGTGAAGGCGGGCTGGAAGTGATGACCGGCCTGCTGTCAGCCAATCCAAAAATCGACGCGGTTTTTGCGATTAACGATCCGACCGCGATCGGTGCCGATTTGGCGGCAAAACAGGCCCAGCGTAACGAGTTCTTTATCGTCGGCGTGGATGGTTCGCCGGATGGTGAGGAAGCGCTGAAACGTAAGAACTCGCTGTTCGCCGCTACGCCAGCCCAGGATCCGCAGGTGATGGCAGCTAAAGCCGTCGAGATCGGTTACGACATCCTTCAGGGCAAACCGGCACCGGATAAACCCGTGCTGATCCCGGTTAAATTAATCGATCGCAATAACGTCAGCAGCTACAAGGGCTGGACAGTGAAATAAAACCGGCGCGCGGCATCGTCGGGTGCCGCTTTAACGGGAGAGCTGACGATGCAACGCTCCGAAGTGAATGTGTTTTTGCAAAACACGCGGGACTTTTTTACACGCCAGGATATCAATCTGCCGCCCTGGGCTGATTACGACCTCAGTCAGTGGCGTCAGCAGCAGGGCGACATTGAGGAAATTATCGCGTTACGGCTGGGCTGGGACCTCACCAGCTTTGGCGCCGATGATTTTCTGCAAACCGGCCTGACGCTCTTTACGCTGCGCAACGGCTCGCCGGGCGGCAAGCCCTGGCACAAACCTTATGCTGAAAAAGTCATGCACGTGCGTGAAGGGCAGGTCACGCCGATGCATTATCATCCCCGCAAAATGGAAGACATCATCAACCGCGGGGGCGGCAATCTGATCGTCGAACTGTATAACCGTGAAGGCAATGAGAAGGCGAACTCGCCGGTGACGGTATCGCTGGATGGCATCACACAAACCCATGCGGCCGGTTCGCAACTCAGGCTGTCTCCGGGCGAAAGCGTGACGTTAATCGCCGGCGTCTGGCACAGCTTCTGGGGCGAAAACGGCTTTGGCGATGTGCTGGTTGGCGAAGTCTCGATGCCTAACGATGATGACAACGATAACGTATTTTTGACGCCGCTGGCGCGCTTTAACGCCCTTGATGAGGATCAGGAACCGCACCGGCTGCTCTGTAACGACTATTCCCACTGGCTCAATCTGAGGAGTGAATAATGGCTTTGATCTCTCTGGCACAGGGGCTGGCCCATGCGCAGAAGCAGGGGTACGCGCTGGGCGCCTTTAACGTTCTGGACACGCATTTTCTGCGCGCGCTGTTTGCGGCCGCAGAGCAGCAACGCTCGCCTTTTATCATCAATATTGCGGAAGTGCATTTTAAATACGTCACGCTCGACCAGCTGGTTGAGGCGATAAAGTTTGAAGCGGCGAAGCACGCGATTCCGGTGGTGCTCAACCTGGATCACGGTTTGCACTTTGAGGCGGTGATGCAGGCGATTCGTCTGGGATTCACCTCGGTAATGTTCGATGGCTCAACGCTGAGTTATGAAGAGAATATTCGCCAGACGCGTGAAGTGGTCAAAGCGGCACATGCCGTCGGCGTGTCGGTTGAGGCAGAACTGGGTGCGGTGGGCGGAGACGAAGGGGGCGCGTTATTTGGCGAAGCCGACAGCGAAAAATTTACCGATCCACGGCTGGCTGCTGAGTTTGTGCGTGAAACCGGCATTGATACGCTGGCGGTGGCTATCGGTAACGCCCACGGGAAATACAAAGGGGAGCCTAAACTCGATTTTGACCGGCTGGCGGTTATCCGCGAGCAAACCGGCGTACCGCTGGTGCTGCACGGTGGCTCAGGCATCAGCGACGCGGATTTCCGGCGGGCGATCTCACTCGGCATCCATAAAATCAACTTCTATACCGGCATGTCGCAGGCGGCACTCGACGCGGTGGAACGCAGTCTGGCCTCACGCAACACCCGCTATGACGAGTTTGCCGAACTGCTGATGGCGGTGGAGAACGCAATTTGTGAAACCGTGATGCAGCAGATGAAGATTTTCGGCAGCGTAGGGCAGGCGTAAATGGAGGCGCGGCGCGGCATTCTGGCCGCTGGCGTGATGCTGGTGGATTACGTTCATCGTATTAGCCACTGGCCGGAACAGGGCTGGCTGGCTGAGGTACAGCATAGCGAAAAGGCGGCAGGCGGCGCACCGCTGAATGTTTTACTTACCCTTTCGCGCATGCAGTGTCAGCTTCCGCTGGTGGCGATTGGCCTGCTAGGCAATGACGCCGACGGTGATTACCTGCTGGCTATCATGCAGGCGTCGCAGATCGATCATCGGTGGGTTCAACGTACCAGCGATAAACCCACCGCGATGACGCAGGTGATGACCGCACCGGACGGGCAACGAACGTTTTTCTTTTCCCCTGGCGCAAATGCCCTGCTGGACAGAACGCATTTCGCCGCTGTAGACGATGCGCAGCGCATCTTTCATCTGGGCTATTTACTGTTGCTTGAAACGCTGGACGGCGCGGACAGCGAATTCGGCACGCGCAGCGCCCGTTTGCTGGCCCAGATGCAGCAGCGTGGCTATTTTACCTCGCTCGACCTGGCGTCCCGTGCCGGGGATTACCGACCACAGGTATTGCCTGCGTTGCGCTGGTTAGATTACCTGGTTATTAACGAACTGGAAGCCCAGGCGTTGTCTGGCGTCGTTTTGCGGGATGATAACGGTATTCAACCACCCGCAGCCTTTTCCCTGGCTGCACAGTGGCTGGCCGGGCAGGGGGTGCGTCAGCGCGTGGTGATACACGCGCCCGAAGGCGCATGGGGGCAGGAAGTCGGCGGCGAGGGCATCTGGCAGCCTGCGTGGCAGCTGGCACCCAACGAGATTGTGGGCAGCGTTGGCGCAGGTGATGCATTTTGTGCGGGTGTACTGTATGCCAGCCATGAAGGGGATGACATGCTGTCAACGCTGCAACTTGCGCACACCTGCGCCCGGTTTAATTTGCGCGCGGCCAATGCAATCGACGGTATTCGTCCACTGACCGACATGCAGCAGTGGATGGCTCAGGCCGTTTGCGTGGAGAGCCGCAAACCTTCAGGTTTGACCACGTCCGCCGAGAAAACATAACCCAGCCCACGAATCGTGCGGATCAGGCCGGGCTGATGGGGATTTGCTTCGATTTTCCGCCGCAACCGCATAATCAGCACATCGATGGTGCGGTCAAACACGTCCATCGTTTCGCTGTGGGTGAGTTCCAGCAACTGGTCGCGCGTCAGGACCTTACGCGCGTGCCGCACCATCGCGCGCAGCAAGGTATATTCACCCTGCGTTAACGGCACGGTTTCTCGCTGTGGATTAAGCAACTGGCAGCGCGTTTCATCGAGCAGCCAGCCATTAAAGCGCCATCCCTCATGGTCAGTTTCCGGCAACACCACGCGCCCGCTGCGCCGGAGAGCCGCCCGCGCCCGCGCAACCACAACGCGTGGATTAAAGGGCTTGGCAATATAATCATCCGCCCCCATCTCCAGGCCTACCACCATTTCCGCTTCCGAACCCATACCCGTCAACATAATCACGAGAATATCAGGCCGCAGTCGCTGCAGCTGCTGCAAAACCAGTAAACCGTTGGTGTCGGGCAACATCATATCAAGCATAACCAGGGAAATATCCGGATGTTCGCGCACCCTCGTCAGGGCATCTTTCCCCTGATGGCAGCGATAAACCAACAACGCATGTTCACTGAGTGCGTCCTGCAACAAATCGCAGACGGCATGATCGTCATCCACCACCAAAATTGCTGGCTTCATCTTGTGACCTCAATGTTACTGAAGGGTTAAATGCGAGTTTACACATTCCAGCATGGCCTGCTGATTGATGCAGCTGAAACGTGACCAGCGTCGCCTGACAAAATGCTGAAGCGTGCGGAAACGCATAATTTTGCCGGGCAGGGGGGAAGGAAAACGATTGCGCGTTCAGGGGGCAATGCACCATAATCGCGCCCTGATCTGGTTCAGAATTATCTTAAGGCTCGCTGACGTGTATCCAGGTAATCGATTGCGTATCAGGCTGGCACAGCGATTGCTTTAGCCTTTGCAATTGCTCATGTGACAAAGGAAAGCGAAAACCGTATTTCGGGTGGTCGGGCTGGCATGCGACAGCACTGGCGGCCCCTCAGTATCACAACAAACAGCATGACCATAACCTTGGCAAGAGAACGCGCACCTGAGTGACGTCTCTATCATCGAGAGATAATGATGTTAGAAAAACTATTTAAATTAAAAGCGCACAACACAACTGTACGCACTGAAGTCATCGCCGGTATCACCACCTTCCTGGCGATGGCCTACATTCTGTTTGTTAACCCCAGTATTTTGGGTGCAACCGGCATGGATAAAGGGGCTGTTTTTGTCGCGACCTGTCTGGCAGCCGCAATTGGTTCGGTGTTAATGGGACTGATTGCCAACTACCCGATTGCGCTGGCACCGGGCATGGGGCTGAATGCTTTTTTCACCTATACAGTTGTCTTGCACATGGGCTACAGCTGGCAGATTGCGCTGGGCGCGGTATTCCTGTCCGCAGTGATTTTTTTCGCCTTATCGATATTTAAGATTCGCGAGTGGATTATCAAGAGCATTCCGCTGCCGCTGCGCGCCGGTATTGCCGCAGGGATCGGTCTCTTCCTGGCGATTATCGCGTTGGAAGGCGCGGGTATCGTTGTGGATAATCCGGCTACCCTGGTGGGGATTGGCGATCTGACGAAGCCGGGCCCCTTACTGGCGATGTTAGGGTTTATCATCATCGTGGTACTGGAAGCGCGTCGCGTCACGGGCGCGGTCTTAATAGGCATTCTGATCATCACCTTTATCTCGATGGGCATTGGTCTGACGAAATTTGGCGGTGTATTTTCTGCACCGCCTTCAATCGCACCAACGTTCATGCAGTTGGATATTGCGGGTGCATTTAACGTTGGCTTAATTAGCGTGATTTTCGCGTTCTTGTTCGTGGATGTGTTTGATAACACCGGCACGCTATTGGGTGTAACCAAACGCGCCGGGCTGGCTGACGAGCAGGGCAATGTGCCCAAAATGGGACGCGCGCTGGTTGCGGACAGTGCGGCTGCGCTGTTTGGTTCGCTGCTGGGCACCTCTACGACCACCAGTTATGTCGAGTCTGCCGCCGGAGTGAGCGCAGGCGGTCGTACCGGCCTGACGGCGATTGTGGTTGCGGTGCTTTTCCTGCTTGCGCTGTTCTTTTCTCCTCTGGCGTCAAGCGTGCCGGTTTATGCCACCGCGCCAGCATTGCTGTTTGTTGCGGTTTTGATGACGTCCGGGCTGGCCGAAATTGACTGGAAAGACATCACCACTGCTGCCCCGGTAACCGTGACCGCGCTGACGATGCCGCTGACCTACTCCATTGCTAACGGTATTGCCTTTGGCTTTATTACCTGGACCGTGGTGAAGTTGCTCAGCGGACGCACCAAAGAGATTAATGCGGCACTGATTGTTCTGTCTGTATTATTTGTGATTAAGCTCGGCTGGCTGAGCGCCTGATTAATCCAACCGTTACAGCATATTGAATATGCTGTAACGGTTTTAACATTAGAACTTAAAAAGCGTTTGCGGTTGTTTTCTCTGTTATTTTCCATCATTGTGCGCACCCTTCCAGAATATCGATCTACGCCCTTTTCTTCGCGCGGCCGTGCTTTTATTCTTTGACTCAACATTGTGAATAAAGGAAAAGAACAATTCCCATTTTATTTTTCCTTTTTATTCAATCAGGTAATGTTTATTGCGCAAGACTTTGCTTCAATAATGCTGAAGCAGGTTGCGACTTACGTTAATGGATTAAGTTAATCCGCCTGTCAGGAAAAGCTCATGGGCAATCTGTATGGAAAACGGAATCGCGGTAATCCGCATTTGACCCTCAGTCATCGCTGGACAGGAGGCAAAAAAATGGAAAATTTTGAGACGCGCTTTGAGCGGCTTGAAGAAGACAACCATCAAATAAAAATCGACCTGGCGCTTTTTAGCGGGCAGGCTATGGCGTTTGCGACCAAAGCCGATCTTGAGCTTCTGCGTGCGGAACAGGCGGTGTTTCATGTTGAAAGGGTTCAGCGATTTACGCTGCTGGAAGAGAAAGTCCAACAGTTTAGCATCCGTTTTGACGATGTTGATGGCAGGCTGGTCAGCATCGAAGGCAAACTTTCAGCAATCGATGGCATCTTATTCAATTTTGCTAATAAATTTAATGCTATCGAGGTAAGTTTTAACATTATCAATGCCAAGTTTGATGATGTTTACAAAGAATTCGCTGCTAATGAGGTGAGATTTAACGGCATTGACGCTCGGCTCGACGCAATGGATATACGGTTTGATGGCATCGACAAGAGACTGGACGGCATTGATATGAGACTGAATGGTATTGATCTCAGGCTTGATGGTATCGATCGGCGACTGGATGCGATGGACCGGAGAATGGATGCCATGGACCAGCGATTCGACAGGATTGATGAACGATTCGATAAACTGGATTTACGCTTTGAAAGCCTTAATAACCGCCTTATCTGGACGCTCATGGTACCGGCTATTCTTGCGGTGTTTGCCTGGTTCATCAATACCGCCGTTCTGAACGCGGCCTGATTCGTAATATCGTCTTAATTAACGAGACGGTATTAACGGGAAGGATTTTCGCATTAATACCGTCTTTTTCATTCATTATTGTTTAACGGAAAGGCGGTTCGTTAAACGTACGTAACTTACGTGAATGCAACTTATCACCTTCGGCGCGCAATAATTCAACCGCGCGAATACCAATCTGTAAATGCTCTGAAATCGCGCCGTCGTAAAAGCGGTTTGCCTGGCCCGGCAGTTTGATTTCACCGTGCAGCGGCTTGTCCGAAACACACAGCAATGTGCCATAAGGCACCCTGAAACGGTATCCCTGAGCAGCAATCGTTGCACTTTCCATATCGACAGCCACGGCCCGGCTCAGATTAAAACGCAGGGCAGAGGCTGAATAGCGCAGCTCCCAGTTACGATCGTCTGTTGTCACAACGGTTCCGGTGCGTAGCCGTTCTTTTACCTCCTCGCCTGGCATACCGCTCACGGACTTGGTTGCGTCATACAAAGCCCGCTGAACTTCGGCAATGCTTGGAATCGGAATGTCGGGCGGCAGAACGCTGTCCAGCACGTGGTCGTCGCGCAGGTATGCATGAGCCAGCACGTAGTCACCAATGCGCTGACTCTCGCGCAGGCCGCCACAGTGCCCTATCATCAGCCAGGCGTGAGGACGAATGACCGCCAGATGATCGCAGATTGTTTTAGCATTGGACGGGCCCACGCCGATATTGATCAACGTAATGCCCCGGCGATTGGGTGAGGTCAGGTGCCAGGCTGGCATCTGATGCTTTTTCCAGGCCAGGTCAGACAGCATGGCTTCATTGTCTTCTGTACTCGCCGTCAGAACGACATCGCCCGCGCACACAAGGCTGTCGAAAGGGGTTGAAGGATCGCGAACCTGTTCAATGGCCCAGCGTACGAATTCGTCTACGTAGCGCGTGTAGTTGGTAAACAGGACAAAGGGTTGAAAATGCTCAACCGCCGTGCCGGTATAGTGGCGCAGGCGGGCAAGCGAAAAATCTGTGCGCAACGCGTCAAAGTGAGACAGAGGAAAGGTCGCATCGGCATGAAATAAACCATCTGCCGTTTCATCACCAATCTGCGACAGTTCAGTCGTTGGAAAGTGACGCGCAATCCCCGCACTCATGGTGCGATCCAGCGACAGATCGGACCCGTCTATGACATAAGGATAGGGAATTTCCTGACGCGAAGGACCGACGTCGATCGTCACCTCGTACTCTTTTTCCAGCATGGCCAGCTGTTCAGAGATGTAATGGCGCAGCAGAGCAGGGCGCGTCACCGTGGTGCTGTAACTGCCAGTATGGGTAAAGCGGCCCCAGGCTCTGGTGCGATTCTGCTGAGGCCCGTCGCCCTGCCACGTAATGCGTAGTTCAGGATAAACAAACAGACCTTGCGCGCGGGCAACGGGATCGGGTAGCGAGCCTTCTTCCGTATAGGCCTTAATTGATGCGCGCAGAGCGTTGACGGCTTCATCATACATCTGCTCAAGCGTATCAAGAGCCTGCTGGCGTGTCAGATTTTTCCGTTGGGCTGGCATAACCTCTCCTTTAACGTTCTTACGACAATTTCCCCAAGCTTAGCGGGTTTAACGCAGGATTTGGTGAAGAATCTATGATCAAGCGCATTTTGCTGCCGCCAGTTATGGGCGAGGCTTAGCGCTGGTGCGTGGGTTTACATCAAAATGCAGACAAACCTGACGCCTGCCTCCGCTTTTTGGTAAAGAAGAGGGCCGTTTCCGGGCATGATCGTGCGATGACATCGGCAACGCGATGATTCAACAAGGTGAGGAAAAAGGTAAAAAAAGTGTGTAACGATGATTTAACAGGAATGCAAAACGTTTTGCATATTTGCCCGCAGGCTACCATCATTAGAGCTCTTTCCCCGACTTCTTCATATTTGGTACTCCTTTGCAAAATCCCGGCGTAGCAGTGGTGCAGGCGATTAAGCGCACGGCGTGGTATCCCAAACGTCGTTCTTACCGCACGCTGTACTGGCGTGAAATTTCGCCTCTTGCAGTCCCGATCTTTTTTGAAAATGCCTGCGTGCTGTTAATGGGCGTGCTCAGTACCTTCCTGGTCAGCTGGCTAGGTAAAGAGGCGATGGCAGGCGTTGGCCTGGCTGACAGTTTTAATATGGTCATCATCTCCTTTTTTGCCGCCATCGATCTGGGCACCACGGTGGTGGTCGCTTTCAGTCTGGCAAGGCGTAATGGTAAACGGGCGCGTGCCGCTACGCGGCAGTCGCTGGCGATGATGACCATTTTGGCGCTAATTCTGGTCATTGCGATTGAGTTCTGGGGCCATCTGATTATTGACGCCATTGCCGGCGCTGCCGAACCGAAAGTAAAAGCGCTGGCGCTGAGCTATCTCCAGGTTTCGGCATGGAGCTATCCGGCAGCGGCCATCACGCTAATCGGCAGTGGCGCGTTGCGTGGGGCAGGGAATACCAAGATCCCGATGCTGATTAATGGCGGGATGAACATCCTCAATATCATGATCAGCAGCGTACTTATTTACGGCTGCTTTTCATGGGATGGACTGGGGTTTGTCGGCGCTGGATTAGGGTTAACCATCACCCGCTACATCGGCGCTTTCGCCATTATTTATGTGTTAATGATTGGATTTAATGCTTCGCTTAAAATCACGCTTTCCAGCTATTTTCGTCGCTGGAACAGCAGCATACTTTATGAAGTACTGAGCATTGGCGTGCCTGCCAGTATCGAATCTGTGCTGTTTAACGGCGGTAAATTGCTGACCCAGGTATTTGTGGCTGGCATGGGCACCAATGAGATCGCGGGTAACTTTATTGCGTTTTCTGTTGCCTCGCTGATTAACCTGCCGGGTAACGCGCTTGGATCGGCTTCAACCATCATCACCGGAAAGCGGCTAGGTAAATACCAGGTATTTCAGGCTGAACGACAGGCGAAGCATGTTTTTTGGCTGGCAACCATTTGCCTGTCGTGCGTTGCGGCCCTGACCGTTCCGCTGGCGGGCTTGTTGGCACGTTTCTATACCAGCGATCCTGAAGTGATAAATGTCACGAAACACCTCATCTGGCTCAATGCCTTGTTTATGCCGATTTGGGCAGCGTCGTGGGTTTTACCGGCTGGGCTGAAAGGCGCGCGTGACGCACGTTACACGATGTACGTCTCTATGTTTAGTATGTGGTGTGCAAGGGTCGTGGCTGGCTATTTGCTGGGCATTGAACTGGGAATGGGCGTCATCGGCGTCTGGCTTGGCATGTTCCTCGACTGGACAGTGAGAGGGCTGTTTTTCTGGGGAAGGTTCACCAGCGGTAAATGGCTGAATAATTACCGTAAAATGATCGCGAAAGCCGGGCCATCCTAATTCCTTTTCCTGATTTGTTATCTCTGTCGCCGCTTTAACCCAGGTGGCGACGATAAATACTGTGCCATTCAATGCCTGAGTGATTTCAGCCCATACCGCTGTTCACATCGGGCCATTGGCACGTCCTGCGCTTGTGCAATCCACCGCGGCTTAGTCTCTGGCTGTATTAAAATCACTCACATTGCCTTTTATTGATCCAGCTTGCGGCTAAAACCAACACTGCTCCCCGATATATTACTTAAGATAATTCTTAATTTAGCAATGCTTTAAATATTTAACCTGTTGTATTTATTGGTTTTTTAATAAATGACACGCTTCGTGTTTTCTAAAAATTTGACTTAATTACGATCTCAGACTTAAGAAAATCAGCTTCAGGGCGCTTCGCTGGCCGTTTTATCCCTTATTACCATGATTAAATATTCATACTACTAATGTTTAATTATCTAAACGAAGCGGCTGGCAGGGCTAAATCGGGGTTTTTTATCGCCTCGATAGCATTTGGTTAACAAGTGCCTGAAGTTTGAGATAATACTATACATTAATATTTTTACTATTTAAGCTCGCTCGGGGCTGTGTTGAATTTTTTAAGGCATTATGTAAAGCTGTGTAAGATGTTAAGAAATGGAAAAGAACTTTACACAGGCGAGCAGGATGTTGAGGCTCGTGCGGTAGCTATGGTGCTGCAGTTTAATTTGTAAGCCATTGATTTATTGCTATTTGTGTGAGATCGACTGGAATTTAAGCAGGATGTTGCCATTCTCCCCACACTTATAACGATTAATCAGCCTTATTAAACTTAACGATTCAGCTTTATGAATCGGTTTTGAGCAACGCTTAACCAGGCTGCCTTAATGACGTTTGCGTTTAGGAATTTGTCAGTTTGCTGAATGTTTAACCGCGAATTCAGCCGTCTTGTTCCGGTCATCAGGTTTCATGGGCAGTTTCACACCTGCTCACTCTCATCGAATAGAAAATTTTAAACTCACTACCTCATCTCATTCAGGCAAATTGTGTTGTTAATCAGTGTATTGGCTCCAGATGGCAGCCAGCATCGCTCGTTCTGCAACAGGGTTTGCTTAACACCGGCCAATGGCCACTTGTTTGGGTATTAATGGAACTAAATATGAAGAAAATGGTGAACTTTCGAATTGCATTAAGCCTGATGTTTGTCTTTGCTGTTGCAGGCTGTAAAACACCGCCAAAAATGACTGATGACACAATGGTGAGCAGCACCGTTGATGGCACAACCCTGATCCATCGTCATGCCGTTGCTGCGCCGGCGCAGTTCTCCGCATTAAATGAATCCTATCGCGCTTTATATCCTGCATCGGTGATGACGCGTCCGGACTTCGGCGGCAAAGTCGTCGAAACCCTGAAAACAGGTGAAACCTACACCGTTGTGGGTCAGGTTGAAAATAACTGGCTGGCATTAGGTGAAGAAGCGCAGGCTGAAGCGCCACCAGCAGCCAGCGATGCCAAAGCCACTGACAGCAAAGCGGCACCGGCTCAGGCCACAACCAGCGCGATAAAAGTTGTTGGTTATGTGCCTTTCCGCGCCGTGGTGAAAAGCGATTTGTACGATCAGACCGTTAAAGCCGATCAGCCGAAACGTCGTGCGCGTGCCGCCGCCAAGAAAAAAACCTGTGTTTCTGTAGATGGAAACAGCCAGGCGTGCCAGAACAAGAATAACGGTACCTGGATCATTAACTAAGTCAGGGGCAGGGAGGGACAGAAATGGCACAAACTTACTTTCGCGTTGGCCTGGCAAAATGGATCTGGCCCTTCCTGCTGCTTCTGCTAACGGCATGCAGTAGCAGTAAGCCTGATATTGCGCGATACAACCTGCACTTCCAGGCACATCCTTCCATCAATTCGGGCGCACCTCTCAAAGTCCGGGTGATGTTGCTGACGTCTGATGCAGAATTTATGTCCGCCGACTTCTTCACTTTGCAGAATCAACCCGCTACCGCACTGGGAAATACGCTGCTCAACAATCAGCAGTTTTTCCTGATGTCCGGTCAGCTCAGTAAAACGCTGAGTGCCAAAAGCCTTCCCGACGCGCGCTTTATCGGCATCATGGCGGAATATCAAAAGCTGGATGGCAAGGTGTGGCGACTTGCGCTGCCTTTCCCAGACAGTGACAGCAGCTCGTTCTGGCAGTTCTGGAAAAGCAATGATGGTGAGTTAAACGCCAACATTATCGTTGACGATGCCGGCATGCGTCCCGTTAAGCAATAAAACCGTCTTCAAAGGATGATTATGAACAGAGCCGAAAAGGTTGTTTGGGCGGAAGGGATGTTTTTACGTCCTCACCATTTCCAGCAGGCAGAAAACTTTCTGCAAAGCTCGCTGCGTGAATGGGGCCAGTCGCAACGCCCTTATGTTTGGGGATTTTTCGATCTCGAATTTGATGAAGCGCTGTTGCGGCAGGGTAAACTGGCACTGAGCGCCGCCAGTGGATGCCTGCCGGATGGAACGTTTTTTGCCTTCAGTCAGCCACAACACGGCCCTGCGCCGCTGGACGTCCCCAGCAATACCGACCGCGCCAAAGTGGTTTTGGCCATTCCCGCTCGCCGCAATGGTCGCGAGGCGGTGACGTTTCAGGACGCGCCTGATTCGCTGGCTCGCTATCTGGCCTGGGAAGCGGAAGTTGAAGATGACAATGCGCAGGCTGTCGGAACGGCCACCGTTCAGTTTGGCAAGCTGCGCCTCCGCTTGATGCTGGAGCAGGATCTCACGGCGGAATGGACGGCGATGGGCGTTGCTCAGATCGTTGAAAAGCGCAGTGACAACCATATCCGTTTAGACAATGATTATATCCCTCCCACGTTAACCCTTGCTGGCAGTCGTCCGCTTCAGAGCATGATGACCGACCTGCACGGCATGATTCAACAACGTAGCCAGCAGCTGAGCCAGCGCGCACCCGGAACGGGCCGCTTTAACAGCGCGGATATGGTTGATTTTATGCTGCTGGCGTTGCTTAACCGCCAGTTGGGCCTTCATGCGCATCTGCAGCATCTGCCGCTATTACATCCTGAAACCCTCTACAGCCACTGGCTGCAGCTGGCTGCTGAGCTGGCAACGTGGACAGAGGCGCGTACGCCGGATGCTTTCCCTCTCTATGACCACGACGACCTGCAGGGCTGCTTCTCCCGCCTGACGCTATTGCTCCGTCAAGGCCTGTCGCAGGTGATGGAAGAGAGCGCCATTCAGTTGCCGCTGACGCAACGCTCACACGGCCTGAATGTGGCGACCGTGCCGGATAACAGCATGGTGCGTGAATTCGGTTTTGTGCTGGCCGTAAAAGCAAACGTCCCGGCCGACGCGCTGAAAACGCATTTCCCGGCGCAGATGAAAGTCGCCCCCGTCACCAAAATTCGCGATCTCGTCCAACTGCAGCTACCGGGCCTTGCCCTGAAAGCCATGCCGGGTGCGCCACCGCAGATCCCATGGCACGCAGGATACAGCTATTTTGAGCTGGATAAGAACAGCGAGCTATGGCAGGAGATGGAGCGATCGGGTGCCTTCGCGCTGCACCTTGCCGGTGAGTTTCCGGGCCTGAACATGGAGTTCTGGGCCATTCGCAGTCAGTCAGAATAATTCAAACTGAGCAGGCATGATGCAGGAACAAAATAAACCGAACAGTGATGCTTTTCAGCAGGATCTTAGCCACCAGAATAGTTTGGTGGCTGCAGCGAATCCGCTGATTAACGCGATTCCACAGATTCGTCACTCCGTCTCCCATGACGATCCCGCACGTTTACGTCAACAGCTGATTGACCAGATCCGCCGTTTCGAGCTGGCCTGCCAGCAGTCCGGACTGAGCTATGAGGTGATCGTTGGCGCGCGCTATTGTTTGTGTACGGCGCTTGATGAAGCCGCAGCACTGACGCCCTGGGGAAGCCGTGGCGTGTGGACCAGTAATGGCTTACTGGTCACCTTCCACAACGAAACCTGGGGCGGGGAGAAATTCTTCCAGCTGCTGGCGAAACTGTCGCAAAACCCGCGTCAGCACATCCTGTTACTGGAGCTGATCTATTTCTGCTTACTGCTTGGTTTTGAAGGGCGCTATCGGGTTCTGGATAATGGACGCTCGCAACTGGATACGATTAAACAGCGTCTGTTGCAGATGATCAGGAGCGTCAGGGGCAGCTTTGCCGCCGCCTTGTCGCCGCATCCGACCGATCAGCCGGTTCTGCGTAAACTCTGGCGCCCCATGATTCCGCTGTGGGCCTGTGCGGCTCTGGCGGGCCTGGCTGCCTGCCTGTTCTATATCGTGCTGAACTGGCGTCTGGGGGATTACACCTCGCCCGTGCTGGCCAAAATCTACCAAACGACGCTGCCAGAAGTGCAGATTCGTAATCCGGCACCGCCGCCGCCGCCGTCACTGAACCTGAAGTCATTCCTGAAACCTGAAATCGACGAAGGCCTGGTGGCCGTGCGCGATGAGGCAGATCAAAGTGTGGTGACGCTGAAAGGCGATGGCTTGTTCGCATCCGGTTCGACAGAGGTTCGCGGACGTTATGATGCCGTTATCCAGCGTGTAGCTGAAGCCATGAATAACGTCAGCGGGAAAATCCTGGTGGTGGGCTACAGCGATAACGTACCGATTCGCAGTGCCCGATTTGCCTCCAACTATGAGCTGTCTCTGGCCCGTGCCCAGTCTGTTCAGACGCTGTTACAAAAACAGCTGGCAAAACCATCACGCGTTAAAGCGGAAGGGCGGGGTGAAACGCATCCGTTGGTGCCGAATACCAGTGCAGAAAATCGCGCGCGTAATCGTCGTGTTGAAATTACGCTGCAGGTTGCACCTGATACGACGCAAGCTGAAGTTAACGGCCTGGCGAGAGGGAACTAATCCATGCTGAATGTACTATTTGCGGTACTGACCAGCCGTCTGGCCTGGGGCTTTGTCGGTATCACCGCACTTTCGTTTATTATCTGGGTCATTGGCCCGGTGTTCTCGATTGTGGACTCCCGTCCGTTGGAGTCAGAACAGAACCGCGTAATCAGTATTGCGCTGCTCTATGTTGTCTGGGGCCTGAGCCAGGCGATTCCGCGTGTCTATAACTACTGGCTCAACCGTAAGCTGATGTCCAGCCTGGAAACCAGCAAATCGGATACGCCGGAAGAAGACCGCAAGCGACTGACCAGTGAAGATCAGGTGCTAGCCAGCCGCTTCTCTGAAGCGACTGAGATGCTGAAAAAAGCACACTTCCAGCGGCAGAGCAGCAAAGGTGCGCCTTTCTGGGCGCAGCGCTTCAGTCATCAATATCTCTATCAACTGCCCTGGTACATGATCATCGGCGCGCCAGGTGCCGGTAAAACCACCGCTCTGGTGAATTCTGGCTTGCAGTTCCCACTGGCGGACAAGTTCGGTAAGGCTGCGCTACGTGGGATCGGCGGGACGCGTAACTGTGACTGGTGGTTTACTAACGAAGCCGTGCTGCTGGATACGGCGGGGCGCTATACCACGCAGGAGAGCCAGCAGGAGCGCGATGCCGGCGAATGGCATCAGTTTCTCGACCTCCTGCGTAAATACCGTGGCCGTCAGCCGGTTAACGGCGTCATCGTCACCTTGAGCGTGGCAGACCTGTTATCACAGTCGCCCGAGGCCATGCGCAATCAGGCCGTGGCGCTGCGCCAGCGTCTGATGGAGTTACACGATCGGCTCGGTATTCGCTTTCCGGTGTATGTCCTGGTCACCAAAACCGACCTGTTAAAGGGGTTCCGCAGCTATTTTGCCAGCCTGGATAAGGCACAGCGCGAGCAGATTTGGGGTTTTACCTTTCCGTGGGCCAAAGCATCAACGGCTGAATTTGAACTCAGCAGCCAGTTTCAGCAGGAATATTCGCTGCTGCAGCAGCGCCTGGATGCCGGACTTGCCGATGTACTGCTGGCGGAAAGTGATGCCCAGGCACGTGCCGAAAGCTACCTGTTTCCACAGGAGTTTGCGGCATTGCGTCCTCAGTTGGCTGAGGCACTGGATATTCTGTTTGCGCGTTCCGATTTCGAAACGCAGTTCGCCCCGCGCGGCATCTACTTTGCCAGCGGTACGCAGGAAGGCTTACCCTTTGACCGCGTAATGGGTGAACTGACGCGCGCCCTGCATCTGCCAGGCCAGCAGCAGAGTGAGTCGGGCAGTTGGGACAAAGTGGACAAAGACGCGCCGATCCCTCAAAACAAAGGCCAGAGCTTTTTCCTTAAGGGCGTGCTGGAAAATGTCATCTTCCAGGAGTCCGGTCTGGCCGGCAGTAACCGCTGGTGGGAGCTACGTAACCGCGTGGGCCTGTGGTCGGGCTATCTGGCGTTACTGGTTATCGTACTCATTGCCGGTGCACTGTGGCTGGTGAGCTATAACAAAAACAAAACCTACCTGCAGGAGATGGCGGCGAAAAGCCCCCAGGTTGAGCAACTCGGTGACAAGTTACAAAAAGAGGTGAACGGCAACCTCTTTGCACTGGTGCCTTACCTCAATACGCTGCTGCACCTGCCTGAAAGCGCCTCCTTTTCTCTGGAGCATCCGCCGCTCACGCGCCGGATGGGGCTGTATCGCGGAACGGAAGTCAGTGATGCGACCCTGGCCTTGTACGAAAGGGCGCTGAAACAGCTGCTGATGCCGCAGGTTGCCCAGAATATCACCCGCTGGTTACGCAATGATACGGGAAGTGACGCTGACTACAGCTATGAGGCGCTCAAGGCTTATCAGATGCTGTACCAGCCAAAACACTATGACGGTAAGTTTCTTCAGGCGTGGATGATGTTAAACATCTCGCGTGAATTGCCGCAGGACGTGACTCAGGCTGAGGTGAAACAGCTGGCGTGGCACCTGCAACAGCTACTGGAAACGCAGATTCAGTCCTCGCCCTATGCGAAGGATGATGCGCTGGTAAAGCGCGAGCAGGCGCTGATTAGTCAGATGCCGCTGTCACAGCGCGTTTACGGACGCCTGAAACGCCTGCTGGAACGCGATGGCTCAATGTCACCGGTTACCTTGTCCGCGCTGGGTGGACCGCAAAGTGAACTGGTGTTTTCCCGTAAAAGCGGTAAGTCTGTCAATGAAGGTGTTTCCGGGCTCTTTACGCCAGACGGCTACTGGAACCATGTGGATAAACAGATCGCGCCGGTCACGGATGCGCTCTACAAAGACGATATCTGGGTGCTGGGTGCAGAGACGGCCCATGAAGACAGCAAACAAACCGACCTTGCGGTGCGCCAGCTCTATATTCAGGATTACATCCGCCAGTGGGAGCAGTTTCTCAGCGATATTCAACTCAACAGCAGCGCCGATTTGACCCAACGTATTAATACGGCGCGCCTGCTGTCAGGGAATCATTCGCCGCTGCGGCAGTTAGTGATTAACCTGAGCAAACAGCTCACGCTCACCCGGGCGCAGCCTGAAGACAAGAATGCCAAAGATACGGCCGCGTCATCGGATAACAGCGCCACACGAACGCTGCAGGCACTGTTTACCTCGCCGCGCGCAAACGGCGAGCAGGCGGTGGTGCAGCAAACGCCCGAGCAGGCGGTGACCGCGCACTTTGCACCTGTCATCGAGCTGGCACAGCCGTTACAGCAGGGCAGTAAGGTCCTGGCCGTTGATGATTTTCTTAAGCAGATCGACGATCTCTATCGCTATCTCACTGCCGTGCAGGATGCCGCGAATAGCGGTATGCCACCGCCGGCGAGTGATGCCATTAGCCGTTTGCAGGCCAGCGCCGGACGTTTGCCCGGTTCACTGCAAAATATGGTGTCAGGCATGGCAGTGGGCGCCAGCAGCGATGCACAGCGTCGCGACATGGATAACGTTCGCAAGCGCATCACCATGGAAGTCGGCAGCTTCTGCCGTCAGGCGATAGCAGGCCGTTACCCGCTGGTCCGGAATGCACGCAGCGAAGTCACGCCTGATGACCTGGCGCGCATGTTTGCGCCGGGAACCGGATTGATGGACAGCTTCTTCCGCGATAATCTGGCCAGCAAAGTGGATACCACACGTGCGGCATGGCGCTTCACGCCCGGCATTGATGGCAAAACCTTGCCAGGCGGCGAAGCCTTGCTGCGTCCTTTCCAGCAGGCGCAGTCGATTCGCGACGCCTTCTTTGCCAATGGGGCCACTACGCCATCCTTCCGCGTCACGTTACGGACGGTGAAGATGGATAACGATATCCTGAATATGACGCTGGATGTCGATGGACAGATTTTGCGCTACAGTCATGGACCACAGGCAGTGCAGTTAGTGAGTTGGCCCGGACCAGGTGGAACCAGTCAGGTGCGCATGCAACTGGGGCTAACGAACGGCACGACCTCAACCCTGACCACCAGCGGCCCATGGGCGCTTAATCGCTTCTTTGATCGCGCACGGGTGACGTCGGTAGGTGGACTGACTCGCGAAGCCAGCTTTAGTGTGGACGGCCATAATGTGACGCTGTCATTCACGCCAGGCAGCATTCGTAATCCTTTCCAGCTACCCGCATTTAGCTGTCCCTGAAACAGGACCTGACTATGACCCATTACGCAGCACCTGGCTGGTACGGCAAACTGCCTAGTTCGGGTGATTTTGTTAAACGACGCTTTCCCGATACCTTGCAGCGCCAGTGGTCTAACTGGTTTCAGGTGGGATTGCACCACTGGAAGACCAGTGCTGAAGGCGAAAATGCGCCTTCTCGGGCTTTTCTTAAAGCCCCGGTGTGGAATTTTGTGGTACCACCGATGTTGGGTACGCAACTGATTCAAATGGGCTGTCTGACGGCCGCACGCGATAGCGTGGGTCGTCATTATCCCCTCTGTGCCCTCCGCTATTTTACCCCAGCGGAGTGGATGCCTTTGTTGCTGACGCGTTCAGGCGACTGGTATCACCAGATGGGAAATACCTTATTGCGGGCGGTTCAGGATGGCGGTACGCCCGAACAGTTCGATCAGGCGCTGTTGAGCATTCCGCTGCCGCAGCCTCAGCAGGATGAGGCGTCATCAGATATTCTGGCGGTGATCGGCAACGGTGAACAGGATTCAACACTGAGCTGGCATCTGCCGTCCCAAAGCTTTGATCCGCAGTTCCAGACCAGTTTCTGGTGGACGAATCAGAGCGACGGTTTTCCGCTTTACACCCATGTCCACAGTGGAAACTTAACCGCGCAGTTATTTTCCCTGTTGTTTGATCCGGCAGGCGGTGCAAAGCCGGGACGAAACGGACTTTATCCCCCGATGTTTGAATCCTGAGGCGAAGCGGATGAGTATTGATATTGACACGTTGCTGATACCGGTAAGCCACGATAATCCGTGCGGTGAAAACCTGGAGTACGACGCGGACTTTCAGGCGATGGAGCAGGCCAGCGTGGGAAAAGCCGAACAGCAGTTCGGTAACACCATTATTCCGGCTGAGCCAGCGGACTGGAACAAAGTTGAAAAGCTTGCACTGGAACTGATGAGCCGCAGCAAAGACCTACGTGTCATGCTGACCCTGACACATGCCTGGACGCGCCTGAAAGGGTTACCGGGCTATGCACAGGGCCTGCAACTGGTTGAACAGGCGATGTTGCAGTTCTGGGAACCGCTCTGGCCTCGCCTTGAAGAAGACGGCGAGCACGATCCGTTTTACCGCATCAACGCGCTGGCTGTGCTGGGCGACCAGTCGGCACTTACGGCCGCCGTTCGTCAGTCATGGCTCATGCGCTATGCGTCCGACGGTATTACGCTGCGTGATGCTTCGGCGCTGTGTGACGGCAGTAAAACAGAGGTACCAGATTATCCGGGTGGACTGCCGCGTCTGAATGACGAACTGGCACGAGGGGAACAACCGGGCATCGCAGCGATTCAAAACATTGCCGAGCGTTTGCAAAATATTCGCCGCATCGTGATTGAAAAGCTGGATGAAACGGCCTTGCCGGATATGAGTCAGCTGCAACGCAGCATGGCAATGCTGAATGAGCGCTGTCAGGCCACGGATATGGAATCGTTACACTCCCTGGCGGCGGCGATGCAGTCCGCACCCGCACCGGAGCAGCAGCCCAGCGTCGCTGCACCACGTGCGGCTACCGACTGGCGCAGTGCCCAACTGAATTCGCGGGCAGAAGCCCAACTTATGCTGGAAAAAGTCAAACAGTACTTTAGTCAGCATGAGCCGAGCCACCCGGCACCGCTGATGATTGACAGGGTACAGCGCCTTATCGAACTCGATTTTATGGACATCATTCGCGATCTCGCGCCCGATGGTGTACATCAGTTAGAAAACATTTTTGGACGCCGCGACTAAGCTAACAGTCAAGCCTTTACGCAGCGAGACCTGCGCGCCTCCTGCGAGCCTATACCCGCGCATTATTTATGGAGAGAACCATGCCAACAATGAAGTCCAGTGGGCAGAAATTTATCGCCCGCAATCGCGCGCCACGCGTTCAGATTGAATATGACGTGGAAGTCTATGGCGCAGAACGTAAAATTCAGCTGCCATTCATTATGGGTGTTCTGGCCGATTTAGCCGGTAAACCGCTGGAGCCGCAGGCCAGCGTTGATGACCGTAAATTCATGGAAATCGACATCGACAATTTCGATGAGCGTATGAAAGCCATGAAGCCACGTGCGGCATTCCAGGTAGACAATACGTTGAACGGTGACGGCAAACTGAACATCGATCTGACCTTCGAAAGCATGGACGATTTTTCTCCTGATGCCATTGCCCGCAAAGTCGATCCACTAAACAGCCTGCTTGAAGCACGTACCCAGCTCTCCAACCTGCTGACCTATATGGACGGCAAAAACGGCGCCGAAGAGCTGATCGGCAAGATTTTACAGGATCCGACCCTGCTGCAGGCGCTGTCACACGTGCCTAAGCAAACGGATACCCCTGAAGGTAAGGAGGAGCAGTAATGAACCAGACTTCTCAACAACCACAATCGCAGGGCGGTGCCAGCTTTAGTCAGGATGAATTCAGCGCGTTACTGAACAAAGAATTTCGTCCTAAAAGCGACCAGGCACGCGAAGCTGTAGAAAGCGCGGTAAAAACCCTGGCGCAGCAGGCGCTGGAAAACACCGTGACCATGTCCAGCGATGCCTACCGCACCATTCAGGCGCTGATCGCTGAGATTGACGAAAAGCTGTCTCAGCAGGTTAACCAGATTATTCATCACGAAGAGTTTCAGAAGCTGGAAAGCGCCTGGCGTGGTCTGAGCTATCTGGTGAATAACACCGAAACTGATGAGATGCTCAAGATTCGCTTTATGAGCATCTCCAAGCAGGAGCTGAGCCGCACCCTGAAACGCTATAAAGGTGTGGGCTGGGATCAGAGCCCGCTGTTCAAGAAAATCTACGAACAGGAATATGGCCAGTTTGGTGGTGAACCTTTTGGCTGCCTGGTGGGCGACTACTATTTCGATCACAGCCCGCAGGACGTCGAGCTGCTGGGCGAAATGGCGCGTATCGGTGCTGCAGCACACTGTCCGTTTATCACCGGGACAGCCCCAAGCGTAATGCAGATGGAATCCTGGCAGGAACTGGCGAATCCACGCGATCTGACCAAAATCTTCCAGAATACCGAATATGCTGCCTGGCGCAGCCTGCGCGAGTCTGAGGACGCCCGCTATCTGGGCCTGGTGATGCCGCGCTTCCTTTCTCGTCTGCCTTACGGTATTCGCACCAACCCCGTGGACAGCTTTGATTTTGAAGAGCAGACCGACGGTTCCGACCACAGCAACTACAGCTGGACCAACGCGGCTTATGCCATGGCGGCCAACATCAACCGTTCGTTCAAAGAATACGGCTGGTGTACATCCATTCGCGGCGTGGAGTCGGGTGGGGCGGTTGAAGATCTGCCTTGCCACACGTTCCCAAGCGATGACGGCGGCGTAGACATGAAATGCCCAACGGAAATCGCCATCAGCGATCGCCGCGAAGCCGAGCTCGCGAAGAATGGCTTTATGCCGTTAGTTCACCGCAAAAACTCTGACTTTGCCGCCTTTATCGGCGCCCAGTCGCTGCAAAAACCTGCTGAGTACCACGATGCTGACGCCACCGCCAATGCGCGTCTGGCAGCGCGGCTGCCTTATCTGTTCGCCTGCTGCCGTTTCGCTCACTACCTGAAGTGTATTGTGCGCGACAAGATTGGTTCCTTCCGCGAGCGCGACGAAATGGAGCGCTGGCTGAATGACTGGGTCATGAACTATGTCGATGGTGACCCGGCTAACTCTTCTCAGGAAACCAAATCACGCAAGCCACTGGCTGCGGCTGAGGTGAATGTGGAAGAGCAGGAGGACAACCCAGGCTACTATGCTGCAAAATTCTTCCTGCGTCCGCATTACCAGCTGGAAGGGTTAACCGTTTCGCTGCGTCTGGTATCGAAACTGCCTTCGCTGAAGTCGAACGAGAATTAAAGATGTAATTAAGGACCGGTGTTTAACACCGGTCCTTAACAGTTAAGCATTGAGTGTAATAAGAGCAGGTAAGGGAGAAGGGCGATGTCATCTGACTCACCTAAAGAAATTGCAGAGGGAATGTTAAATCTCATCATGCCTCGTAAGAAAAGTGGCATTGAAGTGTTTGCAACCAATGTAGGAAAAGGTTTTTTAGAGATACCTGAAGATATTTGGATGATCGCTAAAGATTATATGGATACTGAACACCGGTGGCGCAATCAAACAGATAAAATCAGACTTATTGCGCTCATTAAAAAAGGTGTTTCTTCTGAAGAAGTTAGGCGACTCGTTAATATCATTATAAAGCGTTATCTGTCTGGTCTTTCAGAAGAACAGTCAAAACAACTTTTTTTAAAGATGTCCGGGAAGCAAGTAGGTGGACTTGCCTTCAAGATGATATTTGTAAATGAGTTAATATCACTATTTGTATCACGAATCGTTCCCAAATTTCTGACATCTTTAGGAATAACAGGTGTTTTGAGTGTCGGGTCAGCCATGTCAAGCTCAGTTTATAAGTCTTACGACTTACTTAAATTAAACAAAAATATCTATAATGAGCTAAGAGGAAGTGGCGATCTTGATCTGCTGTATTTCCTTGTTGAGGACAATATTAAACCGTTTATTGAAGCTGTCAATTATCAAGCAATACATGGTGAGAATGATAAAGTCATCTTCAATCACTTTCTCAATGGAGTGAAAGATGTCTAAAAAATTATTAAGTTACTTACTGTCTTACATGTTGATGTTCATTTCATTTTTGGTCTTTTTCACATCTGCTGGCTACTATCTATTCTGGTTCGACTGGCAGGTAAGTGGGCTAAAAATAGCAATGAATATTATTTTTATTCTTCTATCAATAGCCATAACCTTGATCACGTATGCTCAAGCCGAAAAAATAAAATCCAGGATTTAACGTTTATATCGCTTAAAAATTATTGCAAACACACTTAGGGCTAAAGTTAAAAACAAGAGTTTTCCTAAAATCGTAGATAAGACAAAGGTGTTCATTGATTCGTAAGCTAATGTGTACCACAATGATTTGCCAATATCAATTGCACTATAAATGCATAACAGCACTAGCATGAACATAATTAAAATAAGCAGGTTTTTTTTCATTTTCTTTCCTTGTAAATTGCAAATCAGTCGAATTTTAAGCTTAAGAACATTTGTTTGTCTAGTCTGAATGATGAGTAGTGTCATTATTACAATTTGGAGTGGCGCTAAATCGTTAACTCCACGGAGTCCTAACCATAGAGATTCCAACCTGAGGCAAAAGTAAAATATGGACTGTTTTATTCAGCCCCATGCTTTTCTCTTTGTCATATAGATGCTTTTTATAAGCAAGATCCTTTTAATCAACGAAGAGTAAATATTATGGCTATTGATATGTTCCTGAAAGTAGAAGGTGTTACCGGTGAATCGAAAGATTCAAACCACTCTGGCTGGACTGATATCACTTCCTTTTCATGGGGAGCGTCTCAACCTGGCAATATGAGTGTTGGCGGTGGCGGTGGTGCAGGTAAAGTGAATTTTAACGACCTGCATGTTAATGCGCTGGTTGACAAATCTACCACGGCTATCCTGAAGCATTGTGCAAGCGGTAAGCACCTTACCAAAGTTGAATTATCTGTTTGTAAAGCAGGTGGTCAACAGGTGGAATATACACGTATTACCCTGGATGATGTTCTCGTAACTTCAGTGCAATATACCGGTGCTGATAATGGCGACACCGTGGGTGTGACTTATGCTTTCCAGGCATCAAAAGTGAAACAGCAATACTGGGAGCAGACTTCTTCTGGTGGTAAAGGCGCAGAAAGCAGCGCTGGCTGGAACATCAAAGAAAACAAAGAAGCATAATATATACAAGGCCTCTTTCAAAAGAGGCCTATAATCCTCGTTAAAATCCCTCTTTCGGAAATGAGGCTCGCATATGGCAAGGATCAGTGCAGCTGTTGGAATTGGACAAAGGAATCTCTATGCTGATGTCGTTACGGTTCAAACATTACTAAACAAAAATAGTTTGGTAACGACGCCTGCAAATAAGTTGAATGTCGATGGCGTTATTGGCCCCAGTACAATTAATAGAATAAAAGAATTTCAGGATAAGGTTGTGCAGATGAAAGATCCGGATGGGATTATTTCTCCTAACGGAATAACCATGCGTAATCTTGTTGTGCATTCTTCATTTCATACAAATACGAACCGTTCGACTCGCGCTATTGTATTTAGTAATGAGCAATTAACACAGGCTGCAAAAGAACTTGGATGTGAAATAGCGGCTATAAAATCTGTCGTTTTGACTGAGACACCTCGTGGTGCTTTCGATGAAAATGGGCGTCCGACTATATTATATGAAAGGCATTATTTTCATCGATTAACAAATGGTAAGTATGATAGTGATCCTGAAATTTCTAACAAGAACTCTGGTGGTTACGGTAAATTTAGCGCCCAATATGGCAAGCTTAACAAAGCTATAGCCCTTGATAAGACTGCCGCACTACAATCTGCATCATGGGGTGCTTTTCAGATTATGGGCGAAAATTATCGTGCTGCAGGATTTGGAAATGTTGACGATTTTGTAAAATCAATGGAAACAGTTCAGGGACAATTAAACGCATTCGTTAATTTTATTAAAAATACGCCGCATTTACTTCCTGCGCTGCAAAACAAGCAATGGAGCACATTCGCCAGGGCTTATAATGGTCCAAAGTACAAACAAAACGACTATGATAATAAACTGGCTAATAATTATCAGATTGCTTTAAAAAATTGATGGAGAAATCATGCGTTATTTACTCATTGTTATAACAATGCTGACATCATGCAATGCGGTTGCACAAACATATCTTCATCCAATCAAAAGTGCAGTATTTCAGAAGGATTTGTTTAAAAAATCTACTGATAAAATGATAAGCGGCGGATCGCCAGTTGATGGACAAAGTTTTGCTTTGATTAGCAATAATAAAACAGTTGGTAGTTTTATTTCCGGGCATGGATTTAACGCTCAGGATAATGACGTGTGTTTCATCGGGTGGTCAAAGAAAGAACCAACTATAAGTGAAGTTATCCCTACTATAGGTTTTGATAATTGGGAAGCCGAGACCTGTGCTGCAACCAAGTCGGTTGGTATCATCTCTAAAGATAATGATGCTTCGACAAAAATTGCTGTGATTTATGAAGCTTCTTCCCCAAATGCTTCATCTGATGAAGCAATTATTTTTTCAGTTGATAATGAAAGTGGCGATATTTCTATTGATCAAGGGCTTACGGAAAAAATCGGTGCGTCCGGAGCTAAAAACATCAAAGAGTTGAAAGCGCTATATTTAAAGTTGAAGTAATTAAATAAGCCAGTGGTATTGTGTATAAATACCACTGGCTTTTGTTGGTCGGATTTTTTTATAATATTAAATTGGATGGTTATTAATTAATATTCATTGGTTTTAAAGGGTTTACTAAGTTTAAATGAATTTTTCTTCATTTTTAACCAAGTACAAACTGTTCTTTTTAAGTCAGCTTCCTTTACACCTATATCCCGCCTTTCTCCCCGAGAGACGCGCGATATAGATGTCGAACAGCTAACCGCAGGAATCCGTGATGCGCTTTACGATAATAACCGCTAAACCCGGCCATGAACCGCCGCAAATCAGTTTCGATTTTCTTCCTCCAGGCGGCACTATTGGTCGAGGCGTGGATAATAATCTGATATTGCCCGACGACGATCGCACTATTTCTCGCCTGCAGGCTATCGTGCATATTACTGCAGAGGGTGAATGTCGCCTGACCAACCGCGGTAACGTTACGCGCGTGCTGCTGAATGACATCCCGCTTGAACGTGGACGTCAGGTGGAGTTGCAGGACGGAGATATTCTCGGCATCGACGACTATCGCCTGCTGGTTAACGATCTTAATGGCGAGCAGCAATCGCAGCAGCCTCCGTTGACCGCTGCAGCCGCACCTAAGCCGCAGCCCGTACCCAATGCGGTCCCTGTACAGGCGCCGGCTGCCAGCACGGCTGCCATTCCCAGCGAGATCTGGGACAGCCTTGCCAAAGAGTTTTCAATTTCTGATGATTTATCGAAACGTAAAAGTGCTGCGCCAGAAATGCCGGAGGCAAATCCGTTAACCTCTACAGCGGCAAACCGTAATCCCGAAGATCCGCTGGCTCAGTTAATGAGCGATAAACCGCTAGATATCGGTCAACAACCTAAGACAAGCAGCCTGTTTGATGAAGAGGATGCACTGTTTGCTCAGGAAAGCATTTTTGATGACCGCACGCCCAGCACCTTGTCGGCAAAACAAAATGCGCAAGGGCAGCCCAAAATAGAGGAAACCTCCACAGACGTGGACCCGTTAAATCTGTTTGGCAGCCAGACCACGCCGGACCCGCGTCATCATGACGATCCGCTGGGGTTAATGATGAGCGGTGCCGTGCCGCTGGCTCAGCCAGATATGCCGGTTTCGCAACCTGTGGCTGCGCCATCGCAGCCGAAAGAAAACCATCAGTCTGCACCCTTGCAGCAGAAAGAACTCCATCAAGCGGCGCCATTACAGCCGCAAGAAAATCACCAGCCGATGCCAGATATCCTGGATACTGCACCGGTTGAGTTGGCTGATTTAAGCAGTTCACCGCTGTTTGATCACACGGAAACGCAGGTCACTCACGATCCCGCTTTCGATCCTCAACCGCAGCCTGCCCAGCCTGAAGGAGCGCAAAGCCCGATTGATTACGGCGGCATTACCTTGCCAACACCGCAGGCGGTGCAACGCACGCCTTCGCCCACGCCAAAAGGGCGGCTGCGCATCGATCCGGTTGCCTCGCACAATAACAGCGGCGGGACCGAGCAGAGTGGCAACGCCAGTAGCGGCGATGCCTTAAAGGGCGAGTTGCTGGATGCACTGCTGGAAGGTATGGGCCTGCAGGATCTGCAACCGACACCGCAGTTCGATCGCGAGCAGATGCGGCAGTTCGGCCAGATGCTCAGCATGTTCTCGCAGGGAACGGTGGCACTGCTGTCTTCCCGATCGATTTTAAAACGCGGTGTAAAAGCCGACATGACCGTGATCCTGGATGATGCTAACAACCCGTTTAAGCTGCTGCCGTCGGGTAAAACCGTATTGATGCAGATGTTTGGCAGCCGTATGCCAGGTTTTATGCCGCCACGCCAGGCCGTGCGTGACGCTCTGATTGACCTCCAGGCGCACCAGTTAGGGATGATTGCCGGGATTCGCGCCATTATTGCTTCCATGCTGCAGTCCTTTAACCCCGATCAGCTCGAAGAAGAAGCGCGTCAAAACGGTTCCGTATCGCGCATTGGACTACCCGGCAGCCGTAAAGCCGCGCTGTGGGAGCATTTTATCCAGCGCTATGGCGAAACTGCCGGTGAAATTGAAGATGACTTCCATACCTTGTTTGGCGAAGCCTTCTTGCACGCGTACGACATGGAAGTAAATCAGTATAAAGACTCACAAACCCACACGGATGACGCATGAATATCTCTACTGCTTCCACGTCGAATCAGGGCGACCGCGCCAGCAATCAGGATCAAACCGGTGAGAGCATCGGCGAGCGTTCGGCTTGCTTTGTGGTGTGTGATGGTGTGGCAGGGTTTCCCGGCGGTGACGTGGCAGCAAAAATTGCACGCAGTAGCCTGATGGAAGCCTTTGATGGCAATGCGCATCTCGATGCACAAACCATTCGCGATTATGTGAATTATGCCAATGGCGCCATTCGGCAACAGCAAAAAGCAAACAGTCAGCACAGCCGCATGGGCACCACGCTGGTGAGTTTGTTTATCGACAGAGACTATGAACTGGCCTACTGGGCGCATGCAGGCGACAGTCGGCTTTACCTGTTTCGTCGGGGCTATCTCTACCACGTGACCACAGACCACAGCCTGATTCAACAAATGAAAGATGCCGGGCACCAGACAGAAGGCATTAACAGTAACCTGCTCTATTTTGCATTAGGCATGGGCGATGAACAGCGGGATGCCAGTTACAGCGATGTGGTGCCTATTGAGGATGGGGATGCTTTTTTGCTGTGTACGGATGGTTTCTGGCATGGCGTGACGCTGGAACAAATGCAGCAATCATTGCATATGGTGAATACGCCAGAAGAGTGGCTGACCCTGATGCAACAAATTATCAAAAACAGCCAACCGCAGGGGGGTCAACAGGACAACTTCAGCGCCATGGCTGTGTGGGTAGGTTCACCAGAAGACACCACCTTATTGCACTCGCTGTCTGATGCGGCGCAGTTTTTCCCTCTTCGAGATTGAGAACGCCAACATGAAATATGGATTAGTGGGCCTGACTGCATTGCTGTTGAGTACACATGCCTTTGCAGAGAACTATCGCATTGTGCAGTCGCCAACTCAGAAACTGGATGTCTGGATTGATGATGTAAAAGATAACCAGCTGTCGAGCTGGTGTAAGAGCACCGTAAACCTGCGCATTGTGACGCATGGCGATAAAGATGCGTCGGTGCTGAGTGATTTCCTGCCGCGCGTTGCGGGCTTGATGGCCTCACAATGTAAGCCGTTACAGCAGCTGCACTGGCAATTAACCGATACCGAGGGCGCCGCACTGGCCAATGGTACGGCCGCGAAAGCGCAGCAGTGGAAATCGGTGGTGACTCCGCCTGCCGCTGCACAGCCCGTTCAACCGGTTCAGCCCGCCCAACAGGCGCCGGTGCAGCAGGCGCCCGTCAGCTCGCCCGCCGCGCCTGTCGTGCTGAATTCGCCAGCGGCGGATACCACACCGTGGCTCCAGTTTAGCTTGCTGGACGGTTGCCATTTCCGCACCTGGTGGCATCAGCCCTCGCAGGCCAGCGCCCTGTTTGTGCCGGCTAAGCAGGGCGTCACCTGCGGGAAAGATGGTTGGTTAAGCGGGCACAGCACGCTGACCCAGACGGGCAAAGACGCGACCAAATCCGTTTCCGTGAGTTTTCTGCAGGGGTTCCCGGTTGCGGGCCTGAACGATAAACAGCAGGTTGATGAACTGACCATTACCACGGTTAACAGCGAACGCATGGTGCTGAGTGATGAAAAGTCACCCGACAGCTGGCTGGTGTTGCCATTTAGCCAGCAGTTTAACGGCTGGCAGGCGATAAACCAGGTGGTGGTTGAGATGCCCGCCAGTGAAGCGGCAGACGAAAATGCGCTGCGTGCGCGCCTGCAGGAAGTGCGTAAGATCTGGTCACCCTGGTTAAGCAGCCCTGCATCCATTAAGGTGCAGTTGGTGGAAAAACTGCATCCGGAACTCAAAGATCCGGCCGCAGCCGTGTATCGCACCATCAACTAAGGCATAAGGAGTTTGAATGGACTCATTACAACAGCGACTGGCCAATGCCACCCTGGCGGAAAACCTGTCCAGCATCACTGCGCAAATTCAGGCGAATCCTGCTGATGCGGATTTACGCGCGGCGTTTGTGCAACTCCTGTGCCTTGACGGTAACTGGAGCAGGGCGCAGACACAGCTGAAATCCTGGCTGGCCATGCTGCCTCAGGCGCAGCCCACCGTGACCTTGCTGCAACAGGCCATTGAGGGCGAACAGAAACGTGCAGCGGTTTTGCGCGGTGAAGCCGAGCCGCAACTGCCAGGAAGCGCCTGGCCGTGGTGCCAGGTTTTACTGGCCGCGCTGAAAGCGGACATAGCGGGCGACAAGGCCGTTGGTGCGGCACTGCGTGCTCAGGCGCTGGAAAGCGCAGAGGCGAGCGCCGGTACGGCCACAACCCAGGAGGGGGAAAGCCAGTTCGCCTGGATAATGGATGGTGACAGCCGCTTCGGACCGGTCTGTGAGGCCATCGCCAATGGACATTATTACTGGATCCCGTTTGCTGCCATCAGTGAAATAGAATTTCAGGCACCGGCAAGCGTCACGGATCTGGTCTGGCGCCATACTCGCCTGCAGCTGGTGGACGGAAGTGAGCAAATTTGTCAGATTCCGGTGCGCTACCCGCTTCAGGACAAGGCTGATGAACGCTTCCTGCGGGCAAGCGTAACGGAGTGGCAGGAATCAGGCAGCGATGACGGTCAGTTTATCGGTCACGGGCAAAAGATGTGGCTCAGCGATGAAGCAGATTATCCCTTACTGACGCTGCAGCAGCTTATTTTCAACGAAACTGAGTTACCTCATGAGTCGTAATGACAATTCGTCCGGTGACGGCTATTCGCAGCTGCATGGCGGCTATCGTGCGCGCAAAAATCGCGACACGCTGACGGCGCGTGACAAACTGCAGTCGTCCCTGCTGGACAGGCTGACAGACGACGCGCCAGATAAAACCACCGAGTCAGGCAACAGTTCGATTATTACCCACAGTACGCTGCGACGTAATGTTCTGCGCGATCTCCAGTGGTTATTCAACACCATCAATAACGAGGCGCAGCACGATCTGAGCGACCTGACGGAGGTCCAGCGTTCCGTGCTGAATTTTGGCGTGGCCCCCCTGGCCGGACAGAATATCTCGGACATCGAGTGGCAGGATATGCAACGGAAAATGACCGATGCCATTCTGCACTTTGAGCCACGCATTTTACCCCAGGGCTTACAGGTTCGCTGCGTAAGCGACCTGACCTCTCTGAGTCTGCACAACGTACTATCGATTGAGATTAAAGGCCGGTTATGGTGCGTGCCGTACCCGCTGGAGTTTCTGTTCCGCACTCAGGTTGATTTAGAGAGCGGCCATTTTGAACTACAGGATGCAGGTTAATCATGGACAGCAAGCTGCTTGATTACTACAACCGTGAACTGGCCTATCTGCGCGAGATGGGCGCGGAGTTTGCTGCCCAGTATCCCAAGGTCGCCGGGCGGCTTGGTATGCGCGGCATTGACGTCGCCGATCCTTACGTCGAGAGACTTATGGAGGGTTTCGCGTTTCTGACGTCACGCGTGCAGTTAAAGATGGATGCCGAGTTTCCACGCTTTTCTCAGCGGATGCTGGAAATGGTGGCACCGGGCTACCTTTCACCTACGCCGTCGATGGCCATCGCCCAGCTCACGCCGGACAGCCGCAAAGGCGATATCAGCAACGGTTTCTTAGTGCCGCGCGGCACAATGATGGAAAGCCAGAACCTGAAAAAAACGGGCGTCACCTGCAGCTATACCACCGCGCACGATGTGATGTTACAGCCCCTGCGTATCAGCGATGTGTCGTTAGGTGGCGTGCCAGCGGATATCCCGTTAGGCGAGTTGAAAGCGGGCGGCTCGACGGCGGCGTCCAGCGCCCTCCGTATCCGCATCACCTGCGAAGGCATTTCATCGTTAAGCCAGCTCAGTCTCGATGACGTGATGTTTTTCCTGAGCGGACCCGATATCCAGGCCCTGAAACTGATGGAGCTGCTGATGCAGCATCGTGTCGGGATCATCCTGCAGTCCGTGGAAGCAAAACCGCAACGTCAGGTTCTGCCGGATGACGCGCTTCAACAGGAAGGCTTTTCGACCGAGCAGGCCCTGCTGCCCGACGATCTGCGTAATTTTGACGGCTACCGCCTGTTGCAGGAGTATTTTGCATTCCCGGCACGCTTCCAGTTTATCAGCCTGCGTCAGCTGGCGCCTTTCCTGCAGCGCTGCGATAACGCCCTGTCGTTTGACATCGTCATCCTGCTGGATAAGGCCGATGCGGCGCTGGAAAGCGTTGTCGACAGCGGCCATCTGGCCCTGCACTGCACGCCGGTCATTAACCTGTTCCCGAAAACCGCCGAGCGGCTTAAGGTCAGTGACAGTCAGCACGAGTATCACCTGGTGGTCGATAACATTCGTCCGCTGGACTATGAGATCCATTCGGTGAAGCGCTTGTTTGCCTCTGTCGAAGGGCAGCGAGAAGAGCAGATCTTCCGGCCGTTCTGGAGCACCTTCAGCCATGACGGCGGGGATTATGGCGCGTATTTCTCCCTGCGTCGTGAACAGCGCACGCTCTCTGAGCACGCGTTGCGCTATGGCACCCGAACGGGCTATATCGGTTCTGAAGTGTTTCTCTCCCTGGTGGATCAAAATCATACACCGTGGAACAGCGATATCCGCTATTTGTCTGCGGAAGTGATGTGCACCAGCCGTGACCTGCCTTTGATGCTGCTACAGCAAGAGCAGGCCAACTTTGTGATGCCGGATTCCATTCCTGTCGGGCAACTTAAATTGTGCAAAGGCCCGACGCCACCGCGTCCGGCGCTGGCTGAAGGGCTTTCAGCATGGCGACTCATCAGTCATCTGCAGATGAACTATCTAAGCCTGATGGACAGCAGCGATGGCGAAGGGGCTGCGGCACTGCGCCAGATGCTGAGCCTGTATGCCAGCCTGGCCGAAACGCCGCTAACGCGTCAAATTGACGGAATTCGGCACTGCAACCTCAAAGCCGTTCACCGCCGGGTGCCCGAGCCGGGCCCCGTGGTGTTTGCGCGCGGGGTCAGCATTGCGCTTGAGGTGGATGAGCAGGCGTTTTCGGGTGCCAGCCCCTGGCTGTTCGGCAGCGTGCTGGAGCGGGTCTTTTCTCGCCTTGTGGCGCTTAACAGCTTTACCGAATTCACCCTGAGCAGCCAGCAGCGCGGCGAAGTGGGCTACTGGCCGCCGCGCATGGGCAAAAAGGCGCTGCTATGAGTGAGACGGCGCACGTTATTCCCCTACAGCGGGCGGTGCGTCTGCCTGACGGTTTCTGGCAGGCCGTGATGGCCGCGCCCTGGCGCTATGATCTGTTTCAGCTGCTACGCAAGCTGGACGCCCAGAGTGGGCAGCGTTATGCCTTAGGTAAAGCGCCACTGCCCAAATTTGAAGCCGTGCGTCTTGGGCAAAAGCCATCCCTGGCCTTTGCACCATCGACCGTGTCACAGGTTAAAGCGCGTGAGCAGGACGAACGCTACGACGTCTCCATTTACAGCTTTGGGCTGTTTGGTCCCAACGGTCCTCTCCCTACGCACCTGACGGAATATGTACGCGGACGTATCGATCACCATCAGGATAACAGCCTGAGCGCTTTCGCCGATCTGTTTCATCATCGTGCCACGCTGCTGTTCTACCGTGCCTGGGCTAATTCACAGCCAACCAGCTCCCTGGATCGCCGCGACGATCGGCGGTTTCAGGATTATCTGGCCTGCGTGGCCGGTATTGGGTTACCGGCCCAGCAGAAAGCCAGTTCGCTGAGTCTGCATGCGCGCCTCATGCTGTCAGGGCATCTCAGCCGCCACGGTCACGATGCCGAAGGGCTGGTACGCATTTTGCGTCACTACTTTGCCGTTCCGGTTAAGCTGCAACAGAACGTGCCGCAGTGGTTATCCCTGGACAGCCGCGATCAGGCCCGTCTGTCGGCCGGTCGCCATATGCCGCGCCTGGGTGAATCGGCCTTTCTCGGTGTGGCCGTTCGTGATGTCCAGCATCGTTTTCGTCTGCGTATCGGTCCACTGAGCGCCGAGCAGTACGAACGTTTTTTACCCAACGCGCAGGGCGCTTGCGAAGTGCGTGACTGGGTGCGCCACTATCTGGGTATTGAGATGCAGTGGGATCTCAGCCTGATTCTGGCAGCCGATGCCGTTAAGGGCGTAACCCTTGGCGGTCAGGCGCGGCTGGGCTACACCAGTTGGCTTGGACAGCAACCGCAGCCTGTCGATCGTGAAGATTTTGCCTTTGAGGTTGAAGCTACGCCGTCATAGCCCAACCGCTTTCCCCGATAGTTAGCCCGCTTCTTTCAATAAAGAGAACCGATATGTCAGAGATCAGCCGTGCCGTGCTATTCGGCAAACTGGATACGCTGTTATTTACCTCGCTTGAGAGTGCGACCGCCTTTTGTAAACTGCGTGGCAACCCCTATGTTGAACTGGTGCACTGGTTGCATCAGCTCATGCAGCAGCAGGATGGCGATCTTCAGCAGGTGATTAAGCATTTTTCACTGGATGAAAACGCGCTGACGCGGGATATCGTCGCTGCACTGGACCGCCTGCCGCGCGGTGCGGGTGCGGTGTCCGATCTCGCAGAACACATCGACAGCGCCGTTGAGCGCGCCTGGGTTTATGCATCACTCAAATACGGTGCGACCCGCATTCGCGGTGGTCACCTGCTGATAGGTATGCTGAAGACCTTTACGCTCGCCAGCGTCCTGAAAGGCATTTCCCCCCAGTTTTCACGCGTGAACGCCGATGCTTTACTGGAGCAGTTCGATACCTTGCTGGCGAACAGTAAAGAAGTTCAGCAGGCGCTGGTTCAGCCCGCAGGCGATGCTGCCGCCCCTCCGGCGGCGGGCGACAGCACGTTAGCGCAGTATGCGCAGGATCTGACCGCGCGAGCGCGCGACGGCAAAATCGACCCGGTTGCGGGCCGTGATGAAGAGATCCGCCAGATGGTGGATATCCTGATGCGCCGTCGCCAGAACAACCCGTTACTCACCGGTGAAGCTGGTGTGGGTAAAACGGCGGTGGTAGAAGGGCTGGCGCTGCGCATTGCCGCCGGTGATGTACCGGCACCGCTTCGTGACGTGCAACTGTGGCTGCTGGATATTGGCATGTTGCAGGCAGGCGCCGGCATGAAAGGCGAATTCGAAGCGCGTTTACAGGCCCTGATTAACGAAGTGCAATCCAGCCCTACGCCGATTGTGTTATTCATTGATGAAATTCATACCCTGGTCGGTGCAGGCGGTCAGCAGGGTACAGGCGATGCCGCCAACCTGTTAAAGCCGGCCCTGGCGCGCGGACAGTTGCGCACGATTGGCGCAACGACCTGGGCGGAATACAAGAAATACATCGAAAAAGATCCTGCATTGACCCGCCGCTTCCAGACCGTTCAGGTGCAGGAGCCGGATGAAGCAAAAGCGATCCTGATGCTGCGCAGCACCGTGAGTGCGCTGGAAAAACACCATCAGGTGCTGTTACTGGATGAAGCCGTCAGCGCCGCCGTTAAGCTCTCTCACCGTTACATTCCTGCCCGCCAGCTGCCGGATAAAGCCGTAGCCTTACTGGATACCGCCTGTGCACGCGTTGCCGTCAGCCAGGGCGCACAGCCTGCCGCGCTGGAAGACTGCCTGCACCGTCTGGCCGCGCTGGAAATCGAAGCGGAGATCGCCGAACGTGAAGTCAAAGTGGGGCTGGGTGATGAAACCCGCCAGACCACGATTGCCGCCCAGCGCACTGCCCTGGAAGCAGAGCGCGATGCGCTGGACGCCCGCTGGCAGCAGGAGCGTGAGCTGGTCGAACAGCTGATTGCCCTGCGCGCGCGTTGCGTAACCGAAGGCGAAACTTCCCTGCGCGAGCAACTCGATGAAACCCGACAGAAGTTGCATGCGGTTCAGGGTGAAGCCCCGTTACTGTTTGCTGCCGTTGACGCCAGCGTCGTTGCCGCAGTGGTATCCGACTGGACCGGCATTCCGCTGGGCCGGATGGTGAAAAACGAAATTGACGCCGTGCTTAACCTCGCGGACACGTTGAATCAGCGCGTAATTGGGCAGCGTCACGGGCTGGATCTGATTGCCAAACGCGTTCGCACCTCACGCGCCCGACTGGACAATCCCAATAAACCGGTCGGTGTGTTTATGCTCTGTGGCCCGTCAGGCGTCGGGAAAACCGAAACCGCGCTGGCGCTGGCCGAATCGCTTTATGGTGGAGAGCAAAACATCATCACCATCAACATGAGCGAGTTCCAGGAAGCGCACACCGTTTCAACGCTGAAAGGTGCCCCTCCAGGCTATGTAGGTTACGGTGAAGGCGGTGTGCTGACGGAGGCCGTGCGTCGTCGTCCTTACAGCGTCGTGCTGCTGGATGAGATTGAAAAAGCGCATCCTGATGTGCATGAGCTGTTTTTCCAGGTATTCGACAAAGGCTGGATGGAGGATGGCGAAGGGCGCCACATTGATTTCCGCAATACCATTATCATCCTCACCTCTAACGTCGGTACGCAACTGATCAGTGCGCTCTGTGCCGATCCGGAACTCATGCCGGATCCTGATGCGCTCAGCACCGCTTTACGTAAACCCTTACTGGAGGTGTTCCCGCCTGCACTGCTGGGCCGTCTGCTGGTGGTGCCTTACTATCCACTCAGTGACGAGATGCTGGCAGAGATTGTTAAGCTGCAACTGGGGCGCATTGTACGCCGCCTGGAAGAGAACCACGGTATTGAAGCGATTATTGACGATTCGGTCATCAGCCAGATCGTGCAGCGTTGTACGGAAGTGGAGTCTGGAGGTCGCATGGTCGATGCCATCCTGACAAATACCCTGTTGCCGCAGATGAGCCAGATACTGCTCAGCGCCCATGCTCGTGATGAACGTTATCGTCGCGTGCAGGTCAGCTGTGATCAGGGCGAGTTTGTTTGCCAGTTTGCTGTCTAAAGCCGTTTGTTATCAGAGAGCTTTCGAATATGTCGGAAAATGATAATCACCAGAATGTACCCAATGCCCTCCCGATTGGTTACCGGTTTAATGAGTTTGAAATCAAAGATGTCATCGGCGGTGGCGGTTTCGGCATTGTCTATCGTGCCTGGGATCACCAACTGGAGCGCGATATCGCGATTAAAGAGTTTATGCCCGCGTCGCTGGCCGTGCGCAGCGACGACCTGAACCTGGTATTGCGGAGTGAGCGATTCAGTAAAACTTTCCATGCGGGCCTGAACAGCTTTATTCAGGAAGCCCGTCTGCTGGCACGTTTTAATCATCCGAACCTGCTTCACGTTCTGCGCTTTTGGGTGCAAAACGATACGGCCTATATGGGCACGGTGTTTTACAGCGGCACCACGCTGTCTAACATGCGTGAACGCCATCCCCATCTGATTGATGAGAACTGGATACGTCGCCTGCTGCCACCGCTGCTGGGTGCCATCAAGACCATTCATGATGCGGGCTATCTGCACCGCGACATCTCGCTGGATAATATTCAAATCCAGAGCAATGGCGATCCGGTATTACTGGATTTCGGCTCCGCGCGCAAAACCATCGGTAACCTTTCTGATGAAAGTGAAACCATGCTGCGTCCGGGCTATGCGCCGATTGAACAGTACAGCGATAACGATGAAAGCGAACAGGGCGCGTGGACGGACATTTACGCGCTGGGTGCCGTGCTGCACACGTTAATCACCGGCGCACCGCCGCCGGTCAGCGTGGTGCGCAGTATTGAAGATAACTATCAACCCTTGGTTCAGCGTGCACCGGCCGGCTACAGCCAGACCTTACTGGCGGCCGTTGATCGCGCGCTGGCGCTGAAGCCGGAAGATCGTCCACAGAGCATTGATGCCTTCGCGGCCTCAATGGTGCTGCCAGAGAAAGCACCCGAACCGCTGCCTGAAGTGAAGCACAGTGGGCCGGGTACCATGCTGGTACCGGTTCAGGAAGAGGATGAGGCGGCTGCCACTCCGGCAACACCGCTGAAAAAGCTGATGCGTAACCGCTTTGCTCTGCCGGGTCTGGTCGCTGCAGGTGTGCTGGTGGGGGTTTGCGTCGGTGTCCTGATGGCGGGCGGCGACAAAGAAGGTGATGCACCTGCCAATGTCGCACAGACCGAAACGGCCCCAGCCACTCAGGCACCGGCTGAACAACCTGCTGCAACGCCTGTGCAAACCCAGACCGCCCAGGCCGAGCCGGAAAAACCTCAGGAGCCGGTGGCACCACCGCCTGAACCTGTGGCGCAGGTTTATATTAAGCTCCAGCCCGGCGAGCGTGTTCAGGTGAATGGCAAGCCTCAGGCAGTGGTTCCGGCAGCCAATGGCTTTGCGGCGCTGCAGCTGGCACCCGGCAACTACACGTTTTCTGTAACAGGTCAGGGTGGCGAACGTGAACAAACGTTAACCATTAATCAGCAAGGCGTCTGGTTACTTGATCCCCATATTTAACAGGTATGTCTATGTTCTCACGTATTACTGTACAACTTCCCGCACAAGGACTGCTGTTCCGACGTCTGAGCGGCAGCGAAGCGCTGTCCCAGTCGTTCGTGCTGCAAGCGGAGCTGCTCTCCACCGACGCGCGCATTGATCGTAAGTCGTTGCTGGGCAAGCCGGTCACTTTCACGCTGCCGACGGATGGTCTGCTGAGCGCGGTGAATCCGCGCTACATCAACGGCAAAATTACTCAGATAGGCGTGCGCAGCGAGGAGCTGGGCGGCGTGCGCTACGCCGTTTACGGGCTGACGGTGGAGTCGGATCTGTGGCCGATGAAGCGCGACCGCAACCTGCGCATCTTCCAGAGCCAGACGGTGCCGCAGATTGTGCAGACGCTGCTGAAGGAGTACGGAGTGAACGTGGAAACGCGCCTGGCGGGAAGCTACCGGGTGTGGGAATACTGCGTGCAGTATCAGGAGAGCAGCTTCGACTTTATCAGCCGGCTGATGGAGCTGGAGGGGATGTACTACTTCTTCCGTCACGAGGCGGACAAGCACACGCTGGTGCTGTGTGACGCGCCGGACCAGCACCAGGCGTTCCCGGGCTACGAAACGATAGCCTACCACGTCACGCCGTCGGGCGGCAGCGTGACGGAAGAGGGCGTGAGCCAGTGGGCGCTGTCGGAAAGCGTGACGCCGGGGATGTACAGCACGGACGACTACGACTTCCGCAAGCCGAACGCGTGGATGCTGCAGGCGCGGCAGAACCCGGTGTCGCCGACCCCGGGCTCAGTGGACGTTTACGACTGGCCGGGTCGCTTCGTGGAGCACGGTCACGGCGAATACTACGCGCGTATCCGCCAGGAGGTGTGGCAGGTGGAGCACCACATGGTGAGCGGGAGCGGCACGGCGACGGGCATCGCGCCGGGCTACACTTTTTCGCTGCTGAACGCGCCGCACTTCAGCGACAACGGCAAATACTTGGTGACGTCGGCGCACTACGACTTTGAAGAGAACAGCTACGCGAGCGGCGACGTGGGCGCCACGCGGCACAACATCGACTTCACGGTGCTGCCGGCGGCGGTGACGTACCGTGCGAAGCCGGAGACGCCGTGGCCGAAGACGCACGGCCCGCAGACGGCGAAGGTGGTGGGGCCGAAAGGCGAGAGCATCTGGACGGACAAATACGGCCGGGTGAAGGTGAAGTTCCACTGGGACCGTCTGGCGAAGGGCGACGACACGAGTTCGTGCTGGGTGCGCGTATCGAGTGCCTGGGCGGGTCAGGGCTTCGGCGGGGTGCAGATCCCGCGCGTCAACGATGAGGTCGTCGTGGACTTCATCAACGGCGATCCAGACCGTCCGTTGATCATTGGCCGCGTTTATAACGAAGCCAGTATGCCGCCATGGGCACTACCGGCTGCAGCCACACAAATGGGCTTTCTGAGTCGCTCGAAAGACGGCACTGCGGATACCGCGAACGCATTACGCTTTGAGGATAAGGCGGGCGAGGAGCATTTGTGGATCCAGGCGCAGAAGAACATGGATACCAACGTCAAAAATGACGAAACGCACAGCGTTGGTGGAGAACGAAGCCACTATGTTGCTAAAAATGAGCTGCATAGGGTTGAAGCGAATCAGAGTCAGGCTGTAAAAGGCGGAACCGAAATCCTGACTGGCCAGGGTAAAGTTGATGCCGTAGTTGAACAGTATGTTCTGGCGTCGGGAACACAGTTGAGGCTTGTTTCTGGTGAAAGTGCTATCGAGCTCAATGCCAACGGAACAATAAATCTTATCGGAAAAGATTTTAACTTCTTTGTTGAGAACGATGGACATATTACGACGGGTGGCAAACTGAATCTGAATACGTCGGGGGCTAAACCTGGCACAACTGCGCCGGGTGCAGGCCACAAAGGCGATATTGATGCGGCCGTACAGGAGAAATTTACGCCGGGAAAGCCTGATACGGCAGGTGCGCTGGCAAGCGCACCTGCCGACGCTTCAAATAATGTGGCTAATCCCACGCGTGTTCAAACATCCTCTTTTAGCGGTTATGGCAAAGATGTCGATAATTTGGTTGAGAAATCACCTACCATGAAACAGGATATCACTACACTGAAAAAGCGCGGATGGGTGTTTAAAGAAGGTGAGGCGGGCAAGGGGACTTCAGCGGATCGTCAGGGACGTATCATAATTGTCGATAAAAGCCAGATGAATAACGCCGCTAAAGTCGTCCAGTCGCTGTCACATGAGAGTGGGCATGCACTCTATAAACCCAATATTGATCTGAGTTCTAAGAATAGTTATCTGAACAGTACACTCAGTGATGAAGGCGCTGCCACACTAAATAATATTCGTGTACAGCGTGAAATCATTGCTAATCAGGGGGGAGACATCGGTATAGCCGGTAATGCTGCGAATCAGAAGGATTACAACAGTATCTTCGACTCCTTGCAAAAAGGTGACATAACTGAGAGTGACGCAAGAATGAAAATTGGGCGCATCTTTGGAAAGGGTGAACAGACCTCCACCACTAAGGAGTTTTACGAAGATTATTATGGAGGTTGGTATGATAAAAATTACCCGTCAAAGTAAACTATCAGTCATATTAGTGGCAGGTTTTTTTATAAGCGGATTAGTGGAAGCAAAGATGCAAGCAAATGATATATGGAGTTTTGTCACTCAGATGAGTTCCAGTGTGAAAAGTTTGTCTGTGCAAGCTATTCACAATGCCCCAATGGCGTTCACATTAAAAAGTCAGAATGAATATATCAATTTTTACAGCGCTGACCGGGTCAGGCTTAACGATGCTTCCTTGATTAGCGATATCGAGTTGCGCTTGAGTAAAACCCCTGACGGAATGGCTCCCTTTCTGAGTTTTTCGCCACAAGGGAAATGCATTACACTTAATGACATAAAAGAACATTATCAGGCTATCCGGTTAACGGATTATCCACGCGGACAGTCTGAAAATGAGCTCACCAGCTACACATCATCCCCTGATGCCAACGGGCAGGTTATCACCTTTTCGTTCACGGCTAAAAATCCGGACTGCCTGAGTAGAGTCATTATTACCACTGAAGACTAAAGAGACTCGTTCTCAGTAATAACCGTTAGGCACAACACTCAGCAGCAATTTTTTCCCTGTTCGATTATCTTGCTCGAATGCCCCTCTCTCATTAGAAGATATATGACGTTAATCAGGTTTTTTTTGGCACTGGCGTTTTTGCTAACATCCGTTTTAAGCGAGGCAAATACGGTGCCGACAGTATCAGCGCCTCCACTTAGCAATAACGATTTCTCGGTCCTGCTAAACGACTACGCTTTCACCCCCGGCGACGCATGGAACAACCAAAGCTTCATACGCGCAGGCAAAGCCCTGAGTTCCGTTGTGGCCGGAGAAGTCGTCATCAATGAGCAGCGGTACAACTATTACCAACATACCTATGAAGGCTTTCAGTTATTCAGCGCGACGGCGGTAGGAAACGCCAGCCATGCAATTCTGGCAGAGATCCTATTGGACGGTGCCAGCGTGCCGACGGCTCGTAACATAATCGTCGGCGATAGCGTGGAACAGGTTCAGAAAGCCTATGGATCCGGAAAAGAAGATAACAGTGATAATCAGCAGTGGCTTATCTATAAGATGGGTGAGAAGCAGTTGATGTTCGAAATTGACCAGCAAAAAGTCAGCCACATTATGTTGAATACCACCATGAGTGCAGAGCAACATGAAGTCAGCGCTGATCAGGCTATCGCCTTAGCGACGAACGCGATTCATACTTATCACCTCACCGCGCTTGATGATCAATGTCTGAGATACGACCTGGATGACACCAGTGAGAAGGCGTTCTACATCATCACGGTTCGTGAAGACAACCATGACGTCAGTTGCGGCGGGGACCCGGATATTTCTCCCCGGCTTTTTGATATCAAAGTTGCTCGTGATAACACACAGATACTCACAAATGCCGATAACGCGGATGGCGATTATCGTAGCCTGGTTCCACCCGCCACAAACAATCAATAAAACGGACATCCTATGAATTATCAGTTTAATGAAGGCGCTTTTGCGCTGTTTCCTGCCGCCTGGCAGGACACCACCATGAATATTTTGCGGGATGACGCCAGCGGACTGGCATTAGTGGTGAGCCGTGGTGTGATTCCTGAAGACAGCGATGCGGAAAAAGAGTTTCAGCGCCAGTGGGACACGTTGCGCAGCCAGATGGGCCATATTCAGCAGACTGAGTTTGTTCGGGTTACGGCTGGCGCGGATAACGCTTTGCGTGCGCTAGAAGTTGAAACCGCATTCGATCGTAACGGACAGGCCGTGTGGCAGCGACAGTTGGCGACCCGGGTTCCGGATAGCAACATCTTAATGATTTTTACCCTCTCCGCGATGCGCGCTTTCAATGAAGAAGACGGACAGCGTTGGAGTGCCTTCAAACAAAGCCTGAGTCTGAACAACCCGCGGAAAGCATAAGCTATGGATAACCGTGCGGCCCGCGTGGGCGATGAGATCATTCATTCCAGCATTTTCGCTGATATCACCAGTATTGTCGCTGAGGGCGCAGCCTACGCGGTGATCGGTGCGGCGGTAGGTGCGGCGGCAACAGCAGCAGCACCATTGCTGGGGGCAGGAATGGCTGCGGCAGGCGTCGCAGCCATTGGTTCCAGCTGTCTGCTCAGCGGCATTATTGGCGGTGTATTAGCGAATGCTGCGGGCATTTCGGATGACATCACTAAAGCGGCCGATGGGCTGGGAGACATGATATTCCCGCCTTCTCCAGCCGGTGTGATCGCCAGCGGATCAGAGAATGTTCACGTTAATGGTCTTTTAGCTGCACGCGCGGCCGGGATGCTTACGCCCGGAGATACGCCGCCACCGGAACCGCAATCGCCCAAGAGTTTCGCAGACTATGGCGGCATGCTGCTCTCTGCGGTGGGTCAGTTTGGCAGTGCAATGTGGCAACCCACGGTAGCCTCCGCCGACGCTGGCACCTCTCCGCTGGAGCAGGACAAAGTGGCCTGTGAAAAGCACAGCGCACCGCAATATCTGGCGCAGGGATCGAAAAGCGTCTTTATCAATGGCCAGCCTGCGGTGCGGGCAAAGGATAAAACCACCTGTGATGCCACCGTGAGTGACGATGTTTCCCCCAATGTCATCATTGGTGGTGAAACCGTCACAGTAAGAGAAATTAAAAGTGGCAAGGTGCCAGGTCTGGCCGTGATGATGATCGGCCTTTCCCTGATTCGTGGTCGCCCCAGCCAGATCCTGAAAAACATGCCCTGCGCGCTGGCGAGCGCCGTGGGCGGGATGATGGCGGATATGGCGATCAACGCCGCCTTCTCATCGCTGTTTCCGGTTCATGCCTCCACGGGCGTCAAAGTGCTTAATGATGATGCCGAGCGCGATTTCTCCCTTCCTGGCCGCTTCCCGCTCAGTTTCCAGCGTAGCTATAACAGCCTGACCCAGCGCAGCGGATTATTTGGTCTGGGCTGGGCGACGGTGTTTGACAGCTATATAACGCTGGATGGCAATCAGGCGACCTGGTTTGATGACAACGGGCGCGAGCTGAGCTTTGCGGTTCCCGGTGAAAAAGAGGTGCTCTACAGCATCAGCGAAGGGCTGATGGTAAGGCGCAACGAACTGGGTGATATCGCCATTGCCGACGACGACGGTGCGGTATGGCGTCTGTACAGACGTACGGCCGCTGATCCGCAAGTGCTGCGGCTGGCTTCACTGAGCGACGAATACGGCAATGCGCTGGAGATGGGCTGGGATGAGCAGGCTCGCCTGGTACGCATTCATGACGCGCCGCTGGCCATTGACGTTACCCTGCATTACGACGACAAACAGCATGCACAGCGCCCGACCTCGGCCAGTCACTTTGATGGTGAGCAGCACTGGCCATTAACGCTCTGGACTTACAATGAACAGGGCCAGCTTGCCAGCGTCACCGATGCCGCAGGCGTTGTCTCGCGGCGCTTCCGTTACAACGATGACGGGTTAATGATCTGGCATCAACTGCCGGGCGGGCTGGAAAGCGAATATCGCTGGCAGAAGCTGGATCACTGGCGCGTCGTTGAAAACCGCACCAATACCGGTGACGGCTGTCACATGCATTATGATCTTGATGCTGGCATCACGCGCGTATCGACCTATGACGGTCAGCAGCGCGAACATCACTGGAATGCTGCAGGGCTTATCACCTGCTTTATTGATGAGCGGGGCGAGACCTGGCGCTATGAGTGGGATGAAAACGAACTCCTGACGCGCCGTATCGATCCGCTGGGTAATGCGGTGAGCTTCACCTATGACGATCTCGGCAACCGTGTAGAAGAGAAAGATGCGGACGGCGGTGTAAAGGCGGTGCAATGGCTGTCACACCGTTCTCTGCCCACGGTCGTTGCCGGGGCTGACGGTGCCACCACGAAATACTATTACGATCCCCATCATGGCCTTGAGCGCGTGGTTGATGCGCTCGGGCAGAGTACCTTCTATAAGCGGGATGAGTTTGGGCTGGTTGTCGAAGAGATTGACGCGGCAGGCAACAGCTATCGTCGTGAATTCAATGATGCCGGCCAGGTTATCCGCGAAACAGACTGTTCAGGGCTGACGACGCGCTACCGCTATCATCCCCTTGGCTGGCTCAGCTGTGTGACTGCGCCGGATGGTGAAGAAACCCGGTATCACTATGATGCTGCGGGCCGTCCTGTTCTGCTGGAGCGGGCAGAGGGCTGGGAAGAGCGATTGCGCTGGAGCGACAACGGCCTGCCACTGGCCCACGAGTCAGCGGATGGTAAACGTAGTGAATTCCGCTACGACAACGTCGGGCGCTTAATCGCCAACCGTAATGCCCAGGGCGAGACGGTTCAGCGCAGTTGGGACAGCCGTGGTCGGTTGACGGCGCTGCAAAACGAGAACGGCGAGCAGTATCAGTTCGAGTGGGGCGCAGATTCTCTGTTGCTGGCCCAGGTTGGGCTGGATGGTGTTGCCACGCGATACGAGTATGACGCGGCGGGCCGCACGGTATCACGCACCTTTGCCGCCGGACATCCTCAGTCCATTACCCATCGCTATAACTGGAGCCGTGCGGGGCAACTGCTGGCGCGGACCACGCCGGAAGGCCAGACGCGCTATCACTACAGCGGTGGTGGGCAGTTAAGTAAAGTGTCGCAGCATCTGCCGCTGTCTGACAGCGCTTGGAGCCAGCAGGCCGAGCAGGAGATTGCGTTTACCTATGATGCGCTGGGCCGTATCGTAGGTGAGCAGGGTGAACAGGGCGCGCTGGCCTGGGATTACGACGCGCTGGGTAACTGCACGGCCTTAACCCTGCCGGATGGTCGCAACCTGAAGCAGCTTTACTACGGCAGCGGCCATTTACTGAGCATCGCGCTGGACAACCTGCCGGTCACTGAGTTTACCCGTGACACATTGCATCGGGAACTCAGCCGCACGCAGGGCGGCCTGACCACGCGCAGTGAGTACGATCGCTTAGGCAGGCTGCGCCGCCGTGACGTTTTCAAAGGGGAAGCACAGCGCCCTGCGCCGCGCGTCTGGTCCCGCCGACGGGACTTCGATTACGGCAACAACCTGATCCGTGAAGAGCGCGACGATAACCCGTTCAGCCAGACATTATGGCACTACGATAACGCCGGTCGGCTGCTGTCTCAGGAAGGCGCGCAGCCGGGTAATGAGCAGTGGCGCTGGGATGGCGCAGGCAACCCGCTGGATCGCCATGCCGCTTCCCACATCATGCATAACCGCGTCACTGAACTGAACGGTATCCGCTGGCAGTACGACATTCATGGACGCACCACCGAAAAGGATGACGGCCAGACCCGCTGGCGCTACCGTTACGATGGTGAGCACCGCCTGACGGATGTCATCAGCGAACCGCGGGACCGCAATAAGCCACGTACTAAGGTGAGCTTCCGCTACGATCCGCTGGGGCGACGCATCAGTAAAACCCGCCATCAACTGTTACAGGGGAAACCATCTGGCAACGCCGTCACAACGCGCTTTGTCTGGGAAGGCTATCGTCTGCTGCAGGAGATCCACGACGATACTCCACTTACCTATGTGTACAGCGACAGCCAGAGTTATGAACCGCTGGCCCGTATAGATGGCGTGGAAAGCCCGGAAATATTCTGGTTTCACTGCGCCGCGAATGGTACGCCAGAGCTGCTGACCGACGTTGAAGGCCAGAAGACCTGGGAAGGTGTGAACAGCCCATGGGGCAAACTGCTGCGCGAGTCTAACCAGCGAATTCCGGTGGTGGAGCAGAATCTGCGTATGCAGGGCCAGTACCTGGATCGTGAAACCGGGCTGCACTATAATTTGTTCCGTTATTATGATCCGGACAGCGGCCGGTTTACCCAGCAGGACCCGATAGGGCTGGCGGGCGGGATTAACCTTTACCAGTATGCGCCGAATGCGCTGGGCTGGGTGGATCCGTGGGGTTTGAGTTGTAAAAAACTTCAAGGGAAATATAAAGAGATTGAGAAAAAGCCTCTTCCAGAATCACTCGCTGCAACATTTACAAATAGTGATTACAAAACCGTCATCACTACGGAAGATGTTGTTTTATATAGAGTTTATGGAGGGAAGGCTGAGGCAGGTGGTTCATTCGTTTCTACAACAAGTGCAGGTAGTCGTATTCAAGCTAAGATTGATGCTGCATTGCTACCAGAATGGAAAAATACCAGACAATACGAAGCTACAATATTGGTACCTAAGGGGACTATATTACAGATTGGTGAGGTTGCACCTCAAGTAACAAAATCCGGTGCAATACTTGCTGGGAAAGCTGATCAAATAATCCTTCCTCGCGACTGGGATCAGAGTTGGATTTTAAACATTAGAAGAATTAATACTCCATAGGTTGTCTATATGAATAAGAATGAAGTTATAAAAATATTAAAAGATACGCTGACTTTAATCAAAAGCGAAGCTTTAGTACATGGAAAAAATAAGCTTGATGACATCATTAAAAGATATGAATTAACAATTAAAAAGATAGAGGCTGACATCCTGGATCATAATGACATACACAATTCAGTAAAAGCTTATTTGGAAATTTATAATGATTACGATAATCCTTTACTGTTTAAAATGTCAGATGCTGAGAAAGCAGTATCTACTTATCTTAAATTTTAGAAATTATCGATGATTTTAATGAGACCTATAATAGCTTAAAAACTATTAGCTATACCAGATGCTTCTAGATAAGGTGGGGAGCTAGAAGATGTGGAGGGTAGCACAAGTAACCGACTCAATCATTCTGTCACCACATCATTTGATGCATAATCACTTTACAGTACTCAATACTAAATTATGTGGGTAGCATCGAGATTAGAGAAACATATGGTATTCGGTTATGTACTCTTGGACATCCCTGTCTTTATTAGTAATTAGTATGCGCCGAATGCGCTGGGGTGGGTGGATCCATGGGGGGGAGTAGGTGTAAAAACGAATGGAATGATTTTTAGAAAAAATCGAACAATAATCAATTTACTTCTAAGAAACAAGCATCCTAAGCATATGCTTTATGGAAAAAAAAGACTGGGCAGCGTTAGAACAATTTATGGGTGAAGGTGCTTGGCCACCGAACCGAGGGTTTGTGACCTCAATGAAAGAGACCCTTCAACCAGCCAGGTATGTTTCTCATTTAATAGGTGTTTTCCAAAAAATGAGTTTTTCTTTTAGATAATTTTTCTGGTAATCAGCACTGGCCATTAGCGCGCTGGAGCTGCAGTGAAAAAGAGCAGCTTGCCAGCGTCACAGATGCTGCAGGCGTTGTTTCCCTTACAACGATGACGGGTTAATGGTCTGGCATCAACTTCCCGGTGGGCTTGCAAGCGAATATCGCTGGCAAAAATTGGAACACTGGCGGGTTGTTGAAAACCGCACCAATACCTGTGGCGGCTGCACTGTGTAGAATAGGCAGATTGTATAACACAGTTCGAAAAGAAATTGCTTAAGATTAAATAAATATAGATAACGCTTGTTGACTTAAAAATACTAAAGGGTTTACATGTTGAACGCCATTGTTGTAATTATACTAGATAATGAAAAGGTGGTGTTTGAATCGATAGGTTGCGGCCAGGACATATCTTGTTTTTCAACGTGTGGGTTTCTGGAAAAAGGAAAATCTTACTGCGTTAGCTTTGAAAGCGAAAGTGAACAAATTACAGCGATTAAAAAGCTGGTCGAAATCGATGCTTTATTTTCATATGGACAGGGGTGGGCACCATCTCAGATCATGGAACACTTAAAAGAAAAGAATAAAATCAATATGTCTTATAAAGAAATAGCATGGAGTGGGTCAGGAAATTACGTTATAACAGAAAGGTAACAACCTGGTTTTACAATGCAGGACTTTACCCAAAACGTTTCCCTGTTGAGCCGGTGCAAAAAGAACTTGTTAAGCAACTCGCGCAGGTCGTAACGAGCGCAGCTGCTGTAGCTGGCAGTGCTGTCAGTGGCATCATTGCTGCACCCGGTAACGTGCCGCGCACCGGGCGCTATATTGTGGGAACCATTCAATCGTTGGCGGTATTTTAATGCAATTTCTACAATGGCTTGTCGGGCGTAATTTCGCTGAATTACTGCAACATGGTCGCGAAATAGATCAGGTAATCGCATGACAGGATAAGTCCATACTAGCCCGTTCCACTACAGAGCTTGAACGTTATTTTAAACAGCCTTCCGGGTCGCTTCCCAGGCAAAACGGCTTCCCTGTTGCAATAGTTCTGATGCTGTTACCGGTCGCCTTTGCATTTAATTTGCTGACATTTCTGCACGCTTTACCTCCGCTCAGTCCACAGATACATGCGTTGAGTTTTTTTGTTCCATCAATCGTCATTATTGGCGCGATACTCACGGCCAGTTACCTGCTTGCGCGGAGTTATACAACCGGTGTGGCGGGGTTAGTTTATCTCTGTGCGATGTTGATGATATCGACCATTTTACTACTGGTCTACAGCGTTATTTCGGGTAGTCACTCAGGCCTGTGGCTGCTTCTGGCACTCGCTGCTCTGGCTGGTACTCGCTGAATACTTAACGGACAAGCTTTCATCCTGTTTGCCATTTACTGCCGGACACAACGCCTCGCCAGCGTTGCCCGGCAGCGTCGCATGAAATAGCCCGCAGGTTGGTCTGTGGTATCCTCTTTGCAGACCAACTCATTCCCCCGTTCCATCCACATACACTTTTCCTCGCGTTGAATCGCACTCAACACGATAACGCTGTCTCCCGTCTTCTAAAATACACCACACATCTCCAAATATATCCCTTCCTGTCACCCTAAATAGGTTTCGACCTTACTTACTTCTGTTAAACCTTCCTTTATCAAATCAAGTGATCTGACGCTCATAACGTTTTTTTATTTAGACAAAGCTCCCATTTCTGGCCCGCTCTGCCGCAGACATCTTCCGCACCATACCGGAAACCGCTTGTGTTTACATACCTTAGGTTTCCGTTAGGATTTTCATCAAGGTACGGAACAATCCGGCAAGAGGGAAAACATGCTTATTGATCGCGAAAGCATATTCTTAAATAAAGCATTTACCAGCAAAGACGAGGTCTTTGATTTTATTGCTTCGCACGCGGTTGCACAGGGATGGGCGCTGAGTGCAGATGACATTAAAACGGATCTCTGGCAGCGCGAGCATGAATATTCCACGGGTTTTGAAAGTCAAATCGCCATGCCTCATGCCAAAACGGACAACGTAATAAAAGCCGGCGTGATTTTTATTCGGCTGAATGACGCAATTGAATGGCAAAGTCTGGATGGCGAACCCATCAAAATAATCTTCGCACTTTTGGTACCAAAATCTGGCGCCAGTCTTCTGCATTTAAAAATCATTAACGCGCTGGCAAGCCAGATTGTTGATGATGATTTCAGGCGAGCCTTATTTACGCTCGAAAACAGGGATGCCCTGTTCCAGTTTATGGTGCAACGAATCCAGTTTAAGGAGGAAGCATGAATATCGTAGGCGTCACGTCCTGTATTGCGGGCTTAGCCCATACGCCAATGGCAGCCAAATCGCTTGAGAAAGAGGGAAGAAAGCTGGGCCATCAGGTGCATATCGAACAGCAAGGGGCGATGGGGATGATCGATAAATTAACCCCGCAACATATTGCTGAAGCGGACTTTGTGCTGATTGCCGCCGATCGCTCGATTGAAGAAGAAGAGCGCTTTGCCGGTAAAACCGTCATTCGGGTGAAAATCAGTCAGTGCGTCGGACATGCAGCCGAGGTCATTGCAAAATGCGTGGCGGCTGTCGAGGCGCGCCGTAACCCGTGATATTGGTGACACTATGAAAAAAACTATGGTCAATATCAAAAACCATTTAATGACAGGGATCTCTTTTGCGCTGCCCGTCATTATTGCCGGCTCGTTAGTCGTCGCCGTGGCTAAGATTATCGGCATCATCCTGGGTGAACCCAATCTGGACAGCTTTGCCCACAGTAGCGGGCTGGAAAAATGGCTGTATCTTGCCCAGGATATCGGCTTCAAAATCATTGGATTAATGAATTACGTATTAGGTGCTTACGTTGCCTATTCAATAGCCGGGAAAAAAGGGCTGGCGCCAGGTTTTGCGGCGGGGCTGATTGCCTCTGTTACCGGATCCGGTTTTCTGGGAGCGGTACTGGGCGGCTTACTGGCGGGTTATTCTGCGGAATGGGTATCACGAAAAATCCGCATCACCGGTTCTGCCGCTTCGTCCGTGCCCCTAATCATCCTGCCGTTTATTACCGTTGGGCTGCAGGTTGTCGTGATGCTGTTGCTGCTGGGCGATGTCCTGCACTGGCTCAACAGTTCGCTGATGGCCTGGGTGCAGCGCATGACCGAAGACGGCACCAATACCGTTGTGCTGGCTGCGGTACTGGGCGGCATGATCTGTTTTGACCTTGGCGGGCCGGTTAATAAAGCAGCATGGGGCACGGGAAATGTGTTGTTTATGAGTGGCGTTTATTTACCGGCTATTTTGGTCAATGTCGCGATTATTATTCCGCCATTAGGCTATGCCGCTGCCCGCTTTATCCGGCCACGTAACTTCAGTGAAACCCTAAAAGAAGCCGGTAATGGCTCGGTGATTATGGGCATTCTGGGAATATCCGAAGGGGCAATACCGTTTACGTTAAAAAATCCCGCGCGATTAATTCCGTTAAACATACTGGCGGGCGCTATGGGCTCAATGACGGTGGCGCTGTTTAAAGCCTATCCCATTATGCCGCCGTTGGGGGGCTTGTACGGTGGTTTTACCGTCGGGAATCCGTGGGCCTATTTTCTTGGCGCGCTGGTGGGCACCTTGGTGATCGCAATAGGCGCTAACGTTTTAGTGAATTTTAATGAGACGGATGCGAACAGCGAGAGCATCAATACTTCCCCAGACGATATTGAAATTAAATTCGACTAAAGCGGTTTTTAGTAAGGTTAATAATATGAAAAAGCGGACAGTTCATCTCTATACGCACACGCACTGGGATCAGGAGTGGTATTTTACGTCTTCACGCTCGCGGATTTACCTGTACAACCATATTAAAAATCTTATTCAGGTACTGGAAACCCATCCTGAGTTTCCCTGCTATTTATTAGACGCACAAAGCTCACTTATCGAAAGCTATCTTCAGTGGGCTCCTGAGGATCGAGCCAGACTCACTAAACTGATCGCCTATGAACGTTTGCTGACGGGGCCGTGGTTTACCCAAACGGATCAGTTGGTGATTCATCAGGAGTCTGTTGTCAGGAATTTGTTTTACGGTATGGAAGTGGCTCAACGCCATGGCAACGTAATGATGCTGGGCTATGTTCCGGACTGTTTTGGCCAGGGCGGCAATATGCCGCAACTCTATCGCCAGTTCGGTATCCATCACGCCTTATTCTGGCGCGGCATCGCCGATAATACGCTGCACGAAACAGAATTTTTCTGGCAGGGTGATAACGGTGACCGGGTTTTTGCCCTGCAGATGCCGTGGGGTTATCACTACGGCGGCTTGCTGGATGAAACGCCTGAAACCATGAAAGCCTTTCTTGATGAGAAGATGGCTGCAATAGAAGCGCGTAGTCATCGCCAGCACCTGCTGTTTCCTCATGGCTTCGACCAGGCTCCCGTGCGCCGCAACTTGCCAGAATTAGTCGAGCAGTTTAATGCCCGTGATGATAGCCGCGAGTACCTCATCAGCAATCCGCTGACTGTCGTTAAGATGCTGGAACAGGAAGCCGGTGCAGAGGTTCGAACGCTAAAGGGTGAACTGACCGAAGCTAAGCATTCGCGCGTGCACAAAACGATCTTCTCCTGTCGTGCCGACCTGAAACTGTTAAACAATGAAGTTGAATCGCTGTTGGTGAATACGCTTGAGCCTGTGCTGGCGATAAGTCAGAGCCTGGGCAATGCCTATCCCAAACATATTGTCGCAACGATATGGAAACTGATGTTTTACAACGCCGCCCATGACAGCATCGGCGGATGTAACAGCGATGATACCAATCAGGATGTCTTCTTCCGCTATAAAGAAGCCAAAGGGCTGGCGCAGAATTTACTGGAGTTACATACCCGACTGATCACACAGCGCATTCCACGCCAGCATGATTTTACCTTCACCGTATTCAATCCACTGCCGTGGAGTGTTGCTCCTGGCATAACCTTTGAGGCCTGGCTGCCGGGGCTGCCGTTTACCTTGCGTGACGGCAACGGCAAAGCAATCCCCTGTGTTATCGAGTCTGAAGAAGATCTGACGCAATACGTACTTAATCAGACGATTCGCCTCGATCCGGGCAAAGCCTGGCATAAACCTGAAAAAGTCTGCCGTACGCGTCTGACCGTTAACAGCCCGGTATTACCGGCACTGGGCTATGACCGCTGGTACATTGATTTCAGTGAGGATAACGCCGCGAGGCCAGCGCTGAGCCAGGAGACAACGGCTGAAAATGACGTTTACCATATTCAGGCGGAAGCCGATGGCCTGTTAACCATTACCGATAAACGGAGCGGTAAACGCTATCCGCGGCAAATGCTGTTTGTGGAAAACGGTGATGATGGGGATTCATACAATTATTCGCCGCCTCGGGCCGACTGGATGATTACGTCTGAGGGTGCCATGACGACCGTTCAGAAACAAAAGAGTACCGTCAGCCAGGGCCTGATACTTCGCTACGCGCTCAAGGTCCCGGCTGATTTAGCCGAAAGGGCGGCAGGCACTGCCACGACAACCCTGAACCTCAAGGTAAAAGTCGTTCTGCAGAATGACGATCTTATTCGCTTTAATGTGGAAGTGGATAACAACGTTCTGAGTCATCGTCTTTGTGTGCACTTTGCCACTGATATTGCGGCCCGGGTTTCCTGTGCCGATCAGCTGTTTGGCGCGGTCACCCGACCGGTGCAACTTGGCAAGGCGCTGCAGTGCTGGGAAGAAGAGCGCTGGCAGGAAAAACCGATCTCGATTGAACCGATGCAAAGCTACGTCAATCTCCACGATGAGCAGCACGGCTTTACGCTGCACACCAATGGTGTGCGTGAATACGAAATCGTCGGGGATGATTTCAATACGCTCTCGCTGACGCTGTTCCGCACATTTGGCTTTATGGGTAAAGAAAATCTGCTTTATCGGCCGGGCCGCGCGTCCGGTGAAAGTATCGTAGAAACGCCCGATGCCCAGCTGTTGAAAACTATGACCTTCTCATTTGGCTGGCGAACTTACCTCGGCACATTCGATGAGGCCCAACATGCGCGCGTGTCGAAAACCTGGCTGACCGAGTTTCCCGTTTATCAGGACAGCGACTTCCTGAACGGACGACTGCGTTTTTGTCTGAATGACGAGGTGCGGGATTATCCCGAAACTTATAGCGCGCTAAGCCTGCCAGCAACACACCGCGATGCCCTGGTCAGTGCGGTGAAATGTGCGGAAGACCACAGCGGAATCATCATCAGATTTTATAATCCCCATCTGGAAACCGATGTCGTGATTCCGCCTCTGCAGGACGCGCGCTGCGTAATGCTCGATGAGATGACGCCCATGCAGGCACGGCAGACGCTCAAGCCTAACGACGTGCAGACGGTGCTGATTAAACGGATATAACCATGAGACTGTTCACCAGCAAACGGGTCAGGGACATCTTCATGACACTCGCGCAGGGCGATATCACGCAGGCCGCCCTGGCAAAAGAGATGAAGGTGTCAACAAGAACCATCCGTACTGACCTCAAAGAAGTGGGTGACATCGTCAGCCAGTCTGGTAACCGTCTTATCTATTCGCGAAAAAACGGCTTCTCATTACAGATTAGCGAGCCTGAGGCTCTGCAGGTTTTACTGGATCAGTGCCAACGGCCATGGAATGAAACACGTTCGGGGGCACAACGTCGCGCTGCCATGCTGGAGGCACTGCTGTTTGATGAGCAGGGCGTGAGGCTTGCTGAGCGGGAAGCCGAGTGGTTTATCAGTATCTACAGCTTAAGAAATGATATTACGTTGCTGAAGCGTCACGTCTCTCTCTATCAATTGCGTATTGTGTCGGAGGGTGAGGACATCTTTACGCTTAAAGGCAGCGAAATTGCCTTTCGGCGTTGCATCTACGACCACCGACTGCGCCTGACTCAGGCCACTGACGAGGACAGTTATGTCGGCCCGGTTACGGCATACCCGGACTGTAAAAACGCATTGAGCCACTGCCTTGCAGAGAAAAGGATCGCGATAAGTGACGCGAATCTTCGCTTTTTAAGCCTGATCACAGGGATTGCGCAAGAGAGGATGGCGCGAGGCAAATGGCTACGGGATTTTGAGTTTTGCGATGCGGAACCTGGCTGGAAAACGCTGGCTGAAGCTGTACTCCAGTCTTTATGCGTTAACCCGGCGATGCCGTTTTCGCAAAGTGAAATTGACTTCATGGCCATGAATCTTGTCGCCTTTTGTACCACAACCTCCAGCCCCAATCTGGTCTCTGAACAATACGCTGTTGAACGCACGATAATGAATCACTTCCTGAGCTACGTGAGTACATCGTGGTTTATTCATGTGAATTATGACGCGCTGTCCCAGGCGACGCTGCTAAGCCATATCAGAGCCATGCGCATTCGCGTCAACAACGCGATTACCATTGTTAATCCCTTACTTGAACAAATAAAACGCCACTATCCGTTAATGTATGAATTAACGCTTAGTGCATTCAGCGAACTGGATCAGTTCTTCAAGGCGACCATCAGTGCCGATGAAATCGGTTACCTGGTCATGCATATTGGCGCCATTCTGGAAGACAGTATCAGCCATCAGAGTGGTCAGGGGATGCGGGCGCTGGTGGTTAGCGATCAGGGGATGGCCTCGACGCGAGTCGTGTGTCAAAAAATCCTTAGCATGTACCCGGGGTTAGATATCGTCAGGCAGATCTCCGTTGAGCAATATAGTCTGCTGCCTGAGGTTTACGAAGATATTGTCATCAGCCTGGTCAATATCGTTGAGAAGAATAAACGTATTATTCTATTGCCCCCGTTTCCAGAGAGAGGGCAGCTCGAAAATATAAAATATTATTTGGTGTCTGAAACACAGCCTGTCAACGCGATGCTAACGTATTTTTCTGCTGATAATTTTTTTGTATTAAATGCGAGAGATTATACCCGTTCATCATTAATTACGTTTCTTTGCGACAGGTTAACCGCGCAAGGGCGGGTTACCGATCATTTCTTATCGTCGGTATTAGATCGTGAAGCGCGGGCGTCAACGCTGCTGGATGATAAAATCGCCATCCCGCATCCGTTAGGGCCTGTTGCCCTACGCACCACAGTCTCTGTCGCTATCTTTCCCGAGGGCATTGAGTGGGATCGCGGTAAACAGGTAAAACTTGTTTTCTTGTTGGCCATCAGTGAGGACCAGTTCATTGACAGTATGCTGATATATGACTTCCTCACCAATATTCTGGACGACGATATTATAGAAAAAATAAGTCAGTGTAAAAATTATAACGAATTTATTACAGCCTCAAAAAAGCACTTCCTTTAAGAAATTTATTCACTCAGGGTTATTTAGCATAAGGAGTTGGCTATGAAATACCGGCATTATGTCTGGGGACTGGTTTTTATCTCTTCCGCTTCATTTTCCTCGATAACGTTTGATACAGAACAAGGCGCGCTGAAACTCTATGGTGATGTTGAGTTCAATCTCGATGGTGCAAGCAGAACGGGCCAAATTACCTCATTAAAAACCCGTGCTGATAAAAACTGGAAGGCAGGAGAAGCGGAACGCTGGGACGTCAATGGCCGAATTTTAATCGGGCTGGACGGTTACCGAAGCATGGCGGATCAATCCTTTGCAGGCTTTACCGTGCAACCGCTTGCCGATCTCTCTGGCGGGCTTGAGTTAGACGACGCGGCTTTCTTCTTTGGTCAGGAAAAAGACTGGAAAGTGCAAGTAGGCCGCTATGAAGCCTTCGATATGTTTCCGCTCAATCAGGACACGCTTATCGAATATTCCGGCAACACGGCCAACGATCTCTACGAAGATGGCTATGGCTATATCTACATGATGAAAGAGGCGCGCGGACGGGGATCGGCGGGGGCTATTCAGCTAAGTAAAACATGGCAACGTTTTTATTTTGAATTAAATGCCATGGCGAATGACGGCACGAGGTTGTTCCAGAATGGGGAATACCATGGGAATACACTGGAGCATAAAAAGAATGTTATTTATTTGCGCCCGGTTATCGCCTGGCGCCATAGCGACGTCACGGCGGCTGTCGGCATGGAAAGCAACGTGGTGAACAATGCCTATGGTTATACCGATAACCGGGGGCAGTTTAAGGATCAGTCTAAGCGCAATGGATATGGCGCCACGCTGAGCTGGGACGGGCAACGTGCGAATCCAGATTCAGGGGCGGTCATCAATCTCAGCACGGCCTATATGGATGCGACGGAAGAACAAAACTTCAGTGCTGGGCTGAATGGACTATGGCGCGACTTTCAGCTTGGCTATATCTACGCGCGTAACGATGTGAAAGCCTTTACGATGCAGTATATCAGCGGGGCCAGCCTGAGTGACTTTATCTTAGGCAAGTATGATATCCATACCATCCACTCCTCTTACCGTTTTCGCAATGTCATGAAGATGCAAAATTTCGATATTTACCTTGGCGCTTACTGGTCGCAGATTAATGCCGAACGGCACAGTGGCGATAACGAACGTTACGGGGCACGCGTCCGGTTTAAATACCATTTCTGATAGGCAATAAGCCGCTCCCGGTTGAGATGACATGGCATCTTTACAGGGCGCGGCGCGTCACTCAACATCGTCAAAAAGGCACCAGGTTCTGGCCCGCCAGCTGCCAAAAAAATTTCATTTTCATCCCTTGAAATCATCCAAAAAGATCCTATAAATTTTTGTGAGCAACGGGGAGGGTCCCCACTCAGATGAGCTTTTGAATGAACGATTAATTCAGGAGGTTATCACTATGGCATTACGTAATTTTCCACTGTTTCCTTCTGTTGCAGATTCTGCATTCTCAGACCGGTTCAACCGTATCGATCGGCTTTTCAGCCAGTTGACCGGTGATGCGCCCGTGTCGGTTTCACCCTCTTATGACCTCAGACAAACGGATAATGAGCACTATGAGCTCACCGTCAGTGTCCCCGGCTGGCAAGAACACGAGCTGGAGATCGAGGTGGCGGGCGGTCGCCTGACGGTTACCGGCCAGAAAGAGGTGGTTACAGATAAAGAGGCGGACAAAGAAGGCCAGAACAGCGGCTGGCTGCATCGGGGCATCAGTCGTTCAGACTTCCGTCTGAGCTACAGCGTGCCTGAACATATGAAAGTCACCACCGCACGGCTTCAGGATGGACTGCTGCGGGTCGGTTTGCATCATGAGGTGCCAGAAAGCGAGAAACCTCGCCGCATTCCGATTGAACACCGCACCTCAGAGGCGATTGAACATCAGGCTTAATGGCAGTTTGACCCGACAGCGGGGAGCGTGAACAGCGCTCTCCGCACTATGTTATCAAGCGGAGAATCAGGAGGCTGTTATGAGAGTCATCAGCGTGCCCGAAGATCGTAGCCTGTATCCTAAACTGGTCGGCGAGACCGTCATGGCTGCCAAACTGCAGCTAGGCAGGACCCGCTTGTCGGTGAATTACAATAAAGTGCCAGGCGGAATTCTGCCTGTGCTGGTGGTGGATTTTTACAACGAGAAGGGCAAGCTCTACACCCTGCGCTACAACCTGCCACCGGATACCCCAGAGCGTACCGATCGCCGGGTATCGTTGCTGATGCGCTTGATTGAGAAAGAGGCCAACGAGGAAAAGTTGGCTGAGGCAGTGTGACCGCTCAGGACAGCGGTAAACGCGAGGAAGTCGTTATGTTGAATACATTGATGCTGCATAGCGCTCTGGGGGCAGGCATGTTAGCGATGACGGCCAGCCTGTTGCAAAACCGATTTAAATAGCCTGTTCCGTCATTCGTTATCCCTGTCTTTAAGTGCCGCGTCGTCGGCACTTTTTTTATGTCACCTGAGCGCTTGTTATTCTACCTTGCCATTGTTATGTTATAACGTAACAAAAATAGGTGGGGTGATATGATGCAGCCAGAGACATTACATGCCAGTGAATCGATATTGCGGGTGAACATTGGGGCGCTGCACAAACCCGATGGCGGCTGCCTGCTCAATGACATCACATTCGGCATCGGGACAGGGGAGCGCCTGGCGATCATTGGGCCGAACGGCAGCGGCAAAACCTCATTGCTGCGGGCGATGAGCCGTGAGCTGGCGGTACAGAAGGATGAGATAACGCTAAACGGTCGCTGCATCAAAACTTACACACGGCAGGAGTTAGCCACATGTATCGCCGTCATGGCGCAAAACGACGTGCCTGACCTGAGGCTGTCGGTTGAGGATTACGTTGGACTGGGTCGTCTTCCTCATCTGCGCGCCTGTCCACATTCTGTCAATCAGCGCGTTGTGAGTGAGGTGCTAGAGGAAACAGGGCTGGCGGCGTTACGGCGACGTTCACTAGATGCGTTATCAGGCGGTGAACGGCAAAGAGCGGCCCTGGCGCGCGTTCTGGCCCAAAAGCCACAGCTGATTCTGCTGGATGAACCGACCAATCATCTTGATCCCCTTGGACGACATGCGCTGCTGACGTTAATCAAAAACAAAGGCATCACGGCCGTGGCGGTCTTGCACGATTTATCACTGATAGATACGTTTGCCGACCGCGTGCTGATTCTGTCACAGGGGGAGCAGGTAGTATGTGATGCGCCTGCTCGCGCCCTGTCATCCCGCTATCTCCGGCCGGTATTCGGTTTAAACAGTTTTACCGTAGCGCATCCCGCGAACGGGAGTCATTTACGCATTTTCGAGGTGCCAGACTGTGCCTGATTCGTTGTTAAGGCTCTGCTGCGCGGCATGGCTGGCGAGCATTCCTGTTGGACAAACCCTCGCGGCCGATTTCCCGGTCACCATTGAGAGCTGCGGTCAGCCGGTTACCTTTAATGCACCGCCTGAGCGGGCGGTCATTAACGACCTCAATATGTCAGAAATGGCCTTTGCGCTTCATTTGCAGGATCGCATCGTCGGGCTGACGGGCATCAGTGGCTGGTACAAGATGACACCGGAATTTAAGCAGGCGATGGGGGCCATTCCTGAGCTGGCGCCTAAGTATCCCTCTCTGGAAACGCTGGTGGCGGTGAATCCTGACTTCTTTTTTGCCGGCTGGAATTATGGCATGAAGGTGGGCGGCGACGTGACGCCAGCCTCGTTAAGTCAGTACGGCATCAAGACGCTGGTGCTGAGTGAAAGCTGCGTTTTTACCGAAAAAGACAAGCATAAAGCCAGCATGGATCTGCTTTATCACGATGAGCTGACGTTAGGTAAAATCTTTGGCAAACAGGCTGAGGCGCAGGCTTTAGTTAATCACTGGAAGGAGCGCCTGAGAATGATTCCTCAACGGCCCAGCGCGGTCCGGCCGTTAAAGGTCTTTGTCTACGACTCGGGGGAAGATAAGCCGTTTACCAGCGGAAAATATGCCATGCCAACCGCCATCATTGAAGCCGCCGGCGCAACCAATGCGCTGGAGGAGCTGGATATCAGTTGGGGCACCACGTCATGGGAAAGTGTGGCGGCAACCGAACCTGATTTCATTATCTTGCTGGATTATCAAACCGGCGGCGGGGCGGATGCCCTTCGGCATTTCCTGGAAAGTCATCCGCTGATGAAACTCACGCCAGCCGTCAAACATCATCGTTATCTGAAGCTGCAGTATGCTGAGCTGACGCCAGGCCCGGCTAATATTGCCGCGGTGGAGAAACTGGCGCGCGCCCTGTATTCAGGAACCGCGCCGTGAATGCTACACCTTACCGTTTTTTTTGCATCTTGTGCTTTTGCGTCCTTCTGCTGGCAGTGCTGATGTTAATCAGCGTTGCCAAAGGTACGGTCGCGTTATCCCTGACGCAGGTGTTGGGCGCACTGGAACTGATCGCCATGCCTCAGTCTGAAATGATTAGCCGGATTGTGATCGATCTCCGCCTGCCGCGCACGTTGCTTGCAGCCTTGACCGGTGCCGGGCTGGCGATGGTGGGAGCGCTGCTGCAAACCACCACCCGCAACGATCTGGCCGATCCTTTTCTTTTTGGTCTCTCTTCCGGTGCTTCGGCAGGTGCGGTGCTGGTCATCACCCGCTTTGGTAACGGGTTGGGCGAGCTGACCTTGCCGGTTGCCGCCTTTGCGGGCGGGCTCTGTTCTGCCGCTGCGGTCATGTTGCTTTTCTACTTCAAAAAACTGCGCAGCCCAGCACACCTGATCATCTGTGGGCTGGCTGTGTCTTTTCTGTTTGGCGCGCTCACCAGCTATTTTATTTTCTCGGGCGATCAGCGAGCGGCCAGTTCGGTGATGTTCTGGTCGCTGGGTGGCCTGGGGCTGGCCAGCTGGCAGAATCTGCCTGTTGCGCTTGCCGGTGTTGTCCTGCTGAGTGGCTTTGCTCTGATGCGTCACCGCTCGCTGGACGGTCTGCTGGCGGGCGAACAAACGGCGCTGTCGCTGGGGATTAACGTCAGTCGTTTGCGGATTGAAGTCTTTCTTTGTTGCGCGCTGACGACCTCAATGCTGGTCGCGCTCACCGGGGTGATTGGTTTTGTCGGCCTGATGGTACCGCACCTGTGTCGACCGGTCACAGGGGTAAAGCACCGTCTGCTGTTACCGCTGTGTGGCCTGGGCGGCGCGGTTTTGCTTTGTGGCGGGGATATCATCAGCCGAACGCTGCTGGCACCGCAGGAGCTGCCGATCGGGATTATTACGGCAGGCATCGGGGGGATTTTTGTGATTCTGCTGCTGACCAGTGCATCGAATACCTAAAGCAAAACGAGGCCAGTTCAGCCCGGAACATACGGATGCTCACCGCCTGTCACTAAGTAGCAAAATTTCACTCTTCTCTCAGGTGTGACAATTGGCCCCTTTGCGGTATTAAATGAATTAAAAGCTGTAAACCTCTTCGAATCAAAGATAACGAATGCTGATATGTCTTATTCGAAAGTGTCAGGAAGTATTAATAATAGTATTCTGACAAATGTAGACTTTGAAAACGCGTGTTTAGATAGCGCTCTTTTATGCAAAGCAGAAATAAAAAGATGCAATTTTTCAAAAAGTAAATCAGTAATCAATATGGATGATGCAGTGTGTGAAGAAAGTCATTTTGTCAAAGCAAAGTTTGTGGCTGGATCCTCCGGAATTGAGTACGGTGGTCGTCGCGTAAGATTTGTAGACTGTGATTTTACCGGTGCTGTTTTTGATCGAGTTGAGTTTAGAGCAACGAAATATATTAATTGCACCTTTACTGATGCGAAATTAAAAAAATGTGACTTTCGTGGACTTAAGTTTGAGGGTGGTATTTTACCAATAACAACCCAGTTTGAAAATATGTATATACCTTCTCAGTTTATTTGATTTCTCAAATAAAGCCGAGAAAGAGAAATCAGCCTTACTCGGTTTTATTATTTAGTGTGGTTGGATCCTTTGAATATACCTGCACTTAATCTACCTAATCATCTGCTTAGTAAAATTAAAATACTCGCGCACTTCGTTGTTATCTGTCACTACACAGTGTATCTGCTAATATTTTAGCCGTACTTGCGGTGGGGCTATAGAGATATAGCCTGCAGAATTCAATCAATATTGCAGCCAGGCTTTGCCAATCAATAAGCGCATTTCTCAGTGCTGCAGCCTTCAACATCGCAATCACCCCAACGTTTCATTCTCAAGCTTCTGCCTTTTGCGCAGATTCGGAAACAGCGTCATCCAGAGCCCGACCACTACCAGCGTCCCGACGCCGCCAATCACCGCGGCAGGCACCGCGCCCATCCATGCCGCGAGCAGCCCCGACTCAAACTCACCCAACTGGTTTGAAGTATTGATAAAGATGGCGTTAACCGCATTGACGCGGCCGCGCATCGTATCCGGTGTATCCAGCTGAACCAGTGCGCCGCGAATGACCATGCTCACCATATCGAAACCGCCCAGCGCCGCCAGCGCCAGCAGTGAAAGCCACAGTTTGGTGGAAAGGGCAAACAGCAGCGTCGCCAGGCCAAAACCCGCAACGGAGCCAAACATAATCATGCCGACGTGCTTTTCCAGCTTGTTGCGGCTCAGCCAGACGCCGACCAACAGCGCCCCTACCGACGGCGCACCCCGCAACAGGCCAAGGCCCCATGGCCCGGTGTGCAGAATATCCTGGGCGAAGATAGGGAGCAGTGCGGTAGCACCGCCCAGTAGCACGGCAAACAGGTCGAGCGATATCACGCCGAGCACGTCTTTGCGTTCGCGAATAAAGCGCACGCCCATAAACATGTTCGACAGGGTCATCGGCATACGTTCCTGAGGAGGACGTTCGTAACGTAGGCGACTGACTAAGATTAGCGACAGCAAATAAAAGAGCGCTGAAACCCCGTAAACAACCTCGGGACCGGCCACGTAAAGCAGTCCGCCTAACGTCGGCCCGACAATCACCGCGGCCTGACCGCCGACGGAGCTGGCCGCCATGGCGCGCGCCAGAATCGATGGCGGGACCAGCGCAGGTAGCATTGAGGTAATAGCAGGCCACTCAAGTGCTTTAGCCAAAGCGATCAGGAAGACCAACCCCCAAATTTCAATCTTATCTGCCCAGTGCAGTAGCGTCAGCGCCACCAGGGCGAGCAGGGCGGCCCATTCAATGAGTTGCCCAATCACCACGATACGACGACGGTCGAATTGATCTGCCAGATGCCCTGCGGGCAAGGCTAACAGCACCGAAGGCAGAAACTGCATCAGGCCAATCATGCCCAGTGCCATGGCGCTGTGGGTAATCGCATAGATTTGCCAGCTGACGGCCACGGAAAACATCTGAAAGCCAAACGAAGAACAGGTACGGGCCAGCCAGAAGGCCACAAATGACCTGTGTTGCAGCAACGCGTCTTCGCCTGTAGAAACCCCTTTATGCATAATGATTCCTGTCCCGAACCGCCTGTTGGCGAAAGTGGTTGCATCAGTCTGATTCATGACCGTATTCGGTCTTATTTTGTCCTGGCTGAAGCACAGTGAGTGTGCTGTATGATCCGACTCGCTCGCCATAAGCGGAATCGGGCAGCACGAGCATAGACGTCTAAATATTAGCATGCTCAATATTCACTTTGATAAATCGAAATATCGACAAGATGTGATAGTTCCCCCTGAATAGTCAGGGGATTATCCGATCGTCTTGTCATCAGTTATGGCGATAAAAAGCACGAACCGGCCTGGAGGGCGACAGGACTTATCAGAGCTATTGGTCGTTTGCCAGCAGGGCGATGGTAAGATACGACCCACTGTTTTTGACTCCTCAGATAACGCAGAGTTAAAAACTAAAAAAGGCGGTGTCGCTGCGCGTGGTGGTATTCACTGCCTGAAAATGTATTGAAGCGCGGCGAGCCAGATTTACTTTTTTGCAAACTGTCAGGTGCGCTTGCGTGTTTTCATTGATGGCCTGTACCGACAGCCCGGGGCATATGGCCGTGTCGGAGACAGCAAAGGGCGTTGAACGTTGACTCAGCGGTCGGTGCCGATCCGAAGGCTGAGTTAAGCCGGTTTTCGTTTCGCCTCCGCGCACGCCAGCGGCCAGGACGGAGGTGATGATGTCCTTGAGTGTGCTACAGTGTTCAGGCACTTTTTTTCCATGGGTTTTCAGAGGTCCCAGCTAATGACGAATAAACAGGGTGTTTTAATTGTTAACCTTGGAACACCAAAAGAACCCACAACTGCTGCGGTTAAAACGTTTTTATCTAAATTTTTGCACGACTACAGAGTGGTCGATTTACCCAGGATCCTGTGGTGCCCAATCCTGCATGGTGTGATTATTCCGCTGCGCGCCAAACGCGTGGCCAAACTGTACTCCTCTATCTGGATGGACGAAGGTTCACCGTTGATGGTTTACAGCGTTCGCCAGGCTCGCGCACTCGAAGCGCTGACGGGCATGCCTGTCGAGTTAGGAATGAGCTATGGCGAGCCCAGCATTGGCGGCGCCATTGACAAACTGCTGGCTAAAGGTGTCGATAAAATTATCGTCATCCCGTTGTATCCGCAGTTTTCCTCGTCCACCGTCTCTTCCGTCTGGGACAGCGTCAGCCGTCACCTGCAGACGATGAAAAACCGTTACACGCCGGCGATCAACTTCATAAACGATTATGCCGATCATCCTGCCTACATCGAGGCGTTAAAAGCCTCTGTGCTGGAATCATTCGAGGCCAATGGCGTGCCGGATACGCTACTGGTCTCCTACCATGGCATACCGGTCAGGTTTTCTAACGAAGGGGATAAGTACCAGGATCGCTGTGCGTTAACCACCAAATTGCTCACCGAAGCCCTTAACATGCCATCGTTGAAGATTGTGATGACCTTCCAGTCACGATTTGGCAGAGAGCCCTGGTTAACGCCGTACACCGATGAAACCATCAAAAATCTTCCTGCGGAAGGCGTAAAAAGCCTGCAGGTGATTAGCCCGGGTTTTGCGGCAGACTGCCTGGAAACGCTGGAAGAACTGGACGAGCAGAACAGAGAAATCTTTATGCATGCAGGGGGAACGTCCTTTACCTATATCCCTGCGCTCAACGATAAGCCTGTTCATATTGAGATGCTGCGACAGTTGGCAGAGGGCGCGAAATAGCCTCCGGCGCGTGCTGACATCAGCCATCCGGCTATAACGCCAGCCGTGACGGGGCCAGAATGTGTGCATTCTGGCCCCGTTTTTTAGACGCGCCATGCTGACCGGATGCAGGCCGCCGGTTCGCACCGGAAACGCAGTGCTGGACGGTTCATAACAAACCAGAACTTGAGTTTAGTGCGTAACGTTTCTACCGGTATTTTTTGTATAAGTGTTTTATAACGCGTGGCAAAACCTTCGATGGTTTTTTGTAACTGGTTGAAAGCCTGACCGTTGACACTCTCCCTGCGACCACTCCCCGTTTCGAGCCTGAATGTACGGAGCTTTGTCGTTACTGCCTTGCTATCACGCAAACTCTGTCGGGGCTGGGATTTGCCTCTGAAACGGAGAAGCACCTTAGCTGCCTGCTGTATGAACTGATCAACTATTTCGCTGCGAAAATGAAAGCCCCGCGCTGGCTCCGCACAGCTGACGGCGTGAAGTTTATCGACGAGGTGACGGCATGACACAACAGGACTGGCATCCCGCCGACATTATTGCGGCCCTGAAAAAACGGGGAACGTCGCTGGCGGCGGTTTCCCGTCAGGCAGGGCTAGCGTCCTCCACGCTGGCTAATGCGCTTACCCGCCGCTGGCCCAAAGGCGAAAGATTGATTGCTGAAACGTTAGACGTCGAGCCTGAAAAAATCTGGCCTTCGCGCTATCGCTGATGTTCCTCCGGCGCAGCCCTGATACGGAAGCTGCGCCGCATTTCGTTTATCTGATCCGTCATAATCCTTTGAACCGCAAAAACAGTTTTCTATTATCGGCCTTCTTACCACGAACTAAGTTCCTGACTGCACGAAGTGCTTCATGATCTGAAAGAAGCACCTGATGTATCAGGATGGTCGCCGTTTTACCGGCAATGCCGCCTTTGAAAACTGCCGGATCTGTCCTCTGATGGTTTAAGGCTTTCTTCACGCTTTATTACGTTAAGGAAATCACAATGAATCTGATGAATAATTGTGCATCGCCTGCCGCAGATGTTATATTAAAATATAATATTTGGAGGTGCCCTATGTATACCACTCGTCTGAAAAAGGTTGGCGGATCTGTCATGCTGGCGGTCCCTCCCGCCGTGCTGAAAACGCTGGGGCTGTCGACGGACAGCGAAGTGGGCATGACTATTGATAGTGGCTGCCTCATAATTGAACCTCAAAAACGTCCCCGCTATTCACTCGAAGAACTACTGGCGCAGTGCGATCCGCACGCTGAAATAAGCGAAGAGGGTCGGGAATGGATTGATGCGCCTGCGGTGGGCAAGGAGCTCCTGTAGATGGACAGAGGGGAAATCTGGCTCGTTTCACTAGATCCGAATGCCGGGCATGAACAAAGCGGAAGGCGTCCAGTACTGATTGTTTCTCCGGCGTCCTTTAATCAGTTTACGCGGCTACCTGTGGTTGTTCCCGTGACCAACGGCGGAAACTTTGCCCGCGCAGCGGGGTTTACTGTTTCACTGGATGGCGCAGGAACGAAAACAACGGGGGTAATTCGTTGTGACCAGCCCAGAACCATTGATATGGAAGCCCGGAACGGCAAATATCTTGAACGAATACCTGAAGTTATTGTGAATGAAGTGGTGGCCAGACTGGAGGCCATTCTGAGCTGAGATTTTAGATGTAAAAGGTAAACGCAGAAAAGCAAAAAACCTGCTCAGTTTCCTAAGCAGGCTTCTTAAATCTGGCTCCTCTGACTGGACTCGAACCAGTGACATACGGATTAACAGTCCGCCGTTCTACCGACTGAACTACAGAGGAATCGTGTGAACGAGGCGAATAGTAACGAGGTCGCCTCAAGGTGTCAACTGTAAAAAAGCGTTTAGCATTCAACTGGCTAGCTTTAATGCAAAGCGTTCGCGAAGTAAACAAATCACCGATCAGTCATCTGGATTCTGCTTAACGGATCCTGCTGGTAAAATTGCTGGAGATGACCATACATCGCGGGAAAGCGCTCAGCTAACAGAACCGGTGCGGTAAAAAAATACTCGGATAACACCGCGAAGCATTCCGCAGGATCGCTGGCGGCATAAGGATCGATACTGGCGGCCTGTTCCCCGACCAGCTCAACCTCATTTTCAACCTCGGCCATGGCCTCACGCAGGTCTTTTTCCCACTGGGCGACGCCACGCAGAGGAATCAGTGGAACGCCGCTGGTGTAGCCGCTACCGCGGGCATCCAGCTTGTGTGCCACTTCATGAATGACCAGGTTATACCCTGACAGATCAAAGGAATCCTGAATATCCAGCCAGTTAAGGATCACCGGGCCCTGCGTCCAGCTCTGGCCCGCATGAACGGCAGGCGCGTGATGCACAAGGCCGTTTTCATCCTGCCACTCATCCGCCACATTAAAGGGCTCAGGATAGATGAGCACTTCATGAAAGCCATCCAGCCAGTCGAGACCCAGTTTCAACACGGGTAAGCAGAACAGCAGGGCAATACGCACGCTACGCAGCGCATCAAGTTGGCAGCCTTCAAGCGGAACCAGCTTTTTTTGCTGCAGAAAGCGCTGGGCCAGTTCTGTCAGCGACTGCTGTTCATCCTGTGTGAGAAGGGTAAAGATGGGCTGTGCCAGACCGGCCTGCCAGGGCAATTCGGTGACGGCGGTATCGCTATGCGTTTTCCATGGCCATTTTAACATCGTAAGTTCCGCACTGAATGCTGCTGTCGCAGAATCCTGAGAGACCAGACAGGAAAATGCCAGCATCGAAACGTCATGCTGGCATTGTCGGGCTTCAGGGATGAAGACGGTATATTCAACCCGTTAGCGAGGAGATTGTCTGTGATTTAGCCCGCAAAGCGCAGGCTAAATTTACTCACGCCCGGCGCGCTCAAACTCAATGACCCACACCCACGGGTTTACCTGCCAGCTGGTTGCACCGTACTGTTTCTGCCATGCCTTGCGATAGGCTTCTTTTGGCATTTCTGAATTCACATTCATGGTGAAAAAGTTATTCAGAAAGTGCGAGTCGGTTTGGACCCCTTCAGCCATGATGTCATCTTCACTGATATCCTGAATCTGCTCCACACGCACATCGGTAATGAGCAGATTGATACGGCTGGCCCAGCGCGGCATATGAATGGCCGTCTGCCAGCCAAACTGCTCGTCATCCGGGCCGCTCAGCGTATGCTGACCCAGTTCATTGCTGTCAGCACGGTACTGGCAAAATTCCGGCGTGCGGAACGGTACGGGATCGCGCTCGTAATCCGCCAGGGCATCCTGCGGCACAATCGGCCCACGCCAGGTTTCGCGCACCCAAAGCACGTCGCCCGGCATACCGTACGGGCAGTGATAGCGAATGTCATTCATCGACATCATTTTATCGCCATGCAGGTGGTTAGCCTGAACGTCAAAAGCATGAACCCCTTCGTGGTGATCCTGCCCCGGGCCAAAAGCCTGCGTTTTCATTATGCGCCGGGTTTGCGTTTGTTGGCCAACTAACAGGGCACGAACCCGCTGTTCGGAAAAAAGAATCGGCCGCTCTTTCATGGATTACCTCTTTTTATTAGTAGAACCCGGTTACTGCTAAAACAACAAGGGCATCTAAATGGTGGCAATATCATAAAAACTATAAATCATTACCCTTAACAATTTGCCGTCTCATAGTCATCTGAGCATTGGTGATTTTTGTCCCGAAAAACGGGGGCGGATAAAAAATCAACAATGCTGTTGTCAATGCGCGTTCCGGGACATCTGATAGTGAGAATACAGTACGTTATATCGGCAAAAATAGGAACCTTTTCAGATTTATCTGTGTGTAACTTTTGCCGATTTTAATGATAAGTGCGAACAGGTTATGTCATGTTTTTTGTTACTCCCCGAGAAAATGCCTATCATTAATCATTACATTTATTAAACTAATTAACCTGCCCGCAATTAAATCAGTCAAGGCTGAAAAAGCAGCAAACTGACGTTTTAATTACGGCAAAATGCTATAAAAATGATCAGCGTCGCATTTTTTTTCGAAATTATCCTGGGGCAAGGGCGATATTCATCTGCTGTGTAAAGAAAATGTCATTAGCCATTCGCTATGATGGTCGGGCCTGAGCGCGTAATTCATCGTCAGTCAGGACGGACGTCAACCCAACAGGAAAGAGAATATGTCACTTACGCTTTGGCAGGCTCGCTATGAGACCTGGTTTGAAAACAACTGGATTCATGATGATGGCGCGCACGATATCGCACATTTACGCCGCGTATGGATGAGCGCTCAACGCATTATGGCCGGCACCCAAGCCGATCCGCTGGTGGTCCTGACCGCGTGTTATTTTCACGATGTGGTGAATTTACCGAAAAACCACCCTGAGCGTCACAAGGCATCCACCTATGCCGCCAGTGAAACGCAGCGCATTTTACAACAGGATTTCATCGATTTTCCTGAGGAATTGATGGAGCAGGTCATGCATGCGGTTCAGGCGCACAGCTTCAGTGCCGCCATTACGCCAAAAACGCTGGAGGCAAAAATTGTGCAGGATGCCGACAGGCTGGAATCGCTCGGTGCTATCGGTCTGGCGCGGGTGTTTTATACGGCAGGTTCCATGAATCGCCCCTTGTTTAACAGCGAGGATCCGCTCGGTAAAGATCGGGAACTCAATGATGTTAAGTGGACGCTGGATCACTTTCAGACCAAGCTACTGCGGTTGCCAGAAACCATGCAAACCGAAGCAGGGCGCAGGCTGGCAGAACACAATGCGGACTTTCTGGTGCACTATATGGCCAAGCTGTGTGCGGAACTGCAAGGCAACTTAGTCAGTCTGGATGAGTCAGTACTCCACGACTTTAGCCCTATACACGCTGAATATTAAATTTTTATGACAGTATAGGAATCGATACAGTCATCCGGTAGCGTGGCAGTAATAACAATAAAGGAGTGATGAAATGACCGAAACTGTTAATTTAACGATTAAAATTGATCCTGCACTGAAAGAACACATCAAACAGTTGGCGCTGGAAAATCAGGTGTCGATGAGTCAGGAAATCGTGCAACGGCTTCAGTCCAGCCTCAATGCGCCTGCTCAGCCTGTCATTGACAGCCAGAATACAGAGGAAGACACATCGGATGCATTAAGCTCCAGCGAAATCAAGCAGCTGCGCACGCTGCTGAAGAAGCAGAGCAAGAAAAAGAAATCGTAAAATTCGGTGTTTGTCCCCGCAAAACGATTAAAAGCCGCCTTTAACACTGGCGGCTTTTTTACATCCCAAGCTTAACGGCTACAGGGTGATACGGAACTGCTGCACGCTTTCGGCCAGGCGCGCGGCCTGCTGCTGTAGCGTATCGACCGTGCGGCCCTGGCGGGCGGTGAGGCTTTCGTTCGTCTGAAGCTGTTTATCCAGCGCCACCACTTCTGCAGCAATGCCCGTCACGCGGCGGCTTTGTGCGGTGGCGTTTTCCTGCAGCTCTTGCAACTGTGTCACAACGGCGCTGACCGACTGGCTTATCTGGTTAAACAGCGCCTCAAGCGATTTCACCTTATTGAAGCCCTCTGAAATGTGCAGTTGCGTATGATTAACGAGACCGTTGATCTGCTGCGCCGATTCGCCACTCTTGTTTGACAGGTTGCCCATCTCTTTCGCGACCACGCCAAAACTTCGTCCATACACGCCCGCATGAGCGGATTCGATGGCGGCATTGAGCGCCAGCAAACGCGTTTGCAGTGACAGGCCGTCCAGCATCTCAACGATACCCGCGATTTCGCCGGAGGAGGCGACGATATGGCGCATCTGAACCTCCATCTCATCCACCTGAAGCGTACATTGCTGCATCAGATCGTCGGCGAAATGCGCCTGTTCAGAGGCCTGCTGAGAAAACAGGGTGCTGTTTTCGACTTCTTCAGACACGCGATGCAGGCGCTGGGAAATATGGCTAAAGCTGCTGTTTTGCGCTTGATACTGTTCGCTGACCTGCTCATTAGTATGCTGCATTTCACGCGTACCTTCGGCCACGCTTGCCGCAATCGTGTTAATTTCAGCCACGATGGTGCGCAGCCCCTGGCGCATCTCCGCCACTGCGTTGAAGAGTCTGGACGTTTCCAGCGATTGCAAACGCGGTGGAACCGGGCAGTTGATTAAATCACCGGTTGCGATGTCCTGTAACTGTCGACTGGCCAGACGTAAGGGGACGATCACACCACGCAGCAGCAATATGCCGCCGGTCAGCAGCAGGACAAACAGCAGTCCTGTCACCATTAGCGCCAGGTTGCGGCTTTCCATGAGTGTCTGAAGGGTCAGGCTGTTAACCGCAGTGAGCTGTTTATTGGTCTGCGTAATCTCGTTAAACCAGGCGCTATTGAACTGCTGCTGGTAAGCCTGCATCGGTACCATAAAGAAGGCGTCAATGTTATTCCCCTCCAGACCTTTTAGCTGCTCCTCCAGTCCCTGTTTCAGCAACGTAAAGCCCTGCTGCAGTTCGCCGCCGGGTGCGGCGTGATAGCGAGCAAAAAGCTGTTCAGCATGAAGCAAAGACGATTTGGCTGTTTCTGCCAGACTTTTCCAGCTGTCAACCGATCCACTTTTCTGATCTTCCATTAAATACAGCCCGGCGCGGTGGCTGTTATCACTGGCCGTAAGCAGCTCGACGCGTGCGCGGTCCAGCAAGGCCAGCCGGTCACGCATGGCGCTGGCCTGGGTGAGGTTGACTTTGTTCTGGCTCACCTGAGCGGTCAGCAGAACAATCCCGATGGACTGCAGCAAACAAAACAGCACCACGAACAAAATAAAGTTCCCGCGCAGGCTGGTTAACCAGGTGGGGATCGCCGGAAACCTAAAGCGGGAACGTCTTTTCAGCACGTGCCGCGACAACAAAGTGAGAGGTGACATCATTCTACCCATCCATTGAAAAAGCAGCAGTATTCTGGGCTTGCATGACGGCGTTGTGACAATCCCGCCGGACGGCAGGAAAAGAGAGGAATTGTTGCGCCTAAGCGCAACTTTTAGCGGGAATTATGCGTTCAACTGGCGGATATAGGGCGAAAGCAACTGCGCCACGGCGGCAAACACTGGTACCACCACCGAATTGCCAAACTGTTTATAGGCCTGCGTATCGGATACCGGGATGCGGAAGGGATGGCTGTCTGCACTATCAAATCCCATCAGTCGCGCGCATTCTCGCGGCGTTAACCGACGGGGGCGCCGCGCCATATTGGCGGCATCAAGAAAATCGGCTTCCCCTTTTTCCCGATCCCAACCGCGATCGATTAAAATTTCTGAGCCATCTTTATAGTATCGGGCTGACAGGGTGCGCACGCAGCAATGCACATTGTGTGGATCATTCAGGCCAAAGCCGAACCCGTTACCCCGTGCTTTATGCTTCTTAGCGTACTGGTAGAGGTAACGCCACAATACGGGCGACAGGATGTATTTGTCGTCGGGCTGCGGCTCCAGCAGGCTCTGTAGGCTGGGCACCTGGGCGGGGAAAAATTGGCGAATGTCGCGCAGGCTAAACTGCGCTGAGCCAGCAATATCCCGCCGGATGCCGACCAGAACGATACGTTCACGATGCTGCGGCAAAAAAAAGCGTGCATCAATCACCTTCGGATCGGGCGCGCCAGCCTGGGCATCCGCCACGTCATAGCCCAGCTCGTCCAGGGTTTCCATAATCACCGCAAACGTCCGGCCTTTATCATGGCTCTTGAGATTCTTCACGTTTTCCAGGACGAAGAATGGCGGTTTCTTTGCCGCCAGAATGCGGGCGACGTCAAAAAACAGTGTGCCCTGCGCCTGACATTCAAAGCCATGAGCCCGGCCCAGCGCATTTTTTTTACTGACGCCCGCCAGAGAAAAGGGCTGGCAGGGAAAGCCCGCCAGCAGCACCTGATGGTCGGGAATGGCCGCATCAATCGACTGATAGATCGCCTGTTCGTCAGTAAGGCCGGCTGGCTGCGTGACCTGGCGAATATCCGTATTAAAGTGGTGCTCTGCCGGATCGCTGTAGTGATTCGCCCGATAGGTGCGAATTGCCTCTTTATTCCACTCACTGGTAAATACACATTTACCGCCGATGCGCTCGAAGCCACGTCGAATACCGCCGATGCCGGCAAACAGATCGATAAAGCGGAAATCGGGAGAATCATAATGGGCAGGACGTTCAGGCAACAAATTCTGCAACAGCGACAGTTCTGCGGCGGCCAGCGAGGGTAACGCGCGCTTGCCCTGACGAATAGCGTTCAGCAGTGGCGGCGTCCAGTGCGGAAAGCCTGCCTGATGCAAACGTGCGACAACGTCCTTAACGGAATAGATCGACAGCACCTGTTGTAACATGTTCAGTTCATCGGAATGCAGAGCAGCAGGGAGAAGAGGTTCAGCGATTGCGACAGCGTGCATGCAAATATCCTTAACAGTGAAGCGCGTATGCTAACACTCCTTGCCCGAGGAGGAAATCTGCAGGCGCAGGTCAGGATGGTGTTTCAGTGTGCGCCAGCGTCAAAAAGGCACAATTGCCCGGGTCAGATCTAAACGGCGCGGTCTGGCGGTGAAAATATTTTCTCTGCTTTTATCTGGCCGACTTTCACTTTTCAGGGCGACGACTAAAGTTGAATAAGTCGCTATTAAGGAGGTGCTATGGCCGACGTTCACTCCAGCGAAACGCGCAGTAAAAATATGCGCGCAATTCGTCAACAGGACACTGCCATAGAGCAGCGAATCGCCTTGCTGCTCAAAGATCGTGGATTCAGCTATCGGGTACAGGACAAAAACCTGCCAGGCCGCCCTGACTTTGTCGTGACCTCGCATCAGGCGATTATCTTTGTGCATGGCTGCTTCTGGCACCGCCACCACTGTTATTTGTTTAAGATCCCCGCCACGCGCACCGAGTTCTGGACGGGCAAAATAAACAGTAATGTAGAACGGGATCGGCGTTATGTCCGGCAGCTGCGGGAGAATGGCTGGAAGGTGCTGATTATCTGGGAATGCGCGCTACGCGGTAAACTCAAACTGGACGATGAAGCCCTGCTTGAACGTCTCGAAGAGTGGCTGCTGGCGATGAATGACAGCGCTGAAATCGATCATCAGGGAATTCATCATTACCGAGAGGATGAATGATCCCACCTTGCTAATCAGTAACATAAAATGTTAGATAGACGCTTTTCCGTGACCGGGAGCCCGCAATGAGCAGCATAAAACTGACGGTTAAACGCCTGTATCAGATTCGTGATGAGCGCATGGTGAATACCAAAGCGACCGCCAGAATCTATGCTGGGGAAACGATGGTGGCCACGGAAGAGATAACCGGCATGACGGAAAGCCCGGTCAGTAAATATCTGCACATGGATGGACTTGCAGGACAAGCGGTGCGCGTCGAATGGGATTGTGAGGGCATCGCTGATATGACCGTGACAGAAATTGAACGATGCCCATGTTGTCAACATAACGAACCGGAATAGGCACGACGGGCTGCACTGTCACGCGCTTCGTCGAGGATGACGCGTTGCGGCTGATGCAGACATAACCCGTTGCTGATGACCGAATAAGGGAAATACTTTGGCAGGAACCAGTTTATTAACGTTGCTCGATGATATCGCCACGCTGCTGGACGATATCTCGGTAATGGGAAAAGTCGCCGCGAAGAAGACGGCAGGCGTGCTGGGTGACGATTTGTCACTGAATGCGCAGCAGGTGAGTGGCGTGAAAGCCAATCGCGAACTGCCGGTCGTATGGGGCGTAGCCAAAGGCTCGTTCCTCAACAAACTGATACTCGTGCCGCTGGCATTGATTATCTCTACGTTTGCCCCCTGGCTGATCATGCCACTGTTAATGATTGGCGGTGCGTACCTCTGTTATGAAGGGGTGGAAAAGGTCCTGCACAGTCTGCAGCATGATAAACAGCAGAACTCGCCAGAGGCGCGTCAGCAACGCCTGGATAAGCTGTCAAAACAGGACCCGCGCGATTTCGAAAAGAAAAAGATCAAAGGCGCAGTGCGCACCGATTTTATTCTGTCGGCTGAAATCGTGGCCATTACCCTCGGTATCGTCTCCGAAGCGCCCTTGCTGAATCAGGTGCTGATCCTGTCAGGTATTGCGATTCTGGTCACGATTGGCGTATACGGCATTGTCGCCGGCATCGTTAAAATCGATGATTTAGGGTTCTGGCTACGTGATAAATCGTCACGCGTGGCCCAGGCGCTGGGCGCAGTATTACTGGCCGCTGCTCCCGTATTGATGAAAGTGTTGACCGTTGTCGGTACGCTGGCCATGTTCCTGGTCGGGGGCGGCATTATCGTCCACGGCCTGACGCCGTTGCATCATCTGATTGAAAATGCGATCGCACCCTTCAGCGGCCTGGTTGCTGGCCTGCTGAGCAACGGCGCAAACCTGGTGATTGGTTTTATCATTGGGTCGATCGTGCTGTTAGTGGTTAACCTTATTGCCAAACTGCGTGAGTAATCGGTATAAAAGCGCATTCTTTAACGCGTTCAGGGGAGAAAACGATGAGCGATGACATGTTTGAATTTGATATTGATGCTCAGTTAGAGCAGGCCGAAGCGAAGGCAGAAAAAAAGGCGGGCGAAGTGCCAGAAGACCTGATTGATGATGCCGATTGTGAAGGCTGCAAAATCTAATCCACTCAGCGCCCCAGGCGGATAATTCTTATCCGCCTGATTTGTTTTCGACATATCTCTCTACGTTATTCTGAATTCGCCATTTTTATGCGCGTCTTAACAGCAGCAACTCTTTTACCATGCTATAAAGAAATGGTTTCAATGACAGTCATTTCTCAAAGAGGGCGCAACATGGTTTTTGCAATCAGTGATGAAGTACAGCATAAGGAAGGCGGGCAAACGATGGTGGTGACCGGACATGCCAGCGGCATGGTTGAATGTCGATGGTACGATGGTTATGCGGTCCGGAATGAGGCTTTTCGCACCGATGAGCTCAGCCATTCCAGCGAATCGCAGCCCCAGTTTACTTCCTGATTTCTGTCAGTCAGGCCGTTAACGACGGCGGCCTGACTGGATTTATCACACTCTCCATCCTCACTGGCGCGATGCCTGCAGCGTTAGACGTTGCCGTCGTTGTCTTCTTCTACCGCTTTATAAATACGCTGCAGGATATCCGGAAAAGCCGACTGAACCCGACTCCAGCTGGGAATAAACGGCTTATCGTTCGGGCGCTCGATAAAGGACTGACCGGCATCCAGAATCGACTGGGTGAACATTTCGACGGCCGCTTCTTCAACATGCTGGTCGAATTTCAGGCCGTTCATTGCCGCCTCATGGTTATAGATTTCCATCATATCCAGCGCATTACGGTAATAGGTCGCTTTCAATACCCGGAATGAGTCACTGGTCAGCGGCACGCCCATGGTTGCCAGCTTACGCAGCAGCGACTGGACAATATCGTTGCTCATGCGCTTAAGGCCACCGGTGCCATCATCTTCTGCCAGCGGCTGATGCTTGTGATCATAGTGATCTGCAATCTCCACCTGACACGACTGGCGCGTGGTGTAGTTACGGTAAATTTCAGAGAGCACGCCAATTTCCAGTCCCCAGTCGCCGGGGATTTTAATGCCGTTGAGCACGTGCGTGCGCATCGCAAACTCGCCCGAGAGCGGGTAACGGAAGCTGGACAGGTAATCGAGGTATTCGGAGTGGCCATAGACTTTTTGTAACGAGCGCAGCAGCGGGCCTACCAGCAGGCGGCCCACGCGGCCATTGAGTTTACCGTCAGCGACGCGTGCGTAAAACCCTTTGCAGAATTCATACTGAAAAGCGGGGTTAGCCAGCGGATAAAGCAGGCGTGCCAGCATGCCGCGTTCGTAGGTAACAATATCGCAGTCGTGCAGTGCAACACAGCTGGTGCGATCCGAGGCCAGCGTATAACCGGTACAAAACCACACGTTGCGTCCTTTGCCCGGATGGGTGGGCGACAACCCCTCTTTATCCAGTTCCGCGTCAATGGCTTTGAGTCTGGGGCCGTCATTCCACAGGATGCGGTGCCGTTGCGGCAGTCGGGAAAAAAACTCGCGGGCATGCAGAAACTGGTCACGGTCAGCCCGATCTAACCCGATAACGATTTCATCCAGATAGGGGACCTTAGCCAGTTCATCAACAATTTTTGTCAACGCCGGACCTTCCAGCTCGGAAAAGAGGGAAGGCAGGATCAATCCCATTTTGCGCTTACGGGCAAAACGCACCATTTCTTTTTCCAGCGACTCAACGCTGCGGTGCGTAAGATTATGAAAGTTGGTAATTACGCCATTCTGAAAGAAATCACTCATTGCATCATCCTTATGGTTTTGCGAGAGGAACAACAGCCTTTCATGGCTGAGTCAAAAAATGGTCCAGCCCTTCACGCCAGCCTTCAGGGCCGTGATGTGTCGTGCGGAATACGTTGGCATCCTCCGCGCGCTGTAAGGTCACCGGTGTTTTACTGAAGCCTTTGATCACCACGGCATAGTCAACTGCATCCAGCATCGGGGCATCGTTCGGGCCATCGCCCAGGCCAAGGGTGGTAACGCCTTCCCGGTCGGTGTGAGACAGTAGCCAGCGCAAGGCTTCTCCTTTGCCGCTTCTGGCAGGCATGACATGCCAGAAGCGGCCGCCCTGTGTCAGGGAAAGATGATAGTCGGCCAGCGCCGTGCGAAAGCGGCCAAAGGCCTCATCGGTATCCCGCCAGACAATCACCTCTGAGGCATCACGCTGACGGGCGAGGGCGGCATCCGCTTCACTCAGGCCGGTCATGGCGGAAACATCGACATCGCTGAAGTCATGGAAGCCGGTAAAGCGAAACTGCTGTTGTAACGCTGCCAGCACCCGGCAGATTGCGGCATAGTTCATCTTGTCGTCCGGAATGCGCACGCTTTTACTGTCGTTGAGGTACAGCACGGCGCCGTTTTCAGCAATAAAGGCGGTGCCGGCAATACCGAGCTTACGCTGCAGTGGCAGAATCTCAGCGGCTGTTTTGCTGGAGCAAATAATTAAGGGAACGGCGTGCGCGTTGAGTGTATCAAGCCAGTCTGCTGCGGCATCCCAGTTATAGTCGTGGTGGTCAAGCAGCGATCCATCGAGGTCGGTCACTATCATTAGCGATTCATTCAGATTCGGCATCCTGATCTCCTTCACTCCAGTTCGACATTAGTTTTAGTGTAGTTGAGTCTACAGCAGGCTTAGCATTGCGCACCGTAACCCCTATAACCAGGAGGATTCCTAAAACCCGAAGGATAAAATCGGCGATGCCGTCATTTCGTGCAGCGAATATCGCTGAAATAACAAGGCTCAGGGTGAAAGTGGCCAGTTTGAGATAGGGCGAAATGAGTGAAACGCGCACGGGAAAGGCTTGTTTTGGCGAACGGGAAGCGTACTCTGAACGAGCAATATGAATTCCCTGGTGTAACGAATTGACTGCTTACCTGGCTCGCGCCGGGTATTTTTTTGCGCCGAATTCAGTGCGGCTGCGCTGCCTAGCGGTTTATCTCTGTATAACGACAATCATGAATATCCATTTCACACTGCTCCGCAGGTTCACGGCACAGCCCTGGCCGAGAGGCATCCGCCCCCGTCACTGACTGCGAGTGTGGGGAAAAGTAGTCCTGCAGTTCACCGGTGCTACCGGGTTCAATAGCCTGCAGCAGGGCGTCCATTTCTTTATCCCGCTCATGCTTTTCGGCTGGGTGGGGAAGCGACATCGCAAACCTCCATCGGCTGGATTGGGTAATAAATATACAATTTAGCGGAAAATGAGAGGGCGGGACAGAAAAAAAAAGCCCGCGCTGCGCGGGCAAATGATCCTTGTTACTTTGGGTGTGTTGTATTTCCTGGGGAGGAAAGCAACGAAAAAAAGTTTACCTGTTGTTCCTGTTAAACGTCTCGCAGTGAAGTGTCAGGAAACTGAAAATGCGTATTACTCAGATTTACCTGACTTTCTCAGTAATCTGCTAAAAAGGGACTATATTTGATAACAAAACGGTTTTTTATCAATACCTAAAGGAATGGTTATGGACTTACTTCGAATTCTAATCGCAATCTTACTCCCCCCGCTTGGTGTTTTTATGCAGGTAGGTTTTGGGGGAGCATTCTGGCTTAACATCCTGCTGACCCTGTGTGGATACATTCCAGGCATCATTCACGCCGTGTGGGTCATCGCGCGTCGCTAACGCCTGCATTACCCAGGCTCTTCGATTAAACTGTTAACAGGAATGTATCGGGAGAGTGGTAAATGAAGGTAGACGATCGCGTCAGTGTGAAAACGGATGGTGGGCCCCGTCGTACAGGCACCATCCTGGCTGTTGAGCCATTTAGTGAAGGCACCATGTTTCTGGTGGCCCTGGAAGATTACCCGCAGGGCATCTGGTTCTTTAACGAGAGCGGTCATCAGGACGGTGTGTTTGTCGAGGCTTATCCTGCCGACTGACCTTCATATTTAACTGCCAGACCATCACAAAATCGCCCTCTGGCCTGTTTGGCTCAGAGGGCGAGTGTTATTGACAGCGCCGTCAGGCAATGCGCTTCAGCGACGTCGCTGGCTCACCGGTCTGCTTTGGCTAAAACGTTTCCCAGTTCTCATTGCCGCTTGTGGCGGCAGCGGGGCGCAAGACAGGCGCAGGCGCCTTAGGTGCGCTATCGGACTGATGAACAGGTTTTGCTGCTGGCGTATCCTGCAAACGGAAAGCCGCCACCGCCTTGGTCAACTTACCAGCCTGATCTTCCAGAGAGGCAGCCGCAGCCGAGGCTTCCTCAACCAGTGAGGCGTTTTGCTGCGTCACGTTATCCATCTCTGTAACGGCCTGGCTGACCTGCTGGATACCGCGGCTTTGTTCGTCGGACGCGGCGGCAATTTCCGACATGATATCGGTCACGCGACGCACGGCCTCAACAATTTCGCTCATGGTCGTCCCGGCCTCACCTACCTGATGTGAACCGCTGCTGACTAACTTCACTGATTCAGCAATTAGTGATTCAATTTCTTTTGCCGCCTGCGCACTGCGCTGAGCCAGGTTACGGACTTCGCTGGCGACCACGGCAAAACCGCGGCCCTGTTCGCCCGCGCGGGCAGCCTCGACGGCGGCATTCAGCGCCAGAATGTTCGTCTGGAAGGCAATACTGTTGATCACGTTAGTGATCTCAGCAATTTTCTTCGAACTACCGGAAATATCGTTCATGGTTTTCACCACGCCACTTACCATATCGCCGCCGCTGCGCGCCTTGCCGGACGCATCTGCTGCCAGTTGGCTGGCGTGATGGGCGTTATCTGCGTTCTGTTTCACCGTCGCGGTGAGCTGTTCCATGCTGGCCGCAGTCTGCTCAAGCGCGGCTGCCTGTTGCTCGGTACGTGATGACAGGTCGGTGTTACCCGCAGAAATCTCACTTGATCCCTGGTAAATGGCGATAGCCCCTTCGCGGACGGTACCTACCGTTTTGATTAGCGACTGCTGCATACGTTGCAGGTTGTCGAGCAACAGACCTATTTCGTTACGGCCGTGCGGGACAGTGGGTGCCGTTAAATCCCCTTGAGCAATACGTTCTATGTGCGCCACTGAATTGCGCAGTGGGTTAATGACGACACGACGTAAAAACACAAAGGTGAGCAGCACCAGCACAAGAGCGGCAACAAACGCGGAGCCCATTGCGATAAATCCAATCCGTGACTGCTCTGCCGCCTGATCGTTGATCTGAGCGGAGCGAACATCACGAAGCTTAATCGCCTCCATCAGAACGGCTTTATAGGCGTTGTCCAGTTTGCGTGTCGTATCGGTTTCCTGAGCAATAATGCTTTCGAAGCTGCCCTGTTTACCCGATTCGATCATCGGCATCAAACCCTTCGTCACATACTCTTTGAAACGCGCCTGTAACTGCTCATCCAGCTTGATGCCTTCTGGTGTTTTGCTTTTACGATTCAGATAGATTTTAAGGCCGGCTTCAGCCTGCTTGATACGATCGGCCGTAGCCGCAAGATTGGCGTTGAATTCATCCATCTCACCGATACGCGCGGCGGCGCCTGCCTGAATGATATTCAAACGGGCAGAGCGCATGTGCGATGAGCTGTCGATAAGCCCGTTTCTAACCTGGATCTCATCGGTAGCATCTTTAAGGGACTGATTACTGAGAATAAGAAAGTAGCTTGAGATAGCAATACAGAGTGCGAACAGAAACAATATCCCGCCGAATATTAAACTAAACAGAGGAACGAGGCGGATGTTTTGCCAAAGACTAAGTTTGGGATGCCCTTCATTAACCAGCGTTGTGTTCATTTCCTTGCTCTCTTAGGAGGTTATTCTGTTGAACAAAACATCGGCAAAAGAAGAGAAAGGTTTACACCCGAAAGTGAGATCTGGATCGCTAATCCATAAAAAAACCGGCCTTTTGGGCCAGTTCTTAGAGGGGAGGAGGTTACCTTACGTTGACATAGATACCGGACGTCACGTTATCGGTTAAACGCACCACATGATAGATCACTTGCTTGTTATGCGTTTTAATTTTTCGCTTTATATTGCCTTTATGCGAAGAAACGGTTTTCGCTTTGATTTGCATTTTATCTGATATCTGGATGGTATCATGGCCTGACATCCACATTTTCAGCATATTTGACTCTGTCTGGCTTAGCGTAAGAGGGTGGACATCAAGACCCGAAGAAATACGCGGCGACATATTGAGTTTTTTCTGCAAATAAGTACTTAACAATGAATCCAGCGTCGAAGGCTTAATTGCTTTGGATGTAATAATCAAATTTTTCCGAACATACAAATATTCTTCAAAATGAATATTACTAATGGCCATAAAAATAAAAAACAATGTTTCGGGATGCTGGTTAATAACGCTGCGAATGCGCTCGCTGGAGTCGGTTTCATGAATGAAACAGTCTTCGTTAATAAAGACGACGCCAGGTTTTAACTGCTCACATCTTTGCTGTAATTGCTCAATGTCAGATACAGAAGTAATATTTTTCTTCTTAACTCCCTTAGAAGACATATAATCTGATAATCCCAGGCGTGTGTAGTTGCAGGAATCCATAATAATCGTTGGCATGTTAGCGACCCTCACCAATTTGTTATCCGTTTAAATCAACGATGAATTACGCGTTGCGGTACGAGAAGATTTCCAAAGCGCTTTTTTTTATTCTGCTGATGCAGCGTGGCAATGGGCAATAGCCCATAAAAGTCCTCTTCCCTGACCCGGTCTGCAAAAAATTTGTGTTGCTCTGACCTCACACCTGACCTGATATCAACATGATAAGTCGATACAAAGTCGGACTGAGCGAAATGCAGTTTTTTGGGAGCGCTGTCACTATCGCTGAAAACCCAGAGTTTTCTGATAGGACAAATCTTAAAAACATTTATTTCACGAAAGTGTGAAGTCGGTTAGCGAGTTGACAATGCCGGAAAAAACATTTTCTGACAAGAAAAATCACATAAAAATTTTTCTTTAGTAATTTCAACGCATTGCCGATTTTGTCACCAAAACAATCTTGTTGATGACTCGGTTAACCGCCTGACTAAAATACGCGAAGCGCGGTTTAATAAGAATAATTTTAAGACTTTCCGCACGTTTATCAGAATATCCTTAGTTGATTTCTGGGAAATGTGGTTTGAAAAATGTGCGGATAGTTATGCGTTTCTTAAGTATCAAATCAGGATAATAGTTAGATACTTAATGTTCAGACAGGGGACAGTTCTGTCAGGAACTGGGCCAGAAGATCGAATATTTCGCCGAACAGGTGCTCGCAGAAGGGGGCAAGGAGAGGCATCAGCAGGCTGATGGTCAGAATGCCTACTGATAAGGTAATCGGGAAGCCGATCGCGAAGATTGATAACTGTGGTGAAAGACGGTTTAACAAACCCAGGACCATATTTATCGTGAGTAGCAAAACGATCAACGGCAGCGCTAACATCATGCCATTAAGGAAAATCATGCTGCCGGATTTCACCAAAGCCATAAAGGCATTTGCCTGAAGAGGCTCGCCGCCGATAGGCAACGTATGAAAACTGTCCGACAGCAGGGAAATAAGCCACAGGTGACCGTTGAAAGTCAAAAATAAAAGCATCGCCAGCATGTCGAGAAAGCGCGCAAGAACGGGCATATTCAGTCGACTGGCGGGATCGAAAAAGGTGGCGAAAGACAGACCCATCTGCAATCCAATCAGTTCACCGGCGGTACGAACCGCGGCAAAGGCGAACTGCATGGTAAAACCAATGGCAATCCCAATCAGCATCTGCTGAATCAGCAGCATAAAGCCGGCAGGTGAAAACAGCGTCACGTTCACCGGGGGTAAATTTGGGATCAGTATCCAGGTGATCATGGCGGCAAGACCAATCTTCACGCGTTTACTCACCGCTTTTTCACTCAGTACCGGCGCGGTAGCAAGCAGTGCCAGAATACGCACCAGTGGCCAGAAAAACTGACTGACCCAGTGTACGAGTTGGCTACTGTCGAGAGTGATCATCAGCCGATGATATAAGGCAGATTAGAAAAGACGGTGCGGATGTAATCCAACAGCACGTTCAGCATCCAGGGGCCGGCAATGATACCCGTGGTGGCCACTGCAATAATTTTTGGAATGAAAGACAGCGTTTGTTCGTTAATCTGGGTCGCTGCTTGCAGCAAACTCACCAGTAAACCGCTGACCAGCGCGGCCAGAAGCATAGGGGCAGCCAGCAGCAGGGCAACGCGCATGGCTTCCTGTCCCATTACCATTACCGATTCAGGTGTCATGAATTTCTCCTGTGCAATAGAGAGGTCAGGAATAGAAACTTTGCGCCAGCGAGCCAACCAGCAATTGCCAGCCGTCCACCAGAACAAACAACATTAATTTGAACGGCAGCGCAATTGTTGCCGGGGGAACCATCATCATCCCGAGTGCCATTAACACGCTGGCAACCACCAGGTCGATAATTAAAAAAGGAATAAATACGGTAAAGCCAATCTGGAATGCGGTTTTTAATTCACTGGTCACGTAAGCCGGCAACAGAATACGCATAGGTACGGCTTCCGGACCCGCAATCGGCGCTGTATTTGCCAGGCGGGCAAATAACGCTAAGTCAGCCTCACGGGTTTGCCGCAGCATAAACTCCCGCAGCGGCTGTGCGCCTTTATCGATCGCCACATCCATGCTGATTTTATCCTGGCTAAATGGCAGGTAGGCATCCTGATAAATTTTATCGAAGGTCGGTGCCATAATAAAAAACGTTAAAAATAAGGTCAGGCCAAGTAATACCTGGTTAGGCGGCGCGGAAGGCGTGCCCAGCGCATTACGTAGCAGGCCGAAAACAATAATGATGCGGGTAAAGCTGGTCATCATTAACAGAATGGCTGGCAGGAATGTTAACGAAGTAATAAAGACCAGCGTTTGTACCGGCAGTGACCAGCTTTGGCCACCGTTAGCTAATGGCTGACTAACCAGGCCCGGCAACTGGGCATGGGCAACCGGTGCCAGCAACAGCAGCGGCAGAAGAGGGAGCAGTCGACGCATCATGGATTTTTTCCGGGACGTTTAACCAGATTTTGTAATAGCTGACGAAAATCCTGCGGCGCAGCTTTTACCGGTGCGGTTTCATCAGGTGCACCTGGCGGCAACGTATGCAGGTGAGTAATTTGTTGAGCTGTCACGCCCAGCACCAAACGCGCATCCGGCGTATCAACAATCACAACGCGTTCGCGCTGGCCGACCTGCACACTGGCCGTGAGTGTCAGCTCACGGCTGCCCACTTTCTTAGGGGCAAAACCCATGCGGCGTGCCAGCCAGGCACATGCCAGAATCAACAGAATAATGACGACCAATACGCCACTGACCTGGGTCAATACTGAACCTGCCGAAATGGGCGGTGCCTGAGGTGTGGCAGGTTGCAGCGTATGATTCTGGTTATTCATCTTAACGGCTCAGACGACGCATACGCTCTGACGGCGTAATGATATCGGTGATGCGAACGCCATATTTATCGTTGACCACGACGACTTCACCCTGTGCGATCAAATAACCGTTGATCAGGATGTCCAGCGGTTCACCCGCCAGCCCATCCAGGGAAACCACGGAGCCCTGCGTCAGACGCAGCAGTTCTTTAATGGTCATTTTGGTGCGGCCAAGCTCGACGGTGAGCTTCACCGGGATATCCATAATCAGGTCGATATCCTGCAACGAACCTGACGCATTACTCGTTTCAAAGCTTTTAAAAACGTCATCACTCTGTGAGGCAGTCGTAGCGGAGCCAACCTGCTCATTCATTGCTTCAGCCCACAGATCGTCCGCAGAGATAGTATCATCGGACGGTTTCTTGCTGTCAGTCATGGGGCTGTTCCTCGTTAAGCGAATTCAAAATCGGGTTAATCAAATGTTCAACACGCAGGGCATACTGGCCGTTAAGCGTGCCATACTGACTGGTTAAAACGGGCACACCGTCCACATGGGCAATAATGCGCTCTGGCTTTTCAATCGGCAGGACATCACCGGGTTTCAGCTGTAAAACGCGCGACAGGCGCAGCGACGTTTCGGCGAAATGGGCAATCAGTTCCAGCTCAGAGTGCTGAACCTGCTTCACCAGATTGTCGCGCCAGTGTGTATCTTCTGACCGCGAGTTTTCCAGCGGTGGATTCACCAGCATTTCACGCAGCGGTTCAATCATCGAAAACGGAATACAGATGTTGAACTCACCCACAAGGTTACCGATTTCAACCTGGAAAGGCGTATTCACAACAATATCGTTAGGTGATGTGGTGATGTTGGTGAATTTCACCTGCATTTCCGAACGCACATACTCCACATCCAACGGATAAATGGCTTTCCACGCATCGCTGTATCCGTCAAGCGCCAGCTTCAGCATGCGGCGAATGACACGTTGCTCGGTATGGGTAAACTCCCGTCCTTCAACTTTAGTCGGAAAGCGGCCATCACCGCCAAAAAGGTTATCGACCGCAATAAACACCAGGCTTGGCGAAAACACGACTAATGCCGTACCGCGCAGGGGCTTCAGATGGATCAGGTTCAGGTTGGTTGGCACCGGCAGATTGCGTGCAAACTCATGGTAAGGCTGAATCTTGATCGCGCCTACGCTGATATCCGGGCTACGACGCAGCAGGTTAAACAGCGCCATACGGAAACTACGGGCAAAACGCTCGTTAATAATTTCCAGCGCCTGCAGACGCTCGCGCACCACGCGACGCTGGGTATTCGGATCATAAGGGCGAATATCGCCCTCAGGTCCGTTTTGTTTCTTTTCTTCTTCCGCGCTGCCGCTGTCGCCGTTAAGTAGCGCGTCAATTTCAGCCTGGGAGAGAATGCTGTCGCCCATTGATTCACCTCAAAATGAAGGCAGTAAACAGTACGTCGTCTACGACCTGCGGAGGTTGACCTTTTACCAGTGGTGGTGCCAGCGCCTGTTTGATTTGATCAACAAGCGCTTGCTTTCCTTGCTCCGTCGCCAGTGCAGCTGCGTTCTGACGAGACAGCAGCAGTAACAGACGACTGCGAACCTCAGGCAGGTAGTCACTCATCCGACGACGCGTTTCTTCATCCGGCAGACGTAGCGTAAAGCCTACGTACAGTACGCGGTCTGGGTCGTTGTCGGGATTGACCAGGTTAACCGTAAATGTATCAAGTGCAAAAAAGACCGGGGCGGGAGGCGGTTCAACTTTCGCGACCTCCGGCTTATCACCCTCATGTTTATTCATCATTCGCCAGACTGCATAGCCTGCCACGCTGCAAGCGGCCAGCGCGACAATCAGTAACACTGGTATTAAAAGTTTTCGTTTGCGGCCTTTGGCTTTCGCGTTATCAGACATTTTTGCAGTAACTTCCTGTGAATTATGGGCAAGCCTCTCGGCTTGCCTGAACAGATTATCGCGTGTCTTAAGTCAAACAATGGCAAGAAAAGACACGGGTTTTACGCTTACCTTCAGCGTTTGTCGCTGTCAGGCAAATGTGTCGACTGCGCCTTTGCCGGTTAACCGGGCCTGAAGAGACTGCGGTACGGCAATGGGTGTAATGTCGCTATCACTGTCCTGGGTGAGGGAGAAGCTGCCGTGCTGTCCGTCGCGACGCGCCTCCTGTTGCTGCTGGAAGCTCTGTCCCTGCGAGAAACTCTCACTGCTTACCTGACTCTCACCCAGGTTAATCCCGCTTTCCGCCAGGGCATGACGCAACTGGGGAAGCGCAGCTTCCAGCGCGGCCCTGACATGGCTATGGCTGGAAACCATATTTAACTGTGCCTGATCGTTATTCAGTTTCAGGCTGATCTGAATCGCCCCCAGGTCTTCAGGATGCAATCGCAGCTCTGCATTCTGCTGGCCATTACGGCTGAACATCACAATTTGCTGCCCCAGTGCCTGCTGCCATTCGTTGCTGCCCAGGTGGGCATTCAGCGTCGGCGTTGACGGTGAGTTCATCGTCGCTGAGGCGCCAGATGACTGCAGCAAGCTACTGGTACTGCTCACCGGCGCGCTGAGAATGGCCTGGTTATCGCTGGCTGCCGCTAACGGACGATCGTCCTGCTTACTGACGCTGCTCAGTATCTGCTGAAAACTGCCGTCGGTGGTCAGAGCCGCAGGCGTCACCGCGGTGTTATGACTTGTCGCGGCGGTTGGGCCGGTCACGCTCTGGCTAACCAGACTGGCTTTATTGGCCAGGTTGCCGTCCTGCACCTTCGTGTTTTGGCTCTCTTTGCCATCACCTGTTAGTGCCGTAGTGACCGCCTGCGTCAGCGCTGACAGCGCTGAACGGGGCGCATCCCCTTGCAAATCCGCACCACGGTTCGCTGCGTTGTCTTTCACCGCCTGCTGCAGTCCCGTCGCGGGTAGCATGGCAAAGAGCGCCTGTATATTCTGCATGTCGCTATTGTTAAGGGCGGTGGCTGTCAGCTCATCTTTATCATCGGCTGATTTTGTGCCGGCTTTAATCTTTTCCGGTGTAAACAACGCACTAAGCGCAGTCGGCGTTTCCAGCGAAGAGAGTAATGCATTCAACGAGGTGGCCGTTTTATGCTCCGTCTCTGTTGTGACATTTTTATCTGTAGCCGCAGGGGTTTTACCGTGCAGCTTCGCCAGGGAAAGCAGCTGATTTCCCAGGGCGGTGATAAAGTCCTGTGGCAGCGTCTCACCACTGCTTAACAGGTCTGTGGTGCCTGATGTGTCAGCAGTGCCGATGGCTTTCGTCGTCAACGCGGTGTTTGGCAGCGTAATCATTCGCCTTTCCTCAGTGCGGCCCGTTGGGCAAATTCATCCATCCGTTTCTGGTCGAGACGGTTTTCTTGTCGTAATGCATTTTCCTCTGCCCGGGTGATCAGAGTTTGATAGGCGTTCAGGCGCTGCTGTTTCTCACGCCAGTTGACCAGCGCCTGTTCCAGCCGTTGGTTCCATTGCTGTAGCTGGCTGCGGTGTTGCTCAATCGCCTTCTCCAGCGTCTGGATAAACTGGTGATAGTTGGTCCAGCGATTGCTGGCAATTCCGCTGGACATGTCACTGTTCAGCTTATTGCGGTACTCGTCCTGGTAATCGAGCAACATGGAGAGCTGCTCGTTAGCCGCCTGCTGACCCCGGCGCATATCGCCCAACAACACGGCGGCGCGCTCCAGGTCCTGCTCCGCTAAATCGCGAAGCGTGTCAATAGCATTGGCTGTTTTCATTACGATGTCCTCGTATCAAACGCGCTGACTAGCCAAACAAGGCGTGCAAATGCAGGCAGGCGTCGTCGTACTCACTGCGTTCAAAAATGCCTTGTTGCAGGAAGGCTTCCATCTGCGGGTAAAGCTGAATAGCTTTGTCCAGCATGGGATCGCTGCCTGCGGCATAGGCGCCGACGCTGACCAGGTCACGGTTGCGCTGAAAACTTGAAAGCAACTGCTTGAACTGGCGTACGCGTGCATAGTGATTTTCATCAATCAGTGATGTCATGGCACGACTGATTGACGCTTCAATATCAATAGCCGGATAGTGTCCGGCCTCCGCGAGGCGACGTGACAACACGATGTGTCCGTCGAGGATTGCGCGGGCAGAGTCTGCAATCGGATCCTGCTGGTCGTCGCCTTCGGTCAGAACGGTATAAAAAGCCGTAATGGAGCCGCCGCCATCGATACCGTTACCGGCGCGCTCAACCAGGGCCGGGAGCTTAGCGAAAACAGACGGTGGATAACCTTTAGTGGCTGGTGGCTCACCGATTGCCAGGGCAATCTCACGCTGGGCCATGGCGTAACGCGTCAGGGAGTCCATGATTAACAGGACGTGCTTACCGCGATCGCGGAAGTCTTCTGCAATACGTGTGGCATAGGCTGCGCCCTGAAGACGCAACAGCGGGGAGACATCGGCCGGCGCCGCAATCACCACGGAACGGGCACGGCCTTCCGCGCCTAAAATGTTTTCAATAAAGTCTTTAACTTCACGACCACGCTCACCGATTAACCCGACAACGATCACATCGGCCTGGGTGTAACGCGCCATCATGCCGAGCAGCACGCTTTTACCCACGCCTGAACCGGCAAACAGGCCCATACGTTGACCACGGCCAACGGTGAGCAGGGCGTTGATAGCCCGAACGCCCGTATCCAGGACATCAGTGATGGGCGTGCGCTGTAAGGGGTTAAACGGCGGAGTATTTAGTGCCGCACGGTAGCCAGTTTCCGGTGACGGTAAGCCATCGAGCGGCCTTCCGCTGCCGTCAAGGACACGGCCCAGCAGTTGTGGTCCGAGTAAAAGCTGCTTTCCGGCCTGCGGGTTTTCACCGGTAGCCCGGGCATAAACGCGCGCCCCCGGCAGAATGCCGTCCACTTCTTCCAGCGGCATCATCAGCAGTTTCTGACCGTTGAAACCGACGACTTCACTTTCGATTTCGCTGATGCTCTTACCGTCGTTGCGCTCAATCACACAGGTTGAACCCAGGGGCAGCTGCAGGCCGGTCGCCTCCAGTACCAGGCCGGTGGCACGGGTCAAACGCCCATAACGACGAATCGGTTGTACCTGAGAAATACGACTCTCAAAGGCATCAAGCGAGCCAAGCCAGCGGTTCAGACGTGTGGTCATTAAAATTCTCCCGGCGCCGCCAGGCGACACAGTTCCTGCCAGCGAGTGGCGACGCTGGCGTCGAGATCGCCATCTTCGGCGCTGAGCTTGCAGCCGCCAGGGTGCAACGTGTTATCTGCCAGTAAACGCCAGCCGTGAAGATCGAGCGTCGGACCTAAGGTTTGTTCGATTCTCAGCAGATCGTCCGGATGAACGCGCAGTTGAGGTTTACCGCTAAACATCGGCTCCTGCTGAAGCAGGCCCTGGATCTGCCGAAGCAGGGCGCTGCCATCCACCGTTGTTGCCTGCCCAATGACTGAGCGCGCGGCTTCCAGCGCCAGCTGCATCAGACGGGCGGCGATCACGCTGTCCAAAGATTCCAGCGTGTTCTGGAATTCGGTGACCAACTGCTGCATGCGTGCCTGTAAAGGCGCCTGCTGCTGCTGTGCATCGGCCAGACCTTGCTGAAAACCCGCGTCGTAACCGGCCTTCTGGCCTTCAGCAAACCCCTGCAGATGACCTTCGCTATAGCCTTGCCCGTGCGCCTCTTTACGCAACTGCTGCTGCATATGTTCAAACTGCTGCTGTTGCTCATCTTCTTCAGATTCAAAGATGGTAACCTCGGCTGGCTCTGCTGACATGGCAACGGGCTCTTCTGGACGCCCCAGCTCAACCGGCTGCCACAGCTGCCATGGACGGGCAGAAAATGCATCAGACATAGGTTTCCTCGCCACCACCGATTACCATCTCGCCGGACTCTGCCAGGCGACGAACCACCAGCAGGATCGCTTTCTGTTCGTTCTCGACCGCAGACATACGCACCGGGCCACGGTTGGCAAGATCGTCGCGCAGAATATCTGCTGCACGTGCCGACATGTTTTTGAGGAACTTCTCGCGCAGAGGCTGCTCTGCACCTTTCAAGGCGATCAGCAACTGCTCGGACTCCACTTCCTGCAACAGACGCTGGATACTGCGATCGTCCACTTCCACCAGATTTTCGAACAGGAACATCTCGTCGATGATTTTCTGTGCCAGCTCGCCGTCGAAGTCGCGAACCGCTTCGATGACCGCTTCTTCCTGCTGCGTTTTCATCAGGTTGATGATTTCTGCCGCCGTTCTTACGCCGCCCATCTTCGCGCGCTTGAGGTTGGTGCCGTCGAGCAGGCTGTTCAGCACTTCGGTCAGTTCTGCCAGTGCGGCAGGCTGTACGCCACCAAAGGTCGCAATACGCAGCATGACGTCATGACGCAGGCGTTCATCAAACAGCGCCAGGATATCTGCAGCCTGACCGCGTTTGAGGTGTACCAGAATGGTCGCGATAATCTGGGGATGCTCGTCGCGAATAAGGTCGGCAGCCGCCTGCGGCTCCATGAAGTTGAGCGTTTCCATCCCGCTGGTGGTATCACGGGTTTCAAGGATATCTTCCAGCAGGCTTGAAGCACGTTCTTCACCCAGCGCACGGGTCAACACGGAGCGCAGGTAGTCGTTGGAGTTCAGGCTCAGCGCCGCGAACTGCTCGGCATCGGCTTCGAACTCTCGCAGCACTTCAGTCAGCTGCTTATGGGATACCTGACGCATGCTGGCCATTGCCGAGCTCAAATGCTGCACTTCGCGTTGGTTCAGATGCTTAAACACTTCCGCCGCGCGTTCTTCGCCAATGGTCATCATCAGAATGGCGCTTTTTTCAGTACCGGTCAGACTCATAGTTCGTTACCCATCCATTCACGAATAACCAGCGCCACGACGCGCGGATCGTTTTCAGACATGTCGCGGATACGCTGGCTCATGACTTCAGCGCTCATGCGGTTATTAGTTTTGCGTTCCTGCTCCATCTCATCTTTGCTGAGCTGGACGCTGTAAGCTTCCTGATCGTTTTGCTGTGCAGCACGGGCAGCCATCGCTTCTGCAGCCGCTTTCTCAGCTTCTTTCTTACGCAGTACATGTGGACGAACCGTTTTGCGGTACAGGATGAAGGCAACCAGTGCCACCAGCAGCCACTTACCTGCACTTATCAGCTGGTCAAAGAAGGACTGCTGTTGCCAGAAGGGCAGTTCGCTGACAGTAGGTTCGGTGGTATTGAACTGCGAGTTCACCACGTTGACGCTGTCACCACGTTGTTGTGAATAGCCCATGGCTTCACGCGTCAGGTCTTCAATCTGCTTCAGCTGCTGCTCGTTAAGTGCAAGCGCTTTGCCTTTATCATCTTCGCGATAGTTCACCACCACGGCGACGGACAGACGCTGCACATCTCCCACATTCATTTTGGTATGGCGAATGGTGCGATCCAGCTCATAGTTCACTGTGTCATCGCGGCGAGAGTTGGTTGGCACGCTGCTGGCCGAGGCGGTACTGGTACGCTGGCCATTCGCGGCATTGTTCTGGCCATTCGCATTCTGCCCGTTGGCCGCGTTGGTGTTCGGCGCATTGACCGGCGCAGTATTCGCGGGCGCTGGCTGATTAGACAGCGCGCCAGGCACGCCGCCAGGATAAGGGCTGCCAGACTGCTCGCTGGTGCTTGTCTGCTGTGAGCGGATTGACGCATTTTTGGGGTCGCCATTTGGCTGATACTTCTCGTCTGTCTGCTCGCTGGTATCAAAGTTAATCTGCGCGGTAACCTGTGCATGCACGTTGCCCTGGCCCAGAATCGGATTCAGGATAGCTTCAATGCGTTGCTGATAACGGGCTTCCACTTCGGCAGCATATTTAAGTTGTGCGTCATTCAGGTCACGACCCACCGCATCAGAACGCGTTAACAGATGACCGCTCTGATCCACGACGGTGACGTTGCCCGGAGGTAAACCCGCCACGCTGCTGGAAACCATGTGGGTAATCGCCTGAATCTGACCCTCGTCCAGTGCGCGACCCGGTTGCAGCGTTAAGGTTACGGACGCAGAAGGGGCCTTTTGCTCACGCACAAACAGAGTAGGTTTAGGCATGGCCAGATGCACGCGTGCGGTTTTAACCGGCCCCAGTGATTCGATGGTACGTGCCAGCTCGCCTTCGAGTGCGCGCTGGTAGTTAACCTGCTCACTAAACTGGCTGATACCGAACTTCTCTTTATCCAGCAGCTCAAAGCCGACGTTGCCACCTTTAGGCAGGCCCTGTTCAGCCAGACGCAGACGCAGTTCATGCACTTTGTCTTCAGGGACCATCAATGCGCCACCGTTATCGGCAAAACGATAAGGTACATTCATCTGCGTCAACTGCGTGACAATGGCGCCGCCATCCTCGTTTGAGAGATTGCTGAACAGCACGCTGTAGTTAGGTGTCTTGGCCCAGAGGACCAATGCAAACACCACTGCAATAGCAGCGGCGGCGGCGACGATTAAAGGTATGCGTGGATTAGCACGCAGGCGAGCGAGAAGGTCACCGAAGCCTTTCTTGTCTTGATCTTGTGTGGCGGCTGCACTCGCATTCATGACCGATTCCTGCCTGACGTAATTGACCGGGTTAGTTGTGATGGCAAAACAGACTCCCTGACCTGCATAAATAAAATTTCCACTTCAATGCCTGGCATTATTTGATGAAACGCAAAATTCGATGGGTGAATAAGCCACGGTTTTTAGCGCCATTTAGGGGCTTTGTCTTATTGACAATGTGTTAACTTCTCCGCACATCAAAAATCTTCATCTCTTTTCTGTGAGGTAACAGCCATGTCAGTGCAGGCAATCGAGGGTGTTTTACAGCAGTTACAGATGACGTCGCTCCAGGCCAACAACAAGAGTAACGACGTCACCAGCCATATCGACTTCGGTGCGACCATGAAGGCCGCGCTGGATAAAATCAGCGAAACGCAGACTTCTGCACGCACCCAGGCGCAGGATTTCGAAATGGGTAAGCCCGGGATCGCGCTGAATGATGTGATGGTCGATCTGCAGAAATCATCCATCTCAATGCAGATGGGAATTCAGGTCAGGAACAAGCTGGTTTCGGCTTATACCGACATCATGAATATGCAGGTGTAGTCACGTCACTGACGGGGGAATATCAGGTTCGTGCAAGGTGGACTTTGGGTTGTGGTAGAGCCAGGGCAGAGTGCGTGTTTGTGATAGGGCATCCAGCGCTGCTTTTTCTTATCCTTATTCCTTATCCACGCCGTCATACACCTGATAACCCCTCAGTGAAGGAGTTTGCCGCGGCTGACTGGCCAACAAATTCAAAAGTGTAAATCGATAAAAACAGACTGACCGACCCTTATACTGGCCAATAAGCTGGTTAACTCACGTCTGACAACCCGCCAAACGTACGCCTTAAAATTTATTGCCTCCGTAAGAGATAACCTTTATTTACATCACCTGTGCTATCGCAAAAAAAAAGAATTTTTATCCTGACTGGAATTAACGCGCCTGAGTGAAAACAATTATCCTTTACAGGGTTTTGTTTAATTTTCATTTAACTTCCAAACTATTTTTCAAGAGTGTTGCCGCGGTGTCTCGAACAGCAATATAAGGTTTTCTTCAGTTTCAATCCGATGACATCGCTGAGAACAGAAAGATATTTTTCGATAATAAATAAGAAGGGTCGCGGCGGTACGAATGAAAAATGGCTTGGTTTATTTAAACTCCTTTCGATAAAAACGCCGTGTTAATGTGGGTGGCGGTATAGAGGTAAGGCTGTGAACATGTTGCCTCATCCCGCAGTGAAGGCACCTCTGGCAGGGCGTGAGCAGCAAGCCAGGCAAGGCCTGTCAGCATAAAGTGAGAATGAGCAGGTTTATAAGAAATAATATCTGATTAAAAGATTTAACTTTTTAAAAAAAGTGCTCCGCGTTAATGTAATATCCTTGTTTACCCATCCTTTGGTTAAAATGAAATACTTAATTCAAACTCTGCTCGCTAACTCAAATAGCGGTGGGCAGATTAAATATGAGATTTATTCTGACGTTCAAGGCTCTGACTCTTTAAGCAAGATCCCTGAAGGCACATGCAGGGTGATTTCATATAAGCTGGTCAAGGGCTCTATTCAGTTACTGGATGACGATCTGGATTTGCAGGCGTTATTTGATGCTAACCGACCGGCGCAGGGCGTGTTTTATCCAGATGGGCCTCACCGGGTTAATCTTGAAATGCTGGTGGACTACCTTCATAAACAATCCTGAGTGACGGCGAGCCGTATTTACTTAAAAAGGCGTGATGGCATGCTAACGGGATGCAAACACATCGTTGCGCTTTTTTTGGGCTTTGTAATCTAAATTGCATGCCTCACTCTTCGTGCATTTCCTGGCGATAAGGATTACGTCAGGCGAAGTTAAAAATGATACAGGTCTGTTACTGCAGGGACGATACGGATGTAAATATAGGGTATTCGATGACGTGCTTTTTAATGATGAGGCATTGATTGAGCAGGTAAAAGCATGCCCCGGCGCGGAACATGCTCGCGATAAAACCACTCAGGACGCTTTAAAAGGGTCTTTTTTATCATCCTGACTGTCATCATTTTTTCTCGGGACTTCCCCGTGATCTTTAGGTGCATCCTTAGCGGGATGATCGTCTTCCTCATAGGCATTGCCTGCATGAGGTGCCGCTTCGGGTAAACCTTTGCTGACATCGCCCTCATGTTTACGCTGTTCGTTACTGTGATGTGTATGCATGCTTCGCTCCTTTTTGAGTCTGTTAAGTCTAGTCCAGCTAAACCAGACCGTCACAATTCCCCTCAATCAGTGGGGCTCGCTCAAAAATGGGCACCCTTACTGATAGCGACTAAGCTTACGCATTGACGCTTTGCTCTCATGGTGCTTACTCATCCTACCGTTTTCCGCTCATGTCACTCACGCTAGTGAGTTCCGATTATTCCTAATGCAAAGTCGCTATATTGTTCTACCTTTAAATCTCCAGGCGACATTTTCATTGGATAAACAACCATAAGGAAACACAGCATGACTGATTCAATCGAAACCAAAAGCAAAACAGATTATCTGCGTGACGTGGCATCTCAGCTGAAAGAAATGCGTCACTATGCACAGACGAACACTGAGACGCTTTCTGCACATTGGTTAGCCTTTGACGCCGGCGAGTATAAAGATGAAGGAAACGCAGCCCGCATTGACGCGCTGCTGAACAAACAGGGTACGTTACTGGAAGATCTGGAGACGGCCATTCAGGATATCGAAATCGAAATTAACCACAGCGAGCAGGAGAGTTAAGCGATCTCCCGCTGACTGAGGCGGTGGCGGTTAACGGATTAATCAGCCACCAGCCAGAATTCTGCTTCATCAAACATCTCTTCCACGAGGCGCGCTATTGTCGCCTTCTCGTTCTTACTGAGATCGGTCTCTATCGCATTCCGCTCCATAGGCTTGACCTTAACCTCAATGTCAGGGAACACGCGATGCACCCGTTTCTCTAGTTCTGCTAAAATCATCTCACGCGCTCCTGGCAGGCCCGCGACATTACGTTTATCGTAAATTAACTCTACAAACATGTTAACAATCCCTTAAGGGCAAAATCGCCTCGCCATTTTACTGTAAATAAAAACAGTATCAAGCTGATGTTTATCTTAATTCGTTTTTTCCGCGTCGCGTAGAAAAGCACCGTCATCTGGTTTACTCTGAGTGCGTTCACAACACTAAGTGCGCTCACTCACCAGGAGAAGTGCAATGCGACAATTGGTTATAGATATTCTGCTCAAACTAGCAAAAATGGATGTCGACGCTAAGGAACTGACTGCGCAGATAGAAGCACAGTCATTGTTGGTGGCAGCTTTATTGGTCCAGGCGAAACAAGATAACGCATTAACCATCTCCGAAACGGTTCAGGATGCGATAGTGACGGCTTCACGTTCATCATCTGAATTTATGCAGTCGGATATTGATTTACTGCTTACTCACATTAACCGGCTGCTGGCCGTCGCTAAGTATGTTGAAGTGAGAGGCAAAATGGCGCAGGAAGAGTAATGGCAAACGCTGGCGATAAGTGTGTTGTCTGTCGCCAGCGACGCCGTAAAAAGGAGAGGCTCAGCGAACCCATCCTGATGGTTAACAGGGCGATGACATCAGCGGTATTTTCATTGTCCCGCCAAGACCTTCTTACTACAGTTCATTTTTAATACAGAATTCTTCCCAGCTCATTCCCAGTGATTCCGCATGCGATCTGAGATAACGTTCTATGGCCTCGGCAGCGACGGCTTTATCCGGTTCAGCCAGCTGGATCGAGAAAATCATACCATCAAGGTTCTTCTGGCGTAAAAAAGCCGCGTAGATGCGTTCAGCATGCCATTCACGTAGTTCACGCAGTGACATATTGGCGGCGCGGGCATCGCTTTCTGTGAGTTCGTCTAATGCTGCCTGGAAATCCGCGTGGGCGGTAAAAAACAGGGCGCGAGCCTCGGCGTAATAAGCTTCTGGAGTTTTCATTGCAGGTTTCCTGATAGGTAGTGCAGGGCGACAGTGTAGCCTGTTGCGTCTGGCTTGTCAGGCTAAGTGGGGCAGGATGAAAAACGGTCAGTTCGCGGTGCTGATATTGATAAATGTTGCCCGTGCGCGATGAAAGCGTCAGAAAATGCAGTTTTACGCTTAGGGCAGCATTCAGATAGCTTGCGCACCTTACCGTAAAAATTATAACGTAGCCGCCATTGACCGGATTTTAGGGATTAAAAAATGAAAAACTGGATGCTGATTGCCACTCTGGCGCTGAGTGGCTGCGCACAAATCAATAGTTATGAGAGTGCGGTGCAAACGCCTGCTCCGGCAAATTTGCAGGGTAACTGGCAGACAGTAGGGCCACAAAGCGATCTGATTAGCGATAAGGCGATTGCCAGTCTGATCGTCAATGCCGATGGCAGCACTCTGGATTGCCGCCAGTGGCAGCGTGTCATTGCAAAACCAGGCAAGCTGACCCAACTCAATGGCGATTATGTCAATGTGACGCGTCAGGTGCGGGTAATGCCGCTGGACGTCGATAACGGTGAGCTGGAATACGACGGTCTTACCCTGCGCAAGGTCGAAAAGCCGACCGTTGAATGCCAGAAAGCAGAGCAGGAAGTGGCAAAACAGCCTAATGCCGACGTTATTCAAAATATCGAGCCTGAAATTATGCGGCCGGCATTAGCAAAATAATTGGCTGAATGCGGTCCAGAGACCGCACTCAGCATAGTCACACGGGTGAATCAGTCAATCTGGTGGCGTTGGCAACCTCTGTTTATGCTTCAACAACCCAGACGCTCACGCTGCCACCATTACAGCTAAACAGCGCGCTGCCATTATCATCGGTGGTAATGGTCTCTGATTTATGCCCAAGATAGTCACGCCACACTTTTCCGGCATAGCCTTCGCCCATCGCAATGTGTTTTTCTCCCGCCTCACCGTTTGACATGATCACCACGCAACCGGGCTTTTCCGCCGTGCCGCTTCGGCTAAAGGCTACACAGTTTGGATGATCGAAATAATCGGTTTGTGCGCCCCAGCCAAATAGCTGGCGGGCTCGGATCAGACCTTCGAGTTCGGGAATAACGGGCATATCGACCTGGTGAACGTCGCCATCACCGCCCTCATCCTGATAGCTGGCACCGAAAAGATCGGGATAGAACACTGTCGGTACACCTTGCTCACGTAACAGAATAAGCGCGTAAGCGAGCGGTTTAAACCAGGCTTCAACAGGGGCTTCCAGCGACTGTAACGGTTGCGTATCGTGGTTTGCGACGATGGTTACGGCATGCCAGGGATCGGCCAGAACCAGTGAGTTATCAAAGATTTTGCTCAAGTCGTAGGCGCTGCCTGCTTTGGAGGCCTGATGAAAGTTCATATGCAGGGGTGCATCAAAGAGCATCGTTTTGCCGTCAACCTGGTGGATATATTCCTGCAGTTTGTCGGTTTCAAAAGACCAGTATTCCGCCACGATAAATAAAGGTTCGTTGGCGACTTCCTGAACGTGGTCGATCCACGCTTTATAAAACCACGCCGGGATATGTTTTACGGCATCCAGTCGGAATCCGGTGCAGGGCACCTGTTCCATCACCCAGCGCGCCCAGTATTTAAGCTCTTCGCTCACAGCATTATTACGGAAGTCAATATTGGCACCCATCAGGTAATCGAAATTACCGAGCTCGCTGTCTACCTGGTCGTTCCAGCCCTCTGCGGTGTAATCGTTGATGATCTTAAAAACGCCATTTTCATCGGGGTTTTCAATATGATCGACACCGCTGAAACATTTATAGTCCCAGATGAATTTAGAATACTGTCCTGCCCGGGCAGGGAAGTTAAATCGTGTCCAGGCTTCACACTCTATAACATCAGGGTATATTTCATCGCGATTATCGGGATTAACCCGATTGACCCGAATCTGCTCTTTTTCGTCAGCGCCCATTTTATGGTTCACCACAACATCCAGCAGTACGCCGATATCGTGACTGCGTAACGCATTTACCGCATCCAGTAATTGCTGTTTATCACCGTATTTTGTGGCTTTACTGCCTTTTTGTTCGAACTCGCCTAAATCGAACAAATCATAGCTGTCATAACCCACCGAATAGCCACCGGATTCACCCTTATAACAGGGGGGGAGCCATACCATGTTGATGCCTATATCATTGAGCAGTGAGGCTTTTTCCGTAACTTCCGGCCACAGTTTGCTGCCATCGGGATAATACCAGTGGAAAAACTGCAATAGGGTTGGGTTGTGCATGACGCGTTTCCAGTCAGAGGAGAGGGAACTGGAAGTATGGGATAAGAGTGGAGAAATTACGCGGGTGAATTAAAAATATAGTTTCCACCCGCTAAAGCCGGGCTTTACTGCTCTTTAGGATAAAGAATATTGCCTGCCATATTACCGTAAGAGGTCATGATGTTCTGTTGCTGCGTTGACGTCGTGACCAGAGAGCGCAGCTCTTGCATGCGCTCACCTAATAAGGTTTTCAGCGTAGTTTCGTTATTGAGAATTTGCTCAAGTACGGGGCGAATCTGTGCCCGTTGTAACGCCGAAAGCACACCGGCATCGTTATCACGAGCCACACGCTCGACGCTGCTAACATAGGTGGATTCACAACTCAGTAATGCCTCCCATTGCCCTTGTCTGGCATTTTCCAGCATAGCATTACTGAGCGTGAGTAATTCCTGATACTCTTTTAGCAGCGCGAGTGGGTGACTCATTAAAACGTATCCTGCTGTGGCTGATAGTTAGGACCAATCTGTTTCCAGGCATCGGCGATGTTATTCAGCAAGCCTTCGACTTCCGCAATGGCTTCAACGTCATTATTGAGGTTGGCCTGTAACAAACGGCGGGTCATATATTCATACAGGTTATCAAGGTTGGCAGAAATCTCACCGCCTACTTCATGATTCAGGCCTGCACGTAAGCCATTAGTGATGATATTAATGGCTTTTGATAAGGCGTTTCCTTTACCCGGGATATCGCCTTGCTCAATTAAGATAGCTGCTTTTTTCATGGCGCTCAGCGCGCCATCAAACAGCATCACAACCAGCTGGTGCGGGCTGGCGCTTAACACCGCGCTCTCCACGCCGACCTGGGCATAGGCCTGGGTACCGGACTTAGCGTACATGCTTACCACTCCTGTTATAGTTTAGCGAACTGCTGGGTCAGATAGTTGCCGGTCTGCGTCATAGAGCTGACGAGCGTTGACAGGCTGGTGAACTGCGTTTTGTAACGCGCCATCGTTGCAGCGATTTGGCTGTTCACATTGTCATATTGATCCGACAGCTTTTTCAGTGACGTATTAATGCCGTTGGTGGCATTTTGTACCTGTCCGTCGCTGGCCAGAATTTGTGTCAGCTTGTTATTGGTTTGGGTTGCAAAACCGGTGGTTTTACCGTCACCCGTCAAAAAGTTCAGAACATCTGTTGGCTGATTGGTCAGGGCGTTGTTCAGCTTAGTGCTGTCTACGGTCAGCTTGCCGTTGACATCCTGCGTGATGCCCAGCTGTGACAGGGTGGTCAGGCTGCCGCCAGACTGTGCGCTGGATAACTGACTGCGCAGGCTGGTCTGAATATTACGCAGCGTGTTATCCCCTAACAAATCCCCATTGCCCGTACTCTGCGTCTCACCCGCTTTAACGGCAGTATATTTCGTTTGGTTACCGATCGTGGTCTGCAGCGAATTGTACGCATCAACGTAGGCCTGAATCGCCGCGGTCATGGGCTGATTATCCGTGGCCACCGTTAAGGTTTCTGGCGTATTCGCTGCGGTGGTTTTCGTCAGGTTGAGCGTGACGCCTTCGGGGGCATCAGTAATGGTATTGCTGCTGCGTGTGATGGACACGCCATTAATCTTTAACTGTGCATCTTTTGCGGCAACCTGTTCGGTCATCGCGTTACTGCTGCCGCCCTGACTGTAATTAATATATTGCGACAGACTGCCATCATTTGAGCTTACCGTCATGGCATTCGCCGTGCCGCTGTCACGCGCAGTCAGGGACAGATAATAGGTATTATCATCGGCTTTAATGATGCTCGCGTTTACGCTGCCTTGCTGCTTATTAATCGCATCGCGAATATCAGCCAGGCTGGTTTGATCCTTCGTCAGTGTCACGGTTAGCGGTGATTTTTGACCGGACTGCGAGATGGTAATGGTGCGTGAAGCCAGGCTCTGATCGCCCAGATCGGTATCTTTACTGGTGGCAGCTTTAGACAGCAGGGACTGAGAAGAGGCCAACTGGCTCACTTCTACAGAATAGTTACCTGCGGAGGCTTTACTCGCCAGCGTGGCAGTAAACGCGGTGTTTGTGCTGGTCACTTTAGTGGCGGCAATAGTCGATGCATTTTGCAATGCCGCAGCAGCGGTCTGGAATTTTGACAGGCCTGTTTTCACCACGCCCCAGGCGGTAAGCTGGGCATTGTAAGAGGACTGTTGCTTAGTAATTGGCGTCAGCTTAGTCTGTTCAGCTGTTTCCAGACTATTGTACAGAGTATTGAGATCGAGGTTAGTACCAGCACCGAGTGAACTTATACTTGCCATGGGTTAATCCTTTACGGGTTATACGCTAAGTAGATTGGGTATCGGCAGCGAGTGGCAAAAGATTAGCCTGTTTTTGATAAATTTAATGCGCCAATAAAGGACGCTTCTTTAATTGTCTTCGCGGATTTGCCTGCCAGAAAATTCCTGAAATTTTTCCCTAAAGGTTGCTCAGAGGCTGACGATAATCAGGTTGTCGGTGAGCAAACCGAATTCAGACGCCTTAATCTGGCTCAATTTTTAAAGGAAAAACATCATGGCAGTGATTAACACTAACACCCTGTCTCTGGTTACTCAGAACAACCTGAGCAAATCTCAGTCTTCACTGGGTACTGCGATTGAGCGCCTGTCTTCCGGCCTGCGCATCAACAGCGCGAAAGACGATGCAGCCGGTGAAGCGATCGCTAACCGCTTTACGTCTAACATCAACGGCCTGACCGTTGCTGCCCGCAACGCCAACGACGGTATCTCTCTGTCGCAGACCGCTGAAGGCGCGCTGACCGAAGTCAACAACAACCTGCAGCGCGTACGTGACCTGACCGTTCAGGCGCAGAACAGCTCTAACTCAGCGTCTGACATCGACTCGATTCAGGCTGAAGTTAACCAGCGTATGCAGGAAATCGACCGCGTCACCAAGCAGACCGACTTCAACGGCATCAAAGTGCTGAACACCGGTTCAGGCAGCAGCACCTACAACTTCCAGGTTGGTGCCAAAGACGGTGAAACCATCGGTATCACCATCAGCGCTAGCGACGGTTTTGACCTGGCCGCTGCCGGTCAGTCTGGTACTACTCAGAACACCAGCGTGACGACTGGCCAGACCGTAAACGGTAACGCGCGTACCACTTCAGCGATCGGTTTCGACGTGCTGAAAGGTGCTGTCACCGGTGGTACTGGTGGTACTGCAGCAGGCACCACGCCGCTGGCCGATATCGATAAAGCGATCAAAGCGGTCGACAACCAGCGCAGCCTGCTGGGTGCGTCTCAGAACCGTTTTGAGTCCACCATCAGCAACCTGAACAACACCGTAACCAACCTGACCGCGGCCCGCAGCCGTATCCAGGATGCGGATTACGCAACGGAAGTGTCGAACATGTCCCGCGCGCAGATCCTGCAGCAGGCAGGCTCTTCTGTACTGGCCCAGGCCAACCAGGTTCCACAGACCATGCTGTCTCTGCTGCGTTAATCGCCGCAAAACCTGTATTAATAAAAACGCCCTCAGCAATGAGGGCGTTTTTTTTATTGCCGCGTCAGGCTGATCACAACCTCAACGGATTTAGGCGCGCGGTAAGGTATTGAACAGCGTTTTGAGGCTCTTTTTGTACGAAGTGATGTCCGCTTTAGCAGCAAAGACTTAGGTTTTTACGGCAAAGTAATAAAAAAACGATACGAAGAATTAAAGTTTCAACCAGAGCGGGCGATAACAATATTGAAGGCGATAAAGCCGCAGGCCAAATACCTGACCCTGACTTTCTTATTAAAGGACATTCATCATGGCAGTCATTAATACCAATACCCTGTCTCTGGTTACTCAGAACAACCTGAGCAAATCTCAGTCATCACTGGGCACTGCCATTGAGCGTCTGTCTTCCGGCCTGCGCATCAACAGCGCGAAAGACGATGCAGCCGGTGAAGCGATCGCTAACCGCTTCAGCTCTAACATCAACGGTCTGACCGTTGCTGCCCGTAACGCCAACGACGGTATCTCTCTGTCACAGACCGCTGAAGGCGCGCTGACCGAAGTCAACAACAACCTGCAGCGCGTACGTGACCTGACCGTTCAGGCGCAGAACAGCTCTAACTCAGCGTCTGACATCGACTCGATTCAGGCTGAAGTTAACCAGCGTATGCAGGAAATCGACCGCGTCACCAAGCAGACCGACTTCAACGGCATCAAAGTGCTGAACACCGGTTCAGGCAGCAGCACCTACAACTTCCAGGTTGGCGCCAAAGACGGTGAAACCATCGGTATCACCATCAGCGCAAGCGACGGTTTTGACCTGGCCTCAGCCGGTCAGTCTGGTACCACCCAGAACACCCGCGCAATGACCACGGGCGACACTGTAAACGGCAACGCGCGTACCACTTCAGCAATCGGTTTCGACGTGCTGAAAGGTGCCGTCACCGGTGGCACCGGTGGTGCAGCAGCAGGCACCACGCCGCTGGCCGACATTGATAAAGCGATCAAAGCGGTCGACAACCAGCGCAGCCTGCTGGGTGCGTCTCAGAACCGTTTTGAGTCCACCATCAGCAACCTGAACAACACCGTAACCAACCTGACCGCGGCCCGCAGCCGTATCCAGGATGCGGATTACGCAACGGAAGTGTCGAACATGTCCCGCGCGCAGATCCTGCAGCAGGCCGGCTCTTCTGTACTGGCCCAGGCCAACCAGGTACCACAGACCATGCTGTCTCTGCTGCGTTAATCGCCGCAAAACCTGTATTAACAAAAACGCCTTCAGTTATGAAGGCGTTTTTCATTTGTGTCATATAAATATTCTTCTCAAACGTGTTTGCTCCCGTTTTGCTTTTCCCTCATCCATTGCTTTTTGTGTCGGGCATTCATAGCCCAATGCGAAACAGCGCAATGGCCTTTATGTTGCTGATGAGGTTATTCAGCTACGCCTGAGATTCCATCTCAACAGGTTTTCCAACAGACGATTAAAAAAAACCGTGTCCTGCGTAAAGTTTTGCTCATGACGGGCGATAACAATATTGAAGGTGATGAAGCCGCAGGCCGAATCCAAACCCTGTAATTTTTATATAAAGGATAATTATTATGGCAGTTATTAATACCAATACCCTGTCTCTGGTTACTCAGAACAACCTGAGCAAATCTCAGTCTTCACTGGGTACTGCGATTGAGCGCCTGTCTTCCGGCCTGCGCATCAACAGCGCAAAAGACGATGCAGCCGGCGAAGCGATCGCTAACCGCTTCAGCTCTAACATCAACGGCCTGACCGTTGCTGCCCGCAACGCCAACGACGGTATCTCTCTGTCGCAGACCGCTGAAGGCGCGCTGACCGAAGTCAACAACAACCTGCAGCGCGTACGTGACCTGACCGTTCAGGCGCAGAACAGCTCTAACTCAGCGTCTGACATCGACTCGATTCAGGCTGAAGTTAACCAGCGTATGCAGGAAATCGACCGCGTCACCAAGCAGACCGACTTCAACGGCATCAAAGTGCTGAACACCGGTTCAGGCAGCAGCACCTACAACTTCCAGGTTGGCGCCAAAGACGGTGAAACCATCGGTATCACCATCAGCGCAAGCGACGGTTTTGACCTGGCCTCAGCCGGTCAGTCTGGCACCACCCAGAACACCCGCGCAATGACCTCGGGCGACACTGTAAACGGCAACGCGCGTACCACTTCAGCGATCGGTTTCGACGTGCTGAAAGGTGCTGTCACCGGTGGTACCGGTGGTACTGCAGCAGGCACCACGCCGCTGGCCGATATCGATAAGGCGATCAAAGCGGTCGACAACCAGCGCAGCCTGCTGGGTGCGTCTCAGAACCGTTTTGAGTCCACCATCAGCAACCTGAACAACACCGTAACCAACCTGACCGCGGCCCGCAGCCGTATCCAGGATGCGGATTACGCAACGGAAGTGTCGAACATGTCCCGCGCGCAGATCCTGCAGCAGGCCGGTTCTTCTGTACTGGCCCAGGCCAACCAGGTTCCACAGACCATGCTGTCTCTGCTGCGTTAATCGCCGCAAAACCTGTATTAATAAAAACGCCCTCAGTGATGAGGGCGTTTTTTTATTGCCTGAAAACATGATGTCTTCATGGCTGTGGGTGAAAAAGTGAAACGCTTGCTTGAATGTTACAGGGATTCATACGGCATTTCACGTCGGTGAGTCTCTGGCAGGTCAGCTCACAGCGTTGAGTATCGAACGCTGACGTAAGGGAATAGACAGAAATATGCTGCGTTGAGGGCCTGGGCTAAAACAGGTGCATATCCTGATGCTGATTCGTTCCTGAAAGTGGTTCTGGCAGGCACGGCTATGACATCTTGCGTTATATCCGTTCATGTTCAGGCCGACTGGCTTTTAAAAGGGAAGCGGTTTGACATGAGATGATGAATAGTAATTATTAACGCAATGTTATTATCACGCCTTTCTGGGAATGGATTATTGAAGATGGAATGCTGAAACAGGTTGCCCGAACAGGCACTGAGATATCACGATGTTTCTTTATTGCAGAAATAACATTTTGTCTCGGTGGTGGCATCATATTAAAGCGGAGACACTTTTCAATAAAACCAGTAAGTGAAAGGTTTTAATACGGAATAAATAGGCGAAAAAATATAACCGCCTATTTAATAACGTTTTTTAATACAGGGGAAAGTGAGCAGGGGAGCGCCTGCTGCCAGGAATACGGTAAGTTTACGCTTCAGTACGGCCTGACCTTGACCTGGGAAGTCTTTTGTAAACAAATTTCAGTTGTCCTCTTTGGTAAAAAAAAGAGTAAAGCATAAAGTTTTAAGCCAGGAGGGCGATAACAATATTGAAGGCGATGAAGCCGCAGGCCAAATCCGAACCCTATAATTCTTTTATGAAGGATAATTATTATGGCAGTTATTAATACCAATACCCTGTCTCTGGTTACGCAGAATAACCTGACCAAATCTCAGTCATCACTGGGTACTGCGATTGAGCGCCTGTCTTCCGGCCTGCGCATCAACAGTGCAAAAGATGACGCAGCGGGTCAGGCGATTGCCAACCGCTTCAGCTCTAACATCAACGGCCTGACCGTTGCTGCCCGTAACGCCAACGACGGTATCTCGCTGTCGCAGACCGCTGAAGGCGCGCTGACCGAAGTCAACAACAACCTGCAGCGCGTACGTGACCTGACCGTTCAGGCACAGAACAGCTCTAACTCAGCGTCTGACATCGACTCAATCCAGGCTGAAGTTAACCAGCGTATGGAAGAGATCAACCGCGTCACCAAGCAGACCGACTTCAACGGCATCAAAGTGCTGAACACCGGTTCAGGCAGCAGCACCTACAACTTCCAGGTTGGCGCGAAAGACGGTGAAACCATTGGTATCACCATCAGTGCAAGTAACGGTTTCAACCTGTTCAATACCTCTGGTGCGACGTCTCAGACTACAGGTCAGACTATCAATGGCAACGCCCGTACTACCGCTGCAGAAGGCTTTGACGTACTGAGCGGTACCGTAACAAGCGGTGGCAGCACTGATGGTGCGCCGCTGGCCGATATTGATGCTGCCATTAAAGCAGTCGATGACCAGCGCAGCCTGCTGGGTGCGTCTCAGAACCGTTTTGAGTCCACCATCAGCAACCTGAACAACACCGTAACCAACCTGACCGCGGCCCGCAGCCGTATCCAGGATGCGGATTACGCAACGGAAGTGTCGAACATGTCCCGTGCGCAGATCCTGCAGCAGGCTGGTTCTTCTGTACTGGCCCAGGCCAACCAGGTTCCACAGACCATGCTGTCTCTGCTGCGTTAATCGCCGCAAAACCTGTATTAATAAAAACGCCCTCAGAAATGAGGGCGTTTTTTTGCTTAATCGCTTTAATTAGCCCGGTTTACTGTAGCTAATGTCCCGCTAAGTTAGTCGCTTACACTTCTACAATAGTCTGATATGGGTGATCTATGTGCGTGCAGATTTTGCTGATGCACAACCAGAGGATATCAGATGAGCAGGCTTTTAATTAGCATCGACAGATTCGAGCACTTTTCCATTCACGTTAATGAAGCGCTCGATATCATTGATGTTTTTTTGTCCTTAGGATGGCAGGTTGACGTTGTTACCAGTACGTACGGTAAGACGGTGTCATTTGAACTGGAAAGGCTCAGACAGAATCCAGACTTTCGCATCATCAGCGAAAAGCTGGGCACTTTGGCCGATGAGTATGGGCTTATCCTGGTTTACAAAGGTTTTTTTAGCCAGAAACTCCTGTCTTCTGTTGCGTTATTTTCCAGAACCGCGCCCGTTATTTTCCGGCATTTTTACGACTATCACGATGTTTATATGCCATGGGGCGTTGAGCTTGAGAATCAGCTTGCTTCACTCTCTCTCAGCCTGTCGCCGGCGATCTCTGAGCGATTACTCCAGAACGGCCTTCTACCCGGTCAGGTAGAGGTTTTACCCTATACTTTCTCCCCTGCATTCAATGCATTCGGGCAGCGTAGGATTCGCACAGAATTGAAAAAGGTGCTTTATTTTGCGCCTGATATTTCTGCCGAAATGTATGAACTACAGCAGCAGCTCAAAGCACAAGCAATCAGCCTGGAATGGTTCGATTGCAGCCAGCCTGTTAGCCGTATTGAGCCTGAGTGGCTCAATAATTATGATGCCGTTATCGGTAGTGATGAGATTGTGGCGAAATCACTCATCCTCGGTATTCCTGTGTTTCTCGCCTCTACAAATTATGTTGAAGGCTATTTAGGCGAGCATAATTTTAGTGAGTTCGATAAATCACATTTTACTGTCGTTAACCTGCAGTTTTGTCCTGATGCGGATGAATGGATTGAATTACTCAAACGTGGCTTCAAGGATGCACTGCATTGGACGCTTGCAAATGAAGACCGCTTCCGAAATCAGTGGGACCTGTCTTGTGCCATCGACAAAATCATTAGCCTGCCACTTGTAGCCAAAAAATGGTCCATGGATGAACGCGCGCATCACGCTTTGCGTTTCCATAGCCAGTCAGTATTGTCATGGGTAGACAAAAACTATTCTATAGAGCAGTGGCTTAAAGAGAGGCGTATTACGGACGCCCGTCGGGCAGCATTACTCTCGTTTATTGGAGCCGTTCCAGAAAGTGGTCACATCGGCGTCGTCATCGTTAATGAAAAAGGCAACGCAGCTGACTGCAAACGTTCTCTGGCTGCGGTCAGGGAGCAAACACTGCCGCCCTCGACAATAAGCTTATTAAGCGATGATGATGTCGTTTTAGATGAAGGAACTTTTGCGCGATGTGAAAAGGGCTGGCTGGCTGAACTTAACCAATTGCTCAAAGACACAAGCGCCCCTTCCGCATTTATTGTTGTCATGGCAGGAGATGAGCTTTTACCGGATGCCTTGTTGCTCATGGCTGAACACCGTTTGCGCTATCCTGATACCGCCTTCTGGTATTGCGATGAGAGCTTTAACGATGAAAACAATGAACCCGGCGTCATACTGCGACCCGCGCCTAATATCGATCTGTTAAGAAGCACGCCTTACGTGGGCCGCACGCTGATGTTTGACAAACATAAGGCGCAGGCAGCAGGGGGGATCACCGATGAAATGAATCCCCTCGGACTTTATCAACTGCTTTGGCAATGCATTGAACAGCAAGGGCCGGGTGCACTTGGTCATCTGTCAGAAGTGGTGGTAAAGAGCAGTCAAGATAACGGCCGCTGGTTCGAGGAAAGCCATTACAGCGCAGCCTACCAGGACGTTGTTAAAGCACATTTACAACGTTTAGGGATCACGGCATCACTTGACGCCGGGATGAATCTGGGCACGATGCGGGTGCGTTACCACTGGGATGCTAAACCGCTGGTTTCAATTATTATTCCCACCCGCGACCACGCCGCCTTATTACGTACCTGTATTGATACGTTGATGGAGAAAACGCGCTATCCCTATTATGAATTGCTGATTGTTGATAACCAGTCAGTGGACGAACAGGCGTGTGCATTTCTTAACGATCTTGAAAAATTAAATATCGAACAAATCAAGGTCCTACGCTACGACGCGCCGTTCAACTTTGCAGCCATAAATAATCGTGCTGCGGAACAGGCACGAGGCGACATACTGCTGTTTCTCAATAACGACTGCCAAATTACCCATCCGGACTGGCTTGATGCACTGCTCGAACATGCCTTGCGTCCGGAAATTGCCTTGGCGGGCGCTCGTCTGGAGTATCAGGATGGCCGGATACAGCATGGCGGCTTTCTGCTCGGCGTACAGAATGGTGTAGACAGCCCCTGGGATGGGGTTGATGGTGAAGCCAGAGGCTTCCAGCGTTATCTGCAAACTGAGCACAACCTGGCCGCGGTAAGCGCATCTTGCATGATGGTTCGCAAATCGGTCTTTTTTAGTCTGGGTGGATTTGCTGAACAAGAGTATCCCCTGTATTTCGCGGATGTTGATCTGGGCCTACGCGCTTTACAGCAAGGTTACCTGAACGTCTGGACACCATGGTCGCGCGTTCGTCATATGGGCGGAGCAACCCGACTGATGACGGAAAAATTCCATGTGCAGGAAAGACCTTTTCTTCACGATTACAGCAAGCTTCGCAGCCAATGGCGATCGATGCTCTTGCGGGATCCCAGCAATAATCAACAAATGCAGCGGGCAGGTAAAGCGTTCACGCTTGGCGCAGGAACGGCGCGTTTCCAGCAGCCGTTACCGGGGCGCCCCTTGCCGGTTGTGTTAGCGCATCACGTTGACTGGCAGGGATGTGGCAATCACCGTATCGTCCAGCCATTTAAAGCGCTGGAAAGTAATCTGCTGTTAGAAGGCGGTATGACCCAGCAGATTCCCGGCGTCATGGAAGTGGCGCTTCTGCAACCAGACATCATTTTGCTGGAGTCATTAAGTGGAAGCCGCTTCCCTTCAATTATGAAGCAGTATCGGGACGTCAGCGACGCGAAGATCGTGGTGGAATATGATGATTTCCTGCTGAACGTGCCGTTAAAAAATGGCAACCGCAACCACTTTCCCCAGCAGATCGTCAAAAATCTTCGCAAAGTGATGGAGTCCGCAGACTGGGTTGTCGTTTCCACGGCGCCACTGGCTGAGGCTTACAGCCGCTTTCACGCCGATATACGGATCGCGCAAAACCGACTGGCGGAAGCACAGTGGGGACACTTATTGAGTCAACGTGGTGTCGGGCGTAAGGTGCGTATCGGCTGGGCAGGCGGCAGCACGCACACGGGCGATCTGCAAATTTTATTGCCAATTATCAAGGAGCTGGAAGATAAGGTTGAATGGGTGTTCATGGGGATGAAGCCCCGGGGCGTTCACTGTGAATTCCATCCAGGCGTGCCTTTTGAGATGTATCCAGAAAAACTCGCCAGCCTCAACCTGGATCTGGCGCTGGTTCCTCTTGAAATCAACCAGTTTAATGAATGCAAAAGTAACCTTAGGCTGCTGGAGATTGGCACCTGCGGCGTGCCCATTATCGCGACCAGTATCGAGCCTTATCGCTGTGGATTGCCTGTGACCCTGGTTGAAAACCGCTTCAAAGACTGGATGGGCGCCCTACGCGCGCACCTTGCGGATATGGATGCCACTTATCATCTGGGCGATCAACTTCGCGCGGCGGTCCATCAGGACTGGTATCTGCGAGAGCATGGACTGAATGAATGGCAAAAGGGTTGGTTAACGCAGTAGCGTTTTAACATCCGAATAAACAGGCACCGCGTTATCGCCAATGACAGAGTCAGCAAGCGTCATTGTGCTTTAGGTGCCTTCAATATCGTTAACAGTGTTACCGCGCCGTACAGGTTGAAACCAGAATGGATAAATTTACCTACCCTTACTTGTTATTGTCCCCTGATTATCGTGAATCTTCACTGGGTATTCAGGTCATGCATCGACTCTGTCATATGATAAATGAGCAAGGCGGTAAAGCCTGGATGGTGAACTGTGAAGTTAATCCTGAATGGAATACGCCGCGCCTGGACGAAAAACAATGGAATGATATTCAGAATAGTGGCCAACCCTGGATAGCCGTTTATCCAGAAGTTACCTCCGGAAATCCGTTATCTGCCCCAGTTAGTGTTCGTTATATGCTGAACAGGGAAGGGATCATCATGAAAAACAGGCTGGAAGCCGGCCCAGACGATCTTTTTTTCTGGTATCGCAGTGAATTTGCAGAGAAAGCCGTTAATCCTGAAATTCTGTGTCTTGAAGCTTACGATCTTGATGTGTTCCGTGACGATAATCCGCATAAAGATTTGCACGTTCTTTATTTGAATCGCATCCCGAAATCGGCTGTTGATTTCAGCCAGCTTCCAGCAGACATACAGATTTTGTCAATGGAAAATCCGCTCACCCTGTCGGAACTTGCACAGTTACTAAAACGGACCAACGTTCTCTACTCTTATGAGTCGTCTGGAACCTGTGCGCTGGCGATTTTGTGCGGAAGCCCTGTTGTAGCACTGAGGGCTGCAGGCTATGAGCACCTTGCTATCAATACGATCACGATACGTGATAATGATGGTGCTGGTATCACGCTAGAAAACTCAGCGGAAGGGATTGCCCGTGCGCGTCAAACCCTCGGCAAAATGCGGGAAAATATATTGGCGCGCCGGGAGACGGGGCAGCGTCAGTTTGAGCGTTTCGTCGCATTGACGCAACAGCAGGCCGCGCAAAAGGATGCAGAAAAACAGCAACACAGTTTGACCCACTGGTTACAGCATCGCAGCGTGCCGCAAACATTATGGCCGGCAACACCTGAGAACATCCCCCGCTTACTGATTGTTATACAGCAGCATGAGGGCGGTGACATACAGCAAACACTTAATACTTTGCTGCCTCAATTTGAACACGCTATTGGCAGTCAGATAGTGATAGTTTCCTCTGATTCAGCTAATACTAAACCGAACTCGCCCTTAAATTATTGCCCTCCTGAACGTTTACTGTCCGTCGTTAACAGCCTGGCAGAGCAAAACGTATTTGACTGGGTTCAGTTCATTCCCGCGGGATGTGATTACAGTGCTCAGGGTATAAGACTGGCTATTGATGCATTACAGGATATCCATCATCTGGCCCTGGTCTATGCCGACGAAGCGATTAAAGAAGTCAATGGTGTGCTGAGCCCGCACTTTAAACCTGCTTTCAATCTGGATCTTTTTTTAAGCGCCCCACATCTCTATTTGCAACGCGGCTTCTTTCATCGTGAAGCCCTTATGGCCATTGGCGGTCTGGACACCGACTATCAGCGTTGTTTTGAACTTGATGCGATTTTAAAGCTACTCATTCGGTTTGATATTGGCGCTATCGGACATTTATCGGATGTCATAGCGCTGATACCGAAAGAGGTCTGCACTGCTACTGCGTCTCAAGAGCAACAGCAACTGCTTCAGCGTTACCTTTTGCAGAGAGGATTTGATCAGGGAAGTGCTACTGCTCAGCCAGGCAAACCGTGGCAGATACAATATGGTAGGAACATCACGCTCTCACTGTCAGTGATTTTGGTAGCGGGAGATAATTTGCCCGCTCTCCAGCGCTGCTTCACTACACTTTATCAGCAAATGCCAACCCAGGCATTTGAGATGCGCGTTGTCGTTCAACCGCACACGTCTGACGAGATTCGAGCCTGGCTCGACTGGCTGGTAAAAAACAATACGGCCGTAATCCACATTGTTGAAAGCCATGAAAGGTCAGACATGATGGCGATTAACAGGGCGAGTCAGCATGCAACGAGTGAATACCTGCTCTTGCTCAATGCCAATACCGCCTTCGTCAGCAGTACCTGGTTTACGGCACTGGTAAACCACGCTCTTCGTCCAGAAGTCGGTTGCGTGGCGCCACAACTGATCAATTTTAATAATCAGATAGTCTGTGCGGGTTATCTTTTAGGGATAAATGGCCTTGCTTTTCCGATGGGATATGGTGAGAACTGGGGCCGTGCAGGTAACCTTTCGCGGCTGCTCAGCGATTGCGATTATTCGGCACTGAGTAAAGATTGTTTACTGATCCGCAACAGCCTGTGGCAACAAACTGGCGGATTTGACACACAGTTTACTCAGCCCTTGTTAGCCAGTCTTGACTTAGGGCTGCGCATTCGCGAAACCGGGCATCTATCGATCTGTACGCCTTACAGTGTGGTAGCAAAAGATCATGTCATCACAGGCTATCCGTCCGAGTGTTTGCCTCAACCTTCATCAGAACTCACTCTTTTTTACCAACGCTGGTTGGCGGTTATTGCCCAGGATCCCGTTTACAGCCTTGGGTACAGCTTGAGTCAACGGCTCTTTCAGCCAGATACAACGTTGAGTGCCAGCTGGAATCCGTTGCATCACCACGGCGTACCTAATGTGGTCTTGATTGTCGGTGGGCAACAAGATGCTACTGTGCAACGTCTGATTTTAACGCTGGAAATGCTTGCGTCAGCGTGCTCACTTCATTTATTACTGCTTGAACGTGTTCCAACGGCACCTGAGTTGTACAGATTAAAGCCCGATGTGCTGCTGATCGCGGGAGAAGTGAATAACGATCTTTGCCAGTGCGTAAAACAGTTCAAGCAGCATAGCGCCTGCCAGATAAGCTATGCCCTCAGTGATGACATCAACAGATTTAATCTCAAAATTCTATTTGAAAATGAACTCATCAGCACCTGGCTGACGTCAAGTAGCGCTTATGTCAATTGGCTCAAAAAGCGGCATAAAATGGCCGTTATTCTGCCTAATATTCTTTCAGAGCAATGTCATGATAGAGAAAACCAGCAACATAGCGCAAAACCGCGTGTGCTTTGTATCACCCATTATCTGGAAGAAAAAGATTGCCAGCTGCTTGATGCTGCGATTGTAAGTTATACAGACCAACTTGACTGGATAATACTGGGCGACTCGCCCAAGGCGTGGTTGCCCTATATTGCTGAAACACATCGTTATTTTGATGAGCGTCGTCTGGTTAAGCAACTGGCATCGCTTTCAATTGATTTCGCTGTCGTACCGCGAAGTAGCATTGATGAAAACCGTTTTAAAGATAATTTTTGCCTGATGCAGTTAGCCGCGTGCTCAATTCCAGCTGTAAGCAGTGATGTGCCTTCTTTAGCGTGTGCACTACCGGGCTGGAAAGTTAAAAACAATGCAGATGCCTGGAAAAAGGCGATTCATTTGCGATGTGAGGCGCCAGACGAAACCATACAGACTGCAAGCCAGTTACAGGCCTCACTTTCTGCGCTTATCGACAGCGAGGACGCTAAAGCGTGCTGGTTTAAAGCATTAGGGTTGAGCAAAAATAACGGATAACAAGAACCTGTGCCACAGCGGTAAGTCAGCGAGGCGGGTTCTTTATATGAAGCAAAATTAACAGCGGGTGCTTACAGTATGCAAAATAATGGCCAATCGAAAAATGTACTCGTAACAAGCCCGCTTTTGCCGCCGCTTGAAGAGTTTTTACCCTATCTGGAACAAATTTGGCAGAGCAAACAGCTAACGAATGGGGGGCCTTACCATCAGGAGTTAGAAAAAGCGCTCGCCGAGTATCTGGGTGTTGAACATATTTGCCTGTTTGCTAACGGTACACTTGCGCTGGTCACCGCCTTACAGGCGTTACGTGTGACGGGGGAAGTGATTACGACACCCTATTCATTTGTTGCGACATCACACTCGCTTTTGTGGAACGGCATTAAGCCCATTTTTGTCGATATTGATCCTGTCACCTGCAACATGGACCCGGCAAAAATTGAGGCCGCCATTACACCTAATACCAGTGCGATTCTTCCCGTTCACTGCTATGGCATTCCTTGCGATGTAGAGGGTATTCAGCGTATCGCGGACAATTATGGCTTGAAGGTGATCTACGATGCTGCTCACTGTTTTGGCGTTAAGCAGGATGGAGTAAGCGTTCTGAATCATGGTGATTTATCTATCCTTAGTTTCCATGCCACTAAAGTATTTAACACATTTGAAGGTGGGGCGATCGTTTGCCCTAATGCAAGTGTTAAACGCCGCATCGATTTTCTTAAAAATTTCGGTTTCGCTGACGAAACTACGGTAGTGGCTCCGGGTATAAACGGCAAAATGAATGAAGTTCAGGCCGCATTTGGGTTGTTACAGCTCAAGCATCTTGATAATGCATTTGCTCGTCGGGCTGATGTTTACGAAAAATATGTCGCGGCATTGGGTTCGGTGGAAGGGCTGTCGTTCAGTCATCTTCCGCAAGGATTAACATGGAACTACTCATACTGTGCCGTGTTTATCGACGAGCAGTATTTTCCAATGAGCCGCGATGCGCTGTATCAATTATTTAAGCAACAAGATATTTATGTTCGTCGCTATTTCTACCCACTCATTTCAGAATTTCCAATGTATAAAAGTTATGCTTCATCACATCCTGGCAATCTGCCTGAGGCAACGCGCCTGTCTCATCAGGTGCTTTGTTTGCCGATACATCCGAGCCTCAGTGTCGACGATCAAAACAAAATTATTGAGATCATCCTGTCTGTTAGCCAGATGAAAACGGTGGCCTGATTCAGCAGCAGTTATGGATGTTAATAAATAAACATGCCAGAGGTGCGCGTATCTGGCATGTTTGTCTCCTTTACCCCAACTGAGCAACAGGGCCGGCTGGAGATTAGATACCTACGTCCAGACTATTTTTAAAGGGGACAGACAGAATGTTGACCCTCTTTCTCACATGCCAGATGCGACAGCACAACACCATTTTCTGAGCAGCACGATCATTCTGTTCAGCATCACAGCACTCTTTCCTCAGCCTTGTCAGCAAAGCCATGCATTGAGTACCTGCTTTTCACTGCTTCCTGAATTATTCAATGTCTTAATTAACGACAGAAAACGTACGGTATTCCCAGCCAGAAACTTGAATCTGGTCTGGTAAATTAGTGCTATTCAGTTTGAGTTAGGTAAAGCAGACAGTGAAATTAGCGATCTATGGTGCGGGTGGACTGGGAAGAGAAGTCTTACTTCTTGCTCAGCAGATTGAAAAACAGGCTCATCGTTGGGATGGTCTGATTTTCATTGATGATATTTCGCCCAATCGTGATGTTAAAGGTATCCCGGTTGTTAGTTTTGACCAGGCGCTGACGCAGCACATTGAAGTGGTTATTGCGGTGGGCGAGCCGTCACTCCGTGCGCAACTCGCTGATAAAACTGCCTCTCATCACCTGGCACTTGCCACGCTTATTCATCCCGATGTTACCGTTACCGAATGTACCCGCGTTGGGCCTGGTTGTGTGCTCGCAAAAGGCGTTTATCTTTCCTGTGATGTGACGCTTGGCAGTAACGTTTATATGCAACCTAACGCCAGCGTGGGGCACGACGCTCAGGTGGGCGATCACGTTGTGATATCTACGTTTGTTACGACTGGTGGCAATGTCGTGATCGGCGATCGCGTATTTATTGGCATGAGTGCGGTCTTACAGCAGAAAATTACTGTAGGCAATGACGCTATTATCGGTATGGGTGCCGTCGTCTTTAACGATATCCGTGAAGAAGGTATTGCGTTGGGGAATCCAGCTCGGGTGATGCGCAATAATGATGAAAAGCGGGTTTTTAAATCACTGTGAACTGCGCTACAGACTCTGAGGTAAGAATGAATTTTTTGTCAGAAATTACAGAACGAGAACACTATTTTTTATCTGCTATCGCGCGGTTCCGCAAAAATGGCCTTCCTGTTGTGCTTTGCGGTAATGGGTATGTCGCCAATGTTTTTAAGAAATTTTTAGATAAGCAGGGTGTGAGTTTATATTGCTCAGCGCTAACGCTTGAGTATATGCCTAACGAAAAACATGAACACATTGAAGTCCGCGCTATTGAAGAGCTGGTTGACCTACCCCAGCGATTTAATTATATAATTGGTTTTCAGACCTGTACTGATTTTTTGATAGAAAAGCTACAAAAAAATGCTGAAGAATTGATAATTTGTGATCCTTCTTCAATCGAAATGTTCAGTGCAGGCATGATTGATTACGATTTTTGTTTTGATAATCGTGACAGCCTTCAGGCTTTATACGACTCGTTCGGTGATGATTTTTCACGGAAAACATTTACAGCTTACCTTAATCAAAGAATTTGCGGTCAGGTTGGTCATCTGCTCCCTTATCATAGCGATAATGCTTACTTTAATGATGAACTCGTGACACTTGGGAACGATGAGATTTTTGTTGACTGCGGTGCTTATGATGGCGATACAGTCCTTTCGTTTGTAAAGAATTTACGCGAACTCAACCTTGCACCAGCGAGAAAAATTTATGCATTTGAACCTGACTCAAAAAACTTTAAGAAATTGGTGAGCAATACTAATCATCTGTCAAATGTTTCGTGTATTCATTCTGGCGTGTGGTCGAAGAATGACGAACTGAGTTTTAATGAAAGTGGTGACCAGAATTCAGGGATTGTTGAAGGGGGCAGTCATCATAAAATTTCAGTCTCGAGTATTGACCGTGTTGTAAATGATGAACCTGTTACATTTATAAAGATGGATATTGAGGGTGCTGAACAGCAAGCGCTTAAAGGTGCCGAGGCCACGATTTTAAAGCATAAACCATTACTTGCACTTAGCTTTTATCATCGGCTGGACGACTTGTTTATTATCCCGTCCTACATTAAAGCTTTGCATGACGACTATCGTTTTTGTTTGCGTTGGCATCACCGTAAATATGCATATGACCTTGTTCTTTACGCCTTGCCATATTAACAAAGTACGCTAAAAAGATAATGAGAGAAATACTATGTCTAATATCGAACGTTACAATGCTATTTTTGTAGAAACCTTTGAAGTCGATGCATCCATCCTGCCGGATTACAAATATCAGGATACACCATCCTGGGATTCCGTTGGGCACATGAGCATGATCGCCGCACTCGAAGATACCTTCGATATCATGCTGGATACCGAAGATATTATTGCCTTCTCTTCCTGGTCTGAAGGCAAAGAAATCCTGAAAAAATACGACGTAGAATTATAGGAGTTATTATGCTTCTTGCTGGAAAATGGGCAGTCATAACGGGATGTCTGCAAGGTATCGGCAAGGCAACGCTTGCGACGTTCGCCGCGTCAGGCGCATCAGTTTTTGCCTGTTGCCAGCATGAAGATCCTGATTTCATGTTTTTCATCAAGCAGTTAATGGATGAAAACGACGTTGAGATTGTCCCTGTTTATTTTGATTTACTGAGTGATGAGTCGGTTAAGGCCGCGGCACAACAGATTCAGAAAGCCAAAAAGCCTGTTGAAATATTAATTAATATTGCCGGTGCTAATTTTGATGCGCTTTTTCCCATGATGACGAACGAGCAACTTCATAAAACATTTAGCATCAATTTGTTTTCTCAGCTTGTGTTTACCCAATACATCACGCGTCTGATGCTGCGTAATAAAAAAGGCAGCATCGTTAATATTTCCAGCATTTCAGCACTTGATGGAAATGTCGGCCAGTTGGCGTATTCCGCTTCAAAAGCGGCGTGGTTAGCAGCAACGAAAACACTCTCGGCGGAGCTTGGTCCACAGGGTATAAGAGTGAATGCCATTGCGCCGGGCGTCATCAGCACGCAAATGACGTCAACATTACCGACAGAGGTCATGGCGCGTCAGATGGCCCGCTGCGAATTAAAACGTCCCGGACTGCCTGACGAAGTTGCCAATACATTGCTATGGCTTGCATCCGATAATGCAAGCTATGTAACAGGACAGGTCATTCGTGTCGACGGCGGAATGGGTTGAGGGCACTAGCATGTTGATGAAAAATAAAACGGTATTAATTACCGGCTGCCGTCGCGGTATGGGACGTGCAATGGTTGAAATTTTTGCGGCCAATGGCGCAGACATTTATGCGCATGCCAGAGCAGAAACGGCTGAGTTTCTGGCTGACATGGCGCAATTAGCCGAGAAGTATCAGGTGAACATATGGCCATTATGTTTTGATATGACAGACCATGTCGCAATGAAGCTAGCTGTAAAGCGGCTGATTGCTGATAAATGCTGCCTGGATGCCGTGATTAACAATGCCGGTATTACCCATAACAGCCTTTTTCAAATGACAACTGAAGCACAGTTACGCCAGCAGTTTGAAGTTAACTTCTTTGCGGTGTATTTGTTCAGCCAGTTTATGGTCAAGCTGATGATGCGCCATAAAAAAGGCAGTCTGGTGAATATCGCGTCTACGGCCGGGGAAGATGGCAACCCAGGCAAGTCAGCCTATGGCGCCTCTAAAGCGGCATTGATCGCGATGACAAAATCTGTGGCCGCCGAATTGGGTGAGCATGGCATTCGCGCGAATGCTATCGCGCCCGGTATCACCGATACCGACATGCTGCTAACCATGCCCGAACATATCGTTGAAGCAGCACGTCAAAGCACCGATTTACGCCGGCAAGGGTTGCCTGCCGAAATCGCTGAAACGGCGTTGTTCCTCGCTTCCGATTTATCCAGCTATATCACCGGGCAAACGCTTCGCGTTGATGGCGGTCTGAAATGAATATGTCCATCCAGCAGCTAAAAAAAACCGCGACGGCTACCCGCATTACTATTCTTAAAGCCGCGTATCAGGCACCAAGTGATGGCGTACATATTTCCCCAGCGCTGTCTATGACGGACGTGCTCACCGTGCTGTTTAGCACTGTTATGCGCTATCAACCCGATCGAATCACAGATAAACAACGCGACACCTTTATTTTGAGTAAAGGCCATGCCGCACTTGGGCTCTATGCCACTTTGCACCATCATAAAATCATTACTGAACAGCAGCTGAATAGCTTTGAAATCAATGGTTCCGTGTTACAGGTCCATCCTACCCGGCATGCAGCCTTTGGTATTGATTTTTCAGCCGGCAGCCTGGCGCAGGGAATGAGTTTTGCTATAGGTTTGGCGTTAAGTCGTCGCTTGCAACAGCAGCCGTGGCAGACGTTCGTCGTCGTGGGGGATGGTGAGTGCAATGAAGGGGCGATTTGGGAAGGCGCTTTCATGGCTGCACAGCAAAAGCTGGATAATCTGACGGTCGTTGTTGATCAAAATGGCCTGCAGTCAGATGGATTCACTGCGGATATTATGCGAATGAACCTTCCTGCCTTGTGGTCCGCCTGCGGCTGGCAAACGCTGGAATGTGATGGTCATGATTATCAGGCGCTTATTGATGCTTTTAATGCTCCTCATGAAGGTAAGCCCAAAGTGATTATTGCCCGAACACTGAAGGGTAAGGGCGTTTCATTTATGGAAAATAATAAAGACTTTCATCGCAACCGTTTAAATGAGCAACAAATGCAGCAGGCATTAAGCGAACTTGAACAGGAGGCACCATGCTGAACATTAAACCCGTCTCAGTGCGTTCATGGGCCATGCTAGGTTCCCGCGGTACCTTTGGTCTTGCTCTGCTTGAACTGGCAGCCGACCATCCTAAAATCGTCGCATTATCAGGCGATCTCTGCAAATCGTCTGGGCTTGATCGTTTTGCAAATACCTATCCTGACCGTTTCTTTAATGCCGGCATCGCTGAGCAAAATATGGTTGGTGTGGCGGGTGGACTTGCTGCGGGTGGATACGTACCTTTTGTCACCTCATTTGCGAACTTCCTGACTTTTCGTGCCGCTGAACAAGTGCGACTGAATCTTGGCTACATGGAAGAGAATGTCAAACTGGTCGGACTGGCCTCAGGCCTGGCGACAGGTATGTTCGGAGCCACGCATCATGGTATAGAAGATCTGGCGGCTCTACGCGCTGTCTCAAATATCACCATTCTGTCACCTGCTGACTGTACTGCAACCGCGAAAATGACGGAAGCCGCTTTGCACCATCCGGGCCCTGTCTATCTCCGACTGACCGGCAATATGCGTGCACCTATTGTTTATAAAGAAAATTTTGACCTGAAGATTGGGCGCGCCATTACCTTAAAAATGGGTGATGAGGTAGCGCTGGTTGCCACGGGCACGATGGTGAGTGTTGCCTTGCAGGTTGCAGATGAACTGCAAGCGAAAGGGATTAATACGGCCGTTATTGACATGCATACCATCAAGCCGTTGGATACTGAAACACTTGATCATTTATTGAATAACAAGCTTGTTGTTACCCTTGAAGAGCACAGTGAAATTGGCGGTTTAGGCAGTGCCGTTGCTGAATATTTCGCACCTAAAAGCACGAAACCCGCTCAACTTATTATCGGTATACCGCAGGGTTATCCACATGCAGGGGATTACAACTGGATGCTTGAGCAGGCCGGACTGACGGCAGCACAGATCACTGACCGTATTCAGACGGAACTGAGGTAAGCCAATGTCTTTCTGGCGTATTGAACAACATGATCCCCGGCAACTCGCTGTGATTGACGATAGCGGTTTACGCTGGCGTTACGCTGAGCTGTTAACGGAAGTGACGCAAATGGAAGGCAGACTTAAGTCTGGACTGCTGATATTCATTCTGTGTCGGAATACCACTGCAACGCTTATTGGCTATCTGGCTTGTCTGCGATGTGGGGCGGTTCCTTTACTGCTTGATGCGGACCTGGATAGCACGCATCTTGCTGAGTTGATTACCACTTACCGGCCGGCGTTTCTTTGGGCTCCCACTGGTCAAGTTCAGGGTGAAAGCCATTATCAAACGCTGGATTATCAGTTCACTGCGACAGGTAAGGCCCCTCAGCAATTACATCCTCAACTCGCCCTGTTGGTTACGACCTCAGGCTCAACAGGAAGCCCTAAACTGGTTCGTCTGAGTCAGCAAAACCTGCAAAGCAACGCCACCAGTATCAGTGAATACCTGGCACTGGATGAAACTGAAAAGCCTCTGGTCCATTTGCCGCTCAATTACGTATTTGGTTTATCTGTTGTTAATAGTCATTTACTGGTGGGAGCGACGCTGATACTGACGCGCTATGGTCTTATGCAGCGTGAGTTTTGGCAGCAGATGGCGTCTGAAAACGTGACTTCTTTGTCAGGGGTTCCCTATACGTTTGAAATGCTGCATCGCTTGCGCTTTTCGCGTATGTCGTTTCCTGCCTTACGCACGCTGACTCAGGCAGGTGGTAAGCTTTCAACTGCGATGCATCAATTCTTTGCCGATTATGCACAGCAGCACAGTAAAAAGTTTGTCGTGATGTATGGCGCGGCAGAAGCGACAGCGCGTATGGCATGGTTGCCTGCTGAGCTTGCACAGTCAAAATGTGGCTCAATTGGTCTTGCCATCCCGGGAGGGAAATTAACACTTCATCGCGAAGATGGGAGTCTGATTACCACTATGGGTGAACAAGGTGAGCTTTATTACCATGGCGATAATGTGATGATGGGATATGCTTCGGACGGAGACGACCTTCACCGAGGTGATGATCTCAACGGGCTGTTAATCACAGGTGATATTGCCACCCAGCACGCGGATGGTTGCTTTTATATTGTGGGGCGAAAAAAACGGTTCCTGAAAATATTTGGTAATCGCGTTGGCTTAGATGAGATGGAGCAGCTCCTCAAAACGCATTTTATTGGACTTGATTGCGCCTGCGTGGGACGTGACGATCAACTTACCGTTTTCATTACCCAACCCGATTTGGCAGATGAAGTAAAACGTTTTGCCTCACAGGTGACAAAACTTCATACCTCTGCCTTCAAAATCAATGTCGTCGACACCCTGGTAAAAACATCCTCAGGTAAAACCCATTACGAGAGGCTCATGGCTGATGAAACCGGGATTTGAAGAGGGATTTATCCCTGCGCCGTTTTCATTACCCAAAGCGGAGAAAAAGGCGTTACTCTTTAAGCGACTGCATGAACTAAGCGTCCATCATCAACGAGATTGTCTGGCCTATCAGCGCATCCTGGCCGCGCAGCAGTGCGATCTCGCATCATTATCTGAACCCGATGCTTTGCCTTTTTTACCCGTTTCACTCTTCAAACAACTTACTCTGAGTAGCGTGCCAGAGGACCATATCGTTAAAACGATGACCTCTTCTGGAACCAGTGGCCAGCAAGTATCACGCATCTATCTCGATAAAAGCACGGCGGCACTTCAACAGAAGGTGTTGATAAAGATTGTCAGTGATTTCATTGGCGCCGCCCGTTTACCGATGCTGATAATTGACTCACCTGCTGTGATGAAAGATCGCGCCATGTTCTCGGCTCGAGGGGCAGGCATTCTGGGGTTTTCCATGTTTGGAGCAGACAGGGCCTACGCACTGGATGAAGAGATGAATCTCAATCACGACGTGCTGGCTGCCTTTCTGCGGAAGCATGCCGGTAAGCCGTTGTTGCTGTTTGGCTTCACGTTTATGGTCTGGCAGCATTTTTATAAAGCGCTTGAGGCCTGCGCTGGCCGTTATGATTTATCTCAGGCCACACTTATACACGGTGGGGGATGGAAAAAGCTACAGGCCCAGGCCATTTCTGCGTCCGCGTTTGCGCAGCGCTTAAATTCAGTGTGCGGCATTACCCGCGTTAGTGACTATTACGGCATGGTTGAGCAAACAGGCTGTATCTATATGCAGTGTGAATACGGTCATCTTCATGCCAGCCTTTTTTCCGACGTTATTATTCGCGATCCGCAGGATTTTTCAGTGTGTCCTGTTGGGCAGGCAGGCATTATTCAGGTTCTGTCTGCGCTGCCCGAGTCCTACCCGGGACACTCTTTGCTTACGGAAGATGAAGGCATTTTGCTGGGCGAGGATGATTGTTCCTGTGGTCGTATGGGGAAATATTTTCAGGTATTAGGGCGTCTTAAAAATGCTGAGATCAGAGGATGCAGTGATACCTATGGCGGATAAATTCGAACAGGTCACATTCCTGATTGGCGATGCCCAGCGGTTGGCAATGCTTAATAAAGTGCCGGCCTATAAGCCATTCGCGCCAGAAATTATGGGGTTTATTGACACCTTCTCTCAATATCTTTTTCAGTTACCGGACGTTAAGCAATGGAGTGATGTCGCAAGCCTGGTATTCTGGTGTCGACCGGCCTCGCTACGTCAAATGCAATCCCGCTATGCCGGCCTTGAGCACCGGTTAGGCAGAGGGGCGGCATTTCACATCGCGCCGGCGAATGTTGCAGTGAATTTTGCTTATTCACTGCTTGTGGGCTTACTGGCGGGAAACGCCAATGTCGTTCGTCTACCAGGTAAAGATTTTGTCCAGATTTCGATGATCTGCACGGCCCTCAGGCAGGCGCTAAATGACCATCCCCATATTGCCCCCTATATCGTGCTGGTGCGCTACGATAAACAGAAAGACGTGAATGATGCGCTTTCACTGCTCTGTCAGACAAGGTTAATTTGGGGAGGGGATAATACGATAGCGATGCTGCGTCAGTCCCCTTTAGGCCCAAGAGCGCTGGACATCACTTTCGCCAATCGACACTCGTTTTGTGTTATTGGAGCTCAGGGGTATCTTGATGCTGTCAATAAAGAACGCATTGCTAGTGATTTTTACAATGACACATTACACAGCGATCAAAATGCCTGCTCTTCACCTGGATTAGTCGTCTGGCTGGGTGAGAATGCAGAGATTCGCGAGCAAGCTCAACGTATATTCTGGAAACATTTTGACCGAATAGTACAAGAGCGATACACATTGCAAGCGGCGAGTGCAGTTCAGAAGTTGACGCAATTCTGCCTGCTCAGCGCGCAAGTTGACGGGGTAAAACGCCACCCGTTGAGCCATAATCGGTTGATGCGTGTTGAGCTTCCTGCGTTGTCTTCAGAAAGTTTATCTCACAGCGGGACGTGCGGCTATTTTCTTGAATATCAAATTAACACGTTGTGCGAGATTTTACCGTTGTGTAGCGGGACCTGCCAGACGCTGTCATATTATGGAATGGAATCTGCAGCACTGGCTGAATTTATCATGGCGTACAGGCCAGCAGGCGTAGATCGCCTTGTCGAAATAGGTCAGGCTCTTCAATTCACCTTGCAGTGGGATGGCTTTGATTTAATCTATATGCTTACACGCATTGTTAATGTTTGAATCTTTTATATTGTGGGTTCATTCATAACGTACGTAACCAGCTGACAAGACTGCGCGGGTTGTATGGTAAAAAGGTGCTAATAAAGCACCTTTTATATTATTAACAATGGCGTGTTGTAGTTACCCATATTTTTTGAATCTGTTGTTACTCAGAGGGCGATTGTTTGATTCGCCTCAGGGCAGATATTCTTATGCAATAGCCTGTAGTGTGCAACACGCGAACTACGCTAAAACATTATCGAATCAGGATAAGCCGTAATTAAACATTCTGGAATTCAGCCTGTAATCCCTGATAATAGGCCGACTTTAGCAAAGATTTTTTCAATATCTCATCGTCTTGGGAAGAGAAAAATGAGTAGTTGATTTTACCCGCCAGAGAAAGTCCTGTGTCGCGCATCATCAGATAACTCTGGTCACCACTTCCAATCTCAGGGGCATAATAATTATTGAGTAAATCGTTACCATTGAGATCAAAGTTTTTATTTTCTTTGAAAAGATCATAAAAGATAGCACTCAAAAAAACGCTCAGATGCTTATTGTTTGGATGACTAACGGTACTATAGCACTGCTTATTTTTAAACATTGATTCCTGATAAAAGTGGGAATAGTCAAATGCGACTTTCTCTTCCTGAAAAAGTTTGTGATAACGCTTTGCGTCTTCAATGACCATATTATGCTGCTTCTGATTATCATAACTCACTTTATGATATTGAGAAACTGCATCCCCGTGCTGATGGCCTGTTAAATAAAGATGCAGGAAGCGATAATCTACATAGACCATTAACTCCGGGACAGGCGCAGGAAAATAACCTAGTTGAGGGGTGGATACACGGGACTCCATCGTCGGCAGAATACGGATGTCGAAATACGCTGCCAGCTTATCAGTTGAAAGCATCCCCCAGCGTTCTGAGTGATACTGCATATAGATATGATCACAACTTTCAAGTTCATGCATAAGATTGATAACATCCCGTTGCGCATCAAGCTTATAAATGGGCGTATTTACCACCTGCTTAATGGCACCGCGATGAAGATCAGAATAATTACTTAGCAACTGGCCGACAATTTCAAGTTGGCAGTTGCCAATGGTGGCGACTTTCATTGGCTTTAATCCTTACAAAATGCTGGCATATGAAAAAGTAGTTGACTGAGGTTTTAAACAGGTTATCAGTTGCTCCTGCCAGTCGGATGCAGTTATTCCTGCAGAGGTAATATGTTCTGTGTTCAATATACTCCGTGCGGGCCGCGTTGCTGCGGAAGGATATTGTGAACTGGTTATTCCGCGTACGTTAACCTCTTTTTCTGCCGCAACAAAGATGGCTTGAGCAAATTCACACCAGCTCACCGCAATATCGCCACAGTAATGATAAATACCCATATTTTCTGGCGAACCAGAAAGGTGAATCATCGCCTCCGCTAAATCACCCGCGTAGGTCGGACAGCCATACTGATCGTTCACCACATGTAACTCGGAACGCGTCTGCGCCAGACGAAGCATCGTACTCACGAAGTTATTACCGTATTCGCTGAACATCCATGAGGTTCTAATCACAATGGCTTCTGGCAATACCTCAAATACACGCTTTTCACCTTCCCACTTGCTTAAGCCATAGAAATTAATCGGGCAGGGCGGATCATTTTCGCTATAAGACGTTTTCTTTAACCCATCAAAAACATAGTCAGTCGATATATGAATCAGGCGTGCGTTGACCAGTTTTGCTGCTTGTGCCAGATTTTCAGGACCAATCGCATTCACCTTCAGCGCGCGGGTACGATCGGTTTCTGCTTTATCGACGGCCGTGTAGGCCGCAGCATTCATGATGACATCAGGTTTGAATTTTTTGACGACGCGCATAACCGCACAGCGGTCAGTAATATCCAGCTCTGCCGAACCACACGCCAGCGTGATCCAGTCAGCGGGAAAACGATCCAGCAAGCAACGCCCTAATTGGCCATAAGCCCCTGTAAGTAAAACGCGCATTACACCAACTCCTGCAGTGATAGTCCTTGTTGATCTTTTACCGACAATATCGGCTGTTCTACAGGCCATTGAATTGCAACATCAGGGTCATTCCACATCAGGCAGGCTTCATCCTTAGGGTTGTAATATTGAGTACATTTGTATTCAAAGTCAGCGACGTCCGAAAGGACGACAAAACCGTGCGCGAGTCCGGGGGGAATCCACAGCTGCGTTTTATTTTCTTCAGAAAGCAGAATACTCTCCCACTGACCAAAGGTCGGAGAACCGGGACGGATGTCGACTGCAACATCGAATACTTCGCCCCGCACGACGCGCACCAGCTTGCCCTGGGGCTCTGTTTTCTGAAAATGTAAGCCGCGTAATACATGTCGGCCTGAGCGCGAATAGTTGTCTTGCACAAATTCGAGGTGGGTTTCAAGTAACTCCTGATAGCGACGTTTTTCAAACGTTTCCAGGAAAAAACCACGATCGTCACCATAAACCGCTGGCTGGATGATTTTAACATCGGCAATTTTAGTGGCTTTGACCTTCACGCTATTCCTCCACCAACATTTTTAAATACTGGCCATACTGCGTTTTCCCAAGATATTGGGCGCGTTTTAACAGGGCTTTGTGATCTGTCCAGCCTTTACGCCAGGCAATTTCCTCAAGACAGGCAATTTTAAAGCCCTGACGCTTTTCAATGGTGTGGATGAAGTGTGACGCTTCAAGCAAGCTTTCATGCGTGCCGGTATCCAGCCAGGCAAAACCACGGCCCAGTATTTCGACGTTTAATAATCCATCGTCGAGGTACATTTGGTTTAGCGTAGTGATTTCCAGTTCGCCGCGTTCAGAAGGGCGAACCTGTCGGGCCATGGCGCTCACATTGCTGTCGTAAAAATACAGGCCCGTCACCGCATAGTTTGATTTTGGCGTTGTGGGCTTTTCTTCAATAGAAAGTGCACGGAATTGTTTGTCAAATTCGACAACACCAAAACGCTCAGGGTCCATTACCTGATAACCAAATACGGTGGCACCAAGCTCACGAGTAACAACATCTTCTAGCTTTTTACCGAAGCTTTGACCAAAGAAAATGTTATCGCCCAACACGAGTGCGCAGCGTTCTCCAGCGATAAACGACTCACCAATAATAAAGGCCTGCGCCAGACCGTCTGGCGATGGCTGCACAGCATACTGAAGATTGACGCCAAAATGTGAGCCATCACCGAGTAAGCGTTGAAACCCTGCGAGGTCTTCTGGAGTGGTAATGACCAGGATATCTCTAATCCCTGCGAGCATAAGCACCGAGAGCGGGTAATAGATCATGGGCTTATCGTAGACGGGGAGTAACTGTTTGGAGACGCCGCAGGTTACAGGATGTAATCGAGAACCTGTTCCACCAGCCAGCACTATGCCTTTCATCATTCACTTCCTCTATACCCGATCTGCATCTGCAGAGTGATGGTGAAAGAATACGAGTGTGCAAGTGAAATTAATGGCAAGAATAACCGATAAAAAAGCAGGTAAAGTAAAGGATAAGAACACCGCGCGCCCCTGAACAGAGAGGGAGATAAAACAAACAGGCGTGTTTTGTGTTGCACTAATGCAAATGTTGCAGGGCAAAACAAACGGATTTTGGTCTGGGCCGTAAACAATAAAAAAGTGAACTCAGCGTTACAGTTCATCTCCGCTATGCCGATAATTCCCTTCAGAATGGCTCTAATTTTGATATTACTTTTCATGTTCTGGGGTGGTTATGCGCTTTAACTATGACCTGCTACCGGGCGAACGTCTCTCATTTGAAGAGATCGCCCTACGTTATGCACAACAATACCCTGATGAGAAAGAACTGACCGCGCGTGCGTTGCTGAGTCCTTCAACCAGCTATCGGACGTTAAAAATTCGCGCAGTCTTTGCTCAGGAAGAGAGTAACAGTCCGCTGGAAGACCTGTTGTTCATCGCCAACGATAACGAACGAAAAAATTATCTGCGCCGTTTTGAGCACTATCTGAAACAGCAGCAGCCTTTTCACTATTTTCGTCGGGGACACGAGGATAAAGAGAACAACCGGTGGAAAGTGATTGGGCAGAGCTACGTCTATGCGATGGTCGATCCGCACTCCGCTCAGGCGCAAAACCTGATCAACAGCCGGGGCTATAAGCTGGTTCTGATGCGCGAGGACGAAGAGGATGCCTGGTGGCAGCTGTTCAACGTTCAGTCTAATCCTTGCTTTCCACAGTCACGCCGTATCCAGTTTATTGTGGTACTAAGCACGCCTGAGCACAGAACGCCCGCTGCAGTCATGCCTGGTACGGAAGTCGGGCGGCGGGTGAAAGCCAAAGTGTTGCAGAAGGCCAGCCAGTCAGAGTTTATGGCGGCGGTTAAGGCGCGCTATGGGGCCTGTATCATTACCGGAACCAGCCTTCTCGATCAGCATCAATGGCCTTGGGTCGAAGCCTGCCATATCGATACGCGCGAAAACGAAGAGGGATTTCTCGCAGACAATAGCGTGGATAATGGGCTGTTCCTGCGCAGCGACTTACAGCGGCTTTTCATCAACAGAATGATTAGTATTGATGGTGATTCCGGGCAGGTCCGTTTTCACACGGATGATAAAACACGTGAAAGCATTAGCCCGTTTTATCAGGAGATGGAAGGGCGGGTTTGCGCGCTATGGGAAAACGTTCCCGTAGCCACACGGCAGCGTTTGCTGACATTACGTTAGCCTTCCTGTACAGAGCGGAGACTTCCGCTCTGAAACATCACAAATTTGAAATAACCTCGGTTTATCCCGCCTATTCTGCCAATCAAAAGCCCTACAGAATTGCATAATCATGCCGATAACTTCATTAACGCAGGGTAGTCAACGTGAACGATCTCTATACCGCCGAAGGCGTGATGGACAAACATTCGCTCTGGCAGCGCTACGTACCACTGGTACGTCATGAAGCACTGCGCTTGCAGGTCCGCCTGCCAGCCAGTGTTGAACTTGACGATCTGCTTCAAGCCGGGGGCATTGGTCTGTTGAATGCGGTGGAGCGCTATGACGCACTCCAGGGTACCGCCTTTACCACGTATGCAGTACAGCGCATCCGTGGAGCCATGCTTGATGAGCTTCGCAGCAGGGACTGGGCACCACGTAGCGTCAGACGAAATGCTCGCGAGGTTGCGGGAGCCATGCATCAGGTTGAACAGATGCTGGGCCGCGCTGCCTCTGAGCAGGAAGTCGCGCAACAGTTGAATGTTTCGATAGAAGAGTACCGGCAGATTCTGTTGGATACCAACAACAGCCAACTCTTTTCGTACGACGAGTATCGGGAAGAACACGGTGACAGTGCGGAACTGGTGACGGAAGGGCACGAAGAGGCCAATCCACTTCATCAGTTGATGGAAGGGAGTCTGCGTGAACGCGTCATTGAAGCGATCGAGGCCTTGCCCGAACGCGAAAAGATGGTGCTGACACTGTACTACCAGGAAGAACTGAATCTGAAAGAGATTGGCGCGGTTCTTGACGTGGGGGAATCCCGAGTCAGCCAACTGCACAGTCAGGCGATAAAACGCTTGCGTGCCCGACTTACGGGAGCGCGCTAGAAGGCTCAGTTCCTGGCGATCTATAAATAATAAGAAATCGGGGACTCAACAGTGGGAGCCAAAACCAAAGCCAGACCTTTAAGTCGTTATCTTAAAGACTACAAACACAGCCAAACCAATTGTTCACACTGTGGCAAAGTTTTAGATCGTATGGCGCTGGTCTTCCGAGGTCAGATCATCAATAAAGAGGCCATCGCACGCATGGACCAAATGATTGATGAGCCGCTTTGGCTAAAACTTCAGCCTGAATTAACGGCGCTTTGCCGTTTTTGCAGCGATATTTTTTGTAATACACATCCTAACTACTTTGACATTATGGCGTTTAAACAATATCTGTTCGAACAGACGGAAATGAGCCCGAGCACGATTCGTGAATACGTGGTTCGCTTACGTCGGCTTGACGATATGCTGAAAGCCAGAAACTTTCCGGCTGAAAAACTGACAGGCAATAGCTGGCATCAATGCCTGGAAGAAGACTTACCTGATGCTGGCAATAATAATTATCGTATTGCGCTGCGAAAGTACGACCAGTTTTTAGGCTGGCAGCAACGTTAAGGGACACAGTGAAATGTCAGAGAGCGTTGCCACTGACATGATGTCTCCCACCCCCATTTTTCCCACTTCGCGGGGGAAAATGGGGATGTTGCGCTGCAGCAGGCTGCCCTCTCTTTTCCCCCGCATTTGAATTCAGGATGATCCTTTCCGCATCTTCTGTAACACTGTAAAGATCACTGCCTTGTGCCCAACGGGAGGCCGCATTGTCCTTACATCTTATCCATCAGTTTCCTCGTATCGAACTTCTGGGCGCGCCCACGCCGCTGGAATATCTGCCGCGTTTATCTGACTATCTTGGTCGTGACATCTTTATCAAACGTGATGACGTGACACCGCTGGCTATGGGCGGTAACAAGCTGCGCAAGCTGGAGTTTTTAGCCGCGGATGCCCTTCGTGAAGGCGCTGACGTGCTGCTGACCGCTGGCGCCATTCAGTCTAACCATGTGCGTCAAACGGCGGCCGTTGCAGCCAAACTCGGCCTGAAATGTGTGGCCTTGCTGGAGAACCCGATAGCAACGCACAGTGAAAACTACCTGACCAATGGCAACCGCCTGATGCTGGATCTCATGGATGTCGAGGTGGTGATGGTCGATGCGCTGACCCAACCTGCCGCGCAATTGGCGGAACAGGCGGAGCGGCTTGAAGCGCAGGGCTTCCGGCCTTACATTCTGCCGGTGGGCGGTTCGAATGCGCTGGGGGCGCTGGGCTATGTGGAATGTGCCCAGGAGATTGCTCATCAGAGCGAAGGGGTGGTGGATTTTGCGGCAGTCCTGGTCGCATCAGGCAGTGCCGGAACGCATGCCGGTCTGGCGGTTGGGCTGGAACAGCTGCTGCCAGAAACTGAGCTGGTTGGCGTAACCGTATCGCGTAACGTCGCTGAGCAACGGCCTAAGGTTGACGCACTACGCCAGGCCCTGGCAACGCAGTTAGCCCTAGAGGCGAAGGCACCGGTCACGCTATGGGATGACTATTTTGCTCCGCGCTACGGCGAGCCGAATGAAGAAGGCATGGAAGCGATCAAACTGCTGGCGCGTCTCGAAGGGATTTTTCTCGATCCTGTTTATACCGGTAAAGCCATGGCGGGCCTGATCGATGGTATCAACCAGAATCGTTTTCGCCGGGAAGGGCCGCTGTTGTTTGTGCATACAGGCGGCGCGCCCGCGTTATTTGCTTATCACCCTTCGGTCTGAGACGCAGCGCAAAAAAGGGTTATAATTCAGCCGTTATTTTAACGCCTTAGGTAAAATAACGCCCATAATGACAGAGCGGCAGGCCGTGATGCGCCGCTCAACAGCTCACTTACAAATAATAAACGGGGTAAACATGGCTTTCTCACAGATTCGTCGCCAGGTGGTGACGGGAATGATGGCGGTTGCGCTGGTGGCAGGCTTCAGCGTTAAAACGTTTGCGGCAGACGATTTACTGGCGCAGGTTAAAAGCAAAGGCGAGCTGCGCGTCGGTCTGGAAGGCACCTATCCTCCTTTCAGTTTTCAGGATGAAAAGGGCAAGCTGACGGGCTTTGAAGTGGAGTTTGCTCAGGATCTGGCCAAACACATGGGGGTTAAAGCCGTCCTGAAGCCAACCAAGTGGGATGGCATGTTAGCGGCGCTGGATTCGAAACGCATCGATGTGGTCATCAATCAGGTGACGATCTCCGATGAGCGTAAAAAGAAATATGATTTCTCTACGCCGTATACGATTTCTGGCGTGCAGGCGCTGACGCTGAAGAAAAACGCGGGCAGCATCACTAAGCCAGAAGACCTCGCAGGGAAGAAAGTCGGTGTGGGCCTGGGGACCAACTACGAGCAGTGGCTGCGCGCGAACGTAAAAGGTGTGGATATCCGCACTTATGATGATGACCCAACCAAATATCAGGATCTGCGTTCTGGTCGCGTTGATGCGATTCTGGTGGATCGCCTGGCTGCTCTGGATCTGGTGAAGAAAACGGGCGATACCATGGCGGTAGCCGGTCCGGCATTCTCGCGTCTGGAAGCGGGCGTTGCGCTGCGTAAGGGCAACGAAGATTTACTGAAGGCGATCGATCAGGCCATTGCGGAAATGCAGAAAGACGGCACCCTTAAAAAGCTGTCAGAAAAATGGTTTGGCGCGGACGTTACTAAATAATGCAGGAAAGTTTACAACTGGTGCTGGACTCAGCACCCTTTCTTCTTAAGGGCGCGCTGTTCACGCTGCAGCTCAGTATTGGCGGTATGTTTTTCGGGCTGATACTGGGCTTTTTGCTGGCGCTGATGCGCCTGTCCCGCTTCTGGCCCGTGAACTGGCTGGCGCGTATCTACGTGTCCATCTTTCGTGGCACGCCGCTTATCGCCCAGCTGTTTATGATCTACTACGGTCTGCCGCAGTTTGGCATTGAGCTGGATCCCATTCCCTCGGCGATGATTGGGCTGTCGCTTAACATGGCGGCCTATGCCTCAGAATCGCTGCGCGGCGCGATTGCGGCCATCGAGCGCGGCCAGTGGGAAGCGGCGGCCAGTATCGGCATGACGCCGTGGCAAACGCTGCGTCGGGTTGTTTTACCGCAGGCCGCCCGTACCGCACTCCCGCCTTTGGGTAACAGCTTTATCAGTCTGGTAAAAGATACTTCGCTGGCTGCCACGATCCAGGTTCCGGAACTGTTTCGTCAGGCGCAGCTGATTACCTCACGCACGTTGGAGGTGTTCACCATGTATCTGGCGGCTTCGCTGATCTATTGGGTGATGGCAACCGTACTGTCAGCATTGCAGAACCGACTGGAAGCGCACGTTAATCGTCAGGATCAGGAGGCGAAATGAGTGCTATTGAAGTTCGCCAGTTGGTGAAAAAGTTTAACGGACAAACGGTACTGCACGGCATCGATCTTGATGTCGCCCCGGGCGAAATCGTCGCGATAATCGGCCCCAGTGGCTCAGGTAAAACCACGCTGTTGCGCAGCATCAACCTCCTTGAGGTCCCGGATGCTGGCCGCATTAAAGTGGGTGATATCACCATTGACGCCAGCCTGGGCATGAACAGACAGAAAGAGCGGGTGCGGCTGTTGCGTCAGCAGGTGGGTTTTGTCTTTCAAAACTTCAATTTATTTCCGCATCGTTCGGTGCTGGAAAATATTATTGAAGGTCCGGTGATTGTGAAGCGGGAAGCGAAAGCGGACGCGGTTGCCCGCGCGCGCAGCCTGCTTGAAAAAGTTGGACTCAATGGCAAGGAAGACAGCTACCCACGGCGCCTGTCCGGTGGTCAGCAGCAGCGTGTCGCCATTGCCCGCGCGTTGGCGATGCAGCCAGAAGTCATTTTGTTTGATGAACCGACCTCTGCGCTGGATCCGGAACTGGTGGGTGAAGTACTGAACACCATTCGCGCACTGGCTCAGGAAAAACGCACCATGGTTATCGTGACGCACGAAATGAGCTTTGCCCGCGACGTCGCCGACCGCGCCATTTTTATGGATCAGGGCCGTGTTGTTGAACAGGGCCCTGCTAAGGCACTCTTCAGCGATCCTCAGGAGCCGCGTACCCGGCAGTTTCTGAATAAATTTCTTAATCAATAAACCCGGTGCCGCCAGAAGTTGGCGGCGCTTATTGCGCTGTCTCCCACCTTTATTCTTCTCAGTTTCTTCCGAAAATTTACATTTTGCATAGATTTAATTAACTGATTTTAAAGGTTATTTGTCATCATCTCGCGTCCTGAGGTAACAGATTGTAACTTTTAAGAGCCGCCTGATTGAGACTTCCCGCTAAATATTAATAATTCTTCACAAATTCATTGCACGATCGGGAAGACATAATGAACCAACCCAGGAAGGAAATCCTCTGGATCAATACCCTAAAAGGGGGATGCATTTTACTTGTGGTACTGCATCACTCCATCATTACAACCTTCGCGCCAGCGCTTCATCATTTGACAGCCGGTATCGTACCGGCTCATGCGTGGGTGGCGTTTAATACCTGGCTTTCCCCCTTACGGATGCCGGCATTTTTCTTTGTATCCGGCCTGCTGGCCAGTAACTCGGTGATCAATAAACGCTGGAAAGCGGTCTTCACTAAAAAGTTCAGCAACATCGTTTACCTGTATCTGCTGTGGGGCGTAATCCAGTGGCTGAGTATCCACTACATTTCAACCCACCTGGGCGAGCGGCTGTCCAGCAGCAAAAACGCCGCCTATGCGGATTCGCCAATGGAGTTTATTAAACTGCTGATGCTGTCGATGACCAGCCTGTGGTACCTGTATGCTCTGGCGGGGTTTTTTCTGGTCACTAAACTTTTCCATCGGCAGAAGATGCTGCTGGTGGCTGCGGCAATAGCGGCAAACTACGCCGCGCAGTTTAGCCTGATCCCCGGATGGGGCCCGGCCAGCGTGGCACAGAACTATCTCTATTTCTTACTGGGCGTATTTTTTAGCGCAACGTTAATCGAACTGAGCGGTTTAAAAGGTCGTCACTGGCTCTGGTTGGGCGCAATCGCGGCGATCGGCATTGCCCATCATCTGGGCGGCATATATAAAAACCCGTTCTACAGCCTGCTGACCATCGTCTTTGGTATTGTGCTGTGCCGTTTTCTCAATGCGCACTTCAATATGGCGTGGCTGAACTATATAGGGCGTAACACGCTGCAGATTTATGTTTTGCACCGTATCTTTATCGAACTGGTGGGGCTGAGCGCCATCTCACTGGCGCTGCACTACGGCTGGTTTGGCAACGCGGGTTTTAGCTGGGCATGGGCGTTGCTGATGCCGTTAACCGGCGTGGCAGTCTGCACGCTCCTGTCTTTGATGGTCTGGTCGCTGCTGAACCGGGGGCCGGGACGGATGCTGTTTATTCATCCACGTTTAATCAGTAAACGGCAGCCAGAAACCCAAGCCTCATCATCCTGACGTACCGGGCCAGCATGCTGGCCCGTTTCGTATCCTTTCTCTGGCGAGCACCGCAGGGAGTGAGCATTTCTCCCCCGTTAGCCTGTTCCTGTCGCGTCAGCTGACAGGGCGAGAAGCCTCAGTCGCCTCTGGTCGGGGAAGTGACACTTCATGTTGAGGCTGCTCTTTGCGTGCTGTGTTATGCCGGGAGACAAATGCCTTTGATGACCAGGTGCTGAATCAGAATAATGGTTTTCGCGTCAATGATGATGCCGGCATCAATCATCGCAAGCGCCTCTTGAATCGGCACCTCAATGACTTTGATATCTTCACCTTCAGCAGCAAGGCCTCCGCCCTCGTTAATCCGCATTTCGCGGGTAAAAGGGGCGATGAAAAAGTGCAGACGCTCAGTAACGGAACCCGGGCTCATGAATATCTCGCCAATCTTAGTGACCTCATTCAGCTTATATCCGGTCTCTTCTTCGGCTTCGCTTCTTATTGCCTGGATCGGGTCCCGCTCATCAAGCAAACCGGCGCAGGCTTCAATCAGTTCATAGTGATGACCGATCAAAAACGCAGGCAGGCGGAACTGGCTGGTAAGGATGACCGTTCTGTCATCGCGGTTGTAGAGCAGAATAGTCGCACCGTGGCCGCGATCGTAAGCTTCACGCGTGAAACGCTGTTCTGTCCCATCGGAACGGACATAGGTCATATCGTATTTGGTCAGGGTGCCCCAGTCGTTTGCCAGTATCTGCTGGTTGTTAACGGTCGCGGTGGTGGAAACGGGCGTATAATGCGCATGCTGCATATTGAGATTCCATTGGTAAGTAAGTCTGGAAGAGCCATTCAGACACAGCGTGCCGAGTGGACATTGAAAAAATCACCCCTAAACCTAAACCTAAAAATGCACTTTTCACCTGTCAGCGATATTTCCGAAAGGAACACCTAAGCGAATAACGTTTAGCGGTGTTTTATCTACGCCCTGTCTTTTTTAAGGTGATATTCGAAGCTGAAATAAAGATACAGGCAATAATGCAGGAAAAAATTAGCCGAAAAGGGCATGAACGAACGATTTTATCTGGCTGAATAAGTCACTCGCGCTAATCAAACACGCACAGTACGTTACCTGTACTTAAGATGAGTCACCTGAGCTAACATAAAGCCAGAAATAAGGTTAAGCAAGCGTTGAGTGTGAAAATTCGCCGGGACGTCATCGTGCGGTGTGGCATCGCGCGATGAAACGTTTATCTGTTGCCGCAACGATAAAGTCATCGCACTGCTGGGGCAGGATGCACGGGGCCTTGGGGCCTTTGCGGCAGGATGCCTGCATAGCGCGGCACGGCTTTTGCAGCGCGAGTTCACGCAACAGCGTAGGGCCAGGGAATAAAATACCTCGCCTGTCCTGCGCGACCCAGGCCAACTGATTTAATAAGTGACCTGATTCTTAACGGGCAGCAACACCTGGATATTTCTTATTTATTCAGATAAGAACACCTTATTTATTCCGTCGTCTGACAACGATTACCTGCGTTGAAATTAAATCTGGGATAAATGTCAGAAAACATCCTGTATTGTAAAGTACGGTTTTAAACCCTTCCGGGAGGGGGACTTTAAGACTTTCGCTACATTCAGGAGTGCGAGCATAGGGAATACTTTTCGTATAACGATAACGTCGGCAGTTCGAATAACTTGTTTGTACATGACACAGCGACGGAAAAAGCCTGATGACGAAAAGTGAAAAAAAAGATATTGCATGGATTAATACCCTAAAGGGAATCTGTATCCTGCTGGTCGTCCTGTATCACACGGTGTTACCCGGTTTTGAAAGCCAGGTGAAAGATCTGGCCGCAGGTGAATGGGTGGCAGAGATGTGGGTGCAGTTTAATACGTTATTATCGCCGCTGCGCATGCCCGCGTTTTTCTTTGTGTCGGGTTTACTTGCCAGAAATGCCATCATTGACCGCCCCTGGAAACGTATCGCGACCAGCCGGATGACAAATCTGTTTTATCTCTATCTGCTGTGGGGAGCCATTCAGTGGGGGGCCATCACGGGCATTTCAACGGAAATTACCGGGCAGCGTATTTCACAAAATATCAATGCGGCCTATGCGGGAACCTTTTCTGAGTTCCTGACGCTGACGTTTCTGGCGATGAGCACCTCATGGTATTTATATGCCCTGGGGATCTACTTTCTCCTTGCCAAACTTTTTCAACGTTACAGCCTACCTTTATTGCTTATGGCCGCAGTGCTTAATTATCTGGCGGTTGAAAAAATCATTCCCTACTGGGGCCCACAGAGTCTGGCGCAGTATTTTGTTTTCTTCATGCTCGGCACGTTCTGGTGTTCGCAGATACTGCGTTTAAGCGAGTGGCGAAGGCAAAACGGACTGCCGTGGTTGTTACTGCTGCTGCTGGCGGGCCTGCCCGCTCTGTTCGATTTCGACAGAAGCCTCTTCTTATCTGTTCTTGCCATCCTCATCAGCGTGGCGGCCTGTCGCGGGTTAAATCAGGTCAGTAGCATGGCGTGGCTCAACTGGATTGGCCGTCATACCTTGCCTGTTTACGTCCTGCATCGCATCTTTATTGAGTATTTCGGCATGACGGCCATTTTGTTTGCGCAGCGCCACCAGCTCTTTGCGCTGGCATGGTTTTCGTGGCTGTGGGCCTGCCTCTATCCGCTGGTCATTGTCGCCCTCTGCTCACTGGCGTCCGTTGCCGTCTGGTCGCTGACAAATCATGGCGTCGGGCGCGCGTTGTTTTGCTTCCCGACGCTGATAAAACGGCCTGCGTGCCCTGCGGCGTAACCGGGGCAGGTGGCGCAGGATGCGGGAACAGAAAAAGGCGTGGTGTAAAAAGCACAATGAAGCCGGCCGCTGATAGCGAGCCGGGTTGCGGTCAGGCTTATTTACGAACGCGCACCACCTGATAGCAGCGCGTGAAATACTCGACCGGCGCGCTCCAGATGTGCATAAGGCGGGTAAACGGAAACACCAGAAAAATCGGCATTCCCAGAATCAGGTGAATACGATCAATCCCTTCCACTCCGTCAAGCCAGCGTCAGACGTTGCTCCGCAACATGATCACCGCCTGTGCCTAGCCGACCTGTTTCATCATGCCAGGGCCGTCCATATATCGTCCAACGCTCAGCGCAAAAAAAGGTTCATGCCCGGGCATGAACCTTTAACGTAAACGATCGGTCTGAAGGACGTTACCCGATTGTCATCAGGCTGGCATTGCCGCCCGCGGCTGCGGTGTTAACGCTAAGCGAACGTTCAATCAGCAGACGTTCCAGCAGCAGATTAGTTTCGCCGCGCGCAAAACCCTGCACAGACACGATGGCACCTTCGCGCGCCGCGACCTGTTCGCACAGGTTGCGGAGCTGGTCGGCATCACCGTGATAGATAACGGCGTCAAAATGCGCAGACAGGGGATCGTTGGAGAGCGTAATGCGGTTTTTCACCGCCGCCGGTAAGGTGCCCAGCAGTGCGCGGTGCAGCTCATCGTCCTGCCACAGTGCCTGGCTGCCTACGCTGGTGACCGCCGCCAGTTGAATCAGAGCATCCTCCTCGTTATCCGCCAGACAGAGTACCTGCTCACGCGGCAGCAACAGGAAGGTATTGCGTTCGCCTGTTGGACCGGGCAGCAGGCGTACCGTGCCTGCCTGAGCCAGCTCGGCATAATGCTGGCACAGTGAAGACAGCTGAGGCTTATCTTTTGCCCACTCGCTCAATGCCTGATGCGCTGCCAGCAGCAGCTGACGCTGGGCATGGTCGGCCGGGCGCTCAGCATCCTGACGGGCGAGGGTGGTGCTGAGTGCGTTGTCCGGGCGATTCGCCAGCAGGCGATACAGATAAAGCGGGCCACCCGCTTTCGGACCGGTACCGGATAACCCCTCGCCGCCGAATGGTTGCACGCCCACCACCGCGCCAACCATGTTGCGGTTAACGTACAGATTGCCCACTTTGGCCGCTGCGGTGACCTGCATGATGGTTTCGTCAATGCGGGTATGGACGCCTAACGTCAGCCCATAGCCCGAGGCGTTAATCTGTTCGATCAACTGCGGCAGGCCACTGCGGGTGAAGCGTACAACGTGCAACACCGGACCAAATACCTCTTGCGTCAGATCGCTAACCTTATCCAGTTCAATCAGCGTCGGTTTCACAAAAGTTCCGGTTGCCCACTCTTTGCTGTCCTGTGGATGATCCTGCGCCGTTTGGAACACCTTAAAGCCTTTATTGCGCATGGCCTGAATATGGCGCTCAATGTTGGCTTTGGCCTCTTTATCGATCACCGGGCCGATATCGGTGGACAGGCGCTCCGGATTGCCCATACGGCACTCCGCCATCGCGCCACGCAGCATTTTCAACGTATGTTCCGCGACGTCCTCCTGAACGCACAGCAGACGCAGCGCAGAGCAGCGTTGACCCGCGCTGTCAAAGGCCGAGGCGACGATATCGATCACCACCTGTTCTGTCAGGGCAGATGAATCGACAATCATGGCATTAATGCCGCCGGTTTCAGCAATCAGCGGAGTGGGGCGGCCTTGGGGATCCAGCCGGCCTGCCAGATTACGTTGCAACAGGGTGGCGACCGCCGTGGAGCCGGTGAACATCACGCCACGAATGCGTTCGTCTCCGGTGAGCTGTGCGCCCACGGTTTCACCGAGGCCCGGCAGCAGTTGCACTACGCCAGCCGGGACACCGGCACTCAGTAAGATCTCAACGGCCTGCGCGGCAATCAGCGGCGTCTGCTCGGCAGGCTTCGCCAGCACGCTGTTTCCGGCCGCCAGCGCGGCTGCGACCTGACCGGTAAAAATGGCCAGCGGAAAGTTCCACGGGCTGATACAGACCACAGGTCCCAGTGGGCGGTGCGTTTCGTTGTCAAAATCAAGGCGGACGATGCCAGCATAGTAATAGAGGAAGTCCACGGCCTCACGCACTTCGGCAATGGCGTTGCTGTAGGTTTTACCGGCTTCGCGCACCAGAATGCCCAGCAACTGCTGTAGCTGACCTTCCATTAACTGGGCTGCACGCTCAAGGATGGCCGCGCGCTCCTGCGGCGGAGTGGCAAACCAGATAGGACCGGCATTGACCGCCGCCTCAATGGCCTGGGAAACCTCCTGTTCTGAGGCATGGCGAACGGTACCGACGACGTCAGACGGCGCGGCCGGATTCACCACATTCTGGCTTTCTCCGCTACCAGCAGGGCCGTCAATGAGCGGTTGTGCCAGATAAGGCTCACTCGCGCCGCTCAGCAGAGCACTGGACAGGGAAGCAAGGCGGTGCTCGTTAGCCATATCCAGACCCGCAGAGTTAACCCGGTCGCTGCCATATAAGTCTCGCGGCAGCGGGATCTTTGGATGTGGCAGGCCCAGGGTGCCTTCGCTGGCACCCAGTTTTTCAATTTCACTCACCGGATCGGCGACCAGCTCGTCTATCGGCATGGACGTGTCGGCAATACGGTTAACAAAGGAGGTATTCGCACCGTTTTCCAGTAGGCGACGCACCAGGTAAGCCAGCAGGGTTTCATGTGTACCTACGGGGGCATAGATACGGCAGGGACGATTGAGTTTGCCGTCTGCCACTTTGCCTACCACCTGATCGTAGAGCGGTTCACCCATGCCATGCAGGCACTGGAACTCATACTGTCCGGGATAATAGTTATTGCCCGCCAGTTGATAGATCGCGGCCAGCGTGTGCGCGTTATGTGTGGCAAACTGCGGATAGATCAGATTGGGCACTGCCAGCAGTTTACGGGCGCAGGCCAGATAAGAAATGTCGGTGTACACCTTACGGGTATAAACCGGATAGCCTTCCAGCCCTTCCACCTGGGCGCGTTTGATCTCGCTGTCCCAGTAAGCGCCTTTCACCAGGCGAATCATGAGACGACGACGGCTGCGTTGGGCCAGATCTGTCAGCTCATCAATGACAAACGGGCAACGCTTCATATAAGCCTGAATCACGAAACCTATGCCGTTCCAGCCTTCAAGCTCGGGTTCAAAACACAACCGCTCCAGCATATCGAGAGACAGCTCTAAACGATCGGCCTCTTCCGCATCAATGTTAATGCCGATGTCGTAAGAGCGGGCCAACAGGGTCAGCGACTTCAGAATCGGATACAGCTCATCCATCACCCGATCATACTGCGCGCGGCTGTAGCGCGGATGGAGTGCGGACAGCTTGATAGAAATGCCCGGGCCTTCATAGATGCCCCGACCGTTTGAGGCTTTACCAATGGCGTGAATCGCCTGCTGATAAGAAACCAGATAGGCTTTGGCATCGCTGGCCGTCAGGGCGGCTTCACCCAGCATATCGTAGGAGTAACGGAAGCCTTTTTCTTCAAGCTTGCGGGCGTTGGCCAGGGCTTCGGCGATGGTTTCACCGGTCACGAACTGTTCGCCCATCAGGCGCATCGCCATATCCACGCCTTTCCGGATGAGCGGCTCGCCGCTCTTGCCAATAATTCGGTTGAGCGAGCGCGACAGGTTGACTTCATTGTGCGTTGAGACCAGACGGCCCGTAAACAGTAATCCCCACGTCGCGGCGTTCACAAACAGTGACGGGCTGCGGCCAAGATGTGACTGCCAGTTACCGTTGCTGATCTTGTCGCGGATCAGCGCATCGCGGGTGGGCTTATCCGGGATACGCAACAAAGCCTCGGCCAGGCACATTAATGCCACACCTTCCTGAGAGGAGAGTGAAAACTCCTGCAGCAGGCTTTGCACCATGCCGGCACGGCCGGTCGCCCCTTTTTGGTGCCTCAGCTTGTCGGCCAGCTGGTGCGCCAGCTGCTGCGTTTTTTCTGCCAGGGCGGCGGGAAGGCGCGCTTGCTCAAGCAACATGGGAACAGCATCAGTTTCAGGACGGCGCCAGGCGGCTGTCACCGCAGAGCGGGCGACCGACTGCGGCAAAATGTTTTCGGCGAATTCAAGGAAGGGCTGAACCATCTCTTCCGGGGCAAGCTCATCGGACGCTGAGTCGTTAAGCTGCAGGGGGATCTCATCCACCGTTTCACCCGCATCTAACTGGGTCAGATAATTAAAGATCGCCTGTTTGATCAGCCAGTGTGGCGTGCGATCGAGTTTCTGCGCCGCCAGTTTAATACGGTTGCGGGTGGCTTCATCCAGCTTCACCCCCATGGTTGTTGTTCCCATGATTTTCTCTTCCTTAAAACGGTTTTGACCAGAGCATGGGCTGCACTATTACCCATGTTGCAACTTTGTGCAACCAGGTTAAATGTGACCTCGGTTGCACACTTTGAAACCCCTTTTTTAATTAACATTTAAAAGCGGCACAAATCTTGCTGCAAAAAACTCGCCAAAGTTGCAACCTCATTCAATTTAAAGGGTGAAATCATTGCAAAGGTGCAACTTTATTGTGAGCGGGCGCAACCTGTGAGCATTAAAAAGGGATTGAGAGGTGAAACTGATGTGACGGATGTGTTAAATGCATTGTGTGCGCCGTGCCTTTACGGCAGGATACCGCGCCTTAAGGGAAATCGCTTTCTCTTGATGCGGTAACAGCCTGACGCCTTCACGTTCCGAGGGGGGCAGGAAAAAGATTTCTCTCAAGAGATCGGATAATAACGGAGAAACAAATGACAGTAAGTACGCCAATGTTGGTGACCTTTTTAATTTATATCCTTGGGATGGTGCTTATCGGTTTTATTGCCTGGCGCTCAACGAAAAACTTCGACGACTATATTCTGGGCGGACGCAGCCTGGGCAGTGTCGTGACTGCGCTGTCCGCTGGAGCCTCCGATATGAGTGGATGGTTGCTAATGGGATTGCCGGGTGCCATTTTTCTCTCCGGTATCTCTGAAAGCTGGATCGCCATTGGCCTGATTATTGGTGCATGGTTTAACTGGAAGATTGTCGCGGGGCGCTTACGGGTTCAGACGGAACATCATGATAACGCCCTGACGCTGCCTGACTTCTTTACCAGCCGCTTTGAAGATCGCAGCAAAATCTTGCGGGTCATTTCTGCCGTGGTGATTCTGGTGTTTTTCACTATCTACTGCGCATCAGGCGTGGTAGCGGGCGCGCGTCTGTTTGAAAGCACCTTTGGTATGGATTACTCCACCGCCCTCTGGGCCGGTGCCGCCGCCACCATTCTGTATACCCTGGTGGGCGGATTCCTGGCGGTGAGCTGGACGGATACCGTTCAGGCCAGCCTGATGATCTTCGCGCTGATCCTGACGCCAGTCATCGTGGTTATCGCCGTGGGTGGCTGGAGCGATTCGATGGCGGTGATTGAGGCCAAAAATGCTGAAAACGTGGATATGTTCAAAGGCCTGAATTTCGTGGCCGTGCTGTCACTGCTGGGCTGGGGACTGGGCTATTTCGGTCAGCCTCATATCCTGGCACGTTTTATGGCGGCGGATTCACATCGTTCCATTCGTACCGCGCGCCGTATCGGCATGGCGTGGATGATTCTCTGTCTGGCGGGCGCGGTGGCCGTGGGCTTCTTTGGGATCGCCTATTTCCACAATAATCCTTCTCTGGCTGCGGGCGTTTCACAGAATGGAGAGCGCGTCTTTATTGAGCTGGCACGTATTCTGTTTAATCCGTGGATTGCCGGTATTTTACTGTCTGCCATTCTGGCGGCGGTCATGTCCACGCTCAGCTGCCAGCTGCTGGTCTGCTCCAGTGCGCTGACGGAAGATTTGTACAAAGGCTTTTTACGCAAGAATGCCAGCCAGAAAGAACTGGTTTGGGTAGGGCGCCTCATGGTGCTGCTGGTAGCGTTAGTGGCCATCGCGCTGGCGTCGAATCCCGAAAACCGGGTGTTAGGTCTGGTCAGCTATGCATGGGCCGGTTTTGGCGCGGCATTTGGACCGGTAGTCCTGTTTGGCGTGTGCTGGAAACGCATGAACCGCAACGGTGCGCTGGCGGGAATGATTGTCGGTGCGGTCACGGTACTGGTATGGAAACAGTATGGCTGGCTCGGCCTGTATGAAATCATTCCGGGCTTTATTTTTGCCAGTATCGCCATTGTGGTCTTCAGCCTGGCAGGCCGGGAACCTTCTGCAGCTGCCATTGAACGCTTTGATGCTGCCGAGGCAGAATTCCAGACTAAATAAGGCGTGAACGTGTTGAAAAGCCTGCCCTGTAAAGGGCAGGCTTTTTTTTGGCCTGCGTCTGGCACAGACAGTTACGAAATTATTTCACGGAGGAACTTGTTTTTTTCTGAGTGGTAATGATAATCGGTATCGTTCGTTTTTACGTAAATTTACGTCCCATTTACGCTGCTTAACATTTAAGAGGTCGGCGATGTTTGTTCCCTTTCTCATCATGCTGCGTGAAGGCCTGGAGGCAGCGCTCATCGTGAGCCTTATTGCCAGCTACCTGAAAAGGACGCAGCGCACACAATGGTTCCCTGCCATGTGGGCGGGCGTGTTTATTGCCGCTGCGCTTTGCCTTGCGCTGGGCATCGTCATTAACCAAACCACAGGGGAGTTTCCTCAGAAGCAGCAAGAGCTTTTTGAAGGCATTGTTGCGGTGGTCGCGGTCGTCATCCTGACCTCAATGGTGTTCTGGATGCGCCGGGTGGCGCGCAATATCAAGCTGGAACTGGAGCAGGCGGTCGATCAGGCTTTACAGAAATCAGCCGGGGGCGGCCTGGCCCTGGTCCTGATGGTGTTTCTTGCCGTCGCCCGGGAAGGGCTGGAGTCAGTGTTCTTTTTACTGGCCGCCTTCACTCAGGACGTCGGTTATGCGCCGCCGCTGGGGGCCGTGCTTGGCCTGGCGACGGCCGTTGTGCTGGGCATGTTGATCTACTGGGGCGGGGTTCGTCTGAATATGGCGCACTTTTTCCGCTGGACCAGCCTTTTTATTATTCTGGTGGCCGCGGGGCTGGCAGCTGGCGCTATCCGTGCCTTTCATGAAGCCGGGCTGTGGAACCATTTTCAGCAGGTGGCCTTCGATATGAGTAACACCTTATCGACCCATTCACTGTTTGGCACGCTGCTTGAAGGCATTCTGGGTTATCAGGAAGCCCCCAGCGTAAGTGAAGTGGCCGTCTGGCTGCTTTATTTGATTCCGGCATTATTACTGTTTGTTATGCCTGCACGTGCTGGAACCTCAGCCGCTGCGCGCTAACGCGTTTACCGGGCGCGTCAGGCGCGCCTCTGACTGAATAGGGAAAAATATGAAGAAGCGTTTTCGTCGTCACGCGGTGCTGGCTTCGCTGCTGGCGGTTTCCGGCTCCACACTGGCTGCAGCCATTCCACAGGTTAGCGTGAGTGTCACGGACAAGCAGTGTGAACCGATGTCACTGACGGTTCAGGCGGGCAAGACTCAGTTTCTGATCAAAAACAACAGCCAAAAGGCGCTGGAATGGGAAATCCTGAAAGGGGTGATGGTGGTTGAGGAGCGCGAAAATATTGCGCCCGGCTTCAGTCAAAAACTGACCGCCAACCTTGAAGCGGGCGAATATGAAATGACCTGCGGCCTGCTGACGAATCCGAAAGGCAAGCTGATTGTCCAGGGCGGCGCGGGCAAAAACGTGCAGAAAGGTAAAACAGAACTGATGCAGCTGGCGGGTCCAATCAACGCCTACAAAGCCTACGTGACGGACGAAGTCAACCAGCTGGTGGCGGGAACCCAGGCCTTTACGGATGCGGTGAAAGCCGGAGATATCGAAAAAGCCAAAGCGCTGTTTGCCCCCACGCGCCAGCATTACGAACGTATAGAGCCGATAGCTGAGCTGTTCTCCGATCTGGATGGTCGCATTGACGCCCGTGAAGATGATTATGAGAAAAAGGCTGAAGACCCGAAATTCACCGGTTTTCACCGGCTTGAGAAAGCGTTGTTTGCCGATAATAGCACCAAAGATATGGCGGGCTATGCCGAGCAGTTAAACAACGACGTGCGCGATTTGCAGAAACGCGTTAGCGAGCTGGCGTTCCCACCGGCCAAGGTCGTGGGCGGCGCCGCAGGGCTGATCGAAGAAGTGGCTTCCAGTAAAATCTCCGGCGAAGAAGATCGTTACAGCCGTACCGACCTGTGGGATTTCCGGGCGAACGTGGATGGCGCGCAAAAAATTGTCGAGCTGTTGCGCCCCGTCCTGAAGCAGGCAAATCCAGCGCTTCTGGCAAAAGTGGATGCCAATTTCGCGAAAGTTGACGCGATTCTGGATAAATACCGCAGCGGTCAGGGTTATGAATCGTATGAAAAACTGACGCCAGCCGATCGAACCGCGCTGAAAGGGCCGATTACTGCCCTGGCGGAAGATCTTTCTCTGCTGCGTGGCACCTTAGGCCTGGATTGATGATGGATAAGGATAAGGCGTTAAGCCAGCCATCGCGCCGCCGTTTATTGAAAGGACTGGGGATGCTGGGCGGCGCGGCGGCCGTCAGCGGTGGGTGTCCGTTTCATGCCGCTGCCGCCGAAAACCCGGACAGCTTTTCGCCCGGCACGGTAACGCCGAACGCGCGTCAGCAAGTGCAGCCCTTTTATGGCGTGCATCAATCCGGCATTACGACGCCACAGCAGGCGTCAATGATGCTGGTCGCGTTCGATGTGCTGACCCGCGATAAGCAGGAACTGCAGCGTTTGTTCAAACTGCTTACGCAGCGCATCGCGTTTCTGACCCGGGGCGGGATGGCGCCCGCGGTGACCAACCCACAGCTGCCGCCGCTGGATTCAGGCATTCTGGGCGCCGAGATTGCCCCGGACAACCTGACGATGACTGTTTCCGTCGGTCATTCCCTGTTTGATTCGCGCTTTGGTCTGGCGGCGCTTAAGCCGGCTAAACTGCAGGCCATGAGCCGTTTCCCTAACGACTCTCTGGATGCAAATCAGTGCCACGGCGATCTGCTGTTGCAAATCTGTGCTAACACGCAGGACACGGTGATTCATGCACTCCGTGATGTGGTGAAACATACGCCCGATTTGCTCGGCATTCGCTGGCGACGGGAAGGTTTTATTTCCGATCATGCCGCGCGCAGCGCGGGAAAAGAAACGCCTATTAATCTGCTGGGTTTTAAAGACGGCACGGCCAATCCCGATACGCATAACATGGCGTTGATGGATAAGCTGCTGTGGGTAACGGAAGAGCAGGCGGAACCCGCGTGGGCCCGTCACGGCAGTTATCAGGCAGTAAGGTTGATCCGTTTTCATGTGGAAATGTGGGATCGCACGCCATTGGGTGAGCAACAAACGATCTTTGGTCGCGAGAAATTAAGCGGCGCACCACTGGGCATGAAAAACGAGCACGACGTGCCGGATTATCGCCAGGATCCTGATGGCGATGTCATTGCGTTGGATGCGCATATTCGGCTGGCGAACCCGCGCACGCCTGCGACCGAAAGCAGCCTGATGCTGCGCCGGGGCTACAGTTATTCGGCGGGTATTTCAGCGTCAGGCCAGTTGGAAATGGGCTTGCTGTTTGTTTGTTATCAACATGATTTAGAATTGGGTTTTCTGACCGTACAAAACCGTCTGAATGGTGAAGCGCTGGAAGAGTATATACGTCCCTTTGGCGGCGGATACTTTTTTGTATTACCCGGCGTTATCAATGAAAATCATTATTTGGGCCAGTCCTTACTTGAAAGCTGATTAAATTTTAATCACGGCATTCTGTGCCTGACCGCCCAGCGTGCCGTATTTCTGTCTCAGGTTTTTTATCCCCCGCCTGTGTTTTCGCGCTCCGTTTTACACCGTTGATGCCGCATTGAAAAATAAACTAACTCTCTGTAATACTTGCGTAATTTAATTTAAGTAAGGTTGGCGTTAACGCAGGGTTGAATATTTATTTTTCAATAAAGTGAAAATACTGTTGCAAAATACCAATAAGATGGTTCACTTTACTATGAAAGCGTAATCGGGCGTGTTGATGTCTCACACTGGAGTTCGCGCATGGATAGATGTTTTTACAGCCGTTCAGCAGTAAAAAATATCGCATTTACCCGTGAGGAGGTTTCTTCCTCAACCGCTTTTACACCGCAATGTGTTTTCTCTTTTCAACCTCACTCCTTTTTTACCGGTATACGGCCTGGCTGTTTTGCTGCCGGATATCAATCGTCATGGCCTGTCACGGCTCTAAAGGAAGCCAACTGAAACCTCTAAAGCGTTCACGTAATCGCATCGGGCTTGTTGCCTGAGCGGGAAATGAAACCAACTGTAAGGTGCCACTATGGGAAGACAGAAAGCAGTGATCAAAGCGCGTCGAGAAGCAAGACGAGTGCTTCGCAATGACTCCCGCAGTCATCGTCAGCGTGAAGAAGAATCGGTCACTTCGCTGGTGCAAATGGGTGGGCTGGACTCGATTGGCATGGCGCGCGATGTGCGCGATCGTGCTCCGATTGAAGCCCGCAATGAAGCTCAGGCGCACTATCTCAACGCCATAGAATCAAAACAGCTTATCTTCGCTACCGGCGAGGCAGGCTGCGGCAAAACCTGGATTAGTGCTGCGAAAGCGGCAGAGGCCCTGATTCATAAGGATATCGACAGGATTATCGTTACGCGCCCGGTGCTGCAGGCGGATGAAGATCTGGGATTCCTTCCCGGGGATATCTCAGAAAAATTCGCCCCGTATTTCCGCCCGGTTTACGACATTCTGGTTAAACGTCTTGGCGCATCCTTTATGCAATATTGTCTGCGTCCCGAAATTGGCAAAGTTGAAATCGCGCCCTTTGCTTATATGCGCGGTCGTACCTTTGAAAATGCAGTGGTGATTCTCGATGAAGCGCAGAACGTTACCGCTGCGCAAATGAAAATGTTTCTGACCCGCCTTGGCGAAAACGTCACGGTGATTGTTAACGGCGATATAACCCAGTGCGATTTGCCCGCTGGGGTGCCTTCTGGTCTCGCGGACGCGCTGGCGCGTTTTGAAGAGGACGAGATGGTGGGCATTGTCCGTTTTGGCAAAGAGGATTGCGTGCGTTCCGCGCTGTGTCAGCGCACTTTGCATGCTTACAGCTAGCGTTCGATTGAGTCATGTAGCGACCAAAACCCGGCTTCGGCCGGGTTTTTTATCTCCGTGATGGGGCGCTATTCGCCGCTGCCGATTTGCCAGATAAAGGTAGGATCGCGCCCGTTGACTTCCCAGTCGCCCACGTTACGGCTTTTATAGATCACCGGATTGTGCGAGCCAATCGTTCGGGCATTGCGCCAGTGACGGTCCAGCGCTTTACTCACTCGCGTATCTGACGCGCCAAGCGCGTTAAACAGCTCACTGGCCGCACGCGTCACCCAATCCACGGCCACGACCTGCGCCTTCGCAGCCTCCACTTCTGCCTGGACGTTGGCGGCATGAATCTGCGTTTCATCTTGTCCCTGAACGTGCGTATCAAAAGCCTGTTGCAGCGCGTGCGTGGCCCGCTGCACGGCGGCATCGGTTGCCCATATCCAACTGCTGATCTGTCCCACCACCTGTAAGACCTGCACGTCCTGGCTGACCTGACGGGCATTACCGTGGCTGTAGATTCGTTTTCGGTTTGCTACGCCCTGTGACACGTCCCGCACGATAGCCCTGCCTATCCCGGCCAGCGTCGCCAGTAAGACATGCTGATAGAAGGCGGTTTGATATCGGAAGCGCTCGCTGAAATCATAGACATGGGCAGGTTCCACAACGGCCTGATGAAAACGCGTGGTTCCGCTACCGGTAAGACGTTGACCAAATCCGTCCCAGTCATCCTCTCGCACTACCGCATCCTGATGTGTACTGACCACCGCAATGACATCGCGCTGGTTGTCCGTACGCTTAGCGTAAACATCAATCCAGTCGGCATACAGCGTGCCGGTGCTGTAAAATTTTTCGCCCTCAAGCCGCCAGCCGTTGGCGGCGGGCGACACCTGCGTATTCACGTCTCCTAATCGAACGCTGCCTGTTTCACTCCAGCCGCTCCCGACAATATCACCGTCGATAAACCGATTAAACCAGCGCTGGCGCGCCTCACTGTCGGGCTGGTTAAGACGATCCTCGACAAAGGCCATGTGCGCGCGCAGCGCCTGAGGCAGGTTAGAATCCGCTTCTGCCAGCTCGGTCAGTAAGCGGAACAGTTGTGGCAGCGAGGCACCCAATCCGCCGTTTGCTTGTGGAATACGCAGCGTGCCAAAACCCGCCGCCTTCAGCCAGCGAACCGGCTCGTGAAGCAGGGTACGATTCCGTTCGCGATCGGCAGCGCCTTCGGCGATGCGGGCAAAGATGGGGCGGAAACGCGCCGCCAGCGAGGTGTAATCGGGCTCAGACATGGTGTTCTCCGTGTGTTGACTGGTCATCGATATCGTGACGAGTGGGTTCAAACCGGACGACTAACAGGAAAATGATGGGAATAAGGGCGGCCAGTGACACGATCCAGAACATATTGGTGCCATAAGCCGCCTGCAATATGGGCAGAATGAACAGCGCCAGCGCGCTCCCGATGCCTGAGACGGAACGACTAAAACCGACGCCGGTGGCCCGAATGTGCGTGGGATAGGAGAGGGCGGGATAGATCATTAACTGCGCTCCTGGCCCAAAGCCCTCAGCAAACAACCACAGCCCCAGCAGTAAAATGGCAAATACGACGCCGTAGGTTGCAACAGGATGGCCAATCAGAGCCAGTGAGATCAGCGCAATAAACTGCAGGGCAAATCCGGCAATCGCAACATGGCGTGACGGAAATCGCCAGGCCAGACGCATGCCAAGCAGGCCGCCGGTAAAGGCGAACAGCGCGTTAAGTCCTAGCGAGGCGGAGATCGTTTCAAAGACGCCCGCCCCCAGAAACTGCGCCAGGATAGAGGGCAGGAAAAAGGCGATCGCCGTATATTCGAATGAAATACAGGCGTTCATCACCGCCGCCACAACGGTGCGCTCCCGGTAAGGTTTTTGAAACAAGACGCGAAAACTGACCGCCTGGGCGACGGGTTTGGCCGCCGGCTCAGCGCGCTTATCTTCGTGCGCGTGAATGCCGTACGAATCGCGCAGGATTCGCGCTGCGCCGCTTAAATCCCCCTGGTTTGCGGCCCACAGCGGAGACTCATTCATAAACCTGCTGCGCACAGCAATGATGAGCAGGGCAGGCACTGCGCCAAACAGCAATGAAGCGCGCCACAGCCAGTCGAGGTGCTCTGCAGGCAGCAGAAAGTAAAGGCCAAAAATAATCAGAAAGCACACCGAAGACGCGGCATACCACATGGGGCACCAGGCGGCGAGCCGCGACGCTTTATTCCCCTTTCCGGAGAATTTCGAAAATTCGGCCAGATAGGCCATCGCGACAGGCAAATCGATGCCCACACCAACGCCCATCAAAAAGCGCGCGCCAATCAGTACCCAGACGTTCGGCGCCAGGCCGGCCGCAATAGCGGACACCACAAAAAAAAGCATGTCCGCCATAAAGACGGAATAGCGGCCATATTTATCCGTCAGCCAGCCCCCGACCAGATTACCGACAATGGTGCCAATCATAATGGATGAGGTGACCAGTCCGGTTAATGTGGGCGTTAAGCTGAATGTTTTCACGACATCATCAATGCCGTAAGACAGGGTGGTCAGGTCGTAGGCATCCAGAAATACGCCGCCTAACGCCAGAAACACGATCCAGCGTGCGTAGCTGTTTTTCTCACTTTGCGTATTAATCAACTTTGCAACGTCGCTGACGGAGCGAATGGGCGTTGAGTGAGGTAAGGGGATCGCGGCATCGTCATCGATATTTAATGTGCTCATTATATCCTCGTTATTGTCTGTACAGGTGACGCCTTTATATGCAGGAATCGCGATGTAAACAAACAACAAAAAGTGATAACTATTACTTTAATTTCAATAAGTTAATTTGATTTTTGTAGATAAGGGAAATACCGGGTGCGCTGTGACGCATCCGGTAAAATTAGCGGGCAAGGGGACGTGATGTCAGTCTGCTCAGCGGCAGACGGGCTATCCGAACAGATCGTTAAATCCCCTCATGATGCCTCCGCAGGCACAACCCGGCCTGATACCGAGGTTGTGCGTCGATATCCTGCGCCGGGATGAGGATGCTCAAGGCGGGCGCCCTTAGCAAACAGCTTCTCTCTCAGCGTACCGGGTTGGTAATCCTGTTTATAAACGCCACGTTTTTGCAGTTCCGGCACCAGCAGATCGACGACATCAGCAAAGGTTTCATGCGTGAGGGCATAGGCCAGATTAAAGCCATCCACGTCCGTCTCCTCCACCCAGCTTTGCAGTTCATCGGCAACGGTTTCTGTGCTGCCCACCAGCAGGGGGCCAAAGCCGCCAATGCCCACCCAGTCGGCCATGTTTTGCACCGTCCATTCACGCTGCGGATCGGCTGTGGAGAAGCTCTCTACAACAGACTGAATGGCATCGGTATGCAGATGCTTAAAAACCTGGTCGGGTTGGTACTGACTGAAATCGATGCCGGTCCAGCCGGAGATCAGCGCCAGTGCGCCTTCATGGCTGACATAGCGTTTGTAATCCTGCCACTTGGCCTGGGCCGCTTTATCGGTTTCCCCCACAATGACCGTTTGCATATTGAAAATCAGAATACTGCGCGGATCGCGGCCGGCCTCCTCTGCACGACGACGTATATCAGCCACGGTTTTCTTCAACAGCACTTTAGACGGCGCGGCAACAAATACGCACTCGGCGTGTTGTGCGGCGAAGGCTTTACCGCGGCTGGATGCGCCTGCCTGATACAGCACAGGCGTGCGCTGGGGCGAAGGCTCACACAGATGAATGCCCGGTACCTGGAAAAACGTTCCCTGATGATTAATGGGATGCACCTTATTGGGATCGCTGAAAATATGACGCTGGCGATCGCGTATCACGGCATCATCCTCCCAACTGCCTTCCAGCAGCTTGTATACCACCTGCAGATATTCGTCGGCGTAGTCATAACGCGCATCGTGGCTGGTTTGGCTGACCTGTCCCAGATTGCGGGCTCCGCTTTCCAGATAGGAGGTAACGATATTCCAGCCGATCCGACCTTTGGTCAGATGATCCAGCGTCGACATGCGCCGGGCAAACGGATAGGGATGCTCAAAAGAGAGTGATGCGGTCAGGCCAAAACCGAGGTGCTTTGTCACCATCGCCATCGGCGTAATCAGAGCCAGCGGGTCATTGACCGGTACCTGGGCGGCACTGCGAAGAGCAGCATCATTATTCCCGTTGAAAACATCGTAAATCCCCAAGACGTCGGCGATAAACAGGCCGTCGAACTTACCGCGTTCCAACAGGACCGCCAAATCTGTCCAGTATTCCAGATCTTTGTATTGCCACGAGCGGTCGCGAGGGTGCGCCCACAGGCCAGGTGACTGGTGACCCACACAGTTCATATCAAACGCATTAAGGCGGATTTCACGTTGTTTAGGCATAGCAAACTCCTGAGCGGATGCGGCACTGTCGGGCCGCCCACTTCGTTGGGATGAAAAAGGGGGGTAAATTAATTAGTCAGAGAAAGGGGACATCGCTCATGACGCGTGTCATCAGTGAGGTTGAGCAACTGGCGTGCGACGGCCTCAGCATGTGTGGCAACCTGCGGCAGGCCCATTAATTCACCAAAACGTCCGCGCGCCGCAGGCCCGACCACATACAGATGAGGATTCGCCTGGCCCTTGGGGTTTAGCGTCTGTGACCGGGCATTGACATGAATTCCCAGCGCCAGCGGATCGGACTGAATAACGCCATCCTGAGCCAGCTGGTTGAGTAACGCATCGCGCTCAATCAACGCGCCATGCGCAGGACCGGTGGTGACGATGATCTTGTCCACCTCCAGCGCCTGTACGCCGCCGAAACGCGGTTGCAGGCTGAGCCTGACGGCAGAGGGCAACGCCGCCGCCGCGGTCAGTCGTGCGGCGAGCACGCGGAGTGTGCCGCTGCGTTGGTGGTGCTTTAACACCTGCCCAACCTGGGGGGCAATCCGATAACGGTGAACGTCCCACCATGGCCGCAGATGCCGCAGGAAACGCCGTTGTTCATCCAGCGACAGGCTTTGCCAAATCGCCTGACCGTTGTGACGGACCTCATCGAACACCACCTGCCACGGGATGTGCCTGGCCGCCGCCTGGCGAATTTCCTGTCTGATCCGGCGTAGCCAGGCGCGAACGCCCAGAGGTTTGCTGAAATCAATACCAAGATGCCAGCTGAAATTGTCCTCAGTGAGGCTGGAACGCGGAAGCTGACCGCGTCGGGAAAAGACGGTGACTGGCCCGCGATGTCCCTGACGGTCCAGGGTCGCAACCATGTCTGACATGGTTAAGCCGGTACCCACAATGGCAACCCGGTCGTCAGGCGCAATCTGAGACAGGGCACCTTCCCGCCAAGGATCGGCAATCAGTGCCGGGTGAGGTGCCAGCGAGGCCAGGGCTGAGGGAAGTTGAGGCGCGGGATGGCTGATGGCCAGTACCACGATATCAGCATCGAGATGTGCGCCGGATGCGGTGCTGACCGTACCTTGTCGCAGCGCAACGGCGCGGTCCTGCACATGCAACAGCTCAACAGGGGAATGCTGTTTTACTGCACTAAACTGTTCACTGACCCACTGGCCAAACTGCCTGCGCTGCGGAAAAACCGTGCCGTCGTGCCATTCAGCCGCCGCATCCCTGGCAAATGCGGCAGAGGCACGGAACCAGCGCTCAAAGCTGCCTTCCTCGTCGCCGGCGAGTTGCATACGCGAGGCGGGGACGTTGGTGCGATGCGCCGGGTCGGTGGTCGAGTAAGCTACGCCCTGGGCCAGCTGCGCGCGGGGTTCGATGACCGTGACGCGCAGGCCCGGGCCGCCCAGACGACCAAGATGAACGGCCAGCGCCGTTCCGCTGAATCCTCCACCCACAATGACAATATGCTGCTCGGACATACACTGCCTCTCTGATTAGCTTGCACTGGCCTGTTTTTCGGGACGACGGTCGCCTCCGATGGTTTCGCCAAAAGGACCGGTATTAACCGTGCGCTGTTTATTTCCCGCAGGGGTTGAAAGCGGCAACAGCGGCATCAGCAAATCGGCAACCCGGTGTGCTTCTTCGAGATGCGGATAACCGGACAGAATAAAGTTATCAATGCCCAGCGCCTGGTATTCCCGAATCCGTTCCGCGACCTGCTGCGGATTTCCCACCAACGCGGTACCCGCGCCGCCGCGTACCAGACCGACGCCAGCCCATAAGTTGGGACCGATGCGCAGTCCATCACGCGAGCCACCGTGGAGTGCGCTCATGCGAGCCTGTCCGGTCGAATCCATTCTGGCAAAGATTTTCTGGGCGGCGGCGATGGTGTCTTCATCCAGATGTGCGATCAGCTTATCCGCCGCGGCCCAGGCTTCTTCCTCGGTTTCCCGCACGATGACGTGCAGACGAATACCGTAGGAAAGCGTCCTGCCGCGTTCCTCTGCGCGCTTCCGCACCCCTTCAAGTTTAGCGGCAACCTGCGCTAAGGGTTCGCCCCAGGTCAGATAGGTATCAACCTGACGGGCTGCAACGTCAACCGCTTCATCGGATGAGCCACCGAAATAAAGCGGTGGACCTTCGGCCTGTACCGGTGGAAAGAGGATCTCAGCCCCTTCCACGTGAATATGTTCCCCGTGATAGTCCACTTTCTCTCCTTTAAGCAGGCGGGAATAGACATCAAGAAACTCACGGGTGACCTGATAACGTTCAGCGTGGCTGAGAAAAATGCCGTCGCCCTTGTTTTCAACCGGATCGCCGCCGGTCACCACATTGATCAGCAAACGTCCTTCAGACAGACGATCCAGCGTAGCCGCCATGCGGGCCGCCAGGCTGGGTGGCTGCAATCCCGGCCGGACGGCTACCAGATAGCGAAGCTGTTTAGTAATCGGCACCAGCGCAGAGGCTACCAGCCAGGCATCTTCGCAGCTTTTTCCAGTGGGAATTAAAACGCCATAGAAACCCAGATTATCGGCGGCAAGGGCTACCTGTTGCAGATAGGGCAGGTCTACCGCTCTGCCGCCCTGGGTGGTTCCCAAATAACGCCCGTCACCATGTGTCGGTAAGAACCAAAAAAGATTGATGTTTTTTTCAGCGGTATCAGGCATTAGCAGATTCCTTTATAACGATATTTGAAATTGGCAATTAGAAAATTCATTTTCAGTTATATAGCTCTAAGCAGGATACGTGCCAACAGGTTAAGTGTTTTTTATTTTTTAATATCAATAAGATAGGTTTTTATTGCGGCGGCGGCGGCTGCTGCAAATGCAGCAATATGTGAAGGATACTGCTGTATTTGCAGCAAATCACGCTGGGCAGCGGCTCGTTTCTGGCCGCAACAAGGGATATCTTTAGCGCTCTCTCACTCACTCAGCAGGAACGCGCTATGCAACACGCTGGCCCCGATTTAATTGACCCTGCTTCCCTGGCGTTCAGGCATATTCTGGATCAGCTGGCGCCCACGGACGCGACCGTATTAATCATTGGTGAAACCGGCACTGGCAAAGAGGTGATGGCGCGCTATCTGCATCATCACAGCCCGCGCCGCCATGCGCCCTTTATGGCAGTGAACTGCGGTGCGCTAACGGAGAGCCTGGCAGAATCAGAACTCTTTGGTCATGAGAAGGGGGCATTTACCGGCGCGACCGACCGTCATCGTGGCTGGTTTGAGGCCGCGCAGGGCGGGACGTTACTGCTGGATGAAATCGGCGAGCTGAGCCTGCCCCTTCAGGTCAAACTGCTTCGCGTACTGCAGGAAAGGGAAATTACCCGCGTGGGATCTTCTCGCGCAGTAAAAGTTGACGTCCGGGTGATTGCCGCGACGAACCGCGATCTGACGACTGCGATAGCCGAGCGGCGGTTTCGCGAGGATCTCTACTACCGGTTAAACGTCGCCAGCGTTGCCTTGCCGCCGCTGCGCCAGCGGTGTGAGGATATCCCGGTTCTGGCTAACTATTTTCTGCAAAGCTATGCGCGCCGACTGGGGCGACCGCAGCTGCGCCTGAGCGACGAGGCAATGGAAACGCTCAAGGCCCATTCATGGCCAGGGAATATACGGGAGCTGGAAAATACATTACATAACGCGGTGCTGCTCTGTGAAACACCGCAGGTAGAACCACAACAGCTGCGGCTGGGCACGGTTACGGGCACGGGGCGGGTACAAAAGCATGATGCGCTTGATGATTTTATTCGCCAGCAGATCCAGTGCAGTGACACGCCACTTTATCCCCGCGTCATTGAGGCACTGGTGAGAAATGCCTATGAACTAAGCCAGGGCAACCAGTTACAGGCCGCGGCGTTGCTGGGGATTAGCCGTAACAGCCTGCGTACGCATCTTGGCCATTACGGCATCATCAAGCCGCGTCGCAGCCTGACGTCAACCCTTCGCACCGCGTCAACAACGGGCGCGCAGGAGCGCGAGTTGCGAATTGGTTATCAAAAGTTTGGCAACCTTGGCATCCTCAAAGCGCGCCAGCAGCTTGAACAGCAGCTCGCCGGGCAAAACGTCAGCATCCTGTGGAGCGAATTTCCCGCCGGGCCTCAGCTGCTGCATGCGCTGAGCAATCGGGAAATTGATTTTGGCACCACCGGCGAAGTACCGCCTTTATTTGCCCAGGCCAGTCACTGTTCTCTGGTGTACGTTGCCTGGGAGCCGCCCGCGCCACAAAGCGTGGCGCTGCTGGTGGCTAAGCACAGTCAGATAAACCAGATGGCAGACTTAAGAGGCAAACGTATTGCCGTAAATAAAGGTTCCAACGTGCATTTTCTGCTGCTGCAAATCCTTGATGAGGCGGGGATGACGCCAGAGGACGTGCGGATTGTGTACGCGCCGCCTAAATACCCGCTCACGCCCAGCGATCTGAATGCCGTTGATGCATGGATGATGTGGGATCCTCTGCTGAGCGAGGCAGAAAAAGGGGAACAGCTCCGGGTCATTGCCGACGGCGTAGGACGGGTGAATAACCATCAGTTCTACCTTGCCGATCGCCACTTCGCGAACCAGTCTCCAGACCTTTTAGAAATACTGGTAACCGCGCTGGAGCAGACGGGGCGCTACATTGATGCCCATCCTAAAGAGGCCGCCGGGCTGCTGGCCGGGGAGCTAGGGATGTCTGATCGCGCGCTGCGCCTGGCGCTGGCCCGGCGGAGCCACCAGACGCAACCAATGAATCTGGCGATCATTCGGGAGCAGCAGAGAATCGCGGATCGTTTCTACGCGCTGGGCCTGTTTCCCCGCGCGATTAACGTACGTGACGCGGTGTGGTCGCAATGACGTTTTATGACTAAAGATAGAAGTTTTACGCATTAAGGCGTTGAGGCCTGGTTTGCTATGTTGCGCTGACGACAACACCACTCAGGAAAGAGACATGAAAAAAATTATATTCAGCGCACTGCTTGCGGTCGCGCACATTAGCAGCATCGTGACGGCACACGCAGAAGAGAAACCCAGGGTAGTGAATATCGGTTTTCAGAAAGCCAACATTTTTGCCTTACTGAAATACCGGGGCACGCTCGACAGTGAATTCAAAAAGCAGGGGATTGCCGTGCACTGGGTGGAATTTCCGGCGGGACCGCAAATGCTGGAAGGGCTCAACATAGGCAGCATCGATCTGGCCGCAACGGGTGATGCGCCGCCAACTTTTGCGCAAGCCGCGCAGGCTGACCTGGTTTATCTGGGCCATTCACCGGCAAATCCACAAACCGAAGCCATAGTGGTGCCTGCGGATTCGACGATAAAAAGTGTCAAGGATTTAAAAGGCAAGCGCGTCGCCCTGAACAAGGGATCGGATGTGAATTATCTTCTGGTATCAGCCCTTGAGCAGGCGGGGCTAAAATACAAGGATATCACGCCGGTTTATCTTCCTCCTGCTGATGCGCGAGCGGCTTTCCAGCGAGGCGCTGTAGATGCATGGGTCATCTGGGACCCTTACCTGGCGGAAGTAGAAACCACCGCCGGCGCGCGGCTGCTTAAAAATGCCGAGGGGCTGGTACCGCACTACACCTTTTATCTGGCCAGCCGCAAATTTGCGGAAGGTCATCCAGACGAGGCCAAAGAGGTTCTTTCAGAGCTGCAAAAGCTGAGCAGCTGGGCCAATAAAAACCAGGGCGAAGCCGCGAAAATTCTGTCTGGCTCGACTGGCCTGCCCGAACCTATCTGGCAGCGCGCGCTGGCTAGAATGCCCTTAGGGGCCGAGCGGATGACGCCGGATGTTTTCAAAGAGCAGCAGGCACTGGCAGATAAATTTACACAAATTGGTTTATTGCCGGTGAAGGTCGATGTCCGCAGCGCGACATGGTCGCTGGATAAAAAGTAACGGGTGAATGTGTTAAAGGGCCTGCCGGGTAGACCGGTAGGCCTTTTGTATTGGTGGGGGATACATTTCGTAGCGCGTAATTTTTTGGGGAGCGGCTCGCACTTCGCGTACGCAAGGCGTGAACAGGTGAGTGGGGAATCTGAATCGCTGATAGTGTGGGCGGGTGTTATTCATGGCCAGCGGTAATGGCGATGCGCACCGATTGGATTTCTTACTTTTTTACAAATAGCTTCAGATCCATTTGGACGTAAGACCAGGGGCCTTTGGCTTGTGAAGTGTAGTAATCATTACTATAATTCTCGCCATAACGAAAAGGGACTTTTCATGGGTTTTACGCTTTATGTTCATAAACGTTTTGACAGAGTGTTTAAAAAAACGCGTCTGACAGACAGCGTCCTGTGTTACGCAGAAGGTGACGTTATTACTGGCGTGTTTGAGGCTGACTTAGGCGGTGGCGTTATTAAAAAGCGTCTTGCTCTTCACCAAGGCAAGCGTGGCGGCGTGCGAACGGTCATCTTCTTCAGACAAGGCACCAACCTGGTTTATTACGATGGATGGGTTAAAAACTTGTCGAGGAAATACGCCAGGGAAATCGATGAAGATCAGCTGGATACCTACAGGGATGTGGCAAGAATGTTTTTCCGTGCAAATAGTGAAGTGATGAGCCTGCTCGTCAGAAGCGGAATGGTCAGAGAGGTTAAATGTAATGAAAACTGAACCCGCCGAATTGAGTGAACTACTTGAAGATGCGAAAGCGTTTCACGCGTTAGGACTGGCAACAGATGAAGAAGTGGAGTCCATAGCAAAGCGCGCAAAAAATCGTGAACTCCGTGCCCGTATTGCATCAGTAAAGCCCATGACAGCAACTGAAATCAAAGACGTGCGCATGCGTTGGGGAATGTCGCAATCGCTTGTGGCGCTCTCATTTGGCATGACGGTCGATAGCGTATCGAAATGGGAGCGAGGTGAAATCACACCGAGCCCACCGGTGATGCGGATGCTGCAACTCCTTCGCGATAACGGCCCTGAACTCTTTACCTCTAAGCATGAAGGTATCTAGACGCCGAACCCCGGTCGGGGCTTCTCATCCCCCTCGGCGCAGAATATGCAAAAAAAAGTCCAGAGGTTAGTCTGGACTCTTCTTTGAATGTGGCGGTGAGAGGGGGATTCACTCGCTGCGCTCGCCCTTCGGGTGGCCTGCGGCCATGCAAAACGGCGGGCCGTTTTGTCGAACCCCGGTCGGGGCTTCTCATCCCCCTCGGCGGAGAATATATAAAAAAAAAAGCCTGAACGTGAGTTCAGGCTCTTCTTTGAATATGGCGGTGAGAGGGGGATTCACTCGCTGCGCTCGCCCTTCGGGTGGCCTGACGGCCATGCAAAACGGCGGGCCGTTTTGTCGAACCCCGGTCGGGGCTTCTCATCCCCCTCGGCGGAGAATATGTAAAAAAAAGCCTGAACGTGAGTTCAGGCTCTTCTTTGAAGATGGCGGTGAGAGGGGGATTCGAACCCCCGATACGTTGCCGTATACACACTTTCCAGGCGTGCTCCTTCAGCCACTCGGACACCTCACCGCAAATTGTTGCTGACCGCGCTGGGTCAACGGGGCGCTACTATAGGGAGTCGGCCTGAAACGGTCAAGCACTATTTTTCTCTTTTTTTCTATTCGCTTAAGCTCTGAACGAATCGCGTTAAGGCTGCGCAAATCGCGTTTTTTTGGCGCCAAAAACGCGATATTGCACAGCGTAACAGAAGGGGAGATTCGCTGGGTTGCCTGAGCTTACTGCGCGCTTTTTACGCGGTTGGCAAAACTCTTGCGCAGCTTTTGCAGTTTGGGGGGAATCACCGCCATGCAGTAACCGTTTCGCTGACCGGCGCCTTCCCAGTAATCCTGATGATAACCTTCAGCGGGATACCAGGCTTTTAACGGTTCAATGGTGGTCACAACAGGCTCAGCATGATCCTGTTGGGCACGCGCGATGGCCGCTTTGGCTTCGGCTTCCTGCTCCGGCGTCTCAACAAAAATCGCGGAACGATACTGTGTACCGATGTCATTGCCCTGACGATTGAGCTGGGTCGGATCGTGGGTCGCAAAGCTGATGTCCAGCAAATCGCCATAGCTGATCTTTTCAGCATCAAAACCAATACGAATGGCTTCGGCATGACCGGTTGCGCCGCTGCACACCTGCTCGTAGGTGGGATTAGGGCGCGCACCGCCGGTATAACCACTTTCCACTGACTCAACGCCGATCACATCTTTAAAGACCGCTTCTGTACACCAGAAACAGCCGCCTGCGATCACTGCATATTGGATAGCCATAAAATTACTCCTGTCTGGTCTGAAGGAAAGAGGTGGGGATGAGATCGATCGTTTTCAACGTCACACAAGGCATTTCAGGCCGTTGCCAGGTTTTAGCGGGGTGATGGCATGGCGTGAGATGAATGATTTAGCGTAGCAGGGATCGATCGCCTGCGCCTGGCGGGCAGCCTGAAGGCGCGGCAGGTTAATGTTTCCTTAATATAAGGAAGCGATACTGCATAAAACATCACTGGAGAGATCGATGAAAACCCCCACCGTATCCGTCAGTTCTGTTCCGTCTCGCAGCCTCAGCGAATATCTAGCCGTGATTATTGCCGCCGGCACAGTGATTGCTTTTCTGGTCTGCTGGTTCAACGGCTAAATCACGCAGTAGCGAAGTTTACCCTGGCGCGGCAGCCTGAACGATCTGGGCGATTTTCCAGCAGGAATTGTCCGCCATGGAGCTGGACAATCCGGCTGACAATGCTCAACCCCAGGCCAATGCCGCCGTAGCCGGTATCCATGCGTACAAAGGCTTTACTCAGTTCACCGCGCATACTTTCATCAATGCCGTTCCCTTCATCCTCAATGATGAGCGACAGCCCGGCTGTTGCCTCAATACGCACCGTAATGTTTCCGCCCGATGGACTGTAGCGATGAGCATTCTCTACCAGGTTACGCAGTAGCATTCTCAGCAAGATGGCATCGCCCTTCACCCGGAACATGTCCTCGACCTCCAGGGTCAGTGTCTGCTCGCGCGTCTCCAGCATTGCACTCAACTCAGCCTCCATCGGCAGGATGACTTCCTCTACTATCTCAACATTCTGATAACTGCCAGAGGTGAACTGCTGACCTGCACGCGTGAGTTGCAACAGTTGAGAGACATTGCCAGACATCTGATCAAGCCGCTGTAATAACGGTTGTGTATCGACGGCCTGGTTGCGCTGTAACAGTTCAAGATGTAAACGCAGCCCAGCGAGCGGCGTACGCAGTTCATGAGCAACATCGGCAGTAAAGAGGCGTTCGCGTTCAAGACTGGCGGTTAACCGCGCAACAAGTCGGTTAATGGACTGCGTGACGGCATCAATCTCCTGAACGGAGCCTTCAAAGATAATCGGCTCCAGGTTCACCTCACTCCGGCTTTCCAGCTCATGCTGCAGTTGATAAAGCGGGCGCGTAATCCATCTTACCGCCTGATAGCACAGCAGTAGCGTCAGGCTAATCATGACCAGGCTGGGCAGCGCCAGGCTCAGGATGGCTTCACGGACCTCTTTATCCACGTGCTTATCCATGTTGCGGTTAAGCAGGTTGGCTTCCACCAAAAACTGCACCTGCTCTTTACTCTCATGCCAGAGCCAGGCCACGCTGATCAACTGAAAAAACAGCATGATCATGCCAATCGTGAGCATCAGCCGGAAACGCATGGTATTGCCAGAACGGTAGGGATTCATTCGGGTGATGACTCGTTTTCTGTGCGCGGCTGAGATAAGGCATAGCCAAAACCGCGAACCGTTCGGATCGTGGCTTTGCCCACTTTGTCGCGCAGGTTATGAATATGGACTTCCAGCGTATTGGTGGAGGGCTCATTATCAAAGTTGTAGATGTCCTGATACAGCAACTCACGGTGAACCGGATGGCCTGCTTTCAACATCAATCGGGACAGAATGGAAAACTCTTTGGGCGTCAGGTCGAGCAGCACGTCATCCAGATGAATCTGGCGGTGAGTCATATCCAGTGACAGATTACCCACTTCGAGGCGGGAATCGCCCTGGTTGACGTGACGCCTGATCAGCGCGCGAATCCGTGCCAGCAACTCATCCAGCGCAAAAGGCTTAATCAAATAGTCATCAGCGCCGGCATCGAGTCCGGCTATGCGCTCTTCAATGGTATCGCGTGCGGTCAGGATTAAAACGGGCTGCATCTGCTTTTGACGACGCAGGCGTTGCAGTAAATGCAGGCCGTCTTCGTCCGGCAGGCCGATATCCAGCACCACCAGGCTGTAAAGTCCGCTGGCAAGGTGGGCTTCGGCAGAACGGACCGTTGAAACACCATCGCACACATAGCCTGCACCTTCCAGCGCCAGTACCAGCCCCTGAAGTAGCAGGGCATCGTCTTCAACAATCAATATTTTCATAAGTTCTGAAACCCTTTACGAATCGGCGCTGGCAGTGAGACAGGCAGATAAAGCGTGTTTGAGTCCCCATCGTGTGGGTGAACAGGACAAGCGCCCCGGGGCTATTGTGACCGAAAGCAACGTAAACGCCTATTGCGTCAGGGAATCTCAGCCTATTAATCGATGGCAAACGACGCGTAACCTTTACCGAATGCCGCGATAACGCTGAGAGACTGCCTGACGCAATGCCACATTCAGACGAATGGCAACGCCGTATGACGAAAACCTTGCCAGGGCAATAAAGCTGTCGCGATATAGCAAAACATAAAATGCCGCATTGCCAAAAGGACGTAATCAGTAATAGGGGAAAGCGACGCCCAAAAAATGATTTCATACGGAAAGGAATTATTAATCCAGGACGCATGGAAAGTCATTAATTACTATTACCACCGATTAAAAAGCGTTCATGAAACCAACAAAATACCGCCCATCCGTGTACGCGCGAATGAGTTGACAATAATTTTAAACAGTCTGCTGATTAAAGATTAAGAAAACCTTAAATAGGGCCATTTATTACACTTTTATTTCATTGCTGAGCGCTTGATAAAAAGACGGTAAGCGCTCAGGGATCGGTCCGGGCCAGTCCAGGGCATTGGAAAGCGAGACGGCTGGCACAGGAAATGCATATTCCTGGCAGAACGAAATTTAGCGACTACACTTTATGGGGCGACAATAGCAGCCAGCGGATTTATCAGCATCAAAACACATTTGTTTTTTGAGAAAGGGTTGTTGAATTGCAGGGTTTTACCACGCAGTCTCCTTACTTCACATGGCCTTGAGCCAACCTCTTGCTGAAACGTCCTCTGCTGTGATGTCCTGATGATGAACCTATTTACAGGAGAAGACACGTGACCCAGATGGCAGATAGTGATGCCTCATTTCCGTCATTGAGCGGCGGTCTGTATGCCTTCTTTTTTGATGTCGATGGCACGCTGGCAGCGATTCAGTCCCAGCCCGATGCTGTTTTCATTCCAGAAAATGTCGTCGCAGAACTGCAACGGCTCTCATCGTTATGCCATGGCGCAGTGGCGCTGGTTTCTGGCCGACCTGTCGAACAACTGGATGCGCTGGCGGCGCCTCTGCGGGCACCGGCAGCCGGCGTGCATGGAGCTGAACGGCGCGATGCGACAGGCGAACTGCATCGGGTGACTTTGCCAGATGATGTTGAACGTCCGCTCAAACGCCTGCTTGAGGAGGCGATGGAGCAGTGGCCGGGTACGCAGTTGGAAGCTAAAGGCATGGCTTTCGCGCTTCATTACCGTCGCGCGCCGCAGCACGAACAGGATGTTATGCAACTGGCTCAGGCTGCGGTGGCGCGTTTTAACGGTCTTGCGCTGCAACCCGGCAAATGCGTTGTAGAAATCAAACCCACCGGGATTGATAAAGGCGCAGCCGTCCATAAATTTATGCAGGAAGCCCCATTCTCAGGCCGTATCCCGGTGTTTATCGGGGATGACCTGACCGATGAGAAAGGATTCGCTGCGGTGAATGCCCTGCAGGGAATCTCTATAAAAGTGGGGGAAGGCCCCAGTCAGGCGCATTATCGTTTACATGACGTTACGGATGTCTATGCCTGGCTTGAAACAACACGATTACAATTAGAGCAAGACAACATTGGTAAGGAGTGTAGGTTATGAGTCGTTTAGTGGTTGTATCTAACCGTATCGCCATGCCAAATGGGAACAAAACCGGTGCTGGCGGCCTGGCCGTCGGCATTCTGGACGCGCTGAAGAGCACGGGCGGACTCTGGTTTGGCTGGAACGGTGAGATCAGTGAGTTTTCAGGTGAAGAAGAAAATCCGGTATCGGTAATGGAACATGACGGTATTGAATATGCCTCTTTCCCTCTGAGCCAGAACGAATACGATCTTTACTACTGCCAGTTTTCAAACACCGTTATCTGGCCCGCCTTTCACTACCGGTTAGACTTAGTTCAGTTCCAGCGCGAAGCCTGGGAAGGCTACTGTGAGGTCAATGATGCGGTCGCGCAGCGATTAAAGCCGCTGATTAAGCCGGATGACATTCTGTGGATCCACGATTACCACTTTTTACCTTTCGCCGCTGCATTGCGTCGGGCTGGCATTAACAACCGTATCGGCTTCTTCCTGCATATTCCTTTCCCTACGCCGGAAATTTTCAACGCGCTGCCTCCTCATAAGGAACTGCTGGAGATGCTGTGCGAATACGATCTGCTAGGCTTCCAGACAGAATCAGATCGTGTGGCTTTCCTCGATAGTGTCAGCCAGTTGACCCAGTTGCAGAATAAGGGTGACAAGAAACACCGCGCCTATGGCAATACCTTTATGACCGAGGTCTACCCGATAGGGATTGAACCCGACAGCATTAAAGAGATGGCTGAAGGGCCGTTGCCACCGAAGATGGCCGCGATGAAAAAAGAGCTGGGCGATGCCCGCAACATCATCGCCTGTGAGCGTCTGGACTACTCCAAGGGGTTACCAGAACGTTTCCTGGCTTATGAGGCGCTGCTGGAAAACTTCCCTCAGCATCACGGCAAAATTCGCTATTCCCAGATTGCGCCCACGTCACGCGGTGATGTGCAGGCTTACCAGGATATTCGTCATCAGCTTGAAACGGAAGCAGGGCGCATTAACGGTAAATACGGGACACTGGGCTGGACGCCGCTGTACTACCTTAACCAGCACTTTGACCGTCGTCTGTTGATGAAAATCTTCCGTCTGACCGACGTGGGGCTGGTGACGCCGTTACGTGATGGGATGAACCTGGTTGCGAAAGAGTATGTTGCGGCACAGGACCCGGATGATCCGGGCGTACTGGTACTGTCCCGCTTTGCCGGTGCGGCGAATGAGCTGACCTCGGCATTGATCGTGAATCCCTATGACCGGGATGAGGTGGCCGCTGCGCTGGACAAGGCCATTACTATGCCGCGCACGGAAAGAATTTCTCGCTATAACGATATGATGGCCGTTCTGCGTAAGAACGACATCACCGCATGGCGCGAAAGCTTCCTACGCGATCTCGAAAAGATTGCGCCACGTAGCGCCGATCATGGAATGGCGAATAAAGTGGCCACATTTCCAAAACTCGCCTGATGCCGCAGCAAGCCAGGGATGGCTTGCTGTTTGCTGTTTGTCGTATTTGACCCTCGCTTGCCGTCTGCAAACTCTCCTTATGTTTTAATCAGTTACCCTTAACTCAAAGGCGGTCCTGTACCGCTGCAGGACACTATTCCGGCACTTTTGCAGTCAAAATGACCCATTAAAATGTCAAAACACTATTTTTACCTGGTTAAGCTAAAGTTTTGGCGATCCGGGCCGATACTCTTAGTGCACAAAACTATCTTGCCTGCAATTCATTCACGTTATTAATGTAACTCCTTGTTACATCGACGATCACCCTCTAAACACCTTGCTGTCACCCTTTACAACGGATTGCCAGAACGCGCCTAATCCCCATCGCCTGCCGGACATGGCTGTTGCCCCTTACTCTGCAGTAAAACGCTAACTGACTAATTTAAAAACAAATAATTGTTTCTGCTGGCAGCACATTCCACTGCTTTTATGGTTTTGAATGGTTCTAAATAGGGTACAAATTGCATTCGTGAACATAAACCTGACCTCAACGGTCTGATTTGGCTTTTGCGGCCGTTTTGTTGCTAATTAAGTCCTGGTTAGGACAAATCCCTACAAAAAAAACGTAATTTCGCTCAAAAAACACACAGTCAAAATGTGATCATAAAGTATTTCTGAAGAAAAAAGGCTAAAAAGTGTGACCTGTGTCACACTTTATCCAAAATTTCACTGAACTGTCGTTGTATGTGAGGATCAGACGATATAGATTTGCCTTGTTTTCGGATTAGTCTTAAAAAATGTATGAAGGCCTCACGGAAGAAGGTTGAAGACTTAAGAATAAGGTGGACTGAAAAAATTGACTTCTGACCCAAAACACAGGGTCGTAAAAAGAAGCAGCACTCAGAACCATTTGCCTTTTATGTTTAATTATTTTTGCCATCTTTAGATTTACCAACCAGCAGCTCGATACGCAGAGATGTTATCTGCGGTAAGTTACGTCGCGTCTCTCAGGATGGAAAAATGGGTACATCTGAATTACTAAAACATATTTACGATATCAACTTGTCATATTTACTGCTCGCGCAGCGATTAATTAACCAGGAAAAAGCTTCGGCAATGTTTCGCCTCGGGATTGATGAAAAGATGGCAGATGCGTTGTCAGAATTAACCTTACCTGAAATGGTAAAATTAGCTGAGACCAATCAACTTGTGTGTCAGTTTCGTTTTACCGATAGCACCGTTATTAATCGCCTGACGCAGGAATCTCGCGTGGATGATTTGCAACAGATCCACACCGGGATTTTGTTATCCAGCCGTTTATTACGCAGCGCGTCTAAAGACGCCGCGCCTACTAAAAAGAGGGCGGTATAATGGGTGAAAAAAGTATTGTTCAGGAAGCGCGCGATATTCAGCTCGCCATGGAGCTGATTACCCTGGGTGCGCGGTTACAAATGCTGGAAAGCGAAACGCAGCTGAGCCGCGGTCGCCTGATTAAACTGTATAAAGAGTTGCGTGGTAGTCCACCACCTAAAGGCATGTTGCCTTTCTCTACTGACTGGTTCATGACGTGGGAACAAAATATTCATGCTTCCATGTTCTGTAACGCCTGGACTTTCTTACTGAAAACCGGTTTGAGCAAAGGTATTGATGCGGTAATCAAAGCCTACCGCCTCTATCTTGAGCAGTGCCCGCAATCGGACGAGGGCCCGCTGTTGGCGCTGACACGCGCCTGGACCCTGGTGCGATTCGTCGAAAGCGGTATGCTGGAATTATCGGATTGTAAAAGCTGCAACGGCAGCTTTATTAATCATGCACATCAGCCTGTTGGCAGCTTTGTCTGCAGCCTGTGCCAGCCACCATCACGTGCCGTAAAAAGACGTAAACTTTCTGCAGATACTGCCGATATCTTTCCACAACTGCTGGATGAACAGGTTAAACACGCCGTTTAAATTTGTTCGCAATGTGGAAGTCATCCAGCAGCGGTTAATCCCGCTGCTTTTTTTTTGCCTCCACGTGGTGAACATCACCTGGGTTTCTGGCTTAACGTCGACCAACACGTTACGGACGTAAGGATTTTTTGTGCTGATAATTTTAGGTTACATCGTTGTATTAGGTTCCGTGTTGGGCGGATACGCTTTAGTGGGCGGCCATCTTGGCGCGCTTTACCAGCCTGCAGAACTGCTGATGATCGCCGGGGCGGGCGTCGGTGCGTTTCTGGTGGGCAACAACGGTAAATCGATCAAGAAGACCCTGAAGGCCCTGCCGCTCCTGTTTCGTGGCTCGAAATACAACAAAGCGGTCTATATGGATTTGATGGCGCTGCTGTATCGCCTGATGGCGAAATCACGCCAGCAAGGCATGTTGTCACTGGAGCGCGATATTGAAGATCCCGCTCAGAGCGAAATTTTTGCTAATTATCCCCGCATCTTAGCCGATAAACAGTTAGTAGATTTCATCACTGACTATTTACGCCTTATGGTCAGTGGCAACATGAATGCCTTCGAAATCGAAGCATTGATGGATGAAGAGATTGAAACCTACGAACACGAGTGTGAAGTTCCTGCGCAAAGTATCGCAGCAGTGGGCGATGGCCTGCCGGCTTTCGGTATCGTCGCCGCGGTGATGGGCGTAGTGCATGCCCTGGCGTCAGCCGACCGCCCAGCCGCAGAGTTAGGTGCGCTGGTTGCCCATGCAATGGTGGGAACCTTCCTCGGGATTTTACTGGCATACGGTTTTATTTCGCCGCTGGCGTCAGTGTTACGTCAGAAATGTGCAGAAACAACCAAGATGATGCAGTGCGTAAAAGTGACGCTGCTTTCAAGCCTGAACGGCTATGCGCCACAAATCGCCGTCGAGTTTGGCCGTAAAACGCTTTACTCCGCCGAGCGTCCTTCGTTCAGTGAACTGGAAGAGCACGTACGCAACGCGAAGAACCCGGCTAAACAGACTTCGGATCAGACCTCATGAAACATGGCAATCGCCCAATTGTGCTGATTAGAAAGCGCAAACATAAGAAACATGAAGGAGGGCATGGTTCATGGAAAATCGCTTATGCCGACTTCATGACGGCGATGATGGCATTTTTTATGGTGATGTGGCTGCTGTCGATCGCCAGCCCACAGCAGTTGATTCAGATAGCGGAATATTTTCAGACGCCCTTAAAAGTGGCGCTGACGGGTGGACAACGCAGCAGCGACAGCAGCAGCCCTATCCCGGGTGGCGGTGACGACCCAACGAAGAAAGAGGGTGAAGTTAAGAAGGTTGTGGATATGGATGCGCAGAAACGCAAGCTGGATGAGATTCGCCTCAACCGGTTACGTGAAAAGCTCGACCAGCTGATTGAAGCCGACCCGCGCCTGAAAGCACTGCGTCCGCATTTGATCATCAACATGGTGGAAGAGGGGCTGCGTATTCAGATTATCGACAGTCAGAATCGCCCAATGTTTAAAACCGGCAGCGCAGAAGTTGAACCTTATATGCGCGACATTTTGCGCGCGATTGCCCCGGTTCTGAACGACATTCCAAACCGAATCAGTATCGCGGGGCATACGGATGATATTCAGTACGCCGGTGGTGATAAAGGCTACAGCAACTGGGAGCTCTCTGCTGACCGCGCCAATGCGTCACGTCGGGAACTGGTGATTGGCGGGCTGGATGGTGGAAAGATTCTTCGTATTGTCGGCATGGCTGACACGATGAAACTGAAAAACCGCGGGGGGGATGATGCCGTGAACCGCCGTATTAGTTTGCTGGTGTTGAACCACGATACCGAAGCCGCCATTGAGAAAGAGAATGCTGAAAGTGATGCCGTGCAGGTTAGCGATCCGGCTGCGTTTGAGAAAGTTACCGAACCTTCAGCCTCCATCGGTACAGCAGCAGATAAAGCGGGTGCAGTGAAAACCGCAACCTCAGCACCGTCCGCCTCGGCAGGCGGTGCGATGAAAACGACAGCGTCTTCGCCGTCCGCCCCGGCGAACGGCACAGTGAAAACAGGCACTTCCACGCAGCCCGCGTCTTCAGCGGGTGCGGTGAAAACAGCAACGTCCGCACAACCAGCGTCTTCGACTGGTGCGGTAACAACCGTATCTCCCGCGCCGTCAGCCTTATCGACGGGTACGGTGATAACAGTAACCTCTGCACCGCCAGCGTCATCGGCTGGTGCGGTTAAAACAACCTCCGCGCCGTCAGCTTCGTCGGCTGGTGCGGTCACTACAGCAGCCCCCTCACAGCAGAGGTGATTCCCGTGAGCATGGACATCAGCGATTTTTACCAGACGTTTTTTGATGAAGCCGATGAGCTGTTAGCGGATATGGAGCAACACCTGTTGGGACTCGATCCCCAGGAACCTGACTCTGAACAGCTTAACGCCATCTTCCGCGCCGCCCACTCCATTAAAGGCGGGGCAGGAACCTTTGGTTTTACGGTTTTACAGGAAACAACCCATATCCTGGAAAACATTCTGGATGGTGCTCGTCGCGGCGAAATGCAGCTCAGCACCGACATCATCAATCTGTTTTTGGAAACTAAAGATATTATGCAGGAACAGCTCGATGCTTATAAAACCGCGCAAGAGCCTAACGCGGAAAGCTTCAAGTATATCTGTGAAGCATTACGCCAGCTGGCGTTAGAGGCTAAAGGTCTGCCGGTTGAAGCGCCGGTGGTGGTTGCCCTTGATGCACCGGTCAGTCAGGCAGAGTCCGCGCAAGCAGGCGCCGATGGCGTTCATCTGCAACTGGTCGATCTGAAAGAAAAAGACATTGATTTGATGCTGGAAGAGCTGGGTAACCTCGGCACAATCAGCGATGTCAAGAAAGGCAGCAACTCGCTTGAGTGCCACATTACGGGCGTTGGCAAAGACGATATCGTCGCCGTGCTCTGTTTTGTGATTGATGAATCCCAGATTCGCTTCCCAGAGGAGGGCGACGCAGCCCCAGCCGAGACAGCGCGCGCCGCTGAGCCTGAGGTGGCCGAAGTACAGACCGCGACCGTTACCGAATTGCCCGTTGCCGCAGCCAAACGCGAAAGCAAGCGCGTTGCCGCACCGGCGAAGACCAGCGAATCCAGCAGCATCCGTGTTGCCGTTGAGAAGGTCGATCAGCTGATTAACCTGGTGGGTGAGCTGGTAATCACGCAGTCAATGCTGGCACAGCGCTCTGGCGAACTGGATCCGGTGGCGCACGGCGAGTTGCTGAACAGCATGGGCCAGCTGGAGCGTAATGCGCGTGACCTGCAAGAGTCGGTGATGTCGATTCGTATGATGCCGATGGAATACGTATTCAGCCGCTTCCCGCGTCTGGTTCGCGATCTGGCCAGTAAACTGGGCAAAGAAGTCGAACTGACCTTACTCGGCAGCTCGACCGAACTGGATAAGAGCCTGATTGAACGCATTATCGATCCGTTAACGCACCTGGTGCGTAACAGCCTGGACCACGGCATTGAATCGCCTGATAAGCGTATTGCCGCAGGAAAAGTCGCGACGGGCAACCTGACGCTGTCCGCAGAACATCAGGGCGGCAACATCTGTATCGAAGTCTCCGATGACGGTGCGGGCCTGAACCGTGAGCGTATTCTTGCTAAAGCACTGTCATCCGGTCTACCGGTTCATGAAAACATGAGCGACGAAGAAGTCGGCATGTTGATTTTCGCGCCAGGCTTCTCCACCGCAGAACAGGTCACGGATGTGTCTGGCCGCGGCGTGGGCATGGACGTTGTGAAACGGAATATCCAGGAAATGGGTGGTCATGTCGAAATTGCCTCTAAACAGGGCAAAGGCACCACAATCCGTATCCTGCTGCCGCTGACGCTGGCCATCCTTGATGGCATGTCTGTACGCGTCGCGGATGAAGTCTTTATTCTGCCGCTGAATGCGGTGATGGAATCATTGCAGCCTCGCGCAGAAGAGTTGAAACCGCTAGCGGGTGGCGAATGTGTTCTGGAAGTCCGTGGCGAATATCTGCCGCTGGTTGAACTGTGGAACGTCTTTGATGTGAAAGATGCCAAAACAGAAGCGACACAGGGCATCGTGGTCATTTTGCAAAGCGCGGGCAAACGCTACGCCCTGTTGGTAGACCAGTTAATTGGTCAGCATCAGGTTGTTGTTAAAAACCTGGAAAGCAACTATCGCAAAGTACCAGGGATTTCAGCCGCCACCATCCTCGGCGATGGCAGCGTGGCGCTGATTGTTGACGTTTCGGCGTTGCAGTCACTTAACCGTGAAAAACGTGTGGCCGGCGCTGCCGCCTGATTGATAACGAAAGGGTAAATAACATGAGTGGAATGGCAACCGTGACAAAAATTGCTGGCGAAACCGTGGGCCAGGAGTTCCTGGTGTTCACGCTGGGTGATGAAGAATACGGCATCGATATTCTTAAGGTTCAGGAAATTCGTGGTTACGATCAGGTAACCCGCATTGCCAACACGCCGGATTTTATTCGCGGCGTAACGAACCTGCGTGGCGTGATTGTGCCTATCATCGATTTGCGTGTGAAATTTGCACAGGCAGACGTTGAGTACAATGAGAATACGGTCGTAATCGTTCTTAATCTGGAAAACCGCGTCGTCGGTATCGTGGTTGATGGCGTGTCTGACGTGCTGTCGTTGACGCAGGAACAGATCCGTCCTTCACCTGAGTTTGCCGTGACAATGTCCACCGAGTACCTCACCGGTCTGGGTGCGCTCGGCGACCGCATGTTGATTCTGGTTGACATCGAGAAGCTGCTGAGCAGCGAAGAGATGGCGCTGGTCGATAACCTGCGTACGGCATAATCCTTCTTCACGGGTCAGTCCAGGCTGGCCCGTGAGGTTCTGTGTCTTGTGTACAGCCTGAATTAGTGTGATCCGCTTAACCCACGCATCGCTTCCACCTCTCATTTTTCCCCTGTTGTCTGTGACCTGGGCCACTAAAAAACACCCTCAGCTGATATCAATAATTACAAAAGCCCTAATTGCCGCTTTTTCACTGAAGTTGACTAAACCCTCTCTCTTTCCCGCCGATACAGCCCCTGCACTTTACTTTTTATGCTCGGGGAAAAAGATGTTAAAACGAATAAAAGTCGTGACCAGTCTTATCGCGGTACTGATGCTTTTCGGTGCCATGCAGCTGCTGTCAGGCAGCCTGTTCTGGTCAGCGCTGAATAATGATAAAGAGGCCTTTGCACTGTCACAAATTTCCACCCGGAACGTTGCGGCGATGACCGATGCCTATATGGCGCTGAACCAGTCTCGTACCACCCTCAACCGCGCAATGTTGCGCCTGCAAACCAGCCTGGCGTCTCAAATGAACGGCGGCCAGCTGGACAGCCTGACAGAGAAAGCCGTTAACGAGGCGAATAAAGGTGAGCAGTACCTGGCAGAATTTAACGCGATTCCGGAAACACCGGGCGCAGATACGGAAATGCGCGATCGACTGCAAAACGATTTTAAGGCCTATCTGACCGGTCTGCGCGGCATGATCGCCAGCCTGAAAGCGAAAGATCTGGAAGGCATGTTTAAACAAAATATTGAACAGAAGCAGCAGGCGATGCAGGCCACCTATTCCGCATGGCGCCTGAAGCAAAGCGAACTGTCCGCACACGGCGCAGAGCAGAATCAACAGGCCTTCACGCAGATGATGTGGATGCTCGGCATGGTGGGCGTGCTGGTGATTGTGGTTATTCTGGGCTGCTGGTTTGGACTGCGTCAGCTCTTGATTCAACCGCTTCAACGTCTGCTGGTGGATATTCGCACCATTGCTTCTGGCGACCTGACGCAACCCATTCTGGTGGAAGGCCGCAATGAGATGAGCCAACTGGCCGCCGGCATCCATGAGATGCAGCATTCGTTGGTATCGACCGTGGGTGAGGTTCGCAGCGGGTGTGATGCCATTTTCACCGGCGCCAGTGAAATCGCGGCCGGGAATAACGATCTGTCTGCGCGTACGGAAGAGCAGGCAGCTTCGCTTGAACAAACGGCAGCCAGCATGGAGCAGTTAACGGCGACGGTAAAACAGAACGCAGATAACGCACGTCAGGCTTCTCAACTGGCACAAACCGCATCCGAAACCGCGCTGCAGGGCGGTAAAGTGGTGGATGGCGTGGTGACCACCATGCAGGAAATTGCCGGCAGTTCGAAGAAAATCGCAGACATTATCAGCGTTATCGACGGCATTGCTTTCCAGACCAATATTCTGGCGCTTAACGCTGCCGTAGAAGCGGCGCGTGCCGGTGAGCAGGGCCGTGGCTTTGCCGTGGTGGCGGGTGAAGTCCGCAGTCTGGCACAGCGCAGTGCTCAGGCAGCAAAAGAGATCAAAGGGTTAATCGAAGATTCAGTGGCACGCGTTAACAGCGGCTCGCTTCAGGTTGAAAGCGCGGGCAGCACTATGAATAACATCGTGGGCGCGGTAACACGCGTGACCGATATCATGGGCGAAATCGCTTCTGCATCTGACGAGCAAAGTCGCGGCATCGATCAGGTGGGCCAGGCCGTAACAGAAATGGATCGTGTGACACAGCAGAACGCCTCGCTGGTCGAAGAGTCAGCCGCCGCGGCCGCCGCGCTGGAGCAACAGGCCAGCGCCCTGTCCCAGGCCGTATCCGTCTTTAAAATCTCGCGCGTTTAAGTTTTCCCAACCTCTTTTTACGGCCAGCGTGAACCTGTCTTCACGCTGGCCGTAAAGTTCCGCACGTCCGGGCCGATAAACAGAATCGAATTGCTAATGAATGAGGTTTCTATGTTTAGTCGAGTACGTGTTGTCTCCGGTCTTCTCTGTGTATTGGCACTGTTCGCGCTACTGCAAATTTTTTCGGGTGGCGTGTTCTATAAGACGGTGACAGAAGATAAAGAAAATTTTGCCTATAACCAACGTCTGAGTACGCTTCAACGCGCCATGGGCACCTCTTGGGTCGCACTGGTACAGGCGCGAAATACCTTAAACCGCGCCGGGATCCGTTATTTGCAGGATGGGCAAATGGCCGGCTCAGGTGCCACCGTTAAAGAGCTGGTGGCGCTGGCAGATAGTGAATTAAAGCGTGCGGAAGAAGGCTATGCCATGTTCAATGCCAATCTTTCTGAGAAAGGCAAAACTGCAGAAAACGTACTGACGCTGCAGGCAAACTATAAGCAATTCCATGACGGACTCGCGGAACTGATCGTATTTCTTGGCAACGGTAACTTTAAAGGGTTTGTAGACCAGCCGACGCAGAGCTATCAGGACAAATTCCAGAAAGACTACGATGCCTGGCTAAACTACAACCTTCAACTCAGTCAGCAGGGCGTGGATGCCAACAATGCCGCCTATCAACGCATGATTATGCTGGTTGTAGGGACGCTGTTGGTCACGCTGTTGGTGATTGTGCTGGTCTGGAACCTGATGCGCAGCCTGCTTATTCGACCGCTCAAAGAGAGCATTGAACATATTCAGCACATCGCAGGCGGCGATCTCACGCAGCCCATCAACATTAGCGTACGTAATGAAATTGGCGATCTGCTGACCTCGCTGCAGGACATGCAACGTTCTCTGGTGCGCACCGTCAGCACCGTGCGAGACGGCGCAGATGCAATTTATACCGGGGCCAGCGAAATCGCCGTCGGTAATAACGATCTTTCTTCCCGAACCGAACAGCAGGCGGCATCGCTGGAGCAAACGGCGGCCAGCATGGAAGAACTTACCGCGACCGTAAAACAAAATGCGGAAAATGCCCGTCAGGCTTCAAAGCTGGCGCTTAATGCCTCTGAAACCGCGCAGCAGGGTGGCAAAGTCGTTGATGGCGTGGTCACGACCATGAAAGAAATTGCCGGCAGCTCACGGAAAATTGCGGACATTATCAGCGTCATTGATGGTATCGCTTTCCAGACCAACATCCTGGCGTTGAACGCAGCGGTTGAAGCCGCGCGAGCTGGCGAACAGGGACGAGGCTTTGCCGTGGTAGCCGGTGAGGTTCGTAACCTGGCCCAGCGCAGCGCACAGGCGGCAAAAGAGATTAAAGGCCTGATTGAAGACTCCGTTGGTCGCGTTAACACCGGCTCAGTGCTGGTTGAGAGCGCGGGCGATACCATGAATGAGATCGTCAGTGCGGTGACGCGCGTGACCGACATCATGGGTGAAATTGCCTCTGCATCCGACGAACAGAGCCGTGGTATCGACCAGGTCGGTCAGGCAGTGACGGAGATGGATCGCGTAACACAACAGAACGCCTCGCTGGTGGAAGAGTCTGCTGCTGCCGCTGCGGCGCTGGAAGATCAGGCCAGTAACTTAAAACAAGCGGTTTCTGCCTTCAATATTGGTAAAGAAATTGTCACGCAGGCCGTTAACAAGACTACGGCGGCAAAAAATTTACGTTTAGAAAGTCCGTCAGAAGGCATTCGCCAGCCATCACCGCGCGGTGATGAGAACTGGGAAACCTTTTAATTGCCTGGATGGCCCAGCCGCTGAGACGCGGTTGGGCGTAGCAGCAGATGTTCAACAGGTTTAGTTCAGGCCAGGTGCAAAGATGAAGAAATCGACGTTATTAGATCAACCGGAAGCGACGACGCTGCTGTCACAAATGGTGCAGCGTCTGCCCCTGTCCGATACCCATTTTCGCCGTATCAGCCAGCTCATCTATCAGCGTGCGGGTATCGTGCTGGCCGATCACAAGCGCGAGATGGTTTACAACCGTCTGGTTCGTCGTCTGCGCACGCTGAATATCGATGATTTTGGTCGCTATCTGGCCCTGCTGGAAAATGATCCAAACAGTGCTGAGTGGCAGGCGTTTATTAATGCGTTAACCACTAACCTGACAGCGTTTTTCCGCGAGGCGCATCATTTTCCAATCCTTGCGGAGCATGCACGTAAACGTCAGGGAAATTTTAGCGTCTGGAGTACGGCAGCGTCCACCGGCGAAGAACCTTACTCTATCGCGATTACGTTGGCTGAAACCTTAGGCATGGGACCGGGTAAATTCCAGGTACATGCCAGCGATATCGATACCCAGGTTTTGGAGAAAGCCGTGGCGGGCGTTTACCGCCAGGAAGAGCTGCGTACGCTGTCGCCCGCGCAGTTACAGCGTTTCTTTTTACGCGGTACAGGTCCACATGCTGGCATGGTTCGTGTCCGTTCCGAACTGGCGAACATGGTGAACTATACCCAGCTTAACCTGCTGGCAAATGACTGGGCCTTACCGGGACCGTTCGATGCGATCTTCTGCCGCAACGTAATGATCTATTTCGATAAAGAAACACAAGAAAAAATTCTACGTCGTTTTGTTCCTCTGCTTAAGCCCGGCGGCATTCTCTTTGCCGGACACTCAGAGAACTTCAGCCAGATTAGTAAAGAGTTTTGGCTGCGTGGGCAAACCGTGTATGGACTGACGAAGGAAAGATGATGAGCAAAATTACCGTGATGTGCGTAGATGACTCTGCGCTGATGCGGCAACTGATGACCGAAATCATCAACAGTCATCCTGATATGGAAATGGTGGCTACGGCCCCGGATCCGTTAGTGGCACGCGATCTGATTAAACAGTTTAATCCGCAGGTGTTAACGCTGGATGTTGAAATGCCGCGCATGGACGGCCTGGACTTTCTTGAAAAACTGATGCGTTTACGGCCCATGCCCGTGGTCATGGTGTCATCCCTGACGGGACAGGGCTCAGAAATCACGCTGCGCGCGCTGGAGTTAGGTGCGATCGATTTCGTGACGAAGCCGCAGTTAGGCATTCGTGAAGGCATGCTGGCCTACAGCCAGATGATTGGCGACAAAATTCGCGCGGCGGCCCGGGCGCGCCTGCATGTTCGTAACGTTATGCCCGCGCCGGTCACGCTGAAAGCCGGCCCGTTGCTGAGTAGTGAAAAGTTGATTGCCATTGGTTCATCAACCGGCGGCACAGAGGCGATTCGCCACGTTTTACAGCCGTTACCGGCCACCAGTCCGGCACTGCTGATTACGCAACATATGCCACCGGGCTTTACCCGATCTTTTGCCGAGCGGCTGAACAAGCTGTGCCAGATCACGGTGAAAGAAGCGGAAGATGGCGAGCGTATTCTTCCCGGCCATGCCTACATCGCGCCTGGCGCAATGCACATGGAACTGGGGCGCAGCGGGGCGAACTACGTGGTGAAGCTGAATGAAGGCCCCCCGGTTAACCGGCATAAACCTTCAGTGGATGTCTTGTTTAAATCGGTTGCGATTAACGCCGGGCGTAATGCCGTCGGCGTCATCCTGACCGGTATGGGTAACGATGGGGCAGCAGGCATGCTGGAAATGCATCGTGCCGGCGCCTGGACCATCGCGCAAAATGAAGCAAGTTGTGTCGTTTTTGGCATGCCACGCGAGGCGATAGCCAGCGGTGGCGTGAGCGAAGTAGTAGATTTAAGCAACATCAGCCAGCACATGCTGGCGAAAATTAGCGCCGGACAGGCATTGCGTATATAACCAGGCCCGTCCTGCCGGGCGAGATAACACAGGAGTAGATATGGCTGATAAAAACATGCGCTTTTTAGTAGTGGACGACTTCAATACGATGCGTCGTATTGTACGTAACCTGCTGAAAGAGCTTGGTTTCAATAACGTAGAAGAAGCGGAAGACGGCGTTGATGCGCTAGGCAAGCTGAAAGCAGGTGGTTTCGATTTCGTTATCTCTGACTGGAACATGCCAAATATGGATGGCCTGCAACTGCTGCAGACTATTCGTGCCGATGCTGCCATGGCGAGCCTGCCAGTTTTAATGGTGACGGCAGAAGCGAAGAAAGAAAACATTATTGCTGCCGCTCAGGCGGGTGCAAGCGGCTATGTAGTCAAGCCGTTTACTGCAGCCACGCTTGAAGAAAAGCTGGGCAAAATTTTTGAAAAACTGGGTATGTAAGGAGATGTGATGAGCGACCTTCCGAAATCAGCTGAGCAAGCCGCGGCACACGATATCATTTCCCGCATCGGTTCACTGACCCGCATGCTGCGTGACAGTCTGCGTGAGCTGGGGCTGGATCAGGCCATTGCAGAAGCTGCTGAAGCCATTCCTGACGCCCGCGACCGTCTGGACTATGTAGTGCAAAAGACCGCTCAGGCGGCCGACAGGGCGCTGAACAGCGTCGAAGCAGCGCAACCGCACCAGGACAAAATGGAAGCGGGCGCGATTGCGCTGAAAGGACGCTGGGATGCGTGGTTTGAAAATCCAATTGAACTTGCCGACGCGCGCGAGCTGGTGACGGATACGCGTGAGTATTTAGGGGAAGTGCCTACGCACACCTCTTTTACTAACAAGCAGTTGCTCGACATCATGATGGCGCAGGATTTCCAGGACCTTACCGGTCAGGTCATCAAGCGCATGATGGATGTGATCCAGGAGATCGAGCGCCAGCTGTTGATGGTGCTGCTGGAAAACATGCCAGAAGTGAGCGCCGAGAAACGTCAGGTTGGCACCACGCTGCTTAACGGACCTCAGGTCAATGCCGCTGCGCCAGGCGTCGTGGCGAATCAGGACCAGGTTGATGACCTGCTGGACAGCCTGGGTTTCTAACCGCGAGTCTGTCTGGTCATCGCCGATCCGTTAACGGTTGGCGATTACCGCCCCTTCTAAGATGGCCTGTTTCTGACAGGCCACTTCTCTTTTCTCTTTTGCCATCCGTGAAAGAGCGCGCATTTTTCACGTTTTATCCACGCTTTAACCAAACCCAAATTTGGCATTCTATGCTCAGAATTCCTGCCAACCGAGGTTTGTGGTGTCAGAAAATAGCGACGAAGAAAAAACAGAATCGCCCACGGCCCACCGACTTGAGAAAGCACGTGAAGAAGGCCAGATTCCGCGTTCGCGCGAATTGACCTCATTACTGATGCTGTTAGCCGGCATCATGATTTTATGGGTCGGCGGTGCCATGATGGCCCACCGGCTGGCCGCGATGGTGTCAACCGGATTACGATTTGACCATGCCATGGTGACCGATGACAAAATCATCATTGCGCATGTGGGCAATCTGATTATGCAGGCCATTGCGGCGCTGCTCCCGCTGCTGGGCGGGCTGGTTCTGGTCGCGATTGCCTCGCCAATGCTGCTGGGCGGCGTGGTGATCAGTGGAAAATCCATTAAGGTCGATTTTGGCAAACTGAACCCGCTGTCTGGTTTAAAGCGCATGTTTGCCGCTCAGGCCTGGACCGAACTGTTTAAAGGCATCCTGAAGACTATTCTGGTCGGGTGTGTTGCAGGCTGGTACGTCTGGAGCCACTGGCCCGATATGCTGCGTCTGATTGCCGAATCACCGACAACGGCACTGATTCACGGCATGGATATGATTGCCATCTGCTGCTCGCTGGTCATGCTCGGGTTGATCCCCATGGTGGGGTATGACGTTTTCTGGCAACTGTACAGCCATTTTAAAAAGCTGCGCATGTCGCGTCAGGAAATTCGTGATGAACACAAACAGCAAGAGGGTGATCCGCACGTGAAAGGGCGCATCCGCCAGCAGATGCGCGCAGCCGCCCGACGTCGCATGATGGCCGATGTTCCCAAAGCCGATGTTATCGTCACCAACCCAACGCACTACTCGGTTGCCTTGCAATATAACGAGAAAAAGATGAGCGCGCCGAAGGTCATCGCCAAGGGCGCAGGGGATATTGCCTTACGCATTCGTGAACTGGGCGCGGAACACCGTATTCCGGTTCTGGAAGCGCCGCCACTGGCGCGTGCGCTGTACCGACATACTGAAATTGGACAACACATTCCGGGTGCGCTCTATGGCGCCGTCGCGGAAGTGCTGGCCTGGGTCTGGCAGCTACGTCGCTGGAAGCGCGAAGGCGGCCTGATCCCGGTAAAACCTAAAGACCTGCCGGTCCCGGCAGAGATGGACTTTGCAGGAGAGAACACAAACGATGGCTAATCTGGCCGCTAAATTACGCCTACCGGGCAACTTCAAAGATATGCAGTGGCAGGTGCTTGCTGGCCCGGTACTGATCATCATGATTTTATCGATGATGGTTCTGCCGTTACCGCCATTCATCCTTGATCTGTTGTTCACCTTCAACATCGCCTTGTCGATCATGGTGCTGCTGGTGGCGATGTTTACCCAGCGCACGCTGGAGTTTGCGGCGTTTCCAACCATCCTGCTGTTTTCGACCTTGCTGCGCCTGGCGCTTAACGTTGCCTCAACCCGTATCATTTTACTGGACGGCCACACCGGGGCCGCCGCCGCCGGACGGGTGGTGGAAGCCTTTGGCCACTTCCTGGTCGGGGGCAACTTTGCCATCGGTATTGTGGTGTTTATCATCCTGGTGATTATCAACTTTATGGTTATCACCAAAGGTGCCGGCCGTATCGCTGAAGTGGGCGCGCGCTTTGTTCTTGACGGGATGCCCGGTAAGCAGATGGCCATCGACGCCGACCTGAATGCCGGTCTGATCGGTGAAGATGAAGCGAAACGCCGCCGTGCTGAAGTCACCCAGGAAGCCGACTTCTACGGTTCAATGGACGGTGCCAGTAAGTTCGTACGTGGTGATGCCATCGCCGGCATTTTGATCATGGTAATCAACGTGATTGGCGGGCTGTTGGTCGGTATCGTGCAGCACGGCATGGATGCAGGACATGCGGCAGAAACCTATACGTTGCTGACTATCGGTGATGGTCTGGTTGCTCAGATCCCGGCGCTGGTTATCTCGACTGCGGCGGGTGTTATTGTGACGCGCGTGGCAACCGATCAGGACGTCGGCGAGCAGATGGTTGGCCAGCTGTTTAAAGATCCTCGCGTACTGATGCTGAGCGGCGGCGTAATCGGTTTGCTGGGCCTGGTGCCGGGCATGCCGAACTTCGTTTTCCTGCTGTTTACGGCGGCCTTACTGGGGCTGGCATGGTGGTTACGCGGCCGCGAAATGCAGCCGAAAAAGAGTGTCGAATCACCCAGCAGCCTCACCAAATCTATGGAAACACCCGCATCGGCCGAGGCGTCCTGGACCGATGTACAGCTGGAAGATACCCTGGGAATGGAAGTGGGCTATCGCCTGATTCCGATGGTCGATCATAATCAAAACGGTGAACTGCTGGGGCGTATCCGCAGTATCCGTAAGAAGGTGGCGCAGGACGTCGGCTTCCTGCCACCGGTGGTGCATATCCGTGACAATATGGAATTACCGCCGGCCCGCTATCGCATTTTGATGAAGGGCGTAGAAATTGGCAGTGGTGACGCGTATCCGGGGCGCTGGATGGCGATTAACCCCGGCACCGCAGCGGGCACCTTGCCGGGTGAAGCCACCGTCGATCCGGCGTTTGGCCTGGCGGCCGTGTGGATTGATGGCGCGCTGAAAGAGCAGGCCCAGATCCAGGGCTTTACCGTGGTCGAAGCCAGTACGGTGGTGGCAACCCATCTTAATCATCTGATTGGTCAGTATGCCAGCGAGCTGTTTGGTCGTCAGGAGGCGCAACAGCTGCTGGATCGCGTCTCGTCTGAAATGCCTAAACTGACTGAAGATCTGGTGCCGGGCGTCATTACCCTGACAACCCTGCATAAAGTGCTGCAAAACCTGCTGGTGGAGCGCGTCTCTATTCGCGACATGCGCACCATCATTGAAACGCTGGCAGAGCACGCGCCGGTTCAAAGCGATCCGCAGGAGTTGACCAGCGTGGTGCGTGTCGCGTTGGGTCGTGCAATCACCCAACAATGGTTCCCGGGCAACGGTGAAGTTCAGGTTATTGGCCTGGATGCTACGCTGGAACGCCTGTTACTGCAGGCTCTGCAGGGCGGTGGTGGGCTGGAGCCGGGGCTTGCCGATCGTCTGCTGGCCCAGACGCAGGAAGCCTTACAGCGTCAGGAGATGATGGGCGCGCCGCCGGTCTTACTGGTAAACCATCCATTACGTGCGTTACTGGCGCGCTTCCTGCGTCGCAACATGCCGCAGCTGGTTGTGCTGTCCAACATGGAATTAAGTGACAATCGTCAGATTCGCATGACCGCCACCATCGGAGGCAAACAATGAGATCGATGATGCTGTTTGCACTGCTCCTGCCGCTGTCTGCCCTGGCCGCTGACGGCGCCTGGAGCGCCAGCGCGGCGGGCCCGCTGATGGCCAATCGCGGTAGCTGGCAATCCTCACAGCCCTTAACGCCGCCGGGCGACGTAAAAGGGGCAATGACCGTGGTGAACTGGCGCTATCAGCTCACCCGGCCTGCGCCATCGGGCCTGCAGGTCCGGCTTTGTGCGGCGCAGCGCTGTACCGAACTGGACGGTGCCAACGGCGCGACGCGGGGTCTGACCGGCGTGACCGCGGATGAAACATTGCATATGGTGTTTGGTTTCGCTGGAAGCGGCAGCTTACCGCCCGGGCTGAAAGTGGTCAGCACAGACGTGACGGTTAATTACCAGTAAGCCTGATTATTTCATTGTTAAGACAGACCGGCAGCGATCGTGCAGGCGTGCACGATCGCTGCCGGTCTGCATAATGAAGTCATTTTCGCATTAAATCAGTCTGTGCTTAGCAGCAGAAAACGAGAGATCAATCCGCCAGCCACACCGCCCACCATCGGCACCAGCCAAAACACCCACAGCTGCTGCAAGGCCCAGGTTCCCTGGAACAGCGCCATCGCCGTACTGCGCGCCGGGTTTACCGACGTATTGGTCACGGGGATGCTAATTAAATGAATAAGCGTTAAGGCCAGGCCAATGGCGATGGGCGCGAAACCCGCGGGCGCGCGTTTATCGGTCGCCCCCTGAATAATGATCAGGAAAAAGGCGCTGAGTACTAGTTCAGTGACCACTGCTGCACAAAGGCTGTAGCCCCCGGGAGAGTGTTCGCCAAAGCCGTTAGCCGCGAACCCGCTGGTGGTGGCATCAAAATCAGACTGACCACTTGCAATCACATACAGCACGGCCGCCGCCGCGATACCGCCCGCGACCTGCATAATGATATAGGGCAAAATGGCCTGATATCCGATACGGCCGCCCGCCCATAAACCCAGCGTGACGGCAGGATTAAAATGGCCGCCCGAAAGATGACCAACAGCAAAAGCCATCGTCAGTACGGCAAGGCCGAAAGCCAGAGCCACTCCGGCAAAGCCAATCCCGGTTTGCGGAAAGGTTGCCGCCAGCAGGGCGCTTCCACAACCTGCCAATACTAACCAGAATGTGCCTATGAATTCGGCAAACGCTTTTTTAATCATCAATTTAGTTTCCTTTCTCGTTAACAGGTCAAGACCTGATGAAATGCGGGCTTATAGTAGAGCGCGCGCATCAGAAAGGAATAACCCCATGATCTTACGCAGATAAACAGGACATTATGGCGGCATGGGCCAGTTTGTCCGTTGCTATGCATCATGATGTCTGGTTTTCAGGCGATAGCGGGCCGATTCATATCGTGGGCAGAGCGGGCGGCGAAAACAGCGGTCGCGGAAATCATGACGCGGCGGCGGGGAAGGCAGGGAAGGCAGGCGCCGGGCCACGGTGGGCACTCAGCGCCTGAAGAGGTTACATGCGATCGACGGTTTTGATACCCAGCGTGTCCAGCCCCAGTTTCAGGGTTTTGGCGGTCAGGGCAGCAATCTGTAACCGGCTCTGACGGGTCGCTTCATCTTCGGCCGCCAGAATCGGGCAATGCTCGTAGAAGCCGGAGAACAGGCCAGCCACGTCATAGAGGTACGCACACATCACATGCGGCGTGCCGTCACGGGCAACCTGAGTAATGACTTCTTCAAACTGCAGTAGGCGTGTAGCCAGCAGGGCTTCACGATCGTCCGTCAGGGTGATGTCGGCCTGAATCGCGTCGGCTTCAATACCGGCCTTACGGAATACCGACAGGACACGCGTGTAAGCGTACTGCATATAAGGCGCGGTGTTACCTTCAAACGCCAGCATGTTGTCCCAGTCAAAGATATAATCCGTGGTGCGGCTCTTTGACAGATCGGCATATTTTACAGCGCTGACGCCGACGACTTCCGCAAGTGCACGCCGCTCTTCTTCGCTCATCTCCGGGTTTTTTTCGCTGACCAGCGAGTAAGCACGATCGTAAGCTTCATCCAGTAGATCCGAAAGTTTGATGGTGCCGCCGCTGCGGGTCTTAAACGGACGACCGTCTTTACCCAGCATCATGCCAAATGCATGGTGCTCAAGCGGCACAGATTCAGGCACATAACCGGCTTTACGCACGATGGTCCACGCCTGCTGTAAATGCTGATGCTGGCGCGAGTCGATGTAGTAAATCACCCGATCGGCATGCAGCGTTTCGTAGCGGTATTTGGCGCAGGCAATATCGGTAGTGGTGTAAAGATAGCCGCCGTCTTTCTTCTGAATGATGACGCCCATAGGCTCACCTTCTTTATTCTGGTATTCATCCAGAAAGACCACGGTCGCACCTTCGCTCTCAACGGCTAACCCTTTCGCTTTCAGGTCGGCAACAATACCCGGCAGCATGTCGTTGTAAAGGCTCTCGCCCATGACATCTTTGCGGGTCAGCGTGACGTTAAGGCGGTCATAGATATGCTGGTTCTGGCTCATGGTGATATCAACCAGCTTTTTCCACATCTGGCGGCAGTAGTCATCGCCGCCTTGTAACTTCACCACGTAGCGACGTGCGCGCTCTGCAAATTCCGGATCTTCATCGTAGGTGCGCTTGGCTTCACGGTAAAACCCTTCTAAGTCAGCCAGCGCCATTTCGGCATGGTTTTCGTTCTGCTGTTTCTCAAGGAAAGCTATCAGCATACCGAACTGCGTTCCCCAGTCGCCAACGTGGTTGGCACGGATGACGTTATGGCCCAGAAACGCCAGAGTGCGGACAGCGGCATCACCAATAATGGTGGAGCGGACGTGGCCGACGTGCATTTCTTTCGCGACGTTCGGGGCAGAGTAATCCACGACGATAGTCTGAGGTTCAACGCGGGCGACGCCGAGTCGCGGATGCTGAAGGGCATTCCTGGCATGTTCTGCCAGCCAGCCACGATCGAGAAAGATATTAATAAACCCGGGTCCGGCAATCTCAACCTTGCTGGCAATACCGGTAAGATCCAGATGTTGAATAACAGTTTCAGCTAATTGTCGCGGCGCCTGGCCCAGTTTTTTAGCCACGGCCATGATGCCGTTTGCCTGATAATCACCAAACTGAACTTTGGCCGACTGGCGAACCTGAGGTTCGCAATCGGAGGGAGCACCAGCCAGCACCATAGCCTGACTGACTTTTGCGGAAAGAAGCGCCTGAATATTCACCGGGTTACCTTACATATGCTAAGAAAAGCACGCTGACAGCGCAGCGCGCTTCATCCTCATTCTGCCGGAGGCGATAACCAGAGTCATCACCAGGCAGAACGGAAAAAAATGAGGGGAAAAGTATACGTGAATTGTCAGCTTGAGTCAGTAACTGGATAAACGCGGAGAAACAGAGCTAAGGATGTTTCCCAAAGGATTAGCGGCGGCGCGCGCGGCGCGCATTTTTAACGCTTTTGTCTTCTCGCACCTTCCAGTGGCGCGCAAGGGCAAATCCCATCAGTGCGATCAATGTTGCCACTACGATGAGCATAGTCATAAAAACTTTCCTTATAATGGTATTGATGCAAATTTATAAGAAAGGTGACGCGGCTGCAATCATGTTGGCGGTAAATGGGAATTGTCTTATGGCATTAATTAATGTCAATTTAAACAGATAGTTAGGTGGTTTTTGTCAACTTAAGGGTGGATCTAAAAAGAAGATAAGTCTGAATTGAAAGCGTAATTTATCTGCTTTAATGGAAAAGAATCACGTAAATAAGATGAATCTCACCATTATGTCGTTTAGGATTTAATGCTAACAATGAGTTACGATATTTAAGTCTGTAAATTTTAGAGGGGCAGAGGCAACCGTGAGCACCACCTTTCCATCAGAACTGGACGATTTACGCGAAGATTTGGCCGCTTTCGAACAACGGTTACAAAGTTTTTCACAGCGACTCGGATTAGATAATGCCGGACTCGATGTCGATCATGTCGCGGTTCGCTGTCACCAGAACACCACCGCCGAACGTTGGCAGCAGGGTCTGGCGAAAATGGGCCAGCAATTTTCGGCAGCGATGATCAATGGTCGTCCTGTCTGCCTGTTCAAACTGCATCAGCCGCTCCAGATTGCCGGCTGGCATATCGACGTGGTGGAGTTACCCTGGCCCGGCGAGAAACGCTATCGCCATGAAGGCTGGGAGCATGTGGAAGTGGTATTAAGGGGTGAGCCAGAAACGCTTGGGATGCGGGCAATGGCGTTGCTGTCCGACCATGCACTGTCCCAACCCGGTATTTCGTTCAAGACCAGCTCGCCAAAAGGGGAAAATGAACGTTTGCCTAATCCTACCCTCGCAGTAACCGACGGGGAAACCACGATAAAGTTTCACCCGTGGAGCCTGGAAGAGATCGTGGCCAGTGAGCAGTCTTAACCCAGGGCGTCAACCGCGCGTTTAAGCCGCTTTGCCGCTTCTTCCAGCAGCGCGCGTGGACAACCGAAGTTGATACGCACGAAACGATCATCGCCAAAATCGCGACCCGGTGAGAAACCCAGCCCGTACTTTTCAAAATAGAGTGCCGGGCTGGCAACCGGCAATGCGCTGGCATCAATCCAGCCGAGATAGCTGCCTTCTGGTGACACCATCGAGAGTCCGGGGAGCGCATTGACCTGTTCAACCAGCCAGTCACGATTACCGCGCAGATAGTCCAGCTGTGCATCAAGCCAGTCATCATTGTCGCGCCAGGCAACCTCTGCGGCCACCAGTGCCAGAATATCAACCGAGGGAACGATGCCCTGGCGGACGGCGTTGAAACGTTCACGCAGTGCCGGGTCAGGGATGATGGCGACGGATGCGCCCAGGCCTGCGATGTTAAAGGTTTTCGAGGGCGAAAGCAGCGTGACGCTGCGCCGGGCGGCATCGTCGCTCAGGGAGGCGAACGGGATGTGTTGCAGGCCCTGTGTTAAAAGCAGGTCGCAATGGATTTCGTCAGAACAGACAATCAGGTCGTGCTGCTGGGCAAACGCCAGCTGGGCCTCCAGCTCTTCCCGGCGATAAACCGTACCGCCAGGATTCTGGGGATTACACAGCATCAACAGCTTTTTGTCCTGCATTTTCCCTTCGGCCGCGCTCAGGTCCATGACCCAGCGCCCGTCCTGTAATATTAATGGCAGACTCAGCTGGTCGCGTTCCGCCAGTTTAGCGGCAGAGCGAAAAGGGGGATAAATCGGTAAGGGCGCCACGGTACCTTGCGGTGGCTGAGTAAAGGCGCGGACCGACAGATTTAAGCCGCAGACAACGCCGGGCAAGACAACAACCCATTCGGGATCGACCTGCCAGTGATAACGTGATGCACAGCGGGCGATAAGGGCCGCAATCAACCCCTGGGGCTTATCGCCATAGCCGAAAACGCCGTGGTCAACGCGGGCTTTAATGGCTTCAATGATACGCTCAGGCGATCGGAAATCCGTATCGGCGACCCATAGTGGCAGAATATCCTGACCCGCATATTTGTGCCATTTAAGACTATCACTGTGACGGCGGTCTATCCGTTGGTCAAAATTGAATGTCATAGTTAGTTTTCCACGTAAACTGTTCTAAGGGATAAGCGTACCTGACGAATTTGGCGTGAACAGGAAGCCATGTAAAGGAGAAGACAATGACGACACTGGAAATTTGTTGCTATGGGGTGGATTGTGCATTAACCGCCCAGCAGGCGGGAGCCGATCGCATAGAGCTTTGCGCCGCGCCGCGTGAAGGCGGGCTGACGCCTTCTGCAGGCATGCTGGAGGTCGCCCGTCGTGACATTTCAGTTCCGGTGCATCCTATTGTTCGCCCTCGCGGTGGCGACTTTTGCTATTCCAGCCGTGAATTTGAAACGATGAAGTCAGACGTGGCGCGTATCCGTGAGTTGGGTTTTCCCGGCATCGTTCTGGGCATGCTGGATGAAGATGCCAATATCCATGCCAGTCAGATGCGACAAATCATGGCCTTGTGCGACGGGATGGCGGTGACTTTTCACCGCGCCTTCGATCTGTGCCATCGGCCCAAGCGTTCGCTTGATGTGCTTACGGATTTTGGCGTCAGGCGCATCCTGACATCTGGCCAGCAACAAAGCGCGGAAAACGGAATTGCATTATTGAGGGAACTTAATGAATACAGCGCAGGTCCAATCATTATGGCCGGTGCTGGCGTTCGCCTCAGCAACCTGCAAAAGTTTCTGGATGCGGATATTCGCGAGGTACACAGCTCGGCCAGCCACCTTGTGGCATCCCCGATGCGCTACCGTAAAGTGGGTGTTTCCATGTGTTCCGAAGCCGAAATTGATGAGTTCAGCCGCAACTGCGTCGATGGCGATGTCGTTGAGGCAATGAAAAGTGTGATGCAAATGAATACCGCCCGGGTGGCCTGACTCATGACCAGTTTTGCCGCGCAGCACGCCGATTGATGACGTGATGTTTGCAAGTACCAAACCCCAGTAAATTTGCTGGGGTATTTTTTGCCCAAAATTCCTTCAGCGCCCTTTATCGTCGTGCCCGCGAGGCTGAATTCAGTCGCTGCTGGCGCTGAGAGAAGAATTCCGCTTTCCATCATCCGTCGGTTCCTGCTATTTAGGGTAAACCGTTTACGACATTGACGTCCGAGGTGCACACCATGCGATGCGTTCTGCTGTCCGCTGTGATTACGTTATTCTCCTTTCCCTCCGCCTGGGCCGCAGCCTCATGTCAGCCATACAGTAAAGCGGTGACCAACAGCAATAACTGGATCCTGCTGGGCGGCAGTGCCAAAGGTCAGGTGCGTCAGGTGATCGCCGGCGAGTTTGGTAAAGACGTCAACTCACAGAAACGGGTACTGGGGCAGTTTGATCGCTGTGGCGATCTGCTGGTGGCGGACATCAGCTATGACAAAAATGAGCGCAACGTCATTCTGAGCATGGAACAGCACCTGGTTCGGGTTCAGGACGGCTGGGTTGCGGAATATGCCTATCTGGTTAAAGTCATCAAGCAGGGCAGTGAAGTGGTGGTCGATAACCGTCAGGGCACTATTCAGTGGCAGAAGGGCAAAAACGGCAACATCATCAGCGCATCGGATAAATTTATCAGCATGGGTAAAGACGGGTTTACGGATACGACTTACCGTTATGATAAACGTTTCCACTTACTAAAAAGTATTGCGCGAGGTACCGATCCCGTCAGCAACGGGGAATACCGTTATGAGTGGAATCCACAAGGCCTGGTCACCCGTTCGACCTCTGCCCGCCGCAAAGATACCTACACCTATGATAACCAGTGGCGGGAACGGCGCCTGAATGGCACCGCAACGACAGACGTCAGCACATTGCGCACCGTGGATGAATGCCAGTTCTGGGATGAGAAGGGCAACTGCACGCTGAGTTATCTGAATGAAACGGAAGTGTTCGAGAAAGGGACGATTCAACGCCACCTCAGCGCAGTCTATAAATACCAGTACTGGGATAAACCCGCTGAGGTGACGGAATAGCCGTTATTTTACCGTTTGACTGAACGCATCCAGCCCCAGCAGCGCATGGGCAATTTGCTCCGGTGCCAGGTTGGGGTTAAGGTTTTTCAGCGTATCGCCTTCACTGTTTGCCAGTGCGCCTATTTTCACCAGATTTTCCCAGCTTTCGCCCTCCAGATGCATCTCTTTCAGGGTGGTGGGCATCTTAATAGAGCGATAGAAACGGATGTAGCGTGCGATCTCCTCGTCCGGACGCTGCTCCAGCACCATCTGGGTTAAGGTACCGTAGGCCACTTTCTCGCCGTGGGTGAGATGATGGATATCGCCTTCAATAGCGGTAAAACCATTATGAATGGCGTGCGCGGCTGCCAGGCCGGCATTTTCGAATCCCAGGCCCGACAGCAAGGTATTCGCTTCCACCACCGCTTCCACCGCCGGTGTCACGCGTTTTTCCGAAACGGCAACATAGGCGCTGTAACCCCAGGTCAGCAGGGTTTCCTCACAGGCACGGGCGATGGCCAGCCCGGCAATGGTCGGATCGCCATTGACCATCGATTTGGCATGGCTGCGGGCTACCGCCTGGGCTTCCACCCAGGTTGCGAGGCCATCCGCAATGCCCGAGGCAAACAGGCGGGCAGGCGCAGCGGCACAGACGGCGGTATCCACCAGCACCAGATCGGGGTTCTTATTGTAGAAGCGGTAGCTCTCAAACACGCCGCTGTCAGAATAGATAACGGAGAGTGCGCTACAGGGCGCATCGGTAGAGGCAATCGTGGGAACGATCACAACCGGTTGTTGGATCTCATCAGCCACTGCCTTAACGGTATCCAGCGTTTTACCGCCGCCCAGCCCGATGACCACGTTGCAGTTCTGCTGTTGCGCCTGCTGGCTCAACCGGGTGATTTCATTACTGGACGCCTCGCCGTTGAACTGCTGGCGCACCACGTTCACGCCCACCTTTGTGAGCGTGGCCTGAGCCCGTTCACCAATCAGTCCCCAGACGACATCGTCCGCGACCACAAAAGCCTGAGTACCCAGTTCGGTGACGTAGCTCCCCAGTTCATCGAGTACGCCTGCACCTTGCACATATTTGCGCGGTGACGAGAAAATAAATTTCATAAACGTTGCTCCTGATTGCATAAATCATGGCCGTGACCGACCCGTTGATAAAGCCCTTAAAAGGGTAGCAGTTAATGGGGTTTTGCTGGCTGTACAGACAAAAAACCGCTTGTTATTCTGAGCGGATGTTTACCGGGGATACGCTTATGACGGCTTCGTTGCTCTCTTTCCTGCTGGCTATTATTATTTTGACCCTGACGCCGGGCTTTGATACGGCGTTGATCCTGCGATCGGCCGCCGCACAGGGCTGGCAGCGTGCCAGTGCCACGGCGCTGGGCGTGGCAACCGGCTGTTTGCTCTGGGGCATTGCGGTAGGGCTGGGATTAGGCGCGCTGCTGCTGGCGTCTGAGATGGCTTATAACCTGCTGAAGTGGGCTGGCGCCGCTTACCTCCTCTATCTGGGCATTAAGCTGCTGTGGCATCCGCGCGCCCAAAGCGTGTCAATGGATGCCGAGGCCGCGGCTCAGCAACGTCATCTTGCCTGCTTCACGCGTGGATTATTGGGGAATCTGCTGAATCCCAAGGTGGGCGTCTTCTATGTGACTTTTTTGCCCCAGTTCATTCCGCAGGGCGCCTCTGTCCCGATCTGGTGCAGCCTGATGGCATTGACGCACATGCTGGTGGGGTTGGCATGGAGCACGGTGCTGATCGGCAGCAGCCACTATTTTGCTGAGCAGTTAAAACGGCCACGAATAGTCAAAATCATGGACCGTTTAACGGGCTGCGTCTTTATTGGTTTTGCGGCGAAACTGGCGCTGTCTCGCCGCTGAGGGTCAGGGTTTGGTGGCAACCAGAACGGCGCGCAGCGGTGCGGGATAACCTTCAACGGTTTTGCTGCTGTCGTCGGGATCCAGAAACTCGGCCAGTGATTCACTGGTCATCCAACTGGTACGACGTTGCTCTTCCGTCGAGGTCAGGGCAAAGTCGACAATGCGCACGTTAACAAAGCCACACTTCTCCAGCCAGCTTTTCAGCGCCTCGGCAGAGGGAATAAAATAGACGTTGCGCATCTGCGCATAGCGTTCGCCCGGCACCAGCACCTGGTTCACATCGCCTTCGATCACCAGCGTTTCCAGTACCAGCTCGCCGCCGCTGACCAGCTGATTTTTTAGCTGAAGGAGGTGGTCAAGGGGGGAACGGCGATGATACAGCACGCCCATCGAAAAGACCGTGTCGAACGCCTGGAGCGCCGGCAGTTGTTCAATGCCCAGCGGCAGTAAATGGGCGCGACGGTCATCATTCAACAGCTTACGCACGGCTTCGAACTGGCATAAAAACAGCTGCATGGGATCGATACCCACAACCAGATGCGCACCCGCACCGATCATCCGCCACATGTGATAGCCGCTGCCGCAGCCGACATCCAGCACGGTTCGTCCGGCCAGCGAGGAAATATGAGGCAGCACGCGCTCCCATTTCCAGTCAGAACGCCATTCGGTGTTAATCTCCGTTCCGTACAGGGAATAAGGGCCTTTGCGCCACGGCATCAAATTGCGTAGTAGTTTCTCAATGCCCTGACGATGACGATCGCTGATGTCATCCCGATCGGCGCTTACGCTGTTCAGCAGGTCCAGCCGCTGGGGTTCCAGCAGCGGTAAGTATTCCAGCGACTTGTACCAGTCACGGAAGTGCCCGTGCAGATTCTCCCGCTGCCAGTCGCTAATCTGTGCAGGCAGCACGTCAAGCCATTTTGCCAGGGGGCCAACGGCGATTTGCTGATAAAAACGGCCAAAGTCGATCATTTTAATGCCACCAACGAACCAAAATTAAAGCACTGAAACCATAATTCAGCGTGCGAAAAGCCCGCCTGCTTAAGACGAGCCTTATGCGCTTCCACACTGTCGGTCAGCATGACGTTTTCCAGCATGCTGCGCTTCTGGCTAATCTCCAGTTCGCTGTAGCCGTTGGCGCGCTTAAAGTCATGATGCATGTTAAACAGCAGTTCGCCGACGTCACGATCTTCAAAGCTGAACTTCTCCGAGAGAACCAGGGCTCCGCCGGGATTCAGCCCCTGCCAGATTTTACTGAGCAGCGTAAGACGGGCAGGCGGCTCAAGAAACTGCAGGGTGAAATTGAGCACCACCAGAGAGGCATTCTCAATCTCAATGTCACAGATGTCCGCTTCCACCACGGTAACCGGCGTGTCGGCGCGAAAGGCATTGATATGGCGGCGGCAGCGTTCGACCATGGCCGGAGAGTTGTCTACGGCGATAATCTGGCAGCCTGGCACGTGAATATTACGACGCACCGAAAGTGTGGCGGCACCGAGTGAGCAGCCCAGGTCAAACACCTGGCTGTTGGGCTGGACGAAGCGTTCTGCCAGCATGCCAATCATCGAAATGATATTGGAATAGCCGGGCACCGAGCGCTGAATCATGTCGGGAAACACTTCAGCGACACGTTCGTCAAAGGTCCAGTCGCCCAGTTTTTCAATGGGCGCAGAAAAGAGTTGATCGCGATCAGACATATCGAAAATCCGAAGAGACGGCGGAAAGGGCGCTATTCTGGCAGAAACTGCCGCGGCCTGCACCCTTTAAGCCGCAACATTAATGCAGGCTGAGCACCAGTTGCCAGGGGAGATAGATGAGGTTAAAAATCACCATTCCACTCAGGCCAAACAAGGTCAGCATCATGCCGTATTTGCGTCCACTCATCACGTCTTTACGCAGGCCATAAGCATGCAAAAAACGGCCAACAAAAAACACGATGCCCGTCAGGTGAACCATCCAGACATCCGCCCCGTTCATCTCAAGCGTGATCAGCAGCAGCAGCGCCAGGGGAATGGTTTCAACGGCATTGCCATGAATGCGGATGGCCCTGTTCAGGTCGTGATGACCGCCATCCCCAAAAGCAACATGATGTTGACGCCGAAAGCGGACGACATTGAGGGTGAACTTCATTATCAGTAACGCACCGATAACCACATATAACGCGCTAATCATCATGGATTCCTTTTTTATTCATATCACCAGAGGGGGCGAGGCTGCCTATCGCTATCAGAATAGCGAATCCTGTTGCGGCCAGTCAGGTCCGGGACCGATGCTGGCATCAATTTTTTGTAATGCAGGCCAGAGCGCCTGCACCAGCGGAAACACCTGTCCCATATCTGGCGTGTGGATAAACACCAGAGGGTCACTTTGCGTGTGCCATTCGGCCAGCTTGGCCAGCCAGATTTGAAACAGTGGCAGGCTTTCTTCCAGGTTGTCGCTGCCGACAAAACGGATCATGGGGCGCGAACCGGTCAAAAGTGCATGGGGCGGAACGCGAGGCTTTTGCTGGCGGGCGTGAAGTGCCGCCGGGCTTTGCGAGGTTGAGGCATGAACCGGACGGCTGTCCAGCACCACACGATTGACGCCGCGCTGCAGCAGGCCGCGATTCAGCGCGCGCTCAGCCTCGCCTTTGGCAAAAAAGGCGGCATGGCGGACTTCGACGCCGTAAGAGAAATGGGTGGGCAGGCTGTCCAGAAAGCGCCAGAGATCGTTCAGTTGCGCAGGGGAAAAGCTGGCGGGCAGCTGCAGCCAGTACTGACCCATGCGGTCGGCGAGCGGTGCCATCAGGCGAAAAAAATCCGTTACTAAGTCGTCGGTATTTTGCAGGGCGGCCTGATGGCTGATGCTGCTGGGAAATTTAAAACAGAAACGAAACTGGTCATGGGTCATATCCCGCCAGCGCAGGACCGTTTCCGCATCAGGCAGCGCATACAATGTGGTATTGCCTTCCACCGTGCCGAAATAACGCGCATAGTCAGCCAGGGTTTCGATTCCCCATCGCTTCCAGTGCGCGTGATGCCATTGTGGCAAACCAATACGAAGTGTCACGCCTGATTCCCGCCTTTGAGTGTGATGGTAATTATCCTGTAACGCAGTATATTGACGCAAACAGGTGAAAAGCGAACAGGAAATGCCGCGCTTTAACGTGGCTCCACTTATCCTGTTTGCCTTTTTCCATTATAATAGCGGCCTTTTTTGCGACAGCACCCCACAAGGTGACGCGGCCTGGTGCTGTCAGCTGCAGCGGCGAAGTTAAAAGGATAGTGTTATGCGTACAGAGTATTGTGGACAGCTCAATCTGTCTCATGTAGGTCAGCAAGTCACGCTTTGCGGCTGGGTCAACCGTCGTCGCGATCTGGGAAGCCTGATTTTTATCGATATGCGTGACCGTGAAGGCATCGCACAGGTTTTTTTCGATGCCGATCATCAAGACGCTTTCCAACTGGCATCTGAACTGCGTAACGAATTCTGTATCCAGATTACCGGCACCGTGCGTGCCCGTGACGAAAAAAACAGAAACAGCGACATGGCCACGGGTGACGTAGAAGTCTTTGCCCACGCGCTGAACATCATCAATCGTGCTGAACCGCTGCCTCTGGATTCTAACCAGACCAACAGCGAAGAAGCACGTCTGAAGTACCGTTATCTGGATCTGCGTCGTCCTGAAATGGTTGAGCGCTTAAAGACTCGCGCTAAGATCACCAGTTTTGTCCGTCGTTTTATGGATGACGCTGGCTTCCTGGATATCGAAACGCCGATGCTGACGAAAGCCACCCCGGAAGGCGCGCGCGATTACCTGGTGCCGAGCCGCGTGCACAAAGGCAAATTTTATGCGCTGCCTCAGTCACCGCAGCTGTTTAAACAGTTGCTCATGATGTCGGGTTTCGATCGCTATTATCAGATTGTTAAATGTTTCCGTGATGAAGACCTACGCGCAGACCGTCAGCCCGAATTTACGCAGATCGATGTGGAAACTTCCTTCCTGACCGCACCTCAGGTGCGTGAAATTATGGAGCGCATGATTCGCGAACTCTGGCAGAGCGTGAAGGGCGTGGATCTGGGTGAGTTTCCGCAGATGACCTTTGCCGAAGCCATGCATCGCTACGGTTCAGACAAACCCGACCTGCGTAATCCCATGGAGCTGGTGGACGTGGGTGATCTGCTGAAAACCGTTGAGTTCCAGGTATTTTCTGGCCCGGCTAACGACGAGAAAGGCCGTGTTGCCGCGCTGCGTGTTCCCGGCGGCGCGCAGCTGAGCCGTAAGCAGATTGATGAATACGGCAAATTTGTTGAGATTTACGGTGCCAAAGGCCTGGCCTGGATGAAGGTAAACGAACGTGCGAAGGGCCTGGAGGGCGTACAGAGCCCGGTAGCGAAATTCCTTAATGCCGATATCGTTGAAACCCTCCTCAGCCGCACGAGCGCGCAGGATGGGGATATCATCTTCTTTGGTGCCGACCGTGCCAAAGTGGTGGCCGATGCGCTGGGCGCACTGCGCCTGAAAGTGGGACGTGACCTGCAAATCACCGACGACAAAGCCTGGGCGCCGCTGTGGGTTGTCGACTTCCCGATGTTTGAAGAAGATGACGAAGGTGGGCTGGCTGCCATGCACCATCCGTTTACGGCACCGAAAGAGATGAGTGCGGAACAGCTGGCAGCCGATCCAACCCAGGCCGTAGCGAATGCTTACGACATGGTGATCAACGGTTATGAAGTCGGCGGCGGATCTGTGCGTATCCACAACGGTAACATGCAGCAGACCGTGTTTAGCATTCTGGGCATTGAAGAGCATGAACAGCGTGAGAAGTTCGGCTTCCTTCTGGATGCACTGAAGTACGGCACGCCGCCGCATGCAGGCCTGGCATTTGGTCTGGATCGCCTGACGATGCTGTTAACCGGCACCGACAATATTCGTGACGTTATCGCGTTCCCGAAAACCACGGCAGCGGCCTGCATGATGACGGAAGCGCCAAGCGAAGCGAATCCGGCGTCACTGCTTGAGTTAGGCATTCAGGTCGTCAAGAAAGATAAGCCTGAGACGAAGTAATGCCGTATAAACATCCGGTTTCTGTGTTAGTGGTGATTGTGGCGCAGGATAGTGGCCGGGTGTTAATGCTGCAGCGCCGTGATGACCCGGATTTCTGGCAATCGGTCACCGGCAGCCTGGAAGCAGATGAGTGTCCGCTGCAGGCGGCCGAGCGAGAAGTCGGTGAGGAGCTGGGGATTGATGTAAAGGCCGAGCAGCTAACGATTGAAGACTGTCAGCGTGAAATCGACTTTGAGATTTTCCCGCACTATCGTCATCGTTATGCGCCGGGCACGACGCACAACCGTGAACACTGGTTCAGGCTGGCCTTGCCTACAGAGCGTGATCTGTTGCTCACCGAGCATCTTGCCGCGCGCTGGCTCGATCCCGCCGCCGCCGCTGCCCTCACGAAATCCTGGAGTAATCGCCAGGCGATTGAAGAATTTATCTGAATGCTCGCCGCTGCGCGTTTTTCCCGTGGCGAAGGCATTAGGTTTTATGAATCGGGTGGGTTTTCAATGAACGCACCGAACAATATCGACAGTCAGGCGTAATCGGCGCCGCGAGGGTGTCCACCGCCAGCGCACCGCAACGGATCGTACTTCTGTACGTGGGAATTGCGGGTACGGCCTGGGGACACGTTCGCACGTAAGATAGCCTGCACCCAGTAAAAGATCGGAGAAAATGCAACATGGCTGGACACAGTAAATGGGCGAATACCAAGCACCGTAAGGCCGCTCAGGACGCCAAGCGCGGTAAAATCTTTACGAAGATCATTCGTGAGCTGGTCACGGCTGCCAAACTGGGCGGCGGCGATCCGGGCTCCAACCCGCGCCTGCGTGCGGCAATGGATAAAGCGCTGTCTAATAACATGACGCGCGATACCATGAACCGTGCCATTGCACGCGGCGTAGGTGGCGAAGATGACTCCAATATGGAAACCATCATTTATGAAGGTTACGGTCCGGGCGGATCGGCCATCATGATTGAGTGCCTGAGCGACAACCGCAACCGTACCGTGGGCGAAGTGCGTCACGCCTTCACCAAAACGGGCGGCAACCTGGGTACCGATGGCTCCGTCGCCTATCTGTTCAGCAAAAAAGGCGTAATCTCCTTCGCACCCGGTCATGACGAAGATGCGGTGATGGAAGCGGCGCTGGAAGCGGGCGCAGAAGACGTGGTCGGTTACGATGACGGCGCGATTGACGTGTTTACCGCATGGGAAGAGATGGGCACGGTGCGCGATGCGCTGGAAGCGGCGGGCTTTAAAGCCGACTCCGCCGAAGTGGCCATGATCCCCTCGACCAAAGCCGAAATGGATGCGGAAACCGCGCCTAAACTGCTGCGCCTGATCGATATGCTGGAAGACTGTGACGACGTGCAGGAGGTTTACCATAACGGCGAAATCTCCGACGAGGTGGCGGAAACGCTTTAATGCTGTACCGCTGCACGCTCAGGCTGGAGACGCGTCATGTCGATTATTTTAGGGATTGACCCTGGCTCACGCGTGACCGGTTATGGGGTGATTCGTCAGACTGGCCGCCAGCTCACTTATCTGGGCAGCGGCTGTATTCGTACCAACACAACAGAGTTGCCTGCGCGTCTGAAGCTGATCTATGCCGGAGTATGCGAAATCATTACGCAGTTCTCGCCGGATTTTTTTGCTATCGAGCAGGTGTTTATGGCGAAGAATGCCGATTCTGCCCTGAAACTGGGGCAGGCGCGGGGGGCCGCGATTGTGGCGGCGGTTAACCATGATCTGCCGGTGTTTGAATATGCCGCGCGCCAGGTCAAGCAAACGGTCGTTGGCACCGGTGGCGCAGAAAAAAGTCAGGTGCAACACATGGTGAAATCGCTGCTGAAACTGGCGGCGAATCCCCAGGCCGATGCCGCCGATGCGCTGGCTATCGCCATCACGCACTGTCACGTGGCCCAAAACGCGGCGCGCATGAGTGACAGCAAGCTGGTGCTGACCCGCGGCCGGTTGCGTCAGAGTTAACAACCCTTACGTCGTCATCGCTATCAGGCTGGATATTCATCCAGCCTTTTTTATGGTATAAATTCCGCCACATACTTTGGATAAGGAAGGCTTCAGGTGATTGGTCGTTTACGGGGCATTATTCTGGAAAAGCAGCCACCGCTGGTGCTGCTGGAGGCGCACGGTGTCGGCTATGAAGTCCATATGCCAATGACCTGTTTTTATGAGCTGCCCGATCTTAATCACGAGGCGGTGATCTTTACTCAGTTTGTGGTGCGCGAAGATGCACAGTTGCTGTTTGGCTTTAACAGCAAGCAGGAACGTGCACTGTTCCGTGAGTTGATTAAAGTCAATGGCGTTGGGCCTAAGCTGGCGCTGGCCATTCTGTCGGGCATGTCGGCACAGCAGTTTGTGACGGCGGTTGAAAAGGAAGAGATTGCCGCGCTGGTTAAACTGCCGGGCGTGGGCAAGAAAACCGCTGAACGTCTGGTGGTGGAAATGAAAGACCGCTTTAAAGGCATGCATGGCGATCTGTTTGGCGGCGATTCGGCCTTTACGCTGACCACGCCGGGCCCGGAGCCAGAGACCAACGATGCAGAATCGGAAGCGGTTGCAGCGCTGGTGTCGCTGGGGTATAAACCGCAGGAAGCGAGCCGCATGATCAGCAAAGTTGGCCGTCCTGACGCGGATTGCGAAACGTTGATCCGTGAAGCGCTCCGCGCCGCTATTTGAGGTAATTCATGATTGAAGCCGATCGCCTGATCTCCGCTGCCAGCATTAACGAAGAAGAGGGCCTCGACCGCGCCATTCGTCCTAAGATGCTGACCGAATATGTGGGCCAGCCGCAGGTGCGTGAGCAGATGGAAATTTTCATCAAGGCGGCACAACTGCGTGGTGATGCGCTGGATCATTTATTGATTTTTGGCCCTCCCGGGCTGGGCAAAACGACGCTGGCCAACATTGTGGCCAACGAGATGGGCGTTAATCTGCGCACGACCTCCGGCCCGGTGCTGGAAAAAGCGGGCGACCTGGCCGCGATGCTGACCAACCTCGAACCTCACGATGTGCTGTTCATTGATGAAATCCATCGTCTTTCGCCGGTCGTGGAAGAGGTACTTTATCCGGCTATGGAAGACTATCAGCTGGATATTATGATTGGTGAAGGCCCGGCTGCGCGTTCCATCAAACTGGATCTGCCGCCCTTTACGCTGATTGGCGCTACGACGCGGGCAGGCTCGCTGACGTCACCCCTGCGCGATCGCTTCGGCATCGTGCAGCGTCTGGAGTTTTATCAGGTAAAAGATTTACAGCACATTGTGGGACGCAGCGCCGCCTGCCTTGGTCTGGCACTCAGTGAAGAAGCCGCCCTGGAAATCGCCCGCCGGTCACGCGGAACGCCACGTATTGCCAATCGCCTGTTACGTCGGGTAAGGGATTTTGCTGAGGTGCGCGCGAACGGTGTACTGAGCGGTGATGTCTCGGTGACGGCGCTGGATATGCTGAACGTAGACAGCGAAGGCTTCGATTATATGGATCGAAAACTGTTGCTGGCCATTATCGATAAATTCACCGGTGGGCCGGTCGGGCTGGACAACCTGGCGGCAGCGATTGGCGAAGAGCGGGAAACCATCGAAGACGTGATTGAGCCGTTTTTAATTCAGCAGGGCTTTATTCAGCGCACGCCGCGCGGCCGGATGGCCACGCAGCATGCCTATCGCCACTTTGGTATCACCAAAGAAGCCTGATCACAGCGCCGGTTTGCGCACCATGCTGAAGAGAAAAAGGATGGCGGCGCACAACACGACGGAAGGGCCGGCGGGCGTGTCATAAAACGCCGAGAAGGTTAAGCCGCCGGTCACGGCAATCACGCCAATCAGTACGGCCACCGCCGCCATCATTTCGGGTGAACGCGCAAAGCGCCTGGCGGTGGCAGCGGGAATGATCAGCAGCGATGTGATGATCAGCGCACCAACAAACTTCATCGCCACACCAATCGTCAGTGCGGTTACCAGCATCAGCATCAGCCGGGTGCGTTGAATATTCACGCCGTCAACCTGTGCCAGTTCAGGGCTGATTGTCATCGACAGCAGTGCGCGCCACTGCCAGGCCATAACGGCCAGCACGAATATCACACCTGCAGCCATGGCCCAGAGATCGCTGGGCGTTACCGCCAGCAAATCGCCAAACAGGTAGGCCATCAAATCCACCCGCACGTTCGACATCAGGCTCACCACGACCAGTCCGAGCGAAAGCGCACTGTGCGCCATGATGCCCAGCAGCGTATCTATCGCCAGATGCGGGCGACGCTCAAGCCAGACCAGACCCAGTGCCAGACAGACCGTGACCAGGATCACGGCATAGTAAGGGTTGACGTTGAGCAGCAAACCAAAGGCGACGCCGAGCAGTGAGGCATGCGCCAGCGTGTCGCCGAAATACGACATCTTGCGCCAGACGACAAAAGAGCCCAGGGGGCCCGCCGCCAGCGCCAGCATCACGCCGCCCAGCCAGCCCGGAAGCAGTAATTCAATCATGATGGACCCGGTCCTTTGCGTAATACGATACGTCCCTGAAGGTCGTGACGGTGATTATGGTGATGACGATAGATAGCCAGTTCCTGCGCACCGCGCGGGCCGAACATGGCAATGAATTCGGGATGCTGCGACACCGCCTCAGGCGTACCTGAACAGCAAATGTGATGGTTAAGGCACAGCACCTCATCCGTTTTCGCCATGACTAAATGCAAATCATGGGAAACCATAAGCACAGCGCAGTTCAGCTCGTGTCGCAGTTGATTGATCAGATCGTAAAGCGCGACCTGCCCGTTGACATCCACACCCTGCGTCGGTTCATCAAGCACCAGCAACTGAGGCTGATTGAGCAAGGCGCGAGCCAGTAACACGCGCTGCGTTTCGCCGCCCGACAGTTTCTGCAACGGCGAGGTCAACAGGTGACCCGCCTGAACGCGTTTCAGGGCAGGCAAAATATCCTGATTGCGCGCACCGCGCGACAGGCGCATAAAACGTTCGACCGTGACCGGCAGCGTGGGATCGATATGCAGCTTCTGTGGCACGTAGCCGATGCGTAAGCCCGCACTGCGACTGACCCGACCGGAGGAGGGCGCAAGGAGGCCAAGCACCACCCGGACCAGCGTCGATTTGCCCGCGCCGTTAGGACCGAGCAGGGTTAAAATTTTACCAGGATGGAGTTCCAGACTCACGCCAGATAAGACCTGACGTTGATCAAAACTGATGGATACGTTTTCAAGTGTGACAAGTGATGGCATAAGATTTACAGGTTGCACAGAATTTCGAATGTTATAATATCACATCCAATCTGTTGATGACGAAGGAATGACGCATTATGTTACATAATAAAAAAGGGGGCTTTTTGACCCTGACGGCGATGGCTTTCGCCACCTCTGCTGCCTTGCCCGCTCACGCCGATATTGTGGCCTCCATTAAGCCCGTTGGGTTTATCGCCTCGGCCATTGCTGACGGCGTCACACCCGTGGAGGTTTTGCTGCCGGATGGCGCATCCGAACACGATTATGCCCTGCGCCCCTCTGATGTAAAACGCTTACAAAACGCGGACTTAGTTGTTTGGGTTGGCCCTGAAATGGAAGCCTTCATGACAAAATCTGCGGCGTCTCTGCCGGAAAAAAAGAATCTTGAGATCGTGCAAATTTCCGGCGTAAAACCCTTGCTACTGCGTGGAGGTGAAGACGATGATCATCACGACCATGATGACGCAGAGCACGATCATGATGAAGCGCATCATCACCATCATGGTGAGTTTAATATGCACTTGTGGATGTCACCAGAGATAGCGAAAAAAACCGCGGTTGCAATCCACGGAAAATTATTGGAACTTATGCCGCAGGATAAAGCCAAACTTGACGCCAACCTGCAGCATTTTGAGGCAGAATTAGCGGACACAGATAAGCGCATTATCTCACAGCTTGCCCCCGTTAAAGATAAAGGGTATTTCGTTTTTCACGACGCTTACACGTACTTTGAAAAACACTACGGTCTCTCGCCTACCGGGCATTTTACCGTTAACCCTGAGATTCAGCCGGGTGCACAGCGCTTACATCAAATTCGAACACAGTTGGTTGAGAAAAAGGCCGTTTGCGTCTTTGCTGAGCCACAATTCAGGCCGGCGGTCATCGATGCTGTTGCCCGTGGAACCCAGGTGCGTAAAGGCACGCTTGATCCGCTGGGTACAGACATCAGCTTAGGAAAAGACAGCTATGTGAAATTCCTCTCACAGCTGTCGAGCCAGTATGAGACCTGCCTGAAAGGAGCATAGAGGAATAGTTCAACGTGCAGCAGATAGCCCGCTCTGTCGCCCTCGCATTTAATAATTTGCCGCGCCCCCACCGCGTTATGCTGGGATCGTTAACCGTAGTGACTCTGGCCGTCGCCGTCTGGCGGCCTTACGTCTACCATCCCAGTAATGATGTGACGCCCATCGTCAAAACCATCGAACTGGACAAAAACGAATTTCGTACACTGCTTCCCGAAGCCAGTGAACCCATCGACCAAAGTACCCCAGAGCCGGATGAAGAACTCCCTGCAGATGATGTCGATCAGGACGTCGCCGACAGTGCTGGCACGCATGAATACACGGTTTCTTCTGGCGATACCCTGAGCAGTGCACTTAATCAGTACGGCATTGATATGGGGGACATTAACGCCCTGGTCTCCAGCGATCGCGATCTGCGGAATTTGCAGGTCGGGCAGCAGCTCAGCTGGACATTAAACGATGACGGCGCGCTGAACACCTTTAGCTGGGAAATTTCGCGTCGTGAAACTCGCACCTATACGCGCACGGATAGCGGCGGCTTCAAAATGCAGTCGCAGATGCAGCAGGGCGAATGGCGCAACAGCGTGATGCAGGGTGAGATACACGGCAGCTTTGCCGCCAGTGCCCGTCGGGCCGGTTTAACCAGTGGCGAAGCCAGCAGCGTGATCAAAGCGATGCAGTGGCAGATGGATTTCCGTAAGCTGCGGGCAGGCGATAAGTTTAGTGTGCTGATGTCACGTGAAATGATGGACGGCAAGAGCGCACAAAGCCAGTTGCTGGGGGTGCGTTTGCGCAGTGGCGGTAAAGATTATTACGCCTTCCGTGCTGATGACGGCAAGTTCTATGACCGCAGCGGTGCAGGACTGGCGCGCGGCTTTATGCGCTTCCCCACCGTCAAACAGTATCGGGTGTCCTCTAACTTTAATCCCCGCCGCCTTAATCCTGTGACGGGTCGCATTGCGCCGCACAAAGGCGTTGATTTCGCCTTACCGATCGGTACGCCTGTGCTGGCGGTCGGTGATGGTGAGGTGGTGGTGGCGAAAAACGGCGGCGCCGCCGGAAACTATGTGGCTATCCGGCATGGTCGTCAGTACATGACGCGCTACATGCACCTGAAGAAAGTGTTGGTGAAGCCAGGTGAAAAAGTGAAGCGCGGCGACCGCATTGCGCTGTCAGGCAACACAGGCCGTTCTACTGGCCCGCACCTGCACTTTGAGATCTGGATTAATAACCAGGCGGTTAATCCCTTAACGGCTAAGCTACCGCGTATGGAAGGCCTGACCGGTAAAGAACGGACGCAGTACCTTACCCAGGTGAAAGGCTGGTTACCTCAGCTGGGGCTAAAGTAAGTTTTTCGCTAAAATCGACGGCATTGCCGTCGATTTTTTTATCTCTGGCGCAGGATGATTGCAAATTTACTCGTCGCCACTATCATTAGCCCGTCATTGATTGAGGCGAGTGCATGGAAACCCGTAAAAAAAATAACAGCGAATTTATTCCCGTTTTTGAACGATCTTTTTTAAAGCCTAAATACTGGGGCAGCTGGTTGGGTATTGGTGCACTGGCAGGCATCGCCCTGATGCCCGCCACCGTGCGCGATCCGCTTCTGGGGCGGCTGGGCAAAATGGCCGGAAAGCTGGCGAAAGGCGCGCGTCGTCGTGCGCTGATTAATCTCTATTATTGCCTGCCTGAATTAAGCGAATCTCAACGCGATGCGATCGTTGATCAGATGTTTGCCACTGCGCCACAGGCGATGGCCATGATGGCTGAGTTGGGGATGCGCGATCCGGCACAAATTCGTCAGCGCGTTGAGTGGCACGGTCGGGAAATTATTGACCAGTTGCAGGCCGACAAGCAGAACGTTATTTTTCTGGTACCGCATGGCTGGGCTGTCGATATTCCTGCTATGCTGCTGGCCTCAGAGGGCCAAAAGATGGCAGCCATGTTCCACAATCAGAGCGATCCGCTGGTGGACTATGTCTGGAACCGTGTCCGTCGCCGCTTTGGTGGCCGTATGCATGCGCGCAATGATGGCATCAAGCCGTTTATCAGTTCGGTTCGTCAGGGCTACTGGGGCTATTATCTGCCTGACCAGGATCACGGTCCGGAGCACAGCGAGTTTGTCGATTTCTTTGCGACCTATAAAGCCACTTTGCCCGCGGTGGGGCGACTAATGAAAGTTTGCCGTGCCCGCGTTGTACCACTGTTTCCGGTCTATAACGGTGAAAGTCACAAACTGGAAATTTATGTTCGCCCTCCCATGGACGACTTACTTGACGCGGATGACCGCCAACTGGCGCGCAGGATGAATGAGGAGGTGGAGGTGTTTGTGCGTCCGCATCCGGAACAATATACCTGGATACTCAAGCTGCTGAAAACTCGCAAAGAAGGTGATATCGAACCCTACTCGCGCGACGAGCTTTATCCACGTAAATAATCATCAGGCCGCATTGCGGCCTGAAAGCTTCAGAGAGGCGTTACTTTGGCGTGACGTTTACGTTCACGCAGGAACATCAGCACCAGCCCAAACCACATCACGCCGCTGATAAAGTTGATCAGGCTAAACCAGATGACCCCACCGTTGAAATAGAAGTGCTTCGCTAACTCAATGCCGATAGCCAGGGTCAGAATACTGACCATGCCCAGCATGGCCGCCACGCTGCCTTTTCCTTCATCACTGGCATACAGTGTCAGACGATAAAGTCCTGCATTGACCATGCCGCCGCCAAAGGCATACAAACTCAGTCCCGCTGTGATAAAGAGATAGCTGTGCGCGTCAATCAGGGTAGCTGACAGGGCAAGGCTCAGGCCCAGCAGTATCGGCCATGCCGCAAATTTTACTGGCTGCTCTATCGGCATGCGGCCTACCACCTTACTCAACGTCACATTGCCCGCAATCATCGCCAGAAAAACCGGAAGCTGGAGCAGGGCATACTGCATGCGGGAAAGGCCCTCATCGCGCATTAAAATCACGGGTGACAAGGCAACCCAGGTCAGAATGGGAATGAATACCAGCCCGATAGCAAAGGAGCCATACATCACCTGGCGATGTTTCAAAAGACGGCCGTAATTACGTGCGAGCACGGGCAGCGCAACAGACTGAGTGCGATCGCCTGCGGTTTCAGGCATCACCCGCCATAAAACGAGAAAAGCCACGGCGCTACAGGCGGCAAACAGCCAAAACATACTGCGCCAGCTGCCTACCGTTAGCCAGGCTGCACCCGCCAGCGGTCCGGCGAGCGGGGCGAGCAGGGCCACATTCGCCATGAGTGCCATGATCCGCACCGCTAAGGCTTCTTCAAACGCTTCCTGAATGGCGGCATAGCCCACCGCGCCGATGAAGCACAGACTGATGCCCTGCACAAAACGCAGGCTGACAAACTGCTGAATATCACTTACCCAGGTTGTGAGAATGCAGGCGGACGCAAAAAAGAGAATGCCGAATAGCAACACGGGCCTGCGGCCATATTTATCCGACAGCGGGCCGAGTAACCACTGGAGCACGACGCCGCCCAGTAAGTAGGCCGTCAGAGAGGTTGATACCCATTCTGCGCCAACGTTGAACTCGGCGGTGACCAGTAACATGCCTGGTTGGATCATGTCGTGCGCAATATAGGTTGCAAACTCGTAGAGCACCATAGCCAGTGGGAACAGCATTATGCGCCCCGTAAGCTGGCTGATGGGTTGATAACGGGCCATCTGGCCTCCTTGTGGAAAAACAAAAACGCGACTGCAGGGCAGTCGCGTTTCCAATGGTAATACAGGTGATGGGAAAAAGGCGGAATTAATCGACGCGCAGCACACGACCTGTGTTGGTTGTTCCGGTTGCGCCCATCACATCACCCTGGGTGACCACGACAAGGTCACCCGACAGCAGAAAGCCTTTATCACGCAGCAGATTAACCGCGTCGTGCGCGTTTGCTACGCCCTCATTATTGCTGTCGAAGAATACCGGCGTTACGCCACGGAACAGCGCCGTAATGTTCAGCGTGCGCTCGTGGCGCGACATGGCAAAAATCGGCAGGCCAGAGGTGATGCGCGAGGTCATCAACGGCGTACGGCCTGATTCCGTCATCGTAATAATGGCGGTCACGCCCTGCAGATGGTTGGCCGTGTACATGGCTGACATCGCGATGGCTTCTTCGATGTTGTCAAACTGCACGTCAAGGCGGTGTTTAGAGACGTTCACGCTGGGGATTTTTTCTGCACCCAGACACACTTTTGCCATCGCCGCGACCGTTTCAGCCGGGTACTGGCCTGCGGCGGTTTCAGCAGAGAGCATCACGGCATCGGTGCCGTCCAGCACGGCGTTGGCAACGTCCATGACTTCAGCGCGGGTGGGCATTGGATTGGTAATCATGGATTCCATCATCTGGGTTGCCGTGATGATGGTACGGTTAAGCTGACGGGCGCGGCGGATAAGCGCCTTCTGAATACCCACCAGTTCCGGATCGCCGATTTCAACGCCAAGATCGCCACGGGCCACCATGACCACGTCTGAGGCCAGAATGATGTCGTCCATCGCCTCCTGCGAGGCAACGGCTTCAGCACGTTCAACCTTCGCCACCATCAGCGCATCACAGCCTGCGTCGCGCGCCAGACGGCGCGCATAGTGCATGTCTTCACCACAGCGCGGGAAAGAAACGGCCAGGTAATCCACATTGATTTTGGCTGCGGTGATGATGTCTGCTTTGTCTTTTTCGGTCAGGGCTTCGGCTGATAACCCGCCGCCCAGTTTGTTGATCCCTTTATTGTTGGAGAGCGGGCCGCCTACCGTAACTTCAGTAAAGACTTTTACGCCCTGAACTTCCAGCACCTTTAACTGAACGCGACCATCATCCAGCAACAGAATATCGCCAGGCACCACGTCTTCAGGCAGACCTTTATAATCGATGCCCACGCGCTCTTTGTCGCCTTCGCCTTTACCCATCGCCGCGTCCAGCAGGAAACGATCGCCGACGTTCAGGAACACTTTGCCTTCTTTGAAGGTCGAGACACGGATCTTAGGGCCTTGCAAATCGCCCAGAATGGCAACATGACGACCCAGTTTTGCGGCAATCTGACGGACTTTATCAGCACGCAACTGATGATCTTCAGCCGTGCCGTGAGAAAAGTTAAGACGCACGACGTTGGCGCCAGCTGCAATGATTTTTTCGAGGTTGTTGTCGCGGTCAGTGGCTGGGCCGAGGGTAGTTACGATTTTGGTTCTTCTTAAACGTCGAGACATAGGGATTCCTTTGGAGTTTGGAACTGAGCTGAATCGTTACATTTTAAGGTGTTAGCCCATCAGATACTGCTTACCACACAGAGGTATTATTATACATTCGAGTGTGTCAGAACTGTGGCACTGCGCCATAACCCTGTCGAGAAAGGGCGATTTTGTTAGATACAATACTGAGACTCATCAAGGAAGTCATCCCCCTCACGGCATTAGCGAAAGCTTAATTGACCAGGCGCATATGATGTCACTTTTCCGATCGCTTTTACGCGGTATCGGGAAAATGAACCCAGGGCGCAGAGATCAGACGCTATCGTTATCGGCAATGGCAGGTTTGTCGTAACGAGATGACTTTAGCGCCTCTTTTACCCGCTTCAGGTTCTGCCTGAAAGCGGGCCCCCGTTCCAGGGTAAAACCGGTCGCCAGCAGGTCGATCACGGTGAGTTGAGCCAGCCTGGACACCATCGGCAGATAGATATCGGTATCTTCGGGCACATCGACGAGCAGCGCCAGCGAGGCCTCATGGGCAAGCGGCGATCCGGCTGAGGTAATGGCGATAACGGTCGAGCCGTTGGCCTTTGCCATCTGCGCTAGCTCAACCATGTTGCGGGTACGGCCGGTATGAGAGATCAAAACAAACACCTCTTTGTCGCGGCTGTTGATACAGCTCATTCGCTGCATCACCACATCATCTGACCAGATAACCGGCAGGTTGAAGCGTAAAAACTTGTTGAAGGCGTCGTGTGCCACCACAGCGGAGGCACCTAAACCAAAAAAAGTGATTTTATCGGTATGCGTCAGATAGCTCACGGCCTGCTGCAGCGCGGCAAGATCGAGATGCTCCCGCACCCGCTGAAGCCCGGCCAGGGCAGAATCGAATATTTTCTCACTGTAACGCTCAACGCTGTCATCTTCCTGTACGTCCCGACTGAGCCAGTTAGGGGACTTGACCAGCGCCTGAGCAAGTTGAAGCTTGAAGTCGGGAAAACCCGCCGTGCCAAGATGGCGGCAAAACCGGTTGACGGTGGGCTCACTCACTTCCGCCGCCCGTGCCAGCGTAGCAATACTGGAATGTATCGCCTGCTCCGGAGAAGCAAGGATATGTTGTGCTACTTTACGCTCTGACTTACTGAGCGCACTCATCTGCACCCGAATTTTATCCAACATAGTCCTGACCTAATAAGCGTGGAATATCTGTTAATATGAATAATTACTGTTGTTACAGGAAATTAACGGAGAATATACCCCGCCTGACCGAGGTGGGCGCAAGGTCTGATAAGTCTGCGGCCCTTTTTTTTGCGATAATCAGGCCCGTACTGGATTTTAACCAGACAATATTTGACACAGAAAAATAACTGAAAGCGCACGTGTCAACATACCCCAGACGCTAATTGGGTGCAGAGTTAGCGTCGTGACGCCGCAGGCTGGTTTACCTGGCCTGGGGAAAAAAGTACATTGTGCTGAAAGAAAATGACAACTTGGACCCGGTGCTCAGGACGCAACGCCACCGGGACAATCCTGCAACGAGGAGAGGAAAATGGCGGTAACACAAATAGCCCAGGCATGCGATCTGGTAATTTTCGGCGCCAAAGGCGATCTCGCCCGTCGTAAACTGTTGCCCTCGCTGTATCAGTTAGAGAAAGCGGGCCAGATTCATGAAGAAACCCGCATCATCGGCGTGGGCCGTGCCGAGTGGGATAAAGCCGAATACACCAAAGTGGTGCGTGAGGCGTTAGAAACCTTCATGAAGGAAAAGATCGATGAAGCACTCTGGGACAAGCTCAGCAACCGTCTCGATTTCTGTAACCTTGATGTAAACGATACGTCGCACTTCCCACGCCTGGGTAAGATGCTGGACCAGAAAAGCCGTACCACCATTAACTATTTTGCCATGCCGCCCAGCACCTTCGGTGCGATCTGTCAGGGACTGGGCACGGCAAAGCTGAACGCTAAACCCGCGCGTGTTGTCATGGAAAAACCGCTCGGTACCTCGCTGGAAACCTCAAAAGAAATTAACGACAGCGTGGGTGAGTACTTTGATGAGAGTCAGGTTTTCCGTATTGACCACTATCTGGGCAAAGAAACGGTTCTTAACCTGTTAGCGCTGCGCTTTGCTAATGCCATTTTTGTTAATAACTGGGATAACCGCACGATCGATCACGTGCAGATTACCGTGGCGGAAGAAGTGGGTATTGAAGGACGCTGGGGCTACTTTGATAAAGCGGGCCAGATGCGCGATATGATTCAGAACCATCTGTTACAGGTTCTGACGATGATCGCCATGTCACCGCCTTCCGATCTCAGCGCCGACAGTATTCGTGATGAAAAAGTGAAAGTACTGCGCTCGCTGCGTCCTATCGATCAAACCAACGTCCGCGAGAAAACGGTACGTGGTCAGTACACCTCTGGCTTCGTTCAGGGCAAGAAAGTGCCAGGTTATCTGGAAGAAGAGGGTGCCAATAAGACCAGCGCCACCGAAACCTTTGTGGCTATTCGCGTGGACATCGATAACTGGCGTTGGGCAGGCGTGCCGTTCTACCTGCGTACCGGTAAACGTCTTCCGACCAAATGCTCAGAAGTCGTGGTGTATTTCAAAAACCCGGAGATGAACCTGTTTAAGGATTCCTACTCCCAGTTGCCGCAGAACAAACTCACTATTCGCCTGCAGCCTGATGAAGGCGTGGATATTGAGATCCTGAACAAAGTGCCGGGTCTTGATCATAAACACAAACTGCAAACCACCAAGCTGGATCTGAGCTACTCAGAAACCTTCAATCAGTCTCATCTGGCCGATGCCTATGAGCGCTTATTGCTGGAATCCATGCGCGGTATTCAGGCGCTGTTTGTGCGTCGCGATGAAGTGGAAGCGGCATGGACCTATGTGGATTCCATCATCAATGCCTGGGCAGCCGACGGCGACTCATCCAAGCCTTATCAGGCGGGAACATGGGGGCCAGTGGCCTCTGTGGCAATGATTACGCGTGATGGCCGCTCCTGGAACGAATTTGAATAACCACCCAGCCCGCCGCGAGCGGGCTTTTTTTTGCACCAACTCTCAAAAATGAACTGCCGTTTTAAAAATCTTTCCCGGTCATAGACGGGCAAACGGCGGATCCTGTATGGTAGTAGCGCTGTTAACCGGGCTGACCTGGCGATGTCCTCGCCGTGCTGCTCCCAATGTTATCCATCAGGGGACGTGATGAAAAACTGGAAAACGAGTGCCGAACAGATTCTGAAAACCGGACCGGTCGTGCCGGTGATTGTGGTTAACAAGCTGGAACATGCCGTTCCCATGGCTCAGGCCCTGGTCGCCGGTGGCGTCAAGGTACTGGAGGTCACGTTGCGCACCCCTGTGGCGATGGATGCCCTGCGCGCCATCATTAAAAACGTACCTGACGCCATTGTGGGAGCCGGCACTGTGCTTAACACCCAACAGCTGCAGGAAGTCACGCAGGCGGGTGCCCAGTTCGTCATTAGCCCGGGGATTACCGAGTCTCTGCTTAAGGCTGCCGTTGAAGGCCCGATTCCGCTGATTCCCGGCATTAGCACGGTGTCAGAATTGATGACCGGCATGGACTATGGTTTGCGGGAATTCAAGTTTTTCCCTGCGGAAGCGAACGGTGGAGTAAAAGCGTTGCAGGCCATCGGCGGGCCTTTCCCTCAGGTACGCTTCTGCCCGACTGGCGGTATCTCACCGACAAATTACCGTGACTATCTGGCTCTCAAAAGCGTGCTCTGTATCGGCGGTTCCTGGCTGGTGCCAAACGATGCACTGGAAGCGGGCGACTGGCAGCGAATCACGCAGCTGGCGCGCGACGCTGTCGCTGGCGCGGAGTAATCTCCGGCGGGAAGTCAAACGCGAGCGGTGAGTCACTGACTCACCGCAATGGCACTATCCCTGAACGCTGACAGCCGCCGCGCTGGCAACGGCACGCGCAACGGCTTCTTCAGTTGTATCCGCACTGGCCAGGGCAACACCTAAACGGCGCTGACCGTCGATTTCAGGTTTGCCAAACAGGCGCAGCTGCAAACCTGAACCCAATGCCGCCTCCACATTGACGAACTGCACGTTCTGACTGGTCAACTGCGGCAGGATAACAGCTGACGCGGAAGGACCATACTGGCGAACGGCGCCAATCGGCAGGCCAAGGAACGCACGCACATGAAGCGCGAATTCAGACAGATCTTGTGAAATCAGCGTCACCATACCGGTATCGTGCGGGCGAGGGGAGACTTCGCTGAACACCACTTCGTCGCCGCAGACAAACAGCTCTACGCCAAACAGCCCATAGCCACCCAGCGCTTTCACCACGGTTTCCGCAATGTGCTGCGCACGCTGCAGCGCCAGCTCACTCATTTGCTGAGGTTGCCATGATTCACGGTAATCCCCGTCTTCCTGGCGATGACCAATGGGGGCACAGAAATGAATGCCGTCAACGGCACTGATCGTTAACAGGGTGATTTCAAAATCAAACTTCACCACGCCTTCCACGATAACGCGCCCGGCACCCGCACGGCCGCCTTGCTGCGCATAGTCCCAGGCTTTTTCCAGCTGGCTGGCATCCCGGATAAAGCTCTGACCTTTACCTGAAGAGCTCATCACTGGCTTCACGATGCACGGAAAACCAATTTCGGCGGCGGCAGACACGAAATTATCTTTGCTGTCGGCAAAACGGTAGTGGGAAGTGGGAAGCGCGAGCTCTTCTGCTGCCAGACGGCGAATGCCCTCGCGGTTCATGGTCAGGCGCGCCGCGCGGGCGGTCGGCACGACGTGCTGGCCTTGCTGCTCCAGCTCCAGGAGTTTTTCAGTCGCAATAGCTTCAATTTCGGGTACGACGAAGTGAGGCTTTTCCTGCGCAATCACCGCGGCCAGCGCGTCACCATCCAGCATATTAATCACGTGGCTGCGATGAGCAACATGCATGGCAGGTGCATCAGCGTAGCGGTCAACGGCAATCACTTCCACACCCAGGCGCTGACATTCCAGCGCAACTTCTTTCCCCAGTTCACCGGAGCCCAACAGCATTACGCGCGTTGCACCAGGGCGCAGCGCAGTTCCAAGAGTCGTCATAAATTCCCCTAAAATCGAAGCAGTCAAAATGCGCGCGCAGTATATACGAAAACGTTTGCGTTCTCACCCTTCAGCTTATTTGCCTGGGTTTGCGCTACTTTTCCTGCTCTGACGTTTCCTGACATCTTTTTGGTAATGATGTTGTTTCTGAATGGTAAAGGGAGATGATGATGAATAACTGGCTGCAACAGATTCAATCGGTACTGGCTAAAAAAAGCAGCGAGGGTAAATCCAGCGGAGGATTAAGCGATATGCTGGCGCCGGGGGCTTTAGGCGGGCTGGCAGCCATGCTGGTGGCCAGTAAGTCATCCCGAAAGTTGTTAACGAAATATGGCGGTCAGGCTTTGATTATCGGCGGCGGGGCCGCGGCGGGTGCCGTGCTGTGGAACAAATATAAGCAGCGGGTACGCGAAACGCATCAAAACGATCCCGGCTTTGGTGAGTTGCAAACGCCAGTGGATCAGCGGGCGGAGCGGCTGGTGACCGCGCTGGTTTTTGCTGCTAAAAGCGATGGCCATATTGACGATCGTGAACGCGCGGCGATTAAGCATAATATTCACGAGGCTGGCTATGGTCAGGATGCCGAAAAACTCATCCAGCAGGCCATGCAGCGACCGCTGGACCCCGAGTGGCTCGCGGCGGACGTCAAAAATGAAGAAGAGGCGCTTGAACTCTATTTTCTGAGCTGCGCCGCCATCGATGTGGACCACTTCATGGAGCGCAGCTATCTTTCCGCCCTGGGCGATGCGCTAAAAATCCCGCAGGATGTGCGTGACGGCATTCAGCAGGATATCCTGCAGCAGAAAGCGGGCTAACCGCACAGGGCCAGCGATATGGCCCTGCACAACCTCACATTACCTTCACTTTACTTGGCATCTCTTTACATTAGTGCCACGCTTAGTGTTCATTACATTCAGCGGGACGGATGACATGAAAGCACCGAGCGCAAAAAAAATCCCTTACGAATTATCGCTGCATGGCGAAACGCGCATCGACAATTATTACTGGCTACGTGACGACAGGCGTGAAAACAGCGAGGTGCTGGACTATTTACGCGCTGAGAACAATTACGGCCAGAAAATCATGGGCTCACAACAGCCCTTACAGAATCGCATTCTGCATGAGATTATCGATCGCCTGCCGCCGCAGGACCACTCAGTACCCTATGTGAAAAATGGTTATCGCTATCAAAGCCGGTATGAAAGCGGCAATGAATATGCCGCCTATTACCGACAGCCCGCTGACAGCGATGAGAGCGACCCGTGGACACTGCTGCTGGATGCGAATCAGCGCGCATCACACAGTGATTTTTATACTATGGGCGCACTGCACATCAGCCCGGATAACCGGGTGCTGGCAGTGGCAGAGGACTTCCTTTCCCGGCGGCAGTACGGCATTCGTTTTCGCAATCTGGACAGTGGGAGTTGGTATCCGGAAGTGCTTAACGATGCCTCGTCCAGCTTTGCGTGGGCGAATGATTCACGCACCCTCTATTACGTTCGTAAACATCCGCAAACCCTGTTGCCTTATCAGCTATGGCGGCATGAGTTGGGTACGCCCCAGCACGACGATCGGCTCGTGTACGAAGAAAAAGACGATACCTATCACCTCAGCATTCATAAAACCACGTCGAAACAGTTCATCCTGATCGTGCTATACAGCACCAGCAGCAGCGAGATTCAGCTGATCGATGCGGATTTCCCGGACGCCCTTCCGCAGGTTTTTTTGCCCCGGCGGCGCGATCATGAATACAGTCTTGATCATTATGATCACACGTTCTTCATCCGCTCGAATCGCGAGGGTAAAAATTTCGGACTCTACCGTAGCCATTATCTGGATGAAGCGCGCTGGCAAACCGTGATCCCCGCGCGCGACCATATCGTAATGGAGGATTTCCAGCTTTTTCGTGACTGGCTGGTGGTAGAGGAGCGCCAGCGTGGGCTGACCAGCCTGCGGCAAATCAACTGGGAGACGGGAGAAACCAGCGGCATTGCGTTTGACGATCCCACTTACGTTACCTGGCTGGCTTACAATCCTACGCCGCGCACCAGTAAGCTGCGCTATGGCTATTCGTCCATGACCACGCCCGCCACGCTGTTTGAACTGGATATGGATACGGGGGAACGTCGCATCTTAAAACAAAGTGCGGTCAAAGACTTCAATCCGGATGAGTACAAAAGCGAGCACCATTGGATCACCGTTTCTGACGGCACAGAAGTGCCGGTCTCGCTGGTGTACCACCGCACCCATTTTCAGAAAGGGCAGAACCCCATGCTGGTGTATGGCTATGGCGCCTATGGCAGTAGCATGGACGCTGACTTTAGCGTCAGTCGGCTCAGCCTGCTGGACCGCGGGTTCATCTATGCGCTGGTGCATGTGCGAGGCGGCGGGGAGATGGGGCAGCAGTGGTATGACGGCGGCCGCCTGCTCAATAAGATGAACAGCTTCACCGATTTTATCGACGTGACAAACGGGCTCGTGGCGCGTGGATTCGGGCACCCAGACCGGCTCTATGCGATGGGAGGAAGTGCAGGGGGATTGCTGATGGGCGCAGTCATGAATCTGGCGCCCACGCGCTATCACGGTGTGGTTGCGCAGGTGCCTTTTGTTGATGTGCTCACCACGATGCTTGATGAGTCTATTCCACTGACGACCGGGGAATATGACGAGTGGGGCAATCCGAATGACGCAGAGTACTATCGCTATATCCGGCAATACAGCCCATATGACAACGTTGCGGCGAAAACCTGCCCCCACCTGCTGGTGACAACCGGCCTGCATGATTCACAGGTGCAATACTGGGAACCGGCAAAATGGGTGGCTAAGATGCGTGAATATAAAACCGATGATAACCTGCTGCTGCTCTGCACCGATATGGACTCGGGGCACGGCGGTAAGTCTGGGCGCTACAAGGCCTATGAAGGCGTTGCCCTGGAGCTCACCTTCATCATCGCCCTTGCTCAGGGCAGTTTGCCTCCGGCCGCGCTTACGGAAGCTGACTAAGGCACTTGCGCAGCGCCTGCCGTAACGGTGGGCGCAAATCTTTCACGTTATCCAACATCCATTTCAGGTAACCCGGATCTTTTCGGGCCACCACGGCCAGCGCCTGACCACGATATTTACCAAACGGCAGCACATCATCACGCTGCGCGGCAGGCTGCGAGCGCAGACTCATTTCGTCCGCACGCCAGCCGGACAGATCCATAATTCGAATGAGCAGCGCGGCCGTCACGTAGCAGTCGTACAGCGCCCGGTGAGCATGCAAATCCGCTGGCGGCGTCACATCCAGCTTGAGGCTGTGCCGAAGCGCCTGATTACCGTATTTAATGCCGGGCCATAGCTGACGAGCCAGCGTCATGGTACAGATCCACTCGCCGTGCATTTCCGGCAACATCCGACGGTCAAAGCTGGCGTTGTGGGCCACGTAAAAGGGACTGCCGTGGTAGCGCAGGATGGCCTCTTCAATCGGCGGTTTGCCCATCACCATGGCTTCAGTAATGCGGTGCACGGCCATGGCCTGACGACTGATGGGGCGATCGGGTGAGACAAGATCGCTCATTGGATTGACGATTTGGCCGTCGATCACATCTACCGATGCAACCTCAACCACGCCGCCCTGCAGTCCGCAGGTTTCCGTATCGATAACGCGTAGCATCATTATTTCTGTTTAGGCTCGTAGGGCAGGCGTGACAGGTTGAGAGAGGCCTGGCGGTAATGCATTAAACGCTGACGAAACCAGTCCCGCAGGGCTTCAGGTTGTTCGTTGGCGACCATTTCTGCCACGACAGGCATGTTGTAGCGCTCTTTAAAAGCAACGCCTGCTGCAGCCAGATCGACATTGACTTTGTCTTTCTCTTCCTGCGACAGCAAGGCAAGGTTGTGACTCATGATATTCTCCCGATAAGCGTGACCAAAAGTAATGTTTTCCTCCTCCTGGCGCAAGGGACAGGATAGCATTGCTGGCCTCGACAGTTAAATTTCAGCGGCGTATTCTTGCGCCACGTTCGTGGCCTTTGCCGCCGTTAACAGGATGAAGAGATGAAAAAAACCGCGATTTCACGTGGGGTGCTGGCTCTGATCGCCACCGGCACAATGGTGTTTAGTCAGCTTGCACTGGCGCACGCCCACTTAGCGTCGTCGGTGCCGGCAGCCAACGCGGCGGTAACGCCTGCGCCGCAACACATTACGCTGAGCTTCACCGAAGACGTTGAAGCCGCATTCAGTGGCGTTGACGTCATGAATGCACAGCATAAAGCCGTGGGTGAAAAGGCCCGGCTGGATGGCAAGCAGCACGACCGCCTGCGGGTTGATTTTGCCCAGCCGCTGGCGCAGGGTGCTTATCAGGTAAACTGGCACGTGCTGTCCGTTGACGGGCACAAAACGCACGGAAGCTATACCTTCACCGTGAAATAAAACCGTGACCCTGTTGTGGCTGGTGCTGCGCGCACTGCATTTCACGGCATTAATGTTGCTGGTTGGCAGTGCCTTTTACAGCAGGTTGCTGGCACCGGTTGCCTTTCGAACCTCGCTGGCCGCGCGATTATTTCCGCTAATGAAGTGGAGTACATGGCTGGCCCTGCTGTCGGCACTGGCGATGCTGGCCACACAAAATGTGTTGATGAGCGGTGACTGGCACAATTTGTCAGAGACGGCAGTGTGGCTGGCGGTATTCACAACCCGCTGGGGGGCCGTGTGGCAATGGCAGCTCCTCTTTTCGCTGTGTAGCGTGGCTGCGATTGTCATGCGTGACCGCTCCCGTCAGCAGGTTTGGCTGTTAACTGGCCTGCTACAGACAGGCTGCCTGGCGCTAACGGGCCATGCCGCCATGCGCGAGGGTATCGCCGGGCTCCTGCAACAAAGTAACCAGGCCTTACATCTCCTCGCCGCCGCCTTTTGGGCGGGCGGGTTAGTGCCTGTGTTGGTGTTGATGCGCATGGCGCGTAACATCGAATACCGGACAGCCGCAATCCGCACCATGATGCGTTTTTCCCGTTATGGTCACGTTGCCGTCGCCTTAACGATAATTACCGGTGTCGTTAACAGCCTGCTGATTGCCGGGGCGCCAGCAAACTGGCATCTCAACGATTATGTTGTACTGTTGTTGTGCAAAGCAGGGCTGGTCATGCTTATGGTACTGATTGCGCTCTGGAATCGTTACTGGCTGGTGCCGCGCTTTCATATTGCGGGCCTTGCCGCACAACGACTGTTTATTCGCATGACCCAGCTGGAAATTGTGCTGGCATGCGGCGTAGTGGGGTTGGTCAGCGTGTTTGCTACGTTGTCACCAACCTGAATGATGAAAACCCCATAAAGGTAAGTTATGTTGCTGAAGAAAGCGATCCCCACACTGCTGTTATTAACGCTGGCTGGTCAGGCAGCAGCGGCACAAATCATCACCGTCAGCCGTTTCGAAATTGGTAAAGACAAGTGGCCGTTTAATCGTGAAGAGGTGATGCTGACCTGTGAGAAAGATGGATCGCTGTTTGCCATCAATCCCAGCACGCTGATGCAGTACCCGCTTAATGAGAAGGCGGAGGCTCAGGTCAACGCTAAGCGGGTGAAGGCACAGCCCATCAGCGTGATTCAGGCGCCGGATAAAGCGCATCCGGATCGGATGATGAGTCTGCAACCTGTCGTGGATCGTGCACAGGCGCTGTGCACAAAATAAGACGATGCAGGCAAGAGTGCGCAAATTTGTCTTACGTGTCACAAACCTGTCGGGTTTATGGTCTGAGCCGCGGCGCTGGCTGGAAAATCTGGCGCGTTGTCCTACGCTTTAGAAGCAAGGCGAAAGCCTCTATTAATGCCAACTTTTAGCGCACGGCTCCTTGAGAGCCATTTCCCTGGACCGAATACAGGAATCGTGTTCGGTCTTTTTTTGCCTTTCAACGCTCACCATGACGACCCAGACAGCGGGGATGGTGTTCACCAGGCCGCACGGTACTGGCCCGGCTCACGCAACAGGATGGCAGAAACGAAACCGGCGCGATCGCGTTTCTCCCTCCTGTGCGAAAGGGCGTTTACACCCGGAACGCTTCTACCATACCGCGCAGCGCGTGTGCCTGCTCAGAAAGGGATTGTGAAGCGGACGATGATTCCTCAACCAGTGCGGCGTTGTTCTGAGTAACGCTGTCCATCTGGCCCACGGCGACGCTCACCTGAGAAATCCCCTGCATCTGTTCGGAAGAGGCCAGCGAGATCTCATCCATAGCCGTTGCCAGTTCACCCACCATGTTAACGATTTTCAGGATACTTTGACCGGTTCCACTCGCGACGGTTACGCCGGTTTCAACCTGCTGAACGGCCTGTTCAATCAAGGTTTTAATTTCCTTCGCGGCGGTAGCACTCCGCTGGGCCAGATTTCTGACTTCGCCAGCCACTACGGCAAATCCGCGCCCCTGCTCACCGGCACGCGCGGCCTCAACGGCAGCATTGAGCGCCAGAATGTTGGTCTGAAAAGCAATGCCTTCAATCACGCCGGTTATATCACGAATCTTCGCAGCACTGTCTGAAATGTCTTTCATGGTTGCCGACATCCGTTGCATATCTGCTTCGCCGCGTTGAGCCAGATTGGCCGTTTCGCGAGCTGATGTGGCTGTATGCTGTGCCCCGGAGGCATTACTCTTCACCGTCGCGGTTAACTGTTCCATGCTGGCAGCGGTTTCCTGAAGCGCGGCAGCCTGCTCTTCGGTACGGGACGATAATTCGGTATTTCCTTGCGCGATTTCATCGGCGGCAAGCGCAACGTTAGCTGAAGAATCTTTGATTTCGACAACCAGGCCGCGAAGTTTAGCCTGCATTCCGTCAAGGGATGCCAGCAAACTTGACGTATCCTTAGGACGCAGGTGCACCGCCGAGGTCAGATCGCCGTTAGCAATGGCCGCCGCAATGAGTTGGGCCTGAGCAGGCTCGCCCCCTAACTGGCGCATCAGTAAACGGGTAATCATCCATCCGGTGGCGACAGAAAAAACGACGGAAAGCAGGCCCAGGATAACCAAAACGAGTGTTGAGGTTCGGGTTGAACGATTATTCTCTTCCACCGCGTTGCGACTGTTATTCAACTGAACGTTGGTCATTTCACCAAGTGAACTGAGTAACGCACGCTGAGCAGGACGCACCGTCACCATCAGATAATTTGTGGCTTCCTGAGGACGGTTATCCAGGCCAAACTGACCGGCCTTTTCCAGACCGGAAATCACCTGCGCTTCATTGGCCTGAAGTTTTTCCAGCGCAGCACGTCCGGCGGGCGTGGAATCCTCACGCATGATTGTTTCAAGCGCTTCACGATTTTTTAAGTAAGCTGCTTTTTGCAGTTTCAGCCTCTCCCACTCTGGCTGCATGGCTTTCGCATCGCTGAGAAGCGCGAGGTTTCTCGCGGCAATCGCCATGTCTCTCAGTTCATCTCGCATATCAACGGCGAGCTGATATTTTCGCATCTTAACATTGACCGCATCATCCATACCGGTGCTCGCGGAATGCAGTGCTTTAAAAGAAATAGTAATACAGATAATAAAAAGCAGAATTAACAGGCCAAAACCGATTGCCAGACGCGTGGAGATTTTCATCTTAGAATTCCTGAAAGTTAAGTTCAGCGTTCTTATCGGCAAAAGACGTGTAAAAAATTAATAAAATAGACATATTTCTGAAACAGTAAATTCCGCAAGCAGGGTGGAAGTTTCCAGAGTAATGGTCATTTAAAAGGACTTATAAGTTCAATTAATCAATTGAGTGCAGGTAATCAGGAGAGGGTAATTGATATTTAAAATGCTTTTAGTAAACACAGCAGCGCGCTGGCGCGATATATGAACGGCGAGGGCAGCACTGCGCTGACCTTGATTTGAAATAAGTCTTGTCATTTTCCTAATGTGTGGCGTTTTTCGTAAATGCACAGATAAGACGACACGTTCACCCGTCCCCAATAAATATAGCCCCCTGCTGCAGGGTGTTAGCCAGATTCACTCTCACGCAAGGCACCTGTGATTCGAACGGGCGATTATATTACACCTGAGAGGCGCTCTGGCGCATTGATGAAGCGTACTTACATCTCTGATCACTCAACCCGTGCGTCGTAAATGGTAGTTAACCTGATAATCGTGGGTGTTTCTGTACATCACGGCGTAGTTGATAAATGAGCCCGTATTGCTGTATGAAAGCGAATCGACTCTGAGTAGGAGGGTTTTTTCAGCGATATCCATCAGGTGCGACAGGCGCTTATCGGATAAAACCGGTCTTAATGACTCATAATTGCCCTCTAAAACAATGCCACACTCCTGCTCGATATAGTCAAATTTAGATTTTTCCAAATGGGCCAGGCTAAGGTCAGGGAATATTTTCACTGGCATATAACTTTCTTCGAGCATCAGCAGCTTTTCATCAACATAACGTAACCGACGTGAGAAAAAGAGGCGTTCACCACTGTTTATGCGTAACTGATCGGCTATGGCGGGAGGCGCGGCGATTAACTCGAACGCCAGTACCTTACTGATCACCTCTTTTCCCTGCAGACGTAAGACTTCTGCCAGCCCGGTGAGCGAACTGGTTTCATGACTGATATCCTTTGCGGACACGTAGGTTCCGCTGCCATGCCGTCGCTCCAGCAACCCCTCTCTGACCAGTAAATCTATTGCCTTACGCAAGGTCATTCTCGCCACGCCAAACTCTGTGGCGAGCACTTTTTCAGCCGGAATAGCACTCCCGACCGTGACAAAGGGCGAATTTAGCCGGAGACGCAGTTTGTCAGCGATAAATTTATAGATCACTTTTGTACCTCCTGAGAGGGAGACATAACCGTCAACAGGCATGGCATAAAGTTAGTGCGTGCAGGGGGATAAATAAATAGATTTTTTATTTCCTATAGCCGCGCTGTGAGATGTCTAGTTATTGCCATGAAAATAGACGTCATGATGAAAATTAAAACCATGAGGGCGCTCACGAAGTCGTTAATGTCCCACTCTGCCAGAGGCGTGACTGCCTTATTTTGGCTGCGTTTACATTGACTTTAACGATATATCCTTAGAATCGTTACGTGAGGAACTTAAATGCTCAGTCAAATACAGCGCTTTGGCGGCGCCATGTTTACGCCGGTATTATTATTTCCCTTCGCCGGTATCATCGTTGGTCTTTCCATTATGTTACGCAACCCTTTATTTGTAGGGGAAGTATTAACGCATCCAGAGAGTTTGTTTAATCAAATTGTCTTCATTATTGAAGAGGGCGGATGGACGGTTTTTAGAAACATGCCGTTAATATTCGCGGTTGGCCTCCCGGTGGGGTTGGCAAAACAGGCTCAGGGGCGAGCATGTCTGGCCGTTGTCGTCAGTTTTTTAACCTGGAATTATTTAATTAATGCCATGGGCAGCACCTGGGGCGATTTTTTTGCCGTCGATTTTTCCAAAGGAACAGAAGCCGGAAGCGGACTGGCCATGATCGCGGGGATAAAAACACTGGATACCAGCATCATCGGTGCCATCGTCATTGCCGGTCTGGTGACGGCTCTACACAATCGTTATTTTGAAAAACCGCTTCCGGTTTTTCTGGGTATTTTTCAGGGCTCATCTTTTGTCGTCATTGTTGCCTTCTTAGCGATGATCCCCTGTGCCTGGTTAACGCTGTTTGGCTGGCCCAAAATTCAAACGGGCATCGAGTCGCTTCAACAGTTTTTACGCGATGCGGGCGCGGTTGGCGTGTGGGTTTATACCTTTCTGGAACGTATCCTGATCCCGACAGGATTGCACCACTTTATTTATGGGCCTTTTATCTTTGGCCCGGCAGTGGTTGAAGGCGGCATCCAGGTTTACTGGGCAGAGCATCTGCAGGCCTTCAGCCAGAGTACGCAACCACTCAAACAACTGTTTCCTCAGGGCGGTTTCGCGCTTCATGGCAACGCAAAAGTCTTCGGCGCAGTGGGGATTGCGTTGGCGCTCTATTCGACAGCCTCAGCGCGTCACCGGGTCAAAGTCGCAGGGTTGTTAATTCCGGCCACGTTGACAGCCGTTCTGGTCGGCATCACTGAACCCCTGGAGTTTACCTTCCTGTTTATTTCGCCTCTGCTGTTTGCGGTGCACGCTGTGCTGGCCGCCAGCATGGCGACAGCAATGTATATGTGCGGTGTGGTGGGGAACTACGGTGGCGGCTTACTGGACCAGTTTCTGCCGCAAAACTGGATCCCAATGTTCCCTAACCATGCCGGCATGATCTTTACCCAAATCGGTATAGGCCTGGTTTTCACGGGGCTCTACTTCGTGGTTTTTCACCAACTCATCCTGCGGCTGAACCTGAAAACACCCGGTCGGGAGGACAGTGACGTCAGGCTTTACAACAAGGCCGACTATCGGGCAGCGCGAGCAGCGCCAGCTTCCCCGGGCGGGCATAACCCGCAACGCGATCAGGCTTGGGGTTTTCTGAATGCGCTGGGTGGGGCCAGCAATATAGCCAGCATCAACAACTGCGCCACGCGCCTGCGGATAACACTGGTCGATGAGGCCAAAACGCAGAACGATGCCGCGTTTATGGCGCTGGGTGCCCACGGTGTCGTCCGGCGTGGCAACAGTATTCAGGTCATTGTGGGCTTACAGGTGCCCCAGGTGCGCGAGCAACTTGAAAGCCAAATGAAAGACCCGGCCCGGTCTGAAGCAACACTTACCATGGAGAAACCTTTATGAAGACATTCTCAGTTTTAATTGCGGGCGGCGGTAGCACCTTTACGCCGGGTATTGTGCTAATGCTCCTGGCGAACCGGCACCGCTTTCCTTTACGCCAGCTGAAGTTTTACGACAATGACGCGGCCCGTCAGGAAACCATTGCCCGGGCCTGTAAGATTATCTTGCAGGAACAGGCACCTGACATTGTGTTCAGCTATACCACCGATCCGCAGGAAGCATTCAGCGACGTCGATTTTGTCATGGCGCATATTCGGGTGGGTAAATATCCCATGCGTGAGCAAGATGAAAAAATCCCCTTGCGTCATGGTGTTCTGGGCCAGGAAACCTGTGGGCCGGGTGGTATTGCCTATGGCATGCGCTCAATCGGCGGCGTCCTTGAGCTTGTCGATTATATGCAACAGTACTCACCCGACGCCTGGATGCTGAATTATTCCAACCCGGCCGCCATCGTGGCTGAGGCAACGCGACGCCTGCGACCTGAGGCTAAAATCCTGAATATTTGTGACATGCCGATTGGTATTGAAAGTCGGATGGCAAAAATTGTCGGTCTGCAAGACCGCAAGCAAATGCGGGTGCGCTACTACGGGCTCAATCATTTTGGCTGGTGGACCGCTGTTGAAGATTTGAAGGGGAATGATTTAATGCCACAGCTGCGTGAGTACGTGGCAAAGTACGGCTATGTTCCTCCCTCTGGATCGTCATCAGTGGAGTCCAGCTGGAAGGATACTTTCCTGAAGGCGCGCGATGTGCAAGCGCTGGACCCCCAGACGTTGCCCAATACCTATCTGAAATATTATTTGTTCCCAGATTATGTGGTCGCGCATTCCAACCCTGAACGCACCCGCGCTAATGAGGTCATGGAGCATCGTGAAAAGCAGGTGTTCAGCGCCTGCAGGGCAATCACCGATGCCGGGCATTCATCCGCCGGGGAGTTGGAGATAGACGAACATGCTTCCTATATTGTCGATCTGGCGACCGCGATCGCCTTCAATACCCAGGAGCGTATGCTGCTCATTGTGCCTAATCAGGGCGCTATCCCCAACTTTGATGCGGACGCTATGGTGGAAATTCCCTGTCTGGTGGGGCGCAACGGTGCGGAACCTCTTCAGGTTGGCGACATTCCGACTTTCCAGAAGGGGTTAATGAGTCAGCAGGTTGCGGTCGAAAAGCTCGTGGTGGAGGCATGGGAACAGCGCTCCAGGCACAAGTTATGGCAGGCCATTACCTTATCTAAAACGGTACCAAGTGCCGCCGTTGCAAAAGCGATTCTCGACGATCTTATCGAGGCAAATAAAGCCTTCTGGCCGCCGTTGAGCTAGAGCGCCCGTCAGCCAGCCTGGGTTCGCGTTCAGGCTGGCTGTCTTTAGCGCAGACAGGGCAAACCAGGAGAATCGAATGCCGTGAGGGATAACCCTGTGGATCGCGCGCGCGAGTCGTCAATATTCCAGTGTGCATTGCGCGGCAGTGCAGTCCTGAGCTCGGCGTGCCGGGACTGCACTGCCGCGTCATGCCTCTCCACCGTTGCGCGTGCTTGATTTTCAGCACGCATCCCGCCACATTAGCGCCTCGTATCCTGCCGCTTGCAAAGGAGATGATCGTGTCGACTGTACCCCCACTGACCTTACTGAAGCGTATTGATGAACGCTACCGATCGCTCACCGGACATGGGCTTTACTGTCCTCATGATATTGATGACCGTTATCAGTGGCTGCATGAACAGGCGCCGTACAGCATTCTTGCCCACAGTACCGCAGCCGATCCCGTGTTTGTCTATGCCAATCGTTGTGCTCTGAACTGCTTCAAATACAGTGCGGAAGAGATACGGCAACTGCCGTCACGACTCAGTGCCGGGCCTTTCGACAGGGAAGCACGACAGCGCCTGCTGGATATTGTCAGACGCGATGGCATTGCCACCGGCTACAGCGGACCGCGTGTCGATAAGCAGGGCAAAAGCTTCATTATCTACGATGGCGAAGTCTGGCAGTCAGACGGACGCGATGAGGCGGGATGGGGCCAGGCCGCACTGTTCTGGCCCAGCCCCCGTCACGCGTTGGCAGCGTTCTGATCGGCGCGACGACGCCTTTCTGCCGTGTGCTGACAGGCTTATACCCGGAACGCTTCTACCATGCCGCGTAATGCGTGGGCCTGTTCAGAAAGGGACTGAGAAGCAGAGGATGACTCTTCAACCAGCGCCGCGTTGTTCTGGGTGACGCTGTCCATCTGGCTGACGGCGACGCTCACCTGAGAAATGCCCTGCATTTGTTCGGAGGAGGCCAGTGAGATCTCATCCATCGCGCTGGCCAGGTCGCCGACCATGCTGACGATTTTGAGGATGCTTTCACCTGTACCGTTGGCGACTTTGACGCCGCTGCCAACCTGTTCAACCGCTTGCTCAATCAGCGACTTAATCTCTTTTGCTGCGGTCGCGCTGCGCTGGGCCAGGGTGCGGACTTCACCTGCGACAACGGCAAAACCCCGGCCCTGTTCGCCAGCACGCGCGGCCTCTACCGCGGCATTGAGGGCCAGGATATTGGTCTGGAAGGCGATGCCCTCAATAACGCCGGTGATATCGCGAATTTTAGACGCGCTCAGCGAAATGTCGTTCATGGTTTCCGACATCCGGTGTACGTCGCTTTCGCCACTGCGCGCCAGCACGGCGGTCTCACGGGCAGTTGACGCAGTGCTTTGCGCACCGGCGGCGTTACTTTTCACCGTGGCGGTGAGCTGTTCCATGCTGGCTGCGGTTTCCTGCAGGGCGGCGGCCTGCTGTTCGGTCCGGGAGGACAGCTCCGTGTTCCCCTGGGCGATCTCTTCCGCTGCCAGCGCAACGTTACCCGAGGTCTGTTTGATCTCTGACACCAGAGCACGCAGTTTAGCCTGCATACCATCCAGTGAAGCCAGCAGGCTGGTGGAATCATTACGGCGGAGCGTGACGCTGGCGGTCAAATCGCCCGAGGCAATCGCGGCCGCCAGTTCCTGGGCCTGGGCAGGCTCACCGCCCAACTGGCGCATTAACACCCGGGTGATGACATAGCCGGTGGCGATGGAGAACAGCACGGAAAGCACGGATAAAAACACCAGCGTCAAGGACGCCCGGCTGGTTGCCACGCTGTTAACTTCCACCGCGTTGCGGCTGTTATGCATGAGAATTTCTGTGGTTTTGTTTAGCGCATCCAGCATATTGCGTTGCAAGGGGCGCAAGGTCTCCATGAGATAACGCGTCGCTTCATCTCGCTCATTCTTCAGCCCCAGTTGCCCGGCAGCTTCGAAAGCGCTCATCACCGTGCCTTCCAGTTCTTTAATGTGGTTTAAGGCAGCCTGTTCTTCAGCCGTGGACTGGCTTTGCATGATCACCTCAAGCGTTTCACGGTTTTCCGCGAACAGTTTTTTTTGCGCTTCAAGACGCTCCCATTCAGGCTGCATTTCCTTAACGTCGCTCAACAAGGCCAGATTTCGCACGGCTATCGCCAAATCCCTGAGTTCGCCGCGCATATCAAGAATCAACTGGTACTTCCGCATTTTGACATTCACGACCTCATCCATTCCGGTTTTAGCGTTATGCAGCGAGTTAAGTGAGACAGAGGTGCAGATAATGGAAAGCAAAATTAACAAACCGAAACCGGTTGCAAGACGAGTGGAGATTTTCATAAATATGTTCCCGATGGATTGCTGTTTTGTTCTCTATCGGCACGCGTCAGGAAAATGATTAACAAAAAGGCCAAAATTTACATAAGTATCGTTAATATTATTATTTTGAATTTAAAAAATGATCTTAATCAATAGATGACGATATTTTTGTTATGTCTTGAATATCGTAAGGTAATGGCCGAAAAATATGCAATGGGTTGATGTATTGAGTCAGGTTGAGGGGGCGTTTTTTATTAAATCATAAATTTAAATGGTGGTTGCCACTAACCCGGATCGACGGGCAGCGAAGGGCAGACATGACCTCGTAGCGGGCCTGGATCTGCGCTCGCCACTCTGTTGCTCATCAGTGATCCCGTCACGCTACCCAACAGATCAAACTCTGAAGTGACGGCGTTGGGTAAGGTGTGCCTGTGCGACGAACACAGCGCGTATACGTCCGATAAATATGTGATCGGGGTAACAATCTTGACATGAATTTTAAGTTTATCAGACAGTTCATTACGCCAGTTTCTTCACTATAGCGACTCCATTCACAGCATGGGAAAGCACAATGAGGAAACCGTTAGCAGTGGCCTGGTTGTTTTTGATCATTTCATTCGGCGCAACGGCGCAAAGTCTGACGCACAGCAGGGCCGATCCCACCCATTATGCGGGATTAAAGACGCACAGCAGCATCGCAGATACGCCGGAATCACCGGATGAGCATGTAAGAGAGAGGCAGCACGACGTGGGTAAAGCATTGTGAAGTAAAAAAATGGCTCGCCAGTGCGAGCCATCTTTTCATCAGCGTGCAGGCCTGGGTGCCAGAAACTTCTTGCCCAGTTTTATTCCCGGTTTTTCCACACAGTTAAACAGTAATGATGCCAGCGCGTAGGTCACCGGAATCGATACGGCACAAACAATCAAAAAACGCGTCAGATCATTTTGATACTCAATGTCCGTTTGATTGAGCAACAGCGCAATGGCCGGGATCACGATCAGCAGATGCAGCAAGTAGACCGAAAACGACACATCGCCCAACCATGTACTCAGACGGTTGTTTAACACCTTACGCGGAATGCGGATCAGTTTTGCCATCAGGCTGCTTTCCTGATACTGCCAGAGCACGGCCGCCATACCGATAATCATTAAGGCTTCCAGCATCACCTGCAGCTTAATGGCACCCAGCCCAATCAGCACGCTTACGGCCGGTCCGGCAAGGGCAAACAGCACGTACAGCAGGGATTTACGGCGTACCGCTTCAGCCAGCAGCATGCCTGAAATAAACATATTCAGTTTAATCAGAATCATTGACGGCATTTCAAAGGCTTCATAGTAGTCGGGCAGCAGGTAACGGCCTGCGCAACTCAGCGCCATCATGCTTAGCAGGGCGGTCGCGTAACCGAAGCGCATCACCGCCAGCATCATAAACGGAAACAGCAGATAGAACTGCATTTCCAGCCCAATGCTCCAGTCGGGCAGCGTGGTATTGAATCCATAGGCGGGCAGCACGCCAAACAGGAATGACAGATGCGTCAGCACGTTCATGAACGACTGATCCGCATAGCGTGAAGATTCTGTTGCGGTCCCGGAATAAAACTGGGCAATGGTATCGCGCATCTCACCAAACCAGGGGCCATAGATCAGGGCAACCGCCAGCAGCAGATAATAAAGCGGGGCAATGCGGAAAAAACGGCGTAACCAGAATTTTTTAATGGTTTCCGCGCGTTGCCAGGGCTCCTTGTGCTGGCGTTCCACATAGTTTTTTGCCATCAGATAGCCCGAAAGCAGGATAAAGAGATCCACGCCAATGCCGGGTGAGGAGATCAAGGTAATATGGCAATGGATAAGCAGACTTATGTGTCCCAGCAGTACCCAAAGAGAAGCGATGCCGCGTAACCCCTCCAGTTCCGTGGACCAACCTCGTGTCGCAGACATGGTAAAACCCCGTTAATCAGTTAGTTATACTTGCACTAAGGCGGTAACTAAGCCCTAACGTGGTGGTTAAGTCCACCCGTTGAGAAAAAAGTGAGAGGATTCTGACGCTGTGGTTAATAATTAATCGGCGAGATAATGCGCTCGCTGATTATTTATGGCGGTTCAAACGGGAGCACGCAAGATGAATAAGCACGGCAATACATTGTTGATCACCGGTGGGGGAACGGGCATTGGGCGCTCACTGGCGCATCGCTGGCATGACGCCGGGAACAAGGTGATTATTACCGGGCGTCGTCAGGACGCGCTGGACGAAGCGGCGGCCGGACGAGAAGGCATAGCGACCTGGGTTTTAGATGTCACCGATGCGGATGACGTCAGTCACGCCATTCCTCTGCTGCTCCAGACGTATCCGCACCTGAATGTTTTAGTCAACAATGCTGGCGTCTTTAGCCCTGAGGACATCACTTCACGCCGCGACCTGAGCGATGTTGTGAGAATGACCGAAACCAATTTTATTGCGCCCGTCAGGCTCACTGATGCGCTAATCGATCACCTGAGCGCTCAGCCCGCTGCGGCTATTATTAACGTGTCGTCCGGGCTGGCATTTGTCCCTTTCCCTGCGTCGCCGACCTACAGCGCCACTAAAGCGGCACTTCACTCCTATACCGCAGCCCTTCGGCCGCTGTTAAAAGGGAAGGTTGAGGTGATTGAGATTATCCCGCCACAGGTGCAAACCGAGTTAGCGCCCGGGCAGTCTCAGGATCCTGACAGCATGCCGCTTGATGCCTTCGCCGATGAGGTTATGACGTTATTGCACAGCGGCACAACGCCCACCGAAGTCTGTGTGGAACGCGTGCGCTACTTTCGCGAGGCCGAAGCGAAAGGGCAGTTTGATGAGGCATTGCAGATGCTGGTGCAATACAGCTAAGCCCCGGCCAGGCGCGAGGCGACAACGCGAGCGACGATTATGCTGTTCCACTGATTTCGTGCAGCCAGTCTGTGAGATCGCGCTCAAGCGTTCCTGCCTTTGCGACCTCAGGCGAGAACAGGCAATACTCTGAGCCATCTTCCACAAACCCCATTGGTGCGGCCAGTATGCCGCTTTGAATATCATCTTTAACGAGCGGCCAGGGTCCTATGGCTACGCCGATCCCGGCTACCGCCGCCTGCAGGCTAAAATAAAAATGTTCGAAACACTGCTGCACGTTAACGGGAGCCGGTATCTGCATCGCCGTCGCCCAGACCTGCCACGCCTCCGGGCGGCTTCTGGAGAGCAGTAAAGGCGCGTCCGGATTCAAACCCGGACGCTCGCTGTCGAACCAGGCCGTGACGCGATCGGGGCGGCAGACCGGTCCCACCTTTTCCCTGAACAAGTGTTCGATATGGCAGGGCGATACGTGAGTAAAATCATTGCGGCGCAGTGCAAAATCAATCCCCTGATCAAACGAGAATGCGCCACTGGCCGCGACCAGATGGATCTCATTTTTACCGAAGCGCGCCTCAAAATCGCCCCAGCGTGGAATCAGCCAGCGCATTAATAACGTGGGCTCACATGACAGCACGCGCTGGCGCGTTCCCGCGCGTAAGCGGTTTACGCTGCGGGAGATCATGGCGAAGCCGTGACTGACCGCGTCAGCCAGCTGTTCGCCTGCTTCTGTCAGACAGACTTTCCGGTTACGACGCGCAAACAGCGCAACACCTAAATCCTCTTCAAGTACGCGCACCGCCCGGCTGACAGCACCGGGCGTGAGATGCAGTTCGTCTGCTGCACGGGCAAAGCTTTCGAAACGCGCCGCCGCTTCAAAACAGCGCAGCGCCATTAACGAGGGCAGGCGGTTGCCTGGTAAAGGTGAGTTTAACTCACCGTTTGGCGCAGAAATCATCGTTATATCTCGCGTTTTTTCACCATTAATATCAATCAAACCGAGAAGGGTTGGATATTTATATTACCAGGGGGTCAGTAACGTGGACTATATCATTCGGGAAGAAATACCGTCTGTAGAAACCTATCGCCACATCAGAGTGAGCGCAGGATTAAGTGACAAAACGGAACAGGCCGCAAAGACGGGGTTAAGAAACGGTTTGTACAGCGTGGTGGTTTGCCATCAGGACGCGCCGGTTGGCATGGGAAGAGTGATTGGCGACGGAGGCTGCTTTTTTGTCATTACCGATATTGCTGTGCTGCCACAACATCATAAAAAGGGGGTGGGCGATCGTATTATGACGGCGTTAATGGCCTGGATAGCGCGCCATGCGCCGCCCTCCGCCTACATCAGTTTGATTGCCAGTCATGGCTCGCCGGGTTTTTATGCCCGTTATGGTTTCGAACCGGCATTGCTGCCAGAACGTGCGGGCATGTTTTTGCGAATCCAGGGATAAAGATGAAAAAGGGGACGTCAGCGTCCCCCTGTTATCAGGCCAGTTTCAGAATGATCATGCCCAGCAATAACAGCACAAGCCCCACCCAGCCCTTGAGGTTGAGCCGCTGACCAAACAGTATCCATCCTGCTGCCACGGTCGCGACGATACCAAAGCCGCCCCACAGGGCGTAAGCAACCGACAGATCGATGCCTTTAACCGCCTGAGACAGCGCGCTAAACGCCAGCAGCACGCAGGCCAGAGACAGCATTCCCGGGAGGATTTTTTTAAAGCCGTTGCTGTACTTAAGCAAAATATTTGCGGCTATCTCCAGCAGGACCGCCAGTGCCAGCCAGGCAAAATGGATCACATCAGGCAGGATCATGTTCTGCCTCCTTCACCTCACCGCTGCCGACTTTAATGAGCAGAATGCCCGTCATCAGCGTGATCAAACCGCAGATTTTCATTAACGACAGGGTTTCATCAAAAAGCTGCACGCTAAATAAGGTGATCAGCAGAATGCCAATGCCCTCCCAGAGCGCGTAAGCCACACCCAGCGCAATGCGCTTGATGGCGAAACTCAAAAAAAAATAAGAACAGGCAATCATCCCCAGCATGACCACATAACCCAGCTGACTCTGATTCAGGCTGGACCATTTCATGGTCAGGGTACCTATAATTTCCGTAACAATAGCGAGTACTAATAATCCCCAGGCGCGCATGGGTTTTCTCCATCAATCGACGTCATGATTTACCGTGATGCGTAACGCAACGGCAGAAAAGAAGTTGGCTGGCAGAAAGGGGACTAAAGGGCGCTGCGCCAGTGCTGATCGACGGCGTTAACGCTGACAGGTGCGAGGGTAAAAAGGGGGTTAAAAAGAGTAATGAACATCCTGCTCATAATTAAACAATGCATCCACGTTGTTGCTTCTCTTCAGTGGACGGGGAAAGCCTCCGGTAATGAACACAGTAGCGTTATATCATTAAAACCGCCCCAGGAACAGCCTGTTTATTCGGGATTTTGACAAATATCAGGTCAATATTGCTGGGATTTAGGCACGGTTGCGTTTCGGCAAAAAAAAGCCGGACAGCAGTCCGGCTTTGATGTCGTAGAAAACCTTACGCTGGGCGCGCGGGTTCCGTACGAACGGGCGCTTCGCCCGCCACATAGTAGTCAGCCGTGCTGCGTGGCAGAGCATCAAGTCCACGAATGCAGTCGGCAATTTTTTCACCGATCATAATGGTGGTCGCATTCAGGTTACCGGTGATGATCTGCGGCATAATTGAGGCATCGACAACGCGTAATCCCTGGAGTCCGTGAACGCGGCCCTCACCGTCAACGACCGACATCTCGTCATTGCCCATTTTACAGGTGCCGCAGGGATGATAGGCCGTTTCGCCGTGATTACGGACAAACTCATCCAGTTCTTCATCGGTCTGGCATTCAATGCCCGGACTGATTTCACGTCCGCGGTATTTATCCAGGGCTGGCTGATTAATGATCTCACGCGTAATGCGGATGGCATCGCGGAATTCGTGCCAGTCCTGCTCATGAGACATATAGTTGAACAGGATCGCAGGATGGCGACGTGGATCGCGCGATTTCAGGCGCACATGACCCCGGCTCGGCGACCGCATAGAGCCAACGTGACACTGGAAACCGTGCGCATCTACCGCATTTGACCCGTTATAGTTAATCGCGACCGGCAGAAAATGGTACTGAATATTCGGCCAGCTAAACTCTTCGCGGCTGCGAATAAATCCGCCTGCCTCAAACTGGTTGCTTGCCCCGACGCCGGTGCCGTTAAACAGCCATTCCGCGCCAATCTTAGGCTGGTTCCACCATTTCAACGCCGGATAGAGCGAGACCGGCTCTTTGCACTCGTACTGCAGGTACATTTCCAGGTGATCCTGCAAATTTTCACCCACGCCTGGCAGGTCATGTACCACCGGAATATCGAACTGGTTCAGCAACTCGGCTGAACCCACGCCGGAACGCTGCAGGATCTGAGGGGAGGCAATGGCCCCTGCACACAGCAAGACTTCACGGCGGGCGTGAACCGTATGCAGCGTATTGCTGTCGCCGATCAGGTACTCGACACCTATTGCACGCTTGCCTTCAAACAAAATGCGATCGGTCGTGGCATGCGTAACGATTTTCAGGTTGGCACGATTTTTCGCCCTGTCCAGATAGCCGCGCGCGGTGCTTGAACGACGACCTTCAGGCGTGACAAAGCGGTCCATTGGACCAAAGCCTTCCTGCTGATAGCCGTTAAGGTCATCGGTACGCGGATAGCCGGCCTGAACGCCTGCCTGAATCATCGCCTCAAACAGAACGTTATTGCCTTTCTTCGGCGTGGTCACGCTGACTGGACCCTCTCCGCCGTGGTAATCGTTGGCACCCGTATCACGGGTTTCTGATTTACGGTAGTAGGGCAGACAGTCCAGGTAGCTCCAGTTTTCCAGACCGGGCATGGTCGCCCAGTTGTCCAGATCCATGGCGTTACCGCGGATGTAACACATGCCGTTGATCAGTGATGAACCGCCCAGGCCTTTGCCTCGGCCACACTCCATCCGGCGGTTGTTCATGTAAGGCTCAGGTTCCGTTTCGTAGGCCCAGTTATAACGTTTTCCCTGTAAAGGGTAAGCCAGTGCCGCAGGCATCTGGGTTCGGAAATCAAAACGATAGTCGGGGCCGCCCGCTTCCAGCAGTAAGACATTCACATTGCTGTCTTCGGTCAGTCGGGTAGCCAGGACATTCCCTGCGGATCCGGCTCCAATGATAATGTAATCAAATTCCATTCGTCGCTCCTCAGGTAGGGGGATTAAAATACAGACTGAAAACGCGTCAGTTCTACCTGAACCGACTTCACCTGGGTGTAATTTTGCAGCGTCATCAGGCCGTTTTCACGTCCCACGCCAGAGTGCTTATAGCCACCAACCGGCATTTCGGCGGCAGATTCACCCCAGGTGTTAATCCAGCAAATACCGGCTTCAATCTGATGGATCACGCGGTGCGCGCGGTTAAGGTCTTGCGTGACCAGGCCGGCAGCCAGACCGAATTCGGTGTCATTGGCCCGACGTATCACTTCGTCTTCAGAGGTGTAGCTCAGAATTGACATCACAGGACCAAAGATTTCCTCACGGACAATCTTCATCTCGTCACGGCAGTCGCTGAATACGGTGGGTTCAACCCAAGCGCCCTGATCAAAGCCTTCGCCCGTTAAGCGTTTTCCGCCACACAGCAGACGTGCGCCTTCTTCAACGCCAGAGGCGATAAAGCGCATGACGTTGTCGCGGTGGCTAAAGCTGACCAACGGACCAAAATTAGTCTCAGGATCGCGCAGGTCGCCCGCTTTGATGCGCGCAACGCGCTCAAGAATTTTGGCTTCAAACGCCGACTGCAGCCCGGCGGGAATAAACACGCGCGTGCCGTTAGTACACACCTGGCCTGAACTGTAAAAGTTAGCCATCATGGCGATATCCGCGGCGAGATCGAGATCGGCATCATCAAAGATGATCAGCGGTGACTTACCGCCCAGCTCCATCGTAACGTCTTTCAGCGTAGAACCTGCCGCGTTCGCCATTACCTTCTTACCGCTGACGACGCCGCCGGTGAACGAGACTTTATCAATGCCGGGATGTTCGGTCAGCAGCTGACCGGTCACCGCGCCGGTTCCCGGCAGCACGTTGAACACGCCATCCGGCACGCCCGCTTCCGTGTAGATTTCAGCCAGTTTCAGGGCCGTCAGTGGCGTGACTTCACTGGGCTTGAAGATCATGGCGTTGCCGGCGGCCAGAGCAGGCGCTGACTTCCACAGCGCGATCTGGATTGGATAGTTCCAGGCACCGATGCCCGCAACAACGCCCAGCGGTTCGCGGCGGGTATAAACAAACGAGGTATCACGCAGCGGAATTTGCTGGCCTTCCAGCGCAGGGATCAGCCCAGCGTAATATTCCAGTACGTCGGCACCGGTCACGATGTCCACGCTGGAGGTTTCACTGAACGGCTTACCGGTATCAAGCATTTCCAGCTCAGCCAGCTCATCATTGCGCTCGCGCAGGATATCAACCGCACGACGCAGAATGCGTGAACGTTCCATTGCGGTCATCGCTGCCCAGATCTTTTGTCCTTTTCTGGCAGCGGCGACGGCACGATCGACATCCTCGCGTCCGGCGATCTGAACATCAGCCAGAACCTCACCGTTGACCGGATTGATGCTCTGGAAGGTTTCTCCAGAGGTGGCGGCAACGTAGGTACCATTGATGTAGAGTTGTTGCTCGTTGAATCGGGACATAATTTCTCCTGGTTCCGTTACTCGTGTTCGCCAGCTAACTGCTGACGAATGAATTGGGTGGTCAGTGTTCGGGCGGTGGCGGCGTCAAACGGCTTGCCACTCAACGCGGCGCGTAACCACAGACCGTCGATCATGGCCGCCAGCCCGTACGCGGCAAGACGGGCCTTTTCCTTTGGTAACTGGCGGCGAAATTCAACCGCTAAAGAGGAAAACAACCGCCGGTGGCTGACCCGTTCCAGACGTTTGAGCTGCGGCTGATGCATGCTGCTCGACCAGAAATCAAGCCAGGCTTTCATTACCGCACGTTCGATCTGACTTTCGTCGAAGTTGCCGTCAACGATAGCGCGCAGCCGCACCTCTGCTGAGGCCTCTGTCAGGGACGCCAGTCGACTCGCGACCGCCTCACGTAGCTGACGCGTCACATCGCGCATGGTGGCTTCCAGCAGGCCGTTCTTATCCTTGAAGTAATGACTGATGATGCCCGTTGAAACCCCTGCGCGCCGTGCAATCTGGGCAATGGTGGCATCATTAATACCCACCTCATTAATTGTTCCCAGCGTTGCATCGATCAGCTGCCGACGTCGTATTGGCTGCATCCCTACCTTTGGCATGACTCTCACTCCAGCCTGAAACCGAACCCCTATTTAAACTTTTTTTGATTGGATGTTCAATATAAATAGAATCCTTGTTAGGATGATGTGTCCTAAAAGTTGAGTAAGTGAAGCGGTAAGTGTGGCAGATTTGCTAGTTTTGACCAGAATGTAACAGCAGGAAACGAAGCGTAAAAACACACGACGCCGGGACGCCGGATTATCCAAACAGGATGATCCCTTGCAAAATTTACACGCCAACAACCAGAGGTAAACGATGACGAGTCCACCTAGTAGTGAAAAAGACAGAATCAATCCTGTAGTGTTTTATACATCGGCGGGATTGATTCTGACCTTTTCACTCATCACCATTTTGTTCAGTAACGAAGCCGCAGGCTGGATCCTCAAGGCAGTCAACTGGGTATCTTCCGCGTTCGGCTGGTATTACATGCTGGCGGCCACGCTCTACATTGTGTTTGTGATTTACATGGCCTGTTCCCGTTTCGGCTCAATCAAGCTGGGGCCGGAGCAGTCAAAGCCAGAGTTTAGTGTACTGAGCTGGTCGGCGATGCTGTTTGCTGCCGGTATCGGTATCGACCTGATGTTTTTCTCGGTAGCCGAACCTGTTTCGCAATATATGCAGCCGCCGGAAGGTGCAGGGCAGACCATGGAGGCGGCCCGCCAGGCGATGGTCTGGACGCTTTTCCATTACGGCTTAACCGGGTGGTCAATGTATGCCCTGATGGGGATTGCGCTCGGCTACTTCAGCTACCGGTATAATCTGCCGCTCACCATTCGTTCGGCGCTGTATCCCATTTTTGGCAAGCGCATCAACGGGCCGATTGGGCACACGGTTGATATCGCCGCCGTTATCGGCACGATTTTCGGTATCGCCACCACGCTTGGCATCGGTGTTGTGCAGCTCAATTACGGGCTGAAAGTGTTGTTTGATATTCCGGAAGGGTTAACTGCCCAGACCGCGCTGATCATTTTATCGGTGGTTATCGCCACCATTTCAGTGACCTCCGGTGTGGACAAAGGTATCCGTATTCTGTCGGAACTGAATGTCGCCCTGGCGCTCTGCCTGATTCTGTTTGTTCTGTTTGCAGGCAACACCAGTTTCCTGCTGAATGCGCTGGTGCTTAATGTGGGAGACTACATCAACCGCTTTATGGGCATGACGCTGAACACCTTTGCCTTTGACCGGCCAACGCAGTGGATGAACAGCTGGACGCTGTTTTTCTGGGCCTGGTGGGTTGCCTGGTCGCCGTTCGTCGGCCTGTTCCTGGCGCGTATCTCTCGCGGCCGTACCATCCGTGAATTCGTTCTGGGTACGCTGGTGATTCCTTTTACCTTTACGCTGCTGTGGCTGTCCGTATTCGGCAACGCGGCCCTGTATGAAATTATTCACGGCGACGCCGGTTTTGCACAGGAAGTCATGACGCACGCCGAACGTGGCTTCTACAGCCTGCTGGCGCAGTATCCGGCGTTTAAGCTGAGCGCATCGGTCGCCACCATTACCGGCATGTTGTTCTACGTCACCTCAGCGGATTCCGGATCGCTGGTGTTAGGTAACTTCACCTCAAAGTTGAAAGACATTAACAGTGATGCCCCCAACTGGCTGCGTATTTTCTGGTCGGTAGCCATCGGCGTCCTGACGTTAAGTATGCTGATGACCAACGGCATTACCGCGCTGCAAAACACGACGGTTATCATGGGGCTGCCATTTAGCTTCGTGATCTTCTTTGTGATGGCGGGGTTGTATAAATCACTTAAGGTTGAAGATTACCGCCGCGCCAGTGCTTCACGGGAAACTGCACCCTATCTGGCCCATGCGACCGATCGTCTGACCTGGAAAAAACGCCTGTCGCGCCTGATGAACTATCCTGGCTCGCGTTACACGCTGAAGATGATGGAAGAAACTCTCTTCCCTGCCATGCAGGAAGTGGCGAAAGAGCTAGAGCTGCGGGGGGCTAAGGTTACGCTGGACAGGGTTGCGGCCAATGACGAACATCCCCTGGGTTATCTGGACCTGCGGGTGCAACTGGGCGAGGAGCAGGATTTCCTCTATCAGGTCTGGCCTCAGCAGTACTCTATACCGGGCTTTACCTACCGCGCGCGTAGCGGAAAATCGACCTATTACCGGCTGGAAACCTTCCTGCTGGAAGGCAGTCAGGGCAATGACCTGATGGACTACAGCAAAGAACAGGTGATTATTGATATCCTCGATCAATACGAACGCCATCTTAACTTTATCCATCTTCATCGTGAGGCACCGGGAAACAGTATTACCTTCCCCAACGCCTGAGTCAGCAGCCCGTAAGCCATGTGGTTTACGGGCTTTTTTTATAGTCGGAATTGTCCCGACCTAAACCGTGACAAAATCAACTATGGTTAACTCTGACAGGACACCGACCAACGGGGTAGACAGGGAGTCGTATGCGAAAAATACTCAGAACATTTCTGCCGCTTTATACCACGACGCTGTTAATGCTGCTGGGTTCGGGCTTGCTGACCACCTATGTGTCACTTCGCCTGGCGCATGAAGCGGTAAACGGTGCCTTAATCGGCGCGATTATTGCCGCCTATTACATTGGCCTGGTGATTGGTGGAAAAGTGGGACACAACCTGATTGCCCGCGTCGGCCATATTCGCGCTTACGTCGCCTGCGCCGGGATTATCACCGCCTCGGTAATAGGGCACGGGCTGACGGACTTTATACCGCTGTGGGTTTTCCTGCGTTTGATTATCGGCCTGTGCATGATGTGTCAGTACATGGTGCTGGAGAGCTGGCTCAATGACCAGGCGGAATCTTCCCAGCGCGGCCTGATTTTTGGCTTCTATATGGTGGCGACCTACCTTGGCTTAAGCAGCGGTCAGGTGGTGCTGACGCTGCAAAGCGGGTTTGGTATTAACACGCTCCTGATCGTGGCGCTCTGCTTTGCGCTTTGTCTGGTGCCCATTGCGCTGACGACGCGCACGCACGTCCGGCCCATGTCGCCTGCACCGATGGAGCTGGGCTATTTCATTCGCACCATTCCTAAGTTGCTCAGTACCACCCTGTTAACTGGCATGGTGGTCGGCGCGTTCTATGGTCTGGCGCCGGTCTATGCCAGCAGCAAAGGGTTCAGTGACGCGCAGACCGGTATCTTTATGAGCCTGACCATCTTCGCCGGACTCGTCTCGCAGTTTCCGCTCAGCTGGCTGTCCGATCGCTATGACCGTCAGCGGCTGCTGTTTTATATCTCACTGGTTTTGATGCTGGCCTGTTTGCCGCTGGTCTTGCTGCCAAATCTACCCTTTAACTGGGTACTGGGTATCGCGTTTGTCGCCAGCATGGTGCAGTTTGCGCTTTATCCTTTACAGGTTGCCCTGGCTAACGATCAGGTGGCTGCCGAGCAGCGCGTTTCCCTGACGGCCTGTCTGCTGATGGCATTTGGCATCGGGGCCAGCATCGGTCCCTTGTTGGTGGGTACATTGATGCAGCCCTTCGGCAGCAACCTGCTCTATCTGTTCTTCACCCTGTGTACGCTGCTGATTGCCGCACTGAGCTTCATGAAAACGCCTCAGCCGTTACCCACCACCGAAGTACCCCTGCCGCACGTGGTGTTGCCAGACAGCCTGGCGACATCGCCCTTAGGCGCGGCGCTTAATCCGGTGCTGGAAGACGAGGCGATTCAGGCGGCGATGGTCAACAGTGATGAGATAAACGAGGACGAGGAAGGCGGTGAAGATGATGGCGGGGACGAGAATGATGACGACCCTGGCACGAATAAGACGCTGAATCAGTCATCTCCGCCCCGATGAACAACGGCCCTGAACGTGCCGCTGGCACGATGAAAATCCTCGACAAGTTGCGCGGGTTTTGTCACGCTGAAAGCCGAAATCGCCGAGGAAGATGCCATGCTGGAACTGCGCCCTAACTGTGAACGCTGTGATATTGATTTGCCTGCGGCATCCCACGATGCGCGCATCTGTTCGTTCGAGTGCACGTTTTGCGCCGCCTGCGCTGAGCAGCACCTTAAAGGGCGGTGTCCGAACTGTGGCGGTGAACTGGTCCGGCGTCCTGTCCGGCCTGCCGCTAAGCTGCTGACGCACCCGGCCAAAACGCGTCCCGCCTGAGGTCGTGACATCACAACGCCGGCTTCTGCCGGCGTTCTTCCGTTCTCATTACCGCCTGTCGTGCCCGCTAACCTCCCCGAATCACCCCCTTTGCAAGGTGAAAATGGGATGATTTCGTGACAGTGTCACAAAGGGCGAGTGGGGCGATTACCGGAACAGCCTGCCGTCGCGTACCAGCTCGCGGGGATAGCTGTTTTTAATACGGCTGCCAACACGTTTAGCCAGCCCGAGCGGCTGATCCTGATAGGTCACTATCATTTCATCCCGCGTGGGGACGCTTTCAGGATAAATATCGCGACCGCGATACCACTCTTCAGCTTCAGCTTCGTTTAGCGCAAACGTCTGATCGGGGCGCGGGGAGGCAAGGGCAATGACGGCCTCGTGTTGCCAGCGATAGCCTTTTGCAAAGGTTTCGGCCAGCTTCAGGCCAATCCGCGAGAAACGGACCTTACCTAACAGCGGTGTCACACCGTCCGGGAACAGCCAGATCTCCTTATCGCGCTGCCAGAGCTGAAGGTTGTCATCCCACTGAATCGCCACCTGCGCCGCCGACTGTACAATCTCGCTTTCCAGTTTGCGACTGACGTGGCTGAACGGCAGCTTACCGACTTTATAGGTCGGTTCAGGTAGCCGTGTGACAGAGGCCGTTTTACGCAAGCAGGCGACAAAGAACCCTTCGCTGTCGAACAGGTGCGGGAAAACGTGAAGATAACCTTCAGGCGTCGCGGCCCGCTCCGCCCCGGCAAACAACCCATTCAACGGGGCGATTTCAACGGCGTCCGGATAGCGCGCCAGCAGCCAGGCGACAACCTGTTGGTTCTCAATCTGATTAAGCGTACAGGTAGAGTAAACCAGCGTACCGCCGGGCTTGAGTGCGTGGAACGCGCTTTCGATAAGGTCGCGCTGAGTCTGCGCGATAGTCTGCGTGCTGGTCAGCGACCAGTTTTTCAGGGCATCAGCATCTTTACGCATGACGCCTTCACCCGAGCAGGGCGCGTCCAGCAAAATGGCATCAAACTGTTCCGGCAGCGCAGGCCCAAAGACGCGGGCATCAAAGTGGGTCAGGGCGCTGTTGGTTACGCCGCAACGGGTTATGTTGGCATGAAGCACTTTGACCCGGCTGGCGGAAAACTCGTTGGCCAGAATAACGCCCCGGTTGTGCATGCAGGCGGCAATCTGGGTGGTCTTGGAACCGGGGGCAGCAGCCATATCCATGACGCTCATGGCATCGGGCTGGGCCGCAAACAGTGCTGTCACCGGCAGCATTGAGCTGGCTTCCTGGATATAAAACAGGCCGCTCAGATGCTCCGCAACGCTGCCCAGCGGCAGGCTTTCGTCCTCGCGATTTATCCAGAATCCTTCCGCACACCAGGGAACCGGCGTCAACTGCCAGCCGTAATGCGCGGTTTGTGTCAGAAAGTCACTAACGCCGATCTTTAAGGTGTTAACGCGCAGGCTGCGACGTAATGGCTGCAGGCTGATGTCAATAAACTGCTGCAGGTCAGTATCATCGGGCAAGCTCTGGCGTATCAGATCGAGGAATTCGGCAGGGAAGCGTGAGGCGGAGTCGGACACGGATAAGTTCTCTTTGAGGCAAAGGCGGCAGTGTAGCACGCCAAAAGAAAACGGGCAGCCTGGGCTGCCCGTATGGCTTAAGGTTGATTCGGGTCGGGGATCGCCGTTCCCCAGTTACGCCAGTCTTTAGGCGGTTCATCCTGCAGCAGGAAGTGTTTGTTTGACGTTGCCTGAGGTGCCAGCGGCACGGTCGGCGGCGTAGCAAACTGAATACCGCCACGGATAAACTGCTGGAAGGTGCCGGTTTTCACCACGCCGCCAATCAGGCCAAAGTCCAGGTTATAGCCCGAGGCCAGCCAGAACACCGAATTGTTGCGGACCAGATGCTGGTATTTCTTACTGATACGCAGCGCGATTTGTACACGGTCTGCCATATTCCCCAGCGATGTACCGGTCACCGTGCCCACTTCTACCCCGCGGAAAAGCACCGGCGTACCCAGCGACAGGGAACCCGCTTCGGTCGCATCCACATAGATGTTCAGGCCGTTAAGGTAACGTGAATCCGTGATGGTGCTTTCCTGCAGCTCAAAGGTGCGCGCGCCACGGCCTTTGCCCGGATCGACGTTGACATAAGGCTGGAGGATCGTTTCCAGATGATTTACACCTGCGGCAGAAATTTCTGGCGATACCACCGAGAAACGGCTGTCGACGCGGGCAAAACTCTGCACATATTCAGGGTAAAGTACGGCCTTCGCCACCACCTGATTGTTGTCATCGCTCAGCGACAGCGACTCGATTTGTCCCACATTGATACCAAGGTAACGAATTGGCATGCCGGCGGACAGCTTGCTGGCGTCATAGGTATGTAACGTAATCTGGCTGCCCACGGCCCGTGCAGCCGTTTCAGACGGATAAAGCACGCGCTTCGCGCCTTTATCAATTTTCGCGCCCGTCAGGTTGTCGAAGCTAATGGCGCCTTTCAACGCCCGGTTTAGCGGCGAGGCCTGCACGGTTAACCCACTGCCGTTAAGCTGAACGCGTGCGCCGCCTTCTGCCCAGAACACACTTTCAGCAGAGAGCAGTTTGCGGTATTCCGGTTTGATGTGGACCGCGATATCAAACGCATCAGCGCGCGGGGTGACTTGCGTAATTTCACCGACCTGGAATTTACGATAGAGCACAATTGAGCCGGCCTGAACGTCTGGCAGGCTTTTCGCCGTCAGCATCAGCGTGGTGGATGGGCCATCGCCGGTAATGCCTTCTTCCGCGCGTTCAGCATCGGCAAAGAGGGGATAGGCCGTCTTAGGTGCGCCTTGTTTACCCGGCTCCAGACGAATACCGCCATCGACCCACTCGCGGGCGCTGGCGCCCAGCACCTGCATGCCATCCAGGCCGAATTTCACGTCAAGGCGACTGTTTACAATGAATTTACTGTCGCCGTGGACCAGTTGGCGCTGGTCAGGATTGACCGCGACAACAAAATTAACGCCGTTTGCATCCAGATCCCGGGAAATTACCTGACCAATTTTTAGTCCGTGCAACATCAGGGGTTGGCCGGCATCGATGCCGTAGCTTTCGGGGGCGCTCAGTTTCACGGTGAGAACATTGGGTTGCTGCAGCAGCGTTTTATTGGGTGCGACCACCGTAAAATGCTGCTGCGGTGCACCATCGCCAGGCACCAGCTCAAAGGTGTTACCGGTCAGCAGGCTGCTCAGGCTGGTATCCGTGAGGCTGAGTTTGGGGCTGCGCATCTCAATACGCGTGCCTTCACGCATCAGTCCCACGACAGAGGGATCGATCGTCATCTCACCGGTCACTTTACCGCCATCCTGCAGATTCAGTTTGGTCAGGGTGCCGACTTCTAAGCCCTGATACATCAGCGGCGTACGGTTGGCTGAGAGATTATCCCCGCTGGGCAGATCCAGCGATATCAGCACGCCACGCTGGCTGTGAGCCAGGTCGGGATAGAGCTGATAGTTCTGATCGGTTTTGGCGGCTTCCGCGCCCTCAGGCGAGTCAAAGGCGATAGCGCCGTTGACTAAGGCTGACAGGCTTTCTAGCTGTACTCTGGCCCCGCTCAGGCTGACGTCTGCATTCATTCCTGACACATTCCAGAAGCGGCTGCTGGTTTTCACCAGGTTCACGAAGCGCCGCTCAATCAGGACGTCAATCGACACGCCGTTGTTCTGATTGTTAATGCTGTAATCGTAGACCCGGCCCACCGGGATTTTGCGGTAATACACTAACGAGCCGGTGTTCAACGAGCCGAGGTCGGATGAATGCAGGTGAATCATGAGCTCACCGGTATTCACGCGGTATTTCGGTTGGGTATCCAGCGCGGTAAAGGTGTCACTTTCTTTACCATCGCCTGGCATCATGCCGATGTAGTTCCCCCCCACCAGCGCATCCAGACCGGAAACCCCCGCCAGTGAGGCTTTTGGCGTGACCAGCCAGAACTGCGTATTTTCACGCAGCGCATCGCGCATGTCGCTCTTAATGCTGGCCTTGATCTGAATCTTTTTGTAGTCGTCGCTAAGATTGATGCCCTGCACAGTACCGACTTCCACGCCCTGATAGCGGATAGGCGTGCGGCCGGGCACGATGCCATCGGCCGTCTGGAAATTGATGGTGATGGTCGTGCCGCGCTCTTGAAAATTGGTCCAAAGCAGCCAGCCCGCAATCAGCATTGCGATAATGGGCAGAAGCCAAAAAGGTGAAATTTTACGCTTGTTGCGCAGCGTAGCATTAGTCGGTGTAGTCGGCGTTTCCTGTTGCATGTGCATCCCAGAGCAGGCGGCTATCCAGCCACTCAACGGCCATAATGGTCAGGATCACTGCCGCGCCAAAATAAAACGCAGCGGGTCCCATGGTAAAAGCCAGTAGTTGATCGCGATTGACCAACGACATGGTTAGTGAAATGACAAACAGATCCAGCATAGACCAGCGTCCAACCCAGGTCACAAAACGTAGCAGACGAATGCGGGTTTTCAGGCCCTGTTCGCAGCGGAAATGGATACTGAGCAGCAGCGCCAGCATCACCAGCACTTTGGTGAAGGGAACCAGAATACTGGCGATAAACACCACGGCTGCGACGGGCACGTTACCGGATGCCAGAGACAGGATGCCGGAGAAGATCGTGTCTTCACGGCGCGATCCGTTCAGGTACACCACCGAAATCGGCAACAGATTGGCGGGAATCAGCAGCACAATTGACGCGATAAGGGCGGCCCAGGACTTTTGTAAGCTGTGGCGGCGCCGAAAATCAAGCGGCGTATGACAGCGCGCGCAGCGGCCGCGGGCGTCAGGAATATCGGTGTAGTGGCAGTTAAGGCAGACCTGAAGATCGTCACGCCGCGTCACCTGGTGCGACTGGGGATAAAAGTGCTCCCAAAGCTGCTCCATGTTCAGATGAATCAACGTAATGACGCTCAGCACGGTTAGCGCCACATAGGCGACCAGCCCATAGCCTAATTCGAGGTCGGCGTAATCCTGGACTTTTATGGAGGCGACGGCGATGCCAATCAAAAAAATATCCAGCATCACCCACTCTTTGAGCTTATCGAGCATCAGCAGCACCGGGCGCAGATTCATCCCTAAACGCTCACCCAGGGCCAGATAGCCAATGCCTGCCACCAGCGTCACCGGCGCGCCGATAGTACAGAACGCCACCATCGAGGCGGTCAGGACATTGCCCTGTAGCGTCATCTGAACGATACCTTCCAGTACGCTGGCGTCAATGCGCATGCCCAGCAGGCGAATGTCGATAAGCGGCATGCTAAAAGCAAAAGGCATCAGCACCAGCATCGTGGCCGCCATCGCCAGCAGACGTGTCATTGACCAGTCGCGGCCGCTCACAATTTGCGCGTTGCAGCGGGGACAGTGGGCTGACTGATACGATTTCACATCTGGTAAGGAAAAAAGGGTATCGCATTGCGGACAACGCTGATAACGTGCCTGAGGCAATGTCTGGCTGATAGCGTGAATTTTCATAAATTAGTGCATGTTTCGCTTATTGTGATTAACGCAAAGGGTCAGTAAGACATCGCCTGGGTACCTGTCTCGGGTATCACGCTTCGATCCACAGAATGTTAAGGTTATAGTAACTAACGCTATGATTCACCTTATGGCTATGGATTTTTAGTGCTTATTTTTAACAAGCGGAGTGGTTAGCCGCTCGGATGTCACTGGTAACGGTTGAATAATGAACAAAACTGCCTTTTACGCCGATTTAGATCGCGATATGCGCGCCTTACTGGCGGGAGAAACGGCGTTCCTCGCTGCAATGGGTAATTTTAGCGCGCTGTTGTATGAACGTCTCGAAGGCGTGAACTGGGCAGGTTTCTACCTGCTAACGGAAGCCGATACGCTGGTTCTGGGCCCGTTCCAGGGGAAAATCGCCTGCGTGCGCATTCCCGTGGGCAAAGGGGTTTGCGGCACCGCACTGGCGCAACAACAGGTGCAGCGTGTTGATGATGTCCATGCTTTCCCTGGCCATATCGCCTGCGATGCCGCCAGTAATGCAGAAATTGTGATTCCTCTGAAAATAAACGGTCAGGTTGTCGGCGTACTGGATATCGACAGTGTGGAATACAATCGCTTCGATAGTGAAGATGAAAAAGGGCTGGTCGCCTTGACTAACGGGCTTTGCGACGTGCTCGCGAACAGTGACTTAGAAAAATATTTGCAGCTGACGCGTAGCTAATCGACTGGATTGCATGGCATTTGGCGATGTTGTCATTATAATGTCGCCTGTTCATGCCTGCTCTGGTCGGCAAACCCGTAGTAATCAGGAAATTTCATGGAAAATCAACCTAAGTTGAATAGCAGTAAAGAAGTCATTAGCTTTCTGGCGGAGCGCTTTCCGCACTGCTTTAGCGCTGAAGGCGAAGCGCGTCCGCTCAAAATCGGTATCTTTCAGGATCTGGTAGAGCGCGTTCAGGGCGAAATGAACCTGAGCAAGACGCAGTTGCGTTCGGCCTTGCGTCTTTATACCTCTAGCTGGCGCTATCTGTACGGTATCAAAGCGGGTGCCACCCGTGTGGATCTCGATGGAAACCCCTGTGGTGTTCTTGATGAGCAGCACGTGGAGCATGCCCGTAAGCAACTCGAAGATGCCAAAGCGCGTGTTCAGGCACAGCGCGACCAGCAGCGAGCCGCTCGTCGCGAAGCCGGTGAAGGCGAAGAGGGTGCCAGCGCACCACGTCGCCCACGCAAGCCTGCTCCGCGTAAACCGGCAGAAGGTGATGCCGCGCGTAAGCCGCGTCCACAGTCTGCTGAGCGTCCTACTGCATCGCAGAATCGCAAACCGGCACCACGCCCGGAGCAGCAGGCTAAACCCATCACTGATACCTCAACTTTGCAACCCGGCCAGAGTATTAAAGTTAAAGCAGGCAAAAGTGCGATGGACGCAACCGTTCTGGAAGTGTCGAAAGACGGCGTCCGGGTACAGCTCGCTTCCGGCATGGCAATGATTGTGCGCGCAGAACATTTGCAGTTCTGAAACGGAGGCTGACCCCGGCATGAACACCCTTTTAAAAGTTGGATTGATTGCGGGCCTGCTGTTGTCAGGCCCTTCCTTTGCGGCCGAGAACATTACACGTGCCGATCAAATTCCACAGCTGCATGAAGATCCGCAGGATGCGACGGTAAGCGAGCGCGTGACGTCGCGTTTTACCCGTTCTCACTATCGTCAGTTCGATCTTGACGGCGCCTTCTCGGCCAAGATTTTTGACCGCTATCTCAATATGCTCGACTACAGCCACAACGTGTTGCTGGCGTCGGACGTTGCACAGTTTGCCAGCAAGAAGACCCAACTGGGTGATGAGCTGCGTAGCGGTAAGCTGGATATTTTTTACGATCTTTATAATCTGGCGCAAAAACGCCGCTTTGAGCGCTATCAGTATGCGCTTACGGTGCTGGCGCGTCCGATGAACTTTACCGGCAATGACACCATCGATATTGACCGTTCTAAAGCGCCCTGGCCGAAAGACCAGAGTGAGTTGAATGCGCTGTGGGACGCCAAGGTCAAATACGATGAGCTGAGCCTTAAACTCGCCGGTAAAGACGAAAAAGAAATCCGTGAAGTGCTGACCAAACGTTATAACTTTGCCATCCGTCGTCTGGCGCAAAGCAACAGTGAAGATGTATTCCAGCTGGCAATGAACGCTTTTGCCCACGAAATCGATCCGCATACCAACTACCTTTCACCGCGTAATACGGAGCAGTTCAACACCGAAATGAGCCTGTCGCTCGAAGGGATTGGTGCCGTGTTGCAGATGGATGATGACTATACCGTTATCAACTCTATGGTGGCCGGTGGTCCGGCGGCGAAAAGTAAAGCGATCACCGTTGGGGACCGCATCGTCGGCGTCGGTGAGCCTGGCAAGCCAATGGAAGACGTTATCGGCTGGCGCCTGGATGATGTGGTCGCCAAAATCAAAGGGCCGAAAGGCAGCAAGGTTCGCCTTGAGATTCTGCCTGCTGGCAAAGGCACTAAGACCCGTATTGTGACCTTAACGCGTGAGAAAATCCGTCTGGAAGATCGCGCGGTTAAAATGAGCATTCACACTGTCGGTAAAGAAAAAGTCGGCGTGCTCGATATTCCTGGCTTCTACGTTGGCCTGACCGATGATGTCAAAGTGCAGTTGCAGAAGCTGCAAAAGCAGAACGTTGACAGCATCGTCATCGATCTGCGCACCAACGGCGGCGGCGCACTGACCGAGGCGGTTTCGCTTTCTGGCTTGTTTATTCCAAGTGGCCCGGTTGTTCAGGTCCGTGATAACAATGGCCACGTGCGTCAGGATAGCGACAACGACGGCATTGTTTATTACAAAGGCCCGCTGGTGGTGCTGGTTGACCGCTTCAGTGCTTCTGCATCAGAAATTTTTGCAGCGGCAATGCAGGATTATGGTCGTGCGCTGATCGTCGGCGAACCCACCTTTGGTAAAGGCACCGTTCAACAGTACCGGTCACTGAACCGCATTTACGATCAGATGCTGCGTCCGGAATGGCCTGCGCTGGGTTCGGTGCAGTATACGATTCAGAAGTTTTATCGTATCAATGGCGGCAGTACGCAGCGCAAAGGCGTGACGCCGGACCTGTTGATGCCAACCGGTGTTGAAGCGGCGGAAACGGGCGAGAAGTTCGAGGACAATGCGTTACCGTGGGACAGCATTACGGCCGCGACCTACACCCGCACAGGTGATGTCAAGGCGCTGGCGCCACAGCTGACCAAAGAGCACGATGAGCGCATCGCTAAGGATCGCGAGTTCCAGTACATCATGAAGGACATCGCCCGCTTTAACGCCATGAAAGACAAGCGCAACATTGTGTCGCTCAATCTTGCCCAGCGCGAGAAAGAGAACCACGAGGAAGATGCGCTACGTCTGGAACGCATTAACGCGCGCTATCAGGCTGAAGGTAAAAAGCCGCTGAAGAGCCTTGATGATTTGCCGAAAGACTATAAAGAGCCCGATCCTTATCTGGATGAAACGGTAAAAATTGCCAATGACCTGGCGCAGCTGGAGAAATCCTCACCTGAGGCACCGGCAGCCAAAACCAACTAACGGCATAACCCGGGTTATCCAAAGCACCGCCCAGCGCGGTGCTTTTTTTTATCATTAATTTGGCAGTGATAAGCGTCGTTAATGTGTTCGTCTGAGCGGTTTCCGACAGGTTGCGCGAAAGGTTGTGTCATATTGTAAAGTTATGTCTTTTTAGACACTTAAACGTTAAGGTCGCTTGAAAACCCGCACAATGCTCATAGGATATGTATCCGCGCATGAGCGCATGAACTACTGAGGAAGATTAACCGTTATGATGCGTATTGCTCTTTTCCTGCTGACCAACCTGGCTGTGATGTTGGTATTCGGGCTGATTCTCAGCCTGACAGGAATCCAGTCAAGCAGTGTTCAGGGCCTGATGATAATGGCAGGCTTGTTTGGCTTCGGCGGTGCGTTTGTCTCACTGCTGATGTCGAAGTGGATGGCGCTACGTTCAGTTGGCGGTGAAGTGATTGAGCAACCGCGCAACGAAACCGAGCGCTGGTTAATTGACACGATTGGCCGACAGGCACAGCAGGTCGGTATTGCTATGCCCCAGGTCGCTATCTATCACGCGCCGGATATCAACGCGTTTGCAACCGGTGCGCGGCGTAATGCCTCGCTGGTGGCGGTTTCTACTGGCCTGCTACAAAACATGAGTCGTGATGAAGCGGAGGCGGTGCTGGCGCACGAGGTGGCGCACATTGCGAATGGCGACATGATCACCATGACGCTGATTCAGGGTGTGGTGAACACCTTTGTTATCTTTGTGTCGCGTATCCTGGCACAGATTGCGGCGGGCTTTATGTCCGGCAACCGTGATGGCGAGGAGAGCAGCAACGGAAATCCGCTGGTCTACTTTGCTGTCTCGATGGTGCTTGAACTGGTATTCGGTATTCTGGCCAGCATCATCACGATGTGGTTTTCACGTCATCGTGAATTCCATGCCGATGCCGGCTCGGCCAAACTGGTGGGGCGCGAAAAAATGATTGCGGCTTTGCAGCGTCTGAAAACCAGCTATGAGCCGCAGGAACCCAGCAGCATGATGGCGTTTTGTATTAACGGAAAAGGAAAATCATTTAGCGAACTCTTTATGTCGCATCCACCGTTAGATAAACGAATCGAAGCGCTGCGCAGCGGTGAATACCTGAAGTAACCCTCACGAAAAAGGCGACGGCAACGTCGCCTTTTTTTATCGCTGAACTCAGGCTTTCATTCGTGACAGGCTGAGAAGGGCGGCGACGGTAGAGAATCCTCCCGCTAATAACAGCGAGGCATGGGTTCCGCCATTTCCCATCAGATTGAACATCAGCGCGACCAGCGCCGCGCCGCTGCTCTGGCCCAGTAATCGCGCCGTGCCTAACATACCGCTGGCACCGCCGCTGCGGTTGCGCGGCGCAGCAGTGACGATTGTATGGTTGTTTGGCGACTGAAACAGGCCAAAACCGGCTCCGCACAGCATCATGCGCCAGATAATATCCATGTCGTCAGGTTGGGCAGGCAGCCGGGCCAGCAGGAACAGCCCGCTGGCAAACAGTGCCAGACCAATGCCGCCGAGCAGACCGGCATGGACCCGCTCAATCAAACGGCCCGCAATGGGTGAAAGCAGCATGGTAGCAAGAGGCCAGGGCGTCAGCAGCAGGCCTGTTGCGACTTCATCGCGACCCAGTACGCTTTGCAGATAAAAAGGCAGAGAGACCATCGCCAGCATTTGTGCACAGAAAGAGCAGACGGAAGTGCAGATCGACAGCGCGAAAATGGGAATACGCAGCAAGTCAACCGGCAGCAGCGGCACCTCCATCCTTAACTGACGACGGATAAAGAAATAACCGACCAGGATGATCACCACAATTTCGCTGGCGATCAGCCAGTGGGGCTGTCCCTGCGCAAATCCCCCCAGAGCCGAAATCAACAGCCCGAAAAAAAGCGCATTCATCACCGCACTGGTGATATCGAACTTCTGGGTTTTTGCCCGTTGTGGGTTATCGGGCAGATAACGCAACGCCAACCAGAGTGTCACTGCACCCAGCGGCAGGTTAATCAGAAATAACCAACGCCAGCTGGCAACAGAAAGAATGGCTGCCGCGACGGTGGGACCGGCAGCGGTTGAGATCGCCACCAGCAGTGCATTGATGGCAATGCCCCGACCCAGATAGCGAGGAGGATAGATAATGCGTATCAGCGCTGTATTAACGCTCATGACCGCAGCACCGCCAAGCCCCTGCAAGACACGCGCAACGGTCAGCATCGTCAGCGTGGATGACAGCGCGCAGAACACCGATGTCGCGGCAAAGACCACCAGGCCGAACTGATAAACGCGGCGGTATCCAACGATATCGCCCAAAAAGGACAGCGACAGCAGTGAAGCCACAATCGCGATCTGATAGGCGTTAATGACCCAGACCGACTGGGCCGGGCTGGCCTGCAGCTCACGTGAAATGGTTGGGAGAGCCACATTGGCAATTGAGCCGTCTAACACCGCCATGATGAGGCCAATGGCGATTGTCAGAATAGCCCAGTACCGTTGTGGCACAGGAAGTCCGCCGTCAGAAGAAGAGAGTGACATAGAGGCTAATATTAAAGAGTGTGAATATCATCATGCTAATCAATTGGCGGACAAAATGCACCGCGCCGGAATGAAAAATATATTTTACAGATGTTACAGACCTTGAAAGTTTGCCGGAGCGAGGCGCCGCAATCTATACTGCAACCCCGTTCCGTTTTTTTTGAAACACGTATTCAAGGTGAGCAATGGTTCCTGATTCAAAGGACAAACAACCTGATTCTGTCTCTTCGGTGCAAAAGGTGTTTGGCATTTTGCAGGCCTTAAGCGAAGAGCGCGATCACGGTATTACCGAACTGGCTCAGCGGCTGATGATGTCTAAAAGCACCGTTTACCGTTTCCTGCAAACCATGAAATCACTGGGCTATGTCGCCCAGGAAGGGGAAAGCGAAAAATACTCACTGACGTTAAAACTGTTTGAGGTGGGATCGAAAGCGCTGCAGAACATTGACCTGATCCGCAGTGCCGATGTGCAGATGCGTGAACTGTCCCGGTTAACCAAAGAAACGATCCATCTGGGCGCGCTGGACGAGGACAGTATTGTCTATGTCCATAAGATCGATTCGCTGTATAACCTGCGCATGTCGTCACGTATTGGCCGCCGCAATCCGCTGCACTCAACCGCGCTGGGTAAAGTGTTACTGGCGTGGCGCAGTCGGGAAGACATTAACGACATTTTGCAGCGGATAACCTTTACCATTAATACCGCGAATACGCTTTCTGACGCCGGCGCGCTTATTGACGTCCTGAGTCAGGTCAGGAAGCAGGGTTATGGTGAGGATAATGAAGAGCAGGAAGAGGGCGTTTGCTGCATCGCCGTGCCCATTTTCGATCGTTTCGGCGTGGCCGTCGCGGGGCTGAGTATCTCTTTTCCTACGCTGCGCTTCCCGGCATCGAACAAGCACACTTACGTGGCAATGCTGCATGAGGCGGGACGCCGTCTTTCCGCTGAGCTTGGTTACCACGATTACCCTTTAAACTGAAAAAGCGGGCCGTGGCCCGCTTCAGTGCGATCAGTTATCAATCACGTCGCCACTCTTTTTCAACAGCGGGCAGTCGGTAACGCCCACGACGCCGCTGTCGGTGTGCAGATATTGTGCCGTGATCATGCCCCGTGCGGTCAGGTAGTTACACTTCAGGCCCAGACCTGCGGCATTCTTGTTACTTCCGGCCAGCACGCCATATCCGGTAAACAGCATGGCCAGCCAGATGATTCCCACAACAACAATTGCCCGAATGAACAGTTTCATTGTATCTCCTTATGATACCCAACGCAGTGTTCCAGTGACTGCTGCTTAACATGATGTACAGGGGCAGCATGCCTCGCTTTTAAAAGGGATGCGATCAGAGATAACTGAAAGAAGCAGATTGATACACATCATTTACGTCACCATTATCTTTTACTGCGCCACAGGGTAGAATGGCGGGTCGTCCCCTTTATTGTGATTTCACCTGGTATCTTGAGGCAGTTATGAATGAGTTAGCCGCTAATGCGGGTCCTGTGGTCAGCTTTGGCGTGATGGGAATCGTGCTGATTGTGGCATTGATGCTATGGTTCTATGTTAACCGCGCCAGCGTTCGGGCAAATGAACAGATTGCGTTGCTGGCGTCACTGTTAGAAGAGCAAAAGAAACAAAACGCGCTGCTTAAGCGGCTGATCGAGAGGCAAACGGGTGCCGCCGAGCAAAAAGCGGAAGAGCAGGCGGAAAGCAATGATTTTATTCGCCTGATCCCGGAACGTTAAATCCTGCATGGAGGCCGGATGGCCTGGAAAAATCCCTGGTATGACAGCAGTAAACCCCATCATACGCCGGAGGGGTTTCGCAACCCTGAACCTGATATGCGCCAACAGGGTGACCTGAAGCGCTGGCGTAAGGAACGTAAAGTGCAGGGATTACCGCATCCGCCTCAGCAGGGCTATGATGGTTTTAGGGCGCAGTGGTGGCAACCCGCCGACCTGAGCGGTGACGACGATCGCATCTGGTGGCTGGGCCATGCTGCGCTGCTGTTGCGGCTGAATCAACGCTATATTCTGATTGACCCCGCACTTTCCCGGCGGGCATCGCCATTGCCGTTTCTGGGGCCGGAACGCAAAACACCTTCGCCGCTGACGATCGACCAGTTGCCACATCTGGATTACGTGTTGATCTCCCACAGCCATTACGATCATCTGGATAAGCCGACCATCAAGCAGATCGTACGCCACTTTCCAGAGGCGGTTTTTGTGGTTCCGCTGGGTCTGGCTGACTGGTGTCAACGCCGTGGCGTGAAGCAGGTACATCAGCTTGACTGGTGGCAGCAGAAAGCCTTCGAGGGTATTCAGTTTCATGCGGTTCCGGCCCGCCACTGGAGTATGCGCACGTTAACTGACCGCAACCGGTCATTGTGGTGCGGCTGGGTCATCCACACCGCGTCGCTGCGCTTTTGGTTCTCGGGGGACAGTGGCTACACTGAAAACCTTCATGCCATTGCCGCGCGTCTCGGGCCGTTTAATCTTGCCGCGCTGCCCGTCGGTGCCTATGAACCCCGCTGGTTTATGGCGGGGCAACATATGGATCCTCAACAGGCGGTGTCGCTCTGGCATGCAATAGGGCAGCCTCTCACGATCCCTGTTCACTGGGGCGTCTTTGAACTTGCTGATGAATCGCTCGATGCGCCCCCGGCAGAATTGCTGCGGGTCTTACAACAACGTGGGGAAGCAAGCAGGCATTTTACGCCCTGGCAGATAGGCGAGAGCCGCAGCCTGAGCTATATCGACCAGGCGTAGTCAGAGGTAATAACCTTTCCTTCTGACGTCACGGGATTCTGGCTGAAATCAATATTCCTTCACGGCCCCCGGCAGGCGTAATTCAAAAAACGCCTGCATGCAAGCTGTAAGTGATTGCGTTAACGCTCAACTTATGATTTTACTGGAAATAAAATTTATATTTGTACGAAATAGAATTTATTGTACAAGCCTGCTGCAATAGTTTACCCGCGCTTCACTTATCGGCTCCTTTATTTGGTGCAACTTTGCCATATTAGTGCAATGTTATTTTTTTAATGTTATCCCTCTGGCTGGACGGCCGAGACGGCGTCAGATATCACCCTGTCTGGGCAGAAAAGCATTATATTATAGGGTTGTTGTGACTATTAGTGGCGTTCAGTACACAGGCTTATGTACCAGAAAGTACATTCTCTGGGAGCTGTCTTGCAAATATGTGAAAAGCGCCGACCGTGTTTATAAAAATGGCTTGCCATTATTTAGCGGATATGTGATAACAATTCGTGGGTTAAACGAGGTACAGTTCTGTTTATGTATGGCATCTTCAGTAAAGAAGTTACGAGTAAAGACGTTGACGTTGAATACCGCTTCCTTGCCGAACTTTAATCAGTGCCTCATTCAGTAATGTCTCTGTTTTATCTGTAGGTTAGCCTCCGGGCAAAATAAACACTTTAAGGAATTAGTAAAATGGCAAAGATTAAAGGTCAGGTTAAGTGGTTCAACGAGTCTAAAGGCTTCGGTTTTATCACTCCAGCTGACGGTAGCAAAGATGTATTCGTACACTTCTCTGCTATTCAGGGCAACGGCTTCAAAACGCTGGCCGAAGGCCAAAACGTTGAGTTCGAAATTCAGGACGGCCAGAAAGGCCCAGCAGCGGTTAACGTTACTGCTATCTGATTTCGCCTCAGACGGGTGCCATGCACCACAGTCTCAGATATTAAAGCCTTGGCCAACTGGCCGAGGCTTTTTTTACGCTTTCGCTATTGTTTCCCGTCAAGTACACTTCCGCGCGTTAATCTTTGCCGGAGCGCCTGATGTCTTTGAACTGCCCACTTTGTCACTTCCCCCTGACCCTGACTGACCGCAGCTGGCGCTGTGAAAATCGCCATCAGTTCGATCAGGCGAAAGAGGGCTACGTCAATTTGCTGCCCGTTCAACATAAAGGTTCACGTGAACCGGGCGACAGTGCAGACATGATGCAGGCGCGACGTGCGTTTCTGCAGGCCGGTCACTACCAGCCATTGCGGGACAACGTGGTTGCCGTCCTTAACCAGCATCTGAACCAACCGGCTGCGCAGATTCTGGATATCGGCTGTGGAGAAGGGTACTACACGGGCGCACTGGCCAGCGAGCTCGCGCCTGAGGGCCAGGTTTATGGTCTGGATGTGGCGAAGATGGCCGTCAGGCTGGCGGCAAAGCGTTACGCCCAGGTTTTATTTTGCGTGGCATCAAGCCACCGCCTGCCGTTTGGTGATGCTTCGCTGGATGCGGTGGTCCGCATTTATGCGCCCTGTAACGAGACTGAGCTCAGCCGGGTCATTAAACCGGGAGGCTTTTTACTCACGGTCACGCCCGGGCCTCATCATCTTCAGCAGCTTAAGGCGCTGATATACCGCGACGTTCAACTCCACGCCTCGGAAGAGAAAAGCTACCAGGGATTTCGTCAACTCGCCCAGCATCGTTTAACGTATCCAATGGCGTTGAGCGGGCAGTCTGCCACCACCTTGTTGCAGATGACGCCCTTTGCCTGGCGCGCGCGACCTGATGTGTGGCAGAGCTTAGCGGAACGTACGCAGTTTCCCTGCGACGCAGACTTTATGATCACCCTGTGGCAACGCGATTAGCGTGCCTCCACCAGGGTCTGGTAAATGCGTTCCAGATCGTCAAGCTGTTGCACGGCGATAAGCAACCGCCGCTGCTCAAGCTGCATCACCAAAATACCGTCCTCGGAAAGATTGATGCTCTGTATCTGTGGATACGTTGTCCATCTGCCGGCATAAAACAGCCCCTGACTTTTCATCAGCAATTTGGGGCGGCGCACCCAGAAAAGCCAGAACGATAAAAAGCACAGCACCATCAAAAGCGTGGTTGTGAGTTTCGGCCCCTGATGGGTCAGATTGTTCCACAACAGAATGAGCAGTAAGCCAATAAAAATCAGGCTGTCTGCTTTGTGTTGGCGTTGGAGCGGGACACGTAAAAGCGCAGGGCCATGACGACGTGGCAGCACGGCTTCAACGTAAATAGCCAATAACAGAAGGGCAGCGATGCAGAGGGCGATGACGATGTCGGTCAATGACATTCTTCTTCCTTTACTGATTAAAGCCGGGCGTGAGTCACGCGACCACAATCTGAAAACATCGGGAGCCGCAGCTCCCGATGTGATGCCGGTTACAGCCCGAGCAAACCAATCCAGTAGCCAAAAATACCGATAGCAAAAAAGCCCACAATGATCCACAGGGCATTGACCTTACGGCGCAGCAGCCACATACAGGCGAAGGTCAGCAGGAGCGGTACGATCCCCGGCATCAGCTGATCCAGAATCGACTGCACGGTTGTCACCGTGGTTTTTCCGGTTTGATCGGTGATGCGTGAAACCACCAACGGAATGTTGACGTGCGTCCACTTATTGACCAGCGCCCCCATGACAAACAGGCCGAGTATGGATGCCCCCTCGGTCAGTTTTTGCAGGAAGCCACCGCCCATATCGCTGACGATATCAATCCCCTTACGGTAACCATAAGCGACGCCGTAATAACGGGTTAACAGACGCGCCAGGTTAAACAGGATAAAGAACAGCAGCGGACCGAGCAGACTGCCGCTCATTGCAATCCCCGCGCCTAATGCCGCAAACACGGGACGAACGGTTCCCCAGAAAATCGGGTCACCAACGCCAGCCAGCGGGCCCATCAGGCCCACTTTGATGCCGTTAATGGCACCGTCATCAATCGCGGCACCGTTGGCGCGCTGCTCTTCCATTGCCATCGTCACGCCCAGCACAGGCGCGGCGACGTATGGATGTGTATTAAAAAACTCCAGATGGCGTTTGATCGCCTGCTTACGATCGTCATTATTTTCAGGATAAAGACGGCGAATGACCGGCACCATTGAGAAACAGAACCCCAGCGCCTGCATACGTTCAAAGTTCCAGGAGCCCTGAAACAGGTTTGAGCGTAAAAACACAGCGCGTACGTCACCCGGCGTCAGTTTCTTTTCGACTTTTGTTATATCAACCATGTTGTCACCTGTTCCTTAATCGAGTTCGTTGTCGAGGTCGTTAGCTGACGGCGATGCCGCAGGCGCACCGGCTGCGCGGTTATATTTCGGGCTGAGCTGGATATAGAGCACCGCCATCACCACGCCAATCACGCCCAGTGCCACCAGGTTAAAGCTGGTAAACGCGGCAGTAACGAAACCCAGATAGAAGAACGGCATCAGGTAGCCTGCGCGCATCATGTTGATGACCATGGCATAACCCACCACCACGATCATGCCACCCGCGATGTTCAGGCCGTTGGTGACCACCTCCGGAATAGAGCTGAGCAGGGAGTGAACCGCATCCGTTCCTACCGAGATAGCCACAATCAGCGCCGGAATCGCGATGCGCATGGCCTGAAGCAGTAAGGCGGAAACGTGGATCCATGAGATGGCCGTAAGGTTGCCTTTCTCCGCCGCTTTGTCAGCGGCATGCTGGAAGGCTACGGTCAGCGTACGCACGATGATAGTCAGCACCTGACCGGCTGCCGCCAGCGGGATGGCCAGGGCGATACCGGCACCGACGCTCTGTCCACCGGCAATAACCAGAATGGTGGAGATAATCGAGGCCAGCGCAGCGTCCGGGGCAACCGCAGCACCGATGTTCATCCAGCCCAGCGCAATCATCTCCAGCGTACCGCCGATGATGATGCCCGTTTTCATATCACCCAGCACAATGCCAATCAGCGTACAGGCGACTAACGGACGGTGAAACTGGAACTCATCCAGGATCGAACCCATCCCGGCAATACAGGCAATGATAAAGATTAATACAATTTGAAGTGTGGTTATTTCCATCATACTGCTTGTCCTCTACAGGATAGAAAAAGACGGCTGGCGCGTTATGCGCTCACCTTTGCCACCAGATCCATCATTTTTAGTTTTGGATCGCCCGAAACTTTACGCACCTCAAGTTCGATGTTGCGCGCGTTAAGCTGGCGAAATGCGGCGATATCTTTTTCATCGACCGAGACGGCATTGTTGACCTGGGTTTTACCCTGGCGAAAAGCCATGCCGCCAATGTTAACGCTCTTGATATCAACCCCTTGCTCAACAATCCGCAGGACATCCGTCGGGTTGGTAAACAGCAGCATGACCCGATCCCGGGCATATTTGGGGTTATTCCAGACGCGCACCATCTTATCGACGCCCACCACATGCGCGGTGACGCCCGGCGGTGCCACCTGGGTTAACAGCGTTTTGCGCACGTTGTCGTTGGCCACTTCGTCGCTGACAACGATGATGCGGCTGACGTTGGTTTCCTTGGTCCAGCGTGTAGCGACCTGCCCATGAATCAGGCGGTCGTCGATGCGCGCCAGGCAAATATTCATATGGTCGTCGGGGGTGAGAGGGCGACTGGCATGCGGGGCGCTGGCCGGGGCGGAGGGCGAGGCGGCAACCGCTGCGGGTTTTTCTTCAGGTTGTGCTTTTAAGGCTCTGACGCCTTCGCGACCGGTTTCTACCGCAATGGCCACCAGTTCGTCAAAAGAGGGGTTATCATCCCGCGCCATCAGGGTTTCCACCAACATGGGAATGTTTACCCCGGCGACCACCTCATAATGTGTTTTATCAACGACCAGCCGGCTGGCTGCATTGAAAGGGCTGCCGCCCCAGGTATCAACCAGAAAAAGCACGCCCTGTGAGGTGTCCAGTTCTGTCAGTCTTGCCTGATATTTCTCAATCAGCGTGTCCGCGTTTTCTCCCGGGACAAAATCAATCCATCCCACATTTTCCTGTTCGCCTAAAAGCATCTCTGCCGTTTTTAGCAGCTGCTCCGCTGCCCAGCCGTGTGTACCAATTACAAGAGCAATGGTCACGTGCTACCTCCGTTCGCTTGTTAGTTCCTCAGAACCTGAGGAACCGTTAAGAATTATCGCGTTAACAATATCCAAATCTTGTTAATGTGATTTAACCTGACTTCAACATTGCAGGGATAACTAACTCACTACGTGATGCCGGATTTATTTTAGTGTCCGAAAAAATAAATTTTGTGACATTGGTTGGTTATTTGCAGCATGAAAGAGGGAAGTTGAGTTTTTATGTCACTCAATGCCGTCTGGCGAAAATGTAAAAACAGGAAAATTTTTTGACCTCGTGGTACGAACTGATACATTAGCGATCTGTTTATTATTCAGGAGTAGCGGGCAGCAGCCCACCCTTATGGATCGTCACCGACGTTGCTTAACCTTGTCTTTGCGCTCTTCAGCGCGCCAATTTACGCCAGACCGCGTTTTCTCTGCTTTTCCGGGCCTCTCTCTGTCACGTCCTTCGACGCGGGCATGCGTTAGCGTAATCACATCCTTTTTCTGGAGTCACTAATGGAATTTCTGTTCGACCCCTCAATTTGGGCGGGATTGCTCACGCTCATCGTGCTGGAAATCGTACTCGGCATTGATAACCTGGTCTTTATTGCCATTCTTGCGGATAAGCTGCCTCCTAAGCAGCGTGATAAAGCGCGGTTAATTGGTCTTTCTCTGGCACTGGTGATGCGCCTGGGGCTGTTGTCACTTATCTCCTGGATGGTAACCCTGACGCGCCCTCTGTTCAGCGTGGGGGATTTTAGCTTTGCCGGACGCGATCTGATTTTGCTGGCGGGCGGGATATTCCTGTTGTTTAAGGCCACCATGGAACTGCATGAGCGGCTGGAAAACCGTCAGCTGGAAAACAGCGGTAACCGTAGCTACGCCAGCTTTTGGGCGGTGGTGACCCAGATTGTCATACTGGATGCGGTCTTCTCACTGGATGCCGTGATAACTGCGGTAGGGATGGTGAATAACCTGCCGGTCATGATGACTGCGGTCGTGATTGCGATGCTGGTGATGCTGCTGGCTTCCAAGCCGCTAACCAAATTCGTTAACGCGCATCCTACTGTTGTGGTGCTGTGTCTGAGTTTCCTGTTGATGATCGGCCTGTCACTGGTGGCTGAAGGCTTTGGCTTTCATATTCCGAAAGGCTATCTGTATGCGGCGATTGGTTTCTCGATTCTTATCGAGTTGTTCAATCAGATTGCCCGTCGCAACTTCATTCGTCATCAGTCCCATCGTCCGATGCGTGAGCGCACCGCCGAGGCCATTCTGCGGTTGATGGGGGGACGTAACCGGGTGCAGAGCGCACCTGCGAGCACTGAAGAGCAGGCGATTGCCGTCGCGATGCCGCAGGAAGCGTTTAAAGATGAAGAGCGCTACATGATTAACGGCGTACTGACGCTGGCGTCACGTTCCATCCGCAGCATTATGACACCGCGCGGCGATATTTCGTGGGTGGATGCCAACCGTCCTGTGGATGAAATTCGTATTCAACTTCTGGATACGCCGCACAGCCTGTTCCCGGTGTGTCGGGGGGAACTGGATGAGATCATCGGCGTGGTCAGGGCCAAAGAGCTGCTGGTGGCGCTGGATCACGGCGTTGACGTCGCGACCTTTGCCGCCAGCACACCGACGATTATTGTGCCGGAAACGCTTGACCCAATTAACCTGCTCGGCGTGCTGCGTCGTGCCAAAGGTAGCTTCGTGATCGTGACTAACGAGTTTGGTGTGGTGCAGGGCTTAATTACGCCGCTGGACGTGCTGGAAGCGATTGCCGGTGAATTCCCGGATGAAGATGAAACGCCGGATATCATCATGGATGGCGACGGCTGGTTAGTAAAAGGCGGCACTGACCTGCATTCTCTGCAGCAGCTCCTGGACTTCCATGAGCTGGTGAAGCCGGAGGAAGATCATGCTTCACTGGCTGGCTTGTTGATTGCGCAAAAAGGGCAGTTACCTAAGCCCGGCGACGTGATCGATATCGAACCGCTGCACTTCCAGATTATCGACGCGACGGAGTACCGCATTGATCTGGTCCGGGTAACCAAAGATCAGCGTGACGACGACGAAGAAGAAGGTTAAGGCCACACCTGAAGATAAAACGCATCACGGAGTGATGCGTTTTTTTTGCGCGGAATAACGCGATGGCACACTTTTATCGCATTACAGGCCGAGGGTAAGCTGATGCTGACGCAACCATTCCGGAAAGTCCTCCAGCGGCATGGGGCGGGCAAAGTAATAGCCCTGTAAATGTTCCACTCCCCGATCCCGCAGATAGTGGGCCTGTTCCTCGGTTTCAACGCCTTCCGCAACCAGACTGATGTTCAGGCGCTGTGCCAGAGAAATCACCATATCCGTCACGGTGGCGTTGATGGCATCTGTGCCAATTGACGCGGTAAAAATTTTATCCAGCTTTAACACGTCCGGCTGCAAATCTTTCAGGTAGGACAACGAGCTGTGCCCGGTGCCGAAATCATCAATCGCCAGACGTACCCCAATGTTGTGCAGTTGAGAAATTACGGCCTGATCGACGACGGGCAGCGCATCACGTTCGGTTAATTCAACAACCAGCGTGGGAACGGGCTCGGCGGGCCACCAAAGCGTTTGCAGGTCTTCCAGAATGGCGCGGTCGCGGAAGTGGCTGGCAGCCACGTTAATGGCAATGTGAAAATGAGGGCTATGCGGAAGGTCGGGTAAGGCTTCGACAACGCGGTTCAGTACAAAGCGGGTTAACGGCTTAATCAGGTTCTGACGCTCAACAAGAGGGATAAAGACGTCAGGCGGAATCCAGCCCTGCCGAGGATTGTGCCAACGCAACAGTAGCTCAATGCCTTCACACTCAGACGTACGAGCATTGATCAACGGCTGGCAGTAAACCATAAACTCCCTGGCCGTAATGCCGTAACTAATCTGCCAGCTCAGACTCATACGATTGGCGGTCGCCAGCCAGACCACGTAGCCAATCAGTAAACTCAGCATAAGCGCCAGCGGCAACTGCGAGGGTAAAGATTCCAGCGCCAGGCGGGAAGGTGACGGACCATAGAGCGTCACGGTGTAAGGATAACGCAGTGAAGCCTCGGTATAGGTGACTTCATCCTCAGAAGGCTGCGTGGACTCAATCAACGGATTACCGTATTCCAGGCTTTTACCGTTGACGTTGAAAATGGCCCGTTCAACCCAGGGCGCCTGCGGCTCCAGCAGGTAGCTGCTCATTAATTCAATATTAATGGCCTGAAGAATGCCAGAACGATTATCCAGCGTCGTTGGCGTCCACAGTAATAAAACGGGTGAACCTTTAAGCAGATACTCATCCGTGGATAACACCATGCGCCGATCGTTAAGGGCCAGTTCGGGGTAGGTCTGACTAAATGAGATGTCCCGGGTGCCAAAAATACTGGAACAGTAGAGCGTGTCCCCATCGACCAACAGAACAGCGCGCACCGTTTGTAGTGACGAAATCTTTTCAATTAATGGAAAACGGGCATCCTGGCAGGGCATACCCACCAGGCCCAGCATGTTGTTCGCTGAGACGTCGAGAGGTGAAAACATGCGATCGAAACGCGTGATCGCCGTGTCGGCAAAGCTGATTGCTCGCTTTTGAATACGTGATTTTTCTTCAAAATAGCGAAAAGCCAGCGTTAATGTAAGAACAATCGAAGCAATCACCAGCGCAATAAGCAATCGCTTACGTCTGTATTGTCCACCATATTGCTGGGCCATGAACATCAAGAATCACCTTCCCAAAACCAGAAAATAGATATAGCTGGGTTGTTATCGGCACGGCCCGAAGCAAATTTAGGACCTGAGCGTAAAATGAAAGGTCATAAAAAAAGGAGAGCGACCCGAAGGTCGCTTTAACATTGTTAATATTTATAGCAGGCAGGGCTGACTAATGCACTGGTTAAAAAGCAGAAAGTTAGAAACAAATCTCAAAAAATATTAGTCACACTGAACTTTTATCGCCAGTCCGCCGCGGGAAGTCTCGCGATATTTGGCATTCATGTCTTTTCCTGTCTCGTACATGGTTTCAATGACCTTATCCAGCGAAACGCGCGGCTCGCTGGTGCGGCGCAGGGCCATACGTGCAGCGTTGATGGCCTTCACGGAGGCAATGGCATTACGTTCAATGCAGGGCACCTGGACCTGACCCGCCACGGGATCGCAGGTCAGACCCAGATTGTGCTCCATGCCGATCTCCGCAGCGACACAGACCTGCTCTGGACTGGCACCTAACAGTTCCGCCAGACCGGCTGCAGCCATAGAACAGGCAACGCCCACTTCGCCCTGACAGCCCACTTCGGCACCGGAGATAGAGGCATTCATTTTATAAAGAATGCCGATCGCGCCGGAGGCGAGAAAATAGCGAATAAAGATATCGGGCGTGACCGGTTCGATAAAGTGGTCGTAGTAGGCCAGCACGGCTGGCACGATGCCGCAGGCACCGTTGGTTGGTGCGGTGACCACGCGCCCCCCGGCGGCATTCTCTTCATTTACCGCCAGAGCAAACATGTTAATCCAGTCAATAACGACCATGGGATCGTTAGAGTGCTTGGCAGAGGAGATCAGCAGGCGGCGCAGTGACGCGGCGCGGCGCGGCACGCGCAAGGGACCGGGCAGCACGCCTTCGGTATTCAGGCCGCGATCGATACAGGCCTGCATGGTTTGCCAGATTGTTGCGAAATAGGCGTTAATGTCGTCACGCGAATGCAGTGCCAGTTCATTTTTCATCACCAGCCCTGACAGGGAAAGCCCGGTTTCACGGCAGTGCGACAACAACTCTTTTGCCGAGTGGAAAGGCCAGGGAACCGAAACTTCATCCAGCGCAGACTGACCAAAATGCTCTTCATCGACAATGAAGCCGCCGCCAACGGAGTAATAGGTCTTTGACAACACCAGCAGATCGCCCGAAAACGCCAGCAGGCGCAGGCCATTTTCATGCAGAGAAAGGTTCTCGCTGCGGAAGACCATGCCGCCTTCGCGAGGAAAATCGACTTCATGCGCGCCTTTCGCAACCAGCAGACGTTCCCGCTGCTGCACGTCTTTGATAAAGGCAGGAATGGAATCAATGTCTACGCTGTCAGGTGACTCACCCGCCAGGCCCATGATGATAGCGATATCGGTATGGTGACCTTTACCGGTCAATGACAGGGAACCATAGACATCGACGGCGATGCGTGTCACCTCATGCAGTTTGCCCTGTTCAGACAACAGATCCACAAACTGCTTACCCGCTTTCATCGGACCGACCGTATGAGAACTGGATGGGCCAATGCCCACTTTAAACATGTCAAAAACCGAAATCATGGGTGACACTCCTCACAAAAAAAACTTACCCTGCCGTGGCAGTTTATGGCGCTAATAGTAAACGGCGAAGCAGGATGAACGCGCTGCTTTTCGCATGAAATAAACTAATTAAAACCACGAAAAAAAATTATAGTGTGAGATTGCGCGGAAACCCGTAAACAGGGTTAAAAATGAAAGCTGCGTCAACTAAAACGCAATTTGCTGACTCAGTGAACGAATAATGCCTGCTGTCATGCCCCAGACCAGGTAATCCTGATAGCGCGACAGCCACACAGGATGGCGAATACCGGCGCGGTAGTAGTCAAGCTCTGCGTAGCGGCTGAGGCGCAACGCTTCGGTCAGGGGCATTTCAAAAGTACTCACCACTTCATCGGGGTTGATGCGCAGCGCGAGGCGGTCCGGGATGATGCCTAACACAGGCGTGACCTGAAATCCTGTGCTGCTGGTCACCGCAGGCAGGCAGCCCAAAACCTCCACCTGAGCGGGTGAAATGCCCACCTCTTCCTGCGCTTCCCGCAAAGCGGTAGCGACCAGCGAACCATCTTCGGGGTCCTGCATGCCACCGGGAAAAGCCACCTGACCGGCGTGCTTACGCAGCCCGTGTGAACGCTGGGTCAGCAGAAGACCGGGCTGCTGACGTGCAACAATGGGAATTAACACCGCCGCATGGCGCCCAGAAAGCGGCTGCGTAGGTTGCTGAGGGGGCTGCAGCAGAAAGCGGGTGCGGAAATCCGCCAGGGTCAACGCCATTCAGGCCCCTTTTTCCAGCGCGGGCAAAATGCGGCTGACCTTATCCAGGGTTTCCTGATATTCCGATTCCAGCTCGCTGTCGGCCACTAAACCGCCGCCAGCCGAACAGTAGAGGTGATGATCTTCGGCAATCAACGTACGAATCGTAATACTGGTGTCCATCCGACCACACACACTCAGATATCCGATGCTGCCACACCAGGCGTTACGGCGTTGCGGTTCCAGTTCATCGATAATTTCCATTGCACGAATTTTCGGCGCACCCGTGATCGAACCGCCGGGAAAGCAGGCGCGTAACAGATCGCAGGCCTGCAGATTTTCGGGCAGCGTGGCGCGAACGGTGCTGACCAGATGATGCACGGCCGGAAAGGGTTCCACCACAAACAGTTCGGGTACGCTTACGGAACCGGCCACGGCGACCCGGCCTATATCATTACGCAGCAGATCGACAATCATCAGATTCTCTGCCCGGTCTTTGGCGGACGTCCGCAGACTTTCGGCCTGGGCGGCGTCCCGCACCGGATCGCTGTCACGCGGGCGCGTACCTTTAATCGGGCGAGTCGTAATGACGTGTTGATCCAGCGCCATAAAGCGCTCGGGGGAAAGGCTGAGAATGGCGCTCTCCGGCAGGCGTAAAAAAGCGCTGAAAGGCGCGCGATTAGCCTGATTCAGCAAGCAGAACGCACGCCATTCGTCACCCTGATAACCGGCCTTGAAGCGCTGTGACAGGTTGACCTGATAGCAGTCACCCGCCTGGATATAGGCCTGGACCTTGCGAAAACGTTCCGCGTAGTCATCAACGCTGAGGTTAGCGGACCATTCGCTGGTCAGTGAAAACGGCGCACTTTCGCGTGTGGGCCAGCCTTCCAGCCAACTGAGCCGCTGCGCAACATCCTCTACAGCAACCAGGGTCAATGTCTGACGATGATGATCGGCAATTAATGCCCAGTTGTAGATGCCCACCGCCATATCCGGCGTCTGCAGATCGGCGGTGGCGATCTGAGGTAACTGCTCAAAGCGCCGTCCCAGGTCATAGCCAAACAGCCCCAGCGCGCCGCCCACAAAGGGTAAATCCGGATGGCGTGTTGGGGAGATGCCCAACGCGTTGCAGTAGTGCTGCACGAGAGAGAGAGGATCGTCCTCACTGTTTTCATGGCCATGTCCATGGCGAATTTCTGTTATCCTGCCACGCGTCGTCAGTGTGGTAAGGGGATCGGCGGTCAGGATATCAAAACGGTTATCGCTGTGATCGGCGTGCCCTGACGACAGCAGCATCGCCCATGGCAGATGCGCAATACGGGAAAAATAGTGCGTAAGGGCGTCAGGAGAATAACGTAGGTTATGAGTTTGAACGTTCATTGAGCACAAAATCTGACATCAGAAATGCCGTTAGACTGACATATTTTTTCCTGACTGGCACCTGTTTGTTCCCCATGAAATAATGGCAGCCCTAAAGCAGGAGTGAAACATGATTACAGGATTACCCGCACTTTCACACGACCAGCAGCAACGCGCGGTAGAACGCATTCAACAGTTAATGGCAGAGGGCATGTCCAGCGGCGAGGCGATAACCCTGGTGGCGCAGGAAATTCGTGAAAGTCACACCGGAGAACTGATTCGGGCGCGCTTCGAAGATGAAGACGACGAAGGCTGACGCCCGGAACCGGGGTTAACGCGCGGCGATAATTTTTATTTCGACTTTATACTTCGGATTCATTAAGGCTGCCTGAACCGTGCAGCGCACTGGGGCATTGCCGGGTGAAACCCAGGCGTCCCAGGCGCGGTTCATTGCCGCAAAATCAGCTTTATCGACCAGAAAAATGGTGGCATCCAGGATTTTGCTTTTGTCACTGCCCACGCGTGTAAGCAGGGCGTCAATCACCGCCAGCGCATTGGCGGTTTGCGCTTCGGCATCCGCATCAAGGTTTTCAGGCACGCTGGTATAATAAATCGTGTCGTTATGAACAACCGCTTCGGACATACGATGTTCGGGATCAATGCGCGTAATGCTCATCATCTTCTCCTTATTTTTTGGACGCCTAGCCTGACATATTCCCGATGCCATTGTCATCCATTGCAAACGCCTGCGGGCGTCGGTCGCGCATCGTGGCCGGAAAAATGGTATAAAACGTCGCTTATCAGTTCAGGACTCCTAGGAAGAAGGCATGGCGAATACGCAATATCTGTTTTGGGTGATGTTTGGCGCACTGGCGCTGCTGTCTGTGGTGGTGTCAACTTTTGTGGGCATGTCGCGTACGGCCAGACAGGGGTTTATCACGCTGGCGGTTTTATGGGTGATCCTGGCGGCGGGTGCGCTTTATATCAGTCATTAGCGGCATTCCCTGCATCCAGCTAGCATAATGGAGACGCCCGCGTCAGCAATTTCCTTAAGGCGGGAAAGACTGACATAATATACAGTGTTTTTTGCCGGAATTGAGAGGATACGTGGCAGACGATTTTGCATCAGATGGCGCGCTGGCAAAGCGTATTACGGGGTTCAAACCGCGTGAAGCACAGCGTGAAATGGCCCAGGCTGTCACCGAGGCCGTGCAGAGCAGCGGTGAGCTGGTTGTTGAAGCGGGCACGGGGACGGGCAAGACCTATGCCTACCTGGCACCGGCGTTACGCGCCAATAAAAAAGTGATTGTGTCCACGGGCTCAAAAGCCCTGCAGGATCAGCTTTATGCTCGCGATTTGCCCACCATTGCTAACGCGCTAAAATTTACCGGTAAAACGGCGCTGCTTAAAGGGCGATCTAACTACCTGTGCCTGGAGCGGATGGATCAGCAGTCTGCCACCGGCGGCGATCTGAGCGTTCAGTCGCTTACCGACCTGGTGACGCTGCGCGCCTGGGCCTCACACACCGTCGACGGCGATATTAGCGCCTGTGCAGACGTGACGGAAGACAGTCCGATATGGCCGCTGGTGACCAGTACCAACGACAACTGTCTGGGAAGCGATTGCCCGCAGTATAAAGCGTGTTTTGTCGTCAAAGCGCGCAAGAAGGCTATGGATGCCGATGTGGTCGTCGTCAATCATCATCTTTTTCTTGCCGATCTGGTGGTGAAAGAGGGGGGCTTCGGTGAGCTGATCCCTGAAGCGGACGTCATGATTTTTGACGAAGCCCATCAGTTACCGGATATCGCCAGCCAGTATTTCGGTCAGCAGATCTCCAGCCGTCAGTTAGCCGATCTGGCGAAAGACATCATTATTGCCTATCGCACCGAAGTGCGTGACGTTCAGCAGCTGCAAAAATCGGCCGACAGGCTGGCTCAGTGCGCTCAGGATTTTCGGCTGGCGCTGGGCGAACCCGGCTATCGCGGAAATCTGCGGGACTTACTCAGTGATAACAACATCATGCGCATGTTCACGCTGCTCGATGATGCCCTGGAACTGTGCTATGACGTCATTAAACTCTCTCTCGGGCGTTCTGCGCTGCTTGATGCGGCCTTTGAACGCGCAGCGCTTTACCGTACGCGACTGAAGCGCATACGATCCATCAGCGAACCGGGATTCAGTTACTGGTATGAATGCACATCGCGTCACTTTGTGCTGGCGCTAACGCCGTTATCCGTGGCCGAACGCTTCCGGGAAATGATGGATGACCGCAAAGCGGCATGGATTTTCACCTCAGCGACCCTGGCCGTCGATGAAAAGATGGACCATTTTGCCGATCGGTTAGGCGTGAGCAAGGCGAAGAGTTTGATTCTCAGTAGCCCGTTTGACTACTCACAGCAGGCATTACTGTGCGTTCCACGCAATCTGCCGGAACCGAATCGTCCCGGTGGCGCACGCCAGCTGGCTAAAATGATGAAACCCTTGATCGATGCAAATAAAGGCCGCTGCTTCTTCTTATGTACCTCACATCTGATGATGCGTGAGCTGGCGGCCGAGTTCCGCGCCTCCATGACGTTGCCGGTGTTGGTGCAGGGCGAAACCAGTAAAGGGCAACTGCTGAAACAGTTTATCGAAAAGGGCAATGCTCTGCTGGTGGCTACCAGCAGCTTCTGGGAAGGGGTGGACGTACGTGGCGATGCGCTCTCGCTGGTCATCATCGACAAGCTGCCGTTTACCTCACCGGAGGATCCGCTGTTAAAAGCCCGCATGGAAGACTGCCGTTTGCGGGGAGGCGATCCCTTCAGTGACGTGCAACTGCCCGACGCCGTGATTACGTTGAAACAGGGCGTTGGCCGTTTGATTCGCGATACTGACGATCGTGGCGTGCTGGTGATTTGCGACCAGCGTCTGGTATCCCGGCCTTATGGCGCGCTGTTTCTTAACAGCCTGCCGCCCACTCCACGCACGCGGGATATCGCGCAGGCTATTGCCTTTATTCGTCAGCAACCTGACGCGTAATTTTATGCTAAGATGCGCGCCGTTTTTGAATCCTCTGAGGTCGTTATGTCGGTCCGAATTTTAGCGCTGGATACAGCGACAGAAGCCTGTTCTGCAGCCCTGCTCAACGGGCAGCAGATTGATGCGCGCTTTGAGATCGCGCCGCGCGATCACACCCAACGAATTTTACCCTTAGTGGCAGAACTGCTGCAGTCTCAGCAGTTGGAACTAACACAACTTGATGCGCTGGCATTTGGCCGCGGTCCGGGCAGCTTCACCGGCGTGCGTATTGGTATCGGGATCGCTCAGGGGCTGGCACTGGGCGCTGCGTTGCCCATGGCGGGCATCTCTACGCTGGCCACGCTGGCGCAGGGCGCCTGGCGGCTGCACGGCGCCACGCGGGTATTAACCGCGATAGATGCTCGTATGGGCGAAGTCTACTGGGCCGAGTATCAGCGTGATGAGCAGGGTCACTGGCAGGGTGAAGCGAGCGAGAGCGTACTGTCGCCCGCCGCGGCCTTGACGCGGATGCAGGCGCTGGAGGGAGAATGGTTTACTGCCGGAACCGGCTGGCAGGCCTGGCCAGATCTGCAGCAGGGCCATGCCCTTCAGCTGGTTAACAGCCATGTGGAACTGCCTGCGGCAGAAGATATGTTGCCGCTGGCCGTCGCCGCTTTGCAGCAGGGCGCGACGGTATTGCCTGAAAACGCAGAACCCACCTATCTGAGAAACGAGGTGGCCTGGAAAAAACTGCCTGGACGCTGAAACGAGACGCAACTTATTGTTATCGGAGCACTCTAAACAGCAACTTTCAGGAGAATACCCATGTCAATTCGTCGTCACGGTGTTGCCGGTCTGCTACTGGCCTGCGCCCTGGTTTTAAGTGGTTGTGTTTCAGTGCCGGATAATATTAAGGGCAATTCCGCCATGCCCCAGCAGGACTTATTGCGGGTGATGAAAGATCCGGCCATCTATGTCGGTCAGGAATCGCGCTTTGGCGGCAAGGTGGTTAACGTGTTCAACCGTAACGGCAAAACCCGGTTGGAAATAGCGACGCAGCCGCTGGATGAGGGCGCGCGTCCCGTACTGGGCGCCAGCTCTGTGGGTCGCATCTATGCCGACATTCCCGGCTTCGTCGATCCGACGGATGTCAAAGATCAGTACGTTACGGTGCTTGGTACGATTAAGGGCACGGAGCAGGGCAAAATTGGCGAGGCCACCTATCAGTTTGTGGTCATCGACGTTCGTGGCTATCAGCGCTGGCATCTGACGCGCCAGATTGTTGCGCCTCCGCAGCCCATTGACCCGTGGATTTGGTATGGCCCGACGCGCCATCGTGGGGGCTACTGGGGACCTAACCCGTACTGGGGAATGTATAACAGCGGGCCCGCACAGGTTGAAACTATCCTGACACAGTAAGCATTACCTGTTTTATTCAGCCCGGTAGCGGTGCTCGCTGCCGGGCTTTTTATTTGTATTGTCTGCAAAGACGAAATTTAGTGATGGACTTCGCAACCTCAACATGACAAGAAGAGCAAACTGGTACAATCAGTTAAAATATTGTTAACAAATGCGATTGTCGAGGCGGCGATGAGTACACAACAAGATTATCGGGGTGAATCCTTGAATAAGGTTTGGCTAAAACGCTACCCGGCAGACGTCCCTGCCGAAATTAATGCTGATCGTTACCGCTCTCTGGTTGATCTGTTTGAGCAGGCCGTTGCCCGTTACGCCGGGCAACCTGCTTTTTACAACATGGGTCAAAAGATGACCTATCGCCAACTGGACGAAAAAAGTCGGGCCTTTGCCGCCTATCTGCAACATGAGTTGAAACTGAAACAGGGCGACCGTGTTGCCCTGATGATGCCTAATCTGCTGCAATATCCGGTTGCGCTCTTTGGCGTTTTGCGGGCCGGAATGGTCGTGGTCAACGTCAACCCACTCTATACGCCGCGCGAATTAAAACACCAACTTAATGACAGCGGTGCCAGCGCGATCGTTATTGTCTCTAACTTTGCGCATACGTTAGAAAAAGTCGTCAGCGAGACCGCGATCAAACACGTTGTTTTGACCCGCATGGGCGACCAGCTTGCACCGGTCAAAGCCACCCTTGTGAACTTTGTGGTGAAGTATGTGAAGCGACTGGTACCAAAGTACCATTTGCCGGGTGCGATAGCGTTTCGCCACGTACTGGAAGCCGGAGAGAAAATGCCGTATCAGCGCCCGGATGTCAGTAATGAGGATCTGGCGTTTCTGCAATACACGGGCGGCACGACAGGCGTGGCGAAAGGTGCCATGCTGACGCACCGGAATATGCAGGCAAACCTTGAACAGACGAAAGCCACCTACGGCAAGCTGTTACGGGATGGCAAGGAGTGCGTTGTCACAGCGTTACCGCTTTACCATATCTTTGCGCTGACCGTTAACGGCTTGCTGTTTGTTGAGCTGGGTGGGCAGAATCTGCTGATCACCAATCCGCGTGATATTCCCGGTTTTGTTAAAGAGATCGCCAAATATCCGTTTACCGCCATTACCGGCGTGAATACGTTGTTCAACGCGCTGCTTAATGACGATGGCTTTACCAAACTCGATTTTTCTACCCTGCGCCTCTCTGCCGGGGGCGGGATGGCGGTACAAAAGGCCGTCGCTGAGCGCTGGGAAAAACTCACCGGCCACTATTTACTGGAAGGCTACGGTCTGACCGAGTGCTCTCCGCTGGTCTCCGTCAATCCTTATGACATCAGCTGCCACACGGGCAGTATTGGCTTACCGGTGCCCTCTACGGACGTGATCATTCTGGATGAAAACGGCAATGAAGTGCCAACCGGAGAGCCCGGCGAATTGTGTATCCGGGGTCCGCAGGTGATGCATGGCTACTGGCAGCATCCGGAGGCCACGGCAGAAGTCCTGAAAAATGGCTGGCTCCACAGCGGGGATATTGTTACCGTTGACCACGAAGGATTTATCCGTATCGTGGACCGCAAAAAGGATATGATTCTGGTGTCAGGTTTCAACGTCTATCCGAATGAAATTGAAGACGTTCTGATGCAGCATCCCAAAGTGCGCGAAGCGGCTGCGATTGGCGTGCCCAGCGAACTGTCGGGCGAGGCGGTGAAGGTCTGTGTGGTGAAGAAAGATCCCTCGCTGACCAAAGAAGAGCTGCTCGATCACTGTCGTCGTCAGCTCACCGGCTACAAAGTGCCGAAAATCGTTGAGTTCCGCGATGAACTACCCAAAACGAATGTAGGAAAAATTCTGCGTCGTGAACTGCGCGACGAGGTGAAAACCCACACGGGTTGATTCACCGTCAGGATTCAGGTTGAACGCCGGCTCTGTCCGGCGTTTTTATTGCTTTTAACATGGAGCACCGCACGTTGTCGGCTGCGGTGAAAACTGAACGTGAACTATTCCCTGATCGATAACGATGATCGCCTGGCCGAGGTGTGCAACAAAGCACGCCAGCATACGGCCGTCGCCCTGGATACGGAATTTGTCCGTACCCGTACCTACTATCCACAGCTGGGACTGATTCAGCTGTTTGATGGCGAACAGCTGGTGTTGATCGATCCGTTACCTGTGCGTGACTGGTCACCGTTTATCGAACTGTTAACGGATACCCGCGTCACGAAATTTTTGCACGCGGGCGGCGAAGATTTGGAAGTCTTCCTGCACCGTTTTGCGGTACTGCCACAGCCGATGATTGATACACAGATTCTGGCGGCCTTTAGCGGTCAACCGCTTTCCTGGGGATTTGCCTCCAGTGGCGCACTTTACCCAGGTCGAATTAGATAAGAGGTGAGGCGCGCACGGACTGGCTGGCGCGTCCGCTGACGGAACGGCAGTGCCAGTATGCCGCTGCCGACGTGCATTACCTGTTGCCGATTGCTCATCAACTCATGCAACAGGTTGAGCAGGCAGGGAACATGGCGGCGGCGCTGAGCGAATGTGAAAACCTGTGCCAGCGTCGGCTGGATAGCTTAGCGCCGGAAGATGCCTGGCGCGATATCACCAATGCCTGGCAGCTGCGTCCGCGCCAGCTGGCGGCGCTGCAACGCCTGGCGGCCTGGCGGCTCAAGGTTGCCCGAGAAAAAGACATGGCAGTGAATTTTGTGGTGCGGGAAGAGAACCTGTGGAAAGTCGCCCGTTTCATGCCGGGCTCGCAGGGTGAGTTAGATCACCTGGGCTTATCTGGCCATGAGATTCGTTTTCACGGCAGGGCGATGCTGGCGCAGGTCGCAGACGCAGCCGGACTGGCTGAAAGCGAGCTGCCGCCGCCGTTAAGCAATCTGGTCGATCATGTGAACTATAAGCGGGCGTTTAAAGCGATCAAAGCACTGGCAGCAGGTAAGTGAGCAGAGCGGGTTTAGTCAGGAGCTGCTGGCATCGCGCCGACAGATCAATCAGGTACTGAGTCAGCACTGGGGGCTGAAGCCACAAAACCGCGAACCTGAACTGTTATCAGGGTGGCGAGGCGACGTGCTGAAACCCGGCATTATGACCATCCTTGCCGAGATGTAAGAAATTTCCCCCTGCCAGTACAGCGCAGGGGAAAATCAGGAAACGGTCGACGTCATTTAGGCACGTCTTCCGTTTCAGGTAGCGTGACGTTCAGTTCCAGAATGGAGATATCATCCCCTTTCTGGTCGAGTTGAACCGTCACCATGTCCGGATCAATCTTCACGTACTTGCAAATCACTTCGAGAATGTCACGCTTAAGTTGCGGAAGATAGTGGGGCTCACTGTCGCCCCTTCTCCGTTCTGCCACAATAATCTGTAGCCTTTCCTTGGCTATGTTGGCAGTGTTCTTCTTCCGGGATAAAAAGAAATCAAGTAATGCCATGGTTTATCCCCCGAACAGGCGTTTCAGGAAACCCTTCTTCTCTTCTTCAATAAAGCGGAAGGGGCGACTTTCACCGAGTAACCGGTCAACGGTATCGGCATAGGCTTTACCAGCATCAGACTCACCATCGAGAATTACCGGCTCACCCTGGTTAGAGGCACGAAGAACCGACTGGTCTTCCGGGATGACGCCGACCAGAGGAATACGCAGGATTTCCAGAACATCTTCCATGCTCAGCATATCACCACGATTAACGCGGCCAGGATTGTAACGGGTCAGCAGCAGATGCTCTTTAACCGGTTCCTGACTGGTTTCCGCACGGCGGGATTTGGAAGAAATAATACCGAGAATACGGTCAGAGTCGCGTACAGAGGAAACTTCCGGGTTCGTGGTGATGATGGCTTCGTCGGCAAAATAGAGCGCCATTAACGCACCGGTTTCGATGCCGGCCGGCGAGTCACAAACGATGAAGTCAAACGCCATCTCTGCCAGATCGTTCAGCACCTTCTCAACACCTTCGCGGGTAAGGGCGTCTTTGTCGCGGGTCTGTGAGGCAGGCAGAATATAAAGTTGTTCTGTGCGCTTATCACGAATCAATGCCTGGTTCAGCGTGGCATCACCCTGAATGACATTAACAAAATCATAAACCACACGGCGTTCGCAGCCCATGATTAAATCAAGGTTACGCAGGCCGATATCAAAGTCGATGACAACCGTTTTTTTGCCTTTCTGCGCTAAACCGGTGGCGATGGCCGCGCTTGACGTGGTCTTACCAACGCCCCCTTTACCGGATGTAACTACAATAATGCGTGCCATAAATGTTGATTTCCTTAACGAAAGAAAAGGGGCCTAATTAAGTGTCTGGATAGTCAGCGCGCCGTCCTGAAGGCAGAGGCGTGCCGCTTTAGCAAAAAACGCTTCGGGGATTTGATCCATGATCCAGTACTCCCCGGCGATAGAAACCAACTCTGCTGCCAGGTTGGTGCAAAAAATCTGGCAATCTCTGTCACCGCTGGCACCCGCCAGCGCGCGGCCGCGCATCATGCCATAGATATGAATATTGCCATCGGCAACCAGTTCCGCGCCGGCGCTGACGCTGCTGGTGACAATCAAATCCGCATTGCGGGCATAGATTTGCTGACCAGAACGCACCGGCGTGTTAACGATGCGTGTTTTCGCCACCAGCGCTTCCGTCGCAACGGGTTTTGACTCCGGCTCCGGCGCTTCGCGCTTGTGGCTCTCTTTACCTTCGGCCAGCACCGGAAGACCGACGCGGGCGATCATTTTTTTCAGCGCCTCGTCTTTGCATCCACTGACGCCGACGATACGGAGCCCCGTTGCGCTGACGGCCTGCTGCATCTGTTTCCAGTTTACGGCCGCATCAAGGGCCGCAACATTCAGCACCACGGGTGCGTTTTTCAGGAAATCTGGCGCCTGGTCAATTTTGTCCTGTAGCGCTTTGCGGATCACCTCTGGCTCATGGTGATGCAAATGAACAACGGACAAGGTAAAACTGCTTCCCTTAAATTCGATTGGCGATTGCGGCATCTGTCCCGACTCAGTCCTGTTTTACTACCCTGTGCTAAGCGATCATAAAAGCATCGTTAAAGCGCGATCGGCGAATATTCGAAGTACTGCAAGCATGTTATAGTTACCGCTATATTCAAACAAGCCTCACGGCTGGTTAATTCGAGTAAAAAATATGTTTTGTGTGATCTACAGAAGTCCCGTCCGCGACCAGACTTATCTCTACGTTGAAAAAAAAGACGATTTTTCGCGCGTTCCTGAGGCCCTGCTAAAAGGCTTTGGTAAGCCTCAGTTAGCGATGGTGGTGAACCTGGCCCAGCGCGACAAACTGGCCAATGCGGACATCAATAAAGTGAAGCAGGGGTTAAGCGAGCAGGGATATTATTTGCAAATTCCACCACCCATCGAAAGTTTGTTAAAAACGCATCTCGAACTGGATAGAAAAGATTAACTCGGATTGTTCCTTTAATATAAATTTTGCAGGGCCGTCATCAGCAAATTTATATTCCCGTGAGGCTGAATAATAATTGCACAGTCGCGCCGCTGCGGCGCGCTGTTTGCAACCTGACCGGTCAGATGAAGGCGGCGACGCACAAATAGCCTGGCTGACTTATTGACAATTCTCGCGCATCTGTCAGGTTTATGCATCTCAGTGATAGCTGGCAGGCTGGCTTTAGGTGTTGTCTGTCAGTAACGTCAATCCGCCGACATGACTGGCATTTCGGCACTCTAAGCAGGGGATTAGCATGTATCAGCATCGTAACTGGCAAGGCGCTTTGTTAGATTATCCCGTGAGCAAAGTGGTTTGCGTGGGCAGCAACTATGCGAAACACATCAAAGAAATGGGCAGTGCGACACCGACCGAGCCGGTTATTTTTATTAAGCCGCAAACGGCCTTGTGCGATCTGCGCCAGCCTTTATCTGTTCCCGATGAGTTTGGTGAAGTGCACCACGAAGTTGAGCTGGCCGTACTGATAGGCACCACCCTGAAGCAGGCTTCAGAAGCGCACGTGGCGCAAGCGATCGCCGGTTACGGTGTGGCGCTGGATTTAACCCTGCGTGACCTGCAGGCAGGCTTAAAAAAAGCCGGGCAGCCGTGGGAAAAAGCGAAAGCCTTTGATAACGCCTGTCCGGTGTCGGGATTTATTCCGGTCGCTGAGTTCTCAGGCGACCCGCAGAATACCGAGCTGAAGCTGGTGGTCAACGGTGAGGTTCGCCAGCAGGGCAACACCGCCGATATGATCCACAAAATTCTGCCACTGATTGCACATATGAGTCAGTATTTTACCCTGCATGCGGGTGATGTCATCCTGACCGGCACGCCTGAAGGCGTGGGGCCGATGCGCTCGGGCGATACGCTTGAGGTTTCTGTTGCGGGCCACGGCATCAGCACGCGCGTACTCTAAAACTTGCATCATCGCGTCAATATCTTTATAAGGTGCGGTTTAGGCTAAATCTGGACAATCATCATGACTGAAACCCCTTTCTGGCAACATAAGCGCCTGGCACAAATGAGCGATGAGGAATGGGAATCCTTGTGTGATGGTTGTGGCCAGTGCTGCCTGAACAAATTACAGGACGCCGATACGGATGAAATCTATTTCACCAACGTCGCCTGTAATCAGCTCAATATAAAGACCTGTCAGTGTCGCAATTACGAACGTCGGTTTGAATTTGAAGAAGACTGTATCAAGCTGACGCGCGAAAACCTGACCACCTTCAACTGGCTGCCCCGTACCTGCGCCTACCGGCTGCTGGGCGAGGGGAAGCCGCTCCCGGCCTGGCATCCGCTGCGCGCGGGCTCCAAAACTGAGATGCATGCTCAACGTATTTCGGTGCGTTATATTGCGGTGCGGGAAAGCGAAGTGCGTGACTGGGAAGATCATATTATTGATCGGCCGGATCGTAACGGCTGATGCACATACATTAAAGGCTGCCAGTGGCAGCCTTTTTAACGTTAGCGGCCAAATAGATCCCGGCGCTTAGGTTTTAACGGCTGCGCGATCAGAACCAAAATGCCGACCAGCAGATAGGCAGCGAAAACACCGATCATCCACTGTGGCATGCTGAGCGACAGGAATTCCCACCCACGATCTGAGCAGTCTCCGCTGGCGACGAACACCGACGGTAGCCATTTATCCAGCGGCAGCCACGTTGGAAAACGGGCCGCGAAATCACAGGTCACAAAAGGATTGGGATGCAGCAGGATCATCGTGTGTTCGTAAGACAGCCGCAGGCCTTCCCAGGCGCTGTAGATCCAGACCAGAATGGCCACCAGCCGCAACGGTGAACGTGGTAGAAGAAACCCGATAAGCCCTGCAGCCACTACGCCAAACAGCGCACAGCGCACATAAATACACATTACACAGGGTTTGAAGCCCAAACCATACTGGAACCACAACGCCGTAAGCTCCAAGGCCAGTGCAGAGAGGGCCAGTAATAACCAGGCCCCGCGACCACGCGAACATTGGTTTAAATATCGCAACATATTGCATTCCCTGTAAACGTTAATGCCCCGCAGTGTAAACCAAAAGTCGCTGCGCGCCATCCTGCGTTGGGTAAAAATTATGTACAAACATGACCTGGCACTGATCCAGATTAATGACTTAACAAAAATTCTGATAACCGCGTGATATTGATGTTCTTTTGCGCGTCACATCCCGCAAGCGAGGGAACCGCGTGGTAGCAATGCGCCCGCCCAAAACGCTGAGGTAAGGCTGGCGTAAATACGGCCGTAATGATCGCGGTAATCTGTCTTAATTTTGTGCTAAACCGCGCTTTTAATGGTTGTGCAGTCTGTATCCGCTATAGGGCGTCTGGTATGATGAGTCCCCATTACGATCCAGAAAGCAATGAGAACACACAGTTATGGTTATTAAGGCGCAGAGTCCAGCCGGATTTGCTGAAGAGTATATAATTGAAAGCATCTGGAACAGCCGTTTTCCGCCTGGATCCATTCTTCCTGCTGAACGTGAGCTTTCTGAACTGATTGGTGTAACACGTACCACATTGCGCGAAGTGCTGCAGCGTCTGGCGCGTGACGGCTGGCTGACGATTCAGCACGGCAAACCTACTCGCGTGAATAATTTTTGGGAAACCTCGGGTCTTAATATTCTTGAAACCCTGGCGCGTCTCGATCATGACAGCGTACCCGCCCTGATCGATAACCTGTTATCTGTCCGAACCAATATTTCTTCGATCTTTATCAGTCGCGCCTTACGCCATTATCCAGAGAAGGCACGCGAGGTGCTGGAAGCCGTAAACAGTGCTGAAGACCAGGTAGACAGCTATACCGAACTGGATTACCGGGTGTTTCGCGGGCTGGCGTTCGCATCAGGCAACCCAATTTATGGCCTGATCCTGAATGGGCTGAAAGGGCTTTACACCCGCGTTGGACGCCACTACTTTTCCAACCCGGAAGCGCGTAAGGTGGCACGCGATTTTTATCAAACGCTGCTCAACCTGTGTGACAAAGAGCCTACTCAGGACGAAATCGTTGAATGTGTCCGTCGCTATGGTCGTCAGAGTGGCGATATCTGGCATTCGATGCAAAAAACGTTGCCGGACGATTTAGGCAGCAAACGTTAATAAAAAACCGGACATGGCGTCCGGTTTTTTTTATTCCCCATTCCGCTTAAAGCGGGGAGTTACGCGGTGGATTACGGTCCAGTAGCTCAACGCTCCCGTCTTCGTTTTGCTGTTCCAGAATAACGTCAAATCCCCATAGTCGTTGCACGTGTTTAAGCACTTCCCGGCGGCTTTTGTCCAGCGGCGCACGGCTCTGCGGGACATAGCGCAGCGTCAGGGAACGATCGCCACGCAGGTCAACGTTGTAAACCTGAATGTTGGGCTCCAGGTTACTCAGGTTGTACTGAGCGGAGAGCTGCTGACGAATCGCACGGTAGCCCGCCTCATCGTGGATGGCAGCGATCTCCAGAAAGTTATTACGATCGTCATCCAGCACGGTAAACAGGCGGAAATCGCGCATAACCTTTGGCGACAGGAACTGACTGATAAAACTTTCATCCTTGAATTCACGCATCGCGAAATGCAGGGTTTTTAGCCAGTCAGAACCTGCAATATCCGGGAACCAGTAGCGATCTTCTTCGGTTGGCGACTGGCAAATGCGCTTGATGTCCTGGAACATCGCAAAACCTAATGCATAGGGGTTGATCCCGCTATACCACTGGCTGTTATACGGTGGCTGATAGATGACGTTGGTATGGCTGTGGAGAAACTCCATCATGAAGCGCTCGGACACTTTGCCTTCATCGTACAGGTGGTTCAGGATGGTGTAGTGCCAGAAGGTGGCCCAGCCTTCATTCATGACCTGGGTTTGTTTCTGGGGATAGAAATACTGGCTCACCTTACGCACTATGCGCAGAATCTCCCGCTGCCAGGATTCGAGCAGGGGCGCGTTCTTTTCCATAAAGTAGAGCAGGTTTTCCTGCGGCTCTGAAGGGTAACGCGCGGCCTCAACCAGCGTGGCTTCTTTCTCTTTGCGCGGCAGCGTACGCCAGAGCGTGTTCACCTGACTCTGCAGATACTCTTCACGGCTTTTTTGCCGCGCTTTCTCTTCCTGCAACGAAATTTTCTGGGGACGCTTGTAGCGATCAACACCGTAGTTCATCAACGCGTGGCAGGAATCAAGCAGGCGTTCCACTTCTTCAACCCCGTAACGCTCCTCGCAGTCAGAAATATAATTCTTTGCAAACAACAGATAATCCACGATGGAGCTGGCATCGGTCCAACTACGAAACAGGTAATTATTCTTGAAGAAGGAGTTGTGCCCGTAGCAGGCGTGCGCCATCACCAGCGCCTGCATGGTCATCGTGTTCTCTTCCATCAGATAGGCGATGCAGGGATTGGAATTGATCACGATTTCGTAAGCCAGGCCCTGCTGGCCGTGCTTATAGCGCTGCTCGGTCTCAATAAATTTTTTGCCAAAAGACCAGTGCGAGTAGTTGATGGGCATCCCTACGCTTGAGTAGGCGTCCATCATTTGCTCTGAGGTGATCACTTCTATTTGGTGCGGGTAGGTATCCAGACCGTAGTGTTTGGCTACGCGGTCGATTTCAGCGAGATAGACATCGAGCAGGTCGAAGGTCCAGTCGGGTCCATCGCTGATGCGTTTGCTGTCCATGAGTGAATCGTCAAAGATTGTTGTCATAGCGCACCTCTGTTTTGGCGAACGGACTCACGCGGTGGGGTTGCCCGTTGCGATTTATTTAAGGCTCTTCCTGAGAAAGGGAACCCAAAAAAACTGAGTGAACATATCAATGATAGTTCACTGTCGCTTATCCGATCCGGGAACTCAAACGAATTCTTTGGCAGAAAAATCATTTCAGGTTTAAGGGGTTGGGATTAAATAGCTCTACCGACTACATTGTAGGTATTTATTAGCACAATATTCTGGAGTTGGGCCAAAAGGCGCGCTTTGAATGATTCTCCTGAAAGTGGTGGAATTAACTATAGACAATGTCATTTATGCCTGCTTTTTTCACTATTGGCGCATAACTCTCTGAATTTAAGTGGGTGAAATGATTTTAGTTACCTGCGGATGAAAAAAGAGGTGAAATAGTTGAATTGTTTAGAGGATGTTTCCACTTTGTGATCACACTGAATGTAAACCATTGCACAGTGGATTATGCTTTTTAAATTCGCGGGGGACTTATGCACGTAGTGATTCTTGGGAGTGGCGTAGTAGGGGTAACGAGCGCATGGTATCTGGCGCGTGCCGGACACCAGGTCACCGTGATCGATCGTCAGCCTCAGCCTGCGATGGAAACCAGTGCCGCCAATGCCGGGCAAATCTCCCCCGGTTATGCTGCCCCCTGGGCGGCGCCGGGCGTGCCGCTTAAAGCGATGAAGTGGATGTTTCAGCGCCATGCGCCGCTGGCTATCCGTCTGGACGGCAGTCGCTTCCAGCTCGAATGGATGTGGAACATGCTGCGCAATTGCGATATGCGTCACTACCAGCAAAACAAAAGCCGTATGGTCCGCCTGGCCGAATACAGCCGTGACTGTCTCAAAGCGTTGCGTGCGGAAACCGGCATCGCCTATGAAGGTCGTCAGGGCGGCACGCTGCAGCTGTTTCGAACCCAGCAGCAGTTCGACAGCGCCAGCAAAGATATTGCGGTGCTACGCGAGGCCGGTGTGCCCTATGAATTACTGGAGGCGCACCAGCTGGCCAGCGTGGAACCGGCACTGGCAGTAACACAGCATAAACTCACTGGCGGCTTGCGCCTGCCTAACGATGAAACCGGCGATTGCCAGCTTTTCACGCAGCGTCTGGCCAAAATGGCTGAAGAGGCTGGCGTTGTCTTCCGGTTTAATACGCCGATCGATCAGCTCCTGCGTGATGGTAATCGTATTTATGGGGTGAAGTGCGGTGAGGAAGTGATCAAAGGTGACAGCTATGTGGTTGCGCTGGGATCCTACTCAACCTCGTTGATGAAAAACATCGTCGATATTCCTGTTTACCCGCTCAAAGGCTATTCCCTGACCATACCGGTGACCAATCCCGATGCCGCCCCGGTTTCAACGATCCTCGATGAAACCTATAAAGTGGCGGTGACACGCTTCGATAACCGTATTCGCGTCGGCGGTATGGCGGAGATTGTGGGTTTTAACACCAAACTGCTGGAGGCGCGTCGCGAAACGCTGGAGATGGTGGTCACAGATCTCTATCCTGAGGGGGGAGATGTCAGTCAGGCCAGCTTCTGGACCGGTCTGCGTCCCATGACGCCAGACGGGACGCCGGTGGTCGGTGCCACGCCGCTTTCGAATCTTTTCCTGAATACCGGCCACGGCACGTTGGGATGGACAATGGCGTGCGGCTCCGGTCAGTTACTGGCTGACGTCATATCCGGTACCTCATCCGCGATAGCCGCGGACGATCTTACCGTCTTTCGTTATTTACCCGGTTTTGCGGCGACCCGATCGCCGCTTCGTAACGTTAACGCAGTACGTTAAGCCTTCAGGGAGAGGAATATGTCACGTCCAATTGTCGCGACCATCGATCAACAGGCGTTGCGACATAATCTGGCGATTGTGCGCCGGGCGGCCCCGACGTCACGCGTCTGGTCAGTGGTAAAAGCCAACGCTTACGGTCACGGCATCGCCCGCGTATGGGAAAGCCTGTCCGCCACGGATGGTTTCGCGCTACTCAACATGGAAGAGGCCATTTTGCTGCGCGAGCAGGGTTGGAAGAAGCCGATATTGCTGCTTGAAGGCTTTTTTCACCCTGACGATCTGGCATTGATTGATCGCTACCGGCTGACGACCAGCGTGCACAGCAACTGGCAAATTCACGCCCTGGCAAACGCCACGCTCTCTGCGCCCGTTGATCTCTATCTCAAGATCAACAGCGGCATGAACCGGCTGGGGTTTCGTCCTGAACAGGTCAACGGAATCTGGCATAAGCTGCGTGCGCTCGAAAATGTCGGAGACATTACCCTGATGGCGCACTTTGCCGATGCGGAAAATCCTGACGGAATCGTCGAGCCGCTTAAACGCATCGCACAGGCTACGGAAGGGCTGGACAGTCCGGTGTCATTATCCAATTCGGCCTGCACGTTGTGGCATCCTGAAGCGCATTACGACTGGGTACGTCCGGGCATCATCTTGTATGGCGCTTCGCCAAGCGGGAACTGGCAGGATATCGCCAGCAGCGGACTAAAACCGGTCATGACGCTGAGCAGTGAGATTATCGGCGTACAGCAGCTGCAGGCCGGTGATGGCGTCGGCTATGGTTATCGCTATCATGCAACCCAGCCGCAGCGTATCGGCGTGGTTGCCTGCGGTTATGCGGACGGCTATCCACGTCATGCGCCGACAGGAACCCCGGTTGCCGTTGACGGGATAATGACGCAGGTTGTCGGCGCGGTTTCGATGGATATGATAACGGTGGATCTCACGCCGTGCCCGCAGGCTGGCATTGGCTCGTCCGTGGAGTTATGGGGGGAAAATGTCAAAATCGATCAGGTGGCGAAAGCAGCCGGAACGGTGGGCTATGAGCTGATGTGCGCGCTGGCCCCTCGCGTTCCGGTTAAAATCAGTTAACGGCGGTAATCCGGCTTTGCATTTTCTTACTGCAGCGCCAGGCCAGGAAGGCCAGCGCTGCGCCCAGCAGCATCATCAACGTTAATGACAGTTTCTCCGCTACCGGCAGAGCCACCACGATCAGGCTGCCTGCTGCGCCTCCCGCCATCTGGATAAATCCCTGCAGCGCCGAGGCCACGCCTGCCTGCTGCTGAAAGGGTTCCAGCGCATAGCTGGTTGCTGGCCCAACGGTGAAAGCCAGCCCGGCTACGGCGACCGCCACCGGGAACATATACAGCGCCCAATGGAACTGCAGGCTGTCAGGCAACAAGGTCATTCCCGCCACGAGCAGAACGGCACCCGTCAACATGGTGATAAAACCGATGGCAAGGCAAAATGGTCGGCCCGCTTTGCGAATCGCTTTATTCACCACCACGCTGACCAGCATGATCCAAAAACCATTTGCACCAAAGGCAAACGAGAAGGCCAGAGGCGAAAGTCCCCCTTCGGTCATTAATACCTGCGGGGCCAGCGAGACATAGGTCAGCACCATCCCCAGCGCGCCGGCATTGGCAAAGGCAAACGCCAAAAAGCGCGGCTGGCGGAGAATCGCGGCGTACTGGTTTACCGGAAGGCCCTTCACGCGCAGCGTATCCGCCGGACGCGTTTCAGGCAGCCAGATGATGACCATTAGCATCACGACTGCCGCATAGGCACACAGGAACCAGAACGGCGCGCGCCAGTCGAAGGCGCTGGCCAGAATGCCACCCAGCAACGGCGCCAGAGCAGGCACAATATTCAGTGCCCCGTTCAGGAAGCCGTAAGCCCGGGCGGCGTCATCACCACTGAGTCGGTCACGCACGCCGCTAAAAGCCACCACCGCGCTGCAGCAGACCGCGCAGCCCTGAACCAGTCGGGCAATTAAAAATAGCGGGAAAGTGGTCGCCGTCGCGGCAATGACGCTGCCGGCGATGTACAGCGCCAGGCCCAGTAAGGCGATGGGCTTACGGCCATAGTTGTCCACCAGCGGGCCACTGACCAACTGTCCCAGCCCCATAATCAGTAAGAAAAGCGGGATCGTGGTTTGTACCAGGGCGACGGGCGTCGATAAGCCTTCAGCAATCTGCGGCAGCGTGGGTAAATAGAGATCAATGCCTAAAGGTGCCAGCAGCACCAGGCTCAATAGCAATAAGGTATATTTTTGCATAGCAACCAGAGGGTAAACGTTCGATAAAGCGAGGAAAGAGGGTAATGATTAACAGCGAAAAAGGAAAGCAAATTACCGGGAGAAATGGCGATGCCTGCTGAAACAGGCATCGCATGCTAAATCAGTAGGCGCCGTCGCGGCGGAAAACCACACCGGCCGTTTTAAACAGGATGGCGATGTCTGTCCATAACGCCCAGTTTTTAACATACCAGGAGTCGAAATAGACGCGGGTATCGTAATCAATATCGTTACGTCCGCTGACCTGCCATAGCCCAGTCATTCCCGGTTTCGCCATCAGGTAGTAATCCACATCGCCGGCGTAGCGCTCAAGCTCAGCCTCAATCACCGGACGCGGCCCCACCAGGCTCATCTCCCCGCGGATCACGTTCCACAGCTGCGGCAGCTCATCCAGGCTGGTTTTACGCAGGAAGCCGCCGATGCGGGTAATACGCGGATCCTTCTTGAGCTTAAAGTCTTTGTCCCATTCCCGACGCGCTTCTTCACTGGTTGCCAGCAAGCTTTCCAGCACCTCTTTGGAATTGGTCACCATTGAGCGGAACTTCAGACACTTGAACTTTCTGCCATCCTGCCCGATACGTTCGTGACCATAGATGGCATTGCCCCCATCACGCTTGACCATATAGCAGAGCAGGGCAAAGACCGGTGCCAGGAACAGCAGCAGTAACGACGCCACAACAATATCGAAACTGCGCTTAAGGAAACGTGACGAATGCTTTGCCAGGTTATTACTGACGCGCAAAATCATCACTTCATGGCTAAAGATAAACGACATATCCGTGCCGTAAAGCGGGACGCCACGCAGGGTTGGGATCACCGACACTGACCGGCAGTTCATTTTTGACAGAAACTTCAACCAGCGATCGCGCTCCGGCTGCTGCTCGTACTCCATCGCGACAATAAACTGCACGTTGTCGCGATCGATGGTGCTCCAGTTAATATCGTTGGCAGAAATGACCGGTACGCCATTCACGCTCTGCTGCAGCGGCGCATCTTCTACGGAAATAAATGCCTGAACGTTATATCCCAGGATTTCTTCACTTTGTAAGGCCGCATAGGCTTCGGTAGCGTTACGGCCAGAGCCAATAATGATGGTTTCTTTTTGCCACTGACCGGCTTTATTAATGGCACTTTTAACGCCTGCGCGCAGCAGCGGCAGCAGCAGCAGGGCATAGCTCCAGCTGAACACCCACACCATGCGGGAGAAGTCCCATTTAGAAAACGCGATTAATGCCAGATCGAGCAGGGAGAAAACAACCAGTGTTTTCACAATTTCTTTCAGTTCGAACCAAAAGGGTTTGCGGTAGGTGTAGTGACGCAGGCGCATCCAAAACCAGCCGGTACATAATACCGACATAATAAACTGCGCAATAAAACGGTTTTCAATTTGATGCGGCGGAATAAACGCATCCAAATCTCCCCAAATACCCTGCACGGTAGCGGCAGAGAGAAACAGCGCCAGGTTCAGCGCAATAAGGTCTGAAAAACTCAGTGCAAACTTTACCAGAATATTCTTACGAAGACCGCTCCATGAGCGACTCGCATTGTTTATTACCATTGTACTTGCCATAAAACCTGCTCTCTTAATTAAGTAAAAGATGGCCTGACCAGAATCAAGTACGCGTTCAGGGGTTAACGACTGAAAACCCGAAACCGGGATGTTTTCAGTTTGTTACAGTCATTAGAGCCATTGATGCTACAAATAAACCGTTACTAAGCGTGATTTGAGTCACGTAAAATTGCAGCACTGAAAGAGAGTATGCAGGAGATATTTGACGGAGTTAATACGGAAGAATTCTTAAAAAACCAGGTGAAAATTGCGCAGAATTGGCTTAAATGGCTGATTTGGAAAATAATATTTTAAAAGTATAACCTATAAGCCGTGCGGCCAGGGCCACTTTTTAGGAATTACCGCCAAATCAACTGACTGGCGGTAATACTCAGGCTCAGGCCGGTTCTTTTAATACCCACCGGTCTTGCTGCTTATCGTAGTGAGCGATATGTAAAATGACCTCTTTATCGTCGATCCATGCCGGAACGCTGGTGTCGTGATCCCAGCCGTCGAGCTGATAGCTCAGTCCGGGGTTGGTGTGGCAGGGAATACTCACTGTCAGCGGTTTTTCGCTGCTGAATTCTGCATCGACAATTTCGTAGCGACCAATTTTAACCACGTGACCCATGGATAACTCCCGTTTTCACTGAATGTTATAAAAGCGTAGTGCAATTCAGCCTATTTAACGCGCCAGCGAAGTAAGATTATTCTTTGTCTTCACTTGGGCGCACACCAATTTTCACAATCTGATTATCTTCTTTTTCCGCCACGGTCCAGGTCAGTTGATTCCATTCAACCTGATCGCCCACGACGGGCGTGCCACCCAGCATGCCAAGCATCAGCTGCCCGAGCGATTGTTGAGCATTGGTCTGTTCGTCCAGTTCAAGGCCGTAAATTTGCGCCACGTCGTTCAGGCGCGCGTCGGCATCCAGAATAAAGTCACCAAAGAAACGCTGATCCAGCGCGACGGGCGGCGACTGACTGAACATTTTTCCTAGCGCAGGCAGGTCACGCTCGCGTCCAATCACGCAGATAACGTCGTTTTCTTTTAATCGTGTCGCCCCGTTGGGATGCATCAGCACATTATCCCGAAACAGGGCAGCAATGCGGGTTTCACGCGGCATCTGTAAATCACGCAGCGCAGCGCCCACGCACCATTTGTCGGCACTGAGCTGGTAAACAAACTGCTCCCAGGGATTTTCCGGGTGGATATCTAACCCAATTCGGCTGACAGGCGATGCCGTGGGCGGTACCACCACTTTGGCTTTTTTTGCCGCATAGCCCAGAGAGGTGCCCTGCAGCATCAGGGAGACCAGCACGACAAAGAAGGCGATGTTGAAATAGAGTGATGCGTTTTCAAGTCCGGCCATCATCGGGAATACCGCCAGGATGATCGGAACCGCGCCCCGCAGGCCTACCCAGCTGATAAAAATCCGTTCACGGCCTGTAAAACCGCGGAAGGGCAACAGGCCGATAAACACGGAGAGGGGGCGCGCAACCAAAATCAACCACAGGGAGAGGATCATTGCCGGAACCGCAATATGCCAGAGATCGGAAGGTGTGACCAACAGGCCCAGCACGATAAACATCCCTATCTGACTGAGCCACGCCATACCGTCAAAGGTTTGCAGAATGCCAAATCGGTTACGGATGGGGCTGTTACCCAGTAAAAAGCCGCACAGATACACGGCCAGAATGCCGCTGCCTTCCAGCACCGTTGTCAGGGCGAACACCAGAATCCCACCGCTGAGTGCCAACAAGGGATACAGGCCGGGTGCCAGGTTGATGCGGTTTATGAGCTGCTGCAGGGCCCAGCCGCCGCCCAGTCCAAGTACGATGCCCAGGCCGAACTGTTGGATGAGATGCACGAGAAACATCCAGTCAAGACCGGTTTTGCCCTGCTCGATCATTTCAATCAGCGTGATAGTGAGAAACACGGCCATGGGATCGTTGCTGCCTGACTCAATTTCCAGCGTTGAGCTGACGCGTTCGTTCAGGCCTTTATCCCCAAGCAGTGAAAAAACGGCTGCCGCATCGGTAGAGCCAATAATGGCACCGATCAGAAAGCCCTGCATCATATCCAGCCTGAAGAGCCAGGCCGCGACCACGCCGGTCAGGCCAGCCGTAATCATTACGCCTACCGTTGCCAGTGACAGGGCCGGCCCCAGCGCCACCTTGAAGGAGCTGGCTTTGGTACGCATCCCACCGTCCAGCAGGATAATCGCCAGGGCAAGGTTAGAGATAAGGTAAGCGGCGGGATAGTTATCGAAGGCGATGCCGCCAATGCCATCCACGCCGGCCAGCATGCCCAGTGCCAGAAATATCACCAGAATAGGAATGCCAAGACGGGATGAAAAAGAGCTGAGTAAGATACTCGACGCAACCAGCACGGAGCCAATAATAAAAAGACTATAAACAATAGTGTGGTTCAAACGCGGTCTCCTGAGATTCGGCAGTCAATGTCAGCTAATGTGTAGAAACATCCATGCTATCTCTGCAAGATAATGTTTTATCAATGAGTTGTCATGGTCATTTTGCAATTTATATCAATTGCTAATGCCTTGGTTAATCCGTTTAAACGATATTAATAGAGGAGTTGGAGGAGTTGTTGCAGGAAAGGCCATGTTTTAACAGGTTATTACGCAAAAAAAAAGCCGACAGAGCGTCGGCTTGATGTGTCAGGCTTCCATCGCCTGCTTGTGAAACAGTTCACGGAAGACCGGATAGATATCCTCCGGCTCGCGAATGTGCTGGATCGCAAAGTTATCAAATACAGACTGCAGATGTTCATATTCGCGCCACAGTGTCTGATGCGCGCGACGCGTGATTTCAATGTAGGTGTAGTAACGGACGACCGGTAAAATGTTCTTTGCCAGAATTTCGTGGCACAGGGGGGAATCGTCGGCCCAGTTGTCGCCATCAGAGGCCTGCGCGGCATAGATATTCCACTGTGCCGGATCGTAACGCTCTTTCACCACGTCATCCATGAGCTTAAGGGCACTCGACACGATAGTGCCGCCGGTTTCCTGTGAGTAGAAAAACTCCTGCTCATCAACTTCTTTCGCCTGAGTATGGTGGCGAATGTAGACCACCTCGACATTTTTATAGGTTCGACTCAGGAACAGATAGAGCAAAATATAAAAACGTTTTGCCATGTCCTTGGTGGCCTGGTCCATTGAACCCGAAACGTCCATCAGACAGAACATCACGGCCTGGCTGGACGGTTCAGGGCGTTTTTCAAAATTTTTATAGCGTAAATCAAACGTATCAATGAAGGGCACCCGATCGATACGTGCTCGCAGCTCGGCAATTTCTTTGCGTAAGCGCTCCTCTTCGAGCAACTGAGCCGGTTCAGATTTTTCAACCGTCGTCAGCGCATCCTCAAGCTCATGCAACTGGCGGCGCTTACCTGCGGTCATCGCCGTACGGCGCGCCAGCGAGTTCTGTAGCGAGCGTACCACGCTGATGTTGGCCGGTACGCCATTAGACGTAAAACCGGCGCGGTGGGTTTTATACTCATTCAGCTGGCGATGCTGGTTTTTACGCAGGTTGGGCAGGGCCAGGTCTTCAAACAGCAGGTCCAGATATTCGTCTTTAGAAATCTGAAAAACAAACTCATCCTGACCTTCACCGTCCTGACCGGCGTTGCCCTGGCCTGAACCGCTGCCACCGCCGCCCTGCGGCCGCTCCACGCGGTCATTTTGCACAAAGTGATCGTTACCGGGATGGACGCGGTGGCGCTGCCCGCCGCGTCCCTGATGGAAAATCGGTTCGTTGATGTCATCAATCGGAATAGAAACGGATTCGCCACTGCTGACGTCGGTGACCGAGCGTTTGTTAATGGCCTCGGAGATCGACTGCTTAATCTGAGACTTGTAACGACGCAAGAAGCGCTGGCGGTTGACCGCGCTCTTGTTTTTACCGTTTAGTCGGCGATCGATAAAATAGGCCATGATGTTCCCCCAAACTACATTGCAAGCAGGCCGGGTTGTCCCGACCTTAAGAGACCGGTGCTATCCCGCACCGGTTTGCTTACAGACTCTGATCAGGACGATTTACGCACGCGCAGATACCATTCACACAGCAGGCGAACCTGTTTGCGGGTATAGCCTTTTTCCATCATGCGATCGACAAAATCATCGTGTTTCTTCTGCTCATCCGTAGAGGTTTTCGTGTTAAACGAAATAACCGGCAACAGCTCCTCGGTATTCGAGAACATTTTTTTCTCAATCACCGTACGCAGTTTCTCATAACTGGTCCAGTTTGGATTGCGGCCGTTATTGTGCGCACGCGCACGCAGCACAAAATTGACAATTTCGTTGCGGAAGTCTTTAGGATTACTAATCCCGGCAGGCTTCTCGATTTTCTCCAGTTCCGCATTGAGCGACTCACGGTCAAAAAGCTGTCCGGTGTCAGGGTCGCGATATTCCTGATCCTGGATCCAGAAGTCGGCATAGGTAACATAGCGATCGAAAATATTCTGACCGTATTCGGAATAGGATTCCAGATAAGCCGTCTGAATCTCTTTGCCAATAAACTCAGCGTATTTCGGAATTAAATAACCTTTAAGGTGCTCAAGGTATTTTTCCGCCTGCTCCTGTGGGAACTGCTCGCGTTCAATTTGCTGCTCCAGCACATAAAACAGGTGAACAGGGTTGGCTGCCACTTCAGTGTGATCGAAGTTGAAGACGCGGGACAGAATCTTAAAGGCGAAACGCGTTGACAGCCCGTTCATCCCTTCGTCGACGCCAGCGTAATCATGATACTCCTGCCAGGACTTCGCCTTAGGATCGGTATCTTTCAGGCTTTCACCGTCATACACACGCATTTTTGAGTAGATACTGGAGTTATCCGGGTCCTTAAGTCGCGAAAGGATGGAGAATCTCGCCAGCGTTTCCAGGGTGCCTGGTGCGCAAGGCGCGGTAGACAGCTCACTGTGGTTCAGCAGCTTCTCATAAATCTTAATCTCTTCGGACACGCGCAGGCAGTAAGGCACCTTAACAATATACACACGGTCAAGGAACGCCTCGTTGTTTTTGTTGTTGCGGAACGTCACCCACTCCGATTCGTTCGAGTGGGCCAGAATGATACCGTTAAACGGCAGGGCGGAAATGCCTTCTGTACCGTTGTAGTTACCTTCCTGGGTGGCGGTCAACAGGGGATGTAGCACTTTAATCGGTGCTTTAAACATCTCCACAAATTCCATGATGCCCTGGTTAGCCCGGCACAGCGCGCCCGAGTAGCCGTAAGCATCGGGATCGTTCTGCGCATGGTTTTCCAGTTTACGAATGTCCACCTTACCGACCAGCGCGGAGATATCCTGGTTGTTTTCGTCGCCCGGCTCTGTTTTAGCAATGGCTAACTGCTCCAGAATCGACGGCCACACTTTCACCACTTTAAAGCGGGTGATATCCCCGCCGAAATCATGGAGGCGTTTAGCCGCCCATGGCGACATAATGGTGCCAAGGTAGCGGCGCGGCACGCCGTACTCTTTCTCCAGAATATTGGCGTCTTCCTGAGGATTGAACAGGCACAGTGGATGATCGTTAACCGGGCTCCGTTCGCCATCGGCGCTCAACACATAGATAGGAACGCGTTGCATCAGGGATTTGAGACGTTCCGCCAGCGAGGATTTACCGCCCCCGACCGGACCCAGCAGATAGAGAATTTGTTTCTTCTCTTCAAGGCCTTGTGCCGCGTGTTTCAAATAAGAGACGATCTGTTCAATCGCTTCTTCCATACCATAAAACTCTTCGAACGCCGGGTAACGGCCCATTACCCGGTTAGAAAAGATTCTGGAAAGACGTGGCTCCTGAGCGGTGTCCACCATCACGGGTTCACCGATTGCCATTAACAGTCGCTCTGCGGCGTTGGCGTATGCACTGCGATCCTGTCTACAGATTGTCAGAAATTCCTGCAGTGTGAACTCTTCGTCCTTGGCAGCTTCATAACGCTGACGATAATGATCGAATATATTCATAGCGATGCCCGTCCTTTCGTTTTTAGCACAGGTAAAGGAGCAATAATCAGTGCTCGTACAGCTCCCGGAAGATATTATCTGTTAGTACAGCAACCCTTATGCCAACCTGATCATTGTTATCGGGATGCACAACATTTATGACGACACTCTTGCAACAAAACCTCGGGTATTAAGTTTAACTGTAGAAGGCATTCAGAAAATTTCATCATAGATTTTTGATTAGTGAGCCACATATCAATAACAAAATCATTTTGTTGCGAAACCTTTTTGACAGGGTAATGGCGAATTTGTGATGCCTCCAACCCGGTTATGCCACATTCCGCCATAAATGCGGTAGATGATTTTCATATAAGGTTAATTCAGTCTGTAAAAAGCGTTAGACTGTATGAGTGATTGTTATATTTATGGAATGAATAAATTGTGAACCAATTCAAACTTAACACGCTTATCGCGCTTATCCCTTGTTATTTTCTGGGGCATTCAGTACAGGCCGCACCTTTATCGCTTGGCGCATCAGTGATTTATGCCCAGTCGCCTTACCGGGGTGGGCAGGACCGCTATTTGCCGGTGCCCATCATCAATTATGAAGGAGAAAACTTCTGGTTTAACACGCTGCAGGGCGGCTATTACCTGTGGAAAGACCCGCAGGATCAGCTGTCTCTGACCCTGCTCGGCTCGCCCCAGGAGTATGACCCCGGTGATAACGATCTGGGGGATATGAAAGGGCTGGATAAGCGCCGTATGACGCTGATGGGCGGGGCAACCTACCGACATACTGCAGACTGGGGGATTATCCGTACCTCACTGCTGGGCGACCTGCTCAACAACAGCAACGGGATCATCTGGGACCTGACCTATCTCTACCGCTTCAACTTCGGTGACTTTACCCTGACACCGGGCATCGGGGCGATGTGGAACAGCGCGAACCAAAACCGCTACTACTATGGTGTTTCCGGCAATGAGAGCGATCGCACCGGCATCAGCCGCTACCATCCTGATGACAGCTGGTCGCCCTATGCTGAGCTGAATGCCAGCTACAGTATTACGCCGCAGTGGAATGCCAACCTGTCCGGTCGCTATACGCGTTTTGCCAGTGAAATCAAAGACAGCCCTATGGTCGATAAAAGTGGGCAGTTCACAATCTGGACCGGTGTCAGTTACAGCTTCTGATTTGCACCCTAAGAGGGCAGGCGTTGCCCTCTGATTGTTTGTCTGCCCTACAACAGTGCAGGAGAGTCAAATGGCACAACGTCTCGATGTTGCGGGTCACCAGGGCATCCCGACTATTGGCCTCGGAACCTGGTACATGGGCGAGGACAGCGCTCGCCGTCAGCAGGAAGTCACGGCGCTTCAGGCGGGTCTGGATGCAGGCCTGAAAATTATCGATACGGCAGAAATGTATGCCGATGGCAGAGCGGAAGAGGTGGTCGGCGAGGCATTAAAAGGGCGCCGCGATAGCGCGCTGCTGGTATCGAAAGTCTACCCATGGAATGCCGGTGAAGATGATGCGATAGCGGCCTGCGAAGCCAGCCTGCGCCGTTTGCAAACCGACCGTATTGATCTCTATCTGCTGCACTGGCGCGGCAGCGTCCCGTTGGAAGAGACGATTCGCGCCATGCAAAGGCTTCAACAGCAGGGGAAGATTGTTCACTGGGGCGTTTCAAATTTTGACAGCGATGATATGGACGAGCTCTGGGCCGAACCCGGGGGCGAAGCATGTGCGACGAATCAGGTCCTTTACCATCTCGCCTCTCGCGGTATTGAGTACGACCTGTTACCGCAGTGTCAGCAGCGTGCTGTGCCGATCATGGCATACTGTCCGTTGGCACAGGCAGGGCGGCTGCGCAGCCATTTGTTTTCTGAGCCCACGCTGGTCGCTTTGGCTCAGCAGAAAGGCGTGACGGTTGCACAGCTGCTTCTGGCGTGGGTAATCCGCGCTCCCGGCGTGATGGCTATTCCTAAAGCCAGTTCCCTTCAGCACGTCCGGGAAAATGCCGCGGCACTGGATATCACCCTGAGTGATGAGGCGTGTTTCCTGATCGACAAGGCTTTCCCGCCACCGCGGCATAAAATGCCCCTGGACGTGGTGTGAATTAAGCGTTAATTCACTTTCCCTTTCAGACGGATCGTGGTGGCCAGCCGGGCCGGTTTTTCGCCCGCGCTGCGTAACGGTTTGCTGATTCGCGCCGTTTCCACGCACACCATGGTTTTATACCCTTCGTTGGGCATGTCCGTCATACTGCAGGAGAGTTCGACGCCGGGGTTCCACGTGACAACGTCACTATGATGGTGGTGATAGACTTCAATCTGGCGCTTTCCAGCCTGATCGTTAATCACCGAACAGTCATTGGCCGAGGTGAAAATACGGTCAACCCGGGTGGTAAAGCGCTGTTTGCCGTCGCCCGTGCCTGGCTGATTGTCGTTAACCTTGTCGATATAGTGCTCACCCAGACCCGACACCTCTACGCCGTTGATATCCGCCACGTTAAAGTAGCTGTGCAGGGCGGCGGTGGACATGTAGTCGCCATAGGCTTCCAGTTCGATCTCACAGTGCTGCCCCAGGCGGAAACGGGCGATTAACGTGAATTCATGTGGCCACAGCTTTAAGGTTTGCGGATTACTTTCCAGCACCAGCGTCAAGATAACGCCATCTTCGTTTTCGTCATGGGCGGACAGCGTCCACGACTGGTTACGGGCAAAACCGTGTGCGGGTTCACCTGCGGGGCCAAACCAGGGCCAGCAAATTGGAATGCCGCCTCGAATCGCTTTGCCTGGTGAGAAGGGGCTTTTGTCACTTAGCCACAGGACAGGTTTCTCCCCGCTGGGCTGCCAGGCGATGAGATGCGCGCCCTGTAACGTGATAGCTGCGCGCACGCGGGGATGACTGACGACGATAGTCGGAAGTTCGCCCACCTGACGCTGTGACAGGTAAGGCGTAATCTGTTTAATGACGGGAAGAGAAAAAAGTTTGTCTTGCATGCCCGACTCCTTACGAAAGGGATCAAAAAAAGGGTGACCGAAGTCACCCTTATTCTCTAGTGTCTGGCTGCCTTATTTAGCAGAAACCAGCGCAATCAGGTCGAGAACTTTGTTTGAATAACCGGTTTCGTTATCGTACCAGGAAACCAGTTTAACGAAGTTGTCATTCAGCGCGATACCCGCTTTCGCATCAAATACTGAAGTCAGCACTTCGCCGTTGAAGTCGGTAGAAACCACGTCGTCTTCAACGTAGCCCAGCACGTCTTTCATTTCGCCTTCTGCTGCTGCTTTGATCGCTGCACAGATTTCTTTGTAAGATGCGGCTTTTTCCAGACGAACGGTCAGGTCAACAACAGAAACGTTTGGCGTCGGAACGCGGAACGCCATACCTGTCAGCTTGCCATTCAGTTCTGGCAGCACTTTACCTACGGCTTTGGCCGCACCGGTAGATGAAGGGATGATGTTCTGAGACGCGCCACGACCGCCACGCCAGTCTTTGTGAGACGGGCCATCAACGGTTTTCTGCGTTGCAGTCGTTGCGTGAACGGTGGTCATCAGACCTTCCACGATACCGAACTTGTCATTGATCACTTTAGCCAGTGGTGCCAGGCAGTTAGTGGTACAAGAGGCGTTAGACACGATGTCCTGGCCCTGGTATTTGTCGAAGTTTGCACCACGAACAAACATTGGGGTGTCATCTTTAGACGGACCGGTCAGAACGACTTTCTTAGCACCCGCAGTGATGTGCTTACGTGCCGTTTCGTCGGTCAGGAAGATACCGGTTGCTTCAGCAACAACGTCAACGCCGACTTCATCCCACTTCAGGTTAGCCGGATCTCTCTCAGCAGTAACGCGGATTTTCTTACCGTTAACAACCAGAGCGCCGTCCTGTACTTCAACGGTGCCGTCGAAGCGGCCGTGAGTAGAGTCGTACTTCAGCATGTACGCCATGTAATCAGCGTCCAGCAGGTCGTTGATAGCAACGATTTCGATGTCAGAGCGCTGTTGAGCAGCACGGAAAACGATGCGACCGATACGGCCAAAACCGTTGATACCTACTTTGATAGTCATATATTCCACCAGCTAGTTGTTAGTGAATAAAAGGTTGGCTGTAAAATTACAAAAACCTTACCAGGCGTCAAGCGGAATCGTGTCAATTGTTGCGACAGGTCAATCCACCAGACAGGAATTATTGGGGCCGCAACCGCTTGCGCTCAGCGGTAAACGGCGTGCTCTGTTGAATCCTTCGCCGAATATATAGGGATATGCCAGAGAAAAGGTGATCGAGTTCACAAATCCACCTAGTGAGATACTGACTGAAGGGTTGAGCACAAAATAAGACCCGATTAATGTTGATCGTTTGTTAGAATACTAGTCGATTTTTACAGAATGACATCCCGGAATTGCTCAAATGCCTAAAGAAACCGCACCCGAAGCAAAAATTGCCCAACTGACTGAGATGCAACGCTATGTGACTCAACAGCGAGGAACGGAGCCGCCTTACAGCGGTGCCCTGCTGCATAACAAGCAGGAAGGGATTTATCACTGCCTGGTCTGCAATGCGCCGTTGTTTTTGTCTGATACCAAGTACGATTCAGGTTGTGGCTGGCCGAGTTTTTATCAGCCGGTAAGCGATGAGGCCATTCGCTATCTGGAAGATAATTCCCATGGTATGCAGCGCATCGAAATCCGCTGTGGCAGCTGTGATGCGCACCTGGGGCATGTTTTCCCGGATGGCCCCCAGCCGACAGGCGAGCGTTACTGCGTCAATTCTGCCTCGCTGAACTTTACAGATCAGCAAGGTGAGGAGACCCAAGGATAATCATGAAACAGCAACTTGAAGCCATGCTTGAAGCCCTGACGCCTGAAATTTATGAGCGTCTTGTTGTGGCCGTTGAAACCGGAAAATGGCCGGACGGTGTAGCGCTTACCCAGCAGCAGCGTGATAACAGCCTGCAACTGGTGATGATGTGGCAGGCACGTCATAACGATGCACCTCAGCATATGACCATCGGAAAAGACGGTGAGATGGTCACCAAATCGAAAAGGCAGCTGAAAGAAGAGTTTGGTATCGAACCAGACGTCACGCGTATCAACCTGCATTAAGTCTGATAAGGTGCTTCTGTCAGGGTGCTGACAGAAGCGTTTAGCGTGGATGACGGGCTGGCACGCTGCCAGCCCGGAGCACGTCAGACAATGACCGCACCCTGGGCGGCCATCTGGGCCAGTGCGATGTCGCTGTCTTCAGGATTCAAATTCACCCCGCGGCAGCCTTCGGCGACCACGTCCACCTGATAGCCCAGTTCCAGTGCATCCAGAACGCTGTATTTCACACAGTAATCGGTTGCCAGCCCCAGCATAACCAGATGGCTGATGCCGCGTTCACGTAACCAGCTGTCCAGCTCCGTTTTACGGCGATGGCCGTTATCAAAAAAAGCGCTGTAGCTGTCGACATCCTGATCCTGGCCCTTGTGAAAAACAGCATCAAACAGGCTGCGATCGAGACCAGGATGAAAATCAGCGCCCGCCGAATGCTGAACACCATGATCGGGCCACCAGATTTGAGGCAAACCGTTGAGCTCACCCAGGGTATAAACCGGCTCGCCCGAGACAGAAGCAAAGCTGCCATGATTGGCCGGGTGCCAGTCCTGCAAGGCCACTACGCATTCGCCTTTCTCATGAAAGGCACGGGCATAGCGATTTGCTACCGCGACGGTGTGATCGCCTTCTCTCACGGCCATTGGGCCGCCGGGGCAGAAGTCGTTCTGAATATCGATAATGATCAGTGCCCGTTTCATTCCCGTTTGCTCCGTTTTAGTCTTCTGTCAGTTCGCCACGCAGGTTTTGCTGCATTTTGGCACGGATTTGCTCGCTTGAAAGTTCCTGACTTAACAGATAGTGAAGTTTGGTCAGGGCCGCTTCTACCGTCAGATCAAAACCGCTGATCACGCCTGCATGCTCCAGCGCATTGCCCGTCGCGTAGCCGCCCATGTTAACTTTGCCGGAAATACACTGCGTCAGGTTAACGACCACAATGCCGCGCTCGCTGGCCTGCTGCAGTTCAGAGAGAAACTCAGCGTTCTGCGGCGCATTACCCACGCCATAAGAGCGCAGAATAAGGGCTTTAACCGGCTGGCGCAGGAAGTTGCGCACCACATCGGCGGAAATACCGGGGTAAATGGTAACCACGCCAATAGGCTGTGGCGTAATGGTATGAACGATGAGTTCACCTTTCCCCTGTGGCGCGGGTGGCGTGTTCAGACGACGAATGTGGATGCCGGCTTCCAGCAGCGCAGAAAGGTTGGGTGAGGCAAAGGCATTAAACCCGTCAGCATGCGCTTTTGTGGTGCGGTTACCGCGATAGAGCGTGTTATTGAAAAACAGCGTCACTTCATTAACCGGATAGTTAGCGGCGACATAGAGTGAATTTAGCAGGTTTTGCTGACCGTCCGAGCGCAGTTCTGCCAGGGGGATTTGCGAGCCGGTTACGATGACAGGCTTGGCCAGGTTCTCCAACATAAACGACAGGGCGGAGGCGGTAAAAGCCATGGTATCTGTGCCATGCAGAATCACAAAACCGTCGTAGCGATCGTAATTACGCCGGATATCTTCGGCAATTGACTGCCAGTCCTGAGGCGTCATATCGGACGAGTCGATCAGGGGCTGATATTCGTGAATCGTAAAGTCAGGCATTTCCGGGCGATGGAATTCCGGCATTTTTGCCAGCTCTTGCTGCAGGTGACCTGAAACCGGAATATAACCTTGAGCGGAACGTTGCATACCGATAGTACCGCCCGTATAGGCAACGTAAATGTTTTTCTTTTGCATAGGTGTACTCAGACTTGCCGTAAAACGCGCAGTATAAGGGCAATGGCAGGGAAAAGCAGCCCGACCAGCGGTCGGGCTGAGAGGTTTATCGCACTTCGCCGCAGGTCAGGCAGAAGGCATAGCGGTTTTGTGGATCGTTAAGATGGTCGAACAGGCCAGGCTGACGTCGCATTGCACTCATTACGTCGAACATCGGCGCAGGCAGCCAGGCTTTGATCGGGTCAGGCAGAACAGCCTGCACGGAGGCATTCATTTGATTTAGCATCAAATCAATAAAGCCGGGATCTTCCTGGTACCAGTCAAGCTGCGGCTGGGAAACCTTCGCCAGTTCAGCGGCTTTTTTCACTGCGTCATCAAAATCCCCCAGCGCATCGACCAGGCCATTAGCTTTCGCATCACTGCCGGTCCACACATGTCCCTGGGCGATGGCGTCAATTTGCTCCGGCGTTTTGTGACGCGAGGCGGCAACCAGACCAACAAAGTTGTGATAGCCGTTTTCGATGGTCAACTGCATAAGCTGTTGAACCTCGGGGGGCAGCGCCTTAGTGCTGGCGACGTCCGCCAGAGGCGATGTCGCCACGCCGTCCGTGTGCACACCAATACTGGCCAGACTGTTCTCCAGGGTATTAATTACGCCGAAGATGCCAATAGAGCCGGTCAGGGTACTCGGGCTGGCGATGATGTAGCTGGCTGGCGTTGAAATCCAGTATCCACCGGATGCCGCCATGCCGCCCATTGACACCACTATCGGTTTCCCGGCCGCTTTCGCTGCAGCCAGTTCGGCACGGATGGCCTCCGAGGCCGTCACGCTACCGCCCGGGCTGTTGACCCGAAGAATGATCGCTTTGATTTTCGGATCCAGGCGTGCATCACGAATCTGCGCCGCCGTGGTATCGCCACCGACGTTGCCCGGCGTTTCATCGCCATCCATGATGGCGCCGCTGGCCATGATCACGGCAATATTGCCTTTCTGCTGAGTGGCGTCCGGTTTCACGTTGTAGTCATAAATACTGACGCTGCGATAATCGCTACTCTGCTTATCGAAACCAAAGGTCTTGATTAACATCTGATCGGCATCGGCCCGTGAACCCAGAACGTCGACCAGTTTGTTATCCAGCGCGTATTGACCCGTATCACCTTTAACAGCCTGCAGGCCGGCGATAATGGCCGTTGCACCAGGGAACAGCTGCTCAGGCGTAATCTGACGGTTAGCCGATACGGTGTTCAGGTAATTTTGCCAGAGTTGGCCAACCCAACGGGTATCCGCATCGCGCGCTGCAGGTGACATATCGTCGCGCAGGAAAGGCTCAACGGCAGACTTATAGGTTCCAACACGGAAGACGTGTGAATTGACTTTCAGCTTTTCAAGCAGCGTTTTGTAGTACAACCCGTTGGTGGCGAAACCATGCAGGTCAACCGTACCCTGAGGCGAGAGGTAGATTTTAGTTGCATAGCTTGCAAGGTAGTACTGAGCCTGGCTGTAGCTGTCGCCCAACGCATAAATCGGCTTACCACTTTCCCTGAATTCGCGCAGCGCTTTGCCCACATACTGCAGCGAGGGCTGATCGCCACCGGCAAAGTCACGCAGGTCCAGCACCATGCCTTTGATATTACTGTCATCCTTTGCCTGACGGATCGCATCGACCACGTCAAACAGGGAGTTTTCCTGCAGTCGGTCGCTGCTGGTGCCTAACAGTTGACGGCCAATTTTGCTCAGGCGATTACTGACGGAAGGCTTATCGACCAGCACACCGGTCAGGTCAACTTTTAACGCACCTTGCTGTATGGGAGCAGAATGACTGCCTGAACCACTGACCTGAAGCCAGATCCCGACACACACGACAATTAAAAAAATCAGGAACAAATTAAGAATTAATTCCCTGATAAAGTTCAGCACTCGCCAGATCCCGCGGAACAGGCCAGCAATTATTCGCCACAATGTGCGCATCACACTCTCCATATTGATATAACCGGAAATCGCCGCTTAGCGGTCCAGGTCTCCGTTGACGACCTCATCCTAAAGAGCGGCGAAACAAAAGTCAGCAGGAAATCACCCTGGACTGTTACAAAAAATCCACCTGTGCCAGGATTACGCATGCTTTTACCCCACTGGAGAAAAACATGGATGCACTTGAATTACTGGTTAATCGCCGTTCGGCTTCCCGTCTGGCGGATCCGGCTCCCGGCGGCGAGGCGCTGGATAACATTCTGCGCGCAGCCATGCGCGCGCCCGATCACGGCACCTTACAACCGTGGCGCTTTATCATAGTTGAAAACAGTGGACGCGATCGCTTAAGCCAGCTTCTGGAAAAAGCGGCACGTGACAATCAACTGGATGACAAGGCCATCAATAAAGCCAGCCAGGCCCCATATCGTGCCCCAATGATCATTACGGTTGTGGCCCATTGTGAACTGAATCACAAGGTGCCACGCTGGGAGCAAATTGCATCTGCAAGCTGTGCCGTGATGGCTATGCAAATGGCCGCGGTCGCACAGGGATTTAATGGTATCTGGCGAAGTGGGGCCTGGACTGACGATCCCCAGGTACGCGAGGCCTTTGGCTGCCGTGAGCAGGACGCGATTGTGGGCTTTCTCTATTTAGGCACGCCCCAGCTGAAATCCAACACCACCGTGATACATCCCGACACTGCGCCGTTTGTGCGCTATTTCTGATCGCCCCTGAGCGGGTTTGCGCGGTTATTGTGCGAACAGTTCAGCATTGAACCCGGCGCGCTTATCAGCCGCGCGCCGCCAGGCTACCATAGCGCTGCTTCATCTGGCAGCGCATACTCTCTTCCAGCCTGTGCGCATGATGTAACCGTTCTTTGGACTGAGGCGCAGGCATCATGTTGCCGACTGTTTGTTGACCGGTAGTGCGTTGTCATCATTGTTGTTTGCTGACGTTAAGGATTACCCGATTTAATGCGTTTGTTTATTGCAGAGAAACCCAGCCTTGGACGGGCCATTGCCGATGTACTGCCTAAACCGCACCGGCGTGGTGAGGGCTTTATCGCCTGCGGCAATGACCAGATTGTCACCTGGTGCGTGGGGCATTTACTGGAGCAGGCGCAGCCTGATGTGTACGACAGCCGCTATGCGCGCTGGTCGCTGGTCGATCTGCCGATTATTCCTGAAAAATGGCGTTTGCAGCCGCGTCCTTCGGTGGCAAAACAACTCAAAGTGGTGGAAGGCTTACTGGCCCAGGCCGATGAAGTGGTGCACGCCGGCGACCCGGACAGGGAAGGCCAGCTGCTTGTGGATGAAGTGCTGGATTACCTTCAGCTTCCCGCTGAGAAACGCAGTAAAGTGCAGCGCTGTCTGATTAACGATCTCAACCCACAGGCTGTGGAGCGGGCTATCAACCGGCTGCGCGAGAATCGCGAATTTATTCCCCTCTGCGTGTCCGCGCTGGCGCGAGCACGTGCCGATTGGCTTTACGGTATTAATATGACCCGCGCCTGGACGCTGCTGGGCCGGAATGCGGGCTATGATGGCGTGTTGTCCGTTGGACGCGTACAAACGCCGGTGTTGGGGCTGGTGGTGCGACGGGATGAAGAGATCGCGAATTTCGTCCCGAAGGATTACTTTGAAGTGAAAGCGCACATCGTCACGCCGGATGAGAGCCGGTTTACCGCGAACTGGATCCCCAGTGAAGCCTGTGAACCCTGGCAGGATGAAGAAGGTCGCCTGCTGAAACGCTCACTGGCGGAACATGTGGTGGCGCGCATCAGCGGTCAGCCCGCTATCGTTACCGCCTACAGTGACAAGCGAGAAAACGACATTGCGCCGTTGCCGTTTTCACTCTCCAGCCTGCAAATCGAGGCGGCAAAGCGCTTTGGTTTGAGTGCACAGGCGGTGCTGGACATCTGCCAGCGGTTATATGAAACCCACAAGCTGATCACCTATCCACGTTCTGATAGCCGCTACTTACCCGATGAGCATTTTGCCGGCCGTCATGCGGTGCTCAATGCGATCCAGTCCCATCAACCCGATCTTACTCCACCAGCAGACTTTGATGCAGATCGAAAAAATCGCTGTTGGGATGACAAAAAAGTGGATGCGCACCACGCCATTATTCCTACCGCGCGCGCCAGCGCAGTGAAGCTTAATGAAAACGAACAGCAGATTTATGGACTGGTTGCGCGTCAGTATTTGATGCAGTTTTGTCCGGATGCCGTGTTCCGCAAATGCACCATCGATCTGGATATCGCGGGCGGTAAATTCGTGGCTAAAGCGCGCTTTCTGGCGGAGGCGGGCTGGCGTGCGCTGTTGGGTGGCAAAGAGCGCGATGAAGAAAACGATGGCATGCCGCTGCCTGTTGTAGCGAAAGACGATGAGCTGCTGTGCGAGCGGGGTGAGGTGCTGGCGAAACAGACACAACCGCCACGCCACTTTACCGACGCGACCTTGCTTTCGGCCATGACCGGCATTGCGCGCTTTGTGCAGGATAAAGAATTAAAGAAAGTGCTGCGTGCGACCGATGGTTTAGGAACGGAAGCCACGCGCGCAGGCATTATTGAATTACTGTTCCGTCGTTCGTTTTTGCATAAGAAAGGGCGCTATATTCATTCTACTGATGCAGGCAAAGCGCTGATCCACTCGCTACCGGATCTCGCCGCCAGGCCGGACATGACGGCGCAATGGGAATCAACCCTGACGCGTATCAGTGAAAAGGCCTGTCGCTATGATGAATTTATGCAACCCCTGGTGCAGACGCTGAGCGGGCTTATTCAGCAGGCGCGACAGCAGCCCTCGGGACAGGCGTTTCGTGGTTTACCGTCCACCGGCCAAAAACGTCCACCGCGTAAAGCAGGGCGTAAAACGAAGGAAACTGAATAATGAGTAAATCAGCCTGGCTAATTCTGGTTGCAATGGCTGCCTGTAGCCCCGCGCATGCTAACTATCATCAGCAGGGCGCGGCAGGTGGCACCAATACCGATGTGATCGTGGATATGCCACCGGAAGTCTGGACGCAGGGGCAAAACCGTCAGCAAAACTGTCTGCAGTGCTGTATTTTTGAAAACCGAAATTACACAGAAGGCGCTGTGGTGAAATCGGAAGGTGTCCTGCTACAGTGCGCGCGCGATGAGAAGTCGTTGGGAACCAATAATCTGATTTGGAAAATAGTGAAATAAGGACGCGTGGCATTTCACCACGCGTCAGGATCCTGTCAGAAGTGGAAGGTTGACCAGACCGGCGCATGATCGGACGGTTTTTCCATACCGCGAATCTCGTAATCGATGCCTGTTTCAATACAGTGTGAGGCCAGCCCGGTGCTGGCCAGCAGCAAATCGATACGCAGACCGCGATTGTCATCAAAGCCTTTTGAACGGTAGTCGAACCACGAAAACCGATCGTTAATCTCAGGGTTTTGTGCCCGCCAGGTATCAACAAGGCCCCAGCTGAGCAGGCGATCCATCCATTCACGTTCTTCCGGCAGGAAAGAGCATTTACCGGTACGCAACCAGCGCTTGCGACTGTCTTCTCCAATACCGATATCGAGATCGGTGCTGCTGATATTCATATCACCCATGATCAGCACCGGCTTATCGGCCGCCAGGCTGTCGCTCAGGTAGCTTTGCAAATCGCGATAAAACTTCTCTTTCGCCGGAAATTTTGTCGGATGGTCACGGCTCTCGCCCTGGGGGAAATAGCCGTTAATTACCGTAATATCGCCAATCGGGCTGGGGATCTCCGCCATGATCAACCGACGCTGAGCATCGTCGTCATCGCCCGGGAAGCCGCGTCGCACGGATACCGGCTGGACTTTTGTCAGCAGCGCCACACCGTAGTGCCCTTTTTGACCATGGTAAAACACGTTGTAGCCCAGCTTAGCCACGTCTTCTAAGGGGAACATATCGTCATGAACTTTGGTCTCCTGCAGTCCGATGACGTCCGGCTGATGTTTTTCTACCAGCGCTTCAAGTTGGTGAGGGCGAGCCCGCAAGCCGTTAATGTTGAATGAAATAAATTTCATGAGATGACCTTCAGCGAATGATAGGCAGGATGGTAGCGATTTTTACAGGAAAAGTCATGGCAGAGCAGGGCAATTTCAGCGAGTGGTGGACAGGCTCAGTCAGAAAGCGGGAAGCGGGTTCAAGAGGATGATTTCACCCTGCGGGCCGCGCTGATGCGCGTTGTCTCGCGATGCTCGACCCGAACCTTAGTCGAAGGTTCTCATCCCTCTCCCCGAAGAAGATGGTGATTGAGATTATCTTGGGCAGATCAGGAGAATATTTAAGATGGTGGTGGGAGAAGGATTATTCGGCGCGTTGCGCCTCACCCTGCGGGCCGCGCTGACGCGCGTTGTCTCGCGATGCTCGACTCGAACCTTAGTCGAAGGTTCTCATCCCTCTCCCCGAAGAAGATGGTGATTGAGATTATCTTGGGCAGATCAGGAGAATATTTAAGATGGTGGTGGGAGAAGGATTATTCGGCGCGTTGCGCCTCACCCTGCGGGCCGCGCTGACGCGCGTTGTCTCGCGATGCTCGACTCGAACCTTAGTCGAAGGTTCTCATCCCTCTCCCCGAAGAAGATGGTAATAAATGTCTTTATTTGGGAGGGCGTGCAATATACGAGATGGTGGTGGGAGAAGGATTCGAACCTTCGAAGTCTGTGACGGCAGATTTACAGTCTGCTCCCTTTGGCCGCTCGGGAATCCCACCGGGGATGATATGTGTGTTCAGGCAGCAGGTTCAGATGGTGGTGGGAGAAGGATTCGAACCTTCGAAGTCTGTGACGGCAGATTTACAGTCTGCTCCCTTTGGCCGCTCGGGAATCCCACCAGGGACTGAATTGTTGTGCTCTGAAGCGGGGCGCATCATACCAAATGCGCCATGACTGTAAAGCGACGACTGGCAAATGGTGAATCGTTTGCCCACTTTTTGCCCGTAGCGCTGGAATGTCAGCCAATCCAGCGCCGTTTACGCTTAAAGAATAATCGTGCGGTTACCATAAACAAAAACACGCTGGCCCAATACTTTATCCAGCGCGCGGCTCAGCACGTTTTTTTCGACGTCGCGTCCGGCCCGCATCATCTCTTCGGCGGTGTAACTGTGATCGACATTAATCACGTCCTGCATGATGATCGGACCTTCATCAAGGTTATCGTTAACGTAGTGTGCCGTTGCGCCAATGATTTTCACACCACGTTCGTAAGCCTGATGGTAAGGCCGTGCGCCGATAAAGGCCGGCAGGAAAGAGTGGTGAATGTTAATAATCTGATTTGGGTAGCGCTGCACAAAGCCCGGCGTCAGCACGCGCATGTATTTGGCAAGCACCACATAATCGGGCTGATAACGATCAATCTCGTCCGCCATGCGGTTGTCATGCTCTTCGCGCGACAAGCCTTCGTGGCTGACCAGAACAAACGGAATATCGAAACGCTCTACCAGCGAACGCAACGTGTCGTGATTACCTATAACGGCGGCGATTTCCATATCGAGGCCGCCAAACGCACTCTTCATCAGCAGGTCGCCAAGGCAGTGTGCTTCTTTGGTAATGAGAATAACAACACGGCGACGGCCTGCGCTATGCAGTTCACGCACGGAACCTTGCGGAAGGGCACTATCGAGATCGGCCAGCAGGGTGGTGTCGTTAAAAATCCCCTCCAGCTCTGTGCGCATAAAAAAACGCCCGGTGCGATGGTCAACAAACTCATTGTTTTGCACGATATTCAGTTCGTGCTTGTAACAAATATTGGTGATTTTGGCGATCAGACCTTTTGCATCGGGACAAATGGTTCGTAAAACTTTTCTTTGCATGGTTTGCGCTTGCATCTCAATCAGAGTCCTGTCAAAGCATTAAGGGTAAAACCGTTACGCAGGCAACTGCCTTAGCCGCAACATTTTTTGTATTTTTTATCGGCGCCACAAGGACAGCGATCGTTACGCCCAATAGCGGGCGTCACTCCGTCTACATAGTACCAGCGTTGATCCTCGCGAAGAAAGCGTGAACGTTCGTACATTGCCCGATCGGCGCCGTTTTCACGATAACGGGCGAAAAAAGTCACAAACGATTCATCATCATCGCGCCCCGGTTCACGCTGCGTGATGTTCAGGCTCAGCCATTCAGTACCAGCAAAACTTTCAGACAACAGTCCCGCAAGTGCCGGATCGCGCCGGGTAGGATGCCAGGTAGACACCAGGTAGTTGACGTCATGTTTGACATAAGCGCAGTAGCGAGAGCGCATAAGTTGTTCAGCTGATAAGGGAATTTCTGCTCCTTTAACAAAGGGCTGACAACATAGGCTATACTGCTTGCCGCTACAGCAAGGGCAAGATTCGGACACACTTTCTCCTGTTAATCACAGTCGTTGTTGATGATATCGTTTACTTTATCTGACCCATGCTTATGACGCTACGTATTGACGCCAGGAACCGAGCAAGATGAGAAAGCAAAAGATTGGATTGGCTCTGGGTTCCGGTGCCGCCAAAGGATGGGCGCATATCGGCGTCATCGAAGCGTTGGAAAGCGCAGGCATTGAAATTGACGTAGTCGCCGGGTGTTCAATCGGTGCCCTGGTCGGTGCGGCTTATGTCAATCACCGGTTGCCCCATATGAAAAAATGGGTCAGCGCTTTTAGCTACTGGGATGTGATCCGCCTGATGGATCTCTCCTGGCAGCGCGGCGGACTCCTGCGCGGTGAACGCGTATTTAACCATGTCCGCCAGCTCATCACGAATGATGCGCTTGAGTCATGCCATAAGCCCTTTGGCGTAGTGGCGACCAACCTGAGCACCGGGCGTGAATTATGGCTCACTGAGGGAGAATTGCATCAGGCGGTTCGCGCTTCCTGCAGTATGCCAGGTTTATTACCACCGGTCGGCTACAATGGATATTGGCTGGTAGACGGTGCCGTGGTGAATCCGGTGCCGGTTTCGCTAACGCGCGCACTGGGCGCTGATGTGGTTATTGCCGTCGATCTTCAACACGATGCGCACCTGATGCAGCCTGATTCAATGGTGCTGACGCCGCAGAGTTCTGAAGAACATGCCGCGGCTGTCGCACTGAATCTTGACTGGCGCGGAAAGCTGCGCCAGAGGCTGGTCAGTTTTACCCAGCGACGGGCATCACAAGTGCCGGGCGCGATGGAGATCATGGCAACATCCATTCAGGTCCTGGAAAATCGCCTGAAGCGAAACAGGATGGCAGGCGATCCGCCCGATGTGCTTATCCAGCCGTTTTGTCCACAAATATCCACGTTGGATTTTCATCGTGCAGAAGAAGCTATTGCGGCTGGGAAGGTTGCCGTTGAGAAACAAATGGATGAATTATTACCGCTGGTCCGTAGAAGATAATCTGGTTGTTCACGCACAGATGTTACTTCGGTCTATTCTGAAAGGCGCAACTGCGTTTTATGAACCACTATTGAATTATCGGGTACGCAGGGGGATGGAATGGAAAAACCACTGATCGGCAAAAAGATACTCATTGTCGAAGATGAGGCCGTTTTCCGTTCGCTTTTAAACCAATTTCTGTCATCGATGGGGGCTGTCACAGTTGAGGCAGAAGATGGCCTCGAGGCTATTGAGCAACTGAAGCAGCATGCTGTGGAGCTGGTGATTTGTGATCTTGAGATGCCGCGCATGAGCGGTATCGAATTCGTTGAACACGTGCGCAGCCGGGGTAACAGCGTCCCGATTTTGATTATTTCCGCCACAGAAAATATGTCCGATATTGCTCAGGTTTTGCGTCTTGGCGTACAGGATGTGCTGCTTAAGCCGCTAAAAAACTTTGAACGTTTTCGTGAAGCGGTTTACGAATGCCTCTATCCCTCCATGTTTACCTCAAAGGTGGAGGAAGACGAGCAGCTGTTTCAGGACTGGGACGCTCTGGTTCGCGATCCCTCTGCGGCGGCAAAACTCCTTAAAGAACTTCAGCCACCCGTACAACAACGCATTGCTAACTGTCGGATCAACTATCGGCAACTGACGATGGCCGAGCAGCCAGGTCTGGTGCTGGATATTGCGGCGCTTTCAGACAAAGATCTCGCCTTTTATTGTCTTGACGTTACGCGCGCTGGCGACAACGGCGTACTGGCCGCCTTGCTTTTGCGCGCCTTATTTAACGGACTCCTTCAGGAACAGTTATCTGGCCAAAAACAACGCTTACCTGAGCTGAGCAGTCTGCTCAGACAGGTTAATTTGCTGCTGCGCCAGGCAAATCTGACCGGTCAGTTCCCGTTGCTGGTGGGCTACTATCACCGCGGATTAAAAAATCTGGTACTGGTTTCAGCCGGATTAAATGCAACGCTGCACGTTCAGGCCCATCAAATACAACTCAGTAACGGTGTGCCACTTGGCACTATGGGCAGTACACATACTAACCAAATAAGCCAGCGCGCTGATGACTGGCAATGCCATATTTGGGGGGCCGGAGGCCGCATACGACTGATGTTATCGTCTGACCAGTAAACCCGAATGGATAGTTTATTATCTGATGGGAGACAGGGCCAGAAGTTAGCTTTACACTTGGGTAATAGTCTTAAATTCTACGGATAGCGGTCTTCCAGGATAAATCCGTTCACGACTAACTGATATACTCATTTCCGAATTTAAACCGACATATCAAGCATTAAAACTTGAACGGCCTATAAGAGAGGTATTTTGATGTCTGCCTATAAGACCAAAGTAAAAAAAGCGGTAATTCCAGTAGCGGGTTTGGGTACACGTATGTTGCCTGCTACCAAAGCGATTCCAAAAGAAATGTTGCCGCTGGTTGATAAGCCGTTAATTCAGTATGTCGTTAACGAGTGTATTGCTGCGGGTATTAATGAGATTGTGCTGGTTACTCACTCCTCTAAAAACGCCATTGAGAACCATTTTGATACCAGTTTTGAACTGGAGTCTATGCTGGAAAAACGCGTCAAGCGCCAGCTGCTGGACGAAATTCAGTCCATCTGTCCTCCGCACGTGACCATCATGCAGGTCCGTCAGGGCATCGCGAAAGGTCTGGGCCATGCGGTCATGTGTGCACATCCTCTGGTCGGCGATGAACCTGTTGCGGTCATCCTGCCTGACGTGATCATCGACGAATACGAATCTAACCCAACCAAAGATAACCTGGCAGAAATGCTGAGCCGTTACGAAGAGTCTGGCCGTAGTCAGATCATGGTTGAGCCCGTCAGCGATGTGACGGCATACGGTGTTGTAGATTGTCAGGGTGCAGAACTGAATCCTGGTGACAGCGCGCCTATGGTCGGGGTTGTTGAGAAACCTAAAGCGTCTGAAGCGCCATCCAACCTTGCGGTTGTCGGTCGTTACGTTCTGTCTGCGGATATCTGGCCACTGCTGGCGAAAACGCCTCCAGGTGCCGGTGGCGAAGTTCAGCTCACCGACTCCATTGCCATGCTGATGGATAAAGAAACCGTCGAAGCCTATCACCTGAAAGGGGTAAGCCACGACTGTGGTAACAAACTGGGTTATATGCAGGCTTTCGTTGAATATGGTGTCCGCCATCCGGTATTGGGTAAAGAGTTCACTGAATGGCTCAACAATACTGTTAGCGATAAAAAGTAATTTTAAACACAGGATAGCTCAATGAAAGTCACTGTATTTGGTATCGGCTATGTCGGTCTGGTTCAGGCTGCGGTGTTGGCCGAAGTCGGACATGACGTTCTCTGCATTGATGTGGATGAAAACAAGGTCGAGAACCTTAAAAAAGGCAAGATCCCAATTTTTGAGCCGGGTCTGACGCCGCTGGTTATGTCGAATTACGAATCGGGTCGCCTGAAGTTCAGCACTGATGCTGCTCAGGGCGTGAACCACGGTGTAATGCAGTTTATCGCCGTCGGCACGCCGCCTGATGAGGACGGCTCGGCCGATCTGAAATATGTTACTGCCGTAGCGCGTACCATTGCTCAGCACATGACAGATCACAAAGTCGTGATTGATAAGTCAACGGTACCGGTCGGAACGGCTGACAGAGTCCGTGCTGTCATGACAGAAACGCTGCAGGCGCGCGATGCCAACATCAGCTTTGATGTGGTATCCAACCCAGAGTTCCTGAAAGAAGGCGCGGCCGTTAACGACTGTATGCGCCCTGAGCGTATCGTTGTCGGCACCGACAATGATGACGTGGTGGAGCTGTTGCGTGAGCTGTATGAGCCATTCAACCGTAACCACGATCGTATGATTTTGATGGATATTCGCAGTGCAGAACTGACGAAGTACGCCGCTAACTGCATGCTGGCGACGAAAATCAGCTTTATGAACGAAATTTCCAATCTCGCAGAACGTTTAGGTGCGGATATCGAAAAAGTGCGCCAGGGGATTGGTTCTGACTCACGTATCGGCTATCACTTTATCTACCCAGGCTGCGGCTATGGCGGTTCCTGCTTCCCGAAAGACGTTCAGGCGCTGATCCGCACAGCGGAGTCTATTGGTTATACACCGCGCCTGTTGAAGGCGGTGGAAGACGTCAACGACAGCCAAAAGACAAAGCTGCCCACCTTCATTAAACGCCACTTCGGTGACGATCTGAAAGGTAAAACGTTTGCGCTGTGGGGCCTGTCATTCAAGCCCAACACAGATGATATGCGCGAAGCATCCAGTCGCGTGTTGATGGAAACGTTATGGGAAGCGGGTGCCTCTGTTCAGGCGTTCGATCCGGAAGCCATGGACGAAGCGCAGCGCATCTATGGTCATCGCGACGATCTGAAGCTGATGGGAACCAAAGAAGCGGCGCTGCACGGTGCAGACGGCCTGGTGATTTGTACGGAATGGCAAAATTTCCGTGCACCTGACTTTGACGTGATTAAGAGCGCACTGAAAGAACCCGTGATTTTTGATGGACGTAACCTGTATGATCCAGAGCGTATCAGCAAACGCGGCTTCGTTTATTATGCAATCGGCCGCGGAGCATCTATCCAGGCTGTGTGATTAACGAGGGATTTATGAATTTTCTGGTAACCGGCGCAGCAGGCTTTATTGGCTTTCATGTCAGTCAACGCCTGCTGGCCGCCGGTCACCAGGTTGTCGGTCTTGACAACCTGAATGACTACTATGATGTAAACCTTAAACAAGCTCGCCTTGATATCATCGGTGACAATCCATCCTTTACCTTTATTAAAGCCAATTTGGCCGATCGTCAGGCTATTGCCACACTTTTTGAACAGCACAATTTTCAGCGCGTTATTCATCTGGCCGCTCAGGCAGGGGTGCGTTACTCACTCGAAAACCCCCATGCGTATGCCGATGCAAACGTCATTGGGCACCTGAATATTCTTGAAGGCTGCCGCCACCATAAAATCGAGCATTTGCTTTATGCTTCATCCAGTTCGGTTTATGGCCTGAATAACAAGATGCCATTTTCAACAGAAGACAGCGTCGATCATCCCGTGTCATTGTATGCCGCGACGAAAAAAGCCAATGAGCTGATGTCGCATACCTATTCACATCTCTATCAATTGCCTACCACTGGCTTACGTTTTTTCACGGTCTATGGCCCGTGGGGACGTCCGGACATGGCGTTGTTTAAATTCACCCGCGCAATGCTTGCAGGCGAGGCGATAGATGTTTATAACCAGGGGCAAATGAAGCGCGACTTTACTTATATCGATGATGTTGCAGAGGCGGTTATTCGCTTGCAGGATGTTATCCCGCAGGCGGACGCAGACTGGACCGTGGAAACGGGTTCTGCCGCGTCAAGCTCTGCCCCTTATCGCATATATAACCTTGGCAATAGCCAGCCGGTGAGTCTGATTCACTATATTGAAGCGATTGAGAAAGCGCTGGGTGTGAAGGCAAATAAAAATCTGATGCCCATGCAACCGGGGGACGTGCTGGCAACCAGCGCGGACACAACCGCATTATTTAATACCATTGGATTTAAACCCCAAACCGGTGTTGATGAAGGCGTAAGGCGCTTTGTAGACTGGTATCGAAATTTCTATTCAATCTGAAAATAAAAAAAAGGAAGCGATCGCTTCCTTTTTTTTCTGGTGCGGATAATCGTAAAGCTAACAATAAGCGAAACAGGCTAAGCATTACAGCAGGAAGTCGTCTAACTGCTTACCTTGTTCTTCCATGGCTTTCTTGATTGCTGCTGGCGTACGGCCCTGACCCGTCCAGGTTTTGGTCTCGCCATTTTCATCTACAAACTGATATTTAGCCGGGCGGGCAGCACGTTTGGCTTTGCCAGCCGTTTTTGATTCTGACAGAGTATTGAATAATTCGTTGGGATCGATACCATCCGCTAACAGCATCTCGCGATATTGCTCAAGTTTACGCGCACGCTCTTCGTTTTCAGCTTTAGAGTTTGACTCTTCGTCGCGACGTTCATTTACCACGACGTCCAGTTTTTCCAGCATTTCTTCCAGCGTTTCCAAAGAACACTCTCTGGCCTGGGCACGCAGCGTGCGGATATTATTAAGATTTTTAAGTGCTTCGCTCATTGTCCTGATCTCTGAATAATTAATAGGAGAGTTGTTCTGCCCGCTAATAGTAGTGGTGGAGAAAAATAAGTTCAACATTAAATTAATTTTTAGCTTAAAAAGAGTAAGCGAGGAATTTATTAAATTATTAATTCACCCCGATGACGTGTGATGTCAGGTGGGTTGAATCAATGAAAAGATTAAGATCTTAGCTGAAAATGCGCTGATACATTATCTGTATAAAAATAATGTTTAATCACACATGTGCTTTAATATTTATCCTGACCTAAAGACCCAATGCCGCATCATATTAACCGCTGCATCATCAATGAGTGATGCTAATCTGAACAGCATAAGGTGAAAATCCCCCCAGCAGCAACCTGTAGATATGGTAAAATCGGCCCTGTTTTTTCATCGTATCCGAGAATCGGCGCAAATGGCTCAACTCTATTTCTACTATTCGGCAATGAACGCCGGTAAATCAACCGCATTATTGCAGTCATCCTACAATTATCAGGAACGCGGGATGCGCACGCTCGTCTATACCGCTGAGATCGACAATCGCTTCGGCGCAGGCAAGGTGAGCTCGCGTATTGGATTATCTTCTCCTGCGGTGCTTTATAATGCAGCCAGCCAGCTTGATGTGGAAATTGCCCAGGAACATGCGCGACAACCCGTTCACTGTGTACTGGTGGACGAAAGCCAGTTTCTGACGCGTGAGCAGGTTAAGGCCTTGTCTGACGTGGTAGATAATCTGGATATTCCCGTACTCTGCTACGGGCTGCGTACCGATTTTCTTGGTGAACTCTTCACCGGTAGCCAGTATCTTCTGGCATGGGCGGATAAGCTGGTAGAGCTGAAAACGGTCTGTCATTGTGGACGTAAAGCGGGCATGGTGCTGCGTCTGGACAGTGACGGTAAACCTTTCAGAGAGGGGGAGCAGGTCGTCATCGGCGGCAACGAACGTTATATCTCCGTATGTCGTAAGCATTATAAAAAGGCGATAGAGCAGGGTTGTTTGCAGGCCATCCATGGGGCGCAAACCCCCGTGGGGGAATAAATAGCCCTCAACCAGCGCCAGGCTGCTTTTCCATGGCGCTCGTTAAGGGCGCAAGGCGATGTGATCACGGACTTTATCCCTTTTCCCGTCCGGCTCAGGTCAATATTCTCTTCACTACGCTGATGCACCAGGCAGCAGTGTTTATCAAAGCGATAAATCCGCCATAAAAAACCCCTTGAGGCACGGGCCAGACAAGGGGTTTCGGCAGCCCGTTCATCGGGCGCGGAGCGGATTAGGCTTTTTTAGCTTTCTTCGCCGCTTTGCTGTCACTGACAGGCTGAGCCTGGGCAGCCTCGGCGGCACTGGCGAACGGCTCGACAAATTTGCGTCCGTAGTAGCTGTCCAGCATCAGCTGTTTGAGTTCGGCAATCAGCGGATAACGTGGATTCGCGCCAGTACACTGGTCATCAAAGGCATCATCCGCCAGTTTATCGACTTTCGCCAGGAAGTCAGCCTCCTGCACACCGGCTTCACGAATTGAGGCCGGAATACCCAGTTCCGTTTTGATTTCATCCAGCCATACCAGCAGCTTCTCAATTTTCTGGGCAGTGCGGTCGCCCGGCGCGGTGAGACCAAGATGATCCGCAATTTCAGCATAACGACGACGCGCCTGGGGACGATCGTACTGGCTGAATGCGGTTTGCTTAGTAGGGTTGTCATTGGCGTTATAGCGAATAACGTTGGAAATCAGCAGCGAGTTAGCCAGTCCATGAGGAATATGGAACTCAGAGCCAAGCTTATGCGCCATTGAGTGACAAACCCCGAGGAAGGCGTTAGCAAAGGCGATACCGGCGATGGTGGCGGCATTATGTACACGTTCACGGGCAACCGGATTTTTTGCACCTTCTGCATAACTCGCCGGTAAGTTCTCTTTAAGCAGCTTAAGCGCCTGCAGTGCCTGACCATCGGAGTATTCATTGGCCAGAACGGACACATAGGCTTCCAGCGCGTGCGTCACCGCATCCAGACCGCCGAAGGCACAAAGTGAACGTGGCATATCCATGACCAGGTTGGCATCAACGATAGCCATATCCGGCGTCAGCGCATAATCGGCCAGCGGGTATTTCTGTCCGGTCGCGTCATCCGTTACCACGGCAAAAGGCGTCACTTCTGAACCTGTGCCTGAGGTTGTCGTAATGGCCACCATGCGCGCTTTCACGCCCATTTTAGGGAACTTATAGATACGTTTGCGAATATCCATAAACCGCAGTGCCAGCTCTTCAAAATGGGTTTCTGGATGCTCATACATGACCCACATGATTTTGGCTGCATCCATCGGCGAACCGCCGCCCAGGGCGATGATCACGTCTGGCTTAAAGCTGTTCATCTGTTCTGCACCTTTCCGCACGATGCTTAAGGTGGGATCCGCTTCAACCTCAAAGAAAACTTCGGTTTCGATGCCGTGAGATTTTAAAACGCGGGTGACCTGATCGGCATAACCGTTGTTAAACAGGAAGCGGTCAGTCACCACAAACGCGCGTTTGGCACCGTCGGTGGCGATCTCTTCAAGCGCAATGGGTAAAGAGCCGCGACGGAAGTAAATGGACTTCGGAAGTTTATGCCACAACATATTTTCAGCTCGCTTAGCGACGGTTTTCTTGTTGATGAGATGTTTGGGCCCCACGTTTTCAGAAATGGAGTTACCGCCCCAGGAACCACAACCCAGTGTCAGAGAAGGGGCGAGTTTGAAGTTATATAAATCACCAATACCGCCCTGAGAAGCTGGCGTGTTGATCAGAATGCGGGCTGTTTTCATCTTGTCGCCAAAATAGTGCACGCGCGCTGTCTGATTGTCCTGGTCGGTATACAGACATGACGTATGACCAATACCGCCCATCGCCACCAGTTTCTCCGCTTTGCTGACGGCATCCTGATAATCTTTAGCACGGTACATCGCCAGTGTCGGCGACAGTTTTTCATGAGCGAAAGGCTCTGATTCATCGACCCGTTCAACTTCGCCAATCAGGATTTTGGTTTCACCAGGTACGCTGATGCCGGCCATCTCCGCAATCTTCACCGCAGGCTGGCCCACAATGGCGGCGTTAAGCCCACCGTTTTTTAGAATGATATTTTGTACCGCACTCAGCTCCTGTCCCTGAAGCAGATAGCCACCATGGCTGGCGAAGCGCTCGCGCACGGCGTCGTAGACGGCATCCACCACGATAACCGACTGTTCAGAGGCACAGATCACACCGTTATCAAACGTTTTTGACATCAGGATGGAGGCAACGGCGCGTTTAACATCAGCTGTTTCATCGATGACAACGGGCGTGTTACCGGCCCCCACGCCAATCGCCGGCTTACCTGAGCTGTAGGCGGCTTTGACCATGCCGGGGCCACCCGTCGCCAGAATCAGGTTAATATCAGGATGGTGCATCAACTGATTGGACAGTTCCACAGAAGGTGCATCAATCCAGCCTATAATGTCTTTGGGCGCGCCAGCGGCAATCGCTGCCTGCAGGACAATATCCGCCGCTTTGTTCGTCGCATCTTTGGCTCGAGGATGGGGGGAGAAGATAATCCCGTTGCGGGTTTTAAGGCTGATAAGTGCCTTGAAAATCGCGGTGGAGGTAGGGTTAGTGGTGGGGACGATACCGCAAATCAGGCCGATGGGTTCAGCGATTGTGATGGTGCCAAACGTATCATCGGTGTCCAGTACGCCGCAGGTTTTCTCATCCTTATAGGCGTTGTAGATGTATTCAGAAGCGAAGTGATTTTTAATGACTTTGTCTTCAACAATGCCCATGCCCGATTCTGCCACCGCCATTTTAGCGAGTGGAATTCGGGCATCCGCGGCGGCCAGTGCGGCTGCGCGGAAGATGGCATCGACCTGTTGTTGAGAAAAATTGGCGAATTCTTGCTGGGCTTTTTTTACACGTTCAACCAGTGCATTGAGTTCAGCGACATTAGTAACGGCCATTGTGCTCTCCTGAGGAAGTTAAACTTTTTTTAGTAAACAAGCCTGAATCCCTGAGTATAGCCATGGTGCAAACGGCACGGTTTACGGGAATAAAGCAGCGGTTTTTCAATTGTTTACTAAAAGAGCTTCTCTCTGTTTCGAAATAATGAGACCTGCGTTACTGACAGAGAAAGAGTATCGGGTTTGGGAGAGAACAATGATGATTTAGATCAATTTAAACCCAAGCTGACTCCTTTCAGCTCTGCATTCAGGGGGGCCGGGCTGGGGGATAATAAACGGGGCGTAAAAGTAACATCTTCCACAAGATAGTTAATGCGTGGTTAAAGCCACTAAATTGTAAGTAAAATAACAGCATAAATAACTGCTTAGGCATCTGGCGCCCACGGCTTTTTTCACTTACATTAGGCGCGTTTTTCATCTGGGATGGGGAGTTAACCGTGAATCCTGCGTTATTAGATCTGTCTGGCTATATCAAGTTTTTCGTAGGCCTGTTTGCACTGGTTAATCCCATCGGCATCATTCCGGTATTTATTAGCATGACCCGCTATCAGGGCGTGGCAGAACGCAATAAAACCAACCTGACGGCCAACCTCGCGGTGGCGATTATTCTCTGGACCTCGCTGTTTCTGGGCGATGCAATCCTGCATGTCTTCGGTATCTCTATCGACTCGTTTCGCATTGCGGGCGGGATTCTGGTGGTGACCATCGCTATGTCGATGATTAGCGGCAAGCTGGGCGAGGATAAGCAAAATAAGCAGGAAAAAACGGAAACGGCAATTCGGGAAAGTATTGGCGTGGTTCCCCTTGCGCTGCCGCTCATGGCGGGCCCAGGCGCCATCAGTTCGACTATCGTCTGGAGCACACGTTATAACAACTGGCTCAACCTTTTGGGTTTTACCGTTGCGATTGCTGTTTTCGCCTTTAGCTGTTGGCTGCTGTTCCGCGCAGCGCCTTTAATGGTCAGGCTGTTAGGGCAGACAGGGATTAACGTGATTACCCGTATCATGGGATTGCTGTTAATGGCGCTAGGTATTGAATTTGTGGTGACCGGCATCAAGGCAATTTTTCCCGGTCTGGTTGGGTAAACCGACTTATTTAATCGCGCTTAAGAAGAAATGAACCAATAAGGTGCAAAAGGCGATTTTTTTGCACCGTATTGATGCAATTATTTGCCTCTCTTCACATCCTTCTTCAGTTATCACTTCCGCTAATAACCTTTGCTGCAGCGCCAGTGCTGGCATCGCGGCATGTCACTATATTCACACTATATTCTGCTTCCGCAGCGGAAGTTGGCATGATTAATGCTGGTCTACGTCGCTTAAACCGTTTTTTAAATGATGTGACGGTGTGTATTCACACTACAACAACGCAACGCCAGGGTCTAAATGTTGTTTTTTGGTTAAATTGACATCAATGTGATGAGATTGTTTATTAATCAGTCTGTTAAGCTATTTTTAGGGCAAAAATTAACACTTCCACTGGGAAAAATCTCATGATAAAAGAGAAACAGGTAACATTTTAGCGATTTAGTTTTGGCGCCCCTCTGCAGCATCTGCTAATTTTCGGCGCATTAATAATGTTTTCCCAAACGTCAAAAGCAAAAGATTTATTCCTTATTGATGCTGGGATATCAGAATAAAAATTGGCATTTAACAAGGGTGTGGGAAATGAACGCGCAGCACTACCTGGCTTGTCTGGCACTAACCTTAACCGCATTGCCCACCTGTGCTGCCACCGTGCCATCAGACGTGACGCTCTCCGCCGTCCAGCAAATCGTGATTAATAACGGTTCGGAAGTTGCCTCGCTCGATCCGCATAAAGTCGAAGGTGTACCGGAGTCAAACATCATCCTCAACCTGCTGGATGGGCTGGTTAACACGGACAATAACGGTAATGTGGTGCCGGGTGTGGCTGAGCGCTGGGAAAACCAGCAAGGTAAAATCTGGACATTCACCCTGCGCGGCAATGCCAAATGGAGCAATGGGGAGCCGGTTACGGCACAGGACTTCGTTTACAGCTGGCGTCGTCTTGCCGATCCTAAAACTGCGTCGCCCTATGCCAGCTATCTGCAGGCTGCCCATATTGCGAATGTCGATGCGATTCTTGCTGGTAAAGTTGCCCCCGATCAACTGGGCGTGAAAGCCCTGGACGATCGCCATCTGCAAATTACCCTGACCGAACCGGTGCCTTATTTAGTGGCCATGCTGGCGCACACCGCGATGAAACCCGTTTACGCACCTGCCATCGAAAAGTGGGGTGAGGGCTGGACCCAACCCGGTCACTATATCGGTAACGGCGCCTATACGCTGAATGACTGGGTGGTGAATGAGAAAATTGTTCTGAAGCGTAATCCTCTTTACTGGAACAATGCTCAGACCGTTATTGAGCAGGGAACGTTTCTGGCCATCAGCTCGGAAAACAGTGATATCAATCGCTATCGCAGCGGTGGCATTGATATGACCAACAGCGCGGTTCCGCCCGACCTGTTTGCTAAATTGCGCAAAGATATGGGTGATGAGGTTAAAGTCAGTCCGCTGCTCTGCACCTTCTATTACGAAATTAATAACAAAAAACCGCCGTTCACCGATGCCCGCGTGCGCGCTGCGATCAAAATGACGCTGGATCGCGATATCATCGCTCGTAAGATCATGGGGCAAGGGCAAATTCCGGCCTACAGCTTTACGCCGCCTTACATCGCAGGCGCTGCGTTATCTTCCCCAGACTGGATGGCGTGGACACAGCCGCAGCGCAACGCGGCTGCGAAAAAACTGCTGGCCGAGGCGGGTTACAACGATAAAAATCCGCTGCGCTTTACGCTGCTCTATAACACATCCGATCAAAACAAAACCCAGGCCATCGCCGCCGCGTCCATGTGGCAACGCAATTTGGGCGCGCTGGTTACGTTGCAGAATCAGGAATGGAAAACCCTGCTGGAAACCCGGCATCAGGCACAATATGACGTTGTGCGCGCCACCTGGTGTGCGGATTACAATGAGCCCTCAACATTCCTGAATATGTTCCAGAGCCAGTCGTCGACCAATACCGCGTTTTACCACAGTGCGGAATACGACCGTCTGTTAGCCGCAACATTAACGGCTGAAAATGAAGCGGACCGCGCATCATTGTATCAGCAGGCAGAAACACAACTCGACAAAGACTCAGCAATTGTGCCAGTTTACTATCGCGTCAGCGTGCGGCTGGTTAAACCCTGGGTTGGCGGTTTTACTGGCCACGATCCGCAGGACATGACAGACCTGAAATACTATTTCATTAAAAAACACTGAGTCACGCGCTTAACCGGCGGCACAGTCGGGAAGGGCGTGGCCGTGCAGACCACACAACAGGGTCAATACGCCCCAGGTGGCAAACACCGGGGACCCGAATACGGGGAACGCTGAGGTCGCAAACACCCTCAGTGAAAATAAAAAACTGGAGTTAAGAATGAACAACATCACGAAAAAAACCTTGATTGCTGCCAGCGTCTTTGCAGCGATGAGTGCGCTCGCAGCGAACAGCGTTATGGCAGCCACAGTACCTGCCGGCGTAGAACTGGCCGCGAAGCAGGAGCTGGTTAAAGGAAACGGTAGCGAGGTTCAGTCACTGGATCCGCATAAAATCGAAGGCGTTCCGGAATCTAACGTGAGTCGTGATCTGCTGGAAGGTCTGGTCATCAGCGATACGGATGGTCATCCCATTCCTGGTGTGGCTGAAAGCTGGGATAACAAAGACTTTAAAGTCTGGACTTTCCACTTGCGTAAAAATGCAAAATGGTCAAATGGTGAACCTGTCACTGCTCAGGATTTCGTCTACAGCTGGGAGCGTTTGGCCGATCCGAAAACCGCATCGCCTTATGCCAGCTATCTGCAATACGGCCATCTGGCTAACGTTGATGATATTATCGCTGGCAAGAAGCCGCCTACAGACCTGGGCGTAAAGGCGATTGACGATCATACACTGCAAGTGACCTTAAGCGAGCCGGTGCCTTATTTCTATAAATTACTCATTCACCCCTCAATGTCGCCAGTTAATAAAGCTGCAATCGAAAAATTCGGTGACAAGTGGACTCAGCCAGAAAACTGGGTGGGTAACGGTGCGTTTAAGTTGGAATCACACGTTATCAACGAACGTATTACCGTTGTGCGTAACCCTGAATACTGGGATAACGCGCATACCGTGCTGAACAAAGTCACTTTCCTGCCAATCTCGTCGGAAGTCAGCGATGTAAACCGTTACTTCTCTGATAACGGCAGTGACATGACCTATAACAACCTGCCTATTGAGCTGTTTAAAAAATTGCAGCGTGACAACGGTAAAGAGCTGCATGTTGACCCGTATCTGTGTACCTACTACTACGAAATCAACAACCAGAAAGCGCCATTTAACGATCCGCGCGTTCGCGCTGCGCTTAAGCTCGGCATCGATCGCGACATTATCGTAGACAAAGTCCTGGCGCAGGGCCAGAAACCGGCTTACAGCTACACGCCGCCAGCGACAGATGGTATGGAATTGGTGAAGCCTGAGTGGTTTACCTGGTCACAGGAAAAACGCAATGCCGAAGCGAAAAAGCTGCTGGCTGAAGCCGGTTATACGCCAGAAAAACCGCTGACCTTTAATCTGCTGTACAACACCTCTGACCTGCATAAGAAACTGGCCATTGCCGCGTCGTCTATCTGGACGAAAAACCTGGGGGTGAAAGTGAAGCTGGAGAACCAGGAGTGGAAAACCTTCCTGGATACCCGCCACCAGGGCAACTTTGACGTTGCGCGTGCAGGCTGGTGTGCAGACTACAACGAACCGACATCGTTCCTGAACACCATGCTGTCTGACAGCAGCAACAATACCGCGCACTATAAGAGCCCAGCTTTCGACAAGCTGATGAAAGATGCGTTGGCCACTACAGATGATAAAGCGCGTTCGGCTGATTACGAGAAGGCAGAGCAGCAGCTGGATAAAGACTCTGTGATCGTGCCGCTTTACTACTACGTTAACACGCGCCTGGTGAAACCTTATGTTGGCGGTTATACCGGTAAGGATCCGCTGGATAACGTAGCAGACAGAAACCTGTACATCATCAAGCACTAATAAAACACCAAGAACAGCGGCGGCGCGTTACGCGCCGCCAGTACTTTTTTTAATGCAATGTGAAGCACCAGCCTGGTAGGTACGGCAATGTTAAAATTCATTCTGCGTCGGTTGCTTGAAGCAATTCCGACGCTTTTCGTTCTGATTACCATTTCCTTCTTTATGATGCGACTGGCGCCCGGCAGCCCTTTTACCAGCGAGCGCACCCTGTCGCCAGAGGTCATGGCAAATATCGAGGCGAAATATCACCTCAACGATCCTATCGGTAAGCAATACGTTGATTATCTGATTCAACTGGCGCATGGCGATTTCGGGCCCTCGTTCAAGTACAAAGACTATTCGGTCAATTACCTGGTCGGCCATGCCTTCCCGGTTTCAGCCAAACTCGGCCTTGCTGCCTTTATCCTGGCGGTGGTTCTGGGCGTCACGGCGGGCGTTATCGCGGCGCTGAAGCAGAACAGCCTGTGGGATTACGTTGTGATGGGGGTGGCAATGACCGGCGTGGTGATACCGAGTTTTGTGGTAGCGCCGCTATTGGTTCTGGTGTTCGCAATCACGCTTAAGTGGCTGCCGGGTGGCGGCTGGAATGGCGGTCAATGGAATTACATGCTGCTGCCGATGGTGGCGCTCTCACTGGCCTACATTGCCAGTATTGCGCGCATCACCCGCGGCTCAATGATTGAAGTTATGCACTCCAACTTTATCCGTACCGCGCGAGCGAAAGGGCTGCCGCTGCGTCGTATCGTGTTACGTCATGCACTGAAGCCTGCGCTGCTGCCGGTCATTTCCTATATGGGGCCGGCCTTTGTGGGCATCATTACCGGTTCTATGGTCATCGAGTCGATTTACGGACTGCCGGGTATTGGTCAGCTGTTCGTGAACGGTGCACTTAACCGTGACTATTCACTGGTGCTGAGCCTGACCATCCTGGTGGGGCTGTTGACCATCCTGTTTAATGCGATCGTCGATGTGCTGTATGCCGTTATCGACCCGAAAATCCGCTACTGATTCTGGAGTTCGCCATGATGTTAAGTAAGAAAAATAGCGAAGCTCTTGATGCATTCAGTGAAAAACTGGAAGTCGAAGGGCGAAGCCTGTGGCAGGATGCCCGTCGTCGTTTCATTCATAACCGCGCCGCATTAATCAGCTTGATGGTGCTGATGCTCATCACGCTGTTTGTGATTTTTGCGCCTATGCTGTCGCAATTCTCCTATTTCGATACCGACTGGGGAATGATGTCATCACCGCCCGATACCACGTCGGGACACTGGTTTGGCACCGACTCCTCGGGGCGCGATTTGCTGGTGCGCGTAGCCATTGGCGGGCGCATTTCACTGATGGTCGGGATTGCTGCCGCGCTGATCGCCGTGATCGTGGGAACCTTGTACGGTTCAATCGCGGGTTATCTGGGCGGGAAAACCGATTCCGTGATGATGCGTATTCTGGAAATCCTTAACTCCTTCCCGTTTATGTTCTTCGTTATCCTGCTGGTGACCTTCTTTGGCCGCAATATTCTGCTGATCTTTGCCGCTATCGGCATGGTGTCCTGGCTGGACATGGCGCGTATCGTGCGCGGGCAGACATTAAGCCTGAAGCGCAAAGAGTTTATCGAAGCTGCACACGTTGGCGGTGTTTCCACCTGGAAAATTGTGACGCGCCATATCGTCCCCAACGTTCTGGGCGTCGTGGTGGTTTACGCTTCGCTGCTGGTGCCCAGTATGATCCTGTTTGAATCTTTCCTGAGCTTTCTGGGGCTGGGAACGCAGGAGCCACTGAGTAGCTGGGGCGCACTGCTCAGCGATGGTGCGAACTCCATGGAAGTCTCGCCGTGGCTGTTACTGTTTCCGGCGACGTTCCTGGTCGTCACCTTGTTCTGTTTCAACTTTATTGGCGATGGCCTGCGTGATGCCCTCGACCCCAAAGATCGTTAAGGAGTTTCCCGATGACTATTCATGAATTTCAGCCTGCTCAGGCTGCGCGCGCGGGAAGCGAACTGCTGCTTGAAGTGCAAGATTTACGCGTAACCTTTGGCACGCACGATGGTGACGTCACCGCCGTTAACGATCTCAACTTTTCACTGCGGGCAGGTGAAACCTTAGGGATTGTGGGCGAGTCGGGTTCGGGTAAATCCCAGACCGCCTTTGCGTTAATGGGGCTGCTGGCCAGCAACGGGCGCATCGGTGGTTCGGCGTTGTTCAACGGTAAAGAGATCCTGAATCTGCCTGAGAAACAGCTGAACCGACTGCGTGCCGAGCAAATCGCCATGATCTTCCAGGATCCCATGACGTCACTGAACCCCTATATGCGGGTCGGCGAGCAACTGATGGAAGTGCTGAAGCTGCATAAAGGGATGAGCAATGCACAGGCATTTGAAGAGTCAGTAAGAATGCTGGATGCGGTTAAAATGCCGGAAGCGCGTAAACGTATGAAAATGTATCCCCACGAGTTTTCGGGTGGGATGCGTCAACGTGTGATGATTGCGATGGCCCTGATGTGTCGGCCTAAGCTGCTGATTGCCGATGAGCCGACAACCGCACTGGACGTCACGGTTCAGGCGCAGATCATGACCTTGCTGAATGAGCTTAAGCGCGAGTTTAACACCGCGATCATTATGATCACCCACGATTTGGGTGTGGTTGCGGGCATTTGCGATAAAGTTCTGGTGATGTATGCCGGACGCACCATGGAATATGGCCGCGCCCGTGATGTGTTTTATCAGCCCGCACATCCCTATTCTATTGGTTTGCTGAACGCCGTACCCAGACTGGATGCGGAAGGGGAAAGTCTGACGACGATACCGGGTAATCCGCCTAACCTGCTGCGTTTGCCGCAGGGTTGTCCTTTCCAGCCGCGCTGCCCTCACGCCATGGATATCTGCTCCAACGCACCGCCGCTGTTACCTTTTGCAGAAGGGCGTTTGCGCGCCTGCTTTAAGCCGGTGGAGGAACTCGTATGAGCAGCCTGGCAGAAAAGAAAGTGTTACTCGAAATCGCCGATCTGAAAGTCCATTTTGATATCAGGGATGGCAAGCAGTGGTTCTGGCAGCCGCCAAAATCTCTCAAGGCGGTGGACGGTGTCAGCCTGCGCCTGTATGAAGGTGAAACCCTGGGCGTCGTCGGGGAATCCGGCTGCGGCAAGTCTACGCTGGCGCGGGCCATTATTGGCCTGGTAAAAGCCACCGAGGGCCGCGTTTCATGGCTCGGGCGTAACCTGCTGGGGCAGAGTGAAGAAGAGTGGCGTAAGGCGCGAAGCGATATCCAGATGATTTTCCAGGATCCGCTGGCCTCGCTGAATCCGCGTATGACAATCGGCGACATCATTGCAGAGCCGTTACGCACTTATCATCCGGAGCTGTCGCGTCAGGATGTCAAAGATCGCGTCAAGACCATGATGATGAAGGTAGGGCTCCTGCCTAACCTGATCAACCGCTATCCACACGAGTTCTCGGGTGGACAGTGCCAGCGTATCGGTATTGCGCGCGCATTGATACTTGAGCCTAAGCTGATTATCTGCGACGAGCCGGTGTCGGCCCTGGACGTGTCCATTCAGGCTCAGGTCGTTAACCTGCTGCAGCAACTGCAACGTGAAATGGGCCTGTCGCTGATTTTTATCGCCCATGACCTCGCGGTGGTTAAACACATTTCCGACCGCGTGCTGGTGATGTATCTGGGGCACGCCGTGGAGCTGGGCACCTACGATGAGGTGTATACCAATCCGCAGCATCCCTATACCAAAGCGCTGATGTCGGCGGTGCCGATTCCCGATCCGGACCTGGAGAAGAATAAGCAAATCCAGCTCCTGGAAGGGGAATTACCCTCACCGATTAATCCGCCCTCCGGCTGTGTGTTCCGGACGCGCTGTCCGATTGCCGGCCCTGAGTGTGCGAAAACCCGACCGCTGCTTGAAGGCAGTTTCCGCCATGCGGTGTCCTGCCTGAAGGTGGATCCGCTGTAAAACAAAAAGCCGGGCAATCGCCCGGCTTTATATTCATGGTGTTACGCTATTCACGCCACAAAATATGGCACAGCTTGTGATCTTTTTCGCGACACAACAGCACGCGCGCAAAAACATCAGTAATAGGTTCGCCATCCGCTTCGCCCAGACCGATAACCACTTCTGAGAAAAAATCTGGATTCAAATCGAAATCCACATGATCCTGCCAGTCATCGGAAGGGTCAAACAGCTCTGCGCCACCACGCTCTTCAAACTGCAGGTTGAAAAGAATGATATCGGCCGGATCAAGATTATCGCCAGCCAGTTCAAGAAAAATGTCATAGGCCTGTTCCAGCGTTTCGTCTTCTGTCAGGCGGTTATTCAGATCCATGCTCAGTCCCGTTTATCTAAGGGCAGTTCGTAATTTCGCTCGTTTTACAGTAAAGGGCTGAAGAAGTAAAACAGTCGTTCGACAATCCGCTGCCACCAGGCACGTTTTGCCCAGCGTTTGGGATCGAGCAGACGCGAACGGGCAATATAGTCATCCTGCACGCAGGCCAAATCGCTGCCGAATCCGGCATCATCGACAGCCAGGGTAATTTCGAAATTCAGCCACAGGCTACGCATGTCCAGGTTAACGGTTCCCACCAGGCTCAGTTGACCGTCCACCAGCACGCTTTTGGTATGCAGCAGGCCATCTTCAAACTGGTAGATTTTTACCCCTGCCTCAAGCAGCTCGCCAAAGAAGGAGCGGCTGGCCCAGCCGACCAGCAAAGAGTCATTGTGAAGGGGAACCACAAGACTCACGTTAACGCCCCGCATGGCCGCCGTGCAAATGGCATGAAGCAGATCGTCACTCGGCACCAGATAGGGCGTGGTCATGATAAGCTGCTCACGCGCTGAATACACCGCCGTGAGCAGGGCCTGATGAATCAAATCCTCCGGAAAACCGGGACCGGAGGCGATAACCTGCACCGTGTGCCCACTTTCCTGTTCAAACGGCATGATATTGCGGTCTGGCGGCGGCGGCAAAATACGCTTACCGGTCTCAATTTCCCAGTCACAGCTGTAGACAATTCCCATGGCGGTGGAAACCGGACCTTCCATGCGCGCCATCAGGTCAACCCACTGGCCTACGCCGGCCTCTTGTTTAAAAAAGCGCGGATCAACCAGGTTCATGCTGCCGGTGTAGGCAATATAGTTGTCGATCAGCACCATTTTACGATGTTGACGCAGGTCCATACGGCGCAGGAATACGCGCAGCAGGCTCACCTGGAGCGCCTCAACGACGTCAATGCCTGCATTGCGCATCATGCCCACCCAGGGGCTTCTGAAAAACGCCACGCTGCCCGCTGAATCCAGCATGAGGCGGCAGTGAACGCCGCGGCGTGACGCGGCCATTAACGACTCGGCGACCTCATCCGCCAGACCGCCCGGATTCCAGATATAGAACACCATCTCGACATTGTGGCGAGCCAGCTGGATATCGCGAATCAAGGCTTTCATGACGTCATCAGAGCTGGTCAGAAGCTGCAACTGATTGCCTTTTACGCCCGCAATGCCCTGGCGGTTGTTGCACAGTTGAAACAGCGATCGTGCGACGTCGCTGTAATCTGTCGCAAAAATTTCGCTGCGTTTCTTTAAATCATTTAACCAGCGAGCGGTGGAAGGCCACATGGTACGTGCGCGTTCAGCGCGGCGCTTACCCAAATGTAATTCGCCAAAGGACAAATACGCGATGATGCCAACCAGCGGCAGAATAAAGATAATCAGCAGCCATGCCATCGCTGAGGTAACGGCCCGTCGCTTCATCAGGATGCGCAGCGTGATCCCGGCAATCAGTAACCAGTAACCAAACAACAGCAACCAACTGATAAGCGTGTAAAACGTGGTCATTAAGTGGACATCCTGTTCGCGCTTGAGTCAGAGAAGTTTACGTGGAGATGAGGGGGAGCGAAACCCTTAATAATAGCGGCGTTTCGATGAGAGATCCGATTTGGCATTCGCTCAGAGATCTTTATAATGCGTGCGCGTGAGTTTGATGCCAGAGAGGAAGTGATGAGACGAAGCAGAAACGAAGTGGCCCGCTGGAGAATGTTACGTCAGGTACAGCGCAGACGTTCACGCTGGCTTGAGGGGCAGTCACGTCGCTATAAACGGATTCACGGAATTCGCCATCAACTGGCGCAGCAGCAGCGTCGTTCGATTCTGTTTATCACACAAAATCTGTAATCGATCAGCCGCCCGGCGCGGCTGAGACATTAATGCCCGGTCATCAATAACTTGACGTTAACCAGCTGTACCGCAGCGGCCAGGACGATCAGCATGACGATCAGGTGCTTTTTATTCCGCCAGCCGTGTTTTCGCCACAGATAAAGCGCCGCACCTACTAACAGCATAATCACCAGCAACAGGGTGATAATAATCGATTGCATAAAATATCATCTCGAAAAAAAAGCTTCTGAGCGGCTGCCCGGAAGCTCTTTTTTGGCTGCGGAGTTAAATCAGAAGACGCGCTTAAACGGCTTAACGCTAACCTGCTTGTAAACACCGGCGGCGATGTAGGGATCGTCTGCAGCCCAGGCCTGCGCCGTTTCCAGCGACGGGAATTCGGCGACGACGGTGGAACCGGTAAAGCCCGCAACGCCCGGATCGTTACTGTCGACCGCAGGCATAGGACCGGCGACGATTAACCGACCTTCTTCATGTAACAGCTTCAGACGTGCCAGGTGAGCGGGGCGCACGGCGTTGCGTTTTTCCAGAGAATCGGCGTTATCTTCAGCATAAATGACGTAAAGCAATTGGGCGCTCCCATTAACTCTTAAATTTGGCAACACGGTAAGGGATAGTTAAGTAGAGTGCAAACGAAACCTTGCGTCAATGGCCTCTGCAGCATATTGGGCTAAACAGGCTTTTTTAGCCGCAAAACAAGGAGGTTATTGAAACTGATTGCTATTTGCATTTAAAATCGTGACTTGATTTCACTACTGCGATTGCTATGACCACGCTGACTATGCCCTTACCGAAACGCACGCCTGTCGCCATGATCTTGTCTGTTGCACTGCACGGTGCAGTCATTGCGGGTGTTCTTTATGCGTCTTTTCATCAGACCATTGAGTTACCTAAAGCATCACAGCCGATTAGCGTGACGATGGTTACACCGGCCGTTCAGCCAGAACCTGCAATCGCCCAACCCGCGCCGCAACCGACGCCTCAGCCAGAACCGGAACCCGTACCGGAGCCTCAACCTGCGCCAGAGCCGCCAAAAGCCGAACCGGTGCCGATCCCCAAACCTGAACCTAAGCCTAAGCCAAAGCCAAAGCCCCGTCACGAGCCTAAGCGTGAACAACCCAAGCGCGAGGTGAAACCGCGTCAGGACGTGAAACCGCAGGCAAATCCGTTCAGCCATGATACGGCCGCCACCCAAAGCAAGCCTGCCACCGCGCCAAAAAGTACGCCGTCGGCAGCACCCACGCAAAGTGTTTCCTCCGGGCCCAAAGCGCTTAATATCAGCAAGCCGTCTTATCCGCCACGGGCGGCGGCCTTGCGCGTTGAAGGACGCGTCAGGGTAAAATTTGACGTAGACAGCGACGGCCGGGTCGATAATATCGAAATCCTTTCTGCCGAACCGCGCAATATGTTCGAACGTACCGTTAAGCAGGCCATGCGAACGTGGCGTTATCAGAGTGGAAAACCGGGCAGCGGCCTGACGATGAATATCGTATTCAAAATTAACGGCGGGGCCAGCATCGAATAGCCGGAGAAAGGCTGTCTGAAGGGCGCTTGTGGCGCCGTGAGCGATCGCAACCTGCGCGTCGCTTACGGCAACAGGGAATTATCTGCAGGGCAGATTCAGCACCGAAAACCTGTTATCAGGCAGGGTAGGACTGGTTATCCCGTCCTGCTGGCAGTTGGCGAGGATGCCCCTCGTTGTCCACCGCGACGTAAATAAACACGGCTTCGGTAGCACAATATGTCTGCCCGATAGGTTCAGATGACACCTTCTTGATCCATACCTGAACGTTAATCGTCATCGAGCTGTTGCCGGTGCGGATACAGTGCGCATAGCAACTGACGACATCGCCCACTGCGACGGGTTTTAAGAAGGTCATACCATCAACGCGTACGGTGACGACGCGGCCTTCAGCAATCTCTTTAGCCTGGATCGCGCCACCCATATCCATTTGTGACATTAACCAGCCACCGAAGATATCGCCGTTAGCATTTGTATCCGCTGGCATCGCCAGGGTGCGCATCACCATTTCGCCCTTGGGCAATTTATGTTTATCGTCCATTGCTCTGGTTTCTTAAGTCTGAGAGAGACGTTGCCCGCCTGAGCGGACAACAGGTTTATTTTTGTTCTTGTTGCGGCATCTTACGCCAGATATAGACGCCGCTCAGCAGCGTAAACAGCAGCGTAAGGCCGGTCAGTCCAAACACTTTGAAGTTAACCCAGACTGACTGAGGTAACCAAAACGCAACATATATGTTTGCCAGGCCACAAATCAAGAAAAACAGCGCCCAGGCGATGTTGAGATTTCGCCAGACGTGGTCAGGCAGTTCCAGCTCTTTACCCAGCATGGTCTGTATTAACGGCTGTTTCATGAACCACTGGCTGAACAGTAACGCCAGCGCAAACAGGGTATAGATGACGGTGACTTTCCACTTAATAAATTCATCATTATGGAAAACCAGCGTCAGCGTGCCGAAGACGGCCACCAGAACGAAGGTGAAAATCGTCATTTTCTCAAGCTTGCGATACAGCACCCAGCTCGCAACCAGCGCCAGTCCGGTCGCGACAACCAGCGCGCCCGACGCCACAAAAATGTCGTACAACTTATAAAAAATAAAGAAAACAACAAGGGGGAGAAAGTCGAGTAGCTGCTTCATAGTCATTCCAGTTAAGGCTGCATGGCCTGCCAGTGCGCCGGAAGGCGCACGGACAATCAACGTAACAGCATATAAAGCCGGTACAAATAAATCACCAACAGGGTCGAAACCAGGTTACCGATGGCGGTGAAAATCACCGTTGAAACATTCATGGGCAACAGGGTTAATGAGGTAAAGAAAAACATCACGGCGAGCTTAGCCAGTAACCATACGATAATGGCAGGGGCAATCAGCTTCACGTTTTTCCAGGCCATTCGCATGCTGGCGCGCATTGCGGCGATAACGCCGAGTTTTTCACTCGCCAGAATGATTGGCGACAGCGACAGCACAATGGTCAGCAATACGCCCGGAACCACCAGTACCATAAAGCCCAGCTGCGCCACCAGGGTAACGAGAAACGTCAGCAGCAGTAGCTTTGGTAGCAAGGGTGCAGAGGCGCCAATCGCTCGCAGCGCACTTACGCGTTGGCCTGACGAAACCAACGGAATCAGGCACAGCATACCGCCCAACAGCAGCGTATTCCCCACCAGCCCCGCAAACGTTCCCGCTGCAGAAGCGCGCAGCAGCACCTGTTGCTGTTCGGGTGACATGCTCTGCACCATATCGAACAGCGAGGTACTGCTAATTTCGCCTTGCTGCAATATCGCCATTTGATCGTCACCGGGCGTCAGAACGTGTAACAGCATGACCGTGACAAACGCGGTCAGCAGCGACATCAGCACCAGGGTGAACAATTGATGACGAAAAAAATTTCCAGTGTCACGGTATAACGAGCTTGCCGTGATAGACATGTACTCTCCTTGAAAGAACCGGGTTAATTAACCCGGCGATTGTACATGTTCTGACGGCTCGCTGGCACCCGCAACCCGATAACTTTCTGTCATATCAGGTAAAGATGGGTGAAAAAGTGCGGGAAGGCCAAAGCGCGCTCTGGCCCGGTCGCAGCCTTCGTTCCAAACCCCCTGTTCTCCAGACATCTCAAACTCACGGCAGGGCGAAGGCCGGTTTTCATAGATACTGCACGAAACACAGCCGCCAATATCGCCCTTGAGCGCGACACAGCGCGGTGTGCGATCGTTCGTGCCGCGCATATTCCGCATTAACAGACTCAGGGGCTCCGTTAATTCCGTTGGCACCAGCCCCCCGGCGTCATCGGCTTCTGCCCAGTAAAAAGAGACGCGAAAGTGGGCACAACAGGCACCACAGCTAATACAAGGGTTGAGAGTATCGCTCATTTGATCGCCCGCCACCTCTGAGGCATCGAAGCAAAACAGTCTGGGGAGATCAGCAAAGTAATGCGGCGTTACGGTTTCGGCAAGGGATATTTAGCGACCACCAGAGCACGCAAAATTGATTTGAATCAATTCATTGTTTTTTAAATCATTTTTCCGGGTTGATTTAGATGCAATTGACAATGAATCGCGCTAAATCTGTGCGGACAAAAAAATGATTCAGTGCAGGCATTCAATTTCTCACAGGAGTGAATATGAAACTGGCTAAATGCGCCATGCTGCTGGCGCTTGCATTACCGCAATTTGCGTTGGCTCACCAGGCGGGCGATTTCTTTGTCCGTGCAGGAAGTGCCACAGTCCGACCCACCGAAGGCTCAGACAATGTGCTGGGAATGGGGCCGTTTAGCGCAAGCAACGACACTCAGCTGGGCTTAACCTTTACCTATATGGCCACTGATAATATCGGGGTTGAGCTTCTGGCCGCCACGCCGTTTCGTCATAAAGTCGGGCTGGGCCCAACCGGCACCCTGGCGACGGTACGTCAGCTGCCGCCCACGCTGATGGCACAGTATTACTTTTTTGACAGCCAGAGTCAGGTGCGTCCCTATGTGGGCATCGGCGTTAACTACACCACCTTCTGTGATGCCGATTTTAACCAGACCGGACGGGATGCGGGCTTGAGCGATCTCAGCCTGAAGGATTCGTGGGGCGTTGCCGGGCAGGTGGGGCTGGATTACCAGATCAACCGCGACTGGATGCTGAACGCTTCCCTGTGGTACATGGATATTGATACGCAGGTGAAATTCAAAGCGGGCGATCAGCAGCAGAATATCCATATGCGCGTGGATCCCTGGGTGTTCTTCTTTGGCGCAGGTTACCGTTTCTGATAAAAAAAAGGGCCACGTCAACGTGGCCCTACATTTTTTAACCGACGTTATTTAATTTGCATGTTATTAACGACGGATCTTACGCCTGCCACGCTGCGGGTAACCTGGACGGCATGGTTAGCCATCTGCGGCGAGCTGACAAAACCGCTGAGCTGCACTTTACCCTTAAAGGTTTCAACGTTGATTTCAGTCGATTTCAGCGACTCATCTTTTAACAGTTCTGCTTTTACTTTCGTGGTGATGACGGTGTCATCGATATAACCGCCGGTGCCTTCTTTAGTTGGCGTTGGCGCACAGGCGCTCAGTGTTAATGCAACAACAGCCGCGACCATGGCACTTGCCAGCACTTTAAACCATTTCATTGCTTCTCTCCCTGTCACAAATTGGATGCGACGTTACCATAACGGCGCCTGTTAATTGTGGTGCAGAAAATCCGAAATTAGCAAACCGGGAATGAAAAAAAACAGGGAAATCATGCCTTACCGGGCGGTAAGGCATGTGGGGAATTAGCGGGTGGCGGCTTTGAGGTTACCAATAAAGGTTCTCAGGGCATCCAGCATCACTTCGGGTTCTGCCTGATGTTGTTCAATGATTTTAACCACGGCCGAACCTGAGATCGCACCGGCGGAGCCCGCACCGAGAGATTCTCTAACCTGCGAGGGTTCAGAAATGCCAAAGCCCTGCAGCGGCGGCGCTGCATGATATTCCCGTAATTTTGTAATCAGGTGGTCCAGCGGCAGGCTGGCCCGCTTCTCGGTACCGGTCACCCCAGCGCGTGACAACAGATAGGTATAACCGCGGCCGTGAGAGGCAATTTCACGGAGTAGTTCATCGCTGGCGTTGGGGGGGCAAATGAAAATGGGCGCAATCCCGTGACGCATAGCGGCCTGACGGAACGGCGCGGATTCTTCCACGGGCACATCTGCCACGAGAACCGAATCAACCCCGGCCTGGGCACAGCGGGCATAAAATTCATCAATGCCGTTGCTGAACACAAGGTTGGCGTACATGAGTAAGCCAACAGGTAATTCAGGGTACTTATGACGGATGGCAGCAAGCATTTCAAAGCACTGTGCTGTGGTGGTGCCCGCAGCAAAGGCGCGCAGCGTTGCGCTTTGAATTGTCGGACCATCCGCTAGCGGATCTGAAAAGGGAATACCCAGTTCAAGCGCATCTGCACCACCTTCTACCAGCGCATCAATAATTCGTAATGACATTTCGGGTGACGGATCGCCCAGCGTAACGAAAGGCACCAGTGCACCTTCTTTCTTCTCTGCCAGACGTGAAAACAGTCGATCGTAACGTTCCATCAGATTTCTCCCTGCGCAGTCAGAATATCGTGGACGGTGAAGATATCTTTATCACCGCGACCCGAAAGGTTGACGACAATCAACTGCTCTTTCTCGGGTTCTGCCTTAATCATTCTCAGCGCGTGGGCCAGCGCGTGCGCCGACTCCAGGGCAGGAATGATACCTTCGGCGCGGCACAGCGTTTTAAAGGCAGCAAGCGCTTCATTGTCGGTTACCGAAACATAGTCAGCCCGACCAATACTGTTGAGGTGAGCGTGCTGAGGACCGACGGAAGGAAAGTCGAGTCCGGCTGAAATTGAGTATGACTCTTCAATCTGCCCTTCGTCAGTCTGCATCATCGGGGCTTTCATACCGAAGTAAATGCCGACGCGGCCGTGCTTCAGTGGTGCACCGTGTTCGCCGGTTTCAATCCCGTGTCCGGCCGGTTCAACACCAATCAGCTTCACCTTCTCTTCGTCGATAAAGTCGGCAAACATACCGATGGCATTGGAGCCCCCGCCGACGCAGGCGATCACGGCATCCGGCAGGCGACCTTCCTTTTCCAGAATCTGCTTTTTGGTCTCTTCACCAATCATGCGCTGAAACTCACGCACAATCGTCGGGAACGGGTGCGGACCCGCCGCAGTGCCCAGCATATAGTGAGCGGTTTCATAACTGCCTGACCAGTCGCGCAGCGCTTCGTTGCAGGCATCTTTCAGCGTGGCAGAGCCGCTGTGCACCGGGATGACCTCGGCGCCCATCAGGCGCATACGAAAGACGTTCGGCGACTGCCGCTCTACGTCTTTGGCGCCCATATAGATGCGACATTTCATGCCCAGCAGCGCGCAGGCAAGGGCAGAGGCGACGCCATGCTGGCCTGCACCGGTTTCGGCAATGATTTCGTTTTTGCCCATGCGCTTAGCCAGCAGAGCCTGCCCTAACACCTGGTTGGTCTTGTGCGCGCCGCCGTGCAACAGGTCTTCGCGCTTTAAGTACAGGCGGGTTTTCGACCCTTTGGTCAGATTACTGCACAGGGTTAAGGCTGTGGGGCGGCCAGCATAATTTTTCAGCAGATCGGTAAATTCAGCCTGGAATTCCGGATCTTTTTGCGCGCTGACAAAAGCTTCTTCTAGCTGTTTCAAGGCCGGCATCAAAATCTGCGGCACATACATGCCGCCGAAGTCGCCAAAATAGGGATTAAGTAAGGTCATGTTTTGCTATCCTTTTTTTTGGCCCGTCAACACACGGGCCAGGTCAATCAGTAGGCGCGAAGCGTCCGGAATACCGAGGCAATTTTGCTGGCGTCTTTAATACCCGGCTCGCTTTCCACGCCCGAATTGAAATCCAGCCCTGCACAGCCTAACTGAGCGGCTTCGACGCAGTTGTCAGCGCTCAGTCCTCCTGCCAGCAGAACATTCTTCAGGTCCTGTCCTTTTAGCAGCGACCAGTCAAATGTCTGGCCCGAGCCACCGTTGCCGTTATCGAAGACATAGCGGTCAACATGGGGCCAGCGACGTTCGGGCAGGGCCGTCTGGATGCTGAGAGCTTTCCAGATTTGCACGTTTTCTGGCAGCGCCTGATAAAGCTCAGCCACATAGTCCGGGTCTTCATCGCCATGCAGTTGCACGGCACTCAGCTGTAACGCCTCTGTTTTGGTGACAATGTCACTTATAGCGGCATCACGGAACACGCCAACATACTTTAGCGGTGCGCCAGCCATGACCGCGCGTGCACGCTCGGTATCAACCTGACGCGGTGAACCTTCAACAAAGATCAAACCACCAAAAATGGCACCTGCCTCGCAGGCCGCGCAGGCGTCTTCAGGACGGGTCAGACCGCAGACTTTATTGCTGCCCAGGGTGACGCGGCGCACGGCGGCATGAAGATCCTCTTCTTCCATTAGCGCAGAGCCGATGAGGAAACCATTCGCAAAATGGCTTAACTCGCGGACATCCCGATAGTTGTTGATGCCCGACTCGCTGATCACGGTGACGCCAGGGCCCAGGCGCGGGGCCAGTACACGGGTCCGGTTAAGGTCGATGGAGAGATCGCGTAAGTCACGGTTGTTGATGCCGACCACTTTGGCTTCCAGCGCAATCGCGCGTTCCAGCTCCTGCTCGTTACTGACTTCAGTCAGGACGCCCATCTGCAGGCTGTGCGCAATGGCGGCCAGCTGGCGATACTGCTCGTCGTCAACCACAGAGAGCATCAGCAGGATGGCATCCGCCTGGTAGTAACGCGCCAGGTAAATTTGATACGGATCGATAATAAAATCTTTGCACAGGACCGGCTGCGTAATGGCCGCGCTGACGACGGGCAAAAAGGCGAAGTCACCCTGAAAGTATTTCTCGTCCGTTAATACGGAAACGGCAGAGGCATAGTGGCGATAAACCCCGGCTATCATCTCAGGATCAAAATCATCACGAATAAGCCCTTTGGATGGAGAGGCTTTTTTGCATTCCAGAATAAAGGCAGTGCGGGTGCCCTGCAGTGCGTCATAAAAACTACGGCTGGAAAGCGCCACTCGCTGCTGGAAACTCTCCAGAGGTTGCTGCTGCTTACGCGCCTCAACCCAAACGGCTTTGTCTTTCACGATTTTATCTAACACTGTACCCTGCATGATTATCCTCTTGCTGCCAGAGCCACCACGCGCTCATAAGCCTGACCGCTACGGATGGCATTGAGCGCACGCTGTGCATTTTCACGGAGATCTTCATTACCAAACACTTTGAGCAGCATCGCCACGTTGACGGCAACCGCCTCCTCGTGGGCCTGCTCGCCATTACCCTGGAGTAAACGTGTCAGAATGTCACGGTTTTCTTCGGGCGTGCCGCCGGCCAGCGCCTCTTTAGGATGGAAGCCAAAGCCGAAATCCTCTGGCGCCAGCTGATAGCGGGTAATCTCACCTTCACGCAGCTCCGCTACATGGGTGACATCGTGAAGGGCCACCTCATCCATGCCGCCCCCGTGTACCACTGCCGCGCGCTGGTAACCCAGAACTTTTAGCGTCTGCGCGATGGGCAACACCAGCTCGGGGCTGTAAACCCCAATCACGGCCAGCGGGGGACGTGCAGGATTAATCAGTGGCCCCAGCACGTTAAACAGCGTGCGGGTTTTCAGCTGTTGGCGCACCGGCATGGCATGACGAAAGCCCGTATGGTACTGGGGGGCAAACAGGAAGCAGACATTAAGATCGTCCAGCGCTTTGCGTGCCCGCGCCGCAGGCATATCAAGATCGATGCCGAACGCCGCCAGCAGATCGGAAGAACCTGATTTGCTGGATACGCTGCGATTTCCGTGTTTCGCCACCTTCAGGCCGCAGGTTGCTGCGACAAACGCGCTGGCGGTGGAAATGTTAATGCTGTTACTGCCATCGCCACCGGTGCCGACAATATCGGCAAAGGCATAATCCGGGCGAGGAAAGGGTTTAGCATCTTCCAGTAAGGCACAGGCCGCCCCGGCAATCTCCTCGGGGTTTTCGCCACGCACCTTCATAGCAATCAGCGCGGCGGCCAGTTGAGTAGGTTCAAGCTGACCGGTGATGATGGCGCTAAACAACTGATGACTCTCGTCTTGCGTCAGGATGTGCGACTGGTAAAGTTTTTCCAGAATCGTGTTCATATCTTGCTCCCTGTTACTTCGCCAGCGCCCAGGCCAGCGTCTGTTCAAGCAGACGTGCGCCCTGCGTGGTTAAAATGGATTCCGGATGAAACTGGAACCCGCAAACGCGATCTTTCTCGTGACGGACCGCCATTACCATGCCGTTGTAGCTGGCATTCACCGTTAACTCGTCGGGTGTATTACTGCCAACCAGTGAGTGATAACGGGCGACGGGAAGAGGATTGCTGAGCCCGGCAAACATCGCTTCACCGTCATGACTGATGGCAGAGGCTTTACCATGCAGAATTTCGCCCGCCTGGCCTACGTGGCCGCCGTAGGTTTCCACGATTGCCTGATGCCCAAGGCAGATACCAATAACCGGCAGCTTTCCGCGAACCTCGCGCAGCAACGCTGGCATACAGCCCGCATCTTTCGGTGCGCCGGGTCCGGGAGAGAGCATCAGCACCGGATTATTCATGCTGTGCAGTCGGTCGAGCAACAACGACGCCGGCATCGTATTGCGATAAACCACCACGTTATGCCCGAAGGTGCGCAGCTGATCGACGAGGTTGTAGGTAAAAGAGTCGATGTTATCCAGCAGCAGGATGTCAGCCATCAGAAAATCTCCTTGCAGTGATGAGCAGTGGCAATTGCGCGCAACACCGCGCGGGCTTTATTACGGCTTTCGTCCGCTTCGGCCTGTGGGTTCGAATCCAGTACCACACCGGCCCCGGCCTGCACCGTTGCCACGCCGTCTTCCACATAGGCTGAGCGGATCACGATGCAGGTGTCTAAATCACCGTTAGCGGTGAAATAGCCTACTGCGCCGCCGTAGATGCCGCGACGGGTGCCCTCAGCTTCGGCAATCAACTGCATCGCTCTGACCTTTGGCGCACCACTAAGGGTGCCCATGTTCATGCAGGCGCGATAGGCATGCAGCACATCAAGATCATCGCGCAGCGTGCCGACGACGCGTGAGACCAGATGCATAACAAAAGAGTAGCGGTCCACTTTGGTCAGATCGGCAACATAGCGGCTGCCGGGGCGACAGATACGGGCTAAGTCATTGCGCGCCAGATCGACCAGCATCAGGTGCTCTGCCAGCTCTTTGTGGTCCGTGCGCATTTCCAGCTCAATGCGGCTGTCGAGATCGCGATCCAGGGAGCCGTCGGCGTGACGACCACGTGGACGCGTACCGGCTATGGGGTAAATTTCAATCTGACGTGAAGTGGCATCGTACTTCAGTGAACTTTCAGGCGAGGCACCAAACAGTGAAAAGTCCTGGTCCTGCATAAAGAACATATAAGGACTTGGATTACTGCGTTTCAGCGTGTCGTAAGCCGCCAGCGCAGATGGGCAGGGCAGTGAAAAGCGGCGTGAGGGCACAACCTGGAAGATTTCGCCAACGCGAATGGCTTCCTGCATTTTTCGCACCACCTCACAATACTCATCATCACTCTGGCTGGTGGTCAGCGTCATGGTTTCGACAGGCTGAACCGGCAATACCGGCGCAGGCTGTAACATCTGCCCATGCAGTTGCTCAATACGGCGCTGCAGACGCTGAAATTCAGAGGTGGAAGCGCTGAACAGACTGGCCTGCAGGCGTGCGCTGCGCGCCTGGTGATCCAGCACCAGTAGCGTTTCCGCCAGATAGAAGCAGTAGTCGGGGCAACGTTGCTCGCTGCTGAGCTCGGGTAAATCTTCGAAGCCTGCGACCAGGTCATAGGCGAACAGCCCGCCAACAAACACGGCTTCACGCTCTTCACTGGGTGAATTCACCAACTGCGGGATCAGACGCAGGGCATCAAATACCGACAGGGCGCGCAAGCGGGAATCTTCATCCTGCTGATCCTGAGGCGCAGGAAAGGTCAGAACACGGCCGTCAGGACGCGGCTCATTCAGAATGTCAGAGGGTAACGCGTCATCCAGCAGCGGCAGCAGTGCCCGACCATTGTCAGACAGCGCCTGAAAGGTGACGCGATTGCCCAACGCGCTAATGCGCAGGGCGCTGTCGACAATCATCAGGCTTTGTAAGTTTTCTTTGCTGTCAATGTCCGCCGATTCGAGTAACAGGGTGGCCGGACGCGCACCGCATAACTGGTGAAACACCGCGGCAGGATCTTCCCGATAGGGCGCGCTGCCGGTAATTAACTTCACTGTAGGTTTTGCATTGAGCATGATGATTTCTCTGAATATCGTCCAAAAAAAAGCCCGCTCGGTGGCGGGCTCAGGTATCTGCACAGTGTTTACGCTAGGTGTGCACGACAACGTCGCCCGTACTGGGAAACATTGCGCCACCAACCCATCAAAAGCGTAATAACAGTTTTCATGATCAAATACCCGTTTGCGGTGAACTTGTGTACTAGTTAACTGGTTCGCGACAAAAATGTCAATACACTTTTTCAGTGACCGATAAAATCGTTATTATGCTGACCCGAGCAGTAGCCAGCAGGAGTTGTTTTGAGCGATATCGCCCGTTTTCCGCTTTACGATCTTCATAGTCACACACGGGCTTCAGACGGATTACTGTCGCCGCAGGCGCTGGTTGAGCGCGCGGTCGACATGCGCGTCGGGGTGCTGGCCATTACCGATCACGACACCGTTGCGGGCGTAACCGAGGCGCAGCAGACCGTACGGGATCAGCAACTGCCCATTAGCGTTTTAGCCGGTGTTGAAATTTCCACGCTGTGGGAAAACCATGAGATTCATATCGTCGGCCTCAATATTGATATTCAGCATCCGGTCATGACTCAGTTCCTTGCCGGTCAGTATGCGACGCGGCTGGAACGCGCGCATCGCATTGCTGAACGGCTTGAAAAGGCCCAGATCCCGGATGCGCTGGCAGGGGCTATGCGTTTGGCTGATGGCGGAATGATTACGCGTGGCCATTTTGCCCGCTACCTGGTTGAGGTGGGAAAGGCCAACAATATGGCCCAGGTGTTTAAAAATTATCTGGCACGAGGCAAAACCGGCTACGTCCCGCCCCTATGGTGTACAATTAATCAAGCTATTGATGCTATTCACCATTCTGGTGGATGTGCCGTGCTGGCACATCCGGGACGGTATGGATTATCGGCAAAATGGCTAAAGCGCCTGGTCGCGTTTTTTAGCGCCGCGGGGGGCGATGCTATCGAAGTGGCGCAGTGCCAGCAGGCACCTGATGAGCGTACGACGTTAGCGCAATATGCCCGAGATAACGGCCTGGCAGCATCGCAAGGTTCTGATTTTCATCAACCCTGCCCGTGGATCGAACTTGGCCGCAAATTGTGGCTGCCCGCGGGGGTTGAACCGGTGTGGGAACGTTTTCCCGCGCTGGCACCCGCAGTCGAATGTACGGAAAGGGGATAAGAGGTTTCTATGAGTCAACTGTTTCATATTCATCCAGATAATCCGCAACCGCGCCTGATTAATCAGGCGGTAGAGTACCTGAATAAAGGTAGCGTTATTGTCTACCCGACGGATTCGGGTTATGCCCTGGGGTGTCGGCTGGAAGAGAAAGGGGCGATGGAGCGAATTTGCCGGATCCGTCAGCTGGACGGCCATCACAACTTCACCCTGATGTGCCGTGATTTATCTGAGCTGTCAGTCTATTCTCAGGTCGGTAATAGCGCCTTCCGGCTGCTTAAAAATAACACGCCAGGTAATTACACCTTTATTCTCAAGGCGACCAAAGAAGTGCCGCGTCGTCTGATGAATGATAAGCGTAAAACGATTGGATTACGCGTACCTTCAAATCCGGTCGCGCTTGCGCTGCTTGAGGCGCTAAACGAGCCAATGATGTCCACCTCGTTAATTCTGCCGGGTAATGACTTTACTGAATCCGATCCGGAAGATATTCAACACAGTATTGGCAAACTGGTCGATTTGATTATTGACGGTGGCACGCTAGGACAGCAGCCCACCACCGTCATCGATCTGACCAGCGATGCACCTGAAGTCGTCCGTGAAGGTGTGGGGGATGTTACGCCTTTTCTGTAATGCACTCAGGTTTTACGGGTGGCCGGAAGGGTCGCCTGTAACCAGTTTTTAAACTGGCCGTAAGGGATATACAGTGACACGTCTTTTAAAATCACTTTTCCGCTGCGGCCATTTTTAATGGCATCTGAATAACCTACGATAACCCCGCCCAGCGTATCATCACTGTTGTAAACACCGCCGCCGGACATGCCCTGAACCACACCGGCGTTAGACGCCATCGCGATACAAGGGCTTTTATTCCAGGTATTACGAATGGCTGTGCGCGCCAGGTTTACCCCTTTCGACTCCACCGGCATGGCGGAGATATAGCTGTATCCGTACATTTTCACCGCATCACCAATATCGGTGCTGCGGAACTGGGTTAGCGTATTAGGGGGATTCTTGTGATAAATAATCGCAAGGTCGCAATAAGGGTGGTAGGACTTCACGCGCTGCACGGCAAATTTAGCCACGTGCGCGGCAGTCAGGCTGTAGTCAGGCGTCAGAGGAATGCTGGTGCCCAGCGTCCCTAAACCGAGAATGGTAGGGATGCCTGTCACACTCATATCCACGTGTTGCATTGCCGTACGGCTGTACTCAGTGTGACCCACAGAACAACCGCTTAGCGCCAGCGTCATAAGCGCCGGGCATAAAAACTGTTTTTGCATAATGATGTCTTCAGGTGAGCATGTCAGTAAAATCCCTGGTGAAGATTCAAGACATGCAAATTAAAGCTCATCGTGAGCTGTATTAACGCAATATTCCTGATGCGCCGGTTTATAAATATTCAATAACAACCAGTTAGCTGTCTTTTCATACTGCCGCGATAAAGATACCGAAGCCTGTAAGGTTCTCAGAATTAGACGGCCAGAAAGGTCGTATAAGGGTTATCGGCTAAAATTCGTATTAGCCCAATTTTTTTAATTAACTTTTGCTTTATTGACAGAACGACTACATGAGCAGCAGGCCAACCCAATCAGGTCAGCACAAGGGTATTATCGGACAATAATTAAAATTGTACAATTTTTTTATCTTTGTATAGATTTGTCATGCGATTACTGTTGTTTTACAAGGTAAAAAACGCAGCTGTCCAGCGTGAAAGGGTTGGGTTTCGCGCATTCCTGTACAGGCTAAATGGCCACGCGTTTATTTGAGTTAAGTGAAATTTTGCCCGATTTTTATTTAACTCAAATTAAATGGGGTGCGCTAAATAACCTTCCTCATGGAACTTTTGTTGTCACCGCAGAAGCCGTGAGCGAACCGCTTAAATTGTTTGACGGTAAATCTATAGTACAGAAATCATTAAATACAAATCTGTTTTATAGCCATTTTTAAAAACAGATGACGCGTAAAGTTTTATAGTCGCTCATCTGAGAAACATTAGATAAAATTAAGTAACAAGGCGTTACATTTTGCGTTGAGGACAAATAAATCTCTGCCGGGAACCTGTTACAGAAAAGAGCGCGGACAGCCGTGAATCCAGACGACAGTATGCTGAGGATCTGAGGAGGCGCCTTTCTGATAATTATGCAGACAAGGCGTGGCGCGAGCCCGGCTTCAAAGACGACGTTTTCATTATTACAATAAAGAGCAGGCTTCGCTTTCCTTGCCTTCAGCCGCGTTGATGCGTAACAGACGAGCGGTGGGTTTCATCTGTTTTCATGCTGATTTTTACTTACCTGCGGCGCGCATCAGGGCAATGCCATAATACGGGTTACATTAAGAGGGACATCCTGTATAATGGGGCCAACAGGAAAATATAAGCCATTGATTTTTAAGGTTAAATTCCTAATCCATCCGACGCCTGGGAAGGCGACAATGAGGTAGCTCCATGAGCGAAAAGTTACAAAAAGTCTTAGCGCGTGCCGGTCATGGCTCGCGTCGTGAAATTGAAGCGATGATTGCTGCCGGGCGCGTGAGCGTTGACGGCAAGCTGGCCACTCTCGGCGATCGTATCGAAAACAGCAAGGCCCTGAAGATCCGTATTGACGGTCATCTGGTGTCGATTGCTGAATCAGCAACAGAAGTCTGCCGTGTTCTGGCCTATTACAAACCTGAAGGTGAGCTTTGTACCCGCAGCGATCCGGAAGGGCGCCCTACAGTCTTTGACCGACTGCCGCGCCTGCGCGGTTCGCGCTGGATCGCCGTGGGCCGCCTTGACGTCAATACCTGTGGATTGATGCTGTTCACAACCGATGGTGAACTGGCTAACCGCCTGATGCACCCCAGCCGTGAAGTTGAACGTGAATATGCGGTGCGCGTGTTTGGTCAGGTTGATGACGACAAAATTCGTCAGCTCAGTAAAGGTGTGCAGCTTGAAGATGGCCCCGCGGCATTTAAAACACTGCGCTTTGCCGGGGGGGAAGGGATTAACCAGTGGTATAACGTAACCCTGACCGAAGGACGTAACCGGGAGGTTCGTCGTTTGTGGGAAGCGGTGGGCGTTCAGGTGAGTCGACTGATGCGTGTTCGCTATGGCGATATCACGTTGCCAAAAGGCGTACCACGCGGTGGCTGGATGGAGCTTGATCTCCCTGCTGTTAACTATCTGCGCAATATGGTGGGAATGGACGATGAGACCGTCACCAAGCTGGCTGTCGAAAAAGATCGCCGCCGCACCAAAGCCAACCAGATCCGTCGTGCCGTTAAACGCCACAGCCAGACCAGTGGCAGACCTGCGCGTCGTAATCCGGGCAGCAAACGCAACGCGACCTGATATCAGGCTGAGCTGAAGCGCCGGATTAATAAAAAAGCCGCAACGTGATCGTTGCGGCTTTTTGCTGTCAGGGAGAGGTGATCTGAGCCGGTTTAGCGGTGGAACAGTGGAAACGCGCCGGTAATTAATCCCCCGGCCATTAGCACCAGACTGATTAAAATGCCCCACTTAATGGCAAAACGCTGGTGGTCACCAATATCGACTTTCGCCAGACCGACCAAGAGATAAACCGATGGAACCAGCGGGCTGAGCAGGTGGAAAGGCTGACCCACAATCGAAGCGCGGGCAATTTCCTCAGCAGAAATCCCATAGCTGGCCGCCGTTTGGGCAATGACCGGCAGGATGCCAAAGTAGAAGGCATCGTTGGACATAAAAAAGGTAAAAGGCAGGCTGATTAATGCGGTGAATACCGCGAGATAGGGGCCAAAGCTGTGGGGGATAAACGCCAACAGGCTCTTCGCCATGGCATCCACCATGCCGGTTCCGGAAAGGATGCCGGTAAAAATACCTGCGGCAAAAATCAGGGCTGTGACGGCCAGCACATTACTGGCATGGGAACCAATACGCGCCTTTTGCTCTTCCAGCGTAGGGTAATTCAGCATTACCGCAATCGCGAAGGCCAGCATAAACAGAATCTGGATAGGCATCGCGCCAATAACCAACAAAACCAGCAGCACCGTGGTAAGAATAAAGTTTGGCCAGAACATTTTAGGTCGACGATTCGCCGCGCACTCTTCCGCATCGCCCAGGCCCAGCTCAATATTATCCAGATGGTGATCGTTGATGCTCATGACCCCCAGGCGCTTACGTTCCTGCAGGCCAAACAGAAACGCCAGGCCGACAAGGGCCACGCAGGCGATAAAAATGGCCGGCAGCATGGGAATAAAAATGTCCAGCGCGTCAATGCGCAATGCCGCCGCCGCACGGGCCGTCGGGCCGCCCCAGGGAGAAAGGTTCATGATACCGCTTGCAAGGTTAACCAGACAGGTCATTGCCAGCACGTTCATACCCAGCTTGCGGTAAAGAGGCAGAAACGCGGCAATCGCGATCATGTAAGTTGTTGAGCTGTCACCATCCAGTGAGACCAGCAACGTTAACACGGCCGTTCCGACGAGAACCTTAAGCGGATCGCCACGTACGATTTTCAAAATAAACCGCACCAAGGGGTCAAACAGACCCGCATCGATCATCAGGCCGAAGTAGAGGATAGAGAAGGTGAGCATCACGCCCGTAGGAGCCAGCGTTTTCACACCATCGAGCATCATGGCGCCCAGACCCTGGTAAAATCCCCCTATCAGGGCGAACAGTGTGGGAATAAGAATTAGCGCTATCAGCGCTGACATGCGTTTGGTCATGATTAAATACATGAAACAAACAACCATCGTAAAACCCAGTATGGTCAGCAAAATAACAGCCCTCTTATTGGCAAAAAGTTATTCAATTGTGAGTAAGCAAGGTAATAATTTATGGAATTACTTAGCGTGTTAATAGTTAACCTGTTGTTTTGATTAACCATGCACATAGAGATGATATTAAAGCTAAATTATTTTTATCATTTCTTTAACATAAAAGGGTGATCCCGATCGGTTTCCGGCCCGGCTGGCCCGGCACAATGTGACTGTGATCAATGAATGCTGGCGCGGGAAAGGGTTAATTTCAGGCATCATTAACTGGAAAGGGCGCGTAAAACCTAAGCGAAAAAATGACATTGATCGCCAGTTGAATGGGGTAAGGCCGTGAGCAGCCTGCACAAATTGCCCCGACAACCTTAACGCGCCACCGGGAAGGGCGCGTGGTGGGTCATCTCGCGTTTGAGCAAGGGATGGGGATGACAGCTATAGCAAAGTGATAACAGATTGATAATTTGATTGAGACAAAAAAGAGGCGGGTCAGACGGATTCACGCCTGACCTTTATGGCATTGTGTTAATTAACGCTACCAGTCTATGCCCTGTTGGGCCTGGATACCGGCGTCAAAAGCGTGCCTGACGGGGCGCATTTCCGTTACCGTATCGGCCATATCCAGCAGCGTGCGATGGCAGCCCCGGCCAGTAACGATAACGCTCTGATGCACCGGTCGCTGTTTCAGGGCCGTTACCACCGCCTCAAGCGGAAGATAATCCATGCTGACCATATAGGTGATTTCATCAAGTATCACCAGGTCCAGCCGGGGATCGGCCAGCATGCGCTGAGCATGTTGCCACACGGCAAGGCAGGCATCGGTATCGGTCTGGCGATTCTGCGTTTCCCAGGTGAAGCCGGTAGCCATCACCTGAAACTCCACGCCATGCTGTTCCAGCAGATTGCGCTCGCCGTTTGGCCACTCGCCTTTGATAAACTGAATGGCTGCGGCACGCTTACCATGCCCGCAGGCGCGGAGCGCGGTGCCAAACGCCGCCGTGGTCTTACCTTTGCCATTGCCGGTAAACACCATCAGGATGCCCCTGACTTCACTGGCTGCGGCAATGCGGGCATCGACGTGTTCTTTCAAACGCTGCTGTCGCTGTTGGTGGCGTTCATCCGTCATTACTCGGCCGCTCCGGGTTTTCTGCCAGGCTGGGCATCAAAGCTGATACCGGTTTTGCGACGACTGTCGTCGCCCATCAAATACAGGTAGAGCGGCATGATATCGGCGGGGGTTTTAAGTTTGCTGGCATCTTCCTGCGGAAACGCACTGGCACGCATTTTAGTCCGCGTACCGCCGGGATTGATACAGTTGACCCGCAACCCATGATTTTTATACTCATCTGCCAGCACCTGCATCATGCCTTCGGTGGCAAATTTCGATACCGCATAGGCTCCCCAGCCTGCCCGGCCGGTGCGGCCTACGCTAGACGTGGTGAAGACCAGCGAGCCGCTATCTGATTTTAACAACAGCGGCAGCAGGGCCTGGGTGAGGAAGAAAGTCGCATCAACGTTAATCTTCATCACCTGTTGCCACACCAGGGGATCAAGCTCGGCCAGCGGCGTGATGTCACCCAGAATACTGGCGTTATGTAAGACGCCATCCAGGTGTGAAAACCGTTGTGCCAGTTGCCCGGCCAGCTGGTGGCAATGCGCCGGCGTGGCCTCAGACAGATCAAATACGACCGAGTGTGCCGGACATTTGTTTAACTGATTAATCGCCTCTTCTGTCTGCTGCAGCTTTTCGGCGCTGCGCCCCAGTAAGATGACTTCCGCACCAAAGCGGGCATAGGTTAACGCGGCTTCCCGTCCAATGCCGTCAGAGGCACCGGTCACGAGAATCAGGCGATTCGCAAGTAAATCATTTTTGGGTTGGTAATGCATGTTGGGAGCCTCCCGCAACGTGAGGGTTTCACGCTTTATGCCTCAATTCAGGGCATGACGCAATTAGCAACAGGTACATTCTGTGCCAGGTGCTGGCATTTCAGGCGACGAGCCAAAATAAACCAGTTAAACTAACCCTTTGTCAGTAATCCTCTGTTTAATAAGGCGACACGATGGAACTTCTTTTGAATTATGGACTGTTTTTAGCAAAAGCGGTGACGGTGGTGATTGCCATTGCAGCGATCGTCATGATCGTTGTGAACGCCGCACAGCGCAAACGTCACCAGGGTGGGCAACTCCGTTTAACCCACCTCGGTGATGACTACAGCAAAATGAAAGAGGATCTGCAGCTTGAGAAAATGAAACCTCAGGCACAAAAGCTGTGGTTAAAAAATCATAAGAAAGCCGAGAAACAAAAGGCTAAAGCAGAGAAACGCGCAGTGAAGCAGGGCAGCCTGGAGACCGCCAGGCCGACGCTTTATGTGCTCGACTTTAACGGCAGCATAGATGCCAGCGAAGTGAAATCATTGCGTGAAGAAGTCTCTGCCGTACTGGCAGTGGCCCAGCCCGGTGACGAAGTCCTGCTGCGGTTGGAAAGCCCGGGTGGCATGGTGCACGGCTATGGTCTCGCCGCCTCTCAGTTGCAGCGCCTGCGTGACGCCGGATTAACACTTACGGCTGCCGTTGATAAGGTCGCGGCCAGCGGCGGTTACATGATGGCCTGTGTTGCCAGCCAGATCGTGGCGGCGCCCTTTGCGGTCATAGGTTCAATTGGCGTTGTCGCGCAAATTCCTAACTTCAATCGCCTGCTCAAGCGCAACGATATCGATGTTGAACTGCACACGGCGGGCCAGTACAAACGCACCCTGACACTGTTTGGTGAAAACACGGAGGAAGGGCGTGAGAAATTCCAGCAGGATCTGAATGAAACACATCTGTTGTTTAAGCAGTTCGTTCACGAAATGCGCCCGTCACTCGACATCGACCGTGTCGCCACCGGTGAGCACTGGTACGGACGCCAGGCCCTGACGTTAGGCCTGATCGATCGTATTTCAACCAGTGACGATCTGATTATTCAGCACATGGATAAATTTACCGTGCTGGGCGTGAACTACGTGCGTCGCCGTTCAAGAATCGATCGCCTGACCCACAGTTCAGGACAGGTATTTGAACGCCTGCTGCTAAAGTGGTGGCAACGCGGTGATAAACCGATGTTATGAGTACAAACCCGGCTTCGGCCGGGTTTGTTGTTATTGCAGGTGGTAGCGGGGAGACAGCTCAACCGCCAGGTGTTTAAAGAGATTGAAGACCGCGGTGGTTTTTGCCGTTGGCAACCCTTCTTCATCCAAAAAAAGCGGGCCACGGAAGACCAGCACATCACCCTGCTGACTGACCGCCTCCACCGCGACACCGGCTAAATAATCATCATGTTGCCTGAGAAGAGCATTGGCAATCTCCAGTAGTGCCTGGGGCGAAATACCCTGAGTCGGGTTGTGCATGTGTCGGCTCCTTTTTGACAGTCTGACAATTCTTTCTATATTACTTGCGTATCGCATCGTTCGACAAACGGCTGCAGGGGTAAAAAGGGGCTTTACTCACAACAGATGCTAATTAAGTTGCGTAACAGATTTTATCAGGTACAGTGTGGGCGTTTCAGATTCCAGGGATATTGCACCGGGAAGTGCGATTAAGTCAGGCAGAAAAAGCGATTTTTATCATAAAGTTGCATTGGACTGTAATCACTGACCAGAGATTGAGCCCCTCGTCCTGAAATAAAAAACAGGCGTAGCAATATTGAACCCCGTGGGTTTTTGGGCATCCAATCCTCTCCCGTAGAGCAGGACGTATTCATTAGGTAAAGGTAAATATGGGTAAAGCACTCGTTATTGTTGAGTCCCCGGCAAAGGCCAAAACAATCAATAAATACCTGGGCAGTGGCTACGTGGTGAAATCCAGCGTGGGCCATATCCGGGATCTGCCGACCAGTGGTTCAACCGCCAAAAAAAGTGCTGAAACCTCGACAGATAAAAAAGTCAAAAAAGTAAAGAAGGACGAGAAGGCCGCGCTGGTCAGCCGTATGGGCGTTGATCCCTATCATGGCTGGGAAGCGGACTACCAAATCCTGCCAAATAAAGAGAAGGTGGTCGCTGAACTCAAAGCCTTGGCTGAAAACGCTGACCACATTTATCTCGCAACCGACCTTGACCGCGAAGGGGAAGCCATTGCCTGGCACCTGCGGGAAGTCATCGGCGGCGACGACAAACGCTTTAGCCGCGTGGTGTTTAACGAAATCACCAAAAATGCGATCCGTCAGGCGTTTGATACGCCGGGCGAACTGAATATTGACCGCGTTAATGCGCAACAGGCACGCCGCTTTATGGACCGTGTTGTGGGCTACATGGTTTCGCCGCTGTTGTGGAAAAAAGTCGCGCGGGGATTATCTGCGGGCCGCGTACAGTCGGTTGCCGTGCGGTTAGTGGTTGAGCGCGAGCGCGAGATCAAAGCGTTTGTTCCTGAAGAGTATTGGGAACTCAGCGCTAACCTGACGACGCCGAAGGGCGATGACCTGGCGATGGACGTGACTCACGCGGGTGATAAGCCTTTCCGTCCGGTCAATCACGAACAGACGCATGCCGCCCTGGCGCTGCTTGAAAAAGCCCGCTTTGCCGTTACCGATCGCGAAGATAAGCCAACCAGCAGTAAACCCGGTGCGCCATTTATTACGTCTACGCTACAGCAGGCCGCGAGTACCCGCCTGGGCTTTGGCGTCAAAAAAACCATGATGATGGCACAGCGACTTTATGAAGCGGGTCATATCACCTATATGCGTACCGACTCGACCAATCTGAGTCAGGATGCGGTTTCCATGGTGCGCGGCTATATCGAAGGGAATTTCGGTAAAAAGTATCTGCCAGACAACGCCAATACCTTTGCCAGCAAAGAGAATTCACAGGAAGCGCACGAAGCGATTCGTCCTTCTGACGTGGATGTGGTGGCTGAGCAGCTCAAAGATATGGAAGCGGATGCACAAAAGCTGTATCAGCTCATCTGGCGTCAGTTTGTTGCCTGCCAGATGACACCTGCTCAGTATGATTCAACCACGCTGACGGTAACAGCGGGGGATTACAAACTGAAGGCCAAAGGGCGCACGCTGCGTTTTGACGGCTGGACTAAGGTCATGCCCGCCCTGCGCAAGAACGATGAAGATCGCACCTTGCCGCCGGTGAACGTGGGTGACGAACTGAGCCTGCAGGCATTGCTGCCAAGCCAGCACTTTACCAAGCCACCGGCTCGCTTCAGCGAAGCCTCGCTGGTGCGCGAACTGGAAAAACGTGGAATTGGCCGGCCTTCGACCTATGCCGCTATTATCTCCACCATTCAGGACCGGGGCTATGTCCGGGTTGAGAATCGCCGTTTTTATGCCGAAAAAATGGGTGAAATCGTCACCGATCGCCTGGAAGAAAATTTCCGCGAACTGATGAATTACGATTTCACCGCGCATATGGAAAGCAGCCTCGACCAGGTTGCCAACAATCAGGCGGAATGGAAAGCGGTGCTTGATCGCTTCTTCTCAGACTTCAGCCAGCAGCTGGAACAGGCGGAGAAAGATCCTGAAGAAGGCGGCATGCAGCCAAACCAGATGGTGTTAACCACCATTGACTGCCCCACCTGCGGCCGCAAAATGGGCATTCGCACGGCCAGTACCGGCGTTTTCCTGGGATGTTCAGGTTACGCACTGCCGCCGAAAGAGCGCTGTAAGCAAACCATTAACCTGATTCCAGAAAATGAAGTGCTGAATATTCTGGAAGGGGACGATGCTGAAACCAATGCGTTACGCGCACGTCGTCGTTGCCAGAAGTGCGGCACGGCAATGGACAGCTACCTGATTGATAACGGACGCAAACTGCACGTGTGTGGTAACAACCCTGAATGCGATGGCTATGAAATCGAAGAGGGCGAGTTCCGAATCAAGGGTTACGACGGTCCGGTGGTTGAGTGCGAAAAGTGCGGGTCTGAAATGCACCTGAAGATGGGGCGTTTCGGTAAGTACATGGCCTGTACCAACGATGACTGCAAGAATACACGTAAAATTTTGCGTAATGGCGATGTGGCACCACCGAAAGAAGATCCGGTGCCGCTGCCAGAACTGCCGTGTGAAAAGTCAGATGCCTACTTTGTGCTGCGCGACGGTGCGGCGGGTGTGTTCCTGGCCGCTAACACCTTTCCAAAGTCACGTGAAACCCGTGCACCGCTGGTGGAGGAACTGCAACGTTTCCACGATCGCCTGCCTGAGAAGTTGAAATACCTGGCCGAAGCGCCAGCAACCGATCCGGAAGGCAATAAAACGTTGGTGCGCTTTAGCCGTAAAACGAAACAACAGTACGTTGCCTCTGAAAAAGAGGGTAAAGCGACGGGCTGGTCAGCGTTTTACATTGACGGCAAGTGGCAGGAAGCGAAAAAGTAATCCTCAGAGGCCAGCACACGCTGGCCTTTTTTCTCGCCTTATATCAATCCGTTCTACATTGTTTCTTAAAATGCTATAGTGGTTATAGCATTTCCGAACCCTTCTTGCTGCTCAGCACTCCTCCACCGGCCGGGGCGACAGTACGTCATCCGGGGATGCGACTCTGTAACCGACCAGGATAAAAAAAGATATGAAATTACAGCAGTTGCGCTATATCGTAGAAGTCGTGAACCACAATCTTAATGTCTCTTCGACAGCGGAAGGTCTTTATACCTCGCAGCCTGGCATAAGCAAACAGGTGCGTATGTTAGAAGACGAACTGGGCGTGCAGATTTTTGCCCGCAGCGGTAAACATCTCACCCAGGTGACGCCGGCCGGTGAAGAAATCATTCGTATTGCCCGCGAAGTCCTCTCTAAAGTCGACGCAATCAAGTCTGTCGCCGGTGAACATACCTGGCCAGATAAGGGCTCCCTGTATGTGGCGACTACCCATACTCAGGCTCGCTATGCCCTCCCGGGCGTGATCAAAGGATTTATCGAGCGCTATCCCCGTGTTTCACTGCATATGCATCAGGGCTCCCCAACGCAGATTGCCGAGGCGGTCTCCAAGGGAAATGCGGATTTTGCCATTGCGACGGAAGCGCTGCATCTGTACGACGACCTGATCATGCTGCCGTGCTATCACTGGAACCGCGCCATCGTTGTCACGCCCGATCATCCTCTGGCAGGTAAAGCGCAGGTAACGATTGAGGAGCTGGCCGATTTTCCGCTGGTCACTTATACCTTTGGTTTCACCGGTCGCTCGGAGCTGGATACCGCGTTTATGCGGGCAGGATTAACGCCGCGTATCGTTTTTACCGCGACGGATGCGGACGTTATCAAAACCTATGTCCGACTGGGGTTAGGGGTTGGCGTTATCGCCAGCATGGCCGTCGATCCCGTTGCCGATCCCGACCTGGTCAGAATCGAAGCCTCTGAAATTTTCACCAACAGCACGACCAAGATTGGCTTTCGTCGCAGCACCTTCCTGCGTAGCTACATGTATGACTTTATCCAGCGCTTTGCGCCTCATCTGACGCGAGATGTCGTTGATACGGCTGTCGCGCTACGCTCAAACGAAGATATTGAAGCCATGTTTAAAGATATCAAACTGCCGTTTAAGTAACAGAGATGTCCAATCCCTTAGTCTCAGGCTGCCTTGTGCAGCCTTTTTTTTGTTTGAATGTTAGCGCCATGCTTAGGTTGATAAGTTTTATTATTTTTTTGTTAATGCTGCGTCGATCACATGTTTAATGTTTGCTGTATCTTAAATGCGAAACACAACACATTTTTGACGCGATATCTTTGCGGGCTGCCAGGATAATTCCCATACTCCAGTTAAGCCTTGATGGAGAAGCGTTAATTAGGGGGTGATTAAAAGACGGGTTTAGTAATGACTGGATCTAAAGTTAAATTAACTCAAATTTTTGTCACTGCCGTTTACGTTTATTTGGAATAAGTCATTAATCATCACTTAAGTAATTTTTACCATTTTGATAAATTGCGTTAATCGTTTTGTGCAATAAAAATTACTGGATTTTTGGCCTTAACGGGTTTAGGATTCGTCCTAAATCTTAATCGATGTTATCAATCGTTTTGTTGAGAGTGATTATCAAAAACTATGACTACGAGACTGACTGTAGACCCGGGTTTCCCGGCTAAAAGCACCAAGGTTAAGCGCTCCGGTAACACTCGTCGCAACGCCTGGTTAACTGTATTTGCTGCCTCAGCGCTGTTTTGGGTTGTTGTAGCGTTAATGATTTGGCGCATCTGGGGTTAAGCCATGTGGGCAAACGCACTCTGCCATAAGCACACAATGACCACTCGTCAGCATCGCCTCTCTGGCTACAAAGCTAAAGAGCCCGTTGCAAAGGCGGAAAAAGTGTCTATCCCGGAAAGCTGGGATCTCAACGAACATCAACGCAATTTCATCGAGTCGTTTCTGGACCCGAAAGTAAAATAATTAATTATCGTTCTTTTCTTTTCGACACATCTTCTGTCATTCGGCTGCTTAAAAAAGCCTTTCACACGTAGCATAAAAGATGTCATCCGTTAAAACGGTTGGTAGTGCGGCTTTCTATTGCCCATTCGGCGCAGGAGTGATCTTATGAATATGATTAAAATGACCTGGTTCAGTGCCTATGCTTTCTCTTTTAGCGTGTGGATGGCAGCACTTTGGGCAGCCTTGTAATATATCGTTTCCTGTTAATAAATAATGCCTCGTAATTTTACGGGGCATTTTTGTTTGCGTCAGATTGTAGCAATTGGTGTTGTAATCAAAACGTTAACAGAAAAGTGGTCTATCTTTAAGCTAAACCTTGTTGTCTCTGAGGTTTAAAGACCATGATTATTAAGGAGGAGCTATGTCGTCAACCCTACGCGAGCAGAGTCAGGAAACACTGCAGGTAGATAATCAAAACTATCACATCTTCAGTCTACCTCGCGCATCACAACATCTCGGCAACATTGATCGTTTGCCTAAATCCATGAAAGTTCTGCTGGAAAACCTGCTGCGCTGGCAGGACGGTGATTCAGTCACGGAAGAGGATATCCAGGCACTGGTCGACTGGCAGAAAACGGCCCATGGCGATCGGGAAATTGCCTATCGCCCTGCGCGTGTATTAATGCAGGACTTCACTGGCGTGCCTGCCGTGGTGGATTTGGCCGCCATGCGTGAGGCGGTGAGTCGTCTTGGCGGCGACGTCGCCAAAGTGAATCCTCTGTCGCCGGTCGATCTGGTTATCGACCACTCTGTCACGGTTGACCATTTCGGTGACGATAACGCATTTGAAGAAAACGTGCGGCTGGAAATGGAGCGCAACCATGAACGCTACGTTTTTCTGCGCTGGGGCCAAAAGGCTTTTGATCAGTTTCGGGTGGTACCGCCAGGCACAGGTATCTGTCATCAGGTGAACCTGGAATACCTGGGCAAAGCGATCTGGCAGCAGAACATTAACGGTGAACGTTACGCCTGGCCTGATACGTTAGTCGGAACCGATTCTCATACCACCATGATCAATGCCCTGGGTGTACTCGGCTGGGGCGTGGGCGGGATTGAGGCAGAGGCCGCCATGCTTGGCCAGCCGGTTTCTATGCTGATCCCCGACGTCGTGGGTTTCAAGCTAACCGGGAAACTGCGTGCGGGCATCACCGCAACCGACCTTGTACTTACCGTCACGCAAATGCTGCGTAAGCACGGCGTTGTCGGGAAGTTTGTCGAGTTCTATGGCGATGGCCTGGCTGATCTGCCGCTGGCCGACCGTGCCACCATTGCTAATATGGCACCGGAATATGGCGCAACCTGCGGATTTTTCCCGGTTGATGAAGTTACACTCAGCTATATGACGCTAACCGGACGCGATGCCGAGCAGGTGGCACTGGTTGAACACTATGCTAAGCGACAGGGCCTGTGGCGTAATGCGGGCGATGAACCGATTTTCACCAGTAGCCTTGCGCTTGATATGAATGATGTCGAGTCGAGCCTGGCCGGACCGAAACGTCCGCAGGATCGCGTCTCGCTGGGTGATGTGCCCGCCGCTTTCGATGCCAGCAATGAGCTGGAAGTGAACCATGCACAGAAACCGCATAAGCAGGTCGACTATACCGACAGCGAGACCGGCCTGAGCCACACGCTGACCGATGGCGCGGTGGCGATTGCGGCGATTACCTCCTGTACCAACACCTCTAACCCCAGCGTGCTGATGGCCGCAGGTTTACTGGCGAAAAAAGCGGTTGAGCGGGGATTAAAACGCCAGCCGTGGGTCAAAGCGTCGCTGGCTCCGGGTTCTAAAGTGGTCTCCGACTATCTCGCGGTCGCGCAGCTGACACCTCATCTCGATAAACTGGGTTTTAACCTTGTGGGCTACGGCTGTACGACCTGTATCGGTAACTCGGGTCCGCTGCCGGATGAGATTGAATCGGCCATCAAAGAAGGGGATTTAACGGTAGGGGCCGTCCTGTCCGGTAACCGCAACTTCGAGGGCCGTATTCATCCGCTGATTAAAACCAACTGGCTGGCATCGCCACCGCTGGTCGTCGCCTATGCGCTGGCAGGTAATATGAAAATCAACCTGCAAACCGACCCGCTCGGTCACGATCATCAGGGCAAGCCGGTATTTCTGAAAGACATCTGGCCTTCACCTGAAGAGATTGCGACCGCCGTCCAGCAGGTCACCAGCGATATGTATCACAAAGAGTACGCTGAGGTATTTAACGGCACGCCAGAGTGGCAGGCCATTAAGGTAAGTGAAGCGGCTACCTACGACTGGGATGAAGGATCAACCTACATTCGCCTGTCGCCCTTCTTTGACGACATGGAAAAAGAACCTAAGCCGGTTCAGGATATTCATGGCGCGCGCCTGCTGGCGATTCTTGGCGATTCGGTCACCACTGACCACATCTCGCCTGCCGGTAGCATCAAAGCGGAAAGTCCGGCCGGTCGCTATCTGCTGTCCCACGGCGTGGAGCGGAATGATTTTAACTCCTACGGTTCACGGCGCGGCAACCACGAAGTGATGATGCGCGGGACCTTTGCGAATATCCGTATTCGAAATGAAATGGTGCCCGGCGTGGAAGGGGGTTACACCAAACACTACCCCAGCGGTGAGCAGTTGGCCATTTATGACGCGGCGATGAAATATCAGGCTGACGGCATTCCCCTGGCGGTGATTGCGGGTAAAGAGTACGGTTCAGGATCGAGCCGTGACTGGGCGGCGAAAGGGCCGCGTTTGCAAGGCGTCCGCGTGGTAATTGCGGAATCCTTCGAACGTATTCACCGTTCCAACCTGATTGGTATGGGGATTCTGCCGCTGGAGTTCCCTCAGGGCGTAACGCGTAAAACGTTAGGTCTGAAAGGGGATGAGGCGATAGATGTGGAAAACCTGGCGCAGCTTAAACCCGGATGCACCGTTTCTGTCACGCTAACGCGCGCAGATGGCAGTCAGGAGAAGCTGGATACGCGTTGCCGTATTGATACCGGTAATGAACTGACCTATTACCGAAACGACGGTATTCTGCACTACGTGATTCGTAACATGCTGAACTGATAAATCAGCCGGGGAAACCCGGCTGTTTCATTCAGGACTTCGGCAGAAGATGACCCATTTTTTCTGCCTTGGTATCAAGATAGTGCGCATTCTCAGGATTGCGCCCGACAACCAACGGCACCCGCTCAACAATATTGATCCCGGCTTCACCAAGAATTTCCACTTTCCGCGGATTGTTAGTGAGCAGCCGAACTTCATTTACGCCCAGTAACTTAAACATATCGGCACACAGCGTGAAGTCACGTTCGTCAGCGGCAAAGCCCAACTGATGATTGGCTTCAACGGTGTCGTAGCCTTTATCCTGCAACGCATAGGCACGAATCTTGTTCAGCAGACCGATGTTACGACCTTCCTGGCGGTGATAGAGCAGTACACCGCGGCCTTCTTCAGCAATGGCATTCAGGGCCGCTTCAAGTTGGAAGCCGCAGTCGCAACGCAGGCTGAACAGCGCATCGCCAGTCAGACACTCGGAATGAACACGAGCCAGGACTGGTTGATTATCGTTAATATCGCCAAAGACCAGGGCAACATGGTCATGACCGGTTGCCAGTTCTTCAAAACCTACCATCAGGAAATCTCCCCATGGCGTGGGCAGTTTGGCTTCTGCCACCCGTTTAAGCTGCATGTGACTCTCCAGAACCCTCAAAGGATGCACTATCATCATAATAGTGCACAGGCCGATGCGGCCCGACAAACGTGGAATATTGTGCCACAACCGCGAGGCAGGCTGTTAATCTGTGTAAACGATTGTTGTGATAAAGCACGATTATCTAATCTTAAAAGGTTATGTTATTCTTTTTTAAGCTAAAGTTATGCTTTCGCAACAGGTTTTTACCGGGAAAAAGGAAAAGGGATGATTAAAATCTTTCAACGGACGCTGGCGGGAATGCTGCTGCTGCTTATTATGCCGGTTGCAGTATGGTTGTCCGGTTGGCAATGGCAGCCTGGCGAAAGTAATACCTTTCTTAAGGTCTTGTTCTGGATGACCGAAACGGTCACACGGCCGTGGGGAATGCTGACCAGCCTGATTTTAAGCGCGTGGGTGCTGTGGTGCCTGCGTTTCAGGCTCAAACCGGCGCTGCTGCTCCTGGTGATCATGAATGCCACCATTCTGGCCGGTCAATACACAAAATCCTTTATCAAAGAGCAGGTGCAGGAACCCCGGCCCTATGTCGTCTGGCTGGAGAAAACCCACGGGCTGGACGACAAGACCTTTTACCAACTGAATCGTGAGCAACGTGGCCAGCGCGTCACGGCGCTGATTGCGGATGAATCCCATATTCCGGGCTGGTTGAAAAAGCACTGGGCCTTTGAAACAGGGTTTGCCTTCCCGTCCGGACACACGATGTTTGCCGCCAGTTGGGCCTTACTGGTCATCGGTTTACTTTGGCCACGCCGGCATTACAAAACGATTGTGCTTGTCGGACTCTGGGCGACAGGCGTCATGGGCAGTCGCCTGCTGCTGGGCATGCACTGGCCGCGCGATCTGGCCGTGGCAACATTCATTTCCTGGGTGTTTGTCGTGGTGGCAACCTGGCTCGCTCAACGCTTCTGTGGGCCGCTCAGCCTGCCACCGGAAGAGAAGCAGGAGGTGGCCGAACGGGAACAAGGATTGTAATTGCGCCCTTCAGCACCATATCTTTATCTTGAAACTGAGCAAAAGCTCTTCGTCTGATGCGGCCGGGAGCAGTATTTTTGCCGTAATTTTGGCATAATTCTATTCGACAACCTCACAACGGGATGCACTGTGAAATATTTGCTGATTTTTTTAGTGGTTTTGGTCATTTTTATCATTTCCGTGACCCTTGGCGCGCACAACGACCAGGTTATCACCTTTAACTATCTGCTGGCGCAGGGTGAATTCCGTATCTCTACGTTACTGGCAACGCTTTTCGGCGTCGGTTTTTTGCTGGGATGGGTTATTTGCGGACTCTTCTGGTTACGTCTTCGGGTCTCTCTGGCCAATGCACAACGTAAAGTTAAGCGCCTGCAGACACAGATTGATCAGAGCACGCCAGCGCCTGTCGGTAAACCGCTACCGCCGGCCGCGCAGGAATAAGTCTCCATGTTAGAGCTGCTGTTTCTGTTACTTCCTGTCGCCGCTGCCTATGGTTGGTACATGGGCCGCCGAAGCGCGCAGCAGGATAAGCAACAGGAATCAAACCGCCTGTCTCGTGACTACGTCGCAGGGGTAAACTTTTTACTCTCCAACCAGCAGGATAAAGCGGTCGATCTGTTTCTTGACATGCTCAAGGAAGACAGCGGCACGGTTGAAGCGCACCTGACCCTTGGCAACCTGTTCCGTTCGCGCGGTGAGGTTGACCGCGCCATTCGAATTCATCAGTCTTTAATGGAAAGCGCGTCGCTAAGCTACGAACAACGCTTGCTGGCCATCCAGCAACTGGGGCGTGACTATATGGCAGCAGGTCTTTATGACCGCGCCGAAGACATGTTCAAACAGCTGACGGATGAGACAGATTTCAGGATCGGTGCACTGCAACAGCTGTTGCTTATTCATCAGGCAACCAGCGACTGGGTTCAGGCTATCGAGGTGGCTGAGCGGCTGGTTAAACTGGGCAAAGACAAGCAGAAGGGTGAGATTGCCCATTTTTATTGCGAACTCGCGCTGCAGGCCATGAGCAGCGACGATCTCGACAGGGCGATGACCCTGTTGAAAAAGGGGGAGTCAGCCGATCGCCAGAGCGCACGCGTCTCGATTATGATGGGGCGCATCCTGATGGAGAAAGGGGAGCACGCTAAAGCTATCGAGCATCTGCAGCGTGTTCTGGATCAGGATAAAGAGCTGGTCAGTGAAACGCTGCCGATGTTGGAAACCTGTTTTCAGCGTCTTAATCAGCCCGACGCCTGGGCCGCATTTCTTAAACGCTGTGTGGAAGAGAACACCGGCGCCGCGGCGGAACTGTATCTTTCCGCGATTCTGGAGCAGGAGCAGGGCGCGGAAGCGGCGCAAAACTACATCAATAACCAGTTACAGCGTCACCCCAACATGCGCGTATTCCATCGTCTGATGGAGTTTCACCTGCATGAAGCGGAGGATGGTCGTGCTAAAGAGAGCCTGATGGTGCTGCGCGATCTGGTCGGCGAGCAAATCCGCACGAAACCACGCTATCGCTGCCAGAAATGCGGCTTTACGGCCCATGCGCTCTACTGGCACTGTCCGTCATGCCGGACCTGGTCATCAGTCAAACCGATTCGCGGACTGGATGGGCAATAACCTGTTGGTTATTGTCTTCGGTTTTCAATGCTTTTTAGTTACAACATACTTAAATTGTTAATTACAGAAATTGCCTGACCTCCGTGCGTTTATCGCCTGGCAGCGCAACAGGGATTGTGATGCGAAAAGCGGGCAGGTAGAATGCGTGCCGTTTGTCTAACGCGCCAGCAGGTGCCTACCGCAGAGGAAATAGCATGGCCTTATCCCAGACTTCACCGGTGTTAGTGGCGCTTGATTACCACGATATGAACAGCGCACTGCATTTTGTCGATCAGATAGAGCCGGGCAGCTGCCGCCTGAAAGTGGGCAAAGAAATGTTCACATTGTTCGGCCCACAGCTGGTAAAAACCCTGCAACAACGTGGATTTGAGATCTTTCTCGACCTGAAATTTCACGACATCCCTAATACCACCGCCCGCGCGGTCGCTGCCGCCGCCGATCTTGGCGTCTGGATGGTGAACGTTCATGCGAGCGGCGGGGCACGCATGATGAATGCCGCCCGTGAAGCGCTTCTTCCCTATGGTGAGCAGGCGCCGTTACTGATTGCCGTCACCGTCCTGACCAGCATGGATGCCGAAGACTTACTGGGCCTGGGCATCACGCTGTCTCCCGCAGAGCAGGCTGAACGCCTGGCAAAACTCACGCGCGAATGCGGTCTTGATGGGGTTGTCTGCTCCGCACATGAAGCCGCGCGGTTCAAACAGGCGATCGGTCATGATTTTAAGCTGGTTACTCCCGGCATTAGGCCTCAGGGAAGCGACGCGGGCGATCAGCGCCGCGTTATGACGCCACAGCAGGCCCGCCTTGCTGGCGTCGATTATATGGTAATAGGACGTCCCATTACGCAGTCAGCGGACCCCGCCGCGACGCTTAAGGCGCTGTTGCAGGATTTGGAGAGCGTAAAATGAGTCGCGATAATCCCTTGGTGTATTCAACCGACGCTGGCCGTATCACTCAGCCCGAACAAAAGGCGGAACGGCCCAAAGGCGACGGCATTGTTCGCATTCAGCGCCAGACCAGTGGACGCAAAGGCAAAGGTGTTTGCCTGATTTCTGGCGTCGATATGGATGAGGCAGCACTGAACCAGCTGGCCGCTGAACTGAAGAAAAAATGCGGTTGTGGCGGGTCGGTGAAAGAGGGCGTGATCGAAATCCAGGGCGACAAGCGCGATTTATTAAAAAGCCTGCTGGAAGCCAAAGGCATGAAGGTAAAACTGGCTGGGGGTTGAAAGAAGAAACCGGACTACAAGGTAGCCCGGTTTTTTATTATGTAGATGCGCTGCGTAGCCGTGATTTATTGTTATAGCGTGCTTAGTGAACCTGGTGACCGATAATACCACCCACAGCTGCACCACCCACGGTACCCAGCGCGCTGCCGTTGGTTAATACAGAGCCACCAATTGCGCCGGCACCTGCGCCAATCGCAGTGTTACGGTCGCGTTTAGACCAGTTCGAACAGCCGCTTAACGCCACAACCAGCGTGGTCGCCAGGACAGCGGCGGTCACTTTTTTCATTGTAATTGTCATGAACTTCTCCTTTATTGTGTATGCAGATGCAACACAGTAAGTATAGCTGTGAAATTTTTTCAGGCCGCCTGTGAGGCATGATTACCGCATCCTTTCAGTATAAAAATGCCAGACACCATGGACAATCTGCTTGTAGCGGCTGAAAAGCATCATTAACAGATGGACCTGTCTGATGCCTGACAGAATTCTATTCATTTTGCAGAATTTCCGAAGATGGAAAATTCTTAATTCGCGACACAATTTTTCATTCACAGCCATTTTCCGCTGCTTTTTAGCTATTTGCTCCATAACGTTTTTTCTGCCTGCTCCGCACACTATGAAAACCCTTCTCAGCAGGAGAAAAAAATGCTGGAGCACCTTAAACAACAGGTCCTGGAAGCCAACCTGGATCTCCCCAAATACAACCTTGTCACCTTCACATGGGGAAACGTCAGCGCGATTGACCGTGAGCAAGGTCTGTTAGTGATTAAACCTTCTGGCGTCAGTTACGATGTCATGAAAGTGGAGGACATGGTGGTGGTCAACCTGGCGACCGGCGAGGTGGTGGAGGGCGAAAAACGGCCTTCATCCGATACGGCTACACACCGGGCACTCTACCTGGCCTGGCCTGAGGTTGGTGGAATCGTCCATACGCATTCACGTCATGCCACCATCTGGGCGCAGGCCGGACGTGCCATCCCCGCGTGGGGCACCACCCACGCGGACGACTTTTACGGTGAGATTCCCTGCACCCGAGCCATGCGCGATGAAGAAATCAAAAATCAGTATGAGTGGAATACGGGGGAGGTGATCATTGAAACCTTCGCCGAGCGCGAACTTTCTCCTTCGGCCATTCCTGCCGTGCTGGTGAATTCTCACGGGCCTTTCGCCTGGGGCAAAGACGCACATGCGGCCGTCCACAGTGCAGTGGTACTGGAAGAAGTGGCTTACATGGGATTGTTTAGCCAGCAGCTCACGGCCGGGCTGCCTCCCATTCAGCAGACCCTGCTTGATTTGCACTATTTGCGCAAACACGGTGAAAATGCCTGGTACGGCCAGAAATAATGCCTGGGGCGCAGCGGTGCCTGCGTCCCGAAATGGCTCGTGATGAGCGAGCCTTAAGGGAAGGACAGTCCCATCAATGCCGGTTATCGGTTCGCGCCTTTCTGTGGTAAAGGCTGCGGATATCAAGAAAGTCTACTAATCATTTAAAGGTGGTGCATCGGGGATCACTCTGGAATTTATGTTGTAAATCAATCTCTCATTTGGTCTGGCCTCACTCTGGATTAGGCTGATGTGGCGCAATTAGCGCATCAAAATAATAGAGGATGAGACAATGACCGTGATTAACCAACCCACATGCAGACTGTTTTCCGAAGCCGGACAAACCACGCAGTTAGTTGCCTATTACGAGGAAGGACGTCGCACCATGTGGATGATGTTGCGCGCCCAGCCACGACCCAGTTTTAATCATGAGTTGATTGAAGAGATCATGAATCTGAGTTACACGGCGCAGCGATCGGGCTTACCTATCGACTTCTGGGTCACCGGCTCGTTAGTCCCACAAATGTTTAATGCCGGTGGCGATCTGCGCTTTTTTGTGGAATGTATCCGCAACAACCGGCGCGAAGCGTTACGTGCTTATGCCCGTGCCTGCGTTGACTGCATCCACTCGGCGGCACGTGGATTTGACACCGGCGCGGTAACGCTGGCGATGATTGAAGGCAGTGCGTTAGGCGGCGGTTTTGAAGCCGCGCTGGCCCATCACTTTATTCTGGCGCAAAACAATGCGCGGATGGGGTTTCCGGAAATCGCCTTTAACCTGTTTCCCGGAATGGGCGGCTACTCATTAGTCGCGCGGCGTTCGGGCATGAAACTGGCTGAAGAGCTGATTATGGAAGGCGAATCGCACAGTGCCGAATGGTATGAAACCCGTGGTCTGGTCGATAAGGTTTTCCAGCCGGGCGACAGCTACCGCGCCACCCGCACCTTTATCGATACGCTGCGACCTAAGCTGAATGGCGTACGCGCCATGCTAAAGGCGCGCCAGCGGGTACTGCAGCTGTCACGCGCGGAACTGATGGATATCACCGAGGACTGGGTAGATTATGCATTCACGCTTGAAGCGAAGGATATTGCCTATATGGAACGTTTAGTCCAGTTACAGAACCGCCACAGCGCATCACTGCGTAAAGCGGGTTAGATAATTACACGCGGGCAGGATGCTGAGCCAGCCAGTGCCCAAACTGATCGGCGGGCATTGGTTTTGCGTAAAAATAGCCTTGCCGCCCATCGACGCCGCTTTTTAACACAAAGGCTTCTTCATCGACGGTTTCAATACCTTCGGCAATCACCTGCAAATCAAGCGCCTTCGCTACCGCAACAATCGCCCTGACGAGTGACTGAGAAACGGGACGTTTATTCACATTACGGATAAAGCTTTGATCCAGTTTGATGGCATTAATAGGGACGCGCGCCAGCTGTGAAAGGGAGGAATAACCGGTGCCAAAGTCATCAAGGTGAATCTGGGCACCCAGTTCCTGAAATTTACGCATCAGCTTGAGCGCTTCGGCTTCATTCTCAATCAGGCAGCTTTCCGTCAGTTCGATATCCACCGGGCACTCGGTTAAACCGGCATCCGTCAGGGCTTGTTTCAGGTCACTGTAGATTGTCTGGTCGAGTAACTGGCGCGCCGAGACATTAACCGCGACGCGCAGATAAATATTCTGCTCCCGCCAGGCAATAATTTGCTTCAGCACGTTAAGCATGACCCAGCGACCCAGTGGCACGATCAGCCCGGATTCTTCCGCGTAGGGAATAAATTCCCCGGGTGAAACCAGCCCGCGCTCGGGTGAGTTCCAGCGAACCAGCGCTTCCGCACTGCGCACTTTACCGTCAGCATCCACTTTGGGCTGGTAGTGCACTAATAAATGGTCCTGCTCCAGCGCTTTGCGCAGGTTGGTGTCGAGCCAGAGATATTCAAAAACCCGGCGGTTCATCTCCTCGGCAAAAACACAATAGCTGCCACGGTTGTTCTCTTTGGCGTGATACATCGCCGTATCAGCGTTACGAATCAGACACTCACGGTCCTCTCCGTGTAGCGGAGCCAGGGCGATCCCGACGGAGCAGCCGCTGTAAACCTCGATGAGGCCGATGCGGAAAGGCTGACGCAGGCGATCGAGAATGCGCGTAGCCATTGCTTCCAGCGCAGCCTGACTGGTGTGCTCAGCCAGCACCACAAACTCGTCACCGCCCAGCCGTCCAAGCGTCTGGTTCTTGCTCAGACAGCTCAGAATCGCCAGGGAAACGGCCTGCAACAGTTGATCGCCGAACATATGACCGTAGGCATCATTCACTTTTTTGAAATTATCTAAATCCAGGTAGACCACGCCGGTTTCACTGCCCTCAGCCCGCTCCAGCGCATGGCTGATTTGCTGGTGAATCGCGTGGCGATTGGGCAGGCCAGTGATGCCATCGGTGTTGGCCATCACGCGCAGGCGCTCTTGCGCACGGCGTTCTTCCGTAATATCCGTTCCTGAACAGATGAGGAAAATTTCATTTTTACCGCTGCCACTGTGAACAAACTTATTACGAAAAAGAAACAGTCGCTGTCCTTTCATCGTCTTGATCCAGCGTTCCACTTCGTAGGAATTCCCATCGCGAAAGAACCCTGCGATGTTCCTGCGTGAGGCCGCGGCTTCCTGTTTGGTCATAAACAGCTGGAAAACATTACGGCCGATCACATCCTGTTCATACAGGCCGGTATACTCTTCGCTGAGGCGGTTAAAGCGTTGAATGTTGCCGCGCTGATCAAGGATAACGATGACCGAGTTGGCCTCCGACACGACCTGTTCAGCAAATGACAGGCCCAGCGTCAGGTCGCGCGCCACCGCCGACGTATCGCCCCATGCCGAAGCGGTGCCCGCCCACACGGACTGGTTGATCCGCCGGCCAACAAAATGCATGGCGACCTGCTCGCCGTGAATCGTTAACGTCAGATTAATACTGGAAGTAATAACGGGCATCGCGCGCAATAAACTGCACTGGCCGGGCGTCAGTGGCACAGCAACGCTGGTGTTCGATGATTCATCTAAGGCAAAAAGCAGCGCATCACTGTCTGCGGTTAATCGCCAATGAGGGCTGGTTGTACCAAACAAGGTATACAACAACGATTGCCCTTGTTCATCGGTCATGGTCACTCCCTCCAGGAAGTACATTGCTGGCGTTATCTCGTTATTTTAGCAACAGTATTCATCAACTGACGCCAGCACAAGACGAAACTGTATTTATTTTGCTTTCCAGAAAAAACGGGCAGAAAAAACCCCGCCGAAGCGGGGCACACTTTCTGTTCAGCACGGACATTTTCCCAGCTTACCGGCCTGGCTGGGGAAGCGGGCATCCAGACAATAACGATGAAAGTCCCGCTCGCTCATCGGCGCAATGTCAGGATGATGTTGCCGCATATGCTGCAGGTATTTCGGATAATCCTGCACGCCGACCATCAAACGAAAACTTTGCTGAAGTCCCTCCCACAGCGCTCGCCAGCGAAAACCCACGGGTTTTGGCCTGGAAAGTAACGTGCAGCGCATTATATGCCAGCGACCCTGTGGGCGCGCTACGCGATGGATGCTGTCAACCATGACGAAGCTCCTTACGTAAGGATATGTCTGACTCATGCGTAGTGGGCACATCGCTACGCAGCGCGCGACGAATGACAAAGAAGGCCGCAATCAGCATCGTAACGGCAACCAGCATAAAGAACCCGCACAGGGCAGCATTAATCTGGTTACTGAATACGATGGTTTGCATATCGGCCACGGTTTTCGCGGGGGCGATGATCACGCCATCATCCAGGCCTTTGCGGAATTTATTGGCCTGAGCAAGAAAACCAATTGACGGTTTTTCGTGGAAAATTTTTTGCCAACCTGCTGTCATCGACGTAATAAACAGCCAGATAGTGGGCAGAATCGTCACCCACGCATAGCGCTGCTTTTTCATCTTAAACAGCACGACCGTGCCCAGAATCAGCGCCATCGATGCCAGCATCTGATTACCAATACCAAACAGTGGCCACAACGTGTTAATCCCGCCCAGAGGATCGATCACGCCCTGATAAACGAAGAAACCCCAACCAGCGACGGCGACGGTCGTGCCGGAAAGGTTTCCTAGCCATGAGCGGTTATTGGCCAGTGAAGGCACAACCGTACCGACCAGATCCTGTACCATAAACCGGCAAGCGCGCGTACCGGCATCCACGGCGGTTAAGATAAACAAGGCTTCAAATAAGATGGCAAAGTGATACCAGAAGGCCATCATCGCGCGGCTGTTGAACACCTCCGTAATGATGTGCGCCATGCCGACCGCAAAGGTTGGCGCGCCCCCGGCGCGTGACAGAATTGAGGCTTCTCCCACGTCTCTGGCGATACCGCTTAACATTTCAGGTGTGACGACAAAGCCCCAGCCGTTAATCACCTGAGCGGCATTTTCTACCGTAGTGCCAATCAGTGCAGCAGGGGCGTTCATCGCAAAGTAAACGCCTGGGTCCAGCACGGAGGCGCATATCAGCGCCATGATTGCCACAAACGACTCCATCAGCATCGCGCCATACCCGATAAAGCGAATATGGCTTTCACGCTCAATCAGCTTCGGCGTGGTGCCGCTGGAGACCAGCGCATGGAAGCCGGAGATGGCGCCACAGGCAATGGTGATAAACAGGAACGGGAACAGGGCGCCGGAAAAAACCGGGCCTGAGCCATCAATAAATTTGGTCACAGCGGGCATTTTCAGTTCTGGCATGGCAAAGACGATGCCAACGGCCAGCCCGACAATTACGCCGATTTTCAGGAAAGTAGACAGGTAATCTCTGGGAGCCAGCAGCAGCCAGACCGGCAGCACCGAGGCGATAAAACCATAGATGACCAGTACCCAGGTCAGAGAGGTGCCTTTCAGTGTGAAGAACGGGCCCCAGTAAGGATGCTGAGCCACATCACCACCGTAGATAATGGCCGCCATCATCAGCACAAAACCGATCAAGGAGACTTCGGCGATCTTACCCGGGCGCAGAAAGCGCATGTAAATGCCCATAAACAGGGCGATAGGAATCGTTGCTGCAATGGTGAACAGCCCCCACGGGCTGTTCGCAAGGGCTTTAACCACCACCAGCGCCAGCGCGGAGAGAATGATGATCATCACGCCCAGCGCACCCAGCATGGTAATAACCCCGGCAAAGGCGCCCAGCTCCTGACGGGCCATTTCACCTAAGGAACGGCCGTCACGTCGCGTAGAGATAAACAGGATCAGAAAGTCCTGCACCGCGCCCGCCATCATAACCCCAATCAGGATCCAGATCGTGCCTGGCAGAAAGCCCATCTGGGCCGCCAGAATAGGGCCGACCAGCGGCCCGGCGCCCGCGATCGCCGCAAAGTGGTGACCGAACAGCACCCACTTATTGGTGGGAACATAGTCAAGACCATCGCTGAGGCGCTCGGCGGGGGTAAGACGGCGATCGTCCAGTTCAAAAATGTTGCGGGCGATAAACAGGCTGTAAAAACGATAAGCGATGCTGTAACAGGCTACGGCGGCAATCACCAGCCAGACTGCGTTGACGTGCTCGCCGCGGTTAAGCGCCAGCATCGCGAACGCACCCGCGCCAATTAACGCCACTGCCAGCCAGAGCACGCCGTTTTTGACGTTCTTCATAACTCACTCCTTGTAGAGACCGAATGGAAGGCGATCGGATACAACGAGCTAACGTTAATGTAATGTAATGTAAGTGGAAGTTAATAAAGATAAAACTGTGAAGCGTGGAGCAAATTTAACGCGAAGATACAGGGGCAGGCGGAGGAAAAAAGACCGTCGGAGCAGGCTGTGCTGTCCCGACGGTGGTGTCTTAGGCGGCAGGGCGTGCAACAACGCTGCGTGTTTCCATGCGAACTTCCGCAATGGTCACGTCAATCACGTCGGATACGCGGTAAACCACGTCACCTTTTATCTGTACCGTACCGCTTTCCTGGCTGCACACCAGCTCATCGCGCACGGCATGCAGGAACGGCGCAGGAATAAACGCGACGGCGCCATTTTCCAGCAGACGGACGCGCATGCCACCACGCGATACATCAATGATTTCTGCGCTAAACTTGCGGTCAGTTGCGGCAAACGGCGACAGATAGCGGGCATAAAGCCAGTCACCCACGTCGCGCTCGGCCATGCGGTTTAGACGACGACGCTCGCTCATGGTGACTGTCAGCGCATCGTCCGGACGGCCGATGGGTTCGCCGCGCACGATCGCCTTCAGCAGACGATGGTTGATCATATCGCCAAACTTACGAATCGGTGAGGTCCAGGTGGCATAGGCTTCCAGCCCCAAACCAAAGTGCGGGCCCGGCTCGGTGGTGATCTCTGCATAGGTCTGGAAACGACGAATGCGGCTGTCGAGGAACTGAGTAGGCTGCGCATCCAGCTCACGACGCAGTACGCGGAAACCGTCGAGCGTGGTGATCGCCTGCGGATCGGCCGTGATGCCGTGAGTTGCCAGGACAGCGGCGGCCTGTTCGGCGTTTGCTGCGTCAAAACCGGCATGGACGTTGTAGATACCAAAGCCCAGCTTTTCGCGCAGCACGTTGGCGGCACAGATGTTCGCCAAAATCATCGCTTCTTCAACCATCCGGTTCGCTATGCGGCGCGGTTCGGCGACGATTTCCAGCACTTCGCCTTTTTCGCCCAGCAGGAAACGATAGTCCGGGCGATCTTTAAACACCAGCGCGTGCTTTTGACGCCACTCGGCGCGTGACAGGCACAGGCGGTGCAGCAGACGAATCTGGTCAGCAATCGCGTCGCTCTGTGGTTGCCATTCGCCACTGTTTTCCAGCCAGTCTGAAACCTCGTCGTACACCAGCTTGGCTTTGGACTCGATCCAGGCCGCAAAGAACTGCACATCGTCCGCCAGGCTTCCATCCTGAGCCACGGTCACGCGGCAGGCCAGAACCGGCCGACGCACGTCAGGGCGCAGCGAGCAGACATCGTCAGACAGCTCGCGCGGCAGCATGGGAATATTGAAGCCCGGCAGGTAGTTGGTAAAGGCACGCTGCGCCGCCAGCTTATCCAGCTCGCTGCCTTCGGCAACATAAGCGGTCGGATCGGCAATGGCGATAGTGAGACGCAGGGCGCCATCGTCCAGCGCTTCAGCATACAGCGCATCGTCCATATCTTCCGTGCTGGAGCTGTCGATGGTCACAAAATCCAGCGCGGTCAGGTCTTCACGCGTCAGGCTTTCGTCCAGCATCTCGCCAAAGCCGATTTCTGGCGCTTCGCGCTCCAGATTATGACGTGACAGTGTCACCCACCACGGTGCAAGGTGGTCGTCGGCTTTAACGATAAATTCGGTGAGTTCGGCATAAAAGCCACGGTCGCCTTTTAAGGGATGGCGACGCATTTCTGCCACGGCCCAGTCGCCATTCTGGAAATCATGGCTCAGTCCACGGACCGGACGACACTGAATCGCGTCTTTGAGCAGAGGATGATCGGGCACGATAGAAAGGCGGTCATCTTTTTTCTGCACGCGGCCAACAAAACGGCTCAGAAAGGGCTCGACCAGCGTTTCAGGCTCGGCACTTTCGCGATCTTTATCGCTGTGGACGATGGCAACGATACGGTCGCCATGCATCACTTTTTTCATCTGTGGCGGCGGGATGAAATAACTTTTCTGTGCATCGACTTCCAGAAAGCCGAATCCCTTTTCGGTGCCTTTAACAACGCCTTCTGCACGGGGCGTTTGCGAGTGAAGCTTCTCTTTAAGCTGCGCAAGCAGCGGATTATCCTGGAACATGATTTTTACGTTTCGTGGCCTAATAGCGGCTGACAGTTTTACGCGAATCGGGGTCTCGCGGCAAGGCAAAAAGCCGGACGAACCGGCTTTTTGCCTGGAGAAAAGCCTGAATCAGGCGATGCGTTGGGTTGCCAGCGCCTGCGTCAGTTCGAGCTTAACCGGCACGGATTTTGAGGTGGGCGTGCCGCTGATATCACCGAAGCTGTTTAACGGAACCAGCGGGTTGGTTTCAGGATAGTAGGCGGCCAGGTTGCCGCGAGGAATGTTATAAGGCACCAGCTTGAAGCCGCTGACGCGACGCGTGACGCCATCATTCCACAGCGTTTCAATATCCACATTCTGCCCTTCGCTGAACCCTAATTCAGCCATGTCATCGGGGTTGATGAAGACGACTTCGCGCTGACCGTAAACGCCGCGATAGCGGTCGTCGAGACCGTAGATCGTCGTGTTGTACTGATCGTGCGAACGCAGCGTTTGCAGCGTGAAGGGCACGTCCTGATCCAACTGCGGAAACAGCGAGTGGGGCAGCGCAGCAGGGCTAAACTCAGCCTTGCCGGTCGGCGTATTAAAACGCAGTTCTGCCGCCGCGTTGCCAAGATAGAACCCGCCAGGCTGATCGCATTTGGTATTGAAGTCGGCAAAACCCGGAATCGTTGCCGCGATATGATCGCGAATCAGGTTGTAATCCGCCGCCAGATCTAACCACTTCACCTTGTCATCACCGAGAACCGCGTGAGCAATACTCGCCACAATTGAGGTTTCAGAACGCTGCGTCTCCGCCAACGGAATCCCCACGCCTTCAGAGGCATGAACCATGCTGAAGGAGTCTTCGACCGTAATGAACTGGTTACCCGTAGCCTGCAGATCGCGCTCGGTGCGGCCCAGCGTAGGCAGAATCAGTCCTTCATGACCCGGCACGAGGTGGCTGCGGTTAAGCTTGGTGCTGATGTGCACCGTCAGACCACAACGGGACAAGGCTTCTTCGGTACGCGGAGAATCCGGTGCCGCCGCTGCGAGGTTGCCCCCGAGCGCGATAAGCACTTTGATTTCATCACGCAGCATGGCGTTGAGCGCTTCAACAGTATTGTGGCCTGCAGCACGCGGGGGTTCGAAGCCAAAGTGCTGACCCAGCGCGTCGAGGAAAGGCTTAGCCGGTTTTTCATCAATGCCCATGGTGCGGTTACCCTGAACATTACTGTGACCGCGAACAGGGCACAGGCCCGCCCCTTTTTTGCCTAACTGCCCAAACAGCAGCTGCAGGTTGGTGATTTCACGCACGGTATCAACCGAATGCTTGTGTTGGGTGATGCCCATCGCCCAGGTGCAAATAACCCGATCGGCACTCTGATAAATTGCCGCCGCTTCGCGGATTTGCGCCTCTGTCAGGCCGGACTGCGCCACAATCTGCATCCAGTCGGTGTTATCAACTGCTTCAAAATAGGCCTCAACGCCATGGGTTTTGGCATTCAGGAAAGCCTGGTCGAACAGGCCGCTTTCGCCCGCCGCAAGGCGTGCACGATGCGTTTCCAGCAGGGCTTTCACCATGCCGCGAACGGCAGCCATATCACCGCCCAGATGCGGCTGGTAATAGGCAGAGCTGATGGTGCCCGCTTTAGACGTGACAATTTCCAGCGGCTTTTGCGGATCGGCAAAACGTTCCAGACCGCGCTCGCGTAGCGTGTTAAAGGTCACGATTTTTGCGCCATGGTCGGCGGCGTGACGCAGGCTGTGCAGCATGCGCGGATGGTTTGTCCCTGGATTTTGGCCAAAGACAAAAATGGCATCGGCATGGTCAAAATCGTCAAGACGGATGGTGCCTTTACCCACGCCGATGCTGCGTTTCAGGCCCGCACCGCTTGCCTCGTGACACATATTGGAGCAGTCCGGGAAGTTATTGGTGCCCAACATGCGGCCGAACAGCTGATAAAGCCAGGAGGCTTCATTACTGGCGCGACCAGAGGTGTAAAGCTCCATCTGATCCGGGTTATCCATCGCTTTAATATGTTGTGCGATGAGCGCAAAGGCATCATCCCAGCTGATGGGTTCGTAATGATCGCTTTCGGCGTTGTAGCGCAACGGATGTGTCAGGCGGCCCTGATATTCCAGAAAATAGTCGCTTTGTGCATACAGGGTTGCCACGCTGTGTTTGGCAAAAAAGTCGGTATCAACAACGCGGCGCGTGGCTTCCCAGGTGACGGCTTTTGCACCGTTTTCGCAGAAGCTAAAGGTACTTTTATTGTCATCGCCCCAGGCACAGCCCGGGCAGTCGAAGCCGCGTGCTTTGTTCATGCGCATGAGGTTACGCAAATTTTTCAGCGCAGCTTTACTGTCGAAAACAAAACGTGTGGTGGCTTCCAGTGAACCCCAGCCGCCCGCTGCGGCACGGTATGGCTTAATTTGACGCTTAAATTTCATCATGTGTGCAGGCTTATTTTTATGTTGGACGAATGTTGCAAGGATATATCCTGATGGTAAAGATTAGTGTGCTATTCACGACAAAGCTTGTCTAATTGATTGGCTTAATGGTGCGATAGCTGGCGTTTATCGTGGGGCACGCCAAGTGTGATGGTGTTCATGTTTTACCTTTTCGTAACCTTGCCATAACGGGTGTTATCGGCACATCGCGCTAATACTTGCTGTTTAAAACAGAAAAGGGCGCGACACCATGAAACAACTGACCAGCCAGATCCATGCGTTTGGCAAGGCGTTGATGATGCCGATTTCGGTGATTGCGGCGGCCGGCATCTTTCTGGGGCTGGCAGCCGCCATGCAGAATCCCGCCGTCACCGGTGAAGCCTTCGCACAGATGCAGGTTGCCCAGCTTATCATCGGGTTTATTCGCAAAGTCGCAGGCGCGCTCTTTGCTAATCTGCCGCTGTTCTTTGCCGTGGCCAGCGCCATCGGGCTGGCAAAAGCGGAAAAGCCGACGGCAGCCTTTGCCGCAGTTATCGGCTATATCGCCATGAATGTCGGCATTAACGCCACGCTGGCCGCCAGGGGCATTACCGCCGCCACGACCACACCTCAGGCGCTGCAGCAGGCCGGAATGGATCAAACCACGGCCATGATGACCTCGGCAGAATATATCCAGATGCTGGGCATCTTCACCTATAACATGAGCGTGCTGGGCGGCGTGATTGCCGGACTGCTTACCGTCATGTTGCATAACCGCTTTTATACGCAGCAACTCCCCACAGCGATCAGTTTCTTTGGCGGACGCCGTTTTGTGCCCATCGTGACGGTGGTTTTCCTGCCGCTGATCGGCGTGCTTCTGGCGCTCGTCTGGCCCACTATCGGTGAAGGTATTGCCTGGGTAGGACAGATGATCGGTCGGAGCGGGCAGTATGGTGCGTTCCTGCTGGGCGCTTCAGAACGTATTCTGATCCCGACGGGCCTCCATCACATCCTGAATGAAACCGTACGCTTTACGCCCATCGGCGGTATGGCCATCGTGGACGGGCAGACGATTGTTGGTGCGTTGAATATCTTCAATACCTCGCTGACCCATCCCGGGATGATTCCTGATGCGACGCTCCGCACCGCCACGCAGTTTCTGGCGCAGGGAAAAATACCGGTCATGATGTTTGGCCTGCCGGCCGCGGCCCTGGCGATCTATCACACCGCAAGGCCTGAGCATAAACAGCGCGTTAAGGCGCTGGTCATGGCCGGCGCGCTGACGTCCTTTACCACCGGGATCACCGAACCGCTGGAGTTCTGCTTTATTTTTGTTTCGCCGGTGCTCTATCTGCTGCATGCATTTCTAACGGGCCTGTCATTTATGCTGATGTCCATGCTACATCTGATGATTGGTAACGTGCAGGGCGGCATTATCGATCTGGTGGTCTTCGGCGTGCTGGGTGGCAGTAAAACCCACTGGTGGTGGACGCTGGTGCTTGGGGCAATCTACGCACCTGTTTATTACTACGCGTTTCGTTATGTGATTACGCGCATGCATGTCGAAACGCCCGGGCGGGAAACGGACGATGAAAAACCCCAGCTTGTTGAAGCCAGCGAGCGCACTAACGTGATCATCAGCGGACTGGGCGGGGCGGCCAATATAGAGGATGTCGATTGCTGCTTCACGCGTTTGCGGGTTCGCGTCAAAGACATGAAAGAAGTGGCGGATCAGACGTTAATGCGTACCGGCGCGAATGGTATTAACCGCGTGAGCGAACAGGATGTGCAGGTGATTTATGGCCCACAGGTTGAGAAAATCGCACAAGAGGTGAAATCAGCGTTGGGCGTCGGATAATCCCCCTTCACCCGGCAAAGGTGCGAGCACGGTGCCTTTGCCGTTTGTCACTCCTGTGCATTGCCCGCCTTCCTGCTCAGTGTCCATTGTCCCCTTAAAGCGCGCCTCCGCGACAATCCGTACGCTTGTAACAAACTGGTCACAATATATAAGCAGGGCTTTATGTTTCATTTTGTGAACGGGGCTTGTACTTTACCGGTAACACTCTAAGGTAAGAGGTGAAGGTCAAATACACGCAATCAAAAGGGGGTTATTAATGGCTAAACACAGTCTGATTAAAATCGTTGAAATATCAGCAATTATATTCTTTGCGTTGGTGGTGATTTATTTACTGGCTACCGGCGTCCTGTCTTCCACAGGGATTGATCACGCCTGGCCGTATCCCACGAAGTGAGTGTCGCAATACCAGGGAAACACCAATAAAATTACAAATAATACAATGTTAAGATCAACAATAACCCCAATCTATTGCCCACATGGGGCGTTCTCCACTTGATTGTCTGATGTACCGCCGTCTTAATAGCGCTTCCACACTACGCCGCATGCACGAAACCGCAAGCGCCCGCGATCTCTTTACCACAATGCTATCTCCGACTGGCAATCTGTTAACCCATCGGCACATAATAGGTGTTCATTAGAACGGTGTGACGGCGGGTAAAAGAAAATCGATATCAAGCAACTCATCTATCTCTGCAATCTCGAACGCGAACGCCATTTTGGTCGTGCCGCCGAAGCCAGCTTTGTCAGCCAGCCAACCTTATCGATGCGGTTAAAAAACCTGGAGCGTGAACTGGGCCTGTCGCTGATCAACCGCAGTAACAACTTTGCCGGTTTCACGCCGGAGGGCGACAGGGTGCTGGCATGGGCACGGGAAATCGTTTCGGTTTATCAGGGGCTGAAGCTGGAGGTCGAGTCGTTAAAACACGGCGTGAACGGTACGCTTCGCCTCGGTGTGGTCCCGCAGTGCAGCGTTTCGTTGGCAGAGCTGTTAAAAGCGGTGCAGACTCGCTATCCGCAGCTGGATTACCGCATTGCCGTGTTAAGTGCCGATCAACTGCTGGACGCGCTGAACAGCCACACGGTTGATGTCGGCATTGGCTTTTTTGAAATGGCGACGCTGCGGGAACTGCATTTTCAGGCATCGCTGCTGGCGGATAGCGGCGTTGAGGCGGTTTTTCATCCCGCCCATTTCCCCCCGTTATGCGCCCATGAAACGCTTGACCTGCCAACGCTGGCGCAGCAGCCGCTGTGTCTGGCGGAGCCAACCCGTTATTTTCGCCGCTATCTGGATATGACGTTTCGCGATGCTGCGCTGGTGCCGCGCGTGGTGGTTGAAAGCGCCTCTGTCATGCAGCTGTTGCAGTGTACCCAGGTCGGTCTGGGTGTTCTGATCTCGCCACGGGGCCATTTGCTGCCTGAATCCTTACACGGCCTGGAAAAGCGCACTATTTCGATGCCAAAAATGGCGCGTCAGGCCGCGCTGGTGATCGCAGAGCCTGGCCGGGCCACGCCGCTCGCACAGCATTTTTATGACGAAGCGCGAAGCTATCTGGCCAGCTAGCTGGCTTCACCACAGGCATAAAACAAACGGCTGTTCCAGTTGGCCAGCGCGATAGCCTGTATCACGCTGAACTGCCTGGCATGCGACCAGCCAGCTTGCGCCAGCGGTTGCAGATCGAGCGCACTGACGCGCTCTGGCTGGCGGGTGAGCTGAGCGGTTAGTGTAATGAGAGCCTGCTGCTCACTGTCGGTTTTCGCCTCGTCCGCCTGACTCATTCGCTTCTCTGCATCTGCAGCATGCTGCCAGATCCAGCGGCTGCCCAGTATCCGGGCGGCGGTCGCCTCGACGCTTGCGCTTGCGCCATCTTGCAGCTGTTGACGCAGGGCAAACCAGCTTTGCAGCAGCGCAGGCGCGTGAGCCAGCAGCCAGACTGTATCTTTAAGCACCGGCGCATGCTGACACGCGGCGACAGCGGCATGTTGCGCCTCGCTGGCATAGCGCGGCTCCAGCGGCGTCAGCACAGGCTGCCACGCGCAGGGCTGGGCAAACGTCGCCACATCGGCGTCAGGAGCCGGTGACATACCCGGCATCCAGCGCACCGGCCGTTCCAGCAGAGCATGAATCCCGGCGATGACGCGCGCCTGATAGCAGACAAAGCCCACCAGATGGTTAAGTGTGACGATATCGGCTTCGCTCAGCCCTACCGCATGCAGCGCGCGGATGCTCTCCGCCGTAATTAATGCGGGCTGCATCGCCAGCAGGCGGGCATATTGCGTAATTTGCGTCAGGCGATTGTTGCTTTCACGAGAGGAATCAGGACCCGGCAGGGGATTGAGGCGGGCGGAATAGTGGTTACACAGGCGTTGAATGCCTGCCACCTGAGCCACCGTCAAGGCGGTGCTTAGCCGGTCATACAGCGTAAGCGTATGGGTCAGTGTGGTTTCAATCTGGTCGGGAAACAGCTGGTCAACAACGTGATGGGCGATCTGTATGGCGGGCTGGTCGGCCTGAAGTAAAGGCTGAATAACAGAAGCGTCCTGTGCTAACCCCAGCAAAAACCGGTCATCGACATGGGCGGCTTCTGGAAAAAGCGGGGCAGCCTGTACGCTGCGCGGACTGGTCTGACTTTCATAAAACCAGTGGTCCTGGCCGGGATAGCGGCGTTGTTGCATCATCAGTCCTTTTGCAAAATCTGATGCGGCGCATGCGGTGATTCAGTCGCAGGCCGCAGGGCTGACTTATCGTCGCCCACGGGCAGGTCAGGGCAAAAGACCAATCGGTGATAATTAATAGCGATAAGGAATAACGCGGGGATCGGACAGGGGGCGCGCAGGGCGAGCAACGCTCGCCCGTGAGGAAACTTATTTCAGTTCCAGTTCATTCATCGCAGCGATGCTGAAACCGCCGTCAACGTGAACGATTTCACCGGTGATCCCACCCGCAAGGTCGGAACACAGGAAGGCCGCAGAGTTACCTACGTCTTCAATGGTGACGGTACGACGAATCGGGGTGACCGCTTCACAGTGGGCCAGCATCTTACGGAAATCTTTGATGCCCGATGCCGCCAGGGTACGAATTGGACCCGCAGACACGGCGTTAACACGCACGCCTTCAGGACCCATCGCGTTCGCCATGTAACGGACGTTTGCTTCAAGGGACGCTTTCGCCAGGCCCATTACGTTGTAGTTAGGGATAGCGCGCTCTGCACCCAGGTAAGACAGCGTCAGCAGGGCGGAGTTAGGGTTCAGCATCGCACGGCACTCTTTTGCCATTGCAACAAAGCTGTAGGCGCTGATGTCATGTGCGATTTTGAAACCTTCGCGGGTTACGGCATTGACGTAATCGCCATCCAGCTGGTCGCCAGGGGCGAAGCCAATGGAGTGCACGAAACCGTCAAATTTCGGCCAGGTTTTTGCCAGCTCAACGAACAGGGATTTGATGCTTTCATCTTCTGCAACATCACATGGCAGCACAATGTCAGAACCCAAATCTTTGGCAAACTCTTCCACACGACCTTTCAGTTTGTCGTTTTGGTAGGTGAAAGCCAGTTCTGCGCCCTGTTTGCGCATCGCCTGTGCAATACCGTAGGCGATGGAAAGTTTACTGGCAACACCAGTAATCAGAATGCGCTTACCGGAAAGAAAACCCATAGCTGTAATCCTTATGGTCATGGTAGTTGGCGGTCGCGTTGTTTAAATAATAGACGACCGACGTTAATCGACGTGCGGATTCTAGCACGTCTGCTTGAAATCAGGAAAACCGCTCAGCGTTTTCCACAATATGCCGCAAAATCAACGCTCACGCCGCCAGGCTTCGGCGGTCAGCGCCTCGCCAAAATGGCTGTTGATCAGGCGTTTGGTCATCTCGTGCAGCGGCGAGGCGAGCACGTCTGCCGTTCCGCCGCGTTCCACCACTTCACCGTGATGCATGACGAGTACTTTATCGCTGATGTGCTTCATCATGCCAAGATGCTGGGTCACATAAATATAAGCAATGCCGTGTTTTTCCTGGAGTTCCAGCATCAGATTGACCAGTTGAGAGCGCATGGTCATATCCAGAGAGGCCAGCGCCTCGTCGGCCACAATCACTTTGGGCTGCAGGATCAAGGCCCGTGCCAGCCCAAGGCGCTGTTTTTGGCCCGGTGCCAGCATGTGGGGATAGTAACCCGCGTGATCGCGCAGCAATCCCACCTGACGCAGCGTTGCAATGATGCGTTTTTCCCGTTCCTCAGCATCCAGCCCGGTATTCAGGCGCAGCGGCAGATCCAGAATCTGGCTCACGCGCTGGCGCGGGTTGAGCGACGTTGACGGATCCTGAAAAATCATGCGAATGCGTTGGCTACGATAGCCGTAATCACCAAAGCTGAGCGGATGATCGTCAATGATGATCTCCCCGTCGCTGGGGGCAACGGTGCCGCTAAGCATTTTCGCCAGGGTCGATTTACCCGATCCGTTCTCGCCGATAATCGCCAGGGTCTGCTTTTCACGCAGCGTAAAGCTGACGGATTTAACGGCTTCAACGTGCTGGCGGCGAAACAGGCCGGTGCGGTAGCGAAAGGTTTTGCTGAGATTGCGGACTTCCAGCAACGTTTCCATGTTATTGGCCCTCAACGTTAAGCGGGAAGTGGCAGGCGTACAGGTGCGAGCGGGTGCCCGTCAGCCGCGGCGTTTCAATGCACTTACGCTGCGCGTAGGGACAGCGTGGTCCCAGGCGACAGCCAATCGGCAGGCTCTCCAGCGACGGAATCGCGCCGGATAAGGTGTTCAGCCGGCTTTTGTGCGGCAGCGGACGACCAAAATCAGGCATGGCGCGAATCAAAGCCTGAGTATAGGGATGATGCGGGGTCGTCATCAGGTCTTCGCTTTGCGCCGTTTCGACCGTCTGGCCGCAGTACATGACGTTAATGCGGTCAGCCCACTGGCTCATCGTGCGCAGATCGTGGCTGATCAATAAAATGGTGGTGTTGTTGTTCTGGTTAAGACGGCTCAGCAGGCGGAATATCTGCGCCTGGGTTGTAGGCTCCATCGCATTCGTTGGCTCATCCGCAATCAGCAGGCGGGGCTGATTCGCCAACGCGATGGCGATCATAACTTTCTGGCACTCGCCCTCGGTTAACTCATAGGGAAAGCTGCGCATGATGTCTTTATGATCCTTAATGCCCACCCGATGCAGCAGTTCAATCGCCCGGGTTTTACGCCAGAACCAAAAACGCTTCATCCACGGGCCTTTATAGGTCCAGCGCGGAATCGCCTGCATCAGCTGACGCCCGACACTTTCAGAGGGATCGAGACAGGATTGCGGCTCCTGAAAAATCATCGATACGTTATGACCCACGATGCGGCGGCGCTCACGGGCAGACAGACGCAGCAGATCAACGTCATCAAAGACCATGCGGTCTGCGGTAACGCGCCAGTTGTCGTTAGTCACGCCGCAAATCGCCTTGGCCACCAGGCTCTTACCCGAACCGGACTCCCCGACCAGACCGCGAATTTCGCCTTCACTGAGGGACAAATTAACGCGATCGACCGCTTTAACCGGCCCGTCCGCGGTCATAAATTCAATCGTCAGATTACGAATATCCAGTAACGGCATTATTCCACTCCCGCCTCGACGGCCCGACGAATGCCATCACCGAGCAGGTTAACCACTAATACGCTTAGCATAAGCGCCGCACCGGGCAACATCACGGTCCAGGGGGCCACGTAGACCAGCTCCAGGGAATCGCCCAGCATCGCGCCCCATTCCGGTGAGGGCAACTGCGCGCCAAGGTCGAGAAATCCCAGGGCGGCAATATCAAGAATGGCCATGGAGAGCGCACGCGTAATTTCGCTGATCAGCATCGGTAACACGTTAGGGAGAATCGCATGCCACATAATATTAATGCTGGTCGCCCCATCGAGACGCGCCGCCACCACATACTCTTTTTCCAGTTCATCATGAACGGCGCTGTAAATTTCCCGCACCAGCCTTGGCATCAGCGCCAGCCAGACCGCCAGCAACGCATGTTCAAGGCGTGGGCCGAGAAAGGCCACCACGATGATGGCCAGCAGGAGAGAAGGAATTGACAGTAACGTGTCCAGCACGTGATTCAGCACGGCAGAGCGCACGCCGTGCGTCATGCCCGCCACGATACCGAGTACCAGTGCCCAGAAAGTGGCAAACAGCGTAACGACAATGGCTGAACCCACTGTCGGGGCCACGCCATTGAGCAGACGGCTGAGTAAATCACGCCCTAAATCGTCTGTTCCAAGGAAGAACGACACTTCACCGTAGCGTGACCAGGAGGGCGGTAACAGCTGGTAGCCCAAAAACTGCTGGTCGATGGGATAAGGTGCCAGGAAATGCCCAAACAGACAGAGCAGCAGCAGTGCGCCAAAGCCGTACAGACCTATCATCGCAGGCATGTCGCTATAAAAATGGTGCCAGCTCTGACGAAATGCGCTCGGCAGGCGTTTTTCGGCGTAGATGTTATCGTAGGGCATACCATTCCTTATGTTTCAGCGGATTCAGCGCCGCACCGACAATGTCCGATAGCACATTCACCACAATCACCACGCCGCCGGTCACCATCACACCGGCCGATATCGCCGCATAATCCTGCTGGCGGATAGCGTTAATCAGCCAGCGCCCCAGGCCGGGCCAGTTGAAGACCATTTCCGTGATCATCGCCAGCGTTAACATGCTGGAAAACTGCAGACCCAGGCGTGGAATGACGGGCGGAAGGGCATTATGCAGAACGTGGCGGCGAATCACGGTAAAACGGGATAACCCACGGGTGGCGGCCGCCTTCACATAGCTTTTATCCACGACATCGATGGTGCTGATACGCAATAAACGCACGATCTCGGTCGTTGGCGCCATGGCCAGAACGGTCACCGGCAAAATCAGATGCATCAGCACGCTAATCATCATTTCATTCCGCCACGGCGAGGGGCTGAGCCAGGCATCGATCAAGGCAAAGCCGGTAATGTTCTGGACCGGATAGAGCAAATCGTAGCGGCCGGAAACCGGCAGCCAGCCCAGCGTCAACGAAAAAAACAGCGTAAATAGCAGGGCAAGCCAGAACACAGGAATCGAGAACCCTAACAGGGCGAGAGCGCTGATCAGTTTATCCTGCCATTTATGCCGCATCGCACCGGCGCAAATGCCCAGCGGAATCCCGACGATCAGCGCTAAGCTAAAGGCCATCAGGCACAGCTCCATCGTAGCGGGAAACACCTCACGCAGCTGTACGCCAATTTCCTGGCCATTGGTGCTGGAAACCCCAAAGTCCAGCTGCAGCATGCCTTTAAACCAGAACCACCAAGCATCGAACAGCGATGCGCCTTCCAGCGGCGCGTTAGGGGTGAAATAGCTCAGGCTGAAGCTCACCAGCGAAAGAAAAAACAAGGTAATCACCAGCAATACCAGGCGACGCAGGATATAGATGACCACTTAACGTTCCTCTCGCTCATCACGATACACGCCGGCAAATGACGCATTGCCAAACGGACTCAAAACCAGACCTTTAATATCATGCCGATAGGCTTGCAGACGCAAAGATGAAGCCAGCGGCAGAACGGGCAGCTCGCGCGCCAGAATCTGCTGGGCTTTATCATAATTTTCAATACGCCCCGACAGCTGCTGTGACAACAGGGCATTTTTCAGCGTGTCGTCAAACGTGGGTGAACACCAGTGAGCATAGTTGGTCTGCGAACTGATGGCGGCGCAGCTGAGCAGCGGACGAAAGAAGCTGTCGGGATCGTTACTGTCAGTTGCCCAGCCCGCCAGCGTCAGATCGTGGTTCATTGCCATCAGCTGCGCCTCCTGAAAACGCCCCTCAACCGGCACGATGGTGACCTGTACGCCAATTTGCGCAAGGTCAGCCTGGATAAGCTCTGCCGTTTTCAGCGGCGCAGGGTTCCAGGACTGCGAGGCCGCGGGCACGACCAGGCGCAGATGAAGATCGTGGACGCCAGCGGCTTCCAGCGCTTCTTTGGCCTTTTTGGGATCGTAAGGGGTAATGCTGGCATCGGTATCGTAAGCCCAGGACGCGCGAGGCAGTATGGATGCAGCCGTCTCGGCAGTGCCGTAATAGATAGATTCCATCAGACGCTCATTATTCATCGCCAGCGCCAGTGCGTGACGGACTTCCGGCCTGTCGAGCGGCGGTTTTCGGGTATTAAATGCTAAATAGGCGATGTTCATCCCGGGCCGCAGCGTCATGCGCAGTCGGGGATCGTCACGCAGAATGGATATTTGGCTGGCGGCAGGATAGGCGAGCACGTCGCATTCGCCCGTAAGCAGCTTCGATAAACGGCCTGTTCCGCCGGCTCCGAGGTCGATAACCACCTGCTGCAGGCGCGGCACGCCTTTCCAGTAATGCGGGTTACGCGCCAGACGAATATATTGCCCGCTGCGGTATTCACTCAACTGGAAAGGACCGGTGCCGACAGGTAAACGATCCAGCTCTTCCTGGCGGCCCACTTTATCCAGGCTGTCAGCATACTCTTTCGACAAAACGGGCGCGTAGTGCGTCGCCAGGTGCCAGAGAAAAGAGGCGTCCGGACTATTCAGACGGAATTCGACGGTATCGTTATCGATTTTTTTAATGCTCTGAACGGAATCGGCGAACTGCAGGCTGTCGAAATAGGGGTAATAGCCACCGTTGACGTTATGCCAGGGATGTTTGCGATCGAACATGCGGGCAAAGCTGAATACCACGTCATCCGCATTCATGGCGCGGGTGGGTTTAAAGGTTGCGGTGTGCTGGAACTGCACCCCATGACGCAGGTGAAAACGGTAAGTGGCACCGTTATCACGCACGTCCCAACTGGCAGCCAGATCGGACTTCAACCGGTAGGTGTAAGGATCCACATCTAACAGGCGGTCGTACAGCTGCGCAGCCAGCGTATCCACCGTTAAACCACTGCTGGCCATCTGCGGATTGAAGGTATTCAGCGTGCCGTTAACGCAATAGACGAATCCGCTTTGACGGATATCACCCGCCAGCGTCGGCGCAGACCACACAGGCGCGCTCAACACGCTGAGACTCAGTAACAGCGAAGGAATTAGTTTTAACATAGAACTCAACGATTCTCAGGCATTAGGCAGAGTGTATCGCAAAGCGGGCCTGGCCCCAAATACGCATCAGCGATTGCCAGCTCTTTGCGCGCGCACCAGCGTAAAAGTGGGATTGGCTGCCGCTGCCGATCGCGATCAGTTTTTACTCAGGCAGAACCTGTTTGTGTCGATGGCACAGGAGGAAAGCACCCATGACTATTGATGAAGTGACGGAAAATAAAAAAATCTACCTGCCGCTATTGCGGTTGGCCGATGAACAGGAAGATATGATTGACCGCTATCTTGCCAGCGGACGCATGTTCAGGCTGTGGGATAACGGAGTGAAGTGCATTGCCGTGGTGACGCGTTTAAACGAGACGGAATGCGAGCTTAAAAATATGGCGACCTGCCCGGCAGATCAGGGTAAAGGCTATGGACGCGCGATGCTGGCTTATCTTGCAGAGACGTTTTTAAAAGCGTGAAAGACGATGTACGTCGACACCGGGGACGTGCCAGGCATACTCCGTTTTTATCATAAAAGCGGTTTCGCGAGTCACACTGGATCAAGGATTTTTTCACGGACAATGATGACAAACCGATTATCGAAGAGGGCGTACAGTTACGTGACATGGTCTATTTACGCAGAGACGCAAATGACGCGTAAGCACGCGGAGTTGCGTGAAAAATAAAGGCATAGCGTTGATGTGGAAATGAGAAAAGTTCTCAATAAGGCTTTACAGATGCGAACAGGAATGATTATTATTCAGCTGCGCTTCGACGGTGGCTCTACCGAAGAAGAGCACGACATTGCTCACATTGCTTCCAGTTGCCCGCTTCGGCGGGCCCTTTTTTAGGCTCCCGCCCGCTTTCTGACTCACTCTCTTGTCTCAGTCGTATCAAAGAATCGCCCGCGGAAAATGCCGCAGAAAAACAATGCCTTGCCACGTATCGGAACCGGCCAGATCCTTTATGCTTGTCCGTCTCGCGCCTGAATCCCGTGCTTTTTCATCATCGCTCTGAGCTGGTGGTAGGTCACACCCAGTAAGCTGGCGGCACGACGTTGATTGTACTTCGCCTGTTGTAAGCTGATTTCTACCACATCGTGCTCCTGCTGATTCTGCCACTGACGCAGGTCAAGCGGTAAAGAAGGCAGGGCCGATGCCGCATCCGGCACCAGGGCAGGCGGCGGGGCATCTTCGGGGGCGGTGCGTCGTTCAAACGGGTTGATAATGATGTTATCCAGAGGTTCATCGCTGGTGTTATGGCGATAGACCGACCGCTCAACGACGTTTTTTAGCTCACGCACGTTACCCGGCCACGGGTGTTCCAGTAAGGTTTGCTGAGCCTGCTGAGTAAAACCGGGAAACAGGGGCAAGGTCAACTCCCGGCACATCTGGATGGCGAAATGGTCCGCCATCACCAGAATATCGCTACGGCGCTCGCGGAGCGGCGGCAGTTGAACCACATCGAACGCCAGACGATCGAGCAGATCGGCACGAAACTTCCCGGCGGCGGCCAGCGCGGGCAGGTCTTCATTGGTGGCGCAAATCAGGCGCACATTCACCTGAAAAACGTGATTCCCGCCTACGCGTTCAAGCTGACCGTATTCAATAACCCGCAGGAGTTTTTCCTGAACCAGCATCGGGGCGGTTGCCAGCTCATCAAGGAACAGCGTGCCGCCGTCTGCCCGTTCAAAACGGCCCAGGTGACGCTTTTGCGCGCCGGTAAAGGCGCCTGCCTCATGTCCAAACAGCTCCGAATCCAGCAGGTTTTCATTTAGCGCGGCACAGTTGAGCGAGATAAAAGGGCCCTGCCAGCGATCGGACAGATAGTGCAGACGACTGGCGATCAGCTCTTTACCGGTACCGCGTTCGCCCACGACCAAAACCGGTTTTTCCAGCGGTGCGAGTTTCGATACCTGCTCCAGCACTTCCAGAAAGTTGTTCGATTCGCCCAGCAGGTTATCGTTGTTAGGAGACATGATGAATTTCGCCACTGATTAATCAATTTAACTATCTTAGAACAGATAAAAAAAACTGCAAAGCCATCAATACAATAAAAATCAATAAGATAAAAGTTGGCACGCATCTTGAATTAACCAGAGCAGCAAGTTGAAACTATGACAATCAAGAGGAACATCATTATGGGTATTTTTTCGCGTTTCGCTGACATCGTTAATGCCAACATTAATTCCCTGCTGGAGCGTGCAGAAGATCCGCAGAAGCTGGTGCGCCTGATGATTCAGGAAATGGAAGATACGCTGGTTGAAGTCCGCTCCACCTCTGCGCGCGCCCTGGCAGAGAAGAAACAGCTGGCACGGCGGATTGAGCAGGCAGAGCTACAGCAGGCCGAATGGCAGGACAAGGCTGAACTGGCTCTGCGTAAAGACAAAGAGGATCTGGCCCGCTCCGCGCTGATCGAAAAGCAGAAACTCACCGATCTGATCGCCACCCTGAAACAGGAAGTTGACCAGGTTGAAGAGACGCTGGCTCGCATGAAAGGCGAAATCACCGAGCTGGAGAAAAAGCTGAGCGAAACCCGCGCACGCCAGCAGGCTCTTACGCTGCGCCACCAGGCGGCATCGTCTTCACGCGATGTCCGCCGTCAGCTGGACGGCGGTAAAATTGATGAAGCGATGGCGCGTTTTGAATCCTTTGAGCGTCGCATCGATCACATGGAAGCAGAAGCAGAGAGCCACGGTTTTGGCAAACCGAAAACCCTGGATCAGCAGTTTACCGATCTGAAAGCGGATGACGAAATCAGTCAGCAACTGAACGCGCTGAAAGCCAAAATGAACCGCAGCGAATAAGACGCCGCTTTCTGCTGGACAGGATTAAGGAGAGTCAATGAGCGCATTATTTTTAGCCATTCCATTAACGATATTTGTGCTGTTTGTGGCACCCGTCTGGCTATGGCTACACTACAGTAACAAACGCAACGGGGGCACCGATCTGTCGCAGAGTCAGATGCAGCGTCTGCAACAGGTAACCAAAGATGCCCAGCGCATGCGGGAGCGCATTGAAGCGCTTGAAGCCATTCTCGATGCTGAACATCCTAACTGGAGGCAGCCATGATGAAAGGCCGCAAGTTATGGCGTAAGCCTGACGAAGGGAAGCTGATGGGCGTGTGTGCCGGTTTAGCCGAATACCTTGACGTTCCGGTACGACTGCTTCGCATCATTGTCGTCTTGTCACTGTTCTTTGGTCTGTTTGTGTTTACCGTGATCGCCTATTTCGTGTTGGGTTTTGTGCTGGACGTTAAACCGGCCGACGTGGATAACGGGGAATACGCGCCCAGCGCCGGTGAACTGCTGGACCAACTGGAAACGACACTGCAACAGGATGAGCGTAATGTTCGGGATATTGAACGTTACATCACCTCTGAAACCTTCAGCGTGCGCAGTCGTTTCCGTCAGATTTAATCGTTGTTCTGCAGCGGGCCAGTGTCTGGCCCGTTTGTGAACCGTTTGGAGGAAGTGATGACTGTTTCACGCACTGCGGCTTTTCGTCATCGCGCAACACCTGCGTTGAAGTCCGCCGCTAAATTTATCATTATCAATGCGATAACTTATGGTCCTGCGGGCGTGACCGGCTGGGCGGTGAAATCGGTGGCGCGTCGTCCGTTGCGTATTCTGTTAGGACTGGCGCTTGAGCCACTGCTGAAACGCGTGATGAACACTGTGGCATCACGCTTCATCAAGGAGAAAGATGAAAAGACTGCAAACTGAATTGCTGGCATTGATGAACCGCGGCGTCGATCGCCATCTTCGTCTGGCGGTAACCGGATTAAGCCGCAGTGGCAAAACGGCCTTCATTACCTCGCTGGTTAACCAGCTCCTGTCTGTTCACAGCGGTGCCCGACTGCCGCTGTTTTCCGTGGTGCGCGATGAGCGCCTGCTGGGCGTGAAACGCGTCCCCCAGCGAGACATGGGCACGGCGCGTTTTACCTACGATGAGGGGCTGGCGCAGCTTTACAACACACCGCCTGCCTGGCCAACCCCGACGCGAGGCGTGAGTGAAATGCGCCTGGCACTGCGTTATCGCCCCAACGATTCGTTACTCCGCCATCTCAAAGACACCGCCACGCTCTATCTTGAAATCGTCGATTACCCGGGTGAGTGGCTGCTCGATCTGCCTATGCTGGCACAGGATTATCTGACCTGGTCGCGGCAGATGAACGGCTTATTACAGGGCGATCGCGCCAGCTGGGCCGCGCCATGGCGTGCACTGAGTCAAACGCTTGATCCTTTCGCTCCGGCGGATGAGAACCGCCTGGCCGACATCGCTGCGGCCTGGACTGACTACCTGCATCAGTGTAAAGCGGAAGGGCTGCACTTCATTCAGCCGGGACGTTTTGTTCTGCCTGGCGATATGGCCGGTGCGCCAGCGCTACAGTTTTTTCCCTGGCCAACTGACGATGAAGCCCAGGCGGCGAAGCTGGCGCAGGCCGATAAAGGCAGTAACTTTGCCATGCTGCAGCAGCGATTCAATTACTACTGCCAGCATGTCGTAAAAGACTTCTATAAAAATCATTTTCTGCGCTTTGATCGCCAGATCGTGCTGGTGGACTGCCTGCAGCCGCTCAACAGCGGGCCGCAGGCGTTTAATGATATGCGGCTGGCATTAACGCAACTGATGCAGAGCTTTCATTACGGGCAGCGTACGCTGTTCCGACGACTGTTTTCACCCGTCATCGATAAGCTGTTATTTGCTGCGACCAAAGCCGATCACATCACCAGCGACCAGCACGGCAATATGGTCTCTTTGCTGCAGCAGCTTGTGCAGGACGCCTGGCAAAACGCCGCGTTCGAAGGCATCAGCATGGACTGTATTGGCCTGGCCTCGGTTCAGGCCACACAAAGCGGGCTGATCGATCACCGTGGCGAAAAGATCCCGGCACTTCGCGGTCATCGCCTGCAGGATGGCGAGGCATTAACCGTTTATCCGGGTGACGTTCCGCCCCGGCTACCGGGCAGCGCGTTCTGGCAGCAGCAAGGCTTTCAGTTTGAGCAGTTTCGCCCACAGCAGCTGGATATCGATCGCCCACTGCCGCATATCCGCATGGATGCGGCGCTGGAATTTTTACTGGGAGATAAATTGCGATGAGCGATCCGTTAAAACCGCGTATCGATTTTGCCCACCCGCTGGAGGATAAGCCCGAAAGTGTGCTGCGGCCTGCTCAAACGTTTGAAGACGATGCCCAGGCCGCTTTTTTGGCTGTGCAAGACAGCGACGCGACGGTTGAAGAAGAAAGCGCAGGGGAAAGAGCCGTCGAGGCCGCGCTGAAACCTAAACGCAGCCTGTGGCGCAAAATGGTGGGCGCAGGCCTGGCGCTGTTTGGCGTCAGTGTTGTGGCGCAGGGCGTGCAGTGGAGCCACAATGCCTGGCTGGCGCAGGACTGGTTTGCGCTGGGCAGCGGCGTCGCCGGCGGACTGATTGTTCTGGCCGGTGTGGGCGCGCTGACCCAGGAATGGCGCCGCTTATATCAACTGCGGCAGCGTGCGGAAGAGCGCGATCGGGGCCGGGAACTGCTTAACAGCCACGGCGTGGGCCAGGGGCGGGCTTTTTGTGAAAAACTGGCGCGTCAGGCCGAACTGGATCAGGCTCATCCAGCGCTGCAACGCTGGCATGCCTCGCTTCACGAAACCCACAATGATGGTGAAACGGTCCGGCTCTATGCCCAACTGGTGCAGCCGGTTCTTGATCGCCAGGCCCGGCGGGAAATCAGCCGCCATGCTGCCGAATCGGCGCTGATGATCGCTGTCAGCCCGTTGGCACTGGTCGATATGGCCTTTATCGCCTGGCGTAACCTGCGGCTGGTCAACCGCATTGCGGCCATTTACGGTATTGAGCTGGGCTATTTTAGTCGACTGCGCCTGTTCCGACTGGTGCTGCTTAACATGGCGTTTGCCGGGGCCTCAGAGCTGGTGCGCGAGGTCGGAATGGACTGGATGTCGCAGGACATCGCGGCCCGCCTGTCGACGCGTGCCGCGCAGGGCATTGGTGCGGGGCTGCTCACCGCCCGGCTGGGTATCAAAGCGATGGAGCTGTGTCGGCCTTTACCTTGGCTGGAAAATGATAAACCTCGTCTCGGCGATTACCGCCGGGAGCTGTTAGGGCAGTTGAAAGACGCGCTACAAAAGGGCGGGAATAAACATCCGCAAAACTGACTATAGATGGGGACCGTTATTTAACGTCCCCTGTTTAGCGCGCCTAATCTGCGGGAGGCCGTTCCGGGATACTGGGAAGATTAACTGCGAAAGACGTCGAAAACTCAAGGCGTTATGGCGCGCCACGCGCGACGGACGTTTAAAAAAAACGCGCTTGCGTTAACGCTGTCAACTTTTCCTGACAGCCCCCTTTCTGCGGACGGGCTGTTTAGCGTATTATCGCGACATATCAAACGGATTAAGGCCCACGCAATGCGTTTAGAAGTGTTTTGTCAGGACCGTATCGGACTGGCGCGTGAATTGCTCGACCTGTTGGTGGCGCGCAGTATCGATCTTCGCGGCATTGAAGTCGCCGCCTCAGGCCGTATCTATCTCAATTTCTCCACGCTTGAATTCGAACAGTTCAGTAATCTGATGGCGGAAATCCGTCGTACACCCGGCGTCACCGATGTCCGCACGGTCCCCTATATGCCGTCTGAACGTGAACATCGGGTACTCAGCGCCTTGCTGGTTGCCATGCCAGAGCCGGTATTTTCGGTCGATTTGAGAACGAAGGTTGAGCTGGCGAACCCGGCGGCGCAAAACCTGTTTAATCTTGATGAAAACAAGATCCGCAATTTTACCGCCGACCACCTGATTAACGGTTTTAATTTTGCGCGCTGGCTGGAGAGCGATCGCGTTCAGGCGCAGGCGCAACATGTGGTGATAGAAGGGCGCGACTTCCTGATGGAAGCACACCCGATTTACCTGTCAGAGGACAACGACCAGGCCGACCAGCTCGTCGGCGCAATGGTGATGCTGAAGTCTACTGCCCGTATGGGGCGACAACTGCAGAACCTGGTGGTGACCGATGAAACCGAGTTCGATCATATTGTCGCCGTTACGCCCAGGATGCGGCAGGTCGTGGAACAGGCGCGCAAGCTCGCGATGCACGATGCACCGCTGCTGATTATCGGCGACACCGGCACGGGCAAAGACATGCTGGCGCGGGCCTGTCATTTACGCAGCGCACGCGGAAAGATGCCTTTTCTGGCGCTTAACTGTGCATCGCTGCCGGATGACGTAGCGGAAAGTGAGCTTTTTGGTCACGCAGCCGGGGCCTATCCCAATGCGCTGGAGGGCAAAAAAGGCTTTTTCGAACAGGCAAACGGTGGCTCGGTGCTGCTGGATGAAATTGGCGAGATGTCACCCACTATGCAGACGAAGCTGCTGCGTTTTCTGAACGATGGCACTTTCCGCCGCGTCGGTGAGGAGCATGAGGTACACGTGAATGTCCGCGTGATCTGCGCCACCCAGAAGAACCTGTTTGAGCTGGTTCAGCGCGGCGAGTTCAGGGAAGACCTTTTCTATCGCCTGAATGTGCTTACGCTGAATCTGCCGCCGCTGCGCGAGCGCGTTCAGGACATTATGCCGCTAACGGAAATGTTCGTGGCGCGTTTCGCCGATGAACAGGGCATTCCACGGCCGCGTCTTTCCTCACAGCTGAATGCTTTTCTGATGCGCTATAACTGGCCCGGAAACGTGCGGCAGCTAAAAAATGCCTTGTATCGTGCATTAACCCAGTTGGAAGGCCATGAGTTACGGCCGCAGGATATCGTCTTGCCGGAACAGGCGCTGGATGTGTCACTGGGGGAAGAAGCGATGGAAGGCACGCTGGATCAGATCACCAGCCGCTTTGAACGATCTATTTTGACGCGGTTATATTTGTCTTATCCGAGCACGCGCAAACTGGCAAAACGACTGGGGGTTTCCCATACCGCCATTGCCAATAAACTGCGAGAGTACGGTCTGGGGCAGAAGCGCGGCGACAACGAATAAAACGCAGCGGATAAGTCTGGCTTATCCGCTGTGGCCATTATTTCAGCGCAGCGAGTGCGGCATCATAATCGGGTTCAGTGGTGATCTCATTCACCAGCTGGCTGTAAAGCACTTTGTCATGCTCATCCAGTACGATAACGGCACGGGCCGTCAGACCCTGAAGGGCACCATCAGCAATTTCCACGCCAAAATCTTTTTTGAATTCCTCGCCGCGCAGCGTTGACAGCGTAACCACGTTGTTGAGGTTGTCTGCGCCACAAAAACGCGATTGAGCAAAGGGCAGGTCGGCGGAAATACATAACACCACCGTGTTATTCAGTTCGCCCGCTAACTGGTTAAACTTGCGCACCGAAGAGGCGCACACGCCGGTATCGACGCTGGGAAAAATATTCAGAATCTTGCGTTTTCCTGCATACTCAGAGAGTGAAACGTTAGACAGGTTTTTCGCCACGAGGGTAAAAGCGTTAACGCTATCGCCCGGCTGCGGGAACTGACCTGCAACCGCTACAGGGTTGCCCTGAAAGTGAACAGTCTGAGACATAAGAATTCCTTCTAATGATGTTATCTGACAGAAAATAAAGCGTCAGTACAGGTATAGCCATTGTTTATGACATAAATTTTAAGGGTTTACGAGAGCATTTGTTGCCTAAAGTTAAATGGCGATGATGAATCCCAGAGAAAAGGAGAGGTAATGAGAACGGTAAAATGTTATCCCGAAGCATGGCCGCTGCATACGCCGTTTGTCATTGCTCGTGGCAGTCGCACCGAAGCCAAGGTCGTTGTCGTCGAAATCGAAGAAGAGGGCGTGAAAGGGATCGGCGAGGCCACGCCTTACACGCGCTACGGCGAAAGCGAAGCCCTGGTGCTGGAACAAATTGCGACCGTTATGCCTCAACTGCAGCAAGGGCTGTCGCGTGAAGCCTTGCAGAGCCTGTTGCCTGCCGGTGCGGCAAGAAACGCCATCGACAGTGCTCTCTGGGACCTTGCCGCTCGCCAGCAGCATGTGACGCTGGAGCAGTTAGTGGGCGCGGAACCGACCCAGTCTGTTGTGACTGCACACACGGTGAGCATTGATACGCCAGAAGCGATGGCCAGCAGCGCGCAGGCGTTGTGGCAACATGGCGCAACCCTGCTCAAAATCAAAATGGACAATAACTTTATTACCGAGCGCCTGATGGCGATTCGCGCTGCTGTTCCCGACGCGACATTACTTGTGGATGCGAATGAATCCTGGCATGCCGAAGGGCTGGCAGCCCGTTGCCAGCTGTTAGCCGATCTGGACGTGGCCATGCTGGAACAGCCGTTACCGGCAGGTGAAGACGCGGCGCTGGCGAACTTTATCCATCCTCTTCCGATCTGCGCCGATGAAAGCTGCCACACGCGGGAAAGCCTGCCTGCCCTCCGTGGACGCTATGAGATGGTGAATATCAAGCTTGATAAAGCGGGCGGACTCACTGAAGCGCTTGCCCTGGCACATGCTGCGCTGCAGCAGGGTTTTACGCTGATGTCCGGCTGTATGATCTGTACCTCAAGAGCGATTCGCGCGGCGCTGCCACTGGTGCCGCTGGTGCGTTTTGCCGATCTTGATGGCGCAACGTGGCTGGCCGTGGATGTTGAACCGGCGCTTAAGGTACATGACGGGGCGTTAATGACGGCTGCCAGCGCAGCAGAGTAAGCATCGTCTCCAGATACGTTTCTGTGGCTTCGTCCACCGAGATAGCCGGCATCTCGGCAGTGACGCAGGGCAGACTCAGGTCGTGGCACCAACTGCCAAAGGAGCCCGGCGTGGCATAGCCCACGCTGCTCACCCGCGGTAATTGGGTCTGCGCCGCCAGCCAGGCGCCTACGTCTGTCTGTTCGGGGTCATCAATGCAGGCCAGAGGCTCGTGCCACGAGACGACCCAGGCCGGTTTAAGCTGATGAATGAGCGCGCACAGCGCCTGGGTTTCCGGCTCCGATGCCGGATGTGTCCCCGTTGACAGCTTAACGTCCCGCGCGTCTGCCGCGCTGTTCCAGCGGTAAACCGTTTCGCCCGACTGCCAGTTGGCGGCCGGAAAGTTTCGGTTCAGATCCACGCCATTCGCATTGGCACGCAGGCCCAGCTGACAGCCGTCGGGGTTCATCGCCAACACCACATGATGCCGACGCTGTGCCTCCGGCAAGGTCCGCAGCGCAGCGGAAAGGGCGGCTATCGCCGCGTTTTCATCACCGTGAGTGCCGGCCAGAATCAGGCCACTGTCGCCGTCCGCCTGCACGGCGGGAAACCAGAGTAGCGGGGCGCCCAGAACAGAGCGGCCATACTGCTGCCAGGAAATAGCCAGTTTGCCGCGCAGCGGTCGCGGATGAATGGATGACATAGTGACGTTCTCCTGAGTTTATTTAAAAGTAGCGGAAAAGCCGGTCGGGGAAAATAGCTATTTATCAATCAGCAATTTGCGATAAAGTGGCCGTTAACAGGCTGAGTCAGTAATGCGCTGATCCAGCGCGTCTTTATTGCAAAGGGGTGATAATGGTAATCCGCTTTTCATTAACGCTAACGGCCCTGAGCCTGCTTAACGCGTTTGTGCCCGCGTTGGCCGCCGAGGTTCCTGCCGGTGCACAGCTCGCCGCGAAACAAGAGATTGTCCGCCATATCAAAGATGAACCCGCTTCCCTCGATCCGGCCAAAGCCGTGGGCCTGCCTGAAATCCAGGTGATGCGCGATTTGTATGAAGGGCTGACCAGTCAGGATGCCCACGGCAAAATTGTGCCCGGTGTCGCGCAGATCTGGAGCAGCAGTGACAATAAGGTCTGGATACTTACTTTACGTAATAATGCCCGTTGGTCTGATGGCAAACCGGTGACCGCGCAGGATTTTGTATACAGCTGGCAGCGCGTTGTCGATCCTAAAACCTCATCGCCTCAGGCCTCCTTTATCGCACTGAGCGGCATGAGCAACGCGGGCGCGATTACCAAAGGCGAAATGACACCGGATAAGCTGGGCGTCACCGCCCTGGACAAGAATCGCCTGAAGATTACGCTGACCCGTCCGGTTCCCTGGTTTCCTGCGATGCTCTCTAACGTCGCGTTTTATCCAGTACCGCAGGGCGTGGTTGAAAACGCAGGTGCAGACTGGACCCAGCCGGGCAAACTGGTGGGCAATGGGGCTTATCAACTCAGCCAACGCGTCGTGAATGAAAAAATCGTTCTGGTGCGCAATCCCCATTACTGGGACAACGCCCACTCCGTTTTAACCAAAGTGACCTTTGTGCCCATCAACGAAGAATCGAGCGCAACTAAGCGCTACCGCGCTAACGATGTGGATATCACCGAATCTTTCCCCAAAAACATGTACGCGCTGCTGAAGAAAACGCTGCCCGGCCAGGTTTATACGCCGGATCAGCTCGGCACCTACTATTACGCGTTTAATACCCAGAAAGGGCCAACGGCCGACGTACGCGTGCGCAAGGCGCTGTCGTGGAGTATCGATCGCGCCGTTATCGCCGAAAAAGTCCTGGGCACAGGGGAAAAACCGGCATGGCATTTTACCCCTGACGTCACGGCCGGGTTCACACCGCTGCCCGCCCTACAGCAACAGCACAATCAAAAAGAGATGGATGCGCAGGCCAGAGCCCTGTTGGCAGCCGCAGGTTACAGCCCCGCTAAGCCGTTAAAGCTGACGTTGCTGTACAACACTTCTGAAAGCCATCAGAAAATCGCGATTGCGGTGGCGTCGATGTGGAAGAAAAACCTTGGTGTGGATGTGAAACTGGAAAACCAGGAGTGGAAAACCTATATAGACAGCCGAAACAGTGGGAACTTTGACGTTATCCGCGCCTCCTGGGTAGGGGATTACAACGAACCCTCGACGTTCCTGAATCTGCTCACCTCAGGCAACAGCAGCAACATTCCGCGCTTCAGTAATGCCGAATACGATGCCGTCATTGCCAAGGCAAGTATGGAAACCAGCGATAAGGCGCGCAATGCGGATTATAACCGGGCAGAGCAGATTATCGCTGACCAGGTCCCAATCGCGCCCCTTTATCAGTACACCAATGGCCGGCTCATTAAGCCGTGGGTCAAAGGTTACCCGATTACTAACCCCGAAGACGTTGCCTACAGCCGGGAATTGTGGATTGAGAAACACTAAGTCACAGCGGCCTGACATCAGGCCGTCTTTTGACATCTTTGTACACAGGCTCAGGATTGCAACTCAACAGCGCCACGCTAGACTGTATCGTATTGATTTTGATAGCGGGGTAACGGTGTGGACGGTGTAAAAGGAAAAGCGCTTCAGGTGACAGATGCCATTATTTCCTGCCAGTTGGATGGCAAGGGTGGCATGATCCCCATTGATGAAACACAGGTGCTGCAAGACGAGCATCCCTGCTGGTTGCATCTTAATTATACCCATCCTCGTAGCGCCGAATGGCTGCAGTCTACGCCTCAAATTCCGGATGCCGTGCGCGATGCGCTGGCTGGTGAAAGCATGCGTCCCCGTGTTTCCCGGCTGGGGGACGGTTTTATGATTGTCCTGCGCAGCGTCAACCATAACAGCGATGCACGTCCTGACCAGCTGGTGGCAATGCGGGTGTTCATTAACGATCAGCTCATTGTCTCCACCCGCCGACGCAAAGTGTTTGCCGTGGATGAAGTGCTGACCGATCTCGAAAACGGCAACGGTCCGGTGAACTGTGGCAGCTGGCTGGTTGAAGTCTGCGATGCCTTAACCGGGCACACCAGCGAATTTATCGAAGACCTACACGATAAAATCATTGAGCTGGAAGATGCCTTACTTGATCAACGTATTCCGCCGCGGGGTGAGCTGGGACTGTTACGCAAACAGCTGATCGTAATGCGCCGTTATATGGCACCGCAGCGCGATGTCTTCTCGCGCCTGGCGAGTGAAAAATTGCCGTGGATGGACGACAGCGAGCGCCGCCGTATGCAGGAAATTGCTGACAGACTGGGCCGCGGCCTGGACGATCTGGACGCCGGCGTAGCCAGAACCGCCGTGCTGGCAGACGAAGTGGCCTCGGTCATGGCGGAATCCATGAACCGCCGAACCTACACGATGTCGCTTATGGCCATGATCTTTCTGCCAGCGACCTTTTTGACTGGCCTGTTTGGCGTCAATCTGGGCGGGATCCCCGGCGGCGCATGGCGCTATGGCTTTAGCGTCTTTTGTCTTTTACTCGTGGTACTGGCGTTAGGCGTGGCTGGTTATCTGCGCAAGCGACGCTGGCTGTAAGGCATGGGAGAGGAGCAGGGCGTCAGTCAGGAAAATTCCATTAACAGGACTAAAGCTGATCGACATCAATATCTGCCAGACGCAAACCGCGCAAAATCTCTCTCGCAGGTGAATGCAACGTCAAGCGATGGGCGTTGCGCTCCATATTGTCTTACTTCCTTTTTTGAATTATTGCATAGCATATTTAATTCGAAATACGCCGGCTAACTAGCCGGCTTTTTTTTGCCCGCTGGCTGAGATGTCAATTCTTTCCTAAGCTTAAAATCCATTCGCATAAGAGGAGAACGGCATGATGGCGATTCACAACAGCGAGCCCATTCCAACGGATCCGCCCCCCATTCCGCAGCCGCAGCCCGATCCGCCACCGGAACCGGAGTTTCCGCCGGTAATGGATCCGCCCCCTCACCGCAACGTATAAAAAAAGGGCACGCGAGTTGACGCGTGCCCTTTACTTTCAACGAACAGATAAGCGTTACTTAATTTCCAGCACGTTAAGACGTTCGCTGAGGTCAGGCGTTTCTTCTTCCTCGGCGCGCCAGCCAACCGGTGTGACCGGCAGCGTTTCGCGATCAAAGGCCAGATCGCCGCCATCGACCACGGCATCGCCGTGTTGAATACCTTTAAAATCAAAGAGGTTGATATCTGCCATGTGAGAGGGCACGACGTTTTGCATGGCGCTGAACATGGTTTCAATACGGCCAGGATAACGTTTATCCCAGTCGCGCAACATGTCTGCGACGACCTGACGTTGCAGATTCGGCTGAGAACCACACAGGTTGCACGGGATAATCGGAAACTGACGGGCTTCTGAGAAACGAATAATATCTTTCTCGCGGCAGTAAGCCAGAGGACGGATCACGATGTGTTTACCATCGTCACTCATCAGCTTGGGCGGCATGCCTTTCATCTTGCCACCGTAGAACATATTCAAAAACAACGTTTGCAGAATATCATCACGATGGTGGCCAAGGGCGATTTTCGTACAGCCCAGCTCCGTAGCGGTGCGATACAAAATTCCCCGACGCAGACGTGAGCACAGAGAGCAGGTCGTTTTACCTTCGGGAATTTTATCTTTAACGATTGAGTAGGTGTCTTCTTCAACGATTTTGTACTCAACACCCTGAGCATCAAGATATTCAGGCAGAATGTGTCCCGGGAATCCCGGCTGTTTCTGGTCAAGATTCACCGCCACCAGGCTGAATGACACCGGCGCGCTTTTTTGCAGGCTACGCAGGATTTCCAGCATGGTATAGCTGTCTTTGCCGCCTGACAGGCAAACCATAATGCGGTCGCCTTCCTCAATCATATTAAAATCGGCGATAGCCTCGCCAACGTTACGGCGTAAACGCTTCTGAAGCTTGTTGAGGTTGTACTGCTCTTTCTTGCTCGTTTCTTGATTTTGTTGCATTACGCGGTTTCTCAGTCATCAAAAGGGAAGTTCACAGAGTCAGTGTGCGGGTTAACCCGGCCCTGGCCCCGTGGGTCAATGCGCACAAACCTTTTACGCACTGCCGCGCCCCTTTGATTGGCTCTCTATGACGGCTTGCCGCCGGCAGTAAAAGCCAGCGGACAAAAGTATGCCGCGTATGGTACGGATTACGCGTTCAATTTCCAATATCAATTTCTGCGTGCAGCAGAAAGTTCAAGGCTAACGATTCAGTCACGACAGGTCCGTTAGCCCTGTCTGGCGATAATGATAAACAGGAAGACCTGGCTATTCTGCCTGCAAAGGTCAGGCCACCATCCAGAGGTCTGTCAGGCCTCTGCCATTTTCTATGCTGGCGCGGTTCATCATTCGCCCGGCAGGGCATCTTTATTCCCATAGCGTCCCGTTTATTCGGGCCCTGATCACATCATTTCCAGCGACTGCACGCCTTTGACTTCCATGATTTTGTCATACAGGTGCGCATCGCTGGATTTGCGCGATAAGGTAACCTGCACGCTTAATTCACACTGGCCGCTTTCTTCATCCCGGTTAATCACCGAAATATTGCCGTAGCGGATGCCTTCACGTTGCATCACCAGTAACACCAGCGGCACGCTCTTGGCTTTGAGGTAAACAATCAGCGTATGATGTTTACCAATTAATAAATGGCTCAGGCGGCGGAACACCTCCAGCACCACCAGTGCCAGCACCGTGCCGTAAATCCCAATCTCATACATACCGCTCCCGATCACCAGCCCGATAGCGGCGGTAACCCAGAGTCCGGCCGCCGTGGTCAGGCCTTTTACCACCTGCTTTTGAATCAGGATGGTGCCGGCACCCAGAAAGCCCATGCCGCTTACCACCTGCGCCGCAACGCGGCTGGGATCGAGCGCCACATGATCTTTCATCAGCATGTCGGCAAAACCGTATTTCGAAACCAGCATAAACATGGCGCTGCCGATACCGACCAGGATATGGGTACGTAACCCGGCTTCTTTGGCACGCATCTGGCGTTCCAGGCCAATCAGCCCGCCTAAAATGCCGGCCAGCGCGATACGAATCAGCATATCCATTAACATTGTTTTTCTCCGGTAATCATCATGTTCAGATAAGTGCAGTTACGTGACAGTGTGATAACAGGATAATTCTGCTTGCAATTAGCTGTGAGGTTTTTTGTAAAAAGCTGTTTCTTCTATCGACCCCGCGTCAGGGCTGACATATTCTTGCTAAGCCTTTAACTCACCTTCCCGGAGTCTGATTGATGAAAGCCGCTACTTTTCTGCTGGCTGGTGCCGCGTTGATACTGTCTGCCTGCAGTAGTAACAGCGATGACAACGAGCCACCACAACAAGCTACTGCCGCCCATGTTCAGCCACACGTGGTGATGTCGTCAATGGCAGAGGCAAACTGTGCCAATGCAGGAGGGACACTGGCGTTCTCAAGTCAGCTGGACGGATCGCGCATCGGGATGTGCCAGTTAGTTAACGGCCGCCGCTGCAGCGAACAAGCGCTAATCGGCGGTAACTGCGCACGCTAACGGGTTCAGGCCGGATAACACCGGCCGGATACGTCAGGCGGTAACCCGATTCTGACAGGTTTCGCCGCGGTTTAGCTGGCTGAGGTTTTCCAGCGTGGTGTCTGAAATCGCCGTCAGGGCTTCGGCGGTGAGAAACGCCTGATGACCGGTAAACAGCACGTTATGACAGGCTGACAGGCGGCGGAATACATCATCCTGAATCACATCATTAGATTTGTCTTCAAAGAACAGATCCCGCTCGTTTTCATAAACGTCCATGCCCAGCGCGCCTATTTTTTGCTGCTTCAGCGCATCAATCGCAGCCTGAGAATCAATTAATCCGCCCCGACTGGTATTAATGATCATGACGCCGTCACGCATCTGCGAAAAAGCCTGTGCGTTGAGTAAATGATGGTTCTCCGCCGTCAGTGGACAGTGCAGACTGATGACGTGCGACTCGGCAAACAGGGTTTTCAGATCGACATACTCCGCGCCGAGCGCTAAAGCCTGCTCGCTGGGATAAGGATCAAACGCCAGTAAACGCATTCCGAACCCTTTTAATATGCGCAGCGTGGCGATGCCGATTTTGCCGGTGCCAATGATACCGGCCGTTTTGTTATGCATGTTAAAACCGGTCAGGCCGTCCAGCGAAAAATTGGCATCGCGGGTGCGCTGGTAAGCGCGATGAATCCGGCGGTTCAGCGTCATCATCAGCCCCACGGCATGCTCGGCAACGGCTTCCGGGGAGTAGGCAGGCACGCGGACGACCTGAAGCCCCAGCTCGGCTGCCGCGTCGAGATCGACATTGTTAAATCCCGCACAGCGCAGGGCAATGTAGCGGACGCCCAGCCCCGCCAGCTCTTCGAGCACCGGGCGGCTGCCGTCATCATTCACAAAGATACATACCGCATCGCAGTCTACCGCCGTCTTCGCCGTGCTTTCGCTGAGTAAAAAATCAAAAAAGACCAGTTCGAAACCATACTGTTGGTTGACCTGTTCAAGGTACTTCTGGTCATAGTGTTTAGTACTGTATACGGCGATTTTCATCGTTGTGCTCCTGAAAAGGGAATGCAACAAGAATAACGTTTTCTGTTGCTTTTTGCTGGTCGCTGTTTACCTTTCGCGGTGAAACCTTCACCTTCCGGACGTTACGTGCCATCATTATTCTCAGGATAGTGAGAAAAAAAGGATGCTTGTTTTCATGCCGCGGATTTTCCGTCGACGTCTCGCCGCTGTTCTGGCGCTGATTTTATTGCTGCTGGGATTACTACTGACGATCACACAGTGGCTGCCGCGCCTGGTGGGGATTTGGCTGCCTGCAGGTACGCGCGTCGAGCTGGAGGGCGCGCCACGCTGGCGGAACGCGCAGGTGCTGTTTCCCAACATCCATTACCTGGCGGATGACTGTCGTCTGGCGAGTGTCAAAAACGCCGCGCTGGGTTGGCATCACGCGCGCTGGGCGCTCAATGCGGATCAGGTCACGCTGGAAAGTGAATGTCTGCAACAGCTACCTGAAACGCAAAACGATACGGCCGCGCCCAAAACTCTGGCCCAGTGGCAGGCGATGTTGCCGGGCGCCGACATTCATATTGGTAAACTGACCGTTTCCCCCTGGCAGGATTATGCTGGCGGGCTGGATCTGACGCTGGATAAATCGCGCCAGCAGTTACACTACCGCGGTGATAACCTGCAGCTCGACGCCACATTACAAGGACAGCAGCTCAATATCAGTCAACTGACGGTGACGCATCCCGCTTTACCCGAACCGCTCAGCCTCAATGGCCACTTCGAACTGCCCAAATATGCCAACGGCTTGCCGGTGAACGGTGAAATTACCGGCACGCTGGCGCTGGCGGCATTCCCGCAACCCGTGGACGCTGCGCTCAGCTGGGCGCATCAACGCGGTCTACTTAATGTCACCACGGGGGGCAGCGATCGTCCTTTACTCCATCTTCCCTGGCAGGCCAGCCGAACCCGTATTGATATCGAAAAAGGTGAATATTACTGGCCACTGGCCTCGCAGCCGCTGTCGGGTTTCGTCAATCTGACGCTGAATAACTGGCAGGACGGGCTGGAGGCGACCCAAATCGTCGGTCGTCTCAATATGCTCACGCAGGGCCGGGGCGGTAAAGGTAACGTGGTGCTGGGGATGGGGCCGGGCCACCTCAGCCTTACGCAAAGCCAGCTGCCTTTGCAGCTGACGGGCGAAAGCAAATTCGCGGCGATGCAGCTTTACGGCAGCATTCCCGGCGAGCTGAACGGCTCGTTGCTCAATCCGCAATTGACGATAAAACCGAAAGCACTTTTGCGCCTGCGCGGGCGTTTGCTCTCCACGCTGGAAGTCGATGAAGCGCGCTGGCCGCTGGCCGGCGTGCGCTTATCTTCGCAAGGCATCTCCGGACGCCTGCAGGCCATTCTCCGCGCTCACGATCCCAGCTTTGGCCGCTTTGCGCTGCACCTGGATGGCGGCGCGCATAACTTCTGGCCGGATTCAGGCGTCTGGAACTGGCGTTACTGGGGCGAGGGAGAAATGCGTCCCTTACAGGCAAAGTGGGACGTCAATGGCACGGGCGGCTGGCGTGATACGCTGATTCATCTGGATAGCCTGTCTACAGGTTTCAATCAGCTGGAATACGGCAGCGTTCAGGTAGAGAAGCCGCGCTTAACGCTAACGGCGCCGGTGAACTGGCAGCGTGATGCGCACCACCCGTCATTTACCGGCCAATTCCAGATGCAGGCAGGAGAAACGCGCTTCAGCTACGGGGGCAGGCTGGCGGCCTCAACGCTGGACTTCGGTGCGACGGGCAGCGATCCGGGGCATTTCGTCTGGGGCGGACAGCTTAAAGCGGGCAAGGTGGGGCCGGTACGTGTTAACGGTCGATGGGACGGCGAGCGTTTACGCGGACAGGCCTGGTGGCCAACGCAGTCGCTGACGGTATTCCAGCCGCTCCTCAGCCCTGAACTTAAAATGAAGATTCAGTCAGGTGAGTTACGCGCTCAGGTGGCTTTTTCTGCCGCCGCCAGACAGGGCTTTCAGGCTGGCGGTCACTGGACGGTGAAAAACGGCAGCGTCTGGACGCCGGACAGCCAGGTCAACGGGGTGGATTTTTCGCTGCCATTCCGACTGCAAAATCAACAGTGGCATTTCGGGTTACGCGGGCCGGTTTCGTTACGTATCGCCGAGATTAAAAATCAGTTTGCGATGCAGAACATTCGGGCCGACCTGCAGGGCGCTTATCCATGGCGTGAAAACGATCCGCTGTGGTTACAGGATGTCAGTCTGGATCTGCTGGGCGGACACATTACCCTGCCATCCCTGCGCCTGCCTCAGCACAGCCCGGCGCGCGTTTCGCTCCGTGACATCAGCCTCAGCAAGCTCGTCAGCGCCATTAAACCCAAACAGTTTGCCATGTCTGGAAACGTGAATGGCGAGTTACCGCTGTGGATCAGTAATCCCCACTGGATTATTGAAAATGGCTGGATTGCCAACAGCGGGCCGCTGACTTTCCGTATGGATAAAGATATGGCCGATGCCATTACCCGCAACAATGTCGCCGCCGGTGCGGCGATGGACTGGCTGCGCTACATGGAGATTTCGCGGTCATGGGCCACGCTTAATCTGGACAATCTCGGGGAGCTGACGATGGAAGCCCAGGTAAAAGGCACCAGCCGCTTCAGTAATCGTAATCAGACCGTTAATTTAAATTATCGTCATCAGGAAAACCTGTTCCAGCTGTGGCGCAGCCTGCGCTTTGGCGATAATTTGCAATCCTGGGTGGAGCAAAATGCCACCTTGCCGTCAAAAAAGGATCAATCACCATGAGCCTCAGGGCCTTACTGCTGATGGTAGCCTGGCTACCGCTGATGGGTTGTGTGCCACGCATCGAAGTGGCCGCGCCAAAAGACCCCATTACCATTAATATGAATGTGAAAATTGAGCATGAGATCCACATTAAAGTGGACAAGGATGTCGAAGCCTTACTGAAAAACCAGAGCGGCCTGTTCTGAGGAGAGCCAGCATGAAACGCATTGGTCTTGCACTTTTACTGGCGACGACGATGAGCCAGCCGGCCTGGGCTCTGACGCTTGATGAGGCCCGTCAGTCGGGCCGGGTCGGCGAAACCCTGTCCGGTTATATTGCCCCTCGATCAGACGACAGCGAAACCCTCGCACTGGTTAAACGCATCAATGACGGACGGCGCGCAGAGTACCAGCGTCTTGCCGGGCAGAACAACCTGAAAACCGATGAGGTGGCCCGCATCGCTGGACAAAAGCTGGTCACGCGGGCGGGGACGGGGGAATACGTTCAGGGCATTAACGGGCAGTGGTTGCAGAAATAGCCCTATTGAGCAGGGCGATGCAGGCATAAAAAAACCGGGCTGATGCCCGGTTCCGCGTCAAACAGCATTATCACGCAGTAGCAATCTGCTTAATCGCGTCTTTGGCTTCGCTGGTTGCTTTCGTGGCTACTTCCGGGCCGTAAGCGATGCCTTCAGCCAACACGAACTCAACGTCGGTGATGCCGATAAAGCCCAGGAACAGCTTGACGTAAGGGGTCAGCAGGTCAGAAGGGCTGTCTTTATGAATGCCACCACGGCTCGACAGAATCACCGCACGTTTACCTTTCACCAGACCTTCCGGGCCCGCTTCGGTATAACGGAAGGTCACGCCAGCACGCGCGATCAGGTCGAAATAGTTCTTCAGCTGAGTCGGGATGTTGAAGTTGTACATTGGGGCCGCCATGACGATAACGTCGTGCGCCTGCAGCTCAGCAATCAGTTCATCAGACAGTGCCAGCGCTTCCTGCTGACGCGGTGACAGTGGCGCATCAGAAGGGCGCAGTGCGCCAACTAACTCACCGTCCAGCACCGGAACCGGGTTAGCAGCCAGATCGCGCACGGTGATCTGGTCGCCCTTAGCCTGTGCCTGCTCGATATAGAAGTCTGCCAGCTGGCTTGACTGAGAATAACCCGCAAGAATGCTTGATTTCAGAACGAGTACTTTGCTCATAGTAGTTTCCTGTCTGTTATGCGGAAGGCTTTCCGCTCAATGGTTTACACTTTACAAACATCGGCCTTAGGGTGAAAGCGCAATATTTCGAGAGCTATATTCGAATTAATTGAACAAGCCGGTTTTGCCAACCATCACGGCGTAAAAGGGAATGTGCTATGCTAGGCGCAATTATTAGCGTTAATCAGCGGGTTATCTTAGCACTGTACGCTGAATCCACACCGTCTGAGTAAGGTACGTCACTACTATGTCTTCTCCGGTTTCATCCCCATTAACGCCGCTCTGGTCGCGGCTTGATGCGTTAATGCTGCGTGACCGTCAACGCTTGCAGCGTCGGTTACATGGCGCCAAAAAAATCAAAAATCCCGACGCTCAGCAAAGCATCGCCGCCGAGCTTGAGCAGGATATCATTGTTGCAGAGCGCCGCGTTGCACAACGTGTTGCGGCGACGCCGCGCATCACGTTTCCGGAAAATCTGCCAGTCAGCCAGAAGCAGCAGGTCATCGCAGAGGCGATTCGTGAACACCAGGTGGTTATCGTCGCGGGTGAAACCGGATCGGGCAAAACCACCCAGTTGCCCAAAATTTGCCTGACGCTGGGTCGCGGTATTACCGGCTTAATTGGTCACACTCAGCCGCGTCGGCTGGCGGCACGTACCGTTGCCAACCGCATCGCCGACGAGCTGGAAACTTCGCTCGGTGGCTGTGTGGGTTACAAAGTGCGGTTTAACGATCAGGTCAGCGAAACGACCCAGATTAAACTCATGACAGACGGAATTCTGCTGGCGGAAATCCAGCAGGACCGCATGCTAATGCAGTATGACACCATCATCATTGATGAGGCTCATGAACGCAGCCTGAATATCGACTTCCTGCTGGGCTACCTGCGGGAGTTACTGCCGCGTCGTCCCGATCTGAAAGTGATTATTACGTCAGCAACCATCGATCCCCAGCGCTTCTCTCGTCATTTCAACAACGCGCCGGTGATTGAGGTGTCGGGCCGCACCTATCCGGTAGAAGTGCGCTACCGTCCGGTGGTGGAAGAGGCGGAGGATGTTGACCGCGATCAACTTCAGGCCATCTTCGACGCGGTCGATGAGCTGGGGCGTGAAGGCCGGGGCGACATCCTGATTTTTATGAGCGGTGAGCGCGAAATTCGCGATACCGCCGACGCGCTGATGAAGCGCGATCTGCCCCATACCGAAGTGTTGCCGCTCTATGCCCGTCTGTCTAACAGCGAGCAGAACCGGGTATTTCAGTCGCACAGCGGGCGGCGTATCGTGCTGGCAACCAACGTCGCCGAAACGTCGCTGACCGTACCGGGCATCAAATACGTTATCGATCCCGGCACGGCGCGTATCAGCCGCTACAGCTATCGCACGAAAGTGCAGCGCCTGCCGATAGAGCCGATTTCGCAGGCCTCCGCGAATCAGCGTAAAGGACGTTGCGGGCGCGTGTCGGAAGGGATCTGCATACGGCTCTATGCCGAAGACGATTTCCTGAGCCGTCCGGCCTTTACCGATCCTGAAATCCTGCGCACCAATCTGGCCTCGGTTATTCTGCAGATGACCGCGCTGGGGCTGGGCGATATCGCGGCCTTCCCGTTCGTGGAAGCACCGGATAAACGTCACATCCAGGACGGCGTAAGGCTCCTGGAGGAGCTGGGGGCATTAACCCTCAATGACGACGGACATTACTCACTCACCGGCTCCGGCCGCCAGCTGGCGCAGTTGCCTGTCGATCCGCGCCTGGCGCGCATGGTGCTGGCAGCACAGCAGTACGGCTGCGTGCGGGAAGTGATGATCATCGCTGCCGGCTTATCGATTCAGGACCCGCGCGAACGTCCCGCCGACAAAAAGCAGGCCTCGGATGAAAAACACCGGCGCTTTGCGGATAAAGAGTCAGATTTTGTGGCGTTTGTGAACCTGTGGAACTACCTGGGTGAACAGCAGAAAGCGCTGTCCGGTAACCTGTTCCGCCGTCAGTGTAAAACAGACTATTTAAACTATCTGCGCGTACGCGAATGGCAGGATATCTATACCCAGCTCCGTCAGGTAGTGCGCGAACTGGGCATTCCCGTTAACAGCGAGCCAGCGGAGTACAGAGAGATTCACTGTGCCTTGCTGACCGGCTTACTGTCACATATCGGTCAGAAAGACGCTGATAAACAAGAGTTTACCGGCGCACGCAACGCCCGTTTTGCTATCTTTCCCGGCTCTGGGCTGTTTAAAAAGCCGCCTAAATGGACAATGGTCGCTGAACTGGTGGAAACCAGCCGGCTGTGGGGCCGCATGGCGGCGCGCATCGATCCCGAGTGGATTGAGCCGCTGGCGCAGCACCTGATCAAACGCAGCTATAGCGAACCTCACTGGGAGAAATCGCAGGGCGCGGTGATGGCAAGCGAAAAGGTTACCCTGTACGGTTTGCCGATTGTGGCTGCGCGCAAGGTGAATTACGGCACCATCGATCCCACGCTCAGCCGCGAGCTGTTTATTCGCCATGCGCTGGTTGAGGGCGACTGGCAGACGCGTCATGCGTTTTTCCGCGCCAATCAGAAACTGCGCAGCGAAGTCGAAGATCTGGAACATAAATCGCGCCGCCGCGATATTCTCGTGGATGATGAAACGCTGTTTGCTTTCTACGATCGGCGCGTGGGCAAGGATGTCGTTTCAGCCCGCCATTTTGACACGTGGTGGAAGCAGGCCAGCAAAACCAATGCTGAACTGCTGAACTTTGATAAGCAGATGCTGATCAAAGAGGGCGCGGATAAGGTCAGCCAGCTCGACTATCCCAACGTCTGGCATCAGGGAAACCTTAAACTCAAGCTGAGTTATCAGTTTGAACCCGGTGCGGATGCCGATGGCGTCACGGTCCATATACCTTTACCGCTGCTTAACCAGGTGGAGGAAGCGGGTTTTGAATGGCAGATCCCCGGCGTGCGGCGCGAGCTGATCATCGCCCTCATCAAATCGTTACCAAAGCCACTGCGCCGCAACCTGGTGCCTGCACCCAACTATGCTGAGGCGTTTCTGGGCCGTGTTACCGCCATGGAGATGCCATTGCTGGATGCGCTGTCGCGGGAATTCCGCCGCATGACCGGCGTGACGCTGGAGCGAGACAACTGGCAGTGGGAACAGGTGCCCGATCATCTGAAAATGACGTTTCGGGTTGTCGATGAGCACAACCGCAAACTTCAGGAAGGCAAAGATCTTGCTGGGCTGAAACGCCTGTTAAAAGGAAAGGTGCAGGAAACGCTCTCTAACGTGGCGGACGATGGCCTGGAGCAGAGCGGTTTGCACCTCTGGAGCTTTGGCGATTTACCGCGCAGTTACCAGCAAAAACGCGGCAGCTATGAGGTAAAAGCCTGGCCTGCTCTGGTTGACGAGAAGGACAGCGTGGGCATCCGCTTGTTTGACAGCGAGCACGAGCAGCAGAAAATGATGTGGCGCGGTCAGCGCCGCCTGTTGTTGCTGAATATTCCGTCCCCCGTGAAGTATCTGCATGAAAAGTTGCCGAACAAAGCCAAGCTGGGGCTGTATTTTAACCCTTACGGCAAGGTCATGGAGCTGATTGATGACTGCATTGCCTGCGGCGTTGACAAGTTAATCGCGGAAGCCGGTGGCCCGGCATGGGAGCAAACGCAGTTCGAAGCGCTAAGGGAAAAAGTGCGCGCCGAACTCAATGATACCGTGGTAGAGATCGCAAAGCAGGTTGAGCAGATTCTGACAGCGGTATTTTCGATTAACAAACGTCTGAAAGGGCGGGTAGATATGACGCTGGCGCTGGCACTGGCGGATATAAAAGCGCAGATGAACGGCCTGGTTTACCGGGGTTTTGTCACCCAGAATGGCTGGCAGCATCTGGCAGATACGCTGCGTTATCTGCACGGCATTGAGCGACGGCTGGAGAAGTTGCCGGTCGATCCTCATAGCGATCGCGCCCGAATGCTCAAAGTGCAGGCCGTCGAGCAAGCGAGGCAGGCATGGTGGAATAAATTGCCGCCGCAGCGTCAGGATGACGCGGACGTGCAGCATATCCGCTGGATGATTGAAGAGCTACGAATCAGCCAGTTTGCGCAACAGCTGGGAACGCCTTATCCGATTTCGGATAAACGCATCCTGCAGGCAATGGAGCAAATCGCAGGCTAGTTGCCGAGACAGCTCGCGTAAAAAAAGCCCGCATCCGGGTAAGGTGCGGGCTTTTTTGTTATGTTTCCGTCGCGGCGGCGTGCGCAGGCAGATTACTGGGCCAGCGCTTCAAGCCGGTCTTTAAAAGAGGTCACGGCAATCGCCCGGTTATCCGCAAGATAGCGATCTTTTGCGGCAGGTGCCGAACTCTGCACGGCAATCAGCTGCCAGCCTTTATCGCCTTTCAACAGTAGCGGCGAACCGCTGTCACCCGGCAGCGTATCACACTGGTGCGATAACACGGCGCGCTGCGCCCAGCCGGTGATCAGGCAGTCGCTGTGTGAATACAAGCTGTCAAGATGATCGGCAGGGTAGCCAGCCTGAGTCACTTTACGTCCGGCTTCTTTAAGCGCGTCCGTTAAATCACTGCGTGAACCATCAAACAGCGGAATCGGCGTAATGGCAGAAGGGGGATTGCGTAAAATAACCAGACCATAGTCGAACGGTGCTGCGCTGCTGGGGACGATCCATCCTTCGCCATCAGCTTTTAGCCTGTGGACCAGAGAAGGTTCAACGCGGGCATCAATGTCGTGGATCTCGTAGCGCCAGCCTTTTTTGGTCGACATAAAGCGCAGCGCGACCGGTTTATCGAACTTGCCCGGTGGCGTCAGTAAACAGTGGCCTGCGGTCAGTGCCAGGTGTGGTGAAATAAGCGTTGCGGTGCACAGGTTACCACTTTCGGTTTCCAGTTGACCTATCGCATCCCAGGGCGCGTCGCTGACGTCGGTAATCGCCTGACGATGATCCTTACCAAAAAACAGCATTTTTATTTCGGCAGGCGTCGGTGAATCATCATTATCATCGGCATGAACAACGGCGGTGAAACTGAAAAGTCCAACGATTAACAGGGTAGCCAGGCGCATAGAACTCTCAATAGCGAGAAAAAGAAAACGTTTTTGTTATTACTGAAGTGACATAACTATAGTCAGTGAGCGGTAAAAAAGGGAGTCTTTTCAGTTAATCAGTACGCGACAGCGACTAAATAAAAAAACTGGCCGCGATAACGCCACATAAGATCATCACAATCAGAATAATTTCGAAGCGATAGCGACGGACCATATTAGCCACTCCAGTAAAGAAACACCCGGCAGAACCGGGTGTTTTAATTATTAACGCTTACTCGGAACCCTAAAGGGTGACCTTATTTTTTAGCGGCTTTTTTGTGGTGCTTTTTAGCAGCCTGGGCTTTCTGAGCTGGTTTAGCTTTGTGGTGTTTTTTAGCGGCCTGGGCTTTCTGGGCTGCTTTAGCTTTGTGGTGTTTTTTAGCAGCCTGAGCTTTCTGGGCTGGTTTAGCTTTGTGGTGTTTCTTAGCAGCCTGGGCTTTCTGGGCTGGTTTAGCTTTGTGATGCTTTTTAGCGGCCTGCGCTTTCTGAGCGGTATCTTTCTTAGCGACTTTCTTTTTAGCCGCCTGAGCTTTCTGCGCGGTGTCTTTCTTCACTGCTTTTTTCTTAGCAGCCTGAGCTTTCTGTGCAGCTTTATGGTGCTTCTTGTGAGCGGCAGCTTTGTGTTCGGTCTTAGCAGGTGCAGCGGTAGTAGTAGTGGTAGCAGCAGCGGCTGGAGCAGCAGTTGTCTCGGCAGCGAAAGCAACTGAAGACAGACCCATGGCAGCGGCGATTACCAGTGCAAATAATTTTTTCATTGCAAAACCCTCGGACTATTTTTTCATGTGTAGCCCACTGCGGGGCCGGTGAAATGACTATATGAGAAAATAACAGGCGCGTCCGTGGGTCATTGGTATCGCCGTGTAACCGATTGTACAAAGTGGGCGGGGGGAAGTGAAAGGCGGCCTTCAGACCGCCTGCTACCTTAACTGTTCAGGTAACGCTGCTCAAGGTGTTTGCGGAAATAGTCCGGGTTCAGCGCCTCTCCCGTGGCATTAAGCATCAGCTGATCGGTAGAGAAACGGCTGCCGTGTTGCCAGATATTCTGTTGTAGCCAGTCAAAAACGGGCTGCAGTTCGCCATGCAAAATCAGCTCTGCCGACTGTGGAATCGCTTTTTGCAAAGCCTGGAACAACTGAGCCGCGTACATCGCGCCCAACGTATAGGTCGGGAAATAGCCGAACGCGCCATCGGTCCAGTGAATATCCTGCATGCAGCCGTTGCGGTAATTCCCGCGCGTATCGATGCCCAGAGACTGCTGCATTTTCTCATCCCAGAGTGCGGGGATATCCTCGACCTCAATCTCACCTTCGATGAGCGCACGTTCAATTTCATAACGCAGAATCACGTGGGCCGGATAGCTCAGCTCGTCGGCATCCACGCGAATCAATCCGGGTTTTACCTGCTGAGCTAAACGCACAAAGTTATCAGCCTGCAGTGCCGGTTGCGCCCCCATCTTAGCGATCACCTGCGGCAGGATGCGTTGCAGGAACTGCGCGCTGCGGCCCAACTGCATTTCCATAAACAGACTTTGTGATTCATGAATGGCGGTGGAGCGCGCCAGTGCCACCGGCTGGCCCCGCCACTGTTTGGGCAGGTTTTGCTCGTAACGGGCATGGCCGGTTTCATGGATCACGCCCATCATGGCACTCAGAAATTCATCCTGATTGTAACGGGTGGTGATGCGCACATCGTCGGGGACGCCGCCGCAGAAAGGATGCGCACTGATATCCAGCCGACCATGGTTAAAGTCAAAGCCCAGCTCGGCCATAATGCTCAGCCCCAGCTCGCGCTGCGCCTCAATGGGGAATGGCCCCTGAGGGGTTAACTTGGGTTCTTGCGCCTGTTTTTCTACCACCTGTTGCAACAGCGCCGGTAGCCAGGTTTTTAACTGTCCAAACGTCTCATCCAGTCGGGCGCTGGTCATCCCCGGCTCAAAAACATCGAGCAGGGCATCGTACCGGGAACAGCCATTGGCGTGCGCGCGCAGTTGCGCTTCCTCACGACTTAAGCGCACCACCTCTTTCAAATTTGTGGCAAAGCCCTGCCAGTCATTGGCGGGACGCTGGCTGCGCCAGGCATGTTCACAGCGCGAACCCGCAATGGATTTTGCTTCGACCAGTTCGGCAGGCAGTAAGGTCGCCTGGGTCCAGGCGCGACGCATCTCGAGCAGGTTGGCGCGCTCTACATCATTGAGAGATTGCTGTTCTGCCTGCTCAAGCCAGTCACCCAGGCGCTTGTCTGTCAGGATCTGGTGCTGCAAAACACTCATCTCCGCCAGCGCTTCACCCCGCGCAGCACTGCCGCCTGGTGGCATCGTGGTCTGCATATCCCATCCGGCAATGGCGCTGACGTGGCTGAAACGCGACAGGCGCTGAAAAGTGGCACAAAGTTGTTGATAAGCTGAAGTCACATTAATGCTCCTGAATGAGTTAACGTCGGGGCAGTTCCCGAAAGGGAAGATCCAGCGGCCAGCAAAAGCGAACGCTGGCCCCGCCTAGCGGGCTGGTTTCAATAGAAACCCGGCCACTTAATGCATGGGCAATAGAGTGAACGATGGCAAGGCCAAGCCCACAGCCCCCGGTGGCGCGGTCACGGCTTGGGTCGAGTCGTACAAAAGGTTCAAATACGCGTTCACGTTCATCAAGGGGAATGCCCGGGCCATCATCTTCGACCTGCAGGTTTCCCAGCGCACCATCAAACCACAGGCTGACCCGCAGGCGCTGACCGGCATAACGCAGCGCGTTATTGACCAGGTTATCCAGTACGCGCTCCATCAGTCGGGTATCTGAAATCCCGTAGTTTTCACGCTGGGGTAAATCGAGATCGATCTGTGTCTCCGGGTTTATCGCCCGGAAATCTTCCATGCGCTCACGTAACCAGTTCGCCAGATCCAGCGACTGCAAATTAAGATCGACGCGGGGTCGGTCGAGACGGGCATAGGTCAGCAGCTCTTCAATCAGGCTTTCTAACTGGCTGACATCGCGGTTCAATGCCGCTGACTCCGCTTCGGTCAGATTGTCGCTCATCTCCAGACGATAGCGTAAACGTACCAGCGGCGTTCGCAGTTCGTGGGCGATGCCGTCAATCAGCTGTTTTTTACTGGCGACCAGCGTATTAATGTTTTCCGCCATTTGGTTAAAAGCCACGCCGACCCTGAACAGGCTAGAGGTGCTGTCGAAGTGCGTGCGGACATCAAGCTGTCCCTGACCAAAACGCTGAGCCGCGTGCTCCAGCCGCAGCATCTCTTTCCAGTGCGGACGCAGCCAGATAAAAACCGGCAACCCCAGCGACATCCCGATAAACACCACCAGGGCCATATCCAGCAGGCGCATCTGATGCAGATAAAACAGGTAAGGGATTGGCCCAACGGTCAGAACGTAGTGGCTGCGCGGAATGTGCTGCAGGAAAGTGTATTTATCATCCAGCGCCACGATTTCGCCTGCGCGCAGCCGGCGCAGTTCATTTTCATCCAGTTCAAACTTACTCATTGGTTCAATATGCAGCTCAAACGACAAGCCGAGATCGAGACTCTTAATCGTCTTATTCCAGTCCCGTGGCGGGATCTCACGCAGTTCGCTGCGGATCAGATAGAGCGAACTGGCCATCAGGTCGTTCATTGACTGGCGACCGGCACGCTCGGCGGTAAATTTGTAAACCAGCCCGACCATTAGTGACATCACCAGGAAACAGACAAACAGCAGCAGGTAGAACTGAATAAAAAGTTTTTTCATACCGAACGCGTGTCCCAGGCCTGTGGCGCAAACAGATAGCCTTTATTACGGATGGTTTTAATACGAAATGGCTCGGTGGCGCTGTCGTGCAGCTTTTTGCGCAGGCGAGAAATCGCTACGTCAATGCTGCGATCCATCCCGTCGTAGCTGACGCCGCGCAGCGTTTTTAGCAGCGCGTCACGGTTCAGAATTTGCCCGGCATGGCTCGCCAGCACCCAGAGCAAATCGAAATCTGCCGTAGACAGGGCAATGTTTTCGTCAAACAGCACGACCTGACGATTGAGCGCATCAATCGTCAGAGAGCCAAAGCGTAACATGCGATTGTTTTTCGCTGGCGCCGGGGCTTCTTCGCTCTGGCCCTGCTGGGACTGGCGCAGATGCAGGCGCAGTCGGGCCAGCAACACCGCAGGGGGCGCCGTTTTCAGGATATAATCCTGGGCGCCCATCTCCAGCGCCAGGATATGGTTCATGTCGCTGTCGAGAGACGTGAGCAGGACAATCGGTCCCTGCCAGTTCGCGCGTAAGTCACGACAGATTGACATACCGTCTTTGCCTGGCAGCATGATATCCAGCATGACCAGGTCGGGCTGCTGCTCGACAATAGTGGCTTCCGCCCGATCGCCGCGCGTCTCCACAATCACTTCAATATCATGTCGTCCAAGGTAAGCGGCAATCAGCGAGCCCACTTCCGGTTCATCTTCAACGTAAACGATTTTGTGCATGATGCTTTCTAACGTAAAAAGGAGGGGTAAAGCATAACTTTTCCTGACGCAGAGCTCTATGCAATCACACGAAATATCCTTGAGTAACTGGGATATATTCCGCAAAATAGACAGTCATTAACCCTGCGTTTAACGTGTGTTCCGGATTCATTGTGATCACCTTGAGGAGCCAAAGTGTTTGATAAAGAGCTGGCATCAGCGGTATACCGCGATCGCATCTGCTTTAATTACAGTGATTTCCTGTCGGCATCCTGTAAAAAACGATGGAGCTTTGTGGATGCAATCTACGGCGTACTGCCTATATTTGGCATGGTGACACGCAAATCTGCGCACAGCTTACAGGCGAGTGAAGATCAGCTTAAAGAATTAGCATTACAAATCATTTCAACGCAGGTCAGCGATGAAATCAACATAGCCCGTTTGATCACGCTTGCCGAGCAGCAACACATTTCCCGCTTCGATATTCAGCTTCCGTACCCGCTGTCAGACAAGCAGCTTGAGGCTATTCATGAAGAATACCCTAAGCCTGTAGCACTGACACAGCAGGATGACCTGCTGTGTGTCGTACTGGATCAGGCGCACTAGGCAAGCAGTTCCCACATCGCAGGAAGGGTTGCCGCCACGATCAGCATCATGGCAACCCGTTCGACCGGTTTCAATGCCACCTCATGCCCGCGACGGCGCGCAAAAATAAACAGTAAAATACCCGGCGCATAGAGCACCACTGACGTAAACAGATGCAGCGGGCCTGACGCATACAACAGCCAGATGCCATACAGGCTGGCGCCCACACCGACGGCAAGCGCCCAGGGTTTTTGCTGTCCTTTCACCACTTTAATCAGATAAAGTCCGACCAGCAGGTAGGGCACCAGAATCATTTCAGAGGCAATGGTGAGCAGCGTGTTGTAATCTGCGCCGGTCAGGGCAATGAGGATCAGGCAAACCTGAATACTGCCGTTTGTCAGCCATAACGAGGCGGCAGGCGCGTTGCGGGCGTTCTGCCGGGCAATACTGCGTGGAAACGCACCCTGCTGTGCGGCAATAAAGGGCACTTCAGCCGCCATGATCGTCCAGCTCAGGTAAGCCCCGCACACGGAAATAATCAGGCCCACCACAATAATGGCGTTACCCCAGCTCCCCGTCAGGCGCGTCATCAGGCCCGCCATGGAAGGATTCCGCATTTCCGCCAGCTCCGCACGGGGAACGATGCCCAGTGACAGCAGCGTCACCAGCAAATAGACCAGCAGGGCAGCCAGCACCGCCAACAGCGTCGCGCGTCCGACATCCTTTTTATGCTTTGCACGAGAGGATACAACCACCGCGCCTTCCACGCCGATAAACACCCACAGCGTGATCAGCATGGTCTGCTTGACCTGTTCCCACAAGGGGACGCCCAAACTGAGTCCGGAAAAATCGAAGTGAAACCGGTCATAATTGAAGGCCAGAACGGCCAGCACAACAAACAGCAACAGTGGAACCAGTTTGCCAAGGGTTGCCAGCAGGTTGATGCTGGCAGCGGTTTGCACCCCGCGCAGCACCAGCCAGTGAACCAGCCACAGCAGCACCGATGCGCCCAGCATCGCCTGCCAGGTGTTACCGTTGCCAAAAATGATCCGATCAGGCGTATCCGTAAAGAAGCTCAGCGCAGAAAAAACGATAACCAGGTAGGAGACGTTAGCGATAACCGCACACAGCCAGTAACCCCACGCGGAACAAAATCCGGTCAGTTCGCCAAATCCGGCGCGGGCATAGGTAAAAATCCCGCCGTCCAGTTCAGGTTTCAGCCGCGTCAGTAACAGCATCGCCAGCGAGAGGAAGATAATCCCCGCGCCCGTGATCAGCCAGCCGATCAACAGCGCCGCCGGACCGGCGACCGCCGCCATATTTTGCGGCAAGCTGAAAACACCTGCGCCCAGCATAGAGCTGAGAACCAGCGCTGTCAGGGCACTGAGGCCTAATTTTTTCTCCAAAACGTTCTTCCTGCTAGCATAAGTGGCTGGATGACCAGCATAAACACAACGTTATATCGTCATTGTGTTACGTATAGCGCGTTAAATACTCTGAAAAACCGGCGGAGGATTTTACGGAGTGCGGTGAAGGATGGCAATGCGTGGCTATGCAAAATCGAGCAGGAATTATGCAAACAGACAACAGGGCGGCGGGCGCCGCCCTGCGGTATTTTATTTGAACAGATCGGCTGTCACGGTCAGGTTGCCACCGCTCTGGTTCTGCCACTGACGCGTCACATGGTAGAATTTAGCCCCTTTCTCGGCAGCGCGTTTCGCGGTTTCCTGTGAAACCTCGGTTGGCGTACCAAAATGTCCGCTAAAGGTTACGGTATCAAACGGCTGCATCTGTGCTGCCGTGACCGCATTAACTTCCTGGATCTCTTTGCCGTCCGGCAAGGTCACCGTATAGCGTTTACCGGTTGAGCTCTGCGTTTCAAAGAAGCGGCCTACCGTATTGCTAGGGGTTTCTGAAGAGGCGACGCCAGGGATTTCCACTTTCTTAGCGGCTGCACCGCCTGCCGCCAGCGCTGCTTTGCCTGCCTGAGAGTCGGCCGGGATGGTGTCCGGACTCTGCACCACGCGCTGTTTCGCATCGGCCTTATAGATGTACGCGGTAATGAACTGGTTGCCGCCGGTATTGGCATCAACCTGACGCACGATAAAGAAGGAGGCTGCGCCTTTTTCTTTTGCGGCTTTGGAGATCGCGTCATTTACATCAGGCTGGCTCGGGAAGAAGCCGTTGACGGTCACGGTATCGAAGGGTTCCAGGCGATAAGCCTCTGCCTTGGGCAGCTCTTTCAGGCCATTGAACATCCGGTATTCAGTTTCCTGACTGGCTTTAGGCGCGTTGGCCTTGTACAGGTCTGCGGTCACGCGCCAGTTGCCGCTGTTACCGTTGCTGTCGTTAATGCCTTGAATGTAATAAGAATCTGCATTCAGTTCATCAGCACGTTTTGAAACGGCATCGGCCGCATCGCCAATTGCATTGAAACGACCGGTGATATTAATACGTTCGAATGGCTTCAACGCGGCCGCTTGTTCTGGCGTCAGCTCTTTAGCCGCAAATGCATTTGCCGCCAGCAGAGATAACAGGGTAGATGCCAGAATAGTGTTCTTCAGCTTCATAAAAATGATCCTTCGCCTTACGCAAAATGAGTACGAAAACGTGCTGGACTCTTGATGTATAACAGATTAGCCGCTGATTATTACATGTTATAAACACGCTGTCGCAGCCATTTTTTGCGATATATCTCTTGTTGTGAGCCAGATTATTCAATCCTGACCGCGCGCCGCGCGATTTTGCCTTACGCTTAAGACAATAAGATGAAATGCGCTGTGATAACAGTACGAAAATAGTTAATGCATTGTTAATTTTAGCTTTTTTTAAAAGGAATATCAGGGTGAAGCGCGCAACAGTCAGCAGATTGTTTGCTGCTAATGTCCCTATACAGTGAGGTTATGCGGAATTGTGTCACTCCGGCTGGATATTACGGCGAATGTGACATAACTGCGCCTGTGCAGTAGATCGTCCGTAACAATTTCAGTAGCTTTAGAAACGATTAGGTTATTGCTTTTTATCACATTGCCTGATGGTCGGTATCGGCACGGCAATGTGTACCGCAAGGATCATCCTCCTTTAATCGATGAAAGGGAAAACTATGTTAATTGGAATACCCAAAGAGCGATTGGCTAACGAGTCACGTGTGGCAGCGACGCCCAAGACCGTTGAACAGCTAATCAAGCTGGGTTTCAGCGTGGCTGTAGAGCATGATGCAGGTAAGCGCGCCAGCTTTGATGATGACAGCTATCTTGCCGCGGGGGCCTCGCTGACTGACCGCCAGCAGGTCTGGCAGGCCGATATCGTGCTGAAGGTGAACGCACCCGATGATGACGAGACAGGTCTGACCCGCGAGGGCAGCACGCTGGTGAGCTTTATCTGGCCCGCTCAGCATCCCGAACTGCTTGCAAAGCTCGCCGCGCGACATGTCACGGTGATGGCCATGGACGCCGTTCCCCGTATTTCCCGCGCCCAGTCGCTCGACGCGCTCAGTTCCATGGCGAACATTGCCGGTTATCGTGCGATCGTCGAGGCCGCACATGAGTTTGGCCGCTTCTTTACCGGGCAGATCACCGCGGCGGGTAAAGTGCCACCGGCAAAAGTCATGGTCATTGGTGCCGGTGTGGCTGGCCTGGCGGCGATTGGTGCAGCCGGCAGCCTTGGCGCCATTGTGCGCGCTTTTGATACGCGTCCTGAGGTCAAAGAGCAGGTCCAGAGTATGGGTGCGGAATTCCTTGAACTCGATTTTGCAGAGGACGCGGGCAGCGGCGATGGGTACGCCAAAGTGATGTCCGATGCCTTTATTCAAGCTGAAATGGCGCTGTTTGCTCAGCAGGCACAAGAGGTCGATATCATCGTCACCACGGCGCTGATTCCGGGAAAACCCGCGCCAACGCTCATCACCGAAGAGATGGTGGCCAGCATGAAGCCGGGCAGCGTTATTGTGGACCTCGCGGCGCAAACCGGCGGCAACTGTGCGCTGACGGTTGCCGATCAGGTTACCGTCACCGCCAACGGCGTGAAAATCATTGGCTACACCGATTTACCGAGCCGTTTACCCACCCAGTCTTCACAACTTTACGGCACTAACCTCGTTAATCTGATGAAGTTGCTGTGCAAAGAGAAAAACGGTGAAATTGCTATCGATTTCGCCGATGTTGTCATCCGTGGCGTTACCGTCGTGCGCGATGGCGAGGTGACCTGGCCTGCGCCACCGATTCAGGTCTCGGCTGCACCTAAAGCCACAACCACGTCTGCACCGGTGCAGAAAAAGAGTGAGGTTGCGACGGGATCGCCACGACGCAGCTATCTGCTGCTGGCGCTGGCCATCGTGCTTTTTGCCTGCCTGGCGAACGTCGCACCCCGTGAATTCCTGTCACATTTCACCGTCTTCGCGCTCGCCTGCGTAGTGGGTTACTACGTGGTGTGGAACGTGAGCCATGCGTTGCATACACCGCTGATGTCTGTCACCAATGCCATTTCCGGCATTATCGTGGTAGGCGCTGTGCTGCAAATGGGACATGGCGGTTGGGTCAGCTTCCTGTCTTTTATTGCCGTATTGATCGCCAGCATCAATATTTTCGGTGGCTTCACCGTCACGCAGCGCATGCTGAAAATGTTTCGTAAGGGGTAACACATGTCTGGCGGATTAGTGACAGCAGCATACATTGTTGCCGCAATACTTTTTATTATGAGCCTTGCCGGGCTTTCTAAACATGAAAGCTCAAGACAAGGGAATCTCTTTGGCATCAGCGGCATGGCAATTGCGCTCATCGCCTCCATTTTTGGTCCCGATAGCAGCAATGTCGTCTGGATTTTGCTGGCGATGGTGATCGGCGGGGCCATCGGCATCCGGTTAGCCAGACGGGTTGAAATGACAGAAATGCCCGAGCTGGTTGCCATTCTGCACAGCTTTGTCGGGCTGGCTGCAGTATTGGTGGGGATCAACAGCTATATCGATCATGCCCCCGGACTGCCCGCAGTCATGGAAAATATCCATCTCAGCGAAGTGTTTATCGGTATCTTTATTGGTGCGGTCACCTTTACAGGATCGCTGGTTGCGTTTGGTAAGCTGTGCGGAAAACTGTCGTCCAGACCGCTGATGTTGCCTCACCGGCACAAGCTGAATCTGCTGGCGCTGATCGTGTCATTCCTGCTGTTGCTGTGGTTCGTCAACACAGACAGTAGCGGCGCGCAGGGATTTGCCCTGTTTGTCATGATGGTCATTGCACTGGCTTTCGGCTGGCATCTGGTTGCCTCCATCGGCGGGGCAGACATGCCTGTCGTCGTTTCTATGCTGAACTCCTATTCAGGCTGGGCGGCGGCGGCGGCAGGCTTCATGCTCAGCAACGATCTGCTTATCGTAACCGGCGCGCTGGTGGGGTCATCGGGTGCCATCCTCTCCTACATTATGTGTAAGGCGATGAACCGTTCGTTTATCAGCGTCATTGCCGGCGGCTTTGGCAGCGACAGCAGCGCGGTAACGGACAGCGAAGAGGCTGGCGAATACCGCGAGATCAGTGCGGAAGACACCGCAGAAATGCTGAAGTCATCCACGAGCGTCATTATCACTCCCGGCTACGGAATGGCGGTGGCACAGGCACAGTATCCGGTGGCCGAGATCACCGAAAAACTGCGCGCCCGTGGCATAAAGGTACGCTTCGGTATTCATCCGGTCGCTGGGCGTTTACCCGGCCATATGAACGTCCTGCTGGCTGAGGCAAAAGTGCCTTATGACGTGGTACTGGAGATGGACGAAATTAACGATGACTTCAGCGACACGGATACGGTGCTGGTGATCGGTGCCAACGATACGGTCAATCCCGCCGCTCAGGACGATCCCGGCAGCCCAATTGCCGGTATGCCGGTGCTGGAAGTGTGGAAGGCGCAAAACGTGATTGTGTTTAAGCGGTCAATGAATACCGGCTATGCCGGTGTGCAAAACCCGCTGTTCTTCAAAGAAAACACCCAAATGCTGTTTGGTGATGCCAAAGCCAGCGTGGAAAATATTCTTAAAGCGCTGTAATAAACAAGGGCGACACATTGTGTCGCCCTTGTTGCGAACCTCGCCTGATTAGTCGTGCTCGTCATCCTCTTCAAGCGTAATCGGCGAAACAAAGTCATCCGGTTTTATCGCCAGTAGATCGCAGCGCAGGTGATCGATCACCTGTTCCGCCGTGTTGCCCAGGAAAGCGGCCGACAGTCCGGTTCGGCCAATAGTCCCTAATACCACAATCCCCGCGCCCAGATGCCCTGAAAGTTCGGGTATGACTTCTTCCGGTAAACCTTTCTCGACATGGGTGAACTCTTCACTGATAGAGAACTTCTGCCGTAGCGCTTTCATCGCCACCAGGTGCTGGCCACGAATCGCGTCGTTGTACACACTGGGATCAAAGTCGGGCAGCTCAATGGCAATATTGATCGGCGTGATGGGATAGGCGCCCACCAGATGAACTTCGGTATGGTTTACGCTTTCTGCCAGTTTAACGGTTTCACGAATGAGTTTCTGATTCAGTGCATCGTGGTGAGGTTCTTCGCTGGCGAGGTTAACCGCCACCAGGGCTTTGCCACCTTCGGGCCAGGGCTGATCTTTGACCATCCACACCGGACAAGGACATTTACGCAACAGATGCCAGTCCGTCGGGGTAAAGATCACCGCTTCCAGCCGATCGTGCTGGTGCGCCATCTTAAGCACCAAATCATGCTGATGAGCCAGCACTTCCTGAATGATGGCTTCGTAAGGACGGTTATGCCAGATCACTTTGATATCGATATCCACGCCTGCATCCAGATAGGCCTGGGCCTGTTCGCGTATCCACTCTGAGCGCTGAGAGATCACGCCCTGACGCATTGAGGTGCGCTCATCCGGTGAGAGCAGGGTGGTCATCTCATATGAGAAGTCGTAGATAGGCAGAAAAGCTTTGATTTTGCCGCCGATAAGCTGGTTGAGATATACCGCACGTCGCAGCGCGGGCTGGTCATCCTGTTGAGGATCGATGGCGACCAGAATATTTTGATACTGGGACATAGGCTACTCTCCTTAAACCAAAGCGACTGGATTAAAGATAGCCTATGTTCAACGCAGTAAGAAAGTGAAAAAGATGTAGCCGGATCAATAAAATAACATTTATTAACCCGGCTTAACCATCAGGCTGCCTGATGGCTCTGGCCCGCCAGACCTTCCAGCATGGCGTGGTTCTCAATAGTGATGTATTTCCCTTTCACCGCCAGCATGCCTGATTTCTGAAAACGCCCCAGCAAACGGCTAATGGTTTCAACGGTTAATCCCAGATAGTTGCCGATGTCGCCACGCGTCATGGTCAAACGGAACTCACGCTGTGAGAACCCCCGCTGACCGTAACGGCGGGATAAGTTCCAGATAAAGGCCGCCAGCCGCTCTTCAGCGTTCTTCTTGGACAGCAACAGGATCATGTCCTGATCGCCTTTGATTTCGCCGCTCATCAGACGCATCATCTGCTGACGCAGGGCCGGCATTTTGCCCGATAAATCATCCAGCGTATCAAAGGGGATTTCACAGACCATCGCCGTTTCCAGCGCCTGGGCAAAGCTTGGATGGCTGGCATTCATGATGGCGTCAAAACCGACCAGATCACCCGCCAGATGGAACCCGGTAATTTGTTCATCGCCCTGTTCAGTGATGGTATAGCTTTTGATCGTGCCGGAACGGATAGCATAAAGGGAGCGGAGGTCGTCACCGGCTTTAAACAGCGTATGACCTTTCTGAATGGGTTTCTTTCGCTCAATAATGTTATCTAGCTGATCAAGCTCATGTTCGTTCAGTGTGAAAGGGATGCATAACTGGCTAATGCTGCAATCCTGGCAGTGAATCGCACAACCGCCTGACTGTATACGTTTTTCAGGGAACATAGTGGTTTGCTCGACGATAATTGACTGCGGTCAATTTTACCATTTTTCGCTCGCAAAGGAACTCATCCGAGCAGTTTTTAGGCATACAAAAAGTGTGGTCTGTTACACTTCGCTGAAGGCTGTTATTACTGGCTTTCTTGATGTCAAAGTGTAACGGCCGTCAATATATGTTTACGGTTTTATGATTTCAGACAGGATCTTTCTTTATCTTAAGACCGGGAATAAGGGTTAAAAACGGGGTTAGCGCAGACTTTCCCGATTTTGCTACTATTCGGGTTAAGCACTATTTTGCGTCATATCATTTTACAGGGGCGAGCGATGAACCTTGACGATGACAATCTGTTCCGTGACGCGATGAATGACGTTACGCCACTCAGAGATGCGGACAACACGCGGTGGAATCCTCTCTCCGCCAGTAAAAAAGCACGTCAACTGCCGCCAGAACAGGAAGATGAAAACATCTTAACGCGCGGTTATCTGGATATTATCCCGCTGGATCAGCCTCTGGAATACAAAGCAGAGGGCATTCAGCAGGGCGTGTTAGATAAGCTACGCAAGGGACAGTATACGCTGGACGCCAGCCTTAACTTACTGCGTCAGCCTGTAGAGGTCTGTCGCCAGAACCTGTTTAATTTCATTCGTGAGGTGCGGCAAGCCGGGTTTCGCAACCTGCTTATCATTCACGGTAAAGGGCGCGACAGTGAATCCCACGCCAACATCGTACGAAGTTATCTGGATCGTTGGCTACGGGAGCTGGATGAGGTGCAGACCTTCTGTGTGGCGCAAAAGCAGCACGGCGGGGCGGGCGCGCTTTACGTCGGATTACGCAAGACCGAGAAAGCGCGTCAGGACAACTGGGAGCGACATGCAAAACGCAGTCGCTAACTGTGAAATTTACGAATAGTACTCATCAGAACCTCAGCGCTCAGGCTTAAGGTATCGCCGGTCCGGGTGATAATACCGACCGGCTCGCCAGGGCCTGGAGAGGTAATGGGCAGCGAGAAGACGGCGTTGTGACTGAGATCTTCTTTAATGGCGCCTGAAGGCACAAACCAGATGTAGTCATAGCGTAGCGCCAGTTGGCGGGCCAGCGAGGTGGAAGAGGTTTCAACGCAATGTGGCGGTAAACAGCAGCCCTGCTCGTCAAGCATCTGCTGGGCCAGGCGGCGCGGAGCCGTTCCTTCGGGGGAAATCACTACCGGCCACTGCATGGCGCGGGATAAGGTGACGTTGTCACTTAACAGGGGATGTTCCGGCCTGACAACCAGTTTTAATGATTCGAGGAACAGCAGTTCATAGGTTAAGCCGGTCATCATCTCTTTATCAGCCATACGACCAATGCCGATATCAAATTCGCCCGCGCGCAGTCCGGCCAGCAAGACATTGTTGTGCAACGTGGCAACCTGAATGGTGGTGTTAGGACGCAGTTGATGAAAGCGATCGAGAATCTGTGGCAACATGCCCATCGCGGCAGTCGTAAGCGCGCCAAGCCGAATCACGGCAGGACGCTCGTTGATCTGTTCGTTAAAACTCTGACCGGCATGGTTCAGTGCATCCAGCACCTTTACCGCATGCGTCAGAAACTGCTCTCCCATGGTGGTGAGCTGTGCACCCAGTCGGCCGCGTTCGAACAGCCTGACGCCCGTCAGTTCCTCGAGTTCGTTAAGGGTTTTAGAGAGTGCAGGCTGGCTAAGACTTAACGTCTCGGCTGCACGCCCCAGCGTTCCCTGCTGCGCAACGGCAACAAAGGCATGTAAATGACGCAAGCGAATGCGCTGATTGAAAAGGATATTTTTTTCCATTTCCCAAACTTAATGACATTGCCAGGTAACTGGCAACTATTTAAGCTGGATTTTGTTAACTTTGCTGCAAATTTTTATTAACAATGTGTACTTTTTATCGGGTTTTCATTTAAGTTACTGATAAATAATGCTTGAGGCGCTATCGTCGGATAACGCAGCCGCCAGTCGTGACTGAAAAATCATTAACTTAACTAACCATTTTTTGAATGATTATTATTCTCGTGTAAAATTCACGCGTTTTATCGTTAACGATCGGCTATCATAAGCGCCGTTTTTTTTACCAAAACTGATAGTTATTTCGTTAAGGAGAGTACGTCCGTGAGCAGCGTTGAGTCGGTAGACGTTCGCCGGTTAATCAATCAGGGTGCCCTGAGCGGTGGCCAAATTCGATTGATTGTACTCTGTTTTATCGTCGTGGCGCTTGATGGGATGGATATCGCCATCATGGGGTTTATCGCGCCCTCGCTGAAAGCGTCCTGGAACGTCACGAACCATCAGTTAGGCGTCGTCATCAGTGCGGCGCTTATTGGCCTGGCGCTGGGCGCCATGATCGCCGGTCCACTGGCCGACCGCTTTGGTCGTCGCTTAATGATTATATTCAGCGTGCTGTTTTTTGGCTTATGGACGCTGGTCACCGCGTTTTCGCACAGCATTGAGCAGATGATCCTGTTCCGCTTTTTGACCGGGCTCGGATTGGGCGCAGCCATGCCGAACGTCAGCACCCTGGTCGCAGAATATGCCCCCGAGCGCCGTCGCTCATTCATCATCACCGTGGTTTTCTGCGGCTTTACCTTTGGCGCAGCCAGCGGAGGCTTTGCGGCATCCTGGCTGTTACCGCGTTACGAATGGCATTCTGTTCTGTTGCTGGGCGGTATTTTACCGCTGCTGGTGCTCCCGGTGCTGATACGGCAACTGCCAGAATCAGTGCGTTTCTTGATTAGCCGTGGTGCGCCGGCAGAACGCATCCGAACCATTCTGGAGCGTATGATTCCGGGCAGTACGAACCCGCACAGCCAGTTTCAATCCTCCGAAGCGGACGCCACTCAGCCAGACAAAAACGCAATCGCCACGGTTATCTCTCCGCGCTACCGTACCGGCAGCCTGATGCTGTGGGGCGGCTATTTTATGGGGCTCTTTCTGGTTTATCTGATAGGCAGCTGGCTGCCTTCGCTGGTGAGTAAACAGGGGATGACCGTGACCCAGGCCGCCATTATCACCGCCATGTATCAGGCGGGCGGCACCCTGGGCTCGTTATTTGCCGGCTGGCTGATGGACAGATTTAATGCCAACCTGGCGTTGGCCGTCATCTATTTTTGTGGCGGGATTGCCATTGTGGCGTTGGGTTTCTCACCGGCGCAGGTCACCGTCATGAGCAGCATAGCCTTCTGTAGCGGCTTTTGCTTTAACGGTGCTAATACCGGAATGAATGCCTTATCAGCCAGCTATTATCCTACCCATGCCCGCGCGACCGGCTCCAGTTGGATGCATGGCGTGGGCCGAATCGGTGCCATCCTCAGCGCGTTTGTGGGAGCAGAAATGCTGTCGCTCGGCTGGTCTTTTAACCTGATCTTTTTGCTTCTGGCGATTCCGGCCGTCCTCACGACAGCGATGCTGGTGATTAAAAACCGTTATGGTTTTAAGCCGATCACAAATTCATGATTTTTTCCGCTGACGGCAACGCGTTGGATTACAGTAGCTGCAACGCTCATGCTTTCAGGTGGTGATTATGGATAACGTTATCAGTGCGGATGCCATCCGTACGGGCTTTTCAAAGGCAATGTCGGACATGTATCAGCAGGAAGTGCCGCTGTACGGCACGTTGATGCAGTTGGTCAAAGACGTTAATCAGGCCTCGCTGGCGGCGGACAGCGCCCTGCAGCAGCGCCTGGCGCAAGCCGATGAGCTGAGCCGTTTAAGCCTGGAACGCCACGGTGCAATCCGCGTTGGCAGCGCCGAAGAGCTGGCCATGCTGCGTCAGATGTTCGCCGTTATGGGCATGTTCCCGGTCGGCTATTATGACCTTTCTCAGGCGGGCGTACCGGTACACTCAACCGCGTTTCGCCCTGTTGACGACGACGCGTTGCGTCGTAATCCGTTCCGTATTTTTACCTCATTACTGCGGCTTGAATTGATTGAAGACCCGGCGCTGCGCGATGAAGCTGCCGCAATCCTGGCCTCGCGGGACATTTTCACCGCAGGCTGTCGCGCATTAATTCAACAGCATCAACAGCAGGGCGGTCTGACTGAGACCCAAGCGCAGCGCTTTATTACCGAGGCATTAGAAACCTTTCGCTGGCACTCGCATAGCCTCGTTGAAAGCCACACCTATCAGGCCCTTAATCAACAACACCGGCTGATTGCGGACGTCGTGTGTTTTCCTGCCTGTCATATCAACCACCTGACACCGAGAACCCTGGACATTGATCGCGTTCAGGCCTTAATGCCCGAACGTGGTATCGATCCCAAAAACGTTATTGAAGGCCCGCCTCGGCGCAAGGTGCCGATTTTATTACGCCAGACCAGTTTTAAAGCGCTGGAGGAACCTGTCGTTTTCAAAGATGGCTATCAGGGCACCCATACGGCAAGATTTGGTGAGATAGAACAGCGCGGCGCAGCCTTAACCCCAGAGGGGCGCGCGCTTTACGATCGGCTGCTGACTGAGGCCGGAAGCGGCGCAGACAATCAACAGCATCAGCAACGGTTGTCTGCTGTATTTCAGGCGTTTCCGGATAACGAAACCGATCTGCGCCGGGAGGCTCTGGCCTGGTTTCATTATCGCCTGAGTGATAAAGGCCTGGCTGAACCGCCTCAGCCCGGTGAACCGCTGGACGCCCTGATCGAACAGGGCCGCATTCTGGCCGATCCCATTATTTATGAGGATTTTCTACCGGTCAGCGCGGCGGGAATTTTTCAGTCTAACCTCGGGGATCACACCCAGGCGCGCTCGTCAGGCCAGGCAAGCCGCAGCAGCTTTGAAGCCGCACTGGGCTGCGCAGTACTGGACGAAATGGCGCTGTATGCCCAGCGTCAGGAAGCCTCATTACAACGTTGCGGCCTGGTATGCTAACCCACCGGGGCGCGATTGCTCCGGATTGCGCGACTATTGCAGCCGTGAATCACGTATCAGCGTGAATCTTCCCGCGCCCAGCAGCATGATCACCAGCGCGCCCAGCAGAAACAGCGCTTCGGTCTCCAGCGACCAGGCGCCCACGCCGGTGCGATGCCATAGTGCCCCGGTTTTGACCAGCAGCGTTGCCACCACTATATTCACCGCCACAATGAACGCCGCAGGCCGCGTCATCAGCCCCACAATCAGCATCAGCGGGGCGATAATTTCCCCGATCCAGGCACCCCAGGCAAGAAATCCTGGCAGGCCGTGCTGGTGCAGCAGTTGGGAAATCCAGCCCACCCCGTGCACCAGCTTGAACTCACCGTGAAACAGCAGCAGTCCACCCAGTGTCAGACGCAATAACAGCTTGCCCAGGTCAGGATGATCGGTCATTCGAACAAAAAGCTGATTGATGCCACTGAACATTTTCTATTCCTCTCACGCGTTAAACGACATGCAGTACTAAAAACAGGTTCGCCGGGAGCGGTCAATCCCGGCGGACGTGCGCAGCACATTTTCGGTATTTTTACCCGCTGTGTTTCTGGACAAAGACAGATGGCCTGAAATAATGACCGCCTACGCAGACAAGGAATAATGCATGAAAAATGAGCACGGCCTGAAGATCGCTATCGCGGACGGTGAGCTGCAGGGCGGCATCGATGACGGGATCTTTGTGTTTAAAGGTATTCCTTACGCTGCGCCGCCGGTGGGGGACCAGCGCTGGCGCGCGCCCCAGCCCGTCATCCCCTGGCAGGGCGTGCGAAGCGCACTGCATTTTTCTGCCGCGAGCTGGCAGAACCGCGAATACTGCCTTGCGATTGGCGGCGGCGATCCCGGCGATTTCAGCGAGGACTGTCTTTATCTCAATGTCTGGACGCCTGAACTGCAGCCCGATAAGCCTCTGCCGGTGATGGTATGGCTGCACGGGGGCGGATTTACCCTCGGTTCCGGCGGGCTGGCTCCCTACAACGGTAAACCGCTGGCCTCACGCGGCGCGGTTATCGTCACGATTAACTATCGGCTGGGCCATCTGGGCTTTTTTGCCCATCCGGCCATGGAAAAAGAGCAGTCGGCGACCGGGACGCTTCACAATTTTGCCCTGCTGGATCAGATCGCGGCTTTACGCTGGGTTCAGCGCCATATTCACGCCTTCGGCGGCGATGCCCGTAACGTTACGCTGTTTGGCGAGTCATCTGGCGCACGTAGCCTGTTATCGCTGTGCTGTTCGCCCCTGTCAGCCGGTTTGTTCCACAAGGGAATTGTGCAGAGTGCCTATAGTCTGCCAGACGTGACGCGGACCACGGCGCTTGAGAAAGGCGTGCAGGTGGCCAGACGTTTAGGTTTGCCCGCTGATGCCAGCATGGAACAGCTGCGCGCGCTGCCTGCTGAGGCCTTTTGGTCACTGGACAGCAGCTACGGGCTCGGTCCTGTTGCCATCGCGGGCGATGCGGTCCTTCCCGCGCCGGTACTGGATACGTTTATGGCCGGACGTCAGCATCGTCTGCCGCTGATGGCCGGAAGCAACAGCGACGAAGCCAGCGTACTGGCGTATTTCGGTGTCGATGCCGCCACGGTGGTAGACCGGCTTCGTCGTCAAAACCGGTTCAGCTATCAGCTGTTGAAATGGATTTATCCGCTTGAGACGGATGCGTTGCTCGGACGTGCCGTGGCACGGGATATGACGTTTAGCCTGCTTCCCTGGCTGGTGATGCGGGCGCAGCAAAAAGTCGCTATGCCGGGCTGGCGCTACTGGTTTGATTACGTATCTGAACATTCGCGGGACCTTTTTCCGCACGGCACCTGGCACGGTAACGAAATCCCCTACGTCATGAATACGCTGCATAACCTGCCCGCTGTCAGCGACGATCGCCGCTTTACGGCCGCCGATCACGCGTTTGCGCAGCAGGTCAGTGACTACTGGTTTCTCTTTGCCCGCGACGTGAACACCAGCACGACACAACTGGACGGGATCTTGCCCTGGCCTGCCTGGCAGGCGAATAATGACGTGACAATGTCACTCGGGTGCGAGGGGAAAGCGGGGCTCAGACTCATGCCGCGCTTTATGCGTCGGCGGCTGGCGCTGTTTCGCCTGATGATGTCGCGTATGGTTCGCTTGTAGTGCTCCCTCAGCCCTCGTGCCGGGTGCCATCCTGCGCGCCCTCCAGGCTGATTTTTGCTGAAACGGTGATCTGTCGCGGAGGCAGTGCACCAGCATAAAAAAGTTTAACAGCGCTGTTACATTTTCGGCCTTTCTGCCGATATATCCCATACGCCCGGTGTCACGGGTTAACGTTTAAGGGATTTCAGTATGGGTATGCTTAAAAATTTCACAATTCGCGCGGTAATGCTGACAATACTCGGGCTGTTTTGCCTGCTGTGGAGCGGAATCGGGCTGTTCAGTATTCATTCGCTCAATTCGTTGAGTGACGGCAACGATGTCGATCGCCATATCGTGGAACAGATGACCGCGTTGAGTAAGGGCAACGATCAGTACTTTCGTATGATTACGCGCCTGTCGCGCGTCATGGAGAAAAAAGCGGCAGGCACAGCGCAAAACGATGAGGCTTTCGCGCCCGTACAGCAGGCACTGGACAGTATGTCTCAGCAGCTGACCCTGTTCAAACAGCTCTCTCCCGGCCCAATGGATGCAGCCGTTGCCAATGACGTCATTGATAAATGGCAAAAACTGCTCGACCAGGGCGTGACGGTTCAGCTTCAGCGCGCCCGCCAGGATTCGCTGGACAGCTATCGCCAACAGGCAAATGACGTCACCCCTGCGCTGAGCCGTGCCTTTGGTGCCAGTACTGAAAACTTCAATAAAGTGGCAAGTGTCAAACTGGGTCAAACGCGGGTTGAAGTCGATCGTATGACCGCGATGACCAAAACCCTGATTTCAGTCACCGTGGTGATTGGCTTGCTGATTCTGCTGTTTACCGACCGTTATCTGGTAAAAATGTTGGTTAAGCCGCTGGAAAAAATTCGCGAACATTTTTCAGTCATCGCCAAAGGCGATCTCAGCAAGCCGGTTGAAGATATGGGCCGTAACTGCGTCGGCAAACTGGTGCCCTTACTGAGCGCCATGCAGGACAGCCTGCGCGAAGCCGTCAGTGCGATTCGCAGCGGCACGGAAAACATTTCACGCGGAGCCGCTGAGATTTCGATTGGTAATAACGATCTGTCTTCACGTACGGAAGAGCAGGCTGCCGCGCTGGAGCAAACCGCAGCCAGTATGGAACAACTGACGGCGACCGTGAAATTCAATGCGGAAAATGCGCGTCAGGCCAGTACCCTGACCGAAGCCGCAACGATCACGGCCAAACAGGGCGGTAGTCTTGTCGGTGAAGTGGTCACCACGATGAACGGAATCTCTGACAGTTCGAAGAAAATTGCAGAGATTACTAACGTCATCAACAGCATTGCGTTCCAGACCAATATCCTCGCGCTTAACGCCGCAGTAGAAGCCGCCCGCGCCGGGGAACAGGGCCGTGGCTTTGCCGTTGTGGCCAGTGAGGTCAGAAATCTGGCCCAGCGTAGTGCGGGTGCGGCAAAAGAGATCGCTGGCCTGATTGCGGATTCCGTTGAGCGCGTGGAAAAGGGGGCGCAACTGGTCAGCACGACCGGCGGCACCATGAGCGGTATTCTGAAATCGGTGCAGGATGTTGACGCGATCATGAAGCAAATCGCGGCCGCCTCAGAAGAACAAAGCAAAGGCATTTCGCAGGTTGGCACGGCGGTAACGGAAATGGACAGCGTAACCCAACAAAACGCCGCGCTGGTGGAAGAAGTCTCCGCCGCCGCCAGTGCGCTGGCGCTGCAGACGGAAGCCTTGCAGGCCTCTGTCGCACAGTTCCGCCTGTCCAGCGATGCGCCCCTGGCACCGACGTCAACGCGGAAGCCGCCCTCACAGCCGGCCAGCCCAACGACCTCATTCCAGCCTAAAGCCGCGTCGGCGGATAACGGCGATTGGGTAACTTTCTAAACCCGCATCTGACCACCGCCTTCATCGCGAAGGCGGTTTTTACTGCCTGTATCCCATCACTCCGCCGCCAGATAACACAGCTTCTCTGCCACCTGGTATGACTTCACAAAGGAGGTCACGGGCAGGAACTCAAAGCGCGAATGGAAGTTATGCGCGCCAGTAAAGAAGTTGGGTGTTAACAGACCTTTCGCCGACAAAGCCGCGCCATCGGTGCCGCCGCGCATGGGGATCACCTTAGGCGCAATATCCAGCGCTTGCAGGGCGGCGAAAATCAGATCAACCGCCCGACGATCTTCACCCATCGCATTGCTGATATTGCTGTAAATATCGCGAAGGGTTAGCTCAACTTTGCCCGTGGGATAGCGCGCGGCGATGATATCTCTGACCGCCTGCAACTGCTGTTTGCGTGCAGCAAAGCCTGCCAGATCAAAATCGCGAATCGAGGCGTTAAGCGTGGCAATGCTGGCGTTGGCCTGCATCTCATTAAACCAGATATAGCCTTCGCGACCTTCGGTATGTTCCGGCGTCGCCTGCCGGTCGAAGTGGCTGATAAAATCGTGAGCCATCAGTAAGGGATTGACCAGCACGCCCTTGCCCGACATCGGATGCGCCGGCACACCGGTAAAGCGGATTTCCGCTGCGGCCGCGTTGAAGTTCTCATAAACGACTTCGCCCAGCTCGCAGCAATCAATCGTCCAGGCGAAATCCACATTAAAACGGGTTTCAAGATCCAGCGCTTTCGCGCCGCGCAGCCCGATCTCCTCATCCGGCACGAACGCCACCACGACGTCGCCGTGTTTGCCCTGCAAATTCTCCATCAGCGTCATGACGACGCTCACGGCCGCCTTGTTATCGGCGCCCAGCACGCTGGTGCCGTCGCTGAAAATAATCTGCTGGCCGATATAGGGCGCGATCTCCGGGTGCGCATCCCGACGTAACCAGATGTCCTGCTGTGGGTTCAGACAAAGGTCTTCACCCTGCCAGGTGAGGATCTGCGGGTGAATGTCAGGGGACAGCCCCACGTCAACCGTGTCGATATGGGTGATAAACCCCACGCGCGGCGCATCGGGGCAGTTTCCTCGTTTCAGCGCCGTTACCGTGGCATGTTCATCAATCACAACCTGCTCAAGGCCAAGGTCACGTAATTCGTCCGCCAGCAGCTGCGCCATCGCGTGCTGGCTGGGGGTGCTGGGTAAGGTGCTGGACTTTGCATCACTTTGGCTGCTTACCGCCAGGTAACGAAAAAAACGCGTAATGAGTTGCGCCTGAAGTTTGTCGGTCATCACTAATCCTTATTAGTTGACGTACTGCGGGGTTCGCTATGGTGGTGATTCATGCTATCTATCAAAGCGCTAAATCATTTATTTAGATATTCAGACTAACGGAAGTCAACAGAAAGCGAGGACAATAATGAGAAACAGGTTTACGACCCTGGCACTGCTTACTGCAGGTGTGGCTCTGGCGGGCGGCGTCCATGCAAAAACGCTGGTGTACTGCTCCGAAGGCTCCCCTGAAAATTTTAATCCGCAACTTTACACCTCGGGAACCAGCGTGGATGCCAGTGCTGTACCGGTATTCAATCGCCTGGTGGACTTCAAACCGGGCACGACCGAACTGATTCCCAGCCTGGCAGAACGTTGGGATATCAGCCCGGACGGCAAGGTTTATACCTTTTATCTTCGGCACAACGTCAAATTTCAGAGCAATAAGCAGTTTACGCCCAGCCGCGATTTCAACGCAGATGATGTGATCTTCTCGTTTATGCGGCAAATGGACAGCAAAAATCCCTATCATGCGGTCTCTGGTGGCAATTATTCCAACTTCGACAGCCTGCAGTTGGCGACGCTTATCACCCATATCGATCGCATCGACGATCACACCGTGCGCTTCACCCTGGCCCATCCGGAGTCGCCGTTTTTGGCCGACCTGGCCTGGTACTTTGCCTCTGTCCATTCAGCGGAATACGCGGACAAGATGCTAAAGGCCGGCACGCCAGAGAAGGTGGATATGGACCCGATAGGCACCGGACCTTTCCAGCTAGTGCAGTATCAAAAAGATTCACGCATTCTCTATAAGGCGTTTCCTGACTACTGGCAGGGGAAAGCCAAACTGGATCGGCTGATTTTCAGCATCACGCCGGATGCCGCCGTGCGCTACGCCAAACTGGAAAAAAATGAGTGTCAGGTGATGCCATTCCCTAATCCGGCCGACCTGGACAAAATGCGACAGAACAAGGCGATCACGCTCAAACAGGCAGCAGGGCTGAATACCGGTTTTCTCGCATTCAACACCATTAAAGCGCCCACTGATAATGTGAAAGTCCGTCAGGCGCTGGCCATGGCGATAAACAAACCCGCCATTATTGAGGCCATTTTTAAAGGCACGGGCACGGTCGCCAAAAATATTCTTCCGCCTGGCGTCTGGAGCGCAGACAAGGATCTCAAAGACTACGATTACGATCCGGAAAAGGCTAAAGCCCTGCTGGCCGAAGCGGGTGTGAAACCGGGAACGGAAATCGCGCTGTGGGCGATGCCGGTTCAGCGCCCCTATAATCCGAATGCGCGCCGGATGGCGGAGATGATTCAGGCCGACTGGGCAAAAGTCGGCATCAAGGCCAACATCGTGAGTTATGAATGGGGCGAATACCTCAAACGCGTGCGCAACGGTGAACATCAGGCTGCTCTGATGGGCTGGACAACGGCGACGGGCGATCCGGATAACTTTTTCGGACCGCTCTATACCTGCACCGCGGCGAAAGGCGGTTCAAACTCATCAAAGTGGTGCTATCAGCCGTTTGAAACCCTGATCACCCAAGCCCGGGCCGAACCGGATCAGCGCAAACGGACTCACATGTACCTGCAGGCGCAGCAGATCATGCATGACCAGATGCCCGCCGTCATGATTGCCCACTCCACCATTTATGAACCGATACGCACGACGGTCAGCGGTTATGAAGTGGATCCCTTCGGCAAGCATATTTTTTATCAGGTCGATATCAAGCCGTAATCCATGATGCGGCGGCTCACAGGGACGTGTGCCGCCTTGCCTGCAAAATGTCAGATATGTTGTACAGTTAAGAGTGTGTTTGGTGTTCAGAAGGGAAATAACATGGCGAACGGTTGGGCTTCAGAAGGGGCGGTTCAGGAACAGATCGACAGTACCGTTAACGACGGGATCGAACGCGTGCGCCAGTCGATCGGTCAGGGCGAAAGCGCCACGGAATGTGAACTGTGCGGCGAACCGATACCGGCGGCGCGCCGTCAGGCACTGAAAGGCGTGCGCTACTGTGTCACCTGTCAGGAAAAAATCGATAAGCAGCAAAAAGAAACCAGCCTTTACAACCGTCGCGGCAGTAAAGACAGCCAGCTTCGCTGAATTATGATCCCGGCATGGCCAGGCCGCTGCCGATGAACCAGGCGAGAAAACCGATGCCGGCCACGATGATAGCAATGGGGAACAACAGACCAATTCTCATGTTTATCCTGTGAGTCTATTCAGGGATTAAGCCAGCCGTAACACGGCGTGATGGTTCTTCAGCAACGTAAACAGTTCAAACTGGGTCGCCTCATTTACCGCACGCCGTATCTCGCCTTTGGTGTAAATCATTGTGTGGATATGACCCAGTTGACGCCACACAACAATCGCCGAGGCCACAAGCGCGCAGGTATTCTCTGCCTGCACACATTCTACTGTGGCATGGCAGGCATCGTCTAAGTCATTGAGAAAAATTTTCACCCCATCAGTGGGCAAGATCGCCCGAATATCATCCAGCATGACCCGGCTGACGCTGCGTGACAAATATAGAGTTAACCACTTCCTCGTCATTATGACACCTGACGTTAACGATTTTCTCCGTTATACGGGGTAAACATAGGTAATGGAAGTGTTGAGAATAGGGTAATGATATTTAACGAACTTTTTTAGCTTATTAACGGCAGGCGAATTCCCAGACGTTTTATACCTTAACGATGCGGCTTAAATAACCAATTTACACGTGCCAATTTTATACCGGCCAATACGCTGTCTCAGGTTACGACGTTAAAAACGCGGGGTGCGGTGCGTATTCCGTTATTTAATGTTTAGGGTTGTCTGTGACCTTAATTCACTGACTCGTGCTGGCTAACGTCGGGCAGGCTGGTGACGCGGCGTGATCGATGACGCAGATAACCGCCAACGCGCGGCGGCATGATCCCGGTGCCGGTAGCCGAACGGCTGTTTTCAGCCATTGTGTCTGTGAGGAATAAACCAGAGCAGGCTCCGTCATCACGAAGCCTGCTGTTGTCATCCGTTCGAACGCAGTTGCGGATAACGTTTGAAAATATAAATACACCATAACAGCGCCGCGAGTCCGATGATCGCTCCCACATTACCCACATCAGACAGGCTCATGTAAGCGCTGACCTGGCTGCCTAATAGCGCGCCCGCACCAATACCGATATTATAAATACCGGACATCAATGACATCGCGACGTCCGTCGCGTCCGAGGCTAAAGACAGCACGCGGATTTGCATCGCCAGGCCAATCATCATCATTGCCATTCCCCAGACCACGCACAGGGTAATGATCGCGCCGGGCCGGACTGCGGCGAAGATTAACAGTCCCATGCACAGCGTCACCAGCGCGATAGCGGCAATCAGCAACGCAGAGGGGAATTTTTTCCCCAGCGAACTGAATAACAGGCTGCCAATAATGCCCGCCGAACCGAACAGCAGCAGCAGTAAGGTGGTGAACCCCTCGCTGGCATTAGCAACGAGCTGCATAAAAGGCTCAATATAGCTGTAGGCCGTATAGTGCGCGGTCACAATTAACGTCACCAGCAGATACATCCCGACCAGCGCCGGTCGGCGGAACAGCAGGGGAACGCTGCTAAGCGAACCCGTGTGCTCGCTGGGCAACCGTGGCAGGATACGCGCCAGCATAATCATCAGCACCAGGGCGGACAGCCCGATCACGCCAAACGTTGTGCGCCAGCCCAGCGCCTGACCGACCACGCGTCCAATCGGCACGCCCAAAACCATTGCCAGCGCGGTGCCGGTTGCCAGCATGCTGAGTGCCTGGGTTTTTTTACCTGCGGGGGCAACACGAATTGCCAGCGATGCTGTAATTGACCAAAACACCGCATGGGACAACGCAATTCCCACACGGGATACGATCAGGGAAGTAAAACTCCACGCAAACGTAGAAAGCACATGACTGGCAATAAAGACGATAAACAGAACCGTTAACAGGAACCGGCGTTCAATATTCCGCGTCAGCAGCATCAAAGGCAGTGACAGTAAGGCCACCACCCAGGCATAGATCGTCAGCATAATGCCCACTTCAGACGTTTTCATCGAAAAGCCTGCGGCAATATCGGACAGTAAACCGACCGGCACAAATTCGGTGGTATTAAACACAAAAGCGGCGATGGCCAACAGCACCACGCGTAGCCAGGCCGTTTTACGGGAAACAGTTGTTAATGGCATGAGAAGTTAAATCAGTCTGTGCGTCAAAAAGGAGTCAGGGCGATCACCCCATGATAGTGACCTGCGTCACACTTTAGCGGTTATTGTGGAGGAATTACGCGCCGGGTGGAACCACCAGGCGCAGATTAAGATGAATTTTTTTTGCCCGATACGGCAGTATGGCGTTTACGGCTCGCGATGACGCTGTCCGGGCATCATCCGCAGCAGCGTATTGTCCTTCAGGGCGTAATGATGAAACAGCGCCGCCGCCACATGTAAGCCAATCAGCCAGTAGCCAAGTGGGGCCAGCGTTTCGTGCCAGTCGGTCAGCGTATCCGACAGATCAAAGTCAGGTTCGGCCGCCACCGGCATCGGTATACCAAATAACTGCCACTCGCGACCTTTCAGATAACGCGATGCCAGTCCCAGCACCGGAAGCGTGATGAAAAGCGCATAAATCAGCGTATGCGTCAGATGAGCCAGCCCGGTTTGCCAGCGCGGCACCGGAGGAATAATGGCGGGACTACGATGACGGAGTTTCAGCAGTAATCGCGACAGCATCACCACCAGAATCGTCGCCCCGGCGCTGAAATGCGTCACCATCATCGCAAAGCGCTGCCAGGAACCCCGCTCGACATAGCCGCGTAACTCCATCGTGGCATAGGCAATGATGAGCAGCAGAACAGTAAGCCAGTGAAGCGCAATTTGAGACGATGCGAATTTATTACGCATGGTAGAGCCCTGTATGAAAGTAAGGGTTCTAAGATAACGGAAAAAAATGAAAAAGCTTAACGAAATGACGACTCTGTGGGATGACAGACCAACCGCAGACAGCAGACTCGGGGGCAGAGAAGGCGAGGATAACCGGCACACGGGCTGGGCTGAGAATGGCGGCCAGCAACCGCCATACTGACGTCAAACGGGCGTTGCGTAATCAGAAATCCACGCCGTGCTTAAGCGCCACACTGTCCTGAGTGTGCACATTTTTACCCGGGGCAACCGGGCAACACGCATCGCACCCTAATGAACCGGGATAGTACTTACGGGCCTGCTGAATGGCTGCGGTTGCGGAATAAAATGTGCCGAGAAACAGCCGACCTTCCAAATCCGGAAGATATTTACAGCCGCTTGCATGAACCACGTGATTATCGTTGTAGCCTGATTGTTTGTTGACGTAATAGTATCGCGCCATTAGGTCTCCCCCTTGCTGTGAATTCAAAGATGACATTAATCTTTGGGATCAAACCGATTATAGCGGGGAAACGCGTGCTTTAGGCAATCATACTGATAATACGGACAATTCTTGTACGGGCCGCATTCCGGGCAGTCAAACACCCGGAATATTCATTAAGTTTTGCTAGAGTTTGCGGCGGTGCAGCTGCCAGGCAACCCACAACGCTAACAGCAGTAAAGCGGAGATAAACAGTGTCAGGCCGCCCCAGCCAAACTGATGCCAGAAAAAGCCGCCAGCCGTACCCGCCACGCTTGAGCCGACGTAATAGCTGAACAGATAGAGCGAAGAAGCCTGACCTTTTGCCCGACGAGCGCGTGGGCCAATCCAGCCGCTCGCCACGGAGTGCGCCGCGAAAAATCCTGCCGTAAACAGCATCATACCAATGAAGATCAGCACGATACCGTTAAATGCCGTCAGCAGTAACCCCATCAGCATAATAAAGGTCGAGCCAAACATAACCGGGCCGCGCCCAAACCGGCTGGTTAACGCGCCGGCTTTCGGGGAACTCCATGACCCGGTCAGATAAACCACCGACAGCAAGCCCACCACAGCCTGACTTAAATGCCACGGCGCGCCCAGCAGGCGATAGCCGATATAGTTGAACAGCGTCACAAAGGCGCCCATCAGCAGCAGGCCTTCGGCAAACAGCAGCGGCAATCCCGCATCGCGCCAGTGCAGACGGAAGTTAATGGTCAGATGGCGCGGGCGCAGCGAGGCCGGACGGAAATGGCGCGATTCAGGTAAGATTTTCCAGAACATCAGGGCAGCGGCGAGGGCAAAACAGCCAATGGCCGCAATGGCTATGCGCCATGAAAAGAAGTCGGTTAATACACCGCTTATCAGGCGGCCGCTCATGCCGCCAATCGAGTTTCCGCTGATGTACAGCCCCATCGAAAAGGCCACCACGCTGGGATGGATCTCTTCACTCAGATAGGTCATGCCCACCGCGGCCACACCGCTCAGCGATAAGCCGATCAAGCCCCGCATCAGTAAAATGCCGTGCCAGCTGGTCATAGTGGCAGAGAGCAGGGTACAGATTGCGGCCAGCATGAGCGCCGTTACCATCACGGACTTCCGTCCTATGGCATCGGACAGCGGGCCTGTCACCAGTAATCCCAGGGCCATCATGGCGGTGGAAATGGAAAGCGAAATACTGCTCGCGGCGGGAGAAATGCCAAACTGTGCAGAGAGCACCGGCAGAATAGGCTGCACGCAATACAGCAGGGCAAAGGTGGCCAGCCCGGCAGAAAACAAGGCGAGCGTGACGCGCATAAAAGGCCGGGTGCCGCGCACAATCCAGTCAGACGCGGAAGCCTCAGACTGCGCAGGCATATCGCTGTCCAGCGGCACCGCAGGTGAAGAGCGATTCACAGGGGATCCTTATGAGTAAAAACAGAGTGTTACTGTAGAAAAGGTCTATTAGGTTGTCTAATATATTAATCATCTTAAATAAGACGTTTAACCTATGAATATTGAACTGCGTCACCTGCGCTATTTTATTGCCGTTGCGGAAGAGCTGCATTTTGGCCGCGCAGCCCAGCGCTTACACATCTCCCAGCCGCCGTTGAGTCAGCAAATCATGCAGCTGGAAGCGGAAACCGGCGCGCAGTTGTTTAACCGCACCAACCGTAGCGTGCAGCTTACGCCGGCCGGCGCGCAGTTTTTACAGGATGCGCGGGCAATCCTGTTACAGGTCGAGCAGGCAACCCAGCGCGCCGCGCGTCTGCATCGCGGTGAAGAAGGAGAGCTGCGCATTGGATTTACCTCCTCTGCGGCTTTTATTGGCGTGATGTCAGATGCGCTTTATGTGTTTCGCCAGCGCTGGCCCAACGTACATGTTCAGATGCAGGAAATTAACACCCGTCAGCAGCTGGCTCCGCTGCATGAAGGCAAGCTGGACCTCGGCGTCATGCGCAACACGCCGCTCCCCGCCGATTTGCATCATCAGCTTTTGCTGCGCGAGCCATTGTGCGCCGTGGTGCATAAAGCCCATCCGCTGGCGACGGCAGGGCGGATCACCTTGCAGGCGCTGGCGCGGGAACCCTTTGTGTTTTTTGATCCTCAGGTGGGAACGGCACTGTACAGCGAAATCCTGGATTTGCTTCAGCGCTATCAGATCCGGCCCTACATTACCCAGGAAGTGGGCGAGGCCATGACTATTCTCGGACTGGTCGCGACCGGGCTGGGTGTATCTATCTTGCCTGCCTCCTTCAGCCACGCGCGTCTGGCGAACGTGGTGTGGTTACCGCTGGAGGAGCCTGATGCGCAGTCGGAGATGTGGCTGGTCTGGTCGGGCGAACGCGAAATGAGTGCGCAGATGGCGCATATGATGGCGTTACTGCGCCGTGAGTGACAATTTATCCGCCAAAGCCGGAAAAATTATGTGTGTTAAATCACATATCTAAGCAAATATTTGCCGCAAAAAGTGAATCTGCCGCACCATAGCGGATATTTATTTAGAAGCGCGAAAATAACCGGAGCAGGGTGTGAGTTCGGACAGTCAACCTGGCCATATTGACCAAATTAAACAAATTAATGCTGGCGTCGTTTACCGGTTAATCGATCAGCATGGGCCAGTCTCGCGTATTGAACTGTCCAAACGGGCCCAGCTGGCGCCTGCCAGTATTACCAAAATCGTGCGGGAAATGCTGGATGCCCACCTGGTTCAGGAAACCGAGTTTCAGGAGCCGGGCGCTCGCGGCCGTCCGGCGATTGGTTTAATCCTTGATACGGACGCCTGGCACTATCTGGCGATTCGTCTGCACCGTGGCATATTGACGCTGACCTTGCGTGACCTCAGCAGCAGGGCGCTGGTCGAAGACAACCTGCCGCTCATTGATGACGCCACGGAGCCGCTGCTGACGCGTTTGACCGACCATGTTGACGCGTTTTTTATCCGTCATCAGAAACGGCTGGAAAGGCTGACCGCCATTGCCATCACCCTACCGGGGCTGATTAATGCCGCATCCGGTGTGGTGCACCGTTTACCCGGCTATACCTGCCATGATATGCCGTTGGGCAGCACCCTGGCGGCGCGGACCGGCCTGCCGGTATTTATCCAGCACGATATCTCCGCCTGGACGCTTGCCGAGTCGCTGTTTGGTGCGTCACGCGGTGCGCAGGACGTGATTCAGATTGTGATCGACGAAACGGTAGGGGCTGGCGTGATCACTGGCGGTCAGCTGTTGCACAAAAGCGGACGCGCGCTGGTGGAAGTCGGCCACACACAGGTCGATCCTTACGGCCAGCAATGCTACTGCGGCAATCACGGCTGTCTTGAAACAGTCGCCAGTACCGGCAGCCTGCTGGCGCTGATTGCGCACCGACTTCCGGGTCAGCCCGACAGCCTGTTACGCCATCAGCCCTTAACGCTTTCTGCCGTTTGTGAGGCAGCACAGAGCGGCGACAGGCTGGCGCGGGATGCCATAGCGACAGTGGGGCATCATGTTGGCAGGATCCTCGGCATGATGGTCAATATCTTTAATCCTCAACAAATTCTTATCGGTTCTCCGCTAAATCAGGCGGCAGATGTTCTCTTTCCGGCAGTACAAAATACCATTCACCAGCAGTCTTTACCTGCATACAGCGCAGTGATTCAGCTTGCACCCACTGAATTTACTGAGCCAGGTACGCTGGGTGCGGCCGCGTTGATCAAGGATTCGCTTTACAGCGGCTACCTGTTAATTAAGTTACTGCAAGGTTAAGCAACACTAACCTTGCGCTAACGCAATCTGCTCCCCCTTTTCCTTCCTTAGAATGATCATTCGCATGAAAGCCGAATCGTCAGTGAGCTGACACCGCTTGTGAAGGAGAAGTAGAGTGAAAACGCTATTTATTACCGGAACCGATACCGAAGTGGGGAAAACCGTGGTCGCACGCGCCCTGCTGCAAAGTTTTACCCAGGCGAACGAGCGGGCTGCGGGCTACAAACCTGTTGCCCGCTGGGGCGTCAAAACAGAAGAGGGCCTGAGAAACAAGGATGGGTTGTTTTTGCAGAGCGCCTCTTCCCTTGCGCTGCCTTATCAGGCAGTGAATCCGGTCATTTTTGAGAAAGAAGAAATCTGCGGCTATCCGCCCAATAAGGTCGATTATGCGAAAATCACGCAGGGGCTTCAGCATCTCAATCAGCTTGCCGATCGCGTGGTGGTCGAGGGCACCGGGGGCTGGCGCAGCCTGATGAACGATGCCCAGCCGCTGTCGGCCTGGGTGATCGAGCAGCAACTGCCCGTTATCTTAGTGGTCGGGATTAAGTTAGGTTGTATCAGCCATGCGCTACTGACCGCTCAGGCGATCCAGGCCGACGGATTGCCGCTGGCCGGATGGGTGGCTAATCGTATTAATCCGGGGCTGGCGCACTATGCCGATATCATTTCCGTCCTGCGTGAACAGATTACGGCACCGCTTCTCGGTGAGTTGCCTTATTTGCCCCGCGCAGAGCAGCGCGATCTGTCCCGTTATCTGGATATCTCCCTGCTGAATAGCAATAACCTGCACTACGCCCGGACAAAAACAGCATGAGAGAACCAGAGCAGGATGGCGCCACGCGCGCGACGGTACCATTCATCAGAAATAACTGACCAACAGTGATACGGAATGAGAGGCAGGATTAAGTGGGCCGCAACCAACGTGCGGCCCTGATTCATTATGGATTCAGGCGGCGACGGGTACGCCCGGAGCTGAGATAATCAGCAATGTAGTCCTGGGAAATCTCGCCACTGTAACGGCCATCTTCGTCCACAATCGGCATCCAGACGGTGTTGTGTTCATAGAGTTTCGACAGAACCACACGCAGGTTTTCTTCTGCTTTGCCGGTCACTTTAAACGTATGCAGCATCTCTTCACAGCGCCCGCTCGCGTGACGCGCCTCACGGCGTTTCACAAATCCTAACGGCTTGCCGTCGTCGTCAACCACGGTGATGGAACGCATGTCGTTTTCGTCCATGGTGCCAAAAGCCTCCGTTAACGGCGTCGAGCGTTTTACCGTGATGGTGGGCTGTTGGTCGGTCACGTCGCCTGCCTGTACCAGCAGCAGACGTTTCAACGTACGGTCCTGGCCAACAAAGGAGCCGACAAAATCGTTAGCCGGCGTCGCCAGCAACTCATCGGGGCTGGCGCACTGGACAATTTTGCCTTGGCCGAAGACCGCGATGCGGTCGCCAAGTTTGAGTGCTTCATCAATGTCGTGGCTGACCAGCATCACCGTTTTCTTCAACTGACGCTGCATATCCAGAAACTCATTCTGAATAACTTCCCGGTTAATTGGGTCAACCGCGCCAAAAGGCTCATCCATCAGCAGTACCGGCGGATCAGCCGCCAGCGCGCGAATCACCCCAATGCGCTGCTGTTGTCCACCGGACATTTCACGCGGGTAGCGATGCAGAAACTTATTCGGATCCAATGCCACCATGCTCATTAACTCCGTTGCCCGCTCGCGGCACTGCTTTTTATCCCAGCCCAGCATGCGTGGCACCACGGTGATGTTCTCTTCAATCGTCATATTGGGGAACAGACCAATTTGCTGGATCACGTAACCAATATTGCGACGCAGGGTGGTGGTATCCTGAGTGCTGGTGTCTTCCCCGTTGATGAGAATCCGCCCGCTGGTAGAGGGAATTAAGCGGTTAATCATTTTCAGCGTGGTGGTTTTGCCACAGCCAGAAGGCCCAAGCAGCACGCACATCTCGCCAGCAGGAACCTCAAGACTCACATTGTCCACCGCTTTCATCAGCGTGCCGTTTTTCTGGCTGAAGGTTTTCGTCAGATTTTCAAGTTTTATCATTATCGAATTCCCTTAGGAGTCAGCGCCAGCTGCAAACGGTGCAGCAGCCAGTCAAGAACAATCGCCAGCAGGCAAATCATCAGCGCCCCGGCAATCAGCATACGAATATCACTGCCGCTAATGCCATCCAGCAGCAGCATGCCCAGCCCGCCAGCACCAATCACCGCCGCGATAGCCATCACGCCAACGTTCATGACCACGGCGGTGCGAATACCACCAAAAATCACCGGAAGCGCCATCGGGATCTCAACCCAACGCAGGCGCTGCCAGAACGTCATGCCAATGCCACGACCCGCTTCACGCAGGCCGTCCGGCAGATTTTCCAATGCGGTATGCGTGTTGCGCACAATCGGCAGTAATGAATACAGGAAGACCGCCGTGATAGCCGGTAGCGCACCAATCCCTTTCCCAATCAGCGAGAAAAGCGGAATCATCAGGCCAAACAACGCAATCGTCGGGATGGTCAGTACAACGGTGGCAATGCCGAGCACCGGCGCGGCCAGCCATTTAAAGCGCACAATTAAAATCCCAAGGGGTACGCCAATAACAATCGCGCATCCTACTGCAACCAGCACCAGCCAGGTATGTTGCCAGGTCAGCGTGAGCAGGTTATTCCAGTTATCAATGATGTAATGAAGGGTATCCACGATGCCTCCTTACAGCATGTTTTTGGATTGAAGGAAATCGCGCGCCACCTGTTCAGGCGACTGGTGATCGATGTCCACGCGCTTGTTCATCTCGGTAATGGCCTCATCGGTGATCAGCGGGGAAAGCTGATTCAGGGCGGCTTCAAGACCGGGATGGCTCGCCAGCACGTCTTGACGCACAACCGGCGTCACGTTGTAGCTGGGGAAAAAGTGTTTATCGTCTTCCAGCACCTTGAGATCGAAACCTTTCACGCGCCCGTCCGTGGTGTAGATCAGGCCGGCATCCACAAAACCATCGCGCACGGCGTTATAGACCAGCCCCGGATCCATCTGGCGAATCTGTGGCCTGTCGAGCGTCAGGTTGTAGGTCTTCTGCAGTGGCTTCATGCCGTCTGAACGGCCATAAAACTCCAGGTCCAGCCCGAGTCGCCAGTTATGTTTCGGATCTGTTTTACGCACCTGATCCATTTTGGCCACCAGTTGCGACAGCGTCGAAATACCTTCTTTTTCCGCGCGCGCGCGCTGCATGGCAAAGGCATAGGTGTTATTCATCGGGGCGGGATTGAGCCAGATAAGACCCAGTTTGCCGTCCAGATTTTTCACGGTTTTATAGGCGTCCTCGGAGGACATCGGTTTATTAATATGGTTAAAGATGATCAGTGAGGTACCGGTATATTCCCAGGTCATGTCGATCTGCTTGTTAATCATGGCATTACGACTGATGGTGGTGGCGATGTTGCGTTTCGGGATAACCTCAAAGCCTTTCTTTTGCAGCCACATAACCGTCATGGCTGAAAGAATATGTTGCTCGGTAAAGCTTTTTGTCGCGAGCACCAGCGGCGTGGCCGCCTGTACGCTTTGGCTGAGTGCCATTGAGGCCACCAGTGCCAGGGTAGAGCTCTTAATCCAGCGCGTTAGCATTACAAACCCCTTATCGTTATGCCGCAGCGTGCGGGCTAAGGTAGCGCCCTAATGACGCCAGTAGCATATCCAGCACCAGTGCAACCAGCGCCGTAGCAACGGCACCCAGGATAAGCACAGGGAAGTCATTAAGATAAATGCCGGGGAAAATCAGTTCGCCAAAGCTGCTGGCGCCAATCAGGAAGGCGAGCGGGGCGGTGCCCACGTTAATGGCGGTGGCAATGCGCACGCCCGCAAGAATAACCGGCAGGGCGTTAGGAATCTCAACCTGACGCAAGCGCTGCCATTTGGTCATGCCGATGCCGTTCGCGGCTTCGATCAACGAAGGCGGTACGGCGCTGAGTCCGGAGTAGGTGTTACGGACGACAGGCAACAGTGATGCCAGAAACAGCGCGACCAGGGCGGGCTTATCACCAATGCCAATGACAACCATCGCCAGCGCCAGAACGGCAAGAGGAGGCAGCGTATTGCCGACGTTAAAGATTTGCATGACATATTCCGCCCAGCGCCGGGCAAAAGGGCGGCTGAGTAGAATACCGCTGGGTATACCGACCAGCAGGGCGAACAGCATCGACCAAAACACCAGAAACAGGTGCTGCTGTCCGAGGTAAATCAGATCGTCTTTGCGGGCGACCAGCGTATCCCAGCCAAGCCCCCATACCAGCGCACCTGCCACTGCGACCACAGCCAGCAGTGCCAGACCGGCACGCCTGGCCAGTGAAGCGTTATGCATACGGTTTCTCCCTGTTTACGGATCTGTTGTTATAGCTACCTAAACCAGCATGACAAAAGTGGCTATCGTCAGCGCCCCTTCCAAAACCATGCCGGTCGCTAAATGCGGCAAACCGCAGTGAATTTCTGCGTAATTTCACAAAGTGCGGAAAATACCGCTTTATTTCTATAGCAGCGGTAAGCGGAGCGCGCCAGCTTTTATCGGAAAAATCAGGAAGATAGCATGAGCCAAAAAACGCCTCAGCCCTTACAGCAACAGGTTTCAGAGTGAAACGACCTGAAAAGGCCTTTTTTAAGTGACAGTGTCACAATTTGGATTGAATCGGTTCCCGTCTGGTGAAATATGCGCTAGCCTTAGGGAACAAAAAAGGGAGCATCATGACCAACAGCACCTCCGAACCACGCCGTCGCCACTGGATTCTCTTTGCCTGTATGCTTGCCATGTTTATGGCTGCGATTGAAGTCACGATTGTGGCGACCGCAATGCCCACGATTGTGGCCGATCTCGGTGGTTTTTCGCAGTTTGGCTGGGTTTTCTCTGTCTATCTCCTTACCCAGGCGGTGAGCGTGCCGCTCTATGGCAGGCTGGCGGACCTGTGGGGCCGCAAAAAAATGCTGTTTTTGGGCATCGCGATCTTCCTTACCGGGTCGGTGCTCTGCGGTTTCGCCCACACGATGCTCTGGCTGATTGTCTTCCGGGCATTTCAGGGGCTAGGGGCGGGCGCGATCATGCCGCTGAGCTCCACCATCGTGGCAGACATCTATTCCCCCCGGGAACGCGCCAGCGTGCAGGGCTGGTTGTCCAGCGTCTGGGGCGTTGCGGCGATTGTCGGTCCGCTGTCCGGTGCCTGGCTGGTCCAGCACTTTAGCTGGTCCGTCATCTTCTGGGTCAACGTACCGATCGGCATCATCAGCATGCTGATGCTGGCAGCCTTGCTGCCTGCCTATACGCAGACACAACCCTCCCAGTCTTTGAATCTGACCGGGAGCGGCTGGCTCACGCTGTGTATCAGCGCCGTTCTGATTGCGCTGCTGCAGGCTGAACAGCTTGGCTACTGGCTGCTGCTGTTCTTAGCCATTGGCCTGGTGGCTGGCTGGCAGTTAACCCGTCATGAGCAGCGCACCCGCTCGCCGCTGTTCCCGCTCAGCCTGTGGAAAAGCCCACTGATTATCGCGGGCAATCTCGGCAACTTCATCATTGGTGCAACCATGATGGGCGTCAGCGCTTTTCTGCCGACCTGGATTCAGGGCGTGACCGGCGGTTCGCCGCTTCAGGCCGGGACTGCGCTGGCTATGATGTCTGTCGGCTGGCCGCTGGCCAGTACGCTAAGTGGCCGTCTGATGCTGTTGACCTCCTACCGTTTTACCGCGCAGCTGGGCGCACTGTTATTAATCGGCGGCAGCGCCTTGCTACTGCTGTTGCACACAGAAAGCACGCTGTTCCAGGCGGGATTTACCGCCTTTGTCATCGGAACCGGCATGGGAATGACCAGCACGACATTTCTGGTATCTGTCCAGAATCATGCCGACTTTAACGTGCAAGGCATTTGTACAGCGTCGGTCATGTTTAGCCGTATGATTGGATCGGCGCTGGGGACAGCGGTGATGGGCGCGGTGCTTAACCTGAATCTGCAATGGCGGTTGCCCCATGCGCAGGATCCGGTTCAGCAAATCATGTCGCAGGAAACGCGCGACCGCCTGGCACCGGACGTGCTTCTGCCTATGCTGCAGGCAATAGCCGCATCGCTACATTGGGTCTTTATTGTGGCACTGGTCATTGCGTTCCTCACCCTGTGGGTAGCGTGGAAGATGCCGCGCCAGCAGCCGCAACAAACGGAATAGTGCGCTGAAACCTCAGGCGTGATGGGCAGAGAAGGGCCAGCAAAAGACAGGAAAAGACAGGAAAAGACAGGAAAAGACAGGGCGACATCATCGTCGCCCTGAACATTATTGTGTAGAGGAGTCTTGCGAGCTGCCTGCGCTGTCGGGCACGGAGGCGCCCTCATCACGGCCCAGCTTTTTATAAACAATTTTCTGTGTGTCGTTATCACAATGGCCAACGACCTGACCGCCAGCCTGATCAACCTGATCGTTGGCGACCACATCCAGGCTAAAGCCTGATTCAGGCACGCCGTTTTGAATGATTTTCTGGCTGATATCCGCTTTTACAGATTCGCAGGATGCCTGAGCCAGCAGGGGGAAGGCTAAAAACGTCGCTGTCAGTAATGCACTCTTGATCTTCATAACCCTTTCCTTTTGTCATGCGTCAGTCATTACTATAGCCGAAATTTACGGCAATACCGGGCGGCCCGTGCGGCGGTCTAAGCAGCGCAGCGTATTGGGTTCCCAATAGGCATTCAGATTAGCGCTCTGTTCACATTTGTCGCGCGTGTCGAATGCGCGATCGGCTTTATCGAATTCTTTCTCAACCCGGCTGTTCACTTTGTTGCGCAGCATGTGCGTATCATTCCACTGCTCTTTACTCTGACGTGCCGCTTCGTTGCTCAATGCGCTGCTGCCGTTTTCAATAATCACGTGTTCGGTGTTCGCACTGACACGCATCGCGGTGGCAGAAAGCAGGGCCACCATCAGAACCGGAACCAATTTTTTCATCGTAATATCCTTCGGTTAACACTGTTTTACTCTTGGGTAAAACTATTGCATCAAATGAGAATAGTATACCATTGCCGATTACTTGCTCACCAGCTGTGTGCATGTTGTTTACCTGTCAGAGAGATTATTGTGCTGCTTAAAACCACGCTGCTGTTTTTTATCACCGCGCTGGCGGAAATCATCGGCTGTTTTCTGCCGTGGCTGTGGCTAAAGAAGGGGGCGTCCATGTGGCTGTTGTTGCCTGCCGCATTGAGCCTCGGGTTATTTGTCTGGTTGCTGACCTTACATCCTGCGGCCAGCGGCCGGGTTTACGCGGCGTATGGCGGCGTCTATGTGCTGACGGCCATGCTTTGGCTGCGCGTGGTCGAAGGTGTCAAGCTGAGCGCATGGGACTGGAGTGGTGCGCTGATTGCGCTGAGCGGCATGCTGATTATCGTAGCGGGATGGGGCAAAGCGTAAAAGCCAGCCTTTGCGGCTGGCTTATCGGTCAGGGTTTATGCACTTTCAGCCCTGCCAGCGTCTGGCTGACAGGCATCATCTCAAGCGTATTGATGTTGACGTGCTTCGGCAGCGTGGCCACCCAGTAAACGGCTTCGGTAACGTCTTCAGGCGTCAGGGCCGTGGCGCCCTCGTAGACCTGTTCGGCCTTGCCATCGTCCCCTTTAAAGCGCACGTTAGAAAACTCCGTGCCGCCGACCAGGCCCGGCTCAATATCGGTCACACGCAGGGCCGTACCGTGTAAATCGGTGCGTAAGTTAAGGCTGAACTGGCGCACAAAGGCTTTGGTGGCGCCATAAACGTTGCCCCCGGCATAAGGCCAGCTGCCGGCAATCGAACCAATGTTGATAATGTGACCGACGTTACGCTCTACCATGGCAGGCAAAACCGCGCGCGTCATATAGACCAGCCCTTTGGTATTGGTGTCGATCATATTTTCCCAGTCGTTCACATCTGCCCGGTGCGCGGGTTCGATGCCCAACGCCAGACCGGCGTTATTCACCAGGACATCAATATTGCGCCACTCGGCAGGCAGCTGTGTGATAGCCTCTTCAATCGATGCCCGGTTACGCACATCTAACTGTACGGTATACAGATTCTCACCCAACTCCGTTTTCAGCGCCTTCAGGCGTTCAGCACGACGTCCACTGGCAATCACCTTGTGACCTGTTTCGATGAATCGGCGGGTAATGCTTTGGCCAAAACCGGCTGTGGCCCCCGTAACAAAAATAATCATCTCACTTTTCCCTCTTCCAGTTTCGTGATGTCTCCTCACCTTATCACGGCATTTTAGCCTGTGTCCGCTGAATTCCGCGGGGAGGCGCTTTTGCGCGCTTTTAGCGCACGCTGCCCCGAAATCGTGCAGAGAACGGGGCAGCAAGGTAACGTGGCAGGGGGCATTTTTACTGGCAACCGATTGCGTTGGATGAGCAACCGATTGCGTGGCGATTTTGTCAGCGAAAGCGTTGCGCAACAGGATGATATTCATAAATTATTGATAATAAAGTGATTTATCAGGTTCTGATCTGGCATGCGTCTTGCAGAGTGTTTAAAGAGAGTAGGAGATGAACAGGGCGACAACATCAGGCGCCCGGTAAGAGGAAACGATATGTCTACATGCCAGAACACGGCGATTCGTGCCAGTTTTTTTGATTTTGCCGCGGTGGCGAACGAGCCTGAGGCCATTCTGTCTCAGGCGCGTTATATCGAAGATGGTCTGCTCATTCTGCGTGAGGGCCGCGTAGTCGGTTTGCATCCCTGGTGTGATGTCAGCAGCAGTCAGGCAGCAGAGCGCGTTATCGATCTGCGCGGTAAGCTGATCCTGCCGGGTTTTGTCGACTGCCACATTCATTACCCGCAAACAGAAATGATCGGCGCCTATGGTGAGCAGCTTCTCGAATGGCTGAATCAGTATACGTTTCCGGTTGAGAGGCAGTACCGCTGTGCCGAGCATGCCGCGCAAATGTCAGCGTTTTTTCTCCATCAGCTACTGGCTAACGGCACCACCAGTGCGTTGGTTTTTGGCACGGTGCATCCGCAGTCGGTAGAGGCGCTTTTTAGCGCGGCCGAAGCGCTTGAGATGCGCATCATCGCCGGTAAAGTCATGATGGATCGCAATGCGCCTGATTACCTCACCGAAACGCCGGAAGAAAGCTATCAACATTCCCGCGATCTGATTGAGCGCTGGCACGGCCGCGGCCGACTGAGCTATGCCCTGACGCCGCGTTTTGCGCCCACCTCGTCACCCGACCTGTTAAAGAAAGTGCAGGCGCTGCGCACGGCTTACCCGGATGTCTGGCTCCACACGCACCTCAGCGAAAACCCACAGGAAGTAGCCTGGGTCAACGCGCTGTTTCCCGAACGCAATGGCTATCTGGACGTTTACCACCACTATCAGCTGACCGGCCGGCGAAGCGTCTTTGCACACTGCCTGCATCTGGAAAATCATGAATGGCAGTGTCTGCACGATACGGATTCCGCCATTGCCTTTTGCCCGACCTCAAACCTGTTTTTGGGAAGCGGCCTGTTTAATATCAAGCGCAGCTGGCAGCAGGGCATCAAAGTGGGCATCGGCACCGATGTTGGCGCCGGAACCACCTTTAATATGCTGCAAACGCTGGGCGAGGCTTACAAGGTCGGCCAGCTGCAGCAATACAGGCTGAGTGCTGCAGAAGCCTTTTACCATGCCACGCTGGGCGGGGCCCGTGCGCTGGATCTTGACCAGCACATCGGTAATTTTGCACCAGGTAAAGAAGCTGACTTTGTCGTGCTGGATCCCGCCGTATCGGCGCTGCAAAAGCTGCGTATGGGGAACTGCAAGGATATCTGGGAAAAACTGTTCGTCTTGATGACGCTGGGTGATGACAGAAACATCGTAGAGACGTGGGTTAACGGCCGACCGGTCTGGCAATCCACCACAAAGGAGAATGCCGCATGATTCAGTTTCTGCTTAACGACCAGCTCGTCACAGAAGAACGTATCGATCCCAATCTGACGGTACTCTCTTATCTGCGCACGCATCAGCGTCGCTGTGGCACCAAGGAGGGCTGTGCGTCCGGCGACTGCGGTGCCTGTAGCGTCACGCTTGGGAGCGTGGTGGACGGCAGGTTGCACTATCAGACCGTTAACAGCTGCCTGATGCTGGTCAGTGGATTACAGGGCAGGCAGCTCATCACCGTCGAAGATTTACGTGAGGGGAAAACCCTGCATCCGGCTCAGCAGGCGATGGTGGACTGTCATGGCTCGCAGTGTGGCTTCTGCACGCCGGGCTTTGTGATGTCATTGTTCAGTCTGCAAAAAAATCACAGCGACTGGGACCGGCAGCAGGCAGAGCATGCGCTGGCCGGCAACCTGTGTCGCTGCACCGGTTATCGTTCCATTATGGCGGCGGCCGAACAGTTGGTGACGCAGGCACAGCCGGACAGCTTTGATCGGTGTGAGCAGGGCGTGGTTGAGCGCCTGCGCGCGCTGGAGAATCAGGAGGTCCGGGTAATTCAGGACAAAGGCCGTCACTGTTACCTTCCCACCACCGTCGCGCAGCTCGCTGCGCTCTGTGTCGCGCACCCCGATGCCGCGTTACTGGCGGGCGGCACGGACCTGAGCCTGCTGATTACCCAACGCTACCAGGGCATTCCAGTGATGATTGCGCTGGGGCAGGTGGATGCACTGAAACACTGTTATGAGGACGACGCATCCTATCACTTAGGTGCCGCCGCCTCGCTCGACCAGATCGCAGCGTTTATGGCGACGCGCATTCCGGGAGTAACGGAGATGCTGACGCGTTTTGCCTCGCTGCAAATTCGCCAGCTTGGCACACTGGGCGGTAACCTTGCTAATGCTTCCCCGATTGGCGATGCATCGCCAACGCTGCTGGCATTAAACGCCTCTCTGCTGCTGCAGAAGGGCGACACGCAACGCACTTTGCCACTCAGCGCGTTTTTTACCGGCTACCGGCAGACCGTGCTGCAACCCGGTGAGTTTATCCATACCATCATTATTCCAAAAGTGACGGTGTCACCTGATTTTGTTGCCTGGAAGGTCTCGAAGCGGCTGGATGACGACATTTCAGCCGTGTTTGCCGCTTTCAATATCCAAACCGATAACGGCATTGTGACAGCGGCACACATTGCCTTTGGCGGGATGGCGGCAACGCCGGTGCGCGCCACAGGGTGTGAGCAGGCCATGATTGGATCGGCCTTAACCGCACAAACGATAGCCACGGCCTGTCAGGCGCTGGAAGAGACCTTTGAGCCGCTCAGCGACTTCCGCGCCAGCGCCGGTTATCGCCTGCAGGTGGCGAGCAACCTGCTGCGCCGTTACTTTTACCGTCTCAACGGATTGTCCCTGACTGAGGTAAGCCGCTATGTCCCATAATCGTCCGGCTCTGCCCGATTCAGCATTACCCATTGCTCATGCGCGCGACATCAGCAGCGGCGTGGGGCGCAGCAATAAGCATGAAAGCGCCGATAAACACGTGTCCGGCGAGGCGATATATATCGATGACAAAGCGGAGCAGCCCGGTCTGCTGCATCTCTGTCCTCGCCTGAGCGATCATGCCCATGCCCGTATCACTCACGTTGATGTCCAGCCGTGCTACGACGTTCCCGGTGTCGTCCGCGTCCTCACCTGGCAGGACGTGCCCGGCGTCAACGATGTCGGCCCGCTGCAGCCCGGCGACCCGCTGCTGGCTCAGGACTGCGTCGAATATGTTGGGCAAATTATTATTGCCGTGCTGGCCGACTCGCCGGATGCGGCCCGACAGGGCGCGATGGCGGCGGTGATCGAGTATGAGGTATTGCCCGCGCTGCTGGATGTAGAACAGGCTCTGCTGCAGGGCAGTTTTGTGCAGGAGCCCCATATCCACCAGCGCGGCGACGTCGAGGCGGCGCTGGCCCGTGCGCCGCACCGCATACAGGGCGCGTTTCATATTGGCGGGCAGGAACACTTCTATCTGGAAACCCAGACGGCCATGGTGATCCCGGGTGAGGACGACGCGCTGCAGGTGTTCTGCTCCACGCAAAACCCCACGGAGGTCCAAAAGCTGGTGGCAGAGGTCATGGGCATCAGCATGAACAAGGTCACGATTGATATGCGCCGAATGGGTGGCGGTTTTGGCGGTAAAGAAACCCAGGCGGCGGGCGTGGCCTGCCTGTGCGCCGTCGCGGCAGGCCTGACCGGCCGGGCGGTTAAAATGCGCCTGGCCCGACGCGATGACATGCGGATAACCGGCAAGCGACATCCTTTTTATGTCCGCTATGATGTGGGCGTTGAAGACGATGGCCGGTTGTGTGGGGTGAAAATCGATCTTGCCGGTAACTGCGGCTACTCGCTCGATCTGAGCGGATCGATAGTGGATCGGGCCATGTTTCATGCCGATAACGCCTACTATCTCGGTGATGCGCGCATCACCGGCTACCGCTGTCGCACCAATACCGCGTCAAATACCGCTTTTCGCGGCTTTGGCGGGCCGCAGGGCATGGTGGCGATTGAGCAGATCATGGATCACATCGCCCGCGAGCGCGGTCTGGATCCGCTTACGCTGCGAAAACGCAACTACTACGGCAAGAACGAACGCAATATCACCCATTACCATCAGCAGGTGAAAGACAACCTGCTGGATGAGATTACGGCGCAACTGGAAACCAGCAGTGACTATGATGCGCGCCGCGCGGCGATCGCAGCCTTCAATGCCAGCAGTCCCGTACTGAAACGTGGACTGGCGCTGACGCCGGTTAAATTTGGCATTTCATTTACCTCCAGCTTCCTCAATCAGGCCGGAGCGCTGATTCTGATCTATACCGACGGCACGGTGCAGCTCAACCACGGCGGAACGGAAATGGGTCAGGGGCTTAACACCAAGGTGGCACAGATTGTGGCGCAGGTGCTGCAAATCGAGGTCGATCGTATTCAGATCACCGCCACCGATACCGGGAAAGTCCCTAACACTTCGCCCACGGCGGCCTCCAGTGGCACAGATCTCAACGGCAAAGCGGCACAAAATGCCGCCGAGATATTGCGTGAGCGCATGACAACCATGCTGTGTACGCTGCACGGATGCGGGCCAGAGGCGGTGATGTTCAGTAACGGTATCGTCCGGGCTGCCGAGCACTATTACACCTTCGCCCAGGTCGCGCAGCTTGCCTGGCTGAATCAGGTACCGCTATCGGCGACGGGCTATTATCGCGTCCCCGGCATCCATTACGACCGTCAGGCCGGTCGCGGCGAACCTTTTTACTACTTCGCCTATGGCGCGGCCTGTTGTGAAGTCATTGTGGACACGCTGACGGGCGAATACCGGCTGCTGCGGGCGGATATTCTGCACGACGTGGGCGCGTCTCTGAATCCGGCCATCGATATTGGCCAGGTAGAGGGCGGCTTTGTCCAGGGGCTGGGCTGGCTGACCTGTGAGGAACTGGTCTGGAATGACAAGGGCCAGTTGATGACCGACGGCCCCGCCAGCTACAAAATTCCGGCGATTGCTGACGTACCGGCCGATATGCGGGTTACGCTGGTGGAAAACCGCAAAAATCCGCAGGACACGGTGTTTCATTCCAAAGCCGTGGGTGAACCGCCGTTTATGCTGGGGATAGCCGCCTGGTGTGCGTTACAGGATGCGGTAGCCAGCGTCGCCGATTATCGTCTGCATCCCGCGCTGGACGCGCCCGCTACGCCGGAGCGAGTATTCTGGGGCGTCCAGCGCATGGCGGGAGGCACCCATGATTTATCATGACTGGATAGCAATTTTGCACGACCTGCGCCAGAAGCGGCAACACTGCGTGCTGGTCACCGTGTTGCGCGATCGGGGTTCAGTCCCGCGTGACGGCGGCGCGAAGATGGTGGTGACGGCCAACGAAAGTTTTCTGACCATCGGTGGCGGCCATCTTGAGTTTCAGTGCATTGCGCAGGCGCGCGCGCTGTTGGAAAGTGGAGAGCGTCGTCCTCATACCGAAGACTACAGCCTGGGCGCCCGGTTAGGCCAGTGCTGCGGCGGGATGACCACCATTCTGTTTGAACCGTTGATGCAGGCGCAGCCGGAAATCCTGGTTTTTGGCGCGGGCCACGTCGGGCAGGCGCTGGTCAGCCTGCTGGCTACGTTACCCTGTCACGTTAACTGGATTGACGGTCGGGACAATCAGTTTGCCTCTGTGCCACCCGGCGTCAGCGTGCAACAGCCCGACGATCCCCTGGACTGCGTGGCCGCGGCGGCGGCGGGGAGCTATTATATTGTGATGACGCACCATCATCCGCTGGATCTTGCGCTGTGTGAGGCTATTCTGCGGCGCGGTGATTTCCGCTACGTGGGCGTGATCGGTTCGCAAACGAAAAGTCAGCGTTTTCGCTACCGGCTGGAAGGCAAAGGCATTGCCGAAGACCGGCTGGCGCGGTTACGCTGCCCCATGGGCCTGCCCGATGTAAAAGGGAAGTTGCCTGCCGAAATCGCCGTTGCGATTGCCGGGGAAATCATTGCGGTGTATCAGCAACAACGCGGTCAGGTTGTTCTGTAAGAGGCAACCTGCCACTATGAGACTCTGTGTTGTTCACCAGGAGCGCCTATGAACGCCCGTCAAAATCCTTTTTTTAACGTCAGCAGCTTGCCTTATCACACGCCACCTTTTGATCAGATTCAGGAAACCGACTTTCTGCCCGCGCTTCAGGCCGGAATGGAAGAAAAGCGCCAGGAAGTTCTGGCCATCGCCACCAATCCGGAAGCGGCAACCTTTTTGAATACCTGCGAGGCCCTGGAGAAAAGCGGTCAACTGTTGACCCGTGTGAGCCTGGTGTTCAATGCCATGACCTCCGCCCACACCAGCCCCTATTTACAGCAGGTTGACGAGGATATTGCGCCACAGCTTACCGCGCTTAACGACGAAATAATGTTGAACCGGCCGCTGTTTTCACGCATCGACCAGGTCTATTTGCAGCGCAACCCGCTTGATGCTGAATCGAAACGCCTGGTCGAGGTGCTGTGGCAGCGCTTTCAACTGGCGGGTGCCAACCTGCCGGAAACACAGAAGCAGCAGTTAAAGGCGCTGAATCAGGAGGCTGCACGACTAAGTACGCAGTTTACTAATAAGCTGCTTGCTGCAACCAAGGCGGGCGGTTTAGTGGTCAATGACGTGCAGCAGCTAGCGGGGTTGAGCCCGTCCGATCTGGCCGTTGCTCAAGCGGCGGCGGCGGCACGAGGCCTGGAGAATGCCTGGCTGCTGGTGCTGCAAAACACCACGCAGCAGCCTGCGCTGCAGTCTCTGGAAGATCGCCCGACGCGCCAGGCGCTGTTCCAGGCCGCCATGACGCGCAGTGAGAAAAATGATGACAACGACACGCGAGCGTTAGTGCTGCGCCTGGCACAGGTGCGGGCAGAGCAGGCGAAGCTGTTAGGGTTTGCCAGCTTTGCCGCCTGGCAGCTACAGGATCAGATGGCGAAAACCCCCGATGCTGCCTTTGCGTTTATGCGCAATATCGTTCCTGCGGCCCGTGCGCGGGCCGAGCGGGAAGCCGCGGCCATTCAGCAAACCATCGACAGCCAGCAGGGGAATTTTACCCTTGGCGCGTGGGACTGGAACTTTTACGCGGAGCAGGTTCGGCGGGCGCAGTACGATCTCGATGAAAGCCAGATTAAACCCTATTTCGAACTGAACAGCGTGCTGGAAAAGGGCGTATTCTGGGCCGCAACTCAACTTTATGGCATCCAGTTTACCCAACGTCACGACCTGCCGGTTTATCACCCCGATGTCCAGGTGTACGAAATCTTTGATACCGACGGCAGCGGAATGGCGCTGTTCTATACCGATTTTTTCAAGCGCGACAGCAAAGGCGGCGGCGCATGGATGAGCAACTTTGTTAACCAGTCCACGCTGCTCGACGAGAAACCGGTGATTTACAACGTCTGTAATTACACCAAACCCGCCAACGGCGAGCCTGCACTGCTGAGCTGGGATGACGTGATTACGCTGTTCCATGAGTTTGGCCATACGTTGCATGGCTTGTTTGCCAGCCAGCGCTATCCCAGCCTCTCCGGCACGGAAACGCCACGTGATTTTGTTGAGTTTCCATCGCAGATCAACGAGCACTGGGCCAGTGAGCCACAGGTGTTTCGTCATTTCGCCCGTCATTATCAGACCGGGGAGGCCATGCCAGCGGCGCTGCATGAAAAAATCATCAGAGCAGGCAAGTTCAATAAAGGTTATGAGATGACCGAGCTGCTGGCGGCCGCGTTACTGGATCTCCACTGGCATAGCCTGGAGGGGAAAACCCCGGTGCAGTCGGTCGACGCGTTCGAACAGCAGGCTTTACGCAGCGATGATATTGATCTGGCCGCCGTTCCACCGCGCTACCGTTCCAGCTATTTTCAGCATATCTGGGGCGGGGGGTATTCTGCCGGCTATTATGCCTATATCTGGACCCAGATGCTGGCCGACGATGGCTACCAGTGGTTTGTCGAACACGGCGGATTAACCCGGGAAAATGGCGACATCTTTCGGCAAAAAATCCTGTCGCGGGGCAACAGCAGCGATCTTAAAGCGTTGTATGAGTCCTGGCGCGGCGGAGCGCCTCAACTGGAGCCGATGCTAAAAAATCGCGGCTTAGCCGAATAAGCGAAAGGGCGGTGATACCGCCCTTTTTGACTATCCCAGCGGTCCACCTTCAATGGTTTCGCACAGTCCCGCCAGCACCCGTTCACCCGTTTCCGTTTTCAGCGACTGATACCATGCCGATGTCAGATGGGGATCTTTAGCATGCGTGATGTCGCAGCGTTTACGCGCTTTCAACACCAGATCCTTAACGCGTTCAACGCGGCGCATCTGGTAACGTAACAGCGCATCCTCAATGCCAAGCGAATGTGCAGACAATGCAGAGGCCAGTACAATCCCGTCTTCCATTGCCGCGCAACCGCCCTGACCAATATCCGGCGTGGTGCTGTGTGCTGCGTCGCCCAGTAAGACCACCCGGCCTTTTACAAAGCGGTGAAAAGGCTCGATGTCGTGAATCTCCACGCGGTTAGTGGTTTCCACATCAATTGCCGCGATGAGCTTCTGAACCGGTTCAGACCAGCCGCTGAAGTAGTGCTGCAAATCGTGCCGCATCGTTGATCGATCCTGCTCCAGCCCGGCGGGCAGCGGCACATCGAAAAAGAAGTAGAAGCGGTTGCCGCTGACCGGCATGAGAGAGACGCGTTTACCCTCGCCCACAAAGGTTGTCCATTGATCGGCAGGCGCGATGGACTCATCAACGCTAACCAGGCCGTTCCAGTTCACATAGCCTGCGTAGCGACGGGGCAGTTTTTCCCCCAGTACGTAATCACGAATAACCGAATGCGTTCCATCGGCCGCAACCAGAAAGTCACCCTGGGCCTGACTGCTATCTTCGAAGGTCGCGATCACGCCGCTGGCATATTGCTCCACCTGCACGATACGCTTGCCAAAATTCACCCGATGGCGGCCGTAAGCATCCAGCAGCATGGCCTGAAGCTCGGCGCGGGCAATGGGATAGGGAAACTCGCCCACCTGCTGCACCAGGGGGGAAAGGCTGAAACGGGTGAGGGTTTCACCCGAAAAGGCCTCTTTATAGGCCATATAGGCCATGTTGCCGCCCAGGGCGCGCACTTTTTCTTTCAGTCCCAATGCATTAAGGCATTTCACCCCGTTAGGCCAGACGGAAATGGCCGCACCAACGGGACGTATCGTTTTGACCGCCTCAAAAACCTCAGTGTCGAAACCTGCCTGTTCCAGAGCCAGCGCGGCGGTCATGCCACCCATCCCGCCACCAATGACGATCGCTTTCATATGTTATCTCCTGTGCACATATCAGTTATTTGCAACTTTTGTACCAGAAGCGCGACGCGCAGAGTGCGCGTCTGAATGGGGCCATGAAGGGTGAAAATGGCGCAGATGCACGGTCGCTGTGCAACAGGCTGCACCTGTCGGGTGCAGAGAAATCTGTAAACCACAGTAATCACGTGTTTTTAAGATGTTACCTATGATCTGTTTCATATTCAGCGTGATATAGATCACGTTCGCACTCACCACGACTTCGGAACCCTTCATGAAAATCGGCATAAGTAACAATCACTATCCGGAGCAGCGCAATATTTTGGTCAATCCGGAAAACGACTACATTAACCTGAAAAAACGTAACGTTTTCTATTTCCTCAATCCGCTGCGTACGCGTTTACTGAAAAAAAATAAACGTTTCGTCTTCTTACCTGTCCCGTTTGCAATGGGGCAGAAGCCCGACATTCTCCATCTGTTCAATGAAGTGGCAATAACGCAAATGAACTGGGTCGCGACGTTTGAAACCGAGCTGCCGCGCGTTCTGCCGGTAGCAGGCGTGGCCAAACACGACAACCCAGAGCTGAAACAGCTGATCCCTTATTTGCTCAAAGATAACTGTTTCGGTCTGATTGCTATTTCAGAGGCGACGCTGCACATCCAGATGAAGCTGTTTAAACCGGATGTGGCGGCAAAAATTCGGGCTAAAACGCTGGTGATGCATCCGCCACAAACGCTGTTTACCCCGCAGAAAAGCGCACGTCACAGCGACAAAATCCGTCTGGTCTTTGTCGGCAATGAGTTTTATCGCAAGGGCGGGGCCGAAATTGTGCTGGCGCTGAGTGAGCTTGTCGAAGCGGGTCAGATCGATGCATCCCAGCTTGACGTGCAGCTTATCGGCGATTTGACTAAGCGTCATAACGTGGCACACCGTAAATTCCAGGACGACGAGGCTTTTTACCGAAATATCCAGGATCGTATCTCCCGCCTGAGCTTCGTCAGCCATCATGCGCAGATGGCAAACTCGGCACTCCTGAAACTGTTCCAGAACAGTGACCTCGGTTTGTTACCGACCTGGCAGGAAACCTACGGGTTTTCCGTGCTGGAGATGCAGGCGAGCGGCTGTCCGGTGTTAACCAGTAATGTGCGTGCTCTGCCGGAAATCAACCCGGCCAGTGCAGGCTGGACGATCGGCGGCGAGCTGAATGACGATCGTGAATATCAGGTCAACAGCGAAGCCGATAAAGATCGCCTGCGCCGGGCGCTGATCGACGGCATAAAATCGACCCTGCTGGACATTCTGGCACACCCGGCCTGCCTGATGGAAAAGGGAGAAGGGTCAATTTTACGCATTAAACAGCAGCATGACCCGCGTCAGTACGGCGTCCGACTTAACGATATTTATCGTCGCGGCGTTGTGGAATGTGTTGAACATCCGCCCGCGCTCTCAATTTAACAAGATTTATCAGACGTTACGCGTCAGAGTTACCATACTTAACTGACGCGTATCTCTGGAGATCGGTTATGAAATGTCTTTTTGCTTTGCTGCTGACCTGCCTGATGGCCAGCAGCGCACTGGCACAACCCGCACACAGCTTTCCGGCGCGCGCGCCGCTTCCTCAACTGATGCCCATCGCCGCAAAATGTGATCTCTCCAGCTGTCAGACTCGCTGTTATGTTGAGCAATCTCATTGTAATACGCGTAATTCCGGTGCCTGTAGTACCCAGGCGCAGCTTTGCGTGCAATCATGCGCTGCTCAGTGTCATTGACGGCTCCCCGCCCTGGGCGAGGATTCCCACTTCACCGAGCCGAACCTGAACGGCGTTAAGCGATTTGGAATTTACAGGCTCTCCGTGAGCTAACACTGCCTGCCCGGCAGCTTTTCTATTACGGGCCGCGTTAATGTCGCGATCATGGTCGCGCGCTTATATCTCCGCCCGATTGGGCGAAGTCTTACGCGCAAACTGATGAACTGTCACCTGAATGAGTGCTGATGAAAATATATTTTACTGCATTACTCGTCGCCCTTAGCGCCAGCAGCAGCGCGACGGATTTATCCTCACAGGAGATTGCCTCGCGGGTTAAGGACGTGATTACGCCATTAATGGCGGAGCAGGGGATTCCTGGCATGTCCGTCGCGGTCCTGTATAAAGGCCGCCCGCAGTACCTGAACTTTGGCGTAGCGGATACCGCAACCGATCGACGGGTGACGGAAAATACGCTGTTCGAACTTGGTTCCGTCAGCAAAACCTTTACCGGCGTACTGGCTGGCGTGATGATACGTAACAGCGAACTTCGCCTGAACGATCCGGTACAAAAGTACTGGCCCGCGCTAAAAGGCCCGCAGTGGCAGGCGATCAGGATGGTGCACCTCGCCACCTACAGCGCAGGTGGCATGCCGTTACAGCTTCCTGCCAGCGTGGTCGATCAGGATTCCTTACTCCGTTACGCGCAGCAGTGGCAGCCCGGTGTCGCGCCGGGCATCCAGCGGCAATATTCCAATGTCAGTCTCGGCCTGCTGGGTTATCTCATGGTAAAGGGCGAGTTTGAAGAAGCCATGCAGAAGAACGTCTTTACACCGTTGCGGCTCACGCGCACTTTTTATACCGTTCCGGCGTCCATGATGTTCGACTATGCGTGGGGCTATAAAGACGGCCAGCCCGTGCGCGTCTCTCCCGGAATGCTGTCGGCAGAAACCTATGGAGTGAAGTCCACCGCGCGCGACATGATGACCTTTATGCAGGCCAATGCGAATCCCAACGGGTTATCGTCCGGCAATACGGTTTTACGCAACGGCATACTCACCGCACAGTCGCACTATTTAACGGCAGGTCAACTTTCTCAGGGGCTGGGATGGGAAATCTATCCATGGCCGGTGAAGGAGCAAACGCTCATCGACGCCAGCGACACGAAAACCGCGCTGGAGGCTCAGCCTGCCACGCTGGTGAACCCGGTAAAACCCGCGGACCGCGCCAGCTGGATCCACAAAACCGGCTCCACAAACGGGTTTGGGGCCTACATTGCCTTTGTTCCTCAGCTCAACAGCGGCATCGTTATGCTGGCGAATAAAAACTATCCCAATCCGGAACGCATTAAGGCGGCCGTGGCGATTCTCGACGCGTTACAGTAATGCCGAAAAGCAGGCAAAAAAATGGCCGCGCAGTGCGGCCATGGCGTATTAAAAACGCTTACAAGGTTCCGGTTCCCCCGTCAGAGCACCATACCTGCCCAGAGGCAAAGCTGCACTCGTCCGACGCCAGGGTGACGTAGAGTGGGGCGATCTCTACGGGTTGACCGGGGCGTCCCAGCGGCGCGTCTGCGCCAAACTGTTCCACTTTCTCCTGCGGCTGACCGCCGCTCGGCTGCAGTGGCGTCCAGTACGGACCCGGTGCGACCGCGTTCACGCGAATCCCTTCCGGGCCGAGCTGTTTAGCCAGCGCTTTGGTAAAGGCGACGTTGCAGGCTTTAGTCTGCGCGTAGTCCAGCAGGATATCGCTGGGTTTAAAGGCCTGCACGGAAGAGGTGTTAATGATACAGGCCCCGCGCGGCAAATACGCCAGCGCGGCTTTCGTTACCCAGAATGGCGCATAGACATTGGTTTTAAAGGTGGCATCGAAATCTTCTGTGCTCAGCGTACGGATGGATTCATTAAACTGCTGACGTCCGGCGTTATTGACAAGAATATCCAGCCCGCCCAGCTTCTCGGCCGCTTCGTTAACCAGCGTCTGGCAAAAGGTTTCAGAACGCAGATCGCCGGGGATGGCCACAGCTTTGCGCCCTTCGGCTTCAATCAGTTTAATCACTTCAACCGCATCGGACTCTTCTTCCGGCAGATAGTTAATGGCCACATCTGCACCTTCACGCGCATAGGCGATTGCAACCGCACGGCCAATACCCGAGTCGCCGCCGGTGATCAGCGCTTTACGGCCGGTAAGGCGACCATGTCCACGATAGCTTTTTTCACCATGATCGGGAGCAGGATCCATCTCACTGGCTAATCCGGGTGCCTGCTGCGGCTGCTGCCTGAACGGCGGCTTCGGAAAGCGATCCGGGTCTTGAATGTGGTTATTTGACGTCGTCATAGTGAACTCCTTGAACAGGGTGGTCAGAGAGTTTAAGCCTGGCACAGATGTGATATTTGTCACATTCAAATGCTTATTTAATCCGTATTGGTAGATGAAAACAGGCTTTATGACGAGGGTTTGCCGACGATATTGCAGATAAGCGCAGCGGAAGTAGCAGAATATGTTGATTTTTCCTTAAGGGGGAGCGCCATTAGGCCAAAAAGAGCGCATCCTCTTTCCTGGCGACACGCACAGGTGAAGGCTAACGCATTGAATAAAAGGCGCTTATGGCATGAAAGAAGAGGGGAGATCATTGCATATGATAAAGGAGGACAATCAGGTGTGGGAAAGCGAAGGTAAATGTTTGTACAAATGTTTCTGAGATGTTACTCTGAGTGTCCCGGCCAGCATCACTTTATAGTTTGTGAAGTCTGGCCGGAAAGTTTTTCCCTGGTGTTGGCTGTTTCAGCGACCTGGCCTTGCAGGTCAGGTTTTTTTTTACCGCTAAACAACTCGAACCCATTGTAACCTCTGGCTGAATCATTGTAAGTTATTCTTAAGTATTATCTTACCTGTACTAAAGTGCAGGTTATGTCATCGTTAAGTAAAAGAAGCAGCATGGAGCCTGAATGTTTTCTTTTTTTCTTGAAAATCAAACAATAACGGATACGCTTCAGACTTACATACAGAGAAAGTTATCTTCGTTTGGCAGTCCTGAGTACGCTTACACTGTTGTGAGCAAAAAAAATCCTTCAAATGTTCTGATTATTTCCAGTTATCCTGACGAATGGGTTAGGTTATACCGCGCCAATAATTTTCAGTTAACCGATCCTGTTATCCTTACCGCCTTTAAACGCACCTCACCCTTTGCCTGGGACGAGAACATCACTTTGATGTCCGATCTCCGGTTTACTAAAATTTTCTCATTATCGAAGCAATACAACATCGTTAATGGCTTTACCTACGTGCTCCACGACCATATGAACAACCTGGCGTTGCTATCGGTCATCATTAAAGGCAACGACCAGGCCGCACTGGAACAGCGTCTTGCCTCAGAGCAGGGCACGATGCAGATGTTGCTGATCGATTTTAATGAGCAGATGTATCGACTGGCTGGCGCAGAAGCGGAAAGAGCACCGACGGTGAATCAAAACGCCGATAAAACCATCTTTTCTTCGCGTGAGAATGAGGTGTTGTACTGGGCGAGTATGGGGAAAACCTACTCTGAGATTGCCGCCATTACCGGTATTTCTGTCAGCACTGTAAAATTTCACATCAAAAATGTGGTGGTTAAACTGGGCGTCAGTAACGCCCGACAGGCTATCAGACTGGGTGTTGAGTTAGATCTTATCAGACCGGCAGCGTCAGCGGCCAGGTAGTTACGGCGACGGGCGCGCAGCCCGTACGTGCAACAATATCCCCACCCAACTGCTGTTTATCGGCTTCCCCGGCTGGCAGCGTCAGCAGATAAATACGCTCTTTTTCCGTCAGAAAAGCTTCTTTGACCACGCTGATTTGCCATCCGGACCGTTTCAGTATTTTCAGCATTGCCCTGCTGACTATCGTGTAGATATGCGTATAAGCATTATTCTGCGCCCAGTTAACCATGGCTAAAAACAGTACCTGGCTGACAGGATAGTGCTCACCCAGCAGTTCGCGCGCGCGGGCTTTATCAACAAAAAAACGGCTGGACTCGGTGCCGTAAGCGGGCAGGGGAACGTCGTCAAAACAGTGACGAAAGGTGTGGGTAATCATATTGGGGCGATCCAGGCAGGTAAAGCGGACACTGCACACTAACTGCCCTTCGCAGATACCCAGAATATAACGCGTCCCTGGGCCATCAAACTCATCCGACTCCATGCCCTGACTGCACACGACTTCCCATCCCAGGCGGTCGCTAAAAGTTTTTTTTCTGAGCTTATAAAGTTCTTCTGAACGTGTGGTTTGCAGCTCTTCATAACTGACGTCAAACAGTTCAAGCATTCCATTTCCTCTAAAAGTTACTGCAGCCCTCACGGCTATCCTGTACTGATTTTACTAACTTTTCACTCTGACGTTCAGCTAAATAACATTTATTCATCTGAAAATAGGGCTGCTCAGTCGTTCAGTGGGCAGGATAACGCATCTCGGGCGGTAAAATTCTCCCTGAAGAGATATTATTTGCCATAACGCAACAGAAAACAATACAAATAGTAACAAGGCTGTACTATTTCAAGCGTGCATATTCGCCATGTCATAGCGATTTTATATGAGAACATTACAGGCTTATAACAAAGTAACCCCACCTGGTGTCAAAAATATTTCGTCAGAAATGTATTGATCGATAAGTTATCAATATGCACTGCATCACAAACCCGCAAAAAAACTAAATATCATAAATTGGCTGTTAATTTCTGGAATTGTTGCTACTCCTCCAGACTACTAATACTTGAGCCTGGCCTGCCTGTACAGGCAGCGCGTGGAAAGCTGACTGAACAGGTTTTTCACCTAATTATAAGGCTCATAACAATGACTATATCCTCTGTATCCTCTGTGCTCACGACAAAAGATAAAATGGGTTACGGCATCGGTGATGCCGCCAGTTCAATGGTGTGGCAAACCGCCACCTTGTTCCTCGCCTACTTTTACACAGATGTGTTTGGGTTACCGGCCGCCATTATGGGGACGATGTTTTTGGTGGTTCGTCTGGCCGATGCCTTTGTCGATCCCTGTATCGGCGCGCTGGTCGATCGCACCCGAACCAAGCACGGTCGTTTTCGGCCCTGGCTGATGTGGTTTGCGATTCCGTTTGGCGTCAGTTGTCTCATCACCTTTTATGTTCCGGATGTCGGCCCCACGGCGAAGATCGTCTATGCCTGTGTCACTTACACGATTCTCAGCTTTATTTACTCTGCGGTAAACGTCCCTTACTGCGCAATGCCCGGTGCACTGACGCTCGATCCCCGCGAACGCCATTCTTTGCAATCCTGGCGGTTTGCCTGCGCGTTTATCGGCGGGCTGGTGGTGACCGTCATCGGGCTGCCGCTGGTGGATCTGTTAGGTCAGGGTGACAAGGCAAAAGGCTACCTTTTTGCCATGGGCTTCATGGGGTTCTTAGGGGTGGTTTTAATCTACTGCTGCTTCTTTATGACCCGGGAACGTTATTTACCCCGCAGTGACAGCGCAAACTCGATGTGGTCCGACCTCAAGGCGCTGAGTAAAAACAGCCAGTGGTGCATCATTGTTATTTTTAACATCCTGCTGCTCACGGCGGTGGTAACCCGTGGCTCCTCCACCATTTATTACATGAACTACGTTTTATTGCGTCCTGACCTCGTATTCACTTTTATAATTACCGGCATGATAGCGGCATTGTGCGGGGCCTTTTTTTCAGAGCGGTTATTGGGAAAATTTGATCGCGTGCGTACTTATCAGATTTGCCTTGCCAGTTTTGTTTTTTTTGTCACCACGATTTATTTTATTCCGCCTTCTCAGGTCTGGCTGATCATTGCCGTGAATATTGTTTTTGGTTTTGTTCAGAACCTGACCACGCCCATTCAATGGAACATGTTCTCGGATGTGGTGGACTTTGAAGAACAGCGCAGCGGAAGACGACTGGACGGCCTCGTATTTTCAACGGCGCTGTTTGCCATCAAATTTGGCCTTGCCATGGGCGGGGCTGTCGTGGGCTGGATTCTGGGACTGGTTCATTACCAGCCCGGCGTGGCCGCACAAACACCTCGCGTCATCACCACCATCAACCTGATGCACAACATTATTCCCGGCGTTCTGTTTACCTGCATGTTGCTGCTGCTTTTTCTCTACAAACTGAACAGCGCGCGGGTGAATGCTATCGCCCTTGAGCTGGCCGCGAAGCGCGCCGCTGAAGAGAAAATGGACGCCAGCAAGACTATCTGAAATCTGCATAAAGGAGTGAAACATGACTGCAATCTATAAGGATCCTCATCGTCCGGTCGCTGAACGCGTCGCGGATCTGCTGCCGCGCATGACGGCGGAAGAAAAGTTCGCGCAGATGCATGCTTACTGGCTCATTCTGGATGAAGAGGGCAATCACCAGGAACGCACAGATTTAAGCGATGAGTTTACTGGCGTCAGTGCCCAGACAGCACTGAAAGAAAGATTAACCCGCGGTATAGGTCAGATTACCCGTCCGCTGGGAACGCATATCGTTGACGCGCTGACTGGCGTTCGGGCGGCGAATCGCCTACAGCGCGACGTGACTGAAGGCTCACGCCTGGGCATCCCGGCGCTGCTGCATGAAGAGTGCCTGGTCGGTTTGCTCTGCAAAGGCGCCACGTTGTTTCCCTCATCGCTCAACTATGGATCGACCTGGGATCCTGAACTCATCAGGCGGGCGGCACAGCGCATTGGCACAGAGGCGCGTTCTGTTGGCTGTAAGCAGGGGCTGGCGCCGGTACTGGATGTGTCCCGCGATGTCCGCTGGGGCCGGACGGAAGAAACCTTCGGGGAAGATCCCTGGCTGGTGGGCGTCATGGCCACCGCCTACGTCGAGGGCCTGCAGGGCGATACGCGCGATCTGTTAGCCACGCTGAAGCACTACGTCGGCCACTCATTCAGTGAGGGCGCCCGTAATCACGCGCCGGTACACCTGGGTTTCAGCGAGTTAAACGATATCTTCTTACTGCCGTTTGAAATGGCGGTCAAGCTGGCGAATGCGGGTTCAGTCATGCCGGCATACCATGACATCGATAATCAACCCGGCCACAGCGATCGTTTTTTATTGACGGAGGTCTTGCGGGAGCAGTGGGGATTCGACGGCATTGTCGTCGCTGACTACGGCGGCGTCAGCCTGCTTCATCAGCATCATGGCGTGGCGCAGGATGCGGCAGAATCTGCCGCGCTGGCTTTTAACGCCGGGCTGGACGTCGAACTGCCCAAAGATGACTGCGCTCGCCATCTGGCGGACGCCGTATCACGTAATCTGCTGTCGATGGAGAAGGTGGATGAAATTGTTGGCCGCATCTTAACCGAAAAGTTTCGTCTGGGCCTGTTCGAGCAGCCCTACATTAATGAAGAGACGATTTCACTGCAGGACGAGGAAACCCGTCAGGTCGCCCGGGAGGTTGCCACGCGGTCGATCACGCTACTGGAAAACAACGGCATTCTGCCGCTGCAACAAACCAGTCGCGTTGCGGTTGTGGGCCCCTGTGCAGACGATCCACTCGCGCTACTGAGTGGCTACAGTTTTCCTGTTCACCTGATCATTAGCGATATGCTGGAGGAAACCTCGCAGGTAACGACGCCCCTCGCCGCGCTGCGCCATACGCTGGGGCAGCAAAACGTCAGCTATGCCAAAGGCTGCCATATTATTGAGAAACGCGCGGCAGGCGCTCCCGTTTTCCCCGGAGACAGCGGGGCGAAACCTGTGCAGCAGTCGCCTGTTTCACAGGATACGCATCTGATTGCGGAGGCGGTTCGCGTGGCACAAGAAAGCGATGTCGTTGTTGCCTGCGTAGGCGATCTGGCGGGCCTGTTCCAGAGCGGCACCGTAGGAGAAGGTTCTGATACCGACAGCCTGAATCTGCCAGGCGTGCAGCAGTTATTGCTGGAAGCCCTTGTGGCCACCGGAAAACCGGTGATCGTGGTCATGACCGGTGGGCGACCTTATAACCTGCAGGGCCTGGAGAACAAGGTCGCCGCCTTTCTGCTGGCCTGGGCGCCGGGACAGGAGGGCGGCTGGGCGATAGCGGATATCCTCACCGGCCGCGCAGAGCCGCAGGGCCGCCTGGTGGTGAGCGTTCCGAAGAACGTCGGTGCGATGCCGTTCTATTACAACCACAAACTGAAAAGCGGCGGCACGCCAATCGCCTTCCATTTTGGCGCACGCTATCCGTTTGGCTACGGTCTGAGCGGGACAACGTTTAGTTGGGGGACGCTCCAGTCCGAGCAGGACAGCGTCGCTATTGACAGCGAAATCCGCCTCAGAATGACGCTGACCAATAGCGGCCAACGGCAGGGCAGTGAAGTGGTTCAGCTTTATATCCGGGACAAGGTCGCCAGCATGGTGCGCCCGCTCCAGGAGCTCAAAGCTTTTCAGCGCGTCACGTTACAACCGGGTGAAACGGCTGAGCTGTGCTTTACGCTCCCCGTCGATATGCTCAACTTTACCCGTCGCGGTGGCAAGCGCATTGTTGAGCCGGGCGAGTTTGAGCTCCAGGTCGGATCGTCCTGTCGCGATATTCATGGCGTCAGCACGGTAACGGTAAGAGGCGAAACGCGTGTTCTGCCTTGCCACTGGCGTATGTTAAGCGACTGCAAGGTCAATATGATCTGATGCCTTAACCCTGTCCATTGAGAGATGGACAGGGGCAACCCTTGCGTTTTTGCAGCGTGAAGATCAGCGCGCTGCGCTTAATGCTTTCGTCAGATAATGACGTTGCATGCCCGGTTGAGGGAAATCCGTTAACGACATCTGTCGGGCATAACCCTGCTTCTGGTAGAAGGGAAGTGCCTGGAAACTAAAGGTATCCACCAGGGCACTGTGGCAACCCGCCGTGACAGCATCCTGTTCGGCTGCATGAACCAGCTGCTGGCCAAGGCCTGAACCGCGCACGGATTCACTCACCCAGAGAAACTCAATACAAAGCCAGTGCCCTTTTTGGCTACCAATCAGTCCGCCCAGCAATTTTCCCTGCGGATCACGACAAAATACCGCCAGCGGCCCCCATGTCGAAGTATCGATGAACGCGTTGTTATAGGCGCGCAGCCCGGCCAGTAAATCCTGCTTATCGTTCTCGGTGTAAGACCGCGTGACGGCCAGAGGAAAGTTACATTTGGTCATTATACCTCCAAAATATCCGCTATCGGGGATAATTAAGTTATCAGGCGAAAGAGCAGCAAGTCTGATAATATCCTCTAACGGGGATAAATCCTCACCTATCAGGGAGCATACCGCATGATTTACAGTCCCCGCCAGTTGGCGAATCAGGTCAGGCTATTGCGGCAGCAAAACGGCTGGACCCAGGTCGAACTGGCGAAAAAAGTGGGCCTGAAACAGGCAACCCTGTCTCACTTCGAAAATGCCCCGGATACAACCTCACTGGCAACGTTGTTCAAAATCTTACAGGCGCTCGATCTTGCTCTGTCGCTTCATGAAAACAGCGCATCCTCAGCCCCGGCTGAGGATGCCTGGTAATGGCAAAGCTCATTGCCTGGATAAACGGCGAGCGTACGGGAACGCTGACGCTGCATCACAACGGCGCGCTACATTTCCAGTATGACGCCAACTGGCTTCAGCATCCGCTTGCCAGACCTCTCTCGCTTTCGTTGCCCTTACAGCGCGCCGCGATGCATTCTGAGAAAGTCGTGCACTTTTTCGAAAACCTTCTCTTTCCCAGCACTTTGATCGAAAAGGATTTTTACCCGACTCACCCGATAAAATCCTGTGAGGTGTTTGCAACATTGCAGAAAGTGGGACACACATTACCCGGGGCGCTCAGTCTGCTGCCGGCAAAGCGGCAGCCCGTCGCGTCGGACCAGGCAACGCACAGCGTCTTCAGCCCCGCCGATGAGGCACAGCAGTTCGATATCGATAATGCGTATCTGTGTCTGTCCCTGGCCCGGGAGCTAACTATCCCGGTGCCGGATGCCGTGTTAGTTCATGAGAACGGCATCCGTAAATTGAGAACAGAACGATATGATCGCCGTTGGCGTCACGACGGACAACACCTTTATCATCTTCCTGAAGAAGACGTGTGTCAGGCGCTCGGCGTGCCGCTCTCTGGCCGCGATGAGCAGCAGGGCGGTCCGGGAATTGATGACATCATGGCCTTGCTGATGGGCTCAAGCTCCGCCATGAAAGACCGTGAGGATATGATGCGCTGTCTGGTATTTCAGTGGCTGACGGGCATCACACGCGTCAACGCTAAACATCTCTCGCTGCTGATTGCTCGCGGTGGCAGCTTCCGGCTCGCGCCTTTTAAGCATCTTCTTTCCGCCTGCCCGGGCCTTTCTCTGCGCACAACAGACAGACAGGATTTCCAGCTGGCGATGGGCGTGACAGGCCCTGAGGGCAAACAGCATCACATTGACGCGATTCGGCCCGCGCATTTTCTTGCCCTTGCGGGGAGCGTGGGGTTCAGTCAGGCAGCGATGCGGCAGATACTCGCGGCCTTTATTCCGGGCTTGCCTGCCGCGATTGTTAAGGTGCGGGACAGCCTGCCGGATGATTATCCCCTGACGCTCGCCGATGCGGTTTTCAGCCACGCAATGATGATGCTGGAAAGGGTGCGCCAGGCGATCTGAGGTTAATGGCCTTCTGGTGCCCGGCGTCAGGGTTTTACTGCAACATAGTTAAGATGGCCGACTACGCCGCCTTTGCCGCCATCCCGGGGATGATTATTGCCATCTGTGACGGGCACGGAGGCGAAATCGAAAGGCGAAACGCCCGTCAGACAGGCGGCATTCACGCCGTACTGTTCAGGATTGGACCGGCTTTGATGAAACGTGTAGATGCCACAAATGGAACAGAAGTAGTGGACTGCCTCACCCGAATTAAAACGGTACTCGCTTAGCGTCTCTTTGCCTTTCACCACCTCAAGCCCCGAGACGGGCGCAAACACCACGACCGCGCCGCGCATACGGCAGAAAGAGCAGTTACAGCGCCGGGCCGTGTTCAGGCCATCCAGCAGTTTTACGTTAAACGCTACAGCGCCACAGTGGCACTGAGCCGATGTCGCATCAGACATGATTTGCTCCTTTTTTCATCCTGCAACCTCTGGGGAGGTGACAGGGATGAAGCGTTGGTGGCACAGGTAAAACAGGGGATCCCGGCTGGTATTGTGACGGTTTAAGGTCAAAGACACCAGACGGGATCCCGCAGCCTACAGATTTTTCTTCAGCATCCTGCGTTTGGTGCGCTGATGAGGGCCGTTCTGCAAGTCAGCGTTGAGTTCAACGGGCACTATTGACGGGATAACGCGGCAGGCGGTACTTGCGCCACAGCGGCGCCTGCTGTCCCGTTATGCCTGTATGAGCATAGATTTTGCCTGGCAAAGCCTGACGAGATCCAGGAGACGCGTGAAGAAGGCCGTCACGACGGGTGGTGAAAGGGTGCAGAACGCGAGCGGGGAACATGCGGGCATCCTGACAAAAGAAAACGGCAGAGCCCGTGACACGCTCTGCCGCAAACGCCCTTATCAGAACTCTTTTTGCCCGCCCAGTTCGATCACCCGGTTAGCCGGGATTCTAAACTGCTCATGCGCGCGTAGTGCATTGCGCTGGAAGAAGTGGAAGATAACGCCTTTGGCATGGGCCAGACCACGGCGCTTTTTCATCACCAGCGTGTCGTGCGAGGTAAAAAACGACGCTTCATTTAACGTACAGCCAAAGCCTTCCAGCCCACAAAGATGCAGGACATCCTGCATCGACGGACGCTCATGCCAGCCATAGGTGGCCGTCACCTGCCAGAACGACGGGGACATCTGGCGCAACGCAATGCGCTGCTGATTGTGTACGCGGGGCAGATCGACCGTTTTGATATGCAGTAAGACAGTGCGCTCATGCAGTACCCGGTTATGTTTCAGGTTATGCAGCAGCGCCTGCGGAATTTCATACTCTTTACGCGTCAGAAAGATAGCCGTTCCCCCCACCCGCATCGGCGGAGAGGCTTCCAGGGAGCTAATCAGCGCTTTCAGCCGCACCGGATCGTCAGTGAGACGGCGGATAAGCCGGGAACGCTCACTGCTCCAGATAAGCATCAGCACCAGCATGGTCATCGCCAGCAGCACCGGCACCCAGCCGCCAGACAGGAGCTTCATCAGATTGGCGGCAAACAGCGGCACATCAATTAACAGCATGCAGAGCAGAAAAACCAACGCCACCGGCAATGGCCACTTCCAGTTTTTAAAGGCCACAATACCGGCCAGACAGGCCGTCAGCACCATCGTGCCCGTCACCACAATACCGTAAGCGGATGAGAGCGCTGAGGACTGGCGGAAAGCCAGGATGACGACAGTTACCGCCGCAAACAGCAGCCAGTTTACGACCGGGATGTAGATTTGTCCTGATTCTGTAGCAGACGTAAAGATTACTCGCATCGGCGGCAGAAACCCCTGGCGAATGGCCTGATGCGTCAGCGTGTAAACGCCGCTGATGATTGACTGGGCAGCAATGACCGTGGCCAGGGTTGACAGAACAATCAGCGGGATCTGTGCCCAGACGGGCGCCAGAATATAAAACGGATTTTGCACCGCGCTGGGTTCGGCAAGCACCAGGGCGCCCTGACCAAAATAGTTCAGCACCAGAGCGGGCAGGGCAATGATCAACCAGGCCAGCCTGATGGGGGTTTTGCCCAGATGTCCCATATCCGCATACAGGGCTTCAGCACCGGTGACGGCCAGCACCACCATGCCGAGCGCGGCAAATGACAGGGCTTCATGATGAAGCAAAAAGGTCAGGGCAAAGGCCGGATTGAGCGCATGTAAAACGTGCGGATTCATGGCGATGCCGCGCACACCGAGTATCGCCAGGGTAATAAACCACACCAGCATGATCGGGCCAAAAACGCGGCTGACGCGCTCGGTGCCGTGCTTCTGGATCACAAAGAGTACCGCCAGTATGACCATGGCCAGCGGCACAATAAAGCGATCCAGCGCCGGGGCCACGACTTCAATCCCCTCAACGGCGGAAAGCACCGAGATTGCCGGGGTGATAATGCCGTCACCGTAAAAGAAGGCTCCTCCTGTGAGGCCTGCCAGTACGATGATGCGGCTGAGCCGCGCGCCGACATTTTGCCGGGCCAGGGACATCAACGTCAGTATTCCGCCTTCGCCATCATGATCTGCACGCATGATAAAGATGACGTATTTCACCGTCACAATCAGCGTCAGTCCCCAGAATATCAGAGAAAGAAACCCCATGACCGCCTCTTCGGTCACCGCCCCAGAGGGAAGAATAGACAGACACTCTTTTAAGGTATAGAGCGGGCTGGTGCCGATATCACCAAATACGATCCCCGCTGCCGCCAGCATGCCTGCAGGAAGAGACTGTTTTTCAGACTGCGCCATTTAATATCCTGTTTTGCTTCACGTAATTATCCACCTTCGCCGGAAAGGTTATCCGGTCAGCGATCAGCACGAGATTACGCGGTTTAGCGTGAGTTAGGGAGTAGGTGGTTAAGTTATGAACTGCATTTTTACAGGTTTGTACCTTTTTTTTACGACATTTTTACACGACTGTCGATTAACTCAGCAGTTATTTCGCGCGAGAAGTGGCGTAAATCCGCCGTAACGACCAGGCTGTTTAAAACCGGTTTAGTCAGCGTGTTGCATTAAGCCAAATTATGTCTTTTGCTTTGTCAGCCATGCCGACCCGCGGCGTGAATGCGGCGAATGACAAGGCTGTGTCGCGGCGGAGACAGGGAAGCCAGCGCTATGCGGGTTTTTAACGCCCGGCCCGAACGAACGGAGAAGAACGTCCCGGCGTTAACAAAAAAAATAAAAAAATTTTTAAAATAGTCCTTACTTATGATTAATTCGTTCGCGTTTGTTGCAGCGTTAATTTATTTCAAAAACGGCGGCATTAAACAACGGCGCAGCCGGTATATTCAGGCACAATTTTAAGCTGGCCTTAAGCGAAATTTTATTAATTAAACGCGCGCGCCATTTTGAATAAAGATTATTTCCCTCCTCTTAAATAAAAATTGACTTTCCTCCATCCATTAAATCCATTTGTATTTTCTGAGTCATAAATCCCTACGTCTTTATTTATGCATTCAACGGGCTAATGCTTTTTAACGGTAATGCAGCGTCCGCCCTCATTATTCAGCGGATTTACCATTCAGCGCATTAATGCTCATTCACGCCCTGTCGATATCTTTATGGCTAGCGTGCTTCAGCATAACGTAATGAATAACGAACACAGTATTCGGGGAATTTAATATGACTATTACTCAGCGGCTTTTTCTGACGTTTTCACTGCTCTCGGCATCGATGATTGCCATGGTGGTGATCGTCATCATAGTATTGAGCGGCTTCCAGTCGCGCTTTCAATACGTACAAACCAATACGCTGCCTTCACTGGTTGACCTGGATAAAATGGTCAATGGCAGTAACCGGCTTAACGTCTCGCTTTACCGACATTTGAGTGCAAAAGATCAAGGCAAACAGGCCGAGTTCGAAAAGGAAATAACAACGCGGCTGGATACCGTTAAAGCGCTGACTGAATTTTATTTGAAAAATGAAACCACTAACGATCAGGACATCAGGCTGAGCCAGAATGCCTTAGCGCTGATTAAGCAGATGGAAGACCGTTTGCCCGGTTTTATGGCGAATTCCCGTCTGCATGACGACGCTGCGCTGGCCGATCTGCAGGGCAATAGCGGGGTCGGGCAGTCTATTCGCGATTTAATTGAAAGTTACCAGAAACAGTTACAGTTTAATGTGGAGGTAGGGGCGGCATTTGAAAAAGATAACAACAAGGTTTACCGGCAAACGCTGGTGTGGCTAATTGCCGGTTCGGCCGCCATCATTCTGCTGCTGGGCGCGTTCTCCGTCAGAACGATTCTGGGGATCCGCAGGCACCTTAACGGTATGCGAATCACCATGGAACGTGCCAGCGAGCGACTGGATCTTACCCTGCGTGCGGATGACTCCCGTCAGGATGAAATTGGTCTTACGGCCAAAGCGTTTAACAACCTTATCGGGAATGTGGCCCACTCGCTGTCGTCCGTTGAACGTTCGGCCCATTCTGTCAGTTCTGCCACCTCGCAAATTTCGGCCGGCAACGAAGATCTCTCTTCACGCACCGAGCAGCAGGCGGCCTCGCTGGAACAGACGGCTGCCAGTATGTCAGAGCTGAGTGAAACCGTGCGCCAGACGGCTGAAAACACCCGACTGGCCAGCCAGCTGTCGAAAAACGCCCGGGACATTTCGGACGACAGCGCCACGAAAGTTCACACCATGCTCGGCACCATGACCGACATTAAACAGAGTTCTGAAAAAATCACCGCCATTATTAGCCTGATCGAAGGCGTGGCTTTCCAGACCAATATTCTGGCGCTCAACGCTGCCGTTGAAGCCGCCCGGGCTGGCGAGCAGGGACGGGGTTTTGCCGTTGTCGCCGGTGAAGTGCGTAACCTGGCGCAACGTTCTTCGGCTTCAGCGCGCGAGATTAAAGAACTTATCGAATCCTCGATGCGCTATGTGGAAACCGGCGTTAATCAGGCTGAACAGGTGGGTGACAATATCGGACGAATGAAGGACGCGGTGCGACAGGTAACCGACCTCGTTGACGAAATTGCCGTCGCGTCTCAGGAGCAGTCATTGGGGATTGGTCAGGTGCATCAGGCCGTCAATCAGATGGATGACGTGACACAGCAGAATGCGGCGCTGGTGGAGGAAGCCTCATCGGCATCCCGCTCGCTCATGGATCAGGCCTCAGCACTGAATCAGCTCGTCGCCACGTTCGTGCTGACCGATGCCGCGCCTGTTGCCCAATCCAGCCCCGCACGGGTTTCTTCCGCCTTTGTTCAGGCTCGTGCGGCCTATGCTAAGCAGGAAGATAACTGGCAACGTTTTTAGGGTTGTGCGGCGGGTGGGGCGATAACACGGGATAAAGGCATGCCATCGTCCTACCCGCTCAACCCGCCGCCCGAATGGTTTTATCCTGTCCTGCCACTGTAAAGCACCGGGCCGGTAGGCTGCCCGGTGGGTGAACCGCCCTGGGGCTCAAGGCTGACCGCAATCACCGCGTTTTTCAGCGTATCACGTGCGGCAAGTTTGAGCTGCGTGGTCTCCTGGGCATTCAGCAGCCCCAAGGAAACGGGCTGTTGACCGGCAGGGATGAGCCACAGTTGCAGGCTGTTGTTTGCGCCAATAGCGACCGGCTGCAACGGTGTTACACGCAGCTGCGTCAACGCCTTATCTGCACTGACCACCCATTGCCCCTGTTGCTCCGCGCCCCGCATTACGGTCAGCGGGGTAAAGTCGGGCGTTCTGATAACCTGATACGACACCAGCGTCAGCGCGGCAAGGGCTGCGGCAACCAGCCAGCCTACATAACCGCGCCTGACGCGCGGCGTTATCTTTGTCGGCAGACTTAACGTTATTTTTTTCCAGACGTATTCCGGTGGAATCTGAGGCATCAGACTGCGATCCAGTCCGGCAAGCAAGGTTTGCCATTTGGCTACCTGCTCAGTCAGTTCCGGCTCACTCTGCAGACGCTTCTGAAAGCGTAACCGCGCATTGCCGCGCAGCGTACCCAGCGCGTATTCCGCAGAGAGCGCGTCGTCACGTTGGCGTTTATTCATAGTCCGACACACTCCCGAAGGTGCGCCATCGCCCGGCGGATCCAGCTTTTCACCGATCCAACCGGCTGCTGGAGCCAGTGAGCAATATCGCCGTGGGACATGCCCTGATAGTAGGCCAGCGTGATGCTCTGGCGCTGCTCACTGCTGAGGTTTCCCAGACAGCGCTGTAAGCGTGCGGCTTGTGCATCATCCTGTCTGTTATGCAGTTCGTCATGTTCAGCGGCCAGTAGGTCATCGTTATGGGCTTCTTCCGCGCTGGCAAGGCGTGCCTGTCCGCTGCGGAGCCAGTCGATACACCGATTACGAACAATGTGGGTCATCCAGGTCAACGGGGAGCTCAGCGCGGCATTATAGGTTTCCGCCTTGCTCCAGATGGTGATGTAGCAATCATGCAGCACCTCCTCAGCCCAGGGGCGATGCTGCAACATGCGCAACGCGATGGCAAAAAGGTGAGGCGATGTCAGCCGGTAAAGTTGTTCAAATGCCTGACGATCGCCGTCGGCGATTGCCTGCATCAATTTCACCTGCTCCACTGCCTGCACCTTGTCCATAAGCGTCCCGAATGATCTGTTTCCGTTCGAGTATAAATTATTACTTCGGCATTAATACGGTATCAATCACATCTATCACGCCATTTTTTTGGTTGACGTCATAGGTACTGATATTCGCGACGTTGCCCTGGCCATCTTTCAGCTGAATATTGTGGGGGCCATTGTTCATGATCCATAACGGCTGACCGTTAACGGTCTTCAGCTCGGCATGACCGCCACCTTGTTTGATTTTGGCTTCCAGCGCCTTCATATCGTACTTACCGGCAACCACGTGATAGGTGAGTACGCTGGTCAGTTTCGCTTTATTTTCCGGTTTCAGCAAACTGTCTACGGTGCCTGCAGGGAGTTTAGCGAAAGCCGCGTTAGTTGGAGCAAACACGGTAAAAGGGCCTTTACCTTGTAAGGTATCAACCAAACCGGCTGCTTTTACCGCAGCCACCAGGGTGGTGTGATCTTTTGAGTTAACCGCATTTTCAACAATATTTTTTTGCGGGAACATGGCGGCACCGCCTACCATGACAGAACCCGACTCCATAGCGGCAAGAGAGGCAGTGGTAAACAGTAATGCACTTGATACAACGGTCACAGCGATTAGCTTTTTCATCGTAAATCCTCATTAGAGCGTGGAGTAAGTGGCTTTCAATGAGATATACGAGTAGGGGGACGAAAGTGGATGCAGAAAAAATTAAATATTTTTAACCCTGCGCTTAGCCTGCCCAATTCATCAGCCTGCGTGTGTTTTTCGGCCATGTGCGCACAGGCAAGCAGCGGCCAGAATGAGAGACGTCCGTCCCTGTCCTCTGTCACACGACATCAAAGGTAAGCCGATAATGAAAATCATCAAAAATGCCGCCGTTCCCTCAGCGAAAGGTCCTGAGGCGTATTTTACCGGCCAGGTCCGCATTGATTCCCCTTTCAGCACAGCGGCGCCGGCACGGGTTGGCGGCGCTATCGTCACCTTTGAGCCCGGTGCCCGTACGGCCTGGCATACGCATCCACTGGGTCAGACGCTGATCGTCACCGCCGGTCAGGGATGGATTCAGTGTGAAGGCGAAGAGAAGCAGACGATTAATCAGGGCGATATCGTCTGGATACCGGAGGATGTTCGTCACTGGCACGGCGCCACCGACAGCCATGCAATGACGCATATTGCCATCGCGGAATCCCTTAACGGCAGTCCGGTGACCTGGCTTGAGAAGGTCACAGAGCACGAGTTTTTATCGTAAGCAACGCCTGTTGAGCCGGTGCAACACCAGGGAGGCCTAATCGATCTCCCAAGGCGGTGCGCTGAAGGTGTGTTTCATCAGGTCGATAAAGCCCTGAGTGCGGGGAAGCCGTTTTTTTTCCTGCAGGCTGGTCAGGGCGACGATATCGGCAGACGGCAGGGTAAACGCGGGCAGCAAGGGAACAAGAAGGCCCTGGCGGATCTCGCGGCTGACATCCCAGGCGGAGCGCACCATAATCCCTTTACCGCTCAGCGCCCATTTTTTAATGATACGACCATCATTGCTGGCGAGACGTGGCGTAATCCTTAGGGTCGTTTCGTCCCCGTTGTGGCTGAATGTCCAGCGCGTCACGTCTTCCGCATTTTCCCGGATCACCAGACAGTGATGGTGCTGCAGCGCATCAGGATGCGTCGGCGTACCCTGCTGCTGCAGATAAGCCGGCGAGGCGCAGAGTAAGCGCGGATTGGCGGCGAGCCGGGTGCTGTAGAGCGTGGAGTCGCGCAGATGGCCGATATAGATCACCACATCCCACTTATCGGCCTGCATCCAGTCAGGGTTATCGGAGAGGGTGAGATCGATACTGAGATCGGCATGGCTGTCGGCGTACTCCGCCAGCAGCGGGGCAATGTGTTCGGAACCAAAGCCCAACGGGGCCAGCACTCTCAGCGTTCCGCTGATGCGGTTTCGCGTCTGATCGATCACATCCTGCAACTGGTCTATCTCATGCAAAATCACCCGGGCGCGACCCAGCAGAGCTTCGCCTTCATCGGTCAGAATGATGCGTTTTGCCGGACGCAGGATCAGCTTCACCCCGATCTTTTGTTCAATACTTTGCAGGCGCTGCGTCACGGAAGGCGGCGTGATATCCAGATGGCGCGCCGCCGCCGCCAGCGTCGGATGCAGGGCAATGACCTGAAAAAAACGTAAATCTTCGCTGTTGATCATTAGGTTCAAACCTAATCATTAATTGGGCCTGACGGCATTTTAAACAGATTTAAACGATGAGAGCATCAATAAAACCTTACAGGAATTCGACGATGCTCAATCACTTAACCATAACCACGCCTTATCTGCTGTTAGATAAAGTTAAGTTTGAACGCAATATCAACCGCTTGTATCAGCGAATCGAAGGGCAACGCTGTCAGATTCGCCCGCATCTGAAAACGCTTCGCACTCTCCAGTCTGCGCCTTATCTGCTCAAAGCATCCTCTTCACCTGCCACCGTTTCTACCCTGGCAGAAGCCGAAGCCTTTGTCGCCGCTGGCTTCAGCAATGTGCTTTACGCCGTGGGCATTGCGCCCGCTAAATTGCCGCGTATTGCCGCCCTGCGGAGCAGCGGCAAACAGGTGCATGTGTTGCTGGACAGCATGGCGCAGGCACAGGCCATCAGCGATTACGCTTTACAGCATCAGGTGACGTTTTCCGTTTTCATTGAGATCGACTGCGATGGCCATCGCGGCGGCATTCGACCTGAAGACGGGACGTTGGCCGAGATTGCCGGTCATCTGCATCAGCACGGGATGGTGGTGGAAGGGGTAATGACCCACGCGGGCGAGTCCTACCATTGCCGCACGCCGCAAGACATTCAGCGGGCGGCGCAGCAAGAGTGCCAGGCTGCCATTACCGCTGCCCAGCATATCCGTGCAGCAGGGATCCCGTGCCCGGTCGTCAGCGTTGGCTCCACGCCCACGGCGCATTCGGCTACGGACCTCACGGGCGTAACCGAGGTGAGGGCCGGGGTGTTTTCCACCTTCGATCTGTTTATGCACAATCTGGGCGTCTGCACCCAGGACGACATTGCGCTTTCGGTGGTGACAACGGTGATCGGCCACAACCACGACAAGGGCTGGGTTTTTGTTGATGCCGGCTGGATGGCCATGTCACGCGATCGCGGCACCGCCTCACAGGATACCGATTATGGCTACGGGCTGGTGTGCGACGACGCGGGTTGTCCGTTGGGATTGCTGCTGACAACCACCAATCAGGAGCACGGAATTATTGCGTTGCCGCGCGACAGTGCGTATTCCACCGGAGATTTTCCACTCGGTACCCTGCTGCGCATTCTGCCCAACCACGCCTGCGCGACCGCCGCGATGCATACGCACTATCAGGTGATCGACACCCGAAACGGCGAACATGAGGTCTGGCAACGCATCGTTGGCTGGTAGCGTTTTTTCCATTCATTGTGAGAGGACATCATGTCAGATTTTGATCCTGATAAGGTCCGTCTTTCGACCGGACATTTTATCAACGGCCAGTTTGTTTCGGCATCCGGCAAAACAATGGGGATTAAACGTCCCTCGGATGGCCAGCATTATGCCGACATCAACGAAGCGGGCGCAGAAACGGTCCGCGAGGCGGTAAGCCTCGCGGAAGACGCGCGCATTCGCAGCGGCTGGTCAAGCTGCTCGCCACGCGAACGGGGCGCGGCCATTTCCCGCTGGGCGGATTTGATCGATGCCGACAAAGATTATCTGGCGCAGCTTGAGGCGGTGGGCTCCACGCGTCCGATAACGGACACGATCAATATTGAAGTGCCTTTCACCGCTGCTGCTCTGCGTTTTTATGCAGAATGCGCAGACAAGTACAGCGGAGATGTGTTTCCAACCCAGAACAGTAGCCTGGGGATGCTGGTGCCGGAGCCTTATGGCGTGATCGGCGCGATCACGCCGTGGAATTTCCCGCTGTCGATGGCGTCGTGGAAGTGCGGCCCGGCGCTGGCTGCGGGAAACGCGGTGGTGCTCAAGCCCTCTGAGCTGACGCCATTCTCCACCGCGCGGCTGGCTGAGCTGGCCGTGCAGGCCGGTATTCCGCCCGGCGTGCTCAACGTCGTTCAGGGCGGCGGACAGGTCACCGGCAATGCACTGGTGACCCATCCGCTGGTCAGAAAGGTGTCCTTTACCGGTTCAACCGCGACCGGGGCGGCGATCATGAGCCAGGCCGCGTTACAGGGTACCAAGCCCGTGACGCTGGAACTGGGCGGAAAAAGCCCGCAGCTGGTTTTTGACGATGCAGGCGATGCGGATGAAATCGCCGAGCGCCTGTTTCTGGGCTTCACCGTTAACGCCGGTCAGGCCTGTGTTTCAGGGACGCGTCTGATCATTCAGCAAGGTATCGCGGAACGGGTCATCGAAAAGCTTATCGCCCTGTGCAAAACACCGCTGCCTGGTATGACCTGGCAGGCCGCCACGCGTTACTGTCCGCTGATCGATCAACGTCAGGGGGAAAAAGTCGCGACGATTATCGCGCAGTCCGTGGCGCAGGGGGCCAGCATTCTGGCCGGCGGCCAGCGTTACGAAAACACCGCGCAGGGCTGGTTCTGGCAACCGACGCTGTTAGCCAATGTGAATCAGGATAACGTCGCGATTCAGGAGGAGATCTTCGGACCGGTGCTGACCATCCAGACGTTTAGCGATGAAGAAGAAGCCCTGGCGCTCGCACAGCATCGCGTTTTTGGCTTATGTGCAGGCGTGCATACGCTCAACATGCCACGTGCGATGCGGCTGATGAAAGCCCTGGACAGCGGTACGGTCTGGATCAACCGCTATCGTCGAACCTGGGACTTTATCATTCCAACCGGCGGCTTTCAGGGGTCCGGTTTTGGCAAAGATCTTGGGCGCCAGGCCTTTGAGTCATGTCAGCGCTACAAGAGTGTCTTAATCGATTTTTAACACCTTTACTGGAGATCACAGACGATGCCCGCACCGCTCAGGCTTGTTCAGGACAGTACGCATTTCCCCGATTCGGTGGATGTGGTGATTATCGGTGCCGGGATTGCAGGTGCAGCGACCTGTTGGGAGCTGACCAAAAAAGGCTATCGGGTTGCCGTGATCGAAAAGGGCCTTGTCGGCGCAGAGCAGTCCAGCCGTAACTGGGGCTGGTGCCGTCAGCTTAACCGCGACGAGCGGGAAATTCCGCTTATTCTGCACGCCCTGCAACGCTGGCATGCGCTGAGCGACGACATCGGGATGGACGTAGGGTTTCGCGCCAGCGGGCTGGTCTATGCCACGCGAACGGAGAAGGATATTCGCAACTGGGATAACTGGGGCAAGATGGCAAAGCAGTACGGCATTCGCAGTCGAATGCTGAGTGCCGCCGAGGCCAAAACGATGACGCCGGGCAGTACCACAAACTGGCATGGCGGCGTACATTCCCCTGACGACGGTTATGCCGACCCGGCTTTAGCCGCGCCGGGGCTGATGGAAGCCGCGGTGAAAAAGGGCGCGTTTCTGTTTCAGCGCTGTGCGGTTCGCGGGCTGGATATCTCGGCAGGACAGGTCAGTGGGGTGATAACCGAACGCGGCCTGATCAAAACCGCCCGGGTCGTATGCGCCACGGGAGCCTGGACATCGCTGTTTTGCCGCCGCCACGGCATCGATCTGCCCGCCGGTAACGTCATTGGCAGTGCGTTTCGTACCCATCCTGCAGAGCAGCCGCTCACTCTGCCTTTCTATACGGATGCCTTTGCCTGTCGTCCACGCCAGGACGGCGGTTATACCATTGCGCTGTCTGGAACCGGACGGCTGGAGCCGGGGTTCCAGGGCTTACGCTATGCCCGAGAGTTTTTCCCCTTATACAAAGCCCGCCGGTTAAATCTGGAAACCAAAATCCGGCTCTCATCGTTTTTGCAAGGCCCTGAATCCCGGGCAAGCTGGTCTATGGATGGCCTTTCACCCTTCGAGAAACTTCGGGTGCTGGATCCTCAGGTTTCAGACGGCATCGTTGAAAAGGGGCTGGCGGCGATAGGCAGGGAGTTTCCGGCGCTGGCCGGGCTGCGGGTGACTCAGGCCTGGGGCGGCGTGATTGACTGCATGCCGGACGACATTCCGGTCATTTCTGCCGTACCGCAGCTTCCGGGGCTGATCCTGTCTTGCGGCTACAGCGGCCATGGATTTGGTATTGGCCCCGGTGCGGGACGTCTCACGGCGGACCTGGTCACCGGGGATGCGCCGATTGTCGATCCCACCGCGTTCCGCTATTCCCGTTTCCGCGACGGCACAACGCTGAAAAAGCCGGGCATGATGTAAAGAGGTGAAGATGCAACCATTAATACACACGCGCGATATACAGGACACACCGCATCCGGGCCACTATTCGCACTATGCGTTAGCCTCGGGATTGATGTTTATCTCCGGCCTGTTGCCAGTCACGCCAGCCGGAGAAATGCGTAGCACGGCCTCCTTTGCTGAGCAGACATCGCAGGTGTTGGCCAATCTGGAGGCCTGCCTGCAGCAGGAAGGCCTCAATAAGCATCATCTGGTGATGGTGAGGGTTTATCTGGTGGATGTCGGGCTGTGGGCAGAATTCAACAGGCTGTATGCACAATGGCTCGGCGAGTGGAAACCTGCCAGAGCTATCGTGCCGGTGCCGGAACTCCACTACGGCGTGCTGCTGGAGGTTGAAGCAACGGCGGCAACGGGCCGCTAAAACGCCGGACGTGAGCCTGTCCGGCAGTCGTGGTGTGTAAAAAATAAAAACCGTCGCAGGCGCGCCCGCGACGGCAGAGGTCAGGCCGTGCCTTGCGGGGTTTCCGGCTGCACCTGTTCTTTCAGCGCCCGCACCGTCTGGTGGCGATGCCAGTAATAGTTGAGCGTGTATTTAACGTGTTCAATCTCTTTTTTCAGACCGGGCAGGCGGATTTTGCTGCGCTTTTTGCCCTGTGCATTGGGCTGAACATGCTGCACATACACACTGTCTCTGCCGAACTGACGCAGCACGTTAATATTTTTGACGTTATCCCACTCAAGCAAACCGGCTGAATGCGGCTGCACGATGCCTTGCCAGGTAATGATCATCTGCGAACCATCTTTGAGCGTGAAAGGCACATCCGGAAAATACTTTAAGACCAGCGCGGTCTCTTCTTCACCCGTCGGTTGGTAACGCCAGGCCAGGCTCTCTTCATGTTGCGAGGTGAATTCTCGCTCATATTTTTGCCAGAGCCGGTGCTCAATCTGATCGGCGACCGGAATTACATCGACCCAGCTGTCCGCCGGTGATGTCGCGGCGATGACGGCGTAATCCGCCTCTTCCACGGCATAGTTAACGTTGCGCATTCTTTCAGACAGGGGGGGATGAGAATCAAAGGGATGGGGGATATTCTGTTCACGCATCGTGCTGACAAAGTCCGCGGAACTCACGTGTTGCGGCAGGCCAACGGCGATGGCCTGACTGATCCCGGGTGCATTTTCATACAGCGTTTTATTTGCAAAAAGCTTACGCTCAACTTCGTAACGATAGCTGGCATAGGCTGAGATTTTGATTAACGATTCAATAATCGCCGCAGAGGAGACCCGCGCGGCGGCGTTCCGGTCGGCGATAAATTCGCGTTCACGGCTGTTACGCTGCCACGCGAGTTCGAAGAACAGGCGATAAAGATAGAGCGGATAAAAGACAATAAGCGTGGACAGATTCTCGCTCATTAACTGCGTATACATATCGAACCGATGGAGCTTTGGACCCAGCAAGGCACCCGATGCCGTATCGCCTTCGTGCAGGTGTGTCAGTTCATGCACCATCACGCTGTCAGCCTGCGCGGTACTCAGCTGACGCAGCAGGGGAATACTGACATACAGTTTTCGGCCTTGCAGTGGCTGGTCGTTCACGCTCAGCGGTGCTTCTGTCACGAAGAAGTTGGTATCGATACCGGCGATGATGTGATCCGGCGGGATAGTGCCCACGCTGGCCGCCAGCGCGTCAACACGCGCCCAGAGTGCCGGGGCTGCTTCGCGGCTGACCACGTCGCCTTCAATGCTCTCCTCCGGCGGCAGCTTTTTAAAGATGCCTTTGATCATGTAATACATCGCAGCCAACACCAGCAGCGCGACCAGGATCACCAGCTTTGGATAGTATTTTTGCGTGAAAAAGGCGGTGCCCCAGAAAGAAAGCCACACCAACATGGCGCCCTGTACCAGCACCTGCAGCGAGCACGCCAGCATTAAAAAGGGACGCGCCAGGCGGAGGCTGAGTAACTGCCCCCGTCGGCTTTTAAATGCCAGCGCACTGAACAGAAGGATCATCAGCAGAATGACGCCGCTGAAAACCATCGTCCATAGAGCGACTTTGCCGATGAGATAAAATTGCGACAGTTCGGAACCCGGTCCACAGACGGCATTTTTATAGTCAATCAAATTATCGGCGACCGGTCCGCAGACGCTGGAAGGCGGATTGGCTTGCAGAAACTGCATTAATTTACCCAGACTTTGATTCTGCGCACGCGCATTATCGATAAAAATCTGGGTGTATTCCTGATCGAGTTCGTGACTGCCGTAGTGAGCAAAAACCAATGTAATCGCAGGGGTTAAAAACAGCGTGAGCAAAAGCCATAAGAAAACTTTTGCATATCCTTTTTTCAATGCCGTTAATTTATTCACAATAATTCGCTCGCTCATTGTCGGTGGGGGGACAAGCTGTTTATTATCTGGCGATACTGACAGGGCGTTTCCGACATCAGGAAAATGGCGTGAGATCCGTCTCAGCATGCTTCAGCTTTGTGCGTGTCTTATTTGTGCGTATCTTAGAAGAGCAAGATGGATTATATGCCAGCAATTACTTTACGTCTTCTTAACACTCGTGGCGTTCAGCGGCAGACAGCCGATCTGTCAATGCGAGAGGCTCGCGGCGGGGCTCACAGGAAAGCGATCCTGCGGCAGGCTGGCCGCATGCTCATCAGTCACGCGATTTTCGTCTGATAATTTATGATTAAACCTGATTAATGCGGCGCGTTTCGTTTTAGATTTTTTCGCTGGAAGGGCTTACTGACGCTCCATAAAGACCGGCAATTCAGGCACCGGTAACACGGATAAGACTTTCAGGCGCTGTAATGTTCTGACCTGCGCCCGCTCAAGGTGATCGCGCATACAGGCGGCCGCCAGTTCCCAGTTCCTTTTCAGTAAAAATTCATAGACCAGGCTGTGTTCATCCAGCATTGCGCTGTCGACAGGGATGCTGAGCCGCTCGTAGAAGATTCGGGTGACGATAAACGGCGATTGATTTTGCCGTAAAATTTGCATCATCAGCTTATTGCCCGCAGGCTCCAGGCTGCGAATGTGCAGATCTTCTTCCAGCATTTCGAGTTCCGCGGCATTAAGCTGTTTGCCCCGGCAGGTTTGCACGTTATCCAGCCGCGCGTTAAGCCAGGCAACACTTAACCGTTCGCCGGCTTTTCGTAATGCGGCCGGCTCCAGATGCGCCCTGATTTCAAAATGGTCAGCCAGTTCGCGCGCGGTTAACGGGCCTGTCAGCCACTGAGAATAGGGCTCTTTTTCTACCAGCCCCTTGTCGCGCAGGCGCATCAGGCTCTCGCGTATCACCGCGCGGCTGGTGTTATAGTGCTTCGCCGCGCCCGTTTCATCCACCTGGTAGCAGCCGAATACCATCGCGGTAGACAGGATCCCCTGCAGGTTTTCCAGCACTTTTTCACCCGTGCTGCGCGTATCAACCAGCTCGTCGCGCTGTTCAAGGCCGAACAGCTCGCGCGTCAGCGCAATGCGAACCGGCTCAACGTCCTCATTATCGCGCGCAACGATAAATCCCCGACCTTCAAAACGGGCAATCCAGCCTTCATCATGCAGCATGCTTAACGCCCGCCGGACGGGAACACGACTGGTGCCAAACAGCTGCGCCAGCGGACCCTCCAGCAGCACCAGCCCCGCAGGCACGCTATTCTGCTGAAAAACCTTCAGTAAAACCTGGCGAATACTTTCGTAACGCGCAGAGCCTGCATCGTCCATGTCCGTTCCCGTAACCTTGTTTTGCATTGTTTCATCTTCTGCTCTCCGTCCTGCCAGCCACATTAGCATATCTGACAGCACTCCCGGTGCAGGCTATCAACAGCACTGATGTAGTGCACCTTGCCCAATAATGGATCACTTTTAAATTAATACATTTAATGTCTGCGCGCAATTTCATCTGTGACGTGACGAAATACTCGAAAATGCGGCAAATAACCCCTTGATAACTCATCAAATTTAATTATAAGGATCGACATGATCACAATTATGCAACTTAACAGTGCTTTTTATGGCACCGTTATTGCTATCTTCAAATGTACATTGAAACGTAATATACATTTAAAGGTGATGCTGTGCAGGCCGAAAATGTTCGTCAGTTATTCATGGCTGGTCAGATTGATGCGCTGGGAATCAGTGCGCTCTATGCACAACAGCGCCTGTCGCCGCTGGCCTTTACCACAGCCTGTCTAAAAGCGGCTGAAAACGCGCCTTCCGTTTTCATCTCAATGACCGCCGCCCGTGCCCGCGAAGAGGCCGAAGCCTCAACGCTGCGCTGGCAAGCGTGCCGCCCGCTGAGCCCACTGGATGGTATTCCGGTGGCCTGGAAAGATCTGTTCGATATTCAGTCAAGCCAGACCTCCGCCGGGTCGGCTACGCGAAGCAATGTCCCTGTCGCACCACAGGATGCCGCGCTGGTGGCAAAGTGTTCGGCAGCAGGACTGGTGACGCTGGGTAAAACCAACCTGAGTGAATTCGCGTTTTCCGGCCTTGGACTCAATCCCAGTTTTGGTACGCCGGCCATCCGGGGCACCACGTCGCAGCTTTTTGCACCCGGAGGATCGTCCAGCGGCGCGGGACGGGCAATTGCGGAAGGTCTCGCCTGTATCGCCTTTGGCACCGACACCGGCGGCTCAATACGGATTCCTGCCGCATTCAGCGGCACGATTGGCTATCGCGCCAGTCGCCAGCGCTATGTGACAACGGGCGTCTATCCTCTGGCGCACTCGCTGGACACGGTGGGGCCGCTATGCCGAAGCGTACGTGATGCTATTGCCCTGGATGACATTCTGTGCGGCGCGCAAAAAATGCGCTTTCCTGCGCCGCACTTTCGTGTCGACGAGGCCTTACTGGCCGCGTGCCAGCCGGCCGTGCGTGAGAACGCTTGTCGCCGGATAGCCCAGTTGACGGCCGCCGGGTTCAGAATTGATCACGCGCCACTTCAGGCCTTTAACCAGGCACTGGCCTGGATTGCCGATAAGGGCTGGCCGGGTGGACGTGAGGCCTGGCTGCTGCATCGCGAACTGTTAGCCTCGCCTGACGCGGCATTGATGGATGCGCGCGTACGGGAACGCCTGCTTGCCGCCAGCCATCAGGATCCTGCGGTGCTTGAAACGTTTCTGGCACAACGCAAGTCGTGGCAACAGGCACTGGCGGCAGAACTGGACGGGGCGGTGCTGATTACGCCTACCGTTGCCCACACCGCACCGGAACTGGCCCCCTTGATGCAAGACGACGATCTGTTTGCCCAGACCAATCTTGCCACGCTGCGGTTAACCATGCCGGGCAGTCTGCTGGATATGCCGGGAATCGCTTTTCCGACCGGCAAAGACGCAAACGGGCTGTATACCAGCCTGCTTTTTTCCCTTCCTGCTGGCGAGGATCGCCGGCTTCTTCACGCTGCCAGCACGGTCGCAGGCACGTTTACGGCAGACCATTCCGTCTGCGCTTAACTCCTTAGAGGAAAGACTCATGGCTAAAGAAATTTTGTGTGCATTTGGTGTTGATGTGGATGCGGTTGCGGGCTGGCTGGGTTCTTACGGCGGGGAAGACTCGCCGGATGATATCTCACGCGGACTGTTTGCCGGGGAGGTGGGTGCACCGCGCCTGCTGAAAATGTTTGCTGAACACCAGTTGCGTACCACCTGGTTTATTCCCGGTCACTCCATTGAAACCTTTCCTGAGCAGATGAAAGCGGTGGTGGACGCAGGGCATGAAATTGGCGTTCACGGTTACAGCCATGAAAACCCCATCGCCATGACACCCGCGCAGGAAGAAGCCGTACTGGACCGCAGCATTGAGCTGGTCACCCAGCTGTCCGGAAAACGTCCGACAGGCTATGTGGCGCCCTGGTGGGAATTCAGCAACGTGACCAACGAGCTGCTGCTGAAAAAGGGCATCAAATACGATCACAGTCTGATGCACAACGACTTTCATCCTTATTACGTTCGCGTCGGCGACAGCTGGACCAAAATTGATTACAGCCAGCATCCCGACAGCTGGATGAAGCCGCTGACGCGTGGTGAAGAGACCGATTTGGTCGAGATCCCCGCTAACTGGTATCTCGATGACCTGCCGCCAATGATGTTTATCAAAAAATCGCCAAACAGCCACGGCTTTGTGAACCCCCGTCATCTGGAAGAGATCTGGCGCGACCAGTTCGACTGGGTCTACCGCGAAAATGACTACGCGGTGTTTACCATGACCATTCATCCCGACGTTTCAGGTCGTCCGCAGGTGCTGCTGATGCTGGAACGTCTGATCAAGTACATCCAGAGCCACCAGGGTGTGCGATTTGTCACCTTCGACGAAATCGCAGATGACTTCTTAGCGCGCAAACCGCGTTAAGTTTCTTTCCTTTATCTTGCAGAGCGATCACGACATGAGCATCTACAAAAAAAAATCCGTTAACGGCTGGCAGCCACAGCGGTTAACCATCAGGGATGTGAAATTCGCCACATGGATTGCCTTCTTCGCCTGGATTTTTGCCGTTTACGACTTCATTCTTTTCGGCACGTTACTGCCGGAAATCGGCGGCCATTTTGGCTGGAGTGAAGTTGAGCAGTCGGAGATTGCTACCTGGGTCGCTTTCGGCGGGGCGGTCATCGCCCTGGCCATTGGGCCACTGGTCGACCGGCTGGGGCGTCGCATGGGCATCGTGATTACGGTGGGTGGCGCGGCGCTGTGCTCGCTGCTGACCGCAATTGGCGGCCTGTGGGGCAAGGGCGCGTTAACCGCTATTCGCTCCGTCGCTGGCCTGGGCTATGCAGAGCAGACGGTAAACGCCACCTATTTATCTGAGCTTTATACCGCACTCGACGATCCTAAACTCAACAAGCGCAAGGGCTTCGTTTACAGCCTGGTGCAGGGCGGATGGCCGGTGGGTGCGCTGGTCGCATCAGCCCTGACCGCGATTCTGCTGCCGATCATTGGCTGGCAGGGGAGCTTTATTTTCGCCGCGTTCCCCTCGCTGGTCATTGCGCTGCTGGCGCTCAGACTCAAAGAAACGCCACAGTTTGAAGTGCAGAAAAAAATCAAAACGCTGCGCGAGCAGGGCAAAGACAAGGATGCCCGTCAGGTGGCTGCCGACTATCTGGTGCCGTATGAAGATCAGCCTAAATCGGGTTTTGCTTCGGCGTTTCGTGGCACCGCCCTGCGTTCGACCTTAGTGCTCGGCATTGCCATTCTGCTGAACTGGTTCGCAATCCAGATCTTTAGCGTGCTGGGCACGACGGTCATCACCAAAACCCACGATGTGTCGTTCAATAACTCGCTGCTGATCCTGATTCTGTCGAATCTGGTGGGTTACTGCGGTTACCTGGCGCACGGCTGGCTCGGCGATCGGATTGGCCGCCGCAACACCATTGCCGGAGGCTGGATGCTGGGCGGTATTGCCTTTGCCGCCATGCTGTTCTGTCCGGACAACTTTGCCATCATCGTTGCGCTGTACAGCGTCGGTCTGTTCTTCCTGATCGGACCCTATGCCGCTGCCCTGTTTTTTATCAGTGAAAGCTTTCCTACCGCAATCCGCGCGACGGCGGGTGCCCTCATCATGGCGATGGGACCGGTCGGTGCCATCGTAGCCGGTATTGGTACTACCTCGGTGCTGAGCCAGGGCGGCCACTGGCAGGAAGCCGCTCTCTGGTTCGGTGCCGTACCCTGTTTTGTCTCCGGCATCATTATTCTGTTTGCACGACCGGCGGCGCAACTGGATACCCAGGTCAGCGCCACCTCGACCCAGCCTCAGGCTTAAGGACAGCATATGCAGAATGAAAACGGAACGCCGGTCGCCGCTATCAGCGGTGCCGCCAGCGGCATTGGTCTGGCGCTGGCCACGCTGTATGCGCAGCGTGGCGTGCGGGTGATTGCGGGTTATTACCCGCAGGATCCGCACGATCCGGCGCTGGCGTCAGCACAGATTGAAGCTACGGGCGGAGAGGCACTCTGGCTGCCGCTCAACGTTGGCTCCACCGCCTCCGTCGATGCATTTATCGCCCAAGGCGTTCAGCACTTTGGTCGGCTTGACTACGTGGTGGCTAACGCCGGCATTCTGCGCCGCGCAGGCATTGATGAGATGAGCGATTCGCGCTGGGATGAGATGCTGAATGTCGATCTGACGGGCGTGATGCGGCTGTTCCGCGCTGCCGCCGCGCATCTGCATTCCGGGGCCAGCCTGGTTGCCGTGTCATCGATTGCAGGCGGGGTTTATGGCTGGCAGGACCATGCTCATTACGCGGCGGCGAAAGCCGCCGTACCGGGCATTTGCCGGTCGCTGGCGGTGGAGCTGGCACCGCGCGGCGTCCGCTGTAACGCCATTATTCCCGGCCTGATCGAAACGCCGCAGTCGCTGGATAAACACAACTCGCTTGGCCCGGAAGGGCTGGCGAAAGCGGCGCACGCGATTCCCCTTGGGCGAGTCGGCCGGGCGGACGAGGTGGCAAAAACAATCGCGTTTCTCACCAGCGAAGAAAGCAGTTATCTCACCGGGCAAAGCCTGATTGTCGACGGCGGGCTGACCGTCCGCTGGCCTGATTAAGGAGAGAGTATGCAGTTAGCAAGCAAACGCTGCGTTGTCAGCGGGGCGGCCAGCGGAATCGGGGCCGCCATCGCTACGCTGTTCGCCCGTGAGGGCGCACACCTGATACTGACCGACCGGAACAGTGAGCATCTGGAGGCCATGGTGACACGCTGTCGCGCCTTAGGTGTGCCCTGTTTTGGCGTGGTAGCGGATGTCGGGGAGGTCGACGGGGCCACGTCGGGCGTGGATGCCTGCCTGGAACGGTTCGATGGGATTGATATTCTGGTTAACAATGCCGGTATGCTCACGCAGGCCCGCTGCACGGATATCACGCTGACCATGTGGGAGCAGATGATGGCGGTGGATTTACGCAGCGTCTTTCTCGCCACCCAACGTGCGCTGCCTTCCATGCTGGCGCAGCGCTGGGGAAGGGTGATCAATATCGCCTCGCAACTGGGAATAAAGGGCGGCGCAGAACTGAGCCATTATGCCGCCGCCAAATCGGGTGTGATTGGTTTTACCAAGTCTCTGGCGCTGGAAGTCTCTGCCGATAACGTGCTGGTGAACGCGATCGCGCCGGGGCCAATTGAAACCCCGCTGATCGATGGCATCAATCAGGCGTGGAAAACCGCCAAGGCCGCTGAGCTACCGCTGGGGCGTTTCGGCCGGGCAGACGAGGTGGCACCGGTTGCGCTGCTGTTGGCCAGTGAGCCGGGCGGCAACTTGTTTGTCGGTCAGACGCTGGGGCCGAATTCTGGCGATGTAATGCCCTAAGGAGCACGCGATGTGTGGAATGTGCGGATTGCTGGATAATGGGCCGCAGTGGAGCGATGCGCTGGAAAACAATCTGCCCCAGCGTCAGCTACGCCTGCAGCAGCTGGCGCTGCTTAACCGGGCGCTTAAGCCCTGGCGACTGAGCTTAACCGAGTTTCACACCAGTTGGGTGCTGTCCAGTCCCACGGGGCAGCAGGTCATGGTGAGCTCGCTGGACCTGCTGTGGAAAGAAGCCGAGAAGATGACCCGACGCACTCTCGATCCGCTGGATGAGACCTGGCTGGCGGCGCTTTGATGGCGAGTAACGGAGAGTCCGCGATGCGAAATGAAAAACTGCCGCTGCATATCCTGAGCGGCTTTCTCGGTAGTGGTAAAACCACGTTGCTGAAGGGCTGGCTGACGCACCAGAATCTTAACGATGTTGCGCTGCTGGTGAATGAGTTTGGTGAAGTCGGGATTGATCACCATCTGTTAAATGAAGTGGCACCGGATACGGTGCTGTTACCCAGCGGCTGCGTATGCTGCCAGATTCGAGGTGAACTGAAAACGGCGCTGCTGGACCTCTACGAACGCCGTACGCGCGGCGAGCTACCACCGTTTAGTCAGGTGATACTCGAAACCACCGGGCTGGCCGATCCTGCGCCCATTCTGTCAACCTTGCTGCACGATCCGCAGCTTAAACACCATTTCAGTCAGGGCACGCTGGTGACGCTGGTCGATGCAGAGCACGCCCGTTTACAGTCGGCCCATCAGCCCGAATGGTTAGCCCAGGTGAGCGCGGCTGACAAACTGCTGCTCAGCAAATGCGATCGGATCGATCCCGACGGTTTGCTCGCCCTCCAGACATGGCTTGGCGGTTTAACCCCCCTAGCGGAGCTGAGCGATACGCAACATGCGCTGGCCGAACCCGGGCAGTTATTCGCGCTTCGCCTCGCCAAAGGAACGCACGCACAGCGGTTTCGCTGGCTTGGTGCCGTGGGCGATGCCCGCTACAATCTGACTCCCGGACAAAAAACGCATCATCACCCTTTAACCCAGACCTGCGTGATCACTCTGGAAGACGAACTGAACTGGCCCGCGTTTGCTATCTGGCTGTCAATGCTGTTACATAGCCATGGGCAATCGGTCTTGAGAATGAAGGGCATTCTGCGTTTTAGCGGCACCAGTGCGCCGGTGGTGATTCACGGCGTTCAGCATACCTTGCATCCGCCCGTACATATGAACGACTGGCCGGGGGATTTAGACACTTCCAAACTGGTTTTTATTCTGCGCGGACTCGACGCAGAGCGGCTGAAACAGGGATTTAACCGCTTCCAGCAGGCGTTAAAGGACAGGTAAAACGATGAATTCTGCAGCGAAGGTCAACGATCAACTCACTTTACGCGTGCTCGGGACCTCCGTCACGTTGCTCGAAATGCTACGCGTCAGCGCCGAGAAAGATCTGGGCATTCGCATTGAATATTTGCTGCACAGTGTGGAAGATGCGCAGCGCATTGCCGTCATGCAGCCTGAGAGCTATGACCTTTACGATCAGTGGTTTCACAATATTGATTTTGTCTGGCCCGCGCAGGCCATTCAGCCGCTGGAGATTAAACGACTTAAATACTGGGACGAGATCACCCCGCTGGCTAAAACCGGCAGGCTGCGTCCAGATCTGCCGCTCGCTGACGGCAGCGTGCCCTCTGAACGGCTTTATGTGCAGCGCGACAGGCATCTGGGCAGCCATGCCAGCGATCACATCAGCATGTTGCCGCTGACGCACAACGTTGACAGCTTTGCCTATCACGCCGACAGGCTCCCGACCGCGTTACAGCAGCAGGAGGAAAGCTGGGGATGGCTGTTGCATCCTTCACTAACGGGCCAGGTTGCCTTACAGGAAGATGCGGCAATGGGCGGCATCGATGCGGCGCTTGCCATGCAGGGCGCAGGTCTGGCGAGCTTTGCCAACACGGGCAATCTTACGCTCGAAGAGATCGACCTGCTGACGCAGCAACTGGCGCGCCTCAATCGTAACGGGCATTTTGCGGCATTCTGGGCCTCCCAGGATGAAGCCTGCGACCTCATTGCCAATCAGCAGGTGGAAGTGCAGAGCCTGTGGGCGCCCATCTATTTCCGTCATCACTTTCATCAACGTGGCTATAAAATGGCACGCCCGCGTGAAGGTTACCGCGCCTGGTACGGCGGCATGTCGCTTTCGCGCTGCGCGACCGGCAGAATCAAAGACGCTGCCTACGACTATTTAAACTGGTGGCAGTCCGGCTGGCCTGGCGCAGTGATGGCGCGGCAGGGTTACTATATCTCCAACGCGGAACGCAGCCGGGCGCATCTGTCAGCTGCAGAGTGGGATTTCTGGTACGGCGGCCAGCCTGCGAGAGAGGTGCTACTGGATGCCTGGGGCGCACCGCTGATTCCCCAGGGTGAAGTGCGCGACGGTGGTAGCTACGACGCGCGCATGAGCCATATTGCCGTCTGGAACGCCGTGATGGATGAGCATAACTACCTGACGCGCCGCTGGCAGGATTTTTTGCGGGCCAGTTGAAGGACGATCGACTCTTTTAACTGCGCCTGGCTAAAACAGAAGGAAGAAGGCATGCGTACGCGCCGCTCGGCCCGACTACTGATCCTCAATGCTTCGCATAACCTGTTGTTGTTTCGTTTTGTGCATACACAGGATGCACTCGCAGGCCATGCTTACTGGGCAACGCCGGGCGGCGGCGTAGAGGAGGGCGAATCCTTCGAGCAGGCGGCGCTCAGAGAACTTTATGAAGAAACGGGTATTCGCCGAAACGATCCTGGCCCGTCCCGAAGAGAGCGATGCTTTGTCATGACGCTGCCCTCGGGCGAACGCGTTCAGGCACATGAGCGTTTTTTTATCATTAATGTCTCGGGAGACGAGATTGATACCTTGGGTTGGAGTGAAAACGAAAAGTCGGTTATTGCCAGCTATTACTGGTGGTCGATTAGTGCACTTAATGCCACAACCGAAACGGTATATCCAGACAATCTCGTAGAAATGTTGACCAGCATGGATTCAGATTCATCTGGGAAGTAGAAAAAATAAATGCTGGAAAAAACTGACTAAGCCAGAAGAAGGTCGGTTAACCTGTTTATAGCGATACGATCATGCAATTATCCAGCCCATAAATAAGACATATCGACGATAATTGAAAATATAAATACATCATCTAATGATGTATTTATTAATTTCACAGGCTAAGCATATAGGATGCTGAAATTACTTTTTATTGATCATAGCGCTAACCCACACAGACATCATCAGGAAAACATCCCTTATTCGCTCTAAGTTTAAGAACATGCTGAAAGGGGGGATGCATCAGAGAATGGGCGCGCTTCTATATTCCATAACCAGTTATGTTAAATCAGAGCTCATGGTGTGCGCATTATTTTGCATCACTGCACGATATGTTCGATGCTGATTCTCTTTATAGGTTGTCATTGAGGTGAAAGTGAACTTAGTTAAAATCGACCACGTCCACATTTATGTGCATGACCTGGATAAGGCCGAGCGCTGGTATAACGACGTACTGGGGTTTTCACGCGATGAGTCGTTGCTGTTCTGGTTTAAGCAAGGTGGCCCTCTGGTTTTAAAAAATAACGCTGCAGCGATTTCGCTGTTTTTAAGAACACATCAGCCGCCCGGCAATACCGTGGCATTCAGTCTTGAAGCCACGAGTTTTTGTCCGTTACTGCACATTCTGGCAGCGCAATCCATACCTTTTATAGTCAGCGATCATCAGGTGTCGATGTCCGTTTATTTTTCCGATCCTGATGGAAATCAGATTGAACTGACGTCTTATCAGTACTCAGAAGCGAAGGAAAACCTGGCGATGTCTCAGGAGAGACTGCGGGAGGGTTAAATTGGACGGTAACAACGTCAGATCATAAGCCATTAGTTCTCATTCATGACAAAGAAGAAAAGGGCAGCGCGGTTATTTAAGGGATATCGTTATGGTGTAAACAGGTGAAAGTATCCGTTGTAAGGTTGTCATTGCAGGTGAACTGACATGTTCCTGAATAATCATACCTATAAACAGACCTCAATTGGCAATCGTATAAATTTCGCCTTGATCGATTATGCTGAATTCTGTGGAAAATTTGGCAACCTGGTGCACTAACTTTCATTTGGCAGCGTCAGTTTGGTTTGCAGGTAATCATGCAGCCTTATAAAAAAATTAAGATGCGACATGCCGGGACTCTGTGCATCTTCCATAAACACGCTTTCTCTATGCTAAGTGAATCTCGACAGAGCAGAGATGCTGATGCGCATTTCGAACCATGAACATGCGTCGCAAAAGTTCATCATCATTTAATCTCACTGAGTAAAGAGGAAAGTCGCAAAACGACAAAGCAGTTTTTTCGATTGTGGCCTGATGACGAAATGAATGAGATGTAGGTCATCAGGCAAACTTAAAGCCAGGGCGTAAAGAGACAGTAATGGCTTGGTATGCGAAAAAGACGGGCTAAACGGCCATATCAAAGTCTACCTGCAAAAGTGCGCATAATGTATATTATGTTAAATAAGACATCCCGCCGCGTACCCGGTTACGAACCGGGACCTCACCTTCGTCCCCTCTGGACCTGAAGCCCGTTAATCACCGGGCGCGCTACGTGAAAACTGGCGCACAGAACCCCTGCGGGTTATGCAGAATTCACGTAGCGTTGCCTGTCAGGATCTGACAATTGCCCACTTTTAGCTGCACGGCAGCGTCATCACACTCCGTTGTTTACGCGTCATGCGCTTTGATCGTTCAGGCTGTTCTCGCTCGTACTTATCAGCAAGCAATCATAACAACGCGAAGAATAATCATCCGCATGGCAAACTGCCGCTGCACAGATTTCAGCGCTGCGTTTTCAGCACTACAGCAGCACGTTTTCCAGTTACGCTTAAGCCAGCAAATCGCTTTGCGCTCTTCGCGTCAACTTGTTCGGTTCAACGTCACCTGCGCGCCGTATTCACGCGTCAGCCGGCGCGACTGGTAATAAACGGATTTCCAGTATGGGTTATCCAGTGACGAACGAATCACGCCTTTGCTGGCCGAGGCATGAATAAACTGATGGTCTGTGTCATAGAAGCCGACATGCATACCACCACCGATACGGAAAAACACCAAATCGCCCGGCTGTAAATGTTCCGGTGCTACGCGTACGCCCATATGCAGCAGATCGGCGGTAGTCACGCGGTCCATCGGCAGATTAAAGCGGTCATGCAAAGTACGCCAGACGTAACCAGAGCAGTCCACGCCCGACAGCTGCGTGCCGCCCCATTGGTATGGCGTATCATGCCAGGTGTGCATTTGGTCGTGAAGTGCAGCAACAATGGGAATTAAATCAGGATTTTGAGCTGAATCCGATGCGGAAACGTCCTCTGGAGCTTCGGGACGAGGATGATGGCTGCAGCCGGAAATCAGCAATATAAGGCCGGAAAGTAAAAAGAAAGATGTTCTACGCTTCATCGAGTGATCCGCACAGTAAAGATAAAGAGTCAGCAAAGTTAAGGTCTTTTATAACCTATTCAGAATCTTATAGAAACAACAGTAGTCTGGTTTACTGAAACTTACAATAGCAGGCTGCTTAGATTTTACTCATACTTTGATAGTTACATTTCCTCACATTCCGTTGCAGTTGTTCTTTGATTATTTACCTACCATACCCGCTGTTTATCTGAATACACATAATTAAAATAATAGACTCCAGGCCATAATATTTATAATCATCTAATAAGCGACTCTGCGACCTTAATAAATTCCTTTTTTTAATTATTTAAACCAAGTACACCCAGTTTTCCGGCAAGTTCGAGCCTGCTGTAACGCCAGTCAGTCAGAGCCTGGATCTGCTGCTTCTCTGCATCAGCAAGAGATTTCTGGGCATTGAGCAATTCAATGATATTACCCACGCCATTCTCATAGCGATATTCTGCTACTGAATAGGACTTTCTGGTGTTATCGAAGAGGCTTTCAGTTAATGGTAAATTATTTGTGTTAGCTTTAAGAGACTGAAAACTTTTCCATACATCAAGTTCAACGTTATGTCTTACTTCGGAGACAGCCCCCTGCTTCTGCTCAGCCTGAGCAAGACCTTCCTGGATTTTATATTCCCGAGTGAATCCCTCAAACAAAGGGACCGAGACCTGAATGCCTATGTATCTGTCATTGTGAGAGGAGTCAAGATAGGGTTGGCCTATTCCTGCGCTGACTTTCTGATTATCGCGGCTGGCTTTCCCTATGAGACTTAAAGTGGGCATTCCCTCAGCCCTCGTTTGATCGACCTCAGCTTCTGCTGCCTGTAACTGAGCCTGAGCCGCAAGCAGCGCCGGATGTATTTTAATTGCCTCATCGATTAATGCTGAAACTGATTCCTTAAATCTAAAATCAGGTTTTAGACCTTCCTGGACATTTGCCAGATTTATGTAACTGTCTGGGCGTAACCCCATATCGATAGCAATAGCACCTAAATCATTCTCAAGCGTATTTTCTGCTTTCTCTTTCTCAGTTTTAGCCTGCAGCCAGGCCGTTCTTGCTTGTAATTCATCACCGACTGAAGCAGCACCATGCCCTTCTTTAGTTACAACCACCTCTACGCTCTTTGAGGCTATTCTTTCCATATCAGCCGCAGCAGCCAGGTTTCCAGCAGCAGCCTGTGCTGCATAATAATCTTTGGCGGTGGCTATCATCACAGACTGCAGAGTTTCCATATGACTGGCTTCAGCAGCAACGAGAAGAGCTTTCGCTTTGTGCAGAGCTGCTGAGCGGGCTCCAAAATCATAGAGCACCCAGTTTAAACTAAAGTCTGCAGAATAATTTGGCGATGAATTGACTGAGCCAAACTCCGGGTGCCCGGCAACATTTGTTTCAGAACGTTCGCTGATTTCTCTTCCGGACAAGGAGAAAGTTGGCAGGTATGCACCTTTAGCTGTGCCGACAGCGGCGCTTTCTGCCTTTATTTCAGCCCAGCTTTGTGCCGTTTTGGGGTTATAACATAAACTGCGCTCCAGTGCATCATTCAAAGCCAGTGGGCTTGGCAATGGACCAAACTCGCATATTGAGTTTCCATATACCGGTGCGGCCTGTGAGGAAGGAACATCAGCTTCAGTGTCAAATATATCAGAAGCATGATTTTTCACTGTATACAGGCCTGAGAGTATTAAGGCCATCACAGGCAATATTTTATTATCTTTCATGCAGACTCTCATTACTCATTCTGATAAGCGGGTCGAAAAAGTATTGCCAGACATTTCTTTTTCCAGTTTTAATCTCAGCGGACACGGTCATGCCCGGCGTCAGTTTAATCCATCTACCTCCTGCCTCAATGCCACTTTTATCAAGGTGTACCCTGGCAGTAAAATTCAAGCCATGATTACGGTCCTGAACGGCGTCATTTGATACTGAAATTACATTCCCTTTGATATAGCCATAGTACGTGTAGGGAAAAGCATCAATTTTAACTGTGGCATTCTGCCCCTCTTTTATAAAACCAATGTCTTTATTCGCTATGTTAACTTCAACTTCCATCGCATCATCAGGTACGATTTCCATCACTTTCTGAGCACTGGTGACCACACCGCCTATCGTATGAACACTGAGTTGCTGAACTGTTCCACTTACAGGCGACACGAGATTGAGCAATTGCTTGCGTGTTTTAGCCTTAACTTCATCTTCGACGCTTTGTTTTAATTTTTGCTCAGCCTGTTCCAGAGCATCGAGCTGTTCCCGTCGGAATTGTGAACCTACTGAGGCTTTTTCTGCAATCTGCGCATCAATAGCAGCTTTGAGTTCATTAGCGTGACTGCGTTTGGCCGTAAGGTCATGCTCCTGCCCCAGCGCCGTCTGCTCTTTGTCAAGGTAGTCATTTCTTGCGACATAATGATCTTTGGCAAGCAGCTTATAACTGTTCGCCTGCTCTCTTGCCAACGGTGCCGTAGATTTTAAGCGTTCAATGTCCTGTAAAGTCGTGGCCAGTTCATCACGATGCTGTGTAAGCTCAGCATCCGCACGGTTAAGCTTATCTTTGTACTCCATGAAAATACCGTCAGCAAAACGGCTCGTGGCGTTAACATCGGCTTGTGAGAGTCCATCACTGACTTTCATCTCAGGGACATGACCAGAGATTTGCGCATCCAGTAAAGCTTTTGCCCTGATTATCGCCAGCATGGACTCCGCTCTTGACGCCTCGGTTTTAGTTAAATCGGCTTCTGCCTGTGTGGAATCCAGAACCATCAAAACGTTACCAGCATTTACACGTTGCCCGTCATCAACGTAAATATGGCGCACCACCCCCGTGATGGCAGGCTGAATTTCTTTTACTCTTGCATCCGGAATAACTTTACCCTTAGCCACAACGACAATATCTAACCTGCCAAAAAGCGAGATGCTGATAAGAACAAGTGTCAAAATAACGATGATCCTCATCGTCCAGTAGGGTGCCGGGTGAACAGGTGCTTCTGCCAGTTCTATATTTGCCGGCAAAAATGCAAGCTCATAAGACTGTCTTTCATAAGCGTTCAGTTGCTTACGCATTTTCCAGTTGGCAAGGAATACATCCTTGTAACGACGCAGCAACTCAGTTAAAGCTATTATCTTCAACATTGAATGTTCCTTTTAAGCATGCTGAAGGGAAACCAAGTGACTGTACAGACCGTTTTCTTCAATTAGTTGAGAATGGTTGCCCTGCTCTACTATCAGGCCTTTCTCCATAACTAAAATGGTGTCAGAATTTCTTACTGCAGTCAGTCGGTGAGCGATGATAATAACTGTTCGGCCCTGACATATGGCCTGCATGTTTTTGTGAATCACCCGTTCTGTTTCAAAATCGAGAGCGCTCGTTGCCTCATCGAAGATGAGAATTCGTGGGTTCGTAATCAACGCGCGTGCAATAGCAATACGCTGACGCTGGCCTCCTGACAGCCCACTTCCGTGTTCTCCGATTCGTGTGTCATAACCCTCAGACATTTCACTGATAAAATCATGAGCGCCAGCAAGTTTGGCGGCGTTTATAACTGATTCTAAAGATATGCCAGGATCAGCCAGCGCTATATTTTCACGAATTGATCTACCAAAAAGTATGTTTTCCTGAAGGACCACTCCAATTTGTCTGCGTAACCATGAGGGGTCAGCCAGGGCTACGTCGGTTCCATCGATCCAGACACGGCCAGATTCGGGAAGATAGAGACGCTGAATTAATTTAGTGAGCGTACTTTTTCCTGATCCTGAACGTCCGACAACGCCAATAACTTTTCCTGGCTCAATATCAAAAGAGATATTATTCAGAACTGCAGGTGCTTCAGGTTTATATCTGAACCTTACATTCTCAAAACGAATGGCACCCTTCAGAGAGGGCTGAGAATTCCGGCCTTGTAAGTTTTCTGTACGGGTATTGAGAATATCACCTAACCGTTGCATCGAAATGCCTACCTGCTGAAAATCCTGCCATAGCTGTGCCAGGCGCAGAATCGGCGCAGAGACGCGTTGAGACATCATATTGAAAGCTATCAGAGCGCCTACGGATAGTGCGCCCGATATGACCAGTTTCGCTCCTAAGAAAAGGGTTAAAATAGTAACTATTTTCCCAACAAACTGAACTAACTGCTGCCCAATATTTCCTAAATTACTGACACGAAATGATGCAGCAACATAACCAGCCAGTAAATTATCCCACTGACGAATAAACAAAGGCTCAACTGCAGATGATTTGACAGTTTCTATTGCGGAAACGGTTTCAACTAAAAATGACTGGTTATCAGCCCCACGCGCGTATTTTTCATTAAGACGTCGTCTGAAAGCCGGGATGATAACTGTTGTAATAATGACATAGACAGGTAAAGACAGCAGCACAATGAGTGTAAGCTTTATGCTGTAAAGGCACATCACGGCGACAAAAACCACCGAAAATATGCTGTCTATTATCGCTGTAAGGGCCTGACCGGTCAGGAAATTGCGGATATTCTCAAGCTCTTTTACGCGTGCGACAGTGTCACCAACCCGGCGCGTTGCGTAATACCCGACAGGTAACGCAAGTATATGTCGGAAAATACGCGAACCCAGTTCAACATCCATGCGGTTAGTGGTATGTGAGAAAACATAATTCCGCAGGCCAGTCAGTAAAACTTCAGCGATACCGCTGACCAACAGCCCTATACAGACCACATTAAGCGTTGAGAGAGCATTATTTACCAGCACTTTATCCATTACAACCTGGAACATAAGTGGTGATACAAGACCAAAGAGTTGTATGAGCGCAGAAACAAAAAAGACTTCTAATAAAATTTTCCTGTACTTGACTATCGCAGGCATAAACCACGTAAAATCGAATTTCGCCAGTTCACCCGTTAAAGATGCTCTGGAAGCAAACAGAAGAAAATCGCCATTGCAGCGCTGCCAGAGCACTTCTGAAAGGATGACTGTAGGTTTTCCAGCATCAGGCTCCAAAACCAATACCCTGTCCCCATCGCATGCCGTAACAATAAAATGGCGACCAAGCCGATCCAGAGCCAGTGCAGGAAAAGGTGTTTTAGCTAAACGTTCAGGCCGCACGGTAACTTTACGGGATTTAAGCCCCATTGTTCGCGCGGCAAGAATGAGGTCACCATCGGTAAGCTGTTTTTTACCTGAACCTGATAAATGTCTGATTTGTTGTGAATCAGCAGCGATTTTATGATACCTGGCTATTAAAACTAAAGCTTCGACACCCGAATCTTGTTCTACTTCTTTTTCCGTATAATGGTTTTCATTCATTTTTTTATTTGAGCTATAAGAGGAACTCATGGAATTACCTGAGTAATTTTACACTGTTGTAATCATATAAAGGCAGGCTTCTACCTGAGTAAAAGCCTGCAGCTAAACGTTAATTCCAGGCTGCGTCTAAGCTTGGTTTTAATTGCGTCATCTGATCCTGGCTAAGTGTCGTCTGACCCATTGCAGGTGGTGTCATCGTCGCCATTGCGTTAATTAAATTATCAAGCTGTGAATTAACCAGTGCATGGCCGTCGCCTGACTTTATTTGTAGTTGATTTGTTCCGCCTTCGAACCAGTTGTTAACATCAATTTCCTGGTGCGTACCTATAACGGATGCCACCAGGGTATTTCCACTCTGGCTGAACCAGAGCTGATCGGTACTTATACCATTCATGAACTGCAAGGCATCGTCCTGTGTTGCGTTTGCAATATTAAGTGACAGCGTACCTGTATTGTTCATGGAAACAATATCAGCCGACCCTGTTATTGTCAGCGAGTCACCATTACCGCTTACTGTCACAGTGTCCCCGCTCCCCTGAACGGATGTCTGTATCTGGTTGCCAGCCAGTGACACAGTTGTTACCCCGCTGGTGACGATACTTGAATTATCCCCCGTTACGGTAATACTGTTGTTTTGCCCGGATACGGATATCAACTGGTTTTTACCATCGAGCATGACAGCATTGGAATCCCCTTTGATTACGACAGTATTGCTGTCACCCTCAAGTTTAATAACCGACTGGTTACCGGTGTAAGCCAGAGCGTTATTGTTGCTCAGAGTGTTAACAGCCATTGCTGTCCCGGACACCATAAGGGCCGAGTTATCATTACTGAGCGTTACAGAGGTAGCTGTACCGGCCTGCAGGACGTTACCTTTTCCACTCACATTAACGTTGTCAGTTGTCCCGTTTAACGTAACCAAATCATTGCCCGTCATGGTAACTGTATCCGTGTTTCCGTTAACGGTTAATGTGTCACCCAGTCCCATAAGCACGGAGTTGAAGTCACCATTAAGAATATTGCTGCTGGCAGCGGTCGCTGTTGAGCTTCCACCGTACCAGTGGTCGACAACATTCTGCGCAGGTTTCCCCTGGACGCTGAAATCATCTGCGGCTACACCTGACGGATTGGCTTCCCAGTTCCACAGATAAGCCCCCTCCATCCAGCTGCCTTGCCCACTCCATGCCTCAAAAAAGGCTTCAAGAGCACGTGTCTGTTGCTGGAAATCAACCCAGTGGAAGCCACTCCAGTCACCGTTTAAAGTATTTGTTCCATTTACGCTGCGATAACCGACTTCAGTAAGAAGAACAGGCTTTCCATAAGCAGTCGACAGCGAATGGTAAAAATCAATCGGAGACAAATTATTGAATAGTGATGCTGTAGAGCTATCGCCTGAAACACTGTTCCAGCCGGCAACCATTTGCGCCACGGTGGGATCGGTGATATCGGTCGGGGCCTCGTAGGCATTCGCCCCAATAACGTCTACTTTGTTCCAGAAGCTGACACTACCGGTTTCATTCCATGCGGAAGCATAGGTAATGGGTCCGGTATAAACCTGCCGTACGGCGGATATAATATCATCCCAGTAATTTGTATAAGCACTTCCACTCATTGATGTCAGCTCTGTGCCTACACTGAACATACCCACGTGCGTTGCCTGTGCAATCGCCGCGTAGTGCAGAATAAACGTTTTGTAACTGGCAAAAAAATCGTCAACATTGGAAGGTTTCAGTAATGCCCTCCAGGTACCATCTTCAATATCGATATGCGGCTTCAGAAGCACCGACATCCCATCCGCCTGAGCCTGTCCGATTGCGAGCTCAAGATTGGCGTCGGATTCTGTCGCCGCAGTGGCTGCAATGCTGTCGCTTGTCACAGAATCCAGATACTGAGTCACCACAATTTGTGTTGAGTTAGCGCCGGTCTGTTGCATGGCTTTAAGTGATTCAGATGCATTGGCATACTGACCATTTGCAGAGGAGGTAAAACCAAATCCTTTAACCTGGAAACCACTGTTCACATTACTGTTTGACGAAACACTGTCCAGCGTAAGAGACGAGCTGGTCATCTGTAACACGTTACCCGTGCCGGAAATATCAAGTGAACCGTTCGAAGCCGCAGTAACAGTATTGTTGTTACCCGAGAGATTCAGGCTTGCTCCTGCCTCTAAAACAGCATTACCGCTGTTCATCAGAGCATACTGACCATTACCATCAACGGTAAGTTGCCCGCCATTACCGTTAAAGCCGACACCATTTTCACTACCTTTCAGCAAGACTGTGTCTGTTGACTGCGCATTAACCCAGTTATCTCCGCCATCGACTTCAACATTAGCAACTTTGCCCGCGGTGACTATGTTGCCATGGCCCTGAAGAATGAGTTGCGCATCGGCAGCAGCTGTTACACTGCCATTTTCCATGACGACCGTCTGGCCCGTTCCCGTTAAGCTGACTTCTCCACCCGTTCCGTTAACGCTGACATTGTTGCCATTTCCGTTCATCTGGATACTGTCGCTGTTGCCGTTAGCCGTAAACGTATTGCCTGAGCCATTCAGCGTTATGTTACTCCAGTCTCCCTGAAGCGAAGCACTACTCCCTGCTCCGTTGAAATTTAATGAATAACCGCTGCCATTGATTGATATATTATCATTGTCACTCAGGACGACTTTATTTCCCCCGCCATTTAACCATGCCTGGGTATTGTTTTTAACTGATACAGCATTCCCGCTCGTATGGAGGTCGTCCTGGCTGCCATCCAGTGAAATTTCATCCCCCGAACCATTGGCATAAATAACGTTCTGCTGCCCATGAATATCAATATTATTCATATCACCATTGGCCGTGATGCTGTCGTTATTTCCTGAAACAACATTAAAAGAATGTCCGCCATTGGTCGTAAACGTATTTTGATTGCCTTTAACGGTGACTACCTCACGATCACCGTTAGCGACAACAGTGGACTGCTGTCCAGTGAGGTTAATGACAAAGTCACCGCCATTAATTGTGTCGTTGTCTCTGTTTCCAAGCGTGACACTGTCATCGACGCCTGACAAGGTTGCCTGAGTATCATCAGAGACAGCAACAGTACCGTCTCCGATTGTCAGTTTACTGTTTTCACCCTGTAACAGGACAATATCACCTGGCCCGTTTGCCACAATATCGTCGTTTTCACCCTGCATCTGAATCCAGGTGGAAGGACCATTCGCTGTCAGCATATTGTTGTTGCCGACAACAGTAACAACAGCTTTTGCACCGTTCAGTGTGATGGTGTTATTTACACCTTTAACGATAGCCACTTCTTTATCACCATTGGCAGTGATATATGATGCGCTTCCTTCTGCAAGCAATGTTGAGCCGCCACCGTTAACAGTGATTAAGTCTGCATTACCAATATGAACAGCATCATTATTGCCGTTGAGAGTGAGCTGGCTGGCATCAGACAAAACTATTTGTGCACCGCCTGTAGTTAGGCTGTCATTCTGTCCGGATATTTCCACATTGCTGTGTTGTCCATTTGCAGTAAAGTTATCATTATTTCCTGATACAAATACTGTTTCGTTGTCGCCGTTACTCGTGACAGACGAATTATCTGCCTGCAGATAGAAATTGTATTCACCGCCGTTTGCTGTGAGTGTTTCATTATTACCTATAGCAACCGTATCATTACCACCATTGATGATCAGTGAATCATTGTCTGCGAGTATGGCAGTACCGCCGGACAGCGTTACGTCCTCTCCCTGGCCTTTAATATAGACAGTGTCTCCCTTTCCGTTCGCAGCAAGTGTGTTGCTGTTTCCTTCAACGAAAAATTTCGCGTTGTCACCATTAACGGTTAAGCTGTTGGTATCACCTTCCGTTGTCATCACAGCTCTTCCGCCATTCATGACAAGGGTGTTTTTACTGCCTTTGGTGATGATGTTGTTTCCATCACCATTAGCAATAATTTGGGAGGCAGTCCCGTTTGTGGTGATCGAAAAGCCGCTTCCGTTTACCTGCAGGTTTTCATTACTGCCTGCACGGACAACACCCACACTGCCTTTGACTGTACCCTGACTGTCATTTGCAAAAAATACGCTGCCACCACCAACATTAGCCGTGTCAGCCTGACCATCCATAACGACCACGTCACCACTGCCGTTCGCCCATACGGTATCGTTATTTCCGGTAATCAGAATCTGATTGTTGTTACCATTTGCTGTAAGCGTTGATGAATTACCCTGTATAGCAGAAGTGAAACTGTTGCCGTTCGTTGTGACATTATCATTGTTTCCAAGGCCAACAATATTTGACAGCCCGTTGACCACAGCCTGAGTACTGTTTGCTGTCAGTAATGTACTGTTACTGGTAGTGGCACTGTTATTTGCTCCGTTAATAACAATAATATTTTTATCACCATTAGCAGTAATACTGTTCCCGGATCCCCCTATCGTGACAACTTCAGTGTTGCCATTGGTGGTAATTGCAGAGCCATTACCTTCGAAAGCTAATGCAAAATTTCCACCATTAATTGTACCGCTGTCGCTGTTATGGACAGTTACTGAATTATTGGTACCATTGATATTTACTTTAGTATTGTCATTCAAAACGATACCATTATGCCTTGAGTCGGCGGAGATTCGCGACATAATTGCCGTGTTATCATTACTGGCAACCTGCTGAATCTGACTGGGAGTGCTTGACGCATTAGCGCCGTCTGGCAAGCTTCCGTTATCAATCACGCTATATGCAGAGCTGTTAAACGCCCCATCGATCATGTTCAGAATCTGTTGCCAGACGGGATTGACGGTACCGTTCCATCCTGGCGTAGCGTTACTGCTACCCTGAGCGAAGTTTACGTTTTCAATCGGTTCGATACTGCCATTGCTGAATATCACCGTCGCGACACCAGATACCTGATTGCCTTGCGCATTGACTGACAGTGTTTCGTTTTGCAGACGAATAGACTGAATTCCAAGCTGTGAAAGTGTGTAAGCCTGTGCCTGAGCACTGCCGTTACCTGTCGGATCAGCAAGCACGCGCAACTGGTTAAAGACCACATCAGAGGCATCAATCACGCCGTCTTTGTTAAGGTCATAGCTGGCCAATACTGCCATTGCATCCCCGGCACCGTTAACCAGGGAAGGATTAATTATTTGTGTTCCAGCCGACGTCACGATTGCGAGAACGCCGGTGTCCGAGCCGATCCAGCCCGAAGTTGACGACTGACCAGCAATGTTTACGACTGCATGCGACAGGTTTAGCGGGATAAGCTGTATCGGATGCCCGTCAAGACTCATGACTAATGGATCGCCACCACCACCACCACCGCCGTCACCACCATCACCACCGCCGTCACTACCGCCGTCGCTACTACCACCGTCGCCATCGTCACCACCACTGCTGTGGTTGTAATTATCGCTACCTGAATCTCCATTATCTCCTGTATCGCCGTTATCTCCACTGTCTCCAGCTGAGGTATCGCCATTACCATCGTCTCCTGAACCGTCTCCTGAACCATCCGCGCTCCCGTCATCGTCGCCATCATCGCCTGGGTCACCCGCCAGACCGCCATAAAGATCACTTGTTACCACATCTGGTATTTGCGCATCGAAGGAATATTGCGAAGCGTCAGAAATCCAGTTTCCAACGGCCAGGCTTTCAGTTTGAAGTGAGTCAGCAGTAAAGTTAGTGAAGGAGTCTGATGTTGCTGCGCCATTGAGTAAGGTATCTGAAAAAGAAGGCACTGAAACAAAGCTAGGAACAGTAAGATTTGCGGTGTCAAAATTAAGCTGGGCTCCTGCTGCCCCCCAACTATCTCCACTGGGAGTATAAGAGGAGCTGCCCAGGCCTGTGGGTGCTGTATCAAGTAGCGTTAAATTCAATGCACCGGCCGCATTCCAGCTAGCGAACCTGTCTGTCTCAGAAGTCCAGCTTAAATCAAATTCTTTATCATAATTAACTTGTTCGGAAGTACCATCTGAATAATTGAATTCTGTTTTAGTTAATTCTCCAGTTCCAAAGGCCTGGGAGAAAGTTTCTGTCATTGAAACAACATTGCCTCCAGGTGAACCATAGAGTGTATTACTGGAGGTACCATCTACATTATTAACAAGAGACGACGTTAGGTGTCCTGTGTCATTCAGACCACTATACTGGTTCATCACCATAGTCCAGTTCCCTTCGGTTCTGTCAATAACAGTATCCTCCGAAGTACCGTCCGGGTTATTAACCAGCGATTCGGTTAAATTTCCTTGTGCGTTAAGACCCAAATAACTATTCGTTGTGGTGGTATTACCACTGTAATTTGTTTCTGTAGATGTGCCATCCAGATTATTTGTCAATGTACTAAGGAGAGTGCCCGTTTCGTTTTCACCACTATATTTACTGGTCACGGTGCTCCAGTTACCAGTGGATTCGTTATAGACGGTCGTTTCCGATGTGCCGTCGAAGTTGTTTATTTTTGTTTCTGTGATCTGATTGGTATTATTAGCATCACCGTAAATATTAAATTTATTAGTATCAGTCCCTGTTATACTGTTCCCCGTTCCGACAATTGTTCCTGTGGAGTCATCGCCCATGAAAGCACTGTTGTTATTTCCAAAGACTGAAACGTTATCTGATGAACCACCTGTTATTACATTGCCGTTACCTATAATGTTGACTTCAGCATCAGATTCTAGATTAATAACAGAGTTATTAGCTGTAATATCAAGCCTTCCAGATGAGGATGAGATAGTAGCTGCCGAATTATTACCAACCAAAGTTGCAAAGCTTGTATTTCCATCCGAAGTAGAATAAGAGTATGTATTGCTTTTTTCGGATGTCATTGAGGTATTTACACTACTGCCATTTCCGAGATTAAATGTATCGTTACCAGTTTCTCCAGTAATGTTAACAGTTATACCACTGTCAACATTAAGCTGAACGTTTTTTAATTCACTAAATGCCGCTATTGTTGCATCATCTCCATCACCTTTTGTAATATTTATAATGGTTTCAGGGAGAGATTCTTTGGACACGGTATTATTGAAGGCATCACTGCGCGTTGCATCGCCCGGATCTGCCGCTGAAAACCAGTTTTCCATGTTCTCAGAAGCAGTTAAAGAATCACTCCATGTAAGTGAAATACCGTTAGTTACGATTGATTGTCCCGATAAGAAACCTCCGAATTGGCGTAATAGGCTGGTACCAAACTGATTTGCGATGTCGTAAATACGCTGTATAGATTCAGGTTCTGAAGCTATTTGCGAATAAATATCGTCATTAGTAATATCAAGGAGATTGGTAGTTGTGTGAACTAATTGCGCTTCATAATTGTTAAGCAAATTATCCATGATCTGCTTACCAGCAGTAGTTGCCAGAGCAGCTTGTAGCTGTTCGCTTAATGCTGTTTTAACGTCATTACCAAGAGTACCTCTTTGGGATAGTTGGTCAATTTGAGTGTCAGTAAAGCCCATGGACCTTAGCGCGTCCTCTGCAAGATCATTGTTTCTAACATCAAATTGATACAATCCGAAAGAATAAGAACTATATCCACCTGCCCAGTTAAACTCGTTTAAGACTGATGGTCTCGAACCATCTTCTGTAGCAAAAGCCGTCGTTCGATATTGTTTGAGTTGGTCAATGAGAGTTTGTTTATCAATAAATTCACTTGCAGACATGATCGTTTCCTTATATTAAAGTAATGATAATTTATTTTGGCCAGGAGTCCCACAAGTCACCGATTTTTTCATTATAAATTATACTGTTATTTTTTTGTTGTTCTTTAAGTAATGGGGCTAACTTAAGCTGCCAGATATTTACTATTTCATCTTTCCCTTGTGCCGATTTAACAATATTAGTGGGAGTTCTATATGCTTCCTGATTGTGAACACATTCAAAACTTACCTTTCCGTTCATAGTGACTGCGCTTGGATTGTCATTAATATTTTCATCGAAATATAGACGAAATAAACCTTTTTTTGTTTCAGCCTGCAATATTGTTGATGCACCGCTTTTTGGGATATTAACAATTTGTTTTATTTTATCTAGTTTCAGGTTTTTAATATTTAAATTTTCTTGGTATGCAAAAAACATTTGTTTATTTGCACTATTCATGCAAATAGCTATAGTTTCTTTCGATTTGCTCGGGCATGAGAAAATCTCTATTTGTTCTTTATTGCATATTGTTGGATAGGATGTTTCTGGGGTTTGCACCCATGCCTTTACATCAATATTATCAGAAGCATATACTTTTATGATTGCCAGATTTGAAATTAAAATACAATTAATTAAGAGAATACTAAAGAAATTGAACATTTTAGTTCCTTTTGAAATCCCAGGTTTTTTCTGAAGGTTTAAATTAGAAAAAAGAGCACAAAGAGATTGGGAAGCTAACAGATAGAATTATTTTAAAGAAATAAATATCTTAAGTAAGTCCCTTATAATATTAAGCTTACAGTAGAAATATAAAAAATTCTCGCCAATATCATATATTGTCAACATGGAAAAATAACTTCACCCATTCATGGGTTATTATATCATCTTGTCATTTCTAGACTATTTATATTTATGGGTGGTTATTAATCATCCTGAAGCTAAAATTAATTTTTATTTCTTCACACCGCCTGACAATTTAAAACACCTTAAGTGCAATGGAGATTTTTCGCCACTTGTTTTTAATTTATTTATGCATTGTTTAAACTTCATTTAATCATAAGTATAGTGCTAGAAGCATAAATATTTACACATATAATGATAAACAAAATAAAATTATCTTACACATAGACACAAAAATAGTTTAAGCAAAGGTTTTTTCTTTTTTACAGCTAGTACTTTTTATAAATAACTTAAAAGTAGGGGGGGTGATTTTTTAAGTAGTGGCAGATGAAAATTCTAATTTAATTTTTAAATTAAGTTTCTTATAAACCTTAAAGAAAAATAAACAGGCTAAAAATGAAGTGATCTGTAAATGACATGTGATTAATCTGACACAACTATCATTTCTTATGGGGTATTAATTTAGGCAATGACTGTAGTGTCTGACATGAACGATGTGAAAATTTATTCAGTGGTCAGGCTATGTCATTAAGATGATAACCACTATGCTGTGCAAAATCTGACGCATAACTCTCCTGCTTTTTTGCCAGAATTAATGAAACTACGTCTGTTTTTTATCCTGTTCATTCTCGCTCGGACCCAGTCCTTCATCCTTTAAGTGTAATGAACTGTCACCTTTCACACAGCTGATGCTCCTCAATATACTTTCCAGCTATCAGGTCATAGGGAGCAGCTCACTTGGCGTATTGATGCGGAACGAACACGACCGTTTTGATGACCACTATAATACTGACATTATTCCACAACTCCGTTCCTGACCAGGTATTCATACCAGAGTACCTGGACGCCTTCGCCCTGCCCGGCTTTTTCATTTTCTTCATTATCACCAGAGGGTTAGCATCACTGAGAGTGCGTGAAACTGCGCCGGGAGCCTGCTTTTTATTTCCGTCTGACCAGGTTATTCTCCATATACGGGAGAAAAGCCGGGAAACCGATCCAGAAAGGATCCGTTGCGGATCGATTTATTCTCATCGAAAACCCTTTACAGATGCGCGAAAATACGTTCCACACCGGCTGATAACGGAGATTAAAAGTTTGGGTACTTTGCCCCGCGAAATGACGCAGATTTCACACAGCGACGCCAGTGGTCACAATGTGAACACTTCCGGCGCTGCACGCTATTTTGACTATGAAAGTGCGGTCGCGCTGCGAAACCTGGCCGCCGCCTACGGCACCGACATGCCACGCTACCTGCTCGCCCCCGAGGTGGCCGTGCTGCTGTCAAAGGTGACCGATCTCCGCAAAAGCCTGTTTATCGATACGCTGTTGAACACCGGCGGCCGGCTCAATGAAATACTGCCGCTGACCCGGGGGGATTTTGTGCTGTACGATCCGCTGAGTGCGGCACCGCTCGTCTCGCCGTTTGTGGTGCTCCGCACGCTCAAGCAGCGCAGGCTGGAAGACTCTGCCGGCAGCCGGTCCCGTCGCCGCGGGCGCCCGACAAAAGAAGAACAGCAGGCTGAGCAGCAGGCGCAGGCGGAGATACGCGATAATCCGCCGCGCGCCGTGCCGCTTACCGATCCGGCCTTTGTCCAGCGGCTCAGAGAATGGTTTACGACCGCGCAGCCACTGCCGGCGCACGGCTCTGGGATATCCGGAGCGAAGATACCGCCCGCAGCTGGATAAGCCAGGCAGTTGAGGCCGCAAATCGTGACGGCGTCACGTTCTCCATCCGGCCGGTCACGCCCAGGACGTTCCGGGATTCGTTTGCGATGCACCTGGTTCAGCACCAGGTACCCCAGAAGGTCATTCAGACCCTGATGGGCCACAAGGACGCGAAGTCGACCGAATGGTATACGCGGGTGTTTGCGCTGGACGTGACACGCCAGCTCGGCGTGCGGTTCAGCATGGATGCAGCTCGGGCAAGGGACCTTCTCGGGCAATGATCTGCGCGAATCACTGACACTGCCGCCACGGAAAGGCTTTTACGCAACAGTTATTTTCGGTTTTGTAATGCTGTCGCCCGGACAGTTGCAGTAATGTTTAGCCTCGCAAAGAATAAGAGACGGTGACTTATCCCTCATCAGACGGTTAAGAGGATATTTTTGCAGAACCAACAGGCGCCAGTTAATCTGGTAATTTAACTTAGCTTAACCAGAGTGAAAAGACATCCTGGCCTCGTTGTCAGTCAAGATGCGTGGCCAGACTACAAAGTGCGTAATAGTCACGCATGATCATTCCAGTCTCCAGATGTCTCAGTATCAGTATCTGAAAAGCTTCGTGATGATGTTTATTGCTATCCAGGTCTCCGTGGACTGATGTAGTAGTGGGTGGTCGTCCCTGACTGTAATTATCAAAACTTTTTTTCAAAAATTGAATTGCAGCCTCTGACCAGCCCCCAGTATTAGATACAACCTTCAGTTAGTAATGTCGGTGGGTTTTTCTTCATTTTCCCGTTTCGCCAGCCTGCTGCAAATTCAGATGGCGTCTGATAATTCAGCGATGAATGAGGTCTGGACTCGTTATAGTCCTGCCGCCAGTCATTAATGATTTTCCGGGCATGAAGAACATCGCTGAACCAGTGCTCATTCAGGCATTCATCCCGAAAGCGACCGTTAAAACTCTCAATAAATCCGTTTTGAGTTGGCTTGCCTGGCTGGATTAAGCGCAGCTCAACACTATGTTCAAAGGCCCATTGATCCAGCGCGCGGCAGGTAAATTCCGGACCATGATCGGTTCTTATTGTCGCAGGATATCCACGAAACAGCGCAATGCTGTCCAGAATCCGCGTGACCTGAACACCTGAAATCCCGAAAGCGGCTGTGATCGTCAGACACTCTTTCGTGAAATCATCCACACAGGTCAGGCACTTAATCCGGCGGCCGCTGGCAAGTGCATCCATGACAAAATCCATTGACCATGTCATGTTCGGCGCATCCGGGCGGAGAAGCGGAAGCCGTTCAGTCGCCAGACCCTTACGGCGGCACCTGCGTTTTACACACAGACCGTTAAGGTGATAGATGCGGTAAACCCGCTTATGGTTGACGTGAAGGCCCTCCCGGCGCAATAACTGCCAGATCCGCCGGTAACCAAATCGCCGGCGTTCAAGTGCCAGCTCTGTGATCCGTAGAGACAGTTGCGCGTCAGCAGCAGGACGCTGGGCCGAATAACGGCAGGTTGAAAGTGACAGACCAGCCAGACTGCAGGCACGGCGTTGCGACAGACCCATTGCCTCACACATGACCTCCACGGCTTCCCGCTTCTGGTCTGTCGTCAGTACTTTCGCCCCAGAGCCACCTGAAGTGCCTCCTTATCCAGCATGGCTTCGGCAAGGAGCTTCTTGAGGCGGGCGTTCTCCTCTTCAAGCGACTTGAGCCGCTTCACTTCGGGAACTTCCATGCCGCCGAACTTCTTGCGCCAGGAGTAAAAGGTGGCATCTGAAATGGCATGCTTGCGACAGAGTTCCCGGGCCGAAACCCCGTCTTCTGCCTCGCGGAGAATACTGATGATCTGTTCGTCGGAAAATCGCTTCTTCATGGGGATGTCCTCATGTGGCTTATGAAGACATTACTAACATCACGGTGTATTAATCAACGGGGAGCAGGTCATATCAACTATGAAATGTGCGTCTACAACTGGATGTCCTACATTGTTAGCATCGAAGCCTGACACTGTAAAAATTGATGTGGCACCTAGTTTTTCCATTATTTTTCCTTAAGATTGCTGTTAATTTTTTATTTTATGGCGCTGTGATAGCTGGGGTAATAATTGAAATTTTTATCAAACAAATCATATTCAACAGCGTAAAAAGAATGACCAACATCAGATGTTTTAAAGAGTATTGAAGGCATACTTATTTCTTTAGCAACACCGTAGAGTATGCTGTCATTCTTTTCTCTGGCAATTGAGTACCAGGCTTTATACCACGAGCAAGAACGACTATCTTCCGGTAACATCAATTCTCCACCAGTATCATAAAAAACATCATAATTCCCCCCCTCTATTTCAGGGTATGTTCTAAAACAATAGGCGAGTGTTTGCTCCTGATTTTTACCATAATGTTCCAGAGCACAGTGTGATAAGTTTTTATAAAACTGACCTCTAAGTGTATAAAATCCTTTATGAATAATTAAATCTTTCAAACCTGAATAAGGATAAATAACGACCATGGTAACTGACAACACAAGAACAAATAAATAATGCCACTTCCTTTTTATTAAGCTAAAAAAGAAAATCAGTACATATAAAATAATAATAATGAATTCTATTGTTGAGTTTAAATGGCCAAGAGCGCTGTATTTTGTGAAGTCAAAATATATATAAGCACCAGGAAGTGACAGGAGTAAAACCAATGTAAACATAGTTGGCTTTACTTTTTTTCTGAATTTATAATTACTTTCTTTTTTTTCCTTACAAAACCCCATTTTTTCCTCATCATTGACTTAACGGCATAATCGGTTTAAGTAATCCTTAATTCACTCTTAATTTAAAATGCACTCGCTTACAAATTAAATGATTACTCCGGCCATGACCCCCATAGATCATACATTTTATCTTCATGTAATTCTGGATTATCTTTTTGTTCTTTTTCAAAAAAAGCATTGAATTTAATATGCCAGAGATTTACCAGATCATCTTCACCTTGTTTCGATTTAATAATATATGTAGGGGTTCGATATGTTCTCTGGTCGTGGATGCATGCGAAAGCGACCTTTCCGTTCAGAGTCACCACTCCTGGATAATTTTCATCTGAATCTGAAGAATTTTCATCAAGATAAAATCGAAATAAGCCTTTTCCTGTTTCAGCTTGCAATATGGTAGATGGTCCATTTGACGGGCTATCCATAGCCCGTTGGATGCTGTTCAGCTGAATGCTTTTCTTTATTCGATGCTGCCGGTAGACAAAGCTTATCAATTCATCTTTTCTAGTCATGCACAATGCAATAGTGTGCCGTGATTTATCAGGGCATGAGAATAATTCAATCTGATGTTTATCACAGAGCGTTGGATAGGCAGTTTCCTTTGTCTCTCTCCACGCTGAGGCGCTGATATGATCAGAGGAATAGGCTTTGGTAGCCAGAGTACTCAATGCGAATGTAGAACAGAAAATGAATGAATGTATAAAGTGCGACATTCCGTATCCTTTATAAGGATGAAGCCGTGGCGGAAAAACTTCCTTTTTTTAACATCAAACCTATAATTTATTAAAAATATAAACCGCTCATGAGTCGTAAATTTAAAACGCTCAAAAACTTGACTGGTAAATGTTAAACTAAAACATGGTTAATTTGAGCATGTTCAAAATAAATAAAATCATAATGAATTTCTTATTAGATAATTTTTTTTCCTACCCTTTGTTTACACTCTGTTTAAATACGGAAATCCATTAGCCTCCTGAATTGAATTGCGCAATTACACCCCAATGACGGAAATTTATTGACACAATATCCAACATTAAAATATAAAAATATACATCTAGTAACACAAACACATCTCTTTAATGTATTAAGAAAGAAAAACATTAGCGAGATTAACACCCCCCCGAGGGTGTTAACTCTTTATTTTATGTTCAGATATCTCATGCCAAAATAAGATATACTTAAAGGCGTTTTCCTCAGCATTTTATTTTACATAAAAATTAAATTTTGGATGTTTTTAGCTAAGTATTTTAAAAGCAGGATAACAACGCTACGCCAATTCTGACCCATACTTCCCCTGCCCGTTCCTCAGAATTCACGTAGCGACGCCTGTTTTTTGTTCTATCCGTTTTCACTCGGATCCAACCCGCACACCTGCCAGCGCACGGAACTGACACCTTTCTCCAGGCTGATGCGGCTCACCAGACTTTCCAGCTGTCCGGTCATGCTGGGCTGTCCCATCACTTCAGCATTCACTTCCATACGATGTGGCGGATCCATATCTTCGCTATGGAGCGACTGCAGGCGCAAGCCGCTGTTGCCCAGGCTGTGCAGCATCAGGCTGCGTACCTGAACTTCATCCTGAGCCAGACAGACAATTTGTACTTTATAATGTTGCACCGCTTCGTCGGCAGAGACGATGGACTGACGATTAATGCCCAGCGCCAGCTCGCGCAGCAGGATATTGGCGCACAGAATCACCATGCAGCCAATCGCGGCTTCAAGCAATAATCCCATGCTGCACAACACCCCAACGGCCGCGGTACACCACAAGGTGGCGGCAGTGTTCAGGCCACGAACGTTTAATCCGTCGCGCATAATCACCCCGCCGCCGAGAAAACCAATACCAGAAACCACATAGGCGGCAACGCGCGTCGCGTCGCTGGCAATGCCCGGCACACATTGGGTCATAAGAACAAACAAGCAGGCGCCGGTGCTCACCAGCGCATTCGTACGCAAGCCGGTCATACGTTGGCGCAGTTGGCGTTCGCTGCCAATCAGCGCGCCAAGAATCAGCGCAGCCGACACGCGCAGTAAAAAGATTTTCCAGTCCATGATAAACCTCTCTCCGCCACGCACGTATGCGCAGTACGGAAAAATAAAGATGAATAAAATGGATTACAGCGGGCGCTGATGCACAGAGCACATCACGTTATGGAGGGAAGATTGAGCCGCCATCTTAACGCGCAGTTAAGACAGCCAGAAGACTATCTTACTGCAGAAGCCAGGTGTAATCGTTCGGGACTTGTGTCCAAGGTTGATTGCCTCATGAGTAAAATTCCCGGCGATTATAGCCATCTGAGTAGAGATTTCCACTCAGATGGCCGTTCGTTAAGGTTTGGTTTAGACCAGCAGAAAACCGTTAGCGGCGCGTTGCGCTATCCGCCGGCGCCTCTGTCTGGGCCAGTTCCATCATTACCGGGGTGCTTTTATAGGAAGGAATACCGCTTTTCGTGTCGTAGCTGTCCAGCGGTATGAGTACGTTGGCCTCGGGATAATAAGCTGCGACCGAACCTTCAGCCATGTCATGTACGGCAATGGTGAGATTATCAATACGACGATGCGTTGGGTTTCCGTCAGGATCCAGCGCAATCACATTCACCCGATCGCCCATGCGGACACCGTTTTTTTCCGCCTCATTTTCACTGATAAACAACACATCACGGCGTCCTTTGATTCCGCGATAGCGGTCGTCAAGGCCGTACAGCGTGGTGTTATATTGGTCGTGGCTGCGCAATGTCGTCAACACCAGGTCGTGGCACTTCAGCGAGCGCGGATCTTCATTGATGCCTTCCATGACCAGGAACTGCGCTTTGCCCGACGACGTGTGCCAGACTCGCTCGGAGGCGCCGTTGGGTAAACGAAACCCGCCCGGCTGCTGGAGGCGCTCATTAAAGTTTTCAAAGCCCGGCACCACTTTCTCGATGGCATCGCGAATAAGGCTGTAATCGGCAATCATGCTGTCCCAGTCCACTACCGTGCCCGGCAGTGTGGCTTTCGCCAGGCCGGCAACCAGCGCGGGTTCGGATTTCAGATGCGGTGAGGCAGGATCAAGGGTACCGCGTGATGCGTGCACCATCGACATGGAGTCTTCAACCGTGACGCTCTGCGCGCCGGATTGCTGCCGATCGATCTCTGTGCGGCCTAACACCGGGAACAGATAGCTGTGTTTTGCCAGAAGCAAATGCGACCGGTTCAGCTTGGTGGCCATATGCACGACCATGTCCAGCTTGCGCATGGCAGGAAACGTCACCTGAGGATCAGACATCGCTTCGGCCAGGTTACCGCCGAGGCAGAGCAACGCGTTGATTTTGCCATCCCGTATCGCCTGAACGGCCTGTACCGCACTGTGACCATGTTTGGCCGGTGGCTTAAAGCCAAAGACCTTTTCGAGGCTGTTCAACAGGCTTTCGGAGGGAATCTCAGTGATGCCAACGGTACGATCGCCCTGCACGTTAGAGTGACCGCGCAAAGGGCAGATTCCAGCGCCCTTCTTGCCCATATTGCCGCGCAACAGTAGCAGATTGGCAATCTGCTGAACATTTTGCGTTCCATACTGGTGCTGGGTAATCCCCATGCCGTAGCAAATGATTGTGCGTTCAGCATTGGCATAAAGGTGAGCAATATGCTGGATTTGCTCGCGCGTCATACCGGACACTTTCAGGATATGATCCCAGTCTGTCGCAGCCAAATCGGCTTTTAACGCGTCAATACCTTGCGTATGTTGTTCAATAAAGGTCTCATCTAAGATGCCAGGGTTGCCGTTCGCTTTAGCTTCATCATCCATCGCCAACAAACATTTCATCACGCCTTTCAGCATCGCGGCATCGCCGCCTACCCGAATTTTATAATAGGTTGAGGCGAGTTCCGTTGAGCTGAGGGTTATCATCTGAACCGGACTCTGTGGCGCGGTAAAACGTTCAAGACCGCGCTCGCGCAGTGGGTTGATGGCGACGATTTTGGCACCGCGTTTTGACACCTCCTGCAGGGTTGCCAGCATGCGGGGATGGTTGGTTCCAGGATTGTGACCGATACAAATCACCAGATCACAGTGGTCAAAATCATCCAGCTCCACCGTGCCTTTGCCGATGCCAATGGATTCGGGTAAGCCTACACTGGTTGGCTCATGGCACATGTTTGAGCAGTCGGGGAAATTGTTGGTCCCAAACTCGCGGGCAAACAGCTGCCAGAGAAACGCCGCTTCGTTAGAGGCGCGGCCGGAGGTGTAAAACTCCACGCTGTCGGGATCCTGATAACTCCGCAGTCGCTCGCCAATTTCGTTAAAGGCCGTTTCCCATGCAATGGGCTGGTAGGTATCGCTGGCGGGATCATACTTCATCGGATGCGTCAGTCTGCCCTCTCCCTCAAGCTCATGGGCATTGCGCCCCCATAGCTCGGTAACGGTATGCGCCGCAAAAAATTCAGGTGTGGTGCGTTTGCTGGTTGCTTCCCAGGAAACCGCTTTTGCGCCGTTTTCACAGAACTCAAACGATGAAGTATGCTTGGGATCGGGCCAGGCGCAGCCCGGACAGTCAAACCCTTCAGGTTGGTTGACCTTGAACAGCGCAATGACATCCTGGGTTACCGCCATCTGTCCGCGAATGGCACCGGCCACTGCTTTTAACGCGCCCCAGCCGCCCGCCGCACCGTCATAGGTATGAATGCCTGATGTGCTCTCTTGCTCTTTCATATTGCTCCACAATCACTGTTATTGGCTTTTCTTTAAGCCTGGTACAGTAATTGCGTTGGTGCGTGGGAACAGTGATGTAAAAGCCAGGATAACTTTTGCTAAATGTTACATGGCGGGTTATCGCAGGCAAAACCACAGGATTTTACCGGCTTTCAGGCATCGGTATTTGTGGCTCGCCGCTGCCGACGGCAGCGCTCGGAGCAATATTGCACCTCTTCCCAGCACTTTTCCCACTTTTTGCGCCATGTCATCGGTTTCTGGCACTGTTTGCAATAGCGAACCGGCAATGACTGTTTATTGCCTTTAAATGTTTTCATTTATCGCTCCTTTGCTCAGGTTACGCCTCAGCATAAAAAGTTCAGACGCCGGGTAAGGCAAACTGCGTGACCTGATGCTGCCAGGGCTGATTGACTTTGCGGCAAATAGGATCAGAATAGCCTGCATCAAGGACTGCGCTACACGGAGTTTATTATCATCAGCCTTCGCGATCTTTTCCGCCTTAACGCGGCGGTAAAACCCGGCCTGTTAGCCTCGGCTTTACTGCTGGTCAGCTGTGCCTCGACGCCGCCTAAGTCACTGGTTACGCCTTTTCCGCCCGCCAGCAAACCTGCGCAGCCTTCTCAACCGGTGCCGCACAACGCACCCATGCGCGGCGTCTGGCTCACCACCGTTTCACGCCTCGACTGGCCGCCGCTCGCCTCGGTGAATATCAGCAGCGACGACGTGCGCATCCGGGTGCAGAAAAAAGCGTTGACGGATAAGCTGGATAAACTGAAAAGTCTGGGAATCAACACGGTGTTCTTCCAGGTTAAACCTGACGGAACCGCGCTCTGGGACTCTAAAATCCTGCCCTGGTCAGACATGATGACCGGGAAAATTGGGCAGAATCCGGGCTTTGACCCGCTGCAGTTCATGCTCGATGAAGCGCACAGGCGCGGTATGCGGGTACATGCCTGGTTCAATCCCTATCGTGTATCGGTGAATACCAAACCTTCAACGGTAGCCGAGCTAAACCGCACGCTGTCGCAACACCCTGCCAGCGTATTTGTGCTCCATCGTGACTGGATTCGTACCGCGGGGGATCGCTATGTGCTCGATCCGGGCATTCCCGATGCCCGTGACTGGATAACCAGTATTGTGGCTGAGGTGGTCAAGCGTTATGACATCGATGGTGTCCAGTTTGACGATTACTTCTATGCCGAGTCCCCCGGCTCAGCCCTGAACGACAGCCAGACCTTTATTAAATACGGTCAGGGCTTTGCGTCCAAAGCAGACTGGCGCAGACATAATACACAGTTGTTAATCGAGCAGGTTTCCCACACCATCAAGCAGCTCAAGCCGAATGTAGAATTTGGCGTCAGCCCTGCGGGCGTCTGGCGCAACCGCTCACATGATGCGGCAGGCTCAGACACGCGCGGCGCGGCCGCTTACGATGAATCTTACGCGGATACGCGCCGTTGGGTGCAGGAAGGGTTGCTGGACTATATCGCGCCGCAAATCTACTGGCCCTTCTCGCGCAGCGCTGCCCGCTATGATGTGCTGGCAAACTGGTGGGCTAACGTCGTCAAGCCGACCAAAACTCGCCTGTATATCGGTATCGCCTTATATAAAGTTGGCGTGCCGGCCAAAAATGAGCCTGAATGGACGATTAACGGTGGCGTGCCGGAGCTGAAAAGACAGCTGGATCTTAACGATTCCCTCCCGCAGATTGATGGCACTATCTTGTTTCGTGAAGATTTCCTGAATCAGCCGCAAACGCAGGATGCCGTGAATTATCTGCGCAGCCGTTGGGGGCAGACTCGATGATTCATACCGACATCGTCCCCGGCAGCGCACCCGCGCTACAGACGCTGACGGCCCGCCTGTCAGCCGAGCTGTTGGCAATAACCGGCGACAACGGAACCCATCACTTTACGCCATCAGACGGGGCGCTGTGGATACTTGCCACCGATGAAGTGGGTAACGCTGTTGGCTGCGGCGCACTCGTGCATGTTTCCGCTGAAACCGCCGAACTGAAACGCATGTTTTCAACCCGACAGCACGCGGGAACCGGCGCGGCGCTGCTGTCAGCCCTAGAGCAGCTTGCCCGGGCGCGCGGCTACAAGGCAATTCGCCTTTCTACCCGCGTCGTTAATACCCGTGCGGTAGCGTTTTATCAGCGTCACGGCTATCAACAAACCGCGCGCTATGGTGTGTACAAGGATAAGCATGTGTCGGTTTGTCTGAGTAAAACGTTATGAGCATTAACAATTATTTTACTAATTTGCCATAAATAGCACGTTTGTCAGCACCGCCATTTTTTCGTGGAGTAAGATACGTCAATAAACGTAAAGCCTTAAGCGGAAATCTTCATGTCTGATTACACCAGTGACGTAAAATCAAGCCAGCCGGATCTGCCCCCCACCGTTGACGACAGCCAGAAGATTCTGGTGTCGATTCTTGGCGCGGTCGCATTTTCCCACTGCTGTAACGATTTTATCCAGGCCATGCTGCCATCGATTTATCCCTTGCTGAAAACCAACTTTACGCTGAGCTACGCGCAGATTGGTTTGATCACGCTGATCTATCAGATGACGGCGTCGCTGTTGCAGCCCTGGATCGGCCTGTACACCGACAAACATCCCAAACCCTGGCTGCTGCCGTCTGGCATGGTTTCGACCCTGATTGGCATCGGACTCCTGGCGATGGCCCCGCACTTCTCCGTGGTGTTGGTTGCTTCGGCGCTGATTGGCGTTGGCTCTGCAACCTTTCACCCGGAAGCCTCGCGGGTTGCAAGAATGGCATCGGGCGGCCGCTTTGGTACGGCACAGTCAACGTTTCAGGTCGGCGGTTATATTGGCACGGCGTTTGCGCCTTTAGTGGCGGCGATGCTGATTATTCCGCATGGACAGATAGCGGTCGGCTGGCTGATGATCATTGCGCTGTTTGCGGTCATTATTCTTTCCGGCATCAGCCGCTGGACGGTGAAACACGGCCATGCGCACATGAAAAAACACAACCTTCAGGCGCTGCGGTCGCTTTCTTCGCGGGATGTCAAAGTGGCGTTGTCCGTGGTTGGCGTGCTGCTGCTGGCAAAATTTACCTATATTGCCTCAATCAGTAACTACTACATTTTTTACCTGGTTGAGCGCTTTCAGCTCCCGATTCCGCAGGCGCAGATCTACCTGTTTACCTTTCTGGCCGCCGTCGCGGTTGGCACGCTGGCCGGCGGACCGATTGGCGATCGCATTGGCCGCAAAGCGGTTGTCTGGATCTCGTTTCTGGGTGTTATCCCGTTCTCGCTGCTGATGCCGCATGCCAATTTGTTCTGGACCGTGGTGCTGACCGTTTGTATCGGCCTGGTCTTTTCATCGGCATTTGCCGCGCTGGTCGTGTACGCGCAGGAAGTGTTGCCCGGCCGTACCGGGATGGTCGCCGGGATTATGTTCGGCACCATGTTTGGCATTGGCGGTATCGCCGCGGCGGCGCTGGGGAAACTGGCTGACGGGTACGGTATCACTACCGTGTATAACGCCTGTGGCTTTCTTCCGCTGCTGGGATTTGCCACGCTACTGATGCCTGATACACGTCGGGTTAACTAAACCGCGCGAACAGGCAGCGCGTCGCTGCCTGTTGCCTTTCTCAGACGTAACCCATCATTTTCAGCATCGACTGCGCCTGAGTCATCGCCTCAGCCCGATGCGTAATCCCCAGCTTCTGATAAAGATTCCGGATATGGGTTTTGATCGTGGTTGAGGCTACGTCCAGCTCCGCCGCAATCTGCTCGTTGCTGTAGCCGGAATAGATCAGCCCCAGCACCTGCCATTCACGCTGCGTTAGCGGACTGGTACGAATCAGCTCGGGCACGTCAGGATGATTCAGCAAACGGCTGACAAAGCTTTCATCAAAATGGGCAAATTTGTGACGATGATACTTATTGATCTCGTTAAGGATGCGGCGCGCCCGGTGGTTATCCAGCTCATCAAGGGTATTCAACTGCAATAACTGACGCAGCTGTTGCGCCATGGATTCGCCCTGCACCACAAAGTGGCTAATGAACCCCGTGCTGCGGGCCAGCCGGAGCGCATCCAGCAACGCATGCTGCGCTTTTGCACGCTGATCGGTTTCCCAGTAAATCTGGTTCAGCAGCAGTACATTACGGTTGAGATCGCTCATCAACTGCAAGGGCCGCGCATTTTCATTAAGCTCGTCGAGAATCACTTCTGCCTGCGTGTAATACCCGAGCAAAATCTGTGCCCGTGCCACGTTTCGCCACTGGCCCTGCAAAAAATGGTTATTGGCGCAGGCCGGTTTAGGTGTCTGACGCAGCCACTCACTGGCGCTTTGCGTATCGCCAGTCATTTGCCAGTACAGCACTCTGACCTTATCGGCATTGGCGAGCCAGTCATTGTGCCAGCGGCCGTTGTTTAGCAGGTTTTCCAGCCGGTTCAACAGGCTGCGTGCGTTGTCCAGGTTGCCCCGGGCAATTGCGCTTTGCACTAATAAGCCCAGGCACTGTATTTGCTGCTGAGGCTGATAACCCTGCAGCACTTTCATGCCCTCGCGTGCCGCCTGCTCGGCTTCATCCAGCCTGCCCCAGGCCCACAGCAGCTGGGCGCGGATACGCAACAGAAACTCATGCAGCGGAAAGTGCGAAAGATGCTGCTTTTTGACCAGCACGAAGGCCCGCTCCTGAGTCTCGTACGCCGTTTGCAGGAAGCCTTGAGCAAACAAAATTTCGCTTTGCTGGATCAGGCTCCAGAGCACATAGTGCCAGGCTTCATCCCGCCGCGCCATTTGCTCTGTCTGGCGCATCAACTCCAGCGAGTTACTCAGCTCGCCTTTACAGTGCATGACTTCGCCATGTACCGAGGTTGCCACGATACGGCTGTAGTGGCGGCTCTCAGGCAGCGTATTCAGCGCCAGCATCGCCAGGCGTTCCGCCTCATCGGCATTGCCATCGTTAATGGCGACCTGCGCCAGTAACGCGTTAAATTCACCGCGTAATACCGCATCAATTTCGCACTGGCTTTCCTGCTCAAATCGGGCCAGCAGGCTGTTCACCTCTGCGTAGCGGTGTTGGCTTTGCATCAGCCAGGCCTGTAACAACACCAGGCTGGGATTATCGAGCCGCATCGCCCAAGGCAGTGCATTCAGCGAGGACTCCAGTAAAGGCAGCTCGCTTTGATTAAACAGCGACCATGCGTGCTCGGTTAACACATCACGCAGCATCTCCGCGTCACCGGAAGCACGCGCATGATGAATCGCCTCGCTCGGGAAGCCCTGCGCCATCCAGCTGGTTGCCGCCGCCCGATGCAGCGCCGGAAGTTCAGCAGCCAGTTCCCACTGGCAACGCTGTTGCAGGAAACTGCCAAACAGAGGGTGATAGCTAAACCACTGGCCGGAGTCATCCATCCGCTGCAGAAACAGCCCCTGCCGCTCAATGTCTTCCAGCCAGCACTGGCCGTTATCCTCGCCTGTCACCTGGGTAATCAGCGGCGCGTTAAGTGAACGCAGCAGCGAACTTTTCAGCAGAAAATGGCGCGTGGTCAGACTGACGTTATCCAGCACTTCCTCAACCAGATAATCGGTTAAGTGGCTGGCATTGATCCCTGACAGGCGACGCGCGGAGTGCTGGGCCGCGCCCGCCCCCTGTCGGGCCGAGAGCGCGATAAGCTGCAGCGCCGTGGCCCAGCCTGCAACGTCATCACACAGGCGTCCCGCATCTTCGGACTCCAGCGGCGCAGGCAGGCGGGCATCGAAAAACTGCTGCGCCTCCTGATGGGTAAACGCCAGTTGCTGACTGCTCAACTCTATCAACTGCTCGCGAACGCGCAGGTTGGCGATCCCCAACTGGGGAAGATTACGCGAAAGCACCACCAGGGTAACGTTTTCAGGTTGATGGCGTAAAAAGAAACGCATCGCTTCATGAATCACCGGATTGGTGATGTGATGGTAATCATCGATAATCAGCCACAGCGGTTGATGCCAGGCATGAAGCTCATTGAAAATCTGCGTAAACAGCGCATTCAGATTCACGTACTGCCGTTTGTTTGCCAGCGCTTCGCTCCGGCTACAGCTGCCGTGCGTGGCCTGCTGCAGGGCGGCAATTAAATAGTCCGCAAAACGCTCTGGCTGATTGTCACTTTCATCCAGGGAGTACCAGCCCAAATCGGCTTTGTCTGCAGCCCACTGCGATATCAGGGTGGTTTTGCCATAGCCTGCAGGACTGGTTACCAGCACCAGGCGGTAGTTACCTGCAGCGGAAAGTTTTCGTATCAGCCGCTCCCGTTTCACCGTGGCTTCATGGCGGACAGGACGGCTGAGTTTAGAGGGGATTAACATGTACGCACGCTTCTCCGTTAACGTCTGGCGCATCATTTTTTTACGCTTCGTAATTATTCCTCACACGTTCAGCTATCCCTCCTGATAAAGCAAGCGGACGCTTTAGCGAATCTTCACAAAAGCGAGTCTAATCACACTTAAGTGAAATTTTCAGACTTGCCTCAACGTCTCCTCCCTTGCCCTCATCCTGACGGAACTTTTGCCAGGAGGATGAGCGATTCCGCGCGCAAGGGCAGACTCATCCTCATTCCCATTCTTTGTCGACAGGACACCCGGCTATGACACAGCACCCTTTTGATCGTTCCCGTTTTGACGCTGCGCTGACGCGCCAGTGGCAACGCTTTGGCCTGCATGATGCAGGAGAAATGACGCCATATCAGTGGTGGCAGGCTCTGAGCGGCGCGCTGGCAGAAATGCTCAACGCGCTGCCCGCCCGCCCGGCACCCGGTGATTTGCGCCATGTGAATTACCTCTCTATGGAGTTTCTCACCGGGCGGCTGACCGGCAACAACCTGCTCAACTTAGGGTGGTTCGACGGCGTTAATACGGCCCTGAAGCAGTGGGATGTTTCGCTGAGCGAGGTGCTGGAAAGCGAGAGCGATCCGGCGCTGGGCAATGGCGGACTGGGCAGGCTGGCGGCCTGTTTTCTGGACGCGATGGCCACGGTGGGTCAGCCCGCAACGGGCTATGGCCTGAACTACCAATATGGCCTGTTTCGTCAGCGCTTTGTCGAAGGTGAACAGGATGAACTGCCCGACGACTGGCAGCGCGACCGCTACCCCTGGTTTACACATAATGCTGCGCTAACGGTGCAGGTAGGCCTGGGCGGCAAAGTTGTGGCAGAGAATGGCAAAGCGCACTGGCAGCCTGCGTTTCAACTGGAGGGCGAAGCCTGGGATCTGCCGGTCGTGGGCTTTGAGAATGGCCTCACGCAGCCTCTGCGGCTGTGGCAGGCAAAACATGCGCACCCTTTCGATCTCAAAACGTTTAACGGCGGCGCTTTTTTACGGGCGGAAAAGCAAGGCATTAATGCGGAAAAACTGACCAAAGTGCTTTACCCCAACGACAACCATCAGGCAGGAAAAAAACTGCGCCTGATGCAGCAGTATTTTCAGTGCGCCTGTTCGCTGGCAGACATCCTTCGTCGTCACCGTCTGGCGGGCCGTGCCATTGAAACCCTACCAGATCATGAGGTGATCCAGCTGAATGATACGCACCCAACGCTGGCTATTCCTGAACTGATGCGGCTATTGCTGGATGACCATCAGCTCAGTTGGCAGGACGCCTGGCACCTTACCCAGCGCACCTTTGCCTACACCAACCATACGCTGATGCCGGAAGCGCTGGAGTGTTGGGATACTCACATCGTGCGCAGCCTGCTTCCGCGGCACATGGAGATTGTTAACGCCATCAATACCCAGCTCAAAGAGGCGGTTAACCGGCAGTGGCCTGGGAACAAGGCCGTCTGGTCGAAACTGGCCATCGTGCACGGTAAGCAGCTGCGCATGGCCAATTTATGCGTGGTGACCTGCTTTGCGGTAAACGGCGTGGCCGCCCTGCACTCGCGGCTGGTAAAAGACGATCTGTTCCCGGAATACGTCACCCTGTGGCCGGAAAAATTCCACAACGTCACCAATGGCATCACACCGCGCCGCTGGATTCATCAGTGTAATCCCCGACTGGCGGCGCTTATCGGAAAAACGCTTAATCAGCCCTGGCTCAACGATTTGGATGCGCTTCAGGGGCTGGAAAAACAGGTGGATAATCCGGGGTTTTGCACGGCGTACAGCGAGATTAAACAGCGCAATAAAGTGGATTTGGCCTGCTGGATTGCGCAACGCACCGGGATTAAGGTTAATCCCGAGGCCCTGTTTGATGTGCAAATCAAACGGCTGCACGAGTACAAACGTCAGCATCTCAGCCTGCTGCATACCATCGCCTTATGGCAAACCCTGGTGAGCGATCCTCAGGCGAACCGCTGTCCTCGCGTCGTGATCTTCGGCGCGAAAGCGGCACCGGGCTATGCGTTGGCTAAAAATATCATTTTTGCCATCAACAAGGTGGCCGACGTCATCAACACCGATCCGCGCGTGGCCGATCGCCTCAAAGTGGTGTTTATTCCCGACTATAACGTCTCTGTGGCAGAACGGCTTATCCCGGCAGCAGACCTGTCAGAGCAGATTTCACTGGCGGGCAAAGAGGCCTCGGGCACCGGCAACATGAAGCTGGCCCTGAACGGCGCGCTGACCATTGGCACGCTCGATGGTGCGAACGTGGAGATTTCTGAACAGGTCGGCGAGGAGAATATCTTTATTTTTGGTCATACGGTAGAACAGGTTAACGCCCTCAAGGCCGCTGGCTATGCCCCTGGAAAATGGCGCGAAAAAGACGCCCAGCTCGACCAGGCGCTGACGTCACTGGAGGATGGTACGTTCAGCGCAGGCGACCGGCACGCTTTTGATCTGCTGTTGCACAGTCTGGGGGCTAAAAACGGCGATCCTTATCTGGTGCTGGCCGACTTCCGGCATTACCTCAACGCTCAGCAGCGCGTTGAAGCACTGTGGTCTGATAAAGCGGCCTGGACGCGCGCCACGATACTCAACACCGCTCGCTGCGGCATGTTCAGCGCCGACCGGTCGATTCGTCACTATCAGCAACGTATCTGGCAGCGTAAACGCTAAGGATCAGCATGAAACCACTTCATTATCCGGCCGGGATCGGCAGGGTAGCCACTGAATATGTTGATGCGCATGGGGCGGTCCGGCAGGTTTCTGCATCGACCCGCGATCGCTTGCTGGCGGCGATGCAGCCAGGCCCTGGCCCTGGCGTTATCCCACCGGTCGCCGTCTTTACCCAGGGTTTGCCCATCCGTTTAACGCCCTCTCTGGCTGGCCCGGCACGCTGGCACCTGGAGGGCGAATCGGGTGAACGCTGGTCAGGGCACTGCGAGCCTGAGGCGTCTTTGACGCTCCCGGCGCTGCCTGAAGGTTACCATCTTCTGACGATAAACGCGGATGCACAGCAATCGAGGTGCCAGATAATAGTGACACCGTCACGTTGCTATGAGCCGGAGGCCTTGCTACGGGGCGAGAGACGCTGGGGAACCTGTGTCCAGCTCTACGCTTTACGATCGGATCAGAACTGGGGAATCGGCGATTTTGCTGACCTGCGGGACATGGTGAAGGCGGTTGGCATGCGCGGCGGCGCTTTTGTGGGGCTGAATCCCCTGCATGCGCTTTTTCCTGCGTTACCTGATGATGCCAGCCCCTATAGCCCGTCTTCCCGGCGCTGGCTCAACGTGCTCTATATCAGCGTTCCTGAGGTTGAGGACTTTAACCTGAGTGCCGCTGCGCAGTGCTGGTGGCAGTCGGATGAAACGCAACACAGGCTGCACCAGGCGCGTCACGCGCCCTGGGTCGATTATTCGACGGTGGCATCACTTAAGCTGGATGCCCTGCGGTTTGCCTGGCAGCAGTTTATGCAGCGTGAGAAAGAGGATAGTCAGGCCGAGGCATTTGAGGCGTTTGTGGCTGAGGGCGGTGAAAGTCTGCTGCATCAGGGATTGTTCGATGCCCTGCAGGCCTGGCTTCGCGAAGAAGATCCCCTGCGTCACGGCTGGCAAACGTGGCCCACTGCCTATCAACAACCCGATACGGCCGCCGTACACGCGTTTCGGATTGAACATGGCGATGAGATTCGTTTCTATCTCTGGCTGCAATGGCTGGCGGCGCGTCAGTTTGCCGCCTGTTGGCACCTGTGCCAGCAGCACCAGATGGCACCTGGACTTTATCGCGATTTGGCCGTTGGCGTCGCCGCAGGGGGATCGGAAACCTGGAGCCAACGCGGGCTTTACTGTTTAGCGGCCAGCACAGGCGCCCCGCCGGATATTCTGGGCCCGCTTGGCCAGAACTGGGGGCTGCCGCCAATGGACCCGCAATCTTTGTATGATCGGGCATATGAACCCTGGATTACGTTGCTGCGTGCGAATATGCGCGATTGTGGGGCGTTACGTATCGATCATGTCATGGCTTTGCTGCGACTGTGGTGGATTCCGCAAGGAGAAACGGCCGCCGCAGGCGCGTATGTCGCCTATCCCATTGACGATCTGCTCGCTATTCTGGCGCTGGAAAGTCAGCGCCAGCGCTGCATGGTGATTGGTGAGGATTTGGGCACGGTGCCGGAGGCGATTGTCGATAAACTCCACAATGCTGGCGTCTACTCGTATAAGGTGCTCTATTTTGAGCAAAACTCGCACAAGGGCTTTCGCCCACCTGCGGCATGGCCGCGTCAGGCAATGGCTGTAGCCACCACTCACGATATGCCAACGCTCCGTGGCTGGTGGCAAAGTGACGATCTGACACTGGGGAGCCAACTGGGGTTGTATCCTGATAAAGCGGTGCTTGCCGGGCTGTATCATCAGCGCCGGGCAGCCCGATCGGCGCTGCTTCAGACCCTGACGCGCCACGGTTACCTCAAGCCCAAAGGGCGGGTTCAGGCAAACAGTCCGCGCATGAGCCTGTTACTTAACCAGGTTATCCATCAGTATCTCGCGGACTGCACCAGCGCCCTGCTGGGTTTACAACCCGAAGACTGGCTGGATATGGCCTCGCCGGTTAATGTGCCGGGCACGGTAGAGGCTTATCCGAACTGGCGGCGTAAGCTCAGTCTGTCGCTGGAGGCGATGTTTGCAGATAAGCGTATCACGGCACTCCTGGAGGAGATTTCCCGGCGTTGTTCGTGATTTATCAGGCGATCCAGGGATAAGTTTCAGGCGTGATCCCGGATCGCTGAAATCGTTGTCGCAGAGGCTGTTCAATGCGGTCAGCATGAAGAGCAGTACACCAAAATGGACTGGCGTGAGAAAATACAGGCAGAACATAAGGTTTGCGTTTAGCTATCGATTCGTGTTTTTTACTCTGTAAAATGGATGCCATTCTGGCTTTTGAGTTAGCGTATGTTTTCGATTCCCTTTCCTGCTTTGACGTTATTTGCACTACTGATATTAATGATGATGCTCATTCGTTCTGGTAAGCGCGAATACCGTGGGGCAATGATGTTTATTGCAGCGTCAGCAGGACTAATGGCCTTGAGTATAATTAGGTGGGAATGGCATTTCTCTCTTCTTAAACCCCTGCAGGCTATACTGGCAACACTCTTACCCGCAGTGGCCTGGTCGTGCTTTAGCGACCTTACGCATCAATCCCGTGCGCGTCGCCTGAAGCTGGCTGTTATCCCTGTTTATACTGCCATCATCGTCCAGTTGTGCCTGCCCGTTCTGACAGACGCTCTGTTGTTTCTGATTTATGCAGGTTATGGCATCGCACTACTACGTGCAGCAACAAACGGAGCTGATTTTTTTGTCGAATCACGCTTCAGAGAAGCCTCCATAACGCAGAAAATGACCTTTTTTGCGGGGTGTTTTCTTTGCTTCTCGGCACTCACCGACGCGGTTATCAGCAGGATGATGAATATTGCCCCGCAATTAATTGCCCTGTTTCAGGGAATGACACTACCGTTACTTTGTATTGCCATTGTCCGGGCAGTAAAGAGCGTTCCTGCGGGTGAACCTCACGCCGAAGAAACGTCATCCCTTACCGATGATGAGGCAAAGGATGCGACGCTTGAGCCCTTATGCCTGCACATCGAAAACCTTGTCCGCGCACACGCTTACTATCTTGATACCGATCTTACGCTGAACAAGCTTGCACGCAAACTCGATATTCCAGCACGGCATATTTCTCGTGCGGTAAACGCTACACGGCAGTGCAACGTTTCGCAGTGGCTCAATGGGTTCCGTATAGAAAAGGCGCAGGACATGCTGCGCCAGCCACAGCTAAAAATTACCGACATCATGCTTGAAACCGGGTTTATCAGTAAGTCGAACTTCAACCGGGAATTTATGCGCATTACGGGGAAAACCCCCACCGCATTTCGTCAGGCTATGGATGATAGTGCAGCGCGGTGTTGAGATACGCACTGATTTTACCGATCAACATGTTATGAAGTGCGTTTCTGTTCACGCCCTGTCCATCCCGGCAGACTTCCCCTTCGCCCGGCGCGCTTTGCTCAATCAGCGCCTCCCCCTGCGGTTTGCATTGCTGCATAAAGCTAAAATGGGTCGCGCCAGGGATAACACCATAAGTGACAATGTCACTTGATAATGCCTTTGCCAGATACTTCGATTCAAGCGAGGCAGGCAGCGCCGGCGAATCTACACCTGCCGCTAAGATCAGCACGGGCAGCCGAATATGCCCCAGACTCTGCGTCGTGAGTCCGCGAGCTAATCCTAAATCCAGCGCCACTACTGCCTTAATACGCCGGTCTTGCAGGTCTGAGCTCAGGTGGCTGGCCCCTTGCCTGTTATCAAGGCCCAGTGTTGTCATTAGCCGACAGCTGGACAACTCAGCGTGTTGGATGCAGTCATGAGCAAATTGTTGAGGATTAAAACGCGCCCCCGCTAATTCCATTACCGTCCAGCCGCCAAGAGAATGCCCGACAGCGGCGATTCGTTTCACGTCAGCACGCCCTGCCAGCAGGGGATCGTTCAGAATCCGCTCCAGTGCCATGATTAAATCCTGAGGACGCCGCCAGAGCTGTCTGGCGTGTGCCGATGTTAAATCCGACGTCGTGGTACCGGGATGATTGGTCGCAATCACGATATATCCCTGTTCAGCCATCGCGTCGGCCAGCCATGCAAGGTTGCGCCAACTCCCGCCATAACCATGAGATAACAGTAATACAGGATGTAAGCCGGGCAAGGGTTTAGCATTTCGCACCACGCTGACACCTGTAAACGCGGGATTATCCGCAATGTTTTCCTTGGGCGACGACGCTGCACTGGGATACCACACGGCAACCTCAACCGGGCGTTGCTGCTCGCCTGCTATGAACTGGCGAAAGCCGTTGCTGGCCATCGCAGAATGACTAAATACGATGAGGGAAAAAGAGATAATCAGACGTATTAACATGATGAAGGCTCCAGTTGTGATAGAGCCTTTTTTGTATCAGTGCCGAAGGTTATGCGCGTCCTGGAACGCGATCGGGTACCTCAATAACATCATTTAGGCTAAGGATTGCGCAAAGCCTGACCAAAAGTATCAGCCTCTTTGAAAGAGAAAGGCGCGAATTTACGCCAGAACGGAACAGGTTAAGCGCGAGGGACAGGTAACTGACCTCATAAAAAAAGGTGCGCCTCAGCGCACCAGATGGAACAAATCAGCACTGCCGGAGTGATTACCCCTTGCCTTTAACACTGCTGATAAAGGTTTGTCGCGCAGACGTCGAGCCGAGCCGTTCGGCCTCATCCAGCAGTCTGAGCGCTTTATCAATATTGCCCTGCGCCGACGCCTGGCGAATGGCATCGTTAAAATAGCCTTCGGTATCCTGAACAATAGGCTGTGTTTTCGCTGCAGGAGCCGCAGTGGGCGCACGACTGTCTGCCGCCGGTCGACTGTTTCCGACCGTAACCGGAGCCGGGCCCGATGATCCAAACAACGGCCCGACCAGTATTGAGGAATCCGAGCGGGTGCTCAGCTTTATTTTTACTGTGCCAGATGTTGTATGACGGGCAACCGGATCGGGAATATCGGGAACGGCATGGCCGGTGCCTTTGGCATAGGCTTTTGCCGGATCAACCAGCGTTGTGGTCTGAGCAAGATCCGTCTCTGTGGTGAATACCAACAGATAAATTTTTTGCTGTCCGGGAACCGGGGTCAACTTCATCACGCCTTCCAACCGGTCAGCGGCCATCACGCCAGGTTGCTGATAAGAAAACCAGCGGCTGGGGAACCAGGCGGCCGGACGCAGGTTTTCGTCCAGAATGAGCACGTTGGGCGCAAAGACCTGGTTCTGCTGTACCTCACTACTTAAGGTGATTGTCAGCTCGCCCAGCGTGGCAGGCAGGCTGTAAGCGGCGACCGGCCCGGTGATACCGGCAACGTTTAGCGGACTATGCCCGGCCGTTAACGTCGTTACCTGCGGCCGTGCGGTATCCAGGGGTTGCCAGTGCATGCTCTGCAGGCTGGAAAGCGGAATGTCGGGCGCTGCAGAGACATCCTGCGGCATCAGATTGATCGCGGCCCGTGCAGGCAGACTGTGTCCTGCCAGCAGGAGCGCGCTCAGGCAAAGTGCGGTGAATGTTTTATACGTTTTCATTTTTAACCTCGAGAAACGGGCAGACCGCGGCAACGCAGGCAATAGCCGCCGCGGCCTGAAAGACAGTGCGAAACGGTCTACAGCGGTTTATCCAGAAAAGGGATCACCACCAGATTTCCATTTGCGCGCCAAAGGTCCACTCATCATTGTTGCCGCGGCTGTTGGTAAACAGGCCGTTTCCGGTGCTGTCCTGTGACGCGAAGGTGGTGATATCACCGGCCGCGTCTTTGTTATAACCCCACTTCTCATCCCATTTGGCATAGGTCGCGAAGAGCCGCAGCGCAGGACGTGACCAGATGCTGTCTCCCGCCTGCCACTGCTGCGCCAGCGTGATTTTGTACTGACCATTGCGTTCGCCGACCTGCTGTGACTTCACGTTGTCATAGCCCACTTCCAACAGGGTGCTCATGATCGGCGTCCATTTGTACATGGGCCGCACGCCAACGGTGTACCACTCATTACCCCGGTTGTTATCCAGATCGGTGTTTTGGTACATCGCGACGTACATCATGTCCCAGCGTTCCGCCAGGGTGATCGCCCCGTGGTCCAGAACCCGATACATCTTGCCGTTGTTATTGATATTCGTGCCCTGTGCCAGCCCTTTCCCCTGGGACGTCAACGCATCGGTCGCGTACTGCAGCACAAATTTGTTGTAGCCTTTGAGCATGCTCTGCGTATGCTCAGCGGTGAACAGCCAGCCGTCTCGGGATGCGCCATCTTCTAAGCGGTAGCCGTCACGCGCATTGGCACGGCCGTAATCCACACCCAGTTCCAGGACGCCATTTGGGTTGGTTTCCAGCCCTGCCAGACGGACGTCAAAAACATCATCTGCGGTACTGGTGGCGTAATTGCGAATGCGATCGTTAGAAAAGGTGTAAGAGCCGCCCGCTTCCGATGAGCGCGTTGCGGCAAACGACAGCTTACCAAATCCCAGATCGACATCTTCCAGACCCGCACCCGGGCCGGAAATATCCCAGTAGTAGAAATCGATCATGTGAACGTCATGGCGCTGGTAGAAACGTTTACCGGCCCAGATAGTGGAACCCGGCAGGGCGTCGATCAGGTTTTTACCCTTGACGTTGGCTTCACGAAAAGCCGGTGAAGTGGATTCCCAGTCGTTTTGCTGAGAAACCGAGTACGCCACGTTGGTGTCGAAGTAGAAGCTCTTGTCGCCCTCTTTCCACACTTCCTGACCCAGCTTAAGTTCAGCATAGGTTTCGCACTCGTTACCCAGACGGTATTTACTTTGAGCACCGGTTGCCTGGAAGCATTGCTGCTCGCCGCCGCTGCCCGTCCAGCCAATGCCGGAGCGAGCATAACCGGTAAAATCCACCGCCATCAGCGGTGAAGACAGCGTGCCTGTCGCTACCGCTACGGCAAGGGAAAGTTTGCGCAGAGTTAACATTTTCTATCTCCTGAGGTCATTGCTTTTATTGTTTTGCTGGATTAAACGCCGGGCTCCTGATGCAGCCTGCGACACGCACTTCCGTCCTCTCGGAACAGATGACAACGCTCGGGTGGCAAGCCAATGCCCATCATGGCGCCCTCTTTTACCAACACCACGTCCTCCTGGCGGTACACCAGGTTTTGACGGATGGCGGGGATTTGGATGTGGATTTGAGTTTCGTGTCCCAGTTGCTCAACGACCTGCACTTCCCCCTCAAGGGTGACGTCAGCGATATCACTGGACAGCAGATGTTCCGGCCGGATACCCAACGACATATTGCTGCCGACCTGCACGTTGGCGCTGTCTACCGGTAGCCAGACCAGCTGATTATTGGGCAGGCGCACCTGCACCTGTTCAATCGCGGTGGCGGTGACCTTAACGGGGAGGAAGTTCATTTTTGGCGAGCCAATAAAGCCTGCAACAAAGCGGTTTGCCGGATAGTGATAGAGCTCCAGCGGCCGACCAACCTGCGCCACACGACCGGCGTCCAGTACCACAATTTTATCGGCCAGGGTCATGGCTTCGATCTGGTCGTGAGTCACGTAAATCATGGTGCGCCTGAGTCGCTTATGCAGGCGGGAGATCTCGATGCGCATCTGCACCCGCAGCGCGGCATCGAGATTAGAAAGGGGTTCGTCCAGCAGGAAGACTCGGGGTTCGGCGACCAGCGTGCGGCCGATGGCAACGCGCTGGCGCTGTCCGCCAGAGAGCGCCTTTGGGCGGCGATCAAGCAGATGCGCCAGCTGTAGCACCTCAGCAACCTGGGTTACGCGCTGCTCTCTTTCCGCTTTTTTAACGCCGGCCAGCTTCAGGCCAAAAGACATGTTTTCTGCCACCGAGAGATGGGGATAAAGCGCGTAAGACTGAAATACCATGCCAATGCCGCGTTCGGCAGGCGGCACCTCATTCATCCGTTTATCGCCAATCAACAATTCACCGCGGGTAATCGTCTCAAGGCCAGCAATCATCCGCAGCAGCGTTGATTTACCGCATCCAGAAGGCCCGACAAATACGACAAACTCGCCTTCACCAATCTCCAGATTGATATCGTTCGACACGACCGTGTCGCCCCAGGCTTTGGTGACATTGCGTAACACGACGCTCGCCATAGTACTTTCCTCTCCACTCGCTAATGCGGCCCGCACGTCAGCGGACAAATTCTGGCGTTCACTATGCGTAGCGTGACGCGTCGCCACATCCTCCACCGACGCGCTTTATCTGGGGGAGGAGACGGGAGGAGGAGAAAACATCAGCACACGAGAGCGGTCGCGCGCTGCGCTGATTTTTGTGATCGGTAACGCAGTCTGGCACCCACCTTAGTGTGAGCCAGACCGTGATAATCCTGTCACTTTGTAACAGCGATCACACCTCGACGGCGGCAGGCGTAGAGGCCAGGAGGATGAGAAGCCGGTAAGAACACGCAGAATGTGCGGCAAGCAACATGTTCGTTTCCGCTAACAGGATGGAGTGTTAAAGATGAAAACTGGCGCAAAAATTTTGGCTCTGTCAGCCCTCTCGGCGGTGCTGTTCTCCGCTTCCGCAGTCGCAAAGATTGAAGAAGGAAAACTGGTTATCTGGATCAACGGTGACAAAGGCTATAACGGTCTGGCCGAGGTGGGTAAAAAGTTTGAACAGGAAACCGGTATTCACGTCACGGTCGAGCACCCGGATAAAATGGAAGAAAAATACCCGCAGGTGGCCGCGACCGGTGACGGTCCGGACATTATCTTCTGGGCGCACGACCGTTTTGGCGGTTACGCCCAGTCCGGCCTGTTAGCCGAGGTGTCACCGGACAGCAGTTTCCAGCAAAAAATCTTTCCTTTCACCTGGGACGCCGTGCGCTTCGACGGCAAGCTCATTGGCTATCCGGTTTCAGTTGAGTCGCTATCGCTAATCTACAACAAAGACCTGCTACCCACGCCGCCGAAAACGTGGGAAGAGATGGCCGCCCTGGATAAGTCGCTGCGCGAGAAAGGCAAAAGCGCCATCATGTTTAATCTGCAGGAGCCCTACTTTACCTGGCCGCTGCTGGCAGCCGGCGGCGCTTATGCCTATCAGTTGACGGACGGACACTATGATGTCAAAAACACCGGCGTTGATAATGCCGGAGCCAAAGCTGGCATGCAGTTCCTGGTCGATCAGGTCAAAGCCAAGGTCCTGAACGCCGATACGGATTACTCCATTGCCGAAGCCGCTTTTAATAAAGGCCAGACGGCGATGACCATTAACGGCCCCTGGGCCTGGAGCAATATCGATAAGAGCGGTATTCACTACGGCGTCGCGCCGCTGCCGACGTTAAACGGCAAGCCCACCAAACCTTTTGTTGGCGTACTCAGCGCCGGGATCAATGCGGCCAGCCCGAACAAAGAGCTGGCTAAAGAGTTTCTGGAAAACTATCTGTTAACGGATGCCGGCCTTGAGGCCGTGAACAAAGATAAACCGCTGGGTGCGGTGGCGCTGAAGTCCTTCCAGCAAAAGCTGGAGAAAGACTCGCGTATTGCCGCCACCATGAACAATGCACAACGCGGTGACATTATGCCCAACATCCCACAGATGGCCGCGTTCTGGTACGCCATGCGCACCGCCACCCTTAACGCGCTGAGCGGCCGTCAGTCCGTTGATGCCGCGCTCAAGGATGCGCAGTCACGTTTAAGCAAATAAATCGTTCAGTGCAGGCCAGTTTGCTGGCCTGCAACCTGCCGTTAAGGAAATCGGGTCATGTCAGAAAAACCGCAAACGGGACGGCATCGTTCTGTGTTGAAAGGCGCACTGGTGGGCATCTGTTGTTTGCTGGTCGGTTATTTACTGGTGCTGATGTATGCTCAGGGGGAATACCTGTTTGCCCTGCTGGCGCTGGTCATAAGCGGGCTGGGCATCGGGATTTATGCCAATCGCAGGGCCTACGCCTGGCGTTATGTTTATCCCGGCATGGCTGGAATGATGTTATTTGTCTTGTTCCCTCTGGCCTGTACCGTGGGCATTGCCTTTACCAACTACAGCAGCACCAATCAGTTGACCCAGGAGCGGGCGCAGCAGGTTTTACTCAGCAGACAATATCAGGACGGTGCAGGCCTGAATTTCAGCCTGCTTCCCGAAGGCGATCGCTGGCGGCTGGTGCTTAGCGAGGGATCGAACAGTCAGACCTGGGTGTCACCGCTCTTCTCCTTCGACACTGCGGGCCCATTAAAGATGGTGAGCGCACCTGCTCCAGAGGGAGAACGGGCAAACTTACGCGTCATCACCACACATCGCCAGGCACTGGCAAAACTCCGCGCCGTGCTGCCTGACGGACGTGAACTGGTCATGAGTTCCTTGCGTCAGTTTTCTGGGACGCGCCCGCTCTATGTGGTAACGGATCATCAGACGTTAAGAAACCAGCAAAGCGGCGTGAGCTATCGCGCCAATCCGAATACCGGCTTTTATCAGGTGATTGACGCAAAGGGCCAGTGGGGAGAAGAACGTCTGAGTCCCGGATTTACCGTGGGCGCGGGCTGGCAGAACTTTATTCGCGTGTTCACCGACGAGGGGATTCAAAAGCCGTTCCTGGCCATCTTTGGCTGGACGATGATTTTCTCTTTGCTGACCGTGGTGTTAACGGTGGCGGTGGGCATGGTGCTGGCCTGCCTGGTGCAGTGGGAGGCGTTAAAAGGCAAAGCCGTCTACCGGGTAATGCTGATCCTGCCTTATGCCGTGCCCGCCTTTATCTCCATCTTGATCTTCAAGGGATTATTCAATCAGAGCTTTGGCGAAATCAACGTCATGCTCAACGCCCTGTTTGGCAGTAAACCGGCGTGGTTCAGCGATCCTACGCTGGCGCGTGCCATGCTGATCATCGTGAATACCTGGCTGGGTTATCCCTACATGATGATTTTGTGCATGGGGCTGCTGAAAGCGATTCCCGAGGATTTGTACGAAGCCTCTGCGATGGACGGTGCCGGGCCGCTACAAAACTTTTTCCTGATTACGGTACCGCTGCTGTTAAAACCGCTGACGCCGCTGATGATTGCCAGTTTTGCCTTCAATTTTAATAACTTTGTGCTGGTGCAGCTACTGACGAATGGTGCACCCGACAGGCTCGGCACGACCACGCCTGCGGGTTACACCGACCTGCTGGTGAACTACACCTGGCGTATTGCTTTTGAAGGCGGTGGCGGGCAGGACTTTGGTCTGGCAGCGGCTATCGCTACGCTGATTTTCCTGCTGGTTGGCGCACTGGCGGTGATCAATCTGAAAGCCGTGCGGATGAAATTCGACTAAGGAGTCATGATGGCGATGGTACAACCCAAATCGCAGAAGTTACGTCTGTTTATGACGCATCTGCTGCTGCTGGCGTTTATTGCGGCAATACTGTTTCCCTTACTGATGGTGGTGGCGATTTCACTGCGCGCGGGAAATTTTGCCACCGGCAGTATTATTCCGGAACATATCTCCTGGGAACACTGGCGGCTGGCGCTGGGCTTCAGCGTTCAGCATGCTGACGGCTCAGTCACGCCGCCGCCCTTTCCTGTTTTGCTGTGGCTGTGGAACTCGGTCAAGATCGCGGCTATCAGCGCAATGGGCATTGTGGCGCTGTCCACCACCTGCGCCTATGCCTTTGCCCGGATGCGCTTTAAAGGGCGTGAGAGCCTGTTAAAAGGGATGCTGATTTTTCAGATGTTCCCGGCGGTGCTGTCGCTGGTTGCGCTTTATGCCCTGTTCGACCGTCTCGGGCAATATCTGCCGTTTGTGGGTTTAAATACCCATGGCGGCGTGATCTTCGCCTATCTTGGCGGCATCGCGCTGCATGTCTGGACGATAAAAGGCTATTTCGAAACCATTGATAGCTCGCTGGAGGAAGCGGCGGCGCTGGATGGCGCAACGCCCTGGCAGGCTTTCCGGCTGGTTTTACTCCCGTTATCGGTGCCCATTTTAGCCGTGGTGTTTATTTTGGCGTTTATCGCTGCAGTAACGGAAGTCCCGGTGGCCTCACTGCTGCTGCGTGACGTCAACAGTTACACGCTGGCCGTGGGCATGCAGCAATATCTTAATCCGCAAAACTATCTGTGGGGCGATTTTGCCGCAGCCGCCGTTCTCTCTGCCATTCCTATTACCCTGGTGTTCCTGCTGGCGCAACGCTGGCTGGTTAACGGCCTGACCGCCGGCGGCGTGAAGGGCTGATCGCGTCATCCTTCCCCTTTCAAGGGGATAATGCGAACATTGGCGGCCCGTCATGGCCGCCTTTTTTCAATCTTCACTGACCAGATCGTCGTAGACCGCCCGCAAGCGCATGCGCAGATACAGTACGGCTTTATGCTTGCGCGACAGCAAGGTCTGAACACTGACGCCGGTTAATTCTGACAGCGCTTTATAGCTGATTCCCTGCAGCTCCGTTTGGTCAAACACCTCATACTGCGCGGGCGGAAGTTCGGCTAGCGCCGCCTCCAGCGCCTCCCAGAGTAGCGCGCTGAGGTAATCATCTTCAGGGGTTTGCGGAATGCCAAACAGGGTTTCAGCCAGTTCGCTTTCAACCCCATCCTCCTCGTCGTTTTTCATGTAGCTGGCAAGTGGCAACTCCCGCTTCTTACGCGCCCGATCCGTCATTTCATTGCGTGCCGCCCGAAACAGCCAGGCTGAGATATTCTCAACCGGCTGTTCCACGCCGATCAGCTGACAGGTAATTTCCTGCAAAATATCTTCAGCCTCCTCCCGTGCTGGGGTACGGGCACGAATAAATCGCTGGAGTTTCGTTCTGCAGAGCGTAAGCGCTTTGACCCACGATGAGGCTTGCGATGCGCTGGCCTTCATCGTCTACTCAGTCCGGGCAGCATGGTTGTCATCTGACGACGGAGGCTGTTCGTCCCGGCGTTTATCACGGCAGTGTTGCCCCCGATGGCCAAAACCTTCCCGACGTTGCTTCATAAATGCGTCTCGTTGTTCCGGTGTCATCTGCATCCAGCGTTCATGCATACGACGCCGGGCATGGCCAAACATTCCCGGCCTGATACCCAAGCCGCCAAACAGAATCCGGCACAGTAGCAACAACCCTGCGGCCTGCCAGAAACCGATCGTTTTAACCCCGATAAGCGCGGGCAGCAAGGCATTCCACAGTGACATGACCAGCAGACATAGTGCGACAATAAAAACGGCGCCCACTATCAAAGGCTTCGCCAGTCGGTTTCTGCCCCTGGCACGGGCATGGCGGAACGAAGGGTGATCAAAATCTCTCATATCAGAATGACCTCATCAGTGATAAACACACGTTTGTGATGAGGTAGACGAATGAGCCAGCAGAATATTGCTGACGGCGGAAAAAAAAGTGAAGGCATCGACGTGTTGTGCGGGTGACGGAGACAACACAGCGGTGCCGGTGAGCGAATATTCACCGGCACCGAGTACCTGATGCGGTCAGGAAGGCATCACGCGCCCTCTTTATTGTGACATTGTCACGTCAGGATTTACTGGCCTGCCCGGGCATAATTTTTTCAACGGCCTTTCCCTCCAGCGCGGCCTTTACGACGGTGAAAACGTCGGTATTATCGATGTAATCGCCCTGATTGTAACCGACATATTTGGCATAGCCCGCGTCGTTACCGCGCACGCGTTCGGCGAAGGCTTCAGCGCCCACACCTTTTGCCCACAGCGGAACCAGCGCGTTAGCGTGATTGCCGGTGGGACGGAAAGACACGCCTGGCATGGCGCCTTTGCCGTTATTGATGACGGGTTCAAATGCGCGAGTCTGCGCATCCGGCCCCATCGGCATGCCGTTATCATGATCCGTGGTAACAATCAGCAAGGTCTCGTTCCAGTTGCTGTTTGTCTCGACCCATTCAATGACAGAGGCCACGGCGTGATTAAAATCGGCGCTTTCTTCAATCAGACGGCCGTATTCAACGCCCACACAGTTGGGGTTATACGTGTTGCCCCAGTCTCCTTTACCACTGCAGGCATTGCTGGTATGGGCAGACCAGTCGGTTGCCCCACCTTCTACCATCATAAAGAAGCCGTTCGGATTTTTGCTCAGATGCTGAATCGCGCCACGGGTCATCAGGTTCAGCGTTGGCACCGTGGTAATAAATGCATCGCCTGATGGATTCGCCGCATCTTTACCAACAAATTCACCCTGCCGGCCCTGCTGTAACGTTCCGTTGGGGGCGACGTTGGGCGATCCCAGCAGCGGGCCATCATAGTTCAGCGAGCCGTTAGCCAACTGGGTAAACGCCTCCGTGCTGCGCACAATTTTCCACGGCTGACCGCCCGCTGGCGCCAGCTTACCCGCGCGGAGTAAATCCCATTCGGTTTGCGCCAGATAAAGGTTCGCATCTTTGCCACAGCCGGCGGTGGACTCATTTTTCGCCAGATGCTGACAATCCGTTCCATTCACGTTGAAGCCCGGCAGTCCGGTTCCCATAATCACGTCGAGCTTACCGGCGGTGAGCATTTGTCTGGCGATCGCGTGATAATCGTTACGGGAAGCATTCTGCGCACCAAAGGCCGCTGGCGTGGCGTGCGAGAACGGCACACTGGTGACGACGCCCGTGGCCTTTCCCTGTTCCCTGGCTGTCAGAGTAATGAAGTCGACCGGTTTACCCATGTTATCGACGTTGATGGCGTTGTTATAGGTTTTTACCCCGGATGCCAGCGCGGTGCCCGCCGCCGCACTGTCAGTAGGATTGATGGCCAGATATTCGTAACCCTTAAAGGGCAGTTCTTTGCTCTCGGTTTTTGTCGTGTCCCAGGCTTTCTGCGGGTCATAATTAACAAGGGATTCATTGCTGTGTGTGGCTTTTTTCGAGGCGTTGAGTGGATAGGTTGTCATGGCATACTTTACCGGGAATCCAGCATAAGGCGTTTTATCGCGCCCACCGTACTGCCAGTATGCGGTGGCATCCCATGTTCCCCAGCCTGCACCATCGTTAATCATGACAATGACGTTTTTCGCTTTGATGGCGTCGGCAAACGCAGAGGCACTGAGGGTCAGACCGCCCAGAGCCAGCAGGCACAGAGGAAGTTGACGCAGGGAAAACACAGTAGAGGAAGGGTGAAGACGAGGTTGACGTGGCATAAAACTCTCCATAATGATGACAGCGACCGCCTGAACAAAGAAACAGGTTTCAAAGGATGTCGAAAGATGTCTTTTTGTTACTCCGTGGCTGTGCAGTATTGGGATGCGTTGTGACAGTTTTATGAAAATCCTGTGCCGATGGACGAGAGAATTCCCTAAGGCAAATTTCATCACGGGTAAGCCTGTTACTTATCAACCTGTTACCGGAACAATGCGGCTGATTTTCAATTTTTTCAATTAATGTAAACGTTTGTCAGCCCGACGCCGCGCGCCCTTTTATCCCACTTTGCTGTTCTTGCCGGCTTAATTGTTAAGTTCGTGTTGGCATTTTGTATCCAGATTTCACAAGCTGTAAGCAGACACAAAAAACCTTCCATATTTCAGCTCAAGTGTGGCTGAAGCTTTCATAAGCATCTGATTAGCAAGAAAAGCCAAATTCGTTAACCGGAAAAGGTATTTTATAACTTTTGCCGACAGTCCTTAACATGACCGCGTTAATCGAACTCATGGCGAATGAATTAAAAAATCGATGGCGCTCAACAGGCGCGTGATGCCGTAATTTCAGATATTCAGGAGCACGAAAATGAAAGCACTTGTTCAGGATATTTTGTCTATCTTCTCTCCTCAGACCGTTAGCCCTGTGTTTATCCGTACAGGTTTGTCTCAGGATGAAAAAAATGCCATCAAGCCGATGGGCGTGACAACCGTCACCTGGGCGACATCGATGGAAGAAATCACGGATGCCCTGCTGCGCAAAGCAACGGAGGCGGGTGCTGTGGGCTATCACATTACCCACGTTGATTCCCATAAACCGGGTAACGATCAGCAGCATATTCTGGAAGCCACCGCGACGCTGTATGCGCTTGACGAGAAGGCGTTGCAGAGAGCCTGATTGTGACCGATCACTCTTCGCAATGCGTTATTAGCCCCCCTGAACCCTGCTGTTATCTTCGGCAATAACAGCAGGGGTTCCCGTTTTCCCCTGCTTACGCAACGTTATCTCATCTTTTTCAGGCCGTGATCGCTTTACATATTCTGCCTGATCTTCATGTTTCTTATGTATGCTGTAACTAAATAAGGCTGTTCAATAAATTGTTACGCTGCCAGAAGTACGCGTTTGCTCATCAGCCACTATAGTTTTCAACACACTTTCCCCCTGCGCCGACAATGAGGTTTTTATGAGCAAGCTCTTTTCCCCTTTCTCTCTGGGTGAGTTAACCCTGGATAACAGGATAGTCATTGCGCCAATGTGTCAGTATTCGGCTGATGAAGGCAGTGCGACCGCCTGGCATCGTATTCATCTGGGCCATCTTGCCTTATCGGGTGCAGGCTTGTTGATTATTGAAGCTACCGCCGTTGAGGACATCGGCCGGATCACCTATGGCGATTTAGGCTTATGGGACGATGAAACAGAAACGGCGCTGAGCGAGGTTCTGCAGGATATTCGTCAGTACTCAGATATGCCGATCGGCATTCAGCTCGGCCATGCCGGGCGTAAAGCATCCTGCACCGTTCCTTGGGAAGGTGGCGAACAGATTACGCCTCAGGATGGCGGCTGGCAAACCCTGGCCCCTTCTGCCCTGTCGTTCAGTGATGGCGAGCATCTTCCGCTGGAGATGCAGGCCAGCGATCTCGAGCGCGTTAAAAATGCTTTTGTCGCAACGGCAAAACGCGCGGTTCGTCTGGGAATAGAATTAATTGAAGTTCACGCCGCGCATGGCTACCTGCTCCACCAGTTTCTCTCTCCCTTATCCAACAAGCGAAGTGATGAATACGGCGGCTCGCTGGAAAACAGAATGCGTTATCCCTTGGAAGTGTTTCATGCGGTACGTGAAGCCGTACCCGCAGAGATTCCGGTTGGGGTGCGTATTTCGGCCAGCGACTGGGTAGAAGGCGGATGGGATGTCGGCCAGTCCATTGCCTTCTCTAAGCAGCTTGAATCCCTGAACTGTGCCTACATCCACGTATCCAGCGGCGGATTGTCGGAACAACAGCAGATTAAGGTCGGGCCAAATTACCAGGTTCCTTTTGCACGCGACATCCGCCAGCAGATTGGCATTCCGGTGATTGCGGTAGGCTTAATTACCGAGCCACAGCAGGCTGAAGATATTTTGCAACAGCAGGAAGCCGACCTGGTCGCCCTGGCGCGCGGCATGTTGTATAACCCACGCTGGCCATGGCACGCCGCGGCCGAATTCAATGCCAATGTCAAAGCACCGCCGCAGTATCTGCGCTCAGAACCCCATGGCGCGAAAGGAACGCTGACGCAGGACGAATAACTGACCCTGGCCGCAACCCGGTTGCGGCCTTAACGGTTAGCCTGCTGGTGACACTGCAGCAGCGCCAGATGCGGACCTGACAGGGGCTGACGTTCAGGCGGAAACTGCTGCGCAACCGGTGCCATCGAACTCTGTGCCAATACCACCCGCTCTGCGCCCTGCTGCCAGGCATGTTCCACCGCTGTACGTACGCAGTGAAAATATCCCGCTCCATCTCCCGCTTTAAAGCGCTGCCAGGCTTCGGGAATCAGGCGGATGTCCGGCGTTTGCCCATCGGTACAGAACAGCGCACGCGTTGCGCCAAGCGTGGATTCTGCCGCACAGAGCACCACCGTTTTCTTTGCGCTCTGATGCACGGCTTTTGCCAACATGCCGTCGGTACGCCAGACAGCGCAGGGTTGTCGGGATGAGGTGAAGGCTTCGGAAACCGGCCCTAATGTCGAGCAGGTGATCAGAATGACATCGAAGTGCGGTTGCAGATCCCGTAACAGAGCAACCAGCCGCTCGTGCAGTCCTGCGGTCAGGCCGCCGCTGGCTTCAGCTTCAGCCAGCAGGTGCGGCATGACCAGATGGCTGAGCTGCAGATGGTCCAGCTCAAGCTGACGGGCAGCATCGTCAAAAATGGCGATATTGCTGGCGGCGGTATGTAAGCAGGCAATATTGATCACGTGTTGGCTCTTACGCTGAAAGATGTCCCTCATCATGCCACGCGTTTACCCGGCCACCAAGCCCTTGCCCGCCTCACATATTTGGCGGTTTTGCGTCAGTCGTTCACGTTAACCGCACGCTTATTACTTGCCCCCTGTGACGTCAGGCAGGTTCAAGGGATGAGGCTGAAAAAGAGGACTACAATCGCCAGGTGCCGTGCTGAAGCACCGTACGATAACCGTCTTTATCCTGGAAGGTAGCGCCGTTTTCCGCCCAGTAGGGATTAAACGATGTTACGCGCGTAAAACCTGCGCGGGTCAGGCTGAGGCAGCGTTGCTGCCAGTCCGCTTCACTGGGCAAATACAGCACCAGAAGATCCTCGGCTGTTGAAGCCGGTTTGACGGGATGGTGATGGCAGTGGGTAAATTCCAGATGCCAGGACAGGGTTTCGTCGCCAAGCATCACCCCACTAAATCCCTCGTGATCGGTGAATTCCCCAATGGGCATCAGGCCCAGGCCCGAACAGTACATTGCGCAGCTCTCGGCTAAATCCGTAACGGGTCGGGCAATACGCAATTGCTGAATCGTCATCTCTTTTCCTCGTCGGGTAAACGCGCTATTAATATGCCATTCAGATGGCCTTACACTGAGGTTTATAGTGCATCTTCAGACCCCGCGTTTATTGCTCAGAGCTATGCGCCCTTCCGATGACAAGGATCTGTTCAGGATTTACGGTGATCCCGCGACCAATACGTTTAACCCGGCAGGCCCTTATCCTGATCTGGCTCACGCGCAAAAGGTGCTGGCCGACAGACTGCGATCGTACCAGCGTTATGGCTATGACAGCTGGGCGATAGCAACCCAGGATGCACCGGATGCCCTTATCGGTTTCGGCGGGCTGAGCGTTCGCATTCACGGTGACGAAACCATTCATAATCTTGGCTATCGGTTTGCCACCAGCGCATGGGGTAAGGGCTACGCTACGGAGCTGTCGCGCTTCGCGCTGGAGTATGGTTTTCGCGAACTGGGGTTGGATACGATATCAGCCCGGGTAAGAAGCCATCATCAAGCCTCTATCCGCGTGCTGGAAAAAACCGGGTTGCGATTTCTTAAAGAGATTCATGATGTGGATAATGCGCCGCCCAGCCTGTTTTATTCGATCACACAACAAGCATGGCAGGCGCTGGTGGCAGCAGATAATGCGGCTGATATTCACGCTCGTTGCCTATGCAATGACGCACAGCGCCTTCCCTGACCATCAGGCTCAAAGCGGCCCGTCCTGATAAAGCCTTTCTTTTTGTTAAAGGCAACCGCCTGATGATTCTGTTCATCAACATCAAGTTAATTAACGCCCTGATCATGAATGGCCTGTTGCAGGAGTAATGTGGCTCTCCCCCGCGGGATGGCATCGACAAAGCGCATCTCTGTAAAATTCCCACTGCCTCTGGTAAACCCGATGATTGAGCCGTCATGACTACAGACGGAATACTCACTGACCCGAACCATAAAGGACTGGCTGGACAGAACGACAGATATGAAGTGGGCCAGTACAGATGCGGAGCGGCAGGTATCGTGCTGATAAAGCCGAAGGAAAACGCAGGATGATTAAATCTCGCTAATTATTATTAAGCATACCTTAACTTTCACGGCCCATTAGCGCCCTTTTATATGGAATTTCGCGCCGGAACTCCATATAATTTATTAATAATGGTTAAGCATAAGGGTCTCTGATGCAACTTATAAAAACTGAATACTCTCTCAATTCCGGTTATCCGATTGTCAGGCGCACGCTGGAGGACAAAAAGAAACGAGTGGAACAACCTGGTTTCGGTCCTGAGTCTTGCTGTGCAGTAGTCGAGTACAGGCTTCGGGGGAATATTCGTTATGCGTTCGGAAACAGTCGGATGCAGGTAAGCATGCCACCAGGAATCTATACCCATAACTGGGTCAGGCTACATGGCGAAATGGCGGCGCTAGTTGCCGCGATAGACCGCATCGAGCGCTATTCCACCGATGATGTAATACCCATCACGGCTGCCTATATTGAATTGCGACCCTGTGAGGCCAATTGTATGCAGGCACTGCGTAATATTCTGCCTGAGGATGCTCGCGTCTATTACTCTTTTGAACATCCCACTCAGGTTGACGAATGGAAAGTAAGAGCCAACGAGCTCTGTCGCGTTTGAAGTTTTCCACCAAAACATTTTCCGGGCAAATCAGAAACGATATCCCCATAATTTATGGTGACGTAGTGGGTGAATGAAAACGCAGACATTTCCATTAAGAGCTACCCCGCTGGTTGCTCTCAGACAAAATTGCACTGAATTCATGTCCGCTCTGTGTCAAGAGCGGACATGACTAAAATCGCGATGTATTTTCAATGAGAGTAGGTCACGACCGCCATATTAAGCCAGCTGAATTCTTTTAGAAATCACGCCAGCGACGTAGTAACGACCTGTTATTATACAAAGTGCCAATTAACACAGCGCCATTGACCTGTTTGGAAACCTTGTCCTTTGCTTAGTACAGTGTTTTATTTTCTCTAGCGAATAATATAATTCTTTCTCTTTCATATTAATTACCTTCAAATTCCTCAAGACCAAGAAAACAATTTAACCCCATAATATTAAAAGAAAAAATAAAATGGTCCCATTTTTTTATTGGATACAAATTGTTAAAAATGAAAGTTAGTGAAACAGATTTTTACATTTATCCCTCCGGACTCGACGAATAAAGAATCACTTATTCAATGTATTTCGCCGAAGTTTCCGTCCACACTGTTGCATCATTAGCAATTTGAACGGCACGTCATATACTTTATGCATATTCTCATTCGGAATATAAAAAAATTTCAATTTATGGCAGCGCAAACGGCCCTGTGAGGGCGTCTGTGCAAGGAGAAAGTATTATGGATCAAACCGCATTTTTGATCGGGTTTTCGGTCATGGCACTTGCGTCATTGGTGATTTATGCCTCAGGCAAAAAAATATTCCCCCTCCGGCATCATACGTTAATGCATGCCTCGGTCCCTTTTATTGCGGCAACCGCTTATCTGGCAATGGCATTTGGTTTCGGTAATCTGGCGACCGAAAGTGGCAGCATCGTTTATCTCGCCCGCTATGCTGACTGGTCCGTCACTACACCTGTATTACTGGCGGGGCTGGTTATGGTCGCCTTTCATGAACAGAGTAAACCGGGTGAGATGGGTGGTTTTTTAACGGCTATCATCATTCTGGATGTGATGATGATTATTACCGGTCTGGTCTCTGCACTGGCGACAACGTTCGCCGCAAAATGGGTGTGGTATCTCTGGTCCTGTGCTGCGTTTCTTGGCGTGGTTTACCTTCTGTGGGGACCGCTGCGTACGATTGCCGCTGGGCGCGGCAGGGCGATGGCGGTCGCTTACAACAAAAACGTCGCATTGCTGACGGTGGTCTGGTTTATCTACCCTATCGTTTTCCTTGTCGGTCCGGAAGGATTAAAAGTCATCACCGACCCTGCGTCCGTATGGGCATTCCTGGTTCTTGATATCATCGCCAAGGTGTTTTACGCCTTTTACGCTGCATCCAGTCTTGAAAAAGCGCTGCGCCATTCCACATCAGATGGTGCTGTGCGGGTATGAGTCTGCGGCAAACTGCCAGCTGGACAGGACTGTGGGGGGCAGCGCTGGCTGCCTCTTTCAGTCCGCTGCGCGTACAGTTAATGTTTGCCATAGTAGCAATAGGTGTGATTGGCATGGCACACGGTGCCAGCGATCTGGCAATAGTAAAACGCGGGCGTAAGTTGCCATTCCTGGCGGCTTATGGCGTGATCATCCTGCTTTGCCTGTTCTGGTGGCACTGGTCGCCGGCACTGGCATTACCCGGTTTCTTGCTGGCATCTGCGCTGCATTTTGCCCTTGAGGATGCGCCAAAGGGAGGGATGTCAGAGCGCCTTGCCAGAGGAGTCAGCATGATAGCGACCCCAGCCTTCTTCCACCTGCGAGAATACAACATCATCCTTCACCAGGCAGGACTGACACCCTCACTGCTCAGTTCCGTGACGTTTTTCATGGCTAACGCGGGCGCACTTTGTACCCTTAGCCTGGTTATCACCGGATTGATTCGTCACGATGTGCGGCTCATTACCGGAACGCTGGCCTTGCTGATCCTTCCACCTTTTGTCGGCTTTTCCATGGGTTTTTTAATTCTGCATGCCCTGCCGCAAACCCGGTTACGTCGAATTCAGTTGGGTTATGCTCATTACACAGGTTACCTTTATGCGACCTGGCCGGTGCTTTTAGCGGCAATTCTGCTGGCGGCCGTGACAACCTGTATCATGTACCCCTCTAGTGACGCAGACATTAAATCGCTATTTGCTGCGCTCGCTTCTCTCGCTATTCCTCATATGCTGATTACTCCGTACTTTGTGCCAGGTAACAGTGAATAATCTCAGAAGTAACAGGTACGCTTCGCAGTAAGCAGAGAGTTAACTGGCGTCAGCATATAAATGTCCGGTTTTGAGACATGATAACCAGGGGGTATCACTTTTCGATGTAACCACTGCGCGCGTTTCAGCGTTCCCCTGAATATCTCCAGGCCACGGCTCTGAACGTGTGCGTAATGACGGCGTAAGATTATGCCTCAGGAATTATGCAGCGGCAAAAGCGGTCAACGTGAGGGAGATGAGTGGGAAAAACGAGTATTGGGGTTCAGCCTGGCAGTCGTAGGGCATCAGTTCCCGGCTTTAGGGCCGAATAAAATACGAAGGAGTTCACAGTAGTGCTGCTCTTCTTCTGCACTTCCTGCCAGTTCCAGGCGACGGACAAGCTTGCTACAAATGGCCGTGCGGTTCAGGCTTTTTCCTGCGCGAAGGATTTCTGACGCAATGCTTCCCAGCGTTTCCTGCTGAGTAGGCAGTGACGCACTGTCGAAGTAGCGTGCAATGGCGCTCATGGCGTCGGGCTTGGAGGCGTTTTTGTACAATGTCAGCTCTGGGAACGCGATTTAAGGGTTTACTGTTACTTGTTTATAAAGTTGTAGGCTTGATATCAGCTGTTGAAGTGTATTTTAGGAAACGATCGTTCTCTTTAGCAAAACGTGCCTTTACGCAATATGATTTAATCCCCTTTACCGAATCGTAAATGATCCCTGGCTTTACTGTGCAGGTAAACCCTGGACGGAATATCCGAAGATGAGCCATGAGTGAGTCAATACATATGAATTAGCAAATATGTTATTGACTCGCCGTAGACAGACAGCAACAATGTCTTCTGTTCCGTAATCAGGAGTCAGCATGCCTCAACTTCAGCCTCTTCAGCTTTTCAAAAATTTTTCGGATGAAACACGCCTCAGTCTGGTAGTGCTGTTGCGTGAAAAAGGCGAGCTTTGCGTCTGTGAACTCACGTCAATCCTGAGGCAAAGTCAGCCTAAAATTTCACGGCATCTGGCACTGCTCAGAGACAGTGGTCTGCTTATTGACAGGCGTGACGGCAAATGGATTCATTATCGGTTGTCACCACACATGCCCGCATGGGCTGCTATGGTGATCGAGCAGGCTTACCTGTGTCAGCGCGATGACATTCTGCAACTCAGCCAGCAGGCTGAAAGGAATAACGCGACCACCAACGGCAAGCCTGTCTGCATTTAAAAATTTACTCAAACACATATGATTTTTCATATCTGTTTGCAGGGCTGTCTTACGTCCTGTTTACCAGACTTTGTATTAAAAGGAAAAAGTATGTTTCTCGCAGGCGCTATATTCGTCCTGACACTGGTACTGGTTATCTGGCAGCCAAAAGGGCTGAGTATTGGCTGGAGTGCTGTTATCGGGGCTGCGCTGGCCCTGCTGACGGGCGTAGTGCATTTCGGCGATATTACGGCCGTCTGGCAGATCGTTTGGAACGCGACGGCCACGTTTATCGCGGTGATTATCATCAGCCTGCTGCTCGATGAATCTGGTTTTTTTGAGTGGGCTGCCCTGCACGTTTCCCGATGGGGTGGCGGTAAAGGCAGGCTGCTGTTCACGTATAGTGTTCTGCTGGGTGCGGCAGTGGCGGCCTTGTTTGCGAATGACGGGGCGGCACTGATCCTGACGCCTGTTGTCATTGCCATGCTGTTGGCGCTGGGCTTCAGCACCGGCGCAACGCTGGCGTTTGTGATGGCGGCAGGTTTTATCGCTGACACATCCAGCCTGCCACTCATCGTATCGAACCTGGTTAACATCGTGACGGCGGACTTTTTTAAGCTGGGATTCAGCGAATACGCGTCTGTCATGATGCCGGTCAACATGGCATCCGTGGCGGCCACGCTGGTTATGCTTCACTTCTTCTTCCGTAAAGACATCCCGGTCGCCTATGACATGGCAAAACTAAAGGTACCACGGGAAGCCATTCGTGACGTGCGAACCTTCAAAGCCGGATGGCTGGTTCTGTGTCTGTTGCTGACCGGTTTTTTTGCTCTGGAGCCGCTCGGCGTTCCGGTCAGTCTGGTTGCTGCGGTCGCGGCATTTATTCTGTGGCTGGTTGCCCGTAAAGGACAGGTGATTGATACCCGTAAAGTCCTGAAAGGCGCGCCCTGGCAGATCGTCACCTTCTCGCTGGGTATGTATCTGGTGGTTTATGGCCTGCGTAACGCCGGACTGACGGATTACCTCTCGTCCGCCCTGAACGGGTTTGCAGAGCATGGTGTATGGGGAGCCACATTCGCTACCGGTTTTCTGACGGCCTTTCTGTCATCGGTGATGAACAACATGCCTACCGTCCTGGTCGGTGCCCTTTCCATTGATGGCAGCACGGCTGAGGGTGTGGTGAAAGAGGCGATGATTTACGCCAATATCATCGGTTGCGATCTTGGTCCGAAAATCACCCCCATCGGCAGCCTGGCGACCCTGCTGTGGCTACACGTTCTGGCGCAGAAAAATATCACCATCAGCTGGAGCAACTACTTCCGCGTGGGCGTTGTGATGACCCTGCCGGTACTTTTTGTCACGCTGGCGGCGCTGGCCCTGCGTCTTTCTGTTTAACCTTTACAACGTGACTGCGCCAGCGTAGCCCCGTAACGGAGTGCCATTTATGACTAACATCATCATTTACCACAACCCGGCCTGTGGGACGTCGCGTAACGCCCTGGCGCTTATCCGCAACGGTGGCGTGGAGCCAACAGTGATTTTATATCTGGAAACGCCACCCTCCCGCGACGAGCTTAAAAAACGGATAGCGGATATGGGGATCCGCGTGCGCGATCTGCTGCGCAAAAACACAGAGCCGTATGAACATCTGGGGCTGGCCGAAGATCGGTTCAATGATGATGAACTGCTGGATGCTATGCTGGCTCATCCTGTCCTCATCAACCGTCCGATAGTCGTGACGCCGCTCGGCACAAGGCTCTGTCGTCCGTCTGAGGCCGTTCTGGGCATTCTGCCTGAGTCACAGAAGGGAGCCTTTACGAAAGAGGATGGCGAAAAAGTTATTGATGAGTACGGCAACCGGACCGGTCACTGATTTTTCAGCGTTTTGCCGACAAGCAGCAAAAAACATAGCCGACGCTTTGTCCCGTTTTTACCCTGTGGCGCACGACAAAACAACCCGATTCGCCATTTCAGGCAGAGGCGTTCGGTTAGGCATTCGTCGCCATCTGTGCCACCAGCCCATCCGGTAACCGATATCGCTAAAGAGGGTGAAATTGGCCCCCCGTGACGGTGACGGATACCGGTGCCCTCCTCCCCGGCAGACAGCAAAGCCCGGCGAAAAGTAACGTTTACGCTTGGGTACAAGTCACAGGGCCACTCACCTGAAAAGGATGCCCGTAGCGGCTTCACTATGATGGCCGCGAACGTCGGACAGCACTGTCGGCCCTCTCTTCTGCAATACTGATATCCGACGAGCACGGCACGTCACTGTAATGCTGATCGTCAGCCCAGCACATCCTCCACACAGGCTTTAAACACTTTCACTCCCAGCGCCAACGCATCGCGGTCAAAATGCATCTCCGGATGATGCAGGCCGGGCGTCAGGTTGGCGCCCAGTCCCCAGAAGCCGCCTTTGATTTGAGGCCGAAGACGCAGATAGTGGAAGAAATCTTCACTGCCTGGTGTCGATTTAGCCGCGGTAAGGCCGGTTTCACCAAACACACTGCGGATAGCACGTGTGATAACCGCTGTTGCCTCGTCATGGATAATCGCGGCGGGCATCTCTTTCAGAATGCGAATTTCCGCGCGCGCACCATACGCGGCGGCGCTGCTCTCAATCGCGCGTATCACCTGAGGTTTGAGGCTATCCATCGCTTCGTTCTCTGCGGCGCGCAGATCCCAGCACACCTGCGCGCGATCAGGAATCGAGTTGGTCACGCCCGCATCGCAGAGAAAACGCGTCGCTTTCGCGCTCCATGTCAGCGAGGGCGCAAGATGAATGCCGTTTACCGCCTGCACCGCATGGGCGGCGGCATCCAGCGCGTTAACGCCTAAGTGCGGGCGCGCAGCGTGCGCCGCTTTGCCATGAAACATCACTTCCACCGTGGCGGACGCGGAGTAGTACATTGCCGGCACGGCCTGGCCCATCGGGCACTCCTCCAGCGGGCGCAGATGAAAGCCAAGCAACATATCAACATCATCCAACACGCCGCCTTCGGTCAGGGCTATCGCGCCGGTGCCTAACTCCTCAGCAGGCTGGAAGATCAGCTTCAGCCTGCCCTTTTTCACTCGCTCCTCAGCCATCACCTCCTGGGCCGTGGTCAATACGACGGTGGAGTGACCATCGTGCCCGCAGGTGTGGCGCGCCACATGTTTGCCGTCAATGATATGCCCCAGCGCATCCATATCGGCGCGCAGCGCTAAGGTCGGGCCGGGCTTACCGCTGTCCAGCACCGCGACAATACCGGTGGTGTTATTAACCTGGCGCGTGACCTGGTAGCCTGCCGCCTCCAGCACGCCCGCGATGTAGGCGGACGTCTTGTACTCTTCGAACCCCAGTTCCGGGATCTGGTGCAGGTAATTAAAGTGCTCAAGTGTAGGTGACACGTCTTACTCCTTAATGCTCAGGCAATAACGCGCATAATCAACATGGCGATTACGGCATTGAGAATGCTGACCGCCATCAGTAGCGGCCAGTACTTTTTCGGTACATCGGCCACGCCCAGCAGGCGCCCCATGTACTGGAGTTGCGAACCCATCAAAAAGATGGCGGGCGCAAGAATCGTGATCTGCCCGATATCAAGCTGGCCTTTGCTCAGCAGGCTGATGGCAACGCCGGTTCCGGCAGATGACGAGAGCCAGGCGGTTAACAACACGGTGATCGCCTCACCGGGCAGGCCGAATAGCCCCATCAGCGGTGCGCACACGTGGCCAATAATCTGCATCACCCCTAACAAATTAAGCATTTCGGCGATCACGTAGGCCATTAATACATTCGGCATCAAATTATTAATGGCAATATTAAAACCCTTGCGCGCACCAATTACGAAAATATCAAACGGATTACTGGAGACTTTTGCCTGATTACTCATTGTCGAAATCTCGCTTATAAACAGTATTTAATGCCAGTCGGACCACGGCTGCGCCAACGAATTTAAGCACAAACATTAAAACCAACGGAATAATAATCGGGATGGTGAGTGAAGCGAACATCGCCGAGCCGATAGAAAAATAGTTATTAATCAACCCGGCGCCGGAGTATTGCCAGGATCCCATAATCACCACGTCTTTGCGGGTGATCTTTTTGCTGTCATAGAGCTCTTTCGTTAATGCCGCGCCGGCATCGGTACTTTGCAGGTCGGTAATCAGCGCAAGGCCGGTATAACCCGGAAGGCCGAGCAGTGGTTTTAACAGCGGCGTGAGTAATTTATGTGCTGCGCGGATCGCGCCATAATGGGTGAAGATTTCCAGCAGGCCAAGTGCCAGCATCACCGTGGGCACCAGCGAAAGCGCGAAGAGGAAACCCGCTTTGGCACTGATGCCGCCGCTGCCGATAAAGGTGTTGGTTTCCGGCGTCTTCATGGTGCCGAACGCGCCGCCAAGCGTGGTGAAATCAAACGCGCCCAGCCATGCCATGCCGTCAACCTTGAAAAAGAAGCCTGAAAAGACAAGCAGCACAATGACCAGTGAGATCCACGCGCCGGGCCCGACGTTCCACGCCTCTGTGGCCTCTTTTTCTGGCTCATTCAGTGTTTTTGGTTCGCTCATATCATCTCTCTTTACATCTGTAAGGGAAAAGTCCTGATACTAAGCAGGATCCATGCCTGAATAGCCCAGCCGTAAAATAAATGCCTTTTATTAAGATTAATGGCGCAATAAAACCCCCTCGCTAAAACTCGCAAGAAATTTATTTTTTTGCCGGGAATTGCTATTTCATTACGCCTGCTTCGAATCGCAACAAAGTATTCCCTCACCCTTTTGGGGCGCATTTTTGGTGCAATAAGAGCACTTTTACTTTTTTATTTACGCTCTCTCAACGCCTGGCCATTAATTTGATTATCACTATTTAAACGGCTTGATAAATAGCCATCAAATGATGTTATTGTTGCTCTCTGGTCAACAGTAACGAGGAAGTGTGGCAGATGTTCCAGGATAAACAGGTGGGTTATCTGTATGAAGTCGGTAACCAGGGCGGCATTCGCCGCGCGGCAGATATCCTCGGCGTTAACGCATCCGTGGTCAGCCGGCAGATTGCCCAGCTTGAACGTTCGCTGCAGCTTCCCCTGCTGGAACGGCGCGGGCGTAATGTGGTGTTGACCGAAGCGGGACGCCTGCTGGCGGCGGATTATTTTACCAGCCGTCAGCGGCGCGAAAAGCTGGAGAGTCAGCTTAAAGATCTGCGCCATATGCGCGGCGGGACGATTTCGGTGCGCATCGGCGGCGGATTGATCACGGCGTTTATTGAGGGCGTCATGCGTGAGTTTGCCCAGTGTTACCCGCAGGTGTTTGTCGATATTGTCGTGGGCAGCATGCAGGAGATGATGAACGATATCGTGAGCGGCGAAGCGGATATGGCGCTGGCCTTTGGCCCGATCGGCACACCGGAACTCAAGCGCCACAGCTTTCAGTGGGGGCCGATTTGTGCCGTCGTCGCGCCGCAGCACCCCATTGCCAATCGCGCCAGCATTACCATTGAAGAGTTGACCGCTCACCCGCTTATTGCCCTGACGGAGAACTTCGGCCTGCAGCGGCACATGAATGCGATGTTCAAAAGCCAGGGTTTGCAATTTCACCCGGCCTACCGATGCAACCTCTTCTCCACCGCCATGCACCTCAGCCAGGCGGGGCTCGGCGTCTCGTTTATGACGGCCTACGCCGCTGCCGATCCTATTCGCCAGGGCGCGCTTGTCGCCGTTCCACTCGACCACCCGATCGCCAGTAGCGCCCAGTGTCACCTGCTACGGAACTCGGACAGGCGCTTTACGCCCGCAGCTCATCATATGTGGCGACTTCTGCACAATGCGTTTCGTGACAAATAAATATTGAGATCCCTGTCTTTACTGAAGGCCACATTTTTTGAGATGCGTTCATGCTGCTGCATGCCTGTTGATAACAGAGATGTGCTTAACACCCAGCATCCACAGCGTCAGATAACAGACAGAACGTTACCCTGTAAATGTTGCTCCCGATGTATTGAATGAAAAGTGCACATGACAGTTAACTCACGCTTCAGTTTGGCGACGCTGTGGGTCTGATAGTTATTTCTGTTGTGTCAACGTTTTCAGGCGCTTCAATAATGTGCCTTACGGCACGGGCAATATCCGCGGGTTTAAGGGCAACAGAACGGTAAGCGTCCATTGCCGCCATCGTTTCCGCATGGGTAATCGTCGACGCCAGTTCACTTTCTACCACCCCTGGATTGACACAGGTCACGCGGATTTTTGAGCTTTCCTGCCGCAGGCCATCAGAAATAGCCCGTACGGCGAACTTGGAGGCACAGTAGACCGCGGCGGTGGGTACGACAGAAAGGGCGCCAATCGAGCCAATATTGATTATCTGTCCGGAACCCTGCGCTTCCATCAACGGAAGTACGGCACCCATTCCCCACAGCACGCCCTTGATATTTACGTCAATGATGCGTTCCCATTCGTCCTGTTTTCCGGCTGCAAGCGGTGAAAGCGGCATAACGCCCGCATTATTGATGAGAACATCAACCCTGCCCCAGTTATCCAGCGCGGCCTGAACAAAAGCGGCCATAGATACCCGGTCTGTGACATCCAACAAATGTGCTTGCGCGATACCGCCTGCGCTGCAGATTTCCGCTGCAATGGCTTCAATACGCGCCAGTCTGCGTGCTCCCAGTAACACCTTCGCGCCTGTCGCCCCTAACTCTCTGGCAATACCTTCCCCAATACCACTGGATGCGCCGGTAATTAATATAACCTTATTCATAACGTTCTCCTTCAAATGGGTTCGGAGAGAGAATAGGACGTTACGATAAGTTCAGGTATCCTGCTTTCAATGTACTCAGTGGTTAGCAGCATTAAACAATGAAAATCGATCTTAACCTTTTGCCCGTTTTTATCGCGGTAGCAGAAGAAGGTAATTTCAGTAAAGCCGCCGCACGGCTGGGTGTGACTCGTTCGGCGGTCAGTCAGGGAATGAGACGGCTTGAAGATACTTTCGGGACGATGCTTGTCATGCGCACCACCCGCGCGGTTAATTTAACGGAAGCGGGAGAACGACTGCATAAATCGCTGTCATTACCTTTAACCGGAATTAACGCTGCGTTCGAAGAGATCGTTTCTGACCCTGCGCCACGTGGACTTCTCAGAATCGCGGTGACATCGATAGCGGAAGAATTCCTGTCAGGTCCGTTGATCGCTTCGTTTGCAGCGGCCAATCCGGCCGTGACGCTCGATATTGTTGTGACGGACGAAGAGTTTGATATCGTGGCTGCAGGTTACGATGCCGGCGTAAGGCTTGGAGAAGTCATTGAAAAAGACATGATTGCGGTTCCCCTGACCGGTGAGCAACGCGAAATGGTGGTCGCATCCCCTTCCTACTTCACTGCCAACGGCCTGCCTGTTCATCCGCGCGATCTTGTACATCACCAGTGTATCGGCTGGCGCCAGTCCCCGCATATTCCGCCTTATCGCTGGCCATTTGAAGAGAACGGAAGCGCGTTCGACCTTGCGATTGAGCCGCAAATTACCACTAATGATCTGCGTCTGATGTTGAGGCTGGCTCTAACCGGCGGAGGCATCACACTGGCCACTCAGGAAACGTTCAGGCCCTATATTGAGAGCGGTGAGCTTGTATCCGTACTTGATGACTTTCTGCCAACATTTCCAGGCTTCTATCTGTATTTCCCTCAGCGTCGCAATATGGCCCCAAAGCTTCGCGCCCTGATTGACCACGTCAGGAAATGGCGGCAACAATCGACGTAAATTCCTGCACAGGTTCTGTTTCATATCAGACCCGCGTGTTGAAGAAGGGGCGGTGTTGGAGGTGGGTTGAATAACCCTTTACAGGGATGATGCTTCCGCAACGGCACCATAACAGGACGCAGTTTGTCCCATTCGAATATTTTCAGCGGCTCAAACCGGTCTTTAAGCTTGACCTAAACTTAACCTGAGCTTTTAGAATGCATGTTTTGCTACGCATTGGGCGGATTGGGTATATGAAAATAGTCGATGTTGGTTTTACGCACGTTGCATTCGCTGTCAGAGACTTAGATAAGAGCATTGCTTTTTATGAACGCTATGCCGGTATGGTTGTTGTCCACCGTCGCGAACCCAACGTTCCGGATGCACGTAAAGTGGCATGGCTCAGTGATCACAGCCGTCCATTTGCGCTGGTTTTGGTTCAGTCAGACAAGGTCACAGACACGCCCTTAGGTCACTTTGGGCATCTCGGCGTGGCATGTGCCAGCCGGGAAGAAATGGATAAGAAAATTAAAATGGCGCGCGCTGAAGGTGTTTTGCGTAAAGAGCCTGAAAATGCGGGTGATCCTGTGGGTTATTACGTTTTCTTCGCTGATCCTGATGGCAATACGCTGGAGCTTTCTTACGGACAGCGAGTGGGGCTTGAAGCCATTGGCAGCATGGCTTCTGATTAAAAGCCCGTTAACAAAAGCGATATTATTTCAGCAGGATTCGTGCCACCAGCTGTCCGGTATCGTTCTCTGTCCACTAACGGTATTTGATGACTATGCTGAACGGATCATAAAGCCTGCATTCCCGGTGCTCAACATCGTTATTTTGCCAAAGAACGTCGCGCCATGATGTCTTGTGCATAACCTTCAATACCAATATGGTGATCATGACTGATCTGAGAGATAAAGCTCTGCAGGAATTCGGGTGTTGAGTGAAGCGTGTCGGCAACGAGGTTATCGAAATCGCGCTGGGTTAAGCGGTCATTTCCTTTTAGCGTCGAATGCTGAAGCACTGTATGCGCAGTAATTTCGAGAACGGCGCGTCGGTAATTATCAGTCAGCAGGACATCAAGATCTTCCCGCTTAATCTCAAATGCAAATTCATAAGTGATAAATCCCGAATCGACAGGGAGTGAGTAGACCAGTTTGCCCCCTTCCTGAACGACATGAGGTTCATAGCCTTCTCCCATAAGATGCACTGACTGCATTTCTCGCTCCTTTTTTGTCCTAAACTATTGAAGATGACTCGCTGAAATAACAACGTTTTTATGTCTTATCGGCTTGATGGCAGGCGGCAAGGTGCTCTGCATCCGTGCCCTTCACGCCCATAATGACACAGGTCTCCCGCAGCGTCGCAACACGAAGTCGCTACGCGTCATACGTCGAAGTGGAAACGGCTGTTCAGGCCTGCATTTACCCCTGCCCATGAGTATCAGCATCTCAAACGTAATGCATGACGTTGTTAATGATTAAAAGATTTCTTTGAATGAAATACCGATAAATGCACGGGGATTTAACGAAATGACTTTCGCACAATATATTGTGGATGGGGCATAGCATGTAGATTTTTAAGACGTTGCGGTGCAACGTTATATCATTGGTGCTGCCAGGGTAGCCCTTTCGTCCCTGAGGCAATAAAAATTGAATACACTGTCTTCTGGACAACGATCTTCAAAAAAATGATAAGGAAGCCGATGAACGATGTAACCTGTGTACCTGATGGTGATCTCTACGATGCCACTTACGATGAGCGCATTCTTCATCTCCGGGATCAGGCCAAGGCACTTTGTTATGACTATAACCTGAGTCGACCCGACAATAAGGAAGCGCGCCTGGCTATCCTGCAGCGGCTTCTTAAAAAGTGCGGCAACAACCCTGTTATTGAACCGCCTTTCTACTGTGACTATGGCGCTAACATCAGGGTTGGCGACAATTTTTATGCTAACCATCATCTTGTTATTCTTGATGGGGCGGACGTGGTGATCGGGGATAATGTTTTTCTCGCCCCAAACGTCGGTATTTATACCGCAGGCCATCCTCTGGATTCTGAACGCCGTAATCAAGGACTTGAATATGCGCTTCCCGTGACCATCGGCAATAATGTCTGGATCGGCGCAGGTGTCAGCATTGTTCCGGGCATTACCATCGGCAATGACGTTGTCATCGGGGCGGGAAGCGTCGTGGTCAAAGATATTCCGTCAGGCGTACTTGCTGCAGGCAACCCTTGTCGTATTATTCGCGAAATCAATGATGAAGACCGCGCCCGCACGGCATTTTGCCCCAGGAAAGCCCCAAGGTGAGATCGGCATTTTGCGTGATCGAACAGGAAATATTGCTATGGCCGAACAGGTCAGTCAGGCCGGGAAGTCAAAACCAGGGCAGGCTATTGCCGGTATTGCACCAGCGTCCTGAGCAGCGACGCTGGAGAGAGCTTACTGGCGAGCCTGGGCCAGAAGATAAGCGAGGCTGCCGCAGTGCTTTCTGCACGCTGTTGCTATTCACCGCCGCGTTATAAGACGATTCTTCAGATTAACGTTAAGCAATTTAAAAAGTGATGGCTTTTATTGCTGCTGTACAAGCCCGCAAGGAAAGCCATGCCCCTCCGGAGAGAAGATCTGGAGAACGATCGCCGTCAGAGGTGGGTAACCAAGCAACGTCGACCATCAGGAATCACGGTTATCGTGTTAACGGAAAGACATAAAAAATTTCTGCTCCGAAGGGGAGATTCGTGATTACAATTTCTCGCAATGTTATTCACTTCAACTAGGTTTCACACTAATACTGACGCAGGCAAAAGGGGTTATCGGGCAAAGGCCGAACGTCTGGAATCTGTCACCTGATGGGCAGTGTGCATCGGCGTCATAAACGAAATTATCTTGTTATGGATTTAAGACCGAAAATCATTTATCCCTGCTGGTTATTATTCTTTGAGGATGAGTTATGACCCCATTTTTACCTCTGCTTGACGTACAGGATGTGACGCTTTCAAGCCAGGGACGCACGCGACTCCTCCCCGTTTCTTTACAGATTCATCGCGCAGACTCGCTTGTCCTGACCGGCCCTTCCGGCAGCGGCAAAAGCACACTTCTCAAAATTATGGCTTTATTATTAAACCCAACCGCTGGGCAAATTCGCTTCAGGGGGCAGGATATCACTGCGCTTAACACCGAAGAATATCGCCAGCGGGTGTCTTATTGCTTTCAGACCCCACAGCTATTCGGTAACACGGTCTATGAAAATCTGGCACTGCCGTGGCAACTTCGCCAGCAGAAGCCCCAGCGCGACCACCTTGTGGCAGCCCTGGAAAGCGTGAATCTGTCACCGGAGATGCTGAATAAACCGGTTGAGCAACTTTCAGGTGGGGAAAAGCAGCGTGTCGCACTGCTTTGTCATCTGCAATTTGTGCCTGATGTCCTGTTACTCGACGAGGTGACCAGCGCGCTGGATGAAGATAATAAACGGGTGGTTCACGCGTTGATTAACAGCTTTGTCACCAGCGATCAGATGGCGGTTGTGTGGGTCAGCCATGATGTTAATGAAATACAGCACGCCACACGTCTGTTACGTTTGGCGCCGTCAGAAAAGGAGAATAATGTTGAGTCAGCATAATATTACTGACACCTCGCTACTGCTGTCCCTGATTCTGGTGGCCGTGGCAATGCTGATCAGCCAAAAAGAGAAACTGGGTATGGGGAAAGACATCCTCTGGAGCGTAACCCGGGCCATCATTCAGTTGGTCATTATCGGTTATGTTTTGACGTCGATTTTTGCTGTCAACAATAGCTGGGTGACGGTGTTGATGGTGCTGTTTATTTGCGTGAATGCCGCCATTAACGCGGGAAAACGCAGCCGTAATATTGAGCATGCCGTTGTGATCTCCTTTGTAGCGATCGTCAGCGGAACGGTCATGACGCTGGCTATTTTGGTGTTGAGCGGTGCGATCGCGTTTCTGCCCATGCAGGTTATCCCCCTTTCGGGAATGATTGCCAGTAATGCCATGATTGCGGTGGGCCTGTGTTACAGCAATCTGAACCAGCGCTTTAGCGATAACCGCCAAAAAATTTTGGAAATGCTCAGTCTTGGGGCACCGGTAAAGCTGGCTTCTGCGCGCATCATTAGTGAAAGTATCCGGGCTGCCATGATCCCAACAGTGGATGCGGCTAAAACGGTCGGTCTGGTGAGTTTGCCTGGCATGATGTCTGGATTGATTTTCGCAGGCATTGATCCATTAAAAGCGATTAAGTACCAAATGATGGTTACGTTTATGCTTATTGGCACGGCCAGCTTGTCGACCATCATTGCAGCCTACCTGTCCTATCGGCGATTTTATACTGCCCGTGCACAGCTCAAAATGACCTTGTAGGCGATTTTTAACGCGAGTCTGGCTGTGCTCGCCTTTGCTCGTGGCAGTAACATCGCTGCGCAACGCGTGAGCCTGTTAAATTCACCTCTGTCGTCCTGTTGTTATCGCTTATTTTCAACACAACGAGGTAAAACACATTCATTAAATTTATGCTTAACCATTGGCAAAAAATGCTTTCTTTGTTAATTTTTGTTCATCGTTATCTGTCGGGCATCACAATAAATGCGCGTTTTAATTGTCGAAAAAGAGCAATCCTGTGGTCACGAGCTGGCATCCCGGTTGTCCTGCCAGGGCATGGTGGCCGACATCGCTTTTGAAGGCAATGACGTAGTCCGTCTTATCAAAAAGAACCCGCCTGACCTGTTTCTCTTCCGGTGTCATCAATTAACGGATCAACACTGCGCGTTGATAGCGCGTTACCGTAAAAGAGGCATAGACGTACCTGTCCTGATTGCGGCGGCGGAGAGCACTAAAGCACTCAGGATTAAGGTCCTGGGCGCAGGCGCGGATGATTTTATTGACGATGATACGGATACAGAAGAGCTGGCAGCGCGTATGCACGCCATCGTTCGCCGTGGTCAGGGCAAGGCCTCATCGCTGATCCAATTGCCCCCCTATGAGCTTGATACCTTTTCCCGACAATTGATGAAAAATGGAACTGACGTCGCGCTGACCTGCTTCGAATATATTATTATTGAGACGCTGATGAAGAATGCCGGAAAAATCGTCACTAAAGAGCGATTGATGCATCAGCTCTATGCCGATGCTGACTATCGAAATCAGGACGTGATCAACGTTCTGGTGTGCAGACTAAACAAAAAGCTGAGCATCGAACCCGACAACCAGATTCGAAGCGTCCGCCGGCTGGGTTATACTTTTCAGCAGCCAGCATGATCTCATTAGCAACCTTAGGGGGAAACCCTTATCTACGCGCTTTTTTTACGCATTATGTACCACGGCGTAAAATGTGTCTTCGCGGTCAGGCGCGACGTAATAACAGCTTGTGAGCAAGTGCCCGCGCGTTGCGATGGCCAAAAGGCCCGGAACACCGGGCCAGCCGAATGAATGAATCCGGAGATGACGTCAGACTCGAAAAGCCTCAACCATTCCGCGCAGCGCATGCGCCTGTTCAGAGAGTGACTGCGAGGCAGAAGAGGATTCCTCAACCAGTGCGGCGTTATTCTTCGTCACCCCATCCATTTGATTCACGGCTACACTAACCTGAGAAATACCTTGCATCTGTTCGGACGAGGCAAGGGAAATGGTATCCATTGTCTCAGCCAGTTCACTCACCATGCCAACCACTTTCAGGATACTCTCGCCTGTTGTTGAGGCGACAACCACACCGCTTTCGACCTGATGAACGGCCTCTTCAATCAACACTTTGATATCTCGTGCCGCATTGGCACTTCGCTGCGCCAGCGTTCTGACCTCGCCAGCCACAACAGCAAAGCCCCGCCCGTCCTCACCCGCCCGTGCCGCCTCAACCGCCGCATTCAGATCCAGAATATTGGTCTGAAACGCGATACTTTCGATGACGGAGGTGATGTCGCGCACTTTGGTAGCACTCACCGAGATATCGTGCATGGTTTCTGACATTCGCTTAACGTCTTCCTCGCCCGAGCGTGCCAGACTGGCGGTCTCGCGGGCTGATTCAGCCGTCTGCCGGGCGCTCATCGCGTTCGTCTTAACCGTGGCAGTCAACTGTTCCATGCTGGCAGCCGTCTCCTGAAGCGCGGCTGCCTGCTGCTCGGTCCGGGATGACAGTTCCGTGTTGCCTTGAGAGATCTCATCAGCAGCGAGTGCAACGGAGGAGGACGTATCCCTGATATGGGTCACCATGCTGCGCAGATTCGTCTGCATGGCATTGAGCGAAGCCAGCAGGCTGGACGTATCATTACGTCGCAGTACGACAGGCGATGTCAGATTACCCGAAGCGATAGCCGCTGCCAGAACCTGCGCCTGCACCGGCTCTCCGCCAAGCTGGCGCATTAACGTGCGGGTAATAATCCAGCACGCCGCGATGGCGATGCCAAAAGAGAGAGCCACCAGCACCGACATCAGAACTGCAGTCTGGGATACCGTTTCCCTCGCATCTTTGACCGTTTTTTCACTGACCTGCATCTGGATTTCAGAAAGTTTATCCAGTGCGTTTAACATCTTACGTTGTACCGGCCTCACTGTTTTCATCAGGTAATCGATCGTTCCCGACGGCGATTTGTTCATGGCTGTTTTACCCGCGAGGGTAAGCATATCCAGGGCTGTATCATCCGTTGCCCGCAGATTTTCAAGGGCGTTTTTTCCTTCTTCTGAAACGTTCACTGCCATGCTGGTAGCCAGCTTGTCTCGGTTCAGTATGTATTTTTCCTTTTGCGCCATCAGCCTGTCCCATTCCGGCTGTTTTTCCTTTTCGTCGGTTAACAGTGCGATGTTTCTTACCGCCACCGAGATGTCCCTGGCCGAGTTGCGCATATCCTGAATCAGGTTGTATCGATACATTTTATTGTTTACCGCATTATCCATGTCATCGCGCGCCTTAAGGAGTGCGTGAAGTGCAATCCCTGTGCAGAGTAGAAACAGGATAATCAGCAGACTAAAACCGGCTGCGAGACGGGTGGCTATTTTCATATTATTTTCCTTTATGGTTCTATACGTTGCTGTGTCGTACTGGCATTGCTGAAAGTATTCGCAGGTAAGCAGGCTACGAATGAAGTTTTTCTCGTCTTAGTACGTTTAACGGCGGACCGGGCATTATTTATAGATCAGAATTGTTAATTTATAGCGGACAAAACGGACGAGACGATAAACCAGGGACGCAAAGCCCAGTACTAATGCGGTTCTGACCATAACGAAGGCAGGCTGAATATATTGTTATAAAAAGTTTCATAACTTCCAAGGACAATTTCAGCAAACGTTTTTTCTTTCTGCCATGCGTTCCATATTAAAATTGAGAGCAGGCAATACGATAAATCAGGTCGCCATCGTCTTCATTATTATCCGGGTGCGATGACCTTTCCAAACCGATAAAAATCGTCCCATTTTTTAATTTATCACTTTGATATAAATATCTTTTTCACACTCACTGTAAACGCCCAATACCTTTCTCCTGAAGATGGCGCTTCTGATGCTGCCTGTAAACTTTAACTTCATGTATTGCTAAAACAGGCGCGCGTACAATGTTTATCAAGTAATGGTTACCATACCGACTTAACACAATTTTTTTCTGTGAAGGATTTCTGAGCGAAGGTAACAGTAAAATGCTTTTTTAAAGTAAACAAAAATAATGACGTTAAGGTTTCTTTAATGTCTTGACCGGAAAATAGGCCTTTTATTCTCCCAACGGATACATACCTAAATGGGCAATGCGCTTGAGACATATAATCAGGCTTTATTTCTGAAAATCAACGCCCTTCCCGGGACGCCTGAATGGCTGATCGATTTTGGCATTTTCTGCGCCCAATACCTGATTTTTTTGCTGCCGCTTATTCTGCTTATCTACTGGTTTGCCGGTGGACGAGAGGAACGTGAAACCGCCTTGTTTGCGGCAGCAACGGCATTTACCGGACTGTGCCTGGGCTTCCTGTGCTCTGCTGTCTGGTTCCATCCGCGCCCGTTTATGATTCGGCTGGGTCATCTCTGGATTGATCACGTGGCGGACTCGTCTTTTCCCAGCGACCACGGTACGCTTTTTTTGAGTATCACACTGGCGTTACTGGCACGACGCAGCTGGATCGGCGGCATCGCATTGGCACTGATGTCAGCGCTGGTCGCCTGGGCACGTATTTATCTGGGCGTTCATTTTCCATTAGACATGGTAGGCTCACTGGCGATGGCCGTTTTAGCCCTGTTGGTGACTCAACGCATGTGGCGACACAAGGGCGCATCCCTGCTCTCTCTCTTTGAAGCACTATTACTGTTGCTTCTCAGCGCTTTACCCTTGAAGTTTGTTCGCTGGTGCAGCAGAAGATGAGAGGCGCAGACGCAGAGCGCGCGTGAAACAGGGCGTTGAAGCGTTGTAGGATGCGCGTTCAGCAGCGTCCTGCATTATTGCAAGCGTCAGAGAAAGGCCATACTGACTTGTTTTCAGGTCTGCTGACATCCTCCAAAACAGGCTTTATGTCATGTGCTACGTTCAAGGCGTCAGGCTAAAACTTGAACGCGCGGCGCCGGGCGCTCAGCCCGCATTTGATTAACCGGGGCATCCCTTTCCCCACCTCCGCGCCGTGGATTCAGAGCAATCCGAATGCCCCGTAAAAGAGGCGCTGCGCTTAGTGGCGCGCCCTTCTGACCCTTTCCCGCCGGCAGGTTAACAGCCAGCAGGGTTAAGCATGCTTTTTTCACTCATCTACACTTTAGCCATTCATTCCCGGCAAGCCTCAGCGGTTTGCCCATGCAAAGGACGACACCATGACTGTACAATCGACAACAAATCACGCCTGGCTTTTGGCTTCACGCCCACAGGGTGAACCAACGGAAGATAATTTCCGTTATGTTGCGCAGCCAACGCCTGAGATCAAAGAGGGCGAGATCTTACTGCGGACGATTTATCTGTCACTCGACCCTTACATGCGTGGACGCATGGACGAGGGAAAATCTTACGCGCCACCGGCCGAGCTGGATCAGCCGATGGTGGGCGGTACGGTCTGTCAGGTCGTCGCATCAAAAAACGGTGAGTTTAAAGAAGGCGACTGGGTACTTTCACAGAGCGGCTGGCAGGAATATGCCGTTTCCAGGGGTAACGATGTTGCCCGCCTGGATAACGATCTGCCCCATCCTTCCTGGGCGCTGGGTATTCTCGGTATGCCCGGCTTTACGGCCTATATGGGGTTAATGGATATCGGTCAGCCGAAAAAAGGTGAAACCCTTGTGGTTGCCGCCGCAACGGGTCCAGTGGGCGCCACCGTGGGCCAGTTAGGTAAAATGAAAGGCTGCCGCGTGGTCGGCGTGGCTGGTGGTGAAGAGAAATGCCGCCATGCCGTTGAAAATCTGGGGTTCGATGCCTGTATCGATCACCACAGTCAGGACTTCGAAGAGCAGCTGAAAAACGCCTGCCCGGACGGTATTGATATCTATTTCGAAAACGTGGGCGGTAAAGTATTCGATGCCGTGTTCCCGCTGTTGAACACTGCCGCGCGCGTGCCGGTCTGTGGGCTGGTTTCCGCCTACAGCCAGAAAGAGCTGCCTGCCGGTCCGGACAGAACCTCGCTGATTATGGCAGGCATTCTGAAACGCCGTATTCGCATGCAGGGTTTCATTATTTTCCAGGACTACGGCGATCGCTACCCGGAGTTCCTGAAAGCCATGACCCCGCTGGTGGAGAGCAAGAAAATTCAGTATCGCGAGCACGTCATTGAGGGCCTGGAAAATGCCCCTAAAGCCTTTATTGATATGCTGAACGGCAAAAACTTTGGGAAAACGGTCGTTAAAGTGGCCTCGTAATCCCGCTCTGGCTGGCAAAATGCAACGTCACTGACGTTGCATTTTTTTATCAGGCCGGGCGGGAAACGTGATCTGCCGCCGCATTGTTGGCTTTAGCGACCGCGCCCGCAAGTTTATCGCCAGCGTTAAGCGACTGACACAGCACGCCCATGAAGCAGTCGCCCGCGCCATGGGTGCTGACCAGGGTGACCTGACGGGCAGGAAAAGCCTGCGTTTCCCCTGCTTCACTGAAGGCCACGCCGTGCTCTCCGGCAGTCACCACCACGCGGTCGAAACGCGGTGCCAGCTCTGCTGCAGCCTGCCTGGCTGAGGCCAGATCGGTCACCGCGATGCCAGTCATATCCCGGGCTTCAACCCCATTCACCACCAGCAAATCAATGCAGCGCGCAAATTCGGGAGAGAGTGGCCGGGCCGGTGCCGCATTAATGCACACCGGAATCTGCTGCTGCCGCGCCGCCTGCGCCGCGACCAGATTAATGGCTTCCGGCACCTCATTCTGCAGCACCAGCATCGACACATCCTGCCAGAAACCGGCCTGCATGAACGGCTCGGCAGCGATATGTTGATTGGCGTTGGACACCACCACCGCGCCGTAATCGCCTTCAGCATCGGTAATGGCAACGCTCATGCCAGACGCAATATCGTCAATCCTCGTGACCGCGTCGGTATTCACCCCTGCCTGGCGCAGCGTTTTCAGCAAAAACGCGCCCTGCTCATCGGCCCCTACCGCACCAATAAAACGGACATCTGCACCTGCTTTTGCGGCCGCTATCGCCTGATTGCCGCCCTTGCCCCCAAACTTGAAGTGGCAGGCGGTTCCCATAACCGTTTCGCCTTTTTCAGGCCGATGATGCGCATCCAGCATAATGTCGTAGTGAAGACTGCCGGTAACTGCAATTTTACTCATGCTCAGAATTCCCGCAGATCCTGAACCGCATGCTGGGTTTTCATCAGGTTTTTCTCCGCACGCGTTAAATCCTTTTTCGCGATGGCCACGAACAGCGCATCCAGTATATTCAGCTGGGCAATTCGTGATGCGGCATTTTCACCTAACAGATGCGATCCCTGAGAAGTTGAATTAAGTACCACATGCGCATGACGCGCAATAGGCGACTCCGCGTAATTCGTAATCACAATCACTCTGGCACCGTTACGTCCGGCTAATTTAACCGGATCGTTAACAGCACGCGTCGCACCGGAGTGACTAATCGCAATCACGACATCATCGTCAGATAACACGGCGGCAGACATCAGCATAATATGGGCGTCATCGTAGGCAGTGGACTTAATGCCGATCTTCAGCATCTTGTGGGAGAGATCGCGGGCAACCGTGGCCGATCCCCCTACCGCATAAAGATCAATATGACGCGCCTTAAAAATAATATCTGCTGCGCGGTTAAATTCAGATACATCTAAAATCGACAACGTTTCTTCAATAGCCTGAATAGATGTTCTGAAGACTTTTGCCAGTAATTGTTCCGATGAATCATCGGGCTCAATTTCCGCATGTAAGCCTGCCACTTCAGAGGCGTTATAATAAATTAAACTGCTTCTGAAATTCCTGAACCCCGTGAAGTTAAGCTTTTTAGTGATCTTAACTATCATGGCTTCCGATACGCCGTTTTCCTGCGCAATCTCTTTTAAAGACGTGTGTTCGGTGATATCCGTTCTGGCAATGATTGCCTCAATGACTCGCCGTTCTAACGGCGTCAGTTGGGGTAATCGCATACGAATTTGAGCGCCAATGGCTCGCGGATCTTGCTTCATTACTTGCCTCGGGTCGCTCGGTCAATCAACATCGCTATGATAATAATAAGACCCGTAGCGAGCAATTGATAAAACGCCTGAATATTAAGCAAGGTCAGGCCGTTACGTAACGCCCCGAGAATAATCACGCCAATCAGGGTGCCAAAGATACTGCCTTTGCCGCCCATCAGTGACGCACCGCCGATGGCAGCGGCCGCAATGGCATCCAGCTCCCACAGGTTGCCGATGGTGGGTTCCGCCGCACCCAGACGGCCAATCAGAATCAGCGACGCCAGAGAGGCCAGCATGCCAGAGATCACGTAAACCGTGACTTTGGTACGTTTAACCGGCACACCTGCCACGCGGGCCGCTTCTTCATTACCGCCAATCGCCAGAATGTACTCTCCCAGCGGGGTTTTATTCATGACCGTCCAGAGGCACAGCGCAATCACGGCGACCACAACGATCGGCGTGGGCACGCCGAACACCGTGCTGTTGATCAGGCTACGGAACGACATGGGAATACCGAATACGGGATTACCGCCGGTGGAGATCAGCGCAATAGCACGAAACAGCGACAGGCCACCCAGCGTGACGATAAAGGGTTGCAGCCCGGCATAAGCGATAAGCGTCCCGCTAAATATCCCGCTGACTGCGCCGACGCAAAGCGTGGCCATGATGGCCAGCGGCACCGGCACGCCAGACACCATCAGCGTGGCGCCCAACACGGCAGAGAGCGCAGCCGTTGGCCCAACCGATAAATCGATTCCGCCTGAAATGATCACCAGCGTCATGCCCAGCGCAATTAAGGCATTAATGGAGGACTGCTGCAGAATATTGAGCAGATTCGGAACGGTAAAAAATACCGGCGACAGAAAAGAAAATGTCACCACAATAATCAGTAATCCAATTAACGTGCCGGCATCGCGCAGATTAAATTTTAACAGCGGAGAGGCGCGGCTCACCGGCTGCATGTTCGTTTCAGTCGTCATGGTTATCGCCTTTATATACAGGTATGAGATCAGGCAGTTTCAACATCTTTAATGGCAAAACGGGCAATATTGTCTTCGGTGATAGCCTCGCCCTTTAACTCTTTGGTTATTTTCCCTTCGCGCATAACCAGTACACGATCGGAGATACGAATGATTTCCGTCATTTCCGATGAGACAACAATAATGGCTTTACCTGCCTTCGCCAGTCGTTCAATTAAATTATAGATTTCTGACTTGGCACCAATATCAATGCCGCGCGTGGGTTCATCAAATAAAAAGACTTTTGCGTCAGCGGCTACCCAGCGTCCGATAATGACTTTTTGTTGATTACCGCCACTGAGCGTACCGATGGTTTTCTCAATATCCATGGGGCGCAGTTTAAGATCGCTCATCACCTCATGTGCTGCCCTGTTTAACCGCTGCTTATTGATTACGCCGCGCAGGGTGAACTGACGCATGGACGGCAGCGCCATATTCATTTTCACCGGGCGGGCTTTAATGATCCCCTCTTTTTTACGATCTTCCGGCACCAGACCAATCCCCGCTTTTATGGCCGCGCTGATATTATGGTTTGGAACGGAATAGCCATTGACCTTCACCGTGCCGCTGCTGCGCCTGTCGATACCGGCAATCAGCTTAAGCAACTCAGTACGTCCTGCGCCGACCAGCCCCGCAATGCCCAACACTTCCCCGGCGTTGACGCTAAAATTAGCGGGCGATATTTCATTGCCACGCGCCAGATTTTCGACGCGTAATACTTCCTGAGCGGTGACAAAGGCGTTGTGATCGAGCCGTTCTATTTTGCGCCCGACCATTTTAGCCACGATGCTTTCTTCATCTTCATCGCAGATGTTCACCACCCCAACCTGTTTGCCATCGCGCATGATCGTCGCCCGGTCACAGACTCTGAAAATCTCGTTCATCTTATGTGATACATAGATTAAAGAGACGCCCAGCGATTTGAGGTCGGCGATCAGTTCAGCCAGCCGGTCAAACTCGCGCGGCGTCAGACTGGAAGTTGGCTCATCCATCGCGATGATTTTGGCGTCATCCAGCAACGCACGGGCTATTTCGACAATCTGCTGCTGCGAAACCTTAAGATGTTTAATCGGGCTGTTGGGATCGATCGTCGGATCGAGCCGTTTCAGAATCAGCGCGGCACGCGACAGCTGGGCTTTTTTATCCACCCACCAGCCTTTTGCTTTGGTCAGTGGGCGGCCCAGAAACATATTCTGCGCGACCGAGAGCTCTGGAACATGCTGCAGTTCCTGATGGATCATCGCGATCCCCGCATGACGCGCGCTGAGTGGGCTTTTCATCTGCACCGTCTGGCCGTTGACGCTGATTTCGCCACTGTCCGCGCCGCGCACGCCGGAGAGAATGTTTAGCAGCGTTGATTTGCCCGCGCCATTCTCACCGATCAAGGCATGCACTTCACCGGGCTTCACAAAAAAGTCGACATTTTGTAAAGCTGCCGCGCTGCCGTAGGTTTTGTTGATGCCGCGCATCATTAAACGATACTGTTCCATACGCTCTCCGCCAGGCTTACTGTTTAGCTAACAGTTGACGCAGCTTTTCCATGTCCTGAGTGGAAAACGCATCCGCATTCTCTTTGGTGATCAGCGCCTGCGGTGTGGACACCACGCGTGAGATTTTCTGGCCGTTAATCAAACGCAGCATCACATCCATCGCCACTTCACCCGTCAGCACCGGGAAGCTGTCCACGGTACCGGTCAGTTCGCCGCGCTTGATGGAGGCATAGGCATCGGAGATCCCATCGGTTCCGAATACGGCCACCTGTTTGGCTTTGTCCATGGCGCGTACCGCTTCCACCACGCCCAGCGCCATCGTGTCGTTATTGGCATAAAAACCGATCAGGTCAGGATGCTGTTGCAGGATAGTGCTCGCCGCATTAAAGGCCTGCTCACGACTCCAGTTGGCCGGTACGCTGGCCACCACATTGAATTTGCCGTTGGCCTTGAGCGTTTCTTTAAAGCCGCTGGTGCGCTGACCGGCAGCATAGACGCCAGGCTGTCCTTCGATCACCGCAACCTTGCCGCCCTGCGGATGGTGCTCGATAAACCATTTCGCTACGCGCACGCCGTTGTCTTTCTGGACATTACCGACGTAGTGTTCCGCATTCGGCATCACCGCGTCATTGACGTTCACAACCGGGATTTTTTTACTGTTGGCGCTTTCCAGTGCAGGCTCAAGGTTAATGTCGGTTTGCGGAGAGACCAGCAGGCCGTTATAGCCCTGAGAAATCATGGTTTCGGCAATCGACAACTGGCCCAGTTGATCGTCTTCATTTGCCGCGGCCTGATAAGCCACGGTGATGCCATATTTTTTGGCGGCGTTCTGGTAGCCCTCGCCCAGCAAACGCCAGTATTCATTGGTCAGGGTTTTGGATACGCCACCGATTTTGAGCGATTTATCGACTTTCGGCATCGCGCCATAGCGACTGTCGAGCGTTGACCAGTCGGTGCGGTCCTGTTCCGTATCGGACTTAAGCGGAGCCAGATCGGCGGCATAAACGCTGGCACACAAGAGCGACGAAGCGATAACGGCGAGTAAACGTTTTTTCATTTTTTCAGCCTTTTATTCTGCGTTTGTAGGGTAAGAAATTGCTGTTCTGCAGCCGGCGTCGTGCGTTAACGCGCCAGCATAATGTCGTTGACGATTTGCTGTGAGGCGACCGCATCCTGACGGCTGATCGCCGCTGCCAGCGCCGGATTATCATTAAGCTGGTCGCAGAGCTTGAGTAATCGCGTCACGGTGGCAATGTTGGTTTCGGCTTCACGTACCGGATCCAGTCCGCTGGCATCCGGGAAGGTGTCAAAATAGTAGGCGCCCTGATAACCATCACGCTGCATCTGCCACAGAAACTCCAACGTGGCGCGCGGATTAACCGATGCCGCCATCAGTCCGTCATCACGTTTGCCCCAGCCGTCGTTTAAATCCAGCCCCAGCAGCCGTGAACGACGCGCCACCATGGCCGCCGCCCAGGCAGGAATTTCATTGGCGAACAGGACATGGGCGAAATCCAGCGTGATGCCGAGATTCGGGCTTCCGGCCTCTTCGACGGCCAGCAGGCAGGTGGTCACGTTGGGAAAAATGCTGTAGGCACGCGGCTCGTTGGGTTTGTATTCAATGCTCACATCCACGTCCGGCGCGTAGTCGGCGATTTCACGCACCGCGCTGACGGCGTCTTCCCAGATTTTTTTGTAATCGACCTGGAAGCAGTAGTCGAAACCGTCCTGGCCCATCCATAACGTCATTAAGCGGGAGCCAAATTCCCGTCCGGTATCGATTCCCCGCTTGGTCAGGTCAATCGCCTCACGGCGAATTTTCGGATCCGGATGGGTAAATGCGCCAATTTTGAACTGCGGTGCATCCCACCGCATCTGCATGCCGTTGACCGCCAGCCCGGCATCCTCAATAGCCTGGCGCAGCGTTTTACTGTCACTGGTGAGGTGCTGGGGATAGTTGAGATCCAAATGCGTTAAGCCTTTAACCTTGCCCGCGCGCGCAACCATTTGCAGTACAGAGGGCTTGCCCTGCAAATCTGGCCAGTAGAGATGTGCCCCCGAAGCAAAGGAGTTAAGACGAGTAGCAAACTTTAAATCTGACATGAGGCTCAATCCTTAGTAACAGGGTTGTAATGTACTTTCCTTTTTCACAACTAACTGTGAAGTTATATTAGAATTTACACTTCTCGCTTGAACACGCAATCCTTGTTGTCGCTGAAATAACCAAAATGCGAGAGCGGTCACGGATTAATCAGCGCGGGCAACGACCTGCGGGAGCAGCCAGTAAAACGTGGACGACTGCGCCAGGTCAGCCATGGCCGGCAGCAGTAAATGTGAAAACCTGGGAGGATTAGCCGATGCAATGGCCAGATATGCGCTACGCTTACTCCATGCATTACCCTTATAAAAATGGAGACTATTTCGATGAGTCATGATGAGCGTAAACCCACCACAACCGATGCCGGTATTCCGGTGGCCAGCGATGAGCATTCCCTTTCCGTCGGTCCCGATGGCCCCCTGGTGCTTCACGACCATTACCTGATTGAGCAGATGGCCAACTTCAACCGGGAACGCATTCCCGAGCGGCAGCCCCATGCGAAAGGAAGCGGCGCATTTGGCTTTTTTGAGGTGACTGAAGATGTGAGTTGCTACACCAAAGCCAACGTTTTTCAGCCGGGCACGAAAACTGACGTGGTGATGCGTTTTTCAACGGTGGCTGGCGAGCGCGGCAGCCCGGATACCTGGCGCGATCCGCGCGGATTTTCCATTAAGTTTTATACCCGCGAAGGCAATTACGACATGGTGGGCAACAATACACCGGTGTTCTTTATTCGCGATCCCATGAAGTTTCAGCACTTCATTCGCTCGCAAAAGCGCCGCGCCGATAACAATCTGCGTGACAATGATATGCAGTGGGATTTCTGGACGCTGTCACCCGAATCCTCGCATCAGGTCACCTGGCTAATGGGCGACCGTGGGATTCCCAAAAACTGGCGTCATATGAATGGGTATTCCAGCCACACTTATATGTGGGTCAATGAACAGGGTGAAAAGTTCTGGGTGAAATACCATTTCCACACCGACCAGGGCATTGAATACCTGACGCAGGAGCAAGCCGATAAACTGGCAGGCGAAGATGGCGATTACCATACGCGTGACCTGTTTATGTCGATCAAAAACGGCCAATTCCCGAGCTGGACCCTGTACATGCAGATCATGCCGTTTGCTGAGGCTGACAGCTATCGTTTCAATCCTTTCGATTTGACCAAGGTGTGGCCGCACAGTGATTATCCGCTGATCAAAGTTGGCAAGCTGACGCTGAACCGCAACCCAACGGACAACCATGCGCAGATTGAACAAGCCGCATTTGAACCGAATAATCTGGTCCCTGGCATCGGGCTCAGCCCGGATAAGATGCTGATTGGTCGCGTGTTTGCCTATGCCGACGCCCATCGCGCACGGCTTGGAGTGAACTATAAACAGATCCCGGTTAATGCCCCGCAGTCGCCGGTAAACAGCTACAGCAAAGACGGGGCGATGCGGATGAATCCGGTATCCGACCCGGTTTATGCCCCCAACAGCAAAGGCGGCCCGGTGGCAGATGGCGACCGCTATCCCACCGACTCGGTCTGGTCAGCCAGCGGCGACATGGTTCGTGCTCCTTACTCACTGCGTCAGGACGATGACGACGTGGGCCAGGCAAATACCCTGATCAACAAGGTAATGGATGATGCCGCGCGCGACAGGCTGGTCAACAACGTTAGCGGTCATCTGCTGAACGGGGTTGAAGAGCCGGTGCTTTCGCGAGCGTTTCAGTACTGGCGCAACATCGACCAGACCATTGGCGATCGTATCGCCAGCAAGGTGCAGGAAGCACGCGCTAAGCGATAACCCGCACATCTGACGGTGGCGTAAGCCACCGTTACTCTTTTGCGCAAACGCGCTCAGCCATGTCTGGCACAAAACAGCTCAATATCCCCTGACTGAAAATCGGCCAGGTTAGCCATGATTTTTTCCAGCGGCCAGTTCCACCAGGCAATGTGCTGTAGCCGGGTTGCAATCGCCGGATGAAAACGAACGCGGATTGGTTTAGCCGGCACGCCACCCACGACGGTATAGGGCGCCACATCTTTGGTCACCACCGCACCTGCCGCCAGCACCGCACCATCGCCTACCGTCACGCCAGGCAGGACAATCACGCCATGACCTATCCAGACATCGTTGCCAATGATCACCCGGTCTTCGCGGCGGGCGCTGAAAAAACCGTGGTCGCGCGTGGCCGTAGCATCGTAATACTCCGGACAATAGGTGAAGCGGTGTTGCGACGCCCGATCCATCGGATGGTTAGGTGCACCGATGCGTACCTGATTGGCAATGGCGGTGAAGCGGCCTATTGCGCTGTCTGCGATGCAGCAGTGTTCACCGACGTAAGAGAAGTCGCCAAGGGTGCTGTATTCAAGGTAACTGTGCGCCAGAATTTCACACTGTGAGCCAATCTGGGTTTCGCGCATACGTACGCTGGCGTCAATTTCGGTCTGCTGGAGTTTGGCGGGTTTGACAATGGCAAGTGACATGAAAAGGCTCCCGGAACTGCTCTGATGTCTGGATAAGTTGTGCCTTTCAGGCACCCGATTGCCGCGCCACTGTAGCCGGGAAAGATGACAGGCAATTGACAACGAAAAAGGCGGAGTGGTTAGCTCCGCCTTGGTCAAAGTTCCGGTTAATTTGCATGACCGGTCAGTTGCATAAGGGCAACGATGATCTGCAAGATGATCCGGATGATTTCCAGAATCAGCTTCGTCAGTTCCATCACTTTCCTTCTCCCGCAACAGGAGCGCGCTGTTCAGCAACCAGGGCCTTACCGTTACCCGCCAGGTGCCTGAGCACAACTTTGTGGAGAGGGCTGAGCGGCACTCGGGGTTTAAGCCACAGGTCAGCACCACCTGTTACCTGCCGGGATTTGCATTACCGAGCTCCCCTGGAAGCAATCAGTTAACCCTGCGGCGATACCCAACACTCAACACATGTATAAATATACAGTATTTTCGCCAAACTTGAAGTCTTGCGCCGCCCTCTTTACAATCAATTTGTGGAGAGTGCTGAGCACCTCGTTCGCCATCCGGTTACCCGCCGGGCAACGAACGCATAAAAAAAGGATTTGGCATTACGCCAAATCCTTTTTTTTGTACCTGCAGTTTAGCCTTAGTTCGCCGAACTCACGCGCCAGATCGTATCACCGGCGTCATCCGCAATGATCAGACCGCCCTGTTTGTCGCTGGCCAGACCGACCGGTAAGCCACGCACCTGTTTCTCGTCTTGGGTTAAGAAGCCGGATACCACGGTTTGCGGTTGCCCTACCGGTTTGCCGTTCTCAAACTTCACCCAAATCACTTTGTAACCGTTGAGGGGTTTGCGGTTCCAGCTGCCGTGCTCACTGATAAACGCGCCACCGCGATACTGCGGCATGTTCTCAGCGCCATAGAACAGCAGTCCGAGCGGTGCGACATGCGAACTCAGCGCATAGTCAGGCTTAATCGCCTTTTCAACCAGATCCGGCCGCTGTGGCTGCGCCCGCACGTCAACATGCTGGCCGAAATAGCTGTAAGGCCAGCCATAGAAGCCGTTCTCTTTAACCGAGGTCAGGTAATCAGGCACCAGGTCAGAGCCGATTTCATCACGCTCATTAATCACCGCCCATAGCTGCTTCGTCTGGGGTTCCCAGTCAAGGCCGGTGGGATTACGCAGCCCGCTGGCGTAGATCCGGCTGGCGCCGCTGGCGGCATCCACTTCCAGAATCGCGGCGCGGCGATATTCGGCGCCAATGCCGTTCTCGGTAATGTTGCTGTTGGAACCGACGCCGACATAAAGCTTGCTGCCGTCCGGGCTGGCCAACAGCGCTTTCGTCCAGTGGTGATTAATGGGCCCGCCAGGTAACTCGGTGACCCACTGGGGCGCGGTGCGAATTTCGGTTTGCCCTTCGCTGTAGGGGAATTTCACCAGACTGTCTGCGTTAGCCACATACAGCGTGTTCCCCACCAGCTGCATACCAAAGGGGGCACTCAGGTTTTCAATAAAGCGATGCTGTTCCCATTTACCGTTTACGTTGCGCAGCAGCGTGATGCGGTTGCCGCCCTTGCCCCCTTTGCCCGAGGCATTTTTGACCAGCCCGGTGATCAGCTCTTTGGGCTTGGTGGTCGGTTTTGGCATGCCGTTCGATTCGGCGATCAGGATGTCGTTATTCGGCAGAACATAAACCTGACGTGGATGCTGAAGATGGTCGGCAATCTTTTCAATTTTCAGCCCCTGCGCCACCGTTGGCTTTTCACCGTTCTTCCAGGGTGCGCCTTCCGGTACCTGCATGGGCGGCACCATAAAGTTTTTGGCTTCCGGTAACTCGGGATTGGCACCGATTTGCTTTTGCGGATCGATAGTCGCACCGGTATCACAACCCGCCAGCAGGGCCATCATCGTCAGCGCAATAAGGGATTGTTGCGGCATTTTCATTATGGCTTCTCCTTAAGCAGTACGTTGACGTAGCGCAAGTTGCACGTTCGCCAGCAGCAGCAGTATCACGACCAGGGTCGACAGAATCGCCGCCGTTGGCACCACGGCATACGCATCACGGCTGTGAATAAAGGCATTGGCAATGGCCAGAATGATGGCGACCAGAGAGAGCCAGAAATGGGTTTTCTCTGGCGCAGTGCTGCCGCGAAACATATAAATCAGACTAATTATTCTGGGCAGGATGGCAATCACAAGGCCAATGGCGATTAACCAGCTGGCACTGATTGACCAGAGAATGATAAAGGTTTTCATATAGATGATATCGAACAGCCAGGCCGCCACGAAAAAGCCAAGCGGTACAGGCTCCAGAAGAGCATACAGCGTCACGGCGACGGCCGAACGTCCAGAGGTATTGCGCATGTTTTTCTCCATTTTGAATAATATTACAGCTCAAGCACAGCGCATTACTTTTCCATCACGCCGTAAACCTGCCTGTAAAATATTAGTAAACCTGAAGAAAAATGACGGTTTTAATTCACATTATCGCGGATTTAACCTGACCCGCACCGCTGTCAGGCGGCGATGAGAGAAAACGCCCCGGATAATCGGCCGTAATCGCCTGTTCCAGGGTATGGCGCCCGAACAGCCTGTAGCGGTTGAGCGCGATACCGTTGTAGAAAAAATTACTGATGGGGTCGGGAAACGCGCGCAGGACGCTCAGCGCCCGCCACGGCAGCGGTAACTGCTGCATCACCCGCAGCACCGCCTGGGCACGCAGCCAATGACCATCGCTACGGATATAGACGATCGTATTGATATTATCCTCGGGCAGGCCGGCCCATTTCAGCAGCCCTTTGCCCTGTTCACTTTGCACGGACGCAAAACGAACCTGCCGCGCCAGCCGATGGCGCAGCAGAAAACGCACCCAGCCCGTACAGAGTTTACATACGCCATCATAAAGCACGACGCTCTCGCCCGTTTGCAGATAGGGTGGCTGTGGCATGCTGCTCTTCCTCTGTTTCATCCTTAACAGAAGCAGTATAGCCTGCCCTCCTCAGATGTTGAGCCAGCCACTGGCCCACCGCGTGCTCGTCAATGGCACTGGCATTGACTTTCAACATCGGCCCCAGCGCCATCGGCTGCGCCTCCTCCGCCAGGCGACGCAGCTCGGGAAGGTACTCGGCGCCCGGATGGCCCGGCATGCGCTGCGTGAGCCGTGACTGATAGCGCGCGACGGCGGCGTCCGGCGCTATCTGCATCCAGACCTCCAGCACCTCGCTCACGCCAGCCCGCTTTAATCCCTGCTCCAGTACGCTTTTGGGCTGAAACCCAAACCATGCATCGATCAGGAAGACGCAATCAGCCGGCGACTGAGCGACAATGTTCCAGATAGCCTGGTACGCTGCACAGCCCAACTGCCGGTTACGCTGGCGATCGACCGGCGCAAAGCTGGACATAAAAGGCTCCTTCAGGCTGTCCAGCGTGAGAACCGGCAGGGAAAAACGCCGTGACAGCGCACGGGCCAGCGTGCTTTTGCCTGAGGCGGGAATGCCGTTAACCAACACCACCCGCTTGGTGACAGTTTCACTGGTCATAGGATCTCCATCACTTCCGCGACGCTGCTGGCCTGACGTAACCTGACCAACGTTTCTTCATCCTCTAGCAGGGTGACAATCGCGCGAATCCCCTCTTCTATGTGGGCATTACTGTCACGGGCGCCAAACATGATCACAATATCCGCCTTGTCGCTGCCGTCAAACGAGACCGGCTCCGAAAGCAGTACCATGCTGAAGCAGTCGCGAATCACGCCCGTTTCCGGGCGGGCATGCGGGATGGCGATACCTTCTTCAAACACGTAATAGGCACCGTGAGTCAGCGTATTCTCGATCACCGCCTGAGGATAAGAGGCCTGGATATAGCCGCCCTCCACCAGCGGCCTGGCCGCCATGGCGATAACCTGCTGCCAGTCCCTGGCGGCAATACCTACCTGAACAGCATTGGCTTCCTGTAATAACTGTTTAATGGTCATTACTGCTCCTTAAACTGATTTACGCACTAGATTGCGTAATTCATCAATTTTCACAAAAAGAGGATCAATGTCATCCCGGTAAAGGCGACTTTTCGCAAACAATGATAATGCACGGTTATATTCCAGCATTAATTGTTTTTGCGTTTCAGTGTCGCCTGAATTCGCTGCCAGCTTTGCTTCCAGCGCCGTTATTTTTTGACTGACCTGCTCTGCCTGACGATCGCGTTCTGCATCCTCTGAGGCCGTATTTTCCACTTTCTTTTTCATGAATCCAAACATAGCGTCTCCTGCCCCGAAAAGCGCCAGGGCACTTCAGGTTTATTCACGTCGGGATAATAAAAGTGCTTAACGGAACAGCTGCATTTTTTCTACTAATACATTGGTCACTGCATTATTCGCAGGCACAAGGAAATTACGCACGCTGTCGTTAACTTTGCCTTTTTCAAACGTTGCCTTGCATTGGGCGACCCACTGCACATTCATTTCCGTTCCCACGTTCACTTTTTCGATACCGCTGCCCACCGCCAGGCGCATGTCGTCGTCACTGACCCCGGTACCACCGTGCAGAACCAGCGGCGTAGCCGTGGCAGCCGTAATTTCCGCCAGCCGTTGATGCTGAATATGGGCTTTACCGGTGTAGAGCCCGTGAACCGTGCCGATGGAAATGGCCAGCATATCCACGCCGGTTTCATTCACAAAACGTTTGGCATCCTCTACCGTGGTGAACGCAATATCGCTCATTTCCACACATTTCCCGTCTTCAGAGCCGCCAATTGCGCCCAGCTCCGCTTCCACAGAGACATTTACGGGGCGGGCCATATCAATCACCCTGCGGGTATTGGCAATATTCTCATCAAGCGGTAAATGTGACCCGTCATACATGACCGAACTAAACCCGGCTTGAATTGCCGTCTGAATCGCGTCTAAATCGGAACAGTGATCCAGGTGCAAACAGGTCGGAATATTTTTACTCTTTGACAGCGATTTAATTGCATCCACCAGTAATTCATGCCCCAAATATTTCGCTGTACCGGTTGAAATTTGAATCATTAATGGGCTGTTGGTATTTTCGGCGGCTTTAAAAAAAGCCGGTAACATTTCCAGGCAGTGTAAATTAAATGACCCTACCGCTTTAAATTGGCGTTCTTTGGCAATTTTCAGCAATTCGGTAAAGTTATAAAGTTTCATGCACGTTTTCCTCACGGGGTTTAGTGGATTTTCCGTTAACAAACCAGGCGATAGCGGTAACAAAAGCAATAAACACAGCAACGAACAGCCAGTTATTCTGGAAAGCATGTCCCAGCACCAGGCCGGTACTGATGACGTCGGAATCGCTGAAGGTCACGCCGGTAAAGCCGTAGCTTTCCAGCATCGGCACCAGAATGGCGGGCAGGAAGGTGATAAACAGGCCGTGGACGAATCCGCCGATCATCGCCCCGCGTCGTCCGCCCAGCGCGTTACCGAACACGCCTGCCGTTCCGCCGGCAAAAAAGTTAGTCAGCAGACCGGGCAGAATCATCGCCAGACCAAACATCGGGAAAACCAGCATCCCCACCACAGAGCCCAGCGTTGTCGCGAGAAAGCCGACAATGACCGCGTTTGGCGCATAAGGGAACATAACGGGACAGTCGAGGGCGGGTTTCGCATCCGGCACCAGCCGCATGGCAATACCGCGGAAAGCCGGCACCAGTTCGTTCAGCAGCAGTCGCACGCCGCTATAGAGTACAAACACGCCTGCCACAAACTGAATGGATTGCATAAAGGCATACATCAGGTAGTTGGTGCCGCTGCTGTACTGGGCGATAAAAGCCGGGCCTGCCGCCACGGCAGGAATCAGGTACATCGGCACCATCACCACCGCCATGGACAGATAGGTGTCCTGCAGAAACTTAAAGTTATCGGGCAGCTTTAAGTCTTCCGTCGAGCGAGAGCCTTTTCCGACCACCTTCGCCACTGCCGCAGTGAGCAGGTAACCAATGGTGCAGAAGTGACCGAGCGCGACATCGTCCGAGTCGGTGATACGACGCACCACCGGCTGCGCCAGCGCTGGCATCACGACCGCCATCACGCCACCAAAAATACCGCCGGTTAAAATGAGCGGTAATCCGGTGAGGCCGGCTTTATAGCCGATAACCGCGCCAATGGTGGCCATCCACAGTAGCGCCTGGCCGGTCAGGAAGATGTATTTAAACGGTGTCAGGCGGGCAATGATGATGTTGACGATGAAGATCACCAGCAGCGTCATGGCCACTTCCGATCCCAACTCGCGGTTTGCCAGTCCGGCAATCGCCGCCACGTCGGTGATGTAGCCCTGCATCCCAAAACCATGGGTGAAGATGCTGTTAAGGAAGGTCAGCGCGCCCACGATGATGTTGATGCCGGCCATCATGATCAAGAACCCCAACAGGGTTTTAAACGTGCCTTCTACCACCTTGCCGGCAGATTTTTTTTGCAGGACCAGTCCGATTAGCGCAATAAACGCGATCAGAATGGATGCCTGCCCCAGTAAGTCTTTAACCAGAAAATTAATTACACTATTCATGATTAGCAACCTTCACATTACGCTCTTTTAAGAAAGCCACGATTTTTTGCTCAATTTCAGCTTTATCGGTGAGTTTATTTAATATAATTACGCGTTTAATCTGTTCTGGTGTGGCGTCGGCATTTAAGACATCCGCAAAGGCTTTTTGCGTCAGGATCATGTCGGATTTAAATGCGTTAGCTTCTGAAATCGTGGTGTGATCGATGTCGGCGTCAATCTCCAGTTTTTTTAAAACGGCTTTCGCACTCATTTCGATAGCGAAACTTGACCCCAGACCACAACCACAGACACATAAAATTTTCAGCATGTTTTCTCCTCACAATATATGCAGTTGTTTAGCGAGTTTATAATGATGCCCTTCTGTATCGACCAGGCGTTTTTTCATGCTTATTAAGTCAATCGGAATAGGCTTATTACTGCCGTTAATAATCACGGCTTTATTGCGCATTCCGGATTGAATACAACGAACCACTTCACTTGCCATAATGGTGCCCTGATAAATTTCCTCACAGGTGGGATCGCCATTTCGCAGTCCATAGCCGACGATCGTTTTGCGAATGCGCACGCCGATCAACGGTTCAAGCTGCTTAATTAATGTGTCAATCGCCCCCTGAAAGCCCGGTGAATATTCCCGTGTGTAACCTTCTGAGCAGAGGATTACCACGCTGTTTTGTTCGCTGAGGCGCTGAGTGATGCGTTCTGCCAGCACGTTTGTGGGGATCTGGCATTCCGGGATCAGTGCAAAGTCGGCGTTGGATTTGAGCGCTGACTGGAGCGTCAATTCGCCACAGTAGCCGCCGAGCAGTTCCACCATAAATACCCGGCCCGTTAATGCCCGACCGGTGTTTCTGAGCTTTGCCACCTCTTTTAATACCTGCTCACAGGCGGTGGAAAAGCCCACGGTGTAATCACTGCCGTAGACATCGTTGTCAATCGTCATGCCGATGCCAAAACAGTTCACACCAAATTCACTGAGCGTATGCAGAAATTGCAGCGATCCATCGCCTCCAGCCAGAATTAATACGTCGATGCGTAATGCTTTTAACTGCCGGGCGATCGTTTCATATTCGCTACGAATTAATTTTCGCGCGGTTCGGCCTGACTGCATTACCGGAAGAGAAGTAATGGAAAAATCCACTAAATCGCGCTGAGAAATTTCCTGGCAGACATTATCCAGCAAGCCTGGAATGCCACCGTTAAATAATATCATCTCCGCCTGCGTCATCCTGGCTATCTGGAAAATGAAATTATTAATGCCGGTGACGTCGCCGCCGCTAATGACCATTCCGATTCTCATCCTGACATCCTTCTGGCTTAATGCGTCTGAAGCTATTGTTTCGGGATATCAGCCTGGTATTTGCAAGTGAGATCACAAAAACGAGAGGAATTTATGCAGGCAATATATTGACAGCCCCTTGAACCAGCTTATTTATGTGAAACAAATCACATTTACTGATTCAGGAAAGACGATTAGCTTCACTTTATAAAACAACAGGTTAAATATAGGGATCGGAATAACTTTTCTGTCAATACGGCATCACGCCATTGCCAATAAAATCTCGATGTGAATTTGTGATTTTGACCTCATTTTTTTAGGTTCGGCAGGCGATCTGTTATTTCCGAAACAGACGATGGCGTGGTGAATCCGCAGGAACACCATGATGAGATGCATTTTTTTGCTCGTACTGTCGCAGGGCGAAAGGATGCCGAGGGGTGAGTGGAAGGACGACGAATGGCGCTTAGCCTGGCCGGCGGCGGCGTAATCTGCTGCAAAAAAAAAGCCCGACACCTGGGTGCCGGGCCGGAAAAGTAACGGAATTTACTTGGCGTACGCTTCCGTAGAAATAGTCAGTGTCACGTCATCACTGACTGCTGGGACATATTTGTCCAGTTTGAAGTCAGAACGCTTAATGGTACCGGTGGCGTCAAAACCAATCGCCTGCTTCTTGACCATCGGATGCTCACCCTGCTTATTCAGCGTGGCATGCAGCGTCACAGGTTTGGTAATGCCTTTCAGAGTGAGGTTCCCTTCAACATCAAATTTGTTATCGCCTTTGGCAATAACTTTGGTGCTGCGGAAGGTTGCACTGGGATACTTCGCCACGTCGAAATACTCCGCGCCTTTGAATTCCTTGGTCAGGGCAGGAACATGGCTGTCGATTTTGCTAACCGGTAACGTGACGTCAACGCGCGACTGCTCAGGCTTGCTGCTGTCAAAAACCAGAGAACCTGTCGTGTCTGGAATGTCAGCAGTCGGATGGGAGAAGCCGAAGTGCTCCCAACTTACCACAACAGAGGTATGTTGCGGGTCGAGTTGATAATGCATGGCTTCAGCCTGAGAAACCGGAACATACAGTGCAGCAGCTGCGAGCAGTGGCAGCGTGAAACGTTTTACATTCTTCACTTTTACTTCCTTATTTTATGACATCACCTTGAGTCTGAGCCATATAAGCAGGAAGTAAAAGTGAACAGATTTGGCGTAAACAATCAAAATTATTCAGCAATATCAGTGTGTGATTATTCTAATTCTTACCTTTAGCATACAGGATCTGCCAGCGGTGCCGATCGGTCAGTAAATGCTGCTGTAACTGCTTCACCTCTCCCTCAGTGAGTGCGGCTATCTTCTCCGCCTCCAGGTTTGGCAACCCATTCGCCTGGCGTAACGCCACTTCACGTGCATCTTCTTTCACCTGCAAAAGCGGCGTTTTGAGCGGATCGATTGCCTGCTGGGCAATGTAGATCGCTATGTCACGCAGAAAGTCTTCGCAGTATTGGATCAGGGTCGATGCCGGACAATCCGGTGACTGAAGCGCAAAGAGAAGACCATCGCTATCCGTACTGCGATGGTAGCGGCAACTGACGACGTAGCCGATCGGCTGTTCTACCCGGTAGCGCTGATAAAAGCGCGGCTCACAGATCAGCGCCAGCGCGCGAAGTGCGGCCAGCTGCTGCGGGTCGCCCAGGGGAATAAACAGCAGAACGGCACTGTCATCGCTGGGATGGGGAATACAGGTTTCACCGCCTACGCAGCGGTACTCAGGGCGCGTAGGTGAATTCACCGTCAGCACACTCAACTGCCGGGACACGAGCCGATGCTGTTCGGCATTGCCCCCGAGCAGGACGGCACGCCAGCATTGCGGATTGAGTGACGTCGCCAGCCGGAGCGGCAGCTGGCGCAGCAGTTCGCGTATCGCAATGCCCGGTATCACCGGCGTGGATACGCTGTGTGTCTGCATCAGGCATTGCACAAGCTGCCCCAGTGCCGCACTGAGCAGCGTCTTGTCTGACGGCAGGCGCAGGGTGAGTTGCCAGACGCCCTGCACCTCACGCCACTCTCCGCTGCCGGAAAAATGCCGCAGCACCGCAAACACGGGGCGTAACTCAGGCTCGCAGGCCGCGCCGGCTGCCCATGTTGTATAAAGTTCAGGACGCAGCACCAGCGTGCCCTGCGTCTCATCCGGTGTGATATGGGGTAACACGGCCTGACCGGTCGGCTCTGCACGCAGCGGCAAGAGATTCGGCTGCGGGTAAAATGTCCACCTGACGGGCGGGCAATTCATCACGGGCTTTTGCCAGGCTGTCAGTGACAGGTCATAACCCTGAACCCTGTGCGTTTCACCTTTAACCTCGGCGGCGCACATCAGCGTGGTCGCTGTGGCGGCGTGCATTTCGTTCAGTAAGGCGTCCAGGTCGGGACAGTCGCCCACGGCCGCAAAGCCCAGCGCGCGCGCCTGAAGTTGCTGCAGGGGGGACTGTGCGGCCAGGCGCTGCTGCGCCAGCTGCCAGTAGTGCTGCCGCTGCACCGGCGTGGTATGGCGCAGCGCCTCAAGAAAGGACGCGATCAGGGGCGGAACAGCGGCCGGATCCTCCGTGACGAACGTGACCGCCACCCACATGTCCGCGTCCGACTGATAAAGCCATTTCACGTCAGGCTGGCTGGCCCGCGTGCGTGCATACAGCGTTTCCAGCAGCCCGCCTGGGGCATCATCAAGGAAAAACTCGCGCAGTAAAGTGACACTGTCACGAAGTTGCGCGGGTAAAATCCAGCTTTGCCAGAGTGCTGATGGCCCTTCCTGCTGTAACGCCAGCGCCCTGTTGGGCGAAAGCATTACCGGGGCATCGGGCCGCCTGGCACTGTTGCGTGGCTGAAACGCAGCGGCAAACGCCTTCGCCAACGCGGTGAGCTGTTCCAGCGACTGTGGGCCCTGCAGCCACAGCGTCAGGTTGTCTGAGTGAAAGAAGCGCTGATGAAAAGCCCGCAGCGCCGCCTGCAAATCAGTGACGTTGTCACCGAACGACATCCTGTTCCCGACATGAAAGCGTTTAAACTGCGCCGGAGACGTCACTGGCGTAAACATGGCGGCTTCCGTGCGGGCCGCAGCATGGCGCTGCAGCAGGCGGTACTCTGCATCAATCACCGCGATTTCCTGGCTGATGGCCTCGCGGGTCAGGCTCGGCGCACTCAGCATATCCTGCAGGCGCAACAGGCCTTCACTGAAGTTGTCGGGGGTGACCTCAAAAAACCAGGCGCTTTCGCGTGCCTGGGTGGTAGCATTCACCTGTCCGCCGTTCGCCTGAACCCAACTCATCAGCCGCCCATCATGCGGCCAGCGCTGACTGCCAGTAAAAAGCAGGTGCTCCAGCAAATGCGCGAGTCCAGGCCAGCGCTCTGGCTCGTCATGGCTGCCTGCCGCCACTTTGACCAGCGCCGCCGCCTGGGTGGCGTCCGGCTGGTGGCACAGCGTTACGTTCAGTCCATTGAGTTGCAGGCAGCGTGAATGCATTACAGAATCCGCGTTTTATAGATCAGCTGAGAATTGCTGCGATTGCGGAACTGAAGCTGACCAATTTTAATGTCGCTGCAGTCGGCTTCACGGCGGGCATCAAGGATTTTGCCATGGTGCGGCGATTTGCTGCAGACCGGATCGGCATTGTCTGCATCGCCGGTAAGCATAAAGGCCTGACAGCGACAGCCGCCAAAATCTTTCTCTTTTTCGTCACAGGAGCGACAGGGTTCCGGCATCCAGTCATAGCCGCGATAGCGGTTGAAGCCAAACGAGTGGTACCAGATATCCTCCAGGCTCTGTTCAAGCACAGAGGGGAAAGCCACCGGCAGCTGGCGTGCGCTGTGGCACGGAAGCGCGGTGCCATCGGGCGTGACGCTCAGGAAGATCGCGCCCCAACCGCCCATGCAGGGCTTGGGACGTTCTTCATAATAGTCAGGCGTCACGAACAGCAGATTGGTGAGGCTACCGCTGTCGCTCATGCGCGCACGGTACTGATTCACGATGCCTTCGGCCCGGGCGATCTGCTCACGGGTAGGCAGCAATCCCTCACGGTTTAACTGCGCCCAGCCGTAAAACTGACAGGTCGCCAGCTCCACATCATCGGCTTCAAGCTCGATGCACAGATCGATAATCTTATCGATCTGATCGATATTGTGACGATGCAGCACGAAGTTCAGCACCATGGGATAGCCGTGGGCTTTGACCGCGCGCGCCATCTCCAGCTTCTGCTGAAACGCCTTCTTAGAGCCGGCCAGCGCCGCGTTAAGGGTTTCATCACTGGCCTGGAAACTGATCTGAATATGATCCAGTCCCGCGTCGCTGAAAGCCTCAAGCTTTTTCTCCGTCAGGCCAATCCCGGAGGTAATCAGGTTGGTATAAAAACCTAAGTCACGTGCCGCTTTGATCAGGTCGGGCAGGTCTTTGCGCGTTAACGGCTCCCCGCCGGAAAAGCCGAGCTGAACGCTGCCCATGGCGCGTGCTTGGCGAAAGACGTCGATCCACTGTTCAGTGCTCAGCTCTTTTTCCTGCTGGGCAAAATCCAGTGGATTTGAGCAGTACGGGCACTGGAGCGGACAGCGGTACGTCAGCTCGGCCAGCAGCCACAGGGGCGGATTGACGCCGGGTTTATGCTGGTTCACGGAACTGTATCCACTTCTGTTCATAGGCTGACTGCAGGAATTCTTTGACATCCTCGCCCACACCGCCTGCCTCGGGGAAACGCGCATCCAGAATGGCAATGATCGCGGCGATATCCTGCTTGCCGTCAACCAGCTCCAGAATGGCGGCGGCGGTTTCATTGAGTTTCGCCATGCCTTCCGGGTAAAGCACGACGTGGCTGTCCTGTGCCGCTTCCCATTGCATACGGTAGCCCCGGCGAAAGGCGGCAATTGTGTGTTCGTTCATCGTTATACCAGTCGGGTTGTGTGCCAGGCCGCTTTATCCGTCACGCTATGATAAGGCGGGCGTTGAAGTTCGTAAGCCATGGTCATGGCATCCAGCATGGTCCACAGAATGTCCAGCTTGAACTGCAGGATCTCCAGCATGCGGTTCTGTTTTTCGGCGGTGTCGCAAAACGCCAGCGCCAGTGCCAGGCCGTGCTCCACGTCGCGGTTGGCCTGACTCAGGCGGCTACGGAAATAGAAGTAACCTTCTTCTTTGATCCACGGATAGTGCTGCGGCCAGCTGTCGAGCCGGGACTGATGTATCTGAGGCGCAAACAGCTCGGTCAGCGAGCTGCAGGCCGCTTCCTGCCAGTTTGCGCGACGGGCAAAACTGACATAGGCATCAACCGCAAACCGGACGCCCGGCAGGACATGCTGCTCCGAGACCAGTTCATCCCGGCTTAAGCCCACCGCTTCGCCCAGGCGTAACCAGGCCTCAATGCCGCCATCTTCGCCCTGGCTGCCATCATGATCCAGGATGCGTTGTACCCATTTACGTCGGGTTGCCGGATCGGGGCAGTTGGCCATGATCGCCGCGTCTTTCAGCGGAATGCTGGTCTGGTAGTAAAAGCGATTCGCCACCCATCCCTGAATCTGCTCAGGCGTGGCCTGACCGTTATGCATCGCAATATGGTACGGGTGATGAATATGGTAGTAGGCGCCTTTATCACGCAGCGCCTGTTCAAAGGCCTGCGGCGACAGGGTTTCCGTAATCAGCATCGTTTAGTCCTGAAGATGTATCGCCATCCCGTCGTGACTCACCTCAATGCCCTGTTGTGTCAGGTACTGCCGCTGAGGTGACTGTTCGTTGAGAACGGGATTCGTGTTGTTAATATGGATTAAAATCTTTCGTTTTGCTGGCAGACGGGCGAGCAGTGCCATCAGCCCCTGCTCTTCGGCCAGCGCCAGGTGGCCCATGGCCTTGCCGGTATTTTTACCCACGCCCGCGGTCAGTAATTCATCATCCTGCCATACCGTACCATCAATCAGCAGGCAGTCGGCCTGCTCAAGCCAGGGCAGGATCACCGCATCCGGCTCCCCAAGCCCCGGGGCATACAGGAGCGTCTGGCCGTTGGCGCGGTTTTCAATAAACAGCGCGACGTTGTGGCCCGGTAACGGACGGTCACGGTAAGGTGAATACGGCGGTGCATTGCTGAGGATCGGGATAGCGGTAAACTGGAGATCCGGACACACATCCACGTTAAACGGCGTTAACGGACGAATGGGCCGGTGTTGAAGTCCGCCATTCCAGTGTTTCAGCATGGTAAACACCGGGAAACCGGTCGTCAGATCGTCATGCACTTCGGGTGTACACCACACCTGATGCGGACAGCCCTCACGCAGGCTGAGCAGCCCGGTGGTGTGGTCAATCTGACTGTCGGTAAGAATAATGCCGCCGATCGCGGTCCCGCGCAGAACGCCTTTTTTCACTAATTCAGGCGTGTGCAGTATTTGCTGGCTGATGTCAGGTGAGGCATTGCAGAGAACCCAGTCTTCACCGTTATCACTGATGATGATGGAGGACTGGGTGCGCGGGCTGGCCTGCAGAGTCCCGTTACGCACACCATCACAGTTGGGGCAGTTGCAATTCCACTGAGGGAATCCACCGCCTGCAGCCGATCCAAGGACTTTAATAAACATGAAAGGAACCAGGTGTTGAAACAAAATGCCCGCACAGACGGCGGGCAAGTGATTAGCGGTTGGAGATGTACAGCGTCACTTCCAGACCGAGGCGCAGGTCAACAAACGTTGGTTTTTTCCACATAACTTTCTTCCTTATAGATTGAGATAAACAGACAAATGAATGACTGCAAGACAGCATTGTGACAGGGGTTAAAATGCGAACCTTGTCACACTATTTTCACGCAGACGGCCAGGTGAAATCAATGAAAAGCCCGTAAGAAAACATGTTAGTGCAGTCCTGTGTGTTGCAAAACCCGCAGCCAGTTTCCCCACGTTAATTTTTCCAGCATGCGTTGATCATAGCCCGAGTCGCGAAAAACGGCGAGCAATCGCGGCAGACCGCGGACGTCACCTAACGCCTCAGGCGGCGAGATCCCGTCAAAGTCTGAACCGAATGCCACGTGATCTTCGCCCATTATGTTAATTAAGTGATCGCAATGTTTGACGATTTCTGTCAGATCGGTATCGCTGTCGCGTTTTCCATCAGCACGAAGGAACGCATTGCCAAAGTTTATGCCAACCAGCCCACCGCTGGCATGCATCGCCTTAAGCTGGTTATCGGTCAGGTTGCGCGGCTGAGCACATAAAACGTGAGCATTAGAGTGGCTGGCCACCAGCGGCGCAGCGGAAAGCCGGACCGTATCCCAGAAGGCTTTTTCATTCATATGCGACACATCAATCATCATGTTTAAGGCAGCGGCCTGCCTGATAAGCGCTTCCCCTTCTGCCGTCAGGCCTGGCCCCGTATCTGGCGAACCTGGAAAACTGCCGTTAACCCCTTCGCCGAAGCGATTTTTCAGATTCCAGAATGGGCCGATAGAGCGAACACCTGCCTGGTAGAAGGCGTTTAGCGTTTCGCCCTCCGCATCCAGCGCGTCGGCCCCTTCAATATGCGCCACCAGCGCCAGCACGCCCTCAGCACGGCAGGCTTCAATCTCTGCAGCGCTGTGGCATAGCCTGGCACGGCCCGCTGACTGCGCAGCGATCTGCTGCAGTATCGCCAGCTGCTGCCACATGATTGTCAGCGGATCATAGGGTTCTTGCGCGGCGCGAGCCGGAGCAACCTGAGCGAGATAGTCCTGCGGCGGCACAAAAACAGCAAACAGCCCACCGGCAAAACCGCCCTGCTGCATACGAGGAAAGTCGAGGTGACCTTTTGGCACGCCCGCATAGAAAGCCTCTGCGGGCGCATCGCGATGGTACAGCCACAGATTGAGTAACAGATCGTTGTGCCCGTCGAAAACCAGCATAGGGAAACCACCTTGAGAAACATCAGGTTATGCTACCGCTCTCTTTCCCCTTCAGCAAACGCCTGCGCACTCAGCGCCACAAGGCGTCAACAAAATTGTCACTTTTGCGCTTCAGGTTGTCAGTTTTCCGCGCGCGGCGGGCGTAACGCCACGCCACACTGGATTAACACCTACAAGGAGATGACTATGTTGATGCATCCGGCTGAGAAATATCGTCCGTTCCCGTCCGTTGATCTGGCCTCTCGCCAGTGGCCTTCACAGCAGATCACCCGTGCGCCGCGCTGGCTGTCTACCGACCTGCGGGATGGCAATCAGGCCCTGGCAGAACCGATGAATCGTGCGCAGAAACTGCAGTTCTGGCAATTATTACTGGACTGCGGCGTTAAAGAGATTGAAGCCGCCTTTCCTTCTGCCTCGCAAACGGATTTTGACTTCGTGCGGGATCTTATCGAACAAAAGCGCATTCCTGATGACGTGACGTTGCAGGTGTTAACGCCAGCACGTCACGACCTGATTGACAGAACATTCTGCGCACTGGAAGGCGCACCGCGCGCCATTGTGCATTTGTATAATGCCACCGCCCCCTTATTTCGCGAACGCGTGTTTAATCAGAGTAAAACACAGATCGTGGCGCTGGCGACCACGAGCGCAAGACAGATTCGTGCTGCATGTGAGGCCGCGCCTGACACACAGTGGAGCTTTGAATATTCACCCGAAACCTTCTGTTTTACAGAGCCGGCCTTCGCGCTGGAGATATGTGAGGCGGTAGCAGAGGTCTGGCAACCCAGCCCGGAACGTCCCATGATCATCAACCTGCCCGCCACTGTTGAAGTGAATACGCCCAACGTCTATGCCGATCAGATAGAGTTTTTCTGCCGTCACTTTAGCCGACGCGACGCGGTATGTATCAGCGTTCATCCTCATAACGACAGAGGAACGGGCGTCGCCTGCGCGGAACTTGCCCTGCTGGCAGGCGCGGATCGGATTGAAGGCTGCCTGTTTGGCAATGGTGAACGTACAGGTAACGTTGATTTGGTGACGTTGGCGTTAAATCTTTATACCCAGGGCATTGCGCCGGGACTGGACTTTAGTGATATGGCGCGGGTTATTGAGGTGGTGACCGACTGCAATAAACTGCCGGTTCATCCCCGTCATCCCTATGCCGGGGAGCTGGTATTTACCGCTTTTTCCGGCTCGCATCAGGATGCGATTAAGAAGGGATTCGCTTACCGCCGCCAGCATAAGGAAACGCAGTGGCAGATCCCCTATTTGCCACTCGACCCTGCCGATATCGGCTGCAGTTACGAAGCTGTGATTCGGGTAAACAGCCAGTCGGGTAAAAGCGGCGCCGCCTGGTTGCTGGAGCAAAATCATGGCCTGCAACTTCCCCGCCCTCTGCAGCAGGATTTCAGCCGTTGCGTTCAGCAGGAGAGCGATCTGCACGGTAAAGAAATGACGCAGCACGCTGTCTGGCAGCTTTTCTGCCGTCACTATCAGATTGAGCAGCCCGCTCTGCGCCTGATGGAAGCGCACAGTCAAAGCGAGTCGGGCGAGCAGACGCAACTGCGTGCCCACGTCCATCATCAGGGCCGCACTCTGCGTCTGACAGGCCGCGGTAATGGCCTGCTTTCCGCCGCTGTGACGGCACTCCGTCAGTCCCTCGACCTGGCGCTGACCATTGAAGATTATCATGAACATACGCTGGGAAAACGTAGCGACAGCCGCTCAGTTGCCTATGTCAGCTGCATCAACCTTCAGGGCGAACGCCACTGGGGCGTCAGCATCGACAATGATACGTCGCGCGCCGCACTGCAGGCGTTGCTTAACGCGGCAAGCCACTTTCTGCCGCAGGAAAATAGTCCGTTGGCGATACACCCAGCAGACGGCGAAACATGGCGCTAAAGGCACTCGGGCTTTCATAGCCCAGATCCAAAGCCACGCGCAATACGCTGTCGCCCTGCGCCAGCCGTGTCAGTGCAACAGCCACGCGCGCCCGCCGGACCCAGTCACTGAACTGCAGGCCGGTTTCACGCACGAAATGGCGAGCCAGCGTCCGGCCAGACAGGTTGAGCCTGGCGCTGGCCGCCGCCAGAGACCAGTCGCCCGCCAGATCGGCCTGAATCTGCATGCACAGCGCCCGTAAACGTGGGCTCTGTGGCAGGGGCAACGCATAAGGCAGCGCATCCATGCCGCGAATTTCATCCAGAATCAATTCATAAATCCGCTCGCTACGGCTGGCTGGCGCATAGGACACAGGCAAATCGATGGCGTGGATGATCAGCTCGCGCAGCAGGGCTGAAATCTGCACGACCTGGCAGCTGGCGGGAAGATCGGCCCTGGCAAGGGGATCGATAAACAGCGTGCGTGCGGCGACTGCGCCGGTAATGTACAAGCGATGACGAGTAAAAGCGGGCAGCCAGACGCCACGACTTGGCGGTACGGTCCAACTGCCCTGTTCTGTTTCCACGCGCACGACGCCGCTCAGCGTATGAATAAGCTGCGCGCAGCTGTGATGGTGCCAGGGTTCTGTCGCACCATGCGAATAGTCGTGCGCCAGCGGCACCAGCGGGCGCGTGCTGAAATCAAAACTGACCCTTGAACTCATTGCGACTTAAGATATTTATAGATCACGGCTAAGTCCTCTTCACCGTGCCCAGCTTCCACGGCCTGCTGCCAGACGCTGGCGATATTTTCCAGCGCGGGCAGTGAACTGTCTGAGGCGTCCAGTGCCAGCTTCGCGTCTTTAAGCGCCCATTGCAGATGCATCTGCGGGGTATAATCATCGCTGGCCATCATGCCCAGCTTCATTTTGGCATAAGGCGCCGCCAGCGGGCCACCGTCCAGCACCTGCCACAGATCGTCGGTTGAGAAACCAAACTGGTCGGCAAGCCGGGTACTTTCGGCCAGGCTCTGCATCAGACCAATCAGCCAGCTGTTGATGACTAGCTTCATGCGCGCGCTCTTGCCCGCCTCACCCAGCCACTGCGTTCCTTTACCTATCGCGTCGAAGACGGCCTCTGCGGCCTGAGCACGGGACCGATCGCCACTGGCCATCACCAGAATCTGGGCGTTCTCTGCGGGCGCCTTGGTACCGGAAACCGGCGCGTCGATAAACACCACATCGGGACGAGCCTGAGCAAAGAAAGTGATCAGCGCATCCGTTTTTTCAACGCCGATCGTGCCCATCTGGCACAGCGTTGCGCCCTGTTTCAGCGCCGCTTTCGCCTCGTGCAGGACCTGCTCTGTGGTCTCGCCGTCGGACAACATGGCAATTACCACGTCCGCCTTCTGCACGGCTTCCGCTGCGGAATCGGTTAACGTCAGTCCCGCCGCAATCAAATCTTCCCCCCGCGCACGGGTGCGGTTCCAGCCGTACACTCTGAACCCCTTTTTCAGTAAATTAGCGGCAAAGGCATGCCCCATCGCCCCTAATCCCAGTACTGCAACATCAGGTTGTTTCATGCTGATTTCCTTCGTTCTGATTATGGGTATCCGTCTTCTGTGTACCTGACGGCGCAGGCTAAAATGTAGCATCTGTTACCCGGCGCGTCCCGTCGGCACGCCGTGACCTGCGCGTAACGGGCCATGAAGACACCGTGGCCCGACAGGCCTCTTCGCGGGGTCAAGCCGGTCAGAGAATAACAAGGTTGGCGACGATGCGATCACATAAACCGGCCAATCATTTACGCTTTCCAAACCTCTGACAAAACCAGTAACATGTGTCGCGATTGTTCCAGTTGGTTCATTTAGTACCACCATTTTCGCGACCTGCCGATAGCCACCGTTGTTTTCGTCACTCTGGCAGGCGACATATACCCAGGGATCCACGCTTTCAGGCCAAATACCGATGAATATTAAGCGATCACGCCAGGCAAGCCTGCCGTTATTAGTGCTGCCTGTCCTCTTTCCGCTGCCGCTGTTTGCGGCAGATGGCGGTAATACCCTTGTTGTCAGCGCCGCGCCGCCAGTAAAAGGCCTTAATGAACTTGATACGCCTGCCGCCGTGAGCGTGGTAAACGGCGACGATATGCGCCAGGCCGCCCCGCGCGTTAACCTGTCAGAAAACCTGACCAGCGTACCGGGGTTGCAGATCCAAAACCGGCAAAATTATGCACAGGACCTGCAGTTGTCCGTGCGCGGCTTTGGTTCCCGTTCGACTTACGGGGTCCGTGGCCTGCGCATTTATGTCGATGGCATTCCGGCCACCATGCCGGATGGTCAGGGACAAACGTCCAATATTGATATCGGTTCGGTCAATCGGGTGGAGGTGCTGCGTGGGCCGTTTTCTGCGCTGTATGGCAATGCCTCCGGCGGCGTCATTAACGTTACCACTCAGACCGGTCAGCAGCCCCCCACACTTGAAGCAGGGAGTTGGTTTGGCAGCTACGGTAGCTGGCGCAACAGCGTGAAAGCCAGCGGCGCCACCGGCGACGGCACAAAAGCCGGCGATGTCAATTACACGCTTTCCGCCTCGCGCTTTACCACTCACGGTTATCGCGACCACAGCGCCGCGCAAAAAAATCTGGGTAACGCAAAGCTGGGCGTACGCATTGATGACGTCAGCACCCTGACCTTACTGTTTAACAGCGTTCATATCGACGCGCAGGACCCGGGTGGGTTAACGCCTGACCAGTGGCGCGCGAATCCCCGTCAGGTTGTTAGTAATGTCTCACTTTACAACACCCGCAAAACCGTCGATCAAACCCAGGGCGGCCTGCACTATCAGCGTCGGATGAGCGAAAACGACGACCTGAGCGTGATGATGTATGCCGGGATGCGTGAAACGACGCAGTTCCAGTCCATTCCTGCCAACGTGCAGCGAAGCCCATCGCATCCCGGCGGCGTGATCGCGTTGACCCGTCACTATCAGGGCATTGATACCCGCTGGACACACCGTGATGATCTGTTTTCGGTTCCGGTCACGCTGACTGCCGGGCTGGATTACGAAACCATGAGCGAACAGCGCAAAGGTTTTGAGAATTTCACTACGGCCAACGGCGTGACGCAGTTCGGTGAGCAGGGAAATATGCGGCGCAACGAACGTAACCTGATGTGGAATCTTGATCCCTATTTGCAGACCACCTGGCAGCTCAGTCAAAAATGGTCGCTGGATGCAGGCGTCCGTTTCAGTACGGTCAGTTTTGACTCCAACGACTTTTACATCACGCCAGGCAACGGCGATGACAGTGGCGATGCCCGTTATCACAAATGGCTGCCCGCCGCCGCGCTGAAGTATGCGTTTGACGACAGCTGGAATGCCTATTTATCTGCCGGCCGTGGATTTGAAACCCCGACGATTAATGAGCTGTCCTATCGTTCAGACGATCAGTCCGGCCTGAATCTGGGGCTGAAACCCGCGACCAGCGACACGGTTGAGTTAGGCAGCAAAAAACGTCTGGGCAATGGCCTGCTCAGCGCTGCCGTTTTCCAGACCGATACTCAGGATGAAATTGTTGTCGACAGCAATAGCGGCGGACGCACCACATACAAAAATGCCGGAGAAACCCGTCGGCGTGGCCTCGAACTGGCGTTCGATCAGCAGGTTAACTACGACTGGCGACTGAAAATGGCCTATACGCTGCTGGATGCGCGCTATCGCAGTAATGCCTGCGGCAACGCCAGCTGCGACGGCAACCGTATTCCGGGCATTGCGCGCAATATGCTGTATACCGGGCTGGCTTATGCACCTGAAGAAGGCTTTTATGCCGGAGCGGAATGGCGTTATATGAGCAACATCGCAGCGGATGACAGCAATGCGGTCCGTGCGCCTTCCTATGCCATCACCTCGGTCAACAGCGGCTATAAGTGGCTTGTCGATGCCTGGACGCTGGATTTGTTTGGTCGGGTGGATAACCTGTTTGACCGCAACTACGTTGGCTCGGTGATCGTCAATGAAAGCAACGGTCGCTACTTTGAACCCGCTCCGGGGCGCAACTACAGCGTGGGCCTGACGGTCAGTTACGCTTTCCAGTAGTGAACATGGCCGCCGCGTGAGCACAACGCGGCGGCGCAGCGTGGCGACCTCTCAGGTTATTCTCGTCGCGCCTGGCACAATCCCCTGACGCATTACCCTCTTTCGCCGTCAACGTCGGCCTCCAGAATACCTATTTGCGAAAGCGCTCGAATTTTTGTTCAAAACTCGCTCAAACAAAGTCCACGCCCCTAAAATTCATGTAGTAACGACATCATAAGGAGCACGCACGTTGAGCAGCAAAATCTGTTTCAGTCGTGCCTTTAATCAGGATGTTACCAAGGCGAAAAAAAGGGCGGAGGAAGGTCCAGTGTACATCACCGATCACGATAAACCCGCTCATGTCCTGTTAACGGTTGAGGCATATCCGAGGTTAACGGGCGGTAAAAAAATCTGGCCATGACGCTGGCAATGCCTGAAACGGCAGATACTGATTTCGAACCTGAACGGCCTGTCATCACCGGCCGAGATGCCGGCTTCTGATGCGTTATCCGCTGGATAACCCGATCCTTTCTGAGTTGCGTAAGGCAGGCACGCCGCGTGTTGATCCCCATGTCCTGGCATGGGCTAATGCTATTGACCTTGACAGCACGTTCATTTCAGCCCTGACGCGGCTGGAACAGAGACAGGTATTTTGCGTCTTGAAGGGCGGGATGGGTAGCAGGCATAACGTTTGCACCACGAGTATCAGACGCAGGAGCTTGAGGCGGATCGCCAGAGAAGGTTGCCGATGGTCCGTTCGCAGGCCGGTGCGCCATGCTGCACCTGCCCGACTGACGTTCCGCAACCGATGCGCTGATTGCGGCAACGGCGCTACAGCACGATGTCATTCAGGTCACGCGTAACCTGAACGATTTCCAGGGACTGGGCGTGATGCTGCTCAATCCCAGGCCTGCCTGACAGGGTTTACAGCGCGTTCAGTTTGGCAATCACATCATTATAGCTGCCCGTTTCACCCAGGCGGGGAAAGACGCGCTTGATGCTGTTTTCGTGCGTATCACTATTGAGATCGGTCATCGCATCCACTGCAAGCGTGACGTTGTAACCTGATGCGTACGCCTCACGCGCCGTCGATTCCACGCCAATACTGGTGGCAATGCCGCAAATGACCACCTGGGTAATGCCACGCTTTTGCAGTTCATCATGCAGCGCGGTGTCATGAAACGCGCCCCAGGTTTTTTTGGTGATGGTCAGATCGTTATGCTGCGGTGTCATGGCGGGCACCAGGATCGCCCAGTTTGCAGGCAGCTCGCCTTCGTGACGCGGCTGTTCATTGCGACCAGGCGCACCGCCTGCCACGTTGACGAGCACGACGGGCAGATCCTTTTCACGAAAAGCGCTGGCAAGTCGCGCGCAGCGTTCAATCACCGGCTGTGGCTCGTGCACAACTGGCAGCGCAACAATCCCCTCTTGCAGATCGATGACGATCAGAGCGGTTTTCGCATCAAGTGTGGTTATAGCCATAGTCATTCCTCACAAATCGGTAACAGATAAAGCGTCAGTATGGCGCAGACGGCGGGCGTTGAGACAGCCTGCAAAGCGCGCCATACAAGGGAAATGAAGTATACAAATGCCGGTCGGGCCTGAACAGACGCGGCTGGTTTCAATTTGTAAGCTCAGGTTCGGCCCAGATAGTGGATCAGGCTGTGAAACCGCAGGCGGCGGTCAAGGGGATTACGATAGCTGTGAGCGACGTCGGCCCGGAACTGAAAGGCTTCGCCCTGTTTAAGCCGTCGCCAGGTCTCTTCCACGCCTAACAACAGTTCCCCTTCCAGTACCACCACCTGCTCAATCACCCCTTTCTCATGGGCAGTGGAGTCGCTTTGCGCACCCGCTGCCAGCTCAACCGCCAGTAAATCAAAACGCAACCGGGCGTCGTAAGGCAGCAGCGGCGTAACCGCCATCTGCGCATTCTGCTGCCGGTAACAGGTCACCTCGCCTGCGGAATGTGTCCCGGAATGAACAAAAAATGAGAACGGAACGTTGAAGCCGGTCGCTATTTTCCACAAGGTCGCGACCGTGGGGCTGGACTCGCCGCGTTCAATCTGGCCCAGCATCGCCTTACTGACGCCCGTTTTTTCTGCGGTTAAGCTCAGGCTCCAGCCATTGGCCTGGCGCAATTGTTTTAGCCCATCGCCAAGATATTGATGCAAATTTTCCATGTTATCTCCTGCTTTACCGCTTCAGTGTAACACTTGTGCGTTATAACGCCCTGTGCGAGGATGTGCGCTATAACGCACAAGAGGGTTACACCATGTCAGCACGCCGCGCACCCTTTCCCGTTACCCTGCCCATGGCCGTTTCCGGCCTGGTGGCGGTATTAGTCGGCTACAGCAGTACCGGTGCGATTATCTATCAGGTTGCCCTGTCCGCGGGCGCCTCATCCGCGCAAATTGCCGGCTGGCTTTCCGTCATTGGCCTGGCGATGGGCATTGCTTCAGCGGGGCTCTCTCTGGCGTACCGGATGCCGATTTTAGCCGCCTGGTCCACGCCGGGCGCGGCATTACTCGCCACCAGCCTTCAGGGCGCATCGATACACGAAGCCGTCGGCGTATTTGTTTTTGCCAATGCCCTGATTGTGTTGTGCGGGGTGACGGGCCTGTTTGCCCGACTAATGAACTACATCCCTGCCTCGCTGGCCGCCGCCATGCTGGCCGGGATTTTACTGCGCTTTGGCCTGCAGACGTTTAGCGATTTAGCGGTAAATTTTACCCTGGCGGGCGCAATGTGCTGTGTTTGGCTGCTGGCACGCCGGTGGTTGGCTCGCTACGCCATTCTGATCGCGCTGCTGGCAGGTCTGGCTGTCGCATACGGGCAAAACAGCCTCTATTTTCCCGCGCATGCGGCGAGTTTCAGCCTTCCCGGCCCTGTCTGGCCGACCTTTTCATGGCCTGTGCTTATCGGTGTGGGTCTTCCCTATTTTCTGGTGACCATGGCGTCACAAAATGCACCGGGCATCGCCACATTGCACGCCCATGGCTACCGCCCCCCGGTCTCCGCGTTGATGAGCTGGACAGGACTGCTGGCCCTGGTCTTGTCACCGTTTGGCGGGTTTTCGGTTTGTGTGGCGGCGATTACGGCGGCCATTTGCATGGGAGAAGATGTGGATGTCGATCCCCGTCGCCGTTGGATAGCTGCCGCGCTGGCCGGTTTTTTTTATCTGCTGGCTGGCTTTTCCGGCGCGTTAATTGCCGTGTTGTTCAGCGCACTGCCTGCGGTAATGGTGCAGGTGCTGGCGGGGCTGGCACTGCTTGCCACGCTCGGCGGCAGTCTGCAACGGGCGCTTGAGCAGCCCGAGGAGCGGGACAGCGCCCTGATAGCCTTTTTGATCACCGCATCCGGGGTAACACTCTGCGGCATCGGCGCGGCGTTCTGGGGCCTGGTCGGCGGTGTGGTTGCACATCTGTTATTAAAGCGTAAAACAGCGTAACATCATCTGGGCATTGGTTATTTTCCCGCCAGCGGGTCAAAAAACCACGCATTTATCCCCTTTTTCAGCGGTTTGATTTGCCATTGTCCCACGTAAAATCACCGTAATCGACGATAACACGCGATCTTCTGCCTCAGACAACGACCGATAAGGGCTTAACAGGTGGCAAAAACTTTTCTGCGCAGCGGCAATCTGGATGCGGTTCTGGCTTTGGGCGAGAACGGCCAGCCTGTATATGCGTCCGCCCTGCAAATCCGTGAAACCCTGCGTTTGCGCCGTCAGAGCGCGCTGGCAAATTGCCTGGCGATTCCACAAACGAACGAACGTGGCGACCGGCTTGACTGGTACTCGCCCTTCCCGGGCAAGGTTAAGTCCTGGATGGGCGCCAGCGATTATGAACGCCGCCAGGCTTTACAACATCTCACAGCTTGTCAGCAGGATCTGCAAGCCATCAGCGCCAGCGCCAGCGGTGCGGCCAATCCGGCAATGCGCCTGTTCGGCGCGCTGTTAGGCAAAAGCTTGCAGTTTCCCAATCAGCAATATGTTTATCTGGTCAACGGCAAACCCGTCATTACCTTTTGGGGATTTGTTGACGCGCAGGAGCGGAATCGCGACGATGCGCTGGCCTGCCTGCGAGACAGTCTTGAAGAGTCGCTGCCAACCGTGCTGGTTGAACCGCCGCCCGAACCGGTGACGATCCCTGCCGCCTCCGAACCCGAACCTGTTATCGCACCGGAGCCGGAGATCGTGACGCCGCCGGTCCAGGAAAGCGCGGTTCAGGCCCCAGAACCTACGCCCACGGCGACAGCGCGTCGTCGGCCTTTTCGCCTGTGGTATTTACTTCCAACCCTGGCGGTTGCCGCCGCGGCAGCGACCGCTGTGATCTTGCATCTGCCTCAGTCAGAACCGGTGACGGTCACGCAACCGGTCGCGCAAAACACCCCGGTTACCGCCACTAAGCCACCGGCGGTCGTCGCGTCTGCTGAAAAACTGTCTGCCACGCTGCCGCAGAAACCGGCGGCGGTGGTCGCAAATGCATCAACTGCGGCTGCGCCAACTTCCGCTGCGCCCGCGCCCTCATCAACCCTTACAAATGTGGTGGTGCCTGCTGTGCCCGCCAAACCCGACGATCTGGTGGTGACGCCGGATGCCGTGCGCGATGGACAGGTACAGGTCATTGATGGCCGCTGGCGTGTGGATATTGAACAGATCAAAACTCCGACCGGTAAACCGCCGGTGATGCGTTTCCAGTTCAATAAAGGGAAAGGCAGCGTGCAGATCAGTCAGGGCAATACCACCTGTAAGGCCGACGTGACGGCCGCGATGACCAGCGCAGGAAACCTGGTGATTGAGAGCCGCTTTACTGCCCGGTGCGCGGACAAATCCCGTTACCGTATGCCATTGTTAGTGTGTCATTCCAGCATTGGCGCGGCCGTCTGTGAAGCGCAGTACAGTGCGGATCGTGTGTATCCCATTACGATTAAGCGTGAGAGTAAGTAACTATGTTGGCTCCCCTGATCGATGATAAGCAGAAAATTTCTCTGATTGAGAACAGCGGCGTGCAGTTCCTGGATTTTGGTCTGCAGCTTTCCGCGCCTCAAGCGCGTCGCCAGTTTGTGCGCCAGACGGCAAACGGCCCATTGCTGCGACTGAACGTGGACGGCAACAGCGGCAAATTTTTACTTTACCCACAGGACGGTGGCGCGCCTGAAGTGGTTCGCCCTGAAACCGACATCGCCCTGTCAGACTCGCTGACGCTGCTGGAAGCCTGCTGGTTGCCCCTGCCGATGCTGCGTTGCGCATCGGGCCGCCGCTTTATTGGCGGCCCTGAAAACTGGGCGCGCATGCGTCTGGTGGCCCTGGATAAACCCGACAGCACCGGCAATACGCACCGCGTCACGCTGGCTTTCGATACCCGCTGCGTCGCTGATGAAGACGGCGGCGAGCAACTCGGACTCACGCCTTCCGATGCGCAGAACGGCGTGACCTTTGCGCTGGCCTGGCATAACTACGAGCTGGGCGAATTCCTTGACCATACCTGGGTTGATGGCTGGTTGCGTGAGTCCTTCACCGACCGCGTAGCGGATCGCCGGGAGCAGGCCATCAGCCAGGCACTGCGCGAGTTTGAATATCAGGCGCATTACCTTAACCTGCTGGAATTACTGGGCGAGCAGCTTAACCTGACCGAGATCCACATTCAGGCCGCCACGCTGCAAACCCCGGCGGTCAACGTCGATATTATTCTCGACGTAGGGAATTCCCACACCTGCGGCATTCTGGTGGAAGACCATCCGGAAGAGAGCAACGGCCTGAAGCAGACCTATGAACTGCAAATGCGCGACCTGTCTCAGCCGCATCGGGTGTATAACGAACTGTTCGACAGCCGGCTGGAATTTGCCGAAGCGCGTTTTGGTAAAGCCAATTTTTCACTGGAAAGCGGCCGCGAGCAGGCTTTTATGTGGCCCTCGTTAACCCGCGTTGGGCGTGAAGCCAGTCGCCTGGCCCTGCAACGCGCCGGTCTGGAAGGCAGTACCGGCCTGTCCAGTCCACGCCGTTACCTGTGGGATGAAGCACGCTATCAGCCGGGCTGGCGCTTTAATCAGCAGAGCCCGCAGGGGGAACCTCAGGCCTGCGCCGCGCCGTTTACCTCGTTGATGAATGATGAAGGTCAGCCGCTGTACGCCCTGCCCGTGGATGAACGCTTACCGGTGTTCTCCGCCCACTACAGCCGCAGTTCGCTGATGACCTTTATGTTGTGTGAGTTGCTGGCTCAGGCGCTAATGCAAATGAACAGTGCGGCACAGCGCCAACGTATGCCGCAAAGCCATGCCCCGCGTCAGCTGCGCCACGTTATTTTGACCCTGCCGTCTGCCATGCCAAAACCTGAACGGGAGATCTTCCGCCGCCGCATGCAGGAAGCCATCGCGCTGGTGTGGAAAGCCGAGGGCTGGCACCCGGCCGATGAGGATTTTACCGAGCAGAGCCAGGCCCAGAGCAGCAAGCCCGTTCCGGATGTGCAGATGGAGTGGGACGAAGCCACCTGTGGCCAGATGGTGTGGCTGTTTAATGAGACACAGGTGAACTTTGCCGGACGGGCAGAAGATTTCTTTAGCAGCATGGCACGTCCCGACCGCCCGCGTGAGGCGGATGAACTGCCGGGCAAGAGCCTGCGTATTGCCTCTATTGATATAGGCGGCGGCACCACCGATTTAGCGATTACCCAGTATCGTCTTGACGACGGCCAGGGTAATAACGTCAAAATCACCCCGCGCCTGCTGTTTCGTGAAGGCTTTAAAGTCGCCGGTGACGATATTCTGCTGGACGTGATCCAGCTGTGGATTTTACCCGCTCTGCAACAGAGCCTGCAAAAAGCCGGGCTGACCCTGGCGGAGCCGCTGATCAACAAGCTGTTTGGTCACGACAGCCGCATGGACGGACAGGCCACGTTACGCCAGCAGGCGACGCTGCAGCTGTTTATCCCGCTGGCTCAGGCGGTGCTGGAGCGCTACGAAAACTGGGATCCGCTGGAAAGCCACGCCGAGATCAATGCGCTGTTCGGCGAACTGGTCGATCAGCGCCCTGCCGATGCGGTGCTGGCGTTTGTTAACGGTGAAATTCAGCGTGAACTCGGTGGCAACAGCCGTTTTGATCTGCTTGAGGTGCCGCTGGTGGTCAGCATGGCTCAGTTGCACGGTGAGTTTATGCAGCATCGCATGGCGATCATTCCGGCGCTGCGCTCTATGTGTGAAGTGGTGTCACTCTACCAGTGTGACGTCCTGTTGCTGACCGGACGTCCTTCGCGCTTCCCTGGCATTCAGGCGCTGGTACGTCATCTGCAGCCGCTGCCGGGCAGCCGTATTTTATCGCTTGAGGGCTATCACACCAGCGACTGGTATCCGTTTAATAAACATGGTCGCATTGATAACCCCAAATCGACCGCCGCGGTCGGCGCAATGCTGTGCCTGCTGGCGCTGGATTTGCGTCTGAGCAGCTTTTGGTTCCGTGCAGGCGACTTTGAGCCTTATTCAACCATTCGTTATCTCGGTATGCTGGACGAAAATCAGGCGCTGACGGACGAAAACCTGTGCTACAGCGAAATCGACCTCGACGATCAGCAGTTTTCGCTGGATCGCAAAACCAGCTTTCGTATTCGCGGCAACGTGTGCCTGGGATTCCGCCAGTTAGATAATGAGCGCTGGCCTGCCTCGCCACTCTACAGCCTGACGCTCAATGATGCAGCGCTGGCGCGTAAGGTTGCGGGGGAAAGTGTCCTGCGCGTCAAGCTCGCCGTGAAGGCCGGTCCGGGTGCGCCCGGCCCTGAAAATCTGGTGTTAAGCGAGGCTAAACTGGATGATGGCACGCGTGTTCCGCTTGAACATCTGAGCCTCAAACTCAATACTCTCTCCGCCACGGGCAATGCCAATGCGCAATACTGGATTGACAGCGGGAGTGTGTGTAAACGATGAGATCGGTAAAACCCCGCCAGCCGCAGACGCTGGCAAAACGCCTGAGTTTATTGCAGGACGCCCTGAACGGCAGCCTGGCCTGGATTGAGAATACCCGCGAGCAGTCGCCCCGTCTGGCTCTGGAAGCCGAAACCCTGACCCTGCAGCTACGGCAGGCTCGTGTACAGGCCCAGGCCCTGGCGCAGCAGGTTGCGCGCCCGGTGACGCTGGCGCTGTTTGGCCAGTCCCAGGCGGGTAAAGCCTGGCTGTTGACGGAAATGGTGGCCGATGCACAGGGCCAGTTGATCACCGCGTTAAGTGATAAACCGGTGAATTATTTTCAGAATGTGAATCCCGGCAATCTCGACTTCGCCACCGCAACGCGTTTTACCCACCAGCGGGAACCCCTCTCTTCAGAGTGGCCCGTTGAGCTGACGCTGCTAAGCGAGGCCGACGTGCTGCGCCTGGCCATCTCCTGTGGTGGCGGTGTCACCCAGCCCGACACCGCAAAAATTGACAGCGTGTTGCAACGCCTGCAACGCCATCGCTTAACCACGCCACTGCCGGGTCTGGAGAGCGACGCGCTGGTCACGCTCTGGTCCTGGTGCCGTCGTCATCACCTGTATGACGCACAGCTGGATCGCCACTTCTGGCCACAGGCTGTTGAACTGGCACCCTGGCTGAGCGTTGACGACCGCGTGCAGCTGTTTTCACTGCTGTGGCCAGCCGAGCCCGCCCTGAATGAGCTGGTGCGGAGTTTACTGCATCTGCGCCATCAGCTTCGTAACAGCACCCGGGTACTGGCTCCGCTTAGCCTGCTGACGGATAACGCCCTGTTGCCCGCGGAGCAGCTGATTGTTCCCGCCAGCGAGCAGGATCAGTCGCTGCCAATCGAGGTTTGCCCGTTAAACGGTAACCGTCTGGGTAAACCGCAGAACGTGGCGTTGGGATTACTTGCCCTGCTCACGCTTGAGGTCACTATTCCCCTTAGCTCCACCCCGCGCACCGCGCTCTATGATGACGCAGACATGCTGGAGCTGCCCGCACCGGGTACGCCCAGCGATCCGGCCCTGCGTGAAGAGCGCCAGCGCCTGCAGCAGCAGGATGCACTACGCGCACGCCTGCTGGAGCACAAACGTACACTGATACCGGGTATTTATGCCGCCCGCCAGAGTATCGATTTGCTGTTAATCTGCACCGCCGCCAGCCAGCGTCAGGATGTTGACGTCGCCAGTCAGGCGTTACGGGAATGGCAGCGTCACCAGCCAGTCAATGAGGCGGGCGAGAAACCCCGTCTTATTTGGGCTATTACCCCTTACGATGCGCGGCATCAGCAGATCAACGTCGACGAGGCAGTGCAGCGTCAGGTGGGGCAGCCGGGTCAGCAATGGGGTTCCATGCTGGCACTGGATCGCGCAGGCGTGGACCGGATGTCTGACTGGCTACAGGAAGAAATGCAGCCTGAAGCCCGTCGCGATATGCTGATCGCACAACTGGCACAAATTCAGCACACCGTTGTCGAGCGTCGGCTTCAGCCCTGGACGGAAGCGGGTGCATCGCCCGACCAGGCGGCACGCAAGCAAAGCATCGCCGATACACTGCTGAAGTGTTTACAACACCGCACCGGTTTACATGGCGAACTGCTTGAGCGCTTACAGCCCTCCCGCGAGGCCCTGCGTCAGCTCTGGCTCAACCAGTCCACCTCATCCGTTCCGGCGGCGACGTCCAGCATTCAGGCCCCGGAAAATCAGTTTGGTATTGGCTTTGAATTTGATTTGTTCAGCGATAACGAAGTTGAACAGCCCGCCCCGAAGCAGACCAGCTTCGGTCAGGGCTCGGCACAATTCCCGCGTCAGGTGTTTAGCCTGTGGCTTAACCACCTGCGTCAGCTGCCGGAAAATCAGAGCCTGCTGGCTTTACTGAATATTGATAAAGCCACGATGGAGTGGTTGATCGAAGAGTTGATCACGGCCAGCTTTCGTACCGGTATTCTGCAGTCCCTGCAGCAGGCGCTGCATGAACCCGATGCGCAGAGCATGACGCATGAATCACGTGCTGACCGTCAGGTCACGCGCGCGATGACGGTGCTGGGGGATTTTGTGGCCTGGCTGGGCTTCCTGCAGCGTCCGGAATCGGAACGTCCTGGCAGCCGGGTCAATCGCGGGCAGCCTGTTTTCTCGCGCCCGCCGGCACCCAGCGTTAATTTCAGCGCAGGACAGCGCCTGACGAAGCTTTCCGCCGCGCCAGCAAACCATACGGCCTATTATATTTACGACTGGCTGGTGGGGCTTAACACAGTGATTATCGAAAACAATGGCTATACCGGTGGGGGCGACCTGCCGGTTGCAGCGCGAGAGTCACTTACAGCCCTGCTTAAGCCACTGCGCCACTAACCGTAAATCAGGCGCAGCTCGCCCGCCAGCGACTGCGCCGCCTCTTCCAGCAACGCCACCACGGGGGCCAGTTCCTCATTGCGCCGTTCTGCATGCAGCAGATGAATCGTGGCGGGCAACGCCATCCCTCCGGTCAGCCAGTCCCATAGCGCATCCAGATTATTGCCAAATCCGGCAGGACAATCGCTCTGCGCCGCAAACGCATGATAAAAAGCCTCGCGATCGATGAGCTGGCGCAGATCAAAGCTTAAGGTCAGCATGGTTACTGAACCGGCTTAAAGGTGCGATAGTGGTCGGTCGAGAGGAAAACCAGACCATCAGAGGAGTAGACCAGCCTGTCAGCCTCACGGTGACCACAGCGGTAGTTCACATCCGCCTCGAACCACTGGCGATCGGCGCGTTCAGGCAATTTTCGTTCCCGGTTGGAAAAGCGATCGCCGCCGATAGCCCGCCCCGGCAACACCTCACACAAGTCCCCTTTCGCTGGATTCCAGCCAAGGCGACGCGCCTGCTTTTTGGTAATGTAGTAATCGGGCAATTGCTGATGCTGCAGCACCCAACGGGCGACCGTTCGCACATCCGTTAAGGCAGCGATATCCGAGGCCGACGTTTTGGCTGGTGCAGACGTCAGATAAGGTCTTAACCCCACCCAACAGAGAACAAGGATTAGAACCAGTCCAACCCACAGTTTTTTTGACATGATGGCATCCCTTTAAACAGGATGCAGATGATAACAGCTTTAGCGGGCGATAAAAAAGCGCGGGCCAGATTGCCTGGCCCTGGCGGTAAACTGCTTTTACTGCATGGCTGACTGCGAAGGCACAGTGTGACGGCGCCATGCACCCGGGGCAACACCGTACTGACGCTTAAAGCTGCGGTTAAAAGACTGTTGCGAGTCAAATCCCAGCGATATCGCTACATTCAGGATAGGCTCGTTGGTGCTGGTCAGACGGTCGGCCGATTTTTTCAGCTTCTTCATGCGAATGTATTCACCCAGTGGATAGCCGGTGTGCTCTTTAAACATCCGTTGCAGGTGCCATTTTGAATAGCCAGCGCGCTCAGAAACGGTGTCGAGATCGAGACGTGCTTCGATATTGTTATCGATCCAGCTAATCAGGTCGTGAATAAAAGCGTTACTCATCATGTTTATTCTCCCGTCGCGGTGCGAACAGTATTAGTATCAGTTGCAGTTACACTTAAAGCGTGGCTGACAATGCCATTTAATGCAAGTTTAATTAATACATTAAATGCCGCACTTTTTATGGGGCTTATTTTTGGCTGCTGTCATGCACCGATCGCGGCGTTGAAAACCGCACATAAAGTGTATCAGTAATTCTTGCAGTTCTTAGCCGCACAAGCCTACACTCCTCGCGATAAATTGCAACCATAGAAGTTGCAAATATTGGCCTTCGGGCCTTATTTCACTGTCATCGCGGGATCACAAAAATGATTACTCACTGGGTTCGTCAGGGATCTTCCCTGCTGGGAATGGGGCTGCTGGTTAGTCTGCTAAGCGGTTGTGACACGGGCCAGGCTAAAAATGCCCCGCCGCCGCCGCCCGACGTCAGCGTTGCGGATGTGTTGGTGAAGCCTGTCAGTCAATGGGACAGCTTCAACGGGCGCGTGGAAGCCGTAGAAAGCGTGCAGCTCCGGCCTCGCGTTTCGGGTTATATCGACAGCGTTAATTATCATGAAGGCGACGAGGTCAGGAAAGGTCAGGTCCTGTTTACCATCGACGATCGCAGCTACCGTGCCGCACTGGAACAGGCAAAAGCGACGCTGGCCCGCGCGCGCAGTCAGGCCAGCCTGACACGCAGCGAATCGGCACGCACCGAGAAGCTGGTGGGTACACAGGCGGTGTCACGCGAGATGTGGGAACAGCGACGTTCGACAGCCAGTCAGGCTCAGGCTGATGTCCTGGCCGCCGAATCCTCTGTCGACATGGCTCAACTCAATCTGGATTTTACCCGCGTCACCGCGCCGATTGACGGACGGGCCAGCCGGGCCATGATTACTGCCGGTAATCTTGTCACCGCAGGCGACAGCGCCAGCGTACTGACCACACTGGTTTCGCAGGACAAGATGTTCGTCTATTTCGACGTCGATGAGACCACCTTCCTGCACTATCAGGCTATGGCACGTCAGGGACAACAGCGGCATGCCCTGCCCGTTGAAATCGGCCTGGCCGGCGAACAAGGTTATCCACATCGCGGCAACGTCGATTTTCTTGATAACCAACTTAATGCCAGCACCGGTACGATCCGCATGCGCGCCCTTCTGGACAACCGCCAGCGCACCTATACGCCCGGCCTGTTTGCCCGCGTTCGCCTTCCCGGTAGCGCGCAGTTTAATGCCGTGTTAATCGACGACAAAGCCGTGCTGACCGATCAGGACCGCAAGTATGTCTATGTGGTCGATGCACAGGGTAAAGCCCAACGTCGTGATGTTCATCCCGGCGCGATGGCGGACGGATTACGCATCGTTACCACCGGTTTACAGGCGGGCGATCGGGTTATCGTTGCCGGCCTGCAAAAAGTGTTTATGCCTGGTATGCCGGTAACGGCAAAAACCGTCGATATGGCCGCGACTGCCGCGCGATAACCTGAGGTTGTTATGGATTTTTCCCGCTTTTTTATTGATCGGCCTATCTTTGCCGCCGTGCTGTCCGTCTTGATTTTTATGACCGGGCTGATCGCCATCCCGCTGCTGCCCATCAGTGAGTATCCGGACGTGGTGCCGCCCAGCGTGCAGGTGCGTGCCGAATATCCCGGCGCTAACCCGAAAGCCATCGCCGACTCCGTGGCAACGCCGCTGGAAGAGGCGATTAACGGCGTTGAAAACATGATGTACATGAAGTCCGTGGCCGGTTCTGACGGTGTGCTGGTGACCACCGTGACCTTCCGCCCGGGTACCGATCCGGATCAGGCCCAGGTTCAGGTGCAAAACCGCGTAGCCCAGGCCGAGGCGCGGTTGCCGGAGGACGTGCGACGTCTCGGGATCACGACGCAAAAAATGTCGCCGACCCTGACCTTAGTGGTGCATCTGTTTTCCCCTAATAACACCTACGATTCGCTCTATCTGCGTAACTACGCCACGCTGAAAGTCAAAGATGAGCTGGCCCGTCTGCCGGGCGTGGGGCAAATCCAGATTTTTGGCGCGGGTGAATACGCGATGCGCGTCTGGCTCGATCCCAACAAAGTGGCGGCGCGCGGCTTAACCGCCTCGGACGTTGTGAAAGCGATGCAGGAGCAGAACGTACAGGTTTCTGCGGGGCAACTTGGGGCGGAACCGTTAAAAAAACAGAGCGATTTTCTGCTGTCCATTAATATGCAGGGACGGCTGGAAAACGAGCAGCAGTTTGGCGATATCATTCTGAAAACGTCAGAGGACGGCTCACTGGTCCGGCTGCGTGACGTGGCGCGCATTGAAATGGGTTCAGGCAGCTATGCCCTGCGTTCGCAGCTCAATAACAAAGACGCCGTCGGTATTGGTATTTTCCAGGCACCGGGCGCCAATGCTATCGATCTGTCAAACGCGGTGCGTGCCAAAATGGATGAACTGGCCACCCGTTTCCCCAACGATGTGAAGTGGGCTGCGCCTTACGATCCCACCGTGTTTGTTCGCGACTCCATTAAGGCTGTGGTGCAAACCCTGCTGGAAGCGGTGTTTTTAGTGGTGCTGGTGGTGATTCTGTTCCTGCAAACCTGGCGCGCTTCCATTATTCCCCTGCTGGCGGTTCCGGTATCCGTGGTCGGCACCTTTAGCGTGCTGTATCTGCTTGGGTTCTCGCTCAACACGCTAAGCCTGTTCGGACTGGTGCTGGCCATCGGTATCGTGGTGGACGATGCCATCGTGGTGGTGGAAAACGTTGAACGCAATATTGAGATGGGACTGTCACCCAAAGCCGCTGCCCATCAGGCGATGCGTGAGGTATCCGGCCCGATCATTGCCATCGCCCTCGTGCTGTGCGCGGTGTTCGTGCCCATGGCGTTTCTGTCGGGCGTGACCGGCCAGTTTTACAAACAGTTCGCCACCACGATTGCGATTTCAACCGTGATCTCCGCCATCAACTCACTGACCCTTTCTCCCGCACTGGCCGCGATGTTACTGAAGGATCATCAGGCCCCCAAAGATATGCCGACGCGCCTGATCGACAGGCTGTTTGGCTGGATTTTCCGCCCGTTTAACCGCTTCTTTCAGCGTAGCGCGCACGGCTATGAATCGATGGTGGGGAAAACCCTGCGTCGTCGCGGCGCGGTGTTTGGTGTTTACCTGGTGTTACTGGCTGGCGCGGGCTGGATGTTTCATGCGGTGCCGGGCGGGTTTATTCCCACTCAGGACAAGCTTTACCTGATCGGCGGCGTCAAAATGCCGGAAGGCTCGTCGCTGGCGCGCACCGATGAAGTGATTCGTCAGATGAGCGAAATCGGCCTGCAAACGGAAGGCGTGGCCTATGCGGTGGCCTTCCCCGGCCTGAACGCGTTGCAGTTTACGAATACGCCGAACAGCGGCACGGTCTTTTTTGGCCTGAAGCCGTTCAGCGAACGTAAACAAACGGCGGCGCAGATTAACGCGGAGATCAATGCGAAAATTTCCCGCATTCAACAGGGATTTGGCTTTTCAATTATGCCACCGCCTATCCTGGGGCTAGGCCAGGGTTCGGGCTATTCCCTTTACGTTCAGGATCGGGCCGGACTGGGCTATGGCGCACTGCAGACCGCGATTAACACCCTCTCGGGCGCGGTTATGCAGACGCCGGGCATGCACTTCCCGATCTCCTCTTATCAGGCCAACGTGCCACAGCTGGAGGTGCAGGTTGACCGCGATAAGGCGAAAGCACAGGGCGTAGCGTTAACCGATCTGTTCAGTACGCTACAAACTTATCTGGGTTCATCCTACGTTAATGACTTTAACCGTTTTGGGCGCACCTGGCGCGTCATGGCGCAGGCCGACGGGGAATTCCGCGACAGCGTTGAGGACATCGCGAACCTGCGTACCCGTAACGACCGCGGTGAGATGGTGCCGATTGGCAGCATGGTGCACATCACCACGGCCTACGGCCCCGATCCGGTGATTCGTTATAACGGCTATCCGGCGGCTGACTTGATCGGCGATGCCGATCCACGCGTGCTCTCATCGGCCCAGGCGATGCGTCAACTTGAAACGATGTCGGGTCAGCTGCTGCCGAACGGCATGAATATCGAATGGACCGATCTCAGCTATCAGCAGGCGACGCAGGGTAATACGGCCCTGATTGTTTTCCCTGTCGCTGTCCTGTTGGCGTTTTTAGTGCTGGCTGCACTGTATGAGAGCTGGACGCTGCCGCTTGCGGTGATCCTGATTGTGCCGGTGACCATGCTGTCTGCCCTTGTGGGCGTCTGGTTAACCGGTGGGGATAACAACGTATTCGTGCAGGTTGGACTGGTCGTGCTGATGGGGCTGGCCTGTAAGAACGCCATTCTGATTGTGGAGTTCGCCCGCGAACTGGAGATTCAGGGCAAAGGCATTACAGAAGCGGCGCTGGAAGCCTGCCGTCTGCGCCTGCGTCCTATCGTAATGACCTCTATCGCCTTTATTGCCGGCACGATCCCCCTGATTCTGGGTGAAGGTGCGGGTGCTGAAGTGCGTGGCGTTACCGGCGTTACCGTGTTCTCCGGTATGTTAGGCGTTACGCTGTTTGGCCTGTTCCTGACGCCGGTGTTCTACGTGACGCTGCGCAAGCTGGTGACGCGTAAAGCCGCTGAGCAGCGCTTACAGAACGCGCCATAACGGAGTCGACAGCGGGCGATTGAACACCGCCTGCTGTCATCCCTCCGGCTTCATGCTTTCCCACCTGCTTAGCGCACCGCTTTTGCTTTTAAAAATAAAACCCTGTTAATGGGCGAGGCAGAATTTCGCCGTCGCATGCATGACATAGTTATGGCTGATAATGTGACGGACGCGATATCCCGCATGATTGATAATCTGTCGCCCGCTCCTGTGACCTTCAAAAGCAAAAAGCAAAAGGAAATGTTCAGAATGCCGTTTCGTTTTCAGCGCAATATGATGATTCTGTGCCTGCTTGTGATTTCACTTCCTTCCATTAGCTTGCCCCTTTCGCCATACCAGCAATTTGATGGACTGATAAGAGCGCCCCTTACCTTTGAGGTGACGCTGAGCAATGGCCAGTTCGCTGAGCTTGATGCCTTTGTCACCCGACCCAGCGGAACCGGTGCCGCACCGCTGGTCTTGATAACTAACGGGACTGAAGGCTCCCGGGCCTTTGATCGCGGCATCATGAATCCAAACCGTATGTCAGGCACGGCTCTGGCGTTTGCACGCCACGGCTATGCTGCAGTGGTGGTGTTACGCGAAGGCTATGGCCACTCAAGCGGAAACGCAGAATATGCGGGCGGTTCATGTGAACAGCCGCGCCATCAGCTGGCCGGGCAGCGAGATCGTATGGATCTGCTGGCCGCGCTGGCTATACTGCAAAGACAGCCCTGGGCATCGCGGGAAAACGCGATTCTGGCTGGCATGTCTTCCGGCGGCTTTGCCGTTCTGGCAACCAGCGCGGCGAATCCGCCTGGCGTTAGCGCGGTCATTAATTTTGACGGCGGCCGGGGCGCGAATAAAGATAAATCGCTTTGTGATGGACCGGGTCTGCTTACCGAATTCGAACGCTACGGTGCAACGGCACGTCTCCCCTCGCTCTGGCTCTACTCTGCCAACGATCAGGATTTCTCGCCTGACATGGGAAGAACGTTTTATGACGCCTATCGACGTCAGGGCGGCAGCGCTGAATTTCGTGAAATGCCCCCCTTTGGTAAGAATGGGCATGTTTTCATGGATAGTGCGCCTGAAGCATTTTGGTGGCAGACGGTTTCCGCGTTTCTACAGGCGCATCATCTGCCTTACCAAGAGGTTGTCTCTCTTCCCGACACCACCTTGCCCGTGCCTGCGGCGTTAAATAAAGCCGGGGCGGAGGCGTTTAAACATTACACCTCGTCCCGTCTGTATGAAAAAGCCTTCGCGATCGGTCCGGAAGGCGCATGGGGAAGCGCCTATTGGGCCAGAACCGGCGACGATGCGGCCAGCATCGCCCTTGAATATTGCAATACCTTTAACCGTGGTGATAAAGGCAGTTGCAGGCTGTATGCCATCGGTGATGCGGTTGTTTTACGCTAAGCCTGCACGCTAAAAAAATGATGGGCCGGGCAGAAAGGACAGTGCCCTGTAACAGGGGGGATAATCATGGTGACGGCAAAATGTGACGCGCGGCAAAGCGCTGTTTCCTTGAGGGACAATCAACACATAAAAAAAGCCGCATCAGCGGCTTTTTTTGCACTCGCTTTCAGGCTCTGCCACATCCGGTTCCGGTACGGCTGTGCAGTTGCTGGTATCGTGGGTTTTCAGCTCATTTAAGGCATCGGCCACCGTGCGTTTGGCCAGGACCGCGAGTGAGGCCTGCTCGGCTTCTTCTGCGATGGATTTAAAATACCAGCACAGGTTGGCGCTGACCAGGCAACGCGGCGCGACGTCCGGGCGCGCAGCCCAGAGTTTTTTATCATCAGTGACGGAAACATAAATATCACGCAGGGTGATGTCTGCCGCCGGTCGGCCAAGATGAATGGAGCCGGTGCGTCCCAGCGTAGACACAATAATGCCGTCACGCGTTAATGGCACCATCAACTTGCGGATAAAACTCGGGTTTGCTTCAAGCCCGTAAGCGAGAATCGCGCTGGTAGAGCGTTTTCCCATTTGCTCCGCCATCGCCACGCTCAGAACCATTTGCAAAGCTGTCGGGAAGCGATAATCAAGCATCTTTGTATCCTGAATTGCGGTGCGTTTTTGTTGTTGTATTGCCGCATGAGTGAACAATGAATCAGCTGTAAATATAACAAAGGCGGTGGGTTTTTAGAAGCAAGAGGCCCGCGACAAGGCACATATTCACCACACTGAAGCCTTCAACAGCACAAGGTGCTTACCGCCATTCTGCTTGCCGATTCGCTTAAGGCGCTGCGTTGACCGGTGCGGGAAGCCGTTTTTTTAACGCCACCACCAGCAGCAGGTTCAGCACGGCGAGCGTGCAAAGCAGCCATAAGGTGGCATCTGCGCCCAGGGTGGCAAACACATAGCCAAACACCAGCGGCGTTATTGCCTGGCCCATTAGCGCCGGACGCGCCATTCTGCCTGCGAGCACGGCATAGGCTTCCGGTTTGACCATTACCAATGGCAACGTGCCCCGCACTATCGCACGCAGGCCGTTGCCTGCACCGTAAAGGATCATGCTGAACAACGCCGTTTGAGGAAACAGCGCCAGCAGCACCAGGCCCAACGCGACGAATCCAACAGAAAAAAACGTGGTCCAGATGGGATGACTCCCTTTGAAAACCATATCGATAATCCGCGAAGCCACCTGGCACGGCCCCAGTATGGTGCTGATCGCCAGCGCCGATGCCAGGCTGTAACCGCTCGCTTCCAGCAGGGTAATAAGCTGCACGGAGATGGCCGTCATGATGACCGATGCCAGGGTGAAAATGGCACACAGCAGGCGAAACAGTACCACAGGCAAATCGGCCTCAGCGGGAGGCAGGCTTTGACGTTTAACCGCTACGGGCAGACTGCTCTGCGGCAGTGCAAAGAGATAAACGGGCAGAACGCAAACCATTAACAGTCCGGCGATGGCAAAACAGGCGCCGCGCCAGTCAAGCCAGTGGATCAGCAGTGCCGTTCCCGGCCAGACCAGGCTGGTGCAGAAACCGGAAATAAGCGTTATGCCGGTTATCGCGCTGCGCGCATGTCCGCCATAGCGAGTGCCCAGGGTGGCAAAGAGCGCATCGTACAGCCCCATCGCCATGCCCACGCCAATGATGACCCAGGCCAATAAAAACACAGGTAAATGATGGCTGAACCCCATGAGGATCAACCCTGCCGCCATCACAAAGCCATTTAACGCCAGCATCAAACGCCCGCCGGTCCGGGCAATCATGTGCCCACAGCGCGGGGCCAGTAGCCCGGAAACCAGAATGCCTAACGAGAGCCCACCATAAACCCACTGTTGCGACCAACCGGTCTCCGCCACGATGGGCGCGGCCATCACCGCCATCAGATAAAAGGATCCGCCCCAGGAGAGGATCTGAACCAGCCCCATAAGGACAATGCTGAATGAACCGGGCTTTTTGATTACGTCCATGTCGGGAATCCGTTAGCGAGCGAAGCGTTTTTATAACATGTTAATGCAATGGAAAAAACGGGGGCCACTTTTTCCTGCCTGCGCCGAATGGCGGCACGGTTTTAACAACACGACTAATAGTATGTTGTAACTACATTCGCTATTGCAGCGCCTTGCGACTTCTGCCACATTGAGCATGTTGTAACTATGGAGAACAGAATGGCGCGCTACGATTTAGTGACTGATATGCAGCAATGCGTAAAAGATCTTGAGCAGGCGTTAGGTGCCTTGCGGCAGCAGATTGAGTCGCTACCGCTATTGATTGCCCGGGTCTTTCGTTTACCGCCCGTCGAAAAAGGTCATGAGCACGATCCTGTGACGCAACTTGCCGTTGAGCAGCTGCTTGGCATTCAGGCGCGAGACATGGCCATGAATCACTACTGCCGGCTGTTTATGCAACATCAGTCGGAAAAGCTCAGTACTAAAGCCGCCGTGCGCTTGCCAGGTGCGCTTTGTCTTGCGTGCAGCGAACAGGAAGAAACGGAGCTCACTGAGCGCATCGCGGGAATCAATCACCTTAAAGCCCGACTGGAGCACCTGATTACGGTGGAGTCCGGCCTGCCCTCTGAAGCCCGCTTTGAGTTTGTCCATCAGCATTTGCGAGGGCTAATCACCCTGAATGCCTACCGGACCATCACTGCGATCCCGGCACCGGAAAGTGTACGTTTTGGCTGGGCCAATAAGCAGGTGATTAAAAACGTGAAACGGGAAGAGATCGTTGCCCAACTGGAAAGAAGCCTGAAAGCGGGCCGCGCCCAGGCGCCCTGGACACGAGAACAGTGGGCAGAAAAGGTTCAACAGGAGCTGGCAGATGTCCGCGCCCTGCCCGCCTCAGCACGTCTCAAGATTAAACGCCCGGTGAAAGTGCAGCCTATTGCGCGCATCTGGCGCGCAGAAGAGAAAAAGCAAACCCAGCTGGCCTGCCCGTCACCGATTCTGGTGCTGTGCCGCGACCGCAGCCAGGTGCCGCAGTTGGGTGAGCTGCTGAATTATGATGCCGACAATATTACGCATCGTTATAAGCCAGCCGCCGAACCGCTGTCTTTGCTGATCCCCCGGCTGCACTTATGGGTTGATTGTCTGGTGTGATATCAGGGCCGTGAAGGCCCTGACGTGCCTGACTCACTGCTTCATGCTGCCAACCATCTCTTCCGGGCGAACCCAGGCATCAAACTCGTCTTCAGTCAGATAACCCAGTTTCAGCGCCGAGGCTTTGAGCGTTAAGCCTTGCTTGTGAGCCTGCTTGGCAATTTCCGCCGCTTTGTCATAACCAATGTGGGTATTTAACGCGGTAACCAGCATGAGCGATTCGTTGAGTAACTGTTCAATTCGCTCACGCACCGGCTCGATACCGGTCGCGCAGTGGTGGTTAAAGCTGTCCATGCCGTCGGCCAGTAAACGAACCGATTGCAGGAAGTTATGAATAATCATCGGACGATAAACGTTCAGCTCGAAGTTGCCTGACGCACCGCCCATGTTAATCGCTACATCATTTCCCATCACCTGGCAGCACAACATTGTCAGGGCTTCACACTGGGTTGGATTCACTTTGCCCGGCATAATGGAGCTGCCCGGTTCATTTTCCGGAATAGCGATTTCACCGATACCACAACGTGGGCCCGATGACAGCCAGCGCACGTCGTTGGCAATCTTCATCAACGACGCCGCCAGCCCTTTAAGTGCGCCGTGCGCATGCACCAGCGCATCGCAGGTTGCCAGCGCTTCAAATTTATTGGGCGCGGTCACGAAGGGTTGTCCGGTCAGGTCAGCCAGTGCTTTAGCCACGCGAACGGCATATTCAGGATGCGTATTCAACCCGGTTCCTACCGCCGTTCCACCCAGCGCCAGTTCTCCAAGGTGCGGAATGCTCTGTTCGATGTGCCTGAGGTTATGCTCAAGCATGGCAACCCAGCCCGAAATTTCCTGGCCCAGTGTTAACGGCGTGGCGTCCTGGAGATGGGTACGGCCAATTTTAACGATGTCTTTAAACGCCTCAGATTTGGCGCTCAGCGTTTGTTTAAGCACGTTCAGCTGTGGGATCAGATGTTCACGCACCGCAATGACGGCCGCCACGTGCATGGCGGTGGGAAACACATCATTCGAACTCTGGCTCTTGTTGACATCGTCGTTAGGATGCACGAGGCGCGCCATACCGCGCGCTCCGCCGAGCAGCTCACTGGCCCGGTTAGCCAACACTTCATTCATGTTCATGTTGGTCTGGGTACCTGAACCGGTCTGCCAGATTGCCAGGGGGAATTCGTCACTGTGCTTGTCCGCTAACACCTCATCGGCGGCGTTCACGATCGCTTCCGCCCGCTCGGCCGGTAATAAGCCCAGATCCCGGTTAACGCTCGCGGCGGCGCGCTTGGTCATTGCCAGCGCATGAACCAGCGCGACAGGCATTTTTTCTGTCGAGATGCGGAAGTGCTCCAGTGAGCGCTGTGTCTGAGCGCCCCAAAGTTTCTCAGCCGGTACATCAATTGGCCCCATTGAATCTTTTTCAACGCGATTGGCTGCCATGATTCTCTCCTTAGCACAGTTTTAGATAAGACTTAGCGTCATCGGTTGTCGATTAGCCCCTGTCTGACGCGGTTAAACTTACACAATTTTTTAACATCCTCCGAGCTTAGCATCCTTCTTGCGCGGGATATGTATTTTCCATGGCGGTTTCTGGTTTAATAAGCGCAGTCTTTTTCCGCCAGTAAGGCAATTAAAAAAATGAAAAAAATGATTAACTCCCTGCAAAATTATGCATGGGGCAGTAAAACCGCTTTAACCTCGCTGTATGGCATAGCCAATCCAAAGCAGTTACCGATGGCTGAATTGTGGATGGGTGCGCACCCTAAAAGCCCATCGACTGTGGAAGAACATGGCAAGCCCCGTTCGTTACGTGATGTGATTGCGGCCAATCCACAGCAGATGCTGGGCGATGCCGTTGCTAAGCGCTTTGGCGAGCTGCCTTTTTTGTTTAAAGTGCTGTGTGCCGATCAGCCGCTGTCCATTCAGGTGCATCCCAGCAAACGCGCCGCCGAAGAGGGGTTTGCGCGTGAAAATGCCGCGTCAGTCCCTCTCAATTCCGCAGAACGCAATTATAAAGACGCTAATCACAAGCCCGAACTGGTCTATGCGCTGACGCCCTTCAAAGCCATCAACGGCTTTCGCGAACTGAACGAAATGGTTTCGCTGCTGAAGCCGGTAGCCGAGGCACACCCGCAGATCGCCCAGTTCCTGCGCCAGCCCACTTTGGCGAATCTTGCCCAGCTGTTTTCCACCCTGCTTTCCCTTGAGGATGATGAAAAAACGCAGGCGTTGCGCGTACTGATGACCGCCGCACAGCAGCATCATGGCGAGCCATGGCAGACTATCAACGACATTGCGGAAGTGTATCCGCAAGACAGCGGCCTGTTTTCACCGCTGCTGCTTAACGTGATCACGCTGCAACCCGGCGAAGCCATGTTCCTGTTTGCCGAAACCCCGCACGCCTACCTGCACGGCGTCGCGCTGGAAGTCATGGCCAACTCTGATAACGTGTTACGCGCGGGCCTGACGCCGAAATATATCGATATCCCAGAATTGATGGCCAACCTTGCATTTAAAGAAAAGCCGGCCAGTCAACTGCTCACGCAACCCGCGCAGCACGAAAACAGCCTGAATTTCCCCGTACCCGTGGAGGATTTTTCGTTCTCTATTCATGCGCTTACTGATAAGCCGCTTTCTGTCCATCAGGACAGCGCTGCGTTGCTGTTTTGCGTTGAAGGCGAGGCGACGCTCGTCTGTGGTCAGCAGCAGCTGGTGCTCAAACCTGGCGAATCCTGTTTCGTGGCAGCCAGCGATCCGTCTCTGACCATTGCAGGTCACGGCCGTGTTGCACGCGTATTTAATGAGTTAAGCTGAGACGGCTGACGTCACCGCGCTTAACTGCTATTATTTCAATCTATTAGCTAAAAATGCCTGTGGGCGCTTTTTCATCCGCCGTTTGGCGCGGTCTGTCAGGCGGGTGAAATCAAGGATAAGGACGATTCAGCAATGAAAAAGACTCAAGTTGCCGTTGGTGTGGTAGTTGCTCTGGGCGTAGTCTGGACAGGTGCGGCATGGTTTACCGGCAAAAAGCTGGAAAGCAATATGGATCAGATGATCCAGAACGCCAATGCCCAGTTGACGGCGATGGCCCCGAACAGTCGTCTTAAAGTGAGCTATCAGGATTATCAACGCGGCATTTTCAGCAGTAAAATGAATGTGGTTATCCAGGCGAGCTCGCAGACGGAGGACAACCCGCTGCTAAAACCCGGCCAGAGCATCATTCTGAATGAACAGATCGATCACGGTCCTTTCCCGTTTGCCCAGCTGAAAAAATTCAACCTCATTCCCAGCATGGCCTCTGTTCACACCACGCTGGCAAACACCGATGCGGTAAAAAAACTGTTTGAGCTGACCAACAACCAGTCGTTTATCAATGCTGAAACGCGCGTGGGATACAGTGGAAGCACCGATACCGCGGTAAATATTCTGCCCATCGATTATCAAAATGCACAAACGGCGCAGCGCGCGGCCACCAGCGGCGGCACGGTGAATATCAGCGCAGATAACAAAGGCGATAAAGTTTCGCTGGACAGCGACATCGACAGTATTGCGATCACCAGCAAAAACCAGGTCGATCAGCCGGTCATGTTTACGTTAAACGGACTGAAGCTTAAAGCCGATACGCACCTGACCAGCGAAGGCGTTCGCATTGGCGATCAGTCAATCAGCGTGGATAAACTGGCTGCCGCCGTTAACGGACAGGACGCGGTGATCCTGAATAAGATGGTCGGTGATTCTGCTTTTGATAATAAAGCGGGCAAAATCAGTGGCGACATCAACTATAAAATTGATGGCGTGGAAGTGCAGAAACAAAATCTGGGCCAGTTCGCATTAAAAATGAAGCTGTCTCAGTTCGATGCGCAAAGCGTAAAAACCTTCTCTGACAACTACAACGCACAGCTGACCACGCTGATGAATCAGCCGGGCGTGGAAGATGATCCGGTTCGTTTCCAGAACGGTGTTCGTGCCATTCTGCTGAATAATCTGCCTACCCTGTTAAAAGGTGCGCCTACCGTTAGCGTTGCACCGCTGAGCTGGAAGAACGATAAAGGCGAAAGCACCTTTAATCTGAACGTTAATTTTAACGATCCGTCGACGGTAACGGGCGAGCCGCAGACGCTGGCCGCATCGGTTGATCGCGTGCTGAAAACGCTGGATTTAAAACTCTCTGTGAATATGCCAATGGCAACCGAAACCATGCGCCATATTGGCCTGGCTGAGGGCTATCAGGCGGACGACGCGCAGAAGCTGGCGGATCAGCAGGTCAAAGGCCTGGCAGCGATGGGACAGATGTTCCGTCTGACACAAACCCAGGACAACAATATCGTCACCAGCCTGCAGTATGCTAACGGCCAGGTAAATATGAACGGCGACAAAATGACGCTGGAACAGTTTATGTCTCGTTACATGCTGGGCGTGCCAACCAACGAAGGCATGCCAGAATAAGCGTTATCTTCTGGAATCAGGCGGCCTTTGGCCGCCTTTTTTATGCCAATGCCTGGCGGGTGTGCCGCTGCTGGTAAATTCATTCAGTGCCCATCACGCAACTTTGCGCAATTTATCAGCACCTGACTCACTTGTTGCGCAAATTGCTGGCGTTGTTGCGCAAGATATTTTTATAATCCTCTGCACTTTACAGATACCCGGACGAGTGCACTCCATGATTGATTCAAAACTTCCGCTTACCGACATTCATCGCCACCTTGATGGCAACATCCGTGCACAAACCATTCTTGATTTAGGCCGCCAGTTTAACCTGTCCTTGCCCGCCACTACGCTTGAAGCCCTGCGCCCGCATGTGCAGGTAACGGAAACACAGCCGGATCTTGTGAGCTTTCTGCAAAAGCTGGACTGGGGCGTAAAAGTGCTGGGCGATCTTGACGCCTGCCAGCGCGTGGCGCGGGAGAACGTGGAAGATGCCGCCAGAGCAGGCATTCATTACACCGAGCTGCGTTTCTCGCCGGGCTACATGGCGATGACCCATAATCTGCCGATTGCAGGCGTGGTCGAGGCGGTCATTGATGGCATAAAAGCCGGATGCCAGCAGCATGATATTGAGGTGCGTTTAACCGGCATCATGAGCCGCACGTTTGGCGAACAGGCCTGTCTGGATGAGCTCAACGGTTTACTGGCCTTCCGCGACCATATCTCCGCCGTCGACTTAGCCGGTGACGAGCTGGGTGCGCCGGGGAGTCAATTCCTCAGCCACTTTGCCCGCGCGCGTGATGCCGGTTTTCGCATTACAGTTCATGCTGGTGAAGCAGCAGGCCCGGAAAGCATCTGGCAAGCCATTCGCGAATTAGGCGCTGAACGTATCGGTCACGGCGTGAAAGCAATTGAAGATCGCGCGCTGATGGATTACCTGGCTGAACACGCGATCGGCATCGAATCCTGCCTGACCTCCAATATTCAAACCAGTACCGTGTCCTCGCTGGCCCAGCACCCGCTGAAAGTCTTCCTGGAGCACGGCGTTCTGGCTACGATTAACACCGACGATCCTGCGGTACAAGGCATTGAGCTGGCCCATGAATACCTGCATGCTGCCCCGGCGGCAGGGTTAAGCCAGGCTCAGATGCGACAGGCCCAGGAAAATGGCCTGACGATTGCCTTCCTGAATGAGGCGGAAAAAGCGGCCATTCGGGCGAAAGTGCAGTAAACAACAAGGCCGCTGATTCAGCGGCCTTTTTTTTGCGTATTGACTATTTTAAAGACACCGTCTGGCGTTTTTCTGCCGACTGTAGCCCTCGCTCAATCAGCTCCATCACCTGAATTGCCTCTTCAGCAGTGACCGGGTTCGCGCCTCGTCCGTTAATGGCATCACGGATCCCCGCATAGTAGGCCGGATAGTTGCCGGGCTGTGTCAGGCAGGTTTTCTCGGTCATGCTATCACCCTCAACCTGCGTTAGCGTGCCATCGCGCATATCGTAGCCCCACTCTTCGCTCGGCGGAAAATCACCGGCTTTGAGACGATCTTCCTGCGGGTCCAGACCGTATTTCACATAGCTGCCTCGCGTACCGTGAACCGTATAGCGCGGTGATTCTGCCGCCGCTAACATGCTGGCGTGGAGTACCACACGTCGCTGCGGATAGGTTAACGTGGCGTGGAAGTAGTCGGTCGTTTGTGCGCCGGGACGCAGTTCAGCTAAATCCACATTGATCGCCACCGGTGGTCCAAACAGCTGCAGCGCCTGGTCCAACAGATGCGGGCCTAAATCGAACCAGATACCGCTGCCCGGCCCTTTCATTTCACGCCAGCGTTGGCGAACCTCCAGCCGGAAGCGGTCAAAGTGCGATTCAAAATAGCGCACTTCCCCCAGCTCGTCCTCGGCAAGTAAGGCTTTTAGCGTCAGGAAATCGCTGTCCCAGCGGCGGTTGTGGAACACAGACAGCAACAACCCTTTGGCTTTGGCTAGCGCATCCAGCTCGCGCGCCTGTGACAACGTCACGGTAAAGGGCTTATCAACGACCACGTGCTTGCCCGCATTCAGTGCCGCTTTGGCCAGGGGAAAATGCGTATCGTTGGGGGTGGGGATAACAATCAGTTGTAGGGTGGGATCGTCCAACAGCGCCTGAGGATCGGCCACCACCTTTATGGAGGGCCAGTCGGCATTGACTTTGCTGGCATCGCTGCTGGAAATGGCTGCCAGCTCAACATCCGGCGTTCCCGCAATCAGCGGGGCATGAAATGTTTTACTGGCAAAGCCATATCCAATGAGTCCAACTCGCAGTTTCTCGCTCATTCCTTTTCCTCTCTATTCGCTAACCAGACTGATTTAAGACTAATAGTCTCGTCAGGACAAGGAGGATTCCCCTTAAAATCAGGAGACTGTGCTGCGGGCGACCGTCCAGGCGTGCTGACTGGCTAAATTATCGTGCACGTCCTGATTACGTCGACGAAAATCACTGGGGCTGACGCCCACACGTTTACGGAAGACGCGCGAGAAATAAAGCTGATCGTCATAGCCCACTTCGCGACCAATGCTGGCAATCGGCTCCTGCGTGGTCTGCAGCAGCAACTTGGCCCGTATCACCCGCTGATCTTCACGCCAGCGAAGCAAATTCACGCCCATCTGCTCACGGAACAGGTGCGCCAGCCGCGAAGGCGATAAGCAGACGTGGCGAGCCACTTCTTCAATTTTCACCTCGCTGGCGAGATGATTGTTCACATACTGGCAGGCTTCGATGATGCGCGGATCGCGAATTTGCTGGTGATTCCGCGGATCTTCCTCCACCGCACGCAGCAACAGGCGCTCCAGCAAATTCATCGCCAGTTCTTCGGCAAAGCGGCGTGAGGAGTTATGGGTTTGTTCAATGGTGGCAAACAGGCGATCGAATTCGCCACGCAGGGATTCGGGCAACCGCAGGCGCCCTACACCTTCCTGCTCATCCTGCCAGCGCAGCCAGTCATGCCAGTAAGCGCGCGGCCGGAAATAGACCCAGCGGTGAAACCACTGCGGGCTGTCGGGGGCACGACCGTAATAGTGGGCGGTTTTCGGCTGAAACAGCAGCATTTCACCGGGTTCACAATCAAAGGCTTTTTCGCCATCGAATACCCGGCCTTTGCCTTTGATGGTCAGGTTAAGAATATAGCCCTTCATGCCGTGCGGGCGATCGATAAAGAAATCCAGCGGACCATCCGCGGTGATAGGCGTTAACCCCGCCACCAGCCAGGCATTAAACGCGTATCCGGGCAGCAGGGGATTTTGCTGCTCTGCCGGTAATTCACGGTGATACATAATGTCCTCACTTCGTCGTTGAGTGATCACCCGCGGACGCCTTTCGCGTCCGCGGGAAGGTTTCACGCCAAATCAGACTTTATTTTTTTGTTTGTAGCGGTCAAATATCACCGCGGCTAACAGTATCAAACCACGCACAACATACTGTGAGAATGGCGAGATATTTAACAAATTCATCGCATTCTCGACGGTGCCAAGAATAAGCACGCCCGCCACCACGTAGGAAATTTTACCGATTCCGCCCTTAAGGGATACGCCGCCCAGGACGCAGGCAGAAATGACCACCAGCTCATAACCGATGGAGGTCATCGGCTGTCCGCTGGTCATACGGGACGCCAGAATGATGCCCGCCGCGGCGGAAACCAGACCTGAAAGGATAAAAATAATGATACGAGTCCGCACTACCGGTACGCCTGCCAGTCGCGCGGCTTCTTCATTGCCGCCGATAGCCAGCGTGTTGCGTCCAAACGTGGTTTTATTCAGCAGGAAGGCAAAAATCACCATGGTGGCCAGGGTGATCCAGATGGGGGCAGGCACGCCCAGCCAGTTGGCGAAGCCCAGCACAAAGAAGCGCTCGTCTTCGATGCCGACCGCTTTGCCATCGGAGAAAATGTAGGCCAGACCACGCACGATCTGCATTGTCGCCAGGGTCGTAATCAGGGCGTTAATCTTCAGTCGTGCAATCACGAAACCGTTGATAAAGCCGGTCGCCATTCCAAGCAGCAGCCCGGCCCCCACGCCAATCCACAGGCTTTCGGTCATGTTAATGACCACCGCCGTTACTACGCCTGCACAGGCGATAACGGAGGCAACCGAGAGATCGAAATCGCCGGATGCCAGACAGAACAGCATGCCGCAGGCGACCATGCCGGACATCGACATGGCCAGCCCCAGGCCTTTCATATTGATAAAGGAGCCGAAGTTGGGCACAAACACAGCACAGGCAATAAACAGCAGTGCAAAGACCACCAGCATGCCGAAATTGTCCCAGATGCGACCAAAATGCAGACCACGGCGTGGCGCTGCTGGCGGCGTATTAGATGTCGTGGATGAAGTCACGGTACTCTCCTGTCAGGCCACGGCGGCCGCTTGTGTCGTTTTAGGCATAGCCAGGCTCAGCGTCTGCTGCTCCGTAGCCTCGTCATGCAGTATTTCTCCGGCGATAGCCCCTTCACGCATGACCACAATGCGGTCAGCAAGGCCCATCACTTCCGGAAGATCGCTGGAAGCAAACAGCACCGCAATGCCCTTGTTTGCCAGCGCATAAATCAGGTTATAAATTTCGTGCTTGGCCCCAACGTCAATGCCGCGCGTGGGCTCATCCAGCAGGATCACTTTCATCTCCTCTGACAACCAGCGCCCCAGAATGGCTTTTTGCTGGTTGCCGCCAGAGAGGTTCATGATCAGCTGATCGGCACTCGGTGTTTTGATGTTGAGCGAACGAATATGACGGTCAGCGTTCGTGGCTTCCCAGCCGTTTTTAATCAGGCATCCGGCGGTCAGGTTATGGCGACGGGCGCTGATGTTGATATTGTCGCGGACCGAATGTACCGGAATGATGCCTTCGGCTTTGCGATCTTCCGGGCAGAGCATCACGCCAGCACGGATAGCATCGATTGGGGCACTGAGCTTCAGCGGTTTGCCATCCAGCAGCACCTGACCGCCACGCAGTCGCGTTGCGCCAAACAGCCCTTTCAGCAGCTCGCTGCGCCCTGCGCCAACGAGGCCAAATAAGCCGACAATTTCGCCCGCGTGCACATTGAGCGAAATCGGCGTTCTGACGCCCTTCGCTTCCACATTTTGCAGTTCGAGCCGCACGGCGCCTTTTTCACGCGGCGAATACCCATAAATGTCGCCCAGATTACGCCCGACCATCGCCTGAACCAGATCGTCGTGATGCGTGTTGGCCATGTCGGTAAAGGTTCGAACATAGCGGCCATCTTTAAAAACGGTGATGGCGTCGCTGAGGGCAAAGATCTCTTCCATACGATGCGAAACGTAGAGCACCACGCGCCCTTCTGCCCGCAGTTGACGGATAACCCGGAACAGGTTATCGATTTCCCGTGCAGACAGTGAACTTGTGGGCTCATCAAACGCAATGATGCGCGCATTCCGCGCCAGCGCTTTGGCAATTTCCACCATCTGCCATTGCCCCAGAGACAGGTATTTCAGCGGCATGTCGGGATCAACGTCCATTCCTAAGTTTTTCAGTTGCAGTCCGGCTTCGTAACGCAGCAGTTTTCGGTTGACCAGCCCGCGCTTGTGCGGCAACTGACCGAGATAAATATTTTCTGCCACGCTCATTTCGGGGACTAAATGCAGTTCCTGGTAGATAATCGCCACGCCCGCGTCCAGCGCGTCAGTGGTGTGCTGAAAATTAACCGGCTTTCCTTTGATACGAATTTCACCGCCGCTCGGCAGATAGCTACCACTGAGGATTTTAAGCAGTGTCGATTTACCGGCACCGTTTTCTCCCATTAGCGCATGCACCTGACCACCGTGGCACTCAAAAGAGATGTCCTGTAACGCTTTGACGCCGGGAAAGGTTTTACTGATGCCATGAAACGACAGAAAGGCTGAATCAGTGTTCATGGTTTCTCCAAAAAATGGCGTTGATGATTCGGGCCACCGGCAGTTAAGGATTTATCCTGTTACCCCATTGGGTAACGCTGTAAAACCCCTGCTTTCTCTGTGGCCCGATAATGACTTTACCTGTGCTGCCTCAGCAGCCTGTTGTTACATCAACCCTTTCTTCGCCAGCTCGGCTTTAAAGTTGTCGCGGGTGATTAACACCACGTCGGTGACTTCAGTGAATTTCGGCGGTTCCTGACCTTTGCTCACCCAGTTGTAGAGCATCTGGCTGCTCTTATAACCGTGGATATCCGGGCTTGGCAGCAGAGATCCATAGAAGCCGGTTGCGTTGGCCTTCGACAGTTCACTCACCGCATCCACACCGTTAATACCGATACCGATGACGTCAGCGGCTTTAAAGCCCTGTCCTTCGGTTGCGCGCACGCCGCCCAGCACGGTGTTGTCGTTCATGCCGACAATCAACCAGTGTTTCACTTCCGGGTGCTGAACCAGCAGAGAGTTACCCGCATCGAATGCACCAGGGATATCATTGGACTTGGTAGGCACCTGGTAGATCTGTTTTTCCGGGAATCCTGCGGCTTTTAGCGCATCCATCGAACCCCCGGTACGACGACGGGCGGTATCCAGCTCGTTCGCCGTAATCGCCATCACCGCCGTGTCTTTTGCGTCCCAGCCGCGTTTTTGCATTTCTTTATAGAGTTCCTGACCCTGACGCTCACCTATCTTGGTCGCCGCCATCATCACTAACGGCACGTTATCCATGGGTTTGCCTTTGGCGTTGACGAACTGGTCATCCACCGCAATCACTTTCAGTCCGTAGCCCCGTGCTTTTGCCATAATGGCCGAGCCCAGCTTGGGATCCGGTGTACAGATAACAAAACCTTTCGCGCCGCTTGCCGCAAGGCTGTCTATCGCATTGAGGGTTTTCTCACCATCCGGAACGGCAATTTTGATGACCTCGAAGCCCAGATCTTTCCCGGCCTTATCGGCAAATTTCCATTCCGTCTGGAACCACGGCTCCTCGGGTTGCTTGACCAGAAAACCCAGCTTCATGGTCTCGGCGATAGCTGATTGTGACATAACCGCTGCCAGCCCAATGGCTGCCAACGCTTTAGTGAATTTATGCATGATGCTCTCCGGCGCTAGTTGTTTTATCGCTGTTAAAAACGAATTGGTGTAAACGCTACCAGTTAACTTTCTTTTAGGGGTACAGAAGTAAATCAGGACGTTAGCGCGAGCCGCGATGGTAGCCTGCTTAAACGTTGGCCTATTTTTAGCGGGAATGGAGAAGAAAAATGTAGAGCGGTATCACATCTTAAAATCACGACAGAATGATCCATATATTCAGCGAATTTAACCGTCTCTTAACTTTTGCAATGGATCACAATTTCACTGCTGATGGCAGAAAAGTGCATATTCTCAGCCAGCCGTGACTAACCGTTATTTCTTACACATCACAGGATAAGGAGGTTTATTCATAACAGGAGATTCAAATGCGTACTGAAGCCATCACCCTGGGACTGGACTTTGGTAGTGATTCGGTGCGTGCGCTGGCGGTGGATTGTCACTCTGGTCAGGAGCTGCAAAGTGCCGTGGCAAACTATGCACGCTGGCAGCAAGGCCTTTACAGCGATCCTCACAGCAACCGCTTCCGTCACCATCCACAAGACTATATTGATGCCATGGAGCAGGCGATGCTCGAGGTGTTAAATGCGTTGAGTGAAGAACAACGCGCTGCCGTCGTCGGTATCGGCGTTGACAGTACCGGCTCCACACCCGCGCCTGTTGACCGTGACGGCAAGGTTCTGGCGCTGCGGCCTGAATTTGCTGAAAACCCGAACGCGATGTTTGTGCTGTGGAAAGATCATACGGCAATTGAAGAAGCCGAAGAGATCAATCAGCTGTGCCGTAGCGGCCGCTTTACCGACTACAGCCGTTACATTGGCGGTATTTACTCTTCTGAATGGTTTTGGGCAAAAATCCTTCACGTGACGCGTCACGATGCAGCGGTGCGCGAGGCCGCAGTCTCCTGGGTTGAACTGTGCGACTGGGTACCGGCATTGCTCAGCGATACCGTTGCCCCAGAAAAACTGCGCCGTGGACGCTGCGCCGCAGGTCATAAAGCACTGTGGCACGGCGACTGGAACGGCTTGCCGGATGTGGAATTTCTGAATGCGCTCGATCCCCATCTTACTCAGCAGCTTGACTCTCCCCTGTTTAAAGACACCTGGACCGCGGATTTGCCGGTGGGCACGTTGAGTCCCGAGTGGTCACAGCGCCTGGGATTATCCCAGAAGGTGACGATTTCAGGCGGTGCCTTTGACTGTCATATGGGTGCAGTGGGCGCAGGCGCACGGCCCTACACGCTGGTGAAAGTGATTGGCACCTCCACCTGCGACATTCTGATTGCGGATACTGAGAAGGTGGGCGACCGCGCGATCAAAGGCATTTGCGGACAGGTAGATGGCAGCGTGGTGCCGGGCGCCATGGGTCTGGAAGCCGGACAGTCGGCGTTTGGCGATATTTATGCCTGGTTCAGTCGCCTGCTCGGCTGGCCGTTACAGCAGGCGGCGCAGCACCATCCTGAACTAAAACCGCAACTGGCAGAGATGCAAAAGTCGCTGATCAAAAACCTGACTGACGCCTGGGCCGCCAATCCGCAATTGGATCATCTGCCGGTGGTGCTGGACTGGTTCAATGGCCGCCGCACACCGAACGCCAATCAGCGTCTTAAAGGCGTGATCACCGACCTTAATCTCGGCACCGATGCGCCAGCCCTGTTTGGCGGCCTGATTGCGGCGACCGCATTTGGCGCCCGCGCCATCATGGAGTGCTTCGAGCAGCAGGATATTCCGGTTGAGAACATTTTGACCCTCGGCGGCATTGCCCGTAAGTCACCCGCCATTATGCAGGCCTGCTGCGACGTGATGAATCGCCCGCTGGATATCGTCTCTTCAGATGAATGTTGCGCCCTGGGCGCCGCCATCTTCGCCGCCGTGGCCGCCGGTGTTCACCGCGACGTCGAGCAGGCACAGAACGTGATGGCCAGCCCGATTGACGTCACGCTGCAGCCCGATCCGCAGCGCGTCGCGCGCTATCAGGAACTTTATCAACGCTATCAACAATGGTGCGTGACGGCAGAACCTCATTATGCCGCACGTTCCGCTTCCGCTAAGTAAAGGAGTGGTTTATGCAACAGTTCAACGTGTGGTTTGTCATTGGTACACAGCACCTCTACGGAGCGGAAACGTTACGTCAGGTTGAGCAGAATGCCCGTCAGGTGGTGGAAGGTCTGAATCAGGCGGGACTGCCTGTGCGCCTGGCACTCAAACCGCTGGTGAAATCGCCAGATGAAGCGCTGTCGCTGTGCCGTGACGCCAGTCACGATCAAAACTGTGTGGGCATCATTACCTGGCTTCATACTTTTTCGCCGGCCAAAATGTGGATCGGCGGTTTAAACGTATTAACGAAACCGTTATTGCAGTTTCATACCCAGTTTAATGCCGAAATTCCGTGGGACAGCATGGACATGGACTTCATGAACCTGAATCAGACCGCTCACGGCGGTCGTGAGTTTGGCTTTATCGGCGCACGTATGGGCCTGCAGCACAGCGTGGTGACCGGCCACTGGCAGGATAAACACAGCCAACAGCGCGTGGCCAACTGGATGCGCGCCGCGCTGGCCAAACAGGCCAGTCAGCACCTGAAAGTGGCCCGTTTCGGCGATAACATGCGTGAAGTGGCCGTAACGGAAGGCGATAAGGTCGCGGCACAAATCAAATTTGGCTATGCCGTTAACGGCTGGGGCGTGGGCGATTTGGTCGAAGTGATTAACGGCGTCAGCGATGGCGATGTTAATGCACTGGTCGATGAGTATGAGAGCCAGTACCGCTTTACCGATGTCGCCGCCGTCGGCGGTGAAAAGCGGCAAAACGTTCTGGATGCCGCGCGCATTGAGCTGGGCCTTAAGCGTTTTCTGGACGATGAAGGCTGTATGGCATTCACCACCAACTTCCAGACGCTGCATGGCATGACCCAGCTACCCGGCCTGGCGGTACAGCGCCTGATGGGCCAGGGCTATGGTTTTGCAGGCGAAGGCGACTGGAAAACGGCCGCCCTGCTGCGCATTTTCAAAGTGCTGGCGGGCGATCGTCCCGGCGGAACCTCCTTTATGGAGGATTACACTTACCACTTCTCACCGGGCAACGATTTAGTACTGGGTTCACATATGCTGGAGGTGTGCCCGTCCATCGCGCTGGAAGAGAAGCCGCTGATTGACGTTCAGTTCCTGGGCATTGGCAACAAAGCCGATCCGGCACGACTGATCTTCTCAACACCGGCAGGCCGTGCCATCAACGCCAGCGTGATCGATATGGGTGACCGCTTTCGTCTGCTGGTGAACGTAGTGGACGCCATCGAGCAGCCTAAACCTCTGCCAAAACTGCCCGTGGCCCGTGCGCTGTGGAAAGCTCAGCCATCGCTGGCAACGGCCTCTGAAGCCTGGATCCTGGCGGGCGGCGCGCACCATACCGTGTTCAGTCAGGCACTGAGCCTGGATGATATGTATCTGTACGGTGAGATGCACGGCATTGAGGTGCTGGTGATTGACGAACATACCCAGTTGCCTGCGTTTAAGGATGCCCTGCGCTGGAACGATGCGTACTACCATATGAAGCGTTAAGATTGCTGAGACGTTGCGAACGGGTCAGATTGCTGGCCCGTTTTTTTATGGCTTGCCGCCGACCTTATCAACTCAGGCGGTCAACCGTGAATCACCCGAGGTAATACAATCGGATCAGTACGCCTTGAGTCACGGCTTTGCTTCTTCTTTTTTATCTGTTTCGTTATGAGGTTCTGCGTCAATTCGAGCCTGTTTCTGTGCAGTCAGTAGGCTGATGCAAAAGGGTTATCTGGCAGCAGAAATTAACATACGGGCTAGACGTTCTTTGTACAAAGGGCACAGGCCTGGATCACTCATTGCCTGCCACGTTACAGCGGCAGGCAGATCTGGATTTATTTTTTCAATAAACGTGGCAGTTGATTATCAAGCTCAAGAACACAGGCATCCATCATCTTTTGCGTTTCCTGGGTCACTTTAGCGTAATTGTTGGCCTTCCAGTCACTGAGCGGTGCTGTCGCCGGTTTCGGTGCACACTCTGATACCACATAGGCGCTGAGAATATTGCCGCCTTCCGGACGTTTATAGAACAGCACGCGGTAAGTTAAATCGTAGTTGCTGTTATTGGCCGACATATCGCTATAAACCAGTGACCATTGCGCCGCGGCAATGAACAGCGGCTGTGTATAAGCATATCCGTTGCCATTTTTATCGAGCCAGCTTTTTATTTTCACTACGGCTTTTGGGGTAAAATAGTGCGCCGTAGGTTCGGGCAGCGCATCAACAGAGGTGCCTTTATAACTGTTTTTGTCAAAAGAGCCGGTGCTGATTCCCCCACCTAACACTGCCGTTAGCACAGACATGCCCACACCCGCACCGGTACTCACCGGTGTGACTTCGCGCAGTTTTACGTCTGAGTAATGATTGTTATTCATATCCACTGGCGCATAAATCGTCTCAACAGTCAGCGTGCTGCCGTTATCGGCCTTAACGACCTGAGCATTATTTTTACCTGCGCATCCCACCAGAAAGACTAATGACAACGTACCCGTTATTAATAACTTGCTCATATTTATCGCATTCCCTTTACGTAAAAAGCCCTTGTTTCCGATTATCTCTTTAAGGATTTCCAACCGGATTCCAGCTTCTATAACGGGTAAAAGGGAAAAAGCTTTAGGATTTTTTCATTAATTTTTGATGAATACTCATGGCTTAGTGTCGGTCAAGCATGATGGTGCGCGGGAACCTTCAGGCAGCTGACGGGTACCTGTGGTTCAGCAAGCGCCCACGGATGCCCTCACAGAAGAGGCCTGAATATCACCCTTTCCATCACTGAATGGCGGTTTACCACGTCACCGGCTTGCCAAAGCGATCCAGATACTCCAGCCCCGGTCGGCCCCGCTTGTGCTCGATGACGTTCACGATATCAGGCAGGGTTTCCTCAAGGCTAAAGGCCCCCTGCTCACCGCCCAGAGCCGTGCGAATCCAGCCCGGTGCCAGCAGTAATAAAGCCCGGTCCGGATGAGAGCGCGCCTGCCGTGCCGCATAGCTTCGCATATATTGATTCAGCGCGGCTTTAGAGCCGCGATACACTTCTCTTCCCCCTTTCACATTATCCCCCACGCTACCTTGACCGGATGACATGACGCCAATCAGTCCGTTGGCTCTGACTCGATCCTGACAGGTTTCAACAACCCGCATTGGCGAAAGCGCATTCGTTACCATGACGTGAATAAAATCTTCGGTACTGACCTCTCCAATCGTCTCACTCTGGTTGGGATTCGCCGTTCCGGCATTCACAAAAAGCGCGTCATAGCAACGATGCTGCAACCGCGAATTAAGCTGAGAAATTTGATCGGTATCGTTGATGTCCAGTTGTTCAATGGTAAGTGCATGCGGATAACGTGCAGACAAATCCTGCATAGCCTCGGGATGGCTGTTACGCACCGTTGCCGTCACTTCCCAGCCGCGGCTGAGCAGCTCAATGGTCATGGCCAACCCGATACCTCGTGAGGCACCTATTAATAACATTTTGGGCTTGTCGGCCTGAGATGAATAAAGCGTCATAAGAGTTACTCCTGCTGGTTGCGGAAATAACGACTTTAATGCGCAAAGAACAGTTGAGCCAGACGCACAGGATGCAATAATAGATTGCGTCTGATGCAAGGGTCTGACTTTATGCCTGATATTGATCTGAATTTACTCACTGCGCTGGATGCTTTGCTGACAGAGTGCAGCGTGACACGCGCAGCGAAACGGTTGGGGCTCAGTACCTCAGCCATGAGCCGCACGCTAGGCCGCTTACGCCTGGCGACCGGCGATCCGCTACTGGTTCAGGCCGGGCATAATATGGTTCCAACGCCCTATGCCACTGAACTGGCCACGCGCGTCCATGAGACGACTATGGACGCGTTCGCCCTGCTGCGCCCCGCAGATAAACGTCTCGATCTTTCTACAACCGCGCGCAGCATCGTTATACGGGCGAATGAAGGATTTATCGATTTAACCGCCGCCGCGCTGCTTAACGAGCTTCGCCAGACCGCGCCCAGGCTACGACTCATTTTCGTCAATAAATCAGATAAAGCGCCGCAGGCGTTGCGTGAAGGCAAGATTGATCTTGAAATTGGTGTGCTGGGTACAGATGCGCCGGAATTCAAGACCAGGCTGCTATTCAGCGACCACTTTGTGGGCATCTGCCGACGCGATCATCCGCTGCTGGATAACCCAGGCGTGACGGCAGAGCGCTATGCCAGCTTTTCGCATATCGTCATGTCCAGAAATAATGCCCGCTCTGGGCCTGTTGACGCCGCGCTTGATGCGCTTCAACTGCGCCGGGACATTCTGATGTCCGTTCCGACTTACAGCAGCGCCATCAATATTGTTTGTCAGACAGACCTCATTGGGCTGGTACCCTCATCCGCGCTGGTCGGGCCCAATCGGCGCGCCGACCTGGTGCATTTCGACCTGCCGGTAGCTACACCGGTGATAAAGGTGCTGGCTATCTGGCATCCAAGACTGCACGCGGACCCGGTGCACCGCTGGCTTCGTGATACGATCGTCGCCGTTTGCCGCCGGGAACAGGGTAAAACCAGATGAATAGCGCGATGTGATACCGAGTCGACACAGAGACTCGCGATCTTGCAAGCCGGTATCAGACTTTTTTCCTTCCCGGGCTGACGCTTATAGCGCCCCATTCGCCTGGGGGGTGAAAATTCGTTATCATCAGCGCCTGTTCACGCCCCAGGCCCACTGATGTCTACGATCGTTGATACTTTTATTGCCCCGCCGTGCCATGAGAAGATACGCATTCTCTATCAGGACGACCATCTGGTGCTGATCGACAAGCCCAGTGGGCTGTTGAGCCTGTCAGGCAAAAACCCCCAAAACCTGGACTCGGTACACTATCGCCTGGTGACGATCTTCCCCGGCTGCACACTGGTGCACCGGCTGGATTTTGGCACCTCCGGGTTGATGGTTGTGGCGCGTAACAAAACCATTAACGCGGCGCTCAGCCAGCAATTCAGCGCGCGCACGGTGGCTAAGCATTACAGCGCCCTGCTGTGCGGGCATTTACCGGATGAAGAAGGCATCATCGATGCTCCCATCGCGAAAGACCCAGCCCGGTTTCCACGGATGTCTATTTGCGCCGAATGGGGCAAGCCTGCCCGTTCCCGTTATCGGGTTGTTGAGCGTTTTAACTTTAAACGGGATGACGCCAGTGTAATTCCCCTGACGCGCGTGACGCTGATCCCAGAAACCGGTCGCACTCATCAGTTGCGTATTCACTGCCAGCTGCTGGGCCATCCGATTTTAGGCTGTGACCTCTACGGGGGGCTTTTGCTGCCGGGCACGGAACAGACGCCAAGGTTAATGCTTCATGCCAGTGAACTGCAGTTTGTTCATCCCGTTACCGGTGAGCCCTTTCACATCGTCAGCCCCAGTCCGTTTTAACGCAACGCCTTTACATTGGCGCCAGGAACACGGCTGACATTGTTGTGCCAGGCCGCTTCAGCCCGCAAACGCCTCTTGTTGTCACGGCTCACGGCACCGGTTTACTTCAGGTGCAGGTTATTCAGAAAGTCGGTAATAGCCGCAGCGATCGCCAGGCCGTGCGTTTCCAGCGCAAAGTGTCCGGTATCATAGAAGCGAATCTCCGCATCGGGCAGATCCCGTTTCCACGCCTCGGCACCAGCCGGCAGGAAGAAGGGATCGTTTTTCCCCCACACCGCCAGCAAGGGGGGCTGAAACTGACGGAAGTAGTTCTGAAACGCCGGGTACAGCGCCACGTTTGATGCGTAATCCAGCAGCAAATCGAGTTGAATCTCCGCGTTACCCGGCCGAAGAATGTGCAAACCCTCAAGCGTGTAACCATCCGGTGAGACACGACTTTTATCGGGCACGCCCTCAAGATATTGCCATTTGATCGAAGCTGGCGTTGGGAAGTCTCGCAGCGCGTCACGGTTTTCCTGGCTGGGCTCCTGCCAGTAGCGCTGGATCGGTTTCCAGCCCTCACCCAGTCCTTCCTCATAGGCGTTACCGTTTTGAGAAATAATGGCCGTAATCCGTTCCGGATGACTGACGGCAAGCCGCCAGCCGACGGGGGCGCCATAGTCATGAACCATCAGCGCATAGCGCTCCAGCTTAAGCTGTTGCGTTAACTGTTCAATAGTGATTGCCAGCTGGCTGAAGGCGTAAACGTATTCGCCTCGTGCCGAAGATTCCGTGAAGCCAAACGCAGGCAGGTCGGGTGCAATCACGTGGTAGTGCCCGGCAAGATGCGGGATCAGGTCTCTGAACATAAATGAGGATCCCGCAAAGCCATGTAACAGCAGTATTGTCGGCCTGTTGGGATCGCCCGCTTCGCGGTAAAACACATTGACGTCGCCAACCTGTTCGTAGCGGTATTTTACGCCATCCAGTTGCTGTGCATCGTTAACGTCTTGCGTACGCAAACTGTCTGTCGTCGTAATGGATTTTGAAACCGCCATGATGTTTCCTTATGATGTAACCGTTAAATTTGTTATTTGCAGGTTACGATCTTATTTGCTAACCTGTCAAATATATTTTTAACAGTTACAGGCAGCTATGCATCCCGATCTCAACACCCACGACTTCCTTTTCCTGGCGGATAACCTCGCACTGGACTTTATCAATAGTGAATACGGCGTGGACGAGCAGCGACATGACTGTTTCAGCGACGATCGACGCGTGATGCTCTGGCTGGAGATGGCAGGGATCTTGCCGGATGGCGCGCCTTTGCAGGCACCTGATGGGCTGTTACATGAAGCGCGGGCGCTGCGCGACAGTGCACGTGCACTTGTCGATGCTGCGATGAATGGCTTATCTGCGGATCTGACTGTTCTTAACAGGCTCTATAAGGACGGGCGCCCGACGAAGCGACTGGCGTGGGATGATGACGCGCAGCGATACCAGATCGCGGTTAGCCACGAGGAGATAAGCATAGCCATCCTGCTTTGGCCGGTGGTCAACGCACTGGTCGAGCTTGTTGTCAGTGACAGCTTTACGTACGTGCGCCAGTGTGAAGCACATGACTGTATCCTGCTTTTCCATGACCTCAGTAAATCGCACCGCCGCCGCTGGTGCAGCATGGCGACCTGTGGCAATCGCATGAAAGTCGCGGCGTTTCGATCCCGAAAGCGATCGGATCAGGTTTGATTATGGCTGCAAACGGCACGAGCCCTGCGGCGAGAGTGCGCAGCACTTTGCAGCAAGGCTCATCGGTTATCCCGCCTGATTGCAATCATTACCACATCAGATCATCGGGTACTTTGAAATCGGCATAGGGATCGTCTTCATCCTGGGCTTCCTGACTCAGCGCACTGTTTAAGACAATACTGTTGGCATCACGTTGGGCAATTTTATCAGCAACGCTCGCGGGAATAATGGCGTAATGGCTCTCTTCGCTGTTATCCACCTGCAAACGTGCGATCGCCAGACGGCCATTGATAAGTTGTGCCTGGGTGGGCTTATCCACCATGATTTTTTTAATCAGGTTGTTATCTGTGAAGTTAAAACCGATATCACCTCGGGAAATGTCGATTTTGTTCATGTCAATCAGCTGCTTCACCTGCGCCTTGTACTCTTTTGAAAGCACAGCCTGCCGTTGTTGTTCATTGAGCTGCTTGTCACGCTCTTGCTGGGCTTTTTTGTTCTCTTCTACAGCTTCGCGCGCCTCGCGGGCCTGAACACGCGATTTTTTGGCCGTTCTCTGGACCTTGTCCATTTTCTTACTGGTGACTAATCCTGCTTTTAACAGCTGCTCTTGTAAGGTGAGTTTTGCCATCTTGTTCTCTGAATCTGATGAGGAATGGGCGGGATTATACCTGAGGCGATAGCAGATTGCAGACGCTGATGTGGTGCGCACTTAAGATTCGAGCGGACGTTGTATGCGCGATGTCGTGAGGTTCCCACCGTTGGGTCCGGTATCCGTCAGTCGCTCATCCCCGGGTTAGCGTCCTGTAGATGCTGGCTGAGAGGGAGCCGGTGGTTCGCTAACGCAATCGGCTATGCGCAACAGAGACGACGTTGAAGGAAGTCTGTAAGCTCATCAAGACGCGCACTGGAATATAACAAACCTTTTAGTCACAGGCGGGAAGGCGCGAAGAGAGATAAAAAGAAGGCATAAACGCCGCCAGCGCCCTGTCTGGCGAGCACTGGCAGACAGGTCTGATGATGTCAGACCTTGAGCATTTTTACCGTGGCATCAATGTCTATCTCATCTTCAGAGAAGATTAAGGTTGCGCCCTGAAAGGTGGTGATGGCCAGTTTTTTCAACGTACGCATCTCATCGGCCTGGGCTGCGGATTTAGGTTTGATATTGTTCATTAAGATGCCCACAGACAGCACCGTATTTTCTTTATCGATACGGCTGCTGGCAGGCACTTCCTCGCTGAAGACCACATAAGACTTGATGGCAGTGAGCTTGATTCGCTCACCCGCGATAAAAATGTATTTGCTTTCGGGCAGGACTTTCACCGCAAAGGCCGACAGCCCTTTATTGTTGGTGGTGGGTTCAAACGTCACCGCCGCATCTTTCTTAATCAGATCAGGGTTGGCGACCTTAATCACGTGAAAATACCGGTTATCACCGTTTTCATCTTTGATAAAGCCAAAGCCTTTATCCTGAAACCAGGTTGTGATTGTTCCATTCATCGCCATTACCGCCTACCTAATCGTTTATCTACTCAATTTTTTCAGCGCGCAGTGTAAAACACAATGCGGGTGCAAACTACGTCTTTGGGCTAAGTGTGGCCGATAAATTTCTGCTCTGCACCTAAGCTTTTCGGGCAGAGAGGTCGGGAAGACCATGAGGGCGTGGCTGGCGGCAGATGAATAATGCCGCCCCCCACTGTGAATTGAGCAAAAACCACTCCGTTACCGGGTCAATAAGAAATTATCTGTTCGGTCACAGCGATATACTTCTTTAAAACAAATTAAAGAGGTTAATCGCATGATTTATCAGCCAAAATTTATCAGCTTCGACTGCTACGGAACGCTCATAAACTTTGAAATGGGGCCGACCGCTAAGGGGCTTTTTGCCGACCGGATTGCAGAACAGCGAATGCCTGCGTTTCTGGACAGCTTCCGTTTCTACCGGCTTGATGAAGTGCTGGGTGACTGGAAGCCGTTTTTTCAGGTCGTTGAAAACGCTATTCAGCGGGCCTGTAAAGCGCATGATGTGGCGTACCGCGATTCTGATGCACTCACTCTCTATAACGCGGTGCCGACCTGGCAGCCACATCCTCACGTTGTGGAAACGCTGGAATTGATCTCTCAACATATTCCGTTAGTGATTTTGTCGAATTCGATGGTGGATCTTATTCCCCACAGCGTCGCCCATCTTAAAGCGCCTTTTCATGCGGTGTACACCGCTGAAGCGGCTCAGGCTTACAAGCCGCGTGCACAGATTTTCGAATACATGTTTGACCAGTTGGGCTGCGGACCCGAGCAGATGATGCACTGCTCCTCCAGCTTCCGTTATGACCTGATGACGGCATCCGACCTTGGCTTTATGGCCAAAGCGTTTATCGATCGTGGGCATGAACCCGCCTTAGAAGGTTATGGCGTTGATCGGCTCACCGACTTCCGCCAGCTTGCCGGCCTGCTTGGTCTTTAATGCGTCTCTGGGTGCGGAGAAACGAGGAAATATGATGCCTGATGAGCAGAGGCCCAAGGCGGTCGCACTCAGCACAGCTGCGCCAGCGCTTTCGCTGCCGGCTATCCAATCTTTAGTGTCTGAAAAATATGGCATTGAGGGCACCGTCCTGCCGCTGGCCAGTGAGCGCGATCAGAACTGTTGCATCGAGCAGGCCGACGGCACGCGCTATGTGTTAAAGATCAGTAATCCCTCTGAAGCGCTGTCCATCGTGGATTTTCAGATTGCCGCGCTTAATCACATCGCCGAGGCTGCGCCCGGGCTGTCCACGCCGCGCGTCGTGCGAACGCTAGAGGGCTCCCTGCGTGACAACGTCACTCTTGACGGAGGAGAAATAACGACCGTCAGAATGCTGACCTATTTAGACGGTATACAGGTTAAGGATACGGAGAGAACCCCAGCACAGCGTTGCGCGATGGGCACCTGTCTGGCCCGGCTTGACCTGGCTTTACAGGCATTCAGCCATCCCGCTGCCAGCCACGATCTTCTCTGGAACGTTTCAGCCGCGCATCGCCTGATGGATAAGCTGGAAGACCTCGTGGATCCCACCCGTCGCAGGCTGGCTGAAAAATTTATGACGCGTTTTATCACCCATATCCTGCCGCGCCTTCCGGCGCTGAGGGCGCAGGTTATCCATAACGACTTCCATCTCTACAACGTGATGGTTGCGCCAGAGGCGCAGGATCGTATTACGGGCATTATCGATTTTGGCGACATGCTTTATGCCCCCCTGGTCGGCGAAGTCGCAACCGCGGCGGCCTTTCAGATGACAGGCAGCGTCGATCCTTTTGCCGGCGCCGCCCAGTTTGTCGGCGCCTACCACCAGACGCTCCCGCTTACCGATCTGGAGCAGGCGGTCGTGACCGATCTGATGGCGACCCGTCATCTGATTACCGTTTTGATTACCGAGTGGCGCGCGGTTCGCTATCCACACAATCGCGCCTATATCATGCGGCACAACCCAGCCGCGTGGGAGGCGCTGTCTTTAATGGCGGATCTGTCTCGCGATACGGCACGTGACCGACTGCTGGCTGAACTCTGAAACCGGAGAATTGTATGAAAAGCACGACAGATCTCAATATGGTAAACGCCTATATCCCCGGCCAGGTCGACGTGGGACCGGTCACCGCCGCGATGATTCAACGGCGCGATGCGCTGCTCGGCCCGGCCTATCGCCTGATGTACGAGCATCCCTTACATATCGTACGCGGTGAAGGCGTGTGGCTCTTCGATCCTGAGGGCCGTCGCTATCTGGATATTTATAATAATGTCACCTCGCTTGGGCACTGCCATCCTGCCGTCACCGAGGCCATCTGTCAGCAGGTTCAGACGCTGGCAACAAATACCCGCTACCTGCACGACACCATTCTGGAACTGGCCGAACGCCTGCTGGCCACCGTGCCGGAAACCGCGCTTGCGCATCTGATGCTGACCTGCACAGGCAGTGAGGCCAATGACCTGGCTTACCGTATTGCCAAAGTTCGTACCGGGGGCACCGGCATTATTGTGACCGAGACGGCCTATCACGGCATCACGGACGCGGTGTCTCAGTTTTCGCCCTCTTTAGGCACGTCGGTGGATCTTGGCGCCCATGTGCGCCTGATTCCTGCCCCACGGCTTTATCATGCTGAGGGAGCCGATCTTAGCGAGCGCTTCACGCGCGACGTGGAAAACGCAATCGCCGACCTGCAGCGTCACGGCATCAAACCCGCCGCGCTGATCGTCGATTCCTTGTTCACCAGCGATGGCATCTTGCCTGGTCCGGTGGGCTTTATGAAAGGTGCAGTTGAAGCCATCAAGCGGGCCGGTGGCGTGTTTATTGCCGATGAAGTTCAGCCCGGCTTTGGGCGCACAGGCGAGACAATGTGGGGCTTCCAGCGCCACGGCGTTATTCCGGACATGGTGACGCTGGGCAAGCCGATGGGCAACGGTCAGCCGATTGCCGGCCTGCTGGCCACCGCTGACGTGCTTGCGGAGTTTGGTCAACGCTCACGGTATTTCAATACTTTTGCGGGCAATACCGTTTCCTGCGCAGCCGCACTGGCCGTTCTGAAAACCATTGAAAGGGATGGCCTGGTTGCCCATGCGCGCGATGTAGGCAAACAGCTGCTTGATGGCATAACCGCGCTGGGTAAAAAGCATGAGGCGATCGGTGATGTTCGCGGTGCCGGCCTCTTCGTTGGCGTGGAACTGGTTTCCGATCGTCTGTCGCGCACCCCGGATCGCTGGCTGACCAGTCAGGTGGTGAACAGAATGCGTCAAAAAGGCGTGCTGCTGAGCGCATGCGCAATGGGCCACAACGTGCTGAAAATTCGCCCACCGCTGGTCTTGACGGCAGATCAGGCGGGAATGATAATCGATGTCCTCGATCAGTCGCTGACAGAAGCGACGGCCGCCAGGGCTTCCCAGTCTGTTCTGAGGTAATCACCTGACCATGACGCACACTAAACCCCTCGATCGTACCGATATCAGAATACTTGAGCATCTTCAGCGCGAGGGGCGGTGTTCGATAGTGGAACTGGCTGAGGCGATCAGCCTCAGCCCCAGTCCCTGCCTGGCGCGCACCCGACGCCTGGAGCAGAGCGGAATTATTTCGGGTTACGCCGCCAGGGTTACGCTGAATAAACTGGGTAATAACCTGGTTGTGTTCTCCGAAATCACCCTGAACAGTCATTACCCGTCCGATTTTATCAAATTCGAATCCGGCGCCTGTAAGTACCGGGAGATTGTAGAGTGCTACAACATCAGCGGAGGCTATGACTATCTGTTGAAAATCATCGCCCCGAATCTTCACAGGTTTCAGGACCTGATGGATCGTTTGCTGGACGATGAGATCGGTATTGCCAAATTCGCCAGCCGGGTCGTTCTTCGGCAACCCTGGCAGTGGCGCGAAGAGCCACTGAGCGAGATTGCAACCGGGCAGGCAAGCTGGTCGTAGGGACTTATGGAGGCTGACGGCACGTCAAATCACAGGAAATGCGCCTGACCGTTACCCGCCTGTCGATAAGACCCGAGTTCAGGCCAAAAGCGCGATTTGCCCCTCATCAGGGGCGGACATTTCTGTGAGGGGTGCCGACTGTACTGGACGGTTGTTCCCCCTTCCCGGTCCGGCTTTGAAAACATCCTGTATGTCCACGTGCCCCTGGTGTAAGCCGACTGCCAGGCACTGCGAAACAGCGCGCCAGCAGCAGAACGGCGTTGCGACCTGTCCATGTGGTAATGCGATCAAAGACATTGCCGTACGGCGCCTTGAAGCATCCAAACGGACCACCCTGCAACGCATCTTTTCTGACAGCACGCCGATGCATCACACCGTCTCACGAGGCTTAAGGCCAGCATCGCCAACGGGATCACCGCGCCCGGTTTCTACGCCGTTTTTGGCTGATAAGAGCCCCTGTTGGAAGAGGGAGTGCAGTGCTATAGTGCCCTTTACGCTCAGCGCGCAGCAGAGGCTGACGTAAAGGCGCTGATCGGCTTTCTGCACCCTGTTAACCCCGGCTTTTCGACCGTAGCTGAGGGTGACTTTAGGGATGAGCCTGATGCAGCGGTATTATCCGCAATAAACCAGGCCGAACGTTAAGGCTTTGAGCGGTGAAAATGATCATGCGATATCAGATGGCTGTCTTGTTGTTTGCAGGAACAACCGCTGCGCTGGCAGCGCCCCCCGTTGCCAATGTCTGGCAGATCTATCAGGCTGAACTCGCTCGCCAGTGCCCAGCTAAACATCTTGAATGGCTCGCACCGGCTGACATTCGTGATGCGCTTGATGACTATCAATCCCATCTGAGTACCGGTTTACAAAGTGCGATGACGACCGCCGAACGTCACAGCTGCCGCGATGTGTCGGCAGGTGTGACATGTGACAATGTCGGTGACCTGGATATTGCCTGGAAAAACGACTTAATGCCCGCTGTTGCGGCCTCTTTTTGTCGCCGTTTTACGATGTGCCGAAAACAGTCGGACTGCGACAACCTTGCTGCACCTTAGCGCTCGCCTACCCGCCACCGACGCGAAACCTAAGCCCATGCCGGAATCCGCAGAAGCCTTGCGATCCTTTTTAAGACAATCAATAACTGCGCGCAACGGCGCAGACATCAACCGGCGGGGAAAATAGCGCCAGGGGCAGGCAAAAAAGGCCCACCACGCGTCATGCAGCGGCATGAGTTCGCCTGTCTTAACGTGAGGCAGCCGTCCGTTTTCGAACGTCGCGGTCACGCCCTGGCCTTTTAGGGTCAGATCGCTCGCACCAGATACACCGTTAACCCCAATAAACAGTCAGGCGTCCGGGCGCATCCATGCGAACCGTTTCTCCGTTGCGCGCGAACGTGGGGAAATCCTAGATTGATGCCGCCTGCCCCGGCACCGCCATTCAACGCGGGGCGCACTGAGGTCAGGCAAGGATGACAACGTGAGATAACCCAACCGGCTCAGACAAAACGCCATTCAAAGCCGTTTGCCGTTTTATTGATATAACCGGCGGAACTTCGGGCAAAGTGAGCGCTGAACCATAGCGCCTGATTCTCGACAGCCCATTCCATCGCCCAGCGGCGTTGAACTTCAGCCTGCTCTGCATTGGCACAAAAGCGTGAGGCCAGATGAGGCTGCCTGACCTGAAGCTCATTATGCATCAGGTCACCGCTGAATAAGGCATATTCCCCCGCACTGTGCAGGATAATCGACGCATGATCGTGGCTGTGCCCCGGCGTCGGGACAACGCGTAACACTTCTGCGAAATGCGGCGTTTGACTCACATCGAACGTCTCAAGTAAACCGGCATCGATCACCGGGTTAAAGCTGTCTTCTAAAACCGTTTTTCTTGCCGGATCGTTTTGCCAGCTTTTCAGGCCAATAGCGGAACAGTGATAGCGCGCATTTTTGAAAAATGGCGTCCACTTGCCTTCAACCTGATGAGTATTCCAGCCAACATGGTCGCCATGCAGATGGGTGAGCAAAACGATGTCCACCTCATCGGGATCAATGCCTGTCTCGCGAAAACGTTGTTCATAAGGCGTATCCAGTTGGTGGGAAAGCGGAGAGCCGGGACGCTCACGTCCATTACCACTCGCTGTATCAATGACAATGACGTTATCCGGCGTCCGGACAATCCAGCTATGCACCGAAAGCGCGATATTTTCAGGAGAAAGGCCGTCCAGCTGCTGGTCTGGATATAGCATGCTCACAGATAATGACGCCTCAAGTTCAGAAACCTTGAAGACGTCACAGTCACCCACGCGATAGTTCGATTTCTGTTTCACAGTAGCCCCTAAGACAGGATGAAATGATGCTTTTGATGATTATGATTGAATCGTATCAGCTGGAAGAGGTTATCCCTGCAAAAATCTCATCGCCCCGCCCTCTGTGCTAATCAGTCACCAGCCGGGCTATGTTTTCGCCCAAATCTAAAAGAAAGGCCTCTCGCGACGGATGTGAATCGGTTACCTGCGGAGGCAAGGTATTCATGAAGGTAAAATGCCCGGCCTCTTCCATCACACAGAGATAAGTCTGCGTGTAACCCTCCAGTGCCTGTTTAAGAAAGCAGGCCTGGGACGGGGGCGTCAGGCTGTCCTTTTCACCTGCCCAGATGTGAACAGGTACGTTCACCGCTGCCAGCGCAGACGGAACCTGGAAAAAATCGGCGGGCGGTGCCAGTAAAATAAGTCGATGCAACATCCGGTCGCCTGCGAAAACAACCGATTCCCCAGCGCTTGTCATCGCTACAGCCCCGGCATTCAGCAATAAAATCACGCTACCCAGGGAGTGGCCAACACCGGTAACCGACGCATAACCGCTACAAAATTCATTCTGAGCCCGCGCAAGCCGCTGGCAGCGTTCCAGTAATTCAGCTCTGGTGGGCACGGGTGAGGTCAACCGTTCAAAGTGTGGCGCGACAACGGAAACGCCATGGCGGGCAAAGGTCTGGAGAAGTTCAAGATGGCGCAGCGGACTGCCGCCCAGCCCCGCAGCAAAAAGGATACAGCGCGTCGCCTCCTTAACCTGCAATAAGGTGACGCCAAACGCCTCTTCCCCATGTTTGATCCGAGACGTTTCAGTAAGATCACTTTTGTCCATCAAAACGCATCCCGCTTAACCGATTGTCAAAAATATTAACAGGCTCTCGCCACCTTTACGCGTTGGATGCCGTTCTGCCACACAGTAAACCCCGGCTTCGTGAATTATGACTGGTCAGGACATTGGGATGAAACGTCATTGAGCCCCTCTGCATCCTGAGTAAATGATTTGAAGTGCTGGCGATCGTCAATTTTTACCACATAAATTGAATCAAAATCCGCTGACGGCCAGTCAGGTACAAGCCCCGCATCTCCGCCCGTTTTTTCAACAAGTGTCCGGGCAGCAATGACCAGATTTTTATGCTCCCAGGCGATCATGGTCAGCGGAACGCGTTTCTCATTGAGAAGGTCAGAGACCAGTTTACGGGGTTTATCCGCGTGAAAGCGCAGTCTTACAGGCCTGGAAACCTGCACCGCCAGAGGTATCAGCGTGGAGAGTGGCCGCAGCGAACTCCCTGTTTTATCCTCTTTCGGTGCAGAGGCGTAAAGCGCATCCGGGTTTCCATAGCGGCTCAGCAACACTGCAGGAAGTTTCAAGGCCCGATTAAGACCTTTGCAGGTCAGTTGACCACTTGCGTTGTCGGGTTTTTCGCCATGACGAAAAAAAACATAGGTACTGTCGGCCTCAGCACTCAAGGGGACAAGGGCAGTACACGCAAACATTAATGCCAAAAATTTCTTCATCATGACGTCCTGTGAGTCATAAATTCGCCAGTAAGGGCCTGATTTCAGAGCAGTTCACCAACAACAGATTAACGATTGATGAACGAATGAATCCGCTGACTGGCTGCACAAGTGCGCCAGACACAGGCACAATAGCGCTTATGCCCCGTCCGGCGCATCTGTATTCTGTGCGCTGTCACCCAAGCGAGCCGGGTTGCGACCTGGCCTCCTGGCCGTTCATCTCCGAATCGGTCAGCGTCGCTCTGACATGCGGCAAACTCTGCGGATAATGTTGCTGAATAAACTCAATCATTTTCTCACGTACGTAACAGCGTAAATCCCAGGCCGTGGGAGAGTTCTGTGCGGTCATTAACAACCTGATGGTCATGGTTTTTTCGCTGGTATCGGTGACCTGGAGCACCTGCGTCTGCTGATCCCAAAGCCTCGTTTCACTGAGTACTTTTTCAAAATGCTGGCGGAGAGGTTCCAGCGGCATGGAATAATCCACGTAAAGAAAAACCGAGCCGAGTATTTGCGCGTTATTCCGCGTCCAGTTCTGAAAGGCATTTTCGGTAAAGTAGGTAATGGGCAGAACCAGTCGGCGCAGGTCCCAGATACGCACGACAACGTAGGTCAGATTGATCTCCTCAATCCAGCCCCACTCTTTTTCCACGACCACGGCATCGTCAATTTTTATCGGTTGCGTGAAGGCAATTTGGATTCCGGCAAACAGATTCACCAGCGACTTCTGCAGGGCAAAGCCAATGATGATTCCGGCTACGCCAGCACCCGCCAGAATCGTCGTGCCAAATTTACGCACACCCGGAAAGCTCAGCAGAATCATGGACAGACAGAATAACACCAGGATGACGATGGCGACCTTTTTGACATACATTAATTGCGTACGAATCTTGCGGGCGCGAAGGTTATTCGACAGATTAATGTCATAACGGATAAAGAGCATATCCTGCGCCACATTCGTCAACCGAATCAATACCGAGCAGACCGACAGGATAATAAAAATATTGGCGGTGGCGGTGATAAAATTCAGGGATTTTGGGGGGATATTAATATAATTCACCCCGATATTGATGAGCAGTAGGGGAATAAAAAGAAACAGGGATCCACGTAGATGCTTTTCAAGCGATTTGAACAGTTTTCTATCGCGATTTTGCCAGTAGCGAATAAACACAAAAAGAACAAATCGGGACAGAAAGCCCACAATTAACGAAAAGATAACCAGTAAAACCGCAGGCACCCAGGTTGGCACCCCTGAGAACTCATCAAAGATCAACGACATCATTTTCCCTTCTCAAGCAATCGACAGCCTTCGGCTGTATGAAAGGTCACTAAAATCAGTAACCGCTGTTTTCTCGGTTATCTGCGAACGACGTGATTACGTATAGTAGTCTATGAAAAATTTGACCCACTGCCTCTTTAATCGGATAAAAACCGCGTAAGGCGGCCATTTTTAGCGGCGTTGTGTTCATAACCGACTGAAAATAAGACTTATTTACTTTCGGGCAAGTAAGATATCGCCATCGGCTTCACTCAACCGACATGCTCTGCTGGTAGCGGGGGAAATACGCGAAAGCGCAGCAAGGCCTGGCTTCGGTGCAAAAGCATTGCCGAGCGAGACAGGCACGATTGCCGCACAACCGCAACGTCAAACGCAAAGCCGTCATCTTGCAGAAGGCAAACACTCCTACCCGTCAGTGGAAAAAGGGGTTTTCCCGGGGGAAAGCATACTCCCGGCGCATCACTCACGCCTGCGGTGGGCGACGGGCAGAACGATGTCGCTTTGGCAGGGCATATTACGTTGAGCAGGTCCACTTAGGGTGCAGCGGACCTGGCAGAGCAGTGTCGTTATCCCGTTAACGCAGACGAACCTGCTCAAGGTCAGCCAGTAAGCCGGGCCCCTGTGGCTCCCAGTCCAGATCCCTGCGGGTGATTGCAGCCGAAGCAGACATGTCCTCTGCAACAAATTTGCTCAACGCGCCAAAGTGTGCTGATGCTTCACTCGCCTCAATGCGTACCACCGGCACATCAAGCACCTGTCCAATCGTTTCGGCAATGCTGCGCAGGGGAATACCTTCTTCTGCTACGGCATGATAGCGCCTGCCCGCCAGATTTTTTTCAAGGGCGAGGACATAAAGCCGTGCAGCATCACTGATATGTACTGCCGACCAGCGGTTCTGACCCTCGCCCACCCAGGCCGAGACGCCCTTTTGCCGGGCCGTTTCAATCAATGAGGTCACTAGCCCTTGTTTCAAGGGATTATGCACCTGAGAGAGCCGGATGACGGCAACATTGATCCCTTTTTCTAAGACCGCCATTGCGCCCCGTTCTGTCGCCTTACGCGGATTGCGGTGTTCAACGTTAACGTGGTTTTCAACTGCCAGGCTGCCAGGCCCTGCTGAGCCCAGCGCGACGGCGGACGTGACGATCAGCGGCCGCTGCGTTCCCGCCAGGGCTTCACCCAGCGCCTCAACCACCAGCCTGTCTTTTTCGCATTGGGCGACAAACGTGGAAAAATCATGATTAAACGCTGTGTGAATAACCCCGTCGCTTAGTGACGCGCCGCGCCGCAGGCATTGAAGGTCGTTAATGTCGCCAAAAAAGGGTTCGACACCCGCAGCAGCCAGCACTTCCGCGCCTTTTTGGCTTCGGGTCAGCCCTGAAACCTGGTAGCCGGAGGCAATAAGCTGAGCGGCAACCGCGGTGCCGATAAATCCCGTCGCGCCGGTAAGAAAAATTCGCATCCTGTTCGTCCTTACTGTGAATCAGCCATCATTTAACAACCCGATGCAGCTAATTTAGACGGGAGGCGTAATACATTCTATGCTGGAACGTCGCTGTTTTATGTCCGATCGTCCGGAGCAGACTATGGACCCGCTATCACAGTTGTTATCGCTACTCAAAACTGAAAGTTACGTTTCAGGCGGTGTTGTTCTTGATCCTGCACAGGCAGTCCAGTGGCCCGCTCATGACGGGGTCAAATGCTATGCCGTCGTGTTTGGATCCTGCTGGCTGTCCGTTGAGGGACTGGCAGAGCCCGTCAGGCTCACCGCTGGAGAGTGTTATCTTTTACCTCCCGGCCCCCCTTTCAGACTGGCAACAGACTTAACGCAAAAACCGGTCGATTTTCAGACCGTCCGGACTGAAATGATTTCCGATATCGCAACCAAAACGCACGAAACGTCAGGTTGTTTTCTGGTAGGCGGGCATTTTTTACTGGCTGGCCGCGCTGCACGCCTGCTTTTGCATTCCTTATCACCCGTGGTGCATGTTCACAGAGACGCAGATAAAAAGGCGATGTATTGGGCACTTGAACGGATGGCTCAGGAAGTGCGCGCCCCTCAGCCGGGCAGCGAGCTTATCGTGCAGCAACTGGCTTTTATGCTGGTCATACAGGCCCTGCGATTGCACGCCGATGACAGCACAACTCCCCGCACTGGCTGGCTCTTTGCTCTCCGCGATAAAAAGCTGAGCGCGGCGATAGCCTGTATGCACGATGCCCCCGGACAGGGCTGGACAGTGGAAACGCTCGCCACGCAAGTGGGAATGTCACGTTCGGCGTTCGCACAACACTTTAGCCAAACCGTGGGTATGGCTCCTGCTGCCTATCTCACCCAGTGGCGAATGCTGTTGGCCTGCGACCGCTTACAACAGACTGATGACTCTGTACTGCATATTGCCACCTCGCTGGGATACGAGTCAGAAAGTGCATTCAGAAAAGCCTTTAAGCGCGTCATCGGCTGCACACCTGGAAAATTCCCCGCAGGGTAACAGGTTCAAGCCTGCCCTGGCAGACGGCAACAGACGGGAATGTTGGACATGATGCGAGACGATCGTCGCGGTTGGCGATCGTCTCGCGGTTATTTGGCCGGGCAGACAGACGCTTCAAGTTTGCCCCGCCGATCCCACCGGCAGGCAAGCAGCCACAGCAGCGCCGTCACAATCCAGCCGATGATCCACGAGATGTCATTGCCGGCAAAGATCCAGGTCAGCGAACCATGATAAAGCGGGTTATCGATAAACGGCAGTTGCACCAGCACGCCCAGAAAGTAGACCGAAATACCGGCCCCGTTCCAGCGCCCATAGCGCCCGTCTGGCTGCGACAGCGCCGGGATATCTACTTTGCCATGGGTGATGAGATAAAAATCAGTCAGGCTTATCGCACTTCAGGGCACAAAGAAAGCCAGCAGAAACAGCAGGAAGTGCGTAAAGGATTTCAGGAAAGCCGGTTCACTCAGCAGGGCAATCACGCAGGCCAGCGTCACCATTGAGGTGACAAACATAACGCGCCCCGCCTGACTGAGCGAGGTTTGCTGGCGAAAACCCGACACAATGGTCGTCAGAGACATAAAACTGCCATAGGCATTTAACGTGGTGAACGTAATTTTGCCAAAGCAGATGGCGAAATAGATCACCATCGCCATGGTGGCGCTGCTGCCCAGACTCACAATATAGCCAACCTCATTGCCTGAAAAGGCCTTACCGGCGATCGCGGCAACGATCACGCCCAGGGTCATTGATGCCTGGGTGCCGGTCATGCTGCCAAAGAACACCGAGCAGAACAGCGTCTTTGCGGAAACATCGGCGGGAAGATAGCGCGAATAGTCAGAGACATAGGGGCAAAACGCAATTTGCCAGGAGGAAGACAGCGAGACCGCCAGCAGAAAGTTAGCCAGCGTAAAATGGCGATTCTGCCATACCGCCGATAAGTCGTGAGTGGAGAGCAGCGTGATGAATAAATAGGCAAAGGCCAGGACGCCGATCACGCTCGCCAGTTTCCCCAGTTGATGAATCACACGATAGCCCAGCACCGCAATTACCACAATAAGGGCGCTAAACACCACCATTCCGGTCGCGTTGCTGACGTGAATAAGCTTCGCCAGCGCCTGTCCCGCCAGCACCGTACCACTGGCAGAAAAGCCGACGTACATTATACAGACCAGCACCAGGGGAATGACCGCACCGAATACACCAAACTGCATGCGGCTGGTGATCATCTGCGGTAACCCCAGGCGCGGGCCCTGAATGGCATGTAACGACATGATGCCCGCCCCGATGATTTGGCCGACCAGCAGCCCAACCAGCGACCACACCACATCGCCGCCCAGAACCACAGCCAGCGCGCCCGTGACAATGGCGGTGATTTGCAGATTACCGCCAAACCAGAGGGTAAACTGGCTGAAAGGCTGCCCGTGACGTTCGCGCGGCGGGATGTAATCAATCGAACGGGTTTCTGACAGGCGCGGTTTCTCTGCGCCTGAATAATCTGCTGCAGGTGATTCAGCTGGCATAGTTTCCTCACTGGAACACAGCATACGCGGTGCGTTGAGACCTATTGTTGAACGGATGGATGTGTAAACGGTAGTACATGTATATACATGTAACGATACTGTCATGCGAGTTGAGAAGTTACAAGATGACGCGTCATTGGAAAATGTGATGGTGCAGGCAAGCCTGACAGGTGACCGCGCATCGCTTGCAAGCATGTCGGGCGTGAAAACGAACAATCGCACTGGCTCCTGCCCTCAACCCGTCAGATTGACGTATTGAAGGCAAAGCCGAGTACAGGCGAAACGCGCCACATGCCTTACCAGGTGTTAAATCCACAACAGCCAACACGGGAAAATTGCGATATGAATCGCCCTCTGGCTCCGTTCACAAACTGACTGGAGCCCTTATAAGGAGTCAGCCTAAACATAACGTTTGCCCGTTAGCCGCCCACCCAGCACACCGCCTCTGCGTTATTGGCATGCGTAACAGCCCGATGCTCAAAGTCGCTGCCTGGCCTTGAGTTGATGATCCCTTCAATCAATGGCCTTTGGGCGATACTGTTCGTTAAGCGCCTGAGCAATTGCCTCTGTTTCCGCATCAGGTATGCCGTTATCAAGCGCCGGTCTGAAGTGCATTTGAAACGCCTGAATGGTTTTTATAGTCTCCTCGTCCAGCACACCCGTTTGTGGAATAGCATCATATCCATAGGTTTTAAGTAGCACCTGCATTTTATGAACATTCACAGGTGCGGTTGGCAGACGACCGTTGAGATATTTTTTTATTTTCTCTGCTTCCGGCCAGGCCCCGATCCCCTGAGCAGCCAGTTGTTTCCAGGGAAACAGCTTACCGGGGTCTTGTTTTCGCAGGGGGGCGATATCACTATGACCGACTACGTTATCAGGGGTAATATTATAACGCTGGATAATGCGCCTGGACAACGCGACAAGCGCCTTGATTTGTTTTTCATCGTAGGGATACCAGGTTTTATGTCCCAACATATTTTCTGAAAAACCACGATTAACAATCTCAATACCGACAGAAGAATCATTGAGATTGACACGCCCATTCCAGTTACTGACACCGGCGTGCCAGGCGCGCTTATCTTCATGGACCAGTTGATAGATGAGGGGTTTATCTGCTGTATTGTCAGGCGACTCAGGAATAAGGTAATGGGCGCTGACATTATTACCTGTAAGAAGTTTTAACGATGTCGCGTTATCAGCGGCCGTGTAATGAAAAACCAGGAAACGAATACGTTCGTTTTGGGCGAGTGAAGAATAATCATGGCTCAGCGTATAGTCTTGCCTGTTTGCTTTTGACGAAATGCTATGGCTACAACCTGTAAGTGATAACAGTAAAAACAGGCTGGTAAGGATGCATCTTGCATTCTTTTTAATTCCCATATCAATTAAATCCTTTTGCAACATTTACTTTATCCTGATCGCTCTTTTATTCTGACGGAGGATAGAAAATTCAATCTCGCTCCTCTGATAAGAAAGCCTGTTTTCCAAAAACCACATAATGAATTCATTATCATTCTTCACGCCGATTTTTTTCATCACTCTCCGTTTATAATAACTGACTGCTTTCTCCGGCATACTCATCCATTCGGCTATTTGCCTTACTGTCATCCCGGTCATAAAAAACCAGGTAACCGCTACTTCATTTTCAGTAAATGTCAGACAACGTTTTGCATTATCCATAAAAGTCACAACCCCTCCACTGGAGCAATAATTTTTTATCTCTCCACAAACAACCAAAAAAAATATTTAATTAACAATCAACTTCAAATCCCAACCTGTCATTCATCATCCCAACGCCATATAAAAATGCCACCTTCCCTAACCTGGTGGTATTCAGTGAACGACTAGCCAAGATAATTCCGGATTGTACGTACCGGATTAACATGCCCCCCTCAACCCGGCATCATAATTTCTAAAAACGCCGCATTTAATTGATAGAAACCCTAAGCACGAAGCCACACAGAACAGATCTCCATTCTCAGAATATCGGATGTACTGTTTTTTTAGCCTCTCGCTATTTTCATATTCAATAAAGCGTTCATCTCAGAACATTGAGATAACAATTTTAGGACGTTACACAACCAGAAAGGATATTATCTGCGCCTGTCTGTAACTCATCCCCGCCAGTTACAGAAAGGCGCAGAATCCTCCGGCAATATCTTTCCCCCCTACAGCGGCCAAAAGCCCCCTTTTCCTCGCAACGTTTTGCCAGCACCGCCTCCAACGCCATAAACCTTCCCTGCACCTGCCCACTTACATTGCGGAGAGGAAGGCATATCGCCGGCACAGTGCCGAGAGCGTTCGCCAAAATATTCAAACCACGTACACCCGTTGGTTATTAATTGGATGAATCCTCGTTTTGCACTAACCCTCCCTCTCCTCAAGACTAAAAGAGGGACGGTTGGCGATGAACCAGAGAATAAGTTCCTTATTGTTTTTCACACCTAATTTACGCATCACCCTGCGTTTGTGGTAACGAATTTTCAGCACATCCATGCCTGTCCTGCACGCAATCTGCTGTAATTTCATTCCGGTCATGTAAAACCCTATTACGGCAATTTCTTTGTCCGTTAAAAAAACATTTTCTCCATGTTTCCCGATAACCCTAAGCACATGTTATCTCCATAGCGAATCAGAAAATCTCAAACAGCGCGCCTGCAATAAACTACAGGGTGACTTTGTTTGTTTTTAACTCATAATTATAGTCACTGACGCTGGTGATGTTCAGATGCATACCCTTTGAAAGTGGATGAGAAGGTGTAGCGCACAACGTCTCCTGCGGAAGAACATAAGGCTTCGTAAAAGTGATTTTCGATCCACCTTCATCTGTATTAACCAAAGGTGATAAACGGAACACTTTAGCGCTGGGATTACTTATACAGAGATCGCCCCGGACTAACTGATATTGTACGCGCTGCCACATATCTTTTTGCTCGATATCTTTTCTGACGTTAACTACGACCGGCAGATCTTGCCCAATGAGAATTTTCACCTTTCCATCGCTGACCTCATCCTTAGGTGGTAATCCTGTAAATACTACGCGCGCGATATGCTCTTTTACATCCGGCGTATTGGTTCGGTAAATTACCCGAATGCTCTGGATGTCGCCCGGACCTATTACAATAGCCTGAGGTTCAGTATACAGTGTGCCACCGGCAAGATTATCGTCTGGTAGACGCCGGATTTTGCTGTAAAGCAGCACACTTTTATCGCCATTATTCTTAATATCAATAGTCGACTCCTGCTTACCTGACTCGATCAACACCGCTGATGATGAAGGAAGAATTTCGGCACTGGCATCATGAATAAGACCTGTAAATATGAAAACACTCATAGAAACGTTACGAAGCATGGCAGTTGAAAATAACATTTTTAATACTCTCCTGTTGATTCAGACGACGAGATGAAAGTTTACATTGCATATTTAAATGCGTAGGTGACGACATACCTTCTGATTCCAGCTTTCCGATATCTTTTTCATCGATTAAAAGAATATCTTTGTCGATGAAACGGGCAATTAATTTTCCAGAACCGTCATAAAAAAGATCACTCTGATGAATGTCAGAAGGTTTGTGGCTCCATTTCAACAGCATTGAACGGTTATCCGCTATGCCAAATTTAAAGAACGGCACCGAGCCGCGAACAGCTGAAAAATCTCTGACGTTGTTTTTAATGATTACACCTGATGGCAGACCTTCCGGGCTAACGCGAATAAAATCATTTCGTCCTTCAGCGACAGGCGTAATTATGGCTTTTCCATCATGATTGGTGACCGCGCTACTTTGTAATGAGGCGACATCAAGATAATGATGGACGCCTGTGTCGACCACCGCCCAGGTATTGCCAATACGGTTTGGTGAGAAAATAACGCCTTCTTTACTTATGGCAACAGCACCGGATAAATATGCCGCGGTGGTCTGCGATACGCCTCCGGCATCTCGTCCCTGGGAGAGCGAGACATCCGCAGTGGTGTAAGGTGTAATGACGGCATTATCCAGCGAGTAGCTTTCTGAACGACCCGCGCCCAACGTACGCATCTGGCTGGCAGTCACGGTATAGTTTTTAGATACCGGCGCACTGAGCGAATTCGACAGGCGCGCTCTGTTACCGTACGTGTAATACTGACTTCGCCAGTTAGCGCTGTGTTTGTTGAAACTTAGTGGAAGGCTCAAGAAAAGATTGAGGCTGATCTTATCTTTTTGCGTTTGTCCGGGGCTTAATGACATGTAGGAGACACCTACGCCCAACGAAGCTTTTCCCACAGGTAAGTTCAGACTGCCTGACAATGAATTGAAACCAGGCGCATCGTAGAAACGATAATGTGTTAACGAGATACTTCCTGTCACGCCATAGGAAAACTGCTGCGTCTGCGTTAAACCAATGCTGCTCCGCTGTGCATTGTAATTCCCGAGTCGTGCCTGGCCAATATAGCTAAAATGCCGGCTGTTACGACTAAAATTAAGGCTGGTATTTTTATAGCTGCCTGAAACATCCAAACTCAGGCCCTTCTGGTTTTTCTCATTTTGTACGCTTGTCAGGCTGGAGCGAAAGCGAAAATCTTTTTCGAAAGCCGTATTGCTGACCGTAAGCCCGCGATAGCCTGACGTAGTGACCATAGCGACCGATGGGGCGAAGATTGAATTTAGCGTTCTGGAGAAACCGGCGCCGCTTACCGTGCTTCTGCTGCCGCTAACGGTACGTCCCGTAAAAGCATAATAGCCCGCGTTACCATCCTGGTCAGAGGTGATTTGCGCGCGTGAGATGATGCGCGAGTCAACGATCTGCCCGTCTCGCTTAACCAATACCCTGACGTCATCACTAAAGCCAGCTACCGGAATATTACGCAGTTCCGCATGGCCTTTCTGAATGATTTGTTTCCAGAGAAGCAAGTTATTTTGCCAGAACTCGACAGTCAGCGTTTCTGCAGCTTCATAATTAAAGTTCACAAATGCCGTCGCGTTGCCGTTGGCGGAGGAGATGATGGCACCATCAATATAGCCAGTGCCAAACCCACCATCGCTAACGATTGTTCGTCCTGCGCGGACGCGAACATTTTGATAGTCTCGCTCAATATAGCCATCACGTATCGTGTTAACCGCCGTACGTGCGTTACGGTTGCTAAAGGAACTGTAGTAACCATGTGAGCGAATAATCGTATTTTTCATATTAATTCCGGCTTCATAATCTGTATTGATACTGTTGAGGGAGGTTTCTCCTCCTGAAAAGCGATAGGCATAGGTATTGTAATTTATAAATGCCCCGTTCCCGCCACTCAACCTTTGCTTCCCCTCTGGATTAATCAGATATTTTACAGGGACTAATAACCGTAAGGTATTATTAGCCCGATCAAATTTAGCCTGAATCTGTTTATCCAGATAAAAATATTTACTGCCATTTCTGGCTTTGTAGGGCGACCATGCTAACGCTTTTATTCCTGCTTTTGATTTTATGTCTTCCGAATAAACCGCTGCATTTTTAACCGAAAAAACCCTTCCTGATAAAATATATTTTCCATTGATGTAAATATCAGATTCCGTTTCTCGCTCTGGCATTACATGCTGATTAAGTGCATTATCAAGCTGCGCAGAAGTGATACCATTCGCAGCCATCAAATTAGAATCAAAATGTAGCGTTTCACTCCGCACTGGTGCTATAAAAATTAAAAAGAAAATAACAGTAACAACATAATATATTTTTTGCATGTCAAAATCAGGCACCTCATAGGGAGATGCCTGCTGTCGCTCTCAAAAAAATAAATTAGAAATAACGTACGTTAATCTGTGCAGTACCCTGCCAGTCAACCTGTTGTGCATTGGTTATCATATTTCCGGCGTTTAATTGCGGTTCGATGTCAAACACCCATGAAATAACTTTCCCTGAGGCTGGTGCACTAGTCGTTTCATCCCATGGTGTCCAGTCTTCCGTTTTCTTATAACTCCAATTGGCATTTAACACACGACCAAACGCAGTACCACTATGCGAACCACTATTCTGGTAACCGAAAGAGGTCGTATTGGTCACGCCGTCTACCGTTGATGAAACAGGGCTGATGGTAAAATTCCCCAATTTATTTCCCGTTACCGGATCCATCCCTAAACCAAAAATACGCGTACTATCTGCATGCCCACTTCTGTTATTGGTATTCACACCCACCATAGCACTGCTTTCATTGGGGTCGGTCGCCCAGAATGCCACTTTCTGCGCTGAGGGACAACTTACCTGTAATGTCACTTGTTTCGCTGCAAAGGTATTGACCGCGGTTTGATTAAGATCTTCGTGCTGAGTAATCCCCCAGTCAAGAGCCTCACCGCCTACAACATTTGCTGTACAGGCGTTCGGCGCAATGATGCCATGAACATTAATGTCGGTTCCCGCCATGGCTGAATGGCAAAATAATGCACTGGTGGTGAAACTCAACGCTAATACTGTTTTATTAAAAGACACGTTATTCTTCCTTATCTCTGTATAAAAAAATCGACACAAGCCGCTCAGGCTTAATGCGGTGAGAAATATAACGTTAAATATTGAAATCGCCATATGAATTAATCTCTTTTTTTATAAAATAATCTTTTGTTTTTTATTGTTAAAAATCAATAAGATAGACACATACCCTATGCCACATTTAAAGCAATGTTTTTTTGATTGATTTATAAATAAATTCAGAAAAGAACATACACATCAACTCCCAATATTTACTTATCACTGCGTGAAAACCCGTCTTTTAAAGATTGCAATGGACACCTGCCGGATTAGCCTGCCCTTTCCAGTACCTTTTCATACTTTTTTCTGTGTCGAAGCGTCAGTACACACAACGCCATGCCGTCACATCTGATTGACGCTGTTTCATTGCCCTACTAATCACGTTTAAAATAGACAAACGTTCAGCCTGACGCTGTCGTTAGTCACTCAACCTGAATGCATTACTTAAGATGTTTCATTCCTGACCATTTTCATTCCTTTAGTTCATTACTGGTTTACATTGACTCACAGCCATATCTTTTAGTCAGATAGTCGTACCAGAAAAGCTTACCGTTTTATCCTACCTTCCCGTTAAATCAGCAATCTGTTTGAAAAAGAAAGTGCGGTGCAAACCGTGACGCTCTTAGAACATTGGGCCTCAGGCCTGGGTAGCGCACTTTTCGATACTTAACGTCAGGAGATCAGGAAACGACAGACATTCTGTCAGGTCGATGAGAGTGGTGTTTGTTACAGCGGGATATTTATTACATGATATCTACGATGCGTTGCTAAGCCATAATGTCGCAGGTATGGATAAATACAGAATGACACAGGTAAGTGAGGGCAGTTAAAAACATCATCAACGCCCCATTGAAATGCAATACCTTAACGTTAAACGAAGCAACCTAAGATTCTGTGATGCCCACCTGGAATTCTCGCGTGATTTACTTAAACAACGGCTGATGCGTGATCTCAGGCTGCAGTGACGATGAGTATCATTGAGGTAGAGGTTCTTTGAAAATGGAGGGTGTATTCGTTCCGCTCAGTCTGCAATCTGGGCTTAATCTGGTTGGTTTAACAACCCTGCGCATTATTTTCTTGCAGATTTTATCCTCGCCCAACCCCGTGGTCGCATGATGTCTGTCTGCGCGACCTGAGGCTACCTCTGATGTGGATAGCGCTGACGGCTTATTAAAAGACGTATGTATGTGCGTTTTTCATATGAGTGCGTATGCTGACAACAACGTCTGTTTTGAATGATGCCGTGAACGGCAGCAAGCGCGTAAACCAATGAGAGTTCAAATGAATCTGACACCTGCCGCTGACCAGAACGCCTGACTGACAGGGCAAATGAGAATGTATATAATTACTATTAGAGAAATTTTTGAGAAGTTAATTGCGCGTTTTAACATCGTTATCTGCTGTTTTTCGCGTGCGACAGCGGGCTACATAAGAAGCCTAAACCTGCTTCAGGTTCCCTCTAAAAACATTACTATTTTTTATTAAATTAAATTTAAAATTATAAACAATAAAATCAATTACTTACAACTTAAATCATGTATTTTATATTCCACTTAAATTAAAAAAGCCAAAGGCATGCAAATAAAACTCTTTTATTTAATTTGATTTGGAAATTATTCAGCACTATGCTGATGTCGATTCAGATAACAAATTTTTATCTATTAATTCCTTTCAATAGATGGGTATTCATGTCCATTTCTTTTGGTACAGATGGAGAGCACTTTGAGCCGAAAGATTACACTTAATCACTTTCTGGTTTTTGAACCCGAGAAAAAAAGAATTACTGGCAGAGGCAATCCGGCGATCATTAGTGCTTCAGCATCACTATGCTTCGAGTTGCTCATTGAAAATGTCGGTGAGTTAGTCACTCATCAACAGTTTTTTGACTATGCATGGCGTCGTTTTGGCATGGAGCCGACCTCTACGTCCCTCTATCAGAATATATCCAGCCTCAGGCGCGCACTGAGTAAAGCCGGACTGCAGGAAGACATCATTCGAACGATGCCCCGGCGTGGTTTTATCCTGTCACCACAAACCGTGGTGATGAAAGAAAATACCGTTACAGCCTCTTCAGCAGCTGTCTTGAGTGAGAAAAATTATGAACCTCTTTCGTCAGAAGAAAACACAGAATCCCACGAGGGAGCATCTCCAGCCGTGTTACAGCACGCAGATGTCGAAGATGATAAAGATCATAAGACGGTTTTACCCTCAACTCGTCAACGTGATCACTCGCCATGGTTACCCAAAACAGAAATGTTGTTAGCACGACTCTCTTTTAAAAATGTGTTTTTTACCGCCATCACTTTCGTTTCTTTTTGCTGTATTTTTATTTTTATCAAAGTCGAACCGCAATCGGCAGAGCCCGTTTTCGCTCACAGCATGGACTATAAAGGCTGCGTGATTTTTAATAACTCAGACGCCTGGCTCAATAGCGCTGAGTTAAAAAAACGCGTAGATGATTTGGATATCAATTGTAAAGACAGTCAATATATCTATATGACATCTTTTAAAAATGCTGACAGACTCTCTTACTTTCAATGCCAGCACCCCTTGCACGCTACAATTCGAGCAAACTGTCTCTCTCATTATTATGTTAAGAATTTCAACGATGAATAAAATTCTGGTTCTGACAGGGCTATGCTTTATCGCTCTTTTATTGTATCCATTTAGTGGAAACCGGGAACACCGTATATCATGTAAAGCGGATATTTCTTATCAGTGGCAAGATAGCACGCTAAATTTATTCATTTCTCAAAACATCCAGAATGGCAAAGGGATACTGGCTCTCTCTGGTACGCTTCATGAAAAAAATAAAGCCGATGGTTATTTAAGTAAAACCATATCTTTCTCCTATCGAGAACAGGGCTATTATTATCACCTTAACTCAGATTTGGTCATCAACTCGCCACAAATGACCATGAGCGTTCAGGATCAAAGAAAATGGTTACCTGATTTCTTTATTGAAAAAGGGAAGCCTCTGCTGCTGAAAATCAGGCCTTACGGTGATAAAGCCTGGCTTTTTTACTCTGAGACTACGCCACTTTTCGTCTGTGAAAGAAGTAGTTAGCTTTTTTAACGATTTTTCACCCTTGTCCACTGCACGACGCTGAGATCTCAATGTTGATAATCTTGACGTCGTGCAGTGCATTTTTTTAAGACGAAATCAGTTTACTTCTGGCAGAAACAACTCTGTTTCGCCCCTCATGCTTTGCCTGGTACAACCATTGGTCAACGGAAAGCAATGTTTCCTCAATATCGTTGTTATGGTGAGCTAAACTCTCCACGCCAGCTGATATTGTCATTTTTCCTACTTCGCTAAATTGCGCACATGCGATATGTTCACGGATACGATTTGCAATAGATTCAGCCTCTGAGATTTGTGTATTCGGAAAGAAAACAACAAATTCTTCGCCACCAAACCGACAAACAATATCGTTAGTGCGGCAGCCTTTTTTTAAAAACATCGCGACGGCCACTAACGTTTTATCACCGATATCATGCCCATAGTGATCATTAATGCGCTTAAAGTAATCGATATCGAAAGAGGCAAGACTATGTTCGTTTTTAGCAGAGAGGTAAGGCGCGGTAAGTTGCTCAAATCCACGTCGGTTATACAGTTTGGTCAGATGATCGGTTATTGCATCATCACGTAATATGGCCAACGTTTTATTAATTGTGTTCGAATAAGCCAAAAAAGATTTTTTCAGCCGGTCAGATTCTTTATACCACGTTTTTATACCCTTGATTTTGGGAGGCAAATCCTTCGTTGTAGTAGACCGGGTCAGGCCAGCGAGTCTTTCGAGCGGTTTGGAAATCTGCGTGGAAACAAAGATGCTCACACCGACCAATAGCAATGCTATCACCAGTCCATAAACCAACACATCTTTAGCGATAAGCGTGAGTGTCGTGCTGACCACGTCAGGCGAAACGCATACGAATACGTGCCAGTTGGTTTTGATAACGTCTGAATAGCCTAACAGGCAGTCGCGTTGTTCTAACGTTGTCTTTAATCCACCGCTGCTGGCCTGATTCAGCCGCGTCGTCAGGCTGGTAGTCAAAGGATTGTTTTTTCCTGTAAGCATCTCATCAGGTGAATAAATGACTTCTCCAGTATCTGAAACAATGCTGATCGTTGTTTTATCAGTGTAAAAATGATGGCTCATGAGGCGGCTTAAAATACTTTTTCTTTTCAGGTAGATAGATCCTGCAATATAACCCAGATACGCCCCCGAAGAGGAATAGATCGGGTTCGACAAAAAAATGAGATAGTTACCTGTGGAAGGTGTAAAGGGTTCTGATACGAACGCCCCCTTTTTTACCGCCATCAACTGTTCAGGGGCAACATTCAAAGACGTACCAACAGGCAGTAAACCTGGTGGAGAGGATGCCGCAACGTAACCGTCTGGCGTTAGCATCACGACTGAACTGAACATATCCGATTGCAGTCTTAATCTGTCAGCTTCTTGCTGTAGTGCCTGTTTGTCTTCAAAACGTTTAATCTGAGTGGCACTGTATGCAAGCTCTTTTTGTGCCGTTCTGAATGTACTGTCGGTCATATCAGCAAGCTTACGGGCATAGGCGGTGTTAGATTCAATAATTCTTTTTTCAGTCAGAACCTTAAGAACAACGCCCACCACCAATATCAGCATGAGTGCAGTAATGACTATGCAACCAACAGAATGCAGGCACAGAAGCCCTTTTAACGAGGGTTTATAGGTTTTATTCATTCCCACAGCAGGTCTCTGTTATTTGCCATCATTATTTCAAAGATATTAGCACTGCCTGGAAAAAACAAAGCGTTTCACGGCTAAACGTCACCCTCTTACTCTCGCTAATCAGCGACATCGCGCTGATAAAGGCGTAAATCCAGCGCTTGCCAGACTGGCAATCCGGTGACGCAGTTATACCGCTGGCACCCTCTTCTCCATCATTAACCTTATTCTGCCGTGAAAAAGAGGCGGGCCGTCGTTAACGTCTTCTGAAACAGGCCAAATACGTACAGGACAGGCATTCATTGCAAATGCGTTATGACCTGCTAGCAATAATAAACCGACATAACGCAGAGGGAATGGACATGCTTTATCCGTGATTGAGAAAGCATGCAGGCTGGCATGATGTGATACAACGCATGCACCCGCACGATGAATAATCCCTGTTCAGGCAATGCTTATTAACTCACGCTCTCTCACCTACCATTACCGATTATGGGTTGCGCCACCTGCTACTCAAAAAAGCGGCGCATCAGCGCCGCCCTTAGCTTATTGAATCAGCCGTTTCACCGGCGCGTTCCGTTGACGATCCCACATCACCGTCAGCAGGCGCTGTAACGCGATAAACGCAAACAGCAAAATGCCAATAGCAATCTTGGTCCACCAGGAACTGAGCGTGCCGTCAAAGTTGATCCAGGTTTGAATAAGCCCCTGAATTAACACGCCGAACAAGGTGCCCAGCACCGTGCCTACGCCACCCGAGAGTAAGGTTCCGCCAATCACTACAGAGGCAATCGCATCCAGTTCCACGCCCAATCCAGCCAGGGCATAGCCCGCCGAGGTATAGATGGAAAACACAATGCCGGCCAGCGTCGCCAGGGTAGTCGACAGCATGTAGATCTTAATGGTGGTGGCGCGGGTTGAAACGCCCATGAGTTGCGCGGAGGTCAGGCTGCCGCCAATCGCATAAACCTGATTACCAAAGCGAGTGCGGTGCGCCAGAATGATCCCGCCCGCCACCACCACCAGCATGATCAACGCCAGCAAACTGAGCCGCCCGCCCCCCGGAACCTTCCATGCCATGCTGGACAGCGTGGCGTAAAGAGGATGATCGATCGGAATAGAATTCTCAGAGACCAGGTAACTGCAGCCGCGCAGAAAAAACATGCCCGCCAGGGTGATAATAAATGCGGGAATTTTCAGCGCATCAATCAGCCAGCCCATCATGGCACCAAACATCGCTCCCATACCCAGGATGAGGGCAAACGCCAGGACGGGGTTGAGGTGATAGTCACCGATAACCTTTGCCAAAAATACACCCGAAAACGCAATGACGGCCCCCACCGAAAGATCGATGCCGCCCGATAAAATCACAAAGGTCATACCGACAGCGATAATGCCGAGGAAGGCGTTATCCGTCAAAATGTTACAGATCACCCGCGTGGAAGCAAAGCCGGGAAACTGGCTCAGGCAAAACAGATAGCCCATGACGAACACCAGTAGGGTGATCATTAGAGGCAGATGACGTTTAATCATGATGGACGTCTCCGTTTAAACATCGCAATAAAGCGCGGGGATTGCAGAAGCAGAACGCACATGACCACTATCGCCTTCACCACCTGATTCAACTCTGGCGGAAAGCCAGAGAGTAGAATACCGGTGTTCATCGACTGAATAATCAGCGCACCTATCAATGACAGCACGATGTTAAACCGGCCGCCCATCAGGGATGCTCCGCCGATGACCACGGCGAGAATCGCATCCAGTTCCAGCCACAATCCGGCATTGTTAGCATCTGCGCCACGAATATCCGCCGCCACAATCAGGCCGGCTACCGCCGCGCAAAGGCCGCTGATGGCATAGGTGGACATCACCACCAGCCAGCCATTTACGCCTGCATTGCGCGCGGCGCGCAGGTTAATGCCCACGGCTTCGATAAACAGCCCCAGGGCGGTTTTGCGCGCCAGTAGCCAGACCAGCAACGCAACCGCCACCGTGATCCAGACCGGCACCGGTAACAACCACAGCGCCCCATTCCCAAACCAGCCAAGGCTGTCATTATTAAAGGTTACGATTTGCCCCTGAGTAATAAGCTGAGCAATACCGCGTCCGGCGACCATTAAAATCAGCGTGGCAACAAACGGCTGGATACGGAGTAAGGCCACCAGAATGCCGTTCCATATGCCGCAGGCCAGACCGCTGGCCAGCGTCACCATAATGATAAAGGGTACACCGTGCCCGGCGACGGTCAGCGTAGCGGCGGTGGCGCCGGCAATCGCCATCACGGCGCCGACCGACAGGTCGATCCCGCGGGTGGCGATGACCAGCGTCATGCCGATGGCCAGTAAAGCAACGGGCGCGGCGCGGTTGATAATGTCGATCGGACTGCCAAACAGCCGTCCGTCCTGAAGATGAATCGCAAAAAAGTTATTCGCGACCAGGCTGTCAACTAACAGCACCAGCAACAGGGCAATAATCTGCGGCATGCCGGGCGGCAGCCTGAACTTGCGACGTTGAGGTTTGGTCGCGGTGACCGGGGATTCAAGCATGCTGCGTACCTCCGTCAGCAATAGCGTTAACGATTGCCGCCACTGAAAGCTGCTCCAGTGGAATTTCAGCCACCTGTTTCAGATCACGCATGATCAATACACGATCGGCGTAGCCGACCAGCTCTTCCAGCTCTGAAGAGATAACCAGCAGCGCCAGACCATCGGCACACAGCGACTCGATGAGGCGGATAATTTCCGCATGCGCGCCCACATCAATGCCGCGCGTCGGTTCATCCAGGATCAGGAACTGCGGTTTTGTCACCAGCCAGCGTGACAGCAGAACCTTTTGCTGATTGCCGCCCGATAACAGCTCAACGGGCTGCTCTGCATGCGGCGTGCGAATACCCAGACTTTTAATAAAACGTTCGGCAATCGCCTGCTGTTCCCGTTTTTTAATCGGCCGTAACCAGCCGCGCTGCGCCTGCAGGGCCAGAATAATGTTTTCCCGCACCGAGGCCGCACCAATGATACCGTCGGTTTTGCGGTCTTCCGGACAGAACCCCATGCCCAGGCGTGAAGCCTGAGCGGGCGTGCGAATGTGTTCAACTTTGCCTTTGATCTTTGCCGTACCGCGATCGGCGCGACGAATACCAAATAACACTTCGGCCGTTTCAGTGCGTCCGGACCCCAGCAGTCCGGCCAGCCCCACCACTTCGCCGGGCCTGACCTGCAGGCTGAAAGGCTCGATGGTGCCTTTCTTGCCGTAATCTTCAAAAGACACGACAGGCTGATTACTGCGTAGCGTGCTGCCCTGACGCTGCAGCGCGGTCGCCATCAGCTCACGGCCAATCATCAGTTTCACCAGATCAATCTGCGGCAGCGTTGCCGTGTCATGCGTGGCGATGAATTTACCATTGCGCAGTACGGTGATGCGGTCGGTGATGCGATAAACCTGATCCAGAAAATGCGTGACGAAAATCAGGCTCATGCCGCGATTTTTCAGCTGCGTCATGAGGGTAAACAGCATTTCAACTTCGCTGGCATCCAGGCTGGCAGTAGGTTCATCCAGAATCAGGACCTGCGCAGAAAGATCGACAGCCCGGCAGATGGCAATGATCTGCTGCATGGCGACTGAATAGTGGCCAAGGGGCCGGGTGACATCAAGGGCAAAACCGTAATTACGCATCAGGGCATCGGCATCGCGAACCATGCGCTTACGATCGATCATGCCAAAACGACGCGGTTCACGCCCGATATACAGGTTATCTGCCACCGACATGTTGGGCAGCAGGTTAACTTCCTGATAAACCGTACCGATACCGATATCCTGGGCTTCGGCGGTGCTGTGCGGCGAAATCGCCTGGCCGTTTAACGTTACGGTGCCGCTGTCCCGGGTGTAAACGCCGGTCAGGACTTTTATGAGTGTGGATTTTCCGGCGCCGTTTTCACCTAACAGCGCCATGATCTCGCCTTTACGCAGGCTGAAAGACACATCGTCCAGCGCTTTGACGCCGGGGAAGCCTTTACTGACGCCGCTGATGGCTAAAAGAGGTTGTTCGTTGTGTGTGGTCATGCTGTCAACTCCGCCCTACATCATGGAAAACCGCCCCGAAGGGCGGCCTGCGGCTTAGTAACCCATGTTCTTTTTCTTATCTAACTCGGCCTGCGCGTCAGCAGGTAAAAAGAGTTTTGATTGCGTTCTGATAATTTTTGGCGGCAGCGTGCCGTCTTTTTTGAATTTTTCCAGCGCGTCAAACGCCGGGCCTGCCATGTTTGGCGTTAATTCCACGTTTGCGTTGGCTTCGCCTGCCAGCATGGCTTTATAGATATCAGGTACACCGTCAATCGAACCGGTCAGGATGTCTTTACCCGGTTTCAGGCCGGCCTCTTTGATGGCCTGAATGGCACCGATGGCCATGTCATCGTTATGGGCGTAAACCATGCAAATGTTTTTGCCGTTATTCTCTGCTTTGATAAAGCTTTCCATGACTTCTTTACCTTTACTGCGGGTGAAGTCGCCAGACTGAGAACGGATGATTTTGATATTAGGATGACCGCTAATCGCTTCGGCAAAGCCTTTTTTGCGGTCGATGGCGACGCTGGCGCCTACCGTGCCTTGAAGTTCAACGACGTTACACTTCTTGTCGCCTACCGTTTTCACCAGCCAGTCACCGATAAGCTTACCTTCCAGCACGTTATCTGCCGTTACGACAGCCTGGTACAGCGAGTTGTCTTTCACCACAATGGCGCGATCCAGCAGGTAAACCGGGATTTTCGCGTCTTTAGCTTCTTCTAATACCGGCTCCCAGCCCGTCTGAACCACTGGTGCGATAAAGATGGCATCAACGCCCTGCGCAATAAATGAACGCACGGCCTTGATTTGGTTCTCTTGTTTTTGTTGTCCATCGGCAATCTTCAGATTGATGCCGCGTTTTTTGGCTTCGCTTTTTGCCACATTGGTTTCAGCCGAGCGCCAGCCGGATTCCGAACCTACCTGTGAGAATCCCACTGTCATTTCCGCCGCTAACACTGAGCCACTTAATGCGGCGCTGACCAGCGTGGTCAGGAGTAAACGTTTCCACATAGTTTTTATTCCTCTGAAGGGCGTTTGCTGTATAGGGTAAAGTGCCCATTAAGACTGACGTAAAAAAAAGTAAATTAGGGCGACACGCTTCACAAAATCGAGCGATTTAAAGGAGTTACGCGTTTCATGAGGACGAGTTTCATCAGGGGTTATGGACAAAACGCCTGTGTGTTTTTTCAACTTATGATAAATAAATGTAATAAACAGAATCGTTTAAGTGTAGGCCAGTTGAAAACGATTACAGGGAGGCGTACAGAATGAGTTACGGCAATTATTCGGCGACAAAAAGTGCATTTTGTGATTTCCAGCACATCCCTACAGGGCCCTGTATATCGAATGAAACGATTCCGCTATAAGCCTTTGTTGAGGGTTTACTGACGTTCTCTTCATCTGACGCGGGAAACGGGAATTAATGGCAGTCGATTCGTACATATAAACAAATAAAAAGTTACCTGGTCTGATCAACCCAAACAACATGCGCCCTGTACAGCACCTGACCTGATAACGGCGGCGACGTTTACTGTGCACGAAAATGATGAAAAGGGTTGTTTAGCGATCAATCTCTCGTGATTGTCTGATTTTCGCTTTTTTTAAGTGGCAGAACTGGACACGGCCGGGTGTCTCCCTATACTTGGCATTCTTTCCCATCCATCCGTTACGATAAAAATGACTGCGCACGATTATCTTTTAAAATTCCGCAAAGTGAATAACCTCGACAGTCTGGAAAAACTCTACGACCATCTGAATTATTCCCTTTCTGACAACACCGATATCATCAATATGTACCGGGCTGCAGATCATCGTCGCGCAGAGCTGGTATCCGGTGGTCGTCTGTTTGATCTGGGCTGCGTACCTAAATCGGTATGGCGCTACGTGGTATAATTCTGAGGTTCAGAATATTGTCTGAAAGCGCTTAGCCATAATGTTTCCCTTCTGTCTTAACATGCTATTCTGAGCCGCTTCTGACATTGAGACAGGATTAACCGCAATGAACACACAGGATGCCGCACCCCGAATTGGTGGCTGGCTTTTAGTGCCGCTGGCATGGTTGCTGATGACGCTGCTCACCACGGCGCTGGTGATGGCCATGTATCTGACACCGCTGTTTGATACACAATGGCGCGCCACCCTGTTTAATCACAGTTCGCTCGTCACCACCTACTGGGCCATTTCGCTTTTCACCGCCACCGCGCTGTGGGCTTACAGCATGTGGGTTGTGTGGATTTTCTTTAAGCGCTCTTCCCGGCTGCCCCGCCATTATATTGTCTGGTTGCTGATTACCGTGCTGCTGGCCCTGAAAACGTTTGCCTTTACGCCGGTTTCTGACGCCCGGGCGATTCAGACGTTACTGCTGTCTCTGGCGGCAGCGGCAATTTTTGTGCCTTATTTCAAGCGTTCAGCACGGGTAAAAGCGACGTTTACTCAGCGGTGAGGCCAAAATTATCGCCAACAGTTTAATCCTGAGTGCGGTTGTCCGTAGACAATGTTGTGTCACAGTTGTGATACAGCGTTTTATCAATGATAATAAGCCGCTTTCTGGTATTCAGGCGAAAAAATGACCGATTATCTCCTTCTCTTTGTGGGTACTGTGCTGGTGAATAACTTCGTTTTGGTGAAGTTCCTCGGCCTGTGTCCCTTTATGGGCGTTTCCAAAAAGCTGGAAACGGCGATTGGCATGGGCCTCGCCACCACATTTGTTATCACACTGGCCTCTATTTGTGCATGGCTGGTGAACCATCTTATTCTGGTGCCACTGGACTTAGTGTACCTGCGCACCATGGCCTATATTCTGGTGATCGCCGTGGTTGTGCAGTTCACCGAAATGGTGGTGCGCAAAACCAGCCCGTCGCTTTACCGACTGCTGGGTATTTTCCTGCCGCTGATTACCACCAACTGCGCGGTGCTGGGCGTTCCCTTGTTGAGTGTTAACCTCAACCACACCTTCCTGCAGGCGGCGCTGTATGGATTCAGCGCCTCGCTGGGCTTCTCGCTTGTCATGGTGCTGTTTGCCGGTATGCGTGAGCGCCTGGTTCTGGCAAACGTGCCTGCCCCGTTCAAAGGAAACTCGATTGCGCTGATCACCGCAGGCCTGATGGCACTGGCGTTTATGGGCTTTACCGGTTTGGTGAAATTCTGATGAGTGCGATTTGGATAGCGGTTGCGGTATTAAGCGCCCTGAGCCTTGTGTTTGGCGCCCTGCTGGGTTACGCCTCACGACGCTTTGAGGTTGAAGAAGATCCCATTGTTGAGCAGATCGACGCTGTTCTTCCGCAAAGCCAGTGCGGCCAGTGCGGTTATCCTGGCTGTCGTCCTTATGCCGATGCGGTGGGCAATAACGGTGAAGCCATCAACAAATGTGCGCCCGGTGGCGAACAGACCATGCTGAAGCTGGCGGCCCTGCTCAACGTTGAGCCGCAGCCGATTGATGGTGACGAAGAAGCCAAAGCGCCCGTGCGCACCGTGGCATGGATAGATGAAGCGAACTGTATTGGCTGCACGAAATGTATTCAGGCCTGCCCGGTTGATGCCATCGTTGGCGCAACACGCGCCATGCACACCGTGCTGAGCGACGTGTGTACGGGCTGCGACCTGTGTGTCGCGCCTTGTCCTACCGATTGTATTGAGATGCGTCCGGTTGCCACCACCACGGCCAACTGGAAATGGGATCTTGAAACCATTCCTGTTCGGGTGATCCCGGTAGAGAGTCATGCTTAATCTGCTAAATTTTTTTAAAAAAGAGAAAACCTGGGATTTTCAGGGCGGCATTCATCCGCCTGAAATGAAAACCCAGTCTAACGGTACGCCACTGGCCGAGCTGCCGCTGCCGCACCGGTTTATTATTCCGCTGAAACAGCATATTGGTCATGAAGGTGAGATCTGCGTATCGCCGGGCGATCGCGTACTGCGCGGTCAGCCACTGACGTTTGGCCAGGGCAGAATGCTGCCGGTGCACGCACCGACGTCCGGCGTCATCGAGGATATTGCCCAGCACATGACGGCTCACCCTTCGGGCCTGTCAGAGCTGTGTATTTTCCTGACGCCGGATGGTGAGGACCGCTGGATGCCGCTGGAACCGCTGCCGGACTACCGCCAGCATGAACGAGCCGCCATCCTGAAACGCATTCACGATGCCGGCATCGCCGGCCTGGGCGGCGCAGGCTTCCCGACCGCCACTAAGCTGAAAGGCGGCCTGCGGGGCGTTAAAACGCTGATTATCAATGCCGCCGAGTGTGAGCCCTATATCACCGCTGACGATCGGCTGATGCAGGATTACGCAGCCGAAGTGCTGGAAGGCAGCCGGATTCTGGCCTGGGTCTTACAGGCAGATCGCGTTTTAATTGGCATCGAAGATAACAAACCTGAAGCCATCGCCGCTCTGAAGCAGGCGCTGGGCGGTGAGCGCGATCTCCAGATTCGCGTCATTCCCACCAAGTATCCTTCGGGCGGTGCCAAACAGCTCACCAAAATTCTTACCGGTATGGAAGTGCCGCACGGCGGACGCTCGACGGACATTGGCGTGCTGATGCAAAACGTCGGCACGGCCTGGGCGGTTAAGCGCGCCATCATTAATGGCGAGCCCATCACCGAGCGCGTGGTCACGCTGACAGGTGAAGCCATCGCCCAGCCACGTAATGTGTGGAGCCGGTTGGGTACGCCAATCAGTCATCTGCTTCATCAGGTCGGTTTTCATCCCTCGCCACGCCAGATGGTGATTATGGGCGGCCCGCTGATGGGCTTTACCCTGCCGTCACTGGATGTCCCGGTGGTTAAAATCACCAACTGTATTCTGGCACCGTCCAGCACGGAAATGGGCAACGACGAGCAGGAGCAGTCCTGTATTCGCTGCTCTGCCTGTGCTGATGCCTGCCCGGCTAAGCTGCTGCCGCAGCAGCTTTACTGGTACAGCAAGGGCGGCGATCATGATAAAGCCCGTGCGCACCATATTGATGACTGTATTGAATGCGGTGCCTGCGCCTATGTTTGCCCCAGCAACATCCCGCTGGTGCAGTATTACCGCCAGGAAAAAGCCGAGTTGCGGGCTATCGATCTGGAAGCCAAACGGACGCTGGAAGCGAAAGCACGGTTTGAAGCGCGTCAGGCACGACTCGAACGGGAAAAACAGGCACGTGAAGCACGCCATGCAGAGGCGAAGCAGCGCGTAGCGCGCAGCGACAGTGCTGAACTGGCTGCGGCTCAGGCACGCGCGAAAGCAAAACCTGGTGGAAACGAAGAGGCCGTCGCCGAGGCTCGCCATGCTCAGGCTCGCCTGCGCCAGGCTGAAGCCCAGTCGGAAACCCAGGCACTGAGCCGCCAGACGACCGATCCGCGCAAAGCGGCGGTTGAAGCCGCTATTGCGCGTGCTAAAGCAAAAAAATCAGCCGTTCCGGACGCGTCTGAAGAGGTGGCGGAGGATCCACGCAAGGCCGCCGTAGCCGCCGCCGTGGAGCGCGCCAAAGCGAAGAAAGCCGCGCAGGCCGCCAGCGCTGAAGGTACTGAGGATGTGCAGCCCGCCCCACCGGAGGATCCACGCAAGGCCGCCGTAGCCGCCGCCGTGGAGCGCGCCAAAGCGAAGAAAGCCGCGCAGGCCGCCAGCGCTGAAGGTACTGAGGATGTGCAGCCCGCCCCACCGGAGGATCCACGCAAGGCCGCCGTGGCCGCCGCCGTGGAACGTGCCAGAGCGAAGAAAGCCGCGCAGGCCGCCAGCGCTGAAAGTACTGAGGATGTGCCGCCCGCCCCGCCGGAAGACCCGCGCAAGGCCGCCGTGGCCGCCGCCGTGGAACGCGCCAGAGCGAAGAAAGCCGCGCAGGCCGCCGTCGCTGAAAGTACTGAGGATGTGCAGCCCGCTCCGCCGGAAGACCCGCGCAAGGCCGCCGTGGCCGCCGCCGTGGAACGCGCCAAAGCGAAGAAAGCCGCGCAGGCCGCCGTCACTGAAAGTACTGAGGATGTGCAGCCCGCTCCGCCGGAAGACCCGCGCAAGGCCGCCGTGGCCGCCGCTGTGGAACGCGCCAAAGCGAAGAAAGCCGCGCAGGCCGCCGTCGCTGAAAGTACCGAGGATGTGCAGCCCGCTCCGCCGGAAGACCCACGCAAGGCCGCCGTGGCCGCCGCCGTGGAGCGTGCCAAAGCGAAGAAAGCCGCCGCCGCCCTGGCTCGCGCGGAGGACGCTTCTCGCGATGCTGCACTGGCTGCAACAGAGGCGCACCGTGACGTCGAGCAGGCGGAAATGGTGCAAGAACAAGCCAATAATGCGAATGCTGAAGCCGAACAGGCGCCGGAACTTGAGCACCCTACTGACGCGCGCAAAGCCGCTATTGCGGCTGCTATCGAACGTGCCAAAGCGCGTAAAGCGCAATCGACATTGACACCTGAGGACTAAATGGCTTTTCGTATAGCAAGTTCACCTTATACCCACAACCGGCGCAGCACCGGCAACATCATGATGCTGGTGGTGCTGGCTGCACTGCCGGGCTTTGCAGCGCAGTGTTATTTCTTTGGCGTGGGCACGCTGTTGCAGGTGATTCTGGCCTCGGTAACGGCGTTGCTTACCGAAGCGGCCATCCTGCGTTTACGCAAAAGCCCGGTTGCTGCCAACCTTGCGGATAATTCAGCCCTCTTGACGGCCATTCTGCTGGGAATCAGCATCCCCTCTCTGGCGCCCTGGTGGCTGGTAGTGATCGGTACAGTCTTTGCGATCGTGATCGCCAAGCAGCTTTACGGTGGACTGGGACAAAATCCCTTTAATCCGGCGATGGTAGGCTATGTGGTGCTACTGATCTCGTTTCCGGTACAGATGACCAGTTGGATGCCGCCGGACGCGTTACAGATGATTAAACCGGGGATGCTCGATTCACTCAGTATGATTTTTACCGGCCATACTCTTGCGGGCGACACGATGCAGCAGCTGCAGCTCGGTGCCGATGGCGTCAGCCAGGCCACGCCGCTCGATACATTTAAAACCGGCCTGCGCGCGGGCCACAGCGCCGCGCAACTTCTGGCCCAGCCCATTTACAGTGGTGTGCTCGCGGGTCTCGGCTGGCAGTGGGTTAACCTGGGTTATCTGGTGGGCGGTCTGTTCCTGCTATGGAAAAACGCCATTCGCTGGCATATCCCGGCTGCCATTTTGCTGTCGCTGGCCTTCTGCGCAACGCTGGGCTGGCTGTTCTCGCCCGCTACGCTCAACAGCCCAGTGATTCATCTGTTCTCAGGTGCCACTATGCTTGGGGCATTTTTTATTGCTACCGATCCGGTCACCGCTTCCACGACCGACCGTGGTCGTTTACTCTACGGTGCGCTGATTGGGCTGCTGATCTGGTTAATTCGCAGCTTCGGCGGATATCCGGACGGCGTTGCTTTCGCTGTATTGCTGGCTAATATATGCGTACCGCTGATTGACTATTACACTCAGCCGCGTGTTTACGGCCATCAAAAGGATTAAATGATGCTGGACACGATACGCAAAAATGGCGTGACGCTGGCGCTGTTTGCCGCCATTACGACCGGCGTGACGGCCATAGTGAATACGGTCACTAAGCCAACCGTTGAGCATCAGACGCAACTGCAGCAGAAAAATTTGCTGGACCAGGTGGTGCCGACCGATATGTACGACAACCACATTCAGCAGGAATGTTACGTTGTCACTGATCCGGCGCTGGGTAACGCCAATCCACACCATCTTTATCTGGCACGTAAAGGCAACCAGCCTGTTGCCGCGGCGCTGGAAACGACGGCACCGGACGGCTATTCCGGCGCGATACAGATGCTGGTCGGGGCTGACTTTAACGGTAAGGTGCTGGGCGTCCGCGTGATTGAACATCATGAAACGCCCGGTTTGGGCGATAAAATAGAACTGCGCATTTCTGACTGGATTAACAGCTTTAATGGCAAAGTGGTAACAGGTCCGGATGATAAAGCGTTTGCCGTTAAAAAAGACGGTGGCGAATTCGATCAGTTCACCGGCGCCACGATTACCCCACGAGCCGTCGTGAATGCCACCAAACGTACGGCATTATTAATTGAATCCCTGAAAGGGAAACTCTCTTCGTTACCCGAATGTGGAGACGCAAATGAGTGAAGCTAAAAACCTGCTGGTAGGCGGGCTGTGGAAAAATAACTCGGCGCTGGTGCAGCTGCTGGGCCTGTGTCCGCTGCTGGCGGTGACCGCCACCGCCACCAATGCGTTGGGGCTGGGGCTGGCCACCACGCTGGTGCTGACCCTGACCAACAGCTTTATTTCCGCCTCGCGCCGTTGGGTGCCCTCGGAGATTCGCATCCCCATTTACGTGATGATCATCGCGTCCGTGGTGAGCTGTGTACAGATGCTGATTAATGCTTATGCCTATGGCCTGTATCAGTCGTTGGGTATTTTTATTCCGCTTATCGTGACCAACTGTATCGTGGTAGGCCGTGCCGAGGCCGTCGCATCGAAAAGCAGCATCCCTCTTGCAGCCCTTGATGGTTTTGCCATTGGGATGGGCGCAACCTGCGCAATGGTGGTGTTGGGTTCCCTCCGTGAAATTATTGGCAGCGGGACGCTGTTTAACGGTGCAGACCAGCTGTTAGGCCCGTGGGCAAAAGCATTAAAAATTGAGGTGATTCATCTGGATTCACCGATGCTGCTGGCGATGTTACCACCTGGCGCCTTTATTGGTCTGGGCATGATGCTGGCGGGTAAATACCTGATCGATCAAAAAATGAAGCAGCGTGCTGTGCGCCGTGCTGAAGAGCAGGCGCTGGCTGCACCGCAAGGCAATACCGGAAAAGCCGTGTGAACCAGACAAAGCGTACCGAGATCCTCAGCCGTTTGCAGCAGGCTAATCCTCATCCTACGACCGAGCTGCAGTTTAGCTCGCCGTTTGAATTATTGATTGCGGTTCTGCTCTCTGCCCAGGCCACCGACGTCAGCGTGAATAAAGCCACCGCAAAGCTCTACCCGGTCGCGAATACGCCCGCTGCGATGCTGGCGCTGGGCGTGGACGGTGTGAAGGAATACATTAAAACGATCGGACTGTTCAACAGCAAGGCAGAAAATGTCATCAAAACCTGCCGCATTCTGCTGGAACAGCACGGCGGAGTGGTACCCGAAGATCGTGCAGCCCTGGAAGCGCTGCCCGGTGTGGGCCGTAAAACGGCAAACGTGGTACTCAACACCGCCTTTGGCTGGCCCACCATCGCAGTGGATACCCATATTTTTCGCGTCTGCAACCGGACAAATTTCGCCCCCGGCAAGAATGTCGAGCAGGTCGAAGAAAAACTGTTAAAGGTTGTGCCCAAGGCATTCAAAGTGGACTGCCACCACTGGCTGATTCTGCACGGTCGCTATACCTGTGTGGCCCGTAAGCCGCGCTGTGGCGCCTGTCTGATTGAGGACCTGTGCGAATACCCGGATAAAGTGGAATAACGCGAAGGTGTTGTCTGATAAAGCCTGTGAACACACAGGCTTTTTATTTTCTGATCTAACGCTGATCCAGAGCCGCCTGCATCCAGGCAATCACCAGCGGAGAATCCTTATCCTGTAAGGCTGCACGCTCGGACTGGAAGAGCGTGGCAACGTAAAAAGGATGATCGGTCAGTTCTATGCCGCGTACATCGCCATTGAGATCCCAGGCGGTGATACGCAAATTGTTGCCTTCCAGCGCTGCACTGAAGTCCGGGTTAACGCCAAAGTTGCAGTGATAGCCTTCATCGCTGGAGAGGCTGTCGTAGGCGGTGGCAATACGTGAACCGGGTTCAAATGTCACCTCACCGCGCTGCTCCACCAGCGAGCAACTTAACGGCGCAATCACCATCCGCCCTTCATCGCTGGTTTCTGCATGATTCGCATCATGCCAGCCCAGTACGTGACGTGCATAGTCGATCACGGCATACTGAAAACCGCCACAGGAACCCAGAAAAGGTTTTTCCCCTTCCTGTACCCAGCGCAGCATACTGAAGACGCCCTCATCATTTTTATAGGGACTTCCCGGCACCAGCCATACGGCATGGCTTTGCCTGATGGCGGTTAAATCGCCCAGCTCAGGTGTTGGGATCCACTCAGGTTCAATATCGATAGCAAGATGGGCAGCGGCACGGGAAAGCGCCAGGGGAATAGCCTGATGCGCAACGGCTTCCGGACGATAGTCGCCGACTAACGCGAGACGTAAAGGTAACGGCATAGCAAAATTCCTCTTAACGAAATAAGGATGCTACGGTAGGGGGCAACGGATGTCGAGTCCCGAAGTGCGGCTCTGTCGTGTCTCCCACCCGATACAGCGAAGCGCTACGGGCACGCCGTCCCCAGATAAGCTTTTTTCTCTGCCTGAATTAACAGGCAAAAATGTGACCTTAATCAACCTTTTTACGCCTTTGGTGGAGATTAACGTCATAATACGCAGACTATTTCATCAAATCGGCGTCAAAACCTGCTTTATAGCCAGATTGTCCTGAGAAAATATCACTTTCCGTTGTAAAGCTCGGCGTAACGCCGTTTTAGTAGTTAATGTCATTATTAACACTCCTGCAACCCTAACGTGACGCCATTACTTCACAGTAACGCTTAAAATCAGAATTAAATTCCAACTAATAATATTTATTTAGGTTTTCACGCCACACGATCGCTTTCCAGCAGAAGGTAGAAAACGCTTGCCCTGTCGCCTTTATTCAGCCAAATTAGTCGCCGTTTTTCCCATCTAATAAAAATCTGGCCCATGGTCTGATCACATGGCGCGGACTTAATTCCTGTCGCGACACAGGATATGAAATAACAGAGGTACAAGTGTCAACTGCAAACAAACACACCGACGAGGCCGTCAGCCTTAACGCGTTCAAACAGCCCAAAGCGTTTTACCTGATCTTTTCTATCGAATTATGGGAACGTTTTGGTTACTACGGCCTGCAGGCCATTATGGCGGTTTACCTGGTGAGACAACTGGGGATGTCGGAGTCCGACTCTATTACCCTGTTCTCCTCATTTAGCGCCCTGGTATATGGCCTTGTCGCCATCGGTGGCTGGCTGGGTGACAAAGTCCTCGGGACCAAACGCGTTATCGTTCTTGGCGTGCTGGTTCTGGCAATAGGTTATGCCCTGGTGGCCTTCTCGGGCCACAACGTCAGTATCGTTTATATTGGTATGGCGACCATTGCCGTGGGAAGTGGCTTGTTTAAAGCTAACCCCTCTTCGCTGCTCTCGACGTGCTATGACAAAGACGATCCCCGTATTGATGGGGCCTTCACCATGTTCTACATGTCCATCAATATCGGTTCGCTGTTTTCAATGATGCTGACTCCGTGGTTAGCGGAGAAGTACGGCTACAACGTGGCGTTTTCGCTCTCGGTTGTCGGCCTGGTCATCACGCTGCTTAACTTCCTGTTCTGCAAACGCCTGGTGAAAGACTTCGGCTCTAAACCGGACTTTGCCCCACTTCAGTTCGGCAAACTGTTGATGACTCTGGTGGGAATTGTCGTCCTGGTCGCCCTGGCAAACTGGATGCTGCACCACCAGTCAATCGCCCGCGTGCTGTTAGGCGTGATAGCGTTCGGTATCTTTGTCATCTTTGCCAAAGAAGCCTTTGCCCTTCACGGCGCAGCCCGTCGTCGTATGATTGTTGCGTTCCTGCTGATGGTGGAAGCCATCGTGTTCTTCGTGCTCTATATGCAGATGCCAACGTCGCTTAACTTCTTTGCGATTCGCAACGTTGAGCACAGCATTTTGGGTATCACCTTTGCCCCTGAGCAATTCCAGGCGCTGAACCCGTTCTGGATCATGCTTGCCAGCCCGATTCTGGCAGCCGTCTACAACAAGCTGGGCGATAAACTGCCCATGCCGCACAAGTTCGCCATCGGTATGGTGCTGTGTTCCGCAGCCTTCCTGGTGTTACCGGTCGGCGCGAAGTTTGCCAGCGATGCGGGGATTGTGTCTGTTAACTGGCTGATTCTCAGCTATGGCCTGCAGAGCATTGGTGAACTGATGATTTCCGGTCTTGGCCTGGCCATGGTGGCGCAGCTGGTTCCGCAGCGTCTGATGGGCTTTATCATGGGTTCATGGTTCCTGACGACGGCGGGCGCTGCGGTCATTGCCGGTAAAGTGGCAAACCTGATGGCCGTTCCTGAAAACGTTACCGATCCGCTGATCTCCCTGGCCACCTACGGCAGAGTTTTCCAGCAGATTGGTATCGCGACGGCGGTCATCGCCGTGCTGATGCTGATTACCGCCCCTCTGCTGAACCGCATGACTCAAGATACGGCAGCAGACAAAGCCTGACTGACGTCATGACTTTCCACGAAAACCGGGCCTGCCCGGTTTTTTTGTTTTTGTCGCCGATCAATGCCTCGCACATTCCTGCGCCTTATTACTGGCAATTCCGCGCCATGAGATTACTATGCAAACACGATTCGCAACATGGTGGCCTCATTATGAAACTGTTTTGTAAAGCTGGTGCCTGTTCCCTTTCACCGCATATCGTCATGCGTGAATGTGGTCTGGACTTTACGCAGGTTAATGTTGATCTGCAGACTAAGCTCACCGAGCGCGGTGAAGATTTTCGCCAGATCAACCCCAAAGGTCAGGTGCCGGCCCTGCAGCTGAGCGATGGGAATGTATTAACGGAAGGCGCGGCGATTGTGCAGTATCTGGCCGATCTTAAACCCGATCGTCACCTCCTGGCCCCGGTGGGGAGCCTGACGCGTTATCACACCATTGAGTGGCTCGGCTATATCAGCAGCGAGTTACACAAAAGCTTCTCTCCCCTGTTTCGCAACGATGCGCCTGAGGAGTACAAAGCGTTGGTGCGCCGCCAGCTGGAGGCGAAATTTGCCTGGGTAAACGATGAGCTTAAAGACAAACAGTGGCTGATGGGCGTGCACTTCAGCGTCGCGGATGCCTATTTATTTGTGGTTACCCGCTGGGCAAAAGCGCTGAACCTGGATTTGGCCGCGCGGGACCACCTGCAACACTGGTTTGAACGCGTTGCAGAGCGGCCGTCGGTTCAGGCCGCGCTCAAAGCGGAAGGACTTAACTGATACGATGAGGGCCGTAACCGGCCCTTTTTTACAGCTTCTCAGCGGGGAAGACGTGCGTTGGTCGGACAATGGCATCCTGAGCGGCAACCAGTTGCAGTTCATACTCGCCCATCTCATGCGTTTTCAGCATCACTTCATAGACCGCAGCAGTGACGTGTTCCAGCGCCGCCTGCAGCGACAGCCCGTGCAGCAGATCGACCAGCAACAAGCCACTGGTCAGATCGCCCACGCCCACCGGTTGACGAACGCCAAAATCCACCAGCGGACGACTGATGTGCCAGGCTTCACCGGCGGTCACCAGCAGCATCTCAAACCGATCGCTGCGGCGCCCCGCGCGCGCCAGGTGCTTAATCAGCACGACTTTAGGCCCCTGGCTAATCAGCATACGTGCCGCGTCAACCGCCGTTTCTACGCTGGTTACGCTGCGTTCGCTGAGCATTTCCAGCTCCAGCAGGTTGGGGGCGATGATATCGCTGGCGGGAAGCGCCAGTTTGCAGTGGAACTCCGCCACGCCGGGTGCAACGATGCAGCCCTTCTCCGGGTGCCCCATAACCGGATCGCAGAAATACCAGGCTTCCGGGTTCGCGGCTTTTACCTGGCGCACGATTTCCAGAATGTTTTCGCCCTGCTCGGCCGAGCCCAGATAACCGCTGAGTACCGCATCACAGGTTTTCAGGCGGTCAATATCGGCAATGCCTTTGACGATATCGGTTAAGTGCGTGGCCGGCATCACGGTACCGGTCCAGTGGCCATATTGCGTATGGTTAGAAAACTGCACGGTATTCAGCGGCCAGACGTTCACACCCATACGGCGCATCGGGAACTCTGCCGCCGCGTTGCCCGCGTGACCAAACACCACGTGCGACTGAATTGCTAAAACGTTTTTCACTTTTTTGCCCTGTAGTGCCTTGCCATAAAAAAGGGCCGGAAACCGGCCCTGAAAGGTTACTGCCAGTTAATCAGGCAGTAATGCTTTTTACCACGACGCAGCAGCGTGAAGCGGTTGAACAGCTTATCGCTGTCACTGAAACGGTACTCAGCATCAGACTGCTTTTCACCGTTCAGCGATACGGCATTCGAACCAATCATGGTGCGAGCCTGACCACGTGAAGGCACCAGCTCAGCTTTGACCAGAGCCTGTTGCAGATCGTCTTCGGCACTTAGCGTGATGGTCGGCATACCATCCTGCGCCAGCTGTTCGAAGTCGGCCTCTGTCATATCGCTCAGCGCGCCAGAGAACAGGCTCTCGGTGATTCGTTTCGCGGCAGCCAGCCCCTCTTCGCCGTGCACCAGGCGCGTGACCTGCTCGGCCAGCACGTACTGCGCGCGCGGCGCGGTTCCGCTGTTTTTATCTTCTTCTTCCAGGGCATGAATCTCTTCAATGCTCAGGAAAGTGAAGAACTTCAGGAAGCGGTAAACATCCGCATCTGCGGTGTTGATCCAGAACTGGTAAAACTTGTAGGGACTGGTTTTCTTCGCATCCAGCCAGACCGCGCCGCCTTCGGTTTTACCGAACTTGGTGCCGTCCGATTTGGTGATCAGCGGAACGGTCAGACCAAATACCTGGTTCTGGTGCAGACGACGCGTCAGATCGATACCGGAGGTGATGTTACCCCACTGGTCAGATCCGCCAATCTGCAGGGACACGCCGTGCAGCGCATTCAGACAGGCGAAGTCGTAACCCTGCAGCAGGTTATAGGAGAATTCGGTGAACGAGATCCCCTGGTCGTCACGGTTCAGGCGCTGTTTAACGGCTTCCTTGTTGATCATCTGGTTAACAGAGAAGTGTTTACCGATGTCACGCAGGAAAGTCAGCACGTTCATATTGCCAAACCAGTCATAGTTATTGGCCGCAATCGCGCTGTTGGCACCACAGTCAAAGTCCAGAAAGGGTGCGACCTGCGTCCGGATTTTTTCTACCCACTCACCGACGGTTTCGCTGGTGTTGAGTTTACGCTCTGCAGCTTTGAAACTGGGATCGCCAATTAAGCCCGTGGCGCCGCCTACCAGCGCAACCGGCTTGTGCCCGGCATCCTGAAAACGTTTGAGGCAGAGCAGTGGAACCAGATGGCCCAAATGCAAGCTGTCAGCAGTGGGGTCAAAGCCGCAATAGAGCGAAATTGGCCCTTGCGCCAGTTTCTCTACTAACGCGTCTTCATCCGTCACCTGGGCGATCAGGCCCCTCTCTTGCAATTGTTGTATCAGGTTACTGCTGGTCATCACTGACTCCAAATTGATCAGGCTGCACCTATGCTGGTACACAGCTTTCCGCTGAGTTGCGGAAGGAAAAATTAAGGGCTATAGCATAAAGCGCTGACGCCTTCTGTGCCAGCGCTGATGAGGGGGAAAACGCAGTTTTACGGCGCGAGTCGGTCAATTTTCCAGCCGTCGTTATCTCGCTGATAGAGGAAACGATCGTGAAGACGATGTTCGCCCCCCTGCCAGAACTCCATCGTATTAAATTTCACCCGATAACCGCCCCAGAAACTGGGCAGCGGCACGTCACCCTGCTGAAATTTTTGCTTCAGCTCCAGAAACTTGCCTTCCAGAACGCCGCGGGCAGAGATCCGGCTCGACTGTCGGGAAACCCAGGCGCCAATCTGGCTGTCACGGGGACGGCTGCTGAAATATTTCAATACCTCCAGCGGCGACAGCTTCTCGACGTCGCCCAACACCATCACCTGACGCTCTAAAAAGTGCCAGGGAAAATGGAGGGAAATACGCGGGTTGTGACCCAGCTGCTGTGCTTTACGGCTGCCGAGGTTGGTGTAAAACACCATGCCCTGCTCATCGTAGTGCTTGAGCAGCACGATACGTTGATAAGGCTGCCCTTGCTCGTCCACCGTGGCCACCGTCATGGCGGTGGGATCGGGCAGTTGCGCCTCACAGGCCTGCTTTAGCCAGCTTTCGAACAGCGCCAGCGGATTATCGGGTAGATCCTTGCGACGCAGCCCACCTCGCGTATATTCACGGCGCAGATGGGCAATAGTTTGTAGCATGTCACTGTCACTCATGATGCACATTCACTCCGGTAACGTTAACGGGCAGGTTGCAACTCGCAATCGTTTACAACGATCTTATCATTGCGCTCAATAAAGGCGCCGTTTCCTTTGGACCAGAAAACATAGTGACCGTCGCTGTAGCGAGCGCCGGAAGCGGAAACCGTTTGTGTCAGGGTCAGCGGCTTGCCGTCCATGATAAAGCTTACCTGCTGTTTGGCATTATCCAGCGTCACGGTGAGCGGCAATGTGCCACAGCGGTAGTGTAACGTTTCTGGCGCGGGCGACGACTTGTGCATCAGGCTACAGCCCGACAGCACTAACACAGCAGCCACGGTTAATCCTTTTAACATCAGTGATTCTCCTGTACGGAAAGCAGGGCATGGGGCGTTCTGCTTGATTAGGTGTCATTGACCTTCGCCGGAGAGCCACGCGGGCGCACCGGCCTGTCAGGGCAATTTAACCGATGATAGCCTGGGCATCAGCAAAAGTGTTTAAATAAGGCAGTGGAATAAAGACGAATACGGCGGGCGCGTTCCGCCACCCTGCAGGAGACGCAGGGCGGCAGGTAGAGGGTCAGCAGCGGTATGCTGCCTACGCGAAGTGCCCCTCACTGGGCCGGCAGTGCCTCTGAGCAGTGACGCTGCCGGGTGAAATTAGTTACCGCGATAGGTTGAATAGCCATAGGGACTCAGCAGTAACGGAATATGGTAATGAGGCTCGCTGCTTTCCATGTGGAATATCACCGGAATTTCCGGGAAAAAGGATTTGTGCTGAACTTTCTGGTAATAATCGCCTGTTTTAAAGACGACTTTGTAATCGCCTGTTTCAACTTTTTTCCCTTCGGGAAACAGCGCGCTAATTCTGCCGTTTTTATCGGTAACACCGGAGGAAAGTTTTACCCACTTATCCTGCTCTTTATGTTCAAGGTCAACGGAAATACCCGGCGTTGGCGTGCCCGACTCCAGATTTAATACATGAACGCTCAGGGGATTTTTCATGCTGTCTGATTGCGCTGCATAAGCACTCACTGAACCCATTAATAACGCTGCGACTGCACTCATTTGCCATTTCATTGTCGATTCCTTTATTTAGTTAACCTGTTACCAAGGTTACAGAGCGCCCGATGAAATACCTAACGACAGGCGTTAAATGTGAATTTTCTGAGAGACAGGATGCTTTCCTGCTCTGTTTTAGCTATTCGCGCTATTTTCTTTTCATCATTTATGTCGTTTCGCGCTTTGGTCTGCAAAAATCTCAAAAGCGTCTATGCTGTTTAATTCAAGGTCCACTTCAAGGAGATGAAATGCATACTAAATCCTTCTCAGCCGCCGTTTTACTTGCTCTGTCCCTGGCAACGTTAGTAGGTTGCTCTTCAAACCAATCTATTAAAACATCAGACGGCCGCACGATAGTGACCGACGGTAAGCCTCAAATTGACAGCGATACGGGGCTGGTTTCTTATCGTGATGCACAAACAGGCAAAACCGAACAAATTAATCGCGATCAGATCAGCAACATGAGTGAACTTGATAACTAATTAATTCCATCATGGATATAAGGTGAAGACTATGAAGAAGACGCTGATTTTACCGCTGGCCGTTTTGATCGGCATGGCCGCATTAAGTGGCTGTACTCGTACCAGCTATGCCATTCACACTAACGATGGCCGTACCATTATTAGTGACGGCAAACCTTCTGAATCTGACGCCGGTTTACTGGGCTACACCGATGCAAACGGTGTGAAACAGCAGATTAATAAAACCGACGTTAAAGCCGTTTCAGAAGTTCCAAACTAATAAATGTGCCGCCCCGAACAGGGCGGCTTTTTTTATTGCCCGCAGCCCTGTTCTGTTTCCCCTCGCCTTATCGTCTCCCCTGCTCGTTAATACGCCGCTCACGCTCCGGTTTATTCTGATGTCAGAATCGAATGTAAACAGGGTGACGTCAGACCCGTTCTGTTTTCTGTTTTCTGCTATCTGCTATCTGCTTAAGGTGACTTTTCATCTTGCGTCTGACTTTTCGCCGTTCTGGCGATCTTTTTTTAACGCTTTTAGGGCCTCATAACAGGTTTATTTTACCTGCTACGATCCGAATAGTGCCGCAATTTCGGCCTTTAACTGTCAAGCACCTATCTTAATTTCAGGCCAATGACCGCGTATCTAGTGCTTTAATCACTTCAATTTCTTTCTGGAAAACCTCTCTGATTGCGCTTTTTCCCTGCTTTTTAAGAGCTTAGCGCGCTTATCACAAAGTTCACTTTTTTCACGGCTTTCTTTGATAGGTAATGCCTAATGAAATTAGGCTTTCACTATGCATTTCTTTTACTAGACTAATTACTGGGTCGACGACATTCTCACTCACTCAGGAGGTGCATATGTATTTTCACGATGAAGCTACCGGCCATAAGATTATTGGTGAAGCTGCGGTGAACCTGGCCCTACAGGATGAGGAGATAACTGTGGTTTCGCTGATCCGTCAGCTGAGCGTTATGGCGGATAATGAAATCGACGACGAGCGGGTCATTCAAATCGCGGATGCCCGTAAATGGCTGAAGAGCTTTATTAACGTCGCGACACGGGAGCGGGCAGAGCTCAACTGGATGGCCGTTACTGGCCAGGTGCCTGCCAACCTGACCGAACACTAACCCTCCGGTCAGGGGTTATCCCTCCACGCGGGCGCGCTGTGCGTCCGCGTTACCCTTGTCCGGCCCTGCTCTCTTCTTTGTTTTCCCTTGTCAACGGGCTGTTGCAGCCTGCTTTTTCCCTCTCCGCCAGCAACCGTTCATTTTTACATCGAAATAGCTGTACAAGTTTTATTTTATTGTATAACTTTATGCTACTTTCAACTGACGACTTTTGGACCACTGCGAGAGCACCTATGCAACACAATCATCGCCTACCTCAGAGCGCCGACGATATCTCACGTTATTTTTCTGCGGCGAACCTGCCTTCACAGCAAGAGCTGCTGGGACAGATCGTTGTTGATATTTTACGCGCAGGTCAGAACGTAAACCGTAAATCTATCTGTACTAAACTGCTGCGCCGCCTTGAGCTGTCGGCAAGTCAGGAAGAAGAGCGTCTTTGTCGTGAATTGATTGGGTTGCTGTTTGGGCGGTGACACGGCAACTGACTGCCGTTATTCGGGCGGGTCATCTTTGTCAGAGCAGTAGCGGCATAACCGCTGTTACTGCTTCTGGTGCTGTTACTGTTTCTGTTGTTTCTACTACTTTTACTGTTTCTGTTGCTTCCGCTGCTTTGCAGAACCCTGTCCGGCAAATGATCCTCACACGCTAGTGAAGTTTATGCGCCAGGATGCGGATGGCCTGTTCGCAAGTCAGCCTGGTCTTTTCGCACGCCGTCTGAAGACTTTGCTGGTGCAGCGCGCTGATAATGTCCTGTACCGTCACCGCTTCTCCGGGCTGAAGAATACCTGACACAATCCTTCCTAAAAGCGCGTGTATTTCTTCACCGATCTCTGTCCTGTTTTGTTTCACGCATTTTCCTCAAACTTTACTTTTCATTTAATATTCATTCGTTTATCAAAATGGCGCTTTTCCATTCGTCCTGTTAGCGCATCAGATCTCATGCGTTAGCTGTCATCTTCGCGCTATAATTTAGGAAATATTCGCTTCCTAAATAGACAAATGTTAATCCAGTATTTTCAAGGCCAGGGCGATGGTCGCTTGCTCATTGGCAACATCGGCGACCTTGCCCGTGACGCGCATGCCAAATGCGATACGCAAAATCAGGCCTGCGGCCGTTTCAATATCAAGATCGGCGGATATTGAGCCATCGTGCTGCCCTTCTTCCAGTAATGACATCAGAAAGTGCTTATTGCGGTTGATCACCTGGGCAACCAACTGCGACAGCTCTGCGTCGAGCACCTGTAGCTCAATGGCGCTGCCGACCACGAGACAGCCGGTGCGCCCTTCACCACCACGAGAGGAGTCCAGATAAAACTGCAACAGCTCGCTTAGCTTCGCGCGGCCGGTGGCGTATTGAGCCAGCCGCTCCCGCAAATCCGCATTGCGAACGGCGATATAGCGCTGAAAGACCAGCAAAAACAATGAACGCTTATCCTGGAAAGCCTTGTAGATGCTGCCGACAGAGAGGTTCATTGCTTCACCGAGATCGGCCAGCGATGCGGCATGATAGCCTTTTTGCCGAAACACAATCATTGCCTTGTCCAGAGCCTGTTCCATATTGAACTCTCTGGGCCGACCGCGTTCTCTGTGTTTACAGGCTGTAGATAGCTGGCTGTTCATGACGACCAATGTGAAAGGCGACATCTTCGGCACTGGCCGAAAACGATATGCACCCGTGATTGTATCTCAGGCGTGGATCACAAGTATACCCCGAATCCCAGCCCTGATGCAGAAGCCTGCACGAAGGCATTGCAGGCGACCGCTCAGGGCGCAGGTGCGAGCCTTTAGCGGTTAGCGTTAAGTAATGCTTCTGCAGCCAGTTTACCCAACGCATTGGCGGCAAACGGGCTGTCGCCGGTTAATACCCGACGGTCTTTATGTACGGTGCCTTTGATATCACTGTTGACCAGCGTGAGCCCCATTGCCTGAAGCTTCTCGCCAAAATACCAGGTTAAATGCCCCGGCATATAGCCGATATCGGGCGTTTGCTTATCCGCTGAATCCGGGAATGCGCAGATAGCGTAGCCGTTAAGCGGGTTTTCCCCTTTACCCAGCGCAAGAAACGCTGCCGGGCCATGGCATAGCGATATCAGATGACGATCGTTTGCCAGCGTCCAGCGAATCGCCTCTGCGACCGCCTCACTTTCTGGCAACCCAATCAACGCACCGTGCCCCCCCGGAATAAACACACCGGCATAGTCTGAATGAGGCGTAAGTGATGCCACCACGTCGCTTAGCGTTAAAGGTGAACGGAACAGCGCCAGGCAATGGTTGTAAAATCCGACCACCACCTCATCCTGCTGGGGCATTGCCCAGTGTTCAAACTTCACCATCTGTCCGGACAGCGTGGCCACGTCAAACTGAAAGCCGGCCTGATACAGGTGGTACAGCGGCAGCAGGGTTTCAATGGGATGATTCCCGGTTGAAAACAGCGTGTCGTTATCCAGCGGCAGATAGCGCTCGTCAGCGCAGATGACCAGAATTTTTTTGTGCCCTGAGTACGGTTGCGCGTATTCAGCATCGCTCAGATCGGATTTAGGGCTGGTGAACTGGTCAAGAGAATAGGCTGACGGGAAAAACGCGTTATGTTCAGCCTGATCGGCCACTGGAGATTTACTGAGTTCTGACATGACAATGCTCTCCTTAAGGGCGAATGAATACCTGTTTCATCCTAGACCAGAAAGCCTGGTTTACGCAGAGCGGCAGCACAAAACGGACCCTTTATGAGAGCATTCCGTCTTATGACCGCGCCTGAAACCGATGTCACGACGGCCGCCGTCACTTCACCACGGGCAAATCGTTCAGGCGGGTGGTGTAAGCCGGCGACAGCATCTCGCGCTTCATAGCCCAGCGTTTTTCCGTCCCCTGCCCGGCAAACCACATCTTTCCTTTGCCCTCTTTGTGAATCAAATCGATCACCTGCATCAGATCGTTACGGCCGGGGTTAACCGATCGTTCGTCGAACAGATCCAGCTGCGTTACGCCATGGTCGAAAAAATCACTCAGGACAATGCCGGCCTTGATATAGCGATGCCCTTCTATCCAGATATAGTCGAGCATCTCGGTCGCCACCCGGATGATGTCGCGCGTATCGTGAGACGGCGTCAGGAGTAGCCCCGTGGCCTGATTACCGTAAAAATTTTCGCCGGGCGCGTGTGGACTGGTGCGCAAAAACACACCGATCTGTCTGCAGTACTGTTTTTCTTTGCGAAGTTTTTCGGCCGCACGTTCGGCGTAGGTGCAGACGGCCTGCCGCACCTGCGTATAGTCTGACAGGCGACTGCTGAAGGAGCGTGAGCACATAATCTGTTGTTTGGTGGGTTCGAGCGCCTCCAGATCCTGACAGGGTTCGCCGCGCAACTCTCTTACGGTGCGCTCCAGCACCACGCTGAAATTTTTACGAATCAGGCTGGTGCTCTGGCAGGCTAAATCATCTGCCGTTTTAATCCCCATTTCCTCAAGTCGCTGGCTGAGCCGTCTGCCAACGCCCCATATATCGGCGACCGGCACAAGTGAAAGCAACTTTTTCTGTCGATCTCTGTTGGACAAATCCAGAACACCGCCTGTCTTACTCCACTTTTTTGCGGCATGGTTAGCCAGCTTTGCCAGCGTCTTGGTGGGGGCAATGCCGACGCACACATTGAGATGAACTTCTTTTTTTATTCGGGTTTTGATCTCGCGGCCGAAGGTGTCGAGCGACATACAGTGACTGACGCCCGTCAGATCCAGAAAGGCTTCGTCAATGGAATAAATCTCTACCGAGGGCGCCATTTCCTCCAGCAGCGTCATCACTCTGGTACTCATATCCGCATAAAGGGCGTAGTTGGAACTAAAAACCTGCACGTTGTGACGGGCAATAATCTCCCGCATTTTGAAAAAGGGCACGGCCATCGTAATGCCCAGGGCTTTTGCCTCCGCATTGCGTGCAATCACACAGCCATCGTTGTTAGATAACACAATAATGGGCTTTCCTTTTAGATCGGGCCGAAACACCGTTTCACAGGAGGCATAAAAGTTGTTCACGTCTACCAGCGCAAACATGATTAATAAACCGACTTGATCACATAGGTCACCACACCAAACACTTCCAGCGCATCCTCCGTGCTAATCGCAATCGGTTTAAACTGCCGGTTCATCGGCATCAGTTGCAGACAGGGCTGAAGCTGAAGACGCTTAACGGTAAATTCCCCCTCGACAGAGGCGACCACGATATCGCCATGCGAGGCTCTTAGCGCGCTGTCCACCACCAGCATATCGCCGTCATTAATGCCTGCGCCGGTCATCGACTCTCCACTTACCCGTACAAAATAGGTCGAACTGGGGTGCTGAACGATCAGCTTGTTCAAATCAATACGTTGCTCTACGTAGTCCTGAGCCGGCGATGGAAAACCACATGGCACCCGCTCCATAAACAGCGGCAACGCGAGTAACGCACTGACGTTTGCTGGCCTGATAAGCTCCACATTTACCTCCCTTCCAAAATAACTGTATATAATTACAGTAATCGCGATCAACGGGTTTGATCAAGTGAAATGGCAAGGGTTTATATGAAGCGGTTGATGTGGATACAGATTTTTTTGCAGCCGCGCCGGGCAGGTTTTACGCAACTGTTCAGCAATCCTGCATTCAGGTCATTCTTTCACCTGCGGCTTTCTCTGCGCCTGAACCTGTTCGTTCGTGGCGCGCTTTTTGTCTGACGCCGTGGCTGCGTCATGTTCACGACCCTGAAACGGTCACACGCACGGTATTTCAGTGGGCCGTTCACCTGCATGTTTCCCGTTAATTAACGCGCTTTTCTGTTTGGTCCCGATGAACGGAAGCGTAAACATCGACAGCATTTGTATTCTGGCGCTGACTGATTTAATTTTCTGCCAATAATAAACTGCAAATAATGATTGTCGTTATGCCTTATATTAATACCGACGTATCGCTATTCAGATAGCGATTTGATGAAAGACACAACATGAAAGACACAAGGCGCCGCCTGTTGCGTTAACCTCCGGCCGTTTTTATTATTCTTCCCGGCCTGATGCCAGGACAGGGTATTTATCCCCGCACGCACAGCACACCGTTCGATAAAGCGGAATCACAGAAACCTGGCCCGTCAGTGATAAGCCGTTTCAGCTGGCCCCCGGCGGGGCGCGCCCGATATCGCGGTGCGGTAAGAGATGCTTTTCCTGACTGCTTCTGATCATGCCTGCGTAGATCAGATCTGATGAAGACATATAAACATCTGATTTAACTGTTAATATAATTATTAAGATAAGTAAAGAATACGTGAAGTGTTCTCACCGCCGCCCGGCGCTATGATGCGCCCTGACCTGACAGCCTTATAAGGGAAAGGAGCACAGCATGGAATTAAAAAACCGTCACGGACAGAAAGTATCTTTAACAACCGATGAAATTTCATTAACGTGGTTTTTTATGACGGGAATGGAAATGAATAAAATAGCAGACTGGATGGCGCTTCCCGTGCACGCTGCATATTATATTAAGCAACGTGTCATGAAAAAGCTTGGCGTGAAAAATAACAGTGAGTTTATCATCTGGTTTCTTAATTACCGGGAAACCAGCGAAAATGAAAAAGCGGCGCAGAGCATTCCTGAACGCAGAATGGGCATAATAAAATGAATCCCTGTTTTTTTACGCCTGTGACGAAGGGGGCCAGTGAAAAAACCGCTGGCGGCTCACAGGCCGCCTTGCTGTCTTAATCCGGTTAACGCGGGTTACCTCGACCCGAGTAATGTTATTCACAACAGGCTGTCGGGCTTATCCGGCTATTCGCCTTCGCCTGTTGCCCGCCGCCCTATCCATTCACGAAATATTTCCATCGATGGCGTCATCTTCTTTGAACGGAGCCAGGTTAGCCAGTAGCTGCCGACATCAATCTCTAGCGCAAAAGGACGGGCCAGCGTACCGGCATCCAGTTCACGCTGGAACATGCACGCCGGCACCAGCGCAACGCCGCCCGTATGAAACGCGGCCTCAATCATCAGACGTGACGAGTCAAATATCGGGCCGGTGATCCTGGGCGGTGTGATCCCCGCTGCCGTAAACCAGCTGTCCCACTCATCAGCCCGGTAGGAACGTAACAGATTTTCCCGTAACAGGCAGGCGGGTTGTTGCAGGCGGCGGGCAACGTCGGGGCGACAGAGCACCGTAAGCGGAGCCGTAAACAGCCGTTCATTCTGCGTGGCGGGCCAGGCGCCAGAGCCAAACCGAATCGCATAGTCCACGCCCTCGCCCGCCAGGTTGACCACGTTATTGTTGGTGCGTACGTTCAGTTCCAGCGCCGGATGCTGCTGACGGAACGCCTCAAGCCGGGGTAACAGCCAGCCCAATGCAAAAGTCCCCACGCAGGCGACAGTCACCACCTCTCGGTATTCGCCCCCTTCGAAACGACGCCAGGCGTTTTCAAGCTGCGTGAAGGCTTCTGACACTTCAGCAAACAGCAGCCTGGACTCATCCGTCATCTCCAGACCGCGCGGCAACCGGCGGAATAAGACGACGCCCAGTCGTTCTTCCAGCAGTCTGACCTGCTGACTGACGGCGGCCTGAGAGACAAACAGCTCCAGGCCCGCGCGGGTAAAATTCAGGTGGCGGGCGGAGGCTTCGAAAGCCCGAAGTGCGTTAAGCGGAACATCATGTTTCACATTTACCCCCAGAAATTCTTTTGGCTCCTCTCAAATTATCTCGCTTGTCGGAATTTTGAAATCCCCTACCATCTCCTCCGCTAATGCTTTTCTTCAGAAAAAACGTGCTATAGCAGGATGCAGGCCTCAGCGAACAGCTTCCCTGGCGCGAGACATCTTTTAAAGCGACATAAGTTTAACGAGGGGCTGAAGGGCAACTTTTCGTTTAATCCTGACCGCGCAACGATGCGGCTAACCGTTATGCCTTGCCTCTGTTCAGCGAGGCGGGCATTCATCAGTGGAGATTGACTATGACTCATCTGTTCAGACGACGCGCCAGCACGGCCGTTACCCTGCTGGCACTCGCGATGCCGCTTGCCGCCCAGGCCGGCTTTGACGAGGCCGCACTGCAACGCGGCATCCAACAGCTGGAAAAAAATGCGGGCGGACGATTGGGTGTGGCGGTAACCGACACCGCCGATGGCGCCGTTTTCACCTACCGGGGAGATGCGCGCTTTCCGCTATGCAGCACCAGTAAAGTTTTCGCCGTTGCGGCCATCCTGAAAAAAAGCGAAAGCGCGGACGGATTGATGAGTGAAAAAATCGCCATTCATAAAGCCGACCTGGTTAACTATAACCCCATCACTGAAAAACACGTCGGCGCCACCATGACGGTAGCAGAATTCAGCGCGGCGGCGCTGCAATACAGCGATAATACCGCCATGAACGCACTGCTGATCCGCCTGGGTGGCCCGCAACAGGTCAATGCGTTTGCACGTAGCATTGGCGACAGCACCTTTCGGCTCGATCGCAAAGAACCGGAGCTGAATACTGCTATCCCGGGTGATAAGCGTGATACGACATCGCCTGATGCCATGATGCAAAGCCTGAAAAAGCTGGTGCTGGGCAAGGCGCTGGCACCCGCGCAACGTCAGCAACTGACCGACTGGATGAAAGGCAATACAACGGGTGCTAACAGCATACGCGCTGGCCTGCCCGCCAGCTGGACGGTTGCAGATAAAACCGGAAGCGGTGATTACGGCACCACCAATGATATTGCCGTCATCTGGCCACCGCATCATGCACCGCTGGTGCTGGTAACCTATTACACCCAGCCTGATAAGCACGCCGCTGCGCGTAAAGATGTGCTGGCGGGTGCAGCGAAAATTGTCGCCTCAGGGTACAACAAATAAGGGCGTTCAGCGCGCGACTGCGCACACCGCCACCCCGCTGGCGGCGGTGTGCTCAAGCGTCTCGTCGGCCAAAAGGGTTAGTGCGGGATAATCACCGCCCTGAATTGAGCAGTTGCTCAAGAACATCAGATTGCGGTATGTTGATGTCGGCCTGGCACGCTGCCTGAGCCCACCTGCTTTCCGTTGCGGCAGCAGCCGTTACGGAAATCGTCTCTTTCTTTGTCTGACAGGAAATGCAACATGCGCCTCGCTTCTGACGCATCACAACGTGTCCGCTATCGACGCGGGATTTTCACCGCGATGCTGTTTGCATTGAGCGTCGCATCCGGCGTTAGCCTGGCGGCACAAACTCCGCTAAACGTTGCCGTTTATCGCGGTGCGGCAGGCTGTGAGGGCTGTTCTGAAATGGTGGTGAAAGCGCTTCGTGGCGTCGCGATGCCACTCAGCATTGCCTATATCGGTGAGCACGAAAAACGAAAGCTGAATGCACAGAACCTGCGCCAGTTTGATCTTTATATCCAGCCCGGCGGCGGCCAGGACATCCCCGCTGCCTATGACGCGCTCGGTGATGAAGGGGCCCGTGCCGTGCGCGATTTTGTCCGCAGTGGCAAAGGCTATCTCGGTCTGTGCATGGGAGCCTACCTGGCGGACAGTAACTGGCTGGGGCTCATCGCCTCGCCCCTTGACTCTGAAGTGGGACGTCCGGGCTCACACATCGCGGATGAGGGTGATTACACGATCGCGGTGACCTGGGATCACAGGCAAGAAATCTTTTATTATCAGGATGGCCCTTATCTTGTTGGTCAGACACAGCAGGACGGTTTTACACCTGTGGCTTTTTACCGTAATGGCGATGTGGCGATGGCGCGTTACGTCTACGGCAAAGGGACAGTTGTGTTAACCGGGCCGCATCCGGAAGCGGATGAGCGCTGGATGGGCGACGTCAGCGACAGTGGCGTAACTGACACCTCACCCCAGCAAAAGATGACGCGCCTGCTGGCTTATTTCTCCACACAACGCGCGGCGCAATAATGCGGATCGCTTCGTCAACGCCTGACGGGCTGCGCCGCCCGGACAACCTGAGCCCCGGCGGCTAATCCAGGGGCCGGACGCTGCCCTGACGACAGCGCACTGACACCGTTATACTTCGCTATCGGACTCCAGCGCGTCCTGAATCGCATCGGCCAGATTGGCGATTTCGTTTGCCACGGCCTGCAGATCCCACGCCGCTTTCGAGCCATTCGCAGACGTTGAAGCGCTGACGGACTCTTTTGCCACCGCCAGTGCCGCCGCAACCGCCACCGTACGTTTATGCTGTTCCTGTGTCATGCCTGCCGGCGGCAGCGAAAAATAGTCGTTAACCATTATCATTTCCTTCTGATTCGAGAGGCGTAAACCTTAACGCCCTGCGGGGGCAGAAGGAAGTGAATTATTGCAACGCCGCCCACAAAGCCAGCGTCAGGCCCCTGTAACGCACAAACAGGGTTGTTACTGCCCTCTTTCTGATTTCTGACGCGCATGCAACATGGACGTCATCTCTGACGCTATCTCGCCACCCGGCAGCGCAGCGCCATCCTGTCGCTTTGACAGATTATCTCACCTGCCAGCGGACAGGGATCGGGCTCAACGCGGCTTTATCAGCGTTATGTTGTACAGATTTTTCCTGGCGGGCAGCGTTTTGATGCCGTTTTATCCCAGGTTATACAGCTTGATCTGTACAACTTTGTACAGTCTTGTACAACAGCGAGGAGGAAACCGAAACGCGGAAAAATGAAAAAAAAACCTTATAAATCAGAGTAAAATACCGAGCAGAGCCATTACACAGCGTTGCTGATGGTGAAAAAACTCCTCCGACCACCGATTTTTTTTCGCAAAAAATTGTACAAAGGTATTTTTTTTGTATAACTTTACGGCGTGATGTTAAGTCACTTGTAACGAAAGGTGCCTTGCACCGCATCTGAAGGTGAGTGGATTTCCACCTTCAGATGCAAAATTTTTCTCTGCCACGGGCAGAAACGGTTTCCACGATTTTGAGGCTACTATGCAAACGACAACCAATACCGAGTCTCAGATTTCTGAATATTTCATGAATGCGGGTGAGCATTTCACCAGTGAAAAAGATGTGATTGCAGAGACCTGGTCAGAACTCGCGGCCTTTAAAGCACACGTTTCTGAAAAAGATATGGTGCTGGGCTTAATCCATAAACTGGAAAGCGAAACCGACGCGACCAAACAGGATATCTATCGTCAGGCCCTGGAGATTGTGCTTCAGCGTACGCCGGGCGAGGCTCGTTTTTAATTTTGTTGTGATGACACGCTACTTAGCAAGGACGCTTTGCCTTCCCTAAAAATTTGCCCCTGATTCAGGGGCTTTTTTATGCCTGTCTGGCAATCTTTTCACGACAATAGTTGAGCAAGAGGGCGTGATAACCCTGCTCGTCGCGCGTTAGCTTTCGCCCGTTTCTGTGAATTTTCCTGCCGTTGGGTTTAATCACGTCCGGGAGAAGCATGTTTCGTCACTCATCAAGCTGTACGAAGAGGAACCGCCACCTTCCTTAGGCTGTCAGCCGGGAAACGCCAGCGAAGGACACACTGGCTGGCGGCAGAAACCCATCCCGGATCCTCTCATCGGCCCTGCCCGTCAAGGCGAACGGCAGGCCTTTTGATATGCGCCCTTAGCCAATGGGATTTGCTGGCAAAGGTCATCGCCGAAGCAACAGGTCAGATGCTGGCTACGCGGCGTTATCCCCAGACAAAGGATACCGGCCTGAACGATTTCCTGGCATTCCCGATCGCGCTGCGACCGTCGCGATCAAAGCGCAACAGCCACTACGGGCTGCTGGCCGGGTAAGCCGGTGCCCGCCGCTGACGTCACTTCAGACCCGCAACGGGCACGTCTCAGGTAATCAGGCTATTACGCCTGCCCCAGTCATACAGTTGTTCACGCGCCAGGTTTTTCATTTTTACCTCACACATGATATCGAAGTCGCCGAAGGACAAAGCCCAGCCGTTGAGCGTGGCATTGAAATAGTAATCAGAATGCGCACGCAGTTTGGTTTTCGGCACACTGAGATCCTGCTGGTCCGGAAAGCCTTCGGCCGGAATAATTCCCTCCTGCGAAATCGAGTAGTGCATCACCGGGCGTACGCCGCGCCAGGAGTCGATAATCTGCGCCATCCTTGCATCACTGGCCTGAATAAACTGATTCTCTTTAACCCAGTGATGATGAATATCCAGCACCACAGGGCAAAGCGCCCGGGCCTGCAGCACATCATCCAGCGAACACGATATCTCATCGTTCTCCACCGTCAGCATCAGCCGGGCTTCGGGGCTGAGCCGCTGAAATGCCTGCCTGAACCCTTCAAACCCGAGTTTGCCATTCATATGAATGTTGATTTTAAAATCCTGAAAGGTTTTGCCGTAGCCCATCAGGCAGGCACACAGAGCATGATATTCCACATCCTCTAAGGCACGTGACACGACATCAGGATTATCCGACGCCAGCACGCTGTACTGTCCTGGGTGGAATGACAGCCGGATATGATGCGTCCGCGCCAGCTCGCCGCAGCGGGCGAACAGCGGATACAGCTCGGGTAAAAACGTTGCAAATAACGGCTTAGCCTGCGGCACCGTATACAGCGGCAGTAAATCACTGCCAATGCGCATCATCCTTAACGCCTCTGGCAGTGCCGCAATAGCTTCCAGCGTCAGATACAGGTTCTGCAAATTTGTCTTTGAAATCTCGTAAATCAGCGCGGTGCGCTGGGCCTCATCCAGACCGAGAAAACGGGTACGCGTGGTCGCACGGAAGGGAAAATATTGCTTGCCCTGTTCGTTTAAGTACTTACATGCAAAGCCTAATTTCATAAACACTCCTGAACGGTATTCAGAAAGTGTAACAGCTAATTCAAATTTCGCTATTTAGAGCATAACTATCAATAAGTTAATGCTTGATTTTACCAATAATTTCGCACTGACGGGCAGAGTGTAACGGATGACGTATAACAGCACATTGTGGCGCCCGACCTGTTCAGCCTGCGGGCAGAATTTATTCACTGATTTTACAAGTAAATACCCTTACATTTCGTCCAGGAACAAGGGATGACAAAGTGGCATAATTTCGTATCAGAACTAAACTTACCGCTGTGACTAGCTAGTCCTTCTTATCTAAGGAACCCTGATATGAGGTCTTGTCTATGACACAACAGAAATACAGAGGTGGTGCCGGTAATTTTGCCAACGATCCTGAGCGAGCCAGTGAAGCGGGCAGTGCAGGAGGCAAAGCCAGCGGAGGTAATTTCAAAAACGATCCTGAAAGAGCCAGGGAGGCCGGTCGGAAAGGAGGCAAAAACAGCCGTCGCACCTCTAAGTAGATCTGAGTAAGGCGCCTTAAGGAGGTAATACGCCATGGACTGGCGATTTTCACTCTTTCTCACCCCTGCCTGTTATTCCCGTTAAGGATAACGATCCCCATGTTTAAATACCGATTGCTCACGGATAATATCGGCTTCGCTTGTGCGTTAATAAGCGCAACGGAAAAAATAAAACTCAGCCGACTTTAGCGAAGCGTAACCGACTTAATCCCCGCATTTTCAGAAAAGGCCTGGTTTGATAAAACAGCCTCACGCCATCAATACACAATAACCTCCCCGACTAATAAATAACAAACCGATAAATATCAATAGATTAAATAACCACCGCCACGCTTAAATAACCATTTAGTTTCATCATTAAATTATTTTCTCCTTTCTTAATATCTCCCTGATTTTGCGTTACGCCATCCGATAATTATTTTACCAGCGCCATTAAACGCAATATTTATAAGCTTATTAATTAAGTTGTTCTATATTTACTGGCACCTCAAGTAGTAAAAAAAAGCTGGAGCAACGTGTCATGTCGAATGAGAAAAAGAATAATCCTCTGAATCACCCAGCCCCCACAACGGGTCCGGAATCCTCACAACCCGGACTGGGCTCGCTGGCACCTAAAGAGGGTTCACATCAACCCCCAGCCGAACCGACGCCGCCGGGTAAAAAACCCACCGCGCCGGGTAGCCTTAAAGCACCCGACACGCACAGCACGAAACTCGATCAACTGGAAGCGAACCGTAAAAACGGAACGGACAGCCCGCTGACGACCAATCAGGGCACCCGTATTGCAAATGATCAGAACACATTACGCGCCGGCTCACGTGGGCCGACGCTGCTTGAAGACTTCATCATGCGGGAGAAAATCACGCATTTTGACCATGAGCGCATTCCGGAGCGCATCGTGCATGCGCGCGGTTCAGCCGCCCACGGCTACTTTCAGCCCTACTGCTCACTAAAGGATGTAACTAAGGCGCACTTCCTGAGTGAGCCAGAGCAGATCACGCCAGTATTTGTGCGCTTCTCGACGGTCCAGGGCGGCGCGGGGTCAGCGGATACGGTGCGTGATATTCGTGGTTTTGCTACCAAGTTCTACACCGATGAAGGCGTTTTCGACCTGGTTGGTAACAACACGCCGGTGTTCTTTATACAGGACGCCCACAAGTTTCCCGATTTTGTACATGCGGTAAAGCCTGAGCCGCATAATGAAATCCCTCAGGGACAGAGTGCTCACGACACGTTTTGGGACTATGTGTCGCTACAGCCTGAAACTCTGCACAACGTGATCTGGGCGATGTCTGACCGGGGTATTCCGCGCAGCTACCGCACGATGGAGGGGTTTGGCATTCATACCTTCCGCCTGATTAACGATGAAGGCAAAGCGACATTTGTTCGTTTCCACTGGAAACCGCTGGCAGGCAAAGCCTCGCTGCTGTGGGATGAATCCCAGAAGCTGACCGGTCGCGACCCCGACTTCCACCGCCGCGATCTGTGGGAAGCGATTGAAGCGGGAGATTTTCCGGAATTTGAGCTTGGCCTGCAGATGATCCCGGAAGAAGATGAGTTCCGGTTCGACTTCGATATTCTGGACGCCACCAAGCTGATTCCGGAAGCGCTGGTGCCCGTCGTGCGCGTCGGCAAAATGGTGCTGAACCGCAATCCGGATAACTTCTTTGCTGAAACGGAACAGGTTGCCTTTCATCCGGGACATCTCGTCCCGGGACTCGATTTTTCTAACGATCCGCTGTTACAGGGCCGTCTGTTCTCCTACACCGATACGCAAATCAGCCGCCTCGGTGGGCCAAACTTCCACGAAATCCCGATCAACCGCCCGGTTTGCCCGTACCACAATTTCCAGCGCCAGGGCATGCACCGGATGGATATTGATACGAATCCGGCCAACTACGAACCCAACTCCATCAACGACAACTGGCCACGGGAAACACCGCCTGCCGCAAAAGGGGGCGGTTTCGAAAGCTATCAGGAGCGCGTTGAAGGACACAAAGTTCGCGAACGTAGCCCCTCGTTTGGTGAGTATTATGCCCAGCCGCGTTTGTTCTGGAACAGCCAGACTGACATTGAACAGCAGCACATCATTGCCGCCTACTCTTTTGAGCTGAGTAAGGTGGCCCGCCCTTACATCCGTGAACGCGTGGTGGACCATCTGTTGCGCATCGATGTCAAACTGGCCCAAGGGGTGGCCGCCAACCTCGGGATTGATCTCAGCGATGAGCAGCTCAACACCGCCCCGCCAAAAGACGTCAATGGCCTGCAGCGCGATGACAGCCTGAGCCTGTATGCCATTCCCGATGCCGACATCAAAGGCCGTCAGGTCGCGCTGCTGCTGAGCGAAGGCGTAAAAGCCGACGACGTATTGGCTATTCTGCAGCATCTCACCGCTGCTGGCGTGCACACCAAACTGCTGGCGGCGCATATGGGCCAGGTCAGCGCGGACGATGGTTCTTTGTTGCCGATCGATGCCACGTTTAACGGGCTACCTTCGCTGACCTTTGATGCGGTGATCGTCCCCGACGGTAACGTTGATGCCCTGCTGAAAAGCGGAGATGCACGCTACTTCCTGCTGGAGGCTTACAAACATTTGAAAGTCATTGGCCTGAGTGGTGAAGCACGCCGTTTCAAAGCGCAGTTTGATCTGGATGAAAATCAGCAGGAGGAAGGCATCGTGGAAGCCGATAATGCTGAAATCGCGCTGATGAATGATTTTACTGCTGCGATGGCAGAACACCGCGTCTGGTCGCGTAGCCAGAAGGCCGAATCCATTCCGGCCTGATGACAGGAGCAGCCCGCCCTGCCACGGGAGGGCTGACACCTTAAACGCACGCAGAATGGGCGTCCACCTGGTCTGTTTGCGTCAAAACCGCTGTTAAAGGCGGTTTTTTTCTGCCTGATGCCCGTGCTCTTTTTCTGATTTCCCCTGTGCAGAGGCAAATGGAGGCCGGGCTCATCGGACAGCCCGGCCTCGCTGGGGGGAAAAGCCACAGGGTACATTGCGCGCGGCGGCAGTAAATGTTGGAACCTGGTCTATGATTATTTGTTGAGAGTGTTGTGTGAAGCAGGCACTGCCGGGTGCCTCATGCGGTATTACACATAACAATATCTGAATAATGGCACGGGGAAAGGCTGTTAAGGCGCACCGACCTCCCGGGCTCCTGATCTCGCTAACATCATTTTGCATTCGCATCATCGGCTTACCGATAGCGTGGTGGTGCTTATTGCGTACTTTCTGGTTAAAGAGGCAACGGAATGGTATCTACATCTTTTTTTAAGAGTTGGGGAAGCGAATATCTGGCCGATGGCAACGTGCGTTTCCGCGTCTGGGCAACGGGTCAACAGCAGGTTAGTTTACGACTTTCGGATAAAGATCTTGCCATGACGCCCGCCGGAGACGGCTGGTTTGAGCTGCAGGTCAGCGATGTACAGGCGGGGGCAACCTATAACTTTGTGCTGAACGATGGCACGGTGATTCCCGATCCCGCTTCACGCGCGCAACAGAATGACGTTAACGGCCCGTCTCTGGTCGTCGATCCTGCTCACTACCGCTGGCAGAACACCACCTGGCAAGGCCGCCCGTGGCAGGAAAGCGTGGTTTATGAAATGCATATGGGCACCTTCACCGAAGAAGGCACGTTCCAGGCTGCGATAAAGAAACTGCCTTATCTGGCGGAAACCGGCATTACCATGATTGAAGTCATGCCCGTTTCTCAGTTTGGCGGGCAGCGCGGTTGGGGCTACGATGGCGTGCTCCTGTACGCGCCACATGCCGCTTACGGAACGCCCGATGACTTTAAAGCGTTTATTGACGCGGCTCATGGCTATGGCATGGCGGTTGTTCTGGACATCGTGCTTAACCACTTCGGCCCGGAAGGGAATTATCTGCCCTTGCTGTCACCAGACTTCTTCCATAAAGACCGGATGACGCCATGGGGCGCCGGCATTGCCTATGATGTGGATGCGGTGCGACGTTATATTGTTGAAGCCCCGCTCTACTGGCTGCAGGAATACCACCTGGACGGCCTGCGCTTCGATGCCATCGACCAGATTGAAGACGTTTCCGACACGCCTGTTTTGATCGACATCGCTGAACGCATTCGCGCAGATATTCCCGAGCGCCAGATCCATCTCACCACCGAAGACTGTCGCAACGTGATTTTCCTGCATCCCAGAGCGGAAGATGGCACCGCCCCACTGTTCACCGGCGAATGGAATGATGACTTTCATAATGCCGTTCATGTGTTTGCCACAGGTGAAACGCATGCCTATTACAAAGATTTTGCCGATCGGCCGGAAAAACGTGTGGCACGCGCGCTGGCTGAAGGGTTTGTCTACCAGGGCGAGGTCTCAGTGCAGTCTGGTGAAGCGCGCGGTGTTGACAGTACCGGACAGCCGCCGGTGGCCTTCGTGGACTTTATCCAGAACCACGATCAGACTGGCAACCGTGCGCAGGGAGAAAGGCTGATTTCTCTGGCCGGTGCCGAACGTACTCAGGTGCTGCTGGCAACGTTGCTGCTGTCGCCCCATATCCCTTTGTTGTTCATGGGGGAAGAGTACGGCGAAACCCATCCTTTCCTGTTCTTTACCGATTTCCATGGCGATCTGGCGAAAGCCGTGCGGGAAGGCCGGGCGAAAGAGTTTGAAGGACATGCCGGTCATGAGGGCGAGAGCGTTCCCGATCCTAACGATGAAGCGACCTTTACCCGTTCAAAACTGGACTGGAGCAAGCTGGAGAGCGAAGAAGGAAAACGCTGGCTGAAGTTGACCCGCTCACTGCTGGCACTCCGGCAGCAGCATATTGTGCCGCTGCTGGCGACGGCGGGTGGAAACAGCGGAAAGGTGCTGGACACCGCAGAGGGATTTGTTGCCGTGAGCTGGCGTTTCCCGGCGGGCACGTTATCAATGGCATTCAACATCGGTGAACAGGATCGCGCCCTGCCGGCGATGCCGGGCGAGACAATCTTCGCCTGGCCAGAATCAACCGATGCGCTCCCTCAAAACGCGATCGTTGTTCGTCTGGCTGCCGGAGAACCTAAATGAGCATTCCAACCGCCACCTACCGTATTCAGTTCCGCAATGGCATGACCTTCGATCGCGCTGCAGCGCTGGTGCCCTATCTGAAAAAAATGGGGATCAGCCATCTCTATGCCTCACCGATCTTTACCGCCACCCGTGACTCCACTCACGGTTATGACGTGACCGATGTTAATGAAATCGACCCGGCGATTGGCGGACGCGCGGGGTTTGATCGTCTGGTCAGCACGTTAAAACAGGCCGGACTGGGGCTTATCATTGATATCGTCCCCAACCACATGGCGGCATCGCTGGAGAACGGCTGGTGGCACGACGTGCTTGAACAGGGTAAAGACAGTCGCTATGCCGACTACTTCGACATCGACTGGTCACGCCGTCTGACGCTGCCGTTTCTGGGTGATGATATTGATACCGTTCTGGAGAATGGCGACCTTGCCGTTAAACGCGATCCCCAGACCGGCAAGCCTGCGCTGGCCTATTTTGAAAGTTACTATCCGCTTACGCCGGAAAGCTGGCAGGGACAGGAAGAAGCCGTGCTCCAGCTGCGCAGCAAAGCCGGGCTGGATGCATTGCATCAACAGCAGCCCTGGCGGCTGATGTCGTGGCGCGATGCCGCACGGGACCTCTCCTACCGCCGCTTTTTTGAGGTGACCGGGCTGGTTGGCGTACGGGTTGAAGATCCCACCGTCTTCAGGGATGCACACCGGCTTATTCTGGAACTGGTCCACAGCGGCGCGGTTGACGGCCTGCGCGTCGATCACGTTGACGGACTGGCCGATCCTAAAGGTTATCTGACGCAGTTGCGTCGCGAGGCCGGCGAGGCATGTTATATCACCGTTGAGAAAATCCTGGGTGAAGGCGAGCAGATCCCCAGCGACTGGCCAATTTCCGGCACCACAGGCTATGAGTTTATCGCCGCGCTGTCGCATGTGCTGGTTGATAATCACTCTCTCAACGCCCTCCGCCAGGCCTGTGAAAGCGTCAGCGGCCAGGTCGTGCAGATGGACGACGAACTTCGTAAGGCAAAATGCCTGATGGCAGATCGCAATTTTGCCGGGGAATTTTCGCGCCTGATGGACCTGGCCAGCGCCATTGCCGAGGGGGAACACATCGCGATTGATCCCGAGCGGCTCCGCAGCGCACTGCGCGAACTGCTGGTGGCGTTCCCGGTCTATCGAACCTACGGCAATGCGCACGGCCTGCCTGCCAACGACCAACAACGTCTTCAGGCCGTCGCTGACGGCGTCAGGGCGTCGGAACATGCACCTGACAGCCACATGCTCGATTTCCTGCTGCAGATCATGCAGGGCGACGTCGCCAGCCAGTCCACCGCGCTGGCGAACAGCTTCCGGACCCGCTTCCAGCAACTCACCGGTCCGCTGATGGCGAAATCCATCGAAGACACGCTGTTTTACCGACAGAACAGCGCGCTGGCGTTAAATGAGGTGGGCGCGGAACCCTTACAGACGCAGTTTTCCCCGCAGCAGTTTCACCATGAGATGGCCACGCGTCTTGCACGCCAGCCGGACGCCCTTTCCGCCAGCTCGACGCATGATACCAAGCGAGGCGAAGACGCGCGCGCGCGGCTTTACACGTTGACGGAAGCCCCCCAGCGCTGGGCCGAGAACGTGGCGCGCTGGCGCGAACTCAATCGCCAGGCCGTGGGTGCCCTAGAGGACGGCCCTGCGCCGGAACCGTCCGTGGAGTGGATGCTGTATCAGGCGCTCGCCGGTGTCTGGCCGCCCACCTTAGATCCCCGGGACAGTGCAGGGCTGGATGCCCTTGCCGAACGCTTCGCAGGCTATGTCGAAAAAGCCCTGCGTGAAGCCAAACTGCGCACTGACTGGACCGAGAACAACACCGCGTACGAGCAGGCCGTGCTGGGCTACGCGCGTCACCTGCTCTCACCTGCAAATCAGCCTTTCCTGCAGGATTTCGTTAAGGCGCTGCAACCCTTTATCCGTGCCGGCCTGGTGAACAGCCTGAGCCAGAGAGTCATTAAGCTGACCGCGCCCGGGGTGCCGGATGTGTATCAGGGAAGCGAAGCACTGGACTTCAGCCTGGTCGATCCTGATAACCGACGCGAACCGGATTATGCCGCCCTGGAAGCGATGTTACGTTCTGCGACGACGGCCCTGCCCGGTAGCCATGATAGCTGGCTCAGCGGTCAGGTTAACCAGCTTGCCACCCTGGCGCTGCTCAATTTACGCCGGGACAGGCCTGAACTCTTTGCCCGGGGCAGTTATCTGCCGCTTACGGCTGAGGGCGCGCAGTCCGACAGGCTGCTGGCGTTTGCGCGAACCCAGGGCAGTGAGGCCATTATTGTGGTGACATCCCGACTTGTGTTCGACGCGCAGCTCAAGCTGGAAGCGCCCCCAGCGACGCACTGGGCCGCCACCGAGATCGTGCTGCCAGATGAACTGGCACATCGCCGTTATCGCAATGTGCTGAGCGGCGAAACGATCAGCCTGACCGACCGTATTTCGTTGGAAACGTTAAATAACTACTGGGCACTGGCATTGTTAGCTTGCTGAAAGCAGGTCAGTACATGGATTGAAACACCGTAACGGGGTTCGTTAATTGAGAGGGACAGATGTCAAATCATCGTTTTGAAATTACGTCGGGATCGGGCCAGCAACTTGGGGCGAACTTTGATGGCAAAGGCGTAAACTTTGCGCTGTTTTCTGCCCATGCAGAACGCGTGGAGCTGTGTCTTTATGACCCAAGCGGAAAAAATGAAATAGCCAGACTGGATTTGCCCGAGTTCACACATGAGATTTGGCACGGTTACGTGCCCGGCTTGCAGCCCGGCGCGCTCTATGGCTATCGCGTTTACGGTCCTTACGATCCGGAAAACGGCCATCGGTTTAACCCGAATAAACTCCTTGTCGATCCCTATGCCCGCGAACTGGCCGGGGACATCGCATGGAATGAGGCGCACTTCGCTTATGACCTGTATCACGAAGACAAAGATCTGACGTTCGACGATCGCGACAGCGCCCCTTTCACGCCAAAATGTCGCGTGATCGACCCCAACGAATTTGACTGGCAGGACCAAAACCGCCCGCAGGTTCCCTGGTCTGAAACGATCGTCTATGAAACGCATGTGAAAGGCTTTACCCAGTTGAACATGGCGCTGCCGCCTGAAATGCGCGGGACTTACGACGGCATGAGTCATCAGTCCACGGTGGGCTATATCAAGAGCCTGGGTATTACCTCCGTCGAACTGTTACCGGTGCACTGGTTTCCGGACGATCAGCACCTGCTGGATAAAGGGCTGAAAAATTTCTGGGGTTATAACTCGCTGAACTTTTTTTCTCCGGCGACACGCTATTTTGGTCCGCGAGGCATTCAGGGTTTCCGGGATATGGTCCGCGCCTTCCACGACGCGGGCATTGAGGTGATCCTTGACGTGGTTTATAACCATACCGCGGAAGGCAATGAACTGGGGCCAACGCTGTCCTTTAAAGGTATTGATAACTTCTCTTATTACCGCACCTTACCCGATCAGCATCGCTATTACATTAACGATACCGGCACAGGAAACACCGTAAACACCTCTCATCCGCGTGTGTTACAGATGGTGACGGATTCACTGCGCTACTGGGCGGACTCCATGCATATCGATGGTTTCCGTTTCGATCTTGGCACCATTCTGGGCCGCGAACCGGAAGGCTTCGATCCCCGCGGCGGCTTCTTTGACGCCATTACGCAGGATCCCCTGCTTTCACGCTTAAAACTGATCGGTGAGCCCTGGGACATTGGCCCTGGTGGTTATCAGGTCGGCGGCTTTCCACCGGGCTGGGCGGAGTGGAACGATCAGTATCGCGATACCGTGCGCGATTACTGGAAAGGAAACAATGTCCCGACCGATTTTGCCGCCCGTCTGCTTGGCTCTGGCGATCTGTACGATCAGCGCGGACGTCGTCCCTGGGCCAGCGTTAACTTTATCACCGCGCACGATGGCTTTACGTTGAACGACCTGGTGTCCTACAACGAGAAGCACAACGCCGACAATGGTGAAGACAACAACGACGGTCACAACGATAACCGGTCTTATAACTATGGCGTGGAAGGCCCCACTGACGACGAAGGCATTAACGCCGTTCGCGAGCGCCAGAAACGTAACTTCCTGGCCACGCTGTTTTTCTCCCACGGAACCCCGATGCTGCTGGCAGGCGATGAGTTTGGCCGCAGCCAGATGGGAAATAACAACGGGTACTGCCAGGACAGTGAAATTTCATGGGTTCACTGGGATAACCTGCCCGCTTCGGCCGAAGCCCTGCGTGAATTCACCCGTCATGTGATTTCACTGCGCAAAACCCAGCCGCTGTTACGGCGTGAAAGCTGGCGCGACGGGATGGAAATCAAGTGGTTCAATGCCGGCGGCGGCCTGCAGCAGGCTGAGCAGTGGGACGAAGGTTCAACGCTCGGTGTCTACATCGGCCGACCCGATCTGCAACATCAGGATGGCGTCTGGTATGACGTGCTGATGCTCATCAACCCGTTTGAAGGTAATGTGCCCTTCCAGATCCCTCAGTTCGGTGAGGGCGGCTGGGTGCTGGAACTGACCACCAGCGATACCAGCAAACACGGGATGGTGATCACCAAAGAGAAGGACTTTGAACTGGAAGGCCGCAGTATGGCGCTGTTCAGAAGGCCTTAAGGACGCCCGGCGCGGCGCGAACCGGATGCGTAACGGTTAAACAATACGCATCCGGTACCGTTGCGCTTGACCTGGGCCGCAGGGCTGCCAGGCTGAACAGGGTTAAAACAGTAAGCGACGCCATTAAGGAGGCAAAATGTCCAGATTTACAGGTAAAATCGTTGTAGTGACAGGAGCCGGATCAGGAATTGGTGAAGCAAGCGCCAAACGCTTCGCACAAGAAGGCGCATCTGTCGTGTTGGTTGGCCGTACTCAGGATAAGCTGCAAAAAGTCCTGGCACAGTTGCCCGGCGATGGCCATATGGCAGCGGCCTGCGACGTGGCTGAGGCCGATCAGGTAAAAGCGCTGGCCGCCCGCGTTGAAGAAAAATATGGCCGCATGGACGTGCTGGTTAACAATGCCGGGATTATCGTTCAGGGACGCATCCACGAGATCGAACCCGCTGACTGGAAGAAGCTGATGAGCGTCGATCTCGACGGCGTATTCCACTGTGTGCACTTCTTTATGCCTGCCCTGCTGAAATCGAAAGGCAACGTAGTGAATATTTCGTCGGTATCAGGATTAGGTGGCGACTGGGGCATGAGCGTCTATAACGCGGCCAAAGGCGCCGTTACCAACTTCACCCGGTCACTGGCCATGGATTATGGCGCGGACGGCGTGAGAGTGAATGCGATTTGCCCGGGCTTTACCTTCACCGAGCTGACGGAAGCGGTGAAAAACGATCAGGCCCTGCTTGAGCGTTTCTATGACCGCATTCCGCTTAAACGCGCAGGTGAGCCTGAAGATATTGCTGATGCCATTGCCTTTATCGCCAGCGATGACGCTCGTTATATTACCGGCGCAAATCTGCCGGTTGATGGCGGCCTGACCGCTTCGAACGGACAGCCTAAACAGGCGTAATCATCACAGCGCTGTAGTTTTCGGCGTTAAGCTGTAGTTTTCGGCGTTAATATTAACAGGCGTGAGCGTCACGCCTGTTAACCAGGTAATAATGTGCACCCTTCTTCGCGGTTATTATTATTTCACCTTCACACATTATTTCTTTATATCGCGCTCACGCCTCATGCGCAGTAAACCGATATCTCCGCCGCGCGTAACGTCGGCGCTGACGTCCGTAATATTCAGGAAGACTTAGGTGTATGTCGCGTCGGCATGGCCCGATTGCGCGATGCCAGACTCCGCCCGGCAGTGGGACAGACGAAAGGGCTAAGGCAGGCGGTGCAGAGAATCGCATCCGGATGATGGATTTTCGCGACCGTTAAGGCCTGTTGCCGGGTGTAGAGTGAACCGATAAATTCACGTCCACGGCTGTTATCCAGCTGGCTACAACCTTCTTTATGAATTATCCATCCGCCTCGGGTAAAAGGACATACGTAATAGTAGCTTGATTTAAGCATAGGACTGCCCCTGCTGGTCGCTGTGTCAATCAGGACGATAAAAAGAGTGATGTAAGGTTTTATTTAATAATGTAGCGTTGTTAACCCTAGCTGAGAATTATCCCTAAAACCACAGGGATAATGACAAAACAGCGGTTTTGAGATTTATTCGCAACGGGGTCACTGACTTACGTTAGTATCTTATCAGACTCTGGCTGCTGAAAAAGGCGCCAGGTGCAAGATCAGATTTGATACTTTAATCATTGTGTTTACCTCTCTCCTTCGACGTTTTGGTTAAAAACACATGCCAAATCAGGCTACTGCTGTTTTCTTTTCAAGAGTAGCAGTCAGGGAACGAGGATAATTTGATTACCCCAGGTAACCTGAGAATAATACTCATCGGTGTCATTTATTAACGGACCATAACCTGCAAAAAAGATACGTCTATTCAATACCTAACCACTGAAGTGCTGATATAATAGAAACAATGCGTAACACGCTGGTAATGAACAGAATAATAAAAAACCTGTTTGCCCCCGCCATGGTCTGTTATCCACCCCATGGATCGATCGTGTTAAACCTTCTGTGACAACGGAACATCACAGGTAAGCGCCCCCTGTGCCGTGCTGGAGAAATGCACGGCAAGGACACATTTTGCGATGGTATTACAGCAGGATTAGGCTCCGCCTGATAAGCGATCTGGCAATGTGTGCGGTAAAAAAACAAAAATCTGGAAGACTTTATGTTGTCTACAATTATCTATCGCAGTCACATCGCTGACCATGTTCCGCTTAAGATGCTGGAGGGATTAGTCACCAAGGCTAACGAAATTAATGAATCATCCAGCGTCACCGGTATTTTATTGTTTAATGGCACCCACTTTTTTCAGCTCCTTGAAGGTCCTGAACGTGATGTGCTGGCGGTTTACGAACGTATTTGCCGCGATACCAGCCATCATAATATTGTGGAATTAATGCGCGATTATGCCCCTGCGCGACGTTTCGGCAACGTGGGCATGGAGCTGTTTGACCTGCGGCAATACGATAAAACCACGGTGCTTAATGCGGTGCTGGAAAAAGGCACCACCAAATACCAGCTGACCTATGAAGATCGGGCGCTTAAATTCTTGCGTACCTTTGTTGAAGCGCGCGAGAAAGAAAATTATTTTGAAATTCCCTCAGCAGACAGCTGGGATTTTATTCAGGATGAGGCCGAAACCCGCGAAGGTGATGTTGCCATGCTGAATCAGGAAGGCGTAAATTTTGCTTTTCAGGCCATTATTGATCCCTTTGCACGCAAAATTGTTTCCCTTGAAGCGCTGCTTCGCGGCAATCAGGGTGAAACGCAACAGCACTATTTTTCCCGCCTTGATCCGAATGATATCTACCGCAACGATTTGCACTCTAAACGCACGGCCTTTGCACAGGCAAAGGCGCTCGGCCTGGATGATATGGTGCTGTCGATCAATCTGCTGCCGATGTCGCTGGTGCTTGTTCCCGACGCGGTCGATTTTCTGCTGACGGAAATTCATGCCCACCAGCTGGTGCCGGAGCAAATTGTCGTTGAGTTTACCGAGAATGAGATCATCTCTCGTCCTGACGAATTTGCCGCCGCGCTGAAACAGCTCAAAGCCGCCGGTATCAGCGTCGCGCTCGATGATTTTGGCGCGGGTTATGCCGGGTTATCACTGCTTACCCAGATCCAGCCCGATAAAATTAAAATCGACCGCAGTATTATTAGTAACGTGCACAAGAGTGGCCCGAAGCAGGCTATCGTCCACGCGATTTTAAAATGTTGTTCATCGCTGGAAATTACCGTGATTGCAGAAGGGATTGAACAGCCCGAAGAGTGGATGTGGCTGGAAGCCGCCGGCATTTCACAGTTTCAGGGATTCCTGTTTTCCTGGCCGAAATTAAATGGCGTATCTTCCGTTTCCTGGCCCGAGCTTAAATAAACCCTGGCTCCCGCAACACAATAAATTTTCATTCTCTCTTGCCGGACATAAAACGTGCTGCTAAATATTAGTAGCACGTTTCAGATTGTGTCATTGCGCTGCAATATTAGACGTGCACGCTGTTTTTTAAATTATCGATGATGTTAAGCAGTCAGATGTTCAGTGTTAAAGACCGACGCAACGCGCCCTGTTAAGGCGTGCCCCACAGGTATAGCATTTGAGGGACTGAATGAAGCAAATCATCCGCGGTGATAAAGAACCCGTCCATATCGTTGCCGCCTCGCGCGCGCTGGAAGCCCATATGTCTCGTTATGGTGAGGGAAATAAATACCATCCGGTTATCTATTCAATTGCCTATCGCAGCAAATACTACCAGGTTGAAGTCATTACCCGGCGTGAAACCATCGTGGCAACCGTCATCACGGGCGTGCGCAAGTTAACGCATCTGCCTGGCGTGGCCTGATTCGTTTTACGCTGTTCTAAAAGGGGACAGATTCAGTCCCCTTTCCCCTGTCGCATGAACAACGGATTGGCGGGATAAATGGCGCCAATCACGCTTTTTTCGCGTGCGCCTGTGACCGCAGGCAAATTTCCGGGCAGGCCGGACAGGGTGCGAAACGCCAGCCAGGCAAACGCCAGCGCTTCCATATCATCCCCGTTGATACCGATCGTATCGGTTGTCGTCACTTCGGTACCCGCAAGATGCGCCGCCAGTCGCGCCATCAGTAACGGATTGCGGCTTCCCCCACCACAGGCCAGTAAACGATCGCATCCGTCATTGAGTTGCACCTGTTGCGCGATGCTGACGGCGGTAAATTCATTAAGCGTAGCCTGAACGTCCTGCGCGGCGATGCCGGGAAAATGACGCAGATGTTGTTCAAGCCAGCCCAGGTTAAACAGCTCCCGTCCGGTGCTTTTAGGCGGCGGCAACGCGAGCCAGGGCTCGCGCAGCAACGTATCAAGCAGGGCATGACTGACTTTGCCACCCAGCGCCCACTGGGCATCTTTATCGTAAGCTTTGCCCTGATTGCGCCATATCCAGGCATCAAGCAGCATATTGCCAGGCCCGGTATCAAACCCGCGAACAGGCTGCCCCGGAATAAGTAAAGAGAGATTCGCAATCCCGCCGATGTTCAGCACCATGCGACGTTCGGTGGCATCCATCATCAAGGCCTGATGGAAGGCCGGCACCAGCGGTGCGCCCTGCCCGCCCAGCGCCATATCACGCCGCCTGAAATCCCCCACGACCGTAATGCCGGTCGCGGCAACTATCTGATTGTGATCGCCAATTTGCAGCGTATTCGGCGCTGCGCTCTGCGGCTCATGCCATACGGTTTGCCCGTGACAGCCGATCGCCGTGATATCGCCAACTTCAAGGGATTCACGGCGCATCAGGGTCAATACCGCCTCAGCAAACAGCTGCCCCAGCCGCGTATCAAGCTGCCCTAACTGCGACAGCGTCAGGGCCTGTCCCTGGCAAATGGCCAGAATAGCCTGACGCAAATCCGGTGGCATGGGATGACAGTAGCTGGCCTGCTGAGCCACCATATTTTCGTCAATGGCCGCCAGAACCACATCCACACCATCAAGACTGGTGCCCGACATCACGCCGATGTAGCGTCCTGATTTCATAGCCGTTCCTTTTCATTAAGGTGAAAATGGTGTTACGCGCGTTAAGCCTGACAAAAAATTGCGGTTAAATCCATGATTAATTTGTTTTTAATCAATAAATTGCCTGTGAGTTAACGCCTTAGAAATTTTTTTCTCATCGATTGAATCATTGTTAAAATTTAACGGTCTATGCTGGCGTCAGCCATGTTTTATACCGGCAAAGGTCAATTCTCCAGTTTTCTGTCTTATACTGTTTACAGGATTTCGCGAGAGATAGGCGCATTCTTGAATAAAGGAGTTTTCAAATGATTAAGCGTGTAATTGTGGTCGCTTTGACTGGAGTGATGCTTGCAGGTTGTAGCAATACCGATACGTTGTCGGGCGATACCTACAGCGCCAGTGAAGCCAAACAGGTCCAGAGCGTTTCATACGGTACCTTAGTGTCCGTACGTCCGGTTAAAATTCAGGGCGGCGATGACAGCAATATCATTGGCGCTATCGGTGGTGCCGTACTGGGTGGATTCCTGGGCAACACGATTGGCGGCGGTGCGGGACGCAGCCTGGCAACAGCCGGCGGTGCCGTACTGGGTGGCGTTGCGGGCCAGGGCGTACAAGGTGCGATGAACAAAACAGACGGTGTTGAACTGGAAATCCGCAAGGATGACGGCAACACCATTATGGTGGTGCAGAAACAGGCCGCCAGCCGTTACTCTGTAGGACAGCGCGTAGCGATGGCGACCGATGGCAGCCAGGTCACCGTTTCTCCACGCTAATACAGTCACCCACCGACGCCGGTGACGGGCACTGTGCGTCGGTATTACTTTTCTTTGTTCTGTAGTTCGAGAATATTCTTCTCAAGGCGCGCAATCAGCGACACCATCTGATTGATCTCATCGCGGCTGATACCGGTGAGAATATCGTCACGGGTAATGTCAATCACGTGTTCGACCTGCTGAATAACCGGCTCGGCCTGTTGTGTCAGCTTAATGCGTTTGGCACGGCGGTCATGTGCGCAGGTGGTTCGGGTAATCAGCCCTTTTTCTTCAAGCTGATCTAAGGTTCTGACCAGCGAAGGTTGTTCGATACCGATGGCTTTGGCTAACTGAATTTGTGACTGCTCAGGCGGTAACTGATGGATATTGTGCAGCGTAACCCAATGCGTTTGGGTTAAATCGAGTGGCTTCAGGCGTTGATCGATCAGAGCCCGCCAGATGCGCACCAGTCTGGACAGGTCCGTTCCGAGTGGGGTATCCATGTTATCTCCTTATAATTAGTCGGCTAGCTATCAGGCTGCATTGTATAGTATTTTGCAAGCCGGAAGTTAAATTACTAATCACTAAGTAGACAGTTTCGGCTGAAAATATTTCACTAACCTGTTCCAGAGTGCATCCCCATAATGGATATCATCAGCAACGGATTTCTCAGTGTTCACCCGCTTACGGAACTGATTTTCGGTGCGTCACTTTACTTTCCTCCCCTGTTTAAAGCGGTGCTGGCCGGTTTTTTTCTCTGGCTGCTGATTCACCCACTGCTGCGCGGCTGGCTCGCCTCTGGCGACGTCTGGCATCCCACACTGTTTGATCTTTCCTTATTTGTGCTGTGCGTGACGGCCTCACTCTGGCTGATGGATCACGGATGAAAACGATGAAATTTTCCGGATTAAAGTACTTTTCAACGCTGATTGTTTTTACCCTTGCGCTGCTCAGTGCCTGGTGGGCCTGGAATTACTACATGCAGTCGCCCTGGACACGAGATGGAAAAGTGCGTGCCGAGTTAGTGGATATCACGCCGCAGATTTCAGGACGCATTGTGGCATTGAAGGTGACAGATAATCAGTTTGTTCACAAAGGCGAAACGTTATTGACGCTGGACCCCGTCCCCTGGCAAATCGATCTGAATAAAGCCGATGCGCAGCTTAGCCAGGCAAAAGCCGATCTCGCTAAAGCGCAAAACGAGTTCAGCAGGCGAAGCCGGCTGCCGCGCAATACCATTTCAGGTGAAGATCTGGATGTTGCCCGTCTGAACGCCGATGCCGCACTGGCCAGCGTGAAGGCGGCACAGGCACAGCGTGATCAGGCGCAATGGAACCTGCAGCAAACCACCCTCACCGCCCCCACGGACGGTTGGGTGAGTAATTTAACCCTGCGCCCTAGCAACTACGCCAGCGCCGGTACGCCGCTTTTTGCCCTGGTCGACAGCCACTCTTACTACGTCGTCGGCTACTTTGAAGAAACCAAGCTGCGCCACATTCATCCTGGCGCCGCTGCCAACGTGGTGCTTTACAGCAGCGGCGCGCAGTTGACCGGTCAGGTAGAAAGCATCGGGCGGGCTATCTACGATCAAAGCCTGGAGGCGGATAACGGTTTACTGCCGGATATTAAACCGAACGTGCCCTGGGTTCGTCTGGCGCAACGTGTCCCTGTCCGTATCCGCCTCACATCGCTTCCCGATCGCGCGCTGTTGATCGCCGGTACAACCTGCACGATTACGATAGCACCATGAATCTCAACGGGCTGGCCTGGGGAAACCTTCCCTGGGTAAAGGCGGATCGCAGTCAATGGCGCTATGCGTTACGCAATGCAGGCGCGATGTGCCTTGCGCTGAGCATTGCCTATGGTTTGAACCTGGACGAGCCTTACTGGGCCATGACCTCAGCAGCAGTGGTAAGTTTTCCTACCCTTGGCGGCGTGATCAGTAAAAGCCTGGGCCGCATCGTGGGCAGCCTGTTGGGGGCGGCCGCTGCGCTGTTGATTGCCGGCCATACGTTAAACGAGCCCTGGCTGTTCACCTTGTATATTGCCGGCTGGCTGGCGCTGTGCACCTGGGTGGCAAACCACTATCAAAACAATGTGGCCTATGGTTTTTCGCTGGCGGGTTATACCGCAGCCATTATTGCCTTCAGCTGTGTCAACCTGACGGACATCACCAGCCTGTGGGAGATTGCTCAGGCGCGGGTATGTGAAGTGATTTCCGGGCTGCTGTGCGCGGGCTTTATGATGATGCTCTTACCCAGCACCTCTGACGGCGATGCACTCATCCACGCGCTAAAACAGATGCACGCCCGCCTGCTGGAACATGCCACGCGCCTGCTGCAGGACACCCGTAATGACGAGATACGCAGCGCCCATGAAACGGTGATTGGTCAGATCCTGACCATGAACTTATTACGCATCCAGGCCTTCTGGAGCCATTATCGCTTTCGCCGCCAGAATAACGTGCTGAATTACATCCTGCATCAGCAGCTGAGACTGACCAGCGTGCTGTCCAGTCTTCGTCGTATGCTGCTGAACTGGCCCGATGCACCTGAGGCGCTGTTTGAGGTGCTGAAGGCTATCATGCAGGAACTGGCCAAACCCGACTGCAATAAGTATCGGCTCGCGGCGTTGTTGCGCACGATTACGCCTGCCAGCGAAGGGGATTATCGACAGCGGGCGTTCTGTCAGCGGCTGCGCTACTTCTGCTGGATGTACCTCAACGTATTGCGCTGGATACGACTGCTGGAGCACGCCGAGGCGGATACCCGCTTTCAACCACCGGCCGTATCTGCGCTGGCCAGTGAGAGCGATAGCGCAGAGGCAGGCTGGAGTGCACTGCGCACTTTTACTGTCGTGGTCGCGGGTTGCGCATTCTGGATTACGACGCAGTGGTCTTCGGGCGCATCGGCGCTCACCTTCACGGCGATCGCCTGCGTGCTTTACGCCTCGGCTCCCTCACCCACAGGCAGCATTACGTTATTACTGAAAACGCTGTTGTGGCTGTTTGCATTTAGCTTTGTGTTTAAATTCGGGCTGATGGTGCAGTTTAATCAACTATGGCAACTGCTGGCGGTGTTATTTCCCTTGTTGCTGACCCTGCAACTGTTCCGGGTGCAGCAGAAACAGCGGGCCGCCATGTGGGGACAGTTTATTGTTTTTCTGGGATCGTTTCTGGCCGTGACCAATCCACCAGACTGGGACTACCAAACGTTCTTTGACGGCAATATCGCCAAAATTTGCGGCGTACTGCTCGCCTGGCTGGCGTTTCAGCTGCTGCGCCCCAGTTCGGATAGCCGCCGCAGCCGGCGCCATATTCAGTCTCTGCGCATGGCTTTTCTCGATCAGCTTCGCCCCCGGCCCCATTTGAGTCAACACCGCTTCGAGTCGCTGATCTATCATAAGATCGGCCAGCTCAGCAGCAGTCGGGATGAAAAAGCGCGCGTCTGGCTACTGCGCTGGGGCGTGGTTTTGCTCAACTGCTCACACCTCGTCTGGCAGCTGCGCGACTGGCCCACCGAATCCGCCGTTCTGAATCAGTACCGCGTGCGCGCGATGCAGGATCTGCAACATGTGATGAGCCTTCGCGGTGTTCAGCACCGGCAACTTGATGCGGCACTGGATGCGCTACAGACGATGACAGATGAAACGATCAGGGAAAATACCCGGGAAGCCGGAACGCTTGCCGGATTGTTGTGGCGCTTACGTTGTTCGCTGGAACAGCTGAAACAGGCCATTCCCGACTGACTACTGACAGTACTGCTGATGCTGGCGGTTAAAATCATCCTGCAGTTGCTGTACCGTTTTTTGTCCTTCGAATCGCGTCTTATCCGCCTCAGAAACCGGCTCAATAACCAGCGCTTTTTCATCCGGGGAGAAAATAAAGCGCCGGGAAATGAAGGTGCCAGTGAAGCTTTTCCCCGTGATGCCGCCGCAAATCATCACCGTATTGTGGTGATAGATCGTGGTATCTGTGAAATTGGTTTCCGTGGCGCTACGCAGAACATTTTGGCAATGCGATGCTTCAAGTTTTTGCACCACGTCCCGACTCAGCCGCTCACGGCCCTTCGCGATATGTTCACACCGAATCCGTGCAGGATTGGTATCAATGGTACGCTGAAGCTCTCGCCCGGTTTCGGTTACCAACTGCGTATCATTGGGTTTATCACAGCCTGCCAGCAGCAGGCACAGTAACCATGCGCCCTTCCATTTCATTTACCCTGCTCCTCAGGTTGTCAGGCTTTATGACGGGAATCAGTATCATAGGGGGGAATGAAGGCATGATGCTACAACAAATCTTCAACGTACGAAAAGCCATGCTGGCGGCAACCGATGCCGCCAGACTGTCTGATCAGATTACGCCGCAGGCAAAGCGGGCCCCGCCGCCGCCTAGCGGTTTCGGGTGATCCGCGTGATTATCGCCGCCCACGTGAACCATCAGTGCCTTGCCTTTTATCTCACTCAGGTTTTTGATCCGGGGTGCCAGCACGGGATAGCTGGCCTTGCCCTGGTCATCCACGTAGAGCGCTGGCAGGTCCCCTAAGTGACCTTCACCGTAGGGTCCGAGATGTTTACCGGTATTATCCGGGTCCAGATGACCACCCGCCGCGCCCGCGGCCACCGTTTTCCCCTCTGATTCACCTGGTTCACAGCTGCCTTTCGCATGGACATGGAAGCCGTGGATGCCCGGTTTTAGCCCCGCCAGCATGGGCGTAAACTGCAAACCATATTGCGTTTCTTCGATCTTCACCGTGCCAACAGATTTGCCGATACCCTGCGGCGACACCTCATGAATCGTCACCTCTTCACTGGCGGCCTGGGCTGCGCCGCAGGTTAACAGCGTCAACAACGCGATAGTTTTCACTTTCATTGTGGCTCCTTAGTGCTCTGGGTTCAGCTTAAGCCTGGCCTCAGTGCGCAAAGATTGCCGCAAATTGACGAATGTTTACGCTCAGGGTACGTCGTAGCCCAGCGCTGCTTTACGAATACAGAACCACTGTTGGCGACTGAGCGACAGATCCACGGCCCCCGCCGCCTCGGTGACGCGCTGGATTTTGCCGGAGCCGATGATAGGTAACGGCTTGCTCGGCAGGCGCATCACCCATGCGTAGACGACCTGTTCCAGACTGGATGCGCCTGTCTCCTCTCGGACCCGCGCCAGCTCGTCGCGCAACGGCTGGAAATGGGGATCGCTGAACAGACGTCCGCCCCCGAGACAGGACCATGCCATAGGGCGCAGGCGCTGCTGCTGGCAGTGATCCAGCGAACCATCCAGCAGCACGTTTTGCTGAACGGGAGAGATTTCAAGTTGATTAGTGACCAGGCTAAAAGGCAGACGCGACTGCAACAGGGCAAACTGCGCAGGTGTAAAATTGGACACGCCGAAATGAAGCACTTTACCGGCCTGATGCAGTTGAAGAAACGCATCGGCAACGTCATCGGCGTCCATAAGGGGATCGGGCCGATGAATCAACAGGAGGTCGAGATAATCGGTGTGAAAAGCCTGCAGCGAACGCTCTGCGCTGGCAAGAATGTGTGCGGTATCGGTGATGTAATGGCCAATCTGATGTTCGGGTTTGGCGCGCGTCGCAATGCCGCATTTCGTGACAATCTGAAGCCGCTGGCGCAGCGAGGGTGCCTGTTTTAATGCTTCACCAAACGCCGCCTCGCAACGGTAATCACCATAAATATCGGCATGATCGACCGTGGAAAGCCCCAGTGAAAGATGGTGTTCAATAAAGGCGACCCGTTGCTGTGGCGTCATGTCCCACTCCATCAGGCGCCAGTAGCCCATAATCAGCGGTGAAAAGTGAGGGCCCTGTGGCGCAATAGCTTGCGGTTGTAACATCGTGTTCTCCCTGTGACACAAAAGCGGCTGGTTGTCTGTCAGGGAGTATAACGGAAATCGTGCGGGGGTCAGAACAAGGTCGGTTGCTGGGGTTCCTGAGGCTCATCCTTATGCTGCTGACGCAGCATACGCAGGCGGCGCTGATGGCAAAGGCGCAGCACGTCACGTTTCTGGCTGTCGGTATAGCGCATCCAGTTAAAACGCTCGTCGCGGCTGCGCAGGCAACCGAGACAATAGCCACGTGAATCTGTCTGACAAATACTCCGGCATGGACTGGGAACCGGAAAAAACTCAAGCTGCTCTGCCACAACTGCCCCCGCTAAAACGTGCATCCCTCTATTGAAGACAGACTGGTGCGATTGTGCAAGAAATAATCACAACACGAACAATTTATTCACTTTCAATACGTGATGATTTAACACTCTGTGCCTGTCCCGCGATTAAAATTTGCATTAGACCGATTGGTCTACCAGGATAAACCCCATGAACAAGATGCCACAACGTCATGAAACACGTGAACACCTGCTGATAACGGGCGAGAAGCTTTGCCTGCAGCGCGGATTTACCGCCATGGGGCTGAGTCAGCTGCTGACACAGGCGGCCATTCCGAAAGGGTCGTTTTATTACTATTTCCCGTCAAAAGAAGCGTTTGGCGTTGCCCTGCTTGAGCGCTACTTTGTCCGCTACCTGCATGAGGTAGAGCAACAGTTGTCTCAGCCAGCGGGCACGGTGAGAGAACGATTGTTAGACCATTTCAGACATGCGCTTGCGGTGTTTGAACAACAGGGGCACATCGTCGGTTGTCTGAGTGTGAAACTGTCGGCTGAAGTTTGTGACCTGTCTGAACCCATGCGCGGTGCCCTGCAGCACGGTGCCAGTCATGTTATCGCGGCTTATAGCCGCGCCTTAACGACGGCACAGCAGGAAGAAGGACTGATATTGCCGCATCCGCCTGAACAGCTGGCAGAGCTACTCTATGTCTTGTGGCTCGGTGCCAGTTTGCAAAGCAAGCTTTCCCGTAAGGCACAGCCCCTGCGGCTGGCGTTTATTACCATCGAACAGTGGCTGAAAGCGCCACTGGTTTAAAAAAACCACAATTTGTAGACGACCGGTCTACTTAAAAGGAGTTATTATGGCGAGTACTCAGCTGTTTCGTCCGCTAAAAGTTGGCGCAATTACCGTGCCTAATCGTGTCTTTATGGCCCCGCTGACACGCTTGCGTAGCATTGAGCCAGGCGATATCCCGACGCCGTTGATGGCCGAATACTATCGTCAGCGCGCCGGGGCGGGCCTGATTATTACCGAAGCTACCCAGATTTCTTTCCAGGCCAAAGGTTATGCGGGTGCGCCGGGTTTACACACCCAGCCGCAAATCGCCGCGTGGAAAAATATCAACGAAGGTATTCACCAGGCAGGCGGACACAGTGCCGTACAGCTGTGGCACACCGGCCGTATTTCACACAACAGCGTCCAGCCGGAAGGTAAAGCGCCGGTTGCGCCTTCGGCGATTCCCGCAGGCACACGTACCTCCCTGCGTGCCGAAGACGGCAGCGTGTATCGCGAAGATACCTCAGTGCCGCGCGAACTGAGCATCAGTGAAATTCAGCAAATCGTTGCCGATTTTGGTCAGGCCGCTGCCAATGCGCGGGAAGCAGACTTCGACATGCTGGAACTGCACTCCGCTCACGGCTATCTGATGCACCAGTTCCTGTCACCGTCCTCGAATCAGCGTACCGATGAGTACGGCGGCAGCGTTGAGAAACGCGGACGTTTTGCGCTTGAAGTGGTCGATGCCGCGATTGCCAACTGGTCAGCGGATCGTGTTGGTATCCGTGTCTCTCCTGTCGGCAGCTTCCAGAACCTGGATAATGGCCCGAACGAAGAAGAAGATGCACTGTGGTACATCGCTGAACTGGCGAAACGCAAGATTGCCTATCTGCATATGTCAGAACCTGACTGGGCAGGCGGTACACCTTACAGCGACGCCTTCCGTCAGAAAGTCCGTGATACCTTCCCGGGCGTAATTATTGGCGCTGGCGCTTACACCGTTGAGAAAGCGGATGATCTTATCAGCCGCGGCTTGATCGATGCCGTTGCCTTTGGTCGGGATTACATCGCTAACCCGGATCTGGCCCAGCGTTTACAACAAGATGCACCACTGAATCCACAGCGTCCCGAATCCTTCTACGGTGGCGGCGCTGAAGGCTATACTGACTATCCTGCACTGTAAAACGCAGGCAGCCGTGAGTCTTTCACGGCTGCGGTTATTCTTTGGCGATTATCGTCGCTATACTGAGTGTTTGTGTCATCCGGGGATGACGTTTTTCAAAAGAGGAAGCTATGCGTTTACTTCATACCATGCTGCGCGTTGGCGATTTGCAACGCTCCATTGATTTTTACACTCGCGTGCTGGGCATGCGCCTGCTGCGCCAAAGCGAAAACGCTGAATATAAATATACCCTGGCGTTTGTGGGCTACACCGAAGAGAGCGAAGGTGCCGTTATTGAGCTGACCTACAATTGGGGCGTTGACAGCTACGATCTCGGTAACGCTTATGGTCACATCGCGTTGGGCGTTGATGATGTTGCCGCAACCTGCGAGCGCATCCGTAACGACGGCGGTAACGTGACGCGTGAAGCCGGCCCGGTCAAAGGTGGCACCACGATCATTGCCTTTGTTGAAGATCCAGACGGTTATAAAATCGAACTGATCGAAAATAAACATGCCGGACACGGCCTCGGCAGCTAAGCCGTCAACATCAGCCCGCGCAACGCGGGCTGATTCTTGCTTCCCTTACCTGTACCTGCTGCAGACGGGGCGCTTTTTTGGCATACTACGCGCTGCCCTTTTTCTGCAATGAGATCCTGATGTCTGAATCGTCTTCCCCCAACGCACTCAATCAACGCTTTCGTGGTTTCTATCCCGTGGTTATCGATGTGGAAACGGCGGGCTTCAATGCGCAAACCGATGCGCTGCTGGAAGTCGCGGCCATTACGCTGAAAATGGATGACGAGGGTTGGCTTCATCACGACCAGACACTGCATTTTCATGTTGAACCTTTTGTCGGCGCTCTGCTGCATCCGGAAGCCCTTGCCTTTACCGGCATCGATCCCAGCAATCCGTTACGGGGCGCGGTGAGCGAATACGAAGCCTTGCATGCCATTTTTAAACTGGTGCGCAAAGGCATTAAAGATACCGGGTGCAATCGCGCGATCATGGTGGCGCATAATGCCACCTTCGATCTTAATTTTATGAATGCCGCCGCCGAACGCGCCAGCCTGAAACGGAATCCGTTTCATCCTTTTGCCACTTTCGACACGGCCGCTCTGAGCGGGTTAGTGCTGGGTCAGACGGTACTGGCCAAAGCCTGCAAAGCGGCCGGGATGGAATTTGACAGCAGTCAGGCGCACTCTGCGCTGTATGACACGCAGCAAACGGCCACGCTGTTCTGCGAACTGGTCAATCGCTGGAAACGTCTGGGAGGCTGGCCGCTGGCTCTAGCGGAAGAAGCAACAGAAGATCAGGGCGCGGCGGAGTAAACGCCCGTTAAACGAAGAAAAGGCCGACGATGTCGGCCTTTTTTATTATTCCGCTTCTTTAAACTTCTCAGCGGTTTCTTTGACCAGCGGTTGTAATTCGCCACGCTGGAACATCTCAACAATAATGTCGCAGCCGCCAACCAGTTCGCCATCGACCCACAGCTGAGGGAAGGTTGGCCAGTTAGCATACTTTGGCAGCTCTGCGCGAATATCCGGGTTCTGCAGAATATCCACGTAAGCGAAGCGCTCACCACAGGCAGACAGCGCCTGAACCGCCTGGGCAGAGAAACCGCAGCTTGGCAGTTTCGGCGAACCTTTCATGTACAGCAGGATCGGGTTTTCTGCGATCTGGCGCTGAATTTTTTCTACAGTACTCATTATTGCCTTCCTTAATTCGTCACTTCGTGTTTCTTTATTGTAGCGACTTCCCTTCAGGACTGAAAATGAGATTTTCTTCCCGTTAGGGCAAACCGCCATGTTTGTTAAGTCCGCTTGCGCGCTATCCACCCGCTCATCGGGACCCAAAAGGTGAATGCATTAATAATTTGCAATAATTTTGCTGAGTTAACCTGCTGAAATTGCTTATTTATGCCTGCTTTTTACCCAAGTTATTAATTAATAAAAAAAGGACTTACTGTTTTAAAAAAAACTGGACTAGAATGTCTTCGGCGCTGATCGTTGATCAGATTTTTCTTAACCTTGTCAGATATCTGTTGAACCTGACAGCTTAACCAGTAAACGGACTATGCGTTCAATTATTACGCTTCTTATTCTGGCTTTTGCGCAACTGTTCTTTAACGTCGCCTCTGCATCACCGCAGGCGCCGGTTAAGGCCAGCTTGCATAAGGTAGAGAAAAAAAGTGCGCGCGAAGATGAGCGGCGCAAGCGACGCACGGTTAAAGCGTCGGCGAAAAAAAGCCGTTCCTCCGCAGAGCAGAAATCCAGCAAAACGCTTAAAACCAGTAAAAATCCCTCTCACGCGGTTGCCTCTCACAAAACCCTGACCAAAGCGACTGATTCACACAAGAAGCTCACCAAAAAAGTGGCCGCCAACGCCACCAGCAAGAAACGCTATGGTCATCAACGCGCGGTGAAGGTGGCGAAAGCGGACAGCAAGGATACCGGCACCATCAAAATGAGCAACGCACACCGTCAGCGCTATCAAAAAGCACGTGAAACGGCGATGGCAAAACTGATGGGACAGCTGGGCAAGCGCTACCAGTGGGGCGGAAAATCGCCGCATACCGGTTTCGACTGCAGCGGCCTGGTGTGGTACGCCTACAAAGATGTGGTGAAATTTAAAATTCCGCGTACTGCAAATGAAATGTATCACCTGCGGGATGCCGCGCCGGTGAATCGGGAAGCGCTGGAGAAAGGCGATCTGGTGTTTTTCCGCATCAACGGACGTGGCACGGCCGACCACGTGGGTGTTTACCTGGGTAACGGTAAATTTATTCAGTCACCGCGTACCGGAAAGGACATTCAAATCAGTGCGTTAAGCGAAGATTACTGGCAGCGCCACTATATTGGTGCGCGTCGCGTCATGACGCCAAAAACCGTTCGCTAAACGTCACTCCTCCGTCATACCGACGGAACGCAGCCGGGACAGGGAAACCTTCCCGGCTTTTTTATTAGTTCAGAATGGCGGTAAAGCTGAACGCAATAATCATCAACAGTGCAGCCGCCGTGGTCATCAATGACAGTTTCAGATCGGTACTCATCACAACTCCTTAGGCACAATTTTAGTAGGGGTTAAGCATTTTCCCACACGCGTGGGTAAAAATCTCGTTTTATCCGCGCAGCCTTGTTAGAATCCCCTCTTTGTTGCGCAACAGCGCGCAACATCGGTTGCGTCAGCACCCTTTTCAACCGTTATTTCCTGCCCCGATGCCCCATAACCGGTCAGAAAAACGATTTTTTTGCAGAAATAACCGTCCGCTGACGCAAACGTTTAACAACATGCTTATCAACAGGTTAGATAAGCCCGGGAGTTCGATTTTCATGGCAACAATTAAAGATGTGGCGAAACGTGCAGGCGTCTCTACCACAACCGTTTCTCACGTCATCAATAAGACGCGCTTTGTCGCAGAAGATACCCGCGAAGCGGTCTGGGAAGCGATTCGGGAATTACATTATTCACCCAGCGCCGTAGCACGCAGCCTGAAGGTGAATCACACCAAAACGCTGGGCCTTTTGGCCACCTCCAGCGAGGCGCCCTATTTCGCTGAAATTATTGAAGCCGTGGAGAATCACTGCTTTGATAAAGGCTACACCCTGATTTTAGGCAACGCGCATAACGACCTGCAAAAACAGCGTGCCTACCTCTCGATGATGGCGCAGAAGCGCGTCGATGGGCTGCTGGTCATGTGTTCTGAGTACCCGGATGATTTGCTGCAAATGCTGGAAGCCAACCGCAATATTCCCATGGTGGTCATGGACTGGGGCGAATCCCGTGCCGATTTTACTGACACGGTGCTGGATAATGCGTTTCAGGGCGGTTATCTGGCCGGCCGCTACCTCATCGAACGCGGGCATCGCGATATTGGCGCCATTCCAGGGCAAATGGAACGTAACACCGGTGGTGGCCGTCATGCCGGTTTCCTCAAGGCGCTGGAAGAAGCCGGTATTCAGCCGCGTTCAGAGTGGATTGTGCAGGGCGATTTCGAGCCTGAATCCGGGTATCAGGCTATGCAGCAAATTCTGTCGCAGAAGCAGCGCCCAAGCGCGGTGTTCTGCGGTGGCGATATTATGGCCATGGGCGCTATCTGTGCCGCCGATGAAATGGGCCTGCGCGTCCCGCAGGATATTTCGGTGATTGGCTACGATAATGTGCGCAACGCACGCTATTTCACGCCTGCACTGACTACCGTGCACCAGCCAAAAGCGCAACTGGGGGAGAAGGCTCTGGAGATGCTGCTGGACCGCATTACCAGCAAGCGTGAAGAGTCGCAAACCATCGAAGTGCATCCGACACTGATTGAGCGACGCTCTGTAGGCTACGGTCCCTATCGCGACTACCGTCGCTAATCCTCGCTCAACCACTCCTGATTGAGCGTTTGCGCATCACCCAGGTAATTGAGCAACCAGCCCAATGCCGGTGATGCGCGATCTTCCGCCCAACTGACGCAGCAGGGACTTTCTGGAAAAGGCTGGGGCAAGTTAAGTTCAGTCACTTCGCCGCTGTCCAGTAGCGGGCGGGCTAAGTGCCCCGGCACCATTGCGACGCACAGCCCGGCCCGGACGCAGTCCAGCCCGGTCTGCCATTCAGGCACCACCAGTCGGCGTTGATTATCCAGAGCCCAGGTCATACGGCGCGGTAACGCGCGCGAGGTGTCTTCCAGCACCAGCGAAGGCCAGTTGCGCAACGCCTCATCATCCAGCCGGGCGACCTGGGTTAACGGATGTTCCCGCGCGACGATGCAGCGCCAGTTCAGGGTTCCCATATCGCGGAAAGCAAACCGCCCGCCCACCGGAATCGCCTGAGTCGCGCCTATTGCGACCTCGACTCTTCCGTCAGCCAGCGCATCCCATACGCCGTTAAACACTTCATAACTGATGTGAAGCTCCATATCCGGAAAGTGGCGATAGAAATCCCTGACGAACTGACGGGTTCGGTGCGGTTTCACAATGCAGTCCACCGCAATCGCGATTTGCCCTCGCCAGCCGTTGGCCAGTTGCTGGCACTGACGGCGCGTGGCATCCATTTTTTTGATGACGCTGCGGCCTTCTCGCACAAAATGTTCGCCCGCAGGTGTCAAAACAACCTCCCGGTGCTGCCGTTCAAACAGCGGTACCGCCAGCCAGGTTTCAAGCTGGCGAACGGTATAGCTTATGGCAGAAGGCACACGGTGTAACTCCTGGGCCGCGGCACTGAAACTGCCGCCACGCGCGACCGCATCAACCACTTCAAGCGCATATTCAGACCACATATCCTGCCTTTAAATTTTTTAACAGCAACAGGCAAATTTTACCGTTTCACAGTATGAAGTACAGCTTTTACACTGCCCCGCGTTTATCCTGCAAAAAAATGAGAATCAGATGTCAGCTTCTAAAGGATTCATTCCCTATCTTGCCGTGCTCAGTATGCTGGGCTTTCTGGCCACCGATATGTACCTGCCCGCCTTCGGGGCCATGCAGCAAAGTTTTAACACCTCCGCCGGGATGATCAGCGCCAGTATGAGCCTGTTCCTGGCGGGTTTTGCCTGTGGTCAGCTGGTATGGGGACCGCTGTCAGATCGTATTGGCCGCAAACCGGTATTGCTGGCAGGACTGAGCCTGTTTGCGCTGGGTTGTGCGGGGATGCTGTGGGTGGACGACGTGGTACTGATGCTGGTGCTGCGCTTCATTCAGGCCATCGGCGTGTGCGCGGCTGCCGTGAGCTGGCAGGCCCTGGTGGTCGATCGCTATCCTCAGTCGCGCGCGAATAAAGTCTTTGCCACTATTATGCCGCTGGTCGCGCTGTCTCCTGCGCTTGCCCCGCTGCTGGGTGCCTGGCTGATTAGCCATTTTCACTGGCGCTCAATTTTTGTCGTTCTGACCGCGATTGCCGCGGCCCTGATCCTGATTACGCTGCGCCTGCCATCGGTACAAACAGCGCGCCGCCCGGCCCCGTCACAGCCCGGTTTTATGACGCTGCTGCGTTCACGCGTCTACAGCGGTAACGTCCTGATGTATTCTGCCTGCTCGGCCAGCTTTTTTGCCTGGCTGACCGGATCACCGTTTATTCTGGCAGCGATTGGCCTGTCGCCTGCTGATATCGGCTTAAGCTATATTCCGCAGACCATTGCTTTCTTAGTCGGCGGTTTTGGCTGCCGTGCGCTCCTTAACCGTTTCAAAGGGGCGCAGTTGCTGCCATGGCTGCTCATCGTCTATAGCCTTAGCGTACTGGCCCTGTTTGCCGTCGCCCTGTCAGGCTCGGTTTCACTCACCGCTTTGCTGGTGCCGTTTTGCGGCATGGCGCTGGCGAACGGGGCGATTTATCCCATCGTCGTATCCAGTGCACTTCTGCCCTTCCCCCATGCGACCGGCAGAGCCGCCGCCCTTCAGAACACGCTGCAGCTGGGCCTGTGCTTTGTCGCCAGCCTGGCCGTATCGGCGGGCCTGACCCAGGCGCTGTTCACCACAACGCTCATCATGGCGGTGACGATTGTACTGGCGCTGGCAGGCTATCAGATGCAGCGCCGCACCGGCGCACAAACTGATATTGCCTCAACGGCACATCCCTGCCAGGATAATCACTGAGGCAACGACTTTTGTCGTCTGAGTGATCAACACGTGACGGGCCCGCCAGCGCCTCCTGTGCCGGGCCCTGATTCGCCGTACCATCATAATAACAATGTTTGACGCAGCCTCATCGCTGTGAAGGTGTCTTTGTGGGCAAATGCACTCTGCTGGCCCCTGCATTGCACCCTTTCTCTGTACGCTTAAGGTTGTCTGGCGCAAGGCGTCATCTGTGACTTTTCTCATAATCCTGAGAAACGGCTCCTGCTCTTTCTCAGGTTCTGACAGTTCTGGTGATGGAGTGGCTATGAGTTCAACATGTGTAGCAGAAGTGAATATCGAACGAAACCATTGGTACCGTATCGTTCATGAGTTATTGCAAAAAGCAGACATCGAAATCAACGGTTCCCGCCCATGGGACATTCAGGTTAAACATCCCGATTTTTTTAAACGCGTCCTGCAAAAGGGCTCCCTGGGGCTGGGCGAAAGTTATATGGACGGCTGGTGGGAGTGCGAAAGGCTGGATATGTTTTTTCATCGGGCGTTGAAACATAAGCTTGATGAGCAGCTTCCTCATCACGTGCAGGATATCGTGCGCATTGCGCTGGCCCGCCTGGTTAACCTGCAGTCGAAAAAACGGGCCTGGCAAGTCGGCAAAGCGCACTATGATCTGGGTAATGACCTTTTTACCCTGATGCTCGATCCTTACATGCAATACTCCTGTGGCTACTGGAAAGACGCCACGACGCTTGAGGCGGCACAGGAAGCCAAACTGGACATGATCTGTCGCAAGCTGCAACTGAAACCCGGTATGACCTTGCTGGATATTGGCTGTGGCTGGGGCGGTCTGGCGGCTTATGCAGCAAGAAACTATGGCGTCAGCGTACAAGGCGTGACGATCTCTGCAGAACAACAAAAGCTGGCGCAGCAACGCTGCGAAGGGCTGGATGTCACTATCCTGCTTCAGGATTATCGCGATCTGAATCAGCAGTTTGACCGCATCGTCTCGGTGGGGATGTTCGAACACGTGGGGCCGAAAAACTACCCAACCTACTTTGCCACGGTCAATCGCAACCTCAAGCCAGACGGAATTTTTCTGCTGCATACCATTGGCGCGCTCAAAACGGATATGCACGTCGATCCGTGGATCGGCAAGTATATTTTCCCGAATGGCTGCCTGCCTTCTTTACGCCATATTGCCGACGTCAGCGAACCGCATTTCATTATGGAAGACTGGCACAACTTCGGCGCTGACTACGACACCACGCTGATGGCCTGGCATGAGCGTTTCCAGCGAGCCTGGCCTGACCTGGCCGGACGTTACGAAGAACGTTTCCGACGCATGTTCTCCTACTACCTGAACGCCTGCGCCGGTGCGTTTCGCGCCCGTGAGATTCAGCTCTGGCAGGTTGTCTTCAGCCGTGGCGTTGAGGGTGGATTGCGGGTGGCGCGATGATTGCGCCCGTTTATGCGCCGTGGCAAGGTCGATATTGTCCGGACCGAACGCGGACGGCAGCCGGTAAGCCAGGTTGCCGCGTTATCTGTCAGCTCCCACCTTCGCAGACGGGAAAATGGCGATCTTAAACCGCAGTCCAGGGCAGCAGCACATTCACGCCGGGCGTTTTCGCCCGGGCAGTTGACACTGCACAGCCGTCAGTCGTCCCGGAAGACGGCGGGCGACACGGCAACCTGCTGGCCTGTGGGCAACGCTTTGGTCACGGCTGGCGTTATTTACCGCTATTTACCGCTGTTAATCCCGATCCGTTTCGGGCTGATCGGCCTGCTCTGCGAGTGCCTTGAGCGCGGCATCTTCACGCTGGGCGAGGACGCGCTCCACCGTGTCCACAATAGCCTGAGTATGGGGATCGATTTCGATGTTAACTCTGTCGCCGAAGGTTTTGGCGCCGAGAGTGGTTCGCTCCAGCGTCTCGGGGATAAGATAAACGCAGAATTTTGTTTTGGTCACGTCGCCTACGGTCAGGCTGATACCGTCGATGCCCACAAATCCTTTGTGCAGGATATATTTCATCTGCAAAGGATCCTGAATTTTAAACCAGACTTCGCGGTTGTTTTCAGAGCGGACAATTTTGCAGATTTCAGCCGTGGTCATGATGTGGCCGGACATCAGGTGACCGCCAATTTCATCGCTGAATTTTGCCGCCCGCTCGATATTCACCACATCGCCCTGCTTGAGATCACCAAGATTGGTCACGCGCAGAGTTTCTTTGATCAGGTCAAAACTCACCAGATCGCCGTTGATTTCGGTGACGGTCAGGCAGCAACCGTTATGGGCAACCGATGCGCCCAGCGCTAAACCCGGCAACAGGTCAGCAGGAAGCCTGGCCACATGGGTGCGAAACAGACCTTTATCTTCAATGGACACGATTTCTGCGGTGCCCTGCACAATACCGGTAAACATAGTCTTTGCCTCTACGAAATTTGTGCCAGTTTAACACAGCCATGCTTAAGTGTTAGGTTTCAACAGCCTGAGAGACAGGCGGCACAAGTCCAAAACGCATTGCGTGACAAAGATTGGAGAAATCGGTCGCGCCAGTTACACTAAGCCCTGCTTCGTCTGAAGCAGTCCTCATTTCTTTATTAATCAGATAAGTCAGGTGTTTACGTGCAGAAGTATTTAACAGAAGCGCGTCAATTGCTGGCCCTCGCGATCCCCGTTATCCTGGCTCAGGTGGCGCAAACCGCGATGGGATTTGTAGATACCATTATGGCCGGCGCCGTCAGCGCCACGGATATGGCCGCCGTTGCTGTTGGCACGTCCATTTGGCTTCCCGCCATCCTGTTTGGTCATGGTGTTTTACTGGCATTGACGCCCACCATTGCGCAACTTAATGGTTCAGGTCGCCGTGAGCGAATCGCTGAACAACTTCGTCAGGGCTTTTGGCTGGCGTTTTTCCTTTCTCTGCTCATCATGCTGGTGCTGTGGAATGCCGGGTATGTTATCCGCTCGATGCATGATATCGATCCGCTGCTGGCAGAAAAGGCCGAGGGCTATCTGCATGCCCTGCTGTTTGGCGCGCCAGGCTACCTGTTTTTTCAGGTTATGCGTAACCAGTGCGAGGGGCTATCCAAAACCAAGCCCGCGATGGTGCTGGGTTTTCTTGGGCTGATGCTGAATATCCCGCTGAACTACATTTTTATCTACGGCCATTTCGGCATGCCGGCGCTGGGCGGCGTAGGCTGTGGCGTGGCGACGGCCTCGGTGTACTGGGCCATGTTCTTCTGCATGCGTTTTTGGGTACGACGGATGCGCAGTATGCGAGACATTCGCGTAGAGAGCCGCTGGTCAGCGCCTTCACGCGTTATCCTGCAACGTCTCACAGGGTTGGGTTTGCCGGTCGCGCTGGCGCTGTTTTTTGAAGTGACCCTGTTTGCCGTGGTGGCCCTGTTAGTCTCGCCGTTGGGGATTGTTAACGTCGCCGGACACCAGATTGCCCTGAACTTCAGTTCGCTGATGTTTGTCCTGCCGCTGTCGATGGGCGTTGCCGCCACCATTCGCGTTGGCTATCGGCTGGGTCAGGGCTCGACAGAGCAGGCGCGGGTCGCCGCGTGGACCGCGCAGGGCGTTGGCGTAAGCATGGCGGTGATTACGGCCATTTTTACCGTGACCTTTCGCCATCAAATTGCCCAGCTTTATAACGACAATCCCGCGGTGGTCACGCTGGCTGCGCAACTGATGATGCTGGCTGCGATTTACCAGATTTCGGATTCTATTCAGGTGATCGGCAGCGGAATTTTGCGCGGTTATAAAGATACGCGATCGATTTTCTTCATTACCTTTATCGCTTACTGGTTGCTGGGTTTACCTTCTGGTTACATCCTGGCACTGACCGACTGGGTGGTGCCGCGCATGGGGCCTGCCGGCTTCTGGTGCGGTTTTATCGTTGGCCTGACGTCGGCCGCCGTCATGATGCTGTGGCGCGTGCGACGTTTGCAGCAGCTTCCTGCGGAATTAATTCTTACGCGCGCGTCTCGCTAACTCGCTGAACGGGCCCGAAAAGGCCCGTTACGTTCAAAAAAACGGCGCATCGCGCAGATGATGTTCATTCATTGGCAAATTTGCGTTTTTCCCCTTGCCAGCCTCTTACGCTGCCGTTAATATTCGTCCCCGCTGTCGCCCTGACAGCGTGTTGCGCTCTTAGCTCAGTTGGTTAGAGCACCACCTTGACATGGTGGGGGTCGATGGTTCGAGTCCATTAGAGCGCACCAAGTGCGTCCGTAGCTCAGTTGGTTAGAGCACCACCTTGACATGGTGGGGGTCGGTGGTTCGAGTCCACTCGGACGCACCAAATTTGATATGCGCTCTTAGCTCAGTTGGTTAGAGCACCACCTTGACATGGTGGGGGTCGATGGTTCGAGTCCATTAGAGCGCACCACTCTTTTTACGTCCTTTCTTCTTTTGCGCAACAACCCTTTTCTTGATTTACATTACCTTTACGTACTGTTTTTCGATTGGTTTTCGCATACTTAGTGATTATACTGGCCGCGTTGTCCTACTTGAAAGGTTTCAGCGACTACGTGCTTATGACGATAATAAAGATTGTTTGCGCAACAACGTCCCGGTGGTTAACCAAGCTAACCACGCAACTTCCCTGCACGCCTGGCCTTCGTCACCTATTCTTATCCTGTACTGCCCTTTTCGATTTCAACCAGAGTTCTCATTTCGGTGCACTGTCATCGAAATCCTGTTTTTCATCCATCACAACTTACAGATAACCCGTCATGAAAAAGACTAAGATCGTTTGTACAATCGGCCCAAAAACCGAATCCGAAGAGATGCTGACTCAGCTGCTTGAAGCAGGCATGAACGTCATGCGTCTTAACTTCTCTCACGGTGACTATGCAGAACACGGTCAGCGTATTACCAACATGCGTGCCGTGACGAAAAAAACCGGCATTCCTGCGGCTATCCTGCTGGATACCAAAGGGCCGGAAATCCGCACCATGAAGCTGGAAGGTGGCAACGATGTGTCACTGAAAGCCGGTCAAACCTTTACCTTTACCACCGACCAGAGCGTGATTGGTAACAACGAGCGTGTTGCCGTGACCTACTCAGGCTTCGCGAACGATCTCAAAATTGGTAACACTGTACTGGTCGACGATGGTCTGATCGGCATGCAGGTCACCGAAGTCACTGAGAACAGCGTTGTGTGTGAAGTGCTGAACAACGGCGATCTGGGCGAAAACAAAGGCGTGAACCTGCCTGGCGTTTCCATCCAGCTGCCTGCACTCGCAGAGAAAGACAAGCGCGATCTGATTTTTGGTTGTGAGCAAGGCGTGGATTTTGTTGCAGCCTCGTTTATTCGTAAACGCTCAGACGTGCTGGAAATTCGTGAACACCTGAAGCAGCACGGTGGCGAAAACATTCAAATCATCTCCAAGATTGAAAACCAGGAAGGCCTGAATAACTTCGACGAAATCCTCGAAGCCTCGGACGGCATCATGGTTGCGCGTGGCGATCTGGGCGTTGAAATCCCGGTTGAAGAAGTGATCTTCGCGCAGAAGATGATGATTAAAAAATGTAATAAAGCCCGCAAAGTTGTCATCACCGCGACGCAGATGCTGGATTCCATGATCAAGAACCCGCGTCCAACCCGCGCTGAAGCTGGCGACGTGGCTAACGCCATTCTGGATGGAACGGATGCGGTGATGCTGTCTGGCGAGAGCGCGAAAGGCCGCTATCCGCTGGAGTCGGTCACCATCATGGCGACCATCTGTGAGCGTACCGACCGCGTGATGAAGCCACGCATCGACGGACAAAATGATAGCCGTAAGCTGCGCATTACCGAAGCCGTTTGCCGCGGTGCCGTTGAGACAGCCGAGAAACTGGAAGCACCACTGATTGTAGTCGCCACAGAAGGCGGTAAATCAGCCAAGGCCGTGCGTAAGTATTTCCCTAATGCAACCATCCTGGCACTGACCACCAACGCCACCACGGCGCGCCAGTTGATTCTGAGCAAAGGGATCGAGACCCGTATGGTCAGCGAAATCGCCTCTACCGATGATTTCTATCACCTGGGTAAAGAAGCGGCGCTGGAAAGCGGTTTTGCTCAGAAAGGTGATGTTGTTGTGCTGGTTTCAGGTGCGCTGGTACCCAGCGGAACGACCAATACGGCATCGGTACACGTTCTGTAATATCGCGTTTAACGCCTCTTTTTTAAAAAGCGCCTTCAAAGGCGCTTTTTTATTGTCTTCATAATACAGATTCAGGAAAAAGCCAGCGCGTAATGACAATAAAAATGCGCTGCAAATTAAGGTTAATCCGATTAAATCTCTCTGTTTTAGCTAAATTTTTTTATGTTGTTCTTCAATTCGCTGCTTCTTTGAGCGAACGATCATGTTTAAGCATGTTCTTATCAAAAAATTATTCTCAAGTTAAAAAGCTTTGTGTAATACTTGTAACGCTACATGGAGATTAACTCAATCTAGAGGGTATAAATAATGAATCGTACTAAACTGGTACTGGGCGCGGTAATCCTGGGTTCAACTCTGCTGGCTGGTTGCTCAAGCAACGCTAAAATCGACCAGCTGTCTTCAGACGTTCAGACTCTGAACGCTAAAGTTGACCAGCTGAGCAACGACGTGAACGCAGTGCGTTCTGACGTTCAGGCTGCTAAAGATGACGCAGCTCGCGCTAACCAGCGTCTGGACAACCAGGCTCACTCTTACCGTAAGTAAGAGTTCTGGTTTTAAAAATGGTGCCCTTGTGGCACCATTTTTTTTGTCTGCAGTTCGGGATAACGACGTCCGCCCTACTCGCCCACAGCGCGCTGGGATGACGCAGAGGCCGCAGCCTCATCCTGTATCGGCTCACCCGCACTGACCAGCACAGGCATGCCTGAGCGACGCGTCAGCGTGGCTTTGATCAACGCTCTGTCACTCTTCTCGCTCTTCATAAAGGATCTGAAGTCCGCACTGAGCGCTAATGGAGCCGTTTGCGGATCCTCCTTCTCATTACGTGACAGCGGCTGATGCACCTCAACGTAGCGCTTACCATCCGGTTCAACGCTGAATTTTACCGGTTGGTTAATAATCTGTACCCGCGTCCCTACCGGCACGCTATTGAACAGCGCTTCGATATCCTCGGTACGTAAACGAATACAGCCTGAACTGACGCGCATACCGATACCAAAATTGGCATTGGTGCCGTGGATAAGATACTGGCCTGTTCCACGCGCCATACGCAGCGCATGCAGCCCCATGGGGTTATCCGGGCCTGCTGGCACGACGGCGGGCAGCGTGATGCCCTCTTTGGCATAGCGCTTGCGGATATTCGCCGTGGGCGTCCACGTAGGATTGGGTATTTTCTGGCTGATGCTGGTCACCATGATGGGCGTGACGATCCCCATCTGACCAATGCCAATGGGATACACGATAACCTTGTCTTCGCCCTTTGGATAATAGTACAACCGCAGTTCGGCCAGGTTCACCACAATGCCTTCACGCGGCGTGTCCGGAAGAATCATCTGCAGAGGAATGGTCAACTGGGTGCCCGGTTTCGGTAACCAGGGATCGGTACCGGGATTCGCTTCCAACATGCCCAGCAGCCCGACCTGATAACGCGCAGCAATCTCTTCAAGAGGACGTTTGTTATCCGGTACCTGGGTCACCACATTCTCACCAATCAGGCGGCTGTCGGAGGGCGGTAAAGGGTATTCCGTGGCAAAAACGGGTGCAGAGAGCCCAAAGCAGGTCAGCAGCAATGCACCAGCTAAACGCAAAGCAGGTTTCATGCGGTTTTTCTCGTCAGATAGTAAAAAGACGCCGGATGGCGTCTTTGAAGTGTATCTTAGCTGAGGTTCTGAGCGGTATGGCGAATTGACTTAATCATCGCTTCCAGCCCCTGCGAACGCGTTGGCGTGAGGTGCTGAACCAGGGCCAGTTCGCTGAACCAGTGGCGCACATCCAGCGCCACAATGTCAGCGGGCTGCAGGTTTTGATAGAGACTAAATACGATAGCTATCAATCCCTTAACAATGGCTGCATCACTGTCACCTTCAAAGCCGATGGTGCCATCTGCCTGCGGTGTCATCTTGATCCACACCTGGCTCTGGCAGCCCGTAATGGCATATTCGGGCTGATGCAGTGTTTCAGATGATTCCGGAAGTTTGGCACCCAATTCAATGATGTAGAGGTACTTCTCTTCCCAGTTGGCGCAACGGTTGAAGTTGCGCACCAGTTTCTCTTTTTCTGGCAACGTCGCCATTAATCACTCCGTTTACTCTGCTCAACCGCCCAGCAGACGATGAATACGCGTCAGGCCGGCCGCCAGGCGATCGACCTCTTCTTCACTGTTGTAGAAGGTGAAGGAAGCACGGCACATCGCCGGCACCTGATAGTGGCGCAGTAACGGCATTGCGCAATGATGTCCGGTGCGAATCGCAATACCGTACTGATCAAGGAAGCTGCCGACGTCAAACGCGTGGTGTTTGCCAAGGTTAAAAGCAATCACGCCTGCGCGCTGCTGCGGACCGTAAATCTGAATATCAGGTACGGATGAGAGTTTATCAAGGGCATAGTTCATCAATGCGGTTTCACGCTGATGAATCGTATCCAGACCCAGCGCCTGCACATAGTCCAGCGCCGCACCCAGCCCAATAATGCCGCCGGTGTTTGGCGTACCGGCCTCAAAGCGCCATGGCGCCGTATTCCAGGTGGTGCCGGTTGGCAGCAGGACTTCACCAATCATCGAGCCACCACCTTCCCACGGCGGCATGGCATCCAGAAGTGCCTTGCGGCCATAAAGTACGCCAATGCCGTTCGGGCCATAGAGCTTGTGGGCGGAGAAGACATAGAAGTCGCAGTCGATGTCCTGCACGTCAACGGTGTTATGCATCACAGCCTGAGCCCCGTCAATCAGCGTGACGACGCCAGCCGCTCTGGCCTGCGCGACGATCGCTTTCACCGGGTTAACCGTGCCCAGCACGTTTGAAACGTGCGTCACCGCCAGTAAGCGGGTCCGACTGTCGATCAAACCAGCCAGTTGATCCAGTGCCAGCTCACCGTTGTCGGTCAGCGGCAGCACCCGGATCTCGGCACCGCAGCGCTCTGCCACCATCTGCCAGGGCACGATATTCGCATGGTGCTCCATCTGCGTGATAATCAGATTATCACCAGGCTGAAGCTGACTGCCGCCCCAGCTGTTGGCGACCAGATTGATCCCTTCCGTCGTACCCTTTACAAAAACAATCTCTTCCGACGACGATGCATTGAGAAAACGTGCCACCTGTTGGCGAACGTTTTCCATATCGCTGGTCGCCTGCTGGCTGAGCGTGTGAATACCGCGGTGCACGGCCGCGTAGCCGTGCTGGTAGAAATGACTTTCGGCATTGATGACCGACAGAGGACGCTGTGCGCTGGCGGCGCTGTCAAGGTAGGCCAGCGGATGACCGTTGACCTCACGCTTCAGGATGGGAAAATCCGCCCTGATACGCTCGAGATCGAAGTTCATCATGAGTCGCCTCCCGGGAAGCGCTGCGCGATGCGCTGCAGCACAGCCTGGCGCAGAATTGGATTATCCAGCGTTTCGGTTAACTCGGCAGCAAAGGCATGGATGATCATGGTCTGCGCCGCGTCCTGTTCAATGCCGCGAGAACGCAGGTAGAACATCTGCTCGTCATCAATACGGCCTACGGTCGCCCCGTGGCTGCACTTCACGTCATCCGCGTAAATTTCCAGCTGCGGCTTGGTATCCACTTCCGCCAGACGGCCTAACAACAGGTTGTTATTGGTCATCTGTCCGTCAGTTTTGAGTGCGTGCTGCGCGACTTTGATGTGACCGTTAAACACCGCACGGCCTTTGTCACGCACAATGGTTTTATGCATCTGGCGACTCAGGCAGTGGCCTTTGTTGTGTTCAAGATAGGTGCGGGTATCCGCCACTTCCTGATTCACCGGCAGCACCAGGCTGTTCAGGGACAGCTGAGTATTTTCACCATTGAGCTGCGTACTGGTATTGTGACGGCTCAGGCCAGCACCCAGTAAGAAGCTGGTGCTGGTCACCTGCGCATCGCGGTTGATCACTATGTCGTTATGGGCAAAGTGATAGCTTTTGCTGCTCTCAAAAGCCAGCTTGGTGTGACGAAGCCTGGCATTGTCCGCAACGGCAAAGGTGAAACGGGCGCCGGTAAAATGCGCGCTGTCGTTTAGCGTGACAAAGTGCTCAATCACTTCCGCTTCTGCGCTTTCTTCCAGTTGCAGATGATGACGATGATGAACCGTGTTCATGCCGTCGTCTTTGCCGCTGGTGATATGCAGCAGATAAAGCGGACGTGCCGCCGCCTTGCCACGCGCCAGCCGAATATGCGTCACTTCTTCAGCCAGGCTTTCGGTCAGGTGCAGAAAAATCTCCGGCTGCACGGCGGCAGGCAGGTCGCGGCGCTCGGCCGCAACGCTGTGCTGAATCTCGAACAGTTCGGTATCGCTGCTACTCAGCGCAGGCTGGAATCTTCCGTCGACAAAAACCAGACGTACGGCATCCAGCGGGAGCGACAGTGCATCAACCTGCGTAGCGCTGAGCTCGTGCGCCTCAGGCAACACGAAGTGATGCGCCAGCAGGCCATCCAGCGGCGTGTATTTCCAGTTTTCATGTTTGCGGGTGGGCAAGCCCAAACGCATTAACTGCTGCCAGTGCTGCTGAGCCTGCATTGAACGCATTTCACCGCGTGATTCAAACAGGTGGTGCCACTGTTGCAGCGCGGTATCACTCTTCGTCGGTAAGCCAGCCATAGCCCTGCTCCTCCAACTGTTTCACCAGCGAGAAATCGCCTGATTTTACGATTTTACCCTGATACAGCACGTGTACGAAGTCTGGCTTGATGTAGTCCAGAATACGCTGATAGTGGGTTACGATGATAAATGCACGCTTTTCGTCACGCAGGCTGTTTACGCCATTGGCGACGATTTTCAGGGCATCGATATCCAGACCGGAGTCGGTTTCATCCAGAATGCAGAGATCCGGCTCCAGCGCCGCCATCTGCAGAATATCGTTACGCTTCTTCTCACCACCGGAGAAGCCTACGTTAACGGAACGCGTCAGCAGATCTTCTGGCATCTTCAGCAGATCGATTTTTTCTTCAATGAAGTCCTGGAAATCAAAGCGATCCAGCTCGTCCTGCTGACGGTATTTGCGCACCGCATTCACGGAGGTCTGCAGGAAAAACTGGTTGCTGACGCCGGGGATTTCAACCGGGTACTGGAAAGCCATAAAGATGCCTTCGCCTGCACGTTCCTCAGGTTCCAGCTCCAGCAGATCCTTGCCCTTAAAGGTTACGGAACCGCCGGTGACTTCATAGTCTTCACGTCCGGCCAGGGTCGCAGACAGCGTACTCTTACCCGAACCGTTCGGTCCCATAATGGCATGAACTTCACCGGGCTTAATCTCAAGGTTCAGACCACGTAAAATCGCTTTGTCTTCAACGCTAACCTGTAAATCTTTAATACTTAACATGCTTATTCCTTCACATTGCTTCCGGCAACGCGTGTGACGGCGTCAATCAGCCCACACTGTGCTCAAGGCTGATGGCTAACAGTTTTTGCGCTTCCACTGCAAATTCCAGCGGCAGCTCAGAGAATACGTCTTTACAGAAACCGTTCACGATCATCGAAATCGCATCTTCTTCACTGATGCCGCGTTGCAGACAGTAGAACATCTGATCTTCGCCGATACGTGAGGTGGTGGCTTCGTGCTCCAGCTGAGCGGTATTGTTACGGGTTTCAACATACGGGAACGTATGCGCGCCACAATCCGGACCAATCAGCATGGAATCGCACTGCGTAAAGTTACGTGCGTTGGTGGCCGTGGGCATGATTTTTACCAGGCCACGGTAGGTATTCTGGCTTTTCCCGGCGGAAATACCTTTAGAGATAATCGTCGACTTCGTATTTTTGCCGATGTGGATCATCTTGGTACCGGTGTCCGCCTGCTGGCGTCCGCTGGTCAGTGCCACCGAGTAGAACTCGCCCACGGAGTGATCGCCACGCAGGATACAGCTTGGATATTTCCAGGTAATGGCCGAGCCGGTTTCCGACTGCGTCCACGACATTTTGCTGTAATCCCCTTCGCACAGGGCGCGCTTGGTGACGAAGTTGAGGATACCGCCCTCGCCTTCACCGCCCGGGAACCAGTTCTGAACGGTGGAATATTTCACTTCCGCGTTCTTATGAATGATGACCTCTACCACCGCAGCGTGCAGCTGGTAGGTGTCACGCACGGGCGCGGAACAGCCTTCGATGTAGCTCACGTAGCTGTCTTCATCTGCAATCAGAATCGTACGTTCGAACTGACCGGTTTTCGCAGCGTTAATGCGGAAATAGGTAGACAGCTCCATCGGGCAACGCACCCCTTTCGGGATGTAGACGAAAGTACCGTCGGAGGCTACCGCAGAGTTCAACGCGGCAAAAAAGTTATCATTGGGAGGCACCACGGTACCCAGGTACTTTTTCACCAGCTCTGGATGATCGTGGATCGCTTCGCCAAAGGAGCAAAAGATAATCCCCTGCTCGGCCAGCTTGCTGCGATAGGTCGTGGATACGGATACGGAGTCGAAGATGGCGTCAACGGCCACTTCTTTACCTTCACGTACCGGAACGCCCAACTGATTAAACGCGTTCTCAACTTCCTGCGTCAGATAATCACTGGCAGGGGCGCTGCCCGATGCCTGGGTCGCGCCCGGTTCAGACGCACAGGTGTCATCGCAGTTTCCGCACGATGGCGCGGAGTAGTAACTGTAGTCCTGATAATCCAGCTTTTCGTAATGCGCTTTCAGCCAGTGCGGCTCTTCCATTTCCAGCCAGGCACGAAAGGCTTTAAGACGAAACTCCAGCATCCACTCTGGCTCGTTACGCTTAGCCGAAATTGCCCGTACCACATCTTCATTGATGCCGTTGGCAAATTCTTCGGTTTGCAATTGGGTAAAGAAGCCCTCTTTGTAATTGAGCTTACCTTCCCACATTTGTACATCGTCAGATGTTTCGCTGTGTCGTGACATATTTCACTTACTCGACGCCAAAGCTTTCACCGCACCCGCAGGCGTGCTGAGCTTTAGGGTTATTGAATTTAAAAATCTGATTCAGGCCTTCGCGAACATAATCCACTTCGGTGCCATCGATAAACGGCATTGCCTGAAGCGGCACAAACAAGGTTGCGCCGTAGTAGCTAAACTGCAGATCATCCTCTTCTGGCTGCTTCACCAGATCCATTACATAACCAAAACCGGCACAGCCGGATTGTTTAATTGCTAAACGCAGGCCCTTGACTTCTGGGTTTTCTGCGGCCAGATTTAGAATTTGTTTCGCTGCGGTTTCAGTCAGCGTTAACCCTTTCCACACATACTCGTCGGGTGAGAAAGAGTCTGCATTCACGGATGACATGTTGATACCTCTTGAGTCCGGACCTTTTCAGGCTATCCCCCTATGGTAGTGATCTGACAAATCACTTCAACCTCTTGTTTTGCAGGGATAATCATAAGATGCTATTTTTACAGCTCATTTCTTAAGCATAGTCGCTGCAGCCAGGCTTGCATCGGCGAGCGCCCACTGAATTCGGGTTCTGTAACCTGTTAATAAATCGTAAATTTTTAAATGGCACCTTTACGATAATGCCTGTATTGATAGGTTACGCCTTTCTGGCATGTAAACAGATTGTTATTTCCGATTATACCGACAGGTGAGATAAATCGAAAAAAATTTCTTGCCGGGGAATTGCATTCCCGCTCCAGTTGAATATGATAATTATTATCATTCAACATTGAGGCGCGTTATGTCGTTATCGGTTTCAGCCTGGCTTCAACATAAACTCGATGAATACCGTTTTTCCGTTCGCGATCTCACCGTTGATTTTTACCTGGCACAGGCCAAACTCAACCGGGCTGAATGTACGATTCAGCAACTGCGTCAGTTTAACGATACCTGTTTAGACATGGCAGAGATCTGCCAGTTGAACGGCGATGACCTGAGTTATCTGCATGCCATGGGCAAACTTCACCACCGGCTGGTCGAGGAGATGCAAAACCCGGATCGTGACCGGCTGTTTCGCATCCAGGCTTACCAGTTGGCGCGACTCTCCCTGACTCAGCTGTGTCATCAACTCGCGATAACCGGTGAATGGGAACAAGCCACCGTATTGCAGAGTGAATTCGTCAGGCACGCAGGCTGGATATTCTAATCCAACCTGCGTCCGGCGTCGCCTCACCTTTTCAGATTAACTCAAGCAGTGCCTGAAGAGGATGACGCATGCCGTTGCCCTCCACGCGTTTGACCTGACTGCGGCAGGAAAAACCGGTTGCCAGGCAGCGCTGGCGCGGCAGTTTCTGCAATTGCGGATGCCATGACAGCGCATAAATTCCCAGGGAGTTCTCCAGGTTCTGGCTCTCATGACCGTAGGTGCCGGCCATGCCGCAACAGCCCACATTGATGTTTTCGAGCTTTGCGCCGAAGCGTGAGAAGATCGCCTGCCACTGACCGGGCGTGCCCGGCAGAGCGGTCACTTCGGTACAGTGAGCGAACAGATACCATGCTTCTCCGCTGGTGACCTGCACCTCACGTTCCTGCAGCGCCTGATGGAGCCACTCATGTACCAGAAGCACGTTGAAATCGCCACGGGCCTCGCCCAACATCTGGTGATACTCATCGCGGTAACAGAGCACCGTTGCCGGATCGATCCCCACCATCGGCATGCCCAGCTTTGCCACGCGATTCAGGAAATCGGCTGTTTTACTGGCCGTACGCGCAAAGCGTTGCAAAAAGCCTTTCACATGCTGCGCTTTGCCGTTGGGTGAGAACGGCAGCAGAACGGGCTGGTATCCCAGTTTCTCAATCAGCCGGATAAAATCATGTACCAGTTTGGCTTCATAGAAACTGGTAAAGGGATCCTGCACCACCAGCACTTTTTGGGCTCGCTGTGTTTCACTGAGCGCTTCGAGCTGCTCCAGCGTCATATTCATCGCCGGATGACCACTCAACTGCTGCTTGAGCGTAGGCGAGGACAATAAAGGCAGGTCGACCATGCCAATGTGTGTCTTACTGAATGAGGTCGCCCAGGGCTGTTTCAGGAAAAAGTTAAACACCCCCGGTGCTTTCGCCATCAGGGGCGCATAGCTTTCTACGCCCGCCACCAGATGGTCGCTGAACGGGCGCAAATAGCGTGTATGGTAAAGCTGTAAAAAACGCGAGCGGAAGGCCGGAACGTCAATTTTTATGGGGCACTGGGTCGAGCAGGCTTTACAGGCCAGGCAGCCGGACATCGCCTCTTTCACCTCATGCGAAAAATCATATTCCCCTTTATTGGCATACCAGGTATTGCGCATTCTGCTTATCAGCGCGCGAAGCGACAGGGAACTTTCCGGCAGCTTTTTCTCCAGCATCACCGGATCGGCGCCCTGCTCTGCCAGCAACCGAAGCCATTCCCGCGTTAAGGTCGCGCGCCCCTTCGGCGAGTGAATGCGGTTACGGGTGATTTTCATTGACGGGCACATCGGACTGCGGGCATCGAAGTTAAAGCACAATCCGTTACCGTTGCACTCAAGCGCACCGCGCCAGGTTTCTCGTACCTGAAGGGGGATCTGACGATCGTAGCTGCCCCGTTTCGTCGCATCTACCTGCATCATTGCCGCCTCGCTGTCGAAAGGCGTACAAATCTTACCGGGATTGAGACGATTGTGGGGATCGAAGGCCGCTTTAATGCGGCGCAGCTCGTTAAACAGCGTTTCGCCAAAAAAGGCCGGACTGTACTGCGCGCGGAATCCCTTGCCATGTTCTCCCCACAGCAGGCCACCATAGCGTGCAGTTAAGGCAACCACCTCATCGGAAATTTGCTTCATCATCATTTCCTGATGGGGATCGCACATATCCAGGGCCGGACGGACATGCAGCACGCCGGCGTCCACGTGACCGAACATGCCATAACTCAGACCATGGCTGTCCAGAAGCGCGCGAAACTCAACAATATAGTCGGCAAGGTGTTCAGGTGGAACGGCGGTATCTTCAACAAAGGGGATCGGTTTGGCACGGCCTTTGGCATTACCGAGTAAGCCCACCGCCTTTTTACGCATGTTATAGATGCGTTCAATACCGTCCAGATCGTCACAGAGCTGATAGCCGATCACCCCGCCCTGCTGCTGCGTCATCAACGTATCCAGACGGGCGCAAAGCTGTGTGATCTGCCGATCGATTTGCCCGGCATCATCCCCGGCAAACTCAACGATATTCAGCCCTAACATTTCTTTATCCGGGATAGCCGTAATCAGCTCGCGCACGGAGTGCCAGACAATATCTTCCCGCGCCAGATTGAGCACTTTCGAGTCAACCGTTTCCACCGACAGCGCCTGCGCCTCGACCATCAGGGGGGCATTGCGAAGTGCAGAATCGAAGGCGTCATATTTAATATTAACCACGCGCCGGACTTTGGGCAGCGGCGTGATATCCAGACGGGCTTCGCTGATAAACGCCAGCGTTCCCTCTGCACCACACAGCAGCCGCGTCAGGTCAAAGGTCTGCATGTCATCGCTAAACACGTGGCGCAGGTCGTAACCGGTCAGGAAGCGGTTGAGCTTAGGAAACTTTTCCAGAATCAGTTCGCGATGCTCACGGCAGCGGGTGAGCACCTGCTGATAAATTCGGCCTTCAGGCGTGGGCGTTTGCGCCAGATTTTCAGCCAGCGCGGTAGGCACCGGTCGGGTATCCAGAATATCGCCGCCGAGCAGCACGGCCCTGAGCCCTAAAACATGGTCAGAGGTTTTACCGTAGACCAGAGAGCCCTGACCGGATGCATCCGTGTTAATCATGCCGCCCAGGGTGGCGCGGTTACTGGTGGAGAGTTCCGGTGAAAAGAAGAATCCAAAAGGTTTCAGGTACGCATTAAGTTGATCTTTGACTACCCCAGCCTCGACGCGCACCCAGCGTTGTTCGGTGTTGATTTCCAGGATGCGGTTCATGTGGCGCGACATATCCACAATGATGCCTTGATTGAGCGACTGACCGTTGGTCCCGGTGCCGCCACCGCGCGGGGTGAAGACCAGACTGGAGAACGCCGCTTCACCCGCCAGTCGGGCTATCAGTGCCACGTCTGCCGTCGAGCGCGGGAAAAGCACCGCATCGGGCAGGAGCTGATAGATGCTGTTATCGGTTGAAAGCGAAAGTCTGTCGGCGTAGCTGGTGGCGGTATCGCCGGTGAAACCCTGCGCTTTGAGGGTTTCAAGAAATGTCAGCACCCGCTGGATAAGACCCGGTGCCTGAGAAATCTGTGGGATCATGGAGTATGTGACCAAAGATGTTGTGTAGGTTTGCGTCTGTATCTTGCTTTAATCCTCAGTTTTATCACATTTCCCACCGCGCTGTCGTTTTTTCAGGAAGGGCTGAAACCTTTTCTTTACAAGCCTGTTTAAACGCCCTGAAATAGCCCATGATTACGGGGCAGCGTCATCCCCTGAGTTGACGAATTCCAATGAGGTAACGCACAAGATGAAAAGCCTGGAACGGCAGATTGATCTTCCCCAGATGTTATTTACCCTGATTTTTATTTTACTCCTGATCGCCGCGTGCTTGTGGGTTGTCCAGCCATTCATATTGGGCTTCGCCTGGGCAAGCATGGTGGTTATTGCCACCTGGCCCCTGATGCTGAAGATACAGCGCCTGCTGTGGGGGCGGCGTTCGCTGGCGGTCATTGTGATGACTATCCTGCTGCTCCTGCTGTTTATCATCCCGGTTGCCCTGCTGGTTAACAGCCTGATAGATAACAGCGCACCGGTCATCGCCTGGGCGACTCAGGGACATATGTTACCCACTCTGAGCTGGCTCAACGATATTCCCATGGTGGGTGAGAAACTGTATGCCAGTTATCAGAAACTGGTGGCGGGCGGCGGCGCAGCGATCATGGCGAAGTTACAACCTTATGTTGGCCGCACCACCGGTTTTTTTGTGGCGCAGGCCGGGCACTTTGGCCGTTTTATGATCCACCTGGCCGTGATGCTGTTGTTCAGCGTACTGCTCTACTGGCGAGGTGAGCAGGCGGCACAGGGCATTCGGCATTTTGCCTGGCGCATGGCTGGCCGACGCGGTGATGCTGCCGTATTGCTGGCCGGACAGGCAGTACGCGCGGTGGCGCTGGGCGTTGTCGTCACTGCGTTGGTGCAGGGCGTACTGGGCGGTATCGGGTTAGCCGTTTCCGGTATCCCCTACGCCACATTGCTGACCGTGTTGATGATCCTCTGCTGCCTGGTGCAGATCGGCCCGCTGCTGGTGCTGGTGCCCGCGATTGTTTATCTCTACTGGAGTGGGGACACCACCTGGGGCACGGTACTGCTGATTTGGAGCTGTGTTGTGGGCACGCTGGACAATATTTTGCGGCCGGTGCTGATTCGTATGGGCGCCGATCTGCCGCTGATTCTGATTCTGTCCGGCGTTATCGGGGGATTAATCGCGTTTGGTATGATCGGCCTGTTTATCGGGCCGGTTGTGCTGGCTGTCTCTTACCGACTGGTCTCTGTCTGGATGCATGAAGTGCCTGCGCCGCAGGCCGATCCGCTAAGCGTGGTAAGTGAATCACCGGAGCAAAAGCCCTGATCCCTCCTTTTATATGATTAGTACTCGTTAAGTGGGCTGGCTGATTAAGATATCGCCAGCCTTTTTTTCATTAGCGTACTTTAAGATAAAACGCATGTTTTACGCCTTTAGCCCCTCTCCCGCCTTAAAATGATTACTTTCTAAACATAATAACGGTCCGAAACGCTCTCCCTAGCCGTCAAAATATTATTTCCTTTAAACTAATAAGAGGATTCTTAAAGACGCCAGCGAGCCGTGTGAATACCATGTTTCCTATGTTGGAAATCAAGTTACTGATTTCTAAACGCCCTAATTTCCCCTGAGTAGCGTAAAGAATTGCTGTGTGTAGTCTTTGCCCATCCCCTGTGATGGGCTTTTTTTTGCCTGTCAAAAAGCAAAAAAAAAGCCAGCTTGCGCTGGCCTTCTGGCATCGGAGGTTATCCATCACCTCAGGCGGGTTTGTTTAGCGCCGCCAGGCTTAACCAGGTTTCCACCACGGTGTCCGGATTCAGAGACAGACTGTCGATGCCCTGCTCCATCAACCAGGCCGCGAAATCCTGATGATCTGACGGCCCCTGACCGCATATTCCTACGTATTTGCCCTGTTTTTTCGCCGCCTGAATCGCCATGGACAGCAGCGCTTTGACCGCCTCATTACGCTCATCAAACAAGGCCGATACCACGCCGGAGTCGCGATCCAGCCCCAGCGCCAGCTGAGTCATATCATTAGAGCCGATGGAGAAACCGTCAAAGTGTTGTAAAAACTGCTCGGCCAGCAGGGCATTCGAGGGGATTTCACACATCATAATGACCTTGAGCCCGTTCTCGCCGCGCTTCAGTCCCTGGCGACCCAATTCCTCTACCACCGCCTGAGCCTGATCGACCGTACGCACAAAGGGCACCATGATTTCCACGTTGGTCAGCCCCATCTCATTGCGTACGCGCTTCACCGCTTCGCACTCCAGCGCGAAACAGTCGCGGAAACTCTCGGAGACATAGCGGCCTGCGCCACGGAACCCCAGCATCGGGTTTTCCTCTTCGGGTTCGTAACGTTCCCCACCCACCAGATTGGCATATTCGTTCGTTTTAAAATCCGACAGGCGGACAATAACGCGCTTCGGCGCGAACGCCGCGCCCAGCGTCGCGATCCCTTCGGTCAGACGGGCGATGTAAAACTCAACCGGATCGTCGAAACCTTTCATCATCTGACGAATCTGCTTCTGCAGTTCAGGGGTTTGCTGATCGAACTCCAGCAACGCTTTCGGATGCACGCCGATCATGCGGTTGATAATAAATTCCAGCCGCGCCAGACCAACCCCTTCGTTTGGCAAACAGGCGAAATCAAACGCGCGATCCGGGTTGCCCACGTTCATCATGATTTTAAGCGGCAGGTCCGGCATGGTATCAACCTGCGAACTGGTGACGTCGAAGTCGAGCAGTTCATCGTAGACATAGCCGGTATCGCCCTCAGCACAGGATACGGTAACGGTATGTCCCTCTTTCAGCCGCTCGGTGGCATCACCACAGCCAACCACCGCCGGGATGCCCAGCTCACGCGCGATAATCGCGGCATGGCAGGTACGGCCGCCGCGGTTCGTCACAATGGCGGAGGCTTTTTTCATGATCGGTTCCCAGTCGGGATCGGTCATATCGGTCACCAGCACGTCACCTTTTTCGATGCGGTTCATTTCGCTGATATCGTGAATGACCTTGACGGTACCGGCGCCGATGCGGTGACCAATCGCACGGCCTTCAATCACCACCTTGCCCTGTCCCTGCAGGCTGTAACGCTCCATGACCTGACCGTTGGAACGCACGGTTTCAGGGCGCGCCTGGACAATAAATAACTTCCCGGTGTGGCCGTCTTTGGCCCACTCAATATCCATCGGGCGCTTGTAGTGTTGCTCAATCAGTACCGCCTGATGGGCCAACGCCTCCACTTCGGCATCGCTCAGACAGAAACGATCGCGCTCGGCTTCCGCCACATCTTCGATGCGCACCTGCTCGCCATGTTCACGCGAGTCGGCGTAAACCATCCGCACCTTTTTCGAGCCCATGTTGCGGCGAACGATAGCGGGACGTTTCGCAGCCAGCGTCGGCTTGTGCACATAAAACTCGTCCGGATTCACCGCGCCCTGTACCACCATTTCGCCCAGGCCCAACGCGGCGGTAATGAACACCACCTGATCAAAGCCCGATTCGGTATCAATGGTGAACATGACCCCTGAGGACGCCAGATCGGATCGCACCATGCGCTGAATCCCCGCCGACAGCGCCACGCCGCGATGGTCGTAACCCTGATGGACGCGATAGGAGATAGCGCGATCGTTAAACAGTGAGGCATAAACGTGTTTCACTGCCACCATGACTGACTCGATGCCCTGCACGTTCAGGAAAGTTTCCTGCTGGCCAGCAAAGGACGCGTCAGGCATATCTTCGGCGGTGGCGGATGAGCGCACGGCGAAGGATGCCTCAGCATCGTCGGCAGAGAGCTGCTCATAGGCCGAAAGAATCGCGGCTTCCAGTTCAGGCTGGAACGGGGTTTCGACTACCCACTGCCGTATCTGCTTACCCGCCTTCGCCAGTTGATCCACATCATCAATATTGGTGTCATCCAGCAAAGCATAAATACGCTGGTTCAGACCGCTCTGCTCAAGAAACTGATTAAAGGCCCAGGAGGTGGTCGCAAAACCGTTGGGAACGGACACGCCCAGAGATGACAAATTGGTAATCATCTCACCCAGAGAAGCATTTTTGCCTCCCACCCGATCAACATCATGCATGCCAAGCTGGTTGTACCAAAGTACTAACGGCTGTTCGCCTTTATTGGACATTGAACTGATCCTTTATTAATGAATGGGCACATGGAAAATCCTGCTATTAACAAATCCAGCCTGGCATAACGTCTGATTAAACACGATCTGTTGAATCGTTAAAGCAGATTCTCAGACACAGTTTCAGAATTGCGCCTGGTTTTTTTCAGCGTTGCGCAAGGCCCGTATTTTTTGCTAATACGCTGATAATTCGCTCATTATTTTTTTTACTGCCTGTTATGCGGCGTTTTTGTTGCGCAACAAACACAGGCGTTGTCTGTCACCTGAGGCGGTTTTAATGGCGCAAAAAAGGGGGGAATACGTGACGTCATGATGCAAAAGCGAGAGGGAAACGATGCCCCAGACTACACTTGCCCCTGAAGGCATGCTTATATTATCTCACTTGTTTTTACGACTTCCCTGCCCGAGGCACGACTTATGACCACCGACAGAAGCGTTTTCTACATCTCCGACGGGACAGCAATTACAGCCGAAGTATTAGGCCATGCCGTGTTATCTCAGTTTCCGGTTAACACCACGAGCGTGACCCTGCCGTTTGTTGAAAACGTACAGCGTGCGCAGGCCGTTAAGGCGCAAATCAATGCGCTTTATCAGCAAAGCGGCGTGCGCCCACTGGTGTTTTTTTCCATTGTTACGCCTGAAGTCCGTGACATCATTGTGCAGAGCGAAGGCTTCTGCCAGGACATTGTGCAGGCACTGGTCGCGCCGCTTCAGCAGGAGTTGGGGTTGTCACCGGCACCGGTTGCGCACCGCACCCACGGGCTTGATGCCAGCAATCTCGGCAAATACGATGCCCGTATTGCGGCAATCGATTACACGCTGGCGCATGATGACGGCATTTCGTTGCGCGGCCTGGAGGATGCGCAGGTGATCCTGTTAGGCGTTTCGCGCTGCGGTAAAACACCCACCAGCCTGTATCTTGCCATGCAGTTCGGTATCCGTGCTGCTAACTATCCGTTTATCGCCGACGACATGGATAATCTGAAATTGCCTCCCGCCCTGCGTCAGCATCAGCACAAGCTGTTTGGCCTGACGATCGATCCGGAACGCCTGGCGGCCATTCGTCAGGAGCGCGCAGAAAATACCCGCTATGCCTCTATGCGCCAGTGTCGGCTGGAAGTGGGTGAAGTTGAAGCGCTGTTTCGCACTCACCAGATTCGCTACCTCAACAGTACCAACTACTCTGTGGAAGAGATTGCGACGAAAATCCTCGATATTATGGGCCTGACGCGCCGCATGTATTAGTCAATTGCCGACGGCGGCGCTGTAACGTCCCGCTGCCGTCATTTTGACTTTCATTATCATGTTGTCGCTTGAATTCGCAGGTTAATGGTTTATTGTGACCATCATCACTTCCCGGTATTTCACCGCTGCGAAGAAAAAGCTTAGAGAACACCATGAACAAAACTGATGAACTGCGCACCGCGCGCATTGGCAGCCTGATTTCCCCTGCCAGTCTGGCAGCTGAACACCCGCTTTCGACAACCATGGCCGATAACATCACCGCCGCACGCAAGCGCATTGCACGCATTCTGACCGGGGAAGATCCCCGTCTGCTGGTGGTGATTGGCCCCTGTTCGCTGCATGACCCGGTCGCCGCGCTGGATTACGCTCAGCGTTTGGTCGCCCTGCGTGAGCGTTATCAGGATCGGCTGGAAATCGTGATGCGCACCTATTTCGAAAAACCACGCACGGTTGTGGGCTGGAAAGGCCTGATTTCCGATCCCGATCTGGACGGCAGCTTTGACGTTAATCGCGGCATCAGCATCGCCCGCAAGCTACTGATTGATATCAATGCGTTGGGTTTACCGACCGCCACCGAATTCCTGGATATGGTGATCGGCCAGTTTATTGCCGATCTGATTAGCTGGGGGGCAATTGGCGCCCGGACCACCGAAAGCCAGATCCATCGTGAAATGGCCTCGGCGCTCTCCTGCCCGGTCGGTTTTAAAAACGGAACAGATGGAAACGTCCGCATTGCCGTGGATGCCATTCGTGCATCCCGTGCCAGCCATATGTTTCTGTCGCCCGACAAACAAGGTCAGATGACGATTTACCAGACCAGCGGTAATCCGCACGGCCATGTGATTCTGCGTGGCGGCAAACAGCCTAATTATCATGCAGGCGACGTTGCCGAAGCCGCTGCCTGTTTAGCTGAGTTTGGTCTGACGCAGCAGTTGGTGATTGATTTCAGCCACGGCAACTGCCTCAAGCAGCATCGCCGTCAGCGCGATGTTGCACTGGACGTCTCCGGGCAGATTAAAAGCGGCTCTCGCGCCGTTGCCGGGGTAATGATTGAAAGTTTTATTGAGGAAGGCAATCAAAAAGTGGTGAGCGGTGAACCCCTGACTTACGGTCAGTCGATCACCGATCCCTGCCTCAGCTGGCAGGACAGCGAAGAGGTCCTTGCGCTGTTAGCTGAGGCGGTTTCTCACCGTCTGTAAATCAGCTTGAGCAGCTGACCTCCAGTGTCTTGCCCCAGTCCGGTGGCCGTTGACGATATTCAGCGGCCGCCGCGTCACTAAAAGGCTGCTGAAGCGCCTGATGTAAACGCGCCAACGCGCCGCTCTCTCCCTTCTCCGCCTCGTCTATCACCTGTTGAGCAAGGTAGTTACGCAGCACCACGGCTGGATTGGCGGCTTTCATCACCTGCTGCCGTTCGGCATCGCCAACCTGCTCCTGCAGCAGGCGTTGACGGTAGCGCTGATACCAGCGATCAAAAGCAGAACGATCGATAAATTCATCTCGCAGTGGCGAACGGCTCTCCGCCTGCTGCGTATCACTTAACAGACGGAACGTGAGCGTATAGTCGCTGCGTTCCTGACTCATTAAGCTGAGTAATTCGGTAAGAATCTCATTATCCCCGGCATCGGCCGTCAGCAGGCCCAGCTTCGCCCGCATCCGCTCTCCCCAGACGCGCATAAGCGCATTCTCATAGCCGCTTAAGGCCTGTTTGAGCTGTTCGGTACTCATTAACCCCGATAACGCATGGGCCAGTCGGTTGAGGTTCCATAAGCCAATCATGGGCTGATTCTCGAAGCTGTAGCGGCCCTGATAATCGCTGTGATTGCAGATATAATCCGGCTGATAGTCATCCAGAAAACCATAGGGACCGTAATCGAGGGTCAGGCCGAGGATCGACATGTTGTCGGTATTCATTACGCCATGAGCGAAGCCCACGCTTTGCCACTGGGCGATCAGTCGCGCAGTGCGCAGCACGATATCGGCAAACCACAGCTGATAACGATCGGCCTCATCCACCAGCTGCGGCCAGTGGTGGCGAATGGCATAGTCTGCCAGCTGTTTGACCTGTTCCGGCTGCTGGCTGTAAAAAAAGTGTTCGAAATGCCCAAAGCGCAGGTGACTCGGTGCAATACGCATCAGCATCGCGCCACGTTCGGCGGTCTCGCGGTACACGGGCTCGTCGCTAACGGCAAGGGTGAGTGCGCGCGTGGTGGGAATGCCTAAATGATGCAGCGCTTCAGAGGCGAGAAATTCACGCACCGTGGAGCGTACAACGGCACGACCGTCGCCCATCCGCGAATAAGGCGTTAGCCCGGCGCCTTTCAGGTGCCAGTCGAGCCTGCGACCGTCTTCCAGCCGCTGCTCGCCCAGCAGAATACCGCGGCCATCCCCCAACTGACCGGCCCAGACGCCGAACTGATGCCCACTGTAGACCTGGGCCAGCGGTGCCATGCCGGGTAATAACGCGGCACCATACCACACGCCATGGCCCTGCCCGGAAAACAATGCGCTGTCCAGTGCCATTGCCTTCGCCAGCGGCGCGTTGTGATACAGCAGTCGGCCGCCCGCAAGTGGCGTAGGGTTTAACGCGGTATAGCTGCCAGGAAGCTCACGAAACCAGCTGTTATCAAAGATCATCAATTCTCCCAACGACACCGGGTATCGTGTGATAAAACCCACAGTGTAGCGTTGATGACCAGGATTGGACAGGCGGCAGGCGTGCGAGTATCAGGGAGTGTGCAGGAATTGCTCAGAGTAGATTAACGTCTCAAAGGCGTCTGATTTAACCACTGGAAACAGCGCGCCCTGGAGGTGGACGTTACTGAGCTGGCTAACTTTATCCAGTAAAATTTCATCATCCACACCACAAATAATCATCCGATCGCAATGGCTGCGGAAATTATCGATGATGCTCTGCATAAATGGTAAAAAAGAAGCACGTTTAGACAGTGAGTGAATAAAGTGTTTATCCAGTCTGATACAGCTAAACAGATTATCGTAAACGGCTGTCGTGGAGGATTTCCCTGCGCCAAAATGGGACAGAGACAATTTAAACTCACGATTTAACGCGGCGATTAATGGGTTATTTTTTCCCAAATTCAGCGAGAGAAACGTTTCGCTGATATCCAGCATTATAAAAGGAAGCTGTTTTATTTTGCGCGTCAGAAACTCACTCTCGAGAATGGTGTTCGCCATGCCCTCATCGACAGGCATAAAAGCCAGCAGGTGATGGGTTTCAAAAAACGTCTGGTGTTTTTCCAGCAGCGAGATCTGGCGCTGCAGCAGGCGCAGGCGCTGTGTCTCATCAAGCTGAGGCAACAGAACATCCTGCGGCAACGTGATCGGCGCACTCTCGTGCACGAACTGCGTAGCCAGCTCAATGGCGGTTAAGTGCCCTTCCTGAGAACAGGCGGCATAAAACCAAATTTCCGACTGGTAGTCGGCAGACAGGTGAATTTTCATTTTACAGCCAGAATATGTGGCGATAGTGCATCGTATATGATTAAAAACATACTGGCAATAGTAGCAAAGGACTGATGAGATGGATATTTTTATCGCTTCATTACCGTTAGGCTAAAAAAATAAACTTTAAGCCAAATAATTCCAGGAACAATTCTGTTAACCGTGAAAAACATTCTTAGGTCCGGTGTTATAAATAAAACGAACCGGTTAAATCCGAATTAAGAATATTTTTCCAGGTCCGTTTTTTTTCTGATTTAATCCGCACAAATCCACTGGTTTTCCAGCGGAGAAATTAGATGCGGCGCGCCTGCCAAAAGACCTTCCGCCAGTAGACATTATCCAGCGAAGAGCGGATTACGCCCTGACTGGTGGACGCATGGATGAAAGCGTTATCCGTGTCATAAATGCCCACATGCAGGCCATTTTCACCACTCCCCGTTTTGAAGAACACCAGATCACCGGGCAAGAGATCGTCTTTGCTGATGCGGGTGCCGATATCGCTTTGTGCGGAAGTGGTGCGGGGAAGTTGCAGATCAAACCTGTCGCGAAACGTCAGGTAGACAAAGCCTGAACAGTCCACCCCGCCGCGGCTCATGCCACCATAACGGTAAGGCGTGCCCCGCCAGCTTCCCAGTTGATCTCTGAGTTGCGCTATCACTGTGATGGAGTCAGAGAGGCGACTGTTAATGGGCGGTGCATGATGGCTACAGCCCACCAGCAATAAAGCGAATAACAGCAACCCCATGCGCATAACAGCTCATCCTTAATAAAGAGTAACCGGATTAATGTAGCGGCAAAGCGCGCCAGGTGGCAAGTCTCAGGGCAAAACGGTCAGCAGAGGCCGTCCTTCTAAGATGAGCTGACGAAACGGAATGCCGTACAGGGGCGAAAGCTGTTCTGGCCGAAGGACATCCGCAGGCTCGCCCTGCAACACCACCTGGCCCTGATGTAACAGCCAGACCTGATTGGCATACCATAAGCTATGGTTAAGATCGTGACTGCTGGCGACAACGCAAACGCCTGCGGCACAGAGTTCACTAATCAGATCGTCCACCGCTTTTTGTTGAGCAACATCCAGCGCCGTCATGGGCTCATCCAGGATCAGTAATTGCCCTCTGGCGTTGATCTGCGGATCGATTTGCATCATTACCGCGCCAAGCCGCACCCGCTGCCACTCACCACCGGAGAGCTGGGTCAATGGCCAGGCTAATTTATCATCCAACTGCAACCGCGACAGTATCGTGACGAGTCGGGCTTCATCTGGCGAGGTGGAAGACGAAAGATGCAGCCGCAGATAGTGGTAAACCGGCATCTGCCCCGGAGGAAGCTGTTGCTGAGGCAGCCAGCTGCGCACGCTGGCCAGCGCCGGGCCAGTCCAACTGGCGAGGGCGGTATTCAGTAGCGTGGCGCGGCCGGTAAAGGGTTCCAATCCCGCCAGGGCTGACAGCAGTGTGCTCTTCCCTGCGCCATTCGGCCCCACCAGATGCACCCGTTGCCCGGCCTGCATCGTGCCGCTTACCGGTTGCAGCCGTCCGGGAACGGCTGCATTTTCCAGCCTAAGCAACACTTACTTTGCCAGCGCCTGTTTGATCGTTTCCAGAATAATGGGATCTTCTGGCGACATGTCCGGTGAGAAACGCTGAATAACGCTGCCATCACGCCCTATCAGGAATTTTTCGAAGTTCCACAGAATATCGCCCGGCGCTTTGGGAGCCCGTCCTTTGCTGACCATGCGCTCATAAAAACCACTCTCTTCCGGACGCACGGCCTCGGGTTTCGCCGCGACCAGCTGTGCATAAAGCGGATGACGATGCTCACCATTGACCTCACACTTTTCGAACATCGGAAACGTCACACCGTAGGTCGTGCTGCAAAACGTTTTGATTTCTTCGCTACTGCCTGGCTCCTGCTCCAGAAACTGGTTGCAGGGGAAACCCAGCACGCTGAAGCCCTGCTCATGCCAGGCTTTATGAATATTTTCCAGCGCTTCATATTGTGGGGTTAAGCCGCATTTAGAGGCCACGTTGACCACCAGCAGCACCTGTCCCTGCCAGGAGGACAGCGCCGTTTTCTCACCATCCAGTGTAACCAGTTCAGTTTGATAAATGCTCATACGGAGTTCCTGTGGTTAATGCATGTATGTCAGCTAAAGCTGACGTGACGATTTGACTAACAAGATGATAAACAGCGGTGCGCCGAGCGTTGCCGTGACCACGCCGATGGGTAACTCAGCGGAGGCCAGCGCCAGGCGGGCAATAATATCCGCGCCAAGCAATACGCTGGCTCCCGCCAGCGCCGAAGCCGGCAGCAGCGCACGGTGGTCATTCAGCCCCACCAGCCGCAGCAGGTGCGGAATCACCAGGCCCACAAAGCCAATTGCGCCAGCAAGCGCCACGCTGACGCCAACCAGCCATCCCGTGGCCAACACCAGCAGATTACGCCAGTAAAACAGTGACAACCCAAGCTGGCGGGCTGACGTTTCCCCCAGCGCCAGTAAGTTAAGCACCCTGCTCGCTGTGATGAGCGCCAGGATAACCGGCAGCAGCGCCAGCATCATCCAGCCATAGCGCCAGTCGATACCGCTGAAGCCGCCCATCATCCAGTACATGAGTTGGCGCAGATCGAGGCTGCTGCTGAAATAGACGGCCCACGTCATGATCGCGCTGCAAATAATCCCCAGCGCAACGCCAGTGAGCAGCAAACGCGTGACGGATAAATGACGCCGGGCAAAATGCAACAGAATCAGGGTAACGACCAGCGCACCGGCCATTGCCGAAAAGCTGAGGCTCCATAGCGAACCGCTGCTCAACAGAACGCCCGCGACCAGGCCAATGCCGGCCCCGTTGGAAACGCCAAGCAGCCCGGGTTCGGCCAGTGGGTTGGTAAACAACGCCTGCATGACAACGCCGCTCAGAGCCAGCGCGCTCCCCACCAGGATAACCGCAAGGCTGCGCGGCAGGCGAAGCTGGCCGACAAAAAGCCTGCCGCTGTCGCTGAACCATTGTGTGGGGCTTATCCAGCGCTCACCCGCGCACAGGCTGAGGATAAATAACACCAGAAGCAGGCTGCCGAGACCCAAAAGCCAGGCTTTACTGCGGCGATCGCTGTGCAGAGCAAGTTGTTCAAGCTGGGACATAAGCAGAATTAGCCAGAATGACAGAGGATTGATTGTAAAAGGATTGCGAAAAAAAGAAATGAAAAAGGCCGCTTGCGCGGCCTTTTTGAAACACTGGGATCAGTCACTGTCTTTTGGTGTGGCGTTTTCAACGCGACTTTTAAGCTTCTGCCCTGGACGGAAGGTCACTACGCGACGCGCAGTAATGGGAATATCTTCTCCCGTTTTTGGGTTTCTGCCCGGACGTTGGTTTTTGTCACGCAGGTCAAAATTACCAAACCCCGACAGTTTAACCTGTTCTCCATTTTCCAACGCGCGGCGAACCTCTTCGAAAAACAACTCCACCAACTCTTTTGCGTCACGTTTGCTCAGCCCGAGTTTCTCAAACAGGTATTCTGACATCTCAGCTTTTGTAAGCGCCATAGGTTCAATCCCTCAAGGTTGCCTGGAATCGCTCTTTTAATGCCGCAACGCATTTGGCAACCGTCGCGGCAATCTCCTCTTCTTCGAGTGTCCGGCTGGTATCCTGCAAAATCAGGCTGATTGCGAGGCTCTTATAGCCCTCGGAAACACCCTTACCTCGGTACACGTCAAACAAGTTTACGCCAACTACCTGATTTACGCCAACTTTCTTACACTCTGCGATGATATCTGCTGCCGGCACATTTTCGGCCACAACAACGGCGATATCACGGCGGTTTGCCGGGAAGCGTGAAACCTCTTGCGCATCAGGCAGGACGCGGTCTGCGACCTTATTCCAAAGCAGTTCAAAGACTAAGGTACGACCGTTGAGATCCAGCTTACGTTCAAGCTCGGGATGAACCACTCCGATAAATCCGATTCGTTCATCCTGTAAATAAATTGCCGCACTTTGTCCAGGATGGAGCGCTGGATTCGCCTCTGCACGAAAGCTAATCGCATTCAACTTGCCGGTTAAATCCAGCAATGACTCTAAATCACCTTTCAAATCATAGAAGTCAACGGTCTGACGCGCCAGATCCCAGTGTTCTTCATAGCGGTTGCCACTCAGCACGCCTGCCAGCATTAGATCCTGACGAATACCGAGATCCGCCTGAGTATCAGGAACAAATCGCAGACCGCTCTCAAACAGACGCACGCGGCTCTGCTGACGGTTCTGGTTATAGACCACCGCGCTGAGTAAGCCAGTCCACAGTGACAAACGCATGGTGGACATGTCGCTGGAGATCGGGCTGGGCAGCAGCAGCGCCTCTTCACCCGGATGCAGCAACTGCTGTACTTTCGGGTCCACGAAGCTGTAGGTGATGGCTTCCTGGTAGCCTTTATCCACTAACAGCATTTTTGCACGCTTCAGCGACAGGTTAGCTTCACGGTGCTTTGTCATGACCAGACCGGCCTGAACTGGCACATCCGGGATATTGTTGTAACCATAAATGCGGGCAATCTCTTCTACCAGATCCTCTTCGATAGCCATATCGAAGCGCCAGGCGGGGGCGACTGCCTGCCATTCCCCAGGGGTTACGCTGACCTGACAACCCAGGCGCGTCAGAATATCCGTGACCTGCTCATCGCTGACAACATGACCAATCAGCCGATCCAGCTTTTCACGACGCAGCATGATCGTGGCCGGTTGCGGCAAGGCGTCCGCCGACGTCTGATCGATAACCGGGCCCGCTTCACCGCCGCAGATGCTCAGCAGCAGCTGAGTCGCGCGTTCCATCGCCTTGTGTTGCAGTGCAGAATCCACACCGCGCTCGTAGCGATGTGATGCATCGGTGTGCAAACCATGACGGCGTGCGCGGCCCGCAATCGCCAGCGGTTCGAACCAGGCACACTCCAGCAAAATATTTTGCGTTTCGCCGTTTACACCGGAATGTTCACCACCAAAAATGCCGCCCATCGCCAGGGCTTTCTGATGATCGGCAATCACCAGCGTATCGCTGCTGAGCTTCACCTCTGTGCCATCCAGTAGCGTGAGCGCCTCACCATCTTTCGCCATCCGCACGACGATACCGCCGTCAATGCGGTCCAGATCGAACGCGTGCATTGGCTGGCCCAGTTCGAGCAACACGTAGTTGGTGATATCAACGACCGGATCGATAGAGCGAATACCACAGCGACGCAGCTTCTCTTTCATCCACAGCGGCGTTGCTGCGCTGACGTTGATGCCTTTCACGACACGGCCCAGATAGCGTGGGCAGGCAGCGGTGGCTTCGACATTAATCGGTAACGTATCAGCAATCGTCGCCGCAACCGGCTCAATGACCGGCGCGTTAAGCGGCAGGCTGTTCAGCACCGCCACATCGCGGGCAATCCCGATAATGCCCAGGCAGTCTGCGCGGTTAGGCGTGACGCTGATTTCAATGGTGTTGTCGTCCAGCTGCAGGTAGTCACGGATATCCGTGCCAATCGGCGCATCGGCGGGCAGTTCGATAATGCCGCTGTGGTCGTCGGAAATCCCCAGCTCAGAGAACGAGCACAGCATGCCTTCGGACGGTTCGCCGCGCAGCTTAGCCGCTTTAATTTTAAAATCGCCCGGCAGCACGGCACCCACGGTGGCGACTGCGACTTTCAGGCCCTGACGGCAGTTTGGTGCGCCGCAGACGATGTCCAGCAGCCGATCGCCGCCGGTATTGATTTTGGTCACACGCAGTTTGTCGGCATTAGGGTGCTGACCGCATTCCACTACCTCACCGACCACGACGCCGTGAAACGCGCCCGCAACGGGCTCAACGCCGTCCACTTCCAGGCCGGCCATGGTGATTTGCTCAGATAAGGCCGCACTGTCAAGGGCTGGATTTACCCATTCGCGTAACCAGAGTTCACTGAATTTCATTGGATAACCTGCCCTTACTTAAATTGTTTGAGGAAACGTAAATCATTTTCGAAGAATGCGCGTAAATCGGTCACGCCGTAGCGCAGCATGGTCAGGCGCTCCATGCCCATGCCAAAGGCGAAGCCTGAATAGACTTCCGGATCGATACCGACATTGCGCAGAACATTGGGGTGCACCATGCCGCAGCCCAGCACTTCCAGCCACTTGCCGTTTTTACCCATCACATCCACTTCAGCGGACGGCTCGGTAAACGGGAAATAGGAAGGACGGAAGCGGATCTGCAAATCTTCCTCAAAGAAGTTGTTCAGGAAATCGTGCAGCGTGCCTTTCAGGTTGGTGAAGTTGATATTCTTATCGACGATCAGCCCTTCCATCTGGTGGAACATCGGCGTGTGCGTCTGATCGTAATCGTTACGGTACACGCGGCCCGGCGCAATAATGCGCAGAGGCGGCTGCTGGTTCTTCATGGTGCGAATTTGCACGCCTGAGGTTTGCGTGCGCAGCAGGCGCGTGGCATCAAACCAGAAAGTATCATGATCGGCACGCGCCGGGTGATGGCCCGGAATATTGAGCGCATCGAAGTTATGATAATCGTCTTCAATTTCCGGACCGGTCACTACCGCAAAGCCCAGCTCGCCAAAGAACGTTTCAATACGATCGATGGTGCGGGTCACCGGATGCAGGCCGCCGTTTTCGATACGGCGTCCCGGCAGGGAAACGTCGATGGTTTCTGCCGCCAGACGGGCATTAAGGACCGCAGACTCCATCTCCTCTTTACGCGCGTTCAGACGATCCGTTACCTGCTGTTTAGCCTCGTTAATCACCGCACCGGCCGCAGGACGCGCTTCCGCTGGCAATTCACGCAATGTGGTCATCTGTAATGTCAGATGCCCTTTCTTCCCCAGATATTCGACGCGCACCGCGTCAAGGGCGGCGATATCGGTCGCCCCGTCGATGGCCGCCGTGGCGTTCGCCACCAGTTCTGCTAGTTGGGACATGTTTTCCTCTTTTTCCAGTCAGGCTGGTTAGTACTTGTTGGGACCTGCCGGTCCAATATGCCAGCGCCAAAAACAAAAAAAGCCTCCACGTGGGAGGCTTTCAGCGCGATTTTTCGTTTCTTTTCTTATGCGCAAAAGCCCCTGATTGTCAGGCGCTAAAGTAAAAAAAGAAACGGAAAATAGCAGCATTCATGCTTGCGTTACCTTGTCATGATTTCCAACGGCACTATTGAAATGCGCATCGGCGAAAAAGTCAATCTTTTGCTCAGGTTACAGGTAATAAAAAAGGGAGCAAGCTCCCTTTTTCAACTGACTTACGCCAGCGCTGATTTCGCTTTTTCTACCAGTGCAGTGAATGCCACTTTGTCGAATACGGCGATGTCGGCCAGGATTTTACGGTCAATTTCAATGGCTGCTTTTTTCAGACCATTGATGAAACGGCTGTAAGACATACCGTTCTGACGCGCTGCTGCGTTGATACGCGCGATCCACAGCTGACGGAACTGACGCTTACGTTGACGACGGTCGCGGTAAGCATACTGACCAGCTTTGATAACAGCCTGGAAGGCAACGCGGTAAACACGTGAACGTGCACCGTAGTAACCTTTAGCTTGTTTTAAGATTTTTTTGTGACGTGCGCGAGCAACTACACCACGTTTTACACGAGCCATTTAGCTCTCCTGTTTAATATTCTGAATTAATTAAAAAAATTTACTTATGCGTACGGCAGGCAGGCAATAACCAGACCCAGATCGCCTTTAGACACCATGCCTTTCGGACGCAGGTGACGTTTACGCTTAGTAGATTTCTTAGTCAGAATATGACGCAGGTTTGCGTGTTTACGCTTGAAGCCGCCAGAAGCGGTCTTCTTGAAGCGCTTAGCCGCGCCACGTACAGTTTTAATCTTTGGCATTTTAAAAAATATCCACTTCGCATTGTTGATAACATGACCCAGACAGGCGAACAACAAACCGCACAACGCAAGCGCTGCGCGGTCATTGCTACTTGAATGCCTACTGTTTCTTCTTAGGAGCGAGCACCATGATCATCTGGCGGCCTTCGATCTTCGAAGGGAAGGATTCGACAATGGCCAAATCCAGATCTTCACACAGGTCTTTACGGACGCGGTTAAGCACTTCCATACCGATCTGCTGGTGCGCCATCTCACGACCGCGGAAACGCAGCGTGATTTTGGCTTTATCGCCTTCTTCCAGAAAGCGAATCAGGTTGCGTAGTTTGACCTGATAGTCGCCATCATCGGTTCCAGGACGGAATTTGATTTCCTTAACCTGAATAACTTTTTGTTTCTTCTTCTGTTCCTTAGAAGATTTACTTTTTTCATAGAGGAACTTGCCGTAGTCCATGATGCGGCAAACCGGCGGTTCGGCGTTCGGGCTGATTTCAACTAAATCTACACCCGCTTCCTCAGCTTTTTCCAGAGCTTCGCGTAGACTTACAATACCAAGTTGCTCGCCTTCAACGCCTGTTAAGCGCACTTCTGTTGCGCGAATTTCACTGTTGATGCGATTCGGACGCGTAGGTTGTACTCGTTTTCCGCCTTTAATACTTTATTCCTCCAATTGGTGAAGATTGCGGCTGCGAATCTCTTGCTGCAGCTTCTCAACAAACACATCGACGTCCATCGACCCAAGGTCTTTACCACGGCGGGTGCGAACGGCCACTTTGCCAGCTTCCACCTCTTTATCACCACAGACCAACATATAAGGGACGCGACGTAATGTGTGCTCGCGGATTTTAAAGCCTATCTTCTCGTTTCTCAAGTCCGCTTTCACACGAATGCCAGCATTCTGCAATTTACGTGTCAAAGTCTCAACATATTCTGCCTGACCGTCGGTAATATTCATTACCACAGCCTGCATCGGCGCCAGCCAGCTTGGGAAGAAACCGGCGAACTCCTCGGTCAAAATACCGATGAAGCGCTCCATCGAACCCAGAATCGCACGGTGAATCATTACCGGCGTCTGACGATCGTTGTTTTCACCCACATAGGTGGCATCCAGACGCTTAGGCAGGGAAAAGTCTAGCTGAACCGTTCCACACTGCCAGGCGCGGTCAAGGCAATCGTATAGTGTAAATTCAATTTTAGGGCCGTAGAACGCGCCCTCACCCGGCTGGTACTCAAACTCAATGTTGTTTTCATTGAGCGCCGCAGCCAGATCTTCTTCTGCACGATCCCAGGTTTCGTCAGAACCAATACGCTTTTCAGGACGGGTGGACAGTTTCACCACAATCTTTTCAAAGCCAAAGGTGCTGTACATGTCATAAACCATGCGGATACAGCTGTTCACTTCGGTACGCAGCTGATCTTCCGTACAGAAAATATGCGCATCATCCTGGGTAAAGCCCCGCACACGCATCAGGCCATGCAAAGCACCTGAAGGTTCATTACGGTGGCAGCTACCGAACTCAGCCATACGCAGCGGCAAATCGCGATACGATTTCAGCCCCTGGTTAAAAATTTGGACGTGCCCTGGGCAGTTCATCGGTTTGATGCAGTACTCACGGTTCTCAGAAGAGGTCGTGAACATCGCATCCTTATAGTTTTCCCAGTGGCCGGTCTTTTCCCACAGCACCCGATCCATCATGAACGGGCCTTTAACTTCCTGATACTGGTACTCTTTTAGCTTACTGCGGACGAACACTTCCAGCTCACGGAAAATTGTCCAGCCGTCATTATGCCAGAAAACCATGCCCGGCGCTTCTTCCTGCATATGATAGAGGTCGAGTTGCTTACCAATTTTACGGTGGTCGCGCTTCGCCGCCTCTTCCAGACGCTGTAAATAAGCCGCCAGCTGTTTCTTATCTGCCCATGCTGTACCGTAAATGCGCTGCAGCATTTTGTTGTCGCTGTCGCCGCGCCAGTATGCGCCGGAGATTTTCTGCAGTTTAAAATGGTGACAGAAACGCATGTTCGGTACGTGCGGACCGCGGCACATATCGACATATTCTTCATGATGATACAGCCCGGGGCGATCGTCATGACTGATGTTCTCATCCAGGATGGTGGTCTTGTAAACTTCACCTCGCGCCGCGAAGACATCGCGCGCTTCCTGCCAGCTGACTTTTTTCTTCACAACATCGTAGTTGGTCTCGGCCAACTGATGCATGCGTTTTTCCAGCAGCTCAATGTCTTCCTGGGTCAGGGTACGATCGATATCGACATCATAATAGAAGCCGTTGTCGATCACCGGACCGATCGCCATTTTGGTATCTGGCCACAGCTGCTTAATCGCATGGCCTAACAGATGCGCGCAGGAGTGGCGGATGATCTCCAGACCCGCTTCGTCTTTGGCAGTGATAATGGCAACAGACGCGTCGTCGGTGATGGGATCGACCGCATCAACCAGTTCACCGTTAACTCGTCCGGCGATGCAGGCTTTTGCCAGACCGGGACCAATATCAAGCGCGATATCCATGACGCTGACAGGGTGGTCGTATGAGCGCTGACTGCCATCAGGAAGCGTAATTACAGGCATAGAATGTCCTTAGTTGCAGTGGTAAGCCACACGAAAGCTTACATACAAAATTGAGTAGTTTTATTGACCTGGCGTTATGTCAGACCCACATTGTCGGAATGTCGCCAGGAGTGTAATGCGGGACGGATAATAGCAGTTTTCAGGCGCGAGCAAAACCCATGTATTTCTCGCTAAGCCTCAGAGAGATCAAAAAAAAGCGGCCAGGCACTGTGCCAGACCGCGCTTTTTCAGACATCCTGACGCCTGTTACATCGCGTAGGTCAGCATGACGGAAGTTCGGGTATCGGTACGGTCTGGTGCAGAAGCCGGTGGGTTGTTGTTCCAGGTCACGTTGTAGGCCAGCTTGAGGGCAAAGTGATCGTTAATAGCCACCTGTAAACCCGTTTCTGAGTTCACCGTGGTGTCTTCTCCCAGCGAGCTCAGTACGGAAACACCCTGAATGAACTTAGTGGTGTCGGTAAGTTGCCACTGATAGCTCACAGCGCCGTAAGCCAGCCCCTGCGTTTTATGATCGCCGTCGCGGTAATCGTCGTAACGCACACCCGGACCGAATTCAGCACGCAGTGAATGCACCGGGCCGTTCAGAATCTGGCGACCATAACCAGCGGTCAGCACATCACGAGAATCATAGCCGTTATAACGATCGCTCAACCAACTTGCCTGACCAAACAGGTAGTCGTAGGCGCTCATGTTGTAACGCGAACGGGCACCCAGGTTGTAGGTTTCCGAAGAACGCTCATCGTTGGCAGAGGTGTTTGCGGCGTTACCCCACAAGCTGTAGGCCATTGATTCTGTGTACCAGGTCATATTGGTTTGCGCGGTCAATGATGAACTGGTGGTGTTACCGGTTTGTGCCAGGTAACCCGCAGAAGCAGAACCTTCAAAAGGCTTTTTCGCCGTTGAAGGGTCATCCATTGCGGTAAAGACAGCATTATCGGCCAGCGCCTGGTGACAAAACGCTCCGGCAGAGAGCAAAAGAACAGCAGACAGCTTGTTAAAGGCTTTCATTAAATGTGATCCGTGCAGCAGTTTTAAAAACGAAGATTCTGAAGGGTTTCCCAATGCGATCAATGCAATTTACGGTAACTTTTGTAAAAAAACATGAATTCGCTCAGAACGGCATACTTTAGCGTAACGCCGCGTATTCACTAGGCGTTAACCTGATTTCGGCGCGCATTATAGAGCCATTTTTGGCAAATGGCATCTTTTCATTTACAAGATTTACACAGGATTTTGCCTGGAATATCAGCGAAATTTGCACACAGATTGATCTGATTTTACGCCTCATCTCCTTCATTATTCGCCTGTTTTTTCACCCTGTACTACGCTGTGTATTATTTGAGCATACCGAGGTGCAGAATGAGCAACGGGAATTTACACCGCTATGTCGTCACGTTTCATTACCGGGAAACCGGTCTCAGTGAGGTGCTGACGTTAACCGGGGCAATGACCTCCGGCGGCTTTTCTACCACGCTGATGGATGACAAGGGAAACCCGCATGAGCTTGGCACCAACAGTTTTGGCATTGTGACTACGCTTACGCAGGAGGATTTAAAACAGCAGGTTATTGCCGCGGGCGAAAGCGCGCTGGGACAAACGCCCGACGTGACGCTCACCACGCTTGACGATTTTCTGCGCGACGCAGCACGTTCAACAGAGTAGTCTGTGCGCAGGCGCAGACTTTGCGCAGTGCTAACGCGTTACAATCGAATTCAGGCAGCGAATAAAGAGGATAACCCGATGTGGTCAGCCATTAGTCGTCTGTTAAGCGAGCAATTTGGTGACGCCGATATTACCCAACGCCACGAGCTCCCCGGTGGCGATGTGCATCCCGCCTGGCTGATTCGCTATGGTGAGCAGGATGTCTTTGTCAAATGCAACAGCCGCGATAAGGTTTCGCTGTTCAGTTGGGAAGCCGATCAACTCGCCCTGCTGCGCCGTACGCAGACCGTCCGGGTCCCTGAGGTCTACGGGGTGGGCAGCGATCGCGACTACAGCTTTCTGCTGCTGGAATACATCAAGCCTCAGCCTCTCGATGCGCACAGCGCACTGCAGCTGGGCCAGCAATTGGCACATCTGCATCAGTGGAGCGAACAACCGCAGTTTGGTCTTGATTTCGATAACAACCTGACCACCACACCTCAGCCAAACAGTTGGCTACGGCGCTGGTCAGTCTTTTTTGCAGAGCAGCGTATCGGCTGGCAGCTGCAAATTGCCGCCGAGAAAGGCATTCTCTACGGCAATGCCGAGCTGATTGTCGACTGTGTGCAGCGCACCCTGGCCTCCCATCACCCGCAACCTTCCCTGCTGCATGGCGATCTGTGGCCCGCCAACTGCGCAGCCAGCCAGAACGGGCCATGGATTTTTGATCCGGCCTGTTACTGGGGCGACAGAGAATGTGATCTGGCGATGCTGAGCTGGTTTAACGATCTGCCCAGAGAAATCTTCGACGGCTATAATCAGGTTTGGCCACTGCCGGATGGCTTCTCACAGCGCCAGCCGGTTTATCAGCTTTATTATCTGCTAAACCGGGCCAACGTGTTCGGCGGCAACTGGCTGGGGGCCGCGCAGTTTGCCGTAGGTCAGTTACTGGACGACGACGCGCTGGCGGCCGGCCAGGCTAAACCGGCCTGACCGGTTAGAGAAAACCGAGTAACGAAAGCAGAAAATATCCGGCGATAACAATCACGATGGGCAAAATATAGAGCGGGAAAATCTGCAGAAAAATGGTGTGACGAGGAATGCGCACCTTCTCTTCCACCTGCTGACGCGTGCGCCCTTCGCTGCCTTTCGCCTGTTCGAGGATCATCTGGTCTTCAATGCCTTCGCGGACATGGCGAACCTGCCTCCCCATACGCGCACCTGACGCTTCCAGGGCCAGCCCGATGAAGATCAGAATATAGATTAGCCAGAACCCCAGGTTCATCTGGCCGTTAAACTCCGGCACGGGCGAGTTGTGCCAGAAAACGTTCAAAAACGGCGTGTTAAAACGAATCATATCGACCATGACATGAATAAAATCGAGCATCACGGCATCAATGCCGGGTTTCTTTTCACTGTGTTTAAAGAGAAAACTCAGCAGTGAGATGATCGTGGAGAGCAACGCCAGTAAAAAAACTATCCAGCCGACAACGCGTTTAAGGATGGCAATACGGCCAGCCTGTTGATAGGTCATGATATCTCCTGAACCCAAAATCCTGTTAGCCTTCAGTCTAACCTGCCCTTAGGGAATTTTCCCAAAAAAAAGAGCAGGCTGCGCCCGGCAAGGCTCTCGTTAACCCCCCGCCTGCGTTCGTGGTAAGGTAGCGGGATTATTTACAGGGGAGCGCCTTATGTCTTACCACCGCCCGGTTTACGCTGCTTTATTTGATATGGATGGATTACTGATTGATTCGGAACCGCTCTGGGATCGGGCCGAAATGGATATCTTTTCCACCCTGGACGTTGATTTAACGCGCCGTCATACGCTGCCCGATACGCTCGGGCTTCGCATCGATCAAACCGTGCGCATGTGGTATGAAACGCTGCCCTGGACCGGTCCGTCGCAGCAGGAGATTACCCAGCGCATTATTACCCGCGTGATGGAACTGATTGCGACAGAACGCCCTCTGCTGCCCGGTGTTGAATCGGCCCTGAGGTTATGTAAGCAGCAGGGGCTGAAAACCGGCCTGGTCTCGGCCTCGCCGCTGTTTATGCTGGAAGCCGTGCTGGAGATGTTCAACCTGCGGCCCTGGTTTGACGTGCTGTCTTCGGCGGAGAACCTGCCTTACAGCAAGCCGCACCCTCAGGTGTACGTTAATGCGGCGGAGGCGCTGGGCATCGATCCGTTAAACTGCGTCGCGCTGGAAGACTCCGTTAACGGAATGGTGGCGAGCAAAGCGGCACGGATGCGCGCCATCGTCGTGCCGGCTGCCGTCCATCAGGAAGATGCTCGTTGGGCACTGGCCGATGTTAAACTCGGCAATCTGACACAGCTGATGCCCGCCCACTTACTGGGGTAATCGTGCCTGTGTTGTAACCTGTTGCACAGGCTTAAAAAATTAACGCTTCGTTACAGCGTCACAGGTTCTCATTTACTGGATAAATCCCTATACTGGATGCATCGACAGTTTTTGCAGCCAGGTTTTATCATGACGGCCGAGGGCCATATCTTTTTTGCGGTTGCCAGCGCTATTTTTGCCAAACGGGCCGAACTCACGCCGGTGATGGCGCACGCAGACTGGTGGCATTTGATCCCGGCCACGTTACTGACCTGCCTGCTTCCCGATATCGATCATCCCAAATCTCTGTTAGGACAGCGGCTTCGCTGGCTGTCCCACCCTATTGCGCGGGCCTTTGGTCACCGGGGATTTACCCACAGCCTGCTTGCGGTGGCGGCCAGCCTGTGGCTGTTTCAGATTAACGTCCCGAAAAGCTGGCCCCTCCCGGCCGATGTATTGCAGGGCATGACGCTCGGTTATCTGAGCCATATTGTGGCGGATATGCTCACTCCCGCTGGCGTTCCACTACTCTGGCCCTGCCGCTGGCGTTTTCGCCTGCCGGTACTGAATAGCCAGAAAGGCAATCAACTGGAGCGAGCGCTCTGTTTATGCCTGATCGGTTACGCTCTGTGGTTCCCGGTAGGGATGCCTTCATTTGGCGAAAATGGCTGGCCCGCCCAGGTATTCGACACCTTACAAAATGGCGTTAGCCGTCTCATTTCTGCGCAATCTGAGCGTTAATTGCCCGGGAAAAGGGTAAGGTTATAAGCTATTCCATTTGGATATAAGATCGCGCGATTTCTAACTGTTACCATTTCTGGATACGTATCTTTACGATCAAACCTCTGCTGCTCTCCTGACCAGGGAATGCTGCATTACATCGGAGTTGCTATGGATATTCCTCTTACGCTTAACGTCGTGGCATTTGTGCTGCTACTGCTTTTGCTGTCGCGCCTTGGCCGGGCAAACTGGAGCCTGTCGAAAAAGGTTCTGACTGGCCTGGTGCTGGGTGTAGTGTTTGGCCTCGCGCTTCAGCTGATTTATGGCGGCAACAGCGATATCGTTAAAGCCTCTATCGGCTGGTTTAACATCGTGGGTAACGGTTATGTTCAGCTGTTACAGATGATTGTGATGCCGCTGGTGTTCGTGTCGATTCTCAGCGCCGTGGCCCGCCTGCACAATGCCTCCTCACTGGGAAAAATCAGTTTTCTGACCATCGGCGTACTGCTGTTTACAACGGCAATTTCTGCCCTGATCGGCGTTTTTGTCACCGGCCTGTTTCACCTTAACGCGACCGGTCTGGTACAGGGCGCCCAGGAAACGGCTCGCCTGAGCGCGATTCAGAGCAACTACGTTGGTAAAGTCGCTGATTTGACAGTGCCTCAGTTAATCCTGTCATTCATTCCTAAAAACCCGTTTGCCGACTTAACCGGTGCCAGCCCGACGTCCATCATCAGCGTGGTCATCTTCGCCGCGTTCCTGGGTGTGGCTGCCCTGCAGTTGCACAAGGATGATGAGGTAAAAGGCCAGCGGGTACTGACCGCCATTGATACGCTGCAGTCGTGGGTGATGAAGCTGGTTCGCCTGATTATGAAGCTGACACCTTATGGTGTGCTGGCGCTGATGACCAAAGTCGTTGCCGGCTCCAACGTGCAGGACATCATCAAGCTGGGCAGCTTTGTTGTGGCATCCTATTTGGGCCTGACCCTTATGTTTGTGGTTCATGCGCTGCTCCTGTCGGTCAACGGCATCAATCCTATGCGCTTCTTCCGCAAAGTGTGGCCGGTATTGACCTTTGCCTTTACCAGCCGCTCCAGCGCCGCCAGCATTCCACTGAACGTGGAGGCGCAAACCCGCCGCCTTGGCGTACCTGAATCGATTGCCAGCTTCTCGGCCTCATTTGGTGCCACCATTGGACAGAACGGCTGTGCCGGTCTTTATCCGACGATGCTGGCAGTGATGGTCGCCCCGACGGTCGGCATCAATCCTTTTGATCCGCTGTGGATTGCCACGCTGGTCGGCATTGTGACATTGAGTTCAGCAGGCGTAGCCGGTGTCGGCGGCGGAGCGACCTTTGCCGCGTTGATCGTCCTGCCTGCGATGGGGCTGCCGGTCACGCTGGTCGCGCTGCTGATTTCCATTGAGCCTCTGATTGACATGGGACGAACCGCGTTAAACGTCAATGGCTCAATGACCGCAGGATCGCTTACCAGTCGCTGGCTGGGCCTGACCGATAAACGCGTTTTAGAGCGCAGCGAACACAGTGAATTAGAGCACAGCTAATCACGCCAGACCTGGCGTCCACCGCCAGGTCTTTCTCTCTGTTTTTGTCTTATCTTCTCCTTATTTCTTCATCATCATCCTGTTCCCGTTAAGAAAACGTTAAGCGTGGTAAACGGGCAATAATGCACAGCATTTCCCCTTGTCTTTACGCAGCAAAAAGAGAATTCTGCAGGTAATAACTGCAGGAGAATGCTCATGAAAACGGTTATCGCCTCATTACTGGCGCTAGCAATTGTCGCGCCCACTCACGCGTTTGCTCGTCCCGGCGACTGGGGCCCGGGTCCACACTGGCGACCCGGCCCAGGTTGGCATGGTCCGGCACCGCGCTGGCACGGCCCCGATCACTTCCATGTTCTGCCGCTGGCCGCAACGGCGGTATTGATTGGCGGATTAACGTATTACCTGCTTAACGGCAGTTATTATCAGCGTCACGGAGAAGAGTACGTGGTGGTTGAGCCGCCTGTGCAAACCTACGAAACGGGCATGAGAGTGCTGGATTTTAACGGCAGGCGCTTTTATGTGCAGGACGGGCACTACTATCAGCGGGAAATTAACGGCAGCTACATTGAAGTGCCCCGACCGGCAGGATTGTAGCTATAAAAAAAACGGCTCACCCAATGGCGAGCCGTTTCTTATTTAAAGCGGCTAATTACTGCTTAACCTGCGGGTCTGTGTCGTATTCAGCACAGCTCTGGAAGCCGTAGTTCATCACACGGCCTACATCGTTGTAGCTGACGAAATAGGTTTGGGCTTTACCGTCACGCTCGCCGATAACGTAGGTCTGGCAGGTACCACGTGCATGCACCATGGTGATTTCAGTGGAAGCTGGGCCAGCAATCTGGCGTACCTGCTCGCGGGTCATGCCTTTTTTGACGTCCTTAACCACCGGCTTAGTCACGTAGCTTTCGGCACGATCGTAAGTCGTACAACCAGAGAGCGCAGCCAGCGTCAGCGCCGCAGCGATACATCCCATCACTTTATTCATCTTGTTGTTCCTCGTTTTTTGTCCATGTGCTGAAAAGCCTGGAACATAAAACGGTTTTTTTCAAGTTAATGACAGACTTAAACTCAACTCGCTCAGGATGCTTTGATAACATGCCCCGAGATGACCTTTGCGCAGCCGCCAATAAGTGAGACAGCACGCTTGCCGGGCCTGCCCTGGTAACAACCCTTAAAAGTGACAATGTCACATTTCACCTACAGAGGATACATGAAGCTTTCATCACCAAACCGCCTGGTTTATGCCATTACACTGGGATTGCTTGCCGCGCTGGGGCCGTTGTGCATTGACCTGTACCTGCCCGCGCTGCCCCAGTTGGCAACGGATCTTCAGACATCGACCTCAACGGCACAGCTCAGCCTGACGGCCGGGCTGCTCGGTCTGGGAGCCGGGCAGCTGTTTTTCGGGCCGATGAGCGATAAATTTGGCCGCCTGCGCCCACTGACGTTGTCCCTGGTGCTGCTGTTTATTGCCTCGGTGGGCTGCGCGCTGGCGCAGGACATTAACCAGTTGCTACTGGCTCGCCTGTTTCAGGGACTGGCAGGCGCAGGCGGTGCGGTGCTCTCACGGGCAATTGCTCGTGACATGTACAGTGGTCATGAACTTACCCGCTTTTTTGCCCTGTTAATGCTGGTAAACGGCCTGGCACCTGTCGCTGCACCTGTACTGGGCGGCGCACTCATGACCTTTCTGAACTGGCGCGGTATCTTTGTGGTGCTGGGCTGTATCGCGGTTTTACTTATCCTGCTGGCGCGCGGAAAGCTGCATGAAAGTCTGCCCGCCGGGCGACGCAGTCAGGGATCGGTCTTTTCTGCCTATGCGGCGCTGGGCCAGGTTATTACCCATCGCCCTTTTATGGGATTTTGTCTGACGCAGGGGCTGATGATGTCGGGCATGTTTGCCTATATTGGCGCCTCGCCGTTTGTTCTGCAGGAACGTTATGGCCTGTCACCGCAGGCGTTCAGCCTTTGCTTTGCCGCAAACGGTTTCGGGCTAATCATCGCCTCTCAGACCAGCGCCCGGCTCTGTCCACTGTGGGGGGAGTTTCGGGTGCTAAAAGGCGGGCTGACGTTGGCAGGCGTGGCATCCAGCCTGTTGCTGATCGCGGGAATAAGTCATGCTCCCCTGCCGCTGTTACTGCTGGCCCTGTTCTTTACCGTTGCCAGTAACGGCGTGATTTCCACGACGGCGGCCTCACTGGCGATGCAAAGCCAGGGGCAGCGCGCCGGTAGCGCTTCAGCCGTGATTGGCGTGACGATGTTTACCCTGGGGGCCATTGCCGTACCGGTGACGGGCATCGGAGGAACATCAGTAATCAGTATGACGCTGACCGTTTTTGGCTGCTACATGCTGGCTATACTGACGTTTATGGCTTTGGCGAAAAAACCGGCATCCGGTGCAAAAACCCTGTGATTCCGCCTGCCCTGATAAAAACAGCTGTCGCTTTGGCTTGTTGTTTACAGGGATGCGCGTTAGCGTTAAAACAGGCGTTGTATTGTGCCAACGAGCGACAGACTTGAGGAGATGTTGATGTCACTGCAGCAGGAAATCATTACCGCACTCGGCGTTAAGCCGACTATCGATCCACAACAGGAAATCCGCACTAGCGTTGATTTCCTAAAAGCGTACTTAACCCGTCACAGCGGTGTTAAGTCGTTGGTACTCGGTATCAGCGGCGGACAGGATTCAACCCTGACCGGCAAACTGGCCCAAATGGCAATAACGGAACTTCGGCAAGAAACGGGCGATAAAGACTATACCTTTATCGCGGTGCGCCTGCCTTATGGCGTACAGGCCGATGAGCAGGACTGTCAGGATGCACTGGCCTTTATCCAGCCGGATCGCTCGCTGGTGGTCAACATTAAAGAAGCGGTGCTGGCCAGCGAGCGGGCGCTGAAAGACGCGGGCATCGTCCTGTCCGATTTTATCCGCGGTAATGAAAAAGCCCGCGAACGTATGAAAGCGCAGTACAGCATTGCCGGCATGACCAAAGGTGTGGTGGTCGGTACCGACCACGGCGCAGAAGCCGTTACCGGTTTCTTCACCAAATATGGCGACGGCGGGAGTGACATCAACCCAATCTTCCGCCTGAATAAACGTCAGGGGAAACAGTTGCTGAAAACCCTGGGCTGTCCCGAGCATCTCTATCTGAAAAAACCCACCGCCGACCTTGAAGACGATCGTCCTGGCCTGCAGGATGAAGTCGCGCTGGGTGTGACATACGACATGATCGATGACTATCTGGAAGGCAAAACCATTGCGCCGGAAAGCGCGAAGATCATTGAAGGCTGGTACCTGAAAACCGAGCACAAGCGTCGTCCGCCTGTGACCGTTTTCGACGATTTCTGGAAATAATCCCCCTCATCTTTATCCGTTAACATCGCGCCCGGTCAGCTCAGTAGCCGGGCGCTGCCATGTAATAGGTTCCCGATTAAAAACGCTGCCAGTCAGCGTCACCCGCCGCTGCCATCGCGTTGCGGGCAGGAAGTGGCACGCGGTCTGCACGTCCGACCCTGCTGCTTTGGATCGGTGCCTGGCGCTGCGTTTTGGCGAGCGTGAAGGTAGCAACCAGCTGGTTGAGGGTTGAGGCCTGATCCATTAATGAACGGGATGCAGAAGACGCTTCTTCAACCAGAGAGGCATTTTGCTGCGTCACATCATCCATCTGGTTTACGGCCAGGTGCACCTGATTAATCCCTTGAGACTGTTCGTTTGCAGCAACCGAAATCTCATCGACTAAATCGGTCACCTGACGGACCGCGTCTGTCATGCGCGTAATATTGTTACCCACGCCTTCTGCCTGATTCGAGCCGGCTTCCACATGGAGCATAGAAGCTTCAATAAGCGCTTTGATCTCCCTGGCAGAAGAAGACGATCGCTGAGCCAGATTGCGCACTTCCCCTGCCACCACGGCAAAACCACGCCCCTGTTCGCCTGCCCGCGCCGCTTCAACCGCCGCGTTAAGCGCCAGGATATTGGTCTGGAATGCAATACCTTCAATCAACGCGATAATATCGGTAATTTTTGTCGAGCTCGTCCGGATATCGCCCATGGTCATCAGCATCGCCTTCACGCGTGACGCACTGTCTTCAGAGATATCACGCGCGTTTTGGGCAAGCTGGCTGGCAAGTCGTGTATTTTCTGCCGTCTGACGCACTGTTTCACTCAACTCAGACATGCTGGCAGCCGTCTGTTCCAGGGAGGCAGCCTGCTCTTCCGTACGGGAGGAGAGATCTTCGTTGCCCGCAGAAATTTGTGCGGAAGCCGTGCTGACCGACTGCGCCGCGCTTTCTACTGCGCTGAGGGACAGGGCAACGTTTTCCACCAAATGGTTAAATGCCTTTGCCGTCAGGCCGATTTCATCTCTGCGAGCGTCATCTGCACGTAATGTCAGATCCAGATTTTCGCTCGCGGCTTCCATTGTGTGGCGCATCGCGTTGAGCTGACGACGAATAGCAAAAATGGTTTTAAGCGTAAAAAAGCCCAAAAGCAGTATGGCTGAAGCTGAGCCGGCAATCAGAATGAGTAAAGTATGACGATAGGTGCTGTCATTTTCTTTACGGAGTTGATTACCAATATCCACATTGAGTTGCAGCTGTTTCTGATAATCGTTAATCAGCTGTCGGGTTACCGCACCGATACCGCTATTACCCTGCAGCATCGACAAAGAAACCGCATCGTTCTGTGCGCGTGAGGCGGTGAGAAAAGCAGGCAGATCCGCCTCAATTTTTTTAATGGTGACAAATGCCTTTTCGGTCATCTGTCGATCTTCCTCACTGGAAATATCGTTCTTAAGGTAATTCTGGTTGAGCAGCGAAATATGGTTTAAGACACCGTTGATTTCTTTCTCAATCTGCATCTGCTTAGCGGGATCGGTCATGCTCTGATGATGGTAGAGCGCGATGATAATGGCGTTGCTGCCGTCAACCATTTTGGCGATATCAGTAATAGAAGGAAGGGTATTTTCCTGCACATACTGGAAACGGTATTGAAAACCGTCCGCCACAGAAACCGCCACGATAACCATGGTTATCAGCGCCATGCAGAGAAGAGAAAAGGTCAGTAAAAGCCGCTGTGTTATAGTCATATTTTTCACCTGGTTGTAATTAAAACAGTTAATTCGTCTAAAAAATTCAGACGCAGACCTTAACTATCGACATAAAAAGGTGATAACAGCGCCCAAAACAGGCATTGTTTATTAAGCATTTAACGTGGATGAATTATTTGAAAAACAATAAGTTATTATTATGATGACGTATAAAAAAACACATCGTTACGCACTGTAATAAATCCTTAACCAATTCTTAACGCTCCACCCTGTTTTGGCGCTCGCGGACGGAAATCTATGAAACCTAATCCTGTGGTCATCCCCCTTTGCCTGCGCGGGATTGATGCGCTTGCGAGGCTCGTCAATAGAGGGAAAGCCACAAAGGTTGGATTGCGATCGCGTTATGCAACCTGTTAATCAGGCCATTCATGAAGGGCGTTGAGGGAAAAACGTTGCTCCGCGCACGGCCTGTTACAGGTTCCCCTGGCGGAATACCTGATGGACAGGCTACATGCTTACCGTTAGCATACTTCGCGCTCGCTGCCCGCTGGCGGCTCCTTTAGACGTTGAGTTTTATGCCTGCTAACTTATCACGCGCAACCTTAATCGGTTTGAGTGCGATTCTGCTCTGGAGCACCACCCTTGGCCTGTTGCGCAGCGTCAGTGAGGCGTTTGGCCCGACCGGCGGCGCCGCGCTGATTTATTCCACGACAGCGATTTTACTGTGCCTCACGCGCGGCATCCCCCATCCGCGCTCCCTGCCAGGGCGCTATCTGCTTGTGGGCGGCACCCTGTTTGTCGGCTATGAAATTTGCCTGGCGCTGGCGATTGGTCTCGCCAGCAACCGTCAACAGTCGCTGGAACTGGGGATGATCAACTATCTCTGGCCATGTCTGACCATCCTGCTGGCCATTCCGCTTAATCAACAGCGTTTTCGCCTGTGGCTATGGCCCGGACTGCTGCTTTCCCTGTGCGGAATCATCTGGGTGATGAAGGGCGCCAACGAAGATGTACTGGGCCAGATGACGCAGAATATGACCCGCAATCCCACAGCCTACCTGCTGGCGTTTATTGCGGCATTAACGTGGGCACTCTACAACAACATCACGCGCCGCTTTGCACGTGGCAGCAACGGCGTCACCCTGTTTTTTGTGGTGACGGCTCTGGCGCTGTGGCTCAAATTCGCGTTGTTCACCCCTCAGGAAACCATGCAGTTTAGCCTGACTGCTGCTGCAGAAGTGCTGTTTATGGGCGCATCGACGGCGCTTGCCTATTCGGCCTGGAACTATGGTATCCAGCATGGCAACCTGACGCTGCTGGCGACCGCATCCTACTTCACGCCGGTGCTCTCGGCGCTGCTGGCCTCGCTGTGGCTGGACCTGGCGCCGGCGGTGAGTTTCTGGCAGGGCGTCGCCCTGATTACCGCCGGGTCGCTACTTTGCTGGCTGGCGACCCGACGTTTATAAATCTCAGACTGGCGAAGGTTTAACCTGCCTGTTACACTGTATGGACAACCAGTACAGGAGTCCGTTTTGGTAAGACGTGCAGCGACCCATCGCCTCGAATTTGACGCGGCAACCATTTATGAATACCCGGAGCATTTGCGTGAATGGCTGGAAGGCCTGCCCAATCAGCCCGGCGTTTATACCTTTCATGGCGACAGCGAGACCTTGCCGTTGTACATCGGCAAAAGTGTGAATCTGCGTTCGCGTGTGATGTCCCATTTTCGTACGCCTGACGAAGCAAAGATGTTGCGACAGTCGCGGCGCGTCAGTTGGATCCCTACGGCGGGCGATCTCGGTGCGCTGTTGCTGGAAGCGCAGATGATCAAAACGCAGCAGCCCCTGTTTAATAAACGTCTGCGCAAAAACCGCCAGCTCTGTTCGCTGCGCATTACTCCAGAGGGTAAACCGGACGTCGTCTATGCCCGTGACGTCGATTTTAGTCAGTCACCGAATCTGTTTGGGCTTTACCGCAGTCGTTTTGCCGCGCTGGAACGCCTGAAACAGCTCGCCGATGAATATCAGCTCTGCCACGGTTTACTCGGTCTGGAAGCGGTGAGTGCCAGCCGGGGCTGTTTCCGCTCTGCCCTGCGCCGTTGTGCCGGGGCCTGCTGTGGCAAGGAGCCCGTCAGCGATCATCAGGACAGGCTGCTGTCTGCGCTGGAGAGCGTGCGGGTATTCTGCTGGCCGTGGCAGGGTGCCGTGGCGCTGGTGGAGGAAGGCAAACACATGACGCAGATCCACGTTATCGATCACTGGTTTTATCTGGGCTCGGTAAACACGATCGAAGAGGCAAAAGCCCTTAAACGTGGCAAAGGTGGATTCGATCATGACGGCTACAAAATTCTCTGCAGCCCGGTGCTGTCTGGCAACTACCCTGTTATTCCCCTCTAACATAAAAAAAACCGCCGACACTGCCCACATCACGTGGACAAGGCCGGCGGTCTTCAACCGTGTTTACTGATTAACGTGCAGCTTATTGCGCGGGTGCAGGTGCGGGTGCCATCTTGCCGTGCATCGGACGTTTTTCAGTCAGGTGCTTTTCAAAATTGGCGTTGTACTGTTTTTTCTGCTCAGGTGTCAGCACGTTATACAGCTTATTCTGCGTTTCCATCATGGCAACCGCGTTTGCTTTCGCGTTGGCCGTCATTTTGTCTGCCTGGGCTTCAGCCTGGGCTTTATCAAAGCTGTCAGAGGCGATGATGGCATGGGTTGCACGACGCTCATCCAGTGACGGACGCTGCATTTCACCACGGCGCTCTTTCATAATTTCATGCATTTTGGTTTTTTGATCGGCGGTCAGATTCAGACCGCCGAACATCATATCCATACCGTGCCGCATTGGTTTATGCATCGGCTTTTCCGTGCCTGCCGGTGGCGGTGTCAGATTATCTGCCTCAGCATGAACAACCGATGCCGCGCCAAATGCCAGAGTAGAAGCCAGTAACAGAGAAGTTAATTTACGCATCACAGTGTCCTTTTTATTCACTTGTTCAGTTTCGTAACGACAGCACTCTGTCGCGTCTTCGGAAACAAGCATACGACGCTGAACGTCAATTACTGCGAGCGAGAGTAAAAGCGTGAAAGCGCAAAAGCCACAATTCAGGCAATCATGGAGGGATTAAGAAGAAAGAGGAGAGAAATTGAAAAAGAGTATGAATAATCAGGCGATTTCGGATAAATCGTGGAGAATTGTAATGCCTTTAGCAGTAAAGCGGAAGGTGTCTTCCGCCTTTTTGTTTGGATAAGGTCAGAGAGGCAATGCCTGGGTTTGTTCGCTTTCTTCAATCAACATCAGGCCCGCCCGCAGCCCCAGCGCAACACGCGGGTTAGGAAACAACACATACTCCCGCGCCTGCTGCACGAAGTAGCGTTTTTCCCCGTCTTCAGCCAGTAAGGCCCCCTGCGGGAAGGCGGTGAAGTTTTTGGTGTCATCACTCATATGAAGCTGAAAGTTCTCGCTGTGGCGGGTGATCTGCTGGCTTACCCGATAGCGGCGCGGAACGGATTGCGCTTCCGGTAAGGTCTCGCCATACAACAATGCTGCCAGCGCCTGGGCAGCCGCGCTAAACTGGGTTAAATCGTTTTCGCCAAAGGGCCGGGCCTGCCCCAACTCCAGCGTACAGCTGGCTGCGCCGAAATGCTCACAGCTGAAATGGGTGAAGGTGCCCGCTGGCGAACGGTGGAAAACCAGCGCCTCCAGTCCGGCTACCGCCAGCCAGTGCAAAAACGCCGCCGGCCATGGCCGATCGTTCCTGGGCATTACGCCAAAACGCGTATGATAAGAACCGCGCAGGGCCGTATGCATGTCAAGGTGCCAGCGGGTTTCATCACACTCGCCCAGTTGCCAGAAATTCTCCAGCGTTTGTTCCAGCCGCAGCACTCGCCGTGCCTCATCCCCGTCATCAATCTGTTGCCAGCGTCCGCCGAACAGTCGGTTAATGTCGTAGGCCACATAGCGTTTTCCTGCGCGCAGCGCCGAGGGATTACCCAATACCACCAGCATGCGCTGCTGAAGCGGCTTCTCGCCCTGAAGTAAGGGCGTGATGAGCTGGTTAAGCATTTCTACAGGGGCAGTCTCATTGCCGTGAACCCCTGCAGAAAGCACCAGCGCCTGTTTAACCGGCGTTTTGGGCTCCATGAGAAGAATACCGTGATACAACCACTGCCAGCGAAGATGCGCCGTCTCACCTTTACGCTTACGCGGTGCTTCACCAGACAGCGTCTGCTGTAAAAAGTCCTGCATCGTTCCTCCTTAAAACCGGAAGCGGGCAGCCCTCATGGCAGCGCCTGCTTCACTGCTGAAATGCATACACATTTCCTAAGTCTAGCAGTCTGGTCAATTCATCAAGGGCAACCCGCCCTTCCTGCAGCAATTGCGGATCGGTTAAATCGTCTTGCGTTAGCCTGTCGCGGTAGTGACGGTCGACCCACTGGTTGAGCATGGTGAACAGGCGATCGTTCATCAGTACCGCAGGATTCACCGCCTGTTGCTCATCTGGCGTTAACACCACGCGCAGACGCAGGCAGGCCGGTCCACCGCCATTATGCATGCTTTCCCGCAAATCAAATACCTGTAATGACTGCAACGGTCCATCGCGTTCTACCTGCTCGCTCAGGTAGCGCCATACGCCAGGATGCTGGCGGGACTCTTCAGGCAGCACCAGCATCATGCTGCCGTCGGCACGGGTCAGAAGCTGGCTGTTAAACAGGTAGGTGCTCACCGCATCCTGCACGGAAACCCGGGAGGTTGGCACTTCAAGCGCGACAAACCCCGGAACACATTCGTGCAAGCGACGCAGCAAAGCGGGCTGATCGACAAATGCCTGCTGATGGCAGAACAGCATTTGCTGATTGCTGACCGCAATGACATCGTTGTGGAAAACGCCCTGATCTATGACCTCCGGATTTTGCTGAGCAAAGATCACCTTGTCGGACGCAAGCTGATGAAGACGGGCAACGGCTTCGCTGGCCTCGCGGGTTTGTCGGGCAGGATAACGCTGCGGAGCCGAGCCAGACTGGTTATCACGACCGTATATAAACAGTTGTACGCCAGCATCACCATAATCGCCGCCCAGACGATTATGGTTGGCGGCGCCTTCATCGCCAAACAGCGCAACCTGAGGCAGCGCATCATGCACGGAAAAATGGGCCGGATCGCGAAATATGGCCCGTAACAGCGCCGCCGTTTCCGGGGCTTCGATCGCGCGATGAAATTTATTATTGAGGTTGGCAACCGTAAAATGCACACGACGATCGGCGCTGTCGGCAGAAGGCGAAACCGTGGCGGCATTTGCCACCCACATCGCCGAGGCTGAACTCGCTGCGGATAGCAGCGCCGGTGCGGTTTTTCCTGCTTTTTCCAGCACCTGTGCGTCGCTGCCGCTAAAGCCCAGCTGACGCAGCACGGCGATATTCGGCCGCTCATGGGGCGGTATCACGCCCTGAACGAATCCCATATCGGCCAGGGCTTTCATTTTCAACAAGCCCTGCTTTGCCGCCAGGCGCGGGTTCGATGGCTGTCGCTGGTGACGCGTGGAGGCTTCGTTGCCAAATGACAAGCCCGCATAATGGTGGGTCAGTCCGACCAGACCGTCGAAATTCGCTTCAATGGCTTTCATTAACGGGCTCCTTGCGGCGAAAAGTCGAGGCCCGGCGACAGGGCTTCAGGAAGGCTAAGCTCAGGTGATTCCAGTGAGGCCATCGGCCAGGCACAGTAATCCGCCGCATACCACGCGCTGGCACGGTGGTTGCCCGATGCACCAATACCGCCAAATGGTGCCGTGCTGGCGGCGCCCGTCAGGGGTTTATTCCAGTTAACGATCCCGGCCCGCGCTTCCAGCAGCAGTTGTTCAAACTGTGCACGCGAGGGCGAAATCAAGCCGCATGACAGACCATAGCGCGTCTGGTTGGCCAGACGAATGGCCTGAGGATAATCGTCATAACGGATCACGCCCAGCAGCGGCCCGAACACTTCCTCATCAGGCAGACCGTCCACCGACGTCAGATCAATAATCCCCGGGGTTAGTAATGCCTGTTGGCGATTGGGCCAGCGCATCGCCAGCAGCACCTTGCCGCCCGCCGCGACGCGCTGCTGCCATTCGGCATAAATTTTTTCGGCGGCGGCGCAGGAGATGACGCTGCCCATAAAAGGTTGGGGACTGGCGTTCCAGGCTCCCGGCTGCAGCCTTCCTGCCACCTCAATCAGCCGCTGCAGGAAGGCATCGCCTGCGGCACCGCGCCTGACCAGCAAACGTCGGGCGCAGGTACAGCGCTGACCTGCGGTAATAAACGCCGACTGAATCGCAATATGCACCGCGCCCTCAATATCCGCCGGATCTTCCACGATCAGTGCATTGTTGCCGCCCATTTCCAACGCCAGCATTTTTTCCGGCTGCCCGGCAAACTGGCGATGTAACTGATAGCCGGTATGCGCGCTGCCGGTAAAGAGTAGCCCGTCAATCTCCTGGTCCGCCGCCAGCGCCTGACCGGTTTCACGGCCGCCCTGGACCAGCCCGATGACGCCCGCTGGCACGCCCGCCGCCTGCCACAGCTGCACTGTTTTTTCAGCGGTCGCAGGCGTAAGTTCACTGGGTTTAAACACCACACAGTTTCCCGCCAGCAAGGCCGGAGCGATGTGCCCGTTGGGCAAATGTCCCGGAAAGTTATAGGGGCCAAATACCGCCAGCACGCCATGAGGACGATGACGCAAGGCGCTGTCGCCCTGCTGCTGTTCCCCGGTGCGCTGATGATAGGCCTTCACTGAAATACCAATTTTATTGATCATTGCGGTGACTTCGGTCAGGGCTTCCCAGCGCGGCTTGCCCGTTTCCTGCGCGATACACTCGGCCAGGGCCGTTTTATGTGCCTCAAGCTCTGCCGCAAAGCGTTCGACCAGGGCCTGACGCGCGGCAAACGGCTGTCTCGCCCATGCCGGAAATGCCGCCCGCGCCGCCTGGCAGGCCGCGCTCACCTGCGAAGCTGAGGCCGCTGAACCCTGCCACAAGATTTCACCGCTAACCGGATCCTGTTTGGAAAAAGCCGCCGACTCGCCGTTGAGCCAGTGTCCGTTAATCAGGTGCGTCATACTTTTTTCTCCTCGCTCCACAGCGTCACGACGCGCAGGCTGTCGCCCGGCTCGCAGTGTAACGCCTGCAGCTGTTCATCATTGAGCTGAACACTTTTCGCCATGGGTTCGACAGGTAAAAGTGCAACACGAAACTGGTGATAATCGCTATTCGCGACTAAACAGAGCGGCGCATCCTGTGGCGCATCCCCCCGTTGAGCCGTCAGTACCCGGCTTTCGCGCACCGCTCGAATATCGTCGATATCGCACTCCAGCGTCGGGCCACCATCAAAGATGTCGATATACTGGCGATAGCGAAAGCCTTCGGCTTCCAGCACCGCACGCGCGGGGGCCGTTTTGGGATGTACCTGACCAATAACGGCCTGCGCTTCTGGCGTCAGATAGTGCAGATAAAGCGGGTGCTTGGGCATCAGTTCGGCGATAAAGGCTTTTTGCCCGGTGCCACTCAGAAAGTCGGCTTTGCGAAATTCCATTGAAAAGAAGTGAATGCCCACGCTGTCCCAGAACGGCGAATGCCCCTGCTCATCACTGACGCCGCGCATTTCGGCAACCACCCGCTCCATAAAGTATTCGCGGAAGTTCGCCATAAACAGAAAACGGGATTTCGACAGGAGATAACCGTTTTTGCCATCGCGGTAATCGGCATCCAGGAACAGCGTGCAGAGTTCGCTACTGCCGGTATGATCGTTACTTAGCGATAAGGTCGGTAAGGCGGCGTAAACGTTCAGCTCTTTCGAGGCGTGCACCTGTGTTCCTACACGAAAGTTATACCAGGGTTCCTGCAGCCCAACCGCAACCTCAATGGCGCAGATCCCCACCGCACGATTATCCTGGCTGTCGGCCAGTACAAATACATAGCCCTGCTCGGCCTGCGGCAAACTGCCCTGCCAGGTTTGCAGCGATCGCTCAATCCGGGCCTGTAAGGTGGCGCTGTCAACCGGCAACGAGGTCAGCCCGCCGCCCGTTTTCGCCGCCAGTTCCATCAGTTGGCTGAGATCGTCCCGTTCGACCGGACGGATCACCATCATGATGTCTTTCCTTGTAGCAGGTGTTCACACGCCTGGGCAAAACGCGCCATGCCGGTCTTCACTTCCTGCTCGCTGATGTTGAGCGCAGGCGCGAAGCGCACCACGTTGGCTCCGGCAATCAGCACCATGACGCCATATTCCGCGGCGATAAGGTTGATCTGTTTCGCCTTGCCCGCAAAGTCGTCGCTGAGCACGGCCCCGATCAGTAACCCCAGCCCGCGCACCTCTTTAAACAGGTGCAGACGCTGATTAAGGTCGTTTAGCGCCGCGACAATCCAGTCATGACGTTGCGTGACACCGGCCATCACTTCAGGCTGGTTAATCAGTTCCATGACTTTTCCGGCCACTGCGCCCGCCAGCGGATTGCCGCCATAGGTCGTGCCGTGGGTACCTACGCCCATGACCTGAGCCAGATCCTCGCGCGTCAGCATCGCCCCAATAGGAAACCCGCCGCCCAGCGCTTTAGCACTGGTTAGCACATCCGGCGTCACGCCATAGTGCATATAAGCGTAAAGCGCGCCGGTCCGGCCCACGCCGCTCTGCACTTCGTCGAAAATTAACAGCGCATCATGTTTATCGCACAGTTCACGCAGCCCACGCAGGAAGGCGGGTTCGGCGGGCACGACGCCGCCTTCCCCCTGAATGGGCTCAACAATCACGGCGCAGGTGCTGTCGTTAATCAGGTCTGCCGCAGAGGCAAGGTCATTAAAGGCGGCGTGCTGAATGTCCGCAGGGAGCGGCGCAAAATCCCGTGAATAGGCGGGCTGGCCACCCGCTGAGACCGTAAACAGCGTACGGCCATGAAAGGCATTCTTAAACGCCACGATGCCGCTTTTATGCTGCCCGACTCTGTCATGTGCCACTTTACGGGCCAGCTTAAGCGCCGCCTCGTTAGCCTCGGCACCGGAGTTACAAAAGAAAACCCGATCGGCAAAGGTGGCATCAATCAACTGCTTCGCCAGGCGTAAAACGGGTTCATTGGTGTAGCCGTTGCCCGTGTGCCAGAGGCGTGAGGCTTGATCCTGAAGTGCCTGCTGGAGAGCGGGATGCGCATGCCCGAGCGCATTAACGGCAATGCCCCCGGCAAAATCGATATAGTCTTTTCCCTGCTGATCCCAGAGGGTTGAACCTTCAGCACGGACGGGTACAAAGCTGGCGGGTGCATAAACGGGCATCATCCATTGATCAAAATCCTGACGCGAAACCTGCAGTGACATAGCCCTTCTCCTGTTCCCCAGCGGGTAACGTATTTGTATGTTAATTGTTAAAAATATAATAAATCTCGCCCTACTCTAGTTTGCAGATAGCGTGCCAGCCAAGGACTAAAATGCATAAAACAAGCTGGGTTTAGTAATATCAACAGGTTACGAAAGGTCACCATTCACTTATTTTGCATAAATAGTGAATAGTTATCTGACAAAGGCGGGATGGCAGAGCTTTTTAAAGCAGAATTATGCATTCGCGGGATGAAATATCGCTTTTGTGATCGCTGATAAACTATCTGCTCAAAATAGTGCAGCAACCGCCTTAAATCAGGGCAGTTGCACGGCTGTCGTGCAGAGGAGGATAAGTACCAGAGATAACATGAATGCGACAGACATGATTTTTATCGGCGTAATTTAAAAAGGTGATTTAAAAATACTCACCCTCTCAATTTAAATATATTTATATGAAACTGGTAATATTGTTTCGCAGGTTATCATCAGAGCGTTAATAAATTACCGATCGCCGATTTAATTATCACTAAGCAACCTAATGGTTAACCACCAAACCTGTTTTGTTCATTTATTGCACGAGGTGTGTTGATTATTTAGACAGAAAGGCTAGCAATATCATTTTTTTGCCATATTGCATTTCCCCCTTCCACAAAAATCACTAATCATCTGTTTTATATGCTTTTCTTGCATTTACATTGCTGGCAGGGTCATAAGAAAAAGCACTGACAGGTAGCACCATCGCCGCCAGACTGGCTTGATTGGGATTTAGTTCCTTAAAATACACAATTAGTTACACTTATTGCGCTAGGCTGAATTAACAATTTGTGTCATTTTCTTTTCACCCCAACAGAGGGGAAATAATAATATAACCACAGGGTAAATAATAAATGATGAAGCGCACATTAGTGGCGGCATTAATGCCGTTACTGATCGGTCTGTCTACTGCTCAGGCCGCACAGATTTATAATAAAGACGGGAATAAGCTGGATTTCGTTGGCAAGGTTAACGTTATGCGTCTTTTTTCAGACGATAATAATAACAACGGTGACTCAAGTTATACCCGCATAGGTTTTAAAGGTGAAACGGCGATTACCGATCAGCTCACCGGTTACGGCTTCTGGCAGTACCAGTACAACCTGTCAAATTCTGAGGGTAGTGATGCCAATAGCGGCAGCAAAACCCGTCTGGGCTACGCCGGTCTGAAATTCGGCCAACTGGGTTCACTGGACTACGGCCGTAATTATGGCCTGGTTTATGACGCACTGGGCTATACCGATATGCTGCCTGTGTTTGGTGGCGACTCGGCTAACACAGATGCATTCCTGAGTCTGCGTTCGGGCGGCCTGCTGACCTGGCGCAATAAAGACTTCTTTGGTCTGGTTAAAGGCTGGAACGTTGCGGCGCAGTACGAAGGCAAAAACGATCGCACCAGCACCACTGATACAGGCCTGGAAGTGCGTCGCTCTAACGGCGATGGCTTTGCCCTGTCTACGTCCTATGACTTTGATTTTGGCCTGAGCTTTGTGGGCTCCTATGCCAGCCTGAATCGTATTGCGGCGCAAAACACTGCAGCCTTTGGTCGGGGTGAGAAAGCACAACTGTGGGCAACAGCAGCCAAATATGACGCTAATCAGATCTATCTGGCAGCCATGTACGGTGAAACCCTCAACGCGACTCCAATCAGCGGTGGTTTCGCAAATAAAACGCAAAATCTGGAAGTTGTGGCACAGTACCAGTTCCTGAACGGCTTCCGCCCTTCTGTGGGCTATGTCACCTCCAAGGCTAAAGACATTGAAGGGATTGGTGACGCCGACCTCTATAAATACACTTCTGTGGGTGCAACTTACTACTTCAACAAAAACATGTCCGTCTATGCGGAATACAAGTTTAACCTGTTGAAGAAAAACAATCCGCTGGGTAAAGCAACAGACGATATTACTGGCGTGGGCTTGACCTACCAGTTCTAATTACTCACCCTCATTGCAAAACGGCCCGGCCTGTGTCTGACGGGCCGTTTTTTCATCCGCCAGCCTAAGCCCGATCTTCCCACTCACACTTCAAACCCCTTTAACAGCGCCAACGCTGGGAGTGAGAAATCACGTCGACGTTCAACAGCCTGCGGGTTCAATAATCACCCGCGCTGTAAGTTCGCGGATAAGATTTTCGATGATGTCAGCGCGTGCACTTCCGTCTGAAGATATCGCCACAATCCCGAACGGGATCGGTAAAAGACACAAAATGTCGCCTCGAGTCTGACTCGAGAAGGTGAATACGTCTGCGCATCCAGGCTGGCAGCAAGAAGAATCAAGGCCACCCAGTAACCGCCATTTTGAAAAGATCGCAGGCACTTTCCCGCACGACAACATACTCTCCCTCTCTCGCTCTGTAACCTTGCTTATTCGCTAAAACTCAGGCTGTTACTGGACGAGGGCATCTGGACAGCACCGTCAACCGCGGGCTCATCCATCGACAATGGCGCTTGCACTTTCAGGGTGATCCAGTTTGAAGTGACGCGCTGCTGTTTACTGTCTTCCACCGTGACCGACAGACGGTACTCATTGCTGGCGCCCGGCGTGCTGTCCCAGGGGGGAACGATCACGCTCCAGCCATCAATGGCATTATTGTTCGGCGGTGATGTCAGGCTCAGTGCATGAGTATCGCCCTGCCAGCTCAGCGCCTTAATGCTATGACTGGCGCGCAGTTGCAGCTTGAGCGGTACGCTCTCACCGGGATTAAGCTGCCACGGCGGCGTCGCCAGGAATACAGACAGCGTTTTACGCTGCCTGTAGGCCATCACCGGGTTTTGGCTGCGCGTCACCGTGTCGTAGCGGCTGCCCCGTAGGGAGCGCGCTTCCGCGACGTTATTGGCATCCAGCTGCTTGCTCAGCGCGACCCCAAAGCGGTAATTGAGTTTGAGGCCAAGCTGATCCTGGCTCTCTCCGGCACTGCTGGTTTTGTGGCTGGCCGAAATGGTCACCAGCGGCACGGGCGTATAAGACAACCCCAGCGAGAGCGCCGCCGGGTTATGGTAACGGTTGCCGCTGTTAAACAGGTCAACCTTTTCCCCCAGATATTGCTGATAGCTGAATGATACGCCCAGCTGACGATAGAACGGCAAATAGCTTTGGGTGGTGATGTCGTAACCTTCGGCCATGCGGGACTGCTGGCTGTCACCGCGATTACGCCATCCGGACAAGGGATGATAGTAGTTAGCAGAAAAGCGCAGATTGTTGCTCCAGGCCTCAGTGCCCACCGAGGCGCGCTGAAGTCCAGTGCGAAAGCTGCGATCGATAAAACTGTTGTAACCCAACAGCCAGTTGCCTGCGTCCCAGCGCTGACCCAGCCCGGCATTACCTACAACGCCTTCAACAGAGTCGTGCAGCCCAAGCTGACTGAACGTAAGGTAGCGATTCTCATCAGCCAGCGGGCTGAACAGATTGCCGCCGGTGCCGTCAAAGTTGCCGGCCATGTCCACGTTTAAGTTGAACTCGGCGTTGCCATAAGGCGACAGTAAAGACTGCCCTTCACTCTCAACCCGCGTCGCCACTTCGTCGCGCAGTCGGTCAAAAGCCCACTGCCCGGCCTGCTCGCCCAGGGTCAGATCACTGCTGCTTTCATTGGCTTCCGCAATACTTTTGGCCGCCTTCGCCAGCTTTTTGCTCCAGTCATGGTTATCTTCGACGTTGCCAAGAGAAGGAAGATCGTCCAGTGACTGGCGAAAACGCGTGGGATCGCTAAAAGGGGTTTCCGACACCTGATGATCCGTTTGCAGCGCACCGGCGGGCAGCGCCAGAAGCGCAGTCAGAGCAGCGAGAGAGAAAGTCACAGGTCTAAACATCAAATCATTACGTCCGGGCATAAAAATCATCAGGTGGTTTCTCAACGAGAATGATAAAACCAGCGCTAATTATTTTAGCATAATGTGACCCAGATTCATGACTTAACTCGATATTTGTGCATCTGCGAGCCGCATGGCCGCCTTTCGCGGCCAGGCAACCCGCTTGTTTCAGGAAAAAATTAGCCCGCCATCAACATTAACGGTTTGTCCGGTAATGTAGCGCGCATCATCCGATGCCAGAAAGGCGACCAGCCCGGCAACGTCCTGTGGCTGTCCGGCCCGTTTAAGGGGAATGTTCTCTACCCATTCCGCCATCAGCTCGCCTTTACCATAGGTTTTTTGTTGCGTGCTCAGAATTTCGCCCCAGACGCGATCGTTGTAATCCCACATTTCGCTTTCGATGATGCCAGGGCAAAACGCATTAACCGTGATATTCCAGCGGGCCAGCTCCAGCGCCAGACTTTGCGTAATGCCAATGACGCCCATTTTGCTGGCAGCATAGTGCGGCGTGTAGATAAATCCTTTACGCCCCTGCCCTGAAGACGTGTTAATCAGGCTGCCGCCGTTTTGCTGCACCATGTATTTAGCGGCTTCACGACAGCACAGCCAGACGCCCGTGGTGTTCACCGCCAGCACGCGTTCGAAATCGCTTTTGGGCATATTCCCGAAGGTATCAATCGTGATAATGCCCGCGTTCTGAACCGAAACGTCAATGCGGCCAAAGCGCTCAAATGCCTGCTGATACACCTGCTGCACATCGTTCTCATCGGTTACATCCACCTGCAGGGCCAGAATCGCGTTGGCGATGGGCCGCAGGCTGTCCGCCGTAGCAAAAACACGTTCAGAATTGGATACCATCACCAGGTTTGCGCCGTCCTGGGCAAACCTGGCGGCAATGCCTGCGCCGATACCGCGACAGGCGCCGGTGATGACGACCGTTTTCCCACTAAAATCCCGGTTCATTGTGTTCTCCTGTTATCCATGACGAATGTCAGCATGGGGCACCGCCGGCGGCTGCTTATCATGGCGGCGCAGTAGTATCACTTTGCTTTGTAAACGCTGCTGGAACTGGTCAATCACCACGGCGGTGACAATCACCACGCCCTTGATCACCATCTGCCAGAAATCACTGACGCCCATCATCACCATGCCATCGGCCAGGAAAACAATCACGAAGGCACCGATAATGGAGCCCGACACGCGGCCACGGCCGCCTGCCAGCGCCGTGCCACCCAGCACCGTGGCACCGATGGCATCCATCTCAAACATGTTGCCTGTCATGGGGTGCGCGGTCTGCAGCTGAGAAGCCACCACCAGCCCGACTAATCCGGCACACAGCCCGGAAAAAGCGTAAACAAACACTTTGACTTTGATGATGGGCACCCCCGCCAGCCGCGCCGCCGACTCATTGCCGCCGGTGGCATAGATATAGCGCCCAAGCGGCGTTTTCCGTGTCAGGTACAGGCCAAGGAGTAAAAAGCCGATCATCAGCCAGATGGGAATAAAAACCCCCAGTACGGTGCCGGAACCCAGCAGTGCGAAACCGGTATTGCCCAGCGCGGGCATACCAACCAGATTGGCGTAGGTGGCGCCATCGTTAAACAGCAGCGCTGCGCCACGGGCCACATACATCATGCCCAGCGTACAGATGAAAGGGGCAACGCCGAGGCGAGTAATTATCGTGCCGTTGACGATGCCCACCAGCGTGCCAAACAGCGCGACCGTGAGGATCACCTCCGGCACATTAAGAAACAGTCGCGCGCCATTCCACAGCGGCACGCCCGACGTCAGTAACGCGCCCGCCACCATGCCGCAGATCCCGGCGACGGCACCGACAGACAGATCGATACCTCCGGTCAGGATCACCAGGGTCATGCCGATAGCCAGCAGCCCGGTAATCGCCACGTGCTGGGTCATAATCAGCAGGTTCGACGGCGTGAGGAAATTAGGCACCATCACGCTAAAAAAGCCGACCACGATCAGCAGCGCAATAAAGGTACGCGCCTTGAGTAAGTACATGTACAGCAGATATTTTTGATTCATCTTATTCTCCGGCAACCTCAGGCTTGCGGGGTGGATGCACTAATCAGTTTTTCGCGCGTGGCAGCGGCACGGGGCAAATCGGCAGTAATACGGCCATCGGCCATGACCAGAATCCGATCGGCGAGCGCCATGACCTCATCCAGTTCGGACGACGAAAACATCACCGCCAGCCCCTGCTGCGCCAGTTTGCCAATCAGGTGATACACATCGGTTTTGGCCCCGACATCAATGCCGCGGGTGGGCTCATCCAGCAACACCACCGCAGGTCCGGTCATCAGCGCTTTTCCCAGCACCACCTTCTGCTGATTGCCGCCGCTTAACGCGCTGATAGGCAACTCGCTGTCGCTGACTTTAATCACCAGGTGCTGAATCATTTCATTGACACGCTGCCGTTCTTTGTCAGGGTGCACGATGCCCAGCGCCCGGCGAAAGCCGCGCAGGCTGAGATTCGACAAGGTCATATTGGCGCTAATCGACATCAGCTCGATCACGCCTTCACCTTTACGATCCTCCGGCACCAGCGTGATGCCGCGCTTCAGTCGCTGCTGGAAACTGCAGTTGTCCAGCCGCTGTCCACCTAACTGAATCTCCCCACGCTGACAAGGCAGTAACCCGGTTAATCCCTTAAACAGCTCTGTTCGTCCGGCGCCCAGCAGGCCATAAATACCAATCACTTCGCCTTTGCGCAGGCTGAAACTCACCGCATTGAGCCGGTAGCCACCGTTCTGATGCAGTGCGGTGAGCCCCGCCACCTGCAGCACCGTCTCCCCCTGCGGCGCGGGTTGATAGTCGAAGTGCTTTTTCTTGTCGCCAACCATTTGTTCAATGATCCAGGGCACGCTGACGTCGCGCACCTCACGCGCGGCGATGAAACGCCCGTCCCGGAAAACCGTAATGTGGTCGCCGATCTCCATTAGCTCTTCCAGCCGATGGGAGATATAGATAATGGTGACGCCGCGTCGCTTGAGCTGTTTAATGACGTTGAACAGCACTTTAACTTCCGACTGACTCAGGGCGCTGGTCGGTTCATCCATAATCAGCACGCGCGTATCCTTCGACAGCGCGCGGGCGATCTCGACCAGCTGTTGATGACCAATGCCCAGCGCATCCAGCGCAGCATAGGGATCGACGTCCAGTTCCAGCCGTTCCAGCAGTGCTTTGGCCAGCTGATACTGATACTTTTCGTTGATGACGCCGCGCTGGAAGAACTCATTGGCGATAAAGATGTTGTCCATCACGTTCATATTCGGGAACAGGTTCAGCTCCTGAAAGATAATGCTGATGCCCAATTTTTCGGCCTGTTGGGTGGAGTGAAGCGTCACAGGTTTGCCATCCAGCAGAATCTCGCCTGACGATGGGGATTCCACCCCGGCCAGCATCTTCATCATGGTGGATTTGCCGGCACCGTTTTCCCCGATGAGCACATTGACCTTGTTGCGATAAACCCGGTAGTTAACCTGATCCAGGGCGGTCACGCCGGGATAAACCCGCGACAGGCCGCGCGTCTCAATAATGACGTCGTCTTGCTGTTCAGTAACATGCATGATCACCTCCTCACTGACGCGTGATCTGGGCGGGCGTAATATCGGGTAGCGCGTGGGGAATGTCCCAGCTGCTAAAAACGCCGACCACGTCAACCCGGTCGCCCGGTTTTACGGCGGCGTTATGTATCATGGTGACCGCCTGCTGATTGATGGCTTTACCAAAGTCGCTAAACATCACCTGATCGTTAAAATCCTGATAGCTGGCCCCTTTGTAAGCATCCCGCAGCGCCGTCCCACGAATGATGGGCCCGATCTGAATAGTGACAGTGTCACCTGATGCCGCTTTAACTTTCATTTTGCCGTTGCGTGAGGTGGTATCCAGCGCCGTGACTTCCCCACTCACGCTGACGCTGAATATGCAGGGATTCTCGCTCTGCGCCCGGTAGCCCAGGGCGCGACAGGCGCTGTCCAGATCCTTCTCTGACTGCAGGCGCTGAGTGAGCTCGCCCAACGGCTTTGCCTGCGCCACGATCTGTGGCACCAGCTTCTGCTGCCAGAGTTGCCCGATATTGGCCATGTGAGGATTCGGGGGATTCTTGAGGTCGGCCAGTTCCTGCTGCGACACAATACGACAGCTACCCAGTGCTATCACGATCGGTATCAGCCAGAGTCGGTTGTACATGACATTCTCCCTGGCGCCCGTCAGTACGGGCGCGACAACAATGGATTACGACTTGTAGTTAAAGTCCTGTACGTTTTTTGCATTGTCCGGTGTGATCAAAATGCCGCGAAACATCACGCGCTGCTTCTCAGGCTTCACGCCTTTCTGAATGTAATTATCAAGATCGGTTACGCCCTGAGCGGCAATGGCCTGCGCCTGGAGCATCACGGTGGCTTTTAACGTTCCGGCCTGCACCGCATCGCGTTCATCGTTACTGCCATCAATGCCGACGACCACGACATCATTGCGTCCGGCTGCTTTCAGGGCGGCAATGGCGCCTAACGCCACCGGGCCGTTACCACAGATAACGCCTTTTACATCCGGGTGAGCCTGCAGAATACTGTCCATGATGCGCTTGCCGTCGATCAACGTGCCTTTGGCATCCTGACGCGCGACGCTTTGCATATCCGGATACTGTTCCAGCACCTGATGGAAGGATTTCGAACGGGTGACGCAGTTATTGTCGGCGAGGTTGCAGGTCAGCTCGGCGTATTTCCCTTTCTCTCCCATTTTCTCAACAAACACGTTGGCCACATCAGAGCCCGCCTGGAAGTTATTGTGGGTAATCTGTTCCAGCGCCACGTCATCTACCGGAATTTCACGGTTGATCAGCACCACCGGAATACCGGCCTGTTTGGCTTTTTGGATGGCCGCCACGCTGGCCGTGGAATCCGCGTTGTCCAGGATAATGCCCTGCACTTTTTTGCCGATAGCCGCATCAATCAGCTCGTTCTGCTTCTTAACGTCTTCACCGTGAGAGAGCACCGAGGTTTTGTAGCCCAGCGCCTGAGCTTTCACGTTGGCGCCCTTGGCCTCCGAGGCGTAATAAGGGTTATCCAGTGAGTTAACCAAAATCATAATGGTGCCTTTCTCAACCGCCAGCGCGGTGTGAGAAAACAAACAGGCCGCAAGCGTGGTGCAGAGCAACGTCGTTTTTTTCATGGTGTGTCTCGCTATTAGGGTGTTGGCAGAGGAAAACGAAGCCTGGCGGTGGCCTTACCAGATGGTAAAGCCACCGTCGATCATCAGGTCGGCCCCGGTAATCATGTCGCTGCCGTTGCTGGCAAAAAACAGCACGGCGGCGGCGATCTCGTCGGTGTAGGCAAAGCGGCCTAACGGGATCAGTTTTTTCATTTCGGTGCCCTTCTCACCGCGCCAGGCTTTTTCCCCCATCGGGGTCAGCACCACAGTGGGCGACAGGGTGTTCACGTTAATGCGGTGCGGAGCAAACTCTTTCGCCATCACTTTGGTCATGCCCAGTAACCCGGCTTTGGCGGAGGTATAAGCAACGTGGTTGTCGATAGCGATGGACGCCGCCTGAGAGGCGATATTGATGATCTTGCCGCCGTTGCCCGCCTTGACCATCTGCTTGCCCGCAGCCTGTGAGCACAGAAAAGGCCCGGTCAGGTTCACGGCGATCTGCTTTTGCCACTCGGCAAAATCGGTTTCCAGCACGGGCTGAAGCATCACGTAGCCGGCACAGTTCACCAGAATGTCGATATGACCGTAGTGATCAACAATGGCGTCGAACGCCTGCTCAACGTCGGCAGGATCGGTTACATCGCAGCAAATAAACTGCACCTGTCCGGCCAGGGCTGCGCGCGCACTGTCGACCTTATCCGCTTCAAAGGGCGGATAAAGCAGCGCCAGGCTCGCCCCTTTCTCCAGCAGCATCTGATTACTGGCCATGGCGATGCCGCCCAGCCCGCCCGTCACCACGGCCACTTTGCCGCTCAGATTCATTGTGGTGTCTACGCCATAGCGCAGGTTAACGTCATATTCACCGCTCATCCGACTGTCCTCTCTGGTATTTTATTTGCCGCATTCATTTTCGAACAAAAATATAAGCTATCGAATTGATGGTTAATGTGGCTAAGATCAAATTTCACAACACTGCGTGCCTGGCGGCGTGATTCGCTTCAAAGCGCGTGATCCCGGTTGCAAACCGCCTGAGTAATATGGATTGTGCTGCTGTCGCGAAGGCGAAAGGGATAAAGCATGGCGCATATTGACTTTCGAACGAAAATAAACATCTTTTCATGCTGACTCGCAAAGGCGAAATCTGCGGGTTAAACTCTGCGACAACGCGTTATCGCTATAAGCCCGATGCGATTAAAAGAGGGAGCGTTTCGATTGAAAAGCAAGACTGAGCAGCTAGCTGAAATGCAGCAGCGTCGTGACAAGATCCTGGAGATGATTCGGGAGGACGGGACGGTGACGGTGAAAGCGCTGACGAAAACGTTCGGGCTGACCGAGGCCACGCTGCGAACCGACCTGCGGATGTTGCAAAAACAGGGTTTCGTGCAGCGCTACCACGGCGGCGCGACCCTGATGACCGGCAAACAGAATACCGGCCTGCTGCAGCTGGAACGTCAGACCCACATGGAAGAAAAAGACGCGATTGGGCGCCTGGCTGCCCAGCATATCGAAAACGGTGATACGGTGATTTTCGATTCTGGCACCACCACCACGGCTATCGCGGATGCCATCAGCCACATCCGGCGTTTATCGGTAGTGACCACCGCCGTGAATATCGCCCTGAAGTTGGGTGGCGAGCCCGGGATCAATGTGCTGCTGACGGGCGGGACCTTTAAATTTCCGACGCTTTCAACGTCCGGAGACAAGGCCGCCAGCTTCTTTGAAAACGTGCTGTCAGAAAAACTGTTTCTCGCCACCGCCTGTATCTCGCCACGGCTCGGCCTGAGCTTTCCCAGCGAAACCGACATCAAAGTAAAAATGGCGATGATCAAATCCGCCAGCACCGTCTACGTCGTGGCCGACTCCAGCAAGATTGATAAGGTCTCGATGTTTGCGCTACCCTGCGACTGGAGCCACATCCACTACCTGATTACCGATAGCGGGATCAGCCAGGCGCACATCTCCGCGTTTGAGGCATTGGGCGTTAAGGTGCTGGTTGCGCCCTTACCCGCTCGCCGCGCCCCCTGATGTTAACGCGTGGCCTTGGCGACATGATTATCACGCCTGGCAAATGGCCGCCTCTGCGCCCAGCCTGACAAGCAGGTCGGCTCGATAGTAGCGAACCACGTCTCCGACGATCAGCAACGACGGCGACACCGGTTTATGCTGCGCGATCGTCTCTGGCAGCCCTGCCAGCGTGGTCACTAACACCCGCTGATCCTGGCGCGTGCCGTTTTCGATAATGGCGACCGGCGTATCCTCCCTGCGGCCATACTCACGCAGACGGCTGCTAATGACGCTGCTCCAGCTCAGCCCCATGTAAAACACCAGCGTCTGATTACTGGCTGCCAGCGCGGCGGCATCCAACTGAGGCTCACCGCTGCGCCCGTGTCCGGTAATAAAGCGCAGGGACTGGGCGCAATCCCGGTGCGTCAGCGGAATCCCGCTTGCGGCGGCACAGCCGACGGCAGCCGTAATGCCGGGCACGACCTCACAGACAATGTCAGCCTGCTGCAGGCTCACCATCTCTTCGCCACCGCGACCAAAGATAAAGGGATCGCCGCCTTTCAGGCGCACGACGTTGCGCCCGCTGAGCGCCAGATCCACCAGCAGTTGATTGATCTGCGCCTGTTTCAGGCCGTGGTGACCGGGCCGTTTACCCACGTCGATGCAGAGCGCGCTGTCCGGCACTTCCGCCATGACCGCCTCACTCACCAGGCGATCGTAAACCACCACTTCAGCGCCGTGCAGTAAACGCAGCGCTTTTATCGTCAGCAGGTCGACATCGCCCGGCCCGGCGCCCACTAACCAGACGCGGCCGGGGCGGGACGCGTTTTCGGGCGCCAGCAGTTTATCTAAGGTGTGAATAGCCAGCGTCATAATTCCTCCGGGACAGAGACGGAAAGCAGAAGGTGTTTTAGCTCCGGCAGGCAGGAGCCACAGTTGGTGCCACATCTGAGCGCTTTGCCCAGTGCCTGGGTGCTGTGGCAGCCCTGACGAATAGCATCAAGAATCGTTTGTTCGCCCACGCCATAGCAACTACAGATAATGCGTCCGGTCGCCGGGGCCTGCGCCGCCTGGCCTGCCAGCAGCGCGTGGCGTTCAGCGGCGTCCGCCGGTGCCTGACGAAAGGCCTGAGCGACCCTGTCGTGCTGGATTTCAGGTAAACGCTGGTCAGCATAAAAGGCCAGCTGCAGTTCACCGTCCCGCCATGCCAGGAGTCGATAGCTGTGGCCGCCATCGCTGGCGGTTTGCAGTTGCAATCCTTCAACGCTGAACTGAGACGCCAGCCAGCGCTGCGGCTGGTCCTCTCCGGCCAGCGCAAAGCGATGCGCGCCCTCATGCGGGGTGCGCGCCCAGTAACGCAGCCCGGCCGGTGGCGCACTGTTTCTCTGCCAGAGCCAGCCCTGCCAGCGGGGTTGTAATAACTGAATTCGCACCGCTGTCTGTTTAAAGGCGGGCTGAGCCGAAACCGGGCAGCGGGTCGCGGCCACTAAACCCCCGACGTTACCCTGCAGGCTGAACTGACGGTTCCAGTGCATCGGCACAAACAGCTCGCCGCGCCGCAGACCGCTGTCCAGCGTCACGCGCACCACCATCCATCCCCATTCAGACTGTACGCGCGCCAGCGCGCCGGCAAACAGGCCATAACGGCGCGCCTCTTCCGGATGCAAGGCGGCAAAAGGCTCGTCACAGTGCTGCATCAGGCGAGGCACCAGGCCGGTGCGCGTCATGGTGTGCCACTGATCGCGTACGCGCCCGCTGTTCATCAGTAAGGGATAACGGGCACTGCGCTCTAAAGGCGGCGGCGTGGCCGGTGGCAGCAGCCGTGCCTTGCCATCCGGATGATAAAAACGCCGGTCGCTGAACAGCCGGGCACAGCCTTGTGGGTGACGGGCATTGACGGGCCACTGAACAGGCGTCAGCGCATCCCACTCGGCATCGCTGAGCTGTGCCAGGCCGCTGATATCAAAAGCGCGTTCGCCCGCGTTCTCAAAGCCGGACAGCGCCGCATGCTCGCGGAAGATCGCCGCCGGATGGGTCCAGTTAAATGCCTGACCGAACCCCAGCCGCTGCGCCACCTGCGCCAGCAGCCACCAGTCGGGTTTGGCTTCCCCGGCGGGCGCAACAAACGCACGCTGACGGGAAATACGGCGTTCAGAATTGGTCACGGTGCCGTTTTTTTCGCCCCAGCCCTGGGCGGGGAGCAGAATATGGGCAAAGGCTGTGGTATCCGTGTGCGCCAGCACGTCGGAGACGATCACCAGCGGACAGTTGGCCAGCGCCCGGGCCACGCGATTGCCTTCCGGCATTGACACAGCCGGATTGGTGCCCATGATCCAGACGGCTTTAACCTCTCCCCGATCGATGGCGTCAAACAGCGCCACGGCGGTCAGTCCGGGCTGGCGGGCAATGGTCGGGCTGTGCCAGAAACGCTGTAAACGATCGCAGTCCGCTTCGTTAAAGCTCATGTGTGCCGCCAGCTGGTTGGCTAAGCCGCCCACTTCACGTCCGCCCATGGCATTGGGCTGGCCGGTGAGTGAAAACGGCCCACAGCCGGGACGGCCTATTTTTCCGCTGAGAAGATGCGCATTAATTATCGCATTGTTATTGTCACTGCCGCTTTGTGACTGGTTGATGCCCATGCACCACAAGGTCAGGACCCGATCACGCTGGGCAAACAGCTGATAAAAGGCCACCACCTGCGCATCGCTGAGATCGCAGTGTTCCGCAACTTCAGCTATGCCCCACTGGCTGGCTGCCTGCAGGGTGGCTTCAACGCCGTCCAGGTGCGGCAGCATTGTCGCCTCAATGCCCTGATTCTGGGCCAGCCAGTGCAGCAGGCCTGAAAACAGAGCCGGATCGCTGCCCGGCCGCACCGCCAGGTGGAGATCGGCGATATCACAGCTGGCGGTGCGGCGCGGATCGATCACCACCACCTGCATCTCCGGCCGCTGCTGTTTCGCCTGTCTGAGTCGCTGAAAGATGACCGGATGGGCCCAGGCCGCGTTGGAGCCGACCATCACAATCAGATCCGCCTGCTCCAGATCCTCATAACAGCAGGGTACCGCATCCGCCCCGAGCGCCCGCTTATAGCCCACCACCGCTGAAGCCATGCAGAGGCGCGAGTTGGTATCGATATTGGCGACGCCAAGAAAGCCTTTCATCAGCTTGTTGGCCACGTAGTAATCTTCCGTGAGCAACTGGCCTGAGCCATAAAAGGCCACGGCCTCAGGGCCGTGCTCTGCGATAATCTTCCGGAGCCCGTCAGCGGCGGCATCCAGCGCCGCCGCCATGCTGACCTGCTGTTGATGAATACAGGGATGCAGCAGGCGTCCCGTCCGGGTCAGTGTTTCCCCCAGCGCGGCCCCTTTAACGCACAGTCGCCCGCCGTTGGCCGGATGCAGCGGATCGCCACTCACCTGTGCAGATTCGCTGTGTTGCAGGGTCACCTCGACGCCACAGCCCACGCCGCAATAGGCACAGGTGGTTTTCATGATGCCTGCGCCATCAGGTTAAGCGGACGGTTAGCGACCCAGACCTGGCCATCCTCCAGCTTCACCGGCCAGCAGCGCAGCTGATGCTGCGGATCATCCAGACTTTGGCCGTCACGCAGGCGCACGCGCTGTTTGTAGAGCGGTGAAATAACGACGGGTTCACCGGCCACATCGCCGAGAATGCCCCGCGACAGCACGCTGGCGTCGCTGCCCGGCTCGCGATCTTCCAGTGCATAACAGTCGTCGCCGAAACGGAACAGCGCAATGCGCACGCTGCCGAGGCGCGCACCGATCCCCGCTTCGGCCGGAATGGCATCCAGCGAACAGACTTCGCTCCAGGTTTCGGCGGGCAGGTGCATCAGCGGAATACCGCTGGCGGTGTGCGGCTGACGCTGACCGCGTACGCGCGCATAGTGCAGCGTTTCATCCGGCTGATCGCTGTTCACCGTGGCGGTAAACAGCGCACGGCGCGATGGCTCTGCCAGCGTGGTCTGCCATTCACACTGATACGTTTCCACAACCTGCTGCATTTCCTGCTCCAGCACTGCGGCAATACCGAGGCTGTCATTGATCACGACGTCGCGCAGGTAATCCAGGCCGCCTTCCATGTTATCCATCCAGACGCTGGTGCGCTGTAAGCGCTCCGCCGTGCGCACGTAGAACATCAGAATGCGATCGACATAGCGGATCAGGGTTTCATCATCCAGATCGCTGGCAAACAGCTCGGCATGGCGCGGTTTCATGCCGCCATTGCCGCACACGTACAGGTTCCAGCCCTTTTCTGTGGCGATCACCCCAATATCTTTGCTCTGCGCTTCCGCACATTCGCGGGTACAACCCGAGACGGCCATTTTGATTTTGTGCGGCGCGCGCAGGCCTTTGTAGCGATTCTCCAGATCGATGGCGAAGGCGGTGGAATCCTGCACGCCGTAGCGACACCAGGTCGAGCCCACACAGGATTTCACCGTACGCAGCGACTTCCCGTAGGCATGGCCGGTTTCAAAGCCTGCTGCCAGCAGGGTTTCCCAGATCTCAGGCAGTTGATCCAGCCGTGCGCCAAACAGGTCGATGCGCTGACCGCCGGTAATCTTGGTGTAGAGATCGTAACGTGCCGCCACTTCGCCAATGGCGATCAGCCCCTGCGGCGTGATCTCCCCGCCCGGCACGCGCGGCACGACGGAATAGGTGCCGTCTTTCTGGATATTGGCAAAGTAGCGATCGTTGGTATCCTGAAGCGGCAGATGGGCCGGTTTCAGCAAATAGTCATTCCAGCACGAGGCCAGCAGGGACCCGACCAACGGTTTGCAGACCTCGCAGCCGCAGCCGCGCCCGTGGCGCGCCAGCAGGTCATCGAAGGTTTTGATTTCATGGATGCGAATCAGGTGGTAGAGCGCCTGACGTGAATAGGCAAAATGTTCGCAGATATCTTTTTTCACCTCAACGCCCAGGTTTTCCAACTGACATTCCATCACCTGCTTCACCAGTGCCGAGCAGCCGCCACAGCCCGTCGCGGCTTTGGTGCAGCTTTTAATGCTGGCCATATCGCCGCAGCCACTCTGCACCGCCTGGCAGATATCGCCTTTGCTGACGTTGTGGCAGGAGCAGATCTGGGCGCTGTCGGGCAGCATGGCAACGCCCAGACCTTTGGCTGGCGCACCCTGCAGCGCAGGCAGAATCAGCCCTTCCGGCGCCTCGGGCAGCGGCATCGCGTTTAACATCATCTGCAGCAGCGTGGCATAGTCGCTGCTGTCACCGACCAGCACGCCGCCCAGCAACCGCTTACCGTCAGCGCTGACCACAATTTTCTTATAAATGCCTTTCGGACCGTCGGCCCAGAAGTAGCTCAGGCTGCCTGCCGTTTTCGCGTGCGCATCACCAAAAGAGGCCACTTCCACGCCCAGCAGCTTCAGTTTGGTGCTCATATCGGCCCCGCTGAACCGGGCTGGCTCGGCGGCCAGATGCCCGGCCAGCACGCGCGCCATCTGATAGCCCGGCGCCACCAGGCCAAAAATTTGTCCGTTCCACAGGGCACATTCGCCGATAGCGTAGATATCGTCATCGCTGGTCTGGCAGACGTCATTGATCGTAATGCCGCCGCGTGGGCCAACGCTGATATCGGCGGTGCGGGCCAGCTCGTCACGCGGCCGGATGCCCGCAGAGAACAGCACCAGATCGGTGGCCAGTTCGCCACCATCGGCAAAGTGCAGCACCAGGCTTCCGTCTGGCTGGGTCGCAATCTGTTCAGTCTGCCTGGAGGTGTGAACCGTCACGCCCAGTGAATCAATTTTCTGCCGCAGCATCAGCGCGCCGCCTTCGTCCAGTTGCACGGCCATCAGGCGCGGCGCAAACTCAACGACGTGAGTTTCCAACCCCAACTGCTTCAGCGCATTGGCGGCTTCCAGCCCCAACAGGCCACCGCCGATGACCACACCGCGCTGGCTTTTACCGGCACAGGCGGCGATCGCATCCAGATCGTCCAGCGTGCGGTACACAAAGCAGCGTTCGCCCTCATGTCCCGGCACCGGAGGCACAAACGCGCGCGAACCGGTCGCCAGCACCAGTTTATCCCAGCACAGTGCTCTGCCGTCGCTGTCGTGCAGGCTACGCTGCTGACGATCGATCGCCTCCACCCGACAGCCGCTGCGCAGTTCAATGCCGTGTTGGGCAAAAAAGTCCTCGCCAACCAGCGAGAGCTGCGCGGCCTCTTTGCCGGTGAAGTACTCAGACAGGTGCACGCGATCGTAGGCCGGATGGCGCTCTTCGCCGTACACCACGACGTGATACTGCTGATGCAGATCACGCGCTACCAGCTGTTCCAGAAAATGGTGGCTGACCATGCCGTGACCCACGACGGCTAATACAGGTTTAGAGTGATTCATCACGGGGTTTCCTGCAGCCTGCGGCTGCGTTTCAGGTTCATCAAGGCCAAACAGCGTATTGACAGAAACCTGCCTGGCGTTATGCAGTTGGTTCAGCAACGCGGCACCCTGCTGGCAGTCGCCATACAGCAGCACACCGTTGAGCCGCCCCTGTTTGAGAAAAAGACGTCGATAGTGACCGGAAAGCGGATCGAAACTGGTGACGGAAGGGGCTTCACGGATATCACCCGCGCTGAACAGCGCGATCCCGCTCACCTTAAGACGCGTGCCGGTGGCTTCACTGTAGAAATCAGCCTGAGGACATCCCGCCAACTGGGCGGCCAGCACCGCCGCCTGCGCCAGGCAAGGCGCAACCAGGCCAAAGGTTTCTCCGCTGATTTCACAGCATTCGCCGACCGCATAAATCCCGGCTTGGGCGGTGCGTAACTGCCGATCCACCAGAACGCCGCGCTGACAGGGAATGCCTGAGGCCTGGGCCAGGGCGATGTCTGGCTGCACGCCCGTTGCGATAACGACCTGCGCCGCCGCCAGCTGTCGGCCATCGTTGAGAGTCAGTGACTGCGGGCCGATTTCTGCGACGCTGCAATTCAGTTCACAGCGGATACCGCGTGCGCTGAGCTGGGCAAGCAGTAATTCCCCTGCCATGGCGTCTAGTTGCCGGTCCAGTAAGCGCGACTGACGATGTACCAGCGTGACATCGCGCCCTTGCGCCTGAAGGGCTGCCGCGGCCTCAATGCCCAGAAAACCGCCGCCGGCGACCACGACCGGCCCGCTACCGGCCAGCAGTAAATCCACATCCTCCAGCGTGCGGAAAGCCGTTACGTGCGGCAGATCGATGCCTGCCACCTGCGGCATGCGCGGTTGCGATCCGGTCGCCAGAATCAGACGATCCCAGTGCAGCAGGCGCTGGCAGGTGCGCAACGTGCGCGCCGCCACATCGATCTGCTCAGCCGTTTCCCCGGCCAGCAAGGTGATGCCCTGGCGCGCGTACCAGTCACGATCGTGAATCTGGATTTGCTCCACGGTTTTTTCGCCAGCCAGCAGCGGCGACAACAGCACGCGGTTGTAGTTACCGTGTGGTTCACGGCCAATGACCGTAATGTCATAACGCTCCGGCGCCAGCTGCAACAGCGTTTCCACGGTGTGCATGCCCGCCATCCCGTTACCGACCACCAGCAGCCGTTGTCTCATGGTGTTTTCCTTACGCCGCCGAGGTCTGTTTTTCGTAGAGAAAATGCAGCACTTTTTGGCGCAGTTGGTGATAGCGCGCATCCTCAGCCAGCGCCACGCGCGAACGCGGTCGGGGTAAATCGACGGTAAGTATGTCCCCCACCTGGGCGGCGGGGCCGTTGGTCATCATCAGGACCCGATCAGAAAGCAGCACGGCCTCATCCACGTCGTGGGTGATCAGCACAATGGTGGTATTTAACTCCTGCTGAATACGCATCACGCTGTCCTGCAGGTGCGCGCGGGTTAACGCATCCAGCGCGCCGAACGGCTCGTCGAGCAGTAAAACGCGCGGCTTCATTGCCAGGGCGCGGGCGATGCCGACGCGCTGCTTCATCCCACCAGAGATCTCGCCGGGACGCTTGTGCAGGGCATGGCTCATTTGCACCCGGTTGAGGTTGTGCTCGATCCAGTCGTGCATCTCCGCCTTGTTCATCTTGCCTTTAAAAACCTGCTGCACCGCCAGTTCGACATTCTGAAACGCCGTCAGCCACGGCAGCAGAGAGTGGTTTTGAAACACCACCGCCCGCTCAGGGCCGGGACCGGTGACCTCGCGGTTATCGCACAGCAGCACGCCGCTGGTGGGTCGGGTCAGGCCGGCAATCAGGTTAAGCAGCGTGGATTTACCGCAGCCGGAGTGACCGATCAGACTCAGGGTTTCGCCCTGATGAATATCGAAACTGACGTTGTCCAGCGCCAGAAAGTCTCCGCCCGAGGTGGTAAAGCGCTGGCTGACCTGTTGTACGCGAATGATAGGTTGCATGATGTTCCCCTTATTTATCCCAGCTAAAACGACGCGCCAGCAGCATCAGTCCCTGCTCAAGCAGCAGGCCGACTACACCAATCAGCAGAATGGCAATCAGGATGTTTTCAACGTTCAGGTTGTTCCATTCGTTCCAGATCCAGAAGCCAATGCCCAGACCGCCCGTCAGCATCTCCGCCGCGACAATCACCAGCCAGGCGATGCCAATCGAGAGGCGCACCCCGGTGAGGACGGCAGGCAGCACGGCGGGAAACAGGATGCGGCGCATAATGGTCCATTCAGAGAGCTGCAGCACGCGCGCCACGTTGAGGTAATCCTGCGGGATGCGCTGTACGCCTTCTGCGGTGTTGATGATCATCGGCCAGATCGAACAGATAAAAATGGTCCAGCTAGAGGCCGGTTCCGCCCGCTGGAACAGCAGCAGACCGATAGGTAACCAGGCCAGCGGACTGACCGGACGCAGCAAGGCGATAATGGGATTGAACATGCGCGCCACAAAGGTGAAACGCCCCAACAGAAAACCGGCGGGAATGCCCACCAGCGCCGCCAGACCGAACCCGATGGCCACGCGCTGCAGCGAGGCCAGGACGTTCCAGCCAATGCCCTGATCGTTAGGGCCGTTGTTGTAAAACGGATCGGCAAACAGGACTTTCGCCGCCGCCCAGGTCGCGTAAGGCCCCGGAAAGCCCTGGCTGTACAGCGCCGCGATCTGCCATACCAGAAGCAGGAGCAGGACACCGCACAGCGCCGGAATACAGCGCTGTAGCAGCGGACGCAGGCGCGCAGGCGGGCGCACTTTTTTAGGCGTAACCTGGAGGGAAACCACCGTTGCCTGAGTGGGCGTATTGACCGGCTGCGCCAGTGGACGAGTCTGGGTTTTCATCAGGGCCTCTCTTAACGTTTGATCGCGAAGCTGGCGGCATAGGCGGCGGGATCGGTGCCATCCCATACTTTGCCGTCCAGTAAAGTGCTGCTGCGCATGTCGCTGCCGGGCAGCGTGACGTTGCCGACCGCGCTGGCAGCCTGTTTGTAGATATCAATACGGTTAATCTGCCTGGCGACTGCCAGATAATCGGGATCGCTGTTGAGCATGCCCCAACGCTTAAGCTGGGTCAGGAACCACATGCCATCGGAGAGATAAGGGAAGCTGACGCTGCCGTCGTGAAAGAAACGCATCGCATGGGGATCCTGCCATTTTTGACCCAGTCCGTTTTCGTACTGGCCCAGCATGCGCCCTTCCAGCGTCTCGGGTTTGGTGTTGATCCAGGCGCGTCCGGACAGTACCTGCGCCGTTTCACGTCGGTTATCGTCTGACGCATCGATCCAGCGCGCGGCTTCCAGCACCGCAGAAGTGAGCGCGCGGGCCGTATTCGGGTTCTCTTTGACCCACTCTGCGCGGGTGCCCAGAATTTTTTCCGGATGATCCGGCCAAATCTGCTGGCTGGTGGCGGCGGTGAAACCAATATTGTCGCTGATCGCCCGCTGGTTCCACGGCTCTCCCACGCAGAAGCCGCTCATGTTACCAATCTTCATATTCATCACCATTTGCGGTGGCGGAACCACGACGGTGCGCACGTCCTCAAACGGGTTGATACCGGCGTTAGCCAGCCAGTAATAGAGCCACATGGCATGGGTGCTGGTAGGAAAGGTATGCGCGAAGGTCATGCTGCCCTTCGCCTGGCTGTCGATAGCCTTTTTCAGGCTGGCGCCATCGGTCACCTTCTGCGCCTTGAGCTGGTTTGACAGTGAGATGGCCTGACCGTTGTTGTTTAACGTCATCAGGTTCGCCATATCGTGCTGAGGACCGGCGACGCCCAGTTGAAGGCCATAGATCAGGCTGTAAAGTACGTGTGCTGCATCCAGTTCACCCGAGGTGAGTTTATCGCGTACCGCCGCCCAACTCGCTTCTTTGCTGGCCTGCAGCGTCAGGCCGTATTTCTTGTCAAACCCCTTTACCGAGGCCATAACCACCGGCGCGCAGTCGGTCAGTGGAATAAAGCCGACGCGCACGGTCGGTTTTTCTGGCGCGTCGGAACCTGCCGCCCATACCGCGTTGCGCAATCCCGGCAGCAGCCAGAGTCCACCGACGGCGGCGCCGGATAACAGCAGTTGACGACGAGAGAGTGAAACTGGCGATTTGCTCATCTTTACCACCCTGAAGAAATAAAAAAAGGCGTCCTCCCCACTGCTCTCGCAAGGGGACGGACGCCTTTATCCAAAGCACTCGCTCTACCGCCGTTGGCAAAGCAAATACGTACACTCTTTAAGGTAAAGCAAACCGCGTGCCAGAATTATTTGCCGTCACGTCTGCCCTGCGCGGCGAGAGGTGGCGGATTTTTAATCGTTTTTGCACGTTGGTGACGCAGGTCACGCACAAGCGTTGTGCAGCTAACCCTTTCGGGTTAGCGCTTCACTGTGGCCGCGACCGTCACGATCGCCTGGGCGATTTCCGGCAGCCGTTTGTTTTGATCCATCGCGCTTTTGCGCAGCGTCTGCCAGGCCTTTTCTTCGCTCAGGCCATGCTGCTGCATCAGCCAGTTTTTAGCCTGATCGAGCAGCTTGCGCTCTTCGAGCGTGGCGCGCATGGCGGCCAGCTCATTGGCCTGGCGCTGCAGATGCTGAGACTGCTCACCAATCAACGACAGTAACGATCGCCCCAGTTGTGGGGCAAGGCCTTCGCTGTTAAGCGCGGTGGGCCGGGTAGCCAGCCAGTCTGCGCCAGACACATAAAGCGTGAAGTCACAGCCTGACGGCGACACGCTCAGGGGCGCGCCAGCCTGATGCTGCGCCAGGGCGATAGCGTCCCGGCAGTGCGCCATCAGCACGGCAGACAGTTGGTCCTCCAGCGACTTCATTTGATCGATGCGTTCAGATAGCAGCGAGAACCAGTGCAGCGCCCCGCTCTCGTCGCGCCTGCCGTCGGTACAGGCGATGCGCCTCAGCCGCTCGATTTCCCGGCTGGGCTGCGCCAGCGGCTGCCAGTTGCGCAGCACGGTCTCATCGGCAAACTGCTGAAAGGTATTAAAGCTCTGTTCCTGCGCCTCAATAAGCGCCACCATCGTGCTGCGCTGTTCGGTGGTAAACTCCCCGGCCGCAAATCCGGCCGCGCCCTGGGCCCGCTCCTGTCCCGTCAGCTCTTTGCCCTGCATAAAGCTGAACAGGGCGATAAGTGCCCGGGTGATTTCCGGATGGCTGGCGGTGTCGGCCGCTTCAAACACCAGATTAAGCAGGCTACGAATAATCGCATTGAACGCCGCCATCGCCTGCGCATGTGTGACGTCCTGACGGGCGATCTTCTGGCGCAGAACCGGCAAGTCTGCCAGTGCCTGTAACGCTGTCGCGATCAGGTTGCAAAAACGGCTGTATCCGGGTTGAGCCTCCGCTCTGGGTAATGCCCGGCTGAACGCAAGCTGGCTCCGGCTGACATCCTGCTCACTTGCACTGCGCTCCTCGCCATACAGCCGCCCTTGCGAACAGATCCACAGGTTGCTGGCCCCGCGTTCGCGCTGCAGCTGATGAACCAGCTCGCTGACCGTAGTAATTAATTTACCGGTCTGCCGAAGTCGCTCCAGACTGGCAATATCGCTTTGCCGTGAGGCCTGCAACCAGCTCAGTGCGTCATCCATTGCTCAACCCTCTGAATGCAAAAAAAGAGTCAAGCAAAAGCCGTGCCGCTTCCGATCGCAGGGCCATAAGGATGAGGGAGCCTGAACAATGACCGCCAGGATCGCAGTCCAGGCAATGCGTGCTGTTAAATTGTTATTGGCGCTTACGCTTTTTTTTGCCTGTCATCTGACTGTGCCACTATCCAGCCCGACGTGTCTGGCTGGCCTCGGCATGTCTGCTTTGGCCTGTGCGCGACAAGGTGAAACCGACACGACAACGCGGTGTGAGAAGAAGGTGATGAACGCGCTTTACCATGCTATATCATTGGGTGCAATGGTTTGAATTCTCAAAAGTCTTAGGTAGACTGAGCGCTGTACAGGATAAATGTCATTTACCGCATTATCTTAACGGCTTACCTACCCGACTGCGCTTCCTCCCCAGTGAAGGTGAACAGCCGTGTTCTGATAAACAACATGCAGGTATATTGATAATATCGTGAGGAAAAAGGTGAAAAAAAATTTAGCGTTTATCCTGTTAGCGGGACTTTTATTGTCCGGCTGTAAAACGCCACCGCCTGCGGTGAATGATGACACCCTGGTCACCAGTGATGTGAACGGTGTGAAACTGGTACACCGTCATGCCGTGGCGGCACCAACAACCTTTACGCCCATCAATCAAACCTGGCGCGCCCTGTACAAGGCGTCGGTGATGACCCAACCCGATTACGGCGGCAAGGTTGTTCGTTACCTGGAGGCGGGCAAGTCTTTTGAGGTTCTTGGCAGCGTTGAGAACCACTGGCTGGCCATTGCTGATAAGCCGGATGGCATGTTAACCGGTTACGTGCCGCTGAAGGCGGGCGTAGAAAGTCATCGTTATGATGACACGTTACGCAATGACCGTCCGCGTCCGCGAAAAACTAAACAAGTGTGCGTTGACGTCGGAGGCGACAGCAAAGCCTGTCGTAATACCGCGACGGCGACCTGGATTCTGAACTAATGAAATTAACTACCTGCCGTGCTGGTCACGTTGCCAGAAACGCTATCTGTCGCGGGAAGAACACACAGTAATGAGCGTGGAATCCTCACCGCGAGAGGTCACGACCTCGGGTACCGAAAATCTTTTGCTTAAAGCGGCCGCGCCACTGCTGAATGCGGTGGTGCAGATTCGTCAGGCCGCCACGCACGACGATCCTGCGGGTTTACGTCAGTCACTGATTGATGAAGTGCGCGTCTTTGAACAGCGCTGCAAGCAGGCGGGTTTGCCGTTTGAAATGATCATTGGCGCACGTTACTGCGTCTGCAGCGCGCTGGATGAGGCGGCCGCGCAAACGCCCTGGGGCACGCGCGGCGTCTGGTCCGGTAACGGCATGCTGGTCACCTTTCACAATGAAAGCTGGGGCGGTGAAAAATTCTTTCAGCTGCTGTCTCGCATCTCGCAAAGCCCTCAGCAACATCTCTGGCTGCTGGAAATCATCCATTACTGTCTGTTACTGGGTTATGAAGGTCGTTATCGGGGCAGTGAAAAAGGCCGGGCGCAGTGCGACAGCCTGCGGGCACGACTCAAGGCCCTGATTGATGAAACCCGCGCTCAGCAGAGTACCGATTCCGCCCCGCTGGTGCAGGTGCATCCGCTGGTCAGCACGCTCGCGCGGCCGATGGTGCCGCTCTGGGCCTGTGCGATGCTCGTCGCCCTGATCGGCTGTTTGATTTACAGCGGGCTGAACTGGCGACTGGGCAATGCGGCCGAACCGCTGCTGCGCAGCCTCTACAACATGCCGCTGCCGCAAATCACGGTAAATCGCCGCCCTTCCTCGCCGCAGGCCCTGCTGGATTTACGCCAGCGGCTCAATGACGTGATCGCCGCCGGTCAGCTGGAGGTCAGTGATGGCGCGTTTGGCAGCAAGGTGATTATTCCTGCTGACAAGCTGTTTGCCGAGCAGGGAACGGTCATCAACCCGGTAGGACGGGCCATCCTGGCGCGGGTTTCCAGCGCGATGAAAGATGTGAAGGGCACTATTCTGGTGTCGGTGTTTACCGACGACAAGCCCGTGGACGGCAGCCGCTTTGCCTCCAGCTACGAATTTTCTTTTGCCCGGGCGCGTTCCGTCAGCCAACTGCTGCAGGTGCAGCTCGCTGACACCCACGTTATCCGCTCTGAAGGACGCGGTGACAGCGATCCCCTGCTGCCGAACGACAGCAGCGAGAACCGAACCCGCAACCGCCGTGTTGAAATTACGCTGTTCGCTGCACCTGAAACACTGAGCACTCACCAAGGAACACACTGATGCGCGCTTCTTTTCGCTTATTTTTAACGCATCGACTGCTGTGGAGCTTTATCGGTGTAACGGCACTGAGTTGCCTGTTGTGGATGCTGGGGCCGCTTATCACCTGGAATGAAACCCGTCCGCTTGAACCCGCCCTGCACCGCGAAATCGCCGTGAGCACGCTTTATCTGCTTTGGATCGTGCTTCAGTTAATCCCTGCGGTTTACCGTGCCTGGTATAACAGTCTTCTGCTGGATCGGCTGCAGGTGGTTGAAAGCGACGATCCCGCCGAGCGTCAGGCGACGGAAGCCCTGCTGAGTCAGCGTTTTAGCGAAGCGGCCATGCGCCTGAAACGCACCCATTTTGGCCGGCGTCAGGGCAGCCTGTGGGCACGCATCAACGCGAATTATCTTTACCAGCTTCCCTGGTACCTGATGATTGGCGCGCCGGGTGCCGGTAAAACCACCGCGTTGCTGAACGCCGGACTGAAGTTTCCCCTTACCGATACTTTTGGTAACGAGGCTGTGCGCGGCGTCGGCGGAACACGCAACTGCGACTGGTGGTTCACCGACAGTGCGGTATTGATCGACACAGCCGGACGTTATGCGTTACAGGAGAGTCAACGCGCCCGTGATGCCAGCGAGTGGCAGAGCTTTATTAATTTGCTGAAGCGCTATCGTGCCCGACAGCCGATCAATGGCGTTATCATGAGCATCAGCGTCGCAGATTTGCTGAGCGACTCGGCCGAGGCGCGTTTTGAGCAGGCTAATGCCCTGCGCGACCGCCTGAACGAACTGCATCAGCACACCGGTATTCACTTCCCCGTGTATATCATGGTGACCAAGACCGACCTGCTGAAAGGCTTTATGAGCTATCACGGCTCGCTGGATAAAGCCCGACGCGATGCTATCTGGGGATTCACCTTTCCCTGGGATGCCGGTAAGCCCAATAAGCAGGACTGGCATCCGCACTTTGACCTGCAGTTTACCCAGTTAGAGCAGAAGCTGCAGCTACAGCTGGCCGATCAGATGACCCACGAGCGCGATCTCAATGAGCGGGCAGAGTGTTTCCTGTTTCCTCAGGAGTTCTCGTCTCTGCGCCCGCTGCTCAGCGAATACCTGGACATTGTGTTTTCACCCCGCGCTGAAACCGTCGCCTGGAATCCGCGCGGTCTGTTCTTTACCAGCGGCACCCAGGAGGGCTTACCTTTCGACAGAGTGATGGGTGAGCTCAGCCGCAAACTGCAACTGCGCCAGGCCGGTTCCCATTCGATTGCCGCCTGGGACCGCGTGAACCGCAGCAGCCCTATTCCCGGAAATAAAGGCCAGAGCTTTTTTATTCGCGATCTGCTGAGCAATCTGGTGTTCAAGGAGAGTGGTCTGGCGGGCAGCAACCGTCGCTGGGAGTACCGCAATCAGCTGCTGCACTGGATTGGCTACGGCATGCTGGCCGGCGCGCTGGTGATCATGAGCGGCTTATGGCTGACGAGTTACTATCAGAACCAACACTATCTGCAGCAGGTTACGGCGCGATTGCCGGTTATCTCACAACAAAGTCAGCAGGTGATACATCAGCCCGCTGATAATATTTTTGATCTGCTACCCTTTCTGAATAACCTGGTGAAGTTACCCGTGTCCGACCAGTTTTCTCTCGATAATCCGCCGCTTACTATGCGAGCCGGTTTATATCGTGGAAACCAGGTCAGCGATGCGGCCTGGGCGCTTTATCAAAATGCGCTTAAGTCTTTATTGCTGCCCCGCGTTGCGCAACAGATCACCAACCTGCTGCGTAATGACCCGGGTGATGATAACGAGTACAGCCGAAATGCGCTGCGTGCTTATCAGATGCTGTATCAGCCGAGAAATTATGATGGGGAATTCCTCCGCGCCTGGCTGCTGCAGAATCTGCAGCATTCGTTACCGGAGAAGGTCAGCGCCCGGGATTTGCAGCAGCTGGACTGGCACCTGAGTCAGCTGCTCGATCAGCAAATTCAGTCGTCACCCTATGCGCGCGACAATGCGCTGATGATGCGCAAGCTGGCTGATAACTTAAATAATGCGGGTCGCGACAGTACCCTGCTGGCCACTGCGCCGCGCAAAGCTCAGCGCCTGACGACGCATAACCCATAATAGCGAGGTGAACATGCCTGTCTCTCTGGCCCCTGGCTGGTACGGTAAATTACCCTCCACGGGGGACTTTTTGCATCATCGGTTAACCGAGCAGCTGATTGCGCCCTGGAACCACTGGTTTCAGCAAGGTCTGGTGCACTGGCATCATCAGGATGATGCGGTGAGCGCCGACTTCCTGCGCGCCCCGGTCTGGAATTTTGTGTTACCGATCACCCCAATACGCAATCAGGTGCAAATGGGTTGCCTGCTGCCCTCCTGCGATCGGGTAGGCCGTGCCTGGCCACTGCTGGCGCTGCTGAGTTTCCCCCTGGCCCAGTGGCATCCGGCACAGTTAACGATTTCGGGCGACTGGTATCGGGATCTGGGCGCGACACTGTTGAACGCCGTGACGCAGCAGCAGAGTCCGGCACAGCTGGAACAGGCGATCCAGACCATGACGCCGCTGATGATCCCGGTACAGCAGCACTCCGATATCATGGATGTAATCGGTTTCCAGGATTTACCTTGCACCCTGAGCTGGCAGGACGTTGCTGAACGTTTCGACCCTCAGCAACATATTAGTTACTGGTGGAGCAATCGCAGTGACGGTTTCGTTCATGCCACGCACAAGCATAGCGGCAACCTCACCCCCGAACTGTTCTCATTACTCTTTAATCCGGCGGCAGGTGCACAGCCGGGTCGCAATGGCCTCTATCCACCGATGTTTGAGTGAGGCGTTGCTACTGTCCTCACTGACGGGATAACTCATGCAATTTACCATCGTTCAATGCACGTCTGATGTTCCGGTGAAAACCGTCACCTTTCATCCCCCCGGCGGCACTATTGGCCGCAGCCAGGATAACGACCTGGTGCTACCGGATGAAGCCCGTTCTATTTCCCGCCTGCAGGCGCTGGTGCACCTGTCAGGCGAAGGCGAATGCCGTCTGACCAATCAGGGCAGCGTCACGCCTGTTGAACATAACGGTGTGGCGCTGAAGCGTGGCGTGCAGGTGCGCCTGAAGCACGGCGACGCCCTGCGCATTGGTGACTACGCCATCGACGTGCGCGATCCGGCAGTTCACGGCGTAAACAGCGATCCCCTGGCGTTTTTTACCGACGCCGCGACGCGAACAAATCCGCTGGATATTCCCGACCATGCCGACGTAGAGGAAGTGGTGGAAGAGCCTGTCGTGAAGCGGCCGGAACGGCGCGGCGACGCGAGGCTGGCCATTGATCCCCAGACCAGCGAAACTTTTCACGTACCCTTCGCCGCTGGAGTGGAGCAGGACAAACTGGTGGCGGCCCTGCTCGACGGCATGGGCCTTAATAACGGCCATAATACGGCTATCAGCGAAGAGCAAATGCGCACCACGGGCAGAATGTTGAGCCTGTTCTCGCAGGGGACGGTTGCCCTGCTGTCATCACGTTCCATTCTGAAACGTGGCGTGAAAGCCGAAATGACGATGATCCTGAACGAGGCAAATAATCCGTTCAAAATCCTGCCTTCAGGCAAAACGGTTCTGATGCAGATGTACCAGAGCCAGATGCCGGGTTTTATGCAGCCCGAGCAGGCCGTGCGCGATGCGCTGGTCGATCTGCAGGCGCACCAGCTGGGCATGATTGCCGGGATCCGCGCGATTATCGCCGCGATGCTGCAGTCGTTTAATCCTCAGGGACTGGAGGAGCAGGCGCGCGCTGACGGTGCCGTATCCAAAACCCCGTTCTCGTCCTTTAAGAAAGCCGCCCTGTGGGACTATTTTACTCGTCGCTACCAGCGCACCGCTGGCGAGCTCGAAGACGATTTTCATACGCTCTTTGGGGAAGCCTTCCTGCATGCCTACGACATGGAGGTCAATCAGTATAAAGACTCCCAGACGCGCACGGACGACGCATGAATATTGCCTTTGCCAGTCATTGTCAGCAGGGGCTGCGCGATGAGAATCAGGATCGAACCGGTGTGATACTGGATGCGCGCAAAGCCTGCTTTGTCGTGTGTGACGGCGTGGCTGGCCTGCCCGGCGGCGATCAGGCCGCACAGCTGGTATGCGATGTGCTGATTGAACAATTGCAGGATTGCGAGCAGGTTACCCCCGCCGTGACGCATCAGGCGGTGGAAAAGTGCCGTTCAATACTTGAAATGGCCCAGGGTAATAATCCGAATTTTTCCACCATGTGCACCACGCTTGCGGGCCTGTTTATCGACCGCACCCGACAGCGCGCATGGTGGGCGCACGCAGGTGACAGCAGGGTTTATCACTTTCGTCACGGGGTGCTGAATGAGGTGACCCGCGACCACAGCCTGGCGCAAAAGTTGAGCGATGCGGGCTATGAAAATACCGGAATTAACAGTAATTTACTCTATAATGCGCTCGGCATAGAACCCGCTCATCCTGTGACCTTCGCTGACGAAATTTTGCTGGAAGATGGGGATGCGTTTTTAGTCTGTAGCGACGGTTTCTGGCTGAATCTGACCACCACGGAAATGGAACAGGCTCTGCGCATGGTCAATGACTGTGATGAGTGGCTGACGTTAATGGCGCAGGCGGTGAGCCGCGACGTAAAGAAAGACAACCTCAGCGCCCTGGCGGTGTGGATCGGTGAGCCGCAGGATGCCACCCTGCTCTACACGCTGGCTGACTCAGCACGTTTTCTGCCCTCAGGCTATTGATTAAAGGAACTCTATGAAATTGTGGTTGCCCGCTATAGCCACGTTGTTTATGGCCTTTGCTGCGCAGGCGGAAAATTATCGTGTGGTGTATTCACCCAGTCTTGAACTGGAAGTGTACATTGACAATGTTGCGGGCAAAACGCCTGATGACTGGTGCCAGGAAACGCTACCGATCCGTATCGTATCGGGCAAAGACCGGGATTCAGCGATTTTAAAATCCTTTCTGCCGCGCGTGGGCATGCTATTAGCCAACCAGTGTAACGAGCTGGACGTCTTGCCCTGGCAGATGATGGACGGCGAGGGCAAGGTGCTGGCGACCGGCAGCGCCAGCAAGCTGCAGAACTGGCGAATGATCGTGAATACCGATGCAGCCGCCCCGGCACCACGGGCCAGCGCAGCCAGTCCGTCGCGTCCGGCAGACAACACGCCGCTGCAGCATTTCGCTTTACCGAACGGCTGCCGTTTCCGCACCGCGTGGGATGAGCGTGGACTGTCGATATTTGTGCCCGACAAAGGTAAACAGCAGTGCTCATCTGAGGGCTGGCTGGAAGGCAAAAGTGAAATAACCCTGAGTGGTGGCGCGCAGTCACAGACGGTTGTGGTCAGTTTTTACCAGGGTTATCCCCTTGCCAACCTGACGCTCACCGACCAACGCCTGCAAATTGTGGATGTGAATAAACAGCGTATGATTTTGGCCCGATCCGATGCGCCAGACAGCTGGATTGTATTGCCCTTTGATGAACAGCAGCATCTGTGGCGCTTTGACGGAACCTTATTGATCAAAGCCGATCAGGCGACGACACAGCAGGATACCACCGCGCTGGCCTCGCGCATCAGCACCCTGCGCAGCCGCTGGGCAACCGGTTTTACGTCGTCGCAAAAAGTGAATGTGTTACTTGTGGATGCCTTGCGCGCGGATCGGGTCGATCCTGGCGCAGGTGCATGGCGTAACATCAATTAATTACCGCGTAGCCTGACAAGCAGGCCCCGTTCAGAGAGTCTATTATGTCGGCTAATGACAGTCAGAAAACAATACCGAATGCCTTACCTGACGGATATCGTTTTAACGAGTTCGAAATTAAAGAGGTGATTGGCGGCGGCGGTTTCGGCATTGTCTATCGCGCATGGGATCATCAACTTGAACGCACCATTGCGATCAAAGAGTACATGCCTGTGTCGCTGGCGGTCAGAACACAAGACTTATCGCTGGAGCTGCGCGGTGAACGCTTTCAAAAGCTGTTTAACGCCGGTCTGAACAGTTTTATTCAGGAAGCCCGGCTGCTGGCGCGCTTTAACCATCCCGGCCTGCTGCACGTTCTGCGTTTCTGGGAACAGAACGGCACCGCCTATATGGGAACGCTCTACTACAACGGCATGACGTTGAAAGAGTGGCAGATCACCAGCCATGAGGCGATTTCAGAAGCCTGGATTCGCCGCCTGCTGCCGCCGCTGTTAGGGGCGATTAACACCATTCATCAGGCTGGCTATCTGCATCGCGATATCTCGCTGGACAACATCCAGATTCAGGAAAATCAGCTGCCGGTCCTGCTCGACTTTGGCTCCGCCCGTAAAGAAATTGGCAACCTGTCCGACGAAACCGAAATCATGCTCAAGCCGGGGTTTGCACCGATTGAGCAGTACAGCGAAGAAGGTGAAAGCGAACAAGGGCCGTGGACGGATATTTATGCCCTGGGCGCCGTATTACATACGCTGATTACAGGTGCCCCGCCGCCGGTCAGCGTGGTGCGCTGCATTGAAGATAACTACCTGCCGCTGGTCACGCGCAAACCGGCAGGTTACTCGCTGCCGCTGCTGCACGCGATTGACTGCGCGCTGATGATGAAGCCCCACGATCGCCCGCAGAATATCGATGAGTTTGCCGCGTTAATTGATTTGCCGGTTAGCGACGTTGAGGCGGTGGTGAACAGCCTGCAACAGCGTAACGACGAGCAGAATAACAGCGAGGCCGCCTCAGCCGATACCGCGCCACCGGTCGTGTTAGCAATGAATCATGGTGCCACGGCGGCAGAACCCGTGACCGGACGTAACGTCCGTCGTCTGTCGCCAGGATTAGTGGCACTGGCCGCTGTGGCGCTGATTGCCGTTGCGGTGGTGGTCTGGATTGAGAATTCGCGCGCGCCTGCGGCGTCCCTCGTCAATAAGGGCCCGTCATCATCGGGCGCCGTAACGGGCACGGTGCCTGCCGGGCTGGCGATGGTTTACCTTAAGCTCACCAACGGCGAGCAGGTGGTACTGAACGGCCAGCCCGTTGCAGTACATGCCAGCAGCAACGGTTTTGCGGTGCTCAACCTGGCCGCCGGGCAGTACCGCATTGACGTACGCGCCGGTAACAGGCTGCGCAGTCAGTCACTGGTGATCGATAAACCCGGCACCTGGCTGATTAATCCCACCAATTAGTGCGCGTCAATACAGGATCAGGGCAGCCTGGCTGCCCGTTTTGCTCAAGGATTTGCTGGCTCAGGCCTGTTTCAGCCAGTCTTGTTGCAACGCACGTACCTGGTGCGCCAGACGGATCAGGTCTTCCTCCTCCATCCCGCGCCGTGTCAGCTCGGCTTCCAGCGAGAACAAGTACTGGGCATTCGACCCCAGCGGCCCGGTAGCCGCGGCAATCAATGGCGCAACGGCCTGCGGACAGGTGTCATCCTCATACAGCGGGTGACGCGGATCCATAATAAACACCAGCGCGGTCACGCGGCGGCCATCTTCCAGTGAAAGTTCACACCAGGTCGGCAGGTAGCAGCCGGTAATCATTTCTCGCTTCCACAGCAGCGCCAGCTCGTCGTGCAGGCGCGCTTCCGGCAGACGAAAGGCCAGCCCTTGGGTCATTCCGCCCTCTTTCAGCGCCAGCATGCGGCCCGGATGTGCAGCCGTGCCGCGTCCTGCGGTGAGGCGTAAACAGAATGCCCGATGCCAGCCGTCCAGTGACGCCGATGCCACCTCGTCTGCCTCAAATACCGGGTTCCACATCAGCGAACCGTAGCCGAAGATCCATACCGGGCTGTGATCGGGCCGACACGCCAGGGTTGCTGCCAGCGATGCTGCACGCTGTTCACAACTCCACAGGAGTGTTTCCTCGATATCACCAAATGACGTTTTACAATCTGCTTTTAATAAGAATTCCCGGGTTAGCAATGCGACCTCCTCAACGTTCACCACATCCTGTGCAAGTGGCTCCTCTGCTCTGTGACGTTCAACATTCACTGATTCACGCTCTGTTCATTTAACTGACATTAATTATTAACACAATGAGTTGCAAGCAAGAGTCGGAGTAGAAAGTAAAAATCTACTTATATTGCGGTATTAAAAGAAAGGTTAATTAAATACCAAAATCTTATTTTAAAAAAATGCTGAGATGTAACAGCTCGTTATCGCGGATTATGTACACGATAATAACGGCTTTTTATTAATAACAAATACGAAACAAATGCGACAGGTCGTTAATATCGGATTGGGCTCATGAGGGACAACGGCGGAGGCTGCCGCGCCCGCGTTGGCAGGCGACATCATTATTGGGGCAGGCGTTGAAGCAGAAACACAGCATCCCGTTCGGGGCAGGATGGGTGAGCGCGTCGGCTGAGCGGATGTTATTTTTTAGGATGCCATTTATCATCATCCCCTTTTTGATATTCATGTTTCACCGCGGCCCAGGCCACCTTATGTGCAACCTCTTCACGGGATTCATCCCCACGGCGATCGTCAGGGTCTTTGTACTCTGTCCATGCGTGGTTAAAAGCCTGCTGGTAGATGTCCTGCGCGTGGGCAGGCAGAACACGTTTAACAGGCTCCGGAAGATCGCTTCGCTTATCGTAGGGCATAGCCACTCCTCAGTTAACAGGGGAATGAGTAAGTCTGGCGCAGATGGCCATAAATGCAAACCGGGTTTTATTGTGCCTTCCGCGATTTTTCTCTTCAATGGCAGGTTAATGCCCCCCTTTCACTACCTTTTATGGGGCTAAATGCCAGGATAACCCTGGTAATTGCATCTTCTTCCGCCTGATTTAACAGAGGAAACGTGCGATAAGCGAAAGTTATTCGCCCTTCAAACAAAAAAAGCCTGAAAGTAAAAAGCGGTAAATTTTTACCTTCATTGTGATTGAAAAGTTAAACTGCGTAACCTATAAGTTTCAATGTAATGATGGGTAAATGAATTACCCCTTTTATTCAGCAGAGAGGATGGTGAATGCCTTCACATGAAAAAACACGTCACAAAGAGTTTTCACTAATACTTCCCCTTATTGCCCTGGGCATACTCTATTTTTTTAGCGCACAAACCTCACTGCCTGTTGTGGTCGGTATTAACTTACTGGCGCTGTTGGCGATCCTCAGCAGCGCCTTCAGCGTCGTGCGCCATGCGGACGTTCTGGCTCACCGTCTGGGTGAACCCTATGGCTCGCTGATTCTCAGTCTTTCTGTGGTGATCCTCGAGGTCAGCCTGATTTCAGCGCTGATGGCCACCGGCGATGCGGCACCGGCGCTGATGCGCGATACGCTTTATTCCATCATCATGATTGTGACCGGCGGTCTGGTGGGCTTCGCGCTGTTGCTGGGTGGAAATAAATTTGCCACTCAGTATGTGAATCTGGCTGGGGTAAAACAGTATCTGATTGCCATTTTCCCGTTGGCGATTCTGGTTCTGGTGTTTCCGAATGCTCTGCCGGGTGGAAACTTCACTACGGCGCAGGCGCTGCTGATCGCTGCGATTTCTGCCGCAATGTATGGCGTTTTCTTGTTGATTCAGACTAAAACGCACCAGAGCCTGTTTATCTACGAGCACGAAGATGAAAGCGATGATGGCGATCCCCATCACGGTAAGCCTTCTGCCCACAGCAGCGTCTGGCACGCTATCTGGCTGATCATCCATCTGATTGCGGTCATTGCCGTAACCAAGATGAATGCCAACCCGCTGGAGCATTTGCTGAGCGAGATGAACGCACCTAAGCAGTTCACCGGTTTCCTGGTGGCCTTATTGATTCTTTCGCCGGAAGGGCTGGGCGCGATAAGGGCTGTATTGATGAATCAGGTTCAGCGCGCCATGAACCTGTTCTTTGGCTCGGTGCTGGCGACCATTTCACTGACGGTGCCCGCAGTCTCCATCATCGCCACCCTGACCGGACAGGAACTGATCTTTGGCCTGGAGCCGCCGCAGATGGTGATTATGATTGCGTCACTGATTCTGTGCCAGATCAGCTTCTCAACCGGCAGGACCAACGTACTGAATGGCGCGGCCCATCTGGCACTGTTTATTGGTTACCTGATGACGATAATGCTGTAATCCGCTGATCCAAGACAAAAAAAAAGAGCGACTATTCGCTCTTTTTTCTTATCGGCAGCCGCTGGCTTAGTTGCTGGTATCCAGCGCCGGGAAGCTTTTGACCAAATCATCAATCGCTTTCATCTGCACCAGGAAAGGCTCCAGCTTGTCCAGTGGCAACGCCGACGGGCCATCGCACTTAGCACTGTTGGGTTCCGGATGCGCTTCGATAAACAGACCCGCAATGCCCACGGCCATACCGGCACGGGCCAGCTCTGCCACCTGAGCACGGCGCCCGCCCGAGGCGGCACCAAAAGGATCGCGGGTTTGCAGCGCATGCGTCACGTCGAAAATGACCGGAGAGTTATTGGTCACCTTCTTCATCACGTTGAAACCCAGCATATCCACAACCAGGTTGTCATAGCCGAAGTTACTGCCGCGATCGCAGAGAATGACTTTGTCATTTCCGCCTTCGGCAAACTTATCCACGATATTGCCCATCTGGCCGGGGCTGACAAACTGCGGCTTCTTGACGTTAATCACCGCGCCGGTTTTTGCCATCGCTTCGACCAGATCGGTCTGACGCGCCAGGAAAGCCGGCAGCTGAATCACATCCACGACGTCGGCAACCGGCTGGGCCTGGGATGCTTCGTGAACGTCGGTAATGATTTTCACGCCAAACGCCTGCTTCAGCGCCTGAAAAATCTTCATGCCTTCTTCCAGGCCGGGACCACGGTAAGAGTGAATTGAGGAACGGTTGGCTTTGTCAAAAGACGCTTTGAACACGTAAGGAATGCCGAGTTTGTCGGTCACTTTTACATAGTGCTCGCAGATGCGCATGGCGAGATCGTAAGATTCCAGCACGTTCATGCCGCCGAAGAGAACAAATGGCAGATCGTTTGCGACCTTGATATCACCGATACTGACGACTTTCTGTGTCATGCCCTTTCCTTATCTGGGGTGACGCTTAATGCAGCGTCACGCGTTTTTGTTCGATTGCGTGAATCTGAACTTTGATCATCTCGCTGACCGGGTCTTCAGGACACTGTTCAACGAAGTAGGTTAAGTCATTTAACGCGATATGTTCGCACTCAAGCTGAGCGTAAATTAAACCACGATCGCGAATTTCATAGGGATCGTCCGGATCAATTCGCAGAAGCACCTGACTGACGTTCAGGGCCAGCTCCATCTGCTTCTCTTCCATCAGGGCCGCTTTCAGCGTATCCAGCATCTTGCGCATGACGCTCTCGGTTTTGGCTTCGTCCAGATCGTCATCATACAGACGCGCCAGCGGACTGATATTGCCCTTCAGCCACACTTCCAGCGTGTGCGTGTCCAGGGTTTCCCCGTTAAAGGGATTAATCAGCCACTTGTCGCCGTCGAGCCAGTCGGCGCGCAGAATCAGCTGCGTCGGGAAAATCACCGGCATCAGGGGTAATTCCAGTTCAGCCGCGATATGCAGCAGGATCACGCCCAGCGATACCGCCGTGCCCTGACGGGTTTTCAACACTTTATCCAGCCAGAGCGCATCTGACAGGTTATAGACGCCGCTGGCACCGCCAAATTTCCACTGCTTGTAAAACAGCTCCAGCAGCTTTTCGAGCTTTAAATCGGCATCCTGTTCATGACTGACGTAGTCACGGGCTTCAGCCACTAACGCAGCTAACTGTTCTTCAACCGACAACGCCGGGAAATCAGTGCGGATGGCCATCGTGGCACCAATCACTGCCTCACACAGCGGTGTCTCACTGTAATCGAGTTGTTCGGTGGAGCTCATACTATCCCCAGTAACGGCATTTTACTCAGTGCCAGCTTAATGATCGTCACCAGCGCAATCAATGCCACGATAAAGGCGATCCAGCGGGTGCGGTCAGAACGTGGGCGGCGGCTTAACGCAACCGACCCAAGGGCAATATAGATAATAACGCCTAACAGCTTCTCAGTCAGCCAGCTTCCCTGAGGCGAAAACGGATAGAAATGGGTGATCATCACCAGCGATGCACCGCTCAGCAGCAACAGCGTGTCATTGACATGAGGCAGGATGCGTATCCAGCGGCGTTGCAGCATCGCAGAGCCTGTGCGCTGCCAGTAAAATCGCAGCAAAAACAGCAAAATAGTTACTGCCACGGTCAGCAGGTGCAGATTCTTGATTAGCGGATAGTAAGCAAACATCGTTCATCCATGTTGTTCTTGAGTATTCTTCAATAGCGCGCTCAGGCCGGGTGCGGGGCTGCCTGCCCAAACGTGACCCGGGGGTTACCGCCATAATCATTCGCCGTCGCCACCGACAGGTAATGATGCTGCTGCATCAAGTGGCGCACGGCTTCGTCCTGCTGCCAGCCATGCTCCAGCAGCAGCCAGCCGCCTGGCTGTAACCAGTTTATCGCCTGCTCGATCAGCAGCCGTAAATCCGCCAGGCCCGCCTCTTCCGCCACCAGCGCACTGCGTGGCTCAAAACGCACATCGCCCTCGTTAAGGTGGCGATCGTTCGCGTCGATATAGGGCGGATTACTGACAATCAGGTCGAATCTGGCTGGCGCAATCTGCGTAAACCAGTGGCTTTGTATGAAGGTGGCGTTAGGTATGGCCAGATGCGCGGCGTTGCGCTGAGCCAGCGCGACCGCAGCAGGAATGCGATCGACACCGATGACGTCGCAATCCGGACGTTCGTTGGCAATCGCCAGGGCTATCGCCCCGCTTCCGGTGCCCATATCCAGGACGCGTGATGGTGACTCAGGCAGATGCGCCAGCGCCTGCTCCACCAGTATTTCGGTGTCAGGACGGGGGATCAGCGTCGCGTCGTTCACCAGCAGCGGCAGCGACCAGAACTCCCGCTCGCCGATCAGATGCGCAACAGGTTCGCCCCGGGCGCGACGCGCCAGCAGCACGTCTAACTGTTGCAGTTGCGCTTCCGTCAGGAGAGTTTCATCAAACGCCACCAGCCAGCTGCGGGATTTGCCGGTCACAAACCCCAGCAAAATCTCTGCGTCTCGTTTCGGACTGTCGCCCCCACACAAGGTGGCGACCGCCTGTTTAAGCCAGTGACGGATATCCATCAATCCTGACCGGCCAGCGCGGCCAGTTGGTCAGCCTGATATTCCTGCACAATAGGTTCAATCAGACTGTCCAGCTTGCCTTCCATGGTTTCATCCAGACGGTAGATCGTCAGGTTGATACGATGGTCGGTGACGCGGCCCTGCGGGAAGTTATAGGTCCGAATACGGTCAGAACGGTCGCCGCTGCCCAGCAGGTTGCGGCGCGTACTGGCCTCAGCTTCGTGGCGTTTTGCCATTTCGGCCGCATGGATACGCGCGCCCAGTACGGACAGGGCTTTGGCTTTGTTTTTGTGCTGAGAACGTTCGTCCTGGCACTCCACCACAATACCGGTTGGCAGGTGGGTAATACGAATCGCAGAGTCGGTGGTGTTAACGTGCTGACCACCGGCCCCTGAGGAGCGGAACGTATCAATTTTCAAATCAGACGGGTTGATCTCCGGCAGCTCGGCCTCCGGCAGTTCCGGCATCACCGCCACCGTACAGGCGGAAGTGTGGATGCGTCCCTGGGATTCGGTTTCTGGCACACGCTGAACGCGATGGCCGCCTGATTCGAATTTAAAGCGGCCGTAGGCGCCTTCACCCATCACGCGGGCGATCACTTCTTTGTAGCCGCCATGTTCGCCCTCGTTGGCGCTGACGATTTCAACGCGCCAGCGACGTGACTCGGCGTAACGGCTGTACATCCGGAACAGATCGCCGGCAAAAATTGCCGCTTCGTCGCCGCCGGTGCCGGCCCGCACTTCCACAAAGCAGTCGCGCTCATCGTCCGGGTCTTTCGGCAGCAGTAACAGCTGCAGCTGTTGCTCCAGGGATTCACTTTTTTCCCGTGCTTCCAGAAGCTCTTCCTGCGCCATATCGCGCATCTCAGGATCGTCGAGCAACATTTTGGCGGTTTCGATATCGTCCTGGTTCTGCTGCCAGTCGCGGAAGCAGCGCGTGACATCGGTCAACTGAGCATATTCACGCGACAAAGCACGAAAGCGGTCCTGATCGGCAATCACGCCGGCATCGCCCAGCATCGCTTCCACTTCTTCGTGGCGCTCCTGCAGCGCTTCCAGTTTAGCAACAATAGAGGTTTTCATTTAACTGTGGGATTCCCGTAACAGATGACGACAGCAGTGTGCCTAATCGAGACCCAGGCTGTCGCGTAAAATCTGCAGGCGTTCGCTATCGCCGTCGCGGGCGGCCTGCTGAAGAGATTTGGTTGGAGCATGAATCAAACGGTTGGTCAGCTTATGGGCCAGTTCCTGCATGACTTTCTGCGGATCTGCCCCCTGCTGCAGCGCCTGGAGCGCACGGCCTTCCAGCTCAGCGCGAATATCGTCTGCCTGCGAGCGGTACTCACGAATGGAGTTAACCGCGCCTTGCGAACGCAGCCAGGCCATAAAATCGCTGCATTCCTGCACCACAATGCTTTCGGCCTGCACCGCAGCGGCTTTACGCTGGGCAAGGTTTTGCTCAATGATGGCCTGCAGATCGTCAACGCTGTAAAGATAGGCGTTGGCTAATTTGCCCACTTCCGGCTCCACATCGCGGGGAACCGCAATATCCACCAGCAGCATCGGCTGATTACGACGCGCTTTTAACGCGCGCTCCATCATGCCTTTACCGATGATCGGCAGCGGGCTGGAGGTGGAGGTAATCACGATGTCGGCATCGGCCAGGCGGGAATCAATATCGGCCAGGCTAATCACTTCCGCACCGACTTCGTTAGCCAGCAGTTCCGCACGTTCACGGGTACGGTTCGCAATGATCAGCTTTTTCACCTGATGCTCGCTGAGATGACGGGCCACCAGTTCGATGGTTTCTCCCGCGCCCACCAGCAGCACGTTCACCGTGGACAGCGACTCGAAGATTTGACGAGCCAGCGTACAGGCGGCAAAGGCCACGGAGACAGCATTGGCGCCAATATCGGTTTCGGTACGAACGCGTTTGGCCACCGAGAAGGTTTTCTGGAACATGCGTTCCAGCTCGCTGCTCAGCGCATGACCACGCTGAGAGTCGGCAAAGGCTTTTTTGACCTGCCCCAGAATCTGGGGTTCACCCAACACCAGCGAGTCCAGCCCGCTGGCCACGCGCATCAGGTGGCTAACCGCCTCGTTATCCTGATGCCAGTAGAGACTGTTGCGCACGTCCGCTTCATCAAGCTGATGGTATTCACACAGCCAGCGCACCAGACGTTCCTGAAGATCGACCTGTTGCTCTACACTGAGGTACAGCTCGGTTCGGTTACAGGTAGAGAGCACGACGCCGCTCTGCACCATAGGCTGGGATAACAGGCTGTTTAAGGCCTGCTCCAGCGACTCCGGCCCGAACGCAACGCGTTCGCGCAGAGCAATGGGTGCAGTTTTGTGATTGATTCCGAGTGCGAGCAGCGTCATAGCGTTTTAGGTTGGGTTATCCCAATAAATGTCAGGGTTTTGTGAAGCGCATTCTACAAGATGCAGCAGATCAAGAAAAGCCATACAAAGGCTATGACTGTAATAAGATTAAGCCGATCATAGCGTTTTTGCCGTATAAGAGCATTGACGGTTAAAACGCGGATGGTTAGCGTTACCTGTTATCAATTAAAAATGTGTCCGAGGAGATGACCACTTGATGCTGACTTCTACACGCAACCTGTTGCGCCTTTTACCCCTTGCCAGTGTTCTGCTGGCTGCCTGTAGCATCAATAAACCACAAGGTCCTGGCCCGAGCGTCACCGCGCCACAGTGGCAACAGCATCAGCAAGCCGTCAGCCACGTGACCCAGTATCAGACGCGCGGCGCGTTCGCCTATCTGTCGGATAAACAAAAAGTCTATGCCCGCTTTAACTGGCAGCAGACCGCGGCCGACCGCTATCGCCTGCTGTTAACCAACCCGTTAGGCAGCACCGAGCTTCAGCTGGATGCTCAGGGTTCAGTGGTGCAGATTGTGGACAACAAAGGCAAACGTTATGTCAGCAACGATGCGCAGAAGATGATTTCGCAGCTGACCGGCATGGATATCCCGCTGACCAACCTGCGCCAGTGGATGATGGGCCTGCCGGGCGATGCGACCGATTACCAGCTCAACGATCAGTACCAGCTAAGCAGCCTGACCTACAAGCATGACGGCCAGACCTGGCAGGTGACCATTGCTGACTATGACAACAAGGTCAATCCACCGCTTCCGGCCAGCCTGGAGTTAAAAGAAGGCGATCAGCGTATTAAATTACGTATGGATAACTGGACGCTGAAATGATGACCACCTGGCCTGCTCCGGCAAAACTGAATCTGTTTTTGTACATCACCGGTCGTCGGCCTGATGGTTACCATAATCTGCAAACCCTGTTTCAGTTTCTTGATTATGGCGACAGCCTGACAATCACGCCCGACACGAGCGATGAGATCAGGCTGTTAACGCCGGTGCCTGGCGTGCCGGATGCGCAAAACCTGATTGTCCGGGCGGCAGAGAGCCTCAAGTCGGCGGCGCGTGAAAACGGCAGCCTGCCTGCCAGGGCTGGTGCGCGCATTGCCATTGAAAAGCGTTTGCCCATGGGCGGCGGGCTGGGCGGCGGCTCGTCGAATGCCGCCACCGTGCTGGTTGCGCTAAACCACCTGTGGCAGACCGGCTTTTCCCCTGAGGCGCTGGCGGAACTGGGCGTGAAACTGGGCGCCGACGTCCCGGTTTTTGTTAAAGGCTATGCCGCCTTTGCCGAAGGCGTCGGTGAGGTGCTTTCTCCAGCATCGCCTGCAGAAAAATGGTATCTTGTTGCCCATCCAGGCGTCAGCGTGGCCACGCCGGTGGTCTTCAACGATCCGGCGCTTACCCGTGACACGCCCGTGCGCAGTTTATCAGCACTTTTACAGGCTCCGTTCGTCAACGATTGCGAATCAGTAGTAAGAAAACGTTTTCGTGAGGTTGATGAGCTTGTTTCATGGCTGCTAGAATACGCGCCGTCGCGCCTGACGGGGACAGGTGCTTGTGTGTTTGCTGAATTTGACACCGAGCATGCTGCTCGCCAGGTGCTGGAACTTGCCCCACCATGGGTGCGCGGTTTTGTAGCTCGAGGCCTTAACGTCTCGCCGTTACAGCGTACTCTGCAAGGCGATTAGCGATAGCGTGACTGTGTCACCCTGTTCCAGACACAGCACGTTTCGCACTCACATACCCGTGTGAACGTTCACGACAGTATTCGCCGGTTACTGTCATGACGTTCATTCTCTGGACGCAAAGCCTGAGGTTCTTCTCGTGCCTGATATGAAGCTTTTTGCTGGTAACGCCACCCCGGAACTAGCACAACGTATTGCCAACCGCCTTTACACCAGCCTGGGAGACGCCGCCGTTGGCCGTTTCAGTGATGGCGAAGTAAGCGTACAGATTAATGAAAATGTACGCGGTGGTGATATTTTCATCATCCAGTCCACCTGTGCTCCCACCAATGATAATTTGATGGAACTGGTCGTGATGGTCGACGCGCTGCGTCGTGCTTCAGCTGGTCGTATTACCGCTGTTATCCCCTACTTTGGTTATGCCCGCCAGGACCGCCGCGTGCGCTCCGCCCGCGTGCCTATTACGGCTAAAGTTGTGGCTGACTTCCTTTCCAGCGTCGGTGTTGACCGTGTTCTGACGGTTGACCTGCACGCCGAGCAGATCCAGGGCTTCTTTGACGTCCCGGTTGATAACGTATTCGGCAGCCCGATTCTGCTGGAGGATATGTTACAAATCGGTCTGGAAAACCCGATTGTTGTGTCTCCGGACATTGGCGGCGTAGTGCGCGCTCGTGCCATTGCCAAACTGCTGAACGACACCGATATGGCAATCATCGATAAACGTCGCCCGCGTGCGAACGTTTCTCAGGTCATGCATATCATTGGTGACGTTGCGGGCCGTGACTGTGTGCTGGTCGACGACATGATCGACACCGGCGGCACACTGTGCAAAGCCGCAGAAGCGTTAAAAGAGCGCGGTGCCAAGCGCGTGTTCGCTTACGCTACGCACCCTATCTTCTCTGGCAATGCGGTGGAAAACCTGCGTAAATCTGTTATCGATCAGGTTATCGTCTGTGACACCATTCCGTTATCAGAAGAGATGAAGTCGCTGCCAAACGTCCGTACCCTGACGCTGTCAGGTATGCTGGCCGAAGCGATTCGCCGCATCAGTAACGAAGAGTCCATTTCGGCAATGTTCGAACATTAATCTTCGCAGGCCGGGCATTATGCCCGGCCTTTTCTTTTGTCTCCTGTTTATTCCCTCCGACAAAGCTGCTTGGTTTTCAGAAATTTTCATTATGAGTGACCTCAGTTATTGTCACGATCACTACGAAAAACTCTTTCGCTGAAATTATGTTATCTGGCCTTTTGCCTTTTTGAGTTGAGTGGTAATTTGCCCGCACTTTTTATTGCGATCGCCGCCCACTATGAACCTCGACGTCTTTACGTTATTTATTTGCGAACTCTACGTACTGGGGTTTATGAGCCTGATTATGATCTTTGCCTGGGTCGGATCTCACTATGACCGCATTCTGGGGTATGTCTGTGTCGCCATCGTACTCACGCTTGTTGCCTTTTTTCTCAGCAGCTTGCGCAGCAAGGGCGATCAGTTCTTGCCGGTGGCCGTAAGCAACGTATTAGTGATGCTGGCCTACGGGGGGTTATTTAGCGCTTTTCGCACATTCTGTGGTAAATCCCCAGGCATGACCGGCTTAGCAGGGGCGGCACTGTGGTCTCTGCTCTGCCTGTTTCCGACCTTTTATTACAGCTTATCACTGCGTGTTTTGGTGCTCTGCCTGCTTTGCATCGCCTATACCGCCGCACTCATTTATCTGCTCTGGCTGGCACGCCGTGATATGAATACCACCTTTTGGCCCGCACAATTATTGCTCTGGACTCACCTGCTTTTTCACGTCGCCCGGTTATTTCTGGATAACACCCGTCCTGTTGGCATACAGGGGGCGATCAGCGGTTCTGACTTTTCGATCTACGTGATTCTGGAATCCATGCTTTTCGTGATTGGCTTCACCGTCACCATATTAGCTATGGTGAATGAACGCACCCGTAATGCACTTAAGGACGCCTCGCTTCATGACCCGCTAACCAATATCTGGAATCGTCGTGCACTGTTTTCCGGGGCGGACGCTATGATCCGGTTTTGCCTGAAGCAAAACAAAGCGCTGACGGTCGTGTTATTCGACCTTGATCATTTTAAAGGGATCAATGACCGCTACGGGCACCAGCAAGGGGATCGGGTGTTAATTGATTTTTGTAACAGGGTCTCGGGAACGCTGCCACAGGATGGCCGCTTTGCAAGACTGGGCGGTGAGGAGTTTGCAGCACTGCTGCCGCTCAGCTTTGAGCAAGCCCGAGTGTGGTGCGAACAGGTACGCCAGACCGTTCAGCATTCGCGTCCCGGCCAGATCGCCTATTCAGTCAGTATCGGTTTTGCGACTGCAGATAACGGCGAAATAGATTTTGGTCAACTAATGGCTCTGGCGGATAAAGCACTCTATCGCGCCAAAGCCAAGGGCAGAAATCGGACAGAACCTTACATGGTTATGTCAGAAAATCTAATGTGACGAATGATGGGTGCGGCGACAGCGTTTATCGCCATAATGGCGCACCCAGTAATAGCGATCTTCTACTTTTTCACGACCGCTAATACAGGCGCCCACCAGCCATAACAGTGCGCCAAAGAAAATGCCGAACATCGCGCCCTGAGCCAGCATCTGTGGTAAATCAAGCGAAGGCAGCTGGTTGATAATCGAAAAACCGATGCCGAGAAGCATGGTCACGAGTCCAATTCCCATCAAGGCATTACCTGCCATGCGTGAGTGATGACGTTTCATCTTTCACCTCCTTTATGCGCGGTCGGATGAGCGCACACAATGTTAAACTGATAGTAGTGTAGGCAATGCCCTCAGGCTAATTTGTGCACTAACTCACATAAAGGCCAGATGATTTGTGACCAATACGTTATTCCAGTTTATTGATTTAGATGAAAAATAATTAATCACTGACACTAATAATTTCCCCTGCGCGGTCTTTGTGATCCGCGTCGCGGCACAGTAAACTATCGCCCTTGAGTTATTACAGCAGGATATTCCTTGTGAGCAGCATAAAACTGATTGTGGGCCTGGCGAATCCCGGCGCGGAATATGCCGCCACGCGCCACAATGCGGGTGCCTGGTATCTGGACTTGCTGGCTGAGCGTCACAATCAGTCGTTGAAAGAAGAAGCCAAATTTTATGGCTATACGGCACGACTGGCTTTAGCCGGTGAAGACGTGCGCTTGCTGGTGCCGACCACGTTTATGAACCTCAGCGGCAAAGCCGTGGCAGCCATGGCGACCTTCTATCGCATTGCGCCGGAAGAGATCCTGGTGGCCCATGATGAACTTGACCTTCCCCCTGGCATTGCCAAATTTAAACAAGGCGGCGGACATGGCGGGCATAACGGCCTGAAAGACATTATCAGCAAGCTCGGCAACAACAATAACTTTCACCGCCTGCGGATTGGCATCGGCCATCCCGGCGATCGCAATAAGGTCACCGGCTTTGTTTTGGGCAAGCCCCCAGCCAGCGAGCAAAAACTGATTGATGATGCCATTGACGAGGCGGCGCGCTGCACCGAACTGTGGCTAAAGGAAGACCGCATCAAGGCGATGAACCGCCTGCATGCCTTTAAGCCTGTCTAATCGCCCAGATTGTCGCGAATCTGTGTATAATGCGCGAAAATTATCTTACGTTTCCGGCGGAGCCTGCTAATGGCTCTGCCCATACAGCTATAAAGGGTACTAAACCATGGGATTCAAATGCGGTATCGTGGGCCTGCCAAATGTCGGTAAATCCACTCTTTTTAACGCGCTGACTAAAGCGGGTATTGAAGCGGCTAACTTCCCCTTCTGCACGATTGAACCCAATACTGGCGTCGTCCCTATGCCAGACCTGCGTCTGGATCAGCTGTCTGAGATCGTTAAGCCGCAGCGCGTAGTGCCCACCACCATGGAATTCGTTGATATCGCCGGCCTGGTAAAAGGCGCCTCCAAAGGTGAAGGCCTGGGCAACCAGTTCCTGACCAACATCCGTGAGACCGAAGCGATTGGTCACGTGGTGCGCTGCTTCGAGAACGACAATATCATTCACGTGAATAACAAAGTCGATCCGGCTGATGATATTGAAACCATCAACACCGAGCTGGCGCTGGCGGATCTGGACACCTGTGAACGTGCTCTGCAGCGCGTACAGAAGAAAGCCAAAGGCGGCGATAAAGACGCTAAAGCAGAACAGGCCGCACTGGAAAAATGCCTGCCGCATTTAGAAAATGCGGGCATGCTGCGCGCGCTGGATCTGACGGAAGAAGACAAGGCCGCCCTGCGTTACCTGAGTTTCCTGACGCTGAAGCCCACCATGTACATCGCCAACGTCAACGAAGACGGTTTTGAGAACAACCCCTATCTGGATAAAGTGCGCGAAATTGCGGCTAAAGAAGGTTCTGTTGTGGTGCCCGTCTGCGCCGCCGTTGAGTCCGACATCGCCGAGCTGGAAGATGAAGATCGTGATGAGTTTATGGCCGAGTTGGGCATTGAAGAGCCAGGCCTGAACCGCGTGATCCGCGCCGGTTACTCCCTGCTAAACCTGCAAACCTATTTCACCGCTGGCGTGAAAGAAGTTCGCGCATGGACTATCCCTGTCGGTGCCACCGCGCCACAGGCAGCCGGTAAAATCCATACCGACTTCGAGAAAGGCTTTATCCGCGCGCAAACTATCGCGTTTGAAGACTTTATTGCCTACAAGGGCGAGCAAGGCGCGAAAGAAGCCGGAAAAATGCGTTCAGAAGGTAAAGAATACATCGTTAAAGATGGCGACGTGATGAACTTCTTGTTTAACGTCTAAATAAAATGTGTTGTCTCATGAGGTTTCATTGAATCTCATGAGCTTCACAAAAACTGATTAAATCCACGCAGTTGCGTGGATTTTTTCATTTCATAACGTCTCAAATGATTTCGTAGAAGCGCAGTCAAAAATGAGTAGATGGATGAGTACAACATTCTTCCATTTTCCTTTTTAAGTGAATACAGAAACGGTGTAATAAATAAACTAGGCCCCGTTACGCTCACCAATACGCAATGTCGCACTGCCAGGCCGAAAGAAAAACTCTATCGACTTAATGATTTCAACGGTCTCTACCTCGAAGTGAAACCCAATGGCAAAAAGGCATAATGCTATCGGTTTAAACTCAGGGTAAATCAAGCATGTTTGCGTTGGGTGAGTATCTGGCGATAAAGCTCGCCGAAGCTCGCGAGAAATACGAGCAAGCGCGAAAACAGTCGCAGATGGCGTTAGCCCGACACAGGCTCGTTAGTGAGATAAGATCCGCAAGGTCAATGACGCTTCTAATAACTTTGAGCTCATCGCCAAAGAGTGGTTGCAGATGAAAGACTGGGCCGAAATCACCAAAACGCGGCGACTGGATATGCTTGAACGTGTGGTTTTCCCTGCAATCGGTAAGCTCCCAGTCAGAGAGATCACCCCACATCACATTCTGAAAATTCTTCAGGAAACGGCTAAGCGCGGCGCTCCGACCGTTGCCGCTGAAGCCCGCCGCACCATTTCATCCGTTTTTGAGCTGGCGGTGGCGACGATTAGAGCAGATAGCGATCCTGTCTGACTGGCGCGCAAGGCCCTCCCCGCCAATAAGAAACAGCATAAACAGGCATTGAGTCCACAGCAAATCGGGAGGCTATTAAGCTGTTTTGACAACAGTCGCGGCTCGTACCAAGTTAACTATTGCATGTGGCTAATGTGGTGGACGCGGGCGCGGCCAGCCGAAGTCACAGAGGCAGAATGGGCAGAATTCGATCTTGGTAACGCACTGTGGACCATTCCGGCAACGCGCATGAAAGCCCGCAGAGAACATGTTATTCGCCTTCCCTATCAAGCTGTCAACATGCTCAGAACACTACAGGGATTAACCGGGCATCGACAGCCCTTTTCCGGGCAGGGATAATCCTCCAGGTCTAATGACATCGCACTCTCTGCGCCAGCTACTTAAAAGCCTTGGCTTGAGTGGTACTTATAGCCCACATGCTACAAGAATTACAGGCTGTAAACGTTTAAACGAGATGGGCTAACGGCCTGATGCTATTGAGGCCCAACTTGCGCACGCTGATATTGTAAGTATCCCGCATAATCGTGCCATTCACATTTAGAGATCCTCCGGCATAATCACTCTGTCAACAAAGGAGATCGCTATGCGTAAAGCCCGTTTTACTGAGCATCAGATCATTGCCGTAATTAAATAGGTTGAAGCCGGACGAACCGTTAAAGATGTCTGCCGGGAGGCCGGTATCTCTGAAGCCACCTACTACAACTGGAAGTCCAGATACGGCGGCATGGAGGCTTCTGACATTAAAAAGATCAAGGATCTTGAGGACGAGAATCGGCGTCTCAAACAGATGTTTGCCGACCTGAGCCTTGAGAACCGGGCGCTGAAAGACGTTATCGAAAAAAAGCTTTAAAACCAGCCTTTAAGCGTGAGCTGGTCACTCATCTGATAACGACATTTGGACTCAGTATCCGTCAGGCCTGCCGGAGTCTGAACCTGAGCAGAACGGTTTACCATTACCGTCCGGATACCACGCGTGACGAACCCGTTATTGTCGCGTTGCAGGCAGTGGCAGACCGATACCCACGGTATGGTTTTCCAAAACTTTTCCAGGTTCTGCGGCGGCAGGGATACCCGTGGAATCACAAAAGGATCCATCGGATTTATTGTCTGCTGAAGCTGAATTTTCGCCGTAAAGGCAAACAACGGTTGCCGGTGCGTAATCCCTCGCCACTGGTCACACCGGAAGCGCTGAACCAGAGCTGGTCTGTCGATTTTATGCATGATGCTCTGGTCTGTGGCCGTCGTTTTCGCACGTTCAATGTCGTTGATGACTTTAACCGTGAGGCATTGTCGATTGAAATCGATCTGAATCTGCCAGCTTTGCGCGTGGTCCGTGTACTCGACAGGATTGCGGCAAATCGCGGCTATCCGGTCATGCTACGCATGGATAATGGTCCGGAATTTATCTCACATGCACTGGCTGAATGGGCAGAGCAACATGCAGTAAAACTGGAATTTATTCAGCCGGGTAAGCCGACGCGGAACGCTTTTATTGAGCGCTTTAACCGAACATACCGTACAGAAATACTCGATTTTTATCTGTTCAGAACGCTGAATGAAGTGCGGGAAATCACGGAAAGGTGGGTGTCAGAATATAACTGTGAACGCCCGCATGAATCACTGAACAATATGACGCCGGAGGAATATCGGCAACACAATCATTTGGCCGGGATCTCAAAAAATGCCTGGAACTAAAACGGGTCTATCTACATTAGGAAGGGTTATTATGTAGCCTTAAATGAAGTCATCTGCTGAGGAGTTAGTGTTTGTAAGCCCGTCAGCAACTATGACAGGCTTATAATATGTCAAGAATTTGATTAGGAATTTAGTTTCCTTCCTTTAATTTCAGTTACAACAGAGTCGATGCTGGGCCTGGAGTGAGCAAAAAGGCTATATATTGTACATAGTAAACATATAATCAGACCAATTATAAAAAGCCCTTTCCACGCTCCAGCATCAATCCCTGCAAAATTTTTAAAATCAGAGGTTAATAAAGAGATAAGTATCGTAAACCCTATGCTTAAGTAAGTTATCCAAGATTTGCTTTTGCTAATATTTTGTGAGTAATTGTTGAGTATTAATAATAGCTTATCTTCACTAACTTCAATTAAAGATGACTTAATATTTGAAGATATCTCATCTACTTCAATAGTTCTGGTATTAAGGTTTTGATTTCCAGTAGGCATCATAATTCCCTAATCCAAAATTGAAGGGTAATAAAGTTAGTTTCACCAATAAGCGCGTTGTATAACATTAGGTCAACTATGTGGGTCTCCTCAATAGTAACCAATTCAAAGGGCTTGTTAAGTGATGTACCTAGCGGACTATTCCAGTTGGTAATGACGAAGTCTGCTGTACCATCTTTTTGGGGAGAAAATCCTGCTGAAGGATTTGATTTTTCATCATTATAAAATTTAATATTGATTGATATCTTAACCGGACTGCTCAAGCTGACTGCGTCGTTTTGGTCAAACAACAATTGCAGTTTCAAGGCTTCATTAGGTGGGATAAGATATTGAGAAGTTCCTAAAAATGTTCTGTTACCCAGAGTAGCTATCTCTTTCATGAGAAAATTCCTAAAAAATAAAATACTATCATTAATATCAAATTAGTCAAGGTTCTCTTATGTTCGGCGAAGATCGGGAGTTTTCCCAACTCGATCTAATTTAAATGTATGAGTTAATAATCTTCCCTCGCCCCGTATAGCACGAAATTATTACGACACCAATTTGATAGCAATCATTTTTATGACTCTTTCCTCTACAATTGCAAAGGTAAACACGTTCATGGAAGTTCTTAGAATAACTCTCTATTTCGTCTTTTGCACGTCCCACAGTTAAAGGGTTGAAAGAATGGTAAAAGCCTACGCACCAGAAGGAACGCTGTTTAATTTCTGTTTCAGCGTAATGTGATTTTATTATAGATCTAACTTTAACAATGTCTTTTAACATTGCCTTGACTAAAGTTGTTGCTTTGATAGCTCTCTTGAATTCAATATAAAAATAATTATTCCTTGCTGTATTTGGCTTTCTGAAAATTAAATCAACAAACATGTAAAGCCTTCCAAGTTTACTTCTCCCATCCGACTTAGCTTTTAATTCCCTTCTTGTTTTGAATTTCTTTTTGTTTAAAAGAAAGTACTCAAACTCAATCTGAAACCATTTCTCCCAGTCATTGTATTCATTTTTAATGACATAAGCGAATTTTTCTTTAATTTCCTTTCGGGTTAAAAATTCCAATAACAAGCATTTAACCAAATTAAAATCCTGAAGCTCACTCATTGTTAAAACCATAATTAATAAAAAAAGAATATTATTATAATGATAAGTATTAATCAACTCGCTAAGCAATATGGCTATGATGAGTCCATCATAAGGTAAATTTTGATTCTATAAGGCCTATATATGAGTCTTTCTGAGCAAGATATTAGGGTGACCCTGGCCCAAAATCCTACTCTGTTCAGAAACAGAATTCCGGCATGATTAATCCCCCCCGAGCGGAGGTTGAGCCAATGAAAAAGTCACGATTCACTGAAGAACAGATTGTCTTTGCCCTCAGGCAGGCTGAACAGGGTACATCAGTACCGGAGGTCTGTCGCAAGCTGGGTATCCCCGATGCCACATTCTGTACGTGGCGCAAGAAATACGGCTTGATTTCACCATCTGAACTGAAGCATATGCGACAGCCTGAGGAAGAGAATCTCAGGCTGAAGAAGCGGGTTGCTGATCTGAGCCTCGACAAGGCCATGCTGCAGGATGTGCTGGCAAAAAAGAACTTACGCTGGCGCGACTGCGCGAATGGGTCCGGGATCTGCAGGCACGCTAAGCCTGCGCATCAGGGAGTTCAGCGAAACCCGGATCCACTATGGCTATCGCAGAGTTCACGCCATGCTCAGGCGTAAAGGCTGGCAGCATAACCATAAACGCATCTGTCGACTCTACAGCGAGCAGGGTCTGTCCCTGCGTCTCAAACGTCCACTTCGTAACAAATCGGCACAGCGCCGACAACCCCAGCATCAGGGATTGTATCCGAATCATATCCGGGGCATGGACTTTGTCTCTGACGCATTATTTGACGGGCGTCGGTTACACCTGCTGACGGTAATTGATCTCTACACGCGTGAATGTCTGGGGATCTGCGTGGTCCAGAATCTGCGCTCAACGGAGGTTGCGGAGATGCTTGACAGTATTGCGTTCAGACGTCCTTTACCACAGTTGCTGAAAACCGATAACGGCTCTGAGTTTGCAGGAAAAATGCTGGACAAGTGGGTGTATGAACGGGGGAGCCGTATAGACTTCTCACGCCCGGGAACCCCAACGGAAAATGCGACGGTGGAGTCGTTCAACGGCAGGCTGCGGGAGTAATGCCTGAATGAAAACGGGTTCATGTCGCTGGAAGATGCCCGGTGCAAAATTGAGGCCTGGCGCATACACTATAACCAGAGACGTACCCATTCTACACTGGGCTGAATGACGCCGTCAGAATTTGCCGGGAAATCTGCCGGTTGCTAGAATATGCAGCCAGACTGAAGCCGGATATTACTGGTTATGAATGGATCATATACGGGGAGCGGGTCATTATGAAGACATTACTAACACTGCGGTGTGTTAATAAACGGGGAGCACGTAACTGGTAACTGGTAACTGGTAACTGGTAACTGGTAACTGCATCTCAACATTTTTACCAACACTTGCACATAAAGATCTTATTGGATAGTGAATGACACTTTATGCATAACTACATGAGAGCAGTACTAATTTCTTTTTATTCGATGCTTTGATCTTGAGTCCCAGAAGTCATACAGAAGGTTACTTTCAGATTCCTCGAGGTCTTTAATATTTTCTGATAATATCTCGTACAAACTTTCACTCTGAAACTCAACCGGTAACTGGTCATGTGAGTCTTTCATAAAATGTACAATGGTCGAATATACAGAGAGGTCATTGCATTGGTTTTTTGCTATGTTTACCAGTGATCTTTTTGTTGAAAAAATAGCCTCAAGGTTTTTTATTACAAAAATGTCATCTAATTTTTCTCGATAGGTATCAGATACATCGCTCCACTTATCTTTTTCCAAAAGAAGACTTTCAAAATCAACAGGAAGAGCGTTACTAAAAGTTATTAACCTTTCACCTTTTTCGCGTCTAAAAATATCAATACCAATATTCCTGAAGACTACATCAACAAACTGAGAGCAGAAAAGAGATTTTTCATTCTCTCTGAGAATGATGCCTTTGTTATATGTCTTTTTCAGGTGAAATATTGCAAGTTCTTGTACTTTTTCTTCAATCTCTTGGTGCACGCCGCAATGTCTAATGACTCTCCAGTTACCTTCAGATTCACTAATCAATTCAGAGAGGAAAATTAAGTCAACGCCGCAAGACTTGCCAGCATGTATAAATCCGCCCTCACCTAAACTTAATGCAATATGGGTTGTGTTTACAGATCTTTGTGGGCGTAAAATCTTTTGTCCTAAAATGTTACCCCGAGTTCGATTATTAACTAAAAGAACATCACCTGCATTCAAGCCAAAAATAGACATTTTCTTTCCTTTTACTAGTAGTTTATCTCATCAAGACCTATCAATTTTAATTCCACGTATTTTTTATCACAGTTTTAATCATGGAACATAGTCAAAGGGGCATTTAAAATACTCATTGCCTGAAAGACCACTGACAGATTCTGTTAGTAGCCCCCCCCACTCTGATAAATTCCATTGCTCCCGAATAACTCTTTCCATTGAGGGAAGCATCCTCTCGCAAGATCACCTCCACTCAGATCATTTTGAGCTGGGGGAGGATATCTCTGTGTCCTTAGACATTTGTCTCAAATCTCCTTGTGTGCTGCCTTCATCCCAGACATAGGCTCGCGATCACAATAAGCAGAATGACATGAACTAGGGATAGCGGATTCTCCTCAGGACTGTTGCAATCATCTTATGTCACTTCATCCTTAAGCTTGATCCCCTTGCTACCTTCACACGAGCTATCCAGTTGCAGGTATGCTGAACGCGTTTACGCCACGCACTAAAAGCGTCATGCGCATAATCAAATGCACCCGGCTGCTCACAAGATATGATTAGAAGCTTGTGTGCAGTCACTGTAGTTGCTTCAACGGATAAGAATTGGAGCTACTGGAACCGTCGCTGTAGACCTCTGTAATAATGATTTTTTTACCCTCAACAGCATATTTGACTGTGCTGTCTGCAGGATCGTCCCGCCAGCGACCGGTGCTGTCAGGGTTGTCAGACGCCCACATCACTTGATTGCCGATAAGTTTGCACTTGATGGCCCAGCGGGTGTCATCGCTCTGTCGGATATAATGTACGTAAGCAGTACCTGACTCGACTTTGTCCAGCTGCATAATTTTGTGGTCACGGCCGAACATCGCCGCTGAAGCAGCCTTGCAAATCTGACCCACCGTCACTTCAGAAGCCAGTACCGGAGCAGCAAACACGAGCGGAACAAGAAGCAGGAGTTTATTCATGCGGATCCATCCTTTTGGTTATGTTCATGATTAACGCTTAATGTATATTTCGGCAGCCTAGAGTATTTCTTGACGAGAATTTAGCGTTGCGATGACAGGTGTGACTAACAGGATCCCTAGCGTAATCTCAGACACTCCCCGACTGTCAGTCCAGCTCCTGCTGTGCATCCTCAGCATGGTAAGCGAACGAAACATCGGGCATGAGGTCGGTTTTCTCAATGGTTGCCAGCACGGACTGCGTTGAAGCCTCGGAAATAACCTTCATCGCCTCATCACGTATTTCAACATACGCAGGGTCTTCACGGGGCACGAAAGGCTCCAGGAGGTGGGCAATGGCTTTACCGTTAACAGAAAGGCTGAACGTGCCAGCAGCACGATCCACATTCCAGATGTAGATGAGTGGCCATAGCCCCAGCTCGTCGCATTCAGCCTCACTGCGGATCCCCGGCAGGTACACAGGCATCGACAACTTTTCATCACTCAGCGTCAGCGCGATAAACTGTTGCGCCGTCAGTCGGGGAGCTTGCCCGGGCTCAGCGTCAGGTTTTTTCTTTTTAAAGAATCCGAACATGGTCTTTCCTTGTTTATGACGAATCGGAGGATAGTCACTGTCTTACTGAGCTGATTAATCAGGGCATCACTGTGACCTGCCCCCGGGATTAGATGCAACGCTCACTTAGTAATGTCGGATCCTTGACCCGCTCCCCGTATGTGATCCATTCATAATCGGGAATATCCGGTTTAAGACCGATCCCTTAACACCTGATAATGGGCACAGCCAGCCCATATCACCGCTTTTCCTTTGCATCCTTTTTACACCTCGCCATTTCTTTTTTACGCCACTTTTACACGCCGGGCGTTTTAATCAACGGCACCGGGTACTCATGGCCCATGCATAAGGAAGTCGTTGATGAAATGCGTTAATGCGCCCTTTTCTCTGCCTGTCAGTGGCAATGCCGCCTTAGTCGAGCTGGCTGAGCAGCAACGTCTTCGGCTGATGTCACCCCGTAAATGGTTCAGAGACGCGATTGAGGTCAACACCGATCCGACCAGGCTTAACCCCCGGCTGATTGCTCAATGGCTGGGGGCGACGATCCCCGATGCGCGCCTTCTGACGCTGGCGTTGAACAGCAGTCTCTGTTTTGGCGTCTACCGTAATGCACGACAAATCGGCTTTGCACGCGTCGTAACCGATATGGCCGAAACCTGGGTAATCCAGGATCTGTTTATTTCGCCAGAATATCGCTTTATCGGTCTGGGATCCTGGCTATTGCGCTGCTGTCTGTCGCATCCAGGTGCCTGCGGCTGCCATAGTATTATCGCCCTGAGTGAATCCGCACCGGAGTTTCTTCAACACAACGGCTTCATCTGTCATCCCTCACTGCCGGGTATTTACGTGGCGCCGCCTCAGTATCACGGCGTTGACTATCCAGCAGGCTCCGATATCACACGTAGACATTAAGCGACTATAACGATGAGCAGCCTGCTTCAGTTTCTCATTCGGCCTCAATTATCCAGCTGTTGGTCGTTAAGCAATGCGACTGACGAACCTCTGTCTCACAAGGAAAACACCATGTCAGGTCTTATCCTGGTATCACATAATCATTCTCAACGCTCCACGCTTACTGCGATTTACGAAGGCATTCTCGCCCATCAAGGTGGGCTCTGGGTGAGCTGGGATGGCCAGACCGCAGTTCTGCCATTGGATACGGCAAGACCTCTGTCATCTCAGCAGAAAGATCACTATGAAACCCTGACCTTTCCCCTGACACCCGGCGAGGCGAATGAGGGTTATCACAATTACGTTCATAAAGGACTCTGGCCTGTTTTCCACCAGCGCCCGGATCTGGCTCGTTTTTCCGCTGACGGCTATCGGGAATATAAAAATATTAATGAGGCTTATGCGCGTGCCATTTGTGAGCACGCCCTGCCCGAGGACAGAATCTGGATACAGGATTATCATCTGCTGGGTTGCGCCCGCTATCTTCGCGAAGCCGGTTTGACCAATCCAGTGGGCTTTTTTCTGCATCAGCCTTTCCCATCGGGCAAGATGTTTGAGGCCATTCCCGACTGGCGCTGGCTCACCGAATCCCTGCTGTGCTGTGACGTGATCGGTTTTCAGACGGTACAGGACATGAACAACTTTATTGTCTGGCTGGAAAGTGAATTCCGTACAGAGCGTTTGGCTGGCGACAGCTTTCGGGTACAAGGCCGTATTGTCCGGCTCGGCGTCTTTCCTGTGGGGATTGACCTTGACGATGCCCGCTGTCTGCGCGACAGCAATAGCTGTGCCTTCATGGAAATGCAGTGCCGCGAAAACTTGCCAGAAAATACCGTACTGAGTGGCGGCCATCTTGATGACAGTGCCGGGCTGCCTTACCGAATCAGCGCCGTGGAAGTGCTGCTGCGCAAACATGCTGTTTACCAAAAAAATATCACCCTGTTGCAGTTGGCTCCGCCCTCTGCCGGGTATGCGCATCGCGCGCCGGAAATCAGTCAAACCTTAGAAACCCTGTGCGGCGAGTTTAACGGCGTGCACGGCATGATGAACTGGTACCCGGTGAACTGTCTGACGCATGCTTACAGTCGGGAAGAGCAGGCGGGAATCTATCGCGCTTCCCGTGTTGCGCTGGTGACCCCACTGATGGCGGGCATGAGCCTGATGGCGAAGATGTATGTTGCACTTCAGGATCCCGATAACCCTGGCGTGCTGATCCTGTCGCAGTTTGCAGGCGCAGCAGAGCAGATGGACGGCGCGATAATCGTCAATCCTTACGATCCCGATGCGATGGCCGATGCCATTCATAGCGCACTGCTGATGCCGGTCAGGGAACGGCGTCATCTTCACGCGCGTCTGATGAAGGGATTGCATTTGCACAGCAGTCATCGCTGGTCTCAGGCATTTTTGTCCATGCTGAGCGATCAGCCCGTGATGCCCGGGCCGGTCGTCGCAACCGCCCCCTCTTTGCGTCTGAACAGTAGTCGGGCCCGATACTGACGTTACCGTCCTCAGTAAGCGGCAGGTCTGCATCGCCTCTGCTTTGCGGACCGGGCTTTTAGCTGCAACACAACGATGAAATAGCCTGAAAACGGCTCAGCCCTGAGCCATTTTCATCAAGCTATTGAATCGCAGCCGCTGGTGCAGCGTGGTGATAACGGCTGAGGCGTGCGTTAACGAGAAGCCGAAAGGGTTTGCAGCACTTTCAGCTCGGCCACCGCTTCCTGCATGGCATCCATTCCCGCCGTTAAGGTGCGCAGGCTATCCAACTGTTTCGCCATACCTGCCCGCTCATGGCGGGTGCGGTCGCTCATCGCCGCTATGGCATCGGCTGCGTGGATACTGCGCTCTGCCATGTCCGTGGCAGTTTGCACGGTGTTTGTCGCCACATTGCGAATGCGGGAAATCGTGCTGACCGCATCGTTGATATTGCTTGCCGTGGCTTCCGCCTGCTCTTTGGAGGATTGCGCCAGACGACGCACTTCTCCGGCGACAACCGCAAACCCCCTGCCCGCCTCACCCGCACGGGCGGCTTCAACAGCCGCATTAAGCGCCAGAATATTGGTCTGGAACGCGATATTGCTGATGCCATGCGTAATGACGTTGATGCCATTGGAGATCGCCTCCAGATCGTCCAACCCGTCGCCTAAGCGGCCCTGTGCCTGCTGGCTCTCTTTGGCGATATCGCTGATAGCGCGGATGCTGCTCTCGGCCATCGTCAACGCCTCACTCTGGCTCTGGGTTGCCGCCTCAAGCACCGGCAGTGCCTGGACGATAGGCGCTAACTCCTGCTGATAATTCACCACGCGCGCCAGCACGCCGGACTGCACCCTGTTCAGCGCCTCCCAGCGACGCAGGGCGCGCTGAGCGTAGTGAGCCGCATAGCTGGCATATTCCACCGGGAATTGCGCCATCGCATTGACGCTGTGATTAAAGAACACCAGCGCAGAGAGCGTCTGGTTGATCGGCACGCCGAGAATCTCACCAAAACTGGAGAAGCCGGCGGCCGGGATCCCTTTAAAGAAATGCGCATCGTGCAGCTTATCGGCATTCCCTACGCGACGCAGTATGCAATCGTTCATCAGAATCGCTGCCGGTTTGCCGTGGCGTTGGGTAAAGGCCTGCCAGTCACGCTGCGTGGCCTGTTTAAAATCGGTTTCACGCATTAAGTAAAGCCGATCGCCAAATTCCAGGTCGCAGAAAAACTGCACGCTCTGGCTGTCCATTTTCGCCACGGAACGAATAAAGAAGGCTTCGCCTACCTTGACGGCAAATGTCAGACCTTTAAGCCGCTCGCTGAGCTGCTGTTCGTTGCAGCCAAGATGTTCGGCCAGCGCCTGGGTGAATGGCTGCTGCTGTCCCTGCGCGTTGAACACCGACGTCAACGTACGCTTTACCGGATCGGCCTCTGCAATCAGCCAGCTTTTATTCAGCGGTTCGAAATTCTGGCTTTTGAAGGGTGCGAAGGATTTACCCGCTGCCATTTTGCAGAACACGATAACGGCCTTGCCCTGCAGCACACGACCGCCGACACCCATCCATGTGCCGTCAAAGGTTGCACGTCCTCCTGCGGAGCCACCAATCGCCAGGCACGGAAAGCGCCCGGTGTTATACCAGGCCTGCATCAGAAAGCCTTCTGATGCGGACAGTCCGTCGCAGTAAATCATAGCGAAGGTGCGATCGGCAGAAAGCGGCATGCGCAGCTTCAGTGCGGCCAATTCATGCTGAATGGCGCTGATGCGATCGGTCGCCGTGTGCGTGTCGTGAAGATGCAGATCGACAATGTGCGTTTCATGCTCCGCTATCAGGTTGCGAGGCAGCCAGAGCCAGCTGCCCTCTTGTCCGTCTCCCTTGCAGTAAGTTGTCTGCTTGCCGCTGGCGCTGAGCGCCCCGTTCGAGGAGAGCGTAATGACGGTCAGATCCGCCGATGTTAAACGTTGCCATGCCTGACTGACCTTCTGAAAATCTGCCTCTGGCGGTACAAACGTCAGCAAAATACCCGCAGCACGTTTGCTAAGGCCTGCAGCAGAGAGCGATGCAGGTAAGCTTTCACAGTGAAAGATCCCGTCCGCGGGCCGAGCGGCCCCTGCAAAACGGGAACCGGTTAAGCTTCTGGTCATTGTCTTAATGACAGACATATTGTTATTTCCATTGTAATTAAAAGGAATGCACGTACTGGTGTTGTAAAAAAGAGGGCCAAATGCTGCGCCGGTATGACCAGAACGCATGAGCCCTCTTCAGCCCCAAAAATGAGCTGAGCATGCGTTATCGACTCACGCGGCCATAGCTTCAGCGATTACCGGGATTATTATTAGCGATGCGTGCGGGTAAGCGTTTGCGTTTGATGTCCGTCAGGTACAGAGAAAGTTTGCGCCAGTTTAAAAGAATGAACGTCGGCTCAGAGCGAGAAGTGGTCTTTTGTTAATTTTCCAGAAATGAAGTGGGTATGCTTTGACTTTCCGCCTTGATGAACACCTTCACAACAGGATGGACAAGATGAAACAGGTCAGGATTTATACACTCAAAGACAGCCAGTCAGCAGAAATTTATTTTCACATACACTGGCCCCGACACAGGGTTTCTCTTTCTGCTTTTGATATTTATGTCAATGATGTCTATCTGGGAGAAAACTGTCAGGTCATTGCAACAGTGACCTATCAGGAGGGAGCCGATATACAGGCTATCAATCAGAAATACATGAGCAGCGAGGCGTTCATGTCAGACATGAAGGGTTTCGACATGTCTTCAATCCTCCGGGTGAACGAAATCACCATTAAAGAAACACTTTTCTGACCATGCGACGTTCACAGTCAACTGAGGCGTTCCCTTTTTAGCCTCTGAAATTTGTACACCGCAACTCAGTCGCCCTTATCGCGGTGTTCAGACAGAAAGCAATTGATCGGTTCACTTCTGGCTGTGAGTTCAATCAACGGATGAAACACATTGGTCAAAACGCTCTCCGGGGAATTCAGAGCCTGGCGCATTTCCCGGCCTTTCGCTGAGCTGCCTGACAACAGGGTTTAATCTTTGCCAGGGGGGAACAGATGCGTCGCTTCCTTTTGGAAAGTGTTGTCTGAGGGATCTGTTCGTCATTTCATTTGAGCCACATCGCGCGGGAGCTTAGGGATCACAGACCTAAATCTGGATGTCTGTCTCTACAGTAAATCGGGTGCGGCGGGTTAGTTCGGCGCTCCGATCCCGTGTTTATGTTTTATAACGCTCGAAAGCTCATTTCCGGGCTTGTTTGATGAGGGCAGATATCACCGTTAAGGCCTTGTTGTCTCTGATACAGGTGGGGATTACTAAGCGGGAGTGGCGTTATGAGAGGGTAAGAATACTGGTGGTTTTAAGCCCTCACCCATTACCTGGCCACTTGCCACAGTGGCCAGGTACGTTAATGATTATTTAATATTGAAATCAATCCATTCACCGCCCGCATCAGCAGATTTGACGCAGTGCTCTACCCAGTTCACACCGATCTGACCGGCGTGCACATCGGGATACCAGAATGATTCCAGGAATTTCGCGTCGCCACGATCGGTTGCATCCATTGCAATCGCAAAGCGGCGATAAAGATTAGACCATGCTTCAAACAATCCTTCCGGGTGTCCACCCCCGATGCGATCGTCAGCCAGAGCCTGCGAACTGAGATAAGGCATTCCGCGTTCAAGGATCCGAACAGGCTCCCCCTGGATTTCATAGCGAAGCTGGTTAGGTTGCTCATCCCACCACTCCAGGCTTGCCTTCGAACCCACAACACGAATTTTCTGACCATGCATAGAACCGCAGTTCACCGCTGAGCACCACATAGAACCCACCGCACCGTTGTCATATTCCATCAGCACATAGGCGTTATCTTCCAGCGGTGCGCGGGATTTGACAAAGCTCTGCCGCGAGCACAGCAACCGTGTGATGCTCAATTGAGGCAGCATCGTTTCAGCCAGAAACAGCGGATGGGTAGCCAGATCGCCCAGAACATAACCTGGCCCGACATATTTAGGGTCCACGCGCCAGCGGGTGGAGGGATTATCCAGTTCTACTGCTTCTGCATGAAAACCGTGCGCGAAGGACATGTTAATGATACGGATATCACCGAGCAGCCCTTCCTCGATCATCTGCCGCGCCTGCAAAATTAATTGATGCCCTGCATATCCATATGTGACACCAATGATTTTTGTATGGGTTCTGCATAACGCCGCAAGAATGCTTGCTTCCTCGCCGGTAAAACAGAGCGGCTTTTCGCAAATCACATGCAAACCGGCTTCCAGTGCAGCTTTGCATATAGCAAAGTGTGTATTGTTTGGGGTGGCAATTGAGACAGCTTCAATGCCATCTTCACGACTCGCCTCTTCCCGGAACAGGGTTGCATAATCGGGATAGCATCGATCTTCTGCAATACCGAGTTGAACACCAAAGGCTTTACCTCGTTCAGCATCAATATCTAATACGCCTGCCAGTAAAGTGAATGCGTTGTCTCTTAAGGCTGCAGAACGATGAATATAACCAATCTGGCTTGTGCCACCTCCCCCAACCATTCCCCAACGAACAGATCTGTTAAGCGGTTTTAGTCCGTTAATCATAATGTTATCTCCGGTTAGAAGCCGACTGATTTTAGCCACTTAAGACTTTCGGTCACATCGTGTAGACTGCCATCAGCCTGGCGTGGATCGCGTTCCTGCTCAATCGTGATCCAGCCTTGATAATTCAAGTCGTTAAGGAGTTTCTTAATTGCGGGATAATCAATTGCCCCTTTGCCAATGGGGCACATTACGCCTTCTGCGCATGCGGCAAAGAAATCCAGTCCACGCTTGAGTACATCTTTATGGACACTTTCGTTCACATCTTTGAAATGAATATAATCAAGGCGATCGAAATAACTCTCAAGCCAGCTTACAGGGTCCATGCCAGAATAATAAAGGTGCCCTGTATCCAGACATAACCCAGCAACTGAATGCGGTATATCCTCAGCAATTTTGATAATTTCATCTGAGAACTCAATACATCCCCCCGCATGCGGATGAATTACCGGACGAACACCGTATTCACTCCAGGCCAGAGAACTTATTTCTTTAATATGTGAGACCATGCGCTGCCAGTCATCAGCACTCAGGCGAGGTGCTTTATCTGAATGTCCGGCATAACGAGCGCGTTCTTCATTACCAAAATCAATAATCACCAAATATGGCGCGGGATAATTAGAGCTGTGATCTTTCACCGCAGTGGGTATTTTAGAAAGATTTCGACACAGATTATGCGTCAACTCAATCATGTTATCAAAATTACTGTCACTGACTAAATCATCAAAAATTGTACCCGCCACGATTGAAAGCGAGGCCTTATTTAAGGCTTCCGTCAGTTTGACCGGATCCGTTGGTAAATATGTCCACGGTCCGAGTTCAATACTTTTATAACCCGCCTGATTTGCCTCACTGAGAACTTTTTGCCAGGGCGGCAGAAACGGATTTTTAGGATCATCAACTCCCCAACTGCAAGGTGCATTAGCAATATGAATAGTCATAATTACGTCCTTACTATATTAATGTTTTATATCACTGGTCGTGACGGATACAGAATTTTTATTGATAAGGGCATTCATGAGTTCTTCGACTTTCTCGAGTGCCACACCTTTTGTTTCCGGAATGTAGCGTTTTACGAACCACCAGGATATCAGGCAGGATACTGAGAACAGCAGCAGCGGGAATCCACCGTGGAATTTTTCACGCAGCCATGGATTATCATTGATAATCGGGAAAACCTGGCTAATGATAAAGTTGGATACCCACATTGAGGCATAAGCGATCCCCATGCCCATTGCGCGAAGGCGGTTAGGCAGAATTTCGCCCACCACGGTCCAGGCGATTTGCGACCATGTTAAGCCAAAGATGAACATGAAGCCTAACAGGCCGATGATTGAGGCATAGCCTTTAATACCAAAATAGAAAGTCAGGAAGGTAAGCGCCAGACAGATGAAGGTGCCGAAAGAGCCAATCAGCAGTAAAATACGGCGTCCGACACGATCAACAAAGACAATACCGACAAGCACGCCCAGGAACTGCAACGCCGCTAGCCAGGTGACCATAAACATGGCTTCTTCCATGCTGCTTGTGACATTCATCAACAAGGTTGGCCCAAAGTACTGAATAACGTTGATGCCGGTGAACTGGTTGAATACGGCAATCATTGACGCAATGATGATGAACATCTTCGCGTTACGTGTTAACCCCTTTATCGAAGGTACATTTTTTACAGATGTCGTTACTGAATCAGTATTAAAAGATGCTTTAATTTCATTAAATAAATTCGAGGCATGCGTAGGGTTGGAGATGCGAGTCAAGGTTTTCATCGCTTCGGCATCACGATTTTTCATTATATTCCAGCGAGGAGACTCCGGAATAAAAGCCATAAACATTAAATACAGGAAGCAAGGAATAACACCAAATCCAAGCATATAACGCCAGCCAACCGTCACCAGCCAGGTTTCATCTGCTCCTTTGGCGATCAAATAATTAACGATCAGCACCAAAACCTGTCCACCAACGAAAAAGACCATATTCATTGCGACAACGCGGCCGCGATAATCCCTTGGTGCAACTTCCGTCATATAAATAGGTGACACAACCGATGCCAGTCCAATGCCGAATCCGCCCAGAATACGGAAGATAATAAACATCGTAAAGTCGGTGGCTAATGCCATGCCCGCTACAGAAACCAGCATAAAGAATACTGTTATAGTCAGGGCTTTTTTTCTGCCATAATTATCGGCAAGTTTACCGGCGAGCCATGCGCCTAATACGCAGCCGATAACGATACTTGATACCGCCCAACCGGTCTGCGATGGCGTTAAACTAAAATGTCTGTTGAGAGGCTCAATAACACCTGAAATAACAGAAGTATCATACCCTTGTAACAGGCCACCCAATGCTGCCACGGTGCAGATCGCCATAACATAGGCGAGATTATATTTCTTCTCTTTCGTACTCATACGGTTACCTTTGCGTTTAATTCACACAGTTTGACTGAGTGAAGTCATATAATGACTGTTTTGAATTTGCGTAGATAATGAAATAGAAACGTAAAAGACAAACAATGTTAAACTGTCATTCTTAATATGTAGCCTCCAGAAAATCAGGCATGGATACGCCGCACACAAAAAATCCCTCCGGCGCTGATGTCATCTTTATGATTGACCTAAAAGTTCTCTTTCGATAATCCTGCGCGTGTCGACGGCCTGTGAGTTCATTTTTTCCGGATATCATAATAGTGATGCGGTAATAATGGATTCACCGCCGACTTCGAATTTTCGATTTGCAAAATTCATTTCACGTAATACGCGAAAAATCCACTTTACCTTTGCCAATGCCCCTATGCTGGTGAATTATGGCATTAACATCTGGTGGATTAGCGATGAAGGAAGGGAGTTCCACCCCGTACTGATTCAGTGCACGTTTATACTCGCTCATCAACGCTCTGGAAGCTCGGGGATGTTTACAGAACGGGTTGATACGCGGATGCGGGGATTGTTCAATATATTTATAACCCCACTCAGAAACCTGACGAATCATGCAGGTTATTGATAAATGCTTAATGACGTCAACATCAAAAGCGACTTTCATTATCCCTTTCTCCTTCTGAATAAATCAGTAGTGACAGGCCTGGCCATTTCTTTTCGCCAGCATATCGGCAATAGCGCGAATGCTCTCTTTTGCGATACCCGGCTTGGGCACCAGCGACATGCCATCTCCTCTCTTTTCGTGACTGACAGACAGCGATGCCCCCTCGCTCTCCTCCAGGCGCCCGACCTGAACCCAACACATATCCCTGCCCAAAAATAGCGAAAATGCCTTTAACGAATGTCTTCGCGTTGCCATCTACTTCAATGTATTGATTATCAATGAGCTGAACGCATGCCTGGGCCATAGTCAATCTGATGGTTTCCATTCGATCCGCCTGCCAGTTTCAAGGTTGTTCACCAGCGAACGCAGGTAAGGAATGGCATGCAGGTAATGGATTAACAGGATTATGAAACAAACAATCGAAACATCAACACATTTAAAATTCATCTTTCATTTTTGGGAAGACGATCTCAAAAAGGAACATTTAAGCCGTAAATTCCCTTTACATGAAATATTTATTTTTCAATCAAAAAAATTACATATGCATGATTTATAATGAATATAAACCAACAAAAAGGCAATCGCAGACGGGTAATGAGTGATTTCAATTACATGCAGCAGTAAAATTTTAAATCCATTTATGTTGAAAATGGAATTTTAAATCTCTAACATTCATGTTGAACATCGTGGCTTATCCCTCTTTTATACACAGTCGAAGGTGCCCCGTTATGGTCAGGAGACCAAAAAAATCAGATGTCATTTACCCTGGCCGTATCGCTGTAGATCCCGACGGACAGCTAACTGGCGCTTGTCTGGAAGACATAAGTACATTCTTTAACGCTTCAGATGGCTCTTCAGGCAACGCCGCCTATGGCACAGCGATTCAAGGGCTGCGCTCAGGCATGCAAGCGATCGCCCTGCGACTCACGCGTAAGCCTGTATTTGGCCCTGATCAACATTCAGGGCCATTCAGTAAAAAATCATTTATCTGGTGAATGCCAATGCGTTTAACTACGGCTGTATTCAACGATCGCCAGTCAACCTTGCACATGTTACGTATCAGTTTCGCCATGTTTTTTGCCTACATGACCATTGGGCTCTCCCTGACGGTCGTTCCTCTCTATGTCCATAATATTCTTGGTTACAGCGACACCCTGGTTGGATTAGTCATGGGATGCCAGTTTGTCGCAACGCTGCTGACGCGCGGGATCGCGGGACGTAATGCAGATGAACGTGGCGCAAAACAAGTGATGCATATGGGGTTGGCGGTTAGCACACTTTCCGGCCTTATGCTGCTTGTGGCGGACAGGGTCGCCCACTTTCCTTTCCTGACGTTATTCTTCCTTTTTGCCGCCCGGATACTGTTGGGCATCAGTGAAAGCCAGATCCTGACAGGGAACCTGGCATGGGGGCTGGGTTTGAGTGGCGACAAAAAAGGGGGCCGAGTCATGTCATGGAACGGGATAGCCACATATGGTGCTCTGGCAGCAGGCGCGCCTTTTGGCCTTTATCTCTTTCACTATTATGGATTTTGGGCAATTGGCCTTTGTACCGTCATGCTGCCTGTTATTGCCTTTACGCTGAATGCTGCCGTTCCCGCTGTCATCCCCTCACATGGCGTTCGCCTGCCTCTGTGGTCCGTTGTCGGCAAAATCTGGCGTCCAGGGCTGGCTCTTGCACTTCAGGGCATTGGTTTTGCTGTTCTCGGTACGTTTGTCTCCCTTCATTTTAACCAGCAGCACTGGGCGAACGCGGGACTGGCATTAACAGCGTTTGGCGCGATGTTTATCGCTGTACGACTCATTTTTAGTCATTTCCCGGACCGGTTTGGCGGCAAAACTGTCGCAATTTTTTCGCTTTTAACTGAAAGCCTGGGGTTGCTGACATTGGGTACAGCATCCACACAAATGCTCGCTTTGATTGGAGCAGGCATGACCGGTGCCGGATGCTCTTTAATCTTTCCCTCGCTAGGTGTTATCGCCTTGCGTCATTCTCCTCCGCAAACAAGAGGAACGGCATTAGGTGGCTATGCCGCTTTTCAGGACATCGCCTATGGGCTTAGTGGCCCCCTTGCAGGTTTGATCGCGGTTGCAGCCGGTTATCCGATGGTCTTCCTGTTGGCGGGTGGATGTAGCATTGCGGGCGTCATTTTTGTAGCCCTTTTCATCAAGAATGAATGAGAAGCATGAAAATTTTTCTCATGACAGACCTGCTGTTCAGTAAGCAAAATCCAGGAGATCGGGGCATGTTTAACCTGTAACGCCAGAAAAGGCAGATTAGGTTTGATATTTGGCATCTCAAGGCAGGACGTTAACAATGTGATTTTTTAACGTGGCAAATCATGCATAGCGGGCCTGGCCTGGACCCGCCAGAAAGTAAGTTACTTAGCTAACAGAGGAGGGACAGACGGGACTTCCGGCGCATTATCAATATCACGTTGAGTCATCCGGAAGGCTTCAGGATAATGTTCCCGCTCCGTTCTTCGGGCTGGCTCTGTATTGCGCCATGTGTACAGGCAATGCTGACACTGATGCACCGTCCATATCCCCTCAACTGGGGATGTTGCCATGATTTCAATGTGTTCATCAGCACAACGTGGACAAATCATACTTTCTCCTTAACCGCGATTTGATAACAGGGACGTTAACTTCTCAACCCAGATTGAAGTTTCTGGCAGGTCTTTTACCGGCTGACTGTAGTGGCCGCGGGTATCCGGTGCCACGGGAGTCGTCGCATCGATCACAAGTTTATCCGTGATTCCCGCAGGGCTGGAACCCGGGTCCAGTTCCAGTACGGACATGTTTGGCAGTTGAACGAGATCGCCTTGCGGATTGACCTTTGAAGACAGCGCCCACATCACCTGAGGCAGGTTAAAGGGATCGACATCCTCATCGACCATGATCACCATCTTGACGTAGCCCAGACCATGCGGGGTTGTCATCGCCCGTACGCCTACAGCACGGGCAAATCCACCATAACGTTTCTTTGTAGAAATAATGGCCAGTAATCCGTGTGTATACATTGCATTTACAGCCTGCACCTCAGGGAAATCCGCTTTCAGCTGTTGATACAAAGGGACACAGGTTGCCGGGCCCATCAGATAATCAATTTCGGTCCAGGGCATTCCCAGATACAATGACTCGAATATTGGCTTAGTGCGGTAGGAGACCTTATCAATCCGTACAACGGTCATATTGCGACCGCCGGAATAATGGCCGGTGAATTCGCCAAACGGTCCTTCAATCTCACGTTTGCGCCCTTCTATCACGCCTTCAAGAATGACTTCCGATCCCCACGGCACATCAAAGCCGGTCAGAGGCGCGGAGGCGATGGGGTACGGGCTTTCACGCAGCGCACCTGCCATCTCATATTCTGACTGGTCGTATTTCAGCGGCGTGGCGCCCATCAATGTAATAATGGGGTCATTGCCCAGCGTAATAGCCACTGGCAGATCGTCGCCACGTTCTTCGGCCTTATGGAGATGAAGTGCAATGTCATGCATCGGCACGGGCTGTAGCCCGAGTTTACGTTTACCTTTCACCTCCATCCGGTAAATGCCGACGTTTTGCTTACCGAAATGTTCTGGATCAAGCGGGTCACGTGATACTACGCAGGCCTTATCAAGATAGAAACCGCCGTCGCCGTCGTTCAGGCGGAACAGGGGAAGGATGTCGAAGAGATTGATCTCTTCACCATCAACGGTATTTTCTGACCAGGGCGCATTGTCGCGCCGCTCTGGTGCCACAGGAAAAGTGTCCCAGCGACGAATGAATTCATCTATCTGCTGTTTCACTGGGGTATTCATTGGGAGGCCCAGTGAAATTGCATGGTTTTGCCAGGAACCAATAGTGTTCATCACAACATGAGCATGATTGAACCCCTTTATTTTTTTGAATGAGATTGCCGGTGCACCTTCACCGATTCGGCCTGTAGCATTAGCGGCCGCGGCAATATCAGGTTCGGGTAAAACCTCTTCATCAATCTCAAGAAGCTGCCCCTGCTCGTCCAGAGCCTTAAGGAAGCTACGTAGGTCATCAAAAGCCATTATTTACTCTCCATACTCAGGGATTTCTTAGAATTGTTCAGGCCTTTCCAGCGATTTGCCTTTGGCGAGGCAATCCCAAACTGGTCGAGAACACGAGAAACGACATGATCGATCACATCATCAATTACTGCGGGGTGGTTATAAAAAGCGGGCATGGGCGGAACCATGGATACGCCAAGACGGGAAAGGGCTAGCATATTTTCCAGGTGAATGGTGCTGAGAGGCGTCTCTCTGGGGACCAGCACAAGTTTTCTGCCTTCTTTAATGACGACATCAGCAGCCCGTCCAATAAGGCCTTCCGCGTATCCCATGCGAATTCCCGCTAAGGTTTTCATACTACAAGGAATAATGACCATCCCATCGGTGTGAAAAGAACCTGACGAGAGAGTAGCGGCCTGGTCGGACGGGCCATACACAACATCAGCCATGCTCATCACCTCACGCGATGAAAAAGGCGTTTCGAGTTCAATTGTGGTTTTAGCCCACTTGCTCAAAATCAGATGAGTTTCAACCTCTTTGATTTCCTGCAAAATACTGAGCAGAGCCACCCCTAAAGGGGCACCTGTTGCTCCCGTCATACCGATTACAATTCTCATCTGACTTCCTTGCAAATAACGTTCGTGTACGAATGAAATTAACGGTAATCTACTCAAACCCATAAAGTCAATTGATTTCCATGGTTACTATTTTTAGTGTGACCTTTTGTATCTGGTGATAAAGAATGTTTAACGGTGGGATAATGATTTAACATTAACTAAATACGAGGATGACAGAGCCAGAGAAAAGTTAATATGAACAATGACTTGAGCAACCTTTTCTTTCATTTGACGAGGCAACTTCTACAGGAACATACCGCCCTGTGGCAGGAAGCGATGCCCTTTCTGACAAAGCAGCAGTATGCTGTTCTTTCAGCCGTTCATGCTAAACCGGGAATCGAACAACTGGAATTAACAGAGGCGGCGTTAAGTTCGAAGGCTACGCTGGCAGAATTGCTGGTTCGCATGGAACATAAAGGTCTGATACAACGTGAAGAAGGAAAAAAAGACAAACGTCGTAGATTTGTTACGCTTACCGATCAGGGCGAAGAGATGCTTAACACTGCATCACCGATTGCTGAAAGCGTTGATTCACATTTTCTGAACAGGTTAGAAGACCATGAGCAAAAGGAAATCATAAGCCTTCTTAAAATCATGTTAAAAAAACAGGCTTCCTGAAAGCATCCCGTTATTCTTCAGAAACAGATTTAATGGCAGGGTTGTGCCTTGATCGGGCATGATTCACGCAACGCTGAGTTAATCAAAGGTCGGCGGGTCACTGAAATGACAGAGAAAACAGCGCTGGTTGACGGGGCGAAGCAAGAAACCGTCTGAGTGCTCATCTTTACCCTGACTAACACGCACTTTAAGGATTTCAGCATGACCACTTTTCATCAACTCAACGCCACCAGCCTGAATGGCCAGCACATCTCGATGGCCGACTATGCTGGCAAGCTGGTTCTGGTGGTGAATACCGCCAGCCATTGTGGATTCACTCCACAATATGCAGGTCTTGAAGCACTCTACAAAAAGTACGCTGCGCAGGGGCTGGTGGTGCTGGGTTTCCCTTGCAACCAGTTCGGTAAGCAGGAACCGGGCAGTGCCGACGACATCGCGCAGACCTGTCACATTCACTACGGTGTGAGCTTCCCCATGTTCGAAAAAGTAGAGGTTAACGGCCCCGGAACGCATCCGCTATTTCGTTACCTGAAAGCGGAGTTACCCGGTGTGCTGGGTGAGCGGATTAAATGGAATTTCACTAAGTTTTTGATCGGACGCGACGGCAAACCACTCAAGCGTTTTGCACCCATCGCTACGCCGGAAAAAATGGAAGCCACCCTCCTTGCGGCACTTGAAAGCTAACCAGGGTGGTCAAATTTATCCTTGGCCATTTTCTACAAACTGATGCTATCCAGACTGGATTACCCTTTACTGATCGCTCGCAACGTCTTTTAACGCTATAACTTTGCTCATTACGCAAAGAGCCGGTCGCTTAATAAAAAGCACGCCCTTCTCTTGAGCAGGGATGGCAGGGATGTTGCTATATCCTGTCCTCAGCGCGCAATACCGGTATCCATTCATTTTTAATGCCACTATCCAGCACTGAAGCGTAATCGGCCAGGCGCGACGATTTTCGCCTTTACCACGTGTTACTTGAGGCAAGCGGATGAACATTGACTGGCACAGCGCAGAACTGACGCGCATGACGATCGTGGATAAAAACTATAAAAATACGCAAAATGTGCGCCGCTTTATGGTTGCACAGTGCGGAGAACGTTTCCGGTTCGATCGGGATTTTATGGCCTGGATACGCAATGACATTCCCAAAAACCTGGGAGAGGTGGTGGATGAGTGGAAGCGCAGAAAGGCTGGCTGACACTCACAATCTGTTCATCCCCTCTCCTTTTTGCTTTCGGGCATCTGTCCGGGCACCGTTTACGTCCACACCTGATGCCAGCGCGTGAAAATAACGGCCAGCAGGTGTACGCGGCGGTTATTTTATTGCGGCTTTACAGAGCCAAGCCTGACAGGGTGACAAAAAAAGGCCCGATCACCGATCGGGCCTTTGCTCATACACAGGTCATTCACCGAATGTCTGACGCCGTTATTTCGACAGCAGTTCTTTACGGATGATTTCTGCACCGGCGCTGAGGGCACTCAGCTTGCCCCGGGCAACCTGACGGGATAACGGCGTCATGCCACAGTTGGTAGAGGGATAAAGCTTATCGGCATCCACAAACTGAAGGGCTTTACGCAGCGTATCGGCCACTTCTTCAGGGGTTTCGATCGCGTTGGTTGCCACATCAATGGCCCCGACCATCACTTTTTTACCGCGAATCAGTTCGATAAGATCCATCGGCACGCGAGAGTTTTGGCATTCCAGCGAGATGATATCGATGTTCGACTTCTGCAGCTTAGGGAAGACTTCTTCATACTGACGCCATTCGGTTCCGAGCGTCTTTTTCCAGTCGGTGTTGGCTTTGATGCCGTAACCGTAGCAAATGTGCACAGCGGTCTCGCACTTGAGCCCTTCAACGGCGCGTTCCAGGGCGGCAATGCCCCAGTCATTCACCTCATCGAAAAACACGTTAAATGCCGGTTCGTCAAACTGGATAATATCGACACCCGCCGCCTCAAGTTCCTTCGCTTCCTGGTTAAGAATTTTGGCAAATTCCCAGGCCAGTTTTTCGCGGCTCTTGTAATGGTTGTCATACAGCGTATCGATCATGGTCATGGGACCCGGCAGCGCCCATTTGATCTGTTTATTCGTCAGCTGACGTAAAAATTTGGCATCTTCAACGAAGACCGGCTTCTGACGGGCCACTTCACCCACCACACTCGGCACGCTGGCATCATAACGATTACGGATTTTGACGATCTCGCGTTTTTCAAAATCCACACCGCTAAGGTGTTCAATAAAGGTGGTCACAAAGTGTTGGCGCGTTTGCTCACCATCGCTGACGATATCGATACCGGCGCGATCCTGATCGTCCAGAATCAAACGCAGTGCGTCTTTCTTGCCATCGATTAATTCTTCATTTTCCAGTTTCCAGGGCGACCACAGTGTTTCAGGTTGCGCAAGCCAGGACGGTTTTGGCAGGCTTCCCGCCGTGGAAGTCGGTAACAAAGTTTTCATAACAGGTAACCTTATACTGAGTTAATCAAAGAACGTAATTAGCAGACCATTGCTCAAGAACATTTTTGTAGGGTTTGATGAAGTTCTTCTCGGTAAACTTCCCTTGTTCAATAGCCAGATGGCTACGCTCTTCTCGGTCGTAAACAATTTGCGTTAAAGAATAATCCCGATGGCTCAGGCTCGGTTGATATTCAATACCAGCCGGCGAGTTTGCATTATAGATCTCAGGGCGATAAATCTTCTGGAACGTTTCCATCGTACTGATGGTGCTGATGAGTTCGAGATTAGTGTAATCACGCAGCAGATCACCCGTAAAATAGAACGCCAGGGGCGCAACGCTGTTTTCAGGCATAAAATAGCGCGCATGTAATCCCATCTTGCTGAAGTATTTATCGGTCAGCGAATATTCATCCTGCTGGTACTCAATGCCCAGTACCGGGTGACGGTTGCCGGTGCGGACATAGGTGTTTTTGCTTGAAACACTCAGGCAGATCACCGGTGACTTGCTAAAATTCGCCTTGTAAGCCTCTGATTGCAGGAAGCATTTGAAGATATTGCCATGCAGCTCGCCAAAGTTTTCCGGGATAGTAAACACCGGATTATTTTTGTTGTGCTCTGACAGCAAGACGCTGAAGTCATAGTCACGCACGTAAGAAGAGAAGTTGTTCCCCACAATGCCTTCAATACGTTCGTCGGTTTTTTTATCGACGATACTGGTTTTCAATATTTCGATAACCGGGAAAGCATCGCGATTATTTTCCACATTGATATTCATCTCAACGGAAATGATCTCAAGCTCGACAGAATAACGGTCCCCTTTCGGGTTATCCCAGTGCGCCAGGGAATTAAAACGATTATCCATCATCACCAGGGCGTTACGCAGGTTTTCCTGGCGGTTCTTGCCACGGGCCAGGTTAGCGAAGTTGGTCGTGATGCGCGTGTTTTCTGACGGATTATAATTCTCATCAAAAACACTGCTCTTAATCGTAAAGGTGAAATTGTTATTCATCGTGTCTGGATCCTGAATTCTGATGTAAAAACTGCGTTATTTGCCAGACTGGTCTGCTTGTCTCGTCTGCTTCACAGTTTTTAACGCGCCTGCAATCAATAAGCATATTTTATGCCAGAGTCGTAACATGAGTGAAAGCGACTTAATTTCACATTAACATGAGCCTTCTTCATGGTGGTCCTTCCGTTGCTGTACGAACCCCATGCCCACACAGTGGCTGGTGGGCATGGGGAGCGCAACGTGCAGAGTAAAAAAAGGCCTGCCGGGCTGACAGAACGCGGCAAACATTCGGCAGGCCGCCTCTCTCCTGCCCTGTTCCAAACGCTGCCAGATGTCAGCACCTGCCATCGTCATGCAGAAAGACAAGATGCAACAGGATGGCCAGCGGTTATTTCTTTTTGGTGAGCATCGACTTTAGATCGGCAAAGGGATTGTAGGTGGCGGCCCCCACATCATCCTGCGCATCCTCGCCAGCCACAACGGAGGTGCCGTACTGATCGGCTTCCGTATATTTTGAGTGTTCATGATCATGGCAGTACAGGCACAGCAGCTCCCAGTTACTGCCGTCTGGCGGATTATTGGTGTGGTCGTGATCGATGTGGTGAACCGTTAATTCCCGCAGGTTTGAATAAACAAACTCCCGCGAGCATCGCCCACAAACCCACGGATAGATTTTTAACGCTTTTTCACGATAGCCACTTTCCAGCCGCGAGTAGTTTTTGGGGATCAGAGCCATGACCGACGTTACCTGTATGATGAGATTTTTTCACTTGTGATTGCAGCAGGCTAACCTGCTTATCGGATGACTTCAAGTTGTATGCTGGGTCCGTTTTTTGCCCGTTTTTCCCGCCGCCTACCTGTTCCGTTCAGCGCTAAAGCCAGAAGCACATTTCCTGTCTGTTGAGCAATGCCTGGGTGCGATAACGTTATGTGTGCTGGATAAAGGGACAGGACCAGAAGCCGGTAACCAGGCCCCCTCATCGGCCTGTTAAAATGCCAAGCCTGCCCTGAATGATTTCACCTGACCCGATACAAAACGTGCATGTTATTCTGCACAGACATGCATTGTAAGCATTTCCCTTAACGTAAGCCTTCCAGCTTTGGAGCGTCCCAGACAGAATAAAAAATTCGTTCATGATTTCAGGCCTTCTCTAAAGCCGTTTTTCCTTTGAATTTATGGAGCAGAAATGAGAACGCAGAAACGTTGCATAGGTTATATCGCCATTGTGGTTGATGACTACGATCGGGCTATTGAGTATTACACTGACAAGCTGGGCTTTATTCTTGTTGAGGACACACCGCAGCCGGGTAAACGTTGGGTGGTCGTCACGCCGAATCCGGAAAGCGATTGTCATCTCCTCCTGGCACGCGCCTCAAATGACCGCCAGGAAAGCTTTATTGGTAATCAATGCGGCGGCAGAGTGTTCCTGTTCCTGCAGAGCAATGATTTCTGGCACGACTACCAAGCCATGAAAGCGAAAGGTGTGACGTTTTGTGAGGAACCACGAGAGGAAGAGTATGGGCTGGTTGTGGTATTTGAAGACCTCTATGGTAACCGTTGGGATCTTTACCAGAACAGGTAAACCAAAACGACAGGCCTGTAAAACAGGAAACAGAGGTTCACAAATAAGGGCTGCCATCTGCCCTTGTGATGTGATTACCCATACTCAATGCGGTGGTTCAGTTTCCTTAATCGCTGGACATCGATGACAGGGGCCATAAATATGGATGTCTTCTGATCCCAGAGCTTCAGCAGATAAAGGCATTATGGAAGAAAAGCTAAAATTTATGATGTTGGCGCTTGAGTACTCCCGCCAGGCATTACCCGAATGCAGACCCAATCCCCCTGTCGGATGCGTGATCGTTCATGACGGTGAGGTTGTTGCTAAGGGGTTTACACAACCGCCAGGCCAACACCATGCTGAGATCGACGCGATCGCAAAACTTACCTTCCCCATTAGCGAATGTGAAATATATGTCACGCTTGAGCCCTGCTCTTTTCAGGGCAGAACGCCTTCGTGTGCTTTAACAATTGCAGAGCTAAAGCCAAAACATATTTATATTGCCATGGACGATCCGCACCCGAAGAACAGGGGAGCGGGACGCACTATTTTAAAAAAGGCAGGCATCAGCTTTACATCGGGCATCGGAAAGCAGGCGGTCGAGAAATTTCTTTTCCCCTATCTGGACACGTCTTCTTCATAAACATCACTTTTATCGCCGCATTGGGATCTCCGCGGGACGTTATCCCATCATCATCCCGACATTTTCGTCGTGATGGCACTTACCGCCCGGCCAGAACGGCCCGGCTTTGCCAGTAGCCAATAATCTGTTCTGTGGGCACGCGCAGCTCACTCTGGTTAATGCATGAACGGGCAAATAAGCGGATGCCCGCACGCTTGTTAATTTTCCCGCCCCCCGCCGCTGACTGGCAGAAAAATCGCGAGATGAATGTTATGATTAACCCATTCTATTCAGTCACAAAAGACACAGGTGCAAACCCTGAGGGCAAGATATGAACAACGAAGTCTCACTGAAATACTATGACATTGCCGATGAGTATTCGTCAGAAACGGAAACGCCGGTAAGCGAATCCGAGCGTGACGCCCTGGCACACTATTTCCAGTTGCTGATTGGCCGTTTAATGAATAACGAAGAAATCAGTGAAGAAGCGCAGAAAGAGATGGCCGTTGAAGCGGGCATTAATGAACAACGCATTGATGAGATCGCCACCTTCCTGAATCAGTGGGGCAACGAAGACTAATTCCGGTAAACGCTGCCGCTAAAGCACCTGTGCCGGAGCACAGGTGCAGGCGATAAACACTATACCGCGTGTTGGCTAAAGGATACGGATTCCGCTTCCTCATCGGTAATGTTGGGTTGAGAAAAGCTCGCTTTAACGCCCCAAAAGTAGCAGGCCAGAGACGCGACAATAATGAGGATCATGTCGAGTGGTGCGTCAATCATACCGCTTCCGCCATAGGTACCCAGCATAGAAACCACCATGACCGCGATGTAATAAGCCAGCAGCCACCAGGCGCACTGCAAATCCTGACTGAACTGGTTGCTCTTTTTGCCAAAGATCGCGTAAGCGACCCAGGCAACAATCAGAATCGGAATGAGGATCTCATTAACAGACCAGCCGCTCCAGTAAATCAAAAGCGTACTGGCAACAAACGCCAGCGGGCTGAGAACCGCCGCAACGGGCAGACGAAACGGACGCTGCATATCGGGCAGGTGTTGACGAAAAGCGCCCAGGGTTATCGGGCCGGGCATGTAAGTAAAAACGGTTGCCGACGTCACCGCGCCGATTAAACCGCCCCAGACCTGAAACTCGGAAGGCAATGTCCAGGCGATGGCCAGCAGCAACGACAGCCACAATGCACCGCGCGGTACGCCAGATTTTGCATCCACTTTGCCAAACACTTTAAACAGATGGCCATTACGCGCCCAGGCAAACAGCACGCGCGCGGCGCCGGCCAGGTAGATGTTGCCGGTCCCGGCCGGGGAAATCACCGCGTCGATCAGAATCAGGTTAATCAACCAGGTCAGCCCCAGGCTGCGCGCCAGATCGGCATAGGGAGACTGGAATATCTGCTTCAGCCCTGCCCAGCCATGTTGTGACAGCAAATCGGTCGGTACCGCCCCCATGAACGCATACTGCAGGGCCAGGTAAATCACGAAGCTGACAGCAATGGCAATACCGATTGCCAGCGGCACGTTGCGCTGTGGATTTTTAGCTTCACTGGCAAAATCAACCGCCTGACGAAAGCCAAGATAGGCAAAGACGATCCCTGCCCCCGTCAGTGAGCTGAAAACGCCATGAGCCCCACCCGGCGGAGAAGGTGGAACATCAAGGTTCGGCGCATGGAAGTAAAGCAGAAGTGTCACGATGGTCAGCAACGGCACGATAAATTTGAAGGTGGTGACAATCGTGTTCACCCGCCCAAAGAAGCTGACGCTCCAGTAGTTGAGCAGAAAAAACACCACCAGCAGCCCAATCTGCACGCCAAACCCTAACCCCGTTGGGCTGCCGTCCTCATGCCCCAGTGCGGGCCACCAGTAGATCGCATACTGACGAACGGCCTCAACTTCCACCCCTGCGGTGCTGGTATAGGCCAGCAGCGAGCTGACACCAATCACGAAACCGACGATGTTGCCGTGCGAATAATTGGGATAGCGAACAAAACCGCCGGCGCGCGGTAGCGCTGAGGACAGCTCGGCGTAAACCAGGCCAATCATCAGAACAATCACGGCACCCAGTACCCATGCCCAGCCGGTATGGCTGCCCGCATAGCCGGAACTGTTAAGGGCGGCATATAACCAGCCCGAACCGATCATTGAGCCGATGCCAAGTAATGACAGATCGACCAACCCTAATTTCTTTTTAAGTCCCGTAGATGCCATGCTATGCCCCTGTCTGATTATTGGATGTTGTAGGTGGGAATAAAGCATATTGTGTGCCAGCAATATTTTGCTGTCGTAATAGTTTATGTAAGAAACATTCCAGATCACATAACCTGCCAGATAAGGGTTTCAGGAATCCGTTTCAACAGAAATATAAAATATCCGTCGGCGTGAGTAGCGATGTTAAGCATGAGATCAGGGTGCAACGCGCACTGCAATGATCCAGAAAATATATAGCGATGCTATTTGAAACATTCCGTCACCAGTGCAAAAGTTGTGACATATATTCAGGGGACAGGTCGTTAGCAACGCCTTTAGTCAGTTGAATGACGCCACGCAAAATAACGCGACGTGAGTTTCCCCGTCATCCCTTTGCTGTCAGGGCCTGCGTTGCAGTGATGGAGGAGCATCGAGGTGTCAAGCAGACTGCGTAAAAATGCGGATGAGGTTGGCCTTTTTCACCTCACACCCGATATTTCAATGCGTTTTCCCATCTGGTGTTTTATGAATAAAAAAGAAAGTTAAAAAAGAGAGGGGTCATCAGACATTCAGCGTAATGATGCTGCTGCGTCCTGTGTTAATGATTATGGCAATAAGAAATCATCGTCTGAAAAAGGTGCCCTCTGTCTCCTTGTTTTTTTTTAGTTCAAGGATCAGCAGAAGCACCCTATATTCAACTTGAGGCTATCCGTTGCGGTAACCGCATTTTAATCTGCCATCAGTCCACAATAAACAGCGTCGCCCCTTCTCTGGTGGTTGATCGATGGGCTTCGGCATCGTCGGCAACCTGATAACTCACGCCCGGCGTTAATACAAACGTGCGTCCATCATCCAGCTCTGTGACCATTTCGCCTTTCAGGCACAGAAGAATATGCCCTTTTATACACCAGTGATCGGCCACGTAGCCGGGGGAATAGTCAACCATTCTGACTCTGATATCGCCAAACTTTGCCACGCGCCAGAGCGCAAACCCGCTATCACCCGGATGCCGTTCTGCCTCTATCTGTGCCCAGTCTGTTATCCCGAAAGGGATATTTTCCATTTTCATTTTTCAGGCCTTATTGTTGCGCTTCGCTGACAGTTAGGTGCGTGGGCGAGAAACGGCACGCCAATGTATTATTCCGGATTCAGTAGACGTGATTTCGTTATTTAAGGCAACGGGCAACGTAAAATCGGGAGGTGTTAATCTGCGGCGTCAAAGGCCAATGTGATAGTCGGTCAGAGAAGTCAAATTTTATCCGGGTAAAACACCGGCCCTTTTTAATTACAGGTCGCACACCCGAATACCTGTCCCCGCCGCACAGTCGAGGCACAGAATGTTCAGCTGAAGATGCGTCGTATAAAGCCATCGTTTTTAACCTGCGCCCCTTTATCACAGGAGCCGGCATTCGCGTCTGTTTCAGCCACCGCGTCCCGTAACCGAAAGTAAAAGGCTTGTGGGTTACGGCTAAGGCTTTTTCATCCGTTACCTTCCCTGTTACCTCCCTCACCTGTAACTTGCCCGGATGCACTCTCGCGCATCCGGATTATTACGCGCGGCGCTTAAGACATCGCCGTCCAACGCTTTTTAAGCAGAAAAGCGGAGGCCTTAGGTTTACGGTCTCGGGTAAATACGCCCTTTTTATTTCCCCCTACCCGAATAATGCCCTGCGAGGTGGCGAAGTCGGCAAAGTTCCACACGTGCTCCCCGACGACAAAGGGTAAGCGATCAAAGACCTTATGGTACATCTCAAGGAACGCGCACTGGTACTCTTCAGACCACATTTCGTTATAGACGGAATGAAGGCCCGACAGCGTATCAGTCCCGTATTCGGTGATGATGATGGGCTTTTGATGGCGATCGTGCCAGGCGGTAAGTTCCGCTTCCAGCGTTTTCTCCGCTGCCGTCAGATCGGCGGGATTTTCATACCAGCCGTAATATCGGTTCAGGCAAAGTACGTCAAACAGATCGCTGATCTGGTCTTCATCCAGCGAGGATTTCGTAATATTAACGCAGCAAACCGGACGGCTGGGATCCCGTTGCTTTGTCGCCTCAACCAAAGGTAGAAAATAATTCCGGCTGGCGGGTTCACGTGCGTCCGGCTCATTCGCGATACTCCACATCACCACCGAAGGATGATTTTTATCCCGGTCAATCAGTTCATGTATTGCCTCAAGATGCGCCTGCTGCGTGACCTCGTTAAGCGCGTCGGCGCAAAACAGTTTTTCTGGCCGGGCAATGTTGCGAATCATAGGCAGCGAAACGTTAAATCCGACCGCCGGGGTTTCATTAATGACCACGATGCCGTGCTCATCCGCCCAATCGAGCATCTCTTCTGCATAGGGATAATGCGCGGTTCGGTAAGAGTTGGCTCCTGTCCAGGACATCAATGCATGGTCGTGCACCAGCAGCACATTGTCGAAGCCTTTGCCGCGGAGATCGGCATCTTCATGTCGACCAAATCCCTTGAAGTAAAAGGGCTGGTTATTAATAAGAAAACGGTCGCCCTTCACCTGGACAGTCCGAATCCCCACCGGCAGTTCATAACAGTCGGTTTCGGCATTAACGATCAACCGGTACAGGTAGGCCTTACCGGGCTGCCAGAGCACGGGCCGACTCACCGCCAGACATCCTTCACGTCCCGAACCTTGCGCAACCGGCGTTCCCTCATGATCGATTAACTGACAGGTCACATTACCCGGTGCGTCAATGCGGTAATGCACCGCGCCCGAAAGGAGATCGTCGGTGAAATCCGTATGTACCTCAATGTCCCTAATAAACTCGCGCGGCGAGGTATAAAGCCAGACGTGACGATGAATGCCCGCATAGTTAAAGAAATCGTGGAAATAGTGCTGCTTCAACCGCCCGTCCTGCTCGGCAACCACGCCCGGCGGAATGGTGTGCCACGACAGCTCGTTGTTTACACACACCGTGAGACGTACGACGCGTTTCGTCGCCACATGGGCGGTAATATCGCATTCGAATGGCGTATAACCGCCCTGGTGGAACAGAATCTGTTCGTCGTCCAGCCATACCGTTCCACGATGCGTGACAGCGTCAAAACGCAGCACCACGCGCTGCTCATGCCAGCGATCGGGAATGCGGACCTCGGTCTGGTACCAGACATCGCCCACATGCGAGCGCACCTCCTCATCGGCGAACTGATCGTTATAGCTTCCGGGAACCGCCACTTTGCGGGCACCGTTGAGACGGCCTTTCCACCACTCATCGGTCAATCCGCGCCTGTCTGCATCACGTTTAAACGTCCATAAACCATCGAGTAATTTAGCTTCACGTGACGCCGTTTCAATAGGTTTTAACATCTGACCTCCCTTCTGTTCGTTAAAGCGCAAAAAATATTGGTTATTTCAACATAAAGTCGTACTGTATTCCGGCTTTGACATCCCAGTAATAGAGGTTATTACCCAGCGAACTGCCGTACCTTTTTTCTTTAGCGACATCCGACGCCACATACATTTTCAATCCTGATAGCGGCCCTTCCTGTACGTTATAGAAAACACCGGCGAGAATGCCCCGTCCCTTCATCCGGATGGTTCGTCTTGTATCTTCATAACCGCGGGTAATCAGAGGGGCGAGCATGACGCTCAGGTTTGGCTGAAAGAAATAGTGTGCGCCGGCCTGTAGAGAAAACATATCTTCTTTATTTCTGTCGATACTCAGGGAGTTGGGATAGCCGATATCAGTATCAACATTCGAACCAATGCCGTTCATTGCATGAGTGACAATTCCTGCCGCGCCAAAAAAGCTTATTTTGGGCATGCTGTAGGTAACCTGACCTGAATAAACCTGAGTATTATTGTGATAGCTCTGAGTACGTGATACGCCATTTAACAACGCATGAAACGCCAGCAGTTCGACTTTAATTACGTTGTTATTTTCAAAGGGGAATTTCTTTTCAATCATGGTCTGATACTGAGAAGAAACATCCTCCTGCCACGCGCCGCCAAGAGCATAAAGGCTGTTTTCATCACGCCAGCTGCCGGCCAGAAATGAACGTGCCCGCCGGGTGTCGTAACGACCGGTGGCGGTGTTATAGATCCCTTCATTGCGGACCCCGACTGCCGCATCCGGCCAGAGAAAAACGCGTGTGCGATACATTGCCCACAGATCGATATTGTCGTCTGGCTGATAATGGCCCAGCACGCCTTCCGATAGCGTCGGCATGGTTCGGGTGGATCCAGAGGCAATCAGTGGAATGCGATATGGCAAACTGCCATAGCCGTTATCAGTACCGAAGCGACCTATTTTAAGGTGGATATTATCCTGAAGTTTTAACTTTACCGCCCCCGTCACCAGGCCAAAGCTGTCGTGGTCGGCAAGATAGCCGCGTGTACTCCATTGTTCTTTGGCACCAAGCTTATAAACATAATAAGCTCCGGCTTCGATACCAATTAAATCTGAATAATAGTGCGAGTTTGCATCAATCATGGCGCCCTGGACCCAGCCATAAATATTTTCTTCGTAATTACCTGCACTGGGTCGATCGGCGCGACGAAAATCATTTTTCAGTCGAATGCGTAACGCATCTTCATCATCGTTAATGTCTGCGGCCTGGAGTAAGGGTGAAGTGAATGCCAATAGTAATAACGCTATTGTGAATTTTTTAGTTTTCATAATCATTTTCTTTTTAGAGAGCAGAGGTAGGGTTATGTTATTAATTAAATTATATCAGCAGGTTATTCCCGTTTATTTTTCTGTTCTGTTTACACCGGGCAGCCTCAGCAGACAACCGCCCTCAGAATCTTATTTATCAGGCAAAATGTGCGTACGCATTAAACCGGTTTGCCTGCGCCCTCTTTTTCCAGCATATAAGACGCTGTATCTGCCCTTTTGAAAAAGGGATACCAGACAATTATCTGCACCGCGACCAGCGCAACCTGTAATACCGCAATTTTCCAGCTGCCTTCCATAATGCCGCTTAAGATAATGGGCATGCCCGTGATTGGTGTAATCCCGGCAACGCGAGGCACAAGACCGATATAGGTTGCTACATAGGCAATGACCAGGCTGATGGCGTTCATAAAGATAAAGGGAATAGCAAAACGGAAGTTAAATACCATCGGTGTGCCAAACACCAGGGGTTCACTGATGCCAAACAGCGCGGGAACCGTAGTGAGTTTGCCCAGGGTTTTATATTGCTGGCTTCGGGCAAAAAACAGCATGAGTAACGTCAGACCAATCGCACTGGCCGACATGGTATAGGTGCTGACAAAGGCCCGCCCGGTGATGTTCGGCAATGACTCACCGGCAGAGTACGCGGCCAGTTGCATTGCATCCATCGCGGTAAAAATTGGCAGCACGACGGAGTAGATGACCATGGTGCCGTGGATCCCGACAAACCACAGCAGCTGCGCCAGCGTCCAGAGCAGAATGATGGAGACAATATTTCCTCCCATGCCCTGAAGCGGAATTTGCAGGAAGGTATAGATAAACTGATGCATGTTTTTGAACGGCGTGGCGGTAAAAATGACCGACACGGCAGCAAACAAAATTAATGAGACGAAACCAGGGATCAGGCTACTAAAACTGCTGGACACCACCGGCGGCACGCTGGCAGGCATCTTAATAGTAAACCCTCTTTGTTTAATAAAAACGTAGACCCGGGTTGAAAGCAAGCTGACCACAATGGCGGTAAATATGCCCGTTCCACCTAACCATTGCATAGGAATAATGGGCATGCCGGTTTCGGCGAAGGCCACCGGCGTCACGATGAAGAAGTTCAGCAACGCCAGGATTCCACAGAATAACGCATCTTCGTCATGTTGCCTGGCATAACTTCCCGCTATCGCGACCCCGAATATCACAGCAAGGAAGTTGGTGGTGAACATAATGATCGTTTTCAGTGCGGTGGCAATCCCTACACTGGCAATAAAGGCGCTATAGGCCGGAACGGGTAAATTCAGGAACAATGCGGCAAATGCACCCAGTATCGTTATCGGCATGGCACTCATCATGCCGCCTGTAATGCCGTTTACCAGTTTACTGCTCTGAATGGTATTAACTACAGGATTAATTTTATTGGTTATCGTCTTTCGGTCAAATTTAGGCATAATGATCCCCTGCCAAATTTATTTGGCTATGCACCTGATGTTTTATTCGTGGTTTACTTTAATAAAGCGAGCGCGTCTGCCAGGACTTTTTCACCATTCATCATTCCGTAGTCCACCATATCGACCACGGCGACGCTAATGCCCTGAGGTTCATACTTTTCGCGCAGGTCATCTTCCAGATAGGATATTTGTGGCCCGAGAAGAAGTACGTCTGTCTTTCCGTTATGCGTTTTGAATTTTTCTTCTGGCATCGCAACAATGCTCACGTCGATTTGACGCTGTTTGGCACTTTGCTGCATTTTTGCCATCAACATAGAGGTGGACATTCCAGCCGCGCAAACTAATGTGATGTAGATCATATGTATTTCCTTATCGCTATTTATTGTGGATGAGTTTATACATTTCAATCATTTCGATGGCGATATCTCGTGTTGTCATCGCACTGATTAAATGATCCTGACCGTGGACCATAATAAGTGAAACGGCACAGGGGTTCTCTTCACGAGCCTCCGCCTGAATCATTTCCGTCTGAAAATGGTGAGCCTTTTGTAAAAATTCACTGGCTTCTTTTATCCGCAATTCTGCCATTTCAAAATCGCCCAATCTGGCCGCTTTCATGGCCTGCATGGCTTTACTTTTCGCGCTGCCGCCGTTGACAACTAACTCAGTGATAATATCCTCAAGACTAATTTCCATCACGTTACCGCTCCGTTTTCTGATGATTTACGTTCATCTTAATCCTCACCCTTTTCTCTCTCCAGCGGGAAATTTACCATATTGAACATGGTAAATTTTGCCTGTCGCTTACAGCGCGTCACTTCCTTTAAGCAGATCCATGATGACGTCAAAGGTTGGGTTATTAAGCAGTTGTTGTATCGCGGCAGAATCAAACAGCAACTTTGTTGTCAGTTGATAAAAATGGCCGACGTCGCTGTCTTCATCGGCAGAAATCGAGACAAGGAATACCACCTGTACATCGTTGTGGCCCCACCATACCGGGCGCTCTAATATTCCGATGGCGACAAAGCTATTTGGCGTCATCACCTGGAAGGGATGCGGAATGGCCACAAGATTACCAAAGTCGGTTTGCCCTAATGCTTCCCTTTTCATCACCGCATCATAAAAGCCGGCGGGCAGCGGAAAGGTTTTTTCCGTGTGCTGGCACAATATCCTCAGCACCTCTTCTTTTGTAGATGCGCTGATATTGGTCAAAAAAAGTTCGGGCCGATAGTATTTATATAAAAAAACATGATTATTGCTTTCAAATACTTCACTGCAGGTTGCGATATCTTTGCTTTCAAGAAACTGTGTGACTTCGAAGACGGGCACTGGCACCTCTGTATTCACGGGAACCGTAGTGAAAATGTAATCAATGTTCTTGCCGGCAAAGTCAAAGCTCCCCAGTTCCCAGGCGGTACATTCATAAATGTGCTCTACATAGTTTCCAAACGCCTGTCTGTATTTATACATGAATAACTGCGTTGTGCCTTTTCCCGACGCACATACGATGATGATATTTTTCTTCTCTATTTTTTTATCTTTTTTCATCCGCGCCAGTTCAAAGATGATGGCAAAATAAGCAATTTCATCGTCAGGAATCCGGGTGGCATAATGTTCAGACAGTGCAATACAGGCTGTGGCCGCCAGAGTATAGGCAAAGGCATATTCTTTTTTAATTTCATGCAGCAGTGGATTACTGAGTGGAATGTCGAACTGCATGCGAATGTCCAGCGGAACCAGATGTTGATTTAACGACATGCGCAGCTCAAGGTTATCCATGAAATCGATGTTGAAACTCTTGAGCAGAATTTCCAGCATTCGCCCGGTCAACTCGTCGATCTTGCGCGAGATAACGATATTGACGCCGGATTTTTTACCTGGTGTGGAAGAGAGCTTGGCGCCCATGTGCAGGGCAATATAAGAAAATTCGTTTTGATTCAACGGGAGGCTTAGCGCTTCCTCAACCTGTTGCACGATCAGCCCTGTCGCCTCAATAACCTCAGGCTTGACCAACATGCCTATTCTTTGGTGATCGATGGAAACGGCATGACCGTGCTTTGTTCGGTACACCGCAATAAAAACATGTGAAACCAGATTTTCCAGTGAGACTTCGGAGATGCTTAAGCCACAGCGGTGCAGCACGGATAAAACAATTTTACCGATTATCTTCAATCCCTGCTCTTTCTCCCCCTCTACATTCATAAAATGATTAAACCGGATAAGGTTATTGGCTATACAAGTACGTTTATCAAATTCATTTCCCTGAACTGCAATACCATAGTTAGGCCGACGGTCGAGTATGAGTTGATGCAGATGAAGGATGTCCTCGACTTTTTTCAGGTCCGCAGTCATCGTATTGCGGGAAACGTAACAGGTTTCACACAGGTCATCTAATTTAATATAGTTCTCGCGGCTCAGCAGATTAGCCAGAATAAAAATCACTCTTTCATTTGAATTGGTCGGCCGCTGTGCGTTGCTGCCTTTTTCCAGCGAGGTTGTCAGGCTTTGAAAGTCTTCCTGGTTATAAACCACCAGCTGATAGCCCATGCTGGATTTGGAATGTATTGAGGCACCGCGCGAAGTCAGGATGTCATTTAACGCTTTTAACCGGGTCCGCACCGTTTTTTCACTCACATTCAGCCGACCCGCCAAATCGCGTGCTGTATGAAAATCCTGGTCAAGCATTTCATTAAAAAGGACCGATAATTTACTGTACATACCATCCCCTTTATAATAATTATCTGCATCCTGATAACTTTATCATTGCCGATTTACCAACTCCACCCAGGTGGTCACCATTTGAATCTGGTAAGCAATTGGGTTAAAAGCCTTTTTTTTAGATGCGAGTCACACATTTGCTATGCGTGCAGCAAAACATGGCATCGGTGAAGCCTGATTCTCACGCCTGTCATTATGCGAATTCAGCCTGAATCCCGGCGACAAACACCCGGACAGAATTCAGCCCGAATACGCGAATTTGGCGTATGCTTTAATTTTGACGGACACAGAGGTTATTGTCGGAGAAGTGATAATCAGGATATTTAACCGTTTTATCTCATTATTTTTACTGCGGCCGCAACCCAATCAAGTCCGTTATTAAACAATTAAAAGAAAATAGTGGTTAAATATCGAATGCGTGCGATTTCAAATTAAAAGTCTCGTATTTCAGTCACGCACGGATACCTGTTGACGAAACTGCCAGGATTTTTTTACGCCACCGCTCCGCTGGCGACGTGCATTACTAGCCTGGCCGCTATTCGCTGACGGGCACCCTTAGCCGCGCAGGGTAAGCTTATTCCTGCGCCTCGGGATTTATTAAATGGCTTCGGTCACCATCGAAAAAGCGCACCACGTTTTCGAACGCGGTGCCGAAATACAGGCTGTAGCTGTCCTTCTCGACATAGCCGATGTGCGGCGTGCAGAGCACGTTGGGCAGTGATAACAGCGGATGCGCGGGATCGTATACCGGCTCCTGCTCGTAAACGTCCAGAGCGGCAAAACCCGGGCGGCCCTGGCGCAGCGCACTCAGCAGCGCATCGGCAGCCACCAGCTCAGCCCGGCTGGTGTTGACGAACAATGCATCGGGCTTCATCTGCACCAGATCGTCGCGCGTGATATTGCCCTCGGTTGCTGCCACTAAGCGCTGATGAACGGTTATCACGTCGCTGGAGGCAAAAAATGCCTCACGGCTGGCTGGCACCATCACTCCCTCCTGCTGCGCTTCCTGCCTGGCGCGATCGCTTCCCCAGACCTGCAACCGCATACCAAATGCCTTTGCATAAGCCGCAATCCGCTTGCCAATTTTACCGTAGCCCAGGATCCCCAGCGTCTGGTTACTCACGCCCTGCCCCAGCTCTGCCTGCCAGTGACCGGCGCGCATGGCGTTAACGGCCTGAACGAACTTTCTGCGGGCTGCCATAATCAGCAGCCACGTCAGTTCAGCCGGTGCAACGGGCGAGCCGACGCCCTCGACAATCGCCACACCCGCCCGTGAGCAGGCCGCAATATCGATATTGCGGGCGACCTTACCGGTCTGGCTGATAAGCTTTAGTTGCGGCGTGCGCTGTAAAAAGGCCTCGTCAATGGTGGTGCGCTCACGGATCAGGATCAAGGCCTGAGCCGTCGCCAGCGCCTGTTCTGCATCAGGATCGAGGCTGATATCCCCAACAGCGGTACAGGTAAATTGGGGATGGCATTGCAGGCAGTCGAGGCCTGCCGTGGCCTGATGATAATCGTCGGGAATACAAACCTGTATTGTCATGGGATCGCGCGCCTTAAGAATGGAGTTGGCTTGTTACCGTCGGCTGAATAACCGCCCTACATCATTAAAACAGCCTCTCGGTTACGTCAATGTCCTTGTGCAGAATGCGCGCCATGCCGCCCGAGGCAGTGCGAAGTGTGCGCCGGACGATGTCATTCGCACCTCAGCGATTGTTCACCCTTTCCCCGTCACTTATCTCGCTCTAAAACATCGCAAAAAAAGTCGAATAAAAAAGTCGAATAAAAATCCGCATACGCACGTTCACTCATCATAAACCTGAAGGAGAGAACGAAAGCCATGATTCACACACAACCCAAGAAACCCCGACAGCGCTACGACGGAATGACCCTGGCGCTGCACTGGATTACCGCGGCCAGCGTCATCTTTTTGTTTGCCAGTGCGCACATCTGGGAATGGCTGGAGCGCGGGACACCGCTCCGGAAAGGCTTACAGTCAGTGCATATTTCCTGCGGGATCGTGCTGGCGCTGGTCATGGTGATCCGTCCGGTCTGGCGGCTAATGAGCCAACGTTCGCCGCGTTACGCGATGCCCGCTGCCGCCGTTTCACGTCCGGCGAAATTCCTTTCTCACTGCGTTCACGGTGCGCTCTATCTGCTGCTGTTCACGCAAATTGTGCTGGGCTTTATGTTTCGCTGGGCGCAGCAGGAACCCTTTGGCTTTTTTGGCCTGTTCGATCTGAGCGGATGGGTGCATGTCGATCCTCTGCTCAAACATGCTCTGGGTGAATTACACAACAATGTCGCCTGGGCGTTAATTATTCTGGCCGCGTTCCATGCTCTGGCCGCCCTGTTCCATCACTATTTTCTCCGCGATAACGTGCTGCGCCGCATGCTGCCCGTTCGCCTCTTTCGTTAACTGGAGCACTACCATGAAAAACACCGCTTCACTGCTGCGTACCCCAGGCCGTAAGCTGCTGGTTCCGGCCCTGCTGTTCGTTATCCACGTCGCCCCGGCACTGGCCGCAGGCGATGACAGCACCAACAGTAAAATTCCGGACTGTCCGCGCGGGCAGGTTTACGACAGCAAGACCAAACAGTGTGTTTCCGACAAAACGGCGCGCCTGAGTGACGAAGACAAGACAAACTATGCCTATCATCTGGCGAAGAAAGGCGACTATCAGGCCGCGCTTACCCTGCTGGATAGTCTGAAACAGCCCGACACCGCAGAAGCCTGGAATTACCGGGGTTATGCCACCCGAAAACTCGGGCGTACCGACGAAGGGATCGGGTATTATCAACGCTCGCTGGCGCTTAACCCGCGCTATGCGAAAGTGCGCGAATACCTGGGCGAAGCGTGGCTGATTAAGGGCCGTCCCGACCTGGCAGAAGCGCAGTTGAAAACCATCGCCAGCCTGTGCGGTACAGGATGCGAAGAGTATCGTGATTTGCAGGCCGCCATTAATGGTCATCCGGAATCCTGATACCTACGATGAGGACAGTCACATCACGACCAGCGAAGTTCGCCAGCAGCTTGCTGCCCATCTGACGCGCCTGTGGCGCTACGGGCTGGTGCTGTCCCGAAACCACGACGTTGCTGAAGAACTCGTGCAGTCTACATGCGTACGCGCGCTCGAAAAGAGCGCGCAGTTTACGCCGGGTACCCGGATAGATCGCTGGCTGTTCTCGATCCTTCACTCTATCTGGATTTCCGACCTGCGCGCCCGCCGCGTGCGGTTAGGACAGGGCTTTGTTGAAAGTGAGGAACTGCTGGCGCCTGACACGCGGGAACGTGATGATGAACGCCTGCATTTTCAGAAAATCATGCAGCGCGTCAGCGCATTGCCAGAAGCCCAGCGCAATACCGTCTTTCTCGTCTATGTTGAAGGATTTACCTATCAGGAAGCCGCAGAGACGCTGGCCGTACCCATCGGCACCATTATGAGCCGGCTGGCAACCGCGCGTTCGGCGCTGGCAAAATCGTTCGATGCTCAGGCTTCTGCGCAGGAGAAACGCTCATGAACACGCTACGCTTTGCGCCCCCCTTCAGCGACGAAGCGCTGGTGGCTTGGCTGGATGGCGAAATGAACCCTGATGACGCACGCAGGCTCGAATTACTGCTGGAAACCGATGCTGAACTGGCTGAACGCATCGATGAACTGATGAAAAGCCAGCTCGACTTTGACACGGCCTTTGCGCCCTTACTGGATAAGGCCCCGGAAGCAAAAATGCAGCGCCGGCTCGACGCGTTGTTAAACGCGCCAGCGCAGGCACCCGCCGCCGATGTTGTCGCTACCGCGACATCGGGCATTAGCCGTCGTTCGCTGATTGCAGCCTCGCTGAGTTTTCTGATGATCGGTTCAGGCCTCGGCTACCTCGCCCGCCCGGCTAAAACCAGGCTGAGTGAGAGCGAGAAGATTCGCGATCTTGAAGCCCAGTACATGTCGCTCTACAGCGCAGAAACGCTGCTGGATGCGGATAACTCCCCTGCCGCGTTACAGCATGGCCTGGCCCGCACCGCGCAGGATATTGGCCTACATCTCAATACGCAGCAGCTTTCCCTGCCGGATGCAGAGCTGAAGATGGTGCGCATGTTGCGCTATGACAGCACATCTATCGCGCAAATTGCGTGGATCCATGCGGAATATGGCCCGATGGCGCTATGCATTTCGCCGGACGCCCAGCCTGCCTCAACCGGGCTTCAGCGCGAACAGCGACATGATATGCGCCTGGTCTGGTGGCACCACGGCGGCTATCAGTTTGTCCTGATTGGCCGCAACCCGGACGAAGCACTGGCAGACAGCGCCAGCGCCCTGAAAAACGCCCTTAGCGCTTAACGGCGTGGGACGCTTTCAAGGCACATGACTGGCCTCTGCCTGAATATCAATCTTGATCGTCACCGTATCATCCACCAACGCGGTGAAGCGATCCATATGGTAGGCCGAGCGGGAAATCGTGGTCATGGCATGTAGCGCGATCCGTTCATCGCGTTGCGCCGTGCGGTCGTGCTCTTCCATCGTGGCTTCCAGAATGACCGGTCGCTGAACGTCTTTTACCGACAATGAGCCAAAAATCCTGAAATTGCCGTTGCCCTGCGCCACGATCCGGCTGCTGGTAAAAACGATATTGGGATAACGGGGAGCATCAAAAAACATGCTGCTTTTTAACTGATACGTCAGCAGGTTGTTGGACGCGATAAGCGTGGTGACCGGAATAGTGACCTTCACACGATTATCCATTTCATTTGCCGGATTCAGCGCAACCTCGCCGGTTACGCCCGTTAATTTCGCATGCGAAATACCGCCAAATGCGTGCCATGACAGCCCTATCGCGGTGTCAGGTGTGGAAATCGTGTAGTAAAGTGAAGCCGCGTGGGATAACGGATTCAGCAGCAACCCAGCAACCAGAATAGATACAGCGCGCGTCATAACGGGATTCTCCAGTAAACAGACAACGCATTAACGCGCCAGGTAGCAACTTTATTCGATTAATACTTACAGTTATATAACATTTGAAAGGATGTGGATCCCGCCTCATCGCTTTGATGTGGAAGCGGGTAGCTTGTGCGGCTCAGACAGACTCGGGATGCCGGGTGCTGATGATGTTTTGCGGGTGCGCCTTGATGACCGGCATTCTGCTTGTAGCGTTCTGGAAAACGGTTTTGTCTGCTGTCAGCCTTGAAATAAGACTGTCTGCTTCTGGCACAAATCAGATGAGCATGTCGGGTCCGCAATAAGTGACAAGCAGACATTCGCCGTTTTTCTACACTAGATACCGGCTTGTACCTGGTCGCGTATTGTTCAACAGGGAGCAGGTAACCTGTACGGCTGTCGCTGTGGATGGCTCATAACGACATGATTCAGACCGCTCTCAGTTGTGCTTTTTCCTTAACAAATTCCATCGCACTTACCGTGAAGAAATAAATCAGCAATTTTAGATAGTTAAGTGCTCAATTTTTGCAACCAGCAGGTGATGTCATGATCTTAAGTGCTAATCACGTCGGTTTTTCAGTCAAAAATATTGAAGACGCATTATTCGTCTGGACCCATATTCTTGGAGGGAAGTTATTACGCGAAGGGAACATGTCTGGACCCATTATTGATGAAGTCACAGGCGCAAGGGGAGCGGATGTACGAATGGCTTTGCTTGAAGTGGCTGGTATGAACATTGAATTACTGCAATACAATAACATTGAACAGCCAGAAGCGCCTTCAGCACCCTATATCCCAGGCTACGCGCACCTGGCGTTTATGGTTAAGGATCTTGATACGCTCCTGAGCAAAGTATCGGACTATGGCTGGAAGACGCCAGGAAAACCCCAGACAGTCTCATCAGGCCCCATGCAGGGAACCAGAGTCATATATTTACAAAGCCCTGATGGTCAGACGCTTGAGTTGATGGAACGCAATCAATGAAGTCTACATGTCATGATCCACTACCTTCTTATCAGAGCGGTGATGTTTGCAACGTGCGCTTGGTGGCACAGAGCGGACTGACCTGCTCCCTGTAAACTAACCTACCATGATGCAAGCAGCGTCCGCTCCTGGCACTAAGCGGACGTTCCGTAGACCCGCTAAAAATTACATTTATGGTTTAATTAATTATTAGCGTACAAGCATGCGTACTTGCTTACCGCGATAGGTAACATAATCTTGAAACTGGAAACCAAAGCGCTCAGCCAGATGATTTGAACGTTTATTTTCTTCGTCAATAATGCAGCACAATGGGGAGGATAATGTCTGATCGGCCCATAGTAAAACTGCGGCCAGTGCTTCAGACGCATAACCTTTGCCTTGAACTTCAGGAATTAATGTCCATCCAGCTTCAGGGTATTTTAACTGAGGTGTGATATCACGATGAACATCCTGGAAACCAAACGAACCAGCATAACGGCCTGTAGTTTTCTCAAACACCGCCCAGTAGCCATACCCTAACGCTTGCCAGTGTCCGATATAACGTAATAAGCGGCTCCAAACACTTTCTGTCGTTGGTTTCTCACCGCCATTAATTTTAATCATTTCAGGCGTGCTCCAGCACGCCATAAGCGCTGGAAAATCGTCGAGCGTAAATTGCTTTAAAATTAGTCGTTCTGTCTCAAGTCGAGGCGCATCCTGAAATGTCATCACTTCTCCTGGTGTTAGCATATTTAAAGCGACTGCTTTACCAAAATGCACAATTCTTCTTTCAGGGACAATAAAATTTTGCCAATGCCCGCTTCTGGCACAAACCGGACAAGGTAACTAAGTTGAAGGTCCGCTATGAGAAAGCAGACATTAAGCGTTAAGCATGTCCTCAAAAGCGAGGCTCCACGATAAAACCTCAACCGATGCTCGTAAACCATGGATCCAAAAAGGGTCATCGGAAAATATGGATAAGGCTTCTTCTTCATGCTCAGCCTTAACTACCCATAGAGCTCCGACAGGTTGATCGTTATTTTTTTCACGTAATGAACCAGCAGCAAGAACCACACCTCGTTTTTGCTTTAACCAGTCCAAATGAGGATTAAGATATTGTTTTCTGACATTGTATTCACCTGGGTGATCCGTAAACCTTATTGCGAAAAGCATTCCTTCTCCCATTTTGCAGCATTTTGGATGCCGATTCCTGAATGTTAATAAGCACTAAAGATGACTTTTTATCAAGCGTTGACGTCCGTTTTTGGCACAAAGCGGACATATGCAATAAACAATGTTCGCTTTGTGAGGAATTGAATGTTTTGTGTTTATCATTCAGAAATTGTGAATAAACACTGGAGATAAGTGCGTTTTCCTGAATGATAAATAGCATCATTGGGTTTTAACGATAGCTAGAACGAAACCATCCCATCCCTTTTCACCAACAGTCTGAACTGCCGTCGCTTCAAGGCGCTCATCCTCAGAAATCATTTCTACAAATTTTCGCAGGCCTATAACGTTCGGATCTTCACTACCAGATTCGATGACATTGCCACCGCGCACGGTGTTATCTGCTACGATAACAGTGCCTGGTTTCGACAATTTGATAGCCCATTCAAGGTAGTGGGGGTTATTCACTTTATCGGCATCGATAAAAATCAGGTCAAAAGGCGCATCAAGCGTGGGTAAGACCTCAAGCGCAGCTCCCCTGTGCAACGTGACGCGCTCAGCCAGCCCCGCTTTATTGATGTTCTGACTGGCCACTTCTGCATGATGGTCGTTGAATTCAATTGTCGTTATGCTTCCATGGGGTGGAAGAGCTTTGGCCATCCATATGGTGCTATACCCCCCAAGTGTGCCTATTTCAAGAACACGAACGGCACGTGACATTTGCATGAAAATAGCCAGCATTTTTCCCTGCAAAGAGGATACGTCATGTGTCGGCAAACCTTGAGCTGAGTTATTAGCGAGAGCGTATTTTAAATCTGAATCTTCAGCGGCTAGCTTTTCAGAAAACCAGGCATCTACCTGAGCCCATTTATCGGAATCTTGTGAAGGGTAATCCGGAATGCGCATATGAATTTACTCTCCTTAAAAAACTTCAGTAATGAACCAGCCCACCATCTACAGCATACTGGCTGCCGGTAACATAGGATGCGTCATCGGACAGCAGGAAAAGTGCAACTGCAGCGGCCTCTTCTGCTGTTCCGGCTCGGCCTAAAGGAACCTGGCTTACCACAAAATCTTCAAACTGCTGACGTGACTCTTCTGGCATAAAGTGCCTGAAGTTGGTTTCAATCGGACCCGGCACCAATGTGTTAGCGCGGATACCGCGTTCAGCCAGCGCTGATGCCCAGCTTTTGACCATAGCGATAATGGCACCTTTCGTCGCTGCATACAGACTTGTCATCGCCGCACCTTCATAGACAGAGGAGGAAGAAGTTACCAAAATAGACGCGCCTGAATTGAGCGATTCGGACAGGGCTGCCAGCTGTAGCATCGGGCCTCGCACATTAACGTTCATCATACGATTAAAAGAATCTGCCGTTACAGATTCCGGGGAGCCTACTTCAGCATAACCGCCATTTAGCCATAATCCATCAAGTGAACCCCAGTCGTTAATAGCCTCACCAAGCCCATGTATATCAGCTTCGCTTGCAGCATCGCTTTTCAGAATAAGCGAAGCTGCAGGAAGCAGACTGCGTGCACGCTCCAGTCTTTCTTCATTAAGACCGGTTATGGCTACATGGCCACCTTCCGTGACAATACGCTGAGCGCCTGCCAGCCCCATGCCACTCGTGCCTCCAGTAATTAGTATCCGTTTACCCTTAAATCTGCCCACGCTTACAGCCTTATTTGTCTCTGGAATCAGCATTTAACTTACGTAAAAAAATACTATTCATCATCTGTTTCATTATGCAACGATGACATTGTTGCCTGAAGGTCCGCTTCTGGCACAGAGCGGACAGGCTAATTGAGCTAAGGTCCGCTATGAGCGAGGAGCGGACATCAAATGGTGGTCACAGGGAAGCTCTGGCACATTAGACATAACAACCCCTGGCCGCACCATCTGAAAAGCTCTCAGCGCGTTTCCGCCGCGTCCGGGCTGTTTCCGGCACCTTTCCCTGCTTCAAAACCTGAAAAACGCGCCTGATGATTTCTGCGCGCCTGCATGATTATGTAGTAAAAGCTATTCTCGACAAATTAGTGCGTGCAGATGCTGAAAACGTCCGCTTCTGGCACAAAGCGGACGCTAACATCTCTTCCTTTGTCCGCTATGAGCGATTAACGGACATTGCAAACACTCTTCTGTGCAAATCGACGGGAAGTAGTTCAGATTGTCTGTTTCATAGCCCGTTTTTTCCGGAAACGTGAACCGGCGGACCGGACGCTCACCGGCTGAGTGCCCGGTGCCGGGTTTAAAGACCCAGCACGCCTGCCAGGCCACCGATATCCCTGATTTCATGATACTGATAAAAAGGCGTGCCCGGCTCGTGGCCACGCTGTACGAAAACCTTATGAACAATGCCCATATCATGCGCCGTCATCAGGTCATAACGCATGCTGGATGAAACGTGCATAATCTCTTCCGGTCCGCATCCCAGTTGATCCAGCATATATTCAAACGCCTTCATCTGCGGTTTGTAAGCCTGCGCCTGCTCTGCGGTGTACACCGCGTGAATGGGAGCCCCCAGTCTGGGCACATGGTACGTGATTAAATCGTTCATTGAATTCGTCAACAGAACCAGGGGTATCTCTCTGGCCACCTTGCTCAGTCCAGCGGGAACATCCGGATGCGGTCCCCAGGTCGTCACAGCGTGATTAATGGCCGCACAGTCCTCGTCGTGGCAGACAATTTTCCATTTTTTACAGGTACGTCTGACGGAATTGTTCACAACTTCCGCGTAGGGTTTCCAGGCACCAAGCACTTCATCAAGACGATAAGCCGCAAAATCTTTAACAAATGCCGCCATATCGTTGCCGTTAATACGATCGGCAAATTGTGTTCTGGCTGCGCCTGCCATATCGAAATTGATCAAGGTACCGTAGCAGTCGAACGTAATATATTTTGGTTTGAACAGCGACATCGTCATATTCTCCTGGTTGTCTGTTTTGTTTAAAGCATGCTGGCGATCATTTTTAATTAAACATCTCTTCCATTACGTCGGTCATGACAGCAAGAAGGTAGTGCGCGTTTTCGGCAGAGAAAACCAGGGGCGGCCGTATTTTTAAAACATGGCTGTCCTTACCACAGGCGCTGATAAGAATCTGGCGCGCCCTTAAACGGTTAACCACATCCAGCGCATATTCCCCGGCCGGTTTTTTAGTTGCATTATCGCTGACCAGCTCTGCGCCAATAAATAATCCGCTGCCTCTGACATTACCTATAACGGGAAAGCGTTGTGCCAGCGTATTCAGCCCGTTAATCAGTAACTGGCCCGTTTCAGCGGCGTTCTGTTGCAGCTGTTGTTTTTCGATAACATCAAGCACGGCCATCCCGGCAGCGCAACTGACCGGGTTACCGCCAAACGTATTAAAATAACGGGCAATCCCGGCGAAGCGTTGCAAACAGGCTGGCCGGGCAACCACGCCACCAATGGGAAGACCATTGCCCATGGGTTTCCCCAGGATGACTAAATCGGGAACAATTCCGTGGCGCTCAAATCCCCACATGTGCGTGCCCAGCCGGCCAAATCCAGGCTGAACTTCATCGGCAATAAACAGCCCACCCGCCTCACGAATCGCCGTCACTGCCCCCTGTAAAAAGCCTGCCGGCCCGGAATAAATTCCGTCGCTTGAAAAAATGGTATCGGTGACCAGCGCGGCGGGACGAATACCGTGGCGCCGCAGATCGGCTATGGCGTTGCGCACAGCCTCTGTGAATAAATCGGCCGTATTGCCCTCGCCCTGGTGATAAGCATTGGGTGCCGGGACAACACGCACGTGAGTGCCCAGCGGCACCCCCTTACCCAGCGACGGTGAGATTTCAGCAACTGCGGCGGTAATGCCGTGATAGGCATTTTCCGTCACAATGATGCCCGTACCGTCTGTGTGGCAACGGGCAATACGAAGCGCAAGGTCGGACGATTCACTGCCTGTGCAGGTAAACATGACATTGCTTAAGTCTGACGGAAACGTTGAGACCAGCCGTTCGGCATAATCCAGCACCACCTCATTCAGATAACGTGTATGCGTATTCAGCGTGCATAATTGCCGGCTGACCGCGTCAGTGACGGCGGGATGACAATGCCCCACTGCGGGTACGTTGTTATAAACATCCAGATAAGCTTTACCATATTGGTCATAAAGCCATACACCTTCACTGCGAACGACGTGCAGCGGATGTTTATAAAATAATTTATATGAGGGACCCAGCACACGGCCCCGACGCGCAATTAACGCGGCGGTATGGCGATCCAGGATGGTATTTTCAGACGGTTCGTAGGCATTGACCATTAGGGCAGGTTTCATCATTCCCCCTCAGTTACAGGCCGCGCGCAGTATTCTGCGGGCAGATAAAAAATCGATCGTTATTAACCGGGAAAGTCCCAGCCACGCAGAGTGGGTATTTTTTAAGATGTATTTTCTGTTTTCCGGATAGAGACGAGCGCGATATTCGGTGATGACGATCGTCATACATAACCTGGCAATAATCAGGTCATACAGCATGTCAATTTCTTCCCTCTCGAGCGGAAAGACAGAATGATAGCCCTGCACTAAAGGAATTATATGATCAAACGGATTCTCACCTGAAAGATGATAACTTGCTGCAATGGCAATATCGTTTACGCGCGCCGTATACGTCATATCACCGAAATCAAAAATACCCGATATATTTGCTGGTTCGTGAGGTGACATGACAAAATTATGCGGATTCATATCGGCATGAATGATCTGCTTACTGAAGTTTCTTATCGGCCCTACAATCCGCGTATCGATGTGGTCGAAAAACTGATAAACCGCTTTCCATTTTTTGTCCGGGCAGTGACCGGGCAAAAAGACCTGACAGTCAGCGATATGACTCAGATCCCAGTTTAAAGGCCGGAACGCGCCATCATGACGAAAGTCTTTTAAAACACGTCCCAGTCTGGCCAGTATCACACCGATATTAAAGAACTGAGCCTCACTCTCCGGTAAAGTTCGCAGAGGAACGCCGTCCAGCCAGGTGCTGAGCCAGGTCAGACGCGGTGGCGTCCCTGACTGAGCATCCAGCGTCTGACTTAATAGCACAGTCTGGCCGGTCTGACTTTTTATGATCCTCGGCACTGGTAAATCCGGTGCCTGCCGCGCTATCCACTGCAACGCCTGCACCTGCAGGTCCGTTGTTTCGGGACAGTCGGCGGGGTTGGCCAGCCGCAATATACCGCGCTTCCCGGAAGCATCCTCGAGACAAAAAAGCTCATCCCGCTCGCTGGCCAGCCGTTGAGCACGGGCCTCCCAGCCATAATTTCGCCTGACAAAATCCTCAATGCGCTGCGGCGAAGACGCGTCCACCGACGTGATCATACTGGCATGAAGCCGGACATCATAAGACTGCGCCATAGCTTGTCCCGGTGTTGAAGCAACCGATTTCACAGCCGCCCCGTCACCCGAAAATAAAAAGTGTGGATGATGGCACAGCGTGATTATCCCCCGATGAGGTTGGCTGAAAAATAAGACATAATGGACTGACACTCTATAGCCAATCCGGATCAATTTTTATGTCCACTTCCCAATCCGTTCTGCTCTGCGATCTTATTCTTCAGGATATTGATGCCGATGCGCATCGTCCCCTGCAGGTCAGGATTTTCAGCATTATTCAGAAGGCGATACTGGGTGGCATGTTGATTTCCGGGTCCAGGCTGCCCTCAACACGTCAGCTTTCTGCTGAGCTCGGTGTGTCACGTATGACGCTGACGCTGACCTATGACAGACTTTCCGCTGAGGGCTACATTCTTTGCCAGCGTGGCAAAGGCACTTTTGTCGCCGACGTTGCGCCTTCAGCAACCGGCCGGCTGGCGCCTGCGCCCCCGGAAGCCCAGGCGGCGTTGTCATCGCGGGCGAAAATCATGATTTCAGGTGTTTCCGGCGTTTCGCAGCATGCAGGCGCGTTTGTGCCCGGGGTAGTTGAAACCAGTAACTTTCCCTTTCCGGTGTGGAAGCGCATGCAGAACCGCCATATTCGTCGGCCCGCGGCGCACATGACCGGCTACGACAGCGAAGGTGGCTATTTACCTTTACGCGAAGCGATTGCGCATTATCTGCAGGTTTCCCGCTCGGTGGTGTGCCAGCCGGAACAAATCCTTATCACCATGGGCAGTAATCAGTCACTGAGTCTGTGCGCCCATATGCTGGCGGATCCCGGTGACAGTGCGTTAACAGAGGATCCCTGTAACTGGAGCACCGCCCTGCTCTGGCAGGCAGCAGGACTGAACATTATCCCCGTACCCGTTGATGATCAGGGCATTGATATCAGCCAGTTTTCGTTTGCGGCCCCGTTTCCCAGATTGCTGTTCACCTCGCCGTCACATCAGTATTCGATGGGCGTTGCGCTCACGTTGCAGCGCAGGCGTCAACTCACCGAACTGGCTGCCGAATACGGCTTCTGGATCGTTGAGGACGACTACGACAGCGAGTTCCGTTACGACAGGAGTCCGATCTCGTCTCTGCAGGGACTGGACAGCTACCAGCGCGTTATTTACTGCGGGACGTTCAGTAAAGTCATGTTTCCGGGATTACGCATCAGCTATATGGTGTTGCCGGAAAAACTCGCGGGTGCCTTTAAAAAAGGGCTGGTTCAGCTTTACCGCCCAGGCCAGTTTACGGTGCAGGCGGCGCTGGCTGACTTTATCAGTGAAGGCTATTTTTCCACCCATATCAGACGGATGCGCGGGATTTACGCTGAGCGTCAGCACACGCTGCGCAGCGCGTTGACTCAGGTTTTTGGCAATGAAGTCACGATGTCCGGGGGGAATGCAGGGCTGCACCTGACGGCCCTGTTTAATGCGTCAGTTGATATAAACAGGATGACGGCCAGTGCGGCCAGTAAAGGTGTCGCGTTAAGGGAACTCGGGCACTATTATTTTCAGCCCCGTCGGAGCAACGGCCTTGTGCTGGGCTTCGGTGGCATAAAGAGCGAAAACATTGCTTCGGCCGTTAACATTATGGCGGAATCAATCTGACTGCCCTTTAAGAAGGCATGATGAGCGATAACAGTCGTAGAGGTGTTATCCCCCTCAGACAGGGTAACCATCGATAAACAGATGTGAAAACTTGCTCACTGTTTTGTGGTTCCCTGAAAATGGAAGCTGGCTTTTGTAACGGTGATTTCTGTGCTGCGTGAAATATCTGATTCAGGCTGAGTTGACAGTTTGCTGACTGAAGTGCTCATGATTGTAAACGGGCAAAGTCTGCTATGAGCGATAAGCGGACATTGGTTTTATGAGCGTTTCAGAACTTAAACAGTCGTAACTGGTCTTTAATCTGGTATTGCCGAGCAGCAAGAATCATTCGCACAACGTATATGAGCACGCACGACGCTTGGTGAAAATAAATACTAGATCCTCAGAACCACAACGCCGGAAATTATCATAAAAAGGCCTGACAATCGTGGCAGACTCAGACGCTCCTGTTTCAGAGTAAAGCCCAGCAATGCAGTAACTGCGCTGGCCAGAGAACTTAAAACCGTAACTACAGCAACGTGGCCAAGGCTTGCTCCGTATGCAAGCGTAAAGAAGCCTGTAAGGCTCATACAGCTGATACAAAAAAGCAAACCAAGCATCCCTAAAGAAGGGCTTTTCACGTCTTTTCTACCCATAACGACCAGAGACAGAAACATCAGAGCGGTGGCATAGTAAATCCATAGCGACTGTATTACGCCCAGTTCTTTAACTGCAAACTCACCCTGCAGCCAGAATCCCAGCCCAAGCGATAGTGAAGACATCAAAGCGAAGCCGACGGAAGCCGGGGATTCTCTTTTTCCGTCGTGCGAAGGTGAAATGCTGGCAAGACAGGCACCGAGTATGCACAAAAAAAGGCCGGATAAAATAATCCATGAAACCTGCCTGCCACTGATAATGGCGAGCACAGTTGTTACTGCGCCGTACAAGGAAACAAGAGGCGCAACGACTGAAACTTTCCCAATTGAAAGCGCTTTTAGCAAAAAAGCCATGCCCAACAGATTACAAAATGAGGCAATGGCTGCAGTCAGAAGTCCTGAAATCTGAAGCTCAAAAGGAATTGAGAAAACGAAAAAAATAAGCGAAAGCATCATTAACCCAAACAACTGGCTCACAAAAAGCGCCTTAAAAACCCCAAGTTCACGGGCTGCTTTTCCTGACAAATAATCCGTACCGCCCCAGCAAAGTGCAGATAATAATCCCATTAACAGATACATAACCGCCCTTATCAATATTTTCTACTGCTACGAATACGAAGCTGCTGACCATGACAGCGAAAGTGTTGAGTACACTGTGCTTAAGGACGTAGCTGCTGTAAAATTAAAGTTCAAGATCCTAATCATTAGGTGAGCTACTGATAAAATGATGAATCTTTTGCACTGGCGCTTGATTGTTGCCGTTGCCGATTCTGGAAATATCACGCGAGCTGCAGAGCAGACAGGCATGACTCAGTCTGGAGCCAGCCAGGCAATTGCCCAGTTAGAAGCCTCCCTAGGATTCCGGATGTTTATTCGCGAACGGCGACATACCAGTGTTACCGCGCTGGGTGAAGAGGTCATCGGACACGCAAGGCTTATGGTGTCCCGACTGGATGCTATCAGGGCACTGGCCGACGACGAGCGTGGCCTGAAAGACGCCCGCATCAGAATAGCCAGCTTTCCGACCGTAACTTCAACATTCTTACCCGGCCTGCTGCGAGAATTTAAACGCCTGCATCCGGGTATTAATGTGGTTGTTCTTGAAGGAACGGATCATGAAGTGGAAGAGTGGCTTTCGAAAGACACTGTAGATCTCGGCGTAGTCATGAACCCTCTGCCCGGCTATTGTGACTTACTTCTGGGAAGGGATGAATGGGCTGCGGTGCTACCAGCTGGTCATGCTCACTCCCGTCAGGCAGCGTTGAGCGGCATATCGCTAGAGGTTCTGACAAGTCTGCCGTTTATTCTTGCAACGGGCGGCTGTGCAGTGAACCCAAAAAGCCTTGCTGAGCAGGCGGGTTTGCAGATCTCTGACATCCGTATAACCGTACGAGACTGGATTAGCGCCTGTATGTTAGTGCGCGAAAATATGGGAGTTGCTCTTATTCCCCAGTCAGCATTGCCTGCTGATTTGCATGGTTTATCTGTTATAACAGTAACCCCAAGGATTTACCGGGAATTTGGCCTTATTTGCTCTTCATTAGGCAGATCTTCACCTGCGGTTCAGACGTTGTTAGAAAGTTTGTTTAACAGGGCCGGCACAACACTCAAATATGAAATCTAAAGTCTGCTAAAGTTCCGCTTCTGGCACAAAGCGGACGTTCGCAGTTATTCTGAAGCAGGCTGAAGTTTGTCACATTGTCGCGTATTGCTTAACAGGTGGCGGGTCACTGCAGACAATGTAAGTATCTAGGATCGCTTCTCACGGCCAGCTTTATTGCCAAAAAATTAATTAAATATCAGTTAAGGAAAGTTAGGGTGCCATAACCCAGCTGGTCATACCCGCCACTGTTCGGGCCGTAATTACCGCCTCCACCCTCAAGGCCCTCCTTCTCCAGCGCCACCTTTATCTCTGGTGCGCTGAGATGCATAAGCTGTACATAATGTCCGTACAACAATGCCCACACAGGTCTTATTTCTCCACGACCTTTGTCTGAAATAACTGACTGTGCGACGTCACTGTTATGGTAAACAGTATAAGGGACGCTGATTCCTGAATTATATCTGGCTACGTAGCGGGCCGCCCCGAGTAAGCGATTATTATAGGCACCAAACAGGTCATCACCCTGGTTCCAGGCAAGCTGACAGATGGTTCCTGCCAGACCAATGCCGAGCAACGTGTGCGCCTGATCTCGCCCGCTCTCCTGCCACTGGACAAGTCCGTCAGGATAAACTTTCCATGCAGCTTTTCTGAGCGCGCCGTTACCGTTTCCATCAAGATAGTAGTGCCGGGCCTTTTCATAAAAATCTTTTCGGTCTGCATAGATACCAATAGCCATCAGTGAAGCGGTACTAGACAGGTCCCAGTTTGCCCAGTAGTGGTCCGTTTTTGCGCCGTTATGATGCTCAAGAAAGGCGATGTTCATGGGTGCAAACACCGTAACGAGCATATTTCTGATCGCCTTTTGCTGAGAAGCTGAGAAGTCGGATGACCCCCGAAGCGTTTCGGCTGCGACAGCAAGCTGGTAGCCGTAGAGTCCGGCCGCGAGAAATTTATCTGATGTTCCGTCAATGGATCGCAGTTTTTCCGCCCACTGAGTGAGAATATAAACGGCCCGCTTTGCACGTGAGTCGTCTCCGCTCAACCGCCAGTCCAGAGCTAGAGCATATGCGGCCGCAGCGTCATTAAAGAGGAGTGCGTAATTTTCTTTTGGATGGCCTGCCGCCGTGCCCCTGTAAAGAACAGCCACAGGATGAGGCGTATAGTCAGGTGAATCATGCGCATTACTGCGTAATAACGCAAAATCTGAAGACCAGGGTTGATGTCCTTCTTTTACTTCCAGAGCTGTTTTTTTGAAGTCATCAGCCGTGTTTAATGCACCAGGATGGATAAACGAACCATTTTCAGAAAAACACGAAGGTGAAAGTCCAAAAAAGAACATGGCTGTAATAATCGCGTTTTTACTTTTCATCATGTTAGCTCATTTATCCCGATATTTTATCGTACGAAAGTAATACAGCTTAAACCCGCATCTCTTTTGACATGCTACCCCTTAAACTGGTTCCCGCCGAAGTTAGCAACGCGAGCTTATGGCACAATCGCTGGTCAAATCAAAGCCAGTAAGCAGCGCAAAACAAACAAGAAGATTGCAACTTTCATCCATATGCAGAATCCAGAAATGGAATTACGCAATACCTGAGGGGTTCAGGGGAAGGTGAGATGGTCATTCGTCCGCTTTGAGCGAGGAGCAGACATAGCTAACAGTATTCTGTATGAATCAACAGGGAGTAAATCACCAAAACTGTACTTCACTCGAATTATAAACCTTAACGAGTCCAGAACCTGCTAATCAACTGAAAACGAGGTTAGCAGCCACCGCAGTGAAATATTCTTGAAGATGATGCTTCAGCGGCATGAAGGGACCAACTTATGCCCGCCAGGATAAACTGGCCACATGTCGCCGATAGCTTGGCGAAGCCGGTTCCCGTTAAATATATTCTGCCAATCCCCAACCTTTGGAATGATTGTAGTCATGGGAAATATTTAAAATATTAATTGATACTTGGACTTATTTTTATTGCGTTGGGTTATATACTGTTTTAATACGTTAGAATATAATCGGGTTAAAATTGACAAACTCAATCAAGGGCGTGCAGGATGGAAAAGACAGGAATTATAAAACTCACACTTAAAAAAGCCATTTTCGCTCCAAAAAAGTCAGTGTTGTTATCCGTATTATATTTTTTGTCAGTGTTGTATTTTGAATTTACCAGGTATGCTAACTTCAACGCTTACAGTTTCACTGTGTTTCAAATAGCGTCGCTTTTGTTATTGACATGTTTTATATGGTTTTTAATACTGTTACGATGGATGGATGCTGTGGTAATTGCTCTGGCAGTATTCACGGTTGGTAAATTTTTCCATAGTGATATAAGCACTCTTGTGGTTCGCACAGGATTCGTTTTCTTTCAAAAAGAATTAATAAAAAATCCATCTGTATGCACCCCCGAAAAATATAATAATGGTAAGGATTTACTTTCATACTGTTTCAGGACCTATTCAGAAAAGCAAGGGGTTGTTAGAGATGTTTTTTATGATTCAGGCCATGAAATACCCTTAAATAATTATCAACGTCTTTGCTCATGGAGAGATGCATGGGTAAAGTTTGCCAATAAACCTAATGAAAGTTTATTGTATAATTTAGATGCACCTTCGCTGGCCCCGGTCCTGGAATTACATGCTGTTGATTTGAGCTCTGGTTTTTATCAGCTGGAATACAATGAACAACAACCTCTCTACAAAGACGCACTTCATACTTCCTGTATAAAAAATAGATAGTTTTATCTTAGAAAAGGAATCTGCGCCTGTGCAGGGCACAGAAATCCTCAATACATCATAAGCACATCTTCAGTGTCTTTAGTCAGAATTATGCTGAGCAACCGGGCGCGCTTCTCGCAGACCAGAGTCTGAACTGCGTTCCCGGGTAATCTTAAGTTTTTGTCAGGACAGATAGTTGAGTGACTGCTCAATGTTGAGCTTATCGTGCCGCATGACAACTATGATAAGCGAGTAGTCTGCACGGTATCGCTTGAGAAGGTGGCCACATTGTCTTTCCAAAAATCAAGATGCCCGGCAGTCTGGCGCGTAGTCATGACCTACTCCCCTTTGATTAATAAACCGATATGTTAGCAACGTCCGCTCCTGGCACTGAGCGGACTTACGAACAGACCGGTTTCAGCTATGAGCCAAATGAGAGCCCCTGCACCCGAGTGATAGCATCTCTTTAAATGCCCGGAAAGTATATGTTAAAACTCTTTATGACATTTTTCATAGACGATAAAAGGGCTGTTAATGGCTACAGTTGAGGTATTAAAAGCAAAGTATCCAGGAGCAGTTGCCTGGCAGTTTGGTGACAGCCCAGAGCTGGCAAGCAATCTGGCTGACCTGATTAAAAAAGGGATCAAAACGGCCTCCTGCTGCTCTCTTATATCTTACCAGCAGGAAGAGCCTGCCCCGAAAATTGGTAGCTATAACATCATCCTTGATGGAGAGAACGTCCCGGTCTGCGTAACCAGACTGGTTTCAATGAAACTGGTTCGTTATTGTGATGTTACTGAGGAGTTTGCCCGCAAAGAAGGTGAAGGCGATTTAAGTCTTGAATACTGGCAGCAAGAGCATAAGAGGTTTTTCTCGAGTGTAGGACATTTTTCTGACGATATGGAACTAATCACAGAAGAATTTGAGGTGGTTGAGTCGCTGTAAGATTCAATAAATACTCTGGCGTTTCAAACCTTATCATTTATTACAATGTCCGCTTCTGGCACAAAGCGGACGATCTAACTTAGCTGAAGGTCCGCTGAGAGCGAGAAGCGGACATAGTGTAAGTTTATACTCATAAAGCTTTTAGTAAATTTATGCACTAATTACTAACTTGAATGAACGCGAATTCAAAGAGTGTCAAGATGAAGAAAGAACCCAAGTGTCTATTCGCAAAAGTGCGGCAACCTTGTGATTATCGTCCAAACGTAACGGCTATCGTGCTGTTTGGGTTAAAGGTCATGGGAGATGAAGAAACGGTTTATATTGAGATCCGCTTTATCGATTACGACAGCTTGCAGGTTGAGGGCGACCATATAATGTTTTCACTTGAAGAGGCCCTTCAGTTTGCTCTTATAGATTATGGTATTGAGGCGTCGGATTGGCGCGAGATGAACCAGCAGGAAATAAGTCGGATTGAATGGTAGCCAGTGACCTGCTCCCCATAGATTAACATATCTTAATATTATCAATGTCGGCCTTTGGCACAAAGCGGGCAGGCTGACTGAGCTGGAGGTTCGCTATGAGCGATAAGCGGACGTTGGCACTCTGCTTCCCGCAAGAGTGGCCACTTAAACAGTCGCAATTTACTTTGCTAACTTTGGTTTGTGACAAATGAGTCAGTGCATACTGAAATGAACAAGGTATCTGCCATATTGTGCTTCAATGACAAACTCTTCGTGCAGAGAGCCATACCACACTGGTGGGCTGGTAATAAGAGTAAAGAACTCTGCAATACCGGTCATTTCATCGAGAGCAACTGTAAAATTGGCGAGGAGGTTCTGCTTGAGTGCGGAGGGCAGAAGTTGCATGTCCTTATGCTCAAAGAACCATAAAGCCACTCTCTCCATAAATATTTTTTGAGAGCATGCTTTGAGTTGTGGGTGCCAGTATGCGGACGGAAACTTATCTGTGATGGATGAGTGATACATCCCCAAAGACGTCAGCATGCTGTCACTTTCCTCAAGTCTAATCACAAAATAGTCAGATACGCGGTTTGCCGCATCATTCATACAGCCTACAGCCAGCATAAATCCTGTGAGTCGTTCCGCATAATTATCCATTTTTCCTCTCTAAGCGCGTTCCCCTATCTGAATTCGCATGTCTGGAGTAACGTTTCAGGACATTACAGCATGTCTGCAGGTGTACATGTTAAACAACTCGAGGGGATAGTAAAACCTTGAACCGCCCCAAATGACCAAGACATACTGCTGTAACAACGTCCGCTTCTGGCAAAAAGCGGACAGGCTGACTGAGCATGAGGTCCGCTATGAGCGAAAAGCGGACCAAGCGAGTTTCGCTTATGAGTTGAATAACAGCGTTAGAGAAATTAAAAGTATGTACTTCATATAAAAGCCTTTAACTCATCAGCCTTTATGTTCGCCAGCATTGATGCTTTCAAATGTGGGGATGAAGCGAGATACCTGGATATCAGATTGAACCCTGCGGTATAACCCAGCCACCTTGGTAAATCTCCTGTTCCGAAAAACCAGGTATTATGGTCGTAATCAGTGTGATTCCAGATTTCAAACATGAGTGGATAGTAGGGCTTAACAATATCGGACTTGAGGCTTTCCCAGGGCTCAGCTTCACCACCCAAAAGCTCAAGAGAAAAATGGCCGGCAAGTCCTTCAGAGACCAGTGCTTCCCCCAGCGTTGAGCCGTATCCCGGTCCTGCCCACCTTGCCGCATGGTGAAGTTCATGAGCGAACATACGTTCAATAGAATGCGCAACGTTTTTGCAAAATGCAGGGTTTTCAGGATCGACGGTTATATAGATAACACCAGATTCAGGACAAAAACCGGCATGCCCTTTTTCGGGGATAACAGACTTCCCAGCCTTAACTATGACATCAACTGAAGGGGTCGCCATCAGCCTTGTGACTTTTACATAGGTATCGGTCAGGGTAGTTCGCAGCCATTCACAGTGAACAGTGAGTTTTTCCTGAGCATTCAGAATATGGATGGTTATTTGAGGCATGTCAGTCTTACCCAGAATCATTAGTAATGTGCGTATATTAACAGACATACAGGGCATGTAATGTTGCTGCTCAGCAGTGGCCGACCAATGATCACTAATGTCAGCATCTGGCACAGAGCGGACGCTAACATTTCTTTCTTTGTCCGCTATGAGTGATCTGCGGATATTGTTAACAGCGTTCTGTGTAAGAGCAGGTTATCGCCACCCGCATTGGACAGAAATTGTCCTAAGTGCAGTATGTAAGCAATCAGTATGCGTTCATGTCCCACACTTCCTTAAGACCGTGTGTCACTCACTTTATAAATAAAATTAGGCATATAGCTTACTTATAACCTGATCTGGTACCCGTTGATTCACAGGGGCTGTTATTATCTACTTCCGCCTTTGGCATGGAGAAAACATCCTGGGCAATAAGGACAGAAGCTGTACCGGTGTCATAAGGGGCACCCAGGAAATTCTGTCCAGTCTAAGCAGACTGAAAACACTGGAGTGGCTCATGGATATTCATTTCGCAGAAATCTCCCCGGACAGCTCAGGATTTGTCGAATTGCGAACGCAGAGCATGACTGAAGGATTGAACATGCTGCGTCGGCTAGAAGAAAATTGGCTCAGCGGCTATAACCGTTTTGACAGGCCTGGAGAAAAACTGATTGGGGCTTATGTTGATCGTTTAATTATTGGCGTGTGTGGGCTTAACGTCGATCCTTTTACACAAGAAACTGGTGTCGGTCGTCTACGGCATCTTTATGTAGACACTGAATGGAGAAAAAATCGGATTGGCAGTGCTCTACTCAATGAGATTCTGAAAGATGCTGGCCGCTGGTTTGATTTTATCAACACGAATGCACCTTCATCAGCATTCACTTTCTATGAACGAGCTGGTTTTGTAGCTTTATCAGGTGTAGAAAAAGTTACACATCAGTTATGCCTGAAAAACCCAGCACGGCACTTCATCAGGTACTGAACACAAATCCAACTCTTGTCCAAACATGCTGAGTGGCTGCCGAAACACCTTACGGAGATTAAAGTACCTGACTGGCAGCTATGAGCGAGAAGCGGACATTGCTAATAGCGTTATGAGTGAATCAACGGGGAGCAGGTCACTCGCAGCGATCAAAGCGCCTGCCAGGTCAGATAGTTTTGCTTCACCTTACACCCCCGAGACAACGTCCTTCGGCGACATATTAATAATACATGTGCGCGAACCGCATTTAGTTCAGCCGACTCATTCAAATCTCAGTAAAAATTCTCAGATGAAAATCCAGCAATGGCTAATGCCGCTGCGAACAGAACTTCATCCCGAGAAAAAATGATTATTTAGCTTAAGTGCTTTGTTTAACGTTACTAAAAGTTTATTCCGTAAAGCAGTAAATCAACAATGCGGTATAAAGTTAATGAAGGAATAACCGATAAAAAGGTTAAGGTGCTTTGCAAATGTATCTTTTGCAATTGTCACTATAACGAACTAATTCACCAGGAATTATAAATGAATAAGATTCTAAACAATATAAGTCTTACCGCCAAATTTGCCATTCTGGGCCTGTTTTCCCTTGTTCTGTTCTCAGTTCCTACCATGCTTTTTGTTTCCGAAGGTAATAAATACATTCAGGACAAGCAAAGAGAGCTAACAGGTGTACCCGTAGAAAATAAGATTTTAGCCCTGCTGAATTTGATACAGCGCCATCGTGCAGAAACCGCCCTGGCCATTGCAACTAAAAATCCAGCAACACCGTCCCGCGTTCAGGTCAGAGATGAAATTGAAAACATCACTGACGTTATTACTAAAGATATGGCCAAGACAGAAGGCAGCGCTGCCATAATCAGCAAAATTAATGATGTGCGCACACAGTGGAGCCAGCTACAGCAGAGAATAGATTCTTCACAACTGACTCTGACAGCCAGTCTTGATGCGCATGCCCTCCTCATCCGCAACCTTTTGAACGCGAACCGTGATGTGCTGGATTTTTACGGCCTTTCTCTCGATTCAGATATCAACACGTACCGTTTAATTACGAGTAATTTTTCATCATTGCCTGAATTGACCGAAAGCCTTGGGAAAATACGTGCATTCGGCACTTCCCTTCTTGCCCGAAATGAAAGCATAAGTGAAGCAGACTCTGTCCGTATGGAGTCTTTAATCAGTAATGGTTCGTATAACCTGAATTTATTTGTTCAGGATTCTGAAAAACTATTTTTATCTGATAACACACTTAAGCAAAAGTTCAGTGCAGATGCAGATGCAGCCGTTCAGGAGGCAAACAGTGCTCTCAAAACCGCTGAGGCGATTTTTATTAACCGGAGCATGACGAATCAAAACCCGAAGGACTATGCAGCGCTCTTTACGCACGCTATTAACAAATTCAGCGACTACGCCATTGGTGGAGGTAATGAGCTGAGTGAAATACTGAATGCGCAGATTAAGGAACACCGATATGCACAATATGCACTACTGACCGTTCTTGTTTTTATCGTCCTGTTGGCAGTAATTTTCGCTCTGGTTATCATTCGCTCCGTTACCAGACCTGTCAGTGCAGCATCAAAGCTGGCGCTTGAAGTCGCAGGTGGTGACCTTACGTCAACATTTACGGTGACAGGACGTAATGAAACTGCCGGACTGCTCAAGGCATTACTGCAAATGAGTCAGCGACTTACACTTACGGTTGAAAGCATCAAAAGCAACGCTGTCACTATCGCTACCTCATCTGAAGAAATTGCTCGCGGAAATGGTGATCTTTCTGCGCGAACTGAACAACAGGCAGCCTCTCTGGCTGAGACTGCGGCCAGTATGGAGCAGTTATCGTCAATTATCGGCAATAATGCAGATAACACGCGCCATGCTGCTGAAATGGCCAACTCCGCTACCAGTGCGGCCTTAAGAGGCGGTGAGGCGATGGAGTCAGTGCTGGCTTCAATGGAAAAAATAAGCAACAGTGCGGGGCAGATTAAAGAAATCATCTCCGTTATTGACGGGATAGCGTTTCAGACGAATATTCTTGCTTTAAATGCAGCCGTTGAAGCTGCCCGGGCAGGTGAGCACGGCAAGGGCTTTGCTGTTGTTGCATCTGAAGTCAGGGCACTGGCACAGCGATCGGCTGGAGCGGCGAAGGAGATCAAAGGACTGATTGAGCAGTCAGTTGAGCATGCCGAACAGGGCATTTCGATGGCCCGGGATGCCGGTGAAAAAGTTAAGCAAAGCGTGGAAGCTATTGAGCAAACATCTCAATTAGTCAGAGAGATTTCATCTTCTTCTGAAGAACAAAGTGCGGGCATATCTCAGATAAATATTGCGGTGACACAGATGGATCAGGTTACGCAGCAGAATGCCGTACTGGTTGAAGAGTCTGCATCATCTGCTGATGAACTTGCAAGCCGGGCCGCAAGCCTGAGGGATGCTGTCAGCGTATTCCGCACAAACGCTGTATAATTGGTTCAAATACTTTGGTTGTGTGCCATTTAATGCGGCAACATTTTTACAAAACTGCGTCTGTATTTGCACTTGATAAGCCATCTTCAGGGATGGCTTATCTCATTTAAAACCATGATAAAGTTATACTTTTGCACTTAAAGGCCCGGTGGACTAATTAAACGCCTGTTGAAATATTTGGCATTACCCCCCAATTGCCCATATGAGCTACGCTCATAACATCCGTAATGCAACCTGCAACGCGTTCCTCTTTAAAGTTGTTTCTATTGCAGATGGCCTTCATAATTCCTCTCGTGCCGGACGGCGCGTTACACCTTCCCCCTGGGGCGCTGTTCTGCACTCGCGCCATCCGGCCATTCAGTCAAATCTCTTACTACGCAGTTTCATAAATCAGACTTCAAATTTGAAAATGGCGATATGCAGAAAATCATTAGATGCGGGGTTAGCTGCATAGAGGCGCTGACCTGCTCCCGGTAAACTAACATTCCATGATGCAAGCAACGTCCGCTTTTGGCACAAAGCGGACAGGCTGACTGAGCTGAAGGTCCGCTTTGAGCTGTGAATTCAACCGATGAACGCACACATGCATAACGCCTCTGATGAACAGAGCGCTGAACTGTGCTGAATTTATCAGGGTTCAGGAAGCAGACTGAAGATCACCGAAAAAGAGACGTCATTTTACTAAAAAAAGAGTCATTCGGCCTGCTCTCCCGAACTTAATCCTAATCCTAAATACGAGGTATCACATGTTCGTCAGGACGCCATGCCTTCCGCTTATTAATATTTACTTACCGTAATTAACTAAAGGCGTCATCAAACTGTCATCAAAAAATCTTTGAATAACCGAGGCGCATCTGGGTTTCACCTTCCAGGCAACCCGCTGTGTTCCTACAAGTTTTTGTGATTACGTTTCTCAATTCGCTGAGCGCTGTCAGGGCAATCAGCCTTCTGTTTTCTTAAGCTGAGAGGAATCGTTATGCCTGTATCTGTTATAAAATACGCAGTTAAAACCGCCGCGTTAGCAGCGATCGTACTGGCTGGCCTGCAGGGCGTTTCGTTCGCAAATGATCTGCCTTCTCGCACGACTTTAGGGCCCGATTCAGTTAAAGAAATGTCCGCTCAAAAAGCAGACGCCTCCACTAATGAAAGCGCTATCAAACTGGCCGCGTGGCATCACCATCTGGAGATTAATCCGGGTTGTAATGATCCCTCTTCAGGTCTCGGTTGCACCGACGATGATAATGCATAACGCGTAAAAGCGGCAGGCACCGTTTACAGATTCGGTGTCTGCACTGAGAGGAATAGATAAAAAGTACCGTCATCCAGACTGCTATTCATTCAGGCACTGGAGCATGAGGCATGTAAAGCCTCTTACAAAGTAAAGGCTGGCGTCGCGTGCTGGTTACTGCCCTGCCGACCCGGCCATTCCTACCGGTTTATTTGCAGGGTCTTGCCAGATACCCGTTTACCTGTAGAGGGTCAGAGGTGTCGTGAGTTTGAACCTCCTCCGTTCACGGGAATTCGCGGATAACATATAAACCCGATGCGGTGTTATTCCTCTCAATATAAATATCCGGAGCTGCATAAACGAAAGACTGACCTTATTCAATGCGCCAGTCAGTTACGTTTTTTCAGAATTTTATCTCTCAGCTGTGGGTAGCAGACCTGCAAACCTGTATCCCTCAATAAGTTCATCAAAAAGCTGAATATTGTTCCGGCTTCTGGCCATTAGCTGTGCGCCGGCGATGGCTGAAAAAATGGCACCGGCACGCATTCTGCTGTCTTCTGACGCAGTGATCCCCGCTTCCAGTAGCTGCCCTGCCAGCCAGTCTATATTGACGTCCGCAAACTTTTGCACCTCAACTTTGACAGGTTCAGGCAGATCATCATATTCCGCCGACATGAAACTTCCCATACAAAGTCGGTTTCCGCTTTCCAGCGAACGGCGAAATATTTGTGGATAGCGGCTCAGACTCCTGAGCGCATCGCCTTCCGCATCCCTCAGTACGTCCAGGTCACGCGCCGTATCCTCCCAATAACGCTGGGCCACCGCCGCACCCAGCTCGGCCTTGCTGGGGAAATGATAGTAAATGCTTGCCGCTTTAATCCCCACTTCATCTGCCAGTCCGCGGATATTTAAACCTGTATAACCATGCGCCTGCGCCGCCAGACGGGCTGCGTTCAGAATTTCGTCGCGGGATGTTTTGCTCATTATGTCACTCCTCCAGAAACCAGAACCCCAATTCTAACATTTGTTAGGTAGGTATTGACAGCGTCATTTTACAGGACTAGAGTTTACCTACCAACTGTTAGGTAGGCTATTAACCAAGAGGATTTATCATGAGCAAAGAAATTTATTACTCAGACGCGACTCACCTGGCCAGCATGATCCGTAACCGCGACGTTTCTCCCGTTGAGGTGATGCAAGCGCATCTTGATCGGATTGCCGCCACTAACCCGGACGTCAATGCTGTTGTAACAGTGGCAGACGATGCCCTGAAGCAGGCTGCCGCTGCCGAAGCCGCCGTGATGAAGGGTGAGAAACTGGGCCCGCTTCACGGCGTTCCTTTTACCGTAAAGGACTCCATCGATACGGCAGGTGTGCTGACTCAGCGTGGTTCACCTATTTTCAAAGGCCGTCGTCCTGACGAAGACGCAACCAGCGTGGCTCGTCTTAAAAAAGCAGGCGGCATCCTGCTGGCTAAGACGAACCTGCCGGAATTTTCATACTGGATTGAAAGCGACAACCTGCTGTCCGGGCGCTCTAATAACCCATGGGACCTGACCCGGACGCCCGGCGGCTCCAGTGGCGGTGAGTCTGCCGCGATTGCCGCAGGCATGTCTCCGCTGGGACTTGGCACGGATTTGGCCATCTCGGTACGAGGCCCTGCGGCGCAGACCGGCATCACTTCCATGAAAGCCACGCACGGCAGCGTGCCCATGACAGGCATCTGGCCGCGTGCGCCCCGCCGCTTCTGGCATGTTGGCCCTATGGCCCGCTCAGTTCGCGATATTGCCCTGGCATTCTCGCAGCTTTCGGGACCGGATGGTCACGACGCATTCTCCAGCGCTGCGCCCGTTCATTCTGACGGGCTGCCGTTTGTAGCATCGCGTCCGCTGCGAATTGGCTGGATGACCGGCCCGGGCTTTGGGCCGGTTGATCCGGACGTTAACGCCATCGTGAAGGCGGCTGCGGAAGCGCTAAAAGCACCGGGCGTCGTTGTGGAGCATGTCGGCATTCCTGCACTGGAGAAGGACTTTGCGCTGGATGTGTTTAACCGGCTCCACGTCATGGAAATGAAGCCCGCCTTTGCGGCGGCCACGGCCGGTCGCCAGCCTGATGAGATCTATAAAATGGCGAAAACCATGCTGTCGTTACCTGATACACCGATGTCTGCTTATATTGATGCAGAGCAGGCCGCCGAACGATTGCGTGACGGCTTCGCGGAATACTTTTCACGCTACGATGCGCTTATCACGCATGTACTCCCCATCCCGGCACATAAACACGGCGTGGACAGGTTTGTTATTGACGGTCAGGACGTTGATGCCACTTATCTGCAAGGTGCCACGGTGCCGCTTAACGTCACAGGGTTGCCTGGCGTAGCGTTGCCGTTTGGTAAGAGTCGTGAAGGCTTGCCGATTAACGTGCAGATCGTCGGCAAATGGCATGATGAGCACGTCATTCTCCATATTGCCTCTCTGCTGGAAGCAGTGAGCCCTGTGAAAGGTTCTCATCCGTCACTGTAACAAGGATCGTGCCCCACGAACCCCGTGGGGCATGTAAGATCGTCGCTCACGTCTCAGCATGGAGCTTAACCCGTTGCTCCACATTTCCTTCATGGCGCACGCAATTACCGCTAATGACCGTCGGCAACCCACCCAGAAGCACTGTCGATCAACCGCTTCAGAGCTGACGAAATGTTCTGCTGATTCCAGGCCAGCCCGGTTTCGAGGTCAGGCGCCTCGCCTTGTAACTGCAGGTAAAGTACGCCGTGACGTTGCAGGTTTCTTAGCGATGCAGTAACCCGCGCTATTCCCATCCCTGCTGAAACGAGGTCTGCATGGTCACTGCCTGACCATCACCGGTCGCAGCCTGGCAGAGGAGCTGGCGGATATTCCAGCACAACCGCAGCCTGATCAGAACGTCATCCTGCCGCTTCAGGCCCCCTCTATAAAGAAGGCCACCTGGCAATACTTAAGGGTAATCTGGCCCCTGACGGGGCGGTCGCAAAAATCAGCGGCCTGAAGATGCCCGCCATCACCGGTCCGGCGCGCGTCGCAAAGCAGGCGATCCTTGAGGATCGGATACAGCCTGGTGATGTGCTGGTGCTGGGATATTTAGGGCCTAAAGGGGGGCCGGGGATGCCCGAAATGCTCTCCCCGACAGCGGCCCTGGTGGGCAAAGGATTGGGAGAGAGCGTTGGCCTGATCACTAACGGCCGCTTCTCTGGTGGCACCAAGGAAATGGTGGTCGGTCATGTCGCACCGGAAACTTTTGTAGACAGAACCCTTGCCTTGGTGGAGGAAGGCGACGCCATCACTATTGATGCCCATCGGCAACTGCTGCAACTGAGTGTCGATGAGGCGCTACTGCAGGAAAGAAGAAACCGCTGGAGCCCACCAGCGCCACGTTACACAAGAGGTGTGCTTGCGAAGTTTGCCCAAATGGCGATTCCGGCTTCCAGGGGCGCGTGTAACGGATAAACGTACCGGATTACGCTGTTTACTGACAATGGTCGAGGTATGTCAGTAATCAGCAGTCCGGGGAGCCCTAGCCAGCCCCTGCTTTGATAGCGATGTTGTCGTCGTGGTCTCTTTTACTGGGATACTTTTCTGCTTTACCTAAAGCAATGTTTTTGCGGTTGCTAAAGCCTCTTCTTTAGAAGCGGCCATCAATAAAGGATAGCCCCAAAATTTTTCATAAATAATGGCGAAAGGTCTGGCTGCAGCCCTTTTTACAGTGTTGGGTTCAATCAGGATTGACGCTTTAACAAAGGCTTTTAATTCATTTTTATGCGCTTTCATCCAGCGGGTTGTCATCTTCATCTCATCGGCGGAATGCTCATGTTTGCTTTCAGTAAAGCCTTCACCGCTAAGCAGTACGAAGGGTGTTTTGCGGGCGAGTAACGCTTCGAATTCATTAAATGCGGGGGCAGCCGAATCCTTTCCAGGAGCATTCATTTTTATCCATACAACGGGAAAATCGGCATCGTCAATTTGCATAGTCATAATCCTGTGAATCGGTTGATTAAGATTTTCAGCCCTCCTGATGCAGCGCTGAAAAATGGCCGCTTCGGTAGCATGACGCGCAACGCACCAGGCAACCGCCAGCCCTGTTAAATGAAATTATCTGAATCCCTTTTAGACTGCATTGCGAATGTTGGTCATAATATTATTCAAAATTGCCAAATGCTGCTTTCAAAACCAAGGTTGAATACATGTCCCGGCTATCTTCTCTGAATGCTGTTGCTTTGCCTGATATTGACAGTATCCCTCGCCCCATCTTTGCACTGAGCGCATCCATGATTTCAAATGGCTGGGAACATGAAACACACCAACATCGTAAGTCGCAATTGCTCTATTCAGTCCGTGGTGTGCTCAATTGTGAGGTCGACGAGGGGATGTGGATTGTTCCACCTCAATGTGCAGTCTGGATACCGGGCAACATGCCACATTCAGCACGGGGTTCTGGAAATACAGAATGTTACTGTCTGTTTATTGAACCTGAGGCGATACCCGCGCTTCCAAAAACCTGCTGTACACTCTCCGTAAACCCACTCCTGCGCGAGTTGTTGCTTAAAGCTGCGGGGTTACCGCGGCTTTATCCGACAGAGGGACCGGAAAGCCGCTTGATAGCAACCCTTCTTGATGAATTATCAGCGGCGCCAGTAGAAGATCTGCATCTGCCAATGCCACGCGATCGAAGGCTGCGACAGCTTGCTGAAAAGCTACTGGCCGAACCTGCTGATAAATCCTCTTTGGGCGAATGGGCCCATCGCATCGGTATGAGTGAAAGAACCATGAGCCGGCTGATGCTGCAGGAGATCGGAATGAGTTTTGGTCATTGGCGTCGGCAGTTACATGTCATCCTTTCACTTCAACGGCTAACCCGTGGGGAGAGTGTTCAGACAGTCGCGCTGGAACTTGGCTATGAGAACGCCAGCGGATTCATCACCATGTTTCGAAAAGCAGTAGGCAAGCCGCCCGCTCGCTACCTTTTCGAAAGAACAGAGAAGGCAACAGGCGGAGCTTCGGGCATTATGCCCGGCAAAATTTATTTGGATTAAAGGCACTGCCGGATCCGTCATCCATTGCACACTCTGTTCGTCGACGCTAAAGCCGTTACCCTTCTTTCTGCACTGACAGCGCTGCCTTGCGTTAACCGGTCATCCCCTGCGCGATGCTATCGGTATGAGGCGGGCGCTGACGGAAGACGCCGGGCAATAACAATCCATAATGCCAAGAAACATTCCGGCAGCATCTCTGACTTCTTTTTGAACATACCTCCCGTCGCAATTCAAGACAGTGTTGAGGCACCTAAGGGGAACGATCCTGGATGGGTATTGCTTATCATCCGGCAGCACGTAAGACGAAAAAGATTCGCACCGTCAGCGCCATTACCTTACCGACAGTGCGTAAAAGAACCGACTTTTCTGCAGCAACGTTAATATTCCCCCCTTTTAAGCTGCCTGTCTGACAGGCACTCATCCCTTAATTGTCCGAAACGATTGCCCGAGTGCGCCCGCGTTTTCTGTCGTTAAATCTGTCTTTACCCTGATGTAAAGAAAACAGGCAACTTTTGGCTGAAATGAAAAATTTTATGTCTGTGTTTCGCTATCGGAAAAAAGATTTTCGCTGTTAAATGAGAATGATTTTTATTTTTAATTACATGAGTCTTATGTGATTGAAATGTCAGGAGTCAGCGTACTGCAGCGGCAACAGGTGCTGAATTCACTGCAGCGCAGGGTAAGTGGCATTGACTGATAACGAAGTCATGGAAGGCGTGGATACGACCATTCGGGTACGATTTAACGTTATGAAAAGCATACTGATGTTTAAAAAAACATCGTGAGCAACCTGGCTCTTATTCGTTTCAGTGAAATGTATTTTATTAAACCTAGACGAGTACATACAGACATGAAAGTTCGAAGAGCTCTGATTCCACGTTCTTGTGCAGTAATGCTTAGTGCATTAATGAGTTCACTGTCATTCCCTGCACTGTCAGCAGACAGCGCCGTGGCTGCGACTAAACAGAATACCCTCACTGTAACAAGCGAGGGGAAGACTCCCCCGGAAGAAAATGCCTGGGGGCCAGTAGGCTCTGTGGTGGCAAAGCGAAGCGCGACAGCGACTAAAACTGACACGCCACTCCGTAAAACGCCTCAGTCCATTACCGTTGTTACGCGTGAAGAGATGGATTTGCTAGACCCACCGACGCTGAAAGATGCTTTTCGTTACGCTGCAGATGTGATGGTTGACAGTCGGGGGTCGGTAAGCGGCTTTAATTCAGTCAATATCCGGGGGTTCAGCCAGATCTCGGATAATATTTATCTGGACGGACTCAAACTTCAGGCCGACAGTTTTACTTCCTTCCAGGTCGATCCTTACATGCTTGAACGTGCTGAATTGCTGCGTGGCCCTGCATCTGTTCTGTATGGTCTGAGTGAGCCTGGCGGTGTTATCGCGCTGGTCAGTAAGCGCCCCACTCCGCAGACCATTCGCGAAGTGCAGTTTAAAACTGGCAACCATAATCTTTTCCAGACGGGCTTTGATTTTGGCGGCGCGGTTGATGATGACGAGAAATTAACCTACCGCCTGACAGGTGTTGCCAGCGATCAGGACCAGCAACAGACGGGTGAAAAAGCAAAGCGTTATTCATTAGCGCCTTCATTCACATGGCGCCCCGATGACAAAACTCAGTTTACTTTTTTAAGCAGTTTCCTCGATGAACCCAATATAGGATGGTTTGGCTATTTACCGAAAGACGGCACGGTAACCAGCGGTGCGGGTGGAAAATTACCCACAAGTTTTAATGATGGGGAACCGGGTTATAACAAAATTTCCCGTAAGCAGAAGTTAGTCGGTTATACCTTTGAGCATCAAATTAATGACAACTGGACTGTGCGTCAGAACTTGCGCTACGGAACGGTAGATATGGATTACCGAACCATCTATGGAAGCAGTGTTTCTCCGTTTGATCCTTCTTTTTTAACCCGGGGTGCACTTGCGGCCAAAGAGCATTTATCGAGCTTCGCGATGGATACTCAGGTGCAAAATAAATTTTCTACAGGTAACACAGACCATACCCTGCTTATGGGCATAGATTACCGGCGCACACGGAATGATGTCTGGCAGGCGCTCGGTCTGGCATCCAGTCTGAACCTGGTTAATCCTGTGTATGGTAATACCGCTGTACAATATTTCGGTTACAGGAGTCAGGTCGATCGTCTTGAACAGACTGGCCTCTATTTGCAGGATCAGGCTGAATGGAATCACTGGCTATTAACATTGGGTGGTCGTTATGACTGGTCTGAAGCAGACAGCGTCAATCGCCTTAATAACAATTCCGCCTCCAAACAGGACGATAATGAATTTACATGGCGAGGAGGTCTGAACTACCTGTTTGATAATGGTCTTTCACCTTTCATTAGCTACAGTGAATCCTTCCTGCCAACAGCAGGAGCGGATTATACAGGGAAAATGTTTCGGGCATCTCGCGCCAAACAGTATGAAGCCGGAATCAAATATATACCTGACGGTAAATTGATTTCCGCCACCTTATCGCTGTTCCAGATAACAAAAGATAAAAATCTGACGTCAGATCCTGAGCATATTTTATATTCAGTGCAAAATGGCGAGTTACGCTCCAGAGGCATAGAACTGGAGACGAAAGCAGCACTGACAGAAAATGTGGATATTATCGGCAGCTATTCCTACACGGATGCTGAGTATACCAAAGACACCTCATACGAAGGTAATCGCCCAGCTGAGATCCCTAAAAATATGGCGGCATTATGGGGAAACTACACTTTTCATGAAACGGCGTTAAGCGGATTGACGTTAGGGCTGGGAAGTCGCTATGTCGGGTCGACGGAAGGTGATAACGCTAACTCCTTTAAAGTGAAGCCCTACACGATCTGGAATGCCGTCATCCAGTACGATCTGAGCAGGTTCAATCTGCCGGGTTCATCAATTGGCTTAAATGTTAACAATCTTTTTGATAAGAACTACGTCGCAGGCTGTTACGCCACGACGGCGTGTTTTTACGGCGCGGAGCGACAAATTACGGCAACGGCTACGCTCAGGTTCTGATAATGCACGTACTGAAATGAATGTTTCCCAGAATCAGACTGGCTTTTATCCTGCGAGTTCCACCGATGGATGCAACACATTAATTGAATCGCTCTGCGGGTGATTCAGGGTATGGCGGATTTCCCGGCCTCTCGTCGAGCGGCCGGGCGACGCCATAAACGCTTTACTGGCGGTAACCCGGTAAACAAGTGCCTGAGGGAAAATGTTGTCTGAGCACGCTGTTCGTATTTTCATTTAAGCCGCATTGCCAGGGAGATTGAGGAGCACAGAAATAAATCCGAATGTCTGTCGCTACAGTAAATTAGGTGTGACTGATCCTTTCACCTCCCCGAATCCATGTTGATATTTTATAACGCTCAGCAGCTCATTCCAGGGCTTATGTGATGAGTGGAGGCATCACCCTTAGGATCTGCTGTCCCAGACTTTAGCCAGCCTAAGCAAGCCGGAATGGCGTTCTGCAGAGTGACGATAACCCCTTTGATACCCTTAAATAAGGGGTCTGACGGTGGAATATCCTTCGCCTGGTAAAGTCGTCTGGTGCGATAATGTCGATTAACCAGCCGTCGCTGCAACGGGCGGCAGGGAATCAGAACGCGCTTAAGCGTTGAAGCTGAACACATGTGGTTTATTCTGGAAAGTCTGCCTCAGATGCCACCTGAGCAGCTTCATGACGCGGGAACGATGCGGACCGAAGGCCTGAAGAAATGGGGCCCGGCTGCAGTGTCACGTCACCCTCATCGGCGAATAACGCCTTCAACTCTGCTCTGGAGAAACTGAATGTTTACCGGTTTGTCTGCTTTCCCGTTAACACCTGTCACGGCGCGTGGTGTCGATGAAGAGGGATTGACTAAGATTCTGGCTCGCCTGACGGCAGCCGGTGTCGATTCGTTGGGTATTCTGGGTTCAACCGGCAGCTATGCCTATTTGAGCAGGGAAAAGCGTAAACGCGTCGCAACGCTCGCCCGTCAGATTGCCGGGCAAATCCCCATGATGGTTTGCGTGGGTGCAATGAGCACCGATGCCGTGCTGCATCTGGCTGAAGATGCGCAGTCTGCAGGCGCTGATGCGTTGCTGCTTCCGGCGATGAGCTACCAGCCGCTGCGTAATGAAGAGGTTTATGCGTTTTATGAGACGGTTACCCGACATGTTTCAGTCCCGGTTTGTGTTTATGACAACCCACGGACCACGCATTTCACGTTCACAGATGAACTGCACGGGCAGCTGTCGTCACTGAAGGGCATTCGCTCAGTTAAAATTCCAGGCGTATCGGATAATCCCGTTGCTGCGGCTGAACGGGTCAATGCATTACGGCAACATCTTCGTCCTGGCATGACCATTGGCATCAGCGGTGACGCCAGTGCCGGGCTGGGATTAAATGCCGGTTGTGAAGTCTGGTATTCCGTTTGCGGTGGTCTGTTTCCGGAAACCGCCAAACAAATTACGCAGGCCGCCGCAGTTAACGACCATGAACGCGTGACTGCCTTCACTACCCGTCTGGAACCTTTATGGGCGCTGTTTCGTAAACATGGGGGAAGCATCCGTGTAATCGCCGCTGCAGCAGGCATACTCGGGCTTACCGATCCAGACTGTCTGCCTCGTCCCCTGCTGCCGTTGTCGAAAGAAGATATTGCCGATGTCGCAGGTGTGATTGCAGATCTGGATCTTAAATAACGCGCCAACAGGATCGGTTATCCGCCGATCCTCAACATATCTGGCTGGAGCATAATCTTAATAATGCGCCTTATCATTATGAGCGCCGTTGGCCGGGCAGGTTTCAAGCACTCGTGCAGAGCGTGAGATCGCGTTGTCCGCTGCCCGGTTTAATGCGGGCGTTGCTGATGGACATGTCCGGTTTGTGCCAGGCGCGGGGAGTGAAAGTCGAAAAGGGAACTCCCCTCTTTCGCTAAGCCTTATTTCTGTAGTCTGGCTGCGGCTTTTAACGTCGCCTGTCGCCTCTTTTCAATAAATGGCGCTGTTTGTTCCCGCGCCTTTTTTAACTGCTCTTCAGATGCAGTTCGGGGCGAGCCACAGGTAAACGGCGGTGCGGGATCATATTCCATATGCAGTTGAATATTTTCAGCAACACTGCTCCCGTGCATTTCTGATACAACGGTGAGCGCAAAATCTATACCTGAAGTGACACCTGCGCCGGTTATACGGTTACGGTCACGGACGACGCGCTCATTAACCGGCTCCGCACCTAACAGAGCGAGTTGGTCCAGAGAAGCCCAGTGCGTCGTTGCTTTATATCCATCCAGAAGTCCTGCTGCGCCCAGAATCAGCGAACCAGTGCATACAGAAGTCACCAGCTTTGCTTCTTCACTTTGGAAACGGATAAATGAAAGAACGTCTTCATCATCCATTAGGTTTATCTGACCAGGCCCTCCGGGGATACAAATTACATCCAGTTGTGGGCATGTGTTAAAAGTGGTCGTTGGCTGTATAGCCATACCACGATCGGAAACAACAAGGTCCAGGTTTTTCCAGATGAGATGAACCTTTGTATTGGGTGCCCTGACGAAAACTTCATATGGCGCGGTAAGATCAAGCTGAGTAAGCGCTGGGAACAGGAGCAGCCCGATTGATTTGCTTGCAGAATCACGCATAGAAAATCCTTTAACCTAAAAAGATATAATGGCTTTTCCTTCACCAAAGGCAATCGTTGCGTAAAAAACAGACGCTCGCCGAATGGATGTCCTGTTTAACCCAGCTTTATTATCGTAGCGTTAAGCAATTTATGACCCACCCAAACGTCAGGATGATTTATGGGTAAAACATCCGATTCTCGCTCATCGCAGACATCACCTACGCACAGTCGCTTTGTGCCAGGAGCAGACATTGATATTTCAGCATTGCTGTGATTATTGGGGTGCAGGCCAGGCGGCCCCCCATCCCTTAGAGCTGCTGGCCACGCTGAAGCAGCGCGGCGAAAAGGCCGCCCAAAAACGTTATAAATCAACATATGCAACCTCAGAGCATGCCAATTAGTCTCTGAATTAATGGTATCCATCTAAGCAAGTCAACGTAAGAATCGTAGATATATGAATGGCCAACGTCCGCTTTTCGCCCATGTTCTACTGATTGATACGTACAGTTTGCACCTGGATGTTCCCTCTGAAACGCAACTTTGGTGTTAATAAAGGCTATTTGTGATTAACACCTTATTTACACGATTAACATTCTCTTTTTACTGGCTTGCCCTCAGGAAATGACTTTATAGTCGATTCATTCTGTAAAACACAGTTTTACCCTGTAAACCCTGAGTTGCATTCAGCCTGGCTTCTGAGCCCTGTGAGCAACGTCAGAACAGACGCGGTTAAAAAGCATAAGGGGAAGCGATGGAGACAGTTAATGCACCGCATTTGCCTGTCAGAGAAAACTGGCTGGCACTGCATCACGAAAAAGCGTTGATGCCCGATCTGGCGATAGTCGATGCTCATCATCACTTATGGGATCGCCAGTCAGGACGTTATCTGGTTCCTGATTTCAGCCACGATATTGAGCAGTCCGGACACCGGGTTCTGTCGACGGTTTATGTGCAGTGCCGTTCCATGCTGCGCCGTAACGGACCAGAAACCTTCAGGCCAGTCGGTGAGGTTGAGTTCGCGAGCGGCGCTGCCGCTATGTTTGACAGTGGCCACTATGGCAAGGCATCAGGCTGTGAAGCGATAGTGGGTGGTGTCAGTTTGCTGGCAGAGGATGACCTGCAACCCGTCATTGAACTCATGATGGCGCGCTCTGGTGGACGTTTACGAGGGCTGCGTAATCCGCTTGCCTGGCACAGTGATCCTCGCGTTGTATCAAGCCCTGTCACACCCCCTGCTGGCCTTGCCACCACTACCGCATTTCGCAAAGGCGCAGCCTGCCTTGTCCGGAACGGACTTTCGCTGGATGTCTGGGTTTACCACACCCAGCTTGATGACATTATTGCGCTGGCAGATGCGTTGCCCGATCTTCATATCATTGTGGACCACTGCGGCGGGCCGCTCGGCACGGGGCCTTATGCCAGCAAAAGGGATACCGCCTTTCAGGCGTGGCAAAAATCCATTACCGCTCTGGCTGAACGGCCAAACGTGAGCATGAAGATCAGCGGCTTTGGTATGACTGTCATGGGCTTTCCCTTCGCACAAAGCGCCACACCGCCAGACTCGCGGGCGCTGTGTCTCGCCTGGCGGCCACTGTTTGAAACGTTGGTCGAAACGTTCGGCGTCAGGCGCTGTATGTTTGCAAGCAATTTTCCGGTCGACAAAGGCATGTTCAGCTATGGCGTTTTCTGGAACGCCTGCAAACGGTTGGCGGAGCACGCGTCCGTCGAGGAAAAAGCACATCTTTTCTGGCGCACCGCAGCGTTAAGCTATCGCTTATCTTCCCTGGAGAATGCTGATGAATATCAAATCAAGACCGCATGAGACTCATCCACTGGAACAGAATGAAGCCAACCTGACACTCTCTCAAACATCGGTAGAAAAACGAACGCTCGCGCTGGGTGGGCTCGGGTGGGCTTTTGAAAGCTATGACTCATTTTTGCTATCGCTTTTATTGCCTGTGCTTGGCGTGGTGTTTGCTGTCAGCAAAACTGAACTGGGTCTGTTTATCAGCACCACGGCTGGCGGACAGATCATTGGCGGCATTCTGTTCGGGATGGTCGCCGACAAAATCGGACGAGTCAGAACCGCTTTCATTTGTATTACGATCTATTCGCTTTTCTCAGGACTCCTGGCCTTTTCTCATCATCAACAAACCTTTGTTTTGTTGCGATTTTGCGGGGCACTGGGAATGGGTGGAATGTGGACCTCTGGCGCAGCACTCATCGCCGAAACATGGCGTCCTGAACGCCGTGCCCGGGGTGGTGCACTGATGCAAATGGGACTGCCGGTGGGGGCCATTTTAGCGATTGGGCTGACGGCACTGGTCACGGCGATGACAGGCAAACTGGAAAACGGCGGCTGGCGATACCTTTTCATGATTGGCGCCTTGCCGGTTTTTATCATGATGGTCATTGCGTATATCACGCCTGAATCGCCAGTGTGGCTGGCACGCCAGCGGGAACGGATTAACAGACCGACCCAAACGGCGCGGTCGGGCAAAACAAACCTCAAAGGACTGTTACTGGCCTTTACCTTTATCTTTTTCATTCAGTATCTGTTCTGGGGGGTTTTCACCTGGACGCCCACCTATCTTCGTGAAGTGAAGCATCTTGATTTCCTGCACAGCCTGAAATTTGTACTTGCCTTACAAACAGGTGCGATTGCCGGCTTCCTTGTGTTTTCACTCCTGGCAGATAAATGGGGACGCAGGCCCATGTTTTTGATCTACCTGTTTATCGGCGCTGTGGCAGTCGGCCTGTATCTGGCGACAACTCAGCCATTGATTCTGATGGCCGCCATCTTTATGGCGGGGTTTGGTGTAAACGGCATCTTTGCCGGCTCCGGGCCGTTCCTTGCCGAAATGATTGGCGACACACAGTCACGCGGCTTTTTAATGGGTCTGGCTTATAACGGCGGTCGCTTAGGTGGGTTTATTGCGCCGCTACTCATTGGCTATGTTGCCAGCATAGGAGGATTTACCGCAGGGCTGGCGACTACCGTTGTGGCCTTTATCGCCGCGATGGTTGTCGTGTGGATGGCACCCGAAACGAAAGGCATTAAGCTGCAATAGCCCTTTTCCTTTAGCCTGATAAGGCACGGCTGTTTTGGTCGTGCTTTATTCAGTGGCGTGAAGAGACAACCGATGGTCAGTACAATGCTAACCCTCTTTCCGGGCCCACCGCTTCCGATCAATTCATCACCCTAATGACGTGCGACTCTTGCTGCCACAGGCCGACTGTCGGAAGAGCGTTAATCCGGCTTTCGCTTTTTACTTTTCTTGCTGAAAATGATGTCCGCTTTGTGCCATGAGCGGACGTTGCTAAACGTAGTTGGGTAATCGAGTCTCTTCCCGGCACGCATTCTTTATCAGGGCAAGCTTGCTCCCTTCAAGTATCTGCGCGTGCCGCTCCTGCTCCCAGAAACTGGCATCAACGGTGATGTTAAAATTAGGGCTGTATATTGCTTTTTCCGCCCCTGTCAGGCTCTGACTATAGCTGGCCCAATTGAACCGGTTTCTTTATTATCTACTCAAACATGAATGCAGTTGAAACATTCGGGTAAGCTTTATCAGGTATGATTTACATGGATAAATTTGTCGCATATTTCTCCTTAAAGATGAGACAAATATGTAAGTTCGATAAAAAAGTACTATCTATATAACAGGATTTAATGATGTCAATTGCTACCATCGGGCCTGCAAAATACGATTTTCAGGATTTTGTTTGTATAAAGTTTGCGCTGGATTTTTATAAATTTGAGAATGCAACTCTCATTGTTGAAGGCGAAGGGGGTGAGGATGCGGAAATATCTGCAGACATTGACGGCACGAAGATTGTGTATGAGATTCAGGTGAAAGGTTCTGAAGAGCATTTCGGCCTCCCTCTTTTGGCAGAATGCCTCAGCCATTTTCCAGCACATGAGCCCACTCACTTTTTCCTAGAACGCCTAGTTAACGATCCAAATCGTTTTGCCGTCATGGTGATGTCGGGGCGCGCGAATGATTCTCTTCAGAAGTTTATACCAAGAGGGAACTGGCGTGGCAAAGAACATAGCACTATTTATTTCACACTTCAGGAAGCCGAACTGCTGATTGATGCAATGCGGAGTCATGCTGAATCGTTGAAAGGATCTGATCTTAAGGCTGAAAGAAAAAAATATCTGAATGACTACTTAACGGGTATTGACAGAAAATCCCTCACCGCAGCATTTAAACGACTCATTATCATTGATGGCATCAAAGATACAGACCTAAGCGAAGCTTGCAGGCAAATCCTGCGAAGTGATTTTTTGGTTCCAGATGATTTATTTGATGCACAGATTAATGGTCTCCGGTCAGTAATGAAGATTGGGAGATCTTCTCAACAAAATATCATGGCGGAATTTATTGCCAAGTTGCAGGAGAACCCCGTTGAGTGTGTCAGGCCCAGAAAATATGCCTTACGTGGAGATGAGGATAATTATCTCAGCATACTTAAAAATCAACATGCTCTGCTGCTTTCAGGCAAGCCTCGTGTAGGGAAAAGCAGTGTGGCTAGGTGGATTGCTGCTACTTATCAAAAGCAGGGATACCGCGTTTTACGCACACAAGATGCAGATGCGGCTGAGCGTTTTTTACTGGACCCTGTGAGCAGCCATCGACTTGTATTGATCGATGACCCTCTGGGTGGCGCGCATGCAACCAACAAACCGCATGAAAAATGGATGCTGCTTAAACGAGTCATAGACAATGCCGACGCAGGCAGAAAAGTGATTGTCGCGCAGGGGCAAGAGCGCTTGTATGAGCTCAATGGGGGGCACGAACTAACCGCCCTACAGCTCCTTGGACATCACTGGAACGATTTGAGTGAAACCCCCGATTCCTTTTTGCTCAACTGCTGGGCGCAGTATGAAAGTCATGTACCTTATGAATTTTATCATAAAATAGCTGGGTATATCCTTCAGGGGCTTCTTAATATTGAGCCCGGATGCCTGAGTTATCTTGCCATGACAGACTCAGGGCTTGAAACGCTTGACTCACCTGAAAAAATTATTCGCTTTGCACGAAAAGAATCAAGTGACCTGGCTAACGGACTGGTCGCTGAAGGGTATAAACATCTATTACTTGGCCTTGCAGTATCCACAAGCCATTTAGAAAGCATCAGCGATCGTGAGTTAGCCTGGATTTTAAATGAAGAAAGTGAAGGAACCTATGGGGTATCTAAAAACTCATTAGGTTATTCTTTTGGGCGTCGCGAAGAAGATGAAGTTCTTCCCTTCCCTGAATACACTCCCGAGCCTGAGTTAACCTCAAGCGATGGTGATAATCTTGACCGTTTGGAAAAAAGACACATTCTTCAGATAGATGATTTGGAAAGAACGAATTTTACACACCCATTTTATCGTTCTGCCGCTGAATCACTATTTAGAGAAGCTGGCAGACGCGAATTTAAAAATATTGAACGAGCGTTACGCAAAGGTATTTTTTGTCTTTCGCCATCAACCGCCAGAGCAAGCGCAAGCAACCTTTACTGGATATATCAACAAACATACGCAGTTTCAAATAAAGATTTAATAATTAAGATGGCAATCGATGGGTTGGATTCAAGCTACCCTTCCGTACGCGATATCTGCTTTGATTTTCTCATTCAGCAAACTCCGACCTTAAGTCCGGATATACAGAACCAGTTGCCATCGTGGACTCACAAAGTTAACAACAACAGCCATACAGTTCTTCAGTGGGAAAATGGACAGCCCTGGTACCCGATGAACAGTGAACTCATCATTAGTACGAGATGGTTCCATGAATATGACAAGCAACACGTTGAAACTCTTCTAGATGAAATTGCGTCAGGCTTGGATGTCATCCTCACTTCCAAAGACGCTTATGACATTGTTCATCACTTGGAGACGTCACGGGAGAGACTCGATCACAAACTCATGGCTAAGTTGCTGAGTGTAAATGAGCGGTTTATTCGTGCACTGGCTGCAAAACTATGGATGCGTATTAACCGAGAAAATGATTTTGATATTCTTGAGCGAATATTCAATGAAACACACCCAGCTGTTGCAGAATCTGTCTTCCAGTCGGCTATGAAGGGATGGCATCTGTACTCCGCAGAAAGGCAACATTACGTTCTGAATGCACTTGAACGCATCGCATCTCAACCAGTTCTGGCAAATGCCATCATACAATTGCTGGTTATATTTGAACGAGAGCATGCTACAGGAGATACCCCCCCTTGGCAGGTCTTTGCTCGGTTATTTCCTATCGCACTTTCCTCTCTGACAGCAACCGTGCATTTAAGTTTTGCACGCCTCGCTCATGTTGTCGAAGAAGCTCAGCAAAAACTTACACCTGATGAAATGATGGACGTGCTGACAAGCTGGGTTACATTACTTGAAAAACTGAGGTTTTACAGGGATAGCTTTGCTTTAAATGCAACTAATGCACTGCTAGGTATTGAAATATCAGAATCGCTGCTATCGCGAAGACTTTCTTTGATTGAACGCTTGTTAGCACTATGCAGTACCAATGACAGGATGAGAATAGTACAAGACCTTGTTTACGCCTGGAAACAATTGACATCTGCTGAACAAGCAGCAGTCGGTGCGGTGTTAACCAAGGGAGGTCCGGACAATCGGTGGATATTGGCGGCCATTCTCATAATGTCAAATATCCCCCGTGAGCTTGTAAAAAAAATTTTACCCAATCATGAAGGTAACGCGCTTTCGGTCGCGGCAATAATATCTCTTGAACCTGCATTATTTGAGGCCATTGCATTGGTCGCAACCCATTCTATTCCATGCGACGTATATCATATTAACTCAGAGTTACAGCATGCATTGATAAAGATGCTTGTCATGGATGAGTTAAGTCCTTATGCACCTATGGCGTTTGATTATGTTCTGATGTTTTTTGAGGATAAGGAGGAATTGCTTTGTGAGGTTATCAACGTATCGGATGAATCGCGATTGCAGAAAATTTTTGACTACCTATTTTACTTTTATCAGGATTCCAATCCCGAATATCTTCCTCTCGTATGGGAAACGTTGTTCAGTCGAGCTACTGAAGATGTAATCTGCGATAACTGGCTGCCGTTGTTCGTTAGATATGCCAATCGTATCTTTAAAGATTTTCTCGTTGAAGAAATGGAAAAATTCATCCCGCAACGCTATATTCATATATTTTTAAAGAAAATTCCCGATACGTTTTATTACATGTACTCCCATAATTTTCTGAAAAGTGAATTTTGTGAACATAAAGGTAATGAAATTATAGTAAGTGAAGAGATGATGTCTGTGTTTTATAAAAACATCAATGACCGAATGGTCAAATCACCTCCAGTACACCATAACACCTATGATCACATTATAAACACATTAAGGAAGATGCATGGTTCGGAGGAAATCATTCAGGCTTGGAATGATGCAAGGAGCAGCTTGTTTGAGTATACATCCCATGAGTCTCCTTTCCTCCCTCCTGCTTTAAATGACTGGCAGAACTAGCAGCCTCATAATGTCGCAGTACTCACTGCGGCATTATTCATCGAATCCGTTTCTGCTAAAATCTATCGTACTTGAAGAGGATCGGAAATAATTCACGGTCAAGCAGCTTGGTCAGCCCCCATTTATTGGTGCTTAGAATTGTTCGTAATCTTCTATCAGCAGCGAGAACATCAGGTGAGGGGCTGGGCGATACAAGTGGCAGCGACAGCGTATTGATAACCTACTTTTTGGTCAACTTCATCATCTATGCCTATGTTGGGTTAATCAGATTAACCTTCCCGATAAACAAGGTCCTGAATGTCCGCTCCTCGCTCATAGCGGACCTCGCGACGCTTTAGGCGGTCCCCTCCGTGCCTGGAGGGTAACTTACTTACATCGTATTATGTTAGTTTGCTGGGAGCTGGTCGCCTTATATGTTATGAACCTGGAGATAACCTTGAGCGCATCTACTGGTCAGGCGAAGTGATTCCCCATTCTACGCATCGTGGCAAGGGGATAGGCTCTGCATTAATAAAACGCATCGTTGAATTAGCTACTAAAAGAAATATTTCTGAACTCTGGCTCTATACGCCTGACAAGCAGGCGCTATACCGGAATTTAGGCTGGAAAGAACGTGAACAACGTCTCGTAGCGGGTGAATCTGTTACGGTGATGGTTCTCAGCCTGCCCTGCCCGGACGCGGCCTGAAAGCGACAGGCAATATCGCGGTACGGTTAACGTTTTATCTGACCATACATTAAACGTTAACGGCCTGTATCCCCTGCTCTTCCGGCATCCATTCAGTCCACTGTGGGCGCTTTGTGAACGTTTCTCCACGAGTCTGTGAGCGTTGCACCGCAAGCGAAGGTGCGCATAAGCGGGTGATTTTAATGTCTGACGCACGGTTTTAAGAGGGTCACTCCTCTTTGAGAAGCCGCCTACAGCTGCTGGAGAGACCTGATAATCGCCTCATTCATCTCGCATACCGCCTGTTCGCGTCGGCGATAGTAGGTCCATTTTCCTACTTTACTGGCCTCAAGCAGACCGGCATCATGCAGCGCTTTAAGACACAGTGAGGTAGCGGGCTGTGAAAGGCCCGCTTTGTCCTGAATAAGACTGGCACAGACACCGTACTGATCGAAGGGATAGAGCTGAGAATAATCAGCAAAGGCTTCGTCAGGGCTTTTAAGCCATTTGAGCACCGCAACCCGTGTCGGGTTGGCCAGTAATTTAATGGCATTTTCGGGTGTCATGCCGTCTTCAAACCTCAAGCAGAATAAAAAGGATAGTCAGTATAGCCTTTCTGGCTTCCACCATACAGTGAGGCGCTATCGACGTCGTTCAGCGGATAGCCCATTTTGAAACGCGCCGGTAAATCGGGGTTAGCGATAAACGTGCGCCCGAAGCCAAACAGATCTCCCCATCCCTTTTCCAGCATGCGCTCGGCTTTTTCTTTGGTGTAACGGCCCGAATACATAATGGGCGAACGGAAGGCTTCGCGAAGCGCTTTGCGAAAATCTTCAGGCATATCCGGGCTGTTGTCCCAGTCAGCTTCGGCGATGGAGAGATATCCCGTTTCGAGCGCGTTCAACATCTGGGCCGCACGGAGGTAGGTAGCCTGCGGATCGCTCTCCACCAGCCCCAGATAAACGCGCTCTTCCTCTGTGCTTGAGAACAGAGGCGCGAAACGCACGCCGACACGATGACTGCCAAACACCGAACTCACGGCCTCGGTAACTTCACGCAGGAAGCGCAGGCGGTTATCAAGCGAACCGCCATATTCATCGGTGCGGAAGTTAGTATGTTCAGAAATAAACTGATTGATCAGATAACCATTGGCGGCATGCAGTTCGATACCGTCAAAGCCCGCTTTTTTGGCATTCTCCGCCGCCGTACGGTACATCGCCACAATCGCTTTCACTTCCGATGTGGTTAACTCGCGCGGCATGCTGGGTTCCGTCAGAATACCGGCACCAGGCCCGGTTTCGATAAACACCCGTACGCCGCTGGCGGCAACGGCTGACGGTGCAACAGGTGGCTGCTTTCCGGGCTGCAGTTCATTGTGCGATACGCGACCAACGTGCCAGAGCTGACAAAAGAGGATCCCACCTTCTGCATGAACGGCGTCGGTTACTTTTCGCCAACCCGCGATTTGTGCTTCGCTGTGAATGCCAGGTGTCCAGGCATATCCCTGCCCGCGTGGCTCAATTTGCGTCCCTTCGGTTACCATAAATCCCGCACTGGCACGCTGGCGATAGTAGTCCACCATCATCGTGCCAGGTACGTTGCCCGGCTGCTCACTGCGGCAACGGGTTAGCGGTGGGAGCGCAATACGGTTACGCAAGCTGAGATCACCCAGCGTCAGGGGCGCGAAGAGAGACGACATAACAATTATCCTGTGAGAAGAAAGAAAGACAACATTATATTTACACATTTAAATTTGTAAATGTGTAATTTGTGCGGTCATACAGCCCTGCTCCCTGTTAATGCGTCAGTGAAGACGCCAACAAAACCGCTATCCGCATCAGGAAAACGGCGGATGTCTCCTCCTCGCGCACAGCGAACACGATCCCGCGCGCATTCTTAAGCTGATGTCGTGCGGCGCTGGCGTTGCGCCTGGTGCGAAGTGATCGCCGATGCGGTGGTATCTACGACATCCACAGAAATTACGCCCCCTGATGCTGATTATCTCGCACTCACGCAGCGTTGCAGGGCGCGGTTGATCTCTGCCGGGTGGCTTAATCCAGCAGCCTGTATTTTCGGTAAAATTCCTATCTGGGGCAGAAGGTCAGCAAGCCTGGATTGCGCGTCTCAAACACGACAGAGCATTGGGGCCGTTTGTCATCCCCCTTACATCGGCAATGGCTGAAGATGTGTACCGGCACGGCATCCGTTATCTTCAGGGGCGGTAACAGCCGTTTGCAGAGGCTGCCCTGAACAGGCAGCCGCTCTATTTCGCGCAAACGGCTCGGGGCGAATACGACCTCAGGTACGCTACAGGTCCAGTGCGAGCCAGCATCCGCGCGCATAACGCGCCAAACCTGCCGCCTCAAAGCGCCACAGATGGAGCCAGCCGTTATCCAGCAGTTGCCGGATGACCTCATGCTTTCCGATTACCGCTTCAATGGCCGTTTGCGGTGCGTCGATAACCACTGTCAGGCGCAGCGGCTCGTGCATCCAGCGCTCGCCGTCGTGGAGCGACTGGCGTGACAAGCCGATGCGCAGATCGCCGCCGTTGCCCTCAAAGACGCCGATGCGTCCACCCACCACGTTATGCAGCACCTTGTTGCCGCTGCCCAGTCGCTGCGGATCGCAAGTGGATGCGTGATACTGCCAGTTGATCCAGTGTGTAACCAGCATCGGAGCGGTCATTAAACCCTCGAGCAGGCTACCGTCAACATCCTGACTGGCGTCGTAATCATGCAGAAAACTGCGCCCGCTCAGTACTACGCCGCGGCTACGGTGACGCGACGCGATCAGAAAGGCAGCGTTGCCCGCGAGTCCCCATTCAGGTCGGGTTTGCGCGCCGTCGTTAGCGCGACGGCGTAACTGACCCAGTAACACATCCTCACGTGCTTGCGGGTCCAGTTGCAGGCCGGGCGCTCGCTCACGGCGTACCTGGTCGCAGGCTTGATGAAAAATCGGTTGTATCCTCTCACAGCGTGCACGCGCCGCCTGGGGCAGCAGGTCGAGATCGAACCACTCGATTTCATCGGTGGTCGTGTTGTGCAGCGCAGCCACGAACGCCGTTGAATCAGGAACGTCCACGCCTTGCAGTTTCAGCCCCTGGCGAACCGCCGGTTCATTGAGCAACTGGGCCAGGCTGCGCGCATTCACTTCGCCGGTCTGGCCACAGCAGGCACCACAGTCCAGTGCCGCTGCGTGAGCATTGTTAGCCGACTGGCTGCCATGACCGACAAGGAGCACTGTCGGAGCCAGACGTTGCGCCAGGCCCATGGCATGAAGAACTCCCGCCGCCAGCTTAACTTTAGCCTCTGTATTCAGCCCAACCAACTGTGGACGGCAGATCGCGCGGTAACGCGCAGCCAGGCCAGCCAGATCGTCCCTGGCACGTGCTTTTTTGCCCGGCAGTAACCCCTTCACCAGCTTGACGGAGTAGCCCAGTCCGACCGCTTCCACAAAGGAGAAGGCGGCACCGGGCCAGTGGCTAACGGCATTCCACTGATCGGCCATGGCAAATCGGGCCTGACGCGACCTGCTGGCTGCGTTTTGCAGCGCTGTATCGGCCCGGGATGGCGTCGAATTCGCGCTCACAATACGGTCGTTGACGTCGATGGAAGGCGCAAGTAAGCCGGGTAACTGGGGGCGCCGGGCTTGGGTAGCAAGAGGCGTGTACGCAACCGTAAGGCCGAAGAACCCCGCACAGCCGAGCGTATGAACGCCAGGACTCGCGGCCTCCAGGGCGCGGCGCAACGGTTCACTGCGAACATCAATGCAGAAAGCGGCCTGGACTTCGATCGCCTCAGCGTCCACATCCTGCCCCTTAGCCGTGGCCAGCCGATGCGCCAACTCACGCTGATAGCCAATCTCCAGCGCCAGCTGCCACACTTCGTCAACCCGCAGCGCGTATTCGGTCTCCTCCAGCACGTGAGGAGCCTGAGCCCAGGCCTGCTGAAGGGAAGCAAATGCTTGCCGGGTGGCGGCATCATCTTTGCATTCTAAAAGGATGATGCCCCAGGCCAGACGAATAGCCAGTAACTCACGCAGGTGCGCATCCTTACCGCCCGCCAACCCTGCCTGCCAGCCGAGATACGCGCACCAGGAGGCCCAGCCATTAACGGTAAGCAGCACCGACTCCAGATAATCTGCCCACACGGTTTCAGGCAGGCCAAGCCGCTCAATGACCCAGCCTCCAGCGTCCATGGCGTTATCCGGTAACGTCTTGATAGCCTGCCTGATGTTCGGTAAGCCCATTAACAGACCAATGCCATGGTCGTGCTTCAGCGTGTCGAGCCAGAAGGCATATAAGCCCTGCTGACGCTCAGGCTGCCAGCTCGCCTGATGTTCGTCGAAGTAAGCCGCACAGGTTTGGCTAACCTGATGCGTGATGGCTTGCCGCCAGGATAACCTTTTGTGGCGATGGGGATCGTTGTCGAGCACATCGATCAGCAGCGGTAACTGTACTTGCAGACTACCTGCTTGCAGCGCCTGCGTGCACTGTTCAACCGTCAGGCCGGCCGCTTGCGCCTCAGGTAGCTGTTGCAGCGCCTGGGTGAGATCAGCAACGCTAATACGCCCCTCACGCCAGGCCTGCATCTGCCGATCGCGCGGTGGGAAAACCTGAATACCGCCTAGCGCAGCCATGCGCGCGGCCACCCTGCGCACCGGCATGCCAATACGCGCCCAATGAGGATTGACAGCGATGGCGCGATCCAGTGGCCATGCCGGTGCAATCGCCTGGCAGGCGCGGTGGCAAGCTTGCTCAATGGCGGCCTGCCGTGAATCTGCATTGCGTGCGGATTGCGTCAGGCTCGCCGACACGGATTTCTCTTTGTTGGTCAGTGTATCCATCAGGAAACGCTCCGGGTTGTCAGTGTTATTCAGCGCGGCCTGTCAGCAACAGGTGCATCAGGCATTTCAGGTTTAACGGGCGTGGCATTGCCGGATGCCCAGGTCGTTGGCCACAGGAGCAGCGTCAGGCGCGTATAGGCTTCGTCCAGGTAAAACCCCGCGTAGCTCCAGCGACGCCAGCGCGACAGGCGTTGTGGTTGCTTTTGCAGCAACACCTGGCACAGATACAAGGCCGCCATTCCTGTCAGCGCGATCAGGCCCAGACGTTCATCGGGGGCATCCTGCAGGCCGAGCGGCAGCGCATGCAGAAACAGGGCAATCATCGACAGGCCGATAACAGTGAAGAGCCCGAAAAGAAGCTGTGAGGCAGGTGAAGCGCCGTCGTCTTGCGCATCAGGCAACCACAGCAAGGGCGCCCACGCCATGCCCAACACCCCGCTCCACCACCAGGGCCAGGCGGCCAGATCTGCCAGCCTCAGCACCAGAAACACCGCTGAAATCGTCAGCACTGGGGCGAGCATCACACTCACGGTGCCGGGCAACGAGGTCCGGTGCAGCGTCTGCTGGCGAGTTTGTCTTACGCTTTCTGAAGCGGACAGGAAAGCATGGGCTTTGTAGAGCGAATGGCCAATGAGATGCAGAGCTGCCAGGGTGTAAAGGCCAAGCGCGCACTCAAGCAGCATGAAGCCCATCTGCGCGACGGTGGACCAGGCCAGCCGTACTTTTACGCTGATGCGCGTCAACATGACAATGCCTGCCAGTACAGCGGTCGTCAGCGCGAAAATCAGTAACAACACGCGCGCAGCGCCTGCCTGTTCTAACATCGGGGCGAAGCGAATCAGGACAAAGCCGCCAAGATTAACGACGCCTGCATGCAAGAGCGCAGATACCGGCGTCGGGGCTTCCATCACCTGTATCAACCAGCCATGCACCGGCAGCAAGGCCGTGCGAAGAATAACAGCCATCACGAGCAAAACGGCGCTCGCCTGCAAGGGCACGGACGCCCCCTGCTGGGCAATGTGCGCCCACAAAGCTGACAGCGAGAAACTGCCCACTTCCCACCAGGCCAGCGCGGAAGCGCCGAGCAACATCACGTCTGCTATCCGGTCAGCAATATACTTTTTGTGTGCCGCAAACAGGGCAAAGGGGCGATCGGGATAGAAGCAAAGCAGCTGCTGTAGCGCCAGGCCTACAGCGGCCCAGGCGGCAATGAGTAGCAGCCAGTTATCGGCCAGCAGGAGCAGATGAACACTACCCAGTACAGCGGACAGTGCGCCAATGTAGCGCCGCTGGTTCGCTTCGCCTTCAAGGTAACGCACAGAAAATGATGCGATGACTTTGCCAAGCAGTTGTACCAGCAAAGCCAGCACCAGGCCAAACGTCGTTGCTTTTACTAAACCAAGCCATTGCGCCCCGCTGGTGCCCGCGGCAAGGGACACGCCTGCGAAGGCAATGGCGCCATATGACACAATCTGCAGCACACGCCACAGCGCCGTTGTAGACATCCCACTTAAACGTGTCAGCCCTGCTAAGCCCGCCATTAAAACAGCTGGTGCCAAAAAACAAACCAGGTATAAAACTTCAAGGATATTCATCGCATAGCCCTTATGAATGTGACTGAGCCTATGTTCCTTGACGGTTAATATTCTGTAAAATATATTTATTTGAATAAATTGATACCTAAAACAGAACAAATGAATCTCAATCAGCTGAACTTTCATCACCTTTTCTATTTTTGGCGAGTCGCCAGGCTCGGGCACCTGACGCGGGCGGCCGAAGAGCTGGCGACCTCACAATCAGCCGTTTCGGTGCAAATCCGACAGCTTGAGGACCGGCTGGGAGAAAGTTTGTTAATCCGTAAAGGCCGCCGCCTGATCCTGACGGACACAGGTCAGTTGGTCATGGCTTATGCCGATAACATCTTTGGGCTCAGTCAGGAGATGTTGGGACGCTTAAAAGGCCGGTCTGCCGGTGTTACACGGCTACGCGTGGGCAGCGTGGCAACCCTGTCGCGCAACTATCAGGAAAACTGGATTCGACCTGCACTTGCCGATCCTGGTGTGGTGCTGACGCTGGAGTCCGGATTACTGGAAGGCCTGCTGGTCAGGTTGATGCAACATCAGCTCGATGTGGTGCTGGCCAATGAAACCGTTCCCGTGGATACCGATCGCCCTTTGCACTTCGTGTTTCTGGGCAGTCAGTCCATCTCTTTGGTCGGCCCGGCGAGCAAATGGGCATCGCGCAGTCTGCGCATCCCGGAAGATTTGGATGGCGTGGAGATTGCCCTGCCCGGCCCACGCCATGCCTTGCGCGCGCAGTTTGATGCGCTGTGTTCCACAGCGGGCGTAAGGCCCAGAGTGCGCGCTGAAGTCGATGACATGGCGATGCTGCGTCTGATCGCGCGTGACAGCGGCTGGCTCACCGTATTGCCCGAGGTCGTCGTTCAGGATGAACTGCGTAGCGGATTGCTCGTCACCGTCGGCCAGTCTGCGGATCTGCAGGAGCGCTTCTACGCCATTACGACGCCTCAACGGCATCGTATCGACGTGCTTGAACAACTTCTGACGGGCCAAAAACGCCCGGCGCACGATTAAGCATCACCGCTATCGCTCTTTGCCTGCTAACGGGCAAAGAGCGGGCAAATGCCACTTAAGCCTCAGGAGAGGAATGATTTGAACACGCTGCATTTAGTCGATCCCGAGTTACTTCCCATTCTCGCAAACAGCGCGCCGCTGGCAATTACGCCTGAAACGATTGTGGCACTGCGCCAACAGCGTCAGGATGCTGCCGTTAAGCAGGTTCAGTCTTATCGCGACCTTGGGCTTCACATCCATGAGCAGCAGATTGATTTTCCCGATCGTCCCCCCGTCAGAGTCTGTGTGATAACGCCCGTAACCGCCGCCGAAAAGCGCATGGGCATTTTGCACATTCATGGCGGCGGTCACCTGTTCGGCAGCCCGGAGCAGTCGCTTTCACTGACCAGTGCCACGGCGCTGCGCCAGAACTGCGTGGTGGTCTCGGTGGACTATCGCCTGGCCCCGGAAACGGTGTTTCCCGGATCGCTTGAGGACGGCTATGCGGTGCTGAACTGGATGGTAAGCCAGGCCGACAGGCTGGGCATCGATCCGGCTCATATCGGCTTAATGGGCGACAGCGCCGGTGGCGGACTGGCCGCCTCGCTGGCGCTGCTGGCAAGGGATCGCAATGGCCCCAAACTGGCCTTCCAGAATCTGATGTTCCCGATGCTGGACGACCGCACGGTGACGGAAACACATCCCAATCCCGTGACTGGCGAGTTTGTCTGGACGCGCGAATACAATCGTATTGGCTGGACCGCCCTGCTGGGCGAGGAACCCGGCAGCGAAACGATCTCGCCTTATGCCGCACCGGCACGCGCCAGCAACCTTGCCGGGCTTCCCCCTGCCTGGATCGGCGTCGGCACGCTGGACCTGTTTCTGGATGAGAACCTCGATTATGCACAACGGCTGATCCGTGCCGGCGTTGCCGTGGAGCTGCACGTCTGGCCCGGTGCCTTTCATGGCTTCCATGCCAGCGACACGGCCGCCGTTTCGCTGCAGGCCAGGGAACTGCGTCAGTGCTGGCTGTCGCGCTTTAATCCCTGCCCGGCAGGTTGATGGGCGACGCATATCCTGCCAGGGTTGAGCAACGCCGTTAACGCACGGAGCTTCGTGATGCAAACGCTCAACATTGTACCCCGCCTGATGACAGCGCTGCGGGCGGGGGAAAAACGCCATACGATTCGCTGGCAGGAACAGAAGATTACGCCGGGACCACTTTGCTATGTCAGTAACGAGGATCCTGCGACCTGGGTGATCGTTGATGTAGCGCAGGTGGTGACCATGCCGCTGTCATCCGTCGCGCACTATCTGGGCAAAGGTGATGAATGGCCCGATGCGGTCTTGCTGGCCGGAATGCAGGAACATTATCCTGCGATTCAGCTCGATTCACAGGTTGAGGTGATTCACCACTCCGCGCCGCGTCAGGATGAGCGTGCGCTTCACCTCGCATTGCTGGCGGCCCTGACGGTGCTGGAATGCAGTCTGCATCATGAAAAGCGCCACGATTTAGCGTGGCTTGACCAGAGACTGCATCCCGAATTTAAAGAGATCACCCTTTCAGGCACGCTGCTGAACCGTGAGCAAATCATCGCGGCGCTAATGAATGAAGAGAACGCGCAGGCCATTATCAGCAGCGACTTTCAACTGATGGAGGTCGGAACCCAGCATGCCATTTTGCTTTACCGCACCGCGCAGCCAGACGGCAGCCGCCTGGTCATAGTCTGGGGTTTGGGGTTTGGGGTTTGGGGTTTGGGGAAAAAGCGTGGGCTGTCCACGCAGCCGTAAAACAGACCCACAAGCTCTGACAATCATGGCCGACATGCGGCCATGAGCGCTATTTCACCACAGGGTTTTTCTGCAGCGACAGCGCATCCATAAAGGCATCATCAAGCTGCAGATGTTCTTTCACCAAATCGCGCGGCGTACCGGCCAGCCACTGATTCAGGGAAATATCAGCGTAATAATCACTTTTGAATAACTCCAGGAAACGCAGCGGCCCCTTACCGGTATTTTCAACATAGTGGCCCATCGCGAACGGCACATAGCCGACGTCCCCTGCCCGGTAGTCAAAGGTTCTGGCCTGCCCTGACGACGCAAACACGCCCATGCGCCCTTCACCTTCCAGGTAGTATTGCCACTCGTCGTTGTTCGGATGCCAGTGCAGCTCGCGCAATCCACCAGGTTCGATCTCCACCAGCGCGGCCGCGATGGTCTTTGAAACCTTAAAGGTCGAAGAGTCAGTGATTCTGACCGTGCCGCCCGGCGCCTTGATCGGTTCCTGCGCCAGCATGCGGTGCGTAAAGGTGCGTTTAGCTTGGGTTGCCCCTTTCACCGCCACGGATGAGAGGCTGCCGGGCACCGGCGCGGCGAAGATGTATTCATCTTCAGGCGAGGGCAGTTTGGCAAAGGTTGAGACCGGCACCTTGAAATTTTTGGCCAGAATCTCGGGCGGGATGTGTTTGAACCAGTCGGACAGCAGGAAGGTACTGTCTTCATCGAATCCGCCGTCATCAAAGGCCAGCAGAAACTCGCAGCCGTCCGGCCCCAGCCCCTGAATAGAGTGCGGAATGCCCGGCGGGAAATACCATAGATCACCCGCACCAATATCGTCCACGAACCAGGTGCCGTCAGTATCGAACGCCGTGACGCGGGCATTGCCATAGGTCATATAGGCCCATTCGCCCTCTTTGTGCCAGTGCAGCTCGCGAATGCCACCGGCGTTCAGGCGCATATCCACGCCCGCAATGGTGGTGGAGACGCCGAGCTCACGTTGGGTGACCTGACGGGTCCATCCGCCGCTGCTTTTACGCACGTGCGCGTCGCTGAAGGAAAAGCGCAGGTTTGGCAAAGTGCCGCTGTCGGTAGGCGGAGGATTTACGATGTCAGGATTTTCCGCTTCGCGGATGGGATCGTGCGGGCCGGGATCTCTGCCAGCGCCGGAAAAGGACTGAATGCTGTCATGTGCGTGAACCTGCCCGGCCGCCAGGGCGACCGTGCCGCCTGCCGCAAAGGCCATAAAGCTTCTTCGGGTTAATTTACTCATTAATAAAATACCTCGTTCCTTGCTGATAAATTCGACGACACGCGCTGTCATAAGAAATTTATAGCGGGCTAAGTTAAATTTTATTTATGGGATATGTAAATTTTGATGACATCCGCATGGCCGATTTGGGTACGGGAATTATCAACCCGTGCTGCCTTTTTACCGGTGATTGAGGAAGCGTTAACTTTTCTTATTGGTTCAATCTCATAACTGGCACGAAAGGATCATTTTCACGCGTTACGGTAATATCAATGCCGATCATACTTCGTTACAGGTTCAGGCTGAGGCGTTGTCTGTTGCAAGTCAGAAACAAACCGCTCTGATGAGGATCATTCCGTCGCAGCCAGCAGCGTTCGAGGCATGACGCGCAGCGAGTGAAACGGCAGGGGTTGTGAAGGGAAAGGCCTTAATGCGCACTGCGCCCCCGGCCGGCAAACACTGAGCAGGCCAGACGACAGGGTAATGCCGCTAGAAGAACCTATGCTGACCCGGACTGGCTTCGGCCTGAGGCGCGCGGGCTGAGGCGGCGGCACCTTCAGCCTGCAGCGGACAAAACGGGTAAGCCCGGTGGCGTTCGGGCAAATTAACAATGATGATGCTCTCTTCCGGTCCATCAAGCACATCATCCATCAGACTCAGATATTCATAAGGATTTTGCATAACTTGTCTCTGTTCCGTTATCCATAGTGAAGCAGGTCATACAGTCAACTCAGGTTCGGCATGTTCGCTGCGATAGATCGATAATAGCTGTTAACTAACCTGTCACAAGCAGATTACGCCTATATGACAGCCAACAGACGGAAAATAGCGGCGCGCACAAGGCACGCCGCACAGGGTCAGAAGAAGCCAAGCGGCTGGATGCTGTAGCTTACCAGCAGATTTTTCGTCTGCTGATAGTGATCAAGCATCATCTTGTGCGTCTCGCGACCGATACCTGATTTTTTATAGCCACCGAAGGCCGCGTGAGCGGGATAAAGGTGATAGCAGTTCGTCCAGACACGTCCGGCTTTGATTGCCCGCCCGACGCGGTAGGCCCGGTTGATATCCCGCGTCCAGACGCCCGCGCCCAGGCCGTAGATGGAGTCGTTGGCGATGGCGATGGCCTCTGCCTCATCCTTGAAGGTGGTGATGCCCACCACCGGGCCAAAGATCTCTTCCTGGAATACCCGCATGCTGTTGTTGCCTTTCAGCAGCGTCGGCTGAATGTAGTAGCCGCTGGCCAGCGTGTCATCGAGCGTCTCAACACCGCCGCCGATCAGCACCTCGGCCCCTTCCTGACGGGCGATCTCCAGATAGGAAAGAATTTTATCGAACTGCTGCTGAGAAGCCTGCGCGCCCACCATCGTTTCCGTATCCATGGGATCGCCGCGCTTGATGGTTTTAATGCGTTTAAGCACTGCCGCCATAAAGGGCTCGTAAATGGACTCCTGTACCAGCGCCCGCGACGGACAGGTACAGACTTCACCCTGATTCAGGAAGCCAAGCACAACCCCTTCCGCCGCTTTTTCAATAAAGCTTTCTTCGGCCTGCATGATATCTTCGAAAAAGATGTTCGGCGATTTCCCGCCCAGTTCGACCGTAGACGGAATCAAGCTTTTCGCCGCCAGTTCCAGGATATGGCCGCCCGTCGCCGTCGATCCCGTAAATGCCACTTTGGCAATGCCCGGATGGGAGGCCAGCGCCTCACCCGCTTCTTTACCATAACCGTGGACCACGTTGACCACGCCGGGCGGCAGCAGATCTTTAATCAGGTCAACAAACAGGGTAATCGACAGCGGCGTTTGCTCCGCGGGCTTGAGCACCACGCAGTTCCCTGCCCCCAGGGCTGGCGCCAGCTTCCATGCCGCCATCAGCAGCGGAAAGTTCCACGGGATGATCTGCGCCACCACGCCCAGGGGTTCATGAAAGTGATAGGCGGCAGTAAATTCGTCGATCTCCGCCGCGCTGCCCTCCTGCGCCCTGACACAACCGGCAAAATAGCGGAAGTGATCCACCGCCAGCGGCATATCGGCGGCCAGCGTTTCACGAACCGGTTTACCGTTGTCCCAGGTTTCATTTACCGCCAGGTATTCCAGCTTCTCTTCCAGCCGATCGGCGATTTTAAGCAGCACCAGGGCGCGCTGCTGAGGCGAGGTTTTTCCCCAGGCATCCGCCGCGGCGGCAGCGGCAGCGACCGCGTTATCGACGTCTGCCTTGTCTGAGCGGGGAAACGCCCCGGCATCTGAACCATTAACGGGCGAGGTATTGGTGAAGTAGTGGCCATTGACCGGCGCAACGAACTCCCCATTGATGAAATTGCCATAGTGCTTTTGCAGCGTGATGAGAGAACCGGATTCACCTGGAGCGGCATAGCGCATGTTGAATCTCCTTACGCAGTAAGATGTGAAACAACTATGAAACCTATTTTTAACATATTAGATCAGCGCCAGCCTGACAGGTTTGTTGTCCTTAAACTGTGACCGCGACGAAGGAAAATCCCCGTTGGGCCCACTACAGATAATTCCGACTTTTTGCCGCTTCGCCAGTTATCTGGAAACTTTTAGGCACGATGGGGTCAATATGGGGATATGTTTACTCTGGAGGTATGTCAGCATGTTAGCTTCGGCTTTCACCTTAATGCGCGCTAAAGCAGATTTCGTCCACCAGTTCATTCGTAATCCGCGCAAAATGGGCAGCATTACTCCTTCCTCTGATGCGCTGTGTCGCACCATGGTTGACTCGGTGGCGTGGAGCGGTCAGTTGCGGGTTGCCGAACTGGGCGCGGGCGATGGCGTTCTGACGCGTCGTCTGCTGGCGCAGATGGCACCGAACGCGACGCTGGACGTATTTGAAATCAGCAGCGCGCTGGCGCAAAAGTTAAGCGCGCTGAATGACGAGCGAATGACGGTGCGGACCTGTTCGGCCGAGTACCTGAACGGCAGCTATGATGCCATTTTCTCTGGCCTGCCGCTGCTGTCGCTGTCGCCGGAACTGCGGGATGCCATCCTACAGGCGGTGTACCATGCCCTGGGGCCGAACGGCGTTTTTGTGCAGTTTCAGTACACGTCGCTCACCCAGCCCGATCTGTCTCGTTATTTTACCTGGGAGCGCCAGCGGGTGTTAAAAAACGTTCCGCCGGCCTGGGTTTATCGTTGTACCCGTCACTATGCGCCCTGAGCGCTTTTAACCGCCGGGCGCGTTTGCAACCAGAAATGGTATAAGAGGCTACGCGCCCAGTCCGCCCCCTGCAGTTCCGTTCCGTCATTTTCCTCATTTTCTGGCAGGCATGCATCCATAATGCGGCGATCAAACTCCGGGTGAAACTGCACCGACAGCGCACAGGCTGAATAGCGCAAGACCTGGCAGCCGTCCATGTCCGAAACGGCCAGCACGGTGGCGTGCGCGGGCGGCGTCATCACCGACTGGCGATGCGAAAGCCAGGCCTCGAAGGTTTCCGGCAACGTGGCCAGTAGCGGATCGTGGCGGGCCTGAGAAGTGGTGGTTAACGTCATCAGACCGCGTTCCCAGCCATTAGGGTTGTCGCCTACTTTTCCCCCCAGTGCATAAGCCATCAGCTGGTGGCCGTAGCAGACGCCAAGCAGCGGCAGACGCGCCTCCATCGCTGCCCGAATCCAGGCCGCTGTGCGTTCACTCCAGTCAGCATGATCGGTCACCATTGCCCAGGAACCACTTAACACCGCACCGGAAATATCAGTAAACTGCGGCAGCGTTTCGCCCAGATGGGGACGGACAATAACGTAATCATCAGGCTGTAAATTCAGGGCATCAATAAACCATACCGGTTGTTCACCGATTTTCTCGACCACGTTGGCGGGGGGAACGTCTAACTGAATCAAGGCAAGGGGCAATGCAGGCGCAGAAATCATACCGAATCGGATCCTCAAAAGGGTTGGCGTTTCGGAATATCAGTCTGACAGTAACTGTTGTAAATGTCTTATGAATTTTTTGAGCTTTATTTCCTGCTTAACTAAATAAAAAATGTTAATCATTGCCAGAACGTCGTGGGTTCGTGCCATGATTATCAGGTATCGGGTTTATTTTTAAAGGACAACATTGTGGCAGTGCGGCATTTCTTTATGGTTCTGATGGTGGTTTCTATCTGGGCCTTTAATAACGTGGCGGTAAAATGGGGTTTAGTTGAGTTACCGCCTTTGTTTCTTACGTGGATGCGTTTTGCGGTCGTGGCGATTGTGCTGGTGCCGTTTTGCCGCATTAACCGCCAGCAGTTTCCCTGGTTGCTACTGCTGGCCTTCACATTTGGGTTTATGCACTTCTCTCTCCTGTTCGTCGGTATGCGTTTTACCGATGCCGGAACGGGCGCGATTGTCGTGCAGTTGGGTACGCCGATTGCCATGCTGCTGGCGATGGTGGTGCTGAAAGAGAAGCTGCGGTTGATTCAGCTGATCGGCATTATGATCTCGCTAAGTGGTGTAGTGGTGCTGTCTGGTAGCCCCACCATTCCTGCCTGGTGGGTACTGTGCATCCTGCTGTGCAGCGCCACGGGCTGGGCGATCAGCAACCTGATTGTGAAAAAATCGCCGCCGATTAAACCCCTGACGCTGACCGGCTGGATCGCCTTTCTGGCCCTGCCGATTGTGGGGGCCGCCAGCTTGATGCTGGAGTCTCATCAGCTCTATGCGCTGCAACATGCTGGCTGGCGCGGCTGGTTTGCCATTCTTTACAGTGCCATTGCCTCTTCCGTGGTGGCGTACACCTTATGGTATGCCCTACTGAAGAAATACAACGTCAACCTGATCATGCCCTACTCGCTGCTGACGCCGGTGCTGGCGGTCTTAATGGGCATCGTGGTGCTGGGCGACAGCCTGAACAGTTTCAAAATTATTGGCGCTTCGCTGGTCATTCTGGGCACGACGATTGCGGTGATTAACCTGCGCAATCTGCGCATGCACGCACGCTTTCCTCGCCTGCGACGCCGTTAAGGGCACATGCTATGCTTCAGGCATCGCCCTTATCAGGAGCCTGTTGCATGAATCATCTGGCTAACGCACTTTGGCAGCAGATGTGGCAGGGATTGCACGGCAATCATGCGCCACAAATGCTGCCTGTTTTTACCGACCACGCCACCTTTTCCTCCGCCTATGCCGTCAGTGAACTGGCGGCCACCAGCCTGGGTCTGGCGATGCAGGGCGTGGCCGACCTGCTTAATCGTCCTGCCCGTCCGCAGGTTAACGTCCGACTGGCCTCACGCTGGTTTCAGCACAGTTTTATGCCGCTTAATCGCGCTGCGCCCGCGCTGTGGGATCCCTTTGCCGGCGATTATGCCTGCCGCAACGGCTGGATCCGCCTGCACACCAATGCTCCGCACCATCGGCTGGCAATGGAACGCGTGCTTGGCCGTCACCCGGATCGCGCGGCACTGGCACGGGAAGTGGCGCAGTGGCAAGCCACGGAGCTGGAACAGGCGGTGATTGAGGCAGGCGGCTGCGCGGCAGAGATGCGCAGTGCCGAGGCATGGCAGCAGCATCCACAGGGGATGGCCGTCATACATGAACCGCTCTTCGCGCGAGAAACCCTGGCCGACGGCCCCGCGGTCACGTGGGCGTTGCCCGCGGCGCGTCCGTTACTTGGCATCAAGGTTTTGGATCTGACCCGTATCATTGCAGGCCCGGTGGCGACGCGCTTTCTGGCCAGCCTGGGGGCAAACGTTTTACGGATCGATCCGCCCGGCTGGCAGGAACCCGGTGTGGACGAAGAGCTTGCCTGCGGCAAACGCCGTGCCGTGCTGGATTTAACACAGCCAGCCGACCGCGCCCAGTTTATCTGGTTACTGAAACAGGCCGATGTGATGGTGCACGGCTACCGCGCCGACGCACTGGAAAAGCTGGGATTTGATGCGGCATCGCTGCAGGCCCTGAGCCCCGGTCTGGTCGACGTCAGTTTAAATGCCTGGGGCTGGCAGGGACCGTGGCGCAACCGGCGCGGTTTCGACAGTCTGGTGCAGATGAGTTGCGGGATTGCCGAACAGGGAATGCGATGGCAGCAGCATGATGCGCCGGTACCGCTTCCGGTACAGGCGCTGGATCATGCCACTGGCTACCTGATGGCCGCCGCGGTTCTGGCAGGATTGCGTCAGCGCCTGCAGCACGGCTGCGGCAATCAGACGCGGCTGTCGCTGGCGCGTACCGCCTGGCTGCTTGAGCAACACCGTTATGGGTTGAATGAACCGCAGACCGGCATTACGCCACGGCTCTGCGACAACCAGCCCTGCATTGAGCTTACGCCGTGGGGCATTGGCGTCCGGTTACGATCCGCCGTCTGGCTGCCCGGCACCACATTACAGTGCGCCACGCCCGGCAACCCGCCCGGCACGCATCCGGCGCACTGGTGATTCAGGCGTCGTCGCCCTGCTCGCTGGCGCTTTCCACCAGCTCATCATACATGGCCTGAATCGCCTCACGGCTCAGCACCGCCAGCGTACGATAAAACGCCGTGTTGGCATGGGCTTCAACTTTGCCGAGAAACGTGCCGCACCACGGCATCAGGTACACGTCAAACAGCGCCAGCTGCGCGGCGCTTTCATCGGCCGCAGACTGATCTTCCAGCCAGGATGCCGCCAGCAGCAGCCCACCGAAATGGTCGGCAGGCGCCTCGCCCAGCGGCATACCGCGCGCGGTCAAAAAGGCACGAATATCAGCTTCCAGCTTTCCTTCCGGCCAGCGTGACGCAAACGGCGATACCTTGCAGTCACTGCCGACAAACAGCGCATCGTAGTCTGCCGCCAGCGCCTGCGGATCGCTGTTTTGCTGCAGGCGCGTTAACAGCTCATCCTGCTCCAGCGGCCACTGTGCCGCCAGTTTACCTTCACGAATCAGCGTAAACAGCGGGGCCAGCAGCGCATCCTGCGGATGGCGGTTAAACAGCGAGCCAATAATACGGCACAGAATGGAAAACTCATTCATGCGTCAACATTCCTTGAGGGAGATAAATTAAAAGTCAGCCAGCTCGGCGATAGGTTTGCCGGTACGCAGTTCCAGAAAATCGAGCAGGCGACGCGGCGTGACATTTAACACGCGATCCTCGGGAAAATCCACTTCTCTGGCAATCCGCAGGCAGTGCTCGAAGTTGCCGAGGGTGAAAGCGGTGTGGGAATCGGAGCCGAAGGCCAGCCGCCCGCCCGCTTTGCCGACCGCTTCCGCAATCGCCCGGCAGTTGGGCTCGCTGCCCGGACGGGAATGGGTAAAGGAGGAGTTATTCAGCTCCAGCGCCACATTGTAGTGCGCGGCGGCTTCGGTGATAGCGGGAATATCGACGGGATATTTTGGGTTGCCGGGATGGCTAATGATGTGAACCAGCCCGCCCGCCATGGCGGCAATCATCGCCTCGGTATTCTGTGTCAGATCGCGCGGCGCATAAACCGCTTCGTGAAAGCCCGCCACAATGAGATCCAGCGATTCCAGCATCGGTCCGGAGCAGTCAATCTCGCCCTGCTGGTTCTTAATATTGGCCTCGATACCGCGCAGAATCGCCACGCCATCAATGATCCGTGGCCAGATGCGCATATTAACGAAGTGCCAGTAATGCGGTGCATCGGCCATGTCCGGACCGTGATCGGTGATAGCAAACAACTTGAGGCCGTTCAGTTTTGCCTGCGCCACATAGTCGTGCAGCGTGCTGTAAGCGTGGGTACTGGCAACCGTGTGCATGTGAAGATCTACCGGATACATTGTCTGCTCCTGCAAAGGCCGGTTAAGGCATCAGTGATTAATAGCCGCGCTGACGATCGACGAGGCCCTGAGGATGTTCACCCCTTTCGAGCTGCCCGATAGCGTGGGCAATAAAGTCCATCGCCTCTTCTTTCAGGGTGACCGCCGCATTGTGAGGGGTAATTGTTACGCGCGGATGGAACCATAAGGGATGATCGGCAGGCAGCGGTTCAGTCTGAAACACATCCAGCGCGGCCCCCTTCAACTGTCCGCGATCAAGGGCAGCGAGTAAATCCGCTTCCACGACCTGATCGCCACGGGCGAGGTTAAGGAAAAAAGCCTCCTGCGGCAACTGCTGCAACAGTTTATGATCAATCAGATTGCGCGTTTCGGGCGTGCTGGGCAGCAGGTTAATCAGCACCCGGGTTTCGCGCAGGAAGTCATTCAGCGCCGCCGCGCCAGCGAAGCTGGTTACGCCGGGAATCTGCTTCGGAGAACGGCTCCAGACGCGCACCGGAAATCCCCGCGCCTTAAGCGTTTCGGCGACCTGCTGCCCGAGTACGCCTGCACCTAAAATGCCGATGTGAAAGGTTTCGCGCGGGTAAGAAGGCAGCGGCTGCCACTGGGCCGACTGCTGCTGCTGGAGATAGTCATCGAAGCGTCGGAACCAGCCCAGGACGCGGCACAGCGCATATTCCTGCATCTGCTGCGCCATGCCGGTGTCTTTCAGGCGATAGAGCGGAACGTTGTCCGTGAGCATATCCGGGTGCTGCGCCAGCTGCCGCAGGATTTCATCCACGCCTGCGCCCAGTGCAAATACGCCTTTTAACGCGTGGCGGCCACGAAGCATTTCAGGCGGTGGCGAACGCACCAGCGCATAGTCTGCGGGCGCGTTGTCGCCCGGTGCCCACGCGCGCACGCGGGCCTGGGGTAAACGCTGCTGCAGGCCATGTATCCAGTCCGTTGCGCTCTGCGACGGATGAAACCATACAATCTCCATACTGCTCTCCTTTTATTCCCGCCTAGGGTAAACGTGCACAAGGGCAAGCGAAGCCCTAAAAAATGCCTTTTTTCTAACATACCGCAAATAAATAATTCATGCCGCTTCACATTTCCGCCGCACTTAAGGGTGAAAATTGTGGTTAAGGTCTAAAGTTGTTGGGTGGTCAATGCGTTACACAGGGCCGCATTTCGGACAAGGAGAAACACCGATGATGAACACTGAGGTAAAAACGAAAAAACGGCCTCAACGCCATGCGCCGATCCTGCTCAGCCTGTTGCTGAGCGCCAGCGTATTCAACAGCTGGGCGGCAGAGGAATCCCGATTACTGAACAATCCACCGCAGCCGCCGGATGTCCGCTTAGGGCCATTGTTTAATGCCGTTCAACAGGCGAAATTTTACCCCGATCAAAAAACGTTTGCCGATGCAGTACCAAAGTACGATCCTTCGTCAATTCTTGCCGACTGGCAGATGCAAAAAAATCAGCGCGGCTTTGATTTAAAACGGTTTGTTGCAGCGAATTTTACCCTGCCTGGCGACGGCGATAAATATGTGCCGCCTGCAGGCCAGAATCTGCGCGACCATATTAACGGCCTGTGGCCGGTTTTAACCCGCACCACTAACAGTGTGGGAAAATACGACTCGCTGCTGCCGCTGCCTAAGCCTTATGTCGTGCCGGGCGGACGTTTCCGTGAGGTTTATTACTGGGACAGCTATTTCACCATGTTGGGGCTGGCAGAGAGCGGCCATTGGGACAAAGTCCAGGACATGGTTGATAACTTTGCTTCCCTGCTGGATCGCTACGGCCACATTCCTAACGGTAACCGCACCTACTACCTGAGCCGGTCACAGCCGCCGTTCTTTAGCCTGATGGTCGATCTGCTGGCAACCCATGAAGGCGACAAAGCCTATACCCGCTATTTGCCGCAGCTGCAAAAAGAATACGACTACTGGATGGCAGACAGCGACAGCGTCGCAGCGGGCAGTGCCAGCAAACGGGTGATCAAGCTGGCCGACGGTACGTTGCTAAATCGCTACTGGGATGCGCGCGACGTGCCGCGGACGGAATCCTGGATGGATGATATTACGACGGCCAGTAAAGCGCCGCAGCGCAACAAGGCCGAGATGTACCGCGAGCTGCGTGCCGGAGCCGCCTCGGGCTGGGACTTCAGTTCGCGCTGGTTCACCGACGCTCATAACCTGGCTACTATCCGTACCACCCAACTGGCCCCGGTGGATCTGAACAGCCTGATGTTCCACCTGGAAAAAACCCTGTCTACCGCCTATCGACTGAACAAACAGGACGATCGGGCAAAGGCCTTTGCAGACCGGGCAGAAAAACGTCAGGCGGCGGTTAACCGTTACCTGTGGGACAGCAAGCAGGGCTGGTACGCGGACTATGACTGGAAGAAACGCCAGATCCATCCGCAGCTCACCGCTGCCACGCTCTTTCCGCTCTATATGCAGATTGCCAGCGACAAACAGGCTGACAGCACCGCCAGCGCGGTGGAAAAACAGCTGCTCAAACCGGGCGGCCTGGTGACCACGACGGTGAACAATGGTCAACAGTGGGACGCGCCTAACGGCTGGGCACCGCTGCAGTGGGTCGCGGTAGAAGGCCTGGAGCACTACAAGAAACCTCAACTGGCGCAGCAGGTGGGCTTACGTTTCCTGCGTAACGTACAGCTGACCTACGACAAGGAGCATAAGCTGGTCGAAAAATATGTGGTGGAAGGTGCGAACCTGGGCGGCGGCGGCGGCGGTGAATACCCGCTGCAGGATGGCTTCGGCTGGACCAACGGCGTGACGCTGAAGCTGCTGGATAAATATTGCCCGAAAGAGAAAACCTGTAACAGCGCGCACGATATTCCCGAGGCGCAGAGCAGCGCACAATAACGGCAAGGTCATTGCCAATATAAAAAGGGCCTGCAGTCACCTGCGGGCCCTTTTTTTACATCATGTTCTGCGTTAACTGCGTACTTTGCGGTAGATAAACAGCACGACAAGCGCACCGATGACCGCGACAACGAAGCTACCAAAGTTGAACCCGTCCACACGGCCAAAACCGAAGAAGGTACTGATCCAACCACCGACTACGGCACCGATAATACCCAGAATCACGGTAATGATGAAACCACCACCATCTTTACCTGGCATGATCCATTTCGCCAGGATACCGGCGATTAAACCAAAGATGATCCATGAAATAATACCCATCCGTTACTCCTTCCTTTTGGTTAGTCAATGGCGATCGCCTGATTAATCAAGCGGTTCACTGCGCCAAGTATAGTCGCGTTTTTCCAAAAATGTAGCGCAAGCAGTTAATGATAGTGGTTATTGTGTTAAAGCTTTATTATTGTGCGCCGATAACGAACGGGTAGTAACAGGATAATTACGTGAAAAAACGTTGCTCATCTGGAGCCAGCAAGTGAAAGAAACCGATAAAGAACAGTATCTGAAACGTGGCACGCTGGCCGTGCTTGGCGTGATGAAGGACCTGCTTCAGTTACAAACACCTTTGCTGGTGAATTTTTCGCGCGGGCAGTTTATTAGCCGTATGCTGGCTGCCGATGAAACGCGCATTGTGTTTGATCTGGGAAGCAATAACCTCGATAACGACTACGCGCTGCACTGCAACGAAATCACGGTCTTCGCCGAAACCCACGGCGCCAAAATCGAATTTGCCCTTGGGGCACTGGAAAAAACCGACTTTGAGGGGTTACCTGCTTTTCAGGCCGCCCTGCCGGACGTACTGTGGCAAATCCAGCGTCGGGAATTTTTCCGCATCAGCGCCCCTATGGAGCCGCAGTTCTGGTGCCATTGCCAGTGGCCTGACGGCACGGCCGCGCGCCTGCGCTTACAGGATCTCTCCCTGGGCGGCATTGGTGTTCTGGTGGAAGAAGCGATGCCGGAAGGGCTGAAAAGCGGGGACGATTTCAACAGCCTGCAGGTCGAACTGGGGGAATTTGGCCAGTTCAACGTCAGCGCTAAGCTTATGCACATTGGCGAACGCAGCATTATCACCAATAAAAATGAGACGAAAGTGACGCCTCGCCTGAGCTTCCGTTTTACTGCACTTGAGCCCCATCAGGAGCGGCAGCTGCAGCAGATTATTTTTGCCTTAGAGCGCCAGGCGCGCGACAAAGCACAACGCTTCCAGTAATCCGCCCTTCATCCTGCGCCGCGCACCGGCGGCGCATCCAGGCTATGCTTTCCCTTGCTTTCACGTTTAACCGGAACCAGCAAGGAGAATCTCCCCAATGGAAAACTGGCTCAGTTCGCGTCATTTTCAGTCCATTTTTTTCAATCAAACACTCTGGATCAACAGCGCTATTGTTATCGTTGCTACCCTTGTCATTTACTGGCTGCTGCGCAGCCTGATTCGTTTTGCCTCTAACCGCATTGCCCACTACAGCGAAGTTCGCTACGCCCGGTTTACCGGTATTCTGGTCGAGATCTTGCGCAGCACCAGCCAGCTCCTGCTGCTGATTTTTTCCTTTCTAATCGCCCTGCGCTTTATCGATCTCCCTGACGCCTGGCGCGCGACGATCTCGCACAGCTGGTTCCTGGCCCTGATTGTGCAGATTACGCTGTGGATCGACGGCGGTATCCGTCTGTGGTTAAAGAGCCTGCTGCGCGATCCGCAGCATGTGCGCAATCCTGTCACCACGGTGATTATGGGCATTTTGCTGCGCGTGCTGGTTTGGGTCATGATGCTGCTGGCCATTTTATCGAACATGGGCATCGACATTACGGCGCTGGTTGCCAGCCTGGGCGTGGGCGGTATTGCCATCGCCCTCGCCATTCAGACGGTGCTGAGTGATGTGTTTGCCTCACTGGCGATTGGCTTTGATAAGCCTTTCGAACACGGTGATTTTATTGTCTTTGGCGACATCGCGGGGACCATCGAACATATCGGCCTGAAAACCACGCGCCTGCGCAGCCTGAGTGGTGAACAGATCGTCTGTTCCAACACCATTCTGCTGCAGCAAACGATTCACAACTACAAACGTATGCAGCAGCGCCGTATCGTGTTTAGGTTTGGTATCAGCTATGCCACACCTTCTGAGCAGGTACGCGAGATAAGTGAACAGGTGAAAACCATCATTCAGGGCATCGAGATGACCCGCTTTGACCGCGCCCATTTTCTGGCGTTCGATGATTCGAAGCTGACGTTTGAAGTGGTCTATTTTGTGTTGAGTGCCGACTACAACCAGTACATGGATATTCAACAGGAGATTAACCTGCAGCTGATGGCGGCACTGGAAGAACGCAATATACGCTTTGCCTTCCCGATCCGTCAGGTCGAATTCAGCGGGGGCAGTTTGCCGCCGGTCGATCTTAAGCCGGTTCCCGATGACGACGCGGCCCAGCTACGCCGCGCGAATCGTTAAGCGCCGGGACGAACGGAGGATCGCGGCACGCTGCCCGATCCTCTTGCAGCCCTTATGCGGGCTGATAGCGACAGCGGGCAACGGCGTTCAGCCAGCCCTGATAGCTGTCCTGCATTTTCTGCGCCAGCTGCCTGCGCGGCATCACGACGTTGCCGCCCTGAAGAGCCTGCATATCACTCCCCTGTTGCCACCATCCCAGCTGTTTACCTGCCAGCAGTGCCGCCCCCAGCGCGGAGGCTTCAGCGGTAGGCGCACAATGCAGCGGGCGCTGCAGGACGTCCGCCTGAAACTGCATCAGCCAGCGATTTTGTGTCGCACTGCCGTCAACGCACAGCGCAGGTAATGTGTCGCCGCTTGCCTGTTCCATAGCGAAAAAGACATCAGCAATTTGCCAGGTAATCGACTCCAGTGCGACCCGCGCCAGCACCGCCGGGGTGGCCGCATCGGTCAGGCCGCACAGCATGCCGCGGGCTTTTAAATCCCACCAGGGCGCGCCCAGTCCGGACAGGGCCGGGACAAAATAGCAGCCCTGATTGTCATCGCAGCTTTCGGCCATTGCCGTCAGCTGCCGGGGATCGGTGACGCCGAGCATTTTTCCCAGCCAGGCCGCACCTGAACCGGTGTGGGTAATATTGCCTTCAAACGCAAAGCGCGGTTGACCGTCGTGCCACGCCACGGTGGTGCTGAGGCCATTGTCGGTCAGGATCGGCGTTGCCATCGACATCATCAGCGAGGAGCCCGTGCCATAGGTTGCCTTGACCACTTCCGCCTCGTCACGGCGCTGGGCATAAAGCGCCGCATGGGAATCGCCAATGCGTGCCAGGATCGGGGTGCCAGGTGCCAGACCGGCAATATCAGTTAAGGCAACCACGCCCGCACAACCCGCTGAGGCGTTAATCTGCGGCAACGCAGCGCGCGGCAGGCTGAACAGGGACAGCAGTTCATCATCCCAGTCGTTGGTGTGCAGACTGTAAAGCTGCGTGCGTGCCGAATTGGCATGGTCGGTAACGAAGCACTCTCCCGCCGACAGTTGCCAGGTCAGCCAGCTGTCCACTGTACCAATACATAACTCCCCCGCCGCCGCTCTGGCAAAACCGTCAGGCAGTGACGCCAGCATGCCAGTCAGCTTGGCGGCAGGAAACATAGGATCGACCGCCAGCCCGGTTAGCGCCGTAATCTTCCCGGCCAGTCCAGACAGATGAAGATCGCGGCAAAACGATTCCGAACGGCGGTCCTGCCAGCTCACCAGCGGGGTGAGCGGCATGCCGTCCCGACGCTGCCATATCAAAACCGATTCACGCTGATTGCTGATCGCAACCGCCGCGACCGGTGCGTCGGCGCACTGGGCAAGACAGTCGGCTATCGCCTGCCTGACGGCCAGCCAGATGGCCATGGGGGCCTGCTCGGCCAGACCGGGTTGCGGATGCTGCAGCGTCAGGCCCTGACTGGCCCGCGCCACCACTTTTCCCTGACGATTTACGGCGACCGCTTTGGCGTTGGTGGTGCCTTCATCAATAGCCAGAATCACGGACTCATGCATCGTCAGCCTCCTGTGCAAAGGCGCAGCGCCTGGGCCGCCACGCTGCTGGCGTCAATGCCATGACAGGCCCGGGTAGAGGCGCGATCGCCGGCGATGGCGTACTCGCCATCCGCAATGCCCAGACGCAACAGCTTAACCGGCAAGCCGTTCTCGGCCAGGACCTCCGCCACCAGGCTGCCTACGCCACCATTGATGTTGTGCTCTTCAACCGTGATGACGCTACGGTAGTGACTCAGCAGATTATGCAATTGCTGAGTGTTACAGGGACGAAGAGAAGGCACGGCGATTACCGCAGCGGAAACCCCCTGCTTTTCCAACTGCTCTGCGGCGGTAACGGCCTCATGTACCGTTGAGCCCATGGCAACAAGCGCAATGTCATGGCCTTCGCGCAGCAGATCGATCGCCCCAGGTGTAAAGCGGTATTCGTCGTCATGCAACTGCGGCAACGCCTTGCCATCCAGCCGAATATAAACCGGCCCCACATGATCAAGGGCATAGTCGATGATTTGGCGGCACTCAAGGGGACAGGAAGGCGCGTAGATTTCAATATTGCCAAATCCACGCAGGATGGCGATGTCGTCAATGCTGTGGTGCGTGCTGGCGAGCGGGCCGTAGCTGGCTCCTGCATTCAGCCCAAACAGCTTAACGTTAGTATTGTTATAACAGACGTCGATTTTCACCTGCTCGTTAGCGCGGGAGATCAGAAAGGGTGCGGCGTTACAGGTTACAGCCACTTTTCCGCCCAGCGCCAGCCCGGCAGCCGTGCCCACCAGCGCCTGCTCGGCGATGCCCACGTTAATTAACCGGCCGGGAAACGCCTTAATAAACGGCGCGATTTTAGCAGTTGAGGTGGAGTCAGCCACCACCGGAACCACATCGATACCGCGATCAACCGCCGCCATCAATGCTTCTACCATGACCTCTGCCAGATGTTGTGCCTTACTCATCTTTTAACTCCTCCAGTGCCCGGTCGATTTCTTCACCCTTGGGCACCCGGTGGTGCCATTCCGCTTTGCCCTGGATAAAGGAGATACCAAACCCTTTTTCCGTGTGGGCGATAATCACCCGCGGTTTGCCGCTTACCGGCGGCTGTTCGAGTGCGCTGACCACCGATGCCATGTCATTGCCCTGGCATTCACTCACCGCCAGACCAAAGGCACGCCATTTCTCCGCTAGCGGATCGGTGTTCATGATGTCACGCGTCGATCCCGCCAGTTGGAGTTTGTTTTTGTCGTTAATCACAATCAGGTTATCCAGCCCGTAATGGGCTGCCACCAGCGCCGCTTCCCAGTTACTGCCTTCTGCCAGCTCGCCGTCGCCGGTCACGACAAAAATACGCCGCCGACTGTTGCTCTTCTTCGCCGCCAGCGCAATGCCCACCGCCACGGGCAATCCGTGCCCCAGCGCGCCCGTGTTCAGTTCGACGCCCGGCGTCTTTTGCCGCACCGGATGCCCCGGTAAAGCGGAGTGTGCATGTTGATAGGTCGCCAGCCACTCCAGCGGGAAATACCCGGCTTCCGCCAGCACACAGTAATATCCTCCCACGGCATGACCTTTTGACTGGATATAGATATCACGCTCGTCATCTGCCGTCCGGTCGGGCGCACAGTTGAGGATGCGGAAATAGAGCGCAGTCAGGATTTCAACCTGCGACAGGTCCGCGCCGGTGTGCCCCCCCGCCGGGCTGCCCGCGTTAAGCTGAATAATGCGGCGGCGCACTGAACGCGCTCGTTTTTCAAGCTCATTTACAGAAAGCATAAAAGGATTCATAGCTCACCTATTGAATTTTAAGTCCACACTGAATATATATTCAGGCTGGGTGTTATTGCACCGTGCTGACAGGCAATGCGTGAAAGTCTCACACTTACATGCGCTGCCAGACCAAAGTCCTTTCCCTTTATGAATATATATTCAATAATGATTTTATATTCAAATCCACTATGCGCCTTGCGGGTGACGCCGTCCAGACAGGAAGTGATAAAAAGCGAAAATGATCACAAATTGCCGTGGATTGTGATTTTTACGTGGGTGGTTAACAATGGCAGGCAGAACACGAGAGGAAAAAAACCAATGGCGAAGCAGGATGAACAGCGGCTCATGGTAAAAATTGCCACACTTTACTATGTCGAAGGCAGGAAGCAGTCCGATATTGCACAGCTACTCAAGCTGTCTCAATCGTTCGTATCGCGCATTCTGAACCGCAGTGTGAAGGAAGGCGTGGTAAAAATCAGCGTGGTGCCGCCTGCTAATATCTTTCCGGAACTGGAAAAAGCGCTTGAGCAACGCTATCAGCTGCCGCAGGCCATTGTGGTGGATGTGCCAGAACAAGCGTCCGCTGGCGAGATCAAACAGGCGATTGGATCGGCGGCGGCTCACTATCTTGAAACCCGACTGCGCGCGGACGAACTTATTGGCATCTCCTCCTGGAGCGGTACCATTCGTGCAATGGTGGATGCCCTGCATCCTCTCAATAACGCCTGTAAAGGGGTGATTCAGCTGCTGGGCGGCGTGGGGGCCAACGGAAACGTCCAGGCTACGATACTGACGCAAAATCTTGCCGCGCTGTTGAATTGCCCCGCCTGGCTGCTGCCCTCTCAGTCCATTGAACATTCGGTCACGGATCGCCAGCGGCTGGCCGCCAATCCCGACGTCGCCGAAGTGCTGAATAAGTTTAATGAGGTGGACTTAGCCATTGTCGGCATTGGCGATCTTGAACCTTCTGCGCTGCTGCGCAATTCGGGTAACTACTACGACGCAACCATGTTACGCACCCTGGCCGAACGCGGCGCGGTGGGCGATATTTGCCTGCACTATTTTGATGAACAGGGTCAACCCGTGCTGAACGCCGATGAAGATCCGGTCATTGGCATGGAACTGGAACAGGTGCGACAGTGCGCGCAGGTGGTAGCGCTGGCAGGCGGCAAAGAGAAAGCACAGGCGATTCGCGGGGCGCTGCGGGGTGGCTATGTGAATGTGCTGATTGTGGATTATCCCACGGCAAGGCTGCTGACCACTTAACTGTTCTCTCCTCACCTGCCAAAAAGGAAGGTGAGGAGAAAACATGGGGATCAGCTGTTAGCGCGATAAGCCGTGGTGACTTTCCACAGGTAACGTGGCGCCTGGGCTGCAGGATGTTTGTTTTGTACGTGCTGATAGAACTCGTCCGGCGTCATGGCATTTATCATGGCAATGGCCCGATCGCGATTGCTGGAGAAGGTGCGCAGTAACGCGCCAGCACCGTTTGCATAGGAAACAATGGTGGCGTAACGCAGCGTGAGGGGATCGCGGATGCCCGAAAGCGCGGACTGCTGCAGAATTTTGATGTACGCGGTACCAATATCAATATTTCTGGCCGGATCGCGCAGCTCTGCGTTACTCGGCTGACCGTGGCGCCCCTGGGTGCGGTACACTTCCCGGCCCGCGGTTGAGGCTTTGATCTGCATTAATCCCACCGCATTAGAACGGCTGACCACGCCAGGGTTCCCACCGGACTCCACATTGATAATGGCGCTGATCAGTTTTTCATCCACGCCATACTGGCTGGCGGCCGTTTCGGTAAAGAGTGACCAGGTTCCACTGATGCGTGAAGGCGGTGCCTGAGTTAACGGCGTATTCTTCTCTTTAACGTAAGTATGCGGCGGTTCACTGGCACAGCCCGTCAGCAGCAAGGCTGAAATGACAAAGTAGCGAATTTTTAGCAATTTTTTATCTCGTCGCAGAAGTGGCGGAAGCTATCATACCGAGCCGGCTGAATTGCAAAATTACCGTTTATCCTAATTACAGCAGTCTGATGACTTATTTACGGTTTTTCGTCATTATCGTGAAGTCTGTCACTGACTAATTTCAGGAATTTACTATGACGTCACGTTCCATCCGTCTTATTGCCCCTTCAGGTTATTGCCATAATCAACCTGCGGCCCTGCTCGGGGTTGAACGCCTGCGAGCGGAAGGACATCGCGTGGACAATGACGCCGTCATCGCGCGGCGCTTCCAGCGCTTTGCTGGCACCGACGAGGCGCGCTCAGGCGATATTAATGAACTGGCTGACTTAGCAACCCTACCCGATATTGTGCTGGCGGTGCGCGGCGGTTATGGCGCAACACGGCTGCTGCCGTCGGTGGATTATGCCGGCCTGAAGCGTCGTTTAGCGCACCAGCCGCTGGCCATCTGTGGGCACAGCGACTTCACCGTGTTGCAGTTAGCGCTGCTCCAACATGCCGGTTTGATTAGCTTCAGTGGACCGATGCTGGCGGGCAATTTTGGCGCTGAGGTTTTATCCGAATTTACCCTGCAGCACTTTTGGCATGCGCTGACATCACCTACAGTCAAGGTGGCCTGGCAAAGTGAAACACCCGATAACGGCCACTGGCAGGGGACGCTGTGGGGCGGCAACCTGGCGATGCTCTGCTCGCTAATCGGGACGCCATGGCTGCCGCAGATTGAGAACGGCATTCTGGTTATCGAAGATGTTAATGAGCATCCGTTCCGTATTGAACGTATGCTGCTGCAGTTGCACCAATGCGGCGTGCTGGCCAGACAGCAGGCAATTGTCACCGGCAGTTTCACCAGTACCGCTCTGTCGGAGTACGACAACGGATTTGATTTTCCTACTGTCTGGCAGCACATTCGCGAGGTCAGCGGCCTGCCGGTTATCAGCGACCTGGACTTCGGTCACGCTCCGGATACCGTCACCTTACCTCTGGGTGCAACGGCCACGCTGCAGGTGAATCAGGGTCAGGTTGTATTACAGGCGAGCGGACATCCCGTATTGCGCACATAGCTGAAGTTGCAGGAGATCGACATTGAAGCCGCTGTATGACGATTTGTGGATCTCAACGCCGGAGTTTCCGGCCGAAGGTACCGAAGACATTATGATGCATGGTTTTTTGCTGCGTCATCCGCGCGGCAATTTACTGATTGGACGGGTAGAAAACCCGCTGGATCATGAAGTGCTGGCGGACGATAACGGCATAATCCGGCATTACCTGACCCACTGGCATGAATCCGCGCCCGGCGCGGCGCGTATCCAGCAGCGCTTTAACAGCGCGCTCTACTGCCACAGCCGATCATTGGGGCAGATCAGCCGCTTTGTCGAACCTGACGATACCTTCACGCAGCAGGAAACGCATTTTGGTGATTTTCACCTGTTGCCGACGCCCGGCCACACGCCCGGCAGCTGCAGCTATCTTTACGCTTCCCCTAACGGCCTGACCTACTTGTTTGTCGGTGATACACTCACACGTCAGCATGACCGCTGGATAACCGTGCTGGTGCCCGAGAGCAATCCTGCCGAACTGGCCGCTTCGCTGGAGCTCTACCGGACTCTGCGCCCTGACGTGGTGCTGATGAGCACCACGCGCGGCCATCTTTCATGGCAAAAAGTGACCCTGTCCGGCTGGCTGGCCGCTATCGACGAGGCAGAGCTGCACCCGCTGGATCTGCGCCAGCAGGCGGTGCTGTAGTTAAAGGATTTTGGTCAGATAATGGCGCTGGTGATGGTGAATATAGTCGCCAAGCGTTAACCGGACGTGATAGCCCAACTTTTCGTAGAAGGGCCGAGCCTGAAAGCTGGCCGTATCGACCTGGGCAAAACGGCATCCTCGCTGGCGCGCCTCTTTTTCTGCCGCCAGCATCAACTGACTTCCCGTGCCCTGCCCCCGGAGACTGTCGCTGACCCAAAGCAAATCGATGCGTAACCAGTTACCTGTCGTCGTACCGGTTAACCCTGCCAGCTTCTTACCCTGAGAATCACAGATAAACAGCCCCAGCGGTTTAATCAGGTCCACGTCAAAAAATTTGCTGTTATGCGCATTCAGGCCCAGCCGGAGTTCATCCTGATCTTTACTGGTCACCTTATCAGTGAGGGTAATCTGCATTGGCATTCCTTATCGCGGCAAATCAGGAGTCGTTACGTTGTCTGTCGTCGTAGCGCTCAAGGCTCAGGACGTCCACGTCACGCTTCGCGCTGCGGCTGCAGGGCACCAGCGCGTCGCTGTCATGGTAGACAAAGAAGGTGTCGAGATTGCTTTTGTTGACGATCAACTGATCGCCGTTGCGGAAGCGGGTAATGGCCACTTTGTCACCGCCCTCAATCTGCGTGTTCAGTTGCCCCGCCGCAATCTGGAAGTGCTGTTTGGGCCAGGAGAGCGTACTCAGCCCATATTCAGCGCGTGAAATGGTCATGGTAGGCCGACCGGGACAATGGATCTGGAATTCGCTTTCGCTCCACGCTGACGCGCTATAACAGGCCAACAGGCACAGGGCAAGACGGACTGCTTTCATCTGATTTCCTCCGCTGAATACGTCATTTCCCATTGTCAGGGGAGTTTATCACAATAAAAGCCAGGCAGAGCAGGACGGGACAGGTTGCCGCAGGGATTCAGGCGTGCCGGAGAGACAGCCGCTCACCTGCCCTGCGCACCACCAGAAAACCGAACGGGCGGGATGGCATCGGGTAAACCACGGCTCAATTAGTCTGCAGCCACTTCTGCTGCGACCAACATTAACGCCAAGTCGGCGTGTTCGCTGTCGAAGCTGCTCATCACATCGCGAATTTCAGCGGCACAGGCAATGACCTGCTGCCTTTTTTCTGCATCCAGCGATTCGATGGCGTGGCGAATAATCATTAGGCTGGCTTCTTCTTCTTTCATCATTTATCCCTGAATTTGCTTAAGCGATGCGCAAAGATGGCAAGAATAACGTTTATTCCACCTCAAAGTCATCTTTTGCATTTCTGTTGCTTAACCTTTGAGCAAAGCACAAATCAGCCTGTGTCGCAGAACTGCTATGATCATGTTATTTGCGGCGCAACAGGATAGAATCGTTCACCGCTTTCATGGACTTGGGCAGGGACAGGATATGTTGCGATCGGTAGTTTTCATTTTTATGGCACTGCTTGCGGGCTGCTCATCGTCGCCGAAAGGCGTGGAATGCCCGGGCGAGGTCAGCACCCTTTACGGTCAGTCGCTGGGCCAGACCCAGGGGACGATTTTCGATCTGGTCACCTCATTTAGCGTCAGTCGGGACGGCGCAAGCGTGCAGAGCGGTCCGCTGCAGTCGCAGGATCGCTTCCAGTACATTCCTTCCGCCGTCACGCGTGAGGGTTATTATGCGCAACGCCTGTCGGACAAGCAGTTCCGGCTCATCAATCCCTATCAGGATACCCTGATCACCTGGACCTGCCCGTAGAGGGGTGAATCCGGGCGCAGAATGGTATAGTGTCAGGAAACGTCAAGAGACAGGTCATCCTTCACATGGAAAAGCGTCTGGATAACAACGGCTATATCGATTTTCCCTTCCCGGCGACCCGCAATGAAGACGGTACGGTCAATCCCTGCGGCATCGACTTAACGCTGGAAACAGAGCGCCTTGAAGAGGTTGCAGTGCTGCGCCACTCAGCAAACCTGCAGCGTCTGGTGGAAGAGGTGAATCTTCAGGACGGGCTGTTCATGACGCTGGCCTGCGACTGGCAACAGCAGGAAAACGCGGTGTGCGGGTTTATTGATATCGCCTTTCGTCCCGAGTTGCCTGGCCATTCACGTGCTGAGACGCTGCAGCTGGAAACCGCGTTTTACACCTATCTCAAAGAGCAGGCGCAACAGCATGGGCTGGCAGCGGATGCGCTGGTTAACTATGCCCGTGCTGTACTCGACTGGGGCTGGTCGCCGCTGCAGCAACGTCAGCGCCGCTATGAAAAAATCACAATTCAGTACTACTGCCCTCAGTTGGAGGATGCGGAATGGTGCTTCGACCATATTCGCCACTTTCTGGTGAGCTGGTACCCTCAGTACATCGCCGCTCCGGGCAATGCCGTTTTGTGAAACAGCTGGTAATGATTTTTCCCTGCACACATTAGCCACTGGCGAGTTGCCGCGTTTCCCCGCTTCACGCCCCTGCCTGCGCGCCTCTCAGGCCAGCGATATGACGCGGTGGCAGATATTTTCCCCTGACCTTTGCCTCCTGCACAGAAGATTAATGCGCCCTGGGGCAGCACGACGGCTAAGCTTTGCTACGCTTTAGGTGACTGTGATAACCAAGGAGATGAAGCATGTCAGGAAAAATTGAAGATGCAGTGAAAGAAGTCGCCGGTGCCGCAGAGCAACAATGGGGTGAAGTTACCGACTCCCCGCGTCACCGTGCCCGTGGTGCAGCACGCCGCTACACCAATCAGGCATCCTACGCCGCACGTGATGCCGCTGATTGCATCAAGGATCAGGTGCAGTCTAACCCGTTCGCGGGTCTGGCCGTAGCCGCTGGCGTTGGCGTGGTACTTGGCTTCCTGCTGGGCCGCAAATAAGTCTTAAAACGGGAGCGTTGGCTCCCGTTTTACCCTCATACCAGATCGCGCAGATGATCGTCTTTGTTTAACGTCATCAGTGCCGGTATTGTTACCAACGCCGTTGCCATCATGTACCACGCCGGAATATCCAGATTGCCCGTCTGCTTGACCAGCCCTGTAATAATCAACCCCGCACAGCCCGAGAAAACGGCATTCGATAGCGAATACGCCAGTCCCAGTCCGGTGTAGCGAACCCGTGTGGGAAACATTTCGGCCAGCATCGCCGGCCCCGGTCCTGCCAGTAAGCCCACCACGCCGCCTGCAATAAACACCACCAGCGCTTTGCTGGGTAACGCCACCGTTTCCGCCTGCAGCACCTTCAGCAGCGGCATCGCCAGTAACAGCAACAGTACGCTGGCCACCACCATCACCCGGCGTCGCCCTATCCTGTCACTGAGTATCCCCGCCGGAATAATGGTCAAGGCAAACCCCAGATTGGAAATCACGGCGATCGCCAGCGCCTGGTGCAGTCCGGTTTGCAGGGCGGACTGAAGGTAGGCTGGCATAATGACCAGACAAGTGTAACCCGCCGCTGACCACAGCATCACGCGCGCCACGGCCAGCAGAATGGTTTTCAACGTCTGGAGCGGTGCGGCTTTGCCCCCCTTCTGCTGCTGTTGCTGACGGACAAAGCCGGGCGTTTCGTCCATTGCCAGCCGCAGCCAGAGCGCCACCATGCCCAGCGGTAATGCCAGGATAAACGGAATGCGCCAGCCCCAGGCCAGCATGGCTTGTGGGCTGAGCATAAACGACAACAGCGCCACCAGCCCGACGCCAGCCAGCAGGCCCAGCGCCACCGTGAGCGACTGCCACGCACCATACAGGCCGCGCTTGCCTCGCGGCGCAAATTCCGTCATCAGGGAGACCGCACCGCCGTATTCTCCTCCGGCAAACAACCCCTGCAGGATACGCAGCCCGGTCAGGATTAACGGTGCTGCGATGCCCACTGAGGCATAGGTCGGCACCAGGCCAATCGCCGTGGTCGCCAGCGTCATGAACACCAGCACCATAATCAGCGTCGGTTTGCGGCCGATGCGATCGCCGATACGGCCAAACACCAGCGCACCCAGTGGCCGAAAGAAAAATGCGACGGCAAAGGAGGCCCAGGTGAGAATCAGCCCACTCAAGGCCGACTCGCCCTGTAACTGGAAAAAGTTCTGCGCAATCAGCGTGGCGAGAAAACCATAGATGGCGAACTCATACCACTCAATAAAGTTGCCAACCGAACCCGCAACCAGCGCACGTTTATGTTGCTTTACCTGGGGTGAATAGGTTTCCATTTGACTATCCTCAACTTGCAGCCTGCAAAAGCAGTACGGCGATAAGAGAGATAGTATAGAATTCCAGCAGATAAGGTTATGTATCCCAGACGAGAATAATGACATCACAGCATAATGCCCTTTTCAGTCATCTGAGCAGCGTGCTCAGCGCCGAGAGCAAAACCCCGCTCTATAAACGTTTCGTGCAGGTGATTAAAGACGCCGTGCGCGACGGCGTGCTGCGTCACGAAGAGGTGTTGCCCAGCGAGCGCGAATTTTCTCACTCTCTGGGGATTTCCCGCATCACGGTGCGTAAAGCGATGGATGCGCTCTCTCAGGAAGGGATTGTTCATCGCTCGCGTGGCTATGGCACGCAGATTTGTCGCGCACTGGAATACTCACTGAAAGAGCCGCAGGGATTTTCACAGCAGGTCGTATTACGGGGTAAAAAGCCCGATACGGAATGGCTGCAAAAACATCGTATCCGTTGCGAAGATGACATTGCGCAGAAGCTGCAGCTGCCCCCGGACAGTGAGGTCTATTTGCTGAAGCGCCTGCGTTATGTCGATCAACAGGCCGTGTCCGTGGAAACGTCCTGGGTGCCGTGCGATTTGATCAACGATGCCAGCGACATCGGTATTTCGCTGTACGACTATTTTCGCCGCCACCAGATCCAGCCGGTGAAAACGCAAAGTCGCGTCAGTGCGCAAATGCCGGATGCGGAATTACAGCGCCTCATTGCCCTGCCCGAGCGGATTCCCGTACTGGTGATTAAGCAGTTGGCGCTGGATGCGCGCGATCGTCCTCTGGAATACAGCATCAGCTACTGTCGCAGTGATTTGTACGTGTTTATTGCCGAGTAAGGCACTGCTGCCAGTGGCGAATCAGCGCTGCACGGTCGGGGGCGGTATCGCCTCCACGCTGCGTAACCACGAATGATGCGACGGCATTCCCCAGCGCCACTGCGTTATCAAGTGGCCAGCCAGATGCGAGCGCAGCCAGTAATCCTCCCGTGTGGCTGTCACCGGCCCCAATCGTATCGACCACCGCCGTCTTGAATGCTGCGATCCAGCCGTACTGTCCGTGATGGCTGAAGCCTGCGCCTTCGCTATCCAGCCTGACCACCAGCGGGCTGGCAAAATGTTTTGCCCACTGGGTAATCAGCGCCTGCGCGTTAAAAGACCCGTCCTGCTGCAAACGCTGGTGCCAGACGTGTTCGGCTTCCTGGCGATTAAGCGTAATCAACGGCTGCAGCGCCATCACGCGCTGCCAGTGATCCGGCGCGATCGCAGGCAGACGCGGCCCAAAATCGATTGCCAGCCGCGGCCTGTTTGCCAGCCCTTCCAGCCAGGACAGCAGTGTTTCCGCATTCTTGCCGATGAGCTGATAACCCGACAGATACAGCCAGCCTTCTGCGTGAAGCGGAACAGAGGCCAGCATCGCCTCATCCCACTGGTTCTCCACCCCGGCCACCGACAGGAACGTGCGTTCTCCGTCGGGTTCAACCAGCGCCAGGCACCAGCCATTGTCGCCCTTGTGGGTTTCCGTGACGCTGGTCAGGCCACAGGCCGCAAGCTTTTGCCGGAGTAGCTCAGCCCAGACGCCCTGGCCGAGCGGTAACGCAGAAACGGCATCCATACCTAAGCGGTGCAGCGCCAGCGCCACGTTCAACGCACAGCCTCCCACGCTGATACTTTGCTGCTGCAGCGCGCTGTCGCCGCCGCGCTGGGGAAGCTGCTCGGCGCGGGCGATGACATCCACGACGGCGGCGCCCAGTACGACGATCGGGGCCCGGTTGCCTAATGTTGCCACGCTCTGGGAATCAACCATGCGCCGCCTCCCGCTTGAGGCGAAAAGCGGTAAACGCCCGGCCGTAGCTTTCAAAGTCCAGTTTATTTACGCTATCCAGCTGCTGTCGGAGCGCAGGGTCAATGGCATCAATACCGTTAAGCGCACCACAAATGGCAACCGCCATCGCACCAATGGTGTCCGTGTCGCCGCCCAGATTGGCGCAAAGAATGGCGCAGCGGTTGGGATCGGTTCCTGCCAGTTCAACCATCGCGATGGCGGCGGGCACGGACTCGATGGTGCTGGTGCCTGTTCCCACCAGGGCATAGATGTTCTCCATAGTGGATTCAACACCGCGCCCCTGTTCAACGACCGAAAACGCCAGCTCAAGGCGCGCAGACATGGCCGCACTAAAGGTGGTTATCTGCCGCTCCTGCGCCGCACGCGCGACCGCAGGCAGCGCGTCACGAATCTGTCTCCAGCCTGCGCCCTCTATCGCCCGGGAAACGGCCCAGGCAATCACGGTTGCCCCGGCAATCGCGACGTCGGCCTTGTGGGTGGGGCTGGAAGCCAACGCAACCGCATCAATAAAACCGTGCAAATCTCGCGCGGGTAACAGGCAGCCCAGCGGGGCAATACGCATCGCCGCCCCATTAGTCAGGCCGTTGTTTTCCAGCGCGCTGATCGGCTGGCCGGCCTGTAATGCGCGCAGCGCGATTTTTGATGTGGGCCCCAGAACATTTTTATTAAACGCGTCAAACCCTTCTGCCCAGCGCAGGATGTTAAGACCAATGGTTTCAGCGACGATCTCTCCGTCATGACGGATGATGGCATCGGCCAGCGCCAGCGCCATCGATGTATCGTCAGTGAACTCGGCGCGGCCGAAATAGCAGGCGGCGTTATTCTCTGCCGGGCCGGGCAGGAAACGATCAATCCAGCCAAAATGTGCTTTTACGCGGCTTCGCGGCCAGAGTTCTGACGGCATGCCCATGGCATCGCCAAGCGCCTGACCATAAAACGCGCCGGTGATCCTTTGTTGTACGGTAATCATCTTCTCTTCCTTATTTTTGGCTTTCCGTCGCGGCGGCAGGCTCAACCACGTTAAGCTCATCGCTGCGTTTTTTCGTATCGCGGAACAGCAGAATAAACGCCACGGTAATCAATATGATCATCACGCTGCCAAACAGCCACATTCCCGCCCAGTTGAACGTCAGGCCGTTGCGCGGTTGACCATAGGCAAACATCTCCTGCATCAGATAGCCCCCCAGGCGATAACCTAACAGGCTGCCGATTCCCTGACAGGCCAGGGTAATTAATCCCTGCGCCGCATTGCGCATGCTCACAGGGGATTTTTTATCGACGTAGATGTAGGCAGTAATAAAGTAAAAGTCATAGCTGACGCCGTGCAGCAGAATGCCCATAAATAACAGGCCATAGGTGAGCAGGTTCTGATCGCTGCCAAAAACAAAAAACAGATAACGCAGCGCGGCCGTCACCAGGCCGAGCAGCAAGACCTTGCCGATACCAAAACGTTTGATAAAGAACGGCAGCGCCAGTAAAAACAGAATTTCGGACATCTGCCCTAACGTCATCCAGCCCGTGGCGTGCGCCAGGCCCACTTCGGTCAGGAAGCCCTCGGCAAAGATGTAATAGAACGCCAGCGGCATACTGAACAGGAAGGAACAGACAAAAAAGACCAGGAAGCTGCGATCTTTTAACAGATGCAGGGCATCCAGGCCCAGCGCGGTTCGCACACTAAAGGCGCCGGTACTTTTAGGCTCCGTGGCGGGCAGCATAAAGGCGAATATACCCAGCAGCAGCGAGCTGGCGGCGGTAATCAGCAGCGGCACATTGCTGGCGGAGATATCGCCAAAGCCCAGTAACGACGGCAGAAAACCGCAGACGATACCGGATGCGATCCAGCCAAGCGTGCCCAGCACGCGGATGCGCGGATAATCACGCTCCACGTCTGCTACATGCGAAAACGCAATGCTGTTGGTGAGGGCAATCGTGGGCATATAGGTCAGCGCATACAGCAGCAACAGGGGAAAGAAACCGCTGAAGTGCGTTTGCTGCGCCGCGAAGTACATCAGCCCGGCGCCCACGATCATCAGCACACCCAGCACTTTCTGGGCCTGAAAAAAGCGGTCTGCCAGCGATCCCACCAGAATGGGCGACAGAATGGCGGCGATGGAGGTGCAGGCATAGCACCACGCAATCTCGACGGGCGTGAAACCATTTTTGCTAAGGAAGGCCCAGAGCGGGACAAACCACGCGCCCCAGATAAACCATTCCACAAACATCATCAATGACAGGCTGACCGTTTTCGTTTTCATTATGGTGTGTTCCCCGGTGTTGGTAAGGCCAATCTAACACCACAAACATAACCTTTATAATACCTTTGGGTGGAATTTTGAGCTACCTCCCATTCTCGGTGAGAACGGTTTTATGCGCGCCACGGGAAACGGTGGCGTCTTCTGTCTGGTCTCACCCGACCGCCGGATGCGAGACGTTGAGCACTTAATGCTCTGGAAAGGCAGCGCGTCTTTGCAGGCGGTTCGGGCTTACAAACACGCCACCGGCCGTAGGCTTTGGGCTTTGGGCTTTGGGCTTTGGGCTTTGGGCTTTGGGCTTTGGGCTTTGGGCTTTGGGCTTTGGGCTTTGGGCTTCGGGCTTTGGGCTTCGGGCTTCGGGCTTCGGGCTTCGGGCTTCGGGCTTCGGGCTTCGGGCTTCGGGCTTCGGGCTTCGGGCTTCGGGCTTCGGGCTTCGGGCTTCGGGCCGCAGGCAACCACAATGCGGCCCGCACGGCATCCTCTAACAACGTATGCGGTTCCTGGCCGAGAAAACTCACCCGTTGAGTATTTTCCATTCGGACAGGCCGCTGCCACAAATAACGCATCTCAAGCATTTCATGTAGCGTGGTATGAAATGGAGCCCGCGCAGAAACACGCCACCAGGCTGTAAGGCGGCGGAATTCGCTCGCCTTCAGGCTCATTCTCCAGGCGCGTCTCTGAACAATGCAGCCGCGCTGCTCATTTCTGGACATCCTTCTTTTCGCTTTGCTGACATACAGATTCTTGTGCATTTATTACACTGCGCGCTGAGAATGAACGTTCATTACAGGGTACTTCATGAAAACTTTACAGCGCAGTATGATCGCCGGGCTGGTCGTGATGATCGCGGGCTGCGATCAAAACAGTCCTCCCGCCGATGCCAACATGACCACCGAAGTCGGGGTAAAAACGTTGCAAAGCGCATCGGTGACACTGGACAGCCAGCTTGCCGGGCGCGTCACCGGCAGTATGACGTCTGATGTCAGGCCGCAGGTGGATGGGATCATTCAGAAACGTCTGTTCACCGAAGGCGATGAGGTGAAAGCCGGACAGGTGCTGTATCAGATCGATCCGGCCAGCTATCAGGCCAGCTACGATCAGGCCGTCGCACAACTTAAGAATGCGCAGGCTCTGGTGAAGAGCAGCAAACTGAAAGCCGAACGCTATGCCGCACTGGTGAAAGATAACGGCGTTTCACGTCAGGATGCGGATGATGCGCAGGCAACGTATCAACAGAACGTTGCTTCCGTGGATCAGTACCGTGCTGCCGTCGAAAGTGCGCGCATCAACCTGAATTACACCCAAATCAAAGCGCCGATTAGCGGTCGCATTGGGATTTCATCGGTTACGCCTGGCGCGCTGGTGACCGCCAGCCAGACCACCGCGCTGGCGACGATTCGCGCACTAGATCCTATCTATGTCGATCTCACGCAATCCAGCGTGCAATTGCTCAAACTGAGACGCCAACAGGCGTCACTGCAGCAGAACAAAGATGGCGTGCCCGTGACGGTGAAACTGGAAGATGGTACGACCTACGATCATCCCGGCAAGCTGGAACTGACCGAGGTGTCGGTGGATGAGGCGACGGGCACTGTGACGCTGCGTGCGATTTTCCCCAATCCCCAACATGAACTGTTGCCGGGTATGTACGTGCGCGCCAGCGTCACCAACGGCGTGAAAAGCGATGCCATTTTGGCGCCTCAGCAAGGCATCACCCGTGATGCGAAAGGCAATGCTACCGCGCTGGTGGTCGATAAAGAGAACAAAGTCGAAAGTCGCGACGTAGTGACCGACCGCGTAATGGGCAATAACTGGCTGATTACTTCCGGCCTCAACCAGGGTGACAAGCTGATTGTTGAAGGCACCGCAAAAGTTCAGGCGGGCATGCAGGTGAAAGCGGTAGACGTCTCTTCGGGCGATAACGCTCCGACCAGCGAGGGTCACTGATATGTTGGCGCAGTTCTTTATCCGTCGGCCGGTCTTTGCCTGGGTGATCGCCCTTTGCATCATGCTGTTCGGTATCCTGAGTATTCGCAGCCTGCCCGTGGCGCAGTATCCCGATGTGGCACCGCCACAAATCAGTATTCAGGCCACCTATACGGGCGCATCGGCGGAAACGCTGGAAAGCAGCGTGACCCAGGTTATTGAGCAACAGCTCACCGGACTGGATGGACTGCTCTATTTCAGTTCGACCAGTACCGCATCCACCGGCCAGGTGAAAATCAATGTCACGTTTAAACAGGGCACCGATCCCGATATTGCTCAGGTCCAGGTGCAGAATAAGGTGCAGCAGGCCGAGAGCCGCTTGCCGAGCGCCGTGACCTCACAGGGCGTGACCGTGCAGAAAGCCCAGAGCGACTTTCTGCTGATTTTGGCGGTGTACGATAAAAGCAACAAAAGCAGCGCTTCCGATGTCGCCGACTATATGGTCAGCAACATGGAAGACACGCTGGCGCGCGTGACAGGCGTCGGTAACGTACAGGTTTTTGGCGCCGAGTACGCGATGCGTATCTGGCTCGATCCCAGCAAGCTGGCGTCGTATTCGCTGATGCCTTCTGATGTCACCACCGCTCTCGAGAGTCAAAATACCCAGGTGTCTTCCGGGCAGCTGGGCGCGCAACCGTCCAGCAACACGCAACAACTGGTGGCGACGGTACGTTCGCGTTCACGCCTGCAAACCCCTGAGCAGTTCCGCAACATTGTGCTGAAAAGCCAGGCCGATGGTTCTGTGGTCCGTCTGAGCGATGTCGCACGCGTAGAAATGGGCGATGAAGACTACAGTGCCAATGTCATGGCGAACGGCCATCCGGCATCCGGTATGGCTATCCAACTGGCATCTGGCGCTAATGCACTCTCCACCGCCGAAAAGGTGAAATCCACCATTGACGAATTCCGGAGCAGCATGCCGGCGGGCTATGAAATAGCCTATCCGCTCGACAGCACTGACTTCGTTAAAATCTCGATTGAAGAAGTGGTGAAAACGCTGGTCGAAGCGGTCATTTTAGTGGTGATTGTGATGTTTGTGTTCCTGCAAAACATCCGCACCACGCTGATTCCCACGATTGCAGTTCCGGTCGTTCTCCTGGGCACCTTTGGTGTGCTGTCTTTCTTTGGTTATTCGATTAACACGCTTACCATGTTCGGCATGGTGCTCGCCATTGGCTTGCTCGTCGATGATGCCATCGTCGTGGTTGAAAACGTCGAACGCGTGATGCGCGAAGAGGGATTACCCCCGCGAGAAGCAACCGAGAAATCGATGAGGGAGATTACTGGTGCGTTGGTTGGCATCGCGCTGGTGCTCTCTGCCGTGTTCCTGCCGATGACCTTCTTTAGCGGTTCAACAGGCGTGATTTACCGTCAGTTCTCTATCACCATCGTCTCTTCCATGGTGCTGTCGGTGATTGTGGCGCTGACGCTGACGCCCGCCCTCTGTGCCACCTTGCTTAAACCGCACAATCACGACAGCGGTCGCAACGGTTTCTTTGGCTGGTTTAACCAGCGCTATGAAAACGTGCAGGCACGCTATCAACGTGGCGTCGGGAAGGTCATGCACCGTTCCGTGCGCTATCTGCTGCTGTACGGCGTGCTGTTGATCGGCTGTGCCGTACTCTATATGCGCCTGCCAACCGGCTTTCTGCCGACCGAAGATCAGGGTTACATCATGGTGCAGTATCAGTTGGCACCGGGCGCGACGGAAAATCGCACCCGTGAAGTCCGTCGTCAGGTCCAGCAGTATTTCGCCACCCAAGAGAAAGATAACGTTAACGTTAGCATGCTGGTAGACGGCTTCAGTTTTGCCGGTAACGGACAGAATGCGGGGGTCGGCTTTATCTCGCTTAAAAACTGGCGTGACCGTAAAGGCAGTGAGAACAGTGCTGATGCGATTGCAGGCCGCGCCATGGCGGCGCTGTCGCGGATTCGTGATGCCCAGATCTTTGTGCTGTCGCCGCCCGCCGTCTCCGGGCTGGGTCAATCCAACGGCTTCACGTTTGAGCTGCAAGCGCGTGGTGCTACCGCACGCGATCAACTGCTGAAAATGCGCGATCAGCTGATTGCAAAAGCGAATCAGGATAAGGATCTCAGCGCTGTACGTGCCAACTCGCTGCCGGACCTGCCGCAGCTGGATGTCAGTATCGATGATGCGAAAGCACAGTCACTGGGCCTGACCATCAGCGACATCAATAATACGCTCAGCGCAGCCATTGGCGGCAGTTATGTCAATGACTTCTCCGACCGCGGCCGCGTGAAGAAAGTCTATATGCAGGGCGATCAATCGTTCCGCAGCAAGCCAGAGGATATTGATCAATGGTATGTCCGCGGAACAGACAGCAGCAATAACACCACCATGGTGCCCTTCTCGTCCTTTGCCTCGTCGAAATGGTCCTATGGTCCGGATGTGCTTTCACGTTACAACGGCCTGGCATCCTATGAAATTCAGGGATCGGCCGCCGAAGGGAAAAGCTCCGGGGATGCCATCACCGCAATGGAAAAACTTGCGGCGACCTTGCCTGCGGGCACCACCTTCGCCTGGAGTGGGCTCTCTTATCAGGAAAAACTTTCCGGTAATCAGGCGCTGTCGCTGTATGGCATTTCACTGGTTGTGGTGTTCCTGTGCCTGGCCGCCCTGTATGAGAGCTGGGCAGTGCCGCTTTCGGTGATGTTGGTGGTGCCGTTGGGCGTCATCGGCTCACTACTGGCGATTACGCTGCGTGGCCTGGAAAATGACGTTTACTTTCAGGTTGCGCTGCTCACGATCATCGGACTTTCCTCGAAGAATGCCATTCTGATTGTGGAGTTCGCTGAAGAGCACTACCGCAAGGGCGAGAGCCTGATAAACGCGGCGGTTCATGCGGCGACGATGCGCTTGCGTCCCATCATCATGACCTCACTGGCCTTTACCGCAGGCGTACTGCCGCTGGCGATCTCCACGGGCGCGGGGGCCAACAGCCGTATCGCCATCGGTACCGGTATTATTGGCGGCACCTTAACCGCCACCCTGCTGGCTATTTTCTTTGTACCGCTGTTTTTTGTGCTGGTCCGCCGGGTCTTTCCGGCACAGCCGCATGACACGGTCCGGTCAACCGACTCAGCAGCGAAGGTGAAGGAATAATGACCATGACTGCAAAACTTTTCACCGTGTTTTTACCCTGCTTCCTTGCGGGCTGCGTGTCGCTGGATCCGCATTATGATCGTCCTGTGGATGCCGTGAAGGCGACAAACCCGACCGGGGAAGCCTACCCTAACCTGCAAGGGACTGCCGTCAATTATCGCGCTATCCGTTGGCAGGATTATGTGCTGAACAGCCAACTCAATCAGGTTGTCGGCATGGCGTTGGACAGTAGCCGCGACTTACGTGAAGCGGTGGCGAGTGTAAAATCCGCGCATGCGCAATACGCTGAGCAACGTGCCGATCTCTTCCCGTCATTGAGCGCCGGCGTCAGCGGGACGCGCTCACGTGCCCTGACGGGCGAAGGCAATCAAACGGCGCTGGGCAATTCTTACTCTGCCGAAGGCAGTGTCAGCGCATTTGAACTGGATTTATTTGGTAAGAATCAAAGCCTGTCGCGCCAGCAGTATGAAACCTACCTTGGTACGCTGGAGGGCGCGCGGAGTACGCGCCTGACGGTGCTGTATAACACCATTGATTACTGGCTTCAGTTGGCGGCGGATCGCAGCAATCTGGCCATTGCGAAAGAGACAGCTGAGAGTGCGCGGCAGTCACTGGACGTGACGCGCAAGCGCATGCAAAACGGTGTGGATTCGATGGTTGATGTGGCGTCTGCGGAAACCACCTATCAGTCTGCGCAGGCGGATGTGGCCAGCTATACTACCAGCGTGGCGCAGGATAAGAATGCGCTGGATCTGGTTGTTGGAAAACCTGTACCCGATACGTTGTTGCCGCAAAATCTTGAATCGATTGGCCATGCGTTGCGCGATGTGCCCGCAGGGATATCGTCGGATGTCCTCAATAATCGTCCAGATGTCTTGCAGGCTGAGCACAACCTGAAGGCGGCGAATGCCAACATCGGGGCAGCGCGGGCCAATTTCTTCCCCAGCATTTCACTGACCGCCAGCGGTGGCGTTGGCAGTGCCGATCTCGCCTCGCTGTTCAAAAACGGCGTGGGAATTTGGTCGTTTTCCCCCAGTATCTCGCTGCCTGTCTTCAAGGGCGGCTACAACGTGGCCTACCTGAATTACACCAAAGCGCAGAAGGAGTAATACGTGGCGGCGTACGAAAAGTCGGTGCAGACCGCTTTCCGCGAAGTCGCGGATGCCCTGGCGCGGCGCGGCACCATCAACGATCAATTGACCAGCCAGCGTAACAATGTGGCAGCCTCACAGATTTACGCGCATCTGGCCGATCTGCGTTATCAAAGCGGCGTGGATACCTGGCTGAATGCGTTAACCGCCCAGCGAACGCTCTACTCCGCCAGAACCCGTCTGGTCAGCGTGGAACAGGCGTACTACCAAAACCTAAATACATTCTACAAGGTGATGGGAGGCGGCTCGGCGCGACAGGCGTCTGAACAAACGGTAGATGTGCGTTGAACGCCCAAATGCGCAGGGATGCGCACCCGACAAACTGCGCGCAATAACATCGCGCGCTGCCCTCAATAGTGGAACAGGGCAAATCCCGATACACGGACATCAGGCCATTCTGTGTCAGAATGTGTGACGGCGATTCCCTCGCCCCGGAGCCTCGCGTACCATGCCAGAATAAGTCAATAAAAAGGGCCGCATATCGGCCTGTATTCAGGAGAGTTTTTTGAGCAAGCCTGATAATGAAACGTTCTTTAAGCAGCGGCAGCAACTGATCATTTCAGCCGCGAAGAACTGCTTCAGCCGTTCCGGTTTTCACGGTGCAAGTATGGCCGATATCAGTCGTGAATCCGGTTTAGGTGCAGGTCAGCTTTATCGCTACTTTAACAGTAAAGAAGTGATTGTCAGTGAAACCATAAAAAGTATCGCAGAAAACTGGCGGACGTTTTTGCTGCATAGTTTGGCGCACGAAACGCACACCGCCAATATTATTGATACCGACTCGCCCTTTTGGCAGAACTGGTCTCCTGAGGACCGGTGTTTATTACTGGAAATGTATTCCGAAGCCTCACGTCATGAATCAGTGCGCTCAATGCTGGCCCGCGAGGAAGCCTTATTGGTCGCAGATCTGGACAGGCTATTCAGGCAGAAAATGCCGACAGAAAGTCCACTCCAGCGCAGCAACCGTATCCAGTTTTTGCTGATGCTGGTGGATGGCGTCGCCTGTCATGCATATGGAGATAAAAATGTGGATCAGCAGGAACTGAGCCGGATCAATGCTGTACTCGACCGTCACCTGTTTTGATGCGTTACTCAGCATCCGGTTGGTGGATGTCATGGCTAACCGCCTCAAAGAACGGCATAAAGCTGTCTTCTGTCTCGCGGCGTTTCATAAAACGGCGAATGATCATGCCGTCTATTGCCAGGGAAACCACATGCAATCGTGCATGGATGATGTTCGCCTCCAGTGCCGGATTGAGCGCCTGTTGCTCAGTAATAAAATTCTCTTTTAAAACCTGCCAGGCATCGTGAAGAATCTGACGAATACGCGCATTACGCGTGGATTCGGATGATATCTCGATGAGCAACACAATGCTTTGTTCGACTTCTGGTGACGCCAAATCTCCCGGCAGATGCGTCACTCTCCCCGCGTTCGCCATTTTCTCGAAGTCGGCTTTCAGTAACACGATCATACGCTGCACCACTTTCGTGACCAGTGCTTCAACGATCGCTTCCTTATTTTTATAATATTTATAAATCAGCCCGATGCTGACATTTGCCTGACTGGCGATACTCTGAATGGAGGTTTGATAAAACCCTTTTTGTCGCATGCAGTATTCGGCTGCATCAAGAATTTCTTCGCTGCGATTCATCAGGATACTCACAAGATAAAAGAAATGACTTTAGTGTCTGTCATTACCAATAGCTATGGCAAGTGGGTAAGGCATTTCACGTCCTGTCGTATTCGGCGTGATGAAACAACCCCCTTTCCTGCGTCCGTTTGCCTGACGGTTGTCTTCCATCAGGCGAACGGGCGTTGCTCAACGAACTGCGCGTGGCTTTTCCATACGAAATCCCATGCCGATGAGTCGGCCAAAAATAAAGCGTAAAAAGGGATATTTACGGATGATGCCGGGCATTTTGCTTTTGCCTTCCCCACCCGGTTTCTTTTTACTGCTCATTTTTATTTGCAGGAACTGCGTCGCAACGGTGGGAAACTGACGGCGCTGCTGTACTTTTTTCAGATCCCTGAACGTGACCTTCCTCTTTAACAAAGGCCGGGTAAGCAGATTCGCCGTGGCCACCGCATCCTGGATGGCAAGATTAACCCCCACTCCGCCAATGGGTGACATCGCATGAGCCGCATCACCGATGCAGAGCACGCCCGGTTTTGCCCACTGATTCAACCTGTCGATACGGATTGACAGCAGTTTGAAACTCTCCCAGCTGTCAATTTCCGCCAGCCGTTCGACGCTAAAAGGGGAGACGGTGGCAATGTTGTGTTTCATCGCGTCAAGCCCACGGGCCTGGATCGCCTCAAACTGCCCTTTTTCAATCGTCAGCCCACACTGCCAGTAATCGCCCCTGTCGATCACGATAACGTTATTTCGCGGGCCAGTGTGGCCCATCCCTGACTGCGGATCCTCTGGCTGTTTGTTCAGGCGAAACCACAAAACGTCGCGTGGTGAGCCAAAATGCTGGCTCACCAGTCCGGCCTGTGCGCGAACGGCAGAGTTGCGCCCGTCTGCCCCCACCACCAGGCGGGAACGTATCTCAACGGGCTGACCCGACTGTAAGGCCAGAACACCCCGAACCTCACCCTCTTCGATGATCAACTGGCTTAACGAGGTGGATTTTAGCAGGGTGAAGCCGGGAAACTGCGCGCTCTGTTCCGCCAGAAAATTCAGGAAATCCCACTGCGGCATGAAGGCGATAAAACGGCACTGCAGCGGCAGGCGCGAGAAATCGGCCATCGTGACCTCCTCGCCCCCCATTTCCGCCTGCAGCTTTTCCGCACGCTGATGAGGAAGTTTCAGCAGATCGTCCAGCAGGCCCAGCTGATGCATGACCTCCAGCGTAGAAGGATGGATCGTGTCACCACGAAAATCGCGGAGAAAATCGGCATGTTTTTCCAGCACGACAACCTGTAAACCGGCGCGGGCCAGTAGATAGCCCAGCATCAAACCGGCCGGGCCGCCGCCGACGATACAGCAGTCAGAGATAACGTGTTCAGTGGATGGCATAGCTTACCCCTCATAATATGCGTGGTAAGTGTATGCCACTGCGGATGATTTAAGTACCGAGGAACGACAGGGATAAGCGTTGTTGTCCCGGCCAGACCAGGTGCACCAGTGCAACAGCGTGGTCATCTGGCGTTCTCTTCTTTTATCTCTACCAGCACCAGCGGACATTTTCTGACCTGGCAGGCGTGATGATAGGCCATGGAGCATACGGAGCAATAATCGGCAGAATCTGACTGATACTCGTACTCCTGAAAATAGCGAAAGCCGCCGCTGTCAGCATCGGCGCGCGCGCTGTAGAAAGCATGGTCAGCAAGCTGCTCGTCCAGCTGCATGAACGTAAGTGCGGAGGGGTTGTGATAACCCACTTTAATGCGATATGTGGTCATAGTGACGAGTATTGCTATGCAAAGCTGCATTAGCCAGACATTTTGGGTGTTGACTGTGATAGTTAAAAATTATCAAAACCGTTGCTGACCTTAGTAAACCTCAGCGTCACTAAACCTTTCCTGCGCAAATCGGCATCGGTCTTTTTTTAAGCATGAGACACCTCTTTTGCCCGCTTGTCTGCACATATTCAGGCGCCCGGCGGGCGTTAAATCCTGTTCAGCCACCCTTTCTCTGAGTGCGTAATCGCCGACATAAAAAAGCCAGGACGCTATATTTATACTATTTAACATCACCGTGATGATTCCCTGTGAAAACGTCGCTGGAAGAAAAAAATAAAATTGTTAAAACACTTAAATAACTATCATCTAACTGCAAAGGTACACTTTAGGATAAATATAACAAATCAACTTTAGCTACTCTACATGTTGCACAATAATGCACCGGAAACTCTACGCAAGGTAAAAAACAGCAGACTCAATTTAACAAAGAATTTTAATAATTTAATGAACATACAGAACAGAGCGTTTAGTTTTGCACAACGATAAACCTTAACTTTTTGATAAATGACGCAGAATTTATCATTTTGTGCTGTTTTTTTATTGATCCTTTTCCCTTGAGGACGGGAATAATCCTGGGCGACCGTAAATATTCTTAAATGGAAACTGTACAAGATAATCATTTAATCATCGTAATTTTAACATTCTCAGGAAGATTACCGCTTAATGACGCATCACAATTGTGCGTAACCGACATCAGAATTTTCTTGGTTAAAGAAGCCGTTCTTTCTTTTAACCCGTTGAAGGAAAAGGAAACCCACTGTTATGATAGGTCAACTTTCTTAACAAGCGGTAGAAATCGGCTGATGAGAAGGATAACCAAAGAGGATGTTCGCTGCTCAAGTTGTAAATATTGTTGCCAACTGACGAGCAATACTCAGGAAGAGATATTACGATGCCCAATTCAAAAGATTGCCGTATGGCCAGGCAATAATCATTTTTTGATAAAAGGCGTTTTGTCGTTGGTCGCCGGACGATACGAAAGCCTGTTCTGCAGAGGATGCATATTTGTTGACTTTTCGATTCATAACCTCCGTTATTTTACCAGCAAAAACTGGATGGATTATCTGCGAGGAACCGGCCTTGCCATTATTATCATCAGCGATCGCCGAATGGAATCTCTGGCGTCATTTTGGCGGAGACAGGAGCCCACGATAAATACTGTGATTTATGCGGACGGTAAAATTGAGGATATTAAAAAAGCGGTTAATGCCTGTTATTACGGATTAAAGGGAGGTGAAAGGAAACGCGTCAACGCTTTGACGCTGGAAGAAGTTAAATTTTTGGACCTTGCCAATTATGGCCATTCGCTGGGTGAAATTTCCAGCGAAATGAAACTTGGCGTTAAGAAGGTTTACATCATTAAAGACGCTGTCAGAAGGAAAACTGGAATCAATCTTAATCAGTTACTTTCCAGTTAATTGATCATAAAGGAAGATAAAATGACTTATCACACCAATAAATTTAGCTTGTCTCTGATTGTGAGTGCCTTTCTGCTGTCAGGATATGCACAAGCAGATTCTGCTAATACCATTAATTTTCAGGGCGAAGTCTCTGATGAAACCTGTTCAGTTGCCATTAACGGCAATGAGAGTTCACCCGTTGTACTGCTTCCTACCGTAAGTAAAGCGGATTTAGATACCAGTGGTAAGACGGCAGGTAAAACTGACTTTATCGTCGGTCTGACAGGCTGCAGCGGTTCAGCGACCACCACCCAAATCTCAACGGTATTCGTGGGCAATAACGTGAGCGCAGCAGGTAACCTGACGAACACCGGGTCGGCTGAAAATGTTGAGATTCAGATGCTGGATACGGCGGGTACGGTAATCAACCTGACGGGGGGCTTTACCGGTAGCGGCGACTTAAGTTTATCCGCGAATGAGACTGAAAAGTCAGCGACCTATGGCGCGCAATACTTTTCAACCGGGGTGGCAACATCCGGTACGGTCGCTGCCTCCATTCAGTATGCCATAACTTACCGTTAGTTCTGTTCGGGTGCGCCACGGTTATTATGGGGCGCACGTTTTTTTTGAGGAATCAAATATGGAAAACCGCTGGCTGGTGTTTGCGCTAAAATTATTTTTCATTACTTTCCTGTTCTTACTTGCAGTAAATAACGCCAGAGCGAACGTGACTATTCTTGGTAGCCGTCTCATTTACCCTGCCAGTGCCAAAACCGTTGATGTGCAGTTAAAAAACAACGGTGATATCCCCTATGTTATTCAGGCCTGGTTTGATAACGGCGATGCCAATTCTCAACCTGAGCAAAGCAGTCAAACGCCCTTTATTGTGACACCACCCGTTTTTCGTATACAGCCCAAGACGGGCCAAATTGCACGAATTATATTCAACGGTAGCCTGCCTCTCCCTCAGGATCGGGAGTCTGTCTTTTGGTTTAACACATTGCAGATCCCCCCTGCGAATCTGAAAAATGAAAATAATCAAAATGCCATGATGGTCATGTTACGAAACCGCCTTAAAATCTTTTACCGTCCTGTTTCAGTGGGAAACCCGAATAACATATTAAAGAATATCTCGCTTAAATTCGTTCACGATAATCATAAAGGGCTGGGCATTGAAATCAATAACCCTCAACCCTGGCATGCTTCATTACTCGACATTTCATTTAAGGTGGCAAATCAAGACCTGCATTCCGATGCTGATATGATTCCGCCTTTTAGCAAAAAAACCTTTTGGTTCAGTGCGGATAAAAAACGTTTACAGGGCGTAAACATTGTCTCCGTTGCTGCAGTTAACGACCAGGGAGCCAGAATAAGTGAAAACTATAAGGTTGAAATTAATTAACTCAAAATTAATTGCATTCACCATTTCGATTTCCTTTTCTCAGCATGCTTACTGCGAAGATTATTATTTTGACTCAAGCCTGTTTAAAGGCTCGGCATTTGGACAGAACATTGAACAATTTAATCAGAACGCCACGCCTGCTGGCAATTATCTGGTCGATATTTATCTCAATAATAAACGGGTTACATCCGGTGTCAAAATCGCGTTTATCCAGTCTGACCTCCAACAGGATGCGGAACCTTGCCTTCCGTCAAAGGTTGTTGCCTTGCTGCAGCTAAAAGTGCCACCCACGCCTGAACCTGAAGAGCAGTGTCATCCACTGGGTTACTGGTCATCAGACAGTCATTGGCAATTTGATCCGGCATCACTGCAATTACAGCTCACGATCCCAAACTCAAGCCTCGATAAGAAGCCGAGAGGTTACATCCCTACATCTGAATGGGAAGAAGGTATTAGTGCAGTATTTTTACGGCACAACACCAATTACACCTGGAACGAAAACCGTACGTCTGATTATCGCTATCAATATTTATGGAGTGGGATCACCGCGGGTACCAATCTGATGAAGTGGCAGTTCCGTCATCAGGGTAATGCGCGCTATCTCAATGACAGTGCAGGCGGCAGTCGATACCGTTACAACACCGTGAAAAGCTGGGTACAACGCCCGCTGGAACAGCTTAACAGCATACTGTCTTTAGGTGACAATGCCACCGACAGTTCCCTGTTTGGCAGCCTGGCTTTTAACGGGATTAAATTGTCTACCGACCCACGGATGTGGCCACAAGGCAGGCGGGGTTATGCCCCTGAAGTCAGGGGCGTGGCAACCTCCAGCGCGCGGGTTGTCATTAAACAACTGGATAAAGTGATCTATGAAACCACAGTGCCACCAGGCCCTTTTGTCATTGATGACTTGTACAACACGCGCAATCAGGGTGACCTCGCTGTTGAGGTCATTGAAGCTAACGGTAAGCGTTCGACCTTTACCGTTCCTTATGCTTCCGTTCCAGACTCTGTGCGCCCGGGCAACTGGCAGTACTCGCTGGCGCTGGGACGGGTTCGCCAATATTACCGTGTCAATAACACCTTTTTTGAGAGCATTCTGCAACGGGGCATCAGTAATCGCCTGACGGCGACGGCGGGTACCAGGCAGGCAAACGATTATCAGGCGTGGCTGTTAGGTGGCGTGCTGGCAACAGAGATCGGCGCACTGGGAATGAACAGCACCTTTTCACATGCGCGGGTTGAACAGAACAAAACAGCGTCAGGCTGGCGCGCGGAGATCAACTACAGCAAGACGTTTGACACCGGCACCAACCTGGTTCTGGCTGCCTACCGGTATTCAACGAGTGGGTTCCGTGATTTGCAGGATGTTCTGGGCGTGAGACGTCAGCAAGACGCAGGCATTCAGTATTATTCTGATTCATTAAATCAGCGTAACCGTTTGACTGCCACACTGAGTCAGTCCATGGACAGATTCGGTTTGATCAGTTTGAGTGCCAGTACTGCTGATTATTACAATAACCAGTCGCGCATCACGCAATTGCAACTTGGCTATAGCAACACCTGGAAAACTATCAGCTACGGTATCAACATAGGTCGTCAGCGTACGGTCTGGTATAACAACCGCTATGATTCAGGTTTTTCCCTACAGCAGGATGACAGCCGCCAGCAAAAATACACCGAAAATACCTTTTCACTCAACGTATCCATTCCGCTTGACTGGGGTAAAAGCCTCTCGTCAGTCGCTTATAACGTTAACCAGTCCAGTCAAAATCGCAACACATCCCTGTCGCTGTCGGGAACGGCAGGCGATAACCGTGACTTATCTTATTCACTCTACTCTGGCCTCGATCAGAACCGGGATGGGCAGCGCAATCGTGCCCTGAGTTTCGGTGGCAATCTGCAACAAAATACCCGACTGGGTGCGGTACGCGCCAGTTATGGGCAGGCCGAGAGTTATCGCCAGGTCGGATTAGGCTCGTCAGGCACCCTGGTTGTGCATCGCGGTGGGGTGACGGTGGGCCCCTATACCAGTGATACGTTTGCGTTAATAAAAGCCGAGGGCGCGCAAGGCGCGACAGTGCGTAATGGTCAGGGTGCTGTTGTGGATGCGTTCGGCTATGCCATCTTACCTTCTCTGACCTCCTATCGCGAAAACACCGTCAGTCTGGACACACTCAACATGCAGGCTGACGCGGAACTGAGCGGTGGAAGTCAACGCGTGGTGCCTTATGCCGGTGCGGTGGTGCAGGTGCATTTCGCCACGCTCAAAGGCAAAGCGGTCCTCATCAATCTGAAGACAGCCAACGGTGAGATGCCGCCCATGGGCGCTGAGGTCCGTGACGCAGAGAATACGGTAATCGGCGTGGTTGGCCAGGGGGGGCAGCTATATGCGCGCGTGCCTCATGACTCGGGGGTGCTGCGCGTAAGCTGGAATAACAACGGGCCGCAGCGCTGCCGGGTTAATTATCAGATTACCGGCCAGTTTGACAGCCAAATCATCCACCTCGACAGCCTGTGTAGCAAGGAGTGATGCAGTGTCTTTTTATCGATCTTTTTTCTTCATCGCAATGCTGTGCGCAACGCCGCTGCCGCTGCTGGCAAACTGCAGCAAGGTAACGAGCGCATCTTCACTTTCAACGGAGGCGAAGGAGGCAGGTTACACGGCAAGTTCGTGGTCAGGTGCCTGCGATACCTGCTCAGGCAATGTGGGCCTGCCGTCGATCATCAGCATCAACTCGGGTAATACATTTCAACCCTCAGGTACGCTGCTGGCGAGTTCAGTGGGTAATTTTCTGACAGCATCCACTGACAAAGCCTACACGCCGAATCAGATTCTTTATCGGTGCGCGCAGGCCGATGCCGATAAGCTGTATGAAATGTACGCCACTAACGGTGATTCACCTTTTGCCGGGAAAAACAGCACCAGCGAAGTCGACGGTGCTTATTATGACTATGTGAAAAATGTTGCCGTTCGCCTGACTAATCTTGCCACAGGAGAATATTACAGCCGTTACTGGAAGAGCCGTAAACTTACCGCTGATGACTGGTATTCCGATGGACAGTATATTTATATCCCCGCCAGCGCTTTCAGTAATGTGCTTTATGAGATGTTTAAAATTGACTCTACCAGCTATTACGGAAACAGCGCTAATCGTTACGTGGATGGCCATGCACAACCACGGGGATATATCGCTTTTAAAGGGCCAGGGTTAGATACAAATAACCTTGATGAAGGCAAAGACAGTAGCACTGTCTGGAATGGATTTTACAACAACTGGCCTGGCGGCTGGAGCACATATAAAAACGTCACCTATGTCCGCGGTGCAATCTGTGAAGTGAAAGATTACCCTTCCGTCGTATTGCTTCCTACCGTCAGCACCGCCACGCTGGCCGCAGGCGGTAGCAGCCAGGCGCCCTTTTCTGTCGCGCTTCAGTGCGAATCGGGCGCGATTTCCAGCATCAACGCGTCAACCAGCAGCGCAGCGAATGTCGCCATGGGCTTTCTGGTCAATCAACCCAATGCCGTGGCAAAGGCGAACAGCCTTGGCCTGACGACCAGCGGCGGCGGCTTAACCTGGCTACTGGACACCCGGTATGGCAATAGCGACGTTGCGTCAGGAGTGGGAATTAAAATCTACAACAGCAATGGAACAGCCATGAATTTATTACCGGATTTTACCAGCACCGGCTCAGGAAACAGTCGTGGATGGTATGCCTATAAAGACTTAACCTCACTGATTTCCTCAAGTCATGGTGAAACCTATCAAGGAGACTTCACCGCCTCGCTTGAAGCCATTCCCGGACAGATCACTACTGCAGGAACCGTCAATGCTCAGTTACAGGTCGTTGTTAGTTTTCAGTAGATTCATGCTGCTGTCGATGTTTATGCTACCGGGCGTCAATCAGGCCGCCGTGAATATCGATAAAACACGGATTGTTTTTAACGCTGGGGACACTGCACAATCCGTCAACCTGATAAACAAGGCAGAAAGCCCTGCCATTGTGCAAATCTGGACGGATGAAGGTGATATCCATCTGTCGCCCGATAAAAGTAAAACACCTGTGATGGCTATGCCGCCGATATTTAACATGCAGCCCGGCGAAGTCCGTTCGGTGAAACTGATGCTGACCACACGTTCTGCGCTCGCCCCGGATAAAGAAACCTTATACTGGCTAAACCTTTATCAGATACCGGCGATCAAAAAATCCGATGGTCAGAACCCACGGAAGCTGATATTGCCACTGCGCCTGCGTTTGAAAGTGTTCGTACGGCCAACAGGGTTAAGAGCGCCTCAGCCAGAGGATGCAAAGAAGCTGAACTTTATCCTGAAGGGACAAGAGCTAAAAATAACAAATCCAACGCCCTGGTATATGAGCCTGAATGCGAAAGTGGATAATGCTGTGCTGAGGGATATTATGGTGCAACCGCATTCTTATGTTCTGCTTTCCCCTTCCACATCGCTTAATCCTGGCTCCATCGTGTCCTATGAAGTCATTAATCAGAATGGTAATGCTGAGAAGTATCACGGTACGCTTCTCGATACCGTCGTTCACTAGCTGAATGGAGCATATTCGGAACAGTGGATAAAATGCCCTCGCGCTGGAGTGTAGTAAATCTTCAATAAGGCGTTGAACATTGATGCCTCATCAATGATCTTCTGTTCAGACAGTAGAAAATTAACGCTTTCTGCTTTCGGCATTGTGAGAAGATGCAACATGACATATCAGATAACAGAAACAGAAACAGAAACAGAAACAGAAACAGAAACAGAAACAGAAACAGAAACAGAAACAGAAACAGAAACAGAAACAGATAAATTATAAAACACGCAGAGTTAGCAGCCAAAAAAAAATTCAAAACACTATTTTTTCTTAGGCGATATTATATCAGCATTATAAACCCATTATTTCAAGCCAAACAAAAATGAGAAGCCATAGAAAGATTATTTATAAAAATCCATTGAATTTATTTTTTATTTTCATGACGAGCTTACATTAGCTCCATTAAGTAAAAAATCGATAAAAGGAGGACGGCTTACCCCTTCCTCCTGAGATATTTTCAAGACAGATTTCGCGCTACCGCATCATATACATGAGTCCAGTTGATTCCACGCAATCCATTTTTTTCATCATCTGGATGTAAAACCTGATGGATACCTTTGTCTTGAAGGGGCGCGCCACCGTCTATCGTGCTCTGGTTAGGAAACAAGGCAACTGTCGGTGTCTTTACCGCGATAGCAAGATGTAAAGGGCCTGTATCTCCAACAATTAACGTCGTGAAACCACTTATTTTCTCAGCCAGTTGTATCAAATTTGTACTTCCTGCAACGTTGATCACCCTGTCACTTTGCGATTCCATTCCCTCAATGATGCGTTGATTTAGGGCTTTTTCTCCAGGAGCACCGATGAGTTCAATAACCAAATCGCTATACTCATTAATTAATTTACTGATTAACAGTGAGAAAGCAGATTCAGGCCAGCATCTTTCTGTACTGGATGCCCCAGCATGTATGCCAATAACTGTCTTATCATAGCGCTGAGGTTTATAGGGTGCGGGAATAAACATTGATTCAGACTTTACCATAATGCCTACTGATTCAAGCATTTCAGTTTTTTGGCGAATAAAGTGGATATTCCCTTTTTTTCTGTTATCGTAAAACGAAGACAAGCATGTTTTCAGAATAAAGTCTTTTCTGCCCTGATAATCAGTATAATAAACATCTTTAAAAATATAACGAGAACCTGCTAACGAAGCGGTAAGGATATCATAAGGCGTTCGCGAATGAAGGATGAACGTTGCCTCAACCTGATTTTTTCTTAATGATTTTATCAAAGAGAGCATACCTGAAACTTTTCCTCCCCAATATAAAACCTCATCAAAAATATTACTCCCTTCTACCAGGGGATGATTTCTCTTTAAGATGACCAGCGTAATTTTGGCATTTGGCCAGCGTTCTTTTATTGCACGAATAGAAGGCGTGTTAAATAAAAAATCACCCAAGGCCGTATTTGAAATAATAGCAATGCTTTTAAGATTATCATTTTCAGAAAAACGGGCAATTTTTCTTACGCGATAGCCGGTTACTTTCCACATGGAAAGAAATAATTTTGCAGCGAATTGTTTTGTGATTTTACTCATTTAAATTGTCCCGACTCAAGCCTTAACATCCTAAGGGTCTAACCATAAATAGCATTGCCGATGCAATTAATCTGCCAGACGCATCTTATGCACATTAACATTACGCCATCACTCAGGCCACAGTATATATTATAAATTATCCGGGACGAAGAAGCCGTTTACTCTGTTTAGATACACACTATGATGGTGAGACCATGACGCACTGTTCGGGTTCAGTCTTGTTCATTTTTAATCATTTTTCTTCGTTAAAAACAAAACCGTCAATGTCAAACCAATATCATCCTCCGGCCTGCTTCGCCAGAATACAGGGTTTGCCTGAGTCCTTTGTTCACTTTTTGCTCACCGCCACGTTACTGATGCAGCAAACTTCGGATGATATACAAAGAATATGTTGAAAACGTCAGAAATCATACCGACCTTTTTTGGCCAATTCAGAAAGCTCCGCATTTCGTGGGCAACGTTCACTTTTCGAAAAGTCTTACAAGGCTAATGGATTTAATACATAGAAATAAATCGATCACGCTTCACCTCCGTAGACGTCAAAATACCAAGATGATCGTGGAAAAGACTGAACGATTGTAGCCGCCTGAGCAGCATGTTTTACAATCAGTTTTGGGGAGGATTCGGGGAAAGGATTGGAGAAAAGAAAAGCCAGCATAAATTGAGATCTATGCTGGCTGGATCAGGCAAGGCTGGTGTTACATATTCGCGATAATCGCGTCACCAAACTCTGAACATTTCAGCAGTTTAGCGCCATCCATCAGACGTTCGAAGTCATAGGTCACGGTCTTGGCAGCGATTGCGCCTTCCATGCCTTTAACAATCAGGTCTGCGGCTTCGAACCATTCCATATGACGCAGCATCATTTCAGCTGACAGGATGACGGAACCTGGGTTCACTTTATCCTGACCCGCATACTTCGGTGCTGTACCGTGGGTTGCTTCGAACAGGGCACATTCGTCACCGATGTTTGCGCCTGGTGCGATACCAATTCCGCCAACCTGCGCCGCCAGGGCGTCGGAGATGTAGTCGCCGTTCAGGTTCATACAGGCAATAACGTCGTATTCAGCCGGACGCAGCAGGATTTGCTGCAGGAAGGCATCCGCGATCACGTCTTTCACAACGATCTCTTTGCCGGTGTTTGGATTTTTAAACTTCATCCATGGACCACCATCGATCAGCTCGCCGCCGAACTCTTCTTTCACTAACTGGTAACCCCAGTCTTTGAATGAGCCTTCGGTGAACTTCATGATGTTGCCTTTGTGAACCAGAGTCAGTGAATCACGATCGTTAGTGATGGTGTATTCCACTGCCGCACGCACCAGGCGCTTGGTCCCCTCTTCCGAACAAGGCTTAACGCCGATGCCGCAGTTCTGTGGGAAGCGAATTTTCTTCACGCCCATTTCTTCGCGCAGGAATTTGATCACCTTGTCGGCTTCTGCCGTGCCCGCTTTCCACTCGATACCGGCATAGATATCTTCTGAGTTTTCACGGAAGATCACCATATCGGTATCTTCAGGACGTTTAACCGGGCTTGGTGTGCCGGTGTAGTAACGAACCGGACGCAGACAAACGTACAGATCAAGTTCCTGACGCAGCGCAACGTTCAGAGAACGGATGCCGCCGCCGACTGGCGTGGTCAGTGGACCTTTGATCGCTACGCGGTATTCTTTGATTAAATCGAGGGTTTCTTGCGGCAGCCAGACATCCTGACCGTAGAGTTCAACCGATTTTTCGCCGGTATAAATCTCCATCCAGGAGATTTTACGCTCGCCGTTGTAGGCTTTTTTCACAGCGGCATCAACCACTTTCAGCATCACTGGTGAAACATCAACACCGATACCATCCCCTTCGATATAAGGGATAACCGGGTTGTTTGGCACAACCAGTTTGCCTTGATTCAGGGTGATTTTCTGACCTTCCGCCGGAACAACTACTTTGCTTTCCATTAACCTCTCCTTCGAGCGATTTTTTGTTAATGATTTGTAAGATGCGCGTCAATACTACTTGAATATTGACGCCACGCCAATCACCGCAATTTCGCGTTATAATGCGCTGAATGTTTCTGACTGCAAAGCTTATGCGAAAAACTAATCAGACTTCTCAACCAAATAAACGATTCAGCCGACAAACTCGCCCCGTGCAACGTAAAGCGGTAGCGCCGCCTGCCGTCAGGCGCGTGCTCCTGTTCAATAAACCCTTTGATGTGTTACCGCAGTTTACGGACGAAGCCGGCCGCCGGACGCTTAAAGATTTTATTGATGTGAGCGAGGTTTATGCCGCGGGTCGTCTTGACCGCGACAGTGAAGGACTGATGGTGCTGACCAACGATGGAGCCTTGCAGGCCGCGCTCACCCAGCCCGGCAAGCGTACCGGCAAGATTTATTATGTTCAGGTTGAAGGCGCGCCAGAAGAGCGCGATCTGCAGCCCCTACGGGATGGGGTTAATCTGAAAGACGGCCTTACTCTGCCAGCCGGTATCGAAAAAGTAGCAGAACCCGAATGGTTGTGGGCACGTCAGCCGCCCATTCGTGAGCGAAAAGCGATACCCACGCAGTGGCTGAAAATCACCCTGTATGAAGGACGCAACCGCCAGGTCAGACGCATGACCGCCCATATTGGCTTCCCGACATTGCGCCTGGTGCGCTATGCGATGGGTGACTTTGAGCTGGATAATCTGGCCCCCGGCGAATGGCGGGATATCAGCACCTTAGTCTGAATGCTGTTATCATTTCCATAACTTCAAGTTAACAATTCCGGAGGATCGATGTTTAAACCGCATGTCACCGTGGCGTGCCTGGTACAGGCACAGGGAAAACTTCTGGTCGTGGAAGAACAGGTGAACGGTGTGGCAACCTGGAACCAGCCCGCCGGTCATCTTGAAGCCGACGAAACACTTCATGAAGCCGCGCAGCGTGAACTGATTGAAGAGACAGGAATTGACGCCGCGGTGCAGTATTTTATTGGAATCAACCAGTGGATAGCCCCCGATAATACGCCTTTTGTGCGGTTTCTGTTTGGTCTGGATCTGGATGCGCCACTGCCCACCGCTCCGCAGGACAGCGACATTGATCGCTGCTGGTGGCTGCCGCCAGAGCAGATACTGACGGCATCTAACCTGCGTTCGCCGCTGGTGGCAGAAAGCGTACGTCGATGGCAACAGGGGGTTCGCTACCCGTTAGACCTGATTAGCCCGTTCAACTGGCCGTTTCATGCAGGTGCGCACCCGACTTCAGCGTGATAGAATGCGCCGCCTGTTTTATTGTTTTGCGAGCTTGTGATGTCTGATAACTGCCAGAAAAAAGTGATCGTCGGGATGTCCGGCGGCGTCGATTCTTCCGTTTCCGCCTGGTTACTGCAACAGCAGGGCTATCAGGTTGAAGGCCTGTTCATGAAGAACTGGGAGGAAGACGATGGCGAGGAGTATTGTACCGCCGCTGACGATCTGGCGGATGCGCAAGCCGTGTGCGACAAACTGGGTATTAAACTGCACAAAGTGAATTTTGCGGCGGAATACTGGGATAACGTCTTTGAGCACTTCCTTGAAGAGTACAAGGCCGGTCGCACACCGAATCCCGATATCCTGTGTAATAAAGAAATTAAGTTCAAAGCGTTTCTGGAGTTTGCCGCTGAAGATCTGGGCGCAGACTTTATCGCAACCGGTCACTACGTCCGTCGTCAGGACAGTGACGGCCGCAGCCATCTGCTGCGCGGACGGGATGGAAACAAAGACCAGAGCTACTTCCTTTATACGCTCAGCCATGAACAAATTGCCCAGAGCCTGTTTCCGGTCGGCGAGCTGGAAAAACCCGAAGTCCGCCGCATCGCTGAAGAGCTTGAATTAATCACGGCTAAGAAAAAAGATTCCACCGGCATTTGTTTCATCGGTGAACGCAAGTTCCGTGAATTCCTGGCGCGCTACCTGCCCGCTCAGCCCGGTGAAATCGAAACCGTTGATGGCCAGGTTGTCGGTGAGCATCAGGGGCTGATGTACCATACGCTGGGCCAGCGCAAAGGGCTGGGCATCGGCGGTATGAAAGAAAGCAAAGACGATCCCTGGTATGTGGTAGATAAAGACGTGGCGCGTAATCGTTTGATCGTGGCGCAGGGTGGCGATCACCCGCGTCTGATGTCGGTCGGCCTCATCGCCCAGCAACTGCACTGGGTCGATCGTCAGCCGCTCCGCGCCCCGCTGCGCTGTACGGTGAAAACCCGCTATCGCCAGACCGATATCCCGTGCGAAATCATTCCGCAAGGCGATGACAAAATTGAAGTCCGGTTCGACGAACCGGTTGCCGCGGTCACCCCGGGGCAGTCTGCGGTGTTCTACCTTGGCGATGTTTGCCTGGGTGGCGGCATCATTGAAGAGCGTTTGCCTTGGGTTGCCGCATAATACCGGCGCTAATAACGCGTAAACAGGAGTGACCGTGGCAAAAAACTATCAGGAAATCACCCTCGCGCTGGCGGGCATTTGCCAGGCTGCCCATCTTGTGCAGCAGTTAGCCAATCAGGGTCACTGTCAGCCTGAAGCGCTGACGGTATCCCTGCGCAGCGTGCTGGATCTCAACCCCACCTCCACGCTGGCGGTATTCGGCAACAATGAAGCCAACCTGCGCCTTGGGCTTGAAACCCTGATGGCGGTGCTGAACAGCAGCAACCGTAAAGGCGCCAGCGCAGAGCTGACCCGTTATACGCTGAGTCTGATGGTGCTGGAGCGCAAACTGAATGCCAATAAGCAGGCCATGAATACGCTGGCCCAGCGCATCAGCCAGCTCGATCGCCAACTGGCGCACTACGAACTGGAATCGGACACGATTCTGAGTGCCATGGCCGGTATTTATGTGGATGTCATCAGCCCGCTCGGGCCGCGCATTCAGGTTACCGGTTCCCCGGCTGTCCTGCAGAATTCCCTGTTACAAAGTAAAGTTCGCGCCACGTTGCTGGCCGGTATTCGTGCCGCCGTACTCTGGCAGCAGGTCGGCGGAGGCCGACTGCAGCTGATGTTTTCGCGCCAGCGCCTGCTGCGCGAAGCCAAAGCCCTTTTATCCCGCCTGCCACTGGCTTACTGAGTCAGTGGGGCAAACACCGTAAATGAATCAGGAGTTGCACTGATGGAATTATCCTCTCTGACCGCCGTCTCACCTGTCGATGGTCGTTACGGCGATAAAGTCAGCCCGCTGCGCGCAATCTTCAGCGAATTTGGTTTGCTGAAGTTCCGCGTTGAGGTTGAAGTTCGCTGGTTACAAAAACTGGCTGCGACCGCAGAGATCAAGGAAGTTCCTGCATTTGATGCTGACGCAAACGCTTTCCTTGATGGGATTGTCACCAGTTTCAATGAAACGGACGCCGCGCGCATCAAAACGATTGAGCGCACCACTAACCATGACGTGAAAGCGGTTGAGTATTTCCTGAAAGAAAAAGTGGCTGACGTGCCTGCGCTGCACGCGGTGTCTGAGTTTATTCACTTCGCCTGTACCTCTGAAGACATCAATAACCTGTCTCACGCGTTAATGCTGGAAACGGCGCGTCGCGATGTCATTCTGCCTTACTGGCAGCAGCTGATTGCCGCGGTAAAAGGACTGGCGCAGGAATACCGTGACATTCCTCTGCTGTCACGTACTCACGGTCAGCCCGCAACGCCGTCCACCATGGGTAAAGAGATGGCCAACGTGGCCTACCGCATGGAACGTCAGCTACGCCAGCTGTCGCAGATTGAAGTGCTGGGCAAAATCAACGGTGCCGTGGGCAACTATAACGCGCACATTGCCGCTTACCCGGAAGCCGACTGGCACCAGTTAAGCGAAGAATTTGTGACCTCGCTGGGCATTACCTGGAATCCCTACACCACCCAGATTGAGCCACACGACTATATTGCCGAGCTGTTCGACTGCATCGCCCGCTTTAATACCATCCTGATCGATTTCGATCGCGATATCTGGGGCTATGTGGCGCTCAACCACTTCAAACAAAAAACCATCGCGGGCGAAATCGGCTCTTCCACCATGCCGCATAAAGTAAACCCGATTGACTTCGAAAACTCAGAAGGCAATCTGGGCCTGGCAAACGCGGTGATGCAGCACCTGGCCAGCAAACTGCCGGTTTCCCGCTGGCAGCGCGATCTGACCGACTCTACCGTGCTGCGTAACCTTGGCGTGGGCGTGGGTTATGCGCTGATCGCTTATCAGGCTACCCTGAAAGGCATTTCCAAGCTGGAAGTGAACCGGGATCGTCTGCTTGACGAACTGGATCATAACTGGGAAGTGCTGGCAGAGCCGATCCAGACCGTTATGCGTCGCTACGGTATTGAAAAACCTTATGAGAAGTTGAAAGAACTGACCCGTGGCAAGCGCGTTGATGCGGCCGGTATGCAGGCCTTTATCGACAGCCTGGCGCTGCCGGAAGACGAAAAAGTTCGCTTAAAACAGATGACCCCGGCAAATTATATTGGTCGCGCGATTCAGATGGTTGATGACCTGAAATAAAATCCTGCCTGCAGACCGGTTGCCGCCGGTCTGCGTTAACCTGCTGTTTAGTTCATTTCGCTTATACTTGTTTAAATTCGTTTCGATCTGATGCTAAAGGAAATCCTATGCGTGTTCTGGTTGTGGAAGATAATGCCCTGCTGCGCCACCATCTTTCAGTACAACTGCGAGAAATGGGTCATCAGGTTGATGCTGCCGAAGATGCCAAAGAAGCCGATTATTTTCTCCAGGAACATCTGCCCGACATTGCGTTGGTCGATCTGGGATTACCGGACGAAGATGGCATGTCGTTAATTCGTCGCTGGCGTAATGACGCCGTGCGTCAGCCTATTTTGGTCCTGACCGCACGCGAAGGCTGGCAGGCGAAAGTCGAAGCCCTGGAAGCCGGTGCGGATGATTATGTGACGAAGCCTTTTCATATTGAGGAAGTCGCCGCACGCCTGCAGGCATTAATGCGCCGCAACAGCGGTCATGCGTCGCAGATTATTGCCATGGCCCCCTTTCAGGTGGATTTATCCCGTCGCGAACTCACGATTCACGACCAGCCCGTTAAGCTGACCGCATTTGAATACACGATTGTGGAAACCCTTATTCGCAACGCTGGCAAAGTGGTGAGTAAAGACTCCTTAATGCTGCAGCTTTATCCCGATGCAGAATTACGTGAAAGTCACACGATCGATGTTTTAATGGGACGTCTGCGTAAAAAGATTCTTGCGCTGCATTCTGACGAAGTCATCGCTACCGTTCGCGGCCAGGGCTACCGCTTTGATCTCTGATGATGTCCTGGTTTAAACGCTATCGCCCTATTTCGCTGCGGACGCGCTTCTTACTGGCTTCCGCCGCCATTGTATTAATTCTTTCCCTTTCTTATGGCATGGTTGCGGTCATTGGCTATGTGGTAAGTTTTGATAAAAATACCTATCGCGTGATGCGGGGAGAAAGTAATTTATTTTTCACCCTGGCACAGTGGAAAGATAATAAGCTCACCATCGCCCAGCCTGAGCGCACGATGCTCAATTTCCCAACGCTGGTATTTATTTATGATGAACACGGCAAACTGCTCTGGCAGCAGCGCGACGTGCCGGAAATTCGTGAAAAGATCCAACCTGAATGGCTGTTGAAGCCGGACTTCTATGAGATAGATACCAACAACAGCACCAGCCGGGCTGCGATGGGCGATAACCTTACCGCTCAGCAGCAGCTCCACGCCTGGGATAATGACGATGACGATCAGGACACCTTTACCCACTCGGTAGCGGTAAACCGCTATGACGCGACAACCAATCTGCCCGCGCTGACCATTGTCGTGGTCGATACGATTCCGCAGGAGCTTCAGCATTCCGATGTGGTCTGGTCATGGTTCAGCTATGTGCTGGCGGCCAACCTGATTTTAATCGTTCCCTTGCTCTGGCTGGCGGCCCACTGGAGCCTGCGTCCAATCGGGCATTTAACGCTTCAGGTGCGCGAGCTGGAAACCGGACAGCGTGAAAACCTGGATGACAATCCGCCGCAGGAGTTACGCTCGCTGGTGCGTAACCTTAATCTGCTGCTGACCAACGAACGTCAGCGGTATACCCGCTACCGCACCACGCTTGCTGACCTGACCCATAGCCTGAAAACGCCGCTGGCGGTGCTGCAAACTACCCTGCGCTCTCTGCGCGGCGGTAAAGAGCTGACGGTGGAACAGGCCGAACCGATTATGCTGGAGCAGATCAGCCGCATTTCGCAGCAGGTGGGATATTACCTGCACCGCGCCAGCATGCAGGCCGATCACAATCCGCTGCAGCGCGATCTGCATTCAGTGTCCGGTTTGCTGGACAGCTTGTGTTCAGCGCTGAATAAGGTTTATCAGCGCAAAGGCGTCGAAATCACGCTGGATATCTCACCGGAAACCACCTTCTTCGGCGATCAGAATGACTTTATGGAAGTGCTGGGTAACGTCCTGGATAACGCCTGCAAGTACTGTCTGGAATTTATTGAAGTCAGCGCCCATCAGACCGACCATGCCTTGCATCTTTATATTGATGATGACGGTCCGGGCATTCCTGAAAGCAAACGCGATATGATATTTGTGCGTGGGCAGCGCGCCGATACCTTACGTCCCGGTCAGGGGCTAGGGCTGGCGGTAGTTCGCGATATTCTCGAACAGTATGCCGGTAAGGTGATTGCCTCCAGTAGCCCGTTAGGCGGTGCGCGCATGGAAGTGGTGTTTGAGCGGCAGGAAATGGAACATCGCCGCGAGTAGTTCACGCCGCGGGCTGTTATACTTGCGGGTATTTACAGCCCTTAGCGGAATCTCTCTATGGATTATCAGCTCGATCTCAACTGGCCCGATTTTATTCAGCGTTACTGGCAAAAGCGCCCGGTGGTGCTGAAGCGTGGCTTCAAGAACTTTATCGATCCCATCTCGCCTGATGAACTGGCGGGATTAGCTATGGAAAATGAGGTCGACAGCCGTCTGGTCAGCCAGCAAAACGAAAAGTGGCAGGTCAGCCACGGTCCGTTTGAAAGTTATGATCACCTGGGTGAGAACAACTGGTCACTGCTGGTGCAGGCGGTGAACCACTGGCATGAACCTTCCGCCGCGCTGATGCGCCCTTTCCGCTTTCTGCCGGACTGGCGCTTAGATGACCTGATGATCTCCTTTTCCGTACCCGGCGGAGGCGTTGGCCCGCACTTTGACCAGTATGATGTGTTTATCATTCAGGGCACCGGCCGTCGTCGCTGGCGCGTCGGGGAAAAAGTACCGCTGAAACAGCATTGTCCTCATCCTGACCTGCTTCAGGTCGAACCTTTCGATGCCATCATTGATGAAGAGATGGAGCCGGGCGATATTCTGTATATTCCACCCGGATTTCCGCACGAAGGATACTCGCTGGAAAATGCTCTGAACTACTCTGTGGGCTTCCGCGCGCCCAGCGGGCGTGAGCTGATTAGCGGCTTTGCCGATTACGCGCTGGCGAATGAGCTGGGTAGCCTGCGTTACAGCGATCCGGACGTGCCCGCGCGTGACTGCCCGTCGCTGATCCTGCCGCAGGAGGTCGAAGGCTTGCGCAAGGTGATGCTGGATGTGGTGAATCAGCCAGCGCATTTTGAACAGTGGCTGGGTGAGTTTATTTCGCAGTCCCGACATGAACTCGATGTTGCGCCGCCGGAGCCGCCTTATCAGCCCGATGAAATCTACGATGCGCTGCAGCAGGGCGATGTGCTGTCGCGCCTTGGCGGCTTACGCGTCCTGACGCTGGGCAATGCCGTCTATATCAACGGCGAACGCGTTGAGTGCGCGCACCCGGCGGTCATGGCTGTGCTGGCGCACAATCACGAAATCGCGCTTGAGGATTTGGGTGATGCGCTGGACGATCCCGCGGTACTGGCGCAGATTGCCGGGCTGGTCAACGCCGGTTACTGGTACTTTAGCGCGGAATAACGCCTTGCCGTTGCCACGGTTTTAACGGCCGCGTTGCCCTGTCGGGCAACGCGGCCTTTTATATTCAGGCTTTTCTCTGCCCCGCCAGCGCCGCCAGACGGACGATAACCTCAACCGATTGCGCCATAATATTCAGCGACGCAAATTCATGTTTGCCGTGATAGTTATAGCCACCGGTAAACAGGTTTGGACAAGGTAGCCCTTTCCATGACAGCGACGAACCGTCCGTACCGCCGCGAATCGGTTTCACCACCGGCTCGATGCCGCAGTCGCGCATCGCCTGCAGGGCCAGGTCGATAATGTGCGGGAAAGGTTCGACTTTCTCACGCATGTTGCGATAGCTGTTGCTGATCTCCACGGTAACAGAGCAGTCCGGATGCAATCCCTTGTTGATCTCCTCCGCCACCTGCAGCAGCGTATTTTTCCGCTGTTCAAAGGCTGCCGTATCGAAATCACGGATGATGTAGTGCATCTCCGCATTTTCAACCGTGCCCTTCATCTGGTGAAGATGGAAGAAGCCTTCATAGCCGTCAGTGCACTCTGGTTTCTCTCCGGCAGGCAGCGCGGCGTTAAAGCGGGTGGCCAGTTCCAGCGCATTCACCATCACGTTTTTCGCGGAGCCGGGGTGAACGTTGTTACCCACCACCTTCACCAGCGCCGAAGCCGCATTGAAGTTTTCGTATTCGAATTCGCCCACATCGCTACCGTCAACGGTATAAGCCCAGTCTGCCGCAAAACCTTCAACATCGAAATGCGATGTGCCGCGGCCAATCTCTTCATCCGGAGTGAAGGCAACGCGAATCGCGCCGTGCGGAATATCGCCCTCTGCCAGCCGCGCCATCGCCGTCATGATTTCTGCTATACCGGCTTTGTCATCAGCACCCAGCAGAGTTTTTCCGTCGGTGGTGATCAGCGTGTGCCCCGTCAGCTTATGGAGCACCGGAAACATCACCGGTGACAGCACTTCATCCCCATTTCCCAGCGCAATATCTCCGCCCCGGTAGTTTTCGATGATCTGCGGATTGACATTTTTCGCAGTAAAATCCGGCGAGGTATCCATATGAGAAATAAAGCCAATAACCGGCGTTGGCCAGTCAACATTTGCCGGTAACGTGCCCATCACACAGCAGTGATCGCTGAGGCTGACATCAACAAAGCCCAACGCCAGCAGCTCTTCCTGCAGCTGGCGGGCCAGAATCCACTGCCCTTCACTGCTTGGCACCTGACGTGCCTGAGGTTTTGCCTGAGTTTCCACTGCCACATAACGCAAAAAGCGTTCGAGTAATTGCTTCATATGCCATCCTTAAAATTTGCCGCCCGTTATTATTAACAGACGAGCAAGCGGTCGCGTTGCGTCAAATCATTATCCTTCAGGTTAGTCCCTGTGCGGCAAATTAAGAATGGCGAATTGCATTAAAAAGCATGCAACCGCTGTTTTTTGCGGCGATTTTCGCACGCTTTTCACGGCCGTCGCCCGCAGCATTAAAGCTGGGCCTGTTTTTGAACGCTGTGCGGGTCTGCGTGGGGCCGCTGGCAGCCTGCGGACAGGCGACACACAATGGTTTCCGGGCGGAAAAAATGGGTGCGGCGATCGCGCTGAAACGAAGGAGGACGGAAGGACGCTGGAAACGTGTCTGGATGAACAGCGGGCGAGTAGCCCGCGATTCATCCGGTGGCACAAGGCGTTATTTGTGTAGCGCGTGCAGCAGCTTATGCACAAAAGCAGGCACCACCTCGCTGGCCAGTCCATAGTGGCTTTCGGCAAACTCGTTACCGACCTGGCTCGGTTCAAGGTTCAGCTCTACCGTATGCGCCCCCTGCAGTTTTGCCTCATGGACGAATCCGGCGGCCGGATAAACATGGCCCGAGGTGCCAATGGCGATAAACAGATTCGCCTGCTCCAGCGCCTGGTAGATCTCTTCCATGCCGAGCGGCATTTCGCCGAACCAGACGACGTGCGGACGCAGCACCGAGGGGAACTGACAGCAGGTACAGCGATCTTCTGGCGTGACATCTTCATGCCAGTCGATAACCTGGCCGCTGTTGGCGCAGCGCACTTTTAACAGCTCGCCGTGCATGTGCAGCACGCGGCTGTTGCCCGCGCGTTCATGCAAATTATCGATATTCTGCGTGACCAACAGAAAGTTATCGCCCAATACCTGTTCCAGCTCCGCCAGGGCAAGATGTGCCGCGTTGGGCTGGATCTCCGGCTGCTGTAGCTGCTGGCGACGGGCGTTATAAAAACGCTGAACCAGCGCCGGGTCACGTCTGAAACCTTCTGGCGTCGCGACATCTTCTACCCGGTGCTCTTCCCATAATCCGTCAGCGGCACGAAAGGTGTTAATTCCCGATTCTGCGGATATCCCCGCACCCGTTAAGACAACGATTCTCGGCAACGGGTGCGCCGCCAGTTCGGCCTGACGATCGCGTTCGAAAATACGCTGGCGAAAGCGCTGATGCACTTTTCTGCGCGTTTTCTTCAGGCGGGCAAGTCGTAAACGGCGACGAGGTGTACGCATAAAGTCTCCTGGTGCGGTAGCGAAAGGCAGCTACCGCGGTTCAATATAAAGCGGGCGATGAGGCCCGGTGGTCGGTTTAAGGTTTACATCATCCTGCTGTCAGGCGCGGGCGCCTGAGCTGATTACTGGCCGCTCAGCACGCGAGCCGGATCGATACGACTGGCGCGCCGCGCCGGATACCAACTTGCCAGCAGGCTTAGCACAATAGCGGTAATCAATACCGAAAACACGTCCAGCCAGTGTAATTCAGACGGCAGGAAGTCAATGAAATAGATATCGCCCGCTAATAAATGGTGACCGGTCAGGGATTCCAGCCCTTTCATCAGCGAAGTGAGGTTGAGCGCCACCAGCACCCCAACCACTACGCCGCTGACGCTGCCCAGTAAGCCCGCCAGCAGGCCATACCAGATAAAGATGGCGCGGATCAGCCCGTCTTTCGCCCCCAGCGTGCGCAGTACCGCAATATCACTGCTCTTGTCTTTCACGGCCATCACCAGCGTGGAAACGATGTTGAAACAGGCCACGCCAATAACCAGCACCATCGCCAGATACATGATGGCGCGGATCATTTGAATATCGCGGTACATATAGCCGTAGGTGCCGATCCAGCTTTTGATATAGACGTAAGCGTGCGTGACTTCTCCGGCCGCCCGCACCAGTTTGGCCGCCTGGAACGGATCGTTCATTTTCAGCGCGATACCGGTGACGTTGTCGCCCATATCCAGATATTGCTGCGCATCCGCAAGCGGCACCAGCGCCAGGCTGTGATCCAGCATGCCGCTCAACTGAAGAATGCCGCTCACCTGCAAACGAATGCGTTTAGGTTGCAGTAGTTTATTTTCGCCATCATTGTTAGGGATCATGATGGTGATCCAGTCGCCCTGCTTCACGTTCAGCGCCTGAGCAATGCCGCCACCGAGGATGATCTGACTTTTACCCGGCGCAAAGCTTGCCCAGGCGTTGTTTGTGACAAACTGCGGCAGCGCGCTTAAACGCGGTTCCTGCGCCGGATCCACGCCTTTAACCTGCAGCGCTTCCATCTTTGTGCCGCTTTCAATCAGTCCGGTAAAATTGATATAGGGAGCCGCAGCGGCGATACCCGATACCTGCTCAATCGGTGCAATCATGGACTGCCAGTGCTGAAACGGCGGATTAACCGCTTCAATCTCCCCGTGCGGCACCACGGCAAGAATGCGCTTGTTCAGCTCACGTTCAAATCCGTTCATTGCGCTGAGGCCAATGATTAATACCGCCACGCCCAGGGCGATACCGATCGTGGAAATAACGGAGATCAGCGAAACCATTCCCCCCCGACGGCGACCGCGGCTAAAACGCAGCCCCAACAGCAGCGATAACGACGATCCCATCAGACCGCTCCCGCAAGAACGATGCGATCGCTTAACTGGCCGTCACGCATCTCCATCTGCCGCGACATGCGCTTCGCCAGATGCAGGTCGTGTGTCACCACCAGAAACGCGGTGCCCTGACGCACATTCAGTTCACCCAACAGTTCGAAAATCGCGTCGGCGTTGCGCGCATCCAGGTTACCCGTTGGCTCATCGGCCATGACCAGGCGCGGGCGGTTAACCAGCGCACGGGCGATAGCCACACGTTGACGTTCACCGCCAGAGAGTTCCGAGGGACGATGCGCCGCACGGTGTTCCAGCCCGACCGCCGCCAGCATTTCGCGCGCGCGGGTCTGCGCTTCGCCTTTAGCCACTTTGCCGATCAGTAACGGCATGGCGACATTTTCCAGCGCGGTGAAATCAGGCAGCAGATGGTGAAACTGATAGATAAAGCCGAGCTCACGATTACGTAACTCCGCTTTAGCAGAGGATGACATCCCGTTTAGCGAACGGCCGTCAAACACCACTTCTCCCGAGGTGGGCGCATCCAGCCCGCCCAGCAGGTGCAACAGGGTACTTTTACCTGAACCCGAACTGCCAACAATCGCCATCAGTTCACCAGGTTGCACATCAAAGGTCACATTGCGCAGTACGTCGGTCTGGACGCTGCCTTCCTGATAGCGTTTGCACAGGTCACGGCACTGCAACAAAGGAGAGTTACTCATAGCGTAAAGCCTCAGCGGGTTGTACGGCGGCAGCGCGCCATGAAGGGTAAAGCGTGGAAAGCAGAGCAATAATCATTGCGCTGAAGGCGATAGTCACCACCTGCCACATATTAATATCGACGGGCAGCGCCGCGCCATCCAGGAACAGGCCGATAACCGGCATCAGGTTGTTAAGCTGGCTGGCTAACAGCACGCCCAGCAGTGCACCGAGCAGCGTGCCGATGATGCCGGCACTGGCGCCCTGTACCATAAAGACGGCGACAATCTGACGGCGGGTTAATCCCTGGGTTTGCAGAATAGCCACTTCGCCCTGCTTCTCCATGATCAACAGGCCCAGCGAGGTGATGATATTAAAGGCAGCGACGGCAATAATCAGGCTCAGCAGCAGCCCCATCATGTTCTTTTCCATGCGCACGGCCTGGAACAGATCCCCTTTACGCTCGCGCCAGTCCTTCCATACCATTCCCGCCGGTAAGCGTTGCTGAGTGACGGTATCTACCTGCAGCGGTTTATCCAGCCACAGACGCCAGCCGGTGATATTCCCTGCCGGATAGCGCATTATCCGTGAGGCATCCTGTTGATTGACCAGGATCTGGTAGCCGTCCACCTCGCTGTTAGCCGCATAGGTTCCGGCGACGGTAAACAGACGCTGGCTCGGTACGCGGCCCATCGGGGTGAACTGGCTCACCGACGGCACCATTAATCGCAGCGTATCTCCGCGTTTGACGCCGAGTTGCGAGGCCAGTTGTTCACCCAGGATAACGTTGTACTGTCCCGGCTGCAGCACAGTCTGCTGGGTGTTAACGAGGTAGGGCGTAAGCGGGTCTTTTTCATCCGGCTGAATGCCTAACATCACCCCAACCGAAACGCTGTGTGGGCTTTGCAGCACGACGTTCGCGGTGGTTAACGGCGCAATGCGGTTAACGCCGTTCAGCTTAAGAGCGGATGCCGGGAATTGTTGAGGATTGATGCTGCCTTTGTCGCTGGTGACCAGCGCCTGCGGCATCAGGCCCAGGATGTTGCCCTCAAGCTCTCGCTCGAAACCATTCATCACAGACAGCACAGTAATCATTGCCAGCACGCCAAGCGTGATACCAATGGTGGAGAGCCAGGAGACAAAGCGACCGAAACGGTCTGCGGCTCTTCCGCGCATGTAGCGCAGACCGATAAATAGCGCGACAGGTTGATACATGGAATCCAATGTGCAGTTGCTGGAAAATAAGTAGAGAGGATGATAAAGGAGCGGCCCACTTTATGAAACCACTAACCCTCTGAGTCTGCTGCAAAGTTGTATCAGAATAGGTTAGGAAAGTGTTCGATGCACAGGATTAGGCTACAAAGAGGGGGTTAATCGTACGATTATTCAGCGCGGAAGCCGATATACTCCGTATCCTAAAGTGATGACGGCAATGAACGTCGCGCTGATGTACCCGTTTGACTTTCCTGCGGACCTTGTTCGCAAAAAAGATTTACACACAGCAACCCTTCAGCCACGCCTGCCTAAAGGCGAAGCGGTAGAAAAATTTACCGCAGAGGTGATCCCCATGGCGTATTATGGAATGATTACGCCCTGGTAAAAATGGAGCAACCTCGAGATCACATGTCCGAACCGACTCGCTATACCCTGCCCGTGAAATCTGGCGATCAACGCCAGCTCGGCCAGCTGACTGGCGCTGCGCACGCGGTTGAGTGTGCCAGCATTACCGAGCGTCATGCTGGTCCGGTGTTAATGATTACACCCGATACGCAAACCGCCCTGCGACTGCTGGACGAGATTCGTCAGTTTACCGATTTGCCTGTCACGCATCTCGCAGACTGGGAGACGCTGCCTTATGACAGTTTCTCACCGCATCAGGACATTATTTCGGCCCGTCTTTCCACCCTGTATCAACTGCCTACCTTGCAGCGCGGCATGCTGATTATGCCGGTCAACACGCTGATGCAGCGCGTTTGCCCGCACAGCTTCCTGCACGGCCATGCGCTGGTGATGCAGCAGGGTCAGAAACTGTCACGCGATCGCCTGCGCGATCAGCTTGAACAGGCGGGCTACCGCCATGTGGACCAGGTGATGGAGCACGGGGAATACGCGACCCGCGGCGCCCTGCTCGACCTGTTCCCGATGGGCAGCGAGCAACCTTACCGTATTGATTTTTTTGATGACGAGATCGACAGCCTGCGCCTGTTTGACGTCGACAGCCAGCGCACGCTGGAAGCCGTTCCCGCCATCAATCTGCTGCCGGCCCACGAGTTTCCCAGCGATAAAGCCGCTATAGAGCTCTTCCGCAGCCGCTGGCGTGAAATTTTTGATGTTCGCCGTGAAGCCGAGCATGTTTATCAGCAGGTGAGCAAAGGCACCCTCCCCGCCGGTATTGAATACTGGCAACCCTTGTTCTTTGAACAGCCGTTACCCTCGCTGTTCAGCTATCTGCCTGATAATACGCTGATTGTTAACTGCGGCGATCTGGAAGGCGGCGCAGACCGATTCTGGAATGATGCCAACGCGCGCTACGAAAATCGCCGTGTTGACCCGATGCGTCCGCTGCTTGAGCCCGCCACGCTGTGGCTGAGGCCGGATGCGTTGATGAGCGAGCTGAAAGCCTGGCCGCGCATCCGTATGTCCCATGACGTTTTGCCTGCCAAAGCGGCCAACACCAACCTGGGTTATGAATCTCTGCCGGACTTATCGGTTCAGGCCCAGGCGAAAGCCCCGCTGGATAACCTGCGTCAGTTTCTGGAGCAGTTCAGCGGCGGCGTCGTGTTCTCCGTGGAGAGCGAAGGCCGCCGTGAAAGCCTGCAAGAGCTGCTGGCGCGCATCAAAATTCGCCCTAAGGCTATTCATCATCTGCGCGAAGTCAGCGCCGGAGAGCATGCGCTAATGATCGGCGCCAGCGAGCGTGGCTTTGTGGATACGCAAGGCCATCGTGCGCTGATCTGTGAAAGCGATCTGCTGGGCGAGCGCATCAGCCGTCGCCGCCAGGATACGCGCCGTACCATTAATCCGGACATTCTGATCCGCAACCTGGCGGAATTGCATCCGGGGCAGCCGGTCGTGCATCTTGAACATGGTGTGGGCCGCTATATCGGCCTGACCACGCTTGAAGCCGGCGGCATCCAGGCCGAGTATCTGATGCTCTCTTATGCCAACGATGCCAAGCTGTACGTGCCGGTTTCCTCGCTTCATCTGATCAGCCGCTATGCGGGTGGCGCCGATGAAAACGCGCCGCTGCACAAGCTGGGCAGCGATGCCTGGTCACGCGCCCGTCAGAAAGCGGCCGAGAAAGTGCGCGACGTCGCCGCCGAGCTGCTGGATATCTATGCGCAGCGCGCGGCAAAAAGCGGCTATGCCTTTAAACACGACCGCGAGCAGTATCAGCTCTTCTGCGAAAGCTTCCCGTTTGAAACCACGCCCGATCAGGCTCAGGCTATCAATGCCGTGTTAAGCGATATGTGTCAGCCGCTGGCGATGGATCGTCTGGTCTGTGGCGATGTGGGCTTCGGTAAAACAGAAGTGGCGATGCGTGCCGCCTTCCTGGCGGTGGAAAACAATAAGCAGGTGGCGGTGCTGGTGCCGACCACGCTGCTGGCACAGCAGCACTATGATAACTTCCGCGATCGTTTCGCTAACTGGCCCGTGCGCATCGAAATGCTGTCCCGCTTCCGCAGCGCCAGGGAGCAAAACCAGATACTACAGGAAGCCAGCGAAGGCAAAATCGACATTCTGATTGGTACGCATAAGCTGTTGATGAGCGATATCAAATGGCACGATCTGGGCTTGCTGATTGTGGATGAAGAGCACCGGTTTGGCGTGCGTCATAAAGAGCGCATCAAAGCGATGCGTGCCGATGTCGATATTCTGACGCTGACCGCTACGCCGATCCCCCGCACCCTGAATATGGCCATGAGCGGAATGCGCGATCTGTCCATCATCGCCACGCCACCAGCGCGTCGACTCGCGGTAAAAACCTTTGTTCGGGAATTTGACGATCTGGTGATCCGCGAAGCGATTCTGCGCGAAATCCTGCGTGGGGGTCAGGTTTATTACCTGTACAACGATGTTGAGAACATTGAGAAAGCCGCTCAGCGCCTGACGGAACTGGTGCCAGAGGCGCGCGTCGCCATCGGCCACGGGCAAATGCGCGAGCGCGACCTTGAGCGGGTGATGAATGACTTCCATCATCAGCGTTTCAACGTTCTGGTCTGCACCACCATTATTGAAACCGGCATTGATATCCCAACGGCCAATACCATTATTATTGAGCGCGCCGACCACTTCGGGCTGGCGCAGCTGCACCAGCTGCGCGGACGCGTAGGCCGATCGCACCACCAGGCTTATGCCTGGCTGCTGACGCCGCACCCGAAAGCCATGACGACCGACGCGCAAAAACGCCTGGAAGCTATCGCCTCGCTGGAAGATCTGGGCGCAGGCTTTGCCCTGGCGACGCACGATCTGGAGATTCGTGGCGCGGGCGAACTGCTGGGTGAAGAACAAAGTGGTCAGATGGAAACGCTGGGCTTTTCACTCTACATGGAACTGCTGGAAAATGCGGTTGATGCCCTGAAAGCCGGTCGGGAACCTTCCCTCGAAGATCTCACCAGCAATCAAACTGAAGTCGAGTTACGTATGCCCGCCCTGCTGCCTGAGGCGTTTATTCCGGACGTGAATACGCGCCTGTCGCTGTATAAACGCATCGCCAGTGCCGAAGCAGAAGACGAGTTGCAGGAGCTGAAGGTGGAAATGATCGACCGCTTCGGTCTGTTACCCGATCCGGCCCGTAACCTGCTGGACATTGCCCTGTTGCGGATGAAGGCAAGAGCACTTGGCGTGCGTAAAATCGAAGCCAGCGATAAAGGTGGCTATTTTGATTTCGCGCCGCAAAACAGTGTGGATCCTGCCTGGCTAATCGGCCTGCTGCAAAAAGATGCGAAGCAGTGGAAGCTTGAAGGCCCGACGCGCCTGCGCTTTACCCGTGAACTGGCGGAAAGAAAGGTGCGTATGGAATGGGTGCAGTCGTTTATGGCGCAGCTCATGGAAAACCGGGTCGCCTCTTAACCCGCTCACCACCAGCATCAAGCGAAGCCGCCCCGCTCAGGGCGGCTTTTTTTATGCCTGCCTTCCGGCGGCCTCGTGAGCAAACAGGCTTATCCGGAACGGCGTGCCCTGTACTTATCTGGGCAGCGGCGGAGCAAACTGCAACGCACCTGCAATTCGGTTCCAGGCGTTGATCGCCCCAATTGCCGAGGTCAGGAAAATCATCTCCTGCGACGTAAACAGGGTACTGACCTCATCATATAGCGCATCCGGAATCGGCTGCTGTGCCATCAGCGTAAGCGCCTCCGTCCATGCCAGAGCGGCCGCTTCACGCCCGGAATAAATGCCCGCGTCGCGCCAGGTCGCGACTAAATCGATTTTCGCTGAAGCCAGCCCGGCTTTACGCGCCACATTAAGATGAAACTGAAGGCAAAATGCGCAGCCATTCAACTGCGATGCCCGGAGTTTGATCAGTTCGGTCAGTGTTTTATCCAGGCCTGCGTGGTCAACCGCCTTGCCCAGCATGCCCAGCGCTGCAACGACCTCGGGCGCAGCTTGTTCAAATGTAGACCAGTCGCTTCGGTGGTGAGAATACGATGCCATAATCAATCCTGCCTGTTAATATAAGAACACGAACAACAATATAAGAGCTCTTACATTATGCGCAAGTCAGGATCGCACAATCTGTCGCTGCCCGGCCCTGGAGAAGGCATGCGCGGCACAAAAGGCCACATTGGCTATCTGCTTCGTCAGGCGCATGCCGTTCATAAGATGCGGATGGAACATGCCCTGAAAGCCACGGGCCTGACTCTGCCCCAGTTTTCCGTGCTGACGATGCTGGCAGCCTACCCTGGTGCATCGGGTGCCGAACTGGCCCGGCTCTCCTTGCTGACGCCACAAACCATGAGCGTGATTGTCAGCAACCTTGAGCGGGCAAGCCTGATCCACCGTCGCCCTCACGAGGAGCATGGTCGAATTCAGATTATTGGCCTGACGGATGAAGGACAGCAGGTTCTGACCCGGAGCAAAGCGGCCGTTAAGGCGGCCGAAGCGGGTCTGCTTGCCGATCTGTCTTCTGAGGATGAAGGCGCTGTGCGGCGATGGCTGGTGAAGGTGGCGACCTTACCGACTGACCCGGTCTAAGGGCGATGTTGTCTGGCGCGCACCGCTTTACCGCTCAGCAGAATAAGGTTTATCGCTGTGTTCGGCTCGCCCGGCGGCTTCATCGGGTCACGCAGGTTGGTAAAGCCTTCATGGTGACCCATAAAAAAAGCGCATCCGGAGATGCGCTTTCGTGTTTCATGGTGTGCTGTGTGACCGCAATGCGGCAAGCTTTGCCCTGGATCTTATGCTTTATCGCCGTTCAGGATTAACTGTCCGTTACGGTCAACCGGGATACGGGTACCGGGATCGTTTTCCATGCGGATTTTACCCTGCTGGTCGCCGATCTTATAGGTGACGTCATAACCCAGCATTTTTTCCTGCTTGTCGTACACGGTTTTACAACGCTGTTCAGAGGTGGTGTAGGTATCGCGATCCTGCATACCGCCCTGAACCTGGTTGCCCGCATAACCGCCCGCCAGCGCACCGGCTACCGTTGCGACGTCGCGTCCACGACCGCCGCCAAACTGGTGGCCGAGAACACCACCGGCTACCGCACCCAGTACTGAACCGGCGATACGGTTTTCATCCTGAACCGGACGACGGTGCGTCAGCGTCACGTTACGACACTCCTGACGCGGTTGTTTAATCGATTCTTTAATTGGGGTTGCTGACAGCACCTGTGCGTATTGTGGACCGCGATCAAACACGTTAATGCTTGCTACGGCGGCTACACCCAGTGCCGCTGCCACGCCAATACCGATACCCGCTAACATTGATTTATTCACAGGAAGTTCCTCCTGAAAGTGTTACCGCGCATTCCTGCCGCTGGGAAATCCCTTACAGCTCTGGCAGAACCGACGTGCGCGACTCGCCGTTTGGTTGAGATAAGTTTTACAGATGTAAAGCTTTTGCAATATCAGACAATGGGAAGAAAAGCGTGCCTGAAGCGTTAGTGCCACGTTTTCGGAGAGTTCTGAGCGACGATGAGGGGGCCGGATACCGCGCTGACTTCACGGCATAACAGACAAGTTAGCAATGAAATCAGCGGGTTAAAACAAAATCAGATGATGCGATTAGTGAAGCTTCAGACGGGGGCGGATGACCCGGTTGAGACTGCCCACGATCATCATTAGCCCGGTCTTAATATAACCGTGCAACGCGACCTGATGCATACGATACAGTGATATATAGACAAATCGGGCAATGCGCCCTTCTATCATCATCGATCCGCGCATCAGATTGCCCATCAGGCTTCCTACGGTGCTGAAGCGTGACAGAGAAACCAGTGAACCGTGGTCTTTATAAACATAGGCTTTAAGCGGCTTGCCCTGGTATTGCAACAGGATGTTATCCAGCGCACAGGATGCCATCTGGTGTGCGGACTGCGCGCGCGGGGGCACAAATCCACCGCCGGGTAAGGCGCAGGACGCGCAATCACCGATGGCATAGATGTCGTCATCCAGCGTGGTCTGGAGTGTCTCTTTCACCACCAGTTGGTTGATGCGATTGGTTTCCAGCCCGCCGATCGCTTTCATAAAGTCAGGCGCTTTAATCCCTGCCGCCCAGACCATTAAGTCGGCTTCAATAAACTCGCCACTTTTGGTATGCAGGCCCAGCTTGTCTGCGCTGGTCACCATCGTTTGTGTCAGAACGCGTACGCCAAGCTTGCTGAGCTCCTGATGGGCCGCAGAGGAGATACGTGGCGGTAGCGCAGGCAGAATACGTTCGCCCGCCTCCACCAGCGTGACGTTGAGTGCCTCGCTGCCCAGTGCTTTATACCCGTAGCTGTGTAGCTGCTTAACTGCATTGTGCAGTTCTGCCGACAGCTCAACACCCGTTGCACCGCCGCCGACGATAGCAATGTTCACCTTCTCCACCGCCCCTTCGCTGGCAGAGAATTTCAGGAACAGATTCAGCATTTCATTATGGAAACGACGCGCCTGCTGCGGATTGTCGAGGAAAATACAGTGATCTTTAACGCCTGGCGTGCCGAAATCGTTTGAGGTACTGCCCAGCGCCATGACCAGCGTGTCATAAGCCAGCTCGCGCTCGGGAACCAATACCTCCCCCTGCGAATTCACGACTTCAGCCAGTTGGATGACTTTTTTCTCACGGTTGATGTTCGTCAACGAGCCCAGTTGGAACTGAAAACCGTGGTTGCGGGCATGCGCCAGATAGCTGAGGGCGTCAATGCCTTCATCCATGGAGCCGGTGGCCACTTCATGCAGCAACGGCTTCCACAGATGGCTGTGGTTGCGGTCAACCAGGATAATCTCGGCTTTCTTCTTGCGACCCAGCTTATGGCCTAACTGCGTTGCCATCTCCAGCCCACCGGCGCCACCGCCGACGATGACAATTTTCTTAACAGATGTAGTCAACAAAAACCCCCTCAAATTGTGAACCAAAAGTTAATCAATGGTTAAATTAAACCTTAATAAACATAGGGTTGGCGACATAATTTCGCTATCTGGGGGCAGAATAGCATGGCGGGAAGCGATGGGCCTCAGAAAATTGATGTACATCAAATTTAGCAGACAGTTCCTGGCAACGCCGACTACACAATCGGGCACCGCATGGGCGCCCGGCTGCGTCAATCTGCCGTTTTAAAGGCGTTCAGTCGGTGAAGATGGGGGGAAAGATTGCGGAACTTGTGGCTTTCGCTTTCGTCCCAAACGATCGGGTAGTAGGGATCCAGCAGTGCGGCGCTGCGCTGGCTGTCGAGAATCTCATCGTGGCGGGATAAAAGGGTCAGGCAGCGGCCGCGGTTACGTTCGCGAAAATCGCTGACGCACTTGGTGGCAATGTCCAGGTACTCTTCAGGTCGATCTATCTTGCCTTCCATATTTTCGTACGGAAACAGGTTGGGATTGAAAATCGCCTGGCGGATCGCGCACAAGAAACCAATACGTTCTGACCAGTACCCGCCCAGCCCTACGCCGCAGATCAGCGGATGCGGATCGTCGCTCAGACTGAGCATTTTATCGGTTTCTTTGAGCAGAAACTGCATGTCATGTTTGGGATGGCGCGTGCTGTAGCTGATGAGCCTGACGTCAGGATCGATAAACTGCAGTTGCAGCACTTTTTCGTGGTTGCCCGGACTGGATGAATCGAAACCGTGAAGATAAATAATCATGTTTATCCTTGAAGATCATCACACCGGGCAACCCGTGATTACCACGTCGCTTTATGCGCCAGCCAGCGTTCCTGCAGCGCGCTTAACTGCTGCGCATTCTGTTTCCAGCGGCGACTGGCCTTCAGGCTGTCCCGGCTAAAGGTTCCCCGATGGTACAACTGCACCACCGGCTCTGCCTCGATCACGGTCAAATTATCGATCACGCTTACCGCGCCCTGACGGTCGTTACAGACCAGAATCATGTCGCATCCGGCAGACAGAGACTGTTGCGCACGCTCGGCATAGCTGCCCATCACCGCCGCGCCTTCCATTGAAAGATCGTCCGAGAAAATCACGCCCTTGAAACCCAGCTCCTGGCGTAACACCGTTTTCAGCCAGTAAGGTGAACCGCTGGCGGGGAGCGGATCGGCCTCCGTATAGATCACGTGTGCGGGCATAATAGCGTCGAGCGCCTGCTCGCCGATCAGCGTGCGGAATATCGCCATATCATGCTCGCGCAGTTCGGCTTCGCTGCGGCCATCACGCGGTGTCTCTTTGTGGGAATCTGCACTGACCGCGCCGTGACCGGGGAAATGCTTACCGGTGGTTTTCATTCCGGCCTCATGCATGCCGGCAATAAAACGCCGCGCCATCGCCAGGGCAATCGCAGGATCCTCATGGAACGCACGATCGCCAATGGCCGCACTGATATGGCCGATATCCAGCACCGGCGCAAAGCTGATATCGATATCCAGCGCGATCATTTCGGCCGCCATCTGCCAGCCAGCCTGCTGCGCCAGCTCGCCTGCCGTTGTCATATCGTTGAGCGCGGCAAAAGACTGCATCGCGGGCAAATTCGTAAAGCCATCACGAAAACGCTGTACTCGCCCGCCCTCCTGATCCACCGCCACCACCAGGCGCGTAGGCGAGGCGGCACGAATCTGACGCACCAGCTCGGCCAGTTGAGCGGGGTCATGATAGTTGCGGGCGAAAAGGATTAATCCACCCACCAGCGGATGGCGCAGTATCTCACGCTCTTCCGCATCCAGTTCGAAACCTTCGACGTCCAGCATCAAGGGGCCGGGGAAACCTGTTGTCATAGCCTGAATCCTGTTTCTCGGCACAAAGCCGTTAAATCTGCTGCCAGCTCTGTTGAGCCAGCTGTTGTAAATGCGCATCGCCGCTCTGTTCGGCGCGCAGTTGATACCAACTGGCGACTAACAGATGCAGCCAGGGATGCCAGCGCGAAACCTGGTGTTGCAATGATGTCAGCGGGATCTGCATGAGCGCGGCATAGTCACGTAGCCACTGCTCTTGCTGAGTGGGATCGGATAAACAGACGGCCGCCAGCTCAAGCGCCACGTCGCCGTCTGCGGCATATTCCCAGTCAATAAGGTGCAGCCCCTGTTCAGACTGAATCAGATTAGCGGGATGCACGTCCATATGCAGCGGCGCAAGGCGTAACGGCCGCGGTTCGCCCTGTCTGGTTAGTCGTTGTAGCTGCTGCAACCAGCGGTGCTGTCGCTGCTGGCAACGCTGCCAGTACTGCCACAGCAGGGGCAAAAGGGATAAACGGTAACCGGTGAGCGGCTGCTGGTGTAGCCGTTGCAATAAGGCAAGTACCTGAGGCCGTGCAGCACGGAATCCGGCATCGCTCATCACCTCACCGTCCTGCCAGGGCAGGATAATGCCGTGCCGGTTACCCGCCAGCGGGCGCTGCACCAGGCCGCTCAGCCGCAATTTACGCAGCACGCGCCCTTCGCGCTGGCGATTGACGAAAGGTATCGCTGACTGTGGCGCCGGGCGGAGGAGAAGCCGTTCGTTTTGTGTGACGATCTGACAGCTCTGCCCGGTTAATCCTGCCAACGGTGTTACCGTTACCCGATGCCCGCCCGTTGTTGCCTTGATCAGTTGCAGAAGCGCCGCATTAATTTTGGGCGACACCGTTTCCAGACCAGATAATTTCACCCGTCTGCACCAGCATCAGCTGCATTTGTAAGGTCGGTGATTTTACATCGCCTTTGGCCGTGCTGTAGAGCACGTACTGCGCGTTGAGATTACGCGCCAGGCCAATCGCCTTGCTGCGCGAGTTCAGGCTGTCGTCTGGCGAAAGGCCAAGTGTTTGTTTCGCCTGCGCCAGCTGTTCTGACGACACCAGAGTGAACTTACCGTTGTTATTCAACGCGTTCTGAATAGCACTGGTCGCCTTTTCACCCTGCAGTGCGCCGTTAGTGCTGTTTTTAATGCGATCGACCAGCAACACGCTTCCCGGCGTCACCGTGGCGGCGCGCACCATTTGTGCGACCAAAGGTTCCACGCTGGCATCCCAGTTAATCGTCACCAGCTTAGGCGGTTGCGGAACAGGTTGAGGCTGGGGGATCGGTTGCTCTGGCTGAGGAACAGGCTGAACCGGCTCCACAGGCTGAGTCGGTTCGACCGGTGCTGGCTGCTGCTGTTTCATCACGCAGCCAGAAAGAATAAGCGCCATCATTAGCGCGCCAGTACGGTTAACACTGCGAATCACGTAACAGTCCTCAGAGATAGATATAGAGACGAACCTTGCTGGCCGTCAGATTACCCAGTTGCGACACCGCAGCGACGCTTCCGTTGGGGGGAACCGTGACAACCTGAGCCGGTTCACGCGGCGTTATTTCAAGCCCTTTGTCGTCGTACCAGTAGTAACGATAGTGCACAACCACCGGCGTTTCACGCTGATTGTAAAGTATGCTGCTGGCACGTTTCTGGCCGTCATGGTCATCCAGCGTTGGCTCGTCGGTAATAATACCCGCCGAGAGGACAGACGACTCCATGACCAGTGACTGCGATGTATTAATCATCGGTTTGTCGCTGCTGCAACCAGTAAGGCTCAGCAACGCCACGGGCAGACATATCAACCATGAACGCATAGCAAGGTTCCCTTCAGGGATCAGTGTGACAGCATCGGGCCAAGCGGCTTGCCGCCCACCAGATGCATATGGATATGATAAACTTCCTGACCGCCATGTTTATTGCAGTTAACAATCAGGCGATAGCCGTCTTCGTCAATGCCTTCTTCCCGCGCAATCTTTGCGGCGGCGGTGAACATCCGACCCAGCGCCTGCTCGTGCGCCGCCTCGACGTCATTGGCGGTTGGGATCAGGATATTGGGGATAATCAAAATATGCGTTGGCGCCTGGGGTGAAATATCGCGAAAAGCCGTTACCAGTTCGTCCTGATACACCACGTCGGCGGGGATCTCCCGACGGAGAATTTTACTGAAAATAGTTTCTTCAGCCATAAAGCAATTCCTTGAGCCTGAGGTAATACCTCAGTATGCGGGAGAAATTCGTTTTCTTTCAACCTCAGGCGACTTTTTCTTGTTATGACCGGCGGCGTTTAACGCATTTAATAGCGCCCGTATGCGAAAAACCGCCTTTCCTGTCTCTGCCCCCTCTGCACTCGTCGCCCCCTTTATGTTGCCTGCGGCCAGACCTGACACGCGCGCTTGCAGGGCTGTCCGACGGGAACCCCCGCTCCATTTGTTTCTACAGGAGACACCTGGACAAAAGTTGCAACAATTGATCAATAAACCACCAATGCTACCTGCCGAAACTATCAACAGCGTATCGGGTTAACCTGCTTTCTGTGATGCGCGACGCCTGACAGTCAAGAAAACGATTACATCAACGATTAAACAGGATGTTGAATATGAGCATTTTACAACGTGTCAAATTGTCACATCGCCTGATTTTTCTCATCGCTTTTTTCCTTCTCGCCATGGTTGTTATCGCTGTGATCTCTCTTCACTCACTTCGGTCGCTGGCTGCGTCAGAACAGCAGCTCTACGCTTCCCGGCTGGAGCCTGTGCAGATAATGAACGTTGCCGCCCGGGAGATGGCCACGCATTTTCGCCGTTCCTATGCTTACGTCTTTCCGGTTAGCTCCGCCACGCCCGTTGAATCACGCCAAACCACCTCTAAATTTAACCAGAAGTCTCAGCAAGCTGTGCAAAATGCGATTGATTTTCTTAAGCAATCTCAGGATCCGGCGCTGGTTGCTATCACGCAGAAAGTGTTGCAGGCCTGGCCTGACTACCTGGCGTCCATGCAACGCGTCTACGCCCTTGCCAACGAAAACAATGTGGCAGGAGCGCTAAAGGAAATCGCAACGACGACAGATCGTTTACATGTCGCGGTCCGGGATCCCCTGTTAGAAGCCGTAAAGATCTACAATGCGTCCGTCAGCCAGATCATTGACGACAACGTTTCCCATATTGACCGAACCTCCTTGATGTTGATTCTGTTAATTAGCCTGACCTTTATCGCCGGCGGCGCACTGGGCACGCTGATATTTTTTTCCGTTATGAAGCAGCTGGGTGCCGAGCCTGACGTTGCCGTCAGAGTGGCGGGCCTGATCGCCGACGGTCATCTTTATGAGCACAACGCCATTAAAGCCGGGGATACCTCCAGCCTGATTTACCAGTTATCCGTGATGCGCCAGCACATCCGCGACCTGATCAGTGAGGTTCAGGAAGCGGCGGAACAGGTAGCCAAATCCTCGACGGAAATCGCCCAGGGTACCCGCGATCTGTCACAACGAACGGAATCACAGGCTTCAGCGCTGGAAGAAACCAGTGCTTCGATGGAGCAGCTGTCCTCAGCCGTACAAAGCAATGCAGACAACGCCAGGATCGCGAACGACGTGGTCAGCAACGCCTTTCAGAAGGTGGCCAGCGGCGGTCAGTCAGTGTCTGACGTTGAGCAGACGATGCGCGCCATTCAGGACAGCAGTAGCAAAATCGGCGAAATCATCAGCGTCATTGACAGCATTGCTTTTCAAACCAATATTCTGGCGCTTAACGCGGCGGTGGAAGCGGCACGTGCCGGGGATGAAGGTCGGGGGTTTGCTGTGGTCGCGGGCGAAGTCAGAAACCTGGCGCAGCGCAGCGCCGTGGCAGCCCAGGAAATTAAAACGCTGATTACAGAAAGTCATTCACGTGTCGAAACCGGCGTGACCAATGTCAGCGTGGCAGGCGAAACCATGAAGGCGGTCATTAAAGAGATTCATCGCGTCAACGACCTGGTGGCTGAGATCAGCACGGGAAGTCATGAGCAAAGCACCGGTGTGAAACAGATCGGTATTGCCGTGGCGCAAATGGATACCGACACGCAGCAGAATGCGGCGCTGGTAGAAGAAACGGCGACCGCAACGGCACAGTTGCAACGGTTATCCGATCGACTGTTGCAGACTACCTCAAAATTTTTGACTCGCGAAGCAAACTGACAGGCTAAAGCGCGATGCCCTGTCAGACTTAACTTCGGGCAAAAAAAACAGCGTTGAGCCGAGACTCAACGCTGTTTTCGCCGTGCCAGAACGGCATCAGACCTTATGACTTGTTACGGATGTAGTCATCCATATCTGTTTTCAGGTTATCGGATTTGGTGCCGAAAATCGCCTGAACGCCTGAACCGGCCACCACGACGCCACGTGCGCCCAAGTTTTTCAGTTCAGTTTGGTCCACTTTGCTTACATCGGCCACGCTGACGCGCAGACGCGTGATACAGGCATCCAGGTTAGTGATGTTTTCTTTGCCACCAAATGCAGACACCAGTTTGCCCGCCATTTCACCGCCGGTCGCGGAAGAAGACTGTTCGCTTGTGCTGTCTTCACGCCCAGGGGTTTTCAGATCCAGCTTCACGATCAGGACGCGGAAAACAGTGTAGTAAACCGCGGCGTAGATCATACCGATAATCGGGAACAACCAGATTTTGCTGCTGTTACCACTCAGGACGATAAAGTCGATCAGGCCATGGGAGAAACTGGTACCGTCACGCATGCCCAGCAGGATACAGATTGGGAAAGCCAGACCGGCCAGAATGGCATGGATGACATACAGGATTGGCGCAACAAACATGAACGAGAACTCGATCGGCTCGGTAATACCGGTCAGGAACGAGGTCAACGCCGCAGAGATCATGATACCGCCCACTTTGGCACGGTTTTCAGGTTTTGCCGAATGCCAGATGGCAATCGCCGCGGCAGGCAGGCCATACATTTTGAACAGGAAGCCGCCAGAAAGTTTACCTGCGGTTGGGTCACCCGCCATGTAGCGAGGGATATCGCCGTGGAATACCTGACCTGCGGCATTGGTGTACTCACCAATCTGCATCTGGAAAGGAACGTTCCAGATGTGGTGCAGACCAAATGGCACCAGCGCACGTTCAACGACGCCGTAGATACCAAACGCCACCACCGGGTTTTGGTAGGCCGCCCACTGAGAGAAGTCCTGAATCGCTGAACCGACCGGTGGCCAGATAAACGACAGCACCAGCCCCATCGCGATAGCCGCCAGGCCCGAGATAATCGGCACAAAGCGTTTACCGGCAAAGAAGCCCAGATATTCGGGCAGCTTAATGCGATAGAAGCGGTTAAACATATACGCGGCGATGGAGCCGGCAATAATACCGCCCAGCACCCCGGTATCGGCAAGGTGTTTTGCCTCAATTTCCGCTGCCGGCAGATGCAGGACTAAAGGAGCGACCACCGCCATGGTTTTCACCATGATGCCGTAAGCCACGACCGCTGCCAGTGCGGAAACACCGTCGTTATTGGTAAAGCCGAGTGCCACGCCAATGGCAAAAATCAGCGGCATATTGGCAAAGACCGATCCACCCGCTTCCGCCATTACATGCGATACCACCGCAGGTAACCAGCTAAAGTTCGCTGAACCAACACCTAATAAAATACCGGCAATCGGAAGAACCGATACCGGCAGCATGAGCGATTTACCAACCTTTTGTAAGTTGGCAAAAGCATTTTTGAACATAGCGTGAAACTCCTGAGTATGAGTGCGTTTTTCGCGCAGTGCGCGTGGTAAAGAGGGAGGTTCTTTACCGGTTGGCGTTATCCGCCTTTTTGATTTATTACGAAGGGTAAAATAAATTACCCTTCGTTACTTTGACGGCTATCACGTTTCGTCAATCACACGCCAGCAGCCGGCCACAACGGCGGTTTTTTTGCTGATTTTTCAGCCAATAAAAGTTGACCCTGTCGAATCACAACAGGGTCAACGAACATAATCTCGTATTTATTACAACGTCTGAAATAACTCTGAATCAGGCACCAAGACGGCTCATCGGCACATGAAACAGCGTAGAAAAGTTTTTTGTGGTGGCGGCGGCCAGCGTCTCAATATCTACGCCTTTCAGCACCGCAAGATAATCGGCAACGTCACGCGTGTAAGCAGGCTGGTTCTCTTTGCCCCGGTAAGGAACAGGCGCCAGATAAGGGGAGTCGGTTTCGACCAGAATGCGATCCAGCGGGACGTAGCGCGCCGCGTCACGAATCTGCTCTGCATTGCGGAAGGTGACGATGCCCGAGAATGAGATATAGAACCCCATATCCAGCAGTTTTGCTGCCGTCGCCTGATCTTCTGTAAAGCAGTGCAGTACGCCGCCACAGCGTTCAACCTGCTCTTCCTTGAGAATGGCCAGCGTGTCTTCACGTGCATCACGCGTATGCACGATAATCGGCTTATTCAGCGTAATTCCGCTACGGATATGTTCACGAAAAGAGTCCTGCTGCTGAGCTTTGGTTTCCTGCTGATAGTAGTAATCCAGCCCGGTCTCGCCCAGCGCGATCACCTGAGGATCGGCGGCCAGGCGGCGGAATAACTCAACATCATACGGCGCCTCCTGATTCAGCGGATGCACGCCACAGGAGAGCGCAATATTTTCACGATCGCCCACCAGCGCTTTCAGCGTACTAAAGCCGGGTAAGGTCGTGGCGATAGCCAGCATGAACCGGACGTCGCGCGCCGCCGCTTTGGCAATCACATCATCAAGGTCGTGATGATTTTTCTCATAATCCAGACCATCAAGATGGCAATGGGAATCAACAATAAACATATTTTTCTCAGTCATTTAGCCGGGTAACCTGGGCTTCAGGTTATCTGCCCAACTCAGTAATCGGTCAGTCAGGAGGAGTTCACGATTCACTGCCGCAACCTGTAATAACGATTCACGGCAGCGCATCCAGTCTTGAGCGCTGTTATTGAGCGCCGTTTGCGAGAAGTGCTGCGCCAGCATGGCGACCACGTCCTGACGATCGACGTTAGTCAGCCACTGGGTTGCGCCCTGCTGCCATTTCATCGCATCCAGTATGAATGATAACAGCCAGCCAATCCGTGCCGCGCTGTTATCTGCGTTCAGCACGGGCAGGAGTTGCAGGATGTCCTGTTGCAACGCACCCGGCAGGGAATCGCACAGTTTTTGCCGGGCCTGCCACAGGCCATCATCCAACAGCGTCAGCGCCGCACCGGGCGCACCGGCACTGAGCCGCAGCGCGGCCAGTAGCGGGGCCTCATCATGTTGCCCCTGCTTTCTCAGCCAGGCCAGACTGTGATTTTCATCTGGTGGAGGTAACGTCAGCACCATGCAGCGACTACGCAGCGTTGCCAGCAGGCGGGAGGGCTCGCGACAGCTTAAAAAGAACCAACTGTTGGCTGGCGGCTCTTCCAGCGTTTTCAGTAAGGCGTTAGCCGCCGCCTCGCTGAGCTGAGCCGCATCTGGCAGCCAGACAACCTTGGCACCGCCCTGCTGCGCATAGTGATACATTTTTTCCGTAACCTGACGCACGGCATCAATGCCCAGCGTCGTTTTGCCTTTTTCGGCTTCAAGCCGGTACCAGTCAGGGTGCGTATTTGCCTGCATCAGCTGGCAGCCATGGCAGTGACCACAGCTTTTTAATCCGTCGCGTTGCAGGCACATCAGCCAGCGGCTGATCCCCCACACCAGCGCATCATCGCCCATGCCGTCAAGAGAGGTGATCAACAACGCATGATGGGCACGGCCATCCTGATGCTGACCAATCACCTGGCGGTAAGGTTGATTGAGCCAGGGATACCAGTTCATGCGCGCTGTTCCGCCAGCCAGGCCGTCAGGGTGGCGTGCAGCGCGCTTGTAACCTGCTCAAGCGGCTGAGTGGCATCTATCGTCAGGATACTGTCATCGGCGGCAGCCAGCGCCAGATAGCGCTCACGCGTGCGTTCAAAAAAGCGCAGCGACTCCTGCTCAATGCGGTCTAATTCTCCGCGGGCGCGGGCACGCTTTAACCCGGTTTCAGGCGTAACATCGAGGTACAGCGTCAGGTCAGGACGAAAGTCGCCCAGTACCGTATCCCGTAAGGTGCGCATCAGTTCGGCGTCCAGCCCGCGACCGCCGCCCTGATATGCCTGGGAGGAGAGATCGTGACGATCGCCTATCACCCAGGCCCCCCGCGCCAGCGCAGGCTTGATCACCGTTTCCACCAGTTGGACGCGCGCGGCATACAGCATTAACAGTTCCGCTTTATCGGTTACCTGCTCGCCCTCAATGCCCTGCTTGACCAGCACGCGGAGCTGCTCAGCCAGCGGTGTGCCGCCGGGTTCGCGGGTAAAGACAATATCGTCGATTCCACTGGCCCGCAGTGTTGCAACGACCGCATCGCGCGCCGTGGTTTTCCCTGCGCCTTCCAGGCCTTCAATAACAATAAACTTACTGTCCATTTTTTTCCTTTAACACCAGCCGGTAAGCCTGCACGGCCTTGTTGTGGCTGGCTAGATTGGTGGTGAAGGTATGTCCACCTTTGCCATCCGCCACGAAGTAGAGATAGTTAGTTTTTTCCGGATGCGCGGCCGCAATCAGTGAGGCTTTGCTCGGCATCGCAATTGGCCCCGGCGGCAGGCCGCTGATGATATAGGTATTATACGGCGACGGCGTTTCCAGATCTTTACGCGTCAGCGTGCCAGTATAGGCGTTACCCATGCCGTAGATCACGGTAGGATCGGTTTGCAGACGCATCCCCACGCGCAGGCGATTAATAAACACGGAAGCCACCTTAGCCCGCTCTTCACTCACACCGGTTTCTTTTTCGATGATCGACGCCATCGTGACCATTTCCTGCGCATCTTTGTAGGGCAGGTTATCCATCCTGCCCTGCCAGACTTCATCGATGGTCTTTTTCATCCGCTGATGCGCGCGTTCCAGCAAGGCGACGTCGGTGGTGTTTGCGGTATACAGATAAGTATCCGGAAAGAAACTGCCTTCCAGCGCCTTTTCGTCCAGCTTCAGCGTGCTGGCGACGGTCGCATAGCTGTCATCCGGCAGCGTATGTTTCACGTAGGGCGCTTTACGTAATTCGCTAAGCCACTCTTGCAGGCGTTGTCCTTCCACAAACCGCAGCGGGAATTGCGCCTCTTTGCCGCTGGCGAGCAATTCCAGCAAACTGCGGACCGTCATTGTCGGTTCAAGGCGATAGGTTCCGGCTTTGAATTTGGCCAGCTCAGGCTCCAGTTTAAGCAATGCGCCAAACCAGATGCTGTGAGGGATAATCTTTTGACTTTCCAACTGCGCTTCCAGTGCAACGCGACCGGTTCCTGCCGGCAGCGTGTAGATCGTTTCCTGGGAAAGGGTCAACCGGGTTGCTGCAAGTTGTTTAACCTGCCAGTAACTCACGGCTGCCGCGATGAGCAGGATGACCACAACGCTCACCCCTATTTTTTTGATTCGGCTCATGATGCTTCCATTATCTTTCTACAGCTCGCCTGTAGCTGGTTAAACAAGGTGCGCTGTTCAAACGACAGCGCATCAAGTTGTCGAACGGGTAATACGGGCATCAGCGCGTTGCATACCACAATCTCATCGGCTGCCTGGAGTTGCGCCAGTCCCGCCTGAACCACCTGACAAATCTGACCTGCGGCGCGCATTTCCGCTATCAGACTGCGCCGCATAATGCCGTCAACGCCCGCCTGATCCAGCGCCGGGGTAAAAACCGTGCCGCCGCTTCGCCAGAATAAATTGGCCGCACAGCATTCCACCACCCAACCGTCAGTGTCAAGCACCAGCGCCTCATCGGCGTCGGTCTGCTCAAGGTGGGCACGAATCATCACCTGTTCCAGCCGGTTCAGGTGCTTAAGGCCGGCAAACTGAGGCTGGCGCGCCAGGCGGACCGGGCTCACGGCCAGCCTGACGCCGGTTTGCTGTAGCGCCGCATAATGCGCAGGCCAGGGGGATACCGAAACGATTCGTGTGGGGCCGCTACAACCGCTGCGGCTGTAGCCCCTCCCGCCGCTGCCCGCGCTGATGATGACTTTAAGCACTGCCCTGTCATGTCCGCTGGCCGCGTGTTGCATCTCCTGCGCCAGCGCGGGCCAGTCAACGCCATTCAGCCACAGCCGTTCACAGCTTTGCTGCAATCGCTGCATGTGCCTGTCAAACAGCAGGATTTTGCCGTTGCCGATCGCGGCGGTCGTAAAGCAGCCATCGCCAAACTGTACGGCACGATCGTTGGCCGCCAGCTGGGATTGCTCAGTGCCGTTTATCCACATTGCCGTTTCTCCGGTATCAGAACGTTGCTCGACGATGGCCATGATTTTATCGGTTTCTTCGCGCCGCTGGATAGAAAAAAGGCCCGCATTGCGGGCCTTTACAGCAATCATAAACGGAATGTTTAGATTTTACGGAAAATCAGCGAGCCGTTGGTACCGCCGAAGCCGAAGGAGTTACACAGCGTGTATTCCAGCCCCGAAACCTGACGAGCGGTGTGCGGAACGAAATCAAGATCGCAACCTTCATCAGGATTATCCAGGTTCAGCGTCGGTGGAATCGCCTGGTCGCGCAGGGCCAGAATCGAATAGATCGACTCAACCGCGCCCGCCGCACCCAACAGATGGCCGGTCATGGATTTGGTGGAGCTGACCATTACCGTACTGGCTGCTGCACCAAAAACGGATTTCACCGCCTGGGCTTCCGCTTTATCGCCGGCTGGGGTTGAGGTACCGTGTGCATTGACGTAACCAATCTTATCTGGCGTCATCTGCGCATCACGCAGCGCGTTGATCATCGCAGCGGCTGCACCTGAACCGTCTTCCGGCGGTGAGGTCATGTGATAAGCATCGCTGCTCATCCCAAAGCCCACAATTTCCGCATAGATTTTTGCGCCACGTTTCTTAGCATGCTCATACTCTTCCAGTACGATAATGCCAGCGCCGTCGCCCAGTACAAATCCATCTCGGTCTTTATCCCATGGACGGCTTGCCGCCTGGGGGTTTTCGTTACGCGTCGACAGCGCACGTGCCGCGCCGAATCCGCCAACGCCAAGTGGCGTACTGGCTTTTTCCGCACCGCCCGCCAGCATCACGTCGGCATCGTTATAGGCGATGATACGTGCAGCATGACCGATATTGTGCACGCCAGACGTACAGGCGGTCGCAATGGAGATGCTGGGGCCTTTCAGGCCATACATGATGGTGAGATGCCCCGCCACCATATTGACGATTGTGGAAGGCACAAAGAATGGGCTAATTTTACGCGGGCCACCGTTCACCAGAGAGGTATGGTTGTCTTCAATAAGACCCAAGCCCCCGATGCCCGAACCAATTGCTGCGCCAACCCGGCCTGCATTTTCGTCGGTCACAACCAGACCGCTGTCCTGCATGGCCTGAATGCCTGCCACGATGCCGTACTGAATGAAGTCATCCATCTTGCGTTGATCTTTACGAGAGATAAAGTCATCGCAATTAAAATCTCTTACCAGACCTGCAAAACGTGTTGCATAGGCGCTGGTATCAAAATGGTCGATCAGGTTAATGCCGCTCTGACCGGCAAGGAGAGCACTCCAGGTAGACTCTACGGTATTGCCGACAGGAGACAACATGCCAAGACCAGTCACAACTACACGACGCTTAGACACGTTCGTCCTCCAGGGAGGGATAAAAATGACTATTGTGGGGCAAACATAAAACTCAGGCGGTCATATGACCGCCTGAAGATATTCATTAGCCTTTATGGCTATTGATATAGTCGATCGCTGCCTGAACGGTAGTGATTTTCTCAGCTTCTTCGTCTGGAATTTCAGTATCAAACTCTTCTTCCAGAGCCATTACCAGCTCAACGGTATCAAGAGAATCGGCACCCAGGTCTTCTACGAAAGATGCAGAGTTGGTCACTTCTTCCTCTTTCACACCCAGCTGCTCACTGATGATTTTCTTAACGCGTTGTTCGATATCGCTCATACTATTTAATTTCCTATCAAAACTCGCTTTCGCGATGGTTTTCGTAGTGTATAAAATGTTGAAAAAGATGCAACAAAATCCCGGCTGGTCGAACCACGATTTTACGCTATTGTGCGGTTTTATCCGCAAATAATGCAAATGATTTCGTGATTATCAGACCATATACATGCCGCCATTGACGTGCAGCGTCTCACCCGTGATGTAGGCTGCTTCGTCAGAGGCTAAGAATGCAACGGCATTAGCAATTTCCTGCGCTTCGCCTAAACGACCCGCTGGGACCTCCGCCAGAATACCGGAACGTTGATCTTCGTTCAGTGCCCGCGTCATGTCAGTCTCTATGAAGCCCGGAGCCACGACGTTGACGGTAATGCCACGTGACGCGATTTCGCGCGCCAGTGATTTGCTAAAGCCAATCAAACCTGCTTTTGCTGCAGCGTAGTTTGCCTGACCCGCATTGCCCATGGTTCCAACAACAGAACCGATGGTGATGATACGACCCATGCGCTTTTTCATCATGGCACGCATCACCGCCTTCGAAAGACGGAAAACCGATGTGAGGTTGGTATCCAGGATATCCTGCCACTCATCGTCCTTCATACGCATCAGTAGATTATCACGCGTAATGCCTGCATTATTGACTAAAATGTCCACTTCGCCAAATTCAGCGCGAATTTTCTCTAAAACGCTGTTTACAGAAGCGGCATCCGTCACGTTTAACAGCAGACCTTGTCCTTTATCGCCAAGGTAATCACTGATAGCATCGGCGCCACTTTGGCTGGTTGCAGTACCTACCACTTTCGCACCGCGTGCGGCCAGGGTTTCTGCAATCGCACGGCCGATGCCGCGGCTTGCGCCAGTTACCAGCGCTACTTTACCTTCAAAGCTCATGATTTTCCTCTTATTCCTGTGCAAGCGCCGCAGTCAATGACGCAGTATCGTTCACCGCTGCTGCGGACAGGCCGTCTACAATGCGTTTTGTCAGACCGGTAAGGACTTTACCCGGTCCCATTTCAATAAGTTGCGTGACGCCCTGCGCGGCCATAGCCTCAACGCTCTCGGTCCAGCGGACCGGGCTGTAAAGCTGACGAATCAGCGCATGTCGAATCGCGTCGGCGTCCGTTTCGGCTTTGACATCCACGTTGTTAATGACCGGCACAGCTGGCGCACTAAACGTGATGTTTTCCAGTGTTAATGCCAGCTTATCGGCAGCCGGTTTCATCAGCGCGCAGTGTGAAGGGACGCTTACCGGCAGCGGTAGCGCACGTTTTGCGCCTGCCGCTTTGCAGGCTGCACCCGCACGTTCAACCGCCTCTTTATTGCCGGCGATAACCACCTGGCCTGGCGAGTTGAAGTTAACCGGCGAAACCACTTGGCCCTGCGCACTTTCTTCACAGGCTTTAGCAATCGCAGCGTCATCAAGGCCGATAATTGCCTGCATCGCACCCGTGCCCTCAGGCACGGCTTCCTGCATCAGCTTACCGCGCAGTTCAACCAGCTTGATCGCGTCCGCAAAATTCAGCACACCTGCGCAGACCAGCGCGGAGTATTCTCCCAGGCTGTGACCTGCCATCAGGGCGGGTTGTTGACCGCCCTGCTGCTGCCAGACACGATAGATGGCTACCGAGGCAGCCAGCAAAGCAGGCTGCGTCTGCCAGGTTTTATTCAGCTCTTCAGCCGGCCCCTGGCTGACTAACTGCCACAGATCGTAACCGAGAACATCAGAAGCTTCACGAAACGTCGCTTCAACCGCCGGATAAGCAGCGGCCAGATCCGCTAACATGCCCACAGTCTGTGAACCCTGACCTGGGAAAACAAAAGCAAATTGCGTCATTTTCAATTCCTGTCAATCAAAAGCGAACCAGCGCAGAACCCCAGGTGAATCCACCACCAAAGGCTTCCAGCAAAATAAGTTGTCCGGGTTTGATGCGGCCATCGCGCACCGCCTCATCCAGCGCACTTGGCACGGATGCGGCAGAGGTATTTCCATGGCGATCCAGCGTCACGACCACTTTCTCCATGGTCATACCCAGTTTTTTCGCCGTGGCGCTGATAATACGCAGGTTAGCCTGATGCGGCACCAGCCAGTCCAGCTCTTCACGCGCAATGTTATTTGCCTGCAAGGTTTCGTCCACAATGTGGGCTAACTCGGTAACCGCCACTTTGAAGACTTCATTTCCTGCCATTGTCAAATAAGCGGGCTGATCCTGATTTTCGCGATCCTGATACGGCAGCGTCAACAGTTTCGCATAGCGACCGTCAGCGTGCAGGTGGGTTGAAATGATCCCCTGCTCTTCGCTCTGGCCCAGCACAACAGCGCCGGCACCATCACCAAACAGGATGATCGTCCCACGATCGTCTGGATTGAGCGTACGCGCGAGGACATCGGCACCGATGACTAACGCATGTTTAACGGCACCGTTTTTAATATATTGATCGGCCACGCTTAACGCATAGGTAAAGCCGGCACAGGCTGCTGCGAGGTCAAACGCCGCACAGTCTTTGATGTCAAGCATCTGCTGAATCAGGCAGGCAGAGCTTGGAAAGGCGTGACTGGACGAGGTGGTCGCAACGATGATCAGACCGATATCATTGGCGTCAACGCCTGCCATTTCCAGTGCACGTTGTGCAGCCTGATGTCCCATACTTGCGACAGTCTCATCCGGCGCAGCAATACGGCGCTCACGAATGCCGGTACGGGTAACAATCCACTCGTCCGAAGTCTCCACCATTTTTTCCAGATCGGCATTGGTGCGGATCTGGCTGGGCAAATAACTGCCCGTACCGATAATTTTGGTAAACATCTAGGCTTTGTCACTCCTGGCTAATACAGCGTCCAGACGGGCGGCAATGCGTTCAGGCACCTGCCGCCTCACCGTCTGCTCGGCCTGATTGATCGCCACGGCAAAAGCATGTTGATTTGCTGCACCATGGCTCTTTATCACTGTCCCGCGTAATCCTAACAGACAAGCGCCATTATACTGGTCGGGGTTGAGATGCCCGAAGCGCCTGACCAAACGCTTTTTCATCCAGCGCCCCAGCAACGTCAGCCACCACGACCGCTTCTTACCTTCCTCTGATGACTTGAACAGAGAAAGAAACATTCTTACTACGCCTTCCATTGTCTTCAGAGTGATGTTTCCTGCGAAACCATCACAGACCAGCACATCCGTTTTGCCAGTCAGTAAATCATTACCTTCAAGGTAACCAATGTAGTTAATCTGCGGCAATGCCTTGAGACTTAACGCCGCATCGCGGATGCTTTCAAGCCCTTTATGCTCTTCATGACCAATATTGAGAAGTGCCACACGGGGATTCGCAATCCCCAACACTTCTTCCGCCATCACTGAGCCCATTACCGCAAACTGCACCAGCATCGCACTGTCTGAGTCGACATTGGCACCTAAATCTAAAATGACCGTTTTTCCCTTCTGCTGATGGGGTAAAACGGTCATAAGCGCCGGACGTTTAATCCCGTCCAGCGGCTTCAGTAATAATGTCGCCAGCCCCATCAGCGCGCCCGTGTTGCCGCTGCTGACGCAGGCCTGAGCCCGCCCTTCTTTAACCAACTCTAACGCCACTCGCATAGAACTGCCGCGGCTGTTACGGATGGCTTGTGCGGGTCGCGCATCACTTGCAATAACTGATTCGGCAGGCACAACCTGCAGTCGCTCCAGCAAGGAGGAATCCGCTTCGGCAAGCAATGGCGTGAGAATGTCGGGATCTCCGACAAGAAGAAGGATAATTTCCGAATGAGAGGCCAGTGCCTGCAATGCTGCAGGCACCGTCACGCAGGGACCGAAGTCCCCGCCCATGGCATCGATAGCCAGGGTCAAACGTGCCAAGGTATCGCCTTGCTAAGCAAAGAACTTACTTAACGATAACCTTGCGACCGCGGTAGTAACCGTCCGCAGTGATGTGGTGACGCAGATGAGTTTCACCAGAAACTTTATCTACTGACAGAGTGGCAGTGGTCAGCGCATCGTGCGAACGACGCATACCACGCTTAGAACGGGTGGGTTTATTCTGTTGTACGGCCATGGACCTTACTCCTATTACTTACGCTTTAAACTGGCTAATACGGCAAATGGGTTTGGTTTTTCTGCCTCTGCAGGCAACTGACCAAAGACCATGTCCGCCTCGGACACTTCACAGTGTTCAGAATCGTGCACCGGAACCACAGGCAGCGCGAGAATAACTTCATCCTCGATAACTGCCAGCAGGTCGATCTCACCAAACTCGTTGACATCAACCGGCTCGTACGCTTCCGGCAACGCTTCGGCCTGCTCGTCAGACGACACAGGACTGAAGCAATAGCTTACGTGTACATGATGTGGAAAAACCTGGTTGCAGCGCTGACAACGTAGCGTAACCTGTACATCAGCAGTACCCGTCAGTACTGCCAGACGCTGGTTGTCAACCGCAAACGACATGACACAATCTACATCACTGTCCACACTGACGACCGACTCAGCAACACGCTCAACCTGTTGAGAGGTATAAACACCTTGATAATCCAGGCGTTTTTGAGCGGTGCGGACTGGGTCCAGCGTCAGGGGTAATTTTACCTTTTGCATAGGGCGCGCATATTAACTTTGTAATCACATAGAGTCAAAGAAAAAGGCCGTTTACCAGCATCTTTCAACCACTATTCGCATCCAGTGCGGCGCACAGTTTAAAATGACTGCCACCAATTCGCTATCAATATTGAAAAAAAATGACAGCATCGATTCTTTTAGCATCAACGTCGCCCTTTCGTCAGGCACTGTTAGCGCGGCTGGGGCTGCCTTTCACGGTCGATTCGCCGCAGACAGATGAAACGCCGTTAGCGCATGAAAGCGCGGAAGCGCTGGTCACCCGATTAGCCATCGCCAAGGCGCAGGCGCTGGCCCAACGTTATCCTGACCACTGGATTATTGGTTCTGACCAGGTCTGCGTGCTGAATGGCGTGATAACCGGGAAACCCCATACGGTTGAAAACGCGGAAGCACAGTTGCGGGCCGCCAGCGGCCAGCGCGTAACGTTTTATACCGGGCTGGCGCTATACCACCCTGCCAGCCAGCGCTTAATGCAATGCTGTGAGCCGTTTAGCGTCCATTTCCGCACGCTAACCGACGCCGAGATCCGTGCCTATATAAAGAAAGAGCAACCGCTGCAGTGCGCAGGGAGCTTTAAAAGCGAAGGGTTGGGGATTTGTTTATTCGATCGTCTTGAGGGACGCGATCCGAATACGCTGGTCGGTTTACCGCTTATCGCGCTCAGCACTATGCTGCGAGAAGCAGGCATCAACCCCCTGTCGGATTGATGCCCGGCGCGTCAGCTTTTCTGCTGGCGCAGCATCGTCAGGCAATGCTGCAACTTGTCATCCAGTGGCGCTTCCATGCGGAGCGTCTCACCCGTGTTGGGATGCGTAAAGGTCAGCGCGGCCGCATGCAGGAACAAGCGGTTAAGCCCCGTAGAGGACAGCTGGCTGTCAAACGCGCGATCGCCGTAGCGGTCGTCGAATGCAATAGGATGACCGGCATGCAGCGTATGCACACGAATCTGGTGGGTACGTCCGGTAACCGGGCTGGCTTTTACAAGGGTGGCGAAGTCGAAGCGCTCTTCCACTTTAAACCGGGTTTCTGAAGGCTTGCCGTCGCTGCTCACGCGTACCATGCGCTCACCGCTTTGCAGAATGTTTTTCAGCAACGGTGCCTGAACCACTTTCAGATGCGATGGCCAGTTACCCTGAACCAGCGCCAGATAGTCTTTATGCATGCCTTTCTCACGCAGTTGTTCATGCAGCGAGCGCAAGGCTGAACGCTTTTTGGCCACCAGCAGCACGCCAGAGGTGTCACGATCCAGACGGTGCACCAGCTCCAGGAAACGAGCCTCAGGACGCAGGGCGCGCAAGCCTTCTATCACGCCAAAGCTCAGGCCGCTGCCACCGTGTACCGCTGTACCGGACGGCTTATTCAGCACCAGCAGGTGATCGTCTTCAAAGAGAATGGCATTGGCTAAAGAAGCCACTTTGGCCAGCTTGGGCGAAACGGCCTCTTCGTCCCGTTCGGCTACCCGGACGGGCGGGATACGCACCTCATCGCCCTCTTCCAGCTTATATTCTGGCTTGATGCGTTTCTTGTTAACCCGCACCTCGCCTTTACGCACGATGCGATAAATCATGCTTTTCGGCACGCCCTTTAACTGGGTGCGCAAAAAGTTGTCAATGCGTTGTCCGGCATTTTCAGCCGTGATGGCGACAAAGTGTACGCCTGGATTCTCTGTTTTCATGGCGGCGATTCTAAATAGTGTCCCCTGATAGCGCCACCCCTTTTTCTGTGCTTAACTCTTTGCGTCTCGTCAGGAAGCGTAATGTGATTGCTGTGATTTTCAGCAGCGCGGGTGCACTTCTTGTCGTAGGGTTCTTAAAATGTAAAGAAAATTGATCAGTGAGTTAAAGTCACCTTGCTATATGAAGGTTAGCAGTGGAATAATGCTTGGGTTTCTTAGCTGAAGATTCAGATAAGAAAAAAAACGAAATTAGTTATTTTGTCGGATTGAGCAGACACGCAGCAATGGCGTAAGACGTAATGCGAAATCAGACACTTAGCGGGCTGCGGGTTGCGGCCTGGACATGAGATGGAGTGCACGGGTTTACTGAATTATCTCTCGCATTTCCACTATCTGGTGCTGTTGTTCCTTATGAAAAACAGGCCACCGACGTTATTTGCGCCCCTCGCGCGGTCGATAACCGTGAGGTTGACGACATTGCACTAAGTCACGGGGCCATCGGTTGATACTCGTCCAGGGTAACTATGCCCGCAGCTTTAATCACTCATGAAAGAATAACGAGTACGTTACGATGAAAAGAATGTTAATCAACGCAACTCAGCAGGAGGAGTTGCGCGTTGCCCTGGTTGATGGTCAACGTCTGTACGATCTGGATATCGAAAGCCCAGGACACGAACAGAAAAAAGCCAATATCTACAAAGGTAAAATCACCCGTATCGAACCCAGCCTTGAAGCGGCTTTTGTCGATTACGGTGCAGAACGTCACGGTTTCCTCCCTCTGAAAGAAATTTCCCGCGAATACTTCCCTGCTAATTACAACTCACACGGTCGTCCGAACATTAAAGACGTGCTGCGTGAAGGTCAGGAAGTCATTGTTCAGATTGATAAAGAAGAACGCGGCAACAAAGGCGCTGCGCTCACTACCTTTATCTCTCTGGCAGGCAGCTATCTGGTATTGATGCCAAATAACCCGCGCGCGGGTGGGATTTCACGTCGGATTGAAGGCGATGACCGTACCGAACTGAAAGAGGCGCTATCGGCGCTGGAACTCCCTGATGGCATGGGGCTGATTGTTCGCACGGCGGGCGTCGGTAAATCAGCCGAATCGCTGCAGTGGGACCTTAGCTTCCGTCTGAAGCATTGGGAAGCCATCAAAAAAGCGGCTGACAGCCGCGCGGCCCCGTTCCTGATCCATCAGGAAAGCAACGTGATCGTGCGCGCCTTCCGCGACTATCTGCGTCAGGATATCGGTGAGATTCTTATCGATAACCCGAAAGTGCTGGAGCTGGCACGTCAGCATATCGCCGCGCTGGGCCGTCCGGACTTTAGCAGCAAAATTAAGCTCTACACCGGTGAGATTCCGCTGTTCAGCCATTACCAAATCGAATCGCAAATCGAATCCGCTTTTCAGCGTGAAGTTCGCTTGCCGTCAGGCGGCTCAATCGTTATCGACAGTACTGAAGCGCTTACCGCCATCGATATCAACTCCGCCCGTGCCACGCGCGGTGGCGATATTGAAGAAACCGCCTTTAATACCAACCTGGAAGCGGCCGACGAAATTGCTCGCCAGCTGCGTCTGCGCGACCTGGGCGGCCTGATCGTTATCGACTTCATCGATATGACACCGGTTCGTCACCAGCGCGCGGTTGAAAACCGTCTGCGTGAAGCCGTCCGTCAGGATCGCGCCCGAATTCAAATCAGCCATATTTCACGTTTTGGCCTGCTGGAGATGTCCCGCCAGCGCCTCAGCCCGTCCCTGGGCGAGTCCAGCCACCACGTCTGTCCACGTTGTAGCGGCACCGGCACTATTCGTGATAACGAATCTCTGTCGCTGTCCATTCTGCGCCTGATTGAAGAAGAAGCGCTGAAAGACAACACCAAAGAAGTGCATGCTATCGTGCCGGTCCCGGTTGCCTCTTACCTGCTGAATGAAAAACGTGAAGCGGTAAATGCTATCGAGAAACGTCAGGGCGGCGTTCGTGCGGTCATCGTGCCGGACGACCGGATGGAAACCCCGCACTACTCCGTTCTGCGCGTGCGCAAAGGCGAAGAAACGCAAACGCTGAGCTATCACCTGCCGAAACTGCATGAAGCCGAGATGGCGATGCCATCTGAAGAGGAGCATGCTGAGCGCCGTCGTCCAGAGCAGCCTGCTCTCGCAGCCTTTGTGATGCCCGATGCGCCGCCAGCACCGGCCGAAGCCTCACCGGAAGTGGCCACACCTTCAGCGACTGTGACGCAACCCGCACCAGCGGCCGCGCCGGCCAGTGAAGGTTTTGTCAGCCGTCTGCTGAGCGGATTGAAAAAACTGTTTGCTGGCGAACCTGCTCCGGCGGCTGTCGAGCCGGTTGCCGAGGTGACGGCCCCGCAGAAAACCAGCGAGGACGAGAACGGCAACCCGCGTGGCGATCGTCGTAATAATCGTCGCAACAATAACCGTCGCGAACGTACCCCGCGCAACGGTGATAACGCACAACCGCGCGAATCTCGCGATAACCGTGACTCTCGTGATAACCGTGATAACCGTGATAACCGTGATAACCGTGATAACCGTGGTGAGTCTCGAGATAATCGCGAGCCGCGTGAGGACAATCGTCGTAACAAGCGTCAGGCCCAGCCTAATGAGGCGCGTGACGATCGTCCGGTACTGAGCGATGAAGCGCGTCAGCAGCGTGATGAGCAGCAGCAACAGCGCCGCGAACAACGTGCTGAACGTCAGCGTCGTCGTCAGGAAGAGAAACGTGCTCAGCAGGACGCTAACAGCGCGGTGGAACAAACCGCCGAAGCGGTCGCGCCTGCTGCTGTGGATGCGCAGGAAGACGAGCGCGTTCAGGTAATGCCACGCCGTAAACCGCGTCAGCTGACGCAGAAAGTCCGCGTTGGTGATAACAATGACCAGCCGCAGGCCGCCGCCGTTGAATCAGCCGAATCGGCTGACGTTCAAAAGGTTCAGCCTGTTGTCGAAACGTCACAGGTTGAAGAGACGGAGGAGAACGAAGGTCGCGATAATGCCAATATGCCACGTCGTTCACGCCGTTCACCTCGCCATCTGCGCGTAAGTGGTCAGCGTCGCCGTCGTTACCGTGATGAACGTTATCCGACCCAGTCCGCGATGCCTTTAGACGCCGCTGCGGCTTCGCCTGAGATGGCGTCCGGCAAAGTCTGGATTCGCTACCCGGTCGCGCAAGCGAATGAAGAGCAAATCGTTCAGGATGCGCTTCAATCGACACCGGACTACAGCCGTGAAGAGACTGCACCTGCTGTTGCCCTGCCTGTCGCCACCGAGGAAGCGCCGGCTTCACAGGCTGCGCCAGTACAAATCGCAGAGCCGCAGGCTGACGCCCCGGTTACCGTGGTGAATACTGACGATACTCAGGCCATTGAAGCCCCGGTTCATCATGAACCTTCGGTGATTCCAGCCGCCGCTGAAGCCAGTGCTGAAGCGATCGCGCAACAGGCTCAGCCTGCTGACGCTGTCGAAGCGCCGGAAGTGAGCGTGCTGGAGGTGAAGGTGCCGGTTGTCGCAGAATCCGCGCCTGAAGAAACGGCGGATGAGCATGCGGGCACTGAAGTCAGCGCTGCGACCGAAGCGCAGGTGGAAGAGGTTTTACACGCGCCTGTTGCCGCTGAGGAAGCCATTACGCCGGTTAGTGAACCTCATGCACCTGTTGCCGCACGCGACATCCCTGTTGAGGCATTAAAAGCCAACGCCGAAACGCGCTGGAAGCACTTTGCTTCTGCACCGATGACCAAGGCGCCTGCGCCAGTGTGGCAACCCGAGCCTGCCCGTCAAAGTGACTGGCAACGTCCGGCCTTTAAATTTGAGGGCAGAGGTTCTGCTGGCGGCCACAGCGCCACCCATCAGGCTACTGCACCTGCCACCAAGCCGTAAGGCGCGCTAGCAGCACACATGAACCCGGCTCCGGCCGGGTTTTTTATTGCATGCTCGGCGTAACAGGCGATGGTTCGGGGATACGCAGCCCTTAACTGAATGCGGCTCTCAGACAGGGCAGCGTTACAGGGATAAAACCGCGCGCGCGAGTCACGCGTTAACGCATGCTTCTCAGAGTGGCCTTGTGGCAACGCACAGGCTGCAGGCAAAAAAAATCCCACCGTCCCTTATCAGGACGGTGGGAAAAACTAAGCGCACCCGGTTAAAGTACGCCCAAATTTTTTATGAATTTAACTGAAACAGCGACATCTGAGACATATCGGTAAAGGTCTTGTATGAAGCCTGCAGCGCCTGCTGTTGCATGGTGTAGCTGGAGATCGCCTGGGTGTAATCAACGTCCACCAGGCTGCTCATCTGGGAATCATAAATGACCTTGCGATCGTCCCCCTGCGCATTCAACGTATCTAACTCTTTCAACTGAGTACCGATCTCGGAACGGACGCTGAGCACGTTGTTCAACGAGTTGCTCAAACCACGGCTGGTTTTATCCATTGCCGCAGAAAACGTGGCTTTCGTCGCATCGTCCGCGCCGTTTTGCGGCACTTTCAGCGCACTGATGGCGCTGTCCAGCATGTTAAACAAGTTCGTTTCACTGGTACCGCCGTTAGGCTCTTTCACCGCATTGCTGGTGATAGACATCACGATGCTGTTACCAGTATGACCGATGGTCATGGTACGGTCAGTGTCCACTTTTTGCGTAATGGCGTCGGTTCCGCCCTGATAGGTCACACCGCCCGCACCGTCCACAAACGGCGGGCTATCGGTTTTGTAACCCGCGAAAATATAGCGACCGTTGGCGTCTTTGCTGTTGACCTGGTTTAGTAACTGCGCACGCACGCCTTCCAGCTGAGTCGCATAGGAGGCGCGGTCATCATCGCTTAAGGAACCGTTTGCCGCGGCCACGATCATCGACTGCGCGCTCATGATGCTGTTCGTGACGCCGTTAAGGGTATTTTCTTCCAGCGATAATCCCTGGTCGGCAAAGGTACGCGCAACAGAATACTGGCTTGCCTGCGCCTGCGTTTGCGACAGCACGACCGCACGCGATGCGGCAATCGGGTCGTCTGAAGGATTAGACACTCTGAGTCCGGTGGAAAGCTGTTTTCCCGCGTTTAACCAGGAGGATTGCGCATCGCTAACGCCGCGAACCTGCTGGTCAAAAATCATATTTGTACTGAGTCGCATGATGTCCTCTGCTTTTAGTTGATGCTAAGCAGGGCGTCAAAAACGGTGCTGGCCGTTTTTAAAACCTGCGCATTCGCCATGTAATATTGTTGGTATTTCGTCAGGTTCGCGTACTCTTCATCCAGGTTCACGCCAGAAACAGACTGCTGGCGGTTGGTTAGCTGCGTCACCACGTTCTGCTGTGTCGTGCTGGCGGTTTTGAGTGCCTGAGTTTTGTTGCCAACGGTACTCACCATCGCGCCGTAAGCCTGGGAAATCGTCGCGTTGCCGTTAACAATTTTGGCATCCTGCAACGCCAGCAGCTTTTGCGCATTGCGGTTATCACTTTCACCGCCGGTCGCGGCCGCAGCGGCGATTTGCGATCCGCTGGTAATAGCAACCGACATGCCGTTAACCACGTTCTGAACCGGCTTCACCAGGAAACTGTCTTTGGCGTTTGGCGTGCCGTTGACCGTCAGGCTCATTCCATCCAGATTAAGCGTCGTAACGCCGCCCGAGGTCGTGGGTGTAAGCGTGGTTTTGCTGTTATCTGACAAACGTGTCGCTGACCAGTTTGTCCCGTCATAGCTGACGGTATAGTTTGATGCCTGCAGGGCACTGGTGTTAGTCCACGCGGCCGTCAGGGTGGCAGAAGAGGTATTTTTGCTGTCCCCCTGCGCCGTAGGAGTGCCGATATTAAAGAAGTCGACGCCCTGATTACCGTTGCTGTCGAAGCCTTGCTTATGCACGGCGTTAAAACTGGTTGTAAAGGCCGCCGCTAACTGGCCCAGTTGGTTTTGTGCCAGGTCCAGATCCTGCGAACGAAAGTTCAGCATACCGCCCAGCGAACCCGTAGTTATGGATGATTCGGGAAGCTGCACGTTGCCAGCTTGTGGATCAACATAACCCACTGTGGTGCGGGTCAGGTCACTGCTGGAGGGCATAGCCACCAGCTTGGTGGACTGAAAACCATTCACCAGCGAAAGGCCGTTAGCCATGGAAACGGTATAGCTTCCATCTTGTTGCGACACTGTCACACCAACGATATTATTCAGACCATTTACTAACTGATCGCGCTGATCCAGCAAATCATTCGGTGTTGCACCGTTAGCCGTGCTGAGTTTGGCAATTTGCTGGTTAAGATTCGAGATCTGCGTGGTGAAGGTATTAATCTGATCAACATTAGAGGCAATGTTGGTGTTCACGCTGTTTTGCATGTTGGTCAGGTACTGCGCCTGGGTCTGGAACTGGTTAACCAGCCCCTGCGAGTTGCTGAGCATCGACTGACGCGCCGCCGGATCGTTGGCGTTACTGACCACGTTCTGCATGTTGCTGAAGAAGCCCTGAATCGCCGTCGACAAGTTAGTGGTCGAGGTCGACATCAGATCGTCAATGTTCGATACCTGCGAATACTGTGTATTCGCTGCGTTATAGGTGGCTGACGAACCGCGCAGCTGAGCCGCGATAAAACTATCATATTCACGCTGAACGCCAGTGACGTTAACGCCGTTGCCGTAATAGCTTTTCCCCTGCAGGGTACTGTTTGCTTCGGCCAGAATGGTGGTCTGACGTGAGTAACCCGCGACAGTGTAGTTACTGATATTGTTACTGGTCGTGCTTAAGGCGGCCTGTGCGGCACTGAGCCCGCTCATTGCGGAGTTAATTATGCTGGACATCTCGGTTCCTTACATTCCCCCGTTAACCGGGTTGCTGTCATCAGTGTGGTCGCCAACATGCGCTGGCGCGCCTGGCTCTTGCTGTTATTATCGGCATGCTTAAGTGAAACTTGAGGCGGAATAATCAGAACAGCGTACTTAAATCCTGGCTATAGGCTTTAACGACTTTCTCGCCCATGCTCTTGAATTGCTGGATCATTCCTACCAGTTTTTGTGCGTATTTCGGATCGGTCGCATAACCCGCGGCCTGTAATGCCTGCGCGCCCTGCTCGGCACTTTGCGCATTGGCCACGGCCGCATAACGCGGATTATTCGAAATCAGTTTGACGTAGTCGTTTAACGCTTCGAAATAGGAGCCATAGACCCGGAATGTCGCGCGCACTTTTTTCGCTTCGCCATGCTCGTATTCGGTGGTCATGATATCGGTTGTTTCGCCCTTCCAGTTGCCGCTGGCTTTAATGCCGAAGACGTTGTAGCTCGGCTTGCCGTCACGGGTCAGGATTTGACGCTGCCCCCAGCCGGACTCCAGCGCGGCCTGCGCCAGAATCAGGTGGTGAGGAATACCGCTTTGCTGGCTGGCAGCCTGAGCAGGCTGCGTCAGTTGCGCAATAAAATCGCGGCTGTCACTGGGCAGACCGGTCGGTGATGGCGCGGGCAGGCGCGGCATCGCTTTACGCACCATCTGCTCCAGCGGCGTTGCCCCTATGCTGCTCATGATAAAGCTGTTATCCAGCTTCATCGGTACGGTTCCGGCGGTTTCGTCCGGTGCTTTGGCGGGTTCCATCTGTTTAACGATGATATCCGCCAGGCCCAGGCCACGTTTACCAATATCCTGCGCAATCTGCTGATCGTACATTGACGTGAAAAGTTTGGTCTGTTCATTGCTGAGTATGCCGTCCTGCGGTAGCGCCTCGCGCATACTCTTCAGCATCATCTGAACAAACATCCCTTCGACCTGCTGTGCCACCTGTAGCGCTTTTCCTTTCGGATCAACAGTCACCTGGCGTTTAAGGTCATTCAGTGAGCGGCTGTCGAAAGCCGCATTCATCAGCGATTGCGCATCGTTCATCAGATAATTTCCAGTTTAGCGCGCAGGCAACCCGCGCTTTGCATTGACTGCAAAATAGACATCAGTTCGATAGGCGATGCCCCCAGGGCATTGAGCGCGCGCACGACACTGTTCAGGTTGGCGCTGGAGTTAACCCGCTGGAGAGCGCCGCCGCTCTGACGCAGATCGATCTGCGTATTGGTGGTGGCCACGGTTTGTCCACCCGCCAGTGGCGTATTAGGCTGGCTCACGTTTTGCTGCTGATTGACCGTGACTGACAGGTTGCCCTGCGCGACGGCACAGGTATTCAGTTTCACTTCACGGTTCATGACGACAGAGCCGGTACGTGAGTTGATGATCACCTTGGCATCTTCTACAGGGACAGACACATCGATATTCTGTATCTCAGCCAGTAAGCGAACCTGTGCACCGTTATTCGGCGATACGCGGACCTGCACAGTACGCGCATCCAGCGGCTGAGCAGAACCGTATCCGCCACGGGCGTTAATGGCATCCGCAATACGCTGCGCCATAGAGAAATCTTCGGTGTTGAGCTGCAGGTTGATGGTGTTCTGCGAGCCAAAGTTGCTCTGCAGCTCACGTTCAACCGTGGCACCATCGGTAATACGTCCCCCGTTAAGCTGGTTGACCTGCACGCTGCTGCCGCCTGCTGCGGCACCCGCGCCGCCGACCAGGATGTTGCCCTGAGCCAGCGCATAGACCTGGTTATCGACACCTTTCATCGGCGTCATTAACAGCGTACCGCCGCGCAGACTTTTCGCATTACCCATGGACGAGACAACCACGTCCAGCGTCTGTCCCTGGCGGGCAAACGAAGGCAGTTTTGCCGTCACCATAACCGCCGCCACGTTTTTGAGCTGCATGTTGGTGCCAGGCGGGACGGTAATGCCCAGCTGAGACAGCATGTTACTCACGGTCTGCGTGGTAAAAGGCGTCTGGGTGGTCTGGTCACCGGTACCGTCAAGGCCAACCACCAGTCCGTAGCCCAGCAGTTGGTTATCACGCACGCCCTGGACGGTGGTTAAATCGCGAATCAGATCGGCACGGGCCATCAGGCTTACGCCTAACAGTAACCCCAGACCGACACGCCATAATGCTAACTTTTTCATTGCAACCTCTTAGAACGGCGAGATATTCAGGAAGAAGCGCTGCAACCAGCCCATATTCTGCGCTTCATTGATATAACCATTTCCGACGTACTCAATACGTGCATCGGCGACGGCCGTTGATAACACCGCGTTGCTGGCGCTGATGGTGCGTGGGTTAACCACGCCCGAGAAGCGAATAAACTCGGTGCCCTGGTTGATCTCAATCTGTTTTTCCCCGACCACGTGCAGGTTGCCATTCGACAGAACCTGATCCACCGTGACGGTGATGGTGCCGGTAAAGGTGTTATTGGCAGAAGCCCCGCCTTTACCTGCGAAATCATTTTTGCCACCCGCCGCAAAGTTGGCTTTCTCGCCCGACGCGCCGGCTAAACCGGCTAAACCGGTAGGAACGGCCGTGATGCCCAGACTGCCGCTGCCGTTACGGCTGGCATTCGAGGTTGAACTTTTGCTGGCGCTGACGTTTTCCTGCAAGGTGATGGTCAGCGTATCGCCGATATTACGTGGACGACGATCCTCAAACAGCGGCTGATAACCGTAGTTAAGCGGCGCGACGCCCTGAAAAATTGAACCGTTCACCACCGGTGGTGCAGATGGCAACGGCTGAGCCGTGGTCGCCCCTTGCACCAACGGCGTGCGCGGTACCAGTGCACAACCGTTAAGAGTGAGTAGCAGGCTTGCTACTAACCAATGTCCAGGCTTGAGAATATGTTGCATCGCCACGGAGTCACGACCTTATAAATGACTGTTCTTCAGGCCAGCCTGCGCCGGCCCTGTTCGTATTACAGCTGAGTTAACTTCGCCAGCATTTGATCGGAGGTGCTGATCGCTTTGCTGTTAATTTCATACGCGCGCTGCGTCTGGATCATGGTGACCAGCTCTTCCGCAACGTTAACGTTGGAGGTTTCGGCATAGCCCTGATACAGCAAACCTGCACCGTTCTGGCCCGGCGTACTGTCAGTCGGGGCACCGGATGCCTGGGTTTCTTTGTAGAGGTTTTCACCCACGCTATCGAGACCGGCATTGTTCATAAAGGTGCTCAGGGTTAACTGACCAACCTGGGCGGCCTGTGTCTGCCCCTGCTGGGTAACGCTCACCACACCATCGCGCGACACGGTAATGCTGGTGGCGTTAGCGGGAATCGTGATGCCAGGCTGAACCGGGAAACCGGAGTTGGTCACTAACTGACCATTCTGATCGACCTGAAACGAACCATCACGGGTGTAAGCAGACGTGCCATCTGGCATCTGGATTTGGAAAAAACCCTGTCCGTTAATGGCGATATCTTTTGAGTTATTGGTCTGCGACAGGTTGCCTTGGGTATGCAGACGTTCGGTCGTCACCGGACGTACACCGGTACCAATTTGCAAACCTGACGGCAGCGTGGTTTGCTCAGATGACTGGGTACCCGGCTGACGCATCGTCTGGTACATCAGGTCTTCAAATACCGCACGTGAACGTTTAAAGCCATTGGTACTGACGTTTGCCAGGTTGTTGGCGATAACGTCCATGTTCATCTGCTGGGCATCAAGACCGGTTTTCGCGATCCATAAAGAACGAATCATGTATTTATCCTCGTGCCTTAGCTGCCGATGCTCAGCAACTGATTGGCTTTTTGTTCGTTTTCGTTGACGTTTGAAATGACTTTCATCTGCATCTCAAAACGTCGGGCATTGGCGATCATATCGACCATGGTCTCAACCGGTTTGACGTTACTGCCTTCCAGAACGCCGGGCATCACCTGCATGTTCGGATCGGCCTGCAGTGCGGCACCGCGAGTCGCCTGCGTCGCGGCGGTCGGACGGAACATGCCATCGTCACCGCGCTGTAACTCTTTACCTGTTGCCTGAACCAGCTTCAGACGACCCAGTTGCACGGTGGCATTGGGTGAGTCGCCAGCGTTCAGTCCGGTAATCGAACCGTCAGCCGCAATCGTGATCTCTGAACCTTGTGGGATCACAATCGGGCCGCCCTCGCCCATGACGGGATTGCCCTGCACCGTCAGCGTGCCGTCCGAACGGATTTGCATGTTGCCGTTGCGGGTATAGGCTTCGCTGCCGTCTGCAGTACGCACTGCAAGCCAGCCATCCTGCTGCATCGCCACGTCCAGCGGACGTTCGGTGTAATCCATTGCACCCTGACTCATATCGGCACCCGGCGTGGATGCCGTTACCAGCGTACGCGTGGGCAGTGACCAGCCGTTAACCGGTACAGCACGCAACGCGTTCAACTGCGCCCGGAAACCGGGCGTTGAGGCGTTGGCTAGGTTGCTGGCGGTAACCGCCTGCTGATCCAGTGTCTGACTGGCCGCGCCCATCGCGGTATATATCGCGTGATCCATAGAGCAATCCCGTTAGCGAATTAACGTAAGTTGACCAGGGTGTTAAGGATCTGGTCCTGCGTTTTGATGGTCTGCGCGTTCGCCTGATAGTTGCGTTGCGCGACGATCATGTTGACCAGCTCTTTACTCATATCGACGTTCGAAGACTCCAGCGCACCTGCGGTCAGTGAACCAAATGTTCCGGTGTTCGCCAGGCCAACAGCGGCCTGTCCAGACGCATTGGTTTCTGCCCAGACGTTGTCGCCCTGAGATTTCAGACCTTCCGGGTTAGAGAAGCTGGCCAGTACGATCTGTCCCAGCAGCTGAGTGCGTTGGTTGGAGTAACTGCCGGTGATGGTACCGTCATTGTTGATGGCGTAGCTGGTCAGGTCGCCAGGCGCGTAGCCGTTTTGTGTGGCGTTACCAAACGTGGTGGCACCGGTGTTTTGCTGCAGGCTGCCCACAAAGTTCAAGGCGACGGTGGTACCGTTTGCGCCATTCACACCAGGAATGGTCACAGTAGCGGTGCTGGCCGTGGTTGAGCCCGCGACGACGTTGCCGGTCGCATCCAGTGAAGAAACGCCCGTCAGCTGACCGTTGGCATTGTAGCTCATCTGGTAATTACCCACGTTTGAGCCCGCAGTGGAGTCAATGCCGTGAATTTTCCAGGTGTTGTCTGCAGTTTTAACGAAGTACAGATCAAGCGAGTGCGAGTTACCCTGAGTGTCGTACATGGTGATGGTGTTTTTGGCACTGTACGTCGTTGGGTCAGTCGCCGAGAACTTGGTGTCATCCAGTGCTGCAGACGTGGAGTTCAGCTTCGCAACCTGATTCGCCGTGGTGGTGGCATTCGCCGGCATTTGCGTGGTAGGGATTTTAATCGCAACCGGGCTCGCACCGGTCTGGATTGTGGGTGGCACGCCTGACGCCGGATAGCCGGTCACATTCAGACCCTGGGTATTCACCAGGTTACGGTTCTGATCCAGCGTAAACTGGCCGTTACGGGAATAGGAAACCGCACCCGCCGAGTTGGTCAGACGGAAAAAACCGTTGCCGCTCAGCGCAACATCCAGCCCACGGCTGGTGGTGGTGGTAGAGCCATCGTTGAAGTTCTGGATAACGGCCGCAACTTTTGTACCCAAACCCACGTTAGAGCCGGCAAACATATCGGCAAACGCGATGGTACTGGATTTGAAGCCCGCTGTGGCGGAGTTAGCGATGTTGTTACCGATAACGTCCAGGTTACTTGAGGCAGCGCCGAGACCGCTGACCGCTTGTGAAAATGACATTTAAACCTCTCCTGTCTACAGGTGAATCAGAGAATCTGACGTACGTCGTCAAGGGTGGCGGAGCCCATGGTGCCGAGATCCAGTTTTGCGGTATTACCCGCCGTGCTTACGCCATTGACGTAGGCATAATTAAGTGGCTGAGCCACCTGTTGACCGCTGCTGTTACTGGCAGCAATCGCAACCTTGTATTTCCCGTCTGGCGCCACGCTGCCATCCGGTAATTTGCCGTCCCACGAGAACGTATGGACGCCGGCGCTCAGTGCGCCCAGATCCTGAGTGCTCACCACGTTGCCTTGCGCGTCGCTAATCGTCGCCGTGGCAGTAGTGGCCGCGTTGGTCAGCTCAACGCCGAATGGCGTCGTGGTGCCTTTGCCGACCAGAATCTGAGAGCCATTCACCATCACGCCATGCCCAATCAGCGTGGAGCTCTGCAGAGACTGGCTGGTGCTGATCTGGCCGGAAATGGATCCCAGCGTGGTATTGAGTTTTTCAATGCCGCTCAGGGTGTTGATCTGTGCCAGCTGCGTTGTCAGCTGGCTGTTATCCATCGGATTGGTCGGATCCTGGTTTTGCAGCTGCGTGACCAGCATGGTCAGGAACTGGTTTTGCAGGTCCTGAGAGCTGTTCCCCGTTCCGGTGCTGGATGAACTCAGTACCGTGGGGTCCAGCTTCTCGTTAACGCCTACCGAAATAGCCATTATTTTTCTCCGTTACTGACCCATCGTCAGCGTTTTCATCATCATCGACTTCACGGTATTCAGCACCTCGACGTTAGCCTGGTAGCTGCGTGACGCCGACATGGTGTTAACCGTTTCGGCTACCACGTCCACGTTAGGCATCTTCACGTACCCTTTGGCATCGGCCATGGGATTACCTGGGTCATACACCAGTTTTGCCGGGGTCGGATCGTCCACCACCTGCGCCACTTTCACTCCACCCGTTGCGGCGCCAGCGGCGGCATCGGTCTGAAAAACGACCTGTTTTGCCACGTAAGGCTGTCCGTCCGGACCGGTTACGCTGTCGGCGTTTGCCAGGTTACTGGCGCTGACGTTTAATCGCTGTGATTGCGCGGTCATCGCTGAACCGGCAATGTCAAAAATATTAAGCAAGGCCATAATTATTGCCCTTGTAACACGCTCATCATGCCCTTGATCTGGCTACTGATAAGCGTGAGGTCGGTTTGATATTTCAGGCTGTTATCCGCGAACTGCGTACGTTCACGGTCCATATCCACGGTGTTACCGTCGGCTGATGGCTGATCCGGAATGCGATACAGCAAGTCCATTGACGGTGCCGAATTCGTCTGCGCTTCAATGTGGCGCGCCGACGTGACTTTAAGCGCCAGGCTACTGCCTTCAGCACGTCCATTCGCCATTGCCCGATTCAGCTCGCTGGCAAAGTCGATATCCCTGGCCTGATAGCCCGGGGTGTCGGCGTTGGCAATGTTTGATGCCAGAATCTCCTGACGTTGAGCTCGCAGGTTAAGGGCTTCGGTACCGAAATGTAGCGCCGCATCGAGTTTGTCGAGCATGCTTCCTCCGCAAATGAGAATTTCGAGCTGGCAGCTTAATCGGGAAAAAGCAAGAGTCATCGTCTGAATAACGCCTCAAATCGTCGCTATTTTTGCTCTTGAGTTTTTTTTTATGCGCGTACACTCGTTGGCATCATCAGTGAGGAAAAGCACATGCGTGGATATTCAGCCCTGTTAGCAAGCCTGCTGGCCCTGATTGCCCTACCCGTAATGGCAGGCGATTTCAGCGCCCAACTGAGCCAGTTTTTTAAGGCACGCGATCCCCAGCACGCGGCCGGAATGAATGTGGTGATTCGTACGCCGCAGGCCCAGTGGCCAGAATGTGAGGCCCCGCAGTTTACCCTGCCGGGCAACAGCCGGGCCTGGGGCAACATGAGCGTGGCGGCTAACTGTGGTGAGAACCGTCGTTATATTCAGGTCCAGGTTCAGGTAACCGGTGACTATCTGGTCGCAACAAAATTAATTGCCCGTGGCAGCACCGTCAGTAAAGAGGATTTCCGTATTGAAAACGGACGTCTTGATAACCTGCCCCCGCGCACACTGTTCACCGATGAGTCCGTAGCGGATTCGGTGGTCCTGCGTGACATCCAGCCGGGACAACCCGTGAGTCAGTCCATGCTGCGCCAGCCGTGGCGCGTCAAAGCGGGTCAGGACGTGATGGTGGTGGCCAGCGGAGACGGATTTGACGCCAGCGGCGAAGGCAAAGCGTTAAACAACGGTACGATTTCACAGTGGGTTCGGGTGCGTATGGGAAATGGCCAGGTTGTAAGTGGCCGGGTGAGCGATGATGGGAAAATTCTTATAACACTATAAAACATTAAAGAAGCCTGTTTATCTGCCGATAGAAGAATCAGCTAAGCGATTACGCTATTATGATTCAGGTGGCAGACTCCCCTGACTTTACAGGAGCCCGAATATGAGCATCGACAGAACACAACCGACAAAGCCCGCCAGCACTGTGCAAACACGTGACAGCAGCGAGCAACAAACTACCCGCCTGCGTCAGAGCAGCACCACGACTGCTACAACGCCTGCGGCCGCTCAGGTCAGCCTGAGCAGCGCACAAGCACAGCTGATGCAGCCCGGCAGCCAGGACATTAACGTCCAGCGCGTAGAACAATTAAAAACCGCCATTCGCAATGGCGAGTTGAAGATGGATACCGGCAAAATCGCTGATGCGCTGATTGCCGACACTAAGGCGTATTTAGAGGGTAAATAATCCCCATGAGTAATTTGCTGACCACGTTAGATAAGATGCAGGAAGTGCTGGTGTCTCTGGCCATCGTTCTGGATGAAGAGCAACAGCAGCTGTCGTCTGGAATGATCAACAGCAACAACCTGCAGCGTATTACGGAAGACAAGAGCGCGCTGCTGAGTACGTTGAATTATTTAGACGAGATGCGTCGCAGCAACGAGAAAAGTCTGGGTACATCTGCACCTTATCGTGGTCAAAGTGACATGGCGCGCCGCTGGGAAGGTATTCAGCAGCATACGCGTCGGTTACATAACGCAAATACGCACAATGGTATTCTGTTGCAGCATCAAATTACCTTTACCCATGACGCGTTAGACATTTTGAAGCCGCATCAGACGCAGGCGTTTTATGGTCCGGATGGTAAAGGACAGGGCCAGGCAACGTTAAGTCGTAAAGTCTGACCTGTTTTCCTCCCTCCCGGTATCGCGGGCTGCCTCAGCGAATCTGATGCAGGCGTGACCCGGGCAGGCGTAAAAAGCCGTCATCTCGCTGAGAAGATGGCTTTTTTTGTATCCGCTCGCCGAAATTTCCCCTCCTCTGCGCCCTGCGTAACCCTTCTTCTCTCTGCTTCGCGCCTGACGGAATGACGCAATGCACTCACGGGTACGCCAGGCGCATCCCGCGATATTCTCCGCAAGACAGGCGATTCAGCCTGTTCGCCCAAAGGCCTACGGTTGAACGTCTCAGTTATTGCTGTACGACGCTGTGCAGAGTGCCGCCGGACGCGCGTTCACCAGACAGGTAAAACGCGCGCCTTAATCCTTTCCCGGCTTAAAATGCCTCCCAGTTTTCATGTCCACGTTCAGACGGAATGACGGGCGCCACAGCCGCTTTCAGGGTCGCAGGGAGAGTGGCGTTCGCATGTTTCAAAGGCGGGCTTTCAAGTTTGAAAACCGAAACGGCCTGGGTCAGTTTGTCAGCCTGCTCTTCAAGCGAGGCGGCTGCAGCCGAGGCCTGCTCAACCAACGACGCGTTCTGCTGTGTCACATCATCCATCTCGGTAACGGCCAGGCTGACCTGCTGAATGCCCCGGCTCTGCTCATCGGAAGCCGCCGCGATCTCCGAAATGATGTCATTTACCCGACGGAAAGCTTCTACCGTTTCCATCATGGTGCTACCCGCATTGCTGACAAGCGTGGTGCCGCCGTTGATGAGCCCGACCGAAGCAGAAATGAGCCCTTCGATCTCTTTGGCCGCCTGCGCGCTTCGCTGCGCCAGACTGCGCACTTCGCTGGCAACCACGGCGAATCCGCGGCCCTGTTCTCCTGCCCGCGCGGCTTCCACCGCCGCATTTAGCGCAAGAATGTTGGTCTGGAAGGCAATGCTGTTGATGACGCTGGTGATCTCGGCAATCTTTTTCGAACTGCCGGAGATATCGTCCATGGTTTTCACCACGCGATTAACGATGTTCCCGCCCGTATGGGCTTTGTCAGAAGCGTCAGAGGCCAGCTGACAGGCATGGTGAGCATTGTCAGCGTTCTGTTTCACCGTGGCGGTCAGTTGCTCCATGCTTGCCGCTGTCTGTTCCAGTGACGCCGCCTGTTGTTCTGTTCTTGACGAGAGATCGGTATTCCCGGAAGAAATTTCTCCCGCGCTCTGAAGAATGGCAATGGCACCATCGCGCACGGTTCCAACCGTACTCGACAGCGAGGACTGCATCAGTTGAAGACGCGAGAGCAGCAGGCCTGGCTCGTTTCGGCCACAAACGTCAGGCGGTAGCGTCAAGTCACCATGTGCAATCAGGTCGATACGCGAGAGGGATTGCCGTAACGGGGTGATAATGACCTTTTTCAACAGAACAAAAGCCAGGAGTACGATCGTCACCGATGCCACAAAAGCCGCCAGCATCGTGATATAGCCCGTATTCACCTGATCCACCGCATCCTGTTTTATCGCCTGCGACCGCTGATTGCGCATATCAATCGCTTTCATCAACACATCTTTATAAGCTTTATCGAGTCTGTCGGCTTCCGTTTCATCGGCGATGATTTCTTCAAAGCTCCCCTGTTTCGCCGCGTCAATCATCGGCAGCAAACCTTTACGAAGATAATCGCTGAAACGTGCCTGAAGCTGTGTATCAATATCCGCGCCTTCGGGCGATTTGACGGCGCGATGCAGATAAATGTTAAGCCCTTTCTCTGCCTTCTTTAGGCTGACATCTGTTGCAAGTAAATGCGCTTTATAGTTATCCGTGTCCGCAATGCGCGCGGCGGCACCCGCCTGAATAATTTGCAGCCGCGCCGAACGCATATGTGTCGAACTGTCGAGCAGCCCCTGGCGAACCGCAATCTCGTCAGTCGAATCATCCAGCGAGTGTTTGCTCTGGGCAAGAAACCAGGCCGAAAGGCCTATGCCAGAGACGAATAACAGTAAGATGCAGCCAAATACCAGGCTGAATAAAGGAACAAGCTTAAGGTTATGCCAGAGACTCAGCTTGACGTTGTCATTGGCTGTGATGTGCATTTTCGTCCTCTCCTTATGTGATGAACTGTTTATAGTCATCGGCAGGAAAAGGGCAGTTTTTACGATGAAATTGACCTCAGAATCAATTCCTTACAACATGTCATCATTCTCACGTGATGTTTTTAATAAAGCTAAATATCACGTCAACAGACCTGTTTTTTTAACGATTTTTTAGGAAAAAACATCTTACTGTCACAAAGACGTTCAACGTGAATGTCAGGCTGAGCGCGATATTCACGCAGCAGCTTATGACGTTCACTGTCGCCTTGGGTTAAACAACAAAAAGGCCGCAACGTGCGCCGTTGCGGCCTTGCTTACAGGTGACGCGCCGAATGAGGTTCAGCGCAGGTTGATATTCAGACGGTTGTGCGCCGTGCGTAATCCCGCAGGCGAAAACCCATCAGCCCCAGGGCCAGGAAGTAGGCTCCCCCGCCTACCGCACAGACTAATGCGAGTCGCAGCAGGCGCCAGAGCATATTCCCTTGTTCCCAGACGGGCATCCAGTACAGCATGCCAAACAGCGCGGCTGCCATTATCGCGACGGCCACCAGTAAGCGCAGCAGGAAACCCAGCCAGCCCGGCTGCGGCTGGAAGATCGCCTTTTTGCGCAACTGCCAGTAAAGCAGTGCAGCATTGAGGCAGGCCCCCAGACCAATCGAGAGCGCGAGGCCAGCATGCTTAAGGGGGCCGATAAAGGCCAGGTTCATGAGCTGAGTCACGATCAGCGTGATAATGGCAATTTTGACCGGGGTTTTAATGTCCTGGCGCGAATAAAATCCCGGTGCCAGGACTTTCACGACAATCAGCCCCATCAGCCCGACCGAATAGGCAACAAGCGCGCGCTGGGTCATGGCGGCATCGAACGCGGTGAATTTGCCATACTGGAACAGCGCGACAGTCAGGGGACCGGATAACATTCCCAAGGCTACCGCGCTGGGTAACGCCAGCAAAAAGCACAAACGCAGGCCCCAGTCCATTAAGCGTGAATACTCATCGTGATTGCCGCTGGAGAAGCTTTTCGCCAGCGACGGTAACAAGATGGTGCCCAGCGCCACGCCCAACACGCCGGAAGGAAACTCCATCAGACGATCGGCATAGTACATCCAGGAGACAGAGCCCGATACCAGGAAAGAGGCAAAAATGGTGTTGATAATCAGCGAGATTTGACTGACGGAGACGCCCAGGATGGCGGGCCCCATCTGACGCATGACGCGCCACACACCTGCATCACGCAGGTTAAGACGCGGCAGTACCAGCATGCCGAGTTTCTTGAGATGCGGTAACTGATAGCCTAACTGCAGCAGTCCACCCACGACGACGGCCCACGCCAGCGCCATCACTGGCGGATGGAAATGCGGCGCCGCAAACAGGGCAAAACCAATCATGCTGACGTTCAGCAGCGTGGGCGCAAAAGCCGGTACGGAAAAACGGTTCCAGGTGTTAAGTATTGCCCCGGCCAGGGAAGCAAGGGAGATCAACAGAATATAGGGAAAGGTGACGCGCAGCAGCGCGCTGGTCAGGGCGAATTTATCCGCCGTATCCGCGAATCCCGGCGCAGTGACCAGAATGACCCAGGGCGCGGCAACCATTCCCGCAACCGTCACAACAGCCAATGCCAGCGTCAGCAGCCCCGATACGTAGGCAACAAATAACCGCGTCGCCTCTTCTCCCTGCTTGCTCTTGTACTCGGCTAAAATAGGCACAAAAGCCTGCGAGAATGCGCCTTCCGCAAAAATGCGTCGCAGCAGATTCGGTAGTTTAAAGGCAACAAAGAAGGCATCGGTAGCCATACCGGCCCCGAATACGCGCGCCACAATGGCATCACGGGCGAAGCCCAGCACGCGGGAAAACAGCGTCATGGAACTGACCGCTGCCAGCGATTTCAACAAATTCATAATTGACGGGGCATCCTGAAAAAAATCGGCAAATGCGTGACTTAGCACGGGTTATGTCACATCTCGGCCGTTAGTCTACTGCCATCGCGCGAAATGACCAGTGCTGAGTGTTACAAGGCGTTATTCCCGTTCGGCATCGCGCCACATCGATTCGACCACGCGTTGCGCCAGCAGGGCCTGCTCGCCACTGGTCTCCGGCTTTGTCTGATTTTCGACACACTGGATAAAATGCTCTGCGGCCCCGACGAATCCGCGCTGGGCCAGATGGCTCTGCCAGGAGGGAGAAGGCGTGATCACCACCCCCGCCCCTCGCTCCACTTGCCCGTCGCGCATATCATGAATATCAATGCATCGCCCATCGCCTATGGCGCTGACGCGTTCGCGCTGGCTTCCTGCCCGACGATGCATGCTGGTCGTGACCTGCAACTGTCCGGCATTGAAATGGTGCTCCGCATACAGCATCTGTCCCTGCTCATTGGTCAAGATGTGCCCCTGACGCGGAAGCGAACGTCCCCCGGCCAGCCACAAGGCGGTGTCGACAACATGGAGATAATCATCCAGTAACGTGAAGCGCAGATCCTGTGGACCCACGCTGTCGCTGCGGTGTTTCTCAACACGCAGCGAAGCAACCGATGCCATCTCGTCTTTGAGCTGCTGATAGGCGGGCGCAAAACGGCGATTAAAGGCCACCATCAGTCGGCGCTGTTTCTTTTCGGCCAGCGTAACAAGCGCCTCGGCCTGACTCAGGTTTTCTGCCAGCGGCTTATCGACACAGACGTCTTTTCCCGCCTGCAGCAGTGCATGCACGACCTCGTAATGACTGGCCGTACTGGTATGAACAAACACGGCATCACAGGCGGCCGCCAGGGCATTCAGCGTGCTGAAACAGGGGATCCGGTAACGTTCGCACACGACCTGCGCGTTCGCCTGGTTCGGCGAAAATGCCCCCACTAACTGCCAGGCACGTGCCTGCGATAATACGGGCAGCCAGGCCTTTTGCGCGATGCCGCCTAAGCCGACAACACCAATACGAATCGTCATTTAGTGTTCTCTTTCCTGTAGCAGCGCCAGCTGCGCCTGTAAGTCTGCCACCTGCTGCTCCAGCGCGACGACGCGTTCCAGTAGGGCGACATCATGTGTGACTGCGTCAACCTGCGTCGGTGCGGGCGCTACCTCGCCGGCCAACAAGTGCATAAAGCGGCTTTCACGCTTGCCGGGCTCACGGGCCAGCCGTACAACCATCGGGCCGTCATCGCGTGACGCCAGCCCTTCCAGGGTCTGTTCGACTTCAGCCACGTCGGCAAACTCGTGCAGGCGTCCGCTTCGCGTGCGCAGTTCACCCGGCGTCTGCGCGCCGCGCAGGAACAGAAGCGTCAGAACGGCTACTTCTGCACGGCTGAGCTGCAGATGTCCAAAGGCCGAATTGCAGAAGCGCTGCTCATATTTAACGACCCGCTGGCCGAAGCCACTGTTCGCCGTCACCAGGTGTTTTTTAACCAGCTGGTCGAGCTCATTCTGGACATCGCTTTCGCTCAGTTCCATCACCGGCTCGCGGTTTGACTTCTGATTGCAGGCGTTAACCACCGCGTTCAACGAAAGCGGGTACTGTTCCGGCGTGGTCACCTGTTTTTCCAGCAGGCAACCTAACACGCGCAGAGCCTGCACCGACAAGGCTATCTTCATTTACCCCTCCTCGGGTTATCCACGACGGTTGGGCGTCCATTCTTTGCAGGTCAACGCCGTCAGGACATGATCCTGCCACTCGCCATTAATCATTAAATAATTTTTAGCATATCCCTCTTTTTCAAACCCGAGGCGCGCCAGCAGATCGCCACTACGCTGGTTGTGCGGCATATAGTTAGCCATGATGCGATGAATATACTGTTGCCGCTGCATATAACGAATCGCCGACTGCAGCGCCTCAAACATCATGCCCTGCCCCTGCCATTTTTCGCCGAGGGAATACCCAAGGTAACAGGCATGAAAGGCCCCGCGCAGGACATTGCTGAAGTTAGCCACGCCGCGTACCTCGGTTTCGTTGCTGTCCATCAACACAAAGTAGAAAGCCGATCCCTGTTTATGCATATCCGCAATCAGGCCGAGCCGCGCCTGCCAGCCAGAGGGATAACAATGGCTGTCATCGCGAACCGGTTCCCACGGCCTGAGAAAATCGCGATTTTCCGCATAGTAATCCGCTAACCGCCACGCATCGCGTTCGTGAACCAGTCTTACCACCAGCCGCTCGGTCGTGAGTCTCACCCTCAGCGCGGCAGAACGATAGCCAAACATCATCTCTCCTGAAATCCATGGCGGGAAGGAAATGCCAGTCTTTGATAACGTTCACTATAACCGTCGCCAGGTCTGCGGTAAAACGTTACGCGCGCAATCACAGACGGGCTGACCGTTTATGCTCCTGTGCGCTGACAGTGAAACCGCTCTTAACTGTTTCACTGCAGTCTGCGCGACACAAAAGACGCGTCGCGTCCCCTGTCCTGCACGTGAACAGTTGCCCTTGCTGGCATGGGTGGGTTAGCCGTCACTGATCACGATGCCTGACCTGCCGGACGAGGCCTGGCTGACCCGGCGATCGCCGGCGAAGGGCGGCCAGCCCTGCAGCGAAAGGCACGTTCGGTTACTCTAACTCAGCCCATTCCTGATGACAGACTGCACGCATTAGGGCAGGCTATGCCCTGATCTACTTTTTCATTTAAACGAGGGAATTATGAAGAAGGCTTTTCACGGGCTGATTGCCCTGTTTTTCGCGGTATTGCTGAGCGGCTGTAATCAGTTAACCCAGTACACCATCAGCGAGCAGGAGGTCAATCAGGCGCTGCAAAAACACAATAATTTCGAAAAAGACGTTGGCGTCTCAGGGCTGGTGAATGCCCATATTGTCCTGAATAACCTGACCAGTCAGATTGGTCGCGAAGAGCCGGGTAAAGTAACGTTATCAGGTAATGCGAAAATCAACGTGTCTTCGCTGTTTGGTCCACAACAGGCCGATATGCAGCTGAAGATGCGTGCGCAACCGGTGTTCGACAAACAGCAGGGTGCGATTTATCTGCGCGATATGGAAATTGTGGATGCACAGGTTCAGCCAGACAAGATGGCGTCCATCATGAAAACGCTGACGCCCTACCTGAATCAATCGCTGAAAAGCTATTTTGACCAGCAGCCTGCCTATGTGCTGAGTGCCGATCGCAGTAAAGCTGAATCGCTGGCGAAGAAATTTGCTAAAGGGTTGGAAGTGAAGCCAGGCGAGCTGGTGATCCCGTTCACCGATTAGCGCGTTCCGACAAATTTATCGCCTGCCTGATCCGCGCCTTTCGGCGCGGATTGCTTATCAGATGCAAAAACAGGTGCAAACGGTTGCCTGAGTCCTTATGCTTATAACCCGGCCTAAACACGCCATTCGTTTATCCTTCATGCCGGAGCCGTATTAATGACCGCACAACCTCAGCAACTTACTATCCGCCGCCCAGATGACTGGCATATCCATCTTCGTGATGACGAGATGCTTAAAACGGTGCTGCCTTACACCAGCGCGGTGAACGGTCGGGCTATCGTGATGCCCAACCTGGTTCCGCCGGTGGTCAGCGTCGCGGCGGGCGAAGCCTATCGCGACCGCATTCTGGCCGCGTTGCCTGACGGTCATGACTTTACCCCGCTGATGACCTGCTACCTGACCGACTCGTTAGACGCCGAAGAACTGGCGCGCGGTTACCACTCCGGCTTGTTCACTGCGGCCAAGCTCTATCCTGCCCATGCGACAACCAACTCCAGCCACGGCGTGACCAACATTGCGTCAATCGCGTCGGTGCTGGAGCGGATGCAAACGCTGGGCATGCCGCTGTTAGTGCATGGCGAGGTGACTGATTCACATATTGATATCTTTGACCGTGAAGCCCGCTTTATTGAAACGGTGATGGAACCGCTGCGTAAGCAATTCCCTGCGCTGAAAGTCGTGATGGAGCATATTACGACCAAAGATGCCGCAGACTATGTGGAAAGCGCCAATGAAAACCTGGCCGCTACCCTTACCCCCCAGCACCTGATGTTTAACCGTAACCATATGCTGGTGGGCGGAATTCGTCCGCACCTTTACTGTCTGCCCATTCTGAAGCGCAATACGCATCAGCAGGCGTTGCGCAAAGTGGTGGCCAGCGGTCATCCACGTTTCTTCCTGGGTACCGACACCGCGCCTCACCTGAGCCATCTGAAAGAGAGCAGCTGCGGCTGTGCTGGCGTATTCAATGCGCCTACCTCCCTGCCCGCTTATGCCACGGTGTTTGAGGAGATCGGTGCGCTGGCGCATTTTGAAGCGTTCTGTTCAGAGAACGGTCCCCGCTTCTATGGTCTGCCGCTGAACGAAGGCACCATCACGCTGGTGCGTGAGCCCTGGACAGTCGCAGAAACAATTGAAATGGGCTCACATCAGCTGGTGCCTTTCCTGGCCGGTGAAACGCTGAACTGGCGTGTAAAATAATTTCACTTGCCTCCGGCATATTTATACTGTAGTTATATACAGTATCTTATACGGAGGCTTTTATGCGTGTTGAAATTACCGTTGCCAAGACCCAACCTCTACCCGCTGGTGCGATAGAAGCCCTGAGCCAGGAACTGTCGCGCCGTATCGATGAACAATTCCCGCAATTCACCAATCACGTCAAAGTGCGTTACGCCACGGCTAACCAGCTGAGCGTGATGGGCGGAGATAAAGAGACGCGTGAACAAATCAGCGAAATCCTGCAACAAACGTGGGAAAGCGCTGACGACTGGTTCATTACCGATTAACCGCCACTGTGCTGTTTTTTGCCGGGTTTCGCCACCCGGTTTTTTTATCTTCATTTAAAGTCTGCCTAACCCCTCTCCCCATCTGGACTCTGAATGATCAATGTCCTATGCTGGCGCTGATCATGCATAAAAGGAGTTGCATCCCATGACTACAGATAAACCCGAAGAAGCGATGACCTTTGGCGAGTTGTTAACGCTGATTGGTGAACAGCAGCGTCGTTTAACGGTGCTGGAAAATGCGTTCTCCAGCCTGATTTTCTGTCTTGATGACCGGGCCAGTCAGTTACTGGTGCATAATCTTTCTCTTGAAGCCCAGAATCAAAACCATGATGAGCAACTGCAGCAGCAGTTTGCGCGCCTGGCCGAAACGTTACAGAAGCGCAGTGGGACAACCGGCGCGGAGACCGCCCTAATCTGACGTGCGGTTAACGCCAGTGATGAACAACTTTTACTGTTTAAATAGGACGATTACCTACCTGTCATTCTGGTATTATATCTTCTCAGCTTTACCGTTTTAGAGACAAACATTCTGCTTTCAGGCGTTCCGTGATACGTTTTAATCAGTAAATCGCTATATTGCTGTTATAATTGTTTCGCAGTGGAAATAAAAAAGCCGCATTGAACCTCATCATGCACTTCGTTTAACGAGTAATAAGGAGGTTATAATGGACAGTCGCAAAGATGTAATTCAGACCCATCCACTGGTGGGCTGGGATATCAGTACTGTTGACAGCTATGATGCGATGATGATCCGCCTGCACTCCCTTTCGTCGCAAGATCAAACAGAAGAAGACGCAGACGTTGGCCCGACTTACTGGCTGACGACTGATGTAGCAAAGCAGTTCATCTCCATTCTTGAAGCCGGTATCGCCAAGATAGAATCTGCCGAGCAAGTAGAACGACTACTAAAGAAGCATTAATACTGCTGCATCAGCAAGGCACCCTTCAGGGTGCCTTTTTTATTGGGCTTTCTGGTATGCTGTTGATTATGTAACCCTTTCAGGAGTTCCATTTTCATGATTTACGATCTTATTGTGGTCGGGAGCGGCTCAGTCGGCGCAGCAGCAGGCTATTACGCCACGCAGGCCGGCCTCTCCGTACTGATGATTGACAGCGCCCATCCGCCTCATACTCAGGGCGCCCACCACGGCGAAAGCCGCCTGATTCGTCATGCTTACGGAGAAGGCGAGCGCTATGTGCCGCTGGTATTGCGTGCGCAGACGTTATGGGATGCGCTTGAGCAGCAGGCTGGCGAGCGCATTATGCACCGGTGCGGCGTCCTGAATATCGCCCCTGCTCACTCCGTGTTTATTCAAAACGTCATCAACAGCGCAAAAGCCTGGCAGCTTCCCGTCGAGATATTACAGGCCGCGGAGGTCAGAAAACGCTGGCCGCAGTTTAACGTCCCCGATGAGTACCTGGGCGTATTTGAGCCACAGTCCGGTTTTTTAAAAAGTGAACAGGCGGTGCGGAGCTGGATTCAGCTGGCGGAAAAACAGGGCTGCGCGCAGCTGTTTAACTGCCCCGTCACGCAAATCAGTCGTGAAGGCGATTTACAGCAGGTCACCACGATTGACGGCATTTACCGTGGGCGAAAAATGCTGGTGAGCGCCGGGACATGGGTCAGCAAACTGGTGCCGAATTTGCCAGTGGCACCAACGCGTAAGGTCTTTGCCTGGTATCAGGCTGATGGTCGTTACAGTGAAAACAATGCCTTTCCCGGATTCACCTGCGAAATGGCCGATGGCAGCCAGTATTATGGTTTCCCTGCCGATAACAACGCCCTGAAGTTAGGCCGCCATGATGGGGGCCAGTTGATGACCCAACCCGAAGATCGCAAACCCTTCGGTAGCCTGGCCGCCGATGGCAGCGAAACATTCCGCTTTTTGCGCCAGTTTTTACCCGGCGTTGGCGTGTGTTTGCACGGGGAAGCCTGCAGTTATGATGTCAGCCCCGATGAAGACTTTATTATCGATACCGTGCCGGGCGATCCTGACCGTCTGGTGATAACGGGCTTAAGCGGACACGGTTTCAAATTTGCCAGCGTTTTAGGCGAGCTTGCCAGTCAGTTTGCGCAGAATCAGCCTTTCAGTTTTGATCTCACACCGTTCAGACTGTCACGCTTTCAGTAAATAGGATGCGGCGGCCCGGTTTTACGCGGCGCCGCACTGACATATATTTACATTCCGGTTTTATCTGATGCTCTTCCTACTGTTATATCCACGCAAACAGGCCCGTTTATCCACTTTTCCACGTCTCAGCGCCCGCGTAAAACAGCCTTGTTCAATAATATTGTGCTTACGCGCACCGCTACGCGAGCCGATTTCATTAGTACAGGAGATATTTATAGAAAAGTAAGCATTATTGCTTTTGTGTTTCATTCTGTAGATTCTTATTTCTACATATTCTTAAGATACTGCTGCAAAAATGTTGCTAAGAAATTCACCCGGTCGTTATGGATGGCTCTCCATTTTCCTACACTGGTCAATGGCATTGGTTATCTATGCCATGTTCGCCCTGGGATTATGGATGGTTGGGCTGAGCTATTACGATACCTGGTATCACAATGCGCCAGAGATTCATAAGAGCATCGGGGTCATTCTGATGCTGGCCCTGATTATTCGTCTGATATGGCGCGTGGTTTCGCCGCCGCCTAAACCCCTGAGCAGTTATTCCCCTCTTGTGCGCATCACGGCTGTCGTGGCGCACGGATTACTCTATGGCCTGCTGATCGCCATCCTCTTCAGTGGCTATTTAATCTCTACCGCCGACGGCAAACCGGTTTCGGTGTTTGGCTGGTTCTCTCTGCCTGCTGTACTGACCGGCGCGGGCGAACAGGCAGATTTAGCGGGAGATATTCATTTATGGCTGGCCTGGAGCATCGTGATCCTGTCGGTGTTACATGGCCTGGCCGCACTAAAGCACCACTTTATCGATCGCGATATCACCCTGAAAAGGATGCTGGGTCTGGGCATCCGTTCACCCTCTGAAAAGGAAAAATAATATGTTCAAAAAAACGCTTCTGGCCATCACAGGTGCCGGCCTGCTGCTGGGTTCCCTGACCGCCAGTGCCGCTGATTACAAAATTGATAAAGAGGGCCAGCACGCCTTTGTACAGTTTCGTATCAAGCACTTAGGCTACAGCTGGCTGTACGGCACCTTTAAAGATTTCGACGGTTCGTTCAGCTTCGATGCCAGTAATCCTTCAGCCGATAAAGTGGATGTGACCATCAACACCAACAGCGTGGACACCAACCATGCCGAGCGTGACAAGCATATTCGCGGTCCTGAATTCCTGAATGTGGCCAAACATCCCACTGCGACCTTTAAATCAACCTCGGTGAAGAAAGACGGCGATAAACTGGCCGTTACAGGAGATTTAACGCTGAATGGCGTGACCAAACCTGTGACGCTGGAAGCCAAAATGATGGGTGAAGGTAAGGATCCGTGGGGCGGCTATCGTGCCGGTTTTGAAGCGGAAGGCGAGATTGCGCTGAAAGACTTTAATATTACTCAGGATCTTGGGCCAGCCTCTCAGAACGTTGAGTTAATCATCTCAGTAGAAGGCGTACGTCAGTAATCTTAAGCCGCCTGAAGCCAGGCTTCAGGCGGCTCCGGCTATTTGCGGGTTGGCGCAGGAATGGTCATGTTCAGCAAGCCACGCGACTTGTTGAAAATTTTATTGCCATTCTCACGTCCTGCCCGGCGAGCGCGTTGCTCTTCGGGTGACAGGCGGGCTTCCTCCTGACAGAGCGGGCTACAGCAGTGCTCGTACTTTTCAGCACAACGTTCACACTGGATAAACAGCAGGTGACAGCCGTCATTAACGCAGTTTACGTGGGTGTCACACGGCGTCCCGCACTGGTGGCAGTGGGATAATACATCATCCGAAATACGCTCGCCCATGCGTTCATCAAAGACAAAGTTCTTGCCTTTGAAACGCACCGGAAGATTTTGTTCCCGTGCGCGGCGCGCATACTCAATAATGCCGCCTTCGACGTGATAAACATCTTCGAACCCGTTATGGCGCATCCAGGCGCTGGCTTTTTCACAGCGAATCCCCCCGGTGCAGTACATGACGATTTTTTTATCCTTCTTATCCTTCAGCATGTCCACCGCCATCGGCAACTGGTCACGGAAGGTATCGGCAGGCACCTCAAGCGCATTATCAAAGCGCCCGACTTCATACTCGTAATGATTTCGCATATCCACGAATACCGCATCGGGATCGTCAAGCATAGCGTTCACTTCCGCCGCTTTCAGATAGTTGCCGACGTTGCTGGCATCAAAAGTTTCATCGTCGATGCCGTCCGCGACAATGCGGTCACGTACTTTCAGACGCAATACCCAAAACGATTTGCCATCGTCGTCGAGCGCGATATTCATACGCAGATGATTTAACGCCGGATCAAAACCGTACAAATAGGCCTTCATCGCCTCGTACTGGCTGGCGGGCACGCTCAGTTGTGCGTTGATGCCTTCGTGCGCAACGTAAATACGCCCAAACACCTTCAATGCGGTTAACCCGAGATAGAGTTCGTCGCGAAACGCTTTTGGATCGGCAATAGTGAAATACTTGTAAAAAGAGACTGTGGTGCGCGGCTCGGTTTCCGCCAGCATGCGCGCCTTCAGCTCTTTATTGGAAACAAGGTTGTGTAACACTGGCATGGTGTTCGTTCCTGTTATCAATAGAAGAAATTTAGCGCGCACATGATACCTGAATTGAAAAAAATGCGAAGCGTATAAGAAAAATTGATAGTTTAACCTGTACATTTTCGCCGGTCCGGGTATTCATACTTCTCTTTTTGCTCCCGACAACAACCTGCGAAATGCTGTAACATTTCAGCAGTGGGAAAAAAATGGCACAATAACCGCAACTGACGAAAAACAGCACCGCTGGTGCACGACGCAGGATAATAATATTTAAGATGACCCAATTGCCCCAATTTTCACGCGCGCTTTTGCATCCCCGCTATTGGTTAACCTGGCTGGGCATAATTCTGTTGTATATCCTGGTATTGCTGCCCTATCCACTACTCTATGCACTTGGTTGCCGTATTGGTCGCCTTGGTATGCGCTTCATGAAGCGACGCGTGGCCATTGCGCGCCGTAATCTGGAGCTCAGCTTTCCCGAGATGCCGGAAGTCGATCGCGAAGCCATGATTAAGCATAACTTTGAATCGGTAGGGATGGGGCTGATTGAAACCGGCATGGCCTGGTTCTGGCCCGACTGGCGCATCCACAAATGGCACAAACCTTCTGGTCTGGAACATATTCAGCAGGCCCATGATAGCCAGCGCGGCGTGCTGTTAATTGGCATGCATTTCTTAACGCTGGAGATCGGTGCTCGCATGTTTGGCATCCATAATCCCGGCATTGGCGTCTACCGGCCTAACGACAATAAATTAATCGACTGGCTGCAGACGCGCGGTCGTATGCGCTCAAACAAAGGGATGTTAGATCGTAAAGATCTCAAAGGCATGATTCGGGCGTTAAAGCGCGGCGATATCATCTGGTACGCGCCCGACCATGATTATGGCCCGCGCAGCAGCGTATTTGTGCCCTTCTTTGGCGTGGAAAAGGCGGCAACAACCGTGGGTACGCATATGCTGATCCGCACCGGTAAACCCGCCGTCATCCCCTTTGTTCCACGTCGCCTGCCCGAAGGACGCGGCTACGAACTGATTATTCTGCCTGACGTCAGCGCGAATTTCCCCCTGACCAGCGACGAAGACACGGCTCTGCGCATGAACAAGGTGGTTGAAGAAGGCGTGCTCATCGCCCCTGAACAGTACATGTGGCTGCACCGCCGTTTCAAAACCCGGCCAGAAGGTGAGCCTTCACGCTATTAGATCCGCTGCTCAGCCGCTGTTCGCGCTTACTGCGAGCAGCGGCCGCCGGGCGATAACGGACTGAACAGTTCCAACGTAATCAGGCGATGAATATGATTATCCGAGGCGGCGATGTCCAGCCCAGGCATGTTGAGTATGCAAAGCCCGTCGAGCCCACAGACCAGACTAATCAGCCGCCAGGCAATATTTTCCGCTTTATCAAGTAGCCTGAACTCACCGGCTTCCTCCCCCGCCTTGATGACGGCGACTGTTTCCTGCTGCCACATCTCCATTGCAACGATATAGGCGCCGCGCATTTCTGCATCGCGTCCTGCCAGGATCTGGGCTTCGCGCCACAACCGAATGTAGGGCTCAAACCGGCCATCATCGCTACCCAGCATGGAGAAGAGTCGCTCACGCCAGCTGGCGTTTTCCGTTACGGTTTCGGTGTCCAGTATTCTTCGGCTCAGGCGAATAAACGCCTGGGACTTAAGCTCGCCAATACCCGAGAAGTGATGATGCACCTGACCGACGGCAACCTGCGCCTCTGCGGCGATACGTCTTACCGTCATGGCCGCATAGCCTTCCTGAAGGGCAACGGTCATTGCGGCCTGCAGTATGCCTTCCCGGCGCTCATCCCGACTTAAATAGTTCATCTCAACCTACCTGAAACGGTAAAGCAACGAGTCTAACAAAAAGCTGGACAAGCGTTCAACATTAAGTAGGATCCGTTTTGGACATGTGTTCAACTTTATTTCAAAGGGATCGTAATGCTTCGTCAGTGGGTCGCGTTGGTGATTATCGTCATGCTGTATATCCCGGTCGCAATCGATGCCACGGTGCTGCATGTTGCCGTACCGACGCTGAGCATGACGCTAAACGCCAGTGGCAACCAGCTGCTGTGGATCATTGATATCTACTCACTGGTCATGGCCGGTATGGTGTTACCTATGGGTGCACTGGGCGATCGTATCGGATTTAAACGCCTGCTGATAACGGGTAGCCTGCTGTTTGGCCTGTCATCGCTGGCGGCGGCGCTGGCCCCTTCGGCTGCGTGGCTGATAGCAACCCGCGCGTCACTGGCCATCGGGGCAGCCATGATAATCCCGGCAACGCTTGCCGGGATCCGTACACTGTTTGTTGAAGCGCGCGATCGCAATATTGCGCTGGGCGTCTGGGCCGCCGTCGGTTCCGGTGGCGCCGCGTTTGGCCCGCTGATTGGCGGTGCCGTACTGGAACATTATGACTGGGGGGCGATTTTTTTCATTAACGTCCCGCTTGTCGTGGTGATAGTTGCGCTCGCCGTCTGGCTGATTCCGGGACAGCCGGGGCGACCGGAGCAAAAACTGAATCTGCCCCATGCGCTGCTGTTGATCGTCGCCATACTGCTGTTGGTCTACAGCGCCAAAACGGCGCTCAAGGGTGATGTATCGCCGTCGCAGGTCACGGCAGCCCTGATCGCAGGCGCCGCGATGCTTGCCTTGTTTATCCGTCTTCAACGGCGAGCGGAACAGCCGATGATCGATTTGCAGCTGTTTTGCCATCGCATAATTTTAAGTGGTGTGGTGATGGCCCTGACCGCGATGATCGCGCTGGTGGGGTTTGAACTACTTATGGCGCAGGAGCTGCAGTTTGTCCATGGCTTCACGCCCTTCGAAGCCGGAAAATTTATGTTGCCGGTCATGATTGCCAGCGGTTTCAGCGGCCCCATCGCAGGGATACTGGTCGGCAAGCTGGGTCTGAGGCCGGTCGCAGTTGGCGGCATGGGATTCAGCGGTATCAGCTTTCTGGGGCTGTCGATGCTGGACTTCAGTACCCAGCAGTGGCAGGCCTGGAGCCTGATGGTGCTGCTGGGCTTTAGCGCATCCAGTGCCCTGCTGGCGTCGACCTCTGCCATTATGGCGGCCGCGCCAAAAGAAAAAGCCGCCGCAGCCGGCGCCATTGAAACCATGTCCTATGAGCTGGGTGCCGGACTGGGCATTGCCCTCTTTGGTCTGCTGCTGACCCGTAGCTTTACCGCTTCGATTGTGCTGCCATCGGCACTGGATCCTGGGCTTGCAGAAAAAGCCTCATCCTCCATCGGTGAGGCCATTAAAGTGGCGCAGACGCTGGATCCTGCACTCGCCGGGGCAACGATTCAGGCGGCAAAAGCGGCCTTTATCACCTCTCACAGCGTGGCGCTGGTCAGCGCGGCTGTGCTGTTACTCCTGCTGGCTGCCGGTATTGGATTTAGCCTGGCAAAGAGCACGCAGAAGTAACCGATGCGTTGCCGCGAACCGGCGCTGCAACGGGAGAACGATCCCGCAGTAACGATCGTGATAATATTCGCGATCGTTACTGCCTGAAGCCCTGTGATCAGGCTGGCGATAGCGCCGCTGAGCGGCTCAACAACGGAAAAATCTATGCTCTGGCTTATCTCTAAATATGCGATAACTGCCCTGATGGTGGTGATTATTTCTGAAGCGGCTAAACGTAGCGATCGCCTGGGTGGGCTCCTGGCCGCCCTGCCGCTTGTCACCATCCTGGTGTTGATCTGGATGAAACTTGAAGGACAGAGCCAGACGAAGATCGCCGCCCATGCCTGGTATACTTTCTGGTATGTGGTACCGACCCTGCCGATGTTTATACTCTTCCCGTTTTTGTACCAACGTACCGGCTTCTGGCTCACGCTGGGGCTGAGTTGCCTGATCACGATCGTCCTGTTCATGCTGTGGGCAGGTTTTCTGAAAAGGTTTGGTATTGACCTGTTGTAGCCTGCCGATATGGCCAGCAGGTGTTCAGCTATAGCAGCTAACGGATGCGATTCAGGACTGGCTGTATGTGCAGAACGTTCGTCCGCTAAAGTGGCCCGACTTTCCCTCCTGAGATTTTCGTCTATTCTTCACTGAAATCACGTTAATCAGGCAAGGAGAGAAGCATGAGTATGTTCACTACACTGGAAGAAGCGATTGATGCTGCGCGTGAAGAGTTTCTCGCCAGCCATCCGGATATTGAGCAAGACGATGCGGCCATCAACCAGTTTGGCCTGCAAAAATATGTGATGCAGGACGGTGACATCATGTGGCAGGCAGAGTTCTTCGAAGACGAAGGGGATTCGGGCGAGTGTTTGCCTGTGCGCAGCAATGAAGCCGCTCAGGCTATCTTTGACGGCGATTTTGATGAGATTGAACTGCGTCAGGAGTGGTTAGCAGAAAATACGCTGCACGAGTGGGATGACGGTGAGTTTCAACTTGAACCTCCGCTGGACAGCGAAGAAGGTAAAGCCGCGGCGCAGGAATGGGAAGACGATAACAGCGACTCTGACCGCAGTTACTCATAAGGTCCATGGCTGGCATCTACCGGAATCAGCAGCGTGTCGACCACCAGTGACAGCGGCAGGTCGAGAATGGTGATAACCCGCCATGCGCCATCACGGATATCCCACTTTACGCCGGGGTAAAACTGATTACCGTGTCCCTGCCCGGGCACGGTGCGGCTGATGATACTGCCACAGCCGCTCAGCGTAACGACGGCGAGGGATAACAGGATGACTTTAGCGAATGTATTCACAATAGCGACTCAGGTTAAACAGGCGCTATTTTAATCATGAGTTGAGCCGGGTTGCCATCCCCATTCGTGCAAAGTGCAAAATAATGTTGCCGTCTGTAACCGGCGACGGGCGTAAAAAAAGCGGCATTTCTGCCGCTTTCTTCGTTGCTACGCCTGATGCGGTAAGGCATCGGGGTTGAGAGGCATTTTTTGATAGCTCTCTACCCACTGATGATACTTTTCACCACTTTCCCACAGGCGAGTATGTACACGCGCCAGCACCACCGGATCGCTGATCAGCTGCAAGCGCTGCTCTCGATTCAGTTTTTCCGGCGCATCGCTCAGTGCCTGATCGACGCGGCGATCGCGCGCATGATCAAGTAACTGACTCTGCTTGTGGCGTGAGGTCGCAAGCGCGGTCGCCAGGGCGTTAAACGCAGGATGGAACAGCGCATGCATAAAGCCATTTTTCAGCACGCGCTGACGGTTGAGTTCCACATAGCGATCGGTATCCACCAGCTCTTTCGGCGGATCGTACTCTTCCGGGATCAGGAACAGCTTCGCTTTCTTACTCTTGATGCCGAGGCCAGAGCGGCTCGACATCACCGATACAAACGGCGACAGAATAAGCGAGAACACGATTGGCGCCAGCCACCACAGGAAGTTGAGATCCAGCCACCCCATCCCGGCAGCCCAGACAATGCCCAGGGCCATCTGCGAACCGTGACGCTTGAAGGCTTCGCTCCAGGGTGTGGCATCATCGTCACGCTGCGGTGAGTTCCAGACCACTTCCCAGCCCAGGAACGCGCTTACCACAAATACGGTGTGGAACAGCATACGCACCGGTGCCAGCAGCACCGAGAACAGCATCTCCAGCAGCAGCGAGACGAACAGACGTAGCGCACCGCCGTAGGGTTTCGCCCCCTTACACCAGATCAGCACGACGCTGAGCAGTTTCGGCAGGAACAGCAGCACCAGCGTGGTCGAGAACAGCGCAATCGCCAGTTCAGGACGCCACTGGGGCCAGACCGGGAACAGCTGCCTTGGCTGCAGGAAGTAAGTGGGCTCCATGAGCGTATGCACCACCTGTAACGCGGTGGACAGTGCCAGGAACAGGAACCACAGCGGTGCCGACAGATAAGACATCACGCCCGTCAGGAAGACGGCACGGTGCACCGGGTGCATCCCTTTCACCAGAAACAGGCGAAAGTTCATCAGGTTACCGTGACACCAGCGGCGATCGCGCTTAAGTTCGTCCAGCAGGTTTGGCGGGAGCTCCTCATAGGAACCCGGCAAATCATAGGCGATCCATACGCCCCAGCCAGCACGGCGCATCAGTGCCGCTTCCACGAAGTCATGCGACAGGATGGAACCGGCAAACGAGCCTTCACCCGGCAGCGGTGCCAGTGCGCAGTGCTCGATAAACGGCTTCACACGAATGATGGCGTTATGGCCCCAGTAGTGCGACTCACCCAACTGCCAGAAGTGCAGACCGGCGGTAAACAACGGGCCGTAAACGCGGGTCGCAAACTGCTGACAACGCGCATAAAGCGTGTCCATGCCCGAGGCTTTTGGCGAAGACTGGATGATACCGGCATTAGGGTTAGCATCCATCATGCGCACCAGGCCCGTCAGACATTCACCGCTCATGACGCTGTCGGCGTCCAGCACCACCATGTAGCTATAGTTGCTGCCCCAGCGACGGCAAAAGTCATCGATGTTGCCGCTTTTACGCTTCACACGGCGACGACGACGGCGATAGAATATCTTGCCCGCGCCACCGACGTCACGTACCAGCTCCATCCAGGCTTTCTGCTCAGCGATAGCGATATCGGCATCGTAACTGTCACTCAGGATGTAAACATCAAAGTGCTCAGCATTTCCGGTACGCACCACTGATTCCCAGGTCGCCCGTAAACCAGCAAAAACGCGTCCTACATCTTCATTACAGATCGGCATGATCAGCGCGGTACGGTGCGCAGGATTAAGGGGTTCATCGCCGACGGTAGAATAGGAAATGCTGTATTTATCCCGACCAATCAGCAGTTGCAGGAAGCCCATCAACGCCGTCCAGAAACCCGCCGACACCCAGCAGAACAGGATCGCAAACAGGAACAGAATCCCGGTCTGCAACACATAAGGCAGAATCTGCATAACAGACTGCTGCCAGTTCTGGTTGATCATGTCCATGGGATCCAGCAGCGTCCAGCCCTGGTAAGGCAAAATGGTTTTCATGTACCACGTCGCCACCACGGTCTGCATAATCGTGAGGATCAACAGAATATAACGACGAATGGACCCCACGTGGCGCCACTTCTCTTCCGCGCGCTGCTCTTCGGCCGAAGCATAACGGGGAACAGACTTGTGTCCCCGTAGCGAGTCCCAGGCGCGAGCCAGCGGGTTAGTGCGCCAGGCTTCCGGGAACATCAATGAACGCTTCACTTTTGGCATCGCCTTTAACGTGGTGCGATCAAGATAGTCCTTGCCTAGCTGCTGTCCCCCGGCAAGTGAATCGGGCCAGGCCATTTCCACTCGCGACGACACCGATTTTAAAGGTGCATCCTCAGGGCGATCGCTGGCAGCCACATCCTGGCCCAGCGATTCGTGTAACTGGTGAAACGTCTGCGCATTTTGCAACGAAGCGGCCAGACGCGTTTTTCCTGCCGCATCCAGCGGCAGGGCTTCTACATAGCGTTGAGGTGTAAAAGTCAAATTATTCATTGGCAGGTAACTGATAGCTCCAGGTTTCCGTCAATGTCTTGTCACCGCTGACCAGCGCTGCACGCATCTCTGTCGCCTGCTTGTTATCTTTCACGCGCAGACGCAATACCAGACGCCAGCCTTTGGTGACCGGATTGTAGCGAACGCTTTGTTCGACCACTTCGGCGTTCTTGCCTACGCTGACCTGCGGCGCAACCTGACTGTCGGCAGGCATTTCACTCATGTCTTTGCCGACGAAATCGATGGTGAAGGCAACAGTGCCATCCGGTTGACGGACTAAATTCGACTGCTTCACATCGCCCGCTGAACGCAGCGTATCTTTCACCCAGGCAACATCGTCAGAATGCAGTTTGTTTTCATTACGGCCAAAGTGCAGACGGTATTTGAAATCCATCGCTTTACCCGGTTCCGGCAGGTTTTCCGGTGTCCAGAACGTCACGATGTTATCGTTCGTCTCATCTGCGGTAGGAATCTCAACCAGCTCAACGCGTCCTTTACCCCAGTCGCCGATTGGCTCAACCCAGCCGCTTGGACGCAGGTCGTAACGGTCATCCAGGTCCTGATAGTTATTGAAATCACGTCCGCGCTGTAACAGCCCGAAGCCTTTTGGATTTTCAATGGTATAGGTGCTGACGGCCAGGTGACGCGGGTTATTCAGCGGACGCCAAATCCACTCACCGTTGCCGCTGTGAATCGACAGACCGTCTGAATCATGCAGTTCAGGACGGAAATTAGACACTGGCGACGGCTGATTGCGACCAAACAGGAACATGCTGGTTAACGGTGCAATACCCAGTTTACCTACGTTGTCGCGTAAATAGACTTTGGTCTGCACATCAACCGTGGATTCCTGGCCTGGATGGATGGTAAAGCGATAAGCACCGGTCGCGCGTGGAGAATCCAGCAGTGCGTAGATCACCAGCTGTTTGTCCTGCGGTTTGGGTCGTTCAATCCAGAACTCTTTAAAACGCGGGAACTCTTCGCCTGATGGCAGCGCGGTGTCGATAGCCAGACCACGGGCAGACAGGCCATAAACCTGACCGGCACCGATCACGCGGAAATAGCTGGCACCGAGGAAGCTGGCGATTTCGTCATCTTTCTTGTTCTTGCTGTTCAACGGATACAGCACTTTAAAACCCGCAAAGCCGAGGTTTTTCACCGCATCGGCATCGTGTTTCACATTGCCGAAGTTGAAATAATCAGGACTGTATTTGATTTCGCGAACGGTATTGGCGGTGATCTCGTTAATTTTCACCGGCAGATCAAAGTACATCCCCTGATGGTAGAATTCGAGTTTGAACGGCGTACGCAGTTTGCCCCAATACGCTTTATCGTGGTTGAACTGAATCTGCTGGTAGTCAGCAAATTTCATATCACGAAATTGAGAGGGTAAATTGCTTTTTGGCGCTTCGAAGCTTTTTCCGGACAGATCTTTGGCTTGTTTTGCCACATCATCAAAATTAAACGCCCAACTGTTGTTGGCATACAAAGCCAGCAGGACTGCCGCGCCAATCCAGCGCATTTTCGTCAGCCCAACATTATTTTTTTCTTTAGTCAGCACATCCCCCCCTTTCGTGTGCTTAATACAAACCCGCTTATCTTAATGGATAATTCGGCTTTCCGACAGCACATGCACAACAATGTTCCCGATAATCCTCTGCTCGAGGGGTGATTTTAGGACAATTAAACGTTACGGGCTCAACTGAGATTCAACTGATAGTATACTCTGTTATCTGCAGCTAGAATTTCCTTCCGACATAATACGGTTTCAGGGCGAAACCGGCTAAAAACGTACTAACGAACTGGAACTTTATGAGTACAACAAAAACTGAGCGTGAGTATTTTCTCGACTCGATCCGGGCCTGTTTGATGTTATTGGGCGTGCCGTTTCACGTTTCCCTGATCTATTCGTCGCAGAAATGGGCCGTCAACAGCAGCGACGCTTCGCTATGGCTTACGACCCTGAATGATTTTATTCATGCGTTCCGCATGCAGGTGTTTTTTGTCATCTCCGGCTACTTCTCTTACATGCTCTATCTGCGCTATCAGCCCCGACGCTTTCTGAAAGTTCGTCTGGAGCGGGTCGGCATTCCGATGCTGACGGCGGTGCCCTTAATTACGCTGCCACAGTTCTTTATGCTGAAGGCATGGACAAGCAAATACGCGGACTGGAGCGCCCTGCCGCCCTACGCGAAATTCAACAACCTGATGTGGGAGCTGATCTCCCACCTTTGGTTTTTACTGGTGCTGTTAATTCTTACCACACTCGGCATGATCACGTTCCGCTGGTTGCGGGATCAAAAGCGTAACATTGATTATCAACACGTGGGCTGGGGGAAACTGGCGCTTGGCCTGTTGATCTGGGGCCTGATGTGGGGCGCTTTTCGACGTGTTGTCTTTTACACGAATCCAACCCTGTTAAGCGATGCGCTGTTTAATTTCGTGGTGATGCAGTCCCTGTTCTACCTGCCCTTTTTTATGCTGGGCGCACTCAGTTGGAAACATCAGGCGCTGAAACAGCTGTTCGTGCGGGTGAATCCCGTGCTGTTCATTGGCGCAGTGCTGCTGCTGGTGGCATATATTGTCAATCAACGCACAAGCAGTGGTGAAGGCTGGTTGTATGAGCTGGACGCGTTAATCAGCAGCATGATGGGACTTTGCATGCTGAACGTCTGTTACAGTCTGGGACATAAACTGCTTAACTCACATTCGCCAGGCATTATGTATCTGGTTAACGCCTCGCTGTTTATTTATCTGGTGCACCATCCCCTGACGCTGTTGTACGGCATTTATGTGACGCCTGTACTGCATAACAATACGCTGGGCTTCCTGCTGGGTCTGGTCATGGTATTTGGCGTGTCATTCACGTTGTATGAGTTGCACCTGCGTATTCCTCTTCTGCGTTTTCTGTTTTCCGGTAAGCCGCAGAAGCGCTAATGATAAGGCGATCGCTGCCGATCGCCTTGCTTCAAAGCAGCCACTCAATAGGCAATCGCCACACCAGTCGAACCTGCAGACGCTGCCACCAGCTGCAGCCGGGTTCATGCTTGTGAACAACCTGCTGCGCCTCGCCGGGATACTCCAGCCAGTTTACTCTTCCCCACTTGTCCAGCCGCAACGTCCAGGCCCGATCGCGCATTGAGTCGCTAAAACGCTGATGGGTTTCGGCGGCCAGTTTTTCACTTTCAATGACCAGCCCCATTTCGGTGTTGAGCACCGCCGAGCGTGGATCGAAGTTAAATGAGCCGATAAACAGGATTTTTTCATCCACTGAAAAGGTTTTCGCGTGCAAACTTGAGCCTGAATTACCGGTCAAGCCGCGATCGTGCGGCGTGTCATTCAGGCCGGCCTGGGGTTTTAATTCGAAAAGCGAAATCCCGTGCCGCAACAGTTTTTTCCGCCATTTTGCATAGCCCGCATGCACAATGGACACATCGTTTGCCGCCAGCGAGTTCGTTAACACCGCGATCTTCACCCCTTTGCGCTTCATCGCCAGCAGTTGGGCAACCCCCGCGCGGGTCGGCACAAAGTAAGCGGAAATGATGTCGAACTGATGCTGAGGCGCGCCGATCACTTCCATCATACGCTGAGGCAGAAGTGACTTGCGCCGGGCTTTTCCCAGGCCCTTGCGCGGATCGTCACTCAACAGTCGCGTTTTGGCCCAGACAAAAGGCAGATCGTCCTGAGTCAGTTGATCGATCAGCGAGGACTTATTCAGGCGCTGAAGATAATGCTGTACGGTCTCGCTTTCACGCCACTCCGGCGGTAACACCACATCCGGATGCGCCGACATCGGCTGATCCAGCACCTCGCTTAGCGGCGAAACGGGTTTACTGTTCCAGTAGCGTTCAAAATCTTCGGCCACTTCGTTAACCACCGAGCCGATAGCCAGCACGTCGAGATCGGCAAACAGGGGTTCGTTGCCCGTACCAAAATATTCGTCGCCAATGTTACGTCCACCGACTACCGTCGTGACGCCATCCGCCGTGAAGCTCTTATTATGCATCCGCCGGTTGAGACGGGCGAAGTCGGTGAGATAGCCCAGCGCGCGCAGGGTACGAAAGGAGAACGGATTGAACAGCCTGACGGTAATGTTGGGATGGTGATTCAGCTGCGCCAGCGTATCATCCAGCCCTGGCGTATTGTTATCGTCCAGCAGCAGCCGTACGATCACCCCGCGATTGGCGGCCTCCAGCATGGCACTGAACAGCAACCTGCCCGACATATCGTTTTGCCAGATATAGTATTGTATATCCAGCGTCTTCGCGGCTTTCTCCATCAGCAGGTAACGTGCGGCAAAAGCATCCAGCCCGTCACTGAGTGGATGAATGCCGCTCAACCCCGGATGGTGCAAACAAAGTGGAACCAGCCGCTCTTCAAGCCAGCTCTGCCGTGATGGGCTCTGGGGCAAATCAAACGCTTCGGTCATGGATATTCCCTGAATCATACTGTCATTTATTATTATTCCTCCGGGCGCCAGAGTATGCCAGCGCCGGTTGCACATCAGCCATGCTGATGGCACCGTTTTTTAGTCTAGACTTAGTCGAACGATCTGTGACTGTCATTTGCCCGGCAGGAGAGGAATATGAGTCAATCGCCCTTAACTGACGACCGTTTACGCCATCATCCCCGCCTGTTTCAGAGCTTTTTTCAGGGCAGCTTCCCCTGTTCCACCGCCTGCCGCAAGCCGGGCAAACGGCTGGATATGGTGATCAGCAGCGGGCACGATATGCTGCTTAAAAAAGACTATGCGGCACTGGTCGATCTGCATCTGTTGACCGCGCGGGATGGTGCACGCTGGCACCTGATTGAAAAAACGCCTAACCAGTACGACTGGAGCAGTTTCCTGCCAATGGTCGAAGCGGCACGGGATAACCAGTTGCAGATCATCTGGGAACTGGCCCACTTTGGCTATCCCGATCATATTTCTGTCTGGAAAGCCGGGTTCGTCGACCACTTCGAACGTTATGCCCGGGAAATGGCGCGCATTATCCGCGATCAGGGCATTCAGCAGGCTTTTTTCACGCCCGTAAACCAGATCTCATTCTGGTCCTGGGCAGGCGCCGACGTGGCCTGGTTTAATCCCCATGCCAGTCAGCGTGGTAAAGAGCTTAAGCGGCAACTGGTTCGTGCTTCTCTGGCTGCCATGCAGGCAATTCGTGAGGTGATACCCGACGCCCGTTTTGTGCTGACCGATCCTTTGGTGCAGATTGCCCATCATCCCGATAACCCCGACAGTAAACCCGGGGCTGATGCACAGCATCAGGCGCAGTTTGAAGCCTGGGATATGTTAGCCGGACGTGTCGATAAAGAACTGGGCGGGCACGAAGATTTTCTGGATATTCTGGGCCTGAACTACTATCCGGATAACCACTGGTTCTTCCCCGATCGGCCAATGGACAGAGACGACCCGGTACGCGCCCCGCTCCATATTTTGCTGGCGCAATACTGGCAGCGTTACCAACGTCCCATGCTGATAGCCGAAACCGGTGCCGAAGGCGAAGCTCGCGCGCCCTGGCTACAGGAGGTCAGTGAAAACGTTGCCGTTGCCCTGGATCAGGGCATTGCGATGGAGGGCATTTCGCTCTATCCCGTGGTGGAGTACCCGGCATGGGCAGACGACAGGCGTTCTCCAGGGTCACTGCTGGGCCTCGCCGATCCCAATGGCAACCGCACCGTGCATGAGGACCTGGCACTGGTGCTGCGCAGTCAGCAGATAAAGTTCACTAAGCGCGATCAGAGCTGACGCGAGGGCGGTTTGGGATAACAGGTTTGCGTATCAAGGCGCTCCGGCGGCGAGGCAAGGCGGCTGTCGTTTAGCCACGTCACCACAAACAAGAAAGTGACACCGATCAGGCAAGCGGTCAGCAGGCCAATAATCGCAATCAGTTTATCATCTCTCGATTCCATCCCTCACTCCTTTCAGGTCCGGTTGATAAACACTAACTCATCCAAAGCGTGACGATCAAAACGAAAATAATCAGCGTGACCGAGGTTACTGCCAGCACCACAATCGCAAAGTGAGCATCGGCAAGGGGCTGAACCACAGGTTCATCGTGCTCTTCTGGTGGGCTGGGTAAAAGCATGCTCTTCCTGGTTAACGCGTGGCTCAAAGGTGCATTTGCGGGCTACAGTGTAGAGCAATCTTATTCAGGAATCCGTTATTTTACAAACCCGCCCTGATGGAGCGGCACGACCGGAATGTGCCGCCCTTCAGCCCCTGCCATACCGGCTAGTGCGGCGCTATTTCCCGGCAGACCAGCCGCCGCCCAGCGCGCGATACAGCTCAATTTGCGCCTGCAGTAGATTATTTTTGACCGTCACCAGGTTCAGTTGAGTCGCAAACAGGGTGCGCTGTGCATCCAGCTCGTCCAGATAAGAGGCATAACCGTTTTGGTAGCGTTCGGTCGCGATGCGCAACGCGTCGGCGACAAACTGTTCCTGTTGACGAAGCGCTTCCTGTTGCGCCTCGCCCTGGCGAATCGCATCCAGTGCATTATTCACCTCTGAAAAGGCGTTTCGCACCACTTTCTCATAGCTGTACAAAGCCTGATTACGCGAAGCCATGGAGACATCCACCTGCGCGGTTAACGCTTCACGATTGAGTAAGGGGGCCAGAATACTGCCGCCGACGCTCCACAGGCGGAAAGGATCGTCCACCAGCTGATGCAACACGGAACTCTGAAGCGTGCCTGAGGCAGTGAGGTTAATTCCCGGCAGCAGCTTCGCTTTGGATGACGCCAGCGTGGCATCGGCGGCCAGCAGTTGACGCTGTGCCTGCACGATATCAGGACGACGATTCAGCAGTGCAGACGGCAGTACGCCCGGCATAACCTGCGGCATGATAGCCGTGAACGCCCGATGGCGTGCGATTTCACGTGGATTCATCCCTACCAGGATGCTGAGCGCATTTTCCTGTTGCGCAATTTGATGCTGGAGTTGCGGAACCTGAGCTTTAGCGGACTGATACTCAGATGAAGCCTGCATCCACTCCAGCCGGGAGGTATATCCCGTTTCGAACTGGCGCTGCGCCAGTTTGAGCGAGTTGTGCCGCGTTGCCAGCGTAGCCTCGGTAACGCGCAGTTGCTCATCCAGCGCGCACAGCGTCATATAACCGGATGCCACCGAACTGGCGATGGTCAGCTCGGCTGCCGAGGCGGCGGCCTGCTGTGCCTCCAGCGTCGCCTGCGCCGCATCGATCGAACGGCTGCGCGCGCCCCACAAATCCACATTGTAGCTGGCCTGTAGCTGTCCCTGAAAAACCGAGGTGTCATTAGGCTGTCCCGTCGCCGCGGATAATGCGCGCTGACGCGTCGCCGCGACGCCGCCGCTGAGCGTCGGAAAATTGTCCCCTTCCGTTGCACGTAGCTGGGCCCGATACTGATCAACCCGTGAACGGGCGATCAGGATATCCGGATTATTACGCAACGCCTGATCCACCAGGCGATTCAGATCGGCGTCGCCAAAGGCCTGCCACCATGCGGCTTCCGGTGGCGCAGAAGGCCCAACCCGATCGCGCCACTGTGGGGGAATGGGCAAGGCGGACGGGGCTTTGTCGACCTGGGTGCTGCACCCTGCCAGCACGACCGCCAGCAGGGCAGCGGCTATACGCAAGCCCTTCATGGCGTATTCTCTCCCTCTCCGTTCACGTGTGCGGCCGTGTCAATGCTAACCTCAACCGACATCCCGGGACGCAGCTGTTGCTGGACCTCTTGCGCCACATCAATACGTACCGGAATACGCTGAGCGATTTTAACGAAGTTGCCGGTCGCATTGTCCGGCGATATGGCACTGAATTCTGAACCTGCAGCAGGTGAGAGATATTCAACGCGACCCTGGAAGGTTTTACCGTCCAGCGCATCCACACGAATCGTTACCGGCAGCCCCGGACGAATATGAGCCAGCTGCGTTTCTTTGTAGTTCGCGATAATCCACTTATGGTTGGGCACCACCGACGTCAGGCGCGTACCGGCCGTCACGTAGGCGCCTTTACGCACGGACAACTGTCCGAGTTGCCCTTCGTCAGGTGAGGTAATGCGCGTGTTGGCCAGATCGATTTCCGCCAGTTCCAGAGCGGCCTTCGCACTGGCCACGTCCCCTTCAAGCGAGGCACGGTTAACAATGACCGTTTGCAAGTTTTGCTGGGCCACCGCAACCTGCGCTTCCGCCTGATGCAGCTGAGCCAGCCCCTGCGCATTCGCCGCGCGCGCCGCATCGCGTTCGCGCACCGAGAGCGAACCGTCTGCGGCCAGATTTTCAACACGTTTTAGATCCAGACCGCTTTTCACCGCCTGGGCTTTGGCGTTTTCCAGCGCCGCTTTATTACTCTGAATCGTGGCCTGCGCGCTGAGGCGCTGCTGCTGATTATTATTGAGTGCAGCCTGCTTCATGGCCAGCTGCGCCTGCGCCTGGTGCACGCGCTGACGATAGATACGATCGTCAATGGTCATCAGTAACTGACCTTTTTTAACCGGCTGCAGGTCAACCACATCCACCTGGGTCAGATAACCATTTACCTGCGGGCTGATAAACGTGACCTGCCCGCGGACATAGGCATTTTCCGTGCTCTGAACGGAACTGGTGAAAGGCCAGAGCTGCCAGGCATACAGAATAACCAGCACGCCTGTCACCACAATACCGCTGCCTAAAGCAATCGAGAGAATACGACGGCGGTTGGCCCGATCGCGCTCTGCTGCCTGAAGTTCATCCTGTTGACTCATTGTTGCTCCGTTCGTTCTTGTGCGGCGGCAAGCTGACGCTGCTCTGCCAGATTGAAGGTGGCCTGTCGCCAGTCGAGATAGCGCCGACGCGTTAAGCGCCACAGCACCCACATCAGGGTAATCAGCGCCAGAGCCGCCGTCAGCAGATAGGTATCGTTATAGGCCAGTACGTTGGCCTGCAAGGTTGCGACTGACTGAAGCTGGCTGGTGCTTTGTGCACTAAGCAGGGCGCTGTCGCTGATCTGACTGGTAAACAGGGCGCCATATTGGCTAAGCCGTTCACTGACGTTGGGATCCAGTAACGATAATTGATCGCCAAGAAGACTGGAGTGATATTTTTCACGCCAGGTTTGAAAGGTGCCCAGAATCGCCGAGCCGATTAAGCCGCCCAGATTTTGGCTCATGCCAAACAACACCACAAAACTGACCAGATTTTTCGGCTGGGTCACCACGCTACCAATGCCCATCAGCATGGCGGGCGCCATAAAAAAGGCGCTGCCGAATCCCAGTAAAAACTGGCTTAAGTACATGTTGTTCGCGCGAGTAACCGGGCTGGATTGCGCGTCCATCAGTGAGGCGATGATCATCACGATGAGTGACACCACAATCGGCCAGTTGAGATGCGTTGGCTTAATGGTTAGCGCACTGGCAGCAATGCCGGCAATCACCCCGGCGATGATCGCCCAGGCTAAGCCGTGCAGCTGATCGTTTTGTAGGCCAATCTGCTGCAAAAAACCTATCGCACCGGTATTCTGCTCCGCCAGCACGATACGAATCATGATCATCACGATGCCCAGACGCACGATCATCCCGTTGCTGAGCCAGCGCGTATTGATCAGCGGATTGCGGCGGTTATGCTCGATCACGAAAGCCGTGACGATGAGCACCAACGCCAGCGCAGCACAAACGCCGAGCCAGGGCGTGCTAAACCACCATTCAATTCGGCCAAGTGACAGTACGCCGCACAGCAGTGCCATGCCCGGTGCCAGCAGCATAAAGGTGACGAAATCCATCTTCTCAAACGCCTTAATACGATCGCCCGGCGGCAGCTTAACCACTAACACCGCGCCCAACGCAATCAGCGCTAACCCCAGCTCAAACAGATAAAGCCCGCGCCACTCCTCAAGCTGGAGCAACTCGCTGGAAAAGAGTCGGGCCAGCGGAATCGCCAACTGCGAAACGGTAAGGCCAATAACCAGGGCCTTCAGGCGATGTTTCGCCGGCCACGCCTGCACCTGATAATAGATCCCCAGCGAGCTCAGGGCAGCGCCCACCATGCCATGGGCGGTGCGTACGATAATCGCCGAACTGAGATCGTTGGCAAAGAGATGGAAAAAGGCGACTAAGACATAAAGTACAAGAAAGGCTTCGGTGAAAACCCGCAGTCCAAACTGCTGACGAAATTTCACCAGCAGCAGGTTGATGGAGATATTCCCCATCACATATACCGCCGGTAGCCAGGCGATTTCATTGGAGTAAGCGGCAAAGGTTCCTTGCAGATTCGTGAGGTTCGCACTGACCAGCGCGTTGCTCAGTGCACCGGTCAGGGAGATCAGCAGGCCAATCAGCCCAAACGCAATGCGTTTAGGCGTTGAGTGCAGCGGCGTCGAAGGCGACCCCGGCAGCATAGGTTTTTCATGTGGCAACCATTCACGCGCAGCGTAGGGATTGCGCCGGGCCATAATTACATCGTTCCCATTCGGGTCAGCAGTGTCTCTAAAATTCGCTCAACCACCGCGAGCTCCTGAGGATCGATATCAGCCAGCAGCTCAGCACGTAAGGCATCCGCGTGGGTTTTAACGTTGGCGAACGCGTCATTCCCTTTTTCGGTCAGCACCAGGTGACGTTTGCGGCGATCTTCGGCTGGCTGCACGCGCGTCAGTAAATCCTGCTTCACCAGACGATCCACCAGCGGCACCATACTGGCATCCTCAAGCCCCATCCGTTGCGCCAGTTCCGTTTGCGTAAGCCGCTGAGGTTCGCTGGCAATAAGCCCAATCGCCATCCAACTGCTGGTACTTAAGCCACTGTCTTTCAAGTGACGATCGACGGCCAGACGCCAGGCATGAGCAGTAAGATGGAGCAAGTGCGTAAAGGTACGGGTAGATGACATTTAAATAGCAACCTAATGATTAGAGTTCTAATTAGTTGAATAAGTTATTATACGCAAAGCAAATTGCGAATGAAAAGTGTCTGCTCTGTTAAATACTGGATAATCGCGGCAGAATGTCCAGGTTGATACTGTCGTAAAAGTTTCGTGGAGTAAAATGCGTGTGAAAGACTCAACAGACAGCTGGGTGGATTTGCGTCGCGACCCAAACAGCGGTATTGAATCTCTGCGGGCGCATTTTACCGGTCATGCCTACGATCCTCACTGGCATGACAGCTATTTAATTGGTGTGACTGAGCAAGGCGTACAGCAGTTCCATTCCCGACGTCAGCGTCATCACAGCCGCCCCGGCACCGTCTTCATGTTAGAACCTGAAGAACTGCATGACGGCGATGCCGTTGATGCCCAGGGTTTTACCTACCGTATGCTGTATCTTTCGCCTCACCAGCTACATCAGCAGCTTGCGCCAGCCTGTCTTGATGGACTCCCCTGCGGAGAGCTACGCTTTGCCAGCACGCTGAAAGACGATGGTCAACTCTCCTGGGCGGTCTGGCACGCGTTTGACGCTTTCTGGCACGATCATCCCCGGCTCATTAAAGATGCAGCGCTGGATCGCTTATTCCAGCAACTCCGTTATTCTCCCGTCTTGCGCGGCGCCCGGGCAGAGACAGCACCGTCGCTGGCGCATCAGGCGCGCGACTGGTTGATGGCTTATCATGCGGAGAATCCCGGCATTGCCGAGCTGGCGCAGGCGCTCAACGTCGATCGGTTTCGCCTCTCCCGGCTGTTTCAAAAACAATGGGGCCTGCCGCCGCACGCCTGGTTAGTGCAGTGGCGCCTGAGCCAGGCGCGCCGTCGGCTGGCCATCGGTGAATCGCCCGCACAGGTTGCAGCCGAGCTGGGTTTCGCCGACCAGAGCCATCTGGGGCGCTGGTTCAAACGCGCCTGCCAACTGACGCCCGCGCGTTACCAGCAACTGTGCACAAATCTTCCAGACGCCTGAGCTGAGCCTTGCCACAATGGCTTTTTGCCTCAGGAGATGAAAATGACAGAACCACGATGTGTAATGATATTGAACAGCGCGTTACCCGCTGGCAAAGCAACCAATGCCGCAGCCGTTATCGCCCTGACCGTGGGTCAGCGGCACCCTTCCCTTGCAGGCAAAGCCCTTGAGGATGCCGCCACCCGGCGCTTTCCCGGCCTGATTCCGGTAGGCATCCCCGTGCTGGCCGCTGATGCACAGCAGCTCAGCGCATTATGGCCGCAGGCTGAGCAGGCGGAATGCGATATTGTGGTGTTTCCGGAAGAAGGTCAGTCGACGACAGACTATGGCGCCTTTACTGCCGCCATGAAGACACAATCGGCATCGGAATGGCGTCTACTGGGCATGGCTATCGTCGGGGACAAGAAGAAGGTCCGTAAACTCACCGCGAAACTTCACCTGTTTGCTTAACCTGCTGTGAATCGTGCTGCTCACGCGCCGATTTTTCAACTTGTACACATTTCCCTGTACAGATTAACGGCAAATAATTTACCTAAAATGCTGATTGTTAATCATTAGCATTTTTTGCTTAATAATTTACTTGTACAATCAAAGTTACATTGTATAACTTTACAGCCAACGAGTTGTGATCACGACTCTGTAACGAATGATGCATCTGCGTCGCCTCTGAAGGTGTAATGGATTTCCACCCTCAGAGGTTTCTTTTTTGATTATCTCGACCTGTTTACGGCGTTGGGTTCCATTGTATTTTATGCGATGGCTTTTAGGTCTGTTTGTCCTGCTGTCCGCCCGGGTAGCTGGCTATTTGAAAGGCTAACACATGCAAAACACACTGCCCCAAACTGATAAAGAGATTGCTGACTACTTTACCGTTGCTGGTAACAAGCCTGACAGTGATATGGAAATTCTTGGACTGGTGGTTGCAGAAATTCTGCAGTCAGGCATGGCTGTGAATAACAAAGCGATAATTTCTAAGCTGATTCATCGTCTTGAACTGGAAAGTGACGAAGTTTCACTGGATGTTTATCGTCACCTGCTGGAGATGGTGGTGTATAAAACCCCTGACGACTTAACGGTATAGTCCTTTCTCCATGGATGGAGTCATTTCGCTTTCTCTGGCTTCTTCGTTTATCCATCGGTAACATCTGCCCCTCACCATATCCAGTCCTCCTTGCCTTTCGCGCAAGATATGAATAAAAGAGCCTGCACAACATTATGATTCAACAAAACGATGTCGCCACGACCGCCGTTGTGGAAAACGATATCAGTGTGGGGCGCGTACTGCGCTCGCCTGCACTGCTTACCCGAGAATGTCTGGCTGGCGTCATTACGGCCCTGGCACTGATTCCTGAAGTGATCTCTTTCTCTGTTATCGCGGGCGTCGATCCCAAAGTCAGCCTGGTCGCCTCTGTTGTACTTTGCCTGACGCTGTCCATTCTTGGCGGACGGCCGGCCATGGTGACGGCGGCGGCGGGTTCGGTGGCGCTGGTGATTGGCCCGATGGTACATGCCCATGGCGTGGCCTACATTCTGCCTGCGGTCGTGATGGCCGGACTGATTCAGATTCTGTTTGGTGTCACCGGCATGTCACGGGCGATGCGCTATATCCCACGTTCGGTGATGATCGGCTTTGTGAATGCGCTTGGCGTGTTGATTTTCTTTGCTCAGGTTCCCCACGTCTGGGGTCAGTCGCCTGTAGTATGGGCTCTGTTCGCACTCACTCTGGCGATTGTGCTGCTGTTGCCCCGAGTGCTTAAAAGTGTTCCTTCCCCTCTGGTCGCCATTATCGTTGTGACCGGCGTGGCGCTGCTGATGGGTTACCGGGTACCGGATGTGGGGGATGAAGGTCCGATGAGTGCCGGCTTACCTGACTTTACGGCCTTAGCCGTACCGCTCGATCGCCACACGCTGCAAATCGTCTGGCCCACGGCGCTCAGCATTGCGTTTGTCGGGCTGATGGAATCGCTGCTGACCGCCAAATTAGTTGATGATCTTACGGACACGCCTTCCAGCAAACGGCGCGAATCCTGGGGGCTGGGCATAGGCAATATTTTTGCTGGCTTTTACGGCGGCATCGCCGGCTGCGCCATGATTGGCCAGACCATTGTCAACGTAGAACTCGGCAAAGCGCGCAGTCGGGTATCAACGATTGCGGCGGGCCTGGTCCTGCTGCTTCTCGTCACCGGCCTGAGCCACATTATGGCGAAGATCCCTATGGTTGTTCTGGCCGGAATCATGATGGTGGTCGCCGTCAAGACGGTAAACTGGCACAGCCTGCAACCGGCAACCCTGAAACGTATGCCCTGGTCAGAAACGCTGGTGATGGTGCTGACGGTAGGCATTACGGTACTCACCGGTAATCTCGCGCTTGGGGTACTGGCCGGGGTTATCGTTGCGATGATGTTATTTGCACGCCGCGTTGCGCATGTCATTCATGCCGAAAGGCAGCTAAGCGAAGACGGGCAGTCGGTGCGTTACACCGTGCGCGGGCCGCTGTTTTTTGCCAGCAGCAACGATTTGTTTGAGCACTTTGATTACGCGCAGGATCCGAAATCCGTCATTATCGACCTCACCCACGCGCAAATCTGGGATGCCTCCAGCGTCGCCGCGCTGGATGGAATCGAATATCGCTACCAGCGCTATGGTACGCACGTGACCATAGAAGGACTGGATCTGCGCAGCAGTGATTTCCATCGCCGCTTGACCGGTAATCTGAGCTGAGTCACTGGCCTGCTGCCTGAGCGCAGCAGGCAGAAGTCAGGCTTGCTGGCGGCGGGCTTTGTAGCGGGCCACCATGGTGATGAGTGCCTGGTATAGCAACCCGGCATACAGGCTCATTAAAATGGCCAGTCCAATCTCTTTGCCCTGCGCCTGCCATGACATAAACCACATGAAGACGCCCCACAGAACCGAAAAAATCAGCCAGCCGCGGACGAATTTCAAAATGCCATTCATAACATTACTCCTCTACATTGATGCGCTACCTTAACCGGAGTGAAGACAAAAAGCCGAATCATCATCGTGAGATGAGAAGTATCTCAAAAAACAAACAAATGGCCTTCCTCGCTTCGCTTTTCCCCTTCGCCACCCTATTTTTAGTTACGGGTGTCTACAATTAGCTTACTGTTAATTTCATAAGGGAAATAGCATGAATCGTCGTCTGACCTTTTTAGCCGCTGCTTTTGTCGTTTCCACGCTCAGCGCCTGCGCACCGCCGCCGCCAGGTCCGGGTTGCGGCGCGCCACCGCCGCCGCACGATCGTCGTCCACCACCACCGCCTCCACCGCCAGGACAGGCTTTAGCGCCACCACCTCCTCGGGCTGACGCCCCTCCTCCGCCCCCTCCACCCGCAACCGGCGAACAACCGCCTCCGCCACCGGCTCGCACCTGGTAACGTTTTAGCAGCGATGTTAAGTCTGACCGCCTTACAGCCGGGCCGCAGAATAGCGGCCGGGCTGACTCATCTGAACCACCTATCTCAGGCTGTCACCGCGAAGTGGCAGGGCGAGAGCGATAAACACGTTTGACATGAATAAGCTCTGCCAGGGTTATCGCCGGGCGTAACAGAAGTTGAAGGCTGCCGACCACAAATAACCAGGTACCGCCAGTCATTAGCGAATCAAAGAAAAAAAGAACGCTTCCTGTCAAAAACCATATCGCGATAAAGAGATCGTTCAGTGCCCCAAGGGCCCGGTAGCGGCGCGCTATGATGATGTGGTCTGAACCGAAATCGATTTCTGCTTGATGTCCGGGCACGGCTTGTCCTTGTCAGTTTGGTCGGTATGTATTGACAAGGTTAGTGCACTGAAAGGGGTAAGTACGCCTTTGTTGATTTAAGATCGCGATGACAGGAAAGCATTCTGTGCCAGAGCGAACAGTCGGTTGTTTTCATTTCGAAAGACGCGCGCCAACGCCACTTAACGGATCGCTGGCAACACTCTGGTTTAATGTTAAAAACAAGATTCGAAGCTTAGCTCGTTGTTTTAGCGAAGCGCGTAAATTCATGCTTGCGCTGTAAAGGCATCTGTTGAAACACTTTTGTATTTCACGGCGCAAGAGGCCGTGAAGGCATGGCAGGGATACGCATTCGGAAGAGAGATTTTGGGCACACCGATGGATGAAGAGGACGGGCGAAATCACTATCAGAAACAGGCTCTGCAAAGCGCGTAACTTAGAAAGCAAATGGTTGAAATATAAATATTTTATAAAATAATCTCGTCAACCTGGTTTTATTCTTACTCATGCCTGAAGGTTTCTTCTTTCCGGCCGATAATCAAAATGTAATCGATAGTACCTTATCTTTATAGCCCTGTTCGCTATGCCCACATCCGAGTGGGCTTTTTTATATCTGACACAGGCATATCGTGCCTTTTATCGATCAAATCTCATTCAGTTGTATCTAAAAAGCACGATCACTGTATGCTTCCACAGTCAGTCAAAATTGACTGCTGGATTTTCCCTTGTAACAGTTTCTGCCTGTGTAACGCAGGCCTTTTTAATTTACTGCCTTCCCTGCCCTGACAAACTCCGCCGCCATTCTGTAAACCTCCGCCTGAAGTGGATTCGTCTCCTCTTTCATCCAGTCTTCAAGTATTTCAGCAAGCTCTAAATCAAAAAAACCTTCTTTTACATCAAGCAGTTCCAGCACGGCTTTACCGATTGCGGTAAAGATAATATAGGGCCGTTCATCATCGTCGTCCATGTGAGCCTAAGTTGTGAAACGGAAATTCAGCATAGCACATAAAATGAGCAATTAATTTTATTCCTGCGGTTGAAGGCTTCCCTGCTCTTTTGGCTGTTGCCCATCAAGCTCAAACGCTAGCGCTGATGCCGCTGACTACAGCCTGCACGCATCTGTTTTCCTTTTCAGTTCGTGAACGACCTGGCCTTGAGTTTTCGACGCGGGCCTGAAGCTGAGGGATGCCAAAATGCAGGTTTATGCAAGTCAGGAGAGTACGAGGATAAGGATGGGCTGACGGTCCGTGATGAAAGATGGCAGCAAAAAATGTCATCGCCAATTCATCGCCATTTCATCGCCACTGCCGAATGTCAGATACAAAAAAACCGCCCAAAGAGGCGGCTTAAACGACATTGCTACTGATTGATTTTATTGGTGTTTCAATATGGTGCCCGGGGCGGGACTTGAACCCGCACGACCTTGCGATCGAGGGATTTTAAATCCCTTGTGTCTACCGATTTCACCACCCGGGCGAGGTATAACTGGAGGCGCGTCCCGGAGTCGAACCGAGGTACACGGATTTGCAATCCGCTGCATAGCCACTCTGCCAACGCGCCTTAAACTTGTCTGCTGCCAGGTTATCCTGACCTGCTAATTTGGAGCGGGAAACGAGACTCGAACTCGCGACCCCGACCTTGGCAAGGTCGTGCTCTACCAACTGAGCTATTCCCGCATCATCTTACCGTTCAGTTTACTGCCTGCTGAAGGGCTCGATATTTAATGCACTTCATCGAACTTACTGATTTTTCTTAGCTTCTGCAGCTGTGCTGCCGTTCGATGCGATGCATTCTACTGAGATGACGCGATGAGTCAATAAAATTATCCCCACAATGCGTCCGTTTGCTGCTTTTTAAATCGTATCGATCACGGTTCGAGCAAATCCCCGCGCGCCGCGCTCAGATACTGAAACATCGACCAGAAAGTCAGCACTGCCGCAATGTATAACGCAACGACACCCACGCCAACAACCATGCTGTCCGGACGCCACAACAAGGCAAAAAGTGAGAACATCTGTGCCGTTGTTTTTACTTTACCAATCCAGGAAACGGCAACACTGCTGCGTTTGCCGATTTCAGCCATCCATTCGCGCAGCGCGGAAATAATAATTTCTCGTGCAATCATCGTTGCGGCTGGCAGCGTGATCCACCAGGCATGAAAGTACTCCGCAACCAATACCAGGGCAATTGCCACCATGACTTTATCGGCAACAGGATCGAGGAAAGCGCCAAAGCGGGTTGTCTGCTTCCAGCGACGCGCCAGAAAGCCGTCGAACCAGTCGGTTACGGCTGCCACAACAAAGATCAACGCGGTAACAAATGGCGCCCAGTGGAACGGCAGATAGAAAGCCAGCACAAAGAACGGAATAAGAACGACGCGAAACAGGGTAAGACAGGTCGGAATGTTAAATTGCATATGCTGGTAACTGTCTGGATTGGGTGGTGTTTAACGTATGTTCCTACATTGCCCACCCTGTTTCAATGCTAGTGTTTCAACGAGTAGTAGATTTTTTCCGCCAAAGCATGGGATATGCCAGGGACATTCGCGATCTCTTCCACCGATGCATTCATCAGCGGTTGCAGGCCCCCCATGTACTTAAGCAGCTGCTGGCGTCGTTTTGGCCCCACACCTTCAATGCTTTCCAGAGCACTGGTATTTTTCACTTTGGCCCGCTTTTTACGGTGCCCTGAAATAGCATGATTGTGAGCATCATCACGAATATGCTGAATCACGTGCAGCGCTGGTGCATCAGGCGACAGGGAAATCCCCTCGCCCTCCGCCTCGAAAAACAGCGTTTCAAGACCGGCTTTGCGATCGGTGCCTTTTGCTACGCCCAGTAAAATGGGACGTGATTTATCCCAGCTCACGTCCAGTTCGGCAAAAACCTGCTTTGCCTGAGCCAATTGGCCTTTACCGCCGTCGATCAAAATGACATCGGGGATCTTCTCTTCCTCAATCGCTTTTCCATAACGGCGACGCAGCACCTGATTCATCGCTGCATAATCATCACCAGGCGTGATGCCGGCAATGTTATAGCGGCGATAATCGGCACGGAGGGGACCGTTTTGATCGAACACGACACAGGACGCGATGGTCTGCTCTCCCATGGTATGGCTGATATCAAAACACTCCATTCGGGTGATCTTATCCAACTCCAGAAACTCGGCTAACGCAGTGAGACGCTGATGAATGGTCGAGTGCTGAGACAGACGGGTTTTTAATGCCGAACCGGCATTGGTTCGTGCCAGTTTGAGATAGCGCGCGCGATCACCACGAGGTTTACTTTGAATATTCACCCGACGCCCGGCTAATTCGGTCAGCGACTCAGACAGCAGTTCGCGCTCAGGTAAGGTGAAATCCAGCAAAATTTCACCGGGCAGCGTCCGCATTTCGCTACCCTGCAAATAAAACTGCCCCACAAAGGTTTGCACGACTTCCGCCAGATCGGTATCGGCGGGCACCTTTGGAAAATAGCTTCGGCTTCCCAACACTTTACCCTGACGGATAAACAGCACGTGTAAACAGGCCATACCGGCATCGTAGGCCACGCCAATCACATCCAGGTCGTCGCCCTGATTAGACACAAACTGTTTTTCGGTGACGCGCCTGACGGCCTGGATCTGGTCGCGCAGGCGTGCCGCTTCTTCAAACCGCAGGGCATGACTTGCATCTTCCATACGGCGGACCAGTAAATTCAGCACCTGATCATCCTTACCCGCCAGAAACAGCCGCACGTAATCCGTTTGCTGTGCGTACTCTTCCTCACTCACCAGCCCGGCAACACAGGGACCCAGGCAGCGGCCAATCTGGTATTGCAGGCAGGGGCGCGTACGGTTGCGATACACGCTGTTCTCGCATTGACGGATAGGAAACACTTTTTGCAGCAGCGCCAGCGTTTCTCGTACCGCGTAGCCATTGGGGAACGGGCCGAAATATTCGCCTTTCGCGTGTTTCGCGCCCCGATGCATCGCCAGGCGAGGATGAACATCGCTGCTGAGAAAAATGTAGGGGTAGGATTTATCGTCGCGCAACAGAACGTTGTAGCGCGGTTGATAAAGCTTGATGTAATTGTGCTCAAGCAACAACGCTTCGGTTTCAGTATGGGTTACGGTGACATCGATGTGATGGATGTTACTCACCAGCGCTTCGGTTTTTCGGCTGCCAACGTTCGTACGAAAATAGCTCGTAAGCCGCTTTTTCAGATCTTTGGCTTTGCCGACATAGATAACCGTTCCGGAAGCGTCATACATCCGGTATACGCCGGGTTCACTGGTGACCGTACTCAGATAGATTTTGGGATTAAAGAGGTCACTCACTACTTATTAACGGCTCCGCATTATACAGGCCATGTCTGATGGCCAGATGCGTTAACTCTACATCGCCACTGATATTCAGTTTGCTGAACATCCGGTAACGGTAGCTGTTAACGGTTTTAGGACTGAGATTAAGCTGCTCGGAAATTTCCGTCACCTTTTGCCCCTTGGTGATCATCAGCATAATCTGCAATTCCCTTTCCGACAAACAGCTGAAGGGAGATTCGGCTTTTTGTGGCTCAATCTGGCTAAGCGCCATTTGTTGAGCGATGTCCGATGCAATGTAGCGCTGCCCGGCGTTGACCGAGCGAATCGCGTTTACCACTTCCTGTGGCGCTGCGCCCTTACTGAGATAACCTGCGGCACCAGCCTGCATGACTTTTGCCGGCAGGGGGTTTTCAGTATGGATAGTCAGCATGATGATTTTGATATCAGGGTTGTAGCGCACGATTTTTCGCGTCGCCTCCAGCCCGCCGATGCCCGGCATGTTCATATCCATTAAAATGACATCAACCTGATTAGCACGGCACCACTTAACGGCATCTTCACCACAACAGGCTTCGCCAGCGATCACCAGACCTTTAATATCTTCGAGAATACGGCGGATACCGGCACGTACCAGTTCATGGTCATCGACAAGAAGGACAGTGATCAACGCGAAGCACTCCGCAGCTAATAAAGAGGTAGCATTTAACGATTGCGAGCGGCAATCATACCCGTTTTTGCATTAAAAGCACATATACAAAGTCGTGGGAGGAGAGCTTTCAATGATTTATATCAATGCAAATCCTGGGTTATTGGAAAGCGCATCCCAAAAAACAGCTACTGCAATGGGATTTTTAAAAAAATAGTCTTTTCATAAAGTTAAAAAAAAAATAGCGTCTCAATTAATCATATTCCTGACATTGCTGTCTGTTTTTTTGACCTGACCATTCCTGCACGTGATTAATAAATTTAACTGAACAAAGTAAGGCGGGAACGCCTGCTGTCGTGATGCACTCAGCAAGCGTAATCCCCTGTGGTATACTCTCGGATTGCTGTGCGTACCGAATAAGAGACGACGTTAACCACCAAGGAGAAATTCATGAGCGATGAAGATTTCGCGACCTCGCAGGAAACGCAAAAATTATCTGATGAAGTGGCTTGCCTGAAGATGATGATCACACTGATTCTGAAAGGAATGGGCCAGGCCGATGCGGGCAAAGTGATCATTAACATGGAACGCTACGTCAAAACCCTGGGCGACATGCCGCAGGCGGAAGTGTTCAGCAACACGATCAAGCAAATCAAAGCGGCTTATCGTCAGTAACGCTAAGATGCCCCCGTCACCGGGGGCATAAACTCAACCGTGCGGGTGCCAGTTAACCGAGACGCCCAACGAAGGCAGAACCTCCTCCGGGCTGAAGCGACGTGCACCACGGTATTTTTCTGCCAGTGCTGGCTGGCTGACGGGAATACGGATGGCAAACAGGTTATCTTCCGACTGAATCAGTCCGGGCGTTAAGGGCTGATAGACGACCTGATGCTGCTCGAACATCTTTTCCAGCATCGGCGTGGCCGAGCTGATAATAAATTCAATACCGTTAATTTCGGCCAGTTGAACAGCATGCCAGAGAATCGTAAGTGGCAACTCAGGATCGACCTCCAGCCGCGCTGAGAAACGCGACATTTCCCAGACTTTTTCGTGGTTGAACGGTAAAACGATACCTTCCGTTTGCTCGGGTTCAGTCCAGGGCATTAATCGCGCACAGCCACTGATACCATTGCGTACACTCCATGCGATCAACCAGGTTACATCAGAGCGATCAAAACGATCGTACTCTTGCCCAGGCGTGCTCAGACGCGGCGGAATCGACCAACCTTCACCCCGTGCAAACACGCTATAACGGTAACTGCCAAGCTCGGCAAGCAAGGAAGATGGCATATCCTTTAACTGCGTTTGAACTATTTTCATCATGCGCCTCTGACATCCCCATGTTTGCAATGATTTCTTTGCGCCTGCCCAGGAGCGCATTAGCGCAGGGTAGACAAGTGACCTCAACGAGGGAACTACTAAAGTTGGCAGTTGCTTTTCATTTAAATCAGTCCAATTGCTGCGGCGTAGCATGCAATTTGAGTTTTATTAGAAACATTAAAACGTTTTTTCATATTTTTTTGGTAAAAATTTACGGTGTGCTCAGAAATCGACAAAATAAGTGAAATTTCTTGTGACGTTTTGCCTTCAGCAGTCCATCTCAAAATTTCGAGCTCACGCTGACTAAAATCATTTCCCTGGACCATCAGTGCTTCATCATTCAGGCGTTCGAGTAAGGACAGGCTTTGCTCAGCCAAAAAATGCAGCTTTACCTCGAGCTCAACTCGCCGGCTGCCAGTAATAAAGGGACGCTTTGATCCTATAGATAATATACCAACGGCGCGATTTGATGCCATTGCAGAACACGAAAATCCGCTCAGGAGCCCAAAATTACACGCATCCTGCCACATTTCTTTTGCCGAGCTAAACAGCTCAGGCGTCCACTCAACCCCTTTTCCTGAGCGCAGGCAAAGCTGCAACACGGGATCGATCGCATAATAATTCTGCTCTTTATAACGTTTAATCCATAATTTAGGATAAGTGTCATGTAAATAAACACGTGGTCGGGTAAAAGGAACGCGGTGCTGGATAAAAAAAGCGAAATAATCGAAACCCAGTGACTGGATATAATCCTGCAGGAGCCCCTTTAATTGTTGGGTCGTCGCCAGTGCCTGAAAATGATTTTCAGTCTCAGTCCGCCAGGAAAAATAATCTTCACTTGTCATATTGCCTCAACTTCCACTACGTGCTTGATATCTTTGCATCAGAAATGAATTTACCCTGTGTCAGCACATCAAAAAAAGCTTTATTTTCATTTGGTTTTCAGGACCCGTTACGGGCAAAATGCCAAAACCAGGGATAAAAGAATGCTGCTGGCAATTCAGGCAACGCGTGATGGGCAGAATAATAGGATTTTTCTTATATTTTTTCAATCTTTAAACGCAGCCAGCATTGAAAAATAATACTAAAGAAGTTGCGGTCCGCAACTTATTATTTTCCTGGATGACCCATTTGATACCCGCAACGGGTCAATGTACACCTTTTATGCATCATCATTGCTGATTAAACGTTCAAGGCAAAGCCTAAAAAAGAACATGCTGCAGTATCGCTGACATCAAATGTGGCGTTATTCAAACCTCCGGGTAACATGATCTCTGCCGAAAACGCGTCCCTTACCGCGCCTGGAGCCCTACTCTTTTGGCTCTGCTCAAGCGTGATGCACGACCTTAAGTGAAACGCGTGACGCAAAGAGAATGTCTTTTCCCTGATAAGAAAGAAGCTGTTCATATTGTTGCCCCAGGATAAAATATCAGACATGAATTAACTTAACATATTGTCTGAGCGGGGGTAAAATACAGCCTGTAAAAAAAAATCAATAACGTATTTAATAAGAAAAAAATATCACAATAAAATATCGGAATGTTAATAAAATTAAAACACGGCAACGACCTCAGAATTCATTATCCCACATGCATTAAATAACGTCTATTCGCTGAAAGGCACAACGCCACACATAAAAAAGGTTGCATACCCGGATATAACGTTAATAAAAAAAACGAAGCCTGAAAAACCGAAATAGTCGCATATTTTTTATGCTGGATAATAAGAAATAAAAACCCCGTAATTACCCTCAGCGCTGTCCTGTTACTATCTGCAATAACCTGCCCCACGCATGCCAAAATGAAAATGTGTTGCATGTGCAGTATTATAATCTGGTCCAAGCGCATTACCAAAAAAGTGACAACCTGTTCGCCACAATCCGTGAAGTAATAGCGCTTTCTCTTCAGGTTGCTGCCAGTGTTGACTGACCACCAGCCGCTGACCATTGGCCAGACGATAGGCCGTTATATCCCAGGCGTCAGCAGTGGCATGTTCGCTTAGTCGCCCCTGAGTTCGGTGATAGATATTACGACAGGCATAACTGCCAACATGCTCAATGCCCACCAGCCGGGTGCCCGACTGCTGAAGAATCTGCTGACTGCTGTGAACCACATACAGGGTGGCCGCAACGGCCATGGGACAGCTGGCCAGAAAGCTGCTGCTGAGTGATACTGCGCCCATTTTTTGCACTCTCAGCGGCTGAGCCAGCGGACACTGGCCGGCGATGGCTGGTTGCTGGCTGAAACTCACCTGTCCCGCCTGCTCTGCCCGACGCATGACGTCAAGACAGGCGGCAGGATCATTTTGCAGACGCTTGATTTTCAGCCGCGTCATCCAGCCTGGCGGATCGGTCACCGAGAGAGGCGTGAACGGATTAAACTGCGGGGGTAAGTGCTGTTTCAGCCAGGGCAAACTCATCCACCCCAGCCCGGTCACGATAATAAGCAGGACAAGCGTGCGCATAATGCCTCTGATGTGAAACAACCAATAATGAGGAAGTGTAGAAGCGCCGTGCGTTGTCTGCCCCGGAGATAACACAAGGTGATGAAATATTACCTAATCTGACGTAAAAACCACCTGCTGGAAGCAAAAATGCTCTTTTGATGAGTATGTTGTCTGATATTGTTAAAAAATGATTACCGTTTTTATCCTTACTTCCTCTATCTTATGCCCAATTGTTTCAGACACTCAGTCATCCTCAACAGCCATCAGAGCTGACACAACATCAAGACAGGAAAGACAATTTCATGGTTGATCACTCTCACCACACGCAGAGCCCGCAAGGCTCAGACACATTGCGGCGTAATCTGCATAACCGGCATATCCAGCTCATCGCTATCGGCGGCGCTATCGGAACGGGTCTGTTTATGGGCTCGGGAAAAACCATTAGTCTGGCCGGCCCGTCCATCATTTTCGTCTATATGATCATCGGATTTATGCTGTTTTTCGTCATGCGCGCAATGGGCGAATTGCTGCTGTCGAATCTGGAATACAAATCCTTTAGCGATTTTGCGGCCGACTTACTTGGGCCGTGGGCGGGCTACTTCACCGGTTGGACATACTGGTTCTGTTGGGTGGTCACCGGTATCGCCGACGTGGTGGCTATCAGCGCCTACTTCCAGCTCTGGTTTCCGGGGTTCTCCATCTGGATGAGTGCGCTGTTGTGCGTCTTTGTCTTTTTGGCGTTGAATATCGCCACGGTGAAGATGTTCGGTGAGATGGAATTCTGGTTCGCCATCATCAAAATTGTGGCGATTGTCGCCTTAATTGTGACCGGAATCGTGTTGGTTTCACTCCACTATCCTTCTCCCGGTGGCGGTACCGCAGCCCTGAGTAATATCTGGGATCACGGCGGTATGTTTCCCAAAGGACTGAGCGGATTTTTTGCCGGGTTTCAGATCGCTGTGTTTGCCTTTGTCGGCATTGAGCTGGTCGGTACGGCCGCCGCCGAAACACAGGATCCGCACAAGGTCTTACCGCGCGCCATTAACGCGATTCCCTTGCGCGTCATTATGTTTTATGTCCTGGCCCTGATGGTAATCATGTCTGTCACGCCCTGGACAGAAGTGATGGCCGATCGCAGTCCGTTCGTTGAGATGTTTGTTTTAATTGGTCTTCCGGCGGCGGCAAGTATCGTGAACTTCGTGGTATTAACATCTGCCGCCTCATCGGCTAACAGCGGCATTTTCTCGACCAGTCGCATGCTGTATGGCTTATCACAGCAGGGCGTTGCCAGCCGGGCTTTTGGGCGGTTATCTGCGCGCGCCGTTCCCACGACCGGCCTGTTCTTCTCCTGCTTCTGTTTGCTGTGCGGCGTAGCGCTGATTTACCTGATTCCGGATGTGATGACCGTCTTTACTCTGGTCACCACGGTTTCGGCCATTCTGTTTATGTTCGTCTGGACCATCATCCTGTGCAGCTATCTGGCCTATCGCAAAAAATTTCCGGAACGCCATGCGGCATCTAACTTTAAAATGCCGTTGGGTAAATTCATGTGTTGGGTTTGTATGGCCTTCTTCGTGTTTATCCTCGTCCTGCTCACGCTACAGGAGGATACACGTCAGGCATTAATGGTGACGCCATTATGGTTTATCCTGCTGGCCATCGGCTGGCAGCTGCGTAAACGCACGCGCCGTTAATCCCCAGCATGAAGAAAGCCCGACAAAAGTCGGGCTTTTTTTTTATAACTGCTCAGCAATATGGCTGAACGTGCGCTTCAACGTGCGCCCGGCGGACGGGAGGCGCTGCGGCCGGGCATCCGGACGCTGTGCCGTTCCCAAACCAAAGGTGAAGGTGTAGCGGTCATCGTCGCCCATACGCAAATCGGCGATGGTGATCTGTCCATCGCGCTCACTCATGGCATAAAAGCCGTGGCTGAACCAGGCAATCCGCTCGGCAAACCAGTTCCCCTTGAATGATGCAAATAATTCAGGATGACGGGGCCGCCAGGTCACCGTAACGGGACGCCGCGGCGACAGCAAAGACCAGTAAGCTTCCCCATAACGATCGGGCGTGATAATGACGCTACGCCAGACAAGGGTATTTAGCGCCGTGGGCGTGACCAGCACCTTGTTTGTTGCAATGCCCTGCTGTTCAAGTGACTGTTTGATCTGCCCGTCCGCGACCTGCTGAATCAGCACGCTCCAGACGAGATAGGCCGAGCTCAATGCCAGTCCCGCGCGGTTCCAGCGCAATCCCCGATCGCTGCGACGCCACAACGCCACCGCTAAGCCAACGAGCAGCGGTAAGGTATAAAGCGGATCGACAATATATATGCTGCCGATCGCGTAAGGATGATCGGTAAGCGGTAATCCCAGTTGCGTGCCATATACCGTCATCAGATCGAGAAGAGGATGGGTGATCAGCGCCAGCCAGATGGCGGGCCACCAGGCCGTCCATGCTGGCCCGGCACGACAAAGCCGTGCAACCAGCCAGGCCACTAAGGGGGAAAGCAGCGTCAGATAAAGCAGCGCATGGCTTTCGGTTCGGTGCAGCGTCATATTGCGGATAGCATCACCGTGATCGAGAAAGACATCAAGATCCGGCAACGTTCCGCAGGCCGCGCCGATAATGGCGGCCTGCCAGGCCGGAACACGGCGGCCCATCACCGCCAGGGTTACTGACGCGCCCAGTACGCATTGTGAAACAGAATCCATCAGCCCGCTCCAGTGTTTATTCCTGTATTCAGTATGGCCTTGTTCTTTTAACGCACCCGAATACCTTCAATAATAATGCGCTGAACGTTCTCTACCGTTTCTTCAAAAAACAGCGGATTAGTGAGCCTGTTTCCCGTAATGGCTTCAACCTGACTGGCAAAATCGGCGTAGTGCTGCGTGGTTGCCCAGAGCATAAAAATCAGGTGTTGGGGCTGAATACCCGCCAGCCGTCCTTCGGCTATCCAGCGCTGTATAATCGCTGTTTTATCATCCATAAGTTGTTTTAAATCCCCCGCCAGTTCACCTTTCAACAGGGGCGCCCCCTGGAGCATTTCCAGGCAAAACAGCCTTGATGCCTGCGGATGGTCCCGCGAGACTTCAAGTTTTAGGCGGATATAGTGCCGAATGGCTCTCAAAGGATCCTGATCGTGGCTCAGTGCACGCAGGGGCGCCAGCCAGACATCCAGGATCTCTTTCAACACGGCAATATAGAGCGCTTCTTTGGAAGGATAGTAGTACAGCAAATTCGTTTTAGAGACACCGGCGCGGTCAGCGACTTTTTCCAGCCGCGTACCGTGGATGCCAAACTGGGAAAAAAAGCTCAGCGCGGCCTCCAGAATAGCCGCCCGTTTGGCAGCGACGGCCACTGAGCGGCGCGTGGGCACTGATTGTTCCTTTTTCATAGGGTTCCCCTCGCCTGACACTGTGTATCACAGCAAGCTCATGAATTTGCCACGTGATAACAGTGAAGGTTTAAACGCTGCGGTAATGTCAGTAACACGCACAACGACAACATCTCTCTCAGAACAGGCGCAATAACCGACTCGCGCCTTCGCGTCATCCTTTTGACCTTCATTCGTCCCGCGAAGAGGCTGAGGGTATCGCTTTGCGGCGCTTCAGACGCAGTTCACTGATAATCACGCCGCAGACGATAAAAGCGCCACCGAGTATCGCGGCTGCCGGCAAACGTTCGCCGGCGATGCGCCCGACCACGCCCGCCCATACCGGCTCTCCGGCGTAAATAACCGTTGCCCGCGTGGGCGACACGCTGCGTTGTGCCCAGTTCATCGTCACCTGGATAAGCGCACTGGCGGCACCCAGACCTAATGCGCTGAGCAATAACGGCGTCGACAGGGCAGGCAACGTTTCCCCGTTGGGAAGCATAAAGCAGAAGGCACAGAGTGAAGCGACGGTAAGCTGTATAAAGGTCACACGACGAACATCAACATGACCGGCAAATCGGCTGATAAGAATAATTTCGCCCGCAATCGCCAGGGTACTGATTAGCGTGGCAATCTCACCCTGATTGAGCACCACCCTTCCGTCCTGCGGCCCCGCAACCAGTATTAAGCCGCAAAACGCCAGTAAGATACCCAGCCATGCCATTAACGGAGGTGGACGCCGTAGGAACAGCCATTGTAAAAGCGGCACAACCGGAACATATAAGGCGGTCAGAAAGGCCGACTGGCTGCTGGAGATGGTCTGCATTCCCCATGTCTGCAGACCGTAACCCGCGGCAATGGTCAGGCCGATAAGCGTTCCCGCCTTTATTTCAGTCCAGCTGATTGCGGCAAGGTAACGGCGAAAAAAGAGCGCCAGCAGGATGGCCGCAGTGGCAAACCGCACCCCAACAAAGAAAAACGGGCCTGAGTGCTGCATCGCCCGATGTACCACTAAAAACGTCCCGCCCCAGATCATCGTAATGAAAATAAGTACCCATTCCTGACGCGTTATACGCACGGTCAGTCTGCGCGTCGTAGTCGACATAGTTCACCTGCCTGATTGATTCAGGCGCTATTGTGATCGGCGATTCCGGGTAATGCAATGTCACTCGCCGACGCGCTGACCCTGAAGACGAATAAAACGCGCTGCCGCCATTGGTAATGGGCCACTTTTCCTTTCCGCCCGGAATGAATCCGGTCAGGCGCGGCATCATGTCTTACCGCTTCCGTTGCACGCCGTAGCATCTTTCATTGAACCGCCTTTATAAACGGACAGGCTTTGATGAGTCATATTCCGAGTTTGATGAGTCATATTCCGAGAAGGATGCGCGACGACATGTTGCAACCCCCCGAATTAGATGACCTTCAGGCTTTCAGGGCTTTCAGGGCTTTCAGGGCTTTCAGGGCTTTCAGGCAGAAATTTACATTTAGAAACATAGCAAACGCTAAGAATCGCCCTGGAATTAGAATATTAACCCCAATAAAACCCCATTTTTAGCGTTTTTTAAGCCGTTAGGCCGAGTGCGTGCCAGCAGTTGTTCAAAGCTCTTCTATACTTTTGGGTGTGTTGAATAACCCCCGGAGAGACCAATGGCCAAGATTCTGGTGCTGTACTATTCAATGTATGGACATGTTGAAACCATGGCTAACGCCGTGGCAGATGGCGCCCGCAAGGTACCGGGTGCGCAGGTAGACGTGATGCGCATTCCTGAGACTATGGACGCTGACCGCTTTGCAGACGCTGGCGGTAAAACGCAACAGTCCGCGCCTGAAGCCACGCCTGAGATATTGCCGCAATACGACGCCATTATTGTCGGCACACCTACCCGTTTCGGTAATATGTCCGGTCAGATGCGTACGTTTTGGGACCGCACAGGCGGCCTGTGGGCATCCGGCGCGCTGTACGGCAAAATCGCCAGCGTCTTTGCCTCAACGGGTACAGGCGGCGGCCAGGAGCAAACCATTACCTCCGTCTGGACCACCCTCGCCCATCACGGCATGGTTATCGTTCCGATCGGCTACGGCACGAAAGAGATGTTTGACATTTCTCAGGTGCGGGGCGGCACGCCTTATGGCGCAACCACGCTGGCAGGAGGAGATGGCTCACGTCAGCCTACGGAAGAAGAATTGATCATCGCCCGTTTTCAGGGTGAACACGTTGCCGGACTGGCAGCAAAACTCAAGGATTAAACGCCCGGAAGGAGATCGTTATGTCGAATAGTCAGGCAAAAGCCCACCATGTTGGCGAATGGGCCAGCTTACGTCACACCTCACCTGAAATTGCCGAGGCCATTTTCGAAGTCGCCAATTATGACGAACGCCTTGCTGAAGAAATCTGGCGGCAACAGGGCAGTGACGACGTATTAATCCGTGCATTTGAAAAAACCAACCAGGATGTCCTTACCTGGGACGACAAAACGGTAGAACGAAAGAACGTTTAGCAGCATGGCGGGCTATCCCGCCATGCTTTTTTTATCGCTGACCAAGGAGCACTCTATGTCTTCCTATCAAAGCATCAACCCTGCAAACAACCAGTTAATGAAAAGCTGGCCTTCCCACGACAGCGCGGCGGTAAGTCATGCGCTGGAAACGGCCGACCGCCTCTATCATTCAGACTGGAGTAAAGGCGACATCCAGCCACGCCTCCAGGTGCTGAAAAAACTGGCTGATCTGATTGATGACAGTGCGGAAGAACTGGCTGCCATTGCCAGTAAAGAAATGGGCAAGCTAATAGGCCAAAGCCGCGGTGAAGTGCAGATCTGTTCCCAGATTGCGCGGTACTATGCCGAGCATGCGGAGCGCATTCTTAAGCCACAACCTTATGACAGTGAACTGGGCGAAGCCTGGGTTGAATATCATCCTATCGGTGTGCTGGTGGCGGTTGAGCCCTGGAACTTCCCGTATTATCAGCTAATGCGCGTGCTGGCACCCAACCTGGCGCTGGGAAACCCTGTACTGGCCAAGCATGCCAACATTGTCCCGCATTGTGCTGACGTATTCGAGAAGTTGGTCAGGGAAGCCGGCGCACCCGAAGGGGCCTGGACTAACCTGTTCATTTCTACCGATCAGGTGGCGGAACTGATTGCCGACGATCGCGTTCAGGGCGTGGCACTGACCGGCTCCGAACGTGCCGGAAGTGCTGTCGCAGAACAGGCTGGTAAGCATCTGAAAAAATCGACGCTGGAACTGGGCGGCAACGATGTCTTCGTGGTAACTGAGGACGCCGACCTGGATGAAGCCGTACGCCAGGGCGTGCAGGCGCGTCTGAGCAACTGCGGTCAGGTTTGTACGGCCGCTAAGCGCTTTATCCTGAATGAGAAAATTGCGGATACCTTTATCGATAAGTTCAGCGCGGCAATGAATGCCGCAACGTTGGGCGATCCGCTGGATGAAAAAACCACGCTCGGTCCCCTTTCCTCCGCCGACGCACGCGATCGTCTGGTAAAACAAGTTGATGAGGCAGTGGCGAAAGGTGCCCGTCTGATCACCGGCGGTAAAGCCGTGGCAGGCGTGGGCTGCTTCTATCAGCCCACGGTCCTGACCCACATCACGCGCGACAATCCTGCTTACTTTGAGGAGTTCTTTGGCCCCGTCGCGCAAATGTACGTGGTGGCTAACGACGCAGAAGCGGTGGCGCTGGCCAATGATTCGCATTATGGGCTAGGCGGTTCGGTGTGGACACAGGACATTGCGCGTGGCCGCAAGCTGGCATCGGCGATCGAAACCGGCATGGTCTTTATTAACTCGCAAAGCGATACCTCGGCTGAGCTGCCGTTTGGCGGCGTCAAACGTTCGGGCTATGGACGTGAACTGTCCGATCTCGGCATTAAAGAGTTTGCTAACCAGAAGCTGGTGGTCGTTGCAGGCCAGGCCGGTTGATTCCGGCAATAAAAAAACCCCGTCTCGACGGGGTTTTTTCTTTTCAGGTACTGTGCAGGATCAATTGGCGGTAGCGGGTTGCTTCGCCTCACCGGTTTCAGCTTTGGTCTGCGCATTACTGCCAGGCGCATTGCTGCTGCCAGCCGGGGCCGCGCTGCTGTCGGCCTTAGCCTTCTCATCAGCCGCTTTTTGCGCGGCAGCCTTATCTGCTTTGGCCTTTTCGTCTGCGGCTTTCTGCGCAGCCGCCTTGTCAGCATTAGCCTTTTCTTCAGCCACTTTATCCGCTTTGGCCTTCTCATCAGCCGCTTTCTGCGCGGCGGCTTTGTCGGCGGCCGCCTTATCAGCATCCGCCTTTTGCGCCGCATCGCCCGCCGTGGCCGCTTTCGCATCCTCAGGTTTCGCCGCAGTCGCAGGCTGTGCCGGCTGGGCTTCCGCAGCAGGTTGCAGCGCCGTACCCTGTAGTGCGCTGTTCAGCACCTGGGCAAACTGATCCCAGCTGCAGTATCCGTTAGCGTCTGTCGGGCAACCCGCCAGTTGAAGCGTAACGCGCTTAGGCGGCTTCTTAAGGCTCAGAACCTCTGCATCGCGCAGTTGATCGGCGGTCTGATAAACGTATTCGATTTTAAGCAGATCTTTGTTGTTTTTCGCATCGTGCCAGCGTTCAAACACCACCTGACCGCCGATTGGCGTTTTTTCGTAGGTCTCAGGTAAGTCATAAGGCTTAACCTGTAACGCACTCAGCAGTGACGCAATGTTGGAGTCATGCCCGACCATCAGCGTAACTTTAGGTGAGTCTGACTTTTCCTGATCGATCAGCTGGCTGCGAATGTAGTCCACCAGTGGCGCGGCAACATCGCGTGCAACCTCAGGCGTGGTAAACAGCGTGTCCTGATAGCCATTTTTAATGGCGGATAGTGCCTGCCACTGTTCAGGGGTTTTGATTTGTCCCCAGGCGACCTGGTCCAGCGGGAAGCCTTCATAATATTGCAGCGTAAAGGCATCCATTAGCGAATTGCCCACTTTTAGTGGCCCGTTCACGCCGGGTTCTTTACCGTTTTCAACGATAAAGGTGTTCTGGCCATTGCTCAGATCGCACTGCTTTTTGTTATTACAGGCAGGAGAGGATTTGTAGTCAACAATCTTCTCGAGCCGCTGAAAAGCGGGTTTCAGTGACAGCTTTTCGTTGGCAGCGGTCATTCCGGCCAGCGCTTTCTTGATGAATTCTTCGTTCCCGTCTGTAATAACCGGATTAAATACCGGATCCATGCTGCCCATTTCATCCTGGTGAGTCACAGCAATGTCACAGCCCGGGAAGGCACCATTTACGAAGAACTGAGCCGTTGCCACGGTACGCTGCAGGCTGTTGGCGTAGACAAAGACGCTGTTGCTGTCCGGACAAACGCCATTTTTTACCAGCCCCTGCTGAGCAAGCCACTGACGGGTATAGTTACCCATGTACACTTCCAGCACGCCGCCTTTAGTGGTCAGCTGTCCACCCGGCACATCCCACTCCGGCCAGGTTTTTTTGGTGGATTGCGCCAGCACGCTGCCGTTATCCGCAAGCGGTGCACGCAGGTTATGGCGGCTGAACATTAACACCTGCTGTAACTGCATATCGTTGTCAGCGGCCTGTGCCAGCGTTCCAATCGGTAATGCAGCAAGTACCGACAATGCGCAAAGACTCAGTTTCTTGATCATTGTGCCTATTCCATTCATTCAGTAAAAAAACACTCTGGCTATCAACCGATTAGCTCGCATCAGAGCGACGTGGCGAATAGTGTAACTCAGCTTGCCCCTGAAAAGCGCCAGGCAACAGCAAAAACAATTAATGGACTATAGCAGAGATGCCAGATGCCGTTCAAAACCGCGCAGTCCGCTGAAAAGCAGGAAGAATTTTAAACGGGCGTGAGAAGAGAAAACAAAACGAAACAGGCCAGCACACTGTGCTGGCCTGTAAAATGTGGCGGAGGAAGAGAGATTCGAACTCTCGGATGGTTTCCCATCGGCGGTTTTCAAGACCGCTGCCTTAAGCCGCTCGGCCATCCCTCCGGGTTGTAACACTACTGCAAAGGCAAGATGATATTATGCTGTCTTGCCTCTTCATGCCTGGTGGCAATGAAGTGGCGGAGGAGGAGAGATTCGAACTCTCGGATGGTTTCCCATCGGCGGTTTTCAAGACCGCTGCCTTAAGCCGCTCGGCCACCCCTCCGCAATGACGCGCACTATAAACATCCCCTCTGGAGATGTAAAGCCTGCGATAATCCGTTCGCGTGAAAAACAGCCAAATTCGCGTTATTCGTTGGCTAAATCGCCATTCTGCTCAAAGAATTAACACCTTAACGCGTAAAGAAGGGTAAAACGGCTTTTCCCTCTTTATAGGGCTGCGTATTCTCAGAGCATATTTGGTGTTCTGCCTTACAGGAGCGCAACATGGACAGAATAGTTTCTTCATCATCGCGACAGTCATTACTCAGCACGCACAAAGTGCTGCGTAACACCTATTTTCTGCTGGGCCTGACGCTCGCCTTCTCAGCGGTGACCGCCACGGCAAGTACACTTCTGGCATTACCGGCACCCGGTTTAATTTTGATGCTGGTGGGCTTCTACGGTCTGATGTTTCTGACCTATCGCCTGGCTGACAGCCCAATGGGGATTTTAGCCGCCTTCGCCTTTACGGGCTTTTTGGGTTACTGCCTGGGGCCAATCTTAAGCTCTTTTCTGACGGCAGGAATGGGCGATGTGATCGCGCTGGCGTTAGGCGGTACAGCGCTGGTGTTCTTCTGCTGCTCCGCCTATGTGCTGACAACAGGTCGTGACATGTCATTCCTGGGCGGCATGATGATGGCGGGCTTCGTGGTGTTACTGGTGGCCGTTGTGGCTAACCTGTTCCTGCAGTTGCCTGCTCTTCACCTGGCGATTAGCGCCCTGTTTATCCTGTTCTCTGCTGGCGCCATTCTGTGGGAAACCAGCAACATTATTCATGGCGGCGAAACTAACTATATTCGCGCCACGGTTAGCCTGTATGTTTCCCTGTATAACATCTTTGTTAGCCTGTTAAGCATCTTAGGTTTTTCCCGCAGCAATTAATCGACGCCGCTGGCGCGATACGAACCCCGCTCAGGCGGGGTTTTTGCTTTTTCTGCGGTGCCATTTTGCTAAACTGCAGCCCGAATGATAATGAGGACGCGTTATGAACTATAAGGGTGACGAAATAGCTGTGGATGCCGAAGGCTATTTGAAAAACCACCAGGACTGGAGCGAGGAGCTGGCACAGCAGATTGCTGACAACGAGGCCATCGTAATGACGGAAGCCCACTGGGAAGTCGTGCGCTTTGTCCGTGACTTTTACCTGGAATTTAATACTTCTCCCGCCGTACGTATGCTGGTGAAGGCGATGGCGAAAAAGTATGGCGAAGAGAAAGGTAACAGCCGCTACCTGTTTCGGCTGTTTCCTGAAGGGCCCGCCAAACAGGCGACAAAAATTGCTGGCCTGCCCAAGCCTGCCAAATGTCTTTAATTAACCGGTGGTAAAGCTGTGGGGGAAGTCGCCGGGCTGATGCGGCTCCAGCAGCACCTTTTCCACATGGGCCGTGCGCGGCCCACCGGCTTTTAACCATGCGATTAACGCCTCGACCTGCTCTGCCTCACCGCAGGCGAGCACCTCAACCCGGCCATCATCAAGATTACGCGCATAACCCTGCACACCGAGCGCGTTGGCTTTCGCCTGTGTGCTGTAGCGAAAACCCACGCCCTGCACGGTGCCCTGCACCCAGGCTTTGTAACACATGCTCGCCATGGTCCTCTCCCGCTGTTCGTTGCAATTTGCCGTTATCCACTGGACAATAGCGCCTCATTTTTTCAGGTAAGCATAGCAAACTATGACAGTTCGATTGATTCTCGCCAAGGGACGTGAAAAGTCCCTGCTCCGTCGTCATCCCTGGGTTTTCTCTGGGGCCGTCGCCCGCCTTGAAGGGAAAGCCCAACAAGGGGAAACCATTGATGTTTGTGACAGCAACGGTAAATGGCTGGCGCGTGCCGCTTATTCACCTCAGTCACAAATTCGCGCTCGCGTCTGGAGCTGGCAGCAGGACGAATCTGTCGATATCGCTTTTTTTGTCCGCCGTTTTCAGCAGGCACAAATCTGGCGCGACTGGCTGGCTGCACGCGACGACCTGGACAGCTATCGTCTGATTGCCGGGGAGTCCGACGGCCTGCCAGGCGTGACTATCGATCGCTTTGGTCAGTTTCTGGTGCTGCAACTGCTGTCTGCCGGCGCGGAGTATCAGCGGCCCGCCATTATCTCCGCCTTGCAGCAGTGTTTTCCGGATTGCGCTATCTACGATCGCTCAGATGTCGCAGTACGTAAAAAAGAAGGTCTGGAACTGACCCAGGGAACCGTAACCGGTGAACAGCCTCCCGCGCTATTGCCGATCACAGAGCACGATATGAAGCTGCTGGTAGATATCCAGGGCGGACATAAAACGGGCTACTACCTTGATCAGCGAGACAGCCGCTATGCCACACGCCGCTATGCCAAAGACGCGCGCGTGCTGAACTGCTTCTCTTATACCGGAGGCTTTGCCGTTTCGGCATTGATCGGCGGCTGTAAAGAAGTGATTAGCGTTGATACGTCGCAGGATGCCCTGGATGTGGCACGTCAAAACGTCGAACTGAACGGTTTAGATCTGTCCCGTGCCCGGTTCCAGCGCGATGACGTCTTTAAGCTACTCCGCCGCTACCGCGATGAGGGTGAGAAATTCGATCTGATCATAATGGATCCGCCCAAATTTGTTGAGAACAAAAGCCAGCTGATGGGCGCCTGCCGTGGCTATAAAGACATTAACATGCTGGCCATTCAGTTGCTGAATCCAGGCGGGATGTTACTGACCTTCTCCTGTTCAGGCTTGATGGCAACAGACCTGTTCCAGAAAATTATTGCGGATGCCGCGCTGGATGCAGGCCGTGACGTCCAGTTCGTTGAGCAATTCCGCCAGGCTGCCGATCATCCTGTGATCGCCACCTACCCCGAAGGTCTTTACCTGAAAGGTTTTGCCTGTCGCGTCATGTAACTTGAAAAAACTGTCTTTGCCCCCATCTCTTATGCAGGACAGTTTTTTCGGAGGTCATCATGATTGCCAGTAAATTTGGTATTGGTCAGCAGGTTCGTCATCGGTTATCCGGCGTGCTGGGTGTGATTGTCGATGTCGATCCTGAATATGCGTTAGATGAGCCACAGCTGGACGAGATCGGGGCAACTGACACGTTGCGCAGCGCGCCCTGGTATCACGTGGTCATGGAAGATGAAGAAGGCAGTCAGGTCCATACCTACGTCGCCGAAATTCAACTTGCCGGTGAAACCAGCCCTGAACATCCAGAGCAACCCTCTATGGATGAACTGGCCGCATCGGTACGTCAGCAGCTCCAGGCACCGCATTTGCGTCACTAACAGTGGGCGGCAATCTGTTTGCCGCCGCTATTGTTATTGCCCCATTCCCAGTCGCGGGATTTCAATTTTCGGGCAGCGATCCATCACGACCGTCATGCCCGCATCCTGCGCCAGCACGGCAGCCTGCTCATTAATCACGCCCAACTGTAACCAGAGCGTATCCGCACAGACCGCAATGGCTTCCTGCGCGACGCCCCATGCCGCTTCCGAATTGCGGAACACATCGACCATGTCAATTTTTCCGGGGACTTCTGCCAGCGAACCATACGCGGTTTGTCCCAGCAGAGTCTGACCTGCAAGCTTAGGACTGACCGGAATCACTTCATAACCCTGATCGAGCAAATACTTCATTACCCCATAGCTGGGGCGTTCGGGGCGATCGCTGGCGCCTACCAACGCAATACGTTTTGTGCGGGTCAATACGTCGCGAATAGTCTGATCATTCATGGGCTTCTCCTTTCTGTCTGCTCTTCATTGTAGTTGAGCCTTTACACACTCGCGGGGCGTTGCAAATACATATTGTGCCGCTTCGCTGGAATAAATATGTATAATTGTAAACTTAATGCCATAATGTAAGAATTTGCTACATCCATTCATTTTAACCGGAGTCGAAATGAAGCTGTCAATGGCTGTAACGGGGTTCATTGCTCTCCTCGTTTCGGCATCCTGCTCTGCTATTACCCTGAAGCTTGATCCTCAAATCACGTTGCTGGTTTTGGACGGTCGCAAGATCTCCGGCTCACTGCTGAAAGGGGCTGACAGTTTAGAGCTGGATCGGGGTCAACATCAGTTCCTGTTTCGGGTGGAACAACCGCCTGGTGACAGCAAAACTCCTTCTCAGTACTATCAGTCTGTGCCGATGATCGTGACATTCACCGCCGAAGCCAGGAGCATCGCTATCCGCCTGCCTCCGCTCAGCAATTCACGAGAAAGACATAACTTTGACCGTTCACTGGCGTTCAGGCTGGTTGATGAAAAGGGTAAAGAGGTCTTTAGCGTGCGCGATCGCCTGCCGGTTACGGCTGGTGCGGATGTTGAAAAAGCGATGGTCAGTTACAATCGTATGGGCTTAGCGGCTTCGGTGCCTCAGTTCGCCAATCTCACCACCCCTTCCCCATCAGCACAACTTACTGCCGATCTTGCCTGGTCGGTTGAAACTACTACGCCGTCAATTCAGCACTGGTTTCAGCGTTTCGATGAGGCCACTCGTCAACAGTTCATCAATCTGGTCAAAATGCTGCGGGCAAGTTGATAGTGTGAAATGGCGCAGGGTAAACTGCTGCAACGGGCGTTTTTGCTCCTTTGCATCAGGATGCTGTTATGGAATACACCTTACGTACGCTTGGAAAACAAAAACATATCGCGCTGGTCGCTCATGACCACTGCAAAGACTCTCTGCTGGATTGGGTGACGCGTAATCAACCCGCTCTGGAATCTCATATTCTTTATGCGACAGGCACGACAGGCAATCTCATCAATCGTCACACCGGCCTGAACGTAAATGCAATGCTGAGTGGCCCAATGGGCGGAGACCAACAGGTTGGTGCCTTTATCGCCGAAGGCAAAATTGATGCGCTAATCTTTTTTTGGGATCCGCTAAATGCGGTTCCTCATGATCCTGACGTCAAAGCGCTGCTTCGTCTGGCGACGGTCTGGAATATCCCGGTCGCCACCAACCGGGCGACCGCCGATTTTATCATTCAGTCGCCGCTGTTTGATCAGCCTGTCGATGTCCGTATTCCGGATTATGCACGTTATCTTGCCGATCGCCTGAAATAACTCAGGCTTTACGCAGCACCGGCACGTCCAGCTCGCGGAAGGTCTCGACAAAGACCGAAGGTTGCTGCTTATCAAACAGCAACCAGACCTGCTGGCGCGCGCGAGTTAACGCAACATAGGCCAGTCGCCGCTCTTCCGCATCCGGAAACGCTTCGGGCTGAGGCAGCAAGCCTTCCTCAATGATGGACTCGCGCTGCGCCGCCGGAAAGCCTTCTTTACCTTGCTGAAGCCCCAGCAGAATGACGTAATCTGCCTGCTGGCCCTTACTGGCATGAATGGTCAGAAAATCGATGTTTAATTTTGGCCAGCGGGTTTTGGCTTTATCCAGCACGTCAGGACGCAAATAGTGGTAACGTGCCAGTATCAGCACCCGCTCGTGGGGTTTTGCGTAGCCACTCAGCTTATTCAGCAACGGCTCCAACTGATCCTGCGGTAACAGGGCAATGGATTTTTTATTGCCCTTAACCAGGCTGTTTAAGGGTTTGCGCAGCTGATGCGGATTCTGCTGGATGAAGCGATTTGCGACTTCACCAATCCGATCGTTAAAGCGATAGGTCGTGTCCAGCACGCAGCGATCGCCCTCACCAAAATAGTGATGAAATGCCGTTGTGAGGCTCATTTCAGCCCCGCTGAAGCGGTAGATCGCCTGCCAGTCATCGCCAACAGCAAACAGCGTAGTGCGCTTGTTTTGCTGGCGCAGGGCGCTGAGCAAGGCTGCACGCTGGGGCGAAATATCCTGAAATTCATCGACCAGAATATGCTTCCATGGGCTGATAAAACGCCCCTTTTCCAGGATCGCTACGGCCTGATGAATCAGCCCTGAAAAATCGACGGCGCCCTCTTCCTTGAGTGCGCTTTTCCAGGCCTTCAGCAGCGGTGCCATCAGCTTGATGCGTTTACTGAACAGCTCACGTAGCGCCTCAGGAACGCCGTCGATCATGGCGGCCTGTGCACCACCGTGCATGCGCATCAGGCTTAACCAGCGTTCAAGCCGCGGTGCCAGACGCTCAGCCAGGCGATCGTCCTGCCAGAAAGGCCCCTCGCCGACCTCCCACGCCAGTTCATCACGCAGCCATTGCCGCCAGCCATTCGCCTGGGCTTTCTTTTCATGGCATTGCTGACGCCAGTTGTCGATCAATAATGCCCGGCGCGCGGCGGCGTCGCTTTCCAGTTTACTGATGACAGGCTGTTTATTACTGCCTTCGCGGATAATGTGCAGGGCCAGAGAATGAAAAGTACGTGCCTGCATATCCGTTGCCTGTAGCCTGCTCTGGATACGGTCGTTCATCTCTTCAGCAGCATGACGGCCAAAGGCTAACAGCAGAATCTGATCGGCGCTGGCGAGTCGGCGTTGTAATAACCAGCCCGCCCGGGCAACCAGCACAGAGGTTTTGCCACTGCCCGCGCCCGCCAGTACCAGCACCGCATCCTCACCGTTTACCACGGCTTCAGCCTGAGATCCGTTAAGCGGCGTGGACTCAACCGTGGCGAAGAAATCCTGATAACGCGTGAGCATCGCAGCCGTCCAGTCGCGGTTACGCTGACGGATTGCGGCATCGCCCTGTTGCAGCCAGTGTTGGCAAAATGCCCAATTTTCCCGACAGGACTCAAAATCGTTGATGCGTGACAGCGGGAGTGGCAAGGCATCAAACTGCTTGAGAATTTGATCGTTAATCGCCTGCAGCTCACTGCGTTTTAACCAGCGGTCCTGCTCACTGAACCCGTCAATTTCAGCACGAAGGCCCTGCAGAACCGAGGCACACACGTCACTCATCTCATGGCTCCAGTCCTGCCATGCCTGCATCAGATAATGATAGAAACGTTGTGTCTCCTGCCATTCAGTGCCATGCAAACGCACAACCTTATTGTCCGCCAGCAGAAACTCGAGCTCTCCCCAGACCATGCCACGCTTACAGGTAATGTCCGACAACTGGTTAAAGGGAATTAGATATTCGTGTTTATCACCACTGACTTCAACACCAGCGGTCAACAGGCGAACACGATTGTAAGGATGCTGGGCAAGCCGTTTGCCCATGGATGTTGCTTTAAGTTCCACGCCGACACCAACGACCGAGATAAAGAGTAATCGGAGTTTACCTGTCAGACTCTTGACGCTCCAGCCTTAAAACACGCTAAACTGCGACATATCTTGCGGAGTGCAAAAGGAAAAGCGGTTATGCGCACTGTTTTAAATATTCTTAATTTTGTATTGGGTGGCTTCTTCACCACGCTCAGTTGGCTGTTCGCGACACTGATCAGCATTGTGCTGATCTTTACCCTGCCGTTGACGCGTTCATGCTGGGAAATCACCAAACTCTCGTTTCTTCCGTTCGGCAATGAGGCGGTGCACGTGGATGTGCTGCGTCCCGACAGCAAAAGTCACATCATGAACACCGGCGGCACCTTCCTGAATATTTTCTGGCTGATTTTCTTCGGCTGGTGGCTCTGCCTGTCCCACATCTCTGTCGGTATTGTGCAGTGTGTCAGCATCATTGGTATTCCGGTGGGAATCGCGAATTTCAAGATTGCGGCTATTGCACTGTGGCCGGTCGGCCGTCGGGTTGTCTCTGTGGAAGAGGCGCGTGCCGCGCGTGATGCCAATGCCCGCCGCCGCTATTAGTATTCTGTCCGGATGGCGTAAGTATCTTTTTAACAGCACCTGGCGTTACCTGCTGCGGATTCTGTTCGCCTTAACCGGCTGTGCAGCAGTGCCCTGGGTGCTGCAGCAGATTGAATGGACCATTCCCCTCACGCTTGGGGTGGTCGCCGCCGCGCTGGCCGATCTGGATGATCGACTGGCGGGACGTTTAAAAAATCTGCTGATTACCCTGTTGTGCTTTTGCGTTGCGTCGGTTTCAGTGGAACTGCTCTTTCCCCATCCGCTGGCCTTTATTATCGGTTTGGCGATCTCCACCTGGGGTTTTATTTTGCTGGGCGCCCTCGGGCAGCGCTATGCGACCATTGCTTTCGGCGCCTTGCTGATTGCCGTTTACACCATGTTGGGCATCGGACTGTTTTCCCAGTGGTATCTGCAGCCCATCCTGCTGCTGGTCGGCGCGCTCTGGTATAATCTGTTGACGCTGTTGGGCCACGTCATGTTTCCCGTTCGCCCGGTTCAGGAGCAGCTGGCAGCCAGTTTCTCGCAGTTAGCGCAATACCTGGACGCCAAAGCTAACCTGTTTGATCCGGACGCCGATGCGCAGGATGATGCCACGTTTGTTGAGGCGGCGATGGTGAACAGCCAGCTGGTCGCCCAGCTTAATCTGACCAAAACCACACTGCAAAGCCGCTTACGCGGCGACAGGGGCTCACGTGGTACCCGACGCAGTCTGCACTACTATTTTGTTGCTCAGGATATCCACGAACGCGCCAGCTCTTCTCATCTCCAGTATCATTTACTGCGCGGCAACTGGCGCTATAACGAAATTCTGTTCCGCTTTCAGCGCCTGCTGAATATGCAGGCTCAGGCCTGTCGGCAACTGGCCCGGTCAGTTTTACTGCGCGAACGCTGGGAACATGACAGTCGTTTTGAGCGTGTTTTTGAGCGCTTACATAATGCGATTCAACGCCTTGAAGATAGCCATCCGGATGCCACGCATACCCGGGCCCTGTTTTGGTTATTACGTAATCTGCAGGCGATTGATGCGCAACTGGCTTCTCTCGAATCTGAGCAGGCACTGGCCGACGATCCGCAGCACAGCGACAACATGCTGTCACGTGAAGAGATCAGCGGCTGGAGCGACATCAAGCTGCGCTTCAGCCGCCACCTGACGCCCTCTTCGGCCCTGTTCCGTCATGCTGTCAGAATGTCAGTGGTAATGTGCACCGGGTACGGATTCATTCAGGTTACCGGTCTGGAACGAGGCTACTGGATTCTGTTAACCAGCCTGTTCGTTTGCCAGCCCAACTACAGCGCGACCCAGCGCAGGCTGGCACTGCGCATCGGCGGCACGCTGGCTGGCATTGCCATTGGGTTGCCATTGCTCTGGCTGGTGCCCTCAGTAGAAGGCCAGCTGTTTCTGATTGTCGTGACGGGCGTACTCTTCTTTGCTTTCCGCCAGGTGCAATACGCGCATGCCACCTTGTTTATCACCCTGCTGGTTCTGCTCTGTTTTAATCTGCTGGGTGAGGGATTTGAGGTCGCGCTGCCGCGGGTAGTGGACACCTTACTGGGCTGTGCGCTGGCCTGGCTCGCCGTGAGCTTTATCTGGCCTGACTGGCGTTTTCGTCAGCTTCCGGCCGTTGCCACTCGCACGCTTAATGCCAACTGCCGTTATCTTGATGCGATCATGGAGCAGTACCATCAGGGCAAAGACAATCGTCTTGCTTATCGTATTGCGCGACGTGACGCCCACAACGCCGATGCTGAGCTGGCATCGGTGGTATCAAATATGAGCAGCGAACCCCGTACCAGCACTAAGCTCAGGGAGTCGGCATTTCAGTTACTCTGCCTGAATCACTCCTTCCTGAGCTATATCTCCGCTCTGGGCGCTCATCGCGACAAAGTGACCCAACCAGCCCTGCTGGCCCTGCTCGACGACACAGTATGTTATGTTGAAGATGTGCTGCAGACGGATGTCGTCAGCGACAGCCGGGCAGAGAAAATGCGTATGGAGCTGGTGCAGCGCATCGCGCAACTGACCGCCGAGCCCGATCCGCGTGCGCCGCTGGTTTTGCAACAGTTGGGCTTGCTGGTTGCCCTGATGCCCGACATTGCGCGCCTGCGACGCTCGCTGGACAGGCGCTAACGGCCTTTTTCTTTACATTCCGGCGTACTGAGTGCGGCCTGATACCATTCTCCTAACTCGGTTTTAATGGTTTGTGGCAGCGCCGCATGATGATGGCCGGAAATCGCCCCTTCAAGCGCTAATAAGGTTTTAAGGCCGAGGTGTTGATTATTGCGCCGCAGCCTTAACCAGCACTGCCTGGCCCCCGTTTCACGCAGATGTTTGACGGTACAAATACCTATCTCATGCAGCATCATTTCCAGTCGCAGGCTGACGTTCGGTAAGTCTTTTAACCGCACCTTACCCAGCCGCTCATTGTGCTCACGTTGGGCGGTCTGCAGAGACGCAGCAGAAAGGCGAACCAGATGCTCCGGATGCGCCCACAGGCGATCGTCTACCTTAAAATAGTTGAGGCTTACTGCAATACCCCGTTTATGGAATGTCAAGGGTTCCAGCGGCTGCTTTGCCCCATATTCCCGTAATGCTTCACTGGCACGTAAGTAGAGTTCGTCTTCTTTTACCAGCGCAAAAACCACGCGTTCAACAGCCAGTGCGTAGCCACCGAACTGGGTACGGGATTCAATTTTGCCCAGCGGGGCCAACTGCTGTATTGAGCGTAAAATTATCCGCTTCTGTTTCTTCATTTCATCACCTCCTTGTAACAAAAGCCTGCTAAAAATGTTACTATTCAGGGGGTTAGAAGATAATTAAATTCAGTTAGAGGTTCAATGAATAAATCCGTTTAAAGACAAGCTGATGCAAATTTTGCGAGGCGTTTTCAGAAATTCAGGTTGATCTTTATCCAGGATGCCATTACTGTACATCCATACAGTCAACTGCTGAGTGATTAATTTATGCGCACCCAACATACCAGTAATGTATGCTCTGCTCACCGTTACGCTTCGTCCTCTGTTCCGGCTACTCATAAAGGCTGGATTACTGAATTACGCTATAGCGAACAACCCGGCATGATGCAGATGCTGCTGTTACCGCTGCTTCAGCAATTAAGCCAGCAGTCTCGCTGGCAGCTGTGGTTAACCCCCGCGCACAAGTTGAGCCGGGTCTGGATGCAGGAAGCCGGTTTGCCACTTGAGAAAAGTATGCATATCGCCGATGCTGAACGTTACAATGCCGTTGAAGCGATGATCAAAGCGCTGCGCACAGGAAATTACAGCGTGGTTTTGGCCTGGATTCCTTATGAATTAGACGTGGACGAACGTCGTGAACTTGAACGGGCAGCAGCGGAAGGAAAGGCGTTGGGGCTGATTTTACGCTCGGGTGAAACCCTCAAAACGGCAGTAAGACCAGAAAACTCGCTAAAAATTCAGTCTGATTTGTTTCATTAAGTAAAAAATGAGATTTATCTCAAGCAGTTTTTTATCTCGCTTAAGGCTAAGGCACTGATTCTGCTCCCCCCAGCAATGACAACGGCTTAGCCCCCATTTTGTGGGGTAAGCACCTCACAGAAGTTCAGGGTAAATTGTTAGAATTTATGTATAAAACACTGTTTTTTTACATAAGTGCCTCACATCACACTTGTAAGTTTCCAATCTCGTTGTAGACTTTATCTCGCCAGGGTGCTCAATAACCTCCGTTTTTTGCGGTAGAGTCATAAGCGAGCGTTTTGACCCGGCGAAGGATTAAACCAAGAGCAACCTTTATGCTCATTGCCTATTTGGATGATAACGAGGCGCAAAATGAAAAAGACAGCTATCGCAATTGCAGTGGCACTGGCTGGCTTCGCTACCGTAGCGCAGGCCGCCCCAAAAGATAACACCTGGTACACCGGTGCTAAACTGGGCTGGTCTCAGTATCACGACACTGGTTACTACGGTAACGGTTACCAAAACAACGACGGTCCAACTCATGAAAGCCAACTGGGCGCAGGCGCGTTCGCTGGTTACCAGGCTAACCCATACCTGGGTTTCGAACTGGGCTATGACTGGTTAGGCCGTATGCCTAATAAAGGCAACCAGGTAAATGGCGCATTCAAAGCACAGGGCATCCAGCTGGCTGCTAAACTGAGCTACCCAATCGCAGACGATCTGGACATCTATACCCGCCTGGGTGGCATGGTATGGCGTGCAGACTCTACTCAGCAGAACCTGGCTACTGGCACTCGCATCAGCGACCACGACACCGGTGTTTCTCCACTGGCAGCCGTTGGTGTTGAATATGCTCTGACCAAAAACTGGGCAACCCGTCTGGATTACCAGTGGGTTAACAACATCGGTGATGCACAGACCGTTGGTGCTCGTCCAGACAACGGCATGCTGAGCCTGGGTGTTTCTTACCGCTTCGGTCAGGATGATGTTGCTGCGCCAGCTCCGGCTCCAGCACCAGCTCCAGCGCCAGTGGTACAGACCAAGCGTTTCACTCTGAAATCAGACGTTCTGTTCACCTTCAACAAATCAACCCTGAAGCCAGAAGGTCAGCAGGCTCTGGATCAGCTGTACAGCCAGCTGAGCTCCATGGATCCTAAAGACGGTTCAGTTGTTGTTCTGGGCTTCACCGATCGCATCGGTTCAGAGCAGTACAACCAGAAACTGTCTGAGAAACGTGCTCAGTCAGTAGTGGATTACCTGGTATCTAAAGGTATCCCTGCTAACAAGATCTCTGCTCGCGGCATGGGTGAATCTAACCCAGTTACTGGCAACACCTGTGACAGCGTGAAAGGTCGTAAGGCCCTGATCGACTGCCTGGCGCCAGACCGTCGTGTAGAAATCGACGTTAAAGGCATCAAAGATGTGGTAACTCAGCCACAGGCTTAAGTTATCCGTTATGAAAAAACCCCGCTTATGCGGGGTTTTTTTTGGCCTGAATTTATCAATGCTGCTCATCCCGTATCGCGGAGTCTGAATCCGTAATCTATCGCGTGAACTCAGGACTCTTTTTCAGACCCTGGATGACCTAATATTGCCTGCAGATCCTGCTTTAACGTTGACATCTGACTGGCATACTTCTCTTTACGTTCGGCATCTTCAATAAGCTGTACGATGGTTTCAGACAGCGTATTGTTACGACGTTGCGCCAGCCCTGCCAGTCGCTGCCAGACCAGATATTCCAGATCGATTGATTTTTTTCGGGTGTGCTGGTGCTCAGCATTGAAGTGACGTTTACGCCGGGCGCGGATAGTTTGCTTAAGCCGGTTATCGAGGTCGGGGTGAATATGCTGGCTGATCCAGTTGTTTATCTCTACCGGATTATTTTCCATCACCAGTAATTTATCCACCGCGGCCTGCGCAGCGCTAAGTTCAAGGTGACGCGTGATCAGTTCACCCTCCCGATGTTTTTTCACCAGGTATTTCCACTTCCATCCACTTTCAAGATTTTCGAGCTGCTGGTATTTCATCGGAATCTCATCGTGATCGCGTAACAAACTAAGAATAACAGCTTTTTTACCGGATGCAGCAACGAAAAACATGCTGCCAGCGTCACAACATCTGAATGAACTCTGCAGTGCTTAAGCAGGGTGAATCCTGTATAATCTCGCTTTTCTCAAAACAGACAAATGCGATTATTTTGACCAGCACTCAACTTACGTGGCAAACCTTACAGCCGGATAGCACGCAATATCAATCCGTTTTCTCCCGAATCGCTGATGAAGAGACCGATGCCCTGGCAACGGTACAGCCCCGACTGCTGAACGCGCTGGCCCACTTACATCATCAAAGTCAGGGTCTTCCCCTGCTGCTGGTTCGCAGCCAGGAAAACCGTGAATACCTTGCGCTGATAGCAGAGGCGGCTCAACGCGTTATGGGTGAGTCATCAACCCTGTCAGGCGGTGACTACCATATTCTGGCCGATAATGTCACGTTGCAACCGCCTACCGACAGCCAGCGCCCTTTTACCAGCCAGGGCGGGATTCACTATGCTGACTGGATCGAGCAGGAGCAGCTGTTTGGCTGCGTGCGGATGCACAAAGATCGGATCCAACTTGAACCAGGGCTGATCCATCGCGCCAATGGCGGAACGTTAGTCCTTTCACTTCGTGCTTTACTCACTCAGCCGCTGCTGTGGCTGCGTCTGAAAAAGAGCATTGAGCAAGGCTACATCGAGTGGCAATCCCAGGACGAACGTCGTCCCCTGCCGGTTTCCGTGCCTCCGCTCCCGCTCAAGCTTAATCTGGTGCTCTGTGGCGAGCGCGATACGCTGGCCGATTTTCAGGAGCTGGATGCTGAAGCGCATGAAATGGCGATCTACACCGAATTTGAAGAAAATATTCAGATTGTGGATGAAGACGACATGCTCGCATGGTGTCGCTGGACGGTCGATCTGGCCGGGCAGGCTGATATTGCTGCACCCGACGAAGACTTCTGGCCCGAACTCATCAAAGAAGGTGTACGTTACAGCGGCGATCAGGATACGCTTCCGCTCTGCCCTCGCTGGCTGCTGCGCCAGCTGCGCGAGACCGCGTTGATGGGAGAGACGCTCAGTGCTGAAGCGCTGCGTGACGCCCTGGAAGCGCGCCTGTGGCGTGAAAACTACCTTAATGAACGTATGCGTGATGAAATCCTGCTACGACAGATTTTGGTTGAAACGGAAGGTGAGGTCGTCGGCCAGATAAACGGCCTGTCGGTTGTGGAATATCCCGGTCATCCGCGCGCCTGGGGCGATCCCTGCCGTATTACCTGTGTGGTGCATCCTGGCGACGGTGAATTCACCGACGTCGAACGCAAAGCGGAGTTAGGCGGCAATATTCATGCGAAAGGCATGATGATTATGCAGGCCTATTTAATTGCTGAACTGGAGCTGGATCAGCAACTGCCCTTTTCCGCTTCGCTGGTATTTGAACAATCCTATTCCGAAGTTGACGGCGACAGTGCATCGCTGGCAGAACTGTGCGCATTAATCAGCGCCCTTGCCGGTGCGCCACTGAATCAGCAGATTGCGGTTACGGGCTCGGTGGATCAGTTTGGTAATGTGCAACCGGTTGGTGGGCTGAATGAGAAGATTGAAGGATTCTTTGATATCTGCCATCAGCGCGAGTTAACCGGTCAGCAGGGAGTCATTATTCCCGCCTGTAACGTTCGTCACCTTAGCCTGAACCAACAGGTGGTGAGCGCGGTGGAAGAAGGACGCTTCCATATCTGGGCGATCGACAGTGCGGATGAAGCGCTGCCGCTGCTTACGGGGAAAATATGGAATACGGAAGACGGCGAAGGCGAATGCCTGCTGCGCACCATTCAGGAGCGCATCAGTCAGATGAATCAGCCTGAGCCCTCACCGCGATCCTGGCCGCTGCGCTGGCTTAACTGGTTTAACCACCGCTAATCCTGTTTGCTCAGCGTACAACTGTTCGCTAATATTCGTGATTCACTAAAAGAAGGCATATTAAGAACATGGTAGATAAACGCGAATCCTATACCAAAGAAGACCTGATTCTGTCCGGTCGCGGTGAACTGTTCGGCGAAAATGGTCCACCGCTTCCATCCGGCAATATGCTGATGATGGACCGCGTGGTCAAAATGACCGAAGACGGTGGTAAATACGATAAAGGCTTCGTAGAAGCTGAACTGGATATCAATCCGGACCTGTGGTTCTTTGGTTGCCACTTTATTGGCGATCCGGTGATGCCCGGCTGCCTGGGTCTTGATGCAATGTGGCAGTTGGTTGGCTTCTATCTCGGCTGGTTGGGCGGCGAAGGCAAAGGCCGTGCGCTGGGTGTGGGCGAGGTTAAATTCACTGGCCAGGTTCTGCCAGAGGCGAAAAAAGTTACCTACCGTATTCACTTCAAGCGTGTGATCAACCGTAAACTGGTGATGGGCGTTGCAGATGGTGAAGTGCTGGTTGATGGTAATCTGATTTACACCGCCAGCGATTTAAAAGTCGGTCTGTTTAAAGATACCGCAGCGTTCTAATCGTTCCCCAGAAACGAAAACCTCCGCTTAGTGCGGAGGTTATATCCCTTTTCAGTGACATCCGGCTAAGCAGCAGCCGACCTGTCCTCCATGGCTTGTCGCCAACCTCCCAACCAGTGAGACTTAGCATCTATCATTTGATACGGACACATCTCTTTAGAGCGTCCTGTAATACCTGCTTGATAACCACGTGAATGGGCGCGCTCAAGGCGGTCTCGTTTCTGTCTCTTCATACTCCGTGTCCCTCATGTAAGGTCTGTGGAATCTGGTGGAAAGAAAAAGGTGACTAATAAATGTTCAGCCACCCTTTTGTTTTACTCGCTCTGTATGAAAAGATCAATGCGCAATATTCACGCCAATGTCACAAATGTGACCTGAAGTGGACATGAATTTTCTGTTTCGTGATGTAAGCCTATTGCTTTATCCACATGATTTATATAGAAACCCGATGTTATGTCAGAAAATAAGCTCTAACCGAAACAACAGGTTAACTACAAGCGCGTTCCTGTCGAATTCTCAGAGGCCACATTGCGGGCAATCTGTTGCGCAATTTGCTGCCAGCCCTGAGCAAGGGTTTTGACAAGGGCATCATAGCCATCTTCCTGCTGTGGCAACACCAGGTTGAAAGCCTGCTTTGTGAAGCGTCCCTGATGTTCCAGCGTCCACTGCCCGCTAATGACCGCTTTGCCGTCATAGCGTCCCTGGAAATCGTTGACCGTAATGTTCAGGGTGTCATGTTCCTGCCCCATTAACGTCTGAGTCACCAGCCGACCCGGTAACGCTTTGGTGAGATTGGTTATCATCGTTTGCTGTAGCTGCTGATCGAGCGGGCTGGCCCACAAATTATTGGCGGCGATAACGTATTTAACATCGCTGGTTTGATATACCAGCCCATTACCCGCCAGATAGTCCGGAACCACAACCTGCTGTACCCATAAGGTCGGCTGTGCATTTGCCTCACTGCCGATCACCTGCATCGAGGCTGCCCCTGAGGGCAGCTGATAGTAAGTGGTATTCACCGTGCTGCTACAGGCACTCAGTGCGAGAGCGGCCAAAAAAACGAGTCCTTTTTTCATTGTTTCGCCCTCTTCGGCTGGGGATCCTGTCCCGGTTTTGCTTCAAACACTAACGCATTACTTTTGGCATTTAGCGTCTTCAGCACTGGCTGCAGTTCGCGCAGCACCTGATCAAGCCGTTGCATATCGCCCACCAGCTTGCTGTAGGCCGGTGAGCCAGGCTGCAGGCCTTTCATACTGCGGTTGAGCTCACGTAGCGTTTGCTGCGTCTCTTCCGGCAGCGTTTTCATCGCCGGACTGCTGGTTACGACGTTAATGTTGTCGATGGTACGTTGCAGATCGCGCAGGGTTTTCTGGCTCTCCTTCAGCGTTCCGGTGGCTTCCGACACCATATTGTTGAGCGGTAGACCGTTAATTTTATCCAGCGCAGCCATCAGTTTCTGCTGAATCTGGCTCAGGCCACCACTCACCGTCGGGATCACTTCATAACCCGCGACTTTATCTGGCCCTTTATAGGCAGGGGCATTGTCATAGAAGTCGATATCGACAAACAGCGCGCCAGACAACAGGTTGCCGGTTTTCAACGTTCCGCGCAGGCCACGTTTCTTACCGTCCTGCAGATGCTGCTCAAGATCGAAGTTTTCACCCAGACGGCTAATAAAGCGATCGGGTTCAATGCGAATCAACACCGGCACGCGGTAGTCATTATTCAGCGCCTGCGCAGTGCCCGCATTCATGAACGGCACCTCCGCAACGGTACCCAGACGAATGCCGCGAAATTCAACCGGCGCGCCCACCTGCAATCCACGAATCGAATCAGAGAAGAACATCAGATAGTCGATATGATTGGTATACAGTGAATCCTGAATACTGCGCTGATCGTCAAACAGGTGATATTCAGCCTGATTCTGCGCCGCCTTACCTAAATCCCAGCCGTCAGGCACGTCAAAGCTGACCCCGCCGCTAAACAGCGTGGTGAGCGACCCCATTTCAACCCGCATGCCTGATGCCGACATATCCACCGCGATGCCGCTGTCTTTCCAGAAACGCACATTCGTCGTCACCAGACGATCGTAGGGGGCGGCGACAAACAGCTGATAGGTCATCATGCGCTTATCGGTGTCGAAGCTGCTGGTTTCAACGGTGCCGACACGGTAGCCGCGAAACAGCACCGGATCGCCAGCGTTAAGCTGCCCCGCTTTTTTGCTGTCGAGTGTAATACGAATGCCCTTCGCATCAGGCGGCGCTAACGGCGGCGCATCCAGCAGGGTGTACTGATCCAGGGGAGCTTTTTTGGTACCAGGCTGCAGCTCGATATACGCACCAGACAGCAGCGTTCCTAAGCCCGTAATGCCTTCGCGACCGACCTGCGGCTTAACGACCCAAAATACGCTGTCGCTGTGCAACAGCTTTTCCATACCTGAATTCAGTCGGGCTTTAATCTCAACGTGATGGAGATCGTCTGTGAGGACGGCACTCTCGACCACACCGACATTGACGCTGCGGCTTTTGATGGTGGTTTTACCCGCTTCAATTCCCTCTGCGCTCTCGGTGATCAGCGTCACTTCCGGTCCCTGATGGCTAAAATGATAAAACAGAATCCAGCCGCCAATTAACAGCGTGACAATAGGGACGATCCATACCGGTGACCAGCGCTTAATCTGATCCACTTTGGCATGGCCGTGATTATTTTCCGTCAAGATGCGGCTCCTTCATATTTTTCTCACCAGCACGATCCCAGGTTAAGCGCGGGTCAAACGTCATTGCTGCAATCATGGTCAATATCACCACCAGCGCAAACAACACCGCTCCCCATGCCGGATACACTTTCATTAACTGTCCCATACGCACCAGCGCGGAGAGCACGGCAATCACAAAGACGTCGATCATTGACCAACGCCCAACAAACTCAACCACCTCATAGATCAGGTGCATTTTATGGCTGTCGCGCTGCCCGCGTCCGCTGGCATCCCAGCACAGCCAGCCAATCGCCAGCATCTTCAGAGACGGAACCATAATACTGGCGATAAAAATCACCAGCGCGACCGGATAAGATCCATCGCCCCAAAGTAAAATTACCCCGGCCATGATGTTCGAGGGCATCGCCGATCCCAGCGTTTCGGTAATCATAATCGGCAGCAGATTGGCGGGCACATAAAGCATAACGGAGGTTATCAGCAGCGCCAGTGTCCACTGCAGGCTGTGTTTACGGCGGGCATCGGCAACCACGCCGCAGCGCGGACATTCCCGCTGTGTCACAGGTAACACCGCAGTGCAGCACGGACAGGAGCGCAGGCCCTGGCTTAATCCGCTTACGCCTGCCTGGGGCGCATGGGGTAAAGACGGCATCGCTTCAATACGATCCCACAGCCAGCGGCGATCCAGGCACTGAAATGCGCGCAGTTGCAAAAGGCAAAACAGACACCAGGGCCAGAAGCTGGTTTCGAGGCCAATTTCGCCATAGGCCATGAGCTTGACGAAACTGACCAGCACCCCGGCCATGAAGATTTCTGCCATTCCCCAGTTGCGCATATGAAAAAGGATACGCGCCAGGCCCAGTTTCAGGCTGACGGGCATTTTCACCTGATTGACCAGCAGGACAATGGTGATCATACAAAAGGCGGGAATTCCCTGGACAAACAACAGGAACAGTGTGGCCAGGCTGGCGTAATCGTCGGCCACCATCACCCTGGGGATTTGCATCAGGCTGATCTGACTGGACAGCCCGGCGACTTTCATGGTGATAAACGGAAACAGATTGGCAAGCACCAGCATAAACAGCGCGGCCAGCGCGTAACCGGTCGGACGCTTACGCGGCTCCGACCAGTTGACGGTCAGGGAGGTATGGCAGCGCGGACAGGACGCTCGGCTGCCAACGGGAATGGCCGGCAGTTTTACCATTAAGTCGCACTGTGGACAGAGCATCCACGCGTTCGTTTTCTCTGCTGAACACATCCCCGCCCCTTAATGACTATGCGCCGTTTCTCATTGATTCCAGCTCTTCCCAACGCGCAAAGGCGGTTTCCAGCTGCTGTTCGACGTCAGCCAGTTCATCAAGCACCGGCTGCGTTTTATCGTGTGGCTGACTGAAAAAATCCGGATGACTCATTTTGGCCTGAAGCTCGCCAATACGCGCCTCTAACTGTTCCAGCTTTTGCGGTAACTGTTCCAGTTCACGCGTCAGGTTATAGCTTAGTTTGTTCGCGTTACGTTTGGCAGCGTCATTTTTCGCATCGGCAGGCTTGAGGGCACTATTTGTCCCCTTTGCTGAGCCCTGCACCTTTTGCTGTTTGTACGCTGCGCGCTGCTGCTGCGCATCGTGATAGCCGCCGACAAAGGTCCCTATCTCGCCGTTGCCTTCAAAAATCCAGCATTCGGTTACGGTGTTGTCAACGAACTGACGATCGTGACTGACCAGCAGCACGGTGCCCTGGTAACCGTCGATGAGCTCTTCCAGCAGCTCCAGCGTTTCCACATCAAGGTCATTGGTCGGTTCATCAAGGATCATCAGGTTACTGGGACGCAGGAACAGACGCGCCAGCAGCAGGCGGTTACGTTCCCCACCCGACAGCGCCCGGACCGGCGTCATCGCGCGTTTAGGATGGAACAGGAAATCCTGCAGATAGCCCAGCACGTGACGCGGTTTACCATTGACCAGCACCTCTTGTTTGCCTTCCGCCAGGTTGTCCATCACGGTCCGATCGGGATCGAGTTCCGCACGGTGCTGATCGAAATAGGCCACTTCAAGTTTGGTCCCGGAGTGCACACGACCGTGATCGGCCTTCAGCTGTTGCAGCATCAGACGCAGTAACGTGGTTTTACCACAGCCGTTCGGCCCAATCAGGGCGATCTTGTCCCCGCGCTGCACCTGGGCTGAAAAATCTTTCACCAGCTGCTTGCCGTCTACCGCGTAGTCCACGTTTTCCAGTTCAAAGACAATTTTGCCGGAGCGTGATGCTTCACCGACCTGCATATTGGCTTTGCCCATGACTTCACGGCGTTCTGAACGCTCGCGACGTAAAGCTTTTAACGCCCGAACGCGGCCTTCATTACGGGTTCGACGTGCTTTGATGCCCTGACGGATCCAGACTTCTTCCTGTGCCAGCTTGCGGTCAAACTCAGCATTTTGCATCTCTTCAACGCGCAGGGCTTCTTCTTTGCCTTCCAGATACGCGTCGTAGTTACCCGGCCAGGAAACCAGCTTGCCGCGGTCCAGATCCACAATACGGGTGGCCATATTACGGATAAAAGAACGGTCGTGAGAGATAAAGACGATACTGCCGCTGAAGCTTTTCAGGAAGGTCTCCAACCAGTCAATCGTTTCAATATCAAGGTGGTTGGTGGGCTCGTCCAGCATCAGTACGCGAGGATTACTGACCAGCGCACGCCCCAGCGCGGCTTTACGCAACCAGCCACCGGACAGAGACGACAGTTCTGTGTCCGGCGACAGACCAATCTGCTGCAGCACGTCCATGATACGACTTTCCAGCTGCCACAAATTGTGATGATCCAAAATGCCCTGCAGACGCGCCATCTCATTGAGATTTTTATCACTGGGATCGTCCATCACCTGGTGCGAGATCGCATGGTAGGCTTTAAGATGCTCCGCCTGCTCTTCGACGCCCTCTGCCACAAAATCATAAACTGATCCGGTGATATTGCGCGGCGGATCCTGCTGGAGCCGCGCCACGACCAGATCGGTTTCATAAATGATGCGTCCGTCATCCAGCGGCTGCTCGCAGTTGATGATTTTCATCAGTGTGGATTTGCCCGCCCCGTTTCGGCCAACCAGACACACGCGCTCATTTTCTTCGATATGCAGTTCGGTATTGTCTAACAGAGGCGCATCGCTAAAAGACAGATAAGCGCCGTGGATACTAATCAATGACATGAAACTTATTCCTTACCAGCATGAGTGATCAGCCAGCAGTTATGAATTTGGCGATTACGCGCAAAATCCTGTGACAGGGTTTTCTGAGTGATGTCCTGAGCCTGGAGCCCCAATGCGTTAAGGCCATCCAGATCCATTTTGAAACCACGTTTATTATTCGAGAACATGATAGTACCGCCTTTACGCAACAGCCGTTTCAGGTTACGCATCAGCATCATATGATCGCGCTGCACATCAAAACTCTCTTCCATACGTTTTGAGTTAGAGAACGTGGGCGGATCGATAAAGATCAGGTCGAAATTTTCGTCGCTCTCGTTCAGCCAGCTCAGGCAGTCGGCATGCAGCAGGCGATGCTGACGACCGGTGAGGCCGTTCAGCCGCAGGTTACGCTCTGCCCACTCCAGATAGGTACGCGACATATCCACGGTGGTGGTAGAGCGTGCGCCGCCCAGACCCGCATGCACGCTGGCAGAGCCGGTGTAAGCAAACAGGTTCAGGAAATCCTTGCCCTGACTCATCTGACCCAGCATCTTGCGGGCAATACGGTGATCGAGGAACAATCCCGTATCCAGATAGTCAGTCAGGTTCACCAGGAAACGGGCGTTAAATTCCTGCACTTCAAAATAGTCGCCCTTCTCACTCAGCTTTTGATACTGCGCTTTGCCCTTCTGACGTTCGCGCGTCTTGAGGATTAAGCGGTTTGACGGCAGCTCCAGCACGCTCAGCGTGGCACTAATCACGTCAAACAGGCGCTGACGGGCTTTATTCGCGTCGATGGTTTTGGGTGGCGCATATTCCTGCACCACCACCCAGTCCGCATAGCGATCCACGGCCACATTATAGTCCGGCAGATCGGCGTCATAAATGCGGTAGCACTCGATACCTTCCTGGCGCGCCCACTTATCCAGCTTCTTGAGGTTTTTGCGCAAGCGGTTCGCGTAATCTTCAGCAATCTGATTACCGCGCTCAGCGCTGTTGGCCGACAGCTGATAGTTTTTCTGCACACAGTCCAGCGGGCCATTTTTGGCTTTGAACTGACGGTCGGCACGCAGTTGCAGACAGCTCAGTAGTTCGGGCGATGCGCTAAACAGCGACAGATTCCAGCCGGCGAAGTGCTGCTTCATCAACCGGCCAAGCTGGCTGTGCAGCGCAATAAGCGCAGGCTCACTTTCAAGACGTTCACCGTAAGGTGGGTTACTGAGCACCGTTCCCGTCACCTCAGTCTGAAGAGGATTCTGCAGCTTCAGCAAATCCTGTTGGCCAAAGGTGAACAGTTCAAAAACGCCGGCACGACGTGCATTCGCTTTTGCCCATTCCAGCACCCGTCCATTATTGTCATAACCAAAAAAGCGCGCCTGGCACGCCGCCGTCCCGGCACGGGCACGGGCCTGAGCATCGCTCCTGACCTCGCGCCACAGGCTTTCGTTAAAACCGGCCCATGCCGTGAAGCCCCATTGGTTACGCAGTAAACCCGGCGCGCGGTCGCAGGCCATCAGCGCAGCTTCGATCAGTAACGTGCCTGAACCACACATCGGATCGATGAGCGGCGTAGACGGCTGCCAGCCTGAACGCATCACAATCGCTGCGGCCAGGTTTTCTTTCAGCGGCGCCTGACCCGTTTGCTGACGATAGCCGCGCTGATGCAGGGCACTGCCGCTTAAGTCCAGAGCTATACTGGCGCGGTCGTCATCAAGCCAGACGTTAATACGAATATCGGCCTGTTCACGATCGACGTCCGGGCGTGCCAGGTTACGACGGGTAAAACTGTCGACAATCGCATCTTTGACGCGCAGCGCGCCAAACTGGCTGTTACGGATCTCATCGTTGGTGCCATTAAAGTGCACCACGAAGGTTTTGTCGCTACCGAACATGGCGGGCCAGTCAATGCCCTGCACGCCCAGATAGAGATCGAGATCGCTGTAAACGCCGACCTCAGTCAGAGGCAGCAAAATACGCGAAGCCAGACGACTCCACATCAGGCTTTGGTACATTACGCGGTCATCGGCCTTGAAGTGAACGCCTCCCTGTACCACTTGCAAATCCTGCGCGCCCAGCGCGTCCAGCTCATTTTTTAACAGCTCTTCGAGCCCACGCGCCGTGCTGGCAAACAGAGAATTCATATCGTCACTTTTTTACTCTTGAGAAAATTGTTGCGCATTATAGCGAATCGCAGACCTATGTCATAAAGTTAGCTTCTTTTGTCTTGCGCGCCCGCTTCTGGAGACTTTCATGATCACGCTTTCCCGCTTATTTATCCATCCCGTAAAATCCATGCGCGGGTTGCAGGTCTCACATGCCTGGGCTGCCAGTAGCGGGTTAACCTATGACCGTATTTTTATGGTGACCGAACCTGACGGAACCTTTATTACGGCGCGTCAGTTTCCGGAGATGGTGCAGTTCACGCCGGCGATTACGCCAGACGGTCTGTTCTTACAGGCCCCCGACGGGAGCCAGTCACTCATTCGTTTTGCCGACTTTACCCATGCTGAGCAGCCCACGGAGGTCTGGGGCAATACGTTTACCTCACGAATCGCCCCCGAGACGATCAACCAGTGGCTGAGTGCGTTCTTTCCACGACCGGTGCAGCTACGCTGGGTCGGACCGCAGCCTTCACGCCGCGTCAAACGTTTTACCGATGTGCCACTGGGCTTTGCCGATGGATATCCCTACCTGCTCGTGAACAGTGCTTCGCTGCAGGATTTACAGCAGCGCTGTCCCGCCAGCGTGCGAATCGAACAATTCAGGCCAAACCTGGTCGTGAGTGGCGCACCTGCGTGGGATGAAGACAGCTGGGCGGAGATCGCTATCGGTCAGGTTAATTTCGCCGTTCCAAAACCCTGTAGCCGCTGTGTTTTTACCACGATTGGCGTGGAAAGTGGTCAGAAGCATCCTGAGGGGCAACCTTTGACCACGCTGCAGGGCTTTCGGACAGCGCAGGACGGCAGCGGGGACATTGATTTTGGCCTGAATCTGATCGCGCTCAACAGCGGTATTATTCGCGCTGGCGACGCCGTCAGGATACTGAAACGCCAGTCGCCGCGCGCCTATGGTCCAGGAGAGGTGACTGAAACACTGAAACCGCAACGGCAACCCGCCGCGCAGGTAACCATCACCTGGCAGGGCCAGCGTTTCAGCGGTGATAATCAGCAGGTCTTACTTGAGCAGCTTGAAGCCCAGGGCTTTCGCATCCCCTATTCGTGTCGGGCGGGTCTGTGCGGCAGTTGTAAAATAACGCTGGTTGCGGGAAAGGTGAACGCCTTAAAGCAAAGCGCCATCCGTCACGATGGCACTATATTGAGTTGCAGCTGTATTCCTGCAAGCGATATCGAGGTGCTCTGAATTACACCGCGCGCGCATAGCGCGTGGTTTTTTCCTGCTGGTGCGGTTGTAGCCGATCGTTCATCACTTTAATCGCATCGCCGAGCACCATCCCCTTGCCCGCCAGCGTCAGAGCGGGCTGTGCCAGTAAGCAGAGTGCGGCATTATCACCGTTTTCAACCACCAGCAGACGCGCCTGCTCGCCGCTGTCCGCCAGCGTCACCGCCACCATCTCACCCACCGCAGGCTGCATAGGCTGGCGGTGCGCGGAGAAATGCCAGCTTTTCGGCATCAGTGGCTTGAGGAAACGTGCGGCAACCAGCGCATTTAAAACCAGCTCGGCACGCTGGTCGCTGCTTAGCGGGCTTTGACGACACTTCTCTTCGAACGTGAAATAAAGAGCCGCATCGTCAACACAGAATCCGGATTCGGTGAAAGCATCAGGGGTTAGCATTTTACGTGCATAGCGGGAACGAAAAAGCATACCGTCAGCCAGATCGAGCATCATACGGTCGTGCTCTGCGTCGTAGAACCAACGCCATTTGTCATCGGGTTTAATTTTCATCATGTGCCCTGTATTTACCGCTGCGCTAAAGCTAAAAATCCATAAAATAAAAATGCATGCTGAAAAATCGTGCAACAGGACAAAATATAAACGAGCCGGAGGGATAAATAAACCCCCCAGCGCATTATTATGGCGAATGTCTTAGATATGGGTCACGATATCTTTAATTAAACTGGGCCCTTTATAAATAAAGCCAGAATAAATTTGAACCAACGTCGCGCCCGCTGCTATTTTTTCACGCGCAGCAGTAAGCGAATCAATACCGCCTACGCCAATAATGGGCAATCTTCCCTGTAACTCCTGCGACAGTCGCTGGATGACGGCGGTACTGCGCGACTGTACCGGACGACCACTTAATCCACCGATTTCTTCGCCATATTTCAGGCCCTTTACCAGAGAACGATCGAGCGTGGTATTGGTCGCAATGACACCATCAATTTGGTGACGTATTAAACTGTCGGCAACCTGGATCAATTCGTCTTCAGAAAGATCCGGCGCGATCTTAACAGCCACCGGCACATATTTGAGATGCCGTTTTTCCAGATCTTTCTGTTTGGCTTTTATGGAAATGAGCAGATCGTCCAGCGCCTCACCATATTGTAACGAGCGTAAACCCGGCGTATTGGGTGATGAAATATTGATCGCGATATAACCGGCGTGCGCGTACACCTTCTCCATACAGATCAGATAATCGTCTTTTCCCTGCTCCACGGGTGTGTCTTTATTTTTGCCAATATTGATCCCGAGTACGCCTTTAAAGCGGGATTTTTTTACGTTTTCAACCAGGTTATCAACGCCGAGATTATTAAATCCCATGCGGTTAATAATCCCTTCGGCTTCCACTAAGCGAAACATGCGTGGCTTGTCATTGCCCGCCTGCGCGCGCGGCGTGACTGTTCCGACCTCCACAAAGCCGAACCCCATTGCCCCAAATGCATCAATACACTCGGCGTTTTTATCCAGGCCCGCCGCCAGGCCAAGAGCATTGTCGAAGGTCAGCCCCATGCAGGTAACCGGACGCGAGGGTAAATGCTGGCGAATGATCATTTCCAGCGGCGTGCCGCTCATAAAGCGTAATTGCTGAAAGGTGAGATGGTGCGCACGTTCAGGATCGAGCCTGAACAACGCCGGTCGGACAATTGAGTAAAACATGCACTCTCCTGGAAGACGGAAGCGATGGTGAAAATCAGTGCACGGGAAATTGTGCGCCAGAATGGTAAGGTGCTCTGGCGCAAAAGTAAATCGCGGGGCGCTAAGTCGGAAGACTGTTTAAAGTCGTTTTGATCTTACACAACGGAATCGTTTGCTGTACGGGAATTCAGCCTGTCCGGGAAAGCATAGTCGCGCCAGATGTTATGCCGCACCATAATGCCGAAGATACCAATACAGACCAGCACCTCGGCCAGCACCATCGACCAGGCCGCACCGATGGCCCCAAACTTCCATGCCAGCAGACAGCACACCGGGACGTTAACCACCCCCGCAACCATCATTACCATCATACGTTGCCGCGCCAGTCCATGCGGAATCAAAATCTGCAGGCCCGCCGGATAGGCAATATTGCCAAACAGGAAGCAGAGTACAAAGACGCGCAGCACATCCGCTGACGGCAGGAAGTCTTTCCCTAACAGCAGTGCGACAACCTCATCGGCAAACAGCCAGGTGAAGATCACGATAGACAGGCTCAACGCAAACGACAGCATCAGGCTTTTGCGCGTCGCCGCCACTGCAGCGGCTTTATCACGCCCAAATAAGTGGCTTACGCGGGGGAAAAACGCGCTGCCAATCTGCTCCGGCACCGAGTTGGCGGCCTTGCGCAGCCTGTCCGCACCGTTATAGATCCCCACCATATAGTGCGAGGTAAACGACGCCAGAATCACGACGTTTACGCTGTTAAACAGATTGGCACCTGCGATGGCAATAAAGACATCGGCACTGTCGGTAATGCGCTGTTTGATTTCGCGTGGTTCAAAGCGATACGCGCCAATCACCTTCATTTCCAGCACAAACTTCAGCGTAATGATGGCATTGATGATCGATACCGCGCCCGGTATCAACGCAGCCAGCCAGGTATCGTCCGGCGTTTTAACCAGTAGGAACGTGAGGGGAATGGCACAAAAGTTACCAAAAGTGGCAATCACTGCGGTTTTGCCCAGCTTTTCGAAGCCCTGCATTAACCAACCAAACGAAAACAGTGAGCCGATTAAGGTGGTGCAGTTGGCCAGAATAATAAAGAACAGCGAATGCCAGGACGGATTAAACCACGTCGCAGTGAGTAACGTACCGCTGGTAACCAGTAACAGCATCAGCTTGGCGTTAAAGGTGGACCAAAAAAGCTGGGTAACACGTGCCTTATCGTCACGGTGATGGGCAATGTCCTTAGTGGTAAAAACATTGAATCCCCAGTCGGAGATGGTACTGCAGTAAAGGACGCAGGCAATCGCCAGCGCCAGAATCCCCATATGGTCCACCCCCAGCACGCGCGCCAGATAGGGGAGCGTCGCCAGCGGAAACAGGAACGAGGCTCCCCGGTACGCCAGCAAAGATAAGATATTCACTACTAAACTTTTATCGAGCACTTTTGCCATGTCGCAACAACCTTATACACATTGCATGTCTCACCTTCTCATTTCGCTCAGGTGCAAACAACATCAGGTCCCATTTTTAGGAATTACGGAACGCGTTTGAGTTCTTTCTTCACTTTATGGCTTTGCAATAAAATGAAGGTTTCCGGACGGTTAAGCAGCAGCCATTCTTTGAGGCTGCCGGCTTTAATTCGGCGCCCCAGATATCGAATCGCATTGAGCACATATTCCGGTACAGGCGTTTGATTGTAGAGCGACAGATAGATCATTAAACGGAAGGAGTGAATAAGGTAAGCTTTTTCCAGCGCCTTTTTTAATTCACTTTGGGTCTGCGCACAACATAAGGTGTCATAGGTAGCAATAAACGCATTGTAACGTTGGGCGAAAAAAGAAGGACTTTTACTGCTGTTAGTCAGTGATCCAACGCGGATACGCTGTTTGTAATACGTCTGGCGAGTGACCCATGCCTGTTGGCAATGCATAAATACCGATAAGGTAAATTTGTGATCTTCATGCACGCGATCGACGAAGCGCAAATGATGCTGCTGGATAACGGTTTTTCTTACCACATAATTCCAGGCCGCCGACGTATAGGAGCCATTATGCAGCAAACTTAGCAGGACATCCTGTGGCTTCTGAATGCCGGTCAGGTTATGCCTGACTTTAGGCCACGTCACGTCCGGTTTGTCTTCGCGGTAAGCGCTGGAATTAAAACAAAATAAATCGGTATCGGGATAATTGTCGACAACCTGGGCCAGTTCATTGACGAATCCTTCCAGCACCACATCATCCGGGTCGCAAAAGAAAACGAACTGCCCTTCAGCGACCTCAACGCCTTTATCACGCGCATTACCTGCGCCACCGTTGGCAATAGTGATCAGTTTCACCTGAGGAAGATGGCCATAGTGCTGTTCAATTAATGCCACGGTTCCATCGGTAGAACTGTCGTTAACAATGATAATTTCGTTTGGCGCGCTAATTTGTCTTAATAATGAATCCACACATTCGACAATATATTTTTCAACATTGTAAGTGGGAATAATGACCGATAACAGGATGTCAGACATACAGGTTTTCTCTGCTGTTAGAAAAGGACAAATAAATCCACCAGCCCGAGACAGGCACTGACCAAAGGCGAATAGTAATTTTAAAATAACAGGCGCTTACATTGAGCAGAGACATTTTACTGCCTGAATGACTAAAATGCCTGCCTCAATCTCAACAGGGTCCGAATGTGACAAAAACCATGGTTAGAAAATCTGAAGAATAGCTCGCTGATAATCATCTCCCCGTTGAGGAACCATTTAGGCACGGCCGTCTGTTCAGGGGGGTTTCAGGCCGGACATCTGTAACTAAAAATGAATTGTTGTTAAAAACTTCGCCAGACTGCTGCACTTAACACGCACCGCCTGATGCAACTATTCCTAATCCCCTCTCGCCATCGCGTTAAATAACGTTGAATTTTAATTCTTTTTTCTTTTTCCTTCCTCCTGTGAATTTAAAAAAGCGAAAGGCGTGTTTTTCGTTTCACCTGAATGTTTCACTTTTCTGATACTCAAGTAACCAAATGTACGGATTTCCAGGTTTAAACGAATTTTATTCACCCGTATTAATGTATCGACTCGCCCGTCCTGGCGTTTTTAAGATTTGTCGCATCAGGTCTTTCTCAGAGACGCGGCGGTCTCGCTTCAGGCCTTTTGCCGGTTTTCACCTTTAGATTGTCAGAAAAATCATTTAAGCCGTGCCGTCGCCTCTGCCAGGATGAAAGCATCAGTTCTCAACAAAAGATAATCAATAACTTTCAGTTATAAGGAGTCGTAATGAGAGTGCTCACCCTGGCAGGTAGTCCGAGATTTCCTTCACGGTCCACATCGTTATTAGCGCTGTGCCAGCGCAAACTGGAAGCATCCGGTGTTGAGGTTATTCCCTGGAATATTCATAACTTTCAGCCTGAGGATCTGATCAACGCCCGCTTCGATTCCCCGGCTATTCTCGCCCTGAGCGAAGACCTGGCTCAGGCTGATGGCCTGGTCATTGCCACGCCGGTTTATAAGGCGTCTTTCTCGGGCGCGCTAAAAACCGTTTTGGATCTGTTACCTGAACGCGCACTGGCCCACAAAGTGGTGCTGCCGTTAGCCAGCGGGGGCAGCGCTGGCCATATGCTGGCCCTGGATTACGCACTCAAACCCGTATTAAACGCCCTGAAAGCCGAAGAAGTGCTTCATGGTGTTTACGCCGAAGATAAACAAATTCATCACTATGATCGCCAGCCGGAACTGGATCCGGTACTGGCTACCCGTCTGGAGGAGGCGGTGCACACGTTCTGGCTGGCGCTGTCACGACGTCATCAGCCCGTTGCCCTGGCTGTGTAAGGAAACAATGATGAAACGAATAATCAGCGCGTGGTTAATGGCAGGGATGTTCGTGGCAGGCGCGCAGGTGAATGCCGCAGAACCCGCCCCTACACAGGTTCGCATCGGCTATCAAAAAGGATCGGTCAGTATGGTGCTGGCCAAGGAGCATCAGCTGCTGGAGAAGCGTTTCCCTGCTACCCGTATTCAATGGATCGAATTCCCGGCCGGACCGCAAATGCTGGAAGCGCTGAACGTTAACAGTATTGATATTGGCAGCACCGGTGACATTCCGCCTATTTTCGCCCAGGCAGCCGGGGCGGATTTGCTGTATATCGGCTCAGAGCCGCCTAAGCCGAAAGCTGAGGTCATCCTGGTCAGCCAGAACAGTCCGTTGAAGTCGGTTGCCGATCTCAAAGGCAAAAAGGTGGCGTTCCAAAAGGGTTCCAGCTCGCACAATCTGCTGTTGCGTGCGCTGGAAGAAGCGGGTCTCAGTATCAAAGATATCCAGCCGGTTTATCTGACGCCAGCCGATGCGCGCGCCGCTTTCCAGCAGGGTAATGTGGACGCCTGGGCAATATGGGACCCCTACTATTCTGCCGTACTGCTTCAGGGCAATGTCCGCGTGTTGAAAGACGGCACCACGCTGAACCAGACGGGGCCGTTCTACCTTGCAACCCGTCATTTTGCGCAGGAACACAATGACTTCGTCTTAGCGACGTTAAAAGCCTTTAGTGATGCCGAAGCCCTGACGCGTAGCGAACGTGACCAGAGTATTCATCTGCTTTCGACATCGATCGGTCTGCCTGAGGCCGTCATTGCCAGCAACCTGGACCACCGTCCACCCAGCCCGGTCAGTCCGGTCAGTGCGCGCACGGTTGCTATGCAGCAGAAAACCGCCGATCTGTTTTATGCCAATCATCTGATTCCCGTAAAAGTATCGATTGCCGAGCGCATCTGGCATCCCCAGGCCGTGACGCAATAAGGAGAGAAAAATGAGTGTTTCTGTATTCTGGTTCCTTCCAACCCATGGTGACGGCCATTATCTTGGCACGGCTGAGGGCGCGCGTCCGGTTGATCATGCCTATTTACAACAGGTTGCCCAGGCTGCCGACCGTCTGGGATTTGGCGGCGTACTGATCCCTACCGGGCGTTCCTGCGAGGATGCCTGGCTGGTGGCGGCATCGCTGATCCCCGTTACGCAGCGTCTGCGCTTCCTTGTCGCGCTGCGTCCTGGCGTGATATCCCCCACCCAGGCGGCGCGTCAGGCTGCAACGCTCGATCGTCTTTCCAACGGACGCGCGTTGTTCAACCTGGTGACCGGGGGCGATCCCGAGGAACTGGCCGGTGATGGCGTCTTTCTTGACCACCGTGAGCGCTATGCAGAATCGGCCGAATTTACCCGCGTCTGGCGCCGCGTGCTGGAAGGCGAAACGGTGGATTACGAAGGCAAGCACGTGCATGTACGAGGTGCGCGTCTGATGTTTAAGCCGGTACAGCAGCCTCGTCCGCCGCTGTGGTTCGGGGGTTCGTCAGAGCCCGCTCAGGATCTGGCTGCCGAACAGGTTGATGTGTACCTCACCTGGGGAGAACCGCCTGCACTGGTGAAAGAAAAAATTGAGCAGGTGCGGGCGAAAGCCACAGCACAGGGCCGAAAAGTCCGGTTTGGCATCCGGCTGCATGTCATCGTGCGAGAAACCAATGAGGAAGCCTGGCAGGCAGCCGATAAGCTGATCGCGAATGTGGATGATGCCACCATCGCCAAAGCGCAAAGTGCCTTTCAGCGCACCGACTCGGTAGGCCAACAGCGCATGGCCGCCCTGCACGGCGGACGCCGCGATAAACTGGAAATCAGCCCCAACCTTTGGGCTGGCGTTGGGCTGGTGCGCAGCGGGGCAGGCACCGCGCTGGTTGGCGATGCGCCTACCGTAGCGGCTCGCATGAAAGAGTACGAAGCCCTGGGCATTGAAACCTTTATTCTCTCTGGTTATCCGCATCTGGAAGAGGCTTATCGCGTCGGCGAGCTGCTGTTCCCCCATCTGGATCTGGCTATTCCCCAGATTCCCCAGCCTCGTGTTGTTCAGGCGCACGGTGAAGCGGTCGCCAATGATTTTACGCCAGAGAAAAAAGCCGCGCGGGCCTGAGGAGATAACGATGACCAGACTACGTCAATCCTTCTCAGCGGCGCTGGTGCCCTGGCTGCTGCCGGTGTTACTGGTGGTGGTCTGGCAAGTTGCGTCACAGACCGGCTGGTTGTCCAGCCGTATCCTGCCAGCGCCGGAAAAGATTGTGACGACCTTTTGGCAGTTGGCTGTCAGCGGAGAGCTCTGGCAGCATCTCGCCATCAGCAGCTGGCGAGCGTTACTTGGCTTCAGCATTGGCGGATCGCTCGGCCTGGTACTGGGATTAATCACCGGCACTTCGCGACTGGGTGAGCGTTTGCTGGATACCTCACTGCAAATGTTACGTAACGTGCCCCATCTTGCGCTGATCCCATTGGTCATTCTGTGGTTTGGCATTGATGAGTCAGCCAAAATTTTTCTGGTAGCGCTGGGTACGCTGTTTCCCATCTACCTGAATACCTATCACGGTATTCGTAATGTGGATCGTGGGCTGGTTGAGATGGCCCGTAGCTACGGCTTATCCGGCTGGAGCCTGTTTGTTCAGGTGATCTTACCGGGTGCGTTACCGAGCATCATGGTGGGCGTCCGCTTTGCTTTGGGGTTGATGTGGCTGACCCTGATCGTCGCCGAGACAATTTCGGCTAACGCAGGAATTGGCTATCTGGCCATGAATGCCCGTGAATTTCTGCAAACCGATGTGGTGATGGTCGCCATTATTCTTTATGCCCTGCTGGGAAAACTGGCTGATGTCAGCGCACTGCTGCTGGAACGCGTCTGGTTACGCTGGCATCCGGCCTATCAACGTCAGGAGAAAACAGCATGATAAACTCCGCCAGCCCGGCGCGTCTGAATGCGGGTACCCCCGTAGGTGTGAAGGGCGTCAGTAAAAAATACGGTGAGCGCACCATTCTGAATCATATTGATCTGCATATTCCTTCCGGCCAGTTTGTTGCCGTAGTGGGCCGCAGCGGCTGCGGTAAAAGCACCCTGTTGCGTCTGCTGGCCGGTCTGGAAAGCACGACCCAGGGCGAGTTGCTGGCAGGCAATGCGCCGCTGCAGACCGCACGTGAAGAAACCCGGTTAATGTTCCAGGATGCGCGACTGCTGCCGTGGAAAAAAGTGATTGATAACGTCGCTCTCGGCCTGCGTGGCAAGGCATGGCGTAAAGCCGCCCTGGAGGCGCTGGAAGCGGTAGGCCTGGCGGACAGAGCGCAAGACTGGCCTGCCGCTTTATCCGGTGGGCAGAAACAGCGCGTGGCACTGGCCCGGGCGTTAATTCACCGTCCCGGCCTGCTGCTGCTGGATGAGCCTCTGGGTGCGCTGGACGCCTTAACGCGAATCGAGATGCAGGAGCTCATCGAATCGCTGTGGCAGCAGTACCACTTCACGGTTCTGTTGGTCACGCACGATGTCAGTGAAGCGGTCGCGATGGCTGATCGGGTATTACTGATAGAGGAAGGCCAGATAGGACTGGATTTGCAGGTCGATTTGCCCCGGCCACGGCGACGAGGCTCGGCGCGTCTGGCAGAGCTGGAAGCCAAAGTGCTGGATCGGGTGATGCGCCGCGGCGCGGCAGAAAAGCCTCCCCGCTACGCGCAACAGCGTTAAAGAAACGGCGGGCATTTGCCCGCCGTTTCTTATCAGGCATTCAGTGCCTTGGTGATTTTCTCGTACAGATCGCCTGACAGTTTATCCAGTCCTTGTAACTGTTCCAGCGCCTGGCGCATCAGCGCCTGACGGTGGGCATCGTAACGTTTCAGACGAATTAATGGCTCAATCATACGCGAAGCCACCTGCGGATTGCGGGTGTTCAGATCCGTCAGCATCTCCACCAGGAAACGATATCCGCTGCCGTCTTCGGCGTGGAAGGCGGAAGGATTACCCGAAGCAAAAGCGCCAATCAGTGAACGGATGCGATTCGGGTTACCCATACTGAAGGAACGATGTGACAGTAAACGGCGCACGTTGAGTAAGGCATTCTGCGCCGGGCTGGTAGCCTGCAACATAAACCATTTGTCCATGACCAGGCCATCCTTGTGCCAGCGCTCATCATAGTCGGCTAACAGCGCATCACGGCAGGGTAACTGTGCCGCCACCGCAGCGGAGAGTGCCGCCAGGGAATCCGTCATGTTATTGGCATGGTGGTATTGCGCCTGCACCAGTTTATCCGCCAGATCCATATCACCAAACGCCAGATAGTACAGACAGATGTTCTTCAGCGAACGTTTGCCGATTTCCGCATGATCAACGTGGTACTCCGCCTGCTGATTGGCGTTATAAACGGCAAAGAATTCATCTGCCAGTTCCCGCGCCAGGGTACGAACCAGAGCTTCGCGCACCAGTGCAATTGCCTGAGGATCGATAATCTCAAACAGTTCGGCGATTTCGTTTTCGCCAGGCAGCGACAGAATCAGAGCGGTCAGCGCCGGATCGCTGTTGGCATCCAGCAGCACCGTGCGGAAGGCATCAGCGACATGCAACGGCAGCGACAGATGCTGGCCCTGCTGATGGCGCGCGACATTGAGGCGCAGGTAGGTTGCCAACAGACTTTGCGCCGCGTCCCAACGTGAAAAATCGTTGCTTGCATGACGCATCAGGAACGTCAGCTGCGCGTCGCTCCACTTGTAGTCGAGCTTCACCGGCGCGGAAAACTCACGCAGCAGCGATGGCACCGGCTGGAAGTAAACGTTGTCAAAAATAAAGGTCTGGAACTCTTCCGTTACGTTCAACACGTTATGCACCGGATGACCGTTGTGCTGCAACGGAATGACCTTACCCTGTCCGTCATACAGTTCGATGTCCAGCGGGATATGCAGAGGCAGTTTCTCTTTCTGCTCGGCCGTCGGCGGCGTGTGCTGCGTCACGTGAAGCGTGTACTGCTCCAGTTCCGGATTGTAGTCATCACGTACCGAGAGCGTAGGTGTACCTGACTGACTGTACCAGCGACGGAACTGGGAAAGATCAACGTTAGACGCGTCTTCCATGGCCTGAACGAAATCATCACAGGTCGCCGCGCTACCGTCATGACGTTCGAAATAGAGCTGCATGCCCTTCTGGAAATTCGCTTCGCCCAGCAAGGTGTGCATCATACGGATCACTTCTGATCCCTTTTCATACACCGTCAAGGTGTAAAAGTTGTTCATCTCGATAACCTGATCCGGGCGGATCGGGTGCGCCATCGGGCTGGCGTCCTCGGCAAACTGCGCGCCGCGCATAATACGCACATTATCGATTCGGTTTACCGCACGCGATCCCAGGTCGGAACTGAACTCCTGATCGCGAAACACGGTCAGCCCCTCTTTCAGGCTCAGCTGGAACCAGTCGCGACAGGTCACACGGTTACCGGTCCAGTTGTGGAAATATTCATGACCGATGACCGCCTCAATCCCCAGATAATCTTTATCGGTGGCGGTTTCGGCTTTGGCCAGCACGTATTTGGAGTTGAAAACGTTAAGTCCTTTATTCTCCATGGCCCCCATGTTGAAGAAGTCCACCGCAACAATCATAAAGATGTCGAGGTCATACTCCAGGCCGAAACGCTCCTCATCCCACTTCATGCTGTTCTTTAATGACGTCATTGCCCAGTCGGCACGATCCAGATTGCCGCGATCGACGAAGATCTCCAACGCAACATTCCGACCCGAACGCGTAGTAAAGCTGTCACGCAGCACGTCAAAATCGCCCGCGACCAGCGCAAACAAATAACAGGGCTTAGGAAACGGATCCTGCCACTTCACCCAGTTACGGCCCTTGTCGTCCTGACCGCTATCAATGCGATTTCCGTTAGACAGCAGGAAAGGATAACGGCTGCCGTCGGCAATGACGGTGGTCGTGAAGCGTGCCAGCACGTCAGGGCGATCTAAATACCAGGTAATATGCCGAAAGCCTTCGGCTTCACACTGGGTACAGAGCGCTTCACCCGATTTGTATAAGCCTTCAAGGGCACTGTTACGATCGGGATGAATGTCATTGACGATTTTCAGCGTAAAGCTGTCCGGTAACTGGCTGAGCACCAGGCAACCCGCCTCTTCACGCCAGGCCGCCCAGGCCTGTCCATCCACTTCCAGCGAGATCAGCGTCAGATCTTCGCCGTCCAGACGCAGTTCAGCCTGGCTGTCTCCCTGACGCTTAACCTGACTCACCGCCGTCACCCGCGTGGTGCTTTCATCGAGTTCAAAGGTTAAATCGATATCGGTGATGGTGTAGTCTGGTGCACGATAATCGTGTCGATATTTTATTTGTGGCTGCTGCGTCATATTCCGTCCCGCATTAAGTAGTTATTCATCAACGTCTTTGCATTATTCACTCAAGTATAAGCCCTACGCGTCAAACGTCTAAGCATGATGCGCCGAGCTTAGCATGCACAACGTGCACATCAGGTAAAATGGCTACAATTTGTTAACAATGACACATTTCGTCCTCGACTCGCTATCCTGAAATATGCTGTGATCGCTGTCTCTTAGTGATTTATACTTTTGCGTCTTTTACGACGTTTAATACACCGGGCTCTGCGCCACCGAACAGGATGCCGAAACGCGCCATGACAGGACATGCTTCCCCGATACTGACTTCGCTGCTGGATACGGATGCTTATAAGCTCCATATGCAGCAAGCCGTATTCCACCGTTACCATGATGTCACGGTGGCCGCGGAGTTTCGCTGCCGTAGCGACGAATTGCTGGGTTTTTATGCTGACGAGATCCGTACAGCCATTGACGCCATGCAGGCACTGGCGCTGACCGATGCTGAATATGCCTGGTTATCTGATCTGCCCTTCTTTGCTGATGACTACCTTAACTGGCTGCGAAATTTTCGCTACGACCCGCAGCAGGTAGAAGTTCGCAATCATCATGGCAAGCTGGCTATTCGTATCCAGGGCCCCTGGCGGGAAGTGATCATGTGGGAAGTCCCCCTGTTGGCCTTGATCAGTGAAGTGGTCCATCGCCACCGTACACCGGCCATCAGCAGCCAGCAGGCCGTGGATTTTCTGCATCAGAAACTCGCTGCCTTTAAGACTCAGGTTGCCGACACTGACATGTCACGTTTTCGCCTGATGGATTTTGGTACCCGCCGCCGCTATTCCCAGGATGTGCAGGAATCGATCGTCAGCACGCTGAAACAGGATTTTCCCTGGCTGATGGGCACCAGTAACTACGACCTGGCCCGTCGCCTCGCACTCACGCCAGTGGGTACCCAGGCCCACGAGTGGTTCCAGGCTTTTCAGCAAATCAGTCCGGTACTGGCGAACAGTCAGCGCGCTGCCTTACAGGCCTGGCTGGATGAATATGACGACAAGCTGGGCATTGCACTCACGGACTGTATCGCCATGGATGCCTTCCTGCGCGATTTCGGCCCTGTGTTCGCCCGCCGTTACCAGGGGCTGCGTCACGATTCAGGTGACCCGGTTGAGTGGGGCGAAAAAGCGCTGGCCCATTATCAGAAGTTAGGTATTGATCCGCTCACGAAAATGCTGGTGTTCTCAGATAACCTCAATCTGGATAAATCGCTGGCGCTGTATCGCCACTTTGGTCAGCGTACCAACGTCGTCTTCGGCATCGGCACGCGCCTGACTTGTGATATTCCTGGCGTTACGCCGCTCAATATCGTGATTAAGCTGGTGCAATGTAATGGTAAGCCGGTCGCCAAGCTTTCCGACAGCCCAGGTAAAACCATCTGTCAGGATAAAGCGTTCGTTAAGGCTCTGAGAAAAGCCTTTGATTTGCCACTGGTTAAAAAAGCCAGCTAGCGTCTTTGTTATCGGGGCGTTATCGCGCCCCGCCTTCCTGCAATAAATCGGTTATTCCCCTGAATTTTGCTTGTTTCCTGTTGACTCACAAGTAACATAGCTACACCCCAGTCTGGGGAATTCATTCACACACTTCTTCTATATAGAGAGATATTTATGAGCGTAGTGCCTGTAGCGGATGTACTGCACGGTCGCGTCGCGGTTGACAGTGAAGTCACCGTACGTGGTTGGGTGCGTACCCGAAGAGATTCCAAAGCCGGTCTTTCCTTTATCGCTGTCTATGACGGCTCCTGCTTTAATCCCGTTCAGGCTGTCGTCAATAATTCTCTGAATAATTATCAGGACGAAGTGCTGCACCTGACCACCGGCTGTTCCGTCATCGTCACCGGTAAGGTCGTTGCATCTCCGGGTCAGGGTCAGGCATTCGAAATTCAGGCGACAAAGCTGGAGGTCGTGGGCTGGGTAGAAGATCCCGACAGCTACCCAATGGCGGCAAAACGTCACAGTATCGAATACCTGCGTGAGGTGGCCCACCTGCGTCCGCGTACCAACCTGATTGGCGCCGTGGCGCGCGTTCGTCATACCCTCGCCCAGGCGCTGCACCGCTTCTTCCATGAGAACGGCTACTTTTGGGTTTCCACGCCGCTGATCACCGCCTCTGACACTGAAGGGGCCGGTGAGATGTTCCGCGTTTCGACGCTGGACATGGAAAACCTGCCGCGCAACGATCAGGGCAAAGTCGACTATTCGGAGGATTTCTTCGGGAAAGAGGCCTTCCTGACGGTTTCAGGGCAGCTGAACGGTGAAACCTACGCCAGCGCCTTGTCGAAAATCTACACCTTCGGCCCCACGTTCCGTGCGGAAAACTCCAATACCAGCCGCCATCTGGCAGAGTTCTGGATGCTGGAACCGGAAATCGCTTTCGCCTCATTAGACGATGCGGCAGCCCTGGCGGAAGCCATGCTCAAGTATGTCTTCAAAGCCGTGCTGGATGAGCGTGCAGACGATATGGCATTTTTTGCCGAGCGCGTAGACAACGATGCGATTAATCGCCTGGAGCGTTTTGTTACCACCGATTTCGCCCAGGTCGATTATACCGATGCCGTCGATATCCTGATGAACTGCGGGCAGACCTTTGAGAACCCGGTGTCGTGGGGCATCGATCTGTCCTCTGAACATGAACGTTATCTTGCCGAGAAGCATTTTAAAGCGCCGGTGGTGGTGAAAAACTATCCGAAAGATATCAAGGCATTCTATATGCGCCTTAACGACGACGGGAAAACCGTGGCCGCGATGGATGTGTTAGCGCCGGGTATCGGTGAAATTATCGGCGGTTCTCAGCGTGAGGAACGTCTGGATGTGCTGGATGCGCGTCTGGAAGAGATGGGGCTGAAAAAAGAAGATTACTGGTGGTATCGCGATCTGCGTCGCTATGGCACCGTGCCACATTCAGGGTTTGGATTAGGTTTCGAACGTTTGATCGCCTATGTCACCGGCGTACAAAATGTAAGAGATGTTATCCCCTTCCCACGGACGCCACGCAACGCGAGCTTCTGATTTTCAGAATTAAATATAAGAAATTCATATATATAAAGAGGTCGGCATCGCCGGCCTTTTTTTATTTTTGTAAATTTTGATATGACTCACAAAGTTCCGTTATTTTTACATTTTGTAATACATTTTTTATATCTGAAACAAGATTACGACTTTTGTAGCATTTTCGCAGTAGAATTACCCGATGGGGGATGGAAAGATGCGTGCAGACACAGGAGACACCAAACTTCTTTCAAGGTTCACGTAAAGTTTTCTTGACGGCAGTGGCAGGTGTCCAAATAACTCCAATGAGGGTAATAAATAATGATGAAGCGCAACATTCTGGCAGTGGTTATCCCTGCTCTGCTCGCCGCCGGCGCAGCCAACGCAGCAGAAGTTTATAACAAAGACGGCAATAAGCTGGACCTGTACGGTAAAGTGGATGCGCGTCACCAGTTCTCTGATAACGCAGGTGATGACGGCGATCAGACTTATATTCGCTTCGGCTTCAAAGGCGAAACCAAGATTAATGACCAGATGACCGGTTACGGTCAGTGGGAATACAACATTCAGGGCAATAACTCTGAAGGTTCTGATGCGCAAACTGACAACAAAACCCGTCTGGGCTTCGCTGGTCTGAAATTCGGTGATGCAGGTTCAATCGACTACGGCCGTAACTACGGTGTGGTTTATGATGCAATCGGCTGGACCGATATGCTGCCAGTATTCGGTGGTGACTCAGGTAACTCAGACAACTTCATGAATGGCCGTAGCGGCGGTCTGTTGACCTATCGCAACAGCAACTTCTTTGGTCTGGTTGATGGTTGGAACTTCGCGCTTCAGTACCAGGGCAAAAATGAGAATTCAAACCGCGCCGATCGTAGAGCAAATGGCGATGGCTGGGGTGCATCAACATCTTACACCTCACCTATCGGTGTAGGCATTGTGGGTGCATATAGCAGCAGCGATCGTACTGACTCGCAGGCTCAGGGTGTTGCAGCCAACGGTAATATCGTTGGTGCTGGCAAACATGCTGAAAGCTGGGCAACCGCTCTGAAATATGATGCTAACAATATTTATCTGGCAGCGATGTATGGTGAAATGCGTAATGCAGCACCAATTTCAATCGTTACTGGCCCAACAACTACCGCACCTGCCTTTGCAAACAAAGCTCAAATCATTGAGATGGTTGCTCAGTATCAATTTGATTTTGGTCTGCGTCCTTCACTGGCCTACGTTCAGTCTAAAGGCAAAGACATCGAAGGTATCGGCGATGCTGATATCTACAAATACTTCGATGTGGGCGCCACCTACTACTTCAACAAAAACATGGCCACCTACGTTGATTACAAAATCAACCAGCTGGACAAAAACAACCCACTCGGCATTCCTAACGATGACGTAGTTGGTGTTGGTGTGGTTTACCAGTTCTAAGTTTGTTGATGCAGTACAAAAAACGGAGCTTCGGCTCCGTTTTTTATTGCCGTTTCCTCGCACTCAGCCCCGCGCTATCCCACTGTTAACATTAGAACGGGTAATTCTGTCGCACAGACGATGAATTTTATCGCAAACGGTTGGCATTTCGCCGTGCTGACGTTAACCTGATGGTTCATTTGCTAAAGTTCACGCTACTGGACCCGACTCATGTTTGAATCGATCTCTGCTGCACCCGCTGACCCCATTCTTGGCCTGGCCGATCTCTTTCGTGCCGACGACCGCCCCAATAAAATCAATCTCGGTATTGGTGTTTACAAAGATGAAACCGGAAAAACCCCGGTGCTCACCAGCGTTAAGAAAGCAGAGCAGTACCTGCTTGAACACGAAACCAGCAAAAATTACCTGAGCATTGACGGTCTGCCAGATTTCGCGCACTGCACGCAGGAATTGTTATTTGGTCAAGGCAATGCCCTGATCGCGGCGGGCAGAGCCCGCACGGCACAGACGCCGGGCGGTACAGGTGCACTGCGCGTCGCCGCGGATTTCCTGTCTACTCAGACGTCCGTTAAGCGCGTGTGGGTGAGCAACCCGAGCTGGCCGAACCACAAAAACGTGTTTAATGCCGCCGGGCTTGAGGTATGCGAATACCAGTACTATGACGCAGCAAACCATACCCTGGATTTTGACGGCATGCTGGCCTCACTGAAAGAGGTGAAAGCCGGTGATGTGGTGCTGTTCCATGGCTGCTGCCATAACCCGACCGGTATCGATCCTACTGCAGAGCAGTGGCAACAGCTGGCACAGCTCTCTCTGGCTAACGGCTGGCTGCCCCTGTTTGACTTTGCCTACCAGGGCTTTGCCCGTGGTCTGGAAGAGGATGCTGAAGGTCTGCGCATTTTTGCGGCCAGCCATCAGGAACTGATTGTCGCCAGTTCTTATTCCAAGAACTTCGGCCTGTATAACGAACGTGTGGGTGCGATTACGCTGGTTGCGGGCGATGCCGCGACGGCCGACACCGCATTCAGCCAGGTGAAATACACCATCCGCGCCAACTATTCTAACCCGCCGTCACACGGTGCGGCCGTGGTGGCCACGATTCTGGGCAACGACGCGCTCCGCACTATCTGGCAGCAAGAGCTGTCTGATATGCGTCAGCGTATCCAGCGCATGCGCCAACTGTTTGTGAACACCCTGGCGGATAAAGGCGCGCAGCAGGACTTCAGCTTTATCATTAAGCAGAATGGCATGTTCTCGTTCAGTGGGCTGACCAAAGATCAGGTCATTCGCCTGCGCGAGGAGTTTGGGGTTTATGCCGTTAATTCAGGCCGCGTAAACGTTGCCGGTATGACACCAGATAATATGTCTGCACTGTGCGAGGCGATTGTCGCCGTACTTTAAGCGCATCGCGTATAAAAAAATGGGCCACTCTGGCCCATTTTTTATTGCAGGAAAGGATTGGTCAGACGTTCACGCCCCAGCGTTGACACAGGCCCGTGACCGGGTAAAAACGTCACATCGTCGCCGAGCGGCAGCAGCTTATTATTTATCGCATCGATGAGATGTTGATGATTACCCTGCGGGAAGTCGGTACGCCCGACGCCGCCGCTAAAGATCACATCACCTGAGACCAGTAAGCGGCCTTTGGCATCAAAAAATACAATGTGCCCCGGCGTATGTCCGGGACAGTGCAGCACATCAAGCGTGACCTGACCAACCTGAACGGTATCCCCCTCCTCCAGCCAGCGATCCGGCGTCAACGGGGCACAATATTCCAGCCCAAACATTTGGCTTTGAGTAGGTAAGGATTCCAGCCAGAAAGCATCCTGCTTTTGCGGGCCGACCAGCGGCACCTGCCAGAATGCAGCCAGTTCTGCCGCTGCCCCAACATGATCGAGGTGACCATGCGTAAGCAGAATCTGTGCAGGCTTCAAATCAAGCTGCGCCAGCGTTTGCCTGATGGTATCGGCATCGCCACCCGGGTCCACCAGGGCCGATTCACGCGTGGTTTCGCACCAGATAACCGAACAGTTCTGGGCGAAGGCGGTGACGGGGATAATGTGATAATTCATAACGCTCCATGGTCGGCACCCGCAGCGTTGCCGACGTTACTACCAGTGCCTGACGGGACCGGTATCAATATGTACAAAGTTGCTGCTGGGATAATATCCTACACCACCGGCACGCATTTTTAATGCGGCTTTGCGAACATTCGCCAGCGTCACCCCTTCAATGTGGAAATCCATCGCCTGGCCTTTGGTGTGATAACTGTGTTTTGCCACACCGGGCCCGGATTCCCGCAGCATATTGTTCGTCGCCAGTGAGCGATAGCCGGAGACGAGCTGGACGGGTTTGCGCGTTTCTAACAGCGCCTGAAGGCGATAGAGCTGGTCAAATAAGTGGGGATCGATACTTTTGGTTTTATTGGCACGGTAGTCGCGGAAAAAGTGGTTCAGGCGTGACAATTCACTTTTGTCGTAACTTTTACCGTTAAAGAATTCCGTTTTAAGGGTTTCACCAGTGTGAAGATTATTGAGCGTTAATATCCGCGGGCGTGAAGTGGAGAGTGAAGCCATCGCGGTCTCTGGCAGTAAGGCCAGGCCGGCAGCGGCACTTCCGCAAAGCAGCAGTTTGCGACGTAAAGAATCGATTGTAGACATGGAGCGGTTTACCTGAAAGCAGAGTCAAAGACATGTGCAAAAAACGTACTGGCGAACCATAACTTTATGGCGGTAGCACGTCAACCCATTATGGGCAAGTTTGGAAGGCGGCTCCGGATAAAGCCGCCTGAATGACAGGACTGAATAACGGACATACCGTACGACTAACGATTGAAAATCAACTATTAGAGTAATAACTGCTGCGCACGGCTTAAGACCTGGCTCGCCGAACGCGCCGTATTATCATAATTGTAAATATCTGTACGGAACTGCGTTTTGCCGTCATCCGCAACCCAGGCCGTTAAATAATACAAGTTAACCGGGATGCGATGCCGAATGGGTACATAGCGCGTATCGCCCTGCTTGAGCGTGTCAGAGATACGCGCGTCATTCCAGCCGACATCCTGCAACAAAATACCGGCCAGTTCCGAAGCTTTATTCACGCGCACGCAGCCCGAGCTGAGCGCACGAATATCGCGCTGAAACAGATTGTGGTTCGGCGTGTCATGCAGATAAATCGCATCCGAGCTTGGCATATTAAACTTATAGCGACCGAGTGAATTGGTTTGCCCCGGTGCCTGACGTATGCGGTAAGGGAAGGATGAGGCTGACACCATACTCCAGTCAATCATGCTGGGATCGATGACTTCGGAATCGGCGCTCCAGCCAGACAGCAGCGTGTATCCATGTTTATACAGATAGGTTGGGTCCTGTTTCACCTTAGGAATAATGTCCTGACGCACCAAATTGGTCGGCACATTCCAGGGCGGATTCAACACCACATTATTTAGTGCGCTTCGCATCAACGGCGTTTTACGATCTGGTCGTCCCACGATGACCCGGGAGGACAGCACTTTAGTGCCGTTGTTGTAATAATTCAGCGAATAGTTGGGGATGTTCACCATAATGCCGTTGTGCATATCATCCGGCAGCAAACGCAGTCGCTGGATATTCAGCGCCAGCAAGGCCGCACGCTGTTGGGGAGAGACATTCAGCCATTCCCGTGTACGCAGGCCAATCGCCCCATCGGCATCCAGCCCCTGCCACTGTTGAAAGCGTTTTACCGCCGCGACTAGCTCATCGTTATAAACATTCACACTGCCGGGCGCAGCGGGAGCATTCTGGACGTTACCCTGAACACCGGGTGCCGCAGCAGGTATATCGTTAACCGTGACGGCCGAAGGGCTGACGGCGACAGGCTGCTCACTGTGGCTGACGGCAACAGGTGCGGTGGGAACGGCATCCTCATTGGGCGCGGGTGCGGTTACCTGTGCACTCAGCATGCCGCTGCGGCGAAGAATTTCCCGCAACGCCGGCACATCGTCACTGACCTGTCCAGGTCGTAACGTGTCGCGATTTTTAATTTGTGGCCAGGGTTGTTTATCTTCAAGCAGGCTTTTCAGGGCCTTATGCATGAGTGGATACTGCGGATGCTGCGGCACCAATGAATTAACAAACGCCGCCGAACTGCCCGCATTGACGGCATTTTGCCAGGCATTGATCACGGATACAGAAGGCACAGCCAGCTTGTAGGGCGTGGTGCTGTACAGCCAGATTTCTCCCTGAGCAGGCACCGAGGAGACAAACTGCAAATAGCCCAGCATCGCATCAGACAACGTGACATCACGGGCAAAGCCTGTGATGTCAGGATCGGTCAGGCGATCGACCCAGCGGGTAAACTGCGGCTGCACGCCGGAGAGGGCAACCTCCGCCAGCTGCTGCTGAAATTTCTGTACGGCTTCATGATCCTGCCAGATCGGCTGCATGTTACGCGCGGCGTAGAGCGCGGCCAGAGAAGCTCCGTAAAAAGGCTGGCTGTCGCCTGAAAACGCCTGGCGAATCTTCTGCTGACTCTCACTGACGGATGTGGTGGCGTACGCCGCGTGCGTACCGGGCATCGCGGCGATGATCGCAGCCTGAGCCATTGCACAGGGAATGAGCGTGAGCGCTAGCGTCAGCCACGAACTAACCTGATGAATTTTGAAGCGTTTATACAGTAACATCCCTGCCCCCTTCATTGATCTACCGCGCAGCCTGTCAGGAAACAACTGCGATCGGGCTGTTACTCATATTATTGAGTATACAAATAAAAACGGCATTTGCCTCCTGTGACAAATGCCGTTACCAGATTAACTAATGGCGCTGTTTTTGACTATCTCTGCATCGTGAATATTATGTCGTGGTTTCACTCGCCGGATCGGCTTCGCTGCTGCGTTTCACGGGCAGTGGATCGGCCGCGAAGCCCCGCAATCCTACCACGTGAACGTGCTCGGTGTTGTTAAACACTTTACGCATCAGTTTATAGGTGGTGCCCTTCTCCGGACTGATATTTTCTGGCGCCGCGATCACCAGCTGCATCTCCAGTCGCTCACAGAGTTCAAACAGGGTCGCGATTGAGCGCGCATCCAGACGTGCGGCTTCATCCAGGAACAGCAGACGGCAAGGCGAAATATCTTTACCGCGCAGGCGACGTGATTCCTCTTCCCAGCTCTGCACCACCATGACCAGAATTGACATCCCCGTACCAATGGCCTCACCGGTGGAAAGCGCACCACTTTCGGCACGCAACCAGCCATCTGAACCCCGGTTGACCTCGACTTCCATCTCAAGGTAGTTACGGTAATCCAGTAGCTCTTCACCGATGGTTTGTGGTGTACGCTGCCCCATATCAATATGCGGATTCAGACGCTGGTAGAGTTTAGCCAGCGCTTCCGAGAACGTGAGTCGGTTGCTGTTAAACAGATCTTGATGCTGTTCGTGCTCTTCAGACAAGGTGTCCAGCAGCATGGCATGCGTTTCGCGCACGTTGACGTTTAGCCGGACGCTGCGCACCTGACCAAAGCTTACGGTTTGCAGCCCCTGATTCAGCTGGCGGATACGGTTCTGTTCACGCTGAATCGTTTTACGAATAATATTCGCGACGCTGCGTGAACTGATAGCCAGGGTCTGCTCACGGGCCGTCAGCTCTTCCGTCAGTCGATTGAGTTCAATCTCCATCTGCTCGATGGCTTCAACCGGATCGTCCGTGCGAATGATATCCTGGCGGATACGTTCGCGCAGATGTTGATACACGGCGATAAAAAACTGAATCTTACGTTCCGGGCGTTTCGGATCTTCAGACAAACGCAGCACATCGCGCAGATGTTCGTTATCGGCCACCGCCAGGCGCAGTGCGCCCAGTGCCTTATCCGACATGGAACGCAGTTCATCGCCACTGAGATAAGCCAGTTCACGACGATGCAGACGACGTTCAACACCGTTATCTTTCACCAGACGCAGCACCAGGCACCAGCCCGCCTTAGCACTCACCACCTGTTCACGGTTCTGGTGATAGTTACGTTCAAGCTGGCGCAGTTTTTTCTGCAGGTTGTCCATTTCTGCTTCGCAGAAAGTGAGCTGTTTCTCCAGCTGATTACGGCGGGCGCGGTTGTGACTTAACGCCGTATAAAGTTCATCCCGGCGGATACGCGCGCGTTCTTCCGCGCTGGCATCGGCCTGAACACCGATATCCTGCATTTCCTGCTGCAGCTCTTTCAGCATATCGCGCTTGGCATCGTAGGCGCTTTTAAGCGATGCCAGCACCTGAGAATATTGCGTCAGCTGCGACTGATGGGCGCGCAAACGCTCACGACAGCGGCTGCGCTCGGCTTCTGCCTGCTCCAGCCTTTGACGCAGTTTGTCGCTGAGATCGTTGTTGCCGCCCAGCATGCTGGCAGAGTCGTCATAGCCGAAATGCGCACGGCGCTGCACCACTTCGGTCAGAGCAAACGCCTGCTGACGCGCGTTACGTTGCTGTTGCTGCGCCTGCTGGTAATCCGCCTGCAACTGCTCATGCTGTTCAGGATCGCTTTGCAGTACCGCAAGCATCGGCTCCAGTCTGGCCAGTTTTGCGCCATGTAAATGGAGGAAACGCGCGGCCTCCTGTGCCTCTTCAACCTGCTCGCGAATCTCCTCACAGCGATCCGCCAGCGTCTCATCCCGCAGCAGACTGATGCGCGGCAGCAGGCGATTAAGCTGTGCAACGCCCTCTTTGGCCAGTTCATACTGCTGACGCTGTTGCTGATTATTACTTTCATGCTGATTGAGCGCACGTTCCAGCTCACCGCGACGGGCGCCGAGCTGACGGATTTGCGCTTCTGGGTCATCATCAAAGGCCACCGCAAGATGGCTGCCGATAAAGCGACTAAATGACTGATGCAGACGTTGCGTCTTTTGTACGTCAAACGACAAGGTGGCGTAACGTTCCGCCAGCCGGTCGCGCTCGTTATTGAGTAATTCAAGCTGGTTTTCGCGCGCCGCCCGACCAAACAGCGGGATTTTCGGGAAGCGGGAATAGCGCCACTGACGCTCGGCGACTTTTACCACGACGGCGTTCTGGAGCTCGTCTACGCTAAACACGCTGTCATCAAACGACTGCGGATCCCCTTCGATCAGGTACAGATCTTCCGGGCACTCTTCTAAGCCATCGAGTTGCTCGCGCACCAGCGACAGATCGGGTACGACAATGGCGTGGCGCGATGGGCCGTACAAGGCAGAAAAGTAAGGCGCATCGTCCAGCGTTACGTCATCATAAATTTCCGACAACAGTACGCCGCCAAATCGCTCAGCCAGCTGATTCAGGCGAGGATCTTCGGCACCGCCCGGTTGGCTGAGGCGTTCAATCTGCTGCTCAATTTCACGCTTGCGGGCTGCTACTTCGTCACGCTCAACGGTGGTTTCACGCTCGCGCTCCAGCAGCTGCTGCATGTATTCCGTCACATCCTGGCTGTTGGCCAGGTCCTGACCGGTTTGCTCACTGAGCTGAGTCAGGATTTCTTGCGCGGCCAGCCAGTGCGGCGCGCGCGCGGTCAGCGCGGTGATACGTTCGCGCAGTTGCTCAAGTTCCTGACGCATCATCATGCGCTGTTCGCCCGCGTCTGCCACGCTGCTGTCCAGCTGCTCGATTTGCGCTTCAAGCTCACGCTGAAGGCCTTCCAGCGCGTCAGGATCGTAGTGCTGCCCCTGACGTTTACAGAACTCTGCCAGCAGACGCTCGGCTTCCTGCTGCTCACGTAGGCGCTGTTCGAGTTCATTCAGGCGCAGGCGCAGGGAGGAAAGCTGATCGGCATGGTGACGTTGATTGCTGGCATCGCGCAGCAGATCGCGCCCGACCTGCCAGGCTTCTTTGCGGCTAACCTCACCGGCAATGCTGGTGACCAGTGATAACGCCTGTTCAAACTGGCTGTGGGCGGCTTCTGCTACGCTCAGCTTCTGCTCCAGATTCAGCAGTTGCCCGGTGGCTTCTTCTTCTTTGGCCTGGAAACTGGCCTGCCATTCGGCGGCATTATCGATGGTTAAGTCTGGCAACTGACAAAGCGTGCGGGCGCGTTCCAGCGCCTGTAATGCCTGTTGATACTGAATAGCACGGGTTTGCTGCACATCCAGCGCCTGCTGAAAATCGGCCAACTGGCTCTTCAGCTCATCCACTTCCAGTTCTGCGGCTTCGGCACGGGCCTCATTTTCTTCCTGGATTTCGCGCGCTTCAGCAACGACTTCGCTCTGCTCTTCCAGACGGATCGTAAGATCTTCAATATCGCTGTCATAGCGCGTAATTTTTTCCTGCTGGCGCATCGCCGTCTGCACCAGATTCAGGTGATCGCTCGCCGCCTGATAATCGACTTCGAGATCGTTTTCCGCCCCGCTATGTTCGGCCAGCTCGCGCGCCATCTCTACATGGCGGTACTGTTCAGAAGCCAGCTGTTTGCGACCGCTGAGCAGCTCATTGCGCAGCTGTAAGGCGCTGTCGAGGTGGATGCGTCGCTCGTTGGCATGACGCATATAATCCGCCGACACATAGCTGGTGGCCTCAGAAATAAGGTGCTTAAATAGGTCACGATCCGACTGGGTGACGCGGATCGCTTCCAGCGTCATACGGTTCTCGCGCAGCGCCGCTTCCATGTCCTGAAAGGCTTTACGCACGCCGCTGTTTTCCGGCAACAGATAATCACGTAGCGAGCGGGTAATCGCACTGGAGATACCGCCGTAAAGAGAGGCTTCAATCAGGCGGTAAAACTTGCTGCGATCGCTGGCCGAACGCAGACGACGCGGGACAACGCCGAGATCAAACATCATGGCGTGATAGTCGGTGACCGAGCTGTACTGACGGAACTGCACGCCTTCCAGCGCCTCAACGCGTTCTTTTACCTCATTAAGCGGTAACACGCGCGCCTGACGGCTGTTGAGGATTTCCGTCAGCATATCAGTAGGCAGCGTATCTGTAGGTAAACCATGAATACTGAAAGGTTTGATATCGACTTTCTTATCGCGTCCGGCGATCTGCTGCAGTCTGACGCCCGCCACCACGCGTTGGTGACGTGAATTGACGACGTCCAGCATGGCATAGCAAACACCGGCACGGAGTTTACCGTGCAGGCCTTTATCACGTGAGCCTGAGGTCGCACCCGCTTCGGTCGTGTTACGGAAGTGCAGCAGCGTTAAGTCAGGGATCAGCGCCGTTACAAAGGCCGCCATGGTGGTTGACTTGCCTGCCCCGTTACCGCCCGACAGCGTGGTGACCAGTTCATCGAGATCAAAGGTTCGGGCAAAAAAACCGTTCCAGTTGATCAGCGTTAGCGAACGAAATTTGCCGCGTTCAATCATGCCTGTTCTTCCTCCGCGATATCACCCGCATCGCTGTCATTCTCATCACTGTCATCAGCCTCAGTCGTGGCCGTGGCGTTATCCAGCAACATTGCCTCACCGTCACGAATCAGGCGCAGCTGCGCTTCCCGCGGATCGTCACCGCTGCGCACATCGGCGCCGAAGCGAAAAACGGACTCGATAATACGGAACTTGCTGCTGTCGTTGCCAAAAAACCACACCATGCCAAGACGGCGCAGGCGGCTTAAAGACGCACGCATTTTTTCCTGCAGCTTGGCGCGATCGAGATCCGAGCCGGTTGAGCGCTGGTTAACCAGTTTCAGCAGTTTACTTTCATCCGCCAGAGACAGCAGCTCGTCATAAAGTTCCTGCTGGGTAAAAATGCCTTCATTCGCCAGGCGTTCCGGGCTGAGATAGAGATAGCAAAGGATTTTACCGACCATCATATCCAGCTCAGACAGGACAGAACGGGGAATGAGCGTGGTTGAACGCGGACGCAGATAGAAGAATCCCTCTGGCGCGCGAATCAGCTCAACGTTGTAGCGGGTGTAAAACTCTTCCAGATACTGCTGGTAATCCATCAGAAAAGCGTGATTGTCCAGCTCTTCGATACCAATGTGGCGTCCGGCGCGTAACTGGCTGTCCAGCGCCGGAAAAATCGGATTTGCCAGTGCCTGTGCCAGTTTAACCGGCATCACTTGTTCAATATTTGTCGATGACATGTGCCTGCACCTTGGCTCCGTAATCATTAATGGCTTGCCATTCCACAGGCAAGCCGGCTAAATCGGCTTCCGCTACGCCGAGCCGCACGGCCTGATCCACCACAATACGCGCCAGGTCAAAGTGACGCGCGCGTGGATATTGAGCCAGATAGTCGCGCATCACAGCGGCGAGGTTGAGCGGTTTTTGCTGCGTTTTATAAATCTCTAAGGCTTCTTCAATCATGGCCGCCAGCTGCTCGCGAATTTCATTGAATTCTTCAAACTCCAGCTCGGCCGGCAATTCGCCCATAACTTCGTCATTGCGCAGCGTCAGTTCGTCGTCACGCATATCGTACAGACGTTCGGCGTTGGCATAGGTGAGCGCCCAGGGCGCATCAAAATAGTTCTGCACAGAAACACGCAAACGCTGGGCGAAAACGCGGTTTTTGTCCATATCGATGGCGGTACGAATGAATTTGTGCACGTGGCGATCGTAGCCAATCCAGAGATCGATGGCCTGTTGCCCCCAACTGGTAATGCGATCGAGTTTGCTTTGCAAATCGAAAACCAGTTTGTCGACAAAACCCAGATCCGGGCTGTCCAGCGTGGCATCCTGAATGCGCAGCAGATTTTCCTGCAGCTTATCGCCCGCTGCCTCCAGCGTATCCTGCAGTTCACGCAGCGTACCTGAGGTTTCCGACAGCAACATTTCACAGCTCGAAATCGCGGCTCGCCAGTCTTTGTTCAGCAGTTCGGCAATGTCCGTCTTAACCGCCTGCTGTTGCTCATCCATCAGGCGCTGCGTCATATCGATACTGTCGAAAATTTCGGCCACCGAATATTTCAGCGGCGCGAACACGTTGCGGTGCCAGTGAAATTCATCGCCGTTTTCCTGAGCCGCATCCGCGGCGCGCTTCAGCTCCGCCGCCACGATAGAAAGCTGCATTGACAGGCGCAGCGTGGAGAATTCCCGCTGGCGAATATAGTAATCAGTGATGCCAATGGCCAACGGGGTCAGGCGATAAATCGCATTGCCCTCGGTTAACTCACTGGTAAAGCGGTTTAACAGGCGCTGGCGCACCATATCGTTGATGGCGTTGTTGGCGCGTACCAACACCGTTTCACTGGTTTGCTCAAAGGCTTTGCTGACGTGACGAAACGCATCAATCAGGTCACCTTCGCTCATTTCACCGTCCATGCGTTCGCCATTTAGCGTGGCGATGGCCAGCAAAAAAGCCAGACGTTCAACTGGCAGCGCAAGCGAGAAGTCATTCTTGCGCGCCCAGGATACCAGCTCCGGTACCGTCTGGGAAAATTCACTCATAATTCGTCCTTCTGCCCGGGTTTGCGCGCGGTCACGTGGATGTAACGCCCTAAGCTTAAAAAGGGTTCCTGGCGGCAAAAGCGCCGCTCCATCTCAATAATTTCGTCGTCGCTCTTTGGCTCGCCTTTAGGCGGCTTCATATAATCGCTAAATACGCGAATCCCGGCACGCCGTTCAATCTGAAAACCACAGTTCTCCAGCCAACGATACACGTCATCGGGATCGCGGGGATAGTCCGGTGACAGCGTGCGCTTCTTGCGTTTGGTCAAGTTAGTGCGCAGATAACCAAAGTTGCCCAGCGTCAGGGTGCGTAATGTTAACCCATGCAGGTTGTAAAACATCAACGACAGCACGCCGCCGGGGCGCAGTGTATCAAACAAGGCTTTTAACACCGCTTCAGGTTCCGCAACCCACTCAAGCACAGCGTGAAACAATACCAGATCCACCGGCTTATCCAAATGTTCACCGACCTGCTGCGCGCTAATTTGTTTGAATTGCATGTTGTGGCTCACACCCAGCGCATCCGCATTTTCCTGGGCACGGCGTAACATCTCTCCGGAAAGATCGCACAGCAGTATCTGGTGGCCCCGCCCAGCCAGCCCGCTGGACATCTGACCGATGCCGCCGCCCGCATCCAGTACGTTCAGCGCGGAGGATGACAGGCTGGGAAGAATCGTTTCCAGCTCATCCCATAAGATGGCCTGACGCACCAGGCCTTTGGTTGTGCCGTAAATGTTTTGCGAAAATTTATCCGCGAGATCGTCAAAGTTACGATCCTGCATGGCGTGGGCTCCGGTATGCTGCGGTGAAACATATGCTATTTTGTCACAGGTACGGTAAGAATGAAGCTTTGATACCATTCTTGCGCTCTGGCTGCTGTTTTTTCGGACAACAAGAGGTTTTTTACATGGTTTTTATGCTGAAAAAGGCCGTCGGTAACCTGTTGCTGCCCTTGCCTTTTCTGCTTTTACTGATGGCGGCAGGCATTTTACTGCTTTGGTTCAGCCGCTGGCAGAAAAGCGGCAAAATACTCATCTCGGTGAGCTGGCTGATAATATTACTGATTAGCCTACAGCCTGTGGCAGACCGCCTGTTATTGCCGGTGGAGTCGCACTATTCAACATGGAATGGTAGCCAGAAAGTGGATTACATCGTGGTACTGGGTGGAGGCTATACCTACAATCCTGCCTGGGCACCCAGCTCAAACTTGTTGAATAACAGTTTGCCTCGCGTGACAGAGGGCGTGCGTCAGTGGCTGCGTAACCCGCAGGCAACGATGGTCTTTACCGGTGCTGCTGCAGGGCACAATCCCAAAAGTAATGCGTGGGTGGCCGCACAGGTCGCCGAAAGCCTTGGCGTACCTGACGCTCATATTCATATTCTGGATCAACCCAAGGATACTGAGCAGGAAGCGCGGGCGGTCAGCGCAGTGATCGGGCATCATTCCTTTTTGCTGGTCACATCAGCGAATCATATGCCGCGTGCCATGCGTTTCTTCCAGCAGGCAGGGCTTAACCCGATTGCCGCACCGGCGAACCAGTTGGCAATTACCTCCCCGCTCAACTGGTGGGAGCGGGCTTTTCCTTCTCCGCTGTGGATGGGCCACAGCGAACGCGCCATCTATGAAACGCTCGGCAGTGCATTGCAACGCATTAATCCCCCCGCCGAAACACCCGCTTCGTAACAGCGTTGAAGGATGCGCACGACGCCGCGCGCATCCTTCAATCGGGTAATCAGAAGAGCGGAGAGCCGTAGTCACGCCCTGAACCTGACGGATGACCTCAGCCGCGCATGGCAGCACGCACACGAATCAGGTCCTCTGGCGTATCGACCCCAACGCCCGGCACCGTTTTTGCTACCGCCACGTGAATCTTTTCGCCGTACCACAGCACCCGGAGCTGCTCGAGTAATTCAATCTGCTCAAGGGGACAAGGTGCCCAGTCGATGTAACGGCGAATAAAGCCTGCCCGGTAGGCGTAAATGCCAATGTGCCGGAGCAGCGTATCGCCGATGCGATCGCGTGATTCCGCATAGCGCTCGCGGTCCCAGGGAATGGTCGCACGAGAAAAATACAGCGCATAGCCTTTGGCATCCATAACGACTTTCACGGCGTTAGGATTAAAGGCTTCTTCTGCATCGGTAATGGGCACGGCCAGCGTCGCCATACCGGCCTCAGACTGCGCCAGATTATTCGCCACCTGGTGCACGATTTCGGCCGGGATCATAGGCTCATCGCCCTGAACATTGACGATAATTTGATCGTCTGCGAACTGATACTTCTCAATCACTTCGGCAAGGCGTTCTGTGCCTGAATGATGATCGGCGCGCGTCATGCAGACTTCGCCTCCCGACGCTTCCACTGCGCTGGCCACATCCGGGTGATCGGTCGCCACGATAACCCGGCTGGCACCGGATTCGCGCGCGCGTTCCATCACATGTACCACCATCGGCTTGCCATGAATATCGACCAAGGGTTTACCGGGTAGACGGGTTGAGGCATAACGAGCAGGAATGATGGCAATAAAACTCATGGATGGATCTCTTCAACCGACAACGTACGGGCTTCGTTTTCCAACAGGACCGGAATGCCATCGCGCACCGGAAAAGCCAGTGCATCGGGCTTGCAGATCAGTTCTTGCTGTTCGTTGTTGTAATACAGCTTGCCATTGCAAACCGGGCAGGCAACGATTTCGAGTAAACGGTGATCCATATATCCTCCATCACGGACCGATAGCGTAAGCGCTAAAGCATATCACAGCGTTGATAAGAGCGGGTAAACCACACCGGTTGTGGCATCACGAATTATCCAGAGACCATAACCGCGACCAGTGTGCCAGTAACGCCGGAGGAGCCTGCTGTAACACGACCGTCTCTGCACCCTGCCAGCGCGCGAAACGGGTAATTGCCCGTTGTGCATCCTGGAGAAAGGAGGTGGTGACAGAGACGTCGTGCTCCAGCCAGATATTTTTGATCTCCAACTGACGTGACGCGCGAATCATTCGTGCATCCAGCCGGGCTTTAAGCTGACCACGATGCAGCAAAGGTAAAACGAAGTAACCGTACCTGCGCTTTTCGGCAGGCGTGTAGCATTCGATACGGTAGTCAAAGTCAAACAGTTCTCGCGCCCGCTTTCGATCCCAGACTACGGGATCAAATGGGGATAACAGCGCGGTATGCGTCGCTTTCAAAGGCGTCGTTAATCCGGGCAGCGCGCTCTGGTGCAGCCACATCGCGCCCATTTCCTTGACCTCGACCGGAATAATGTCTCCCGCAGCCTGCGCCGATTGGATAAAGGCTTTGATCGGTGCCTGTTTCAGTCGGTAATAATCGGCCAGCCATTCACTGCGAAAAATCCCCAGGCTGCGCGCACTGTTCATCAACATCAATCGGATCGCTTCATCCTCGCCGATCGCGTGGATCGCATCCTGCCAGTCCGGCATCACCCGGGCGCGTAAATCGTAGACTCGCTGAAAATTTCGGCGCTCTGCTACCATCAATTCACCTGCGCTAAACAGATTTTCGAGATGTCGCTTGTGCGGTTTCCACGCCCACCATCCCGGTTTATGATTTTTTTCGGTGGCAAAATCGGCCGATCTGACGGGGCCGTTATCGCGGATGTAGGTCAGTAAATCGGCCATCTCCTGCTGATACTCGGCAGCCCATTGCGCACTGTATTTCCAGCCCAGGCGTTCGGGCGAGAGCATGCGATGTCGCAGTAATTTGTAATCGTTGCGCGGAATAAAGCAGGCTTCGTGGGCCCAGTACTCAAAAATGTCCCCCTGAGCCAGGGATGTATCCAGCCAGGATTGAGGGTAATCCCCTAAACGACTAAACAGCACCAGATAAGGGCTTCGGGCAACCACATTGATGGTGTCGATTTGTAGTAAGGCCATTCGGGTAATACAGTCTGGAATGTCCTGCTGACGCGCCCGGCGGGCTGCCGGACGGAGCAGCCCCTGAGCTGCGAGGTGGATGTTACGTGCCTGCTGTCGCGAAAGTGAATGTATGCTCATTCTCTTCCTTATCAGATGGGGAGGTTAGTACTTTGCCCGGTGTGCAGACGTACAGCAAAGGTTTTCTATATCCTCTAACAGCAAGGTGGCTGCCTCGGCGTGCAGTTGTGCATCAACCGGCAGATACCACCACGAGGGTTGTGCGAATGCCCGGCACTTTACCGCATCTTTTTCGGTCATCAACAGCATCTGCTCAGGCTGCAGCAGACGTGAAAGTTCTTCTTCGCTGTAAGCATGGTGGTCGGCAAAAGCGATTTCCGCTACAGGCGTTAACCCTTGCTGCTTTAAGGTATTAAAGAAGCGTGGCGGATGACCAATTCCCGCCATAGCAACAACGTTATGAAAGGTGCTGAGCGGGCGTTGTTCGCCGCTCAGCAGATGCGTCGCCTTGCCCGGGCGCAGTTGCATCGCAATTTCACCTGCCTGCGGTTCGCCGCCGTTGACGATAACGGCATCCACCGTTTTGAGACGTGAAGCGCGTTCGCGCATTGGGCCAGCAGGTAACCACCAGCCGTTGCCGAAACGGCGCACGCCATCCACCACGACAATCTCCCGATCGCGCTGCAAGGCGTAATGCTGCAGACCATCGTCAGTCACAATCAGATCCAGCTCGTGATGCTTCAGGAGAAGGTCAATGGCCTCACGGCGGCGCGGCGCAACGGCCACGGGCGCAGCCGTGCGCTGGGCGATCAGAACGGGTTCGTCACCCGCCTGTTCAGTGGCGGTTGCGGCAGTGACCTGCAATGGATAATGGTCTGCTTTACCGCCATAGCCTCGTGAAATCACGCCAACACGCAGGCCGCGTTGTTGCAGGGCCTCTACCAGCCAAATCACCACCGGCGTTTTGCCGTTCCCGCCTGCGGTTAAATTCCCGACCACCACGACAGGCACGGGCGCACGCCAGCTTTTGCGCCAGCCGCGTTGAAAACTGAAGCGGATCAATGCCGTAATCGCCCCGTATAGCACACTAAGTGGCCATAACAGTACCCATAAAGGCGATCGCCCGCTCCAGATGCGCTCAATCATTGGCCAAATTGCATTTTATGAAGTTGGGCATAGGCGCCTTTTTCCGCAAGGAGCACGGCATGCGTGCCGCGCTCGATAATTTTGCCCTCTTCCACGACCACAATTTCATCCGCTTTTTCGATAGTCGACAGGCGGTGTGCAATCACCAGGGAAGTACGGTTTTTCTGCAACTCATCCAGGGCTGACTGAATAGCACGCTCAGATTCCGTATCCAGCGCCGAAGTGGCCTCGTCAAGAATCAGGATAGGACAGTCGCGCAGTAACGCACGCGCAATGGCGATACGTTGACGCTGACCGCCAGACAACAGGACGCCGTTTTCGCCGATAACCGTATCCAGCCCTTTATCCATTTTATTGATAAAATCCATGGCATGAGCCATGGTCGCCGCTTTTTCAATCTCCTCACGGCTGTACTGCTCGCTGCGCGCATAGGCAATGTTATTGGCGACGGTATCATTAAACAGGTGCACATTTTGCGACACCAGCGCGACCTGATTACGCAATGACGATAAGGTGTACTCGCGCAAATCGTAGCCATCCAGCAAAATGTTGCCCTGCTGAATATCATAAAAACGGGTCAGCAGGCTTGCCATGGTCGATTTACCCGAGCCTGAACGCCCCACCAGGGCTACCGTTTTGCCTGCCGGCAGCGCCAGATTAATGTCTTTCAAGGCAGGCGTTTCACGGCCCGGATAGGTAAATGTCACATTACGGAACTCGACATCCCCTTTTGCGCGGGTAATTTCACGCTTACCGTTGTCAATTTCCTGCTCGCTGTCCAGAATGGAGAACAGCGTCTGGCAGGCCGCCATACCACGCTGGAACTGAGCATTCACGTTGGTCAGTGACTTCAGCGGGCGCATCAGCGCAATCATGGATGAGAACACCACAGTGATCGTACCGGCGGTCAAGGTATCCATCACGCTGGGGAAACTCGCCGCATAAAGCACAAACGCCAGCGCCAGCGAGGCAATCAGCTGAATAACCGGATCGGAGATCGAGGACGCTGACACCAGCTTCATACCCTGCTGGCGCATACGGTTGCTGACCTTGGCAAAACGCGCCGATTCGATTTCCTGTCCGCCAAAAATCAGCACTTCTTTATGCCCTTTCAGCATCTGCTCGGCACTGGTTGTCACCTGCCCCATGGTGTTTTGCATGGATTTGCTGATGTTGCGGAAACGCTTCGACACCATACGAATGGCAAAGGAAACAATGGGGGCGAGCACGATGAGAATCAGCGACAGCTGCCAGCTGTAATAGAACATCATGATAAACAGGCCGATGATGGACGCGCCTTCGCGCACGACCGTGACCAGTGCGCCTGATGAAGACGATGCAACCTGCTCCGAGTCATAGGTGATACGCGAGAGGAGCGTACCCGTAGACTGCTGATCGAAGAAGGCCACCGGCATGCCCATCATATGACTGAACAGACGCCGACGCATGTTCATGACCACATTCCCGGATACCCAGGAAATGCAGTAGCTGGAAATATAGCTACTTACGCCGCGAACCAGCATCAAGCCAATAACTGCCAACGGCATCCACAGCATCACGGACCTGTCCGCTTTACCAAAGCCGTCATCCAGCAAAGGCTTCAACAGGGAGAGCATTAACGTATCGCCTGCGGCATTAATAATCAGGGCCGTAGCCGCCACAATTAAGCCAGCTTTGTTGGGTGCGATCATCGGCCAGAGTCGACGGAATGTCTGCCACGTTGAGAGATCTTTATCTTGATGCATTATTTATTCACGTTGTTGGAAATAGCCGGCCATTCTACCTGGATTCGCGTTTGACGCCAAACCACTGATGATACCAACGGGGCATTAATTGTTCTCTGAGGGTAAAAACCTGCATTTTACCTTTACCAACTCTGATGCTTATCTGTCCAGATTGCCCTGTATCGAGCCAGTTATAGCCATATTCATGGTAATTACGTACTACAGGTTTAGCCGGCATTCGCCATGCATTGTAGCGCGCCAGAGAGGCAATCGCGGTGTGTCCGGCCACGCTACGAAGCAGTAATCGGGAGGATGACGTGCGGCTGCCATGATGGGGAACCTGCAAAATATCGGCTTTTAGCTGCTGCTTCTCCAGCCTGACCAACTGCTGCTCAGCCAGTTTTTCCAGATCGCCGGTCAGCAACAGCCGGACATTTCCGTCATCAACGCTCACCACGCAGGAGTCGTTATTTTCACCTTTATTGGGTGAACTGAGTGGCCAGAGCACGCTGAAATTTAGCTGCTTCCAACGCCATGTTGCTCCCCGAACGCAGGCCAAATGGTGCGTTCCCTCCAGGCTGCTGCGCACCTTTATCCCAGGCCAGCGTTGCAGAATGGCAGCGAGCCCGCCGGTATGATCGAGATGTCTGTGGCTCAGGATAACCTCCTGCAGTACCAGACCTTTATGTTGTAACCAGGGCGTAATCACGCGTGTTCCTGCATCACTGTGTTGCCAGCGTGGCCCCGTATCGTACAACACGGCCTCACGGCCCTGACTGATGACCACGCTCAAGCCATGCCCGACATCCAGCATATCAATGCGCCATTCCCTTTCCGGTTTATAGTGGCGGGAAAACACCATGGCCAGTGCGATAGCGCTGCAGCTCCACGGCAGGCTGAACAGTGCACCAGTGCGCCAGACCAGCAAGCCGCCCCACACCATGAGCATAAAAAAGGCTGCCCCCTGCAATGGCCACCAGCCCGGCGGCAACAGCGCCAGGCTGGTTAACAGAAAACGAAGAGAGCCATCTGCCGCCAGCCAAAACCAGGTGGAGAGTGCCGGCACCGGTAGCAGCATCGCAACCAGTATTAACGGCACCGTGACAAATGACACCACCGGGATGGCCAGCAGATTGGCTATCAGCGCCGTTATACTAATGCCGTTGAACAAGCCCGCCTGTAACGGCAGCATCAAAATCATCATGCCTGACTGCAGGTGGAGAAGCTGTATCGGTAACCAGCGGCGTGCGTGCCGAAAGCGCGCCGCCAGTGGGAACCAGTGGTACCAGATCAACAGCATGCCCACCGCCAACACAGAAAGCCAGAAGCTGTCAGAGAGTACCGTAAGCGGATCGACGGCAAGCAGTAAACCCACACACAGCGTCCAGACTTGCCAGCTACTCAACTGCACGCCAACGAAACGTGTTACAGCCCAAAGTGTCAGTGCCAGTAATGCCCGCTGCGCAGGTGCATGCGCCCCGGAAAGCCAGGTATACAGCGCGGCAAAAAGCCAGCCCATAATGACAGGATACAGATAGCTGACAGCGCGGGCCGGAAACAGAATCTGGCTTCCTCGTGCCAGTAACCACCCTGTCCCTGCTGCCAAAGCAATGTGCATGCCTGAAATTGCCATAAGGTGCGCGGTACCGGTCTCCCTTAACAGCTGTCGGGTCGCCTCGCTGAGGTTGTCCCGGATGCCAAAGGCTAACGCTTCAAGCGTGGCTGAGGCAGGCAAGTGGCCGTTTTGCTGACGATGGTGAGTGATAAATCGCCAGCGCACGCTGCAGGAGGCGTGCGTGATGGTCTGGGAAACAATACGGCCCTGCACGGGTGCATGATTCGCCATGGCGAAGCGCTGCGCATCAAACGCCCCTTCGTTGAGCCTGGCATGCACCGCTCTCAGCCTGAGCATCATCTTTCCACGCTGACCGGGGCAATACTCACTGGCGTTATCCGGCAACGAAAGCCACGCAAAGCGCGGCGGAAAGAGAATGTGATCGTCCACTTTTAGCAATCTGACTCTGATGCGCGAATGCGTCTGATGGACGTCCTCAATTTGCACATCAAACTTCCCCGGGGCAGCAATCATCATTTCGGTGTCTTTTACCAGTGATTGTGCATTAAAAAGCCCCCAGGCCGTGAACAGGAGCGCCACGCCGGCGATGCGGATCCTGCGATGAGACAAGGCAATCACGCAGACACCACTCAACAGCAGCACCAATATGGTGAAAGGGGAAGGAAGCCCGGGTAACACCAGTAAGGGTAACGTCGTGATCGCGGCGATTCTTGCCAGTAAAATCCATGTCAACATAATGCATCCCGCTCCTGTCGTGCCACAAGTATGCCGCACGACTTCTCAGGATAAAGCGCATTCGTTGTTCACCAGGTGAAGGATCGCAGTAAAAATCGGCCGTTGCAGCGAAGAGACATTTTTCTGGAAGAGAGATCCATCGCAGGTGACAGGCAAAAAAAAACGACATCCGGAGATGTCGTTTAGGCGGTTCGGTATCGGCTTAGCCGTAAATGTTTGCACGGTCACGCAGTTCTTTGCCCGGCTTGAAGTGGGGAACGTATTTACCTTCCAGATCCACTTTGTCACCCGTTTTCGGGTTACGACCGGTGCGCGGAGCGCGATAATGCAACGAAAAGCTGCCGAATCCCCGGATTTCAATGCGTTCGCCCTGTGCCAGCGTCGTGGCCATGTGCTCCAGCATTTCTTTGACTGCATCCTCAACGACTTTCGCCGGTATATGAGTATGCTGTCCCGCCAGCCTTTCAATCAGTTCTGACTTGGTCATGTAACCTCCGGTTAATCCCTACAGGAATGTATGACAGCTTTTACCGAAACCGGGCGAATAAATCCGCCCGGTGCAAGGTCGATTACTCGCCTTTAGCCGCTTTGAACGCTTCAGCCATAGCGCTAGAGAAGTTGCCTTCTTCCTGTTTGGTGTTAACAGTATTGATGGCTTCTTTCTCGTCAGCCTGGTCTTTCGCACGAACAGACAGGCTAACAACGCGGTTTTTACGGTCAACGCCGGTGAATTTAGCTTCAACGTCGTCGCCTACGTTCAGAACCAGCGTAGCGTCTTCGATGCGGTCCAGTGAAGCTTCAGAAGCGCGCAGGTAACCTTCAACGCCGTCTGCTAATTCAACTGTAGCACCTTTAGCATCAACTGCAGTCACTTTACCGGTGACGATGGCACCTTTCTTGTTCAAAGTGATGTAGTTGTTGAACGGATCTTCTGCCAGCTGTTTAACGCCCAGAGAGATACGCTCGCGCTCTGCATCAACCTGCAGTACAACGGCAGCGATTTCGTCACCTTTTTTGTACTCACGAACGGCTTCTTCGCCAGTCGCGTTCCAGGAGATGTCAGACAGGTGAACCAGACCGTCGATGCCGCCGTCCAGGCCGATGAAGATACCGAAGTCAGTGATTGACTTGATTTTACCTTCAACGCGATCGCCTTTATTGTGAGTCTCGGCGAACTGCTGCCATGGGTTAGATTTACACTGCTTCAGACCCAGGGAGATACGACGACGCTCTTCATCGATGTCCAGAACCATTACTTCAACCACATCGCCTACGTTAACAACTTTAGACGGATGGATGTTTTTGTTGGTCCAGTCCATTTCTGAAACGTGTACCAGACCTTCAACGCCTTCTTCGATTTCTACGAAGCAGCCGTAATCAGTCAGGTTGGTCACACGACCAGTCAGCTTGGTGCCTTCTGGATAGCGCTTAGCGATAGCCACCCATGGATCTTCGCCCAGCTGCTTCAGACCCAGAGATACACGGGTACGCTCGCGGTCGAATTTCAGGACTTTAACGTTGATTTCATCGCCAACATTCACGATCTCGCTTGGATGCTTAACGCGCTTCCAGGCCATATCAGTGATGTGCAGCAGGCCGTCAACGCCGCCCAGATCAACGAACGCACCGTAGTCAGTCAGGTTCTTAACGATACCTTTGACTTCCATGCCTTCCTGCAGGTTTTCCAGCAGCTGATCGCGCTCTGCACTGTTCTCAGATTCGATAACCGCACGACGTGAAACCACGACGTTGTTGCGTTTCTGATCCAGCTTGATCACTTTGAATTCAAGCTCTTTGCCTTCCAGGTGCAGCGTGTCACGCACTGGACGCACATCTACCAGTGAACCTGGCAGGAACGCACGGATACCGTTCAGCTCAACTGTGAAGCCACCTTTGACTTTGCCGTTGATAATACCGGTAACAGTTTCAGCTTCTTCGTAAGCTTTTTCCAGCGTGATCCAAGCTTCATGACGCTTAGCTTTCTCACGGGACAGCAGAGTTTCACCGAAGCCGTCTTCCACTGCGTCCAGAGCAACGTCAACTTCGTCACCAACCTGGATTTCCAGTTCGCCGGCTGCGTTTTTGAACTGCTCTGCAGGAATTGCAGATTCAGATTTCAGGCCCGCATCAACCAGAACGACGTCTTTGTCGATAGAGACAACGACGCCACGAACGATGGAACCCGGGCGGGTTTCGATTTCTTTCAGGGATTCTTCAAATAGTTGAGCAAAAGATTCAGTCATATTGATAATCTTAGGATTCTTCAATTTAACGTCCATCTGACTTCATGTCGGATGGGGTTGTTTCACATGCCCTGCACCGGATCCCTGGCACAGGGTTAATACAATTCGTTTAAACCAAAATGTTAAATGCCCAGCGTTTTGCGGGCATAATCTAACGCTTTATCAATAACTTGCTCGATAGACATCTGTGTTGAATCCAACACTAACGCATCTTCAGCAGGCACTAATGGCGCTATAGCGCGGTTACGATCGCGGTCGTCGCGCTCTTTTATCTCGGCTAAAAGGCGATCAAAGTTAACATTAAAGCCCTTGTCCTGCAACTGTAGCATACGTCGTTCTGCACGGACTTCCGGGCTGGCATCAAGGAAAATCTTCACAGGCGCGTCGGGGAAAACAACGGTTCCCATATCACGCCCATCGGCAATCAGGCCGGGAGCCTCGCGAAAGGCGCGCTGGCGGCGTAACAGGGCTTCACGCACGCGAGGAAATGCCGCAACGCGCGACGCGGTATTGCTCACTTCCTGGGTGCGAATTTCGCTGGTGACTTCTTCGCCTTCAAGGATGACCTGCATCTCACCGTTCTGTGAGATGAAGCGCACATCAAGGTGAGCGGCAATCGGCACCAGTCCTTCTTCAGATTCGATATCAACCTGGTGATGTAATGCAGCTAACGCCAGAACACGGTAAATCGCGCCAGAGTCCAGTAAATGCCACTGCAATGCTTCCGCCATCGCTTTGCACAGGGTGCCCTTTCCCGCACCACTTGGCCCATCAATAGTTATGACCGGGGCAGTTGCTGTCATTATTCCCTCCTGTTGCTGCGCGCATTTTGGCCAGTTGGCCATCACAAATGTCGGGCATTATACGCTGCCCTGCGACACGGCGTTACCCTTAAGAGAGAAGGTTAGGCGAAATTTCGTCTGAAAAAGGGCTTTTTGACGCGAGAAATGAGACAGGGAAAACGGCCCGGTGAAATACTCACCGGGCACAGGACTCAGGCGTTATGGCTAATTTTTGCCAGTTGCTCAAAATAGTCAGGGAAGGTTTTAGCAGTACAGCCCGGGTCAAGAATTGTTACGGGCGTATCTGATAACGCCACCAGCGAAAAACACATAGCCATACGATGGTCGTTATAAGTTCCGATGTCAGCATGCATCAGCTTAGCCGGCGGGGTAACACGGATAAAGTCGTGCCCTTCTTCGACGTCAGCCCCAACTTTACGGAGTTCTGTTGCCATCGCCGTCAGGCGATCGGTTTCTTTAACCCGCCAGTTGTAGATATTGCGCAGTTGGGTCGTGCCTTCAGCAAACAGCGCAGCAGTGGCAATTGTCATCGCGGCATCGGGAATATGGTTCATATCCATATCAATAGCCTGCAGCTTGCCCGCCGTACAGGCAATGAAATCGTCACCCCACTCGATGGTGGCACCCATTTTTTCCAGCACGTCGGCAAAACGAATATCGCCTTGCACGCTATGACGACCGATACCGGTCACGCGCACAGTGCCGCCTTTAATCGCGGCCGCCGCCAGGAAATAGGACGCAGAAGACGCATCGCCCTCCACCAGATACTCCCCCGGTGACTGATACTGCTGTTTTCCCTGGATCAGGAAATGCTGGTAGTGCTGATTTTCAACCTCCACGCCAAAACAGCGCATCAGGTGCAGGGTAATGTCGATGTAGGGTTTCGAGACCAGATCGCCTTTAATCGTGATTCGCGTGTCTTCCTGAGCTAACGGCGCCGTCATCAGCAACGCGGTCAAAAACTGACTGGATACGCTACCGTCAACGGTGACCTCTCCGCCCGTAAAGCCGCCACGCAGACGAACAGGTGGATAATCCGTATTCTCAAGGTAATCGATTTGGGCGCCGCCCTGACGTAGCGCGTCAACCAGATGCCCTATCGGCCGCTCTTTCATCCGCGGTTCGCCCGTCAGTACCACATCCTGCTCGCCAAGGCACAGCGCCGCAGCCAGCGGACGCATAGCCGTACCAGCATTGCCCAGGAAGAGTTCAACGGGTTGTGACGCCTGAAGCGGTCCGCCCTTTCCGGTAACGTCGCAAACGGTACGATCGCTGGAAAGCGTGAAATCGACGCCCAGAGCCTTAAGCGCATTAAGCATGTGCTTAACATCATCACTGTCCAGCAGATTAGTGAGTCGGGTTTTGCCGTTCGCCAATGCGGCCAGCAGCAGCGCGCGGTTTGAAACACTCTTGGAGCCGGGCAAATTAACCGTGCCATTTACGCGAGCAATGGGCTGAAGGGTCAGGGAATCTTGCATGTGAAACTCTATCCTCAAAAAAACGACAACTCCGCCGTATGGCGGAGTCAGGTGTCAGCAATCCCACTGACTGGGGAATAATCAGCCGTGGCGGCGTTCGAAATCGATCATGAAGTCTGTGAGGGCTTTAACACCTTCCAGCGGCATCGCATTGTAGATGGATGCACGCATGCCGCCAACAACGCGATGGCCTTTCAAGGCATGCAAACCTGCTTTAAATGACTCTTCCAGGAACAGGCTGTCGAGTGACGCATCCGCAAGTTGGAAAGGAATATTCATTCGCGAACGGTTCAGCAGAGCGACATCGTTACGGTAGAAATCACTCTTATCAATGAGGTCGTAAAGCAAGCCCGCTTTTGCCTGATTAATTTTTTCAATTTCACCGACGCCGCCTTTCTGCTTCAGCCACTTGAATACCAGACCGCTCAGGTACCAGGCGAACGTTGGCGGCGTGTTGAACATGGAGTCGTTTTCCGCCAGAACACTGTAATCCAGAATGGAAGGTACACTTTGATGCGCTTTACCTAACAGATCGTCCCGGACGATGACCAGGGTAATGCCCGCCGGACCAATATTTTTCTGGGCGCCCGCATAAATCACGCCATAGCGGCTGACATCAATAGAGCGGGATAAAATCGTGGAAGAGAGATCGGCAACGACGACCTTGTCGCCAAAATCAGGTTCTTCATCAATGGCAACGCCGTCAATGGTTTCATTCGGGCAGAAGTGCAAATAGGCTGCCGCATCGCTGACGTCCCACTCACGCATAGGCAGAATGGCGCGTTTTCCCTCAAGGGTCGTTTTGACATCCAGCGTGCGGGGCGAACAATATTTTGCCGCTTCTTTAATGGCGCTGTGCGCCCAGTAGCCGCCGTCGGCATAATCCGCACTGGTGGCGCTGCCCAGCAGGTTACCCGGTACCGCAGCAAACTGCGCACGTGCGCCGCCGTGGCAGAATAAAACTTTGTAATTAGAGGGGATTTTTAGCAGATCACGGAAGTCCGCTTCCGCTTCCTCGGCCACCTGAATAAACTCTTTACTGCGGTGACTGATCTCCATTACTGAAGTCCCCAGACCATGCCAGTTTGTCAATTCTTGTTCTGCACGGCGGAGCACTTCGCTCGGCAGCATCGCTGGCCCAGAGCTAAAATTATAAATTTGCGTCATTTCCCTCACCACTGTCATATCGAACGGTTATGAATAACGATTCGGTTTTATCACTGCATTCTGGTGGCTGCAATCATAAATCTAACACCGGTCACATTTTTTCAGCACGGCGCACCGGAGGTTATGTTACCAATGCAAGCCAACACAAAATATTGTGAGGGACGTTCCTTTCACTCGCTGCCGGTATTGGCAGACAAACCCTGACATGAGAAAACGTCCAGTAAAATTGCAGCGACTTGATAGCGAACAGGCGGTAAAAAACGTATCATTGCGCGCTTTAGGCACCCTATTCACAGAGAGAGCGGCACCATGACGCAAACTTTTATCCCGGGCAAAGATGCCGCCCTGGAAGACTCCATTACGCGTTTCCAGACCAAACTGCAGGATCTGGGCTTTAATATAGAAGAAGCTTCCTGGCTTAATCCCGTTCCACACGTCTGGTCTGTGCATATTCGCGACCGCGACTGTCCACTCTGCTTTACCAATGGCAAAGGTGCCAGCAAGAAAGCCGCCCTGGCTTCCGCATTGGGTGAATATTTTGAGCGCCTGTCCACGAACTACTTTTTTGCCGATTTCTGGCTGGGTAACCGCATCGCTCAAGGCGATTTTGTTCATTACCCCAATGAAAAATGGTTTGCGCTTCCGGAAGATGACAGCCTGCCAGAGGGGATCCTGGACTCACGCCTGCGTGCCTTTTACGATCATGAAAATGCGGTGGCCGCATCAGACCTGATCGATCTCCAGTCGGGTAACAGCGAGCGCGGTATTTGCGCCCTGCCTTTTACCCGCCAGTCCGATCAGCAAACCGTCTATATCCCGATGAACATCATTGGCAACCTTTACGTATCGAACGGCATGTCGGCCGGCAATACGGCCAATGAAGCGCGGGTGCAGGGATTATCCGAGGTCTTTGAGCGCTATATTAAGAACCGTATCATTGCCGAATCGATCAGCCTCCCAGCCATCCCTGAGTCAGTGATGGCGCGCTACCCTTCCGTGGTCGAGGCCATTGCGCGCCTGGAAGCTGAAGGCTTCCCAATCTTTGCGTATGACGCGTCGCTGGGAGGTAAATATCCGGTTATCTGTGTGGTCCTGTTTAACCCTGCCAATGGCACCTGTTTCGCGTCCTTCGGTGCGCATCCGGACTTTGGCGTTGCGCTGGAGCGCACCGTTACTGAACTGCTCCAGGGCCGCAGCCTCAAGGATTTGGACGTCTTTACCCCACCCACCTTTGATGATGAAGAAGTGGCAGAGCACGCCAATCTGGAAACCCACTTTATTGATTCAAGCGGCCTGATTTCCTGGGATATGTTTAAAGAAACGGCCGATTATCCGTTTGTTGACTGGACGTTTGCTGGCACTACCGAGCAAGAGTTCAGCACGCTGATGGCCATTTTTGCTGCCGAAGATCAGGAAGTTTATATCGCGGACTACGAGCACTTAGGCGTTTATGCCTGCCGCATTATTGTGCCGGGCATGTCCGATATCTATCCGGCCGAAGACCTGCTGCTGGCAAATAACAGCATGGGCGCAGGCATTCGTGACACGCTGCTTGCCCTGCCCGGCAGCAACTGGAATCCAGAAGAGTACCTTGATCTCATTTCGCAGTTGGATGAAGAAGGTTTTGATGACTTCACCCGCGTCCGTGAGTTGCTTGGCCTGGCAACGGGTAAAGATAATGGCTGGTATACCTTACGCATCGGGGAGCTTAAAGCCATGCTTGCGCTGGCCGGCGGCGATCTGGATCAGGCATTGATCTGGACAGAATGGACCATGGAATTCAACGGCTCCGTGTTCAGCCCAGCGCGGGCAAATTATTATCGTTGCCTGCAAACTCTGCTACTTCTGGCCATGGAAGACGAGCGTAATCCACTGGAATATCACGCCGCCTTTGTCCGTATGTATGGCGCAGAGGCGGTAGAAGCGGCATCCGCAGCCATCAGTGGTGAAGCAGCCTTCAACGGTCTTCAGTCGGTAGACAGCGACCTGACCGCTTTCCCTGCTCATCAGGCGCTACTGGCGGCTTATGAAAAATTGCAGCGTGCCAAACGCCGCTACTGGGAAAATGCCTAAGCTGGCGTTGAACATTCACGCGGGTTAGCCTGACAATCATGCCTGAGGCACTGAACCTGTTCAGTGCCTTTTTATTGATCCTTATGTATTCCTGCCATTAATAGATTAATGTCATTATTTTTCTGCTAAATAGCGACACCAACAACCTATCTTATTAACAAATCTACAATATTTCAGCCTTGATTACGCCCTCTCGTTAAACAAAACCTGTATTATTTAAAATAAATTTATTCATTATTTTTCATGACGTTAGTTCCAAAAACCACCTTTCTTGTTAAACCTTTACCGTTGTTGCTCTGCTGGACATGATCTATATCAACTTTAATCACAGGTGCATTTGTTATTATTTTTTTCAGACAACTTTTGGAGTGAGTTAGTGTGAAAGCTGACAATCCTTTTAATCTGTTATTACCCGCCGCGATGGCAAAAGTGGCTGAAGACGCTGGCGTCTACAAAGCCACCAAGCATCCGCTGACGACAACCTTTCTCGCGTTTACCGCAGGCATGTTTATCTCCATCGCTTTCGTGTTTTACATCACAGCCACCACCGGCAGCGGTGAAATGGCTTACGGCATGGCTAAGCTCGTCGGGGGGATATGTTTCTCACTCGGGTTGATACTCGTTGTGGTATGTGGTGCCGACCTGTTTACCTCCACCGTGCTGATCGTCGTTGCGAAAGCGAGTGGCCGCATCACCTGGGGGCAACTGGCACGTAACTGGATCAACGTTTATGTTGGTAATCTGGTCGGTGCGCTGTTTTTTGTCGCGCTGATGTGGTTTTCCGGTGAGCATACGGTGGCCAACGGCGCATGGGGTTTAAACGTGTTGCAGACTGCCGACCATAAAATGCATCACACGTTTGTTGAAGCGGTCTCTCTGGGTATTCTGGCTAATTTGATGGTCTGTCTGGCGGTCTGGATGAGCTATTCAGGACGGACCTTAATGGATAAAAGCCTGATTATGATTTTGCCGGTGGCGATGTTTGTTGCCTGTGGTTTTGAACACAGTATCGCAAATATGTTTTTAATTCCTTTCGCCATCGTCATTCGCGATTTTTCTGGCCCGGAATTTTGGCATGCTGCGGGCGCGACGGCAGCACAGTTTCCGGCCCTTTCTGTGAAAAACTTTATTTTCGACAATCTGATTCCAGTCACGCTCGGCAACATTATCGGCGGTGGAGTGCTGGTCGGATTGACCTACTGGGTAATTTACTTACGCGGTGGACACGAAGCGCACTAATCCAGCCTCGAGGGTTCATCCCAACCGGATCGACCCAAGAGCAAAAGTCTCCTTAAATAAGGCAGGTATAATATGACCGAACTTAACGCAAAACTGGCCTCAGCCTGGCAGGGTTTTACTGAAGGCGAATGGCAGAACAGCGTCAACGTACGCGACTTCATCCAGAAAAACTATACGCCGTATGAAGGCGATGAATCTTTCCTCGCTGGCGCCACCGAAGCCACCACTAAACTGTGGGAAAGCGTGCTGGAAGGCATTAAAGTTGAAAACCGTACCCACGCACCCGTCGATTTTGATACCGATCTTGCTTCTACCATCACCTCGCACGATGCCGGCTATATCAATAAATCACTGGAAAAAGTTGTTGGCCTGCAAACGGAAGCGCCGCTGAAACGCGCCATTATTCCTTTTGGCGGCATTAAGATGGTCGAGGGTTCATGTAAAGTTTACGGGCGCGAACTCGATGCTTCACTGAAAAAAATCTTCACCGACTATCGTAAAACGCACAATCAGGGCGTGTTTGATGTTTATACCCCTGACATTTTACGCTGCCGTAAATCAGGTATATTAACCGGCCTGCCTGATGCCTATGGTCGTGGACGCATCATTGGTGACTACCGTCGTATCGCCTTATACGGCATTGACTACCTGATGGCCGATAAGTTTGCTCAGTTTGCGTCTCTGCAAAGCTATCTGGAAAATGGCGTCAACCTGGAAGCCACCATTCGTCTACGCGAAGAAATTGCTGACCAGCATCGGGCGCTTGGACAAATCAAAGAGATGGCAGCCAAATATGGTCACGATATCTCAGGTCCGGCGACCAATGCAGTCGAAGCCGTTCAGTGGACCTATTACGGCTATCTTGCCGCAGTAAAATCACAGAACGGTGCAGCCATGTCCTTTGGCCGTGTTTCAACCTTCCTGGACGTGTTCATTGAGCGCGATCTCAACGCCGGTAAGCTGAACGAAGCGCAGGCGCAGGAACTGATTGACCACCTGGTGATGAAACTGCGCATGGTCCGCTTCCTGCGCACGCCTGAGTACGATGAACTGTTCTCTGGCGACCCCATCTGGGCAACGGAATCGCTGGCCGGTATGGGCGTTGATGGACGTACGCTGGTGAGTAAAACCACCTTCCGTTTCCTCAATACACTGTACACCATGGGCCCTTCACCTGAGCCTAATATGACCATTCTGTGGTCTGAGAAGCTGCCGGTTAACTTTAAAAAGTATGCGGCGAAAGTGTCTATTGATACGTCATCACTGCAGTATGAAAACGACGACCTGATGCGTCCCGATTTCGACAACGATGACTATGCAATTGCCTGCTGCGTCAGCCCAATGATCGTCGGTAAGCAAATGCAGTTCTTCGGTGCCCGCGCCAACCTGGCGAAAACCCTGCTCTACGCAATCAATGGCGGCGTGGACGAAAAACTGAAAATGCAGGTCGGACCAAAAGAAGCCAAGATTACCGATGAGGTGCTTGATTTTGACGTGGTAATGGCGCGTCTGGATCACTTTATGGACTGGCTGGCGAAACAGTACGTCACTGCACTGAACATCATCCACTTCATGCACGATAAATACAGCTATGAAGCCGCGCTGATGGCACTGCACGATCGTGACGTTTACCGCACCATGGCATGCGGTATTGCCGGACTCTCTGTCGCGGCCGACTCGCTGTCTGCCATCAAATACGCGAAGGTGAAACCGGTGCGTGATGAAGATGGCCTGGCCATCGATTTCGACATCGAAGGAGAGTATCCGCAGTTCGGGAATAACGATCCCCGCGTTGACGATCTGGCCTGCGACCTTGTTGAACGCTTTATGAAAAAGATTCAGCAACTCGAAACCTATCGCAACGCTGTACCGACCCAGTCTGTGCTGACCATTACCTCTAACGTGGTTTACGGCAAGAAAACCGGTAATACGCCAGACGGTCGCCGTGCAGGCGCGCCTTTTGGTCCGGGCGCTAACCCGATGCACGGTCGCGATCAGAAAGGTGCCGTGGCCTCGCTGACCTCGGTGGCGAAACTGCCCTTTGCTTACGCAAAAGACGGTATCTCCTACACTTTCTCTATCGTGCCTAATGCGTTAGGCAAAGATGACAACGTGCGTAAAACCAATCTGGCAGGCTTGATGGACGGTTACTTCCATCATGAGACCAGTATTGAAGGCGGTCAGCATCTTAATGTGAACGTAATGAACCGGGAGATGTTAATGGACGCGATGGATAATCCTGAAAAATATCCTCAGTTAACCATTCGCGTCTCCGGCTACGCCGTTCGCTTTAATTCGCTGACAAAAGAGCAGCAGCAGGACGTGATCACCCGTACCTTTACACAATCGCTGTAAGCGCTGTCGCCATCAGCCCTTTCTGAGGCTCCTTCATGGAGCCTCATATTCAAAGTCTGCTTTGGTCGTTGTCTGAGATACGGATAACCACCAAAATTGATTTCCTGTTCAGAGCACACCAGAGAGTGTGCCACCTGCTCCGCAGGCTTACCTGGAGAAACATCGCAATGTCAGCCATAGGTCGCATCCACTCATTCGAATCATGCGGAACCGTAGACGGTCCCGGCATCCGGTTTATTACCTTTTTCCAGGGTTGCCTGATGCGTTGCCTTTACTGCCACAACCGCGATACCTGGGACACGCACGCCGGTAAAGAAATCACCGTTGAGGCGCTGATGGCGGACGTTCTGTCCTACCGTCACTTTATGAATGCCTCTGGCGGTGGCGTCACCGCATCGGGTGGCGAAGCCATTCTTCAGGCTGAGTTTGTGCGTGACTGGTTTCGTGCCTGCAAAGCAGAAGGCATACATACCTGTCTGGATACCAATGGTTTTGTTCGCCGCTACGATCCGGTCATTGATGAGTTACTGGACGCAACAGATTTAGTGATGCTGGACCTTAAACAGATGAATGACGAGGTTCACCAGATTCTGGTTGGCGTATCTAACCATCGCACGCTTGATTTCGCTCGCTACCTACAGAAAAAAGGCAAACGGACATGGATCCGTTTTGTCGTCGTGCCTGGCTACTCAGATGACGACGATACCGTTCATCGCCTGGGAGCGTTTACCCAGGATATGGCGAACGTTGAAAAGATCGAGCTTCTGCCTTATCACGAACTGGGTAAACATAAGTGGATCGCGATGGGCGAAGAGTACAAGCTTGATGGCGTGAAACCGCCCACTAAAGAGACGATGGAACGGGTAAAAAACATTCTTCTCCGCTACGGACATGAAGTCATGTATTGAAAACGGGGCGGAGATCTCTACCGCCCCACAGGAACCTTTCAGGAAGGCGCACTGACCACCATGCAACAACGAGACACAGTGCTGCCCTCTGCAGAAGGCATTCAGGCATGCGCCACGGGCGTGGCATGATGATCGGCTTTACGCAACAGCATCACCAGGTAAACCAGCGCCACTGCCGCAATCATAACGAACAGTAAACGGTCTGAGTAACTCTGCATCAGCATTGCTGTCATGCTCGGCCCCGCCAGACTGCCCAGCGTATAGCTCAGTAACAGCGCCTGATTCATGGCCACCAGTTCGTGATGCGCCACGGTTTCGCAGGCCCACGACATCGCCACAGGGTAAAGCGTAAAACCCGCCAGCCCCAGAACAAACAAGGCAGGTGCCATCGCGGCATTGGTTAGCATCGCAATCGCGCCCAGGATTACCACAAATACCTGCACACGCAACACCATCATGCGGCCAAAGCGATCGGCAAGGCGCCCAATCGGCCACTGCCCGACAATACCTGAACTAACGAGTAACGCCATCCAGTAACCTACGTTTGCATCGCTCATGCCCTGATGGGAAAGATAGAGCGGCATCAAGCCATATAACGAACCTAAAACAATCCCGGAGATGATGCAGCCGTTGATGCCCAGGCGCGAACTGCGGCGGCGTAGCATGGGTAAGATACGGCCACCCGGCAAGGCTTCAGCCGGATCACGGCTGGCAGCAACCTGTGTGAAGATCAGCGGTAAAATGGCACAAATCACCGTCGCGGTTACCCAGGGGATCACACTTAACAGCTCTGTGGAAAGTTTGCTCACCAGTAGCTGCCCGGCAACCGTTCCCAGATAATAGACAATCATATAGGCAGCCAGGAGCTGCCCACGGTTACGCACCGTGCCGCTGCACAATAAAGCGCTTTCAACCACGACCCAGACTAAGGCGCAGCCGACACCCGCGCTAAAACGCAACAGCGTCCATGACCAGAAGCCTGCCAGCACCATCATACATAGGGTTGCCACCGCAAACAGGCCGGTTGCCAGATAATAACTACGGTTAAATCCATACTGTTTAATCAGCCAGCCCGCCAGCAACGTGCCAAGCAGATTGCCGGTGTAATACGACGAACTCACCACGCCCACCTGCCAGGTAGCCAGAGCATCATGCGTCAGCCAGAGAGGCACTAACGTATTCAGCACAGCAATTGAAACTGTCATTAACAGCAGGCCGCAAAGCAGCAGTATCACAGGACGTGACCAGGTCGACATAGGGAATTAAAACCAAAAGAAATGAAGGAAATTGCGCGCAGTTTGCCACTGCGTTATTTAAAGTCAACGGGGCCAAACGCACCGCAGCACATTTTGCTGCCCGACAATTTAATTTATTTATCTTCAGTAAGTTAGCGGCATATTTTACGTCAGGGAAAATAAAGCTATCTTACTGATAATGTAGATTTTTACGCTTTCGGCATCGGGATATATCGATGACGTTTATTTGTGATAAATTCTGATACCGTCCTTTGGCATCGATCCGTCTTTCGGACCAAAAAAAAACCCAGCAGCCGCTGGGTTTTTCAGAGAATAACGGGCGATTAACCAATAAATTCCAGGCCCTTCATATAAGGACGTAATACTTCAGGCACGGCGATGCGGCCATCCTGCTGCTGGTAGTTTTCCAGCACCGCCACCAGCGTGCGTCCCACGGCCAGACCGGAACCATTTAATGTATGGACCAGACGCGGCTTTTTATCCTGCTTACCGCGGGTCCTTGCCTGCATACGGCGAGCCTGGAAATCACCCATGTTTGAACAAGAGGAGATTTCACGGTACGTATTCTGCGCCGGTAACCACACTTCTAAATCGTAGGTTTTGGTCGCACCAAAGCCCATATCGCCGGTGCACAACAGCACTTTACGATAAGGCAGATTCAGCAGCTGTAAGACTTTTTCGGCGTGGCCGACCAGCTCTTCCAGGGCATCCATTGAGGTTTCAGGCGCCACTATCTGTACCATCTCGACTTTATCGAACTGGTGCATACGGATAAGCCCGCGCGTGTCACGGCCATAGGAACCCGCTTCAGAGCGGAAGCATGGCGTGTGAGCCGTCAGCTTAAGCGGCAGGTTTTCTTCCTCGACGATTTCATCGCGTACCAGATTGGTCAGCGGCACTTCGGCAGTAGGAATCAACGCATAGTGGCTGCTTTCTGACTCTTCTTCCAGCGGCCGGGTGTGAAACAGATCTTCACCAAACTTTGGCAACTGTCCTGTTCCGTACAGGGTCGCATGGTTGACCAGATAAGGCACATAGGTTTCCAGATAGCCATGCTGCTCGGTATGCAAGTCAATCATAAACTGGCTGAGCGCCCGGTGCAGGCGGGCAATCTGGCCCTGCATCACGACAAAGCGTGAACCGGTGAGTTTGACCGCCGCAGCAAAATCCAGGCCTTTCGCGGCTTCGCCCAGCTCAACATGATCTTTCACCTGAAAATCAAACTGACGCGGCTCACCCCAGCGGCTGATTTCCAGGTTCTCGGTATCGTCTTTACCCAGCGGTACAACATCTGCAGGCAGATTCGGCAGCGCCAGGCTGAAGTCACGAATCTGATTTTGCAGTTCATCCAGTTCTGCTTTGGCAGCATCCAGGCGTTCGCCCAGGCTGTTCACTTCCTGACGCAGTGGCTCGATGTCTTCCCCACGTGCTTTGGCCTGACCGATGGATTTGGATCGGGAGTTACGCTCGGCCTGCAGATTTTCAGTTTCTACCTGCAAGACTTTGCGACGCTCTTCGAGCGAACGCAGCATTTCCACATCCAGTTTGAATCCTCGGCGTGCCAGTTTTTCTGCGACTGCGTCTGGCTCATTACGCAGCAGATTGGGATCGAGCATGCTTATCCTGTGTATTTATGAGTTGAAAGAAGGGACGCATTCCAGCTGGAATGCGTTGAAAACATTGACCACATTACCGCAACGTCTGTTTTAGCGGTAGCGTTTTGTCTGGCTATTTTGATCGAGTTCAGTAAGCCAGGCCAGCTTTTCGCCAATTTTGCCTTCAAGACCGCGTTGGGTGGGATGATAGTAACGTGTTTGTGCCATTTCCGGAGGGAAATAGACCTCACCAGCCGCATAGGCGTTGGCTTCATCATGGGCATAGCGATAGCTTTCACCCAGGCCCATTTCTTTCATCAGCTTAGTGGGGGCATTGCGCAGATGATCGGGAACATCAAAATCAGGGTGGTCGCGCGCATCGCGCATCGCCGCTTTAAAGGCGGTATAAACGGCATTACTTTTTGGCGCACAGGCGAGATACACGATGGCCTGAGCAATCGCCCGCTCCCCTTCTGCCGGACCCACGCGGGTGAAACAGTCCCACGCCGATATCGCCACCTGCATGCCGCGCGGATCGGCATTGCCCACGTCTTCAGAGGCAATGGCCAACAGACGACGCGCGACATACAGCGGATCGCCACCTGCGGTAATAATACGGGCGTACCAGTAGAGGGCAGCATCGGGTGCTGAACCGCGAACAGACTTATGTAACGCAGAAATAAGGTCGTAAAAGCGGTCACCCTTGTTATCAAACCGTGCAGATCGCTCCCCGGCAACTTCAGTCAGCAGTTGTGGCGTCAGTTCTCTTTTGCCTTGCGCGTTGGTTTCGGCCATATCGGCCATCATTTCCAGCGTGTTAAGCGCACGGCGCGCATCGCCGCTCACCAGCTCAGCGATCATGCGGCGCGTATTATTCGGTAACAGGATATCGCTGTTGCCATAGCCGCGATCGGCATCTTGCATGGCCTGGTCAAGCACCTGCTCAATGTCTTCTGTGGTCAGGGATTTCAGTAGATAAACGCGGGCGCGTGACAGCAGTGCGGAATTAAGCTCGAAACTGGGATTTTCAGTGGTGGCGCCAATGAAGGTAATGCTGCCGTCTTCAATATGGGGCAAGAAGGCATCCTGCTGACTTTTATTGAAACGGTGCACCTCATCCACGAAAAGGATGGTGCGCCGGCCGGCCTGCTTGCTCAAGCGCGCACGCTCTATCGCTTCACGAATTTCTTTGACGCCGGAGGTGACGGCAGAGATGCGTTCAACGTCCGCGTTACCGTAGTGCGCGATAATCTCGGCCAGCGTGGTTTTGCCTGTTCCCGGCGGCCCCCAGAGAATCATGGAATGCAAATGGCCAGCCTCAATGGCGCGCGGCAGCGGTTTCCCCGCAGCCAGCAGGTGCTGCTGACCAATATAGTGCTTCAGGGTTTCTGGCCGCATACGCGCGGCCAGAGGTTTAAAATCTTCGCTGGAGAAATCCAGAGACAGGTTGCCCACTACCACCTCACTGACGTTGATCATCCACCGTGACGCCTTTCGGCGGGGTGAAAGTGAATTTATCCGGGCTGATAGGGCCGTTTTTCTGGCTCTTCAGCTGGTAGTTACTGCGCTGTCCATCCTGCTCTACGGCGCTGAACTGATTAATCGTGCCATCTGGCGTTACGTCGATAGTGAACTGCTTGAGGTTGCCGTCGCTTTTCTTCGGGGTCAGTTCAAATTTATCGCCCTGCTGCTTAACGTTGTATTGCTGCCAGTCGCTGGACTGATTGCGGGCAATTAACATAAACGGCGTATTGCTGGTAGCATTCTTTAACAGACTTACCGTAGCCTGCTCTACAAACGGGTTGTAGAACCATAACGATTTTCCGTCAGAGACAATGACGCTCTCGTCAGGCGCGGTCATGTGCCAGTTAAACAGGCTTGGGCGCTTGACCCACAGTTCACCTTCTCCATCCTGCACGTTAGCACCGCTGCCATCGGTCACCTTTTGCGTAAAGCTGGCGTGGAAGCTGTTTACTTTATTCAAACGCTGTTGCAGGTCACTTGATGCATCAGCGAAAGCGCTGGCTGAACCCAAAGCGGCCAACAGGCCTAAGGCAATTACGCGTAATTTCATCTGCTTAAATCCTTATTAAATCGTTTCCCGTTGATAACGCTACTAAGCCTGGTCGCTGTCCTGCGTTTAATACAGGAGAAAAAACCGAAAGCCTAATCAACTATGGGGGTAAACGGCTAAAAAACAATGAGCCAGCAAGAACTGGCTCATTGATTTATGTTTCAAAGCTTATCGTTCAGGCTCTACATATCGTGGGGAGGCGGTGACAGCACTTCGCGGTTACCGTTATGTCCCGGTGCCGAAACGATGCCCTGGGCTTCCATCTGCTCAATGATGCGCGCGGCGCGGTTATAGCCAATACGGAACTGACGCTGAACGCCTGAAATCGAGGCGCGGCGCTTGTCCACCACGAAACCCACCGCCTGATCGAACAACGGATCCAGTTCTTCATCGCTGTCGATGCCGCCCGCACCTTCGCTCTCTTCGCCCGCTGTAATGCTTTCAATGTATTGCGGACGTCCACGCGCTTTCCAGTCCTGGACCACCGCATGCACTTCCTGATCGCGTACAAAGGCACCGTGAACACGAACCGGCATGGAGGAGTTTGGCGGCATATAGAGCATGTCACCCATGCCCAGCAACGACTCCGCGCCGCCCTGGTCGAGAATAGTACGCGAGTCAATTTTACTTGATACGGTAAAGGCGATACGGGTCGGGATGTTGGCCTTGATCAGGCCGGTAATCACATCCACCGAGGGACGCTGGGTGGCCAGCACCAGGTGGATACCGGCCGCACGCGCTTTCTGCGCCAGGCGGGCAATCAGCTCTTCCACTTTTTTACCCACGGCCATCATCAGGTCGGCGAACTCATCCACCATCACCACAATGTAAGGCAGTTTTTCCAGCACCGGCGGCGTCATGTCCATACTGTCGCCCGGTTTCCAGAACGGATCGGGGATTGGACGGCCCATCGCCTCAGCCTGCTCAACTTTCTCGTTGTAGCCCGCAAGATTACGCACGCCAAGTGCCGACATCAGTTTATAGCGGCGCTCCATCTCACCGACGCTCCAGCGCAGCGCATTCGCCGCATCTTTCATATCGGTGACGACTTCGGTGAGTAGATGCGGAATGCCTTCATAGACCGACAGCTCAAGCATTTTCGGGTCGATCATAATAAAGCGCACTTCTTCCGGCGTGGCTTTATACAACATGCTGAGAATCATGGCGTTTACGCCGACTGACTTACCCGAACCGGTGGTACCGGCAACCAGTAAGTGTGGCATCTTCGCCAAATCGGCCACTACCGGCTGACCGGCAATGTCTTTACCCAGTACCACGGCCAGAGGTGAAGGATTGTCACGGAATTTTGGACAATCCAGCACTTCACGTAAGTAAACGGTCTGACGGTGCTTATTTGGTAATTCCAGTCCGACATAGGGCTTACCCGGAATCACTTCAACAACGCGCACCGCCGTGGTGGACAGTGAACGGGCCAGATCGCGCGACAGGTTAGAAATACGCGCCGCTTTCACGCCCGGCGCCAGATCCAGTTCAAAGCGGGTAATGACCGGGCCGGGAGAGATGCCGACGACCTCGGCCTTAACACGATAATCGCCCAGGCGTGATTCAACCAGGCGCGCCGTCTGCTCAAGGGCAAACATGTCAACCGGCTCTTCTTCTGCAGGCGGTGCGGTTAACAGATCCAGAGAAGGCAACGGCGTAGAGGGTTTTTCCAGCGGCTGTTCATGACGCATCAGGAAAGGATGAATCAGGCTGTCATGCAACGACGGCTTCGCCTCTTCCACAGGTTCGGGCTGCTCGACAGGTGCCGCGAAGATATCCGACGCAACGTTCTGCGTCGGCATGCTTCTCTGCGCGTCCGCATGCGTCGGCGCAGCCTGTACTTGCTGCCACGGCTCATGTTTGGCCGCGACCTCATCCGTTTCCGGCGTTGCCGCAATGGTGAACAGCGGCTCAACCGGGCCGTCGTCAACCAGATCTTTCATCGGTGAGAAATCAAAGGCCGCAGACGTGTCCAGGTTGAATACCGGCGCATTGTTGGCAGGTTCGGTCTCATAACGCTGTTGCTGCTGCTCGGCGAACTGACGGGCCAGGGATGCCTGCTCTAGAGCCAGTTCATCGTCTTCACTCTGTTCATCCTGTTGCCAGCTCTCGCCATAACGCTGTTGCTGCTCAGACTGAAACGCCTGACGTAACTCAGCCTGTTGCAGAGCATCCTGCTCCTCCGCTGACCAGTCTGGATTATGCGGCTGATCGGCAGCCTGTGGAGCCGCCGGGGCTTCAGACAGTCTGGCTTTCTCTTCTGCCATGCGCTGGGAAGGAAGTTTAATTCCGTAAGAAGCCAGTTCGCGTCGGGTCGGTAATTTAACCGGGTTTGGCCGCGGTAACGCCGGACCTATCCCCTGCTTCACCTGTGGATTCGCCTGATTTTCAGGCACAGGTTCAAACAGCGGCGACATCGAGGCCGCGGCTTTTCCTGCCGCGCCTGCCGTTACCGCACTGCTCAGGGTTGCGGCAGAGGCTGCCCCGCGCCAGTTGCCCATCTTCGGCGCATCATCCTCATAGGCCGTAAAGGGTGCTGAGGATGCGGGTGTTTCATCCGGCATTTCAAACCGGTACAGAGGCGGTTCACTGACCGGTTTATCCTGCTGAACAGGTTCACGCGGTGCAAAATGACGCTCTGGAGCAGGATGAGGTACAGCCGCTTCCTGGGCGGGCGCGGCGACAGAATGCACGGGTGCAACCGCAGGCTGGGCTGCAGATGGGGCTGACGGCGGCACGGTAGCCGTGGTAAAGGTTGACGCCACGCTGGCTGCAGGTTGCTGGACGGGTGCCACCGGCATTTCAGCAGCGTCGGTGGTTGCCGCGACGGCAGCGCGGGTCGCTGTTGCCGCCTTAGCCAGCAGCGGATCGTGCTCGTCCAGATCGGGCTGCGCCTTACGGGGCGCAGAAAGCAGAACGTCATCGTCGTCATGGGGCTGCGCGTGAAGAACAGGCGCATCATCTTCATGATGTTCGGCCTCGTCCTCTTCCTGCCAGGGTTCGTCGTGACGTGAACGGTTGCTGGCAAATGTCAGCACGCCCATGACCACGCCACCGATTCGTTCTGCAATGGTCAACCACGACCAACCGGTATACAGCGTAATGCCCGCTGCCCAGATGCAAAGCAGAGTGAGGGTGCCACCAGCAGGACTAAACCAGGGTGAAATCGCATTGCTGACGAGGCTGCCGATCACGCCGCCTGAAGCAAAGTACCAGATGTCGTCAGCATTCAGTGCAGCCATGCCGCAGGTCGTCACGACCAGGGCCAGTACGCCAATTAAGCGCAAACCTACGGCGAAATAGTCGAAGTAGTCCTGATTATCGCGCTGGCGAAAGGCTATCCAGCACAATCCAAGGATCACCGGTGGAATGGCGTAAGCCATCACGCCAAAGATGAACAACAGCGTGTCAGCCAGCCATGCCCCTACCGTACCGCCGATATTATGGATAGGCTCGTGCCAGGCCGTCTGCGACCAGCTCGGGTCGGAAGGATTAAAACTGACCAGGGAAACCATCAGGTAGACGGCAAACAACGCCACCAGAATGAGCAACGCTTCCAGCAGACGGCGTCCACTGCTCAGCGACTGTAACGAAACGTCTTTATCTTCTGTGTATTCCTGGCTCAAGAGAACTCTCCAGGTGCCTGTAAAGTAAGAAACAACAGCGTCGGGCTCACCCGACGCTGGTCCTGTATGTATTCACAGGAGTGTACCGAAATTTCACAGGCTTTGCACCTGCCACGCATCAGCGCGTTTTGATCACCAGACGGTTACTCTGTTTGACCTCTTCCATCACCACGTAAGTACGCGTGTCGTTTACACCCGGCAGGCGCAGCAGGGTTTCCCCCAGCAGCTTGCGGTAGGCGGACATATCGGGCACGCGTGTTTTCAGCAGGTAGTCGAAATCACCAGAAACCAGGTGACACTCTTGAGTTTCCTCAAGTTTTTGCACAGCGGCGTTAAATTGCTCAAACACATCTGGTGCGCCACGATTCAGAGTAATCTCAACGAATACCAGTAATGAGGCGTCCAGGTAGTGAGGGTTAAGTTGCGCAGTGTAACCAAGGATGAATCCCTGGCGTTCAAGACGACGTACACGCTCAAGACAAGGTGTAGGCGATAATCCTACACGTTTGGAAAGTTCCACGTTTGAGATACGACCGTCTTTCTGCAATTCATTCAGAATATTTCTGTCGATCCTGTCGAGGTCTTTACCGGGGCGTTTCTTATTATCTACCATTATTATTGTCTCTCTTAATTCCTTCCCTTTACCTGCCATCCCCTGAAAACGCTCATTGTTCGGGGCATTTTTTGAAGTGAAATAACGGCGTCTCAGTGCGGTCGCACCTATGTGTATGACGCATGTTGTCTGTCCACATCATGCGTCATGACTCATATCAGACGACAAAATTCGTTCGGCACATTGCCCAAAACCCGGCGGCAAAACCCGTTTTGTTCCGAAGATGTCATTCGCTTCTCACACTGTTTTCGCAAATGCGCAGGCGATTGTCAAAGTAAAATGTCTAAATTCAGGACAAGATGCCAGACACATCGCTGGGTCCCTGTTTTTAAATGAGTATTTTCGGGCGATAAGGTGCAACAACGTGAATTTTTGCCCCCTTTTGGCGCAAACCGCAGGCAAAAAGTGCAATCATCGTCTACGCCGTTTGCAGTAATCGTTAACAAACGCGCGCAAGTGTTGTCAATGACACGGCTTATTCCCTACAATCGCAGGCTATGTCAGGCGAATGAAACTGAGGAACGCATGAGTACGGCTAAACACAGTAAGTTGCTCATTCTGGGCTCTGGTCCAGCAGGTTATACCGCAGCCGTTTATGCTGCACGCGCGAATCTGAATCCGGTGTTGATTACCGGTCTGGAAAAAGGCGGACAGCTGACGACCACGACGGAAGTGGAAAACTGGCCGGGCGACCCGCACGATCTGACAGGTCCATCGTTAATGGAACGCATGCATGAGCATGCCGAGAAATTTAACACTGAGATCATTTTTGACCACATCCATTCCGTGGATCTGCAGAATCGTCCGTTCCGTTTAACCGGTGACAGCGGCGAATACACCGCAGATGCCCTGATTATTGCCACAGGTGCATCGGCACGCTACCTCGGCCTGCCGTCAGAAGACGCGTTTAAAGGCAAAGGCGTTTCGGCCTGCGCTACCTGTGATGGTTTCTTTTACCGTAATCAGAAAGTCGCCGTGATCGGGGGCGGTAATACGGCGGTAGAAGAAGCACTTTATCTGGCCAATATCGCCGCTGAAGTGCATTTAATTCACCGTCGCGACAGCTTCCGCGCCGAGAAAATTTTGATCGATCGCCTGATGGAAAAAGTCAGCAACGGCAACATTGTGCTGCATACCCACCGTACGCTGGAAGAAGTGGTTGGCGATCAGATGGGCGTGACCGGACTGACGCTGCGTTCAACGCTGGACGACAAAACCGAGTCGCTGGAAGTCGCTGGCCTGTTTGTGGCGATTGGCCACAGCCCAAACACAGCGATTTTCGACGGCCAGTTAGCGCTGGAAAATGGCTATATCAAGGTTCAGTCTGGCCTGCACGGCAATGCAACCCAGACCAGCATTCCGGGTGTGTTTGCTGCAGGTGATGTGATGGACCATATCTATCGCCAGGCCATTACCTCTGCGGGCACCGGCTGCATGGCTGCTCTGGATGCAGAACGTTATCTTGATGGTCTGGTTAAGAACGATAAGTAAGTTGTTAATAACCTGATCTTAATTGTTTGAGGCGACTGTTTTTCAGTCGCCTTTTTTATTATCACCATGCTAAATTCATGCGCCAGGCGGGAGGGGCTCGCCTCTTTTCCTTTGTCTTCGCCACTGTGGGTTTCGCATGAACAAATCGCGGCAGCAGCACCTTACCCGTTGGCTTCGTCAACAGCGGCATCATGCCGGTCCCTGGTTACGGCTCGCCTCACTGTCGGGTTCCGCCAGTGCGTTGCTGATTATCCTGCAGGCCTGGCTGCTGGCGTCGTTGCTTCAGGCGTTGATTGTGGCGCATCAATCGCCCCCGTCGCTTCTTTCACAGTTTATGTTACTGCTGCTGTGCTTCGTGCTGCGGGCGATGCTGAACTATGCGCGCGAGCAGGCAGGATTCCGTGCCGGACAGGCTATTCGCCAGGCGCTGCGCAAACAGATTCTGGACCGTTTATCCGCGCTGGGCCCCGCCTGGATTCAGGGCAAACCGGCCGGCAGTTGGGCAACCTTGCTGCTGGAACAGACAGAAGATATGCAGGCGTACTATGCGCGCTACCTGCCGCAGATGACGCTGGCGACCGTCATCCCCTGCGCCATTTTGATTGCGCTGTTTCCGTTAAACTGGGCCGCCGGATTGATTCTGCTGGCTACGGCACCGTTGATTCCGCTGTTTATGGCGCTGGTGGGCATGGGCGCGGCCGATGCCAATCGGCGCAATTTTCTGGCCCTTGCGCGCCTGAGTGGTGACTTTCTTGATCGCCTGCGCGGCCGGGAGACGCTGAGGCTGTTTCATCGGGCCGAAGCAGAAAAACAGGCCATTGCCGCCACCACCACGGACTTTCGTCAACGCACCATGGACGTCTTACGGCTGGCTTTTCTCTCCTCCTCCGTTCTGGAGTTTTTTGCGTCATTAGCTATTGCTGTGGTCGCGGTTTATTTTGGTTTTTCCTACCTGGGTGAGTTGCACTTTGGCGATTATGGCAAGGGCGTTACGCTGTTTGCTGGTTTTCTGGTGTTGATTCTGGCCCCGGAATTCTTTCAGCCTTTGCGCGATCTCGGCACCTTCTACCATGCTAAAGCGCAGGCCATCGGCGGCGCCGATGCCATTGAGCGCTTTATGCAGGCGACGCCACAGTCAGAAGCGCGCAACGGCACTATCCCGTTTGCCGCCGCCGCACCGCTGGAGCTGGTTGCTGACAACCTGATGGTCTGCGCGCCCGGCGGTAAAATCCTGTGTGGTCCTTTACATTTCACTCTGCGCTCGGGCGGACGCATCGCGCTGGTCGGTAAAAGCGGCGCAGGCAAAACTGCGCTGTTGAATGCGCTGCTGGGGTTTTTACCTTATCAGGGCTCGCTTAAAGCCAATGGGATTGAGTTACGCGATTTGGTTCAACGCGACTGGCATCGGCATGTTGCCTGGGTCGGACAAAATCCCCAGTTACCGGCAGAAACCTTACGTGAAAATATCCTGATGGGCGCGCCCCTCGACGCCGCACGTCTGGATGCCTTAATCGCGGCTTGTGGCATCCACGAGTTTCTCTCACGACTGCCTGACGGGTTGAATACCGCACCGGGCGATGCCAGCAGCGCGCTGTCCGTTGGTCAGGCACAGCGCATTGCGGTTGCGCGGGCGCTGTACAAACCGGCTCAGCTATTGCTCCTTGATGAGCCTGCAGCCAGCCTGGATGCGCTGAGTGAACATCATGTCATGCAGGCACTTCATCAGGCCGCGCGACAGCAAACCACCCTGATGATTACGCATCAGATCGATTCGCTGCGCGACTGGGATGAAATCTGGCTCATGGAGGCGGGAAAACTGGTACAGCAAGGCAGTTGGCAGGCACTGACGGCCCAGCCCGGCCCTTTCCGTGCACTGCTGCAACATCGTCAACAGGAGTGCATCTGATGTCTGCTCTGCGTCCTTTTCTGCGGCTGTGGCTGCGTCATCCCTTCCGGCTGGCGCTGGGGATTATACTGGCGATAGTTACGTTGCTGGCCAGTATTGGCCTACTCACCCTCTCTGGCTGGTTTCTGGCGGCATCGTCCGTTGTTGGCGTCGCGGGCCTGTACAGTTTTAACTATATGCTCCCGGCCGCCGGCGTGCGTGGCGCGGCCATTATACGTACCGCGGCACGTTACTTCGAACGGCTGGTCACGCACGATGCCACGTTCCGGGTGCTGCAGCATTTGCGCGTTTTCACCTTCAGCCGATTGATTTCACTGGCACCGGGTCAGCTTGCGGCCTTTCGCCAGGCGGATCTGTTAAACCGTTTTGTTGGGGATGTGGATACGCTGGATCACCTCTACCTGCGGGTAATATCGCCGCTGCTGGGCGCATTTATCGTTATTGTGGTGGTGACAGCCGGTTTAAGCCTGATTGATCCGCAGCTGGCACTCCTGCTGGGCGGTACCCTGCTTGCCCTGCTCTGTCTTTTTCCTCCCCTGTTTTACCACCTGGGCGCCCCGGCGGGCGTGGCGATAACCCGGCAGCGTTCGCACTGGCGCGTGCAGTTAATGCACTGGCTGGCGGGCCAGGCTGAACTGACGTTGTACGGTAACGCCTCCGCCTGGCGCGCGCGGCTGGACAGCAGCGAACAACAGTGGCAGAACGCGCAGCGCCAGCAGGCACGTTTAGAGGCACTGGCGCAGAGTCTGTTGCTGATGTGCAGCGGTATCACGGTGACCGCCCTGCTCTGGCTCAGCGCCGACAGCATTGCGCAGCAGCATCTTCCCGGTCCCTTTATTGCGCTGGTGGTGTTTTGTGCCCTGGCCGCTTTTGAAGCGCTGGCCCCGGTCGCGGGTGCCTTTCTGCCCCTGTCTCAGGTGATCACCGCCGCCCAGCGCGTCAATGAGATCATCGAGCAAACGCCAGCGATCGTTTTCCCCTCCGCAGCCGCTGTCCCGCCCGGCACGCTCAGCATGAGCGTGCAGGCGCTTGAATTCAGCTATCCCGGTAGGCCGGAAAACGTGTTAAACCAGTTTTCCCTGCACATTAAGGCGGGTGAACATGTCGCGCTACTCGGGCCTACCGGCTGCGGAAAATCCACCCTACTTGGCCTCCTGACGCGCGCCTGGGATGTTGAGCATGGCGAGATAGCGCTGAACAACGTCCCGCTTGCCGAGTGGGATGAAGCGCAACTCCGTCAGCGCATCAGCGTTGTCACCCAGCGCGTTCATCTTTTCAGCCAGACCCTGCGTGATAATTTATTGCTGGCCTGCCCCGATGCCAGTGATGAAACCCTTACCGTGGCATTAATGCAGACCGGCCTGCAGAGTCTGCTGGATAATGAAGAAGGATTAAATGCCTGGCTGGGCGAAGGCGGCCGGCCGCTGTCGGGTGGCGAACTGCGACGCCTGGCGATTGCCCGTGCGCTGCTGCACAACGGCGACCTGTGGTTGCTGGATGAGCCGACAGAAGGGCTGGATGCCGCGACCGAGCAGCATATTCTGTCCCTGTTGCAGCAGCTGACAGCGGGCAAGACCGTGATTATGGTTACCCATCGTCTGACCGGACTGGCGCAGATGGATAAAATTTGCGTTATGGACGGCGGGAAGATCATTGAGCAGGGAAATCATTCCGAATTAGTCGCAAAAGGTGGACGTTACTGGCGTTTCCAGCAACGCTTTGCGTTATAGTTTTGTAAAAGCTGATGGATAACTTAACGCGATGAGACTGGTTCAACTGTCACGGGAATCGTTGCTGTTTCCTCCTCCGGAAACGGCGCTGCGTGAGCCCAATGGCCTGCTGGCTATGGGCGGTGATCTCTCGCCTGCGCGCCTGCTCAACGCCTATCAGCAGGGGATTTTCCCCTGGTTTTCCCCTGGCGATCCGATTCTGTGGTGGTCACCCGACCCTCGCGCGGTGTTACTCCCAGACCGTTTTCACCTCAGCCGCAGTATGAAGCGCTTTCACCAGCAATCACCTTATCGGGTTACGATGAATGAAGCCTTTTCCGACGTGGTCGAAGGCTGTGCGGCCGGTCGGGAAGAAGGGACATGGATTACTTTTGAAGTCAAACGCGCGTGGCTGAAGCTTTATGAGCTTGGTCATGCCCATTCCATTGAAGTCTGGCGCGAGCAAGACCTGGTGGGCGGCATGTATGGCCTGGCGCTGGGCCAGATATTTTGTGGCGAATCCATGTTCAGCCTGCAGACCAACGCCTCGAAAACCGCACTTTGGGTTTTCTGTCAGCATTTTATTAAGCACAAAGGACGCCTGGTGGATTGCCAGATACTGAATCCCCATACGGCTTCACTCGGCGCGGTCGATATTCCCCGCGAAGCTTACCTGGATGCGGTAAAAAACCTGTCCTCGCAGCCCGTTGACAGCGGCTGCTGGCGGAATCAAACCCTTTTTTAATCCGCGCGCAGATGTTTTGCACACATAAACCCGGTTAAGTGATATAATAGCGGCGTTTGGTATGTCGTCCGCGCTTGATTTTCAAGCCGGAATTGCCAGGCTGGGAATCTCATCGCACTCTCGGAACTGTTTCAATCGTGCGCGTGTTACCGGTTGATTCAGATTCTTAGCCCGCTAATCCCCCGCAGACGTCACATAAACACCCGAATTTAACCGACATGCTCGCGTTATAACGCGAAGCACGGCGATGCGTTGGCTTTATTGCCGACGGTTCTTTACATAACTTGTTGAATTGGGCATTATCTTGCCGGTTCAACTGAAAGGTAGTACACCCAGAGGATTCGATGGCCAAAGAAGACAATATTGAAATGCAAGGTACCGTACTGGATACGTTACCTAACACCATGTTCCGCGTAGAACTTGAGAACGGACACGTGGTTACCGCTCATATCTCCGGTAAAATGCGTAAAAACTACATCCGCATCCTGACGGGCGACAAAGTGACTGTCGAGCTGACCCCGTACGACCTGAGCAAAGGCCGCATTGTCTTCCGTAGTCGCTGAGTTGCGTTGATGCCGTTGCCTGCGCCTCGTGTGCGGGCAAACAAAAAAAGGCCGTATATTATCCGGCCTTTTCTCTTTCTGTCATACCGCGCTTAGTGCACGGTGCCTTCCGTTTTACGTTTTTGCGCACTCAGGAAGTGATAGGTCAGTTGCCCCTTCTCTTTATCCAGCGCAACAGAGACCGATCCACCGTCAACCAGCGAACCAAACAGCAGTTCGTTCGCCAGCGGTTTCTTCAGGCTCTCCTGAACGGTACGCGCCATCGGACGAGCGCCCATCGCTTTGTCATAGCCCTTCTCTGCCAGCCAGTCACGCGCTTCGTCACTGACCTCCAGTGAAACACCTTTCGCATCCAGCTGTGCCTGCAGTTCAACAATAAACTTGTCGACGACCTGATGAATAACGTCCGTTGACAGGTGGCTGAACCAGATAATGTTGTCCAGGCGGTTACGGAATTCAGGAGTAAAGATTTTCTTAATCTCTTCCATGGCATCCGTACTGTTGTCCTGATGGATCAGGCCAATCGATTTACGCTCGGTTTCACGCACGCCGGCGTTGGTGGTCATCACCAGCACCACGTTACGGAAGTCGGCCTTGCGGCCGTTGTTATCGGTCAGCATACCGTTGTCCATCACCTGCAGCAGCAGGTTGAACACATCCGGGTGCGCTTTCTCAATCTCATCCAGCAGCACAACGGCGTGAGGATGCTTGATTACCGCATCGGTCAGCAGGCCGCCCTGATCGAAACCCACATAGCCCGGAGGCGCACCGATCAAACGACTGACGGTATGGCGCTCCATGTACTCAGACATGTCGAAGCGCAGCAGCTCAATTCCCAGCGCTTTCGCCAGCTGAACGGTAACTTCGGTTTTACCGACGCCCGTTGGACCAGCAAACAGGAACGATCCCACCGGCTTGCGATCCTGCCCCAGCCCTGCACGGCTCATCTTGATGGCTTCGGTCAGCGCTTCAATGGCGTTATCCTGACCAAACACCAGCATTTTCAGACGGTCGCCCAGGTTCTTGAGCGTATCGCGATCGGTTGCTGAAACACTCTGCTCTGGAATACGGGCAATACGCGCCACCACGGTTTCGATATCAGCCACGTTAACGGTTTTCTTACGTTTGCTCGCGGGCATCAGACGCGCACGGGCACCGGCCTCATCGATCACGTCGATGGCTTTATCCGGCAGATGGCGATCGTTAATGTATTTCACCGCCAGCTCAACGGCCGCACGCACGGCTTTGGCCGTATAGCGAACGTCATGGTGCGCTTCGTATTTGGTTTTCAGGCCGTTAAGAATCTGCACCGTTTCTTCCACCGACGGCTCGGTGATATCGATTTTCTGGAAACGACGCGCCAGCGCACGATCTTTTTCAAAGATGTTGCTGAATTCCTGATAGGTGGTAGAGCCCATCACGCGGATCTTACCGCTGGAGAGCAGCGGTTTGATCAGGTTTGCCGCATCGACCTGCCCACCCGATGCCGCACCCGCACCGATAATGGTATGAATCTCGTCAATAAACAGGATGCTGCTGTTATCCTGCTCCAGCTGTTTTAACAGCGCTTTGAAACGTTTCTCAAAGTCACCCCGGTATTTGGTGCCCGCCAGCAACGAGCCGATATCGAGAGAGTAAATCGTGCAGTCTTTCATCACTTCAGGCACGTCACCCTGCACAATGCGCCAGGCTAAGCCTTCCGCAATGGCGGTTTTCCCGACGCCGGATTCACCCACCAGCAGGGGATTGTTTTTACGGCGACGACACAGGACCTGAATAGTTCGTTCCAGCTCTTTGTCGCGACCGATCAGCGGGTCAATTCCGCCGACGCGAGCAAGCTGATTGAGATTGGTGGTGAAGTTTTCCATACGTTCCTCCCCGCCTGCTTGCTCTTCGTTAACCGGATTTTCAGCACCAGGTGCCTGGCCGGGTTCGTCTTTACGCGTGCCATGAGAGATGAAATTCACCACATCAAGGCGGCTGACTTCGTGTTTGCGCAGCAGATAAGCCGCCTGCGACTCTTGCTCGCTAAAGATGGCAACCAGCACGTTAGCGCCGGTAACTTCACTGCGTCCGGATGACTGAACATGGAAAACCGCACGCTGCAATACACGCTGGAAACTGAGCGTAGGTTGTGTGTCACGCTCTTCTTCGCTGGCTGGCAGCACAGGCGTGGTCTGTTCAATGAAGGCTTCGAGTTCCTGCCTTAGAGCCACAATGTCCACCGTACAGGCTTCCAGTGCCTCTCTGGCCGACGGGTTACTGAGCAACGCCAGTAACAGATGCTCGACGGTCATAAACTCATGACGGTGCTCACGCGCTCTGGCGAAAGCCATGTTTAAACTGAGTTCCAGTTCTTGATTGAGCATTAGGCACCTCCTCCAGTTAATCGCTCTGACCTGCTTCCTGTATGGAGAGAGGCTCAGGCTTTTTCAAGCGTACACAGCAACGGATGATGATTGTCCCGCGCGTAATTATTCACCTGCGCCGCTTTGGTCTCAGCGACCTCTGCGGTAAATACACCACAGATTGCTTTACCGTGGTAGTGAACTTTCAGCATCAGTTGCGTTGCACGTTCAATATCATAAGAAAAGAACTTTTGCAGAACGTCAATAACAAATTCCATAGGTGTATAATCGTCATTATTCAGAATGACTTTATACATGGAAGGCGGCTTTAACCCTTCGCGTACTTTATCGTCAGCTAATTGTTCAAAATTTAGCCAGTCATTTGTGTTTGCCATAGTGTTCCGTTGTGATTCTGTACATCGTCATAAACCCGGTTCATCTGTAGAGTTTAACACGTGTGTCAAGTGCACAGTCGCTAATGAATCATTCCGCTAAAAATGCCACACGCGACCTGTATCACAAAATTTCAAATAGCGTTAACTACCTCAAATTTTGATGATTTTTTCCCCGCCTTGCCGGGTGGTTTGCTTGACGACCACGCCAGTTTCTCTACATTCTACCTTCACAAGCTGATTGAGTTTTAATCAAACCCGACTCACGGCTTCAGTGACCTCACCTACTTATAAAATGTCTTGCGAGGGAAGTAAAAGCATGGAGACAGGTACCGTTAAATGGTTCAATAACGCCAAAGGTTTCGGCTTTATCTGTCCAATCGGGGGCGGAGAAGATATCTTCGCACACTACTCAACGATACAGATGGATGGCTACAGAACGCTAAAGGCGGGCCAGCAGGTCCATTTTGACGTTCATCAGGGCCCTAAGGGCAACCATGCCAGTCTGATAGTACCCGTTGAAGCGCAACAGGCTGTCGCCTGAGATCACCCCAACGTTGGACCGCTCCGTTGAAAATGCCAGCCTGCCGTGCTGGCATTTTTACTTGCGAATCGCTAACCCGCTTTACCCTGCGCCAGTCTGATAACGCGTGCAAACATGTCCCGCAGGCGTTCCGGTATGGCCTCGGTGCCGCGTTCGGCTGCCGCCATCGCGACCATAATGGCCAGTTCAGGTTTAGATGCACGATGAATCGCTTTGGTAATAATACGCCTGGGTTTCATCGGCACGTTTAACGGCAGGTGCGCTGCTTGTTGATAAATATCGCTAAAGCCATGCTGATAAAGGAAGTGCTCTATATCCGCCGCCGGTAGCGCCGTTAAGTGATGCTTCTCAACGTCAGGCGGCAGCAGCTGACTGCGCGCCGTGGCCGCATATTTTTTCCCTGCCATATCGCCGTCAGTCAGCACATGCCAGGCAATGCCCATACGCCGGGCAAATTTTAACAGCGGTTTTAATCCTGACTGGGCGAACTCAATCACCTTTATGCCTTCCGCGGCAAAGTGAAAGCCGCATTGTCGCGCCATCTCGTTAATGATCCAGACTTCGGTTTCGCCTTCAACCAGGAGCCAGCAGCGGGCAAACAGCGCCGAAGGCCGGTTAACTTTAATATGGAAGCCGATTCGCCGGCTCTCTTCAGCACTCAGCCCTTCGGGACCGACGCGCCATGCGGCCACGCGCGCGGGCTCGCGAACCAGCCGGCAAACATGCTCGATCGCGACCTGAGAAAGCAGCTCTCCGGAATTGGTTGTCGCGATCTTCTGCAGCGGCAGCAGCGTCAGCAGATTCCACGCCACGGACAGCATAATGGGATGCAGGCGGGTCTCCGGATCCTCAATCAGCAGCAGCGGCCGTGCGCCCGGCGCCAGAGGTTCGCTTCCCCGTGCCTGCACCAGCAGGGTAAACATGCGCAACAAAATAAGCTGACGGCTGCGAACGTCGGTGGCGGCAATCAGATGATTGAGCTGATCCAGCGAATGCCAGCCCCGGGCACCTTCACGGGACTGCGGCTCAACGCGGTGCGGCTCGCTGCCCCGCTCAGGATGCTGGATCAGGAAATAGTGTTCTACGAGCTGCTGCATCGTCTGCAATCCTTGCCGCAGCATGGCATTACTCATCTGCTGCGGGTGCTGCTCCAGATCTCGCGTGAGGGTATCCAGCTCTTTCGCCAGTTGGTTTAAGGTAGAGAGGCGGGCATCAATACCGCTCTCAACCGGTCGGATGCGGCGGCTGAAGCGGGCATCGCGCAGCCGTAATACCGGGTTCATGCGCAGCAGGTAATCTATCGCCGCCGCGCTTCCCGCTTCCGGTAATACCTGCCCATTCCCGTCGATAAAGCGGCGCGTCGAGGTAATCTGATCGTCACGCCGTCTGGCCTGCACGCTATAGCTCAGGCGGCGCTTTCCCTGCTCGCCGGGTTGCCAGAATGGCTGCAGCAGCTCGCTGGTGTCCGCTTCGTCATCCGCAAAGTGGAAAACAACCGACAACCGATGCACCCGATCCTTAACCTCACCCGGCGTAAAATGAAAATCATCAAGGGAGAACGCATAGTCGCGCGTGCGGGGAGAGAGCAGCAGGCTGAGCGCGTCGAGCAGGCTGGATTTCCCCCAGGCGTTTTCACCAATCAACAGGTTGATGCGCGTCAGCGGTAAAGAGAGTTGATTGATGCCGCGGAATCCCCGGATATCGATATGTTCCAGAATCATAGCGTTTTTATCCTCTTTGCTTTCCGAAGAATGGAGCGGCTTCATCAGGGGGTCAAGAGACTTTATGACAAAGGTTTACTCCCCTACGCTTTTTCGCTAGCGTGTCGTGACTTTCGACATGGACGAACCTTTCATTATGTATTCCGGACTCTTAATTATTCTTCTGCCTCTGCTGGCAGGCTGGCTGTTACCGCTTCGGCACGTTGCGTTCCTGAAGGCCGTAAACCGGCTGCTGGGTTGGATGGTCTACGTCATCCTGTTTTTTATGGGCATCAGCCTGGCCTTTCTCGATAATCTCAGCAGCAATCTGGTGACGGTGTTTTATACCGCCGCCGTGGCAACGGCTTGCATTCTACTGTGTAACCTGCTGGCGCTACGCTGGCTTGAGCATCGCCTGCCCTGGCAGCACAGTCACAAACAACAAAAGCTGCCCTCACGTTTGCATATGGCGCTGGAATCGCTGACGTTATGCGGCGTCGTGATCGCCGGCTTTGTGCTGGGCCTGACCCAGTGGCCCTGGCTGCATCATGCGTCAGCCGCCAGTGAATATGCATTACTCTTTTTGCTTCTGCTGGTGGGGATTCAGCTGCGCGGCAGTGGGATGACGCTGCGGCAGATTGTGTTAAACCGCCGTGGCATGATGGTGGCGGGCGCGGTGCTATTGAGCGCGCTGCTGGGCGGAATGATCGCGGCGCTGATACTGGGGCTGCCGCTGAAAACCGGTCTGGCCTTAGCCAGCGGCTTCGGCTGGTACTCGCTTTCGGGGATTCTGATGACGGAAGCCTTTGGTCCGGTGATCGGCAGCGCGGCATTCTTTAACGATCTGTTGCGAGAGCTTATCGCCATCATGCTGGTGCCCGCGCTGATTGCCCGCCACCGCAGCACAGCGCTGGGCTTATGCGGCGCCACCTCGATGGATTTTACCTTACCGGTATTGCAACGGGCGGGCGGTTCAGAAATCGTTCCGGCTGCGATTGTGCACGGTTTTGTCATGAGCCTGCTTGCGCCGGTCTTGATCGCGCTCTTCTCTGCCTGATGGCTGAATTCAACTTTTGATGCAATTTTTTACGGTTGAGTTGAATCAGCGTCGTCTACGCTTCTTGTGAGCTGTTTGATTCTGCTATCCGGTGGATGGCGACGGATGACCAAGGAGAAGAAGATGAAACAAACCGTAGCGGCGCTGGTGGCCAAAACGCTGGAAAACGCCGGTGTAAAACGTATTTGGGGCGTCACGGGTGACTCATTAAACGGTCTGAGCGACAGCCTGAACCGAATGGGCACCATTGAGTGGATGCCCACCCGCCATGAAGAAGTGGCCGCCTTTTCTGCTGGTGCAGAAGCGCATGTCAGTGGGGAACTGGCAGTATGTGCGGGTTCATGCGGCCCCGGTAACCTGCACTTGATTAACGGCCTTTTTGACTGCCATCGCAATCGCGTGCCGGTCCTGGCGATTGCGGCCCATATTCCTTCCAGCGAAATCGGCAGTGGTTACTTTCAGGAAACCCATCCTCAGGAGCTGTTCCGCGAATGCAGCCACTACTGTGAGCTGGTATCGAACCCCGAGCAGTTGCCGCAGGTGCTGGGCATTGCGATGCGTAAAGCCATCCTGAATCGTGGCGTATCGGTGGTTGTCCTGCCGGGCGATGTCGCGCTGCAGGCCGCACCGGAATCCGCCCGCGCTGACTGGTATCCACCGCAGTTGCCGCTGGTGCTGCCGTCCGCCGATGAGCTGACTACCCTGGCGCAAACCCTGAACGACGCGAAAAATATTACGCTGATGTGCGGCAGCGGCTGCGCAGACGCGCACCGGGAAGTCGTGGAGCTGGCGGCGACGCTGAAAGCGCCGGTGGTCCATGCCCTGCGCGGCAAAGAGCACATTGAATACGATAACCCGTACGATGTGGGCATGACCGGACTGATCGGTTTTTCCTCGGGCTATCATGCCATGATGAATGCCGACACCCTGGTCCTGCTTGGCACCCAGTTCCCCTATCGCGCCTTCTACCCGGAAAAAGCGAAAATTATCCAACTCGACATTAATCCGGGCAGCCTGGGCTCGCACTGCCATGTAGATCAGGCTTATATCGGCGATGTCAAAACCACGCTGCGCGCGCTGCTGCCAAAGCTGCAGGTCAAAACCGAGCAGCGTCACCTGGACAGCGCACTGAAGCATTATGCCGAGGCGCGTAAAGATCTGGATTCGCTGGCAACCGCCAATGATAACCAGCCGATTCATCCGCAATATGTGGCCCAGCAAATCAGTCAACTTGCCGACGACGACGCGATCTTTACCTGCGACGTGGGCACGCCAACCGTCTGGGCGGCTCGCTACCTGAAAATGAACGGTAAACGCCGCCTGCTTGGCTCCTTTAACCACGGTTCAATGGCGAACGCGATGCCGCAGGCCATGGGCGCGCAATCACTCAACCGTGACCGTCAGGTCGTGGCGCTATGCGGCGACGGCGGATTCAGTATGCTGATGGGCGATTTCCTGACCGTCGCCCAGCTGAAGCTGCCGGTAAAACTGGTGATTTTCAACAACAGCTCGCTGGGCTTTGTTGCCATGGAGATGAAGGCCGGCGGTTATCTCACCGACGGCACCGATCTGCACAATCCTGATTTTGCCGCCATTGCTCAGGCCTGTGGTGTTAAAGGCATTCGCGTTGAGAAAGCCTCTGAACTGAATGGCGCGCTGGAACAGGCCTTTGCCCATGATGGCCCGGTCCTGGTCGATGTGATTACCGCAAAAGAAGAACTGGCGATGCCGCCGGAAATTAAGCTGGAACAGGCCAAAGGCTTTAGCCTCTATATGCTACGCGCCGTTATTAATGGCCGCGGTGATGAAGTGCTTGAACTGGCAAAAACCAACTGGCTGCGGTAAAACAGACGGATGTTACAGGCGGGTTCTCCGCCCGCCTGGCATTTTGCTGCCCAGGAGCACAATGTGATTGATCTACGCAGTGATACCGTGACCCGTCCCAGTGCCGCCATGTTAGAGGCGATGATGGCTGCTGAAACCGGGGATGATGTTTATCGGGACGATCCTACCGTTAACGCACTGGAAGCCGAAGCGGCGAGGCTGAGTGGTAAAGCCGCTGCGCTGTTTCTGCCCACTGGCACCCAGGCCAATCTGGTGGCGTTGCTGAGCCACTGTCAGCGTGGTGAAGAGTACATTGTGGGCCAGCAGGCGCATAACTATAAGTACGAAGCAGGCGGCGCGGCGGTACTGGGGAGCATCCAACCCCAGCCGATTCTGGCGGCGGCCGACGGCAGCCTGCCGCTGGATGTGGTGGCCGACTTCATCAAACCTGACGATATTCATTTCGCCCCGACCCGGCTCCTGAGCCTGGAGAATACCCATCATGGCAAAGTCCTGCCCGCGGGCTATCTGGAGCAGGCGTGGCATTTTACCCGCAAGCATAAGCTGGCGCTGCACATTGACGGCGCACGTATTTTTAATGCCGTCGTGGCGCAGCAAACCACGCTGGAAAACCTTGCCCGTTATTGCGATACCTTAACCATCTGCTTGTCAAAAGGACTGGGCGCGCCCGTGGGTTCACTGCTCTGCGGCGATACAGATTATATTGAACGCGCGCGTCGCTGGCGCAAGATGACTGGCGGCGGTATGCGTCAGGCGGGGGTGCTGGCAGCGGCGGGGCTATATGCGTTGCAACACAACGTCGCACGGTTACAGACCGATCACGAGAATGCGGCTTGGCTAGGAGAGGCGCTGCAGAAGATCGGCATTGAGGTCACGGAGCAGCAGACGAATATGCTGTTTGTGCGCGTCCCGGCAGACCAGGTTGACGCGCTGGGTCAGTGGATGAGATCCCATGATGTGCTGATGAGCGTGGGTCCCGTGACCCGAATCGTCACCCATCTGGATGCTGAGCGCCCGGCGCTGGAAAAGGTGCTGTCGCACTGGCGGGCGTTTTTGGCACAGCATCGTCCCGGAGCTCCCGTCACGCCGTCTTCCCTTGCGGCGTCACCTTACGCGAGTCGCTAGATGTTGAGCGCGGTAACCACCGGTTATTGCGCTTCCCCATATTTTTCCAGCAGCGCCTCTGCAATCGCCAGGGTTTCAGCATCCGCTAAGCCCTGATAATTCGCTGGACGGAAATGCATCTGAAAGGCCGCAATCAAATTCTGTTGCTGGTTCGCGCTCATCCCTTCCGTGACCTCATAGCCGTAGCGCTGCAGGCGATCAAGCACTGTGGCAACCGGTACGGCGGCATCTCGATGCTGCCCGGCTAAGTAAAAAGCGACGCGCTGCGGAGCGGGCCAGGCGCCAATGCCCTGCTCAGCCAGCTGCCGCCAAGGGAATCGCGGGCCAGGATCCTGTTTACGCTGAGGGGCGATATCGCTGTGGCCCACGATATTTTCCGGCGCGATACCATACCGGCGGGCGATATCCTTGATGAGCGCGCCGAGCACACGGATTTGTTCGGGAGGAAAAGGCTGCCATTCCAGGCCGGTCAGGGTACGGCGATAGCCGTTGTTCACCAGCTCAATGCCCACTGACGTATCGTTGATACGGGTTGCGCCGCGCCAGAAGCTCGGCCCGGCATGCCAGGCCAGATCCTGCTCCGGTACCAGTTGCCAGATAATGCCCTGCCCCTTGTGCTGCGGCGGCTGGCGAGGAATAAGATAATGGACGCTGACGTCACGATCGGTCAACGTGGCCAGGGAAGAGGAAAAGTCTTCTGCGGTATAGTGAATCACCACCACTTTTACGCGCGGTCGCGCGCCCTGAGCGGGATGACGCAGATCGACCCAATAACCCGGTCGTGATTCAATGCCCGACTGGCAGCCCACCAGCAACCAGAGCGCCAACAGCAGCAGAATACGTTTCAACGAATCACAACCGCCGTGCCGGTCACGCTCACCATCAGCATGCTGCTGTCTTTACCCACGGTTTCGTAATCGATATCAATGCCGACGACCGCATTGGCACCCAGCACGCTGGCCTGCTCTTCCAGCTCTTTAAAGGCAATCTCGCGCGCTTTGCGCAGTTCCTTTTCATACGCGCCCGAGCGGCCACCGACAATATCGCGAATGCCGGCGAAAAAATCGCGGAAGATGTTGGCACCGAGAATGGCTTCCCCGGTGACCACGCCACAGTAATCCGTAATACTGTGTCCTTCCAGGGTTGGCGTCGTCGAAAATTTCATCGTTTTCTCCTGTTACGTAAACCGGCCAAAGGCTCTTTCACCTAAAAGCAGAACTATACTCTATGTTAAAAAGGCACCTTGCCAGAGAACAATAAGGAAATCGAGATGAGAAACAAAGGTTTTGCGCTTTTGCTCCCGGCCGCGCTTCTGCTGAGTGCCTGTACGACAGTAGAGCCGGTAATTAAGGATAACGGCCCACGACTCGCCCCTTGCGTTGAAGGCGGCCCCGACACCGTGGCACAAAAGTTCTACGATATGCGGATCGCACATCCCACCGCCGGTCTGCCTGATACCACCACGCTGGCAAACTATCGTCCTTACCTGAGCGAAGGCCTCTATCACGCCCTTCAGGAAGCAAGCCAAAGCCAGAACGCAACGCAATGGCACAGCGGCGATCTGTTCTCCAGCCTGGCACAGGGGCCAACTCAGGCTGATGTTGCTGATGCGTCGACCATTCCAAACCGGGATGCCCGCAATATCCCGCTGCGGGTAAACATGAGCCGTGACGATAAGCAGTGGCAGGATGAAGTGTTGATGATCCATCAGGGCAGTTGCTGGGTGGTGGACGATGTCCGCTACGTCGCAGACGTGCCTCACCCGGCAGGCGGTTCTCTGAGCCAGATGCTTGAAAAGGCGAAAAAATAAATAACCTTTACCTCCACGTCTGAACGCGCGGGCTTAACCGCCGGACGCGTTCAGACGGCATTCAGCCTGCCTTTCCAGAAATGCCCGCCGTTCGCCTCACAACATCTTGTGCTAATCTTTTGGGTGTTTACCGCTTATTCGTAAATTTTAAGCCACCTTAATTGCATAACTATTTTGGTGACGTTAAAATCCGCAAAACTAATAGCTATTCAAAATTGGCGCATGAGTATTCAACTAAACGCGATTAACTGTTTCTACGGTGCTCATCAGGCGCTGTTTGACATTAACCTGGAATGTCCGCAAGGCGAAACCCTGGTGCTGCTTGGCCCAAGCGGTGCAGGGAAAAGCTCGCTGTTGCGTGTGCTGAATCTGCTTGAGCACCCGCGCTCTGGTCAGTTGCACATTGCAGGTCACGATTTCGACTTCAGCAAAACGCCTTCGACGGCAGCAATACGCGAGCTGCGCCAAAACGTAGGCATGGTTTTTCAGCAGTACAATCTCTGGCCCCATCTGACGGTACTGCAAAACCTGATGGAAGCGCCCTGCCGTGTACTGGGCTTAAGCAAAGCCGATGCCCGGGCCCGAGCCGACAAGCTGCTCGATCGTCTGCGTCTCACCAGCTACAGCGACCGCTTTCCCCTGCACCTCTCTGGCGGACAGCAGCAACGTGTTGCGATTGCCCGCGCGCTGATGATGGAGCCGCAGATCCTGTTATTTGATGAACCGACCGCCGCGCTCGACCCCGAAATCACCGCCCAGATTGTCAGTATCATTCGCGAACTGGCCCAGACCCAGATTACCCAGGTGATCGTGACCCATGAGGTGGAAGTGGCGCGTAAAACGGCCAGCCGTGTGGTGTACATGGAAAACGGTCATATTGTGGAACAGGGCGATGCCAGCCGCTTTACACAGCCGCAAACCGAGGCGTTTGCACATTATCTTTCGCACTAAGTCAGGATGCTAAAAATGAAAAAAGTCGTACTTGCTGCACTGCTTGCCGGATTAAGTCTGAGCGCTTCCGCTGCCGAAACCATTCGTATTGCTACTGAGGCTTCCTATCCTCCTTTTGAATTTGTTGATGCGAATAACAAAATTCAGGGCTTTGATGTCGATCTGGCAAATGCGCTGTGTAAAGAGATGGATGCGACCTGTACATTCACCAACCAGGCCTTTGACAGCCTGATCCCCAGCCTGAAATTCCGCCGCTTTGATGCGGTGATGGCAGGCATGGACATCACCCCTGAACGTGAAAAGCAGGTCCTGTTCAGCAAACCTTACTATGACAACTCGGCGATCTTCGTTGCGCAGAAAGGCAAAGTGGCGAGCGTAGAGGCGCTGAAAGGCAAGCGCGTCGGCGTGCAGAATGGCACCACGCATCAAAAATACCTGACGGACAAGCACGCGGATATTACCGTGGTGCCTTACGACAGCTACCAGAATGCGGTACTGGATCTGAAAAATGGCCGCATCGATGCCGTCTTTGGTGACAGCGCCGTAGTCAACGAGTGGCTGAAGCAGAACGCTAACCTGGCCCCGGTGGGTGAGAAAGTAACGGATAAAGCGTATTTCGGTACCGGTCTGGGCATTGCTGTGCGTCAGGGAAATACCGAGCTGCAAAGCAAATTCAACACGGCACTGGACAAAATCAAAGCCGATGGCACCTACAAAACCATCTACAGCAAATGGTTCCAGCAGTAATTTCTGATGAATGAAATAATCCCGCTTGCAAGCGCCGCCGGCATGACCGTCGGCCTTGCTGTTTGTGCCCTCATCGCTGGCCTGGTGCTGGCGATGATCTTTGCCGGCTGGGAGTCACTGCGACTGAAACCGCTGGCGTGGATCGGAACCACGCTCGTCACGCTGATTCGCGGCCTGCCGGAAATCCTGGTCGTGCTGTTTATCTACTTCGGCGCATCACAGCTGCTGCTGACCTTATCCGACGGCTTTACGCTGAACTTCGGCCTGTTTACGCTGCCGGTTCAGATGCACATTGAAAACTTTGACGTTAGCCCGTTCCTCTGTGGTGTTATTGCTCTGGCCATGCTTTATGCGGCCTATGCTTCTCAAACCCTGCGCGGCGCGCTGAAAGCCGTCCCGATTGGACAGTGGGAATCCGGCCAGGCGCTCGGCATGAAAAAGTCAGCGATTTTTTTCCGTCTGATTATGCCGCAAATGTGGCGCCATGCCTTGCCAGGCCTGGGAAACCAGTGGCTGGTTTTGCTAAAGGATACGGCGCTGGTGTCGCTGATTAGCGTTAACGATCTTATGTTGCAGACGAAAAGTATCGCGACCCGCACCCAGGAGCCTTTCACCTGGTTTTTAGTGGCGGCGGCCATTTATCTGGCGATCACGCTTTTCAGTCAGGCCGTACTGCGCCGAATTGAACTGCGCACCACGCGTTTTGAGCGGGGGAACAGCTGATGCTGAGCTATCTACCCGAACTGCTTAAAGGGCTTAACACCAGCCTGAGCCTGACCGCGGCCTCGCTCGTAACCGCGCTGCTGCTGTCGCTGCTCTTTACCATTGTACTGGCCTTGAAAACCCCGCTGTTTTCTCCGCTGGTAAAAGGCTTTATTACCCTGTTTACCGGCACGCCGCTGCTGGTGCAGATCTTCCTGATCTACTACGGGCCGGGCCAGTTTCCCAGCCTGCAAACGCTGCCCTGGTTATGGCATCTGTTATCACAGCCCTGGCTCTGCGCCATGCTGGCCCTGTCGCTTAACAGCGCGGCCTACACGACTCAGCTGTTTTACGGCGCCGTTCGTGCCATTCCCGCTGGTCAGTGGCAGTCCTGTGAAGCCCTGGGCATGACGCCCCGGCAAACCCTGCGTATTTTGCTGCCTTATGCGTTTAAGCGCGCCCTGTCTTCTTACTCCAACGAAGTGGTGCTGGTGTTTAAGGGCACATCCCTGGCGTTTACCATTACGCTGATGGAGGTCATGGGCCATGGTCAACTGCTGTATGGCCGGACCTATGATGTCACGGTCTACGCGGCTGCCGGGCTGATTTACCTCTGTGTCAACGGGCTGCTCACCATTATGATGCGCCTGATCGAGAAACGCGCCCTGGCGTTCGAACGGCGAAATTAACCCGCAGGCAGGGCAACCTGCCTGATTAATTTTATAATCATATTTATTGCATAAAAATTCATTTACTGGCATCGTGTGGCGCATTCGCTTGCTGTGTTATTGATGGCTAACGGGAGCCTGTAATGAAAAAATGGATGATTGCCGCTGCACTGGTAAGCCTGGCCGTAAGCGCTCAGGCTGCTGAGAAAATTCGCTTCGCGACCTCTGCCACCTACCCACCTTTCGAATCGCTGAACAGCGATAATCAGATTGTCGGTTTCGACATCGATCTGGCGAAAGCGCTGTGCGAACAGATGAAAGCGGAATGCTCGTTTACCAACACGGCCTTTGACAGCCTGATCCCCTCACTTAAGTTCCGCCGCTATGACGCCGTGATTGCCGGTATGGATATCACCGCTGAACGCAGTAAGCAGGTTGACTTCACTCAGCCCTATTACGCGAACTCCGCCATTGTGATTGCGCCTAAAGGGAAATTTACCGCTATTGATGCGCTGAAAGGCAAACGTATCGGCGTTGAGAACGGTACAACGCACCAGAAATATCTGCAGGACAAGCATCCGGAAATCAACGTCGTCGCGTATGACAGCTATCAGAATGCGATTCTGGACATGAAAAACGGACGTCTTGACGGCGTATTTGGCGACAGCGCAGTTGTCAATCAGTGGTTAAAAACCAACAACGATCTGGCCAGCGTCGGTGAACACGTTACGGACCCGGCGTACTTTGGTACCGGCCTGGGGATTGCGGTGCGCAAAGGTAACGCCCCACTGCGGGATAAATTTAATCAGGCGCTGGCGGCCCTGAAAGCCAACGGCAGCTGGCAGAAAATCAATCAGAAATGGTTTCCTGAATAACGCTCATGGGCCAGCGGCGTATCTGCTGATCGGTTCTGCACTCTTCTCCGTTCAGCAGAGGATCAGGCTGGCCCGCCTGACCGTTGACGCGTCAGTAGCGTCAGCACTTCAAAATGCGCCGTGTGCGGAAACATATCGAACAGCTGTACCTGGGTAACCTCGTAATCCTTCAGCCGGGCAATATCCTGTGCCATGGTCTGCGGATTGCAACTTGAATAGAGCACATAGTCAGGCGCCATGGCGCTCAGATAATCACACAGCGCTTCCCCAATCCCGCGACGCGGCGGATTCACCAGCACCAGCTGTGGCACCCTATCCCGCTCAGTGGCAAACGCGGTGGAATCCAGTGCGGCAAAACTGACGTTGTTCAGACCCAGCATCTGCGCAGAGCGCTGCGCGCACTGGATGGCTTCGGGACTGATCTCAATACCGGTAAGCGCTAACGTGGGTGAGGCACAATGCAGGCCAAATCCGCCCACGCCGCAAAACAGATCCCACATGCTGGTCACCGGCAGTTGACGTACCCAGTCGCGCGCCGTCGCGTACAGCGCACTGGCGACCTGAGGATTGGTCTGGAAAAAGCTTTGTGGTCGAATCCACAACGGCACGCCGTTAAACTCGTCCGCCAGCGCCTGAGTGGATGTCAATGCGACCTCCTCGTCCCCTTCCAGAATAGCCATATGCACCGGCTGTATGTTGGCTGAAATGACCTTTAGCTGTGGGAGTTGCTGCTGTAGCCACGGCAGGGCGTTACGCAGCTGTGTCAGTTTGGTGTGCGACCGCAGGACAAAACGCAGCATCATGCCGCCCTGGGTACTTTCGGTGAGCAGCAAATACTTCAGTTCACCGCGCTGACGTTCAATGTTATACGGCGTTAAACCGGCACGCGCGATAAAGGGTTTTAAGGTCGCCAGTACCGGGGAAAAGCTGTCGGGATAGAGCGGACATGCGCAAAGATCTGTCGCCTCGCCGTTGCGCTGCACCATGCCGAAAACCGGACGCTCAACGCTGCCGCTTACCACCATCTTTGCTTTATTGCGGAACCCTTGCTGCGCTGAGGTTACCGGCGGCAGCCACTGTTTAACCAAAAACGCGGCCAGCAGTTGGTTCAGCCGGGCCCCTTTATCATCAAGCTGCTGGGGATAGGGTTTTTCAAGCCACTGGCAAGAGCGGCAACGGTGAGCGTCATAGAGCGCGCAGTGCATGGTAAAGCCTGTATTAACTGTCGGGAAGGTTGGCGGAGCGCGATTGTATCACCGCTTGCGGAAAAATGCGCGGCTGCTGGCGGGCAGAAAAAGCAGTAATAACACCATCAGATCGGGCAGTTTTTGCAGCAGCGTGCGGTGAATAATCTGCAGATTATTTTCACCGGCAATACTGTAGATTTCCGGATAGATCCCGCCTGTGGAGGCCATCAACATATATAACAGCACCACAATTTGCGCCGCCACGAATCCCCAGCGTCCCCGGTTGCTTCCGCGCATCAGCGTGAAGGCACAGCGCAATTCAAATAAGAAAATGACCTGGCTGGCGATGAAGATCAGCGTGGAATCCCATGACTGCGCACTGCGATGGACAAAGTTGGCCAGCTCGGTATAACCCAGTTCATTCGCCAGCATCAACACGCTCAGGCAGCGCGTTGCGATAATCGCCACGCCCGCCACCGTGACGGGGACCGGGGCAGCCGGTAAAACAGCGCCGTGTTTAAGCATTTCCGACATGTCTTTCACTCCACCATGACGATAAAAAGGCTGGATTAACCAGCCCTTCTATAGAATGGCAAAAGTCGGGGATTTCAGCCACGTTTCGCTTTCTGAATATCGCTTAAACGCTGTTTTTCTTCATGTGCCATGACGCGCCAGGCAATAAAGCCCACGATGCCCACAACGAACAGGATCAGGGAAGCCAGCGCGTTGATCTCCGGATTAACGCCACGTCGTACCGTGGCAAAAATCGCCATCGGTAAGGTGGTGGCACCCGGGCCGGTCACAAAGCTGGCAATCACCAGGTCATCCAGTGACAGGGTAAAGGCCAGCAGCCAGCCGGTCACGATGGCCGGCGCAATCATCGGCACCGTGATCACAAAGAAGACCTTCAACGGCGTCGCGCCAAGATCCATTGCGGCTTCCTCAATTGACCGGTCCAACTCGCGCAGGCGCGAATTGATCACCACCGCCACGTAGGCGGTACAGAAGGTCACGTGCGCCAGCCAGATGGTGAGCGTACCGCGTTCTGTCGGCCAGCCCAGCGCATTGCCGAGCCCGACAAACAGCAACAGCAGCGACAGGCCGGTAATCACATCGGGCATGACCAGCGGTGCAGTGAGCATAAAGGCAAAGCCGTTATGGCCGCGAAAACGCCCAAACCGCACGATGATCACCGCCGCCATGGTACCCAGCACCACCGCCATGGTGGCGGAAAGCGCGGCAATGGTGAGGCTCAGCAGCACCGCATCGATCATGGCATCGTCCTGAAAAAGCACCTGATACCAGTGAAATGAAAACCCTTCCCAGACCGTAACCAGTTGGGAACTGTTAAAGGAGTAAACCACCAGCAGCAGCATGGGCGCGTACAGAAACATAAAGCAGCAGGCCAAAATCGCCGTGCGCCAGGGAGAACGGATCGTTGGCAGATTATTCATCCCTTCTCTCCCATTTCTCGGTTTTGATGTTTATGGAACCAGATAATCGGCAGAATCAAAATCAGCAAAATGATCACCGCCAGCGCGGAGGCCACCGGCCAGTCGCGGTTGTTAAAGAACTCCTGCCAGAGAATACGACCAATCATGATGCTGTCCGGTCCGCCCAGCAGTTCGGGAATCACGTACTCGCCGACCGCCGGGATAAACACCAGCATGGAACCGGCAATGATGCCGCCTTTGGTCAGAGGCACGATCACGCTGAAGAAGGTTTTCAGCGGGCGCGCGCCCAGGTCCAGCGAGGCTTCCACCAGCGAGTAATCGATACGCGTCAGCGCGGTATAGATGGGCAAGACCATAAACGGCAGATAGCAGTACACAATCCCGATATAGACCGCCGTATTGGTGTAGAGGATCACCAGTGGATGATCGATCACGCCTGTCCACATCAGAAAACGATTAAGAATACCGTTATTGTTCAGCAGCCCCATCCAGGCGTAAACCCGCACCAGGAACGACGTCCACGACGGCAATATGACCAGCAGCAGCAGGACAGACCGCATCGAGGGCTTACTGTGCGCGACGGCCCAGGCCAGCGGATAACCAATCAGCAGACAGATGACAGTGGAGATCGCGGCCACTTTTAACGACTGCAAATAGGCGTCGATATACAGCGGATCCTCACTGAGCGTGACATAGTTGCCCAGATTCAACACCAGACTCAGCTGATCGTCAGCCCAGGTGACCAACTCGGTGTAAGGCGGAATAGCACGGGCAATATCCGCAAAGCTGATTTTTAAAACAATCAGGAACGGCAACAGAAAAAACAGAATCAGCCACAGGTAAGGCAATGCAATGACGAGCTTGCGCCCGTGCTGCATTTTTATGCGCGTTGCCCAGCGCTGCAACGGTGTACCGAGCAGCTTAGCCGGGGCTTTCGTGCGTTGAAAAATCTGGCTCATCGCGCCTCCTTAAACTGTCAAAACCACGCAGCTGTCACTGTCCCAGCACAGGCGCACCTGGTCGCCCCAGGTCGGCATACCTTTGCGGTAGCGATGTTCATTTTGTAGCTGGGCACTGAGCATCTGACCGCTGTGCAGGCGAACATGGTAAATGGAGAGATCGCCCAGATACGCGATGTGTACCACCTCACCGTCCGCGACGTTACAGCCATCGGCAGGGATCTCTTCACACAGCATCACCTTTTCCGGGCGCAGGGCAACGTGAACCGGCACGTTATCGACGACCGACACATCGGAATCCACTTTCAGAGGATGCTTGAGGCCCGGACTGTCAATCACCAGGCCGTCTTCCTGACGTTCACGCAGCAGACCGTCGAACACGTTGACTGAACCGATAAACTCGGCGCTGTAGCGGCTGGTAGGATGCTCGTAAATCTCTTCCGGCTCACCAATTTGCACGAATTTGCCCCGGTTCATGATGGCAATTCGCCCCGCCATCGTCATGGCCTCTTCCTGATCGTGCGTCACCATCACGCAGGTCGCCCCGACCCGCTCCAGAATATCGACCACTTCCAGTTGCATACGGTCGCGTAGCTTTTTGTCCAGCGCCCCCATGGGTTCATCCAGCAGCAGCAGTTTAGGCCGCTTTGCCAGGCTGCGCGCCAGCGCCACGCGCTGCCGTTGTCCCCCTGAAAGCTGGTGCGGCTTACGTTTGGCAAATTCCTGCATGTGCACCAGTGACAGCATTTCTTCCACGCGGCTGGCGATTTCGCCCTTTGCCAGTTTGTCTTGCTTTAGGCCAAAGGCGATGTTCTGCTCCACCGTCATATGGGGGAACAGCGCATAGCTCTGAAACATCATATTGATCGGCCGCTGATAGGGCGCGACATGGGAGAGATCGTGCCCATCCAGCACAATCTGGCCGCTGGTGGGCTGTTCAAAACCCGCCAGCATGCGTAACAGGGTAGATTTGCCACAGCCGGACGCGCCGAGCAGAGCGAAAATCTCCCCTTTGTAAATGGTCAGGCTGACATCATCCACGGCATGCTGGCCGTCAAACGATTTGGTCAGGTTGCGAATTTCCAGCAGCGGCGTTAACGCTTTTGCGGTTTTATTTTGCGGGCGAGGGATGGCATCGTTCACGAATGTAGTTCTCCGGAGCCAGGCGGAACAACGCGGCAAACAGTGCCGCTAAAAATGGCACAACAGAGGCCTGCACTGCGCCTCTGTTGCTGTCACAAAACATATGCTGTCGAATTACTTACCGCTTTTAACCTTAGTCCATGCACGCGTACGCACACGATCCAGTTTTGGATCCTGGACCTTCAGCACAAACAGTTTGGCCATGGCATCCGGCGTCGGGTAAATACCCGGGTTATTACGGATATCGGCATTAATCAGCGGCAGTGACGCTTTATTGCCGTTGGCGTAATTCATTTTATTGGAGATGTCAGCAATCACTTTCGGATCCATGATGTAGTTCAGCCAGGTGTAAGCGGCATCCACATCTTTCGCGTCTTTTGGAATCGCCATCATATCGAAGAAGGCCAGTGCGCCCTCTTTCGGTACGCTGTAACCAATGTTGACGCCATTCTTTGCTTTCTCCGCACGGTTTTTCGCCTGAAGAATATCGCCTGACCAGCCAATAGCCACACAGATATTGCCGTTCGCCAGATCGTTAATATATTGCGAAGAGTGGAAGTAACGAATATTCGGACGCAGCTTAAGTAGCAGATCCGTCGCGGCGCCAGAATAATCTTTTGCATCGCTGCTGTTAGGATCTTTGCCCAAATAATTAAGTACGGTTGCGAAGATCTCTTCAGGCGCATCCAGGAAAGACACGCCACAGCTTTTCAGTTTTTCCAGGTTTTCCGGCTTCAAGACCAGATCCCAACTGTTTACCGGCGCATCCGCGCCCAGCGCAGCTTTCACTTTTTCGACGTTATAGCCAATGCCGGTGGTGCCCCACAAATAAGGAATCGCATATTTGTTACCCGGATCGTGTTGCGCCACTTTCGCCATTAACGCGGGATCCAGATTTTTATAATTTGGCAGTTTGCTTTTATCCAGCGGCTGAAACACGCCGGACTGAAGCTGACGCGCCAGGAAACTGGAAGAAGGCACCACGACATCGTAACCCGTACTGCCGGCCATCAGTTTGCCTTCCAGCACTTCGTTGGAATCAAACACGTCGTAGACGACTTTAATGCCGGTCTGCTTTTCGAAATTAGGCACGGTATCTGGCGAAATATAATCCGACCAGTTATAAACGTGCAGCGTCTTATCTTCCGCCATGGTACTGGCTGAAGCAGCCATCAGCACCCCAGCAACCACACCTGACAACCATTTTTGACGTTGGTTGAACATGCTTTTAATCCTCCTGAGCGGGTTATAACAACGCTGCACATCAGTGATTCAGTTTTGCGTTTTATGATTAAAATTCAGTGACACAATGAATCATTATTCAGTGGACGTTTAATAGTAAAAACCTATACCTGCGCGGCAATCTAAGGCTTGTCGCCGCCCCGCAAGCATAGCCCCCCCGTTAAGGGTTCACCAGACCTCAGCGTAAAAAACGCCTGAACTCAATATTTTAGGCATGTTTAAGCTATGAGGTTCGGCTTTTATGGCATAAAGAACGTCATAAATCTGGCAATTAAGGGCTTAATGCAGAATAAAACATTACGGTTATAAATTAATCTATGTCGTTCACAATTGATAACATTAAGAATTACGCGTGCCGGAGACAGGGATCTTTGCGGCTGCATCGGCGGGGCGGGAAATAGCGCGGGTCAGCAAGTAGACATTCGCCGGGAATAAAAAAAGCCGTCACGGGTGACGGCTTAATCAGATCCTGTACTTAGTGCAGAACAGAATGGATGCTGCTGCTTGAGACGTGCTCTTCGTCTTCACCTATCATCAGCAGATTATTGGCAAAGGCTTCCATAATGACCATGGAAATTTCTTCTTCGCTCTGCTTCATAAAATGTGCAAACTGCCCGAAGGTTAACCCGGCAGTGGTCATCATTGACTGACAAACAATAAGCTTAGGCAGGTTGTCATCCTGTATATCGATGAACGCCTTCACCGTGAGCGAACTGGCGTTAATTTGCGATAAGTCACCCACCAGCGGAATAAGCGCAGTCGGTTTTACTTCGGCCAGTGCCGAAAACAGAATGACGTTATCGACCAGGTCGATTTTAGCGTCAAACACCCCGTCGAAGTTTTGCATGTGCGGCAAATGAAGTGCCTGACAAGCATCACATTCAAACCAAGTGATATTTTGCTGATCCAGCCAACGACGCAGCAGGTCGATATCCGGAACGACAAGAGAATCCATTGTAAAATCCCATGGGGTGATAAATAAGCGACCTAGCTTACGGAAAAACGTGGTGAGATTCCACGAAAACCACTGAAAAGCGCGGGTCAACCCGTGGTTTTAGGACGGAGCCCGGGGGTAGCATGCCGTTCAATGTGGTCAATCATCATGCCGGCGATGTCAAGACCGCTTGTGGTTTCAATCCCTTCCAGACCTGGTGAAGCATTCACCTCCATCACCAGCGGGCCGCGCGCCGAGCGCAGAATATCCACCCCCGCGACGTCCAGCCCCAGAACCGCGGCGGCTTTGACTGCCATCTCGCGCTCCTGCTCGCTAATGTCAACCGTGCAGGCTTTGCCGCCGCGATGTAAATTCGAGCGAAAATCGCCCTCTTTCGCCTGGCGCTCAATGGCCGCCACGACCCGATCGCCAATGACCAGACAGCGCACATCGCGTCCGCGCGCTTCCTGAATAAACTCCTGCACTAAAATGTGTGCATTCAGCCCACGAAAGGCATCGATAACGCTTTCTGCCGCCTGGCGCGTCTCTGCCAACACCACGCCGATCCCCTGCGTGCCTTCGACCAGTTTCACCACCAGCGGCGCGCCGCCTACCATGGCGATCAGATCCTGCGTGTCGTCAGGAGAAGAGGCAAATCCCGTTACCGGCATATCAATTCCGTCCCGCGCCAGCAGCTGCAGGGAACGCAATTTGTCACGCGCGCGGGTCACGGCGGCGGATTCATTTAAAGGATAACTGCCGCACATTTCGAACTGGCGTAGCACCGCCGTGCCGTAGAAGGTAATCCCGGTGCCAATGCGCGGAATAACGGCATCGAAGTGCCCCAGCGGCTCGCCACGGTAGTGAATACCGGGCGAGGCGGGGTTGATGTTCATGTAACACGAGAGCGGATCGATGATTTGAACAAAATGACCGCGCTGTTCGGCGACGTCACGTAAACGGCGACAGGAATAGAGCGTTCCATCGCGCGACAGAATGGCCATTTTCATCAATCAAAATCCTTGCGTTAAATTAGCGTGTTGCCCAGCCCTGCTGATGCAGGTAATCCAGCATAAACGGGCGCGTCTCTTTGATGATCAGGCGCTGAATCAACTGGCTCCAGGTTTCGCTACGCTGGTTGCTGTCGCGTTGTTCATAGTAGATCGCCGTGCGGCTATCGTAATCAGCCAGCACCGCAGGATCCACTGGTTGATAACGATTTTCGTGCACCAGCATCGACTGCGGGATGCGCGGTTTAACATCCGGTATGGATTCAGGATAGCCAAGACAGAAACCAAACAGCGGCAGCACAAATTTTGGCAGGCCCAGCAGTTCGGTAACCTGAGCGATATTATTACGAATGCCGCCAATAAAGACGCCGCCCAGCCCCAGGGATTCCGCTGCCACCATGGCATTTTGCGCCATCAGCGCCGTATCCACACAGCCCAGCAGCAGCTGTTCTGCCCGGCCTAACTGGGCATCAGGGCAGATTTGCAGGTGACGATTAAAGTCAGCGCAAAATACCCAAAACTCCGCCGCCTCGGCCACCCATGTCTGACCGCCCGTCAGGGTAACCAGTTGGTCACGTAACGCCGGATCGGTGATGCGTACAATAGATGAGCACTGCAAAAAGCTGGATGTGGACGCCGATTGGGCCGCAGCAATAATCGCCTCACGCTGTTCAGCACTCACCTTTTGATCCGTAAAAGAACGGATGGAACGGTGGCTGCATAATAAATCGATAGTCGGTGTCATAAAATCTCCAGCTAATTATCTTTTTTTTCAGAAAGGTTGAACAACTGCGGCGCAAGTGCTTTGGCACAGCGCCACATCAATAGCCAGGCGGCAGGTAACATCAGCAGAATGCCAATAATAAACAGTGCGGTCGCCAGGCGCGTGCTCCCGGCACCGGCAGGCAGTGCGGGTAACCACTGGTTAACGACCAGCAGCGCGCTCGCGATAAGTACGCCGCCCAGCGCCTCCATTGCCAGTATGGTCTTGGGCAATTTTGCGACATTCCGCATGGTTTCCTCCTGCCTCAGGGCTGACTGAGTCTCAATTATGGATAAGATCCTTAAAATTGCCCATCAGCGGTTTCGGAGAGTGCCATTGCAGAGCACCGGGCCCGGCTTTGCGACGTCATAGGATGCGGGCATCAGACTAACAGGTAAATCCTGCTTTCTTTAAGCACGACGAGCGGGCATCATTACCGGCTTTCCAGACTTTGTCGTGTGATCGTCATCACACACTGACCTCGCAAGGAGTTCTCAATGATTGCTGTTATTTTTGGTCGTCCCGGCTGCCCTTACTGTGTTCGGGCGAAAGAACTGGCGGATAAGCTGCAGGCCGGGCGTGACGATTTCAATTACCAGTATGTTGATATTCAGGCGGAAGGCATCACTAAAGCCGATCTGGAAGCCAGTGCAGGTAAACCTGTCAGCACCGTACCGCAGATTTTTCTGGATGAGCAGCATATTGGTGGCTACACCGAATTCGCCGCCTGGACAAAAGAGAATCTGGGATTTGTTGCCTGAGCAACGGATGTATCAGAACTGACGTCCTGAAAAGTGCGCGCTGGCGTGATGCCAGCCGCGCCTTGATGATCGGTCAAGCCAGCCCCGCGTGCGTTAACGCGACAACGGCAGGATGCAGCTCAACACAGTCGCCTAACGCTTTGACGCCGCGATCAGTCGCAGCAACCGCACCAGCAATGCCCCGCATCCCGCCCAGAACATACCGCTCATGCTCCAGACAGCAATATAATTCCAGCTGGCACTCCCGGCAAACACGCTATGTAGCAGCAGCGCAGCCAGCACCGTTCCAGTAAACGCCATCACCAGCGTGCTTTTTAGCGGCGCCTCCCGCTGCATGAGCGCCATGACGGCACCCGGCAGTAAAAAAAGCAGCAATTCAGGCTGGCTGTGTAGCGTCTGCGTGCCTGACAGCCGGAAATCCTGGGTAAACATAAACACGACACAATAAAACACGCCACCTGATACGCAGGTTGCCCAGAAATAATAACGCTGCGGCATAACTCCCCACTCATTAAAAACATGCCAAAACTTCGCCTTTGACCTTGCCGAGCCTGGTGGAAATAAAAAGAAACAGTCGTTTTGAGAACGAATGAAAGTCGCCAATGGCTGAGAATGATTTTTCTGATTAGAATATTGGCCGCGTTACCTTTTCAGACATCAGTGATAGCTGGAGGTAATCTTACGGCCTGCTCAAGATAGCGAAAAACAGGCCTCTCTTCAATAGGTTACAAGTAAACAAGAAGTTAAAATGTTGAATGTTAACATCGCAGAATTGTTAAGAGGTAATGACATTCTGTTATTATTTTTCGTACTGGCACTGGGACTTTGCCTGGGGAAATTACGTTTTGGCTCGATACAACTCGGAAATTCCATTGGCGTATTAGTGGTTTCATTATTATTAGGTCAGCAACACTTCTCGATGAATACGGATGCCCTGAGCCTGGGTTTCATGTTGTTTATTTTCTGCGTCGGCATTGAAGCAGGCCCCAACTTTTTTTCCATTTTCTTTCGGGATGGCAAAAATTATTTCATGCTCGCCATTGTGATGGTGGTCAGCGCCCTGCTGCTGGCCCTGGGATTCGGCAAGCTCTTTGGCTGGGACATCGGCCTGACCGCAGGCGTACTGGCCGGCTCCATGACGTCCACGCCGGTCCTGGTTGGCGCGGGTGATACGCTGCGCCAGAGCATCAGCGATCCCAGACAGCTGGGCATCATGCAGGATCAACTCAGCCTGGGTTATGCTGTAACCTATCTTGTCGGGTTAGTCAGCCTGATTTTCGGCGCACGCTATCTGCCCCGTTTACAACATCAGGACTTACCCACCTGCGCCCAGCAGATTGCGCGCGAACGCGGTCTTGACGCCGACAGCCAGCGCAAAGTGTTTCTGCCGGTGATTCGTGCTTACCGCGTCGGCCCGGAACTGGTGGCGTGGAGCGGCGGCAAAAACTTGCGTGAGCTCGGTATTTACCGGCAAACCGGCTGCTATATCGAACGAATTCGCCGCAATGGCATCCTTGCCAGCCCGGATGGTGATGCGGTGCTGCAACTGGGGGATGATATTTCCCTGGTGGGCTATCCTGATGCCCACGCGCGCCTGGATGCCAGCTTTCGTAACGGCAAAGAAGTTTTTGACCGCGATCTGCTGGATATGCGGATTGTGACGGAAGAGATCGTGGTGAAAAACCACAATGCCGTCAACAAACGGCTAAGCAAACTCAACCTTACCGATCACGGCTGCTTTCTCAACCGCGTGATTCGCAGCCAGATCGAGATGCCTATTGATGACAACATCATGCTGAACAAAGGTGATGTGTTGCAGGTCAGCGGCGAGGCGCGACGGGTGAAGAGCGTAGCGGATCGCATCGGCTTTGTGGCGATTCACAGTCAGATGACCGACCTGCTGGCATTCTGTGCTTTTTTTATCATCGGTCTGATGGTCGGGTTAATTACGTTCCAGTTCAGCAACTTTAGCTTTGGCATCGGTAACGCCGCAGGGTTGTTGTTTGCCGGCATTATGCTGGGCTTCCTGCGCGCTAACCATCCTACCTTTGGCTATATCCCGCAGGGTGCGCTGACGATGGTGAAAGAGTTCGGGCTGATGGTATTCATGGCGGGCGTCGGGCTGAGCGCCGGCAGCGGTATCGACCACGGCATATCGGGTAACGGCGCACTGATGCTCTTATGCGGCCTGCTGGTCAGCCTGTTACCGGTGGTGATTTGCTACCTGTTTGGCGCCTATGTTCTGCGCATGAACCGCGCGCTGCTGTTTGGCGCCATTATGGGTGCACGCACCTGCGCGCCAGCCATGGAGATAATCAGCGACACGGCTCGCAGTAACATCCCGGCACTCGGCTACGCCGGGACCTATGCTATCGCGAACGTTTTGCTGACGCTGGCGGGAACATTAATCGTTATTATCTGGCCGTTATTGCCCTTATAAAATTTTTTTACTGACGTCCAGAACTTTTTTTCCCGACCACAGTCTGAATAAGTGCCACTGCTTTTCTTTGAAATCCCCAAATTGTGGAGCCCGCTGGTCTTTTTCCCAGCGGGTTTTTTTATGCCTTTCTCCTGCCCGCCCTGCCTGGACACTAAAACATCATTAAACTTAAACCGTTTTGCAACCTTAACGCAGATTAAGAACCTTGTGATGGACTCTCTGACCGTCTGCACGCAGGATAGGCAGCTTATTTTGTTAGCAGTATGTGCTAGCAGATGCGACAGACTCAATCCGGTTTCGCCCGTTGACTTAAGCCCTTTTTCCCGGATTGAGAGAATCTGAACATCAGTAAGAGGAACCGATCCCGTAATGGAAGAATTGAACCGCACCCTGTTTATGGCAATTAACGCAACACCGGATTCGCCTCACTGGTTATTGCAGCTTGCCATCTTCATCGCCAGAGACTTAATCGCCATCGTTCCGCTGCTGATTGTGGCACTGTGGCTGTGGGGACCGCGCGATCGGGTTGCCTCACAACGTGTGCTGGTATTAAAAACCGGCATTGCGCTGCTGTACGCGCTCGCCATCTCCTGGTGCGTTGGGCAGCTGTTACCGCATCCGCGCCCTTTCGCGATCAATTTTGGTCATCAGTTTCTTGCGCACGCGGCCGATGACTCCTATCCCAGCGATCACGGCACCACGATTTTCACCTTTGCGCTGGCTTTCCTGTTCTGGCATCGGCTCTGGTCGGGCATCATTCTGATGGTGGTCGCCACCGCAATCGCCTGGTCCCGTGTTTACCTTGGGGTTCACTGGCCAATGGATATGCTGGGCGGTTTTCTGGTGGGAATGCTGGGTTGCCTGGCGTCACACCTTGCCTGGCAACTGTATGGCGAACGCCTGCTCAATATCATCAACCCGCTCTATCGGGCGCTGTTCGCTTTACCGATTCGTAAAGGCTGGACACAAGGTTAAAAAAAGGGACGCCGCGGCGTCCCCTGTTTTTAGCTGAACCACTTTCCGAACCAGCCATTAAACTTCATCATCACAAAATCAATGATGCGGCTGAAGAAGCCGCCTTCCGGCACATCCTGCAGCACCACCAGCGGACGCTGTTCAATCGTTTTGCCGTCCAGTTGAAAATCAATAGTGCCCACGACCTGGTTTTTCTTCAACGGCGCCTCTAGCTGCGGCGATGTCAGGCTGTAGCTGGCTTTCAGGTTTTTCATCTGCCCTTTGGGAATGGTCAGCGCCGCGTCTTTTTCCACACCCAGGTTGACCTGATTATGTTCGCCAAACCAGACGCGCTGCTGGGCAAAAGGCGCACCTGCTTTAATTGGGGTCACGGTTTCAAAGAAGCGGAAGCCCCACGTCAGTAATTTTTCACTTTCCCGGAAGCGAATGGCATCGCTGGCGGTGCCCAGCACAACCGAGATCAGTCGCATATCGCCTTCGGTGGCTGAAGCGACCAGGTTATTTCCCGCGCCAGAAGTGTGGCCGGTTTTAATCCCATCCACCTTCAGATTGCTGCTCCAGAGCAGACGGTTGCGGTTCATCTGACGAATATTGTTAAAGGTAAACTCTTTTTCCTTGTTCAGGGCGTACTCTTCCGGCACATCCCGAATCAGTGCCTGACCAATCAGCGCCATGTCCCGCGCGGTGCTGTACTGTCCGTCGGCATCCAGACCATGCACCGTCATAAAGTGGGTGTTTTTCAGGCCAAGCGCTTTCACATAGTTATTCATCAGACCGATAAAGGAATCCTGACTGCCGGCAACATAGTCCGCCAGCGCGATGCAGGCATCGTTCCCGGACTGGATCACAATCCCTTTGTTCAGCTCATGCACCGGGATACGATCGCCGGGCTTCAGAAACATCAGAGAAGAGCCCCGCAGTTTAGGATTGCCGGTAGCCCAGGCATCCTGCCCCACTGTTACCATATCGTCAGGTTTAATTTTGCCGGATTTGATTGCCTGGCCAACCACGTAGCTGGTCATCATTTTTGTCAGGCTGGCGGGATCGAGTCGCTGATCGGCATTGGATTCGGTCAGCACTTTGCCGCTGGCGTAGTCAATTAAAATCCAGGCTTTGGCGTCAATTTGAGGGGCGGCCGGTGCCTGTTCCGCGAAAACAGCCATCGGCGCAACGAGTAGCAAAGAGGTTGCAGCAATACGCCGCAGGTGAGATGAAAAGCAAGTATTTGTCATGAGCTTGGCCGGATTGTCCTTAGTAAAACGAGAGTCAAAGGCTTAACACCTTCTGTGAGAACGCTACCCGCTGGCGTCAATGAAAAAAACCGCTTAATCGTAAAGTTTTATAGATTTTAGTAGATTAACCCTGGCAAGCGTGCCGCGCGCGTGCCATTTTCCCTCACGAATGTCGCACATAAAAATGCGCTAAATTCTGATTTTTTAATCAGAAAGTTAAGGCCGTCACAAAACTGGGTTACCCTGACTTTATTCAATTGAGGAGAACCCCTATGGATCTAGCCCTGTTTGATCTGGACGAAACGCTGATTAGTGAGGACAGTACCGGCCTGTGGCTACGCTGGCTGGTCTCACAAGGCTTTGCCTCCAGTGACCTGATTGATGAAGAACAGGAATTAATGCGTCAATATTATGCCGGGACGCTGTCGATTGATGAGTACATGCATAAAACCCTTTCCCCGCTGACCGGCATGGCGACGATGACGGTGGAAGGATGGGTTCGACGCTTTATCCACCGTGATATCATGCCGCGCGTTTACCCGGAAGCCCGGGCGCGGCTTGACTGGCATCAGGCGCGCGGTGACAGAATTATCGTGATCTCCGCCAGCGGCGAACATCTGGTGAATCCTATCGCCAGCCAGCTCGGTGCCTGCGGGGCCCTGGCCATTGGTGTCGAAGTGGTGGACGAACGTTACAGCGGCAACACCTACGGCACCCTGACGTTTCAGCATGGCAAAGTGAAGCGGGTAGAAGAATGGAAAGCCGCGCGCCCTGCCGAAACCTACGCGCACACCTGGGCTTACAGTGATTCCATGAACGACCTGCCCATGCTGGCGCAGGCCGACTATGCACACGTGATTAATCCGGCGGAACCGCTGTTACAGGAAGCTGAAAAGCGCGGCTGGCAGGTCTGCCACTGGGCTCGCTGAGTTAACCGCGGGACGCGCTGGCGTCCTGCGTCAACCCAACCCTGAGCAATTTACCGTTAGCCTCATCCGTCAGTAGATAGAGATAGCCATCGGGCCCCTGACGGACATCGCGGATGCGCTCATTGCGCCCGTCCAGCAACCGTTGTTCTTCGACGACCTTCTCGCCGTTGATATGCAACCGAATCAGGTTCTTCTCTTTCAGCGCGCCAATAAACAGCGAATTTTTCCACTGTGGAAAACGTGCGCTGTTATAAAACGCCATACCGCTGATCGCTGGCGAGACTTTCCAGTAAAACGCCGGCTGTTCCGTGCCTGCCACATGCGTGCCTTTGGATTCCGGCACCTTACTGCCGTTGTAATCAATGCCGTAGGTTGCCAGCGGCCAGCCGTAATTTTTGCCCTTCTGAATAATATTTACCTCATCGCCACCGCGGGGACCATGCTCACTTTCCCACATCACCTGAGTCCAGGGATTCAGTGCCAGCCCCTGAGGATTGCGTAAACCATAGGCCCAGATTTCGGGGCGCGCGCCGGGTTTATTGACGAAGGGATTATCGTTTGGCACGCTGCCGTCCGCGTTCAAACGCAGCAGCTTGCCCTGAAGTTTATCGAGGTCCTGTGCGGCACTGCTGACAAAGTTGTCGCCAAAGGCAATCCATAAAAAGCCCTGACGATCGAAGGCCAGCCGGGTGCCGATATTATTGCCACTTGAGAGGCGCGGCGTTTGCTGAATCACCTCATGAAAATCGGTTAACTGGCGGTTATCAGGGCTGAGTTTGCCGTAGCCTACCACGGCGCCCGCCTTGACGTTGCTGTCCGCTTCGGTATAGCTGAGCCAGACGCGGCGGCTCTGGGCAAAATCGGGGGCCAGCACCACATCCAGCAGTCCGCTCTGACGCTGCGCCCAGACCTTTGGCACGCCCTGAATCGGTTCGGACAAGCCGCTGTCAGGCCGCCAGCTGCGCAGTTGGCCGGATCGTTCAGTAATCAGCAACGTCTGATTATCGGGCAAAAATGCCACAGACCAGGGGTGATCCAGCTTATCCTGAAGCACCTCAACCTTAAGGTCACTCGCCCACAGCGGGCTGGAAAAGAGTAATGCGCCACTCAATAACAACGGGGTCGGAATACGAACCATAGTCTTCTCCTGACAGCGTGCAGTGCTGTTAAGCGTAGTCAGACCGTCTGGAATGCAGTAAAGGATTTACAAAAGATTAAACAAGGCGTTGGCAGCAGGATGGCTAATGGCATGCGCTGGGAAATCCGACCGAAAAGGGATCGTGAAGAGAAGAGACCGCCCGCAGTAAGATAGCGGGCGGAAGCGGTTATTCGAAACAGGTATCCGGGTTTTCCGCCAGTGAGATAAACTCTTTACCGCCTGGCGTCAGCGCCAGAATCGTACCGCTTTCAATATCGTACACCCAGCCGTGCAGGCGCAGCTTGCCCTGACGTAACCCGACCGAGACTGACGGGTGGGTTTTCATGTTGTTCAGCTGGGCAATCACGTTTTCCTGCACCATTTCGTTGAGCTTCTTCTCAGGCGAATCGTATTCACGCTGCTCAACCACCGCTTTTGCCGCATCGGCATAACGCAGCCAGTGCTCGACGGCTGGCATAGAATCCATACAGGCACAGGAGGCGATAGCGTTCATCGCGCCACAGTTTGAGTGACCACAGATAATGATGTCAGAAACCCCCAGCGCCATTACGGCATACTCAATTGTCGCTGACACGCCGCCCGGTTCCGGACCAAAAGAGGGCACAATGTTGCCCGCATTACGGATGACGAACAGCTGTCCGGGTTCCTGCTGAGTAACGAGTTCCGGCACCAGACGGCTGTCTGAGCAAGAGATAAACAGCGCTTTTGGATTCTGATTAGATGCCAGACTTTTAAAAAGCGCCTTTCTTTCGGGAAAGACTGTCTGCTGAAAACTCAGAAACCCGTTGATGATCTCTTTCATTATTTTGCTCTCACATTGTCCACGTCATGATCTGAAGAAACGACGCCTTCAGTACTGGTTAAGCGATTCATTATTAATGAAAACAAGCAAATATCAACTTAGAATGTGACCAAAATCGCTGTCGTAAAGTTAAAGATGTTTAATATTTATCCACCTGATTATTCGGTGTTTATTAGAAATTCTTTTACACAACGGTGAGTTACTGACTTTCGGTTGCCCTCGTGTTCTGCCGTCCGACCCCGGGCGATGGGTGCAGACCTTTACGGGTTTTTGCGTTACTTTACGCTTAACTAATCCCTTACAGATAACGCTACAATTTTCATCACAACACAGGTAAAATCGCGCGCCATTGCTGTGCTGAACCGGAAACCACCTTATGTCCACTACCAATACACTGCCGCCGCGCGTCGGATTTGTCTCGCTCGGCTGTCCAAAAAACCTTGTTGACTCAGAGCGCATCCTGACGGAACTGCGCACCGAGGGTTATGAGGTGGTACCACGCTATGACGATGCTGAAATCGTTATTGTTAACACCTGCGGATTTATCGACAGCGCCGTCCAGGAATCTCTGGAAGCGATCGGTGAAGCCCTGAACGAAAACGGTAAGGTCATCGTGACCGGCTGTCTGGGCGCCAAAGTCGATCAAATTCGTGAGGTGCATCCGAAGGTGCTGGAGATTACGGGTCCACACAGCTATGAACAGGTGCTGTCGCATGTGCATCGCTACGTGCCTAAGCCGCAGCACAACCCGTTCCTGAGCCTGGTGCCGGAACAGGGCGTGAAGCTGACGCCGCGCCATTACGCCTACCTGAAGATTTCTGAAGGCTGTAACCATCGCTGCACCTTCTGCATTATTCCTTCGATGCGTGGCGATCTCGACAGCCGTGCCATTGGTGAAGTACTGGATGAAGCGAAACGTCTGGTTGAAGCTGGAGTGAAAGAGTTGCTGGTGATTTCACAGGATACCTCGGCCTATGGCGTGGACGTGAAGCACCGGACGGGCTTCTGGAACGGTGCGCCGGTAAAAACCAGCATGGTCAGCCTGTGTGAGCAGTTAGCCAAACTCGGCGTCTGGGTCCGCCTGCATTACGTCTATCCGTATCCCCACGTTGATGACGTTATTCCGCTGATGGCTGAAGGCAAAATTCTGCCGTATCTGGATATTCCGTTACAGCATGCCAGCCCACGCATTCTTAAACTGATGAAACGTCCTGGCGCAGTAGAACGGACGCTGGAGCGCATTAAGCGCTGGCGTGAAATCTGCCCTGAGTTAACCCTGCGCTCAACCTTTATCGTTGGCTTCCCCGGTGAAACCGAAGAAGACTTCCAGATGCTGCTGGATTTCATTAAAGAAGCCCGTCTGGATCGCGTAGGCTGTTTCCAGTACAGCCCGGTCGAAGGCGCGACGGCGAACCAGTTGCCCGATCCGGTTGATGAAGCTGTTAAGCAAGAGCGTTACGACCGCTTTATGCAGTTGCAGCAGCAGATCTCTGCTGAACGCCTGCAGGAAAAAGTGGGACGCGAGATTATGGTCATCATTGATGAGGTCGATGAAGAAGGTGCGATTGGTCGTAGCATGGCTGATGCGCCGGAAATCGACGGCGCCGTTTACCTGAACGGCGAGAGCAACGTTAAGCCGGGTGATGTCCTGCGCGTGAAGGTGGAACACGCAGACGAATACGATTTGTGGGCCAGCCGCGCTTAACCGTACTTCTGCTGGTGCGCTTTTTTGCGCGCCAGGTAGTCATCATCAGCACGTAGCTTGTCCCAGTATGCTTTGAAAATGGCCGCCGCAGCGGCCTTTTCTTCGTCCCTGCCCCAAGGCAATTCCTTGCCCTGGGCATCGTATTTCCGTCCGCCCTTGTGGTTGCTGTAGCGACGCGCGCGGGTATAACCCATCTGGATAAATTTGCGTGCCATGTCCATGCCGACAAAATCATCCTGCTGGCGATAGGCTTCGAACAGCGCCATGATTTCTTCTGCCGAAGCTTTGGCAACCTCAACGGTACGAAAACGCCAGTGCGGTAAGATCTCGCCCTTATAAGGCTGGACCATGAGCACGCCCTGCTCTCCGCGCCCCACCTGGTAACGCTCAGGCTGCTTGCGAAAATCGATGGTGCTGAAGTCCTGGTCATAATCAAAAGGTTTCATGTCTTAAGTTTAGGATCAAGTGCGTCACGTAGCCCGTCGCCAAGCAAATTAAAGGCTAAAACCGTAAAAAAAATGGCCAGCGCCGGAAAAATCGCCACATGCGGCGCAATGACCATATCGGCCCGCGCTTCGTTGAGCATGGCACCCCACTCCGGCGTGGGCGGTTGCGCGCCCAGTCCCAAAAATGACAGGCTTGCCGCCGTGATAATCGAGGTACCGATGCGCATAGTGAAGTACACCACAATGGACGATACCGTCCCTGGCAACAGGTGGCGCAGGATAATCGTCCAGTCGGATGCCCCGATGCTGCGTGCAGACTCGATATAGGTTTGATGTTTCAGCACCAGCGTATTGCCGCGCACCAGACGGGCAAACGCCGGAATACTGAAGATCGCCACGGCGATAATCACGTTGCTGATACCGGTGCCCATAATGGCCACCACGGCAATGGCGAGCAGAATACCGGGAAAGGCAAACAGGACGTCACAAACGCGCATGGTTATCCTGTCCCACCAGCCTTCGTAGTAGCCCGCCAGCAGGCCCGCCAGGGTGCCGATAAACGCGCCTATTGCCACGGAGACAAAACCGGCAATCAGCGAAATTCGGGTGCCCACGAGTACGCGGCTGAAAATATCGCGGCCCAGTGAGTCCACGCCAAACCAGTGCATCAGGGAAGGCCCGTCATTCAGGCGGTCATAGTCAAAATAATTTTCAGCGTCGAACGGCGCAATGGCCGGTGCCGTGAATGCCAACACAATCAGCACCAGCACGAAGAGACCGGCCAGCAACGCCACGGGCTGATGGCGAAAGCGCCGCCAGAACTCGCGCCACGGTGTTCTAACCCGGTTGCCGTTTAACAGCGGCATACTTTTTAATGCCGCTTCCCGTCGCCAGTTTTTCATCAGGTGTCCTTAAAGCGAATCGCCGGGTTAATGACGGCATATAACATATCGACAAACAGGTTAATCAGGATAAACTCCAGCGAAAACAGCAGCACCTCCGCCTGAATGACCGGATAGTCACGCATCTGCACTGAATCCACCAGCAGACGCCCCAACCCCGGCCAGTTGAACACCACCTCCACCACAATCGACCCGCCCAGCAGGAAACCAAACTGCAGGCCCATCATGGTCACTACCGGGATCATGGCATTCCGTAATCCGTGTTTAATCACCACGCCGGATTCACGCACCCCTTTCGCGCGCGCGGTGCGCATGTAATCTTCCTGCATCACCTCAACAAAAGAGGCCCGGGTAAAACGCGCCATGACGGCGGCGACGGCCGCCCCCAGGGTAACGGAAGGCAAAATGTAGTGCTGCCAGCTATCGGCTCCCACCGTGGGTAGCCAGCCCAGCTGGACAGAAAACACCTGCATCAGCAGCATGCCAAGGGCAAACGCCGGAAAGGAAATGCCCGAAACCGCCAGCGTCATGCCCAGGCGGTCCGGCCAGCGATTGCGCCACACCGCAGAAACAATGCCAATCGCCATTCCCAGGATCACCGCCCATACCATACTAACTAAGGTCAGCCACAAGGTTGGCATAAAGCGGGTGGCGATTTCCTGTGAAACCGGCCGCCTCGACACCAGCGACTGGCCAAAATCCCCCTGTAGGGCATTGACGACAAAGTGCCAGAACTGCAGTGGCAGCGGTTGATCCAGCCCCAACTCCTGGCGTACCAGCGCGACGACGGAGGCATCGGCTTCCTGGCCGGCAATCAGGCGTGCGGGATCCCCCGGCAGTAAGTGCACAAACATAAACACCAGCACCGCCACGATAAACAGCGTGGGAATCAGGCCCAGCAGTCGTTTCAGAAAATAGTTAAACATGTCAGATCCTACACAGCCGCCAGCCGTCGCGGCTGGCCTGCCCGCCCGCTTCAGCACACACGGCAAAAGCGGGCATTACACGAACCGCCCAGGTTTAGCTGTGGGCTGTGCCCCCTCGCGTCAACCTGAACGGGTCCGCCGGGTTACTTCAGCTCGGCATCGTCAAAACTAAATGAGGTATCCGGCATCATATAAAAGCCACTCAGGTTTTTGCTGTGGGCTGAAACCAACTGCTCCACCACCAGTGGAATCCAGGGATGATCGTTCCAGATCGTATCCTGCGCATCTTTGTAGAGTTCGGCTTTTTGCTTGCTGTCGGTGGTTTTCAACGCATCGGCCAGATCCTTATCGACTTTCGGATTGCTGTAGAAGGCAGTATTAAAGATCGCTGGCGGCCAGGCGGTCGTGGCAAACAGCGGCGTTAATGCCCAGTCAGCTTCCCCGGTGGAGGCAGACCAGCCGGTATAAAACATGCGTACGCCGCTCTCTTTCTGACCTTTGCCCTCCACTTCCGCCGCGCGCTGTCCCGCATCCATGGCGGTAACCTTCACCTTAACGCCCACCTGTGCCAGCTGCTGCTGCACAAACTGCAGAACTTTCTGTGCCGTACTGTGGTTGTGAGAGGACCAGAGCGTGGTTTCAAACCCGTTCGGATAGCCGGCTTCTTTCAGCAAGGCTTTTGCTTTTGCAGGATCATAGGGAATGGGCGGATAGGTTTGAGCGTACTCAATCGATGGCGGCACAATACCCGTAGCCGGTGTGGCATAACCGGCAAACGCGACTTTGACCAGGGCCTGACGATTAATCGCGTATTCCAGCGCCTCACGCACCTTGGGATTATCGAAAGGCTTTTGTGTCACGTTCAGGCTGATATAGCGCTGCATGATCGAGGGCGAGACCACCACGTCAAGCTTGCTGTTTTTCTCCAACAGTTTGGCCTGCTCGTAGGGCACCGGGAAAGCAAAGTTCGCCTCGCCCGTTTGCAGCATGGCCGCTCGGGTGTTGTTATCCACCACCGGACGCCACGTAATACTGTCGAGTTTTGGATAGCCCTTCTTCCAGTAGCCATCCCATTTTTTTACCTTAACGAAGTCGGTCTGGTTCCAGGTGACGAATTCAAACGGCCCGGTTCCCACCGGATGGAACCCAATCTCCTTACCATATTTTTTCAACGCAGCGGGCGAGATCATCGCGGCGGCCGGGTGCGCCAGAATGTTGATAAAGGCCGAGAAAGGCTGTTTGAGCGTGATTTTCACCGTCACAGGATCGACGGCTTCCGTGCTGGCGATATATTTGAACAGGTTATAGCGTTTCAGATGATTATCGGGATTACTGGCACGGTCGAGGTTGGCCTTCACCGCCTCGGCATTAAAGTCGGTGCCATCCTGAAACTTCACGCCGGAGTGCAGTTTAATCGTATAGGTCAGACCATCCTCGCTCACCTGGTAGCTGTCGGCCAGCACGTTGATGCGCTTCATGTCTTTATCAAAGCCGAACAGCCCCTGATAGAACGACTTTGCGACCGCCTGCGACAGCGTATCGTTGGCGTCGTAGGGATCGAGGGTGGTGAAATTAGAGGCCACGGCAATGACCGCATCCTGTGCGGCCCAGGCGGGTAACGCCATTGCACTGCTGAGTACGCCCGCTGCCAGTAAGCCTTTTCGCATCGTTATCTGCATTGTCTTCTCCTTGTTATCCCTGTCTGATTTGTCGCCGTAGCGACGGCTTAGTTATTCAGGTCGCGCGTTAGCGTGACGTGCCACGAAATGGCCGGGCGCGACTTCCATCAGCGAAACCGTTTCGGGTTCGTCGCCCAGTGAACGAATTGGGCTGGGGATCTCATCGACCAATAAACTGCGCTCGCGCTGCCGCTGCGACGGATCGGCAATCGGCACGGCGGCCATAAGCTTTTTGGTGTAAGGATGCTGCGGGCGTTCAAACACCGCCTGACGCGGCCCCATCTCGACGATTTGTCCAAGATACATCACCGCAACACGATGGCTGATGCGCTCAACGACCGCCATGTCATGGGAAATAAACAAAAATGCGATGCCAAACTCGCGCTGTAAATCCAGCATCAGGTTAATAATCTGTGCCTGAATAGACACATCCAGCGCCGAAACCGACTCATCGGCAATCACCACTTTCGGGTTCAGCGCCAGCGCCCGCGCAATGCAAATACGCTGCCGCTGGCCGCCGGAGAACTCATGGGGATAGCGCCTTGCATGCTCCGGCAATAACCCGACCTTTTCCAGCAACCACGCGACGCGCTGCTCTGCTTCATGGCGCGGCATCACCTTGTGGACCAGCAGTGGCTCCATAACAGAGAAGCCGACGGTCAGGCGAGGGTCCAGCGACGCATAGGGATCCTGAAAAATAAACTGAATATCGCGCCGCAGATGGGCCAGAGCAGGACCGGAGAGATCGTTTATGCGCTGACCGTTAAAGGTGATACTGCCGCCCTGGCTGGCAACCAGCTTTAGCAGGGAGCGTCCGGTGGTGGATTTTCCGCATCCGGACTCCCCTACCAGCGCCAGCGTTTCACCTGCGTAGAGATCAAAACTGACATTCTCGACCGCGTGTACCCGACTTTTCACCCGGTTAAATAACCCTGAGCGGATATCAAACCGCGTGACCAGATTGCGTACCTGTAAAATCGGTGGCCGATCGTGGCGTACGGTATTCTGTGGTACTGCCGGTTCGTCATCGCTGCCAATCAGCGGGAACCTGGCGGGCAGCGGCTGGCCCCGCATGGCACCCAGCGCCGGTACGGCGGCCAGTAGGGCGCGCGTGTAAGCCTGGCAGGGCGCACTGAACAGCTGAGCCGTTTCGGCATTTTCCACCACTTCGCCACGGTACATCACCTGTACCCGGTCAGCCATTTCAGCCACTACGCCCATATCGTGAGTGATAAAAATCACCCCCATCCGCATCTCTTTTTGCAGTTCGCGAATCAGTTGCAGAATCTGCGCCTGAATCGTCACGTCAAGCGCGGTGGTGGGTTCATCTGCAATCAGCAGCGCAGGTTGACATGACAGCGCCATGGCAATCATTACGCGCTGACGCATGCCGCCCGAGAGCTGGTGGGGAAAGCGGCGCAGAATCTTTTGCGCATCGGGAATACGTACCCTGTCGAGCATGCGACGCGCTTCTGCCAGCGCCCCGGCGTGGGATTGGCCCTGATGAAGACGAATGGATTCGGCAATCTGCTCACCAACAGAGAACACCGGATTAAGCGACGTCATGGGTTCCTGGAAGATCATCGCCATATCGGCACCGCGCACCTGCCGCATCTGACCGCGCGGCATGCGCATCAGATCCCGTACCTCGCCGTTACGACCGCGCAACAGGATCTCGCCGCTGACGTCTCCGCCGGCCTGCTCAATCAGGCGCATCAACGCCAGCGAGGTCACTGACTTGCCCGAACCAGATTCGCCCACCAGGGCCAGGGTTTTACCCCGGTAGACGTCAAGGGAAAGATGGCGTACAGCCTGGGTGACTACGCCATCGTTTTCAAAACGCACGTTAAGATCGCGTACGGCCAGCACCTGCTCGTCGGTCAATACTGTTGTGCCAGACAGGCTGTTGTGGAGGGCCTCACGATTAGCTTTCACGGTAAATTGCCACCTCTGCGGCCTCATCTGTGCGGGCATAAGCCCGGTACATGCCTTCGCTGTTGAAAGGCAGCGCGACGTTGCCCTCACGATCAACTGCAATCAGCCCGCCGCTGCCGCCTAACTCCAGCACGCTGTCGTGAATAACATTCACGCTGGCCTGTTGTAACGTGCGTCCACCGTAGCGCATCTGCGCCGCCACATCGTAAGCGGCCAGCGTGCGGATAAACACTTCTCCGGTGCCGGTACAGGACACCGCAACGCTGTCGTTGCTGGCATAGCAACCCGCACCGGGTAAGGGCGAGTCGCCAATGCGGCCAACCTGTTTATTGGTCATCCCGCCGGTAGAGGTGGCGGCGGCGAGATTGCCGTCGTTGTCCAGCGCAACCGCGCCCACCGTGCCGAACTTACGGTCCGGATCAAGGGGATCGCCGCCCTGGGCCGCACCATCATGGTCCAACAGCGCGGTATCGCTGCCGAGCGCGCGCTGCAGTTGCTCCCAACGTTCAGGCGTAGAAAAGAAATCAGGTTCAACCTGCTCAAGGCCTTGTGCCCGGGCAAACGCTTCAGCGCCCTCGCCCGCCAACAACACGTGCGGGCTGTTTTCCAACAGCGCGCGGGCCGCCAGCACCGGATTGCGTATACGCGATACGCCCGCCACTGCGCCGGCCTGTAACGTCCGGCCATCCATGATGCAGGCATCCAGTTCATGGGTGCCCTGCCGCGTAAACACCGCGCCTTTACCTGCATTGAATAACGGGCACTCCTCAAGCCTGCGCACCGCCTCAGTCACCGTATCCAGCGCAGAAGCCCCCTGAGCCAGCATGCTCTGCCCGTGCGTCACAATGTCGTAAAGCGCCTGTCGGTATGCCTGCTCTTTTTCTGCGCTCATGGCGGCACGGGTAATTGCCCCCGCACCGCCATGAATGGCGATCGCTGCTTTAGCCATACTGCGTTACCCTGTGGTTGCATCAGAAGGAAAAACACTGATTTTGAATGGTTTTAACTCGGTTTGGACCATTTTTGAATATAGAAAGCCCGCTATAGGTTGTAAAGCGGAAACTGACAATGCGCTAATAACCTTTCGTTGTGCCTTATGCCGATGTGACTCTGAAGGGAAAAGTCACCATAATAGACAGCCCTTGCAACAGACAAGCTGAGAATAGAATGGAAAGCTTTACTGCCGGACTGATTTCCCTTGAGGACGCGCAACAAAAGATGCTGGCGTCGCTAACGCCCATCACAGACTCGCTTGAGCTGAGCCTGCCAGACGCGGCCGGGCGCATTACTGCCTGCGCGGTCACGTCACCGATCGATGTTCCCCCTTTCAACAACTCGGCGATGGATGGTTACGCCGTCAGGCTGGCTGATATTGAGAGTAACCAGCCTCTACCGGTTGCAGGTAAAGCCTTTGCCGGGGCCCCGTTTAGCGGTGAATGGCCCGCGGGTAGCGTGATCAGAATAATGACGGGTGCCCCTGTACCTGCCGGTTGTGACGCGGTCGTTATGCAGGAGGAAACCCGTCTGCAGGATGAGAAGGTGATTATCACCGCCCCGGTCAACGCCGGACAAAATATCCGGCTGACGGGTGACGATATTCGGGCTGGCCATCAGGTGCTGGCGGCGGGCGTGCGTCTGGGTGCTGCCGAACTGCCCTTACTGGCCTCGCTGGGGATCGCGACCGTGCGGGTGCTGCGTAAACTGCGCGTCGCGATTTTTTCCACCGGCGACGAACTTCAGCCTGTGGGCCAGCCGTTAGCGGCGGGGCAAATCTATGACACCAACCGTTTTGCGATTTCGCTGATGCTGCACAAGCTGGGATGCGAGGTTATCGATCTGGGCATTATCAAAGACGATCCTGCTGCACTGCGTGCGGCCTTTACCGAAGCCGATCGCCAGGCTGATGTAGTCATCAGTACCGGCGGCGTTTCGGTGGGCGAAGCCGATTTCACCAAAACGATGCTGGAAGAACTCGGCGTGATTCGCTTCTGGAAGCTGGCGATGAAACCCGGTAAACCTTTTGCTTTTGGTCGTCTGGCGAACAGCTGGTTCTGCGGCTTACCCGGAAATCCGGTTTCTGCCGTAGTGACCTTCTATCAACTGGTGCAGCCGCTGCTGTCCACCCTGACGGGACAAACGGCTGCCGCGCTGCCGCCCCGCCAGCGCGTACGCACGGCAACCGCGTTGAAAAAATCGCCTGGCCGGCTGGATTTCCAGCGTGGCGTTCTGCGGCAAAACAGCCAGGGTGAACCAGAGGTTGTCAGCACCGGCGCGCAGGGCTCCCATGTCTACAGCTCTTTTTCTCAGGCCAACTGCTTTATTGTGCTGGAACGCGATCGCGGCCCTGTTGAAGCAGGTGAATGGGTGGATGTCGAACCCTTTAATACGCTGCTGGAGGGGTAAATGCTGCCCGAACTGAGCCACGAAGAGATGCTGCGCTACAACCGACAGATTGTATTGCGTGGTTTTGACTTTGACGGTCAGGAACGATTAAAAGCCAGTCATGTGCTGATTGTCGGGCTGGGCGGTTTAGGCTGTGCGGCCTCGCCCTATCTGGCGGCAGCGGGCGTGGGCAATCTTACGCTAGTGGACTTTGATACGGTCTCACTTTCTAATCTGCAGCGACAGATTTTGCATTACGATGCCGATATTGGCCGCGCCAAGGTGGAATCCGCCCGGGAAACGCTGGCCGCCATTAATCCTCACTGCCAGTTACAGGCTGTGCAGGGTCAACTGGACGATGAGGCGCTCAACGCCCTGATTGCCCGGCAGCAGGTGGTGGTGGACTGCACGGACAATGTGGCGGTGCGCGAGCAAATTAACCGGTTATGCTACCAGTTGAAAGTGCCGCTGGTCTCAGGCGCGGCGATTCGTATGGAAGGCCAGCTCAGCGTATTTGACTGGCAACCCGATACGCCCTGTTATCGCTGCATCAGCCGGCTGTTTGGCGCCCAGGTTCTGAGCTGTGTGGAGGCCGGCGTAATGGCACCGCTGGTGGGCGTCGTCGGCGCCATGCAGGCGATGGAAACCCTGAAGCTGCTGACGCACTTCGGCTCACCGGCGCGCTCGCGTTTGCTGATGTACGATGCGCTGAGCGCGGAGTTCCGTACCCTGAAGGTCGCGCAGGATCCCCATTGTGAAGTCTGCGGTCATCATGATTGAGCCGTTAATTGATAGGGTTCATGCGTAAAGCGGAGGGGGCTGCAGGTCAGGTAACGAAAGGACTTTAAGCCGGATCGTCGCAGGCAATCCACCCTGACGCACAGACCCAAACGATAACGGGGTAGCCATCGCTACCCCGTTCTTGTTAGACGATGCCCTGGCTGCGCAGGTAATCTTCGTAATTACCGGTAAAGTCCACAATGCGATCGGCTTTGATTTCCATCACTCGCGTCGCCAGTGAACTGACGAACTCACGGTCATGAGATACAAAAATCAGCGTACCTTCATACATTTCCAGCGCCATGTTTAATGACTCAATGGATTCCATATCAAGGTGGTTTGTCGGCTCATCCATAATCAGGATGTTGGGCTTTTCCATCATCAGCTTGCCAAACAGCATCCGACCTTTTTCCCCACCCGACAGCACCTTAGCCGGTTTTTTAATATCGTCCTGTGAAAACAGGAGGCGGCCAAGAATCCCACGCACGGCCTGTTCATCATCGCCCTGCTGTTTCCACTGGCTCATCCAGTCGAATACCGTCAGGTCATTAGCAAAATCGTCTGCATGATCCTGGGCATAATAACCAATCTTCGCGTTTTCAGACCATTTAACGCTGCCGCTTTCCGGCGTCAGTTCACCGACCAGCGTTTTTAACAGCGTGGATTTACCAATACCGTTAGCGCCGAGGATCGCCAGTTTTTCGCCCACTTCCAGCAACAGATTTAAATTTTTAAACAGCGGACCGTTATCAAACCCTTTCGTCAACGCTTCGACTTCCAGTGCATTACGGAACAGTTTCTTATCCTGTTCGAATCGAATATATGGGTTCTGACGACTGGAGGCTTTTACCTCTTCCAGCTTTATTTTGTCCATCTGTTTCGCACGCGATGTCGCCTGACGTGATTTAGAGGCATTAGCACTAAAACGGCTGACAAAGGATTGCAGATCGGCAATTTGTGCTTTTTTCTTGGCGTTATCGGATAACAGTCGCTCACGCGCCTGGGTGGCAGCGGTCATATATTCATCATAATTACCAGAATAAACACGCAGTTCGCCGTAGTCCAAATCAGCCATGTGGGTACAGACCATATTGAGGAAGTGACGGTCGTGCGAAATGATAATCATGGTGCTGTCGCGTTCGTTGAGGACCTGCTCCAGCCAGCGAATAGTATCGATATCCAGGTTGTTAGTCGGTTCGTCCAGCAGCAAAATATCCGGGTTGGAAAACAATGCCTGAGCCAGGAGAACACGTAATTTAAAACCCGGGGCAATTTCGCTCATTGGGCCATAATGCTGCTCTACCGGAATACCGACGCCCAGTAATAATTCACCGGCGCGCGGTTCAGCGCTGTAGCCATCCATTTCACCATACAGCACTTCAAGGTCGGCGACTTTGTAGCCTTCCTCTTCTGTCATTTCAGGTAAGGAATAAATACGGTCACGTTCCTGCTTCACTTCCCATAATTCATGGTGCCCCATGATGACCGTATCTAACACGCTATATTCTTCGAAGGCGAACTGATCCTGACGTAATTTACCAATACGTTCATTAGGATCGTAAGAGACATTGCCGCCTGATGGCACCAAATCGCCACCCAAAATCTTCATGAAGGTGGATTTTCCGCTGCCGTTCGCACCGATTAAACCGTAACGATTACCGCCGCCAAATTTTACGGAGATATTTTCGAACAGTGGCTTGCTGCCAAACTGCATGGTGATATTGCTGCTAACTAACACGGCGTTGACCTTAGTGAAGAGAGTGGATGGAAAAACGGCGGCTATTATGCCAGATGTGACGTAGCGCACGCCAGTCTCCGGCAAGGATTGCCTGAGTGTCCCTTGAAAACGCGCAACTTTTAATTATCGTCCTGCACGGTTTCCTGCAGCTGGCGCGCAGGTCGCATCGGGTTGCCACGCATGCCACAGACGTTGCCGTCACGCACGACGAGATTAATTAACGTGTGGAGATCGTAAACAGGGAAACGGCACGCAGGGTTTTTTAAATAAAAAAAGCCGGGAACATAAATGCACCCGGCTACCGCTTACAAGGATTGTGTCGATTAATCGATCAGGAAACTGTCCAGGCTTTTACCTTCATCCAGCGCTTTTTTAATAGCTGCTGGGGTGCGGCCCTGGCCGGTCCATGATTTTTTCTCGCCGTTTTCATCGGTGTAAGAATATTTAGCCGGACGCGGCGCACGCTTAGTGCGTTTTTTACCCTGCTCCAGGGCACCTAATAATTCATTAGGATCGATGCCGTCAGCCAGCAACATTTCGCGATATTTAGATAACTTCTCTTCTTTTTCACGATTCTGCTGCTCTTCAGCGTGAGCTTCTTCACGGCGTTCAGTCACAACGACGGTCAATTTCTCAAGAATCTCTTCCAGATCGCTCAGTGGCAGTTCACGAGCCTGGGCACGTAATGTGCGAATGTTGTTTAGAACTTTAAATGCGTCACTCATCACAATATCCTTGATTAAGGGGGTTTAATTAAACTGTAGCGACAAGACTACCTAATTCAAATAAAAAAATAAATTAATTTATTACTACAGATAATTCCGAGTGTTTTTTTAAATGGCCGTGAAGTATTCAGAATCCTTATGTGGAGAGATTATTAACCACGAATTAACACTAAACGCCTGCTATCCTTGCACAATGTAAACGATTTCATTGATTACGCACGCTGCATGAATCCACCCCAAAACTTTATAACGCTCCGGTCGATTATTTTATCGTCTTTAAAGAATTTGCATTAAATTCCCTGCCTTCCCGTCTGTTTTTCTCACCACGGCCGCTCTGCCGCTCACAAAATTAACCTGCATATAACGGCAAAGTTATCCGGTTACCCGGGACAATATCGGGATGCTTTTTTATCATTCCGGCGTTTGTATCGCGCGTTCCTGCGTTTCTCTGACGTAAAAAAATACGCGCGCGTTTACAGACCCGGTGAGTGCTACTTCGGCGAGGACGTGATTCCTTCTCTTAACGTCGGGCGTAAAAGATAAATAGCGGAGCGTCGTTGGGCGGCGAGTTCGACAGAGTAACATGAGGCGTTTGATGATTTTTATTTGACGATAAAACGCATAAATAATAAATCATGGGTATCAGTAGAGCGGATTGTCAGGCCGCGCCCTTTTAACAGGGGGCACGGCCTGAACGCTTAGTTCACCGGCGTGGCGGGACCAAATACATCGTACTGCGGCAACTGCACGTTCTGGTAGGTCTCCCAGCCGCCCCCTAAGGCTTTATACAGGGCGACGAGATCCAGCCCGCTTTGCATGCGCGCCTGGGTCGCCTGTTCCTGCGCCTGCGCCAGCTGGCGCTGTGCATCCAGCACCTCGAGGAAAGTGGATAATCCCTGACGATAACTGTCACTGGCCAGATCGAAGGTACGCTGCAGCGCGCCAGTCGTTTCATCCAGTGCCGTTACCCGTTGCTGATCGGCACGGTAACTGACCAGGGCATTTTCCACATCCTGCAGGGCAGTCAGCACCGTCTGACGATAGTTAAGTGCCGCGCTTGCCTGTTGCGCCCGCGCCAGCCTGACGCTGGAAACCAGCCTTCCTCCCTGGAAGATGGGAATAGATAACGACGGTCCCACGCTGTAGAAATGACTGCTCCAGTTATCAAGATAGCTGACGTCAGTGTTACGCACGCCCAACTGACCGGTCAGCGACAGGCTGGGGAACAGCTGCGCAACAGACACGCCAATCTCGGCGGTCTGTGCATGCAGTGTGGCTTCTGCCTGACGAATATCCGGACGACGTCGCGCCAGTGTGGAAGGAATGCCCACAGAAACAAACGCAGGCAGTGCAGGCAGCGCTTTCGGCTCGCTTAACTCGGCATCCAGCGCGCCCGGCGTTTTGCCCAACAGCACGGCCAGCCCGTTCATCGCCTGGCGCGTTTGTGCCTGATACTGCGGCAACTGCGCCTGCAGACTGCTTAACTGCGCGCGGGCATTTTCGACATTCGTGACTGGCGCTAAGCCGTTGCGCTGTTGGCTTTCCGTCAGTTGCCAGGTCTGATCCGCCACCGCAATCTGTTGTTGTAACGTTTTTACCGTTGCCTGCGCGCCACGCAGCTGTAACCACGCGCGCACCACTTCGGCCTCAAGCGACACCAGCGCGTCGTTGCGCTGCTCAATCGCCGCCTGCTGTTGGGCATTCGCTGACTCGATCTGGCGGCGCACCTTGCCCCACAGATCCAGTTCCCAACTGGCATCGAAACTGCCCTGATACAGCGTGACGGGCTGTGTCAGGCCGTTCAGCTGGCTGGCGACATTACTGTCGAGCTGGTCGGCACCGTTGGCTTTCAGTAGCCCTTCCAGGCCAAGCTGCTGACGGGTGACTTTGGCTGAACCGTTAAGGCTGGGAAACAACCCGCCCTGCGCCTGAGATAACTGCTCGCGCGCCCCGGCAATGCGCAATACTGCCTGTTGTAATGAGAGGTTACCTTCGATGGCGCGCGCAATCAGGCTATCGAGCTGAGGATCCCCGAAATTGCGCCACCAGCGCGAATCCACCGCTGACGTTTGCGGCCTTGAGGTTTCCTGTGAATCCAGCGCGTGATAGCTGCCCGGGAGCTGGGGCTTTGGCGCCTGGTAGTCCGGGCCAACGCTGCAGCCCGTCAGGGCGAACAACAGCATCAGGTTGAGTGGATTCAGGCGATGCGTAGTCATAACTTTCATGTCAGTGTGCTCCTGCACTGCCTTCGCTCTTGACAGGCGACAGCAGCCAACAAAATGGAATCAAAATCAGGGCAACGATACTCAAGCCTGAAAAGACGTCGATATAAGCCAGAATGCGGGACTGGACAATCATCTCTTTGTAGAGCTGACCCGTTGCCAACGTAACGGGATCGCCCACCGCAGAAGTGAAGTCGCGAATCGCCTGTGCCCAGTGCTGAACGGTGATGTTGAACTGTTCGTTCAGCGGCGTCATGTTGTGCACCATATGGGCCGAACGCGCCTGCTCCCGTTCAGTAATCGCCGCGGTGGACAACGAGATACCAATCGAACCCGCTACGTTACGGAACATGGTGAACAGGGCTGAGGCGTCCGCATTCAGGCGCTGGGGAATCGTAATAAAGGCAATGGTGGTCAGCGGCACGAACAGGAAGCCCAGGCCAATTGACTGCGCACTGCGCATCATGACCAGCGTAGTGAAATCGACATCAGGCGTTAAGGACGCCGAATAGAAGAAGGCCAGCGCCAGGCAGCTAAAACCAAAGGCAATAATGTAGCGGGTCTGCACCACCGGCATCAGTTTCAAGACCAGCGGGATGGTCAAGACGATCAACACCGCGCCGGGAGACAGCACCAGTCCCGACCAGGTCGCCGTGTAACCGAGATCCTGCTGCGCCAGCTGGGGCAGAACCACCGAGCTGCCGTAAAGTATCATCGCCATGCCGGCCATTAATAAACCGGCGACCCAGAAATTGCGATCTTTCATGACCAGAATGTCAACGACCGGTTTACGGGCATACATCAGCCAGTAAATGGCCCCCACGATCCCGACCAGCGCCAGCACGGCAAACAGGACGATAAAATGCGAGGCGAACCAGTCTTCATCCTCGCCACGATCCAGCATGACCTGCAAACATCCCAGGCCGAGCGTAATCAGGCTGATGCCGATATAGTCGATCTTGAGTTTGCCCTTGGCCCATTTACGCTCCCACGGCGGATCTTCCAGCAAGGGTAAAATGGCCATGATGGTCAGCACGCCGACCGGGATATTAATAAAGAATACCCAGCGCCAGCTGTAATTATCGGTGATCCAGCCACCCAGCGTCGGGCCAATAACCGGCGCAACGATAATCGCGATGGAAGAAAGGCCAAACGCTTTGCCCCGATCTTCGGGTTTGAAATAGTCGAGCAGCACCGACTGTTGTACCGGCTGCAGCCCGCCGCCAAAAAAGCCCTGCAGGACGCGAAACAGAATAATTTGCCAGAGTTCCGTGGCAATACCGCACAGGAAGGAGCAGATGGTAAACATCACAATGCAGATTAAAAAAAACTGTTTGCGGCCAAACAGACGGCTGAAAAAGGCAGAGATGGGCAACACGATACCGTTCGCTACCAGATACGACGTCAATACCCAGGTTGATTCATCGTAACTGGAAGAGAGTGAACCCGCGATGTGCGGCAGGGCCACGTTAACGATGGTGGTATCCAGGATTTCCATAAATACCGCCAGCGTGACCGTAATGGCCACTAGCCAGGGGTTACTGGCGGGTTTCCAGCTCTGCGATTCGCTCATTCCACGGTTACCTTCGGTTCAACCGATAATCCCAGTGGCAGCGGTCGGTTTGGATCCAGCCCTTTATCAATCACGATTTTCACCGGAACACGCTGGACAATTTTCACGTAGTTACCCGTGGCATTCTCAGACGGGAAGGTGGAGAAACGCGATCCTGTGCCCATCTGAATACTGTCGACATGCCCTTCCAGCTTCATGTCTGGCCAGGCGTCTACGCTGATTGCCACTTTGTCGCCGGGATTCATTCGCTCAAGCTGAGACTCTTTAAAGTTTGCGGTGATCCAGATGTCCGGAGAAACCAGCGAGAACAGAGCACTTCCCGCCTGGACCAGCGTGCCCATCTGGACATTGCGCTTCGTCACAAAGCCATCGTAAGGCGCACGAACCTGAGTGTAAGAGAGATTCAGCTCAGCCACGTTGAGCTGCGCTTTGGCCTGCTCAACCTGCTCCTGACGCGCTTCAACATTGGTTTCCTGCTGACGAATTTGCAGGGCAACCTGCGAGGCCACTTCCACCTGGGCTTTGGCACTTTGCAGCTGTGCCTGCGCAGAACGGAGCTGTGCAGATGCCGAGTCGATGTTTCGCTGACTGGTGGCACGCGGATCGACGCCACGCTGGCGCCGGTAGTCCGCCTGGGCGTTCATGTAGTTGGCTTCGGCTTTCGCCTGGTCGGCCAGCGCCTGATCGCGCTGGGCCGGATACTGAACACGAGAGAGCGCTAACTGCGCCTGCGCCTGATGCAGCTGTGCCGTGGCCAGACCCAACTGGGCTTTAGCCTGAGCACGCTGGGCCTCATTGTCACTCGGATCGATTTCAACCAGCAGATCGCCCTTCCTGACGCGTTGGTTGTCGTTAACCAGCAGTTTAACAACATAGCCGGACGCTTTTGCGGCAATGGTGACCGCATTGCCTTCGGTAAAGGCGTCGTCAGTGGTTTCTTCGTTACGGGTCGTAAACCAGAAGAAAAAGGCCACGATTAGCATGACAACCACGACAACGGCCAAGATGATTAACGGTTTTTTGCCGGGGCGTTTGCGCGGCTTTTCGTCGTCATGATCCTGATTGTCATGTGGCTGGCTGTTTTTATCTGGCGCGTTTTCTGCGTCTTCCTGATGTGAATCGCGGTTGTTGTTCTCGCTCATAGTGTCCGTCGCTGGCTAAGGCCCTCTGTCCTGGGCGTAGAAAGTCCACTAAACATTAGATCGAAAACTGACAAAATCCAGTACAACTTTACGTAACTTGAGAAAGGCAGCACATCCTGCACCGCGGCAGGATGTGTCTGAGTCAGGCGACCAGTTTCAGCAACAGCCAACCCGTGAGCATTGACCAGGCGAGTAAGGGCACGGAGAAGAGATGAAAACGCCACCAGATGGCGCGATCTTTGGCCATTCGCAGCGCAATAAGGTTAGCGAGCGAACCGGGAAGCAAACCAAAGCCACCAATATTGACCGCCCAGGCAAGCACTTCTGTCGGCTGCACTTTTTGCAGTAGCAGGATGGTGGCCGGCACATTACTGATGACCTGGGACAGACCGATGGCCAGCAGATAAAGCTCGCCTTTGCCCAGATGCGTAATGGCATCGAAATGCGCCTGAACGACCGGTAAACGCGTCAGCAAGAAGACATCCAGGAACATCACGATGAAGACCACCAGCAGGCTCCAGTCGATATTGAGCAAGACCTGACGCGCCATAATCAGGAAACACACCATAATCAGCAACAGGGCCCAACCGGTCACATGCCATTCCAGCGCGGCAATAAAAAGCAGATACAGCACGACACTGACGGCAAAAAGGGGTTTCTGCCAGCTGTGCTCTTCGCTGGTCTCGTGCTTGTCAATCGTGCGTTTGGCAAAGCTGAACCAGGTCACCACCATCAGGCTCAGCAGCAGCCAGGCGGCCAGCGGCGTCATTTGCAAGATAAAACCGCCCACGCTCAAAGAGCCGTGGCTCCACAGCAAAATATTTTGTGGATTGCCCACCGGGGTGAGTAGCGAACCGGCATTGACCGCCAGCGCTTCAAAGATAATCAGGCGCGAGATAGGTAAATGCGAAAATTTGCGTAACGTCAGCGTCAGCGGCACCAAAATAAACAGCGCCACATCGTTGGTTAAGAAGGTCGACAGCAGCGCCGCCGCCAGCACCATAAAGAGTGCCAGCGTGCGTTCGTGTTTGAAGCGCGCAATTAACCTGGCCCCGAGAACATCAAAATACCCGCTGGTTTCTAACCCTTTTGTGAGGATAAGTAATCCACTCAGGGTAATGATGGTATGCCAGTCCACCGCGGCGGGAAGATCCGGCCAGCGATAGTCAGCAAGAAACAGCAGAACAACCCCAACAACGACTAACAAGTGCAATATATGGTCATGCAAAAATGAGCGAAGCACGATGGGCATGATGTCCGGCGCCTTACCTGAGGGTTAATTGTTTTCGTAAAATTTCTGGAATACAGCCAGGGTTTCATCACTCACGTGATGTTCAATGCCTTCTGAATCGCGCCGTGCCGTCTCCGGACTGATGCCAAGCGCTAACAGAAAGGTTTCAACAATATGATGGCGGGCGCGGCTCTCTTCAGCCAGCTTTTCGCCTTCACGTGTCAAAAAGACACCACGATAAGGGACCTGCTCTACCAGCCCGGCGGTACCTAATCGCTTTAACATTTTTGCGACGGTGGGTTGCGAAACCCCCAGGCGCGCCGCCATATCGACCTGACGTGCTTCACCAAATTCACCAATTAAATCAGAGATTAGCTCAACATAATCATCAATCAGCTCACGGCGATGCGCCTCGCGCACCTGCCGAAACCCTTCGACATGCTCTTCAATATCTTTTAGTGGTCCTTGCGGGGCAGAAACCACGCTTTTGGCACGACGACTCATTCAGCTTCCTCTTTATTTTTTTCCACACCAGCCCTGCCGTATGGATTTAGCTGCGCTCATTGTAAACCAGGCGCAAATAAGCTCAAATTTTTCGTCGTTAGCCTTGGCTAAACGATATAGCCAATGCTATATTTGTTGATAATGTAAACAGAGTGGTGCATTAAAGCACGATTAGGCCAGTCTGCTTACCGTTGCGTTAAATTAATTGGGAGGTGATGTTATGAGCACCCTGAAAAGCTGCATCGACTGCGGCAAATGCTTTCAGGCAGAAAAATCTACATCAGGTATGAAATCCTGGTGGTGCCTGCTGACGCGTTCCCCTTTTACGCTGCGCCTGATGTTGATCAACAAACTCCTGGGTCACGAACCTGAAGAACGCCACTGCCAGAAACTGATCTGGCGCGGCTAATCGTTGATAACGCCTTCTGGCTGCGAGCCTGAAGGTGCCATCTTCCGGCTGCTCGCCCTTTTTTTTCGCTGTCTGGCTGTGCCATTCGCGCACGATTTGCCTTTTGCTGTCGCCCGTTTGCACACCTCCAGCGCTTCTCACTTTTGCATCACCCTGTCTGTGGCAATCCCACGTTTATTTTGCAACCCACGACCACGTGGCTGTCTCCGGCATCGCCTGGTGGATCGCTTTTTTCATTGTGCAGCCGTCGTTTTCAGCACGAGCAAGCCGGTAAGCTCAGAGGGAGACAGGCTGCGGCGCCGCATCCGGCAGGGAGTCAGGGTAATGGACGATATTGGGAAGGCGTGAAGGCCAGGCTGACGCTCTCTGGCGGGCTGTTTTTTTGTCACCAATAAAAACGGCCCTTAACAGGGCCGTTTTTTTAAACTCGACTAAGATCACTTAGAAGCTGTAACCTACGCCAGCAATCCAGGTGCCAACGTCAACGCTACGGATGCGGCTCTGCTCATAGCCCACGTCCAGTGCAACGTTTTCCATTGGGTTGAACTGCATACCTGCGCCGTAAGAGAAACCGTAATCGCTGGTATCAGTTTTGCCGCGTGAAACAGTGTCGTTCTGCTGGTATTTACCGTAGCCAACACCGACTACACCATAGATGCTTGCCCAGTCATTCAGACGGAATGCTGGACCACCGGTGATGCCGTAGTACTGGCCTTTATTGTAAATGCCATCTTCGGTACGATCTTTCTCGGTGTAGGTGAATGAGCCGATCCAACCCAGTGGGTTAGAACCGTCTTCATAACGATATTTCAGGTTGAAGCCGTTTGCTTTGTTAGCAACGCCCTGGTAGTCGCTCTGTGCGTAGCCACCGGTTACAGTGCTTTGTGCCATGGCGGAACCTGTCGCTACTGCTAACACACAGGCTAATGCTGAAAGACATGCAATTTTTTTCATAACCACCTCAAATGTGAAAGTACTTCTCTCCTGACAACGCTAAAAATATAACAAAAATTAGCGAGAAACTCTGCCCGCATTTTGTTGTCTAACACATAGTTTGGTGTAACAGGAAGTTAATGAAGTTTCGTATGTCATTCTTTTTTCTTATAAAATACGTCATATGATTGCAACAAACCTGCTTAATAAATTTTCATGCTTTAAGTTAATTCCTAAAAAATCCTGACATTAATTTACTTTTGCAGCCGCAAATGTGCCTAAAATCCAGGCAAACAGACAAAATTAAAATCGGTTTACGTCCTCTTTTTGACCGCCACTTCCATTACACTGGTCATCTTTAGCTCATGTTTGGGAAGTGCCTACAGGATGTCAGCCACCTCATTAAAGTCCATTACACCCGTTTTTATTCCCGTTATTGTTCTGCTTGTCTCAATGTTGTCACTTCAGGGCGGTGCCTCGCTGGCGAAAACCCTGTTTCCCACCGTGGGCGCAACCGGCATTACTGCGCTGCGTCTGGGATTTGGCACCCTGATCCTGTGCATTATTTTCAAACCCTGGCGACTGCGTTTTAGCCGGGAACAACGTACTCCACTGCTGATTTATGGTTTGTCACTGGGCGCGATGAACTTCTTGTTCTACCTCTCCATCCGTACCGTGCCCTTAGGCATTGCGGTGGGCCTGGAGTTTGTCGGTCCACTGACGCTGGCGCTGCTCGGTTCGCGCCGCGCGCTGGACTTTGTCTGGGTCCTGCTTGCCGTGGCAGGGCTGTGGTTCCTGCTACCGTTTAGCACCGGCATTGCCTCGGTGGATCCGGTCGGCGCGCTGTTCGCGCTGGGTGCCGGCGCATGTTGGGCGATATATATCTTATCGGGCCAGCGCGCAGGGGCAGAACATGGTGCTGCGACCGTGGCCATCGGATCGCTTATTGCCTCGCTGGTTTTTGTTCCCGTGGGTCTGACGTTTGCCGCCAGTGGCATCTGGCAGTGGAGCGTGGTTCCCGTCGCGATTCTGGTGGCGTTTCTTTCTACAGCACTGCCCTACTCGCTGGAAATGGTGGCGTTAACGCGCTTGCCGGCGCGCATCTTTGGCACATTGATGAGCCTTGAGCCTGCAGTGGCAGCTCTGTCGGGGATGATGTATCTGCATGAAAGCCTTTCGGGTAAGCAATGTCTGGCGTTGCTGGCCATCATTCTGGCTTCCGCAGGCGCCACCCTGACGATGCGTCCAAGAAAGAGTCAGTTAAATGAAGTTGAATTGACCGACAACGCAAAAAAATAATCCGCTTTAGCCTGTTGAAAAACAGGCTAAATAACAATAAAAATCATCTTGATAATTATTTCATTAGAAATGTCATTGAAAATTAATATTTTGAAACACACAAAACCTCTTTCCAGAACTCCCACCTAACCAACTGATTTTTATTACCTTTAAAGCGCTGTTAAATTTAACATATTATTAACTCTTTCGGTGTTTACGTCGTTAGAGCTAAGGCAGATGCTATTTCAGCCATTGATAAGGCCAATCCTGCAAACCCCGGAATCGCTGCTATACTTAGTTTCGTACTTGATTAGGACAACCATTGAATGAGAGGACTGAAACAATGAGTACCGCTAAACTGGTTAAAACAAAATCTTCTGATCTACTTTACACCCGTAATGATGTGGCAGATGACGAAAAGAGAGCCACCATTGAGGTGCTCAACCGCCTGGTAGTGGAGTTCATTGATCTGTCGTTGATCACCAAGCAAGCCCACTGGAACATGCGTGGTGCAAACTTCATCGGCGTGCATGAGATGCTGGATGGCTTCCGCACCGCGATTACCGATCACCAGGATACTATCGCAGAACGTGTTGTGCAGTTGGGCGGTGTGGCACTGGGTACTACCCAAGTTGTGAACGACAAAACGCCGCTGAAAAGCTATCCGTTAAATATTCACAGCGTACAAGATCATCTGAAAGCGCTTGCCGATCGTTACGGCATTGTCGCTAACGATACACGCAAAGCGATTTCGGAAGTTAAAGACGAAGATACTGCAGATATTTTCACTGCCGCCTCGCGTGACCTTGATAAATTCCTGTGGTTTATCGAATCCAACATCGAATAATGTCAGACACTGAGGTGTCAACAGGCGGGGAAACCCGCCTTTTTTACGTCTGTGTAATTATAATTTTATGACTTTGTTAACAGTTCTTACTTCCTGCCCTTCCTGTTTTTCCCGTCTGATGCACACTACCTCTGCACCACCGCAGCACACCGCACCAACACAGAGCACCAAAACAGTGCACACCGTTTGACCTGTGCAGAATCGTGTCAGCGATTGTGTCTCAGGCGGTGAATTCTGCGGTTTTTGCAAAGTTGGCATAATTTTTTCATATGATAGCCCGCAAACGATAGCTCGCAAACCTGGCTTTGAGCCCGGTCGTAAAAAGGAAAAATAATGAAATCGCTGTTTAACGTCTCTGTGGCCGCCCTGGCGCTGGCCTTCTCTCTCTCCGCTACCGCAGCCGAAAAGAAACTGATTGTCGCCACTGATACCGCCTTTGTCCCGTTTGAATTTAAACAGGGTGATAAGTACGTTGGGTTTGATGTGGATTTGTGGGACGCCATCGCCAAAGAATTAAAACTGGATTACACCCTGAAGCCAATGGATTTCAGTGGCATCATCCCTGCACTGCAAACGCGCAACGTTGACCTGGCCTTAGCCGGTATCACCATTACGGATGAACGTAAAAAAGCGATCGAATTTTCTGATGGCTATTACAAAAGTGGTCTGCTGGTGATGGTGCGTAATAACGAAAACGACATCAAAAGCATCAATGACCTGAACGGCAAAGTGGTCGCGGTGAAGAGCGGAACCGGCTCGGTGGATTACGCCAAGAGCCACATTAAAACCAAAGATCTGCGTCAGTTCCCTAACATCGACAACGCCTATATGGAACTGGGCACCAACCGTGCTGACGCCGTGCTGCACGATACGCCAAACATCCTCTACTTTATTAATACTGCGGGCAAAGGCCGCTTTAAGGCAGTAGGTGATTCCATTGAAGCACAACAGTACGGTATTGCCTTCCCGAAAGGCAGTGACGACCTGCGTGAAAAAGTGAATGGCGCCCTGAAAACGCTTAAAGAGAACGGTACGTATAACCAGCTCTACAAAAAATGGTTCGGCACCGATCCTAAATAATAACTGAAACGGTTTTACTTTTTTCAGCAGGGAAGATTTCCCTGCTTTTTTCCATCGCAACAACTGGAGTTTCACCATGGAGTTTGACTGGAGCGTCATTTGGCCAGCCATGCCCGCGCTGCTCGAAGGCGCAAAAATGACCTTAATTATTTCCATTATCGGCCTGGTGGGCGGTTTGATCATCGGGCTGGTCGCGGGTTTTGCGCGCGCTTACGGCGGCTGGATAAGCAATCATATTGCCCTGGTTTTTATTGAAATCATTCGTGGCACGCCTATCGTTGTGCAGGTCATGTTTATCTATTTCGCCCTGCCAATGGCTTTCCCGGATTTACGTATCGATCCTTTCACCGCTGCCGTGGTGACCATCATGATCAACTCGGGCGCTTATATTGCGGAAATCACGCGCGGCGCCGTGCTGTCAATTAATAAAGGTTTTCGCGAAGCCGGCCTGGCGCTGGGCCTGTCGAGCCGTGAAACCCTGCGCTATGTGATTATGCCGTTAGCGCTGCGCCGTATGCTCCCTCCGCTTGGTAACCAGTGGATCGTCAGTATCAAAGATACCTCTCTGTTTATCGTGATTGGCGTGGCCGAACTGACGCGTCAGGGCCAGGAAATTATTGCCGGTAACTTTCGCGCGCTGGAAATCTGGAGTGCGGTAGCGATTATCTATCTTGTGATTACGTTGGTGTTGAGCTTTGTGCTGCGCCGCATTGAGAAAAGGGTGAAAATCCTGTGATTGAATTTAAAGACGTCTCAAAGCATTTTGGCAAAACCCAGGTGCTACACAATATCGACCTGAAAATTAAGCAGGGAGAAGTGGTGGTAATTATTGGCCCATCCGGCTCCGGTAAATCCACACTGCTGCGCTGTATTAACAAGCTGGAAGAGATCACCAGCGGTGAGCTGATTGTCGATGGATTGAAAGTTAACGATCCGAAAGTAGACGATCGCCTGATTCGTCAGGAAGCGGGCATGGTGTTCCAGCAGTTTCACCTTTTCCCGCAGATGAGCGCCCTGGATAACGTGGCTTTTGGTCCGATTCGGGTGCGGGGTGCCAGCAAAGAAGAGGCTCGTCAACTGGCGCAAAGCCTGCTGGCTAAAGTGGGCCTGGCCGAACGCGCCGGTCACTTTCCCTCTGAGCTGTCCGGCGGCCAGCAGCAGCGCGTCGCAATTGCCCGCGCGCTGGCGGTTAAGCCCAAGATGATGCTTTTCGATGAGCCGACCTCTGCGCTGGACCCGGAACTCCGTCATGAAGTCTTGAAGGTGATGCAGGATCTGGCTGAAGAAGGCATGACGATGGTCATCGTCACCCATGAAGTCGGCTTTGCACAGAAAGTGGCATCGAGGCTGATCTTTATTGATAAAGGTCGCATTGCCGAAGACGGCGATCCTGACACGCTGATCAGCCATCCGCCAAGTGAACGTCTGCGCGAATTTTTACAGCACGTCTCCTGAGTGATTAACACAGCAGCCCATAACGGGCTGCTGTCTCATCGTGACAGACGCTGTGCGCGTTGGGCGGCGGACATAAAGCTCCACGCCAGAAAACGGCTCTGCTTCTGCCCCTGCGCCATATTGACGACCCGGACCACCGCGGTATCCAGTGCCTGTAACTGTTTTTCCAGCGCAGGCAAATGCTCTTTTCGCGATACCAGTGAGGTAAACCACACCACCTGACTTGCCAGGCCAGCGCTTTCCGCAATCATTTTCCCCACAAACGCTTTTTCACCGCCTTCGCACCAGAGCTCATTATGTTGACCGCCAAAGTTGAGCGGCGCCGACTGCTGTAAGCCCAGATTCCGTGATTTACGCTGTGAACCCGCCGCCGCCTCTGCAGCCGACGCATGAAATGGCGGATTGCAGATGACCGCATGGAAAAACGCACCTTTATTCACAACGCCGTTCAGCACCGCCTGAGGATTTTTTTGCCGACGTAAGCGGATCAGACGCGCCATACCGGCGTTGGCGGCGACAATTTTACCTGCGGCTTTCAGGGCAGCATCGTCGATTTCGGTTCCGGTGAAACGCCAGCCGTATTCTGCGGCCCCAATCAGGGGGTAGATGCAGTTTGCCCCGCAGCCAATATCCAGCACGTCGGCCGAGGGAACCCTGCCCTGATTATCCAGCGCCAGGAGATCCGCCAGATAATGCAGGTAGTCGGCGCGCCCCGGCACGGGCGGACACAGCGATCCCGGCGCCAGCTGCCAGTCGAGTCCGTAGAAGAGTTTAAGCAGCGCCTGGTTAAGCAGCATCACGGCCTCGGGATCGGCAAAATCAACCGACATGACGCCATAACCATTGGGCCGGACCTTTGCTGCCAGCGGTGGATGCGCCGCCGTGAGGGCAGCAAAATCATATTCACCCTGATGGCGGTTTCGGGCGTGGAAAAGCGACGGGCTGGCAGACTTTTTCATACTTTCTCTCATGTTTTCAGGCGCGCGTACAATACGCTGTGACTGGCAGAAAATAAACAGCATTCTCGGCTGAAAGCAGACTTTATGGCGGGCAGGCCAGGTGACGTTATGCAGGCGAACCGCAGTTTAGGGTGTTTTGCAAAGCGAATAAAAGGCAGACGAAGGGAAAAGCATGAGCAGAGAGCAAAATGCGCGCCGCCAGTCATCATGCTGGCGGCGCGACGCACGAATGCGGGATTATTTAAAATCGACGCGCATTAAATCCTGGATGGGCATCCCTTTCGTCGTTTCTACACAACGATCGATATAGCTGGTAAAGCCCGGGGGCGAACTCATTCCCAGACGCAGCAACTTATCATTAGAGAACACGACATTCAGACGGGCAAACTCGCCGTACAGACGCATCGCGCGCAGCATCAGGCGTTCGTTGCAAGGCCCGTAAATCTTTTTAAAGTTCTTACGCTCTTTAACGATTTCGCTGAAATCAACTTGCAGATAGTTAGGTGCCAGCGGTGCACTTTTTTCTGCGGTGGCAAAGGCCGAATCGATCTCAGAGAAGGTGTTGCTGCTGCGCTCACCGGCAGAAATATGGTAGACCATCTCTTTGGTGCAGCCGTGATCCATCAGAAATACCAGGGATTTTGCACAGTAGTCCACCGGGATAACATCGACACGGTCATCAAGCGAGCAGAGGAATTTCTCCAGCTTCATCACCATTTTAAATACCCAGAAAATACTGCCTGACGGCGTACAACCTTCCTGAGAATGGCCAACAACGATGGACGGACGGGCAATGACCAGCGGCAGGTGCGGTAACTCCTGCTTGATCTTGTTTTCGATATAAGATTTTGAATAGGTGTAATCGACAATGTGATCTTCACGTGACGACAGCACCAGGTCCTCTTTGACGACTTCACCCTGATCCGGCGCGGAAGACATTGCCGTGCCCACGTGAACAAATTTTACGAATTCAGGCAGCCCAGCCATTCTGGCAGCCAGCTTAAAGGTGCCTTCGACGTTGACGCGCCAGATATCGTTATTTTCACCAAATGACGCAATCGCTGCGCAGTTGATAACGTGGCTGACCTGATCGATACGCGCATCACCCAGAAAAAGTTCGGGTGCAAGGAGATCGCCGACCAGAATATGATCTGCGGTCAGGCGTTGAATCGCCTGTGCCGAACATGAAAACTTGGTTAAATTTTCTTTAACCCTCTCCAGTCCCTGGTTAGCATCGCTGGCTCTGACAAGCAGCAGCAACTCAACATCCTGGCGCATCAGCAATTCTGCCACAACTGCACCACCAACGAATCCAGAAGATCCTGTAACAAGAATTTTTTTCATATCGACCACGAGAACAATTGATGAGGTTGTATAGTGCACCTAATTCGTTAAACAAATACGAAACTTTGTTAGCACAAAATGTATAAAATGCAATCGTTTACTTTTCGTTTACTTTTGCACCATCTGTTTTCAGCAGTAAAATCGGAAAATAACACTTAACTAACTGATATAAATAAAAATTCATCCGTTAGCACAGAAAGTAACGGCTGTTATTATTCAGGAATAATCCGGTACCTGATCGAGACCTTTTTTACAGATTTGCCCCGCCAACAGCCATTTACCCACTACGCTTGAATCAGCTTTTACAGGGAGACAACCATGAACAAACGTTATTCATACCAGCCACGCGCCGGACACGGTCTGCCGCACGATCCACTCAATGCGATTATCGGCCCGCGCCCCATCGGCTGGATAAGCTCCACCAGCGCCAAAGGCATACGTAATCTTGCCCCTTACAGCTTTTTCAACTGTTTCAATTACCTGCCGCCGATCATTGGTTTTGCCAGTAGCGGCTGGAAAGACAGTGTGCAGAATATTGCTGAAACCAAAGAATTTGTCTGGAATCTGGCGACCCGTCCGCTGGCTGAGGCCATGAATGAAAGTTCGATTTCTGCGCCCGCCGATCAGGACGAGTTTGCCCTTGCCGGTTTAACGCCCCTGGCCGCCTCTCAGGTTAACGCCAGTCTGGTGCAGGAAAGCCCGGTGAATTTTGAATGTAAACTCACGCAGCTGATTCAGTTGCAGGATGCGCAGGGAAAAGCCATCGACAGCTGGCTGGTGTTAGGCGAAGCCGTCGCTATCCACATTGACGAAAGGCTACTGGAAAACGGGATTTATCAGACGGCAAAAGCCGAACCGATTCTGCGCGCGGGCGGCCCCAGTGCCTATTACGGGATCACTGAGGCGCAGCGGTTTGACCTGGTGCGTCCGGATGCGCGGCGGGGATAAATCTCAGAGCACCTCCGGCATCTGGGTTCGAAGGACCTGCACCGCGCGGGCAATCTCCGGTGCCAGCCAGCGATCCTCTTGCCAGCAGGGTACAATCTGACGCAGACGTCGCCAGGCGCGAAGGGTTCCACTTGCCAGTTGCGCCTCACCGTGGAACTCCAGCGCCTGGGCCGCCAGCAGGTATTCAATGGCGAGAATGTGATAGACGTTACTCACGGTTTTCAGCAATTTTAATGCCGCACCGGTTCCCAGGCTGAGGTGGTCTTCCTGTAGCCCGGAGGTGATGTAGTTATCCAGCACCGCCGGCTGAGCCAACTGGCGATTCTCAGCACAGAGCGAAGCCGCCACGTATTGCGCAATCATCATGCCGGAGTTGACGCCGGGCTGGCCGACCAGGAAAGGCGGTAAGCCGCTGACCAACGGGTTGACCAGACGATCCAGGCGCCGTTCGGCAATGCTCCCCAGTTCCGCCAGGGCGATGGCCAGCAGGTCGCAGGCCATCGCGACCGATTCACCGTGTGGATGCGCTTGTGAGACCACGCGCCAGGCCTGCGGTGTGCCCATTACCAGTGGATTATCGGTACAGGCGTTGAGTTCGGTTTCAATCTGACGCTCGGCATGTGCAAACTGATCGCGGCAGGCACCGTGCACCTGCGGCATGGATCGCAGGCTCAATGCATCCTGGGTCCGGATGCCGCTGCTTATCTTCAATAGCGGGCTGTCGCCCAGTAAACGCCGTAACCGCTCGCCGCTGCGCTGGATACCCGGGCTGGCTTTAAGGGACAACACCTCTTCGTCAAAGGCAACCAACTGCCCACGCAAGGCTTCAAAACTCATGGCTCCGGTAACGTCCGCCCAGTCCAGCAAACGGCGGGCATCATCCAGCGCCAGGCAGGCCAGTCCGGTCATGCACGGCGTACCGTTTACCAGGCTAAGCCCCTCTTTTGCACCGGGTCGATAGGGCGTGAGTCCGGTACGCGCCAGCGCCTCACTGGCAGGCACAATCTGCCCATCAAGTTCCGCCTCGCCCACGCCAATCAGCGTCAGGCTGATATGCGCCATGTGCGTCAAATACCCTACCGATCCCTGCGAAGGCACCTGAGGCGTAATGTGCTGGTTAAGCAGCACCAACAGGCGCCGAACCAGTTCGACCGACACGCCGGATTTCCCGTGACTGTAGTTCGCTATCGCGGCGCATAAGATAGCGCGCACCTCATGTTTTGCCAGTAGCGGCCCCACGCCACAGGCATGACTTAACAAGGTGTTACGCGACAGCTGACTCAGCTCTTCTTCCGCCAGCATAATATTGCACAGCGCCCCCAGCCCCGTGTTGATGCCATAGGCGATCTGACCACTCGCAACGATATTCGTTACGATTTCTCGCCCCCGGGCAATGCGCTGCCAGGCACTCTCGCTCAGCACCAGCTCGGCATCGTGGCGGGCGACCTCAACCACCTCCTGCCAGGCTACCGGCGCGTCTCCCCAGACAACAACGCGACTCATTACACAGACTCCGCTGCATGGTGGCTGGAGATAAACTGCCTGAAGCGCGCCGAGCCGCCCTCACCGAACATGTCATCCGGCGTTCCCTGACAGTCAATGGTGCCTTGATGCATAAATATCACCCGGTTTGATACGTGGCGGGCAAACCCCATTTCATGCGTCACCACTAACATGGTGCGCCCCTCTTCTGCCAGACTGCGCATGACCTTCAGCACTTCGCCGACCAGTTCAGGATCAAGTGCCGAGGTGGGCTCATCAAATAACATCACCTCCGGGTCCATGGCTAGCGCACGGGCAATGGCGACGCGCTGCTGTTGACCACCCGACAACTGGGCCGGATAAAAACCTTTGCGATTCAAAAGTCCGACCCGGTCCAGCAGCTGTTCTGCCTGCGCAATACAGGTTTTCTTATCGCGTTTCAGAACATAGTGCGGCCCTTCAATGACGTTTTGCAGCACGGTCATATGGGACCAGAGATTGAAGCTCTGAAAAACCATCCCCAGGCGTGAGCGCAAACGTTCCACCTGTTTGGGATTCGCGGCCAGTTGATGCCCGCGGGCATGGCGTTTCATCTCAATGGTTTCCCCGCCGACGCTTACCACGCCGGAATCGGGTGTTTCCAGCAGGTTAATACAGCGCAGCAAGGTACTTTTGCCCGAGCCGCTGGCACCGAGGATCGAAATGACGTCACCTTTGTGGGCCTGTAATGAAATGCCTTTCAGCACTTCCATGGCACCAAATGATTTATGGATATCGCTGGCGGACAGCGTTACGGCGGATGAATCCTGCATCTTAATCTCCCCCAGGGACGGGTTTAATGGCCGCTAGCGGCTTCTTTGCGGGCTGATGAACCGGCGTCAGTCGACGCTCAAGCAGGGCATACAGCTGCACGATGATGAAATTGAGGATCAGGTAAATGGCGGCGGCACACAGAAACACTTCCATCGTGCGGTAGGTACGCTGGATAATCTGCTGCGCCACGCCCGTGACATCCCACACGGTAACCAGGCTGGCAAGTGCGGTGGACTTCACCAGCAAAATGGCTTCGGTTGAATAGGCCGGCAAGGCATAGCGCAACATCACGGGCGCAATAATGCGCCGCAGCAGCAGCCAGCGCGACATACCGCACGCCATACCGGCTTCCACCTGCCCGGCGGGCACCGCCAGCAACGCACCACGCAGGATTTCTGCCGTATAGGCAGCGGTGCACAGGGACAGCGCCAGCACGGCACAGCTGAATGGCTCACGTAAAAACGGCCAGACAAAACTGTGGCGAATCACGCCAAACTGGCCCAGGCCGTAATAGATTAAAAACAGCTGGATCATCAGGGGAGAACCGCGAAACACCAGAATATAGCCACGGGCAAAACTGCTCAGTATGCGCCAGCGGCTCATGCGCAGCGCCAGAATGCCCACCGCCAGCACGCCGCCGCACAGGAATGAACTGATAAACAGGCCGAGCGTAACCGGCAGGGCGGCGCTTAACTTCAGGAAAGTATCAGCAAGAAAGGCAAAATCGATCATGGTGCGGTTCCTTAATGCTGTGCCGCCGTTCGGCTCTGCCAGGCGCGGCCCAGACGAGCTTCCACGCGCAGAAAAGCCCGATTCGACAGCACAGTTAACAACAGATAGCATCCGCCGCCGATCAGATAAAAGGTGAAGTAGTCCCGCGTAGAACCCGCCGCGACCTGACTGGCGCGCATCAGCTCCACGATGCCGGTGACCGAAACCAACGCAGAGTCTTTCAGGCTCATCTGCCAGACATTGGACAGGCCAGGCAGCGCGTAGCGCGCCACCTGAGGCAGCAGGATGCGCTGACGAATTCGCCAACGCGACATGCCTGTTGCCACCGCCGCTTCCACTTCGCCCCGGGACAGCGCCAGCCGGGCAGCACGATAAACTTCAGCCTGATAGGAGCCCGAAATCAGCCCGATCGCCAGTGCGCCGATCAGAAAAGGCGGCGCCTCGATAAATCCCTGCGCACCAAATATTTGACCGATCTGGGTGATCAGGCCTGAACCACCAAAGTAAAACAGGTAGATCACCAGTAGCTCCGGGATGCCGCGAAAAATCACCGAATAGCCCTCACCCAACCAGCGTAAGGGACGGTGAGAAGACAATTTCGCCGCGGCGATGCCTGAGCCTACGACGGCTCCTACCATCAGCGCGACCAGCGACAACAGCAATGTAGTGAGCGTTGCGCTCACTATCAGCCGCCCCCAGCCATCTGCGCCAAAACCCAGCAGGCTTATCATGCTCGACCTCACTTATGGCGTAACGTCAGTTTTAAACCATTTCTCGCTGAGCTCTTTTACGGTGCCGTCAGCCAGCGCGGCTTTGATGGCATCGTCCAGTTTTCCTTTCAGATCGCCGTCTGCCATCCGCACGCCCATGGCTTCACCTTCGCCCCAGATCGGGCCGCCCAGTTGCGGACCGCTGAAGGTCAGGTTGCTGTTGTCTTTGCGCGTCAGCATTGATTTGGCAAAGGTCACATCGTCAAACACCGCATCAATACGTCCAGCCTGTAAATCCAGAATGGCATCGGCAGAGGTGGTGTATTCGCGTATGTCGGCCACGCCCTTGAAATATTTATCGATAAAAGGCGTGTATACCGTGCCGGAGGCAATACCGATGGTTTTTCCTTTCAGGGCCGCCTTTATCGGTGCCAGCGCGGCTTCAATCTCTTTTTCATCATCATGCAACTTCGTCACGCCCTTGCCCGGGGGGAGCAGCGTCCCTTTTACGGCAATAAAGGTGGCTGGCGTAGAGGCATAGGGAAGCGTAAAACTGACCACTTTTTTTCGCTCTGGCGTGATCACAATGGCGTCCATGATCACGTCGTATTTACCCGCATTCAGCCCGGCAATCATGCCATCCCAGTTCTGGACAACCAGTTTGCATTCCATGCCCATGCGCTTGCACAGGTTGGCCATGAGTTCCGGCTCAAATCCCCCGAGTTTGCCGCCGGGTAGCGTCAGGTTCCAGGGTTCATAGCTGCCTTCCGTCGCTATCGTGATCGATTTCCACTCTTTCGCCTGCACCGCAACGGTGCTGAGCAGCAGGCTGGAAAACAGGGTCGTAAGGCAAAAACGGCGAAACGCTTCGGGGTGCTTCATACGGCTTCTCCTGGATGAAAATGCGTTTTAAGAGTGTCAGTGTTGTTTTAACAAAAAACTTACAAGATGATGAATCATGTATATACAAGCTAACATTGTCGAATTCATTGTCGGCTTGATCGTTTTGTGAGCCAGACACGATAAATAGCAACGGGATATCGAACAGAGCTAACTTGTACATACAACCTAGCAAAGGTCGTGCCAGTTCAGGACGCTCGGCAACCGCCGCCCCATTGCCCGGTGAAAGTGCTCTTACCAGGCCAATGCCCGTTTCAGGTGCAGCACTGCACACATTCAGCGCAAACTTGCGCGCAGTGCTGCGGCGGACAGAAACAGATCGGCAACCGATTATGTTATCGCCTGGCGGGGATCACGGATAAGCGCCCTGCATTTAGCCCCTCTCACTGGTCTGGCGAACATCATCGCTCAGCCTCTTCATGCCTGGCGCGCACCTGTAAATGCCTTGCCTGAACAGGCGAAAAGATGCTGAGAGTCGTGGGAGAAAGTCGTGCGGTATGCGGTAAAAGGAGGCAGCCGGGACCCAGCGTGGCGCCCGGCTGTGTGCTATTGTGCCAACGGGCGCTAAGTGGCCGAAGCCCATCAGGTCCGTTATTCTGCGCCGGCCAAAACCGCCAGCCGGGCCGCGGTGATTGGGTTACGCCTCAGCCCGTTTTTCCCTGTTCGAGAAAGCTATGCAGCAGCGGCTTTAACACCTTCTTCAACTGCGCAGCCCGCGCTTCATGCCAGGTAAACGGCGGCGTTTCATCCATATAGTTAATTTGCGACAGCTCCAGCTGCACAGCCTGAATCTGCTGCTGCGGCTGCCCGTAAGCACGAGTGATATAACCGCCTTTGAAACGGCCGTTCACCACCCAGCTGTAGCGATCCTGCGCGCGGCACACCGAGGTGAGTCCGTTAATCACGGCACTGCTGCAGCTCGCCCCATCGTTGGTACCAATGTTGAGATCCGGCAACCGCCCCTCAAACAGACGGGGAATTTCACTGGCAATAGAGTGCGCATCAAACAGTAAGGCGTAACCAAACTCCGCTTTCATTTGCGCCAGCGTCTGCTGAATCTGCTGATGGTAAGGTTGCCAGATAGCGTTAATGTAGCCCTGGCGCTGCGCATCCGTGGGCGTTTTGCCCTTGATAAAAGTCGGCGTGCCGTCAAACAGGGTTTCGGGGAACAGGCCGGTCGTGGCCGTGGTATAGAGCGGTTGATTATCCGACGGGCGATTCAGATCGATAACAAATCGTGAGTAGCGACCGATGATAATGCTCGCTCCCATATCACGCAGAAAATCATAAAGTTGTGGCAGGTGCCAGTCGGTGTCAGGTAAGTTGCGGGCGGCCTCGCTGAGTCCCTCCTCCACTTCCGGTGTCAACAGCGTACCGGCATGAGGGATACTGACCAGTAGGGGAATATCGCCCTGGGTGAAATGAAAAGGTGTCATTGTGCTTCTCCGCGATAGATGACCGTACAGGGCAGTTGACCGCCCAGCCAGTAAACCAGTTCCGCCGGGCGAGCCAGCGGCCAGTGGACAAAACTGGCAACTTTGCCAGCCTCAAGCGAGCCGTGGCTGGCTTCCAGCCCTAGCGCCTTCGCGCCCCACAGGGTGACGCCGGCCAGCGCCTCTTCCGGCGTCATGCCAAATAACGTGCAGCCCATATTGAGCATTAACCGCAGTGACAGGGCCGGAGAGGTACCAGGGTTGGCATCACTCGCCAGCGCCATGGGCACGCCATAGCGGCGAAACAGCGCCACAGGTGGGCGCTGCGTTTCCCGTAACAGGTAAAATGCGCCAGGCAGCAGTACCGCGACCGTGCCGTGCCCGGCCATCGCCTGGACATCCTGCTCGGTAGCATATTCCAGGTGATCGGCTGAGAGCGCGTCATGGCGTGCTGCCAGCGCCGCACCACCCAGCGCAGACAACTGCTCTGCATGAAGTTTTACCGGCAGCCCCAGCGCCTTTGCCCGCTCAAACACCCGGGCTACCTGCTGAGGAGAAAAGGCCAGATGTTCACAGAAAGCATCAACCGCGTCAGCCAGACCTTCGGCTTTGACCTGAGGCAGCAGGCGTTCGCAGATAATCGCTATCCAGCCCTCGGGATCCTGTTTAAATTCCGGCGGAAAAGCGTGCGCAGCAAGGCAGGTTGCCTGCACATCCGCAGCCACCTCTTTACCCAGTTGGCGGATGGCGCGCAGCATACGTAATTCGCTCTCTTCGTCCAGCCCGTAACCGGATTTGATCTCGACAGTCGTCACGCCTTCAGCCAGTAAACGATTCAGTCGCCAGCGGGCCGATGAAACCAGTGCCTGCTCGCTGGCCGCGCGCGTAGCCCGAACGGTAGAGAGGATCCCCCCGCCCTGTGCCGCTATGTCGGCATAACTGACCCCGTTGAGACGCTGTTCAAATTCCTGACTGCGATCCCCACCAAAAACCAGATGCGTATGACAATCGACCAGCCCTGGCGTGATAATCCCGCCCGGTAACTGATGATGTTTTTGTGCGCTAAAGGCAGGCATATCCGCGGCGGCGCCTACCCACACCAGCTTGTCTGCCTTCACCGCCAGCGCCCCCTGCTCAATCATCGCGTAGCGGCCACCGCGCATGGTCACCACATCAGCACCGGTCCACACACTGTCTACCTGGAGTTCTTCTGCCATTCCTGCCTCTCGTTACTCTCGCCGTTTACAGCCCACTTTAAAGTATGTATATGTATATACAACCACATCCCTTGAGGATCAACTATGGCAACTTTTTTTGCGCCCCGCGCACTGCTGGCTGACGGCTGGTACAAACAGGTACGCATCCACGTCAGTCCGGCCGGAATCATTGAGGCCATCACGCCCAACAGTGATGACCGTCAGGCATGTCGTTTACCCGGCGAGGTCATTCCCGCTATCGCAAATCTGCACTCTCATGCTTTTCAGCGCGCCATGGCCGGTCTGGCCGAAGTGGCGGGCGATCCGCAAGACAGCTTCTGGACCTGGCGCGACTTAATGTATCGCATGGTTCAGCGCCTGACGCCCCAGCAGGTGGGCGATATTGCCGCGTTGCTGTACATCGATATGTTAAAAGGTGGCTACTGCCAGGTTGCAGAATTCCATTATCTGCATCATGACGTTAACGGCGCGCCCTATGCCGATGATGCCATGCTGCAGCAGCTGATTGCCGCTGCTGATATCGCGGGCATTGGCCAAACGTTGCTCCCGGTGCTTTACAGCTACAGCGGGTTTGGCGCGCAGCCGCCTGTGGCCGGGCAGAAACGCTTTATTCAGCAGACCGACAACTACCTGCAACAGCAGGCTCGACTACAGGCGTGGGTGAAAGACAAGCCATTGCACAACGTGGGCCTGTGCTTTCACTCACTGCGTGCGGTGAGCGAAGTGCAAATGCACGAAGTGTTAGCCGCCAGCGATCGGTCGTTACCGGTGCACATCCACGTTGCCGAGCAGGAAAAAGAGGTGAACGACAGCCTGGCCTGGAGCGGCGAGCGCCCGGTGAGCTGGCTGATGAACCGCTTTGACGTTGACGCGCGCTGGTGCCTGATCCATGCCACACATCTTGATGACAGCGAGGTGACGCGCCTTGCCACCAGCGGCGCGGTCGCCGGGTTGTGTCCGACTACCGAAGCCAATCTTGGCGACGGCATTTTCCCGGCGGTGGACTATATCGCTCAGGGCGGTCGCTGGGGCATCGGCTCTGACAGCCATGTATCATTGAGCGTTCAGGAAGAGCTGCGCTGGCTGGAATATGCTCAGCGTCTGCGCGACCGCCGTCGTAACCGTATCGCCCTGGCTCACCAGCCTTCCGTCGGCGACCTGCTGTGGCAGCAGGCAGCTGCAGGCGGCGCTCAGGCCTGTGGGATCAGGAGTGGTTCACTGGCCGTGGGGCAGCGCGCCGACTGGCTGGTACTGCGCGATCAGGCCTGGCTGGGCAGCGTGAATGAACACGCCCTGCTTAACCGATGGCTGTTTGCGGGCCAGCGCGATCAGATTCGCGACGTGTATGTGGCGGGCAATCGGGTCATTAACGACGGGCATCATGCCGAAGAACACGCCTGCGCGGCGCGCTTCGCCCAGGCAATGGCGGCGCTGCAATGAGAACATTATTTTCTCTGGAAAACTTACCCGCTAGCCGCTGGCGCAACGGCGGAGGCGAAACACGCGAGATTATCAGCTTTCCGCCTGATGCCGACGATTTCGCCTGGCGAGCCAGTATTGCGACCATTGCTCAGGACGGCCCGTTTTCGACGTTCAACGGCATAGATCGCACCATTACTCTGCTGAACGGCAGCCCGGTGCTGCTGCGCGGTCCGGCAGGCGAACACCGCTTACTGCCTGAATTCCCCTGGGCTTTCGCGGGTGAATGGGCGCTTGAAGCCAGTCTGGAAGGCAAAGAGGCCAGTCAGGATTTTAACGTCATGACGCGGCGTGACGCATGGCGGGCGCAGGCCGACGTCGTTACGCAAGCCGTCTGCAGCGAGCACGGCGTAGCGTGGGTGTTGGCCGGAGAATGGCGCATCGCGGATGACGCGCGGTTAGAGGCGCAGCAGGGGACATGGTGGGTAGATCACTCAACCCTGCTCTCGCCAGCCAGTCCGGAGGCAAGACTGCTGTTCGTGCGCCTTACCCGTGTCCTTTGAAGCGGCCCAGCAGCTTATAGCGCGAGCCCGGATAGAGTAATCGCGCATAGGTCACGATTTTATTGTCGCTCCAGGTCTGGCGGCGGATAAGCAGACAGGGCTCATGCTCATCGATCGCCAGATGTTTACGCTGACGCGCATCGGGCATCACCGCTTCAACGATGTGCTCGCCTGCCGTTAACGGCGCCGCCCGCATCAGATAGGTATAAGGCGTGAGCGTATGGTAATCCTGAGTCAGATAGTCCGGAGCCAGCTGCGGATTCACCAGTCGGTCTTCAAGCTGCACCGGCAACTCGTTTTCATAATGCACAATCAGCGAATGAAACAGCGTTTGCCCGGTGGTCAGCCCCAGAACCGAAGCCTGCTCGGGATCGGCTTTGTTCTGACCCATCATCAGAATTTTGCAGCTGTGCTGGTGACCGCGCTGGGCAATTTCATCGGCGATGTTATGCACTTCGAGCATGGCCGTATAGCCTTTCATTTCGGCAACGAATGTTCCCACGCCCTGCATACGCACCAGAAACCCTTCGCTGGTCAGCTCGCGTAATGCACGATTGATGGTCATCCGGCTCACGCCTAGTTCATTGACCAGCTCGCTTTCGGAGGGCACGCGCTGATTTGCTTTCCAGTGTCCTTCACGAATCTGGCTGATGATAGCCTGCTTGACCCGTTGATAAATAGGCGCAGGTTCATCGCTCATGGCCGCCGCCAGTTGTGCAATTGCCGTATGCTCGGCCATAACGTTTTCCTTTCGCAGATAATGCGCAGAGTTTACTGCCTGCAGGGTTGGATGTATATACATTCAGACGCGGTTTCAGCACTTTAACCGTGCACCTGCTGCCTGATAAAGGTGCAGCAATACCGGTCGTTGCTCGCTCCCCCCTGTCCTGACGCCCGATCAATTTTGTGATCGGTTTGGCACGCTGATTGCAACTTGTATAGACAAGAATAGACACTTATGGTTCACTCGCGTTATTCAGTTGATCAGGGTCAATAAAGATGCCCTGCGGCAACCCAACCCTTGTATAGACAGGAGCAGGTTATGTCAGGTTCGACTCAGGTATTACACCTGGTGCCAGGTAATGTTGATCTCGCGACGTTACGCGCAATTTATCAGGGCAACGTTACCCTCAGCCTCGACGATGGCGCCCGCCAGGCCGTCGCCGAGGCACAACGCACCGTTGACGCGATCGTCGCCTCCGGCAGCGTGGTTTACGGCATTAACACCGGTTTTGGCAAACTGGCCCAAACCCAGATCCCCGCCAGCCGTCTGGCGGATCTGCAACGTAATCTGGTGCTGTCCCACAGCGTCGGGTTAGGGAATTTACTGCCTGATAACGTCACGCGGCTGGTCGTCGCCAGCAAAGTGATCAGCCTTTCGCGGGGCCATTCGGGTGTACGCATCGAACTGATCGATGCCCTGCTGGCCCTGTTTAATGCCGGCATCATGCCGTGCATTCCGGAAAAAGGATCGGTGGGTGCCTCGGGCGATCTGGCGCCGCTGGCGCATATGTCGCTGATGCTGCTTGGTGAAGGTCAGGTCAGGTTCAAAGGGGAACTTATTGCGGCGACAGAAGGCCTGGCTAAAGTCGGGTTGACGCCCTTTGTTCTGGGCCCGAAAGAAGGTCTGGCATTGCTTAACGGCACCCAGGTTTCCACGGCGCTGGCGCTGCGTGGCCTGTTTGAAGCCGAAAACCTGTTTGCCGCAGGTTTACTGGCGGGCGCCCTGTCGTTAGAAGCGATCAAAGGTTCGTTAAAACCCTTCGATGCCCGTATCCATCAGGCGCGCGGTCAGCACGGGCAGATTGCCGTGGCCGCCGCGATTACCAGCCTGATTGAAGGAAGCGAAATCCTCGGTTCACATACCCACTGTGGCCGGGTACAGGATCCCTATTCTATCCGCTGCGTACCCCAGGTGATGGGCGCCTGCCTGGATAACCTCTCTCATGCCGCGCGCGTCCTGCAAATTGAAGCCAACGCCGCCTCTGATAATCCGCTGGTTTTCAGCGAAACCGGCGATGTGATCTCCGGCGGCAACTTCCATGCTGAACCGGTCGCCTTTGCAGCCGACATTATTGCGCTGGCCGTGGCTGAAGTGGGCGCTATCTCGGAACGTCGACTGGCCCTGCTACTGGATACCGGCCTGTCCGGACTGCCACCTTTCCTGGTTCGCGACGGCGGCGTGAACTCCGGCTTTATGATTGCCCAGGTCACTGCGGCGGCGCTGGCATCAGAAAATAAATCGCTGGCCCATCCCGGCAGCGTAGACAGCTTACCGACCTCGGCTAACCAGGAAGATCACGTTTCCATGGCCACCTATGCCGCCCGCCGCCTGGGGGATATGTGCTTTAACAGCGCCGCCGTGGTGGGCATTGAAGCGATGGCCGCCGCCCAGGGCATTGAGTTTCATCGTCCCTTGCAAAGTTCTGCACCGATAGAGCAGGCCATTGGCCGCATCCGCGAACGCGTTGCCTTCCTGGAAGAAGACCGCCTGCTGGCACCCGACATTGAGGCGATGCGTCAGTGGGCAAGCCGCTGCGACTGGCCAGAGGCACTCACCGCATTACTACCCAGCATGGGCACCTATTCAGTTAAATAAGGAATCCGTCATGAGCGAAACCCTGTCTAAAGCGGTAGCACGCGAGATCCGTGCGCCGCGTGGAAATGAACTGCACTGCGCTAACTGGTTAATTGAAGCAGCTTACCGCATGATTCAGAACAACCTGGATCCCGACGTGGCAGAACGTCCGGAAGATCTGGTGGTGTACGGCGGTATTGGTAAAGCCGCGCGCAACTGGGAATGTTTTGAGCAAATTTTACGATCGCTGCAGCTCCTGCAGCCGGACGAAACCCTGCTGATCCAGTCGGGCAAACCCGTCGGCGTGTTTCGTACCCATGCGGATGCCCCCCGCGTCCTGCTGGCCAACTCCAATCTGGTTCCTCACTGGGCTAACTGGGATCACTTCCACGAACTGGATAAAGCCGGGCTGATGATGTATGGCCAGATGACGGCCGGCTCATGGATTTACATTGGCGCCCAGGGAATCGTTCAGGGCACCTACGAGACGTTTGTCGAGGCCGGACGCCAGCACTATAACAATGATCTAAGCGGACGCTGGATCCTGACCGCCGGTTTAGGTGGCATGGGTGGTGCGCAACCCTTGGCAGGCGTGCTGGCGGGCGCCTGCGTACTGGCGATTGAGTGTCAGGAATCCCGTATCGATTTTCGTTTACGCACGCGTTATGTCGATTACAAAGCCACCTCGCTGGATGAAGCACTGGCCTTGATTGATGAGGCGACCAAAGCGAAGAAAGCCATTTCTGTCGGCCTGCTGGGCAACGCGGCGGAAATCCTGCCCGAGCTGGTTAAGCGCGCCAAAGCGGGTGGACCTAAGCCGGACATCGTCACCGACCAGACTTCGGCGCACGATCCCCTTAACGGCTATCTGCCCATTGACTGGGACGTCTCACGCTGGGAGCAGGAACGCAAGACACATCCTAAAGCCGTGGAGAAAGCTGCCCGTGCCTCTATGGCCGTCCACGTTCAGGCGATGCTCGACTTCTGTCATATGGGCATTCCTACCGTCGATTATGGCAACAACATTCGCCAGGTCGCACTGGATGAAGGCGTCAGCAATGCCTTTGATTTTCCCGGTTTTGTGCCAGCCTATATCCGTCCCCTGTTTTGCGAAGGTAAAGGTCCGTTCCGCTGGGTTGCCCTGTCTGGCGACCCCGAAGATATCTATAAAACGGATGCCAAACTCAAAGAACTTTTCCCGCAACATAAAACGCTGCATCGCTGGCTGGATATGGCGCAGGAACGCATCGCCTTCCAGGGCTTACCGGCGCGTATCTGCTGGCTGGGATTGGGTGAGCGCCATCTCGCGGCACTCGCGTTCAATGAAATGGTACGCAACGGCGAGCTAAAAGCACCGATTGTGATCGGTCGCGATCACCTCGACTGCGGCTCTGTTGCCTCGCCAAACCGTGAAACCGAAGCGATGAAAGATGGGTCGGATGCGGTATCCGACTGGCCGCTGCTCAACGCCCTGCTGAATACTGCGGGCGGCGCGACCTGGGTGAGCCTGCATCATGGTGGTGGCGTGGGCATGGGCTTCTCCCAGCATTCTGGCGTGGTGATTGTGTGCGACGGCACGGAAGCGGCTGATGCCCGCTTGGGCCGCGTGCTATGGAACGATCCTGCTACCGGCGTGATGCGTCATGCCGATGCGGGATACGAACAGGCACAGCAGTGTGCGACAAAACACGGTCTGAACTTACCGATGCAATAACCCGCAACGCCGATTTTATTGAGTCGCGTCATGCGGTAAAAAACGCTGTTCCGGGGAGTGCGGTTCCGGAACAGCGGCGCGAAATGCTCGCAACAGGCTTACTCAGGCTTCGTGGACGTCAGCTTAATCCGTTCCAAAGGCCCGACAATAAAGAGATAGGAAATCAGGCCGAGCAGCCCCATCGATCCCACATATAAAATCGCATAATCAAATGATTGCGTATTCGCCAGAATGATCCCGATCACCAGCGGGGTAACGATACTGGCCATATTGCCGCACATGTTGAAAACGCCACCGGCAATGCCCAACACCTCTTTCGGCGATGTATCGCTCAGCACGCACCAGCCCAGGTTGCCAAAACCTTTGGCGAAAAAGGCAACGCTCATGGCCGCAACCACCACAATTTCCGAGGACGTGTAATTGGCGATGACAATGACACAGGAGAGCAGCATCCCACAGATGACGGGCAGTTTACGCGCAACCGTCAGGCTGTAACCGCGTTTGAGTAACGCATCAGAAAACACGCCGCCCAACAGGCCGCCCACAAAACCCGCGATGGCCGGTATACTGGCAATAAATCCCACTTTCAGAATCGACATGCCCTTGGCCTGATAGAGATAGGTAGGGAACCAGGTCAGGAAGAACCAGGTAATTGAGGTGACACAAAACTGGCCAATGTAGACACCAATCATCATGCGGTTAATACACACGCTTTTAAACTGCGCCAGTGTAATTTTCTCTTGCGCCTTTTTACTGCCTAATGCGGGTTCTCCACCGCCGTCACGAATATACTCGATTTCCTCCTGATTTACTTTGGGATGCTGTAAGGGATCTCTGACTTTAAACAGCCAGACGATCCCTAAAATAACGCCAATCGCGCCGATATAATAAAAAACATAGTGCCAACTTAAATTATGAAGAATAATTGTCATCAAAGGCGTAATAATTCCGAGCGAGATATATTGTGCTGACTGATAAATCGACGTCACAAATCCCCGCTCTTTGTTTGGAAACCACTGCACACTTAACCGACTGTTTGCCGGAAACGCTGGCGCTTCAATGGCCCCCATCAATAAACGCAAAATCACCAGAACGATAAGCGGACTGGCGTAGAGATAAATCGTGCCCTGCAGCATGGTCACCAGCGACCAGCCAATCAGCGCACAGCCGTATACCATGCGGGCACCGTAGCGGTCCAGTAACCAGCCGCCGGGTAATTGCATAATGACATAGGCGATACCAAAGGCCGAAAAGGCCAGCCCCATCGCTTCAGGATCAAAGCCCAACTCCTGACTCATAAAAGGCGCGACGACAGATAACGTCGCACGATCGGCATAATTAAATACGGTGGCAAGAAACAGAAATAGCAAAATAGAATAACGTACCTTGGTACGTTTTATTATTGTATTCATCACCCACTCCTGGATATCGGGTTGAGAGAGATTTAAAAGGAGAGGTGGCGGGAGAGATTCCCGCCAAAAAGATTAGGGACGTTTGCCGAACTCACAGGTTAATTGAGTCCAGCTTCGTGCCTGTTCGCTGAGCGTAAAACCAAGTCCGTGGCGATCTGAAACAAACATCCGTCCGTCACGTAATTCCAGTTGCTCATTAAATAACGGGTTCAGCCATTCGAAATGCTCCAGCCAGGGCTCAAGCGGATAAGCCGCCGCCAGATGCAGGTGAACCTCCATGGCGAAATGTGGCGCAAGTTTACGACCGTGCTTCGCCGCCAGATCCATGATTTTCAGGAAAGGGGAAATGCCACCCACGCGCGGCGCGTCCGGCTGAACGAAATCACTGGCGTTGCCCAAAATCAGTTGCTCATGCTCACGGAAGCTGGTGAGCATCTCACCGGTCGCAATGGGCGTGTCCAGCGCGGCGGCCAGTTGTGCATGGCCTTCCACATCGTAAGCATCCAGCGGTTCTTCAATCCAGATCAGATTGAACGGCTCCATTTTGCGGCCCATACGGATAGCGGTCTCACGATCCCACTGTTGGTTGGCATCAACCATCAACGGAAAATCGTCGCCCAGCGCTTCACGCACTGCCGTTAAGCGACGAATGTCTTCGGCACAGTTTGGCTGCCCCACTTTCAACTTGATCCCGCCGATGCCGTTTTCACGTGAAATCACCACGTTCTTTAATACCTGCTCCAGCGGTGTATGCAGGAAGCCGCCCGAGGTGTTGTAGCACTGTACGGAATCACGATGGGAACCTAACAGTTTTGCCAACGGCAGCCCGGCGCGTTTCGCTTTCATATCCCACAGCGCAATATCAATGGGAGAGATAGCCTGCACCGCCATGCCGCTTCGTCCTACCGATGCGCCCGCCCACAGCAGTTTGGTGTAGATTTTATCAATATCGTTTGGATCTTCCCCCAGCAGATTATCGGCAATCTCCTTAGCATGCGCGTAAATGCCCTGCCCGCCAGCGCGTTTGGAATAGCTGAATCCCACCCCTTCAAAACCCTCACGGCTACGAATTTCAGCAATGATAATGGCCACTTCGGTTAACGGCTTTTGGCGCCCTGTCAGCACCTTGGCATCGCTGACGGGCGTGGCCAGGGGTAAAATCGACAGGGAGAGTTTGACCCATTCAATACGATCACCGACGTCAGCCGCCGTTTTTGCGTTTACCGTTTTGGCATAGCTCACGGCATTAGAATTTGCGCTTACAGACATAGTTATCTCCTGTGGTCTAAAAATGATTGCGCTAACATTTTTATCTTTACATCCCGGCCTGCGGCAGAAAACCGCGTTGTGTTTATTTTGAACAACAGATCACATTTACCTTGCATAAAGGGAGCCATGCTGCCAGCGAGATCGCATTTATGACTTTTTCTTCGTGTTAAACAACATAATGATTGCGTTAACATCTATCGCGAATTTTTTTAGTCATGTCAGCGCATACTGCTTAATGCGTAACGCACCGGCTGGAAATGCTCAGGAACATGAAGAATAATGCCAGTGCGAATACCGCCGTCACCGTGAAATGGATTGCCGTGAAAAGTTCGAAACCGACCCATGCGCCCACGCTTGAAGATGTCGCCCGCCATGCCGGACTGTCACCGATGACCGTCAGCCGCGTGCTGAATGCCCCGCAGTTAGTGCGGCCTAAAACGGCAGAAAGAGTCATGGAGGCGGTGCGGGTGACGGGATACATTCCTAATGCGCTGGCGGGAAGCCTGGCTTCAAGGCGCAGTAAGCTCATCGCTGTCGTGGTGCCGCAAATCAACAACAACATGTTCGTGGATACCATTCAGTCGTTGAGTGATGAGCTGGGCTTGCGGGGTTATCATATCCTGCTGAGCGTGGCGGGCTATCGCACTGATACTGAAGCCGAACTGGTGGCAACACTGCTGTCACGACGTCCGGACGGGATTGTTCTGACCGGGATCCATCATTCGGCCGCCCTTAAAAAGGTGATCCTGAATGCCGCGATACCGGTCGTTGAAATCTGGGATCTGACGCCAACGCCGCTCGATATGCTGGTGGGATTCTCGCATCAACGCGTCGGTCAGGCCACGGCAGAATACCTGCTTGAACAAGGCTTCCGTCGGCCCGGCCTGGTGTGGACGTCAGACAAACGTGCCGGACAGCGTAAACAGGGATTATGTGACGTCTTCAGCCAGCAAGGAATTGACGCAATCCCACAGGCAGACGCGGCGCTCCCCGCCTCTCTGGCATCCGGACGCGCCGGTTTAACGCAGCTCTTCGATCAGGGTGAGTATGACGTCATCGTCTGCAGTTCAGACACGCTGGCACAGGGTGCGATTATGGAGGCAGAAAGCCGTGGCCTGCGCGTGCCTGAAGATATTGCGGTGATGGGCTTTGGCGATCTGGATTTTGCTGCCAGCAATCGCCCTGCCCTCACCACGGTCAGCGTCGATCGGGTCGCTATAGGTCAACGTGCCGCTACGCTGCTGGCCGATCGGATTGAACAGCGTCCCTGCGCAGAAAGCATTATTGATATCGGCTTCCATTTAATTAAGCGTGAGTCGGCATAACAGGCGATACGGTTGCACGCTTGTTTATTACTTATTCCATTTTGATTTAGCCCATTCGCTATTTTATCGCGCCTGGCGATAGACGCGCTCTCGCCCGGCCTCTAAAGTGAATCTTCCTGAATGATATGGAGCGCGACATTGCATGACTCTTTCCTCTGACCTGCTTGATGATGCGCTGCGCTGGCGCCACCAGTTTCATCGCGAACCCGAACTCGGCTATGAGGAACATCGGACCAGCGATAAGGTTGCGCATGAACTTGAGCAGGCGGGCCTGCAGGTATTTCGTGGTCTTGCCGGGACGGGCGTGGTTGGCACCCTGAAAAATGGAAGCGGACCGGTCATCGGCCTGCGTGCCGATATGGACGCGCTGCCCATCAATGAAAAAGGCGAAACCGCCTGGCGCTCCAGTAAACCTGGTGTGATGCACGCCTGCGGCCATGATGGCCACACGGCGATTTTACTGGCGGCCGCCAGACAGCTTGCCGCCACGCGTCAGTTCAGCGGCACGGTGCATTTTATTTTTCAGCCTGCGGAAGAAAACCTCGGCGGCGCCCGGAAAATGGTGGAAGAGGGATTATTTACCCGTTTCCCCATGGATGCTGTCTATGCGATGCACAACTGGCCCGGCCTGCCGCTGGGATCGCTGGCGGTTAACGCCGGTGCGATGATGGCCTCACTGGATGCGTTTGAAATTACGCTGAGCGGTAAAAGCTGCCACGCGGCCATGCCGGAAAGCGGTGCCGACCCGATGGTGGTGGCAGCTGAACTGATTCTGGCCCTGCAAACGATCCCCTCACGTCGCCTTTCTCCCCTTTCCTCAGCCGTGGTGAGCGTCACGCAGATTCAGGGTGGTGAGGCAATTAACGTGATTCCCGAACAGATCGTTCTGCGCGGCACCGTGCGCTGCCTGCAAGACGATGTGCGCAAACGGGTTCATGCGCTTATTGATGATTTTGTCACTACGCTGCCGAAACCCTTTGGCGTCTGCGGCGCGATTCGCTGGCTACCTGGCTACCCGGTGACAACCAACCATACAGGCCCGGCCCGGCAGGTTCACGACGTTGCCGTCAGTACGCTGGGGGAAGAGCAGGTGCGGTGGCAGGTGAATCCCTCTATGGCCTCTGAAGATTTCGCCTGCATGCTGGAAGCCTGCCCGGGCGCCTATTTCTGGCTCGGTGCAGATGGCGCAACCCCATCCGCCCCCTTACATAATGCTCACTACGATTTCAACGATGCGCTCATCCCCACCGGTATCCGCTTCTGGCAAAACCTGGTTGAGCACGCCCTGCCACAGGCTCACCGTTAAAAACCGGCCGCCGCCAGTTTCTCAAGGCCGGCTTCCCGCGAGGCGCACTGACCGCTTGCGCGCAGGCAGCAGGCAATTTGCAGTCGCAGCGCCTCTGGCAGAGGGCGCTGGTGATTCAGCACCTCTTCCGTCCACCGCGCCGTCTCGGCGGCCGACTTGTCGGCGGGCAGCGGCACCGCAACCTCCGGCTGTCTCTCTACCCAGACCTCCGCCTGCTGTGCTGCACCGCCCACATAGCTGATGGCCGGGCAGCGCTGCGGATTGGCATAAACCTCACCTTCGGTCCCGTTCAGCAGAATCGCGGGGGCATCGATAGCGCTAAAAAAGGTCGCCACCCGTGGAACATACTCCGGATGGGATACGCTTGACAGGCGCAGGGCCTCGCGCTCACCAAACGGCGTGGCCAGCTTCGCCAGCGTGTGGGCGCTGTTACGCACGCCCATGCGCCAGCGTAACGACAGCTGTTTTGCCATGGGTGGGCAGAGGTGATCGATGGTAATAAAGGCCAGCTCACCCCTGTCGAGCTTTGCCTGTGCCTGTTCGGCCGTAGTGACCGGCACGATCCCCAGCGCGGCAAAGACCGCTTCGCTGGTCACGCGCGTGGCATCGTCACTGACGCCGTGAACCAGCACGGGCAGACCGAGCCTGTTAAGCACCTGCGCCAGTAATGGGGTTAAATTTCCCTGACGGCGCGCACCGTTATAGCTGGGAATGACCACAGGCATTGGACGACCGCTCGGCGCCTGCAGGCGCATCACACGCGACTGCATCGCCTGATAGAAGCCGCGCATTTCTGCTTCGCCTTCACCTTTGATTCGCAGGGCGATTAAAATACTGCCCATTTCAAGATCCGGCACCTCGCCGTCCAGCATTGCGCCGTAGAGTGCCAGGGCACTGTCGAAATCGATATCGCGAGCATGGTTCTTACCGCGCCCGACTTCTTTGATAATTTTATTCAGTTCCATCACGCATTTCCGCTCAGTGGCAACGACTTAACGCCGCTTCGCACGCGGTTTGCGCGTGCCGGGATTGGGTTTGGTGTTTCTGGCCTCGGGTTCAGGCGTGACCGGCTGCTCAATTGAAAACACCGGCAGCGCCGCCAGCAGCCGACTGCCGTAAGCTTTACTCAACAGGCGGCGATCGTAAATAACAATCTCGCCAAAACACTGATGGCTGCGGATCAAACGCCCGACCTGCTGAATCAGCGTAAAAGAGGCGCTGGGTAAGCTCTGTACCTCAAACGGATAACGCCTGAGGCTCTTCAGCCATTCGCCCTCGGTTAAAATTACCGGACTGTCTATGGGCGGAAAAGCAATTTTATGGATATGTACCTGACTGAGCAGCTCACCTTTTAAATCCAGCCCTTCCGCAAACGACTGCAGGCCGATGAGAATACTGGTATCGCCCTGCTCTACCCGTTTGCGGTGCAGGGCGATCAGGCGACTGCGGGGCTGATCGCCCTGCACCAGCATCATCAGTCGTAATTCCGGCAGCGCCTCGACAAACTGTTGCATGGCGCGCCCGCTGGCAAACAACACCAGCACGCCTTTATGCTTTTCTGTCTGCATTTGCTGGCGGAAAAAGGCCGCCATCTCCGCGATATGCTCAGCCTCATTCGCCATCAACGGTTCGTAGCGCATCTGCGGGATCACCAGCTTGCCCTGATCGACGTGGCTGAACGGCGACGCCAGTGCCACAAAACGGTCGCCCGCCTTTTCATTCAACCCCGACATTTCCTGCAGGCGGCTAAAGCTGTTCAATGAGCGCAAGGTCGCGGAGGTCACGACAACGTGAGGAATCTTGCGCCACAGCATTTTTTCCAGCTGATCGCAGACGCGAATTCCCGCGCAGTGGAAGAACAGGTGTGCCTGACCGTCGCGCAGTTCACGGGTTATCCATTTTGAAACGGGCGCACCAGAGGCTTTTTCCATCGCAGCCAGTCGCCACAGCTTGCTGACTGATTCAAACCAGCCAAAGTGGCGGTTGAGCTGCAATAAATTGCGGTGCAGACGCACGAGATCGACGCTTCCGGTTTGTTCACTCAAGGCGTTAATCAACCCTTCGCTGAGTCCACGTAGCCCGTCGCTCAGCTTGAACAGCCGGGCGCACAGCGCCAGCAGCTCGTCGGGTAAGGTGCCCAACACGAAACGAAACTCGCCGGGTTGATTGTGCGGCGGAAGCAATGGGCTTAATGCCTCACTTATGGTGGCAAGGCGTTCTCGCAGTTCATCGCAGTGGGCTTTAAGACGTTCAGGATTGGCCAGCGGCGGGGGGGATTTGGGCCGCATCTGGCTCATAATCGCCTCCACCAGCTTCACAAACAGATCGAGCTGCAGGCTGGTCCAGCCGGGCGTGATATCGGCGCTCATCTCCAGTGCATCACGCGCCACTTCAGGCAGGTGATGCCCTTCATCCAGCACCAGCATCAGATTTTTGGCCGGGGGCAGCACCGATTCGTTTTCCATGGCCGCCATCACCAGCGCGTGGTTGGCTACCACCACATCGACCTGCTCGATTTCCCGCCGGGCAACGAAAAACGGACATTCGCGGTACCAGCGGCAATGCACGCCAAGGCAACTGGCTTTGTCAGTAGACAGACGCTGCCACAGGCTGTCGCTGACGTTCTCCTCGCTGTGATCGCGCAGGCCGTCCCACTGGTAGCGATCCAGTGACTTTTGCAGCCGTCCGCACTGGATCTGCTCTTCTTTGGTGCTGCTGACCGCTTCGTCATCCAGGTAGAACAGCAAATCGGCCTGCTGATTATCGTCTGCGACCAGCGCGGCCAGATTGCGCGGACACACATAGCGCCCGCGTCCAAAGGCCGCAGTAAAGGTGAGATCCGGAATGATTTTTTTAAGCAACGGCAAATCTTTGCTGAAGATCTGATCCTGCAAGGCGACGTTGGCCGTGCTGATCACCAGCCGCTTCTCTTCCGCGCGGCTGACGGCGATGCCAGGAATAAGATACGAAAGGGTTTTGCCCACGCCAGTCGGCGCTTCTACAGCCAGGTGGCGCCCGTCATCACCCGACAGACATTTCGCGACCTCCGCGATCATCTGCCGCTGAGCAGGACGGGGAATAAAGTCTGGCACCTGTTGCTGCAGCGCTTTATACCACTGTGCGATCTGGCTTTTTAATGCTGCTGTCAGGGCCATGTTAAGATTACCACTTTACTCGATGGCCTGTATTTTTACACAGTATCGCAGTGACGTCAGCTTTCGGGTCTTTTTTTTCGTGCTGGCTTCAGAAAAGGCCTGCTCGTGCTGTCGGGTCAACAGCAGGCCACAGCCGTCGTATCGTGTTGTCGCGTGTTGCGCAGGGATAAGGCGGCGGCCCGAAGGCCTGTACTTCAGCCGCCGTGCGAATCCAGCACCTTAAACATCACCGTGGTCGCGTCCAGTTTTCCCTCAATAGACTGCGCATAGGCAGGAATCTCACCCGCAACCTGCCAGTGCAGCGCGCGATAAAGATCGCTGGCCACGTCCCCGGATCGGGTGTCCAGCACCAGCAGGCGCTTTCCCTTCTGATACGCCCGCTGTTCTGCCTGCTGCATTAACCTGCGCGCTATCCCCTGCCGCCGCGCCTGCGGATGCACGAGCAGCTTACTGACTTCGGCCCGATGGCTTCCATTGGGCATGGCGCTGTCATTGAGCATCACGGTGCCCACCACCCGGCCATGCTGGCGGGCAACCAGCAGTTCACTCTGGCCTTTTTCCAGCGCGGCAAGCTGATTTTGCCAAAAAAGGGTCATCACGCTGATGTTTTCAGGATCGATAAAACCGATGCTGGCACCCTCGGCCACACAGGCCTGTAAGACCTGGGCCAGTTCGGGTAAAACCTGTTGTGCCTCAGCGGCGCTGAATTGTTGATACGTCATCATGATTTGCAGACCACCAGTAAGTAGCGGGCACCTTCAGTAAGATGTGCCTGAAAAGCGGACGCGCCGCTAAGATGAAAACGCAGGCTGTCGCCGGGTGCTAAGGTCCAGCTCTGCGCGCCCATGGTTATCGTCAGCTGTCCCTGTTGCATCCAGATATGTTGCTCCATGCCCTGTAGCGGTGGCGCGTCGTATTCGACGCGCGCGCCGGGCCGCAGTGTGCCTTCTATCAGCTCACAGCGGAAATTATGGGCTGGCGGTGAGACATTGCGGCGACTAAATCCACTGGCTTCGTCGTTCCAGATCGGCTGGCGTTCGCGAGGGATCAGGAGATCGCTTTCCGCTTCCACTTCGCTCAGCAGGCGCGACATGGTCAGACTGTAAGCCACACACAAACGATTAAGCAGGGCAGCCGTTGGGCTGGTTTCAGCACGCTCAATACGCGATAATGTGGGCCGGCTAATGCCGGTGGCGGTTGAGAGTTCATCAAGTGACCAACCCTGCTTCATCCGTAATTCTGCAAGGCGGGCTGCTAAGCGTTGCTCCGTATTATCAAAAGACATGTTTCATCTCACTTATGAAAAATAAATCTCATAATTGAGATAGAACAACAATTAAGCGCAGCCGTCAAGTTGTACATCTAAAAATTGGTTGTACAACTTAACAGGCTTCGTTATGGTGTTTTAACTCAGGTCAGTTTAAAGAGGTAAATATGACCTTATACAGTATCGGCGATGTCGCCGAACGCTGTGGCATAAATCCGGTTACCTTACGCGCCTGGCAACGACGTTATGGATTATTGAAACCACAACGTACCGAAGGCGGTCATCGACAGTTCGATGAAGAAGATGTTCAGCGTATTCAGGAAATCATGCGCTGGATTGAAAGTGGAGTACCAGTAGGCAAGGTCAAAGCACTACTGGAAGGTGGAGATGTTGATTCCAACGATGGCTGGACCGCCATGCAGGACGAACTCATCAGCATACTGCGCCATGTAAGACCGGCTAAGCTACGCAACAAGATCGCTTTAATTGGTCGCGAACATGCGGTTGATGCCTTGATCGATCACGTTTTTATGCCCATAAGGCAGAAACTCAGCCTGGATCAGAATACAGCACGGACAATGTGCAGCCTGCTGGATGGCATCCTGATCGACTACGTGGCTTTTTGTCTGGCAAGCAGTCGCAAAAAAGCCGGTAAAGAAGCGCTGATTATTGGCTGGGGCATTGAAGATCGCACGCGCATCTGGCTGGAAGGATGGCGACTGTCGCAGCACGGCTGGCGCATCGACGTGCTTGCCGAACCGCTTGATGTTCCCCGGCCCGAGTTATTTCCGGGGCTGAATATGTTTGTTTTTACCGGTAAAAGACTGACGCGCCGTCAGCAGGAACAGCTGGCACACTGGCAGGAACAGGGATTCTCTGTACGTTTGCACGACGCACACTGAAATAAAAACGCACGCTCGGCACTATGACGGCTGCCTTGCGCGCGCTATTATCCCCGCCTTGACGTAAACACCCTCAGGTTAGTTATGAACTGGAAAAAAACATTTTTTGCCACGCTGTTTGCCATTATGGCTATCGGCGGCACCAGTGGACTTATGCTGGTCGGCTATTCACTTATCGTTCATTCACGCTAAGACGGCGCTGCAGCCGTTCAAACAGGCGATCGCTGACGATCGCTAACAGCCCGACCAGCAACGCGCCTTGTATGACATAGGCGGTATTAAAGCCGCTCAGGCCGATGATGATGGGCGAGCCCAGGCTCTTTGCCCCGACGGTAGAGGCGATGGCCGCCGTGCCGATATTGATGATGACGGAGTTACGTATGCCGGCAATGATCACCGGTGCCGCCAGCGCAAGCTCAACCTGCCACAAACGCTGCCAGCCACTCATGCCGACACCCACGGCGATCTCACGACTGCTGGCCGGGACACTGCCCAGCCCCGCCAGTGTGCCCTGTAAAATTGGCAGCAGCCCATAAAGCAGCAATGCCACCACGGCAGGCCACGCGCCAAATCCCATGACAGGCACGGCTATCGCCAGCACCGCCACCGGCGGGATCGTCTGACCGGCGGCGGCGATGGTTTCCAACAACGGGCGAAAAGCCCGTCCCGCAGGGCGAGTGACCAGCACGCCGCTGCCGACGCCGATAACAACCGCCATCAGGCTGGCGGTTACCACCAGAAAAAGATGTGCCAGGGTGAGCTGCCAGAAACTGTCCTGCTGATAAAGCGGGCGGGCCAGATCGGGAAACCAGGCGGCAAACACGGGGCCGCTGTAGGGCATGGCCGCCAGCAGGCTGAGATAAAACAGGACCAGCCACAGCAGAGGATCGGCTAACCGTCGCATTGTTGAGCCTCGGTGTGATGAAGAAGATCGCTGAAGTAGAGCACGCCCAGCGGTTGCTGATGCGCATCTACGACGGGCAGTTTATCCGTGCCGCGGCTGATAAACTGTGACAACGCTTCGCGCAGGCTCAGCGTCGCCGCCAGCGGCTCGGCATCCAGCCATTCCCCACGACGTACTGCGCGTCCCACCTGGCCAAGCGCCAGCAGACGCAGCCCTATCTCGCTGCGCCCCAGAAAATCACGCACAAAGTCGTTGCCTGGTCGGGTCAGCAATTCAAGCGGTTTACCCTGCTGAACGATCTCACCGTCGTCCATAAGTACAATATTGTCGGCCAGCGTCAGGGCTTCATCAATATCGTGCGTGACCAGCACGATGGTGCACCCTGAGGCACGGTGAATGCGTAACATCTCCTGCTGAAGCGCAGTGCGCGTGACCGGGTCCAGTGCGCCAAAGGGTTCATCCATCAGCAGTACGTCAGGATCCGCCGCCAGCGCCCGCGCAACACCAACGCGCTGCTGTTGTCCCCCGGAGAGCTGATGCGGATAGCGGCGAAGTAATGCCGGATCCAAATTCAGCAGTGCGATCAACTCGTCAATACGTTCGCGCCTGCGCGCTTTTGACCAGCCCAGCAAAGCAGGGACGGTTGCCATGTTCTTTTCAATCGTCCAGTGCGGAAACAGACCAATCGACTGAATGGCATAGCCGGTACGGCGGCGCAGCGCCTGGGCATCCATCTGACGAATAGATTCGCCTGCAAAGCGGATTTCCCCTTCATCGTACTCCACCAGACGATTAATCATTTTAAGCGTGGTCGATTTACCTGAGCCCGAGGTGCCCAGCAGCACGGTAAAGGTTCCTTTTGCGATGGTCAGCGACAGGTTTTTAACCGCGGCTTTACCCGCAAAGAACCGGGTGACGCCATCAAACTGAATCATCTTTTCTCTCCAGCAGGGAAATCAACAAGCGGAATAACGCATCCAAAGTCACCGCCATCGCAATCACCGGGATCACGCCTAACAGCACTAAGTCCAGCGCGTTGCTCAGCAGCCCCTGGAAAATAATCGCGCCGAATCCGCCTGCGCCGATCAGCGCCGCCACCACGGCCATGCCCAGTGTCTGCACCACCACAACCCGTATGCCCGACAACCACACCGGCAAGGCCAGCGGCACCTCCACGGCGAAAAACTGCTGCCTGCCGCTCAGCCCCATGCCGCGCGCACTTTCGCGCACGTCTGGCGGCACCTGCTGCAGTCCGGTTACCACGCTGCGCACCAGCGGCAACAGGGCATACAACACCAGCGCGATCAGCGCGGGCGCCATGCCAATGCCGCTGATGCCCCATGCACCTGCCCAGGGAAAGCGTTTTGCCAGCCCCGCCAGTGGGGCAATGAGTAAGCCAAACAGCGCCACGGAGGGCACCGTCTGAACCACATTCAGCACGCCGAAGACGCTGCTTTGCCAGCCGGATCGCCGGTAAAGCACGATGCCCAGCGGGAAAGCAATCAGTAAAGCAGGCAGGACGGTGGCGGCCAGTAGCGTCAGATGACGCAATAAGGCCGCATCAAAGACCGACTGGCGGTTGGCATATTCTTTCAGTAACGACAGGTCGTCCAGCTGGCCGCTGAACAGCAGCCAGAGGGGAAGGATCCATACCAGCAGATTCAGCACCAGTTGCCACAGCCTGCGGCGGGTGAGCGCACGCGCGGTATCGGTGATCAACAGTAGCGTCAGCGCGCTGCCGCACCACATGCCGCTCGCAAAGCTGGTTCGCGCCAGTCGGCTGCCCTGCCCGGCCAGCACCCTGGCCTGGTCGCCGCTGAGCCAGATCATGACCGCCAGCACCAGCCCGGCGCTCATTAACTGCAACGCGCAGCGAAACCCCGTCTGTCTGGCCCACAGCAGTAACCACAGCAACGCCAGCGGGGGCAGAAGCGCCATGCCGTGCGACATTTGCCAAAGCATCACCGGCTGGCCGGCAACCAGACGATTAGCCGCAAAGCTCACAAACGGCAGGCAGCCTGACGTCAGGCTCAGTAACATAATCAGTACCAGCGCCACCGGCTGCTGTCGAGGCCGGGATATCGCCTCCCGCGATAGCCACATCGGTTACAGCAGCTTTTTCTGTTCTAACCACGCTTTCGCCACGCTGCTGGCGTCCTGCCCTTCAACGGCAATTTTGGCGTTGAGCTGCTGCAATGTCTTTTCATCCAGCGCACTGAAAACGGGTTTAAGCCATGCAGCCATTTGCGGGTAAGCCTGGAGAACCGCTTCACGCACTACTGGCGCAGGCGCATAAATGGGCTGAACGCCTTTTGGGTCACTGAGCGTTTTCAGGCCCAACGCGGCAACCGGGCCATCCGTGCCGTAAGCCATGGCGGCATTGACGCCTGACGTTTGCTGCGCGGCTGCGCCGATAGTCACGGCGGTATCGCCCCCGGCCAACGATAACAGCTGATCCTGTTTTAACGTAAAGCCATAGGCTTTTTCGAATGCGGGAAGCGCATCACTGCGTTCGATAAATTCCGCAGAGGCAGCCAGCTTGAACGTGCCCCCTTTTTTCAGATAGGCGCTGAGATCGTCAAGGGAGTTAAGGTGATTTTTCTCCGCGACGTCGTTACGGACCGCGATGGTCCAGGTGTTGTTCGCCGGCGCGGGCGTCAGCCACACGAGGTGATTTTTTTCGGCATCAAGTTTTTTCACTTTTTCATAGCCTTCGCGGGCATGCTTCCAGGCACTGTCTTTTTCGTCATTAAAAAAGAAGGCTCCGTTGCCGGTGTATTCCGGGTAGATATCCAGTTCGCCCGCGGTGATGGCGCCCCGCACCACCTGGGTTGCCCCCAGCTGGATTTTGTTAACGGTCTTGACGCCGTGCTTTTCCAGCACCAGCAGGATGACATTGCCCAGCAGTGAGCCTTCAGTATCTATCTTGGAACCCACACGTACCGGGTCGGCCGCGTGCGCCATTCCCAGACTCAGCAGTAAAAGGCTGATGCCGGCCAAACCGCGAATGTTTGCCATGATGCTTTCCTTATTGATGTATTTATCTGGAAGTACGGTTGGCCGTAGGGATAACCTGACAGGCACGCCCACCGTTTTAGAGGTTGCAATAAAAGCGTAGCCTGGCAATCGCATTCCGCGATCTGTTTTGTCCTGAAATCAGATGCGGCTAACCCTGACCACATCGGCCAGGGCTCGGTGATTAAGCCGGGAAAGTGAAACTGTCGAGACAGGCAGGAATACGGGGAAAGGTATGAAGGAACCAGGGCGTAAACTGCTGGGGCTGCTGCTGCATTTGCTGGGCAATATCCTGCATTGAGCGGTAGTCAAATGCATCCGCCTCCTGCGGGTTAAGCACGGGAAGCGCGTCGCTCACGGCAAAAAAGACATGGCCGTACTCGTGCTCTGTCAGGCCATTACTGAGCGGCAGGTTATAGCTCAGTTCGAAGACAGGCGTCAGCGACAGGATCATGCCCATTTCTTCGCGCAGACGGCGTTCGGCCGCCTCTTTAGTCGATTCATGAGGATAAGGATGACCGCAGCAGGTATTGCTCCATAATCCGCCGCAGTGATATTTGTCACTGGCGCGACGCTGGAGCAGCAGCTCCTGCCGGGTGTTAAAAACGTACACCGTGACAGCGCGGTGCAGTAATCCTTTTTCATGCACTTCCAACTTTTCCATTTTGCCGGTGGGACGATCAAGATGGTCGACGAGGATAACTTCAATAGCAGACATGAGGATTCCTTGAGTGTATTCCTCATTATTCTGGCACAAGATTGGGGAGGTTGAGGGGATAAAATTGTGCTGTTTATGCACAAATCTGTCAGACGGCAATGGCGATCGTCGAAAACGTCAGGCCAGCGGGCGCTGGCCTGACTGTGAATTACAGTTTGAAGCTTTGTACAACCTGTTCCAGTTGCAGACTCTGGGCTTCCATCGCCTGCGCGGCAGAGGAGACCTCTTCAACTAAGACGGCGTTCTGCTGCGTGGTGCCGTCAAGCTGAGTAATGGCAACGTTAACCTGTTCGATGCCCATGCTTTGCTCACGACTGGCGGCCATGATCTCGCTCATTAGCGTAGTGACGCTGCTCACGCCCTGCACCAGCTCGTCCATGGTTTGTCCAGCCTGTTCGACCAGCTGACTGCCTGCATCGATATTCGCGACCGACTCTTCAATCAGTTTTTTGATTTCACGTGCGGAGTTGGCCGAACGCTGCGCCAGATTACGCACCTCCGAGGCGACCACGGCAAAACCACGGCCCTGCTCGCCAGCACGCGCGGCTTCAACGGCGGCGTTGAGTGCCAGGATATTGGTCTGGAAGGCAATGCTGTCGATCACGCTGATGATATCGACGACTTTACGCGAAGAGTGGTGAATTTCGCCCATCGTGCTCACCACCTGACGAACCACTTCCGTTCCGCGCGACGCCACTTTAGAAGCCTCACCCGCCAGCTGGTTCGCATGCGTTGCGTTGTCGGCGTTCTGGCGTACGGTGCCGGTCAGTTGCTCCATAGAAGCCGCCGTTTCAACAATCGAGCTGGCCTGCTCTTCCGTGCGCGAGGAGAGGTTGGTGTTGCCGCTGGCAATTTCACGCGACGCCGCAGAGATGGCCAGGGCGCTGCTGCCGACCTGCTGCATTAACCCCTGCAGATAGCTGATAAAGTGGTTAAAGCTCTGCGCAACGGCGTTAAATTCCGGGCTGTTACTGGCTGGCAGACGCTGCGTGAGATCCGCGCCCCCTGTCGACAGCGCTTCGATATTTTGGTTGAGCATGCTCAAACGCTTCATCATGGCGCGCATGAAACCCAGCATGACCAGCAACAGAATAATGGCCAGAGGGATCTGCACCAAACCCAGGCGCATCAGCATATTGTGGGACTGGGCTTTCAGCAGGCTGGACGGTACGCTACTGGCCAGATACCACGGGCTGCCCGGAATAGCCTGCAGAAACAGCGTTTGCTCGCCATCGTTGCTGCTATAGGTTGACTCTGCGGACTTTGTCCCCGCACTGGCAAGCATCGCTTTCAGCGGCGCAGCCATAGGATTTTGCAGATCGCTCAGGTTTTCGAGTTTCGGCGTGCCGTTAACCAGCGCCGCGTTACCCACGACTTTGCCGTCGGACTCAACGATCAGGACGTCTCCATGAATCGCCTCGCCCATCTTTTTAGCCAGTTGGTTGAAGAAACCCAGCGTAACGTCGATGGTGGAAACGCCCCAGACTGTCCCATCGCGGTAGATTGCCATGGCACAGTTGGTACGCGGCTGTGGGCTGGCGGCATCCTGATAAGCTTTAGCCCAGGCGCACTGCCCTTTCGGCGCGGCCATGCCGTCTTTATACCAGGGCTGCTCCCAGTATTTGTCCGCGGCTTCAGTGTTCCAGTAGGTGTTAACCTGGAGCTTGTTGCTGGCGTCACGTGCAAAAAAGCTGCTGTCTTTCTCTTTACCCGCCTCGCGACGATGGGGTAAAGGCCAGATACCGCCACCGAAAACGTTACTGTCCTGATACTGGTTGACCAGTGCAGGTAATAAGGTGTCGATGGCGGCGCTGTCGATGACCGAGGCGGCCTCGGTAATGGCACGTTGCTGTGCCTGAACACGGTTCATTTGCTCAACGATGCCGGTTGCCAGCGAATCCACCTGATAGCGAATCAGGCGGCTTTCATTGTCCACCAACTGAGGCGCGACAAACTGGTTGATCACCCAAATAGTGACCAACACTAGCGCAACAAAAAAACCGATAAGCGTTGCTGTGAAGCGGGATTGCGTGGTCTTTAACATCATTGTTCCCCTGGACCTTTTGTGGCGCTATTGCCTGATCGGGGTTAACGGCACGGCAAGGGGGAACTTGAGTAGACCAGATCACAAATTTAACAAGTCTTTTAACAATAAAGATATTTAGTTACGCCAGGTCAGTAACTTTTTCCACCAAGAGGAAAAATCGCCCTGTCTCCGGCGTTTATTCTGTGTTCACGACCTGTTCACGCGGTCGAAATATGTGCGTATTTCCCCCGGCGGTGAGCCGTTCACGCAGATGCTGCCCGCCCTGGGCTTCGCTCTGGGCAAATTGCCGTTCCGCTTCGGTTACCGGCGTGGCCCACAGCAGCGTGGGTCTGTCGCCATCCTGTCTCGGCAGCGGGAACTGGGCCTGTTCCGGGGCCAGCTCGTTGGCTAACAGGTAGCTTTCGAATCCCACCGGTGCCACCTCTGAGGCCAGCGTATGGCCTTCGCCCAGCCAGGTCAGCCGCGCCCACGGCAAATGGACAAATTCAGCCAGCGCGCTAGCCATCTGGACCGCATTGCTTTCAGTCATGACTTCGCCATCGACCGCCATCGCCAGCTCTGCCCGGCGGTACTGTGGAGCCAGCTCATCGAACAGAAAATCAACCTGCGGCATGGGGCGAATGCTCATGCCCAGGGTCAGAAAGTACCAGATGCCGTTATGGTAGTGCTGAGAGAGCGCCATGGGCGGCCAGTTGCCCTGATCGATCGCGTAGTATTTGACCGACTCGCCAAACTGCGCCTGATAACAGGCCAGCAAGTCCTGTTGCACCTTGTCCCATTGGCTGCCGTCATGCCATTCACGCCAGAACTGGCGCTGCTGTTCGGCAAGGGCATAGTAATGATTGGTCGAGGCTGAACCGAGCGGCGCGGTCAGGCGGTTTTTTTTGATACAACCGGCGGAGAAACTGACCTGTTTATCCTGGTAAAGGCTCCAGCCAGGAATTACGGCAAGAAGTTGCCCGTAGTACCACAGTGCCGCTCCCGCATCTCCGGGTTCCCAGAGAATTTGCAGACCTGCGGGATCCAGCGGCGGTTCAGCTTCCAGATTACGGCAGTATTCTGCACTCAGCAGGGGGGCAATGCCCTGTTCCATCGCCTGGTGATCTTCCTGAACCGGCGCAGGGAGCAGGTTTCGTAACCAGCAGCCACGCACCGCAAACTGGCTACGAAACAGATCGGTTGGCCAGATATAGAAATAAGCAGTCCGCGCATCCTGTTCGACAATTGCCGTCAGGGTGCGCTGCTGATTGTGGACTTCAGCAATCAGTGATTGATACGTCATAGCGCCTCGACAGTACTTGAGGAATCCATTTTCCCCGAGGATAGAGCAGGATCACGTCTGCTGCCACGACAGGCAAGGGTAAAACTCTCAAAGTGAATCGATGAAGGCAGAAGGCAGGAACGGAGGATAAACCCGCCTCCCCGAACGGGGAAGCGGTGACATCAGCAGGAACCTGGAACCAGGTCCGTCTGAGGTTTACTGATAGGTGAACTGGGTGTTTTGCGTGCGGACTGAGTCCAGACCAATCATGACGTTAAATTTACCCGGTTCGGCAACGTGCTTCATCTGCTGGTTCCAGAACTTCAGCGCATCCACATCAATCTTAAAGGTCACCTGCTGAGATTCACCGGCTTTGAGCATAATGCGCTTGAAGCCATGCAACTCTTTTACCGGACGGCTGATGCTGGCAACGGGATCGTTAAGATAGAGCTGTACCACCGTGGCACCGTCCACTTTGCCGCTGTTCGTTACGGTTACGCTGGCTTCGATACTGCCGTTGTGCGCCATCGTTTCTGATGAAAGCGTGACTGGCGACACGGTGAACGTGGTGTAGCTCAGGCCATAACCAAACGGGTAAAGCGGGCCGTTTTCCGCATCGTAGTAGTGCGATGTGTACTTGTTGGGCTTGGCAAAATTGTACGGGCGGCCGGTCGGTAAATGGTTGTAATAGATGGGGATCTGACCCACGGAGCGGGGGAAAGACATCGGCAGTTTACCCGATGGGTTGTAATCGCCAAACAGCACATCCGCGATAGCATTGCCCCCTTCTGTTCCGCTGAACCAGGTTTCCAGCATGGCATCGGCCATTCTGTCTTCATCAACCAGCGTCAATGGGCGACCATTCATCAGCACAATCACCAGCGGCTTGCCTGTCGCTTTCAGCGCGGCTAACAGCTTCTGTTGCGAAGGCGGGATCATCAGATTACTGCGGCTGGACGCCTCGTGCGCCATGCCCTGCGCTTCCCCTACCGCCGCCACGATGACATCGGCCTGCTTCGCTTTCTCGACCGCCTCATCAATCATTGCCTGCGGCGAACGCGGATCGACCGCCACGGCCGGTTCATACATGTTGAGGAAGTCCTGAATGCCTTTGTTATCTGACACGTTCGCGCCTTTGGCGTACAGCAGCGTGGCTTTGCCTTCGGTGGCGTTTTTCATGCCCTGCAGCAGGGAAACCGACTGTTTGGCGACGCCCGCCGCCGACCAGCTGCCCATGACGTCACGCTGGCTGTCGGCAAGCGGTCCAATCAAGGCAATGGTGCCAGATTTCTTCAGCGGTAAGGTATCAAGTCGGTTTTTCAGCAGCACCATACTCTTGCGGGCCACATCGCGGGCTTCCGGGCGGTGTAAGCGGCTTTCTGCGTTAGTATCCTGCGGATCGCTCTCTTTCGGGCCAAGATGACTGTAGGGATCGTTAAACAGCCCCATATCGTATTTCACATTGAGCACGTGCCGGGCCGCATCATCGATTTCGGCTTTGCTGACGATGCCGCGCTTCACCAGGTCGGGTAAATACTGGCTGTAGTATTCATCGCTCATACTCATATCTACGCCAGACTTAATGGCAATACGCACGGCATCCTGGGGATCGCTCGCCACACCGTGCTTGATCAGCTCTTTAATCGCCCCGTGATCGCTGATGGTTATTCCTTTGAATTTCCATTCATGACGCAGCAGATCTTTCAGCAGCCAGCTGTCGGCCGTCGCGGGCACGCCATTAATGGAATTCAGCGCGACCATTACGCCGCCGCTGCCGGCATCCAGCGAGGCTTTATACGGCGGCAGGTAGTCCTGGAACATGCGCTGTGGGCTCATATCCACGGTGTTGTAATCGCGTCCGCCTTCCACCGCGCCATAGAGCGCAAAGTGTTTCACGCTGGTCATAATGTTGTAGCGGTCTGCGGGGCTTTTGCCCTGCATCGCCTGCACCATGGTGCGTCCCATGGCAGAGGTTAAATAGGTGTCCTCGCCGAACCCTTCAGACACGCGGCCCCAGCGCGGTTCACGGCTGACGTCGACCATCGGTGCCCAGGTCATATTTAACCCATCGTCCGCCGCTTCATAGGCAGAAATGCGCCCCACTTCATTGACGGCGTCGAGATCCCAGCTGGATGCCAGCGCTAAGGGAATCGGGAAAATCGTTCGCTGCCCGTGTACCACGTCATAGGCAAAAAACAGCGGAATTTTCAGGCGGCTTAGCTGCATCACCTGGTCCTGCATCGCGCGAATATCCTGACGCGTCACGGTATTAAAAATGGCGCCAACCTGACCTTTGTGGATCATCTCACGTACGGCTTCTTTTGGCGTATCCGGGCCCACGCTGATTAAACGTAACTGGCCGATTTTCTCGTCCAGCGTCATTTTTTTCAGCAGGTTGTTCACGTAGGCATCACGCGCCTGTTCGGTCATGGGATGGTGAACGGTGGGCTCCCCGGCAAATGCAGGTTGCAGAGCAAGGGAAACAGCGAGGCTAACAGAGCAAATCCATTTCATCAGGTTGGGTTCTCTTAAGTAACTGCGCAATATCGACTAAATGCAGAATGCCATCTTCAGAGCATAGCATGTCACCTGCGGCTATCACACTGCGCCCGACGCAACTCACGTGCTACAGTAATGACGCATGCATAAGACAAGGGAATTGCCCATGATGACACCTTCTGCCCTGATCGCCGATCTCCGCCGCCAGGTCGGCTCTGGTAACGTACTGACCGAGGCCGCCCATACCGCCCGCTATCGTAAAGGCTTCCGTTCCGGTGAGGGAGACGCGCTGGCGGTCGTCTTTCCTGCGACGCTGCTGGAACTGTGGCGCGTCCTGCAAACGCTGGTGACTGCCGATGCCATTATTCTGATGCAGGCGGCGAACACCGGCCTCACCGAAGGCTCAACGCCGCAGGGTAACGACTACGATCGCCCGCTGGTCATTGTCAGTACCCTGAGGCTGGATAAGCTACAGCTGATCGACAACGGCAAACAGGTGCTGGCCTTTCCGGGGAGTACGCTGTATCAGCTGGAAAAAATCCTCGCGCCGCTGGGCCGCGAGCCGCATTCCGTTATTGGATCATCCTGCATTGGCGCGTCGGTGCTGGGTGGCATCTGCAACAACTCCGGCGGTTCACTGATTAAACGTGGCCCGGCCTACAGTGAGATGGCGTTGTTTGCCCAGATTGATGCCCAGGGACGGCTGAAGTTGGTTAACCACCTTGGTATTGAGCTTGGCACCACGCCGGAAGAGATTCTGGGACGGCTGGATGATGATCGCTGGCAGCCCGGGGATGTGCTGCATGACGGCCGTCATGCCTCCGATCACGACTACGCCGAACGGGTGCGTGATGTTGATGCGGATACGCCCGCCCGTTTTAACGCCGATGCCCGCCGCCTGTTTGAAGCGTCGGGCTGCGCAGGCAAGCTGGCGGTATTTGCGGTGCGCCTGGATACGTTTGCGCGCGAACCGCAACAGCAGGTGTTTTATATCGGCACCAATGATGCCTCGGTACTGGGTGACCTGCGCTGCCATATGCTGGCGAATTTCAACAATCTGCCCGTGGCCGCGGAATATATGCATCGGGATATCTACGACATCGCCGAAGTCTATGGCAAAGACACCTTCCTGATGATCGACAAGCTTGGCACCGATAAGATGCCGCTGTTTTTCAGTCTCAAGGGCCGGGTCGATGGCTGGTTGAACAAACTGTCGTTTATCAAACCGCATCTGAGCGACCGACTGCTGCAGCGCGTCAGCCGCCTCTTCCCCGCCCATCTTCCCAAACGCATGAAACAGTATCGTGATAAATACCAACACCATTTAATGCTGAAAATGTCGGGTGATGGCATTGCGGAGGCGCGTGACTATCTGCGTGAGTTTTTTCGTGAGGGCGGCGGCGAGTTTTTTGAATGCGAAGGTAAAGAAGGTGCGCATGCCTTTCTGCATCGCTTTGCGGCCGCGGGCGCGGCGGTGCGCTATCACGCCGTTCATGCGGATGAGGTAGAAGATATTCTGGCGCTGGATATTGCGTTGCGTCGCAATGATAAAGCGTGGTTTGAGAGCCTGCCTGATGAGATTACCCAGTCGATAAGCCATCGCCTTTATTACGGGCACTTCTTCTGCCATGTCTTCCATCAGGATTACATTGTGAAAAAAGGCGTGGATGTTCATGCGCTGAAAGAAAAGATGCTGGCGATTTTGCACAGCCGCGGGGCGGAATATCCGGCAGAGCATAATGTCGGGCATCTGTATCAGGCCCAGCCACAGCTCACCGCATTTTACCGCAAGCTCGATCCCACCAACAGCTTTAATCCGGGCATCGGTAAAACCAGCAAGCTAAAAGGCTGGGCGGTAAAACAGCCCTGACTGGGCACGTCGCACCTGAACAGAGTAAAACGGGCGGCCAGCGAAAATGACCGCCCGTTTATTTAGCGAGGAGGTTCTTCGGTTACCGCATCAGAAGAAACCAGCTGACGGCGCTCAATAATCATAGTCTGAGGGGTGGACAGCACAATGCCCTCTTTACGCAAGCGGGTCAGAATATCGAACAGTAGATCGCTCTTCGCGCCCGCGATCTGGCGCTGACTGGCAACGTTGCCGGTGACGCTCAGTACGATGCCCTGGGCGGTAAGATCTTTAAAGGATACCGAGGGTTCCGGGTTCTCCAGAATACGCTCGTTTTCCTCATAGACCTTCAGCAAAATCTCCCGCACCTGTACCGGGTCGATATCCAGCGGAAACGTCAGGCTAATGGTCACCACGCCCTGCGCATTGCCCATTGTCGCATTACGTACGTTCTGAGAGATGAACTGAGAGTTAGGCACGATCACGGTGGATTTATCACCCAGCTGGATTTCCGTTGCGCGCACGTTGATGCGGCGAATATCCCCTTCAACGCCACTGATCGTCACCAAATCCCCGACTTTGACCGGACGTTCAGTCAGCAAAATCAGACCGGAAATAAAGTTTTTAACGATTTCCTGCAGGCCGAAACCGATACCGACCGACAGGGCGCTGACGATCCAGGCCAGCTTGTTCCACTGCAGCCCCATAATCGACAGCGTCAGCAAAATAATCAGGACATAGCCGACGTTGCTGAACAGCGTCACCAATGACATGCGCATGCCACTGTCCATGGTGGTCTTTGGCAGGAAGTCGTTATCGAGCCAGCGACGTACCGAGCGCAGAATATAGATGCCCACAATCAGGCACAGCAGCGCGTTAACCAGGTGGGCAGGCACAATATTCAGGGATTCAAGGCCCTTACCGCCCCAGAACTCAATCGCCTTTTGCAGCAGCTCAATCGGTGTTGAAGAGGCAAAGGTGCCGTTAAGCAGTGCCAGCGCGACAAACATGATCAGCAAGGTTTTACCGATCGCCGCAAGAATGGTGGCGACCTGCTGCAGATGTCGCTCATCAATGTTTAGCGAGCCCTGAATACGCTTGCCCGTCGTATTATTGACAGAGAAAAGGCTTTCACAGCCGTCGTTAATCAAATGACTGAGTATGTAAAACGAACCAAACAAAATGCCACACCACACCAGCTCGTAGCTTAAAAAACGCGCCAGGGTGACGTAACCAATCACCAGCGAAGCCAGAATCGTCAGCGACGTCAGCGTCAGGGCCATCTGAATCAGCCCGACCAGCGTTGAGCGCGCTTCCGGCGGCGTGCCTTCCTGCGCCAGACGCCGACGAACGCGCTTGGTGCGCATGCTGATTGCCAGCGCCGTGCTGCCGATCAGCAATGCCGTCAGGCCGTTAGCAAAGATACTGGTATTCAGGCTGGTCCCGGCGGTGTAGTTAAAGGACTCTACCGTCTGGAAAATAAACACCAGCAAGGCGGTAATAGGTGGGAAAGGTTTCAGGGCCAGCGCCACCTCGTTCGAGATGGTGGGTAAACGCCAGCTTGGCCGACGCGTGGACAAAAATGCCCGCCCGAGCCCGGCAATCAAACCACAATAAACGCTTAATTCGACCAGACGATAAATAAAGTCCTGCACGTCGCTGGAAACTTCATCGCGGCGGGTAAAGGCCTGGGAAATAAAGGCAAAGGTCAACACCACCGCCACCAGGCTGGTCAGGGCCACGGCCGTCGCCAGAAAGCTGCGGCGCAGGCGTCCTTCCGGCAGTTTATTAATGCTGACCCAGGCTAAAAATTCTTCGCCATAGCGGCGTCCCAACGTCATCACCAGCACGGCGGCCAGCAACCAGCCTAGCGTACCCAGACGCCAGCCTGACTCCCAGGATAGCGCAGCGGTATCTTTCAGCTCATTTAAGAAATCGCCAATCTTCTCATCATCAAGATCCTGACTGCTGAATACCGGCGACCAGAAACGTGGCCCTAAAATGCTGCCAGAGTTAAGCGCCAGTTTGTTTTTCAACTGATCGCGGCGCAGATTGACGATTTGCGATGACAGCATCAGGGCGCTGTTTTTAATGCCCTCCGCCTGCTTAATCTGATCGTCGAGCTTACTTTTCTGACTTTCCAGCGCGCTACGTTTGCGCGTGACGTCTGCCGTCTCTTTGACGCCGCTTTCCGGTTTGGGGGCTGGGCCAAGCACGGCCAGCTGGGCCTCAAGCTGCTGACGGTCAGGCTGCAACGCCTGGGCCAGCGTATCCGTATTGCCTGACAGCTCCAACGCCATTTCATTCAGCCGACTCAGCTTATTTTCATCGCTTTCAACGGAAACCTGACTTTTAATTTTGTCGAGGATTTTCTGCATCTTGGGCAGCTCGACCGAGGCGTTCACTTTCGGCTTGTCGTCAGGCTGCTGGGTAGTGGTGGCCTGAGCCGGATCGTCTGCGGCGACGCTCAGGGTGGGAACGGCGGTGAACAATGCTAAAAAAATCAGAACAATAAAGGATCGTAACGTGAGCATATGAATGAGATTCCGGCACAGTAATCAGGCGAATCACCCTCGCCATTTGCGGGTAGTTTAGGTTTTCGTCTGGCGTGAAACTATAGGAATACCGATCAATATTGGTCGGGCCGCCCGCGGCAGCCCGACGGGATATTACTCTACTTCAGAACCGCTGGCAGCGTTGCTGGCAACCTGACCTGCTTTCTGTTTTTTATAGGCCAGCGCGGCCGCCGGAACCGGCGCCGCTTTGCCCGTTTCCAGCCAGTCGCGCAGACGGTTAGCATCGGCAAAATGGGTATATTTACCAAATGCATCCAGCACCACCAGTGCCACCGGGCGGTTTTTAATCATGGTGCGCATGACCAGGCAATGTCCCGCTTCATCGGTATAGCCCGTTTTGGTCAACTGAATGTGCCAGCCATTCTTATACACCAGATGATTGGTATTGCGGAACGGCAGCGCGTAGCTGGGATGGGTAAATACGGCGGTTTCTTCTTTGGTCGTGCTCAGCTCGCCCAACAGGGGATATTCGCGCGTGGCTTTTAACAGCTTCACCAAATCTTCTGCGCTGGAGACGTTCTGAATGGAGAGACCGGTAGGTTCAACGTAATGGGTATGGTTCATGCCCAGCGCACGCGCCTTAGCATTCATCGCCTTAATAAAGGCGTTATATCCACCGGGATACGCATGGGCCAGGCTGGCCGCCGCGCGGTTTTCAGATGACATCAGCGCCAGCATCAGCATGCTCCGACGGCTTATCTGGCTGTTAAGCTTCACGCGTGAAAACACGCCGCGCATCTCTGGCGTCTGACTGATATCAACCGTGACCATCTCGTTCATCGGCTGATGCGCATCCAGTACCACCATTGCCGTCATCAACTTGGTGATCGAGGCAATCGGCCGCACCCGGTCAGGGTGACTGGAAAATAACGTTTTCCCGCTCGTCAGATCGACGATCAGGGCGCTGCCTGAGGCAATTTGCGGCTGAGCAATGGGCGCCATTTGCGACAGCGTCGTGGTCGCCTGTGCTGGAAGGGAAACAACCTGCCCGGAAACGAGCAGCGCCAGCGTTAACAGTGAAAAGCGAATTTTTGCAGGCATCGTGAAAAAAAGACCCGGTTAAGATTGTGCGCTGTGTAAACACAGGCCGCCGACGACTGAGCAGGCAGAGCGCGGGCTGGCCGCAGCATCATACTCTGAAGCGGTGAAATTATCCTGGTGAGATTGTTTCTGAGCGTTAAAAAGATGTTGCCGCCCTGCAGGCGGCAACGGCACGTTAAAACAGGTGCGGGCCATAGCCCCACAGAATCACGGTTAAGGCCAGCAACACTTCAAATACCAGCACGCCGATGGCCAGAGTGGAACTGGAAAAACGCAGGCTTTCATCCCGGTCAATGTTCAGAAACAGCGGGATGCCCACGTACAGCAGATAGCCGGTATACAGCAGCGCCAGCGCACCCGCTAATACGCACAGCCATACCAGCGGATAAAGTGCCACGAGTCCGCTTAAAAACAGCGGCGTAGCCACATAGCCCGCAAACACCGTACAGCGTTCAACGCCAGGGCGCTGCGGGTAGTCACGCGCCATCCAGTGAATAACGCGTCCCATCACCGCCACGCCGCCCAGAATCAACAGATAAAACAGAATACCCAGGCCCAGTGCTGTCAGGAAATTCAATTGTACATACTGCCCTTCACCCAGATTCCAGCCTGAGTTCGTGGTGCCGATTATGGCGCAAATAACCGGAATGGCTGCCATCAGCAGAACGTGATGAGTGTAATGGTGCGAAACCGTTTCGTTCTCTTGCTTGATATTGCGCATTTCCTGATTAGGATGCGCTAACAAACCCCAGACATGGTTCATACGCTTACTCCTCTGATGCCGTTGGGCTACCCCGTTTTGATGCAGCATCCACGTAAGGGCAGCATTGCTTACAGTATAAACGGCAAGGCAACTTCTGTGGGGCCTGCGCAAAAAAACAGCGAAAAAGATCGCTGATTAACGCTTAAACGGATGGCTTAACGAATCAGGTATAAACTGAAAGAAATTTCTTCACACAGGAAGTGCACCTTGCATTTGGATATCAACGCATTAATTACGCAGTACGGCTATCTTGCACTGTTTATCGGCTGTATTGCCGAAGGGGAAACATTTCTGTTGCTGGGCGGCGTAGCCGCGCATGAAGGATTACTGCATTACGCGGGTGTGGTACTGGCGGCGATGGCAGGCGGCATTCTGGGCGACCAGCTGCTCTTCTGGATTGGCCGGCGCTTTGGTACAGGCATCCTGCGGCGGTTTAAAAAACATCAGGACAAAATTGTTAAAGCTAACCGCCTGATTAAGCGGCGTCCCAGCCTGTTCGTGATCGGCGCGCGCTTTATGTACGGCTTTCGCCTGATTGGTCCCATTATCATTGGGGCAAGCCGCCTCAATCCGCTGAAGTTTCTGGCGCTTAACATCATTGGGGCGGCATTATGGTCACTGCTGTTTGTGACACTCGGCTATTTTGCTGGCGGAATTATTGCCCCCTGGCTGCACAAGCTTGATCAGCACTTTAAACATCTGCTGTGGCTGGCTGCCGCCGTGCTCTTTGCCTTTGGGGTTCGCTGGGCCATTCGCCACTGGAATAACCGCCGGGCCGACGATCAGTAACCCTTGAACTGGGGATTTGCCAGCATAAAGCCGCCATCGATGATAAATGACTGGCCGGTGGTATAGGTGGCCCATTCAGAGCTCAGCCAGGCCACCATGCTGGCAATTTCGTGCGTATCTCCAGGACGACCCGCAGGGATCTCAGGCATTTTGACCTTGTGCGCATCGTCATCGGTCATTTTGTTCATCGGCGTGGCGATCGCGCCTGGCGCCACGGCGTTCACCAGAATATTGTGGGGCAGCAAACTCAAGGCCATCGATTTAGTCAGCCCGCCTGCCGCATGTTTAGCCGCGGTGTAGGCAACGGAACCCGGCAGCGGAGTATGTTCATGCACGGAGGTGATGTTGATGATACGTCCGCCCTGCCCCTGCTTGATCATGTTGCGTGCCGCAACCTGGCCGCAGATAAACACGCCATCCACATCTACGCTAAATGTCTTACGCCAGTCTTCCCAGGTCACGTCCATAAAGTCCGCTTTGAAATTCGCCCCGGCATTGTTGACCAGAACATCAATGCGGCCCAGCTTGTCTATAAGCTGCTGCAGCACCTTGCCCCCTGCGGGCGGATCGGCCAGGTCGAGCTGGATCGTCTCAGCTCGCTGCCCAATCTCCGCCACCCGTTTTGCCGTGCGCTGTGCGCCTTCCTCATCAGACCGCCAGGTGATGCCAATATCAAACCCCTGCTCTGCTAACATTTCAGCACAACGACTGCCAATGCCTGAATCCGACGCGGTAACGATTGCAACTTTTCGTTGTGGTGTAGTCATGACGGTCTCCTCTGGAAGTGTATGAAAAGTATATACCGCAATGAAAATTGTGCCGTTTGCGGACGGCCCGGCGCCCGGATTAACGATCTGTGTCAGAACACAGCGCGATGAAGGCACCTGGCTATAGTTAAGGCTGACACTGACAGGGAGAAACCGATGAGTAAGGTTAAACGTAAGATTGACGACCATGGCGTAATAGGCGATTTACGCACCTGCGCCCTGGTCGCAAACGATGGCACTATCGATTATCTCTGCTGGCCAGAACTGGACAGCCCATCGGTGTTTTCCGCCCTGCTGGACAGCGACGAGGCCGGCCTGTTTTCCCTGGCACCCGACTGGCAAAACGCCCGTCGCCAGCAAATCTATCTGCCTGATACCAACATCCTGCAGACCCGCTGGCTGGCCGAAGAAGGCGTCGCCGAGATCACCGACTACATGCCGATTTGCGACCGGCAGGATAAACTGCCGCGTATCATCCGTCGGGTAAAGATGGTTCGGGGCCGGGCACGCTTTAATATGGTGTGCTCCCCGCGCCATGATTACGCCCGGGCGGACACCCGCGCTGAGGTACAGCGGGGCTGTATCGATTTTCACGCCACCGATCAGCCCTCGCTGCGCCTGGCAGCAACGGTGGTGATGACGCTGGAAGGCAATCACGCCACCGCCAGTTTTGAGCTTAAAGCCGGTGAACATGCCGAATTCGAATTTGGCAGCGTACAGGATGCCCACATCGAAAAGCTGGCCACCGCCAACTGCTTTGAAGAAACGCTGAGCTACTGGCGGGAATGGAGCAGCCGCAGCACCTATCACGGTCGCTGGCAGGAGATGGTACAACGCTCTGCGCTGGTTCTTAAGCTGCTGACCTCCTGGCAACACGGCTCCATCGCCGCGGCTGCCACCTTTGGCCTGCCCGAGGAGCTGGGCGGCGAGCGCAACTGGGATTACCGCGCCTCCTGGATACGGGATGCCTCATTCAGCATGTACGCCCTGATGCGGCTGGGTTACGTGGACGAAGCCAAGCACTTTACGGAATGGGTCGGTCGCTGTGTAGAAAACAGCCACCACGATGAAATGCGGCTGCAGGTGATGTACCGCCTGGACAGCAGTACGGATCTTCAGGAGATGTCGCTGCTTAACCTGTCCGGCTATGCCAACTCCAGTCCGGTGCGCATTGGTAACGATGCCTGGCGGCAAAAACAGCTAGATATTTATGGCGAACTGATGGATGCCATCTACCTGTCCAACAAATACGGCGAGGCCATTTCTCAGCGGGGCTGGAATCATGTGTCAGAAATGCTGGACTGGCTGTGCGATAACTGGCATCAGCCCGATGCCGGCATCTGGGAAATGCGCGGCGAGCCGGAGCACTTCCTTCACTCACGTTTAATGTGTTGGGTCGCTCTGGATCGGGGCCTGCGGCTGGCAATGAAGCGTTCACTGCCGATGCCTTACGATCGCTGGGACAAAACCCGTCGCGAGATCCGCGATGATATCTGGAAGAATTTCTGGAACAGTGAACGCGGGCATTTTGTTTCGACCCGCCACGGTGAACACCTTGATGCCTCCATGCTGCTGATGCCGCTGGTGCGTTTTGTGGGCGCCACCGATCCGGACTGGATCGCCACGCTGGATGCCATCCAGGTGAACCTGGTAAGCGACGGCATGGTACGTCGTTATAACATTCACGAAACGCCAGCTGATGGGCTAACGGGCGCAGAGGGCTCTTTTGGTGCCTGCTCGTTCTGGTATGTGGAATGTCTGGCGCGTGCCGGACGCATTCGCGAGGCACATTTTGAGTTCGAGAAATTACTGAGCTACGCTAATCCGTTGGGTTTGTATGCGGAAGAGTTTGACAGTCATGGGCAGGCATTGGGAAATACGCCCCAGGCGTTGACGCATCTTGCGTTGATCAGCGCTGCGTTTTTCCTGAACCGTAAGCTAAACGGGGACGTCACGCTTTGGCAGCCATAATGGGCTGTTTTTCGCCCAAATTGGTAAAGAACAAAGGCAGATAACGCAGGCGAGTCAGGTAAAGTATTTTAAAGCGGTTAAAATCCTGATTCACAACATCAGTTTAATGAACATATAATGCGCAGCAGGTCATAGTGACCAGCATGGGTTCGATACATTGACAAGCCTGAAACATGGCGATAAAGACTTGTAAAATATGAAAAAAAGCATTCGCGCGTTCGCTTCACTTGCATTGGCTTTGGCGGCATTCAGTCAGTCAGCCCTTGCTGTTGTTTACCCGTTACCGCCGGCAAACAGCCGTCTGACCGGGCAAAATATTGAAATTACCATTCCCGAGGACAGCAAATTACCTCTGGAAGCTTTTGCAGCTCAGTTCCAAATGGGCCTCAGCAATATGCTGGAAGCCAACCCGGGCGTTGACGTTTATCTGCCAAAACCTGGCAGCAAACTGATTATCCCACAGCAGTTACTGTTACCTGACGCGCCGCGTGAAGGCATTGTGATCAACAGTGCTGAAATGCGTCTTTACTACTATCCGAAAGGCACCAAAACGGTGGTTGTACTGCCTATCGGTATCGGTGAACTGGGTAAAGACACGCCGCTGAACTGGACCACCACTGTTCAGCGTAAAAAAGATGGTCCGACGTGGACGCCAACGAAAGCGATGCACGCGGAGTACGCTTCACGTGGTGAAAACCTGCCTGCCGTCTTCCCGGCCGGTCCGGATAACCCGATGGGGCTGTATGCGCTCTATATCGGTCGTCTGTATGCCATTCACGGCACCAACGCTAACTTCGGTATTGGCCTGCGGGTCAGTCACGGTTGTGTGCGCTTACGTGCCGACGACATCAAATGGCTGTTCGATCATGTGCCGGTTGGCACGCGCGTGCAGTTTATCAACCAGCCGGTGAAAGCCTCGGTTGAGCCAGACGGTTCACGCTGGATGGAAGTGCACAATCCGCTCTCGACCACGGAAGAGCAGTTTAACTCTCGTGAGCTGGTGCCAATTACGCTGACCCAGGCCGTTGGCAAAGTTCTGGTAGACGGCAGCGTCAACCAGTCTCAGGTTGATAAAGCGATTCAGAACCGCTCCGGTATGCCCGTACAGGTTAACGCGCCAGAAAACAACGTGGTGCCCGCGCCTGTTCAGGTAACCGAAGGCGAAGACGCCGAGCCGAAGGAAGAGCCGATGACGCCGGTGATGTCACAGCCAACGAATCCGGTCGCTGTACAGCCTGAGCCTCAGCAGTCGCAACCGGCAGAACAGCAGCCGCAGGTTCAGCCTTCACAGCCTGTGCAGCCGTCACAGCCTGCGCCAGCAAGCAATGGTAATCTGTAAGGTCTGATCCTTAACAGGGTAAAAAGCCAGTACCGGTTAACCGGGCTGGCTTTTTTTTTGTGCCCTTTACAGGCTTTGTCACCGGGCGCAGCCTCTACACGCTGGGCCTTCGCAAGGCCAGCCAACCCGCCAGCAGGGTAAACGCGAGCACGATCAGCACCAGCAGTAAAAACCCGTGCGGATTCGCCGCCAGCGGAATACCGCCTACATTCATGCCAAAAAATCCCGCCACAATATTAATTGGCAGTGCCAGAACGGTTATCACGGTTAACAGGTAGAGCGTGCGGTTACTCTGTTCCATCAGACGCGCCGCAATCTCTTCCTGCAACAGCCGGATGCGCTCCATCAGGCTGGCGAGATCGTTGAGCACCACGCTGAACTCTTCGGTAAACGCCCGCAGCTCGCGGAGCGTGTCGTGGTTGAGCCAGGCCGGAGGTCGGTTGAGCAAGCGAAACAGCGCCGCCGGTTCAGGTGCCAGGAGGCGCTGAATCCGCAACAGCATGCGCCGGTAGTGCCCCAGCTCGCTGCGATTAGCTTTAATGGCGGGGCTTAAGAGGCGCTCTTCAATGTTATCGACCACCTGACTGATGCGCCGCACGACCTGTTCCAGTTGCGACTCCTGCTCACCAAGCAGATAAAGCAACAAAGCCTCTGCACTGGGAAAGCTATGCCGGGCTAACCTCTGCTGCATCTTTTCAATCATCACTGACGGGCGATAACGTGCGCTGACCACCAGGTTACGCCGGCACCATATCCACAGCGTCGCATTTTGCGTACTGCGGTTCTCCTGGTTAAGCGTGACGTCGTTGAGTACCGCCAGCAACGCGCTACTTTGCTCCGCCAGCCGGGTTCGCGGCGAGGCCGAGTGAATTTCATCGAAGAAGTCATCATCCACCTGAAAATGACTCTGCACCCAGTGCTGCGCGCGGGCATGGTTCAGATTGATATGCAGCCAGAGAAAGCCGTCATCAGGAAGATGCTCACCGAGTTTAACTGCTTCACGGGCATTCAGGCGAACAGGAAGGGCATCGGGAGAAAAGAGATAACCATGAATGAGTCCTGCCACATCATCATCAAAATCACGTTTTTGTGGGGTAAGAACAATGTCTGTCGCCATGGCTATCCTGTCAGCATCATTAATAAAGAGGTTCAGCCTGCTGAAGTTTTGTTACAGCAAAATGACCTCTCACGGCGCAGATCATTTTTTTGTCACAAAAAGCGGGTATCACACAGCGTGAAACAGATGTAAATCCGCATCTGCATCCGCTATGAGGTTTTGCATGAGCGAAAACAGTTTACCCTCTTCAGGCCCGACTCATGGACGACCCGATTTCAATGGCAAAGGTAGCCGCTTCACAAAACCGATTTTCTTTCTTCTGCTGATCGCCGGTCTGGCCTTTGCCGGATTTAACCTGTTTCATGACGTAGAAAAAACCAACACGCCGGTCACCAGTTACTTACCCTTCTTTTTATTAGGCCTCGCGCTGCTGATTGCGCTGGGCTTTGAGTTTGTAAACGGTTTTCACGATACCGCAAATGCGGTCGCGACGGTCATCTATACCCACTCTCTGACGCCCGGTGTTGCCGTGGTCTGGTCGGGATTCTGCAATTTCCTTGGCGTGATGCTCTCCAGCGGTGTGGTGGCGTTTGGGATTATTTCGTTGCTGCCCGTCGAACTGATATTGCAGGCCAGCAGCGGCAACGGTTTTGCCATGATTTATGCCCTGCTCTTCTCGGCCATTATCTGGAACCTGGGCACCTGGTATCTTGGCCTGCCCTCCTCCTCCTCGCACACCTTGATTGGCTCGATCATCGGAGTGGGCGTTGCCAATGCCATGCTGCACGGGCGCAGCGGGCTGAGCGGTGTGGACTGGGAGCAGGCCCTGAAAGTCGGTTATGCCCTTCTGCTGTCGCCGGTGGTGGGGTTTGTCTGCGCCGCCCTGCTACTGTGGACGATGAAGCTGTTTATTCGTAACCGTCAGCTTTATCAGGCCCCGCAGAGCAACGAGCCGCCGCCCGTCTGGATCCGTGGACTGCTGATTCTGACCTGTACCGGCGTCTCTTTTGCCCATGGATCGAATGACGGACAAAAAGGCATGGGGCTCATCATGCTGATCCTGGTCGGCACCATGCCGATCGCCTATGCCCTGAACCGTTCCCTGCCGCCCGATCAGATCCCGCGCGTGGCCGCCCTGACCGACGTCACGGCGCGCCAGCTCCTGCACATTCAGCCTGCCACCACGCCCGCACCGGCCCCACGGGACGTGTTAACCGCGTTTGTCAGCAGCGAAAAAATGAATGCCAACGTGCTGCCGGCCCTGGCGATGACGCTGCACGACGTGGGCGAACAGATCCGCCGCTACGGCTCGATGGAAAATATCCCGGCGCAATCCGTGAGCAACACGCGCAATCAAATGTACCTCGCGTCGGAGTCCATTAAACATTTGCAAAGCGCCCACGTTGCCCTGCCGGACGACACTGAACGCAATTTAACCGCCGTGAAAACCGAGCTGGACAGCGCTACGCGCTTTATTCCTGTCTGGGTGAAGGTGGTCGTGGCGATTGCACTGGGGCTGGGCACAATGGTTGGCTGGCGTCGCATTGTGGTCACCGTGGGGGAACGTATCGGTAAAACCCATCTGACCTATGCGCAGGGTGCCAGCGCCGAACTGGTGGCGATGGTGACCATCGGTGCGGCCGACGCATTCGGTTTGCCTGTGTCCACCACGCACGTTCTCTCCTCCGGTGTGGCAGGCACCATGGCGGCGAACCGATCAGGCCTGCAAATGTCCACGCTGCGGAATCTGGCAGTGGCCTGGATATTGACGTTGCCGGTTTCAGTCTTACTTTCTGCCCTGCTCTACGGGCTGTTTATCCACATCTGACCAGGTGATTCGTTATGGCAACACACGATAACAGCTTCAACCGGGATACATTTAATCAGCGTCTGTTACAGGAGTTCTACGACAGCTACGATGAAGAACTGGAGATGGAACTCGACGACCTGCGTTTTGGCGAGACCACGCCTGACGGGAATGATGAGAAGGCCTGGCGTCGTCGCTATTTTCGCGAACTGCTGCACCTGCAGGGCGAACTGGTTAAGCTTCAGGACTGGGTGATGCGCACCGGCCATCGGCTGGTCATTCTGTTCGAAGGCCGCGACGCCGCCGGTAAAGGCGGTGTTATCAAACGCATCACACAACGCCTTAACCCGCGCACCTGCCGGGTTGCCGCCCTGCCAGCACCTAACGACCGCGAAAAAACCCAGTGGTATTTCCAGCGTTACATTGCTCATCTGCCCGCCGCCGGGGAAATGGTGCTGTTCGACCGGAGCTGGTACAACCGGGCGGGCGTGGAACGGGTGATGGGCTTTTGCAGTGAGGCTGACGTCGAGGAGTTCTATCGTAGCGTGCCGGAATTTGAAAAAATGCTGACCCGCAGCGGTATTCAAATCGTCAAATACTGGTTTTCCATTACGGACGAGGAGCAGGAACTGCGCTTTTTGAGCCGTATTCACGATCCGCTGAAGCAGTGGAAACTCAGCCCGATGGACCTGGAAAGTCGCCGCCGCTGGGAAGATTATACCGAAGCCAAAGAAGAGATGCTGAGCCGGACCCATATCCCGGATGCGCCCTGGTGGGTCGTTCAGGGCGTGGATAAAAAGCGTGCGCGACTGAACTGCATCAGCCACCTCTTGCAACAGGTGCCTTATGAAGACGCTACGCATGATGAAATTATTTTGCCACCGCGTGAACGATCGCAGGATTACCGCCGTAATGACGTGCCGGACACGATGATCGTGCCTGAAAAGTATTAATGGCAAGCGCGGCAGGACGCTGCGCTAACCGGTTTTCACCACATTGAAGGTTTCAGAGCTGGCCTGCTCTTGCAACCGGGCATAACGGTCGATGGCCGTGGCGATATCCTGGGATGATTTTAACGCGCGAATCTCACCGAACAGCTCACCGGCTTCAACGTAGGCTTTACGTAAATACCCGAGCCACTGTTTGATACGGGCAACATGGTACATGCCGGTATCGCCCTGTTTTTCCAGCCGGGTATATTTCTGTAACAGCGCCACCACCTCCGGCCAGGGCATGGGCGCGTCATTGTATTTGATGACCCGACTCAGGTTAGGCACGTTAAGCGCGCCTCGGCCAATCATCACGGCATCACAACCGGTGGTCCGCAGGCAGTCCTGGGCCGTTTGCCAGTCCCAGATCTCGCCATTCGCGATAACCGGAATACGTAGGCGCTGACGGATGTCGCCGATGGCCTGCCAGTTGATCGCCTCGGCACGATAACCGTCTTCTTTGGTTCGACCATGCACCACCAGCTCGCTGGCGCCGGCCTGCTGTACCGCATCCGCAATTTCCATACTGCGCGCGCTGGAATCCCATCCCAGCCGCACCTTCACCGTGACGGGCAACGAAGCCGGTACTGCTGCCCGCATGGCTTTTGCCGCGCGATAGATTAAATCGGGATCTTTTAACAGCGTGGCACCGCCGCCGCTGCCGTTGACCAGCTTTGACGGACAACCACAGTTCAGATCAACGCCCCAGGAGCCCAGAGTAACCGCTCGTGCGGCGTTTTCCGCCAGCCAGTCCGGATGCTGCCCCAGCAGTTGCAGACGGACCAGCGTGCCCGAGGGCGTGCGGCTGGCATGGTGCAGTTCAGGGCAGAGTCGATAAAAGGATTTTACCGGCAAGAGTTGATCCACGACGCGCAAAAATTCTGTAATGCACAGATCGTAGTCGTTGACCTCCGTTAACAGCTGGCGCACCAGAGAATCCAGTACGCCTTCCATCGGTGCCAGTAAAACCCGCATTGTCAGGCGTTTCCGCTACGCTTAGGCGCTGGGCGACGTGGACGCGCGGCTGGCTTGTCAGACGGGCCCGCTGCCGGTCCCTGACGACGGGGCTGTGAACGCTTGTCCCCTTGCGGACGCGCAGCGCCTGCACCCTGTCCGCCCTGGCTGCGACCACGGCCGCGTGGCTGCTGTGACTGACGGCCATTCACGATAGGTTCCGCTTTGATGCTTGGATCCGGCTCATAGCCAGGTACGGCCAGACGCGGAATTTCACGCTTAAGCAGACGTTCAATATCGCGCAGCAGTTTGTGTTCATCCACGCACACCAGTGACAGTGCGACGCCGGTTGCCGCCGCACGGCCGGTACGACCAATACGATGCACATAGTCTTCCGCTACGTTTGGCAGCTCATAGTTTACGACGTGTGGGAGTTCTTCAATATCCAGGCCACGGGCCGCGATATCGGTGGCCACCAGCACGCGAATTGCGCCGGATTTAAAATCAGCCAGTGCGCGCGTACGTGCACCCTGACTCTTGTTGCCGTGAATCGCCGCAGCGGTAATACCGTCTTTACCCAACTGTTCTGCAAGGTGGTTAGCCCCATGCTTGGTTCGGGTAAACACCAGCACCTGCTGCCAGTTACCTTCGCCGATCAGCTGCGACAGCAGTTCCCGTTTGCGTTTCTTATCAACAAAATGCACCTGTTGAGAAACCTGCTCCGAAGCGGTGTTGCGGCGTGCCACTTCCACCTGCTCCGGGTTATGCAGCAGTTTTTCTGCCAGGGTTTTAATCTCGTCCGAGAAGGTGGCAGAGAACAGCAGGTTCTGACGTTTGGCAGGCAGTTTTGCCAGCACACGGCGAATATCGTGGATAAAGCCCATATCGAGCATACGATCGGCCTCATCCAGAACCAGCACTTCCACCTGAGAGAGGTCAACCGCGTTCTGATGGACCAGGTCCAGTAAACGGCCCGGTGTTGCCACCAGAATATCGACCCCGCCGCGCAGCTTCATCATCTGCGGGTTAATGCTGACACCACCAAACACCACCAGCGAACGAAGCGGTAAATACTTACTGTATTCAACAACGTTTTCCCCGACCTGAGCGGCCAGTTCACGGGTAGGCGTGAGGATCAGCGCACGCACCGGACGACGTCCACGTACTGCGCCGGTATTCGCCGACAGCTTCTGTAGTAAAGGCAGCGTGAATCCGGCCGTTTTGCCGGTGCCGGTCTGCGCACTTGCCAGCAGATCGCGGCCGGACAGCACCACAGGAATCGCCTGGCGCTGGATAGGAGTCGGTTCGCTGTAGCCTTGCTCAGCAACCGCACGCAAAATATCGGCACTCAGGCCGAGAGAGTCAAAAGACATGACGAGTATTACTCCGGTCCACTCTGACCGTGTTTCACGGTGTAGTTTTCAGAGGGATAGTGACGCCAGCTGACGCTGACGCGTGAAAAGGGTGCAAACTACGATGCATAAGCGGCGGAGTGTAACAGCTTTAACGTTCCTGTGCGAGATAGCTCACAATTGATTACAAACGGCCTAAACAACAAAGCCACCTTACGGTGGCTTTGGTTATCGGACAGCTCAGTTAACTGCGTTTTTTCTCAATGCGTCGTGCAGGCTCTTTGGCCAGCAGAGAAACCAGTGCCGGGCCCAGTAGCATAACCATGCCCAGGCTGGCCAGCAGCAGATTGTTGTGGAAAATGCGAGAGACCAGGAACAGCGTCATCATCGCAGCGCCGAAGTAGTAGGTGGTCGTCGCCTCTTCGAGGTAATCACCGAGGGTACGCAAACGGGCACTACGCTGCGTGATCAGCATGGCGATAAACACCCCTGCATACGTCACCACCAGGGTACTGCACACTTCGACCAGTGCTTTGTGTTTCCAGCCCCATACCAGCGCGGCAATCACCAGCAGGTGCATAGCGATATGGGCCCAGGTTTGACCGGTAATAATTTGAAAGCGATTAGACAATTTCATTTTTTCTCCTGCAGACCTGGCGGGTTGCCTGAATGCAACCGGATCCGGCCAGGGACGGTTTCATCAATGTAAAGCAAATATCAGATAACGCCTTATTTATTCCTCTTCTTCACCCTCCATTTGTGACAAAGACTACACTTTGTGGTTGATGAAGATGAAAAGGAGCGCGTCGCGAGTATGCCACAAATCCAGCAAGGATTTTCATTTAAAGTCCTGACGATCAATACCCATAAAGGTTTTGCCCCGTTTAACCGACGCTTCATCTTGCCAGAATTGCGCGAAGCCGTACGCGCAACGTCGGCAGATATCGTCTTGTTGCAGGAGGTGATGGGAACACATGACATCCATCCTCTGCAACATGAAAACTGGCCCAATACCTCACATTACGAGTTTCTGGCTGACACCATGTGGAATGATTTTGCCTATGGGCGTAACGCAGTCTATCCGGAAGGACACCACGGCAATGCCGTGCTGTCGCGCTTTCCCATTGCCGAATATCAGAACCGCGATGTCTCGGTGGCCGGTAGTGAAAACCGGGGCATGCTGCACTGCCAGATTACGCTCCCCGCGCCCTACGGTACGCTGCACGTTATCTGCGTTCACCTGGGTCTGAAAGCGGCCCACCGTCGCGCCCAAATGGCAATGCTGAACGAGATGGTGCTGGCCCTGCCGCCGGATGCGCCCGTGGTGGTGGCTGGCGATTTTAACGACTGGCAGGGACGCGCCAATAAAATCCTGCAAAAAGGGGCCGGGCTAAAAGAGGTATTCAGCATCAAACATGGGCGACCGGCACGCACCTTCCCGGCCCGCTTTCCTCTTCTACGACTGGATCGTATTTATGTTCGCAACGCCACGGTGAGTCATCCCTGGGCGCTGCCGCGTAAACCCTGGTCACACCTTTCCGATCACGCGCCGCTGGCGGTGGAGATCCATCTATGAATTTTGACTGGCAAAACGGCAATAAACTGCGCCTGCTGGAAAACGGGGATACGTTTTTCCCCCGGGTTTTTGGCGCAATTCAGCGTGCCGAGCGCAGTGTGCTGTTGGAAACCTTTATCCTGTTTGAAGACGATGTCGGTAACGCTTTACACCGCGAGTTGCTGGCCGCAGCACAGCGCGGCGTCAAAGTTGAAATGATGGTGGATGGTTACGGATCGTCGGAGCTGTCAGACGACTTTGTGAACAGCCTTACCCAGGCGGGCGTCCGTTTTATTTACTACGATCCGCGTCCGCTGGTGATGGGCATGCGCACCAACGTCTTTCGCCGCCTGCATCGCAAAACCGTGGTGGTTGACGGGGTTATCGCCTTTGTCGGCGGGATTAATTTCTCCGCCGAGCACTACACCGACTATGGCCCTGAAGCCAAACAGGATTACACCGTTGAGGTGAAAGGGCCGGTAGTGGCGGATATTACCCGCTACCTGCAAGAGGCAATCGGCAGTCAGGCCACCACCCGCCGCTGGTGGGGACAGCGCTCACATCGTCCGGCTAAGAACGCCCTGCCCGGCGACGCGCAGGTGCTCTTCGTGTATCGCGATAATGATGATCACCGGGACGATATTGAACAGCACTATCTGGATATGCTGCGCAGTGCCAAACAGGACGTGATTATCGCGAATGCCTATTTTTTCCCCGGCTACCGACTGTTGCGGGAAATGCGCAATGCGGCACAGCGCGGGGTTCGGGTGCGTTTGATTGTGCAGGGCGAGCCAGATATGCCGATTGTGAAAGTGGGCGCAGAGCTGCTCTATAACTATCTGGTGGATGCTGGCGTGGAGGTCTACGAATACTGCCGTCGTCCGCTGCACGGTAAAGTGGCGGTGAAAGATCAGCAGTGGGCGACGGTCGGCTCCAGCAACCTCGATCCCTTAAGTTTGTCGCTAAACCTCGAAGCGAACCTGATCATTCACGATCGCCACTTTAATGAGACATTACGCGACAATCTTGAGCATTTACTGGCAGAAGATTGCCAGCGCGTTCAGGAGGATAAACTGCCGCCGCGTAACTGGTGGCAGTTGTCGAAAAGCGTCGTGGTGTTCCATTTCCTGCGCCACTTTCCTGCAATCGCCGGCTGGCTGCCGGCACACACGCCAAAACTGGCCCAGGTTGACCCGCCCGTGCAGCCTGAAATGGAGACGCAAGATCGCGTCGAAGCCAACAATGAAGGAGCGAAATCCTGATGGCAAACACGCATCCGCGCTGGAAACTGGCAAAAAAAATACTCACCGGCCTGTTCTTCGTGGCCGTCATTGTGCTGCTGGTCATCTATGCACGCAAGGTGAACTGGGATGACGTCTATAAAGTTATCGTCAACTACAACCGTTTCGTGGTGCTGACCGCCGCAGGCCTGGTGATCGTCAGCTACCTCGTGTATGGCTGTTACGACCTGATCGGTCGCGCCTACTGCGGTCATAAACTGGCCAGGCGCCAGGTGATGCTGGTGTCGTTTATCTGCTATGCCTTTAACCTGACCCTCAGTACCTGGGTTGGCGGCGTGGCTATGCGCTATCGACTTTACTCACGCCTTGGCCTGGACAGCGGTACCATTACGCGCATTTTCTCACTTAGCATTGCCACCAACTGGCTGGGCTATATCCTGCTGGCGGGCGTCGTTTTCAGCGCGGGCATGGTTTCCATTCCCAGCGGCTGGTTTATTGGCGAAACCACGCTACGGCTGATCGGGGTTGTCTTGCTGGTGCTGGTCGCCTTCTACCTCTGGTCCTGTGCCTTTTCAAAACGTCGCCGCTGGACGGTCAAAGGCCAGACGTTACAGCTGCCTTCATTACGTATGGCGCTGTTTCAGTTTGCCGTTTCCTGTGCCAACTGGATGGTGATGGGCACCATTATCTGGTTGCTACTGGGCCGGGATGTGGGCTATCCGATGGTGCTGGGGGTTTTATTGATCAGCAGTATCGCTGGCGTGATTATTCATATTCCGGCGGGGATTGGCGTGCTTGAGGCGGTGTTTTTAGCGCTGTTGAGCGGCGAAGATCTCTCTCACGGTACCATTATTGCCGCCCTGCTGGCCTACCGGGTGCTCTACTTTATTTTGCCCCTGCTGCTGGCGCTGGTGCTGTACCTGGGGCTGGAGAGTCGCGCTAAGCATATGCGGCATAAAAACGAACAGAAACTGCAGAAGTCGTAACCGGGGAGCGGCTGCTCTGGCAAACCAGAGCAGCCCGTTTTTTAGCGGCGATTGCCGAAAATACGCAGCAGCATCAGGAACAGGTTGATGAAGTCAAGGTAGAGCGTCAGCGCGCCCATGATCGAGTAGCGACGCAGGTTTTCCGTGTCGCGCGCATCAATCTGCTCGCCAATGTTTTTCAGTTTCTGCGTGTCATAGGCCGTCAGGCCCACAAACACCACCACGCCAATGTAGGTAATCGCCCACATCAACGCCGGGCTTTTCAGCCAGAAGTTCACCAGCGATGCCAGCAGAATACCGATCAGCGCCATAAACAGCAGGCTGCCCAGGCGGCTCAGATCGCGCTTGGTGGTGTAGCCATAGAAGCTCATGGCACCAAACATCCCCGCCGTGACAAAGAACGTACTGGCAATGGAGGAATAGGTGTACACCAGGAAGATGCTGGCCATGGTTAACCCGGTCAGGGCCGAGTAGAGCATAAATAACCCGGTCGCTACGGCACCGCTCAGGCGATGGACCATGCCAGAGAGGAAGAACACCAGCGCCAGCTGCACAATAATCAGGCCGAAGAAGGTAATGCGGTTTGCAAACACCAGCTCCATCACCGCCGGCGTGCGGGCGGCAAACCAGGAGACAAACGCGGTGAGTAATAAACCACAGGTCATCCAGCCATAAACCTGTGCCATGTAAGCCTGCAACCCGCGAGATGCAGGCTGAACTATTGAATCATTCTGTGGATATCGGTCCATGATGCACCTCTTGTTGAACAAATGGGTTATTCCCCTGACAGGGGAGCCTGGTTAAGTGTGGCACAGCTCTGTTCAACTGCGCCACAACGCCGTGCTTATTGACGTTTCATGCACTGCTGATAACGACCGTCCACGCGCTGAGCGAACCACGCGGTGGTTAAATTGCGGGTGATTTTAGGACTTTCAAGCTTAATGCCTGGCAACATTTCACGGGGCAGGCGCCGTCCGGCCATTTTATCTGCCAGCGCAAAGACCTGCTTCCACACGTCGCTGTTGCTGAATTCGGCCTTTTCGCCCTGCTCAAGATCGTCGCGAATTTCGCTGTTGCTCATATCCAGGCGTTTCGCCAGGGTGCGCACCGCCAGCTCCGTCGATCCCGCCTTGTCTGAGCCGTACTGAATGAGATCGCCATCCAGCGCCAGTTTCATGCCTGTCGCACGAGAGACTGCCGCCTGGAAAGCGGCATTGCGGCTGGCGTACCAGCCCGCGTTATAGTCCGCAAAGCGGTAAAGTGGCTTGCTGTAATCGGTAGGATAACCGAGCAGGTGCATCGTGCCGAAATAAACGCCGCCATGGCGGGTGAAGACCTCACGGCGGATGGAGCCGTCAACCGGCCATGGGTAGCCTTTGGCATGGGCTTCGGCAAACGCGATGCTCACCTGCATCGGCCCGCCGGTATGCACAGGGTTAAGGTTGCCAAACAATGTCTGCCCCATGGGCACCATCTCGATAAAGTCGTCGAAAATATCGCTCAGATCTTTTTCACTTTTGGCTTTATCCAGCCGCGCGGCATAGCTTTCGCCGTTGCTGGATTTGATGAGCAGCGCTGTGCGCACTAAAAACGCCGGCACGTGAACCTTCGCCGCGCGGCGGTCGATCTCGTCCCAGGCAATTTTTGACATGCCGGGCACGTTACCGCTGGCGTCAAAACCCGACTCCTGTCCCGCTACGGCAATGACCGCGCACAGGTTGCTGTCGCTGGCCTCAAGCCCCTGGGTGCGGAATGAGGTATAGATATCATCTGCCCAGCCTGATTTATTACTGACGTTGGCAGGCAGCAGGCGTTGGATCTGCGCTTTTACATCCTCAGGCTGCTTTGCAGGCGCTTCCGGCGTTTTTTTACTGCTACAGCCCGCCAGGATCAGCACGGCAAGCAGCGTCAGGCGTTTGGGTAAAGAAGTGAATGACATACCTGTCCTCTGAGGGGAAAAAGAGTAGCTTAACACTGCCCCGCTTCGCAGAGCAGGGTGGATTATCTGAACTCAGGTTATCGCTTTTCGCGCAACTGGCGGAAAAGGGATCTGTGATGTCAACGCGCTGGACGGTAACGTGATGCCGTTGCAACGCGACGAGGGCGGCGGCGAGCACGCGTAGGGAAAGATCCGGTTTGCCCCCGCAGCGCAACGCTCGCCCCTAATCCCAGCGCTGAGCGGCCTCATGATCGCTGTTGCGCGCATCCACCCAGCGGTCGCCCTGTTCGGTGGTTTCACGTTTCCAGAACGGAGCGCGGGTTTTCAGGTAGTCCATAATAAACTCCGCGGCGGCAAACGCGCTGCTGCGGTGTGCGCTGGTGACGCCAACAAACACAATTTCATCGCCGGGGAAGAGTTCACCAATGCGGTGAATCACGGAAACCCGCTGCAGCGGCCAGCGCTGGCGTGCGTCATCAATGATTTCCTGCAGCGCCTTTTCCGTCATGCCGGGATAATGCTCCAGCGTCAGGGCCGCCACATCATCCCCCAGATTATGATTGCGCACTTTGCCGGTAAAGGTCACCACAGCGCCGTCTTCTGGACATCCCGCCAGCCACTGGTACTCCTGAGCCATATCAAAGGCAGCCGGGCCCACCCGAATTTGCGTGTTCATTTATCCTCCCGTCACCGGCGGAAAAAAGGCCACTTCATCGCCGTCCTGCAGGGGATGATGCAGTGCGGTGAGCGTCTGGTTAACTGCGGCGAGTAAACGTTCGCTGTCCAAGGCCAACGCCCAGCGTTCGCCCCGCTGCGCCAGAGCAGCCCGCAGCGCCGCCACATCGGGGTAATCCGGAGCCAGGGTGAGCGAATCGGTGCCCACCAGTTCCCGCACCTGAGCAAAAAACAGCACCTTAATCATGGGCAACCGCCTGAAAATCGCCGCTTTTGCCGCCGCTTTTGTGCAGCAGGCGCAGTTGGTCGATGACAATGTCTTTTTGTACCGCCTTGCACATGTCATAGATGGTCAGCGCGGCTACGGAGGCCGCCGTCAGGGCTTCCATTTCTACCCCGGTTTTCCCGGTGAGCCGACACAGTGACGTAATGCGCACCCGGTTCCACGCTGGCTCAGCCACCAGCGCGACTTCCACTTTGCTCAGCATCAGCGGATGGCAAAGGGGGATCAGCTCCCACGTGCGTTTTGCCGCCTGAATACCGGCGATGCGCGCCGTCGCGAACACGTCACCTTTGTGGTGACTGCCCTCAATAATCATCTGTAAGGTTTCCGGCTTCATCAGCACCAGCACTTCAGCCTGTGCCTCGCGCACGGTGTCGTTTTTAGCGGAAACATCCACCATATGGGCTTCGCCAGCGGCGTTAATGTGGGTAAGTTGTGACATGCTCAAAGCTTCTTTAAATGGGTAACAAAGTTGCAGGGACGCGTACGGGCATCCAGTTGCTCGGCGATGATGCGCTCCCAGGCGCTGGTACAGGCCGATGTCGAGCCGGGAACCGCGAAAATTAACGTCTGGTTTGCCAGACCGGCGACCGCGCGGGACTGTAACGTCGAACCGCCGATGTCTTCATAGGAAATCATGCGAAACAGCTCGCCAAAGCCTTCGATTTCCCGATCGAACAGCGGCAGGAGCGCCTCAGGGGTGCTGTTTTTCAGGTTAAAGCCGGTGCCGCCGTTGACGATAACCACCTGCACATCCTCGCTGGCAATCCAGCGTGAGACAATAGCCCGAATGCGGTAAAGATTGTCGGGCACGATGGCGTGGTCGATGACGCTGTGTCCGGCTTCGGCCGCAGCCTCACGTAGATAATCCCCGGACGTATCATTACTGGCATCACGGCTGTCTGAGACCGTCAGCGTGGCAAGCTGTAACGGTTGAAACGCGCTGGCTGGTTTACCCATATTTGCTCCTGCAATTAACCGCCAATGTAAGAAAGATTCTGTGTGATACCGGTATTGCCCTGCAACAGGAAATGCGTCTGTTTCTTCTGGCCCAGGCTGCTGGCAATGCGCGCCTGCAATTCATCTTGCTGATCGTCGGACGCCAGTAAATCACGCAGCGGAATGCCGCCATCGCCAAACAGACACAGGTGCAGGTTACCCTGAGCGGAAACCCGCAGGCGGTTACAGCTGGCGCAAAAATCTTTGGAATACGGCATGATCAGTCCGATTTCACCCACGTAATCCGGATGATAAAACACCTGCGCCGGGCCATCGCTGCGGCCGCTGATACGGCGCTGCCAGCCCTGCGCGAGAAGTCGATCGCGGATCACCTCGCCCGACACGTGCTGCTCGCGAAACAGCGCACCGCCCTCACCGGTTTCCATCAGCTCAATAAAACGCAGTTGAATGGGGCGCGTACGGATCCAGTCAAGAAAGGTCGTGAGGTTGTGGCTGTTGACGTCGCGCATCAGCACGCTGTTCACTTTGACCTGGCTGAAGCCGGCCTCAAAGGCCGCATCAATCCCGGCCATCACCTGGTGGAATTTATCCTGACCGGTTATGGCATGAAACTGGCGTGCATCAAGGCTGTCCACGCTGACGTTCAGGGCGGTGAGTCCGGCATCGCGCCACTGCTTAACGTCACGCGCCAGCCGGTAACCATTGGTGGTGACGGCGATATGGCGGATAGCCGCGTTTTCTCTGACCGCCGCAATGATGTCGGTAAAATCGCGACGTAATGAAGGTTCACCGCCGGTCAGGCGCACTTTCTCCGTGCCCGCCGCCGCGAAGGCGCGCGTGACCCGACGAATTTCATCCAGCGAGAGAAAACTTTTATTGCGGATACCGTTTGGCTGATAGCCATCGGGCAGGCAATAGGTACAACGGAAGTTGCATACATCCGTGACCGACAGGCGCAAATAGTAAAATTTGCGCGCAAATGCATCAGTAAATTGTGACACCAGAACACCTTTCCAATTCGGGAGATGCAGTCATTTCTTCCTGCACCCTGGCAGCGCGTAGGCTACGGCCTGAATCCCCTATCCACCGACGTAGGCATTCAGGCTTGAGTGTACGTTGACCGGCTGGTCAACGCGGTATACAGATGGTAGCGCGATTAGTGGTGATGCGCCATCCACGGCTTTTACTCTGTGTGCTGCATAACGTTAACTTTCACCGTATTTCGCTCACAGGATAAGTTAAAATACCCGGTAAGCATTGACGTAAATTACCCCCGTCGGCATCAACCGGGCCGCTGGCCGGCGCAGACGTGAAAAGGAGAAGTATGAATCGAACACTGGCGGACCTGGATCGCGTGGTGGCCTTAGGTGGCGGACACGGATTAGGACGCGTGATGTCGGCCCTGTCCCCTCTGGGTTCACGCCTCACAGGCATTGTGACCACGACAGACAACGGTGGCTCCACAGGCCGCATTCGTCGCGCAGAAGGTGGCATCGCCTGGGGCGACCTGCGTAACTGTATTAACCAGCTGATCACGGAGCCGAGCGTGGCCTCCGCCATGTTCGAATATCGCTTTACCGGCAACGGTGAACTGGCCGGACACAATCTGGGTAACCTGATACTGAAAGCGCTGGATCACCTTAGCGTGCGGCCGCTGGAAGTGGTCAACATCATCAGAAACCTGTTGAAAGTTGACGCCTTTTTAATCCCCATGTCAGAGCATCCGGTTGATTTAGTTGCAACCGATAGCGAGGGCAACGCGGTGTATGGGGAAACCGCTATCGACGCCATGCAGCTTCCACCGCAGGAACTGATGCTGCATCCTGCCGTGCAGCCCACCCGCGAAGCGCTTGATGCCGTTGCAGAAGCCGATCTCATTCTGATTGGACCGGGCAGCTTTTACACCAGCCTGATGCCCATTCTGCTCATGAAAGAGATGGCGCAGGCATTACGCCGGACGCCCGCTAACATGGTGTTTATCGGCAACCTGGGCCGCGAGTTGAGTCCTGCGGCGGCAACGCTTACCGTGGCCGACAAACTGGCGATGATGGAGCACTACATTGGCAAGCGGGTGATCGACGCGATCGTAGTTGGCCCGTCCACTGACGTCAGCCGGGTGGAAAACCGCCTGATTATTCGTGAACCGCTGGAGGCCGCCGATATCAAGTACCGCCACGACCGCCAACTGCTGCGCGCCGCGCTGGAGCACGCCGTTCAGGGATTTAACTGAATCAGGACACCGCAATAAACAATGTGCGCAATTCCTGCAGCTGATCGCGCAGGCCCGCCGCCTGTTCGAACTCCAGGTTTTGCGCATGTTGCTGCATCTGCCCTTCCAGCTCGTGGATCTTTTTCTGCAACGCCTGGGGGGACAACGCCAGGTAATCGGCGTCTGCCTCAGCGGCATTGCGCTTAGCGGGCTTGGCTTTACCACGCGTTTTCACCACGTTATTGCCCAGTTCCAGAATATCGGTGATTTTCTTGTTCAGGCCCTGAGGCACGATGCCGTTTTCTTCGTTATGCCGCTGCTGCTTCTCACGGCGGCGTTCCGTTTCTTCAATCGCTCTGGCCATTGAAGGCGTGATCTTGTCGCCATACAGAATCGCTTTACCGTTAATATTACGTGCCGCACGGCCAATGGTCTGAATCAGCGAACGCTCCGAACGCAGGAAGCCCTCTTTGTCCGCATCCAGAATGGCCACCAGCGATACCTCAGGCATGTCCAGCCCTTCTCGCAACAGGTTGATCCCAACCAGTACGTCAAATTTGCCCAGACGCAGGTCACGAATGATTTCCATCCTTTCCACCGTGTCGATATCCGAGTGCAGATAGCGCACCTTTTCACCGTGCTCTTCAAGGTACTCTGTCAGATCTTCCGCCATGCGTTTAGTCAGGACGGTCACCAGGACGCGCTCGTTGATCGTAACGCGCTGGCGGATCTCAGACAGTAAATCATCAACCTGCGTCGCCACGGGGCGGACCTCAAGAATCGGATCCAGCAGGCCGGTTGGACGCACCACCTGATCGATGACCTCGTCGCCGGATTTCTCCAGCTCATATTTGCCCGGCGTTGCCGACACATAGATCGTCTGAGGGGCCAGCGCTTCAAACTCTTCGAACTTCATCGGACGGTTATCAAGCGCCGAAGGCAGTCGGAAACCGTACTCTACCAACGTCTCTTTACGTGCACGGTCGCCACGGTACATGCCGCCAATTTGGGGAATCGTGACGTGGGACTCATCCACCACCAGCAGGCCATCTGCGGGGAGATAGTCAAACAGCGTAGGCGGCGCCTCTCCCGGCCCACGGCCTGACAGGTAACGCGAGTAGTTTTCGATGCCGGAGCAGTAGCCCAGCTCGCCCATCATCTCCAGATCAAACTGGGTGCGCTGAGTGATGCGCTGCTCTTCCAGCAGTTTGTTGTTTTCCAGCAGGGTTTTACGCCGGTCGGCCAGCTCAACCTTGATGTCTTCCATGGCCTGCAGAATGCGCTCACGCGGCGTAACGTAGTGCGTTTTCGGATAGATGGTAAAACGCGGTACAACCGATTCAACCTGCCCGGTGAGCGGATCAAACAGGGACAGGCGCTCGACCTCTTCGTCAAATAACTCCACCCGCAGTGCCATATCATCGGACTCTGCCGGAAAAATATCGATGACCTCGCCACGCACCCGGAAGGTGCCGCGCTGAAACGCCTGGTCGTTGCGCGTGTACTGCAGCTCTGACAAGCGACGCAGAATGCTGCGCTGGTCGATGATCATACCGCGCGTCAGGTGCAGCATCATTTTCAGATAAAGATCGGGATCGCCCAGACCGTAAATGGCCGACACCGAGGCAACGACGATAACATCACGCCGCTCCAGTAATGCTTTAGTGGCGGAAAGACGCATCTGCTCGATGTGTTCGTTAACCGAGGCGTCTTTTTCGATAAAGGTGTCAGAGCTTGGGACATAGGCTTCAGGCTGGTAGTAATCGTAATAGGAGACAAAAAACTCCACCGCGTTGTCCGGGAAAAACTCCTTCATCTCACCATACAGCTGGGCCGCCAGCGTTTTGTTCGGTGCCAGCACCATGGTGGGCCGGTTAAGATCGGCGATCACGTTAGCCACGGTAAAGGTTTTACCCGATCCGGTAACGCCTAATAGCGTCTGGTGCGCCAGGCCATCTTCCAGTCCGGCTTCAAGACGACGGATCGCCTCTGGCTGATCGCCGGAAGGCTTGAAAGCGGAGTTCAGTTTAAAATCTTTACTCATGAATGCGGTTCCTGCAGATGAAAGACGGCGGGCAGCCCATTATTTTACTCTGCTATGGCGATTTTGCCAGAAAAAAATACTGGATATAATAACAGTATTGATGCACAGTAACGGCAACCACTTTACGCTTGACTCTTTGACATTATCGCGCGCGCTAACCGGATTCTGTTGCGCAAGGTTATCCCCAAGCCCGATATTGATTTAACATTTGTCAAGCATGTGTCATAAAATTGCAGTTTGATGAATCGGCCCCAATCCGGCAGGCTTGTTTTTTGCTAAGTCACTGAATTAATGTCGTTACTTTAAAAAGCCCAGATTCTCATCATCGGGTTACCAGGCCCCGTATTTCCTCGCTTCCAACCTGTTTTCATTACCTAATGCACAAGGTTATCCACAGGAATAGTGGATAACTAATGACAGCCCTTTGCACATCGGCTGTGTATAATTTTTTTCACTCTCCTTTGGGCGATAAAAAAATATTTTTTTTCGCTTATTTTCTGACGCTAACGGGTAGTGATTTAGCTATCAGCGCAATCCGTGCCTTGATCGGCGACAAGTGCGTCTCACTTTTCTTTTTTTTATTGCCCCATTAACGAGCAGGTGCACTTCCCGGCTTCATGAACCTGCACCAACGCTGTACCGCGTAAGCGTCCTGACGTGGAATTGTTAACTTTTATTTATCTTTAAACAGGGTGATTTTCACTGGTTAGCCCCGACTCCACTCGCCGTTGAGACTCTGGCCTGGTAATTGCATGCTCTCTCATCTGAGTGTTACAGGCAGTAGCCGCGTGAAATGCGCCGCTATCTCATTAGAGCGATTTACCAGAAATGAACGGCGAAAGCATTCAGGTTAATTATCTGGAAGGAGCGCGTCAGATGCTAAGTTTACGGTCGGTGAATCAGTTTTACGGTAAAAATCATATTCTCTGGAATGTGGATCTTGATCTGCCTCCCGGCACCTGCACCGGCATACTGGGACGCCCCGGTATGGGAAAAACCACGCTGGTGAACTGCATTATGGGCAAGCTACCGATTAACAGCGGGACGATCAGCTGGCAGCAGGATGGCTCGCCGCCGGAAGACCTGCTCTCGCAGCCTGCTGAGCTGCGGGCCCGACAGGGGATCGGGTTTGTTCCGCAGGGGCGCCACATTTTTACTCAGATGAGCGTTGAGGATAATTTACTGATTGCCTTACTGGCAGGTGCACAGGCGAATGACGCTTATCGGGCGATCCCGGAAATGATCTTTGATCTGTTACCCGCGCTCTATTCGCTGCGTCAGCAGCGCAGCGGCGACTTGCCGGTCTATCAGCAGCAGCAGTTGGCACTGGCCCGTGCGCTGGTGCTGCAGCCCCGCCTGTTGATTCTGGATGAGCCCGCCGACGGCATGGCGCCCTGGCTGGAAGAAGAGATGGGGAATCTGATTCGTCGCCTTAATCGTGACTACGGCCTGACGATTCTGCTGCTTGAACAGCGCGTCTCGCTGATTCGCCGCGTGGCTGACAACTTTCTCCTGCTGCATCGCGGGCGCAATGTAGCACAGGGTAACGTCGCCCAGCTGGATGACGCGACCCTGGAGAAGTGGTTAACGGTGGCCTGATCGATCCGGCAGCGTCAGATAATGTCCACAGTTTGCCTGCTGGTCTTCCTGGGTTAGCCAGGGGATCACGCCCAGGCAAGGTGCAGGAAGCCGCTGCGTTAAGGCCGCCAGGTAGGCCTGATAACGCTGGCCGGGTGGCTGTACCGTATTGGCGATCCAGCCCGCCAGGTGCAGGCCGCGTGCGCGAATCGCATCGGCAGTCAGCATGGCATGATTGATACATCCCAGCTTGACGCCCACCACCAAAATGACCGGTAGCTGCTCCTCCTCGACCCAGTCTGCATAGGTTTGCGTCTCAGAAAGCGGCGTGTACCAGCCGCCCGCACCTTCCACCAAAATCCATTCTGCCAGCGGCTCAAGTTCCCGCAGCCCCGCCGACAGCGTGGCAAACTCAATCGGTCTGCCCTCATCCGCGCTGGCGATATGAGGTGAAGTCGGCTCCATAAACGCCAGTGGATTGACCTGTTCGTAGCGCAGCGGGACGTTGCTGTAACGCTGTAAGGTCAGCGCATCACTGTTGCGCACGCCTGCTGCGGTGAGCTCGCAGCCTGAGGCCACAGGTTTATAGCCCGCGCTGCGGTAGCCTGCGGCGGTGGCAGCCTGCAGCAGCGCCGCACTGGCAACCGTTTTACCGACTTCGGTGTCGGTACCGGTAACAAACCAGCGATTCAACATTGTGTCACTCCAAACATAAGATGGTAACTGAGGCGGAAACCCTGCTCATCCCGCGGCCAGTGGGCTTCGAGCTGAGCAAGACGCTGGCGCGTTAATACGCAGCCAGACCGTCCGGTATGCAGATGCGTTGCCCCGATGCCCTTCAGGGAGCGCATTGCACTCAGCGCATCGGGAAAATGCAGGGTAAGGGTTTGCGCATGGCAGCGCAGACGCTGTGTTTCACAGGCGGCAGCAATCTCCTGTGCAGGCAAAAAGCGGTTCGCATGGAGACGGCCATCCACCTGTGACCAGGCCTGATGCACTTCTTGCAGGGAGCCCGCGCTCAGGGTGGAAAACAGCAGACAGCCGCCGGGCCTGAGTACCCGGTTAAACTGCATCAGCGCCGCCTGAAGATTCTCGCTCCACTGCACCACCAGATTGCTCCATACGAGGTCAACAGACTGGTCTGCCAGTGGCAGAGCATCAATATCGCCGGCCAGATAGTGATGCGCGGCCCCGTTTTGCCGGGCCTGTTGCAGCATCTGCGGGGAAAGATCCAGCGCCGTGACCTCTTTACCCCGATCGCGCCATATCCGGCTGTACCAGCCGGTTCCGCATCCGGCATCCAGCAGTTGCAAACCGCTGTGCGCTGGCACCTGCGCCAGTAGCGCGTCCCCGCTCAGCCGCTGGAGTTCAGCATAGTGATCATACTGAGATGCGGCGCGGCCAAATGCCCGTGCAACCGCGCCTTTATCAACCTGCAGCGTCATACAGCGCCTCCAGCAGGGCATCAATATCCTCTGGCTCATGGACGGCGGTAAGCGTGATGCGCAGACGGGCCGTGCCCGGCGGCACGGTCGGCGGACGGATCGCACTGACCCAGCAGCCCGCCCTGGCCAGGCGCGCAGACAGCGCCAGCGCCTCGCCGTTATCCCCGACGATTAATGGCTGAATGGCGCTGGACGACGCCATAAGTTGCCAGGGCAACGAGGCCGCGCCGTGCCGGAAATGGGCGATATTACGCGCGAGACGTTGACGGCGGTCATCACCCGCCTGCACCTGTTTCAGCGACGCTAACAGCGCACTGGCCTGGGCTGGCGGCATCGCCGTGGAGTAAATCAGATGACGGGAAAATTGCACAAAGTAATCGGCGGTCGCCTCATCACACAACAGCGCGGCCCCGCTTACGCCAAAGGCTTTGCCAAAGGTCACCACCAGCAGGTCGGGTTTCATGCCCTGTGCCCAACAGCTGCCACGTCCCTGCTCGCCCGTCACCCCTATGCCGTGCGCATCATCGACCAGCAAAAAGGCACCGGCATGTTTCGCCCGGTCGGCGATCGCCTGAAGGGGCGCGCTGTCGCCGTCCATACTGAAAACCCCTTCGGTTACCACCAGCGTTTGCCCTTCGCAGGGCGCATCGAGGCGCTTAGCCAGACTGAGAGGATCGTTATGGGTAAAGCGACGCAGCTGAGCAGGGCTTTGGCTGGCGGCCTCCAGCAGCGAAGCATGCGTCAGTTTGTCGGCCAGAATGCGGTCATTTTTCTCTGCCAGCAGGTGAATCACCGCCTGATTCGCCGCAAAGCCGGAAATAAACAGCAGCGCGCGCGAATAGCCCAGCCAGTCTGCCAGCTGTGCTTCCAGCTCGGCATGTAAACGATGAAAACCGGTTACATGGCCCGATGCACCCGCACCGGCACCGGCCTCGTCCACGCCTTGTTGCCAGCCCGCCATGACGGCGGGATGCTGGCTCAGCCCAAGATAATCGTTACTGGAGAAATGGCGAAAGGTCTGACCGGCATGGCGGATCAGGCGCGTCTGATTCTCTTCAATCACGCGCCGTTCGCGCCAGCCATCTTCAGCACGGCGCTGTATCAGCGCCTGCTGGATGCGTTGCTGCCAGCTCATTACAGCGCCGCGTTATAGAATGTTTCTGTATCGGCATGAAGCAGTTGCTCACTTAACTGCTGCTGCTGGGCATTGTCGCCGTTTGCGGTCTGCGTATGCTCAGGATTCAGCCCCAGCTTACGGAACAGCAGCATATCTTTGTCTTCTTCCGGGTTCGGCGTCGTCAGCAGCTTGCAACCGTAAAAAATGGAGTTTGCCCCGGCCATAAAGCACATCGCCTGGGTTTGCTCGTTCATCTGCTCACGGCCTGCGGACAGGCGAACATGCGAGGTGGGCATCATGATGCGCGCCACGGCGATGGTGCGGATAAAGTCGAACGGTTCAACGTCATCATTGTCTGCCAGCGGCGTGCCTTTCACCTTCACCAGCATGTTGATGGGCACACTTTCAGGCGGCGTCGGCAGGTTAGCCAGCTGTACCAGCAGTCCGGCACGGTCGTTTACGGTTTCACCCAAGCCCACAATCCCGCCCGAACAGACCTTGATGCCGGCGTCACGCACTTTCCCCAGCGTATCCAGTCGTTCCTGATAGCTGCGCGTTGTGATGATATTGCCGTAAAACTCCGGTGAGGTGTCCAGATTGTGGTTGTAGAAATCCAGTCCGGCACTGCCTAAACGCTGCGCCTGACTGTCGCTCAACGTGCCAAGCGTCATGCAGGTTTCCATGCCCATCGCTTTGACGCCTTCGACCATTTTTTCCAGGTAGGGCATATCGCGATCGCTGGGGTTTTTCCATGCCGCCCCCATGCAGAAGCGGCTGGAGCCTGCGGCTTTGGCTTTTTGCGCGGAACGCAGTACCTCGTCCACTTCCATCAGTCGCTCAGATTCCAGGCCCGTCTTGTAGCGGGCGCTTTGCGGGCAATATTTGCAGTCTTCCGGGCAGGCACCGGTTTTAATCGACAGCAGTGTGCTGACCTGCACCTGACGTGGATCGAAGTGCTGGCGGTGCACCTGTTGCGCTTCAAACATCAGTTCAAGAAATGGCCGATCAAACAGCGCCTGGGCCTGAGCCAGAGTCCAACGTTGTGACATTACTTACTCCAAAAAAGGTGTCATCCCGACAGTTAACGTGGTTATACTTGTAAACTAAATCTTTTTATTTTGGTTTACAACTCCGATGTTTACTTCTCAGGACGCTGAATTTGATCGCCAGCATATCTGGCATCCCTACACCTCAATGCAGCAGCCGCTGCCCTGCTATCCGGTTGTTGCGGCACAGGATTATCATCTGCAGCTGGCAGATGGTCGTACCCTGGTGGACGGAATGTCGTCCTGGTGGGCGGCGATACATGGCTATAACCATCCGCGCCTGAATCGCGCCCTGCAACAGCAGATGGGGCAGATGTCCCACGTGATGTTTGGCGGCATTACCCATCCTGCCGCGGTGGCGTTGTGTCGTCAGTTGGTCTCAATGACGCCAGACGCGCTGGAATGTGTATTTCTGGCCGATTCCGGCTCGGTCGCCGTTGAAGTCGCGATGAAAATGGCGCTGCAATACTGGCTTGGGCGAGGCGAGACGCGTCAGCAATTTTTGACGCTCAAACGCGGTTATCACGGCGATACCTTTGCCGCGATGTCGGTATGCGATCCGGATAATTCCATGCACAGCCTGTGGCGCGGCTACCTGCCGGAACACCATTTCGCCGCGGCGCCGCAGTGCGGTTTTGATGACGAGTGGGATGCGCGTGATGCAGAGGATTTTATCCGGCTGATCCAGCAGCATCGGGGGCAGCTGGCCGCGGTGATTCTGGAACCCATCGTTCAGGGTGCCGGGGGAATGCGTTTTTACCATCCGCGCTATTTGCAGTGTGTACGAGAAGCCTGTGATCGCTACGGCATTCTGCTGATCGCCGATGAGATCGCAACCGGCTTTGGCCGCACCGGTACGCTGTTCGCCTGCGAACATGCGGCGATTTCACCGGACATTATGTGCGTAGGCAAGGCCCTGACCGGCGGCACGATGAGCCTCGCCGCTACCCTCACCACCCGTGACGTGGCCGATACCATCAGCCTCAGTCCGGCGGGCTGCTTTATGCACGGCCCCACCTTTATGGGCAATCCGCTGGCGTGCGCGGTGGCGTCAGAAAGCCTGGCAATGGTGCAGGAAGGTGACTGGCGTCAGCAGGTTGCGGCGATCGAGCGTCAGCTGCGTGGCGCGCTGCTGCCCCTGCGTCACGCGCCCGCGGTGGCTGACGTGCGCGTGCTGGGAGCCATTGGCGTGGTGGAAACGCATCAACCGGTCAATATGGCGGCGCTGCAACAGTTCTTTGTCAGTCAGGGCGTCTGGATTCGCCCTTTTGGCCGCCTGATTTATCTGATGCCGCCTTATGTCATCTCCCCTGAGGCGCTGGATAAGCTGGTCAATGCGATTGGGGCGGCACTGGAGCAGCCCGCTCACTTTCTTTCTTAATGTTGCAACGGCTGGACGTAAACCGGCTTTTGGTTAAGATGAAAAGGCAGTGACCATTAACGCAAGGAGATGTAATGCGAGTTTACAGCCAGGATTTACACGACGGCGACAAGATGCCGGAGAAACACGTTTTTAACGGAATGGGTTATCAGGGCGATAATCTTTCCCCTCACCTTGCCTGGGAAGATGCGCCAGAAGGCACCAAAAGTTTTGTGATCACCTGCTTCGATCCGGATGCGCCTACCGGCTCAGGCTGGTGGCACTGGGTGGTGGCGAATATTCCGGCCGAGACCACATCGCTGCCTCAGGGTGCCGGTTCGGGTAAAGCCGCACTGCCCGCCGGGGCGCTACAAACACGCACGGATTTCGGTCAGGCCGGATACGGCGGCGCAGCACCGCCTGCCGGTGAAACCCATCGTTATATTTTCAGCGTTCATGCGCTGGATGTGGACAAAATCGACGTCGATGAGGGTGCCAGCGGCGCCATGGTCGGGTTTAACGTGCATTTTCACGTGCTAGCCAGCGCATCGCTGACCGTTCATTACGTCTGATCGCCGCATAAAAATGCCGCTTCCGGCCTGTCGAACGATTCCGGAAGCGGCAATTTGCAGGTTATCCTGCCAGCTGATGTACCACTACCCACATCGGACCCTGTCCAACGGCGTAACGGCCCACCGGCTTCAGTAAGCCCTGTGGCTCAGTGATATTGTAGACTTCAATGTGGTGTGACTTCTGCCCCGCCGCCACCAGGAACTGGCCCGCGTGATCGATATTGAATCCGCGCGGCTGCGTTTCGGTCGGCTGAAACCCTTCGACTGTCAGCACGGCACCGTCTTCGCTGACGCTAAATACCGTTAAGGTGCTGCTGGTGCGATCGCAGGCGTACAGGAAACGTCCGTCTGGCGTCAGATGAATATCGGCAGCCCAGCGGGTACCGGTAAAATCAGGCGGCATCATATCCAGCGTCTGTACCGACTCAACCTTGCCCTGCGCATTGTTCAGCGCCCAGACCTCGACCGTGCTGTTCAGCTCATTGACGCTGTAGGCGTACTGTCCGTTGGCATGAAACGCCATGTGGCGAGGCCCGGCGCCTTCCGACGTGGTAACCTGCTCCTGCGAATGCGGGGTTAACTGACCGTCTGCGCCAAGGGTAAACAGGCAAATGCGATCCTGCTTCAGGGCAGGCACGTACAGCGTCCGATCGGCATTGTCGATATTGGCGGAGTGGCATCCCGCCAGGCCGTTAATGACCTGGCTCGGTGCCTGTGGCACGCCGTCATCCCCTATTGGGCTGATACTGACGCACGCATCGTTGTAAGAGCCGCAAAACAGGAAACGGCCGGCATGATCGGTGGAAATATGGGTCGGGCTGCCCGGCAGAGGCGCCTGTCCGGCTTCGGTCAAGGTGCCGTCTGAGGCGATGCGAAACGCCAGTACACGGAAGTCGGGGCGCACGCCTACATACAAGAAATCTTTTTTTGGACTCACCACCATAGGCTGAACCTGACCGGCGACGTCCGTAACCTGCAGGAGCGTTAAGGTGCCATCTTCATTCAACTGCCAGACATGGATTTGTTGACTCTCGGGACTGGCGGTGTAGACAACCTGCTTCATGTATTCTCCTTTTTCGCTGACTCATGTTGTTCTGTGGGTCACTGTAGCGCGTTTTTTTCTGTCTCGCTGGAATGATTTGTGCCCTGATTTTTGTTTCTGTACCACGGTCAGGTGTAGACTTACTGTTCTGCTAACCCATCCCGATGAGAGGATTAATGAGCTATCGTGTAATCGCCCTCGACCTTGACGGCACGCTGTTAACCCCGACGAAAACCATTCTGCCCCAATCCGTGGAAGCGATTACTCAAGCGCGTCAGGCTGGCGTCAAGGTGATTATCGTGACCGGCCGTCATCATTGCGCTATCCATCCTTTCTACCAAACGTTAGCCCTGGATACGCCTGCAATCTGCTGTAATGGTACCTATTTGTATGACTATCCGGCCAAAAAAGTGCTGGCCGCTGACCCGCTGGACGTCGGCAGCGCGGTGCGCGTCATTGAGATGCTGGACGAACATCAGATTCACGGCCTGCTGTATGTAGACGATGCAATGCTGTATCAAACGCCAACCGGCCATGTGATTCGCACACTGAAGTGGAGTGAGTCGCTTCCGCCGCACCAGCGTCCTGTGTTTAAGCAGGTGGACAGCCTGGCGCAGGCGGCCAGAGAGGCCGGGTCGATCTGGAAGTTTGCCCTGTCTCATGAGAACACCACCGAACTGCAGCAGTTTGCGCAGCGCGCGGAAACCGAACTCGGGCTGGCCTGTGAATGGTCATGGCACGATCAGGTCGATGTAGCCCGCGGCGGCAACAGCAAAGGCAAGCGCCTGGCGCAGTGGGTAGAATCCGTGGGGCTGAGCCTGCAGGACGTCATTGCCTTTGGCGACAACTATAACGACCTGAGCATGCTGGAAACGGTGGGGCTGGGCGTGGCAATGGGAAATGCGGATGACGTGATTAAATCCCGGGCAAAAATGGTCACTGGCACCAACCTGGAAACCAGTATCGCCGACACGCTTTACCAGTACGTCCTGTAATCCTGCCCAACCCGGCAAGGCACGCCTGCCGGGTTCAGGCCGTCACCGACACGCTTTTAATCTGGGCATACAGCCACTGTGACGGCCGGATATTGAGCTCGTCGCGCGCCCAGGGCGAGATGCGCGCCCACAGTTCGCTTACGCCAATGCGCAACCTGACCTCAACCTGATCGCCCACCTCAATGAGTTCGACGACCTGCGCAGGCAGGATATTGCGGATAGAGCTGTGCTGAGCCGGTTGCAGCGTCAGGGAGACGTCCGCCGAGGCAATACGGATCCGCAATGCCGATTTAACGGGCAAATTCACCCGACTGACCCAAATATGTTGATCGCCCAGAGACAGCGCCGACATAGGATAATCAGGATGGTGCTCCAGCACCTGCACACGCAGCACGCTGGTCAGATCGCTGGCGGGCAGCCATGGCCGCATTGCGCTGCTGCTCCAGACGCGCTCCAGCGGACCAAAGGCTTTAACCTTACCCTGATCCAGCACCAGCACGTTATCCGCCAGCTGCAGAATCTCCTCCAGGCTATGGGAGACGTACAACACGGGAATATCAACCTGCTTCGCCAGCTTCTGCAGATAAGGCATCAGCTCACGCTTGCGCGGTAAATCCAGCGACGCCAGCGGCTCATCCATTAACAGAATATCGGGTGCACTGAGCAGGGCGCGGCCAATAGCAACACGCTGCTTTTCTCCGCCCGACAGCGACAGCGGAAAACGATCCAGCAGCGGCTCAAGGCCCAGTAACGCCACCAGCGAATCAAACTGGCCCTTCATGCTGGCCGAGAGGCCGTAACGTAAATTCCCCCGAACCCGGTAGTGCGGAAACAGCCGTGCGTCCTGGAAAACGTAGCCGATGCGGCGCTTTTCCGGCGGCAAGGCGATCTGCTGATCGGCATCAAACAGTATTCGCTCATTCAGCTGAATGCGTCCGCGCTGAGGTTGGGTTAAGCCGCCAATCGCGTTAATCAGTGAGGTTTTGCCCGCGCCCGACACGCCGAATATCGCGGTGATACCGCTGGCGGGGATCGTCACATCAACCTCAAGCTGATGCTCGCCCAGGCGTTGAGCCATGTTCAGCGTCAGCATGAAGCCCCCATCCGTTTACGCCCCCACTGCGCCAGCCATTCAGACGCCAGTAAGGAAGCCAGTGCCAGAACGATCGCGATAACGCACAGACGTGCGGCGGCCCCTTCCGCCCCGGGCGTTTCAATCAACGTATACATCGCCAGAGGAATGGTGCGGGTTTCGCCGGGAATGTTGGAAACGAAGGTAATAGTGGCACCGAACTCGCCAAGGGAACGGGCAAAGGCCAGTACGGTGCCGACAATAATACCGGGCAGCGTTAACGGCAGCGTAATGGTAAAAAAGACCCGCCAGCGTCCGGCACCTAAGGTGCGCGCAGCCTGCTCCAGCCGGCTATCCACCGCCTCCAGCGCCAGACGAATGGCCCGCACCATCAGGGGAAAGGCGATAACCGCAGAGGCCAGCGCCGCGCCGCGCCAGCTAAAGGCGAAGCTGAAGCCAAACCATTCATACAGTTTTTCACCGATCATACCGCGCCGACCCAGGCCAATCAGCAACAGGTAACCCACCACCACCGGCGGCAGTACCAGAGGCAAGTGGATCACACTGTCTAGGATGGCTTTACCGGGGAAACGGCAACGTACCAGCACCCATGCCATCAGGATACCGAATGGCAGACTGCACAGTACGGCAATGCCTGACACCTGCAGGCTGAGCAGGACCGCCTGCCATTCAACATCACTGAGTATCATTTTTTAGGCGAGAATCCGTATTGTTTGAACACTGCGGCCGCTTCAGGCCCTTTCAGGTAGTTATAGAAAGCCTTAACGGCAGCGTTGTCGCGATCGTTAACGATTGCGACAGGATATTCGACCGGCTTGTGGCTGTCTTCCGGAAAGGTGCCCACCACCTGAACTTTTTTACTGGCTACAGCATCTGAGCCGTACACAATGCCATAAGGCGTTTCATTACGTTCCACCAGCGCCAGGGCGGCGCGCACATTACTGGCACGCGCCAGCGCCGGGGACACAGAAGACCAGGCACCCAGCTTTTGCAGCGCTTCTTTAGCATAGATGCCCGCCGGCACGTGATCGGGATCGCCCACGGCCAGACGTTCGCCCTTTAACAGGCTTTTCCAGTTGGTTTGATCGTTGATCGTCACCGGTTTGGCGCTGTCGCTGCGCGGTGCAATCAGCACCAGGTCATTGCCCAACAACGTATAGCGGGTGCTGTCGATCATACTTTTTTTAGCAACGGCATCGTCCATCCACTGTTGATCGGCTGAGATAAACAGATCGGCAGGTGCGCCCTGCTCAATCTGACGCGCCAGTACCGAGGACGACGCAAAGGATGAGACAACGTCAGTGCCGTGCGTTTTTTTGTACTGTGCTGCAATCTCTTCCAGCGCGTTAGTGAGTGACGCCGCCGCAAACACGGTGACCTTATCAGCCGCCAGCGCCTGGCCTGCCAGTGAAACGCTCATTACCAGCGCAATGCTCAGACGACGAAAGGGTAAACGCATGATTTTTCTCCAGTGATCGTTATATATTGAATAATACAACGCATTATCTGACAGCGGCGTCAAATTAGCAAAAAAGTAAAAAGAGGCGTTCAGGGCGAGGACAACGTCCGCACTGAGGCGGACGTTGTGTGGGGATTAGTTCTGTGAGCGGGCGTTGTTGTTATCGCGGCGACCCGTTTTAGAGATGAGGTTAAACACTTCACCCAGGCCGTAGATCAGGCCTAACATAATCGCCATTACCACAGGTACCATGATCACTGCCACGGCGAGGCTTTTGATGAGTTCCAGCATGAAGAGTCCCACTTTGCGTGTAAAAAAAGAGATTGTAACGGCTTAGTAAAACTTTGCGCAGACCTTTTCGTGCTTTTACTTTGAGGCTGAAAGCTCGTTATCATCTGCCTGATTACGCGATTCATTCTTTGCAGGAGCCACCATGCAAGCCGAACTCACCCTTCACATCCGCCTGCAGCAAAAGCTGTTTGCCGATCCACGCCGCATTGAACTGTTAAAGCGCGTGCAGCAAACCGGTTCGATTAGCCAGGGCGCGAAGCTGGCGGGCATCAGTTACAAAAGCGCCTGGGATGCCATCAACGAGATGAACCAGCTGGCTGAACAGGAAATGGTGACGCGGGCAACCGGTGGCAAAGGCGGCGGTGGCGCGCAGTTAACCCGCTATGGCGAACGTCTGGTACAGCTGTTCGGCCTGATGGAAAAGATTCAACAACACGCCTTTGATGCTCTGCAACAGGACTCGCTGCCGCTGGACAGCCTGCTGGCCGCTATCGCCCGCTCTTCATTGCAAACCAGCGCACGTAATCAACTGTTCGGCACCGTGGTGGATAACGACGCGCAGCATATCCAGCAGCACCTGACCATTCTGCTCTCGGATGGCGTAACCCGGCTCAACGTCGCCCTGACCACGCGCAGCGCAGAACGCCTGCATCTCAAGGCCGGCAAAGAGGTGCTGGTTCTGATTAAAGCCCCGTGGATCAGCCTTCATACTGATGCAACCGGGGCGGATAATCAGCTGGCCGCCACTATAAGCGCTATCGAAACCGGTGAGCAGGTCAGTGAAGTCCTGATGCGCCTGCCGGGCGGTGAAACGCTGTGTGCCACGCTGGAAAACGCGGAAATTGCGCGTCGGCAGTGGCAACCGGGTCACGCCGTGATCGCCAGCTTTAGCGCCAGCCACGCCATCGTCGCCGCTTTGCGTTGATTTATCATTCCGGTTTGACTTCGTTCGAAGCAGTGGCTACAACAACGGTTAACGCTGCAAAAAATGGAACGAATCATGGCTTCATTGCATATTTCGCAAGGCATATTTCATCTTAATGATGCGCGAGTGTTGTCGCTGACCGATGTACACCTTCAGCCCGGCGAGCGCTGGGCATTTGTCGGTGCCAACGGCAGTGGTAAATCCTCACTGGCGCGCGCCCTCTCGGGTGAACTGGCACCGCTGTCAGGTCAGGTAACCTGTGATTTTCAACGTCCCAGCCGCCTGTCGCTGGAGCAGTTGCAGAAGCTGGTCGCCGATGAGTGGCAACGGAATAACACCGACCTGCTGAGCGAAGGTGAGGATGATACCGGCCGCACAACGGCTGAAATCATTCAGGATGAGGTTAAAGACAGGGTGCGCTGCGAGCAGCTGGCCACGCAGTTTGGTATCACCGGCCTGCTTAACCGCCGTTTTAAATACCTCTCTACCGGTGAAACGCGCAAAACATTACTGTGCCAGGCGCTGATGAAGCAGCCCGACCTGCTGATTCTGGATGAGCCTTTCGACGGCCTGGATGTCGAATCGCGCGCGAATCTGACCGCCACGCTGCACCAGTTGCCGCAGGCGGATTTTACCCTGGTGCTGGTGCTGAACCGCTTCGATGATATTCCGGACTACGTTGACCAGGTTGGCGTGCTGGCAGAATGCAGCCTGACGCATGTCGGACCCCGTGAGGAAATTCTGGCGCAGGCGCTGGTGGCCCAGTTGGCGCGCAGTGAGCAACTGGCTGGCATGGCGCTGCCGGAAGCCGACGTCCCGGATGCGCTACCGCCGCTGGCAGATGACGCGCCGCGAGTGCTTTTGCGTAACGGCATCGTATCCTACAACGACCAGCGTATTATCGACGGCCTCGACTGGCAGGTTAATACCGGGGAGCACTGGCATATTCTCGGGCCAAACGGCGCGGGCAAATCCACATTACTCAGCCTGGTTACGGGCGACCATCCCCAGGGCTACAGCAACGATTTAACCCTGTTTGGCCGGCGCCGTGGCAGCGGCGAAACCATCTGGGATATCAAACAGCATATTGGCTATGTCAGCAGCAGCCTGCATCTTGATTACCGCGTAAGCGTCAACGTCCGGACCGTGATCCTGTCCGGCTTTTTTGACTCGATTGGTCTTTATCAGGCCGTCTCCGATCGCCAAATGGCGCTGGCGCGTCAGTGGCTGGCTCTGCTGGGCATGGATAGCAGAATGGGGGATATGCCCTTTCACGGTTTATCCTGGGGCCAGCAACGGCTGGTGTTGATCGCCCGGGCGCTGGTTAAGCATCCTACGCTGTTGATACTGGATGAACCCTTGCAGGGGCTTGATCCACTCAACCGCCAGTTGGTAAGACGTTTCATCGATATTTTGATTGGTGAAGGCCGTACTCAACTGCTGTTCGTTTCACATCATGCTGAGGACGCGCCCCAGTGTATTACCCACCGTCTGCATTTTGTGGCCCAGCCTGACGGCGGCTATCGCTACCAACAGGACAGGATTTGAGTGCCCTGACGCCGTACCAGCGGCGTTGTTGACCACCAGATGTAAACGCTACCATTTAAACCTGTTTTTTAGCGATGCGATGTGCGGATCCGCCTTTAAATAAGAATATTCAGCTTGTGTAAACGATACCACTTATCCAGACTGGATCACGTTTTTGACTCACCCGATGTGCTATTTTTTCTTGATGACTTTTTAATTTTGACGCTTACCAGGATGCAACATGGAAAAATTTAACCCGGCCGATCATCCTCATCGCCGTTACAATCCCCTGACCGATCAGTGGATTTTGGTTTCTCCTCATCGTGCCAAACGTCCCTGGCAGGGGGCTCAGGAAACGCCCGCAGTGAATACGCTGCCGTCACACGATCCTGACTGTTTCCTGTGCGCAGGCAACACGCGCATCACGGGCGATGTGAATCCTGATTATCAAGGCACCTACGTTTTTACGAATGATTTTGCCGCGTTAATGACGGATACGCCCGACGCGCCTGAAAGCGATGACATGTTGATGCGTTGCGAAAGCGCGCGCGGTACCAGCCGCGTCATCTGCTTTTCGCCCGATCACAGTAAAACCCTGCCCGAAATGTCACTGAGCGCCTTACAGGACGTCGTCCGCACCTGGCAAGAACAGACGGCTGAACTGGGTCAGCACTATCCCTGGGTGCAGGTCTTTGAGAACAAGGGCGCCGCGATGGGCTGTTCTAATCCTCATCCCCATGGACAAGTGTGGGCCAACAGCTTTCTGCCTAATGAAGCCCAGCGCGAAGACGATCTGCAGCGCCGCTATTTTGCCCAAAAGGGCTCGCCGATGCTGGTGGATTACCTTGAGCGTGAACAGCAGGATGGCAGCCGCACCGTTGTTGAAACCGAACACTGGCTGGCCGTGGTGCCCTGGTGGGCGGCGTGGCCGTTTGAAACCCTGCTGCTGCCAAAAACCCATGTTAAGCGCCTGACCGATTTGACCGATGCGCAGCGTGACGATCTGGCTTGTGCCATCAAGCGCCTGACCAGCCGTTACGACAACCTGTTTCAGTGCTCCTTCCCCTATTCCATGGGCTGGCACGGCGCGCCGTTCAACGGTGACGACAATGAACACTGGCAGCTGCACGCCCACTTTTATCCGCCGCTGCTGCGTTCCGCAACGGTGCGCAAATTTATGGTCGGCTACGAGATGCTGGCTGAAACCCAACGCGATTTAACCGCAGAACAGGCAGCCGAACGCCTGCGTTCCGTGAGCGATATTCATTTCCGTGAGGCAAAACAATGAGCTTAAAAACCATCACGCAGCAGGTGTTTACTGAGACCTTTGGCTATGCGCCTACCCACGCGATTCAGGCCCCAGGCCGCGTTAATTTGATTGGCGAGCACACCGATTACAACGACGGTTTCGTGCTGCCTTGCGCTATTGATTATCAAACGGTTATCGCCTGTGCAAAACGCGACGATCGGCAGGTACGCGTGGTTGCCGTGGATTACGATCAGGCGCAGGACACCTTTTCACTGGATGCCCCGATTACCAGCGTAAAAGAACCCATGTGGGCGAACTATGTACGCGGCGTCGTCAAGCACCTTCAGCAACGCGCACCGGATTTTGGCGGCGTCGATATGGTGATTAGCGGCAACGTGCCTCAGGGCGCGGGCCTTAGCTCTTCCGCCTCGCTGGAAGTGGCGGTCGGAACGGTTTTCCAGCAGCTGTTTAACCTGGCACTGGACGGCGCCGCCATCGCGGTCAACGGTCAGGAAGCAGAAAACCAGTTCGTGGGCTGTAACTGCGGCATTATGGATCAGCTGATTTCCGCGCTGGGCCAGAAAGATCATGCCATGCTGCTGGACTGCCGGACGCTGGGCACGACACCGGTTTCGATGCCGGACGATATTGCCGTGGTCATCATCAATTCCAACTTCCGTCGCAGCCTGGTGGGAAGCGAATACAACGTTCGCCGTGAGCAGTGTGAAACCGGCGCACGCTTCTTTAACAAAAAGGCGCTGCGGGATGTCGACCTGGCCGAGTTCAACGCGGCTGAGTCTCAGTTAGATCCGCAGGTTGTCAAACGCGTACGTCACGTCATCACTGAAAACGCCCGTACGCTGGAGGCCGCCAAGGCGCTGTCTCGCGGCGATTTAGCCCGCATGGGCGAACTGATGGCGGAATCTCACGCCTCAATGCGTGATGACTTCGAAATTACCGTGCCGCCGGTGGATACCCTGGTCGAGATTGTTAAAGCCGAGATCGGCGATCGTGGCGGTGTTCGCATGACCGGCGGTGGCTTCGGTGGCTGTATTGTCGCCCTGATGCCGCTTGATCTGGTAGACCAGGTTCAGGCCGCCGTCGCCAGCCAGTATGAAGCCAAAACGGGCATCAAGGAGACCTTCTACGTGTGCAAAGCATCAGAAGGAGCGGGCCAATGCTAAACGATGTGAACTCCCATGCGCCGGACGGTCAGCCGTGGCGCATCACCGTATTACGTAATGCCAATGGCATGATTGCCACCTTTATGGACTGGGGCGCAACCTGGCTGTCGGCGCGAGTCCCACTGCAGGACGGTCACGTGCGTGAAGCCCTGCTGGGCTGTGCAACCCCTTCCGACTATCTGCATCAGGATGCCTATCTGGGTGCCACGGTAGGCCGTTATGCAAACCGTATTGCCGGCGCAAAACTGAATAAAATCAGCCGCCAGTTGAGCGCCAATCAGGGCGAACATCAGTTACACGGCGGCCCAGAAGGGTTTGATAAACGCCGCTGGCAAATTGTCAGTCAGTCAGAAACGGAAGTGCATTATCGTCTTGATTCGCCCGATGGCGATCAGGGCTACCCGGGCAACCTTATTGCTGATTTGCGCTATGTGCTGGATGACGATAACTGCCTGTCCATTCACTATCAGGCGCAGTGCGACCAGCCCTGCCCGGTCGGTCTCACCAACCATGCTTACTTTAATCTTGATGCGCATCATGGTGATGCGCGCCAGCATCGGTTACAACTGCACGCCGATCGTTACCTGCCCGTGGATAGCGAGGGGATTCCCAACGGCCCACTGAAGGCAGTGGACGGCACCAGCTTCGATTTCCGTCAGGCCAAACGCATTGAGCAGGATTTTCTTGCCGATGACGATCAGAAGGCAGTTAAAGGCTATGACCATGCTTTCCTGCTGAACAGTGCAGGCGATAGCAGCCAGCCTGCCGCTGAACTCTGGTCAGAGGACGGCAAGCTCCAGTTGAGCGTGACCACGTCAGCGCCCGCGTTACAGTTCTACAGCGGTAACTATCTGGCCGGCACGCGCGCCCGGGAGCAGGAAAGCTATACTGCTTTTCAGGGGATCGCGCTGGAGAGTGAATTTTTACCGGATTCGCCTAATCATCCCGAGTGGCCACAGGATGATTGCTGGCTGCAACCGGGAGATCGTTGGGAATCCGTCACGCGCTATCGCTTTACACCACGCTGAGCCACCGTGTGAAAAACGCGCAGTGCGTCACAGACAGACTTACGCAGTGCGCCGTTTTCCGCTATGGTAGAACGCAATTGGTCAGCCAACGGGCTGGCGACAGCAGGTTTCCATTATCTCAGAAACATCAAGTATTAAGGAGTTAAGCTATGGCTGTAACTAAGCTGGTTCTGGTGCGACACGGCGAAAGCCAGTGGAACAACGAAAACCGCTTCACCGGATGGTATGATGTAGACCTTTCTGACAAGGGCCGTACCGAAGCTAAAGCAGCCGGACAGCTGCTGAAGAAAGAAGGTTTCGTGTTTGATTTCGCCTACACCTCTGTGCTGAAACGCGCCATTCACACCCTGTGGAATGTGCTGGATGAGCTGGATCAGGCCTGGCTGCCCGTTGAGAAATCCTGGCGTCTGAACGAACGTCACTATGGCGCGCTGCAGGGCCTGGACAAAGCTGAAACCGCCGCAAAATACGGCGACGAGCAGGTTAAACAGTGGCGTCGTGGCTTCGCGGTGACTCCGCCAGAGTTGGACCGCAGCGATGAGCGTTTTCCTGGACACGACCCGCGTTATGCTTCACTGAAGCCTGAGCAGCTGCCCACCACCGAAAGCCTGGCGCTGACCATCGAACGCGTGATCCCTTACTGGAACGAATCCATTCTGCCACGTATCAAAAGTGGTGAGAAAGTGATCGTGGCGGCCCACGGTAACTCACTGCGTGCGCTGGTGAAATACCTGGACAACATGAGCGAAGAAGAGATTCTTGAACTGAATATCCCGACCGGCGTTCCGCTGGTGTACGAGTTCGATGAAAACTTCAAACCGATCAAACATTACTACCTGGGTGATGCTGACGAGATCGCAGCGAAAGCCGCGGCCGTTGCCAATCAGGGTAAAGCGAAGTAATTTTGCTTCCGTGCAAAAAGGGCCAGACAATGTCTGGCCCTTTTTTATTGCGCCCTGCTTACCTGCGACGCTTTATAACCGCATCGGCCAGCTGACGCAGCACCTTTTCGGTATCGGCCCAGCCAATACAGGCATCCGTGACGCTCTTGCCATAGACCAGCGGCTCGCCGCTTTCCAGGCTCTGATTCCCTTCAACCAGATGGCTTTCAATCATCACGCCGATAATACCGCGCTCACCGTTGATCATCTGCTGTGCCACATCGTCCGCCACCTGCATCTGCTTCTGAAACTGCTTGCTGCTGTTAGCATGGCTGAAGTCGATCATTACCTGCTGAGGCAACCCGGCTTTTTCCAGACCGGCTTTCACCGCGCTGACATGACTGGCGCTGTAGTTCGGCTCTTTACCGCCGCGCAGGATGATATGGCAGTCGCCGTTACCGCGGGTTTCCACAATCGCGGAGTGACCGTATTTGGTCACTGACAGGAAACAGTGCGGTGAACCGGCTGCGTTGATGGCATCAATCGCCACTTTAATGGTGCCGTCCGTACCGTTTTTAAACCCTACCGGGCAGGAAAGGCCGGAAGCCAGCTCGCGGTGAACCTGTGACTCGGTGGTACGGGCACCGATGGCCCCCCAGCTCATCAAATCCGCCACGTACTGCGGCGTAATCATATCCAGGAATTCGCCAGCGGCAGGCAGGCCGGAATCGTTGATCTCCAGCAGCAGCTTACGCGCCAGGCGCAGGCCGTCGTTTAGCTGAAAGGAGCCATCCATGTAAGGGTCGTTGATCAGCCCTTTCCAGCCAACGGTGGTACGCGGTTTTTCAAAATAAACGCGCATGACCACTTCCAGCTCGCCTTTAAGCTGCTCACGCAGGGTTAACAGGCGCGCCGCGTACTCTTGTGCGGCTTCCGTATCGTGAATTGAGCAGGGCCCAATGACCACCAGCAGGCGATCGTCCTGGCCGGTCAGAATCTGGTGAATGGCCTGGCGAGCCTGAGACACGGTCTGCGCTGCACGTTCGGTGGCAGGAAATTTCTCCAGTAAGGCTACGGGGGGCAGGAGCTCTTTGATCTCTTTGATGCGTAAGTCATCGTTCTGGTAATTCATACTCATTCCATATAATTTCTGGCCCGGCGCCCGCCGGACACAACCCAGCCAATGTAGCCCGAAGCGCACAGGGTGTAAATTCCTGATGAGCGCATAATGTATGCGTGAAATTTGCATAAATGGGTTATGCGTCTAGACTTTTAAAGGTAATCACTGAGGAACGGTGGCTTACTTTTATTAACACCTGTCTTTAAGCTAACCAGCGAAATTTTATTTCGCTCAGGGCGCTTTTTCTCTGAACCTTATCTGGCAGCGGTTAGAGACAGCAAATATCATTTATTAACGGGAGCATAATGATGAATAAGTTTGCAATAATTTTTCTGACGGCAGCAATGACTCTGGGCAGTGGCGCAGCAATGGCTGCCAACGGAAACTCTAACCAGGCCGCAGCAGCAGGCGCAGTCGCCGGCGGCGCGAATGAGAATCTGCCACCGAACAAAGTGGATAACAGCAAAATTAATAACACCGGCACTGAGATGTCTTCTCCAACCCGAGACAGCACCTCCAGCAGCAAACACATGACTGCCGATGAAATTGACAAGAACACGCAGTGTAAAGATGGCAAATGCCCTGACATGAATAAAAAAGTGCATACCAAAAAAGGTGGCGGTCACGTTAATACCAAAACTGACGGCACCACGCAGTAATCACTGACTGTTGAGCTGATAAGGAGAGCCTGGCTCTCCTTTATTTTATCCCGCCGCAACTTCCGCTATGCTGAGCCTGTTAACTTGACAGGGAAATGTTCATGGCCTCACTGCTTCTGATAGACGATCATCCACTGGTTGAAGTAGCACTCGAAGCTGCATTGGCTAAATCCCCCATTCCTCTTCAACTTTATTCCGCCTGCAGCGAACAGTCTGCCCGCGCTTTTCTCTCGCTTCCGCCCGATATCATCGTGCTGGACATCGGCTTGCCCGATGGTGATGGGCTGGAGATCCTGCGTCGCCTGAAGATCCATTTACCCGACTGCCCGGTGCTGATTTATTCTGCCCAGCAAACTAGCCACTACGTCAGGCGCGCTCAGGCCCTGGGCGCGGCAGGCTATGTGGTGAAGAGCCAACGCATGGAGCAGTTACTCAGCGCGATTCTGGCGGTACTCGGTGGACACGTCGCCTTCCCCGACTGTCCTGACGAGCCGGAACTGCCGTTGACCAGTAAAGAGCGCCAGATACTGGCTTTGCTGGCCAGTGGCTTATCCAATCTGCAAATTGCCGAGCGGCTGCATATCAGTAACAAAACCGTCAGCACTCACAAAAAGAATATTCTGGAAAAAACCGGCACCCGCTCCGTCGTTGAGCTGGCTGATTTATGGAAAGCACAGCAGTGAGACGCTGGCTGCTCCTGTTCCTGCTGATGTTTACCACGCTAGCGCAGGCCGATGTGCGCCCGGTCAGCAGCATCAGTCTACCAATGATGATGCCGGTCAAAGGCGCCGAGCTGATGCAGGGCAAAGTCTTGCGGGTCGGCCTGCTGGAGGAGAATAATGCGCCCTGGACAATGCGGGTGGGTAACGATCTCTACGGCATCGATGCCGATTACCTGGCCGCGCTGCACCAGTTAACCGGGGCGCAGTTCACGCTCAGTCTTTATGCCACTCAGGCTGACTTATTAGGCGCACTAACGGACGGCCGGATAGATTTTGCTTTGGGAATGATTGCCCCGCCCCTGCCAGCCAATACGGTCGCCAGCGACAGCTGGTTTAGCAGTCCGTTGCGTATTTATCGCAATCAGCAGAACCAGCGTGCCGTGATGTTCAATAGTCATAATGCTCAGTTGGCTATCAGTCATCTCACGCTGGCCCAGCTGCCCCCGGCCCTGGCGGCCCGTCATCAGTGGCGAACCTACGGCAGCGATCTTCAGGCGCTCTATACGTTGTTGAATCAGCAGAACGATTACGTTGTGGCGGATGAAACCAGCGCGGGTTTTCTGTTGAGTCAGTTGCAACAGGGACAAATCTACCAAATCGCTTCCGGCATCGATGCCGGTCAGCTCAACCTGCGCGCCGTGGCGCGCGATCCGGCGCTTATCGCGTGGCTGAACGAGAGTCTGCGCCAGCTTCCCGCCGAGCTGATGAGTACCCTGCAGGCGCGCTGGAGCAGCAGTCTTCCCCGCTATCAGGACACGCAGACGCTGATGCTTAGCGCCAGCGAGCGCGAGTGGATAACGGCCCACCCGGTTGTGGCCTACGCCGCTGAAGCGGATAACTATCCCTGGAGTTACCGTGACAGCAACGGCACCGCGCGGGGCTACGGTATTGATCTGCTCAACGCGGTGGCCCAAAGCACAGGATTACGTTTTACCCCGCGCTGGGTCAGTAACCCTCAGGAGGCCGCCAGTCTGATCGCTCAGCACCAGGTGATGTTACAGCTGATGCAACCGCTTAACGGCGAAACGCAAAGTACCAGCCTGCCGGTCTGGCGCGCGCTGTGGGGCATTTATATCCGCCAGCCAGCTGACTGGTCGCACTGGAGCGATCTGGCAGGCAAGCGCATCGGAATTCTGCAGAATGACCTGGCGCAACGCCTTATTCCTGAGAACGCGCAGGTTCAACGCTACAGCGACCGAAACAGCCTGTACGATGCGCTGGCAACCGGGCAGATTGACGCCTTAGTGGATAACGTGTTGTCCGCGCGCTGGCGGATTGCCAGCCGTAACGATCCGCAGATTCATCTGGCTTTTGCCGCCAGCGATATTGCGTGGCCCATCGCGGTGGGCATCGCGCCCGATCGGCCCGAGCTGCGTTCCCTTCTGGATCGCGCATTGCAACAGATCCCCGCCGATACGCAAAACCAGATGCGCGATCGCTGGTCGATGCCACCGCAACCTGGCAGCGTTGCGGCGATGCGTGTTCTGCCGGTGGCCGTATTGTTGACGGGCGGCGTCGCCATCGTGATTTTGCTGGTGCTGCTTGCCCGGCGTTACTGGCAACAGCGACGTGACCGTCAACAGCGTGAGCAGGCCGAACGCGCCAACGCGATGAAAAGCCAGTTTTTAGCGACGGTCAGTCACGAACTGCGCACGCCCATGCAGGCGATACTGGGCTTGCTGGAGCTGGAAAAACAGCAGCGTTCCAGTGACAACCTGCAACTGCTGCACCGCAGCGCGCAGTCACTGATGACGCTGCTTAACGATCTGCAGGATCATGCGCGTATTGAAAATAACAGTTTTGCCCTGTCGCCCCGTCCGCTGGCGCTAGCCCCCTGGCTGGCGCAGCAGCGCCATTTCTACCACCCGTTGATGCGCCCGGAGGGGCCGCGGCTGCAGGTTGAAGCCCTGACCCCGCTGCCTGACGCGATTATGATGGATGCCGATCGCCTGCAGCAGGTCGTGAATAATCTCATCACCAACGCGTTTAAATTTACCCGGCAGGGCCTGATTCGCCTGACGCTGTCGGCCACGGACAGGTTGCAGTTAACCGTGAGCGACAACGGCAGCGGCATCCCGGCAGAGGAGCAGCGTAAACTGTTCGATCCCTGGTACCAGGCACCGTCGGGAAAAGCCGTATCGGTCCAGGGCAGCGGACTGGGGTTGTTTATCTGTCGGGAGATGGTGCAGCGGATGGGCGGCGATATTGCACTCCATTCCGTACCCGGCAAAGGCACGGATGTCACGATCGTGCTGCCACTGATCCCCTGTGATCCCGTTCCTGACAGCGACCCGACCGCCCTGCCGGGCTTTCCGGGGCTGCGCGTGGCGGTGGTTGACGATCATCCCACCAACCTGATCGTCATGGAGCAGCAGCTTGCCCGCTTTGCTGTTCAGGCTGACTGTTTTGAGCATGGCCGCGATCTGCTGCTGGCCGATGCGCGCTGCCCTTACGACCTGCTGTTTATCGATCAGATGATGCCGCGTCCTGATGGCACGCTGCTGCTGCGCCTGTTACGCCGTCGGCAACGACAGCGTGGCGGCAGGCAGCGACGGGTGCTGTGTTCCGCCGATGCGCAGTTACTTAACGTGCAGCTGGCTGCGAACGAGCGCGTGCTGATTAAACCGGTTCAGCTACAGGATATCGGCGAGATACTGGCAGACTTCCGCGACGATCCGCTGGCGTCAGTGGAGGACAATCTGTGGCAGCTGGCACAGCAAAACGAGAAATTTCTTAACCGACTGGGTAAAACATTACGTGATACCCTGGAGAAAGATCGGGCACAGCTGTATGCCGCGCACCAGACCGGTGACGCGACGCAGCTGGCCGAGTCAGCACACCGTATGAAAGGAAGCTGGCTGTTGATTGGCATTGAAGAAGGGGCAAGGCTCTGTCAGCAGCTGTCTGACAAGGCGAAGCACCAGCAGGACAGCTCAGCAGAATGGCAATTGCTGATATCATTGACCGACAGGTTATTACTCAAACTGGATACTTATGGCACACACCCACTCTCATAGCGGTCAGGACACCAACCGTAAGCGCCTGATGGCGGCCTTTGCCGTGACGGCGCTCTTTATGGTCGCGGAAGTGATTGGCGGCTGGATTTCAGGCTCACTGGCCCTGCTGGCGGATGCAGGTCATATGCTGACCGACGCCGCCGCGCTGCTGATGGCATTACTGGCCGTACAGTTTGCCAAACGTAAACCCAACGATCGTCATACCTTTGGTTTGCTGCGGCTTACCACGCTGGCCGCCTTCGTTAACGCTATTGCCCTGATCCTGATTACCTTCCTGATTGTCTGGGAAGCCATTGAACGCTTCTCCCATCCGCAGCCCATCACCGGCGGCCTGATGCTGGGCATTGCTATTGGCGGGCTGCTGGCGAATATTCTCTCATTCTGGCTGCTGCACCACGGCAGTGAAGAGAAGAACCTCAACGTGCGGGCGGCCGCCTTGCATGTGATGGGCGACCTGCTGGGTTCGGTAGGTGCCATCGTAGCGGCGGTCATCATTCTGTTGACGAACTGGACGCCTGCTGACCCTATTTTGTCGATTCTGGTGTCACTGCTGATACTGCGTAACGCCTGGGCGCTGCTGCGGGAGAGTTTTCATGAGCTACTGGAAGGCGCGCCTGATTCGCTGGATGTGACTAAGCTCAGACGCGATCTGAAGCGTAATATTGCAGAGGTGCGCGATGTTCATCATGTGCATGTCTGGCAGGTGGGCGAGAAGCCGATTTTAACGCTGCACGTTCAGGTGATCCCGCCACGCGATCATGATGGTTTACTGCGCCGCATTCACACCTATCTGCACGACCATTATCAAATTGAACACGCGACGGTGCAGATGGAGTTTCAGCCCTGTGTGGGACCGGACTGCGCGCTTAACACGCCGGTGATTGAGGGTGCTCACCACCATCACGAGCACGGTGAGCACGCACATCATCACTGAGCAGACAGCGCACGAGAACCCTGTTTTCGTGCGCTGATTATCCACATCCTCGAGCCATTGAGCGCAATCAACGTCAAAATAGCGTACTCCAGCGCCATCGCGTAAACCCCCTGACGGGCAAATATCATCACGCTGATGACGTTGATAATCACCCAAAGCAGCCAGTTCTCGACGTACTTACGCGTCATCAGCACCATGGCCACAATCGACAGCACCATCAGGCAGGCGTCCCAGAAGGGAAACGCATCCGGCTGCAGCGTGGGCATCGCCACGGCAAAGCCCGCCGCATTCATGAGGCTCACCGCCATTTGAGTGAGAAAGGCAAAGACCGGATCGATATACACCGTCATAAACGCAATCGCGATCACGCAGCCAACCGCCCAGCCAATGGCTTTTGCGCGCGGTAACCAGCGTATAGTTAACTCGGCCTGATGATCCGACGTTTGCCGACTCCAGGCGTACCAGCCATAAACGTTAGCCGCAAAAAAGAACAGCTGTAACAGCAGGCTGGCATAAAGCTGAATTTGAAAAAAGATCACCGCAAACAACGTGACGTTTAGCAGACCAAACGCATAGTTGACGATCTTTTCCAGACTGGCGAGCCAGATACACAGCAGGCCCGCCAGTGTCCCAATGGCTTCAATCCATGAGAGATCGTAGCCCGTGGCCCCCAGGGGGATGTGCACTAAAATATTTTGTGTGCTAAAAAAATCCATATCAGCCACCTGTCAAAGACGCGCGTTACGCGTTTCCTTTCACGTTATGTTTGAGATTTGCAGCAAAGGATAGCATACGGTTCAGCGGTACCAGTGCGGCTTCACGCAGCGCCGCATCCACGTGAATTTCATGTGCCTGCCCACCTGACTCCAGCGCCTCGGCAATGGCTTGCAGTCCGTTCATGGCCATCCAGGGGCAGTGCGCACAGCTTCGGCAGGTCGCACCTTCGCCTGCCGTCGGCGCTTCCAGCAATATTTTGTCGGGCACCGCCTGCTGCATCTTGTAAAAGATACCGCGATCGGTCGCCACGATCATCTGCGGATGCGGCAGGCTTTTGGCAGCCTGAATCAGCTGGCTGGTCGAGCCTACCGCATCGGCCAGATCCACAATCGCCTGGGGCGATTCGGGATGAACCAGCACCGCCGCATCCGGATAAAGCGCCTTCATCCGCTGCAGTGCCTGGGTTTTGAACTCATCATGGACGATGCAGGCGCCCTGCCAGCACAACACATCGGCCCCGCTTTTTTGACTGACGTAGCGCCCCAGATGCCGATCGGGTGCCCAGATAATCTTCTCACCCAGGCTATCCAGATGCTCGATTAATTCCACCGCGATACTGGAGGTGACCACCCAGTCGGCGCGCGCTTTCACCGCCGCCGAGGTATTCGCGTAAACCACGACTGTACGATCGGGATGGGCATCGCAAAAGGCGTTAAATTCCTCAATCGGACAGCCAAGATCCAGCGAGCATTCGGCTTCAAGCGTGGGCATCAGGACGGTTTTTTCCGGGCTGAGGATTTTGGCCGTTTCCCCCATAAACCGGACGCCGGCCACCAGCAGCGTACCGGCCGCATGCTGGCTGCCGAAGCGCGCCATTTCGAGCGAGTCAGAGACGCAGCCACCGGTTTCTTCCGCCAGGGCCTGAATCTCAGGATCGGTGTAGTAATGCGCCACCATCACGGCATTGCGAGCCTTAAGCAGCGCTTTAATTTTTTCCCGATAAAAGGTTTTTTGCTCGTCGTTCAGCCGGGCAGGCTTCGGGGGAAAAGGATAAACAGCATTTTCTGGATCAAAGATTGCGCTCATGACACCGCTCTCGTTCTGTAAAATTAACGAAAATCGCCAGTTATGGCTCAACAGGACGTAAATATCGCCATCGTGTTTTATATGCTAAACACGATAGCGGAAAAGCGGCAGAGTGTCGTGTTTTATTTGTTCGCTACGATGAAGAGAGGCCGACAAGCCCCTGCTGGGGCGCTTCCAGCTTGAGTAAGAAGGCTTTGACCGCCAGCCCGCCCGCAAAGCCGGTCAGTTTGCCATTCGTCCCAATCACCCGATGACAGGGCGCCACAATCGACAGCGGGTTTCGGCCATTCGCCGCGCCCACCGCGCGCACCGCGGCAGGATGACCAATCGCCTCGGCAATTTGTCGATAACTGCGCGTTTCGCCAAAGGGAATGGTGAGCAGTGCCTGCCACACTTTTATCTGAAAGTCGGTTCCGGCGAAATCCAGCGGTAAGGTAAAACGCTGGCGCGTCCCCGCGAAATACTCGTGCAGCTGGGTTTCGGTTTCGCGCAGCACCGGATGGTTATCGTCGCGTTCTACCGGCGATAAGCGGGGATGTCTGCGCACTTCGTCCTGCCATAAAATGGCCGCCAGACCGCGATCGCTGGCGATAAGCGTGAGTTCGCCGACCGGGGTTGTCACAGGTTTGCAGTAATACATGCTGTTCCTCCCATCATCATTCTGTCGGGCATTATCGCACTTTTTTAGCGTCAAACTGGCTGTTTTCGGTCATTACAATAAACTGATGTGCTGTCCGAAAACAGCCAGTCAATCTCATCCGCCAGCGCTACGCTGTCGCTATTTGCCGGAGAGCAACCATGTTTGATCCAGATACGGCTTACCAGGCGTTAACGTCGCGGGATACGCGTTTTGACGGCGTGTTTTTTGTTGGCGTGACCTCAACCGGCATTTATTGTCGTCCGATATGTCCGGTTAAGCCGCCGATGCAAAAAAACTGCGTGTTCTTTAGCAGTGCTGAGGCCGCGGAGAAAGCACGTTTTCGCCCCTGCCTGCGCTGTCGTCCTGAACTGGCACCTGGTAATGCGCCCGTCGACAATGCCCACAGAGTCGCTGACCGTCTGGTGCAGCGCATTGAAGAGGGGTTGCTGGAAGAGCACGCAGGGCTGGACGACATCGCCACCGAGTTTGGCATGAGTGCCCGTCAGCTGCGGCGGATTGTGCAGCAGGAGTTAGGCGTCACCCCACTGGAGCTGAAACAGACACGCCGCATGTTGCTGGCCAAGCAGTTACTGACTGAAACCACGCTCCCGGTTACCGATGTTGCCTACGCCAGCGGCTTCGGCAGTTTACGGCGCTTTAATGACGTGTTCCAGGCCCGCTATCGCATGACACCCGGCGCCTTGCGAAAAACCGCGCCGCAAGCCACACAGCAGCCAGGCGATACCATGCAACTGCAGCTCAGCTATCGCCCGCCCTATGACTGGCAGGCGATGCTGGATTTTCTGCAGTTGCGGTTGATGAAAGAGATTGAAGCCGTTGAGGACCAAACCTACCGCAGAACCGTGGCGCTGGGTCAGTATCGCGGCTGGGTCAGCGTTTCACCGCTCCCGGCCAGGCATGCGCTCCGCGTTGAGTTCACGCTGTCCCTGACGCCGGTATTACCTGCACTCCTGCGCCGCCTGCGCGATCTGTTCGACCTGAACGCGCAGCCGCAGCGAATTGCGGCTCACCTGCAGCAGGATCCTCTGCTGGCACAAAGCCTTCATGACGCTCCCGGCCTGCGCGTGCCTGGCGCGTTTGACAGCGTTGAAATGGGCGTCCGTGCCATTCTGGGTCAACAGGTCACCGTGAAAGCGGCGACCACCCTCAGCAGCCGTTTTGCCCAGGCGTTTGGTGAGCCCTGCTCGACGCCATTCCCGGACCTGTCCCGCTATACTGTCCAGCCACAGCGCATCGCACAGGCGACGGTCGATGAGATTGCCAGCCTTGGGATTGTCAGCGCGCGAGCCAGAGCGATTCTGGCGTTTGCAGGTGCCTGTGTTGAGGGCAGCCTGCGTTTTAACGCTACGCTCACGCCCGATGAGATCATGACGCGGCTGGTCGCGCTGCCGGGCATTGGCCCCTGGACCGCGCATTACATCGCCATGCGCGCACTGCGCTGGCCTGATGCTTTTCCCAAAGAGGATATTGCCATACGCAATAAGCTGGGAGGCCTGACACCTAAGGCCGCAGAAGTTCGTTCGCAGCAGTGGCGCCCGTGGCGCAGCTATGCCGTGATGCATATCTGGAAAAGCCTGTAAGCCTTACGCGGCGCGCTCATAATTTCTGCATTATCAAAAAAATAACCGCGTTCTTACTAAACTCCTGCCCTGTGCAACCGATAACCAATTTGGCTTAACATCGTTGACATGGGCAGGAGGCAGAAGTCATGGGGTTGCGGTTAGAAAATACAAAAATTGCGCACAAACTCAGTTTAGGATTTGGACTCGTTTTATTGTTAGTGGTGGGCTCGGGCAGTATCAGCGTATTACGCTTTAAAAATATTCGTGATGTTTATGAACAAAGCACCCTGATTTACGATATCAACATTGATGTCTTTCAGGCCAAAGTCAACCGGCTCAAACTGCTGTATGGGGATGAAAAAGCCGGCAAAGTGATGGCAGATTACATTGCCCACGCCTCTCAGCTCACTCAGGATGCTCAGCAGTTCACATGGCAGCCTGAACAGCAGGCTGAACTTCAAGCTATCGCCAGTCAACTCAGTCACTTTCAAAGCAGCATCACCACCATGACCCAGGCAGTCCAGACGTTGGCCGCCACGGGTAAACAGCTCGATCAGCGCAACATGCAAAGCCAGTCAACCCTGTACGAAGCGTTAATTAAAACGCAGATGACCGATGCCAGCGTACTGTTCCAGCAGCTTCTCGCCATCAGCCAGCTACGCGATCAGCTTCAGTTACTGCGCTACGACCCGGTTAATGCCGCTACGCTTCAGGTGCAGCTTGAACAGCAAGCCAGGACGATTCAGTCCAGCCTCTCCGCCTTATTACCGCAGTTGCCCCCGGAGGCACAGACGCAGTTGAACGCACTGTGGAGCGCAACGCTTGACGTGAAACAACTCAGTGAGCGTTACGCGGCAGGCTTTCGCGAACTCAGCGTTGCGGAAAGCGCCGTTAAAACGGACGGTGATAAAAGCAGTGCCATCATTAAAATGCTTCTGCAGCAGATGAAAGTGGAAAACAGCAACCTGACCCACGGTTCAATTAATCTGACGCTGCTGACGGTCAGCATTGCGGTTCTGCTGGGTATTCTCATCGCCTGGCTGATCAGCCGTCAGATCACCGCCCCTGTCCGAAACAACCTGCTGCTGGCCGAGCGTATCGCCAGCGGGGATTTAAGTGCCGATATCAAACCGGGCGGCCGTGATGAGCTTGGCAAGCTGGCCGGTGCAATGGGCGCAATGAATCACCGCCTGCGGACGATGATTCAGGAAGTCCGCGACAGCGTCTTTACCGTCTCCCAGGCGGCGAGCAGTATTAACAGCGACAACCACAACCTTTCCTCACGGACTGAGCAACAGGCAGCGGCTGTCGTGCAGACTGCTGCCAGCATGGAGCAGCTCACCGTGACGGTGAAGCACAACGCGGATAACGCTCGCCATGCCAGCCAGATAGCGGCGGAAGCCTCTTTGCAGGCTGAGCAAGGCGGTGCTGCGGTGAGTGAAGTGGTGCAAACCATGGGCGACATCTCTGCCAGTTCCAAAAAAATTGCCGAGATTACTGCCGTCATTAACAGCATCGCGTTTCAGACCAATATCCTGGCACTGAATGCGGCGGTTGAAGCGGCGCGGGCGGGCGAACAGGGGCGCGGATTTGCGGTGGTCGCCAGCGAAGTGCGTAATCTGTCTCAGCGAAGCGCTCAGGCGGCGAAAGACATTGAGCAGCTCATCAGTGCATCCGTTGGTCAGATTGCCGAAGGCAATAACCGCGTTGCGCGTGCGGGCGAGAGAATGGGACAGGTGGTGAATGCCATTTCCCGCGTCAATCATATTGTGGGTGAGATCTCTTCGGCTTCTGACGAGCAAAGCCGCGGTATTGAGCAGATCGCCCGGGCGGTATCGGAGCTGGACAGCACCACGCAGCAAAACGCCTCGCTGGTCTCCGCCTCTGCCCTGTCCGCCAATGCCCTGGAAGATCAGGCGCTGCGGCTCGAAACGCTGCTGAAACAGTTCAATCTCGAACCGGGCCAGCAGACCGCCGCACGCTAATCCTGCTGATGCCTCACGCCACACAAGCGCCCACAGGGCGCTTTTTTTATGGCAGATAGCAGCAAGGAGGCGGATGATTCAGTCGGCCTGTGGCGGGCGCTTATCGCACGTTTAACCGCACTGCACGCCTGACGAAATGCCCGGTGGGCGTGCTTTTCTGAATGGGTGGGTCGTGCAGGATTGCCTCAGCGGGCGGGCCTCGCCCTCCGGGTAATGCTGACGCATCAGCCTGAATCGCTGCCCGATTCAGTCGAACCTGCTGCAGGTTCTCATCCCACACGTTTTACGCATAGCAAAAAGGCGCCTTTAGGGCGCCTTTCAACATTGGTGGGTCGTGCAGGATTGCCTCGGCCCAGCGGGCCTCGCCCTCCGGGTGATGCTGACGCATCAGCCTGAATCGCTCCGCGATTCAGTCGAACCTGCTGCAGGTTCTCATCCCACACGTTTTACGCATAGCAAAAAGGCGCCTTTAGGGCGCCTTTCAACATTGGTGGGTCGTGCAGGATTGCCTCGGCCCGGCGGGCCTCGCCCTCCGGGTGATGCTGACGCATCAGCCTGAATCGCTCCGCGATTCAGTCGAACCTGCTGCAGGTTCTCATCCCGCACGTTTAACTATGCGGCGCGACAAACGAAAAGAGCGCCCGCTGGGCGCTCTTTTCTGAATTGGTGGGTCGTGCAGGATTGCCTCGGCCCGGCGGGCCTCGCCCTCCGGGTGATGCTGACGCATCAGCCTGAATCGCTGCGCGATTCAGTCGAACCTGCTGCAGGTTCTCATCCCGCACGCTTAACTACGCGACGCGACAAACGAAAAGAGCGCCCGGAGGGCGCTCTTTTCTGAATTGGTGGGTCGTGCAGGATTCGAACCTGCGACCAATTGATTAAAAGTCAACTGCTCTACCAACTGAGCTAACGACCCGCTCGGGGCTGACAACCGCTCAAACACATTCACCAATAATGCCTGAGGTTAAGATGGTGGGTCGTGCAGGATTCGAACCTGCGACCAATTGATTAAAAGTCAACTGCTCTACCAACTGAGCTAACGACCCATCTTAAGGTTGTGAAGCAATACTGAAGGTTCTCTTGGGGAACAACGTCCTGCGGGAGATGGTGGGTCGTGCAGGATTCGAACCTGCGACCAATTGATTAAAAGTCAACTGCTCTACCAACTGAGCTAACGACCCATCTTCAGGCTTGCCAGACACATCTGCAATGTGTCCCGGCAACGGCGGCATATATTACTGATTTACCGAGGTAGCGCAACCCTTATTTTCTGTTAAAGGGTTCAATTGCCTACCTTTCATGCGGCAAGACCAGAAATCACTCGATATCCGGTCAAACCTGCACAAATTACATACCAGACAACCGTTTTTGCGCCTGCTTAGCAGATTCGGTATCAGGATAAAGTTTGATCACCTGTTGATAAACGGCTTTGGCTTTCGCCGTGTCGTTTTTCTCCTGCATGATCACGCCAACCTTTAACAACGCTTCAGCAGCCTTGGGGGATTTTGGATACTGCTTCACCACCGTGGCGTAATAATACGCGGCGTCGTCTTTCTTGCCTTTGTTATAAAACAGCTGCCCCAGCCAGTAATTGGCATTCGGCTGATACGTCGAATCCGGATAGCGTTTCACCCACGCCTGTAGCGCAGCGATCGCCTGGTCATACTGTTTTTTCTCCAGAATGAGCGCGACAGCAGCATTGTAATCGCTGTTGGCATCGCCACTCTGTACCGGCGCACTGCCGCCGGCTGCAGCGGCACCGGAATCCGTGCCAGAGGCTGCTGCCGCGCCCGCACCGGTGCCATCACCGGCACCTGCGGCTGGCTGGCTGGCGTTGCTGTTATTGCTGCTCAGACTGTCGATCTGCTGATAGATCTGCTTCTGGCGCTCAACAACCTGGTTCAGCTGATAGGTATTTTGCTGGATTTCCCCACGCAACGAGTCGATATCCCGCTGGTTATCACTCATCTGCTGCTGCAGTTGCTGCATCAGCTGTGCCTGGGCGTTTGAGATTCTTTCTAGACTGGTGACGCGGTCTTCGACCGAGCCGGAGCCAACGCTACTGATTGACGCTTGGGCATTAGCGGCCCAGGGGGCCGCTACGCCAATCAGTAACGACAGACTCAACAGGTGATGTCTGAAGTTACTAACCATATGATTCTCTTAGTATACCAGTACGGCACGACGGTTTTTAGCGTAAGCCGCTTCGTCGTGGCCCAGAACGGCCGGCTTCTCTTTACCGTAAGAAACGATAGACATCTGGTCAGCTGACACGCCTTTACCTTGCAGATACATCTTAACGGCGTTAGCACGACGCTCGCCCAGGGCGATGTTGTATTCTGGCGTACCGCGCTCATCCGCATGACCTTCGATGGTCACTTTGTATGATGGATTGCTACGCAGGAAGTTAGCGTGCTGATCCAGCATCTGAGCGTAGTCAGACTGAACATCATATTTGTCCAGACCGAAGTAAACGATGTTGTTCTGTTGCAGCTGTTGCATCTGCAGACGCGCCTGCTCATCAGAAGACATGTTACCGTTGCCGTTCATGCCAGAGTTAGCACCGTAAGCGCCATCAGCACCTGCGCCAGACTGGTCATTGTTGTTATTTTTGTGTGAGCTACACGCCGCAACTGCCATGATTGGCAGAGCCAGCATTAAACCCTTCAGTACTTTGTTCAGTTGCATTTGAAAATTCCCATTATTGTTTATTTTTTTGTAATGTCAGAAAGCTCAAACATTACAGGTACGGCGACCAGGCAGGAAATTTGACCTGTCCATCAGTTGCCGGAAGACGCGCTTTGAAACGACCGTCAGTCGAGACCAACTGCAACACGGAACCCATGCCCTGAGTAGAGCTGTAGATCACCATAGTGCCGTTTGGTGCCAGGCTCGGCGTTTCATCCAGGAACGTGTCCGTTAACGTTTGAACGGCTCCCGTTACCAGATCCTGTTTGGCGACGTGTTGAGCACCGCCACTGGTGCTAATCATCACCATTGATTTACCATCGCTGGCCACATCAGCATCCTGGTTCTGAGCCCCTTCCCAGGTAATACGCTGTGGTGAACCACCATTGATACCAATCTTATAAATTTGTGGTGCGCCAGCCTGGTCAGAGGTGTAAGCCAGCGTCTGGCTGTCCGGGAACCAGGTCGGTTCAGTACTGTTATAACGGCCGTCGGTGATCTGACGAATCTGACCAGAAGCCAGGTCCATTACGTAAAGATTCAGGCTACCGGTTTTCGATAAGGCGAACGCCAGTTTGGTGCCGTCAGGCGAGAACGCCGGTGCACCGTTATGACGTGGGAATGAAGCCACCTGACGCACCGCGCCGTTGGAGAGCGTCTGAATAACCAGCGCCGACTTGCCGCTTTCAAAGGTTACGTAGGCCACTTTGCTGCCGTCTGGAGACCAGGCCGGCGACATCAGTGGCTGTGGTGAACGATGCACGACGAACTGGTTATAGCCGTCGTAGTCCGCCACGCGCAGTTCGTAAGGGAACTGACCGCCGTTGGTCTGCACCACATAGGCGATACGAGTACGGAATGCCCCTTTGATGCCCGTCAGTTTCTGGAACGCTTCATCACTCACCGTATGCGCCGCGTAACGCAGCCACTGTTTCGTGATTTTGTAAGAGTTCTGCGCCAGCACGGTACCCGGAGCACCTGCCGTATCGACCAGCTGGTAAGATACCTGATAGCTGCCGTCGGCGTTAGGCTGAATCTGTCCTACGACGACAGCATCAATGCCCAGTGCACTCCATGCAGCAGGCTGAACTTCCTGCGCGCTGGTCGGCTGCTGTGGCAGGCGAGAACGATCGAGCGGATTAAACTTACCGCTGTTACGCAGGTCAGCCGCGACGATGCCACCGATATCTTCCGGTGCCGCGCCAGGGCCTGCCCACTTGAACGGAACCACACCAATGGGACGCGCGCTGTTGACGCCCTGGGTGATTTCAATGCGAACCTCTGCGTGCAGCACTGCTGCCCACAACAGGATAAAAAAGCCTAACGTTACGCGAAGAGCTTGCTTCATTTTATCTCCCTTATCTGAACCTGAGTCCGCGATAATTGGCACTGTTCCTGAAAACCACGAGTACAACTAGAGTACGGCAAGCTAACCATAGATCAACCTGCCGCCGGTTACTGCATTATTGCGGTCTGAAACGCATCGGCGCGTTTTTAAACACTTCGTACACCGCTTGTGAAGGCGGCTTCGGAATACGTGCCTGCTTCGCTGCCGCGATGGCAGCCTGACAGAGCGCCGGATCGCCCCCTTCTGATTTCACATCAATCAGCATACCGTCAGGAGCAAGTTTAATACGTAAGTCACAGCTTTTGCCGCTATACAGGTCCGCATCGTAAAAACGGCTCTGGATAGCACTGGTAATCTGGCCAAGGTACGCGTTCACATCTGCGCCAGAGGCACCCGCTTTCTTCTGGTTGCCCTGCCCTGCAGCACCGCCAGAGGCGCCGCTTTTCGGTGCATTCTTACCGGACGCTAAGCCGCCCAGCAGATCGTCGACGTCGCTGTCGTTCGCTGCCTCAGCCGCCGCTTTCGCTTTTGCTTCCGCTTTTGCCTTCGCGTCTGCTTTGGCTTTTGCGGCAGCATCGGCCTTGGCTTTTGCTGCGGCTTCGGCTTTTTCTTTCGCGGCTTTCTCTTTGGCTTCAGCCGCCGCTTTCTCTTTAGCTTCCTGCGCGGCCGCGGCTTTCGCTTCGGCGGCGGCTTTCGCTTCTGCCGCTTTGGCTTCTTTAGCGGCTTCCGCTTTAGCCTGCTTCGCGGCTTCAGCCTTGGCCTGTTTCGCGGCCTCGGCAGCCTCGGCTTTCGCCTGTTGTTCAGCCTGTTTCTTTGCTTCGGCCGCGGCGGCTTTCGCCTGTTGCTCAGCCTGCTTCTTCGCCTCGGCCGCAGCCTGCTTCGCGTCTTCCTGAGCCTTTATTTTCGCGTCAGCGGCGGCTTTGGCCTGGGCATCGGCTTCCGCTTTAGCATCCGCTTTGGCTTTCGCGGCGGCCGCCTCGGCCGCTTTCTGCTGAGATTCAGCCTGTTTCGCCGCCGCTTCGGCTGCTTTCTGCTGTTCAGCCTGGGCTTTCGCCTGCTGCTTCGCGTCTTCCTGGGCCTGCAGGCGTTCTTTTTCCAGCTCTTTCAGCCGCTGTTGTTCAGCCGCCTGCTTCTGCTGGAGCTCTTCGGCCTGCTGTTGTGACTGTTTCTGGCGCTGCTGCTCGGCACGCTGACTGTCGCTTTGCTGATTCTGCTGACGATTATATTGCTCAACCACCGCACCGGGATCGACCATAACTGCCTCGATATCGCTCCCGCCGCCGCCGCCGCTGGCTTCAATGTGCTCATTAAATGAGCTCCATATCAGCAGCGCAATCAGCACGATATGCAGAATCACCGAAATGATTATCGCGCGCTTTAATTTTTCGTTTTGCTCGGTTGCCTTCGACACACTCGGTTCCCAAAAACGGTTCGACTTTAAATCGGCTGCGTCATCAAACCGACAGATTTAACTCCAGCCTGATGCAGCAGGTTCAGCGCCTTAATGATTTCATCATAAGGGACCTCTTTGGCACCGCCGATCAGAAAGACAGTTTTCGGATTGGCTTCCAGACGACGTTGCGCTTCGCTAATCACCTGTTCAGGGGGTAGCTGCGATAAACGATCGTGATCCACCACCATGCTGTATTGGCCCACACCGGACACTTCTACAATTACAGGCGGATTATCATCACTGGAAACCGTCTTCGAATCCGCATCCGGCAAATCCACTTCCACGCTTTGGGTAATGATCGGGGCCGTCGCCATAAAAATCAGCAACAAGCACCAGCAAGACGTCCAGCAGTGGAACAATGTTGATTTCCGACTTTAGCTCGCGGCGACCGCGACCACGCACTCGGGCCATCATTTACCTCTGTTTACTTAGCGCTGTCGCTGGAAAAAGCCTGACGATGCAGGATAGCCGTGAACTCTTCCATGAAGTTGTCATAGCCCTGTTCCAGTTTATTGACGCGCTGGTTCAGTCGGTTATAAGCCATTACCGCAGGAATTGCCGCGAATAAACCGATAGCGGTCGCGATCAACGCTTCTGCGATACCCGGCGCAACCATCTGTAGCGTGGCCTGCTTTACGGCCCCCAGGGCAATAAAGGCATGCATAATCCCCCACACCGTACCAAACAGACCAATATACGGGCTGATGGACCCCACGGTGCCAAGGAAGGGAATGTGATTTTCCAACGCTTCCAGCTCACGATTCATGGAAATGCGCATCGCCCTGCTCGCCCCTTCCACTGCCGCCTCAGGCGCATGGTTGTTGACCCGATGCAGACGTGCGAACTCTTTGAAGCCGGCGTAAAAGATTTGCTCCGAGCCTGCCAGCTCTTCGCGACGCGCCTGACTTTCCTGATACAGGCGAGAAAGCTCAACGCCGGACCAGAATTTGTCTTCAAAGGCATCAGCTTCCCTTCCCGCCGCATTCAGAATACGCGTGCGCTGGATAATGATTGCCCATGAAGCAATCGAAAAGCCGATCAAAATCAACATGATAAGTTTGACCAGAAGGCTCGCCTTCAGGAACAAATCAAGAACGTTCATGTCAGTCACTGCTTGAACTCCGCGACAATAGACTTGGGAAGCGCAATCGGCTTCATTAGGTGTGGGTTGATGCAGGCAATCAGGACTTCTGCCTCATTGAGCACTTTGCCTTCTGCATTCACGATACGCTGGGTAAATGTCATCGTCGCCCGGGTCATTGATGTCACTTCACTCTGAATTTCCAGAAGATCGTCAAGACGCGCCGCCGAAAGATAGTCCACCGTCATGCGCCGCACCACAAAAGCAATCTGCTGTTCTAACAGCGTCTGCTGATTGAAATGATGCTGACGCAACATTTCGGTACGTGCTCGTTCATAAAAAGCGATATAGCTGGCGTGATAAACCACACCACCGGCATCGGTATCTTCATAGTAGACCCGAACCGGCCAGCGAAACAGCGTTGTACTCACTCTACATCCCGGCCTCGTTTTAAACGTTGCTACTATACGCAAGACAATTGGGGTTGGGAATGGGCTGCCAGGGCCAGGAGAAAATAATTATCAGTTGGTTACAACCGGAAGGCTTTAGTGGAGGTTTCTTGACCAGACGCTGAAGTAAACTCACGCTTCAGCGTAAAATGCTGACGGGCTGTCAGAGATAAAACCGGCTTACGCCCCACAAGAGTATCACTAATGCGGGTAAAGGGGTAAACAGAGCACGCCAGCGTAATCGTCGCGGACGAAACCCAACACCGTAAATCACGCCGGTGCATACCGCCCAGATGAGCAACACGCCCTGCCACAGCAGAATGCCGCCAGCACCGCTGGCATAACGTGCGGGATTCCACAGCAGACATCCCGCCAGCCAGAGTGCCAGCACCAGTGAAAGGGCCCGGAACGGGCCCTTATCCATCAGACGACAGGTCGTCTGTAGCCATCCGCTCATCAGGATTGTCGATCCGATGCGGCGCTGTCTTCGATATGCTCTATGGCCAGCGCCGTGATGATACCAAAGGCGCAGGCCAGCAAGGTGCCAAGAATCCAGGCAAAATACCACATGTGTTGACTCCTTATCAGTACAGTGAGTTGCTGTTGCTCTCAACATGCTCTTTGGTAATACGGCCAAACATCTTCCAGTAACACCAGCTGGTGTAAAGCAGGATGATGGGCACAAAAATAATCGCGGCAAAGGTCATGGTTTTCAGCGTCAGCAGACTGGAGGTTGCATCCCACATGGTCAGACTGGTGCCCGGTACCGTGCTGGAAGGCATAATAAACGGAAACATGGCAATACCGGCCGTCATAATGACGCAGGCAAGCGTCAGTGAAGAGAACACAAACGCCCATGCGCTTTTGTGCATACGTGAGCACAGCACCGTCAGCAGAGGCAGCACAACGCCCAGCAGTGGGAACAACCACAGCACGGGATGCTGCTGGAAATTCACCATCCAGGCACCGGCTTCGCGCACCACGGTTTTACCCAGCGGATTCGAGGCCGCATAGTGATCAAGCGTACTGGTCACCACATAACCGTCAATGCCGTACTTCACCCACACGCCCGCCAGTGCGAAGCACACCATCATCACCAGCGTGGAAATCTGGGTCGTGGCGCGCGCGCGCAGGTACAGTTCGCCGTTCGTGCGCATCTGCAGGTAGGTTGCGCCCTGCGCCAGTATCATGGCGACGCTCACCACCCCTGCCAGCAGGCCGAAGGGATTAAGTAACTGGAAGAAGTTACCGGTGTAATACAGGCGCATATACTCATCAGCATGAAACGGAACGCCCTGGAGCAGGTTGCCAAAGGCCACGCCAATCACCAAAGGAGGGACGAAGCTGCCGATGAAAATGCCCCAGTCCCAGGCACCGCGCCAGCGCTTGTCTTCAATCTTAGAGCGGTAATCAAAGCCCACCGGACGAAAGAACAGCGACGCCAGCACCAGAATCATTGCCACATAAAATCCTGAAAACGCCGCCGCATAAACCATCGGCCAGGCGGCAAACAGCGCACCACCCGCAGTAATTAACCAGACCTGGTTACCGTCCCAGTGCGGCGCAATGGTGTTAATCATTACCCGACGCTCGGTATCGGTGCGTCCCAGCAGGCGCGTCAGCATGCCCACGCCCATATCAAAGCCATCAGTGACGGCAAAGCCCACCAGCAAAATGCCGATCAGCAGCCACCAGACAAAGCGCAGAACTTCGTAATCAAACATGGCGGTTCTCCTTATCCACGTACCGGCTGAACGGTTTTCGCCATCTGCTCATGGTGATAACGACCCGTTTTCAGGCTACTTGGACCCAACCGGGCAAATTTAAACATCAGGTACATCTCGGCGACCAGGAACAGGGTATACAGACCGCAGATCAGCCCCATGGAGAACAGGATATCCCCAACGGTGAGCGAGGAATTCGCCACAGCCGTAGGCAGCACTTCGCCTATCGCCCAGGGTTGACGGCCGTACTCCGCCACAAACCAGCCTGCTTCAACCGCAATCCACGGCAGCGGAATGCCATACAGCGCGGCCTTGAGTAACCAGCGATGTTTGCCGATACGATTACGAATGACGCTCCAGAATGACAGCGTGATAACGCCGAGTAACAGCACGCCGCAGAGCACCATGATGCGGAAGGCAAAATACAGCGGCGCCACGCGTGGAATGGAATCCTGTGTTGCCTGCTTGATTTGCGCCTCGCTGGCATCTGAGACGTTTGGCGTATAGCGCTTCAACAACAGACCATAACCCAGATCTTTTTTGCTGTGATTAAAGGCATCACGCACGGCCGGATCGGTATTCCCGCTGCGCAGTTCATTTAACAGTGCGTAGGCTTTCATCCCGTTACGAATGCGAACTTCATGTTGGGTCATAAGCTCTTTCAGGCCCGTTACAGGCGTATCCGTAGAACGGGTGGCAATGAGTCCCAGCAGATAAGGAATTTGAATGGCGTAGTGGTTCTCTTGTGATGCCTGATCGGGCAAACCGAACAGCGTAAACGCAGCCGGTGCGGGCTGGGTTTCCCATTCGGCTTCAATGGCCGCCAGCTTGGTTTTCTGCACATCGCCCATTTCGTAACCGGACTCGTCACCCAACACGATGACTGACAATACGGCTGCCATACCGAAACTTGCCGCGATAGCAAAAGAGCGTTTGGCAAACGCCATGTCGCGGCCTTTCAGTAAATACCAGGCGCTGATACCCAAAATAAACATGGCACCCGTGGTGTACCCTGCCGCGACGGTGTGAACAAATTTCACCTGGGCGACCGGATTTAAGACCAGCTCAGAGAAGCTCAGCATCTCCATGCGCATGGTTTCAAAGTTAAACTCAGAGGCAATTGGGTTTTGCATCCAGCCGTTTGCCACCAGAATCCACAGCGCCGACATATTGGATCCCAGCGCCACCAGCCAGGTCACGGCCAGGTGCTGAACTTTGCCCAGCCGATCCCAGCCGAAAAAGAACAGGCCAACAAAGGTGGACTCAAGAAAGAAAGCCATTAATCCTTCAATAGCTAACGGCGCGCCAAAAATATCGCCGACATAATGAGAATAGTAAGACCAGTTGGTGCCGAACTGAAACTCCATGGTCAGTCCGGTCGCCACGCCCAGCGCAAAGTTAATACCAAATAACTTGCCCCAGAATTTTGTCATATCCTTATAAACTTGTTTGCCGCTCAGCACATAGACCGTTTCCATTATCGCCAGCAAAAACGCCATACCGAGCGTTAAAGGTACGAAAAGAAAATGGTACATGGCTGTTAAGGCAAACTGTAAACGCGACAGCTCGACAATATCTAGCATAATGACTCCTTGCTCCTCACCTTAACTCTGTATCCGTACAGACTGAATAAGAGTCAGGAACGACTGATTATTGATTCCAGTTTTGTCATCGACAGGACAGTTCTGTGTGCGGCCTGGGATGAGGGCGTAACCGTTAGCGGTAACCTGTGAAACACCAATGCAGCCGCGTGGTTCAGACGTTTAACGGGGCATAATTTAAAAATTGATGCTTTCCCGTATTTGAACAAACGTTTGATTATTTTTTTAAAAGGCTGGATTGATGCAGCGCAATTTAAGCGCTTAACCGCGCCCTTTGCTAGCAGTAAAGTTTGTTATATATGGCGGGAAATTGATTTGGAATAAGGAAATAATGTGGGAAATATGTTTAAACGGAAGCTTTGTTAAAAATGTGTCACCGGACAATTCAATTTTATATAAATATTTAACTTTATAGCGTGTTTAATAACGCCCATTCTTTTTGCGCCCCAAAAGCCAGGTCAGATAAAGCATAGCAAACACCACGGAAATACTTAAGATTATTTTATGTTATTTAAGGCACGACGCCAATCAGTTATGCGGCAAAAAGGCGTGCTCAGGTTTAAGCGATAAAAAAAGCCACCCGAAGGTGGCTTAATGCATTCCGCCCAGACCGCTTATTTGGCTGGCAGAACCGCTTTCACGGCATCGCCGATGTCAGCCAGGCTGCGTACGGTTTTCACACCTGCGGCTTCCAGCGCAGCAAACTTCTCGTCTGCCGTTCCTTTACCACCGGCAATGATGGCGCCAGCGTGGCCCATACGTTTGCCCTTCGGTGCCGTTACGCCCGCAATGTAGCCGACAACCGGCTTGGTCACGTGCTCTTTGATGAACGCAGCAGCTTCTTCTTCCGCACTACCACCGATTTCACCGATCATGACGATCGCTTCAGTCTGTGGATCGTCCTGGAACATTTTCAGGATGTCGATGAAGTTTGAACCCGGGATCGGGTCGCCGCCGATGCCGACACAGGTAGACTGACCGTAACCGATATCGGTGGTTTGCTTAACGGCTTCATAGGTCAGGGTACCGGAACGCGAGACGATACCGACACGGCCAGGCTGGTGAATGTGGCCCGGCATGATGCCGATCTTACATTCGCCAGGGGTGATTACACCCGGGCAGTTTGGCCCGATCATGCGCACGCCTGCTTCATCCAGCTTCATCTTCACGGTCAGCATATCCAGCGTTGGGATGCCTTCGGTGATGGTGATGATCAGCTTGATACCGGCATCGATAGCTTCCAGGATACCGTCTTTGCAGAACGGAGCTGGCACATAGATGACGGTTGCGGTCGCGCCTGTGGCTTCAACGGCTTCACGCACGGTGTTGAACACCGGCAGGCCCAGATGGGTCGTGCCGCCTTTGCCCGGTGTTACGCCACCAACCAGCTGCGTGCCGTATGCCAGCGCCTGCTCAGAGTGGAAAGTTCCCTGTCCGCCGGTGAATCCCTGGCAAATGACTTTGGTGTTTTTGTCGATCAAAATGGACATTATTTACCCTCCGCAGCAGCAACAACACGCTGTGCCGCGTCTGTCAGACTGGTTGCTGCAATGATGTTCAGACCACTGTCCGCCAGTTTCTTAGCGCCCAGTTCAGCGTTGTTACCTTCCAGACGTACCACGACCGGTACGTTAACACCGACTTCTGCTACTGCACCGATGATGCCGTCTGCGATCAGGTCGCAACGCACGATGCCGCCGAAGATGTTAACGAATACCGCTTTCACCGCGTCGTCAGACAGGATGATTTTAAAGGCTTCGGTTACGCGCTCTTTGGTCGCGCCGCCGCCGACATCCAGGAAGTTCGCTGGCTGGCCACCGTGGTGCTTAACGATGTCCATCGTACCCATCGCGAGGCCTGCGCCGTTAACCATACAACCGATGTTGCCTTCCAGCGCAACATAGTTCAGTTCCCACTGTGTCGCGTGCGCTTCACGAGGATCTTCCTGGCTTGGATCGCGCATTTCACGCAGCTCTGGCTGACGGAACAGGGCATTGCCATCAGCACCCAGTTTGCCATCCAGACAGATCAGGTCGCCCTGCTTGGTGATCACCAGCGGGTTGATCTCAACCATCGCCAGATCGCGCTCCAGGAACATGGTGGCCAGACCCATGAAAATTTTGGTGAACTGGCTGACTTGCTTACCGGTCAGGCCCAGTTTAAAGGCTAACTCACGGCCCTGATAAGGCTGTGGACCGGCCAGTGGATCAAGCGCCATTTTGTGGATCAGGTGTGGCGTTTCTTCTGCCACTTTCTCGATTTCCACGCCGCCTTCGGTCGATGCCATAAAGATGACGCGACGGGTTGCACGGTCAACCACGGCACCCAGGTACAGCTCCTGATCGATATCGGTTGCCGCTTCAACCAGAATCTGGTTTACCGGCTGACCATTGGCGTCAGTTTGGTAGGTTACCAGACGTTTGCCCAGCCAGTTTTCAGCGAAAGCACGGATGTCTTCTTTGCTGTTAACCACTTTCACACCGCCCGCTTTACCGCGGCCACCGGCATGAACCTGACATTTAACTACCCACGGGCCTGCACCGATTTTCGATGCCGCTTCTTCTGCTTCACGTGGTGTAGTACAGGCGTAGCCGGTCGGTGCTGGCATGCCATACCGTGCAAACAGCTGTTTAGCCTGGTATTCGTGTAAGTTCATGATGTTCTATCCATTCAGATCTGAAAAGAGTATTGAGATTGGGCACGCAACGCGTGCCCAGTGATGAATCAGACATCCAGCAGCAGACGCGCCGGATCTTCCAGCATCTCTTTCACTGCGACCAGATAGCCAACAGATTCACGACCATCGATTAAACGGTGATCGTAGGAGAGAGCCAGGTACATCATTGGCAGGATCACAACCTGACCATTGACCGCCATAGGACGATCTTTAATGGCGTGCATGCCCAGAATCGCGCTCTGTGGCGGGTTGATGATTGGCGTAGACATCAGCGAACCGAACACACCACCGTTGGTGATGGTAAAGTTACCGCCCGTCAGATCGTCAACCGTCAGCTTGCCGTCACGGCCTTTCACTGCCAGTTCTTTAATTTTCTTCTCGATGTCAGCCATGCTCAGCGCATCAACGTCACGCAGGACAGGCGTCACCAGGCCGCGTGGCGTAGAGACGGCAATACTCACATCGAAATAGTTGTGGTACACCACGTCTTCGCCATCGATAGAGGCGTTGACTTCTGGATAACGCTTCAGCGCTTCGACCACGGCCTTGATGTAGAAAGACATAAAGCCCAGACGCACACCGTGACGCTTCTCGAACGCATCGCCGTACTGCTTACGCAGATCCATAATCGGCTTCATGTTGATTTCGTTGAAGGTCGTCAACATGGCGGTGCTGTTCTTGGCTTCCAGCAGACGCTCCGCGACGCGCTTACGTAAACGCGTCATCGGAACACGTTTTTCGCTGCGGTTGGCAACAGGCTGCTGAGCCGTTGCTGCACCCGCCGATGGCGCGGCAGCTTTCTCAGCCTGCGGTTTGTTCGCCAGATGTTTTTCAACGTCTTCACGCGTTAAACGTCCGCCCACGCCGGTGCCTTTGATCTGCGCAGCGTCAAGATTATGCTCCGCAATCAGGCGACGGATCGCCGGGCTGAGCGCATCGCTGCTCTCTTCTTCAAGCGACGCTGTCTGACGCTGGGCTGGCGTGGTGTCATTGCTTTCCGCTTTGGCACTGCTTTCTTTACCCGCACTGTTGCCTTCTTTCAGGCGACCCAGGATCTGGCGGGACGTAACGGTTGCCCCTTCGTCTTCCAGCACGGCTTCCAGCACGCCATCGGCAGATGCCGGCACTTCCAGCACGACTTTGTCAGTTTCAATTTCGACGATGACTTCATCGCGGCTGACTGCATCGCCTGGTTTCTTGTGCCAGGTTGCTACTGTGGCATCTGCAACCGATTCAGGCAGGTCGGGAACGAGAATATCTACGCTACTCATTATCTTTCCTTTTAATTAATTGACGTTCAGTGCGTCATTAACCAGGTCTTGCTGCTGTTGTTGGTGTACGGACATATAACCCACGGCCGGAGAAGCCGATGCCGGGCGACCTGCATAACGCAGGGTGGCGCCAAACGGCACGACATCACGGAAATGATGCTGGCTACAGTACCAGGCGCCCTGGTTTAGAGGCTCTTCCTGGCACCAGACAAAGTCCTGTACGTGAGAATAGGCTTTCAATGCTTCCTGTACCGCCTGATGCGGGAACGGGTAAAGCTGTTCGATGCGCACGATGGCAACATCGGTTTTCTCGTCTTTGCGACGCTGTTCCAGCAGATCGTAGTAAACCTTACCGGAGCACAGCACGACGCGTTTTACGCCCTGCGGATCCAGATCGTCGATCTCACCAATGGCCGGCTGGAAACTGCCGTTTGCCAGTTCATCCAGCGACGAGATCGCCAGCGGATGGCGCAACAGCGACTTCGGCGACATCACCACCAGCGGACGGCGCATCCCGCGCAGCGCCTGACGGCGCAGCATGTGATACACCTGAGCGGGCGTCGACGGGACGCAAACCTGCATGTTCTGCTCGGCGCAAAGTTGCAGATAGCGTTCCAGACGGGCAGAGGAGTGTTCCGGGCCCTGACCTTCGTAACCATGTGGCAGCAACATCACCAGGCCACACATACGGCCCCACTTCTGTTCGCCAGAGCTGATGAACTGGTCAATCACCACCTGAGCACCGTTGGCAAAGTCACCAAACTGCGCTTCCCAGATGGTCAGCACGCGCGGCTCAGCCGTGGCGTAACCGTATTCAAACGCCAGCACCGCTTCTTCAGACAGCACCGAATCCCAGACTTTGAACTCGCCCTGGCTGTTATGAATATGGTGCAGCGGCGTATAGGTTGAACCGTTAGCCTGGTTGTGCACGACCGCATGGCGATGGAAGAAGGTTCCACGACCGGAGTCTTCACCCGAGAGGCGAACCGGAATACCTTCATCCACCAGCGTGGCGTACGCCAGATTCTCGGCACCGCCCCAGTCGAACGCTTTCTCGCCTTCGGCCATCAGCTTGCGATCGTTATAGATCTTGGCCACGCGCGACTGCACTTCAATCTGCTCAGGGACCTGACTGATACGCAATGCCAGTTCCTTCAGGCGTTTCATGTCAACCTGTGCCGGATAAGGCTCATCCCATTCGTGGTTCAGATAAGGCGACCACGTGAAGGAGTGCAGGCTCATCGGACGCCATTCCGGCACCACGCATTCGCCCGCATCGAGCGCATCGCGGTACAGGTTCACCATCTCGGTGGCATCTTCCTGCGACGCGACACCTTCGCCTTCCAGACGATCGGCGTAAATTTTACGCGGCGTCGGATGCTTTTTGATTTTCTGGTACATCAACGGCTGGGTAGCACTTGGCTCATCCGCCTCGTTGTGACCATGACGGCGATAGCACACCAGATCGATAAACACATCGCGTTTGAAGGTGTTGCGATAGTCCAGCGCCAGGCGGGTAACAAAGGCCACCGCTTCCGGATCGTCAGCATTGACGTGGAAAATCGGTGCCAGCACCATCTTGCCGATGTCAGTACAGTACGGGGTTGAACGCGCATCTTTCGGGTTGGAGGTGGTAAAACCAACCTGGTTGTTAATGACGATACGTACCGTGCCGCCCACTTCGTAGCCGCGCGCCTGAGACATGTTCAGGGTTTCCTGAACCACGCCCTGACCAATCACCGCCGCATCACCGTGAATGGTGATAGGCAACACTTTATTGCTGACCGGTTCGGCCAGACGATCGAGACGTGCACGTACCGATCCCATGACCACCGGGCTGACAATTTCCAGGTGAGACGGGTTAAACGCCAGCGCCAGATGCACCAGACCACCTTCGGTTTCGATATCCGAAGAGAAGCCCATGTGATACTTCACATCACCGGTGCCCAGATGCTCTTTGTGTTTACCGGAGAATTCGTCGAACAGATCCTGTGGCTTTTTACCCAGTACGTTAATCAGTACGTTAAGACGGCCACGGTGCGCCATCCCCAGTACCACTTCACGTGTGCCGCTTTTGCCCGCATGACGAATCATCTCGCGCAGCATCGGCACCAGCGCATCACCGCCTTCCAGCGAGAAGCGTTTTGCACCCGGGAATTTCGCGCCCAGATATTTTTCCAGCCCTTCTGCCGCGGTCAGCTCTTTCAGGAAACCTTTTTTCTCTTCGCCACTGAATGACGTCTGGCTCGCACCGGATTCGATACGCTGCTGGATCCAGCGTTTCTCTTCGGTGTTATTGATGTGCATATACTCTGCACCAATCGAGCCACAGTAGGTCTGCTTCAGCGCGTCGAACAGATCGGCCAGCTTCATGGTTTCTTTGCCAATGGCAAAAGAACCTACGTTAAAGCTTTCCTGAAAATCGGCGTCGGTCAGATCGTGAAAGGCAGGATCGAGATCGGCAACGCGGTCCTGTTTCCACAGGCCAAGCGGATCGAGATTTGCTTCCTGATGTCCGCGGAAACGAAACGCGTTAATCAGCTGCAGCACTTTCACTTGTTTGGAGTTGGTTGCCGGATCGGTAACTGAGGAGGTGTAACGAGATGCGTCTTTCGCCAGGCGACGGAAATATTCGCGAGTTGCGGAGTGGAACTGCTCAGGTTTCACTCCCGTGCCTGGTAACTGTTGGAACATCGAGCGCCACACTGCATCCACAGAGTCAGGATCGGTCAGGAAATCCTCATAGAGTTGCTCTATGTAAGACTGATTCGCGCCGGCCAGCCAGGAGGAGTCCAGCCAGGGCTTCATCGCGCTGTTCTGCATTGTGATCCCTTAAGCAATGTTATGCTTTTTTGAGGTTTCATTTGTTGCCGCTTTCGCGGTTTGCCGTAGTGAGTTCAGCGATACGAGCACTGTGCGCAGCGCGCGCCCGGCCCGTAAGGGAACCTTTGTAAACGTGGTCGGGACCGCGTTTACAGAGGCTTCCGTAAAATACCGGGAACCTGAGGTTCCCGGTGGTACAACTACGCGCTGCGTTGCAGCAGCATCGACTTAATGTGGCCGATAGCACGCGTCGGGTTTAGCCCTTTAGGACAAACACTTACACAGTTCATGATGCTGTGACAGCGGAAAACGCTGAATGCATCGCTCAGATTATCCAGACGCGCATCCGTTTCCGTATCACGGCTGTCAATCAGGAAGCGGTAAGCGGCCAGCAGGCCTGCAGGACCAATAAACTTGTCCGGGTTCCACCAGAACGACGGGCAAGAGGTTGAGCAACAGGCGCAGAGAATACACTCATACAATCCGTCCAGATGCTCACGCTCGCCCGGCGACTGCAGATGCTCACGCGCTGGCGGGTTTTCACCGTTATTCAATAAGAAAGGCTTAATTTTCTCATACTGGGCATAAAACTGGCCCATGTCCACCACCAGGTCGCGCACGACCGGCAGGCCCGGTAGAGGACGGATAACGATTTTCTGCTTGCCGTTGCCTAACGCCGAGACCGGCGTGATGCAGGCCAGGCCGTTTTTCCCGTTCATGTTCAGGCCGTCTGAGCCGCACACGCCTTCACGGCACGAGCGACGAAACGCCAGGGTAGGATCCTTCTCTTTCAGACGGATCAGCGCATCCAGCAGCATCATGTCACGGCCGTCTTCCGCTTCCAGGGTATAGTCCTGCATGCGCGGTTTGTCATCGACGTCCGGGTTGTAACGATAGATCGAAAATTCAAGTCTCATGATGATCTCCGCAATTAGTAGGTACGCGCTTTCGGCGGGAAGGCCGCACGCAGTTTCGGTTGCATGTTCACCTCACGGCGCGTCATGCTTTCCGTTTGCGGAACATAGAGGCTATGGCACAGCCAGTTGGCATCATCACGTTCCGGATAGTCGAAGCGGCTGTGTGCGCCACGGCTCTCAGTGCGGTAGTTGGCCGCCACTGCGGTGGCATAAGCGGTTTCCATCAGGTTATCCAGCTCAAGGCACTCAATACGCTGTGTATTGAAGTCAGGTGAGCGGTCATCCAGGCGCGCGGACTTCAGACGCTCACGGATCTCTTTCAGTTCAGCAAGCCCTTCACGCATCGCATCGCCTTCACGGAATACCGAGAAGTTGTTCTGCATGCAGCGTTGCAACGCCTTGCGGATTTCAACCGGATCTTCACCCGTGGTGTTATTTTCCCAGCGGTTGAAACGCGCCATCGCGGCATCAATGTTTTCCTGGCTGGCTTCACGCAGTTCACCCTGCTCTTCCAGACATTCAAGCAGATGCACGCCAGCTGCACGACCGAAGACCACCAGGTCCAGCAGCGAGTTGCCACCCAGACGGTTCGCCCCGTGTACCGATACGCAGGCGATTTCACCCACCGCGAACAGGCCAGGAATCACTTCGTCTTCGCCCTGCTCATTCACACGCAGCGCCTGACCGGTGACTTTGGTTGGCACGCCGCCCATCATGTAGTGACAGGTTGGGATAACCGGAATCGGCTCTTTAATCGGGTCAACGTGAGCAAAGGTACGGGACAGCTCAAGGATGCCCGGCAGGCGCGATTCCAGCACTTCCGCACCCAGGTGATCGAGTTTAAGCTTGATGTGCGGGCCCCATGGACCGTCGCAACCGCGACCTTCACGGATTTCCACCATCATCGAACGGGCCACAACGTCACGACCGGCAAGGTCTTTGGCGTTAGGCGCATAGCGCTCCATGAAACGCTCACCATGTTTGTTCAGCAGATAACCGCCTTCACCACGACAGCCTTCGGTGACCAGTACACCAGCACCGGCGATACCGGTTGGGTGGAACTGCCACATTTCCATATCCTGCACAGGCACGCCCGCGCGCAGCGCCATGCCAACACCGTCGCCGGTATTGATGTGGGCGTTCGTCGTGGACTGATAAATACGTCCTGCACCGCCCGTCGCCAGAATGGTGGCCTTGGCTTTGAAGTAAACCGTTTCGCCGGTTTCCATGCAGATTGCCGTACAGCCTACAATGGCACCGTCGTCATTTTTGACCAGATCCAGTGCATACCATTCGGAGAAGATAGTGGTTTTATTTTTCAGGTTCTGCTGGTACAGCGTATGCAGCAGTGCGTGGCCGGTACGGTCGGCCGCTGCGGCAGTACGCGCCGCCTGCTCACCGCCGAAGTTTTTCGACTGACCACCAAACGGACGCTGATAAACGCGGCCGTCATCAAGACGGGAGAAGGGCAAGCCCATGTGCTCCAGTTCCAGAATCGCTTCCGGACCGACGTGACACATGTATTCAATCGCGTCCTGGTCACCGATGTAGTCGGAACCTTTGACGGTGTCATACATATGCCATTCCCAGTTATCGTCATGGGTGTTACCCAGCGCAACGGTGATTCCGCCCTGCGCGGAGACCGTATGGGAACGGGTCGGGAAGACTTTGGACAACAGGGCACAGGTCTGGCCCGACTGGGAGATTTGCAACGCCGCGCGCATACCCGCGCCGCCTGCGCCGATCACCACGGCATCAAATTCTCTTACTGGTAAACTCATTTACACACCCCACACCACAACAAATCCATAAATTGCATATGACAACAGCGCCACTACGATGACCAACTGCAACAGCAGACGCGTTGCCAGCGGTTTAACGTAGTCCGTTAAGACCTGCCACATACCGATCCAGCCGTGGATCAGAATGGAAAACAGCGTCAGGAGCGTGAACACTTTTGTAAATGCAGAAGCGAAGAAGCCACGCCAGATGTCATACGTCAGCGTGTCTGTCATCACCACGAAACCGAGGAGATAGATGATGTAAAGCGTGATGAGGATTGCCGTCGCGCGCAGCAGCAGCCAGTCCTGAATGCCATTGCGACCCAACGCGGATGCATTGCTTACCATACGAGGACTCCTGCTAAAATTGAAAGCACGACAGTAATACCAAACGTCACCTGCGCAGAACGCTTACCTGCTTCGAGCGTTTCGGCCAGATAACCAAAATCCATTAACATGTGACGTATCCCGCCCACTGCATGATAGGCCAGCGCAGTCAAAATGCCCCACATGATGAACTTCGCAAAGAAGCCATTCATGACAGATGCAGCGTGCTGGAAACCTTCAGGAGAAGAGAGGGAAAGACCGAGAAGCCATAACAGGATGCCGAGAGCAACCAGGGTGATGACGCCGGAGACGCGGTGAAGAATGGACGATATTGCAGTAACGGGAAACCGGATCGTCGAGAGATCCAAGTTGACAGGTCTTTGTTTTTTCACGGTTTTGCCCACACAGCTCTTTTTTATTTTGCTTCCTCCGGACATAAGACCTGAACCCTAAACGTGTTCAGACTTTATCCGTCACCAAAATAGCAACATCCAGTGTTAAATGACGTGTTACAAACGCTGGGTGGCTCCTGGTGTCAGGGTATTCCGGAGACCTGGCCGGAAGTATAGGACGATCACATTCTGATTACAATTCCCCTACAAACTCTTTGGAGAATTTTGGGTGGAACAGTGATCATTCTCACGTTTTTCACAATTCATACAAATTTAATTATCTGATTTGACAATAGTTCAACAATTCAGTTACAAACTATCCCGATAAAATCCTATGATGCACAAAAGTTATGGGGATACACTTTCTCCTAAGCTCAAGTTATGTAACATTGCCACTAACAGCTTTTAAAACCATCAGGTTATTGGTTACAAAGAAGTTATGTCCTGACCGGATCTTTAACAACCGCGATATGCACATGTCACGGCTTTACATTTCCTGTGGAACGCGCCTCTCACTCTGTACCCTTCACTGCTTATAATGCAGAGTGACATCGTGAAGTACTGCCTAAATGCAACATGCGCGCGTTTCAGGTGTCGAAAGATCCTTACCTGCCCAAGGCGCTATGGAGACGAAAATGACAGATAAAAAAGTGACGCTAACCCTACCCGACGAAAAGCCTATTGAACTGAAAGTGCTGCAAGGCACGCTGGGCCAGGATGTCGTCGATGTCCGCGAACTGGGTTCTAACGGCCTGTTTACCTTCGATCCTGGTTTCACGTCTACCGCGTCCTGCGAGTCAAAAATCACCTTTATCGATGGCGATGAAGGTATCCTGCTTCACCGTGGTTTTCCCATCGATCAGTTGGCCACCCACTCTAACTACCTGGAAGTGTGCTATATCCTGCTGAATGGTGAAGCCCCGACTCAGAAACAGTTTGAAGAGTTCAAAGTCACCGTTACCCGCCACACCATGATTCATGAGCAGATCACGCGTCTGTTCCACGGCTTCCGTCGCGACTCACATCCAATGGCTGTGATGTGCGGCGTGACTGGCGCCCTGGCCGCGTTTTATCACGACTCGCTGGATGTGAACATTGAGCGCCATCGTGAAATCGCCGCTTTCCGCCTGCTGTCTAAAATGCCTACCATGGCAGCGATGTGTTACAAGTATTCAATCGGCCAGCCGTTCGTTTATCCACGTAACGACCTTTCCTACGCCGGTAACTTCCTGCACATGATGTTTGCAACGCCTTGTGAAGAATACAAGGTCAACCCTGTGCTTGAACGCGCCATGGATCGCATTCTGATTCTGCATGCCGATCACGAGCAGAACGCCTCAACCTCAACCGTCCGTACGGCAGGTTCATCAGGCGCTAACCCGTTTGCCTGTATCGCGGCCGGTATCGCCTCCCTGTGGGGACCGGCGCACGGTGGCGCAAACGAAGCCTGTCTGCGCATGCTGGAAGAGATCAGCACCGTTGAACACATTCCTGAGTTCGTGCGCCGTGCTAAAGACAAAAACGACTCCTTCCGCCTGATGGGCTTTGGTCATCGCGTTTACAAAAACTATGACCCACGCGCGACCGTCATGCGTGAAACCTGTCATGAAGTGCTGAACGAGCTGGGCATGAAAGATGACCTGCTGGAAGTGGCGCTGGAGCTGGAACACATTGCGCTGAACGACCCGTACTTCATCGAGCGTAAACTCTATCCAAACGTGGACTTCTACTCCGGTATTATCCTGAAAGCCATGGGCATTCCGTCTTCCATGTTTACCGTGATTTTTGCCATGGCACGTACCGTTGGCTGGATCGCCCACTGGAAAGAGATGCACGACGAAGGCATGAAAATTGCCCGTCCGCGTCAGCTGTATACCGGTTATACCGAGCGCGACTTTACGTCACAGCTGGATAAATAAGCCTGTCGCCTGGGCGAATATCGCACCGGGCCATCGACGACAAAACGGCTATGCTGACAAGGCATAGCCGTTTTTTTGCCCGAAGGATGCAGGTTCCGTTGAGGCCGGACAGGTTTAACCTTATCGCTAAAGATGCTGTCGGATCACGGCAAAATGTTACTTTTTCGCGGCTGTTTCGCCAGCCTGAGCCGCTCTGAATTTACGCCACTCATCCCGCGTCACCTCCCAGAGTTCAGAGTCATGTTCGCCTGAAACATAGCGTTGCTTTCCCGTTCTGATACAACGCATACCGCTTTTAACCGAGATAGCGACCGACCGCACGTTTGCTGCGGCTTTGGGCGTTCTTAATACCGGTTTATTCAGCACATTGAACCAGTAATCGGTAACGGCATTGCTGGCCTCCGACATGTAACCCTGCCCCTGCCAGTGGGGTACTAACCAGAAGCCGCGATGGTTGTCCGGCGTGTCCATCAGGCTGATGACCCCGATCAGCATCGTCTCCGCTTCCCTGCGCCGTATCGTCCAGTACCAGCCTTTTCCCGCCTCAACAGCGGGTAATGCCACGTTCGCAACAAAGTCTCTGGCGGCGCCGTCCGGATAGGGCCAGGGCACCGAATCGATCAGGTAACGGACAATTTCCCATTGGGGAAACGCCACCTGAATCGCATCCGCGTCCTGCAGGGTGAGCGGTTTTAAAACCAGCCGTTCGGTCAGGATTTCAGGCGTCATGATGGTCTCCCTGCAGCAGAAAACGGAATGATTAACGGAGCCTGCCCGTCAGGCCCGCCTGTCTTTTTATACCTGACAGCCCGGACACCAGTAAAATGGCCGTGAGGATAAAACGCCCTTCTCAATCACCGTGCCGCAGCGCCGACACGTCTTGCCCTGACGATGAAAGACTTCAAAACGAAAGGCAGCTTCGCTGTGATACTTTTTCATCGTGCCACGCATGCGGTAGGCATGACGCGGTACGGACAGCAGCGCGTCGCTGAAGGCGTCAAGCTGTGACTCGCTCAGTGACTGCGCGTTATGGTGTGGAAGCAGCTGTGCCAGCCAGAGGATCTCCACGCGCAGATAGTTGCCTAATCCGGCCAGAAACGCCTGGTCCAGTAATAAACCGCTGAACTGGCGACGGCGGAAGCGCGCTGAGAGCAGGCGCTGCTTTACCTCCTCCGGCGTCAGCGCGGGGCTTAACACATCAGGCCCAATGCGATTCAGGAACGGATGACTGGCCAGGGTTTCCGCATTCAGCAATTCAATATCCGAAGCGCTGTAGAGCAGGATGGCCTGGTCTGCCGTTGCCAGGCGCACACGTAGCTGCCGTTTAGTCTCGGGCTGCACGTCTGGCGACACGATGCGCCAGACGCCGTAAAGTTGATTATGCGAATAGAGCGTCAGACCATTGCTGAAATGTGTCAGCAACGCTTTGCCGCGCGTTTCAATCGACTCTACCTTTTCCCCCACTAATGTGGGCTCGTAAGTTTTTAATGCAGGGAAAGCAAACCAGACGTCGGCCAAAGGCTGCCCGACAATGGCCATTTCAAGCTGATCCGCCACACGGCGAATCTCCGGTCCTTCTGGCATCACTCGTCCTCTTAATGGGTTGCGCCACCCGCTTCCTTGAGATCGTTGGCGGTTTCCAGCGTGGTCTGCACCGCAATTTTCAGCGCCTCGATCACGGTTGCGGCGGGCATGCTGGGTGCGCCAGGATGGTGGACCGCCTGCTCTGGCAGGTAAGGGATATGAATAAATCCGCCACGCGCCGCGCTGTCATGTTGATGCAGCCAGTGCAGCAGACCATACATCACCCGGTTACAGGTAAAGGTGCCGGCGGTTTGCGACACCGAAGCCGGAATACCGGCTTTGCGCACGGCGGCCACAATGGCTTTGATCGGCAGGCGTGAAAAGTAGGCGGCCGGGCCATCCTGCGCAATCGGCTCATCCACGGGTTGATGGCCCGCGTTATCGGGAATGCGGGCGTCATCGACGTTAATGCCGATGCGCTCGACGGTGATATCGCTGCGCCCGCCCGCCTGCCCCACAGCAATAATGGCATCCGGCTTAATCTCTTCCAGCGCCTGATACAACACGTCCAGCACCTCGCTGAACACGACCGGCAGTTGGCGCGTCACAATACGTGCCCCGCCAATCTGCTGGCCTTCAAGCGCGCTGACCGCCTGCCAGGAGGGATTAATGGATTCGCCACCAAAGGGCTCAAACGCCGTCATCAATACCGTTTTCATGCTGCCTCACAGAAACATCAGGAAATAGAGTAAAAACACGTTAACAATTAACAGTAGCACACCGGTTGGGACCTGAGCTTTGATGACCGCGTTACGATCCGGCAACTCCAGCAGCGCGGCGGGCACGATATTAAAGTTCGCGGCCATTGGTGTCATTAAGGTTCCGCAGTAGCCGGAAAACATGCCGATTGCCGCCATGACAGCCGGATTACCACCATGTTGTAGCACCAGAATGGGAATGCCCACACCGGCGGTAATAATCGGGAAAGCGGCAAAGGCGTTGCCCATGACCATAGTTAACAGCGCAATGCCAACAGCGTAAACGGTCACGGCAATAAAGCGGTTATCGACCGCCAGATAATGTTCGGTCAGATGCGAGATGGCGCCGCCCACGCCCGCAGCGGTGAACAACAGCCCCAGCGTGGCCAGAATTTGCGGTAGCAGGAAAGCCCAGCCCACACAATCCAGCAGACGCCGGGTTTCCTGCATCGACTGAACCGGCTTCTCATGCGTCAGTTTCATGGCGATTAGCCAGCCCAGCAGGCAGCCCACCGTCATGGAAAACAGCGTGACCAGGGTGGAATGATTGCCGGGTCCAAATACCCCGTTCTGCAAACCGGGAATATTATTAAAGGCCAGAACGCCAACCACCGTTACGACAGGAATCGCTAACGCAGGCAGAAAGAGTTTATTTTTAAGGCGTTGTGCGCTGGCCTCTTTTTCCTCTTCGCTACGTTGATGGTAGCGACCAAGCTTTACGCCACCACAGCCGGCAATTAAGCCCATCAGCACAACTGCCACGCCCACGGTAATATGCAGGGTGCGCGTGCCGCTCTGTGTTGATCCCATCAGCTGTGACATCAGCTGCGTTGTCCAGTCCCCCACCAAAAAAATCAGACCGTATAAGCCCCAAAACAGGCCGGTGGTAAAGCGACGTGGGTTCCCGCTGTCACGCCAGGATAAAAAAGCCACGACCAGCAGAATCACGCCAGCCAGCCACATCAAATATTGTTGCTGGAACATTAGCGATCTCCTCTGGCGTTGATGGCCTGGCTGTTGATGGCACTCAGTTCACGCGCGAGCTGACGGTCCAGCCTTATCAGGCGCGCGGAGTGAATCAGAAAAGCCGCAATGGCCGTTGGAATGCCCCACAGCGCGATATGCAGCGGCTCGGTCTGAATACCGGCGGACTCCTGCATAAAGTTGTGCATAAAGATGATGGCGCCAAAGGCGACAAAGATATCTTCGCCAAAGAACAGGCCGACGTTATCCGTCGCAGCGGACATGGCTCGCAGGCGATGGCGAATCTCAGGCGACAGTTCACCGTAACGGCTTTCGCTGGCCCCTTCGGCCATCGGTGCCAGCAGCGGTCGCACCATTTGCGGGTGACCACCCAGGCTGGTCAGCCCCAGCGCCGCAGTGATCTCGCGTACAAACAGGTAGATGATGAGCAGTCGCCCTGCCGTCGCCGTTTTAATCTGTGCGATCCACGTCTGGGCGCGCTGTTTCAGACCATGGCGCTCCAGCAGGCCAATGACCGCCAGCGGCAACAGCAAAATAAGCGGCAGATTGCGGGTATTCAGGAAGCCCTCGCCCAGTTTTTGCAGAATATCGCCCAGCGGCATCATGGCGGCAATCCCGGTGACGAAGCCCGCAACGATCACCACCAGTACCGGATTAAAGCGTAAAACGAAGCCTGCGACGATGGCAGCAATGCCCAGTAGTGGCCAGAGATTCACTACGCTGTCCATATTTTCCCCTTGTGATAGACCAAAAAAAGCCTGAGCTTATCAGCCCGGCGGTGCTGTTTTATTGACTGGTTACAGCAATATTGTTATTTGCGAAGCTGGCCCGTAATCGTTGAGCGAACTGCAGCGCGTGTGCGCCGTCACCATGCACGCAGACGGTCTGCGCGTTAACCGCTACCCACTCACCACTTACGCTTTTTACCCGCCCCTGCTGCACCATCATCAACGTCTGATCGATTGCCTGAGCTTCCTCTTCAATTAATGCGCCGGGTTGACCGCGGGGCACCAGAGCACCGCTGCTGAGATAACCGCGATCGGCAAAAACTTCCTCGCGGGTTTTCAGGCCATGGTGCGCCGCCGCACGAATCGATTCGCTGTTCGCCAGCCCCACGACGATCAGTCCGGCATCGACGGCCTTAACGGCACGCGCAATGGTGTCCGCCAGGCCCGCGTCGGCGGCAGCCTGGTTATACAACATCCCATGCGGCTTTACATGGACCAACGATTGCCCTTCGCTCTCCGCCAGGCTTTTCAATGCGCCGACCTGATAGATGATTTGTGCGTAAAGGGTTTCTGGCGGCAGTTGCATGGCGCTGCGACCAAAATTCTCCCGGTCAGGGAAGCTGGGATGCGCACCAATCGCCACACCGTACGCTTTGGCCCAGCGAACGGACTGCAGCATCATTTCTGCATCGCCCGCGTGAAACCCGCAGGCGATATTGGCGGAGCTTACCAGTTGCAATAGCGCACGATCGCTACTGCCGCCCTCGCCCAAATCGGCGTTTAAATCAATTTTCATTAGCCAGTCCCCATGCCATTTGATCCAGGGCGAGCTGTTGCTGCCGCTTTGCCGCCTGCGCTTCCTGAGCCGTGCAGAGAATAAAATGGATCGGTTCACCCAGACGAATCTGCGCCAGATGGTAGAGATCGCTCTCTATCACACAGGCGATGCGCGGATAGCCCCCGGTGGTTTGTGCATCCGCCAGCAATACAATGGGTTGTCCGTTTCCCGGCACCTGAATAACGCCGGGTACCAGTCCGTGAGATAGCAGCTCGCGTGAGGCCTCACGCTGCAAGGTTGGCCCCTGCAAACGGTAGCCCATGCGGTTGCTTTGCGGATTGAGTGTCCATGCCGCTCGCCACAGCTTTTGCTGTGCCTCTTCACTAAACTCATGATATTCCGGCCCCGGCAGCGCCCGAATGCGATTGCCCCACAGCAACTGCTTCACCCCTTTCTTGTGCATAAAGGGCTGCCCCGGTTTGCCCAGAGGAATACGATCGCCATCCTGCAACGTGCGCCCCTGGAAGCCGCCAAACCCGGCTTTGATATCTGTGCTGCATGAGCCCAGTACCTCTGGGACTTCGAATCCTCCCTGTATCGCCAGATAACTGCGCATACCGTGAACCGGTTTCTTTAACACCAGCACCTGGCCTTTTTTAACCGGCAACCGCCAGCCGGTCCAGACGGGTTTCCCATCCAGTTCGGCCTGACAGCCGGCGCCCGTCAGGGCGAACCAGCCATCGAGTCTGAACTCGGCTTTAAACTGGCCCAGGACAATTTCCAGAACGGCGCTGCCCGGCGGATTACCGACCAGTAAATTTGCCGTGATCATGGCAGGCTGATCCAGAACGCCACTGACGCCGATACCATACTGACGCCAGCGGTTGCGGCCCAGATCCTGAATGCTGGTGGCCAGCCCCGCCCGAAGAATTGTTAACATATACCTTCCTTTTGCGGCACAAACCGGACTTTGTCGCCGGGTTGCAGCAACGTCGGTGGCTGCTGTTGCGGAGTGAAAAGCGCCACCGGGGTTTGACCAATCAACTGCCAGCCGCCCGGAGAAGCCAGCGGATACACGCCCGTCTGGCTCCCGCCTATCCCCACCGAACCTGCCGGTACGGCTACGCGCGGTTCCGCGCGGCGCGGCATGTGCAGGCGGGGATCAAGCCCGGCCAGATAGGGGAATCCCGGCTGAAAACCAATAAAAAAGACGTCGTACTCGCTACTGCTGTGTAACTCGACCACCTGCTTTGCTGACAGTCCAGCATGATCGGCCACCTGAAGCAGATCGGGGCCTGCTTCACCGCCGTAGATAACCGGCACTTTTACCAGACGAGATCCGGTGGCCTGCGCTTCGCTTTCCAGCCACCACTGCTGAAGCTGCGCTGTGGCCTGCTGCGCGTCGGAGGGCGCCTCCTCCAGCAACAACGTGAGGTTGTTCATGCCGGGAATCACGTCCCGTATCGCGCCATGTGACTGTAAGCGCTCGCTCAACTGCCATATTCGCTGCTGACTGGTGAGGGAAACCGGCGGAGCCAGCTCCAGCACCACCGCGCGTTCGCCCAGCATGTAACATCGTGTTTCTTGCAACGCGCACCTCCCGGTTAAAAAAATGGTTGCGCTCAGGCAGTATGCTGGCGGTTGCGCTCAGGCAGTATGCTGGCGTCCAAAAGCAGGCACTGATGTTGCGGCCTTAGGAAGGTAGTTATGCGAAAGTGACAGAGAAGTGTCAATAGATTTGGGTTCTGCCGCGTGATACAGAACCCAGAGGATCAGGCAGGATTGGGGATATCAATAAAGGTCACATCAAGGCCATGCTCTGCTGCCAGCCACTCGCCCAGCGCCTGAATGCCGCAGCGTTCGGTGGCATGATGACCCGCGGCAAAAAAGTGCAGACCCTGCTCACGTGCGCTGTGAATCGTCTGCTCTGACACTTCGCCAGTAATAAATGCGTCTACCCCAAAGCCAGCCGCAGCGTCGATAAATCCTTGTCCACCGCCGCTGCACCAGGCTACACGACGAATTGCAGCAGGTGCATTATCACCGCAGTGCAGCGGTTGACGCCCTAATACCTCGGTAATACGCTGTGCCAGCTGCTCACCGGTAATGGGCTGAGCGAACTCGCCCCACGGCACCAGCGGCATGATCTCGCCTACCACATCGATCCCCAACAGCCTGGCCAGTTGCGCATTATTCCCTAACTGCGGGTGCGCATCGAGCGGCAGGTGCCAGCCATAGAGGTTAATATCGTTAGCCAACAGGGTGCGCAGCCGCTTGCGCTTCATCCCTTTAATGACCGCAGGCTCGCTTTTCCAGAAATAACCGTGATGGACCAGCACGGCATCGGCCTGGCGGGCCACCGCTTCATCCAGTAATGCCTGGCAGGCGGTCACGCCCGTAATCACCGTTTTTACCCTGGCGCGGCCTTCAACCTGAAGGCCGTTTGGCGCATAGTCGCTGAAGGCAGCGGTATTGAGCTGCTGGTTGACGATTTTTTCTAACTCGTAGTGATTCATTTCTGCTCCTTGCCGCCTCAGGCCGCGTTCTTCGCGCGCTCAAAGGCGTTGAGTGTCTTTTTACGTGCGTCCTTATGTTCCACGATTGGCGCCGGATAATCGAGTTTCTTGTTATTTTTCTGCGCCCATTGGTGAGGCTGATGGATATCGCTGTCAGGCACCTCTTCCAACTCTGGCAGATAGCGGCGAATAAACTCCCCCTCTTTGTCGAAGCGCTCGCCCTGCGTGGTCGGGTTGAAGATGCGGAAATAAGGCGCGGCATCGGTGCCGGTTGACGCCGCCCATTGCCAGCCGCCATTGTTGGCAGCCAGGTCGCCATCGATCAACTGCTGCATGAAGTACCGCTCGCCCTCTCGCCAGTCGATAAGCAGGTCTTTCACCAGAAAGCTGGCGGTAATCATGCGAAGTCGATTGTGCATCCAGCCGATGGTCTGCATCTGACGCATGGCGGCATCCACAATGGGATAACCGGTTTTCCCCGCCTTCCAGGCGTCGAAGTGCGCACTGTTACGTTGCCACGCCACGTTGCGTGTCCAGTGAACAAAAGGCTGATGTTTGCACAAGCGCGGATGTGCCACGATGAGGTGACGGTAAAATTCACGCCATATCAATTCGTTGATCCATACGGCAGCCGGACCGCTATCCAGCGCTTTGGGTTGTTCATGTAGGATTCGATGCAGGCATTGCCGCGGCGAGAGCACGCCGGTAGAGAGATAGACCGATAAACGACTGGTGCTGTCCAGCGCGGGCAAATCGCGCTGCTTTGCGTAATCGAGCACCGCCTGTTTGGCAAACTCACGTAACCGCTTAACGGCCGCCTGTTCACCGGGCGGAAACAGCGACGTGTCGATATCCGCTTTTGGATAATCAAAAGGCGGAAGGCTTTTTGGCTCTTTAAGCGGCGCACCTTCACGGGCTTTGGGAGCCGGCACACACTCGGGTAAACCCTGTTGTAGCCGCCGTAAGAAGGCCTTGCTGAACGGCGTAAACACTTTATACATCTCGCCATCGCCGGTTTGAATACTGCCCGGTGGCAGCAGCAGGCTGTCATCAAAGCCCTGGCAGACTACGTTCGCCTCATGCAGGCGTTTTTCTGCGCTGGCATCCCGTTCACGCTCATTGACTTCGTACTGGTAATTGTAGAAAAGCTTATCGACCTGCTGCTTCTGGCAGAAGCCGACCAGAAAATCGATGCTGGCCGCGAAATCATCACACTGATGAAAGTGAAGCGGAATGCCCCGCTCCGCGAGGGAGGACTGCAGCATATCCAGACTCTGATGAATAAATGCGACCTGGCGGGCCGCCATCTCATGTTGCTGCCACTGCCCGGGCGTTGCGATAAACAGCGCAATTACCCTGGCATCGGGTTGGGTGCAGGCCGCGTGCAGCGCCAGATTATCGTTAATACGCAGGTCGTTTCGCAGCCAGACTAAATGCGTGGTCATAGTACTCCTGAATCATTGTCCGTATCGCAGGCGCAGGGCTTCGGGGTAAGGATCGAAGTAACGCTGCTGCGTCAGCCAGGGGTGCGGATATTCCGCCATATAGTGCTTAAGAATCGTAATGGGTGCTAACAGCGGTTGCGTTCCCTGCCGGTAGCAGTCAATCAGCGACGTCAGCTCTTTGCGCTGAGGAGAGCTTAACTGACTACGGAAATAACCCTGAACGTGCATCAAAACGTTAGTGTGATTCGTGCGGGACGCGGGCTGTGACATCAAATCCATCAGTCGGCTGCGGTATTCAAAGGCAAAAGCCTCCAACGATTCCCACTGGTTCATTGAGGCAACAAACGGCCCCAGCTCACGGTATTTCTTCTGGGAATGCGCCAACAGCAGCAGCTTGTAGCGGCTGTGAAAAGCCATCAGGTTGTGACGAGTCAGGCCCTGTTTCCACATCTGATTAAACTCATGCAGGGCACAAATCCGGCCAATAAAATTTTCGCGCAGGGTGGGATCGTTAAGGCGACCATCTTCTTCAAGCGGTAGCCAGGGCATTTCACGCTGCAAAAAGGCGGTAAAAATGCCGGTGCCTGCTTTGCGGTTATTGTTGGTGGCGGGTTCATAAATCCTGACCCGTTCCATGCCGCAGCTGGGTGATTTTGCACACAGGATGTAGCCACAGAGATGATGAAGGGATTTAACGCGGTTTTCGGACCAGTCGCGCATTTTATCGGTGATGTCCTCTCCGCCCTCTTTACTGAAACACAGGTGCAGAGCATCATCATCGCCCATTTTAACGAGGCGTAAGGCCGGGCGAGGCGTAGGAAGGCCAATCGCCATTTCGGGGCAGACAGGTTCAAAACGTACAAAAGGGGTGAGTTGATCAGTAGCGAAAGCCAGGCGCTTATGGCCGCCATCAAATCTGACGCTCTCACCAAGCAGACAAGCGCTGATTCCAACCGGAATTTTCTCACTCATACTTGTACAACCTCCGAAAACTTGTAGAGGTTTAAGTGTAGCGCAAAATAGTGGGGAAATCAGCCTGCGGGGCTTTGCAGATGACGATAATGCTCAAAAAAAGCCCGTTCCCCGTAATAAGATTCAGGGAACGGGCCAGAAATTCAGGGGCTGAGGCGGTTTAATGCAGTCTGATTACCAAAAGACACCGGCAGCGGCTTCAGACTGTGCCAACCAGACCGGCTTGGTGCTGGTTTTGCACCACATACGATGCAGATAGCTGTAAAAGCGGGCACGATCCTTGCGAAACAGCATGACCGGCAGAGCCAGCAGGCCCAACAGGATAACCAGCGTACGGCGCAAAATGATTTTATGACGAGAATAAGTCCGGTACATGGATTCCTCCTGACGAAAAGTCGGTTAAATGTGATCTGCATCCAATATTACGCCTGATTGTGTAATTTTACTACTCATCTGACCACTAAATTTGACTATTTTTTGTACTGTTAATGACAATCTGAAAATTAGTTACATTTTGGTTAAATAATGGTTTTGACGATGATCTTTAGCGCGATTCGATGGCAACACGGACGAAAGGCTGAAAAGTTGATACAGTGTGTTTTCCCTTTTCAGGCAATGGCAGGATTGGCGTGACCACGGTTTTAATCATTGAAGATGAGAAAGAAATTCGCCGCTTCGTGCGCATCGCGTTGGAAAGCGAAGGCCTGAAGGTTTTCGATGCCGAAACGCTACAACGTGGGTTGATTGAGGCGGCGACGCGAAAACCCGATCTGGTCATTCTCGATCTCGGCCTGCCCGATGGCGATGGCAAAACCTTTATTGGCGAGCTGCGTCAGTGGAGCACGCTGCCCGTGATTGTGCTGTCGGCCCGAATCGACGAACAGGATAAAATTGACGCACTGGATGCAGGGGCAGACGATTACCTGACGAAACCCTTCGGTATTGGTGAACTGCTGGCACGCGTTCGCGTCGCCTTGCGCCGTCATGCCGGACAACATACCGATCCCAAGGTCAGCTTCGCCGACGTTACCGTGGATATTGCGGCACGTAGAGTGCTACGCGCTGGCGAGGAAGTGCACCTTACGCCGATAGAGTTTCGTTTGCTGACGACGCTGCTGAACAACGCGGGAAAAGTGCTGACCCAGCGGCAGCTGTTGAGCCAGGTGTGGGGACCAAACGCCGTTGAACACAGCCACTATCTGCGGATCTATATGGGGCACCTGCGGCAAAAGCTGGAGGAGAATCCTACCCAGCCGGTACATCTGCTCACGGAAACCGGCATCGGCTACCGGTTTATGCCATAAAAAAAGCGCCACTTAGGCGCTTTTTTCATTTAACAGGCCAATCAGGCGTTTTTCAGCACTTCGCTGACAATCTCTACCGCTTCTTTTTCTATCTGCGCGCGGTGTTCTGCGCCCAGGAAACTTTCACAATAGATTTTGTATGCATCTTCGGTGCCTGAAGGACGGGCCGCAAACCAGCCGTTTTCCGTCATCACTTTCAGGCCGCCGATAGACGCGCCATTGCCCGGCGCAGCGGTCAGACGCGCGGTGATCGGATCGCCCGCCAGCGTGTCAGCACTCACCATTTCAGGTGACAGCTTAGACAGCGCCGCTTTCTGTGCGGAACTGGCTGACGCCTGCAGGCGATTGTAGCTGGGTGCACCGAAACGCGCGGCCAGCTCATCATAGTGCTCCTGCGGGTTCTTGCCGGTGACCGCGGTAATCTCCGCTGCCAGCAGACACATGATGATCCCGTCTTTATCGGTGGACCAGGGCGTACCGTCAAAGCGCAGGAATGAAGCGCCCGCACTCTCTTCCCCACCGAAGCCAAAGCTGCCGTCGAACAGGCCATCCACGAACCACTTAAAGCCCACCGGCACTTCCACCAGCTTGCGGCCGATGTCGTTAACGACGCGGTCAATCATGGCACTGGACACCAGAGTTTTCCCCACGGCAACGTCTTTGCCCCACTGTGGGCGATGCTGGAACAGATAGTTGATGGCAACGGCCAGATAGTGGTTCGGGTTCATCAGGCCGGCAGGCGTGACGATACCGTGGCGGTCATAATCGGGATCGTTGCCAAACGCCAGGTCAAATTTGTCCTTATAGGCCAGCAGGCCCGCCATGGCAGATTCGGACGAGCAGTCCATGCGCACCACGCCGTCTTTATCAAGATGCATAAAGCGGAACGTCTGATCAACGGCGTCATTCACCAGGGTCAGATCGAGTTTGTAGTGCTCAGCAATGCGCTGCCAGTAAGCGATGCCGGAACCGCCAAGCGGATCGACGCCGATTTTCAGGCCCGCTTTTTGAATCGCCGGGAAATCGATGATCTGTGAAAGGCCTTCAACATAAGGCTGGATCAAATCTTTCTCAACCACGTGACCGCTGGCCCAGGCCTGGTCCAGTGGCAGACGCTTCACGCCTTTCAGGCCCTCTTTCAACAGCTGATTCGCGCGATCTTCAACCACTTTGGTGACGTTGGTATCGGCAGGGCCACCGTTCGGCGGATTGTATTTAATCCCGCCGTCTTCAGGTGGGTTGTGCGAAGGCGTAATAACGATGCCATCCGCCAGCTGATCGCCCGATTTATTGTGCTCAAGGATGGCGTTTGAAATCGCCGGCGTTGGCGTATAGCCATTGTCCTGTTGAACAATCACGTCTACGCCGTTTGCGGCCAGCACTTCCAGCACGGACAACAGCGCAGGTTCCGAAAGCGCATGCGTATCTTTACCTACGTAGCACGGACCGGTAATCCCGTTCTTTTTACGCTCTTCGGCAATCGCCTGAGCTATCGCCAGGATGTGCTTTTCGTTAAAGCTGTGGCGTCCTGCGCTACCGCGATGGCCTGATGTGCCAAATTTCACCGCATGTTCTGGGTTAGCCACATCGGGCTGCAGGACATAATATTGTGAAGTTAATTGTGCAACGTTAATCAAATCGCTCTGCTGGGCAGGCTGCCCGGCACGGGGGTGATTGGCCATTGGCGCTTCTCCCTGACGCTTCAGTTTAAATGGTGCCGCAAACTTTCTCTGCCAGTTCCGATGGGAACTGCATCGACAGCATAATGTGTTCAACCATGCTGCGTTTGCGACCGGTATTGGTATTGGTAATAACCCAGTACGGCGTGCCGGGAACGTGCTTCGGCTTGGTATGGGTACCGCTTTGCAGCAACGTATGTTCATCGCCCGCGAAATAGATGCGCGTGCGGCCCTGCAGCGACGTTGTCGCCTCGGCAAACGCTGCGGTATCCAGACGATAGAGCGTTGACAAGATTAGCATAAAGCGGTTAACCGCCCGCTTCTGCTCCGCATATTCATCCGACAGCATTAGCTCACGCACCGCGCGAACACGATCCTGAGGACGCGATTCATTACCTGCCGACGGTGCCGCTTTAGACGGGGCCGGTGCGGAGACGGGCTGCGTGTCATTGACCGCCGCGGGCTGACCGGCAGTAAACTTCAGCATACGGCGCAGAATATCGGATGCACTTTCGCCAATGTGTTGCGTGTGGCTGGCAATATAACGGTAGAGCTCTTCGTCAACTTCGATCGTTTTCATCTTATTCCGTACGGTTTTTTTACTCACGACAGAACCCGCGATTTTCTGAATACCCCGAGGTGCTGATCGGCATTTCAAAAAGGAGGCAGGTTCTAACATGAAGATTATAAAGTTAAATTCAGACAGGCTGATAGCATTCAAACGGTTTATGGGCAAAAGTCAGAATATGTCCTAATGCCGCCGGAAGCAGCGCGCCTGAAAAGGTGAAACCATGATAACCTAAGCTCAGGTCTCACACTTAAGAACTTTGCTATGATTTTGAATGCGCGCCTGCAAACTGAACAATCTTCTTCTGATTCCACACCTGTCCTGCTGATTCATGGTCTGTTTGGCAGTCTTGATAACCTTGGTATTCTGGCGCGAGGGCTTAAAGACGATCGACCGCTTATTCAGGTTGATGTGCGCAACCACGGGCTATCGCCGCGCGCAGACGAGATGAACTACAGGGTGATGGCTCAGGACATGCTGGATACGCTGGATGCTCAGGGGATTGAGCGGATCGCGGTCATTGGTCATTCCATGGGCGGTAAGATCGCCATGACAATGAGCGCGCTGGCACCAGAACGTATCGAACAGATGGTGATGATCGACATCGCGCCCGTTGACTATCAGACACGTCGGCATGACGAGATTTTCGCCGCTATCCGGGCCGTCACGGCCGCTGGCGTCACCTTGCGCACTGAAGCCGCAGAGATCATGCGCAACCACATTGATGAGGACGGCGTCATTCAGTTCATCCTGAAATCATTCAGTCAGGGCGAATGGCGCTTTAATGTCCCGGTGTTATGGGACAACTATGCGCTGATCTCCGGCTGGCAGGAGGTGCCTGCCTGGCCACATCCCGCGCTGTTTATTCGCGGTGGCGACTCACCTTACCTGGATAATCAGTATCGTGACGCGTTAATCAGGCAGTTCCCGGCCGCGCATGCACATGTGATCGGTGGTGCTGGTCACTGGGTCCATGCTGAAAAACCTGATGCCGTTTTACGCAGTATTCGACGCTTTTTTGCGCTTTAAAACATCTTAACTGGCTGTAAAAGTTTAAGATTGGCGTCCGCGGTTAGCCTGGAGTATGATGGCGCGCTAAATTTTTGCCGTAGGCGCGGTTGCCCGCGGGAAGAGTCAATACTTTAATCTGCGCAGCGGAAACGTCTCGTTCGCGCCCACTCAGTTGTACTAAGTCATGGCAAAAGAACACACTGACCGTACGACGCTCGATCTGTTCGCTAACGAGCGTCGCCCGGGTCGCCCAAAAACCAGTCCGCTTACGCGTGATGAACAACTGCGTATCAACAAACGCAATCAACTGAAACGCGACAAAGGGCGCGGACTTCGTCGTGTCGAACTCAAAATGAACAGTGAAGCCGTTGAAGCGCTGAATATGCTGGCTGAGCAGCGCAATCTCAGCCGCAGCGAATTAATTGAACAAATGCTGCTGGCACAACTCAAACTGGACTCACGCGGGTAAACCGCACACAGAAACAAATGTCGCGGCTTTACACATTCCGCCCTTTTGCGCGGTCTGCTATCATTTGCTGAACAGGCTCCGGCATTCATTCTATCATCAGGATTTAAGAGGTTATTTTACCCATGGCAATCGTAGGCATCTTCTTTGGCAGCGATACCGGTAACACCGAAAACATTGCAAAAATGATCCAGAAACAACTGGGTAAAGACGTTGCAGAAGTTCACGACATCGCGAAAAGCACTAAAGAAGACTTAGAAGCCTTTGACATTCTGCTGCTGGGCATCCCCACCTGGTATTACGGTGAAGCCCAGTGCGACTGGGATGACTTCTTCCCGACGCTGGAAGAGATCGACTTTAACGGCAAGCTGGTTGCGCTGTTTGGCTGTGGCGATCAGGAAGATTACGCAGAGTACTTCTGTGATGCCATGGGAACCATTCGTGACATCATCGAACCTAACGGCGCCATCATCGTGGGCCACTGGCCGACCGAGGGTTACCACTTCGAAGCGTCAAAAGGCCTGGCTGATGACAACCACTTCCTGGGTCTGGCTATTGATGAAGATCGCCAGCCAGAGCTGACCAACGAACGCGTTGATAAATGGGTTAAGCAAATTTTTGATGAGCTGCAGCTCAAAGAAATCATTGAAGCCTGATCGCGCTGAGCTCAGTGTGGACGCAGGTTCACACTGGGCAAACGGCTTTTCCTATAAAAATAATAGCTACATTTTTGTAACTTTCCCCATTTAATCTGTAGAATACCCGCATCGATCATCTGCTTATTTCCCTGGAACTGAGATGACAAAACGCGAAATGCGACTCGTCCGCTTTCCATGCCATGCGCAGCGAACATCGCCGCTGGCGCATCGCAAGGACATCGGTTTTCATTTCAGCGCATCAGTTCTATAATGAGACGCAAATGAGAATGGCGGTCGATCGACATACAGGCTACGTGCCACAAGAGTGACTAAAGTAACAGGACAATATCCGCATGACTGACAACAATACCGCATTAAAGAAGGCTGGCCTGAAAGTCACATTGCCCAGACTCAAAATTCTGGAAGTGCTTCAGGAACCTGCATGCCATCACGTCAGCGCGGAAGATCTGTATAAACGCCTGATCGACATGGGCGAAGAGATTGGACTGGCCACGGTCTACCGTGTGCTTAACCAGTTCGACGATGCAGGCATCGTGACCCGCCACAACTTTGAAGGCGGTAAATCGGTGTTTGAGCTGACGCAGCAGCACCATCACGACCACCTGATCTGTCTGGATTGCGGTAAAGTGATTGAATTTAGTGACGAATCCATTGAGACGCGTCAACGTGAAATCGCGACCCGTCATGGTATTAAGCTCACCAACCACAGCCTGTACCTGTACGGTCACTGTGCACTGGGCGACTGCCGTGAAGACGAAACGCTGCACGACAAATAAGCGCTTTCGGGTATAAAGTAAAAAAGCCGATGTTCACATCGGCTTTTTTATTGCTGTCGCTCAGGTCACGAGCGTTTCCTGCAGGTAGCGCCAGCGTGGAACAGAGGTGGTGCAGTCCAGAATCGCCAGCGAAATACGGCTTTTATTTTCACCATTCATCATCTGCAGTTCGCGATACTGAATCGTCACTTCGTTCGCATGCTCAGAAAGAATTACATGCTCACTGGTCGCAATGCGCATCCCTTCCCTTGCCCCCTGCAGTCGTCGAAAAAGATCTTCAACCTGATCCAGATTCAGCTGTTTTCCCTGCGGCGTGACCATCTTAAAATCGGGATGAAAGTGCGAGAGCAGCAGATGAAAACTGTCGCCACCATCCCGACCATGATTAAAAATATGTTCAATAAGCTGATGTAACACGACAACGCTATGTTTGGCTTCCTGTGCAAAAAGTGTCATTTTTTCCTTTTAAACCCACAAACTGATACTTCAGAGGGTTAGCCTACCTGAAAAAAAAGAATTAACACTGGGAAATTTATTAAAAAAATTAAACTGAGAGCGGTTCCACAAAAATAAAATTAATACTCTGACTCTGCTCAGGAGAAACGTCGGTACTAAAAAAAATCGCCGCAATAAAAAAGGGCGATAACTCGCCCTTTCGATTACTCTGCGGTCAACATCACAGAGAAATTATTCGCCGATTTTCGCCCAGGTATCGCGTAAACCTACCGTGCGGTTAAACACTAACTGTGAAGGGGTTGAATAAACGCTGTCGGCACAGAAGTAGCCTTCGCGCTCAAACTGGTAGGGCGCGCTGGCCACCGCATCACGCAGGCCGGGTTCAACAAAGCCCTGTTTGACTTCCAGCGAGTCGGGATTAATCGTGGTCAGGAAATCGTCTGCCGCGCCAGGATTGGGTACGCTAAACAGGCGATCGTAAAGACGGAACTCAGCGGGCAGCGCATGTTCAGCGGACACCCAGTGGATCACGCCTTTAACTTTACGGCCGTCAGCAGGATCTTTGCTCAGCGTATCCACATCACAGGTGCAGTAGATGCAGGTGATATTGCCTTCTTCATCTTTCGCGATACGCTCGGCTCGGATCACGTACGCATTACGCAGGCGCACCTCTTTACCCAGCACCAGGCGTTTATACTGCTTGTTAGCTTCTTCACGGAAATCGGCCCGATCGATCCAGATTTCGCGGCTGAACGGCACGTCGCGCGTCCCCATCTCCGGTTTGTTAGGATGGTTCGGCATGCTAAGCACTTCGTTATGGCCTGCCGGCAGGTTTTCCAGCACCAGCTTCACCGGATCCAACACCGCCATCGCGCGTGGCGCATTTTCGTTGAGATCGTCGCGGATACAAGACTCCAGCGAGGCCATTTCAACAATGTTGTCCTGCTTGGTGATACCAATACGCCGGCAAAACTCACGGATTGAGGCCGCGGTATAACCACGGCGACGCAGGCCGGACACGGTTAACATACGGGGATCGTCCCAGCCTTCCACATGCTTCTCACTGACCAGCTGCGTGAGTTTGCGTTTTGACATCACCGCATATTCAAGATTCAGGCGCGAAAATTCGTACTGACGTGGATGAACCGGAATCGTGATGTTGTCCAGCACCCAGTCATACAGACGGCGGTTATCCTGGAACTCCAGTGTACAGAGTGAATGCGTAATGCCTTCCAGCGCATCGGAAATGCAGTGGGTAAAATCGTACATCGGGTAGATGCACCATTTGTTGCCGGTTTGATGATGCTCAGCAAACTTAATGCGGTACAGCACCGGGTCGCGCATAACGATAAAGCTGGAAGCCATATCAATTTTTGCACGCAGACAGGCTTTACCTTCTGCAAATTCACCGTTGCGCATTTTTTCAAACAGGGCAAGGTTCTCTTCCACGCTGCGATCGCGGTATGGGCTGTTTTTACCCGGCGCGGTTAACGTTCCCCGGTATTCACGAATTTCTTCAGGGGTCAGTTCATCAACATAGGCAAGTCCCTTTCCGATCAGTTCAACCGCATACTGGTAAAGCTGATCAAAATAGTCAGATGAATAACGAACGTCGCCACTCCACGAAAAACCCAACCACTGCACATCACGCTTGATGGACTCAACAAATTCCATATCCTCTTTAACCGGATTGGTATCGTCAAAACGCAGATTGCACTCGCCCTGATAGTCTTGTGCAACACCAAAATTCAGGCAGATTGATTTAGCATGACCGATGTGCAGATAACCATTTGGCTCTGGCGGGAAACGGGTATGCACACTGCTGTGCTTCCCGCTCGCCAAATCCTCGTCAATAATCTGACGAATAAAGTTAGTTGGGCGGGCTTCAGCCTCACTCATCTCAAAATCCTCAACGCGTAGAAAGGGTGGTTTATACCACGTAATATCCGGGTATGATCCACAAAGCGTTGCAGAGAAACAACCGTTTGTTGGGCGTTTAAAATAAAAAAGGCAGGAATCGCTTCCTGCCTTTTATTGTTGATACAGCGAATTAGCCTTTAATTTCATACAGCGGGGTTTCACCCGCGATCACCTGGCCCTGCGTCAACAGCGTTAATCCTGCGAAGTCTTCAATATTGCTGACCACCACCGGACTTATCATCGAGCGGGCATGGGCGTTGAGATAGTCAAGATCCATCTCCAGCACCGGCTGACCTGCCGTAACCTGAGCGCCCTCTTCCACTAAACGGGTAAAGCCCTGACCGCCCAGCGCCACGGTATCCAGCCCCATGTGCACCACGATCTCCACCCCATTTTCACTTTCCAGGCAGAACGCATGGTTAGTGTTAAAGATTTTCACCACGGTGCCCGCAATGGGGGCCACAACGCGCTTGTCGCTGGGTTTGATTGCCACACCGTCGCCGACCGCTTTACTGGCAAAAGCCTCATCCGGTACGGCATCCAGCGGCACAATTTCACCGCTTACGGGCGCCACTAAGGTCGCGATAACGCGTTTTTCACTGTTTAACACAGCCTGAGGTTTCACGTCGCTGGCCGCAGCGGGTGCGCTGGCGGTGCTGGCGGTAGCGGCTGCAACCGGGCCTTTCACCAACACTTTTTTCATGGCCATGGCGATACTTTCAGCCTGTGTGCCGACGATTATCTGAACGCTCTGCTTGTTCAGGCGGATGACACCTGAGGCACCCAGGCGTTTCGCCACGCCTTCATTAACCTGCCCGGCATCCTTCACATTCAGACGCAAACGCGTAATGCAGGCATCGATCGCGGTTAAGTTGTCTGAACCGCCCACCGCGCCAATGTAACGACGCGCCAGAGATTCGGTCGCGCTCTCACCGTTGTCGGTAGTATCCACATTCACGTCATAACCATCGGTTTCATCGCCAGCAACCGCCAGCTCACGGCCCGGCGTCATCAGGTTGAATTTTTTGATGGTGAAACGGAACACAACATAGTAGATAACGAAGAACACCAGCCCTTGCGGAATCAGCATGTACCAGTGCGTCGCCAGGGGATTGCGGGATGAGAGCACCATGTCCACCAGCCCCGCGCTGAAACCAAAGCCGGCAATCCAATGCATGCTGGCAGCAATAAACACAGACAGACCGGTCAACACAGCATGGATGACATAGAGTACCGGTGCCACGAACATAAAGGAAAATTCCAGCGGTTCGGTAATGCCGGTAAAGAAGGCGGCAAAAGCCGCCGCCAACATGATCCCGCCGACCTTCGCCCGATTTTCAGGACGAGCACAATGGTAAATCGCCAGCGCTGCGCCGGGTAAACCGAACATCATGATAGGGAAGAAGCCCGCCTGATAACGGCCCGTGATGCCCGGAATAGCGGTGCCATTCGCCAGCGACTGCGCACCGCCGAGGAATTTAGGAATGTCGTTGATGCCCGCGACGTCGAACCAGAACACGGAGTTCAGCGCATGATGTAAGCCTACCGGAATAAGCAATCGGTTGAAGAAGGCATAGACGCCAGCCCCTACCGATCCCAGCTTCTGGATATGCTCACCAAAGCTCACCAGACCATTAAAGATGACTGGCCAGATATACATCAGGATGAACGCGACCAGAATCATCAGGAACGAGACCAGAATCGGGACCAGACGACGGCCGCTGAAGAACGAGAACGCTTTGGGCAGTTCAACATGGCTAAAGCGGTTGTAGACTTCGGCTGACAGAACCCCAACCAGAATACCGACAAACTGATTGCTGATTTTCCCAAAGGCCGCAGGGACGTCAGCCACCGGTATTTTCTGAATCATCGCCACGGCGGCAGGCGAACACAACGTCGTCACGACCAGGAAACCAACAAAGCCGGTGAGTGCGGCCGCGCCGTCTTTATCTTTTGACATACCGTACGCCACGCCAATCGCGAACAGCACTGACATGTTTTCAATGATCGCGCCACCGGATTTAATCAGCAGGGCGGCAAAGGCATTGCCCGCGCCCCAGCTGTCCGGATCGATCCAGTAGCCGATCCCCATAAGTATTGCTGCAGCAGGCAAAGTGGCGACCGGCACCATCAGCGCCCGTCCCACTCGTTGTAAATAACTTAACATTGACCCTTCCCCCTATGAACTGACTCTGTAGCTATGCTGCCGCTTAATGTTGTTATGTCAGCAGCAAGCCTCTTACGGCATTACACTCAATGCTGAGGAGTGTAATAACAATTTAATTCGCTTCACAAATTAATAGCTACTATCTGTGACAATTATCACCATAAATCGATTTTTAAGGTCACTCTCACTGGCTATAAAGGCAAACTTATTTTATGATGCGAAATATCAAGATGTGCGCTTTCTTACACCCTTTGCGCCTGCCACTTCAGGCCTGACCCGCGTATTAGCTGCACGTCTGACCGTTAACTCACATTCGAGGTGCAATATGAGACTGATTCCTTTATCCACCCCAACTCAGGTCGGCAAATGGGCGGCACGCCATATCGTCAATCGCATCAATGCGTTTAATCCCCGTGCTGACAAGCCTTTTATCCTGGGACTGCCCACGGGCGGAACGCCGCTGGAAGCCTATAAACACCTGATTGACATGCACAAAGCGGGCCAGGTCAGCTTTAAACATGTCGTGACCTTTAACATGGACGAATACGTTGGCTTGCCGAAAGAGCATCCGGAAAGCTATCACAGCTTTATGTACCGCAATTTCTTCGACCACGTTGATATCCAACCAGAAAATATCAATTTACTGAATGGTAATGCGCCAGATATTGACGCAGAATGTCGCCGTTATGAAGATAAAATTCGGACACTGGGTAAAATTCACCTGTTTATGGGCGGCGTTGGTAACGATGGGCATATCGCGTTTAATGAACCCGCCTCCTCTCTGTCTTCACGCACCCGGATTAAAACCCTGACGCACGACACGCGCGTAGCGAACTCGCGTTTTTTCAACGGTGATGTGGATCAGGTACCCAAATACGCGCTGACAGTCGGCGTTGGTACGCTGCTGGATGCCGAAGAAGTCATGATCCTGGTCACCGGGCACGTAAAAGCCCAGGCGTTGCAGGCTGCTGTTGAAGGGAACGTGAACCATATGTGGACGATTAGCTGCCTGCAGCTTCATCCTAAATCCGTGGTGGTCTGTGATGAGCCTGCCACCATGGAGCTAAAAGTCAAAACGGTGAAATACTTCCGTGAAATGGAAGCGGAAAATATGCAGGGCGTTTAACACAATCATTTCGTCACCTGCGGTTAGACGCGTTAACGGCAGGCAAGCCGGGAGAACAAGATGTACGCATTAGTGAACGGCCGTATCTACAGCGGCGATGACATTTTCGATCATCATGCTGTCGTCATCGCTGACGGCAAAATTGAGCGGGTTTGCTCTCTGGCAGCCTTGCCGCCAGAAATAGAACAGCAGGATGTTGGGGGCGCGATTATCGCACCCGGCTTTATTGACCTGCAGCTTAACGGCTGTGGAGGCGTGCAGTTTAATGACGATATCAATGCCATCAGCGTGGAAACGCTGGAAACCATGCACCGCGCCAATGTTAAATCCGGCTGCACCAGCTTTCTGCCAACGCTGATTACCAGCAGTGACGAACTCATGGTGCGCGCCGTCGAAACAATGCGCGCCTTTTTGCAGAAGTATCCCCACTTTCTGCTGGGATTACATCTGGAAGGTCCGTGGCTGAACGTCGCCAAAAAAGGCACCCATAACCCTGCCCTTATTCGCCAGCCCGATCCGAAGATGGTCGATTTCCTGTGTGCGAACGCGGATGTGATTAGCAAGGTCACACTGGCGCCAGAAAGCGTCGGAAGCGCCGTGATTCGCCAACTCAGCGACGCCGGTATTGTGGTGTCTGCGGGTCATTCCAATGCCACTTTCGAAGAAGCCAAAGCGGGTTTTGCCGCCGGCATCACCTTTGCGACGCACCTTTATAATGCCATGCCGGCCTTTGCAGGGCGTGAGCCGGGCCTAATCGGTGCGCTGTTTGATGCGCCTGATGTATACTGCGGCATCATTGCGGATGGTTTACATGTTCATTACGCTAACGTTCGTAATGCCAAACGCATTAAGGGTGACAAGCTGGTCCTGGTAACCGATGCCACTGCGCCCGCAGGTGCCACAATCGATAAGTTTATTTTTGCTGGTAAAACAATATATTATCGTGATGGACTCTGTGTTGATGAACATGGCACGCTGAGCGGTTCCGCACTGACGATGATCGAAGCCGTGCAAAACAGCGTTGAACATGCAGGCATTCCACTGGATGAAGCGCTGCGCATGGCATCACTTTATCCGGCACGGGCAATGGGCGTAGAAAAACAGTCAGGCACTATCCAGGCAGGAAAACTCGCCAATCTGACCGTATTTACACGCGACTTTAAAATTATTAAGACGTTAGTCAATGGAGATAACGTCCTGAGCGAGTAAGCACTGAATGACTACTGGCGGCCAGACACAAATTGGAAATGTCGATCTTGTCAAACAACTGAACAGCGCAGCCGTCTACCGGTTAATCGACCAACAGGGACCGATTTCGCGCATTCAGATTGCGGATCTGAGCCAACTCGCGCCCGCCAGTGTGACCAAAATTACCCGCCAGCTTATTGAGCGCGGCCTGATCAAAGAGGTGGACCAGCAGGCGTCCACCGGCGGACGCCGCGCGATCTCCATCGTCACTGAAACCCGTCACTTTCACACTATCGGCGTGCGCCTCGGCCGCAACGATGCGACCTTAACGCTGTTCGATTTAAGCGGCAAATCACTGGCTCAGCAGGATTATCCCCTGCCGCAAACCACGCAGGACACGCTGGAGCAGGCGCTGTTCGATGCCGTTGCGCATTTTATTCAGCAGAGCGAAGCGAAAATTCGTGAGCTGATAGCCATATCGGTGATTCTGCCTGGCCTGGTCGATCCGCATAATGGCGTTATCCGTTATATGCCGCACATTACGGTGGACCAGTGGCCTCTGGTGGCCAACCTGAAAAAACGCTTTAAGGTGACCAGCTTTGTGGGTCATGACATTCGCAGTCTGGCGCTGGCAGAGCACTATTTTGGCGCAACCCGTGATTGTGCTGATTCCATATTAGTGCGACTGCATCGGGGAACGGGCGCAGGGATTATTGCCAACGGACAAATATTCCTGGGCAGTAATGGCAACGTGGGTGAAATCGGCCATATCCAGGTCGATCCGCTCGGGGAACGCTGCCATTGCGGTAACTTTGGCTGCCTTGAAACCATCGCGGCGAATGGCGCCATTGAACAGCGCGTCAGAGATCTGTTGAATAAAGGCTACCCCAGCATATTAACTCAGGATGCCTGCCAGATGCCGCATATCTGTCAGGCGGCGAACCAGGGCGATGCGCTGGCAAGTGAAGTTGTCGAATACGTGGGTCGCTATCTGGGTAAAGCCATTGCTATCGCCATTAACCTGTTTAATCCGCAAAAAATTGTGTTGGCCGGCGAAATTACGGAAGCTGAACGCGTGTTGCTCCCGGCCATAGAAAGTTGCATTAATACCCAGGCGCTGGCGGCCTTCCGTAAACATCTGCCGGTGGTGCGTTCACAACTCGATCACCGCTCCGCGATTGGGGCCTTTGCCCTGGCAAAACGGGCGATGTTAAACGGCATTCTGCTGCAACATCTTTTGGAAGACTAAGCGCGGCCTTACTCAGCGCGGCGCGTATCGGAACCCCTTTATGACGATTAAAAATGTAATTTGTGATATCGATGGCGTGCTGATGCACGACAATACCGCAGTGCCCGGCGCGAAAGAATTTTTGCAGCGCATCCTGGCGAAAGACATGCCATTGGTGGTGCTGACCAATTATCCTTCACAAACGGCGCGTGATTTGGCAAACCGTTTTTCCTCAGCGGGAATCGACATACCGGATTCGGTGTTTTACACCTCAGCCATGGCCACCGCGGACTTTTTACGCCGCCAGGAAGGCAAAAAAGCCTATGTCATTGGCGAAGGTGCGCTGGTACACGAGCTGTATAAAGCCGGTTTTACCATCACTGACGTTAACCCGGATTTCGTTATCGTCGGGGAAACCCGCTCATTCAACTGGGACATGATGCACAAGGCCGCTTTCTTTGTGGCAAACGGCGCGCGGTTCATTGCAACCAATCCCGATACGCATGCCCGGGGCTTTGTGCCCGCCTGTGGCGCACTGTGTGCCGGTATTGAAAAGATTTCAGGTCGCAGGCCATTTTACGTTGGCAAGCCCAGCCCCTACATCATGCGCGCCGCGCTGAACAAGATGCAGGCCCATTCAGAGGAAACGGTTATCGTGGGCGATAATCTTCGTACCGATATCCTCGCTGGTTTTCAGGCCGGTCTGGAAACGATTCTGGTGCTTTCTGGCGTATCCACGCTTACCGACATTGATGCGATGCCTTTCCGTCCTGACTGGATTTTCCCGTCTGTTGCCGATATCGACCTCTTTTGATTCATTTCTCTTATGACGCACTGCCAGATTCTGTGGTGCGTCTCACCTTTATGGCTCTCTGCGCCCGTTATCCTCGCTCAAAAAGCGTGCTGAAATTTCATTTCATTGACGATTCAACAATAAAAACCCAATTCTGTTAGATAAAATTCAATACACCTCGCTACACAACAACATTTTCATCAGCAAAATACGATTCCTCTTGCATTGGGGACCGTAAATAACGCATTTTCTTATACATCACGCAGCAACAGGCTGCCGGACAAACGTAAAATTACATCGCCGCAGGTGAGTTCAGGAGTCAGATATGTGTTCTATTTTTGGTGTGCTGGATCTGAAAAGCGATCCCGTTGAGTTACGTAAAAAAGCATTGGAAAGCTCACGTTTAATGCGTCACCGTGGGCCGGACTGGTCAGGCGTTTACGCCGATGACCACGCCATTCTTGCTCATGAGCGCCTCTCAATTGTTGACGTGAACAACGGTGCACAGCCGCTGTATAACGCTGACCACACCCACGTACTGGCAGTCAATGGTGAGATCTACAACCATCAGGCCCTGCGCGCAAAATTAAGCGATCGCTACGCGTTTCAGACCGGTTCTGACTGCGAAGTGATTCTGGCGCTGTACCAGGAGAAAGGTGTCGATTTTCTTGACGAACTGGAAGGCATGTTTGCCTTCATCCTGTATGACAGCGTCAAAGGCACCTATCTGATTGGCCGTGACCATATCGGTATCATCCCGCTGTATATGGGCAACGATGAGCACGGTAACCTGTTTGTCGCCTCAGAAATGAAAGCGCTGGTGCCGGTGTGCCGTTCAATCAAAGAATTCCCGCCGGGAAGCTACCTTTCCAGCACCGACGGTGAAATTCGTCGTTACTGGCAGCGTGACTGGATGGAATACCAGAACGTTGAGAACAACGTGACCGACGCAGCAGAACTGAAACATGCGCTGGAAGAGTCAGTGAAAAGCCACCTGATGTCCGATGTTCCGTATGGCGTGCTGCTGTCTGGTGGTCTGGACTCGTCAATTATTTCAGCGGTAACCAAACGTTTCGCGGCCAAACGCGTGGAAGATCAGGATAAAAGTGACGCCTGGTGGCCACAGCTGCACTCGTTCGCGGTCGGTCTGGAAGGATCGCCGGATCTGAAAGCGGCCAAACTGGTGGCAGAGCATCTGGGTACGGTGCACCACGAAATTCACTTCACGGTGCAGGAAGGCCTGGATGCGATTCGTGACGTGATCTACCACATTGAAACCTATGATGTGACCACGATTCGCGCCTCCACACCGATGTACCTGATGTCGCGTAAGATTAAAGCCATGGGCATCAAAATGGTGCTGTCGGGCGAAGGGGCTGACGAAGTCTTTGGTGGTTATCTGTATTTCCATAAAGCGCCAAACGCGAAAGAGTTCCATGAGGAGAACGTTCGCAAACTGCTGGCCCTGCATATGTTTGACTGCGCACGCGCCAACAAAGCGATGTCTGCCTGGGGCGTTGAAGCACGCGTGCCGTTCCTGGATAAGAAATTCCTGGATGTCGCCATGCGTATTAACCCACAAGACAAGATGTGCGGCAGCAACGGTAAAATGGAAAAACACATTCTGCGTGAATGCTTCTCCTCTTACCTGCCCGAAAGCGTGGCCTGGCGCCAGAAAGAGCAGTTCTCTGACGGCGTGGGTTACAGCTGGATTGACACACTGAAAGAAGTCGCGGCCAAACAAATCAGCGATCAGCAACTGGCGACGGCGCACTTCCGTTTCCCGTATAACACGCCGGGGTCGAAAGAAGCGTACCTGTACCGTGAAATCTTTGAAGAACTCTTCCCACTGCCGAGCGCTGCCGAGTGCGTACCAGGCGGGCCGTCTGTTGCCTGTTCATCGGCAAAAGCCATCGAGTGGGACGAAGCCTTTAAAAACATGGATGACCCGTCAGGACGTGCCGTAGGCGTTCACCAGTCTGCCTACAAATAAGTGCTATACTGAGTGACAATATGGGCCGTATACGGCCCATCTTTTTTGTTATTGCCGTTGTATTCACTGAAAAATTGCCGAATAAAGCATCACCCTGGTTATAAGCCAGACAAACAGGCGTTTGAAGGCAAAAAACGGCAAAAAACTTGTTGACGCTGTGTAGTCAACTCCGCATAATGCGCCCCGCAACGCCGATGAAGGTTGCGCGAAAAAAAGATGGCTACGTAGCTCAGCTGGTTAGAGCACAGCACTCATAATGCTGGGGTCACAGGTTCGATTCCCGTCGTAGCCACCATCTTTTTTCTGCGGGAGTGGCGAAATTGGTAGACGCACCAGATTTAGGTTCTGGCGCCGCAAGGTGTGCGAGTTCAAGTCTCGCCTCCCGCACCATTTCATGATTCGGCAGCATGGATGGGGTATCGCCAAGCGGTAAGGCACCGGTTTTTGATACCGGCATTCCCTGGTTCGAATCCAGGTACCCCAGCCAATTTCGATGTATCTCGCGGCTGCGAGTGGACGAATGGGATATCGCCAAGCGGTAAGGCACCGGTTTTTGATACCGGCATTCCCTGGTTCGAATCCAGGTATCCCAGCCATCATCGAAAGGCAGTACAATTTGGCTACGTAGCTCAGCTGGTTAGAGCACAGCACTCATAATGCTGGGGTCACAGGTTCGATTCCCGTCGTAGCCACCATTTTCTTGGGGTGTCGCCAAGCGGTAAGGCACTGGTTTCTGATACCAGCATTCCGGGGTTCGAATCCCTGCACCCCAGCCATTTTTAGACAATTTGATTTGACACCATTGGGGTGTCGCCAAGCGGTAAGGCACTGGTTTCTGATACCAGCATTCCGGGGTTCGAATCCCTGCACCCCAGCCAAATTAAGCAACAAAGCCCGCTTCTGCGGGCTTTGTTGTTTTTGTCTTTCGGTCAAACAGGCCACGCATCACCTCAAGGCAACGCGCAGCCGATGCTTACAATCCCAGTGCGTATCGCAAAACCTGACGCTTCAGCACGCCTGAATGCTCAGCGGCAATGAGCCCCAGATTGCGCACCAGCTTTAGCGGCCCAACCTGGTTACTGAAGGTAAAATAGAACAGGTCCATGCCACTCTGCATCAGCAAATTATCGTTGCGCCGCTGGCGTTGATAGCGCAGCAGTATGCGTTCGGATGACCAGTCCTCTGCTTTATTTCGCGCCTCAATCAATACGTCCATTAATGCATCGATATCCCGATAGCCCAGATTGACGCCCTGCCCCGCCAGAGGATTAATGGTGTGCGCGGCATCCCCCACCAGCGCCAGCCCTGGCATAACATAGCGCGAGGCGTGACGACGCACCAGCGGGAAGCCCCCGGCTGCATGGGCATGAAAGCGTCCCAGCCGTGCCGGGAAATGCCGGGCAATTTCTTTTTCCAGCTGCGCCATCGGCATAGTCTGTAGCTGACGAATGCGTGCAGCGGAGTCGTACCACACCAGAGAAGCATGGTTGCCAAACAGCGGCAGAAACGCACGCGGCCCCTGCGGCGTAAAATGCTGCCAGGTGGCATCGCCAGCGGGATGTTCACAGGTGACGCTGACCAGCAGACAGGACTGCGCGTAGCGCCAGCCACGAATGCCGATACCGGCCATTTGCCGCACCTGCGAGTTGGCACCATCGGCCCCCACGACTAATGCCGTGCTGATCGCAGTCCCATTGCTCAATGACAGCGTCCAGCCGCCATTGCAGGGCTGGAGGTCGTCCATCGTCGCCGGGCACAGCAGGGTGATGCCGCGCTGTTCCATCTCTTCCCACAGGGCGCGTTGCAACACATTATTTTCAACCATGTAACCGAGTTCAGGCAGCCCCAGCGATTCGGCGTCGAAATTGACCTGCGCCGTTTGCCACTCCCAGGTTTCAAGTTTGCGATAAGGCGCACAGCGCATCGCCTCAACACGTTGCCAGACGTTGAGCTGTTTCAGGAGTGCCACGGAAGAGGATCCGACCGCGGAAATACGCACATCGGGCAGGCTGTGTGGATCAAAAGGAGGTGGTGTTGCCCGCTCTACAACCGCCACACGAAACTGGTGCTGCGTCAGACCACATGCCAGCGCGGCGCCGACCATGCCACCGCCTACTATCACCACATCAAACCGGTTATCCTGCATAACTTTTTTCCCTCTTATCTGCCGTCACTTTTCAGCACGGTTGTCTTACGGCAAAGTGTACCGGAAAAATCAGACACGATCAGAAAAGCCCTCAGGCTGGTCACATCCGCAGCAAAGCATTACAATACGCCCCCAGCACTTCACTGCACTGATTTAATGGCTAGCTCGATGACAAAAAAACTGCATATCAAAACCTGGGGATGTCAGATGAATGAGTACGATTCATCTAAGATGTCTGACCTACTGAACAGCACGCACGGCTATACCCTGACAGAGGAAGCCGAAGAGGCGGATATTCTGCTGCTCAACACCTGCTCTATCCGCGAGAAAGCGCAGGAGAAGGTCTTCCACCAGTTGGGGCGCTGGAAAAAACTGAAAGAGCGCAACCCGGATTTGATTATCGGTGTCGGCGGCTGCGTTGCGTCACAGGAAGGCGATCATATTCGCCAGCGTGCGCCGTGCGTGGACATCGTCTTTGGTCCGCAAACCCTGCACCGTCTGCCCGAAATGATTAACACCGTGCGCGGCAGCAAAAGTCCGGTTGTGGATATCAGCTTCCCGGAAATCGAAAAGTTTGACCGCCTGCCTGAACCGCGTGCCGAAGGGCCAACCGCGTTTGTCTCCATCATGGAAGGCTGCAACAAATACTGTACGTTCTGCGTGGTGCCTTATACCCGCGGCGAGGAAGTCAGCCGTCCCTCAGATGATATTCTGCTGGAGATCGCCCAACTGGCTGCACAGGGGGTTCGCGAGGTCAACCTGCTCGGTCAGAACGTCAATGCCTATCGCGGCGCAACCTTCGATGGTGACGTTTGCACCTTTGCTGAGCTGTTGCGTCTGGTCGCGGCCATCGACGGCATTGACCGCATTCGTTTCACCACCAGCCACCCGATTGAATTCACTGATGACATCATTGAGGTCTATCGCGATACGCCAGAGTTGGTGAGCTTCCTGCATCTGCCCGTACAGAGCGGTGCCGACCGTATTCTGACGCTGATGAAGCGTGCGCATACCGCGCTGGAATACAAGGCCATCATTCGCAAACTGCGGGCGGCGCGTCCGGATATTGAAATCAGCTCTGACTTTATCATTGGCTTCCCGGGGGAAACCCAGCAGGACTTTGAACAGACCATGAAGCTGATTGGCGATATCAACTTTGATATGAGCTACAGCTTTATCTACTCCGCGCGTCCCGGTACACCGGCGGCAGACCTGCCTGACGACGTCAGCGAAGACGAGAAGAAACAGCGTCTCTATATTCTGCAGGAACGTATCAATCAGCAGGCGATGGCCATCAGCCGTCGTATGATGGGCAGCGTGCAGCGCATTCTGGTCGAGGGCATCTCACGTAAAAACGTGATGGAGCTGACTGGCCGCACCGAAAACAACCGTGTGGTCAACTTTGAAGGGCCCGTGGAGATGATTGGTAAATTTGCCGACGTGGAAATCGTGGACGTTTATACCAACTCACTGCGCGGCAAGCTGGTTCGTACAGAAGAGGAACTGGGCCTGCGTGTGGCGGAAAGCCCGGCGTCCGTTATCGCCCGTACCCGCAAGGAAAACGACATCGGCGTTGGCGTATTCCAGCCCTGATGCTTCGTTTTGTGCGGCGGCCCAGCATTCGCCGCCGCACATTCTGCTGTTTTGCACTTGGTTTATGCCAGTGCCGCCCAAATATCACTTCACAAGCTTGCGCCCCGGCGCTACCGCATAAATAATTTCGTTACGATGCATCCGCTTAACGCGTTTGATGCAGCAGCAAACCCTTTCAACTGGCCCTGAGTGACCCAAAGGATTCGTTTGAATATTGAAACCCGTGAAATCGCCCTTGAACCGGCTGATAACCGCCGTCTGATGAGCCTGTGTGGTCCGTTCGACGATAATGTGAAACAGCTGGAACGTCGTCTTGGCATTGAGATTAATCGCCGTGACAACCAGTTTAAACTGGTTGGTCGGGTGCTGTGTGTGAATGCCGCGGTTGATATCCTGAAAACGCTCTATGTCGATACTGCGCCAGTGCGCGGGGAGATCCCGGATATTGAGCCTGAACAGATTCACCTGGCGATTAAAGAGAGCCGGGTGCTGGAACAAACGGCGGAAAGCGTGCCGGACTATGGTAAGGCGGTCAACATTAAGACCAAACGTGGCGTCATTAAGCCACGTACGCCGAATCAGGCACAGTACATTGCAAATGTTCTCGACCATGACATCACCTTTGGCGTGGGTCCGGCCGGTACGGGTAAAACCTATCTGGCCGTGGCCGCCGCGGTCGATGCGCTGGAGCGTCAGGAGATTCGACGTATCCTGCTGACGCGTCCCGCGGTCGAAGCGGGGGAAAAACTGGGCTTTCTGCCGGGCGACCTGAGTCAGAAAGTGGACCCGTATCTGCGCCCTCTTTATGACGCCCTGTTTGAGATGTTGGGATTCGAGAAGGTCGAGAAACTCATGGAGCGCAACGTCATTGAAGTGGCCCCGCTGGCCTACATGCGCGGCCGTACGCTCAATGACGCCTTCATTATTCTTGATGAAAGTCAGAACACCACTATCGAGCAGATGAAGATGTTTCTGACCCGTATTGGCTTTAACTCTAAAGCGGTCATCACCGGTGACGTGACGCAGATTGACCTGCCGCGCCACACGAAATCCGGTTTACGTCATGCCATTGAGGTGCTGTCTGAAGTGGAAGAGATCAGCTTCAACTTCTTCCACAGCGAAGACGTTGTGCGTCATCCCGTAGTGGCACGCATTGTGACCGCTTATGAAGCCTGGGAAGAAGCCGATCAAAAACGCCGCGATCAGCAAGCGGAAGAGCGTAAACGTGATGCCCTTGCGGCCCAGCACAGCGCCCAGGAGAATTCATGAGCGACGTGATCCTCGATCTGCAGCTGGCCTGCGAGCAGACCGATAATTTACCGACTGAAAGCCAGTTTCAACGCTGGCTGGAAGCGGCGGTAACGCCCTTCCAGCCAGAAAGTGAAGTGACCATTCGTCTGGTGGATGAAGCCGAAAGTCATGAACTTAATCTGACCTATCGGGGCAAAGATAAACCGACCAATGTGCTGTCATTTCCCTTTGAAGCCCCGCCCGGCATTGAATTACCGCTGTTAGGCGATCTGATCATTTGTCGTCAGGTCGTTGAGCAGGAAGCGCAGGAGCAGGGAAAAACCCCAGAAGCCCACTGGGCGCACATGGTGATCCATGGCACGCTGCATCTGTTGGGTTATGATCACATTGAAGACAGTGAAGCCGAAGAGATGGAAGGTATTGAGACAGAGATAATGCTTGCTCTTGGTTATCCTGATCCGTACATTTCGGAGAAAGAAAACACCTGAGTATCTGATTCAGGCCACCCTGCTGCTGGTGAACAGGCCGGCAGCGTAATTTCCTTACCAGAGAGATCTTTAAAAACCGCCATGAGCGACGACCATTCTCAAAACAGCGATGCACCCAGTAGTAAAAAGGGATTTTTTTCCCTTCTCATCAACCAACTGTTCCACGGTGAACCTAAAAACCGTGACGAGCTACTGGGCCTGATCCGTGACTCCAATCAAAAAGATCTGATTGATCAGGATACCCGGGACATGCTCGAGGGCGTGCTGGATATTGCAGAACAGCGCGTGCGTGACATCATGATCCCCCGCTCCCAGATGATTACGCTGAAACGTAATCAGAACCTGGAAGAGTGCCTCAGCGTGATTATCGATTCCGCGCACTCCCGCTTTCCGGTCATCAGCGAAGACAAAGACCACGTTGAAGGGATCCTGATGGCGAAAGATCTGCTGCCGTTTATGAGCAGCGAATCTGAGCCTTTCAGCGTGGAAAAAGTCCTGCGTCCGGCGGTCGTGGTCCCTGAGAGCAAGCGCGTTGACCGCATGCTGAAAGAGTTTCGCTCCCAGCGCTATCATATGGCGATTGTGATCGATGAGTTTGGTGGTGTGTCCGGGCTGGTCACGATTGAAGATATTCTGGAACTGATAGTGGGCGAAATCGAAGACGAATATGACGATGAAGAAGATCGTGATATCCGCCAGCTCAACCGTCAGACTTATACCGTTCGGGCACTTACCCCGATTGAAGATTTCAACGAGGTATTTGGCACCCAGTTCAGCGACGATGAAGTGGATACCATCGGTGGACTGGTGATGCAGGGCTTTGGTCACCTGCCGGCGCGCGGCGAAAGCATCGACATCGATGGTTACCAGTTCAAAGTTGCCATGGCTGACAGCCGTCGTATCATCCAGGTTCACGTAAAAATTCCGGAAAATTCGGCGCAACCTCAACTGGATGACGAATAAATTTATGGCATTAGCCTCACTTTACCAGCAGCAGCGGGTCCGTCTGCTGCTGGCTTTACTCAGCGGTGCCTGCGGCACGCTGGCGTTTTCCCCCTATGATTTTTGGCCTGCCGCCCTCGTCTCGCTTTGTGGGTTGCAAATCCTTACGTTAAACCGCACCAGCCCGCAGGCCAGCGCCATAGGTTTCATCTGGGGGTTTGGCCTTTTTGGCAGCGGTATCAACTGGGTCTATGTCAGTATCGCTACCTTTGGCGGAATGCCAGGCCCGGTTAACGTATTCCTGGTGGTTTTGCTCGCGGCTTATCTGGCTATTTATCCGGCGCTGTTTGCCGGACTGCTCAACCGCATTTGGCCGCGAACTACCCTGTGGCGACTGGCCCTGGCCGCCCCGGCACTGTGGCAGATCACCGAATTTTTACGCGGCTGGATATTAACCGGCTTTCCGTGGCTGCAGTTCGGCTATAGCCAGATTAACGGCCCGTTAAAAGGGATTGCGCCCCTGGCCGGTGTGGAAACCATCACCTTCCTGCTGATGATCGTTGCGGGCTTACTGGTTTATGCTCTGCAGCAACGCCATCTTAAAAGCCTGCTGGGCGCGTTGGCATTACTGGCGGTATGCTGGCCGTTACGCTATCTGCACTGGTATCAGGCGCTGCCGAAGCAGGCGGTAAACGTGGCGCTGGTACAGGGTGATATTCCCCAGTCAATGAAGTGGGATCCGCAGCAGCTGCTAAATACCCTGCGCATCTACAGCGATTTGAGTCAGCCGCTGATGGGCAAAGCCCCCATTATTATCTGGCCTGAGTCGGCCATTACCGATCTGGAAAGCAACCAGCAGCCTTTTCTGCGTTCGCTGGATAATGAACTGCGCGCGCGCGGCAGCTCGCTGGTAACCGGCATCGTCGATTCACGGCTGGAACAGAATCGTTACCACGACTACAACACGGTCATCGTGCTGGGCGGCCCGAAACCCTATAACTACTACAGCACTAACCGCTACCAAAAAAACCACCTGGTACCGTTTGGGGAATTCGTGCCCATGGCCGATCTGCTGCGTCCGCTGGCCCCTTTCTTTGATTTGCCGATGTCCGCCTTTAGCCGCGGCGCTTATCTGCAACCTCAGCTTAATGTGGCGAATTATCATCTGACCACGGCCATTTGCTATGAGATTGTGTTGGGTGAACAGGTGCGCGCTAACTTCCGTCCGGATACCAATTTCCTGTTAACCGTTTCTAACGACGCCTGGTTTGGTCACTCGATTGGCCCCTGGCAGCATTTCCAGATGGCGCGTATGCGAGCGCTGGAACTGGGCAGGCCACTTCTGCGCGGCACTAACAACGGCGTAACGGCCGTGGTGAATGCCGATGGCGATGTGGAGAAAGTGCTGCCCCAGTTCACCCGGGATGTTTTAGTGGATAACGTGACGCCCACCCGCGGTGAAACACCCTATTCCAAAGCCGGCATCTGGCCGGTGTGGTTGGCCGCGCTGCTGAGCGGCGTCATTGCCTTTATCAGGCGTAACCGCTAATCCTCTGCGGCGAAGCGCTGTTTCGCCGCCTCTTTTTCTGTCCGCTTCTGCCTCTGCCTCTGCCTCTGCCTCTGCCTCTGCCTCTGCCTCTGCCTCTGCCTCTGCCTCTGCCTCTGCCTCTGCCTCTGCCTCTGCAGTAAAACGGCCATTTCACCCAATTGTCATTTTGTTTTGGCACGATGATTGCAAAATGTTTCTGTATTCATCGACATTCGGGCCAGTTAACGGACTAGACGCACTAAAAAGAGTCCAGATGCGCACCTTTTACGTGCAATGGCGATTATTTGCCTTTTTTTGGTGCGAATGACATCGCAAAAAAGAAACTTTTTTGTTTCATTGAGTTAACAATCCGCTATGTTAGTGAATATTCTTAGCGCAGTCGCGCGAAGGGATAACAAAAAAAGCAGCGCAAAATACACACAACATCACACAATCAGTACAGGGTAGATCCTGTGCACTTTCCACATGAAGGAGTTGGAACATGCAATTACGCAAAGTGGCATTATCTCTTCTGCTGTTAAGCGCAGCGGCGGGAGCGGCCCAGGCGGAAGATCTGAGCGGTACCCTGAAGAAAATCAATGACAATGGCGTCATTGTCATCGGGCATCGTGAATCATCAGTTCCCTTTTCTTATTACGACAACCAGCAAAAGGTCGTTGGCTATTCTCAGGCGTATTCAAACGCTATCGCAGAAGCTATTAAAGCCAAGTTAAATAAGCCCGATCTGCAAATCAAAATGATCCCGATCACCTCGCAAAACCGTATTCCCCTGCTGCAAAACGGCACATACGATTACGAATGTGGCTCTACCACTAACAATCTTGAGCGCCAGAAACAGGCGGCGTTCTCCGATACCATTTTTGTTATCGGCACCCGTTTGCTGGTTAAGAAAGGCAGCCCGATCAAAGATTTTGACGATTTGAAAGGCAAAACCGTTGTAGTGACCTCGGGTACCACGTCAGAAGTGCTGCTGCACAAACTGAACGACGAGAAAAAGATGGATATGCGCATCATCAGCGCCAAAGACCATGGTGATTCATTCCGCACGCTGGAAACCGGTCGCGCCGTGGCCTTTATGATGGATGATGCCCTGCTGGCAGGCGAACGCGCCAAAGCGAAAAAGCCGGATGACTGGGTCATCATCGGTACGCCACAGTCTAAAGAAGCCTATGGCTGTATGCTGCGTAAAGACGATCCGCAGTTCAAAGCCCTGGTCGATGACACCATTGCCAAAGCCCAGACCTCCGGTCAGGCAGAGAAATGGTTCGACACCTGGTTTAAACAGCCTATTCCGCCAAAAAACCTGAACATGAACTTTGAACTGTCTGACGACATGAAAACACTGTTCAAAACGCCGAATGACAAGGCACTGAATTAACAACGATAACAAGGGCGGCCTCGTCGCCCTCTCGATTGCTGAAACCGCGGCGTGGACAGACAGCCTGAACGGGTCGTTCCCCCGAATCAGGCGAAATTAGCCGCTCATCAATCTTCAGGGTAGCTCTGCTACCCTTTTTTACCGGAGCTCGTTATGGGTATCGATTGGAACTGGGGCATATTTCTCGAACAGGCCCCGTTCGGTAATACCACCTATCTCGGCTGGCTGTGGTCCGGTTTTCAGGTGACGATTGCCGTCTCCTGTTGTGCCTGGATTATTGCTTTCTGTGTGGGTTCATTTTTCGGCATTCTGCGTACTGTGCCTAATCGTCTGTTATCAACGATAGGAACCTGCTATGTCGAACTGTTTCGTAATATCCCCCTGATTGTTCAGTTCTTCTTCTGGTATTTGGTTGCGCCAGAGTTGGTAGGGCAGGATCTGGGGATGTGGTTTAAGTCGGAGCTGGATCCCAATCTGCAATTCTTTATCTCCTCTGTTGTCTGTCTGGGACTGTTCACCGCTGCCCGTGTGTGCGAGCAGGTGCGTGCAGCCATTCAGTCTTTACCGCGTGGACAAAAGAATGCCGGGCTGGCCATGGGGCTGACGCTGCCCCAAACCTATCGCTATGTGCTGTTGCCCAATGCTTACCGGGTGATCGTGCCGCCAATGACGTCAGAAATGCTTAATCTGGTGAAAAACTCGGCTATTGCCTCGACGATCGGCCTGGTGGATATGGCGGCTCAGGCCGGCAAACTGCTGGACTATTCCTCGCACGCCTACGAATCCTTTACGGCGATTACCCTGGCTTACGTGGGAATTAACCTGGTGATTATGGTACTGATGGGCCTGGTCGAACGCAAAGTGCGCCTGCCTGGCAACGTGGGAGGCAAATAATGTACGCATTTGACTGGAGTTCGATTCCTCCCAGCCTGCCTTATCTGTTCAGTGGCCTGATGATCACCTTTAAGATCACCCTGACGGCCGTTGTGTTTGGCATCCTGTGGGGCACCCTGCTGGCGGTGATGCGCCTGTCCACTTTTAAACCTGTCAGTTGGTTTGCCAAAGTGTATGTCAACCTGTTCCGCTCAGTGCCGCTGGTGATGGTGCTGCTGTGGTTTTATCTGGTCGTTCCCAGCTTTTTACAGCAGGTGCTGGGGATTTCGCCCAAGACCGACATCCGCCTGATCTCAGCAATGGTGGCCTTTTCCCTGTTTGAAGCCGCCTACTATTCTGAAATCATTCGTGCCGGGATTATCAGTATCGCGCGTGGGCAGTCCAGCGCTGCGCTGGCGCTGGGAATGACGCAGTGGCAGTCGATGAGGCTGGTTATTCTTCCTCAGGCGTTTCGCGCCATGGTGCCGCTGTTACTGACGCAGGGCATCGTCCTGTTTCAGGATACCTCGCTGGTTTATGTATTGAGTCTGGCTGACTTCTTCCGTACCGCTTCCACCATTGGCGAGCGTGACGGCACCCAGGTAGAAATGATTTTGTTTGCTGGTCTGGTCTACTTTGTGATCAGCCTGAGCGCGTCGCTGTTGGTCAGCTATCTAAAAAGAAAAAGGACGGTTTAAATGATTAACCTGAAAAACGTTTCCAAGTGGTATGGTCAATTTCAGGTGCTAACCGACTGCTCTACCGAGGTTCAGACCGGTGAAGTGGTGGTGGTATGTGGACCGTCAGGTTCCGGCAAATCAACCCTGATTAAAACCGTCAATGGCCTGGAGCCGATCCAGCAGGGCAGCATTACGGTAAACGGCACAGAGGTAAACAATAAAAAAACCAATCTGGCCACGCTGCGCAGCAAAGTCGGCATGGTGTTTCAGCATTTCGAACTGTTTCCTCACCTGAGCATTATCGACAATCTGGTACTGGCGCAGGTCAAAGTGCTGAAGCGTGATAAAGCCGCCGCCCGTGATAAAGGCCTCAAGCTTCTGACTCGCGTCGGTCTGTCTGCCCATGCGGAAAAGTTTCCCGGACAGCTTTCCGGCGGTCAGCAGCAGCGTGTCGCCATTGCCCGGGCGCTGTGTATGGATCCCATTGCCATGTTGTTCGATGAACCCACATCGGCGCTGGATCCTGAAATGATCAACGAAGTGCTGGACGTGATGGTGGAACTGGCGCAGGAAGGCATGACCATGATGGTTGTTACGCACGAAATGGGCTTTGCCCGTAAGGTAGCCAACCGGGTCATCTTTATGGATGAAGGCAAAATTATTGAAGACACGAATAAAGACGACTTCTTTAATAATCCGCAGTCAGAACGGGCGAAGGATTTCCTGGCAAAAATTCTGCACTAAAAAACAGGCGGGCACCCTGCCCGCCTGCTTCTTTTACGGCTCAAAAGGCTGACGATAAAACTGATCGTGGTGACATTCCGGGCAGCGCGACAGGGTTTCTGGCGTATAAATCGCCCGGGTAAAATGGCATTTTTCGCAGACCAGGTTGCCCAGGCCCACCACCTCACCACTTTGGTAAACGCCGTGGTGTTGCAAATCCTGAAAGACTTCCCGCCATTCCAGCTGACTTTTATCGGTGATGTCCGCCAGCTCTTTCCAGATGCTTTCCCGGATCACGCGCATAAAGACCGAGTCCGCCACCGGTTCTTCTGCTTCGGCATAGTTACGACCAAACTCCGCCAAATCGCGGCGCACCGACGCCAGCGCCCGATCGATTTCGTCCGGTGTCAGATCGGAGTGCGCACGTAAATGACTGCGTCTATCTTCTACCAGCGTATCCAGATCGCGATCGCCGTGGCGAAGACGTTCGGTTAATACCGCCAACGACTCATGATACTCCTGTGCCACTTTATTCATTTTATTCTCCTTTTTGCGCTCGGTACCTGTACTAAGTTTAGCTACTTTGTCACATTTGCCCGGTTCCCTGGGTAAGGAATGGTAAAAGAGTGAAAGCACTGACGCTTTGACGATAAATCGCCTCTGCAAAAGTGGGAAGTGTTGTTGATGCGCGGCCTTATGGGTATGCTATGCGGATCGTAAAGTCAGCAAAGTGTCATCTATTAAGGACCACAGGCAGCCATGCAAGAGCAATACCGCCCGGAAGAGATTGAATCCCGCGTTCAGCAGCAGTGGGATGAAAACGAAACGTTTAAAGTGACTGAGCAGGAAGGCAAAGAGAAATATTATTGCCTGTCCATGTTGCCCTATCCTTCTGGCCGCCTTCATATGGGTCACGTTCGTAACTACACCATCGGCGACGTCATTGCGCGTTATCAGCGCATGCTCGGCAAAAATGTGCTGCAGCCTATCGGTTGGGATGCGTTCGGTCTGCCTGCGGAAGGCGCGGCGGTAAAAAACAACACTGCGCCCGCCCCCTGGACTTATGACAACATCGCGTATATGAAAAACCAGCTTAAACTGCTGGGCTTTGGCTATGACTGGAGCCGCGAACTGGCGACCTGTCAGCCAGAGTATTACCGCTGGGAACAGTGGTTCTTTACCAAACTCTATGAGAAAGGCCTGGTTTACAAAAAAACCTCGGCGGTGAACTGGTGCCCGAACGACCAGACGGTACTGGCCAACGAGCAGGTTATTGACGGCTGCTGCTGGCGCTGTGACACCAAAGTTGAGCGTAAAGAGATCCCACAGTGGTTTATCAAAATCACCGATTACGCCGAAGAGCTGTTAAACGATCTGGATACGCTGGAAGAGTGGCCTGAGCAGGTCAAAACCATGCAGCGTAACTGGATCGGCCGCTCTGAAGGCGTGGAAATCACTTTTGACGTGGCGGACAGCCTTGAGAAAGTCACGGTTTATACCACGCGTCCAGATACCTTCTACGGCGCGACCTATGTCGCCGTGGCCGCCGGTCATCCGCTGGCGCTGCAGGCGGCTGCCAGCAATCCTGCCCTCGCTGACTTTATTGCCGAATGCCGCAATACCAAAGTGGCCGAAGCCGATATGGCCACCATGGAAAAGAAAGGCATGGCCACTGGCCTGTCTGCGGTGCACCCGTTAACAGGTGAGGCTGTTCCTGTCTGGGTCGCGAACTTTGTGCTGATGGAGTACGGCACGGGTGCCGTGATGGCGGTTCCGGCACATGACCAGCGTGACTGGGAGTTTGCCCACGAAATACGATCTGCCGATCAAGCCGGTGATCCTGAACCTGGACGGCAGCGAGCCGGACGTAAGCACTGGCGCAATGACCGATAAAGGTACGCTGTTTAACTCCGCCGAGTGCAGCGGTCTGGATCACAGTGCCGGTTTCAACGCCATTGCGGATGCGCTGGCGGCGAAAGGTGTTGGCGTACGTAAAGTCAATTATCGCCTGCGCGACTGGGGTGTTTCCCGTCAACGCTACTGGGGCGCGCCCATTCCGATGGTGACGCTGGAAGATGGCACCGTGATGCCCACGCCAGAAGATCAGCTTCCGGTTATCCTGCCTGAAGATGTGGTCATGGACGGCATCACCAGCCCGATTAAGGCCGATCCCGAGTGGGCAAAGACCACCGTGAACGGTCAGCCGGCCCTGCGCGAAACCGATACCTTTGACACCTTCATGGAGTCTTCATGGTATTACGCGCGCTACACCTGTGCGGACTATAAAGATGGCATGCTGGACCCGGCTGCAGCGAACTACTGGCTGCCAGTGGATCAGTATGTGGGCGGTATCGAACACGCCATCATGCACCTGATGTATTTCCGTTTCTTCCATAAGCTGCTGCGCGATGCCGGTCTGGTAAACTCGAATGAGCCTGCTAAACGTCTGCTGTGCCAGGGCATGGTATTGGCGGATGCGTTCTACTATCTGGGCGTCAACGGCGAACGTAACTGGGTTTCCCCGGTGGATGTCACCGTCGAGCGCGATGAGAAAGGCCGCATTACCAAAGCCGTGGACACCCAGGGCCGTGAGGTGATCTACGCAGGCATGAGCAAAATGTCGAAGTCGAAAAACAACGGCATTGACCCACAGTTGATGGTTGAGCGCTACGGCGCCGATACCGTACGTCTGTTTATGATGTTTGCCTCACCGGCCGACATGACGCTGGAGTGGCAGGAATCCGGTGTTGAAGGCGCGAACCGCTTCCTGAAGCGCGTCTGGAAACTGGCCTATGACCATTCACAGAAAGGCGCGACCGTCGCTCTGGACGTTGCCAGCCTGAACGATGATCAGAAAGGCTTACGTCGCGATCTGCATAAAACTATTGCCAAAGTGTCCGACGATATCGGCCGCCGTCAGACCTTTAACACCGCGATTGCCGCCGTGATGGAACTGATGAACAAGCTGACGCGTGCACCCCAGGACAGCGAACAGGATCGTGCACTGATGCAGGAAGCGTTACTCGCCGTGACGCGTTTACTGTATCCGTTCACGCCTCATGCCTGCTTCGTACTGTGGCAAACGCTGGGCGGCCAAGGCACCATCGACAATGCAGAATGGCCGGTTGCCGATGACGCCGCGATGGTTGAGGACGCCTTATTGGTTGTCGTGCAGGTTAACGGTAAAGTCCGTGGTAAAATTACCGTGGCAGCCGATGCTACCCAGGAACAGGTTCAGGCTCGTGCGGCTGAGGAACCATTAGTGGCGAAATACCTTGATGGTGTTAGCATTCGTAAAGTCATTTATGTACCGGGCAAACTGCTTAACCTGGTTGTGGGTTAAGTTCAGGAGGAACTGTGCGACATCCGATTATCAGGTTGTTTGTCATGCTGGCGGTGGTGATCACCGCCGGCTGTGGTTTTCATCCGCGCGGCACCACTCAGGTGCCAACCGAACTGAGAACGCTGATTTTAGACAGTGGTGACCCTTATGGCCCGCTGACGCGTACCGTGCGCCAACAGCTGCGGATTAACAACGTCAATATTGTTGAGGCGACGCAGAAAAACAGCCTGACCGTCCCGACGATGCGTCTTGGTGGAGAAGCACAAAGCCGCAGTACCGCATCCGTATTTATCAGCGGTACCACAGCAGAGTATCAGTTGACGATGTCGGTTTCTGCTCAGGTGCTGATCCCCAATAAAGGGATCTATCCGATCAGCGCAACCGTCTACCGCTCGTTCTTTGATAACCCGAACGCGGCGCTGGCGAAAGATGCTGAGCAGGACATGATTATGCAGGAGATGCGTCAGCGCGCTGCCGAACAGCTGGTTCGTAAGCTGCTTACCGTGCATGCCGCGCAGATGGAAAATCAGCAGATGCCCTCTACATCGACGGTTTCAAAAGCGGTTCAGCCTGCTGCCGGGGTCTCTTCCTCTGCGGCAACTATGTCGAAATGATCAGGATTTATCCGGAACAATTCAGCGCGCAACTCCGTGAGGGGCTGCGCGCCTGTTATTTATTAACCGGTAATGAACCCTTACTGTTGCAGGAAAGTGCAGATGCGATTCGGGCCAGTGCCCTGGCACAGGGCTTTGAAGAACATCTGAGTTTTACACTGGATGCGCAGACCGACTGGGACAGCCTGTTTATGAGCTGCCAGTCGCTGAGCCTGTTTGCCCAGCGTCAAACGTTAACGTTGCAGTTCCCGGAAAATGGCCCTAACGCGGCGATTGCCGAGCAGTTGATCAAGCTGGCCCCGCTGCTTCACGCCGATATTTTGCTGATTTGCCGAATGGCGAAGCTCAGTAAAGCCCAGGAAAACAGTGCCTGGTTTAAAGCGCTTTCCGCTCATGCCGTGCTGGTCCCCTGCCAGACACCCGAACAGGCTCAGCTCCCCCGCTGGGTTGTCAGCCGAGCAAAAACCCTCAAGCTCGATATCGATGATGCGGCCGTCCAGCTGTTGTGTTACTGCTATGAAGGTAATCTGCTGGCTCTGGCCCAGGCGCTTGAACGGCTGTCACTGCAATGGCCCGATGGCAAACTGACCCTGCCGCGCGTTGAAGCCGCCGTCAGCGATGCCGCTCACTTCACGCCCTACCACTGGGTGGATGCGCTACTCGGCGGCAAAAGCCGCCGCGCCTTGCACATCCTGCAGCAGTTAGAAAGAGAAGAGAGCGAAGTGGCGATATTGCTCCGCACCCTGCAGCGCGATTTGATGACCCTGCTGCATCTGCAACGGCATCAGTCGCAACAGCCGCTGCGTACGCTAATGGATCAGCAGCGTATCTGGCAAAACCGTCGCAACCTGTTTACGGAAGCACTTCAGCGCCTTGACGCCTCCAGGCTACAGCAGGCCATTCATCTGTTGATGCAAACCGAACTTACTCTAAAGCAGGATTATGGTCAGTCGGTCTGGCCGCAGTTGCAGACGCTGTCGATGTTGATTGCCAATCGCGCTTTCCCTGCGAGCCTCGCCCATGTCTGATTTACACGCGCTGTTTGGCGGTACCTTCGATCCTGTGCATTTTGGTCATCTGCGCCCGGTGGAAACGCTGGCCGGGCAAATTGGCCTGTCGAGGATCACACTGCTGCCCAATAATGTGCCGCCGCACCGGCCCCAACCAGAGGCCAGTCCGCAGCAGCGGGTTGAAATGCTCGAGTGCGCTATTCGCGATTTGCCGCTTTTTGACATCGACACGCGGGAATTACAGCGTGATACGCCCTCGTGGACGGTCGATACCTTAGAAGCGCTGCGTGCCGAACGGGGTGAACAACCTCTGGGCTTTATTATTGGTCAGGATTCTCTGCTGTCGCTGGAAAAATGGCATCGCTGGCAGGAGCTGCTTAGCCTGTGCCATCTTTTGGTCTGCAAGCGACCGGGCTATCCGACGGAAATGGCGTCTCCAGCAATGCAACGCTGGCTGGACAGCCATGTAACACAAGACAGCCAGCAGCTTCACCAACGTCCTGCAGGGGCGATCTGGCTGGCGGAAACCCCGCTTTATGCAATATCGGCCACCGAGATCAGACAGCGCCGCCATCAGCACCTCGCCTGCGACGATTTATTGCCCGCCTCTGTGATAACCTACATCGACCGCGCCGGCTTATATCGCGACTGATATGGGCGTGATATACTGCGCCGCTAAATTTTTTGGCTGTCTTCCGGGTTTCAGCCAGCCCGCTATCACCAGTTTTGAAGGGGAACCTTTTGCAAGGTAAAGCACTCCAAGAGTTCGTTGTTGATAAGATTGATGATTTGAAAGGCCAGAACATCGTGACTCTCGACGTTCAGGGCAAATCGAGCATCACTGATTTCATGATCATTTGTACCGGTACCTCAACGCGCCACGTGACCTCTATCGCGGAACACGTCGAGCAGGAATCCCGTGCCGCTGGCCTGATGCCGCTGGGCGTGGAAGGTAAAGCCGCCGCTGACTGGGTCGTTGTGGATTTGGGCGAAGTGATCGTGCACGTCATGCAGGAAGAGAGCCGTCAGTTGTATGAACTGGAAAAGCTCTGGGGTTAAGCGGTGAAATTGCAGCTTGTTGCCGTCGGCACCAAAATGCCTGACTGGGTTCAGACCGGTTTTATGGAATACCTGCGTCGGTTTCCCAAAGACATGCCGTTTGAGTTAACGGAAGTCCCTGCGGGGAAACGGGGGAAAAATGCCGACATCAAACGCATTCTGGAAAAAGAAGGCGAAGCGATGCTGGCAGCGACAGGTAAAGGCAACCGCATTGTGACGCTGGATATCCCCGGACAACCCTGGGAAACCCCACAGCTGGCGCAGCAGCTGGAACGCTGGAAGCAGGATGGCCGTGACGTCAGCCTGTTGATTGGCGGGCCTGAAGGATTAGCGCCGGCCTGTAAAGCGGCGGCAGAACAAAGCTGGTCTCTCTCAACGTTAACGTTGCCTCATCCGCTGGTGCGCGTGCTGGTTGCAGAGAGCCTCTATCGTGCATGGAGCATTACGACAAATCATCCTTATCATCGTGAATAACCGATAAGCTCACTCCAGACATTACAAGTAGCGGATGAAATTACAAAGCAACGCCTTTCGCGATTACAGCGCCGAACAAAAAGTCTTTGTCCGCAGGGCTTTTATCGCTTTTGTCGGCATCTTACTGCTCTCCTCCGTGCTGGTGGTTAATCTCTATCACCTGCAGATTTTACGTTTCGACGACTACAGTACCCGGTCAAATGAAAACCGCATTAAGCTGGTGCCGGTCGCGCCCAGCCGCGGCATTATTTATGACCGTACCGGCACGCCGCTGGCCCTGAACCGTACGATTTATCAGGCAGAACTGGTGCCGGAAAAGGTCGACGATTTAAAACAAACGCTGCAAAACTTACGCCCGGTGCTCGAACTCACCGATGACGATATTGAGGCGTTTGAAAAAGAGCGTAAGCGCTCACGTCGCTTTACCTCTATCCCGGTAAAAACCGGCCTTAATGAGGTGCAGGTTGCACGCTTTGCCGTGAACCAGTACCGCTTTCCCGGCGTGGAAGTCAAAGGCTACCAGCGCCGCTACTATCCCTTTGGGCAAACCCTGACCCACGTTGTGGGCTACGTATCGAAAATCAACGATCGGGATGTGGCGCGTCTGGACAAAGAAGGTAAATGGCCAAACTATGCGGCTACGCACGATATCGGTAAACTCGGTATCGAAGCCTATTACGAAGACCTGCTTCACGGTAAAACCGGTTATGAAGAGGTTGAGGTAAACAACCGTGGCCGGGTTATTCGTCAGTTGCACGAGCAATCCCCGCAGGCCGGGCGCGATATCTATCTGACCATTGATCTGAAACTGCAGCAGTACATCGAAACGCTGTTAGCCGGCAGTCGTGCCGCAGTGGTGGTCAGCGATCCCCGCACCGGAGAAATTCTGGCCATGGTGTCCACGCCCAGTTACGATCCGAACCTGTTTGTTGACGGAATTTCCAGCAAAGACTATCGCGGATTACTGAGCGATGAAAACCGTCCACTGTATAACCGCGCTATTCAGGCCGCCTATCCGCCAGCCTCAACGGTCAAACCCTATGTCGCCGTTTCCGCGCTCAGCGCAGGCGTTATCAACCGAAATACCAGCCTGTTCGATCCCGGCTGGTGGCAACTGCCCGGCTCTGAAAAACGCTATCGCGACTGGAAAAAGTGGGGCCACGGTCGTCTGAACGTCACCAGGTCGCTGGAAGAGTCTGCGGACACCTTCTTTTATCAGGTCGCCTATGACATGGGCATCGATCGCCTGTCGGAGTGGATGACCAAATTCGGCTACGGTGAACGTACGGGCATTGATTTACCCCAGGAGAGCGCGGGTAACATGCCGACGCGTGACTGGAAAATGCGCCGCTTTAAAAAGCCCTGGTATCAGGGTGATACCATTCCTGTTGGTATCGGTCAGGGCTACTGGACGGCAACACCATTGCAGATGAACAAAGCGATGATGATCCTCATCAACGACGGGGTTATCAAAGTGCCGCATATGCTGCGCGCCACGCGCGAAGGCCGCACCCTGGTGCCTTATCGTCAACCGCCTTCCCAGCCGATAGGCGATATCCACTCGGGCTACTGGGAAATTGCCAAAGACGGGATGTATGGCGTGGCCAATCGCCCCAATGGTACGGCTCACAAGAGCTTTGCCGATGCGCCATACAAAATTGCCGCGAAATCGGGTACGGCTCAGGTCTTCGGTCTGAAAGAGAACGAAACCTATAACGCACACAAAATCGCAGAACGCCTGCGTGACCACAAGCTGATGACCGCGTTTGCCCCTTACGATAAACCGCGTGTCGCCGTGACCATGATTCTGGAAAACGGCGGAGCCGGACCCGCCGTAGGCACGGTAATGCGTCAGATACTGGATCACATCATGTTAGGTGACAATAATACTGTCCTGCCGGATGCGGCCCCCACACCGCCAGGCTACGAAGGTGAATAATCATGTCGATGAATGACAGCCCGCAGAAGCGGTCAATATGGATGCGCATGCATATTGATCCGCTATTTATGCTGATTATCCTCGCGCTACTGACCTTTAGCGCCATTGTTATCTGGAGCGCCAGCGGGCAGGATCCCGGCATGATGGAGCGTAAGCTCGGCCAGATCGCCATGGGGCTGATCATTATGCTGGTGCTGGCCCAGGTTCCGCCCCGGGTATACGAAGGCTGGGCGCCTTACCTGTATATTGTCAGTGTCATCCTGCTCGTCGCCGTGGATGCCTTTGGCCAAATCAGTAAAGGGGCGCAGCGTTGGCTGGACCTGGGTTTTATCCGCTTCCAGCCCTCTGAGATCGCTAAAATCGCCGTTCCTTTAATGGTCGCGCGCTTTATCAACCGCGACGTGTGCCCACCGACCCTGAAAAACACCGCCATCGCTCTGGTGCTGATTTTCCTTCCTACGCTGTTAGTGGCCGCGCAGCCTGACCTCGGAACCTCGATTCTGGTCGCGGCCTCGGGATTATTTGTGCTGTTCCTCTCTGGCATGAGCTGGAAGCTGATTGGTATCGCCGTCCTGTTAGTTGCGGCCTTTATCCCCATATTGTGGTTCTTCCTGATGCATGACTATCAGCGAGACCGCGTGATGATGCTGCTCGATCCCGAAAGCGATCCGCTTGGCGCGGGTTACCACATTATTCAGTCTAAAATCGCTATTGGCTCTGGCGGACTGCGCGGTAAAGGCTGGCTGCATGGTACGCAATCACAGCTGGAGTTCTTACCGGAGCGTCACACCGACTTCATTTTCGCCGTGCTGGCAGAAGAGCTGGGACTGGTGGGCGTACTGTTGCTGCTGGTGCTGTACCTGCTGTTGATTATGCGTGGACTCATCGTGGCTGCCCGTGCGCAAACCACCTTTGGCCGGGTGATGGCCGGGGGTTTAATGTTGATTTTATTCGTCTATGTTTTCGTTAACATTGGCATGGTTAGTGGTATCTTACCGGTGGTTGGCGTTCCGTTGCCGCTGGTCAGTTACGGCGGCTCGGCGCTTATTGTGCTTATGGCGGGATTTGGCATCGTAATGTCGATCCACACACACCGAAAAATGTTATCTAAAAGTGTTTAAGAGGTCGCAGATGCGTAAGGACTGGCTTGGCGTTGTATTGGCTTCAATGGTTTTAGCTGCATGTTCTACCCAGGAACCGCAACAACAAAGTGCGCCACCCCAGCCTGCCTATAACGGCCCGGTGGTAGAGATTCCTGGCGTTGAGCCTCGTTATGAGCCGGTCAATCCGTCGACCAATCAGGACTACAGCGTCAACGGTAAAAACTACCGTATCATCAAAAATCCGGCCAACTACAGTGAAGTGGGGCTGGCCGCCTGGTACGGTGAGGAAGCCCAGGGTAATCGTACTGCGACGGGCGAGACCTTTGATCCCGATGCCCTGACGGCTGCCCATCCAACGCTGCCCCTGCCCAGCTACGTTCGCGTGACAAACCTGGCAAACGGCCGCCAGATTGTGGTGCGGGTTAACGATCGCGGCCCGTATACGCCGGGACGCATTATCGATCTGTCCCGTGCGGCAGGTGACCGCCTGAATATCTCCAACAATTCCCGCGTGCGGGTTGATTACATCAGTGTCGCACCGGATGGCACGCTTTCCGGGCCCGGCACCATCGGCACCGTGGTCGCGAAACAGAGCTATGCCCTGCCTGCGCGTCCGGACCTGAACGGTCCGGTCATGAGCAGCCCACAAGGCATGAGCGGTGGCAGTCAACCCATCATGAACGGTAGCAGCCAGCCGCAGACCGCCCCGGCGGCTGAACCCGAGGCTCAGGATATTTCACCCGTCAGCAATGCGACACTGCAAAGCAATAATGCTATGGGCGCACCGGTGCAAAGTAGCGGCTTCCTGGGCGCGCCGCAGCCGTTACCCAGCGGCGTGCTGGAAAGCAGTGAGCCCGCTGCCAGCCCCCCTGTCGCAGCCGCGCCGGTTGCGGCCAGTGCCGCCGCATCACCCCGCCAGCCCGCCGCCAGCCAGAGTGCCTCATCCCTTTCAGGCTATGTCGTTCAGGTGAGTGCCATTAATGATGCAGCACGTGCCCGGCAGTTAGTTAACAGTTTACGCCAGCGCTTTGGCGTTCCTGGCGCTGTGGAAAACGCAGGCAATGTGTACCGCGTGCAGCTTGGTGGTTATAAAACCCGTGCAGAAGCCGTGGCCTTACAGCAACGGCTGAGCAGCGAAGGCCAGAGTGCGGCCTTCGTTACCACCGCAGGTCGTTAATCGAAAGAGGTTACCGTGACAGGTAACCTCTGCTAACAACTCATTCACTAAGCCGGATGTCTGAAAATCAGGCATTTGTTATGATGAGTGACTTTTTTAAACCTTAAACCCATGGATGCTGTCGTCCCACACATGAACACGCTGAAACCTTCTCGTTTGTTAAAACGCCTGACAGTGGGATCACTGATCGCCTTCTCCCTCAGCCATGCTGCCATCGCTGATGATGTTAATCTCAAGACCATGATTCCCGGCGTACCGGACATTGATGCCGAAGCTTATGTCCTCATCGACTACAATTCAGGCAAAGTGCTGGCAGAGAAAAACGCGGACGCACGCCGCGACCCGGCGAGCCTGACGAAGATGATGACCAGCTACGTCATCGGTCAGGCAGTTAAAGCAGGAAAAATCCACCAGGACGATATCGTTACCGTCGGGCAGGATGCGTGGGCGACCGGTAATCCGGTATTCAAAGGTTCATCCTTAATGTTCCTGAAGCCTGGCGACCGCGTTCCGGTTTCCCAGTTAACGCGCGGTATCGTTCTGCAGTCCGGTAATGATGCCTGTGTGGCGATGGCCGATTATGTCGCCGGGAGTCAGGATGCCTTTGTTGGCCTGATGAACAACTACGTGAAAGCGCTGGGTCTGCAAAACACGCATTTCCAGACCGTTCATGGCCTGGATGCGGAAGGTCAATACAGCTCAGCACGCGACATGGCACTGATTGGCCAGGCGCTGATCCGTGATGTTCCTGAAGAGTACGCGGTTTATAAAGAGAAAGAGTTCACCTTTAACAATATTCGTCAGATGAACCGCAATGGTCTGTTATGGGATACCAGCCTGACCGTTGACGGCATCAAAACCGGTCACACCGCGTCAGCAGGCTATAACCTGGTGGCCTCTGCGACAGAAGGACAGATGCGTTTGATCTCTGCCGTGATGGGCGGTCATACCTTCAAAGGCCGCGAAACGGAAAGTAAAAAGCTGCTGACCTGGGGTTTCCGCTTCTTTGAAACCGTCGCACCGCTGAAAGCCGGAAAAGAGTTTGCCTCTGAGCCCGTGTGGTTTGGTAACAGCGATCGCGTCCAACTGGGCGTCGAAAAGGATGCTTATCTGACCATTCCACGCGGCCGGATGAAAGATCTGAAAGCCAGCTATGTCCTCACCAATACCGAGCTGCATGCGCCACTGAAGAAAAACCAGGTGGTTGGCAGTATCAATTTCCAGCTCGATGGCAAAACTATCGATCAGCGTCCTCTGGTGGTGTTAAATGAAGTCTCTGAAGGCGGCTTCTTCAGTCGTATCGTTGACTATATCAAACTGATGTTCCACCACTGGTTCGGTTAATGGTGCCTGGCGGTTGAAAAACCGCCACTCTGCCCCCATTACAGGTTAATATGATGCTCCCGCTTCGGCGGGAGCCTGTTTTTTATGTACCGGAGTGATTATGAAAACCAAACTGAATGAACTGCTCGAATTCCCTACCCCATTTACCTACAAAGTAATGGGGCTGGCACAGCCGGAGCTGGTTGATTTGGTGCTTGAGGTCGTGCAACGCCATGCACCCGGCGATTACAGCCCAGAAGTGAAACCCAGCAGCAAAGGTAACTATCACTCGGTAAACGTCACGATCAATGCCACCCACATCGAGCAGGTTGAAACCCTGTACGAAGAGCTGGGCAAAATTGAAATCGTGCGGATGGTGCTGTAACGCTGTCAACACCGGTCAGCGGGTCAGGCTGCGCAGACAACGCGCTGACCCGTATTTTCTGCCCTACCGACCCAGCCGCTCTGTACTCATCCTCTCATCCAGAAGGCGTTTAACTTCATCGCCGCCAGCGTTATACTCAGCGTCTCCCCTCTTTAACGGATACTCGTTTTGTCTGCAGACACGCTTCTTATTCGCCAGTTTGGGTTATGTGACTGGCAATCGACCTCAGACGCCATGCACCACTATACCGATCAGCGCGATAGCGAAAGCCGGGATGAAGTCTGGCTGGTGGAACATTATCCGGTCTTTACACAGGGCCAGGCGGGAAAAGCCGAGCACCTGCTGATGCCCGGCGATATTCCTGTGGTACAAAGCGATCGTGGGGGGCAGGTGACCTATCACGGGCCAGGACAACAGATCATGTATGTTCTGATTGATGTGAAACGCCGTAAAACCGGCGTGCGTCAGCTGGTGACCGCCTTAGAAGAAACGGTCATTGCCGTACTGGACCACTTTGGCGTGGCGGCCCGGGCCCGACCCGATGCGCCAGGCGTCTATGTTGGGGATGAAAAAATTTGCTCGCTGGGGCTGCGCATTCGTAAGGGCTGCTCGTTTCACGGGCTGGCATTAAATGTGGCGATGGACCTGTCGCCATTTTTACGGATTAACCCGTGCGGCTATGCCGGAATGCACATGACGCAGCTGCAACACTTCCGGCCTGAAGTCACGTTAGGCGATGTTCAGCCGTTGCTGGCCGAAACCTTTGCCCGCCAGTTGGGTTATCAGCAGGTTGAATGGCATCAGGATGAAAACCCACGCTGAGTTAACGGTGAATGTGTATTTACAAATATGTAACTTATCGGTGGTGTCTTTGGCTGCTTCCTGGCCGTTGAGATGATATAATTTTTGCACTTTTTTCAAATAAAGTTGAAAGCCGCCTTCTCTGATTGAGTGAGACAGCTTTCAAATCGCAATCCGACCGGAACCTGCTGATTTATGAGTAAACCAATTCAGATGGAACGCGGCGTCAAATATCGTGACGCAGACAAAATGGCGCTGATCCCGGTGAAGACCGTGGCCGTCGACCGGCAAGAGATTCTACGCAAGCCGGAGTGGATGAAAATCAAACTGCCGGCGGACTCCAGTCGTATTCAGGGCATTAAAGCCGCAATGCGTAAAAACGGGCTCCACTCCGTTTGTGAAGAAGCCTCCTGCCCTAACCTTGCTGAATGTTTTAATCACGGCACGGCGACCTTTATGATCCTGGGCGCGATCTGTACCCGCCGTTGCCCGTTCTGCGACGTGGCCCACGGTCGTCCTAACGCACCCGATGCAAACGAACCGGGTAAACTCGCCCAGACCATCGCCGACATGGCACTGCGTTATGTGGTTATTACCTCGGTGGATCGCGACGATTTACGTGACGGCGGCGCTCAGCATTTTGCCGACTGTATTACGGCTATCCGCGAAAAAAGCCCCAGCATCAAAATTGAAACGCTGGTGCCTGACTTCCGTGGCCGCATGGATCGTGCGCTTGAAATTCTGACTGCCACACCGCCGGATGTGTTTAACCACAACCTCGAGAACGTGCCACGCGTGTATCGCCAGGTGCGGCCGGGTGCAAACTATGAATGGTCGCTGAAGCTGCTGGAACGCTTTAAAGAAGCCCATCCCGAGGTACCGACAAAATCCGGTTTAATGGTAGGCCTGGGAGAAACTAACGCTGAAATCGTCGAGGTCATGCGTGACCTGCGTCGTCATGGCGTGACAATGTTAACTCTGGGTCAGTATCTGCAGCCCAGCCGCCACCATTTGCCTGTTCAGCGCTATGTCAGCCCGGCGGAATTTGATGAAATGAAAGAAGAGGCACTGGCGATGGGCTTTACCCATGCTGCCTGCGGTCCTTTTGTCCGCTCGTCTTACCATGCCGACATGCAGGCAAAAGGCCTGGAAGTGAAATAACCGTTCGCCTGCTGGCTGCCTTAAAAAACAAAAAACCAGATTGCCCGCAATCTGGTTTTTTTATGGCTGTCAGAAATAAAAATTAACACTTTTCTAAAACTGACGCCGCGTTAATCTTTATGAGAAACGCGTTCCGCAGGGGTTTCTTCTGCCGTGGTGCGCGCTGCACTGGTGTCTTCGTCTTTCATGGCCTTTTTAAAGCCTTTGATTGCGGAGCCCAGATCGCCACCCAGAGAACGTAACTTGTTGGTGCCGAAAAGCAGTACGATAAGCGCACCGATAATCAGCAGCTTGGCAATACTGATACCTTCCATATATAACCTTTATAATCTGGCGAATAACGGTAACGCTTATTTAGGCGCAGTTTAGCGCTAACCTCAAGCGTAATCTGTAACAGATTAAGATCGCGCAGCGGCGCCGTCAGGTTTCAGGCCCAATCGGGTAGCGATGATCCCTGCCCCCGGTTAGCGCGTTCCATCCAGTTCGGGCCGGCTAAAACGGCGGTTATCCAGCACCGGCAGCATTGCGCGCGCTGTTGCGATTCTTTGTGGATCGAGCTCGGCAAAAATAAGTGCCCGGGACTCGGCCGCCCGGCTTATCGGTACGCCAAGGGGATCGACCACCATGCTATTGCCAATATTACGCATACCGCACTCGCCTACAGCCACCACATAACAGGTATTTTCCAGCGCGCGCGTGCGGGTAAGTAAATCCCAATGCATCTCTTTTAGCGGCCCTTTGACCCATGCGGAGGGTAAGACCAACACCTCGGCCCCCTCCAGCGCCAGACGCCGCGACAGCTCGGGAAAACGCACATCGTAGCAGGTCATCAGCCCGACTTTCATGCCCGCAACGTCCACCAGCGGCGGAATCTCTTGTCCGGCTTCAACCCGCTTTGATTCCTGCATCGCGAACGCATCGTACAGATGCAGCTTGCGGTATTCTGCCACGATCTTGCCATCGCGAATGACCACCAGCACGTTAAACACTTTGCGCTCACTGCCCGGCATATGCATTCCCAGCACGGTAGTCAGCCCATGGCCTTTGCTGGCGCTAAGCAGTTGCGACAGAAACGGCCCGTCAGGCGGTTGAGCGGCTTCCAGTATGAAATCGGGATTAGTGATATCAGTGGCCAGCACCGCTTCTGGCAGAACCAGCAGATCGGCCCCGGCACGGCTGGCCTGGTCCATCATGTCCTGGCAGGTTATGACGTTTTCCTGCCAGTCACGCTGAACCGCAAATTGCCCTAATGCGACTTTCATCGTGGGTTCTCCCTGAAAGCAGTACTGCCGTGATACAGGCCCTTTGGTAACCTTTCAATGCTCTTACAAAGGCTGAAGGGCTTTCACATGGTAGCGTGGTGATTCAACATAGCCTTCACGGCCATAAAACTGGTTAGCTTTAAGACGTGAAGCATGACAGTGAACTTCCATGCGGTCGCAGCCGTGCTGCGCTGCCAGGGCTTCTGCATGCTGGAGCAGTTTCTGGCCCACACCTTTGCTGCGCTCACCGTCCGCGATGCAAAAATAGCTGATACGGGCAAAATCCCCTGCCAGCGCCAACTGAGGGATAAAATGCAGGGAAAGGAATCCCAGTACATGATTACCCTGTTCTGCGATCAGCAGCTTTTCATTGGGATCCGTCATAAGCTGGGCCAGACGTTGTTCAATAAAATGCTCTGTACCGCCATAACCGAGTTCACTTAACAACGCGCTCAGTACGAAGCTGTCCTTCGCCTGAGCCGGACGAATATCCATCCTGGCACCTCTTTATCTGTTATGCGGAGAGTCAGTTATAACCTGAGACGCGCTAAAATGCTCCCCCTGCGAGTTGTTATGATTATGTTACAAGGATTATCTGTGACTCGCGCCGCAGTTTGCTGGCGGTTATCGTGCTGCAGTAGCCTGTCTGGCGCAGTGTGCCAGCGTGATATCGAAAAGCGCGGGAGGGCGTGATGTGCAGGAAATGATACGGGGACGAGGCAGCGGCAGCACTGCAATTACGCCTTAAAGCCGTTTCATCCTTCAGCCAGAAATGTGACGCATACCGGCATAAAAAAACCCGCCAGAAGGCGGGTTTTTAGAATTCTGACTGTTAACTTACAGACTGATAACGTTAGCAGCAGATGGGCCTTTTGCGCCGTCAGTGATTTCAAACTCTACACGCTGACCTTCAGCCAGAGTTTTGAAGCCATTGCTCTGGATCGCAGAGAAGTGTACGAATACATCTTTGCTGCCATCTTCAGGAGTAATGAAACCGAATCCTTTAGATTCATTAAACCACTTAACGTTACCTTTAATCTTAGACATCTATATTACCTTTACATGAAAAATGGACACTAAACTGTGTCGCCATCTAGTACAGCAATTGCTGAGGGTTTTGTCCAGCCTGATTTGATGAAAAAGTGATAAATATCGCTATTATTTACCCTTTGGTTACTTTTTCACTGGCTCCAGAGCTTAAAACTGCCAGCGCAGCCAGGCAAAATACACGTTACCGTTGTTGTAAGTGCCTGGAATATAAGTCATTTGAAAGTTCAGCGAACCATAACCTATTGACGCCAACGGTAATATGGCCGGAACGGGATAGTATCCCCAGTTATGCCGTGCCGTTACCCCTGCGGTATAGCCCAGACCATAGTGAAAATTTTGATCCTGCAAAGGTCGCCAGGTGGCCTCCCAGCCATAACCGCCAAACGGTTCCCACTTGTTGAAAGAATCTTTGAACGCCATCAGGTAAAGGCCGTGCCAGTTCCCTTTCTCATCGTAACGCGAAACGCCACCACCGGCGCCCCAGGGACGTTCGTTATATCTGTGAATATGCTCTTCATCATACGTCCAGCGGTTGTGCCAGGTGATGGCGGGCACATAAACATCAATTGCATCAGGCTGTTGCCAGGTTTGCTGGACGTTGCCGGTAAAGGTATCCCAGCCTGATTTAATCTCTTGGGAGAGCATAGCGGCCTGGAGGGAAAAAGAAAAAAACAGCGCCAGTAATGAAGCTGATAACGTTGTTAAAAGGTACCTGTTCACTTCGGTATTACCTGTCTCTTATTGATTGAACGCAGTGTTCCATGCTGAAAATCAGCAACGGGAAGACCCGCCTGACCCGAAATTTAAAAAAAAATGCTCAGGGTATTCAGCATGTAATTATCATTGACGTAATAAAGCACGAGCAATTTTAGCGCAAAAAAGATGAACCAAGCCCAAACAGCAAGAACTTTCAACATTTCCACTAAGTTCTGTAGTTTTCACAACCAAACTCAACACTTACGCAACATCACGTCGCGCCTTCATACAGGCGCCGAACGGGGCGAGCAGTGATAAACAGCGACTTTTACCATCACACCACCTCAGATAAACCACATAAAGAATGATTAAGGATCAGGGTAATGCCAGTAAAAATGCGCTCGCTTAACCAGGTAGCAGGTAGCAGGTAGCAGGTAGCAGGTAGCAGGTAGCAGGTAGCAGGTAGCAGGTAGCAGGTAGCAGGTAGCAGGTAGCAGGTAGCAGGTAGCAGGTAGCAGGTAGCAGGTAGCAGGTAGCAGGTAGCAGGTAGCAGGTAGCAGGTAGCAGGTAGCAGGTAGCAGGTAGCAGGTAGCAGGTAGCAGGTAGCAGGTAGCAGGTAGCAGGTAGCAGGTAGCAGGTAGCAGGTAGCAGGTAGCAGGTAGCAGGTAGCAGGTAGCAGGTAGCAGGTAGCAGGTAGCAGGTAGCAGGTAGCAGGATGAAAATCTTACCGGCTCGCGGTGTCAAGAGAAACGCTCACTGGTCGGGCTGCGGGCACCCGTCAAGATGCCCGTCGAATCAGAAAATCAGTTTGAATACCCCTGTCAGGGTCAACAGTCCCACGATAAAAATAATGGCGATAATCCACAGAATTATTTTCATTTCCTCTCCCTTACCATTAAAAAACATTCCCATAACAGTATAGGCAAAATTCAGCGATGTGCTTTTTGCTTATTGCCTTCTCAACTATGAAAGCAACATTCAGCTTTAATTGTGATTTTCTGTGAGAAGCATCGCATAGCGGCCTTTTTGTCATTCCTGTCGCTTCGTTTTAAGAATCATCTCTGGCTAAAATTTAGGCGGACAGGACAGCTCGACGGTTTTGACACTAAAAATGCAAAGCAGGGAGAGAGACCTTATGAGTAGCATTAATACCAGCATGGGCCGCTACAGCCTGAAGGCAAAAGACAGCGGTGAACAAATCAAAGGTTTTTTCGCCATTAATGATGAAGGCGGCACGCAACTTACCCGACAGGAATTTGCGGAGCATTACCTTGATGATGTGGTGAATAACGTGATTTATCCGGTTACCGGAGGTAACCGGGAGATCGCCCGCGCACTGCGAGAACAGATGGTAAAAGCGGGCTTTGAAGCGTCAGATTAACGGCAGGGGCCGCCATGTTTGCGCGGCCCTTTTGTCACGTGCAGGCGCCCTTACACCACGTAAGAAAGTAGCAAGCATCCCACTAAACCACACACTGATATAATCGTTTCCAGTGCTGACCAGGAGCGGATGGTTTCGCCTATCGTCAGGTTGAAATACTCTTTAAACAGCCAGAATCCTGGATCGTTAACGTGTGAAAAAATCACACTGCCCGACCCCACGGCTATCACCATTAATTCAGGACTGGCACCGCTGGTTACAATTAACGGCGCGACAATGCCTCCGGCGGTAATCGCCGCCACGGTTGCCGAGCCAAGCGCGATACGCAGCACAGCAGCAATAGACCAGGCCATAAACAACGGCGACAAATTGGTGGCATGCATCATATTGGCAATGTATTTATCCACGCCGCTGTCCACCAGAACCTGCTTGAAGGCCCCACCGCCGCCGATAATCAGCAGCATCATGGCAATAATTTTGATGGAATCGCTTAACGTGTCCATCACCTGTTCCATGCTGCGCCCGCGGTTCAGACCAAAGGTGAAGATCGCAATCAGCACGGCAATTAGCGTCGCCATAACAGGATCGCCAAAGAACTCGGCATAAGGCAACAGCGCGTGTCCCTTGGGCAGCACCATCTCCGCTACCGCACGCAGTGCCATCAGGATGACCGGAACAAGCGATGTCCAGACGCTGACGCCAAAGCCTGGCATTTCGGCTTCACTAAAGGTTTTGGGGTTGTAGAGCCCTTCAGGGATAGGCTTATCAATGCCTTTGAGGAAACGCGCGTAAACCGGACCCGCCAGGATAACGGTCGGAATGCCCAGTAAGGTACCAAAAAGCAGGGTTTTTCCCATATCGGCGTTAAACAGCGTCGCTATTGCCGTGGGGCCAGGATGAGGCGGTAAAAACCCATGGGTGACAGACAACGCCGCCGCCATAGGAACGCCAACAAACAGCAGCGGTACCCGTGCAGAAGCCGCAACGCTAAACACCAGCGGCAGCATCAGCACAAAGCCCACTTCGTAGAACAAGGCAAAACCAACGATAAAACCGGTCAGCACCAGCGCCCACTGGATGTGCCTTGTGCCAAATTTATCGATCAACGTGGTGGCGATACGTTGTGCACCGCCACAGTCGGCCAGTAATTTACCGAGCATGGCACCAAATCCCATGATCAGCGCCAGTCCGCCCAGCGTCCCGCCGACGCCGTTTTTAATCGAAAGAATGACTTTGTTGACCGGCATGCCCTGCATGATCCCCACCGCCAGGGCGACTAAAATCAGTGCGATAAAGCCGTTGAGTTTAAAGCGAATCATCAGCAGTAACAGTAATGCCACGCCAATCGCCACATAGAGTAATGGCATAATTTTTCTCCACCTGATGCGCTGAATCTTCTCAGTGCCGCTTTGTTATCGTCGTCCCGGAGGACGCGCAAAATTGGGGCGCTGCCATGGTCGTAACATTTTGACAGCCCCTGTTACCGATAACATGTTAAGGGTAACATCCGTGTTAAAGCATCACTCCACGTTGTTGAATTTGCGTTTTGCGAAGACGATCAACTTTTGCTCCCCTCGCTATAAGAAAGTTTCCCGGGGCCGATCGCCCGCTTTTCGTTACACTCAGATTTTAGCGAAGATATAAAAGGATGCGCTGGTGAGTGACAATCTGAGTGAGTTGTACAGCAATCAACAAACCCTTTTCGGCCAGGGAAGCCTTAACAAACTGATTCCCCTGTTGGCCGCCCAACCCCAGGCTACCCTGCTCTTTTGCGGCCGTTCGTTCTTACAGGGCGACGCCTATGCCCGAATTAAAACCACGCTGAACGATCACATTGTGGGTTATGAAATTGTGAGCAACGAGGCCTCGCCTGCCGATATTGATGGCTGGGTGGCGCGCTGGCGCGGCCATGTCGATCGGGTTATCGCCGTAGGAGGCGGCAGTGTTCTGGATGCCGCCAAGGCCTTCAGCGCCATGATTCAGCACCCGCTTCCCACCGCCCGCTACCTGGAAAAAGTCGGAGACACGGCAGTCAGCGCCGTTACCTTGCCGCTCATCGCGATTCCCACCACGGCGGGCACCGGCAGTGAGGTCACGCAGAACGCCGTCGTGACTGACCAGCGGGATATCCAGATAAAAGCATCGTTGCGCCATCCGGTGTTCGTGCCACAGGTCGCGATTCTCGATCCCGACTTGCTTAAGGGCGCCCCCGATAAGGTGCTGGCCACCTGTGGAATCGACGCGTTTACCCATTTATTTGAAGCCTATCTTTCCAGCAAGGGCAACCTCTTTACGCGCCAGTTAGCCCTTACCGGACTGCGTCAGTTTATTCAGGGATGGCCTCGGCAAAACCAGCAAGACGAAACCGGCGATCGCGCGCGTGAGGCGATGATGATGGCGTCCTGGTTGGGCGGTGTCAGCCTGAGCAGCGCGGGGCTGGGCGTAATACACGGCATCGCCGGAGAGCTGGGCGCGATTAAACCCTTCCATCATGGTGAAGTCTGCGGCAGGCTGCTGTTCACGTTTCTGGATCATCTTGCAGACAGCCAGCATGCGCGCCAGCGTCAGCTCATGGATGACATGCATGCGCAGCTTTTTGACGAGGAGACCGATTCACCCGCGCGCTATCTCAAAGCCTGGCTACAACGCTCAGCCATTATGACGTTCTGGCAGGAGGGGCCAACGTTAAGCCCGTCGGATATCGACTGGATCCTGGCCCGGGCCAACAGTAAAAACAGCCTCGTCAGCTACAGCAAAGATGAGATGCGCGACATGATTACGCGCGCCTGGCCGGTCAGCGCCTAAGCGTAGTGCGGGCGGTGTTTTAGCCCGCACATTCCCCCTGTTCCGCCCCGCTAAAGGGCGTTTCACCTGCAAGCATTTGCTCGATCACCTGTAGCACACCTTCATCATTATTCGCGGGTGCCAGGAAGCGCGCGGCGTCTTTAACCCGCTGCGGCGCATTGCTCATCGCGAAACTGAAACCCGACTGCTGCAGCATCTCGAGATCGTTACCGCCGTCGCCAAAGGCCAGTACCCGATCGTGAGAAATGCCCCAGCGCTGCGCCAGCAGGTTCAGGCCGTTAGCTTTATGCTGACCAGGAACGATTAAGTCAACCGAACCGTGCCCGCTCGACGTCGCCGCCGCCGAACCTTCGTGCAGGCGCTGGATATCCGCCATTAAAGGCTCGACATACTCATCCGACAGATTAAGGGCAAACTTAAGTATCCTGTCGTCGGCAACCTCATCAAGAGAACGAATGGGCCTGAGCCGGTGGCAATAATGCCGCATCTTGACCAGCCACTTCTCATCCATCCCTTCGAAGTAGTAGGCGCTCTCACGTCCGCAAAGCAGATAGCGCAGATCAGGATAGTGGCCATTTTCAAGCGTATCGAGTACCGCATCGATGTCATTGCGGCTAAAAGCACCGCAGAACAGTTCTTCATCACGATCGATAATTAACGCGCCGTTTTCTGCGACAAACGCAATCTCACTGGCGATCTCAGGGAAAAATGAGCGGAGTTGATGGTATTGATTGCCGCTGGCCACGACAAATTTGATATGTCGCTGAGTGAGCTGGTGGTAACAGGCGAGGAACCGCGCGCGGTTATACTGCTTTTTGTCATCCAGAAAGGTGCCATCCATATCAACAGCAACCATCTTAACCGTGGTCATCAGAACTCCTTAGCCAGTAAACGTTCAGGATTAACTGTCAGAATAGCCTGGTAACGGGCGTTCGGTGCATAAAAAAGGGATGGCATCGGCCATCCCTGTGTCGCTATTGAAACGCGTTATTCAGGATTAACGAGGTAATAATGCCGGTGGCGGCGGCAATCAATACATAGTTACCGTCGATGTCGGCCCAGTGCTGACCCGGCGGCGGTTCTCTCAGACCACGCTCACGCCAGTCATCAACCCGATAATCTTCACCGCAGTACTCTCGCGGTACAGGACCACCACGGCGAAACTCATGACCGCGCCAGGCAAAGCGATCGTGATGATAATCGCGCCGCACATCTGGCGGTGGCGGGCCAGGCCGGTGGCCGGGAGGTCCATCGCGATCCAGGCCTGGCGGGCCATCGCCGTCGGGACCGCGGCCAGGATGATGCCACGGACCGTCTGGGCCGCCTGGCCCCTGTGCCAGCCCAGGGCTGCTGTACATCGTGCTGTATGCTAAAAGGGCGATAATCAAACCTGATTTTATTTTTTTCATGGTACTGCCTCCAGTGGTAACGGCGACTCAGCGCCGTTGCCATTACTATTGTCGTAACTGGAAGAAATAAGAATGACCAAAACTCTTAAAAGTCAGCGCGCTAAACAGGCGCGGACGGCGTCTCTCTCTCGTCAGGCACGCTGCATCAGGCGTGAAACACAGATACCTTGCGGAAAATCGTTTGGGGACTCAAACCTGGCGAGGCATCAAAATAAAACCCCGATCCTGAGATCGGGAAGTTATCGTCAAAGCCAGTAAACTGGAAAATGCCCCTTAAGAGAAAAAGGGAGAAGCAAAGCAGACAACACCACATCACAAGTGTCGGGATGAAATAATAACCTCTGGTTAATGACAGTTGGATGAAAAACGGCTCGGATATATTTTACATGCCGGTTTGATCCAATAAGAAATACACCGCTGCACATCGCAAACCTGAAAACGGATGTTCAGTTTTATCCGTTCAGGCGCGCTTTACGCCTGAACGGATGACCATCAGGGGTAACTCAGCAGCACAGGCGCATCCGGTAATTTTGTAAACCTGCGGATGATTTGATGGTAATCCGCCACCGGATCGAGCTGACTGAACTGCTTTGGATACAAATCTTTTGCCAGAATCTCCATCCCGATAATGTTGTAAGGATGGTTGTAGAAGTGGTGATAGATCCCGTAGGTGCGCCCCTGTTTTACCGGCTCAATCTGCGCTAATCCTGTACGCTTCAACAACGTCGTAAAGGTTGCCGCCACCGCTTTCCTGTCCGATCCGTAACCGAACGGCAGTACATTACTGTTGGAACGTTTTGACCCCGTCATGATGTAAACGTCCGGCTTCATAGCAATGATTTTCTCAAGGGAAACAAAACCTGCGTTACCCGGCAGCAAAGTCGATCCGATATTTTTGCCGCCGACCGCTTCCACCAGTCCACCCCAGCCGCTGTGGCTATGCGTAAAGCAGCAGCTGTCGCTGTTACCGGCTATCGGTTCAATAAAGACGGTGGGTTTGGTTTTAACCTGGTCAATGCCCTTCTGCAGATTCTGCCAGTGCTGCTGGTAAAAATCGGTGTAGGCCTTCGCCTCGGCTTCACGGTTCAGCACTTTACCCAGCAGCGTAATACCCGGCACGGTGTTTTCTTTAGGATGCAGTTCATAGTCAACAAACACGACCGGGATGTTCAGGCTTTTGAGCGTGGTCAGCACTCCCGACTGCATCAGCGCAGGTTTGGCACGCAACTGCGCAATCATGATATCCGGTTTCTTTGCCAACACGCTTTCGAGGTTCACCTGCCCCTGATCGTTGAAGCCCATATCCACAATCTTCTCAGCCTGCGGCCAGGTTTTCTTCAGCAGCGCCCAGGTTTGCGTATCCTGTTTCTTTGGCAGGTTATTCCATGCCACAACCCGTTTAAAAGGGTTATCCCGGTCCAGCAGCGCCAGCGTCATGATGTCTCGCCCGTCCTGGAGAATGACGTGCTGAGGCTCTTTCTGCAGCGTAATCGTCTGTCCATCCACATCCGTTACGGTCAGAGGATAGGTGGTGGCCAAACAGACCGTTGAGGCCAGCAACGTGGCTGCAAAAATACCGAATTTCATGTTTATTAACCCTGTTGAGAAATAAGAATTATTCTCGTTAACTTTACCATGCTAATTCGTAACAAATATAAACCTTTGTTTAATGAATACGTCTGAACGCTGTCCCAGGTTGGCGCCGTCCCGGCATAACGATCGGACGGCGCCTTGATATCAATGAGAATTACGCCTTAAGCAGCGAATAAAAAATGGCCGAAATGGCGATCAGACCGGCGAGCATCACAAACAAATTACTGAGTTTGCCACTGTATTGACGCATAGCGGGCACCCGCTGGATAGCGTACATCGGCATCAAAAACAGAATTACGGCAATGATCGGGCCGCCCAGCGTTTCAATCATTTTGAGGATATTGGGATCGAGCGTTGCCACCAGCCAGGTTGTCAGCAGCATAAACACGGCCGTCAGACGATTCAGCCTGTCAGGGGCTATCGCTTTGCCCCGGCTATGGAGCGCTTTATTCACCATGCCGTTGAACCCTTCACGTGCGCCCAGATAGTGGCCAAGGAATGACTTGGTGATCGCCACCACGGCTATCAACGGCCCAATCCAGGCGATAAGCGGCGCATTAAAATGGTTGGCAAGGTAGGACAAGATCGAAATGTTTTGCGCTTTAGCGGACTGTAAGTCTTGCGGCGAGAGGCTGAGTACGCAGCTGAAGACAAAGAACATCACGGTAAGCACCATCAAAAGGTGCGCGCAGGCCAGAATCCGGGAGCATTTTCGCTCGGCCTGCTCGCCGTACTCCTGCCGCTTCGCCAGGGCGAACGAGGAGATGATTGGCGAATGATTAAACGAGAATACCATGACCGGCAGGGCAAGCCACAGCGTCATCCACAGATTGCGCCCACTGCCCGTATTGAGGGTTTCCAGTGCGGCCCCGTGCCAGTAAGGAATCAGACAACACGCCATCAGCATCAACACGGCGACAAACGGATAAACCAGGACGCTCATCGCTTTCACAATCATGCTTTTGCCAAAGCGCACCACCGTCATCATGCCGATAATCAATATCAACGACAGGAGCGCACGCGGCGGCGGCACCAGGCCCAGCTGATTCACCATCAGGCTTTCAACGGTATTAGTCATGGCTACGCTGTACATCAGCAAAATAGGGTAAATGGCAAAAAAATAGAGCAGCGTAATCAGTTTGCCCGCCCCTGCGCCAAAATGCTCTTCAACCACGTCGGTGATATCCCCTGCCGGATTGCTGCCAGAGAGGACAAAACGCGTTAAGGCCCGATGGGCAAAGAAGGTCAAGGGAAACGCCAGCACCGCCATAACGATCAAGGGTAACAGTCCCCCCATGCCCGCATTGATCGGCAGAAACAACACGCCCGCACCGATAGCGGTGCCATATAAACCCAGCATCCAGACGGTATCCGTTTTTCGCCAGCCAGTTTCATCATTAACGTGAGGGGTTTCCAGCGTGCGGGTTTGCGAGGTTTTCATCAGATCTTCCAGAATATGCATCAGCCTGCATCAAGGCTTGCAGCGGGTAAAGGGTTGGCGTTTTTCGCCATCAACGCATGTGTGCAACCTGCCAGATTCAGCCCGCCCCGTCAGGACGTAATCGATTGCGCCCCATTTTTTACACTATCTGACGGTAAAAATTCAAGTTAAGCGCCATATCGTGCACCTTTCCGGCAAAAACAGGGGAAAACGTGTGATGACGGCGTTACGGCCTGCCCCGTCCGCCATAGTTTGCGGATACCGCTCTGCTTACCCATTTTTTCCTCACTACACTTCAATCACCTTTAACGTTTTGGACAGGACAGTGCGCTCAACCGCGCTGTTAATGCAGCCGCCGCCCGATCGGCGGTTGCCGTCCAGTGATTTACAGGAGTCGACTCTATGAAAGCGTTAACCTATCACGGCCCTCATAAAGTCAGCGTTGATAACGTTGCCGATCCCGGACTGGAAGCCGCCGATGATATTATTCTGCGCGTAACGGCCACGGCGATCTGTGGCTCTGACCTGCACCTTTATCGAGGAAAAATTCCCGGTACCGATCATGGCGATATTTTCGGCCACGAGTTCATGGGTGAAGTGGTGGAAGCCGGCAGTGCGGTAACGGCCGTGGCAAAAGGCGACCGCGTGGTGATCCCGTTTGTTATCGCCTGCGGTGACTGCTTTTTTTGTCATCTGCATCAGTATGCCGCGTGTGAAAACACCAACAGCGGCAAAGGCGCGGCGCTAAACCGCAAAAGCATTACGCCGCCGGCGGCCCTGTTTGGCTACAGTAAACTCTATGGCGGAGTGCCCGGTGGTCAGGCAGAATACGTGCGCGTGCCTAAGGCCAACGCCGGCCCTTTTAAAGTGCCGAACACCCTTTCAGACGAAAAGGTTCTGTTCCTGTCCGACATTTTGCCTACGGCCTGGCAGGCGGTGAAAAATGCCGAGATTAAACAGGGATCGAGCGTCGCTATTTTTGGCGCAGGTCCTGTGGGCCTGCTCAGTGCCGCCTGTGCCCGACTGGAAGGTGCAGAGCAGATCTACATGATCGATCACAATGACTACCGGCTGAATTTTGCCAGAGAGCGCTACGGCGTGATCCCCATCAACTTTGATAACAACGACGATCCCGCCGCCTGGATTATTGAGCACAGCGCGGGACACCGCGGTGTGGACGCCGTGATTGACGCGGTGGGTTTTGAAGCCAAAGGCAGCATGACCGAAACAGTGCTAACCAACCTGAAGCTAGAAGGCAGCAGCGGCAAAGCGTTACGTCAATGTATCGCTGCGGTTCGCCGTGGCGGCATTGTCAGCGTGCCCGGCGTGTATGCGGGATTTATTCATGGTTTCCTGTTTGGCGATGCGTTTGACAAGGGCCTGACCTTTAAAATGGGCCAGACGCATGTGCATGCTTACCTGCCCGATCTGTTGAATCTGATTGAAAAAGGGCATTTAAAACCGGAAGAAATCGTGACGCATCATATGCCGCTGGAAGATGCCGCTCGCGGTTATGAGATTTTTGAAAAGCGTGAAGAAGCGTGCCGCAAGGTTATTCTGGTGCCTGGCATGATGCCAACCCAGGCCACGCTGTAAAAACATGGGCGGGAGATTCCCGCCCATGTTTTTTATCTGTGGGATTTGGCCTGTGCGTATGCGGCGTCCAGATCCAGCCGCTGCCAGAATGCCTGATCGGCGCCCGGTCCACCCAGCGGATAACCGGCAGATAAGGCACTTTTCACCATCAGTTCACGGCGCTGTTTTGCGGACAGCTGTGGTAAGGCCGTTTCCAGCAGCACCTCGGCCCCGTCCGGTACCCGCAGTTTGGCCGTGTTCCCGGCGACCTTGGGCAGGTTATAGCTCATCGTAAAGCGATAAAACGGCTTCATGCTGCCATTGCCGTAAGGATCGTCGCTACCGGCAGGTTTGGCGCACGCCGCCAGGGTTGTTCCACACTCTTTTTCCAGCGCGCTACGCAGTTGTTGACGGGCATCGTTGAATAACGTCCGATAAGCGGCATCGTTCAGATAATGGGCAACGTTGTATTGCGCCACCATGCGCGAGCCCATCACGTCGAGCGGATAGTGCACGCCCAGAACCAGCCGCGAATAGCCGTAGCGTGCGCCGCGTTGCAGTAAGGCTTCAAACCGCTCCGGCACCATCTCGGCTAGCAGCAGCGCATCGGTATAGCCCGTGTTGGTGTGCCCGCTGGGGAACGAGCCGCCATCGGCTGTGTAGGGATGATTGTCTTTGATCACCGTATCATCCGGCACCAGATGAATCGTATTCCCTTTGTGCAGGAAAGGACGTGGATAGTTAAAATGTTTTTTTGCTTCACCGGTACTGACTTCACTGGCTTTGATCAGGGCTGCCGCCTTATTGATTTCGCCTTTGTCATAGGCAGCCAGGAAGGCTTTACCTAAACGCGGCCCAAGGGCATCGGCGAGAAAATAGAGATAGCTGATCCCCTCTGCGTCCGCCAGCGCCTGATGTCGCTCGCCCTGAGTGGCATTGAGATTAATTGATGTCACCGTGGCACGATTGGCGTCCAGTACCGCTTTCGGCAGCGTGCTGAACCCTGATAACAGGGCAATACCTGCCTTTTGCAACGCATTCCCCTGGAAATCATAACCGCTGGCTTTCAGCCACTGGTAGTCAGCGAGTTTATCACTCTGCTTCGCCTGCTTGAGTTGGGCACGGCTGAGCGCAGGCGCGCCATGTTGTATGGCCGCCCGCTCTGCCGCCAGCGCCTGTAATTCAAGTGCGTTAAAAGCCGGGCTGGGCGATCCCTGCGAGGTGTTGTTTGCCAGCATGCTGGCCTCGGACAACGAAATTGCCTGTGCCTGCTGCGCCACCAGCAGTGCCGCCGCAATCAGCGTGAATTTCATTTTCATTATTATTCCTTTGATGTCTGATTATCTCTGACCTTGCCGGTTGTCACGCTAGCATTGCCCTATGACATTTTTATTTCAGCTGCTATGCCAGAGGTTTACCCCCAAAGCGCGTTGCGTGCTGAATAAACCACCGCGAACGGGCAGCAAAAACGGCCGAACCCGCTACGCTAATGTAGGATTGACCGATGTTATTCACAGATAACGAGGTGTTGCCCAATGGCGATGTCAAGACTACGCCCCGCCACCTCTTTACGACGTTGTGAGGGCGTTACCGCACGAATGCCGTCTGACATTGATTAAAAAACAGAATTGATCGTTGATTACCGTTGCCACATTCATACACTCTCGGGTTGCGAATGGCCGCATCGGCGTGCGTGCTTATTAAGGGATGTTTACATGAGGTTATCCAATGCGCTTTAAAGGACTTACTGTCGGGTTTTTCCTTCTGATTTTAGCAATGGCCACCATTGCCTTTTTTGAAGTATTAGCGCCCTACTTTTCGGCCATTTTGTGGGCAGCGGTGCTGGCCGTCATCTTCCACCCGCTCAAAAGGTATCTGCGCGGCAAACTGGGCGATCGTAACGGTCTTGCCTCACTGCTGACGCTGGTTTGCATCTGCCTGATCGTTTTCACCCCGTTAGCGATCATCGCCTCATCCATGGTGGTGGAGGTGAACACGGTTTATCACAAGCTGCAAACCAACTCCGCCCAGTTTCCGGTGGTCTTCGCCGATTTGTTACAGCACCTACCGGGCTGGGCTAAACATTATCTGGCTGAAAATAATCTGGACAATGCCACGCAGATTCAGCAGAAGCTGTCGGCATTTGCCCTTAAGGGCGGTCAGTATCTGGCGGGCAGCGCCTTTATCATCGGTAAAGGTACGTTCAGTTTTACCGTTGGCTTCGGCATCATGCTTTACCTGCTGTTCTTCCTGCTGAAAGATGGTTCCTATCTGGTGCATCTCATTCTGGAAGCACTTCCGCTGTCTACCTACGTTAAACATCATCTGTTTATGAAATTTGCTGCGGTGTCACGCGCAACGGTGAAAGGCACGGTCGTCGTTGGCGTCGTGCAGGGGATTCTGGGCGGGCTGGCTTTCTGGTTTACCGGCATCGATGGCAGCCTGCTATGGGGCGCATTGATGGGCTTCCTGTCACTGGTTCCTGCGGTCGGTTCCGCCATCATCTGGGTTCCGGCGACCATTTTCTTCTTCGCCACCGGTGCGCTGTGGAAAGGGTTGTTCCTCGTTGGCTTCTTTGTCGTGGTTGTCGGCCTGGTAGATAACATTCTGCGCCCGCTGCTGGTGGGCAAAGACACCAAAATGCCTGACTACCTGATTCTGATTACGACGCTGGGTGGGATGGAAATCTACGGCATTAACGGCTTCGTGATTGGCCCGGTGATCGCCGCGCTGTTCATTGCCTGCTGGAATCTGCTGTCCGGACGCGATAACCGTGAAAACATCGAAGAGATCGATGAAGAGTTTATTGAAGAAGGAAAAAAACAGTCTGATACAGCACAACAGGATGCGGCAGAAGCAGAGGCCGCAAAGGCCGAGGCCTTAGAGGCGAAAACGGTTCCGGCCGAGCCGGCTCGAAAATAAGCCATAAAAAAACCCACCATCGGTGGGTTTCTTCACACTAAAGCGGCTTAGTTAGTCGCTTTATTTTTCAGGTCTTCAGCACCCTGCTTGGTTTTATCCCAGCCTTTCTCGGTGCCTTCTTTGGTTTTGTGCCAGCCTTTCTGCGTGCTTTCAGAAATTTTACTGGAGGTCGAATTGCTCTTGCCTTCCGCGGCATGCTCAGACTTCAGCTTCAGCTCTTCGCCTTTATGCTCGGTCTGATGCAGTTTTTCTTTAGCGGTATCTGCGCCTTTGTGCGCTTCAGCGACAGTTTCATCCGTTGTGGTAGCAGCGAAAACTGGCGAGGCCAGTAAAACAGCAGACAGTGCAATAATTGCTTTCTTCATCGTAATTCCCTCTTGTGTGAAATTTGTCGTCTTGCGTGATTATCCTGGCACAGGAGACCAAAGAACGATTTAAGAATAGACCTGAAATGAAATATGGCGAACCTGACTGGTTAAAAGTCCATCAGCCGCATAATCTTTTCTACCACAAATCCAGCTGCTGGCTGCCCGGCGAAGGTGATTTGGCGGCGGCTCTGGCCTTACGTACGCGCGGCACAGGCGCGGGTTGCGCCATCGCCTGATGGATCCAGTGCATAATCACCGCGACCACATAAGCCTGATGTTTATCATCCAGCGCCTGATGCTGAGCAATCCCGTGCCATTTCGCCAGACAGCCACGACAACAGGTCGCGGTGGCGTGCTGCGCGATGAAAACCGGATGGCCGCGCATTGGCGTCTGTTTACCGTCATTAGGCGGTGCGCTGGCAGCCAGCCGCTGCTGGATAAACGTGGCCGCATGGGCTGCCACATCGGCCTCTCCCTTCGTCAGACAATAGTCATATTCCGCCCGCCCCAGATGGAAACGCTGACGAAAAGGCGATTGGGCTAAGCGCTGAAACAGCGCGTCAAAGGTGTTCATCACTGGCGCATCACCGGATTAACTTTTTCTGCCTGACAGATAGCGAACGCCTTTGTCGCCAAACGTCTCGCGGTGCGGCTGCCCTGCATGCAGGTGAAAAATATCGCCTTCGCGATAGGTGGTCGCCTGATTTTCTGTGTACAAGGTAATATCGCCACTCAGGATCAGAGCCATCGCCTCAAAGGGATGTTCATGATGATCCAGCTCGCTGTTTGCGCCCCGCTCCACAATAACCGGCTCTGCAAACCCTTTTTCTACCAGAAGGGTTCGAAATTGCTGTTCTGTCATTTGTGCTCCCGTGAGTCGTGCCATTTTCTGTCAGTGTAGACAATCCTGGCGCAGTTCGTCAGGGCCATCCCCCGTCCAGAGCTTACGTAAAGTAGCGCAAGCAAGGTTGTAAGAGATAATCCCGCATGTGTACTTTCTGGTTACTTCATCACTAACATTTCATTAAAAATGGACGAAGCATGCAGCAAAGGGTAAAGACGGCATTACTTTTAATCAACCAGCGCTCACGTAAAGGTCGCATTGATGCCGCGCGCGCCACGCAGCTGCTGCAGCAATCAGGTTTGATTCTGCTAGAACCCGCTTACGACGACAGCCGTCCTTACGCTGAGCTCATCACCGCGTATGCCAGCCAGGTGGATCTGGTGATTGTCGGCGGGGGCGACGGTACCCTCAATGCGGCGGCAGCGGGCCTTATGCAGACCGGCTTACCCTTAGGCATTTTGCCGCTGGGCACCGCCAACGATTTTGCCCGTACGCTCGGGATTCCGCCTCAGTTGGAGCAGGCTGTCAGCATCATTTGCCAGGGACACGTACGCTTTGTGGATTTGGGTGAGGTAAATGGTCATTTGTTCCTGAACGTATCCAGCATCGGTTTTTCGGCAGAGCTGGCGCGTAACCTTACGGCTCAGGCCAAAAAACGCTGGGGCGTGCTGGGTTATGCTTTTGCAGCACTGCGCATCTTGCGGCAAAGCCGCCCCTTTAGTGCGACGTTACATCATGAGGGACAGGCTATTGCGATCAAAACCGTTCAGGTTTCGGTCGGTAACGGACGTTTTTACGGCGGTGGCATGACCGTAGAGCAAAGCGCGGCCCCGGACGATGGGCTGCTGGACGTCTACAGCCTGGAGTTGAAAAGAAGCTGGCAGTTGCTGGCGCTCTTCCCCTCTTTGCGGCGCGGCACCCAGGGCCGCTGGCGTAACGTACGCACCTTCAGCACCACGGCACTCACGCTGCATACGCGCCGTCCGCACTACATTAACGCCGACGGCGAAATTATTGGGCAAACGCCCGCGCAGTTTTGCCTGATTAATGATGCGCTCAAGGTGCTGGCCCCTGAAAAGCGCCACCCTTAACGGGCAACATCAGCAGGCTGAGGTTTTAGCATAGCGACCAGCGCCATGCCCATCAGCCCCAGACCGATAAGCACCAGAAAATAGTAGTTCAGCAAATGCCAAAGCCAGATACCGGCCACGCCGCCCACCAGAAAAGCAAGAATCGTGTAGGTATGCAGTCGCAGGCGTTCCAGATAGAGTGGCGCATCTTTGGGTGATTCTTTTCGCCGGAGGACATCAAACAGCATGGCCAGTTCGATGCCAATGTCTGTGGAGGTACCGGACACGTGCGTCGTTCTGACGCGCGCATTCGAGATACGCGTGACCACCGCATTTTGCAGCCCCATTAAAAAGCTCAGGCTCAGGATCAGCACCACACCGGATGCAGCAATGGGATAGCGAGCCTCAATCACGCCCAGCGCCACCAGCGCAATGCCTTCTATAAAGATATTCACCGCGTAAATAGTACGAATTTTGCGTCTGCGTCCGGCATTAATAATTAATGTGGAAAAGAGCGCGCCCACAATAAACATGCAGACGATAAACAGGAAAAACAGACCGTTGTGAAACTTTGCCTTGGCCAGAAAATCGGACAGCGAAGAGACGTTACCGGTCATATTGGCGGAAAAGAATCCTACAATCTCAAACGCGGCGGTATTTAAGGCGCCCGCCACGGCGGCAAGGGTGCAGGCAAGACGGCTATCAGCGATATACGTCCGTTCTGTTTCTGTGCTGATAAGCATAAGGTCCACTCTGCAAGACAACCCACTCAGGTTGGCCGATTTTACGCCAGCCGCCTGTTATCGTGAAGAAACGCCGGAATAATTTTTTAGGCGGACATAACGATTGGGCCTGGTAATACGCGGTTAAGGCCAGCAGGTTAACGATGACCGCTGGCCTGTCTGGATGTCACAGCCGAATTTTCTTTAGTCCTTCAAGCGCTTGTTGCAGATACGCTCGCGGACAGGCCAGATTTAGCCGGATAAATCCTTTACCTTCGGGTCCAATTGGATAACCCATGAAGGGGCATGAGAAGTTGAAAAGCAGAGCGAAGATACCTGGTTGTTCGCCAGGGTTTACATCGCTCTGGAACAGTAAATTAAGCGCATGATGTCACTCTTTTATCATCCGGTTTTCCCGGCGGCGTGTTACAGAGGTTGTCTGTCCGGCATATTTTATCGCGCCTGCTCACCCTGGTGCGATAAAACACATCGCGTAACCGGTCAATGCCGCAGATGACAATCTGTTGCGCTTTTCATGTAACAGATCAAGATGGCGAAGCATTAAAACATGCAGGCTCTGCAATCTGATGATTTTTTATTTGATACAGGGCCTTATGAAACGCGCGACGACTGCTTTTTTTCTTTTTCTATCGACAGTTTTAATCTCAAACAGCGCCCTTGCGGAGCGCGCACCGCTGCTGGGTAATCTGCCTGCCAGCGGACAGCAGCTGTGCGGCAAAACCATAAAGCTTCAACTGGTGAAAACGTCCGATAACATCATGCTTTTAGGTTTGAAAAACCGGGAAAGTAGTGAGATGGATCTGTTTATGTCCAGCGTGGCGTTTACTGCAGACAATACCTATTCCCGCTTCGTGCCCGTGAAGTTTGATCAGTTATCGAAGCACTTCATTGAAACGCACAATCCAGCGCTGGAAGTGGTCTGGGGCGCGGCCATAGACGATAAGAACGTGCTGAGCTATAAACTGGCGTTAGGCAGTTATACCTATTCCTGCGGTGGCATTGAATCCTGGCCAAACGACACGGCAAACCAGCTGTATGGTGAATCAGAAAATGGCGCTGAAGCAGAGATAAAATAGCGCGATGAAGATCAAAACAGACTGCCAGAGTAAGTCGCGAGCAGCCCACCACGCGGTTAACGGCACGCTGTTTGAGGTGCCCGCGTAAAGCGCCCATGAACGATAGCAAAGCGTTCCTCTATCGTTGCCTGCTCACCGACAGTGACATTCTTTAAGGTCATCTCAAGCGGATAAACTTCGCTGTAACCATCCAGCGTAAGTTTCCCCTTGCCTGTTTTGACGTTATCGAAGGTGATATCGCGGTAATCCGGGATCATTGTGCCGCTCGCGTGCGTATCATAGTGCGTATCCATGACCACGGGATTGTCCACGTTCTGCATACAGACATTTTGATAGCGAATCGCCCGCACCTGCCCGCCCCGCGAGCGATCGCTTTTGATACGCAGGCCATTTGTCGTGCCGGTTAACGTCAGCCCGTCAACCAGTACATCACTAACGCCACGGTTGATTTCACTGCCAATTGACATACCGTGCCCAAAGCCAAACTGGTTATTCAGGATGGAGATATGGGAGGCGGGCGCATTGCCCGCTTTAATCGCCACATTGTCATCGCCGGTGCTGATTCGACTGTTGATTAGCGTGACATCGGAAGAACCCATTGGATCGACCCCATCGGTGTTTCGCGCGGTGGCGGGCGTGTCAATAGTGATGCCCCACAGCGTAATGCCCTGACTGTCATTGATGACTACATGAAAGTTTGGCGCGTTCTTCAGGGTGATCTGGTACAGCGTAATATCACTGGCATGATCAATCTGGATCAGTCGCGGGACGTTTTGCTTCGCCTCATCATTCCTGGCGCTGGCTGCCAGTTGCCACCAGGTTTGCGCCTCACCTGCCATGCTGGCAGCGCCCTGCCCGTCGATCACGCCTTGTCCGTAAATCCCGCTGCCGTGGCCGTGAGTAAGCGTAATAAACGCCCGACAACCATTGCCCTGGTTATCCAGCTTTCCGCAGCTCCCCCGGCCGTTATCATATAAGCGTGGATCCGGGATGGCGCTCAGCACCGCACCCTTATCAACCCCCAGGCTGACGCCGGAGGGCAAAGACAGGGGGCCGCTCGTCAACGTCTTTACAGTGGGCGATGGCACTAACAGTACCATCCTGCCAGGTGGGCAGTTGTTCAGCGCCTGTTGAATGTGCGGGCCGATATTGGATTGATTGCTTGCATAAATCCGCTGGCAAACGGGCGGCGAGACAGGCTGTGTCACCCTTCTTCGATCGCCAGCCTGAGCCGTAAAACTCATCAATACGCTCAAAACTGCGAACAGAATAGAGGCGCTGCGGCACATCGTCACATTCAGATTCGTCATAGTGAAAAGGCGATAAGGAAACAGAGCCTCACAATACGCAAGTCCTTCTTTGCAGGTAAAGCAGAATAACGGTAGCAGCGCCAGGAGTGGTCAAAATGTTAAATTCTGACTGCTTGCCGTTCTTCAGGTCATCATCTTTTTATTGCGCTGATGCCTGATACGCCCGGTTTGTTACCTGCTGATGCCCTGTGGTAAAAGCCGCTAAAAATCACATAATCTGTCATGACGCTCTTTGAATAAAAGGTGAGCCTGACGTGGAAAGCTATGACGCTATTTATCGTCGCCTTCAGAGGGAAGGCCATGAAGCCTGGACCGGCAGCGGTTATCAACGGGCGCATCAGCAACTTAACGCTACCATTAGCTGGCTGGGTGCTGCGCAGTTCATCCCACCTGGCGGAACGTTCCTTGAGTTGGGCTGCGGCAACGGTGCCATGGCCTCACATTGTTTTGCCGAAAAAGGCTTTCGGGTATTTGGCGTGGATATTTCAGCGGTCGCCGTGGACTGGGCCAGATCGCGATTCGCGGCGTCAGGCTTGAGCGGCTGTTTTGATCAGGGCGATGTCTGTGACCTGGCACATTATCCGGATGCAACGTTTGATGTCGTCTTTGACGGCAGTTGCTTTCACTGCCTGATCGGTCCCCAGCGCGCGGCGTGCCTCAAGGCTCTGCATCGGATTCTGGCTACCAATGGCACATTGATCATCAGCAGTATGTGTGGTGCGCCTAAACAGCGAACCGACCTTGACCGCTATGATGCCCGCAGCGGGGTTTTAATGGTTAACGGTCATCCCTGGCGCACCCTGAAGCCGCTGGATGCACTTATCGCCGAGATCGCGGACGCGGGATTTATGCTGGTTGGGCAGGCGGTAAATGTTAATCCTTGGTGGGATCACGCGACGCTGGTTTATCACAAAGCGCCTTCTCCGTCCGTAAAAGCCCAGGCGTGCTTTTAAGCGTAATGGCGCTGAAAACAGGCGTTTGTCGCTCTGTTACAGCCTTAACGCGGTGCATAAAAAAAGCCCATAAAATGGGCTTCATCAAACAGGCAACCATTACATGCAACATCCTGACCTGGCTGGGTCAGGATTCAGAAGTCATGTTACTGGTTAGCCGCGCGCTCTTGCTTGATCTTGTGCGCGTAATCAATGACTTCTTCACCGGTCTTGCCAGCCAGCGCGCCTTTGATCTTTTTATCGATCAGTGCGCGTCCGCCTTCGTCACCGCTGCCCGCCTGCATCAACTCTTTCATACTGACCTGGCTGAACGCAATGACTTGAATGGCATCGTTAAAGGCCGCGCGTTTATCTTCTGCAAGAGAATCACGGACTTTTTGCATAGAGGTTTGAAAGGCCTGTTCGGATGAACCATCAATCTTTGGCTCGCCACAACCTGTTAACGCGAAAGCTAATAAAATGACTGCCACTGCTTTTTTCATATCGTCTTTATCCTAAAAAAGTTCTTCGCAATGGTAAGTTTTTGTGATGTTTTTTTAAAGAACTATTTATTGTAAGGCATCAGCCTGTATGCCTTATCAACAGCACCGTTGAAAGCTCAGGACATACTCATGCCGTAAACGAAAATCGTCCTGCACAGTAAAAATGGTAAGACTTCACATGAAATAATTGGTGAAAATGTTTTACGATTCTCTAAATCGGGGCGGGACAGCCATATGCACTTTTTTTTCTGGCCATAAAAAACCCTGGCCAAAAGTAGCCTTAGTCAGCATCATTTGTTGTTTATCGCCTACGGTTTCTATCCCTTCAACCAACACATGCGGTGAGATAGAAAAAGCCCGTGATATGAGGGTATTGATTGTTTTGGGATACCTGATTTCCTGACGATCAATTTTAATGCCGTCAACATTTAATGACATTTTTCCTACCAGACTAATAAGTGATGAAGTAATATCATCCAGCCAAATTATCCACTCTGCCTGCCTGAGTAGATAAATCCCTTTTTCAAAAGCGTAAATATCATTACGCGAATAATTTAGCAACATTTTCGGATCCTGAATTTCCAGCACTAAACGATTTTCATGCTTAATTTTTAAAATTTCATTAACTTTATTGACGTCGCAGAAAATATTGACGGGTAGATTAAGCCAGTAAATACCAGAAAGGGTTAATGCATATTCAGCTTGCCATAGGAATAGTGAAAAAACCGTTTCTTTAGATAATGAAGAAAACCACTGCTCGGGATCTTTATTAATTACACTTGATAAAATTTCATGTGCAATAATCTTACCACTATGAAGTTCAACAAGTGGTTGTAGTCTGAACTCCTTAATTTCTCTAAGCATATTAATATCACTACCATTAATTTTATAAATTTTAATAGAGCATTCGCAGTAAATTCAATGACCCGAGACTTTCACCTTGTAACCTCTAACTTTAACTGCCTCTATTTATTCATTTCGTACTGGGATTTACAAATGAATCGCTCGTCCTTAGGTCAACGTCCATGGGCTTCCTCGCAGAGGTAGCGATATTGTGCGTTCTGTTGAAATTGAGTGATTTTCATCTGCCATTATAAACATCAGTATTATCATGGTTTTCACAAAAACCATCCCAACCGTTAAAAATAAGATAATAGGGCCGGATTCAGTGTGTTATTAAAAATCAACAACATGGCAATTAATATTAATGCGCATTCGTTGACCTTAATCATTTGGTGAAGCCCCATTAAAATCATTACAGCATTGGATTAAAAGTCACTAAACAACAATTAAAAATTAACACATCAAAAATATAAAATATCATTCTGGTTTAGTAACACCAGGACTTTACCTCTCAGAAATTTAAAAATGGATTGCGAAAAAAATTCATTATTACATGGGTGGCGCTCAAATTTATGAGCGTTTTTTAGAGAAATATATATACCTGAAATGCTGTCAAAATATAAAATATTTTCATACTCTCCCTGTCAAAGGCATCCTCGCAAGTTGTCAGGGTTATCATTTTCTTATAAACCACATCAGATGTCCCAGGGCATTTAATACGCTTAATGTAACCAATATATTTGAAGGCCTTAATTCTGTAAATAGAATAGTTAGAGCCTCGCCCAAGCAATTGAATTTCAGCACATAATAAAAAAGCCGATCAGAGCCATATAAAAATTCACATCTAAAATTTCAGCGCTAACAAAAATGACAACCATCAAACTTGAAAGTAATATAAAATTTATGAAATAAAACTTACTAATTAACACTCAATCCACCAAATTCGAGTTTTTTTAAATTATATTTTCATCTCAATGATATTCTACAAAACCTATACTAATGAAACCAAAATTGGTATGTGCGCTATAATACTGAAATTATAATTGATATCGTTTAATTCTTAAGGAATTCATCTAAAAAAATAGCTGAAATGTCCTCTCTACTCTTTTTTTAAAAGAGTCAGTGTGCACGTGTCATCTGTTAAGTGTTTGTAAAAAAGCAAAAAAAATGATTAGTATATTAGAGATGTTCGCCGATACAAAAAAATGATGATATTTTTGATTACCTTCATTTATCACAATAGCGCTACAATAAATCCATAAACTGGTCTCGTTAATACTCAAAAAAATTAATAAATCAGTCCTCCGTCAAAACCAAAACCGAACTGGCAGTAAACGCACCGAGAGGGACGTTTTTGACTTTAACATCAGGGTCTCTAAAAATATAGAACTTTACATTTTTCTCATGAATACCGTATTCGTATACTACGCTTTTACCTTGTTTATCATCGTTAGCCTGAACAAAGTGATCATCATAATATGGGACTATATGCACGCCATTGGATGTTGTTGCAATGGTGTACTGAGAACCAACAATAGCCGTATGAAGAATAGCCATCTTCATCGATATGCCCGCGTCTCGTGTGCAGGTTATCGGAATGTTAATCTCCTTATAAATCGCTTGAGGAGACTTTGGGCTTTCGGTTAAATCTGTCCGTTTTATATCACCAAAATGTACATGAATATCATTTCCACGATTAATATAACAGGTCGCAGGTTCAACGGGTAACGGGCTGCCATCCATGCATGAGTAAGGCTCATTAGGATCGACATAGTAACCTGAATCAGTTCCACTGGTATTCTGAAGTGCCACACAAAAAGAGGCGGCAGGCTGTTTCTCTAATGCGCTGGATGCGCCACCAAAATTGGGCTTTGATTTAGATATTGTTTTAGTGGTGTTAAGCTCGTTTACCTTACGCGTGGGCATCTGAAAATTTGCCGTGGAAATTTTACATTTAACTGCCGTAGTGCTTTGGCAAAAAAAAAGCACCGCGCTGTAATTTCCACTATATTGCGGATAAACTTTATAGCCATCTAATTCAGTGACGTGGTTAGAGCCTGTTGGCATAGTCCATCCTTCGCCAATCAAAAAACCTGATTCAAGGCCTTCGCTTGTAGGATGACAGTCACCAAATCCCATTATGCCATCCGTCATATTGATCGAACCTTTAGGGCAGCTTTTGGGTAAAGGAATGCCTTTAACACTGGCTTGAGAAGTCGTAAACAATGCGCCTGACAAATACAGTAATATTGTCAGCACAATTTTTGCATTAAAATACTTAATCATATACCACCGTCATATTGGCCGTTCCAGAAAATTTGTCGCCTTCAAGGGTTTTATTTTCCAGCTTAACTAAAAGAACTTCTAATTTAGGCGGAGAAGCCATGTTGATTGCCTTACTCTGACGGAGAGGCATTGGTATACCGTCCATGAGAATTTGCATACCCAATCCATCAACTGTTGTCGTAATCGTCTTATTATCATTAAACCCATTTGCACTCACCCCATCTAGATTAAAGAAAACATTATAACCTACCGAGCTGTCTGAACATACGAAATCATAATTAAGCTCTTTAACGTAACGCATAGAGGAGATTTTATTAGGATCGACTGAATCGAAAACCGCATTCAAGGAATCATTATTATTGAGTATACACCATGGCCCCACTTCGAGTTTGGTTCTTAATACAATGACAGAGGAAAAACCACACGAACCAGAGATATCGCCATCACCGTCTTCATTATATTTACAACCATCACTGACGCTATCTTCATACGTCGAGGTAGCAAAAGAAGTTGAGTTAAACTGTAAAAATATAATAAGAAAAAATATTTTAATGAGTGACTTTTTTTTCATCTTTAACCGCTAATTAGGTTCTACAATGACACTAACAATTGTAAACAAAGTTGCATCGTCCGTAAGGTCTTCACCTGATGAATCTAACTGAATTAGCTGAAATGCCATCCCTGTTTTCTGATTGACCCGGAGCCAGTGTCCACGCTGTGCCGTTACAGGATTACCATTGACCAGCAACTGTAACCCCAATGATTTTATTGATTTCAAATTTGGGTATGAACGAAGCTGCATTACACTCTTATTCTGCCCAGATACCGTACCAAATGTCGGTACAATGTGAACTAACAAATGGCTTTCAAGTGCAAGCTCACCTGTACACATAAATTCTACGTTAAAAGTTTTTCGATATTTTTTATCTAATACATATCTTCCGTTATAAGAACGAAATATAACTTCGCCAAAATTGTAATTATAAATGGCCGTGTCATCCTCAACAATACCTGCCAACCCATCGCCAGCGCCTGGACTTAAACCTTCGACATCAAATGAGCAAGCACCTGGATCTTCAACAATATTACCGTCAAAGTAAACATTTGCACGAAAAGATTCATTGGCGATGCTGTGAAAACTAATGAAAAAACCACAGATCATCATGATGGTTAGAATTATAAATAAATTTCCAAATGTTTTTTTCATTAGTCATAACTCAATGTGAAATTCGCCGTGGCTGTGAAATCACCTGCGACAATATCCTTTTCTTTTATTGCGTTAGGTTCACCCTGAATATAAGCCCCATTCTTAAACAAGACTTGATTATCATTAATTTCACCTAAATATTTAGCATGATTATTTATTTTAACAGGGACTCCATTAACACTTAATCCAATAGCTATACCTTTCGCCTCACCATTAACTTTTATAAAACCAGGAAGATTGTCATTCTCTTCACCCGTAAACGTAATGCGTAAATTGCTTCCCGGCTCACAGTTCTTAGCGATTATAGTAAATTCTTTTGTTAAATTCTGTTTGTTCGCATAAATATCATTAACGTTGATGTCAGAAAAATCGACGATGTAATTTCCATCACCGGTTAAGACATCGCAGGTGGAGATAACGAGAAGCCCTTCAACGTTGATATTATCAATCTCGTCAAACTTGACCATCTCGGCTCTGGCCAGCGTGGATGAAAAAAAAACCATACTGCACTGGATTATCCCCAAAAACACGACGACAGTAAGCGCATTTTTTTTATTCATAGTTTACTCTGAAATTAGTCACTGCCCAGAATTCACCGTACTGTACAGAAGCAGAAGTTCTTACCGCAGAAACAAAGTAATTAAATTCCTCATTTTTCCGGGAGATAAAATATTTTCTACCGGCCTGGTTTAACCCAACAGTTTGTCTGTCTTTATCACTGATTCTTAACGCAATGCCACTCACACCATTTACATTTAGTAATGACGGAAAATCATGGTCTGCCACCCCTGAGAATGACAGGGTCACTAAAGGTTCAATATAGGAAAACAGTTCATTACTGCCCGGCATAATGGATTGTTCTTTATAAGAACGATAACAGTCTGTTAGCCTGAGGCTAAACGATACAGGTGCGGTTTCATTCCCCGGTTGGCTAAGTTCAGTTTTACTGAGTGTTCCCAGATCGATTTGCTGTAAAGCTGAACCAAGCTCTAAATGACAAGCACCCTCGCTCAGTAATCCTACCACCATAATCTGGCCATGTTCTCCGTCCGCCTGCCAATTATCGTGCATTGACTGTGAGGCATTGACCACAACTGAAATACCGGTCAAACAAACAGCATAGTAAAGCCGTATCGTTTTACTGGTGAAGTGTTTCAGGAGAACGTTATGCAAAATATTTACCCTACTTGTTTATCAGTAACCTTACATGTATTACCCGAGCAGCTAAAAATTAATTTAGGACGCCCCCCCCAGTCATTGATATACGTCAGTACCGGTTTTGTCCCTAGTTTCGCAGCGCTAGCTTCAGCAAGCTCGCTGCTTTTTGGCGCAACCATCACTGACTTAAATTCATTATTGCTGGCCTGAGTGGTCGACCCCATACCAACCACGGTGACATAATAACCGGTTGGGTTATTAATACGATAACGGTCACCTTCACGTGTTAATGTAATCGCTTCCTGGGGGACATCTCCACTAGCTAACTTAAGGCTTGCCGGGCGATAAAACATTTTTATACGTGTCTGTAATGCGATTTGCAGGGTGTTAGGTTTTTTACTTTTGGGCGGAATTTCGCGCACGTTAAAATAATACAACGACTCCCTATCCTGGGCATTAGCGCTTTCCCCCATCGCCTGTACTTTTATCTGACCTTTCGATTTAGGTTCAATACGTTGCAAAGGCGGTAATGCAATAAATTCGTTTTCAAGTTTCTTACCTGATTCATCTTCAACCCATGCCTGAGCAAGATAAGGTGCTTCTTTATTGTGATTGGTAACTGTTACTGTCTCTGACTTTTGATCACCATTAATTATCAGACGAGTGCGATCAAGTCCCACTGCCGCATTCGCCACAGGAATAGCCGTTGTTGCCATCAGAGTTATCAAACTCAAGAAAGACGTTTTGCATATTTTAGACATTTCAACCTCAATTAATTCCTTAAGCTAATAAAAATAGTGGTAACACCAAGACAAAAGTATAAAAACTCTATTAAGGTTTAACGATACTAGTTACCACTGCTTTTAATTACTTCTCAATACATGGGAGTAATAAATTCCCGGTATGTTCAACAAGTCTTTCTGGCAAGGTAAAGGTACACTTCTCCCTGCCGTTCCAACTGACATCCATTTTCCCACCGGTTTTCATTCCAGATAGCCAGACTTTTCCATCATCGGCGATAATACCCGTCTGGATTTTGTCTTCATTTCTGACCATGGCACCAAAAGGCGGTACTGATCCATCCTTAAGTTTTACGACCGCCATTCCTTTTTGCCCGGCTAAAATTCCAAACTTTCGGTAGCCAATTGCGCCTTTGGTTAACGTATCTTCGACTACAGAACGCGTCGCTTCAACATCATCTGGAATTTCATCAAGGTCAATATTGATGTTGCTGCGATAATAACTGGTTACATCAGTAACAACAGCTTTACCAAAATAGTTTGTTTTCACATTTTCACCACCACCGGATATGGCAACCCCCGCTATTCCAGCGGTATCGACCATCAGACGGGTTCCGTCTGCTCCAGATGAGCGGTGCAGCGCTGCACCCTGTGCTGTTGCCGTCATTCCCCCTTCAAGCGACAGACCCAAGGAACGATATCCGTTATTTTCTAATCCGGCTGAAGCCGTAATCTCTGCCAGGCTACCGGTATAATCGTAATAACCACTAATTGAATGTTCGCCATCCGTTGATGTACCAACATCAATATCGTAACTGCCTCTCTCACCGAGATTGTCACGCCACCCTATGCTTTGGCTTTGTGTCCCACGAGAGGTTTGACCACTGTAAGACAATGTCCCTTCGCCAAACGGCAGTGACAAGCTCAGATAAACACCATCGTCTTGCGTTTTATCGTATTGCGTCCTGTATCCGGTAAGGCTCACACTGACATTTTTAAACCGACCAATATCGAAGCTGCTAGAGAGTGAAAGATTCCACGTATCACTTGCCGACCGCTCCCAGTATGTCTGGTGGTTATAACTCAGGTATATCCCTGCATTGAGCTTTCTCAGCTGTTTTGCCAGCGTGATGGTATATAGCTCTTTACCGTTACCGGGATTACTGTAACTCGCCGTTTTAGCACTTAAAAACTGTGACATCGTCATATAATTGCGATCAGAAAAGCGATAACCCGCAAAGGTAATTTGGCTATCGTAATCATCAAAACGTTTGGAATAACTTAAACGATAAGAATTACCTTTACGGGTAACGCTTTCATTTAATTTCGCCTTTGCAGTGGTGACGTCCAGCGAGATTGCCCCGAAAGCCAGCAAATCTCGTCCCATACCGATAGCCATACTCAGGTAGTCGCTGGCAAAAAGCCCACCGCCATAAACAGACCAACCGTTTGAGATTCCCCAAGAAACTTCACCGGTGGCAAAATTGATATTTTGCGTATTGTGCTCGTAATCTGACGGCTTACCTAATGCCAGCTTATAGCGCAGGCTGCCAGGGCGTGTCAGATAGGGTATCGTTGCCGTATCAACCTGAAACGTACGTTTAGTGCCGTCCTGCTCCTGGATGGTGACATCCAGTTTTCCCATCACCGCGTTGTTCAGATCCTGAATGCGGAAAGGCCCAGACGCTACCGTGGTTTCATAAATTACGCTTCCCTGCTGGCTCACAGTTACCTTGGCATTAGTCTTTGCCACGCCGACCACTTCAGGTGCATAACCACGTAAGTTTGGAGCCAGTTGCGCATCATCAGACGTTAGGCTGGCACCAGTAAAACGAAACGAGTCAAACAGCGTCGATGGCAAATAAGCCTCACCCAGCATCAGTTCGGATTTAAGCGATTTTATTGCGCGAAAAATATAGAACCTATCCCACTTAATGTTTTTTTTTGTGCTGCCGTTTGCTCCAGACTCACGATCGTAATCACCTTGCCAGGTTGCGCGCATGCGCCATGGACCCATATTAAGCCCCGCAACCCCATTACCACTTAACGTCTGCGAATCTGCATTGGTTCTTGACTGGGAATGCCTGGCATTTAGGTAGTAATCAAGAATAAAACCCGGTATGCCGTCATCCCAGCGAGAAGGCGGATCCCAATTTTCAGACGTGTACTCCATCAAAGCCTGAGGGATATTTATTTGTAATACACCAGAACCGAGATCGGGTCTGACTGTCATTCCTGGAAAAGAATTCACATCAAGACATTGACCGTTATTCCACCAACCCGATTTTTTAAATTCATATTCTTTAAAACCAAGTCGGCTAACCAGCTCGGGAGATAAACATGCTAAAGAGTCATCCGGATTGTCTTTAGGAGAAATATATTTAATTTTTTCATCTGGATATTCAGACTTATTTACAACCACATTAAAAACATAGTTTCCCGGCATCAAATAACCCACGCGTGAAAAACGATCAATATCAACTTCACCGCGCTCCTTCACATCCAGGACGTCTATGTTAAATTCAATATCATCATCAGCTGCGATTACATAACCGGGCAAAAAAAATGCGGATAAGACGGCCAGTGCGATCGGACAAATTGATAATTTTAACGAGCGATTTTTATAATTCTGTTTTTTCATAATATTAAGCATCAAGAAAAAGCTCAGTAATAGTCAACTTTAAAACGCACTACGGCACGAAATTTCCCAGAATGCATATGATGCATATCACTGACAATTCTCATTTGGTAATTGAGAGTTTGCCTACCTTTCGCTAACTGTCCTGCTGGCATGGGCTGACCGGGAACAGCAATATTGCCCACCTTGTCCTGGATTTCAATTCCAATGCCGGTCGCACCATTTACTCCGAATAATTTCCCGTCAGGTATTCCGTCGAAGGTAACGACAAAATGAGTTTTGTCCCCGCCTGGCGTGTTAGTATTAGAAAGTGAACAGTTAATAAGATGAATAGAAAAATTCCTGGTAAAACCAGCACCATCATGAATAATTTCTCCTGTCGTTAATGCTGGAATATCGATAAGTTGATCTCTGTCATTAACTTCAATTGCACAAGGTGCATCCAGGATGCTGCCTTGCATACCGACAACGCCATGCCCGTGATCCAGTGAATAACAAAACCCATATTCAGATGCACAAAATGTCAGTATGAAAGGCAGCATCCAGAAAAAAGTCTGCGGCTTTATTTTCATTAAGAGAAATCCTTTCAAGGAACGGCATGAGCAGATAACTCTGCTCATGCATGCGAAGGTTAATGTAAATCATCAACCCTTGCTTATTCCCTTATTTATAAGCCAGAGTAAAGTTCGCAACAGAGGTGAAATCACCCGGGACGATAGTTACTGGAGAATTTTCATCCTGCGCAACGTCACCCTGGAGGTAAGCAGAGAATGCAAGTGAGTTAGTACCATCCTGGATGCTTTGAGCCGGTGATTCTTCGCCCAGTTTGATGATCTGACCTGCACCGTTAGTGATAGCAATAGATGCTCCACTCGCGGTACCGGTAATGCCCAGCAGGTCCTTGTTGCCAGCAGAAGCTGCACCGGTAAAGGTCGCAGTTACGCTCTCAGAAGTTGCGGTATCGCACTGTTCCAGTTTTACTGTGAAAGCTTTAGGTGTAGATTTGCCGCCGTTTTTTAGCGCAGCATTGGTCACTTCACCTAAATCAACAGTCTGGTTTGCAGACTCAGCAGTGATTGAGCAAGGTGCATCAACAATTGAACCTTTGAAGTTGATTTCGCCATGGCCCTGGTCAGCTGCAGTAGCGCCAAATGCAACCATCATTGCACACAGTCCGAATGATTTAACCGCTTTATTCAATTTCATTACAACAATCCCTTAAACTTAGTTTTTATAATGCGTGATACGCATTCGTCACTCACACGCTTATTAAGAAGCGTGGTTACAGAAGAATTACGGCATGCTTCTGAACGGGAGAAATAATAACCCTTAACCCAATGTAATTGTCACCAAACTCAAGGGAACACTTAACAACGAGATATTAATTTTTTGTTTCCATCTCTCAAAAAACACAAAAAGAATAATGAACCAATAAAAATTCACAAAACAGACTAAAATATCGTTTAACCACAAAAAGTAGATTGAATATCACAAAAAAAGATTTAATTAATAGTTAGTTAACCTAAAACAATCTTGTAACATTAGTTAACATCAAGAAAGCAAGCTCATTAACAATAGCAACATTACACGTGATTTAATGACGAGATTAAGTTCGAACAATGACACGAGACGTACGTCATCGCTGTTTTGAAGGGAGAAAATATCTTCCATCATTCTGGATATCATTATTTAATATTTGCGATAAGCTCAGAATTCCGTGTATCGAATCATATCCTATATAAAAGATGGAAGGTTAAGCGTAAACGAAATGACTTATCACTTAAAGATGCGTGTTTAACAACTGTATGGAGAATATATAAATGCTCATGCCGTGTAACGCTTTGACAGGTAACAGTCTAAAACTCAGCGGCCATTACCTGTCCTGAATTAATTAAGGAAATGCATAGTTGGATACTGTCATGAAAGTAATTATCGCCCCAAATCCCGCAACTTCTCACCCGCCATCAAATTCCTCTCAATCCGTTCCAGCGTCACATTCTTGGTTTCCGGCACCAGGTACACAGTAATGACAATAAACACCAGGTTAAACCCGGTATACAGCCAGAAGGTTCCGGCTGCGCCGATGCTGCCCAAGAGTGAAAGGAAGGTCGCACCGATAATCATGTTCGCCACCCAGTTCGTCGTGGTGGAACAGGTAATACCAAAGTCACGGCATTTTAGCGGCTGGATTTCAGAACACAGGATCCAGACGACGGGTGCTGCACTCATTGCGTATCCACCAATGCATAACATGGTCATGCCGACTGAAACCCAGGACAGGCCGTCACTGATATTTCCCTGCCCTGCTTTCATCAGGCAGTAACCTAATACCAGAGTGGCAAAGGCCATCACCGAGAAGCCAATTTTCAGGATGGGTTTTCTGCCCGCTTTGTCTACGGTAAAAACGGCAATAAAGGTGGCAAACATAAAGGTCAGGCCAACGATAACGGTGGCGATCATCTGCTCCTGAGTGCTTTTAAAGCCCGCCATTTTAAAAATCTGCGGCGCGTAATACATGATGATATTCATCCCGGTAAACTGCTGCATGCCCTGCAATAACATGCCCATAAAGACCGCACGCCTGACATTTTTATTGCTTTTGAAAAGCGAAAAACCGCCCTGCTTCATGCGCAGACTTTCCCGAATCTCATTGAGTTCCTGGCGGGCTTTTTCCGACGTATCGCGCAGCATGCGCAGCACTTCCTCCGCCTCAATATGCATCCCCTTAGCCGCCAGCCAGCGTGGGCTGTTCGGTAGGAAAATGACCATAATAAAAAGTACAACGGCGGGAATGGCCAGAACCCCCAGCATGGCCCGCCAGTTACCGCTGTAGCTAAAAGCAGTATCCGATATAAAGGCCATTACGATGCCCAGGGTAATCATCAGCTGATACAGGCTTATCATTTTGCCACGCACGTTTTCAGTGGCCATTTCAGATAAATAAAGCGGCGCGGTATAGGATGCCACGCCAACGGCCAGGCCCAGCAGCAGACGAAAGATCAACAGCATTTCAACGCTGGTTGCGCCCGCGGAACCGAGCGATCCGATAGCAAACAGCACGGCGCCCGCCATCAGGCTGTATTTTCGGCCAAGCCGATGCGATACCCAGCCATTACATAGCGCCCCTAGCGCGGCACCCAGCATCATGATGCTGACCACCCACTCCTGCTCATGGCTGCTCAGGCTAAAATGATGAGTCAGAAAAGGTAGCGCACCGGAAATCACGCCAATATCCAGTCCAAACAGCAGCCCGGCTAACGCGGCTGAAACTGAGATGAACAGGTTCATACGACGAACTTTTTGCTTATGTTCGCTTTGAATAGTGAAAGTATTTACATGAGACATCATTAAGCTCCGCTCATACAACATGTCGTGTCCATGCAGCATATAAAGTAGCGATAGCGGGCGATGAGGGCAAATGAGGTCAGGATATGGACGATTTTACTGATCCCACTCTAAGTGTGATGCAGATCTCACTGAATGAGGGAGGGCGCATTTATCGTTTTATGACCTGATATTTCAACACGCTTTTTTTGGCGATAATGTGTAAAAAGCCCGATGGTGACCGCTGACCCGTGGAACCATCCAAACCCGGCGGGTAATTAACCTAAGCCATCATCGCGCCAGTCTTGCATGAAGAGTCGCCAGAAGACCTGACCGTCACGGTGCCGCGCTGACGATATGATGCATCGTATAAGAATAAATAGCCGCTATGTACCCGTATTCTTGTTAACCACGCTCACCGCACACGCGATGAAATATCGTAATTTACTTTTCTGGTTATCGATGCTTCTTGCTGCTCATTTAGGCAATACAATACTGCACAGCAAAGCGCATCAATTTATTACCTGAGGGTGACAACGACGAAATACCGTTTTTTTAACACGTTCTTGTTCGACCCAATGCGCGCCCTTTCCTTTTACATCATTTTTTAACAGTCACTTTCCCTGTCTGCCGTGTTTGGAGCGTTCATCCTCAAGGAAAAGTGACGACAGGAAACAGGCAATGACCAGCATCATTTTATTATTACTGTTCTTTATTAATTTGATTCTTATCCTGGGTTTGATGGCTATCCAGGAAATACTTGATGATCGTTATTCGCCCCATTACGAGAACGGTGACTACGATTAATAACGGCCACATTTCCGCACCGCCTGGCGATGCGCAAGAATCCCTGTTCATCATGGGATCCTTCCGGATTAAACTGTTATCGTTTCTGGATAAGCCCAGTTATAAAACGCAAATACCAGCCTGATGTCGCCCGAAATAGCCCCATATCTTCGGTGCATATTGTCGGTAAAATACGATTTGAGCGTGTCGGGCAGGCTTGTTGAACGATAACGTAGCAACGTGGTGTGCCAGTATTCCGGTGGCGTTGTTTTTCCACCATGTCTTTGCAGAAGCAAATCCCGCCACTCTTCCAGTGACAGCAGCGCATTCCAGCATGCTGCTCTTTGCGCTACGGCGTGGCCTTCAGGAATACCTGCCAGTAGCAGTTGATCGGGAAGCGCCACCAGCCGTAATGCGTCAACCCTGAGTGACGAGTCGGTCACGTTCTGGCGAAAGGCATCCCTCAGGCCCGCTAAAGCCGGGAGCTGCTGCGGGCTTTGATAGCGCGCTGGCGTGACGGGCAGGAAGGTAACGTGAAAATGTTCGGCCCGCATGACGTCTGCCAGCGGATCCCCCTGAGTTAAGCCACGAAGATCGGCAAGGAGTGACTGAATTTGCGGATTCAGGACGGGCTGAATGCCACTGGTCAGGGCGTGAAGCCCGGCAGGATAGAAAAACTTGTCTGCTTGCTGATGTACACTCGCTGTTTCTTGCCGCCAGCATTGCTGGGTTTCCCTGTTACGCTGCGCGTAGAGAGCGTCAAAATAAGCGGCCGCCGTCATCTTCTCTCCTGAGATATCGTTAAACATCATGTCGGTAGCATAGCCAGATGAACACATGAATGCAGCACTTTCACGAAACAAGAAATGAAAGTCCATTTCATACTTCGCGTAATGCGGCTGTTTATCAGCCCATTCAGGTACGTGGGTTTCATCAATTGTTGCGTCGTTGGTATCGCCCTGGTTCTTTTCTCGGGTTGCACATCGGGATGATCGCTCTTTACAGATCTGTCTGTCATCGTGGCTTCGGATTACAAGGCTGGATATGTTCTCTGCCGTCTTAGCCAAAGGTCAGCACAACAGTTTCCCGGCATTACATTGCACAGTCTGGATTCACTACCGTCAACCTGATGATATGGCTTACTTTTTCCCACCAACATTGACTTAGCAGAAATACCGACCAGGCTTATCAGGCGAGCTGTTTTATAGTGTATTCATCACGAGGGAAAGACATGAAAAGCATTTTGAGCGGTTTAATGATTGTTTCCAGCCTTTTAATGATGTCGGGTTGCCAGCAGGACAGCGGTGCTGTGGGCAATGATGGTCGTCCACATGCGCCAAGCGGGCAATCTGTTCCAGGCGGCCCGTTAGGTAAAGGCCCTGTAGGCCAGCCACAGGCTTAAATAAAAATCCGGCTCTGAGCCGGTTTTTTCACTTTGTGTTTGCGTAAATCTGATTTAACTTTCCACCAGACTCGCAAAATGACTGTACAGCGCCGGCAAATGACGGCCGCTAAGCACGGTTATTATCCTCTGGATGCCGCCGTTATTTATCCCCCTGGCAGCAAAAGTCCCGCACGGTGGTGTTTCATTACCGTTCTTAATTTGATTATTATATTAACATTTCACCCTCAACCATAAGGGAGCAGATTTAAGATTTTTCCTGTCCAGACTGAAAAATATTTCATCGACCACCACAAATGACGCGTCTGTCATCCCAGATATTCGTGATCCATCTCTCATTAATGAAGTCTTCCCTCACGTTCTTATCAAACATTACCCCGACGAAAATATTATTATTGCATTTACTGAGAATCTAAATAATTAAGCAGCCGATTAAAACCTGCCAAACGCCACGCACCTAATTTCTTCATTTTCATCGACATCAACAGAAGATACCTGTTGTCTCTTCTCTATCGCCTTGTATTCAAACGTGAGCTTCTCTTACAAATAAACAGGACGTATCGATCAATTAATTATATACAATAGCCTCGACCTATCAGGAACACTGTACCGATCGATATTAACTATTTTTAAATGGTCAGCATCTCTGCAAAATAACCTTCACGCACCGCTCAGGATTAAGGAATATTTCTATACATTTAATTAACCTAATTTCGAGCAGATTAAAACATTCAGTCAGCCACACCACCAGGGTATAAAAATGACGTCACATTAATTTAATAATAATTATCATTAAGAATAAAGCGTTAATCCTTAATGTTAATTCATAAGTTAACGGATGCGTTATTTAAAATATTCACATTAAAAATAATTATTTTAACAGAATGCTTAAAAAGAATGTTCCTGCCTGATGAAAAGCGATCTTCTGAACATTTAACAACCCCATTACGCTAAGAAAAACATCGATGAAATAAATGGATGAATAAATAACAATGAGCAGAACAACGCGTAAGTTTGTTATCGCTACGGTGATGAGTACGTTTGGATTAATGAATGCCCCTGCAGAGGCGGTCTGTAGCCAAGAAGGGAACAAATACACCTGTAGTGGCGCCGATCATGACACACAAAACCTGACAGGCGATGTTCTCGACGTCGTGCTGGACGGGACGTCTTACATTAATACCGATAGCGGATATGGCTTATCCGTCACGGGTTCATCCCTGACCATTACGCAGCAGGAAGGCGGCATTATCGTAGCCGATGGTTCAGGGATAAATATTGAAAATACCGGTACGGGCGACACCACGCTTAACATTTCCGGCACTGTGGTGGCGAAAAGAGCCGATGGTATTGAAATCATTACGTCCTACGAGGCAGGCGCAGTCACCCTTATTCAGGAAGCAGGCACAATATCAGGGGAACAGAATGGCATCCAAACGCAGTATATGGGAACGGCCGATACGTTTATCGCGGTATCCGGCGAGGTGAAGGGAGAATCGAATAACGGTATTAATGCCCTGAATGGCAGCACGGCAAAAAACCTCTCCATCATGCAGTCTGGCGGAAAAATAACCGGCAGATTTAACGGTATTCAGGCATCTAACCAAGGTACCGGAAACACGTCCATCATCACAACCAGTGATGTCTCAGGTGAATACGCGGGCGTTTTTGTCGATAATCATGCTTCGGCACAAGACATCCTGGTTATGCAGTCAGATGGCAGCATCACCGGGGGCCATTACGGTATCTATGCCTACAACCACGGAATCGGTGATACCACCATCCTGACAGCAGGTAACGTCACAGGCACTAACGGTTCAGGCATTTACGTCGACAATGCTGAGAGCGCAAACAATCTGTCCATTGTGCAATCTGGCGGCAAAATAACCGGCGGTGAGCATGGTATCTACGCGAACAATCACAGTCGCGGCGATACTTCCGTTACCACCCGCGGTGAAATCGTGGGTGAAAATGGCTCCGGTGTCAGCGTCTCGACCATGGACGGCGGCGATATCGCCTTCACTCAGATTCAGGGAAAAATTTCAGGTACTCAGTCAGGCATAGATATCTTAAACCGCGAAACGGGCGCCACGACTGTGAATATATCGGGTGAGGTTATTGGCGGCAGCGTCGCCGGTATCAATACAGATTTTAGAGGTAATGACGGAAAAACTACCATCAACCTGAACCAGGGTGCGGATATTTCAGCCGCCTCAGGTATTGCAATCAGGTCTACTCATTCTGATGCAACGGTAAACCTGAATAACGGCGCCAAAGTTTCCGGACAGATTCTGTTGGGAAACGGGAATAACATCCTGAATCTCAATCAGGGTTCAGATGTAAGCGGCCTGACAGTGATAAATGGAAACGATGACGATGATCCTGAGGACAGTATCACTACCCTCAATATCAATCAGTCACTGACGGGTTCTTCTTTTTCTGAGGGGGCAGCAGGCGATGTCGCCATTCTGAACTGGAATATCATTAATGTTGGCAACGCAGCGCAGACCCGCAATGCGACGTTAACCCTTTCCGGCGATCTCAATGCAGATCAGATCACTATCGCATCAGGGGGAAGGGTTAACGTTTCTTCTGCGGTCCGGGATGTCACTCTTGCGGGTAAGGTAAATAATGCAGGCTTCCTCGATCTGGGCATTGAGCGAAACAGTGACAACAGGTTAACCATTGAGGGTGATTATTCAGGGGATAACGGCAACCTGGTCCTGAATAGCGTTCTCGAAGGTGACAATGGCACTGCTGACCGACTGATCGTCAATGGCGATACGGCCGGCCATACCTGGGTCAGTATCAATAATCTGGGCGGACAGGGAGCACTGACCGATAAGGGCATTGAAATTGTCACGGTTAAAGGTGATTCCGCCGGTACCTTTGCAAAATCAGGCCGAATCGTCGCCGGGGCCTATGATTACGATGTAGTTAAAAAAGACAGCAACTGGTTTCTTGCCAGCGAAAAAGCGTACCGTCCCGAATTTGGCAGCTATCTGGCAAATGCCCGTGCGGCCAACACGCTGTTCCATACCCGCCTCCACGACCGCCTGGGTGAAACACAATACACCGACAGGTTAACGGGCGAACAAAAAGTCACGAGCCTGTGGATGCGCCATATCGGTGGGCATAACCGCTTCAGAGATGCTTCCGGCAAACTCCATACCCAAAGTAATCGTTACGTGATGCAGCTCGGCGGCGATATCGCACAGTGGAGCCGCAATGGACTGGATCGCTGGCACCTTGGCCTGATGACCGGCTACGCCAATAACCAGAGCCGCACGCATTCTAAAGCGAATGGCTATACCTCACGTGGAGACATTAACGGTTACAGCGTAGGCCTGTACGGCACCTGGTACGCTAACCAGAAAGAGAAAACCGGGGCCTATGTCGATGCATGGATGCTGTACAACTGGTTCGATAATCAGGTTACCGGGCAAAATCTGGCGACGGAAAAATATCATGCTGATGGGATCACCGCTGCCCTTGAAACGGGCTACACCTTTCAGACAGGAGAGAGCCGCGATGGCCGCACGCGTTACTGGCTACAGCCAAAGATACAGCTTACCTGGATGGACGTGCAGGCTGACGATCACATCGAAAATAACGGCACACATGTTGTCAACAACACCAACGGAAATCTGCAGACCCGTTTGGGCATGAAGTTTTATCAGCAGGGAAATCACATCAGTGATGAGGGCAAAGATCGCACTTTCCAGCCGTTTATTGAGGCCAACTGGATCCATAACACCCATAACGACAGTGTCATGATGAATGGTATCAGCAATGCGATCACAGGCGCGCGCGATGTGGGTGAACTGAAACTTGGCGTCGAAGGTCAGATCAACGCTCGCCTGCAACTGTGGGGCAACGTTGCTCAACAACTCGGCGATAATGGCTTTAGCGATACACAGGGCACGCTGGGGATAAAATACCAGTTCTGAATGTTCGCATAATATTCCACGTCAGCCCATTACCTCAGATGTCCGGTTTTTACGTTTGGGTACCATGACAGAAACCGGCCTGAATGAACCTGTTCAGGCCGACCGCACAATCAGGACAATCTGCATTTGTCGTGATGGCGTTCCACTCAGCTCCCCTTCCGCGCAGTTCTGCAATACTCGAGTAAACTTGATCATACTGGCTGAAAGGAAAAACCTGTATTGAGGCTTTGCCTGTCCTGCGGCGAGATCAAAACACGCCTTACAACCGTCCTCCATAACAATAATAAGGTGCGAACAGTGATGAAAAAGATCGCGATCGTCGGCGCTGGGCCAACCGGTATCTACACGTTTTATGCGCTTCTGGGTCATCATGTACCGATGTCCGTTTCCGTTTACGAACAGGGTGATGAGGCCGGTGTTGGCATGCCCTATAACGATGAAGAGAATTCCCGGATGATGCTGGCAAACATTGCCAGTATTGAAATCCCGCCTGTATTTATGACCTATATTGACTGGCTACGCGCCCAGAGCGACAGTCATCTCAGGCGATATCACGTCGATCCTGCCTCTCTGCATATCCGTCAGTTTCTGCCGCGTATCCTGCTTGGCGAGTATTTCCGCGATCGGTTTTTAGCGCTGGTGTCCCGCGCAACGGCACAGGGTTTCGAGGTAAAAATACATGAGCGCTGTCAGGTCACCGATCTTGAGGCCACCGATGCTGGCGTAAAACTCTGGACGCAGGGCGATACTGCCCCAGCAATATTTGATCAGGTCGTTATCGCCACAGGCCATGTCTGGCCAGACGACAGCGCCGCCACCCGCACCTACTTCCCCAGCCCCTGGTCCGGTCTGATGGAAGCGAAAATAGCGGCATGTCACGTGGGTATTATGGGCACCTCCCTGAGTGGCATTGATACCGCAATGGCCGTGGCGATCCAGCATGGTGACTTTCAGGAAAGCGACGACGACGCGATCGCCTTCACACTGGACAAAGGCCACGAAGCCCTGAAGATCGTATTAATGTCACGATCGGGCATTCTGCCAGAAGCCGATTTCTACTGCCCGATTCCCTATGAGCCACTGAGCGTCGTTACCCAAAATGCCATCGATAACGCGATTGAGGCAGGCGCTGACGGATTACTCGATCGCGTATTTGCACTGATGGTTGAGGAGTTGGAGGAGGCTGCGCCTGCGTGGAGCACAACGATTGATCTGAAAGCACTCAATGCCGACAGCCTTGCAGAAGCCTGGTTTGCCAACCGACATAAACAGGATCCTTTCCACTGGGCCAGCGCTAACTTGAATGAAGTCGAACGCAACAAACGCGACAGGCGCACCGTGCCCTGGCGCTATACCCTTTTGCGGCTGCACGAGGTGGTTGAGAAAATCGTTCCCTTCCTTAACGAAAGCGACAGTAAACGCTTTTCAGGTGGCCTCGCTAAAGTGTTTATTGATAACTACGCGGCGATTCCTTCTCAATCCATCCGTCGACTGCTGGCCTTACGAGAGGCCGGAATCATCAGCATCCTTGCCCTTGGCGAAGAGTATGAACTGCGAAGGCAACAGCAGAAAACGCTGATCACGACTGAGGGGCAAAAGCGAACGTTTGACGTGTTTATTGATGCGCGAGGGCAAAAGGCTCTTAAGACCCGCGATCTGCCCTTTGCAACACTGAAACAGCAGATCCAGCGCTGCGGCGATGAGATTCCGGATGTGGGTGACGATTATACTTTGCTGTCTCCTGAATCTGCCCGTGGACGCATTGCCCTGGCCGCCCTGCCCTATTTAATGCATGACCAGCCGTTTGTGCAGGGACTCACGGTGTGTGCCGAGATCGGTGCCGCCATCGCCAGTACGCTTGTGGAATCACCTTCACGTCCCCGAAAGCGCCTGGCGTATTTTGAACCCTAGGGCAACGCGATGCCGCTGTCTTGTTAACGCTGAAACGACTGGGCGACAGCGCATCTCGTCGTCCGGCTCTGGCATCAGCTACCTGATTCCGGCACGTGATTAAGGCAGAATATGCTCTGTGATGGCGTCAGAACTCAGTTGCACCAACCCTTTGACGCCATAGTGATAACCAGTTTTATCATGTTTAATGCGAATACCGCTGATATGCGTGTCTGCATTCGCTGCGAGTATCGCCTGCGCCAGTGGCAGCACCTCGTCGCCATAGTCTTCAAACAGCTCACCGGTGACAATCACGTGTCTGATATTGTGAATCGGTGCGGTGCAGCAGATAGCAAAACAGAGCGCTCTGGCGGTGGCCAGTACTGTTGCGGGCTGGTTATCCGGATCGACAGCAAACGCCTGCTCAATACCGCCCTCATAAGGTAGATGCACTATCTCCGGATAAAATCCGTTCTCACCCAGTACTGGCTCGCCGTGAATACATTGCCCATAGCCCAGGCTGCCAAACCCGGGCATAAACGCCACCCACGATGAGTAAGGTAAACGCTGAGCCAGCTGAAAAGTGGTACAGAACGCAATATTAAAAATCTGTGTGCTGATACACATCGCGTCTTCAATCCGTTTTTTAAGCGCCACGTTCGTCTCACTGAACAACGGGCAATAACGTACGACGCCGGTGAAATGCTCGATGCCGCCCTGCAACGCCACGCTTATTACGTTGACCTGCTGCTGACGGACATTGCCTGACAGGCATAACGCCGCAACGCTGGTGGCGATAAAGGCAACCAGGCGTTGTGGCGTTAGCAGGGCAGGCAACGAGATCCTGTGGTGCGCCAGCGCGGGCACTTGCGTATTGAAGTCGTTTAGCATCGCCTGGAGCTGGCCTTTGCGAAGCGTAATATTGACGCTGAAAAACTGGCCCGGCGTTGCCGCCAGCAACTGTTGAGGTCGGCCAAATGCACTGTCCTTTACGTCCCGCTCCTCAATAACCCGCTCTTCCAGCAGCTGCGACGTCAATTTTGTCACGTAGGCCTTCGTCACACCCAGGCGGCGCGTCATCTCTGCCCGTGACTCGCATTCGCTGTGCAGAATATTCAATATCTGCTTCTTGTAATCCATTCACGACCCTCTGCCCGCTCTGCGCTTCTGAGCGGACAGTAACACAGTTCGCCTTATCAGGAATTTGCTCTCAACACGAGTATCCAGTCATTTCCGCTGGCGGGTGGGTCGATGTTAAGGAAAAAGGTCTCCGACATATCATTGCTCAGCCAGTTCATGATGCCATAGCGGGGATCAAACCATCCTGTTTCGAATCCCGTTGCGGCAAAGGCGCTGATATCCAGGGTGATATTTTGCTGTTGCGGAATATATACCGCTATCCAGCGCTGCTGGTGATCGCGCATCACACCACAGTGGCGTTGATCGCTGGGATTAGGATTGATAAGCAAAGACCGATCGGGAACCCGTAGATGCCAGTCAGGCAGGGATTCAATAAACCGTCGCAGGATGCCAATGGCAAAGGCGCCGGGATAGTCAAGCGCATCAAACCAGTATGGAATGGTATCGCCCTGATAAGTACTCGCTGCGCTTTCAGGTATCGCCATCGCGTCATCTTCCGGTCGGCGCATCTGCCAGAGACTGTAGCAACCATAGGTAATGCCCGCGCCCCCCGCAAAGACTGACCAGTAGCTGCTGCGGCGCACCTCACGATCGGTAAAGCGGCTGGCCTCCTGTGCACGACGGAACTGATGCTGACACATGATCGGATGGGCTTCATAGCAGGGTTCAGCATCGAGAACCGGCTTGCTCTGACGCTGGTAATCCATTTCAATGACGCGCCACGACGGATAAGCCTCACCCATGTGTCCCGATTGCCAGACGATAAAATCATGCCAGGGCCGATCGCCCAGCATGTCCAGCGTGCTTCGCCCGCCCTGCGAGTGCACGGTCAACAGCGCATCGCCACTGCCGCCCTGTCGCAACCCTTGGGCCATATTTTCCATCAGCTGGCGTTGTTCCGGGGTTTGCACTGCACGATCACCGCCGATCATCCATATGATGCCCGTGCCTTGCAGCTTGTCACTGAGATACCGACAGAATGCCTGAACGTTTTCTGCGTTAAATAAGGGCGTTTTGGCCGCTCCCCAACTGTTGTTCACACTCCAGTGTGACCCCCACATCGGCACCAGGGCGATATAGAGATCTCGCGAATTGGCGATGTCGGTGACTCGCCTCAGATGATCAAAATAGGCTTCATTGGGGATTAGAGACGTTAAATCCCTAAAGGGCAGATGTCCGCCTTCGTAAGTCGGCGTCTGTAAACCGTCAAGCTCACACAGGGCAACGGCCTGAATCACATTAAAGCCTTTTTTTGCCCGATTTGTTAAATACGCTTCTGCCTCTGTCAGCGTCAGTTTGTGAAACAGCTCCCAGGCAGTACAGGCCGTATAGAAAAAGGGGCGATCCTCCTGATAAAAACTTCTGTCACGAACCGTTAATTTTTTCATCTACCACTCCTGATATCAGAACGCTTTTTCATTGATAAATGACTGGCAGGTTTTTTCATCCAGTTTGTAACGTGAAAATATTCCGGCGGTGATAAACATGCAGGATGCGGGGAGCCAGACATAAAGGAGGTTAAACGCAGAAAGTTGATTTTCTGAAGCCGTGGTCATGAAATCGGGGTTATATCCGTACCATGCTAAGACATAACCAATAATTGCCCCACCGATCGCCATTCCGGCTTTTGTGGCAAACAACATGCCGCCGCCAATCATGCCGTTTATTCGGACGCCATATTTATAAAAGCCGTAGTCAGCCACATCCGCGACGGTTGCCCAAATAATTACGGCGATAAGTTCAACAACCAGTGTCGCCGTGACAAACAGCCCCGCATGTACCCAGACGGCTTCGGCAGAGGTAAAACCAATGATTAACGTAATAAGTCCGCCCGCGATCTGACTCCAGATCAGTAATGGAATCCGTTTTACCCGTCCGGTTTTAAGGACATATCCGGTAATCAAGGGGGCAATAATTCCGGCAATTGAACCCGCGGTAAGCAAAATACTCAGAAATGAAACAGGCAAGTTAAGCACATATTTTACAAAATACGCCGCCGCACCAAACTTAAGCGTATTCATAATCATCACCACCAGCTGTGCAGCAAAAATGATTAAAGCCTGATCGTTTTTCAACATCAGCCGTATCTGGTTGCCGACGCTGAGCGTCTGTACATCCCCCGCTGAAACGCGTTCCTGAGTATTGTAATAGCAAATTAAAACCAATAGCGTTGAGAGCAGGCCAATACCGCACATCACAACCCGATAACCCATCACCTCATTATCAAAAAGCGCAATCAACATGGGGACCAGTAAAGAACAAATTAAGTAAGAGACCTTGGCTAACGGAAAGCGAATCGTGTTTATCTGTATCCTCTCGTCACTGTCTGCTGAAATGGCTCCCAGCAGAGAGACATAGGGCACCGCCACCAGGCTGAACGCCATAACCAGCATGATATAGGTGGTGTAGGCATAAATGATCCGGCCGGTTTCACCCAACTCGGGTGAAAGGAAAACGGCTGCGCAGCTAAGCCCATAAGGCACAGCGAACCATAATAGCCAAGGGCGGTAACGGCCATGTCGAGAACGCGTGCGATCGGCCACCACGCCAATTAATGGATCGCTTATCGCATCAATTAAGCGCGTAATCAGAAATAAGGTTCCCATTACTGCAGGGCTGAGCTTGAATACATCGGTGTAATATATCGACAAAAACATCATGGTCATGCCCATGAAGATATTTGCTGAGGTATCCCCAAGCCCGTAACAAAATTTTTCGCGAAAAATTACTTTTAATGGTTTATGTAATTCCATTCCAGCATCCTCCCGCATTAATAAAGGACGCCAACCATATAAAAACAGGGAACAGAAACAAACTGCATTAAGTTTCTTTTGTGAACTTAGTTCAATAAAAAACAAATCACACCTTCAAAAATACATCAATATTTAAGTTAATTAATTAACGCATCTCGATAAAACATCTCTTCATACCTCTAACCACCAACAACCAAAAACACTATTAAAGATAATAGTAACTGCCAAAAACCACGCCTTATTTGCGGCATACACTCCATTTAAAAAAACAAAAATAGACAAAAACAGGCATCACGAACAATGTGAGAATGAATTAATAAAATCAAACTCACCCGATAAGAAAAGCGTCCACTTGAATGGTTTGCACAGATCACACCATCTGTAAAAGCCAGAACAAAATAAACAACATCATTAACAATGATGAAATTTTAAAACATCAAAACACCCATAATAAACCTATGCATACCGGAGAAAAATCATGTCAAGAATACCACATCAATTAACCATGGCCGTTATTATCGCTAACCGGGGGTTCTTCCCCGGATACGTCGTCAATGAGGCGCGCGAGCAGATTATTGAGGTGTTTATTCAGCACGATATCAATCCGGTAATGCTCGATGAAACCCAGACCCGCTACGGTGGCGTTGAAACACGTGCAGAAGCCAAAATATGTGCAGCATGGTTACGCGCTCGTCGTGACGATATTCATGGCGTGGTGGTATTGCTTCCCAATTTTGGCGATGAAAAAGCCGTTTCAGAAGCATTACGTCTTTCCGGACTTAATGTTCCTGTGTTAATTCAGGCCCAGCCAGACCGCCTGGACAAGATGCATCTCGCCAGTCGGCGAGACAGTTTTTGCGGCAAAATCTCCCTGTGTAATAACCTGCGTCAATATGACATTCCCTTCACCTTAACCACCCAGCACGTGAGTGACTTAGCGGGTGAATCTTTTGCCCGGGATATAAGCCGGTTTAAGCAGGTTTGCCGGGTGGTCAGCAGCATGCGCGGCGCGCGAGTGGGCGCAATTGGTGCGCGTCCTGCTGGTTTTAATACCGTTCGCTACAGTGAAAAATTACTTGAAAGGCTGGGCATCGCCGTGGAAACCCTGGATTTATCGGAGGTGTTCAGCAGAATGAAACGGTTAGGCGACAGCGATATTCGTGTCGATGAGAAGCGCCGCCTGCTGCTGGATAATGCGCATGTCAGCACGATGGCTTCAGATAAAATCACCCTCATGGCAAAGTTGTTCGTGGTCATCGCTGAATGGGTTATAGCTGAAGACATTGATGCCACCGCCATCCAGTGCTGGACCTCATTGCAGGAAACTCTCGGTATTAACGCGTGCTCTGTGATGAGCGTGATGTCCGGTCAGTTACTGCCCAGCGCCTGTGAAGTCGATGTGATGGGCGCATTATCCATGTATGCCCTTGCCAGTTGCAGCCTGAGTCCGGCCTCCATTGCCGACTGGAATAATAACTACGGCGACGATCCAGACAAATGTGTGCTGTTTCACTGTGGCAACTTTGCCACAGCCTCTTTGGAGGACGCCACAATGGGCACCGCCAATATTATTGGTCATCGCGTCGGCAACGAAAATACCTGCGGTGCCGTTCATGGCAGAAGTAAAACTGGCAACATCACCTTCTTCCGACTGAGCTCAGACGATCTGAGGGGAGAAATTAAAGCCTATGTGGGTGAAGGCGTCGCCGTGAACGATCCGCTAGATACCGTTGGCTGTCGTGCGGTCATTGAAGTGCCGCAGCTGGAACGCTTGCTGGCGTGGATTTGCCGTAACGGCTTCGAGCATCACGTAGCCTTTAACCACGCATCCTGCGCAGAAGCTTTGCATGAAGCCTTTACCCGCTATTTGCAGGTTGGGACGCATTTTCATTGCCAATAAGGTTGATGTTAAATCAAGGCGGTTTGGTACATTCACCGATGAGCCCCTTCATTTCTGGTAAGAATCTGATGGGGCCGGTTTAAAATATATTCACGATGAAAAGACCAAAATTATGGCTATCGCTTTCTCCTCTCCTACCTGTCTGCCCGGGCCAGGTAAGTCACTATTATGAAGACAATATTTTAACCAAGAGGCTCTACGCTATTGAAGTTAACAGCTCAAAAGCGACAAAAGTAAAAGCAGAACAGTAGAAATAATGAATCCAGTTTGTCGGGCTATTCCAGCCTTAACAACGGCGTATACCGAGACATATCTCTGAAGGTACAAAACTCAGGCGCACCCAGCGTCATCACCGGCGCAACCCGCATCAGCTTTTCCAGATATACGGCTCTTAAAATCTGCAGCAGGCGCAACTCCTCATCGTTCGGTTTATTGATGAGATAAGAGACACTGACATGAAATTCGTAGACATCATGATTATTTCGTTTGCAGTTAAGCGTGCGGCTGAGCGCATCTCTGAGCGACCGTATTTTGCGCTCTTCCGCCCTGTCCAACGGCGCCAGCGACAGCGAGACGCCACGTTTTAAGGCAATGGCTCCAATGCGCATCTGCAAAGGTAACGAGGGCATGAGCCTGAAATTTGCCAGCTTCGCCGCGAACAGGCGGTCGCACTCTTCCATCGACGCATCAAGATTCAGGTCTTGTGGCCAGGCCGGATAGTGCCGTGCCCGGTCATTGGCACCGTTAAACACCGTCATATGGTAGCTCGACTGCGGCAGAAATGCGTAACAACGCCCCAGCCCTGCGGCTTTCATTGCATCAACCATTTCGCCAGTCACACGGACGATTTCACTGTCCTGTTCGAGATGACAAATCAGCGTGTTGCCTCTGAATGGCAGTACCTCACCTTTGGCGTTAAATTTTTCACCGATGGCATTTTCTATCCATCCTTCCTGCTCCAGCACTTCTGACATGATTCAGGCTCCCGCGCGCTCGAGATGGCTTTCCTGAGACGATTACTCTCTAAGCTGGCATAACCAGGCGATATGATGACGTGCTTCAGGAACGCTCTTTGTGACTGCCGAACCACAGCATAAAGCATGATTGTGACCGTTATCAGGCAGCAGGAGCGATGGAAAATCAGGACAGCGGGCTGGCTTTAATACAGAACAGGCAAAAAAGACATCCGAATGCGTTTTATGAAGCCATCATGGGCACAAAGCAGATAATTAACAGGTTGGTTTCTTACCGCTGTCGGGTTTGAGCCTGGCCTTTTTTAACCAGGCGTTGTGCCCCGTCGCCTGCGGATATCCGCAAGCGGGCTATTTTTTCCGTAACAGAAAAACAGCAATGGCGGTAAGCACGCCCATCAGTGGCATAGCGATCGCGCCCGAGAAGAAGTCGTGATGATCTTTTTGATTGCTTCGGCGAATATCAGCAAAGCGGTTAAGTGCCCGATGCTTGTCAGTTGCACTCACCTCTTCGAATTGCTTTTTATAGCCCTTATCTTCTAACTGAGAACCACCGTCCGCATCATGTCTTTCCAGCACGACGGTGTGGTGACCTTTTTGATAGAAACAGTAATCTGGCATTTTGCGCTTCGCCTGAAAGAAGAGGAGAAATGACTCTATCCTGCTGCGGTTGAGGTTGTAAATACCTCTCCCCCCTCACGCTTCAGCCACCAGCCTGATGGGTTACACATTATGCGCTGATACCGAATGATGCCCACTGTTGAAGGAATTACCAGACTGGGCATTTATGGTCTGAAAATGCGCTCCGCCAGGGTTGTCTCTGTGCATGCCGGCTACTGGCTTATCGGATATCAATCTGGTGGTCGCGGTTTGCTGACTGTTGGCTTCACCAGCCTGACTCGATTGCTCCCCTGTCATCCTGTTGTCAGCCTTCGCGATAACAGATTTCACTGAACCGTCAGAAGGCATATAGAGCGCCTGCTGCAGGATAGTTTCATTTTGTGACAGGTTCTCATCCACCTGCGCCAGCTGACGACGCAGGACGTTAAGCTTTACAGATGTGGCTAGCGGTATTTGAAGCTGTTGGTCGTTCAAAACGTTTAACTGCTGGCGGGCACCATACTGTTGCTGTAACAGCGCACGGTACTGGCTTTCATAGCCCCATACCGTCGATTGCTCCTGCTCAAACTGAAGCGTGGAGATGTATCCTTTTGCTAACAGCGGTCGCCAAGTGTTGACCAGCTTCTGAGCCATACCCATTTGCGCCGATTCAATTTTAATCTGGTCCGCCAGTTGCTCAAGTTGACCATTCAGCATGGCCTGCTGGAAGCGGCTGTCGCTGACCTGTTGCAGAGCAAGCTGCTGGGTGTGATCGATGTCCTGCAGCAGACTGCTCTGCTCAAGCTTCAACTGCGCACTGACGAGCCGAATTTTTTCCGCAGCTAACCGGGTCTGGGCTGAGGCAAGTTCAAGCGAAGCGGCGGTCAGCGCGGGCTGGCCCTGGCTGTTCTGCCCCTGCTTAACCGTGCCGCCTGCAGGCGCATTGAAGGCCACAGGTTGTGGCTGCGCGGCCTGTCTGGCGGCTGACGGGCGCACGTGAAGCGGATGGCTTTGAACGAAATAAATGACGGTTATTGTCCCAACAACGAGTGAAACCAGGTTCCGGCGAAGCAACAGTGCCAACGGGGACAGGGTTTCACCGCACTCAGCGCCGGATGATTCAACGATCTGTTTCTTAAAAAATGGGTTTTCCATTTTTATACCTTCAATAATGACGTAGGGATATTACCGGGCAAGGCGCCATGTAACAGATGTTTTGTGAGTGCGGTTAATTCAAGGCTAATCGGGTAACGGATTCCCCTCTGCGCTTAACATCCCATTTCCTTGTGCCGTTTTAAAACAGAAGAACATTTCCAGTCGTTACCTTTTGCAAGCGAGTTTCAATCTTTCGGGTTTGCTGTGTCAGAGAACGGCTTTGACTGCATATGAAGGGACGTTTTACGGCGCTGACAGAAAAAGCGGGGGATGTCACCAGGCTCGCTGGGGCCAAAAGCTGGCCCCAGCGAGCAAACAGCACTCAGCAGTTCGGTTACGTCAGAAACGTACCGGCGCGCGTTTTATTTAACAAGATAAAGGTCCTTGGTGTAATAGAAACCCAGATGCGATGGGGCATAGCCGCCGACCTTTGGACTGACCATCTTGTTGAGCGCACCATAGAAAACCGGAATAACCGGCGCATCTTTTGCAATAATGTCGCTGGCTTTCTGGTAATCCTGGGTTACGGCGTTTGGATCGGTATCCATTCCCGCGGCTTTTACTGCCGCATCAAACGCTGTGCTGGCATAACCTGAGCTATTCTGACTGTCGCCACTGCGGAAGGTATTTAAAAAAGTAGAGGGCTCACTGTAGTCACCAATCCAGGTGTAGCGCACCAGATCATATTGCCTCTGATGCATGGTATCCAGCATGGTTTTCCATTCCTGATTTTGCAGCGTGACCTTCGCACCTAACGTTTTACCCCACATGGAAGCAGCGGCAATCGCGATACGTTGGTTATCCTGATTGGTGTTGTAGAGCAGGGTAAAACTCAGAGGATGGCTGGCTGAAAAACCGGCTTCGCTGAGTAACGCCTGAGCTTTTTTGATGCGCTGCGCCTGCGTCCAGCCCGCCCAGTCAGGCGGAGACAGTTTGACGTCCCCCATTGATAATGGCACAACGGTATAAGCCGGTTTCTGTCCCATGCCGATAACCTTATCGGCGATGATGCCTTTATCCAGCGCCAGGTCCAGCGCCTGACGCACGCGGACATCGGTAAAGGGTGCCTTGTGCGTATTTATCTGGAAATAGAACACGCTATAAATAGAGGTGCTGTGTACTTCTTTGGGCCGCTCTTTTTTCATTCGAGGGAAATCAATGGCGGGAATGCTGTCCGTAATGGTAATGCCGCCGGCCAGGTAGCGGTTAAGCTCGGCAGAAACATCATTAATCGGTAAAAACGTTACGCGATTAATTAGGGTATGCGCGTTATCCCAATAGCGATCGTTACGGTTCAGCGTGATTTTTTCATTAACTACCCACTGATCCAGTTTATAGGCACCGCTGCTGACCATGTTGCCCGGCCGGGTCCAGGCCTCACCAAACTTTTTAACGTTATTTTCGCTGACCGGAAACAGGGAAGGATGGGCAACAAACTGCAAAAAATAGGACACCGGCTGATCCAGCGTCACCTGCACGGTGTGCGCGTCTAAGGCTTTAACGCCCAGGCTGTCAGGCGGGCTTTTACCGCCCGTCACCGCATCAGCGTTAAGGATATGCGCATAGTTAGCAAAGGATGCATAAGGCGATGCCGTTTTGGGATCGGTCAGACGACGCCAGCTGAAGACAACATCTTCAGCTGTCAGCGGCGATCCGTCTGACCATGTCAGGTCAGGACGAAGATGGAAGGTCCAGACTTTGTTGTCGGCCGTTTCCCACGAAGCAGCCAGTCCCGGTATGACTTTGCCCTCTGGATCAGTCCGCACCAGCCCTTCAAACAGGTCGTTAATAACTGAAAAGGCATCGTTGGTTTCAGCTTTATCAACATCCAGGGTAGCAGGCTCGGCTCCATTGCCCCGCACGATCTCCTGCACGGGAGCCAATGTCACACCATTGGGTACGTTTGCCCCAAAGGCCGCCGTCGAGCACGATAACCCCGTGATTATTACAGACAACCCCATACGGGCAACATATAAACGGCTTACCGACATTCGTCCAACTCCTTTCGCATTGTTTTAAGGTGACTTCACCCCATCAGCACTGCAATTAACAGGCCAGAGATAAGGGTAAGCGCCACGCCAGCCTGCACCCGATCTGAGACTAAAACCGCGTTGTATTGCACAGTTCTGATGCAAGGAGCCGGCGTATCCGCTCAAAAACAGCGCCGCTGTAATCTGCATATGTTCATTTTCAGCTATCAGACATAACGATGTTGCCTGCGTGAATAACTGTCGTGGTTCGTTTATCAGGGAAGCGAGAATATTCGGAAAGGTGTTCTCAGAATTAAACGCGTGCGACAAGGCCAGAACATGGGGCTGCGACCGGTTTTCGCTGCTGAACGCCCCGATTAACGGAACTTTTACGCTATCCTGCCGGGTCTTTTTCATCTGCCACACACTTGTACAAGCAGGGCTTGATATAGTCATTCCTGTTAATCAGGAGCCTGTATGAAAAAAGTGATTCTGTTCGTTATCGCGTTAGCAAGTGTTTCTGCCCTGTCGGGATGCGTCTGGCCATTCTGGGGCCCCGGAGGCGGCGGCCCGGGACATATGGGCCCTGGCGGCGGCGGTGGGCCTGGCGGCGGTCCACACAGGTAACACATGATGGCCTCACCAGGAGGCCATTGTTTGCATCGCGATCAGGATTATTCTGACATTACATTTACGCCCACTCTCTGCGCATGCCTTTACTGGAGATTCGCCGCTTTTCATGACAAACTTGAGCACATCTTAAGGATAGGGAATCTGCACGATGTCAGGCTCAAACATCGCTTGTCTGTTTACCGAAGGCCAAATCACACTGCCTGATGATTATCAGGACCGCACGGTTAACGCTTTCACCGCCTCTGATGCCACTGCTCCCGCTTTTAATATTTCACGCGATACGCTTAACGAGGGTGAAACGCTGCCTGCGTACATCGACCGTCAGCTCACGCTAATGCAAAAACACATAAAGGGATGGAAACAGACCGAACGTAGCGCTGCGGTATTGGGTGACGCGCTGCTACAGGGTGAATGCGTACACGCCAGTTTTCTGCGTGACGGTAAACGTATCTGGCAACAGCAGTCGGTCTTCACGCCCGATGGTCACAAAGTACTGGTCTTTACCATGACCTCTACGTCCGCCATTGGTGACGCGGACAGCGAACAGTTTCAGGCACTGCTTAAAAGTTTTCGTTTTAACGCTTAACGACAAGGGCAATTATCATGTTTGAAGCTGCACGCCTCGGCGATGATATCGGTCACTCTCATGCCCTGGCGGGCATGATTGCAGGCACTATCGTCGGTGGACTGATCGCTGCGGCGGGCGGTATTGCTGCGGGTGCATTGATGATTGCCGGGATAGGCGCCTCCTGCCTTGGCGTGGGCGTATTGCTGGTTGGACTCAGTATCGGCGTGGGTTACCTTACTGGCGAACTGGCCACCGCCGCGCGAGACGGAATAGCGGATGCTGGGGCGGCCAGCATGACCCCAAAGGGCAAGATTACCACCGGTTCGCCCAACGTCTTTATTAACAGTAAACCCGCCGCCATGGCCACCAACAGCATAGTGGCCTGCAAGGACGATGGTCCGCAGCAGATGGCGGAAGGCTCCTCCCGGGTGTATATCAACGGCCTGCCTGCATCACGCATCGACGATCGCACCACCTGCGATGCCAAAGTGATGACGGGCTCTGACAACGTCTATATCGGCGGCGAGCCTGAACAAACGCTGCCTATCCAACCTGAAGTGCCCGAATGGGTTTATAAAGCCTCCGATCTTACCCTGCTGTTTGCCGGACTGGCCGGTGGCGTGGGCGGTGCGGCTGGCAAGGTCGGCGCGCTGGGTAAATTACTGAGCAAGATTCCCGGCATCAATAAAATCGCCCGGGTGGCCTGCCGTGCTGGTGCCTTGATGACCGGTGTGGCGGCTGCAGGTATTCTTGCCCGTCCCGTTGATATCGTAAGCGGCCAGAAGTTTCTTAGCGGCGATGATGAACTGGATTTTGTGCTGCCCTCCCGGCTGCCGCTACGCTGGCAGCGCTACTGGCGCAGCGGTAATCCCGGCGACAGCGTATTAGGCCGTGGCTGGAACCTGTTCTGGGAAACACGGCTGGAACGCTACCAGGATGGGCTGGTCTGGCGTGCGCCCTCCGGCGATTACGTCTCTTTTCCTCTGGTGCCCAAAGGCCAGCGTACCTACTGCGAAGCGGAGAAACGCTGGCTGGAACATCATCGGGACGACAGTTGGTCATTGTATGACATCAGCGGTGAGCGCTGGCATTTTATGCCCCTGCGCGATGATGCCCCTTCTCTTCCCCTCTGCCTGACCGAGCCCTGCGGCAATGAGATTCAGTTCGACTGGAACCCCGATCACACATTGGCTGCGCTGACAGACAGTGCCGGTCAGCGCGTAACCTGCCGCTATGCGAATAACCGGCTCGCAGGTGCCTGGCTGGATGACGATATTTGTCTGGTCAGTTACGCTTACGATGATATCGGCCAACTCGTTACGGTAACGGGCCGGGGCGGTAGCGTGCGCCGACGCTTCCAGTGGCGCGATGGCCTGATGGTGGCCCATGAAGATATGAATGGCCTGCTAAGTGAGTATCGCTGGCAGGAGATCGATGGCCTCCCAAGAGTGGTAGCCTTCCGTCACAGCGGCGGCGAGCAGCTGGATTTTGAGTACGATTTTGATAATGGCATCCGACGCGCGCGACGTGATGACGGCGTTGAAGCTCACTGGCTCATTGACGATGACGATCATGTCGCCCGCTTCACCGACTTCGACGGCCGCCAGACCATGCTGGTTTACCGCGCAGGCGAGTTGTGCGATGTGATTATGCCCGGCGGCGCCATGCGCTGCAGCAACTGGGACCGCTATGGTCGCATGACGCAGGAGATCGATCCGGTCGGACGTCGAACCACTTATCACTGGTTCCGCATGACTGACCGTGTGATCCGTACGGACTATCCCGATCTGAGCGCGACTCAGGCGGCTTACGATCTTAATGTTCGCCTGCTGACTGAAACCGATGCGCTCAATAACGTCACCACCTATCACTACCCTGATGACACAGAACTGCTGCCAGACAGCATCACCGATGCAACGGGCGGCGTGGTGAAGCTGGAATGGAACCGACAAGGGCTGCTGACGCAGCGCACCGACTGCTCTGGCAGCGTAACGACGTTTAGCTACGACCGATTTGGCCAGCTTGTTCGCAGCGTGGATGCTGAAGGTCATGTCACCCAGCGCGAGTGGAATGACAAGGGACAACTCTGCGCCATTATCCATCCAGACGGCAGCCGGGAAACCCTGCACTGGAACACCCAGGGGCAGCTCAGTGCGTGGCGCGATCCGCTGGAAACCGAAGTCCGCTGGACCTATAACGCACTCGGATTACCGGTGAGCCTGACGGACCGCATTGGTCGCACGCGTCGCTGGCATTACGATGCCCGTGGTAATCTGCTGCGGCTGGAAAACGGCAACGGCGGTGACTATCGCTTTACCTGCGATCCGCTCGGCCGTCCATTGAGTGAGATCCGGCCCGATAAGACCTCACGCAATATGGAATGGAATGCTCGTGGCTTTCTCATTGGTTTACAGGAAAATGGCCAGCCCGCTAATGACGGTGGCATAGCTCGACGCTGGCAGCGCTTTAGCTACGACGACAGCGGCTTGATTACCCAGCGCTCAACGCAGCATGCTGAATACCACTACCGGCGTCATCGTAGCGGTCAACTTGCCAGCCTGGTTCGCACGCCGACCAGTGACGGAATGGCGCTTGGTATCGAAGACGATGAAATCGCCTTTACCTATGACGTCGCAGGTCAGCTGTTAACAGAAGCCGGTATAAACGGGAAACTGGATTACGAATGGGATGCGCTGGGCAACCTCACCCATCTGACCCTGCCGGGTGAACAGCAACTTGCCTGGTTGCACTATGGCTCTGGCCACGTCAGCGCGATTCGCTTTAATCAGCAACTGGTCAGTGAATTTACCCGCGACCGCCTGCATCGGGAAATTTTCCGCAGTCAGGGCGCGCGTGAGCAGGCGCGTCAGTACGACAGCCTTGGCAGGCGCACGATGCAGCGCAGTGAATTGCATAGCGAGGTGGTGCTACCGGAAAAAGCCATTCTGGAACGCGCTTTCCGCTATTCGGCACGCAGTGAACTGGAGTCTGTCAGTGATACGCTGCGCGGCGACATTATCTATGGTTACGATGATGAAGGCCGCCTGCTGAAGCACTATGAAGCCAGACAGGGCCATAGCACCTCGCATTTTGCTTATGATAATGCGGACAACCTGGCGGCAAACGACGATGCACTGCACGCGTTGCCAGTTACCGACAACCGTCTGCATCACTGGCAGAACCTGTTTATGAAGTACGATGACTGGGGCAACCTGGTCAGTCGACGCAGCGGCCTGCATGAGCAGCATTTTACCTATGACGCCGAAAACCGACTCATCAGCGCCAAAGGCAATGGCCCGGACGGCGGGTTTACCGCGCATTATCATTATGATGCGCTGGGCAGGCGCACCCGCAAAGTGGTCAGCACCCAGCACGATCGTAAAGAAGTCCGTTTTCTGTGGCAGGGCTATCGCCTGTTACAGGAGCAGCATGAAAACGGCCAGTGCCAGACCTACGTGTACGATCCCAACGAGGCCTGGAGCCCGCTGGCGCGCATCGACCATATGGCAGCAGGCGAACGGGGCGATGTGTTGTGGTTCAATACCGATCTCAACGGGGCACCGCTAGAGGTAACCGATGAACGGGGCGATATCCGCTGGAGCGGTCAGTACGGCAGCTTTGGCGAGGTACGCCGACAGACGGAGGGCTTTACCCGGCTGGCAAAACAGTCTGCCCTGCCCCATCAGCCGCTGCGCTATGCGGGCCAGTATGCGGACAGCGAAACCGGTCTGCATTACAATCTGTTCCGCTATTACGATCCGCAGGTGGGAAGGTTCACGGTTCAGGACCCGATAGGGCTGGAAGGCGGCTGGAACCTGTATCAGTATGCGCCGAACCCTCTTAAGTGGATTGACCCTTTAGGCTTGGCATTTGGGACTGGCAAAGGAACACATACTGCAAATGCTACACTCTATGATAATGAAGGTAGAATTAAAGCTCAGGGCGTTTGGCAAAGTGGGAATATGACCCCCGAAGAAAAGGCTCTTGGTTTTCCACAAAGTTCACTAGCGACACACACTGAAGCCCGCATTACAAGGGAGTTAGATCAGATTGCCTCTCCTGGCGACAAGCTGGTTATTGATGGACAATATCCTCCATGTACTTCATGTCGTGGAAAAATGAATACTTTTAAAGTGAATACAGGTGCAGACGTTGTATATAACTGGCCAACTGACGAAGGTGATAAGCACACATGGTCAGCATCAGGTAAAAAATCGACTAAAGCAAAAAGCTGTTCTGGCTAAGGATGATTATGAATATGACTAAAAAAATTGATGCTATTTGTATTAGCTGTACAAATGAAGATGATGTACTCACTGTAGCTGTTGGGGATGATTACAACGATCCTAAAAATTATTTCATTATTGGGAGATTTGATGAAGATGATCTTACAGTCGATGAATGTATAGGTTTTCAAAGTGACTCCACTGAATATGAAATTGCTGATGCTATCGAAAAAGTCGAGCTTGATGATGAAAATTTAATTGTTTATCTTAACGATAATGCTGCGTTAAAAGCAGGGGCTAAGCAGTACTTAGCTGTACTAAAAAATGCCAAAGAAATAAATAATCTTAAACATTTTTTAAAAAAAATATTTGAAGACAGCAGTATTGATATAATAATAAAAAATTAAATTCAAAATGGCTTGCTCTGTTCCTGGTTATCATTCAAATGCATAACCTAGGGCAAGCCTCAACTTATAAATTAAATAACTTCTTAATAAGCAATTGTCGTGTTATGGCTTCAATGTTAAATGAACACCTTTAAGTTTTTATTAAACTTCAAAGCCAATAAAAATGACATTCCCTGACGCTCAAGAAAATTATATTTTAAAATAGATTTAATCCGCATGAGATCTAGATTGAAATAGTTTAATTCATAGAAGGATTTTTTGAAAACAACAATAAATATAGAGCCTAATAATTTCTCAGCTAGATAAGGTAGAGATATTATATATGACATCTATTATCTTTTACAGAGGCAGCAGGAGAACCGTCAGCTTCAGACCTATGTATACGATCCCAACAAGGCCCGGAGCCCGCTGGCGCGCATTGATCATATGTCAGTGGGTGGCCGGGCCGATATGTTGTGGTTTAACACCGATATTAACGGTGCGCCGCTAGAGGTGACCGATGAACGGGGCGATATTCGCTGGAGCGGTCAGTAAGGCAGCTTTGGCGAGGTGCGCCGACAGACAAAGGGCTTTACCCGGCTGGCAAAACAGTCTGCCCTGCCCCATCAGCCCTGCGCTATGCGGGCCAGTATGCTGACAGCGAAACCGGTCTGCATTACAATCTGTTCCGCTATTACGATCCCCTGGTGGGACGGTTTACGGTTCAGGATCCGATAGGGCTGGAAGGCGGCTGGAACCTTTATCAGTATGCGCCGAACCCGCTGAGTTGGATCGACCCGTTGGGGTTGAATAAGTGTAGCGCTCCAAATGGCTATAAAACTGGCGATGTCGATCCTCACGGAAAATTATCTCCGGGAATCAATCGCTCAGCAGGGCATACAAATAGTAAAGCTGATGGTTTTGTACAAAGTCATCATCCTGTTCAAGATGCCTGAGCCAAGAAAAGGATTAGTGGTTATCAAAGAAATTCTGTGCCTGCAACTTTATTAAAATCATCATCTGGTAGCCCGCATGCTGCTATCAGTGCTGCACAGCGCGCCCGAAGAGCTACGACGGGTGGCTGGGATACAACCCTGAGGCAAGAATTTAATATTAGCTATAAAGAAATGTTAGATGCTGGCGTGCCCACTAATCAGGCCCGTAAATCTCTCAGTGATGCATTTAAATATTTTGACGGACTCAGAGAAGGTAATATGAGCAATCCATTTTTTGATATTTAATATGCTGCCGCTTGAAAAAAATAGGTGAATTGTTATGAATAAAGATGAAATTTTAGATGGGCTTAAGGTTGCTGAGAGCAGTCTCAATATCAAACTTACAAATAAATACAAACAGTTCTCATCTGAGGAAATAAAAGATACGGATACTTATGAGATCCAGACCCCTCAGGGAGATACTGTATATCTTTATAATTATAAAGACATTGTAGAACGAAACGAAACATACACTATACAAGATGTTGAGCCAGATTATTTATTAATAGGTCAGGATGGTGACCTTGGTTATTTTATAAATGTGAAAGACAATAGTGAACTGGTCTATAGCTTAGATCTGGGTGCTCTTGGAAGTCTGGATATGGATGAAGAAGCTAAAGATATTTATAAGTTAAGTGCCTAATCCAAATTAACTATGATTAAAATAAGCCGGAAGCGATCTTTACGATCCTTCCGGCTTTTTTATTTTAGCTGCCTGACTGTGCCTCAACGGTGATGATCTGGCCCCCTTCATCAATCCTCACCGTTACCGGACACCGCCGCAGACGCGCAAGCTGCTGTGTAAGCACACCAGTTTTAGTTCCACGCACTTTTGAGATTTCCCGGGTTTCAGCCATCAGCCGATATTCCTCCGGCGTCAGGTTATTCAGGGATTCATGGGGGCGCTCGCTGTTATATTCAGCCAGCCAGCGTACTGTAATTTCCCGTGCTTCGTTCAGTGTTCTGAACAGATAAAAATCCGGTATTTCTGTCCGGTACGTGCGGTTGAACCGTTCGATAAAAGCGTTCTGCGTCGGCTTACCCGGCCTGATAAACTCCAGCATCACGCCATGTTCTTCTGCCCACTGCGCAAGTGTCAGCGAGACCAGCTCGGGGCCATTGTCCATCCTCATCTTCAGCGGATATCCGCGGTTTGCCACGATCCTATCCAGCACTCTCACAACCCGCAGTGACGGGATATTCAGATCAATTTTGTTCGCCAGCGCTTCCCGGTTAAAATCATCCACCACGTTGAAGATCCTGAAGCGTCAGCCACACACCAGCGCATCATGCATAATATCGATGGATCAGCTCTGGTTCATCGCCTCTGGTGTTGCCAGGGGAGCCGGATTGCGCACCGGCAGGCGCAGTTTTCCCTTACGGCGTAAATTCAGTTTCAGCTGGCAGTAAATCCGGTGAACGCGCTTGTGATTCAAGGCATTACCCTGTCTGCGCAGCACCTGGAACAGCTTCTTATAACCGTACCGAGGATAACGTTCAGCCGCTTCTGTCAGCGCCAGGATCACGGGCTCATCCCGTCGCGTATCCGGCTGATAACGAAATACCGTCTTGCTCAGCGACAATGTCCTGCATGCCTGGCGTAAGCTCATAGAAAATTGCACCATCAGATAGCTGACAAGCTCACGCTTCATCGCTGGTTTTAAAGCTTTTTTCGATGACATCTTTTAACGCACGATTTTCCAGACTCAGGTCGGCAAACATCTGCTTCAGACGAAGATTTTCGTCCTCAAGATCTTTTACTTTTTTGATATCAGCTGCTTCCATCCCGCCGTATTTCGCCTTCCAGTTGTAATAGCTGGCTTCAGAGATACCGGCTTCACGGCAGACATCCTTAACAGTTCGCCTGGCTTCGACGGACTTAAGAACAGCGATGATCTGGTGCTGAGTAAATCGGATCTTACGCATAGCGATCTCCTCAGGGGACATAATCAGTATGTCGGAAGATTTCTAAAAGTGAATGGTTCATTTAAGTGGGATGCTTACACAGGGACGGGATGCCGATTAAGATCCGGGTGATGCACGACTGTATCGTGATCACCACCCAGAACACCCGCGAGCTCTACGGCTGTGCCGAGGGGCTGAGCATGGCTTACGTCAACCGGCAGAAGATGAAGCTGTGGCTGGAAGGGTTTCCGGGAGTGCTGAACGACACCGGCGATCTGCCAGTGTACAGGCGTGGGGACGGGTATTGTGGGTAAGTCTAACGGTTGATAGCAAGATCCCGGCGCTGGTGCCGGGATCTTGACGGTTAATAGAAATCCGGTTCAACTCGACCTTCAGCTTTCAGGATTTCAATAAAACGCCTGTATGTTTCCAGATCCCCTTCAACCAGATCATCCAGTATTCCTTCTGCAATGAGAGGCTTAAAAAAGATGCCATCTTCAAAAAAAATAAAATCGCCAGACATTGTAGGATCTATAACTTCTACTTTATCCGAGTTAAATACAGACAATCCATATTCTTTGATTAGGCCATAAAAATAGGTTTTCCCCTTCATCCAGTAAATAGCATAAACATCTATAAGTGTCCCATCATGTTCTTTTATTTTCATTTAACAACATCCTTAATAGAATCAATCACCTTAGCTGGATCAGCAACACTTCTCTGAGGCGTGGTAATTTTTATATCATAAGCCTTACCAGTATATGAGTTATATTGATAATGCACTGTTATTGTTGAACCATCAGATAGCTTTTGTTTCGCTTCCATTTTCTGGAATCCCGCATATGTCGGGAAGCGAAGATCTTTGTTCATTCCTTTGAGTGGTTCTCCAGCAGAGGCTGGATTTGCCCTAACTTGATTCCACACGATTTTCTCATTCAGATCGCGCGGGAATGGGTTCTGGATACCCTTGGCTGTAGTTATATATTCTGCATTTTTGATTAACTGCTGCTGTTCCCTCGTCAGGTGTGATATCGGATTATTCGCCGCTGGCTTCTCAACGGTTAACCCAAATATTACCCCCGCCAGTATCGCTTTATTCAGGTTATTCTTGTGCAGCTCCGTATTATTCGCTACCGGTTCCAGCACAGAGAGCGAATAAGCAACCAGTTGCTGACACTGCACATTACAATCCGGCGAAGCAGCCAGCGCTTTCAGCTTCTCAAGCTCAGCTTTCTGCTCGTTAACCGGAATACCGGTTGCCAGCGCCTTCGTCTGTGCTCTACATCAAGCTTTTTCAGGTCGGCCAGAAGCTGTTCTCTATCCGCATCTGTCTTGGCATTCGCATACTTTTCAGTGAAGGTCGTGATGTCCTTGTCACCCAAAAAGTTATTCTCAACCGCATTCTTACCCGCCAGCGCGCCCGTCGCCGCACCCGCCGTGCTCCCGCTGCTCACACCCGCAGCGATTCCCGATGCCAGCGTCGCCAGCGCGCTCAGGTTCGCCTTCTGCTCCGGGCTCAGTTTATCACTGTCTGCCGTGCCGTAAAGCGCCAGTGCGATGGCCGGCGTCGCCAGTTCCCCCGTTACCGCACCGGTGGCGCCTGCGGCTGCACTGCCCCCGCTCAGCTCAGCGACCACGCCGCCCAGCAGCGCGTGCGCCATCAGGTTATTCAGTTTCTGTGTGTCTGTCAGTTCACCGTAGGGCGCATTACCGGTGGCCAGTTCCTTGACCTTCGCGGCCAGATAAGGGGCCGCGCCCTGCGCCAGTGCGGCCCTGATGTCGCCGCCCGCCAGCGCCTGCAGAGCATTAACCACCGCGTTGACGCCCGTCCGTACGCTTCCGCCCATGTCCGCGCCCTGCCGGACAATCGCCTGATCGTAGGCCAGCTGCCAGGGCTTGCTGACCACCGCCTGCCTGCTGCTGTCGACGTTCGGATCCCTTTTATGCGCCTTATCCAGTATTGCCCTGGCCTGGGCTTCCAGCGCAGTACGCGTATCCGTATCCGTATCCGTATCCGACAGGCTGGCCGTGGCGGCACGCGTGGTGCGTGCGGTTTCATAGGTGTTGTAAACGTCAAGCGCCTTGATGGCAACCTCCTTGACCATCTGCGCCTGCTGCAGTCGTCGCTGCTCTTTCTCTTTGTCGAAAATAAGGCTGATGCTGCCGTCGTTGGCATGCTCCGTGTCGCGGCTCAGGCCGGACAGATCCTGCAGATGGCTGAAAAACCGGATATCTCAAAAAGTGCATGGAACTAAAACAGGTGTGCTTACACCAGCACCGCCTGATACAGTCGCTGCCCCGGTCTGCGGATAAAGGGAGAGTAACTGGAAGAGGCGGGATTTACGATCTTGACGTCCGGGTGCTGGCGGGCTGTCTGATCCTGACCGCTCAGGAACCGCAGCCAGAGACGAGACGACAGAACCGGAAGTGCTGACCCAGCTACGCCAGGCCTGTAAAAAGCCCTCAGCGCGCAGGCAGCGACAGATTGCGGAGTTTATCAGCGCAGTCAGCACGCCGCAGAAGCGGTCACCGCCACCGGGCACGGAGGAGTGACGGAAGGTCTATCCGGATAAGTGACGGCTCAGGAAGGAAGATCCCGGCCATTAAGGGCTGGGATCTTTATTATTAATAATCAGAATGATAAGTTATTTTGTATGCACTTCCGAGTTCTGTCTGGAGACGTTCAGCTAATTTATAGCCATTATCAATAAACATCCTCTCTTCTTCTTTTGTTGTGAAGCCTGACGATAATGGATCTTCATCATTTAATATAGAGTCATATTTTTCCGACCATTTATTAAGTTCTTCTTTCAACTCATATGAGAGAGGTAAATCTTCTGGATCAATATTCCCAACTTCACCAGGTAAATTATTCCATAAGGGGAAAGAGTAATAATCCGCCATTAACTTTATAAGTTTCATTTCAATCTCCCAGCAGGATTGGCTCCTACCACAAAGCCATTACTTGATACGGTGATAGCTAATCGATGCATTTCACCATTTATAACTGTTTCATAAATTGGACGACCTGTCCCTTTCCCTTGATAACCAACGACTTTACCTTCTGATATTGCTTTCATAACTACGCTGGGGATTTTTGCTTCTGAAACACCTATATTTGCAAAGTCCTTTTCATGCTCACCGATAATATGCTGCAATCCCGCCTTTGAGTTACCTTTCTCAAGAAAAAAACTTTTCCATTATTATTCTTAGCAGCACTGACAATATTTTCAGGTGTAAATTTAATACCCTGCGCGGTCATTTCCTTTAATAAGGATTTAGTAGTAAAACTATTTTTTGCTATCAGAAAAAGATCTTTACCCAGCATTCCTATTGACGCAACTGCTGCCTGATTTTCCGGATCTGACGCGAACACCGCAAATTTCGTCCAGCCAGGACTATTTTGATCTATTTTCGCCAGATCCTGGCCGTTCCACTGCTGAACGTAGGCTTTAGCTTCATCGCTGGTCATCACATCGACACCGGGAAGATTACCCAGCCAGCCCGGACGATTCGCCATATCCGAACCACCCTGGGCAACGTCTTTATCCCAGACCTGTACCCCAACCGGATCGTTTTTCAGCTTCTGGTCGGTTTCCGCACTTTGCTTATCGCTGACCTGCTTCCATTTATCTATAACTGCCTGGCAGTCACCGCCAGATTTACGGCACTCTGACAATTCTTTGTCGAAGGCAAGTGACTGTGTAGCGCTCAGCGAGTTATTCTCCACCGCATTTTTACCCGCCAGCGCGCCCGTCGCCGCACCCGCCGTGCTCCCGCTGCTCACACCCGCAGCGATTCCCGATGCCAGCGTTGCCAGCGCGCTCAGGTTCGCCTTCTGGTCCGGGCTCAGTTTATCACTGTCTGCCGTGCCGTAAAGCGCCAGTGCGATGGCCGGCGTCGCCAGTTCCCCCGTTACCGCACCGGTGGCGCCTGCGGCTGCACTGCCCCCGCTCAGCTCAGCGACCACGCCGCCCAGCAGCGCGTGCGCCATCAGGTTATTCAGTTTCTGTGTGTCTGTCAGTTCACCGTAGGGCGCATTACCGGTGGTCAGTTCCTTGACCTTCGCGGCCAGATAAGGCGCAGCGCCCTGCGCCAAGGCAGCCTTGATGTCGCCGCCTGCCAGCGCCTGCAGGGCATTAACTACCGCGTTGACGCCCGTGCGCACGCTTCCGCCCATGTCCGCGCCCTGACGGACAATCGCCTGATCGTAGGCCAGCTGCCAGGGCTTGCTGACCACCGCCTGCCTGCTGCTGTCTACGTTCGGCTCCCTTTTATGCGCCTTATCCAGTATTGCCCTGGCTTGGGCTTCCAGCGCAGTACGCGTATCCGTATCCGACAGGCTGGCCGTGGCGGCACCCGTGGTGCGTGCGGTTTCATAGGTGTTGTAAACGTCAAGCGCCTTGATGGCAACCTCCTTGACCATCTGCGCCTGCTGCTGGGCATCCCGGTTGCGGATAATGATGAGAGATTCGGGTTTGATACCGGCAAGCTGGCGATTATCACCGTTAAACGTGGCAGAATGGTGATTGAGCTGGATATTAATCTCTGAACAGCAGATAAAAAGATCCCGGCGCTGTGACCGGGAGTCTTGTGTCGATCAGTCTGGATCGGACGGGGGTGATTTACAGGTCTTGTACTCGTCTATTTTAGCGAATATGTAACCTCCAGTTCCTACCGCAACACCTGCGATTAAGCTCATCACAATAATTCTCTTAAAAGTTGTCCGGTTCATTTCTAATTCCCCAGAAAATAATAAGTCTATTACTGCATCAGAGATTAATAGGAAAATTAAGCAGCAAAGCGTTATATATAAAATACTTAAACACATCAAAGTTAAGGTTTGCTTATTTTTTCTCATTTATCTTGTCCTTCACTTTATTGCCTATATATTCGCTACCAGCCGCACCGAATACGTCGCTCGCAAGACCTGATGCGCCCCCTAAAACTGGATCCAGTAAACTTGGCCCCCAAAGACCAATAGCTCCACCGACTCCAGCACCAATAATCGCCCCACTGACAGCGCCTTTGTCCGGCCCATCCGTAAACACCGCACTGCCTGCCGCTATTCCCACGTTCTGCCAGACACCACGGCCAAGGGCTAATACACCGGTCACAGCCGCAGAAGCGCTCCCCCAGTAATCCCAGGTTTTCTGCTGATTTTCAGGCAGGCTCTGATTCTTCTCACTGTTTATATCGAACCACTTGTAAGTCCCATTTGCTCTTTCAGCGACGGTTGCACCTGCCACAACTTTCCCGATGCTTGCCGCCGGCCCTAAATAACCTGCAACGGCAATCAGTACGCCCTCTTTATAACCCTCAACAATGGTTTTGGTGATTTTTGCGCCTTCCGGTAAATCACCTTTCGCATTTTTACTCAGCGCTGCGTTAATTTCTTCCGCTGCGCACCGGCTTCAGTCATTGAGGTGCCCAGCGATGTCGAAGCCTGGCCGTAACTGTTCAGCCCGCCTGGCAGCGAGAGGCTATTATTCTCAACTGTATCATTATCACCGCTCAGGACACCCGCGAGCCGTAGGGCTGCCTGGAAGGCCTGAGCCTGACGTGTATTCATCTTAAGAAGGTCAGCCACTGGCTGAAAGACTTCCCCGGTGCGCTACAGGAGAGATGTCCCGCACCGGTTATCCGCAGAACGAAGAGCTGAAAGGATCAAGTAAAATCCTAGCCAGAGAGGCCGGGATTGGTGATTTATTCAGAGGGACTCTGTTGATCTTTTCGCTCCTTTAACAAGACCTTTATCCAGATCCCGACACCCAAAATAAGGCCGCCGACATACCCGGTTCTGAAGAAAGAGTCAAAAACATTGCTCCAACTGAACTGGAAAAAACCTTTTTTAAAATAAATAATCGCTGATGCAAGTAGTTCAGCTACAACATCGCCAATGAAAAATAAAATCAGGCAACTCAATATCAGTTTGACTAAACTAAAGAGATTATTTTTTAGCATCGGTTTTATCCTTCTTATCGAGTTCATCTTTTACAGCATTCCCTGTTTTCTCACCGATGTAGCCTCCAAGAACCGCTCCTGTTAAATCAGATACTGCATCTTTTCCAAGCTTTGAACCGACCCCTTTTATTATTTCGCCTCCTACGCCACCAACGACAGTACCTGCTCCAGCGCCTGCCATAGAGTTAACCGGATTCTCCCCTTTAATCCCGCTTCCTATTGCTGCTCCCCCTATGTTGATTGGAGTTGAAGCTATAATGCCTTTCCCTGTCGTTGCGGCTGCTGTCACCCCAGCCATTATTGCATCGACATAACTGAACGGATCTTTTCCTGCGAGCTGAACGCCAGTATCAACACCTACCCCAATCGCTACATCAGTGGCCATACCTTTTATTGTGGTTAACAGCACTTTAACTCCAAACATCAGTGGCGCATCACCAATACTGGCATTCGATTTATGGTAGCCCCAGGTGTTCATGATGCTTGAGCTTTAGACATGACTTCAGAGTCAGGGTTACGTTTTATGTAATCCTTACCAGAGAGCAGCCCGGTAACCAACTATTGTGCTACCGCTCGCCCAAAGGCTTTTTCCATTTCAGAGGCTTAAACTCGCAGATTTCCGGCTAGTTCAGCCCACGCTGTGCCGGTCATTTCTGAAGGGTATCTAGTAAATTTGGATACCAGAGCATCACTGCGTATGTCAGCATTTTCTAGTTTGATCAGCTCATTAGCCGATTCCAGTGATTTATCGCTGTTCATGATTTGCTCAATGACTTTATCGAGTTTGTCTGAAGATGTGGCTCCGAGCGCATTATTCGCCACAGAGAAAATTTATTTTAAACCTTGAATAACTGTTTTTTTGCCTAAAGCAACTACTTCGCAGTCCATTTCATCAAGTAGACCTAATGTTAAAAATACTACCCCATTTAATGACCAGAAATTATTCATCCACTCAAGCTCAGATTTAATATTGGCTACTTCCAATTCTTTCTTTCCAGACGGAGCAATTGCAAAAAAAATTTTTTTCTCGTCCTTAATTAACTTTGATAAATTATCTAACAATGAAACATCAAAAGATGCAGTCCCTGACAACGCTAATCCATCACCATAATTAAAAATAAAATCATTTTTATTTGACATAAAATCAAAATTGTAGCCCCTTGACTTCAAAAGGCCCCACGTTTTTTTATATCTTATCAAACGAGTGTCAGGTTGCTTTCCAGACAATTGAATGTAAATATAAATAGTCTCTATATCAGCAGAGGTTGATAGCTTTTTAACCATTTCTTTTATAATGGTTAAAGTTCCATCGCTACGCTTCATATTTTTTATTTCCCAGCTAACTGCTGATATATTTTCTCCTGCAACCCCCAGTGAATCAAAATTGGCAATTTCATTTTTAAAACTAATATTGCTAGCATAACGTATGGTAATATCAGTAATCATAATGATTCCCTTCCTGATCGTTAAAATGAGGGCCTCTATTTTGGATATCTTTCTCGCCAAAGAAATGGCCTTTAGCATCATCCCTTATTTGTATAGTTTGTGTACCACCTCCAGGTTTGGGTACATCAAACTCATAGATTTTTCCTGGCTGAGAATTCCCTCTTTTATCTACATTAGGAAGCACTCTATCCGGATTTTTACCCACTGGAATTCCTGATTGCCGTTTTGCCTCGTTGAATGCACCAGCTCTACCTGCTCCCTCAGGTGACATGTTCTCAGGCCGTGAACCTTCGGATTGATAAGCCAAATCATCCCTATTCGGCCCATCCGGGATTGGGATGACTGTCGTATTACTGCCCGCATTCGGCACATCACTGGTATTCCCGGTATGACTGCTGCCGTTCTGATCACGTTGATCCGGAGTGGTTAGCGTCGTGCCTTTATTCTGCCCTGGGATGGGATTAGTCAGCGTATTGTCAACTAAAGGCCGGTCAAGCACCGGTAATGGAAGCAGAGTGCCTTTCTGACTCTCGACCATTTCCTTATATACCGCCTGCTGTGCCGGAGTCAGCCGCTCTATTTCATCGGCTTTACCCGTCATGGCCGCTGCCAGTATCAATGTACGATCGGCCTCGGAAAGGTTGTCCATCGCCGTTTTCGCCACACCGAGGCCCAGCAATGCGCCTAACCCTTTCTCTACAACCATGTCACGGCATGAAGCGATCTCCGCGCATGCTGTAGCACCAAGACGCACAACGGCTGCCAGATTGTTATTCTCCGCCGCATTCTTACCCGCCAGCGCGCTCAGGTTCGCCTTCTGCTCCGGGCTCAGTTTATCACTGTCTGCCGTGCCGTAAAGCGCCAGCGCGATGGCCGGCGCCGCCAGTTCCCCCGTTACCGCGCCGGTGGCCCCTGCGGATGCACTGCCGCCGCTCAGAGTCGGTAGAAATCTACAACACACGACGCCCGCATCTGTCGTTGAAATATAAAACGCCCGATGAAGTACATCGGGCGTTGGATGGCTGAAAAGTATCAACCTATATCATGACTGGTCACACTTTAAAATCCGACAACAAAGCAATCTTCAAACACCATAAGCGTAGAAAATCAGTGCAATATAAAAAACTCTGGATAGCCATAAGAAAAAAAAATTCTTAGTTAACTTTAAATTCAGAAAAAACTCTTTAATTAATTTCACCCTGGTTTTACTATAACTAATTCCGGAAAAAAACCTACAATGCACAAAAAGAAACAACATCGCAAAAGAAACAACGACACCTTCATACAAAGCAGTTACATCATAATTTTTACTATAAGCAGAAAATCTACTCAGTAATATAATCATAGCCATCGCTAGTGAGGGGACGTTCGATTTAAAACCTGAACCAAAAAACATAAAATCGAAAAAAAGAAAGGTATCTCTTCCTATTTTAACCCCCCCCAATTCCTTATATATAAAATGAACAAAAAATGCAAAAAACACAATCATAAAAATTAACATTAAAAATATGGAAGTGTAATGTAAATCATTTAAACTCATAACTATAAATCTCGCTAGTAGCTGTCCCATTTAAATCAACGCCACGAATCTCCGTTGCGCTAATCCCCCAAGATGGTCCAATACCAAATGAAAAACCCAATCCATCCTTGTTTCCAGTTGCACTAAAGGAAAAAACCCCACCACCTAAATTAAATGAATAATCACGATCAGGACTCCCTAATACTCCTGGAAAATAAGGACCAAAACTTAACCCAACTGATGCACCTGCATGTGCACCAAAGCCATATATATCTCCACCAGTTACTGATAAATGTCTATTGTCTATAGAACCAGTAATGGTATAACCGACGGCGGCAGCAACGTCTCCATTAACCTGAACTACCGTGGTGACTTTGCCCTCAGCTCCTAAAGAGGGCCCTTCTCCAGTAGCAATTTGTTTTAATCCATCTTGATTTTTATCGGGTGATAAATCGTTATCTAAAGCATACTTGTTCCATGAAGAAACTGCCTTACCATAATCCATACCTCCTGATGGCAATATATTATTCCAGCCATCACTGAAGGAATTATTCTCAACCGCATTCTTACCCGCCAGCGCCCCCGTCGCCGCACCCGCCGTGCTCCCGCTGCTCACACCCGCAGCGATTCCCGATGCCAGCGTCGCCAGCGCGCTCAGGTTCGCCTTCTGCTCCGGGCTCAGTTTATCACTGTCTGCCGTGCCGTAAAGCGCCAGTGCGATGGCCGGCGCCGCCAGTTCCCCCGTTACCGCGCCGGTGGCGCCTGCGGCTGCACTGCCCCCGCTCAGCTCAGCGACCACGCCGCCCAGCAGCGCGTGCGCCATCAGGTTATTCAGTTTCTGTGTGTCTGTCAGTTCACCGTAGGGCGCATTATCGGTGGTCAGTTCCTTGACCTTCGCGGCCAGATAAGGCGCAGCGCCCTGCGCCAGGGCGGCCCTGATGTCGCCGCCCGCCAGCGCCTGCAGAGCATTAACCACCGCGTTGACGCCCGTCCGTACGCTTCCGCCCATGTCCGCGCCCTGCCGGACAATCGCCTGGTCATAGGCCAGCTGCCATGCCTTGCTGACCACCGCCTGCCTGCTGTTGTCGACGTTCGGATCCTTTTCATGCGCCTCATCCAGCATTGCGCTGGCCTGCGCTTCCAGCGCAGTACGCGTATCCGTATCCGCCAGGCTGGCCGTGGCGGCGCGCGTGGCCCGGGCGGCTTCATGCGTGTTGTAAACGTCAAGCGCCTGGGTGACAACGTCGTTGACCAGTTGCGCCTGCTGCAGGCGGCGCTGCTCTTTCTCTTTGTCGAAAATCGGGCTGATGCTGCCGTCGTTGGCATGCTCCGTGTCGCGGCTCAGGCCGGACAAATCCTGCTGCTGCGCATCCCGGTTGCGGATAATGATATTGCCGTCGCTGACCGCCGCTTTTGTGCTGCCCTCAGCGTGCCCACTACCTCCGGCAGCACTGATTGGAAGTGCACTGACGTTGCTTAACAGATTGGAACCAATGGGGCCACCGCTGTTGAAACCTGCGCTCTGATGCTCAGATTTATAGTCGGCCTGATTCTGAATATCGCTCCAGCCCAGGGTGCCGGTATCCAGAACATTGCGGTCTTTGTCCGCCGTGCTGGCAATGACAGCCCCGTCGAGCTGCGTGTGGTTCCCCACGGTGATCTGATAGCCACCTTTACCGGCAAACAATCCCGTCTGCTCTTTAACCGAGTCGAAATTGCTGTGGATTTTATCTTTGGATACGTTGACGTTTGCTGAACCGGTCATCGAACCAAACGTAAAGCTGCCACCCGCGCTGGCGCTCTGCTGTTTTGAGTCATAGCGGTCACTATCCTGCTCACTGGCGAGCGTCAGGTTCCGTCCAACATCCGCCTTGATGGTTTCTCCGTTAACCTGAGCCCCTTTCAAAGTGGTGTCACGGCCACTCTTCAAATTGATCCCGCCGCCTGCATCCAGCGTAGTTTCGTTATGCGTCAGCGAGTTGCCGTTTTCACGGCCCTTACTGCTGTTGACGCTGGCAGAGACGGTAATGCCATAGCCGCCTGATCCGACACCGATACCAATGCCAACCGATCCGCCTTTACTGCTGTTTTTATTGTCGGTCTGTTGTGTATTTTGCGATGACAGCAGATTGATATCGCGGGCAGCGTCCAGCGTCATCTCCCCGCCCGCTTTCATCTGGGTACCGGCGAGCGTAATATCACCGCTCTGTTCGCCTTTGTTTTTACCGGTCGCCGTGATAGCGATATTTCTGCCTGCATTGAGTGTGCTTCCTTGCGCCTGACTGCTCTGGCTGTGAGACTCGCTTTTTGATGACTGGCTACCGTATGAGAGCGTGATACCAACGGTATTTTTCGCGCCCTGAGCCGCATTATCAGCCTTGGGATCAATCCCCGCCGCCGCATTTTTGGCGTTTGCCGCCTCGGTAAGAGCGCTGTCGTTCTCATAAGCCGCTGCGGCCTGCGCGCCGCTCAGCGCGGCTTTAGTTCCCTGCAGCGCACGGAGTCGTCCATCACCCTCTTTTCTTGCCTGCTGTGCCACGCTGACAGCCGTGTTCAGGGCGCTACCCACCGTACCCGACAGCGCCAGCGTAAAGCCACTCTGTTTAGACTCAAATGTTTCCGTGCGGTTATTGCGGTCGAAACCCGAGTCAATATCTACACTGTCGCCGCTCAGGTTAAGATCTTTACCGGCTATCAGATCCGCGCCGCCAATATGCAGTTTATTCCCTGCGGTGATGTTAACGTTCCCCTGGCTGCTGCCGATGGTGCTGAAGCTCTGGCTCTGAACGATCTCGTCTTCATTAACTTCATGACGCGTCGACTGTTTGCCGACCGTAAAGCCAATCCCCCCGCTGCCCATCAGGCCGCTCTTTTTCTTTTCTTCCAAGAGATAGTGATAACCGGTTTCGGTGGCGGCAGAAATATCGACATTGTTTCCCGCCTGCAAATTCACATTCTGATCGGCAGCGATGGCTGATCCACTTACAGTGAGATCGTTTCCGGCATCAATCGTGACACTGTTGCCGCTTATCAGCGTGCCTTTTTCACGCGTCACACGATCGTCCTGCACTGTATGACTGCTTTTCTTACTCAGGAAACCTTTCTTCTGAGAACTTTCATCCAGATAACGTGATTCACGCTCCGTCGCACTATTGAGCGTGATGTCGTGTTTAGCCTGAAGGGCGATTGCCCCCTCCTCGCTATGCAGGGTACTGCCAGTCACTGTGATGTCACCCGTGCGGGCTATCGTTGTAATGCCATGCTGTGCACTGAGCGTACTGCCGATCACGTCTTCTTTTGAAGTCTCTTCTATACGCGTATGGTTTTTGTTACTCGACTGCTCATTATCGTAGGCATGTGTTGAGCTTCGGACCTCTTTGATGGTGACATTTTCCGCACCAATCCCAATGGCCCCTGCTTTACTGTCAATCTGCGCACCTTCGGCAAGCAGATCCTTGCCAGCAATGATCGTCACACCCTTATCGCCACCCAGTGTACTGAGGTAAAGCTGATCTTCTTCACGGCTGTTGCTGACAGAAGAAACCTTACCACTGGCTTCAAGATGGGTATTGTTAGTGGTTTTATCTGCCAGTAAACGGACATTGCCGCCCGCCTGAATCGCCGTTTGCCCGCCCGCCTGAGCCTGACTGCCCTGCAGCGTGATGTCTTTACCGGCTTTCATGACCAGATTGCCGCCCGCTTTCAGCTCACTGCCCTGGGCAAGCTGCCATTCACCGCTGACCTGCGCCATGCGCTGGCCAGCCTCTTCGGTTCCCGCACCACTGCGATTACCCATGGCCCCCGATATGACATCAATATTGGCTTTGTAGCTTGCCTTCGCAGCACTAATCTCCAGATTGTCACGCGCACTGAGCGCCAGGTTATCCGTTGCGCTAATCTTCGCGCCCTGCAGGCGAATATCATTACCGCTGAGGCTGATATCGCCCGCACTCATGCTGGCCTGTCGCAACGCATCCTGCAGATTGGTGCTCATGCTCAGGCTGTCTGCATGCACGTTGATGCTGTCTGCTTTGATATCGCCACTCTGATGAGAAAACGCTGAGGCATCAATGCTCAGGGCCTTGTCTGCCAGTAGATTACCCGCGTTGGTTACGCTGTTAGCAGAAAGCTGCAGATCGCCCCCTGCAATGAGGGCTCCGTCACCAGTCAGGCGCAGCGTGGACTGGGCCAGATAGACCTTCGGCACCCAAACCGTCTGCGGGCCGTTCTCGGTATTAACCGTTTCGCTTACCAGCCAGACAATATCCTGCTGTAATGAGGCGATCTGTTCCGGTGTTAACGCCACGCCGGGCACCAGACGGAAATCCTGCGCCACTTTCACACCGTTATTCATCAGCGCCTGGTACTGGGCCATTGCATCCTCACCGTGCACCGATTGACGGCCGGTCAGGCTCAGCACCTGATCCCGTACCAGCTTCTGCTCATAAAACCCGTCACCCAGACGCTTATGCACCGCCGCCGGATCATAACCCACGCGAGAAAGCAGATAATCGCTGCTGATAAACTGGGTCCGACTGGTAAAGCGCGCGTCGGTGACCACCAGGTAAGGGCTACCGCTTGCCGTGAACTGGCGGAACAGGCCGTTATTGGGAATGTTTGTTGCCACACTTGCCAGGTGCTGTCTGGCCGTGAAGGCCAGCTCCGCCGGAAGCAGCGGACGTCCTGGCAAAGAAGGCTGGCCTGTGGCGATCTGCCCACCAGGTTGCAGTTGGGTATCGGCATGTTGTCCGCTTGCGCCATTCACGCTAAACGCCAGGGGGTTACGCTCCCATTCTGCGCGCTCCGCGTCCACGGCCTTTAGCGCCGCTTCAACGCTGCTGATTTGCGCCTGATTGACAGTGGTATTCGAGATACTGGTCCCGGTGATGCTCACCCGGCCATTACCAGAGATAATGCCATCAATGGTTTGTAGCGCCGTGGTGCCATCATAGTGTGAGGTGGGATACCAGTGATTTGTGTCTCTGTCATAGTGGTCCACGAGGGTTTCAATGCGATGTTCGTTAACCGAGTAACCTCGGTTATCCACGCTACCGCCACCGTCAATCCCCAGATTGCCGTTCGCTGTGATAACACTCGCATCGTTGAGCAACTGACTGCCAACATGCAGAGCCATATTGCCCCCGGCCAACATACGCGCGCCTGTGCCTTCGGATATAAGGCGATCACGCGTTAAAGAGCCGGTTACCGTGCGCTCGCGTAAATTATTGTAGTCATTGACATTAGGCGCAGTGAAGATATCAATATGTTTATTGGGATCCCACGTTAATACCTGCGTCCTGTCATGCTCCCAATGGAAACCGTTTTGATAGGGAGTGGGGATGACCGCAAGCTGATTCTCTCCGCGCGTTTCGTAAAATGTCATGGCGTAGCTACCGTCGCCGTTCGGTCTGAGCGCCAGGTAATTGACCCACAGGTCGATCAGTTGACCGGTGTTGTCTTTGACCCGCACCTGCGCGCGCTTACCGGCCTCATCAATAGCCATTAGGGTGCCATAACGATTGTTTTGCGCCTCAGCACCATTGCCAAAAGTCAGCTGTTGGGTGGTCGGTGCCAGCGTATTTTTATCGTTGTTGACCCACATTCCATAGGATCGCCAGTAATAGTTATAGCGATGCCATTTATACGACTCGGACTCTGCATCACGGGCGATATTTAATCCGATGCGCTGATTGATTAAACGCTGTGCGTTTACCGTGAGATCACCGCTGGCCTCAATGGCACTTGCCCGGTTTTCAATCAGGTCGTTACTGCCCAGTTGCATATTGCCACTGCTGAACAGCAACGCCCCGTCACGGTTCGTCAGCCGCTCGTTGCCGCGCAGGTTAAGCGACTGGGTCGCCGCGATAACCCCACCCGTGCCGTAGTTATCAATAATGCGGGCGTTAACGGTGATGTTGTCGCCCATCACCGCCGTGGGGTTGTCCAGCGTGTCAACGTTAAGCGTCATCGTGTCAGCTTCAACACGGCCACGGTTGGTGAATTGCCCTGTTGTAATCTGCATGATTTTACTGACCAGCGTGCCTGGGTTAGTAAAATGCGCACTGGTAAGGTTCAGGTTCCCAGGCAACAGCCAGTCATTCAGGTTGGTAAACATGCCCGCGACCGACATCGTGAGCGTGCCATTACTGGTTAGAATATCACTGGCCCGCTGGACATAATCCTGCTGTACGCCCAACGTAAAGTCCTGCTGGCTTTGCAGTTTTCCGCCCTGGTTGTCCAGCGTACGCGCATTAACCGCCATCGTTGCACCACTCTGCACAACGCCGTTCTGGTTTAGTAGAGCTAATGAAGGCGCGGAGAAAGCGAGCCGGGCAAAACGTGCATTACTGCCATTGTTAATATTGAGTGGCCCATTTGCTACGATGCTGCCCTGGCGGTTATCCAGCAGTGACAGCCCTGCCAGCGTCATCGCCCCCGCACTTTGCAGTCGACCTGTGCTGTTATTCAACTCGTTGGCCGAGATGCCCGTGCGCGTGGTGCCCAGAATCAGGCCGCCATCGTGGTTATCCAGTGTGCTGCCCTGCACATCCAGCGCCCCTTGGCTGCTGATTGTTCCCCGGCTGGCATTGGTGATTTGCGCCGCCGTAATGATCATATCCTGGGTCGAAACTAACTGGCCGCCCTGGTTATTGACCACGTTACCGTTCAGCGTCAGGCCGCGGCCGCTATGAATTTTGCCCTGTTGGTTATTCAGCGTATCAATACGATAAATGCCGGTTCCCTGGCTTATCAGAGTGCCCGCCGCGTTATCAAGTTGCGCCGCGGTGACGCCAAGATCGTCAAGACTACTGATCGTGCCTTGCTGATTATTGATATGACTGGCGCTGACCTGCTGGACGCCATTGCTGCGTAACGCGCCGCCCTGGTTGCTGAGCTCACCTGTCAGATTGAGCGTTAACTGCTGCTGGCTGGTGATCGAACCCGCATCGTTTTGCAATGAGCGGGCTGCAAGCGTCAGGCTTTCTCCGCTCTGCACTTTGCCCTGTTGATTTTTAAGCGTGTCATCGAGAAGAAGATGAAGCTGTTTCTGACTGTAAAGCAGGCCATTCTGGGTATTGTCCAGCATCTGTGCCGCAAGGTTTAACGCTTCGCCCGCCAGCCACTGACCACCAGCATTGTTAATGGCACCCGTGCTCGCCCCGTTATCATCGCCGCGTGCATCCAGCTGCGTTTGGGCGCTGATTTTACCCGCGCGATTGTCGATTCCTTGCGTCACTCTCATCGTCAACGCAGCAGCAGCCTGCAGCAGCCCCTGTTGGTTATTCAGCGCAGCCGCGTTAAGCCATGCCGACTGCTCGCTTTGCACGCTGCCCAGCGTATTAGCGAAATGACCTGTGGTGGCGCGCCATTCTCCCTGGCTTCCCATCCAGCCTTGCTCGTTTGCAATATTCCCCGCCGTCAGTTTCTGAGATAGCTGGCTGAAAATACGCCCATTACTGTTGTCCAGTTGGCCACTGAACTGCATCTCAAGGCCGCCAAGGGAATTGATTTTGCCGCCAGCATTGGTGAGACTGCCTGCGCGCAGGACCGTTTGACCACCGCCCGTGATTTGACCGTCCTGATTATTGACGTCAGCGGCCAGATCAAACGAGAGAGCATCCTGTCCCAGCACAATGCCCTGCGCGCGGTTGGTCAGTCGCCCACCCGTGACTGACAGGTTGTTTCCACTCTGCAACGAACCGCCATCATTATTAAATAAGCTGGTTGTGGCACCTTGCCACGTCAGGTCTTTCTGCGCAGTCAGTTTGCCGCCCTGGTTGATAACATTCCCGGCACTGTCTAACCGCAGCGCGCCACCAGACTGAAGCCTGCCGTTTGTGTTATCAAAATCGTGCGTGGCGGCAATAACAGCTTTACCGCCTTGTGCCGTGCCCTGCTGATTTTTCCAGTTGCCCTGGGTACTGGCATCAAGTGTCTCACCCGCTTCAAGCAAACCGAGAGTGTTATCCAGAGCCTGCTGTGCCCGCACGTGCAGGCCGTTATCCGCAATGATTTTTCCTTGCGTGTTATCGAGTTGACCGGCGGTGAGATCGAGATCGGCCGCGCTGATGCCGCCGTTAAGATTATTCAGCATACCTTCGGTAGAAAGGTTGAGCATCTGGCCGGCTGCCAACAGTCCCTGCGCGTTATCGAGCCCGTTTTTCGCATCAAGGATCACCGACCGACCGCCAATGACTTTCCCTTTGTCATTTGACAGGTTCTGTACACCTAACGTCAGCGCGCTGCCGCTGATTTCACCCGCAGCGTTATTCACTTCACCACTCGCTTTAAGCACGAGCAGATCGCCAGACAGCAACTTGCCTTGGGTGTTGTTGAGATTTCTCGCAGATAGCTTTAACTGGGTTTCGCTCTGTACCGTGCCGCCCTGGTTGTTCCAGCTCCCCTCGGTATGAACGTCTGCATTCTGCCCGGCGGCGATAAGGCCCTGGTGATTGTCGAGACTCTGCTGTGCGTCAAGCGCCAGGCCCTGCTGACTCAGGATCTGACCTTGTGCATTATCAAGCTGTTGAGCGGTGATTTTTACTGCCTCACCATTAAGCACACCGGCATGGTTAACCAGCGTCTCCGCCTGCAGCGTGACGTTATTGCCCGCCAGGAGCCTGCCTTCGCTGTTATCGAGCGCGTGTTTAGCATCGACCTGCAGAGAGAGCATACTTTTAACCGAACCACCGAGATTGGTGAGGCTTCCGGTGCTCAACGCCATATTCCCGTTACTGCCCAGTTCACCCGCACGGTTGTCGATCAGCCCTGTCACATGCCACTGCTGATCGCTTCCGTCGAGTGCAACCAGTCTGCCGTTCTGGTTAGTCAGCGCGCCCGCATTCAGGTTAAGGCGCTGTGCCTCTATCGTACCGCCGGTATTATCAAGCTGGTTTTGCAGCGTAAAACGGTTATCTCCGGTGCCCGTCTGCGACCAGACCGCCTGCTGATTAAACAGGTTGTCTGCATTAACGTCCCAGTTACCAGCCTTAATCTCTGCCTGTCGCGCATCCACGTCGCCCGTGCTGCTGATGTGCAAGTTCTGGCTGTCGACCCTGGTTTTATTTAACCCAACCCCTTCTTTCTGGGCGGTGACTGTTGTCTGTTTCGCAGCCAGCTGTCCTTCACTAAGATCAACGCGTTTACCAGACAGGGTGACATTCTTTTTGCTCAACAGGCTACCTGTTGAGCGAACAGTTTCCTGGCTGCTCAGCGAGAGGTCGGCTTCGCGGTTGAGCATGCTGTTTACATCACTGCCCGCCAGCAGATGACCGCTGTTTTCAATCCCGCTAGCGGCAGTTAGCTGAACATCGCCAGCGGCCGCCATCGTCCCGGACTGCTTAATCTCTCCAGTGCGGCTCTGTACGTTGAGTGTGCCACCGCTGTGAAGTTTGCCCGCATGTTCGATATTGTCTTTGGCGATCAGGGTGACGGACTCACCCGCCTGTGTCACAGCCTCTTGCTTGCCCGATTGCCACACCAGACGGCCTTCGCTACTGACGGTAAGGGTTTTTCCGGCCTGTAACTGCCCGCCTTGATTACGCACACCAACGCCGGCTTCGGTGCCGATCATACGAATCTGGCCGCTGTACATTCCCCCCATATCGCCCATGTCTATCGCTAACTCAGGCTTAGCGCCATCCTGGCCGGAGGAAGGCGTCACGGTGTTGCCATCCGCGCTGACAGTGTTTTTTCCCGCGACGACGTTGATCTTCTCTTTCGCCCAGACGCCCGCATTAACTTCCACGGCGCGCGCAAGCACATCAACGTATTCGGTGTCATGCCGCGAGTCGCCATTTAGGCCCCCGCCTTCAATGCGCACGACACCGCGCTCAACCTGATAACCTGCAATACTGCCGTCGGCATTGAGCTGCGGTTTACCGGTGGTAAGCGTCATTCTGCCTGCGTTGATGGTGCCACAGCCATTACAAACAATACCTGAAGGGTTGGCGACGATAACCTGCGCACGGCCACCAGCTACTTCCATATAGCCCCGAAGCTGGCTGGGATTGTTACTGTTAACTTCGTTCAGAATGACCCGGGCGGCCGCACCATTGGGATTGATATTGGGATTGCCCTGAATCATGCCCGCCATTTGCGTAGAGGTCATGACCGCAGAGTTATTAAGAATGGCGCCTTTTTGGTCAACGTCGAACTGGCTGTACTGGTTATGGGAAACGCCCGCCTGATTTGGCGCGGTGATGTTAACCTGTGGGAGGCCATTTTGCGTATTGATCACCTCAGGGCGCAGAGCTGCTGCGGCATTGCCATCTGCAACGATACCGTCAGCAAGTGCCTGACCGTTAAACAGCATCAGACTTATGAGCCATCCAGAACGACGCAGTGTTACCCAGACGCGCGCGGCTCCCGTCCCACGCGTCTGGCCCGGTTCATTACTGCAGCTACGGGCCAGTTCAGAAACAACGCGAAGTTCACCGTGCGTACGGCTGAAGATCAGGCGGTAACAATGTTTGTTCATATAATTTGGCTTCTCAAATCCATGAGGTCTGAATCGTGGTCATAATGGGGCAAGGCATCATAGTTCGACGTTAATGCTGAATCCTGCTGTCGCACCTGAGGTATGAAAACTGTCGGGTTTCATCAGCGGAATGCCAGCAAACAGGTCGTAACTTACGCGCCTTATCAGTGTGCCTCTGATGCCCGCTGCGGCGCCCACCAGTTGATGTCCAACCAAATAACGCGTGCCTGGCCCATCAACGCGACCGTAATCCGCTGCAAGATAAAATTCATGGCCACTGGTAAAAACGTTCCAACCCAACTCATTTCGCCAGATAAGGCCTTTTTCCCCAGACAGCATCTGCTCGCCGTCAAAACCGCGAACCGAATAACGCCCGGCAATTGCCAGCCTTTCCTGAGGCGTGAGCGCACTACTACTCCACTGCCCACGCAGCGTGGTGTAATAGCGTAACGGCTGATTTAGCAGCGAGAAGGGTTGGTTAAGGCCAATGTCCCCAAATAACATGCCCGCACGTGCGCTACCGCTTTGAGTCGCCTCTTCTGGTGCCGGTGTTGCCCCCCAGGCACCGGTGCCGTGCCGCCAGTTGATACTGCCATCCAGCGTGGCACTGCCCAGATAAGTGCGCTGGCTTAATCCCAGCTCCCAACCGGCTGTTCGCCGCCGCTGTTGATCAATATCAATATCATTAACGGCGTTTGAGGAACGACGGCGATAAGTGCGTACATTGAGCGTGGTTTTATTGGACTGGTCGCGGTACAGCAGTCTTGATATCGTCAATACGACGCTTTCACTTTTACCGTCATAGCTCAGGATTTCGTTCGCGTTAGGGATATTCTGGTGATAGGTGTAATCGTTATAGTTTGCCGAGAACGCCCAGTAGCCAACGGGGAAAAAGTAATTCACCGCCTGGGAATGGTTACCAAAGGGTCCCTGCTCGAACATATTTTTTCCGAAGCTGGCATAAAACAGATCGTTCTGGGCCAGAGGGGAATCGACGGCCAGGGTAGCCGTTCCCAAATAGCGGCCGGTGCTTTCAGAACCGCTGTCATCAAGCCCGATGTTCAGCCGGACGGGACGCGATTCCTGCCAGTTCACCACGAGATCACTGGTGGATTCCTGTTCGCCGGGGACAATTTTGATATCCGCTGCCGCACTGGGAACACGCTTGAAATTCTCGAGTCCCTGCTCGACATCACGCAGATTGAGGATGTCACCGCGAGAAGCGGGCACGGCATTCCATAACCGACCGCGCCATGATACGTCCTTGTTGAAGCGAACGTTTGCCACTCTGCCCGGCTGGATCGTGAGCGTCAGTGTGCCTTTGGTCAGATCCTGCTCCTGAGCCATGACGCGCGTGGTGACATAGCCTTTAGCCAGGATCGCATTTTGGACTTTTTTGATTACCAGCATAATGCCCTGCCCGCCCAGGCAGCGCCCTCTGGCGTCAGCTACGGCATTCAAGGCCCATTGAAATTGTTGTGATGCATCCCCCTGTAGCGCAATAGTGCTAATGACAAAGCAGGGGTTTTCATCAGAGGGGTAATCCGGCAGGGCAGCGTCAGGACGCTCAAGACGAATATCCGCACGCGGCGCATTTTGCTCACGCAGAATACGCGCACGTTCCAGCTGGCGCTGTTGCTCATTTGCGTCGATACCCGTAGCCGTATTTAAGACTTCGCCATCTGCCGCTGAAACAGGCAAAGGTAAGAGTGCTCCTGTCAAAAACAACAGCGCGGGCACACCGCCCATAAAACCACAGGCAATGAGAAAAGTCCTTTTAACGTTAACTTTCATTCTGTAAATCGTAATGATATGTAACAAAGGCACGCATTATTCATGCCGTAAAATTAAAAAACAAGCCATGAGTTAAGAGTTATTGATGAGTGAATCCCGCCAGACTGGGTTTTCAGGGCGATCTGCAGGAACATTCAGAGTGATCCATTGCCTACATCAAAAAATTAAATTATCTTTTATTTACATTGAGTTATCTTGATTTTTCACATAATTTCCAGTCCACAAAAGATCCAGAAAATTGAGTTCATGTATGAGGTAGCTTACCGATTCAGACGCGTGCCTTATTTTTTTCTAATGTAAAACAGACGTAAATCCTGCCTTAACTCTGTTTTAACGAAGATTAAAAATGCCAGCGATCTGTTCAGATCCTAGCCGTAATAACCGAGTCGCCCATTACGCAAAGATTTGATAGGAAATATTCTTTTTACCCTGCATGGCAAAATAAATCTGTTCGCCTCAGGTGATCGTTCTGCTGTATAAAAAGTTTATCGGAAAAACAGATTGCTCTGTTTAGCTTTAGCCTGGCACCGTTTAAAAGAGACTGTATTTAACTGACAATACAGGATAACACGAGGCGTTTTTTTAATTTTCACTTTGTTAATAAATAAGGGTAATTAGCGAGAAGCAAATCAACATGACGATTGTCCCTTAATCATCACCTGCGGATAATTTATAACTTTCGCCGTGATAACTCACCCAAGTCGCACTAAAATATTTCCTGCCCCCTAAAACTTATTTACCCAGCCTTGCCTCCGTGCAATAAGCACATTCACGTGACCGTTTAAAAGGGCAACCACGTGATGAGACCAATGTTAGTGCGGACATGGAGAGCCCTTCCGGGCACGCGATTTCACTGTACCTGTTTCCTGATACAGCTACTGCGCGAATGCGAGGAACACAGGGTGAAAAAGGCAGACATCATTTTTACGCCTTCTTCTACATTCAGAATGTGACAGCCATTTCAGGAATGGCATAGCAATATTTTCCATGGCTTTATTAACAGTATGTACTTATTTATCCACCAGCCCTATGATTTGGCTGTGTCACCTGGACACGGTGGAGGTCGATATGAGAAATTTCGGTTTCGTCGTTCTTGGTTTGGTTGGTTTCTCTGCATTCAGCGTTGCTTTTTGCACACTTTGCTTAACCACTGCCGGTGTGTTGCATTAATCGTACCTGAAATCGTACCTGAATCCCCCCGACATGGCCCTTGTGGCCATTTTATTTTTTAAATGTTTAACGTTAACGCCATCACCTTGCCTTCTTCGCTTGCTAAAATTGTCATAATAAAACGCCCCTTTGCAGGACACTTAGCGACAGCATGTTGGAGACAAAATTAAATGCTGTCTTTTTTTAGGGTCAAATGCGGCTGATTATGCTTGTGGCCTTTGCCGCGCGTGTTCCTTCTGCTAACGTTGTTATGAAAATGACAATTTCAGACAAGGCAAGCTATGAATCAGTATGACAACCTCTGGAATGCTATCGAGACGCGCGTTAAGCAGAATAATGATGCCACGACGCTGGATATGGGCAATTCCGAAAATGTTTTTGTGAATCAAATCAGGCAACGGACAGCACAGATTTTCATTCTTGAAATCATTCTGGACAAGCATCGCAAACAATTTGGTACGCGCTATTTTCCCTTGTCGGGAGATGAAGCGCTTTATCATCTGATCTTCACGCGTACAAACTGGTTACCCGCGCAAATCAGAACGCTTTCGCTTTCCGATGCCCTGTTTGTTATTGCTGAGCTGTTTCGTGACGGTAATCTTCAGGAAGGCGTAAAAAACTTTCTAGGCACCCAGGGGCTGCGCAATGTCTCCTATTCTGTAGATGAGTTCTCTGACAGAGACTGGGCACCAAAAGAAAATGAAGTTCATCTGTCGCTTCCCTGAGTGCAGATTTTACTGAAATAGCCGATGTAACGAATCGTCACTCGCCTGCAAAATGACCTCAGGCGAGTTAAGCATGAAAAATACTGGCTTATCTGTTCAGTCGATAAAGTTGGTAATTCTCTTCGTTATCCGCAGGCCGCTCCCCTTGCCAGACCAACGTCCCGTCGACAAACTCCTCAGGATGTCTTTTATCATGTTGCAGGAGTAGCCAGTTACAGCGGTAGGCGCCTCTGTGCTTCCCTTCTCGCAGCGTTACCAGCCCATCGTAATATTCCAGTAAAGCCCGTTGTGGTTCGCCAAGATGCCGGCTCGCGACACATTCATCCCTTGGCAACCATGCCCGCAGCGGGAGAAAAACATCAGAATAACGCTTGGTGTAATCCAGATACGGCATGCCCAGCGTCATGGCCAACACCCAGCACAGCGTGATGCAACTGGTAAAAATTGATAAGGGACTTTCCCGGCAGGTGCGATTCAAAAACACCAGCCCGCTCAGCAATAAAGTAGCCAGTAATGCTGCTGCAAACATCACTGATGAAATCTGAGGCGTAAATCCGGGCGCACCCTGTGCCACCCATTTATTCCACAGTGGCGCAGGCCAGCCGGTCATCAGGATGATACCCGCTCCCCACATCACCGTTGGAAGCAGGCAGAATAAGCCGAGTGCGCATGGCCGCAACTTTATCGTCCAGAGGGTTTTCTGCTGACAGGTACCTGCTGCCAGTATGGCCAACGGCAGAAGCAGCGGCATGGCGTAAAGCTCCCGCGCGTCAGATGCACTCGACAGAGTGACAAAACCGGCTAAAAAAAACGTTACCAGCACCATTGCGGATGCGCTGATGCCAGTTTTCCAACTGCGCCAGAGCCACCACGCAGCCATCGGCAATGCAGGAAAGGCATACCAGGGAAGCAGTTTAAAGTAAAAGAAGTGTTTCGCTTTAGGCCCGAGCTTAGCGGTACCGTCAAAACGGCCAAAATTATTGACCAGTAGCCAGGTTGAAAACAGCTTTTCAGAACGCATCCAGAGCGCATACAGCCACGGCACTACCAGCGGGCAAAAGACCAGAAACGCGATAGCACAAAAAACGATATAGCGTCTGCTACGAAACGCTGTATTCATCAAAGGTAACGTCAGCGCTGTCAGTCCCAATATGCCCGGGCCGAGAAGCCCTTTAGAGAGAAACATCACCGCTGCGCCAATGCCCAGTATCGCGCCACCCAGCACATGGCGGCGAATCCCCAAAATGAAACCATAAATGCCAATAGCGCCGCCTGCCAGCAACGCGGTATCGGTAATCATTTGGTGTGCCCGGACAGGAAAGCCCAAACAGGCAAACAGGATAAGCACCGCCCAACGGCCAGCCCCTTTGCCATAGAGCTCACGGGAAGTCATTGCGATAGCGTAACAGGCAAGACTAATAAACAGGCCCGTTGTCAGACGTGCCGCATCGGGCTCACCCAGGACCGGGCTGAACAGCCTGAGGAAGAAAGAGGCCACAACAAAGTAGAGCGGCGGCTTTTCCATAAAAGGTTCGCCGGCCAGGGTTGGCACAACCCAGTCCCCACTCTGGGCAATGTGGCGAATCAACCCAAAGGTATAGGCTTCGTCAGGCTTCCACGGTTCATGGCCCACCAGCCCCGGCAGCAGCCAGCAGGCGAAAATAACCAGGCATAGTAAGAGTGGGATTTGCTGTGACGCGGGTAAAAAAAGTCGATGACGGTAAGCGTACGTGTCACTTATGTGCATTGAAGTTCGCGGTAAATATGACTCCGGACCTGCCGCCCGCGGAACAGGAAAGACTCTCTGGAAGTTACGGGTATTCACGATTAACGCGCCTGCCTTGCCTGCTTTTTAAACTCTGAATTCGGCTATGTCTGTTGCGGTTTTTAAGGCACGGTTTTTCATAGCATTATGCCGTTTCAGCTTGCTCTCACCGTTATTCCTTCATTGACTTTCCCTACCCTGAATGCCGCATCACTTCCTATGCGTTTTAAGATGTGACAGATAGGTTAGACATGAGAGTTCAGAAGGTGTGCCTTTAAACATCTGACAGCAAATAAGATAAGGAATGGGGAATAAACAGCGCATCAACGTATTCTGTATAGCGATAACGTCTCATTTGTAGAGAGTAGAAATGAATTTAGGGTCAGGCTGACGTTAATGCGCAGGGGGCCAAACACAACGGACCAATCTGGTTGCATACGCAACACGCACAGGCATTTGAGAGATAAAATGACCAGGTTAAGCCTTCAATTTCGCGCTGACAGGCATTTATGTCCGAAACGACTTAAAAAAACCTGTCAGGGTTCAGCACAGTATCTCCGTTTGTCGCCACATCCGGCCTTGAACCGGCCAGAGTCTCTCCCCTTCAGGTTCCTGTGCTCATGCCATCTCTACCGCTTAATGGACCTGACTGATTGTTTTTTTCCTCAGAGATTTGTTGCCTTGTGGCTCAGGATGGATAAGATCGGCTGACTTAAAACGGTGGTGATAATGATAAAGCTCTTCTCAAAATACTTCTCGGTTGGGATCCTCAACACATTGATTCACTGGGGCATATTCTCGATCCTTTATGCAACAGGCTCCTCACAAACCCTCGCGAATTTTGGGGCTTTTTGTGTTGCTGTAACGTTTTCATTCTTTGTAAATGCAAAGTGGACATTTAATGCAGAAGCATCAACGATTCGTTACATGATATATGTCCTGTTTATGGGATCCGTCGCCTCACTGGTGGGGTGGATTTCGGATAAAAGCATGCTTCAGCCGCTTTACACGCTGATCATCTTCTCTTTCATCAGCCTCATTTGTGGCTTTTTATATTCAAAGTACATCGTTTTCAGAGATGCCAGATGAAAATATCGCTGATTGTTCCTGTTCTTAATGAAGAAGACGCTATTCCCGTGTTTTATAAAACGGTGCGTGAATTTGAGGCGTTGAAACAGCACACCATTGAAATCGTTTTTATAAATGACGGCAGTAAAGATGCAACAGAATCTATTATCAATGCGCTTTCGGTTTCAGATCCTCTGGTCGTGCCGCTGTCCCTTACCCGCAACTTTGGTAAAGAACCTGCTCTTTTCGCGGGATTAGAGCATGCTACGGGTGATGCTGTTATCCCTATTGATGTTGATTTACAAGATCCCATTAACGTCATTCCTTTATTGATTGAAAAATGGCAGGCAGGTGCGGATATTGTTCTGGCTAAGCGCATCGACAGGTCTACTGATGGGCACCTGAAAAGGAAGACGGCGGAATGGTTTTACACCTTACATAATAAAATCAGTAACCCGAAAATTGAAGAAAATGTAGGTGACTTTCGCCTGATGTCACGGGACGTGGTTGAGAATATTAAGAAGATGCCAGAGCGGAACCTCTTCATGAAAGGGATTCTTTCATGGGTTGGCGGCAAGACGGAGGTAATTGAGTATGCCAGAGCCGAGCGTATCGCTGGCGATTCAAAGTTTAATAGCTGGAAGCTGTGGAACCTGGCTCTTGAAGGCATAACCAGTTTCTCAACCTTTCCGCTACGTATGTGGACGTATATTGGCCTGCTCGTGGCGAGCTTCGCGTTTTTGTATGGCGCATGGATGATCGTGGATAAAATCTGGTTTGGCAACAGTGTTCCCGGTTACCCTTCGCTTTTAGTATCAATACTCTTTCTTGGTGGCGTTCAGCTCATTGGTATCGGTGTATTGGGCGAGTATATCGGAAGAATATACATAGAGAGTAAGAACCGACCACGTTACATCATTAAAAAGTGAGATGGAATTTCGAATGATTTGTAAAAATGATAAAAAAATGCTCGCCCTGTATGCAGGTTTGGCGTTGCTATTCATCTATCCTTTGATTCAGGCGGGCGTATTTTATCGGGACGATTTAGACAGAGCGATTACAGGCCAATATGGCTGGCGTGGACTAGGTCGGCCGATGGCCGATATCCTAATGAAAATATTATCCGCGAGCGGCCACTATAATCTTGATCTGTTCCCTTACACCATGATCGCATCATGTCTCTTCATCGGTGCCGCATCACTGATGTTGAGTAAGCACCTTGTCAAAATGGATGTCCCCAATGAAAAGCTGGTCGCAGCCCTTCTGATCTTCAACCCCTTTTTTTTGCAGAACATAGCTTATCGATACGATTCCCTGGGCATGTCCATCGCTTTTTTTCTTGCTGTGGCCGCTTATACCTACAGCAGCAGCAGTCAGATACGAGAATATTCAGTTAAAGTGATTGCAGGCGTATTATCACTTACGCTGTATCAGCCTTGTGCCAATATTTTCATCGCCTTACTTGCCATTGACATTGTCATTCTGGCTGTCAAAAGCGAATTAACTGTGGCTGGGATGTTTAAAACCATAGTCAATAAAGCATCATTATTTATTGGTTTTTTTCTAGTTTACATGCTTTTTTTTGCATCTAAAAAGAACTCCCGCGCAGAGCTTATTCACCCAAACCAAGAGGGATTCGCGCATCTTTTGAACACAGTCGTTGCGCTAAAAGAATTAATCCTCTCCTACTTTTACGGTCCGGTTTATATTTACTTTCTTATTCCTGTCGTAATCGCATTTTTGCTGATGTTATATAAATTTCGGCAGCAAAAGAGCAAAAGCCTTGCTGTAATACTTTACTGTACAGTCGCATTTTTCATCTTCCTTGTGTCGCTTATGGGGCCCACCATTTTACTTGTGGATGCGCCTGTTGCCCCCCGCGCCATTGTTTCTTTTTCTACTTTGTTGGTCATGATTGCGGTTCCTGTTGTCTTTTTTTCGCCGCGTCTCAGATATATATCGCTCATCCCTGTCATTACCGCCATCGCATTTAGCGCTCAATTGAGCAGCGCGCTTAAGTCACAGCGGGAATATGAAGACCTTATCTTCAACATGGTTACTCGGGATCTTATCAATATAAAGAACATCCACTCAATAGGTACTGTGGGTCAAATCAACATTGATGAACGAGCAAAGCTTTTAATGGAAAATAAACCGCTGATAGGACATTTTCTTAGCCCTGCCTCTCAGTTTTTGGCCTCTTTCCAGCTAATCAATAAAGGGTTTACCCAAACCACGCACGGTTACGGCAATGAAGACGACAATCATCAACTGCTGCAAAAAATGCTGCAAAAGGGCATAAACCCTGTCATTGCCAATTCGGCGTACTCTCTCTACGTTGAGGACGGAACTGCCATTGTGAAGCTGGGGGGCGGTGCTCAGTAATGTTGGATGGTTAATCCCTTCCCCATAGCCGATTAGGGCTGTGGGGAAGAACCGAGCGATGCTGTATCTGATATCCTGCAGGCGGCGCCGATCGTCATATTCGCCTTCGTGAATTTATCTTCACAGGTCAGACAATTAATCCGATGGTCAATTCATGCCACTACCTTTCTGGAAGGCAGCATTTGAGATCGCGTACCTGCGGCAACGTTACCGGCCAAAGCCCTCAGCTCAGGCCTCACGACGCGTATTGATGAACGATTCGCCGGAAAGACACCTGTTCATCAGGACGCGCTCAGGTTGTTGATAAGATATGGCTAATATCGGGGTGTATGAGTCAGAAGGGAGCAGGTCAAACTGGCAGCAATGTCTCTGACGAAAATTTTTGCCTTAAGATTGTTTTTGCGTGCACCTGTTGACCCCACGGCATTTACAGTAAAAGGTGTGGTTGACTCCAGACGGCAAGTCAGTGCTTTTTTTTCTGCGGCAGCATTCTCTCGGGCAACACTTGTCAATGCCTGTGATAACGCGAAAGGCATCTGTTTGCTCAGTGACCTAAGCTGAGATTTAAGGTCTTTTAAAGCGGCCATAAACCCTCAGTTTTACTGCTTTGACAATCCACAAAAAAGCTATTTAGGCTGTCTGAATGAGTTCATTTCCACGATTCATCTGTGTGACACCATTATTCATGGCGTTGATGAGGTTGATTTTAAGCACGAAAAAATGTAGAAGATTAGCGTCCTATATAAGCTGTCAGAAAATATAGGACGCTTAGTTCTAATAAAATCCTAATGACAAATTAATTCTGCCACTTTTCAATTATTACATTAACTGTGCCTGAGTTATCTGCTCGCTGCCAATCTTGAAGATACAAATCAAAACCACCACCTTGTGGAAATGCATGGATGAGCGATGAAGCCTGAAGCCCGTCATTATTCAAACCATAAAAACTTACAGCAGCGGTTTTATCTGTAGTTGTCGTACGATCATAGGTCATTAATGCAGCGGATTTAGAATTCGTATTTCCTGACTGGCCAGTAGCATAATCTACCCCAGCTGAATTCGGGTCAATACGGAAGCGATAAACACCTGAAGCCACATTAGTTTCATTGTAAACACTACCACCGGGGATTGTATTATTAAACCCATCCAATGAAACAGTTTTATAAGGCTGCCAGTCAGCCATAGCTGAAAAAGATGCGATCACAGAAACTGCTACGATAGAGGCTTTTACTAATTTAAACATGATTTAATTTCCTTTGGTGAGTTAACTAGCCTCTTATATATATCGACATTAAACTCAGTTGTTAAGCTGACAAATTTTACTGGTCAACTACACAACAAAACACCATTTTGGACTCGGAAATCCTAAAAGTGGCATGTACGTATCATCACTTCTTTGCTCTGCCCTAAAACCGTGCGCCTTTTTTGGCGAAAGCTGATGCCGCCCAAAAAAAAGCCAACGTCAGCTTCGGCAAGGTGCGCATGGTCTGGATTGTGCAGCCGCCCTTCTGGGCTAACTATCTGATCCTGAACTCAATTGTCTGTTTTCATTTGCCGGAGTGAGAGATATATGGCTTGAATTCCTCCATTAGCTCAATGGGTGGCATTGGTCGGCCATTCACTGCAATCTCTGGCAAATGTTACTTAAGTAGAATTACGACAATAAAAAACCGCCCGGAGGCGGCTTGACTGCTGTCATTTTTTTTCAAGCGATTCCGCTATTCGACGCAGATATTCGTTGTTTTTGAACGATACCATGATGCTCTCGAAGAAAACCCTCGCAAATACAGCCATCAATAGAAGTATTAATCCCGCTCCATTGACGCCTCTTGTGAAGAAAGTAATCACAGCAGCAATCGAGAGTAACGCAACTGTAACAAGGTAAAGAGCAGTGATAATTTTTGGCGTAATTAACTTATCGAATCCAAACATTAAATAATCTTCCTGATTAAAAGAGGAATAATCCTAATGTGTGTGGCATTATATTTCAACCTATCATCATCTGGCGCAGTCGTAAATGCGCCTTGTATAGTCTGCATTTACCTCTACCCTTTCGTTGCGCTCTGGTCTAATGTCGATGATAACTTCCGCAATGTCTGGTTTTGTGAGGTTTTCACTGCCAATCTTACGGGCGGTGTTATCGCTATACCCAGCCCAAATAGCAGCTTGCGTAGCGTTCAAATCGATGAGGTACTCGCGACAGAACGTTTCTTGTTTATCGGTGAGTGCCACTTTAATTCCAAGGATTGAATATGTCTGATGTAATTAAGCGCACGTCTAAAAACGCCGGTGATGCGGGTGAGTACTATGTTGCTTATATGCTATCAAGACTGGGCATTAGTGCGGCACTAACTACCAGTGGATCAAGTGCAGTTGATATTATTGCCACTATTGATGGCTCTAAAAGCATCAGCATTCAGGTTAAAGGCTCATGGGCCAGAAGCGCTCCACGTCAATGGACAGTCGGAAATCATAGGCCAATCGTATCGCCGGATTTTTTTTACGTTTTATGCAATATGTCTGAAGATATCGGAAACAATGCCGCTCCAGAGATATTTGTCGTCCCGAGCGCATCCATAAACGATACTTCGACCTGGCACCACAAAGTTCCTTTATTCAAAATAGCTAAAGGCGAGGACGAAAGGTTTAAGGACAGATGGGATTTTATCTTGAATGCTCTTGAGGCATGAGTCGCCAGCTTTCGGCTCCGTTTGGAAATATTTCAATATACATACCACCACCATCCGAAAGTTTGTATGACTTTTCTTTTGGCTTCGCAGAGTCGATTTGGCGGGCTGTTAGCTTCATTTGGGGGCATCATTTCCATTGAACCTGTCGATGCCCCCTGTCGTGCCCCCATATTGGATAAGAACGCAATAGGTGACCTTGGCCCGAAATGGACCAGCTAAAAGATTTATATTCTGATTTTTAAGGAAAAAGTAGACTTTAAGGAATGCAAATAGAAGAGAAGGTGGCGCGCCCTACAGGATTCGAACCTGTGACCTACGGCTTAGAAGGCCGGTGCTCTATCCAGCTGAGCTAAGGGCGCGGAGAGGTTGGGTCGAATTATACGGTTGAACGCTGTTACGTCAACGTTTTTGCCGCTGAGGGGCGGCGAGTGCCCAGGTAATAACCAATTTGCGCTAATGACGGTCGCGCCAGGCGCTGAGGGAGACCAGATTGCTTGCTTCTGTCGTTTCCCCTTCCAGCTCAACGCCCTGCTGCGTGACGCGCGCGTTGTATTGCTCGCGAAGCGCATTCAGCTCCTGGCTGTCGGGCTCTAACTGGCGCAAAAAGCCCAGTGCCAGCAACAGTTGCTGTCGGGTAAGCGTGGCAGAGAAACCTGCCCGGGTTAGCACGCTGTGCCAGCGCCAGGTATTTTCATCGCTGCCATCCACAATCAGCACCTGCCAAATCAGCAAAACTGCCGCGCCGTTGTTTAAGTGCGCTTCGTTATCACCCGCGATGTAATCAGTAAACTCTTTCGCCGCCTCTTTACCCATCTGCGACAACATCGATTCAATATGAACCGGCGGCAGTTGCAGGCGCTTGCTGAGTGCCTGTGCGGCATGGCGTGAACCGGCGGTCAGCAACTGAAATCCTACAACAAATACAACAGCCAGAGTGGCAAGCATTAACCAAATCATCACGTCATCCAGTAAGGTCCCTGTCTGGCATCATAAGCGTTAACCCACACTTTCGTCACGGCGAAATGTCGTAAACCAACCTGCTGCAAGAATCTCTACCTGACAGCCGGACGTGCTTCTGACAAAATAGGCGCCATTCCCGACTTAAACTCAACACAGTGGATTTACGCTCTGATGGCAGCAAAAATTATTGACGGTAAAACGATTGCGCAGCAGGTACGGCTTGAGGTTGCAGAAAAAGTGAAGCAACGTCTGGCAGCCGGTAAACGTGCTCCGGGTCTGGCAGTCGTTCTGGTGGGTGAAAACCCTGCATCGCAGATCTACGTCGGCAGTAAGCGTCGTGCCTGTGAAGAAGTGGGCTTTATCTCCCGCTCTTACGATCTGCCCGCCACCACCAGCGAAGCCGAGTTGCTGCAGCTGATCGATAAACTTAACAGCGACAACGAGATTGACGGCATTCTGGTGCAGCTGCCGCTCCCGGCAGGCATTGATAACGTCAAAATCCTGGAGCGCATTACGCCCGATAAAGACGTAGACGGCTTCCATCCCTATAATGTCGGTCGCCTGTGCCAGCGCGCACCAAAGCTGCGCCCTTGTACACCACGCGGCATCGTCACGCTGCTGGAGCGCTACAACATTGATGCCTACGGCCTGAATGCCGTCGTGGTGGGCGCCTCAAACATTGTGGGGCGTCCAATGAGCATGGAGCTGCTGTTAGCGGGCTGCACCACGACCGTAACGCACCGCTTTACTCGCGATCTGCGCCATCACGTTGAGCACGCCGATCTGCTGATCGTCGCGGTAGGCAAGCCCAACTTTATTCCAGGTGACTGGATTAAGCCGGGCGCTATTGTTATCGACGTCGGGATTAACCGTCTGGAAAGCGGCAAAGTCGTCGGTGATGTGGATTTTGATGCTGCCGCTGAGCGTGCCGCTTATATCACGCCCGTTCCCGGCGGCGTTGGGCCGATGACGGTCGCAACCTTAATCGAAAATACCTTACAGGCATGTGAAGAGTTTCACGATGGGGAGCAGGCATAATGGCGACGTTTTCTTTAGGTAAATTCCCACACGTTGATCTCTGCGATCTGCTGAAACTGGAAGGTTGGGTGGAAAGCGGCGCGCAGGCCAAAGTCGTGATTAGTGAAGGTGAAGTGCGGGTGGATGGGGAAGTTGAAACCCGTAAGCGCTGCAAAATCGTTCAGGGGCAAACGGTGGAGTTTGCCGGACAGCGCATCACTGTCGTTGCCTGATCGTCAGGTGCCCTGTCCCCGGGGCACCTTAAATCCTTTCTTCCCCAACTATCCGCGTTTCCCCGTTAATCTGCTCCAGCTCAATGTGATTCACTTCTGCATGCTGCGCGATCAGTGCGGCCAGCTTCGGTGAGTGACTGGTGATCCACAGCTGACTAAACTGGCTGGCTTCAGCAATCAGCGCCGCCAGCGCCGGGAGCAAATCCTCATGCAGGCTGTTCTCGGGTTCGTTGAGCGCCATAAAGGCAGGCGGGCGGGGGCTGAGCAGTGCAACCACGAGGCACAGAAAGCGCAGCGTCCCGTCAGAGAACTCGGCGCTTTCCAGCGGGCGCATAATGCCCTGTCGCCGCATCAGCATCTGGAAACGGCCGTTCTGGACATCCACCTGAAATTCGGTATCAGGGAAGGCTTTCGCTGTCACCTTGTAGAGCAGCTCATGATGACCCCGCTCGACAATGGTTGCCCATGCCGCCGCGAGGTTAGCGCCATCGTGCGCCAGAATGGGCGCGCGCACGCCAATTTGCGGCGCACGAATCGGCGAACCGGGCCAGACGGCAAACTCGTGATAGAAGCGCCACTGGCGCAGACGTTCACGCATCTGAGAAAGCTCGGGATAGCGGTGCGGCTCACCGAGCTGACCAAACAGGGACTCTTCGGGATGCAATACGGCGGGATAGCTTACGCGCTCCCCTTCTACATTATGCAAAAAGGCGGTCTGGTTCGTGCGCTGCATGATGCAGGAAGAGGGACGCCGCTGCTGACCACTCAGCCAGATACGTTCTTCTTTGACCAGCGGATCGAGGTTAAACAGGCTGGTCTCAAGCTTCTGAGGAAACCCCACCGCAAGCTCAAAATCCATGTCGTCCATCAGGACCGAGAGGATGAGTCGGCTGGCATCCTGACGACGAGCGCTGCGATGCAGTTCCCCTGCCCACATGACCTTTTGAATACCGCCCTCTTCTGCCAGCGCTAACGCCAGGCGACCATTGGCGGCCTCGTGCAACAAGCGCACGGCCTTATAAAGGTTGGATTTACCACAGCCATTAGGCCCGCTTACCACGTTCAGTTGCTGAAGCGGCAGGATCAGATCGCGTACCGAGCGGAAACCGCGAAGGTGAATCTGTTTTATCGTCATAAACAAAAAAGGGCGATGGCTCGCCCTCTCCTGTGTTGCCCGTTATTTACGTCGCCAGCTGGAGCCCTGAGGGCCATCTTCGACAATCACGCCAAGCGCGTTCAGCTTGTCGCGGGCTACGTCAGCCTGCGCCCAGTCTTTTGCCGCGCGTGCGTCGGCACGGGCTTTCACCCAGCGTTCGATTTCTGCCACTTCTTCATCGTTGCCCTGCGCACTGCTTTGCAGAAACACTTCTGGCTCCTGCTGCAGAATGCCCAGCACGTTGGCAATTTCACGTAGCTTTGCCGCCAGCGCATTGGCTGCCGTCATGTCTTCGCCTTTGAGACGGTTCACTTCACGCGCCATGTCGAACAGCACGGAATAGGCTTCCGGAGTGTTAAAATCATCGTCCATCGCCTCGCGGAAACGGGCCTCGAAGGCTTCACCGCCGTCGGCAACCGCGTTGCGATCGGTATGTCGCAGCGCGGTATAAAGACGTTCCAGCGCCGCACGTGCCTGGTTCAGGTTATCTTCGCCATAGTTAAGCTGGCTACGATAGTGGCCGGACATCAGGAAATAGCGCACGGTTTCGGCATCATAATGCTGCAGTACGTCGCGCACGGTGAAAAAGTTATTCAGCGACTTCGACATCTTCTCACGATCGATCATCACCATGCCTGAATGCATCCAGTAGTTCACATAGGGACCATCATGGGCGCAGGTAGACTGGGCGATTTCGTTTTCGTGATGTGGGAACATCAGGTCAGATCCGCCGCCGTGGATGTCGAAATGCGCGCCAAGCTGTTTGCAGTTCATGGCTGAACACTCAATATGCCAGCCCGGGCGCCCCTGGCCCCACGGTGAAGGCCATGAGGGTTCGTCCGCTTTAGACATCTTCCACAGCACGAAATCCATGGGATTACGCTTCACATCCGCCACTTCAACGCGGGCGCCGGCCTGAAGCTGGTCCAAATCCTGACGCGACAGCGCACCGTAATCCACATCGCTCAGCACATCAAACATGACATCGCCGTTTTCCGCCACATAGGCATGACCGCGGGCAATCAGCTTTTCCACCAGCTCGACGATTTCCGGAATATGGCGCGTGGCGCGCGGTTCCCGATCTGGCGGCAAAATGCCCAGCGCATCAAAATCGCTGTGCATCTCGGCAATCATGCGATTGGTCAGGGTTTCGATGCTCTCGCCGTTCTCGTTGGCACGCTTGATAATTTTGTCGTCGATATCGGTAATATTGCGCACGTAATTTACGTCAAAACCGACGTAACGCAGATAGCGCGATACCACATCAAACGCCACAAACGTGCGCCCGTGCCCAATGTGACAGAGGTCATACACCGTGATGCCGCAGACATACATGCCGATTTTGCCAGCATGAATAGGGGTAAATTCCTCTTTTTGTCGACTCAGGGTGTTATAAATCTTCAGCATTGGGGTTTCCGTAGTAAGCGTGCGTAACGCACCGTTTTAAGTATCCTGATATTGTGCCGTATTTTTATCTGTCACGCGATGCAAAGCAAGCCAACTGCGCAGCCTGGCTGACGTATTATCGGAAATTATGATATAAGAACGTTCGAGAAAAAGGCGTGTGCATCCTAACCGCGCACCCTATGCTACTGACGACAACCTTTACAGGACGAAAAAAATGGTAACTTTCCAGACTAACCATGGCGATATCGTGATCAAGACCTTCGATGACAAAGCGCCCGCAACCGTAAAGAACTTCCTGGATTACTGCCGTGAAGGTTTCTACGACAACACCATTTTTCACCGTGTGATTAACGGCTTTATGATTCAGGGTGGCGGTTTTGAACCCGGCATGAAGCAGAAAGCCACCAAAGAAGAGATCCGTAACGAAGCCAACAACGGTCTGAAAAACACCAAAGGTACGCTGGCGATGGCGCGGACTTCTGCCCCGCACTCTGCGACCGCACAGTTTTTCATTAACGTGGCTGACAATGACTTCCTGAACTTTCGTGACGAAAGCCTGCAGGGCTGGGGTTACTGTGTGTTTGCAGAAGTGGTTGAAGGTATGGATGTGGTTGAGAAAATCAAAGCCGTTTCAACCGGCCGCAGCGGTATGCATCAGGACGTGCCGAAAGACGACGTTGTGATCCAGAAAGTGACCGTCAGCGAGTAATGCCGCGCACGCTGTTTATCGCAGATCTTCATCTGTGTCAGGAAGAACCGGCGATCACCGCCGGTTTTCTGCATTTTTTACAGCACGAAGCCCCACACTGCGACGCGCTCTATATTCTCGGCGATCTGTTTGAAGCCTGGATAGGCGATGACGATCCCAATCCCCTGCATCAACAGGTTGCTGATGCCCTTCGATCCGTGCCTGTTCCGGTGTACTTTATTCATGGCAATCGCGATTTCTTAATCGGTCAACGTTTCGCCCGCGCCAGCGGCATGACGCTGTTGCCTGAAGCGCGCGTGCTGACGCTTTACGGCCATCGAGTGCTGATTATGCACGGCGATACGCTGTGTACCGACGATGTGGGTTACCTGCAGTTCCGCGCTAAAGTCCACAACCCCTGGATTCAACGTCTGTTCCTGGCGTTGCCACTGTTTATTCGCAAACGCATCGCAGAACGTATGCGCGCCAACAGTAAACAGGCCAATCAGCATAAGTCGCTGGAGATTATGGATGTGAATCAACAGGCCGTGATCGATGCCATGCTTCAGCATAAGGTGCCACTGCTGATTCATGGGCATACGCACCGTCCCGCAATTCACGATCTGCCGCTGAATGGTGTAAACGCTCAGCGTGCCGTATTAGGGGCCTGGCACAGTCGGGGATCCATGATTCAACTCGATGCCAGCGGCATTCAGCTGATCGATTTCGACTTCTGACAGGGCGAATCGCTTAGCTTCTCATCCAGGAAGGGATGGGGATAGTCTGCACCAAATTGTTCACGCCATGTGCGCTCAATTCGTGCTCTGTCCGTCTGGATGATCGCTTCCCGCGCCAGGTATGCCATGGCTTCATGCGCATGACGCAACGCTGCAGCCTGGTACGCATCCGGCCAGGCGACAGACAACATGCCCAGCGCCTTAAGTAACCGTAACTGCACTTCTTTTATCGCCGCGCCGTCTCGCGCGACAGGTGAGAAAAAATCATCGAATAATGCGTCTACTGACAAGGGCGCGACGTGAATGGCGGGATAGATCACCGTTGGCACCGCACATTCGCGTGCAAAGCAGGAGAGTATTCTGACGGCTCGCCCGATCACATCGATAGCGGTGCCAGGGTCATTAGTCGCAGGCGACAGCGCACGCGAGGCGATTTCTGCCATCACACACAGGCAAAAACGTGGATCCTGGGCGAAAGTGCGAGACGCGGCTATTGTCAGGGCAGACAACATCAGTTTGCGTTGCTCCGCAGGCAGGGCGTGGGTGACATACATGACCGGGCGGGCGGGATGAACAAAAAATCCGGGTTGCGCGACCAGGTAAACATGTACAGGACTGTCTGTCATCGCCTTATGTAACCTGTCCATATCAATATGCTGAACATAGCCAATAGCGTCCGAATAGACAGCAAACGTGCCCGCAGGTTGACGATCGCTTTCCCGCCAGGGCCTGGCGCCGAAACAAGGGGATTGAGCACGCGCGCTAAAAACATCAAGCGCCATGCGTTCCACACGTGAGGTCGTTTCATCTACGCTGCCAAGCGAGGTGAGATGGTGAATCCAGCGCAGAAGCGTCACCAGAATTAATGCAATGACCACCAGCGTGACCGCAAACAGGATCACTCGCCCCTGTTCACCATAAGCCCCCATATTCAGTGCGATGATGCCGACCAGACTAAACAGGAATGAGCCAATAAAGGTCGCGAGAACATTTTGTGTTGTACTGTCTTCAACGACCAGTTTCGTGGCGCGCGGCGTAACATGGGTAGTTGCTGAACCAAACGCCGTTACCATCGTACTCAAGGAAAACGTGGTGACCGCCAGCATGCTGGACGCCAGAATATTCAGGATATTGTCCACTGCGTCAGCACCCACCTTTACCGAAACCGAGGGGGGAATTGCAGATTTAAAGACAATGGAGGCCAGGGCGCTGACAACCGCAGCAAGGGCAAATAAAGTTGCCCTGAACCACAGTTTTCTGCCTGCTTGTCTGAAAATAAGTTGCCAGCGTGAAATCATCCTGTTCCTCTTTCTGTCAGTTAACGTCATCCCTTACCAACCGGGTGCAGCGCGGCTTATCATGTCAGTCACCTTGCAACTCTGTTAACTAAAGTTCAGCGTTTCTTGCGCGTCAACGTCAGAGAACAGAATGTCGATAAAACCCTGCCAGCGCGACGTGTAATCCCGACGCAACCGTTTTCCTTGCGCCCTTCTCATGCTATTCTCTTTGCCCTTCAAAACCTGTCCGCCTGGTCAGGTGTGTTTTCATTCACAGGAGTTGACCGCATGTCGTCGAATGCCGCCCCGGCCCGCATCGCTGTTGTTATGGGTTCCAAAAGTGACTGGTCCACCATGCAGTTCGCTGCGGAAATCCTCTCCAGCCTGGACGTGCCCTTCCATGTGGAAGTGGTCTCAGCGCACCGTACCCCGGACAAGCTGTTTAGCTTTGCCGAAACGGCTGCAGATAACGGCTTTCAGGTCATCATTGCCGGTGCCGGTGGCGCGGCGCACCTGCCTGGCATGCTGGCGGCAAAAACCCTGCTGCCGGTGCTGGGCGTGCCGGTACAGAGCGCAGCGCTGAGCGGCGTTGACAGCCTCTACTCTATTGTGCAAATGCCGCGCGGTATTCCGGTCGGCACGCTGGCAATCGGTAAAGCCGGTGCCGCCAATGCGGCACTGCTGGCCGCGCAGATTCTGGCGATTCACGACAGCGCGCTGTCATCTCGTCTGGCCGCCTGGCGTCAGGCACAGACCGATGAGGTGCTGGATAATCCGGATCCGCGGGAGGACGCATGAAGCCGGTTTGCGTACTGGGTAACGGTCAGCTTGGCCGCATGTTGCGCCAGGCGGGCGAGCCGATGGGCATTGCCGTTCATCCAGTGGGGCTGGATGCCGATCCCGCCGCCCTGCCTATCGCCGAAAGCGTGATTACGGCCGAAATCGAGCGTTGGCCCGAAACCGCTCTGACGCGCGAGCTGGCGAATCATCCGGCCTTTGTGAACCGCGATATTTTTCCGCGTCTGGCCGATCGCCTGACGCAAAAGCAACTGCTGGACGAGCTTAATCTGGCGACTGCGCCCTGGCAGTTGCTGGCGGATAAAAGCGAGTGGCCTGCGGTTTTCTCTCGGCTGGGTGAACTGGCGATTGTTAAACGCCGCACCGGGGGTTACGACGGTCGCGGTCAGTGGCGTTTACGGGCCAGCGAAACGGCCACGTTACCCGACGACTGCTATGGCGAGTGCATCGTCGAACAGGGCATTCACTTTTCAGGTGAAGTGTCGCTGGTCGGCGCGCGCGGCCACGACGGCAGCACCGTGTTTTATCCCCTGACACATAATCTGCACGAAGAAGGCATTCTGCGGACCAGCGTCGCTTTTCCCCAGGCAGATGTGGAACAGCAGCAGCAGGCCGAAGGAATGCTGGGCGCGATCCTTCACGCGCTTGACTACGTTGGCGTGATGGCGATGGAATGTTTTGTGACGCCTCAGGGTCTGTTGATTAATGAGCTGGCGCCGCGTGTGCATAACAGTGGACACTGGACGCAGAACGGCGCCTCGATTAGCCAGTTCGAACTGCATCTGCGCGCGATTTTGGGGCTGGCGTTGCCCCAGCCGGTCGTCATTGCGCCCTCGGTCATGATCAACCTGATTGGCACCGATGTGAATCCAGACTGGCTACAGCAGCCGCTTGTCCATCTGCACTGGTATGACAAAGCGGTTCGGCAAGGTCGCAAGGTGGGCCATCTGAACCTCACCGACAGCGATCAGCCCCGACTCAAAGCTGCACTGCATGCGCTGTTGCCCCTGCTGCCGGCTGAATATGCCAGTGGTATTCGCTGGGCCACAGACAAGCTTTAAGACGGACTGACGCCGTGCGCAGCCTTGCCGCGCACGGCGTTTTTTATGCGCCGTCGAACGTCCTGAACAGCGCTTTGCCCTTGAGCAAACGCACGCCCAGCCAGCCTCCGCACAGCGACAACAACAACGCGCCACACAACGGTAACGCCAGCCACAAGGCCCAGTCGGGCTGCCACGGGAAATCGAAGATTTTACGCTGCAGCGCCCAGAGCGCCGCTTCAGCCCCCACTGCGGCCGCAACGCCGGACACCACGCCAATCAGCGCAAACTCACACCACAAGGTCGTCCGCAGCAGTCGCTTGCCTGCACCCAACGTGCGGTACACCACCAGTTCCTGACGGCGCTGACGCATGCCCACCTGAATCTGGGCCATCAGCAGCAATATGCCACAGGCGGTCACCAGCACCACCATAATCTCCAGGGCCTGGCTGACCTGGGTCAGCACCTGTCCGATCTGACGCATGATGCTGCCAATGTCCAGCAGGCTCAGGGTCGGGAACTCACGGTTTAGCTGCGCCAGCAGCGTGGGGTTATTGTCCAGCCGAAAGCTGGTGAGCCAGGTCAGCGGCTGGCTGTCGAGCGCACCGGGTGGAAAGATAAAGAAGAAGTTTGGCTTCAGGCTTTCCCAGTCAACCTTGCGCAGACTGGTAATTTTGGCACTGAACTTTTGCGTATCCCCCTCAAACGTTAAGCTGTCTCCCAGCTTCACCCCCAGCCGCTCCGCCAGCTCGGCCTCCATAGACACTTCCCCCACGGCAGGCGGCCAGTTGCCCGCCACCAGCGGATTATGCGCAGGGAGGGCCGCCAGCGAAGTCAGGTTGAGCTCACGGTTAAGGGCATTATCCCGTTCAGGATCGGCGGCTTGGCCGTTCAACTCGCTCAGCCGCATCCGTGCGATGGGATAAAAGGTTTCTGGTTTAATCTGATGCGCCTGCAGGAAATCACGCACCTGCGGCACCTGATCGGCCGTCATGTTAAGCAGGAAAAAGTTCGGGCTGTCGGCGGGTAACTGCTGCTGCCAGCGATCCAGCAGATCGCCCCGCATCACCAGCAGCAGGGCCAGCAACATAAACGACAGTGAGAACGCGGCAAGCTGACTCAGCGTCATCGCGGGCTGTCGCAGTAGCCGATTAATCGCCAGACGCAGCGCCAGATTTCGCACTGTCAGACGGCGCAGAAGCAGTAACGTGCCCCAGCCAAGCAGCGCCAGTAGCCCCGCCAGCACCACCACGCCCGCCAGCAGCGCCCACAGCATTTTACTGCCGCCCACCAGCGCCGCCAGCAGCCCCACCACCACGACAGCCATCGCCGGCAGGTAGATTTTCAGCGGCCAGACGGTGGCGACGGCATCGCGCCGAAATACGCGCAAAGGCTGCGTCGCCAGCAGCAGGCGATAAGGACGCAATCCCACCAGCAGGGAAATGACAAACAGCGACCCCGTGGCCCATACCCACGGCCACAGGCTCGCATCAGGCAGGGATGCGGGCAGAACGGGTTTAAGCATTCTCATCAACAGGGCTTCGACGCCCAGCCCGACTGCCCCGCCCGCTACGGCCGCCAGCAGCAATACCGCCAGCCACTGCCCAATAATCAGCTTTTGCAGCGCGCCGCGCGTAGCACCCAGCGTTTTCAGCACCGCCACCAGGTCGTAACGACTTCGGCAATAATGGCTCATTGCCACGGCCACGGCAGCGATCGCCAGCATCAGCGTTAACAACGCAGATAACAGCAAAAACTGCTGCGCGCGCTGCATTGAACGGCCCAGCGCATCTTCGGTGTTCTCAATACTGATCCAGCGTTGACCGGTTTTTATTTGCGGCGTTATCCAGCGGTCGTAGCTTTCCAGCTGCTGAGGGGTGCCAGCAAACTTGTAGCGCCAGGTGATGCGACTGCCGGGCTGGATCGCGCCGGTCTTATCGGCATCGGCCAGATTAATCAGTAAACGCGGCGCCATTTCGAACGGATTGAAACCGCCATCCGGCTCCTGTATCACCTCTCCGGCAATACGCAGCGTGGTATCTCCCACATCGAGTTCATCGCCCACGTGGAGGTTAAGCAGCGCCATTAAGCGCGGAGCGGCCAGTGCCGTGCCGGGCTGAGGTTTCAGGCCCGGAGGGCGGGTTTGCAGCTCGCCAAACATCGGGTAGTGGTTATCGACGGCTTTGACCGACGCCAGCTGCGGCGTCTGGCCGGCAAAGGTCATGGTCATAAAGCTCAGCTGACGGCTAACCGATAATCCCGCTTGCTGCGCTTTCGCCAGCCAGTCGGGCGGTGCCGCCGTGCTGGTGCGCAGGGTACGATCGCCCGCCATAAAGTCGCGACTCTGCTGACTCAGCCCTTTTTCCATCCGGTCGCTGATTGATCCCAGCGCCAGCACGCAGGCCACCGCCAGAGTGAGTGCCAGCCAGACGATTAACAGTGAGGGCGAACGCCACTCACGCCAGAACCAGCGCCAGATCATTGCTCCTCCCACAGTTTGCCGTCACGCAGACGCAAGCGTCGGTTACAGCGCGCCGCCAGCTGCTCGTCATGGGTAACCAGAATTAACGTCGTGGCAAAATCGCGGTTGAGGGAAAACAGCAGATCGACAATACGCTCGCCCGTTTTACGATCCAGATTCCCCGTTGGCTCATCGGCAAACAGCAGGCCCGGACGACCGCTGAAGGCCCGGGCAAGCGCGACGCGTTGCTGCTCACCACCGGATAACTGCGCGGGCAGATGCAGCAAACGCTCACCCAGGCCTAACTGCGTGAGCAGCTCCCGTGCCTGGTCACGGCTCTGACGGTCGCTCTCACCGCGCAGCAGTGCAGGCAACTGGACATTTTCCAGCGCATTTAACGTTGGCACCAGCATAAAAGACTGGAACACGAATCCTACCTGCTGCGCACGTAAGGCCGCCCGCTGCTCTTCATTCATCTGATGCAAGGGCTGGCCCAGCAGATGCACCTCGCCCTGGCTGCCGTCATCCAGACCGGCCAGAATCCCCAACAGCGTAGATTTGCCCGATCCTGACTCGCCAATCAGGGCGATTGTTTCAGCTGGTTTGACAACTAACTCAACTCCGGTAAGGATGGTTAACTGATGCTCTCCCTGACCCACGGACTTAGTAAGATGATGAACTTCAAGAATGTTTTCCGCTGGCATTATCCTTTCCTGTTATTGTGCTGTCTGTTGGTGTCCCGTCTTGCTGCGGCCGATACGTTGCTGGTGCTGGGCGACAGCCTGAGTGCAGGCTATCAAATGTCGGCCAGTAAAGCCTGGCCCAGCCTGCTCGATAAAAACTGGCAGCAGCAGCCCAGAGTGATTAATGCCAGTATTAGCGGCGATACCGCCGCACAAGGACTGGCGCGCTTACCTGCCCTATTAAAACAGCACCAACCGCAGTGGGTGTTAATCGAATTGGGCGGTAACGACGGCTTACGTGGCTTTCCGCCAAAGGATATTGAGCAAACGTTAAGCACCATCATCGAGCAGGTAAAAACCGCCAGGGCTAAACCGATCCTGATGCAAGTACGTTTACCCGCCAACTACGGCCGCCGTTATACGGATGCGTTCCGCGCGATTTATCCGCAGTTGGCGAAACAGCACGATATTCCTTTACTGCCCTTTTTCATGGAGCAGGTTTATTTAAAACCCGAATGGATGCAGCAGGATGGTATTCATCCCAATCCTGACGCCCAACCCTTTATCGCTGAACTGATGGCGAAAGAACTGGCCCCATTAGTTAAGCAGTAGTTGTGCAAAAAAGGTAACACATGCAAAAAACCATTTTGATCACGGGCTGTTCGAGCGGTATTGGCCTGGTTGCAGCCAATGACCTGCTGGCTCGCGGCTATCACGTTATTGCAGCCTGCCGAAAAGCCGACGACGTGGCGCGCATGCAAAGCCTCGGCTTTACGGGGCTGATGCTGGATTTGGACGACGCAGAGAGCGTTGACCGCGCTGCCGATGAGGTGTTGGCGCTGACCGGTAACCGGCTGTTTGCCCTGTTTAATAACGCCGGCTTCGGCACCTATGGTCCGTTAAACACCATCACGCGTCAGCAATTTGAACAGCAATTTTCCAGCAATGTGTTTGGCACCCACCAACTCACTATGCGGCTGCTTCCGGCGTTGAAGGCTTTTGGCAATGCCCGGATCGTGAATACCAGTTCGGTGTTAGGCCTGATTTCCACGCCGGGTCGGGGCGTTTATGCCGCCAGTAAATATGCGCTGGAAGCCTGGAGCGATGCGTTACGCATGGAGCTGCACGCAAGCGGCGTGCGCGTCAGCCTCATTGAACCGGGTCCAATCCAGACCCGATTCACCGATAATGTGACGCAGGGTGAGCAGGATAATCCGGTGCTGAATCCCGGTCTGGCCGCGCGGTTTACGCTGCCGCCTGAGGCCATTTTACCTAAGCTGCGCCATGCGCTCGAAAGCAAACATCCGCGTTTGCGTTATCCGGTGACACTGGTCGCACACGCGATGGGCCTGTTGAAACGCGCGCTGCCAGGCTGGATACTGGATCGCATAATTCGCAGTCAGTAAAGGTATTGCGCGAATACAGCTTGAAGCAGGGCCAGTCGGCCCCATATTCTTTAAACATTTTCTGCAAAGAGACTTAGTCATGTCACCACACGCTTCGATTATCGACATTAACGAATCCAACCTGCAACAGACCCTTGAGCAGTCAATGCAGATACCGGTGCTGTTCTACTTTTGGTCGGATCGCAGCCAACATTGCCAGGAACTGACGCCGTTGCTGGAGCGACTGGCTCAGGAATACGCAGGCCAGTTTATTCTTGCCAAACTGGATTGTGATAAAGAGCAAAGGGTGGCATCGCAATTTGGGTTACGCTCCATTCCCACCGTCTACCTGTTCCAGAACGGCCAGCCTGTTGACGGTTTCCAGGGGCCACAGCCGGAAGACGCCGTGCGCGCCCTGCTGGAAAAAGTGCTGCCGCGTGAGGAAGAGTTAAAAGCCCAGCAGGCGATGGCGCTGATGCAGGAAGGCAAACCGCTGGACGCTTTACCGCTGCTGAAAGAGGCATGGCAGCTCAGTAATAAAGACAGCGAAGTTGGTTTTCTGCTGGCGGAAGTGCTGATTACCCTGAACCGTAGCGATGAAGCAGAAACGGTACTCAACGCCGTGCCGTTGCAGGATCAGGACACCCGTTATCAAAGCCTGGTCGCCCAGATCGATTTACTGAAACAGGCGGCCGATACGCCCGAAATTCAGCAGCTGCAATCACAGCTGGAAAGCGACCCGGACAATGCTGAACTGGCGACCAAACTGTCACTGCAGCTGCATCAGGTCGGGCGTAATGAAGAAGCGCTGGAACTGCTGTTTAACGTCATTAAACGCGATTTGAACGCCGCTGACGGCCAGGCGCGTAAAATGTTGCAGGAGATCCTGGCGGCATTGGGCACGGGCGATGCGCTTGCCGCACGCTATCGCCGCCAGCTCTATTCCCTGCTTTACTGATGTAAGCAGAAAACGGGCCGAACGATTTGGCCCGTTCATCTGACAACCTGGAGGTTATATGCTCACCGTGATTCCTGTTCTCATCCTGGTCGCCCTGGTCACCGTATGGTCCGGCGTCAAAATCGTTCCGCAAGGCTATCAGTGGACGGTCGAACGCTTTGGCCGCTACACCCGCACGCTTCAGCCCGGCCTGAGTCTGGTTGTTCCCTTCATGGATCGTATCGGTCATAAGATCAATATGATGGAACGGGTGCTGGATATTCCCTCTCAGGAGATCATCTCCAAAGATAACGCCAACGTCACGATTGATGCGGTCTGTTTTGTCCAGGCCATCGATCCGGCGCGGGCCGCCTATGAAGTCAGCAATCTGGAGCTGGCGATTCTTAACCTCACTATGACCAATATGCGCACCGTGTTGGGCAGCATGGAACTGGATGAGATGCTGTCTCAGCGAGACAGCATTAATACCCGCTTACTGCATATCGTTGATGAAGCCACCAATCCCTGGGGCGTAAAAATCACCCGTATTGAAATTCGTGATGTTCGTCCGCCACAGGAGCTGATTGGCGCCATGAACGCCCAGATGAAAGCGGAGCGTACTAAACGAGCCGATATTCTGGCGGCGGAAGGTGTGCGGCAGGCGGAAATTCTGCGGGCCGAAGGGGAAAAACAGGCGCAGATTTTGAAAGCGGAAGGGGAACGAACGTCGGCTTTCCTGCAGGCTGAAGCCCGTGAACGTCAGGCGGAAGCGGAAGCCCGCGCCACGAAAATGGTATCGGAAGCGATAGCCGCCGGCGATATTCAGGCCATAAATTACTTTGTGGCGCAGAAATACACGGATGCGCTGCAAAAAATTGGTGAGTCCAGTAACAGTAAAGTGGTGATGATGCCGCTGGAAGCCAGCAGCTTGTTGGGTGCGATCGGCGGAATTGGTGAGCTGTTAAAAGAAACCCGCAGCGAGTCGAAACGCTGATGGTGAGTGAGATTGTTGCCCATCCGCACTGGTTCTGGCTGACGCTGGGCGGGCTGCTACTGGCGGCTGAGATGCTCGGCACAAATGGCTACCTGCTCTGGAGCGGGCTCGCAGCCATGCTGGTCGGTATCACAGAATGGGCTTTGCCGCTCAGTTGGACCGCCCAGGGCTGTTTGTTTGCCGCATTAACGCTGGCGAGCGTATTTATCTGGCATCGCGTAATGCGCTATCGCGAGCGCAACCAGCAGCCAAATTCCCTTAATCAGCGCGGCAACCAGATGATCGGCCTGCAGTTGACCCTGGACAGTGCGTTGCAAAACGGTATCGGTCACGTCCGCGTTGGCGACAGCAGCTGGCGCGTTCAGGCAGACCAGAATCTCCCTGCCGGTACGTTGGTTGAAGTGGTAGCTGTGGAAGGTATTACACTGCGCATTCAGTCTCGCGTGCCGTCACCCTGACTGCAGCAGCCTGCCAGGTTATTAATGATCGGGCAGTCCGCGCTGTCATTACCCGGGCAGGCCGCCGCCAGCGCCAACAGGCGTGCGCGCATGGCGTGCAGTTCTTCAATATGCGCAGCAATTTCGTCAGCTTTCTGCAGCGTACGCGCCTTAACGTCCGCGCTGTGGCGTTCAGGGTCGTTAAACAGCCCGACCAGCTCGCGGCACTCATCAAGGGTAAAACCCACCTGCCGTGCCTGACGTAATAAATTCAGCTCATCAAGATGGTGTGAATTGTAATGCCGGTAGCCGTTATCGCCGCGCAGCGGGGGCGTGACTACGCCCTTTTCTTCATAGAAACGAATAGCCTTACTGGTTAGCCCGGTCTTTTTCGCCACGGTACTAATATTCATAACAGTTTTCCTGATCTTCCCCTATACGGGGCGCTTCTAAAAGGCCCAGCCCGTGAGCTGCCGGGCTAAATCAGTGTTTGATTCTACGTCACTCGTGCCCGACTCTGTCGTTTTGCACCCGAGAACAGGTGGAAAACAAGGCATTTCATGCAGGAGATTATAGATCACCCTGCCAGGTAAAAGGGTTCTCGTCCCGGTATCTGAGTCAACACGGTCGCTGCAGAGGCCTTCGGCTGACTCTTCCGGTTAACCTGAGTAATGCCAAAACGCGCCTGAGTGCAGAACAAACTGGCCAGCCGGTCAATCTGTCATCAATTCTATAAAAAATAAGATGATAACGCTTGTCAACGCAGAAAGTTCCGATAAAATCCCGCCAGTTTGTAACAAATCATTATCATCATTAAAGTATAGGGGATTGGATTATGGCCTTAGTCAACTGTCCAGAATGTCATAAGGAAGTGAGTGATTCAGCATTACGTTGTCCATCATGTGCCAGGCAGCTCAGAAAGCCGCGTCGCTCTTTTTTTGGCAAAATGGTTAAGTGGACTTTCATTCTGTTTAACATTCTTATGGTGTACTGCCTGTTCGCAGGATTAGGTGGAAGTGGCGACGTTATCAATAACGCGGCTTCCGATGCGGAAAAAGCCGGTGCTGCGCTTGGAGCAGGTTTAGGTTTAATGGCGATCGGCACCCTTTGGGTTATTGGCGACATCATTATCGGGACGCTGGTCTTCTTTACCAGACCCAAAGGGTAATTGACTCATCCTGCGTGCCTGCAAAGGGTTTAGCATGCCTGGCGAAAACTGTTGCACAGCAGGGAACAGCGAAATGTCGATCCCGTTAACGCGGATAGCAGGTAAATCAGTCCCGCTTATCTGGCGAAGCACGGAACTGTGTATATCTTGAGCGACAGGCATGATCGAACAGGATGAAGCCTCGGCAGTAAGCGCAGGGCTGGCCGTCATTTCGTCACCCCTTTTCATCAGCGGGCTTGCACGCCTTTAAGCCGAATGAAAGTCAAAAAAAAGCCCTGCTTATCTGGACTGCCGCAAAAGTTGGACAGTGCAGGTTACGCGGGGCTTTCTTCTTGTGGCGTCCTGAATAATGTCAACACCAGCAAGCCGGGTACACCACCGGTGAATAAACTTCCTTTATCTGGCCATTCAGGATTTGACCTTCCCCTTGAGGGAAGGTTTAACCTGAATAACAGTCACATCTAAACGATCAACCCCGCACATCTGATAAAGGAGTCAACCATGTCAAACACGATTGTTCTGGCGCTGGACGGATTGTCCTGCGGCCACTGCGTAAAACGCGTCAAAGATGCGCTCGAACAGCGCGACGATGTCGAGCTGGCGGAGGTTACTCAACAGGAAGCCCGCGTGTCAGGCCGTGCAGACGCTACCGCGCTGATCGCTACCGTTGAACAAGCGGGCTACCATGCAACATTAAAAGCTGCGGGTTCCAGCCCAAAGCCTGAGCCGTTGACAGCAGCAGAGCCGCCGCCGGAGGCGCTGACAACGGAGTCTTCTCCTCTTCCGGCAACTGAAAATCAGCCCGCTCACGTGCTGTTAATCGACGGGATGAGCTGCGCCAGCTGTGTCAGCCGGGTTGAGAAAGCCCTTGAGCAGGTAAGTGGTGTGCAACAGGCCCGCGTGAATCTGGCCGAACGCAGCGCGCTGGTGATGGGCAATGTGGCACCCCATCTGCTGGTCGCCGCCGTGGATGCGGCCGGCTATGGGGCGGAAGTGGTCGAAGACGAACAGCAACGACGTGAAAAGCAGCAGCGCAGCGCCCGACGCGCCATGCGACGTTTTAGCTGGCAGGCGGGACTTGCACTGCTGTTTGGCGTGCCGTTAATGATCTGGGGCATGCTGGGCGACAACATGATGCTCACCGAGGACAATCATACCACCTGGCTGGTGTTGGGCACGGTTACGCTGTTGGTGATGGTCGCCACGGGCGGTCACTTCTACCGCAGTGCCTGGCGCAGCCTGCTCAACCGCAGCGCGACAATGGATACCTTAGTCTCGCTGGGCACCGCCGCCGCCTGGATCTACTCCTTTAGCGTGGTGATTTGGCCGGCGTTCTTCCCGCTGCAGGCGCGTCATCTCTACTTCGAAGCCAGCGTAATGATTCTCGGCCTGATCAATCTGGGCCATGCGCTTGAACAACGCGCGCGTCAGCGTTCCTCGCGAGCCCTGGAACACCTGCTCGATCTGACGCCGGAACAGGCAAGAGTCGTAACGGAACAGGGTGAAACCTCAATGCCGGTTAGCGCGGTACAGCCCGGCATGATCCTGCGGCTGGTCGCGGGCGATCGCGTGCCGGTCGATGGCGAAGTCCAGGACGGTGAAGCCTGGTGTGATGAGGCCATGCTGACCGGTGAGGCGGTGCCGCAAAGCAAAACGCAGGGCGATCGTCTGTTTGCCGGCACCCTGGTGCAGGACGGGACAGTACGCTTTATTGCCCGCGCGACCGGTGGCAATACGACGCTGGCGCGCATCATTCAGTTAGTCCGTAAAGCCCAGAGCAGTAAGCCAGATGTGGGCCGTCTGGCCGATCGTATTTCTGCCGTGTTTGTGCCGGTGGTGGTGCTTATCGCCCTGATAAGCGCCGCAGTCTGGTATACCGCCGGTCCGGCGCCTCAGATTGCCTACGCGCTGGTGGTGGCCACCACAGTGCTGATTATTGCCTGCCCCTGCGCGCTGGGCCTGGCCACGCCCATGTCGATTATCGCCGGAACCGGCCGCGCCGCCGAATACGGCGTGCTGGTACGCGATGCCGATGCACTGCAGCGCGCCAGCCGTATCGATACGCTGGTGTTTGATAAAACCGGCACGCTGACAAGGGGCACACCGCAGGTGACCGAGGTGATGAGCTTGAACGGCAGCACGCGCGATTCGGTCCTGTCTTCGGCGGCGGCGCTGGAACAGACATCGGGTCACCCACTGGCGAAAGCGATCCTGGCGGAAGCGGGTACCGCAGCAACGCCCGCGATTGCGCAATTTCGTACAATACGCGGCAAAGGCGTAAGCGGCATACTCAATGGCAGACAGCTGTTACTGGGTAATGTCAGTCTGTTACACGATTACGGCGTGGATTGCCAACCGGCGCGGGCTGAAATTGACAGGCTTACCCGGCAAGGGGCAACCCCGGTATTACTGGCACAGGATGGACAGCTTACCGGTCTGATTGGCTTGCGGGATACGCTGCGCCCCGAAGCGAAAGCAGCACTGCAGCGGCTGCATGAAGCGGGTTACCGACTGGTTATGCTGACCGGGGATCATGAAAATACGGCCCGGGCTGTTGCGCATGAAGTCGGGATTGATGAGGTGATTGCAGGCGTACTGCCCGAAGGTAAAGCCGATGCGATAAGCCAACTACAGCAGCAAGGAAGGCAGGTTGCCATGGTGGGCGATGGTATCAATGATGCTCCTGCACTGGCGCAGGCTGATGTCGGTATTGCGATGGGCAGCGGCAGCGATGTGGCGGTAGAAACCGCAGCGATTACGCTCATGCGGGCCGATCTGCATGGCGTGGTGGATGCCTTAAAGATTGCCTCCGCCACCCTGGGCAATATCCGGCAGAATCTGTTTGGCGCGTTTATTTACAACGTTATCGGTATTCCGCTGGCGGCAGGCGTGCTCTTTCCTTTTACCGGCCTGTTGCTTAGCCCGGTTTTTGCCGGTGCCGCCATGGCGCTGTCGTCAATAACCGTGGTGAGCAATGCTAACCGCCTGTTGCGCTATAAGCCACGCGTTTAGCAATAACTGCCCTGCTCTGTCTTTCGCAACGGGATCCCGCTAGCATGGTGGCTTTCAAACAGTGAAGGACAGGGAATGACAGCGCGCCTTTTGCAACGTTTACGTAACTGGATTAATCCGCTTTTTCCAGCCAGCTATCGTTGGCCCGCCGTGGATATTCAGTCGGGCGAATGCCGGTTTCATCTGGTGGGTAGCATTCATATGGGCACCCGTGACATGCAGCCCCTGCCGGTCCGGCTGCTACAGCAGTTGCAAAAAGCCGATGCGCTGGTGGTTGAAGCGGATATTACCCAGGGAGGATCGCCATTTGAAAACACGGAAGAGCGTCCGCCACTGATCGCCAGAATGGATGATGAGGCGCTGGCGAAGCTTGAAACACTGTGCAACGAAACCGGTCTGCCCCTGAGCCGGTTTGATACGTTACCGGCCTGGCAGATTGCGCTGATGCTACAGGCCCAGCAGGCCCAGCGGCTGGGGTTACGTCCTGATTTCGGTATTGATTATCAGCTGCTACAGGCCGCGCGGGCGATGGATAAACCCGTGATTGAACTGGAGGGTGCGCAGGCGCAAATCACCCTGCTGAAATCCTTGCCCGACGATGGCATGGCGCTGCTGGCGGATACGCTGACCCACTGGCACACCAACGCACGCATGTTGCAAACGATGGTGAGCTGGTGGCTGGAAAGCCCGCCACGCGATCCCCAGATTGCGTTGCCAGCGACATTCAGTCAGACCCTGAACGACACGCTGATTAGCCAGCGTAACAGCCAGTGGTGTGATCATTTACGTCGCCTGCCTTCGGGCCGATATGTCGTCGCGGTCGGCGCTCTGCATTTATATGGCGAGAATAGCCTGCCGGGAATGATGCGCGTCAGATAACTCACGGCAAAAAAAAGAGAGCCGACAGTCATATCGGCTCTTCAAAGAGGAATGTGTTAATGATTTTAGTTGTCGCCAACAACAGGATTGCTGGCGCGTGGCAATTCTCGCCTAAAGCACATTATTTCGCCACATTTATTGTTCATTAATACGTAATAAGATTTTTCTGAATATGAGGCAATAATGACGCCCGCGGTAAAACTACTGGAAAAACAAAAGGTCAGCTTCACACTGCATCCTTATGAGCATGACAGTAACGAAACCAGTTTTGGCGACGAAGCGGTTCGTAAGCTCAACCTGGACGCCCGGCAGGTGTATAAAACCCTGCTGGTGGCGTTGAACGGCGAGGCGAAACACCTTGCCGTGGCCGTTACGCCCGTCGCTACTCAGCTCGACCTCAAGAAAGTGGCAAAAGCGTTCAATGTCAAAAAAGCCGAGATGGCCGATCCCATGCTGGCCCAGCGCATCACCGGTTATCTGGTGGGCGGTATCAGCCCGCTGGGCCAAAAAAAGCGCCTGCCTACGGTGATCGACAGCTCGGCAAACGCCTTTGCGACCCTGTTTATTTCCGGCGGTAAGCGCGGGCTGGATATCGAGTTAAGCCCACAGGATCTGTCACGGCTGCTGGAGGCACCCTTAGCGGATATTGCCCGACGCGACTAAGCCGGTTGCAGTGCGCAGAGTTCATCAATCATCCAGCGCCCGGCAGGGCCGGGTGGATTGCGGCGCGACCAGACGACGTCAACCGCGATGCGCTGCGGCCATCCTGGTAAGGGCAACTCCTTTAAAACACCATGTCCAAACTGTTTCACCAGCCAACGGGGTAAAATACTCCAGCCAAAGCCCTGTTCCGCCATCTCCAGCAGGACATAATAGGTTTGAGCAGACCAGGCTCTCCCCTGGAAAGTCGGTGCACGACGATCGGTCCAGGTATTGAGGCGCAGGTGACGAAGAGGTTCGAGCTGACTTTCGCTGATCGTGGTTTCCCGCGCCAGGGGATGATCACGATGCAGATAAGCCCCTAATTCAGCATCAACCTGCAGGCGCGCGATCGCAATGTCAGCCGGCAGCGTTGGCTGGGCACGAATCACCCCAATATGCGCACGCCCGGTTTGCAACAGCTCAACGACATCATCATCTTCCGCCGCAATGCCTTCCAGCTCGACATCAGGATAATGCTGATCAAATTGCTTAAGCAGTCGCTGATGGTAATGCGTTTGCCAAAAATCTGAGACTGCAACGCTGAGCCGCGGCTCTGTTCCCTCGGACAAGCGCGTCGCCAGCGCATCCAGTCGCTCGCTGGCGGCGAGGATTTGCTGCACCTGAGGCAGCACGCGTCGCCCCTGCTCGGTGAGCTGTGGCTGGCGGCCGCGCCGGTCAAACAGGGCGAAACCGAGATCGGCTTCCAGATTAACCACAGCCACGCTGACGGTAGACTGGCTTTTTTTTAACGCCCGCGCGGCGGCTGAGAACGAGCCGCTGGCAACGGTCTGGACAAAGGCTTCCAGAGATTCCGGTGAGTAACGCATGAGAACCATCGCTTTTATCGATAGATGATCATTTTATCTTAGCATTTTGTCGTGGGAGAATGCGTAGCCTGAATAAAGGAGATTGAAATGCAAATCCGTTCACTCACAGAACGCATCGTCCATGCCACCCTGTTTGAAGGCCTGGCCATCGTGACGATTGCTCCGCTGGCAGCATGGTTTATGAATAAACCCCTGTTTCAGATGGGAGCGCTGGCGATCATGCTGTCTACGGTGGCAATGCTATGGAATATGATTTACAACAGCGTGTTTGATCGGTTTTATCCGCCAGGGCAGAAACGTCGCGCCCTGCTTCGAGCGCTGCACGCATTGGGTTTTGAGGGCGGTTTTATCCTGATAGGCCTGCCGCTGGCGGCCTGGATGCTGGAGATTTCACTGTGGCAGGCATTTTTAATTGAAGTCGCGTTTTTTCTGTTCTTTCTGCCCTACACCTTCGTCTACAACCTGGTGTGGGACAAACTGCGTCCACACTGGTTCGGTCGCAAATCCTGCCGCGCCTGAAAAAAAGCAGGGAGGCGTTCTCCCTGCCTGGACTTAATGCAGCGTTGCACTCTCTCCATTCCAGTGCCGGATCCACGTCAGTACCATTTTGGGATAGCGCCGCAACGGCGTCGCGTCTTTCGCTTCATCCTTTGGTGGTGCTGCCTGCTCAGCCTGATAAATAACCGCTTCACGTGGCTGGTAATCGCTGGCGTTCACCGGAGAATGGGCGCTTAGCCAGTCCCGCAGGACCTGCGCATCCACCTTGCCGCTGTTCACATAACCCGGGTGCGTGTCGATGCGTGGATAGCCATCCCCGCCTGCGGCATTAAAACTGTTTGTCGACATACGATAGGTTTTTTCATCTGCCAGCGGCTGTCCGTTGATCCTGACCTGGCTGACGCTGCTGCCGTTGGCGATCAGGCTGACGTTGGCCAACTGGGCAAAACCGCCTGAATCAGGTTTGATGTTTGCCACAACCGCCAGATAGCGTTTGATTTCTGCGCCGGTCAGCGTGACGGAAACGACCTGATTACCGAAGGGTTGTACCTGTAACAGATCGCGCCAGGCAACCGGGCCGGATGTCAGCGAGGTACGGATCCCGCCCCCGCTCATCACGGCGAAGTCAGCCTGCGTTGCGGCCATCTGCGCACGCAGTATTAACTGCCCAATGGCGCTTTGTTTAAACCGCACGGTTTCTTTTTCGCCGGGGAAATCCCCTTTAATGCTTCCCACGTTGACCCGTAGCTTCGCGTCTGCGCGCTTTTGAAAAGGCGTCAGTAGTTTCATCATTGCGGTGTTAGCCGGGATGGCTTCCTGCCAGGTCAGTGAGGATTCACTGCCATCAAGATTTTTGATTTTGTGTTTGAGGTTGACCGGTATCAGCTGGTAGGCCTCCAGCGTCACCTCTCCATTGCGGTAGGTAAAATCGCCGCGCCCTACGTATTTACCCCATTTTTCCGCTTGCATGATCCAGACGCCGTTCTGCCGATCGGGCTCACAGGGTTGGCCTGGCTGATAGTCTTTACGGCTGACATTCTCTTTTTCCATACATACCGCATCGTGAGAATGCCCCCCGACGATCATATTGAGGGTTCCCTTTGGCAGACTGCGGGCCAGCGTCACGTCATCAACACCGTTACTGCCGTGTTGACCGTCGTCATAATGGCCAAGATGGGTTAACGCGACGATAACGTCGGGCTTCTCAGTAGCACGCAGCTCGGCGACGGCCTTTTCGGCCTCGGCAATGGGATCGCGGAATTCGATATCGCTTAACTGCGCAGGATTTGTCAGCCGGGCGGTATCGGGGGTAATCAATCCGAGCACGGCGATTTTTAACCCCATGCGCTGAAATACAGCCCAGGGCTTAAACAGGCGCTTGCCACTGCTTTTTTGATAGACGTTGGCGGCCAGGAACGGAAATTTGGCCCATTTTTCCTGCTTACGCAGGACGGCGAGCGGTTTATCGAACTCGTGATTGCCCAGCGTCATGGCGTCGTAGCCAATCAGGTTCATGCCGCGAATGTCGGGTTCCGCGTCCAGCTCATCCGACTCAGGCACGCCGCTGTTAACATCGCCAGCAGACAAGATTAACGCCCCACCGCCTTTGGCCTGAATATCGTAACGCTGCGTATCCATTAGCGTTTTTTGCGCTGCCAGCCCGTATTCACCCTGATCATTAGTCCAAAAATGCCCATGTTGATCGTTGGTATGCAGAATGCTGAAACGGTAACTGCGGTCAGGCACTGCAGCATGAGTAAACAGCGACGATAACATCACGAGCAGTGCCAGACCTGCTCCTGCCCCTCGAAATATCAACACAGCCCTTCTCCTTTGATTGTTATCCGTTTCACCCGCCGGCCATCGGCGCCCTTCTGTGTCGCACAGAAATGGCCGTAACTCAAGATGAATACGGCTCCGTCTGGCCATTATGGCAGGCCAGGCGACCTGACAGGAAACGCCAACCGTCTGATTTATCCGCTCTCTTTTCTCTGACGCGCTGTTAAAAGGCTAAATGTTGACGGGATATGAAGGCATTGTTCATTAAACCTGCAACATTGTTAACCGCTGCGACATCAACTCGACAAAGTGGGTCTTTGCGCTTTTTCCGGCATGACTGCTGTTTTCATCTCAACCTCACAGCCAGACTTTTTTCATGAGTGCTGTCAGCTTTGCGCTGTAGCTTCGGCACAATAGTCTGTTTTCACGATGTTTTTACCCGACATCCAGCACAGCGATGGTACCGCTGCTTCAATCTGAAAAAACCGCTATTACGCTTGTGAGGCTGACTGGCCTTAGCAAATCTCACGCTGGTTCCGGTTGGTGACGGTTTATAGCGCATTCGCGCATCATTGGCGTCACGTCTGTGTCATTTAACGGGCGTAAACTTATTCCGTTCTGTTCCTGATGAAGCGCTAAACCAGCCGATGACAGGGATAAGTGATAAAAACAGCCTTCCGATTGCATTTTTCTCGTATTTGCATAATTTTTTCTGTTAATCCCACAAATTATTCAGCGATCCTTTCCGATATGCATTAGACTCATTTGTTACAAGCGGACACATTTATACCCATGGAGACTGGCATGCATCACACCACACCGTTGATTACGACTATCGTCGGGGCTCTGGTCCTGGCTTTTCTCCTTGGAATGCTGGCAAATCGGTTACGCATTTCGCCGCTAGTGGGTTATTTAGTCGCGGGCGTACTGGCTGGCCCTTTTACGCCGGGGTTTGTGGCTGATACCAATCTGGCACCGGAACTCGCAGAGCTGGGCGTTATCCTACTGATGTTCGGCGTCGGCCTGCACTTCTCACTGAAGGATCTGATGTCGGTAAAGCGGATAGCCATTCCCGGCGCTATCGCACAGATCGCTGTGGCGACCTTACTGGGAATGCTGATGTCGTGGGCGATGGGCTGGTCCTGGATGACGGGCTTAGTGTTCGGTTTGTGTCTTTCTACCGCCAGTACCGTGGTGTTGCTGCGCGCATTAGAAGAGCGTCAGCTTATTGAAAGCCAGCGCGGCCAGATTGCTATTGGCTGGTTGATTGTTGAAGATTTGGTCATGGTGCTTACGCTGGTCCTGCTGCCCGCGATTGCCGGCATGATGGAACAGGGTAACGCCAGCGCCAGCCTGGTGATATGGGACCTGCTCTGGACCATCGGTAAAGTCGCCGCCTTTATGGTGTTAATGATGGTCGTCGGTCGCCGTGCCGTGCCCTGGATCCTCGCGAAAAGTGCCGCAACGGGTTCACGTGAGCTGTTTACGCTGGCCGTATTAGCCCTGGCGCTGGGCATTGCGTTTGGCGCCGTCGAGTTCTTTGACGTCTCTTTTGCCCTCGGGGCCTTCTTTGCCGGTATGGTGCTGAACGAGTCCGAGTTAAGCCAGCGCGCCGCCCGCGACACGCTGCCGCTGCGTGATGCCTTTGCGGTGCTGTTCTTTGTGTCTGTCGGGATGCTGTTCGACCCGATGATCCTGGTGAAAGAACCGCTGGCGGTGCTGGGGGCACTGGTGATCGTCGTGATAGGAAAATCTGCCGCGGCGTGGTTTCTGGTCTCGCTGCTGGGTCATTCACGCCGCACCGCGATGACCATTTCGGTCAGCCTGGCGCAAATCGGCGAGTTTGCCTTTATTCTTGCCGGGCTGGGGATCTCCCTGGGGCTGCTGGATGAAGAGGGCCGTAATCTGGTGCTGGCTGCCGCCATTCTTTCTATCATGCTCAACCCGGTGCTGTTTACCCTGCTGGGGCGCTATCTGTCTAAGAACGAAACGATGGAGCAGCAGACGCTCGAAGAGGCGCTGGAAGAAGAAGAACAACAGATTCCGGTGGATATCTGCCATCACGCGGTAATCGTTGGCTATGGTCGCGTCGGCAACCTGCTGTGTGAGCAACTGATGGCGCTCAATATTCCGGTGGTGGTGGTCGAAAGTTCGATTCCTCGCGTCAAAGCACTACGCGATCAGGGCATTCGGGCCGTGCTGGCCAATGCTGCCCGCGCAAACACGCTGGAGTTAGCCCGTGTGGACTGTGCAGCCTGGCTGCTCATCACCATTCCCAACGGATATGAGGTGGGGGAAATCGTTACCGCCGCCCGCCAGAAAAAAGCGGACATCAACATCATTGTGCATGCCCATTATGATGATGAGGTGGAGTACATTCTGGAACGTGGCGCAAACCATGTCGTGATGGGCGAACGCGAGATTGCCGCCAGCATCATTCAGAAACTGCAGGAAAACCTTGAGCAGGAGCACACCAGGCTCGCCTGTGAAGGCAACAGCTAATGACCTGCCCTTCAGCAGCGGCAGCGTTGCTGAGGGGCAGTTTGTCTTTCCGGCTTAACGATCCCAGTAGGACTCTTCCAGGCTGTCTTCCCGCTCGGGCAGGCCGCGCGTCAGTCGGGGAGAATGCTGGTTCAGCACCTGATAGCTTACCCGGTTCGCATATTTGCAAACCTGCGCCAGGGACGAATAGGTGAGATAAGCGCGCGCATGCTTACTGGAATTAGGCACGTTGCGGCGATGATAATTGTTTGCCGTAATATCGTGCAGCAATGCGGCCAGTGCGCCGTCCCCTGCTCCGTTGGTATTCATGATCTTTTCCGGGCCGCCCATATAAGGGGCGATGTGAGAAAAAATGCGTAGCGGCTGCTGGCAGTCCTGTTTACGCATCGCCCGGCTAAATTCGTAAAGGTTGAACTCCGCAATCGCGCCAGGCAGCAGCGGATGATTCGTTTTGCGCTTGAACGCCTCTTCCGTATAACCCGCCATATACAATCCGGTCGGCCCTGCGGTACACAACACCAGGTCAACCCATTCCAGCGCCATATCCGATGCCAGCAGAGGATCGGCTTCGCCGGTCAGCGCCAGGGCTTCTTCTTCGTTCATGGCCACAATTGAAACGTGATCGCGCAGAAAATCGCGCCAGAACTGCGGGTTGTCGCCGATGACGTGTTTGGTGCCCAGCGTCAGGACCACGGGCACGTTGTGGCGTTTGGCGTATTCAATGGCCTTTAACGTTGCCTCAGGCATGGGCTCGCCCGCCTCGCAGCGGATTAGATAGGAGGTCAGCACCAGCGCAGAGGCGCCCGCAATAACGTCTTCAGGGACGTTTTCCGCCCTGAGCTGATTCATTTGCCCCGGGCTGATAGCAAAGGTGCGGTCGCCCTGGTCGCCAATCAGCGTAAAGCAGCGGCCAATCGCACCGTCAACGCCCTGCAGATAGTTCAGGTCCATTCGGCTGGAGGTATTACATAGATAGCGGTAGGCATAACCGCCAATCTGGATATTGTTGCACATCACCCCCAGCAGTACGGAACGATCGTCCGCCAGCACCGAGAAATTATGCAGCGTATTACCAATTGTGCCGCCCGCAAACTGGTGGGTCACCAGTTCGTCACGCATCAGTTCCGCATACAGCGCTTCCGCCACGGTATCGTCGATAACCAGCGAATGACCAGCGCTCAGGCCGTAGCGAACAAGAAAGGCGTCGTCAACTTTGGCTTCGATATCGACCAGCGTCTGATCGATGCCGACCACCCAACTGCCGTCTTCACTATCAAATTGGGAGGACTGTAACAGCGGATCGCGGGCGCTAACGGGGAAGTAATGTTTGGATTTACGTTTGCCGGGAAATTTCATGGTAACTGCCGTGAGGAAAAACAGGCAGAGAAGCATATCACATTCTATGTCGTGACTTTACTGTCGCAAGTGAACCCACTGCATACTCAACTCAGTATGTTCTGCCATTGTATTTAGCACCAGGCGAACCTCGGCCTTCTGTCCAGCAGCATGCAGGAAGAGGAGAGAAACAGACACAGGGGGGAAGTCAACGCGTTGAGGGCAAAAGGGGCCAGCCTGGCCAGCCCCAATCCGCTTAGCCGAGAATCTTAGCCAGCTCTGCGCTCACGTCGGACACGTTGCGCGTACCGTCGATCTTGTGATACGCGGTGTGCCCCGCTTCCGCTTCTTTGCTGTAGTAAGCAATCAGCGGCGCAGTCAGCTGATGGTATTCCACCAGACGTTTGCGCACCGTTTCTTCCTGATCGTCTTTGCGCGTGGTCAGCTCTTCACCGGTCACGTCATCCTTGCCTTCCACTTTCGGTGGATTGAATTTGACGTGGTAGACGCGGCCTGATGGCGCGTGAACACGGCGGCCTACGATACGCTCAACAATCAGCTCGTCCGGTACGGCGAACTCCAGCACGTAGTCCACTTTAATACCGGCTTCTTTCATTGCGTCAGCCTGAGGAATGGTGCGTGGGAAACCATCAAGCAGGAAACCGTTTTTGCAATCTTCCTGGGTGATGCGCTCTTTAACCAGCGCAATGACCAGCTCATCAGTAACCAACTTACCGGCATCCATAATGGCTTTCGCCTGGTTGCCAAGTTCGGTGCCAGCTTTAACCGCTGCACGCAGCATGTCGCCAGTGGAGATCTGCGGAATGCCGTATTTCTCCATGATGAATTGGGCTTGAGTCCCCTTACCTGCGCCCGGAGCTCCGAGCAGAATAATACGCATTGCGTAAATCCCCTTGCGAATCGCATTGATGAATCTGAGAAGCGGAAGAACATACCATTATGACCCGCCCACCACAAGGAAGCGGCGGGTCAGGAAAGTTTAGTGTACTGGCTTTAGCGCGTGATAGCAGTGCGTCAGGTCAGCGAAAGGGCATTTTCGGACTGGCGGCTTAGGCTGAATGCATTTCATGGCGTTTGCGCAACAAAACGGCTCGCTGAAATCAGGCGATGCACTTAAGCAAAAAAAAACCGGTGGACCTTGCCACCGGTTTTGATTGGCTTACGCCGTCAGTAACTGATTCATACGGCGGATAAACTGGTTAGGATCGTCCAGCGTGCCGCGCTCGGCCAGCAGCGCCTGATCCAGTAACAGCTCTATCCACTCACCGAAGCGGGTTTCATCCTGGGTATCCGCCACGCGTTTCACCAGTTGGTGATCGGGGTTGATTTCAAAGATGTATTTCACTTCCGGCACGTCCTGACCTGCCGCAGCAAACAGTTTGGCCATTTGCGTGGTCATCTCGTTCGCATCCGTGGTCACAATCGCCGGCGTATCGGTCAGGCGGTGCGTCAGACGCACTTCTTTCACGCGCTCACCCAGCAGCGTTTTCACGCGCTCAACAAACGGCTCCAGCGCTTTTTCAGCTTCTTTCTGCTCTTCCGTCTCTTCGTCGGCCAGCTTATCCAGTGCGTCATCGGCTTTGCTGACAGACTGGAAGACTTTACCGTCGAACTCGGTCAGGTAGCTCATCATCCATTCGTCGATGCGATCGGACAACAGCAGCACTTCGATGCCTTTCTTACGGAACAGCTCCAGATGCGGGCTGCTGTTGGCGGCGGCATAGCTGTCGGCCGTGATGTAGTAGATCTTCTCCTGACCTTCTACCATGCGGCTGACGTATTCTTCCAGCGAAACGGTTTGCGCCGCGCCTTCGCTTTGGGTACTGGCAAAGCGCAACAGTTTAGCAATCGCTTCTTTATTCGCGTGATCTTCCGCCGGGCCTTCTTTCAGTACCAGACCGAACTCTTTCCAGAAGGTCTGGTATTTTTCGCTGTCGTCTTTTGCCAGTTTCTCCAGCATCTGCAGCACACGCTTGGTCAGCGCGCCACGCAGGCTCTGGGTTACCCGGCTGTCCTGCAGGATTTCACGCGATACGTTAAGCGGCAGATCGTTTGAGTCAATCAGGCCGCGCACGAAGCGCAGGTAATTCGGCATGAACTGCTCAGCATCATCCATGATAAACACACGCTGTACGTACAGTTTCAGGCCATGTTTATGATCGCGGTTCCACATGTCGAACGGCGCACGCGCCGGGATATAAAGCAGGCTGGTGTACTCCTGTTTACCTTCCACACGGTTGTGGCTCCAGATAGCCGGATCGCTGAAATCGTGGGCGATGTGTTTGTAAAACTCGTTGTACTCTTCATCGCTGATGTCAGCTTTGTTGCGCGTCCACAGCGCCTGGGCCTTGTTGATTTTCTCCCAGGTGGTGGTGCCGGTCTCTTCGTCTTTGCTTTCGATTTCTACCGGCAGGGCAATGTGATCGGAGTACTTACTGATAATGTTGCGTACGCGCCAGCTATCAAGGAACTCATCTTCGCCCTCGCGCAGGTGCAGGGTAATTTCGGTACCGCGTTCGGCTTTGCTGATATCCGCGATGGTGTAATCCCCTTCACCCGCGGATTCCCAGAAGACAGCTTCGTCTTCTGCCGCGCCCGCTGCACGGGTGCGCACAGAGACCTTGTCGGCCACGATAAACGCCGAATAGAAGCCTACGCCAAACTGACCGATCAGCTGGCTGTCTTTCGCCTGGTCTGAGCCCAGAGACGCCAGGAAAGATTTGGTGCCTGATTTAGCAATGGTGCCCAGGTTTTCAATCACTTCATCACGACGCATGCCGATACCGTTATCGCTCAGCGTAATGGTACGGTTGTCCTTATCCACAGAGAGACGCACGCGCAGGTCGCCATCGCCTTCATACAGGCTGGCATCAGACAGCGCGCGGAAGCGCAGTTTATCTGCCGCATCCGAAGCATTGGAAATCAGCTCACGCAGGAAAATCTCTTTGTTTGAATAGAGAGAATGGATCATCAGGTGCAGAAGTTGTTTTACCTCTGACTGAAAGCCACGAGTCTCTTGTCCTTTCATGGTCATTGCTACCTCAACAGAATCAGATTTAACGAACGTTGAGGAGGATGTGGGGATAAATGAGAGGTTTTCAAGCCGGTGTCTTTCACAACACCGGCAAGCGTTTAAAATTTAATCTTTTGACGACCGGCCAGGGAGTGGGACAGCGTGGTGCCATCGACCATTTCCAGTTCACCGCCCATCGGAACCCCATGCGCAATACGGCTCGCGTCGACGCCATACTGTCCGCACAATTCAGCGATGTAGTTCGCGGTAGCTTCACCTTCAACCGTGGGATTGGTCGCCAGAATCACTTCGTGAAGCGTTTCGTTTTCCAGCCGTTGTTCCAGTCGGTCAAGACCAATATCGGCTGGACCAATGCCGTCCAGCGGCGAAAGATGCCCCATCAACACGAAATAGCGGCCGGCAAATTGCCCGGTTTGCTCAATAGCATGGATGTCTGCCGGGCTCTCAACCACGCAGATTTGACCATTTTGCTGACGCCGGGGATTGGCGCAAATGGTGCAAATTTCCTGCTCGGTGAAGGTGCGGCAATCGGCACAGTGGCCGATTTCCGACATCGCCCGGGTCAGGGCCTGCGCCAGCCGCATTCCGCCACTCCGATCGCGCTGTAGCAGTTGAAACGCCATACGCTGGGCCGATTTAGGCCCAACGCCCGGCAAACAGCGCAGCGACTCCATTAAAGACTCTAGCAGGGGGCTGGTTTGCATCAGAACGGCATCTTGAAGCCTGGTGGCAGCTGCATGCCTGAAGAGACAGAGGCCATTTTCTCTTTCTGCACTTCGTCAATGCGACGAGCGGCATCGTTGAATGCGGCGGCAATCAGATCTTCCAGCATGTCTTTGTCGTCCTCAAGCAGGCTCGGATCGACTTCTACCCGGCGGCAGTTGTGAGCACCGTTGATCGTGACCTTGACCATGCCTGCACCTGATTCACCCGTGACTTCCAGGGCGGCAATTTCTTCCTGAACCTGGGCCATTTTGTCTTGCATCTGCTGGGCCTGCTTCATCAGGTTGCCCAATCCGCCTTTACCAAACATAGTTTTCTCTCTCTGCTGAGGCTACAACGCGGTTTATTCAGACCGTTGCAGCGTGTTCAAACGGGTCGAATGCTTTCCTCATCCAAATCGGCATCAAAAAAGCGACGAAGGGTTTGAATGTGGGTGTCACTCAAGATTGACTGACGCGCCTGCGCCAGCTTCTCTTCGTAAATGGCCTGACGCCACTCCAGTGGCGTCAATACCGAAGAATTATCGTCTTCAATAACCGACAGTTCAACCTGATGGCCTGCTGCCTGACTTAACGCGGCGCTCAGGGCCTGCTGCGCCGACGCGGAATTCAGGTGGCGCTGACCGGAACGTAAATGCAGGCAAATGCCGTTATCCGTGGTTTCTTTCCATGCATTCAGCGCCAGTTGCTGAACCAGTTTAGGCAGCGGTAAGCCCGCGACCTCTGCCGCCCATGCATCGCGCTGCTGGGCTTCTTCCGCCAGTCGCGCGGCCAGCTCAGGATTTTTCTCATGCTCCAGCGCAGAACGCAAGGCTTTTGGCGTCGCGACCGGCTCAGCGACCTCTGTCACTGGCGTCTGTGCTTTCCAGCGGTAAGCCTCTTTTTTTACCGGTGCCGCAGGCGCGCTGTCTCGGACTCGCTGCTGGCTGCGTTCGGTAACAGAGGCCAGTCGTTCCAGCGCAGAGTTGGCCGGCCGCGCACCTGGCGCTGCCGGCTCACTCTTTTTTGCTTTGTTTGCTCCCTGGCGCAGCAACTGCGTGCGCGCCTGCAGGAGCTGGCTGGTGGAGCTGGACAGTGACGGATCGGGCGAAGCCGGCGGCACGGCCTGCTGACTGACAGCCGGTTCCGGCGCGGCCATTTGCGGCTGCGCCGCGGGCGCCTTTTCAGCGGGCTGGGCAGCGACATTCTGCACTGGTGCCGGTGCCGACTGCGCCGTCAGCGTTGGCCGCGCGATCGGTTCGGCGATGGCTGCCTTGGGATGGAACGCCAGGGCGCGCAGCAATGTCATTTCAATCCCCATGCGGCGATCGGGCGCAAGCGGTAAATCTTTACGCCCCATGAGCAGGGTTTGGTAGTACAGCTGGAGATCGGCCGGTGGCACCGCGCGCGCCAGCTCACGCAGGCGTAGCGCATTGCTCTCTTCATCGTCATTGAGCGACGTGGGCAGGAGCTGCACCATGGCAATCCGGTGCAGCAGGCGCAGCATCTCAACCAACAGGGCTTCCCACTCAACGCCGCGTGAAGCAGCCTGGGCTAGCAGCGTCATCATCTGTTCGCCATTGCCCTCAACCACGGCTTCGAGCAGGCCAAGCGGCTGTTCATCATCAAGCGTTCCGAGCATCGTGCCCACGGTAGCGCTGGTCACGCTGCCCTCGCCCATTGAAATGGCCTGATCGGTAAGGCTTAACGCGTCACGCATGCTGCCATCGGCGGCTCTGGCGAGCAGTTGCAGGGCGCGCGGCTCACGCGCGATCTGCTCCTGCTCTAAAACATGATCCAACTGCTGGCGGATCTGATCGACCTCAAGCGCTTTTAGATGAAACTGCAGGCAGCGCGACAGAATCGTCACCGGCAGTTTTTGCGGATCGGTCGTGGCCAGCAAGAATTTTACATGCGAAGGCGGTTCTTCCAGCGTTTTCAGCAGGGCGTTGAAGCTGTGACGCGACAGCATGTGCACTTCATCGATCAGGTAGACTTTAAACCGGCCGCGCGCGGGCGCGTACTGCACGTTATCGAGCAGATCGCGTGTGTCTTCCACTTTGGTGCGCGAGGCCGCGTCAATCTCAATGAGATCGACAAAGCGCCCCTGCTCAATCTCACGACAGTTGTCGCACTGACCGCAGGGTGTTGCGGTAATACCGGTTTCGCAGTTAAGCCCTTTTGCCAGCAGACGGGCAATCGTGGTTTTCCCTACGCCCCGCGTGCCGGAGAAGAGATAAGCATGATGGATGCGTCCCAGAGACAATCCATTCGCCAGCGCCGTCAGAACATGTTCCTGACCGACAACATCAGCAAACGCCTGTGGACGCCATTTTCGGGCAAGTACCTGATAGCTCATGTGGTTTCGACGAATTTGGATGGAAATGTGAGCGCAGACGCACTGCAACCCCTGTATATGATTGCAGTAGTCTAACAGCTACGCTTTCACCTATCACTCGTTATCTTGAACAGGGAAAGATGTGCGGCCTGGCGGAGCACGAGGCCGCAAGCGAGGGTTAGTGGCCGGGAAAATTGACCAGACTGTAGCTGTCAACGCCCAGCGCCTTGAGACGCGCTTCACCTGCCAGATCGAACAGGTTGATAATAAATGCCGCGTCCTTAACTTCGCCGCCTGCACGACGAATCAGTTTGATGGTCGCTTCGAGCGTGCCCCCCGTTGCCAGCAGGTCGTCGACCACCAGCACCACATCGCCTGGCTGAATAGCATCTTTATGCAATTCCAGTCGGTCGGTACCGTATTCCAGTTCGTAAGCTTCGCTGAAGGTTTCACGTGGCAGTTTGCCCGGCTTGCGCACCGGAACAAAGCCCAGCCCCAGTCCGAGGGCGACAGGTGCCCCGAACAGGAAACCCCGCGCTTCCGTGCCCACCACTTTGGTGATGCCTTTATTGCGATAACGCTCTACCAGCAGCGAGATGGACGCGGCATAGGCTTTTGGGTCTTCCAACAGGCTGGTGACGTCACGGAAAAGAATACCCGGCTTCGGGTAATCAGGAATACTTTTGATACTGTTTTTAATCAGTTCAAGCTGCTGCGCAGTGTCGGTCATAATCTTAAGCCTGGTAAAAAAAAATTCTGTTCTGTTTTGCGCAGCTTCAATAGCGCCAACACCGGGTTAAAGGCTCAGCGAAGAGGCATGAATAATGGGAAGCTGCACACGAAGAGGCCCAAATCTAAGCAAATGGTCGGCTAATTGCAACTTTATCGCGGCGGTAAACGTTCATCCGCCGTTTCTGCCACCACCGGCATGCGCCCGATAAACAGCAGTAGCACAGCCAGCATAATAAGTAACATGACGCGTACCCACCACAGCGGAACCAGCCAGAGAGACACCGCAAAGGTTATTACAATCACGATCATCGCCCGGCTTTTTGCACCGGGGGGCATGCCACGATGCTGCTGCCAGTGGCGGATATAACGGCCAAAAGGCGATCTCCAGAGCAGCCAGTAGTGGAATCGGGGAGAGGAGCGGGCAAAACACCAGGCCGCCAGTAGCATAAATGGCGTGGTGGGTAATAAAGGTAATACAATACCCAGTATGCCAAGCACAATCGCCAGCCAGCCAAGGGTCAATAATACTATGCGTTGCATAACCATCGCTCAGCGCGTTTCCAGTCCCGTAACCTTAGCATACCTGAGTCTCGGGCGATGAGTTACGTCACTGCACACCAACGCCTGCTTAACTGCATGCTTGATTTACGACAGGATATTGCCAGCCATCCTGATGGACACTGCCGTTCCCCCCGCTTTGACAGCCAGCTCTTTACCACCAAAGGCACCCGGCTGGCAGATTATTTGCAGGAGATTGAACACAATTATCAGCGTTTGTGCCAGCCCAACGGTGACGTGGCCCGCAGCCAGTGGCTGGCCAGCCATCTGGTCGATCAGATTGCTGCTCTGCAACGTGAGGCCCGCACCCAACAGTTGCGTAGCCCACAGGAGCGCGCTCAGCCCTCTTCCCGGCAGCGAAAATATCAGGAATACCGCGAGTATGAACGTCGACTGCAGGCTATGATCGACCAGCGTGAACAGCGAATGGCGCTGGCGGAAACGCTGGCCGTGCAGCAGCAGTTGAAGAAAGACCTGGAGGTTCTCGAAGGTCGTATGGCACGCTGTCGACAGGCCATCCGTTCGGTGGAGTGGGCAATGTCGCTGGCAAACAGCGCCTTTAACACTTAATGCGCTATCCGTGCTGGAGGGGATTCCCGGATGGCACGCTTATCTGGCCCATGATACAACTGCTCAGGAGGAAAGATGTCCCTGGAAACGGCGCCTGAAGAGGTCAAACTGGCCGTCGATCTCATTCAGCTGCTTGAAGAGAATCAGATCGCGGTAGAAACCGTGCTGTCTGCACTGGCCATCGTTCAGCGCGACTTTGAAAGAAAGCGCGACACGCAGCGTAAAGATTAGGCCTTTTTAGCCAGCGTTGGGCTGAAGCGCAGCATATCAATCAGCGCATCAACCAGCACAGGCGCATCGGTAACCAGATCAAACTTATCGGGTGTAAACAGCCAGCTTTCCATCATGCCGTTCACGTAGCCGCGCATAATCAGCGCGGCCTGACGCGTCTGGAAGGTTTCCGGGAGCTGCCCGGCATCAATGCACTGGCGCAAAACGTCTTCTATTTCATTGTAACGCTCCAGCAACAGGCTTTGCTGAATGCTTTTTACCGCCGCCATTTCCCCCACAAACTCGCATTTGTGGAAGATAATTTCCATTAGCGCGCGGCGCTGAGGATCTCTGGCCGTCGCCTGAAAGATATACACCAGCATCGCTCGCAGAATGGAAAGTGGATCACCGGGGTATTTTGTCTGATACTCAAGTTTCACATCATCCAGCCCTGCATCACTGCGAAGCCATATTTCGTTCAACAAATCGGCTTTGTTTTTGAAATGCCAGTAGATTGCCCCCCGTGTTACGCTGGCTGCGGATGCGACATCCGCCAGGGAAGTGGCTGAAACCCCCTCTTTAGAAAAAAGGGCAAGTGCAGCGTCAAGAATTTGATGCCGGGTTTCAAGAGCTTGCGCTTTGGTTTTTCGTGCCATAGGGGACTTTTTTTACAATCGAGTAAGTTTACATACATTTGTGAATGTATGTACCATAGCACGACCTACACTCTTACGCAGCAATGGGTTCCTGGCTTTGTGATCCATTGATCATTTGATATCGGACTCTAGAGGTTTATTTATGACTAAATTCAGAGGGTTAACGCCTCTGGCGGCCGTCCTGATGCTATCAGGCAGCTTCGTGTTAACAGGATGTGACGGAAATAAATCCGACCAGGCCGCCCAGCAGCAGCAGCCACCTGAGGTGGGTGTTGTTACGGTTAAAAGTGAACCCCTTAAAATTTCGACTGAATTACCCGGCCGCACTTTGGCTTTTCGTATTGCTGAAGTTCGCCCGCAGGTTTCCGGTATCATCCTGAAGCGTAACTTCATTGAAGGCGGAGAGATCAAAGCAGGGGAATCGCTGTATCAGATCGATCCGGCGACCTATCAGGCGTCCTACGACAGTGCTAAAGCCGATTTAGCGAAAGCGGAAGCTAACGCACGCATTGCGCAGCTTACCGTGAATCGCTATAAGCCGCTGCTCGGCACTAAATACATCAGTCAGCAGGATTACGATACGGCTGTGGCCACCGCCGCGCAGAACAATGCCGCGGTTCAGTCAGCCAAAGCCAATGTGGAAACCGCCCGTATTAATCTTGCCTACACCAAAGTCACCTCGCCCATCAGCGGCCGTATCGGTAAGTCTTCCGTAACGGAAGGTGCGCTGGTGCAGAGCGGGCAAACTACGGCGCTGGCAACCGTGCAGCAGCTTGATCCGATGTATGTCGATGTCACCCAGTCGAGTGAAGATTTCCTGCGTTTACGTTCAGAACTCGAATCGGGTCAGCTGAAACAGAACGATGGCAAAGCGAATGTCACCCTGCTGATGCAAAACGGCAAAGACTATGCTCAGCCGGGTACGCTGGAATTTTCCGACGTGACCGTTGACCAGACCACCGGATCCATCACCCTGCGTGCGATCTTCCCGAACCCTGACAAAGCGTTGCTGCCTGGCATGTTTGTCCGTGCTCGTCTGGAGGAAGGCACCAACCCGAACGCCCTTTTAGTGCCACAGCAGGCGGTGAGCCGTACGCCAACCGGCGATGCCTCTGTCATGGTGGTGGGCGCGGATAACAAGGTTGAAGCACGTAAGATTAAAGCGGCCCAGGCTATTGGCGACAAATGGCTGGTGACTGATGGGCTTAAAGCGGGTGAGCGCGTGATCTTTACCGGTCTGCAACGCGCAAAACCAGGTGCGCAGGTTACGCCTAAAGAAGTCACCGATGATGCCAAAGCCGCCAGCGGCGATCCGTCCAAAGCGCAGTCTGCTAAAACATCGTCATAACAGGAGCCGTTGATACATGGCTAAGTTCTTTATCGATCGCCCCATCTTTGCGTGGGTTCTTGCTATTATCGTGATGCTAGCGGGCGCGTTATCGATTCTTAAATTACCGATCGAGCAATATCCCAATGTTGCGCCGCCGGCAATTGAGATTCAGGCCAACTACCCAGGTGCTGACGCCAAAACGCTGCAAGACTCGGTGACTCAGGTCATCGAACAGAACATGAATGGTATTGATGGCCTGATGTATATGTCATCAAGCAGTGACTCATCGGGCGCACTGACGCTGACGATTTCGTTTGAGTCAGGCACCGATGCCGATATCGCCCAGGTTCAGGTGCAGAACAAACTGCAACTGGCCATGCCGTTGCTGCCTCAGGAAGTGCAACAACAGGGGATTCAGGTTAAAAAATCCTCCAGTAGCTTCCTGATGGTCGCCGGTTTTATCAGCGATGACGGCAGTATGAATCAGAACGATATTTCTGACTACGTTGCCTCAAACATCAAAGATCCGATCAGCCGTACGCCTGGCGTCGGTGATACCCAGGTATTCGGGGCGCAGTATGCCATGCGTATCTGGATGGATCCCAGCAAGCTTAATAACTATCAGTTAACCCCTGTTGACGTTATCAACGCGCTGAAAACCCAGAACGCCCAGGTCGCTGCCGGTCAGTTAGGCGGCACGCCACCGGTGCCGGGACAGCAGTTGAACGCCTCTATCATTGCACAAACCCGTCTGACCTCGACCAAAGAGTTCGGCAACATTCTGCTTAAGGTGAATGCTGACGGTTCTCAGGTTCGTCTGCGCGATGTGGCTCAGATTGAACTGGGTGGGGAAAACTACGAAATCATCGCACGTTATAACGGTAAACCCGCTTCCGGTATTGGTATCAAACTGGCGACCGGCGCTAACGCCCTGAACACGGCGGAGGCGGTGAAGGCAGAGCTGGCTAAACTGCAGCCCACTTTCCCGGCGGGTATGAAGGTCGTTTACCCTTATGACACGACACCTTTCGTAAAAATCTCGATTTTCGAAGTAGTGAAGACACTGATGGAAGCCATTCTGTTGGTGTTCCTGGTGATGTATCTGTTCCTGCAAAACTTCCGTGCCACGCTGATTCCGACCATCGCCGTGCCTGTTGTTCTGCTGGGTACCTTTGCCATTATCAGCGCCTTTGGCTACTCGATAAACACCCTGACGATGTTTGGGATGGTGCTGGCCATCGGCTTGCTGGTCGATGACGCCATCGTAGTGGTCGAGAACGTCGAACGCGTAATGGTGGAAGAAGGGCTGCCGCCCAAAGAGGCCACCAAGCGATCGATGGAACAGATTCAGGGCGCGCTGGTCGGTATTGCCCTGGTGCTGTCGGCAGTGTTCATTCCTATGGCCTTCTTCGGCGGATCTACTGGGGTCATTTACCGTCAGTTCTCGATCACCATTGTTTCAGCGATGGCGCTGTCGGTACTGGTTGCGTTAATTCTGACGCCGGCGCTCTGCGCCACCATGCTCAAGCCGGTGAAAAAAGGCGATCATGGCAAAACCACCGGTTTCTTTGGCTGGTTTAACCGCCTGTTCGACAAGAGCACGCATCACTATGTCGACAGCGTGGGCCATATCGTTCGCGGTACCGGTCGCTATCTGCTGCTTTACCTGCTGATTGTGCTGGGCATGGCGTTTCTGTTCCTGCGCCTCCCCTCTTCCTTCCTGCCGGAAGAAGATCAGGGCCTGTTGCTGGCTCAGGCACAGTTGCCTGCGGGTGCAACCCAGGAACGCACGCAGAAGGTGCTGGATCAGGTTTCTGACTACTTCCTGACAAAAGAGAAGGACTCGGTTAAGTCGGTCTTTACCGTTGCCGGTTTTGGTTTTGCCGGACGGGGCCAGAACACCGGTATCGCCTTCGTCAGCCTTAAACCCTGGGATGAGCGTACCAGCAGCGATATGAAAGTCCCGGCTATACAGGGACGTGCCATGCAGGCATTAGGGCAAATCAAAGACGGTATGGTCTTTGCGTTTAACCTGCCGGCCATTATTGAATTAGGGAACGCGACAGGCTTTGACTTTGAGCTGATCGATCAGGCAAACCTGGGCCACGACAAGCTAACACAGGCGCGTAACCAGCTGTTTGGCATGATTGCCCAGCATCCGGATACGCTGGTCGGTGTTCGCCCTAATGGCCTGGAAGATACGCCGCAGTTCAAGCTGGATATCGACCAGGAGAAAGCGCAGGCGTTGGGCGTGTCACTCAGTGACATCAACACCACGCTCGCAGCCTCGTGGGGCGGCTCTTACGTCAATGACTTTATTGACCGCGGTCGTGTGAAGAAAGTGTACGTGATGGGTAAAGCCGACGCGCGTATGCTGCCGGACGACATCAATAAGTGGTTTGTCCGTAACAGCAACGGCGAGATGGTGCCCTTCTCTGCCTTCTCTTCGGCACACTGGCAGTATGGTTCGCCGCGTCTGGAACGCTATAACGGTCTGCCTGCCATGGAGATCCTGGGTCAGGCCGGACCGGGCAAGAGTTCCGGTGAAGCCATGAATCTGATGGAAGAACTGGCCTCTAAACTGCCAACCGGCATCGGTTTTGACTGGACGGGAATGTCCTATCAGGAACGTCTGTCAGGCAACCAGGCACCGGCTCTTTATGCCATTTCACTGATTGTGGTGTTCCTGTGTCTTGCTGCCCTGTATGAAAGCTGGTCCATCCCGTTCTCTGTCATGCTGGTCGTTCCGCTCGGTGTGGTCGGTGCATTACTCTTCACCACCTTACGTGGCCTGAGTAACGACGTTTACTTTGTCGTGGGGTTACTGACAACCGTTGGCCTCTCGGCGAAGAACGCCATCCTGATCGTGGAATTTGCGAAGGATCTGATGGAGAAAGAAGGTAAAGGCCTGGTGGAAGCGACGCTTGAAGCCTGTCGTATGCGTCTGCGTCCGATCCTGATGACCTCGCTGGCCTTTATTCTTGGCGTACTGCCTCTGGCCATCAGCACCGGCGCAGGCTCAGGTGCCCAGAATGCGGTCGGTACGGGCGTAATGGGCGGTATGGTGACCGCCACCGCGCTGGCAATCTTCTTTGTACCGGTATTCTTTGTGGTGGTGCGCCGTCGCTTCGGTAAGAAAGCGGACATCGAAAAGGATCATCCTGTCGATAACCACTCGCATTAATCCGTAGACATAAAGGCCGCGTTAGCGGCCTTTTTTTTTGTCCTCATCGTGCCTTCTCATACCTGACTGCTCACATTCTCTGTCTGCCACGCCGATGGGCCCGATGCCCGCTTAACTCTGACTGAACCTCGCCCTCTCCGCTATGGATTTCTTTTCCGCCTGTCTCACGCGCATCGCCACCGGGCTGTATTGTTACTGCCCCTACTGCCCCTGTTTTTCCCTGCTTTTTGGAGGGTTGCAATCGAATCGGCTGCGGCGCATAATATTGTTATAGTATAACATTACATTAGTGAGAATCATGAAAGCGAATATTCATCCTACCTATCGTGCAGTGGTGTTCCACGACACTTCTGCTGACGTGTATTTCAAAATCGGTTCCACCATCAAAACCGATCGTACCGTTGAGTTTGAAGGCGAAACCCTGCCTTACGTTACGCTCGACGTCTCGTCGGCATCTCATGTGTTTTATACCGGTAAGCAGAAAGACTTTGCTAAAGAAGGCAGCACTGCCCGCTTTAACCAGCGCTTTGGCCGCTTTCTGGGTCGCCGATAAGAGAGGACATGATGCAGGTATTAAGCTCGCTGCGCTCGGCGAAGAATCGCCATCGGGATTGCAAGGTTGTGCGCCGTAAAGGCCGCATCTATATCATCTGTAAAACGAATCCGCGCTTTAAAGCCGTACAGGGAAGAAAGAAAAAACGTTGATGTGTGTCGTGAACCTTAGCCGGAATGTCGCTCACCCGCCATTCCGGCTTTTTTTATGCTCAGCGCATGCTGTTCAGCATCGCCTCTACGTTATGTTTAAAAGCGGCCTCGTAGGTGGGTGCAGGGCCGGAAGCCGTTGACAGCGCTTCAGGATAAAGCTCTCCCCCCGGCTTCGCGCCCGTGGCGCTGGCAATCTGCTTCACCAGACGAGGATCGGTCTGGTTTTCCATAAAGTACGTTTTAATATGCTGCTGCTTAAGCTGCGTGATCAGGCTGGCGACATCGCTGGCGCTGGCTTCCGCTTCCGTTGAGAAACCGACAGGTGCCAGGAACGAAACGCCATAACGTTGCCCAAAATAGCCAAAGGCATCGTGGCTGGTCAGCACTTTGCGTTTTTGCTGCGGGATAGCCGCAAAAGACGTTTTGGCCCAGCTGTCCAGCTTCTGTAGCTGCTGAATATACTTTTCGCCGCGCTTACGGATATCATCGGCATCCTGCGGATCGGCCTTGATTAGCGCATCCATCACGTTTTTGGCATAAATCGTGCCGTTATACATGCTGTTCCACGCATGAGGATCGGTGATGGTTTTGCCATCTTCTTCCATCGTCCGCGTTTCAATGCCCGTTGACGCCACTACCGGTTGACCTTTATAGCCCGAGGCACTCACCAGACGATTCATCCAGCCTTCAAGCCCCAGCCCGCTGACGAAGACCACATCCGCTTTCGCCAGCGCTTCGCTGTCTTGTGGTGTCGGTTCAAAGGTGTGCGGATCGCCATTTGGCCCGACAAGACTCTTCACGTGGACGTGATCGCCACCAATTTGCTTCACAATATCGGCCAGGACGGTAAAACTCGCTACCGCATCGACCGTTTTTGCCATAGAGAATGGACTGATGACTAACGCACCGACTGCCAGACTAATGGGTAATATCTTCATAGCTACCTCTGATTAATGGCGGCGCAAAATCCCACCGCACGGCCCTGTTAAGATGGAGAGAAAGAACAGCATTGCGGCACTCAACACCACCGCCGGTCCTGCCGGCAGTGAAAAGTGCCAGGAAAGCACCAGCCCGGCAAACGCCGACAGCACGGCCATTAGCATGGCCGAGCCCAGCATGATGACGAGGTGACGACTCCAGAAACGGGCGCTGGCGGCGGGCAACATCATCAGCCCCACCGACATCAAGGTTCCCAGTACCTGAAAACCTGCGACCAGGTTGAGCACCACCAGCGTCAGAAAAATACCGTGCACCAGCGGCGCGCTCCATTTGCCCTGTGCGCGCAGAAAGTCGGAATCGAATGCATCAATGACCAGAGGACGGTAAATGACGGCCAGCATCAGCAGCGTAAACGCGGCGATACCACCGACCACCGCCAGCGCAGGATTATCCACCGCCAGCAGGGAGCCAAACAGAACGTGCAGCAGATCAACGCTGGATCCGCGAAGTGAGACGAGCGTGACGCCCAGCGCCAGCGAGCCCAGGTAAAAGCCAGCAAAACTGGCATCTTCTTTGAGCGGCGTGTAACGACTCACGGCACCCGACAGCAGTGCCACCGCCAGGCCGGCAATCAGCCCGCCCACGCCCATCGCAACCAGGGACAAGCCGGAGAGTAAATAGCCGATAGCGGCACCGGGCAGTACGGCATGGGATAAGGCATCCCCAATCAGACTCATGCGGCGCAGAGAGAGAAAAACGCCTAGCGGGGTGGCGCTAAATGCAAGCGCGACACAGGCCACCAGCGCCCGTCGCATAAAGCTGAACTCAATAAACGGCTGAATAATTGTCACGGCGCCACGCTCCGTAAGGGCGCGGCATCGATCACACTGCGGCGGTGAGCACCATCATCCATAGACAAGACATCGCTAAAATAACGCTCAACCAGCGGGCGATCGTGGAGCACCACCATGAGCGTGGTGCCAGCCTGCTGCTGCTGCTGCAAGATGGACATCAGTAGCGTTACCGTCTTGCTGTCAATGCCGTTAAAAGGCTCATCAAGCAACCACAGGCGACTACGTTGCAGCATCAGCCGGGCAAACAGCACACGCTGCAGCTGTCCGCCGGATAAGGTGGCAGGTTGAGCATCGGCATAGTCGCTCATCTGCACCGCCTCCAGGGCCTCGCTAATTTCTTTACGCAAGCGCCGGTTGATTCCGCCAAACCAGCCACAGCGCGGCCAGCAACCTATTGAAACCAGCTCGTACACGGTTAAAGGAAAACGTGTTTCCAGCTCGCTTCGCTGAGGCAGCCAGCCAACTTCCCGGCGCGGAAGATGCAGTTCACACTGCCCCTGCACTGGCGGCAATAAGCCAGCGATGGTTTTAATCAGTGTGGATTTTCCGCTTCCGTTCGCACCAATCAGCGCGGTCATGCTGCCCTGGGGCAACTGGGTGGTCAGAACGGGTGAGACAGATTGCCCCTGATAACCCACCTGTAGATTTCTCAACGCTATCACGGCTGCATTCCCCACCACATCGCTGTTGCCAGAACAGCGATTAACAGGAGAGCCACCGCTAACCGTCCTCCGAGTGACATTAACAGTCCACTTTGATTCATCACCGCACCAAAAAAATGTTATAACATAACAACTATGATATCCGATGTTGTCGCGTTATCACCACGGCAATGTGTTTCAAAAAATAAACCAGCGCACGATTTGCCATAAAAAGGGCTATAGAGAAGCAGCAACGAATCAACCACTTGCTTAAATTTGCCCTCAACGAGGCCTTATTATGTGTGGAGGACTACTTGCAAACCGCCAGAAGAACATCAATGATGGGTTTATAAGTTGTTATTCATGAGCAGACTATGTCAGTAAGAATTGAATGCGATGTCGCGCAGGATGAAACGGATTGCGCAAAATTAGCCACAATTATAGAGCGGAATATTCTCAAAATAACAGATTCACTTGTTGGCGATTTACAGTGGTATTCAGCCAATGCCATCTTAGTGCCAGGCAGTTTACGCGTTATTGCTGTTGAGATGACAGAGACGAATAGATTTAAGTTACTTTACGATTTTCAGTGGAATTTATTTAATCCGTGTCTGGATTTAAATGAAATCGTTACGCAAGATGAACAAGTCAGCTTCCGTATCTGCCCTGCCGCGCTTGTATTTGAGCCGATTGAGAATCAGCGCCCCTCACCTGGCGATGAATTGTAATATTTAGTAATGGAGGTGAGCAGAACTAATGATTCTACACTATTCTTAACTCAGTCCGTTATTTACAAACCCGATAACCACTTCCTGGCCGCTTCACCTAATCGCGCCGCTTTGCGGTAACTTTGCTCGCTACGGAGGGGAAAAAGATGGACGAATACTCACCGAAACGGCATGATATTGCCCAGCTTAAATACTTGTGTGAGAATCTGTTTGACGACAGCATGGCGACATTAACTGACAGTCATCACGGCTGGGTTAATGACCCCACTGCCGAAAGCAATTTACAGCTAAACGATTTGATTGAGCACATCGCCTCTTTTACCATGAATTACAAAATTAAGCACGTTGAAGACGAAGCACTGATTACCCAAATCGATGAATATCTTGATGATACCTTTATGTTGTTTAGCAACTACAGTGTAAATACTCAGGATCTTCAGCGCTGGCAACGCTCAGCGAAACGTTTATTTAATGTGTTTACTGAAGAGTGCGCTTTTCTTCAACAGCCAAGCCATTCATTATAGTACTGACGTGAGAACGGTTTATTTATGAACAAAACCCTAACTAAAACTGATTATTTGATGCGACTGAGGCGCTGTCGTTCTATTGACACGCTGGAACGCGTAATTGAAAAAAATAAGTACGAATTACCCGATGAAGAATTAGCAGTATTTTACTCAGCAGCCGATCACCGCCTGGCTGAACTGACGATGAACAAGCTCTATGACAAAGTCCCGGTGTCAGTCTGGAAATTTGTACGCTAACCTATTTTGTATTACGTTTGATCTGATTTCACCAGCCCGTTTTTGCACAACTCGCCTGCCGGCAATGGAACGGCCCAGGCGAGATTCGCCTGTTTATCATCTGGGAAGAGGGATGTTTACGAGATGAAATGGTGGAGGCCCCGCCAGCTACATCCCGGCACACACGTCACCTGCTGCGGCTGCTTCCTTCCGGACCTGACCGAGTTCACAAGCTAGCATTGCGGGAGAACCAACAGGGCCCCCATTGACTAGCCCTCATTTCGAGAGCGCAGGCATTATCGGGGATGCCCCCGGCAATTGCAAGCCTGGTCGGGATGACCGTTGGTTTCTTGTACGATCGCCGATAATTAACCCTCAATGTGATAAAATTATCGCCTTTTCTCGGGCAGGTAAGTTTATGGACAGCTCTGACAGCTTCAAACAGCGAATCTGGCAAATCGTTGCCGCAATTCCTCCCGGCCGCGTCACAACCTATGGTGACGTCGCCCTGCTGGCGGGCTCGCCCAGAGCAGCGCGCCAGGTCGGTGGCGTCTTAAGCCGCTTACCTGAGGGCAGTACGCTTCCCTGGCACCGGGTGATTAATCGCCACGGTACTATTTCGCTGCAGGGCGATCGGTTATTTCGTCAGCGAGATGCGCTGGAGGCGGAAGGCGTTGAGGTGAGTGACGCCGGTGAGATTGATTTAGACCAATATCGCTGGCGATTTTAAGGCGTCAGGGCGGCGGCAATGCCGCCCTGATAGGGTTGCCCTGAGGCCTTACATGGTCGTCGGTGCCGGGACAGCGGCTGACGGTGTAACCTGCGTCGGTGACGTTGGCGGTACGCTCGTGGCTGCGCCTGGCTGCGTTGGCATCGCCATAGAGGGGACCGGTACTAACACCAGATCGGTTTTTGTTCCGCCCTGATTGATCACCGGTTTAACCTCTTCGGTAATGAAGGCCATCTTGCCATCAACCGTAATGGCAGCGCTTAACAGGATGCGTGCATTAGGCTGAATGTCGGCCGGGTTGAAAGGCAGCACAAAATGGAATGGCGCCTGCTTCCCTTCCGTGCGCACGACGCGCTGGGACAGCACTTTCGACGGAGCATCCGCAACCGATGCATCTGACAGCGTCACGGTCAGTGCAGCATTCGGCGGCAGCGCAATGCGCTGACGAATATAGACGGATCCACTGACGTTAGGCTGAGCAATCGTTGCTGTTTGTCCTGCAACCGCTGACCCTAAAGTCGGGGTTGGAACCGGTTTGCCTTTGTGTGCACAACCCGCGAGAGCCATCGCCATCGCTATGCCACTTAACACATGCCAGAATTTCATTGATGTCGTCTCCTTTTGATCAAAATGATTTTTAGCAGTGAATCTTCATTACAGCGTTTCACTCGCCGTATGTCTTTAATGTTGGCACAAAATCAAAAGTTTGCCTGGTCGGATGAAAGACCGAAAGTCTGATTGACGGAAACTGGTCGGATCTTTCACACTTAGGCAAATACTTATTATCAGGAAAGCGTCATGAGTCAGGCACTCGAAAATCTGCTTAATTTAATCCATCTGGAAAAAATCGAAGAAGGCCTCTTTCGCGGCCAGAGCGAAGATCTTGGCCTTCGTCAGGTCTTTGGCGGTCAGGTAGTGGGACAGGCACTTTTTGCGGCCAAACAGACCGTGCCGGAAGATCGCGTCATTCACTCATTCCACAGCTATTTTCTCCGGCCCGGCGACAGCCAGAAACCGATTATTTACGACGTGGAAAGCCTGCGTGACGGTAAAAGTTTTAGCGCCCGCCGGGTCAGCGCCATTCAAAATGGTCAGCCTATTTTTTATATGACGGCCTCTTTCCAGTCGCCGGAAAGCGGCTTTGAACATCAGAAACCCATGCCGCAGGTGAAAGGGCCTGATAATCTCCCCAACGAGCAGCAGATGGCGCAAAAAATGGCCCATATGCTGCCAGAAAAGCTGCGCGAGAAATTTATCGCCGAGCGTCCGCTGGAAATCCGCCCGGTGCAGATCCACAACCCGTTACGAGGCCACGTTGATAAACCGCAGCGTCAGGTGTGGATACGGGCTAACGGCACGCTGCCCGATGATTTACGCATCCATCAGTATCTACTGGGCTACGCTTCCGATCTTAACTTTTTGCCCGTGGCGCTGCAGCCCCATGGCAAAGGCTTTCTGGAATCCGATATGCAGGTGGCAACGATTGACCACTCTATGTGGTTTCACCGTGAGCTGAATTTTAACGACTGGCTGCTCTACAGCGTGGAGAGCACCTCTGCATCGGGCGCGCGGGGCTTTGTACGCGGTGAGTTTTACAACCGGCAAGGGGAACTGGTGGCGTCAACGGTTCAGGAAGGTGTGATGCGCCAGCGCAGCGAATAGTAAAAAGGGGCGAAATCGCCCCTTTTCTCTTATCGTTACAGATGAATTAATGGTTGTATGCGTTCTCGCCATGGCTGTTGACGTCCAGGCCTTCGCGCTCCTGCTCTTCCGGCACGCGCAGCCCTACAATCATATCCGCCAGTTTAAAGCCAATGAAGGCCACCACGGCAGACCAGACGATAGTCACCCCTACGCTGAACAGCTGAACGGCAACCTGATGCCCCATAGTGACGCCTGGTGCATAGCCCACGCCGCCCAGAGAAGAGGACGCGAACACGCCCGTCAGGATACAGCCGATGATGCCACAGACGCCGTGAACGCCGAATACGTCACAAGGATCGTCAACCCGCAGCCATCTTTTCAGCGTTGTTACGCCCCAGATGCCCGCCAGACCACCGGCTAAACCGATAATTAACGCGCCACCGACGCCGACATAACCACAGGCTGGCGTAATGGCAACCAGACCCGCAATAAAACCAGAACAGGCACCTAACAGAGAAGGTTTACCACGCAGCGCCCACTCGCCGAAGGTCCATGCCAGCACAGCAGCGGCAGTCGCCACAACGGTATTCAGGAAAGCCAGTGCGGCAATTTCGTTAGCTGCCGACGCCGAGCCTGCGTTGAAGCCAAACCAGCCTACATACAGAATGGCGGTACCGGTAAAGACCATTGGCAGGTTGTGAGGTTTAAATGCCTCTTTGCCGAAGCCTGCACGTTTGCCCACCAGGTAAGCACCGACCAGTCCGGCAACCGCCGCGTTAATGTGCACAACCGTGCCGCCAGCAAAGTCCAGCGCGCCATCCTGAGCCAGTAAGCCGCCTGCCCAGACCATATGCGCGATAGGCAGATAAGCCAGCGTCAGCCATACCGCCACGAAAATCAGCACGGCTGAGAAACGAATACGTTCCGCAATGGCACCGACGATCAGCCCCACGGTAATACAGGCAAAGGACGCCTGGAAAGCCACATGGATGTATTGATAAAAGCTGCCCATAACCGCTGTCAGCGCAATGTTTTTCAGCATCACCCAGTTGAAGCTGCCAAAGAATGCATTGCCTTCGCTAAAGGCCAGTGAGTAGCCATAAATCACCCACAGCACACATACCAGCGAAAAGGTGACCGCCACCTGAGTGAGCATAGAGAGCACGTTTTTACCGCGGATCAAGCCGCCGTAAAACAGCGCAATCCCGGGAATTGACATAAACAGCACCAGCGCAGTGCAAATCATCATAAAGGCGTTATCGGCTTTGTCTGCAACGGCAGGCGCAGCAGCCATTGCCAGCGACGGTAACAGTGCCAGGCTGGTGAGGCCCAACTTGGTCAGCATTTTATTCATTTTTTTTCCATCCCATCACATTACTGAGTCTTGTTTACAGTGCGGCTTCGTCGGTTTCGCCGGTACGTATGCGAATCACGCGCTGCAGTTCAGCAACGAAAATCTTGCCGTCGCCAATTTTTCCGGTGTAAGCCGATTTACTGATTACGTCCACCACTTCGTCCAGTTGGTCGTCTGCAATGGCGATATCAATTTTGACCTTGGGCAGAAAGTTCACGCTGTATTCCGCACCACGGTACAGTTCGGCGTGCCCTTTCTGACGTCCAAAACCTTTCACTTCGGAGACGGTCAGTCCCTGAATACCAATGGAGGATAATGCCTCTCGCACATCTTCCAGCTTGAACGGCTTAATTACGACGGTAACCAGCTTCATAGCCTCTCCTTAAGGAATTGAAATAAGTAAGTCTCATGGACACGCAGAGACTTAAGCAAAGGCTGTGCCAGATGTAAGTATCGTGCGAAATCCGTTATCAGGCCGCGACGGAATAAGGCTCAGGAAATGCTGAATATCGGTTTGGGAAAAACTGGGGGATTAATAAACGAAGCGGATGCACTCCTTTGGTGCTGTTACGCTCAAAGGCGTGCATCCTGACGGAACAATGGAGAAAAAGATGCGCAAAAAAGGTGCAATCACCCTGCACTGACTAACGGTGCTGCCGATTCCAGTTCATCGCCAACCTGTTGCAACTGATACATTTGCCAGTAGCGCCCTTCCTCTGCCAGCAGCTGCTGGTGCGTGCCCTGCTCGACAACATGACCACGGTGCAGCACCAGTATGCTGTCTGCTTCGGTAATGGTGGAAAGACGGTGGGCGATAACCACCAGCGTCGTATGCTGACGCAGGGTGCGCAGCGTGTGCTGGATGGCCTGCTCTGTACCGGAATCGATATTTGCGGTGGCTTCATCAAGGATGAGAATCTGCGGCAGTTGTACCAGTACGCGTGCCAGCGCCAGTAATTGCTTTTGCCCCACCGACAGGTTATTCCCCTGTTCGCCCAGTCGGGTATGAATACCTGCAGGCAATGCCCGGGCCAGCGGCGCCAGCTGTACCTGCTCCAGCGCCGTCCACACGGCTTCTTCGCTGATATCCCGACCCAGCCGCACGTTGGCCAGCAGCGTGTCGGCCAGTACGACCGGATCCTGCTGTACCATCGCGATGCTGCGTCGTAGCGCCTGGTGGGAATATTGCCCCAACGGACGATCGTCCAGACGGACTTCACCGCGCGTCACCGGATAGTAGCCCATTAACAGGTTTGCCAGCGTGCTCTTGCCGCTGCCGGTATGACCGACCAGAGCGACAAAGCCGCGTGAAGGCACATCCAGCGAGATGTTGCTTAGCACGTCACGATCATCGCGATAGGCAAAGCTCAGGTTATCCAGCGTAATGCGTCCGGACGCCATGGGTCGATCGCTGTCACCATAGTGCTGCTGGGGCGCATCCATCAGTTCAAAAATACGCTCGCCCGCGACAACCGCCTGCTGCAACATCGACTGCTGCGTAGTGAGTTCGATTAAGGGCTCGTTAAGCCGTCCCAGATAGGTGATAAACGCGTACAGCACCCCGACTTCGAAAACGCCGGGCATTGAGAAACTGAATAACAGCAGCAGCCCGCACAGCACCAGCGCCGAAAACAGGCTTAAAAGCGGCCGTAACAGGAAGCCATCGAGCCGCAGGGTTTCCATGCGCGCCAGATAGTGAGAGCGGCTGGCTTCCCCCATGCGTTCGCCAAAACGTGCCTGCTGGCGGAACTGCTGAATCACGCTCATCCCGCTAATCACTTCGTTAAAACCGTTGTTGATATCGGCCAGATAGCTGCGAACGCGACGCGCTATCGGTGTACTGAAGCGCTGATAAATCAGCATGACGATGAGCACCATAGGGAAAATCAACATCGCCACCAGCGCCATGCGCCAGTCCAGGCTGAACATGGCCACCATCATTGCGCCCACCAGCGCGGCGCTGCGCAGGACCGTCGCGACAACGGTCACATACAGATCCCGGACGACTTCCGTGTCGTTGGTGACCCGGGAAATCAACTGCCCCACCGGCTGGGTATCAAACGCAGCGAGTGGCTGACGCAGCGCCGCGTTCATGGCATCGGTGCGTAAACGCTGCACCACGCCAATCGCGGCCTGGTTAAACAGTAACGCCTGCCCGTAATGCAGGGCGGCGGCCAGCAGCTGCAGCAGAATAAAACTCACGACCAGTCCTGCCACGATGCCCCAGGGCATTTGATGCTTCGCCACCAGATTATCGATGAAATAACTCACCAGAACCGGGCCGGTGACTTCGGCGGCGGCGGCAATCCAGAGCATCAACACGGCCAGCGACAGCGATTTGCGCCACGGTTTACCGTAGCTCAGCAGGCGTTTAAGTGTTGGCCACATACGTTGTGACTTAGCCATGCGGCACTCCTTTTTCCGTTTCATCATCATCCAGTGCGGCTTCCAGTTGCTGATAGCGATACATATCCCGATACCAGCCCGCCGCGTTCGTCAGGGCAGCATGGTCGCCTCGCTGCGCCACGGTGCCCTGATGCAGCACCAGAATCTCACTGGCTTCCGTGAGTGCCGACAGGCGGTGGGCGCTGATGATCAACGTGCGCCCTTTGCCCCACAGGCGCAGATTATGCAAAATTTCGTGTTCTGTGCGTCCGTCCACGGCCGACAGCGCATCGTCCAGAACCAGGATCTCCGCATCAAGCAGCAGGGCACGGGCGATTGAAATACGCTGTTTCTGACCGCCGGACAGCATGACTCCGCGCTCCCCGACTTCGGTTTCGTAGCCTTGCGGCAGGCGTAAGATATCGTCATGGACGCAGGCCATTTTTGCCGCCTGCTCAATATCCTCCTGACTGGCATCCGGCCTGCCCAGCGCAATGTTATTGGCCACGCTGTCGGAAAACAGAAACGGCGTCTGACTGACGACGGCGAGACGGCTGCGCCAGCTGTCCAGCCGCAGCTGTGGCAGCGGGATGGAATGGTAGCGGATATCCCCTTGCTGAATATCGAAGTGACGCTGAATCAAACTCAGCAAGGTCGTTTTACCACTGCCGGTCGGGCCGCACAGGCCCAGCATATCGCCCGGCTTGAGTTGAAATTCAACCTGGCTCAGTATCGCACCTGAACTGGCGGGATAACTGAATTCGCGAATCGAGACCTGTAACGTTCCGGCCCTGTCAGGCAAGGTTTTATCACCGTCTTCAACGACCGGTGCCTCAGAAAGCAGCGCGCGAATTCGGCTCCACGCAGCACTGCCACGCTCAACAATGTTAAACATCCATGCCAGCGCCAGCATCGGCCAGATCATCAATCCCAGGTACATGACAAAGCTGGTGAGCTGCCCCAGCGTCATTTGATCATGCCACACCAGCCAGCTTCCGCCGCCAATCGCCAGCAGGTTGGCAAAGCCAATCGCGATATAAATGGTGGGATCAAAACGCGCATCCACTCGCGCAACGCGCAGGTTTTTCTCTCCGGTATCACGTGCAATATCGGCGAACTGCGCCGACTGATGTTGCTCCAGCCCAAATGCCTTAATCATTCGGATGCTGGTAAGGCTCTCTTGCGTCTGATCGTTCAGGCTGGAAAAGGCCGCCTGCGCCAGTTTGAAACGGTTATGCAGCTGCTCGCCATAGCGGTGAATGACCAACGCCATGAATGGCATCGGTATTAGCGATATCAGCGTCAGCTGCCAGCTGATTTGTGTACTCATGGCAATTAACACAACGCATCCCATGACCAGAGAATCCACCAGCGTCAGCACGCCTTCACCGGCAGCAAAAACCACCCGATCGACGTCGTTGGTGGCGCGGGCAATGAGATCGCCGGTTCGGTGACGCAGGTAAAACGCCGGCTGCTGACGGCTGAGCTGACGATAAAAATCCTCTCGCAGCTCAACGGCCAGTTGGTAGGATGCGCCAAACAGCAGCACGCGCCAGACATAGCGCAGCAGATAAACCACCACGGCGGTCAGCAGCATAATGCCAATCCACATCAGGATGCGCCGGGCATCCATGTTTTGGTGGGTCACGCCGTCCACAATCACCCCGACAATCCACGGCGGCAGCAACTGCAGAACGGCAATAACGATCAGTAAGGTGACGGCGCCCAGATAACGCCGCCACTCACGGATAAAATACCAACTTAACTGGCTGAATAATCGCACAAGGCTGCTCTCAATCTCAGATACTCAGGGGCCAACAGGCAGGGCTGTCGTGTATTTAATCTCTTCCATCGCGAAGCTGGAGGTCACATCGATCAGGCCTGTTACACCATTAACTAAACGCTTATAAAAGGCATCATAACTTTTCATGTCGGCAACCTGAATACGCAGTAAATAATCGTACTCACCGGCCATACGGTAAAAGCCCATCACTTCCGGCATGCTCTGCACCACCGAGACGAACTCCTGATACCAGGCTTTGCTGTGCTGGGTGGTTTTGACAAACATAAAGGCCGTGAGACAGAGGCCAAGCTTTTCATTATCCAGCAGAGCGACCCGTCCGCGAATAATGCCGTCTTCTTCCAGCTTTTTAAGGCGCTTCCAACAGGGCGTCGTGGTGAGATTAACCGCATCTGCCAGTACCTGGAGTGAAGTGGTGCAGTCCTGCTGCAGCATAGCCAACAGTTTAAGGTCAATTTTATCTGGCATACGGCCCTCCGGTAGAAATATTTTCTCCATTACCGCCATTTTAACGCAAAACCAGCAAGCTCTTTTTCCTACACGTGCCTTAAAATAATGACTTTCATCCGACCGGAAATGAACGCCATGTCAACATGCTGGGTACGCCACGCGATTAACGAAATTAACGCTGATTTTCAACGCTCAGCGGACACACACTTAATTCGCTTCAGTTTGCCGGATTTTCCGGGCATCAGGTTCTATCTCAAAGATGAAAGCACGCATCCCAGCGGAAGTCTGAAACATCGTCTGGCGCGCTCTCTGTTTCTGTACGCCCTGGCCAACGGTTGGATCAAACAAGATACACCGGTTATTGAGGCATCTTCGGGCAGTACGGCCGTGTCTGAAGCCTATTTTGCCCGCCTGCTGGGCTTGCCTTTTATTGCCGTCATGCCCGCCAGCACCGCGAAGCGTAAAATTGAGCAGATCACCTTTTACGGCGGTCAGTGTCACTTTGTCAGCGATCCCTGTCAGCTCTATGCAGAATCCGAGCGCCTCGCCCGGGAACTGAACGGCCATTTTATGGATCAGTTTACCTACGCGGAACGGGCCACCGACTGGCGCGGCAACAACAACATTGCTGAAAGCATCTTCCGTCAGATGGCAAACGAACCCTTTCCCGTTCCTCACACCCTGATTATGAGTGCCGGCACTGGGGGTACCTCGGCCACGCTGGGACGCTATATTCGCTATCAGGGATGCGATACGCGATTACTGGTCGTTGATCCGCAGCATTCCGTTTTTTATGACTACTGGCACAACCGTGACGCCACCCTGACCAGCAATCGTGGCAGCATGATTGAAGGCATTGGTCGTCCACGCGTCGAGCCTTCCTTTATGCCCGATGTGATTGACGAAATGCTTCGCGTACCGGATGGCGCATCAATTGCCGCCATGCTGAAGCTGGAAACACTTCTGGGACGCAAACCGGGCCCGTCTACCGGCACCAACTTCTGGGGCATGATGCAGGTGGCAAAACGCTTACGCGATAACCACGAGCAGGGCTCGCTGGTGACACTGCTGTGCGACAGCGGAGAACGTTATCCTGATACTTACTATCAACCTGAGTGGGTTGCCGAGCACATTGGCGATATTACGCCCTGGCAGCGCGAACTGGGCTAGTGCGCTATCAGACCTTGACTAACGGGGGTTAAGAAGCGCCAGATCGGGCCAGTTATTGCCCCTGCAGCTGTTCAGCCGCGCGTTCAGGTATTACCATAAGCACCAATTTTTATTATTGGGACGTGCCATGAAACGCGCCGTTGTCGTATTTAGCGGTGGACAAGACTCCACCACCTGCCTGGTTCAGGCCCTACAGCATTACGATGAAGTGCACTGTGTGACCTTCGACTATGGTCAGCGTCATCGTGAAGAGATTGACGTGGCCCGGGACCTTTCCTTAAAACTGGGCGCCCGAGCGCACAAGGTGCTCGATGTGACCATGCTGAATGAACTGGCCGTCAGCAGCCTGACGCGCGACAGCATTCCGGTTCCCGCTTATGATCCCGAGGCTAGCGGCCTGCCGAGCACTTTTGTGCCGGGCCGCAATATTCTGTTTCTGACCCTGGCCTCGGTTTACGCGTATCAGGTTGAAGCGGAAGCCGTCATCACCGGCGTTTGCGAAACCGACTTCTCCGGTTATCCCGACTGTCGCGACGAGTTCGTCAAAGCGCTTAACCACGCGATCGGCCTTGGCATGGCGCGCGATGTTCGTTTTGAAACCCCGTTGATGTGGCTTAATAAAGCCGAAACCTGGGCGCTGGCCGATTACTGGCAGCAGCTTACGTTGATCCGCGAAGAGACGCTCACCTGTTATAACGGCATCAAAGGTGACGGCTGTGGCGAATGTGCCGCCTGTCATCTGCGCTCAAACGGCCTGAATGCTTATCTGCAGGATCGCCCCGGTATTATGGCAGCCATGAAGGCAAAAACCGGTTTGCCGTAACCTCGGGCGCGGCGGCGACAGATAGCCGCCGCCTTGATGACATGAGTTAAGACATCAGTTAAGACATCAGTCTTTCCAGTCGCTGCCGCAGTTCGCCTTCCAGCGGGACGGCTTTCTGGGAACGCAGGTCGATGCACACGAAGGTCAGTGCCGCATCTGCAACAACAGTCTCACCACCCGCTAAAAGAACCCGCTGAGAAATGATGCCGCTTTTTCCATTAAGCTGCGTGATGTCGCTGCTGATCTCCAGTACATCGCCCAGCACCGCCGGGCGACGATAATTGATGTTGATGTTGACCACCACAAAGGCCAGTTTCTGCTCAAGCAACCAATTAAAGGCGTCCACTTCTTCCAGCCATTGCCAGCGCGCTTCTTCTAAAAACTCCAGATAACGAGCATTGTTAACATGCTGATAGACATCCAGATGATAGCCGCGCACTTTTATCGTGGTCTGCATTCCTGTTCTCCTGCTGCTATAGATTAACTGGTTGGACCTGTTCACTTTAGCAGAGTCCGCCCGTAACAGCAGGTTAAGCATCAGAGTTGCGCATCACTTCACAATTTCAGACGCGACAGGTTTCTCTCAACCAGGGCATTGCCAAAGCCGGGCACCTCTTTCAGTTGATCGATAGCCGTAAACGGCCCGTACTCTTCACGATAGCTGACGATAGACTGCGCCTTCTTGAGGCCCACCCCGTTCATCGCCTTTGATAGCTGCTCTGCCGTCGCGTCGTTTATGCTGACCAGCTCCTGCTGCGGCATGGAAACCTGCGCGGCCTGGGTTTCACTTGGGGTTTCTGCCGCTGAAAGAGGCATTTGATACAGCGCGCCACACAGGGCGAGGGAAAGATAAAAGGCGTGTAAGTTGGGTTTAGCCATGCTGTGTTTCTCCTTGTGTTAAACAGCAGGCTCAGGTTGTCACGACAATAACCTGCCCTCAAACGGCAAAAGTTAAAAATGGAAAAGGCCGCATAAGCGGCCTTGGGTTGTTTCAGTCATTATCTGAAATTTGCGAGGATCACTGCATCTGCTGGGCAGCGGCACCGTATTTGATTTTGGCCTCTTTACGCAGATTCTGCAGCAATGCTTCAAAGGCAAGCTGCGCGTTGTTCTGCGTGACGCCTTTGACCATTTCATTAATCTGCGCCTGTGGCATCGTACCGGTGCTGACCTTATCCACCGCCACCAGAACCACATTGCCCTGCATATCTTCGCTGACGCCCCAGGAGGGTTTGTTATCCTCAGGCTGTGGCAGGTTAAAGGCAGCCTGTGCCACCGGATCCTGCGTATTTCGATCAACCGTTTTACTGGCGCTCAGGGTCAGGCCTGCCGCTTTAAGCACATCTTGTTTTCCGGCTTTGAGGTCGGCTAACAGTTTATCGGCCTGGGCTTTAGCCTGCTGCGTCGCTTTGTCGTGTTTCAACGTGTCGATAATCTGTGCTTTAACCTTCTCCAGCGGTTCAACCGCTTCAGGTTTGTGCTCACTGATACGCAACACGAAGGCACGATCGCCATCCACACTGATGATGTCAGAGTTATTGCCTGGCGCGCCATTTTGTCCAACAAGCCCGCCGTTGAAAATTGCCTGTTTCACCGCGTCAAAATCGAGATCTTTCGGCACGTCGTCACGGCTAAACCAGCCCGTTTCTGTGGCTTTCATGCCCGACGCCTGCTCCGCGCCCGCAAGAGACTCATTATCATTGCTGGCCGCTTCACTCACCTTCTGCTGCAGCTTATAGAAGGCATCCACTGCTTTTTCCTGCTTGACCTCATCCGCCACCTCACTGCGCACGTCGGCCAGCGGCTTGACCTGCTCGGGGATGATATCGTCGAGGCGCGCGATCAGGAAGCCAACGGAAGACTTGATCACGCCTGACAGCTGGCCTTTCTCTTTCAGTCCGGCATTTTTCAGCTCATCCGGCGTGGTAGAAGGTTCCAGCCAGCCCATATCGCCGCCTTTGCGAGCAGAAAATCGGGTCAATGGATTTGGTTTTCGCCAGTTCGGCAAAATCAGCACCGCTTTTCAGCTGAGCCAGAATGGCGTTGGCATCGGCTTCCGTTTTGGTCTGAATGACGCTGTAGCGATCGCGCTGTGGCTGGGTGTAATCCGCTTTATGCTGATCGTACCAGGCCTGAATATCCGCATCGCTGGCGTTTTCCTGCATGCCTGCAGCATCCAGTTTGATATAGCTGACCCGGAACTGTTCAGGCGCCATAAAGCTGTTTTTATGCTGCTGATAATACTGGTTGATCTCGTCATCGTTGACGGTCTGCTTCGCCGCAAGTGCATTCACGTCCAGGGTTGCGGTCTGAATATCGCGCTTCTGCGCCACCAAATCCACCAGCTTGCTGGTTTCATTTTTCAGCATAAAGTCGGTGTTGGCGATGGCGTTGATGAGCTGCTGTGTCGCCAGCTGCTTGCGCAGCGCTTCCGCATACTGGTCGGCAGTAAAGCCCATGTTGCCGATCATCGCGTTATATTTGGCGTTATCAAACTTACCGTTCGTCTGGAAAGCAGCCTGATTGAAAATCGCCTGCTTAACCTGATCGTCACTGATGGCAATGTGCAGATCTTTGATGTAGCTGTCCAGTAAGGCCTGATCGATCAGCTGCGACAGCGCCTGCTGGCGCATCTGCTGCATGTAACCATCGTTACCTGCAAGCTGCGAGAACTGGTCGCCCAGCATCTGCTGCTGGCGGTTACGTTCGCTGTTAAATGCCTGATCTAACTGCGCCCGGCTGATCTCCTGACCGTTCACTTTGGCCGCATAATCATTGTTGCCGCCAATCAGATAGTTGCCAACGCCGGTCAGCACAAAGGAGAGAATGATCAACCCCAAAATAATCTTGAGCACGACATGGTTCGACGCCGCGCGTAAATTGTCCATCATGGTATGACAACACTCCGCTGTAGTGTGAATGTAAAGCCCTGTCGCAATAACGCCCTCTTCCCGGCGCATTACTCAGCTGCAAATCTTGCTGGCAGCAATAATCCTGTTGAGACAAGCCTTGCGACCTTTACTGCCTCTCTGGATATAAAAAAAAGGCACATCTTATCGATGTGCCCGTATGTTACATGAGAACGCGTTAACCGTCCTCTAATCCACTCAAGAAAATGTGTTAATGAGTGGTGGCGTTGTCATTAGTTGACAGCGTCTTTCAGTGCTTTACCTGCACGGAAACCCGGTACTTTACCTGCCGGGATAGTGATCTCTTTACCGGTTTGTGGGTTACGGCCTGTGCGCGCTGCGCGCTCACGTACTGAGAAAGTGCCGAATCCCACCAGCGCCACTTCATCTCCGCCTTTCAGCGCATCAGAAACAGAGCCCATAAATGCATCTAACACACGTCCTGCTGCTGCTTTAGAAATGTCGGCATCGGCAGCAATTTTATCGATCAGTTGTGACTTATTCACTCTATTCATCCCCTCTTTATTATTTCACATCGTACCCACGCTTCCTGTCGGGTACGAACGCGCAGCAAGTTATATCAAGCCTTATAAGCTGAAACAACGGTAATCCTCTTATAACGATGGTTCAGCAGCCACCTAAATTAGCGGCACAAAAAAAAGCTGGCAAGCACCAATTGGTGTTGCCAGCTCTGCTTTTTAACGGTTTATGCCATTAATCACTATTTTGCGGTAGCAACCTGCATGCCGTAAGGCGCGTTTTCCAGTGCAAGGTTCAATACTTCTTCGATGCGCTTAACCGGATGGATTTCCAGATCGGCAATCACGTTCTGTGGAATTTCTTCCAGATCGCGCTTGTTCTCGTCCGGAATCAGAACCACTTTAATGCCACCACGGTGCGCTGCCAGCAGCTTCTCTTTCAGTCCACCAATCGGCAGCACCTGACCACGCAGCGTGATCTCGCCGGTCATCGCCACATTTGACCGCACCGGGTTACCCGTCAGACAGGACACCAGCGCCGTACACATCGCAATACCGGCACTCGGGCCATCCTTCGGTGTTGCCCCTTCTGGTACGTGCACGTGGATATCACGTTTTTCGTAAAAGTCACCGTTGATACCCAGTTTCTCTGCACGTGCGCGCACGACGGTCAGGGCGGCCTGAATCGACTCCTGCATCACTTCACCCAGTGAACCGGTATAGGTCAGTTTCCCTTTACCCGGTACACAGGCGGTTTCGATTGTCAGCAAATCCCCGCCCACTTCTGTCCAGGCAAGACCGGTCACCTGGCCTACACGGTTTTCGCTGTCCGCACGACCATAGTCAAAACGCTGAACGCCAAGGAAATCCTTGAGGTTCTCACCATTGATGGTGATGTGCTTTTTGGTTTTATCCATCAGCAGCGTCTTCACGGCTTTACGGCACAGTTTGGACAGTTCACGTTCCAGGCTACGTACGCCGGCTTCACGCGTGTAATAACGAATGATGCCCACAATCGCGCTGTCTTCAACGCTGATCTCAGAGGCTTTCAAGGCATTGCGCTCAATCTGCTTCGGCAGCAAATGCTGTTTCGCGATGTTGAGCTTTTCGTCTTCGGTATACCCCGACAGGCGAATCACCTCCATACGATCCAGCAGCGGTGCCGGAATATTCATGGAGTTTGACGTTGCCACGAACATCACATCGGAGAGATCGTAATCCACTTCCAGATAGTGATCGTTAAACGCGATATTCTGTTCCGGATCCAGCACTTCCAGCAGTGCGGATGCCGGATCGCCGCGCATATCCGAGGACATTTTGTCGATTTCATCCAACAGGAACAGCGGGTTTTTTACCCCCACTTTCGCCATTTTCTGGATCAACTTGCCCGGCATTGAGCCAATATAGGTGCGGCGGTGACCACGGATTTCCGCTTCATCGCGCACGCCGCCCAACGCCATACGAACGTATTTACGGCCAGTCGCTTTTGCGATGGACTGTCCCAGCGAGGTTTTACCCACGCCCGGCGGTCCGACCAGGCAAAGAATCGGCCCTTTGATTTTGCTGACGCGACTTTGCACCGCAAGGTACTCAAGGATACGGTCTTTCACGCGTTCCAGACCATAGTGGTCCGTGTCCAGCGTTTCCTGGGCTTTGCGCAGGTCTTTCTTCACTTTGCTGCGCGCGTTCCACGGAACCTGCACCATCCAGTCGATGTAGCCGCGCACCACTGTTGCCTCTGCAGACATAGGCGACATCATTTTCAGCTTCTGCAGTTCGGCTTCGGCTTTTTCACGCGCTTCCTGCGGCATTTTAGCCGCATCGATTTTGCGTTTTAACGCTTCGTACTCGTCAGGCGTATCATCCATCTCGCCTAACTCTTTCTGAATGGCCTTCATCTGCTCATTCAGGTAGTACTCACGCTGGCTCTTTTCCATCTGCTTTTTCACGCGGTTGCGTATGCGTTTTTCAACCTGCAGCAGATCGATCTCAGACTCCATCATCGCCATCAGATATTCCAGACGCTCGTTAACGTCTGACATCTCCAGCACGGACTGTTTGTCCGCGAGTTTCAATGGCATATGCGCCGCAACCGTATCCGCCAGGCGCGCCGCATCATCAATATTGTTCAGGGAGGTTAAGACCTCAGGCGGGATCTTTTTATTCAGCTTGATGTAACCTTCAAACTGATTGATCGCCGTGCGCACCAGCACTTCCTGCTCACGCTCTTCGATCTCTGGTGAAACCAGATATTCAGCCTGGGCTACAAAGTGATCGCCGTTGTCGGCAAGCGTCGTGATGTTGGCACGCTGCAAGCCTTCAACCAGCACTTTCACCGTACCGTCTGGCAGTTTTAGCATCTGCAAAACGGAGGCGATGGTACCCACTGAAAAAAGATCGTTTATGCCAGGTTCATCCGTTGAAGCCTCTTTCTGTGCGACCAGCATGATCTTTTTATCATGATCCATTGCGGCTTCGAGGCACCGAATTGATTTTTCCCGGCCAACAAACAACGGAATTACCATGTGCGGATAAACTACCACGTCGCGCAAAGGCAAGACGGGGATTTCAATGCGTTCAGAACGCTCAGGATTCATAGAGCTCTCTCTTAGTTTCGTGTCCGCCAGGTGATGGGTACCGCACAGGCAGGTATGCGGTTAAACCCACAGGTGTCTGAGTATATGGGGATGATTGTCAGACATTCAATGTCACAACGGTGAGAAATGCAAAAGGGGAAAGATTTTCCCCTTTATAGATGGCACAATGTGGACGATTTGTTTACTTATTCGCCAGAAGCCTGAGCTTCATGCTTGCCATAAATCAACATGGGTTCGGACTGCCCCTCAATGACTGACTCATCAATCACGACTTTCTCGACGTCGTCCATAGAAGGCAGATCGTACATCGTTTCCAGCAGTGCACCTTCCACGATAGAACGCAGACCGCGCGCGCCGGTTTTACGTGACATCGCCTTTTTCGCAATCGCCGTCAGGGCTTCATCACGGAATTCCAGATCAACGCCTTCCAGGTTAAACAACGCCTGGTACTGCTTGGTAAGCGCATTTTTTGGCTCGCGCAGAATCTGAATCAGCGCCTCTTCACTCAGCTCATTAAGCGTCGCGACGACAGGAAGACGGCCAATGAATTCCGGTATCAGACCAAACTTGATCAAATCTTCCGGCTCACACTGTGACAGCAGCTCGCCTTCCGTTGCTTTCTGCGATTTGCCTTTCACGGTGGCGCCAAAGCCAATGCCTGACCCGGTTTCAACGCGTTGTGAGATAACCTTATCCAGCCCGGCAAACGCACCGCCACAGATAAACAGAATTTTCGAGGTATCAACCTGCAAAAATTCCTGCTGCGGGTGCTTACGGCCGCCCTGCGGAGGAACCGCAGCCACCGTACCTTCAATCAGTTTCAACAACGCCTGCTGCACACCCTCACCTGAGACGTCACGGGTGATTGATGGGTTGTCTGACTTACGTGAAATTTTGTCAATTTCATCGATGTAGACAATACCACGCTGCGCTTTTTGCACATCGTAGTCACATTTTTGCAGCAGTTTCTGAATGATGTTTTCAACGTCTTCCCCCACATAACCGGCTTCGGTCAGGGTGGTGGCGTCCGCCATGGTGAAAGGCACATCCAGTAAACGGGCAAGGGTTTCTGCCAGCAGCGTTTTACCGCTCCCGGTAGGACCAATGAGCAGGATATTACTTTTACCCAGCTCGATACCGTTGCTGGTATCACCGTTGCGTAAACGTTTGTAGTGGTTGTACACCGCCACGGCCAGCACTTTCTTGGCCCTTTCCTGACCAATAACGTAATCGTCGAGGTGATGGCGGATCTCATGCGGCGTAGGCAGGGCGCTACGTTCGCGATGCGGGGCAACCTCTTTTATCTCTTCGCGAATAATGTCGTTACACAGATCAACGCACTCATCGCAGATATACACTGACGGCCCGGCAATCAGCTTACGCACTTCATGCTGGCTTTTGCCGCAAAAAGAGCAGTACAGCAACTTTCCTGAACCGTCTTTGCGCTTATCTGTCATCAGTTAACCTCTTCTTATTCTCAGGCCGTACCAGAAGTACAGCACTGGCCGTGGGTACACGGCCGATGTTCATTCAACCCATTATCACCTTGTCCTGTTAACTATAGACCAGAGACAAGGCGAAGTTAGGGCTTATTGGCGATGCGTCAGGATGGAATCGACCAATCCATACTCTACCGCTTCGCTGGCGGAGAGGAAACGGTCACGCTCGGTGTCACGCTCAATTTCTTCCAGTGACTTGCCGGTGTGCTCCGCCATCAGTTCGTTCATGCGCTGCTTCACCTTCAGGATTTCGCGCGCGTGGATCTCAATGTCAGTTGCCTGTCCCTGATAGCCACCCAGCGGTTGGTGAATCATCACGCGTGAGTTTGGCAGGCAGAAACGCTTGCCCTTCGTCCCGGCAGTCAACAGGAAAGCCCCCATTGAACAGGCCTGGCCCATACAAATGGTACTGACGTCCGGCTTGATAAACTTCATGGTGTCATAAATTGACATCCCGGCAGTAATCACGCCACCCGGTGAGTTGATATAAAGGTAAATATCTTTTTCCGGATTCTCTGCTTCCAGAAACAGCATCTGGGCCACAATCAGGTTAGCCATGTGATCTTCCACCTGACCGGTAAGGAAGATTACGCGTTCTTTAAGCAGACGGGAATAGATGTCGTATGAACGCTCGCCGCGCGAGGTTTGCTCGACCACCATTGGCACCAACGCATTGTGCGGTGCAGTAAACTCACGATCGCCACTGTATGACATTACCGTCTCCTGGATAAATTTCGTTGGCAACATTCTGTACCGATTTTACGTAAGACGAGCGACAAAAACTATGCTCTGCCTCTTACCGACAACTTCAGGACGGTTAATCAGTCAGCCGAACTGTTTTTGCATACTCCCTGTATCTTGGGATGCTGCTCAGTTGTTTCAAGCATAACAACCTTTTCATCAATCGCTAACCAGGAAAAAGCGATGCGTGAACAATTTGCCTAAAAATTAGCCAAATAGCGACAAACCGACTGGCAGCAAGCGTAATACAGAAAAAAGCCCGCGACTTTTCAGGCGCGGGCTTTAGCACAACCGGTTAAAAAGATGATTAGGCCTGAGCGGTCTGATTCATCAGTTCCTGGAAGTTAGTTTCTTTCTCAGAAACCTTCGCTTTCGCCAGCACGGCTTCAACAGCCTGCTCTTCCAGCGCAACGTTGCGCATGTTGTTCATCAGCTCGTTATTCTTGCTGTAGAACTCGATCACTTCCTGCGGATCTTCGTAGGCAGAAGCCATCTCTTCGATCAGCACTTTCACGCGGTCTTCGTCAGCTTTCAGCTCATGGGTGCGGATCACTTCGCCCAGCAGCAGACCGACAACAACGCGACGTTTTGCCTGCTCTTCGAACAGCTCACGTGGCAGTTCCAGCGCCTGCTTCTCGTCACCACCAAAGCGCTGTGCAGCCTGACGACGCAGAACGTCGATTTCGCTGTCGATCAGCGCAGCTGGCACGTCAATTGGGTTTGCGTCAACCAGACCGTCGATAGCCTGGGTTTTCACGCGGTTACGAATAGCGCCTTTCAGCTCACGTTCCATGTTCTTGCGCACTTCGGCACGCAGACCGTCAACTGAACCCTCTTCCACGCCGAAACGTTTAATGAATTCTTCAGTCAGTTCTGGCAGTTCACGCGTTTCAACTTTCTTCAACACGATCTCGAACTTCGCGTCTTTCCCTTTCAGGTTTTCCGCATGGTAGTCATCAGGGAATTTCACGTCGATAGTGAAGGTTTCGCCTGCTTTATGACCGACAACGCCCTCTTCAAAACCAGGGATCATGCGGCCCTGGCCCATCGCCAGAACGAAATCAGAGGCTTTGCCGCCTTCGAATTCTTCACCGTCAACAGAACCGGTGAAATCGATAGTCGCGCGGTCTTCTGCGCCGGCTGCTGCATCGGTTTCAATCCAGTTAGCCTGCTGCTTACGCAGGGTTTCCAGCATGGTATCCACATCCGCGTCAGTCACCTGAACCTGTGGCTTCTCGACTTCGATGTTTTCCAGGCCTTTCAGCTCAACTTCCGGATACACTTCGAATTCTACCGCGTAGGTAAAGTCCTGACCTTCGGTGTATTCGCCTGGCACGTAGTTCGGTGCGCCAGCCGGATTAATTTTCTCTTTAATGATGGCGTCAACAAAGTTACGCGTCATCAGATCGCCCAGCACGTCCTGGCGCACAGAAGCACCATAGCGCTGTGCCACGATGTTCATTGGCACTTTGCCTTTACGGAAACCATCGATACGGACTTTCTTCGCCACATCCACCAGTTCTTTTTTAACGGCGCTCTCGATGCTGTCAGAAGCGACAGTAATCGTAATGCGACGGCCCAGGCCCTGAGTGGTTTCTACAGAAACTTGCATCTTGTTACCTCAAAAAATCACGTGCTCGGTCAACTTCAGACACCACACATTGGTTAATGCGCCGTATCCAACAACCGGGACGGCTTCCGTGAAGAGAACCTGATCCCTGTTACCAGAAGCGTCCCGAAGACATTCCGGAAAAATAGACGCAGCATTATAGCGGCATCGCTGAGATGAGTCGAGGATGCTAAGTCACCACTTTTCAGGGAGTTTGCTGTTTTTTTGAGCCACAGATCGCGTTTAGCCACCCTTAAACGCAAAAAACGGCCCGAAGGCCGTTTAAAACGCGGGCAATCAGGCTAGCGTTCCGGCGCCCCGACAGTGAGGTGAAGCCAGTACCGTATCCTGCAATCCTTCCCACTCTTTCAAGGTATAAGTGTGCAACGCAAGGGCATGGACGCTTCCTGCCAGCTCCGCGCTGAGTTCGCTGTAAATTGCGCGATGGCGCGCCAGGAAACGCTGGCCGGTAAAACGGTCACTGACGATCACGACTTTAAAGTGACTTTCCGAACCGGCAGGCACGTTGTGTCGGTAGCTTTCATCGTGGACCTCCAGATGAGCCGGCTCAAAAGCCAGGCGCAGCTTCTCTTCTATCTGTTCTCGAATCATGGTTTTACCCTCAATGGCGAGCGCTGTGCCCCATCTGTTTAAATATTAGTTGGTTTTCGGCCACTCTACGCGGTGAAGCGCCGAATATTATCATTCCGCTGGCCGTATCGCGCGCCTTATCAGCCTGCTGTTTATGCCAGAAAGCGGGGGCGAAAAGCCGCAGCGCTCACTTTACCTCTTGCAGGGGGCTTTAATCACTGCACCGCTTTGCTATGATGGCCGCAGTTTTTGCACACCAACCCATGACACTAACGAGAAAGCGTATGTTGAAAAAACTGTTATTCCCACTGCTGGCTGCCTTTATTCTGGCCGGCTGTGCTTCCAGCAACAACACACTGACAATCCAACCCAAGATTCAGCTGCCGCAGCGCGATCCCAGCCTGATGGGCATCACCGTCAGCATTAACGGCGCAGACCAGCGCCGCGATCAGGCGCTGGCAAAAGTGAACCGTGATGGCCAACTGGTCAGTCTGACCCCTTCACGCGACCTGCGTTTCTTACTGCAGGAAGTGCTGGAAAAACAGATGACCGCACGCGGCTATATGGTAGGGCCTAATGGCGCAGTGGATCTGCAAATCATTGTTAATAATCTGTATGCCGACGTCACCCAGGGCGACGTACGTTACAGCATTACGACCAAGGCGGACATTTCTATTATTGCTACCGCGAAAAACGGCAATAAGCAGATCAAAAACTACCGTCAGACCTACAGCGTAGAAGGTGCATTCAGCGCAAGTAACCAGAAAATCACCAATGCGGTTAACTCAACGCTGAGCGACGTGATTGCGGATATGGCGCAGGACACCAGCGTCAACGAATTTATCAAGCAGAACGCCCGCTAATTTTGTCCCCTGCCCGGCATGACGCCGGGCCCTTCTCAAGGTCAGTATGAATCACTACTTCCGCGTCTTCCGTCAAAAAAATGCCGCTGTTTTACTCCTGCTGGGATTTGCATCCGGATTGCCACTGGCATTAACGGGTGGAACGTTACAGGCGTGGATGACCGTGGATAATATCGATCTGAAAACCATTGGTTTCTTTTCGCTGGTTGGCCAGGCCTACGTATTTAAGTTTCTCTGGTCACCCATGATGGATCGCTACACGCCACCTTTTCTTGGTCGCCGCAAAGGATGGTTGCTGATCACCCAACTGGCGCTAGTGGCCAGCATCATCACGATGGGGTTCATGCAGCCCAGCCGGGATTTGACCCTGATGGCGGCGCTGGCGGTGTTAATCGCGTTCTGTTCTGCGTCACAGGATATTGTATTTGATGCGTGGAAGACGGACGTGTTGCCGCCGGAAGAGCGCGGAAGCGGCGCGGCCATTACGGTTCTCGGTTATCGGCTGGCCATGCTGATATCGGGAGGTCTGGCGTTATGGCTGGCCGATCGCTACCTCGGCTGGCGAGCCACTTACTGGCTGATGGCGCTGCTACTGGTGCCCTGCATCGTAGCAACGTTTATGGCTGACGAGCCGGATGACCGCCAGTCCGCGCCCCGCTCATTACGTCAGGCGGTGGTTGATCCGCTGCGGGACTTTTTTAACCGCAACAACGCCTGGCTGCTGATTACCCTGATCATTCTTTACAAGCTGGGCGATGCGTTTGCCGCCTCGCTCACCACCACGTTTTTAATCCGTGGCGTGGGCTTCAATCCGGGCGATGTTGGCCTGGTGAATAAGACGCTTGGCCTGCTGGCCACCATTATCGGGGCGCTCTATGGTGGCGTGCTGATGCAGCGCCTGAGCCTGTTTCGCGCCCTGATGATTTTTGGCCTGTTGCAGGCGGTGTCCAATTTTGGCTACTGGCTGCTGGCCGTCACCGACAAACATCTGTGGAGCATGGCGAGCGCGGTGTTTATCGAAAACCTGTGTGGCGGGATGGGCACGGCGGCTTTCGTCGCGCTACTGATGACGCTGTGTAATAAATCCTTTTCCGCCACGCAGTTCGCGCTGCTGTCCGCGTTGTCAGCGGTCGGCCGCGTTTACGTCGGCCCTGTGGCGGGTTTTTTAGTGGAATGGTGGGGCTGGCCAACCTTTTATGCCTTTACCGTACTGGCTGGCCTACCCGGCCTGGCGCTGTTAGCATTTTGTCGCAGCACGCTGGATTTCACACAAAAAACCGGGCAGTTTTTGCCGCGTACCCGCTTTGCATCGGGCTACCGCTGGACAAACCGCCTGTTTGCCGGCGGCTGTGGATTGCTGGCTTTATGGCTGCTGGCGCTGGCGCTGGACGCCGCGGGCCTGACTCGCCTGTCGGCCGTGCTGATTCCCTTGTTTGAGGCCGGTATGACGCTGGCGCTTTGTGGTGTACTATTCGGTGTGGTGCTGGATTATCGTGCGCTGCAGAAAGCAGAGGACTCCGCCGTTATCCGATAACGGCTCGTGATTTCGCCGCAATTTCGTACAGTCGATTAAGCGCGCCTAATTTGTCTTTGCGTGTCAATTTACAAAAAATTATTTCACTCACCGGGGGGAATACCCCCTGATATTTAAAACCGGTGCGCAATTAATTTGGTTAAAAATAATCGAATAAATGATGCAACATTGTTAAATAATTGGGTGATTAAAGTCAGGGTTATTCCTTTACCACTTTTGTTTAACCCTGTATCCATCTCTTTTTGTTATATTGCCGCCAACTGCTTGTCCACGTTAATAATTTGTCACCGAGAACAACATCTGTGACACCCTTAGCAAAAGGTGTCAACATGGTTCTGACACATCCTTAAGCTGGTTTACACTGCATAAACCTTCCCGTAAAATGCGCGCACACTTAAACGACAATAGAGCCCTTTGTCATTGAGGTCGTTAAATGAGACTCAGTAAATACAATAAAAGTTTGGGGATTTTGTCATTAATCGCAGGCACTTTATTAATGAGTGGCTGCGATAATGCATTGTTAAATCCCAAAGGACAGATTGCGCTGGAGCAACGTTCGCTGATCCTGACCGCTTTTGGTCTGATGATGATCGTCGTGATACCTGCAGTCTTGATGGCCATCGTGTTTGCCTGGAAATATCGGGCTTCAAACACGAATGCCAAATACAGCCCTAACTGGTCACACTCTAACAAAGTGGAAGCCGTGGTCTGGACCATTCCGATCCTGATCATTGTTTTCCTTGGTGTGCTGACCTGGAAATCAACCCACGCCCTGGAGCCGAGCAAACCGCTGGTGTCAGACGTGAAACCGGTTGAAATTGATGTGATTGCCCTGGACTGGAAATGGCTGTTCATTTATCCAGAACAAGGTATTGCGACCGTTAACCAGATCGCTTTCCCGGCGAATACACCGGTTAACTTCAAAATCACCTCTAATTCCGTTATGAACTCCTTCTTTATTCCTACGCTCGGTAGCCAGATCTACGCGATGGCAGGCATGCAGACTAAACTGCATCTGATTGCCAACGAGCCAGGAACTTTCGACGGTATTTCCGCCAACTTCAGTGGTCGCGGTTTCTCTGGTATGAAGTTTAAAGCCATTGCCACCAAAGACGACGCGGAGTTCCAGCAGTGGGTTGCCAAAGTTAAAGCGGCACCTAACACGCTGACAACGATGGATGATTTCGAAAAAGTAGCGGTACCAAGCGAAAATCACCCGGTGGAATATTTCTCTTCTGCTAATCCTGAACTGTTCTTGCAGGTCATCAACAAGTTCATGCATAGCCACGGGAAGATGGACATGCCTGAGCATAAAGGCATGGACATGAGTCACACCGCTACCGCGGGAGCCGAGGAATAATACGATGTTCGGAAAATTAACACTGGATGCTATACCGTTCCATGAGCCGATTGTCATGGTCACGGTCGCCGGTATCATCATCGCAGGTCTGGCGCTTGTCGCCGCCATCACTTATTTCGGTAAGTGGAAATATCTGTGGTCAGAATGGTTCACCTCCATCGACCACAAAAAACTGGGTATCATGTATATCATCATGGCCTTCGTCATGCTGCTGCGCGGCTTTGCCGATGCGGTAATGATGCGTACCCAGCAGGTTCTGGCTTCGGCCGGGGAAGCAGGCATACTGCCGCCGCATCACTACGACCAGATCTTCACCGCGCACGGCGTGATCATGATCTTCTTCGTGGCGATGCCGTTCGTTGTGGGCCTGATGAACATCGCGGTACCTTTGCAAATTGGTGCACGTGACGTTGCCTTCCCGTTCCTGAACAACCTGAGCTTCTGGTTTACCGCGATTGGTGTAATCCTGGTTAACCTGTCTCTGGGTGTCGGTGAATTCGCACAAACAGGCTGGCTGGCCTATCCACCGCTGTCGGGGGCAGAGTACAGTCCTGGCGTGGGGGTTGATTACTGGATCTGGAGTCTCCAGCTTTCCGGTATTGGTACCACGCTGACCGGTATTAACTTCTTCGTTACCATTCTGAAGATGCGTGCACCGGGCATGGACCTGTTCAAAATGCCAGTATTTACCTGGGCATCACTGTGCACCAACGTCCTGATCATCGCTGCGTTCCCGGTTCTGACCGTTACGCTGGCACTGTTGACACTTGATCGTTACCTCGGCTTCCATTTCTTTACCAATGATATGGGCGGTAACATGATGATGTACGTCAACCTGATCTGGGTTTGGGGTCATCCAGAGGTGTACATTCTTGTTCTGCCGGTCTTTGGTGTCTTCTCTGAAGTCACTGCGACCTTCTCGAAAAAGCGTCTGTTCGGTTACACCTCGCTGGTATGGGCAACCATCGCCATCACCGTGTTGTCGTTCATCGTTTGGCTGCACCACTTCTTCACCATGGGTGCGGGCGCGAACGTCAACGCCTTCTTCGGTATCATGACGATGATTATCGCCATTCCTACCGGGGTTAAAATCTTTAACTGGCTGTTCACCATGTACCAGGGCCGCATTCAAATGCACTCTGCTATGCTGTGGACCGTAGGCTTCCTGGTCACCTTCTCTGTCGGTGGTATGACCGGTGTTCTGCTGGCGGTGCCAGGTGCGGACTTCGTCCTGCACAACAGTCTGTTCCTGATTGCTCACTTCCATAACGTGATTATCGGTGGTGTGGTGTTCGGTTGTATGGCCGGTGTGACTTACTGGTTCCCGAAAGCGTTCGGCTTTACGCTGAACGAAACCTGGGGCAAGCGCGCCTTCTGGTTCTGGATTATCGGTTTCTTCGTTGCCTTTATGCCGCTGTACGTACTGGGCTTTATGGGCATGACCCGTCGTCTGAGCCAGGACATCGACCCGCAGTTCCACTCGCTGTTAGTGGTAGCGGCAGGCGGTGCGGCACTGATTGCCTGCGGTATCCTTTGCCAGATCATTATGTTCTACGTTTCTGTGCGTGACCGCGACCAGAACCGCGATCTGACCGGTGACCCATGGGGCGCGCGTACGCTGGAGTGGGCAACCTCTTCACCACCGCCGTTCTATAACTTTGCTGTTATCCCGCATGTGCATGAGCGTGACGCTTTCTGGGAAATGAAAGAGAAAGGCGAAGCGTACAAGCAACCGGCTAAATATGAAGAAATTCATATGCCGAAAAACAGCGGTGCTGCGATTGTTATTGCCGCGTTTGCGACCATCTTCGGTTTTGCGATGATCTGGCATATCTGGTGGCTGGCTGGTCTTTCTTTCCTCGGCATGATCGTAAGCTGGATCGTGAAGAGCTTCGACGAAGACGTGGATTACTACGTTCCGGTTGCCGAAGTAGAGAAGATTGAAAAGCAGCACTTTGACGAAATCAGCAAAGCAGGTCTGAAATAATGTCAACTGAAACCGTAAAACACCACCACGACGCCCATGCGGAGCATGGGCATCACGATGCAGGAGCCAATAAAGTCTTTGGCTTCTGGATCTACCTGATGAGTGACTGCATTATCTTCGCAACCCTGTTTGCGACCTATGCAGTTATGGTTAACAGCACCGCCGGTGGTCCGGCAGGCAAAGATATCTTTGAACTGCCGTTCGTGCTGGTTGAAACCGCGCTGCTGTTATTGAGCTCTATCACCTACGGCATGGCCGTTATCGCCATGAACAAGGAAAACAAAGGCGCCGTTATCGGCTGGCTGGCGTTGACCTTCCTGTTTGGTGCTGGATTCATCGGGATGGAAATCTATGAATTCCATCATCTGATTGTTGAGGGCTTCGGTCCTGACCGCAGCGGCTTCCTGTCTGGCTTCTTCACGCTGGTCGGTACTCACGGTCTGCACGTTACCTCTGGTTTAATCTGGATGGCCGTGCTGATGTTCCAGATCGCTAAACGCGGTCTGAACGCCACCAACCGTACGCGTATCATGTGTCTGAGCCTGTTCTGGCACTTCCTGGACGTGGTCTGGATTTGCGTGTTTACCGTAGTTTATCTGATGGGAGCCATGTAATGAGTCATTCTGTTAACGAACATGGTGCATCACACGGTAGCGTGAAGTCTTACATGATCGGCTTCATCCTTTCTATCATCCTGACGGGAATCCCGTTCTGGATGGTAATGGATGGTAGCGCTTCTCATGGAACCATCCTCGGCGTTGTGCTGGTCTGTGCAGTAGTTCAGGTGCTGGTTCACCTGGTTTACTTCCTGCACCTGGACAGCAAGTCTGAAGGTGGCTGGAACATGGTGGCCATTGTCTTCTCAGCAATCATTATCCTGATTGTTGTCGTTGGCTCACTGTGGATCATGTGGAACCTCAACTACAACATGATGCCCCACTAAAGAGTCTGTGTAATGTTTAAGCAATACCTGCAAGTTACAAAGCCAGGAATTATTTTCGGGAATTTAATTTCTGTGATTGGCGGATTTTTGCTGGCCTCTAAGGGCAGCATTGATTACGCCCTGTTTCTCACCTCGCTGGTTGGCGTGTCACTGGTGGTTGCCTCAGGTTGTGTTTTCAACAACGTGATCGACCGCGACATCGATATCAAGATGGAGAGAACCAGGAATCGGGTGCTGGTTAAAGGCCTTATCTCCGCGAAAGTTAGCCTGGTTTACGCCACTGTGCTGGGTATTGCTGGCTTTGCACTGCTGTATTTTGGTGCTAATCCGCTGGCCATGTGGCTGGCGGTGATGGGCTTCGTGGTATACGTTGGCGTTTACAGCCTGTATATGAAGCGTCACTCTGTCTACGGTACGCTGATTGGCAGCCTGTCCGGTGCTGCGCCGCCGGTCATTGGCTACTGCGCCGTGACCAACGAGTTTGATGCCGGTGCCTTAATCCTGCTGGCTATCTTTAGCCTGTGGCAGATGCCGCACTCCTATGCGATTGCCATCTTCCGCTTTAAAGATTACCAGGCAGCCAACATCCCGGTGTTACCGGTGGTGAAAGGTATCTCGGTGGCGAAGAATCATATTACGCTCTATATCCTGGCGTTTATGATTGCCACGCTGATGCTGACGCTGGGTGGCTACGCAGGCTACAAATATCTGGTCGTTGCGTCTGCCGTTAGCGTGTGGTGGCTGGGAATGGCGCTGTCAGGCTACAAAACCTCAAACGATCGGGTTTGGGCGCGTAAGCTGTTCGTTTTCTCGATTGTGGCTATCACGGCCCTGAGCGTCATGATGTCGGTTGACTTTATGACGCCAGCATCGAAAGACCTGCTGACCTACGTGCGCTAATGTGTACTGCAACAGCATGAAACGGGCGCGATTTTCGCGCCCTTTCTTTTTGTTACGACTGCTTAAGAACTATTGTTTTACCCGCCCGCTCTCCCTACCTAAAATAAATGCAGCACATCAACAGAGGTTGGAATGAACGATAACAAAATGACTCCGGTGGAGCTGCGCGCCACATGGGGCCTTGGCACGGTCTTTTCCCTGCGCATGCTGGGAATGTTTATGGTCCTGCCGGTGTTGACCACCTATGGCATGGCACTTCAGGGAGCGAGTGAAACCTTAATCGGCGTGGCAATCGGCATCTACGGTCTGGCTCAGGCCATTTTCCAGATCCCCTTTGGCCTGCTGTCCGATCGCATCGGACGCAAGCCGCTGATCGTCGGCGGCCTGCTGGTCTTCGTCCTTGGCAGCGTTATTGCGGCCAGCACCGATTCAATCTGGGGCATTATTCTGGGGCGTGCGCTGCAGGGCTCCGGTGCAATTGCTGCCGCGGTCATGGCGCTGCTGTCCGATTTAACCCGTGAACAAAACCGCACTAAAGCGATGGCGTTTATCGGTATCAGCTTTGGCGTGACCTTTGCTATCGCAATGGTCTTAGGTCCGATTATCACCCACAAGCTGGGCCTGAACGCGCTGTTCTGGATGATCGCGATGCTTGCGTCACTGGGCATAGCGATTACGTTATGGGTTGTCCCCTCCTCTTCTCATCACGTGCTAAATCGTGAATCAGGGATGGTACGCGGCAGCTTCAGTAAAGTGCTGGCCAATCCCCGATTGATCAAACTGAACCTGGGCATCTTCTTTTTACATATCTTGCTGATGTCGAGCTTTATCGCCCTGCCCGACCAGTTTGAACAGGCTGGCCTGCCGCCGTCAGAACACTGGAAGGTCTATCTGATCACCATGCTGATTGCGTTTGCCGGCGTGGTGCCCTTTATCATCTACGCCGAAGTAAAGCGAAAGATGAAGCGGGTCTTTGTCGGCTGCGTAGGCATGATGGTCATCGCCGAAATCGTCTTATGGGGCGCCCAGGGGCATTTCTGGACGCTGGTTGTCGGCGTTCAGCTGTTCTTCCTGGCCTTTAACCTGATGGAAGCGATTCTGCCATCGCTGGTGAGTAAGGAGTCACCCGCTGGCTATAAAGGCACCGCTATGGGACTTTATTCCACCAGTCAGTTTCTGGGCGTCGCCATTGGGGGGAGCCTGGGCGGCTGGCTGTTTGGTCATTTCGATGCACAAACCGTGTTTATGGTCGGGGCGATTGTGGCCGCAGCCTGGCTGTTTGTCAGCATGACTATGCAGGAACCGCCTTATGTAAGCAGCCTGCGTCTGGTGCTGAGCGATGCCGCGCTGGCCGTGCCCACTTTGGAAAAACGTCTGAAAGCACAACCCGGCGTCTCATCCGTGCTGATTGTGCCGGAAGAGAAAAGCGCCTACATCAAGATAGACAGTAAGGTCACCAGCCGGCCTGAGCTGGAAGCGCTGATCGGCAGCTGCTAGTCGCGAGCGGCGCTTAACTGCGCGCGATCGTGGCGAAAGATTAAGTCAGTTCGTGTCAGACATGTCGCCACAAACCACGTGAAAAAGGTGCCCTGCTTCAGGCACCTTTTTTTCATCCGGCGATTGAGGGTGGTTTACAACGACATATCCACCACAATACGGCCTTCAATCTTGCCTGCATGCATCCGGGCAAAGATATCGTTAATATTGCTGAGCGGTTCAATCGCCACGCTGGCTTTCACTTTATGACGGCTGGCAAAATCCAGCGCCTCCTGTAAATCCTTACGCGTTCCGACGATAGAACCCCGCACCGTAATGCCGTCCAGCACCATATCGAAAATAGACAGATCGAATTTGCCAGGCGGCAAGCCGTTTAGCACCATGGTGCCCCCACGACGTAACGTGCCGATCGCCTGCTCAAAGGCTTTAGGCGACACCGCCGTGACCAGCACGCCGTGCGCGCCGCCAAAGTGCTCATGAAACACCCTGGCCGGATCGACGTTTCTGGCATTCGCCACCACGCTGGCGCCCAGGCGCTGGGCAAAGGCCAGCTTATCGTCATCGATATCGACAGCCGCCACGTTCAGCCCCATCGCGACGGCATACTGTATAGCCATGTGCCCTAACCCACCTATGCCGGAAATCACCACCCAGTCACCGGGTTTAGTGTCGGTCATTTTTAACCCTTTGTAGACCGTCACGCCCGCACAGAGCACCGGTGCCACCTCGTTGAATGCGAGGTTTTCGGGGATGATGCCGACATAGTTGGCGTCCGCCACGCAGTATTCGGCAAAACTGCCGTTAACCGAATAGCCGGTATTTTGCTGGCTGTGGCACAGCGTTTCCCAGTTATCAAGACAGTGCTCGCAGTGACCGCAGGCGGAGTAGAGCCAGGGCACGCCGACCCGATCGCCCACCTTCAGGTGATGTACGTTATCCCCCACCGCGACCACCTGCCCTACGCCCTCATGTCCCGGGATAAAAGGCGGAACCGGCTTCACCGGCCAGTCGCCCTCTGCCGCATGCAGATCGGTGTGACACACGCCGGTTGCCGCGATTTTTACCAGAATCTGCCCCGACCCAGGCTGGGGTACGGGCACCTGCTCAATCACCAAGGGTTCGCCGAACGCTTTAACAACTGCTGCCTTCATCATCGTGTTGATTTTCATCGTCATGATTTACGCTCCAGGGATAGGTTACGGACTCAAAACAGCCCCAGCGGTGCCGTGTCATAGCTGACTAACAGGTTTTTGGTCTGCTGGTACTGGTTGAGTGCCATTTTGTGTGTTTCGCGACCCACGCCGGACTGTTTGTAACCCCCAAAGGCAGCATGGGCCGGATAGATGTGGTAACAGTTGGTCCAGACGCGCCCGGCTTTAATGGCGCGCCCCATGCGGTAGGCTAAATTGCTGTCCCGCGTCCAGACGCCCGCTCCCAATCCAAACTGGGTTTCATTGGCAATACGCAAGGCTTCAGCCTCATCTTTGAAGGTGGTGATGCCGATAACCGGGCCAAAGATTTCCTCCTGAAAGCAGCGCATGCTATTGCTGCCTTTAATCAGCGTGGGCTGAATATAGAAACCGTTATCCAGTTCGGACGATATCAAGGCCCGCTCACCCCCGGTCAGGATCTCGCCCCCTTCGTTGCGGGCAATCTCAATATACGACAAAATTTTATCGAACTGCTGACGCGAAGCCTGGGCGCCAATCATCGTGTCGGTATCGAGCGGATCGCCGCGACGAATGGTGGCGACTTTGGCCATCACCCGCTCCATGAAAGGCGCGTAAACGGACTCATGGATTAGCGCACGTGACGGACAGGTACACACCTCGCCCTGATTAAAGAAGCCCAGCACCAGCCCTTCCACCGCCTTGTCAATAAAGTCCGGCTCGCCATTCATGATGTCGGCGAAGTAGATGTTCGGAGATTTCCCGCCCAGTTCCACGGTACAGGGAATAATATTTTCTGCGGCACAGGCCATGATATGACGTCCCACCGGCGTAGAACCGGTAAAGGCGATTTTGGCAATGCGTTTACTGGTTGCCAACGCTTCGCCCGCCTCGCGGCCGAAACCCTGTACCACGTTTAGCACGCCTGCAGGAAACAGGTCGCCGATCATCTCCATCAGCAGCGTAATGCCCAGCGGAGTTTGCTCCGCTGGCTTAAGCACCACACCGTTACCGGCAGCCAGGGCCGGCGCCAGCTTCCATGCGGCCATCAGCAACGGAAAATTCCAGGGAATAATTTGCCCCACCACGCCCAGCGGCTCATGAAAATGATAGGCCACGGTTTTTTCATCGATCTCGCCCGTGCTGCCCTCCTGCGCGCGCAGGCATCCTGCGAAGTAACGAAAATGGTCGGCCGCCAGCGGCAGATCGGCATTGAGCGTTTCCCGAATCGGTTTGCCGTTGTCCCAGCTTTCGGCCACGGCCAGGGTTTCGAGATTGGCATCAATGCGATCAGCCACCTGGAGCAGCAGATTAGATCGGGTTTGTACGGAGGTTTTTCCCCAGGCTTCTGCAGCCCGGTGCGCGGCATCCAGCGCTAAATCAATATCGCGCGCATCGGAACGAGGAAACCGGGCAATGTCACTGCCGTTGACGGGGGAGGTATTCATGAAGTACTCACCACTCAGCGGCTCGATAAATTTGCCATCAATGTAGTTGCCGTAGGCAGATTTAAACGTCACTAACGCACCAGGTGTGCCGGGATGGGCATAACGCATCGCAAACTCCTTCTGTAGGGTAGACAGGCAGCGGCATGTTGATTTTTAACGGATAGCGCGCTGTCACCTGACGTTTGCAGGGCCTGTGCCAACTTCCCTTACGCGCTGAAAATCCAGATAAAAATAATAAAAATCAATCACCTGAATAGTAATCTCACAGGCATGCGTTGAGGACTAACCGGCTTTGATCCCGCTTTGTGTTGCAAATCGCAACACCGCTAAAACCAAAACGCTACAATCCCGCTACACTTTTCCGAGCCCACGAGGTCATTCATGCAGCACAAGGTTTCCGATGCTCTATTGCCCGCTATCGATAACAACCCCCTGCTGAGTGATTCCTGGCTACGCAGCCAGCTCTACGGACTGGATCGTTCGGCCGATGATTTTCCTCGCGTACGTCAGGCCGAGTTGACAGAGCTGGTGGCCAGTAATACTGACCTCCAGCAGTTTGCTCAGCCCGTCATGCACAAGCTGGCCCAGAAGGTGACGCAGATGCAGTCGGTGGTCATTCTGTCTGACGCGGCAGGCCGGGTGCTGCACACCTTTGGCGAGATGCAGGCGATGCAAAAAGCACAGCGTTTCGCCCTTGCCCCCGGCAACATCTGGAGCGAATGTGGCCGTGGCACCAACGCCATTGGTACGGCACTGGCGATAGACGACGGTTGTGAAATCGAGGGGAATCAACACTTCCTGACCCGCAACCAGGGGCTTTACTGTGCCGCCATGCCGCTGCAAATGCCCAACGGGCAGATTGCGGGGGTACTGGATGTCTCCGGCCCTGCGCATTTTTCCCATGCCCATACGTTTGCCTGGGTCAAACAGGCGGCACGGCACATTGAGTATCTGTGGGTTAAGCAGAGCCTGCATCCCCAACAATGGCTGATGAGCCTGCACAGCGACGCACACCGGCTAGACAGCCCGGATGAGCTGCTGCTGGTGTTTTCAGACAACGTGCTGACTGCCGCAAATCGGCTGGCCCTGCGTGAGCTTGGCCTGCACGCCGAACAGCTTGGCGTCATCACATTTCAGCAGCTGTTTCCTCACGGCGATCTGCGGGCCACCGCACTGCCAACGCCGGTGATGATCGGACCCCAGCCTTATTATTTTCGTCTGCGTGCGCCCACCCGAACCCGATTCAGCGTAGCAGCAGGCCCTGCGCGTCCGCTGCCTTTCTCACTGCAACATGAGGGAGATAAAATGGTGCGGCTGCTGAATGCCGGCGTTTCATTATGCATTCGCGGGGAAACCGGCAGCGGAAAAGAGTACGTCAGCCGCGCGTTACATCAGCAAAGCCGCTGGCGGGAAGGAAAATTTGTGGCGATTAACTGCGCCGCGATTCCGGAATCCTTGATCGAATCTGAACTCTTTGGCTACCAGCCGGGGGCATTTACCGGCGCCAGCAAAAATGGCTACATCGGTAAAATCCGTGAGGCCGATGGCGGCGTCCTGTTTCTGGATGAGATCGGCGATATGCCACTGGCGCTGCAAACCCGGCTCTTACGCGTGCTACAGGAAAAAGAGGTCGCGCCGCTGGGATCCAGTCAGAGCTGGCCGGTTAACCTGGCCGTGATCAGCGCGACACATCGGGATCTGGCGCAACGCGTCGCACAGGGCGACTTCCGCGAGGATCTCCTGTACCGGCTGCAGGAATTTTCATTCACGATCCCGCCTCTACGTGACTGGTCTTCTCTTCCGGCGTTTATCACGCAACTCTGGGACGCGCTGGGCGGCGGCGCGCGTCAGATCGGCCTGTCTTCCGAAGTGCTGGCGACATTAACGCGCTATCCCTGGCCGGGCAACGTGCGCCAGCTACGCAGCCTGATGAAAGTCTTGCTGGCGCTGGCGGAAGATGGCGATAGCGTGGAGATCACGCATTTACCTGAGGAGTACCGCAGCGGCAACGCCGCGGCATCACCCGCGCGCCAGCAGCATGACGATCGTCTGATAAAAGCGACGTTGCAGCAGTTTAACGGCAACATCAGCAAAACGGCGCAGGCGCTCGGCGTTGCGCGCAGCACGCTGTATCGCCGCGCTGCACGCGAGAAGTGAGCTTAATCGCGGAAGTTTTTAAACTGGAATGGCTGGCCCAGATTTCCCCCGCGCACCAGCGCCATCGCCCCCTGCAGATCGTCACGTGACTTACCAGTGACGCGCAGGGATTCACCCTGAATCTGGGTCTGCACTTTCAGCTTGCTGTCTTTGATCAACTTCACCAGCTTCTTCGCCACATCGGCTTCAATGCCTTTTTTCATTTTGGCATCCAGGCTCCAGCTCTTGCCGCTGTGCTCAATTTCTTCCGGCACGTCCAGGGCCGCGCCTTCAATGCCGCGCTTAAGCATTTTTTCACGCAGAATATCGACCAGTTGCTTTACCTGAAAGTCAGATTCACTGATGACTTTAATGGTTTCATTTTTTTCATTGAGTTCGTAACTGGCGGTGACGTTACGAAAATCGAAACGGGTGGACAGTTCGCGGTTAGCGTTATCTACCGCATTGCGAACTTCCTGCATGTCGACTTCTGAAACGATATCGAAAGATGGCATCTCTTCTTCTCCTGAGGCTAAACTGGCATGCATAATACGCGTCTTAGGCCACTAAATAAAATCACGCTGTGCAGCGCTATACTTAACCCATTGTCACAGCGCATAAATAATACGCCCGCGAGCGGGAGGCAGCATGAAAATAACCGTATTAGGATGCGGCGCGCTAGGCCAGGTCTGGCTTACCGCCCTTGCCCATTCTGGACATGATGTACAGGGATGGCTGCGTGTCCCCCAGCCCTACTGTTCAGCCAACGTGATTGATCCTCTGGGTCGCGTGTCGAACCGGACCTTTATTGCCAACGATCCGCTGTTTCTGGCCCAGAGTCAGCTGCTGCTGGTCACGCTGAAAGCCCCCCAGGTTTCGACAGCCGTTAAAAATCTGGAGAGCGTGATGGCGGAAAACTGTCCCGTGCTGCTGCTGCATAACGGAATGGGGACGCTGGGGGAATTAAAGGGCCTGCGACAGCCGCTGTTGCGCGGCATTACCACCCACGCCGCCATGCGGGACGGAACGGTGATAAAACATGTCGCCAGCGGCGTCACGCATATTGGCCCCGGCAACCGCAAAAGCGAAGGCTGGAGCGCGATTGCCGACGTTCTACATGATGCACTGCCCGACGTCGCCTGGCATGACAATATCCGGGCCGCCTGCTGGCGCAAACTGGCGGTTAACTGCGTAATAAACCCGCTGAGCGTGGAGCACGATTGTCAAAACGGCGCGCTCCGCCAGTACAGCCGTGAAATACAAACCCTGTGCGATGAAATCAGTTGGGTGATGGAACGAGAAGGCCAGTCCGTTGACAGCCAGAGTCTGCAGGATCAGGTATTCGATGTGATAGAAACGACGGCGGCGAATACGTCGTCAATGCTGCAGGATATTCGCGCACAGCGGCTGACGGAAATTGAATACATCACCGGTTTCCTGCTGCGCCGGGCACGTACCCACGGCTTCGTGTTGACAGAAAACACGCGCCTGTATGACATGATTAAACGCAAGGAGTCTTTTTATGGGCGCGAACGCCTCAGTACTGGTCTGTCTGGCTCATGGCAGTGAAGAAATCGAAGCGGTCACCACGCTGGATCTGCTGGTACGTGGCGGGATAAAAACGGTTACCGCCAGCGTGGAAAGCGACGGCAGCCGTGAAATCCTCTGCTCGCGCGGGGTCCGCCTGCTGGCCGATGTCCCGCTGGTCGAGGTCGCGGATAACGCCTACGATGCCATTGTACTGCCCGGAGGATTGAAAGGCGCCGAGACGTTTCGCGACAGTCCGCTGCTGGTGGAAACCGTGCGGCAGTTTCATCTGACCGGGCGTATTGTTGCCGCCATCTGCGCCGCGCCTGGCACGGTGCTGGTGCCGCATAACCTGTTTCCCGTGGGAAATATGACGGGTTTCCCCGGTTTGAAATCCACCATACCGGATGATAAATGGATGGAGCGGCGCGTGGTGTGGGATCCGCGCGTCAATCTGTTAACCAGCCAGGGGCCGGGCAGCGCGATGGATTTTGCGCTGAAGTTAATCGATCTGTTAGTCGGCAGTGATAAAGCGCGGGAGGTTGCCGCTCAACTGGTAATGGCACCCGGCATTTACGATTACCAGGCCAGTTAAGATTCGGCGTCTGAAAAGCGGTACAGGTAGCACTGTGCCCGCTTCCCGGTCGGGTGCGCGGGCACAGCGTGCGTTTTAAGGGCGGTAAACTTTGACGTTTTTAAAGCCCTGCTCATGCAGATACAGCGCCTGAAGTTTACTCATCACGCCGCGATCGCAGTACAACAGCCAGGTTTTATTCTGATCGAGGTCGCCAAACTGGGTGCTGAGTTTGTAGAAAGGCATCGACTTCACCTCTGTTCCCACCAACTCAAGCGGTTTGTCTTCCTGCTCATCCACCGAACGGATATCCAGTACGCTGTCGTTTTCGTTCAGCAAGCCGACCGTTTCAACCTCGACCACTTCGTCCTGCGTTTGCTCGGCAATTTCGCGGATATCCACGTTGGTCGCTTCGGCCACCATGCGTTCCAGAATCGAGAAGTCAAAATGGCTTTCTTCAGCGTCGATTTTGCCCTTCACCGCTTTGACGGTTGGGCTTTTGGAAATCACACCGCAATATTCCGGCATGGTACTGGCAAAATCTTCGGTGCCGATCTCACGCGCGACCTTGATGATGTGCTCTTTATCATGGGAGATCAGCGGGCGCAAAATCAGCGTATCCGATGCATTGTCGATCAAACGCAGGTTGGTCAGGGTCTGACTGGAAACCTGTCCCAGCGCTTCACCGGTCACCAGCGCCTGAACGCCATAGCGTTCAGCGACCATCGACGCGGCGCGAACCATCATGCGCTTCAGTACCACGCCCATTTGGCCATCGTCGACTTTTTCTAAAATTTCGCCCACGACCGGTTCGAAGTTTATCGCGACAAAACGGACCCGATGTGAACGACCGAAACGGTTCCAGATATAATGCGCCACCTGACGCACGCCGATTTCGTGTGCGGCACCGCCAAGATTAAAGAAGCAGTAATGCACCCGGCAGCCGCGACGCATCAGCATGTAGCTCGACACGCCAGAGTCAAAGCCGCCCGAGATTAGCGACAGCACATCTTCCTGCGTGCCAATCGGGAAACCGCCCAGCCCCTCATAGCGCGCGGTCACCAGCGTTAAGCGGTTCTCTTCCACTTCGAGATTGACCGTCACCTCTGGCTTTTTAAGCTGCACCGTGGCGCTCTCGATGTGCTGATTCAGGCCACCGCCGACGTAGCGTTCCACATCCTGCGAACTAAAGCTGTGTTTGCCCCGGCGCTTAACACGCACGCAAAACGTTTTGTTTTCAAGAGCATCGCGGTACTGCGCCAGCGTCTGCTCAAAAATATGATGAATATCGGTATATTCACGCTCTTCCACCGCAAGGACATGGTGGATACCGGGGATGCGCATGAGCTCATCAGGAATAACCGTGCGCATGGCTTCATCTTTGCAGCGCACTTCAATATGATCCCAGTAACGGACGACCGCGATCTCGTCGCTGACGGTTTTAAGCACGTTGCGAATATTGCTGGCAAGAATCTTAATAAAGCGCAGGCGCACCGACTGACTCTTGATGGTGATTTCGGGAAATAACTTGACGATAAACTTCATGGCGATACAGCTTCGTTGGGCAAATAAGTGCTAAAACAGGCTGCACTTAGCTGGTAAGATCATAAAATTGCGGGCTGCCAGGCGCATCCGCATCCGAGGCGCGGAAGTATATCACCTTTACCTGGTGACTGCTTCTGCAACAGCATGCACATTGATTATTTTGCTAATCATTCTCTCTCAGCTACCATGACCGATTGCATGATAACGTTCCAACCGTGAGTCGATCCTAACTATGCCGAAAAAAGCCGAACAGCCAGCCAGCTTTGAAACGTCATTGCAGCAGCTGGAACAGATTGTCAGTCGTCTGGAAAGTGGTGAATTGCCGTTGGAAGAGGCCCTCAATGAATTTGAGCGCGGCGTGCAGCTGGCACGCAATGGCCAACAGACGCTGCAACAGGCCGAGCAGCGCGTTCGTATTTTACTCAGCGATGATAAAGACGCCGACCTCTCCTCTTTTACGCCGGAAAACAACTAATGGATTTTCCTGAACTGCTCGACGCTTATCACAGGCAGGTGAATCGTGCGTTGACGGGCTTATTAGACGCCCTGCCTTTTCAGAGTTCTCCTCTGGTGAATGCCATGCAGTATGGGGCATTATTAGGCGGCAAACGCCTGCGCCCGTTTCTGGTCTACGCCACCGGCGAGATGCTTCACGCCGACAAAGCGAGTCTGGATGCGCCCGCTGCAGCAGTTGAGTGTATTCATGCCTATTCACTGATTCATGACGATCTTCCTGCCATGGACGATGACGCTCTGCGTCGTGGGCAACCGACCTGCCATATTAAATATGGTGAAGATACCGCCATCCTTGCAGGCGATGCGCTGCAAACGCTGGCATTTTCTATCCTTGCCGACCAGCCCATGCCGGGCGTGAGCGCGGAATATCGGCTGGCCATGTTGTCAGAACTGGCAAAAGCCAGCGGCGTCGCGGGGATGTGCGGCGGTCAGGCACTGGATCTGGCGGCGGAGGGTCAGTCGGTGGGGCTTGCTCAACTTGAACAAATTCATCGTCATAAAACCGGTGCGTTGATCCGCGCGGCCGTTCGGCTTGGCGCGTTTGCCGCTGGCGAAAAAGGCCGCGAGGCGCTTCCGTATCTTGATCGCTATGCAGACGCTATCGGTCTGGCTTTTCAGGTGCAGGATGACATCCTGGATGTGACGGGTGACACAGCTGTCATCGGAAAACGCCAGGGTGCCGATCAAGATCTTGGAAAAAGCACCTATCCTTCACTGATGGGTCTGGATGATGCCCGCACTAAGGCACTGGATTTATATCAGGAAGCCGTCGATGCTTTGCACATGCTCTCTGCCAAATCCTATAACACCACAGCCTTGAAGGCGCTGGCGAGCTTCGTAATTGAACGCGATAAATAACTTCCATGATGAGTCACTGATGAGTTTTGATATTACAAAATACCCGACACTGGCGCAGGCAGAAACGGTTCAGGCGCTGCGAGCCCTGCCAAAAGAGAAATTGCCTGCGCTCTGCAACGAGCTGCGCCAGTATTTATTAGACAGCGTGAGCCGCTCAAGCGGCCATTTTGCGTCGGGCCTGGGCGTGGTCGAGCTAACCGTGGCGCTGCATTACGTCTATAACACGCCGTTCGATCACCTGGTGTGGGACGTCGGTCATCAGGCTTATCCGCACAAAATTTTAACGGGACGCCGCGATCGCATTGGCTCTATTCGCCAAAAGAACGGCGTGCATCCGTTTCCCTGGCGCGGCGAGAGTGAATACGATGTGCTGAGCGTGGGCCACTCTTCGACCTCCATCAGTGCCGGACTGGGCATGGCTGCGGCTGCCGAACGTGAAGGCAAAGGCCGCCGCACGGCCTGCGTTATCGGTGATGGTGCCATTACTGCGGGCATGGCGTTTGAAGCCATGAACCATGCAGGCGATATCAAATCGGATATGCTCGTGATTCTGAATGACAATGAAATGTCGATTTCAGAGAACGTCGGGGCGCTGAACAACCGGCTGGCGCAGATCCTCTCGGGCAAAACCTATGCGCGTCTGCGTGAAGGCGGCAAGCGTGTTCTGACCGGCCTGCCGCCGATTAAAGAATTAGTGAAGCGTACCGAAGAGCATCTGAAAGGCATGGTCGTGCCCGGAACCCTGTTTGAAGAGCTGGGTTTTAACTATATCGGCCCGGTGGACGGCCATGATGTGCTGACGCTGGTAAATACGCTGAGTAATATGCGCAGCCTGAAAGGGCCACAGTTCCTGCATATTATGACCAAAAAGGGCAAAGGCTACGCGCCGGCAGAACAGGATCCTATTACCTGGCATGCTGTGCCGAAATTCGACGTCGCCAGCGGTGAGCTGCCAAAAAGCGCCGAAGGTTTGCCGAGCTACTCCAAAATTTTCGGCAACTGGCTGTGTGAGATGGCCGCTCACGATACGAAGCTGATGGCAATTACGCCTGCCATGCGTGAAGGTTCAGGCATGGTCGGTTTCTCTCGCAAATACCCCAACCAGTATTTTGACGTTGCCATTGCCGAACAGCACGCGGTGACCTTCGCCGCTGGCCTGGCGATTGGGGGCTACAAACCGGTGGTGGCCATCTACTCCACCTTCCTGCAGCGCGCCTACGATCAGGTCATCCACGACGTGGCAATTCAGAAACTGCCGGTGTTGTTTGCCATCGATCGCGGCGGCATCGTCGGCGCTGACGGGCAGACGCACCAGGGCGCGTTCGATCTCGCCTATCTGCGCTGCGTGCCGGACATGGTGATTATGACGCCAAGCGACGAGAATGAATGTCGCCAGATGCTGTATACCGGTTATCACTATCAGGATGGCCCGGCCGCAGTACGTTATCCGCGCGGTACCGGTACCGGTGCTGCGCTGACACCGCTGCAAAGCCTGCCGCTGGGTAAAGGCGTGGTAAAACGTCAGGGCGAAAAACTGGCCATCCTCAACTTCGGTACGCTGTTGCCGGAAGCGAGCAAGGTGGCGGAAGCGCTGAACGCAACGCTTGTGGACATGCGCTTCGTGAAACCGCTGGATACGTCACTGATCGCCGAACTGGCGGCCAGTCATGAATCCCTGATTACGCTGGAAGAAGGCGCGATTAAAGGCGGCGCAGGCAGCGGCGTGAATGAGTTTGTCATGGCTAAACGCCTGGGCGTGCCCGTGCTGAATATCGGCCTGCCTGATGAGTTTATTCCGCCTGGTACTCAGGAAGAAATGCGCCACGACTACCAACTGGACATTGACGGTATTCAACAGCAGATCAGCCGCTGGCTGGTGCAGTAGGTCCCCTGCCCGCGCACTGTGGAGCGCGTCATTCCTGCTATGCTTAATCCCCTGGGTTAGACATAGCAGGAGTCTTCATGAAAACCATTCAATTAGCGAACACTGACTTAACGGTTTCCCGGCTTTGCCTGGGTTGTATGACCTTTGGGGAACCCGATCGCGGCAAGCACGCCTGGACACTTCCGGAAGAGAGCAGCCGTCCGCTCATCCAGCAGGCGCTGGAAGCAGGGATCAATTTTTTTGATACCGCGAACAGCTATTCTGACGGCAGTAGCGAGGAGATTGTGGGCCGGGCGCTCAAAGATTTTGCCCGACGTGATGAGGTGGTCGTTGCCACCAAAGTTTTCTTTCCCATGAGCAATCTCTCGCAGGGCTTATCTCGCCAGAACATTCTGCAATCTATCGACGACAGCCTGCAACGGCTGGATATGGAGTATGTCGATCTTCTGCAAATTCATCGCTGGGACTATGACACCCCGCTGGAAGAGACGCTGGAAGCCCTTGACGCAGTGGTAAAGTCTGGTAAAGCGCGCTACATCGGCGCCTCCTCAATGCATAGCCACCAGTTTGCTCAGGCCTTGGCCCTGCAGGACCAACAGGGCTGGGCACGCTTTGTCAGCATGCAGGATCAGTACAACCTGATCCAACGTGAAGAAGAGCGGGAGATGCACCCTTTGTGTCTGCGGGAAAACATTGCGGTATTACCCTGGAGCCCCCTGGCACGCGGCAAACTGACCCGCCCCTGGGGAGAAACCACCGCACGATCCGTATCGGATGACGTCATTCCGTCGCTCTATGCCACAACCGAGGAGAACGACGCGATGATAGCCGAGCGCCTGGCAGAGGTTGCGGCGGACAAAAGCGTGACGCGTGCGCAGGTGGCGCTGGCATGGTTACTCAGCAAACCCGCCGTCACCGCCCCGATCATCGGTGCTTCGCGCGCCGGGCAGTTCGCTGAGCTGGCTAACGCCGTCAACGTGGAACTGACCGGGGACGAGATCGCCCATCTGGAAGAGGCCTATCAACCGCACCCGGCAACGGGTTATCAGTAAGCGGGTTGTGAAGCGTTTTGCATGCGGCGCTATGCGCTGTCCGACAGGCAAAGCGGCAGACCGTTCCCGCAGGGGAACGGCCATCATGCTGAACGACGAAATGAGGGAGAACAGGCGGGGTTTTTCGCTGTAGAGGCCCAGTGTGGCAAGCTTAAGCGGCCAAAAAGACGCCCGTCGCGTACAGCATCGCCGCCGCGATAATACCGGCGATAATATCATCTACCATGATGCCCATACCGCCATGCACGTTACGATCGAACCAGCGAATCGGCCAGGGTTTCCAGATATCCAGCACGCGGAACAGAACAAAACCACTCACCACCCATTGCCAGCTGTTGACCGGAATCGCCATCAGGGTTATCCACATCCCGATAAACTCATCCCAGACAATGCTGCCGTGGTCATGCACGCCCATATCCTTGGCGGTGCGATGGCAAAGGTAAACGCCCACACTAATGCCCAGCAAGACCACTAGTGAGTAGAGATCATGGGGGAGCAAGGTCATGAGCCACCAAAACGGAATGGCGGCCAGCGATCCTACCGTTCCGGGCATAAACGGGCTCAGGCCGCTGCCGAAGCCGGTCGCCAGCAAATGCCAGGGATTGCGCAGGCGCAGGCGGCTTTTCGCAAGGGTTTTATCTGAGGTCAAAATGGTCGAATCCTTTATGACGGAATTCCGTGGGTTTACCGTTTTCCAGCAGTGACAGCCCTTCTGACTCCGGTGCCATCTGGCCAATGCAGGTATAAGGCACGCCAAGATGCCCCAGCGCCACATCCAGCGCGCCACGATTGACTTCCGGCACGCTAAAGCACAGCTCGTAATCTTCTCCGCCGCTGAGCGCCCAGCGCAGCACCTGTTCGGCATCAAAGTTTTCACGCAGTGCAGAAGAGAGCGGCAGCGCATCCAGATTCAACCGTGCACCACAGCCGCTGGCTTTCAGTACATGGCCAAGATCGGAGATGAGTCCATCCGATAAATCAATGGCGGATGACGCCAGGGAACGCAGCGACTGTCCCTGTAAAATGCGCGGCATTGGGCGCAGGTGGCGCTTGATCAGGGCTTCGTGTATCGCCGGATCGTCAATGCGGCAGTGATGCTGTAATAACGCCAGCCCGGCAGCGCTGTCGCCCAGCGTACCGGTCACGTAGATCCAGTCACCCGGCCTGGCGCCCGAGCGTTTCAGCGCCTTACCGTGGGGAATCAAGCCATGAATCCCCAACGTGAGGCTGAGGGGGCCACGCGTGGTATCGCCGCCCACCAGCTGCATGTCGTAGTATTCCAGCAGGTCAAACAGGCTTTCGCTAAAGCTGCTGAGCCAGGTTTCATTCACGTCAGGCAAGGTCATGGCCAGCGTCAGCCAGGCAGGATCGGCTCCCATCGCGGCCAAATCGCTCAGGTTTACCGCCAGAGATTTATACGCTAAATCCGCAGGATGGATGGAAGACAGGAAATGGACGCCGGAAACCAGCGTATCGGTGCTGACCGCCAGCGTCTGTTTTTCGGGCACGCTAAGCAACGCGCAATCGTCGCCAATGCCGAGTTCGACATCACGGCGGCTACGCGTTCTGCGATTGAAGTAGCGTGCGATGAGTTCAAATTCACCACATGACATAATTGCGTTCCGCTTAACCATTAATGAAAAAGGCCGGCAAGCCGGCCTTATTGATTATTTGCGTTGGGGTCTGATTTGTGGACCGGCTTTATCCAGTACGCCGTTGACAAATTTATGGCTGTCTTCGGCACCAAACACTTTCGCCAGCTCAATACCTTCGTTGATGGCCACTTTATAGGGCACATCAGAACGCTTGCTCAATTCATACAGCGAAATACGCAGAATGGCTTTTTCAACCTGTCCCAGCTCTTCGAGCTGACGCGACAGATACGGCTTCATCAGGCCATCCAGGTACGCGCTGTTGGTCGCCACACCGGACAGCAGTTCGCGGAAATAGGTAATGTCGACGTCTTTGACGTCTTGTTCCGCCAGAAACTGGTATTCCACATCGGCAATGTCGTTGTTGGACAACTGCCAGGAGTAAAGCGCCTGGACAGCGCACTCACGGGCGCGACGACGAGCAGCAGGTTTCACAAAATTCCCCTTACAAAAATCAGGCTTTAATGGCTTTCAATACGTTGATCATTTCAAGCGCGGTCAGGGCCGCTTCGGCACCTTTATTACCCGCTTTCGTTCCAGCACGCTCAATGGCCTGCTCGATATTTTCAGTCGTCAGTACGCCGAATGCCACCGGAATATCACTGTCCATGGCAACGCTGGCAATACCGGAGCTGGCTTCACCTGCGACATATTCGAAGTGAGCAGTACCACCACGAATTACGGTACCCAGCGCGATCACGGCGTCGTACTTGCCGGTTTTGGTCAGCGCACGGGCTGCCAGCGGCAGTTCATAAGCGCCTGGAACCCAGACGACGGTGATATTGTCATCGCTGACCTGGCCAATGCGCTTCAGGGCATCAACCGCGCCGTCTAACAGGCTGTCATTGATAAAGTTGTTAAAACGCGCGATAACGATGGCAATGTTTGCCTCAGGCGTTGCAACGGCAGCTTCGATAACTTTCATACATATCCTTTCAGGGGTTTGTTTGGCCCCGCGCAGGGGGGCGGATTCTAACATACTCTTTGGCGGCGTGCTCTCGCTTTTCCGCCTCCGTTATTGCGGTGTCAGCGTCAGGCGCACATCATCGCCGACCTGACGGAGATCGCGAAAGGCAAAGACCGGCGCATCGGCCAACTGCGTTAACCCCGCAAGCTGGCACAGGCCACGCGCGTCATTGCCCAGTAATTTCGGCGCAACATACACAATCAGCTCATCCACCAGTCCGGCCTGAATGAGCGCGCCCGCGAGCGTCGCGCCGGCTTCCACCCAGACGCTGTTAATCTGCCGCTGGCCCAGCACCATCATCAGCGCCACTAAATCCAGCTGGCTGTCGCGCAGTGGAACAGGAATCTGCGTCACCGTTTCCGGCCAGTGCCGATCGTCGACCTGCTGGCGCATCAGCCAGGTTTCGCCTAATTGTTCAATAAGTTTGTGGTCCGGCGTTACGCGATTCTGGCTATCGACGATCACTCTTACCGGCTGACGCAGCTCGGCTTCATCCACCAGGCGCTGACTTTCGCTGTCCAGTTCTGACCAGCGCACCGTTAACGAGGGGTTATCCGCCAGTACGGTTGCACTGCTGCTGAGGATGGCGGAACTCTGGGCGCGCAGCCGCTGCACGTCGCGCCGGGCCGCCGGCGAGGTGATCCACTGGCTTTCCCCACTGGCCATGGCGGTGCGGCCGTCCAGCGAGGCACCCAGTTTTAACTGTATCCAGGGAAAGCCGGTACGCATGCGTTTCAGAAAACCACGGTTCAGGGCTTCCGCTTCCTGCATCATCAGCCCGTGGCTGACCTCAATGCCCGCCTGATGCAGGCGGTGTAATCCCCGTCCGGCTACCTGCGGATTGGGATCCTGCATGGCCGCCACCACGCGGGTTACACCTGCGGCAATTAATGCATCACAACAGGGCGGCGTGCGCCCGTGGTGACTGCAGGGTTCCAGCGTCACATAGGCGGTTGCGCCACGTGCGCGGTCCCCCGCCATACGTAACGCGTGCACTTCCGCATGCGGTTCCCCGGCGCGCTGATGCCAGCCTTCCCCAACAATCTGACCGTCACGCACAATGACGCAGCCTACATTGGGATTGGGTGTGGTGGTAAAACGGCCGCGGCGCGCCAGCTCCAGCGCGCGCGCCATATAGCGTTCATCGGTCATGATTTAATCCTGTAATCTGGCAATCTCTTCGCCAAAATCACGCACGTCCTCAAAGCTGCGGTAAACAGAAGCAAAGCGGATATAGGCTACCTTATCGAGCTTCTTCAGCTCGTCCATCACCAGGTTGCCAATCAGCTTGCTGGGGATTTCACGTTCTCCTGTCGCCCGCAGTTGGGTTTTAATATGGCTTACCGCACTCTCAACGGCATCCGCACTAACCGGACGCTTCTCCAGCGCTTTCATCATGCCGCTGGCCAGCTTGTCTTCATTGAAAGGCTCACGCACGTCGTTGCTTTTCACCACGCGCGGCATCACCAGTTCAGCCACTTCAAACGTAGTGAAACGCTCATGGCACACCAGACATTGACGACGGCGCCGCACTGACGAACCCTCACTAACCAGACGAGAATCAATCACTTTAGTGTCTACAGCGGAGCAGAATGGGCAATGCATGACGTTTCCTGACACGAGATAAATGGGTTATACAGTGTAGCGCGAACTGCAGGTCAACAAAATCGATTCCCGTGCTTTCCCCTGCCTGCCTCACAGCCTGAGCGGGCAACAGGCCAGCGACGTTAAACAGCACGACGCTTACAGAGCCGCAGGCGGGATGTGGTGAGCAGACCGCCAGCCTCCCTCACCAGAGACACCGGCACACACACAGGAACGCGTGAACGGGCCGTAACAGCTTCAGCGCATTACGGCAGCAGCCTTTGCCTGAGCGGGACAACGGGAGAAGGCTGACTCGGCTCCCCTGCCGTTCAGACAATTCCGTTAACGAACAAACCGCCGTCTGGCCGCTCAGGACAGGCTTGACGACATCGCTAACCTGGAAGATAACGTGCTGTTGGCCCTTTCAGGTTACCCAGGCGAAACCGGACAGAGCCATGCCATGAATATTAATGAAACACAGAAGCCACACCGGATAACCTTCACCCGGACAGTTTCTGGCCATTTCTTTATAACGGATAAGGATAAATAATGATCAGGATGGTTTGGGCCCCCGCCGCCCTCTCACTGATGCTGTTGAGCGGTTGCAGCACAACGGCCGGGCAGCCACAGGTTAAACAACTTCATCAGGAAGTTAGTCAGTTGAACCAGCAGATGCAGCGGCTTACCAGCCAGGCAAGCGCGGTGGAGATTCAGGGGCAGCTTAACGGACATTCGCAGCAGGGTGCCTGGTTATTACCTCAGGCCAATACGCCCGTTGAATTACAAACCCAGGCCGGCACGCTTCGCTTGTCTTTATCGCGTGTTGAGGCTGAAGCCAACGGCTCACGCGCTAACCTGACCCTACAGACGCGGGATAATACGCCGCTGCCGGGGCTGGAGGCTACCGTAGTCTGGGGCCAGCTCGATCCCGCGACCGGTAAACCGCTTGAGGCCGACAGCCTGACGCAAACCATCCGGATTCCCGCCTCGCTGACGCCACGCAGTTCGGTCATTGTGCCGTTGCGCCTGGGCGGTATTACGCCGGACCAGCTTGGCTATGTGCGGATTCATCAGGTACTGGCCAAAACGGCTGTACCCACACCATAAAGACAAAAAAAAGCCGCCAGTTGTCTGAACTGGCGGCTTTTTTATCATGCAACGATTACGGCAGGATTGAAGGCTGATCTGCGCCCTCTTTCTCCACTTTCTGTACCAGCATGTGTTCGCGTTTCATGCCCAGCTTCAACGCCAGCGCTGAAGAGACGTAGATCGACGAAATCGTACCAATGGTGACACCGATCAGCATGGTCAGCGAGAAGCCTTTCAGCAGCGCACCACCAAAGATGAACAGGATCAGGATCATCGCCAGCGTCGTCAGCGAGGTGATCAAGGTACGGCTCAACGTCTGGGTCAGGGACACGTTGGTAATGTCGTAAGAAGAGCCGCGACGAATTTTGCGGAAGTTCTCACGAATACGGTCCGAAACCACGATTTTATCGTTAAGCGAGTAACCGATAACCGACATCAGCGAGGCCACGATGGTGAGGTCGACTTCAACCCGGAACAGCGACAGCAGTCCACAGGTGATGATCACGTCGTGCGCCAGCGCCAGCACCGTACCCAGCGCCAGGCGCCACTCAAAGCGAATACCGATGTAGATCAGAATCGCAATCAGTGCCGACAGCAGAGCCAACGCTCCGGCCTGCGCCAGATCGCTACCCACGCTCGGTCCAACAAACTCGATACGTTTTACCGTGGCGTTTTGCTGGGTGGTCTGGTTGATCACCGTGACCACTTTGTTGCCTAACTCTGTGCCTGCAGGCCCCGTGACAGGCGGCATACGCACCATCACGTCGCGGCTGCTACCAAAGTTCTGGATCAGCGGCTCCTGAAAGCCCGCCTTGACCAGCTCGGCACGGATCGTGTCGAGGTCAGCGGGTTTTTCCAGGTTGATCTCAATCACCGTACCGCCGGTGAAATCGAGACCCCAGTTAAAACCACGTACGCCAACAATGGCAATCGAGATGATGATTAACAGTCCCGAAATGATAAATGCCAGCGTATCCCAGCGCATAAAGTCGACGACTTTACGGCCATGGTTTAACTGCTCAATGTTATATTCCTGTGCCACAACGCACTCCTCAGATAGACAGCTTTTTGATGCGCTTGCCACCGTACATCAGGTTAATGATGGCGCGGGTACCGACAATCGATGTGAACATTGAGGTCGCAATACCAATAGCCGTTGTAATCGCAAAGCCCTTAATGGAACCCGTACCGATCGCATACAGAATCACCACTTTGATCAGGGTGGTGACGTTAGCATCGACAATACTGGAGAAGGCGCCTTTGTAGCCCTCATGAATTGCCTGCTGCACGCTACGCCCGTTACGCAGTTCTTCTTTAATACGCTCGTTGATCAGTACGTTGGCATCGACCGCCACCGCCAGCGTCAGCACGATACCGGCAATGCCAGGCATCGTCAGCGTGGCGCCCGGCAGCAGTGACATGATACCGACAATCAGTACCAGGTTTGCCAGCAGTGCGCTGGTGGCAATCAGGCCCACCTTTTTGTAGTACAGCACCATAAACAGGATAGAGGCGACCAGGCCCCACAGGCAGGCTTCCAGACCCTGAGTAATGTTCTGCTGCCCCATCGTTGGACCAATAGTCCGCTCTTCCACAATCTGGATAGGCGCAATCAGCGCACCGGCACGCAGCAGGAGCGACAGCTGACGTGCTTCGTTCGGGTTGCTGATACCGGTGATGCGGAAGCTGTTACCCAGGCGAGACTGGATATTGGCGACGTTGATCACCTCTTCCTGTTTCACCAGAATGGCACGACCGTTAGCATCTTTCTTGCCGCTGTCTTTGTACTCCACAAACAGGGTCGCCATCGGCTTACCGATGTTGTCCTTGGTGAAGTTAGACATGATATTACCGCCCGCGCCGTCCAGTGAAATGTTCACCTGAGGCTGGTTGTACTCATCCATGCTGGATGTGGAATCGGTAATGTGGTCACCGGTCAGGATCACGCGTTTATAGAGCACCACAGGGCGTCCATCACGCATGTCTTTCACTTCAGAATCACCCGGTACACGGCCGCTGGCGGCGGCGGTAGGATCCACGCTGGTGTTAACCAGACGGAATTCCAGCGTCGCCGTCGCACCTAAAATTTCTTTGGCGCGCGCGGTGTCCTGAATACCTGGCAGTTCAACCACGATGCGGTCAGAACCCTGACGCTGTACCAGCGGTTCTGCAACACCCAGTTGGTTTACACGGTTACGCAGGATAGTAATGTTCTGCTGAACCGCATATTCACGTGCTTCGCTGAGGCGGGCATCGGTCATGGTGGCGCGCAGTGCATCATCGCCACTGCTGTTAATGACGAGATCCTGATGACGCGAGGATAGCCACTTAACCGCAGCATCGCGGCTGGCTGCGTCACGGAAACGAATTTCCACGCCGTAGTTAGCAATCTTGTTGACGTTGGTATAAGGGATATTCTTTTCGCGCAGGTCGCTGCGCAGGCTGTCAGCATTCTGCTCTTGCAGTTTGCTCAGGGCAGTGTCCATATCCACTTCCATCAGGAAGTGCACACCACCACGCAGATCGAGGCCAAGCTTCATGGGCTGTGCCGCCAGCAGCGTCAGCCAGCGCGGCGTGGCCGGTGCAAGGTTAAGCGCGACCACATAGTTTTCGCCCAGCGCTTTCATGATCGCTTCGCGGGCACGCAGTTGCACATCCGTATTGGCAAAACGCGCGGTAATCGCGCCATTTTCCAGCGCAACAGACTTACTTTGAATATTGTCTTGTTTTAATACGTTCTGAATTTGATCCAACGTTTGCTCACTGGCGGCGCTTCCGCGCGCGCCAGTGATCTGAACAGCCGGATCCTCACCATAAAGGTTGGGAAGTGCATACACCAGGCCAATGACAAGCACCACGACCAGCATTATGTACTTCCACAAAGGATAACGATTTAACACGGCAGTTCCCTTAGGGAAGTAAAAATTACAGCGCCTTCATAGAACCTTTCGGCAGGACGGCAGCCACGAAATCACGTTTAATAACCACTTCAGTAGTGTCGTTCAGCGCAATCGCAATGTAGCCGGTTTCTGCCACTTTGGTTACGCGACCCACCAGGCCACCATTCGTCAGGACTTCATCACCTTTGGAGATAGAATCCATCAGCTTCTTATGCTCTTTTGCACGCTTCTGCTGCGGGCGCAGGATCATGAAGTAAAAGATCAGGCCGAAGACGACCAGCATGATCACCAGAGAATACGGACTTCCCTGAGACGGTGCGCCTGCTGCAGCCACAGCGTCAGAAATGAAAAAGCTCATTAAATTTCCCTCATTGATGAATTATCAGACGTTAAAGGCGGAACCGCTTTGCCCGTCCGTTGGTAGAACTCGCTAACAAAGCGCTCTAATTTACCCTCTTCGATAGCCTGGCGTAAACCCGCCATCAGACGCTGGTAGTAGCGCAGGTTATGAATCGTGTTGAGACGCGCGCCCAGTATTTCGTTACAGCGATCAAGATGATGCAAGTACGCGCGGCTGTAATTGCGACAGGTGTAACAATCGCACTCTGCATCCAGCGGCGAAACATCATCTTTATGCTTGGCATTGCGAATTTTTACCACGCCATCGGTCACAAATAAGTGGCCATTGCGCGCATTGCGCGTTGGCATGACGCAGTCAAACATATCCACGCCGCGACGTACGCCCTCGACCAGATCCTCAGGTTTACCCACGCCCATCAGGTAACGCGGTTTATCCGCTGGGATCTGCGGGCAAACATGCTCAAGAATACGGTGCATATCCTCTTTCGGTTCACCGACCGCCAGGCCGCCCACAGCGTACCCATCAAAGCCGATCTCTACCAGACCTTTCACAGAGACATCACGTAAATCTTCGTAAACCGAACCCTGAATAATGCCAAACAGCGCATTTTTGTTACCCAGGCTGTCAAAACGGTCGCGACTGCGTTGTGCCCAGCGCAGAGACATCTCCATGGAGCGCCTGGCATAATCCCAGTCCGCCGGGTACGGCGTGCACTCATCAAAGATCATCACGATGTCCGATCCCAGGTCGTACTGGATCTCCATCGATTTTTCCGGATCGAGGAAGATAGAATCGCCGTTGATCGGGTTGCGGAAATGGACGCCGGCTTCGGTGATCTTACGAATATCGCCCAGGCTGAAGACCTGGAAGCCGCCGGAATCGGTCAGAATAGGGCCTTTCCACTGCATAAAATCATGCAAATCGCCGTGCAGCTTCATGATTTCCTGGCCGGGACGCAGCCAGAGGTGGAAGGTGTTGCCCAAAATAATTTGCGCGCCGGTTTCCTGCACTTCTTCCGGCGTCATGCCCTTCACGGTGCCATAGGTGCCCACGGGCATAAAGGCCGGGGTTTCCACCACGCCACGATCGAAAATCAGACGACCGCGACGCGCGCGACCGTCTGTGGTATCAAGCTCAAATTTCACAAGACCTCCATCGGAGAAACAGTCCGATGTTCAAAGTAAACAGATCAGGCGCCCACTTTTTCCAGCGGCGCCTGGGGGTTTTTGCTGATAAACATCGCGTCGCCGTAGCTGAAGAAACGGTATTCTTCCGCCACCGCCGCACGATAAGCAGCCATCGTGTGCTGATAACCGGCAAAGGCCGAGACCAGCATGATCAACGTCGATTCGGGCAAGTGGAAATTGGTGATCAGCGCATCAATTACCTGATACTCATAGCCCGGATAGATAAAGATTTGGGTGTCATCAAAGAATGGCGCAATCAGCGCATCCTGACTGGCTTTGGCTGCGCTTTCCAGCGAGCGTACCGAGGTGGTGCCTACCGCCACCACCTTGTTGCCGCGCGCTTTGCAGGCCAGCACCGCATCCACCACCTCCTGCGGCACTTCCGCATATTCGGCGTGCATATGGTGCTCTTCAATCGTCTCTACGCGTACCGGCTGGAACGTCCCTGCCCCAACGTGCAAGGTGACAAAAGCCATCTCAACGCCTTTGTCTTTTAGCGCCTGAATTAAGGGTTCGTCAAAGTGCAGGCCGGCGGTCGGTGCCGCCACGGCGCCAGGGCGCGCGCTGTAGACCGTCTGGTAAAGCTCGCGATCCGCTTCTTCATCCGGGCGGTCAATGTACGGCGGCAGCGGCATATGGCCTACGCTGTTGAGAATGTCCAGCACGGCACGATCGTCTTCGAATGCAATCTCGAACAGCGCATCGTGACGCGCGACCATCGTGGCTTTCACGCTCTCATCGTCGCCCAGCAGCAATTCTGCGCCTGGCTTCGGCGCTTTGGACGCCCGAACGTGTGCCAGCACGCGCTTGTCATCAAGCATGCGCTCTACCAGCATTTCAATTTTGCCGCCGCTTGCTTTACGCCCGAACACCCGGGCCGGGATCACGCGCGTGTTGTTAAACACCAGCAGATCGCCAGGCTGAAGCTTGTCCAGTACATCGGTAAAAACGCCATGGGCCAGCGCCCCGCTCGGGCCGTCCAGCGACAGCAAGCGACAACCGCTACGCTGCGCCTGAGGGTAATGGGCGATAAGGGATTCGGGCAATTCAAAAGCAAAATCGGCGACACGCATGAAAGACTTCTTACTCAGAAAAACAGGCGGCACAGTTTAGCGGAAAATCGAACAATTCTGAACAACTGGCTGCGCAAAGCGAGTTGCGCTTATAATAGCGCATGAATTTTCTTGCTCATCTTCACTTAGCCCATCTTGCAGACAGCTCACTCCTCGGCAATCTGATGGCGGATTTTGTTCGCGGTGCGCCGCATCAACACTGGCCCAAACCGGTGGCCGACGGCATTCTGATGCATCGCCGGCTTGATGTCATGACCGATGCCCTGCCGGAAGTGCGTGAGGCACGCCAGCTTTTTCGGGCAGAAACCTACCGCGTTGCGCCCATTACGCTGGATGTCGTTTGGGACCATTTTCTGGCGCGTCACTGGGATCGCTTCCATCAGGCGCACTCGCTAAAACAATTTTCGGCCAACGCCGAAAGCGAAATTGTTCCGCAGCTGGCTGCCACACCCGACGAATTTAAAGCGCTCAATGCCGTAATGTGGCGTGAACGCTGGTTCGAACATTACGCCGACCCGGAACGTCTCGAACGGGTACTGAATGGCATGGCGAGCCGTCGCCCCAGGCTGGCCGCCCTGCGCGACTCTTATCACGATTTTACGGCGCATTACTCCGCGTTTGAGGCCTGCTTTTTTCAGTTTTATCCGCGTCTGATGCAGCTGGCAGCCGATCAACAGTTGTAACCTTCCCCTGACGGCGTCAGGTTTGTGAGCGCATTTCATCGCACCACAAACCTGTAACGCTGAAAAAGCGCGCAGTCAGTAGCACGGCCGTATTGCCATTGGTTCCGGTCTGCGGCTTAATAAGTCTTGCTTAACTATGATTCACGATGCTCTCACTGTCAGACCGCCTGTTCAGGCGCTTCCTTTATCCGATATGTTTTAAAAATCATAAGAGGGAAACATGTCATCCGCTTCGCATTCTGAGATTGACGCGCGCTATCATTACGCCTGCGAAATCGCCCGTGCGGCCGCAAGCCGCGCCTGGTCATGGTATCAACAGCGTCAAAAACTGGTGGTGGAACATAAGAGGGACCTTCAGGATGTGGTCAGTGACGCTGACCGCAACGTTGAAGAATTAATTAAGTCACTGATTTCGGAGCGCTATCCTGATGATGCCGTTCTGGGAGAAGAGAGCGGCGGTGACACTCAGGGTGCCCGTATTGTATGGGTGATCGATCCCATCGATGGCACCGCCTGTTTTGTGAACGGGTTGCATAACTGGTGCGTATCGCTGGCAATTGTTTGCGACGGTGAGCCCGTCGTGGGCGTGATTTGCGATCCCAATCATCACGAACTGTTTCATGCCCGCAAAGGCAGTGGTGCCTGGCTCAACGATACCCGACTTGAGGTGCATAAAGCCCAACAGCTTAATGAGGGCCTGCTGGGAATCAGTAATTCCAGTCGGATTCCCGGAGAGCACGTGACGCAGCTCATCGATGCCCTGCTCAGGCAAGGCGGGATGTTTATTCGCATCGGCTCCGGCGCGTTAACCAGTGCCTGGGCCGCTGCAGGTCGCTTGATTGGCTATTATGAAGCGCATATGCATCCGTGGGACGGCCTGCCGGGCATCGTATTGATGCGCGAGGCCGGTGGGGTGACTAACGATTATTTGCGCAACGACGGCCTGAAAAAGGGCAATCCTGTTTTGCTGGCGAATGCGGTAATCTATCCGCAAATTAAAGCGCTGCTCGCCACGCACGAAATTGAGGATTGATGATGTCTGCCTACCTGCCCCGACATTGGTTTATGCTCTGCACTTTTTGGCTTCTGGCGGGGCCGCTGCACGCCGCCCCCGAGTACCAACTTGAGAAAGTCGTGGAGTTGAGCCGACACGGGGTACGTCCGCCGACGCCGGGTAATCGCACAGAGATTGAAGCGGCAAGCCAGCAGCCGTGGTACGTCTGGAGCACGGCGGACGGCGAACTGACGGGCCATGGCTACAGCGCGGTGGTCAATAAGGCCCGCTGGGAAGGGGAGCACTATCGCCAGTTGGGTTTACTTAACGCAGGTTGCCCTGACGCGAAGGCGATCTATGTCCGCGCCAGCCCGCTGCAGCGCACGCGGGCAACTGCCGAGGCGTTGGTGGATGGCGCGTTTCCCGGCTGTGGCGTGGCGATTCATACCGTCGCCGGCGACATCGATCCTCTCTTTCAAACCGAGAAACTGCCCTTTGCCCATACCGATCCCCAACGTGAACGAGAGGCAAAACGTCACGCGGCCGGGGATTTAGCGCAGCGTCAGCAGCAGCTTCAGCCCGCGATCACGCTGCTTAAACAGTCGGTATGCCGGCCCGGCAGCGATTGCCCCTTTTTCGATCGTCCGTGGGCGTTGAAACAGACGAAAAGCGGAAGCGTCTATGTTGAGGGCCTTAGCGCCATGGCCGCAATGGTCGAGACGTTGCGTTTGGGCTACAGCGAGAACCTCCCTTTCGCGAAACTGGCATGGGGACACATCACCTCTGCCCGGCAGATCACCGCTCTGCTTCCTCTTCTCACCACTAATTATGATCTCAGCAATGACGTGCTCTATATGGCGCAGCGCCATGGTTCTCTGCTGCTGTCCCAGATGCTTAAGGCCATTAAAGGTAACGACCCTGACGTGCGCTGGCTGCTTCTGGTGGCACATGACACCAACATTGCGATGGTGCGCCGCTTAATGGGATTTGAATGGCAACTGCCTGGTTATACGCGGGGCAATATCCCCCCTGGCAGCAGTCTGGTACTGGAACGCTGGCGCGACAGTAAGACGCATCAGCGCTTCCTGCGCCTCTATTTTCAGGCACAAAGTCTGGACGGCCTGCGTCAGTTACAACCCGTGAACGACAGCCATCCGCTTTTACGTCAGGAGTGGCGGCAGCCCGGATGTCAAATCACCGCAGTCGGGACGCTGTGCCCGTTGCAGGCTGCCCTGACGCAGTTGGGTAAACACCTGGATAACGACGCGATGGCTCCGGTCAGCATGATCTTGCCGCCTTCGGGCTAATGAACCCAGACAGGCCGGGCGTTTACGCTGATGCGCGCGCTGGCATTTGTCTTATTTTACGGCAACTTATTTAACGGGGATGCATTTTGCATTAGCATGATTTTGTCAATCATCCCTCTGTTTGTTTCACTTGCCCTGTCCCGTTTCGGCGAGTCATTTCGCCGATTTTATTTTGTGTTGCCGGTCATTATTGGCTGTCCCAACCCCGCACATATCGGGACCGGGACAGCAAGCGTGGGTTATTTGCGCACCAGCTTATAGCCCAGCAACAGCACCACGATCCATACCATCCCGACATACAGCGAAACGCGGGTATCCGGGAAATAGCCAATCAGCCCAATGATGAAACATAAAAACGCCACGCCTGCGCCTGCAGTCCAGCTTCCACCGGGCAAGGCAAAGGTTAACGTCCGGGCGGCCGCTTTGCCGATCTTGCGTCGAAACGCCATCTGCGACAGCAGAATCATGATCCAGACCCAAACGGTGGCAAAGGTCGCCAGCGAGGCGATGACCAGGAAGACTTTTTCTGGCATCAGGTAGTTGAGATATACCGCAATCAACATGGCGAACATCATCACCACCACCGTCACCCAGGGAATACCGCGTTTAGAGACCTTCATAAACATTTTGGGTGCATGGCCCTGCTGAGCCATGCCGTGCAACATACGCCCCACGCCGAAGACATCGCTGTTTATCGCCGACAGCGAGGCGGTCAGCACAACAAAATTCAGGATAGACGCGGCGGCGGCAATGCCCAGATGCTGGAACGTCAGAACAAACGGGCTGCCGTTAGTGCCGACCTGATTCCACGGGTAAATGGACATGATGACAAACAGCGTGCCCACGTAAAACACCAGGATACGCATCGGAACCGAGTTGATAGCGCGTGGGATAGAGGTTGCCGGATCTTTGGCCTCACCCGCCGTAATACCGATGATTTCAATACCGCCGTAGGCAAACATCACCATCTGCAGCGACAGCAACATCCCAACGATACCGTGGGCAAAAAAGCCGCCATTGGTCCACAGGTTATGGATACCGGTCGGTTGGCCGCCATTGCCAATCCCCCAGACGATCATGCCAAACCCGGCCAGAATCATCACAATAATGGTCGCGACCTTAAAGAAAGAGAACCAGAACTCCACCTCACCAAACACCTTCACGCTCATCAGATTGACCGCGCCGATGATCAGCACCACGCTCAGCACCCAGATCCAGTGCGGCACCTCCGGAAACCAGACGCCCATATAGATCCCGAACGCGGTGACATCGGCAATGGCCACGATCAGAATTTCAAAGCAGTAGGTCCAGCCGGTGATGTAACCCGCCATTGGCCCGAGATAATCCTGCGCATAGCGGGAAAAAGAGCTGGCCTGAGGGTTATTGACCGACATCTCCCCCAGCGCGCGCATGATGATGTACGCCACCGCACCGCCAATAATATAGGCCAGCAGCACGCTGGGGCCCGCCATTTTGATGGCGTCCGCCGAGCCGTAGAACAGCCCGGTGCCGATCGCCGATCCCAGCGCCATAAAACGGATGTGGCGCGTGCTCAGTCCGCGTTTGAGCTTGTTGGTTTCTTGCATAACAACCTGTACCTGTGAAATGAAAAAACCACGGGCAAGCCCGTGGTTAAAGAAGAATCAATCTTAGCCGTTACGAGTGAACCGACACCTGTTCAGCCCCTTTTAACCGATCGACCAGCGCCACAATCAGCAACATCACCAGTGATGGCGGCAACCAGGCAAGGCCCTGGTCGGCTAACGGCAGATGCTGACTCAATGCGGGTAACGCTGCTGTAAACCCGGTGGTTTTGATGGCGTCAAGGATACCAAAGAGCAGGCTGACCAGCATAGTCGGCGCGATAATACGGCTGCTTTTATTCCACCAGTTCAGCGTAAAACTCAGCACGACCAGCACGATACAAGGCGGATAAATAGCCGTCAGCACCGGAATCGAAATCTGAATCAGATGGCTCAGCCCCAGGTTCGATACCACCATCGAGAACAGGCCCAGTACAAAGACCAGCGTTTTGTAAGACAAGGGCAAATACTGCGCGAAAAACTCTGCGCAGGCACAGGTCAGGCCGACCGCGGTCACCATACAGGCAATAAAAATCAGGGCGGCAAGGAAGAAGCTGCCCATATCACCAAAGGTCTGCTGAACGTAAGCATGGAGAATTGCCGCACCGTTGGCATTCTGATCCACTAATGCACCACTGCCTGCGCCCAGTTTAAACAGACTAAGGTAAACCAGGGTCAAACCAATGCCGGCGATAACCCCGGCTAAAACCGTGTAACGGGTTAACAGCGCCGCATTATCAATCCCGCGGGAACGTGCTGCGTTAACGATGACAATGCCGAAGACCATTGCGCCCAGCGTATCCATGGTGAGATAGCCGTTAACAAAACCACTGGAAAATGCGGCGCGCTGATAGTCCGCCGTCGCAGGAATCGTTCCTCCCGCCGGCCACAGCAGAGCCGCGACGCCCAGCAGCGTCAGGGCTGCAATTTTTAGCGGTGCCAGAAAATGGCCGACCGTATCCAGCAATTTCCCAGGATAGAGGGAAATCACCATCACCAGCACAAAGTAAATCAGGCTGTAGATAAACAGCGGCAGCTCGCCATCGCCGGTAAGCGGAGCAATGCCCACCTCAAATGAGACCGTGGCGGTACGCGGCGTGGCAAAAAGCGGCCCTACCGCCAGGTAGCAGACCGTGGCCAGAACCACACCCGCAACTTTGCCGATGGGCGTGCTCAGGGCATCAATCCCGCCGCCGACGCGCGCAAGGGCGATCACGGTGATAACGGGCAGACCGACTGCGGTAAGCAGAAAACCAATAGCGGCCACCCAGACATGTTCGCCTGACTGAATACCCACCATGGGAGGAAAGATGATGTTACCCGCACCAACAAACAGGGCAAACGTCATGAAGCCCAGCGCGAGAATGTCTTTAACGGTTAAACGATGTGTCATACGGCCTGTCACTGATGTTGCGATGAAAGATAAGTTTGCGTTGCCCCCTCGCTGCGTTAATACAACGACCGACCAGATGATGACAGCGCATTATGCGCAGCGTCTGGTTTAGCGCAGGTGATTTAAGCTGCTTTTTTTCTGTTCACAGAGGGATAAATCGACAACGGCGGTAAGTAAAACGTTTATAGCGAAGAAAGGCAATACGGGATCGGAAAACCAGAGGGTTATTTCGCAATTTGAATCAATATTAGAGGATCACATCAATATTCTCTGCAACGGCATCAGATGATGTGCTTTAAAAATAAACAAGCGATGGTAAATATCAGCATAAAGGCGGGTTTGTATGCACAAGTGGCGCATTTATTGCGCCACGTTGCACACATTCCGCTATCACCAGACCTGATTCGCGACCTTCACGACCAGTCGAATCTTCTGCCACTGCTCTGCTTCGCTCAGGCTGTTGCCCTCTTCCGTCGAAGCAAAACCACACTGCGGACTGAGGCAAATCTGATCGAGGCTGATGTACTGGGTCGCTTCCTGCAGGCGCGCTTTCACCTGTTCGGCATCTTCCAGTTCACCCACCTTCGTGGTAATTAAGCCAAGCACCGCCTGCTGATGGCCGGGCTTGATGAACCGCAGTGGTTCGAATCCGCCAGAGCGATGATTGTCGTATTCAAGGAAAAACGCATCCACATTCACGGAGCCGAACAGGATCTCGGCCACCGGTTCGTAGCCACCTTCAGAAATCCAGGTGGAGCGGAAATTGCCACGGCACACATGCAGGCCCACGGTCAGGTCGGCCGGTTTCCCTTCTAACGCCTTATTCAGGACGCGCGCGTAGGTGCGGGCCAGCTGGTCTGGATCGTCGCCACGTTCGCGGATCTCCCGCTTTTGATCGTCTGAACAAAGGTAGGCCCAGACGGTATCGTCCAGCTGTAAGTAGCGACAACCCGCGTCGTAAAAGGCTTTGATCGCCTCTTTGTAGGTCTGTGCCAGATCGTCAAAGTACACATCGAGATCGGGGTAAACGTCAGCGTCGATGACTTTTCGGCCGCCGCGAAAGTGCAGCACGCTCGGGCTGGGAATCGTCATTTTGGCTACCGCATCGCCTGCTAGGCTCTGCAGGAAACGAAAATGATCCAGCATCGGATGCCCGTCAAAACCCAGTTTGCCGGTGATTTTTACGCCGTGCGCTTTCGTCTGCACGCCGTTGAACTGAATGCCCTGCTCGGCTTCAAAATGCTCAACACCTTTCAGACCGTAGAAAAAGTCAAAATGCCACCAGCCGCGGCGAAATTCGCCATCGGTCACGACCTTGAGGCCATTTTCACGCTGCTTCGCGACCACGTCCCGAATCGCGTCGTTTTCAATATCGCGCAGTTCATCAGCGCCGATCTCACCCGCATGAAATTTTTCGCGGGCATGCTTAATAGCGGCGGGACGAAGAAAGCTGCCAACGGTGTCGGCGCGAAACGGGGCGGTTTGTCTTTGCATGATCACTCCTGGTCACCGGCCAGATAATTTCGGGCGGGAATAGTTACATAATGTTATTTTAGCCTTCCAGATGGCTAAACGTCTGGATGTAGATTCCCACGCGATGTGCTCACGTGCAAACGAATAATATTCACTTGAGATGAAATAATTTCATGTTGCGAGGCCGGATTCTGACTGTGCTCCCCTTGAGGTTTGCACCGAGGCAATCGGCGGGGATTTATGCCCCTGATGCGGCACAGGTCCCTGCCAGACGTGCGGCAGGAACGGGAAAACATGGGCGAAGGCGGTAACCCCTTTGCCTGTGGGCGAGCGGTGAAACTTACCGGAGGGAGGCGCGCGCCAGGTTCATTTGCGTTTCAGACAGCGGCAGATAGCCGGCCTCGATGACGCGCTGCTGCCCTGATTTAGACAGAACCTGTTCCAGAAAGGCGGCTAACAATGGCGGTAAGGGCTTACCTGGCACTTTATTAACGTACAGATAGAGCGGACGTGCCCAGGGATAGCGACCGCTGCGGATGGATTCAGGATCGGGCGCAACGGCTTCCCCCCTTTTTGTGATAACCGGCAGCAGTTTTACCCCACTCAGGTGAAAACCGAAGCTGGCATAACCGATGCTGCGCGGATCCCCAGCGACCGCCTGTACCACCGCCGCCGAGCCGGGAAACTCCGCCACGTCGTTGCGGAAATCGCCCTGACACAGCGCCTGCTGCTTGAAGAATCCCCATGTGCCGGAGGCCGAGTTGCGGCCATAGCGCTGGATAGATCGCTGCTGCCACTCAGCCTGATGCAGACCCAAATCGCCCCAGCGTTCGGGCACCTGGTGTGCGCCACACAGACGCGTGACGGAGAACAACGCATCAAGCTGGCGGGGATCGATGGACGTCAGCGGATTGCGCTGGTTGACCACCACCACCAACGCGTCCATCGCCACCGGCACGGCCAACGGAGGATAACCGTATCGCGCCTCAAACGCCTGGCGCTCATCCGCCTGCATGGGACGGCTCATTGCCCCTAACTGGACGGATCCGGCTGTCAGCGCGGTTGGCGCCGTTGAGGAGCCCGATGCCTGAACCTGCACATTTACCCCGGGTGACTGACGGCTAAAGTCATCGCCCCACAGGGTCATCAGATAGCCGAGCGTGTCCGAGCCTGCGCTGCTGAGATTGCCTGAAAGCATCACAGGCTGCGCCTGCACCAAGGCAGGCAAGAGAGAAAAGAACAGCAAAAAAAGAAGGCGCATCGTTCCGGTCCGTCAGCAGTTAATGAACCGCATTCTCCTGCATCCCGTTAGTCACAATCAACCGTGGTGCCAGGGTAAAGGTAAAACAGGTTTCCTGGTGCGGGATGCTGGTGATCTCCAGCCGCGCATTGTGATGGCTGAGCGCATGCTTCACGATGGCCAGCCCAAGACCGCTGCCGCCGGTCGCACGTGAACGCGCTTTATCCACCCGATAAAACCGTTCTGTCAGGCGCGGAATGTGCTCAGGTGGAATGCCGGGGCCGTTATCACAGACTGTAAATACCGCGCCCTGCTTGCTGCGCAGCCAGCTGATATCAATGCGCGTCCCCTCGGGCGTGTGGTTCACCGCGTTGTAGACCAGGTTGGAGATAGCACTGCGTAATTGTTCATCATTGCCAAACACTTTCAGGTGAGGATCGGTATGAAAATGGATGGCGTGACGTCCGCCGCTCAGGGTTTCAGCTTCATGCTGCAGGAGTTTGAGCATAACCGGTACATCAACCTTTTCTTTCAGATTAATGGCCGGAGCCGCCTCGATGCGCGACAGCGTCAGGAGCTGTTTGACCAGGCTATCCATTCGCCGGGTTTGCTCCGACATGGTGTGCAACGCTTTGTCCCGTGAGCGCTGATTCATGACGGAGTCATTCATCATTTCCAGATAGCCCTGAAGCACCGTTAAAGGCGTGCGCAGTTCATGGCTGACGTTGGCAAAGAAGTTTCGCCGTGCCCCTTCAAGCTGATGCATCTGGGTCACGTCGCGAGCCACCATCAGCCACTGGCCTTCGCTGTAGGGCATCACACGGAATTCCATGTGGTGCTGGTTATTCAGCACCAGCGTAAGCGGCTTATCGAAATCACGTTGCCGTAGATAGCGAGAAAATTCAGGATAACGCAGCAGATTAAGGATATTTTGCCCGTTATCTTCTGGCCAGCGCAGCCCCAGGTGCTGCTGGGCCAGGCCATTGCACCAGAAAATAGTGCCCTCTTCGGTGGTGAGTATCACGGCGTCCGGCAGCGACTCCGCGCCGCTGCGAAACCGCTTAATCAGATTACCTAATTCGCGCCGCCGCCGCCGGTTGCGCAGTTGCATTTGATACAACCCGTAAAACAGCGGTTCCCAACTGGCCTGCCCGGACGGTGGCGTCATCGTGCGATCCAGCCACAGCCAGTGAGACAGGCGCATCAGGTTGTAAAAATGCCACAGTAAAATACCGACTACGCTCAGTAACAGCAGCCACGGCAAATAGCCGAACAGCAGGCCGAGCACCAGCGCAGGCAGACACGCCAGCACCAGTTCGGACAGTAATCTCTTCCAGGAGAGGCGTTCCAGCACGGTTAAAGCTCCGTTTAAAAGCGGGCAGAGAAACGATAACCTGTTCCGCGTACGGTTTGTACCATGCGATCGTGGCCGGTCAGTTCCAGCGCCTTGCGTAAACGACGAATATGAACGTCAACCGTACGATCTTCAACATAGACGTTAGTGCCCCAGACATGATTGAGTAACTGCTCACGGCTGTAAACACGTTCAGGATGGGTCATAAAGAAATGCAGCAGCTTGTATTCTGTCGGCCCCATTTCCAGCGGTGTGGTTTCTGACATCACGCGATGCGAAGAGGGATCCAGGCTCAGGCCCTGCATTTCGATCACATCTTCTACCGCCATCGGCGAAATACGACGCATAACGGCTTTAATTCGCGCCATCAGCTCTTTCGGGGAAAACGGTTTGGTGATGTAGTCATCGGCACCGACTTCCAGTCCGCGTACCCGATCTTCTTCCTCGCCGCGCGCGGTGAGCATCATGACCGGTATATCACGCGTCATGGCTTCACGCTTAAGATGTTTAATAAATTGTATGCCGCTGCCGCCGGGTAACATCCAGTCCAGCAGGATCAGGTCAGGCCAGGGTTCAATCAGCTTGCTGACGGCGCTGTCATAATCTTCTGCCTCAATCGGCTGATAATCGTTTTGTTCCAGTACGAAACATAACATTTCACGGATTGGAGCTTCATCTTCCACAACTAAAATGCGCTTAGCCATTATTACTCCTGCAGGTAGGACGGCTTTCACTGATATTTGCGGCGCCATTATGCGTCAGTTTTGTGACACTTTTATGAAAAAGTTAGCCATAAAAACCGGCCTGCAACAACCATTTATGACAACATGACGACATGTTTTGTGGCTTTAGTGACTGAGCCAGTATAATTGCCGGGCAAATCGATTTGGCAGGGAGTTTTATGCGCATTATTCACACCGCGGACTGGCACCTGGGGCAGTTCTTCTATAACAAGAGCCGCGCCGCCGAGCACCAGGCCTTTCTTGACTGGCTGTTAATACAGATCGAACAGCATCAGGTCGATGCGCTGATTGTGGCGGGCGACCTGTTTGATACCGGTACGCCGCCCAGCTATGCGCGTGAAATGTTTAACCGCTTCGTGGTGGCGTTACAACCCAGCGGCTGTCAACTGGTGGTGCTGGCGGGCAATCATGACTCGGTGGCAACGCTGAATGAATCGCGCGAACTGCTGGCCTGTCTGAACACCCGGGTCGTTGCCACGCCGCAGGAGAGTGACGACGTCATGATCCTGACAACCCGTCAGGGTGAACCCGGCGCGCTGCTGTGCGCGATTCCCTATCTGCGCCCGCGCGACATTATGCGCAGCCAGGCCGGTCAGTCTGGACGGGATAAACAGCTCAGCCTGCTGGAGGCCATCAGCGCCCATTATCAGCGCAGCTTCGCGGCGGCACAGGCGCTGAACATGTCCCTGCCGATCGTGGCGACCGGCCATCTTACCGCCCTTGGCGTCAGCAAAAGTGACTCCGTGCGCGATATCTACATCGGCACGCTGGATGCGTTTCCTGCCTCGGCGTTTCCGCCGGCCGATTACATCGCCCTTGGACATATTCATCGCGCTCAGCGCGTCGCGAACAGCGACCATATTCGCTACAGCGGCTCCCCTATTCCGCTGAGCTTTGACGAGCTGGGCAGCGAAAAAAGTGTCTGTCTGCTGACTTTCAGCCCGCGCGGCCTGGAAACCCTGACCCTGCCGGTTCCCACCTTCCAGCCGATGCAGATGCTTAAAGGCTCTCTGGCGCAAATCAGTGAGCAGCTCGCTCACCTTTCCCCTCCCAGCGGAGAGAAGCCGGTCTGGCTCGATATAGAAGTCACCACCCAAGAGTACTTAAGCGATCTGCAGCGCCAGGTTGAAGCGCTGACGGCAGATTTACCGGTGGAAGTGCTGCTATTACGCCGCAGTCGTGAACAGCGCCAGCACAGCCTGGCGCAAACGGATAACGAAACCCTGAGCGAACTTAAGGTCGAAGAGGTTTTTGCCCGACGCCTGGCGCTTAATGAGGAGCTTGATGACAAGCAGATCGTCCAGGTCACGACCCTGTTTAAGCAGACGCTGGCCGACCTGGAGGCGAACCCATGAAGATCCTCACGCTGCGATTCAAAAACCTGAATGCGCTGAAAGGAGAATGGTTTATCGATTTTCGCACCGAACCTTTCGCCAGTAATGGTCTGTTTGCCATTACCGGCGCGACAGGTGCCGGTAAAACCACCTTACTGGACGCTATCTGCCTGGCGCTGTATCACCAGACGCCGCGCCTGGGTGCGATTTCTCAGGGCCACAACCCGCTGATGACGCGCGACTGCGCCGAGTGCCTGGCCGAAGTCGAGTTTGAAATCAAAGGTGAGGCCTGGCGGGCATTCTGGAGCCAGAACCGCGCACGAGGCACGGCCGACGGCAAACTGCAGGCTCCCCGCGTCGAGCTGGCTCGCTGCGCAGATAATCAGATCGTTGCAGACAAAGTGGGCGACAAGCTCAAGCTTACCGAAACGCTTAGCGGCCTGGATTTTGAACGTTTTACCCGTTCAATGATGCTGTCACAGGGCCAGTTCGCCGCATTTCTTAACGCCAAAGCGAATGAGCGCGCAGAGCTGCTGGAAGAGCTGACCGGAACGGAAATTTACGGGCTGGTTTCCATGGCCGCGTTTGAGCGCCATAAAGAAGCCAAAAATGCGCTGGAACTGATGCGCAGTCGGGCAGGCGGCATGGCACTGCTTGATGAGGCGACCCGCGCCGGGCTGCAGCAACAGCAGGCAGCCCTGACTGAGGCCGAGCAGCAACTCAGCCGTCAGTTTGACACCGCTCAGCGGCAGCAGCAGTGGCTGCAGCTGGCACAGCAGCTGAGCGCGGATGCTGAACAGGTGAACGCCGCCCGTCAGGCCGCCAACGCGGCGAGTCAGGCGGCAGAGGCCGATCGCCAGCGTCTGGCACGAAGTGAACCGGCAGAAAAACTGCGCGGTGCGCTGCAACAGCGCGACAACCTGCAGACTGAACGCGCGGAGCTGCAACAGCGTCAGCAGCAGTTAAACCAGCAGATGCAGGCGACGGCCCACGAGCAGCAGCAGTTGCAGCAGCGTTATCAGGAAACCGAAGCGGCGCGCGAACAGGTGCGTTTGCAACAGCACCAGCAGGAAACGCTACTGAGCGGACAGGTTATTCCACTCGATCAGGCGCTCTCGGCCCTGCAGCAGCAAATTCAACAGCTGCAGCATGAAACCGCACAGCAGCAGGCGAGCTGTACGCAGCGTGAACAGGCGATGCAAACCGAGCAACATAAGGTCAGCGATCTCCAGCAGGCGCTGGCACAGCAGCAGGCGCGTCGGCAACAGCTGGCGGATATGCCGGTTTGGGGCGAAAATCTTCCGCTGTGGCAGGACCGCTTTGCTCAACTGGCCCGCCATGAAACCGATCAGGCGGCGTCGGCGCAGCAAATTCAGCAACAGGCGTTGCAGCTTCATCAGCGCCAGCAGCAGGTCGAACAGCTGCAACAACAGCTTGCGCCATTGAAGCAGGCCGGGCAACTCACGCAGCAGACCTTGTTTGACGCTGAGCAAGCACTAACATCGCTCCATAAGGCGCATCCTCCCGAAGCCTTGCGTCAGGCCTTAAAGCAGTTAACTCAACAGCGTGACGCACGTCAGACGCTGACGTTACTTGCAGCCCAGTGGCAGCCGCTACATCAGCAGCGCGGTCAGTATGAAAAACGGTTACAGGATCTGGAAAAAGCCTGCCAGCAGGCTGAGGCTGAATTACTGACGCTGCGGGAAACATGGAAGCGGGAGAAACAGCAACTCACCGACGTTGAGAAGATTTGCCAGCTTGAAAGCCATATTGCCGATCTGGAGGAACACCGGGCGCGGCTGGAGGCCGGGCAACCCTGCCCTTTGTGCGGTTCCTGCGAACATCCCGCGGTTGAAACCTACCGCACGCTCGAAGTCAGCGCCAACCAACAGCGCAAAGCCGTGCTGCAAAAACAGGTGGAAGCACTGAGCGAAACCGGTACGGCCAAAAATGAGCAGATAAAACACCTGAAGGGCCAGCAGCAGTCTCTGCGCGACGAGCTCGCCAGTGTAGTGCAGCAGCTGGATGCATTGACCCAGCGCTGGCAGGCACTGAGCGGTGAGCTTGCGCTTACCTTCACTCTGAACGATACCGACGCGCTGGACCACTGGCTGCAGGCGCAAAGCCGTCAGGAACAGGCATTAACTTCGCAGACAGAGACGCTGGAACACGCCGAGCGAACGTATCAGGCGGCAAAAGAACAGCATCTGCAACAGCAGCAGACACAGCAGCAGCACCAGCAAACGCTGCAGTTGACGCAACAGCAGTTGGAGAACGAACACCAGGCGTTACTGACTTTACAGCGCCATCACCAACAGGCTCAGGCGAATGCTCAGCCGCTCCAGGAGGGGCTGGCGCAACAATTCGCAGGCTTCGGCCTGACGCTGCCTGACAGCGCACAGCGCGACAGCTGGCTGGCTGAACAGCAACAGCGCTGGCAGCAGTGGCAGGAAAGTGAGCGGTTGCTTGCTAACTTGCAGCCTCAGTTGGCGCGCGCGGAAAGCCAGGCTGACGCCCTGCGCCAACAGCTGCAGCTTGAGCAGCAGCGCCTGAATCAGCAGCAACAGCAGCTCGCCGCACTGGACCAGCAATACCGCGAAAAACGTCAGCAGCGTGAGGCGTTGTTTGGCGATCGGGATGTCATTCAGGCCCGTCGGCAGATGCAGGAGAGCGTCGAGCATCATGAGGCGCAGCTGACGCAGCAGCGTGAACGGCTGCAGCAGTCTCAGGCTGAAGCCAGCCGCCTCCACGGCCAACTGACGTTGCTGGAGAGCCAGCTACACAGGTTGGGCACTCGCCTGACGGACGCTGAGCAGCACTTCAACGCCGCGCTGACTGCGGCTGAATTCCCGGACGAGGCGAGCCTGCGCGCCGCGTTGCTTGACGAGCATGAAGCGCAACAGCTTCGCCAGCGACTGCAGCAGATCGATCAGCATCTGCTCCATCAACAATCCCGCCTGGCAGAGCTGCAGCAACGGCTGGCAACCCATGAGCAGGCTAAACCCGATAAGATGCCTGAGTCCGCCGATGCACTGACCACACTGCTGGAAGCGTTGCGGCATTCTCTGAGGGAGAACGCCAGTCAGCAGGGACAACTGCAGCAGCAGTTGCAAAGCGACGCCAGCCTGCGGACCCAGCAGCAAACGTTGCTGGCTCAGATTGCGCAGGAGGAAACCACGCTGGCGCAGTGGGCGTTGCTTAACGATCTGATCGGCTCGGCGACCGGGGATAAATTCCGGCGCTTTGCCCAGGGACTCACACTCGATCACCTGGTGGCGCTAGCTAACCGCCAGCTGGATCGTCTGCATGGTCGCTACCTTTTACAGCGCCGCGCCATCGATGCGCTGGAACTGGACGTGGTGGATACCTGGCAGGCGGACAGCGCACGCGATACCCGCACGCTGTCAGGTGGAGAAAGCTTTTTGGTGAGCCTTGCGCTGGCGCTGGCGCTGTCCGATCTGGTCAGCCATAAAACGCGCATCGAGTCGTTATTTCTTGATGAGGGTTTCGGCACGCTGGACGCAGAGACGCTGGATACCGCCCTGGATGCGCTGGATGCGCTCAATGCCAGTGGAAAAACCATTGGCGTGATCAGTCACGTCGAGGCGATGAAAGAGCGCATTCCGGTGCAAATTAAGGTCCGCAAAATGAATGGCCTGGGATACAGCAAACTTGAATTGCCGGGTACGTAAGAGGTTAATTATGTTGAGATGTACAGGAATTATGGCGGCCACGATGCTGCTGCTGGCAGGATGCAGTCATCATCCTGAGGCTTCCGAAGCGCAATGCGCGTCAGGCCTGCCCCAGGCGCAGTGCCAGGACGTGAACCGCTATATTCGCGAGGTCAATGCGTCCGTCATGCGCAATTTTCACAATGCGAAAAACTATGTGGGCCAGCGTTGCCTGGTGACGGCACAGCGTCGCCCGGATGGGCGCTATAACGTGATGCGAACGGAAGGAAATGAGTCGCTGTGCCTGAAGGCCTGGCAGAGCGTCAGCAGCGCGCGGGATATGCCTTTGCCTCCACCGCACGCCCCACAGCAGCTCGTCTTTGCCTTCGCGCCAGTTCGCTGAGCCAGCCCTGTGCATCCTTCAGTATCTTGCACAGGTGCACAGGGCCGCAGGCCACGGCGGCGTTTATTCCGGCCACAGCCAGGCCGCGCCGCGCACACCGCTTGAATCCCCGTGCATCGCTTTCAGCACCGGCGTTTCACACTCGCCGCCAAAAACCCATTTCTTCATCAGCGTGGGCACCGTCTGGTACAGGCGGTCCACGTTGCTCATGCCGCCGCCCAGCACAATCACGTCGGGATCGATCAGGTTGACAACCTGAGCCAGGGATTTTGCCAGACGGATTTCATAGCGGCTCATTGCCAGGGCAGCCACGGGATCCTGCTGCTCCAGCAGTTTGACAATCTCAGCGCCTTTGCGCGCCACACCGCTTAACCGCTGATAGTCGATAGCAAAGCCGGTACCGGAAACAAAGGTTTCAATGCAGCCCTGCTGGCCACAATAACAGGGGACTTCCGCGCGGTAACGCAACTCGTCTTCATCCATCCACGGTAAAGGATTATGACCCCATTCGCCCGCATTGCCGTTGCCGCCAATGCGTGACGCGCCGTTTATCGCTACGCCTGCGCCCGAACCGGTGCCGATGATTACCCCAAACACCAGTGCCTGCCCCGCGCCTGCGCCATCGACCGCTTCGGACACGGCCAGACAATTCGCGTCATTGGCTATGCGGATGTCACGATTCAGCGCCTGCGCCAAATCTTTATCCAGCGGCTGACCGTTTAGCCAGGTGGAGTTCGCGTTTTTCACCCGCTGCGTATAGGGCGAAATCGTGCCCGGAATACCTAAGCCTACCGTCCCGGTTTGGCCGGTTTTTTCTTCGGCGAGGCGGACTAAATCAACGATGGCCTGCACGGTCGCCCGGTAGTCGTCACGGGGCGTGGAAATCCGATGGCGAAACAGCTCTTTTCCCTCGCCGGACAGCGCAATCACTTCTGTTTTGGTGCCGCCCAAATCAATGCCTATGCGCACGGTTTATTCCTCATTATTCGTTAGGGTGTTTTCTACACTAAAAGGCGAATGCCTGAAAGGCAATGAAACCGCTCCGATGTTTCGCTATCATGCGCACACTTAGTGAGATTTGTGCGCCCGATCGCGCCACGGTAAGGAATCCCGATGTTGTGGTTTAAAAATATGATGGTTTATCGTCTGAATCGTGACATTCCGTTGTCTGCAGACGACATGGAAAAACAGCTGGAGGCTTTCACCTTCTCGCCCTGCGGCAGTCAGGACATGAGCAAGACCGGGTGGGTGGCACCGATGGGCAATCGCAGCGATGCCCTGACCCACGTCAACAACGGTCAGATTGTCATTTGCGCGCGCAAAGAAGAAAAAATCCTGCCCTCTCCGGTCGTGAAGCAGGCGCTGGAGGCCAAAATCGACAAGCTTGAGGCAGAGCAGAGCCGCAAGCTAAAAAAGACGGAAAAAGATTCGCTGAAAGATGAAGTGCTGCACAGCCTTTTACCGCGTGCGTTCAGCCGTTTCAGTCAGACCTATATGTGGATCGACACCGTGAACAACCTGATCATGGTGGACTGCGCCAGCGCTAAAAAAGCCGAAGACACGCTGGCTCTGCTGCGTAAAAGCCTGGGTTCGCTGCCGGTTGTGCCCCTGACGCTGGAAAGTCCGATTGAACTTACCCTGACCGAATGGGTGCGTTCCGGGGATGTTCCGGCCGGTTTTGCCCTCATGGACGAAGCCGAGCTCAAGGCCATTCTGGAAGATGGCGGCGTGATTCGCTGCAAGAAACAGGATCTGGTGTGCGATGAAATTGCCAACCATATCGAAGCCGGTAAGCTGGTGACCAAGCTGGCGCTGGACTGGCAGGAGCGTATTCAGTTCGTCTTATCCGACGACGGCTCGGTGAAACGCCTGAAGTTCAGCGATACGCTGCGTGACCAGAATGATGATATCGATCGGGAAGATTTTGCGCAGCGTTTTGATGCAGACTTTATTCTGATGACCAGCGAACTGGCGGCCCTGACCAGCAATCTGGTTGAAGCGTTAGGTGGCGAAGCTCAGCGTTAATGCATTTGGCCGCAGATTGCCTGCGGCCGTTCTTCTTAGTCTTTCAGATAGCGGCAAAGATATGCGCTCGGCTCGCCTACCTGCAGATGAAACTCGCTGTGGCCCGGTACGTTAAACACCGATCCCGCCTCAAACCATTTCCACTCTGTCTCACCCGGCAGCAACACTTTCATTGAGCCGCTTACCACGGTCATCTCTTCCGGTTGGGCGGTGCCAAACGTGTATTCACCTTCTGCCATAACACCGACGCTGGCACGGCCGGTGCTCGCACTGTCAAAACCGATGGATTTAACTTTTCCGTCAAAATACTCACTTACATTGAGCATAAACCTTCCTCACAGCACATTAGGGTGACAGGCAGTGTAGAAGGGAACTTGCTGATCTGTCACGCGAAATAGTGAGTGATTGTGATCGCCGCGCGGCAATGGCTGCCGCGGGAACCAGGGGAAATCAATGGCTTCCTTGCCAGAGCAGAGGCTTACTCTTTTTCTACATCTTCATAGCGATTTTTTGCATCATGCGCTTCCTGCTCTGATTCGTGCTCGCTGATTAACGAATCTGGCTTGGGATGGTCGGCCCGCAGTTGCCATGACGTCACTTTTTTGCCTTCGGGGCCTTTTTCCACAGTGACAACGCGCGCTTCTCGGGGGTAAGGAGGTCTTGTCGGCATAATGTGTCCCTCTTCGCTAAATGACATTCCACACGACAGGCGATTGCCTGCCATGGAATAAGTATAGTCAATACGGCGGAAAGGACGGCGAAAGCGGGATAAATCTGAGGGTTAACTGGCACGCGCCAGAGATAACGACTGCAGGATCTGTTCAACGACGCGTTCAGGTGCCAGCATGGCGTTCACCTCGTGATGCGCGGCAGAACGGTACAGGTGCGCACGGGCGCGCAGCACTTCACCCATTTCTTCCGCGATGGGGCGTCCGGTTAACGTGGGGCGCTGAGCATTTTCCGGCTGGCTTTCCAGACGACGGGCCAGGATATCAGGCGGTGCACTTAACCAGATCACCTGACCGTGCTCACGCATATAACGGCGATTACCTTCCGCCAGCACCATTCCGCCACCGGTGGCGATAATGGTTGACGGGGCGGTTACGGCTTTGAGCGAGTCGGTTTCACGCGCACGAAAGCTCTCCCATCCTTCCGCAGCCACAATTTCCGCTACGGTACGCTGCGTCGTGAATTGCAGGTGATGATCGGTATCGCGAAACGCATAACCCAGCGCATGAGACAGGGCTTCACCGATAGTGGTTTTTCCGCATCCGCGCGCACCGATCAAAAAAATGGACAAGGACATCAGGGCAGTTCCTCCGCCGCGCAGCCCATCACAGCTGCAGGTTAGGCTCAATAATAGGACGCATCATAGCGGGAATTTATTTCGTCCTCTACCCATTGAGCGTATTTTACGCATGATTGCACCCACTATTGCAAAAAAACAAAGAAATACAGCAGGTTAACGATGCACATTTTGTGCATTGGGTAAAAAAGTTTACGTCAGCAACATTTGCTTACCGCCACGAATTTACATTGCTGCACGTCGCCCCCATATACTGTTAACAGTCGCAACGGGAGAGTCATCATGCAACGCGAAGAACAAGAACTGATTGAAAATCTGTTTAGCCGTTTGAAACAAGCTGAAAGCCAGACTGCGGCACGCGATGCTGCTGCCGAACAACTGATCAAACAACACCTGCAGGCGCAACCAGGCGCGCCCTACTATATGGCTCAGGCCATTTTGATTCAGGAAGCGGCACTTAAAAAACTGAATGAGCGGGTTCAGGAGCTGGAAAATCATCTGGCTCAGCAGCAGGCTCAGCAACAGCAGCAGCCAAAAAGCAGTGGCGGGTTTTTATCCAGCCTGTTTGGCGGCGGCAGTCAGCAGGCCCAACCGGCTCAGCCATCGCCCCAGTGGAACAGCGCACCGCAACAGCCGCCGCAGCAGCCCTATGCCAGCGCACCTGCGCCCCGTGGCAGCGGATTTCTGGGCGGCGCACTGCAAACCGCCGTGGGCGTAGCAGGCGGTGTGGTCATGGCCGATATGCTGACCAGCATGTTCCACCACTCGCAGCCGGAAGAGATCGTTAACATCATTAACGAACCCCAGTCGCTGCCTCAGGTCGATGACAGCCTGAATACCTTTAATGGCGGGAACGATCAGTCGTTTCTCGATCAGGGAACAGGTGCCGACAATCAGTCCTTCCTGGATCAAAGCAACGGCTGGAGTGACACCTATGCCGACAATGGCGATCTGAATGACTTCGGCGGCAATGATTACGATGACGACGACAGTTTTGTTTGATTTAACGTTGTCGCTGTCTTAGCCAGCTGTCTAGTTCATTGGCAAACTGCTGGCGGTCCCGCGGGCTCATGGCGGCGGGACCGCCTGTCTGTACGCCGCTGGCGCGCATCGTGTCCATAAAATCACGCATCGTCAACCGCTCGCGTATGGTGGCAGGTGAATACCGTTCCCCGCGCGGATTCAGCGCCGACGCCCCTTTTTCAATCACCTCTGCGGCCAAGGGAATATCTGCCGTAATCACCAAATCGCCAGCCTGCACACGCTTCACGATTTCATTATCGGCAACATCAAACCCAGCCGGCACCTGTAGCGTGCGCAACCAGGGCGATGGCGGTACGCGTAAAAATTGATTCGCAACAAAGGTGACCATGGTTTGCGTTCTGTCCGCCGCCCGGTACAGCACGTCTTTTATGACGTTTGGGCAGGCGTCCGAATCGACCCAGATAGACATTGGTGTTCCTTATTCTGGAAAATAGCGACGATGTTAACCTGTTTTGCAAAACGGGGTTAAGTAAAATTCCCCGGCTTCCGCTATGGCCAGATCTCGCGTTCAGAACGCACGTCAGCCCCCCGAATATCGTCAACGATGAAGGGAGTGCTCAACGCGCGTTCACCACAAAAACGTGCCGCCATCACTCTCTTTTGCTCTCTGGCACCGGCCGCCGTGCGTTACCGCTAACTTGTTATTAATCCTGTCTGCAGTAAGCTACAGCGTTGATAACGGTGAAAACAGGAAAGGAGACGGTGATGCTGGAAAAGAAAATCGGATTTATTGGCGGTGGCAACATGGCAAAAGCCATCATTGGCGGGCTGATAAACAGCGGGCAAATGACACCGTCAGCTATCTGGATTTACGACCGCAAACCGAGCACCAATCAGCAAATGGCCGAACAGTACGGTATTAACGCCGCGGAGAGTGCGGAAGCGCTGGCCCAGCACGTGGATATTCTGTTTGGTGCGGTCAAACCCAATGTGATCCTCAAAGTGCTGAAAGAACTGGCTAACAGCCTGAAAAAAGAGGCAGTAGTCGTTTCAATTGCCGCGGGCGTGACGCTGGATAACCTGGCTTCCGTGCTGGGGCACGATCGTAAGATCATTCGCGCAATGCCAAACACCCCTTCCCTGGTCGGTGAAGGCATGACCTCCGTTACGCCCAACGTGCTGGTTGAACAGAGCGAGACCGATGAAGTGGTCGCGATATTTGAGAGCTTTGGTCAGGCGGCGGTCGTCGATGAATACCTGATCCACTCGGTGGTTGGCGTCAGTGGTTCAGCTCCGGCTTACGTGTTTATGTTTATTGAAGCCATGGCCGATGCCGCCGTGGCGGGCGGCATGCCGCGCGCGCAGGCTTACCGGTTTGCGGCCCAGGCCGTGAAAGGCTCCGCACAGATGGTGCTGGAAACGGGTAAACACCCCGGTGAGTTGAAAGATATGGTCTGCTCGCCCGGCGGCACCACCATTGAAGCGGTGAAAGTGCTGGAAGAAAAAGGCTTCCGTTCAGCCGTGATCGAAGCCATGCAGCAGTGCATGGCGAAGTCGAACAAGCTGAGCCGCAGTTAACCGATATGTCTGGCAAACATGCCGTTTGCCAGACGGTTTTGCGGGCCCATTATTGTGCAGAATGGTGGGCCTGATACCATGCCAGTGCCTGTTCCATCGTCATGGGCTCCTGCATCTTTTCGACCAGCGCGGCGGTCAGCGTGTAGAGTCCACACGAGAAAACCGCAGCCAGCCGCCCTTCCTTGCCGTAAAAGGCCATAAACGTTTTCTCTTCCAGCGATCCCACCTGCTGGTAGTCGTCCCAGTCTGTGGCATGACCAATATATTCATAGCGGGTACCATAATGCGCGGTCCAGAAAAACGGCACGCGGTCATAGTGATGAATATTTCCCAGCATGTTCATTGCTGCGGTCTGGCCCTGCTGCTCTGCCACGCGAAAATGCTCGATGCGCAGCGGCCCCTGGGCGGAAGGATAGGTTGCAATATCGCCGGCTACCCAGACGTTTTCTGCCACGCGTAGCTGCTCATCCGTTTGCAGGCTGCCATCTTCAACCCGCGGCAGGTCGTGAATAAACGAGGTGGCCGGTTTAACGCCGGTAGCGAACAGCACCACATCGGCAGCGATCTGCTGACCGGTTTTTAACCGCACGCCCGTCACGTGGTTTTCGCCCTGAAGCGACGCAATCTCACCTTCCACAAATGTTACGCCGTTAGCCTGATGCAGTTGATGGAAATAACGGCCGATCGCCTCACCAAACTGCGCCGCAAACGGCAGCGCGTGACGTGCGATGACGGTCACCTCAACGTCACGGTTACGCAGCGACGAGGCCAGCTCCATGCCAATAAAGCTGTTACCGATAATCACAATCTGCTGACTTCGATCGACGGCCGCTAGCAGGGACGCGGTATGCTGCTTGTTGCGCAGAATATGTACGCCCGCTAAATCAGCGCCGGCAAGCGACGGCTTGACAGGTTCTGCGCCCGTTGCAATTAATAATTTATCGAACTGCAACGTGCTATCGTCGGCAAACACCAGACGGTGCGCCTCATTATCAACTCGCTCAACGCGCTTTTGGATGCGCTCGACGTGATCGAGTATGTCACTGCCAAGCAGCGATGGCACATCATCGATATCCATTTTGCCTGAGGGAACAAATTTCGTCAGCGCCGTGCGGTCGTAAGGGGCTTCAGGCTCACTCTCTACCAACACCAGGCGGCCCTTAAAGCCGTCGTGGCGTAATCGCCACAGTGCCGCACTCCCGGCCGCGCCCCCGCCCAGTACCACAAAGACCGGGGCGCTGGCACCGCTGCCCACTGGCGAAGCAGGCGACATCGCTTTAGGGTTAACCAGAATCTGGCCATTTTCGATGCGAACGGGATACTGTTTCAGGTCGGCCAGCGCCAGCGGCTCGCACATTTTACCGCTGCTCAGTTCAAACGCCGCTTTATGCCAGGGACAGATGAGCCTGTCGCCGCAGATAGCGCCCTGCTCAAGCGGCGCGCCTGCATGAGGGCATTTTGCCTGGAAAGCCTGGACGCTGTCAGCCTCACGGATGAGTAAAAACTCTGTTTCACCCAGCTTTTTTTTAACCGGCTGACGTTGCGGTAAATCCTTGAGAGCAATAACAAATTGATAGTTCACGACATGGCTCCTTTTCCAACCGTCACGGGTAAAAGCACCGCGCCCGCACGCGCGCGGCGCAATCCCTTATAAACAGTAAGTGTGGCAAAGGATTGGAAAAGCTTGCGCCTCAATGGCGATTTTTTTCGCTAATCATCTGTTTCTTCAGTAATTAAAAGCGTGCTGCAGCGCACTGATGGCAGGCGAAGAGAGGAGGCGGCCACCGAAATGGCCGGCTGAGTCTTAGCTTTTTTTGAGGCATTGACTCATAAAGGTTTTACGTGCGTCACCGGTCAGCTTTTTATCTCCGGCCTGGAGATTACAGGTTTTCATTTTTATTTGTTGCGGTGACATGTCCGCGACTTTGCTGTCTTTCTTCAGGCAATCGCTCATAAATTGCTTACGCACATCGCCTTTTAACGATTGGCTGCTGGCATGTTCATTACACATCGCCATTTTTTGCTGCTGCGGCGTTTTATCTGCTGCGCTGGCGTGGCTGCTCATCATTATTCCTGCCAGGACTATCATCAGGATATTGCCTTTCATTGTTTTCACTCCGTTGTGATAAAGACAGTATTTATTCTGGCATGCCAGAAAAGAATCAGACGACTTTTGCTTTGGAATAATACAGAGATCGCACTTTTATTCTGGAGATCGGCGTGATTTCAGCTGTGGGGCCGGTGAAGTAATCGGGTGACAGCGTTTTTTAATAACGCGGCATTGTGATCGTTGTGATCCACTTCGGCATGAATCATGGCCGTATCAATGCTGTTGACGAGGGACTGATGCTGCTCAGGCGGCATCATGCGCAGCATTGCGGTGATCACAAGTTCCAGCGCTTCGATCTGCACGACCTGCTCTTTAGACGCTTCTTCTTTTTCTGCCAGCGTAATTAATAGCTCAGCAATCAGATTTTTCATGCCGGTGCCTCTTCAGCAGGGTGAAGAAAAAAATATCACCCGCCAGAATAAAAAAAAAGGAATTTTTTATTCTGTTTATCAGCACATTAAAATAACAGCGCGAGTGCGGTGTTATCTTATTTCATTTATTATGAGCGAAACGTTTTTATTCTACTGACAAGCGAGGCGTCACCATTTTGTCATCATGGTAAGCGTCGATAAATGCCCTGTTTTTGCTGCCAGCACGTTCTGCTCTTAACTGGCAAAGCGTATCTGACGCTTCTCTGGCCACGGATTTGTCATCATGGTAAGCGTCGATAAATGCCTTGTTTTTGCTGCCAGCACGTTCTGCATTTAACTGGCAAAGCGTATCAGACGCTTCTCTGGACACGGAGAGACATGGCAGGAAATCTTTCAGCGTCACCGCCTTTCGAAAGGTCAGATCCCGCAGTCCCATGCCACGAACCCTGCAGATTTCCTCTTCACACTACGCGTGTGTCGGGCGACGTTTACCGAGATAAGCACGATTTTTTTGCCTCCGCTCTGGAGTTTATCTGCGGTAACAATAAACTTATTAATCAGTTAACTACGTGCTAAAACCCTGTCGGCATTATTTGAAAATCACTCATCACATTTGAAAAATATTTCAGGTTGTTACTGACAAGACGTAACGGCAGACCTATGTTTAAAAAACCGCCAGATTCGTGCGGGACGTGGGTCGTTCTGATCAACGTAATGCGCCCGATTAAACCCTTGCCGTGCATATCGGGAGCCACTAACTCACCTGACTCTGCCTGCTGCGCATTCGCGTACCGGGCGGGCTGTCTGTTTGCGGAGATGGAGAATGAGAGTGCAATCTAACAGCGCCAGCCGTGCTATCACCGATTATTTCAACAGCCCGGACTGGAATGTCCCGCCAGAGTCGGATTTGCTGGCCGTTATTATGCGGGAACTGATGGAAGCCGGGCAGCCCACGACCAATAAAGCCGTTATCGCACGCGTGATCAATAAGCTGGAATTTGAAGGGGATGAGCAACGCCTGCAACGCTATCGTGCCCTGTTAGCCCGGCTGATGGAGGCGCGGCCCCACGAGTGAGCCGCTGTTAACCTACTTCGCCAGCCGGTACTGGTTGGCCTCGCTTACGCTGGCCCGACCGCTGCTGCGCTGAAACAGGCAAAGCTCTCGTCCCCGGCGGTTTTTCATGTGCTTCTGCGGATAGAGCCCTTCAAGCAGTAACGCGCTGTAGCCTACGCTGTCATCGTACTCGACAACCTGACCCAGTACTTTTGCCTTGCTTAAGGTGCTGGCGTTGATGCACGCCTGCCGCATCACCTGCTGGCTTTTCTGCCATGCCTCCGGGCTTGAAGCCAGAGCAACCGGGCTGACCAGCAGCAAAAATAAGACTGAAATCCTCTGGAAATATTCCATGCGTTGCTCCTTCTTCGGGCTTAACCAGAAAAAAATTCCCGCCTGAGCGGGAATAAACAAGACGAGCATTGCATATTGATGTAACGAGGAAATCCTTACCCTGTTGATTGAACCGATCGATAACGGTTATCGCCTACCCACAGGGTACAGGCGTTATCTTCGCCTGACGCCATGACAACTCTATGACAATGCGCTGTTTATTTGCCACTTAACCGCAATAGACACGGCTGATATTACCGCTTTTGTCGGCCATAAAGTTCAGACGGGTGAAATTAAAGTCCATCGTTACCGCTGAATTCCACGGGATGGCACGCACTTTTTGCGTGAAACGCTGATTATCGATGGCAGACAACGGCTTGCCCACAAAGTGTTGATACTGAGATGCGCCACAGCTGTCCGCCTGCGCATCCAGCGGCACGGCGGCCTTGTCGGATTGTGTGGCCGACTGGCAGCCCGTCAGCAGTAAAAAACCGGCGGCCGCCAGCGCTTTTCCATAATGATTCACGTGTTTTCTCCTCATGGACGTGTAAAACCTGACTCCGAAGAGTAACAAGCCTGTCAGCAGGTATGAACCGCTAAAATCAAACTTACCGCACAATACCAGGGATTAAATGCTAGGGAATGCGGTTATTGACAGATGAATCGCACTTGCTGGCTAAAATTACCGCGAGAAGCCTCTGATAGTATTTGCGGAATCACCCATGACACGATGAGTTATTGAGGAAGCGCGAGTGGAACTGATCCTTTTTATTAGCTTTGCCCTCTTGTTGACCCTGATCGCGGTCAGCATCCGCTAGCCAGTCATCATGCCCTTGGTGCTGCACGTCTTTTTTTCAGGCTGCAGCGCAAGCGTCTGGCAGCCTGTTGCAACCCTCTCTGACGGTGGGTTTGCCCCCTGAATCCATGCACATCAAACCGGCATAACGCCCTGACGGCGTTGAAAAAAAAATATTGTATCGTACGCTCTCTCGACAGCGATCCGACGCGTTGCTACTATGCGTTTATCATCGCTGGCTGGGTCGCCTATGAACACCAATTCCGACAGAGTGACGCTGACACTGTTTTATGTCGGCAGCTTTGTTGTCTATTACCTCATTACCATGCTGATTACCCTGTTTCCAAATTACGGTATTCTGCGTAATGACGGTTTGCTGGTGCCTGTACTCTGCCTGTTCGAGTTTGCGGTCATCTATCCGCTGTATCGGTTCTACTGCCAGCGTCGTACGGATATTCCATTGGGCTTTTTACGCTCAGGTCAGACGTTACTTTTTATTGGCGCCCTGTTTATTTTAATGGCGGCGCAAACCCAGTACTTACAGCCTGAAGGCTGGCTGGTCGCGCAAACGCAGCAGGGACGCAGCTCGATGCTTATCCTGTTGCTCACCGCCGTCTTGCTGGCCCCGGTATTTGAAGAAGTGCTGTTTCGCGGCTTTTTGTTGCAGGGCTTTCTGCTCTGGGCACCCAACAGCCGTTTTGCCTGCATGCTACTGACCTCCCTGCTCTTTGCGCTGATGCATACGCAGTATGTTCACTGGGAAACCGTGGTAGCGCTGACGCTCTTCTCTCTGCTGCTTTGCTATGCCCGCCTGCGCAGCAATTCGCTGGCCTTGCCGGTCTTTCTTCATACGCTGAACAACCTGATTGCTATCCTGCCCGCCTGGTATTTCGCCTGACAGGCATCATTTTTTTATTGCCCCTCCGTCAATAACCTGCGAAAAATCAGCTAGTATCCTTTTTTAAACACAGGGATGGATGGTCTGTAAGCCAATGATTACCATGCTGGATGTGGCCCGCAAGGCCGGAGTTTCTAAAGCCACCGTCTCGCGCGTGCTGGCGGGAAATCGTTACGTCAGTAAAAGTACGCAGCAAAAGGTCTATCAGGCCATTGCCGAAACCGGTTATCGCCCCAATCTGCTGGCGCGCAGCCTGGCCACGCAAAAGTCCCAAAATATTGGCTTAATTGTTACCCACTCGCTTTTTAACGGCCCCTACTTCAGCGAGCTGCTGTTTCAGGCTGCCACCCTGACCAATAACTACGGTCGCCAGTTAATTCTGGCTGATGGCAAAACCTGCGCGGACGACGAGCGCGCCGCAATTGAGTTTCTGCTCGACCTGCGCTGTGACGCGATCATTATCTATCCCCGCTTTCTGGACACCGAGGCACTGGATGCCATTATCGAGCAGCACGATATCCCAATTATGGTGGTGAATCGCCAGCTGCCGCGTCATCCGGCCCACTGTGTCTGGGCTACACATCAGCACAATACCTTTCAGGCGACGCGTTATCTGATCGCGCGCGGGCATCACGACATTGCCTTTATTCGTGGTATGACGGGTTCTCCTACCGCTGCCGCTCGCCTGGCAGGTTATGAGCAGGCCCTGGCTGAGCAGGGGCTTGCGGACAGGGCCTGCATCGTGCAGGGCGCGTGGACGCCGGCCAGTGGGATGGCGGCGGCAAAGCAGCTGCTGGACGCGGGCGTGACATTCAGCGCCCTGATGGCGAGTAACGATGACATGGCAATCGGGGCCGCGCTGGCGCTTCACGCCGCGGGAAAACGGCTGCCACAGGATGTTTCTCTGCTGGGATTTGATGATATCCGTATGGCCGAGTTTTTCCTGCCGCCGCTGACCACCGTGCATGTGCCGGTCGCAGAAATGATTCAGCACACGCTGGCGCAGCTGGTCGCCATGCTGGAAGGTCAGGAGGTGGAAGCCTTGCCGCCCTTTAGCGGCCATCTGATTGAGCGCGCCTCGGTCACGGACGGGCCTCATAAGCGGTAAGTCGCGGCATCCCTGCCGCGCGGTCTCAGTAGTCCACCGACGCGTTCAGCGTTGCGCCGTTACTGCGAATCAGCTTCTGATACCAAAAGAAGCTTTTTTTGCGGTAGCGTGCCAGGTCCTTTAACGCTTTTTCATCGCGGTTCACATAAATAAATCCGTAACGTTTGCTGATGCCCTGATGGGTACTCACCAGATCAATAGCAGACCACGGGCAATAACCGAACAGCTCGACGCCATCGGCAATGGCCAGCTGCAGCTGAGCGATATGCTCACGCAGATAGTCGATACGGTAATCATCATGCACCTTGTTGTCGGCCGCCAGGGTATCAAACGCCCCTAAGCCATTTTCGGTAACGATGAGCGGCAAGGCGTAACGTGCATAAATCTGGCGCGCGGTAATGCGAAAGCCTACCGGATCGATATACCAGCCAAACTGATTTTGCTGCAGATGCGGATTATTACAGCCCACGTAGACGGAGCGGTCGATGCCGGCCATTTGCTGATCGGCATGGGGCCGACTGTCGGGGTCATGATGTTCGCCCTCTGCCCCGACGGTGGCCGAAGCATAATAGTTAAAGGCGATAAAATCGGGCTGACCGGCAGCGATGATGGCCATATCCTCATCCTCGATCGTCGGAAGCCAGCCGCGTTGTTTTAAGAAAGCCCATACCACAGGGTTGTAGCGCCCGTGAACGGCTAAATCCAGATAGAGCCAGTTTCGGATTGCAGAGAAATTGTCCGCCGCCAGCACATCCTCTGGCCGCGAGCTTGCCGCATAGACGCAGGAAATATTCGGTGCCGGGCCAATTTTAGCGTCTGGCAAGCGTTCGTGGCAGGCAATCATCGCCTTTGCCTGCGCCAGCATCATGTGGTGATTTTGCTGATACAGGGTTTTCTGTGGATCGGCGGTGCCAGGCGGTAACGTCCCGATCACGTCGCCTTTCAGGATCATCATGTTCTGTTCGTTGATGGTCAGCCAATATTTGACCTGGCTGCCAAACTGCTCAAAACAGGTAATGGCAAAACGTTCAAATGCCGCTACCGTGCGGCGAGAAGACCAGCCTCCGTCCTGCTGCAGGGCCCAGGGCAGATCGAAGTGATAAAGCGTGACCAGCGGTGTAATACCGTGCCGGCAAATTTCATCAATTAACTGCTGGTAAAAGGCCACGCCCGCCTCGTTTAACGCGCCGTCGCCTTCAGGATAAAGACGGCTCCAGGCGATGGAGAAGCGGTAGGTTTTTAGTCCCATTTCCGCCAGCAGGGCGATATCCTCTTTAAAGCGGTGGTAGTGGTCACTGCAAACGGTAAAATCCGTAATTGCCTGGCTGAACGTGGCTTTGTCGATAACCGACGGCCCTTTACCATCTGCATCCCATCCGCCCTCCACCTGATATGCCGAGGTCGAGGCGCCCCAGAGAAAACCGTCCGGAAATGCGGTCAGTGTCGAATGTTGCATAAAATCTCCTTTTTTAACGTGCGGCAAGCTCCCGACGCAGTTGAATAATTTCTTCTGCCAGCTCGCGGCAAAGCATCGCGTTCATCAGGTGATCCTGGGCGTGAACCATAATCAGGTTGACCGGGATTTTTCCGCTGCCCTCATCAGCACCGATGAGCCGGGTCTGTATCTGATGCGCCGCCTTTGCCGCCGCCGTCGCGGCGGTCAGCATGCTGTCTGCTCGTTCCCAGTTTTGCTGACGAGCTGCACGCAACGCTTCCATCGAGCAGGAGCGCGCTTCGCCCGCCTGAATAATCAGTTCGATTACCGTGCTTTCATCGATTTCCATGCATTACTCCTTTACCGGTTGTGCTGCACTCAGTTCCTGCTGCAGCAGTTGACGCTCGTACATTTTAAAAAACGGGTAGTAAATCAACGTGGCAATCGTCACCAGGACGGCAATCAGCACGATGACGCGCCAGTCCCAGCCGGTTGACCAGGCCGCACCAATTGGGGCGGGCGTGGTCCACGGTGCCAGCGAGATGACGTGGTTAATCAGATTGGTTTTAGTGGCGACCCAGGCAATGACGGCATTGACCAAGGGAGCAAGAACGAAGGGAATAAACAGAATGGGGTTCATGACGACGGGCGAGCCAAAAATAACCGGCTCGTTGATATTGAACATACTGGGCACGATGCTGAGTTTGCCAATGGAGCGCAGATGGGCAGACTGGCTTCGCAAATAAAGTAATACCAGCCCCATGGTGGAACCGGAACCGCCAATCACGATAAAAAACTGCCAAAAGGGTTCGATAAACACATGGCTGACAGGCTCACCCGCATTCAGTGCCTGCTGGTTCAGGCCGAGATTGGTCAGCCAGAAGGCCTGCAAAATCCCGCCGACAATCACGGCACCGTGAATGCCTGCGAACCACAACAGGTGGCACAGCAGGACGGCGACCAGCACGGCGGGCAGTGAATCCGAGGCGGAGATGATCGGAGAGAAGATCGCCATGATGGCCTGCGGCAGCAGCATGCCAAACTGTGCCTGTACCCACAGGCTAAGCGGAAATAAGGTAATAAAGATGGTAATGATGGGAATGAGCAGGTCAAAGGACTGACGAATTTTCGGCGGCACCTGTTCGGGTAATTTAAAGCCGATGTTGTGTTTCTGCAAAAAGTGCATCAGCTCCGTGGCAAAAAGCGCGACCAGAATGGCGGTAAAAATCCCCTCCCCGCCCAGCGATCCTACCGGCAGCATTTTGCCCGTTTGCGGTGCGGCCACGACCAGAAACGCCATCAGCGACAGGCTGGCCGCCATGAAGCCGTTCATCTTATAGCTGTTTGCCAGGTTGTAGGCGATAGCACTGGCGATATAGAGCGCCATAATGCCCATCGTCATGTTGTACGGCATCATGATTTGTTCTTCATGTGCCTTGACCATGCCGAGCCACCACTGTGCGAAGGCCCAACTGCTGTCTGCCGAAAAAGGAGGATGCGCAAACAGCAGCATGAAGGAACCCACAATCAGAAACGGCATTGAGGCAATAAATCCATCGCGGATGGCGATGACGTGGCGCTGGCTGGAGAGGCGCCCCGCCAGCGGACTGATGCGGTTTTCGATAACGCCGAATAACGATTCGCTTAAGCGGCTCATCCCTTAACTCCTGCTCAGGAAAACGAGAATAACGCTGCACAGGCAAATACAGGCCTGCGATATATTTTTCAGTTTCTTACTCATCAGGGATGAATAAGCTTAAGTGCATCACTTAATATCTTTTCACCCTTCATCATTCCGTAATCCATGCTGTTAATCACTGCGATGGGTTTACTGTGTTGTTGGGCGACAGGCTCAAAATCCGCCAGCTTATATTTAATTTGCGGCCCCAGCAGGCAGCAGTCATAGTCGGCAATAAGATCAGTAAACTCTTCAATTCCCACAGCTTTTATCTCTACCGCTATGCCTTGTTCTTTAGCGGCTTTTTCCATTTTCTGTACCACCATACTGGTGGACATTCCGGCGGCGCAGCACAGCAAAATCTTTGGCATTGTTAATTCCTCCGTGTGATGAATGATTAACGAATACACAGGGTAAAGATTTTCTGCAACCGGTTTCAGATTTGCATGTCAGAAGTGTGAGAAATATCAAAACGTACCGGCATCGCTGTTGAGCAATAAACCCTTCAACAGGCGCGATCATTTTCTGACCCTGAACATCGTCACGGCAGAGATAAAAATCGATGGGGTTGCGGCGTCAGAAATTAACGCGACGACGTGGCTGCGCGTGCTGTTAACAATAAGATTTCACTGCTGTTCAGGCGCGCAAGCCTTATAATGCGTCAGAGCAATCCGATACCGTCCAGCGTGATGAGTGCCCCGACGGCAATTAGCTATACTGGTTTTATAAAAAAGGAACACTCATCCATTTCGTGATGTGCGAACCGGGAGAAGGAGTCGGTTATGTTGATTGGTTTTGTATTGTTGGTGAGCGCCTGTGGACATGATGCCTGTGAAGCGTTGCCGGTGTCGGAGCGCATCTATCCAACGAAAGCCGCCTGTGAAGTCATGGCAAACCGCATTCATAAAGTCCGCCCAAACGTGGTGCTGCTTTGTGGTGAAGTGCATCGTTCAGATAACTGAACAGGTGCAAGGACACAAAAACAGGCAGACAACATTGCAAGGATGCCGTTTAGCGTTCAAAATATAAGCTGTTTTACACCAACACAGTCGTGAATCCCATGAAAAGTAGTCGTCCCCGCCGTCCAACTGGGCGTTGGGTTTATTACATTTTGTATGAAGGCATTCTGTGGCCCTGTCCGGTACGCTGGGAATGGGAAAGCGCCTATGGCGGCTGGCTTCCGTTCTACTATTCGCCAACATTTGAATTTGTGGCGGGCGATCCCGGTAAGGCTTACCGTATTGCGCGCAGCGACGTGCGGACTAAGCGTGGAGAAGAGATGTATGCCTGACGTGTCAGGTGGCGTTCCAGGGAAACCAGGATGCGGTAAGCAGAAAGTAGAGTAGCTCCAGCAGCAGTACCACCATTAGCAGCACACCAAGCTTGTGGCGAGAAAGCCACGATTTCATGCGCATATTATCGCTGTCCCCTCATTCGACAACAGTACGTCACGCGTTACTGGCAAGACGAACCGCCTTTTCCCGTGTTTTGCAGAACCGCCTGCCCCTGCGACGATTGGATGCAGCACACGAAGATGCGCCCGCAGGCGCATCTGAATTCGGCACGATCACTGATGACATCACGACCGATTGCATCACGAAAAGTGACGCATGATCGTCGTCAGTTGTTCAGTGTGTAGTCGAGCGTGATTTCTGCATTCAGCACCTGAGAAACCGGACAGCCTGCTTTGGCTTTATTGATGATTTCATCAAAGGTGTCGTTATCAATGCCCGGCAGAGAAACGGTGCTGGTTAAGGCGATTTTGGTGATCGCGAAGCCTTCACCTTTTTTATCCAGCGAGACGTCTGCAGTGGTATCGATGCTTTCAGGCTTATGGCCTGCGTTACCCAACATCAGCGACAGCGCCATAGAGAAACAGGCCGCATGTGCCGCACCAATCAGCTCTTCTGGGTTAGTGCCTTTTTGTCCTTCAAAGCGGGTGTTAAAGCCGTAGGGCTGTTGGTTCAGTACGCCGCTCTCGGTGCTGACTGTGCCTTTGCCTTTAATATCGCCTTCCCAATGCGCCGAGCCTTTCTTATGAATGGTCATGTCATTCCTCCTGTTGGTAAAGAAGGTAAGTATAGACAACGCATCTGATTTCGCAGCGGGCGACTATGCCGGACGCAGATTGGCTTCCTGCAGGAGCGCATTTGCCTGCACCAGCGAAGCCTGGGTGATATCGGCAATGCGCTTCGCGCCGGTTAAGGTCATCGCGACTTTCATCTCTTTTTCAATCAGCGTCAGTAAATGCTCAACGCCGCGCTGTCCCTGTGTCGCCAGCGCATAGATAAAGGCGCGCCCCAGCAGGACGCTGTCTGCGCCCAACGCAATCATACGCACCACATCCAGCCCGTTTCGAATGCCGCTGTCGGCAAGAATCGTGATATCGCCTTTGACCGCATCCGCAATCGCAGGTAAGGCACGGGCCGAGGACAGCACGCCGTCCAGCTGGCGTCCGCCATGGTTAGAAACCACGATACCGTCAGCCCCAAAGCGCACCGCGTCACGGGCGTCCTCAGGATCCAGAATGCCTTTGATCACCATCGGGCCATCCCAGAAATCACGAATCCACTCCAGATCCTGCCAGGAAATGGAAGGATCAAAGTTCTTCGCCAGCCAGCCAATATAGTCCTCCAGGCCGGTAGGCTTGCCGAGATAGGTGGAGATATTCCCCAGATCGTGCGGCCTGCCCTGCAATCCTACATCCAGTGCCCACTTTGGATGGGTGATGGCCTGCCAGTATCGCCGCAGTGCGGCATTTTCACCGCTCATGCCCGAATGCGCATCGCGATAACGCGCGCCCGGCGTCGGCATGTCCACGGTAAACACCAGCGTAGAGCAGCCTGCCGCTTTGGCCCGCTCCAGCGCGTTGCGCATGAAGCCTCTGTCCCGCAGCACATAGAGCTGGAACCACATGGGGCGATTGATCTGCGGCGCCACCTCTTCAATAGGGCACACAGAGACGGTGGACAGCGTGAAAGGAATGCCTTTGCCTGCGGCGGCGCGAGCAGCCTGCACTTCGCCCCGTCGGGCGTACATGCCGCACAGCCCGACCGGTGCCAGCGCCACGGGCATGGACAGCGTTTCATTAAACAGGGTGGTTTCGAGACTGAGTTCGGACATGTTGCGCAGGATGCGCTGGCGCAGCGCCACCTCCGAGAGATCGGCGACGTTGCGCTGGAGTGTGTGCTCCGCATAAGCCCCACCATCCAGATAGTGAAACAGGAAAGGCGGCAAAATACGTTGTGCAGCGGCGCGGTAGTCACTGGCGGCAGAAATGATCATCAGCGTGTCTCCTTGTGGTTGTCCAGGTGATGGCCTGGTAAACGCGTAATACGCGCCTGTCTGGCTTCATCTTCATCAAGCGTTTTCATCGTGGTATGAACAAAACCAAGATGATCCATCGCCGCTAAGCGGGCGGCCTCGGCATCACCCAGTAAAATGGCGTCAAGCATTGCCCTGTGCTGAACGGTGAGGCGGTCGAAAATCGTCGGGCTGGTGTACATCAACCTGCGGCTGTGCAACATCGAGGACTGCAGCAAATCAAAAAATCCGCGCATGGTTTGTAGCAGTACCACGTTATGCGAGGCTTCCGCGATAGCGAGGTGAAAGCGCAGATCGGCCTGACCGGCCAGATGGGGATCGTCGCTCTCCTTCAACGCCAGCGTGGCGTCAAAAGCGTACTGCAGTCGTTCCTTATCTGACTCTGTTGCCCGAAGTGCCGCATGCCATGCGGTGCTGGCTTCAATCGCGTGGCGCGCTTCCAGAATGTCATAGCGGTAATCCGGATCGTTGGCCAACAGCTGACGAATCGGCTCAACAATGCGCTGTTCAGACCAGGGCTCCTGGGGCTGACGCAGCCAGGTGCCGTCGCCGCGTCGGCTCGTCAATATTCCGCTGCTGATAAGCTGCTGAATAGCTTCGCGCAGCGACGAGCGTGAGACGCCAAGCGCCGCAGCCAACTGGCGCTCGGCAGGCAAACGCATGCCGGGCTCAAGCTGATGGTCGCGAATATACTGTTGGAGCCGAACCCGCAGCGGATCGGCGGACGGCAGTAAGTTTGGTGTCATGGGATCATCCAGGGAAAAACGTAAGCCTGAAGCGTGGTAATGATGCCCACCAGGCAGGTAAATATCAGGCTGTGCTTGACGGTAAAACGGAACAGATCCGACTCCCTGCCTACCAGCCCGACGGCGGCACAGGCAATGGCTATCGACTGCGGCGAGATCATCTTACCGGTCACGCCCCCGGTGGTATTTGCCGCCACCAGCAGGATATCGGAAACGCCGATCTGCTGCGCGGTCGTCGCCTGCAAGGCGGCAAACAGGGCATTCGATGACGTATCCGAGCCGGTCAGAAACACGCCGAGCCAGCCCAGGAAAGGCGAGAAGAAGGTAAACGCATGGCCGGTGTGGGCCAATGCCAGCGCCAGCGTGGCAGAGAGGCCGGAGTAGTTAGAGATAAAAGCAAACGCCAACACCATCCCGATGGAGTAGATGGGCAACATGAGCTCTTTCAGGGTTTCTGCAAAGGTCACTACTGCAGTCCGGGGCTTCATCTTCAGGAAGATGATAGCCACGAGGGCGGCAACCAGAATAGCCGTACCGGTTGCCGAGAGCAGGTCGAGTTTAAAAATGGCCGGCCAGCTACTGGGCTGCGCGACCACCGGCGGCATTCTGGTTACCCAGCCATCAAGGCCGGGCACAGGGAGGCTGAGCACCGATTCCGCTAAGGCCCCGCCTTTTGCGAACAGCGCTTTAAAAGGTGGAATGCTCCATAACGTGACGGTTGCCGTCAGAAACAGGAACGGCATCCAGGCGCGCACCACCTGCCCTGTCGTGTATTTTTGCCGGTTCACAGGCTGGCCCGCGTGCGGGCTTTCTGTTTCGCTGAAGCGAAAGATGCGCACCGGCTGCCAGACGCGCAAAAACAGCGTCAGCGAAATGAGTGAGGCGAGCGAGGAGATAATATCGGGCAGCTCCGGCCCCAGAAAGTTGGAGCTGAGGAACTGGGCTATCGCGAACGATCCCCCCGCCACAATCACGGCGGGCCAGGTTTCTTTGACACCGCGCCAGCCATCCATAATCGCCATGATCCAGAACAGCACGACGATCGTCAGTAACGGAAGCTGACGGCCTGCCATCTGACCGATGGCAAAGCTGTCCAGCCCGGTCACCTGGCCCGCCACAATTATCGGGATCCCCATCGCGCCAAACGCCACGGGCGCAGTATTGACGATCAGGCACAAGCCTGCGGCATAGAGCGGATTAAAACCGAGCCCCACCAGCAGCGCGGCCGTGATGGCGACCGGCGCGCCGAAACCTGCCGCACCTTCTAAAAAGGCGCCAAAAGAGAACCCCACAATCAACATCTGTAAGCGCTGATCGGGCGTGATCGATAAGATGGAAGCGCGGATGATGTCGAACTGACCTGTCTTAACCGAGATCTTATAAACAAAAACCGCCGCCACGATGATCCAGGCGATGGGCCACAGGCCGTACATAAAACCGTAAACTGCTGACGCCAGCGCCTGCTGTAGCGGCATCCGATACAGCAACAGCGCGACCAGCAGCGCAAGGACGACCGTGAGCGTGGCGGCCTGATAGCCTTTCATCTTTAACCTGATTAACGCAAAGAAGAAAAACAGAACAGGAAGCAAAGCAATCAGGCTGGAGAGCCAGATATTGTTGAGCGGATCGTAATTTTGCTGCCAGATCTGCATGCCATGATCTCCATAAGAGGATGAAAGCGATGCGCGATCGGCAAACCAGGTGGCGCATCTGTCACTTCAGCCGCGCCGATTGGTCCTACCAATTTGGCAATCAGCGCTTGCTTGCTACAGATACTTAACCCGCTGTTAACTCTAGGCAACAGTTACTGCACTATTTTTAACGTTATGTGAGCCGCTGAAAACGTTTTGCTGGTTTGGTAGGACCAATTATCGTTCAGGAAAGGCCTGTTTGTAGCTTTCAGGATGAAAACGCAGGTTCAGGCCGATCAGCATGACCGTTACGCTCCCCTGCAACAGCCAGATAGAGGAAAAGTGGCCCGTAAGTTCATGCAATTGCCCGGCAAGAAACGGCATACTGCCCGCGATAATAAAGCCGACGCCCTGCATGAATGCCACCAGACGCGCCCCGGCCTGAGGATGCGCCAGGTGGTCCAGCGCCAGCACCAGGGCAAGGGGAAATGCGCCGCCCAGGCCAACGCCTGCTATCCCTGCCCACAGCCAGGCTGGGTAGAGCGGTGCCACCAGCAGGCCTGTTAATCCGCAGAGCTGGAGTGCCAGCGTCAGCAGAAGCAGCGGTCGCCTGTCCGCCCCCCGCACCAGCAGGGGAAACACCAGGGCACCGGCAACCTGACAGGCAATCATCACGCCCAGCAGGCCGCCGCCCGCCTGCGCGCTCCAGCCCTGTTGATGATAAAAATCCGGCAGCCAGGCCACACAGATGGCGTAGCCGCCGTTTACTAACCCAAAGCTCAGCGCCAGCATCCATGCGCGCGTATTGCGCCAGACCGAGGGCATAACGGCTGATGTCTGCCGGGACGGGGACACCGTAGGAATCCTCCACCACAGCATGACGGCCAGCAGCGCAGGCACACTCCAGCTGCTGAGCGCACCCTGCCAGCCCAGGTGCGCACTGATCCACGGCGTCATCGCCGCGCCCAGCCCACCGCCGCCCATTAGCGCCGCCGCCCAAAGCCCGGTGATCATGGCGCTGCGCTGCGTAAAGCGCTGACGGATCAACCCCGGCATGGCCATTTGTACAATCCCGATGCCGATACCGCCAGGAACCGTGCTCCACACCAGCCAGGCGCCTTGCGCGATAAAAAACCGGCTGGCCAGCGCCAGTACTAACAGCGCCAGCCCGCTACACAGCAGCCTACGCAGCGGGATACGTTGCAGCAGCGGCGCGCTCACTAAGGCTATTGCCCCCATCATCATCATGGGAATCGCGGGCAGAAGTGAGGCCGCCAGCGAAGATAATCCAATACTTTCCCGTAGCTGCTCCAGCAGTGGACTAACGGATGTCATCAGTGGCCGCATGTTCAGTCCGGCCAGTATCAGGGCGGCAATCATCAAAAAAGGGTCTTTTTTCATAGGGGATCCTGGAATTAAACGTTGTCAGCCTGACAGCAGCGATTACTATTTGGAAATGAAATAACAGGATGACAGACAGTGGAAAAATGAATCGCCAGCCCATGTTTACGCCCCAACAGCTGTTGAGCTTTGTTGCCGTATGCGAAACCACCAGCTTTACCCGCGCCGCCGAACGGGTGCACCTGTCCCAATCGACGGTCAGCCAACAGGTGCGGCGGCTGGAAGAGATGGTCGGTAAAACGCTGCTGGCACGCTCGTCCCACCAGGTGCAGATCACGGAAGAAGGCGAAAAACTGCTGGGCTATGCCCGCCGGATCATTGCCCTGAACGGTGAAGCCCACGATGTGCTGAGCGATAAGTGGCGCGATGGCATCCTGCGCCTTGGCGTTCCGGAAGACTTCGCCGCCCCCACCGCGGGACTGCTGGCGCGGTTTAGCCGCGAACATCCGCACCTGCGGCTGGATGTCATGAGCGGAATGCAGGTGGAACTGCGACGCGCCTGGCAACGGGAAGAGCTGGATATCATGCTGATCAAGCAGCCTTACGGTGAGCGCCCACTGGCTTCGCGACCGGAGCCGCTGCTGTGGCTGGACAGCGCCGCGCATCCCTGCTTCGAGCAGTCGCCGGTTCCGCTGGTGTTGTTTCCGCAACTGGGGCTGTACCGGGAGGAGATCTGCCAGACGCTGGATTTACTCGGTCGCAGCTGGCGAATTGGGTACAGCAGTGCCAGCCTGGTGGCACTCTCCGCCGCCAGCGCCCAGGGCTTAGGGATAACGCTGCTGCCGGCCAGCTGTCGCTTACCTTCGCATCGGGTTCTGGATAGCCAACAGGGTTTACCGGTGATTGATACGTTTGAGCTGGCACTGTTTTGTCGTCAGCCTGAGGATGGGCTGCAGCGCCAGTTGGCCGATGCCCTGGCCGACTTCGCCGGTCTGAACTGGCAGTGATTTTTTAAATAGCAGGCAGTGGAAAACAACCCAGCAGAGAAAGCCGCAGTTTGTCAGATTAAAGACTCACTCACTTTCGCAGGAGTCGCTGATGCAGACCGCTTTGCCCACCAGCCGCCGCCGCTTTCTCCGCCAGGGGGTTCGCCTGACCGCCGCCAGCAGTATGATCATGGCCGGAATGACCGCCCCGGGTATGGCCGCCAACCGCAGCGCACCGCCCGCATCCTCTGGCAAAGCTTTGCCGCAAACCGATCACTACGTTTTACGTAATGTAGTGCTTGAAGAGGGCTTCGGACGTGACGGTGACGAGATTGTTGAGACGAAAACGGCGCGCTACGACATCACACTTCGCGATGGTCGATTTCATCAGATCAGTCCGGCCGGACAAGGTGACCGTTCACTGCCGTTTTGGGATGCGCAAGGTGCGCTGCTGCTGCCGTCTACGCAGGATATGCACATCCATCTCGACAAAACCTTTTACGGCGGCCCCTGGCAGGCACCGCGGCCGCGTAAAGGCAAAACGATTATGGACATGATTGCCCGCGAACAGGTGCTGATTCCACAGCTGCTGCCCACCTCTCAGGCCCGAGCCGAAGGGCTTATCGCCCTGCTGAACGCCATGGGCACGACCCGGGCGCGCAGCCATTGTAATATCGATCCGGTCAGCGGCCTGCAAAGCCTGGAACATCTGCAGGCCGCGCTGGCAAACCATCCCGATTTCCCCTGTGAGATTGTCGCCTTCCCCCAGCATGGATTGCTGCATTCTCAGGTTGATGGGCTGATGCGCGAGGCCATGCAATCTGGCGTGCAGTATGTTGGCGGACTCGATCCCACCCATGTAGATGGCGCGATGGAAAAATCCCTGGATGCCATGTTCCAGATTGCGCTCGACTACCAGCGCGGTGTCGATATCCATCTGCATGAAACCTCTGCTGCTGGCGTGCAGGCGATTCGCTACATGATTAAGACCGTGCAGAATAATCCCTCGTTACGCGGTAAGGTCACCCTCAGTCATGGTTTTGCGCTGGCAACCCTACAGGGCGCAGAGCTGGACAAGATGATTGCCGATCTGGCCGAGCAGCAGTTCAGCATTGCCTCTACGCTGCCCATCGGCAAGCTGACCATGCCCGTGCCGCAGTTGCAGGCGGCAGGGGTAAACGTCATGACGGGCACCGACAGCGTGATCGATCACTGGTCGCCATTTGGCACCGGCAGCATGCTGGAAAAGGCCAATTTATATGCCCAGCTGTACGGGGGATCGGATGAATTCTCTTTAAGCCGCGCGCTGGCGATTGCGACTGATGGCGTGCTTCCGCTTTCTGCCAGCGGCGAACGCCAGTGGCCGCGCATCGGCGACAGCGCCAACATGATGCTGGTTGAGGCCAGTTGTTCGGCGGAAGCGGTGGCACGGATTTCGCCCGTGATAGCGAGTTTCTCGCGGGGTAAACCGCAGTTTGTGCGACAGCAGGTTTAACGCAGATGCGCCTCACTTTACGCAACGGCGCTAAAGTGAGGCGCGGACATCTCAGGCACAGCGATGTTAAGCCCGGCCAGCCTCCCTCTTTTTCGACATTAACTCCATCGCCAGCGCATAGAGCGGCGCGCCGTCAGGGGCAACAGGATCGTCTTCTGCATAACATCCGATCATAGAGGCAACTTTATCTGCCGATAAGGTTTCGCCATAAAGATGGAGCGTCAGGACAGCACGACCAACGATTTTTAGTACGTCTTCATGCAAGATCTGCGGGATATTATTCAATGAAAAAACCCTCTGCCAGTGGTTATATCGATCTATGTCGCTCAATATAAAGGAGTTACTCAATGATTTTTACAGGGGCTGAAGCCAATACTTTTACATTACTAATGCTATTTACCCTGTAAAAAAAACGGGCTTCACCGGTTAACTCAATATTCGCTCTTATAAACAAAAGATTATGAATTTATTAACGTTGTCAGACGGTTATCGGACCCGATCCTGGCGAATGTATTCCGCTGTCATTCATTAAAATAATCCACCTAACGCACATCATCTTCAGTTTATTCTTAAAAAAACTCGCGTGAAATGGATATTATTTATTCATAAGGTTAACGTTGCCGTTGCGCACGCTTTCTGACAGACTTGCGCACGCAATGATGCCCCCCACTTTTAGCCGCAGAGGCCGCACCCGTGACCGCTTTTTCCTCGCTTAATTCTCTTCCCGACAGCCAGCTCGATAACCTGCGCGAAATGGGCTATACCAGCATGACGCCGGTTCAGGCCGCCACGCTGCCCGCGATTTTAGACGGACGCGACGTGCGTGCGCAGGCCAAAACCGGCAGCGGTAAAACCGCCGCATTTGGCATTGGGTTGCTGCAGCATATCGACAGCGCTCACTTTCAGACGCAGGCGCTGATTTTATGCCCGACCCGGGAACTGGCCGATCAGGTCAGTAACGTCCTGCGGCAGTTAGCCCGCTTCACGCGCAACATTAAAATCTTAACCTTATGTGGCGGCCAGCCTATGAGCGCCCAGCGCGATTCGCTGGTGCATGCGCCTCATATCGTGGTCGGCACACCGGGCCGTATTCTGGATCACATTAAGCGTGAGACGCTGAAGCTGGAGAGCCTGCGTACGCTTGTACTGGACGAAGCCGATCGCATGCTGGAAATGGGCTTCCGCGACGATATGGAAACGATTATCGCTGCCACGCCAGCATCACGTCAGACGCTGCTGTTTTCCGCGACCTGGCCGGAAGGCATTGCCGCCCTGAGCCAGCGCTTTCAGCGTGAGGCGCTGAGCGTGGTCACGGAAGAAGTGAGTGAACTCCCTGCTATCGAGCAGCAGTTTATTGAAGCCAGCCACGGTGAAAAGCTGTCTCTGCTGATCAGTCTGCTCAGCGAACGCCAGCCCTCTTCCTGCGTGGTGTTCTGTAATACCAAGCGGGAGTGCGATGATATTGCGGCTGCGCTCAATGCACGCGATATCAGCGCCCTGCCCCTGCATGGCGATCTGGAACAACGCGATCGCGAACGGGTGCTGATCCGTTTTGCCAACGGCAGCGGCCGCGTATTAGTCGCAACCGATGTTGCGGCCCGTGGGCTGGACATCAAGTTGCTGTCGCTGGTGGTAAACTATCAGCTGGCCTGGGATCCGGAAGTGCACCTGCATCGCATTGGCCGCACCGCGCGCGCTGGCGAACAGGGCGCAGCGGTGAGCTTTGTCGCTGCAGACGAAATGGCACGCGCTCATGCTCTTGAAGACTTCCTGCAACAGAAGCTGCCCTGGGTTGCGGCCAGTTCGTTAAAGAAAAGCAGTAAAGCGTTACCGGCCGCCATGATGACGCTCTGCATTGATGGCGGGCGTAAAGCCAAAATCCGCCCCGGCGATATCCTGGGGGCACTGACGGGCGAGGCGGGTTACCGGGCTGACCAAATCGGTAAAATCGATCTCACCGCGACTCATGCATATGTGGCGATAGAAGCGGCCCAGGCTAAGCACGCACTGGTCAAGCTCAAGCAGGGTAAAATTAAAGGCAAGACCTGCCGCGCAGTCCTGTTAAAAGATTAAAAAAAAGGGCGAGACTCACTCTCGCCCACGCTTTTATGGCTCATCTATCCGCGTCACGTGCAGCGTTGTTTTGTCGCCTTTCCCCTGCACCTTGCCACTCACTCGCACTTTGTCATTAGCGGTATAGGTTTTACCACCGAACGTTTTTTCCGGCGCGATGAGGGTCACATGGCCGGTATCGTCACGAAACTGATAATTATCGCCCTTTAATTTTTTAACGATATAGCCTTCCAGCGTGACGTAACCGCCCTGGCGGAAGTCACGGATCTGATCGATGTGGGTTTGCCCGGTATCTTCAGATCCTTTATAGCCCGCATCCTGTTTGCTCTGCGGCGGCGGCGTATCGCCTGTCTTAAAACCACCTTGCTCTGCATATGCACCAGACGTTGCCATGGCTAACAAGGCGGCCAGTAATACTTTTTTCATCTCGTACTCCTTTAAGGGAAGGTGTCCATGTTGAATAGTCACTGTTAAGCCTGGCACAAGAATATGCTGCCGTTAGATTTTCCCCTCTCACCTTTTTGCACTTGCTGCCGATAACTTCATCACAACCCTTTTCACCTGCTGCGCTGATGCTGAGGCAACAATGGATAATTTTCAGAAAGAGATCGACGAGAGAGCAAATCTCGCGTTATCGAACAAATTTGAGCTGCTGCTGTTTCGCCTGGGCTCTGACCAGTTAAAAGGTAAATCAGAGCTGTTTGGTATCAACGTATTTAAACTGCGTGAAATTGTACCGATGCCGCCGATTACCAAAGCCGCAGGCATGCGCTCGCCGTTGCTCGGCATGGCCAGTATCCGCGGACAGTTTATTCCGGTGATTGATTTACCGGCTGTCGCAGGCTGTGTTCCAGAAACGGGGCTTAACCTGCTGCTGGTGACCGAGTACGCGCGAAACACCCAGGCGTTTGCCGTCGAGTCTGTCGAAAACATCGTGCGCCTTAACTGGAGCCAGGTGCATACCGCTGAAGCCGGGATCGGTGGCCGTAATATCACCAGTATCGCCTGCCTTGATGACGATGAACAAAAAAGCAATCTGGCCATGGTGCTGGACGTTGAGCAAATTTTGTATGACATCATCCCGTCTGTGCGCGGCGTCGAGCCGGAAGCCCCGAAAGAGCGTCAGTTCAAAATGAAGCCGGGTTCAGTGGCGATTGTGGCGGAAGATTCTAAAGTTGCCCGTCAACTGCTGGAGCAAGGCCTGAAGAGCATGGGTATTCCCGCCATCATGTGCAACACCGGCCTGGAAGCATGGGAAAAAATCAAAGAGATGCATCAGCAGGCTCAGGCCCAGGGTGAATCCATTCACGACAAGATTGCGCTGGTGTTAACCGATCTGGAAATGCCAGAAATGGACGGCTTTACGCTGACACGTAACATCAAGCGTGATACGACGCTGCGCCATATTCCTGTGGTGATCCACTCCTCGCTTTCTGGCAGCGCAAACGAAGATCACGTGCGCAAAGTCGGTGCCGATGGCTATGTGGCGAAGTTCGAACTGAACGAACTGTCTGACGTGATTTTTAAAGCAATGGAAGCCGCGAGCTAAGACGTAACGGGCAGCTTATCCCTGCCCAGTAAGGCTTGATATCCACCACTCGAGAATATAAGAATGCATAGTGAAACGCTTCCCGTCATCCGTAAGTCACTGTTTCGTGGTCGTGTCCGTCAGCTGAGCTGGATTGCAGCGATCGCTTTCTGCCTGCTGTTCTGGGGCGGCGTGCTTGCCCTGATGGTTTAGTCAATAGCAGCGGAACGTTGTCGGAAGGGAAACAAAAAAGGCTGCCAGTGGCAGCCTTTTATTACGGTAAATGCAACAACGCTATAGAACTCTTTAGCCTTTTCAGAGCGCCTGAGGCTGGCTCTGAGCTGCAATCCTTGTCGCGTTAATTTGAACAACGACCGTTTTGCAAAAAATGCATTTCGCTCCATGCGGGTTGGCTCTTGTCACATCGAAATGTGATGTACGGTACTGCGAGCCACTACAGTGAGGACATTTAAAACGCGTAATTTTCAGTCCTTAGAGACCAACAACGTTCGCAGCAGCTGGGCCTTTGGCACCATTTTCTACTGTAAACTCAACTTGTTGACCTTCATCTAATGAACGGAAATCTGTGCCCTGAATTGCAGAAAAATGTACGAATACATCTTTGCTGCCGTCCTGAGGAGAGATGAAACCGAAGCCTTTCTCAGCGTTGAACCATTTAACGGTACCGCGGATTTTGTTAGACATGTTTAATTCCTTAATAATAGAGCCTTCCGGCGTAATGGCCTGAGAACAGATTTTAATCAGAACGTAAGAGAAGACTCAAAAAGAAGGAATGTCTCGCGACAGGCTTAGAGATGAGAACTGCTTTGGTTACTTACTTTGATAGTGTCTGTTAATCAAACCGACGATTCATTAGGTCATATCCTGCTGATGCATGCAAGGGTTATTTTAAAATAGTTGCGAGTGGGCCAGATGAACGTCATGCACAGAAATCTGGCCCGTTCATTTGTTACGGTTTGCGAATATGCACGTGGTGCCCCTGCTCGCCTGCCGCCAGATCGTCGCGCAAAGTAAGATCCGGTATCCTGTAATCGCCGCCGTTTTGCCGATAATAGGCGACAGGTTCGGTCACAAACAGATTATCCAGACGCTCGCCCAGCTCTGCACACAGTGCTGCAAAGCGCGCGCTGTCGGTGCGGCCGGTGCGATAAAGCGTAAAAGGCGGCAGCACGTCAAAACCGGGATAAAACAAGATGCCATGCTGAATGGGGAACAGAATGTCATCGATATGGCCGTTGATGCCGCGTGGGCTGTAGTGGGATTCCCATCCGCCCATCGTGACAACCAGCATCGCACGCTTCCCTGCCAGCGTTCCTTCGCCATAGCGGTCGCCCCAGTGCGTATCTGAGTGCTCCCCCACGCCATAGGCAAAGCCGCAGGCGTAAACACGATCGATCCAGCCTTTCATGATTGCCGGCATGGAAAACCACCAGAGCGGAAACTGTAAAATCACCGCATCGGCCCACAACAGTTTTTCCTGTTCCTGCACAATATCTTCACTCTGGAAGCCGCCTTCAAAAGCCTGGGTGGATTCTAAAGAGGGATCAAAGCGTTCTGCATTCTGGCGATGCTGCGTGTCTGCCGACGAGACGCGCGCCTCCCAGTTCATGGCATAGAGATCGGAAACGCGCACCTGATGACCCAACTGCTCCAGGTGGCTGACGGAGAAACGCGCCAGCGCGCCGTTAAGGGAATGGGGTTCAGGGTGGGCAACAACGATTAACACATTCATAAAATCACCTGCTTTGATGGGAATCTGAGATGTAGCCTGCATCCGAATGTGCTATCAGTAAAAGTAAATGAATGGATATTCACTATAGGCAAGACTGATACCATGAAACCCGATCTCAACCTGTTAATGACTCTAAATGTGCTGTTACAGGAAAACAGCGTGAGCCGGACCGCGCAGCGGCTAAATCTTTCTCAGCCTTCTGTCAGTGCCCGGCTTGAGCGCCTGCGTGAGTGGTTTAACGATCCCCTGCTGATTCCGGTATCTCATGGCATGCGCCCCACCGCGCGCGCCGAGGCGTTACGCCTTTCGCTTGAGCAACTAAGCGGCATGATCGATGAGGTGGTTGCTGCGCCAGGCCCGTTTATCCCTGCCGACGCCGTTCAAGAGTGGCGCGTAGCGGCCACGGATTACGGCGCACAGACGGCACTGGTTCCCCTGATGGCAGCATTACGTCAGGAAGCACCGGGCACCCGGCTCGCCATTCTGGATATGAAACCCGCGTTGATCGCGCAGCAGCTGGAAAAAGGCACGGTCGATCTGGTGCTTCATTTGCGTGACGGCGTGCCAGACGGGCTGCATATCCGCCCGCTATTTGAGGAGCGTTATGTGGTGGCAGGACGTCAGGGTCATCCCGCCCTGCATCCTGATATCACCGCTGAAGCGCTTTGCGCGCTGGAACATGTAGTGGTATCGCCCGACGGCGGCGGCTTTCGCGGTGTGACGGATAGCGTGCTGGAAGCCAGAGGGTTGAGCCGGAAAGTGGTGCTCTCCGTGCCCCACTTTTTGCTGATGGGCAGCGTGCTGAGCACCAGCGATTTGGTGGCGTTGATGCCGGAGAGAGTGGCGGCGATGATGCCAGGATTAATGACCGTGAAGCCCACGATGGCGATTCCGGGCTTTGAACTGGTGATGCTGTGGCATGAGCGATCGCACCGGGATTTGGGGCATCGGTGGTTGAGGGAAAGGGTGGTGGGGAGGTTTCAGGGTGGAGGTCACAAGTCATGACAAAGCCGCAGAAGCGAAGCGCTGGCTGACCTGGTAACAGGCAAAAAATCCCAGCAGCCGGGCTGGGATTGCTTACTTTAACGTAGCCAAAATGGGATATCACCAGACGATAAAGCATCATATTCTTCTACCGCTCGATCTCGATGCCCCATAAAATCTGGCATATCAGTCACAACTATTTTTACTGGTTTATAAACATTCCAGTCTTCATAAAACCCTTTCGCAGATTTTATGCAATACTCAATACCATCAAAATATTTTAAAAACCTTTCCTCAACGTCTTTTGGTAAAAGGACTCGTAATTTTTTTATTAATGATTGAGTTTTATCCAAGTCCTTAAGGTGAACATATCTAAGATAAAGTTGCTCCAGTAAATACCCATCTTCTTTATCAAGAACATTTTTATTTAAAATAGAAATAAATTCAATCATATCTGAAGGATAGCCAAGTTCAACTATAGAACTGCCACCATAAAACCCTATGTGTTTCATAAGAATTACCTTTTGAATTCAATTGCAGCTGGATCAATAGCACCATTAGATTTTTGGACAATTCCTTTAATAATTGCTCTCTCTTGCTCTAATGACACACTTTGTCCACGCACATCGATAATAACCCTCTGCTGCATTCCTGCAGGTAGATTCTCAGCACGTTGGATCGCTTGCTTAGACACATTACTAATCAGACCGCTCTGATTATTCGTAATATTATAGTTTTTCACTTCAACACTACAAACATTTCCCTGACACCAATCAGGGCGAACCCCACCTTTTGTCCCATATGGGACTTCTTTACCATCTTTGAAGCTGACTTGTTCGCGCCATCCATTGCCAAGATCTTTACCTACATCAATTTCTGATTGCCTGTGGCTGGGCCGTGAAGCCGTTGCTATCTCATCGCTGGCTTTGTTAACCAGCTTGGACGCTTCAGCAACATCACCACTGGTAAGCGCTTTCTCTGCCGCTTTCAGCATACCCGCGGCAACACGCTCTCCCGGTATCAGGGAAGCGGCCACGTAGAGATAATCCAGTGCTGACTGTGCTTCCGCTGCACTTTTTATCGTACCCACCACCGGCACAAAATCTGCACCCGTTGACGCCACATCTTTCAACGCTTCACGCCGTTCCGTGTACATCTTCACCGAGCAGGCTTCGGCGCTCATTCCGACGCAGTTTGCCTTCTTATAGCGCTCGTTTTCAGCCTCAACGTAATCAACCGCCTTCTGCTCCACCGTCTTGCCTTCAGACTGCGCCTGCGCAATATCTCCCAGCGCATTATTCTCAACCGCATTTTTCCCCGCCTGAGCGCCCGCTATGGCTCCTGACGCACTGCCATTTGCCAGACCGCCAGCAAGCCCCGCTGCCAGCGTTCCGAGTGCGCTGATAGTTTGCTTCTGCTCCTCGCTCAAATCCGTCCGCGCGATACCCGGATACATCTCCTGAGCGATAAACTCGCCCAGCGCTGCGCCACTGGCACCGGACAGCGCGCTATTGCCCTGCGCCTGTGCGATTACAGCCCCCACAACCGCATGCGCCATCAGATTTGCTGCGGTATTCACCACTTCCTTGCCGTCAGGGCCTGTTGTGGTGGTATTTTTGTGGATCAGTTCGGCGAGGTAAGGGGCGGATGCGCCAGCCAGTGCCGATTTAAAATCTCCGCCTGCCAGTCCCTGCACTGCTGCGGTGGCCGCCTGAATCCCCTGCTGTAATGAACTTCCGGTGCCGGAGTCAGCGATTGCTTTTTTGTACTCAGTTGTGGCTTTAAGGCTCTCAATGTAGGCATTACGTACTTTTTCAGAGGCGCTTTCAGGTGCGGGGCCTTTTACCTTCTGGGCTTCCTTCAGCGCACAAATCTCGCCCTGCGTACGTGCAATATCCGCCACCTGACTGCCAATCTCGCCAATCATCTGCGCGGTCTGCAGTCGCTGCTGTTCTTTCTCTTTGTTAAAGATCGGGCTGATGCTGTCGTTGGCATGTGCCGTGTCACGACTCAGCGTGGCGGTATGCCGGAAGATCTCTAAAGATGAATGGTCCGGTTTGCCGGGGTACTTACAAGACGACGCCGGGCGGGCATCAACTGCTTTCAGCGGAGGCCGCAGGCCGACTTACTCCGGAGTTTGCTTACCGACGATGACGCGGCCGACGCCGCCAGGGACGGCGGCCACGCCCGATGCCACACGCGGCGGCGCACGCCATAATGCAGATTAGACGCATACAAGCGCACGGGAAGGGTTATGTGGTGTTCTGAGGCTGACCGCGAGAGTGCGTATAATCTCCCGCATTATGTTTAATGGCTGTAAGCCGAGAACCCAGTTGACAGAGGAGTGATAAGGCCAGTCCCGGCGCACTGCCATTTACCCCGCGCACTCCGCACCTGATGAAGGCAGATCGCGGCAAGGAAGCCGCGCTCTGCCATCCACCGAACCAAAGATCGGGATTTCTCTAACTTTTAAATACAGAAGATCCTTTTTCTAAATAATTTTCCCACCCGCTCATTAAATGATTAATATTTTCTATTTGAGAGTGTGTTGATGGATCATATCCATCAGAAGGAGGCATGTATTTAATAAAGCTTTCTATTTCATATGGATAATCAAAATCAGCATAAATAACTTCAACTTCAGCTAATGGATCGTCAAAACTATTACGATTATTCCAAAGCCAACTCAGAACAATAAATAGCCACTTTTTTTTGATTTTTGGATCATCTTTCTGCTCAGATTCCGAACATAACTCCTTTAGAAAAGGAGCAATGTGATTTGTTTCATCAGGCATAACGAATGACAATTCGAGTTCAGGACTAGTATAACTTCCTGTTAATACATTCTTTTCTGCCTTCTTTATTGGTACGTCTGAGGTAATGAGGTTATTTTCATAACCCCACCTTACATCACACCATGAAAGGTGAAAATTTTTATCAATAAAATCAAAAGGTATTGGATATAAATTCATGTCATTTTACCTTCGGCAATCGTTGGTTAGGAGCACCGGTAATACTGCCACCTTCAATAAATCTTTGGTGTGTGACGTTTCCTTTATTATCATAGATGTATTCAAATATACCTTTCTTCTCATTAAAAGAACCTTCCGCTTGCAGTAATTTCCTTTCTATACCATCACCGCCTTTGATAGTGAAAACTTTTCCATCCATCAATTGTTCGCGGCTCAGGTAACTTGCACCTCTATGAGTAGGATCTGGTTTTAGCCCACTGCCAATTCGGTCTGCTTCCAGTATTTTATTAATAACCGAAGATTTTAATGCTGTATCCACTATACCAGTGGTTTTTGCGACAACCTTCTCCGTCAGTACCGCGCCACCTTTCACCACCCCGGCACCGCCAGCCAGCAACCCGGCTATATCGGTGACCAGCTTGCCACCTTCAACACCGGCATTAAACGAGCCGCTGGCCCCGGCTTTCTGGTACTCTGCTTCCATCCGGTCAATGCGATCTATATAAGACTGCTTCACCGCATCCGAGACGTTACCCAGCACATCACCGCTGTTAAACAGCGTCTTCAGTGCTTCGTAAGTTTCGACCGGACTGCTGGCCGTTTTCACGATACTGTCCACAGCATCATATAGCCCTGCCGGAACCCCGGCGACCATACCCGCCGCAAAGCTGCCATCCTGACCTAAGTCAATCGCTGTCCATTTCGCCTGCGCTCCGGCTTTGCAGGCCACAGTCTGACATTCCGCGATTTCTTTATCTTTCTGCGCCTGCTGTTTCTGGCTCAGATAGTTATTCTCAACCGTAACCTTCCCGGCCTGAGCAGCAGCAACCATATCTGCAGCCCCACTCCCCACCAGACCGCCAGACAGACCCGCTGCCAGTGTTGCCAGCGCCGAGACGGTTTCTTTCTCCCTGTCATTCATTTCGTACGGCTTCTTGCCGTAGATTTCACTCGCCAGCATGCCGGTCAGCTCGCCTGTCACCGCCCCTGCGGCTCCTGCTGCGATATTTTTGTCCTGCGCGGCCGCAAGCGCCGCATTGACAACCGCATGCGCCATTAACCGGCTGGCCGGGTCTAAATCTGAATGTCCAATCAGGTTAGCAATATAGGGGGCTGCGCCACCGGCAGCGGCGGCGCGGATATCACCCGAAGCCAGTCCCTGTACGGCAGCCGTTGCGGCTGTGACAATGCGCTGCACGCTCCCGCCAACGGCGTAAGGGGAAGCACTGAGCGCTTTATCGTAATAGCTCTGCCAGGCCTGTTTGCTGATTTGCTCACTGGTCGGCGTCTTACCCGGATTCGCTTCTTCCCAGTCCTTTTTAGCCTGCTGCAGCTTTTCCGGACTGACCTGCTTCATGTCATTATTTGCAGCACGCGTCGCTTCAATTGCGCCCTGCGTTTTGACAATATCGCCTACCTGACTGCCAATCTCGCCAATCATCTGCGCGGTCTGCAGTCGCTGCTGTTCTTTCTCTTTGTTAAAGATCGGGCTGATGATGTCGTTGGCATGCGCCGTGTCACGACTCAGCGTGGCGGTATGCCGGAAGATCTCTAAAGGTGAATGGTCCGGTTTGCCGGGGTACTTACACTTGGGCTGGATTTGTTAACTCTTACAGATTAGGGAAAACTTTGGAAACAGAAGTATTTGAGTAAGTTCCATCATTGGAATTACTATTTCTTCCCATAAGCTTACCACCAATCCCTCCACCAGCCATACTAACTCCCCCCGTCCGAATCAATAACTCCCTGTTTTTAATTTGATTCACTGATCGGCATTACGGATAAGATCGGAATTTATATTTATCTCATAAGAGTAATTCTGGATAATCTATCATTCTGATTAAATTGTAGATGAAGCGTATACCCCTCATTTTCATATCTTATCCAACGGTCAATATGACCCATAAGTGGATCTATTTTTCCACCACCTGAATCTAAGGGGTGGCCTAGTATTTGCATAGCCTCATCCTCCGAACTATCAGTGGATAATGGTAACTCCCCTTTATATTCAGAAAAACTCTCATCCTTAGTTGTGTAAAAAGTAATTTGATCTATTACTTCACCTTCCAATAAGAATAAAACACCAGATTGTAAAAAAGAATAATATTTCCTGTCACCTAAAACACTCTCCTCGATATTAGGCAACTCATGAAAATCACTTGAAATATTAACAAACTTAACATCGAATTTTGAGCGACCTAACAAATTAACAAATTCATCCCATATCAACATTATTTTGTTACTCCTGTTTGAGAATTTCTTTTCTTGATTTCCATTATTGCGTCATCGACGATTTTAGGATCATATCCTCGATCCAGCATGTTTTTTCTATGTACTTCTGTATCGCGACATTCTGCACCACAAAGATCTATTGCGTCTTGTTTTATTTGGGACGGCGTATTTTTACCACCATAAGTGCGGCCTGCCTGATGTACATCTTTAGGTACTTCAATAGCTGTTGCATTATTATATAGATTTTTTTCCTCGGTTGGAGTTAACTTTCTTCCCAACTCATTTTCTTTTGCCTGACGAATAGCAGCAAATGACGGAATATGATCATGCTCTAATCCATCGCCAACGACTGAGCGATCTTTAAGTTCTTTATATGACCCAACATCTAAAGGTTTAACTGCCTGAATCTCTTCGCTGGCCTTATTAATCAGCTTCGATGCTTCAGCCACGTCGCCATTCTTCAACGCTGCTTCAGCGGCCTTAATAATTTTTCCAGCTGCATCACCTGCCCCTGGGATGATACCAATTACGGCTGCGAGATAATCCGCCGCCGACTGCGCTTCCGCAAAACTCTTTATATCACCCACGATAGGCACGAAGTCCGCACCCAGCGATACTGTTTCTTTCAGCGCTTCACGCCGCTCTTGGTACATTTTCACCGAGCAGGCCTCGGCGCTCATGCCACCGCAGTTGGCCTTTTTATAGCGATCGTTTTCGGCTTCAACCTGCTCATTGGCTTTCTGCTCAAGCGTTTTACCTTCAGACTGCGCCTGCGCGATATCAGCAAGAGAGTTATTTTCAACCGCATTTTTCCCCGCCTGAGCGCCCGCTATGGCTCCTGACGCACTGCCATTTGCCAGACCGCCAGCAAGCCCCGCTGCCAGCGTTCCGAGTGCGCTGATAGTTTGCTTCTGCTCCTCGCTCAAATCCGTCCGCGCGATACCCGGATACATCTCCTGAGCGATAAACTCGCCCAGCGCTGCGCCACTGGCACCGGACAGCGCACTGTTGCCCTGCGCCTGTGCAATGACGGCGCCTACAACCGCATGTGCCATCAGATTTGCTGCGGTATTCACCACCGGCTTGCCGTCAGGGCCTGTTGTGGTGGTATTTTTGTGGATCAGTTCGGCGAGGTAAGGGGCGGATGCGCCAGCCAGTGCCGCTTTAAAATCTCCGCCAGCCAGTCCCTGAACAGCCGCAGTTGCCGCCTGGATCCCCTGCTGTAATGAACTTCCTGTGCCGGAGTCAGAGTCAGCGATTGCTTTTTTGTACTCAGGGGTCGCTTTAAGGCTCTCTATGTAGGCATTGCGTGCTTTTTCAGATGCGCCTTCGGGTGGGGGGCCCTTTACCTCCTGGGCTTTCTTCAGCGCATAAATCTCGCCCTGCGTACGAGCGATATCTGCCACCTGACTGCCAATCTCGCCAATCATCTGCGCGGTCTGCAGCCGTTGCTGTTCTTTCTCTTTGTTAAAGATCGGGCTGATGCTGTCGTTGGCATGCGCCGTGTCACGACTCAGCGTGGCGGTATCCTGCTTCTGATTAGCCTGATCGCGCACCACTATCGTACCGTTAGCCACTGCTGACTGGGTAGTCCCTTCAGCATGCCCTTTTCCACCTGCGCCTGCCAGCATGGTGTTAGCCATATTCCCGGCAAACTGACCGCCGAAGCTGGCACCCGAGCTCATGCCAATGCCCTGATGCTCGGTTTTGTAGTCGGCCTCGTTATGCAGATTGGTAAAGCCCAGTGTACCGGTATCCAGACGGTTTTTATCCGCATCGGCCTGACTGGCGATGACCGCACCGTTAAGTTGTGTATGGTTGCCCACCGTGACATCAAAGCCGCCATTGCCAGCATAAAGACCGCTTTGCTCCTTCACGCTGTCGAAATTGCTGTGCATCTTGTCCTGGCTGGCGTTGATATACCCGGACCCGGTCATTGAGCCAAAGGTAAAACTGCCGCCTGCACCAAAACTGGACTGCTTAGAATCGTATTTGTCGCTGTCCTGCAGGCTGGTAATGGTCAGATCCCGACCCACATCCGCCTTCACGCTGTTGCCATTGACCTGAGCGCCACTCAATGTGGTATCGCGACCGCTGCTGATGGCAACCTTGCCGCCGCTGTCCAGGGTCGTTTCGCTCCAGACCGTGCCGTTGCCTTTCTCATTGCCCTTAGCGCCATTGACGCTGGCAAAGACGCTTAATCCCGCACTGCCTGCCCCAACGCCGAAGCTGACACCAATGCCGCCCCCGCTGCTGCTGTTTTTACCTGTGGTTTGCTGGGTGTTTGCCGCACCGGTTAGGGTGATGTCGTTTGCCGCCTGTAACGTCGTATCGCCGCCTGCTTTCAGCTGACTACCAGAAATCACCAGATTGCCGCTGTCTCGCCCCTGGCCTTTGCCCGTGGCATTGATACTCAGATTACGGCCTGCATTGATCGTTGAGCCGTTAACCGTGTCTGACTGCTGATGCTGCTCCGATTTCGACTGCTGGGTAGAAAGTGAAATACTGATGCCAATGCCGTTATTAGGATCACCCTGTACCTGAGCAAGCTGACTGGCCTGATTCGCCTGCACGCCAGACAAGACGGCCTTGGTCGCCTGAAGCGCGGCCAGACGACCATCACTCTGCTGTTTGGCTGACTGCGCTGCAGCGACTGCACTGTTCACGGCTTCCGCTACCGCACCAGACAGCGCCAGCGTTAAACCACTGGTACGTTGCTCCGTTCTTTCATCGTGGGTACGCAGATCGTGTCCTGGCGTAACAGTAACGCTATCACCCTGGAGCGCCATATTACCGCCCGCCACCAAATCGGCACCGTTAACCTGCAACTGCTTGCCAGCGGTAATTGAAACATTCCCTTTAGTGCTGCCGACGGTACTGATGCTCTGGCTTTGTGTTGTTCCTTTATCGCGCATCTCCTGCAGTGATTTACTGCTACCGATGCTGATACCAATGCCGCCCGTTCCCATCAGGCCGCTCTTTTTCGTTTCCGAAAAACGCCATGTGGAATCGGTATTAGTTGCGGCAGCAATATCGACATTGTTACCGGCATCCAGTGCCACATTGCCATCACCGACGACCTGAGAACCTTTTACCAGCAGGTCATTACCTGCTTTAACGGAGACATTGTTGCCGCTCAGCAGGGTGCCTTTTTCATTCGTTGCACTGTCTTCCTGAATGGTGTGCGTAGTCTTTTTACTCAGGAAGCCTTTTTTAGTTTTGGTTTCTTCTTTGTAGTAATAATCGCTTTCGGTCGCCGTATTCAGGTTAACGTCGCGACCGGCCTGCAGGGCGATATCCTGTTTTGCCGTCACATCGGTTGCTTCGGTATTGATATCTCGACCGGCAACCATTGTCGTACTGCCACCACTGGCAATTTCCGTGCCCTGCTGACGCACGGTTTCACTGATAACAGTTTTCTTGTCGCCTCTCTCGCTGTAACCGGAACCGGTGGCTTCGGCATTCAGGTTGATATCACGGCCCGCTTTCAGCGCGGCATTACCTGTGGCGGCGATGGCGGCGGCCTGACTGTTAATATCCTGACCGGCAGCCAGGCTGAGATTACCGCCGCTGCTGACAGCCGTGCGATCCAGTCCGGTCGAATGGGATTCCTGGTTGCCACTTCTATTATTCTGAGTGTTAGTAGCGCTATTGAGGTTCAGATCATTGCCCGCTTGTAGCGAAGCATCATTTGTAGCGTTAAGGTTACTGGCGGTGACGTTTAAATCGTGACCGGACGTAACAGACAGGTTATGGCCCGCCGAAATCTGGCTGGCTGTGTTTGTAACTTTTTGAGTACTGCTGTTTTGGAAACCGAAGCCATTAATCGCATAGCCTGATATTTCCTGATTATTCGTTATGGCGATATCATGCCAGGCGTTCATTAACAGATCGCCACTCGCGTTTAGACTGGCACCTTTAATATTAATATCTTTGCCGGATTTAAGGCTAAGGCTGTCCAGCGATGTAATAGTCGCTGTAGGACCAACGAATGTTTGGGTTGCCGAAACGGTATTTCGTTTGCCTGCGGAACCATTTACCTGCCACAACGTTGTCGCGGTCGTGTTGTTTATATCGCCATTGACGCTCTCAAGCGCAACCTTTTGACCGCTAATGCTTGAACTGACGTTATTAATATTATTTATCGCGGTCAGCTGCAGATTTTCGCCCGCATAAAGCATGCCTGCATTGAGGTTATTCACGCTGTTCTGACTACTAACCGTCAGGTTATTTTTTGCGGTAACAGTACTGCCGCTGTTGGTAATATCACCGCCGGAAAGCGTCACGTTATTCCCTGCAATTACGCTGCCGTCATGCATTTCCACGTCTTTGGATGATAAATAGACTTTCGGCACCATCACCGTCTCACCATTTATCGTTGTGGCTTCCCACCAGACCATACTTTTATCAAGTGAGGCCACCTGCTGCGCAGACAATGACACGCCAAACTGCAACCCTAGCGCACGCTGCGCAGATGCCGCGTTATCCATTAAATAGCGCATCTGATCCAGTTCAGAACCAATGCCATTCAGATAACGGCTGCCGGTCTGATTCAACACAACATTACTGACATAGCGCGTATCAAAGGCCGCATCACCAAGGAAACGGTAATCATAGTTTGGCTTGAGGTTCAGACGATCTAGCAGGTAAGACGACCCCAGGAACGTGGTTTTATCGGTATAAAGCTGACGGCTTTCCTGCGGTATCTGTCCCGGCTGCCTGCCAAGCAATGCGTTAAGATCGCCAAACAGGCTGTTATCCAGTTGTCCCAGACCGTTAAGTTTTGGATTGAGAGTGATTAAATAGGGACTTTTGCTGTTACCAAAAACAAAATAGCCATTATCGCCAGACGGAATCGGATAGGCACTGGTATCTACACTGGCTGGCTTATAACTACGTAGATTTGCCGAACTGACTGAAGGATCGGAAATCAGTCTACCTGACTGACTTAAATCGGCGCGGCTGAAGTTGCCTGATGCATGAGTAACGAGCGAGGCCTTATCAGGTGTGCTGTTATCCAGTGAACTATCACCATTGACCTGCTGCAGGGCCCCCTGAAGCTGATCGCGCCACTGCGGAGAGTTAACGGTTACCTTGTCGGTTCCGGCGATTTGCTGACGCTGTTGCCCCCCTGCTTGGCTCAGTGAGGCTAGTCCTCTTATGCCTGGCGCTGAAATCGTATTCCCAGACCAGCCTGCGTTTGAGGTTGTATTGGTGTTACTGATGTTACTGATGAAGTTTGCATTAACATTTCCGCCAGCTTGGATAACTGAGCGCAATGGTATACCAGTGGTTACAGTTACGTATTCTGGGGTGCCAGAGAGCGTATACCTAATTTCACTTGATAAAGAGTTTCTCCAGCTAAAAAAACCACGTTCTTGTGGAAAGTTAAAAGTTCTTTCTGCTATCCTCGTCCCGGGACTGAGTAAATAATTTGAGTACTCACTCGTGGTACTTCCTTGCCATGATGAATTATTAAGCACCCCACCAGTAATAGAAATATTATTTCTTGCCAAAAGGTTACTTGCAAAGTTGTCTAGTGCATTCGAGTTAATATTTAAATTTCTATTAGCGTTAATTAGACCGGCGCTACCATTGGATGAGGCTGTTACTATAGTCTGACTAATAAGGAATCTTTTAGTTTTTGCTTTTTCAGTAGGAGCAAGATAACGCTCCGTGCCTTGCATATCATTTTTGCCGCCCGTGATTTGAATTATTTCATCCTTTTCTCCAATTTCTCCATTCTCAACTGACAAAGCCGAAAGAGGCAGAAGGAAGGAACCACTTTCAGCTCCTTCAGGAAGACCAGTACCTCTGATGGTTGAAATGCTGGTTGATAACCCATCCCGCGTATTCAACAAATGCCCGGTATTGATATTAATATCCCCACCCTGCGTCTCAATCGTCCCAGAGGTGTTGATCACTTCCCCGTTGGCATTGCCCGCGCCATCGCGCTGCATCCACAGGCTGTTGCCCGCCAGAATATCGCCACGCTGATTACGAATGCTGTTAGCAAATAAATAGAGATTCTGCCCGGCGTAAAGCAGCGCCGTGTTGACCAGGCTGCCTGGCGTGCTGATGGTCAGGTTACCGAGCGTGCCGGTAAAACCGTCCAGGGTGACATCGCTACGGCTGTTCAGGGTAACGTTGCCGCCGCCCTGCAGGCTGCCAGCACCGTTCATGGCGATGCGGTTGCCTGTCAGGCTACTGTCAGCGCCGCCGGTGGTGATCTGGCCGTTGTTGGTCAGGTCGCCGCCCGCATTGAGTGTCACGCCCTGGCCCTGCATTGTGCTCTGGTTTTCCAGCGAGCCGTTGCTGTTGAGCGTCAGCCGGTTGCCCGCTGCCAGCGTGTTATGACTGACGAAGCTGTTCGCCAGATTCACTAGCACATCGCCCAGCGCAACGACCTGGCCGAACTGGTCAAAGCCGTTACTCACCAGCGTCAAACCGCCGCCGCTGAACAGCCGTCCCGATCCGGTCAGGTTGACCTGCGCGGCATTCACGTTCAGTTGTCCGGTGCCGAGCACGGTGCCGCTGTTACCGAGATTCTGATAATTAACGGCCAGGTTGCCGCCCTGCGCCATGCCCTGGTTCTGGAAATTGGTGCCGTTCAGGGTGCCCTGTTGATCGGCAAGCAGCGTACCGTTGTTAGTTAAGCCGGACGCGTTCAGCGTGAGCTGTCCGGCCTGCAGCCAGCCATTATTCACCAGTTGCGGTGTGGTAAAGGTCAACGCGCCGCCAGCCAGTAATCTGCCATTGTTGGTCGCTGAGTTGGTGGCGTTGACTGTGCCACCAGCGCCCTGAATCAGACCATAGTTATAGAGATCTGGTGCGGTCAGCGTCAGCGCGTTCTGAGAAACAAGGGTGCCATTCGCGGCGTTGGTGAGATGCCCGGTGGCGCTGAGCAGCAGGTTATTGTCACCCTGCAGGCGGCCCGCGTTATCTAACGCACCGGTGTTAATCTGAAGATCGCTCCCCTGAATACGGCCCAGATTATTCAGCGATGCCGACTGCAGGCTGATTTTTCCGGCACTGAGCAGATTCTTGTCCTGCTGCTGTGTCAGCGCGCCGTTGAGCTGCACGCTAAGGCTGTCCGCGCCGGTAATTTCCCCGTTATTGTTTAGCGTGTCGCCTTTCAGGGTGAGGTTTTTAGCCACCCATTGCCCCTGATTCGCCAGCGTCAGCGCCTGTAAGGCTGCGGTGCCGTTGGCAGAGATCTTGCTGCCTGCGGCGGCATCCAGCCTGTCGCTCAGGGTAAGTTGCAGGCCATCGGCACTCTGAATCGCTCCACCGTTGGCCAGTTTTGCCGCATTCAGCAGGATCTGTTGCCCCTGCCACGATCCGTTGTTGGTGACGTTATCGGCCGTAATCGTTAACGCGCCCTGCGTGAGAAGCTGTCCTCCCGCGTTATTCACAAGTTCACGCGTCGGAGCGCTCTGCGCCAGCAGCATTCTGAACCGCTGCGGGGCCGGTCCGAGCGTCAGGGATTTCATACCGATAAGGTTGCCCTGGTTGGTAACGCTGGCGGGAGTAACCGACAGCGTATCGCCCTGAATGGCGCCACTGTTGTTCAGCGAACCGCCGTTAAGCGTCATGGCTTTTTCGGCGAGGACAGAGCCGGTATTCACCAGATTTTGCGCACTGAGTTGTGCACCGCCCTGACTGAGGAGTGATCCTCCGTTATTAATATCGTTATCGATCGCGGCGGTAAGCTCGCCGGTGCTCAGCAGCGAGCCCTGGTTTTGCCAACTGCCGGCAGTGATCTGAGCATTACCGCCCTGCAGGGTGCCGCCGGTATTTAGCGTCGCTGCGCCCAACAGTAGATCGCCACCACTTAACGCTCTGCCTGTTGAAGACTGGGTGAGATCGCCAGTACTAAGCGCGTCCAGTGAAGTACTGCCCTGCCACAGGCCGCTGTTATTCAGCGATCCGGCACGCAGCGTCAGCCCGCTTGCCATGATTTTGCCACTGTTAGTCAGGCTCTCGGCATTCAGGCTGGCGTTGCCGCCCGTAATCAGGTTGCCGCTGTTATCCAGCAGCCCCGTGGTTTGCCCGTCCAGTGCACCAGTGCCATTGAGGGTACCGGTGTTTTTTAAGCTGCCGAAACGGTAACTGAGCTGGCTGCCCTGCCAGGTTCCGGCGTTACGGGCGTCCGTACCCTGTAACGTCAGTGCGCCACCAGTAATCAGTTGGCCGCCCGCAAGGTTATCCAGCTGACGGAACCCTGCCGTCAGCGCGTTATCGCCCTGTAGCAGCCCCTGATTTTGTAATGTATCGCCCGTTATCTGCAATTGCTGGCCTGCAACGCTACCGGCGTTAGTCAGTGACTGCGCCTGGACCTGCGCCAGCTGACGCGCAAGCAGCTTGCCGTTTACGCCATTATTCAGCGTGCCGGTCAGCGCGGTATTCAACGCGTCCGCATTCACCTGGCCGTTATTGGTAAAATCACCGCCGTTGACGCTGAAGGTGCCCGCCACCTGTAACAGCCCATCATTTACCAACTGGACAGGTGCCAGGCTCAGTCCGCTTCCGCTGACAAGCCGACCGTTCGCCAGGTTAGCAATTTGCGCGCTGGTTATCGCCAGTGCGCTGTTGCCCTGTAGCAGGCCAGCATTACTGAGCTGGGGAGCCTGAATAGTTAGCTGATCCGCAGCAAGCGTGCCCGCATTGGTGACGTTGCCAGCCTGCAGGTTCATTGCCTGCTGGGCCGTCAGGGTGCCACCGTTGTTAAGCTCCCCAGCCACAGAGGCGGTGATATTTTTTGTGGCCTGCGCACTGCCGCTGTTTTGCCAGCTTTGTGCTGTGACAGCCAGATTATCGCCCTGCAGCTGTCCCTGGTTGTTCAGAGAGGAGGCCGTAATGTCAGCGTTGCCCGCCGTCTGCAACTGGCCCGTCGCCTGATTGCTCAGACTGCCGCCTTTCAACGTCAGCGCCGTATCGCCCTGAATCAGTCCGCTGTTGATTAAATCGCCCTGAAAGGCCAGCACTTTTGCCAGTAACCAGCCGCTGTTGTCTGTGGTATTTCCCTGCAGATCGACGCTTTGCTGACCCATTATCTTGCCGCTGTTGGTCAGGGTTTTCGCCTTCAGCGTGGCATCGCCTGCACTGAGCGCATTGCCGCTGTTTTGCCAGTTGCCCACTGTCAGAGCCAGTTTATCTGCCTGAATTAATCCCGCGTTATTCAGGTCACCGCCGTTAAGCGTCAGTTGCCCTGAGGTCAGTAGTTCGCCGCCCTGTCGGTTATTCGTCGTGTCCGCATTCAGGTTCAGGCTGCTGGCGCCCTGAATTCTGCCTGCGTTATTTAACGTAGCGGCCGTGAGCTCAGACTGATTCGCGGCAATCTGCCCACTGTTAGTAAGCTGGTCGTTTGTCAGTTGCAGTGAGCCTGTCGCCAGCAGTTTGCCATCTGTGAGGTTGGTCAGTTGACCGTTGTCAGAATGAAGCGTGCTGGCGTTGATTTCGCCATCGTTGACGAGACTGTTGCCGCTCAGGTGCAGTGCACCCTCCGTGCTCAGCAGCCCGCTGTTGCTGAAGTCAGGCAGGTTGAGCGTCAAATCGCCCGCCGTCGCAATACTGCCCTTTTTTAAGTTAGTCAGATGCTGGCTTAACAACGTCAGATTCTGCGTACCCTGCAACAGACCGCTGTTGGTGATGGCATCGCTGTTGAGCGTCAGCTGCGGTGCCGTCAGCGAACCACTGTTATTTAGCGTCATCGTCTCCAGCGTGAGTGCATCAGCACCCTGCAGCGTACCGCTGTTATTTAGTGCATCACTCTTGAGCCGGATCGCATTGCCCTGCAAGGCGCCCTGGTTAGTCACGTTGTTGCTGACCGTGGACAGTTGCCCTTTTGCTGACAACGATCCTGTGTTACCGATCGTGAAAGCATTCAGAGAAAGATTATTCCCCGCCTTAAACTGCCCGGCATTATCAAACTGACCGGCCGGGTCCAGGCTTAAGCCGCCGGTGAAGTCTGGCTGCGCGTTGAACGAGATGTTATTGGTGGCGTTGAGCGCACTGCCGCTGTCCACCGACAGGCTGGTCGCGGCAAGGTTGATGCTGTCACCGGCCACGATCTTGCCACTGTTGATTTGCAGGCGCTTGCCGCCCTGCAATGAAACAGCGCGATCGCTCCCCAGGCTCCCATCGTGCAGACTGATAGCGTTTTGTGCGGTTATCGTCGCCGGGCCAGCGGATTTATGTTCCCCGCTCAGCTCTACGCTTTGCGCACTGGCGGTCAGTGCCCCGCTGCTGAGACTGTTATGCACCGCCAGTTTCCCGTTCGCATCCAGGGTGATATCGCCCTGTCTGGCCAGTAAGTTACCCAGATTGACGCCGACGCCTTTTTCGCTCGACACCAGATGAATGCGGTTGGCGTACATGCCGCCCAGTGCGCTGGTATCGACCGCCACGCCGGGCGCAGGCCCTTCGCCGTTAATGGGCGTTATCGATCCATCCTGCCCGACGCGGTTTGCTCCCAGCGTCACGGTGAGATCTTTGGCGTGAATCCCGGCATTGATTTCCGTTGCGCGTGCCACAATCGATACTGCATCGGCTTTACTGCCGTCCAGTCCCTGGCCCTCAATGGTAATGGTGCCTTTACTGACCTCCAGCGCGGCCAGGTTGCCGTTGGCATCAAACTGCGGTTTACCGGTGGTCAGCGTCACGTTGGGCGTATTGATAAAGCCACAGCCGTTACAGGTAATGCCGTAGGGGTTAGCCACCATAACGTTGGCGGCTTTACCGGCCACTTCGGTATAGCCCTGCAGCTGTGAACGATTGGCCCCCACCACTTCGTTAATAATGGCGCGCGCTTCCTGTCCGGCTTTAAGGTTGGGGTTGTTCTGGATCAGCCCGCCAAGCTGGGTCTGCGTGAGCTGGCCAGTGGCGTTGTTGAGGATAAGGCCCTGTTGCCCCACGTTATATTGATCGTACTGGTTATGAGAAACACCCGCCTGATTCGGCGTTGCAATATTGACCACGGGCACGCCATTGCCCGCCGCATCCATCCTGGTGCCTGGCGTGACTGGCGTGATTTCAGCAGCCATCACGGGCAGCATCGGTTGCACCGCCACCAGATAGCAGATGAGATAGCTCAGCGCGCGACGGGCAAGGGAAACAGGCTGACGATCGTCCATAATCAGTTCCTCTTTTAGAATACCAGCCCGACGCGGGCGTAAATGCTGACGTGATCCGGCTGTAAATAGCCGGGATAGCTGAGCGGAATGCCGACGGTATACTGGGTGTAAAAATGTTGATTGCGAGTGCCAAGCCCCACGGCACCGCCCCAGAGCGTGCCGGTAAACTGTGGGTTTTGCGGATCGCTTCTCAGCCAGCCGCCGTCCACCGCCGCCAGTGCGGTGACTTCACCCAGCCCAGGTAACGTAAACAGGCTGTAATCCAGCTCATTGCGTAAGTAACCGCCTACATCGCCCGACAGGTATTGCTCTTTGAAGCCACGCACAGAGCTGTCGCCGCCCAGCGTGAGTCGTTCGCTACCGTAAAGGTGATCGGGTGACCACTGTCCGTAAAGGCTGCTTAGCCACCACAGCTTGTTGGTGAGCGGTTTTTGATAGCTGGCGCTGATGCTCCATTTACGAAACTCTGCTTTCGGCAGGTTACCGTTTTTGCCTTCATCGCTTTCGGCATCAAACCACGGCATACCGCGGCTAAACGATGGGTTAAGCGTGGCGACGCCACCGGCAATTTTCTGAGTGTGGTTCAGGCCAAACTGCAGGCTGGTTAATTTGCGGCTACTGCTTACCAGAGGCGCATCGTTGAGATAGTTGTGGCTGGAATAGTGATTCAGGCCAATCTGCACGCCCGTTTTGATATCGCCGTTGCGAAATAAAACCCAGGAGCCGTTAAGGCGATGTGCAATATTGTCGCCGTTGCTGAACCACGTGAAATCGTTATTGATAAAATGGCTGTGGTAGTTGCTCCAGCTGTAGCTGTAATCCAGCAGGCCATAACCATAAGGCACGCTGACGCCGGCCTGTAAGTTCTGCGCATCGCGCCAGTGGCTGAATGCGCTGCTGCGCCCACCACTGACAAACCAGCGATCCGCCAGCCCCAGCAGGTTGTTTCCCGTCAGAGAGGCGTTAAGCTGGCCCAGGCCGGTGCTGCGCTGCCCGCTGTTATCAAAACCCAAGGTCGCGCTGAGGGGAAATTCAGGTTTTGCTGTCAGATTAACAATGGAATAACCCGGTTTGGGTGACGGCTGAATTTCGATTTGAACAGGTACCGTGCGTACGCGATTAATCTGCTCCATGCCCTGCTCAATATCGCGCAGGTTCAGGATTTTTCCTTCCAGCCCCGGAAATACCATGCGCAACAGGCGTGGATGTTTACCGTCCAGAATAATGGTGTCCAGTTTGCCTTCCAGCACGGGAATAATTAGCTGGCCAGAAGAGAGATCCTGTTCTGTTAAAAAAGCCCGGCTGGTAATATAACCCCTTTGCATATACCAGTCGGAAATCGCATGTACCAGCGCATTAATTTGCGTTAAGTCCAGACAACGATTGACATAAGCAGAAGTTAGTGACTGCTGCTGGCTGGCGGAAAGCAGTGTGGCGTTGCGGATTATGATCTGATGAATAGTAAAGCAACGGCCTGACGCATCAGCACGGGGAGCGGGGACTATACGCGGTGACACAGCTTGCCAGAGTGCATCACGCTGCTGCTGATCCTGCTGCAGGCGTTGCTGTTGCTGAGTCTGGATATAATCGCGATCGCCTGGCGTCAACGGCGCAGCCAGTGCGCTTACCGTGATAAGCGCGGCGCTCAACGCCAGCCACTTCCCTGTCTTTGCTCTCATAGGTAAGCCCAATGAAAAGAAATGTAAGTTTTTTGTAAGGCAGTGAAAGCATAATATCACCTAAACTATTGGAAAATTCCTGATAAAAGTAAAAGACGACAGCTTGATATATATTTTATTTAATCACTCACTGTTTCCCGCCTTAACCCAAATATGATTTTAAAAATATCCCCTTAACTAAAATGCACTCCCTTGAGCCTTTCCCGAATAAAAATAAACATGAAATCCCAAGGTAGTCTCTGGCGGAAACCCATTTGTGGGACGCGATTTATTTATGTTTTCTGATTGAAATATCGAGTAATTATTGGATAAAAATGCGCCAAAATGAGAGGGGAGTTGTCGAAAGGTTAAGGGAACAAAAAGAGATTTAACTGAAATTTTTTGTCAGGGCCAAATAAATTAAAGCCCCTGAAACAGATACCAGAGGCTAATGAACACTAGCGTTATGCGCAACTCACGCGCTGTGCAGCGGGATCAATCAATAGCCTGTCCTCTGGCTGAATGATATCCAGCACTGCGCCCTGCTGACAGATAAAGGCAATACCGGCCTGCTGAGCAATGATTGCGGCATGTGACAGCGTGCTGCCCTCCCGCAGGCAAATGCCTTTTACCAGTTGCGCATTCAGATTAACGACCGCTGACGGAAAGATATCGTCTGCCACGATAATGGCGGGCACGTCTGGTGTCGGCAGCCTGATGTCGCGCCCTTTCAGATGACACAGAGTACGATACAGTATGTCTTCGATATCAATAAACCGCGCCTGCAAATACGCATCATCCAGGTGCTGATATTGCTGGCTTAATTCCATTAGCACCTGATACCAGGCTGATTCAGCGCAACACGAGTCATTACGGATGACCTTACAGGCAGCGTCAAACAGGTCGGGATCGTCCAGCAACGTGTGATGGCCTGAGAAAATAGCCGCCACCGAAGCACCATATTTCTTCTCTGCCAGGGCAGCCAGCGCATTCAGGTCATTGAGCGTATCTACTATCGCCTGCTGCAGCCGCCGCTCTTCCTGCCCGACATCGCTGCAAGGGTGCCTGGCAGGCTGCGCCAGCGGCAGGGGATAAAACACCGCTTTACCCTGTACCTTTTCGACGGTGGACGCCGATGTTTTTAACGCCATCGACTCGGGATGCTCGCCAAAATCTTCCGCCGCAAGGGATTCAAATGCCGCCAGGGCACGCTCAGCATCGGGCCCACTCGCCGACAAGGTAACGGCGTCATGACAGCGAACCTGAAGCAGAGCAATCTGGTTGAGGCTGTCTGGCTTCACGCACTGCCCCTGTTTCTCTAACACCAGATCAGCGTTCATTCCCGCCAGTGCAGCGACCAGCCGCGAAGCAGGACGAACGTGCAGACCGTGGTGGTTCCTGATGGTGACCGTAACCGAACGCGCGTCCGAATCAGGCGCTTTTGCGGGCAGCGAAGCGGCGTGCGCGGGAGGCGTTATCCCTAACTGGGCCTGTTTCGCCGCCAGCGCATTCATGGCAACGTCAATGACTGTGTCGATGTCCGCTCCCGCCGCCGCGCTGACGGTGGCCGCCAGCGTGCCTTCCACCAGCGGTGCTGCACACAGGCGCACTTTTTCAGCAATGACCGGATCGAGCAGATCAAGTGCCGTCTCAGCACTGAGCAGGGCACTTCCCATATCCATCATGACCAGCACATGATCGGTATCCGCGACAGCCTCAATCGCCTCCATCACTTTTATCGGATCCGTGCCGATGGGATGATCAGGATCGTCAATGCCGGCGGCGACCGCGATCCTGCAGTTATCGCCGGTTAACATTTGCCGGGCCAGCATTTCCACGCCCTCGCCTAACATTGCACTGTGTGACACGATCACCAGGTTTACCATTCCTCTCTCCTTACTCCCTGGCGGCGGCGGCCAGCATTTGCATCATGAACATGACCGAGGTTGCACCGGGATCCTGATGACCGATACTGCGCTCACCCAGATAGCTGGCGCGCCCTTTGCGGGCCTGCATGGTGATGGTTGACTGGGCGGCTGACTCCGCCTGTTGGCAGGCGGCATCAAGAGCGGCGGTGAGTGAGACATTCTGCTCACTAGACTGACGCAGTGACGCCACGACCGCGAGCCAGACGTCGCACATGGTTTTATCGCCAGGCTCGGCTTTACCGCGGTTAATGACCCCTTCCGCCCCTTCACGAATCATCTGATACAGCTCTTCCAGCGTCAGGCTCTGGTGCGCCTGGGTAACCTGAGCCGCACGAATAAAGAACGTACCAAACAGCGGCCCGCTGGCTCCGCCTACGTTTGAGAGCAGCGTCATACCGGTATTTTTAAGAATAAAGCCGATATCTTTATCTTCGACAGAAGGCAGCTTCTCGACAACTTTACTGAATCCCCGATGCATATTTAACCCGTGATCGGCATCGCCGATTTCACGATCCAGTCCGGTCAAAAAATCACTTTCACGGGTAAAAACTTCACCACAGCGGTAAAGCCAGCTCACAATTTGGGCGCGGGTCAGTGACATATCGATCTCCTTATTGGCCCCAGTTCAGGGCTGGTGTATGGACCGGCGCATCCCACAGCGCCAGGGAATCATCGTCCACGCTCAGCAACGTGATGGAAAAGCCCACCATATCCAGTGAAGTGCAGTAACTGCCTACCAGACTGCGCTCAAGGGTGATCCCCTGCTCTTCACAACGCTGCGCCAGGCGGTTGTACACGCCATATAATTCTGATAGCGGCGTCGCGCCCAGGTTATTGACCAGCGCAATGACTCTGTCGCCGCGCGTTAAAGCCTGCTTGGTGTGCTGCACTTCTTGCCAGCTACCGGTCTCGACATCCCAGTGACGCAGCGGGCGGCTGTAGGTGCCATTCTCCAGCAGGGTTTCAAACATCTCATCGACCGTGTTATCCAGCGAAGTAAAGGTGCGGCGATCGATACCCGGCTCGCCATGAATACCGACACCAAACTCCATTTCATTGTCCTGAAGTTCAAACGAGCGCTTTCCTGCAGCGGGAACGGTACAGGCGCCCAGCGCGATGCCAATAGAGTGACCACAGTTATTCAGCTTACGTCCCAGCGCAGCGCAGGCTTCAAGGGAATCGCCCCGCTCTGCGGCAGCGCCAACCAGTTTTTCAATCAGCACGGTATTTGCCACGCCACGACGTCCAGCCGTATACAGGCTGTCTTTTACGGCGACATCATCATCCACGACTATCGTCGTGACCTTCACGCCGCTTTCGTGCAGCAGTTCGGTTGCCGTTTCAAAGTTGAGGATATCGCCGGTGTAGTTTTTAATGATCATCAGTACGCCCTCACCGCCGTCAATTTTCATGGCGCACTCAAACATTTTGTCTGGCGTGGGTGAGGTAAAGATTTCGCCGGGGCAGGCGCCAGACAGCATGCCATGACCAATAAAACCGCAGTGCATCGGCTCATGGCCGCTGCCGCCGCCCGAAAGTAGCGCAACCTTTCCCACTACAGGCGCATCGGCTCGCGTCATGCAGACGGGATCCTGATGAAGCGTCAGTTCAGGATGGGCTTTTGCCAATCCTGCCAGTTGTTCACTCAATACATCTTCCACACGGTTAATCAGCTTTTTCATTCTTTATGCTCCGTTGGATACGGTTAGCTGTCACTCTGCCTGAGGCAAAGACAATCCGATTACGGGGGGAACGGTAACGGCGGCAGACCGCTCGTCGACGCACTGATTCTCATGGAGTCGACGAGAAAAAAAATGTCAGGATGAAGAGTTTCATAACGGAACATCGTGAGGTTTTTTATGTTCCATAATGAAACATATCACACGTCTGTTGGGTGAAAATGAGAGGCAAAGCAAGTCATGACAGCGGAAGCGATAAATAAAGACCGTTGAGCAGGCAGGTTTTTTAGCGGCAGACAGCATCGCGCGTCATGTAGTAAGGAAAATCGTCGCCGCATTTTGCCGTTTTACACTGCTGGAGACGATCGCGATCGCAACATAGCATTCAAACCTGGTTTATTGTTCCAGTATGAAACGTGCGGAGCGGTAAGGTGTTCCATATCAGAACGTTGGCCGCAAAACTTTTTCACCTCCATGTCGCGCGTAAAGTGAAACGCGACGTCGGCCATCATTCGGCTTTCACTGCAAGCCGAGCCAGAGAGATGCCAGCGTTCACTATGCGAACATGTTCTTACTTGAGGGTGAAAGGAATGCCAAAAATTATCCAGTCTCCAGCGAAATATATTCAGGGCCCCAATGCCGCCATGTCCTTCGGCCAGTACGCAAAGAACCTGGCCGATCGTTTTTTTGTGATTGCCGATGACTTTGTAATGAACATGGCGGGCGATAAGGTGTTGAGCGGCCTTGCTGAACATGACGTCACCTGTCATGCAGAACGTTTCAGCGGGGAATGTTGCCGGACTGAAATCAACCGGCTGATGACGTTAGCAGAACAAAACGGCTGCCGCGGCGTCATCGGATTAGGGGGCGGTAAAACGCTGGATACGGCCAAGGCGATTGCGTGGTATCTCAAACTGCCAGTGGTGGTTATCCCCACCATCGCCTCCACCGACGCGCCCACCAGCGCATTGTCGGTTATTTACACCGAAACCGGTGAGTTTGCAGAGTATCTGATCTATCCCAAAAACCCCGATATGGTCGTGATGGATACTACGATCATTGCCAAAGCACCGGTACGTTTACTGGTCGCGGGAATGGGCGATGCCCTGTCCACCTGGTTTGAAGCCAAAGCCTGTTACGATTCTGGCGCAACCAGCATGGCAGGCGGCAAGTCGACGGCCGCAGCGTTAAGCCTGGCGCGGCTGTGCTATGAAACACTCCTGGCGGAAGGCGAAAAGGCTCGCTTTGCGGCTCAGGCAGGCGTGGTAACAGATGCGCTGGAACGTATCGTTGAGGCCAACACTTACCTCAGCGGGATTGGCTTTGAAAGCAGTGGTCTTGCCGCCGCGCATGCCATTCATAATGCGTTTACCGTACTGGAAGAGTGCCATCACCTTTATCACGGTGAAAAGGTCGCGTTTGGTACGTTATCCCAGTTAATTTTGCAGAACAGCCCGACAGAAGAGATCGAAACCGTGCTGGCGTTCTGCCAGAAAGTAGGATTGCCTGTCACCCTGGGGCAAATGGGCGTGAAACAGGATATCGAGAAAAAAATTCAGGCGGTTGCCGAGGCGGCCTGTGTGGAAGGCGAAACCATCCACAATATGCCGTTCCCGGTCACACCAGACAGCGTTTATGCGGCGATTATCACTGCCGATCTGCTAGGACAGCAGTGGCTGTCGCGTTAATCTGTCACAGGTAAACCGCTGGCCCGAGTCTCCGGGCAACGACTTCCCCCTGGCTGCGCTGCTGGGGGGATCCTATGGTCTTTCAGCGGAAATGGATATGACAGTGTTCGCGCCCGAGAGCGATAAACACGTTTCAGCGGTGATAGCTCAGTCATGGCACCGCTGCAGTAAATACATGCAGCGGGATAACTGGCAAGCACCGCATCAGGCACAGGGATTAACTTACGCGTCGATTTGCCGCCGCAAAACCGCCCTGCTCACCATTGGCCAGGCCACGCTTGAGGATGCGTGGGAATATATGGCGAACCGCCCTTGTGCGCTGTTTATTCTTGATGAATCCGCCTGTATCTTAAACCGTTGTGGCGATGCACAGACGCTGCTGGATCTTGAGAAATTAGGCCTGCAGGAGGGGAGTTACTGTGCGGAAAGTATCATCGGTACCTGCGCCCTGTCGCTGGCCGCGCTTGAAGGCCAGCCATTAAAAACCAGCCGGGAACAGCATTTCAAACGGGCTCTTCATACCTGGTCTTTCTGCTCTACACCCATATTCGATAATCACGGTCGTTTATTTGGCTCTATCGCGTTGGCCTGTCTTTATCAGGATCAGGCGCCCTCCGATCTCTCGCTTACGCTTTCTGTTGCCCGGGAAATAGGCAATTCACTGTTAACAGACAATTTGTTAGCCGATTCCAACCGCCATCTGAACCAGCTTTATGGCCTGCTGGAGAGCATGGACGACGGCGTCATGGCGTGGAATGAGCAAGGCGTCCTGCAGTTCCTGAATGCTCAGGCAGCCCGGCAGTTGCACCTTGATGCCTTAACCAGTCAGGGAAAGAATATCGCTGACCTGATCACGCTGCCGGCTCTGCTGCGCCGGGCGATTAAGCAGGTAGAGGGATTAAAACATGTGGAAGTCACCTTCGAGAGCCAGCATCAGTTTGTTGATGCGGTGATTACCCTGAAACCCATTGTTGAAGTTCAGGGCAACAGCTTTATTTTACTGCTCCATCCGGTTGAGCAGGTCCGTCAACTCATGACCAGCCAACTGGGTAAAGTCAGTCACACCTTTGAACAGATGCCAGAAGAGGATGCCGACACGCGTCGTTTAATACATTTTGGTCGTCAGGCAGCCAAAGGCAGCTTTCCTGTCTTACTGTGCGGGGAAGAAGGGGTAGGTAAAGAGTTGCTGAGTCAGGCAATTCATAATGAAAGTGACCGGGCAAGCGGCCCTTACATTGCGGTTAACTGTCAGCTTTATGCCGACAATACACAGGGAGAGGATTTTACAGGCAGTGCACCCGGCGAGGATAGAGATGGCCGTTTAAGCCGTCTGGAACTGGCCAGCGGCGGCACGTTGTTTCTGGAAAAGATTGAATATCTGACACCCGGACAGCAATCTGTCCTGCTTCAGGTCATCAAGCAAGGCGTGCTGACTCGCCTTGATGCGCGGCGGCTGATCCCCGTTGATATTAAAGTGATTGCCACGACTACCGTTAATCTGGCCCATCTTGTGGAACAGAATCGTTTTAGCCGTCAGCTTTATTACGCATTACATTCCTTTGAGATTGCCATTCCGCCCTTGCGCGCGCGGCGTAACAGCATTCCCTATTTAATTAATCACCGCCTACGCAGGCTGGAAAAACGTTTTTCCTCGCGCTTTAAAGTTGATGACGAGGTGATGACGCAATTAATGGGTTATGGATGGCCCGGTAATGACTTTGAATTAAACAGCGTGATTGAAAATATTGCTATCAGTAGTGAACATGGCCATATCCGATGGAATAACCTACCAGAATCGCTTTTATCTGAGCAACCTGACAATGCCGCAAACGCCTCTCTGCTGCCGGATAATCTGTCATTTAGCGCGATTGAAAAAGAAGCGATCCTCCAGGCTGCCCGCATGACTCAGGGCAAAGTACAGGCGATGTCTGATCTGCTACACATCGGCCGCACCACGTTGTGGCGAAAAATAAAACGATACGCGATTGATGTAAGGCAGTTTAAACCCAAATAACGGTGTTCACTGCCTGTATTATGGGTTCAGCCAGACGCTGAGTGCTGTTCTGGCTGTCATTCCCTTTCTACATCACGATACTCGGCACGATGATCGCAAGGAATATCAGTACAATCGAGGAGTGCTTAACCCAGTAATAGACTGTCCTGTTCCGTTTTTTTAAATTCTGTCCAGCATCGCGAATCGCATTGACGTATTTAAAAATGCGGTTGATGAAACCCGTTTTGTCATTTTCGTCATTGGGTGAGGCTGCTGCCGACATCAGGGTACTGCCTACCCAGTGATTAATGGCCTGTGCCCAGCGCCACTTCATAGGACGCTCAATATCGCAGAATAAAATGATACGCGTTTGCTCACTTTCATTCTGTGCCCAGTGCACGTAGGTTTCATCAAAAATAACCGCCTGCCCGTCGCGCCAGCTGTGACGCTGTCGATCCACCTCAATAAAGCAGCGGTCATCGTTGGGCGTCACAAGGCCGAGGTGATAGCGCACCGATCCGGCATAGGGATCGCGGTGTTTACCTAAATGACTGCCCGCCGGCAGCTCTGCAAACATCGCCGCTTTGACTGAGGGGATTTTACTGACCAGAGCCGTGGTGACCGGGCAGAGCTGCTGGGCAGACGGATGTGCGTCGCTATACCATTTAAGGTAAAACCGTTTCCAGCCACGCTTAAAAAAGGTATTAAACCCTGCATCATTATGGCTTTTGGCCGCTTTGATATGATCCTGAAGACGTATCGCCTCTTCGCGAATGACCTGCCAGTTATCGGTCAACTCGCGAAGCTCTGGAAATTCCTCTGTCGAAAAATAGGGCTGTTTCGCTGGCAATCTTGAAAAGCCTGTCATGAACATATTAACAGGTGCCATAAAGGTCGAGTGATCAAACAACTGACGCGAGAACTTTTGTTTTTCTACACCGCGCGAGTGTGCATAGATTACGCTAATAATAAAAATACCAATAATGATGGCAGCCACCATACAACGTGTTCCTTATGTTGCAAGAATGGATGGTTTCTTGCGGAGATTTAATGGAAGAATAATTTTTAGTATTAAATTGCAAAATTTTTTGTCAAGTAGTGCGCTTTCAGGTATTACTCCCGCAACCTGATTTGACGTCGTTTAACAATCGTTTAAATAACAAAGACTGGCATCAATGCGTTCCACGAATATATCCGGCAGGCATTCAGATCCCGATAAAACCAAAGAGCGGCGGAAGAGACAGGTACTGCGCTTAAAGCAAAAAAAAGCGAGGCCGAAGCCTCGCGTAGGATTGCCAGCGTTAATCGTAATAAGGGACTTTACGATCGGTACCGTTAATATTGATGAGCACAAAACCCGTCGGCGTTGTTTTATTGGTCGGCGACCCCGCCGCCGTGGCGAGGGTTACCACGCCTTTTTCATTGGCGCCCACGCCCGCGACGCCATTATGTAACCCAAAGCGTGCGGCAGGCTTAAGCGTGCCCACTTTCGATACGTCATCCACCAGCGACAGGTCACTTTGAAACAGGGAACAGGAACCCGTATCAAAGCGTGTCGGACCGGTGGTTTTGAGGTTAAACATGGTTTCACCACTGTTGGCTCGCAGCTTAACCCAGATACCGGCATAGGTGGTTCCCACACGGTTATAGCGAATGTCCATCACCGCAGGCTGCCCCATATGGCAGGCATCTGCCCAGACCGTATCCAGCCGCTGCAGGTTGATCCAGGTCTTGCCCGTGCCGGGCATATTGACGGGCGAGCCTGCCGTACCTGAAGGCGTGGTGTTATCCGCTTTACCGATCAACTCAATGACCCACTGTTGATTGGGTGCCGGGAAAAATACCTGTCCAAGACGATACCAGTTATCCGTCTCCGTATTGTTCACTACCTTATAGCCACTAAAGTACCCGGCCCGCAGCGAACCGCTCATGAAAGTGCCGTAGTTCTCGTCACGTCGATAGCCGTACTCGAAGGTAGAAAGCCACTTGCCTGCCACAAGGTCCTGGCTGAGCTTTGAACCTGACTGCAGGTTAATATGACGCATTACCACGCGGGCGTTGTTCAGTATTAATGGGGTACTGCAGTTCTCGACGTTGAGCGTATCGATGGTCCAGCCGCCATCAGACAGATCGCCGGGATTGCGCGTATGTTCAATCCAGACGTTACGCATAATCGCCTGCGTCATACGCGGCATATACAGCGTGGCATCACCATAGCCCGTCTGGAAATTCGCATTGCATAACTCAACGGCCGTAGAGTGATCCCAGACGCCTTTGGGGGAACCTGACCAGCCGATATCGAAAACGCGCGAGTAGGTGGTATTGGTATAGATTTGCTCAAACTTACTGTCGAGCGTGTCCTGCAGCTTAAAGATGGTTCCACCGCTGCGCTGCCCCCGAAAGCAGCTGATATTAACGATTTGCCCTGCCATACAACTGTTTTCAAAAAACGGCTGAACATTGCTGCACATTTCAGGGGTAATGGTGGCCGTGTTGGTGACGGTATCCGCCGTGGCCTGTCCGTCCCAGGTAATCCCACGAATGGTGGTGCGCCGTGCCTGAACTTTGAACAGGGTATTGGCACTTTTATCTGACACGATGGTGGTGCCGGGCAGAGAACCCAGCGCCAGATCGTCCCCGGCCAGGCCAAAGAACGGGATTTCTGCATTGCTCAGATCCATGGGCATAATCAGAAAACGCCCGCCCGGGAAACGTACCGGCAATCCCTTCATATTCTGGCTGTAAGTTTGTGACCAGCCGAGAATACGTTTAAACGCATCGGTGTCATCCGTGACGCCATCGCCCTTGGCCCCAAAATGCAGGATGTTCACTTCTCGCGGATCGTTGATTGAACGCTTCCAGTAGAAGCCGTTTCCTATGGCTACCGTACCGCCATCATCTTTTAAAATCGTGGTGCCGGTAAACCCCACAAAATCGCCGCCGCCACGAAAGCTGGAATCTTTATCGTAATAGCGTTTCAGTACGGCAATTTCACCTGGTTTTGACGGCATGGTCGTACGAAGCTCAGCAAATGAGTTAACTTCAATCATGATATCCTCCTCAGGATAATAGGCTGTAAATCAGAAGGTTAAAGAATCTTCGGCAGCGGAATGACCACACAGGACATCCCATAAATCGTTATGGCTGTTAATGGCGCGCACGGTGCGAATGTCGGCCTTATTGGCGTCATCGCCATGGGTATAAATCGGGGAAAAGAGGATGCAGGCTGAATCGCGATAAATGATGGGCTCAGGGTTGGTGATATTTGGACTGCTGCAGCTTGTCGCGAGCAGCAGCGTCATCAAGATTAAGGTTATCAGTCGCCACACGCTTCGCCTCCTCACTATTGCGTTGCTGTTGATGAGTAACATTCGCCATGCGATTTGCCTCTTGCCTGGCGCTGTCAGCTTCCGACCGGGCTTGCTGTTGCACCTTGCCGATTTTCTTACCTCCGACGTAGCTGGCAACGACGGCGATGATCAGTGCACCCATCGCCGCCAGCCCGTGCCAGCCGCTGGTAAACAGAGAAAAAAACGTCATGATGCCTCCTCTTTGCTCTGGCGCTTTTCATTCAGCAGGTTTTTCTGGCGAACAAATTGCGCAATGACGCCCATCGCCACCATAAAGGCGCCAATGAGACCAAGGTAATTGTGGGGAAGGATGCTCTTCACATCGTCAGGCAGCGTTTGCCACGCACTGAGGGCAGACGACGGAAATGACTGGACCCAGGCGCTGAGCATTGACCCCAGCGAAGCCAGCCATACAGACCAGGTTTTAAATAACAATTTGGCATGGGAAACGAACTGCAACGTGGTGAAACGCTGCATCAGCAGCAAAATAATGATGACGGTCAGCACGGCAATGATGAAAAATAACCATCTCATAGCAGCCCCCGGTAGATGTCATAGTTACCGCTACGCATGACTTCAGCATGACGCCTGACGCGCCCGGGGGTTTGCCGGGCCCAGAGACTGTTGAGCATGGCATCGCCCGCCTCCGTAAAATGCTCACGCGTGATGGCACTGAGCATATTTTTAAACTGCAAAACTCCGTCAACGCCCAGTTGGTATGCCATGCTCATCAACACATCGGTTCGTGCGTCATTGCACTTTGCCAGCGCCTGCTTCAGGGGAGCGCGACTTTGCATATCCGTGATTTTGTTTTCCAGAATGCACTGTTTCCACACATCGCCCACCCGACGCGGCACCCGCAGCACATAGTTACTTAATGACGCCCCTTTTGGTCCGATACGAATCCCTCCGGCAACCGTAGGAAACCCCAGTGAATCGAGATAGGGCATTTCGGCGTAACCTTCTTCGAAATTCAGTATTGCAATAATCTGGCTCATAGAAACTCCTCAGTGATGATGCAGGCAGCCCATCCACCATGAAAAAACATAAAGCAAACTGATTAGTGCCAGCGATAAACGCAGCGGCAGAACGGTTAAAAATGCAGCAGCACTAACGTTTTGCCTAAAAATCAGGCACAGGAAGGGAGGATGGCGCGGCCTGCTACAGGCAGTGGATCGGTGACGGTCGTCGCGTTCAGCGAACCGCGTAAAGGTGAACATGGGGCAGACAGCAGTTATCAAAACCTGAAATCTCTTTGCTTCTCCGCTGTGGCGCGCTTACCGCGCGGTCAACCACAGAAGTAACCTGCCGCTGACAAATTTGTTCAGCGCGTCGCAAAGGTCGGGGTTCGGGTGGGTAGTTAAGCGCATCGTCGATGCTTTGTTTGAGACGGTTGAGAGGTTGACGCCGCTGATGACGGCGGGTACGTGCGTTGCCGATGAAAACGCTTTTGCCATAGTGAATTATCGCCATAACTCCTCCTGTGAATGAGTCTTTGGCGATAGGGTGGCTGGCGAGTGTTTTGGGTCTGAAGAACAGGCTCGAATGTCGCTGAAAGCTGTTCGCAGGCGCACCTCCCGGCTGAATAATCAGTCAGGTGGAAGGGTCAGCAAAAGGGAACAGGCGGCATCTGACGACGCTGCATTAGGCGCATCCACCCCATCCCAAAGCTCATTAGCTTTTGGGGGGGTTGATTCGCGCTTGTGCAGCGCCTCAATTGTTTAAGAGCGTTTCATCCATGAGGTAACACGTTGTTTCATCCATGTTCAAATTATTAACAGGTTCTTATGCTTTATCAAATACCACTAGTTAATTTATTTTTAACTGAAAGTTAACTTTTTGAATTTAGGCCGATTATTTTTTTACAGAATATGCGGGCAGGCCTGCTGGATGGCCTATCCCAGAATATGATACTTCCGGGCCTGACTCATAATGACTTTAGCCAGTACGTTTAAACTCCCGACATCGTCTCTGTCGAGATACCAGGTTTCGTAACGTTTGTTGTCCGATATGACGGCAATTCTTTTGTGTTGCAGCTGCAGACGCTTGAGATACAGCTGCTCATCCAACGTAAAAATGTAGATACCGTCTCCGTCAAAATTCTGAACGCTTATGTCAACAAACAGCTGATCGCGCGGGCCAAAGGTATCGGACATGGCATCGCTGTTTATGGCAATGAGCCGGATATGGTCGGCAGGACGGCCGCTGAACAGAACCCGGGCCTCATCCTGATCGTATTCAATGGCCTGAATGATTTCGACAAAATCATCGCCTACCGCTGACTTTTGCCCTAAATCAAAACTGTTCACGCGAAAGGTGTTTTTTGGGCCGGGAAATGCGTGAAGGGGATAGGATTCCGGAGGCTGATCCATACCGTGTTGCAGCCACTCAACCCTGACGCCCAGTAACTGGCTGAGCGCGAGTAAATTGCCATTATCGGGTACGGACTGCGCGTTGAACCATTTCCACACGCCCGGTGCTGAAATCTTGCAACCCTGGCGTTGTAACGCACAGGCGACCTGTTTATTGCGTCCGTGTCCAGTAATGCCCGCACTTTCGCAGGCTGCAATCAGCCTGGCGGTGAAAGCTTGTCTGGTACTTTCTTTTTTAACCATTAGTTAATAATTGACCGTGAAAGAGGCGCTGAATGTTCTTTTCATTTTTGCTACCAGTTCATTTTATATTACCGTCAGTTTACTACCTAACAGCATGACTTAGCATTTCTGATTATTTGTCACCCTATCACCGCACAGCGAACCACAAAATGCGTCGGCAAGCCGCGTGCAGTCTCACTTTTCAGTCATTCTTTGTAAAAAAAGGCCAGGCTACTGAATCGTCCTGGTCGATCAATATCATTCTGACGGCTTAAAAACGCATCAAAAAACGCAAGACTCTACCATTGAGTGGCGCGGAAAAAGCAGCATAAAAAAAACGGGAGCCTGAACAGGCCCCCGTTTTATTTTAAAAAATGCAGTTATGCACGCAGGGTGTCATCACCCCAGGCAATCCATTTGTAGGTGGTCAGCGCTTCAAGCCCCATAGGGCCGCGGGCGTGCAGTTTTTGCGTACTGACGGCAACTTCTGCGCCCAGACCGAACTGTGCGCCGTCGGTAAAACGTGTACTGGCGTTCACGTACACCGCAGAAGAGTCCACCTGCTTCACAAAGCGGGCCGCATTCTTGGTGCTACGCGTCAGGATAGCGTCGGAATGTTGGGTGCCATGCATACGGATATGCGCAATCGCCTCATCCATATCAGCGACCAGTTTGACGTTCAGATCGAGCGACAGCCACTCATCGTCATAGTCGCCCGCTTTCACGGCCGTTACGCTGGCAGGCCCCTGTTGCAGCCGCGTCAGAACATTGGCATCAGCATGTAAGGGGATATTTTCTTCGGCCATGCGCGCAGTAAAAGCCGGTAGAAAACGATCGGCAATCGCGGCGTCAATCAACAGCGTTTCCAGCGAATTACAGGCGCTCGGACGCTGTTTTTTGGCATTGACGATGATGTCCAGTGCAGGGGCAATGTCCATGGTGTCATCGATATAAATATGGCAAACCCCGATTCCACCGGTGATCACCGGGATAGTAGAATTTTCCCGGCAGAGCTTATGCAGGCCGGCCCCCCCGCGCGGGATCAGCATATCCACATACCGATCCAGTTTGAGTAGCTGATTGACTAACTCACGATCCGGATTTTCGATAGCCTGAATCGCCGCCGCGGGTAAACCGTGCTGCTGAAGGGCAGTCTGAATCACCCGCACCGTCGCTGCATTGGTGCGCCACGTTTCTTTCCCGCCGCGCAGAATCGCGGCGTTGCCGGTTTTCAAGCACAGGCTGGCGACGTCCACGGTAACGTTTGGACGCGCTTCATAAATAACCCCCACCACGCCAAGCGGTACGCGACGGCGCTCAATGCGCAGCCCACTGTCCAGCTGGCCGCCATCGATCACCTGCCCGACCGGATCGGCTAACTGGCAGACCTGGCGGACATCGTTGGCAATCGCGCTGAGGCGCGCCGGCGTTAAGGTCAGACGATCGAGCAACGCGGCGCTCATACCGTTCTGTCGCGCCTCGGCCAGATCCTGCTCATTCGCCGTTAAAATAATCTCACTTTCTGCTTCAAGTCGGTCAGCAATCGTGAGCAAAACCTGATTTTTATCGACTGCGGACAGGTCCGCCATCGCCCAGGCTGCGGCACGCGCCGCCTTTCCCATTTCTTCAAGCATATCTGTTCCTTAGCTGACGATCATATCGTCACGATGTACCGCAACCGGCCCGTACTCATAGCCCAGAATTTCGCTTATCTGTTGACTATGATGCCCTGCGATCATGCGCATCGCGTCGCTGTTATAGCGCGAAACGCCGTGGGCGATATCGCGCCCCTGCAGGCTGCGGATACGGATGACTTCTCCACGGGAGAAATTGCCCTGAATCTCGCGGATACCTTTTGGCAGCAGTGAGCTGCCGCGCTCGATAATGGCGGCAAGCGCGCCGTCGTCCACGGTAATTTCGCCTGCTGGCGGGGCACCAAAAATCCAGCGTTTGCGGTTTTCAAGCGGCGTTTGCTGCGCATGAAACAGGGTGCCCACCGGCTTGCCCGCAATGACATCGCTAATGACGCCGCTGCGGCTGCCTGCAGCAATAATCACATCGATACCGGCGCGGCAGGCAACGTCTGCGGCCTGCAGTTTGGTCGACATTCCGCCCGTTCCCAGTCCGGACACGCTGTCGCCCGCTAAGGCGCGCAACGCATCATCGATAATATGCACATCGCTGATTAATTCCGCCTCTGGGTTATGACGCGGATCGGCAGTAAACAGCCCCGGCTGGTCGGTCAGTAAGAGCAGCTTGTCTGCCCCACCCAGCATGGCTGCCAGCGCAGACAGGTTGTCATTGTCACCCACTTTGATTTCAGCGGTGGCAACCGCGTCATTTTCATTGATGACGGGCACGATGTGATTATCCAGCAAGGCACGCAAAGTATCGCGCGCATTAAGAAAGCGTTCACGATCCTCCATATCGGCGCGAGTCAGTAACATCTGACCGATATGAATGCCGTAGATGGAAAACAGCTGTTCCCACAGTTGAATAAGACGACTTTGCCCCACGGCAGCTAACAGCTGCTTTGAGGCGATGGTAGGCGGCAGTTCGGGGTACCCCAGATGCTCACGACCGGCCGCCATCGCGCCGGAGGTCACAATCACAATACGATGGCCGGCGGCGTGCTGTTGCGCGCACTGACGCACTAATTCCACCATGTGCGCTCTGTTTAACCGACGCGATCCGCCGGTAAGAACGCTGGTACCCAATTTGACCACAAGGGTCTGACTGCCACTCATGTTGTCCTGCCGTAAAAAATTTCTGTGAACCGACTTTTTAACAGGTGCAGTGAGGGAAGCCAACAGCCAGTAAGGGAAAAACTGCAAATTTCGCAGAGCGTCAATTAGACCAAAAGTTCCCTGTTAACAACAAAACATCAAAATTGTCATTAAAAGTTCATCGTTGATCGGTAAAAAGTCCGTGTTTTACAAACTTTTTCATTGATGCCTCAAAAGTTTTCTTGTTGTAACAAGGCGGCAACTGAATGCCCCCCGGCCTGTTCACTGAGCATCCGGAGAATAAAGGCAGCCATGCCTGTAACAGGAAGACGTTGAGGACAAAAAAATTTTACTCATTGGGATTGATAGCAAATGAAGAAAAGTACACTGGCAATCGTGGTATCTGCTCTGGCCCTGACCTCTGCTGCGCAGGCCGCTGAAGTTTATAACAAAGATGGTAACAAGCTGGATTTCTACGGCAAGGTTAAAGCCGAGCATTACTTCAGCGACAATGCCGGTGCTAACGGCGATAAATCTTACGTGCGTATTGGTTTTAAAGGCCAGACGCAGATTAACGATATGATGACCGGCTACGGCCAGTGGGAATATGAGTACAAGGCAAATAACTCTGAAGGCAGTGATGCTAACCAGAACAACAAAACTCGTCTGGGCTTTGCCGGTCTGAAATTCTCTCAGTACGGTTCATTTGACTACGGCCGCAACTACGGCGTGCTGTATGACGTTGAGTCTCTGACTGACGTCTTCCCGGAATTTGGTGGTGACGGCACGGCACGTACCGACAACTTTATGGCACAGCGCGCTACTGGCGTAGCGACCTACCGTAACACCAACTTCTTTGGTCTGGTGGACGGTCTGAAGTTTGCTCTTCAGTATCAGGGTAAAAATGACTCGACTTCTGCAAACAGCCGTACAGATACCTCCCGCCAGAACGGCGATGGTTTTGGTGCATCACTGGGCTATACCATTCCTGATTCTGGTGTAAGCGTATTAGGTGCGATCACTTCATCTGATCGTACCAATGCCCAGGTCGCGGGAACCTATGGTCGCGGCGATAAAGCCACATCATGGGGTACTGGTTTAAAATATGATGCCAACAGCGTTTATCTTGCGGCGATCTATACAGAAACCCGTAACATGACGCCAATTTCAGTTCCAGGCAGCTTCAGCAATACTACAGGTACAGTAGGTGGTTTCGCCAACAAAGCTGACAACCTGGAACTGGTTGCGCAGTATCAGTTTGACTTCGGCCTGCGCCCATCCATTGGCTACGTGCAGACCAAAGGCAAAGATATCGAAAACGGTATCGGCAATGCTGACCTGGTTAAATATATCGACGTGGGCGCGACCTACTACTTCAACAAAAACATGTCGACCTTTGTTGATTACAAAATCAACCAACTGGATAAAGACAACAAGCTGGCGCTTAACAACGATGACGTTGTTGCTGTCGGCCTGACCTACCAGTTCTGATGAATCTGAGTCTTACCTGGCGAGAGGGACTGTCGAGGGAATGACGGCCCGCGCTATGGAGAGGCTTAGTGCTTTACCCTCAATGTGAATGTGTCTATTAAAAGGGCGAGTTGCAAAACTCGCCCTTTCCTTTTCCTGTCGCCCCATGACCCTGTCTGCCTGCAGATACTCTGGCTGCCTGAGGCGGGTACAAAAAAGGCCCTCGCAGGGGCCTGATGTCAGGCGCTGAGTTTTACCGGTTTTTCATCAAAATCACTGGCAGGCACCAGATCCAGTTCAAACTCTTTCAGCATCTCTTTTAGACGGCCGTGGAAATTACGTAACGTTTCTTCCACGCGGGCGTTGTTATCTTTGCCCTTGATCGTAGCGACAGACCAGTCGCCTTCTTTGTCAAACAGACCAATGTGATAAACGTAGGTAAAGTGATCGGCGTGCGCTTCCAACTCCATCCACCAGCCCCAGAACTCACGCAGTTCGGGCGCAGGTTTTACATTCACGCAGGCAGCCAGGCAGTCGAAGAAAAAACGGTTTTCACTACACTTTCCATCACGGATGTAAGGTCCTAGTTCCGTGAAGCGTTTAAGCAGGCGACTGCGGGGATGGCCACTCGGTAACGTCATGCTAATTCTCCATAAGGACAGGCTTTATATTCCGAACCGTAGCAGCCATGCTGCTCTGTCTTTCGACGATCCGAATGATTCCAGCTAGTAGTTGTAGCAAACACGGCAAATTTTGCCAGCTATCTTTGCAAACGTTGTGCCAGCCAGTCGCTGATTTCATTAAGTGCCTTATCAAAACTGGCGATCACCGGTTTTACCGGAATTAACAAGGCCTTACCCTGCGACGAGGAGTTAGCGATTAATTTGCTTTCCTCTTCCGGGCTGAAGAGATCGTTTGTCCAGTAGGCGGACAACATTGGTGTTGCGGTTCTGCGCCCCAGCAAGCCCTGATTTTTCAGGGAATAGCTAAGCAGTTCCGCCCGCAATGCGCTGTCCGTGGTGCCCGTCATGCCGAGTCGGCTGGCAAGCATATCCATATACATATCCGGCACTTTGTTCTGCAGAGGAGCCTGCGTCAGCATACTGTGTACGATCGGTCCCAGACAGGCCACGGCTTTAAGCCGCTGTGATTCGAGATAGGCCAGACGGACCGCCACATTGGCACCAAAGCGAAAGCCCAACGCGGCAACGCGTGTGTGATCGATCCAGGGGACAGAGGTCAGGTCACGCAGGACCTGCTGATGCAGAAAGCTGGTATCCTGGCTGAGCTTCCACTTCATCGAATTGCCCACGGAAGGCATATCCAGCGTGAGCATGGCAATGCCACGCGGTGCCAGATAGTCATGGAACAGACGATAATGATCGGTTTGTAGCGAATCCAGCGCGCCGCAAAACATGACGGTGGGATAAGGCGCGTCCACGCCGGACGGCATATGCAAAAAGCCGCTTACCGGGCTGCCGCCCTGAATCGGAAAGGTGAGCGTTTTAAGCTCTCCGGGTAGCCGTTGGGTTGCCTCTTCATAAGCGCGGCTGGCCAGCGTCTGCGCCTGATCGGCCAGCTCATCGCCTTTTATATAAGGATACGCCGCCACGCTGTAGAGATGCGACGCATGTAACCAGTCGTGACCAGCCCGATCGTGTTCGTCTGTGTTCGCGTCAAGTGCCCGCTGCTGCCAGATGCCCGCCTGCCTGCTCCACTCGTAGTTCCAGTTACCGTTACGGTAACCGATGACCGTATCCAGCAGCGCCGAATTGGTGTGCTCAACATCGCTGATGGCGATTCGCGCCAGCACCTCGCTAATCTCCTGGGAGGGCAAACCACGCCAGGCCCACATCAGCTTATTAAGCATCCGGTACCAGCCACGCTGGCTGTCCCCATCCAGCGCAGAATGCACCTCATGTGTGGCGTGACGACGCAGTCGCACCAGGGTCGAGGTTTCAGGGTGTTTAAAACGAGGCTTGAACAGCTCAACGCTCAGGTTTTTGCCAGGCATATTACCTCTCTGACAGCATTAACAGCGGTAAGTAAGTGTACTGTACCGCAAAACAACTCGCGAGGCGCAGAAAGCACAACGCCCGGAAAACCGGGCGTTGTTTGTGTTACATCAATCAGCTTTTAACAATCGGCGGAATATAGACCACGCCCATGTCCCATGGCTGCTCAATCCAGGTGTTCTGAGGGATATCAACGATATAATCGTCTACCAGCTCACGACCCGCAGGCTTAGCAAAAATGGTGCAGAAACGGGCTTTTGGGTACATTTCGCGAATGGCCTGTGCGGTGCCGCCGGTATCAACCAGGTCGTCAATCACGATAAAGCCTTCGCCATCGCCTTCTGCGCGCTTTAACACTTTCATTTCGCGCTGGTGATCGTGATCGTAGCTGGAAATACAAACGGTATCGACATAGCGAATACCCAGTTCACGTGCCAGCAGCGAAGCCGGTACCAGACCGCCGCGGCTGACTGCAATGATGCCTTTCCACTGTTCAACAGGAAGCAGGCGTTGAGCCAGTTTACGGGCATGAATCTGCAGCATGTCCCAGGTAACGACGTATTTTTCGCTCATAAATAGGTATCCCAGCCAGTCAGTGTGGCTTAAAAAATGTGCAACGGGGAAAAGGTTGCGCGAGATTATAAGGACATGACGCGCTAAAAACCAGCACCTGGCTTCTGGTTGCGGCTTTTTAACGCGTTGAATATCACACCGGGTGAGAAACAGTGATATTCTCGCCCTATCTCGTCGGTATACTGACGGCGATCTTTCACTGGAACTTCGCAATGTCCGGCCTGGCCGGCGCACTGACACAGGAGACTTGTCGTGTCTGAATTGTCTCAACTCTCTCCACAGCCACTGTGGGATTTTTTCACTAAGATCTGCTCTATTCCGCATCCTTCTTTTCATGAAGAAGCACTGGCAAGCTATATCGTTGGCTGGGCTAAAGAACAAGGTTTCTGGTGTGAGCGCGATCAGGTAGGCAATATTCTGATCCGTAAACCAGCCACCCCGGGGATGGAAAAGCGCACCCCGGTGGTGCTGCAGGCTCACCTTGATATGGTGCCGCAGAAAAACAACGATACCGTTCACGACTTCGCCAAAGATCCTATCCAGCCTTATGTTGATGGCGAATGGGTGAAAGCGCGCGGCACGACGCTGGGTGCCGATAACGGCATTGGCATGGCGTCTGCGCTGGCCGTCCTGGCGGACAGCAGCCTGACTCACGGCCCGCTGGAAGTCTTGTTGACCATGACCGAAGAAACCGGCATGGATGGCGCGTTTGGCTTACAGCCAGGCTGGTTGCAGGCCGATATTCTGATCAACACCGATTCGGAAGAAGAAGGTGAGATCTACATGGGTTGCGCAGGCGGTATCGACTTTATCACCACGCTCCCCCTGACTCGTGAAGCCGTTCCGGCGGGTAGCGAAACCCTGAAGCTTACGCTGAAAGGTTTGCGTGGCGGCCACTCCGGCGCAGATATTCATATGGGCCTGGGGAATGCCAACAAGTTACTGGCTCGTTTCCTTGCCGCCCATGCCGCAGAGCTGGATTTACGTCTGGTGACGTTCACCGGGGGAACGCTGCGTAACGCGATTCCACGTGAAGCCTTTGCGACCGTGTCTGTTGACAGCAGCAAAGTGGACAACCTGAAATCGGCAGCCGCCAGCTTCCTGGCCGCGTTGCAAAATGAACACGGCGTGAAAGAGAAAAACATCGCCTTTGTCACCGAGCCGGTTGCCCATCAGGGTGATGCGCTGACGACAGAGAGCCGCGATCGCTTCCTGAATTTGCTGAACAGCACGCCAAACGGCGTGATCCGTAACTCTGACGTTGCCAAAGGCGTGGTTGAAACCTCACTGAACGTCGGCGTGGTCACGATGGAGGCCGATAAAGCAGAAATTAACTGCCTGATTCGTTCGCTGATCGATACCGGCCGCGATTACGTTGTGCAGATGTTAACCTCACTGGGCCAGCTGGCAGGCGCGCAAACGAAGCCGAAAGGCGGCTACCCTGGCTGGCAGCCAGATGCAGATTCGCCCATTATGGCACTGACCCGTGAAACCTACATGGCACTGTTCAACAAGACGCCTAACATTCAGGTTATTCACGCAGGCCTGGAATGTGGTCTGTTCAAAAAGCCTTATCCAGATATGGATATGGTTTCAATTGGCCCAACGATCACCGGTCCCCACTCACCCGATGAGCAGGTGCACATCGAGAGCGTCGGTCTTTACTGGAAACTGCTGACGACGCTGCTGAACGTGGTGCCCGAAAAGTAATTCCAGCGCGATAACGTCTCTGAGGGTTTATGTTCATCATAAACCCTTTTTTATTGCCCCTTTTGGCCCCCTCCCTCGCTACCCGGCACTGACTTAGCATGCGCTTTCGCTATCGCTCGCTAAAACAGCTAAATGCGTTTATTCCACCCGCAAATTGACATTTTCTGTTGTACCGCCGATGCAATAATGCGCATTAGCCAAACTGCCTCCGGCCACGGCATCATGCCTTTTGTGTGACGGAGAGGCCTTCTTCACTGCGCAATGAGAGGGTGCATGAATACGTTATTGCTTACCAAACAGGAAGTCCGTCAGCTCATCAGCACCGACGACGTCATTGAGGCCGTAGAAGAAGCCTATAAAGCGTTCAACAGCAACCTGGTGGAACAGCCGGATTATATTGGCCTGCATCTCCCCGAAGCGGGAGGGGAAATCGACTTTAAAACCAGTTATTACAAAACCAGTGAACTGATTTCGATGAAGGCTTCCTCCGGTCCTTTTCCCCAGAATCCGGTGGAATATGGCCTGCCGGGCGGCATGGGTACGGTAATTTTATTTGATGCCCGTAGCTGTGCGCTGTGCTGCGTCATGGACGGCAGCCTGATTACCGGCCTGCGAACCGGCGCCTCGGGTGCCGTTTCTGTGAAGGCGCTGGCGCGCGCCGGGGCAAAAAAAATTGCGATGATAGGCACCGGCAATCAGGCCAGGATGCAGATCAGCGCCATTGTCAGGGTAATGCAAATTGAGGAGATTCATGCGTGGAGCCGAACGCCAGCAACCCGTATTGCCTTTAAAAAGGATATTGAAAGCGCGTTTGGCATTCCGGTGATTGTGGCTGAGAGCTGTCAGGCCGCGGTGGAGCAAGCCGATATTGTCATTACCACCACCCGAGGCAAAGGGCCGCTGGTCGAAGCCAGCTGGATCAAGCCCGGCACCCATATCATCGCCATCGGCACCGACCAGCGCGGCAAGCAGGAGTTCGATCCGCAGATTTTCAGCCGGGCAAAAATCGTTGTCGATTCCCTGACCCAGTGCACGCAGAAAGGGGAAACCTGGCACGCGCTGGACAGAAACATCATCAGTGAAAACGCGATTCATGCTGAGATAGGTGAAATCTTGCTGGGCAATAAACCGGGCAGAGAGAACGAGGCGGAAATTACCTTTTTTGACTCCACCGGACTGTCCATCCAGGACAACACGACCGCCGGTAAAATTTACCGCAAAGCGATTGAAAAAGGCGTCGGAACCCGTTTTGCGTTTTTTGAATAATTTTTCGTCCAGACGAAGGTAACCGCTATGACGCGTCAGTATCCTACCCTGCAAGATATTCACGAAGCGCAACAGCGCATTGCCGCCCATATTCGCCACACACCCTTGCTGCGCGCTGAGAAAATTGAAAAACAGGTGGGCTGCCAGCTCTATCTCAAACCGGAAACGCTGCAAATTACCGGCGCGTTTAAAATTCGCGGTGCGTTAAATAAAGTGCTTTCCCTGCCCGTTGAAGCCTTTGCCCACGGCATTATTTCAAGTTCATCAGGCAATCATGCGCAGGGCCTGTCGTATGCGGCCAGCATGCTGGGCGTGAAAGTGGTTCTGGTGTTGCCGGTAACGACGCCGAAAATCAAAATCGAGAACACCCGGGCCCTGGGTGCGGAGATTATTCTCTTCGATGGCGACAACGCCTCGCGCTGGAAAAAAGTCTATGAGATTGCCGAGCTAAACAACTATGCGGTGGTGCATGGCTTTGAAGATCCGATGGTTATGGCCGGTCAGGGCACGATCGGCTGCGAAATACTGAATGATTTACCGGATGTGGATACCGTGATCGTGCCGCTGGGCGGTGGCGGGCTTCTTTCCGGTGTCGCCACGGCCATCAAAGAATCTCGCCCCGCTGTCAGGGTCATTGGGGCTGAGCCAGCCCTGACGCCGAAATATTATCAAAGCCGGATCAACCAGCAGCCCACCTCCCTTCCGCTGCTCAACACCATCGCTGACGGCTTAAGAATCAGCGTACCGGGACGTAATCCCTACCCCATTATTGAGAGGTACGCCGACGAGATTATTGTGGTGGATGAAGAACATATTATTCAGGGCATGCGCGTGCTTGCGAGGGATGCAAAATTGATTGCGGAACCGGCCGCCGCAATCGGTCTCGGTGCGCTACTGGCGGGATCGGTTAGCCTGCAACCCGACGAGAAAGTGTGTGTGCTGCTCACTGGGGGAAACTGGGATCTGGCCGACTTAGCCGAGGTTTACGCATTCAAATAACCTGCCCTGCCCCCGTATTAAAGATTAACCGGGTCACGTTGGCCTTCAGCATCCCAGCGCGCGCGCATTCTTTCCTGATGAGTGAAAGCGCGTCACAGCGTTCCTGGTGCCTGCGCAGCATAATCCGCTGGAGTAAGCCCACTTCCTGCCGCTAAATCACCAACTTACTGCGCTTCCCCAGCTTTAGCCGCCATTATGTCCAGATGTCTGGATGGCTAATAAGTTTCTGTGCTAACTTATGCGCTTTCGGCTGTTGCCGTGCCTGATGCTTCAGGAAAAAATGTGGTCAGTGACTTTAATGGAGATCCCTGCAATGCGTGCTTTAAATCGCCTTGAGATGCGTAACATCTCCATCGATTTTGGCGGATTTGCCGCGTTAACGTCGGTGGATTTTCAGAGTGAAGGCCACTCGGTTCATGCTCTGACCGGGGCCAATGGTGCCGGTAAGTCTACGCTGATGGCGGTGCTCTCGGGCGCCCACAGTCACTACAGCGGCGAGATTCTGCTGGACGGTAAACCGGTGTCGATTCGCAGCCCGCGAGACGCAAAGCAGTTGGGCATTCACCTTGTACAGCAGGAGGTGGATGTGGCGCTGGTGCCGCAATTAAGCGTCGCCGAAAATATTCTGCTGGATCAGTTGGCCGAGCCCGGCCACGGCTTTCGCTGGGGCGATATTCGTCGCCAGGCGCGCCAACTGCTGGCCCAACTGGATGCCAGCATAGATGTTAAACGCCCGGTAGAGCGCTGCTCGCTGGCGGAGAAGCAGCAAATTCTGCTGGCGAGAGCCCTGTCGCATCACTGCCGCTTTCTGATCCTCGATGAACCCACTGCGCCGCTAGACCAGCACGAGAGCGAACGCCTGTTCGCCGTGGTCCGTCGCCTCCAGACCAGCGGCATTGGCGTGGTGTTTATTTCTCACCGCATCCACGAGCTGAAAGCCATTTGCGATCGCCTGACGGTGCTGCGCGATGGACGGCTGATCGAAAGCGCCCCGATGGCTTCGCTGAGCGGTGAGCAGATTGTTGAAAAAATGCTGGGGCATCCGTTAACCGATATTTATCCCCCGCGTCGCCCCTTTCAGCCGCAGTCCGTGCTCATGGCGGTGGAGGGCTTGCATGATGAACACCTGCTACAGGATATCTCGCTGCGCCTGCACAAAGGCGAGATTCTGGGCATTGCCGGTCTGGCCGGTGCAGGGAAAACCGAACTCTGCAAGGCGCTGTTCGGTGCCAGTAAGAGCCGTGTTTCAGGCGGTGAACTGCACGGCAAACGCTGGAAACCGCGATCGCCACACGACTCGGTGCAACAGCGCATGGCGCTGGTGCCAGAAGAGCGTCGCAAAGAAGGCATTTTCATTGATGAATCGGTGGCGATGAACCTGAGTATCAGCGCAGACGACAGTTTTTCCCGCTGGAGCCTGTTTGGTCATCGTCAGGCCTGGCGCTGGGCAGAGGAGGTTATCCGTCGTCTCAGCGTACGTACGACAGGCCCGGCGCAGCAGTTGCGTCGTCTCTCAGGCGGTAATCAGCAAAAAGTGGCGATAGGCAAGTGGTTACGCAACAACGCCGACGTACTGATTTTTGATGAACCCACGAAAGGCGTGGACGTTAAAGCCAAAACCGAGCTGTTCACGCTGATCAGCAACCTTGCCCAAGAAGGCAAAGGCATAATTTACGCCTCTGGCGAATTTTCTGAACTGGTCGGCTTATGCGACCGTATTTGTGTGCTCTGGGATGGACGTATTGTGGCGGAGTTAGAGGGACGGCAAGCCACAGAAGAGACACTTTTGCTCTATTCCACCGGAGGAACCCCTGCGTGAGCAGTAAAGACTTATCCCTGAATGCAGCGTCTTCCTCGCTGCGCCATCAACTGTTCGATTTCCTGTACAAGTGGGGCATGCTGCTGACGGTAGTGATATTGATCGCAGCCTTTGGTCTGGCATCCGACAGTTTTCTGGAGCCGAACAATATCATTAATATCCTGCGATCCATCGCCATCGTGACCGTCATTGCGGTGGGCGTTTCCGTGTCGCTCACCGTGGGCGGCTTCGATCTTTCCGTTGGTTCGACCGCCTCACTGGCAAACGCCCTGGTGATTTCGTTATTCGTCTGGTACGGCTTTGATACGACGGCGGCTATCGCAATTACGCTGGCCCTTTGTACGCTGGTCGGCCTGTTCAACGCCTTCCTGATCGTGGTGCTGCGTATTCCCGACATGCTGGCAACACTCGCCACCCTGTTTGTGATTCAGGGCGTGGCAATGACCTACAGCTTTGGTGGCTCGATTACGGAAAATATGGTGTTGCCCAGCGGCGACATGGCTGAGGGCACAATTCCGGCAACCTTTAACCTGCTGGGCCAGGTGCCCACCATCGTCATTATCATGTTGGTTGTCACGGTCGTTGCACAGCTGGCGCTATCCCTGACAAAGCACGGTCGCCGCATGTACGCGTTGGGCGGTAATCCCGAAGCCGCCAGACTTTCGGGTATTCGTACCACGCGTTATCGCGTACTGGCCTATGTTATCGCCTCATTGTTAGCGGGGCTGGGCGGTATTCTGCTGGCCTCACGCATTGGATCGTCGCAGGTGAATGCGGGCAGCGGTTATCTGATGGATGCCGTCGCTGCGGCCTGGATCGGCTTATCCCTTGCCGGTTCAGGTAAACCGAATGCGCTGGGTACGCTACTTGGTGCCGTTATTCTTGGCGTGCTGCAAAACGGTCTGGTTATGTTATCCGTGCCCTATTACGCCATGGACATTATTAAAGGGCTGGTGCTGGCTTTAGCACTGGCTATCACGTACGTTCAGCGCCGCTGAGGCGCGTTCCCCTTACTGGAGTTAAGAATAATGAAAAAGATAACACTCTCGCTGCTGGCATTAAGCCTGCTAAACGCCAGCGCAGCATTTGCCGACACCGTTACGCCCGTTCCTGCCGCTATCGCTAACCATGAAGGGCCGATCCGTATTGCGGTTATCCGTAACCTTGGCTCAGACGACAACACCACGCAGTTTGTTGCGGGGGCGATTCAACAAGGCCGCCAGTTGGGCTTTAAAGTCAGTACGTTTCTCAGCAACGGCGACGATGCGCGCTTTCAGGATTTCGTGAATCAGGCCATCAGCCAGAAATACGACGGTATTGTTCTGTCACATGGCAAAGCGCCATACGCCAGCGCGCTGGTAAAACGCATTGCGGACGCTGGTATTAAAGTCTCGGTATTTGATACACCGGTGGATACTCCGATTCCAGGCGTTACGGTGACAGCTCAGGATGATGCTTCTCTGGCTCAACTGTCTCTGGGACAGTTAATCAAAGATTTCAACGGTAAAGCCAACATCGTTAAATTATGGGTAGCGGGTTTCCCACCGATGGAACGTCGTCAGGTGGTTTATGAAAAATTGCTGAAAGAGAACCCGGGCATTCATCAACTTGAGTCGATTGGCGCGGTATCAACGGATGTTCAGGGCGACACCGCCAATAAAGTGGGCGCTATTCTGGCGAAATACCCCAAAGGCAAGATCGATGCCATCTGGGGCGCGTGGGATGCGTTCAGCCAGGGCGCTTATAAAGCGCTGCAGGAGAATGGCCGTACAGAGATCAAACTGTACAGCATTGATGTCTCCAATCAGGATTTGCAGCTGATGCGTCAGAAAGGCAGCCCGTGGGTACAGACCGTCGCCGTCGACCCTAAAACCATCGGGGCCGTAAATATGCGCCTGGTGGCGAACAAGATTGCCGGTGAAACCACCCCAGCGACGTATGAATTCAAAGCCGCATCGATTTCTCAGCAGGCGCTCAACAGCCATCCTGGTGCGGTGAACGTAGCATCGCTGAACAAGATTATTCCAGGCTGGGGCAGTAATGAGGATTTCGTCCAGCCGTGGTTTGCGACGCTGGAAGCGAAATATAAGAAGTAGGTGTTCGTCGCCGAACAGGGGTGGTTAAGGCTTGCCGCCTGAGCGGCGTCCAGTCACAAAGCGCCGAGAAGGTTTCGCTCGCCAGGCGGCAGGCAGTTTCAGCTCGCCCCGTGCGGGCGACCGACAAGGGGCCGCCAGTCGCCGCGGCCCCTTGACCCCGGGCTCCCGTCCTGCCCACCCGCCGCTGCGCGGTCCCTTCGCTGCTTCAGGATTTCTGCCGGACCGCCAGGACGCGCCATCCCTGGCGCGGCCTGACTTTCGCCGACGTCCTGTCGGCTCATCCGGAAATCCTGCATCCGCTCAGCGAGTGGGAAGGCCGGCCCACTCCACCGCTTTGATACCTGTGCCAAAACTACTTTCCGCGTCGCTTCAGATGCCAGAAAAGCATCACAGCTTATTGCTGTTCATTTTTTCATTTTCGTCAGGCCTTCCTGTCTTCAGTTCTGATTGCGCATGTTAATAACAGGCAAAGCAGGCCTTTGGGAAAAATACACGCCCTCACAGGCGAGGGTTTGCTCGAGGCATCCGCCGCGCTGAGGAGAGAACGAAGGCCAGGACGGCGCGGCACGGAAGGCGCGACGAGGACGGCTGCGCCAGGGACGGCGCATCCGGACGGTCCGTCAGGCCGCAGTGAATGACGAAGGAACAGCGGCGGCTGCCGGACGCCGGGATTGTTAAGGGGCTGGCGCAAGCCCCTTAACCCGGCCGCCTGCACAGACAGGCTGAAACTCCCCGACGCCTGGCGGGCGGAATATTCTCGGAGCAAAACCGTGGATTTACCACCTGGCAGGCCCCAGGCAAAACCACACCAAACAAAGAACAAAATCCCACAGGCGGGGGTTTTCCTGAGGCATCCGCCGCGCTGAGGAGAGAACGAAGGCCAGGACGGCGCGGCACGGAAGCCGCGACGAGGACGGCTGCGCCAGGGATGGCGCATCCGGACGGTCCGTCAGGCCGCAGTGAATGACGAAGGAACAGCGGCGGCTGCCGGACGCCGGGATTGTTAAGGGGCTGGCGCAAGCCCCTTAACCCGACCGCCTGCCTGGACAGGCTGAAACTCCCCACCGCCTGGCGGGCGGAATCTGCACGGAGCAAAACCGTAAATACCCGCAGGCAGGCAAAGTATGCGCCAGCCTTAAGGGCAAACTCATTAAAGAAAAACCCTCCAGGCAAAGCCGCACCAAAAAAAGAACAAAATCCCACAGGCGGGGGTTTTCCGGAGGCATCCGCCGCGCTGAGGAGAGAGCGAAGGCCAGGACGGCGCGGCAGGGAAGCCGCGACGAGGACGGCTGCGCCAGGGAGGGCGCATCCGGACGGTCCGTCAGGCCGCAGCAAACGACGAAGGAACAGCGGCGGCTGCCGGACGCCGGGATTGTTAAGGGGCTGGCGCGAGCCCCTTAACCCGACCGCCTGCACGGGCAGGCTGAAACTCCCTGCCGCCTGGCGGGCGGAACATACTCAGAGCAAACCCCATCCCCGCCAACGGCGGAACTCCCCCTATATGCCCAGCAACAGCTGCCGCTCCAGCTGCGGATCCACCAGCGTCACATGCAATCCCACCAGCCGCACACCGCGACCCGCCCGGCGCTCATCCCAGGTTTTACGCGCCACGGCAATCATGTCTTCTTTATTTAGCACCGGCCAGACATGCTCCTGAGTCGTCTGCTGGAAATCACTGAACTTCAGCTTCACGCCCTGGCGCGCAATATGCTTATCGGGGCGAATCTGCGTCAGGCGCCGATCAAGCTCGGCATAGAGGTAATCAATGATTTCCAGGCAGCGCTCCCAGCTGTCGATATCGTCAGCCAGCGTACGCTCAACGCCTAATGATTTCCGTTCGCGTTCCACCACCACACCGCGTTCATCAATACCGTGGCTGCGCTCCCATAATATCCGGCCAAACTTACCAAAACGTTTTAGCAGCAGTGCCAAATCGGCATTTTGCACGTCGGCGCAGGTGTGCAGGCCCATCTCTTCCAACTTTTTTGCCGAGACTTTCCCCACGCCGGGGATTTTTGCCAAGGGTAACGCCAGCAAAAAGTCAGACATCTGCGCAGGCGTGATGACGTACTGACCATCCGGCTTATTTAAATCAGAGGCGATCTTGGCAAGGAACTTGATCGGTGCGATGCCCGCCGAGGCGGTGAGCTGCGTTTCGCGAAAAATAGTGGCGCGGATCTCCTGGGCGATCAACGTGGCAGAGCCCTGGCAGTGCGTACTGTCGGTAACGTCCAGATAGGCTTCATCCAGCGACAGCGGCTCAATAAGGGAGGTAAAACGGGAAAAGATGGCGCGAATCTGGCTGGAGGCTTCTTTATAGACTTCATAGCGCCCGGGCAATAAACGCAGATGGGGGCAAAGCTTTAATGCCATACCGGTCGGCATCGCACTGCGCACGCCATATTTACGTGCCGGATAGTTAGCGGTACTGATCACGCCGCGGCGATCGCGGCTGCCGCCAATGGCCATGGGAATATCACGTAATGAAGGGTCATCACGCATTTCCACTGCTGCAAAAAAGCAGTCCATATCGACATGAATGATCTTACGCATCGCCCCTCCAGCACTGGATAAGTATACAGTCAGAAGAGACTTGTGCAATATTTCTTGCAGTTGCTAACAAACTTTACAAATTTTCAGCGCTATTCCATCAAAGAAATGGACATTTTGCTCTGCGCTGTATTGCTAAAAAAACACACAATGTTTAATGTTGCGCTGCGGTAGCGGAAAGTTCCGATAATGCAAACAGAGGCGCACTTACCGCGCCATTGTTCTTCTTCACTTCAAGGTATACACAGCATGGGCAAAATCGCACTTCTGTTTGCGATGATTTTACTGCCAGCCCTCAGCATGGCAATGACTCCTGAGCCGGTTCAGCAACTGGCCCCGGTCAGTAAAGAATTAAAGAAACAGCTAATTGGTACACCGGTTTATATTCAGATCTTTAAGGAAGAGCGTACGCTTGAGCTATACGGCAAAATTGGTAATGAGTACCGTTTGCTGGATACCTACCGCATCTGCAACTTTTCTGGCGGCCTTGGCCCTAAACGTCGTGAAGGCGATTTTAAAAGCCCGGAAGGTTTTTACAGCGTAAAAATGAATCAGCTGAAGCCAGACAGCCGTTTTTACCGCGCGATTAATATTGGCTTTCCCAACCAATATGACCGCGATCAGGGCTACAGCGGTAACTACCTGATGATTCATGGCGACTGCAAGTCTATCGGCTGCTATGCCATGACCAATGCTTACATGGATCAGATTTTCACTTATGTGAATGCCGCATTACGCAATGGCCAGCAGGAAGTGAATATTGCCATTTATCCGTTTCGCATGACGGAGAGCAATATGCAGCGTCATCGCTATTCCACCTATGCGGATTTCTGGAAGCAGCTTCAGCCCGGCTATGCCTATTTTGCGCAATATCATCAGCCGCCAACGGTGAATGTTGCCAGCGGCAGATATGTGATGAACAGCAGCCCGGTCATCACACAACCCGAAGCGGCCTCACAGTCGTTCCTGGCGCTCTCCAAGGTAAAATAAAGCCCATTCGCCTGGCACTATCCGGTGCCAGGTTTCATTCCCCGTTAACGGCTGTGTCGCAATGACAGTGACCACATCGTTCGCGCCGGTATGTTTCTGGAAATCAATTTCCACATCCTGATCAAGTAGCTGCGCCCGGCCAAAAGGGGCTCGGCGGGTAATCCAGAACAGATTGGTGGAGCAGAACGCCATTAAGTAGCGACCATCCGACAGCAGCATGTTAAACACGCCCTTCTGCCGCAGTTCACCCGCCAGTTCGCCGATATAGCGAAAGACCGCAGGCCAGTTACCTGGCGTACGCGGATAGCGCGTGGCCAGCTTGTGCAGGATCCAGCAGAATGCCTTTTCACTGTCGGTTTCACCAACCGGACGAAAGGTTCCGGTCTCCAGTTGCCTGTAGCCTTTAAGCTGCCCGTTATGCGCATAGGTCCAGTTTCGTCCCCACAGTTCCCGCGTAAACGGATGGGTGTTTTCCAGAGAGACCGGCCCACGATTCGCCTGGCGAATATGCGCCACGACGGAATGGGACTTGATCGGGTATTCCTGCACCAGACGCGCAATGGGGGAATTAAAACTCGGCAAGGGATCTTTAAAGGTGCGGCAACCTTTATCTTCGTAAAACGTAATACCCCAGCCGTCTTTATGCGGCCCTGTTCCGCCGCCGCGCTGCACTAATCCGGTAAAACTGAAACAAATGTCGGTGGGAACATTGGCGCTCATCCCGAGCAATTCGCACATAGCAACCGCCTTATGTCAAAACGCCTCCTGCCGCTCAGGAGGCCAGTCGTGCTGTTACCTGACCATCTCTTTTTCAATCAGCAGCATCAGGATATGAATCACTTTAATATGGATCTCCTGAATGCGATCGGCATAGCCAAAATGCGGCACACGGATTTCAATGTCCGCGCTGCCAGCCATCTTACCGCCATCTTTACCCGTCAGAGTGATCACTTTCATCCCCTGCGCACGCGCAGCCTCAACGGCCTTGATGATGTTGGCCGAGTTTCCTGACGTCGAGATCCCGAGCAGCACGTCGCCTGAACGCCCTACCGCTTCAACGTAACGGGAAAAGACGTGGTCATAGCCGAAGTCATTGCTCACGCAGGAAAGGTGGCTGACGTCTGAAATGGCAATAGCCGGATATCCAGGACGATTTTCACGGTAGCGGCCCGTGAGTTCTTCAGCAAAGTGCATCGCATCACAGTGAGAACCACCGTTGCCGCAGGAAAGCACTTTGCCGCCCGCTTTGAAGCTGTCAGCCAACATCACCGCCGCCCGTTGGATGGTGTGAATGTTCGCGTCGTCACTCAGAAAGTGATTCAACGTCTCTGCCGCTTCATTGAGCTCTGAACGAATAATGTCCTGATACATAGACTTGTCCTTTGTAGGGGAGGTTAATCGCAGCAAGTTTAACGGAATGGTTGACCTGCGCAAAGCACCACAGGGTCAGATAGCCGTGTGCCCGCCGTTTTTTTCACGTTCGTTATTTTCATTACGGGCGCTGTTTCGCTGATTTTGTGAGTCAGGTTGTAATTGCGATGTAAACAAATTGATAAATGCCAGCAGGTGATTTAAACCTCTCTTTATAACAGGTCAGACCTCTTACTACTTAACGGAGCACTTCATTATGATGGTTGTCTCGATTCTTGCGACAGTGGTGCTAATTGGCGCCCTGTTTTATCACCGCATCTCTCTGTCACTCAGTAGCGCAATCCTGCTGCTGTGGACCGCTGCGATGGCGGTGGCCCACCTGTGGACGCCGTGGCTGCTGTTGCCGCTGGCGATCATCCTGCTGCCGCTGAACCTGACCAGCCTGCGCCGCAAACTGTTTTCCAAACCGGTGCTGCAGCGCTTTCAGCAGGTCATGCCGCCGATGTCTCGTACGGAAAAAGAGGCGATTGACGCGGGCACAACCTGGTGGGAAGGCGATCTGTTTCAGGGCAAACCTGACTGGCAGAAACTGCACAATTACCCGCAACCGCGCCTGACGCCGGAAGAACAGGCCTTTATTGATGGCCCGGTGGAAGAAGCCTGCCGCATGGCGAATGATTTCCAGATCACCCATGAACTGGCGGATATGCCGCCAGAGTTGTGGGCCTATCTGAAAGAGCACCGCTTCTTCGCCATGATCATTAAAAAAGAGTACGGCGGACTGGCATTCTCCGCCTATGCCCAGGCACGCGTGTTGCAAAAACTGTCGGGCGTATCGGGTATTCTGGCGATTACCGTGGGGGTGCCTAACTCACTGGGTCCGGGCGAACTGCTGCAACATTACGGAACGGAAAAACAGAAAGACCATTATTTGCCGCGTCTGGCGCGGGGCGACGAGATTCCCTGTTTCGCCCTTACCAGCCCGGAAGCGGGTTCCGATGCCGGGGCAATCCCCGATACCGGCGTCGTTTGCATGGGCGAATGGCAGGGCCAGCAGGTGCTGGGCATGCGACTGACCTGGAACAAGCGCTATATCACGTTAGCCCCAATCGCCACCGTACTGGGTCTGGCCTTTAAGCTTTCCGACCCCGAGCACCTGCTGGGCGAGAAAGAGGAACTGGGCATTACCTGTGCCCTGATCCCAACCAGCACGCCGGGCGTGGAAATCGGTCATCGCCACTTCCCGCTCAACGTACCGTTCCAGAATGGTCCAACCCGTGGGAAAGACATTTTTGTCCCCATTGATTTCATCATTGGCGGCCCGGAAATGGCCGGTCAGGGCTGGCGGATGCTGGTGGAATGTCTGTCCGTCGGCCGTGGCATCACGCTGCCGTCAAACTCAACCGGTAGCCTGAAAACGGTGGCACTGGCGACCGGCGCCTATGCGCACATCCGTCGTCAGTTCAAGCTGTCTATCGGTAAAATGGAAGGTATTGAAGAGCCGCTGGCGCGCATCGCAGGTAATGCCTATGTAATGGACGCGGCCGCTACGCTAATCACCACCGGGATTATGCAGGGTGAAAAACCCGCGGTGCTGTCAGCCATCGTCAAATATCACTGTACCCATCGCGCTCAACAGTCAATCATCGATGCGATGGATATCGCGGGTGGTAAGGGCATCATGCTGGGTGACAGCAACTTCCTGGCGCGTGCCTATCAGGGTGCGCCCATCGCTATCACCGTGGAAGGCGCGAACATTCTGACCCGCAGCATGATTATCTTTGGTCAGGGGGCAATTCGTTGCCATCCTTATGTCCTGCAGGAAATGGCCGCCGCCGCCAGCAACGATGTTGCCGCCTTCGATAAGGCGCTGTTTAGCCATATTGGTCACGTTGGCAGCAACGCGACGCGCAGCCTGTGGCTGGGCCTGCTGGGCGGTCGCACCAGCGCCGCGCCAACCCGCGATGTAACGCGTCGATATTATCAGCACATGAACCGCATTAGTGCCAACCTGGCCTTGCTGTCAGATGTCTCTATGGCGGTCTTAGGCGGCAGCCTGAAACGTCGCGAACGGATGTCTGCTCGCCTGGGTGATGTGCTGAGTCAGCTCTACCTGGCGTCTGCCACTCTGAAACGCTATGACGATGAAGGACGCCACGAAGCCGATTTACCGCTGGTGCACTGGGGCGTGCAGGATGCACTGAATAAAGCAGAGAAAGCCATGGACGATCTGCTGAGTAACTTCCCGAACCGCCTGGTGGCTGGCGTTATTCGACTGATGGTGTTTGCCGGTGGTCAGCACTGCCCTGCACCGTCCGATCGTCTTGATCACAAACTGGCAAAAATGCTGCAGGTGCCTTCGGCGACGCGTACGCGTTTAGGTCGTGGTCAGTATCTTGCGCCGAGCCAGCATAATCCTGCAGGTCAGTTAGAGCAGGCATTGCAGGACGTGATGGCGGCGGAAGTGATTCACGACCGCCTGTGCAAGCAGCATAAAAAACACTTCTCATTCACCCGACTGGATGCGCTGGCTAAACAGGCGTTGGAACAGGGCTGGATTGACGACAAAGAAGCTGAAGTGCTGAAACGCGCCGAGCAGAGCCGTCTGCGTTCCATTAACGTGGATGAGTTTGAGGCTGATGCGCTGGCCGTGCCGGCAAAGCAGGATGTCTCAAAACCCGCCCGCCCCAGTGAGGCGGCATAAACAATCAGGCCGACATCATGTCGGCCTTTTTTTATCCTGCCTGACGAATGCGGGCAATCAATGCCTCGACATCGTCCACGTGCCCGGCGGCCAGAATCAGGGTGCGGCCTAAGGTAATCGCATTGCGAATACAATCGGTGCGCATTTCATCATCTCGAATCAGCTTCATGTCCGCCACGTGCGACATGCCCACCGTTCGACGGATCAACTCCGTTCCACAAAAGCCAATTGTATCCGCCCAGACTTTGCGCAGAAACGCCTGTGCATAACCCGGATACGCCATGGCCACATCCTGGGTGTGACTTTCTGCCAGCGCCAGGAAGCGCGTCGCAAAGGTATTCCAGACATCACGCACGTCGCTAAGGCGCTGCTCACGGGCATCAACGGCTTCGCGGGGAGGCAACAGGCCCGGTAAACCACAGTAGTTGATCAGCAGGTTACCCAGCGCGGTGCCCACGTCAAAGCCGATGGGTCCAAAATAACCAAACTCGGCATCAATCGCTTTTAAGCTGCCGTCAGCCACAAAAATCGAGCCGCTGTGGATATCCCCATGCAGTAACGCCTCGGCATGGCTGAAGAAAACGTGTTTGAGCCCGGCCACAGCAATACGCAACGCGTCGTCAGTGCGGAGGGATGCGACCAGCGGCTCCAGCGCGTCAGGATAGCTATTGCGCTCGTGGTCAGTGTAGGGATCGTTAAAGAACAGATCTTCGGTGATCTCGCACAGCTCAGGGTTGATAAAGCGCGCCACCTCGGCTTTCTTGTGATGCGGGTGCAGAATAAAGTCTGAGGTGTGAAACAGCGTTTGCGCCAGATATTCGCCGAGCTGACGCGGCGCTTCAGGGTAGTAGGCGCCTTTCACCAGCTCACTGCGCCAGATGCGGTGGCTGGAAAGATCTTCCATCACCATCACCGCCAGATCCGCATCGTAATGCGTAACCTTAACCGTGTGCTGGGGGCAATATTTGTAGTGCTCAACCAGCGTTTGCGCTTCGATACGCGCACGATCCAGGGTTAACGGCCACGATTCGCCGACGCAGCGAACATAGGGCAGCGCCTGTTTGACTACCACGCGGCTTTTACCCTGGTTGTCGTAAATTTTAAAGACCAGATTGAGGTTACCATCGCCAATCTCTTCCGCGCTGCTTAGAACAGAAGGATCATCCATGCCGCCAAACGTTTTGGCATATTCCACAGCATCGGCTGCAGTGAACGTACGGTATTGCGACATTGACCTTTCCTCATCAACAAACGCCGGTGCAAGCCGGACCTGATTAATCTTTCGTAATAAGCCGTTCAGACGTCTATACATCCGTTAAGCATGTTGGCACAATATCCGCTATTAACGCAACATGGATTTCACCAACAATGCAGACATTCCAAACTACCAGCTTACAGGTTCGTAACAACCAGCTCTGGATACTGGATCAGCAGGCCCTGCCCCAGCAAAAGAACTGGCTGCCTGCCCATTCGGTCGCGCAGTTGGTTGAACATATTCATGCGCTGCGGGTGCGCGGTGCGCCGTTAATTGGCCTGTCTGCATCCCTGCTGCTGGCACTGCTGGCGGAACAGGGTGAAACGCGCGAGCAGCTGGCACAGTCGCTGGAAATATTGCGGGCCGCCCGCCCGACCGCGGTCAACCTGATGAATAACCTCGATCGTATGAAACAGGCGCTGGAGCAGCCAGACAGGGTGACGAGCCTGGCAGAAGAAGCCTTGCGGCTGGTGCAGGAGGATAAACAGCTCTGCGATCGCATCGCCGAAGCCGGAAACTCGCTGGTCAAACCCGGCAGCCAGCTGTTAACCCACTGCAATACGGGCGGCCTGGCGACCGCAGGCGTCGGCACAGCCCTGGGCGTTATCGCGCGCGCGCATCAAGAGGGCAAGGTCCGAAATGTTTGGGTCGATGAAACTCGTCCCCTGTTGCAGGGCGGGCGCTTAACCGCCTGGGAACTCGGCGAACTCGGCGTACCTTACCAGTTGATCACCGATTCGATGGCCGCCAGCCTGATGGCTGCGGGCAACGTGGACGCTATCTGGGTGGGTGCGGACCGCATCGCGGCCAATGGTGACGTAGCGAACAAAATCGGCACCTACAGCCTGGCGGTGTTAGCGCACTATCACGGTATTCCGTTCTACGTTGCGGCCCCGCATACCACGCTGGATCGGCTCTGCCCGACGGGCGCGGCCATTCCTATTGAACAGCGTGCCGCCAGTGAAGTCACCGGTGTGTCCGGAAGCTTCGGCAGCGTGCAGTGGGCTCCTGAAGAAGCGCAGGTCTACAATCCCGCCTTTGATGTTACGCCTGCCGCGCTGATCAGCGGTTGGGTGCTGGATACCGGCGTGATCGCACCAGCTCAGGTTGCCGCTGGCATCTTCCAGCCACAGTAAGCGGACGGGCGGCTTACGGAATCAGCCGCCCGCAGAATGCGCCGTGATTACGCAAGGCGCGGATAGGCATCGGCAATCTTGTCGCCGGTGAAATTGGCGATCCAGCCTTCCTGATTATCAAAAATGCGAATCGCGGTGAAGTGCGGGGACGATCCCATATCAAACCAGTGCGGCGTGCCGGCGGGCACCGAGATCAGATCGTTCTTTTCGCACAGGATCTGCAAAATTTCACCGTCCAGATGCAGACAAAACAGCCCCGCACCCTCGACAAAGAAGCGCACTTCATCTTCGCCGTGCGTGTGTTCCGACAGAAACTTCTGGCGCAGAACGTCCTTCTGCGGGTTATCGGCACGCATGCTAATCACGTCCCAGCTCTGATAGCCTTTTTCGGCCACCAGCCGGTCGATGGCATGCTGATAGGCGTTGATGACCGTTTCCGCATCCGGGTTTTCGCCCAGATCGCGGTCGGCCTGCCAGCGTTCAAAACGGACGTCTTTGGCATTCAGCCGCGCGCGAATCGCCTCAGCATCGGTGCTGTGCCATATCGGCTGGCTGGGATCGCTATCGCTAAAAATGGTCAGTGCACTCATCTCAAATCGACTCCGGGTTAATCTGGGAAAAATCGGCGACCTGACGATGATGGCTGTCATCATCTGCCGCGTCACGAATCAGCTGCAGCGTGTGCCAGCCGGCCTGCTCTGCTGCGTCCAGCTCCTGATGAATATCAGAAAGAAACAGCAGTTGTTCGGCGGGCAAGCCCGTTTGCGCAGCGATGTTCTGATACGACGTCTTCTCACGCTTGGCGCCCACGTGGGTATCAAAATAGCCGCTGAACAAACCAGTAATATCACCTTCGTCGCTGTAGCCAAATAACAATTTCTGCGCGGCAACCGAGCCAGAGGAATATATATATAATTTAATGCCTTGCACGTGCCAGGCCGTAAGCGCGGGCAGCACATCAGGATAAAGGTGCCCGGTAAAGCGACCGCTCAGGTAGCCCTCGCGCCAAATCATTCCCTGCAGCGCCTTCAGGCCGGTCGATTTGCGATCCGCATCCATGTAAGAAAACAGAATAGCGATGACCTCGTTTGTATCGGCATCGGGTTGCCCCGCTTCGGTACGCACGGCGTTTAGCGCCTGTTGCACCTCAGTCTGCGTCTGATTCTTGCGAACATAATCAGCCAGATGCGCTCGGGCATAGGGAAACAGAACGTTATGTACAAAGCGGATATCGCTGGTGGTCCCTTCAATATCGGTAACAATGGCCTTTATCATGCTTTCTCCAGCAGGCGACGTTGGCGCTCGCATTCAAATAAAAATTCCAGACCTTCAAGATGACGACGGGCTTCAGCGACATCTTTGCCCCAGCAGGTCAGGCCGTGTCCGCGCAGCAGAAAGCCATAGCGCAGGGGAAAACGGGCGGCATAATCCTCGATCTCTGACGCCAGCGCCGCCACATCCTGACTGTTGTCGAACAGGGGAATCGCCACGGTAGCATCGTGGGTCGTTTGCCCGCTCAGCGACTTTTGCATCTCATAGCCGTAGAGCAGCACGGCGGCGCCCTGCTCGACCCGCGACAGCACCGTGGAATTGACCGTGTGCGTGTGCAGTACCGCGCCCGCCTCCGGGAACAGACGGTAAATCAGCGTGTGCAGCGCGGTTTCTGCCGAAGGCTTGCGGCCCGAGGGGGCCAGATTAGTGGCAATGTGGACCTGAATAAAATCATCCCGCGTCAGGCTGCCTTTGTCTTTGCCCGACTCACTCAGCAGGCAAACATGTGCATCCTGGCGCACCGACATATTGCCACCGGTGGCCGGTGCCCAGCCCTTCGCGCCTATCCAGTGACAGGCTTGCACCAGCTGATCTACTGCAGAAGAATCGGACATCATCGTTCCTTTTAGCCGTCTAAGCGTCTTGATTGCCAAATACTAGCATCCTGTTTATAGTGGCATCAACTAAGGGTTTTTCCGCTACCGTTTTTGCGCGTAAGGCTACCTAATCATGACGCAGTCCAACCTGACGCCCGAGAGCAAACTGCCTGCACTCGGCACCACCATATTCACGCAAATGAGCACGCTGGCACAGCAGCATAATGCGATTAATCTTTCTCAGGGATTTCCGGATTTTGATGGTCCGTCTTACCTGCAGGAAAGGCTGGCTTACCACGTCAGTCAGGGCGCGAATCAGTACGCACCCATGACCGGCGCACAGCCGCTTCGCGAAGCCATTGCGGATAAAACCGCCGCGATCTATGGCTATCGGCCCGATGTGAACAGCGATATCACCGTGACGGCAGGGGCTACTGAAGCCCTGTATGCCGCCATCACCGCCCTGGTGCGGCCCGGTGACGAGGTCATCTGTTTCGATCCCAGTTACGACAGCTATGCGCCTGCGGTACAGCTGGCGGGCGGCACACTGAAACGCCTCACCTTGCAGCCACCGTTGTTCACGGTTGACTGGCCTGCGTTCTCCGCGCTGCTAAGCGACAAAACCCGCCTGGTCATCTTAAACACGCCGCATAATCCCTCGGCCAGCGTCTGGCATCACGCGGACTATGCCGCGTTATGGCAGGCTGTCGCCGACCGGGAAATCTACGTGCTGAGCGATGAAGTCTATGAACACATCTGCTTTGCACAGGACGGTCATGCCAGCGTGCTGGCGCACCCTGAGCTGCGTCAACGTGCGGTGGCGGTGTCATCCTTTGGCAAAACCTTTCATATGACGGGCTGGAAAGTCGGTTACTGCGTAGCACCGGCGGCCATTAGCGCCGAGATCCGTAAGATCCATCAGTACCTGACGTTTTCAGTCAACACGCCTGCGCAACTGGCGATTGCCGATATGCTGCGCCAGCATCCCGAACACTATCGTGAACTGCCCGAGTTTTATCGCGCGCGCCGTGACCGACTGATACAGGCCTTGCGCAGCAGTCGTTTTCACCTGTTGCCCTGTGAAGGCACCTACTTCCTGCTGGCGGACTACAGTGCCATTTCGGACCTGGACGATGTCAGTTTTTGCCAGTGGCTGACGCGTGAAGTTGGCGTAGCCGCCATTCCGCTGTCGGTATTCTGCGAGGCGCCTTTCCCGCACAAACTGATTCGGCTGTGCTTTGCAAAACAGGAAGCCACACTTGATGCGGCAGCGGAGCGGTTATGTCGACTTTAGCGATAACGCTGCTACAGGAGCCACTGACGTGGATGGATGGTGAGGCCAACCTGCGCCATTTCGATCGGATCTTAGCCGACCTCACGCAACGGGATGTCATTATTCTGCCCGAAATGTTCACCACCGGTTTTGCCATGGAGGCCGCCCAGTCGGCGCTACCGCAGGCGCAGGTCGTGGAATGGTTACAGCACCATGCTAAGCGCACCAATGCGCTGGTGGGCGGGAGCGCCGCCGTTCATACCGCTGAGGGCGCCATGAACCGTTTTCTGCTGGTTGAGCCGGACGGCACGCTGCACCAGTATGACAAACGTCATCTGTTTCGCATGGCCGATGAACAGCAGCATTATGTTGCGGGCAAGGCGCGTACGGTGATTCCGTGGCGCGGCTGGCGTATTCTGCCGCAAATCTGTTACGACCTGCGCTTTCCGGTGTTCTCACGCAATCAAAATGACTACGATCTGGCGCTGTATGTCGCCAACTGGCCTGCAGCGCGCGCCCTTCACTGGCAGGCCCTGCTGCTGGCTCGCGCTATCGAAAATCAGGCATATGTAGCAGGCTGCAACCGTGTGGGCAGCGATGGTAATCAGCATCAGTACAGTGGGGACAGTCGAATTATTTCTCCGCAGGGGGAGATTCTGGCGGCGGGCGAGCCGTTCAAAGCCGGTCAGGTTGAGGCGTCGCTGTCGCTAGCCGAGTTGCAGGCTTATCGCGAGCGGTTTCCGGCATGGCGCGATGCGGATGGCTTTACGTTGGCAGAATAAAATCGCCCCTGGCCAGGCCGGGGGCGATTCAGGCGTTTACTGCAGGTCGAAACGGTCCAGGTTCATCACTTTCGTCCAGGCCGCCACGAAGTCGGTAACAAACTTCTGTTTTGCATCGCTGCTGGCATAAACTTCGGCCAGAGCGCGCAGGATGGCGTTGGAACCGAACACCAGATCGGCGCGCGTCGCGCTGTACTTCACTTCTCCGCTCTGGCGATCGCGGCCTTCGAAGATCTCTTCACTGCCGTCGGTCGCACGCCATGCGGTGCGCATATCCAGCAGATTCACAAAGAAATCATTACTCAGCACGCCCACGCGGTCGGTGAACACGCCGTGATGGCTGCCGTCAAAGTTGGTGCCCAGCACACGCAGGCCACCCAGCAGGACGGTGAGCTCTGGGGCACTCAGCGTCAGTTGCTGCGCCTTATCCAGCAACAGGGTTTCAGTGGATGATCCCCCCTGTACGCGACGATAGTTACGGAAACCATCTGCCAGCGGTTGGAGTACGTTAAAGGATTCTACATCAGTTTGATCCTGACGAGCATCCACGCGGCCAGGGGTAAAAGGCACCTGTGCACTGACGCCGGCTGCGGCTGCGGCCATTTCGATGCCGACGCTGCCCGCCAGGACAATGACGTCAGCTAATGAAGCTTTACCGGATTCCTGCTGGATCTGCTGCAGTTTCGGTAACACATCGTTAATGACGCTGGCGTTCACCGCCCAGCTGTTCTGGGGCGCCAGCGCCAGACGGGCACCGTTTGCGCCGCCGCGTTTGTCGCCACCACGGAAGGTTGAAGCCGAAGCCCAGGCCGCCGAAACCAGCTGGCTTACCGTCAAACCTGATGCAGCGATTTTCGCCTTCAGTTCGCTGATATCATCGGCCGTCGGCTGATGCGTTGGCTGCGGTAACGGATCCTGCCACAGTAAATCTTCCTTTGGCACTTCCGGACCGATGTAACGCGCTTTTGGCCCCATATCGCGGTGGGTCAGCTTAAACCAGGCGCGGGCAAAGGCTTCGTTAAAGGACTGCGGATCGTTCAGGAAGCGGCGAGAAATCTTCTCGAACTCGGGGTCGAAACGTAACGTCAGATCCGTCACCAGCATGGTCGGTTTGCGCTTTTTCGCAGGATCGAACGGATCCGGAATAATGTCGTCAGCGTTGACCGCTTCATACTGAATCGCACCCGCCGGGCTGTGCGTTTTTACCCACTCATATTTGAACAGGTTCTCAAAGAAGTAGTTGCTCCACTGGGTTGGCGTTTGCGTCCAGACGACTTCAAGGCCGGAGGTAATCGCATCTGCACCCACACCGCTGCCGTGGCTGTTGTTCCAGCCAAAGCCCTGTGCTTCGATAGGTGAGGCTTCAGGATCGACGCCCACGTGACTCGCGGCGGCGGCACCATGGGTTTTGCCCAGGGTATGTCCACCCGCAATCAGCGCCACGATCTCTTCGTCGTTCATGCCCATGTTGCCGAATGTCGCGCGAATCGCTGGCGCGGCAGAAGCCGGATCGCCGCTGGCTTCAGGCCCCTCTGGGTTCACGTAGATCAGCCCCATTTCGGTCGCGCCCAGCGGTGCGTTAGCCAGGCTTTCCGGATGGCGATGGGCCAGCCACTCGGTTTCGTTGCCCCAATCCACGTCCATATCCGGTTCCCAGACGTCTTCACGACCGGCACCAAAACCAAAGGTACGGAAACCTGAATTTTCCAGCGAAACGTTGCCGGCGAGGATGTAGAGATCGGCCCAGGAAATTTTCTGACCGTATTTTTGTTTTACCGGCCACAGCAGGCGGCGGGCTTTATCAAGGCTGACGTTATCTGGCCAGGAGTTCAGTGGGGCGAAACGCTGTTGACCCCGGCCTGAGCCACCGCGCCCGTCGACGGTGCGGTACGTACCGGCACTGTGCCACGCCATACGAATAAACAGGCCAATGTAGGTGCCCCAGTCGGCTGGCCACCAGGATTGGGAGTCGGTGAGCAACGCCCGGATGTCGGCTTTCAGTGCGGAGTAGTCCAGCGTGCTGAACGCTTCGCGGTAGTTGAAGTTTTCGCCGAGGGGATTAGAACGGTTGGAGTGCTGGTTTAGCAGATCCACGCGCAACATGTTTGGCCACCAGTCGCGATTGCTGGTACCACTGCCGGCTCCACGAGCCAGAACGCTTTCTTCTTCCGATTTACCGTGATGAAAGGGACATTTACCTGAAGCGGCTACATCATTATCTTTTGGCGTGCTCATTATCGGCTCCGTTGCCTTCACATTATTGACCTTAAGATAACCCTGGCGTTAGCAGGAATATAGTCGGATGGGCCGAAGGTATTGATAGCCGATAGCTCTCAAGCGCAGCGGAAAAACGCTGCGCCTGATGCACCTGTTAACTGCCGCGATAGGTAGACCAGCTCCAGGGCGAGATTAAAAATGGCAGATGATAATGGCTGGCGCTTTCCGTCAGCACAAAATCAATTTGCGCACTGACGTACAACGTTTCTCGTCCGCCTGCGCGGAAGTATTCGCCAATCGCGGCCGTCAGGCGGTACTGTCCCGGCGCAAGCGGCTCGGGTGTCAGATCCTTCAGGCGACCATCGTTATCCGTGATGCCCCGGGCACAGGTTACCCACCCTTGTGCCCCGTGCTGTTCCAGCAACATGGCTACGCCTGGCGCGGGTTTACCCAGCGCGGTATCCAGAATATGGGTGCTGATAGTGCTCATGAAAAACTCTCCTTAAGGCGCAGCAGGGTGATTTCCCGCAGTTGTTCCAGAGATTCCTGGCGCTCGCTTTCCGGGCTGTTGTCCAGCCGCCGTGTAAGTTCATCAAGCATATTCTGTGCGCTGCGCCCTTTCGCCCGGATCAAAAAGACCCGGTTAAAGCGCGCCTCATAAGCCTCGTTGCCCTGCACCATCGCCTGCTGTAACGCATCGTCTGCCTGTTGCATGGCCGCTTGTTCGCTGCGTGATAACCGTTTTTCCTTCTCGTCGCCCTGTGCCTTTTCCCCGATGCGCGGATGAGCTGAAAGCGCCTGATTCAGATCGTCTTCCTGCCAGGCCTGGGCCAGCCGTTGTGCCTCAGCCAGCAGGGCCTCAACGCTGTGAAACGGGCGGGCCGCCACCAGCGCCTGCTGCCAGCGAGGAATCGCGACGCAGTGCGTGAGCGCAAGCTGAGCGACGGCTTGCGGTAGCTGGTTAAAGGTGCCTAAATCCATCTTAATGCTGCTCCGCAAGGTGACATATCGTCTGCAAATAGGCCTGAACCGCCGGGGCGACATCGGCTTCATTGACCGATTCGGCCGGATGGTGGCTGATACCGCGATGGTTACGCACAAACAGCATGCCTACCGGCCAGCGTTCTGCGATTGCGATAGCATCATGGCCTGCGCCACTGGGCAGGGCCAGGCTGCGCCCCTGTACGGTTTCAACCGCGTGGCTCAACGCCTGTTGCAATCCGGCATCGCAGGCCGTCGCCGCAATGCGGTAATACTCATGAGATTCGAAGGTTAATCCCCGACGCAGCGCAATGGCTTCCGCCTGGGTCAGCAAGGCGGACAGCAGCGCTTCAAGCGGTGCGTCCTCGGGTCCGCGCACATCCAGCGACAGATTCACCTCGCCCGGAATAACGTTGACCGCGCCCGGTGCGCAGTTGAGCGTGCCTACCGTTGCCACTAACTGCCCCGGCTGTTCGCGCGTCGTGTGTTCAATAAACACCATCCATTCCGCCGCCGCCGCCAGGGCATCTTTACGATGCTTCATCGGCACCGTACCGGCATGGCCCGCCTCGCCCGTAAAGCAGCAGTTCAGGCGACGGGCACCGTTGATCGCCGTGACCACCCCGAGCGCGAGATCTTCCTGCTCCAGGCAAGGTCCCTGCTCAATGTGCAGCTCCAGATAGGCCACGATATCGCTGACGTTGCGCGCGGCACGCTGGATCTGACTGGCATCCAGCCCCACGTCGCTCATCGCCTGGGAAACCGTAATGCCGTTGCCGTCAGGATGTGTCGGCCAGCTGTCAGGCCAGGTGCCGGTAATGCCGCGACTGCCCAGCAACGTGATGCCAAAGCGCGTGCCCTCTTCATCCCCGAAGCCGATGACTTCAATGGCCAGCGGCAATCGACGCTGGCGATCGTGCAGCCACTGGACGGTTTCAATGGCGCTCAGCACGCCCAGCATCCCGTCATAGCGGCCGGCGTTGCGTACCGTGTCCAGATGCGAACCCAATAACAGTGCGGGAGCGCCGGGCTGCGCGGCCTCATAGCGACCGCAGATATTGCCCACCTCATCCTGCCAGACCGTCATACCGGCAGCCTGCATCCATTCGCCCACGCGCGCATTGGCCCGCAGGTGCTCTGGCGACAGGTAAACCCGTGTCAGGCCCTGATCGCTTTCACTGATCTCAGCCAGCACGTCACAGCGCGCCATCACGCGCCGAGCGGCAATCTGAGCCTCGCTGGCATTCATCATCATGCATGGCTCCCATAGTGGTTCCATGCCGCCTGCGAACCGGCCCCCTGTGGCGTACGATAACCGACATGGGACAGGACCATTTCCAGCGCCGCCAGCGTTTGCATCACGCAGTCTTTACGCGCGTTATAACCCATGGTGCCGATGCGCCACACTTTGCCATGCAGCGGGCCAAAGGACGTGCCGATCTCAATGCCAAAATCCTCCAGCATGAGCTTACGCACTTCATCGCCATTGACGCCCTGGGGAATCACCACGCCCAGGACATTGCTCATCTTGTTACTGAGATCGCCAAAGGTTTCCAGCCCCATTCCCTGAATGCCTTTCAGCATCGCCTCGCCGTGAAGCTGGTGGCGGGCAATGCCGTTGTCCAGCCCTTCCTGCAGAATCAGACGCGCACACTCACGCGCGCCGAACAGGGCGCTGGTGGCTTCAGTATGGTGATTGAGCCGTTCCGGGCCCCAGTAGTCCATGATCATGCCGAGATCGAAATAGTTGGAGTAGATCATCTCGTCGTCACCATCCTGATGCGCGTCGGTGCGGATCCCCTGCTCCACGCATTTGCGCTTGCGGACTATCGCCGCCATCTCATCGCTTAACGTGATCGGGGAGGTTCCGGACGGGCCGCCCAGGCATTTCTGCATGCCCGCGGAGACCGCATCCAGTCCCCATGCATCGGTTTCCAGCGCATTGCCCGCCAGCGACGCCGTCGCATCGGTATAGAACAGCACGCCATATTTTTTGCAGATGGCACCCAACTCAGCCAGCGGCTGCAGCATGGTGGTCGAGGTATCGCCCTGCACGGTCAGCAACAGGCGCGGTTTGACTTTTTTGATGGCGTCTTCAATCTGGTCTGGCGTAAAGACCTCGCCCCATGGCACGTCAATCGTGTGCACATCGGCACGGCAGCGGCGGGCAATTTCACACAGCAGATGACCAAAACGGCCAAAGACCGGCACCAGCACTTTATCGCCGGGGCGAATCGCCGACAGCAGAATTGCCTCAATACCGGCGCGTGAGGTGCCGTCAATCAGTAACGTCCAGCGGTTTTCCGTGCGAAACACGCCACGATACAGCGCCATCACCTCATTCATATAGTGCGTCATGGCCGGATCGTATTGCCCGAGCAGCTGGCTCGACATCGCACGCAGCACGCGCGGATCGGCATTGATAGGGCCAGGCCCCATTAACAGACGCTGAGGAGGATTAATTTGCGGAAATTGAGAGATATCCATAGTGAATTCCTTGTTAAGCACTCAAAGACGCACAGAGGAAATAAACTGCTTTAGCTCCGCCGTCTGTGGAGAAGCGAACAGCGTTTTACTGTCGCCCTGCTCCCAGACGCGCCCCTGATGCATAAAGACCACACGATCGCCCACGTCGCGGGCGAAGTTCATTTCATGGGTGACGAGAATCAACGTCATGCCCTCGGCGGCAAGCTGTTCCAGCACTTTTAGCACTTCACCGACCAGCTCAGGATCCAGTGCAGAGGTAATCTCATCACACAGTAAGACGCGGGGTTCCATCGCCAGCGCGCGGGCAATGGCAACGCGCTGCTGCTGACCACCAGACAGGCTGGAAGGGTAATAATCCAGCCGCTCGCCCAGCCCCACTTTTTCCAGCATGCGCGCCGCCAGTTCGCGGCACTCGGCCTGGCTTTTTTTCAGTACCCGACGCGGCGCCAGCATGACGTTTTCCAGCGCCGTCATATGCGGGAACAGATTGAAGTTCTGAAACACCATGCCGACTGAGCGGCTGATTTCCCGCGCCTGGGAATCACGGTCGGTAATCGTCATACCGCCGAGTTTAATGCTGCCATCCTGATAGCCTTCCAGCCCGTTCATGCAGCGCAACAGCGTACTTTTGCCTGAACCGCTGCGCCCGATAATGGAGATCACTTCTCCCATATCGATATCCAGATCCACGCCTTTGAGAACGTGGTTGGTGCCGTAATACTTCTGCACCTGATTAATGGTGATGAGCGGCATTAAATTTTTTCTCCAGATACTGGCTGTAACGCGACAGCGGATAACACAGCAGGAAATAGCCCAGTGCCACCAGCCCAAAGACTTTAAAGGGCTGATAGGTCACGTTATTCAGAATGGTGCCGGCCTTGGTCAGCTCGACGAACCCGATAATGGATGCCAGCGCCGTGCCTTTGATCACCTGCACCGCAAATCCCACCGTGGGGGCAATCGCAATGCGAATCGCCTGGGGTGCGATGACCCGCGTCAGCGTCTGACCAAAATCAAGCCCGAGGCAGCGTGATGCTTCCCACTGGCCCTTGGGCAGGGCCTGAATACTGCCATGCCAGATATCCAGCAGAAACGCGCTGGTATAAAAGGTCAGCGCCAGCGAGGCGGCGGTCCAGGGCGCGACGTCGATACCGAACAGTCCGACGCCAAAGAAAGCCAGAAACAGCTGCATCAGCAGCGGCGTGCCCTGGAACAGTTCGGTATAGGCACGGATCACGCGCGTCAGCCATTTACGCTTTAACAGGCGTAAAAACAGCAGCGGCAGCGTGACCAGCGTGCCGCCTAAAAAGGCCACCAGCGACAGCGCGATGGTCCAGCGAGCCGCCAGCAGCAGATTGCGCAGGATGTCCCAGTCAGTAAAGGTTGTCATCATGCCTGCACCCCCAGCCATTTGCGGCCAATCGCCAGCAGCAGCTGACGCATCACAATCGACAACGCCAGGTAAATCAGCGTGGTCACCGAGTAGACTTCAAAACTCAAAAAGGTGCGCGACTGAATCAGGTTGGCGGCGAAGGTCAGTTCCTCGTAGGAGACCTGCGAAACCACCGACGATCCCAGCATGACAATGATGCACTGGCTCACCAGCGCCGGATAAATCCGCTGCAGCGACGGCGGCAAAACCACGCGTAAAAACGTCTGGCTGCGCGTCAACCCCAGAACCCGACCGGCTTCCCACTGCCCTTTTGGCGTGACCTGAATACCGGCACGGATAATTTCCGTACTGTAAGCCCCCAGGTTAACCAGCATGGCCAGCAGCGCGGCTTCACCCGCCGTGAGTTTCAGCCCCAGGTTCGGCAAGCCGAACACAATAAAGAACAGCTGCACCACAAACGGCGTGTTGCGTATCAGTTCAACATAGAGGCCCCACAGGCGGCTTAACCAACTGGGTTTACCACTGCGCAGCGCCGCGCCGATGATACCGATACTGACGCCCCCGACCGTTGCCAGCACGGTTAACTGGATCGTTACCCACAGGCCGGAGAGCAACTCCGGCCAGTACGGCCACAATGCAGGGAAATTAAGTTGCCCGGTCATTGCTCCGTCCTTATGCGCCCAGGTTGGCTGGCAGCGGCGCTTTCAGCCACTCTTCGGACATTTTATTCAGCGTGCCGTCTTTAATGCCCTGCTCGATCAGCGTATTCACTTTGTCTTTCAGCGCCGGCTCGTCTTTCTTCAATCCGATATAGCACGGAGAGTCTTTCAGCATAAATTGCGCAACAGGGGCTTTTGCCGGGTTCTGACGCGTAATGGCCGCGACCACAAGGTTACCCGTTGCCACGTACTGCACCTGGCCGGAGAGGTAAGCGGATAAGGTGGTGTTGTTATCTTCATAACGTTTCACCTGCGCATCCTTAGGGGCTACCTCACTCAGTACCATGTCCTCTACCGCACCGCGGGTGACGCCAACAGATTTACCGCTCAGTGCTGCGGCATCCTTCAGATGATCGCCTTTAGGACCGAAAACGCCCAGGAAGAACGGCGCATAGGCCCGGCTAAAGTCGATCACCTTTTCGCGTTCCGGGTTTTTCCCCATGCTGGAGATCACCAGGTCAACTTTGTCCGTTTGCAAGTAAGGTACGCGGTTCGCGCTGGTGACCGGCACCAGCTGCAACTTAAGTTTCATCTGCTTAGCCAGATACTTCGCCATGTCGATGTCATAGCCCTGGGGTTGCAGATCGGTTCCCACTGAGCCAAACGGCGGGAAATCCTGCGGTACCGCAACCCGCAGCACGCCGCGTTTCTGGATATCCTGCAGTTGATCGGCCAACACGTTGCCCGCCTGCACCATCAATATTGCCGCTGCTGCGACCGCCATCAGAACTTTTTTCATTATGCACCCCGGTGAGATTATGTGAAACAAAAGATTCTTATTGATGGCATTCTGCAACTAATGTGCCAACGCGGACGCACGCTGAAAAATGCGGCTTAATGGCTGTTGAGCGGTATTTATAGCGATACAGAGGCATCAGACGTTGCCCCGCAGGACGTTCCAAAACGGGGCAAAGCACCAAAACGGTGCCTGTTAACGGTGCTCCAGCTCGTCAAGCTGGTGATAAAGATCGGCAATATGGTGAATGCGCTGGCGTCCGTCTGACAGCAGTTCATGCAGCAAGGCATTGGCAAGCAGGTTGATAAGGCTCATGGCCGACGCGTAACTGTCAAACGCTGACACGCTGTCCAGTGGTGCGCAAAACTGCCAGCGCGCCAGGGCGATAACGCTCTGCGCCTGAGGCTCGCACAGCGCCAGCACGGGAATAGCGGCGCTTTGCAACTGCTGCATCAGCGGCTGGATAATGCGGGTGCGCCGCCGGAAGGCGATAACCACGACCATATCCTCAGGCGTTATATCCACCAGGTCCTCGGCCAGCGTCTGTCCCGGCTGGGGCAGGATATGCACCTGCGAACGCGTCTGTATCAGCTGTTGGCGCAGGTGCAGCGCCACCGGATAGGCATTGCGCATGCCGACAATGTAGATACGTTTCGCCTGAGCCAGTTGAGCGATCACCTCAGTAAACTGCCGGGCATCAATGCTGTTTACCCACTGTGTCAGGTTGGCCATCTCCTGCTTGTAATGGCGCGACAGTAAGGTATTGCCCTGTACGGCATCGCGGTTATCCGTTAGCGGCATCCCGCTCTGGCGCAGGGTACGCAGCTCATCGCGCATATCTTTGTATTTGTCATAACCGAGCCGTTTAAACAGCCGGCTGACGGTCGCTTTTGACACGCCGCTCAGGCGCGCCAGCTCGGCGCTGTTATAGCTAATCAGATCGTCGAAGTGGTCAAAGATAAAGTCGGCAATGCGCTGCTCCTGCGGCGAAAGCTGTGGGTAATGGGTTTTGAGCCGTTCATCAAGCTGTTTCATTCAGGTCCTGTAACTTTTGTTTCAACCGCGGGGTTTAACAGAAGCTAGCATAATTTGGGCCAGATAAACCGGTTCCGATCCTTAGCGGCGATAAAAACTGGAACGGCTCTTGCTTAGTTATTGGTTCTGTACCCTGAATAACACAATGAGAAGAGCATGATTCAGAGCAATATGGCCCCGCTGGGCATGGCGGTAACGCCTCATCATCTGGCCAGTGAAAGTGCCCTGGCGGTGCTGCGTGAAGGCGGCAATGCGATTGAGGCCATGGTGGCCGCTGCTGCGACTATTGCCGTCGTCTATCCGCATATGAACGGCCTGGGCGGGGACGGTTTCTGGCTGATAATGCCGGGTAAGGGCGACCCCATTGCTATCGACGCCAGCGGCAGAGCGGGTTCTCTTGCAAATATCGACTTCTATCAGGGTGAAACGCAAATTCCACATCGCGGGCCAAAAGCCGCATTAACGGTGGCGGGCACGGTGAGCGGCTGGCATGAGGCATTGGCGCTGTCAGCCGAGCTGGGCGGCACGCCCCTGCCCCTGGCACGATTACTGCGTGACGCGGTGCGTTACGCAGCAGACGGCATTCCGGTCACGGCCTCGCAGGCCGCGGCCACCCGTAGCAAGCGCGAAGAGCTCCAGCATCAGCCCGGCTTTTCCGCCCTGTTTTTGCCGGACGGGGATGTTCCGGCGGAAGGCAGTCGTTTCACCCAACCCGATCTGGCGCGCACGCTCAGCCTGTTAAGTGAAGAAGGGCTGGAAAGCTTTTATCGCGGCACGCTGGCGCACCATCTGGCAGGCGAGATGGTCAACCTGGGCATTCCCGTTACCCTGGCCGATTTACAGCAGCAGCGGGCCAGTCGGGTCAAGCCGTTGCATGTCAGACATAGCGAAGGCGATATCTGGAATATCACACCGCCGACGCAGGGGCTGGTTTCTCTGGCGATCCTGGGCATTACCGATCATCTGGATATGGCGAATGCCGATGAAGCACAAACCATTCACCGCATCGTTGAGGCGACAAAAAAAGCGTTTGCTTTACGCGATCGGCACATCACCGATCCCCGTCATGTGGTGGACGATCTTCAGGCGCTGCTCGACAGCGATCTGCTCACAACGATCGCCAGCCAGATTGATGATAACCGCGCCGCGCCATGGGGAACCGGACGAGGCCCCGGCGATACGGTCTGGATGGGCGTCATGGACAGCAGCGGCCTTTCCGTCTCTTTTATCCAGAGCATTTATCATGAATTTGGCAGTGGCGTGGTGATGCCCGGCACCGGGATCGTCTGGCAAAACCGCGGGGCGGCTTTCAGCCTCGATCCCGATCACCTGCTGGCACTCGCCCCGGGTAAACAACCTTTCCACACGCTGAACCCTGCCGCGGCGCGCCTGAAAGACGGCCGGACGATGGTATATGGATCCATGGGCGGTGACGGACAGCCCCAGACCCAGGCTGCCATTTTTACCCGCCATGTGATCCAGCGCCTGCCGCTGCAACAGGCGGTCAGCGCACCCCGCTGGCTGTTGGGCCGAACGTGGGGACAGACCTCGGATTCCCTCAAGCTGGAGAGTCGCTTCGCGCCAGAAACGCTGGAGCGGTTACGTCAGTTAGGCCATGAGGTGGAGTCACTTCCGCCATTCAGTGAAGTCGTCGGCCATGCAGGTGCGATTGTTCGTCACAACAACGGTATGTTCGAAGGCGCAAGCGATCCGCGTAGCAACGGCAGCGCCGCCGGTTTTTGACAGGAGTACGTTATGAATCACATTGAGTGGGCAACCTATATCGCCCAAATGGAACACATTCTTCATCTGGAGCTGGACGACGCACGCCGTGCAGCCCTGCTGGTCCAGATGACGCGCATTGCCGATATGGCGGCCCCGCTGATGGCTTATCCGCTGGACGATCGTCTTGAAGTTGCAGGAGTGTACAAGGCATGAGGCTGAGCGAGGTTTCCATTCAGGCACTTCAGCAGAAGATTCAGCAGGGAGAGATCAGTGCGCGTGAAGTGGCGGAGCAGACGCTGACCGCGATTGAGAAACAGAATCCGCAGCTTAATGCCTGGACGGATATCACTTCAACGCGAATGTTGCAGGAAGCGGATGCGATTGATAAACAGCGCCTGCGCGGTGAGATGTTACCGCCGCTGGCGGGCATTCCCTATGCGGTAAAAAACCTGTTTGATGTGCAGGGTTACTCAACCCTGGCTGGGGCTGAATTATTTCGTCAGCGCCCGGCAGCCAACCGTGACGCCTTTGCCATCGCCCAACTGCAGCAGGCCGGCGCCCTGCTTTCTGGCATGGTGAATATGGATGCCTATGCCTACGGTTTTACCACTGAAAACAGCCACTATGGCGCCACGCGCAACCCGCATGATCTGGCGCGGATCGCCGGGGGATCCTCCGGCGGTTCAGCGGCAGCCGTGGCGGCCGGACTGGTGCCTTTCTCGCTGGGCACGGATACCAATGGATCGATACGCGTGCCGGCTTCCCTGTGCGGCATCTTTGGCCTGAAGCCAACCTTTGGTCGCCTGTCCCGCAGCGGTAGCCATCCGTTTGTCGCCAGTCTGGATCACATTGGTCCCTTTGCCCGCCGCGTTGACGATCTGGCGCAAGTTTACGATCTCCTGCAGGGTAAAGACAGCATGGATGCCTTTCAGGCCGATCGGCCTCAGGCACCCACGCGGCCTCAGTTGGAACGGGGGGCACAGGATTTGCGCTGTGCGGTTCTGGGCGGCTTCTTTTCGACGTGGTGTGATCATGATGCCCGTGCCGCGCAGATTCAAATCGCGACCGCGTTGCAGGCTAGTGAGGAAGTGATTATGGCGGAAGCCGAACTGGCCCGCTCAGCCGCCTTTATTATGACCGCGTCAGAAGGCGGCAATCACTATCTGCCGGCGCTGCGTCAGCAACCTGAACGGTTCGAACCTCATTCCCGTGAGCGCCTGCTGGCGGGCGCGATGCTGCCGGGTGCGTGGTATGTGCAGGCGCAACGCTTCCGTCGTCATTTCCAACAGCAAATACTGCCGTTGTTTGAGCGGTTTGATGTCCTGATCGCCCCCGCCACCCCTTGCAGCGCGCCGCTGATAGGTCAGGAAACTATCGCCATCAACGGGCAGAACTTGCCGACCAAGGCCAGCATGGGCATGTTAACCCAACCGATCTCTTTTCTCGGCCTGCCCGTCTGTACTGTTCCACTGGCCACGGCAAGCGGCTTGCCGATTGGCGTACAGCTTATCGGTGCGCCGTTTAACGAACAGGCGGTATTACGAGCCGCCTTTGCCCTTGAACAACAAGGTCTGACATTTTCGCCTACCTGTATGGCTGGAGCCTGATGAATACTGAAGAGATTAACCGCCCCGACGTGCTGGATGCCGTAACCGCCGCCTTTTACCGTTACGAACAGGCGCTGACGGGCAACGATATTGTCGTTCTGGATGCGCTGTTCTGGCACGATGCCAGAACGGTGCGGCTGGGTGCCGGAGAGAACCTGTACGGCATTGATGAGATTCGCGCTTTCCGTGCCGCCCGCCCTTCGGCGGGGCTGGATCGCACCTTACAGAATACGGTGATCACCACCTTTGGCGATGCCTTTGCCGTGTGCAGTACCGAATTCACCCGTGCAGGCACGGAGAAAATTGGCCGTCAGCAACAAACCTGGGTGAAATTCCCCTCAGGCTGGCGCATCGTCGCGGCCCAGGTCAGTCTGATGAGTTAAACCGAACCATTGCGCCAGAGGCAAGGATGCCTCACCTTCATGCTGGTCGATCATCGTCCCGGTGACCAGTGCAGGCCCCTCAGGAAAGGGAGGCGGCATCCCCGGCTGGCTTTCCGGCGGGACCGCGCTCTGCCGCGCGTTCCCGCAGCCAGGCAATCATCTCCTCACTTCCCTCCTGGCTGGCTGTCCGCGCAGGCCAGGCAAGATAATAGGGTTTACTGAGCGGCAGACATAAGGAATCGATCGCCACCAACTCGCCCCGGGCCAGTTCCCCGGCAATCATGTGACGTTGCCCTAACAGCATCCCCGCGCCTGCCACCGCCGCATCAATCGCCAGTGAGGTCAGATTAAACGTCAGGCCGGGCTGCGCCACGGGCTCAGGGAGTCCTTTTGCCTCAAACCACGCAGGCCAGTCCGGCAGAAAACGTCCCTCTTTCCCCCAGTCGAGATGAATCAACGGAGCCTGGTTTAATCTGTCTGCGGCAGCAAAGGTATTGATCAGCGCGGGACTGGCGACCGGAAAAACCTCATCATGGAACAGATACTGTTTGTTCAGCCTGGGATAGGCCTCTTCTCCAAAGCAAATAACAAAATCAGCCGGGGTTTTACTGAAGTCCACGTCGGCGTGCGTGCCATGAAGAGAGAGGCCGACATGCGGGCAGCGCGCTCGCCAGTCAGACAAATGCGGCAGGACCCATTTTGATGCCAGTGCGGGAAGCGCATACAGCGTAAGCTGAGCGGCGGTATCTTTTCGTCCGATATTCCGTTGACCAAGCTGCAGTATATCGAAGGCTTCCGACACGTAGCGGAGATACTGCCTGCCCATCTCAGTCAGCATGACGCCATGCTGAGTCCGTAAAAACAGGACGCAGCCAAGGTGATCTTCCAGCTGACGAATCTGCTGGCTCACCGCGGCTGGCGTCAAGGCCAACTGCGCCGCCGCCTTTGTCAGGCTGCCGGTTTCCGCAGCGACCTTAAATGACTGAATAACGTTAATTTTAGGCAGGCGCAACGACGGCGTGGGCATTAAGGCTTCCTTATCAGGGTCTTAAATATTTATTGGTATTCAGTACAATCGGGCGTCGTTACAGTGATGACTAAATAATCACGCGTAGGAAATAAACGATGTCTGAATCTCTGGTACGCACTGACTTACATCCTCTGTCCAGTCACGCCTGGCGTCAACAGTGTCGGACGCAACTTCATCAGCAGGGCGCGCTGGTGCTGCGCAATTTTTTACAGCCCGCCGCCTTAGCGGCCATCGTCGCAGAAGGCGATGCGCAACGCCACCGTGCTTACCATACCCAAAGTAAGCATAACGTCTACCTGATGAAAACGGACCCTGCGTTTAGCGATACGCATCCCCGGAACCGCGAAGTCAGTAGCACTAAGGGCTGTATTACTGATGACGTCATCGCGCCGGATTCTCCGCTGCGTCAGCTCTATGACGATGCACTTTTTCAGTCTTTTTTGTGTGAGGTGCTTGATGAAGAGGCGTTGTATCCCTACGCCGATCCTTTGTCGTCCATTAACCTTCACTATGCCTCGCACGGGAAAGAGCTGGGATGGCATTTCGATAACTCGTCGTTTGCCATCACGTTACTGGTGCAGAAACCAACCGGCGGCGGGCGGTTTCAGTATGTGAAAGATCTGCGGGATGCCGATGCGGGCGAGATGAATTATCCGGGCGTGGCCGACGTGCTGGATGAACAGCAGCCCGTCGAAGAGCTGGCAATTGAAGCCGGTGACCTGGTACTGTTTCGCGGACGTAATTCCCTGCATCGCGTGACGCCTACCGAAGGCGACGTGACCCGGATGCTGGCGGTGCTGGCTTACAATACCGCGCCCGGCATCGCCTTGTCTGAGACGGCCCGGATGACATTTTACGGTCGGTTGTAAACGGCACCGGCGAGCGGATAGGCTCAGGCCACACGGGGCGTTCCGCCCTGCGTGGCTTAACCGGCCGCGTGCATCCACTGGCGCAGATTTTTTAACATCGTCATACAGCGTTCAAGCTGTTCAACACTGACAAACTCATCTGCTTTGTGTCCCTGTTCCATACTTCCCGGCCCACAAACCAGGGTCGCTATTCCCATCTCGTTAAATAACCCGCCTTCGGTGCCAAAGGCCACCGTGGTGAAGTCGTCTTGCCCACTCCACTGCGCCAGCCAGCGGGCAAAGTCGGTCTGCGGATCCGTCAGCAAGCCGGGATAGTCGCTCAGCGGCTGAAAGGCAATGTGACATACCGGATCAATGCGCTGCATTTCAGGCATCAGCTCAGCTTCGGCGAAGTGGCGCACACTGTCATACAGGTTCTGTATATCCGTATCGGGCAGCGTTCGCCACTCCACATCAAACTGGCAGGTTTCAGGCACAATATTGAGTGCTGTTCCGCCCTGAATCGTGCCCACCTGCAGCGTGCTGTAGGGCGGTTCGAACCGTTCATCACGTTGCTGCCTGAGCGCCGCTTCCTGATGCAACAGATGCGCAATTAGCCGCCCGGCATAGTGAATCGCGTTGACGCCCTGGTGCGTATAGGCGGAATGGCAGGCAAGGCCCTGTACCCGGCAGCGCACCGCCCGCTTTCCCTTATGTCCGTAAACCGGCTGCATGCCGGTCGGCTCACCCACGATACACATCGCGGGCTTTGCCGCTGAGGCATTGAGCATCGCCACCAGCGAGCGCACGCCCAGGCAGCCGACCTCTTCGTCATAGGAAAAAGCAAGATGTAAGGGCATGCGGAGGGGCTGTTGCAGAAAGTCATCCAGCGACGCCAGCACGCAGGCAATAAAGCCTTTCATGTCGGCACTTCCCCGCCCATAACATCGCCCGTCACGCTCCGTCAGGGCGAAAGGCGGAACGGACCAGTTTTGTCCCTCAACCGGCACCACGTCCGTGTGCCCCGACAGCATGACCCCGCCCTCGCCGTCCGGCCCCAGACGCGCATACAGATTGGCTTTTTTACCGCTGTCGTCATGCAGCCACTGCGTCGTCACGCCCCTGTCAGTCAGGTAGTCGTCAATAAACTGAATCAGGGCCAGATTTGACGCCCGACTGGTTGTGTCAACGGCCAGCAGTGAGGCCAGAATCGCCCTTAAACGATCATTCATCGCCGGGCACGCCATAGGAGGGAGCCTCACGCGGATCCAACGCGCGCGTGACATAGGCTTCCATCTGCGGTTCATAGGCAAGCCACAGTTGCGTCAGTTGTCCAACAGGATCGCCCTCTGTCCAGTCGATGCGCAGATCCACCAATGGCCAGGTGTAGTCATCCACCAGTTTGAGCGCGGCAGAATGTAACGGTCCGGCTTCTCCGCCCGCCGCTACACCGGCCTGAAGGGCCGCAAGCAGCCTGCTGGCCAGTTCACCGGAGGCCGCAGCAAAAGCCGCACACATTGCTGCCGTCACGCCTTTGTCCGCCAACATATTACCTGCGGCGATACAGTTTTTTCCTTCAGCCACGCTCCAGATCCCCAGGGTTTGGCTGCCACTGAAAAACGCCGTATTCCCCTGGATATCGATTGCGGCGACCTGACGGTAGTCACTGAATCTGTCTTCAGCCAGCGCCAGCTTGAGCGCCACATCGAGCGCGCGGCCCTGATCCAGATACACCAGAATCTGCTGCCCCAGAGAAGGCAACGTAATGTTCTGGCTGGATACGGCCCCCACGCCAGCCTGCAGCCAGGGGCAACGCGCGCCCACGGCGATGCTGGATGAACTGATGGCGATGCCAAGTTGACCGGTTTCTTCACAACGTGCCGTTACCGATAAGGTCATTGGGTCGCTCCACCTTTCCAGTCATCCGGAATCACCGCAATGACATCTATTTCCATCAGCCACTGCGGCTGCGCCAGGGCTGAAATCACCAGACCAGTCGAGACGGGGAAAACGCCTTTGAGCCATTTTCCCACTTCACGGTACACCGGCTCGCGATAGCGCGGATCGATAATATAGGTGGTGGTTTTGACGATATGCGACAAGTCGCTTCCTGCCTCTTCCAGCAGTTGCTTCACATTTTTCATCGCCTGCGCCGCCTGCGCAGCCGGATCGCCCAGGCCAATCAGATTGCCGTCGAAGTCAGTGCCGACCTGGCCCCGCAGATACACCGTGTTACCTGCACGCACGGCCTGACAGAGATCGTTGTCCAGCGTTTGATTGGGATAGGTTTCTTTGGTGTTAAACATCCGAATACGTGTATGGGTTGGCATAAAGACAGTCTCCTGGTTCAGTTTTCTGAAGCGGCACGGTAATCCTGATACTGGCGCTGGATAGCAATATGGTCGGCGACATATTTTGCGTCATGCCACACGCCCCAGATAAACGAGGACCCCCGGCGCGACTGCCAGGGAAGCCCGAGAAAATAGAGCCCGGACTCGGTGGAAACGCCGCGTTGATGAACGGGTCTGCGCTTCTCATCAAAGGCGTTAACCTTCAGCCAGCTGTAATCGGTGGCATAGCCCGTTGCCCAGATGAGGGTGGTGATCCCTGCGCGGACGAGATTGAGCGACTGCACAGGATGCGAGACGCTTTCCGGATCGGGCAGAAACGCGCGCGCGGCCGGATCCTCGGGCAAATCGAGGCCATGCCGTTTTACCCAGGCATCTGCCGCGTCAAGCAGGGATAAATAGTTTTCATCACCCGAGGCGATGTTTTGCGCCAGATCGGGCTTAAAGGTCACGACATCACCGGAAAAGCGCTCCGTTAACCCGACCAGGTTGATGCCCTGTTCCGCCAGCCTGCGAAAGTCAACGGTGTGGCCGCCTCGCGCGCCGCTGACCGCAATGGTGACGTGCTCTTTACCCGGTTGACTGGCAGCAGCATCCCACAGGCCGAGCACACCTAACCACCAGCAAAAATCCCGGTTGCGATAACGGCGCGGCGGCCGATCGTGCGGCCCAACAGAGAGCCAGACGTCTTTTCCTGCACGCTGCAGCTCATCGGCAATCTGCACCCCTGACGAGCCCGCGCCGATCACCAGCACGCCGCCTTCAGGCAGTTGTTGCGGGTTGCGATAGTCTGCTGAATGCAATTGAGTGAATCGCGCATCCGTGGGCGCAATCGCGGGGATAATGGGCTTCTGAAAGGGGCCTGTGGCAACGACCACGCGTTGAGCGACGAGCGGGCCTTCAGAGGTGAGGACATCGAACCCGCTGCGCCCGGCACGGGGCGCCACGCTGATGACCTCGACGCCGGTCTTGACAGGGGCTTTAATGTGTTGCGCATAGGCTTCAAAATAGTCCGCGATCTGTTCTTTAGGCACAAAGCTGTCGGGATCCTGCCCCGAAAACGTCATGCCGGGAAACCGGTCGTGCCAGGCCGGGCCGTTGGCGACCAGCGAATCCCAGCGGCGGGTCCGCCATGCCTCAGCAATACGTTTTTTTTCCAGCACGCAATGCGGAATGCCGAGCCGCCCCAGATGCTCGCTCATGGCGATACCGGCCTGTCCTGCCCCAATCACCAGGGTGTCTGTTTCTTGCTCTGTTATTGTCATTCCACCATCCTCAAGCCCGCCGTTTCAATGACGTGTTCCTGACACGCGATAGCGCCAAGACTATTTGAGGCAAGTGAATGGGTAAAATATTATAAAGCTAATATCTGAATAAGAAATTAATAAGCAAAGGATGCGCAGTCGATTATTATGGCCATCCGACGATTACAACGCGGAATGACTCAACACCGTTGGTCAAAAATACTTTTCCTTTTCTTACCGAACTGCACGATAAATGCGCCCTGCTTTTCACGCCGTCGGCCCTAATGCACTATTCTGGCAATAGTCCATAAAAAGTTTTGTTGGGCGCGTCGGTTCATTATGACTTAACCAGGCCATGATTAACGTCGAGGCTTCCATCTCATCTTCAATATCAATCTGCGCAAGTTTTTCACCGTCATAAGTCATATCCGTGTAAGGCCGGGTGACCAGCACGGAAAAGCCTAATCCCTGCCCCACCATGCACCGTACCATTTCGATGGAGGGCGAACTGTAGGCAACCTGCGGGTGATAACCTTTGCTTTTGAAAATATTGATGAAGTAATTCCTGCTGGGTACAGCATCCAGTAAAATCATGGGTTCCTGACTCAGCTCACGCAACGTGACGAGGGATTTTTGCGCCAGCGGATGCTTTACTGGCAAGAGCGCATAGGGTTTATGCGGCGCGTTCAACGCCGCTTTTTGTATCGTGTTATCCAGCTCAAGATCGTACAGGAAAGCCAGGTCGAAACGTCCGCGATGGAGCCCGTGCATCAGTTCATGCTGCTCGCCATCGTAAAGTTCAATGGTGATGTCGGGATAACGCTTTTTGAAGCCCGCAATCAGTTTTGGCATGTACAGCGGTGCCGCAGATTCGAAGCAACCTATTGCAATCGTTCCTGAAATCAGCGTGTTATCTGCACGTGAATTTTGCTCAAACTCATGTGTCAGGCGTAACAGCTCCTGGGCTTTTTCATAAAAACGGCGGCCACCGGGCGTCAGAGAAACCCCTTGAGCATGATGACGGATCAACAGCTGCTGATCGAAGGCGTCTTCCAGATTTTTAATGGAGACAGAGATAGAGGGCTGTGCGATATGCAGCTGGCGCGAAGCTTCAGCAATGCTTTCTGTCTCTACGACGGCGACAAAATACCTGAGCTGTTTAAGTGTAAAGCGACTCATAGCGTTACCTCTGTTTTTTATGGCTACCCGGAAGCTTTGCTTCGTTTTCGACTAAGTAGCGCTGCAAATGCTATGCCACATCACGTTCAGTTAGCCTGCGTGCCCTTTATTCAAAAATACCGCCCGCCTGTTTTTTTAGCCGCAACCGATCGCGACGCTCAAAAAAAGAAATTGCACCAATAACTCTCACGTTGCGTCTTAATGATCAGCGCCCTGCCCTAAATAAGCGCAAAAAGGGAAGCAATACGCTAATTATTCCCCTGTGATATTAAAAACACGTCATTTAAAAAGGCAGATAGCCATTGGATAGTTTTTTTAAAATCAGAACCAAAGAAATTACTAATTGCTATCGTTCCCGTCATGCCGCCATAGTGAATTACAGAATTAAATGACTAACCCTCTTCTGTTTAATGTGAGCAAGCCCATGACATTTAACTGGAACTATATGTTCAGTCTGTTTAGCGACGCTAACTTTTGGCTGGCGACCTGGACCGTCATCAAACTGAGCCTGCTGACCTGGGGAATGAGCATTATCGCGGGATTTATTCTGGCGCTGGCCAAGCAGTCGCGCCATCCCTTGTTGACGCTGCCTGCCCGATTTTATATCTGGCTCTTTCGCAGCCTGCCCTTACTGGTTCTGCTGATCTTTGTTTACAACCTGCCTCAGGCAGTGCCCGCCACGTCGGCGATATTGAGCGATCCGTTTTGGGCCGGGTTTATCGCGCTGACCATTTGTGAGAGCGCCTACATCGCGGAGATTCACCGCGGTGGGCTGCTGTCAATTCCCAGGGGCCAGAGCGAGGCTGCCCGGGCACTGGGACTACGCTATGCCGGTATTCAGTGGCGCATTATTATTCCGCAGGCTCTGCGTGTGGCCTTGCCCGCGCTGGCGAACGAATACATCGCAATCGTGAAGCTGACGTCGCTGGTCTCTGTTATCTCACTTACCGAAATTTTGATGGTCGGCCAGCGGCTTTACTCGCAGAACTTTCTGGTCATGGAAACCATGGCTGCCGTGGCCTTCTATTACGTGCTGATCGTCACCGTCTTTGATTTCCTGTTAAAGCAGCTGGAGCGCTATCTTGACGTCACGCAGCGTCAGCCTTCCGGCAAACCCGATGCGCAACTGTTCGACCTCGCACAACGCACGGCGGTGAACCCGGTTCGTCAGGCAGTGCACGACAGCGGGCCAGCGTTGCAGGCCCTGCGTCTTCACAAGGCTTACAACAATGTTGAAGTACTGGGCGCAGTGAACCTGCAGATCCACGCTGGTGAGGTGGTCTCGGTGATCGGGCCTTCAGGCTCGGGAAAAACCACGCTGATTCGCCTGCTCAATGGCCTGGAGCAGATCGATAACGGTGAGATTCGTATTAACGGAAAACCTTTTATTCACCTTCGTCAGCAGGGAGAACAACGTAAGCCACGCTTCATTGAGCATACCGAGCACCGCCTCAACATTGGGATGGTTTTTCAGAGCTTCAACTTGTTCAGCCACCTCAACGTTATGGATAACCTGATGCTGGCACCGCGCTATCACAAGCTCGCGCCCACCCAGGCCTTAAAGCAGCAGGCCGCCGCGCTGCTTTTCAAAGTCGGCATGCTCGAACATGCGTGGAAATACCCTCATCAGCTCTCCGGTGGTCAGCAGCAACGCGTGGCTATCGCACGCGCCTTAATGATGCGCCCCCAAATCATGCTGTTCGACGAACCCACGTCAGCGCTGGATCCTGAAAAAGTGAATGAAGTCCTTCAGGTGATTGAAGCCCTGGCAAGCGAGGGCATCACCATGGTGATCGTGACCCATGAGATGAACTTTGCCTTCAAAGTTTCTGACCGAATTGTCTTTATGGAAAAAGGACGCGTGGTCTGTGACGACGCACCCCAGGCGCTGCGCGATGGCCAGCATCCGCGCGTGGAAGCATTTCTGAAGGATGTCTCGCTGGCGTAACGATGTATTCAACACGAGGGCACGACCATGATTGAACAGTGGCAGGTAGATCAGTATCACCAGCAGGGATTTCTGGTAGTTGAACATGTCCTGACAAGCGAGGAAATCGCCGCGCTGCAGCACGATTTTGACCAATGGGTTGAGGAAAGCCGCAGCCAGAGTGCCCCCTGGGGCAATACTCAGGATGGCCGTTCGCGTTTCGACATTGAGAGCGATCACAGTGCCGAACATCCTTCTTTGCGTCGCGTGAGCTCACCAAACGACATCTCTGCCGCCTATCGCCATGCGGCACTGCAGTCACGAATGGCGCAGATTGCCGGGCAGTTAATTGGTGGCAGCGGCGCACGCTATCATCACAGCAAGATCAACTCGAAGCTGCCCCATACCGCAACGAAAGTGGAATGGCATCAGGATTTCCTGTTCACCCCGCACAGCAACGACGATATCGTGACCGCGCTGCTGATGGTCAGTGAGGTCACGCCGGAAAATGGCCCGCTGAACGTGGTGCCGGGCAGCCATCGGGGACCACTGTATTCGCACTGGCAGGACGGGCGTTTTACTGGGGCCGTCGAGCCTGCGGTGGTGAAAGAACAGTGTCAGCAGCCCAGCGCCTGCTTTGGTCCCTCCGGGTCCGTGTGCTTTATGCACACAAGGCTGCTGCACGCCTCCAGCCCCAATGAAACCGAGTGGCCGCGCACGCTGTTTATCGCCGTGTACGCGGCGGAAGACGCGCTGCCGTTCGGTGAAAACCCCTTGCCCAGCCCGGATGCCGGAACGCTGGTTTATGGTGACGAAAGCGGCATGGTCCGCAGCACCCCAAATGAACTTCGCCTGCCGCAGAAACCACGCGGAGCCTCGTTCTTTGTTCAGCAGGCAGGTCAAGATCTTGCCAACGTCTGATTGCGCCTAACAGAGAGATAATAATGATGAAAACATGTGTATTAAGTCTGCTTGCCGCAGGCGCTGTCCTGGCGTCATTTAACGCCTCAGCCTTTTTACAACCAGGTAAAATCATCGCCGGATCGGATATGACCTTCTTTCCGTATGAATACATGAAGGATAATAAACCTGCCGGCTTTGACATTGAGTTTCTTGATGGCCTGGCAAAAGTGATGGGCCGTCAGGCCGTGAATATTGATACCCGTTTTCCTAACCTGATCACCGGTTTACAGAGTAACCGGTTCGATATCACTAACTCGTCGATGTATATCACCGCCGATCGCATGAAAGTGATCGACATGATTCCCTACCTGAAAAGCGGCGAGGCTATCCTGTCGCTGAAGGGAAGTGATTATCAACCCAAGACGCCTGAAGAATTCTGCGGCCATAAAATTGGCTCGATGGGCGCCACCTCCTGGCTACAGCAGTTGCATAAACTGTCTGACGATTACTGTGTGAAAAACGGTAAGCCCCCTATCGCGATCAGCGAATATGCGACCGATCCTCAGACGACTCAGGCGATGCTTTCCCATGCGGTGGAAGCGCAGATCACCGATGCCGCGGTGGCGCGTGGCGTTGTCCAGAAGCTGGGCGACCGCATCCAGATATCTTCCACGACGCTCATCTATCCCGTATTAAACGGTTTCGGCGTGAAGAAGGACAATACGGAGGTGAAACAGGCCCTGGTTGCGGCGCTGGAAGCCTACAGTAAAACGCCAGAGTATGCCGCACTGCTCAAAAAATACCATTTTGAAGCGCCGACGGCGGACGATCTCAAGACCTTGATGCCTAAGCCTTAATCTCAAACGCGTGCCGGGCACGCGTTCATTTTCAGGAGGTAATATGGCGCTTTCTTTCGAAGAACAAACGCGTATCGATCTGGCGGCAGCCTTCCGCATTATTGCCCACCTGGGCATGCATGAGGCGGTAGCGAATCATTTCAGTGCCGCTGTCTCACCGGATGGTAAGCAGTTTCTGATGAACCCAAAGTGGAAACACTTTTCACGCCTTCGCGCCAGCGATTTACTGCTGCTCAATGCTGAAGATGCATCCTGTGCAGAGTGGGATGATGTTGATGCCACCGCCTGGTCCATTCATGGGCAAATTCATCAGCGGCTGCCAGAAACCCGGGTCGTGATGCATCTGCATCCGGTTTACACCACCAGCGTTGCCTGCCTGGCGCAGCCGCACATTCCGCCTGTCGATCAAAACAGCGCGCGCTACTTCAACCGCATCGCGGTAGATACGTTATACGGTGGCATGGCCGATACGAAAGAGGAAGGCGCACGTCTGGCCAGCCTGCTGACCGATAAGCGTCGTCTGTTAATGGGCAATCACGGCGTCATGGTTACCGCCCAGACCATTGGCGAGGCCTTTGATGACATCTGGACGCTAGAGCGCGCCTGCCAGATTTTGGTTACCGCCTGGTCTACCGGGCAACCCTTGAAAGTCCTGAGCGATGAGGTCGCGGAAAAAACGGCCCGCGACTGGGAAGGTATTCCCGACTTCTCTATGCGGCATTTCGAGGAGATGAAGCAGTTGATGATTGAGGCCGATCCCGCCCTGTGCGACTGAGCGCTTCCACGCACGGCTGTCACGCAGGTGACAGCAACAGAGACAGCACGTGGCGACAGCCTTTTGCCGCCACGCGCTTGCCGCCCGGAAGCGATTACGCTTCTGAAGCGGGATGCGTTTTTATCCAGTGCTCGGCAATCTGCTGCCGGGTACAGATCCACACATCCTTATGCTGCTGAATGTGGTCAAGGAAGTTTTGTAGCGCGCGGAATTTTCCCGGGCGCCCTAACAGGCGGCAGTGCATCCCCACCGACATCATTTTGGGCGCGGTCTCGCCCTCTTCATACAGCACGTCGAACGTATCGCGCAAATATGTGAAGAACTGCTCTGCGGTGTTAAAGCCCTGGGGCGATGCAAAGCGCATATCGTTACATTCGAGCGTATAGGGAATGATCAGATGCGGTTTTACCGTACCATCCTGACAGGTAACCTGCGTCCAGAAGGGCAGATCGTCGCCATAATAATCGCTGTCGTAACTGAATCCGCCCTGTTCGACCACCAGACGACGCGTATTCGGGCTGTCGCGTCCGGTGTACCAGCCCGTCGGCGCCTGACCAAACAGATCCGTTAACACATCCACCGCCTGCTGCATGTGCTGACGCTCGGTTTTAGCATCGATGCCCTGATAGTGGATCCAGCGCCAGCCGTGACTGACCACGTCGTACTTCGCCTGTTTAATGGCGTCTACGATTTCAGGATGACGCGCCAGGGCCATCGCCACACCGAACACGGTGAGGGGCAATCCCCGTTTCTGAAACTCGTTATGAATGCGCCAGAAACCGGCTCGGGAACCGTATTCATACAGCGATTCCATCGACATGTGACGATCGGGATAGCTGGCGGCACCAATGATGTCAGACAGGAACTGCTCTGAACCCGTGTCGCCATGTAATACGCTGTTCTCGGCCCCCTCCTCGTAGTTGAGCACAAACTGCACCGCCACCCGCGCTTTTTTGGGCCACGCCGCATGAGGAGGATTCGCGCCGTAACCGATTAGATCGCGCGGGTAATTTTTATTGAAGCTGTAGGTTTTCTTATCCTGGCTTTCAGTCATAACTTGCATCCTGTCGGTGAACGGGAACATCTGCTTAGTTTAGGTGCTGAAAGGCACCCGAGAGGGGTTTATGTAAAGGATAAGCCAAATCGCCCTGTTTGCTGGTGCCAAATCCCAGCGCCACCAGCGATTCCACCATTTTTACCGCCGCACTGACGCCATCAATCACCGGCATCTCCAGCTCCTGTGTGAGCGACGCCGCCAACGTTGCCATGCCGCCGCAGCCTAAAACAATCGCCCCACAGCCATCTTCCCGTTTTGCCTGTATACAGCGCTGGCGCACTTTCTCCTGTGCCAGTCCGCTGCCATCCTCCAGCGCCAGCACGGGTAAATCGATAGCATGTAAGGCCGCACAATGGTGGGTAAAGCCATACTGCTGAAGTAAATGTCGTGCGATGACCAGCGTGCGCGGCAACGTGGTGACGATCGAGAAACGCGTTGCCACCAGTGTGGCCGTATGCATGGCCGCTTCTGCGATGCCGATGACCGGACCGCTGGCCAGTTCACGTGCCGCCAGCAGTCCCGGATCGCCAAAACAGGCAATTACGTGGCCACTGACGCCCTGTGCTCTGCCAAGTTTCACCTGCTCCAGTACGCCTATCGCCGCAATCGCCTCATCGAAATGCCCTTCAATGGAGGGCACGCCCTGCGAAGGGCACACGGCGAGGATGTCCGTACCGGGCGCGGCAACGGCGCGGGCGGCCTGACCGATGGTTTCCGTCATCGCCTGGCTGGTATTGGGATTAATAACCTGAATCAGGCTCATGATACGGCTCCTTTGTGACCCGAAAATAACCGGGTGAAATCGGGCAAGGTTTCGCCGCCGCGTTCGAAATGCAGGCTGGAAACAATGTGTTCAAAGTGGTGCTGCAGTGAGTCAGTGAGCGGCACCAAGGCCTTTTCACGTAGCAGCTGTAACAAACGATCGTGATCATCACAGCGACAACCGCGTTGCCACGGCGCGCCCCACGCGGCAATCACCAGAGACGATCGCTGCGCCAGGCGCGTAACAAGATCGGTTAACACCTGATTGCCGGAAATCGCCTGCAGCTGAATATGAAATGCCGCCGAGAGACGAATCGCCGCAGGGCCATCGTGATGTTCGATGGCCGCCTTTTCCTGGGCGACCAGCGCAGCCAGCCCGGCAAGGTGAGGCGGCTGCATATGTTCCAGCACAGCGGGAAGGTTGGCGCACTCGAGTAAACTGCGGGTACGAAAAATATCACGGGCTTCATCAACGCCGGGCGTAGCAACATGTGCACCACGTTTGGGCGTAAGCGTAACCATTTGCACCGCAGCAAGGCGCTGCAACACTTTACGGATGCCCGTGCGGCTGACGCCAAAGACCTCTGAAAGCGCCTCTTCCGGCAATTTGCTGCCGGGCGGCAGTTGGTGTTCAACAATGGCGTTCATTAACGCCTGATAGATAGGTTCATCTTTATCATGCAGATCGGCCGCCGTTCTCTGGCCCTTTTCACTCTTCATTACCTGCTCCGGTAAACAGCGTTGCGTCACTTATCGTATACGTTAAAAATAAATTTTGTATACAAAAAACAAATTTGGCCTGGATCCTGCAAAGTCATTTCACAAGGTTATTTTATTCATGTCTTTGAGAGGAGCAGGTTTCATGCCAAATCATTCAACGGTGAGTAGCACATCGGCCTCTGAAGCCGGGAAAGCATACAGTCCAAAGCTATGTAATGAAGACCTGGCGCCTACGCGCCATCAAAACTGGTCCTGGTACAACATCTTTTCTTTCTGGATGTCGGACGTACACAGCATGGGCGGCTATGTGGTAGCGGCGAGCTTCTTCACGTTGGGCCTGGCGAGCTGGCAGGTGCTGCTCTGCCTGTTGGCGGGGATCTGCATTGTTCAGCTCTGCGCCAACCTGGTCGCTAAACCGAGCCAGATGGCCGGTGTGCCTTATGCGGTTATTTGTCGTCAGGCATTCGGTGTTTTCGGGGCTAATATTCCGGCGGTAATCCGCGGCCTGATTGCATTTGCCTGGTACGGTATTCAGACCTGGCTGGCGGCAAACGCGCTGATGCTGGTGCTGCTGAAGTTTTACCCGTCGCTTGAAAGCCTGACCCACAGCCACTGGCTTGGTTTATCGCAGCTGGGCTGGTACTGCTTTGGCGTGATGTGGGTTCTGCAGGCAATGGTGTTCTGGCATGGCATGAGTGCGATTAAGCGCTTTATCGATATCGCAGGCCCCGCAGTGTATGTGGTGATGCTGGCACTGGCGGGCTGGATTGTATACAAAACCGGTTTCGACGGTATCTCCTTTACGCTGGCCAGCAAGTCGCTGTCGGCAGGCGAACAAACCTGGCAGATGATTACGGCAACGGCATTAGTGGTGTCTTACTTCTCAGGCCCGCTGCTGAACTTTGGTGACTTTTCCCGCTATGGCAAAAGCATGGGCGAGATCCGCCGGGGTAACCGCTGGGGACTGCCGTTCAACTTTCTGCTGTTCTCCATCGTGACCGTTGTCATTGTATCGGGCACTCAATCCCTGTTTGGCAAAATGATTACCGATCCTATTGAAACCGTCAGCATGGTCGGCAGCGATTTAGCCGTGGCGATTGGCTTACTGACTATGATCACCGCAACGATCGGTATCAACATCGTGGCGAACTTTGTCTCGCCTGCTTTCGATTTTTCAAACTGTTCGCCGCAGAAAATCAGTTTCCGCACCGGTGGCATGATTGCGGCAGTCGGATCGGTCCTGCTCACACCGTGGAATCTGTTTCAGTCTCCTGAACTGATTCACTACACGCTCGACGTACTGGGTTCGTTTATCGGGCCGCTGTTTGGCATTCTGTTAGCCGATTTTTATCTGATTAAGGGCGGCCGTATTTCAGTAGACGATCTGTTTGATGCCACACCGCAGGGGCGCTACTGGTATCGCGGTGGATTTAACCCGAAGGCCATTATCGCTTTGCTGCCCTCAGTCGCTATCTGTCTGGTGATCAGTTTTATCCCTTCCCTGCATCAGGTGGCCAACTTTAGCTGGTTTATCGGCGTGGCGCTGGCGGCAAGCTGCTACTGGTTAGTGGCGCGAGAAAAGCAGACTGAGCAGAAAGACCTCACTATGCCTTCCGGCACGGTGGTCATGCAGAAGGAATAACGCCCTGTTCAGACGCAGTATGACTGTACAATAACCATATAAACGACTCTGACTGGAGTCGTTTTTTTTAATAGCCGAACACCGGATCGCCTTGATGGCGAATACTGCTAACTGTTTGGCGCGCCAGCCCTTACCGCCCCAGATAATGTTCGCGTGTGAATACGCGCTCATCCTGTTTGCCCCTCTCCCTTTCGTGCAAAAGCGCCGTGTGCCCGTTACCCCCTGTCTTGACCTGCTAGAAATTTGCAGTGACAAGGCATTTAAAATCAGCGAGATAAGTCATTAAACCCTCTGCGTATCCCGGCGTCGCGGTAACGAAAGAACGCGGGATTCCCGCACCCGATAACATTCATTTCAAAATAAAAAAGATTCAAAATGAAAGTTAAATGATTTATTTGTGATCTATATAAAATATTTATGCCTTTTAAACGACTATATTTTCTGCGTGTTAAGACCTAACCAACGTGAAAATCCGGGCAACCTTAAAAGGAGCGGCACATGATTGATGCAATCACCTTTGGTGCGGAATGGTTTATTGGACTGTTCCAGAAAGGAGGTGAAGTTTTTGTCGGCATGGTGACAGGAATTTTACCTTTGTTAATTAGTTTATTAGTCGTAATGAACGCGTTAATACGATTCGTAGGGCAACATCGAATTGAACGACTGGCACAGAAATGTGCGGGCAATCCTGTATCACGCTATTTGCTTTTACCGCTTATTGGCACCTTTGTTTTTTGTAACCCGATGACACTCAGCCTGGGGCGATTTATGCCCGAGAAATATAAGCCAGGATATTACGCGGCCTCGTCATACAGTTGCCATTCAATGAATGGGTTATTTCCGCACGTGAATCCGGGTGAACTCTTCGTTTATTTAGGGGTTGCCAGTGGCCTGACAACCCTGGGCTTACCCCTGGGCCCTCTTGCTGTCAGCTATTTTCTGGTTGGGCTTTTTACTAACTTTTTTCGCGGCTGGATTACCGATCTCACCACCAGCCTGTTTGAAAAAAAGATGGGCATCAAACTCGATAAAAACGTTCAGCTCTAATAAAGGCGGAAAATAAAATGACGACACAAATCCGTATCGAAAAAGGAAGCAGCGGTTGGGGCGGCCCTTTACAACTTGATATAACACCCGGGAAAAAAATTGTTTACATCACCGCCGGCGCCCGACCGTCAATCGTGGACAGGATCAGTGAAATCACCCATTGGGAAGCCGTAGATGGTTTCAAACAAGGGGAACCGCCAGCCGATGAAATTGGTCTGGCCATCATCGATTGTGGTGGCACGCTGCGTTGTGGTCTTTATCCCAAACGCGGTATCCCCACCGTGAATATCCATGCGACAGGAAAGTCCGGACCGCTGGCACAATATATCCTGGAAGACATTTATGTCTCTGGCGTTAAGCCTGAGAATATCAGCATCGTCAATCGCGAGGATCACGGCAGTAAAGACGTCATTCACACCCATGACGAAAAACGTGCTGCCCCCGCGCCCCGTGGCGCTGGCGCGGGGAAAGATTATGACTCGAGTAAAAAAATTACCGAGCAAAGCGACGGTTTACTGGCAAAAATTGGCACAGGCATGGGGACCGTCGTTGCCGAATTTTTCCAGGCCGGGCGGGATACCATTGATACCGTACTCAAGACCATCCTCCCTTTTATGGCATTTGTGGCGGCCATCATTGGCATCATCATGGCCTCAGGTTTGGGCGACATGATTGCCCACGGGCTGACGCCACTCGCCACCAATCCTCTTGGCTTAATCACGCTGGCCTTAATCTGTTCCTTTCCGCTCCTGTCGCCGTTCTTGGGGCCGGGCGCCGTGATAGCCCAGGTTATTGGTGTACTCATTGGCGTTCAAATCGGACTGGGTCATATTCCGCCCCATCTTGCCCTGCCAGCCCTGTTTGCCATCAATGCACAAGCCGCTGCAGATTTTATTCCTGTGGGTTTATCGCTGGCGGAGGCGAAACAGGACACCGTGCGCGTGGGGGTTCCTTCCGTTCTGGTCGGCCGCTTCCTGACCGGTGCCCCTACCGTGCTGATTGCCTGGGCAGTCTCTGCCTTTATTTATCACTAAACGCCCCCTTCTGGAGAAAAGTCATGACGCACTTTGAAACCGAAATAATCAAAGTGGGCATAAACGCCCACGATGCGCTGCTTGAAAACATGATGATTTTATTTCGGGAAGGCGCACCCGCCGATATTCAGGATTATTGCTTTATCCACCAGCATGGCACGCTGACGGGGCATCCTGTCACGGGTTCAACCCTGCAGCTGGGAGAACGGTGTTATGCCGTGACGGCCATCGGTGAGGTCGCGATCGAAAACTTGCGCGAACTGGGCCATATCACCGTTGTTTTCGACGGGCAGCCAACCGCGCAACTGCCTGGTTCAATCCATGTTAGTGGAAAAGCGCCCGACAGAATTACGACTGAAACATCCGTAAAACTCTTTGCATAGGAGCGAGTTATGTCTGAAGTTGCTGTGGTTATCGGTGGTGGGCAAACGCTGGGGGCATTTCTGGCAAAAGGGCTGGCCGAAGCAGGTTACCGCGTTGCCGTCGCGGATTTGAAAGGGGAAAACGCCCGAAAGGTCGCCTCAGAAATTAACGCCGAATATGGCGCCGATCGGGCCGTGGGTTTTGAGGTTGATGCAACAGATGAGGCGAGTGTTATTGCGCTTGCTGGCAATATCGATAAGGTCTTTAAACAGGTCAATGTGATGATTTACAGTGCCGGCATGGCAAAAGCGTCCTTTGTCACTGATTTCGCCTTAAAAGATTTTGAAATATCTTTGCAGGTCAATCTGGTTGGGTATTTTCTCTGTGCACGTGAATTTTCCCGACTGATGATTCGCGATAATATTCCGGGCCGCATTATTCAGATCAATTCGAAGTCGGGCAAAACAGGCAGTAAACATAATTCGGGCTACAGCGCGGCTAAATTTGGCGGCGTGGGATTAACACAGTCACTGGCCCTCGATTTAGCGGATTATGGCATCAGAGTACATTCGCTGATGCTGGGTAATTTGCTCAAATCGCCGATGTTTCAGTCTCTGCTTCCTCAGTATGCAAAAAAACTGGGCATCTCGCCCGAGGAAGTTGAAGCCAGCTATATTGCAAAAGTGCCACTCAAGCGCGGTTGTGAATACCAGGATGTGCTGAACGTCTTGTTGTTTTATGCAAGTGACAAGGCCTCATATTGCACCGGGCAGTCTATCAATATCACGGGCGGCCAGGTGATGTTCTGATTGCCCCCTTCAATATCGCTGGCCTGGTATGTTGGCCTTGCTCAGGAGACGAAGATGAGTAGCGGGATAATTGCTGTAGCACTGTTGGCATGGCTGGCCCATTCGTTGTTTGGCTGGTATCAGTTACGACGCTTTAACCATATGCTGGAGGGGTTATTTCAGCAAGGTCGGGTTGGCATCGGGCGATCGGCTTCAAACCGCTTCAACGTTAAACCCCGCGTAATTATCGCAGTCGCGGTCAATCCCGAAGGACGAATCCTGGCGGCTGTCATTATGAAAGGCTTCACCGTTTTTGCGCGTCCACATGCTTTGCCTTTGTTAACCGACTGTTATCTTGATGATATCGATGCGAAAAAAATTTTTCCCGAACGTGAAACGTGTCAAAAAGCCTTACTTTCCGCCATATCAATGAAAGAGTGATGTGTTAAATTGAAAGCAGGATGAAAATTTTAGCGCTGCTTTAATTTTGACAAAACCCCTTTCAGATAAGGCGTTACTGATGAAACCGCAACAAAGACAGGAAGCTATCCTTGCCTATCTCCAAAAAAATGGCAAAACCACCATTGGCGATCTGATCGACTATTTCAAAGCAACAGGCACGACGATTCGCAAAGATCTGACCGAAATGGAAAAGCGCAGCGAGGTGATTCGTATTCACGGTGGCGTCATTCTGAGCCATGAAGAAGGCGATCAACCTATCGACCATAAAACGCATATCAACAGTGACAGAAAAAGGCACATTGCTGAATCGGCCATACAACTGGTTAACGATGGTGATTCGCTAATCCTGGATACTGGCAGCACTGTGCTTCAAATGGTCAGGCATCTCAAACCCTTCAATAACATTACCGTCATGACAAACAGCCTGCACATTGTGAATGCGTTAATGGAATTAGATGGCGATCAGACCATTTTAATGCCCGGCGGAACGTTACGAAAAAAGTCCGCCTCATTTCATGGCGGACTTGCCGAGTCAGCCTTTCGCTCTTTTAACTTCGATAAGTTATTTATTGGCGCCGATGGTATTGATTTGGATATGGGGATCACCACCTTTAACGAAGTTCATGCCGTCAGCACGTCGATGTGCGCGGCGGCTGACAGGATTATTGTTCTTGCTGATTCATCCAAGTTTGGTCGTAAAAGCCCAAATGTTGTGTGTAGTCTGGATAAGGTGGATACCATTATCACGGATGCCGGTATTACGCCTCATTACCTTCAGCGACTCGTGGACAAAAAAATCAACGTCATTGTCGCAGGAGGGGAGGATGAAGAATAAAGAGGTGCTGCTCGAGTATGCCAGAGAGGCCCTGTCGCTTGAAATTGCCGAGGCTCAGAATCTGTTTAACAGCTTAGATGACGCGTTTATCAATGCGTGTGAATTAATTCTGCAATGTCAGGGCAAAACGATTGTTTCTGGCATCGGTAAATCTGGCCATATTGGAAAAAAAATCGCCGCTTCGCTGGCCAGTACCGGCACTCCCGCTTTTTTTGTGCATCCTGCTGAGGCCTTGCATGGCGATCTGGGCATGATCACTTCGCAGGACGTGTTTATTTTTATCTCGAATTCCGGCAGCGCGGCTGAATTACAGATTATTGTTCCTGCCCTTAAGGCGCTCAACGTTCCCATTATTGCGATCACTAATGTCGCCCACTCCTTTCTGGCCCAGCAGGCCAACCACGTACTGCATCTTGCTGTTAATCGGGAAGCCTGCCCGATGGGGCTTGCGCCCACGTCGAGCGCCGTGAATACCCTGTTATTGGGTGACGCTTTGGCAATGGCGCTGATGCGTTCACGTAATTTTAATGAGGAGCAATTTGCCCGCTCCCATCCCGGAGGCAGCCTGGGCGCTGGCCTGCTTAATTCGGTTGCGCAATGTATGCGAAAAGGCGAACGCATTCCTCGCGTAAATAAAAACGCCTCCGTGTTAGATGCCATGGAAGAACTGACCCGTACCGGTATGGGGATTGTGATTGCCTGTGATGACGACAACGATATCGAGGGTATTTTTACTGACGGCGATCTGCGCCGCGCGCTGTTAGCTGGTAAAAAGCTGGACGATCGGCTTGATCCTCTCCTGACGCGCCCCGGCTACAAACTGGCCGAACACCTTAGCGTTGCGGCCGCTACGCATAAATTATATGACCGACGCATTAGCGCGGCGCCAGTCGTCAATCAACAGGGTCACTTAGTTGGAGCCATCAATCTCTATGATTTGCATAAATAACATTTATTTAGCCCGTTTTTAATCTATCAGCCACCTGGGAGGGAATATGGAATTGTATATCGATAGTGCAGATACGTTAGCTATTCACGATCTGGTCAACGTTTTACCCGTTAATGGCGTGACCACCAACCCTTCGCTCGTCGCCAAATCTGGCGTCGAACTGACGAAGTTAATCAGCGAGCTACGCACGATTTTAGGGAACGAGAAGCTTATCTTTGCTCAGGTTCTGGCAAAGGATACACCAACGATTATTCGCGAGGCGCAGTACCTCCATGAGCTGTGCGCCAATATGGTCGTGAAAATCCCCGTCGACCGGGCCGGACTCGCCGCGATTACCCAGTTGAAACAACGTAACATTCCTACTTTAGGCACGGCGATTTACTCTACCTCACAGGCGATGTTGGCGGCCTTTGCTGGCGCTGATTATATTGCGCCCTATTTCAACCGTATGGAAAATAATAATATCAATGCAAAGCAGGCCGTTTCAGATATGCAGCAATTTATTCAACTGCATAAGATGGAGTGCAAGATATTAGCAGCCAGCTTTAAAAACACGACGCAGGTAGCGGACTGCCTGCTCTCTGGCGCGGCGGCTGTCACCTTACCTGTCGATGTGATGTGCGAAATGTTTAACTCCCCTCTGGCAAAACATGCCATTGATGATTTCAGTCATGACTGGAATCGGGCGTTCAACCGTTTGCAGTTAATGATTTAGTGGTGCGAAGGTGTTAATCGTGCTGGCGTGAGACAACGTTTTTCTTTGGCAGCATTAATACTTTGGTTGCCTGAATGAAAGGAAATTGTTTCGGAGTTTTCGACGCTAGAAAAGCAAAAACGCCATGCTGATAACCAGCATGGCGTCGAAATTTGGCGGAACGGACGGGGCTCGAACCCGCGACCCCCTGCGTGACAGGCAGGTATTCTAACCAACTGAACTACCGCTCCGCGCTTTGTTCCCCGTCGGGAACGAGGCGCATATTAATCACAACATGAGTACGCGTCAACGCTTTTCCCCGTGCAACATTCTGTTTGCTGCTATTTTCGCCCCAATGTTGATTTTACACACAAATCTTTGCGACTCAGGCGCGCCACAGACAGCTGCCGCCCTTCTTCATAATGAGATCTAACCGGGACTCATGCTGGTTAACTTCCTCATCGCTGGCGGTAACCACACGCAATCCCGAGTTGGGGCGAGCAATACGCTGAATACCTTCGCTCTGCTGCTGACGTGCTCGTTCCTCTTCCGATGAGAATGACAGCGAAGTTTGCCCGCCGGTCATCGTTAAGAAAACTTCGGCCAGTATCTCGGCATCCAGCAGTGCGCCGTGCAACGTACGCTTGCTGTTATCTATTTCGTAACGTGAGCACAGCGCATCAAGGCTGTTGCGCTTGCCGGGAAACATGCGGCGCGCCATTGCCAGGCTGTCGGTAATCTTGCAGAAGGTTTCGGTTTTCTCAATACCGCGCTGCAGTTTACCGAATTCGTAATCCATAAAGCCGATATCAAACGACGCGTTATGAATCACCAACTCCGCACCGCGGATGTAATCGAGAAACTCATCGGCAATATCGCTGAAGGTCGGCTTATCCAGCAGGAATTCATCGGCGATACCGTGAACGCCAAACGCTTCAGGATCCACCAGCCTGTCGGGCTTGAGATACATATGGAAGTTATTGCCCGTCAGGCGGCGGTTAATGACTTCGACGGCACCAATCTCAATGATGCGGTGACCTTCATAATGTACCCCGATCATATTCATACCGGTGGTTTCAGTATCGAGAACAATTTGACGGTTATTTGCAGTGCTCATAGGCCTCGTTTTATGTCAGACTTGGCGTTTTGTCAGAAGGAAGTCTACCAGAGATGCGTAAACAGGTAGAGATTTTCACCGATGGATCTTGTCTCGGCAACCCGGGCCCCGGTGGTTATGGCGCAATTTTGCGTTACGGGCAGCATGAAAAAACCTTCAGTGCGGGTTATCGCCTGACGACCAATAATCGCATGGAGTTAATGGCGGCCATCGTGTCACTGGAAGCCCTGACGCAACCCTGCGATGTGGTGTTAAGTACCGACAGTCAGTATGTGCGCCAGGGTATTACACAATGGATACACAACTGGAAAAAGCGTGGCTGGAAAACGGCTGAGAAGAAGCCGGTTAAGAACGTCGATTTGTGGCAACGGCTGGATATCGCGCTCAGCACACACCAGATTCAGTGGGAATGGGTTAAAGGTCATGCCGGCCATCCCGAAAACGAACGTTGTGATGAACTGGCGCGCAGCGCAGCGAACAACCCGGCCTTTGATGATATTGGCTATCAGCCAGAATCCTGATCTTTGACGTGTCGGAACTGGCGCGTCGCGTTGACCGTCTGGGGCAATTGTCTTTTGCTCAGGCTCATCCGCGCCTTGGTGGGCGTAAGGGGAAAACTTCGTTTACGCGCCACAACAATGTTCAGGCAACCTAACGCGGGAAGATGGGCGCTGATCATTTTCCCCCCCTGCCGATGCCAGGGCAGCACCTGGAAACGCGTGCGGTAAACCACTTCGTAATTCAGTAAGCCCAGCCAGTCCAGTAATCGCATCTGACTAAACATCCGGCTGCTCCAGGGCGCTTTACGCTGGATGCCCGGCACCATCTTACTGATGCCCAGCAGACTGAACGGATTAAAGCCACTGATGATCATCCAGCCGTCATCGATCAGAACGCGATCAACCTCGCGCAATATCCGGTGCGGATCCTGACTCCAGGATAACGTGTGGGCCAGTAAACAGGCATCAACAGACTTCGATTCAAACGGCAGCTGTGCCGGATTTGCCAGCACCTGTAGCTGTTCCCCTTCAGTGCCTACACTGACCTGATGTGAGATAGCACAATTTTCTGTATTGATTTCTGCGCTGAGGTTGCCAAGCTTAAGCATATGAAAGCCGTACAGCTTTCCCAGGTAAGGCTGAAGCTGCTGTGTAAGCGCATCGCGGAAATAGACGCCCCAGGGCATATCGTGCCATGAGCGTGGCGCGTTCAGGATTTGGCGTGTTTTAGCGGGCTTCATGCTTTACCATTTTCCTTTTTATACGGCCAGCGAGAGGTATCTATGAATCTTACCAGTATTCCTGCATTACAAGATAACTACATCTGGACGTTAACAGATGACAACGGAAAATGCCTGATTGTCGATCCCGGTGAAGCTCAGCCGGTACTGGAGAAGATCAAAGCTAACGGCTGGCAGCCTGAAGCGATTTTGTTAACCCATCATCATAATGACCACACAGGCGGTGTTAAAACCCTATGCGAACATTTTCCTGACATTGCCGTTTATGGTCCGCAAGAAACAGCGGACAAAGGTGCAACCATTCGGGTCAGCGAAGGGGATAAATTCAACGTTCTGGGTCTGTCTTTCGAGGTTATCGCTACGCCAGGACACACTTTAGGACATATCTCATATTACAGTTCGCCTTATCTTTTCTGCGGTGACACTCTGTTTTCGGGCGGCTGCGGTAGATTATTTGAAGGTACGCCAGAGCAAATGTTTGAATCTTTTCAGAAGCTTAACCAACTCCCAGAGGATACCCTGGTGTGCTGTGCACATGAATACACTTTATCCAATCTGAAGTTTGCTGCTGCAATTTTACCCCACGATCCGCAAATAACGGCTGAATACCATAAAATTAAGGACTTACGGGCCGAAAATCGCATTACTTTACCTACAAAACTGGCTCACGAGCGTGTGATAAATTTATTTCTCAGAACGCAAGATCCTGATTTACAACATGCTTTGAGCGTTGATTCAGAGGTAGAGCCTGTATGGAAGACATTTGCCGTTCTACGCGAGAAGAAAGACCGTTTTTGATTTTTCAGGTTGTGTTGTGAAGGACCGTCACGTATAGTTGCTCGTCTTTTAAGCGAACTATTGACACACACATGAAGGCTAAAGCGATATTACTCGCCTCGGTCTTGCTGGTAGGATGTCAGGCATCACGGAATGACGCCAATATCCCCGAACAGCATGCACAGAGTCTGTCTTCAGCTGGTCAAAGTGAAAATGGAAAGTACGGTGATCGACTTTTATCGCCGCGATGGCAGGAAGATGGAACTGGCCTCGCAGAAGATAGTGATCTCTGGAGTTTCATTAGTGACGAGTTGAAGATGGGGATTCCGGAAAACCCCCGGATCCGCGAACAGAAATTAAAGTTTTTAAAAAATAAGAGCTATCTCCACGATGTAACATTACGGGCAGAGCCGTACATGTACTGGATAGTCGAGCAGATTAAGAAACGTAAGATGCCGATGGAACTAGTACTGCTACCCATAGTGGAGAGCGCTTTTGATCCTCACGCAACGTCATCTGCAAATGCCGCTGGCATCTGGCAGATTGTTGGCAGTACGGGTCGAAACTATGGTTTAAAACAAAACCGTTACTACGATGGTCGTCGCGATGTTGTCGCTTCAACCAAAGTAGCGCTGGATATGATGCAGCGTCTAAATACCATGTTCGGTGGTGACTGGCTTCTGACAGTTGCGGCCTACAACAGTGGCGAAGGACGTGTGCTCAAAGCGATCAAGCAGAACAAGGCACGCGGTAAGCCTACCGACTTCTGGCATCTTTCGCTTCCACGTGAAACGACGGTTTATGTTCCAAAAATGTTGGCCTTGAGCGAGTTGCTTAAGAACAACAAGCGTTACGGCATCAAACTGCCGACACCTAACGAAAACCGCGCACTGGCACGTGTTGAAGTGGGTCAGCAGATAAAACTGACGCAAGCCGCTGAAATGGCCGGTATGTCGCTCACTAAGTTGAAGAGCTTCAATACCGGGTATAAAGGCGGTGCGACAGCACCTAACGGGCCACACTACATTATGGTGCCGAAAGCTAACGTCGCACAGTTGCGGGATTCACTGGCTTCCGGTGATATCTCTGCAGTGCAGCCCACCCAACTGGCGAAGGCCAGTAATGATGGTGGCTACAAAGTGCGAAGCGGCGATACCCTGTCGGGCATTGCCAATAAGTTAGGCGTCAGCGTTGCAACACTGAAGCAGCAAAATAACCTGCGCAGTGCCAGCATTCGTCCGGGTCAGATACTGACTGTCGGATCGAGCGGCACGAGCCTGGCGGATAATGGCAACAGCATCACCTATCGTGTTCGTAAGGGTGATTCTCTTGACAGTATCGCCCGTCGTCACGGCGTGAATATTAAAGACGTGATGCGCTGGAACAGTGTTGTGAGTAATGCAAAAGATATTCAGCCTGGCGATGAGCTAACGTTGTTTGTTAAGAATAACGCAACGCCAGATACCTGATACGTTGAAAAGGCTGACAAATGTCAGCCTTTTTTCTTATTCGATTCTTCTGCACTTTGCATGATCTCCCGGCGTTTCGCCCTCTCCTCCTGACAGAACGCCTCTCCGCGATTCTCCTCACCGACTGGCGTTAAATTCGACCAGTAAGGGATTATGATCGGATGCGCGCGTCACCAGCACTGACGCCTCACTAACGTGCATATCGCGATAGAAGACGAAATCTAACGGCCGGCCAAAGGCTTTACGTCGATGATCCGCGGTGAACATCACTTCTTCCAGCTGCATCTGATGAGCAAACCGGTAAAGCGCGTTAATCCGTTGACGACTCCACGCATTGAAATCGCCAGCCATGATAACCGGACCACGGTGGTGAACGATCTGTTCGCCAATAGGCCCAAGTTGTTTACTGTAGACATCCACGCCCAGACTAAAGTTTACGGCATGAATGTTGACTACCATAAGCGTTTCACCCGTGGGTAACGGATAGGCCGTGACTAAAGCCGATTTAGAGAGCCTCAGAAGCGGCTCTCGCTCGCGCAAAGGGCAACAGTAGACTGGGTGAGCGGAAGCCAGTGTCATCACGCCAGAGGGATGCTGAGGCAACACGAATGCCGGAACCTGATCGGCCGCCAGATAGTTGCTGGTCGCAAACCGGATAAGCTCTGGCGTGGTTTGCGCTTCCTGGAGCAGAACCAGATGCGCATCTTTACCAAAGCCTTCCAATACGGACATCCAGTCGGCACGCTGCTGTTTAAAGATATTCCATACCAGCACTTTAAGATTGGGGTGAGCGGGGAGCGGCGCGCCGGGAGGCAGCGCCTGGCCGAGATGAAACATTGCACCCGGGGGAAAGATCCTCTCCGCTGGCTGTCCGGCTACATATCTCATCGCGTAGGTTTTTTTGCGCACTTTCCCGCCTGGCTAATCGTTCAAAAAGTCGTATGACTTATCTGTTATAGGGATTTTAGTACGCGGTTTCAATGGATGCTGCCGATTGTTCCAAACCCACTCTGTTTATTTTAATCATAACGGGCTGTATTGATACGCTGTCTTGTGGGCCGGTCTGCTCAAGCGCGGCATAATTTATCATCTGTCTTATCAGGAAAAAGCCTTTCGCGCCAAGGGGCCAGGTCAGTGCTGTGCTTTAATAACAGTTCTATCGGCCTACAGGCTATTTGGCGTGAAGAGACACCATGAAGGCATCGTCTGAAGAACTGAAAGTATTTGTGAGCGTGGTTGAAAGTGGAAGCTTCAGCCGGGCTGCCGAGACGTTAGAGATGGCCAACTCTGCCGTAAGCCGCACGATTAAGAAGCTGGAAACTAAGCTGGGGCTGGCCTTACTTACGCGAACGACCCGCAATCTTGCATTAACGCAGGAAGGGGAACGTTATTTTCAGCAGGTCCAACATTTTCTTCAGGTGATGACCGCGGCGGAAAACGAGTTGATGGAAAGCCGTGATGTGCCCAAAGGGCTGTTGCGGATAGACGCAGCTACGCCAGTCATATTGCATCTCATCATGCCGATGATAAAGTCCTTTCGGGAACGCTATCCGGACATCGCGCTTTCGCTGATTTCTTCTGAAAACTTTATCAACCTGATTGAGCGAAAAGTCGATGTGGCAATTCGGGCAGGCAGCCTGACGGATTCTGGCCTCAGAGCGCGACTGCTTTTTATTAGCTATCGCCGTCTCATTGCCTCTCCCGACTATTTGAAAAAACACGGTATACCTTTGCGGGCGGCCGATCTGGATAATCATCAGTGTCTTGGTTTTATTGATGCACCGCGCCTTAATCGTTGGCCTGTGGCCTGTGAAGGCGGCGAACTTTATGGCATTCGTTCTGAGCTCGATTCAAATAGCGGAGAGACCATCAAGCAGCTTTGCCTGGAAGGGAATGGTATCGCCTGTCTGTCAGATTACATGGTGCATAAAGAAATTGAAGAAGGCAGCCTGGTGGAGATCATGGCCGATCAGCGTTTGCCGGTTGAGATGCCCTTTAACGCCGTGTATTACAGCGATCTCGGCGTAACCCAGCGCGTGCGTGCCTTTATTGATTTTCTCAGTGAGTGGGTGGTCAGACAGCCCTGGCATGTGCAAAACGATTTGCAGCAACACCTCTCTATAAAGCCCTGAAGGGCTGTGCTCGCTACAGCCTGTGAGACGTTGCCGTGTGGAGGAGTAATGGCAATTATTTTGGCTCAGAAATGGAAAAAGCCCTGACCGTTAAGTCAGGGCTTTCCAATTAAGTGGCGGAACGGACGGGGCTCGAACCCGCGACCCCCTGCGTGACAGGCAGGTATTCTAACCAACTGAACTACCGCTCCACCGATTCTGTACTGACGTCAGAAAAACGTTCTGATATCAGGTATATCGCCCTTCCGCGTCACCGGTAAGGTCACGACCAGCGTGCTGGTCTTAATTTGATGCCTGGCAGTTTATGAATCACGCTGTGATTCACCCTTCGGGCCGCTGCTTCGCAGCGTTCAAAAGCGTTCGCTTTTGTCCTACTCTACTGAGTAGTGAACTGCCCGAGGTTACGTGCAGGTCCTTCAATTTGATGCCTGGCAGTTCCCTACTCTCGCATGGGGAGACCCCACACTACCATCGGCGCTACGGCGTTTCACTTCTGAGTTCGGCATGGGGTCAGGTGGGACCACCGCGCTAAGGCCGCCAGGCAAATTCTTTGTGCTCCGTCCTGCGTCTTTCACGCTGCTGCCGCGTTGGCTTCCCTCGCGCCGCTCAGTCACATACCTCAGTATGCTCCTTCACCCCGTCTCGGTTGCCGCCTTGCACTCAGCGCAAAATCCTTCGGACTCGCGTCCGCAGAACAGAACTAAATTCTTTATCCGGTAAACAATGCTGAAAATTCAAGTCGTCTCTCAACCAAAACGCCTCTGGCGTTGTAAGGTTAAGCCTCACGGGTCATTAGTACCGGTAAGCTCAACGCATCGCTGCGCTTACACACCCGGCCTATCAACGTCGTCGTCTTCAACGTCCCTTCAGGAGCCTTAAAGGCTCAGGGAGAACTCATCTCGGGGCAAGTTTCGTGCTTAGATGCTTTCAGCACTTATCTTTTCCGCACTTAGCTACCGGGCAGTGCCACTGGCGTGACAACCCGGACACCAGCGGTGCGTTCACTCCGGTCCTCTCGTACTAGGAGCAACCCCCCTCAATTCTCCAGCGCCCACGGCAGATAGGGACCGAACTGTCTCACGACGTTCTAAACCCAGCTCGCGTACCACTTTAAACGGCGAACAGCCGTACCCTTGGGACCTACTTCAGCCCCAGGATGTGATGAGCCGACATCGAGGTGCCAAACACCGCCGTCGATATGAACTCTTGGGCGGTATCAGCCTGTTATCCCCGGAGTACCTTTTATCCGTTGAGCGATGGCCCTTCCATTCAGAACCACCGGATCACTATGACCTGCTTTCGCACCTGCTCGAGCCGTCACTCTCGCAGTCAAGCTGGCTTATGCCATTGCACTAACCTCCTGATGTCCGACCAGGATTAGCCAACCTTCGTGCTCCTCCGTTACGCTTTGGGAGGAGACCGCCCCAGTCAAACTACCCACCAGACACTGTCCGCAGCCCGGATTACGGGCCTACGTTAGAACACCAAACATTAAAGGGTGGTATTTCAAGGCCGGCTCCACGCAGACTGGCGTCCACGCTTCAAAGCCTCCCACCTATCCTACACATCAAGGCTCAGTGTTCAGTGTCAAGCTGTAGTAAAGGTTCACGGGGTCTTTCCGTCTTGCCGCGGGTACACTGCATCTTCACAGCGATTTCAATTTCACTGAGTCTCGGGTGGAGACAGCCTGGCCATCATTACGCCATTCGTGCAGGTCGGAACTTACCCGACAAGGAATTTCGCTACCTTAGGACCGTTATAGTTACGGCCGCCGTTTACCGGGGCTTCGATCAAGAGCTTCTCCTTGCGGATAACCCCATCAATTAACCTTCCGGCACCGGGCAGGCGTCACACCGTATACGTCCACTTTCGTGTTTGCACAGTGCTGTGTTTTTAATAAACAGTTGCAGCCAGCTGGTATCTTCGACTGGCTTCGGCTCCGGGAGCAAGTCCCTTCACCTACGCGCCAGCGTGCCTTCTCCCGAAGTTACGGCACCATTTTGCCTAGTTCCTTCACCCGAGTTCTCTCAAGCGCCTTGGTATTCTCTACCTGACCACCTGTGTCGGTTTGGGGTACGATTTTGTGTTACCTGATGCTTAGAGGCTTTTCCTGGAAGCAGGGCATTTATCACTTCAGCACCGTAGTGCCTCGTCGTCACGCCTCAGTGTAAAGTGAACCGGATTTGCCTGGAACACACACCTACACGCTTAAACCGGGACAACCGTCGCCCGGCCGATATAGCCTTCTCCGTCCCCCCTTCGCAGTAACACCAAGTACAGGAATATTAACCTGTTTCCCATCGACTACGCCTTTCGGCCTCGCCTTAGGGGTCGACTCACCCTGCTCCGATTAACGTTGAACAGGAACCCTTGGTCTTCCGGCGACAAGGTTTTTCACCTTGTTTATCGTTACTTATGTCAGCATTCGCACTTCTGATACCTCCAGCATGCCTCACAGCACACCTTCGACGGCTTACAGAACGCTCCCCTACCCAACAACGCATAAGCGTCGCTGCCGCAGCTTCGGTGCATGGTTTAGCCCCGTTACATCTTCCGCGCAGGCCGACTCGACCAGTGAGCTATTACGCTTTCTTTAAATGATGGCTGCTTCTAAGCCAACATCCTGGCTGTCTGGGCCTTCCCACATCGTTTCCCACTTAACCATGACTTTGGGACCTTAGCTGGCGGTCTGGGTTGTTTCCCTCTTCACGACGGACGTTAGCACCCGCCGTGTGTCTCCCGTGATAACATTCTCCGGTATTCGCAGTTTGCATCGGGTTGGTAAGCCGGGATGGCCCCCTAGCCGAAACAGTGCTCTACCCCCGGAGATGAGTTCACGAGGCGCTACCTAAATAGCTTTCGGGGAGAACCAGCTATCTCCCGGTTTGATTGGCCTTTCACCCCCAGCCACAGGTCATCCGCTAATTTTTCAACATTAGTCGGTTCGGTCCTCCAGTTAGTGTTACCCAACCTTCAACCTGCCCATGGCTAGATCACCGGGTTTCGGGTCTATACCCTGCAACTTAACGCCCAGTTAAGACTCGGTTTCCCTGCGGCTCCCCTATACGGTTAACCTTGCTACAGAATATAAGTCGCTGACCCATTATACAAAAGGTACGCAGTCACCCCATAAAGAGGCTCCCACTGCTTGTACGTACACGGTTTCAGGTTCTGTTTCACTCCCCTCGCCGGGGTTCTTTTCGCCTTTCCCTCACGGTACTGGTTCACTATCGGTCAGTCAGGAGTATTTAGCCTTGGAGGATGGTCCCCCCATATTCAGACAGGATACCACGTGTCCCGCCTTACTCATCGAACTCACAGCCTGTGCACCTTTGTGTACGGGAGTATCACCCTGTACCCTGCGACTTTCCAGACGCTTCCACTGATGCACAAGCTGATGATGGTTCTGGGCTCCTCCCCGTTCGCTCGCCGCTACTGGGGGAATCTCGGTTGATTTCTTTTCCTCGGGGTACTTAGATGTTTCAGTTCCCCCGGTTCGCCTCATGCAGCTATGTATTCACTGCATGATAGTGTGACGAGTCACACTGGGTTTCCCCATTCGGGTATCGCCGGTTGTAGCGGTTCATATCACCTTACCGGCGCTTATCGCAGATTAGCACGCCCTTCATCGCCTCTGACTGCCAGGGCATCCACCGTGTACGCTTAGTCGCTTAACCTCACAACCCACAGGCGTTTTACGCTGCGTGTCGTGAGCTTTTGAGAGACTCGAACGCGTTGTGCTGTGTTCCTTATTACGGAGGAACACGACAATGCGTCGTTTCAAATTTTCAGCTTGTTCCGGATTGTTAAAGAGCAGAATACTTCGCAGCACACCGTTGCCGGTACGCTCTGAAGTATTTTCAGAAAAAACAGTAGTGAGTATGGTGGAGCTAAGCGGGATCGAACCGCTGACCTCCTGCGTGCAAGGCAGGCGCTCTCCCAGCTGAGCTATAGCCCCATACAGTTACTGCAGAGACCACTACTACCACTCAACCGAGTAAACATTCTTCATCAAGAAGGATGCCATTTCGTCTCAGGCAAGGCATGCGGAAGGGACGTTTACGTCTGTAAACGACCGCGCGCATAACGCAGCATGAGAAGAAATTTGGTAGGCCTGAGTGGACTTGAACCACCGACCTCACCCTTATCAGGGGTGCGCTCTAACCACCTGAGCTACAAGCCTGTAGAGGTTTTTTTCTGCTCGTGACTTTCTATCAGACAATCTGTGTGAGCACTTCGCGGGAAGGTATCTTCAGGTAAGGAGGTGATCCAACCGCAGGTTCCCCTACGGTTACCTTGTTACGACTTCACCCCAGTCATGAATCACAAAGTGGTAAGCGCCCTCCCGAAGGTTAAGCTACCTACTTCTTTTGCAACCCACTCCCATGGTGTGACGGGCGGTGTGTACAAGGCCCGGGAACGTATTCACCGTGGCATTCTGATCCACGATTACTAGCGATTCCGACTTCACGGAGTCGAGTTGCAGACTCCGATCCGGACTACGACGCACTTTATGAGGTCCGCTTGCTCTCGCGAGGTCGCTTCTCTTTGTATGCGCCATTGTAGCACGTGTGTAGCCCTACTCGTAAGGGCCATGATGACTTGACGTCATCCCCACCTTCCTCCGGTTTATCACCGGCAGTCTCCTTTGAGTTCCCGACCGAATCGCTGGCAACAAAGGATAAGGGTTGCGCTCGTTGCGGGACTTAACCCAACATTTCACAACACGAGCTGACGACAGCCATGCAGCACCTGTCTCACGGTTCCCGAAGGCACTAAGGCATCTCTGCCAAATTCCGTGGATGTCAAGAGTAGGTAAGGTTCTTCGCGTTGCATCGAATTAAACCACATGCTCCACCGCTTGTGCGGGCCCCCGTCAATTCATTTGAGTTTTAACCTTGCGGCCGTACTCCCCAGGCGGTCGACTTAACGCGTTAGCTCCGGAAGCCACTCCTCAAGGGAACAACCTCCAAGTCGACATCGTTTACGGCGTGGACTACCAGGGTATCTAATCCTGTTTGCTCCCCACGCTTTCGCACCTGAGCGTCAGTCTTCGTCCAGGGGGCCGCCTTCGCCACCGGTATTCCTCCAGATCTCTACGCATTTCACCGCTACACCTGGAATTCTACCCCCCTCTACGAGACTCAAGCCTGCCAGTTTCAAATGCAGTTCCCAGGTTAAGCCCGGGGATTTCACATCTGACTTAACAGACCGCCTGCGTGCGCTTTACGCCCAGTAATTCCGATTAACGCTTGCACCCTCCGTATTACCGCGGCTGCTGGCACGGAGTTAGCCGGTGCTTCTTCTGCGGGTAACGTCAATCAATGCGGTTATTAACCACATCGCCTTCCTCCCCGCTGAAAGTACTTTACAACCCGAAGGCCTTCTTCATACACGCGGCATGGCTGCATCAGGCTTGCGCCCATTGTGCAATATTCCCCACTGCTGCCTCCCGTAGGAGTCTGGACCGTGTCTCAGTTCCAGTGTGGCTGGTCATCCTCTCAGACCAGCTAGGGATCGTCGCCTAGGTGGGCCGTTACCCCGCCTACTAGCTAATCCCATCTGGGTTCATCCGATAGTGAGAGGCCCGAAGGTCCCCCTCTTTGGTCTTGCGACGTTATGCGGTATTAGCCACCGTTTCCAGTGGTTATCCCCCTCTATCGGGCAGATCCCCAGACATTACTCACCCGTCCGCCACTCGTCACCCGAGGAGCAAGCTCCTCTGTGCTACCGTCCGACTTGCATGTGTTAGGCCTGCCGCCAGCGTTCAATCTGAGCCATGATCAAACTCTTCAATTTAAAGTTTGATTTGCTTAAACAAGTTAAGCGGTGCTCATCTGTAAAACGTCATAATGAATTTCATTATGTGTTCACTCGTGAGGCTTTGATATTTTTTACGTCCGGAGACGCTGATATCAATCCTGCGAGTGCCCACACAGATTGTCTGATAAATTGTTAAAGAGCAGTGCGAACAGCGAGTTAACCGCCTGTCGCGAGGTGGCGTATATTACGCTTTCCTCCTTCAGAGTCAACCTCTTTTTCAGAAGTTTTTCTCCGGCGGAAACTCCTGGGAGCCTCCTGCTGAACACCGCGTTACGTAAGCCGTTGTGCCGTGTCAGTGGAGGCGCATTATAGGGAAGCTTTCACAGAGCGCAAGTGCAAATTTGAACTTTTTTGCTGTTCGTCTGAAATTTGCACAAAGGGGCTGTTTTACGCGCTTTTAATACGGGCAGGTAACTCGGCAAGACTCTTTATTACCCAGTCAGCCAGCGCTTCACCTTCAACCGTGACCGGCTTACCGCTACGCACGAGGACTTTCTTACCTACGCCGGCGGCCTCGGCGGCCTGCATATCTTCCAGTTTGTCACCCACCATATATGAGGCCGCCATATCGATGTGCAACTCTTGTTGCGCGGACAGTAACATTCCGGGCTGAGGCTTACGGCAGTCACACTGCTGGCGATATTCTTCAACCGTCGCGTCGGGAAGGTGCGGGCAGAAATAGATCCCATCAAGGTCGATATCCCGATCGGCCAGCGACCAGTCCATCCACTCGGTAAGCCGCATAAACTGATCTTCGCTAAACATACCGCGAGCAATACCAGACTGGTTAGTCACGACAACCAACGCAAAGCCCATCTTCTTTAATTGTTGCAATGCTTCAATGACGCCATCAATAAACTGGAAATTATCGATTCCGTGGACGTAGCCGTGATCAACATTGAGGGTGCCATCGCGATCGAGAAAAATGGCCGGGACTTTATTCGTCACGTAAAAACTCCTGCTATAAAAATTGCCGATCAGTATCGCACGATTGCGATTAAAGGGAGAATGTCTGATTGAATCACTTCCATTGATTTAGACGTCTGGATGCCTTACCATCCATCCAGCTTATGCATGCTTTCAGTGATGAGAGCACACCAGACCACGGACAATGCAAGACGATAATAAATAACGTAATGATTAAATTAGAAAATATTACCAAAGTGTTCCAGCAAGGTTCGCGATCGATACAGGCATTATCAAATGTCAGCCTGCACGTACCTGCCGGGCAAATCTATGGCGTCATCGGTGCATCCGGTGCCGGTAAAAGCACGCTCATTCGTTGCGTGAATCTGCTTGAACGCCCGACTTCCGGCCGCGTGCTGGTTGACGGTGCAGACTTAACGGCGCTGGGCGAACGGCAACTGACTCAAGCACGCCGTCAGATCGGCATGATTTTCCAGCACTTTAACCTGATGAACTCACGCACGGTTGCGGGCAACGTTGCGCTGCCGTTAGAGCTGGGTCAGCTCTCTCGTGAGGAAATTAAAAAGCGTGTGACCGAGCTGCTGGATCTGGTTGGCCTGGCTGATAAACACGACGCCTGGCCAGCCAATCTTTCCGGTGGTCAGAAACAGCGCGTCGCTATCGCGCGTGCGCTGGCAAGCAATCCCAAAGTCCTTCTGTGTGATGAAGCCACCAGCGCGCTCGATCCGGCAACAACCCGTTCGATTCTTGAATTGCTCAAAGATATTAACCGTCGTCTTGGCCTGACCATTCTGCTGATTACGCATGAGATGGATGTCGTAAAACGCATCTGCGATCAGGTCGCAGTGATAAGCCAGGGCGAGTTAATTGAAAAGGACAGCGTGAGCGAAGTCTTCTCGCATCCTAAAACGCCGCTGGCACAACAGTTTATCCAGTCAACGCTGCACCTGGATATTCCGGACGATTATCAACAGCGCCTGTCACCTGAAGCAGGCCCAGAGAGCATGCCCTTACTGCGTATGGAATTCACCGGGCAGTCTGTCGATGCACCTTTACTGTCTGAAGCCGCGCGTCGTTTCAATATCAACAACAACATTATTAGTGCGCAGATGGATTATGCCGGCGGTGTGAAGTTCGGCATCATGCTGGCGGAAATTCACGGCAGCGAAAGCGATACACAGGCCGCGATTCAGTGGCTGCAGGAACATCACGTAAAAGTAGAGGTACTAGGTTATGTCTGAAGCGATGATTGCGTTGCTGGGGCGCGGCGTGTGGGAAACGTTGATGATGACCTTTGTCTCTGGCTTTTTCGGTTTCGTACTGGGATTACCGGTAGGCGTCCTGCTCTATGTGACCCGTCCGGGTCAGATTCTGGAAAACAAAGGTTTGTATCGGGTGCTGTCGGCGCTGGTCAACATCTTCCGCTCTATTCCCTTTATTATCCTGCTGGTCTGGATGATTCCGTTTACCCGCATCATTGTTGGCACCTCTATTGGCTTGCAAGCCGCCATTGTGCCACTGACCGTGGGTGCGGCGCCCTTTATTGCCCGTATGGTTGAGAACGCCCTGCTGGAACTGCCAACCGGACTGATCGAAGCGTCACGCGCCATGGGTGCCACACCGATGCAAATCGTGCGAAAAGTGCTGCTGCCCGAAGCCCTGCCCGGCCTTGTCAATGCGGCCACCATCACGTTGATTACGCTGGTCGGCTACTCTGCAATGGGCGGAGCCGTGGGCGCGGGCGGTCTGGGACAGATTGGCTACCAATACGGTTATATCGGATATAACGCGACAGTGATGAATACGGTATTAGTGTTATTAGTCGTTTTGGTGTATCTCATACAATTCTGTGGCGACCGCATCGTGCGTGCTGTGTCCCATAAATAAGCAAGCAATATCACTATTAAGGAAAGGATATGTCTTTCAAATTTAAAAAAATTGCCGCTGTGGGTGCATTAATTGGCGCGATTGCGCTGGCAGGATGCGATCAAAAAGCCAAAGATCCAAACCACATTAAAGTGGGCGTGATTGTCGGCGCAGAACAGCAGGTTGCGGAAGCGGCGGCTAAAGTCGCTAAAGACAAGTATGGCCTGGATGTTGAGCTGGTCACCTTTAACGACTACGTGCTGCCTAACGAAGCACTGAGCAAAGGTGATATTGATGTGAATGCCTTCCAGCATAAACCGTATCTGGATCAACAAATCAAAGATCGTGGTTACAAGCTGGTATCCGTTGGTAACTCTTTCGTTTATCCGATTGCGGGCTACTCGAAAAAGATCAAATCACTCGACCAACTGCAGGACGGCGCGCAGGTTGCCATTCCTAATGACCCAACTAACCTTGGTCGTTCGCTGCTGCTGCTGCAGAAAGTGGGCCTGATTAAGCTGAAAGACGGTGTGGGCCTGCTGCCAACCTCACTGGATATCGTTGAGAATCCAAAACACCTGAAGATTGTTGAGCTGGAAGCGCCACAGCTGCCACGTTCGCTGGACGATCAGCAAATCGCACTGGCGGTCATCAACACGACTTACGCCAGCCAGATCGGCCTGACACCGGCGAAAGATGGCATCTTTGTTGAAGATAAAGACTCACCGTACGTGAACCTGATTGTTGCGCGTGAGGACAATAAAGACGCAGAAAACGTGAAAAAATTCGTGCAGGCTTATCAGTCTGACGAGGTCGCGGATGCGGCGAATAAAGTCTTTAACGGTGGTGCGGTTAAAGGCTGGTAATTTAGCCTTACATCTCTCCTCAGGGCGGCTTATAGCCGCCCTTTCTGATATTGCGCTTTGCTGACTTGTTATTTATCCGTGTCCTTGTTTCAATAACGCCACTTTTTGAAACTTGAGGATGTTGCCATGCGTTTTTTACCGCTCTGCTTGTTAGCATTGATGCTGACAGGGTGTGTTCGAGAGTACCACCCAATAAGCAGCGCACCTTCTCATCCGCAGCAATCCAGCGAACCGACACGTAAGCCAACGTATCGTCCCGCGCCTGTTAAGGTTTACACCGATGCGGCCGATCTGGTGAGCAAACCCTTCCGCGATTTAGGCGAAGTGTCCGCTGAAGATTGCCAGGTGAGCAATCAGAACTCCCCCCCAAATATCGCTACCGCACGTAAACGTATGCAGATTAAAGCGTCACAGATGAAAGCCAATGCTGTGCTGCTGCATAAATGTGAAATCGTCAGCAGCACGCCGGGCTGCTACCGTCAGGCTGTTTGTCAGGGATCGGCGTTGAAAGTCACCAGTCAATGAGTGAATTCGCCTTTGCGCAAATCGGCGTGATCCGTTCTCCCTGGAAAGAGAAGTTCGCCGTGCCGCGTCAGCCTGGGCTGGTACAGGACGGCGGCGGCGAACTGCATCTTTTGCCGCCTTATAACCAGGCGGATGCCGTGCGCGGCCTGGAAGACTTCAGCCACCTCTGGATTCTGTTTGTTTTTCATCAGACCATGGAAGGGGGCTGGCGCCCTACCGTACGGCCTCCACGGCTGGGCGGTAACGCGCGCATGGGCGTTTTTGCCACCCGCTCCACCTTTCGCCCCAATCCCGTCGGCATGTCGCTGGTTGAGCTCAAAGGCATTCGCTGCGAGAAGCAGCAGGTCATTCTGCAACTGGACAGCCTGGATTTAGTGGACGGTACGCCGGTTGTCGATATTAAACCTTACCTGCCTTTTGCCGAGGCCCTGCCCGAAGCGCGCGCCGGTTTCGCGCAGGCCGCGCCGGAAAGCACTATGCCGGTCCGGTTTTCAGCGCTTGCCCAACAGCAGTTGCAACAGCACGCCCGCTATCCGCATCTGGCACGCTTTATCAGCGACGTTCTCGCTCAGGATCCGCGGCCCGCTTACCGTAAAGGTGAAATCCAGGACAGGGAATATGCCGCCTGGCTAATGGAGTTTAACGTGCGCTGGCGCATTGATGACGCAGGGACGGAAGTCGTGGCTATCGATCCGCGTTAAAACCCGCTTTTTAGCCAGTGATCTCACTGGTACACTAGCCGCCAGCAAATTTTGTCTGTGAATTTCCGATCAACTGGAATCGTAATCAATGCGTACTACTCAATATCTGCTCTCTACTCAGAAAGAGACACCTTCTGACGCGGAAGTGATCAGCCACCAGCTGATGCTGCGTGCCGGGATGATCCGTAAACTGGCTTCAGGCTTATATACCTGGCTGCCAACCGGACTGCGCGTATTAAAAAAGGTCGAAAACATCGTCCGTGAAGAAATGAACAATGCCGGTGCCATTGAGATTTCAATGCCTGTGGTGCAACCCGCCGATCTGTGGCAGGAGAGCGGTCGCTGGGAACAGTACGGTCCAGAGCTATTGCGTGTTGCCGATCGCCATGAGCGCCCGTTTGTGCTCGGTCCGACGCACGAAGAAGTGATCACCGATCTGATTCGTAATGAGCTGAGCTCCTACAAACAGCTGCCGCTGAATCTGTATCAAATCCAGACTAAATTCCGTGATGAAGTGCGCCCGCGCTTTGGCGTAATGCGTTCGCGTGAATTCATTATGAAGGATGCTTACTCCTTCCATACTTCTCAGGAATCGCTGCAGGAAACCTATGACGCGATGTATCGCGCCTACAGCCAGATTTTCAATCGTATGGGGCTGGATTTCCGTGCAGTGCAGGCTGATACCGGCTCAATTGGTGGTAGCGCATCTCACGAATTCCAGGTGCTGGCGCAGAGCGGTGAGGATGACGTGATTTTCTCAACGGCGTCTGACTTCGCCGCCAACATTGAATTTGCTGAAGCCGTCGCGCCCGCGGGCGATCGTCCTGCGCCTGCAGAAGAGATGCGTGAGGTGGATACGCCGAATACCAAAACCATCGCAGAACTGGTGAGCCAGTTCCAGCAGCCGATTGAGAAAACCGTGAAAACCCTGATGGTGAAGGGCGCAGAAGAAAGCGGTCACGCGTTGGTGGCGTTGCTGGTTCGCGGCGATCACGAACTGAACGAAATCAAGGCAGAGAAATCGCCTCTGGTTGCTTCTCCGCTGACCTTTGCCACCGAAGAAGAGATCCGCGCAGCGGTTGGTGCGGGTCCTGGTTCGCTCGGCCCAGTGGGGCTGAATATGCCAGTTATCGCAGACCGTACCGTGGCGAAGATGAGCGATTTTAGTGCCGGTGCCAACATTGAGGGTAAACACTATTTCGGCATCAACTGGGAACGCGATCTGCCAATGGCGCAGGTAGCCGATCTGCGTAACGTCGTGGAAGGTGACCTGAGCCCGGATGGCAAAGGTACGTTGCAGATTAAACGTGGTATCGAAGTCGGCCACATTTTCCAGCTGGGCACCAAATACTCTGAAGCGATGAAAGCCTCCGTACAGGGCGAAGACGGTCGTAACCAGATCATGACCATGGGCTGCTACGGCATCGGCATCACCCGCGTGGTTGCGGCGGCCATCGAGCAGAACCATGACGACCGCGGCATCATCTGGCCTGCTGCGCTGGCGCCGTTCGAAGTGGCGATTCTGCCGATGAACATGCAGAAATCGTTCCGCGTGAAAGAGTTAGCGGAAGAGCTTTACAACACGCTGCGCGCCAAAGGCGTAGAGGTGATTCTGGACGATCGTAAAGAGCGTCCGGGCGTGATGTTTGCGGATATGGAGCTGATTGGCGTACCGCACACCATCGTGATTGGCGATCGCAATCTTGATAATCAGGAGATTGAGTATAAAGCCCGTCGTGCCGGTGAGAAGCAGATGATCAAGCAGGATGAAATTGTCGAATTTCTGCTTAACGCGCTTAACAAGTAACCGCACTATAACGCCCCTTAAGGGGCGTTTTTTTTGCTGAATAACGCGCGGCTATCAGGCTTGTTCCCGCATTCTGTTCCTGTCTGACTTGTCATAACGCCCCATGTACATGCCCCTTATTGCACCTTACCGCGCAGCGCTTTGGTATTGCTGCGCCGTGACTTGCCTTCCAGCCTGCGCTCTTTCGAGGCGCGCGTAGGTCGTGTTGAGCGCCGGACTTTCTCTACCGTAGTAAGTTCGCGGATCAGGTTGACCAGCCGCTGCAGTGCCGCCTCCCTGTTCATCTCCTGACTTCGGTACTCCTGCGCCTTGATGATCACGGTTCCGTCACCGGTAATTAAGTGGTGGCTGGCATTTAGCAGTCGCTCTTTATAGAACGGTGGCAAGGACGAGGCGGCAATGTCGAAACGTAGATGAATGGCGGTGCTGGTTTTATTCACATGCTGACCGCCAGAACCCTGCGCCCGAATAGCCGTCAGTTCAATTTCACTGTCCGGCAGCTCAACGTTGCGTGACAGCATAATCATCTGTCACCTGCCTGCGTGCAGTACGCGTTTTTTTGTATCGGGCTATCCATTCACTGAACCTTTCGTGCTTTATCCTGAGTCGTCTTAGACGGCGTAGCCAGCTACTTTAGCAGTGATTTGCGCGCGGTTCCTGTTTTTGCCTGGCTGATTTTCTGGAAATGCCTGTGATATAGTCGCTAATCAACCAGAGTGTTTCTGCTCTGCTGAGGAGGTGCCTGTGCAAAAATATTGTGAGTTAGTTCGCCAAAAATATGCCGAAATCGGCAGCGGAGATCTGGGATATGTACCCGATGCCATTGGCTGCGCCTTAAAAGCGCTGGATGATATTGCCGCGAATGTTGCGCTAAACGCTTCTCTCAGGGAACAGGCGGCCTATGCCGCCGCAAACTTATTGGTGAGCGACTATGTTGATGAATGAAGCTTATAAACCCATCAATTGCGATGACTACGATAATCTGGAACTCGCCTGCCAAAAAAACTGGATGCTGTCGCTGGAGTTAAAAGACGGTGAACAGCTTAAGGCCAAAGCCAAAGATATTCTTTCACGTAAAAACGTTGAATATCTGGCGATTGACCTTTCCGGTGAAACGCGCGAGTTACGCCTCGATCACATTGCCAGCTTCAGCCATCCTGAACTCGGCACCGTTGTTGTCAGCGAAGAGTAATTCACTTCCCGTCGGGCGGGATGCACTCCCGCCCACCTCATTCAGGTTTCAACGAACTGTAATAGGCGGCTAAATTCGCCATATCCTCATCATTTAAGCCTGCCACAAATGCCTTCATGACTTCAGCCTGTCCCCCGCTTCGTTCCCCTTTCTTATAGGCCTGTAATGCCTGGTTAAGATAGGCCGCATTTTGGCCAGCCAGATTGGGATAGAGAGGCGTGGTTGCTTTACCCTGTGCCCCGTGGCAGGCCATACAGGCGGCCGCGCGTTGCTCACCCGCTTTCACATCGCCTGCGGCGTGGACCGGTAAAACAGTTATCAGCAGCAAGGCTGCTATGCGTTGCATTATTCCGGCTCTCCCGTCGTTTTCTGCCAGTTGACTTGCCAGCCAGCGGCATCCTCGCTGGCACCTTCGCGGGTAACAAACAGCCCGGGCGCGCAAATCAACGTCTGATTAAAATAAATTAATGGAATGCGCGCGCGTTGCCAGGGCGGGATATTCAGCCTCTGCCAGATTTTTTTTATGTCTCGTCCGCCTGGGCGATTCACGATATGCACATAGCCTGTTGCGTGAAACCGCACGAATACCTGCTCCTGCGGTTGTGGGCAGCGAAGCGTACTCGTGCTTTTTTCGGCCGTCAGTACGCCCAGGTTTTGTGGCAAATGCAGAGGTTGTTCGACGTCATTCCAGGCGATTTCACAGTCAGCTAAAGAGGCGCTGAGCGGCAAGTGGTAAAGCTGCTGCCGGTAGCGACGGATCTCGTGGTTGCCCAGCTTCAGGCGCGGCTGCGCATCTTCACGGCACAACATGATCTCCTGACGGATTCGGCGTAATGCTTCGCGCGACGGCATTTTCTCGCCCTGAGCGGCCAGCCAGCGGCGCAGCAGGGCGTTGCCTTTTACCTCACTCATGGTCAGCAAAGGTGTGAAGCACAGGCTACCGTCGGGTTGAATAAGCTCGCTAAGCGGCTCAGCCAGTAACTCATCCAGCAGTTGCTCCTGCTCGCCACACAAGGCGGCACTGCGCGCCGACGCCTCGGCAAAATGCGGCCAGCGGCGCAGAACCGTCGGCAACAGCTGCTGACGCAGAAAGTTTCGGTCATAGCGCTGATCCTGATTGCTTTCATCTTCAACCCAGACCAGTTGATGCGCCTCGGCATACTGCTCCAGGCTCAGGCGGGAATGGTTTAACAAGGGTCTGAGTAAGGCATGTCCGGCAAACGTCGTCGCCGCCGGCATGGCCGCCAGGCCTGCCGGTCCACTGCCGCGCTTCAGCGCCAGGAGCAGCGTTTCACACTGATCGTCCAGATGTTGCGCGGTTAGCAGCTTTTCATCCGCGCACAGCGCCTGCCCAAGAGCCTGATAGCGTACCTGCCGCGCTGCCGCTTCAATGCCTTGTCCCTGATCCGTTACCTGCACACGCAGGACTTCACAAGGAATCTGCCACCGTTCGCACAGGCACAGGCAGTGCGCTGCCCAGCTATCGGCATTCGGGCTGAGGCCATGATGCACATGCAGCGCACGCAGCCGTGACCGCGGGCGCGCTTGCTGCCAGGCCCGCAGTTGATGAAGTAGAACGGTAGAATCCAGACCACCGCTGAACGCCACGACCAGCGCGTCATTTTCCTTTAACAGTGCGTCAAAATCAGACATGTTCTCAATCCATACCGCGGCCAGTGGAGTCGCCCAAAGCCGCCATTTTACGCCTGATAGAGTTCCAGCGGCAAACCATCCGGATCGGCAAAGAACGTGCAGGGCTTTCCGGTGAGCTCATCGATGCGGATCGCTTCACATATCACGCCCTGCGTTGCCAGATAGCGCATCGCCGCTTCAACGTCCGGCACGCTGAAGGCCAGATGACGCAGGCCACAGGCTTCCGGTTGACTGACGCGTGCGGGCGGTTTGGGAAACGAAAACAGCTCAATCGTATACTGACCGTTCAGTGCCAGATCCCCTTTCCACGAATCACGCGCTTCACGATAGTGTTCGCTTTGCAGTTCAAACCCCAGAATGTCGCAGTAAAACGCTTTGCTGCGCGAATAGTCTGATGCAATGATCGCGATATGATGGATGTGCGTTAGCTGTAGCATCGTTGCTTCCTGTTAAACATGACGTCCTGTTAGCCGGCCTGTTTCAGCACACGTACCCGATATTCCCCCTCTTCGGTGAGGATCGCGCCGTGAATATCCGTCTCAAAGCCAGGATAGTGGCGTCCAATGCTACACAGCATTAACAGGAAGTCGAGTACGGCGCGGCTTTGTTCTGTGATCATTTCACCTGGCATCACCAGAGGAACGCCCGGAGGATAAGGCAGGATCATGTTGGCAGAGATGCGGCCCACCAGCTCATTGATGTTCACGGTTTCAATATTGCCCTTCACCTGTTGCTGAAAAGCCTGGTGCGGCGTCATTTTCATCTCGGGCAACACGTCAAACGCCTTCAACATGAGCCGCGGTAAATCATGTTGCTGGATAAGACAGTGGATCCCCTGCGCCAGCGTCTGAATACGCATGTTGCGATAAAAATCAGGATCCTCCGCATAGAGATCCGGCAACATATTTTTGACCCGGAGATTGAGATCGTAGGCGCGCTTAAATTCCGTTAACCCTCGCAGCACGCTCATCGCTTTGGTTTTATCAATGCCGATACTAAACAGGAATAACAGATTGTAAGGGCCGGTTTTTTCAACCACGATGCCGCGCTCATCCAGGAACTTCGCCACCAGCGCCGCCGGAATGCCCTCTTCCGCCATCACGCCCAGCTCGCTCATGCCGGGTGTCAGGATCGTTACCTTGATCGGATCAAGATACATGTGGTCGCGATCGGCCTGGGTGAATCCGTGCCAGTCCTCTTCCCCCGGCTGTATCGGCCAGCACTGGGCTTCATCAACGTGTTCAGGCTGCCAGATATCAAAAAACCAGCTGTCGCACTCTTCTCGCAACCGCTGTATTTCACGACGGAAATGCAGGGCGCGTTCCACTGACCGGTTAATGAGCCTTTTGCCCGGATTTCCCCGCAGCATCGCCGCCGCTGTCTCAATGGATGAGACGATGGCATAGTTCGGTGAGGTGGTAGTGTGCATCATGTAGGCTTCATTAAACGTCTGCTCGTCATAGTCGCCTTTAATATGAATCAGCGAAGCCTGGGAAAAAGCCGCCAGCAGTTTATGGGTGGACTGCGTTTCATAGAAGACTTTACCCGGCACCCGCTCACCGCTCATGCCGCTTTTCCCCTCATAGATGGGATGAAAGTTGGTATAGGGAACCCAGGCAGAATCAAAGTGGATCGACGGCACCTCAAGGGTTTGCTTGATGTACTGAGTGTTGTAGAGCAAACCGTCGTAGGTCGAATTGGTGATCACCGCATGTACCGGCCAACTGGCGCGCGGCGTGACCGCCACTTTTTGCTCGATGCTGGCACGGGTGAACTCTTTTTGCGGAATACCGCCCAAAATACCCAATGCGTTGCGTGTTGGCTTGAGCCAGATGGGGATCAAATCGCTCATCATCAACAGATGCGTGAGCGACTTATGGCAGTTGCGGTCCACCAGAATCGTGCTGCCTGCCGGGGCAGCATACATTCCGACGATTTTATTCGAGGTCGAGGTGCCGTTGGTCACCATGTAGCTCTGTTCCGCACCAAAAGTGCGGGCGATATACTCTTCGGCTTCCAGATGCGGCCCTGTGTGGTCCAGCAGCGATCCCAGTTCCGTTACCGAAATCGAGATATCCGACTTCAGCGTATTGGCACCAAAAAAGTCATAGAACAAGCAGCCGACCGGGCTTTTCTGGAAGGCCGTACCGGCCATATGGCCAGGGGTACAGAAGGTGTATTTCCCCTCTTTCACATAGGTAAACAACGCTTTGGTCAACGGCGGCGTGATGTTGTCGAGGTAGTCATCTGTGTACTGTCGGATGTGAAGAGCAATATCGTCGGCGGCATTCAGCGCATATTCAAAGAAATGCAGCGGCATACGCATTTCATTAATACTGATATCCATCTGGGAATGGGTATTGATAAAGGCATACAGCGGCAGGTATTCATTAAGCTGATTGATTTCACCACACAGCTCCGGGCTGTTGTGTTCATCCCAGTCAAAAATGACGCCGCTGATACGGGGATTGTGTTCAATGAGTTTTAGCAGATCGTCATTGTTTTTCGGCCGGATGAGTTGAAAACCTTGCTGACTCAGCGCGACTTCCAGTTCGCGCAAGGGTTCATCTTTGTAAAACACGCCATGCGCGCCCATGATCGCCAGAATATTCAATGCACATCTCCCTGATTGTTGAGGCATTAAGTAAGCATAGCGAATGATGCCACTCAACTGCAGTCAGATTAATGGCATAAAAAAAGCGGACCGAAGTCCGCTTTATCGTCATGAAGCACAATCAGGCGTAGCCGTAGCTCATCAGACGTTGATAACGGCGATCGAGCAGTTCTTCGGTGCTGAGCCCTTCCAGATCGGCCAGATCGGCCAGCAGTTGCTGTTTCAGCGACTGCGCCATTTCGACAGGATGACGATGCGCCCCGCCCAGTGGCTCAGGGATAACCGAGTCAATCAGCTTCAGCTCTTTCAGACGCGGCGCGGTAATACCCATCGCTTCGGCTGCCAGAGGCGCTTTATCGGCGCTTTTCCACAGAATAGAGGCACAGCCTTCCGGAGAGATAACAGAGTAAGTGCTGTACTGCAGCATGTTAACTTTATCACCCACACCAATGGCCAGCGCACCACCGGAACCGCCTTCACCGATGACCGTACAGATCACAGGCACCTTCAGACCGGACATTTCCCGCAGATTACGGGCAATAGCCTCAGACTGACCACGCTCTTCCGCACCAACGCCAGGATAAGCGCCAGGCGTGTCGATAAAGGTCAGGATTGGCATCTTGAAACGCTCAGCCATTTCCATCAGGCGCAGCGCTTTGCGATAGCCTTCTGGTGCTGGCATGCCAAAATTACGGCGAATCTTCTCTTTGGTTTCACGTCCTTTCTGGTGACCAATGATCATGACCGGGCGACCATCAAGGCGCGCAATCCCACCCACAATGGCTTTGTCATCCGCATAAGCACGGTCACCCGCCAGCTCATCGAAATCGTCAAAGGCATTGCGCACGTAATCAAAGGTATAAGGACGTAGCGGATGGCGTGCCAGTTGTGCAATTTGCCATGCGCCCAAATCGGCGAAGATTTTACGGGTCAGCTCAACGCTTTTCTCGCGCAGTCGCTTCACTTCTTCGTCGAGATTGACGTGTTTATCGTCCTGACGACCAATCGAGGTTAGCGAATCAATCTTCGCTTCCAGTTCTGCAATTGGCTGTTCAAAATCCAGGTAATTAAGACTCATAATGTTCCTGTTTTAGTCAAACTCCAGTTCCACCTGCTCCGATCCAATTAACGACCGCAAATCGTTGAGTAAACGATCGCTGGGCGAAATTCGCCACGCTGCACCAAAGCGTAGCTTCGCTCGCGCGTCGGCTCTCTGATAGTAGAGATGCACTGGAATTGTCCCTGAACGATGAGGTTCCAGGGACTGACGGAGTCGGTTTAATAGCTGGTCATCAATTTGCCTGTCCGTCAGCGAGATAGCAAGTCCACGGGCGTATTTTTCGCGCGCTTCGTCGATGTCCATGACTTCCCGGGCGGTCATTTTAAGCCCACCACTGAAGTCATCAAAGCTGACCTGTCCGCTGACGATCAGGATACGGTCTTTCTCCAGCAGTTGCTGGTATTTATCTAACGCATCGGTAAATAACATGACTTCGAGACGGCCGGAACGATCGTCAAGTGTACAAATACCAATTCGGTTGCCGCGTTTGGTCACCATTACACGCGCAGCAATCACCAGACCTGCCGCAACGGTAATCTTACCACGATCGGTAGGATGCATATCTTTCAAACGCATCCCGCCAACGTAACGCTCAATTTCTTTTAAATACTGATTAATAGGATGGCCGGTAAGATACAACCCAAGGGTTTCGCGTTCACCATCCAACTGCACCTGTTCCGGCCAGGGCGTCACGCTGGCATAGGACTGTTCTACCTGTTCAGGCTCGTCGGCCAGTACGCCAAACATGTCCGCCTGGCCGATCGCTTCGGCTTTCGCATGCTGATCCGCCGCCTTCAGCGCATCGTTAAGGGCGCTCATTAAGGCAGCGCGGTGTGGGCCGAGACGATCAAAGGCACCTGACATGATCAGTTTTTCCATGACCCGACGGTTGATCTTTTTGGTATCGGTGCGCGCGCAGAGATCGAACAGCTCCCGGAAATAACCGCCCTCGTTACGCGCATCGATGATCGCTTCGATCGGCCCTTCACCGACGCCTTTAATGGCGCCGATGCCGTAAACGATCTCGCCCTCATCATTGACGTGGAACTGATACAGGCCCGAGTTAATATCCGGCGGCAGGACCTTTAGCCCCATGCGCCAGCACTCATCCACCAGGCCAACCACTTTTTCCGTGTTATCCATATCCGCCGTCATGACCGCAGCCATAAATTCGGCCGGATAATGCGCTTTCAGCCACAGCGTTTGATAGGACACCAGCGCATAAGCCGCAGAGTGCGATTTGTTAAAACCGTATCCGGCAAATTTCTCTACCAGATCGAAGATTTTCATCGACAGTTCGCCGTCGATGCCCATGCTTTCAGCGCCGTCTTTAAAAACGGAGCGCTGCTTGGCCATCTCTTCGGGTTTCTTTTTACCCATGGCGCGACGCAGCATATCCGCCCCGCCGAGCGTATAGCCAGACAGGACCTGGGCGATCTGCATTACCTGTTCCTGATACAGGATAATGCCGTAGGTCGGCTCGAGAACCGGCTTCAGGCTTTCATGCTGCCACTGGATATCAGGATAGGAGATGGCTTCCCGACCGTGCTTACGGTCGATAAAGTTATCCACCATGCCCGACTGCAACGGGCCAGGGCGGAACAGCGCCACAAGGGCGATCATGTCTTCAAAGCAGTCAGGTTTCAGACGCTTGATCAGATCTTTCATGCCGCGCGATTCAAGCTGGAAAACCGCCGTGGTTTCCGCGCGCTGCAGCATATCAAAGCTTTTCTTGTCTTCAAGCGGAATGGTGGCGATATCGATCGGCGGCAACCCCTGCTTTTCACGGCGCGGGTTAATCATCTTCAGTGCCCAGTCGATAATGGTCAGCGTACGCAGCCCCAGGAAGTCAAACTTCACCAGGCCGGCATATTCCACATCATTTTTATCAAACTGCGTCACCGGATACTGGCCGTTTTCGTCACAGTACAGTGGCGCAAAATCGGTAATTTTGGTGGGCGCGATCACTACTCCACCCGCGTGCTTACCAGCGTTTCGCGTAACACCTTCCAGCTTGCGCGCCATATCGATTAGCGCTTTGACTTCCTCATCGGCCTCATAAATTTCCGGCAGTTGCGGTTCTGCAGCAAAGGCTTTTTCCAGCGTCATGCCCGGATCGGGCGGCACCAGCTTTGAAATACGATCGACAAAACCATAGGGATGGCCCAGAACGCGTCCCACGTCACGAATGACCGCCTTAGCCGCCATCGTACCGAAAGTAATAATCTGAGACACCGCTTCGCGGCCGTACATGTCGGCCACGTGTTCAATCACCTGGTCACGTTTCTCCATGCAGAAATCGACGTCGAAGTCGGGCATGGAAACACGTTCTGGGTTCAGGAAACGTTCGAACAGCAGGTCGAACTCGAGCGGATCAAGGTCAGTGATCTTGAGCGCATAGGCGACTAAGGATCCCGCACCAGAACCACGGCCCGGCCCAACCGGCACGCCGTTATCTTTCGACCACTGGATAAACTCCATCACGATCAGGAAGTAGCCAGGGAACCCCATCTGGTTAATAACGTTGAGTTCCACTTCCAGACGTTCATCGTATTCCGGCCGCTTTTCGGCCCGTACGGCTTCGTCCGGAAACAGCATCGCGAGGCGCTCTTCCAGCCCCTCGCGGGATTTCATCACCAAAAAGTCTTCGGTGGTCATATCCCCTGTCGGGAACTGGGGCAGAAAGTACTCACCCAGCCGGACCGTGACGTTACAACGCTTAGCAATCTCTACGCTGTTTTCCAGCGCTTCCGGGATGTCCGCGAACAGCTCGCACATCTCCTCTTCGCTGCGCATGTATTGCTGAGGACTGTAATGGCGAGGACGTTTCGGATCGTCGAGCGTGTAACCATCATGAATGGCAACGCGGATCTCGTGGGCGTCGAAATCTTCTTCATTGATGAAGCAGACTTCATTCGTGGCAACAACGGGGATCCCTTCTGCAATCGCCAGCTCAACCGCCGCATGCAGATAGCTCTCCTCATCAGGACGACCGGTACGGACCAGCTCCAGGAAGTAGCGATCGGCAAAATGCTGTTGATAGAAAGCCAGGCAGTCAGACACCAGCGCGCTGTTACCTCGTAGCAGGCTGCGGCCAACATCCCCTCGACGGCCCCCGGACAGCAGAATCAGTCCTTCCTGCAGTTCGGCCAGCCAGTCGCGATCGATAATCGGGCCAGCAATACCGTAACCCCGTTGGTAAGCACGGGAAATCAGCAGTGTCAGATTCTGATAGCCGGTATTATTTGCCGCCAGCACGGTAATCTGGGTCAGTTCATCGCCCATCAACTCGCTGGCAACGTTAAAATCTGCCCCGATAATCGGTTTAACCCCTGCCCCGTGCGCACCGCCGTAAAATTTCACCAGCCCGCAAAGGTTGGTGAAGTCGGTAATCGCGATGGCTGGCATACCCAGCGCAGCCGCTTTCTTGATCAACGGGCCGGTTTTCGCCAGGCCGTCGACCATGGAATAGTCGCTGTGTACGCGCAGATGTATAAAACGGGGTTCGGCCATATCAGTTTCCGGTTAAAACAGGTTCGGATTAGCGCAGCGTGGTCAGGCTGCTCGCCAGTACATCGGCATCAATCAGCGCATTACGCACCGGCGCAAAGCTGCGGCGGTGATGAGGGGTTGCACCGTACTGCGTCAATTTTTCCATGTGTAACGCCGTAGGATAACCTTTATGCTGCGCAAAACCATACTGCGGAAACAACAAATCCAGCTCTGCCATTTCACGATCGCGCGTGACCTTGGCGATGATGGAGGCGGCACTGATTTCGGCGACCAGGCTGTCGCCCTTCACCACCGCCAGAGAAGGCATCGGCAACGCCGGACAGCGATTGCCGTCAATCAGCACAAAGTCTGGCGTGATGGACAGGCCAGCGACCGCGCGCTGCATCGCCAGCATCGTGGCGTGCAGGATATTAAGATTGTCGATCTCGTCCGGTTCTGCGCGCCCCAGGCTCCAGGCGAGCGCTTTCTCTTTGATTTGATCAAACAGCGCGAGACGGCGTTTTTCTGACAGTTTTTTGGAGTCTGCCAGGCCGGGAACAGGATTCGCGGGATCGAGGATCACGGCGGCGGTCACAACGGCCCCGACTAATGGCCCGCGCCCGACTTCGTCCACCCCGGCAATACAACCGGCGGCAGGATAGATAAAATCAGCCATTGGCAAGCTCCAGCACCGCATCTGCGGCTTGTTCGTCAGCGTTCCAGCGGATCTGCTGGTGCAGTTCATAAAAGGTGTTCAGCAGCGTTTCACGTTCACGACTGGCATGCAGCAACGGATCCAGCGCCGCGGCCAGCGCCTCAGGCTGACATTCATCCTGCAACAGCTCTTTGACCAGTTCGCGCCCGGCCAGCAGATTCGGCAAAGAGACGTAATCCGTTTTGACCAGTCGTTTAGCCAGCCAGAAGGTAAACGGCTTCATGCGGTAGCCAACCACCATCGGGCATTTTGCCAGCATGCACTCCAGCGCCGCCGTTCCCGAAGCCAGTAGCGCAGCATCACTTGCCACCATGGCTTCCCTGCCCTGACCATCCAGCAGGTGCATCGGCAGCTCAGGCGCGACCTCCGCTTTAATTTTTTCAAACTGTTCGCGGCGCTTAGCGTTAACCAGGGGCACGACAATTTCCAGCGCCGGATAGTGCGTACGCAGACGCTGTGCGGTTTTAAGGAAATCCGCACTCAGCATTTCGACTTCGGCACCCCGGCTGCCGGGAAGCAGTGCCAGACAGAGCGCGTGCTCGTCTATGCCAAGATGGCGGCGAGCGGCGGCCTTATCGGGCTGTAACGGCATGGCATCCGCCATGGTATGACCAATAAAGCGACAGGGAACGTTGAAACGGTCGTAGAAGGCTTTTTCAAACGGCAGAAACGCCAATACCAGATCGGTATTGCGGCCGATTTTAAAGACGCGCTTTTGTCGCCAGGCCCAGACAGAGGGGCTGACGTAATGAATGGTGCGAATGCCTGCGCGTTTGAGATGGCCTTCCAGCGTGATGTTGAAATCCGGCGCATCAATACCGACAAAGACGTCAGGCTGAAGCGCGGTAAAGCGCTGCGTAAGATCGCGACGAATACTTAATAAACGCCGTAACCGCCCCAGCACCTCCACAATGCCCATCACCGCCAGCTCTTCCATCTCGTACCAGGCTTCGCAACCTTCGGCCTGCATTAGCGGACCCGCGACGCCAACAAAACGGGCATCAGGATGACGCGCTTTTAATGCCCGAATCAGGCCTGCGCCAAGGATATCGCCAGAGGTTTCTCCGGCGACCAGGGCAATCGTAAGGGGACGCGCTGACATGAATTAGCGAATTAATCCACGAGTTGAACGAGCAAAGAAATCAAAGAAAGGCTGCACTTCGCTGTGCTGCTGAGCAATCGCCTCGATTTCCGGTTTGACTTCATCCAGCGTTCTGCCGCTGCGATAAAGTAACTTGTAGGCGTTGCGGATAGCGTGCAGTGCTTCTTTGCTGAAGCCACGGCGCTTCAGGCCTTCAATGTTGATACCGAATGGCGTGGCATGGTTGCCTTGCGCAATGACATAGGGCGGCACATCCTGAGCCACGCCTGAACAACCACCAACCATCACATGTGCGCCAATGGTGCACCACTGGTGCACGGCCGTCATGCCGCCAATAATGGCGAAATCGTCGACAGTGACATGGCCGCCTAGTGTCGCATTGTTGGCCATAATGCAGCGGTTGCCAATGACACAGTCATGCGCGATATGGACGTTAACCATCAACAGATTGTCACTGCCGACAACCGTGACATTTGTGCCCTGAGTCGTGCCACGATGAATGGTCACGCTTTCACGAATACGGTTACGATCGCCAATGTCAACACGGGTGGGTTCACCCGCGTATTTCAGATCCTGATTCACTTCACCGATAGAAGCAAACTGATAGATCTGGTTGTCTTTACCGATACGCGTATGGCCGTTTACCACCACGTGTGACTTAAGGACGGTTCCCTCACCAATCTCGACATTCGCCCCGACAAAACAGAAAGGACCAATATGAACGCCGGGGCCGATAACAGCCCCGTCTTCGATGACTGAACTGGGATGGATGTTGGCGGTTGGATCAATCACGAGTTATGCCTCCCGGCTACGGGCACACATCATGGTCGCTTCACAGACGATTTTACCGTCGACAGTCGCTACGCCATTGAAGCGAGTCAGACCACGGCGGGTTTTCTCGAAGGTCACTTCCATAATCATTTGATCGCCCGGTACGACCGGACGCTTGAAACGGGCATTATCAATGCCAGCAAAATAATAAAGCTCGCCTGGCTCCAGTTTACCCACGCTTTTAAATGCCAGAATGCCGGTGGCCTGTGCCATCGCTTCCAGAATCAGAACGCCGGGAAAAATCGGTTTACCAGGGAAATGCCCCTGGAAAAACGGCTCGTTAAAGGAGACATTCTTTACGGCGCGCAGATATTTGTTTTCTTCAAAATCCAGCACGCGATCTACCAGCAGAAACGGATAACGGTGCGGCAGCAGCTCTAAAATCTCTTCAATTTGCAGAGTATGAGTTTCAGTAGTCAAAATACTCTTCCTGTCCTAAAAATCTGATGACATCAATAACACGGCCTGCACCGATCATCATGATCGTTGGCAGGCCGCAAATAGGTTCCGTGGCGCCTGGCTTCCCTGCTTAACACTGTTATTATGAAAGCCGGTCTGTCATGGGATGGCGTCTAGTCGTCTTTGCCGACTTTCCGCTCGATTGCTTTTAAGCGTTTGCTTAGTTCATCGATATTCATCACCAACGCTGCAGTTTTGCGCCAGGTTTTGTTGGGCTGTAATGGAATGCCTGAGGAGTATACACCAGGTTCTGTTATCGGACGCATAACCATGCCCATGCCGGTTACGGTTACTTTGTCACAGATTTCCATATGGCCATTAATGACGCTGGCACCGCCAATCATACAATAACGACCAATTTTCAAACTACCCGCCATGATCACACCGCCAGCAACCGCAGTATTGTCGCCAATAACCACGTTGTGAGCAATCTGACATTGGTTATCTATGATAACACCATTGCCGATCAGAGTGTTATCCAGCGCACCACGATCGATGGTGGTACAGGCACCGATTTCGACCCGATCGCCAATGATGACCGAACCCAACTGCGGGATTTTCACCCAGTTGCCACGATCGTTAGCATAACCGAACCCATCTGAACCTATCACTGTGCCGGACTGAATCAGACAATCCTGACCAATCTGCACCTCATGGTAAACCGAGACGTTAGCCCATAAACGCGAGCCGTTGCCGATACGGGTTTTTTTGCCCACAAAACAGCCTGGGCCGATGACCACGTTGTCACCGAGTACCACGTCGGACTCAATAACGGCATTGGCGCCGATGGACACATTCTCACCCAGTCTGGCGCTGGAATCGATCACGGCGCTCGGCGCAATGTGCTGCGCAGGCTGCGGCGTCGTATCCAGTAACTGCGCCATTCGCGCATAGGTAAGATAGGGGTTTTTAACAACCAGCGCGGCGGTTTTACACCACTCCAGATCCGCTTCCGTCAGCACCACGGCTGAAGCCTGGATCAGGGCGAGCTGCTCGCGGTAACGGCTGTTGGCAAGAAACGTGATTTGACCAGTGGTGGCGGATTGCATAGAAGCAATGCCGGAGATGACGATATCGCCATCTCCGTGCAATTCTGCATCCAACTGCTGGGCTAAATCAGCCAGTCGAATTGATGACATCGATTATTTAACCTGCTTCGCAACTTCATCGGTGATGTCTTTAACATCAGAACCCGAATACAGCACAGCCTGAGAATTCAGCACCAGGTCATAGCCGCCGCTCTTGGCAACCGACTGAACAGCAGTCTGGATTTTTTCCAGCAGCTTGTTACGCTCCTGAACCTGGCGGGTCTGGTTGTCTTTCTCAAACGCGTCGGCTTTTGCCTGGAAAGCATTACGCTCAGAGTCAATCTGCTTCTCTTTCTTGCTGCGCTCGCTCGCCTTCATGGTTGGCGCATTACGCTGCAGATCCTGCATTTCCTGCTGGATTTTGTCGTGCTGAGAACGGAGTTCTGCCGCGCGTCCCTGGAATTCACTCTCGAGCTGCTTGGTGATAGTCGCGCGCTGAGGTGATTTCTGGAAAACCTGGCTCAGATCCACAGTTGCGACTTTATCCGCCGCCTGTGCGCCAGCAGAAGCAGCCAATGCAACACCCAGAGTAACTGCACATAACAACTTTTTCACTATAAACTCCTTACCCTCAACATGTATGTTTGCAGCGTGGAGCATAGCAATGCCCCACGTGTGCAAGCTAATTTTTTAACATCCCTGTACAGAACATTACCAGGTTTTACCAATGTTAAACTGGAACTGCTCTGACTTATCTCCCTCAACTTTCTTAACCGGCTGGGCATAGGAGAAGACTAACGGCCCCAGCGGTGACATCCACTGTAAAGACACACCGGTCGAAACGCGAATGTTGTTCGGATCGCTGTAGTCAGGAATACCGGCCGCGCGCGTCTCCGCCGTGTTCTGCCATTTAGTATCCCAGACCGTACCCGCATCCACAAACAGCGAAGTGCGGACGGAATTCGAATATTTCTCACTCAGGAACGGTGTTGGCGTGATCAGCTCAAGGCTGGCAATCGCCATCGCGTTACCCCCGATTGCATCGCTCGACTTACAGATACCGTTCGGATCGCTCAGGTTACAGTATGACGAACCATTGTTCAGGTAAGCGGCTTTCGGACCGATGGTATTGGACTGGAACCCGCGCACGGTACTCGAACCGCCGGCGTAGAAGTTCTCATAGAACGGCATCTCTTTACCGCTAATGCCGTCACCGTAGCCCACACGACCGCGACCTAACACAACCCAGGTATGATCTTTATTGATCGGAACATACTGCTGGCTGTCCAGGGTCATTTTGTAGAACTGGTTATCTGAACCTGGAATCGTGACTTTGCCGTTCAGGTTAGTACGGTTACCTGAGGTGGCAAAGAAACCACGATCGAGCGTGTTATAGGTCCAGCCATAGTTAAAGGTGAAGTCGTCAGCAGAGAAGTCGCCGTTGCTGTTCAACTGCTGTGGCTTACCGACCGAGTCAAGATAACGCCACATCGCAACCTGTGGACGCATGTCAGACAGGTCGTTATGGACATAGCCCAGACCGACGCGCAGCGAGTTGTTCTCGTTGATTGGGAAGCCCAATGTACCGTCTGTACCGTAACTTCTGTTGGTATAGCCGGAGAGATCGGCGTTGCTGGCCTTAAAGTTGTTGTAGAACACCCGGCCGCCCAGACTCACACCGTCAACGGTAAAGTAGGGATCGGTCAGGGAGAATTCTGCATAGGTCTGGTAATCGTTTTTAGTGCCGCTAATCCCCACGGTATTACCGGTGCCGAGCCAGTTATCCTGGGTAACACCGACCTGGAAACTCACGCCACTTTCTGTACCGTAGCCGACGCCAAAGTTAAAGGTACCGGTATTGCGTTCTTTAACTTTATAGACCACGTCAACCTGGTCAGGTGAGCCGGGAACGCGCTGCGTATCCACGTCAACGGTTTCAAAATAGCCCGTACGATTCAGACGCTCTTTGCCCTGATCGACCAGGTCGCTGCCCAGCCAGGCGCCTTCCATCTGACGCATTTCACGACGCAGTACGGCATCTTTTGATGTATCGTTTCCTTCGAAGCGCACTTTACGCACGTAGTAGCGGTTACCCGCATCGACGTTGATGTGCAGCTTAACGGTTTTATCCGCATCGTTAATTTCAGGCTGTGTCACAACACGTGGATAGGCATAGCCGTAGCGACCCAGCAGTTTCTTAATGTCATCTTCCATCGACGTGACTTTCGTGCCGTTATACAGCTCGCCCGCCGGAATTTTGGTCAGATGTTCGATTTCGGCCGAATGACCCGCCATGCTGCCGTTAACGATTACGCCAGCAATCTTGTACTGATCGCCTTCGGTAATGTTCACGGTGATGTAGATGCCTTTCTTATCCGGCGTCAGGCTGACCTGGGTCGAATCAATGTTGAAACGCGCATAACCCCGATCCAGATAGAAGCTGCGCAGGGTTTCAAGGTCGCCCGCCAGTTTCTGCTTCTGGTATTTACGGTCGCCCACCACGTTCCACCACGGCACTTCGTCACGCAACTGGAAGCGGGAAATGAGCTCGTCGGAGCTAAAAGCTTTGTTACCGACGATATTGATCTGCTGAATTTTGGCAGAAACACCTTCGGTAAACACCAGTTTCAAATCGACGCGGTTACGCGGCAGCGGTGTGACTACGGCTTTAACGCTGGCGGTGTATTTGCCCACGCTGTAGTAGAAGTCTTCCAGGCCCTTCTCAATCGAAGAGATGGTGGTGCGGTCCAGCGCTTCGCCGACGCGCACGCCTGAGGCTTCGAGGTTTTGTTTGAGCTGATCGTCTTTAACCGCTTTGTTACCGCTGAAGGTAATGCTGGCGATGGTGGGACGTTCTTTGACCTGAACAATCAGCGTATTACCATCTCGCAGGACCTGAACATCCTCAAAGTTGCCAGTTGCGAACAGGGAGCGAATGGTATTTCTGACGTCATCGTCATTCACCGTATCGCCAACCCGAACTGGCATGCTCAGCAGAGCCGCGCCGACGGCGACTCGCTGCAGCCCTTCGAAATGAATGTCCTTCACCACGAAATCGTCTGCACCGTAAACGGTGGCGCTGCTAAACAGCAGCGACGCTATGAGCAACTTTTTCATCGCCATCGTTATTATGCGTTTTCCTAACACATCCCACGTAAGCTCGCGTTCCAGCGGTTACAAACGTGAGAAATCATTGAAAAGTGCAAGCCCCATTAACATCACCAGCAGTATTGAACCGATGCGGTAACTAAAGTCTTGAACTCGCTCGGACACCGGTCCCCCTTTGATCTTTTCAATCGCAAGGAAGAGCAAGTGCCCACCATCTAAAACCGGTAGCGGGAACAGGTTGATGATCCCTAAGTTGACGCTAATCAACGCCAGGAACATCAGGTAGTAAATCATTCCATACTCGGCTGACAAACCTGCACCTTGCGCAATCGAAATCGGGCCGCTCAGGTTGTTCAGCTTCACATCGCCGGTTATTAACTTGCCCAACATAGAGACGGTCAGCTTCATTAACTGCCAGGTTTTTACACTGGCTTCACCAATGGCTGAAAACGCACCATATTGTCTTACCGTTTTATACTCGTCTGGCAGCGGTACGACTCGGGGAATCACCCCCGCAAACCCTTGTGCTTTGTTCCCAGGTTTCGCTTCGGGCGTCAGGGTTAACTGCACCGCCTCACCGTTGCGATCGACCTCAAGAGCAATACTTTTTCCTGGGTTATCCCGAACCTGGGTAGCAAAAGGCTGCCACTGCGATAATAACTGACCATCGACTTTAACGATCCTGTCGCCAGCTTGCAAACCGGCTGCACTGGCAGGCGAATTCTTTTGCACTTCAGCCAGGGTCGTTTCAATCTGCGGGCCCCGGGGACGAATTCCCAGCGCGACGACAGGGTCCTGCTTATCAGGTTCGAACTGCCAGTTGCGCAAATCGACCTGTTTTTGCTGCGTCCCCTGTTCGCCAAAACGACCCACTGTTAACGTTGTGCTGGCATCACCGATTTTACCGATCAATGCCATGCGCACAGCTTCCCAGTCAGGCGTTTCGATACCGTCAACGGCCTTAAGTTCCGTCCCGGGTGTAATTTGCGCTTCTGCGGCGACCGAACCGTTCAGAATTTCACCAACTACCGGTTTAATACCCGGCACGCCGTGGATGAACACGACCCAGTAGGCAAAGATAGCAAACAGGAAATTGGCAATCGGGCCGGCAGCAATAATAGACGCGCGCTGCCAAATCGCTTTATTGTTAAACGCCTGGTGCCGAAGCTCGGCGGGAACGCTTTCTACCCGCTCGTCCAGCATTTTGACATAACCGCCAAGGGGAATGAGCGCAATCACAAATTCGGTGCCGTGACGATCGCGGCGTTGCCATAACGCCTTGCCAAAGCCGATAGAAAAGCGCTCTACTCTCACACCGCAACGCCGCGCCACCCAAAAATGGCCAAACTCATGCACGGTGATTAACACGCCCAGTGCAATGATAAATGCGGCAAAACTCCAGATTACGCTTAACATCGTCGCTTGCCCTTAAAGTGTCTGAAACACCAACAGCAATAAACAGGCAAATACCGGCACTGCTGCTGTCAGGCTGTCGATGCGGTCAAGAATACCGCCATGTCCGGGAATCAGGCTCCCGCTGTCTTTGATACCGGCCTCGCGTTTAAACATGCTTTCCGTCAGATCGCCCAGTACCGAAGCAAGGGTGGAAATCACGGCGCAGATCACCAGCGTGCCGGTGGGAACGGAAAGCGGCGCAAAACTGGCGAACAGGACGGCAATCAGCGCAGAAGAGATCAGTCCGCCCAGAAAACCTTCCCATGTTTTACCGGGCGACACTTTTGGCGCCAGCTTATGTTTGCCAAACAGTTTGCCGAACATGTAGGCACCGGAATCGGCGCCCCATACCAGAAACATAACAAACAGCAGCCACCAGGCACCGGCAAAGTGATCGGCTTCGTAATGATACTGGCGGAGCGCCATCATGCCCCAGAAGAAAGGAATGACCGTTAACGCACCAAACAGCAGACGCAAGGGTCGGGAAGTCCGCCATAACGCAGCAGAGGCAGGATAGAACAGAACCAGTAACAGCGCAGCAATCCACCAGGCCAGTGAGGCCCACAGCCAGCCCGCCACCTGCGGCAGGTGCGCGTTATGTTCGTAGGGAGGAAGCGTAAACAGCATCAGCGTCAGAGCCAGACCGCATATCAGCGCGAGCCAGATCCGTTGCTGACGCGATGCCATACCAGACAGCTGCCCCCATTCCCAGGCGGCCAGCATGCAGATAATAATCGTAATAATTGCAAAGCCAACAGGCGGTAACCAGAACAATGCAGCGATCACCAGCGGGATGAGAATCAGCGCGGTGATCAGACGAGACTTCAGCAAAGGTTACCCCCAGATTGCTCAGGCGCCGCCTGGTGCAGCGCCGCCAAAGCGTCGCTCCCGCAGAGAGAATGCATTCAGTGCACCTTCAAAAACGTGTTCATCAAAATCCGGCCAGAGCACATCAGTAAAATAGAATTCCGCATAGGCAATTTGCCACAACAGGAAGTTGCTAATCCGATGCTCTCCCCCGGTCCTTATCACTAAATCCACTGGCGCCAACTGGTTCATGCACAGTTGCGACGTCAGGCTCTCTTCGGTTATCTGATCAGGGCGTAACAAGCCTTCCTGAACCTGTTCAGCCAACTTTTTAACGCCTTCGATAATATCCCATCGCCCGCCGTAGTTCGCAGCAATGTTTAGCGTGAGTCGATCGTTATTCTCCGTCAGCGCTTCTGCCCGACGGACACGTTCCTGAATGCGGGGGCTGAAGCGGCTGATATCGCCAATGATGCGTAAGCGAACATTATGCTTGTGCAGGCTTTTCACTTCACTGTCCAGCGCCCAGACAAACAGCTCCATCAAGGCAGTGACTTCCTGCGCAGGACGGCTCCAGTTTTCGCTACTAAAGGCGTAAAGCGTTAACGCTTCAAGATTATTACTGACGGCAAAGCTAACGGCGCGACGTACTGATTTCACGCCCGCTTTGTGACCGGAGATACGCAGTTTTCCCTGGTTCTTAGCCCAACGGCCATTGCCATCCATAATGATAGCAACGTGGCGTGGACCGGTTCCCTGTTGGTCATCGGTGTTGTTGTGATTTTCAGACGACATAACGCGTAATCAATTCCTTTCATCAGAAATGCTGTGGTTTCTGAATACATTGCGCCCGGTACAAATCCCGGCACTGTCTGCCAGGCCACACCGAATTTGGTGACAGACCGTTAAACGCGAGCCAGCGACTATAACATTTTCACCTGAAGCGAACAAATAGCCTCAACGCAATCGTTGTTATGCCGTGAAGCGTGGCAACATTTCGGTCGCAGCGGCGCGTGCCATACGATCGATTTCGATGACAGCGTCCACTGAATCCGGTTCCTGGCCGTGCTGCGATGACAGCACTGCGCTGTTTAACGCTGCGATATCGGTAAAACGAATTCGCTGATTCAGGAACGCCGCCACGGCGATCTCATTGGCAGCATTAAGCGTGGTGGTGGCCGCCTGCCCGGCCTCGCAGGCATCAATTGCCAGTTTAAGACAGGGGTAACGGCCAAAATCAGGTTCTGAGAACGTCAGCGCCGACATGCGGGTAAAGTCCAGCGGTGTGACCCCAGCGTGAATACGCGCTGGCCAGGCCATACTGTGGGCGATAGGGGTTCGCATGTCAGGTGAACCTAACTGTGCCAGCACGCTGCCATCGCAGTAACGCACCATGGAGTGGATCACCGATTGGGGGTGCAAAATCACTTCCATCTGCGCGGCACTGGCGTTGAACAGCCAACGAGCTTCAATGTATTCAAGACCTTTATTCATCATGGTGGCCGAATCAACCGAGATTTTACGCCCCATTGACCAGTTCGGATGTGCACAAGCCTGATCTGGCGACATATTGCGCAGATCCGCTAAATTTGTGTCACGAAAAGGGCCACCCGATCCCGTAAGAATAATCGACTCAATGCCGTTATTCTGCAGGTCAGCGTAACCTAACTGATGCTGGATGGTAGCGGGCAAACTCTGAAAAATCGCATTGTGCTCGCTGTCTACCGGCAACAGCTGCGCCTTATGCTGGCGCACCGCCTCCATAAATAAACGGCCGCACGTCACCAGGGATTCTTTATTCGCCAGCAGGACGGTTTTACCCGCGCGAATCGCTGCCAACGTGGGCAGTAAACCTGAGGCGCCCACAATCGCCGCCATCACCTGGTCAACCTCATCCAGCGCGGCCAGTTCACAGGCTGCCTGAACGCCGGAGAGCACTTCAGTCTTCACCTTCAATGCTCTCAGTCGCTCACGTAGCGCAACAGCGGCTTCTTCGTCTGCCATCGCCGCATAGCGGGGTTGGAACTGTACGCACTGCTCAGCCATCAGGGCCACGTTTTTACCGGCAACCAGCGCGGTGATCTGATAGCGCGTAGGATTGGCACTGACGACTGCCAGCGTGCTGGTGCCTATCGAACCGGTTGAACCGAGCAGAGTTAATCGCTTCATAATGCTGTCCATGTAGAGGTGAAAGCGTGGGGCACAATGTAAAACGCCGCCAGAGGTGACATTCTGTCAGAATGCCTCTCTGTACGGCGTTTTGGTCGGCGATGATGGAATCAGAAGTCCATCAACTCCGCTTCTTTTTCGGCCAGTGCCGCATCAACTTTCTTGATGTGCGCATCGGTCATTTTCTGGATTTCATCCTGCGAACGACGTTCGTCGTCTTCGCTGATTTCTTTATCTTTCAGCAACGCTTTGATTTTATCGTTGGCGTCGCGACGAACGTTACGTACAGACACACGTCCCTGCTCGGCTTCACCGCGTACGATTTTAATCAGATCTTTACGACGCTCTTCCGTCAGCGCAGGGAGCGGAACACGAATGTCCGAACCCGCTGAGTTTGGATTGAGGCCAAGATCGGACGCCATAATCGCTTTTTCAACGGCCGGGCCGAGAGAGCGATCAAACACGTTGATTTTCAGCGTGCGGGAGTCTTCAACGGTAACGGAAGCCAGCTGACGCAGTGGCGTCGGCGTACCGTAATATTCAACGATAATGCCGTCGAGCAGAGAAGGTGAAGCACGGCCTGTGCGTACCTTGCTGATAGTGGTTTTGAATGCCTCGACGCATTTGTCCATGCGCGTATCAGCATCTTTTTTAATGTCGTTAATCACGTTAAAACCCTTGGATTCGGTTTGACCTGGCCAGTTCCGGCATCACCGGAAGCGGGATCGATAATCATCGATAATCCTGACTGGTGCACGGCTAAACATTACCGCACTGACAGAATATACCTTATTTTATCTCGCCTCGGGTATTAATGCGTAATCAGGGTACCTTCTTTTTCACCCATCACTACGCGACGCAATGCGCCAGGTTTGTTCATATTGAAAACGCGGATTGGCAGTTTGTGATCGCGCGCCAGCGTAAACGCGGCGAGATCCATCACTTTAAGCTCTTGATCCAGCACTTCCGCATAAGTCAGTTTTTCATACAGCGTTGCATCAGGGTGCTTCACCGGGTCGGCCGAGTAAACACCGTCAACTTTCGTGGCTTTCAGCACCACATCCGCTTCGATTTCAATACCACGCAGACAGGCGGCTGAATCCGTCGTGAAGAAAGGATTGCCCGTACCCGCAGAAAAGATAACCACACGGTTATTACGTAACAGGCTGATGGCTTCTGCCCAGCTGTAGTTATCGCAAACGCCGTTGAGGGGAATCGCGGACATCAGACGGGCATTGACGTACGCGCGGTGCAGTGCATCACGCATCGCCAGGCCGTTCATTACCGTAGCAAGCATCCCCATGTGGTCACCCACAACGCGGTTCATGCCCGCCTGCGCCAGGCCGGCTCCGCGGAACAGGTTACCGCCGCCAATCACAACGCCCACCTGGATACCCAGCTCGACCAGTTCTTTGACTTCCTGAGCCATGCGGTCAAGCACGCTCGCGTCGATACCAAAACCCTCTGCACCTTGAAGTGCTTCGCCACTGAGTTTTAGCAGGATACGTTGATAAACAGGTTTTGCGTTGGTCGCCATGGTCAATTCGTCCTGGAAGATATGATGAATAAGAAGTAATTCCGATCAATCATCCGCTTAGAGCAAAAGAATTACTATTGGGATGAAACTGAAAACGTATCTTTTGCCTGTGGCAGACAAAAAAGAACCGCCATCTGGCGGTTCTTTCAGATCATTAAGACTGTTTGGACATTGCTGCAACTTCAGCAGCAAAATCAGTCTCAACTTTTTCGATGCCTTCGCCCACTTCAAAGCGGATGAAGTTGATCACGTCAGCGCCCTGCTCTTTCAGCGCCTGGCCAACGGTTTTGCTTGGATCGATAACGAATGCCTGACCGGTCAGAGAGACTTCACCGGTGAATTTCTTCATACGGCCTTCAACCATCTTCTCTGCGATCTCTTTTGGCTTACCAGACTGCATCGCGATGTCCAGCTGAACCTGGTATTCTTTATCAACCACTTCCGCAGAAACGTCTTCTGGCTTAACAAACTCAGGTTTGCTTGCCGCAACGTGCATTGCGATCTGTTTGATCAGATCTTCGTTAGCGCCTTTGGCAGAAACCAGAACGCCGATACGTGCGCCGTGCAGGTAGCTGCCCAGTTCTTCGCCTTCCAGAAGAGCAACGCGACGAATGTTGATGTTCTCGCCGATTTTAGCAACCAGGGCAACACGTTCTTCTTCGAACTGTGCTTTCAGCACTTCAACGTCGGTGATGCGGTCAGCCGCAGCAGCGTCAAGAACTTTATCAGCAAACGCCTGGAAACCACCGTCTTTTGCTACGAAGTCAGTCTGGCAGTTCACTTCCAGAATCACACCGTAGTTACCAACGATTTTGGTTTTGATTACGCCATCAGCAGCAACGTTACCCGCTTTTTTCGCTGCTTTAATTGCGCCAGACTTACGCATGTTTTCAATCGCCAGCTCGATGTCGCCGCTCGCTTCAGTCAGCGCTTTTTTGCAGTCCATCATGCCTGCGCCAGTACGCTCACGCAGTTCTTTTACCAATGCAGCGGTAATTTCAGCCATTCCAGAATCCTCGGTTCGTACCTGAGCACAAGTGCATCAGAAGGTACTTATTTGCGGAAAATTTACTCTGTCCCGCCGTCCTGAACAGGGGCGTAACAGACTTGGATAAAATAAAGGGGCCATGTTTGGCCCCTTACAGATCACATCTGAATGCTAAGGGCTCTTATGCAGAGCAAACCTTAATTAAGCGTTTTCTAAAGACGCTTCTTCAGCCTGCTCAGCCAGATCCTGAGAGCGGCCTTCGCGAACGGTGGTCGCAACGGCAGTCAGGTACAGGTTGATAGCACGGATCGCATCGTCGTTACCTGGGATAACGTAATCAACGCCATCTGGATCAGAGTTAGTATCAACGATAGCAAATACTGGGATACCCAGGTTGTTTGCTTCTTTGATTGCGATGTGTTCGTGGTCAGCATCGACAACAAACAGTGCATCCGGCAAACCGCCCATGTCTTTGATACCGCCCAGGCTGTTTTCCAGCTTGGCCAGTTCACGAGCGCGCATCAGCGCTTCTTTCTTGGTCAGTTTGTCGAAAGTGCCGTCCTGAGACTGCGTCTCAAGCTCTTTCAGACGTTTGATAGACTGACGAACGGTTTTCCAGTTGGTCAGCATGCCACCCAACCAGCGGTGGTTTACGAAGAACTGGTCGCAGCTCAGTGCAGACTCTTTGATCGCTTCGGCAGCAGCGCGCTTAGTACCAACAAACAGAATCTTACCTTTACGGGAAGAGATTTTGGTCAACTCAGCCAGAGCGTCGTTGAACATTGGTACAGTTTTCTCAAGGTTGATGATGTGAACTTTGTTACGCGCACCGAAAATGAATGGCTTCATTTTTGGGCACCAGTAACGGGTCTGGTGACCGAAGTGAACACCAGCCTTGAGCATATCGCGCATGGAAACAGTTGCCATGATTACTACCTCTAGTTTAATTGGGGTTGGGCCTCCATGTATCCCATACAACCGACCTCTTTCAAGGCACCCCGGCGTATGTGTCGATACATGTGTGTTTTATTACACATAGTGAGATTATTGCGTTTCCCGCTGACCTTAACGGCCATACAGAGAATCGTCGGCGCGCTTTATACCACAATCACGCTTTGGACGCCAATAAATGTTCGCTTACGGCCTGTGGTGCGTTCTCTGTTTGGCAGCCCTTTTGGCTTGCTGTTAACATGAGAGCACAGCATTCATTATCGCTGAAAATTTCAGCAGCAGCGGAATAATTTAATGGCAATCTCAATTAAAACCCCCGAAGAAATCGAAAAAATGCGCGTCGCTGGCCGCCTCGCCGCCGAAGTGTTAGAAATGATCGAACCCCATGTGCAGCCTGGCGTAACCACGGGTGAACTGGATCGTCTCTGCCACGAACACATTACTCAGCATCAGCAGGCGATTTCTGCCTGCCTGGGTTACCACGGTTTTCCGAAATCCGTCTGCATCTCGGTAAATGAGGTGGTCTGTCACGGTATTCCGAGCGACGATCGTCCGTTGAAAGATGGCGACATCGTTAACATCGACGTGACCGTGATTAAAGACGAGTACCACGGCGATACCTCGAAAATGTTTATCGTCGGCAAGCCGACGATCCAGGGTGAGCGCCTGTGCCGCGTGACTCAGGAAAGCCTTTATTTATCACTGCGTCTGGTGAAGCCGGGTATTCGCCTGCGCGAGCTGGGCCGCGCTATCCAGAAATATGTTGAAGCGAATGACTTCTCAGTGGTGCGTGAATACTGCGGTCATGGCATCGGCAAGGGCTTTCATGAAGAGCCACAGGTTCTGCACTACGATGCAGACGACAGCGGTGTCGTCCTGCAGGCCGGCATGACCTTTACCGTGGAACCGATGGTGAACGCCGGTGATTATCGCATTCGTACCATGAAAGACGGCTGGACGGTGAAAACCAAAGATCGCAGCTTGTCGGCGCAGTACGAGCATACTATTGTGGTGACGGATAACGGCTGTGAGATTTTAACCCTGCGTAAAGACGACACCCTTCCCGCGGTGTTAGTTAACCAGGCGTAATTCCTCCCCTGATAAAAGGCCGGCGCTCTGCCGGTTTTTTTATGGTTACTGATGAGAACGCTGCATGAGCCTGTCGCAAGAAGTGAAAAACGGTCTGAATGATTCGCCTGGCGAGTGGCAGGACGATCAGCTATCACGTGAAATACTCAAGCAGCGCCTGGAGTGCTTTCAACAGCACCTGGCGGCGGCCTTTGATAGCGGTGAGGCGGCAGAGAATCTGATTCATGCCCGAACCCTGTTTATCGATCGCCTTCTGCGTCGCCTGTGGCGTTACTTTGGCTTCGACAGCATGAAATCCATCGCTCTGGTTGCTGTCGGGGGTTATGGTCGGGGTGAGCTTCACCCGCTTTCCGATATTGACATATTGATTCTCAGCCGCCAGCCGCTTAACGAAGAGGCCGCCCAAAGCGCCAGCGCGCTGCTGACGCTGATGTGGGATCTCAAACTGGAAGTGGGCCACAGCGTGCGTAGCCTTGAAGAATGCCTGCTGGAAGGCCTATCCGACCTGACGGTGGCGACCAACCTGATTGAAGCGCGGATGCTGGCCGGTGATGTCGCGCTGTTCCTCGAACTGCAGAAAAATGTCTTTAGCGATGGCTTCTGGCCGTCGTCCCGCTTTTTTGCCGCCAAAATTGAAGAGCAACAAGAGCGTCATACGCGCTATCACGGTACCAGCTACAACCTGGAACCGGATATTAAAAGCAGCCCGGGCGGTTTACGTGATATTCATACGTTACAGTGGGTTGCGCGACGGCACTTCGGCGCGACAACGCTCGACGAGATGGTGGGCTTTGGCTTTCTGACCGACGCCGAACGCGCCGAACTGAATGAATGCCAGGCCTTTCTCTGGCGGATTCGGTTTGCGCTGCATCTGTTGCTGCCGCGTTATGACAACCGGCTACTGTTCGATCGCCAGCTTAGCGTTGCCCAGCGCCTTCAGTATCAGGGCGAAGGCAACGAGCCGGTTGAACGCATGATGAAGGATTTTTATCGCGTCACGCGTCGTATCGGCGAACTGAACCAGATGCTGCTGCAGTTGTTCGATGAAGCCATTCTGGCCCTCTCTACCAATGAAAAACCCTGCGCTATTGATGATGACTTTCAGCTACGGGGTAACCTGATCGATCTGCGCGATGAAACGCTGTTTGATCGGGAGCCTCAGGCGATAATGCGCATGTTTTACGTCATGGTACGCAATGACAATATCAAAGGGATCTATTCGACCACGCTGCGCCGCCTGCGCCACACACGTCGCCACCTTAAGCAGCCGCTCTGTCAGTTGCCTGAAGCACGCCGTCTGTTTATGTCGATCCTGCGTCATCCCGGTGCGGTCAGTCGTGCATTAGTCCCGATGCATCGCCATAGCGTACTCTGGGCCTATACGCCGCTCTGGGGTCAGATCGTTGGGCAGATGCAGTTTGACCTGTTCCACGCCTATACCGTGGATGAGCACACCATTCGGGTTCTTCAGAAGCTGGAAAGTTTTGCCAACGAAGCGACGCGTCCACAACATCCTTTATGCGTTGAACTCTGGCCGCGCCTGCCTCAGCAAGAGTTACTGCTGATGGCGGCGCTGCTGCATGACATAGCGAAAGGACGTAACGGCGATCACTCTGTTCTTGGCGCGCAGGATGCGCTGGAGTTCGCCGAGATGCACGGCCTTAACTCGCGTGAAACGCAGCTTGTCGCATGGCTGGTACGGCATCATCTGTTAATGTCCGTGACCGCGCAGCGTCGTGATATTCAGGACCCCACGGTGATTCAGCAGTTCGCCGAGGTCATGCAGAACGAAAACCGACTGCGTTATCTGGTGTGCCTGACGGTGGCTGATATCTGCGCCACCAATGAGAGCCTGTGGAACAGCTGGAAGCAAAGTCTGCTGCGAGAGTTGTTCTTCGCCACCGAAAAACAGCTGCGTCGCGGCATGGAAAACAGTCCGGATCTGCGGGAACGCGTACGTCATCACCGCCTGCAGGCGCTGGCGCTGCTGCGTATGGACAACATCAATGAAGAGCGGTTACATCACATCTGGAATCGCTGTCGCGCCGACTATTTTCTGCGCCATACGCCCAACCAGATTGCCTGGCATGCCCGCCACTTACTGGGACACGATCTTAATCAACCGCTGGTGCTGGTCAGCCCGCAGGCAACGCGCGGCGGGACCGAAATTTTTATCTGGAGTCCCGATCGCCCGCACCTGTTCGCCGCCGTGGCAGGAGAGCTGGATCGTCGCAACCTCAGCGTGCATGATGCGCAAATTTTTACCAGCCGCGATGGCATGGCGATGGATACCTTTATTGTACTGGAGCCGGATGGCAGTCCCCTGTCGCCCGATCGTCATGCGATGATCATTCAGGCGCTGGAGCAGGCGATAACCCAGAGAGAGTGGGTGCCACCGCGCACCCGCCGTCAGGCCGCCAGGCTTAAGCACTTTAGCGTGGATACCGAAGTGAATTTCCTGCCAACTCACACCGATCGCCGCAGTTATCTGGAGCTGGTAGCCCTGGATCAGCCCGGTTTACTGGCGCGCGTGGGGGAAGTGTTTGCCGATCTCGGCGTCTCTCTGCATGGTGCGCGCATCAGCACCATTGGCGAGCGCGTGGAAGATTTGTTTATTTTAGCCAATAGCGAACGCAAGGCACTGGATGAGGAAATGCGTCAGACGTTGCAACAACGGTTGACAGAAGCCCTTAATCCAAACGATAAAGTGTGACCCGCTTCAATTTGTGAACATCAACTTTTTACCCGTGCCGGTCACTGGCTGGCACCACAAATGACAGATCAGGAAAAAATATGCAACAGTTACAGAGTGTTATTGAATCTGCCTTCGAACGTCGCGCTGACATCACCCCGACCAGTGTGGATACTGAAACCCGCGAGGCGATTAATCAGGTTATCGCCAAACTGGACAGTGGTGAACTGCGCGTTTCTGAAAAAATCGACGGCGAATGGGTAACGCATCAGTGGCTGAAAAAAGCCGTTCTGCTCTCTTTCCGCATTAATGACAATCAGGTGATGGAAGGGGCTGAAACCCGTTTTTACGACAAAGTGCCAATGAAGTTTGCCGACTGGGACGATGCGCGCTTCAAAGAAGCCGGCTTCCGCGTGGTGCCGCCCGCTGCCGTTCGCAAAGGGGCTTTTATTGCGCGCAACACGGTTCTGATGCCTTCCTACGTGAACATCGGCGCCTTTGTGGACGAAGGCACAATGGTTGATACCTGGGCAACCGTCGGTTCCTGTGCACAGATTGGTAAAAACGTACATTTATCCGGTGGTGTAGGAATCGGTGGCGTGCTCGAGCCGCTGCAGGCCAACCCCACCATCATTGAAGATAACTGCTTTATTGGCGCACGTTCTGAAATCGTTGAAGGCGTGATCGTTGAAGAAGGCTCCGTGATTTCAATGGGTGTTTATATCGGTCAGAGCACCAAAATTTATGACCGCGAAACCGGCGAAATCCACTACGGTCGCGTGCCTGCCGGCTCGGTCGTGGTATCCGGTAACCTGCCGTCTAAAGATGGCCGCTACAGCCTTTACTGCGCAGTCATTGTGAAAAAAGTTGATGCGAAAACGCTGGCGAAAACCGGCATCAATGAACTGCTGCGTACGATCGACTAATCTGTCGGACGGGCTGTACAGCAGCCCGTCATCTTTTGTTTACAGCTGTTACGGGTAATGTTGTTTTTCTACACGAACCAACAGGTGCGTTTACTTTTCATCCAGGTCATAATTCGCGCCAGTTAAATCCTGTTGCGCACTGATTCATGTTATTTATGTCTATAGTCATTAAGTCATGAACAATTCTGCGCGCCTATCATTTGGTGGAAAATAATTATGTATGACAATATTAAGAGCTTAGGCATTAGTAACCCTGACGATATCGATCGCTACAGCCTGCGTCAGGAAGCGAATAACGATATTTTGAAAATTTATTTCCGCAAAGATAAAGGTGAATTTTTCGCCAAAAGCGTGAAATTTAAATATCCTCGCCAGCGCAAGACCGTCGTTGCTGATAACGCGTCACAAGGCTATCGCGAAGTGCAGGAAATCAGCCCGAACCTGCGTTATGTGATCGATGAACTGGACCAGATCTGCCAGCGCGATCAGGTGGAAGTCGATCTGAAACGTAAAATCCTTGATGATCTGCGTCATCTTGAAGGCGTCGTTTCCCATAAAATCGCCGAAATTGAATCCGATCTGGAAAAACTGACCCGCAGCGGCCGTTAATTATTTCAGATTTACATCAGGCCAGCCGCATTAAGTGTGATTCACTTGACGCGTCTGGCCTTTTTTATTGGCAATCTGCGCGGCTATCGCCTGAGTAACACCACATCACGTAGCACCTCTGCTGAGCCGGTACGCCATTCAGGACGATCAATCCAGGATTGGTAACGTTCTGACTTAAGTGTGACGTCAGCCAACAGCAGTAAGGGGATTAACCGCTCGCTTTGGCGTTCGCGGGTTTTCCACGGCCAGCGGCGTGATGGATCGCTAAAGGGCGCCATATAATCCAGCGCCGCCAGTAGCGAGCCACCCTGCTTGTTTTGATAGTGCCAGAGATCGTCCAGCCCACGCTGAGAAGCTAACGCCGCGATAGCGGTTAGCGCCTGCAAATTAAAGACGCTGTAATGAAAGGAGCGGGTTCGCGCCAGCTCAAGTGGCTGAGTCCCCTCTTTCTGTATTTGCCCATCAATTTTTCGTTTGGCCAGCGCCGACATATCAGCGATCACCGTGTTTTTGCCCAGGTAAGCGGCAATACCGGCAACCTGTACGCTGTACCAGCTGCCATGATTATTTGGGGCATCCCGCTCCTGTTGCGCCAGCTGGCTGGTCTGCAGCCAGCTAAGATAGTCACTGAACCAGCGATGTAACGCCGCCTCGTCGCTGTCGCGCCAGCCGGGTGACTGGCGCAACAGCACCAGCGCATCAACAATGCGGGTCGCAAAATAGCGCCCATCCAGTACGCCATCATGACGGCCAGGCGTCCTGCCTGGAATCCCCTGGGCATAATTCAGGTTTGGATTCATACGGCTGGCAGGATCGATAAACCAGTGGCGGATCATCGATTGTGCTTTGCTGGCATAGCGTGCATCGCCAGAAAAGAACCAGGCCAGCGAGAGTGTCTGTACATCTGCGCTAAAGCGCGCCAGCCGCACGCCGTCGGTTTGGTTATTTTTCGTGTCGGGATTAATCTCACCATCCCGACGAATCCAGGGCAACCCCGTTTTCTGCTTTCCGTCCGGCCACCAGTAGGCGCTCAGGCTCAGATAGTCATGCCGCGATCCGCTGGGCGGCATCAGCCCCTTATCCATCACGCTGGGATCGGGCTGGCTGAGCGCCTTTTCTGCCTGATGTTGCAGCTGACGCCAGGCCTGTTCCGTCAGTGTGCTCGCCTGATGATTCTGCAAAGCCTGCCGGGTATTCATCAGGGCATCAGTAGAGAGAAAAATCAGGCTGTCAGGCCGTGCCTGGCAGGTAAACGTAACGATTAGCAGGCAAAGTATGGCGGGCAATATACGCATCGGGCGTCCTCATGGTTTCATAAGCAGCGTCATCAGCCCTGCTCATCCAGCTGTAACGCAATATACAGCAGTAATCGATCGTCAAAATGACCAAGATTCAGGCCGGTTAACTCAGCAATCCGATTCAGTCGATACTCCAGCGTATTACGATGAATAAACAGCGCGCGTGATGTTGCGCCGGGCTGGACGTTATTGCTGAACCATGCGCTTAAGGTCCGGCGCAGCAAACCGTTGCTGTCCATGCTTTTCAGTTTTTCCAGCGGACGTGCCAGCTCGTTCGCCTGCCAGCCACCGCGTAAACTGTCCAGTAATACCGGCAGCATCAGATCCTGATAAAAATAGCTGCGGACGTCTGGCATGCGCTGCTTTCCAACGGCCATGGTGGTGCGCGCAGTGCGGTAAGAGCGGGCGATGCTGCCCGGACCGGTAAAGAAGTTGCCCAGCGCAATACGCATGCGCAGATGACCGCTTTCGTTCATTCGCTGCATCAGTTGCTCAACCCGCTTGCGATGATCGTGACGGTCGTAACGTCCGTGTGTGTTTAATGCCGGTTTCAGTACGACCATTTCAGTTAGCGACACAATGGCTATCAGGTTATCCCGAACGGGGGTGGTGAGTAAGGTTTGCAGCTGCTGTAATTCAGACATGGCGCTGTCCACGCCTAACTGCCCGCTGTCGACTTCGATCACCGCCACCACGCGGGGCTGATTAAGATCGATACCCAGGCGCTGTGCCCACTCTGTCAGCTGTGGCGTCAGCGCATCACTTCTTATCAGGTTGAGCACCAGCTCTTCACGCAGTCGGCTGTCCTGAGCCAGCATATGTAATAGCCGGGCCTGCTCCAGCATCATCTCTGCCGCCATACAGACTAATTCGCCATAGTGACGCAGTGCGCCCGGCTCGCCTGTCAGGCCAATGACGCCCACGATCGCCCCGTCAATACGTAGCGGAAGATTGATGCCTGGCCGCACGCCGTGCAGATGTTTTGCCACAGCATCGTCGATATCCACGATGCGCCCCTGAGACAACACCAACAGCGCGCCCTCATGCAACTCCCCGATGCGCTCCCTGTCACCACTGCCAATGATTCGCCCACGCGCATCCATCACGTTGACATTGCCATCAATGATTTTCATGGTGCGCGCAACAATTTCCTGCGCCAGCCGCGCGTCGAGATGACAGGTAGCCATCCTTATCTCCTGAGTCATATGAGAGGAAGGACAGAATAGCCGTGTGACACGCGGAGAACATTATGCATTCGCCCATAGCCGCGCCGGCTTTGGCAGAAATGCGGCAGGCATCACATTTGTGATCTGTGCCATAAAAAAGGCGGACCGAAGTCCGCCTGATAAGCATCAAGCAGTGATTACTGCATCAGCAGGTAGAGCGATGTGTCGCCACGTTGCACATTCAGCGCCAGTACCGGTGGTTTGGTATCGAGGATCTTGCGTAGTTCCCCTAAGTTGGTTACCGGCTGCTGGTTGACGCCAAGAATCAGGTCGCCTTTTTTCAGACCCACTCTTGCCGCCGCACTGCCCGCTTTCACGCTATCGACCCGCACGCCTTTCTCTTTGCCTGCGTTATTACTCAGATCTGCACCTTCAATGCCGGTGTAAATCGTAGCGGACTGCACTTTGTCCTGGGTGCTCTGCTGCAGCTGCACGGAGACATCCAGCGGTTTACCATCACGCAGCAGGCCCAGCTTCAGCGTCGTGCCTACCGGTAAAGAGCCGACTTCAGCGCGCAGCGAGGCAAAGCTGGTGAGCGGCTTGCCGTTCATAGAAACGATCACGTCACCCGCTTTAATACCGCCTTTCGCTGCCGCGGAATTGGGCACGACCTGACTAACAAAGGCGCCGCGCTGCGCATCGACCTTCATCGCTTTAGCCAGTTCAGAGTTGAGCTCTGTTCCCATGATACCCAGCTCACCGCGTTTCACCTGACCATACTCCACCATCTGTGCGGTCAGGTTTTTCACCATGTTGCTGGGGATGGCAAAACCAATACCAATGTTGCCGCCGTCTGGGGCCAGAATCGCGGTGTTAATACCAATCAGCTCACCGTTGAGGTTCACCAGCGCGCCACCCGAGTTACCGCGGTTAATCGCGGCATCGGTCTGGATAAAGTTTTCATAGTTCTCAACGTTCAGACCACTGCGTCCCAACGCCGACACGATGCCCGAGGTTACGGTTTCGCCCAGACCATAGGGGTTACCGATTGCTACGGTATAATCGCCAACGCGCAAATTATCAGAGTCAGCCATTTTAATGGCGGTCAGATTTTTCGCGCCTTCCAGCTGAATCAGCGCTATATCCGAGCTGGGATCTTTGCCGATGACTTTGGCGTCGTAGCTACGACCATCGCTCAGTTTGACCTGAATTTTCGTCGCATCGTTGACCACGTGGTTGTTGGTTACCACATAGCCTTTTTCTGCGTTAATGATCACGCCAGAACCCAGCGCTCTGAATTTTTGCTGCTGCGTATCCGGGCCTACAGGCGCACCGCCGCCGCTCCCGCCCGCGCCCTGGCACAGCGGCGAGCCCATGAACGGAGAACCGTCCTGACAGAAAGGCGAATTATCGCCAAAAAATTGCTGGAACTGCTGCGGCATACGCGGCGTTTTGACCGTTGTACTGCCTTCCACGCTGATGCTCACAACGGAAGGCATCACCTTCTCCAGCATGGGGGCAAGGCTTGGCAACGGCTGGCTTGGGGAAGATGAAACGGAAGAGGATGTCTCCGCAGCGAAAGCACTCACAGGGGTCAGTGCCATGCCAAGACTAAGCGCCAGAGCGCTTAACATTAACGAGGTTTTTTTCATTTTGGTATCTCACAATGATGGATATACTGACCATTGCTGTGGTCGAATGTTGAGATAAATGTTTTAGCGCGAAGTTCCTCGAAAAGTTTTAGGCAAAGGTAAAAATTTATTCGCGCTCTTTACAATTCTCTGCTTATTCCACCGCCATCAAACGACGGTACTCATCCCAGGCATAGAGATCGGTCATGCCGCTAATGTAATCCTGAATCAGACGAAAGCGATAATAACGTTCCCATAACAAACGCTCATATTTGTGTTCAACAACCAGCGTGCGCATTTTATGCAGATAGGCTTTTCTGTGCTTTCCGGAAAGTTTATGGAAAAGACGTGTCTCAATCGGATGGTTGCGCAAAAAATCTTCATTTATCAGTGTAGTAAAGTCTTCATAATTCAACATCATTAACGGTTGGTATATTTCAAGCAACCCCTTTATGACGCGATAACCCTGCAGCTCCAGCTGTTCAACTTCGGAATGATTAAACACCTGCTGTCGTGCTACAGTTTTAAATATTTGTAATAAACGCCCCTCTTCGCCGCCGTCTTCTAATAATGCATGGTTGAAGTTTCCATCAAAAATAGCGGGCAGATTGTCGATAAAACGTTTAACGGCATAGGTGACCAGAACGTTCTGAACATTAACCCGGAGGGACATGAAAAATTGATCGCTTCGGCTGCGGCGTTTTTTACTTCCTGCTTCGCGCCAGGCCTCACCTACGGTACGGCTGAACGCATCATTGTTATTTATTGGCCCCCAGGCTTTGCTGAGGAATTCATACAAACTGTCGACATTGAAAATGGCTTTTTCGACGGCGTCATCCAAATCGGCAATACAATATGAAATGTCATCCGCCGCTTCCATGATATAGGTCAGCGGGAAGCGATGATGCTCCGTCAGATGCGTCGCGGCACGGAGATCGCTGATATATTCCCGCTCAGACAAATAAAAGCCTGGCTTTTTCATTAATACGCTAAATTCGGCCGGTTTCTCACCCTGCCACCATGCCGGCGCGGTATATTTAAGAATACAGGCCACCTGAGAGTAGCTCAGGTTGAGCTGCAGCAAGGTGTGCACCATACGGATCGCCTGGGCATTGCCTTCAAAATGGCATAAATCCTGACGAATCATAGCGTTCATTTGATCGAAGGACTGGCGCTGCTCTTCGCTTTCGACGCCAGCCACCAGCGGATCGACCAGTTCGGCAGCCAGATTATCTTCAAACCAGTCGTTAATGGCAGCTTCGCCAAAATGCCCGAACGGAGGATTCCCGACGTCATGCAACAGACACGCCATTTCGACCAGACTTTCAAAGGCCCCTTCCATGTCGTCCAGTCCATATTTTGCCAGCCCACCCTGCATTTTTAAGGTTTGCAGAATCTCTTTGCTGATATATCGACCGGTTTGCTGCACTTCAAGCGAATGCGTCAGGCGTGAACGGACGGCGGCGTTGCGCTCAAGCGGAAAGACCTGGGTTTTTTGTTGCAGTCGGCGAATGGCCGCCGAATTAATGATGCGTCCACGATCGCTTTCAAAATGGCGGGTAATAAAATATTCACCTTGCGGATCTTTACGGTTGCTATAAGGGCGAGTGAAGCTGATCTTCTTCCTGAAATTGATCGCCGCCATACCTGTCCCCTTATTTTTTCGTGAAATGATCCCGTCAGTGCCATGATAGACTATGCCCGATTTTTACATTCATTACATTAGCGAGACGCAAAATGAAAGCAGGCATCATTGGCGCAATGGAGCAGGAAGTGACCCTGCTGCGTGACAAAATTGAAAATCGTCAGACTCTGTCTCTGGCGGGCTGTGAAATTTACACTGGCACACTCAATGGTGTTGACGTTGCCTTGCTGAAATCAGGCATTGGTAAAACCTCGGCAGCCCTTGGCACCACGCTGTTGCTGCAGCTGTGTAAACCCGATCTCGTTATTAATACCGGTTCCGCAGGCGGTTTAGCCCCGACGTTAGCCGTAGGTGACATCGTGGTGTCGGAAGAAGTGCGCTATCACGATGCCGATGTGACCGCGTTTGGCTATGAGCCGGGCCAGATGGCAGGTTGTCCGGCTGCCTTTACGGCTGACAGCGCCCTGATTGCCGAGGCGGAAGCCTGCATTAAGCAGCTCAACCTGAACGCGGTTCGCGGCCTGGTGGTGAGCGGCGATGCGTTTATCAACGGGGCTGAGCCCCTGGCGCGCATCCGGGCGACCTTCCCACAGGCTATTGCGGTTGAAATGGAAGCGACCGCCATCGGCCATGTCTGTCATCAGTTCCAGGTGCCTTTTGTGGTCGTCAGAGCGATTTCCGACGTGGCCGATAAGGAATCACACCTGAGTTTTGACGAGTTTCTGAGCGTCGCGGCCAAGCAGTCGTCACTGATGGTTGAAAATTTGCTGGTCCGTCTGGCACGTGGCTAAACGGCTGTTGTTGTGCTGGCTGCTGCTGTTGAGCAGCAGCCTGTATGCTGCCCCACCCCGCGTCATCACCCTTGCTCCCCATTTGACTGAGCTCGCCTTTGCCGCAGGTATTACCCCGATTGCGGTCAGCGCCTGGTCCAGCTATCCGCCTGAAGCAAAAAACATTGAACAGGTCGCTAACTGGCAGGGCATCAATCTTGAACGTATTTTGCAGCTTAAACCCGATGTGGTGTTGGCGTGGCGCGGCGGCAATCCGCAGCGTCAGGTAGACCAGCTGCAGCAATTGGGTATTAAGGTTGAATGGGTCAATGCCGCAACGCTGGATGGCATGATTGATGCACTGGCAGGATTAGCAAAGTGGAGTCCAGCTCCGCAACGTGCCGCACAAACCGCCGGGGAGCTGCGCCAGCAGGAAGCGGCTTTGCGGGAGCGCTACCACACACAACATCCCGTTCCCGTCTTTCTGCAGTTTGGCTTTTCGCCCATGTTTACCGCGGCTAAGGCGACGCTGCAAAACGATATCATCAGGCTGTGTGGCGGGCAGAATATCTTTGCCGACAGTGCGGTGAGCTGGCCCCAGGTGAGCCGGGAACAGGTGCTGATGCGCCATCCGCAGGTCATCGTCACAACAGGTGATGCACAGCAGGCAAGTCACACGGCGCAGTTCTGGCGACCGCAGCTTAACGTCAGCGTGATTGCCATTAACGACGACTGGCTCAGCCGTCCGGGACCGCGCATCCTGTTAGCCGCCGACCAACTGTGTAAAGGCCTGCACCCGGTTAAATAATGCTGTCGGTTCTGCATGCGTTACACCGTCAACTAAAGAAATCACCCTGACTGCCGTTAATTTTAAGTATGAGACACGTGCCACGTATGCCCGATGTCCGTTTTAGCGCTTAGCGCATTCGACTACACCAGGAATTTAAATATGACCAAAGCACCGCTTCTGGCCATAGGGCTTCTGATCGCGCAGCAGGCCTACGCGGGATCGACGACCGGCTCTATTAACGTCAGACTCGTCATCTATTCACGTTGTGAAATTAACCGTTCAATGGGTCAGTCTGTGCCGCAGGTTGAGTGCGGTCGTCAGATAAACGCACAGCCGCGCGTGACACAAACGGTGTTAAAGCGACAGGGAAGCAGCGGGACGAACGATCGTCTGGTGACGGTTGAATGGTAGCCGAGGCCGCCCGCTGAGGCGGCCCGATAATCAGATACTGAATGACGACCCGCAGCCGCAGGTGGTTTTGGCGTTAGGGTTGGTGACGATAAAGCGCGATCCTTCCAGCCCTTCCGTGTAATCCACAGAACCGCCCACCAGATACTGCAGGCTCATGGGATCAACCACCAGCGAGACGCCCTGCTTTTCAATGGTCATGTCGCCGTCGTTCATTTGATCGTCGAATGTAAAACCATACTGAAAGCCGCTGCAACCACCACCAGTGATATACACACGCAGCTTCAGTGCCGGGTTCTCTTCGTCAGCAATCAGATTCTTAACTTTTTTGGCTGCTGCGTCGGTAAACTGCAACGGCAGTGCTACTACTTCATCACTCATGAGTTACTCCGTAAACGTCCGGGTCAGAAAACGACCTCAATATTGCTATTATCTGCCAGCGAACCGGCGCAATCAAGCTTTCAGCTTCGCACTCTGTGCCGGATTCACTTTGATGATTATAGCGGCCTTTCGTCAGCAGCCCCTCTTCCGTAGAATAGCCCGATATTTTATGAACTGCTGGAGCCGAAAATGAGTAAGTCTGAAGAACTGTTCGCCGAAGCACAACGCCTGATCCCCGGCGGTGTGAACTCGCCGGTACGGGCGTTTACCGGTGTGGGTGGCGTTCCGCTGTTCATTGAGCATGCTGACGGTGCATATCTTTATGACGCCGACGGTAAAAAGTACATCGACTATGTTGGGTCATGGGGCCCGATGGTGCTGGGACATAACAATGATGGCATTCGTCAGGCCGTGATTGAGGCTGCCCAGCGCGGCCTGAGCTTCGGGGCACCAACCGAGATGGAAGTCACCATGGCGCAGCTGGTTTGTAAACTGGTTCCCAGCATGGAAATGGTGCGCATGGTGAACTCCGGCACCGAAGCCACCATGAGCGCGATTCGTCTGGCGCGCGGTTTTACCGGTCGCGACAAAATCATCAAGTTTGAAGGGTGCTACCACGGTCATGCCGACCATCTGCTGGTGAAAGCCGGTTCCGGTGCGCTGACGCTGGGGCAGCCTAACTCACCGGGCGTGCCCGCCGATTTTGCCAAGCATACGCTGACCTGTACATATAACGATCTGGATTCGGTGCGCGCGGCGTTTGAACAGTATCCGCAGGCTATCGCCGCCATTATTGTCGAGCCCGTGGCCGGAAACATGAACTGTATTCCGCCCCAACCCGAATTCTTACCCGGCCTGCGCGCGCTCTGTGATGAGTTTGGCGCACTGCTGATTATCGATGAAGTGATGACGGGTTTCCGCGTTGCCCTGGGCGGTGCGCAAGAGTACTACAACGTCAAACCGGATCTCACCTGCCTCGGCAAAATCATCGGTGGCGGTATGCCGGTGGGTGCTTTTGGCGGCCGTCGCGAAGTCATGGAGGCACTGGCACCGACCGGACCGGTTTATCAGGCGGGTACGCTGTCCGGTAACCCTGTCGCTATGGCTGCCGGCTATGCCTGCTTAACCCAGATTGCCCAGCCGGGCATGCATGACAAACTCAATCGTCTGACCTCACAGTTAGCGCAGGGACTGCTCGACGCGGCAAAACAGGAAAATATTCCGGTGGTGGTGAATCAGGTTGGCGGAATGTTTGGCCTGTTCTTTACCGATGCCGACAGCGTCACCTGCTATAAAGATGTGACGCAGTGCGATGTTGAACGCTTCAAGCGCTTTTTCCACCTGATGCTTGAAGAAGGCGTTTACTTTGCGCCGTCCGCCTTTGAAGCCGGCTTTATGTCGCTGGCGCACAGCGCAGAGGACATTCAGCACACTGTCGATGCCGCCCGTCGCTGCTTCGCTAAGCTGTAAAAAATGCAGACCGGCAAACGCCGGTCTTTTTTTTAACGAGCGCGCCGCAATAACCAAATAAAATAGGGTGCCCCTAAAAATGTGGCCATCAATCCCGCCGGAATTTGGTTTGGGAACGCCACCATTCGCCCACACCAGTCAGCTATCATCATTAAACCTGCGCCAAGCACACCCGACAGTAACAGCTGCGGCAACGCGCGACGGAACCCCAGCATGCGCGCCATGTGTGGTGCCATCAGCCCCACGAAGCTCAATGGCCCAATCGTCAGCGTGGCACTGGCCGTTAAGGCCGCGGCCAGCAGCAGCAGCGCCAGCCGCGAGGCGGTGAGCGCCATGCCGGCCGAGCGCGCCGTGGCGCTTCCCAAAGGCAGCAGCGTGAGCCAGCGGCTGGCCAGCGGCGCTAACGACACCAGCACGACTGCACAGCCTGCACTTTGCAGCGCCTGGGTGGCGCTGACGTTATAGGTCGAGCCGGAGATCCAGGTCAGTAAACCCGACATCCGGGGATCGCCACTGGCCATCAACAACATCAGAATGGTGACAAAAGCGCTGTTTAACGCCATCCCGGCCAACAGCATGCGTTCGGGTGAAAACCCGCCACGGCTGGCAACCAGCATAATGATCGCCAGGGTTACCGCTGCGCCCAGCGCACCGGCAGGCAACAGAAACGCCAGCGCATTACCGGGTACCAGGAATAACATCACGACCACACCACAGGCCGCGCCGGAACTGATGCCCAAGACTTCCGGGCTGGCCATCGGGTTACCAGTCAGTCGCTGGATCAGGCTACCGGCTACGCCCAGCATTAAGCCTACCGCCAGGGCCGCCAGCACACGCGGTGCGCGCCACGGAAGCAGCTGCTGTAGCATGTCACCCTGGGTCCAGATCCAGCCTTGAGCGTCCCGTCCAAACGCCAGACAGAGCCAGGCCAGCATGCCTAGCACCACCAGACCGGTCAGGCTCCAGCGCAGAAAATGATGACGTTCAACCGGCACGCTGTCGCCCTGATCCAGTGCGGGGGGAACGGACCCCGTCCGCAGGCGCGGGAGCAGCCAGAGCAGAATCGGCACGCCCAGTAACGCCGTCACCGTGCCGGTGGAAACCTCGCGCCAGTGCGTCGTAAGCCTCAGGACGCAGGCATCCGCCAGCCACAGCAGCAATGCGCCAATCAGCGGAGCCAGCAGCATGCGGCTCAGCAAGCGGCGTCCACCGAGCAGCCTTGCCAGCAGCGGCGCAAACAGGCCGATAAAACCAATGATGCCGGCGACGCTCACCAGCTGTGCGCTCAGCAGTATTGCCAGCGCCAGAATCGCTAACCGGGTGACGGACAGGGCCAGCCCGAGGTTTTTTGCCACGCCATCGTCCAACCCCATGAGCGTCAGCGGCCGCAGAAGCGCCAGTGACAGTATCAGCGCCAGCACCAGGCGCGGCCAGAGCTGGGTAACGCTGTCCCAGCTCATCTGGTTCAGTGTGCCCGTGCTCCACAAGAACATATTTTGCAACTGGTCGTGATTGAAGATGGCGAAGATCTGATTAACCGCCCCGCTGTAGAGACTCAGGACCAGCCCTGCCAGAATCAGGGTAACGGGCGATAAGCGTTTACTCCAGGCCACGCTAAAGACCAGCGCCCCCACCAGCAACGCACCACCTGAGGCGGCAAGCTGCTGGGTGAGTGCTCCGCCCGGCAGGTGCCACAATGTGGCGACGGTGATCCCCAACTGTGCGCCGGATGAAACCCCTAGCGTTCCCGGTTCCGCCAGCGGGTTTCGCAGTACCTGTTGAAACAGCAAGCCCGCTAATCCCAGACCGGCACCCACCAACAGCGCCAGCGCCCAGCGCGGCAGCAAACTGTAGTGAAACACCATCTGCTGGACATTAGCGGTATCCGGTGACCACAAGGCCTGAGTCCACTGCCCCGGAGGCAGGGCCTGCTGAAGGTTTATCGCGGTGAGCGCCAGTGCGAGCAGAAACAGGACGCTCAGCACGGTGACAGGAAAATAACGATGCCGCATCAGACCTTCTCCAGCGCATGTTCCAGCACGCGTATAAAATGCAGGGCCGACAATGTTGCCCCGTAGTACCAGACCGCCGGTACGCGTTGAAAATGACCGCCATGGACAAAAGGCATTGCCTGCCACAGCGGGCTGCGCGACAGCTGCTGCATAACGGCCGCATTGTCGTGGTCGAAGCAGATGGCTTCGACATCGTGAAACGCCGCCAGCCTTTCCAGGCCAATCACTGAACTTCCCCAGAAATTGGTTTCTCCCTGCCAGGCATTCTTCAGGCCAAGCCGTTCCATGACTTCAAGGAATAAGCTGTTCTTACCGAAGGTGATGGCATGGCGGCTGTCAAGCAGTGACATCAGCAAGATAGCGCGTCCGGCATAGGGAGCCAGACGCTGACGGGCTGCGGCGATTTCCGCATCCACGTATTGCAGATGCGCTTCAGCCTGAGCCTCTCGCCCCAGCCTGGCTCCGAGCGCGCGCAGCGAGACACGCGCGCGCGACAAGGGTTTACCGTCGCCGCCGTGCAGGTCAAACCCCATAATGGGCGCAATACGCTGGAGTTTCTCTTTAGGCGGTCCATAGCCGTTTGAACAGAGAATCAGGGAGGGATGCATCTGGGTCATCAGTTCAAGGTTAGGCTCGGTACGCAGCCCAACATCCACCACGCCGGCAGGCAAGGCTGGCTGCCCGACCCAGATATTATAATTATGCACATCGGCGACCCCAAAGGGCTTAACGCCTAACGCCAGCAGCAGTTCGGTGGGTAACCACTCCAGCGCGATGATGCGAGCGGGATCGGGCTGCGCCGCCTGGAGTGAAAAGGGGCTCATCAGTGGCGATAACGCCATCGCCATCATCAGGCGACGGCGGAATAAATCGGGCATTATCCTGTCCTTAACACACAAAGCTCACCGGCGCGCCGCCGCCAGGATGGGGAAAGATCCCCATTGGAATACCATAGATATCCTGCAAAACGTCCGCCTGCATGATGTGCTCCGGGCCGCCTTGCGCGATAAGCCCGCCGCCACGTAATGCCACCAGATGGTCGCAGTAACGGGCCGCCATGTTGATGTCATGCAATACGGTAATGACGGTTAAGCCATGCTCCCGGCTCAGCGTCTGAATCAGGGCCAGCACGTCCACCTGGTGGGCAATGTCCAGTGCGGAAGTGGGTTCATCCAGCAGCAGACAGCGGCTGTTTTGCGCCACCATCATCGCCAGCCAGGCCCGTTGCCGTTCCCCACCCGATAAGCTGTCTACCAGACGAGAGGCAAAAGGCGTTAATCCGACGAGCGAAATCGCCTGCTCAACGCGTGCCCGGTCCTCCTGACTGAAACGTCCCAGCGCCCCATGCCAGGGATAACGCCCGATGGCCACCAGCTCACGCACCGTCATGCCTTCGGCAGCCGGTAACTGCTGCGGTAAATAGGCGACCTCACGGGCAAACACTTTGCTTTTTAAGCTCTCTACAGGCCGACCGTTAAGGAGCACCCGGCCTTCGCTGGCCGCGTGATGCCGTCCCAACATTTTTAACAGCGTGGATTTGCCTGAACCGTTATGACCTATCAGTGCGGTCACTTTGCCTGGTGTAAAAGAGAGAGACAGCGGCTGGAGAAGCGTGCGACCGGGTACACGAAAGCTGGCATTCTCCAATTGGAAGGTCGTTTGTTGATGCTGCGGAAGCTGCATGGTAATCCCTGTAAACGGGCGCCGGAGCGCCCTCATCTATCAGAACCGGAACGTGGCGGTACCTGTAATCTGCCGTTCAGCGCCCCAGTAGCACGCATACTCACGGTAACAACTGGCAACGTAGTCGCGGTTAAACAGGTTGTTAACGTTAACGCCTACCGTTGAGCCAGGCAAACCAAAACGTCCTAAATCATATTTCAGTGCAGCATCGACAGTGGTATAACCCGCCACGCTAAAGTTCTGGTTGACATCAGGACCTGTGCTATACAGCCCCTGACTTTCGCCCACGTAACGGACGCCCGCTCCGACCGTGACGCCTGACAGCGCGGTTTCGTGGAAGGTATAGTCACTCCACAGTGACGCCATGTGTTTGGGCACCTGTACCGGGGTTTTGCCCTGGAGCTGGGTATCTTCCGTATACTCGGCATCGGTATAGGTATAAGAGGCCGTCAGGTTTACGTTGGCGTTTAGCGCCGCTTTGGCTTCCAGTTCCACACCGCGAGAACGGATTTCGCCACTCTGGATGCTGGCAAACGGATGCAATGGGTTGGGATCTGCCGTCAGATTTTTGGTCTTAGTCAGTTCATATACCGCGGCTGTCATGACGATTGGCCGATCTTTCGGTACATATTTCACACCGGCTTCATACTGCTTAGCCCGAGAAGGATCGAACGCGTTCCCCTCATACGTCGAGCCCGCATTAGGAAGGAAGGCTTCGCTGTAGCTGAAGTAAGGTGCGATACCGTTATCGAATACGTAGTTCAGACCGCCGCGCCAGGTAAAGGCCTGATCGTTTTGACGATCGAGATTACCGTTATAGCGGTTGTATACTGACGTCATGGCGTAATCATATCGGCCACCTAACGTCAGAACCCAGCGATCCCACTCCATCTGATCCTGCGCATACAAACCTGTCTGGCGCTGTTTATTTAAGTGCTTGTAGGGTTCAGCATAGGGCGAAGTCGTATCATTGCCATATTGCGGGTTAAACGGATTTAACGCTGTTGCCGTACCGAACTGTGCGTCAATATCATTACGGGTACGCTGGAAATCAACGCCAAGCAATAAGGTATGAGCGAGTTCACCGGTGGCAAATTTAGCCTGTACCTGATTGTCCACAGCAAACTGGTTCAGCTTCTCTTTGGAAAGTGCTGAATTGCGCGTAATCAGCTGCGTGTCCGGATTATAACCAAAGCCGTAAATACTGCGGTAATCCGTGGTTAACTCGTCATAGCGCAGATTCTGACGCACCGTCCAGGTATCATCAAAACGGTGCTCGAAGCTGTAGCCCAGCATTTTGGTGTTGCGTGAGATGCGGTTGCTCTTCTCGCCCTCATCAAAGTTGGTCGGCAGTTTGTACTGGCTGCCATCAGGCCGGGTGATCGGCACAACGGTCCCTTCACGCGGCAGCCAGCCGTAGTAGCCGGTGTCCGGCTCGTTCTGGAAATAGGTCAGCAGATCTAAACGGGTATTTTCATCCGGACGCCAGCTGAATGAAGGGGCGATAGTGTAACGCTTTTGTTTATTGTTCGCCTGTTGGGCATCCTGGCTGCTGGCCTGGCCTGTCAGGCGATAGCTGTATACGCCCGCATCGTCTATGGCACCGCCAAAGTCGAAACCGGTGGAGTAAAGATTATGGTTGCCAATCTGGAACTGGACTTCGCGCAGCGTTTCCTGAGTGGGACGCTTGCTGACTAAAGCGACAACACCGCCGGGATTGCTTTTACCGTACAGCACGGAAACCGGACCGCGCAGCAGTTCAGCCCGCTCCAGAAAATAGGGATCGATAGCGAATTCAGAGTAGTTGTCACCCTGCAGCTTAAGCCCATCAAGATACTGATTGGTGTTGGTTTCGCTAAAGCCGCGAATCGACAGCGCGTCAATGACCGAAGAGCTGCCGCGGTTGCCGGTGAGTACGCCTGGCGTATAGTTAAACGCCTGCTTGACGCTGCTGACGTTGCGCATCTCCATCTCTTCACGCGTGACCACGGAAACCGACTGCGGGTTCTTTTCAATCGGCGTATCCGTTTTGGTACCGGTAGCGCTGCGTTTCGCAGCAACGGTGGCCGCCGGTCCCCACGGATTTTCCTGCCCGACAGCGGCACCACCGTTGGCCGAAACCACCACCGTTTGTTCGGCGAAGGCCAGCGAACTTGCGCCGCCGGAAAGCAGCGCAATCATCAGTGCCAGAGGGCGACGGGTAAATAACCTTTGTGGGAAACCAAAAGTGGTGGTGCGCGCAGTCATGAAGGTGTCTCTCAAATGGGGATGAATAAGCGAATCGAAACGATAATGATTATTATAACGTTTCGATAATATGCGAGATCCAACATTTTCTGCAAGAGGAATTCCCTTCAGTGGCGCTGTTTGTCGCTCGATTCCTTCATCATCAGCAGGCACAAAAAAAGGCACCGGAGTGCCTTTTTTTAACCGCTTTTAGCCGGTTATTTACCAAACATATCTTTTATCCAGCCCGCAACGCCATTACTGTCTTTCTGTTCCTGTTGTTGCTGCTGTTGCAATTGTTGCTGCTGTTGCTGTTGTTGTTGCTGCTGCATTTGCTGCTGCTGAACCTGCTGCTGCTGCTGTTGACACAGCGCGTTGGGATCCAGCGCCCAAACCGGTAGCGAACGCCAGGTGCTGCTGCCCGAGCCACAAACAAAGTTGCCTGCCGAATCTATATTCATCATCGTAACATCTTCAGGCGGCGTCAGCTGCAACGGCATGGGTGCCTGGTTATCAAGATAGCGACGATAGATCTGCATGGCGCCGCTGGCACCGTACAGTTTGGTGGGCTGGTTGTTATCACGCCCTACCCAGGTTATCGCTACTTCTTTACCGTCGATGCCCGCAAACCAGCTGTCGATCAGGTCGTTTGTGGTGCCTGTTTTACCTGCCAGATGCGCATTCGGGAAACGCGCGCCCAGGGCGCGCGCTGTACCGTGATCGGCAACCTGCTGCATCGTGTAGAGCGTTAAATAGGCCGCCTGCGCCGGTTCAACCCGCTGGGCCTGTGGGAAGCTCTGGTACAGTACGGTTCCGTCTTCCGCAATGACGGAGCGCACTGCAGACAGATCGGCACGATTCCCTCCGCTGGCAATCGACTGGAACGCCTGGGCAACTTCAACCGGCGTCAGGTTGAGTGCGCCCAGCAGCATAGCCGGCACCGGGTTGAGCTGATCTTTTGGCACGCCCAGTTTGGTCCAGGTATCCACCACTGCATTGAGCCCCAGCGTCATGCCCAGGTTCACCGTTGGCACGTTCATAGAGTTGGTTAACGCGTCCACCAGCATAACTTTGCCACTGAAGCGGCGGTCGTCATTCATGGGTTTCCAGACGCTGCCGTTGGGCTGTTTCAGCGCAATAGGTTCGTCGGCGATCCATGTATTCAGCCGGTACGTATTCGGCTGGCTCAGTGCGGTAAGATACGTCGCGGGTTTCGCCAGAGAACCAATTGAACGGCGAGCCTGTAACGCACGGTTATAGCCTGCAAACTGCGGATCGGCGCCGCCGACCATCGCGCGAACTTCACCCGTGAAGCGGTCAACGACCACCATTGCGGTTTCCAGATCTTTCAAACCGCGCTGCTTTTTCAGGGTGGGAATACCGTCGATCACCGCTTTTTCAGCGGCATCCTGTGAGACCGGATCTAACGTGGTGAAAATTTTCACACCCGACAGATCTTTGACCTTGTCGCCCAGCTTCGCCTGCAGCTCATTGCGTACCATTTGCATAAAGGCAGGCTGAGGCGTGATCACACCGCCTTTCGGTTGCACGCCTAACGGACGGGCTGACAGCATGTCATACAGTTCCTGGTCGATGACTTTCTGCTGCTGCAGTAAGCGCAGAACCAGATTGCGTCGTTCCAGCGCCAGCTTCGGGTTACGCCATGGATTATAGAGCGAAGCGCCTTTTACCATGCCAACCAGCATTGCCTGCTGATCGAGGCTCAGTTCATCTACCGGTCGGCCAAAGTAGTAAAGGCTGGCCAGGGGGAAACCACGAATCTGATCGTTACCTGCCTGGCCGAGGTACACCTCGTTAAGGTAAAGCTCCAGAATGCGATCTTTACTGTAACGGGCGTCCATGATCACGGCCATATAGGCTTCACGCGCTTTACGCCACAGTGAACGCTCGTTGGTCAGGAACAGGTTTTTTACCAGCTGCTGAGTCAGCGTGCTGCCGCCCTGCACCGCTTTACCTGCCGTAATATTCGCGACGAAGGCACGACCGATAGAATAGGGGCTGATACCGTCATGCTCGTAAAAATGGCGATCTTCGGTGGCAATCAGCGTATCAACCAGCAGATCCGGGAAACCCGCACGGGGCACAAACAGGCGTTGTTCACCGTTGGGTGACTGCAGCATGGTAATCAGACGTGGATCAAGACGGAAGAAACCAAAATCACGTCCGGTTTCAACGTTTTTAATCTCGCTGAGTTCATCTTTGCTAAAGGTCATACGGGCATGGATCTGCCCCTCTTTGCTGTCCGGAAAATCAAACGGACGGCGCAACAGTTCAATGGTGTTGCCCTTGACCGAGAACTCACCCGGGCGCGTAATACGTGAAACTTCACGGTATTGCGTGCCTTCAAGCAGCGCGATCATTTCACTTTTGTTGTAGGCCATGCCAGGTTCAAGGCTGACCATACGACCATATACGGCGGCGGGCAGCTGCCAGACTTTCCCGTCTATACGGCTGCGAATTTCCGAGTCGAGGTATACGCCCCACGCGGCCATTACCACCACAAATACCAGGAACAGCTTAATTAACCATCCCAGCCAACGGCGTTTGCCGCGCGGCGGTTTTCCACCTTTACCTTTACGTGGCACCGGCGCTTCCTCCTCGTAGTCATCATCAAAATCGTCCTGAGCATCGTCATCGATGTCTCTGCGCCGCCCACGGCGGGCGCTGCTGCGCGGTGGCAGCGGTTTTCCTTTGCGCCCAATAGGTTCGCGATCGTTCCCAGACATGCGTTTTATTCTCCAGGCATAGCTTACGGCTGCGCCGCTACTCTAACTGCTTTCTTCACTGTCGCATGGCAGAACCCTCTGAATTAACCTGAGGTTCCGCCCTGTGACGTATTCTTTTTTGTCCGCCTTGTCGGCAAGGCAGAGGCAGGATCGTCAGGCCAGGGATGTTTGGGATAACGCCCTTTCATCTCTTTTTGCACGTCCGCATAGGCACCCCGCCAGAAGGCCGCAAGATCGCGGGTGATCTGTAAAGGGCGCTGGGCGGGCGATAACAGCTCCAGTACCAGTGGAACCCGCCCTTCTGCCACGGTCGGATTGCTGGCTTCGCCAAACATTTCCTGGATGCGTACCGCCAGTGCAGGCGGTTTATCCGCATCATAGCGGATGGGCAGCCGACTTCCGGTGGGCACAGTGTAATGAGTTGGCAGCACAGTATCCAGCCGCTGACGTTGTGACCATGTGAGCAAATGTAAGAGCGCGCTGACAAGGTTCACGGACTGTAAACTCTTCAGGTCGCGCACTCCGCTCATCTCAGGCAGAAGCCAGTGTTCGAGCGACTCAAGCAGGCTGGCGTCATCAACCTGAGGCCATGGCTCCTCGGGTAACCATTGGGCCGCACACTGAATGCGCAGGCGCAACTGCCCGGACGCCGGCGTCCAGCCCAACACCGAGAGTCCTTTTTTACTGATCCACCGTAGCATGGCCGCCTGCAGTACTTCTGCATCGGGCCGGGCAAGCGGTTGGGTTTTCAGGACCAGTTCGCCAATCTGCTCACGCCGCAACGTGCGCAGTGTGCCTTTCTCCTCATCCCATTCCACCTCGGTACGCTGTTCAACGAGCAGCGGACACTGTTGCGTCAAGGTATCAATATCGACGGGCATGGCCAGCAGGATGCGCGCGTCCGGCGCGCTGCTGCCTTGTAACAATGTGGGCGCGATTAACCATTCGTAACGCGTCAGTGCCTGTTGTTCGTCCAGCATCGCGCCCAGTCCGTTAGCGAGCTGATACCGGCCGCTGTTATCACGACGTCGTGCCAGGCGGTCGCTGAATCCAGCAGTCAGCAGCGCGGCAAACCGGTCTTCGTCCACCCGGCCACCCAGGACGCCGATGCGTTTTTGCCAGTGCTGTGCGCGGCGTTGCCACTGAGGCGATGGACGATAAAGCGCGTCACGTAAATCGACGCTGGCGCTGCGAGGAGGATCTTCCAGAATGGCCACCAGCAAGGCCGCGCTGGCAACGGCATCAGCGTCGCCGCCTGCCGCACATAACATCGCGCTAAGACGGGCGTCGCTGCCCAACTGCGCCATTCGTCGTCCCTGGGCATTAAGATGGCCCTGATCGTCCAGCGCCCCCAGCCGCAACAGCTGCTGCCGGGCCGCACGCAAATGCTTTTCCGGCGGCAGATCGATCCACTGTAGCTGATCGATACGGGTACATCCCCACTGCAGCAGCTCCAGCCACAGCGAGGTGAGATCGCTGTGCAAAATTTCCGCTTCGCTCTGCGCAGGCGCGCGTGAGGCCTGTTCCTGCGCTACCAGATGCAGGCAAATACCGGGCATGACACGTCCGGCTCGTCCGGCGCGCTGCGTCATGGAGGCCTGACTGACGCGCTGGGTCTGCAGCCGCGTCACACCGCTGCGGGCATCAAACAGCGCGCTTCGTTCCTGCGCGCTGTCCACCACCAGGCGAATGCCTTCAATTGTCAGGCTGGTTTCGGCGATGTTGGTCGCCAGCACCACTTTGCGGCGTCCGCTGGCGGCAGGCAGGATGGCCCGTTGCTGGGCCGCAAGGGGAAGTGCGCCATACAGCGGAGTCAGATCCACATCAGCGTCAACGCGCGCTTCCAGCTCTCGCTTTACCCGCTCGATTTCCGCAACGCCAGGCAGAAACAACAGCAGTGAGCCCGTTTCCTCTCGCAGCAACTGCGCGACTTCGCGCGCCACCGCCTCTTCAAACCGCAGAGTCTGGCTCAGCGCCGTGTAGCGGCGTTCAACCGGGTAGCTCCGCCCTTCCGAGGTAATGAGAGGGGCATTCGGTAACAAGGCTGCCAGCCTGGCGTTATCGAGCGTCGCCGACATCAGCAGGATTTTCAAATCTTCACGCAACCCCTGCTGCACGTCCAGCAGCAGCGCCAGCGCCAGATCGGCCTGGAGGCTGCGCTCATGAAACTCATCCAGGATAACCAATGATACGCCGTCCAGCATGGGATCCTGCTGCAGCATTCGGGTCAGAATGCCTTCGGTCACCACTTCAAGCCGGGTCATCGGCCCTGCGCAGCTTTCGCCACGCATACGGTAGCCTACGGTCGCGCCGGGTTGTTCACCCAACTGTTCTGCCAGCCGTTGCGCCACATTACGTGCGGCAAGGCGACGCGGCTCCAGCATAATGATGCGTCCCGCTATCGCCTGATGCTGTAAAAGCTGAAGCGGCAACCAGGTGGATTTACCTGCGCCAGTGGGCGCGGCCAGCAGGATGTTTGAGGCGTCGTTAAGCGCGCTCAGAAGGTCAGGCAACACCGCGCTGACGGGTAGATCACTCACCGCAAACTCCACGAATGGCTGTGTTAAGATGGCGCGCATTGTAGCACTCATCCGTGAGGATTGCCGGAGACCGCCATGGCGTCACAACGCTTATTTTTTGCTATTACCCCGCCAGAGGCGCTGCAACAGCAACTGGTGCACTGGCGGGCACACACGTTTAGTGAGGATGCTGGCCGCCCGATTGCAGCCGCCAACCTCCACCTGACGCTGGCTTTTCTGGGGGATGTCTCCCCTGAAACCTCAACCCAGTTGCAGACGCTGGCGTCGCGTATCCGCCAGCCCGCGTTTGACGTCGCATTAGACGATGCGGGCCACTGGCCTCGTCCCGGCGTGGTGTGGCTGGGTTGCCAGCGTCCGTCGCGCGGCTTGTTACAGTTAGCAAGCCTGCTGCGCGCCCAGGCCGCGCGACACGGCTGCGGGCAACCGGCCCAGCCCTTTCATCCCCACGTGACGCTGCTGCGTGCGGCGACGCAGCCCGTCGCCCTGCCCCCTCGCGGCTTTCACTGGCAATTTTCAGCCAGCGAATTTTCCCTTTTCGCCTCCGAGTACGTGCAAGGCCGGACCCGCTACCGCACGCTGGCCAGTTGGCCCTTACTGCCTTAATCAGGAGCCTTATGCTTTTTTCCCCCGTTCTCAAATCTGCGCGACTGGTTACCCGCTATAAGCGTTTTCTGGCCGATGTCGTGACGCCTGAAGGCGAGACGCTGACAATACATTGCGCCAATACCGGCGCAATGACCGGCTGTGCAACCCCGGGCGACACCGTTTGGTATTCAACCTCTGACAGCCTGACGCGCAAATATCCGCATAGCTGGGAGATGACCGAGACGCAGCAGGGCCACTGGATCTGCGTGAATACCCTGCGCGCTAACCAACTGGTACGTGAGGCGCTAAGCAAAAACCAGATTTTACCACTGGCGGGCTACGAGGAATGTCAGGCCGAAGTCAAATATGGCACTGAAAAAAGCCGAATTGATTTCCTGCTCAAGGCACAGGATCGACCTGAGTGCTATATTGAGGTGAAATCCGTGACGCTTTTACAGGAAGGTAAAGGCTATTTTCCGGATGCGGTGACGATTCGAGGACAGAAACACCTGCGCGAGCTGAGTCAGGCTGTGGCAGAGGGTCATCGGGCCGTTTTGTTGTTTGCCGTTCTGCACTCGGGGATTGAGGACGTTTCCCCGGCGCGTCACATTGATGCCGCTTACGCAGAGCAACTGGTACAGGCGCAGCTGAGTGGCGTGGAGATTTTGGCTTATCGGGCAGAACTGTCATCCGCGGGGATGTTATTAACGACGCCGGTTGACGTAACATTGTAATATCACTGGCATCCTTCTGTGATATGACTACCTTCTGTCAGGGGTCAACTACGCTGTTCCTCACAGGCTTGTCAAGATGCGATCAGGAATAATTGCCAACCTTGACTGCTTCTGTTATTTATAGCGGCCTGTTTTTTCCCCGTTGGGGGATCGATGTACCCAGGAGAGGGTCATAAACACGGTCAGCGTGAATGCGCTTACCGATGGCTATCGAAGGGTATAGTGCGTGTTATCCAGGAGAGAAACAACATGCAAGAAGGGCAAAACCGTAAAACATCGTCCCTGAGTATTCTCGCCATCGCTGGGGTGGAGCCTTATCAGGAGAAGCCGGGCGAAGAGTATATGAATGACGCGCAACTGGACCATTTTCGCAAGATTCTGGAAGCCTGGCGCAATCAATTGCGGGACGAAGTCGATCGCACCGTTACACATATGCAGGATGAAGCTGCTAACTTCCCTGACCCGGTTGACCGTGCCGCTCAGGAAGAAGAGTTCAGCCTGGAACTGCGTAACCGCGACCGCGAGCGTAAGTTAATTAAAAAGATCGAGAAAACGCTGAAGAAAGTCGAAGATGATGACTTTGGCTATTGCGATTCCTGTGGCGTAGAGATCGGTATCCGCCGTCTTGAAGCGCGTCCTACCGCCGATCTGTGTATCGACTGTAAGACACTGGCAGAAATTCGTGAGAAGCAAATGGCGGGTTAATGTTGCCGTCTGACTGCAGCCACACGGCGGAAGAAGTCCCACTTTTTCCGCCGTGTGATTCATAACGCCTATGTCATACTCATCCTGCGTTGGGCGCTTCGCGCCATCTCCCTCTGGCGAACTCCATTTCGGCTCCCTGATTGCTGCGTTAGGCAGTTACCTGAGCGCACGTTCACAGCACGGCCGCTGGCTGGTTCGTATTGAAGATATCGATCCGCCGCGCGAAGTCGCCGGTGCCGCAACGCGTATTCTGCAACAGCTGGAGCATTACGGCCTGTTCTGGGATGGCGAGGTGATGTGGCAATCCCAGAGACACAACGCTTATCGCGATGCACTGCACTGGTTAAGAGCGCACCGTCAAAGTTATTTCTGCACCTGTACCCGAAGCCGCATTCAGCAAGCCGGTGGCTTTTATGATGGTCACTGTCGGGATCGTCAACGCGGTCCCGAAGGTGCGGCCCTGCGCCTGCGCCAGCATGCGCCTGTTTATGGTTTTCAGGATCGGCTCAGAGGCGAGATCATTGCCGATCGGCGGCTGGCTGAGGAAGATTTTATCATTCATCGTCGTGATGGGCTGTTTGCTTACAATCTGGCTGTCGTCGTGGACGATCATCATCAGGGCATCACGGAAATTGTGCGCGGTGCAGACTTAATTGAGCCTACGGTACGGCAGATTGCCCTTTACCAGCAATTTGGCTGGACGCTGCCGGACTATTTGCATTTGCCGCTGGCAACGACGGCCGATGGTCACAAACTTTCTAAGCAAAATCATGCGCCCGCGTTACCGGAAGGGGATACGCGGCCGAGCCTGGTGCAGGCTTTACGCTTTCTGGGGCAGCCTGTCGCCGAAGGCTGGATGGACAAAACGCAGGAGAAACTGCTGTCTGACGCCGTGAAGCAGTGGAATATCGCTTTGATACCTCACGATAACGCCCTGATAACGGATGCATAGACAACAGCATTCTCAAATGATTCACAACAGGCTATGATTAGCCGCTGATTTTACCTACACCCTAATTGTCACTGTCGAGGTGTCCCATTTTTACCCGAGTCGCTAATTTTTGCCGGAAAGTCCTGAAGCGTGATGACGAGGAAGCACCAGCAGAGGTTGAACCTGAGAGTCATATGACCATCATTCCTCGTGAAAGCCACACCATCTCACGTAAAGACATCAGCGAAAATGCCCTCAAGGTGCTGTATCGTCTGAATAAAGCCGGTTATGAAGCCTATCTTGTTGGCGGCGGCGTGCGCGATTTGCTGCTGGGACAGAAGCCTAAAGACTTCGACGTGACCACAAACGCCACGCCGGAGCAGATGCGTAAACTGTTCCGCAACTGCCGTCTGGTTGGCCGCCGCTTCCGTCTGGCGCACGTGATGTTTGGGCCGGAAGTGATCGAAGTGGCGACATTCCGCGGTCATCATCAGATTGAAGAGACCAGCGACGATCATAACAATTCTCAGCGTGCCCAGAGCGGTATGCTGCTGCGCGACAATATTTTCGGCAGCATCGAAGATGATGCTCAGCGTCGCGATCTGACGATCAACAGCCTCTATTACAGCGTGGCCGATTTTTCGGTGCGGGATTATGTCGGTGGTCTGAACGATCTGCAGCAAGGCATTATTCGCTTGATTGGCGATCCCGAAACCCGTTATCGCGAAGATCCTGTGCGCATGCTGCGCGTTGCGCGTTTCGCTGCCAAATTAAATATGCGTATTGCGCCTGAAACGGCTGAGCCGATTCCCCGTCTGGCGTCGTTACTTCGTGACGTGCCCGCCGCGCGTCTGTTTGAAGAGTCGCTAAAACTGCTGCAGGCCGGCTATGGTTACAGTACCTGGCTTAAGCTGTGTGAATACCAGTTATTTCAGCCGCTGTTCCCTACGCTGGCCCGTAACTTTACCGAGAACGGCGACAGCCACATGGAGCGCATGCTGGCCCAGGTGCTGAAGAACACGGATAACCGTATTCAAAATGATATGCGGGTTAATCCGGCCTTCCTGTTCGCCGCGATGTTCTGGTATCCACAGCTCGAAGCGGCTGAACGCATTGCGCAGGAAAGTGGCCTGACCTATTACGATGCCTTTGCCCTGGCCATGAACGATACGCTGGACGAAGCCTGCCGTGCGTTAGCCATTCCCAAGCGCATCACATCGTTGATTCGCGACATCTGGCAGCTGCAGCTACGCATGTCTCGTCGCCACGGTAAGCGGGCCTGGAAGCTGATGGAGCATCCTAAGTTCCGTGCTGCTTACGACCTGCTCTCGCTGCGAGCGGAGGTAGAAAACAATCCGGAACTGCTGCGCCTGAGTAAGTGGTGGGGAGAGTTCCAGGTTGCCGCGCCGCCACAGCAGAAAACGATGCTGAATACCCTGGGAGACGATCCGGCCCCGCGCAGCCGCACGCGCCGCCCTCGTCGCCGTTCAACGGCTCCGCGTCGTGATAACAACAACGCCTCATGACCCGGGTTTATCTGGCATTAGGCAGTAACCTTGCCGATCCGCTGCATCAGATTGATGCAGCGCTCTCAGCCCTGGACGCTCTCCCTGAGACTCAACGCGTAGCTACCTCCCCCTTTTACCGCACGCCGCCCTATGGCCCACCCGACCAGCCGGACTACCTTAATGCAGCGGTAGCGCTTGAAACCACGCTCACTGCCGAGGCGCTCCTGGATCAAACCCAGCGAATTGAACGGGAACATGGCCGCGTTCGCAAAGCCGAGCGCTGGGGCCCGCGCACGCTGGATATTGATATCATGCTGTTTGGTACAGCCAGCCTCAACAGCGATCGGCTGATCGTGCCGCATTACGACCTGCTTAATCGCGCATTTATGCTGGTACCGCTGCTGGCGATTGCGCCCAATCTGCACCTGCCTGATGGCCGCCCGCTTCAGCCGCTTCTGGCCAGACTTGACTGCTCCAGCATCCGTCCCTGGCACAGCTGATCATCTATTCACTCGTCACAGATTCCGCTCAGCAACGCGATACAGTAAAATGCGTCCATCTGAATTTCTGAGTTGAGAGCGCCATGAAACCCACCACCATTTCTCATTTGCGTCAGTGGAAAGAAAGCGGCAAAAAATTCGCGACCCTGACCGCCTACGAGTTTAGTTTCGCCCGGCTGTTTGCCGATGAGGGCATTCAGGTGCTACTGGTAGGCGACTCGCTGGGAATGACCGTACAGGGCCATGATTCGACGTTGCCTGTAACGGTAAGCGATATCGCCTACCATACCGCAGCGGTGCGTCGGGGTGCGCCTCAGTCGCTCTTACTGGCTGATCTGCCCTTCATGAGTTATGCCACGCCAGAGCAAACCTTTAATAACGCAGCGCAGCTCATGCGAGCCGGGGCCAATATGGTGAAGCTGGAAGGCGGCGCATGGCTGGCAGAGAGCGTACGCATGCTGACGGAGCGCGCCGTGCCGGTATGTGGCCATCTGGGATTAACGCCGCAGTCTGTGAATATTTTTGGCGGTTATAAAGTACAGGGGCGCGATGAAGCAGGCGCGGAGCAGCTTCTGGCTGATGCGCTGGCTATCGAAGCGGCGGGGGCTCAGCTGCTGGTGCTGGAATGTGTCCCTGTTGCGCTGGCGCAGCGCGTGACCCAGGCGCTGGCGATTCCGGTGATTGGTATCGGCGCAGGTAACGTTACCGACGGTCAGATACTGGTCATGCATGACGCCCTGGGGATCACCGGCGGGCACGTGCCCAAATTTGCGAAAAACTTTCTGGCTGAGACCGGCGACATCCGGGCGGCCATCCGCCGCTATATTGCTGAAGTTGAAGCAGGAAGCTATCCCGCTGTTGAACACAGTTTCCAGTAATTCAGGAGAATTGCCGTGCTGATCATCGACACTCTGCCTATGTTGCGACGTGACGTTCGTCGCTGGCGCGAGCAAGGTAAACGTATCGCGCTGGTGCCGACAATGGGCAACCTGCACGAAGGGCATTTAACGCTGGTCGACGAGGCGCGTGAACGGGGTGATATCGTTATCGTGTCCATTTTCGTCAACCCCATGCAGTTTGATCGTCCTGACGATTTGGCTCGCTATCCGCGTACGCTCCAGGAGGATTGCGAGAAGCTCAACCGTCACGGCGTCGATGTCGTGTTTGCTCCCTCACCTGCCGAGGTTTATCCCCAGGGGCTGGCCAATCAGACGTTCGTAGAGGTCCCGGTGTTGTCATCGCTGCTGGAAGGCGCGAGCCGTCCCGGCCATTTTCGCGGCGTCGCGACCATCGTCAGCAAGTTGTTTAATCTGGTTCAGCCCGATATTGCCTGCTTCGGCGAGAAAGATTTTCAGCAGTTAGCCATCATTCGTAAAATGGTGGCGGATATGGGGTTCGACATTGAGATTGTCGGTGTGCCCACCGTCCGTGCCAAAGATGGCCTGGCGCTCAGCTCACGCAACGGCTATCTCACTGACGATGAACGCAAGCTGGCCCCCGGTTTGAGTCAGGTAATGAATGAAATGGCCGCTCGACTGGCTAATGGCGAGCGGCAGATTGACGATATTATTGATGCCGCGAATCTGTCGCTGCAGGAAAAAGGATTGCGGCCGGATGGCCTGGCAATCTGCGATGCAGAAACGCTAGCCCCTCTGACGGTGGACAGTCAGCGTGCCGTGGTTTTAATGGCGGCCTGGCTGGGGAACGCACGGCTGATCGATAATCAACAGGTCGACCTCACGCAGTAAAGGCTGCAGGTCGTATTTTTGGCTGTATAACAAGGTTTCTGACTATGATTCGCACGGTTTTACAAGGCAAATTGCATCGCGTGAAGGTGACGCAGGCAGACCTCAACTATGAAGGCTCCTGCGCCATCGATCAGGATTTCCTTGATGCTTCTGGCATCCTGCAATACGAAGCCATCGATATTTACAACGTGACCAACGGTCAGCGTTTCTCTACCTATGCTATCGCCGCCGAACGAGGTTCAAAAATCATTTCGGTCAACGGCGCAGCGGCGCGCTGTGCCTGTGAAGGCGATATCCTGATTATCTGCTCCTATGTGCAGGTTGAAGATGCAGAAGCCCGTCAGTGGAAGCCCAACGTGGCCTACTTTGAAGGGGATAATCAGATGAAGCGCCTGGCGAAAGCCTTGCCGGTACAGTTGGCGTAAGCCCGGCCCACATAAAAAAGCAGCGATATCGCTGCTTTTTTTGTCCGTCATGGCATCAGGTACGCAATCCGCGCCCGCGCTGAATCAGGAAGTAGACCGCGATATAGAACACCACGATAAAGGCAATCAGTACCGATAAGGTCAGCGCCAGCGGAACATCGTGGATGCCGAGGAAACCAAAGCGGAAGCCGCTTATCATGTACACCACCGGGTTCAGCTTTGAAATGGCTTGCCACACGGGCGGTAACAGCGTCAGCGAATAAAACACGCCGCCCAGGTAAGTTAATGGCGTCAGTACAAAGGTCGGTATCAGGCTGATATCGTCAAAGGTACGGGCAAACACCGCGTTAATCAGGCCGGCCAGCGAAAACAGCACGGCAGTGAGCAGCAGCGTGACGGCAACCATCATCCATGAATGAACATGGAAAGGGACAAAAAACAGCGACACCGCCGTAACCAGCACACCGACACAAACGCCGCGTGCCACACCGCCACCGACATAGCCCGCAATGATGATGTGCGTCGGCACCGGTGCCACCAGCAGCTCTTCGATATTGCGCTGAAACTTGGCGCTAAAAAACGAGGAAGCCACGTTGGCATAGGCGTTGGTGATCACCGACATCATAATCAGGCCAGGCACAATAAACTGCATGTAGCTGAACCCATTCATATCGCCGATACGCGCACCAATAAGGTTGCCGAAGATAATAAAATACAGCGTCATGGTGATAACGGGTGGCACCAGCGTCTGAATCCAGATACGGGCGAAGCGGTTCACCTCCCTGGCCCAGATGCTCTTTAACGCCACCCAGTACAAATGTGTCATGCTTTAGCTCCTGTTTTTCCTTGCGTCAGGCCGACGAACAGCTCTTCCAGACGATTCGCTTTGTTGCGCATACTCAGTACCTGCACGCCCTGAGCGCTGAGCTGGCTAAATACACTGTTCATCCCCTGCTCACGTAGGACTTCGACCTCCAGCGTCGATGTATCGACCAGGCGATACTGGAAACCTTCCAGCGACGGCAGCGGACTGCGCGCGGCCAGATCCAGGATAAAGGTTTCCGATTTCAGCTTTGACAGCAGAGATTTCATTGAGGTGTTTTCTACCAGCTCGCCATTTTGAATAATGCCGATGTTGCGGCACAGCATTTCTGCCTCTTCAAGATAGTGAGTGGTCAGAATGATAGTGGTGCCCTGCGCGTTCAGATCTTTCAAAAACACCCACATCGAGCGGCGCAGTTCAATATCGACCCCGGCGGTAGGTTCATCCAGAATCAGCAGCTTGGGCGCATGCATCAGGGCGCGGGCGATCATCAAACGACGTTTCATGCCACCGGACAACATCCGCGCGCGCTCGTTGCGTTTTTCCCACAGGTCGAGTTGCTTCAGGTGCTTTTCCGCACGTTGCAGGGCTTCACGACGCTCAACGCCATAGTAACCGGCCTGATTCACTACGATCTGCATGACCGTTTCAAACGGGTTAAAGTTAAACTCCTGTGGGACAAGGCCCAACTGGCGTTTGGCGTTCACTACGTCTTTTTCCAGATCGTAGCCAAAAACCCTGACGCTGCCCTCAGACTTATTCACCAGCGAACTGATAATGCCGATAGTGGTCGATTTACCAGCGCCGTTAGGCCCTAAAAGCGCATAAAAATCACCGGCTTCGACGTTCAGATCGATGCCCTTGAGCGCCTGTACGCCGCCGGGATAGGTCTTGGTCAGCCGGGAAAGTTCCAGTGCATAGGTCATTCTGAATACATACCCTGTTGTATGGCATTGTAATGCCGTTTGAATTTAGGAAGCCTTCGCCTATAGTACGCGCACGCAAATGCGCAGTAACAGGTTGCTTAACGCCATGACAGATATTGATACCCTGATCAGTAATAACCGCGAATGGTCCACATTACTGGTCAAAGAAGATCCCGGCTTTTTTGAGCGACTGGCTCAGGCGCAAAAACCGCGTTTCCTCTGGATTGGCTGTTCAGACAGCCGCGTGCCCGCCGAACGCCTTACCGGCCTTGAGCCCGGCGAACTGTTTGTTCATCGCAACGTCGCCAACCTGGTCATTCATACCGACCTCAACTGCCTTTCTGTGGTGCAGTACGCGGTAGAGGTGTTAGAAGTTGAACATATCATCGTGTGCGGCCACTATGGCTGCGGTGGTGTTCAGGCCGCTATGGATAACCCGGAGCTGGGTCTCATAGATAACTGGCTGCTGCACATTCGCGATCTCTGGTACAAGCATAGCGTGTTACTGGGGGAACTCCCGCCGGATAAACGCCTGGATAAACTTTGCGAAATCAACGTTGTTGAGCAGGTTTATAATCTTGGGCATTCCACGATTCTGCAATCCGCCTGGAAACGTGGACGCAAAGTGTCGCTCCATGGCTGGGTTTACGGTATCCAGGATGGCTGCCTGCGCAATCTTGATGTGACGGCAAGCAGCCGGGAGAACCTTGAACAACGCTATCGTCACGGCATGGCTAATCTGTTAGTTAAGGGCGATTTTCAGCGCCAGTAACGCTGTTGCGCGACAAGCCTACACGAAACGACGGGCTCAGGCCTTGGAAGAATGTGCGGTCAACGGCATTCAGTCTTCGAGCGGCACCACTTTGCCGATGTAAGGCAGGTGGCGATAATGTTGCGCATAATCAATACCAAAGCCCACCACAAACTCATCGGGAATAGAAAAGCCGACGTATTCAACGTTGACGTTGACTTCCCGACGTTCAGGCTTATCCAGCAGCGTACAAATCGCCAGGGATTTTGGCTCACGCAAGCGCAGGATTTCACGCACTTTCGAAAGCGTGTTACCGGAGTCGATAATGTCTTCGACAATTAAAACATCTTTGCCGCGAATATCTTCATCCAGGTCTTTCAGGATTTTCACATCCCGGGTCGTGGACATACCGCTGCCGTAACTGGATGCGGTCATAAAATCCACTTCGTGCGGGACATCAATGACGCGGCATAAATCAGCCATAAACATAAATGAGCCACGAAGTAGCCCCACCAGCACCATATCACTGCCGCTGTCGCGGTAATGGTCGGTGATTTCTTTGCCCAGTTCAGCGATGCGCGCGGCGATTGCCTGTTCAGGGATCATTACGTCAACAGTATGTTTCATTGCCTTTTGCCCGGTAGCTCACAAAGCCACGCAGTCTATCATAGTAGAAAGGCGTACTGATGCCGCGCGGAAAAAGCAAACGTTTACGTGTAGTAAAAATCTTCACCTGTCGTCTGGCAGTTGCACACTCAGCATTACCTTAGAACAACACAGCATTTAACAGCATTAATTGCTGCATGATAGGATTTTATCAACATATCGTTATGCAGTTAACGACCTTATTGGGAGATCTCAATGACTTCACCCTCAAGTAAGAAAACGCACGTTGGCGATCGTCAACTGCATCCTGAAACCCAGATGCTGAATTATGGCTACGATCCTCGCCTGTCGGAAGGTGCCGTGAAGCCGCCCGTGTTTCTTACCTCTACCTTTGTTTTTGACAGCGCAGAAGAAGGCCGCGATTTTTTCGACTATGTTTCAGGCCGTCGTCAGCCTCCGGAAGGCAAAAGCGGCGGACTGTTTTATTCCCGCTTTAATCATCCCAACAGCGAGATCGTAGAAGATCGCCTGGCCATTTACGAACAGGCGGAAAGCTGTGCCCTGTTTGCTTCCGGTATGGCGGCTATCTCGACAACGCTGTTAACCTTTGCACGACCGGGAGAAGTCATTCTGCATTCGCAGCCGCTGTATGGCGGCACGGAAACGTTGCTGAGTAAGACACTGCACAATCTGGACATTCAGGCGGTCGGCTTCAGCGACGGACACGATGAAGCAAAAGTGCGTGATGCGGCTCATCGTGCGATGGCGCAGGGGCGCGTCGCGATGATTCTGGTGGAAACCCCGGCGAATCCCACCAACAGCCTGGTGAATATTGCGCTGATGGGGCGCATCGCCGACGAGATCGATCGGCATCAGGGTTCGCGTCCGGTCATCGCCTGTGATAACACCTTGCTGGGCCCGATTTTTCAACAGCCGCTGACGCTGGGGGCGGACTTATCGCTGTATTCTCTGACGAAATATGTCGGCGGGCACTCTGACCTGATCGCTGGCGCGGTGATGGGTAAGAAAACGCTGATGACGCAAATTCGCGCCCTCCGCAGCGCTATCGGTACGCAACTGGATCCGCACTCAAGCTGGATGATTGGCCGTTCACTGGAAACGCTGTCGCTGCGCATGGAAAAAGCCTTTCGCAATGCCGAAGCCGTTGCCGCCTTTCTGCAGCCGCATCCTAAGGTAGCAGCGTTGCACTGGTTGCCCTATCTGGATGCAGAAAGCCCCGCGGGCAAAACGTATCGCGAGCAGTGCAGCGGCGCCGGCTCGACCTTCTCTTTTGATATCGTGGGCGGACAACCTGCCGCGTTTCGCTTTCTCAATGCGCTTGCGTTGTTTAAGCAGGCCGTTAGCCTGGGCGGCACCGAGTCACTTGCCAGCCATCCCGGCACAACCACGCATTCTGGCGTGCCGGATGCAGTCCGTGAGCGCATCGGTATTACCGACGCGACGATACGCTTATCGATCGGCATCGAACATGCCGGAGATCTGGTAGAAGACATCCGACTGGCCCTTGAACAAGCCTGATCAGGTCACGGTGAAGCCCAGCATCATCCCGGTATCTTCATGCTCCAGCAAATGGCAGTGGGCCATATAAGCATGATCGGCGGCGGCGGCGTGATTGAAACGCACCAGTACTTCACTGCGCCAGCCGTCGACATTCACCATGTCTTTCCATCCCTGACGATGGGCGGCGGGCGGTTTGCCGTTTTCTGAAAGAATACGGAACTGCGTACCGTGAATATGAAAAGGATGCAGCATGCTGTCGCCTTCGCCGGAAATGGTCCATTTTTCCACGGCGCCCTGTTTCACATTGAAGGCGGGACGCGTCATATCAAATGCCAGACCGTTAATTTTATTGCCGTTATGGAAATCATACGCGGCAGTGGACATTGCGCCATGGTCCATATTTTGGTGATCCATCGTCTCTGCGCCGCTGTCATGATTCATCTCGCTCGCGTCGTTGCCCATTGGCATAGCGTGCTGCCCTCCTTTGCCCATGGCTTTCTCACCGTAACGCGCCATTAACGCCTGCATACCTTGCTGATCCAACTGGGGATCCATACTGAGCTGCAGCCAGCGCGTTGTCAGGCCTTCTGTTTTTGGCACAGCTGGCAGCGTGGCGAGCTGGTCGGGTAAAGTTGCACTGGCCATGATCCGCAGCGGCAAGATATTCACCAGCGGCAGGGGGCGATCGAAAGGTGCCAGCGTCATGCCCATTTGCGTGACCGGCAGCGTGACGATATCAAAGGCGTTGCCGTCAGAGGTATCGACCATGATCTCAAAACGCTCACCAGGGAGCAGCGGAAGTGAATCCACTTTCACCGGCTCCGACAGCAGCCCACCGTCACTGGCGATAACATACAGGGGACGTTTGTCGCTGGCCGCGATATGCAGCGAACGGGCATTGCAGCCGTTAAGCAGGCGCAGACGTAGCCAGCCACGCGGCACGGCGTGCTGCGGATACTGCACGCCATTCGTCAGCATCATGTCGCCAAACCAACCCACCGCCGCGCGCATCACGTCAAGTTGATAATCGATATGCTCGCCAGACTGACTCAGCTGCTTATCCTGAAAGATAAGCGGTACATCGTCGGTGCCCCACTGGCTGGGCAGCCGGAGCGTACCTGACGGCTGATCCTCCAGCAAAATTAACCCCGCCAGGCCCTGAGCGACCTGATGGCCGGTTTTGCCGTGTAGATGCGGATGGTACCAGCAGGTTGCCGCAGGCTGATCCGGGGTAAAGGTCACCTGACGCATCGCACCCGGTGCAATGACGCCCTGTGGGCCGCCGTCTACCTCACCGGGAATGTCCAGCCCGTGCCAGTGAAGCGTCGTCGCTTCTTTAAGCCGGTTATGAATGTTGATGGTGGCTGTCGTACCGCGCTTCAGGCGAATGGCCGGGCCCAGCAGGCTGCCATTGTAGCCCCAGGTGGGTACGGCTTTCCCCTGCCACTGCGTCGTGCCCTCCATCGCCGTCAGGCTGTACAGGCCATTCGCATCCGCCTCCAGCAACGCGGGGATAAGAAGCGGCGGTCGGGTGGCGGCCATGAGCGAGCGGCTCCAGAGCGGCAGCGCACCCGCCGCGCCCAGTGCCGCGCTGAGTTTCAAAAAGTGGCGACGTTGCATAATCAGCATCCTTGTAACGAAATTACCTGAAGCCTAAACCCTGCCCTTATGGCAAGGTCAAGCATAGCCGGACAGAATGCCCCGAAAAGCGTAAATTGATCGAAAATCTTTACATAACTGTGCTAACGTCTTAAGACAATTATCTGATGAGAATAACTATGAAGAAAAGCATCAAGATCCTGCTGCTGGCGGGACTCTTCGGCTTCTCCTCCACCAGCTTTGCCCTGAGCGAATCCGAAGCAGAAGATCTTGCCGATCTCACTGCCGTATTCGTTTATTTAAAAAATGATTGTGGCTACCAGGATTTGCCCGATGCGCAGATTCGTAAGGCGTTGGTGTTTTTTGCTCAGCAGAACCGCTGGGACTTAAGCAATTACAACAACTACAACATGAAAGCCCTCGGCGAAGCCAGCTATCGTGATTTAAGCGGCATCGCCATTGCTAATGACCAAAAATGTAAGTCGTTGGCCCGGGATTCTCTCAGCCTGCTTGCTTATGTAAAGTAGCGCGCCAGCCCGCTCTCCCACCAGACATTTGCCCGTGCAAGGACTATCATAGTTAGCTATGATGTCCCGCCGATTTTCGGGGTGATGTCACGAAAGGAGAGCTTCATCATGGCCCAAAATGAGATGTGGTATGAAACACTTCATGCCGGCTTTGGCCAGTATTTTACCGTCGATAAACAGCTTTATCGGGATAAAACGGCCCACCAGGATTTAATCATCTTTGAAAACGCGGCCATGGGTCGCGTCATGGCGCTGGATGGCGTGGTGCAAACAACCGAACGTGATGAGTTTATCTATCACGAGATGATGACGCACGTGCCGTTGCTGGCTCACGGCTCGGCAAAAAGCGTGCTGATCATCGGCGGCGGCGACGGTGCCATGTTGCGCGAAGTGTCCCGCCACGCTGATATCCAAAAAATCACAATGGTCGAGATTGATGCTGGCGTGGTCACCTTTTGCCGTCAGTATTTGCCCAATCACAGTGCCGGCGCTTACGACGATCCGCGTCTCAATCTGGTTATCGATGACGGCGTGAATTTCGTCAATCACACCACTGAAAAGTTTGACGTTATTATCTCAGACTGTACCGATCCCATCGGTCCGGGCGAAAGCCTGTTTACCTCTGAATTCTATGCAGGCTGTAAAAAAGCCCTGAATGAGAACGGTATTTTCGTTGCACAAAACGGCGTCTGCTTCCTGCAGCAGGACGAGGCAGTGAACAGCCATCGTAAACTCAGCCACTACTTCCAGGATGTCAGCTTTTATCAGGCGGCTATCCCGACCTACTATGGCGGGATCATGACGTTTGCCTGGGCAAGCGACAATCCTGCTTTGCGCCAGCCCGACGCGGCCCTGTTACAGGCGCGTTTCGAAGCCTCTGGCTTGCGCTGCCGTTACTATACACCGGCGATTCATACTGGCAGCTTTGCCCTGCCACAATATCTGTTGAATGCACTGGAAGACCCGCGCTGACTGGGCATTTATAAGGGGGTGAATAAAATTGCAAAAGCTAAAACTACATGGCTTCAATAACCTGACCAAAAGCCTGAGTTTTTGTATCTACGATATTTGCTATGCAAATACTGAAGCTGAACGTGATGGGTATATTGCTTATATCGATGAGCAATATAATGCCAATCGCCTGACAGAAATTCTGACCGAAACCTGTTCCATCATTGGCGCAAATGTCCTGAATATTGCCCGTCAGGATTATGAGCCACAGGGTGCCAGCGTGACCATTCTGGTCAGTGAGGAACCCATCGATCCCAAAGATATTGATACGTCAGAACATCCGGGTCCGCTGCCCAACTCCGTCGTTGCGCACCTTGATAAGAGTCATATCTGTGTACATACCTATCCAGAGAGCCACCCAGAAGGCGGCCTTTGCACCTTCCGTGCCGACATCGAAGTATCGACCTGTGGCGTGATCTCCCCTCTTAAGGCGCTTAATTATCTGATTCATCAGTTGGAGTCAGACATCGTCACGGTGGATTATCGCGTGCGCGGCTTCACGCGTGACGTGAACGGCGTGAAACATTTTATCGACCATGAAATCAATTCTATTCAGAACTTTATGTCTGAAGACATGAAGGGCATGTACGACATGGTGGATGTTAACGTTTACCAGGAAAACATCTTTCACACCAAGATGTTATTAAAAGAGTTCGATTTAAAACACTATCTTTTCAATACCCGCCCTGAAGATCTGACGCCTCAGGAGCATAAACGTATTACCGACCTGCTGTGGAAGGAAATGCGTGAGATTTACTACGGCAGAAATATTCCGTCAGTGGGATTAAAAACGTACTAGTCACCCTACCGCTGCCCTGCCCCCTGCGTTGGGGGCCATTTTCTCCTTCGTCATCATCCATGCCTCTTCCGGTTTCAACCAGAACAGGACTTATTATGCGCTGCAAACCAGGATGGCCGCCGTCCGGTTAATTTGCCTCTTCTGGTGGCTTTATCGCCTGGTTGCCGCGAGCACTTTTCTTGTAATACGCGCAGAACCCCGCGTCTCACTTTCTCCTGCTCAGCGCTGTCATCGCTGCCCTCCTCCGGCCGTTCTTGTCTCTTTTCCGCTACAACACAGGTATTAATTCAAATATTCAGTACTAAACACTAAAAAACCAATCCAGATCCGCCCAAATCATTAATTTAGTTAACATGAATTTCTGTAATGAAAATGATGTGACCTAACAAACTGCATCGCTTTACGCCATGCTAACCAATGCTTTTTCCATGAGGAAGATCACATTGTATCGCAAGAAAACATAAGCTTAATTTTTGATTAAAAGTAAGCCATTTAAGGTTAGTCATCTAAAACCTCGTTAAAAACCTTAACTATCATAGGCATAAAATTAATCCCATTAAAAAAACCAATAAAACATAAAAATAACTTAATGATCACATCACCCTGTGATATACATTAAAAAAATTTACTTTTCGCGGGTAATCGTTGGTAAGGAGAGTGATATGAGTCACGCATACTCTGTTATAAACATAAACAAACTTAACGTTTATGTGGAATTAGTGAAATGCAGCGTGCCCACACGTAACAGGACCATCCTGATAAATGGCGCGCTGGCGACCTCGTCTTCCTTTCGGAACTGGAAGCGGTTTCTGGCGGATAAATCAGATGTGATTACGTTCGATCTGCCTTTTTCCGGCAAATCGAAACCCTACAATGAGCAGGACTGTAATATCGTTACGCTGGATGATGAAGTGGCGATCATTCGGGAAATTATTTCAATCTATAAGCCTAACATTATTGCCTCTGCTTCGTGGGGCGGCGCATCGACGCTGAAGCTGTTAAATAACGGCGAAGATGGCCTGGAACACGCCATTATTGCGTCTTACTCTTTCGAATTTAACGATCGAATGCGCACCTACGTTAAACAGGCAAATCTGTACTCAAAAGAGAAAAAATTTGTCGATCTTGCGCATTTGATGAACGAAGAAGTCGGCGCCTATTTGCCGAACAAAATGAAATTCTGCAATTTCAGACACCTCACCACGCTGGATGAAATTGAGTACCGCCAGGGGCGCTTCCACCTTGAGCAAATCGCTAATATTCGCAATCATGACTACAAAAGTATTATCGATAATTCGGCATGTCAGTTTCACTTTATCAATGGCGATCTGGATATTCATACGCCGCAGAAAAACATTGAAGAGATTTGCGGCGAGTCGGACAAAACCTGCTTTTATCAGATCAGAGATGCGGGACACTTTTTAGATCTGGAAGGAAAAGTTAGCCGGGAGCGTACGGCTGCCGCCTTTAACACCATTTTTAACCAGATTGGTGTCTGAAATGAAAGTGATCATTGGCGCACTCGGCTCAGCTGGCGATGTCTTTCCCTGTATTGAAATTGGATCGCTTCTGAAAGAAAAAAATCACGATGTTTATTTGCTCGCTAACGATTACTTCAGGTCAGAAGCCGTTTCTCGCGGACTTTCCTTTGTTGCGGTGGGCGATAAAGAAACGTACGTCAACGCGGTACAGGACCGTTCGCTGTGGGAAAAAAAGCACTCTCTGAAACGTATCTCACACTATATGGCGGAACAGCAGGAAGCCATGTTCAATGCCATGAGCGCCCTTGTGGATGATGACTGCATTATCATTCATTCTTTATGGTGCTTCGCTGCAAAAGCGGTAAGTGACAAATACCAGATTAAGAAATATGCAATCAGCCTGACCAATTCAAATTTAAAATTGCAGCCCGGGCGCGTGATTAACGCGCTGGAAAAAGGCCTGAGAGTGAATCTGAACTGGAAACTGGCCTTATTTCAACGCGCACTGGTGTCACCCGCACTTCAGGATACGCTGGACAAATTACGCCGCGACAATCACCTGCCCGCCTGTCGAAATATTTATGCTGACTGGGTGAGCGGTGGACAGCGTTCGATCGTGTTATATGAACCCTGGTTCTATCAGAAAAAAGCGCGTAACGGGTTTTACGCTGGTTTTATGCTTAATAAAAGCCGTGCATCAACGGATGACGAACAGATTACCGCCTTTATTGACTCCCGGACGGTGGTGTTTTTTACCAGTTGGGCACTGGCTGAGAAAAAGTCCGTTAGCCAGATATTGCAGGACTTAAAAGCTGAGGGGTTAAAATGCGTACTTGTTACGCCAACAGCAACCGCCTTGTCGGTGAACGATGACGTGATGACCGTACCTCAACTGAATATTGCCCTTGTCGAAACGTGCTTATTTGCCATTCATCATGGCGGTATTGGCACCACCGCGCAGTTACTCAAGAATGGCGTTCCCCAACTGATCTATCCCCGCGCGTTCGATCAGTTTGAAAACGCCCGTGCACTTGAGCGGCTGGCCTGTGGGCTGAAAGGAAAAGGGATAAAGGAAATCCGGAAAATGGCAGCGCTTTCACGTCATAAGAAACATAATTGCGATTACTACGCGGCGCAATTTGATAAAGCGGGCAATAATGGTCACGAACTGGAAAACTTTCTGACCCGTTAAGCCATCCGGCACAGCCAGCCAGGCATGATTTACCCTGGCTGGCCGATGGGCATCAGATCTGAAACGCGGCCGTTAATACTCTCAGGCTCCTTGCCTGTTCCGTTAACGACTGAGATGCAGAAGCGGACTGTTCGACCAACGCCGCGTTGCTCTGCGTTACGCTGTCCATTTGGGTCACAGCCACGCTGACCTGCGAAACGCCCTGCATTTGTTCTACCGATGCCAGAGCCAGCCCATCCATATATTGTGCCAGCGAGGCGACCTCGCTCGCGGCTTTAAGAATACTGTGTGCCGTATTATCTGCCGCTTTTACGCCTTTCTCGACGCCACTGACGGCTTCTTCAATCAGGGTGCCGATTTCTCGTGACGACGAGGCGCTGCGTTGAGCCAGCGTCCGGACTTCGCTCGCCACCACGGCAAAACCGCGACCATGTTCACCTGCTCTTGCTGCTTCAACGGCGGCATTCAGCGCCAGAATGTTCGTCTGAAACGCGATGCTCTGAATGACCGCCGTAATCTCTTTGACCTTGGCCGCACTCACCGAAATGCTGTGCATGGTCTGACTCATTTCATTGACGGCTTTTTCACTGGCGCGGGTCAGCGATTCCGTCTCGCGAGCCGAAGAGGCGGTGGATTCTGCGACGGAAGTGTTGTTGCGCACGGTAGCGGTAATCTGCTCCATACTGGCTGCCGTCTGCTGCAACGCGGCAGCCTGCTCCTCCGTGCGGGAAGAGAGCTCTGTATTTCCCTGTGCGATTTCGCTGGCTGCCAGTTCAACCGACGCAGCGGAGTCTTTGATCTGAGAAACCAGTGTCCGCAGATGATTTTGCATATTGGCCAGCGCCGCAAGCAGCTTGCCGGTCTCATCCTTTCGATCCACGGTAATCACGGAGGTCAGGTCGCCCCGGGCGATGGTATCAGCCGTATTCACCGCCAGCGTCAGAGGACGGGAAATGCTACGGGAAATAAGCAGTCCCAGCACCAATGAGATGGCTGTCGAAAGCACCAGCCCGCCTGTTAACGTCATTCTGGTCTTTGTACGCTCAGTGATTAACTCGTCTGCACGGGCCTGCAGCAACGATTTTTCAGTGGCAATCATTGACTCAATGACAGAGCGCATCGCATCCATTTGAACTTTCCCTTCACCCGAGGCAAAGAGCTCAAAAAAGCGCTGCTGATCCAGCGAGCCCTGATTCAGGCGTTCGCGCGCATCGATCACCTTTTGGGCATAGGTTTCCAGCCAGGCCTTTTGTCTGTTTTCCAAATCAACTAAACGTTTCTGCTGTTCCGGATTATCCTGGGTCAGCTGATGCGTACTCTCTATATATCGACTGAATGCCTGTTTTCCTTCATTAAACGGGACCAGCATCTGCGGTTTGCCGTTGAGCGCAAAACCACGCACGCCCGTCTCCATATTAAGCAGGTTTTCGGTGGCCTTGTTTAATCCTTCAACAACCTGATAAGTATGAATATTAAGCTGGCTGGCTTGTGTTACCCGGCCAAACCCGGCATAAAACATGCCACAAACGACAATCATGACCAGCGTAATCGCGCCAAATGCAATATAGAGTCGTGTTCTGATAGATGTGTTGCTGAGCATAATTTCTCCGCGAGTGGAAAAAAATAAATAAATTCCATTAATTAACTGAGACTAATGGCAAAAACATTAATAATCAGGCATGTAAATTTAATGAAAAGCCTGTTAACGCACCCAAAAATGAGTGACGCCAATATAAACGCATTAATGTCCAGTTGATTATTAACGCAGTTGCTGAAATTTCCACTGCGTTACCTTTTTAATTTTAAGCCACTTCAAAAAATCGCAGAGATGCTTATCTATCACTATGCAGCTTCAGCGGAGCGTGAATTAACCCACCGAAATAAAAAAGATTAAAATCAAAGACTTTTAAAAGAGATGAGAATGAAAATGCTTACAACATTGCGTTGAAGGAATAAAGTGCAACGTTAATTTGACTTAGCGCCATCGCATTATTAACCAATTAAATGTTATCACTCATGTCAAAACCGCCTGTCATCTCCTCATCTTTTTGGTGAAAGGTTATATTTTAATAAAACAGAACATCGCGCGCGGCGTTAAATATTGCCCTGTGCCCCGTGCTCTTAATACAAATCAGCCCTACCTTGTGCTCTCTGAAATCGATTTTAACCTGCACATCGACTGCAACGTCGCCGATGTACAGGCCCGGGCTTAGGGTTGGAGATACAACTCTTCTATGTAGTGCAGGGCTTCGCATAGCGTACTGTCTGTGCCAAATCCCCCCGCCTTGGTAATAACCGGCAGGTCATCAATTTCACTGTTCACGAAGGTGCCGCAGGGGATACAGGGAGCGACTTCGCTCTGAATACGATAACCTTCAGCGCCCAATGCGTTAGCCACCGCAATAGCGATGTCCCCACCGGTGAGAAACAGGCCGCCGGTACGAGCACGATCGAGAATCGCCAACGTGATTTCTCCCAGCCGCTGACTCAGCTTTTCACCTAAGGCTTCTCGACTCAGTTCGTAGTGCGCGGTCAGAGCATCAATCTGATTACGATCGTCAACGCTGCTGCTGGTCTGAAGAACACAGTGCCTGTTCTGCATCAGAATCTCGCACGCCTGGGCCACGATATGCTCGCACTCATCTTTAGGCCCCAGAAGGGTTTGTACCGCTATTCTGACAACGTCAACGCGTCCTGAGCGCTGCGCCTGCTCAACCTGACGTCGGGTCATTTCACTCATTGAGCCTGCCACCACCAATACGGGCAGAGTTTGATGCATAGTCATGTAACTTTCAGCCGGAAGTGCATTCGCCAGCCCCGCCGCACCGACCAATAAAGGGGGCCGGGTCATGGCCAGGGCGGCCTGGGCAATTAGCGTCAGATCGTTATCATTTTCGGCATCCATGACCACGATGCCCCCTCCCTGCCGGGCCAGACTTTCAAGCCGGGCACGTAGCTCACCGCCTCTTACCACGTCCAGCGACATTTCACTCACCGGCAGACGAGTCTGTAAGCCGATAAGCGTACTGATTCGCGACGAAATAATCGGGGTGCGAGGATCGCTGGCAAACTCTGTCTCCAGCAACGGACGCTGGTGCACCAGGCACTCACCCTGGCGCGTGATGCGGCCTGCCGAAGGTATGGCCGCGGCAACGATCGCCAGCGTGGCACCACTTGCCGCCATAGCCGCGGCAATCTCTGCCCCGGGGTTCCCCCGCAAGGTCGAGTCGATTTTTTTATAAATCAGTACGTTATTTTGCGTCGTGCCCAGCCAGGCAGAAAGCGCCTGAGTAACGGCAATGCTCGCCTGCTCTGCGCTAAGCGCCCGGCTATCCGTGTTGATGACGAGTACGTCAGTCCGCCGCGAGGGTTTCTGCTGTGGCGTCAGCATCACTTCGGTGCGTGCGCCCTTTTTGGCCAACTGGACACCGGTATCGTTTGCGCCCGTAAAATCGTCGGCGATGACAAGCATTTTCATCATAACTTCTCCGTGGATGACAGCGATCGCTGCTGATTACTCTTTGCCACCCATGAGGTCAGCATGGGCGTTAAAATTGCGGTAACAATGACCGACGTCGCGACCAGCGGCGTGGCCGACGCAACGACGTCCGCCAGGGCGGGATCGGCGTGAGCAATAGCAACAGGCGTGGCGACAGCATTGCCCGCCGTGCTGGATGCCGCCGCGCCGGCAATTCCGCTGCCACCTAACAAGCGATCGACTTTTATATTAAAGAAGCCGCCGACGAGCGTGGTTAAGCCCCCCAGAACAATGCCAGCCAGCCCGCCTTTGAGCAGCATGGCAAAATCAATGCTGGCGCCCAACGCAAAGGCAAAGAAGGGAATCAGTATCGGGCCGCCCTGAGACAAAAAATCGCGCATTTTTGGATCGAGATTACCGAGCAACATGCCCAGCAGCATGGGGACGATCACCACCACCACCGACATGACAGGAATATTTGCCATCCCTGCCGCGCCCAGGGCAATCATGGTGAGTACCGGACCATCGTTAAGGGAGATCACGGGGGTCGCGCCGACTTCATTGTCCTGGCCAAACTCCCCCGCGAGCGCAGCATAAAGGCCGCCATTCGTATTGCTCATGGCCGAAATGACGGCGACCGACGTCAGTCCCCACAGCCCCTCCGCGCCAAAAAAGGTATCCACAGCAAAGCCCACGGCCACAGCAACAAGAAACTTGCTTGCCGTGACGCCACCGCCTATCAACAAGGCTTTGGGTGCCGCTTTGATATATATCCCTGCGCCCATACAAAACAAAAATGCCCCAATCAGAGCAGGTGCACCTTCTTTAAAAAGCGCGGTGGTAAAGCCGCCCACCTGTAAGGCTTCGGGCGCGAGCGTATTCACGATGGCCCCTAAAACCAGCGGGACAACCATCATACCGCCCGGGATTTTTTCAACTGTTGCTTTAATATCCATATTATCACCATTATGATTAATTATAATCACCATGATGATATTAAATCATTAAGAGGAAAATTGCGGCATGAATCGCAGAATAGCGCGCGGTTAGTTGAGCATAATCAATCAATACGGAGGGGAACCACAGGGCCTGCAATACTCACCGGTATTATCTGTTTTGCATGAAGCGCCGCCAGGCAGCAATGACCGCCAGAAAATCCTCCATACCGCAGAAGCACAAGCTTTCTTCGTCGTAATAATTCATGCCCTCTTCCATTTCATCGCCTTCAAAATTCAGCGTATTCGCGCGGACAATCACCTCTTCGTCATCCATCCACAGCGTGTATTCCCGCCCGATACGTTGCCACTGACGTTCACTTCCTTTTAATTTATGGGCTTCCGCTTCTACCTCATCCAGCACGCTGGCATCGTGCTCGACCTCTTCATTAAACCAGTGGCCCAGTGCTTCATGTCCCATCGACATACGAACTTTCACTTTGCCCGTGATGTCACGTAGAAATTCATACTCCATGATCTTATCTCTTTATCAGTCACTCGCGCTGTTATACCGCTATTTTCATTACCATGCACCTGCTTAGCGCACACATCCGGCTTCCTTCAGGACACTTTTCAGGCATAAAAAAGAGGAACGCCAGAGCGTCCCTCTTAAATGGACCAACGGTCAGCAATCAGACGGCGGTCTGGAAAATCACGCCATCCGCTTTTTCAGTGTACTGGCTCAACTGGTCAAAGTTGAGATAGCGATAGGTATCGCTAGCCGTTTTATCCACCTGCGCCATAAACTGCTGATACTCATCTGGCGTTGGCAGCTTACCTAACAGTGATGAGACCGCCGCCAGCTCCGCAGAAGCCAGGTAGACGTTAGCCCCTGTACCTAAACGGTTCGGGAAGTTACGGGTTGAGGTCGAAACGACCGTTGCGCCATCGGCGACACGTGCCTGGTTACCCATGCACAGTGAACAACCCGGGATCTCGATACGCGCACCGCTCTTACCGAACACGCTGTAGTAGCCTTCTTCCGTCAGCTGTGCCGCATCCATTTTGGTCGGTGGTGCGACCCACAAACGGGTTGGCAGCTGGCCTTTGTGGCTGTCCAGCAACTTACCTGCCGCGCGGAAGTGACCGATGTTGGTCATGCACGAACCGATAAAGACTTCATCAATCTTCTCGCCCTGCACATCTGACAGCAGACGCGCATCGTCGGGATCGTTTGGCGCGCACAGAATCGGCTCTTTGATCTCCGCCAGATCGATGTCAATCACCGCAGCATATTCTGCATCGGCGTCGGCTTCGAGCAGCTGTGGATCCGCCAGCCATTTCTCCATGCCTTCGATACGGCGCTCAAGCGTACGACGATCGCCGTAGCCTTCTGAGATCATCCATTTCAGCAGGACAATGTTAGATGTCAGATACTCTTTGATCGGCGCCTGATCCAGCTTGATGGTACAGCCTGCAGCAGAACGCTCAGCAGACGCATCGGTCAGTTCGAACGCCTGCTCCACTTTCAGATCGGGCAGACCTTCAATTTCAAGGATGCGACCGGAGAAGATGTTCTTCTTGCCTTTCTTCTCAACGGTTAACAGGCCCTGCTTAATCGCATACAGCGGAATGGCGTGAACCAGATCGCGCAGCGTAATGCCGGGCTGCATTTTACCTTTAAAACGTACCAGTACCGATTCCGGCATATCCAGTGGCATAACGCCGGTCGCTGCCGCAAAGGCAACCAGACCCGAACCTGCCGGGAAGGAAATACCGATTGGGAAGCGGGTGTGGGAATCGCCACCGGTGCCGACGGTATCCGGCAGCAGCATACGGTTCAGCCAGGAGTGAATTACCCCATCTCCAGGACGCAGGGAAACGCCGCCACGGTTCATGATGAAGTCTGGCAGCGTGTGGTGCGTGTTCACATCGACTGGCTTAGGATAAGCCGCCGTGTGACAGAACGACTGCATCACCAGATCGGCAGAGAAGCCCAGACATGCCAGGTCTTTCAGCTCGTCGCGGGTCATAGGACCGGTGGTATCCTGCGAGCCCACCGAGGTCATTTTCGGTTCGCAATAGGCACCCGGACGGACGCCGTCCACGCCACAGGCGCGGCCAACCATTTTCTGCGCCAGTGAGTAGCCACGTGAGCTTTCCGCCACGTCTTTCGCGATACGGAACACGGTGCTGACAGGCAGCCCCAGGGATTCACGCGCTTTGCTGGTCAGGCCACGACCGATGATCAGTGGAATACGGCCACCGGCACGCACTTCATCAATCAGCACGTCGGTTTTCAGTTCAAAACTGGCCAGCAGATCGCCGGTTTCGTGATTGCGCACTTCGCCTTTAAACGGATAGATATCAATGACATCACCCATATTCAGGTCGTTCACATCCACTTCGATCGGCAGCGCGCCGGCATCTTCCATGGTGTTGAAGAAGATAGGCGCAATCTTGCCGCCCAGAACAACACCACCGCCTTTTTTATTCGGCACGTTAGGGATGTCATCGCCCATAAACCACAGCACCGAGTTGGTGGCCGATTTACGGGATGAACCTGTGCCCACAACGTCGCCCACATAGGCCAGCGGGAAACCTTTGGCCTGCAGTGCTTCGATCTGTTTGATCGGACCGATGTTGCCTGACTCATCCGGCTCAATGCCTTCACGGGCATTTTTCAGCATCGCCAGGGCATGCAGTGGGATATCCGGACGTGACCAGGCATCCGGTGCCGGAGACAGGTCATCGGTGTTGGTTTCACCCGTGACTTTGAAAACCGTAACGGTAATTTTTTCAGCCAGCTCAGGACGTGACAGATACCATTCGGCATCCGCCCACGACTGCATCACCTGCTTCGCGTGTGGATTGCCTGCTTTGGCTTTTTCTTCTACGTCGTAAAAGCTGTCAAACATCAGCAACGTGTGGGAAAGCGCTTTTGCCGCAATCGGTGCGAGTTTCGCATCATCTAATGCTTCAATCAGAGGATGGATGTTGTAGCCGCCCTGCATGGTACCGAGCAGTTCAACAGCTTTTTCAGGAGATACCAGAGGAGAGGTTGTTTCGCCTTTGGCGACAGCAGCCAGGAAACCTGCTTTAACATACGCCGCTTCATCGACGCCGGGTGGTACGCGGTTGACCAACAAATCGGTCAAAAATTCTTCTTCACCCGCAGGTGGATTTTTTAGCAGTTCAACCAGCGCGGCCATTTGGGAAGCATCTAATGGCTTAGGTACGATCCCTTGGGCAGCACGCTCGGCAACGTGCTTACGGTATTCTTCTAGCACGACGTTCTCCTCGCTCTCATTGTATGGGTTTCCGGTGCACCCTGATGACAACGCATTCCATGAGTAGGGTAAGGTGCCCGGTTCCGCGTGGGGCAGCATAGCAGGATTTAACCGCCTTGTTAATCTGTTTACAAAAAAGCAACATTAGGGTTTTCTGTAGCAGAATGCGCTAACTAATCCGGTGTAAACGGAAAAAAAGCAGGGCGTAAAGCCCCGCCTGCTAACACAGTCATACCCGATTACGTTTAGCGGTCGATCATACCGTATTCTGCATTGGCGTAGCGCTCACCGCGAATGTTTTCCGGGGCAAACACAGTATCCAGCATGTCGATGTCGACCTTTTTCAGGGCAACTGACGCGGCGGCACAGTTTTCTTCCAGATGGTGGACTTTGCTTGCTCCCGGAATAGGCACGATATCCTCACCCTTCGCTAAAACCCACGCCAGTGCCAGTTGAGCCGCAGAAATACCATAACCCCGCGCCATCTCCATCAGTTGATCCACTAACTTTTGGTTATGTTGCTGTGACTGCTGCTGGAAACGCGGCAAGCCACGGCGGAAATCATGCGGATCAAGGTCGGTCACCGCTGCCAGCTTACCGGTCAGAAAACCGCGGCCCAGAGGGCTGTATGGCACGAAACCGACGTTAAGTTCGCGGCAGGTAGCAAGAATGCCCTGCTCGGGATCGCGAGTCCAAAGTGAGTACTCGCTTTGTAAGGCCGAAATCGGATGTACGGCACAGGCACGGCGCAGCGTGGCGGCAGATACTTCCGACAGGCCGAGGTAGCGCACTTTTCCCTCATTAATTAAATCTGCCATCGTGCCCACCACGTCTTCGATCGGCACCGCGGGATCGAAACGATGTTGATAAAGCAGGTCAATATGATCGGTGCCGAGACGCGTCAAAGATCCTTCTACTGCCTCGCGAATATGCTGTGGCTGACTGTTCACACCGGTCATGTTCTCCCAGCCCTGACCGGCACCGCTAATGCTAAAACCAAATTTCGTCGCAACGGTCACGCTATCACGGCGGCCTTTAAGGGCTTTTGCAATCAGCGCTTCGTTTGTGAAGGGTCCGTAGATCTCAGCGGTATCCAGAAAATTAATGCCCAGTTCAAATGCGCGGGAGAGCGTATTTAATGCCTGTGACTCATCCGTGTTGCCATAGGCGAAGGTCATGCCCATGCAGCCCAGCCCGAGTGCCGATACCTGTAAACCCTGATTACCTAATTGACGTTGTTGCATGACATCTTCCTCATTATTGCGGTGTTATTGTTATAATCCTCATCAATCGCAACAACAATTGTGCTTAATTTTCTAATTCAGTGAGAAAAACTCATCAATGACGCTATCCCGGGCAACGCTTCAGGAACTGGAAATGTTTTGTGCGATTGCGCACCATCGTAGCTTTCGCAAAGCCGCGCAGGCGCGTAACGTCACGCCCTCGGCACTCAGCCATGCAATGCGCCATTTCGAGCAGCGGCTCGGCGTGAGGCTGCTTAACCGCACCACTCGCAACGTTTCCCTGACCGAAGCGGGCGCGCATTTTCTCCAGCGTATTCAACCCGCGCTGGTCGAACTCTCTCAGGCCGTGGATGAACTTAATGACTGGCGGGCGCGTCCACACGGCAAGCTGAAACTCAATATGCCGCGTTCTGCTGAAACACTGTTCTTTGAAAGCTTGATTCTGCCGTTTATCCAGCGCTATCCGGAAATCACGCTGGAAATTGACAGTAATGATGCGCTGGTCGATATTCTGGAAGCGGGTTTTGATGCAGGCATTCGCTATGGCGATGTGCTGGCACAGGATATGATTGCCCTGCCCTTTGGCCCGGCAATGCGCACTCTGGTTGTCGCAAGCCCGGCCTTAATCGAACGTCATGGCGCACCGCAAACGCCGGATGAACTGCTTGCATTTCCCTGCATCGAACGCCGCTTCCCCAGTGGCCGACGCTATCGCTGGGAATTCTGGCACGCGGGGCAAAGGCAGGAGGTCGCGGTCAGTGGCCCGCTGGTGCTGGATAACAACGAGCGGATTTTGCAGGCCGCCCTTTCAGGGGCAGGGATCGCCTTCTTACAGGAAGCCGTGGTCAGCGCCCATCTGCAGCGCGGCGCACTCGTTGAACTGCTCAGTGGCTTTACCCAACATGCAGATGGCTTCTGGCTGTATTATCCTGGCAGGCGTTATGTCTCTGCGCCGTTGCGGCATTTTATTGACTGGCTACGCCTTAATAATAACGAAGCAGGCAATCATAAAAATTGAATAACAACGCGATCTCGCGTTAAAAAAATTAAAAAGGCGCCAAAAAGTAAATATAAAACCTTTTTAATCAGGACGTATTAACCTCTGACGATCTTATTAATGGTTCACTAAATAATCCAATAAAATATAAAGAGACTCTGAAATAATACATGCGCAGACTGCGGTTGGGCTCATGAATCATTCTGCCTGACGTGAGAATCTGAGGTGGAAAGAGGCAGGAACCGCTCACAATAATTTTAACGCGTGCGAGCGGGGAAACCCTGATACCTCAACACTGCAAGCCCTAACCCCTCTCACGATAAAAATCAAGAGAGGTGCCACCATCAAGTCGAAATACGGTTCGCTTGTTATCAGCGGGTCAATGCTCTTAGGATTACGTTTATCAAATTGACGTTCATTATGTGAACTTCGCCTCAGAATAATGAGTACTGAACTTTCGGCTGTCTTGAATAACGAAACCAGACAGTAAAAAATGCGTTAATGGCGGGATTGACTACGCCATTTTTGCCCGTGTAAAGGTGTTAGCACAGGCGCCCTTTCTTTTATTCCTTTCATTATCCGATTGAATCTAAGCCATAAAAAAACGGCCCCATAAGGGGCCGCTATTTCAGTTCTGAAAATTATTTCTTTTTCGCTTTCGCGTTAGGCAGATCGGTGATGCTGCCTTCAAAGATTTCAGCGGCCAGGCCTACTGACTCATGCAGGGTCGGGTGCGCATGGATGGTCAATGCGATGTCTTCTGCATCACAGCCCATTTCAATGGCCAGACCAATTTCGCCCAGCAGCTCACCGCCGTTAGTACCGACGATGGCGCCACCGATAACGCGATGGGTTTCTTTGTCGAAAATCAGTTTGGTGATACCGTCTGCGCAGTCAGAAGCAATAGCACGGCCGGATGCTGCCCACGGGAATGTGGCAGTTTCATAGCTGATGCCTTTCTCTTTCGCTTCTTTCTCGGTCAGACCAACCCAGGCAACTTCTGGTTCAGTATAGGCAATGGACGGAATCACTTTCGGATCGAAGTAGTGCTTCAGACCTGAAATGACTTCTGCCGCAACGTGGCCTTCATGCACGCCTTTATGCGCCAGCATCGGCTGCCCGACGATATCGCCGATAGCGTAGATGTGCGGCACGTTGGTGCGCATTTGTTTGTCAACGCGGATAAAGCCACGGTCGTCAACCTCAACGCCGGCTTTATCTGCATCCATGCCCTTACCGTTTGGCACGCGACCAATTGCCACCAGAACCGCATCATAACGCTGGGCTTCGCCTGGCGCTTTTTTACCTTCCATTGAAACATAGATACCGTCGTCTTTTGCTTCAACGGCGGTCACCTTAGTTTCCAGCATCAGGTTGAATTTCTTGCTGATACGTTTGGTGAAGACTTTCACCACGTCTTTATCGGCAGCCGGGATAACCTGGTCGAACATTTCAACCACGTCGATCTCTGAACCCAGCGCATGGTAAACCGTCGCCATTTCCAGACCGATAATACCGCCGCCCATGACCAGCAGACGTTTAGGCACTTCTTTCAGTTCCAGCGCATCGGTTGAATCCCACACGCGAGGATCTTCATGAGGAATGAACGGCAGCTCGATTGGGCGTGAGCCCGCAGCGATAATGGCGTTGTCGAAGTTAATGGTGGTTGCACCACCTTCACCTTCAACCACCAGCGTATTCGCACCGGTAAATTTGCCCAGGCCGTTAACAACCTTGACTTTACGACCTTTTGCCATGCCTGACAGACCGCCAGTCAGCTGGTTAATCACCTTCTCTTTCCAGCTGCGGATTTTGTTGATATCCGTTTGCGGCTGACCAAACACAATGCCGTGTTCTTCCAGCGCTTTCGCTTCTTCAATCACTTTGGCAACGTGCAGTAGCGCTTTAGACGGGATACAGCCTACGTTAAGACAGACACCGCCGAGGGTGCTGTAGCGCTCAACCAGTACGGTTTCCAGACCTAAGTCAGCGCAACGAAAAGCTGCAGAGTAACCTGCAGGACCTGCCCCAAGTACCACGACCTGAGTTTTAATCTCTGTACTCATCATGACCTCTTATTGGATTTCCGGCGGGTCAGACGCTGAGCCTATCCCATTAGGCTAGTTAACTGGCCATATTGCGTATGTTGCTACCACCCTACCGTTGACGGGTTTGCGTGGCAGGTACGCAAGCTGACTGCGCCAATTATGCCTAATGGAATAGGCTCATGATGTCCTTATTCCACCGGGACATGTTCACCGCAAGAGTTTACAGAATTGTTAATAAACTGCCAACCGCGGTGCCCTGAATGTTACAAAAAGGCCGGCATTTGCCGGCCTTTTGCGCTTTTTACATAACCAGACGACGAATGTCTGACAGCATATTGCCAATAATGGTAATGAAACGTGCGCCATCTGCACCGTCGATAACGCGGTGATCGAAGGACAGAGAGATTGGCATCATCAGACGTGGTGCAAACTCTTTACCGTTCCACACTGGCTCCATCGCTGACTTTGACACACCAAGGATGGCCACTTCTGGCGCGTTAACAATCGGCGCAAAGTGGGTGGTGCCCAGGCCGCCAAGGCTGGAGATGGTGAAACAGCCGCCCTGCATGTCGCCTGCGGTTAGTTTGCCATCGCGCGCCTTTTTAGAGATCGCCATCAGTTCACGAGACAGTTCTGTGATGCCCTTCTTGTTCACGTCTTTAAAGACCGGAACCACCAGGCCATTTGGCGTATCCACCGCCACACCGATGTTGATGTACTTTTTCAACGTCAGCTTCTGCGCATCTTCAGACAGTGAGCTGTTAAAGCGTGGCATCTGCTCAAGCGCCGCCGCCACCGCTTTCATGATGAAGACCACTGGCGTGTATTTCACGTCCAGCTTACGCTTCTCCGCTTCGGCGTTCTGCTGCTTACGGAAAGCTTCAAGCTCGGTAATATCGGTTTTGTCGAAGTGCGTAACATGTGGGATCATGACCCAGTTACGGCTCAGGTTCGCACCCGAGATTTTCTGGATACGGCCCAGCTCCACTTCTTCAACTTCACCAAACTTACTGAAGTCAACCTTCGGCCATGGCAGCATGCCCGGCAGGCCGCCACCGCTGGCGGCGGCTGGCGCGGCTTCTGCGCGTTTCACGGCATCTTTAACGTAAGCCTGAACGTCTTCTTTCAGAATACGGCCTTTACGACCTGTGCCTTTAACTTTGGCCAGGTTAACGCCAAATTCACGCGCCAGACGACGAATGACCGGGGTAGCGTGAACGTAAGCGTCGTTCTCTGCGAACTCACCTTTGCTCTCTGTTTTAGCGGCGGCAGGTGCTGCTGCGGCTTTCGCTTCAGATTTGGCAGCAGGCGCCGGTGCGGCTTCCTGTTTCGCAGCCGCAGGGGCAGCCGGAGCAGCACCTTCAACTTCGAAGACCATAATCAGTGAGCCGGTGCTGACTTTATCGCCCGTCGCGACTTTCAGCTCTTTGACGATACCCGCAAACGGTGCTGGCACTTCCATAGAGGCTTTGTCGCCTTCAACAACGATCAGTGACTGCTCGGCTTCCACCTTGTCGCCAACCTTAACGAGGATCTCGGTGACTTCAACTTCGTCTCCCCCGATATCCGGAACGTTAACGTCTTTTGCGCCCGCAGCCGCGGCAGGTGCCGATGCCGCTTCTTCTTTCACTTCTGGCTTCGCATCAGAGGCCGGTGCCGCACCTTCTGCTTCAAAGACCATGATGGCTGAACCGGTGCTGACTTTGTCGCCGGTCGCAATGGTGATCTCTTTGACCACACCCGCGAACGGAGCCGGAACTTCCATTGACGCTTTGTCACCTTCGACGACAATAAGTGACTGCTCGGCTTCGACTTTATCGCCAACCTTAACCAGAATCTCAGTGACTTCAACTTCGTCACCGCCGATATCCGGCACAGCAACTTCTTTGCTGGCAGTGGCCGCAGCAGCGGCTGGCGCAGGCGCCGCGTCCGCTTTCTTCTCTTCGGCGGCGGCAGGGGCTGCTTCCGCAGCGCCTTCAGCATCAAACATCATGATCAGCGAACCGGTTTCCACTTTGTCACCGGTTGCGATTTTGATCTCTTTCACCACGCCAGCCTGCGGCGAGGGAACTTCCATAGAGGCTTTATCGCCTTCCACGGTGATCAGCGACTGCTCGGCTTCCACCTTGTCGCCAACCTTGACCAGAATTTCGGTGACTTCAACTTCGTCTGACCCGATATCTGGTACCTTGATTTCAATAGCCATTACTCTGTTACCTCTTAAGCCAGACGCGGGTTAACTTTATCGGCATCGATCTTGAACTTCACGATCGCATCCGCCACGACTTTCTTATCGATTTCGCCACGTTTAGCCAGTTCACCCAGCGCGGCAACCACAACGTAAGATGCATCCACTTCAAAGTGGTGACGCAGATTTTCACGACTGTCAGAGCGGCCAAAGCCATCCGTACCCAGCACGCGGTAATCGCTTGAAGGCACATAGCTGCGAACCTGCTCAGCGAACAGCTTCATGTAGTCGGTGGAGGCCACGGCTGGCGCTTCGTTCATCACCTGAGCGATGTAAGGCACGCGTGGGGCTTCCGTTGGATGCAGCATGTTCCAGCGCTCACAGTCCTGACCATCGCGGGCCAGCTCGGTGAACGAGGTGACGCTGTAAACGTCTGAACCAATGCCGTAATCGGTCGCCAGAATCTGGGCAGCTTCACGCACGTGACGCAGGATAGAGCCTGAACCCAAGAGCTGAACTTTACCTTTGCTACCCTCAACGGTTTCCAGCTTGTAGATACCTTTACGGATACCTTCCTCGGCACCTTTCGGCATCGCTGGCATGTGGTAGTTTTCGTTCAGCGTGGTGATGTAGTAATAAATATTTTCCTGCGCTTCGCCGTACATACGAACCAGACCGTCATGCATGATGACTGCCACTTCGTAGGCATACGACGGATCGTAGGAGATACAGTTAGGGATCGTCAGTGACTGAATATGGCTGTGGCCATCTTCATGCTGCAAACCTTCGCCGTTCAGGGTGGTACGGCCTGATGTACCGCCGACCAGGAAGCCCCGCGCCTGTTGGTCGCCCGCCAGCCACATCAGATCGCCAATACGCTGGAATCCGAACATCGAATAATAGATGTAGAACGGAATCATCGGCAGGTTGTTGGTGCTGTAAGAGGTTGCCGCCGCCAGCCAGGATGATCCTGCGCCCAGCTCGTTAATCCCTTCCTGCAGAATCTGACCTTTCTCGTCTTCTTTATAGTAAGCCACCTGCTCACGGTCCTGCGGTGTGTACTGCTGACCGTTCGGGCTGTAGATACCAATCTGACGGAACAGGCCTTCCATACCGAAAGTACGGGCTTCATCCGCAAGGATAGGCACCAGGCGATCTTTGATCGATTTGTTCTTCAGCATCACATTCAGTGCACGCACGAACGCGATGGTGGTCGAGATTTCTTTGTTCTGCTCTTCCAGCAGCGCACTGAACTCTTCCAGCGCTGGCATTTCCAGCTTTTCAGTGAACTTCGGCTGACGTGATGGCAGGTAACCGCCTAACTTCTCACGCTGGCCGTGCAGATAGTTGTACTCTTCAGAGCCTTTATCGAAGGTGATGTAAGGCAGAGATTCGATCTTGTCGTCTTCGACCGGCACGTTGAAGCGATCGCGGATGTAGCGAACGCCATCCATGTTCATCTTCTTCACCTGGTGCGCGATGTTCTTACCTTCGGCGGTGTCGCCCATACCATAACCTTTAATGGTATGGGCCAGGATCAGAACCGGCTTGCCTTTGGTATCCTGCGCTTTTTTCAGTGCCGCATAGATCTTCTTCGGATCGTGACCACCACGGTTCAGTGCCCAGATTTCATCATCTGACCAGTCTTTCACCAGGGCAGCGGTTTCCGGATATTTGCCGAAGAAGTGCTCACGCACATAGGCACCATCACGTGACTTAAACGTCTGGTAGTCGCCGTCAACGGTTTCGTTCATCAGCTGGATCAGTTTACCGCTGGTGTCATTACGCAGCAGTTCATCCCAACGACCGCCCCAGATAACCTTGATCACTTCCCAGCCAGCACCGGCAAAAATGCCTTCCAGCTCGTTGATGATCTTACCGTTACCGGTGACCGGTCCATCCAGACGCTGCAGGTTACAGTTGATGATGAAAACCAGATTATCCAGTTTTTCACGGGTGGCGATGGTGATCGCACCTTTGGATTCTGGCTCATCCATCTCGCCGTCGCCCAGGAAAGCGTAAACGGTCTGACCGGAGGTATCTTTCAGACCACGGTGTTCCAGATATTTCAGGAATTTAGCCTGGTAGATGGCATTGAGTGGGCCCAGACCCATGGAGACGGTCGGGAACTGCCAGAATTCCGGCATCAGTTTTGGATGCGGATAAGAGGACAGGCCTTTGCCATCCACTTCCTGACGGAAGTTATTCATCTGCTCTTCAGTCAGACGACCTTCCAGGAAAGCACGGGCATAGATACCCGGAGAAATGTGGCCCTGGAAGTACACCAGATCGCCGCCGTCTTTTTCACTGCGCGCGCGGAAGAAGTGGTTAAAACACACTTCATAGATGGTGGCAGAAGACTGGAAGGAGGACATGTGGCCGCCAAGTTCCAGATCTTTCTTCGATGCGCGCAGCACCGACATGATGGCGTTCCAGCGAATGGCGGAACGGATACGACGTTCAAGTGAGGTGTTGCCCGGATAATCCGGTTCATCTTCAACGGCAATAGAGTTGATGTAGTTACTGATTGCGGCAGCACCGCCAGCAACTTTCACACCGCCTTTGCGGGCTGCACTCAGCACCTGATCAATCAGATACTGTGCACGTTCAACACCTTCTTCACGGATGACCGATTCGATCGCCTGTAGCCAGTCACGAGTTTCAATCGGATCCACGTCATTGTGTAAACGTTCTGACATGGGGGTATTCCTTATCTGTGTCTAATACGTTGAAAAATCGGGAGCCTGTTAACGTCAGGGAGACAGGCTCGTCGCACATGTTCGCACGATCTTTGCCGCACGTTATTCCTTACGTTGCTGTAAACGACGCAGGGAGCGTTCTCGACGGCTCTGCTCCCGACTTCTGTCCAGCAAGATTTCCTCAATGAACGCCAGGTGACGGTGTGAAGCCTCGCGTGCTTGTTCCGGCTCACGAGCCACAATCGCCTCGAAAATTCTGGCGCGGTGACCGCTCACTTTCGCCAGCATTTCCCGGCGCGAGTAGAGCAATTCAAAATTCTGTCGAACGTTCTGTTCCAGCATAGGTCCCATTGATCGTAGCAAATGCAAAAGCACGACATTATGGGCTGCTTCTGTGACAGCGATCTGATACTTCATTACTGCGTCTGCTTCAGCGTCGAGATCGCCGCTGTCCTGCGCCTGCTGAATATGAAGATGGCAGTCGCGAATCCGCTGTAAATCCTCTTCTGTACCGCGCAGCGCGGCATAGTAAGCGGCGATGCCTTCTAACGCGTGGCGCGTTTCCAACAGGTCAAACTGCGATTCCGGATGCTCGGCAAGAAGCCCAACGAGAGGATCGCTCACGCTCTGCCAGAGATGTTTCTGTACAAATGTTCCGCCGCCCTGACGGCGTAGTAACAATCCTTTCGCTTCTAAACGCTGGATTGCCTCACGGAGAGACGGACGTGAAACATCGAATTGTTTGGCGAGTTCGCGCTCGGGGAGCAACTTCTCTCCCGGCTGCAGCGTCCCTTCCATAATCAGGGATTCAAGTTGCTGCTCAATGGCATCGGAGAGTTTGGGTTGACGAATCTTAATGTAAGCCATCTTCCCTTCTTAGTGTGCCTGTCTGATAAAGTAAATTGGTAATACCAATTCAAAAAAGGAGCCCGTAAAGTAACAAAGTATTCACCTTGTGTCTATACGGCATCGGTGACATTAAGGTGACGTAAGGCTGTGCTTTTGCATTAACTGTTGAGTTGAAAAGTGGAAAACAGGGTGTTAACTCAATGTTAAATTTTTTCGGGTTTACCTAAAATTACACAAAGCTCCCAGTTAAACCGATTTAGCTCGCTGCGCTTTCCTTTCGCTGCGTTCAGGTTCTTTTTTTACCCACCTCGTCAACATCCCCCTTTTCCGCTGCTTCTTTTTCAGCCAACTCGTAACAGGTAAAGCGAAAGCAGGTGCAAAGCCATGCGCTTATCACTATTCTGGTCGGCAGGTTACAGCTGGCGGCATTACGCAAGTCAGATTCCCTAAAAATATCAGTCTTACGTGTATTTAATTCTTTACAGTCAGAGCATCCTGCGGCGAAGAATAACAACATCATGAGGTGTGTATGGAACAACAGCACGGCGAATCGCTGAAGCGCGGTTTAAAAAACCGCCATATTCAGTTGATTGCCCTGGGTGGTGCAGTGGGAACCGGCCTGTTTCTGGGCAGTGCGTCGGTTATCAAATCCGCTGGCCCGGCCGTTATTTTAGGCTATGCCATTGCCGGATTTATCGCTTTTTTAATCATGCGCCAACTCGGCGAAATGGTCGTAGAGGAGCCGGTCGCCGGCAGCTTCAGCCATTTCGCTTACAAATACTGGGGCAACTTCGCCGGTTTTGCCTCCGGCTGGAACTACTGGGTCCTGTATGTGCTGGTGGCGATGGCCGAGCTGAGCGCGGTGGGCAAGTATATCCAGTTCTGGTGGCCTGATTTTCCTACCTGGGCCTCAGCCGCCATCTTCTTTGTGCTGATCAACGCCGTTAACCTGACCAATGTAAAAGTGTTTGGTGAGATGGAGTTCTGGTTCGCCATTATTAAGGTGATTGCGGTTATTGCCATGATCCTGTTCGGCGGCTGGCTGCTGTTTAGCGGTACCGGCGGTCCACAGGCCACCGTGCGCAACCTGTGGGAGCAAGGCGGCTTTATGCCCAACGGCCTGGGCGGACTGGTGATGGTCATGGCCATTATTATGTTTTCGTTCGGCGGATTGGAGCTGGTAGGGATTACGGCTGCCGAAGCGGACAATCCTGAAACCACGATTCCTAAAGCCACTAATCAGGTGCTGTGGCGTATTCTGATCTTTTATATCGGTTCGCTGGCGGTACTGCTTTCTTTAATGCCGTGGACGCGCGTAACCGCAGAAACCAGCCCGTTTGTGTTTATTTTCCACGAGCTGGGCGATGCGATGGTGGCTAACGCGCTGAACGTCGTCATTCTGACTGCGGCGCTGTCGGTCTATAACAGCTGCGTTTACTGTAACAGCCGTATGCTGTTTGGTCTGGCGCAGCAGGGCAATGCACCTAAAGCGCTGCTGAACGTGGACCGTCGCGGTGTGCCCGTGATGAGTATTCTGGTGTCGGCCGTTGCCACGGCATTGTGTGTACTGCTCAACTTTCTTATGCCGGCTGAAGCGTTTGGCCTGTTGATGTCGCTGGTCGTTTCTGCCCTGGTCATCAACTGGGCGATGATTAGCCTGGCGCACCTGAAATTCCGTAAAAAGAAAAATCAGCAAGGCGTAACCACCCGATTCAAGGCCGTTCTCTACCCGCTGGGTAACTGGATTTGCCTGGTGTTCCTGGCCGGCATTCTGGTTCTGATGGCCATGACGCCGGGGATGGCCATCTCCGTCTGGTTGATTCCTGTCTGGCTGATCGTTCTTGCTATTGGCTATTTCGTCAAAAATAAGACGCAAAAAGCCTGATCCCCCTGCCCACCCGCCGCCATTTTTCAGCGGGTGGGCCGTCACCAGACCCGACGCGGTTCACACTTCTTCTCGCATGGCTGTTTTGTCCATCATCGCAACGATTTATTGCCGCTCATCCTGCTGATTAAACATTAATACTTCTTTTCTGTTTAATTGTTCTGCAGGAAACATTAATGACAGGTAAAACCCTCTCGTTCAGAGAAAAGCTGGGTTACGGCATGGGTGATGCCGGCTGCAACATGATTGGCGGTGCCGTCATGTTATTTCTCAGCTATTTCTATACCGACGTATTTGGCTTAGCCCCGGCGCTGGTCGGTGTGCTGTTACTCTCCGTCCGGATTCTGGATGCCATTACCGATCCGATAATGGGCGCGATTGCCGACAGAACCCAAAGCCGCTGGGGGCGCTTTCGCCCCTGGCTGCTGTGGGTATCGGTGCCCTACGTTATATTCAGTGTGCTGATGTTTACCACGCCTGACTGGAGCTATCACAGCAAAGTTATCTGGGCGTTTGTGACCTATTTTTTCATGTCCCTGACCTACACCGCGATCAATATCCCCTACTGCTCGCTGGGTGGCGTGATCACTAACGATCCTGGCGAGCGTGTATCCTGTCAGTCGTACCGTTTTGTGATGGTGGGGATTGCCACGCTGATTCTCTCGCTGTCTTTACTGCCCATGGCAGAGTGGTTTGGCGGCGACAATAAAGCGCGCGGCTACCAAATGGCGATGGGCGTACTGGCCCTGGTCGGCCTGGCGATGTTCCTGTTCTGTTTCGCAAACGTCCGTGAACGTATTCATCCTGCCGTGCCGACAAATGATGACCTGAAACACGATTTGCGCGATGTCTGGAAGAATGACCAATGGGTGCGCATTCTGCTGCTCACGCTCTGCAACGTGTGTCCGGGGTTTATTCGTATGGCGGCGACCATGTATTACGTGACCTGGGTAATGGGCCAAACGCCGCACTTTGCGACGCTGTTTATCAGCCTTGGCGTGGTGGGCATGATGCTGGGCAGTACGCTGGCCAAAGTGCTGACCGATCGCTGGTGCAAGCTGAAAGTCTTTTTCTGGACCAATATTGTCCTGGCCCTGTTCTCCTGCGGCTTCTACGGGCTTGATCCTCATGCCACCGTAGCAATCGTTATCGCTTACTTCCTGCTGAATATCCTGCATCAAATTCCTTCCCCCCTGCACTGGTCCCTGATGGCAGACGTGGATGACTACGGTGAATGGAAAACTGGCAAGCGCATCACGGGTATCAGCTTTTCAGGCAACCTGTTCTTTCTCAAGGTCGGGTTAGCGGTAGCAGGGGCGATGGTGGGGTTCCTGCTCTCCGCTTACGGTTACGATGCGGGAGCTAAGCAGCAATCCGCCCAGGCGATTAACGGCATCGTGCTGCTGTTTACCGTTATTCCTGGCATCGGCTATTTGATTACCGCGGGCGTAGTACGACTGATGAAAGTGGATCGTACCTTAATGCAAACCATCCAACGCGATCTTGCCCTGCGTCGCATCGCGGCACAGTCGGGCAGCAACCAGCCGCTGAGCGAGATCCAGACAGGAGCACTGAAATGAGTGAACACTGGCCGAACCCCTTTATCGAACGGCGTGCCGATCCTTTTATCCTGCGCCACAGAGAGCACTACTACTTTATTGCCTCTGTGCCGGAATACGATCGTCTGGAAATCCGACGCGCCAGTACGCTAATGGACTTACGCCACGCGGAGCCGGTGGTGATCTGGCACAAGCCCGATATCGGTCCCTTCAGCGAGCTGATTTGGGCGCCGGAGCTGCATCACATTGACGGTCAATGGGTCATCTATTTTGCCGCAGCGCCCTCGCGTGACATCAAAGACGGGCTGTTTCAGCACCGCATGTATGCGCTGGTTTGCGAGGGTGAGGATCCGCTCAGCGGCCGCTGGCAGCCTGTACGCCAGGTTTTGAGCCATATCGACAGCTTCTCGCTGGACGCCACTCACTTCGTTCATCAGGGTAAAAACTGGTATTTATGGGCGCAGAAAGATCCCGGCATTCCGGGCAATTCCAACCTCTATCTTGCGGAGCTGCGCAACCCATGGACGCTTAAAGGTAAACCGGTCATGCTGAGCCGTCCGGAATATGAATGGGAGTGCGCAGGCTTTAGTGTTAATGAAGGGGCGGCGGCGATAGTGCATGGCGACCGGCTTTTTATTACCTATTCCGCCAGCGCAACGGATGAGAATTATTGTATGGGCCTGCTGTCGATTCCGCGTGATGCCGATCCGCTTAATGCACTGGCCTGGCAGAAGTCAGCGCGGCCGGTATTCTCAACCAGTTGGGAGAACCGCCAGTACGGCCCTGGGCACAGCTGTTTTACCCAGGATGAAGCGGGGCGGGATCTGCTGGTCTACCATGCGCGCAACTATACGGAAATTGAAGGGGATCCACTGTGGGATGGCAACCGCCACACGCGCCTGAAATATTTTTACTGGCGTGAAGATGGCACACCGGATTTTGGCGTGCCACCTGCGGATCACACCAGCGTCCCGTAAATGGTCAAGAGCGCCACGACCACCACTAATACCAGTGAAATGCGTTTTGCCAGCGCCACCGCAACACGTGGCGTAGCAACCTTATCGGTATGAGGATCGCGGGCCAGTGAAAACTGCGCCAGCGTCGTCAGCACATGGTATTGAGAGCGATGCCTGTCGGTTAAGGATGCAAACCAGGCAGGCAACGCTTTTTCACCATGCCCCAGCAGCGCATAGGCAACGCCCGCCAAGCGGACCGGGATCCAGTCAACCAGATGCAAAAGCGTGTCTACGCCTGATTGCGCGCGCGCCATTGGCGTACCGTGTTTTGCCAACCAGCTTTGCCAGGCCCGTAAAAAGGCGTAGCCGACCAGTAAAACTGGCCCCCATGCGCCGCCCACCACAAACCAGAACATTGGCGCCAGATAGAAACGAAAATTAATCCAGATAAGGGCGTTTTGTAACTCGCGTAAAAATTCGCGTTCGCTGCATTCAACCGGCACGCCGTGGATCAAGGTCAGTTCTGCCGCCATCGCCTGATGCGCGGCCGCCTCATCCCGACTCGCCGCCTGCAGATAGGCATGATAATGCTGACGCACCACACCGGCACCGATGCACAGTAATCCCACCACAATCCAGAACACAAGCTGCGGGATCCCAAACAGAATCCCTTTCAGGCTCCACACCACCAGCGCGGTCAATGCCATCACGACCAACAACATCAACAGAGTGCGCATGAGGGAAACCTGCCGACGGCGACGAAAAACAGGTTCAAGCCGATGATCCAGTTGCCAGTGCTCTCCCAGCTTAAACAGCCGCTCCCAACCTAAAACCAGTAACAAGGTAAATAACGTCATAGTTACTCCAGATAAATCACGATTTTTGTTGCGGTAACCGCTGCAGATAATATTGCCAGTTAAACGCCGGTCCGGGATCGGTTTTACGTCCCGGTGCAATGTCGCTGTGTCCGGTAATGCGTGCAGGCGTTATCGGATAGTGCTGTAACAAAATTTGCGTGACCTGATGCAGCGCGTGGTATTGCGCTTCGGTATAGGGCTCAACGTCCGTTCCTTCCAGCTCGATACCGATGGAAAAGTCGTTGCAGTTTTCCCGCCCTTCAAACTGCGATATGCCTGCATGCCAGGCGCGTTGATCAAAAGGAACATATTGCACAATCTCGCCATCACGACGAATTAAGCAGTGGGCTGCAACGCGCAAATGCGCGATATCAGCAAAGTAGGGATGCGCGTCTGAGGGCAGTGTGCCCGTGAACAGTTTATCGATCCACGGCCCGCCATATTCGCCAGGCGGCAGGCTGATATTATGAATGACCAGAAGAGAGGGCGCCTCGTTGTGCGGCCGTTCATTACAGTGGGGTGACGGTACCTGGCGCACACCGGTCAGCCATCCATGTTCTAATTTCATACTGATTTCTCATCGCGAAGTCGAATTGAGAATAGCATGAATTCTAAGGCATTATTGCGCCAAAATGCGCCGCGCTCTCCTCACTCTCGCCCGTTTGTTAAGTATACTAAACAAAAATCCCCTCGGGGCTGGCACCGCTTTGTTATCCAGGATATGGTAATCCCACTGTTATCTGTCTTTTGCTGGAGCTGAACGCTATGTCTGTGCGTCGCTATGATCCTGACAGTCGCCGGAGTGCGCTGCTTGAACGTATTGAAAATGATATTCCTGAAACGGTCGCACGCGCATTACAGGAAGATCTTGGCGGTGAGGTAGACAGCGAACGGGATATTACCGCCCAACTGTTGCCCGCCGAAAGTCGCGCCCACGCCCGGGTGATTACCCGCGAAGCCGGTGTTTTTTGTGGTAAACGCTGGGTAGAGGAAGTCTTCAACCAGTTGGGTGCCTATACCGCGCTGACATGGCACGTGGAAGATGGCCAAACGCTTACGCCGGATCAACTGCTGTTTGAAATCGAGGGCCCTGCCCGCCTGTTGCTCACCGCCGAACGCACCGCCCTGAACTTTGTGCAAACGCTGTCTGGCGTTGCCACCGAAGTCAGTCGCTATGTTGCGCTGCTGGAAGGCACACAGACTCAGCTTCTGGATACACGCAAAACCCTACCAGGGCTGCGCACAGCTTTGAAATATGCGGTGCTGTGCGGTGGCGGCAGCAATCACCGTCTGGGTCTGTCAGATGCCTTTTTGATTAAAGAAAATCATATCATTGCCAGTGGTTCGATTCGCCAGGCCGTGGAAAAAGCCTCCTGGCTCTATCCGGATGTACCGGTCGAAGTCGAAGTTGAGTCGTTAAAGGAGCTACAGGACGCGCTTACGGCGTCGGCCGACATCGTTATGCTGGACAACTTCACGCTGGATGAGATGCGCGAGGCGGTGAAGATAACCGAGGGCCGTGCGCTGCTGGAAGTCTCAGGCAACGTGACCGAAACGACGATCCAGGAGATTGCTCAGACCGGTGTGGACTATGTTTCCGTCGGCGCACTGACTAAACATGTCCATGCCCTTGATCTTTCTATGCGCTTTGACGCTAAATAACAGCTTGTGCCGTGCCGCTGGCACGGCCTGTTTTGTGCTATTTCTTCCAGCGTAACCGCTGTATTGCTGTAACCCGCTGTATTTACTGCCTGCCCTTTTCCAATCTTTCCTTTTGCTGCTGTTAACGCCATCACAGGCTTTTTAAACTGCGACCTTCTTATTCAGGAGGTAATGCAATGATCTCTCAACGTGGATTCACGCTGGTCGAGTTAATGATTGTGGTCGGCATCGTGGCAATACTCAGCGCTATTGGGTTGCCCGCCTACCAAAATTATCTGCAACGCGCCGCGCTGACCGACATGCTGCAAACGATGGTGCCGTTTAAAACGGCGGTTGAGCTTTGCGCCATTGAACGCGGCGGCCCGGACGCCTGCCAGGCCGGGCTGCGAGGGATTCCGCAAGGCACAACATCACGGTATGTTTCAGCGGTCACCGTCGTGAACGGCACGATCACCCTGACCGGACAGGAAAGCCTTAACGGGCTAAGCGTTGAAATGCTGCCCGTGTGGGACAGCAATGAAGGCAGCATTCAGTGGCAGCGCACCTGTACCAGCGCTAATACCACGCTACGTGATAATTGTCAGGAGCAGTTCCGCTTTGCCGATCGGGGAGGTGCCTATGCCCACGTCTGATGATGCGATTGCGCTCATCTGCCAGCGCTTTCGGGCGATTGTCCTTGAGCACAGTGCGACACACTTGCGCCTTGCCGTTCCTGAAAGCGTCCCGGCGGGCCTGATGGAGGCATTACAGTTTGCCAGCCAGTGTCAGGCAGAGGTGGAGTGCTGGCCTCGTGCCCGGATAGAACAGTTTGAATCGATGCGTAAACCTTTGGTGGCCAATGAAAAAGCTCCCGGCGAATCGACCATTGATACGGCCAGTCAGCTTTTGCGCCAGGCAACTCTGCGTCGTGCATCGGATATTCATATCGAACCTTATCAGAGCACTCTGCGTATTCGCCTGCGGATTGACGGGGTCCTGCATCCTCTCCCCCTGCAGTTTGATACACAACCGGCTGCGCTGCTGGCACGACTGAAAATTCTGGCCGGTCTGGATATTGCCGAACGGCGCCTGCCTCAGGACGGACAGTTTAGTTGTGACATTGACGGAAAATCGGCCTCTTTTCGGCTCTCTACCCTGCCCGTTCAGGGCGGCGAAAAAGCCGTCGTTCGCCTGCTTCAGAGTGAGGGCGCGGCCTTGTCGCTGGACAAGCTGGGATTACCCACCGCGCAGTTACGCCTTCTGACCGCCGCGCTCAGGCAGCCACAAGGGCTGATTTTGGTAACGGGCCCTACCGGGAGTGGCAAAACCTTCACGCTTTACAGTGGCCTGAGCGCGATCAACCAGCCTGATAAGAATGTCTGCAGCGTGGAAGATCCTGTTGAAATCCCTCTCCCCGGTATCAACCAGACCCAGATTAATCCAAAGTATGGCCTTGATTTTAATCGCGTGTTACGCGCCCTGTTACGTCAGGATCCGGACGTGATGATGGTCGGTGAAATACGTGACGGCGAGACGGCGGAGATTGCCGTTAAGGCAGCTCAGACCGGTCATCTGGTTCTCTCTACCCTGCACACCAACTCGACAGCGGAAACCCTGACGCGCTTGCGTCAAATGGGCATTCCCGGTTATCTGCTGGGTTCCGCACTTCGTCTGATCGTTGCCCAGCGGCTGGTCAGGCGTTTGTGCCCTCACTGCCGTAAGCCAGCACAGGCTGTTGCCCACTTTCCCGCCTCACTTTGGCCCGGAACGTTACAAACCTGGCGGGCGCCGGGCTGCGATCACTGCTTCTCCGGTTATTTTGGTCGGCTGGCCTTGTTTGAATTACTGCCCATAACGGCTAAGTTACAAAACGCCATTGCCGCCGAAATGCCACTTGAGGGCTTGCTGAGTCTGGCAAAACAGCAGGGCATGCGCACCCTGCTGGCGTCGGGTCTTGAAGCCGTCAGCCGTGGGGATACCTCCCTGGAAGAAATGCAGCGCGTTGTCGGACTGGATAATGACTAGCCTTTATGTGTATCGCTGGCATGCGGTAGACGGCAGCGGAAGGTTGCAAACGGGCCACCATCTTGCGCCTGACGGCGAGACGTTGTTTTCTGACCTGGCACAGCGTCATTTACTGCCCGTCAGCTGGACGCGGGGAAAGGTGATGCGGCGAAGAGACTGGAAGTGGCAGCACAAAATTGACTTGATTCGCCAGCTCGCCACGCTGCTTAAGGCAGGCCTTCCTCTTTCACAAAGCCTGAGCCTGCTTGCCGAAGGACATTCGCAGACGCCCTGGCGAGCCTTGATGCTGGCTCTACAACATCAGATATTAGCGGGCGAACCTTTTTCCAGCGCCTTACGACAGTGGCCGCAAATATTTCCCCCGCTTTACCCGGCGCTCATGGAGGTGGGTGAGCTGACGGGCCAGCTGGATGTCTGCTGCGAGCAGCTGGCACTGCAGCAAACGCGCCAGCAACATTTGCGGAGCAAGGTGATCAAGGCGCTGCGCTATCCGCTGTTTATTCTGGCCGTCGCACTGACCGTTACCTGCGGCATGCTGCTGTTCGTCTTGCCGGAGTTTGTTTCCGTGTATGCTTCCTTCAATGCTCCCTTGCCTGCGTTCACTGCGGCCGTGATCGGGCTCTCTGAGCGATTACAGGCATGGGGATTCCCGCTAAGTGGATTGATTATTCTGCTGGTCGCAGGGTGGCAACAGTGGCGGCGGCGTTCTGAAAACTGGCAGCGGCGCGAACAGCGCGTTTTGATGCACATTCCGATCGTTGGCGGGCTATGGCAGGGCAATCAGCTGACACAAATCTACAGCGTTCTCCAGTTGACGCAGCAGGCTGGACTCACGCTGCTACAGGGACTGGAGGCAGCGAAAGTCACCCTGTCCTCGCGACTGTGGCAGGACGCCATCAGGCTGCTACAGAACCACATTGCGCAGGGTAATCCCCTGTATCTGGCGCTGAGCAATCATCCCTTATTTAGTCCGCTCTGCAGCCAGTTGATTCGCGTGGGGGAAGAGGCTGGCGCACTGGATGTGATGCTGGCGCGCCTGGCTGAATGGCATGAAGGGCAAACGCTGATGCGGGCTGATAACCTTGCCGCCTCGCTGGAGCCTGTCATGATGGTGGTGATTGGCGGCATCGTTGGCACGCTGGTGATTGCCATGTATTTGCCGGTGTTTGGGCTGGGAGAAGCGATGCAGTAAAGGCGCTGTATAGCCCTTACTGCATACGCAGCAGGCAACCTTAACGATTAAAGGTTCGGTTTTCCTGCTCGGCGACCCGAATAAAGGTGGTGCGCTTGGTTAACTCTTTCAGACGCTCAGCGCCAACATAGGTGCAGGCAGAACGAAGACCACCAAGGATATCGCGGAGGGTTTCCTCTACCGGCCCGCGTAACGGAAGCTTCACCGTTTTGCCTTCGGCCGCGCGGTATTCTGCGACGCTACCGGCATGACGCTTCATGGCCGATTCTGAACTCATGCCGTAGAACAGCATGAAACGCTCACCGTTTTCTTCTGTTATACGACCTTCGCACTCATCATGCGCCGCCAGCATGCCGCCCAACATGACGAAGTCTGCGCCACCACCAAAGGCTTTTGCGATATCGCCGGGTACGCTGCAGCCACCGTCGCTGACGATCTGACCGCTCAGACCGTGCGCTGCATCGGCACATTCAATAACCGCAGAAAGCTGGGGATAGCCGACACCAGTTTTGACTCGCGTGGTGCAAACTGAGCCAGGCCCAATGCCCACTTTGACAATATCCGCCCCAGACAGGATGAGCTCTTCCACCATCTCACCGGTTACCACGTTACCCGCGCAGATTGTCTTGCCGGGAAACGTTTCACGGGCACGCTTCAGGAAATCAACAAAGTGTTCAGAGTAGCCGTTGGCGACGTCGATGCAGATAAATTGTAGCGCATCGGAGATCGCCATGATCGCAATCAGTTTATTGAGATCGGCATCCGAGGTACCGGTTGAAACCATGACATAGTTCAGTACTGAACCCGGCACGCGCTGAACAAAGGCCCGCCACTCTTCCACGCTGTAATGCTTATGGACGGCCGTTAAAAGATGAAAACCTGCCAGCGCCTCAGCCATCATAAAGGTGCCAACGGTATCCATATTGGCGGCGATAACCGGGACGCCGCTCCAGCTCAGACCGGAATGCTTAAAGGTGAATCGGCGATCCAGCTCAACCTGTGAGCGACTTTTCAGCGTGGAGCGCTTGGGGCGAATCAGTACGTCTTTAAATCCCAGTTTCAAATCTTCTTCAATGCGCATACATCGTGTCCTGGTAAGAGGTTATACACTGCCGTACATGACGCCATCAGGGTTTTCCCTGTCTCATGATACGCGCCATTCCAGCCGCAACAAGACTGCGAATTTCACTTTATTTACGCTACAATCCATTACATTCAGATGCGGATTTTTAGTGTGATCCGGCACGCATTTTTTCCTGTAACGACGCGTTGACCTGCGTGATACTGACCGACTAAGAGAGTTCGAGTGAGAAATCCCCCCTACACCGTGGCGCTGACTGGCGGAATTGGCAGCGGTAAAAGTACGATTGCCGGGTATTTTGCTGCGTCCGGTGTCGATATCATTGATGCGGATGTCATTGCACGCGAAGTCGTTGAACCCGGCACGCCAGCGCTTCAGGCCATTATCGAACGCTATGGCGATGCGATATTGACCGAACAGGGAACCTTGCAACGTTCACGGCTTAGAGAAATCATCTTTGCGACGCCCGATGAGAAAAACTGGTTAAACGCGCTGCTTCACCCGCTTATTAATGCCCGGACGCAACAGCTTAAAGCTCAGGCGGCCTCACCTTATGTTTTGTGGGTCGTGCCCTTGCTGGTCGAAAACCGGCTGCAGCGCCAGGCCGATCGCGTGCTGGTGGTCGATACCGACGAAGAGACGCAGCTCAGACGAACGCTGCAGCGCGATAATGTTTCTCTTGAGCAGGCTAAACGTATTCTTGCAGCACAGGCCACTCGCCAACAGCGCCTTGACTGTGCTGACGATATTATTGATAACAGTGGCGCACCTGAAAAGGCGCTACCCCAGGTTGCCAAGCTTCATCAGCTTTATCTAAAGCTTGCGGCAACGAGACAGGATTAACTCATGAGTACAGTCGTTCTGTTTGAACATCCACTGAATGAAAAAATGCGTACCTGGCTGCGCGTGGAATTTTTGATCGACCAGCTGCATGACATTATGCCGCTGGAAAACACCGCCACGGCACTGACTTTTTTCCGCCTGGTTGGCGAATTACTGGATATCTTCGAGCGCGGCGACATGCGCACCGAGTTGCTGAAAGAACTTGAACGCCAGCAAACGAAACTGCGCGCCTGGGCGGATGTCCCCGGTGTCGATATGTCCGTGGTCGATGCATTGCGTGACAAACTCAAAGCGCAGTCTGTTTTGCTTAACAGCGCCCCACGAATGGGCCAGCAGCTGCGGGAAGATCGTCTGATTGCCCTGGTGCGCCAGCGACTCAGCATTCCCGGCGGATGCTGTAGCTTTGATTTACCCGGCCTGCACATCTGGCTGCACCTGCCCCAGGCGACGCGCGACGCGCAGGTGACGCGCTGGATGGAAACGCTTATCCCGCTGCACAGTACGCTGGCGATGTTGCTGGATTTGATTCGCCAGTCAGGCACCTACCGTTTACAAACCAGTTTGAATGGGTTTTACCAGGATAATGCTGAAGGCGCTGATTTACTGCGGCTGCAGCTGGAAATGGAGGATGCGCTGTATCCTCAGGTTTCAGGCCATAAAAGCCGTTTTGCGATTCGTTTTATGCCATTGGACAGTGAGCGCGGCGAAGTGCCTGCGCGCCTGAATTTCCAACTGGCCTGTTGTTAGAGGTGAACATGCAGGAAGAGATAATGACGGTGGAATGTCCACAGTGCGGTAAAACGGTGATCTGGGATGAACTCAGTCCGTGGCGGCCATTTTGCAGTAAACGCTGTCAGTTGATCGATCTGGGCGAATGGGCGGCGGAAGAGAAGCGCATTCCCAGCAGTGATGATTTAAACGACAGCGACAACTGGAGTGAGGAAGAGCGCTGAGTGAGACGTGGGGCTTTGTTGCCCCACTCTGTTAAAGTTCGCCCGCCACCAGACGTGCGATCAGCTCATGATTCGCCGCAGGAAACTCATCGGCGATCAGCGCCTGTTGATCGACCCAACGCTGTGGTTGCCCTTCTTTGCCCCAGGGTTCTCCTTTCCAGCCTTCCACCAGAAAAAAGTGCAGCGTCACGCGCAGGTCATCGTAAGTGTGATCTTTCGTGCCAATTGCCCGCGCCTGCGTCACTTCAATCCCGGTTTCTTCGGCCAGTTCGCGCACCAGCCCTTCCTCTGCGCTCTCACCGGCTTCAATTTTGCCGCCGGGAAATTCCCATTTATTGGCCATATAGGAAGAGGCCGCACGCTGGGCAAGGAAAATTTGTTTACTGGCATTACGAATGATGCCGACTGCAACCTGCAGGTGCTTCATGAAAATATCCCGAAGAGTGGGTGAATGAGGGCTGATTCTAAAACATGTTAAGCAGGTTGTTAACCGCTCAGGGGGCCGAATGGTCAGCGGAAAAGTAAAAAAAAAGGAGCCAGTGGCTCCTTTTCGTTAACCGCTTATCAGGCCAGACGACCGTGACACTGTTTGTATTTTTTACCTGAACCGCACGGACAAGGATCGTTACGCCCCACTTTGCGCTCACCACCCTGCTGCGCAAGAGATTCCGCCGCCAGAATTTCTTCGCTGGCGTGGCTCAGATGCTGCTGTTGCGCCAGACGCTCGGCCTCTTCACGACGCTGTTGCTCCATCGCTTCAACCTCTTCCGGCATGCGCACCTGGACTTTGCTCAGCGTGCTGATCACTTCGTACTTCAGCGTTTCCAGCATCGCGGCAAACATAGCAAAAGATTCACGCTTATATTCCTGCTTAGGATCTTTTTGCGCATAGCCACGCAGGTGGATGCCCTGACGCAGATAATCCATTGCGGCCAGGTGCTCTTTCCACAGCGAATCCAGCGTTTGCAGCATGACGCCTTTTTCAAAGTTGCGCATCATTTCTGCGCCGACAATCTCTTCTTTTGCCGCATAACTTTCGGCCGCGTGCGTCATGATACGTTCACGCAGTGTCTCTTCATGCAGATCCGGTTCTTTGTCCAGCCATTCGCTAATCGGCAGATCCAGATCGAAGTCGTTACGCAGGCGCTCTTCAAGGCCCGGTACATCCCACATTTCTTCCAGCGACTGAGGTGGAATGTAGCTGTCGATAATGGATTTATAGACGTCTTCGCGAATGCTGTTGATAGTGTCTGATACATCGGACACATCCAGCAGTTCATTACGCTGGCTGTAGATAGCACGACGCTGATCGTTGGCCACGTCGTCATATTCCAGCAGCTGCTTACGAATATCGAAGTTACGGCTTTCCACTTTACGCTGTGCGTTGGCAATGGCTTTGGTCACCCACGGATGCTCAATGGCCTCGCCCGGTTTCATGCCCAGCTTGCGCATCATGTTTGAAACACGATCCGAAGCAAAGATACGCATCAGCGCATCTTCCATTGACAGGTAGAAGCGTGAAGAACCGGCGTCACCCTGACGGCCTGCACGACCGCGCAGCTGGTTATCGATACGGCGAGATTCATGGCGCTCAGTACCCACGATATGCAGACCGCCAGAGGCCAGCACCGCATCATGACGAATCTGCCAGGCGGCTTTAATCTCGTTGATTTGCGCATCGGTTGGGTTTTCAAGCTCGGCAACGTCCGCATGCCAGCTACCGCCCAGCATGATATCGGTACCACGGCCCGCCATGTTTGTCGCGATGGTAACCGCGCCTGGTTGACCAGCCTGCGCCACGATATCCGCTTCGCGGGCGTGAAACTTAGCATTCAGTACGTTGTGTTTAATGCCTGCACGTGTCAGCTCGTTCGATACCACTTCTGATTTTTCGATGGAGATCGTACCCACCAGAACCGGCTGCCCGTTAGCCGTACGCTCACGAATATCTTCGATGATGGCGTCAATCTTCTCTTTCTCGGTCATATAAACCAGATCGGCAAGATCTTTACGCACCATCGGACGGTTGGTCGGGACAACAATCGTGTCGAGTTTGTAGATGGAACTGAACTCAAACGCTTCTGTATCAGCCGTACCGGTCATCCCTGCCAGCTTGTCGTAGAGGCGGAAGTAATTCTGGAAGGTGATTGACGCCAGCGTCTGGTTTTCGTTTTGAATTTCAACGCCTTCTTTGGCTTCAACGGCCTGATGCAGACCATCTGACCAACGACGGCCCTGCATCGTACGACCCGTGTGCTCATCAACAATGACAACTTCACCCTCTTTGACGATGTAATCAACGTCACGCGTGAACAGCGCATGGGCGCGAAGCGCAGCGGTAACGTGGTGCATCAGCATGATATTGGTCGGTGAATAAAGCGACTCACCTTCTACCATGATGCCCTGGCTCACCAGCAGTTCTTCAACTTTGACCAGGCCGCGCTCGCTCATATGTGCCTGGCGCGCTTTCTCATCAACCCAGTAGTCACCTTCGCCCTGGAAATTGTCTGAGTCTTCTTTTTCCTGACGAATCAGATGAGGAATGATTTTATTCACTTTGGTGTACAGGTCTGAACTGTCTTCTGCCGGACCCGAGATGATTAATGGCGTACGGGCTTCATCAATCAGGATGGAGTCAACCTCATCCACCAGTGCATAGTGCAGCTTACGCTGTACGCGCTCGTCAGGGCTGAACGCCATGTTGTCACGCAGGTAGTCGAAACCGTATTCGTTGTTGGTACCGTAAGTAATGTCTGCGGCATAAGCTTCACGTTTGGCGACGGAAGGCAGGCCTGACATGTTGATCCCGACGCTCAGGCCAAGGAACTCAAACAGGGGGCGGTTATTTTCCGCATCACGCTGGGCCAGATAATCGTTGACGGTAACGACGTGTACGCCTTTTCCGGTTAACGCGTTCAAATAGGCTGGCAGGGTTGCCGTCAGGGTTTTACCTTCACCGGTGCGCATCTCTGCAATACAGCGGTTATTCAGCACCATCCCGCCAATCAGCTGCACGTCGAAGTGGCGCATGCCAAACACACGCTTACTGGCTTCACGTACCGTCGCAAAAGCTTCAGGAATCAGGCTTTCGAGTGATTCCCCTTTTTTCAGGCGCTCACGGAACAGCTCAGTTTTGGCTTTCAGTTCTTCATCAGAGAGCGCTTCGAATTCCGGCTCCATCTTGTTGATGATATCAACGTTTTTGCGCATACGGCGCAAAGTACGATCGTTGCTGCTACCAAAAACTTTGGTCAACATTTTGATTAACATAATAAATATATTCTCAATTCAGCCGGGTCACCCGGACTGCGAAATCTAAAATGGGATTTAAAGCACAAAGATTAGCAGAACAATGGCGCGGGTCCGGCACGGATACCGTGCACTTTGCCGTGTCCGTCAGCCTGTGAGGATACCGGAGCAGCAGGAAGAGGTTGCGGGGACAAACCAACAGGGATGCCGGACTGTGCCGCCTGAGACGTTAATAACGCATGAAGGGAATCAATCAACGCCAGCTTTTGTGCGGCCAGCGGATGCACCTGCTCTTCCGCCTGCGCCTGTGGCGTTAACGTGAAAGAGAGATGGCGGATAACCGTGCGAATGGCATGCTGGTGCCAGTAGTCAACCGTAAAACTGGGGCGTCGCGAGGCTTCCTGAAGACGGATCAAATGATCAAAACGGACCGCATTGCCAATGAACAGGCTACTGGCTGAGGCTTCGGATGCCGTATTGAGCTCAGTGGTTTGCGCACACGCCGGCAAGCCAAGACTGGCCGCCACCATTCCCAGGAGGAAATGAGGCCAGAAATAGCGTCTACCTATTTGTCGCCAGCGTAGAAAAATTCCGATCACAATTGTTCCATTGCGCATAACATTTTAATTATTCACTGCTGTTTTCAGCAGCATGCAGCCTGTAAAAGCGCCAGAGATAGTAACACTAATGTGGCGCGGCGACACCTGAGTTTAGTGCGACAGTGGGAGAAATCGCGCGCGATTGTGCAGCAATTCAGCAATTGGTCGTTCTGAGCGGAGAATGCTGTCGCAGCAAGCGGAAATGAATGGCGAGGCAATAAAAAACGGCTGGTGCAACTGACCGGAGAGAGTGTCAGCGCAACCAGCCGTTTTTACGTTCTGAGCCGATATCAGGCCAGAACCAGATTAGGTGCTTTAAACGCCAGTGGCAATTCAGCTTCGTCTTCGAAGGTCGCCCATTCCCAGGCTTCCTGCTTCGCCAAAACGGCCTGCAGCAGTTTGTTGTTCAGAGCATGACCCGATTTGTACGCGGTAAACGCGCCAATAACGTTATGGCCACACATAAACAGATCGCCGATGGCATCTAACATTTTGTGACGCACAAACTCGTCTTCAAAACGCAGGCCTTCTTCATTAAGCACGCGGAAATCATCAAGGCCAATCGCACAATCTAAACTACCGCCCAGGCACAGGCCTTTAGACTGCAGATATTCGATTTCACGCATGAAGCCAAAAGTACGTGCACGGCTGATCTGACGAACAAACGCTTCGGCAGAGAATTTCATCTGGTAACGCTGAGAGCTGGAATCGATAGCCGGGTGATTGAAATCAATGGTGAAATCAAGCGAGAAACCGTTGTAAGGTTTGATCTCAGCCCATTTGTCACCGTCTTCAACACGCACGGTCTGCTTAACACGCACAAATTTCTTTGCGCTGTTCAACTGCTCGATGCCTGCATCCATCAGCAGATAGATGAAAGGCGCTGCACTGCCGTCCATAATTGGGATTTCTGGCGCATCAACTTCGACAATAATGTTGTCAATGCCCAGACCTGCCAGTGCGGCATTTAAGTGTTCAACTGTCGAAATACGCACGCCTTCATCGTTCACCAGGCAGGTGCTCAGCATGGTGTCGCGCACGTATTTTGCATCAGCCGGAAAATCAACCGGTGGATTCAAGTCAGTGCGACGATAGATGACCCCGGTATTAGCCGGCGCAGGGCGCAGGGTCAGGCTGACTTTCTTGCCGGTATGTAAACCGACACCTGTCGCCTGAACAATACGTTTTAATGTCCTTTGTTTGATCATCGTTATTATCTCGCAATATCGCTTTCCGACCGCCAGTATACGTTACCAGCGGGCGAACACTTTAGCACAAAGAGCGGGAAATCCCAATTATAAGGTTATTCCTAGTCGGCCTGCTTGCGCAAAAACGCCGGAATATCAAGGTAATCGGGCTCTTTGTTTGACTGTGCACTCTGATCGTTTACCACTTTCGCAGCAGGTTTTTGCTCCTGCGGCAGCGGGGACATACCATGCTGCTGGTAACGATGATCCATGACAGGCTGGCTGGCAGGTTTGTTCGTTACCAGCGTGATCTCTGGACGCTTATCCATGCCGATACCGGTTGCCACCACGGTGACGCGCAGTTCGTCATTCATCTCTGGATCCAGAGAGGTACCAATTACAACGGTCGCGTTGTCTGAAGCGAAGGCGCGGATAGTGTTACCCACGGTTTCGAACTCATCCAGACGCAGGTCGAAGCCCGCAGTAATGTTGACCAGCACGCCGCGCGCACCAGAGAGGTCGATATCTTCCAGCAGTGGACTGGAGATCGCCATCTCAGCGGCTTCTTCTGCACGGTCTTCACCACAAGCCACGCCTGAACCCATCATCGCGTAACCCATTTCTGACATCACGGTACGTACGTCAGCAAAGTCCACGTTCATCAAGCCAGGACGGGTAATCAGCTCGGCGATCCCCTGTACGGCGCCTTTCAGCACGTCGTTAGCCGCACCAAACGCGTCGAGCAGGGAAATACCACGTCCGAGAACTTTTAACAGCTTGTCGTTTGGGATAGTGATCAGTGAATCCACGTGCTTGGACAGCTCAGCGATCCCCTGCTCAGCAAAGGCCATGCGCTTTTTGCCTTCAAAATTGAAGGGCTTGGTCACGACCGCAACGGTCAAAATACCTAGATCTTTGGCCACTTCAGCCACAACAGGCGCAGCGCCGGTACCGGTACCGCCACCCATACCTGCTGCGATGAACACCATGTCTGCCCCTTCCAGCGCAGAACGCAGTGCTTCGCGATCTTCCTCTGCAGAGTTACGGCCGACTTCCGGGTTCGCACCCGCTCCCAGTCCTTTGGTAATGTTATTACCAATCTGGATGGTCTGGCCGACTGCTGTTTTACGCAACGCCTGCGCGTCGGTATTCACAGCGAAGAATTCCACACCTTCGATACGCTCGCGTACCATGTGCTCTACGGCGTTGCCACCGCCACCGCCGACGCCGATGACTTTAATCACCGCGTCATTGGTTAATTCCATAGGTTCAAACATGATTTCTCTCCGTTATGTGCCTGTCGCCTGGAGATCACTAAAGAAAACAGCATGATCCCCTTTTACAAAAATTAAAACTCTTTTTTTAACCAACTATTAATACGTTTAAACCAGTTACCCACGGAAACGCGCTTTTCAGCCTCTGCGTCACCGTTCATATGTGACTCTTTACCGTAGTGCAACAGCCCGACCGCCGTGGAATAGTAAGACTCCTGGGCGTAGTCCGTCAGGCCAGTAATGTTCAGCGGCTGTCCAATGCGCACCTGCGTATGGAATACGCGCTGTGCGCAGGCTGCCAGACCTTCAATCTGCGCCGCGCCGCCGGTTAACACAATCCCGGCTGCCAGATGGTGCTTTACGCCCTGCTGGCGAAGCTGTTCCTGTAACTGCAAAATCTCGTCATTGACCAGATTTAAAAGCTCGGTATAACGTGGCTCAATCACCTCTGCCAGCGTCTGACGTTGCAGGCTTCGTGGCGGACGTCCGCCTACGCTCGGCACTTCAACGTTTTCATCTTTACCTACAATCGATCCTAGCGCACAGCCGTGACGCACTTTAATGGCTTCCGCATCGGTGGGCGGCGTACCAAATGCGTAGGCGATATCGCTGGTTACCACATTCCCCGCATAGGGGATCACCTTAGTATGACGCAATGCACCGCCAGTATAGACGGCGATATCCATTGTGCCGCCACCAATATCCACGACACAAACACCCAGCTCACGTTCGTCTTCGGTCAGGACCGCAAAGCTGGACGCCAGACCGGCAAAAATCAGTTGGTCAACTTTGAGGCCACAACGTTCAACGGCTTTAACAATATTTTTTGCCATGTCGTTGTGACAGGTGATCAAATGCACCTTTGCCTGCATGCGCACACCAGACAGGCCGACCGGATTTTTGATGCCTTCCTGGTAGTCGATAGCATATTCCTGCGGAATAACGTGCAGGATACGATGCTCATCACGAACGCGCACTGACTTCGCAGTATGCACCACGTTCTCGACATCATCCTGAGTCACTTCCTCTTCGGAAATCGGAACCATCCCGATTTCGTTCTGACAGCTGATATGTTTGCCCGATAATGCAAGGTAAACAGAGGAGATCTGGCAATCCGCCATCAACTCAGCCTGATCGATGGCGCGCTGAACGCATTTCACCACCGACTCAAGATCGTTTACGCCGCCTTTATCCATACCGCGGGACGGACAACTGCCGACCCCAATAATATTGACCATACCATCGGGCAGAATTTCCCCAACCAGGGCGGCGACCTTCGCAGTGCCGATTTCGAGTCCAACTACCAGTTTTCTGTCCGTTGCCTTGATCATTGTTGTTTAGCCTGTGCCTGGTTTTGTTGCTGATTACTGTCCTGTGGATCCATCACTATCGGTGTCCAGCCAACAGAAGCGCCAGAGTCATAGCGTAAATCAACCGAGTTGATGCGCTTGTGTTCATTCTGACCTTGCTGCAGCAGCACCGGATAGAGCTCAATAAAACGATTCAGACGCTTCATGGTATCGGTCCGCCCCAGCTCAATGCGGACATCATCGCTGGTCACTAACTGCCATGAACGTCGCGCCGTCATCGACGCCACCTTCAGGGTAAACTTCCTGGCCTTCAGCACGTCATCCATACTGTGATAACCCGCCAGCACCTCTTTTTCACTGCCTTCTGGACCGTATAACATCGGCAGCGTTTCTTTACCCATGTGGTTAGCCGGGACGCTGAATGACACACCGTCGCTGTCCACCATGTGTGAGTCATTCCAGCGCGCTACCGGTGTAAACTCCACCAAATGAATTTTCAGTTCGTCTGGCCACTGCTTACGCACACTAACCTGTTTAATCCATGGCAACCGTTCTATCTGCTGCTGGATCACGTTCACGTCCTGCGACATAAACGTGCCCGGTGAACCCAGTGACAAAATCGCCTGACGAATATCGTCATGGGTTGTGTAGTGCAGTTGCCCTGTGACCACCAGCTTCGACAGGGGTAAACGGGAGGCATCGTTCATCCACTTCAGAACGACCAGGCCACCCGCAATCATTACGCCCATCACCATCAGCAGAAACACGATGCCGAAGAGCCGGGCACCGTTACTGCGACCGGTGCGTGCCCGCTCCTGCGCTTCACGATTACGTACATTCATCGCCGCCTGTGACATATCAGTCGGCCAACTCCAGAATACGTACGACCAGTTGAGAAAATGTCAGCCCGGCCTGCTTTGCCGCCATCGGCACTAAGCTGTGGCTGGTCATGCCCGGTGAGGTGTTCGCTTCCAGCAGTTGGAAGTGTCCTTGATCGTCAGTCATGACATCAACGCGTCCCCAGCCGCTGCATCCGAGTGCACGCCAGGCTGACCACACCAGCTGTTGTAATTCCGCCTCGCGCTCGGCACTCAGCCCGGCTGGACAGAAGTACTGAGTATCGTCAGAAATGTATTTCGCTTCATAGTCATAGAACTCGCTGGCGGTCTTTATTTTTATCGCGGGCAGAATCTGGTCACCCAGAATGCCAACGGTATATTCCTCACCGCTCAGAAAAGCTTCGACCAGCACATTGTCGTCGTGGCGAAACGCCTCTTCCAGCGCAGCTGACAGATCGCTTAACTGGTTTACACGGCTGATGCCGACGCTGGATCCCTCGCTGCTCGGTTTCACGAACAGGGGTAATCCCAATGCGCTAATCGCCGCCTCGGTCGCCGCATCCAGACCGCTCTGCATCTGTTCACGCGTAATCCAGACAAATTTACCCGCCGGCAGTCCCCTGCCCTGCCACAGCAGTTTGGTGCGCAACTTGTCCATGGTGACGGCGGAAGCCATCACACCGCTGCCGGTGTAAGGCAACTGCAGGAATTCCAGCACCGCCTGAAGCGTGCCGTCCTCGCCGCCGCGACCATGCAGGGCGATAAACACCTTTTCAAAACCTTGCGCGGTTAACTCCAGCACTGAGACGTCGCGGGTATCAATACCCTGTGCATCGATACCGGCTTCACGCAGGCCCGCCAGCACGGCACCGCCGGACATCAGGGACACGTCGCGCTCGGCTGACGTGCCGCCCATTAAAACGGCAACTTTAGTCATGACGGCCCTCCACTTTACGTGCTGGCTGCAATTTGCATTCAGCCAGCTTCCGCGCCACTTTACCGACGTTTCCTGCCCCCTGAACCAGAATCAGATCGTTGCCTGACAGCAAAGGCGCCAGCATTTCAACGAGCGCATCATGTTCCGGCACCAGAATAGGATCGACCTTGCCGCGATGACGAATGGCGCGGCACAGTGCACGGCTGTCTGCGCCTGGGATGGGCGTTTCGCCTGCGGCGTAGACATCCAGCATCAGCAAAACGTCAACCTGAGACAGCACGTTGGCAAAATCATCAAACAGGTCACGCGTGCGGGTATAACGGTGCGGCTGAAACACCATCGCCAGTTTTTTATCCGGCCAGCCCGCTCGCGCGGCTTTAATGGTGGCGTCAACTTCCGTGGGATGATGACCATAATCGTCCACCAGCATGGCGGTGCCAGGCTGCCCATTAACCGGCTCCGTAGGAAACTCACCCAGCTGGTCGAAACGACGACCGGTACCCTGGAAGCTTTCCAGCGCAGCCAGAATCGCGCTGTCTTCAATCCCTTCTTCGCTGGCCACCGCCACGGCGGCGGCGGCGTTTAAAGCATTGTGTCGACCCGGCGCATTCAGAGTGATCTGTAACGGCGCTTTGTCCTGACGAATCAGGCTGAAATGAACCTGCGCGCCGCGTTGTTCAAACGCCTCGATGCGAAAGTCGGCGTCGTCGCTGAAACCATAAGTAGTAATCTGGCGGCCGACACGCGGCAGCAGATCGCGAATCACGGCATCATCAACACACATCACCGCACGACCGTAAAACGGCAAATTGTGCAGGAAATTAATGAACGTCTGCTTCAGGTTTTCAAAATCGCCCTGATAGGTGTCCATATGATCCGCTTCGATATTGGTGACAACGGCGACCATTGGCTGTAAGTGCAGGAATGACGCATCGCTCTCGTCCGCTTCGGCGATCAGGTAGCGGCTACTGCCCAGACGTGCATGCGTGCCTGCGGCTTTTACCAGCCCCCCATTCACAAAGGTGGGGTCCAGACCGCCTTCCGCGTAAATGCTCGAGACCATCGCCGTCGTGGTGGTTTTGCCGTGCGTGCCGGCAATCGCAATACCGTGGCGAAAACGCATCAGCTCTGCCAGCATCTCTGCGCGGCGGATGACCGGGATTCGCTGTTCGCGTGCAGCCACCAGCTCAGGGTTGTCCTGCGCCACCGCACTGGAGACCACGACAACGCTGGCATCCGTTACGTTTTCCGGGCGATGGTTAAAGTAAATGGTCGCGCCCAGATTGATCAGATTCTGTGTCACCGGATTTGGCGCCAGATCAGAACCGCTGATATGGTAACCTTCATTCGCTAACACTTCGGCAATACCGCCCATGCCAGCACCACCGATGCCGACAAAGTGAATGTGCCGGACGCGACGCATCTCGGGCACGATAGAACGCAGTTTCGCCAGTTGTTGTGTATTCATTACGCTTTATTACCTACCTACTCATTCAGTTTGTGCTCAATATGAGCACGGGTCAGCCAGGCTGACCTGATGCGTTAATGTGCGGCGCGAGCCACTTCCTGCGCGACCCGTTCAGTCGCATCGGGTACCGCCACCTCGTGGGCTTTTTCAGCCATCGCGAGTAATGTTGGTCGATCCCAGTGACGCAACGTTTCCGCTACCGCCTCCGCTGTAAACTGCGGCTGCTCAAAAATTTTGGCTGCACCTGCGCCCTCAAGCGGCAAGGCATTCCAGTACTGCTGACGATCTTTATGCTGAAACGGCACGAAGATCGCCGGTAATCCTGCCGCGGCGATCTCACTCACCGTCAGTGCACCTGAGCGACAAATCACGACGTCTGCCCAGGCGTAGGCCGCTGCCATATCATCAATAAACTCGGTCACCTTGTGATGGTCCTGACCCACTTGCTGATAAGCATGTTGAACGTCCTGCAACGCGCCTTTTCCGGTCTGATGCCAGACGGTAATCTGCTCACCCAGTAGAGCCGCAATCTGGGGCACGGTCTGGTTAAGGATACGTGCGCCCTGGCTGCCACCCACCACCAGAATACGGATAGCGCCGCTGCGCCCGGCCAGACGCTGAGCCGGTGAGGGCAGTGCCAGCACGTCTGTACGTACCGGGTTTCCTACCACCTCTGCGTGAGGAAAGGCGCCGGGAAACGCCTGCATAACCTTGGTGGCGATTTTTGCCAGCCACTTGTTTGTCAGCCCGGCGATCCCGTTTTGCTCATGCAGCACCACAGGGACACCGCAGCTCCATGCAGCCAGGCCACCCGGCCCCGAAACATAGCCACCCATGCCCAGCACAACGTCAGGCTTCCAGGCTTTAATAATCTTGCGAGCCTGACGCCAGGCGTTGAAAATACGCACCGGTGCCAACAGCAGGGCTTTGATGCCCTTGCCGCGTAATCCGCTGATACGAATGAAGTCGATGTCGATACCGTGCTTCGGTACCAGATCGGCTTCCATACGATCTGCAGTGCCTAACCAGCGAACTTCCCAGCCCTGCGCTTTCAGATGATGGGCAACAGCCAGCCCCGGGAAAACGTGTCCACCGGTGCCACCTGCCATTACCATCAATCGTTTACCACTCATCGACCACCTCGGGTAAACGCCTGCGCTTTAGCCAGACGCGTTTCATAATCAATACGTAACAAAAATACGATGGCCGTCGACATAATGATCAAACTCGAGCCACCGTAACTAATCAGCGGCAACGTCAGACCTTTGGTCGGTAACATACCAGCCGCAGCGCCCACGTTGACCAGTGCCTGAAAGCTGAACCACACGCCAATTGAACAGGCTAAAAAGCCGGAAAAACGTTGATCAAGTTCAAGCGCGCGCCGGCCAATCGACATCGCACGAAAAGCCACGAAGAATACCATTAACAGCGCTAAAACCACACCGATGTAACCCAGTTCTTCTCCGATAATGGAGAAAATAAAGTCGGTATGGGCTTCGGGCAAATACTCCAGTTTCTGAACCGAATTCCCCAGCCCCTGCCCCCAGAATTCACCGCGGCCAAACGCCATTAGAGACTGCGTCAGCTGGTAGCCGCTGCCGAACGGATCTTCCCACGGATTCCAGAACGAGGTGACACGACGCATACGGTATGGCTCGGCGATGATCAGCAGCACCACAGCAAAGATGCCGGAGCCGATAATGGCCAGGAACTGCCACAGTTTGGCCCCCGCCAGAAACAGCATCGCCAGCGTAGTGACAAACAGCACGACCACCGTCCCCAGATCGGGCTGGGCCAGCAGCAGTACGGCCAGCACCACCATCACGCCCATTGGCTTACAAAAGCCCCAGAAGTTATTTCGCACTTCTTCTACCTTGCGCACCAGGTAACTGGCGAGATAGCAGAAGAGCGTGAGTTTAGATAACTCGGCGGGCTGAATACGCAGCGGCCCCAAGGCAATCCAGCGTGACGCACCGTTTACCGAGCTGCCCACCACCAACACAATCAGCAGCATGGCGACGGAAACCATCAGCATTATGTTGCTGTAGCGCTGCCAGAAATCCATCGGAACGCGCAGCGTGACCAGCGCCATGCCGAATGCCAGCGCAATATAGAACGCATCACGCTTGGCAAAGTAGAACGGATCGTCATTCAGACGCTGACCTACCGGCATTGATGCCGACGTCACCATCACAAAACCAATCGCGGCTAATCCCAGGGTTAACCACAGTAGCGTACGATCGTAGAGCACCAGTGAGGTATCGTCGCTCTCACGTGACCCCATCACCCAGTTGCTCAGGCGACCTGACAGATAATTCACTATGCCTGCACCAGGAATCCGCATCAGCTTAACTCCCTTGCCAGCTGCGCGAAGACGTCACCGCGCTGTTCAAAATTGCGAAACTGATCGAGGCTGGCACAGGCGGGGGAAAGCAGTACCATATCGTCCGGCTGGACCTGTCTGGCGATCTGCTCCATGGCCTGCTGCAGCGTATCGGTACGCACCGCCACGTCAGGCCGCAGCGCGGCGAGCGCATCGCCATCGCGACCAAAGCAGTACAGCCGGATACGATCGCCTTGCAGATAAGTGGCCAGCGGCGAGAAATCAGCCGATTTCCCATCGCCCCCGAGCAGCAGCCAGAGCGTGCCGTTAACCTGTAAGCCTTTCAGTGCCGCTTCCGTGCTGCCAACGTTGGTCGCTTTTGAATCATTGATCCAGCGCACCCCGCGACTCTGATGAACCAGTTGAAAGCGGTGTGGCAGTCCAGAGTACGCTGCCAGCGCAGACAGGCTGGTTGAGCGGGGCAGCCCTACCGCATCTGCCAGCGCTAAAGCCGCCAGCGCATTGGTGTAATTGTGTTGGCCTACCAGCGTCATTTCGTCGGTATTCAGGACCTTCTCGCCTTTGGCGCGCAGCCAGATGCTGCCCTGCTGCTTATTAAGGTGATAATCGCCAATATCGATGCCAAAACTCACGCAGCGCGCGTCAGCGCCGCGTACCGGCATCGTCATGCCATCATCCGCGTTCACGACACAGACCTGCGCGTTTTCGTAAATCCGCAGTTTTGCTGCCCGATACTGCTGCATACCTAACGGATAGCGATCCATATGATCTTCAGTCACGTTAAGGATGGTGGCCGCTGCGGCTTTCAGGCTGTGAGTGGTCTCCAACTGAAAGCTGGACAGTTCAAGGACATAGAGCTGCGCAGGCGCTTTCAGCAGGCTGAGGGCGGGTAAGCCAATGTTGCCGCCGACACCGACCTGCCAGCCTGCGGCCTTCGCCATTTCGCCGACTAAGGTGGTGACCGTACTTTTTCCGTTCGAACCGGTAATTGCCACGATGGGTGCCTGTGCTTCACGGCAAAACAGCTCAATATCGCCCACGATTTCGATGCCCGCATCCGCGGCTTCGCACAGCGCCGGATGTGCCAGCGCAATACCGGGGCTGGCAACAATCAGGTCGGCAGCCAACAGCCAGTCGCTGTTGATCCCGCCCACATAGCGCTCCACCTGCTCAGGCAGCTTGTCCAGCCCGGGCGGTGACATACGGGTATCCATCACGCGTGGCGTTACGCCCTGCGCTACAAAGAAATCAACACAGGACAGTCCGGTCAGGCCCAGTCCGATGATGACAACTTTTCTCCCGCGATAGTCAGCCATGATTAACGTACCTTCAGCGTCGCCAGGCCAATCAGCACCAGCATGAGCGAAATAATCCAGAAGCGCACAATCACGCGCGGCTCCGGCCAGCCTTTAAGTTCATAGTGGTGGTGAATCGGCGCCATACGGAAAATGCGTTGCCCGCGGAGCTTGAACGATCCCACTTGCAGGATCACCGACAGGGTTTCAACAACAAACACGCCGCCCATGATCACGAGTAAAAATTCCTGACGCAGCAGCACGGCGATGGTGCCCAGTGCGCCGCCCAGCGCCAGCGATCCGACATCCCCCATAAACACCTGGGCCGGATAGGTGTTGAACCAGAGGAACCCTAAGCCCGCCCCCACGATAGCGGTACAGACGATCACCAGTTCGCCAGCGTGGCGCAGATAAGGAATATGCAGATATTCTGCGAATTTCACGTTACCCGTTGCCCAGGCAACCAGCGCAAAGCCCGCCGCAACAAAGACGGTCGGCATGATCGCCAGGCCGTCCAGACCATCGGTGAGGTTAACGGCATTGCCGGTGCCGACGATGACGAAGTAAGCCAGTACGATGTAAAACAAGCCCAGCTGTGGCATAACATCTTTAAAGAAAGGCACCACCAGCTCGGTCGCCGGGGTATCTTTTCCGGCCAGGTAAAGCGCAAAAGCGACGCCCAGAGAGATCACCGACATCCAGAAATATTTCCAGCGCGCAATCAGCCCTTTCGTGTCTTTACGGACCACTTTGCGGTAATCGTCGACAAAGCCGATCACGCCAAAGCCCACCAGCACCACCAGTACGCACCAGACGTACGGGTTGGAAGGGTAAGCCCACATCAATACTGACAGGGTTATCGACGTCAAAATCATGATGCCGCCCATGGTCGGCGTACCGCGCTTGCTAAAGTGCGACTCCGGACCATCGTTACGCACAACCTGGCCGATTTGCAGTTTTTGCAGCCACGCAATCAGCCGTGGGCCCATCCACAGTGAAATAAACAGTGCGGTCAGCAGGCTGACAATGGCGCGAAACGTCAGATACGAAAAGACGTTGAAGCCGGAATAAAATGCGACCAGATGCTCGGCCAGCCAAACTAACATGTTCCTTTCTCCTGTAAACTCTGTACTACCTGCTCCATGGCGGCACTACGCGAGCCCTTAATCAATACGGTCATTTCCTGGTGTTCGGACAGCAGCTGGCGTAAACGTTCAGTCAGCGCAGTTTTATCGCTGAAATGTTCGCCAACGCCACTGCTTTCACTCAGGAAGTGGCTGAACTGACCGGTGCTGAGCACCCGATCCAGCCCTGCGGCTTTGGCCGCCAGCCCGACTTCACGATGAAACTTTTCGCTTTCATCACCTAATTCAGCCATATCGCCCACGACCATCACACGGTAGCCCGGCATCTCAGACAGTACCTGCGCCGCCGCAACCATCGATCCGACGTTGGCGTTATAGCTGTCATCCAGAATGAGTTGATGCTCAGAGAGGCGAACAGGGAATAAGCGGCCGGGAACGGACTGAAGACTTTTCAGGCCCGCCTGAACTGCGCTAAGCGGCGCATCGACCGACAGGGCGAGCGCAGCAGCGGCCAGTGCATTGGCGATATTGTGCCGCCCGGGCAACGGCAGAATGATGTCGGCTTCTCCACGGGGCGTGTGCATCACAAAATGGGTCCCATCCTGACGAATGCGGATATCATGCGCACCGAAGTCACAGTCTGCGGCCTGAGGCGAGAAACGCCAGACCGTTTTACCGTGCAGGTTCTCCTGCCAGCGCGGCCAGTCATTGCTGTCAGCATTTAAAATGGCCGTTCCCCTGGCAGGCAGGCCGTAAAAAATTTCACCCTTCGCTTTTGCTACACCTTCCAGCGATCCGAAGCCTTCGAGGTGCGCGGCGGCCAGATTATTGACCAGTGCCGCTTCCGGACGAACCAGGTCAGTGGTGTAAGCGATTTCGCCCTGATGATTGGCGCCAAGCTCAATGACGGCATACTGATGTTCTGGCGTGAGACGCAGCAAGGTCATGGGCACGCCAAAATCGTTATTCAGGTTACCGGCGGTATGCAGCGTTTCGCCGCACTGACGCAAAATGGACGCGGTCATCTCTTTCACTGACGTTTTGCCGGATGAGCCGGTCAGCGCAACAACGCGGGCAGTGGCCTGCTGGCGCACCCATGCTGCCAGCTTACCAAAGGCGATACGCGTATCTTTTACAACCACCTGAGGCACTGAGACAGGTAAATGCTTACTCACCAGCAAGGCTTTGGCACCCTTGGCGATGGCATCTTCTGCAAAGTCGTGGGCATCAAAACGCTCGCCCACGATGGCCACAAACAGGCTGCCTGCGGTGACCTTACGGGTATCCGTCGTGACGTCATTTAAAACCAGGTCATCGCCGTGCAGGGTGCCGCTGGCGATCTCTGCCAATGTGCTCAATGAAACCGGAATCATGCTACGCCTCCTAGCAGTGTGGCGACCGTGGCACGATCGGAGTAATCCAGGCGTTGATTGCCAATAATTTGGTAGTCTTCGTGACCTTTTCCAGCCACCAGTACGATATCATCGGGCTGGGCCTGCATAATGGTGCTGGTCACGGCCTGCGCCCGACCGGCGACCACACGGGCACGGCCAGGGTCAAGCAGCCCACTCAGAATATCCTGTACGATGGCCTGCGGATCTTCGCTTCGTGGGTTATCATCTGTCACCACCACGATGTCGGCAAATTGCTCAGCGATCGCTCCCATTAGTGGGCGCTTACCTTTATCACGATCGCCGCCACATCCAAACAGGCACCATAGTTTGCCTTTGCAATGCAGCCGCGCCGCTTCGAGCGCTTTCTCTAATGCATCTGGCGTATGGGCATAATCCACTACCACGGTGGGTTTACCGGTGGCGCTAAAGACCTCCATGCGTCCGTTCACCGGCTGCAGTCTTGCCGCTGCGCGCAGCAGATCGTCCAGGGCGTAGCCCAGCGCCAGCAGCGTCGCCAGCGCCAGCAGTAAATTGCTGACGTTGAAGGCGCCCATCAGGCGACTGTTCATTTCGCCCTCGCCCCAGCTGGAGTCAAAACGAATGTGCGCACCATTGTCGTGATAATTCACGTCAGTCGCACGAAGCCAGCGGCCATGACAGCCGGGCTGCAGATTATTTTCCATCGTGACGGCCACAGCGTCTGGCAGGTTTGCCAGCCAGCGGCGACCGACCTCATCGTCAGCATTGATAATGGCCACACCGACCTGATGTTCGGAAAACAGCAGCCATTTAGCGGACTCGTACTGCTGCATGTCACCGTGATAATCAAGATGGTCGCGACTGAGATTCGTAAAGACGGCAGCGGCAAACGGCAGCGCTGCGACCCGATGCTGTACCAGCCCGTGCGAGGAAATTTCCATTGCCGTCAGCGATGCGCCCTTCCTGACCAGTTCGTCCAGGTTATGTTGCACATCCACCGCTGAACCGGTGGTGTTTTCGGCCGGGACCAGTTGCCCGACCAGACCATTGCCGACTGTCCCCATCACCGCGCTGGTTTCACCCAGCAGGCTGGCCCACTGCGCCAGCAGCTGTGTGGTCGTGGTTTTGCCGTTCGTACCGGTCACGCCAATCAGTTTCTGCTTTTCGCCCGGCTGCTGGTAAAAACGGCCTGCCAGGGCAGAAAGACGCTGATGCAGCTGCGCCAGATAAATCACCGGTACGCCGTGCATCTCCCGAATTTCACCGTCGCTTGCTTCCCCTTCCGCTTCCGCGATAACGGCCGCCACGCCCTGCGCAATTGCCTGAGGAATAAACCGGCGTCCGTCAACCTGATGGCCTGCAATTGCAACAAACAGATCACCTGCAGCCGCTAAGCGACTGTCCAGAGTCATGTCACGCAACGGGCGCGCGGGTGCGTCAGGCACCCACGGTCCGAGTAAGTCGCGCAGGTTACGATCTGTCACTTGATTCCTCACTTCTGTTTGTCACCAACTCGTTTTTGTCATTGGTCGGCAGGGCATCCGGTTCGATGTTCATGGTGCGCAGCACGCCGCCCATGATGGCACCGAACACCGGTGCAGAAACCGCACCACCATAATATTTACCGGCCTGGGGATCGTTAATGACCACCACCAGCGCAAAACGAGGGCGACTGGCAGGCGCAACGCCTGCGGTATACGCAATGTATTTATTCACGTAACGACCATCCGGGCCGACCTTTTTCGCCGTACCGGTTTTGATCGCCACGCGATAGCCTTTAATGGCGGCTTTTACCCCGCCGCCGCCCGGTAGCGCCACGCTTTCCATCATGTGGACCACGGTTTTCACGAGGGCCTCAGGAAACACGCGCTCTCCGCCTACCGGCGGATCAACTTTCGTTATCGACAGCGGACGGGCAATGCCAAAGCTGCCAATGGTTGCATAGACTCGCGCTAACTGTAACGGGGTTACCATTAGCCCGTAGCCGAAAGAGAAGGTGGCCCTCTCTATGTCAGACCACCGTTGTTTTTTAGGGTATAAGCCACTACTTTCCCCGACCAGCCCCAAATTGGTCGGTTTGCCCAGCCCAAAGCGCGCGTAAGTTTCTACCAGTGCTGAGGAGGGCATCGCTAACGCCAGTCGTGAAACACCAACGTTACTCGATTTCTGTAAAACACCTGTCAAAGTCAGTTCGTTATAACGCGCGACATCTTTGATTTCATGGCCGTTGACGCGGTAGGGAACGGTATTCAGCACGCTGTTCTCTTTCACCACGCCACGTTGCAGCGCCGTCATCACTACCATCGGCTTCACCGTTGAACCGGGTTCAAAAATGTCGGTGATGGCGCGGTTACGCATCAGGTCTTTGGCCGTGTCGCTCAGATTATTCGGGTTGTATGCCGGACTGTTGGCCATCGCCAGCACTTCACCGGTGTTAACGTCCACCAGCACCGCCGTGCCTGATTCCGCTTTGTTAAACGCCACCGCGTTATTAAGTTCGCGGTAGACCAGCGCCTGCAGGCGTTCGTCGATGCTCAGCGTCAGGTTATGCGCGGCACGGCTGTCTACAGAGGAGATATCTTCGATAACACGGCCATAGCGATCTTTACGTACGGTTCGCTCGCCCGGCTCGCCGGTCAGCCATTTATCGAAGCTCTTTTCGATGCCTTCAATGCCTTCGCCATCAATATTGGTAAAGCCGATGAGGTGTGAGGTGACCTGCCCCGCCGGATAGTAGCGACGGGACTCTTCGCGCAGGTGAATGCCCGGCAGCTTGAGTTTTTTAACATATTCCCCAATGGCGGGATTAACCTGGCGCGCCAGATAAATAAAGCGCCCTTTGGGATTGGCATTTACGCGCGCGGCCAGCTGATCGATCGGGATGGAAAGCGCATCTGACAACGCTTTCCAGCGGCTGTCGAGCGTGACGCCACCAGCGTCGTGCAGCTCTTTAGGATCGGCCCAGATCGCATTAACCGGCACGCTGACCGCCAGCGGACGGCCACCGCGATCGCTGATCATCCCGCGCGCGGTCGGCACCGCCTGAACGCGTAAGGAGCGTAAATCGCCCTCTTTAACCAGCTTGTCTGGATTGATCACCTGCAGCCACGCAACCCGGGACAGCAGCCCACCTAACGCCAGCAAAATGCAACCGCATAACAACGCAAAACGCCAGCTTACAAAGCTGGCTTTATCTTCTGGTTTTTTTAACTTCAGCGTTCTTTTTACGCCGTTCATTAGCAGTAACAGATCCTTATTTTTGCACCACGATGTTTTCCTGCGAAGGATCAACGTGCTGCATCTGCAGCTTTTCGGTGGCGATCCGCTCAACGCGGCTGTGATCGCCAAGGGCGTTCTCTTCCAGAATCAAATTGCGCCATTCAATGTCCAGCGCATCGCGCTCCAGCACCAGCTGCTCTCGCTGGGCAGTTAACAGGCGCGTTTTATGCGTAGTGGTGACCACCAACACGGCAGAAACCAGTACAGCAATCAGCAACAGCAGCGGAATTTTGCCTTTGCGCAAAATATCCCCGGCGATAACGCCGGGTAGGCTGTGCCTTTCGTTGCCGATCATGCGTCGGTTCTCTCCGCGATGCGTAAAACGGAACTACGCGCACGGGGGTTCTCTTTCACCTCGGCGTCACCCGGTACCATCTTGCCCAGTAACGTTAACTGACGACCGCCCAGCGCATTGAGCTGCTGTTCGGTCATTGGCAGTCCGCGCGGCACCTGCGGCCCCCGGCTTTGATCGCGCATAAAGCGTTTTACTAAACGGTCTTCCAGAGAATGGAAGCTAATAACGGACAAACGCCCTTGTGGAGCCAGAACCTCGACCGCGCCTTTCAGGGCGGTATCGATCTCTTCCAGTTCGCTGTTAATCCAGATCCGAATCGCCTGGAAGCTGCGGGTGGCCGGATGTTTAAACTTGTCTTTAATCGGCGTGGCCGCGGCGATCACCTCTGCCAGCTCTTTCGTGCGCGTCATTGGCTGTTCACGGTTGCGCTCGACGATGGCGCGGGCGATGCGTTTTGCAAAACGCTCTTCCCCATACGTTTTCAGCACAAATGCGATATCGGCTTCTTCCGCCTGCATTAACCATTCGGCGGCAGAGTGGCCCCGCGTTGGATCCATTCGCATATCCAGCGGTCCGTCGCGCATAAAAGAAAAGCCACGTTCAGCATCATCCAACTGCGGGGACGAAACCCCCAGATCCAGCAAGATGCCGTCGATGCGCCCAACCAGTTCACGCTCTGCCACGTAGTCCGCCAGGGCGGAAAAAGGGCCGTGAACAATGGAAAAGCGCGGATCCTTTATCTCAGCCGCCGCGGCGATAGCTTGCGGGTCACGGTCAATGGCGATGAGCTTTCCGCTGGCGCCAAGCTGCGCCAAAATTAAGCGTGAGTGACCGCCACGACCAAAAGTGCCGTCGATGTAGATTCCGTCTTCCTTGATGTTGAGGCCATTAACCGCCTCATCCAACAGCACGGTGGTGTGTTTGTAATTTTCCTGCATAGCTATAGCGATAAATCCTGCAACCGCTCAGATAAAGGCGCCTGAGCTGACTGTTCTGCGTCAATATCTTCCCTGACTTGTTGATACCAGGTCTGTTCATCCCACAGTTCAAACTTGTTGAACTGCCCAACCAGCATCACTTCTTTGCTTAAATTTGCATGCTGACGAAGCGTATTCGCCACCAGTAAGCGGCCCGCATTGTCCATCTGACATTCACTGGCATGCCCCAACAGCAAGCGCTGCACGCGGCGCTCCAGAGGATTCATGCTGGAAAGACTCGCCAGCTTCTTCTCAATGATTTCCCAGGCGGGCAAGGTGTAGAGCAACAGGCATGGCTGGTGGAGGTCGATGGTACACACCATCTGCCCCTGTGATTCCTCGTTCAGCAAATTGCGATAGCGGGTTGGTACCGCCAGGCGTCCTTTGCTGTCGAGATTGACTAACGTTGCTCCACGGAACATGCCAGTCTCACCCCTCAATTACCCAATAACACCACTTTATCCCACTTTTTACCACAAAACGAGTTTAAGGATCGTAGGAAATCATTGTCAAGCCGGAGCGGCAGGTGAATATGATTATTTACCGAGGCGGGAATTAACGCTGGGAAGGTTTCAAAACGCCAAAAGATGATTAATCAAAATTAAACTAATGAATAACTGAATAAAAAAACCTGCCCCGAAACAGCATGGCTAAAATTAGCGCGCTTATTCCGGCCGAACGGCGGCGCGTCGTTTTGAGACAGGGGACGCATTTTAGGGGATTTCTTAAAGGATGCACAGCGGCACGCGCGCGGACGGGGGTTTTAAACAGCGGCTAAGTTGTAAGTAAACAAGAATGGTCTGTTAAGTTAATTTGTTAGCATAGATGATTAGCGCTGACGCTTTTTTACTTTGTAAGGAAAGAGTTTAAAAACAGCAGGTAATAGTCAGGGGCAGACGCATTGCTGCCCTGATTTTATTTAGAAATTCTGCTTAATTGTCCCCGCCGTAATAAATTACGACGAATTCGGGTTAAACCGGGTTTGGGTTTTCTGGGTTCATCTAAAGAAGCCAACACTAATTCCAGCACCCGTTCGGCGACATCACGATGACGTTGACCCACAGACAGGACCGGACATTCAAGAAAGTCCAGCAGCTCATGATCGCCGAAGGTGGCAATCGCCAGGTCGGCCGGTAAGCGGCCGTTACGTTTCAGCGTAACATCCATAACGCCCTGCAGCAGGCCAAAAGAAGTGGTGAAAAGCGCATCTGGCATTGGATGATTTTCCAGATAGGTTTCGAACAGGGCTGCGGAGGCAGTGCGTTCAAAACTGTTACAGTAAATGTAATCTATCGGGCGCTCATCCTCTTTCCAGGCATCTCTGAAGCCCAGCTCGCGCAGAAAACTGACCGACAATTCAGGTAACGCGCCCATAAACAGCACATTACTGATTTTAAGCTGACGCAATTCAGCAGCCAGCGCAAAGGCATCATCCTGATCGGCACCCACCACGCTGGTAAAGTGTTCGCGATCCAGCGCCCGGTCCAGCGCAATAATCGGCAGCGGGTGATTAATCCAGCGCTGATAAAAAGGGTGCTCGGGCGGAAGCGACGTTGAAACGATAATCGCATCAACCTGGCGTTGCAGCAGATGTTCAATACAGCGCATCTCGTTATCGGGCTGATCTTCAGAACAGGCGATCAACAGCTGGTAGCCGCGCTGGCGGGCCTGGCGTTCAAGGTAGTTAGCAATACGCGTGTAACTGGTATTTTCCAGATCGGGGATGACCAGCCCAATCGAGCGCGTGCGACCGGCGCGCAGACCTGCCGCTACCGCATTGGGATGGTAATTGTGCTCGCGCACCACCGCCATGACTTTCTCAACGGTTTTGTCGCTGACACGATACTGCCGTGCTTTCCCATTAATAACGTAACTGGCCGTGGTGCGCGATACACCCGCCAGACGCGCAATTTCATCCAGTTTCACTGTAACCCCACCATTAAACAGGCTTAAGCTGATCGTTAATCCGCAGATAAGCTATGGACATCCTTTCTAGCACATCTAACAGCAGAAAAGTGCGCGTAGCAACCGCTTTTCCGATGGTTGGCTGTCTTACGCATTAAAAAGAAAAAACCCGGCATTTCGCCGGGTTGCAAATTTCGCTGAGGCTACCAGTGCGTCATTAACGCATAATGCGCTCACCACGAGACACGCCCACAATACCCGAGCGGGCCACTTCAACAATTTCCGCCACTTCCCGGACGGTGTTCAAAAAGGCATCCAGCTTGTCGCTAGTCCCTGCCAGCTGAACCGTGTAAAGCGAAGGCGTAACGTCAATGATCTGTCCACGGAAAATTTCGGCGCTGCGCTTTACCTCTTCACGGCCATAGCCCGTTGCCTGAATTTTCACCAGCATAATTTCACGTTCAACGTAAGCGCCCTGCCCCAACTCCGTGACGCGCAGTACATCGACCAGCTTGTGCAGTTGCTTCTCGATCTGCTCCAGCACTTTCTGGTCGCCCACGGTCTGAATCGTCATGCGTGACAACGTAGGATCGTCAGTGGGCGCAACGGTGAGACTCTCAATGTTATAGCCGCGTTGTGAAAACAGGCCCACTACGCGAGACAATGCGCCGGATTCGTTTTCCAGCAAAACCGATAAAATGCGACGCATAATTATGTCCTCTCCGTTTTGCTCAACCACATTTCGTCCATACTGCCACCGCGAATCTGCATCGGGTAAACATGCTCGCTGCCGTCAACGTTGACGTCAACAAAGACCAGCCGTCCTGTCGCCAGGGTTTCCAGCGCCATGGCCAGCTTCTCTTCCAGCTCAGCGGGATGATTAATGGCAATACCCACGTGGCCATAGGCTTCTGCCAGACGAACAAAATCAGGCAGCGATTCCATATAGGATTGAGAGTGGCGGCCAGAATAGATCATATCCTGCCACTGCTTCACCATGCCCAGGAAACGGTTATTCAGGTTCAGCACCAACACCGGCAAATCGTACTGCAGTGCGGTAGAGAGCTCCTGGATGTTCATCTGAATACTGCCATCGCCCGTAACGCAGATGACGGTTTCGTCAGGCAGGGCCATTTTCACCCCCAGTGCGGCAGGCAGGCCAAAGCCCATGGTGCCGAGACCACCGGAGTTGATCCAGCGACGGGGTTTATCGAAGGTGTAATAGAGGGCGGCGAACATCTGATGCTGACCCACATCCGAGGTCACATAGGCCTCCCCGTTGGTGAGACGACAAATGGTTTCGATAACCGCCTGCGGTTTGATTTTGTCGCTGGTGCGATCGTATTCGAGGCATTGACGACCACGCCAGGTTTCAATCGACTGCCACCAGTCGCGCAGACTGTCCAGTTGCTGCTTCGCTTCGCTTTGGTCAAGCAGTTCGAGCATTTGCTGTAACGTCTGTTTGGCATCCCCAACGATCGGAATATCGGCCGCTACCGTTTTTGAAATGGAAGTGGGATCGATATCGATGTGCATCACGGTAGCGTTCGGGCAATACTTCGCCAGATTGTTCGTGGTGCGGTCATCAAAACGGACGCCCACCCCGAAGATCAAATCGGCATTGTGCATGGTCATATTTGCTTCGTAGGTACCATGCATGCCGAGCATGCCTACGCACTGACGATGACTGCCGGGAAACGCGCCCAGCCCCATCAATGACGTGGTAACCGGAATATTCAGGCGCTCGGCCAGCTGCAGCAGTTCGGCTTCGCACGAAGAGGTAATCGCGCCGCCTCCGGCGTAGATCACCGGCTTATGCGCTGCCAGCAACGTGTTTAACGCACGCTTGATCTGGCCCTTATGCCCCTGAATCGTCGGATTATAGGAGCGCATGCTCACTTCCTGCGGATAATGATAAGGCAGCTTATTGGCAGGGTTGAGAATATCTTTTGGCAGATCGATAACTACCGGTCCAGGACGCCCCGTGGATGCCAGCCAGAAGGCTTTTTTCAGTACCGTCGGGATCTCTTCGGTATTTTTCACCAGGAAACTGTGTTTCACCACCGGACGGGAAATACCCACCATGTCACATTCCTGGAAGGCGTCGTAGCCGATCAGGGATGAAGGCACCTGACCTGACAGAATAACCAACGGAATAGAATCCATATAGGCCGTCGCAATACCGGTGATCGCATTGGTTGCGCCCGGACCCGACGTTACCAGCACCACGCCCACTTCGCCGGTTGCGCGAGCCAGGCCATCGGCCATATGCACGGCGCCCTGCTCGTGACGAACCAGAACGTGATCAATACCGCCGACGGTCTGCAGCGCATCGTAAATGTCGAGCACTGCGCCACCCGGATAACCGAATACCTGCTTAACACCCTGATCGATTAACGACCGGACGACCATTTCGGCTCCTGACAACATCTCCATTTTCTGCCTCCCGGCTTGAGGAACTGAATCTACTGACGACTGCTTTCCCGCTAGCCACATGCATCCTGCCCTGCTATTCGCCAATTAAGATCAAAACCTTATGTTTTTGCAAAGACAGCAGAATTCATTTCTGCTGTCCCGATACAGAGAATTCTGCTGGGTTATTTTTTCTAAGAGTAGGTCGATTACCATAACCGCAGAAAAACGGGCTGGCAAACGCCAAACGCCTTTTATTAAAGGGCGCAGGATACAAAGGCTCTGCTCGCCAACTTTGGCTTACGATTATTAAACTAAATACGTCTGTTAATAGCAGAGGAAAATGCTGGGATTGATATTTTTTCCAGCCGTATCTAAGAAATAAAAAAAACATATGATGCAGGCCTTCAGGCAGCCGTGTTTTGGTCGGGCACTTTTATGGCGTAAGTCTCTTATAAACGCGTCATGCACATTCGATTATGCTGCCTTTAAACAAAACCGCCTGGGTAAAATGATGCCACGACAGTAAATTATCATTATATTTCATTGCATTACTCCATCACCGTAGCCCTTCAGGCCCGGATCGTCGGCACTAAACGCCGCGCGTGCAAAGGGTCTCGTTTAATACTCTGCGCAGGCGTTAAATGTCAGAACATTTTTCTTTACTGTGACAAAAAAATAACCCTTCGCTTATGGTTGACATCGATTGGCGATTCCAGTACCAATAGAGGCAGCAAAAAATTCACGAGGTTTGAAACATGTCACGTTCTTTCCGTCTATCAGGTCTACTACTAAACGCAACTTATCTGCGCGGTAGACTTGTGGGCGAAATCAAACACTGATTCGAACCTTCTAAAAGTTAAAAACCCGCGCCTGTCGCGGGTTTTTTTATGCTCGTTGCAAGGCAAGAAACGCAAAAGGATGAACACGATGAGCCAGCAAGTTATTATTTTCGATACCACTCTGCGTGATGGTGAACAGGCATTACAAGCCAGCCTGAGTGTGAAAGAAAAACTGCAAATTGCGTTAGCGCTGGAACGTATGGGCGTTGATGTTATGGAAGTCGGTTTCCCTGTGTCCTCACCGGGTGATTTTGAATCCGTGCAAACCATTGCACGCACGATTAAAAACAGCCGGGTTTGCGGCCTGGCACGCTGTGTTGAACAAGATATTGATGCCGCCTACGAGTCTTTACGCGTCGCCGAGGCCTTCCGTATCCATACTTTTATTGCCACCTCACCCATGCACATTGCCACCAAGCTGCGCAGCACCCTGCCTGAAGTGATTGAACGTGCGGTGCGCATGGTGAAACGCGCCCGTAACTACACGGACGATGTGGAGTTTTCCTGCGAAGACGGTGGCCGTACACCGATTGACGACCTGTGCCGCATGGTCGAAGCCGCAATTAATGCCGGTGCCACCACCATTAACATTCCGGATACCGTTGGCTACACCTTGCCAAACGAGTACGCCAACATTATCAGCCAGTTAATTCACCGCGTGCCAAACATTGATAAAGCCATCCTGTCTGTTCATACCCATGATGATTTAGGTATGGCGACCGGCAACGCGATTGCTGCCGTGCAGGCTGGCGCGCGTCAGGTGGAGGGTACGCTGAACGGGTTAGGTGAGCGCGCCGGTAACTGCGCACTGGAAGAAGTGATCATGGCGATTAAAACCCGTCAGCAGATCATGAATGTTCACACCAACATTCACCATCAGGAAATTTATCGTACCAGCCAGATGATTAGTCAGATCTGCAATATGCCAATCCCGGCTAATAAAGCGGTGGTCGGTTCTAACGCCTTTGCCCACTCTTCGGGCATTCATCAGGACGGCGTCATTAAAAACCGTGAAAACTATGAAATCCTGACTCCAGAATCCATTGGCCTGCACAAAATTCAGCTTAATCTGACATCCCGTTCCGGCCGCGCAGCGGTAAAACATCGTATGGAAGAGATGGGCTACACAGAAAGCGAATACAATCTGGACTCCCTGTATGACGCTTTCCTGAAACTGGCGGACAAGAAAGGTCAGGTGTTTGATTACGACCTGGAAGCGCTGGCTTTCATTAATAAACAAAACGAAGAGCCTGAATTTTTCCAACTGAATGATTTCAATGTGCAGTCAGGCTCCAGTATCACGGCCACCGCGTCGGTGAATCTGGGCTGCGGCGAACAAACGAAATCAGAAGCGGCGACCGGTAACGGTCCGGTTGATGCGGTTTATCAGGCCATTAACCGAATTACCCAGTTCAACGCAGAGCTGGTTAATTACAAGCTGACGGCAAAAGGCCACGGCGAGAATGCGCTGGGTCAGGTTGATATCGTGGTGGGCTACAACAATCGTAAGTTCCACGGCGTCGGTCTGGCGACGGATATCGTCGAGTCTTCTGCCAAAGCGATGGTGAACGCATTAAACAACATCTGGCGAGCCAAACAGGTCGAGAAAGAGTTACAGCGCAAGTCTAAAGATCAGAAGGAAACGGTGTAATCATGTCAAACTCTTCACATATCGCAGTACTGGCGGGCGACGGAATCGGCCCGGAAGTGATGGCCCAGGCTATCAAAGTATTGGATGCGATTCGTCAGCGTTTTAACCTGCGTATTACCACCAGTGAGTACGACGTCGGTGGTATCGCCATTGACCGTCACGGCGAACCCTTGCCACCGGCTACCGTTGCAGGCTGCGAACAGGCCAACGCAATCCTGTTTGGATCGGTAGGTGGCCCTAAGTGGGAGCACCTGCCCCCGGCCTCTCAACCCGAGCGCGGGGCGCTGTTGCCGCTGCGTAAACACTTTAAGCTGTTCAGCAACCTGCGTCCTGCGGCGCTCTACAGCGGCCTGGAAGCTTTTTGTCCCTTGCGCAGCGATATCGCAGCACGCGGTTTCGATATCCTGTGCGTACGTGAACTGACCGGCGGCATTTATTTTGGTCAGCCGAAAGGACGCGAAGGCAGCGGCCCGCACGAGCGCGCTTTTGATACCGAAGTCTATCATCGTTTTGAAATCGAACGCATTGCGCGTCAGGCTTTCGAGTCCGCCCGCAAGCGCCGTAATAAAGTCACCTCTGTCGATAAAGCTAACGTGCTGCAAACATCCGTTATGTGGCGGGAAATCGTGAACGAGATCGCGAAAGATTATCCCGATGTTCAGCTGAGCCACATGTACATCGACAACGCCACCATGCAGTTGATCAAAGATCCTTCTCAGTTCGACGTGCTGCTGTGCTCTAACCTGTTTGGCGACATTTTGTCAGACGAGTGCGCGATGATCACCGGCTCAATGGGCATGTTGCCGTCCGCCAGCCTGAGCGAAGACGGTTTTGGCCTGTATGAACCGGCTGGCGGCTCGGCGCCGGATATCGCCGGGCAAAATATTGCTAATCCCATTGCCCAAATCCTGTCACTGTCGCTGCTGCTGCGCTACAGCCTGAATGCCGATGACGCCGCCGCCGCTATTGAGCGCGCCATCAGCCGGGCGTTAGCGGAAGGCTATCGCACCAAAGACCTGGCCGGTGACGGCTCTGCGATCAGCACAGATGAGATGGGCAGCATCATTGCCCGCTTTATCGCCGAGGAAAAATAATAAAATGAAAACCTTATACCAGAAGTTATTTGATGCACATGTCGTTCACGAAGCGCCGAATGAAACACCGTTGCTCTATATCGATCGTCATCTGATTCATGAGGTGACTTCGCCACAGGCCTTTGATGGCTTGCGTGCCCACGGTCGTAAAGTTCGTCAGCCTTCAAAGACGTTTGCCACCATGGATCACAACGTGTCCACCCAGACCAAAGATATTAATGCTTCGGGTGAAATGGCGCGTATTCAGATGCAGGAACTGATGAAAAACTGTGCCGAATTCGGCGTGCAGTTGTATGACCTGAATCACCCGTTCCAGGGCATCGTGCATGTGATTGGGCCAGAGCAAGGCATGACGCTGCCCGGCATGACCATTGTCTGCGGCGATTCCCACACGGCGACGCACGGTGCCTTTGGTTCACTGGCCTTTGGTATTGGTACGTCAGAGGTTGAGCATGTTTTTGCCACGCAAACCCTGAAACAGGGCCGTGCCAAAACCATGAAGATTGAAGTGACAGGTACGGTTGCGCCGGGCATTACGGCGAAAGATATCGTACTGGCGATTATTGGTAAAACCGGCAGCGCAGGCGGTACCGGCCACGTTGTTGAATTCTGTGGCTCGGCGATTGAAGCGCTGAGCATGGAAGGCCGCATGACGCTGTGCAACATGGCTATCGAGATGGGCGCAAAAGCCGGTCTGGTCGCCCCGGATGAGACCACCTTCGCTTACCTGAAAGGTCGCCAGTTTTCACCTCAAGGTGAAAAATGGGAGCAGGCCGTTGAGTACTGGGGCACGCTGAAGTCCGACCCAGGCGCTAAGTTTGACCGCGTGGTGACGCTGCATGCGGAAGAGATTGCACCGCAGGTGACCTGGGGAACCAACCCCGGCCAGGTGATCGCGGTGGATGCGCAGATTCCCGATCCGGCTTCGTTTGCCGATCCGGTCGAGCGCGCCTCTGCGGAGAAAGCGCTGGCTTACATGAATCTGCAACCCGGCATCAAACTGACCGATGTCAGCATTGATAAAGTCTTTATTGGCTCCTGCACAAACTCACGCATTGAAGATCTGCGTGCCGCCGCCGCGATTGCCAAAGGGCGTAAGGTCGCGCCTGGCGTTCAGGCACTGGTGGTGCCGGGTTCAGGCCCGGTTAAAGCACAGGCCGAAGCGGAAGGGCTGGATAAGATCTTTATTGAAGCAGGATTTGAGTGGCGCTTGCCCGGCTGCTCAATGTGTCTGGCCATGAACAACGACCGTCTGAACCCCGGCGAGCGCTGTGCCTCAACCAGTAACCGTAACTTCGAAGGCCGCCAGGGCCGTGGCGGACGGACGCATTTGGTTAGCCCGGCAATGGCCGCCGCTGCCGCCGTTAATGGCCATTTCGCCGACATTCGCAGCCTGACATAAGGACACCATCATGGCAGAAAAATTTACCCAACATACTGGTTTGGTGGTTCCACTGGACGCCGCTAACGTCGATACCGATGCCATCATTCCAAAGCAGTTTTTGCAGAAAGTCACCCGCGTAGGCTTTGGCGCCCACCTGTTCAATGACTGGCGTTTCCTGGACGATCACGGCCTGGAACCCAATCCGGACTTCGTTCTCAACTTTCCGGAGTATAAAGGTGCTTCTATCCTGCTGACGCGGGAAAACTTTGGTTGTGGTTCGTCACGTGAGCATGCGCCCTGGGCACTGACCGATTACGGCTTTAAAGTGGTGATTGCGCCCAGCTTTGCCGATATTTTCTATGGCAACAGCTTCAACAACCAGTTGCTGCCGGTTACGCTGAGCGATGAGCAGGTGGAGGAGCTGTTTACGCTGGTGAATGCGCATCCGGGTATCCGCTTCGAAGTGGATCTGGAAGCGCAGGTCGTGAAAGCGGGCAACAACACCTACAGCTTTAAGATTGATGACTTTCGTCGTCACTGCATGCTGAACGGGCTGGACAGTATCGGCCTGACGCTGCAGCACGAAAGCGCGATCTCGGCTTACGAAAGTAACCAGCCTGCCTTTATGCGTTAACGCGTAAATAATGTAACCAGCCCGTTCGGCTCTGCCGTTCGGGCTTTTTTTCATCTGGCAAAAACTGCGCTAAAACAATTAATCGCGATTTATTTTATTGCAGAACTCCTGTTATTTATTCAGCAACAACGTTGATATTTTGACTCGCATCATTTCCCTCTCAACTTTCCCTTCTCTTTTTTCACAAGACGTAAATGGCTTGCTGATTTAATTAATATCATTTTCATTTTTATGTTATTTGATCGTTAACTCCATAGAGCTCACCTATAGCTTGTAGAAAAAAAAGCATTATTTCCGCTCATTCCCCCTCGCTATCATCGCCACAGATAAAGATTAACGCAAAACACATCGAGGTCGTCTCAGCCTGGCTGTCGGATCTTTTGTGGAGACTCTGTATGCACGCTTATCCTCACCTGTTTACCCCGCTCACAATCAACGGAATGACATTAAAAAACCGTGTCATCATGCCGCCAATGGGCACCAACCTGGCCAGTCTGAATGGCGAAGTGTCTCAGGAACAGCTTGATTACTATTCGCTTCGCGCCAGGGGCGGCACTGGGCTCATTACGATTGAGAATATTTGTGTGGATTTTCCCTTCGCGTCGAACGGCACCACACAACTGCGCATTGATAATGATCAGTATATTCCTGGCTTATACAAACTTACCGAGACGTTGCATAAACATGGAACCTGTGTCGCCATCCAGTTAAACCACGCCGGTGCATCAGCCTATGCCTATCGCCTAAATGGGGAAATGCCCATTTCCGCCTCCGCGGTCCCGTCCAAAAAGAATGGTAATATTCCCCGTCCGATGACGCATGAGGAAATATATCGGGCGGTTGACAAATTTGGCGACGCAGCAGAACGCGTCAGACGCGCCAATTTTGACTGCGTAGAGATTCATGCCGGTCACTCTTATTTAATCAGTCAGTTTTTATCTCCACTGTTTAATCAGCGTACTGATGAATTTGGTGGCAATATCGAGAATCGGTCGCGCTTTTTAACCCTGATTGTCGACAAAGTTCGGGCCTGCGTGGGACCGATGTTTCCCATCAGCCTGCGTATCAGCGCGGATGATTTCTTACAAGGCGGAAACACGCTGGAAGATTCGCTACACATTCTTGAACGTTGTCAGGAAAAGGTCGACATCATCAATGTGTCAGCGGCGCAGAATGACAACCTGTATTTACAGATAGACCAAATGTCTCAAGAGGATGGCTGGAAACGCTATCTGTCACGTGCCGTTCGCACCAGATTTAATAAGCCCACCGTTGTCGCAGGCAATATCCGCACCCCGCAACTTGCTGAAGACATTCTTGCTCAGGGTGACGCGGACCTGATCGCCATTGGTCGTGGGTTGATTGCTGAACCGGATTGGGTACAAAAGGTACAGAGTGGGCATGAGGAGACGATGCGTAAGTGTATCTCATGCAATATTGGATGCGCCGACCATCGCATCGCCCGCTCTCTTCCCCTTCGCTGCTCAATTAACCCCGATATCATCCATGGCGACGCTTATAAGCAGCGCCAGGTCAAGCGACCGACGCGTGTCGTCGTGATCGGGGCTGGCACGGCAGGCATCGAAGCCGCCTGCACCGCCGCAGAGGTAGGGTGCAAGACCTGGCTGTTCGAAGCCAAAAACCATATCGGTGGGCTGGCTGTCGAGATCGCACGATTACCCGAAAAAAAACGTATTGCCGATTTTCCGCAATTCCTGCGCAACCGTATGGCCCGGCTGGAGAATTTACAACTGCATCTGGGACAACAGGTTCAGCCCGAGCAGCTTGAGGTTCTGCGTCCCGACTTAATTGTTAATGCCACGGGCTCTGTCCCCCTGCTGCCGCCCATTGCGGGATTACATGAGACGATCGACCGCCCCGGCAGCGTCGTGTTCACGATTACGGGCATGATTCAACACCTGGATACATTCAGCGCGCTGCAAGGCAAACGTATCGCCGCGGTCGGCGGCGGTGCCGTTGGACTCGATGTCATCGAGTATTTTGCCACCCGGGGCGCTGAAGCAGTACTGATTGAAATGCAGAATTCACCAGGACGCGACCTCGACATCATCACAAAGAGTGCCATGTTAGCGCTGCTTGAACAGCACCAGGTAGAACAACACATGGACACGCAGCTCATTGAGGTCAAACCCGATCGCTTCCGCGTTAAAAACGCCCACCACACCTTCGACATCGCTTTCGACTACGGCTTTATCTGTCTGGGGATGTGCCCCAACCGCAGCGGTTTCGAGGCCGTTGAGCGCTGGGCCACCGCCAGACATATCAAAATAATGAACATCGGCGACAGCCTGAAAGCCCGGCGAATTATTGATGGTGTACGCGAAGGACGCAACGTACTGGATGCCCTGGAAGAGACTGGCGCACTGGGCAGCCACGAAGCGACAAGCATTCCACTTTTAACTTACTGAGGACACTATCATGGCAGAACGTATTACCGGGCATACCGAGCTGATTGGACTGATCGCCACCCCCATTCGCCACAGCATGTCGCCAACCATGCACAACGAAGCCTTCGCGCACCTTGGGCTGGACTATGTTTATCTGGCTTTTGAGGTCGGCACTGCGGAACTGGAGAAGGTGGTGCAGGGTTTTCGTGCGCTGAAGCTGCGCGGATGCAATGTTTCCATGCCCAATAAGACGGAGGTTTGCCGCTATCTGGATACGTTGTCTCCCGCAGCACAGCTTGTGGGCGCGGTGAATACCGTCGTCAATGATAACGGCGTGCTGACCGGGCACATCACGGATGGGACAGGTTATATGCGCGCCCTCGCTGAAGAGGGCATCGATATTCTGGGCAAAAAGATGACGATTCTGGGCGCGGGCGGTGCGGCAACGGCCATTTGCGTTCAAGCCGCCCTGGATGGCGTTAAGGCGATCTCGGTCTTTAACCAACGCGATAAATTCTTTGCAAATGCCCAGGAAACCGTTGCGAAGATTCGCGCCCATACTGACTGTGAGATTCACCTTTTTGACCTCGACGACCACGATCGTTTGCGTGCTGAAATTAACGACAGCGTTATTCTGACCAATGCGACCGGCGTCGGCATGAAACCCTTTGAAGGACAGATGCTGCTTCCCGACGAGAGCTTCCTGCGTCCTGAGCTTATTGTCTCCGATGTGGTCTATATCCCACGTAAAACACATTTGCTTGAGACGGCCGAGAAAAAAGGCTGCCGTATTATTAACGGTCTCGGCATGATGCTGTGGCAAGGCGCAAGCGCGTTCGAAATCTGGACGGGAAAACCGATGCCGGTTGATCACATCAAAAACATCCTTTTTTGAGGATGGCTGAGATGAAAAACAAGTATATTCCCACCGCCGCCGGGCTGTATCTCAATTACCTCATTCATGGCATGGGGGTGCTGGTCATCACTCTCAACATGGCTAACCTGCAGGCGCAATGGAACACCGATGCGGCGGGCGTATCGATTGTGATTTCCTCACTGGGCATTGGCAAACTGATTACCATCGTTACCGGTTTTCTGTCGGATCGTTTTGGCCGAAAGCCTTTTGTCTATTTTGGCATCATCAGTTACGTGGCCTTTTTCATCGGTATCCTGTTTACCCGGGATATTTACACGGCCTATTTCTTTGGCGTGCTGGCAGGAATGGCTAACAGTTTCCTTGATTCTGCTACCTATCCGGCGCTGATGGAGGCCTTTCCGGACTCCGCCAGCCGCGCTAACGTGCTGATAAAAGCGTTTGTCTCCGCCGGACAATTTTTATTGCCGTTTATCATTAGCCTGCTTATCTGGGCGGATTTGTGGTTTGGTTGGTCATTCGTGCTGGCAGCAGCCTTAATGACGATGAGCGGAATCTACCTGATCAAAATGCCGTTTCCCGATCACCGGGTACAGAAAGTCTCGGAAACATCAGCCAGCGTGACCGCGCCACCGCGTAGTCGTCTGTATCAGCTGGATATGGTTGTGTTCACCTTTTACGGCTATATCAGCATGGCGACGTTTTATCTGGTGAGCCAATGGCTGGCACAGTATGGGCAGTTTGTCGCGGGCATGCCCTACACCGCATCGGTGAAGTTACTCAGTATCTACACGGCAGGATCGCTGACCTGCGTATTCGTCACTGCGGTTATGGTGAAAAAAGTGTTGAGCTCAGCCATCGCGATGGTCATTTACACCTTCCTGTCGGCCCTCTCACTGCTGATCGTCTGCCTCTATCCAACGCCACTGATTGTTACCGGTTTTGCGTTCGTATTTGGTTTTGCGGCCGCGGGCGGCGTTATGCAACTAGGTGCAACGATTATGGCGATGAGTTTTCCACAAGCGAAAGGCTTTGCGACAGGCGTGTTTTATACCGCCGGCAGTCTGGCCAGCTTTACCATCCCTTTATTTACAGCGCATCTTTCACGAACCAGTATCGCCAGCATCATGTGGTTTGATCTGATTATTGCGGTGACAGGTTTTATCCTTGCGCTTTATATCGCTTCCCGCCAATTTCAACGTCATTGTGCGGAAACACGCCGTCAGTCCGCTACAGCGGCTAGTTGAACAGTTAAAACAGGAATGACTATGACTCAAACGGTTAGGGTTAAAAAAATCGTCTTTCAGGCAGGGCAAACGCGGCTTTGTGTGCCCTTGACAGGCCGCACTCGCGAGGAGCTTCAGGCCAGAGCACAGTTACTGACTTCCGCACAGGCAGACATTATCGAATGGCGCGTCGACCACTTCATCGAGGGTAAAGACGAGAAGCAAGTCTTGCTGGCGCTGGCCGACATTCGTCAGCAACTTGGGGAAACGCCGCTGCTCTTTACCTTCCGCAGTAAAAAAGAAGGTGGCGAAATGGACATCAGTGATGACCAATACTTCGCGCTCAACCGCGCGGCCGCCTTAAGCGGGCTGGCTGATGTGATTGATATTGAGTTGTTTAACGATGAGTCACGCATCCGTTCGCTGGTAAGCGAGGCGCATAACGCAGGTGTTAAGGTCATTATGAGTAATCATGACTTTCACCAAACGCCCGCGAAGGAAGAGATCATTTACCGGTTACGTCGCATGCAGGATTTAGGTGCAGACCTGCCCAAGATTGCCGTAATGCCTCAAACACCTCAGGATGTGCTGACGCTGCTGTCTGCGACCCTGTTAATGAAAGAGCACTACGCAACGCGGCCGCTTATCACGATGTCGATGGGAAAAATGGGCGGAGTCAGTCGGGTCACCGGACGCCTGTTCGGTTCCGCAATGACGTTTGGCACCCTGGGCCAGTCCTCGGCACCAGGGCAAATCGCCGTTACACAACTGCGGGAGATGATGGAGACGCTTTCCTAGCGGCGGACATGCCCAAAGCCGCGCTTTGGGCATGTTTCCTGGCGACATCACTGTGCGTAATAATAAAGTTTTTTAGCCTCAGCGCCGCCGGTGAAAGCATTTTTGTTTTAATTGTCGCCAGACAAATATAACGCGGTGGAAGCGAATTTTTGATCGTCAGGATATGGAGATTGTAGTGCGTGAGCGCCGCAATTCTTGGCATGATGGCAATACCATAGCCGATACTGACCAACCCAGCCATTGCTAAATCCTCTTCCACATAACAGGCAATATCCGGTGACAGCGTTTGCTGGTGAAAGATGTCGTCAATAAACGGACGTAGCCCACTACTTTCTGAAAAATAGACATAGGGATAATGGATGGTTTCCGCTAAATCAACGTCGCTTTCGTGAAGACGCGCTAACGGATGATCTTTCGCTGTCACTACCACTAATTCTTGTTCAATAACCGGGATAAATTCAATATCAGGATCGTCGCCAATCCGCGAACAGATGACCATATCAACCTTATCCGCTTTGAGTGACTGCAACAACGCAACTGACGTCCCCTGTTTAAAAGAGAATGTCACATCATTATGACGAAAGTGTTGGGAGTAATTGTTGATAATTTGCGGAATAACATATTCCCCCATTGTATAGATAAACCCAATTCGGATATTTTCCCGGCACAGAAGGTGATTGTTTTTTAGCCTCTCCCTGCCATTTTCCAGTGCCGACAGTGCTGTCTCAACATAGGGTAAAAAACATTTCCCACTTTCACTAATCCTTACATTTCTGCCCTGACGGAAAAAGAGTGAAACGCCTAACTCCTTTTCTAACTCAGCGATAGCATGGCTAAGCGAGGGCTGGGTGATAAAAAGACTGGATGCCGCTTCCGTGTAATGCTCCGTTTCTGACAGGCGTTTAAAATAATAAAGTTGCTTGAGGTTCATGGCATTTGCCTTTGAATGAAAAGTAAATCTGCTATCGCTACTTTATCACCGTTAAAAGGACTAATTATGTACTCAGGTCAAAATTAATGACGCTTAAAAAATGCTATAAAGAAACAAAAAAATTAGCAATATCAGACTATTTTTCAATGTAAAAAAAACATCAAAAAATAGTTTAAACTTCAGGGATACATCATGGAAAAGTTATACAATGAGGAACACGCTGGCAGGCGCACGCCGAAAAATAAACCCACGAAAGTCAGAATAATCATTCTGCTATTAATATCCGCTGGCACAATGATTAACTATCTTGATCGGACAATTTTAGGCATCGTTGCGCCAAAAATCACCCGCGAACTTGAAATCGATCCCGCTATGATGGGCGTGGCTTTTTCTGCCTTCGCCTGGACGTATACGCTGGCACAAATCCCCGGAGGGATGTTTTTAGATCGCTTTGGTAACAAACTGACCTACGCCCTTTCCGTGCTGTTGTGGTCGATTTTCACTCTACTGCAAACATTTACTCTTGGGCTCAAGTCTTTGATCTTACTGAGACTGGGGCTGGGATTGAGCGAAGCACCCTGTTTTCCGGTTAACAGTCGCGTAGTGGCAAAATGGTTCCCGCGTCATGAACGTGCCCGCGCCACCGCAACCTATACTGTCGGGGAATATATTGGTCTGGCGGCTTTCTCGCCCTTACTCTATCTCATTCTGGAGTATCACGGCTGGCGCAGCCTTTTTTTTATTACCGGCGGAGCCGGTATTCTGTTCACGTTTATTTGGTGGCGACTTTACCATGAGCCTGAAGCATCCCAAAAAGCCAATCAGGAAGAAATTGATTACATTATCAATAATGAACCCATTGAAACATTAAAAAACGCGCCCTTTAATTGGCCCGATGCCAAACGTTTACTCTGCTGCCGGCAAATTATTGGTGCCAGTCTCGGACAATTCGCTGGAAATACGACCCTGGTGTTTTTTCTGACATGGTTTCCCACCTATTTAGCGAAAGAACGGCAACTGGAATGGCTTCAGGTGGGCTTTTTCTCTGTATGGCCATTTATGGCTGCCGCTGTAGGCGTTATTTTTGGCGGGTGGCTCTCAGATAAACTGTTGAATGCAACAGGATCTATTAATCTGAGCCGAAAACTTCCGGTTATTAGCGGCCTGGTGCTTTCCGGCACGATTATTGCGGCTAACTGGATGAGTTCAGACAGCGCCGTTATCATCGTTATGTCCATTGCCTTTTTTGGACAAGGCATGGTCGGTCTGGGCTGGACAATAATCGCAGATATTGCCCCGGCTTCTATGGCAGGACTCACTGGTGGTATATTTAACTTTTGCGCCAATATGGCTTCGATTTTAGCGCCCCTGATTATCGGCATTATCATTTCAATGACAAGCAGCTTTTTTTATGCGCTCGTGTATATCGGTATCACTGCGGTGATTGGCTTAGTCGCCTATATCTTTATCATTGGCGATATTAAGCGGATTGTGCTCTAAAGCACCGTTCCCCCGGCACTGTTATGCCGGGGGAACGTGCTTATTAAACGTCTTTAACGTTGCGTATCATTCCCAGCGTCAGTAAAGCAATCGCGGCAATCACCCAGTAAACGCTGCCGTGACCAAAATGTTCAACCAGTATGCCCTGAAATAACCCCGCCAAAATAATGCCGGTCGAAATGCTGTTGGTAAACAGGGTTGTGGCTGCGCCCGCCCGCCCCGGCATCAGATCCTGAAACCACAACATTCCAATGCCCGCAACAACGCCGATAAACAGGGCGTTGAACACCTGCAGGACCAGCAGCGCCAGGTGGCTGTGAAACAGAATCAGGCCGCTGTAAAACACAACGGCGGAGGCCACCGCGCCCACCATCATCTTTCGCTTACCCCAACGTTTGGCATAGAAACCGGCCAGGATCATGACCGGGATTTCCAACCCGGCGGCCGTGCCCATTAAGAGACCGGCAAGCTTTTCGGGCAGGCCCAGATCGTTGCTGATCCACAGCGGCATATCGATAATGTACATGGTGTTACAGGTCCACATCAGCGTTGATGCGGCAAACAAAATGCGCACGTCACGAATCCGCCAGCCGCTCAGGGGGATCCCGCCCGACTGCATCAGGGAAGCCGCGCGCGGCACCGAGGGCACGGTAAACCAGATCAGCAGGAAACAGAGAAAAAACAAGCCGGCCGCCACGCTGAACAGCGTAACGAAACCAAAATTCAGCGCCAGCGCAAACGACAGCGGTGGCCCAATCACCCACGCCAGCGACACCTGAGCGCGCATAATGGAACTGAACATCACCACTTCGCGCGAGGAACTGTCGGCATATTCTCGCGCCAGCGCAAAGAGCTGCGGCATGGCGACGTTCGCCAGCGACGATAACAGCACGCCCAGCGTTATCAGCGTCAGGTAATGGCGGGTAAACGCGAACAGTATGGCGTTTGCCAGGGCAAGGATACAGCACACTAAGATGATATTCCGCCGATCGCCAACGCTGTCGGAGCGCTTTGCGATCATCATGCTGACCACAATGCCGGCGATGGCATTGATGGTAAAAAACAGCCCGACCCACAGCGGTGGCACCTGTACTTCTCGCGATAAAAACAGGCTCAGCGTCGGCGCCTGCAGCGCACCGGCCACGCCGAGGATAAAGGCTGTCACCATAAAAGCCAAAAAGACCGGATTGAAACGGCGCGAGAACGATAACAAAGATTTCATGCCTTATCCCTGACAGAACAACGGGAGAAACGGGAACAATGGAACCCCGACCCAAACCTACAACGTAAAAAAAACCAGCAGAATAACCCTGCTGGCGAAATCGTAACACACTACTCAGAAGGGACAGACATCGCTGCCAGTCCATGTCAGAGCGCCATTCATTACTGAATGCCTCCCGCTCTTCCAATACAGGAAAGATTGCCTCTAAAATGGGGTAAGAAAAACAGAGCACCTTTATCAGGGAGTTCCTCTTTTATGTCGTCATCACGTCTGAAGCAGCAGTTCATTCGTCTGTGGCAAAATTGCCAGGGACAACCACAGGAAACAACCCTGGGCGAACTGGCTGATTTGCTGCACTGTTCGCGTCGCCATATGCGAAACCTGCTCAACAGAATGCAAGCGGCTGGCTGGCTCACCTGGCAGGCCGAAGCCGGACGGGGCAAACGTTCCCTGATGACCTTCTGCTACACCGGGCTGGCGCTCCAGCAGCAGCGTGCCGAAGATCTTCTGGAGCAGGATCGTATCGATCAGTTAGTCCAGCTGGTGGGGGATAAAGATCAGGTCAGACAGATGATCAGCGCCCACCTGGGGCGGAGCTTCCGCCAGGGCAAACATATTTTGCGCGTCCTCTATTATCGCCCTCTGCTGAATCTGTTACCCGGTCCGCCCCTGCGCCGTTCGGAAACCCATATTGCCCGCCAGATCTTTAGCGGCCTGACGCGCATAAATGAGGAAAAGGGGGAAATCGAGGCCGATATCGCCCATCACTGGCAGCAAACATCCGATCTCCACTGGCGCTTTTATTTACGTCCTGCCATTCGTTTTCATCATGGCCGGGAGCTGGACATGGCCGATGTGATCGCAAGCCTGGAACGCCTGCGTCAGTATCCCCTGTTTTCTCATATCCAACGGCTCGACTCACCGGCCCCCTGGACCCTGGATATCTATCTGGATCAGCCCGACAGCTGGCTGCCCTGGCTGCTGGGCAGCGTCAGCGCCATGATTCTGCCACGGGAATGGCCTGAAATTCGCGATTTTGCCCGTCAACCTTTGGGAACAGGTCCTTATCGGGTCGTCCGTAATCAGCACAGCCAGTTGAAGATAGAAGCGTTTGACGACTACTTTGGCTATCGCGCGCTGATCGATGATGTGTCGGTGTGGGTACTGCCAGAGATCAGTGACGAGCTGGTTTATGCAGGGGTTCGCCTGCAGGGCGAAAAAGCCGATGAGAAACAGGAAGAGAGCCGGCTTGAAGAAGGTTGCTACTATTTACTGTTCGATCAGCGTTCAGAAAAAATGGCCGATCGAGACATTCGACGCTGGCTCAGCGACCTGCTTAACCCGATTGCACTCCTCAATAATGCGGGCAGGGGTTATCAGCGCTACTGGTTCCCGGCTTACGGCCTGCTACCCCGCTGGCACCATCGCCGCGATCTGACCCCAGTGGACAAACCGGCGGGCCTCACGAGCCTGACGTTAACCTGGTATAACCAGCATATTGAGCATGTCAGTATTACGGATGCCTTACGTCCGTTGCTGGCAGAACAGGGCGTTACGTTGAACACCCGGGAAGTCAGTTACGAAAGCTGGCATCAGGGCGAAGGCGAGAGTGATATCTGGCTGGGCAGCGTCAATTTTACCCTGCCCCTCGAATATTCCCTGTTTGCCCTGTTATACGAAACGCCGTTGATGCAGCACTGTATGCCTGTTAACTGGCAGCAGGATGCCACGCGCTGGCGTGAAAAAACGCTCTCCCTCGCTGAATGGGGTAAATATCTGGTGGAAAATAGCTGGCTTCATCCGCTGTTTCATCACTGGCTGCTGCTGGAGGGCCAGCGCAGTATGCGCGGCGTGCGGATGAATACATTGGGCTGGTTTGATTTTAAATCCGCCTGGTTTGCCCCGCCTACGCTGTGAGCCTTTCCCCTTGCGCATTTAATGACTAGAATGTGGCGTTCTCAACGGGGTGCCCCTTTCCACAGTGTCAGGGCGCTGAGAAATACCCGTCGAACCTGAATCGGTTAATACCGACGTAGGGATTTGAGAGGTTGTTTTGCTCAGATCCTTTGCGACTCAACCCTGCCGCCCTAGGAGCGCAAAGTGTTAAGAAACGTCCTGCCCGTGCTGCTGTTACTCTCTGCCCCGGTCTTTGCGGCCAAACCTGTCCTGACGGTTTACACCTACGACGCCTTTTCCGCTGACTGGGGGCCGGGTCCGGCCGTCAAAAAAGCCTTTGAAGCCCAGTGCGGTTGCGAGCTGAAATTTGTCGCGCTGGAAGACGGTGTTTCGCTGCTGAACCGTGTACGTATGGAAGGCAAGAACACAAAGGCCGATGTGGTACTAGGCCTGGATAACAACCTTCTGCAGGCCGCGCAGCAAACCGGCCTGTTTGCCAAAAGCGACGTGGATACCCGTGAGCTGCAGGTGCCCGGCGGCTGGAAGGACACCACCTTTGTGCCGTTCGATTACGGTTATTTCGCATTCGTGTACAACAAAAACACGCTAAAAAATCCCCCCACAAGCCTGAAAGAACTGGTCGAAAGCCCAGAGAAATGGCGCGTGATTTATGAAGATCCTCGCACCAGCACGCCAGGCCTTGGCCTGCTGCTGTGGATGCAAAAGGTTTACGGGGACAACGCGCCTGAGGCCTGGCAAAAGCTGGCGAAGAAAACCGTCACGGTCACCAAAGGCTGGAGTGAAGCCTACGGCCTGTTTCTTAAAGGCGAGAGCGATCTGGTGCTGAGCTATACCACGTCACCGGCTTATCACATCATTGAAGAGAAAAAAGATAACTATGCTGCGGCATCCTTCGCCGAAGGCAACTATCTGCAGGTTGAGGTGGCCGCCCGACTGGCGAACAGCAAGCAGCCCAAACTGGCAGAACAGTTTATGCAATTCATGGTTACGCCAGCCTTTCAGAACACCATCCCTACCGGGAACTGGATGTATCCGGTGATCAAAACTGACCTCCCCGCCGGGTTTGCCTCGCTCAGCGTGCCGAAGACAACATTGCAGTTTTCACCGGAAGAGGTTGCCAGCCACCGTTCGCAATGGGTTAGCCAATGGCAACGCGCCGTCAGCCGTTAATCCCTTTCTGGCTGATTCCGGGTTCGCTCGCCACGCTGCTGCTCTGCAGCGTGGCGCTGCTGGCCTTCACAGCACTGTGGATGGCGGCGCCAGCGACCAACTGGCGGTCTGTCCTGCAGGATACGTATCTGCATCATGTTATTGGCTTTTCGTTTAAGCAGGCGCTGCTTTCCGCCCTGCTCTCCTTGCTGCCGGCCATTCCATTGTCCCGAGCCCTTTATCGGCGGCGCTTTCCCGGACGTCAGGTGTTGCTGCGCCTGTGCGCCATGACGCTGGTTCTGCCCGTGCTGGTGGCCGTATTCGGCCTGCTCACCGTCTATGGTCGGGTGGGCTGGCTGGCACAGCTTTGCGCCTGGCTTGGCGTGGACTATCACTTCTCGCCTTACGGGCTTCAGGGAATTTTACTGGCCCATGTGTTTTTCAACCTGCCGCTGGCCACGCGCCTGATGCTGCAGGCGCTGGAAAGCATTCCTGCCGAACAGCGTCAGCTTGCTGCCCAACTGAACATACGTGGCTGGCATCATTTCCGGCTGCTTGAATGGCCCTGGCTGCGCCGCCAGCTCCTGCCCACCGGGGCATTAATCTTTATGCTCTGTTTTGCCAGTTTTGCCACCGTGCTATCGCTGGGTGGCGGGCCGCAGGCGACCACCATCGAACTGGCCATCTTCCAGGCGCTAAGCTATGACTACGATCCGGGCCGCGCGGCGCTCCTGGCGCTGATTCAGCTCAGCTGCTGCCTGGTGCTGGTGCTCCTCAGCCAGCGCTTCAGCAACGCCATTCCGGCGGGTAGTCCGCAACTGAACGGCTGGCGCGATCCTCAGGATTCCACGCTGGCCCGCGTCAGCGACGCCGCCATCATCTTTTTCGCCCTGCTGCTGCTACTCCCACCGCTGCTGGCGGTGATCGTAAATGGTCTGGATGGCGGGCTTCGGGGCGCGTTACAGCAACCGGCGTTATGGCAGGCAACGTTGACCTCGTTACGTATCGCGCTCGGCGCCGGCGTGCTGTGTCTGGTCCTGACCACCATGCTGTTGTGGAGCAGCCGGGAGCTGCGCCTGCGGCAGCATACACTCGCCGCACAGATCATGGACACCAGCGGCATGCTGATTTTGGCAATGCCCGGTATCGTGCTGGCAACCGGCTTTTTCCTGCTACTGAACGCCACGACCGGCTTGCCGGACTCCGCGGATGGCGTGGTGATCTTTGCCAATGCGTTAATCGCGATTCCCTACGCGTTGAAAGTGCTGGAAAACCCGATGCGGGATATCGCTGAACGTTACGCCCACCTTTGCGGGGCACTGGGCATCAGCGGCTGGAACCGCCTGTGGCTGATTGAACTCCGGGCGTTGAAACGTCCGCTGGCGCAGGCGCTGGCGTTTGCCTGCGTGCTGTCGATTGGTGATTTTGGCGTCGTGGCGCTGTTTGGTAATGGCGATTTCCGCACGCTGCCGTTCTACCTTTATCAGCAGATAGGCGCCTATCGCGGTGCCGATGGTGCCGTTACTGCACTGTTATTGCTGCTACTCTGCCTGTCTCTGTTCACCTTGATGGAAAAATTACCGGGCCGCCATGCTGACACTGAATAATCTGACTTACCTGTATCAGCATTTGCCGATGCGTTTTTCCCTTCACGCCGGGCGCGGCGAACGACTGGCGATTCTCGGCCCAAGCGGGGCAGGTAAAAGTACGTTATTAAACCTGATTGCCGGTTTTCTGCCCGTCAGCCAGGGCAGCCTGACGATTAACGGTGTTGACCATACGAATAGCGTGCCCGCCCAGCGCCCGGTATCAATGCTGTTTCAGGAAAATAACCTGTTTCCGCACCTGAGCGTAGAACAGAACCTGGGGCTGGGCTTACATCCCGGTCTGAAGCTGACCTCAGATCAGCGCCAGCAGGTGACGACCATTGCGCAGCAGGTCGGACTCAGTGAGATGCTGTCACGCCTGCCGGGCCAGCTCTCGGGAGGACAACGCCAGCGCGTTGCCCTGGCACGCTGTTTACTGCGCGATCGCCCGGTGCTGCTGCTGGATGAACCTTTTTCGGCGCTCGATCCAGCCCTGCGCGGCGAGATGCTTAATCTGGTGCGCACCGTCTGCGAAACCCGTGCGATTACGTTGCTGATGGTGTCGCACAGTCTTGAAGACGCACAGCAGATAGCGCCACGTAGCGTGGTGGTGGTGGATGGACGCGTTTACTGGCAGGGATCGACGGACGCACTGTTGTCAGGGAACATACGGGAAGCCGATGTGCTCGGCATCCCGCGCCGTTAACCGATAAAGACCTGCCACAACAGGTGGCGGAAAATCGGCATCATCGGATGAAACTGGATGCCGACGAACGCCGCAACGGCCACCACAAAACTTAGCGGCGCCAGCCAGCGCAGACGTTCGGGTGGCAAATACGCCGTCGCCCAGTCGCGCGTTTTTCCACTGCGCCACCAGCGCCAGCACAGCCAGCATCCCAGCCATACCAGGATAGCAACGCCTAATAACAGCCAGATGAAATGGCCGCCCTGGGCTTCTTTCGGAACATCAATCGCGACGCCTGCCAGAATACCCGGCAATAAATAGAGCGGTGGCCATAAAATACAGCCGATCAGATTGGGGGGCAGAAATTTGCGTACCGGCAATTCCAGCATGCCCGCCACCAGCGGGATCAGCGGTCGGGTTGGCCCGACAAAGCGCCCGACCAGAATGGTAAACATGCTGTGCTGATACAGCGCGTGTTCGGTCTTATCCAGCAGCCCTTTGTACTTTTGCAGGTATTTCCAGCGATGGAGCGGCCCCTGAAACTTCCAGCCAATGCCATAGGAAACCCAGTCGCCCAGCAGGCAGCCAATGAAGCCCGCGGCCCAGGCGGGATATAAGCCGATCTGTCCACTGCCCACCAGCGCACCCAGGCTCGCCATCATGACGGTGCCAGGGAGTAACAGCCCCACGAACGCCAATGACTCCAGAAACGTCACCAGCGCGACGGCAAACAGCGCCCACTCCAGCGACTGTGTAATCAGGTGTTCAACCCAGGCTTCCATATCAATCCTCAGAAAAAGCAGAAGGCTGGATTGTCCAGAGCAGACATCACAGCGTCAAGGCAAGAATTGTAGGCCAATATTGACAAAACGCACCGGCAGACACTGTATAAATATCCATGTTATACTGGTCAATGAGATGTCCGACTCGCTATCTGCCTGGAGAATACGTGAATAAGCCCCGCGCAGGGTTTCTGCTCAGCCGTCACTGGCGCGACACGCCGCAAGGCACCGAAATTACGCTGTGGCTGGCCACCGACGAGGGTGCTCAGCGCGTTGTGCTGCCTTTACAGGAATCCGTGACGTTTATTCCCTGTGAATATCAGGCGCAGGTCGACACGCTGTTGCAGGGCGAGCGCCAGCTGCGGATGCAGCCTCTGCAATTAAAAGATTTTCGCCGCCGTCCAGTATTTGGCCTGTACTGCCGGCAGCATCGCCAGTTGCAGTGGGTTGAAAAGAAACTGCGCGAAAGCGGTATCCCCCTGTATGAATCCGACATTCGTCCACCCGAACGCTACCTAATGGAACGGTTTATTACCGCGCCCGTGTGGTTTGATGGTGACATTCAGGGCGACACATGGGTTAACGCCCGTCTGAAACCCCATCCCGATTACCGGCCCCCGCTGAAGTGGGTCTCGCTGGATATTGAAACGACCCAGCATGGCGAGCTTTACTGCATTGGTCTGGAAGGCTGCGGACAGCGCCAGGTTTTCATGCTGGGACCGCCTAACGGCGACGCCAGCGAACTGGATTTCGAACTTATCTATCTTGAGAGCCGCCCGCAGTTGCTGGAGGCGCTGAATCGCTGGTTTGCCGATAACGATCCGGATGTGATTATCGGCTGGAACGTGGTGCAGTTTGACCTGCGCGTGCTGCAGAAACACGCCGATCGCTACGGCATTCCGTTACGCCTTGGCCGCCAGCAGGCCGCGCTGGAGTGGCGCGAGCATGGGTTTAAACCCGGCGTGTTTTTTGCCCAGGCGACAGGTCGCCTGATTATTGACGGCATCGATGCCCTGAAATCCGCCTTCTGGGATTTTCCCTCTTTTAGTCTGGAATCTGTTTCGCAACAGCTGCTCGGTGAAGGCAAAGCCATTGATAACCCATGGCAGCGCATGGAAGAGATCAACTGGCGTTTTGCCAACGATAAACCGGCGCTGGCGCGCTACAACCTGAAGGACTGCGAGCTGGTCACGCGCATCTTTCATAAAACCGAGATCATGCCGTTTTTACTGGAGCGCGCTGCCGTTAACGGGCTGGCAGTCGATCGCCACGGCGGCTCCGTCGCGGCATTCGGTCATCTGTACATCCCCCGCATGCACCGGGCCGGTTTTGTCGCCCCGAATCTGGGCGATGTGGCGCCGGAAGCCAGCCCCGGCGGCTACGTGATGGATTCCCGGCCCGGCCTGTATGATTCCGTGTTAGTGCTGGATTATAAAAGCCTGTATCCCTCGATTATCCGCACCTTTCTGATCGATCCCGTCGGGCTCATCGAAGGTCTGGCGCACCCAACGGATGCGGACTCGGTGCCCGGTTTTCGCGAGGCGCGCTTCTCACGTGAGACGCATTGCCTGCCCGCCATCGTAGAGCAGATTTGGCAGGGGCGCGAAACCGCAAAAACACAGGGCAATAAACCCCTGTCGCAGGCCCTGAAAATCATCATGAATGCGTTTTACGGCGTGCTCGGCACCAGCGCCTGCCGCTTTTTTGACCCTCGCCTGGCCTCGTCTATCACGCTGCGCGGTCATGCCATCATGCAGCAAACCCGTGAACTCATTGAAGCCGAAGGGTACGATGTGATTTATGGCGACACCGATTCGACCTTTGTCTGGCTGAAATCCGCCCGGGATGAAGACGAGGCAGAGGCAATTGGCCGGGCACTGGCCGGGAAGGTCAACGGTTGGTGGCGTGAACATCTGCAGCAGCAATACGGCCTGACCAGCGCCCTGGAGCTGGAGTATGAAAATCACTTTTGCCGATTCCTGATGCCGACGATTCGCGGTGCTGAACAGGGCAGTAAAAAACGCTATGCGGGCTTAATTCGGGCAGGCGAAAGTGAGCGTATGGTGTTCAAAGGACTGGAATCGGTACGTACCGACTGGACGCCGCTGGCGCAGCAGTTTCAGCAGGAGCTTTACAGCCGCATATTTCATCGCCAGCCGTGGGAAGACTATGTTCGTAACACGGTAGCCCAGCTGTTGGCAGGTGAGCTGGACGACAGGCTGATTTATAAAAAGCGCCTGCGCCGCCCACTGAACGAGTATGAACGCAATGTGCCGCCCCATGTCCGCGCCGCCCGTCTGGCTGATGAGCAGAATCGTAAGCTGGGCCGGCCGTTGCAATATCAGACCGGGGGCCGCATTCGTTATGTGATTGCCACCGGCGGCCCCGAGCCGGTAGAGGCCCGAACCACGCCGCTGGACTACGATCACTACGTGACTAAACAGCTGCAGCCCGTAGCCGAAGGCATTCTGCCTTTTGTCGATGGCGACTTTGCTACACTCATTACCGGGCAGTTAGGCCTTTTTTGACAGGTGACGAATGCCCTGCCATCCAGTACCATAACGCCCTTCCTCAAAACTCACTGCTCTGACATGACGCACCAGGCCCTTTTGCCTGGATGAAATGCTATTGCCTGAGAATGGGGAACACCTTCAAAAACGTTAAAAATTCGAGCAAAAATTATATGGTTTTTACATTAGGTCAGCGTTGGATTAGTGATACAGAAAGTGAACTGGGATTAGGCACCGTGGTGGCGATTGATACGCGCATGATCACCCTGCTGTTCCCGGCCACAGGGGAAAATCGCCTCTACGCTCGCAGCGACTCGCCGGTCACCCGCGTGATTTTTAATCCGGGTGATACCGTTACCAGCCACGAAGGCTGGCAGATGCAGGTCGATGAAGTACGCAATGACAATGACCTGATAACCTATATCGGCACGCGCCTTGATACCGAAGAAACCCACGTCATGCTGCGTGAAGTGATGCTCGACAGCAAACTGGTGTTCAGCAAACCTCAGGACAGGCTGTTTGCAGGCCAGCTCGACCGTATGGATCGCTTCGCCCTGCGTTTTCGCGCACGTAAATATCAAAGTGAGCAGTATCGCCTGCCCGTCAGCGGCCTGCGCGGCATGCGTACCAATCTGATCCCCCACCAGCTGCATATCGCCCACGACGTAGGCCGCCGCCATGCGCCGCGCGTCCTGCTCGCGGATGAGGTCGGCCTGGGGAAAACCATCGAAGCCGGCATGATCATCCAGCAGCAGTTGTTGGCAGGCCGTGCTGAACGCGTACTTATCGTCGTGCCAGAAACCCTGCAACATCAGTGGCTGGTAGAAATGCTGCGCCGCTTCAACCTGCGCTTCGCCCTGTTTGACGACGATCGTTACGCTGAAGCGCAGCACGACAGCGACAATGCCTTTGACACCGAACAGTTGATTATCTGCTCGCTGGACTTTGTGCGTCGCAACAAACAGCGTCTGGATAAGCTGGCGGACGCAGACTGGGATTTAATGGTGGTGGATGAAGCGCACCATTTGGCCTGGTCCGAAGGCGAACCAAGCCGTGAGTATCAGGTGATCGAAAAACTGGCTGAAAAAACGCCGGGCGTCCTGTTACTGACCGCGACGCCAGAACAGCTGGGCATGGAGAGTCATTTTGCGCGCCTGCGCTTGCTTGACCCCGACCGTTTTCATGATTTTGCCGCCTTTGTTGAAGAGCAGCAGCACTTCCGCCCGATTGCCGATGCGGTGACATCGCTGCTGGCCGATCATGCCATCTCACAAAACGAGATGAATATGATCAATGAGCTGGTCGGCGAGCAGGATATTGAACCGCTGCTGCAGGTGGCAAACAGCGATCGTGAAGGCAAACAGGACGCGCGCAGCGAACTCATTTCCATGCTGATGGATCGCCACGGTACCAGCCGCGTGCTGTTCCGTAATACCCGCAACGGGGTGAAAGGCTTCCCGAAACGTGAGTTACACGCCATTCGTCTGCCCCTGCCGGCTCAGTATCAAACGGCCATTAAGGTGTCCGGTATTATGGGCACACGTAAAAGCGCAGAAGCGCGCGCGCGCGATCTGCTCTATCCGGAACAGATTTATCAGGAGTTCGAAGGCGATACCGGCACCTGGTGGAACTTCGATCCGCGCGTTGAATGGCTCATGGGTTACCTGACCAGCAACCGTAAAGAAAAAGTGCTGGTGATCTGTGCTCAGGCCGCTACAGCACTTCAACTGGAGCAGGTGCTGCGTGAACGTGAAGGGATTCGCGCCGCCGTGTTCCATGAAGGGCTGTCGATCATTGAACGCGATCGGGCTGCCGCCTGGTTCGCTTCTGAAGAGAACGGCGCACAAGTTCTGCTGTGTTCCGAAATTGGTTCCGAAGGCCGTAACTTTCAGTTCGCCAGCCGTCTGGTGATGTTCGATCTGCCGTTTAACCCGGATCTGCTGGAACAGCGTATTGGCCGACTGGATCGTATTGGCCAGGCGCACGATATTCAGATTCTGGTCCCCTGGCTGGAGAAAACGGCCCAGGCCGTGCTGCTGCGCTGGTATCACGAAGGGCTGGACGCGTTCGAGCACACCTGCCCGACCGGCAGAGCCATCTACGACAGCGTCAACGCAGAGCTGATTAACTACCTGGCCGCACCGGAAAACAGCGACGGGTTTGATGATTTCATTAGCGAATGCCGTAAGCAGCATGATGCGCTGAAATCCCAACTCGAACAGGGCCGCGACCGCCTGCTGGAGCTAAACTCTAACGGTGGTGAAGCCGCCCAGGCGCTGGCCAATACTATTGCCGAACAGGATAATGATACCGAACTGGTTAACTTTGCTCTTAACCTGTTTGATATCGTCGGCATTAATCAGGAAGACCGCAGTGATAACCTGATCGTGCTGACACCTTCAGATCATATGCTGGTTCCGGACTTTCCTGGCCTGCCGGAAGACGGCTGTACGATCACCTTCAATCGCGATCAGGCCCTGTCGCGTGAAGATACGCAGTTTATTACCTGGGAACATCCGTTAATCCGTAATGGCCTGGATCTGATTCTGTCAGGTGACACCGGCAGTTGTGCGCTGTCGCTGTTAAAGAACAAGGCATTGCCTGTGGGAACACTGCTGGTCGAGATGATCTACGTGGTGGAATCCCAGGCACCGAAACATCTGCAGCTAACCCGCTTCCTGCCCCCTACGCCGGTGCGCCTGCTGCTGGATCGCAACGGGACGAACCTGGCCGGTAAAGTGGAATTCGAAAGCTTCAACCGCCAGTTGAATGCCGTTAACCGCCACACCGGAAGTAAGCTGGTGAATGCCGTACAGCAGGACGTTCACGCGATCCTGACGCTGGCTGAAAAAGAAGTCGTCAGTGAAGCACGTGCCGTTATTGACGCGGCACGGCGCGAGGCGAGCGAAAAGCTGGGGGCCGAGTTATCACGTCTGGAAGCACTGAAAGCCGTTAACCCCAACATCCGTGACGATGAGGTCGATGCGCTGGAAACGAATCGCCAGCAGGTACTGGAGAGTCTGGATGAAGCGAACTGGCGACTGGATGCACTGCGTCTGATTGTGGTTACGCATCAATAAGTTCAGGGCCGCAAGGCCCTCTTTTTTGGAATAGAGTATGGAACCCTACAATCCGCCGCTTGAGCCCTGGCTGCACATTCTGTATCAGGATGCCCATATCATGGTGGTGAATAAGCCCAGCGGCCTGCTTTCGGTACCCGGTCGGCTTGACGAGCACAAAGACAGCGTGATGACGCGGATCCAACGCGATTATCCTGAGGCGGAATCTGTGCATCGGCTGGACATGGCGACCAGCGGCGTGATTGTGGTCGCCCTGACAAAGGCCGCAGAGCGCGAGCTTAAACGCCAGTTTCGTGAACGCGAGCCTGCAAAGACCTATGTGGCCCGGGTTTGGGGCCATCCGGCGCAGGAGAAGGGCATGGTGGATTTACCGCTGATTTGCGACTGGCCTAATCGCCCGAAGCAGAAAGTGTGTTTCGACACCGGCAAGTCGGCGCAAACCGACTATCAGGTTGTGGAATACGGTGAAGATAACAGCGCGCGCGTCGCGCTCAAACCGATTACCGGGCGCTCGCATCAGCTGCGCGTACATATGTTGGCGCTGGGCCATCCGATTCTGGGTGACGGTTTTTACGCACATCCGGAAGCAAAAGCCATGTCAGATCGTCTTCTGCTGCACGCCGAATCGCTGACCATCACGCACCCGGCGTTTGGTAATGCCATGACCTTCAGGCAGCCTGCCGATTTTTAATCTGCCATGATGCTAATGCTTCGCGCGCCCTCGCCATCAGCCGGGCGCGCATCTCACTTATTTAAAGCCTTTTTCTTTGCGAATCAGATCGTAAGCCGACTGAATGTCCTGCGCTTTCTGTTTCGCCATCTCCATCATTTCGGGCGGCAGACCTTTCGCCACCAGCTTATCCGGGTGATGTTCACTCATCAGTTTGCGATAGGCGCGTTTGATGGTGGTGGCATCGTCGGTGGTTTTCACACCCAAAACGTTACAGGCATCGGATAACGTCGGGCCTCGTTGCGCCTGCTGAAAACCGCCCTGCTGTGAATAGCTGCGACCGCCGCCGAACTGCTGTCCCCCCTCCATCATGCGCAGAAACTGGTCGAACTGACTCTGAGAAATCCCCAGTTCTTCACCAATCACATACAGCACCTGACGTTCATTGGGATGCAGCGACCCATCGGCAAACGCGGCCTGGATCTGAATTTCCAGAAACATCCTAATCAGATCAAAACGTCCGAAGCAGGCACTGCGCAATTCACGCAGTTTGGTACGGAGCGGATATTCCCCCTGCTTGCCTTCGCGAAAGGCGCGCTGTGCAGCCATTCGGGCATCGCCATGCAGCTGCATGCGATCCATAAACAGCGATGCAATCTGAATATCCGCTTCGGTTACGCGCCCTTTCGACTTGGTTAAGTGCCCCATGACCTGAAAAGTCGTGCTGAAAAAGAGTGACTGCCGGGTCTGATTATTTGAGAAGTAAGCTTTGCTCTGCGCGCCGCGAACCTTGTCAAATCCATGCCCAATGATCAGACCAATAACAATTCCCCAAAAGCCTGCGCCGGACAGCAATCCAAGCACTAAACCTATTACTTTTCCCCAGTAGCGCATAAACTCCTCAATTCGCCATGCTTACGGCTGAAAATTGCATTATCATACCTGTCATTTATCTCAGCGCCTAACGGCAGCGCGGACAGAAAAGGATTAACACTGGCGCAACGCCAGGCAGTGCGTTAGTCTCTGACCCGATTGTCGGCATGATGCCAGTTTTCATGGAATTCTCGATACCGCGTATGAAAAAACATATACCTACTCTGCTGGCCACCATGATCGGCGCAGCCATTAGCCAGCAAGCCTTCGCCGATGATTTAATGTCGCAGTGTATGTTAGGCGTGCCGAGCTACAATCGCCCCCTGGTTAACGGCGATCCTAATCAGCTGCCCGTTACTATTCACTCGGATTCCCTGAAAGGCAACTATCCTGACGATGCGGTCTTCACAGGCGATGTGGATGTGCAGCAGGGTAACAGCCGCATGCTGGCAGATGAAGTACAGCTTCACCAACGCCAGCCTGAAGGTCAGACCGTCCCCGTGCGTACCGTCGATGCGCTAGGTAATGTGCACTACGATGATAATCAGGTCATCCTGAAAGGTCCGAAAGCCTGGTCAAATCTGAATACCAAAGATACCAACGTCTGGAACGGCGATTATCAGATGGTAGGCCGTCAGGGCCGTGGAACGGGCGATCAAATGAAGCTGCGCGGTGAAAACCGTTACACCATCATGGAAAACGGCACCTTCACTTCCTGTCTGCCCGGCAGCAACAGCTGGAGCGTCGCAGGTTCTGAGATCATTCAGGATCGTCAGGAAGAAGTGGCTGAAATCTGGAATGCGCGCTTTAAACTGGGTTCCGTTCCGGTTTTTTACAGCCCCTATCTGCAATTGCCATTGGGCGATCGTCGCCGCTCCGGTTTTCTGATCCCCAATGCTAAATACGGCAGCAGCAACGGTTTTGAGTTCATTCTGCCCTACTACTGGAACATCGCGCCACAGGCCGATGCGACCATTACGCCGCATTACATGAGTAATCGCGGGCTGCAATTACAGAATGAGTTCCGTTATCTGACACAGGCTGGCGCAGGCCTCGTTGAGTTTGACTATCTGGCCTCAGATAAACAGTATGACAACGACAAAGCTGCACGCGGCATTGCCCAAAATGACAGTTCGGACCGTTGGTTATTTTACTGGCGTCACTCTGGTGTTTACGACCAACACTGGCGTTTTAACGCTGACTACACCAAAGTCAGCGACCCGTTTTATTTCAACGATCTGACCTCGCCTTACTACAGTTCGACAGATGGTTACGCCTCGCAAAAATTCAGCGTGGGCTATGCGGATACCAACTGGGACGCAACGCTGTCGACCAAAGATTTCCAGATTTTTGGCAACACGAGCAACAGCAACGTCTATCGCGCCTTCCCGCAACTGGATCTGAACTGGTACCAGAACGATGTGGGTCCGTTCGACACCCGCATCTATGCGCAGGCCGTCAAGTTTACCAACGTCAACAACGACTATCCTGAAACCACGCGTTTACACGTTGAGCCCACGATTAATCTGCCGTTGTCCAACGGTTGGGCCAGTCTGGATACCGAAGCGAAGTTTCTGGCGACGCACTATCAGCAGAAAGATGTTGATTACTACAATAACGTAGTACTTAATAATTCAAATAATCGCCCTGTAAGTGGCCAGCTTAAAGACTCCGTCAACCGCACCTTGCCCCAGTTCAAGGTCGACGGTCGTATGGTGTTTGACCGCGATATGGACTGGGCGCAGGGCTACACGCAGACGCTGGAACCCCGGGTTCAGTACCTGTATATCCCGTATCGTAACCAGAGTGATATCTACCCTTACGACTCCACCCTGCTGCAAACCGACTATACCGGCCTGTTCCGCGATCGTTCATACAGCGGCCTGGATCGCATCGCATCGGCCAACCAGGTTGCCACCGGTGTCACTACGCGAATTTATGATACCGATTTGGTTGAACGTTTTAACGTTTCTGTAGGTCAAATCTATTCGTTCACGCCTTCTCGTACGGGTGTTAACCAGGTCAATAAAGAAGACGATACCGGTAGTCTTCTGTGGGCGGGTGACAGCTACTGGAAGATAAGTGACCGTTGGGGCGTGCGCGGCGGGCTGCAGTACGATACCCGCCTGAATAACGTGGCACAGGGAAATACCGTGCTGGAATACCGCCGTGATGCTGACCGTATGGTGCAGTTGAGCTACCGTTACAGTAGCCCGGAGTATGTTGCTTCTGCGCTGAACGACAGTTCACTGGTGAATAACCCGATTTATAAAAACGGGATTTCACAGGTCGGTACGACGGCGAGCTGGCCGATTCATGATGCCTGGTCGGTGGTTGGCGCGTATTACTATGATACGCGTAATAATCGTCCTGCATCACAGTTGGTTGGCCTGCAGTACAGCTCTTGTTGCTACGCAATTCGTCTGGGATATGAGCGCAAAATCAACGGTTGGGAAAACAACGACAGTAAGTATGACAACCAAATCTCATTCAACATTGAGTTACGTGGCCTGAGCTCAAATTATGGCCTGGGAACCGGCCAGATGCTGAGTCAGGGTATCATCCCTTATCAGCGTGCATTCTGATGTTGTGATGTTTGACAGGCAATCCCGCAGTGCGGAACCAATAATGGATAAAGTATGAAGAACTGGAGAATGCTGATTCTTGGTGTGGCGCTCAGTGCCAACACCGCGTTCGCAGCACCACAAGTGGTTGATAAAGTTGCAGCTGTAGTGAATAACGGCGTGGTCCTCGAGAGTGACGTGGACAGCATGATGAGCACCGTTAAATCTCAGGCGAAGCAGGCAGGTCAACAGTTGCCTGATGATAAGACGTTGCGCCATCAGATCCTCGAACGTGAGATCATGGACGCGATCATCCTGCAGTTAGGTGATAAAGCCGGTTTACAGATTACCGATCAGCAACTGGATCAGGCTATTCAGAATATCGCCGCGCAAAACCGCATGAGCGTTGATCAGCTGAGAAGCCGCCTGGCTTACGACGGGATGAACTACAACACCTATCGTGCTCAGATCCGTAAAGAGATGCTGATCTCTGAAGTGCGTAATAATGAAGTCCGCCGTCGTGTCACTATCCTGCCGCAGGAAGTCGATACGCTGGCGCAGCAGGTTGGCGCTCAGAATACGCAGGGCACTGAAATGAATATCAGTCATATCCTGCTGCCTCTGCCGGAAAACCCTACGCAGCAGCAGGTTGACGATCAGGAGAAGCTGGCAAAACAGCTGATAACGGAACTGAAAGGTGGCGCAGACTTTGGCAAGCTGGCCGTGACCTACTCCGCCGATTCTCAGGCGCTGAAGGGCGGCAACATGGGCTGGGCAAAAATCGAAGAGCTGCCTACCCTGTTTGCTCAGGCGCTGACCACAGCGAAGAAGGGCGACATTGTTGGCCCTATCCGTTCAGGTGTGGGTTTCCATATCCTGAAGGTGAACGATCTGCGCGGCGAGAGCAAAAACGTCTCTGTTACCGAAGTGCATGCGCGCCACATTCTGCTGAAGCCGTCTCCGATCATGACTGACGATCAGGCTCGCGCTAAGCTGGAACAGATTGCTGCCGACATTCGCAGTGGTAAGACGACCTTTGCCGCGGCCGCCAAACAGTTCTCCGACGATCCGGGTTCGGCTAATCAGGGCGGCGATCTGGGCTGGACCTCACCAGAAGTGTTTGACCCGGCATTCCGCGATGCGCTGCTGCGTCTGAAAAAAGGCGAAACCAGTCAGCCGGTCCACTCCTCTTTTGGCTGGCATCTGATTCAGCTGCTGGATACGCGTCAGGTGGATAAAACCGATGCAGCCCAGAAAGAGCGCGCTTACCGTATGCTGTTTAATCGTAAGTTTGCGGAAGAAGCGCAAACCTGGATGCAGGAACAGCGCGCCGGCGCTTACGTGAAAATCCTGGATAACAATGCGCAGTGATTTTCGTGTGGTGATCACGCCCGGCGAACCCGCCGGGATTGGTCCCGATCTTGCCGTTCAACTGGCTCAGCGAGCCTGGCCTGTTGAACTGGTTGTGTGTGCTTCTCCCCAGCTGTTGCTGCAACGTGCCGCTCAGTTGGGTTTGCCGTTGACGCTGCGCGTTTACGACGCCGCAGGCGAACCCGAACCGCAACAGGCTGGCACGCTCACCGTTCTCCCCGTTGAAATACCGCAGCCGGTCACGCCCGGCACGCTATGCGTCGCCAACAGCCACTATGTGCTGGAAACCCTGGCACGCGCCTGCGACGGATGTTTATCCGGGGAGTTTTCTGCCTTAATTACTGGCCCCGTTCACAAGGGCGTGATTAACGACGCGGGCATTCCGTTTACCGGGCATACTGAATTTTTTGCCGAGCGCGCGGGCGCGCAGCGCGTGGTGATGATGCTGGCCACCGAGCAACTGCGTGTCGCGCTTGCCACTACGCATCTGCCGTTAAAAGATGTTGCTGGTGCCGTCACCCGCGATTGTCTGCATGAAGTCATCACCATTCTGCATCAGGATCTCAAGCATAAGTTTGCCATTGCTCAGCCGCATATTTTTGTCTGCGGACTGAATCCCCATGCCGGAGAAGGCGGTCACATGGGGCGGGAAGAGATAGACACGATCATCCCGGCACTCAATGCGCTGCGCGAGCAAGGCATTCAACTCACCGGTCCGCTGCCTGCGGATACACTGTTCCAGCCCAAATATCTGCAACATGCCGATGCGGTGCTGGCGATGTATCACGATCAGGGGTTACCGGTGCTTAAATTTCAGGGATTTGGTCGGGCGGTTAATATTACCCTCGGCCTGCCGTTTATCCGTACCTCAGTCGACCACGGCACCGCGCTTGAATTAGCCGGGTTGGGTCAGGCTGACGCGGGCAGCTTTATCACGGCGCTTAACCTCGCCATCACTATGATCAAGAGCAGTAATGAATAATCGCGTCCATCAGGGGCACTACGCCCGTAAACGTTTCGGGCAAAACTTCCTGAACGATCAATATATTATCGACAGCATCGTCTCCGCCATCCATCCACAGCGCGATCAGGCAATAGTGGAAATCGGTCCGGGTTTGGGTGCACTTACTGAACCCGTGGGCGAACGCCTGGACAGTTTAACCGTGGTGGAGTTAGATCGCGATCTGGCTGCACGCCTGCAAACTCATCCGTTTTTAGGGCCCAAGCTGACGATTTTCCAGCAGGACGCCATGACGTTTGACTTCGCTGCGCTGGCCAAAGAGAAAGGCCAGCCGCTGCGGGTCTTCGGTAACCTGCCATATAATATTTCGACCCCGCTGATGTTCCATCTGTTCAGCTATACTGGTTCGATTAAAGATATGCACTTCATGCTGCAGAAAGAGGTGGTTAATCGTCTGGTTGCGGGTCCCGGCAGCAAAGCCTATGGTCGTCTGAGCGTAATGGCTCAGTACTATTGTCAGGTGATTCCGGTGCTGGAAGTGCCGCCGCACTCCTTTACCCCGCCCCCGAAGGTGGACTCGGCGGTTGTGCGGTTAGTCCCTTACATGACACCGCCTCATCCGGTCAAAGACGTGCGTATTCTGAGCCGCATTACCACTGAAGCATTCGGTCAACGCCGCAAAACGCTGCGTAACAGCCTGAGCCATATGGTCGTTGCTGGCGCACTGGATGAGCTGGAAATCGACACCAGCCTGCGTGCCGAAAATGTTTCGGTCGCGCAGTATTGCCAGTTAGCAAACTGGCTGGCAGATCATCTGGATCAACCCCAGGAGTAACCCATGAGTGAACCGGCCCGCGTATCGCTGCACGTACAAAGTCTGTATGTCGCCTCACAGTCCTCACCGGAAGATGAGCGCTATGTCTTTGCTTATACCGTCACGATTCGCAACGTAGGCCGGTCCTCAGTGCAACTGCTCCGACGCTACTGGCTCATCACTAACGGCAATGGCCGTGAGACGGAAGTTCAGGGTGAAGGCGTCATAGGCGAACAGCCGCATATTGCACCGGGAAACGAATATCAGTACACCAGCGGTGCTGTTCTTGAAACCCCGATGGGCACCATGCAAGGTCACTATGTGATGGTCGATGAGCAAGGCGATGAATTCCACGTCGAGATCCCGGTATTCCGCCTCGCGATTCAAACCCACATCCATTGATACTGGCGCCCTTCGCCCGCCTGGCGGGCGACTGTCTGAGTTGGATAATCCTCTATGAATACTTACCTGATTGGCGACGTTCACGGTTGTTATGATGAATTACGTGCTCTGCTGAACCAGGTTAATTACGATCCCAGTCAGGATACCTTATGGCTGACGGGTGACCTGGTGGCGCGAGGGCCCGGCTCGCTGGAGGTTCTGCGCTACGTAAAGTCATTGGGTGACAGCGTCCGTCTGGTGCTGGGTAACCACGATCTGCATTTGCTGGCCGTTTATGCCGGAATCAGTCGTAATAAACCCAAAGATCGCCTGACACCGCTGCTGGAAGCGGAAGATGCCGATGACCTGATTAACTGGCTGCGTCGCCAGCCGTTGCTGCAGGTCGATGAAGAGAAAAAGCTGGTGATGGGCCATGCCGGCATTACGCCTCAGTGGGATCTGGATACAGCACAACAGTGCGCACGCGAAGTGGAAGCCGTGCTGTCCAGCGACAGTTACCCACTGTTTCTTGACGCGATGTACGGCGACATGCCGAATAACTGGAATGAATCCCTGACCGGCCTGGCCCGCCTGCGCTTCTCGACCAACGCACTAACCCGTATGCGTTTCTGCTTTCCTAACGGTCAGCTAGACATGATCTGTAAGGATGCGCCGGAATCCGCCCCGCCGCCGTTAAAACCCTGGTTCATGATTGAAGGCCCGGTCGCACGCGATCACACCATTGTTTTCGGTCACTGGGCGTCGCTGGAAGGGAAAGGCACGCCAGAGGGCATTATCGGTCTGGATACCGGCTGCTGCTGGGGCGGGAACCTGACGCTCCTGCACTGGGAAACCCAACGCTACTATGTTCAGCCATCGAACCGTCAGTTGTCCGTACCGGACGATCTTACTCCGCAATCGTCAACCCGCTGACGCGCAGCCATAAAAAAACGCCTTGTCACAACAAGGCGTTATTTACTGCGCGTAAATTAACGGCGGCGTTCGAGGATCTCAAAGCAGTAACTGTGCGAGTTCTGCTCATCGGCATCATGAAACTCACTGAACGTGGAGTGCCACTCATCCGGCTCGTAATCCGGGAACTGCGTATCGCCTTCCACTTCCGCATCAATGTGCGTCAGATAAAGACGGTCGGCGCGCGCCAGCATCTGCTCATAGATGCGGCCGCCGCCAATGACCATGATCTCTTCAGCCTCACCCGCCGCACTAATGGCGTCGTCCAGCGAAGTTACCCAGGTTACGCCTTCGGCACTGCCCGGCTTGCTGCTGACCACAATGTTGAGCCGGCCAGGCAATGGACGACCAATAGATTCAAAGGTCAGTCTGCCCATAATAACTGGCTTTTTCAGTGTGTTGCGCTTAAACCACGCCAGGTCTGCAGGCAGGTCCCACGGCATGGCGTTTTCCATTCCAATAATGCGATCTGCTGCTAATGCCGCGATAAGACTAATCATGTTAAAAGGCTCGCTGAAAAAAACAGGCGCCATGATACGTAAAGGTTAAACCTTCGTCGATAGCAGGAAGGTGCTTATTGCATAAAGCGGCATTGCCACCATGTTTCAGACGTTGTACAGGGTTTTACTCCATAAGAAGGGCAAGTCCACCGCAAAAGTCGCCAGATAATGGCGTCACCTCGCTATAAATCATGATAATAAAAACGGCTCCCTGGGGAGCCGTTGTGTGTCATCAGAAATCGTAGCGGAAACGAACCAGGTTCATATCGCCCTGATTGTCCGTACTGGAAGTGAAGACATGTTCGTAATCCACACGGAAACCGTAGTCCAGGAATAACGTTACGCCCAGGCCATTGTCAATGCGCTGGTAGTTGCGGCCATTCACGTATTCTAAACGGTCGCCCATCACATAAGGCTGAACGGCTTTGACACCATATTGCGCCACCGGGATTTTGTATCCGGCGTAATATTCGATGCCCCAGGCATCGTCCGCAAAATAGTTATTCACGTTGCGCTGTTTGGTCGTCAGGAAGTTTTGATACCAGCCACCGCCTGCTGACAGTGTCCAGTTACCCGGCGTCCAGCTCAGTGCCGTGCCAAAAATGTTTTGGTCGTAATCTTTATTGTTGCCCGTGACCGGATCACGCATGCTGGCGCGGGTGTAGTTCCAGGCCGTGCCCCATGCCAGCGTTGGCGTAATGTTGTAATTCACACCCAGCGAACCGCCGCCCTGACGCTTGTAGCGCAGTCCATTGCCCGGCAAATATTCGTTATCGCTAAACAGGTAAGAGGCATAAAGATCAACTGCACCATAACTGTTTTTGTATTTCAGCTGCTTACGAGAACGGTATGAACCGTCGTAATCACCGTTAATGCCGTTACCCGGTGCCTGGGCCAGCATGTCGTAATCCCAGATATCCGTCTTGGCACCCACAACGTCGTAATAAACGCTGTTCTGCTGACCAAAGGTCAACTGGCCCCAGGTTTTACTTTTCAGGCCGGTATAGAGCTGGCGGCGCGTGGTTTCATGCGCCCCTTCAGCGTAGTGATTATCCCAGTTGAATACGGCCGGAATGTTAACGCCCAGCTCGTAGTAGCTGGTCCAACTGATATCGTCGAACAGGTAGTAATCCGCGCTAAAGCGGAAACGTGAACCACCGTCAAAGCCATTACGCTTATAGGATTTATCATTCACGCCGGTTTGATGGTTAAACTGAGGACGAATACTGCCACCGAATTTAAAATCGAGACGGCTAAGGGGATCGCCTGCTTGTGGGTCTTGTTTGAGAAGAGTGATTTCAGCCTGGCTGGAAAAAGACGCCAGAGCCAGGAGTGCAGCCACTGCACTCAGTGAAAAAGAACGCGCTTTCATTGTTATAACTATCCTGTTTACGCTCTAATAATGAGCGAGCCGGATATTACAGCGGTCAATGTCAGCCTGGTAGTTTTTTGTATTATAGATTTGTGCGAATGAGCAGATTGGGCATGATTGGCTAAAAATTAAATCAAATTTATTTGAGATTGCTGCCGCTTACCCCAGTATGAACGGGTTGATACAGCGCCAGTGGGCCGCATCAGCAGCCTGACTGAGAATGCGTTACATCGCCGGTCTTCCCTCTGGCTGTGAGCCGTATTTAGTTTGCCCCTGGCAGATCGACCAGCACTTTTTCGATTAACGCGACGATGCCTCTAACCCTGGGAGGGATAAAGCGCGCATCCGGGAAAACGGCATACACAAAGCGATCGGGATAGCGATACGCTGGCAACACCCTCATCAGCGAGCCGGATTTCAACGCCTCAGTTGCAAGGGGTAATTGCATACCGCCTACACCGATTCCCGCCTGCAACGCCTGTAATAACCCTTCACTGCTATTGGCCCTGAAGGCTGTCTTTACGGCCAGTTCTACGGTTTCATCGCCCCTGACAAGCCGCAATGGCGCAGACTCGGCAATGCTGCTGAAACGCACGTGCGGTTGGCACATCAATGCATCCAGTGAATTGAGCGGCGGGAAATCCGGTGATGCGAAAAGCGGTGTTTCAATACGCGCGATTTTCCGTGCCGGATACACTTCCGGCGCATCCTGAGTAAGGCGGAACGCCACATCCACGCCTTCTCTGGCCAGGTCGGATATCCTGTCATCAAGCGAGAGCGTCAGATGCAAACCCGGATTCGCTTTTTGCAATCCGAGCAGATGAGGAAGAAACAAACGCCCTAATCCGCCCGGGAGTTGAACGTTTATCTTGCCCTGCCATTGCTGTGCGGCAGGGGATAGCTGGTTCTCGACCGCCTGCATTGCCTCAAGTATGGGCTGCATCTTACGCCGGTAATATTCTCCTTGCGCTGTCAGTACCCTCACCCGCGTCGTCCTGTGCAGCAGCACTACGCCGAGTTCAGCCTCAAGCGCGGCGATCTGCTGGCTGACCGCAGACTGTTTGATATTCAACTGGCGTGCTGCCTCAGAAAAAGACCCCGCCTCAGCCACGCGTAAAAACGTTCGAATGGCATTGAGCTTGTTATTCATTTACGCATTTCTCTTATAAGTGACATCAGCGTTCGGGGATACCGACAAAAAACAATTTATAGCAGGCTGTCTGCAACCAAACTGGAGGACAAAAAATGTCACAGAAGCCTCAATCTAAAGTCGCACTGGTTGCGGGTGCAAGCGGTATTGTCGGCAGCAAACTGGTTAAAACGCTGTTGCAGAATGAATGGCAGGTTATTGGATTGTCTCGCGCAGGAGGCGCTCACCGGGGCACGGTGCCGTTTGTTAACGTCGATCTGCTCAATGAAAAAGACACTGCACGCGCCCTCAAGCCCCTTCGGCACGTTACCCACATTTTCTACAGCGCCTGGCTTAATGCCGCGAGCTGGCGGGAAATGGTTGAACCCAACGTCACCATGTTACGTAACCTGGTCACTCAGGTTGAGAACGTGGCTCCGCTGGAAACGGTGAGCCTGATGCAGGGCTACAAAATTTACGGCGCTCATCTTGGCCCGTTCAAAACCCCCGCCAGAGAAAGCGATGCCGCTATTCCCGGCGCCGAATTCAATACGGCGCAACAGGACTGGCTGTGCCGCTTTCAGCATCATAAAACCTGGCACTGGCATGCACTTCGTCCTGGCGTTGTCGGCAGCGCGTTAACCGGCAATACCATGAATCTTGCGCTGAGTATCGCGATATACGCTTCACTGTGCAAAGCGCAAAATCTGCCCCTGCGCTTTCCAGGGTCGCAGCGCACCTGGCACAGCATTATCGATCACACCGATGATAGCTTATTGTCTGCCGCCACCCTGTGGGCATCAACCGCATCCTCCGCCAGGAATCAGGCATTTAACATCAATAACGGTGATATCTGGCGATGGTGTGAGCTCTGGCCCCTCATTGCAGGCTGGTTTGAACTGGAGACGGCGCCCCCGGTTGCGTTGTCATTTCAGCAGCTTTTCGGCGATTACCGCAGGACATGGCATGCCCTGGCGGAAAAAAAACAGCTGGTTGAGGCTGACATCATGAGGCTGAGTGACGGTCAGTTCGCCGATTTTGTCTTTAGCTGGGATTACGATATGTTTGGTGATGGCAGCAAACTGAGGCGGGCAGGGTTTACCGAATTTTGCGCCACGGATGAGATGTTTATCCGCCTGTTTACTCAGTTCAGGATGGCGAACATTATTCCCTGAGGCATGCAGCGAGCCATTTTCCCCTGCCGCAGCGCTGGCAGGGGAGCATTGATCAATCGCGCTTCGCAGGCAAAAGCCGCCCACGGGAGCGGAAAAACAGGGCCATCAGGCACCTGGTCGAATCACGCTAAACTGGCTTCACGACGCAGAGGTATGTCAACGCGCCGACAGAACGGATCAATCAGATGATGACCCGGCCGTTATTAACCGAATGGCACCAGCGGTTTTTATAGTCTCCGGACATCGAACCGTAGGAGTAATGAAGAGGAAGCTGCTTTTCTGCTGCTTCCTGATACAAGGCTGTCAGGTTCTTCCACATCAGCATTGTCCCCACCGCGCCAGCATTGCTGTCTATCCGGTAGCCAATATTAATAAAATCAACGAACATCCCGGCACTGCTCGAGACAGAAAGCAGGAGCTGCAGTGCAACAGGTTCATTATGCAGGAACATCATATAGCCTTTGAAACAGGGCTGAAACTCCCGGAAAAACGCTTTATTAATGGCCCTCTCCGCGATGGCCTGATTGCGTCTCGCCTGATAGAGAATCTCAAACACCTCAAAAATATGTTCCCCGTCAAGCTGGCTGACATTGAGAAAACTCCCCCCGTCATTGAGAAACTTTCTGAGCTCTCTCTCCCGTGTCGAGACCGTTTTACGGGAAAAGTCGGCGACAGGGCTCTTGGTAAAAGCGGCATGGCTCTTACTAAACAGGCTATAGGAGGTATTGAGGAAGCGATGACGCTGCAAATGATGTAGCGACTTGCACCGGAAAGGTAAAAGCACCTTTTTCGACGCCTCGTTGCAAAACGGCACATAGACAGAGGTTGAGGGAGCCAGTAGCGCGGGAAGCGAACGCTGCCGATGTCTGCCATCGTTGGCAAGCCAGCCCTTTTCAACGCAGACGCTCCCCATCGTTTTCCCTTTCCTTTGATAAGAATAAAAGTCAAAGGACTGCCCACATCGCATTTTAAAGGCAATAAATTCCGGTGCGGACTCGCAGTTATAACCAAAATGATTACAGGCTCTTTGATAATCCTCAAAAGAGCACTGCCCCCATCTGAAAAACTTGGGAATAAACATGTCAGGCGCTAACTCTTAATCAAGCATGTAAACTTCAGAGAAGCGAATGGGTTCTCTGGATATGTAAACCATGAAAAATACAGGGTATTTTAAAGATAAGCGCTGCGGCTGAACAGGTGATTATCGAGCACTGTAAGCAGTAATGCGGGTTTGTTTAAAATCGGTTGAGCAACGATCAAATAGCGAAAATACAGTAGAACGTTAAGAAACAGATCGTAAATAATTAAAAATATTAATGCATATTTAAACATCAAGGCATCAATATTTAAAAAACCTATTTAATTAAAGTCTGTTTACTCAGAAACGTTCATGAGCCTGAAAAGAATATTAAAAAAATACCGGTTTATTCGAAATGTCGCGCTGACCTGAGAATCGCTGCCCAGAAACAGGGTTCATCCCGTTCCGTTGGGAACAGACTGCTTTCTGACCAACCCCAGACTCACCAACCATTCTAAAGGCGATGCCCTTTTTTACAGGCGGCGCTTGCCGCAGGCAGGTACAGCCTCCACGCTGCCCGCTAAGACAGAAACGCACTCAGCGGAGGGTGATCTGTACCCGTGCCTGTAGAACCGCTCAGTTCAGGCCCGATCTCTCAAAAAAAAGCCCCTGCGAGGAGCGTTAAGCCAGCACACTGGCAAATCGTCCCACCGCAGGGGCTATTACCGCCACTCAGCCAGCGCTATTTGTGCGCAAGGATCTGCGCATGCATTTCCTGTACTGAAATCACTTTTTCAGTCGGGTCGGCGTTTAGCGCCATGGCCGTTGCAAAACCCCCGTTTAGCGTAGTGTCGTAATGAACTTTGTATTGCAGCGCACTACGACGAATCAGCTTGGAGTCTTCAATAGCCTGGCGGCCTGCCGTGGTATTCACGATGTAGGCATATTCGCCGTTTTTCAGCCGGTCCTGAATATGTGGACGACCTTCGTGAACCTTGTTAACCAGGCGAGGATTAATGCCCGCTTCCCCCAACACCACGGCGGTGCCATGAGTGGCATCCAGCTCAAAGCCAAACTTCTGCAACTTCGCGGCCAGGTCAACGATACGTTTCTTATCGCCCTCACGGACCGACAGCAGCGCGCGTCCGGTTTTCTTCATGTTGCTTTGCGCACCCAGCATCGCTTTGGCAAAGGCCTCTGCAAAGGTACGGCCCACGCCCATGACTTCACCGGTTGAGCGCATTTCTGGCCCCAGAATGGGGTCAACGCCCTGGAACTTGTTAAACGGCAGCACCACTTCCTTGACAGAGTAGTAAGGCGGAATCACCTCTTCGGTGACGCCCTGCTCTGCCAGCGTTTTGCCTGCCATCACGCGTGCGGCGACTTTCGCCAGCGGTACGCCCGTCGCTTTTGACACAAAAGGAACGGTACGCGCAGCACGTGGGTTAACTTCAATCAGGTAGACTTCATTGTCTTTCACCGCGAACTGCACGTTCATTAAGCCGCGAACGTTCAGCTCAAACGCCAGCTTTTCAACCTGCTGACGCATTACGTTTTGAATATCCTGGCTCAGCGTGTAGGCCGGCAGAGAACAGGCCGAGTCACCTGAGTGAACGCCTGCCTGCTCAATGTGCTCCATGATGCCGCCGATCAGTACACGCTCACCATCACAGATGGCATCCACATCGACTTCTACAGCATCGTCAAGGAAGCGATCCAGCAAGACCGGCGCATCGTTAGAAACCGACACCGCCGTCTGGAAATAACGCTTCAGGTCTATTTCGTCGTAGACGATTTCCATCGCACGTCCGCCCAGCACGTACGAGGGACGGACCACCAGCGGATAACCAATCCCGGCAGCTTTTTCTACCGCCTGCTCCAGGGTGGCAACGGTGGCGTTGGCAGGCTGCTTCAGGTTCAGGCGGTCAACGGCCTGCTGGAAGCGTTCGCGGTCTTCTGCCCGATCAATCGCATCCGGGCTGGTCCCGATGACCGGTACGCCAGCGGCTTCCAGTGCGCGAGCCAGTTTCAGCGGCGTTTGACCACCGTACTGCACAATCACCCCTTTCGGTTTTTCGATGCGGACGATTTCCAGCACGTCTTCAAGCGTTACCGGCTCGAAGTAAAGGCGGTCAGAGGTGTCATAATCCGTGGAGACGGTTTCCGGGTTACAGTTCACCATGATGGTTTCGAAACCGTCTTCGCGCAGTGCCAGTGCCGCATGAACACAACAGTAGTCAAACTCAATGCCCTGGCCGATACGGTTTGGTCCACCACCCAGCACCATGATCTTGTCACGATCCTGGTTAGGATTCGCTTCGCACTCTTCCTCATAGGTAGAGTACATATAGGCTGTATCGGTCGAGAATTCTGCCGCGCAGGTATCCACCCGCTTGTAAACCGGATGCAGATTGTGATGCTGACGTAGCTTACGAATTTCACCTTCTGCCACGCCCACCAGTGAGGCCAGGCGCGCATCGGCAAAACCTTTGCGCTTCAGCGTGCGCAGGAAATCGGCGTTCAGCCCGTTCACGCCTTCGCGCGCTACCTGCTCTTCAAGACGAACCAGCTCTTCAATCTGCACCAGGAACCAGCGGTCAATATTGGTGAGATTGAATACGCCGTCCACCGACATCCCGGCACGGAAGGCATCGGCGATGTACCAGATCCGATCGGAACCGGCATCTTTCAGCTCACGACGGATACGGGTTAAGGCTTCCGCATCGTCAAGGTGGACTTTCGGATCAAAACCATTCGCGCCAACCTCCAGGCCGCGCAGCGCTTTCTGCACCGACTCCTGGAAGGTACGACCAATCGCCATGACTTCGCCCACTGACTTCATCTGCGTGGTCAGACGGTCATTCGCACCAGCAAACTTTTCAAAGTTGAAGCGAGGAATTTTTGTGACGACATAATCGATTGAAGGCTCAAACGAGGCCGGCGTCCGTCCACCGGTAATGTCGTTCATCAGCTCATCGAGCGTAAAGCCAACCGCCAGTTTTGCCGCCACTTTCGCGATCGGGAAGCCGGTTGCTTTGGAGGCCAGCGCCGAGGAACGTGACACGCGCGGGTTCATCTCGATCACGATCAGACGACCATTTTTCGGGTTCACCGCAAACTGTACGTTGGAGCCGCCGGTTTCCACACCAATCTCACGCAGCACCGCCAGCGAGGCGTTACGCATAATCTGGTACTCTTTGTCGGTCAGCGTCTGCGCGGGCGCAACCGTGATGGAGTCGCCCGTGTGGATCCCCATGGCATCAAAGTTTTCAATTGAGCAGACAATGATGCAGTTGTCGTTTTTGTCACGCACCACTTCCATCTCATACTCTTTCCAGCCAATCAGCGATTCGTCAATTAACAGCTCGTTGGTTGGGGAAAGGTCGAGGCCGCGTTCACAGATCTCTTCAAACTCTTCGCGGTTATACGCGATACCGCCGCCGGTGCCGCCCATGGTAAAAGACGGACGGATAATGCAGGGAAAGCCCACATCGGCCGCCACTGCCAGCGCTTCATCCATGGTATGCGCGATACCGGAGCGCGCGGTATCCAGACCGATGCTTTTCATCGCCACGTCAAAACGACGACGGTCTTCTGCTTTATCAATAGCGTCTGCGGTTGCACCAATCATGGTGACGCCGAATTCTTCCAGCACGCCCTGACGCTCCAGCTCCAGCGCACAGTTCAACGCTGTCTGGCCGCCCATGGTGGGCAGCACCGCATCCGGGCGCTCTTTTTCAATGATTTTACGTACCACTTCCCAGTGAATCGGCTCAATGTAGGTTGCATCGGCCATTTCCGGGTCGGTCATAATGGTGGCCGGGTTGGAGTTCACCAGAATGACGCGGTAACCCTCTTCACGCAGGGCTTTACACGCCTGTGCACCGGAATAGTCGAATTCGCAGGCCTGACCGATCACAATCGGACCGGCACCAAGAATCAGGATGGATTTTATGTCTGTACGTTTTGGCATGATTAGCTCCTGATTACTTTGCTTTCGAACGGAATGCGTCAATCAACTCAATAAAGTGGTCAAACAGCGGTGCAGCATCACCCGGTCCCGGGCTGGCTTCCGGATGGCCCTGGAAGCTAAACGCAGGCTTATCGGTGCGGTGGATGCCCTGCACCGTCTTATCGAACAAGGAGATATGCGTCACACGCAGGTTCGCAGGCAGATTCGCCTCATCCACCGCGAAGCCGTGGTTCTGCGCCGTGATCATGACGCGGTTGTTGTCCAAATCTTTAACTGGATGGTTGCCGCCGTGGTGGCCCAGCTTCATTTTGACGGTTTTCGCGCCGCTGGCCAGGGCCAGCAGTTGGTGGCCCAGGCAAATACCAAACACCGGGATATCAGTTTTCAGGAAGGCCTGAATCGCCTCAATGGCATAATCGCAGGGCTCAGGATCGCCAGGGCCGTTAGAGAGGAAGATACCGTCCGGATTCATCGCCAGGACCGTTTCTGCTGGCGTTTTGGCCGGCACCACTGTCAGGCGGCAGCCGCGGTCCACCAGCATACGCAGGATGTTGCGTTTCGCGCCGTAATCATAAGCGACGACGTGGTAAGGCAGTGCTTCTGCCTGTTTCTGTTCTGGCAAATCCCCTTCCAGTGTCCAGCTCCCCTGCTGCCAGGCATAGGTTTCAGCCGTCGTCACTTCCTTTGCCAGATCCATGCCTTTCAGGCCAGGGAAAGCCTGCGCTTTTTGTAAGGCCAGAGCCGCATCCAGATTATCGCCTGCAATAATGCAGCCGTTCTGCGCGCCCTTTTCCCGTAACAGTCGCGTCAGCTTGCGCGTATCAATATCGGCAATCGCCACGATGTTATTGCGCTGCAGATAAGCCGATAAGCTTTCTTCGCTACGGTAGTTGCTGGCAATCAGCGGCAGGTCACGAATGACCAGGCCCTGCGCATGGATTTGACTGGATTCTTCATCGGCGGCGTTAGCACCAACATTGCCGATATGGGGATAAGTGAGAGTAACAATCTGGCGGGAATAGGAGGGATCAGTGAGGATTTCTTGATAACCGGTCATTGACGTATTGAAAACGACTTCCCCCACTGCCGACCCTGTAGCCCCGATGGCCCGACCGTGGAATTGGGTTCCGTCTTCCAGAACCAAGAGCGCTGACTTAATCAAAACATCCTCCAGGGAATAAACAGTCACAATATCTGCATATTAATTCAAAATAGTGATCTGAATCAATGCAAAAACTGCCTGAGTGGTCAATTTTTGGCAAATTGCGCGCATTCTAATGATCGTCCTGATACTTGTCCACCCTGAAGCAACATTTTTAACATCTTTTCAGGCTCAGAGCGAAAATGAAGAGGATAAGCGTTAAAAACAGGGGTAAACACAGCCGAATAAACGTTTGCCGATCGCAGTCGATGTTTATTCCGGGAAAACCACCTGCTAATTTTGACCAAATGGTCAAAATTAGCAGGTTTACTGAGAAGCGAAAGGAAGAAAAACCCGACTTTCATTCATCACAATGAAAAAACAGGTCAAAGTGACTATTTTTTAGATAAAATTAAGGGCAATTAAAAAATTGCCCTTCTCAATCAAGTTATTAGCGATTGAAATCACCACATCACACAGGTAAAAATCATTACAAACTTGATAAATCCAGCACGTCACGCATATCGTAAAGCCCGGTTTTATTCTCACTCACCCAAATGGCAGCCTTTACGGCGCCATTGGCAAAGGTCATGCGACTGGACGCCTTGTGCGTTATCTCTATGCGTTCCCCTTCGTCGGCAAATAACGCGGTATGCTCTCCGACAATGTCTCCTGCCCGCACAGTGGCAAAACCAATGGTATTCGCTTTGCGCTCACCGGTATGGCCCTCACGGCTGTAAACGGCATGTTCATCCAGTTTCCAGTCCATCGCCTCTGCAATCGCCTCGCCCATCGCCAGCGCCGTGCCGGAGGGCGCATCCACCTTGTGGCGATGATGCGCTTCAATAATTTCAATATCCGCATAATCGCCCATCACTTTGGCGGCTTTCTCCAGCAGCTTCAGGACCAGATTAACGCCTACGCTAAAGTTAGCGGCAAACACAATGCCAATATCCGCCGCCGCGTCGCGAATCGCTGCTTTACCGGCGGCGTCAAAGCCTGTCGTACCGATGATCATGGCTTTGCGGTGCTCACGACAGATGGCAAGGTATTCCAGCGTTCCTTCAGGGCGGGTGAAATCAATCACGACGTCAAAATCATCGACGACGGCGCGTAAGTCATCTCTCAGGGTAACGCCAGCGTGGCCGATACCGGCCAGTTCACCTGCGTCGCTGCCGATCAACGAGGATCCCGGTCGGGCTAACGCTGCGCCCAGCTCAACGCCTTCCAGCTGAGCAACCGCCTGAATCAGATTGCGCCCCATGCGCCCCGGCGCGCCCACGATGGCAATGCGGATATTCTTCATATTTATTCATTCCTAAAACAAATCTATGCATGCAAGCGCAATCAGGTTAACCATGAGATAACAACTGCGCCACTCTTTCTCGGGGATAATAAGAATTTTTATGCCAGGTGGGGCGGATTATCAGTAAAAGCAATTTCCGCCGCCGCCGCCCGGTCTGAAAAGCAAAAAGGCCGAACAGAGTCGGCCTTTTCATTGCTTAACGTGTGTGGATTACTGCACGTTGCGGACGTCAACCCGCAACTCTTTGGGCACTTCAAACACAATGTTTTCTTCCCGCCCTTCCAGCACTCTCGCTTCACCACCGCCCAAGGCCTGCAGGCGACTAATCACGTTCTGAACCAGAATATCGGGAGCCGAAGCGCCCGCCGTTACGCCAACACAATCGACAGAAACCACCCACTCAGGCTGAATGTCCGCCGCATCATCAATCAGATACGCCGCTTTGCCCATGCGCTGGGCCAGTTCGGCCAGGCGATTGGAGTTAGAGGAGTTTTTCGATCCGACTACCAGTACCACATCGGCCTGCTCGGCCATCGCCCGTACGGCTTCCTGACGGTTGGTGGTGGCATAACAAATATCATCTTTACGTGGGCCCACGATTTTCGGGAAGCGAGCGCGCAGCGCATCAATCACTTCCGACGTGTCATCCACCGACAGCGTCGTCTGGGTCATAAAGGACAGGCGGTTGTCATCTTTAACGTCCAGCTTCCAGACGTCCTCCGGCGACTCCACCAGGTACATCCCACCTTTAGGGTTATTGTACTGCCCCATGGTGCCTTCCACTTCTGGATGGCCCGCGTGGCCAATCAGTACCGATTCTTCACCCCGACGGCTGGCGCGGGCCACTTCCATATGCACCTTGGTCACCAGCGGGCAGGTGGCATCAAAGACGGTGAGATCACGCCCTTTTGCTTCATTGCGTACCGCCTGCGAGACGCCGTGGGCAGAGAAAATCAGGATAGCGCCATCAGGCACTTCCGCGATCTGCTCAATAAAGATCGCGCCGCGCTGGCGCAGGCTGTCCACCACGTAGCGGTTATGAACCACTTCGTGCCGGACGTACACCGGCGCACCAAACAGCGTTAGTGCGTTTTCAACAATGCTGATGGCGCGATCTACACCTGCACAAAAACCCCGTGGATTAGCCAGCAGAATTTGCATTGTTCGCCTCCAGTACCGGATCGATATCCAGCACTTCAATATCAAACTGAACGCGGTGGCCTGCCAGCGGATGGTTAAAATCCACGGTGATTGAATCACCGGAAATTTCCCGAATCACGCCCGGCATTTCACTACCGCCCATTCCGGTAAACAGCATGATGGCGCCAATCTCAGGCTCTCCCGTGTCAATAAAATCACGGCGGGAAAAGTACTGGATAAGATCGGGGCTGACGCTACCAAACGCGTCTTCTGGTGCCAGCGTGAATTGATGTTTTTCACCCGGCGTCAATCCCAACAGTGCCTGCTCCAGCGCGCCGGACAGGCTACCGTCGCCGAGACGAAACAGCGCAGGTTTACCGTTGGCACGAGTGGATTCCGCCACTGAGCCGTCTTCCAGCTTCATGACGAAATGCAACAATACCGCGCTGTCGCCCTGTACAGACTCAGTCATGGTTTACCCTTTTTTAACCTGCTTGCTGGAAGGATTGAAAAAGCCCTCCAGCACCACCAACGCGGCCCCGATACAGATGCCGCAGTCAGCGATATTAAATGTAGCAAAGTGCCAGTTACCGACGTAGAAATCGATAAAATCTACCACAAAGCCATGATACGAACGGTCAAACAGATTGCCCACTGCGCCGCCAATGATTAAGGCATAGGCGATATTGGCGATCTTCTGACTGGCGCTGTTGCGGTACATCATGACCAGTAACGACACCACGATCGCCAGGGCAATGCCGGCAAAGAACCAGCGCTGCCAGCCGCCTTTATCCGCGAGGAAGCTGAACGCCGCGCCATAGTTATGCGCATAGAACAGGTTAAGGAACGGCATCAGCGGCTGCGTTTCATGCAGCATCATGTTGTTCATGACCCACTGCTTGCTGATGAAATCAACAACGATAACAACCAGCACCAGCCACAGCCAGCGCAATCCGGTGGAGAAAACAGGTCTACTCATCAGGCAAACTTACGCTCTTCGCCGTTGCCGGCTACGTTGGTGTAACAGCGACCGCACACCGCAGCGTGCTCCGGATTCTGACCGACGTCAGTCGTGTAGTGCCAGCAGCGCGGGCATTTCTCGCCTTCTGCCTTATGCAGGCCGATTTTCAGCCCTTTTACCAGTTCGCTCTGCTGCGCTTCAGCCTCTGCCTCTGCGTAATCAGCGACCTGAGCACCGGAGGTCAACAGCACAAAACGCAGTTCGTTACCTAACGCCTGCAGTTTCGTCGCCAGGTCCGCGTCGGCATACAGAGTAACGGACGCTTCCAGCGCGCCACCGATACGTTTGTCGCTACGCGCCTGCTCGATCACCTTGTTCACTTCACCGCGTACTTTCAGCAGTTCTGCCCAGTACGCATCGTTCAGCGCTTCGTTTTCTGGCAGACCAAACAGGCCGGTATACCACTCTTCAGTGAAGACATACTTCGCCCGATCGCCTGGCAGATAGCCCCAGATTTCGTCGGCCGTGAAAGACATGATCGGTGCCATCCAGCGTACCAGCGCTTCAACAATGTGCCACAGCGCTGACTGGCAGCTACGGCGGGCCAGGCTGTCGCCTTTCGCGGTGTACTGACGATCTTTAATGATATCCAGGTAGAAGGAGCCCATCTCGATGGAGCAGAACTGCATCAGGCGCTGAATCACTTCGTGGAAATCGTAGTGCTCGTAAGAGGCGATGATATCCGCCTGCGCCGCCTGCGCACGTCCCACCGCCCAGCGATCGACCACCACCATCTCTTCCGGTTTAACCAGATCGGTGGCCGGGTTAAAGCCGCTCAGGTTGGCTAACAGGAAGCGCGCGGTGTTACGAATACGACGATAGGCATCCGCAGAGCGTTTCAGAATTTCATCGGATACCGCCATCTCACCCGAGTAATCGGTAGAAGCAACCCACAGGCGCAGAATGTCCGCACCCAGCTTGTCCATGACATCCTGGGGTGCAACGGTATTGCCGATGGATTTGGACATCTTGCGGCCCTGACCATCGACGGTAAAGCCGTGCGTCAGTACCTGGCGATAAGGCGCTTTGCCTTTCATCGCGGTCGAGATCATCAGCGACGACATAAACCAGCCACGATGCTGATCGGAACCTTCCAGATACATATCCGGTGTATTGCCACCAAATTCCGGGCGGGCATCCACGACCGAATAGCTGGTGGAACCTGAGTCAAACCAGACGTCCAGCGTGTCCGGCACCTTCACGTAGTGGTCAGCATCGTCGCCCATCAGATCGCGCGGATCGAGATCCCACCATGCCTGGATGCCATCCTGTTCAACGCGCTGCGCCACTTTTTCCATCAGCGCCAGGGTATCCGGATGCAGGGCTTCGGTTTCTTTGTGTACGAACAGCGCCATTGGCACGCCCCAGGTACGCTGGCGGGAAATACACCAGTCAGGCCGGTTGGCAACCATGGACTCAATGCGCGCCTGACCCCAGTCCGGGATCCACTGCACGCCTTTGATCTCCTGCAATGACTGAGCACGCAGGCCTTTCTGATCCATGCTGATAAACCACTGCGGCGTGGCACGGAAGATAATCGGGGTTTTATGGCGCCAGCAGTGTGGGTAGCTGTGCAGCAGTTTTTCAACGTGCAGCAATGCGCCTTTCTCTTTCAGCAGCTCAACGATCATATCATTGGCTTTAAAGACGTTAACGCCGTCGAGTCCCGGATACGTACCCGGCAGGTAGGCACCATCAGGGCCGACCGGGTTAGCCGTTTCCAGACCATATTTCTGACCAATCACGTAGTCATCCGGGCCGTGGCCTGGCGCGGTATGAACAGCCCCCGTACCGGCATCCAGCGTGACGTGCTCACCTAATACGACTTTGGACTGGATCTGCTCAAGCAGAGGATGCTGGAACAGCTGCAATTCCAGGGCCGCGCCCTGACATTCGCCCAGCACGGTCCAGTCGCTGACGCCCGCGCGTTTCATGACGCTCTCAACCAGATCTTTTGCCAGGATCAGGCTACGTCCTGCAATCTGCACCAGCTGATAGGTGAACTCGGGATGCAGTGAAATACCGCGGTTAGCCGGAATGGTCCACGGGGTGGTCGTCCAGATCACCAGCGAAACCGGGCCTTCTGAGGCGGTCACACCAAAGGCTGCGCGCGCCCTGTCCGCATCAACGGCATTGAACATCACATCGATGGAGGGGGAGGTTTTGTCGTAGTATTCCACTTCGGCTTCCGCCAGAGCAGAACGGCAATCCATGCACCAGTGCACCGGCTTGGCGCCTTTGTGCAAGTGGCCATTGCCGATGATTTTACCCAGCGCACGGATGATATTGGCTTCGGTGGTGAAGTCCATGGTGAGGTAAGGACGATCCCAGTCGCCCAGCACGCCCAGGCGAATAAAGTCGGCTTTCTGCCCTTCAACCTGTTCGGCGGCATACTGACGGCAGGCGGCGCGGAATTCGGCGGCGCTGACTTTTTCGCCCGGCTTGCCGATCATCTGCTCAACTTTATGCTCGATAGGCAAACCGTGACAGTCCCAGCCTGGCACATACGGCGAGTCGTAACCTGCCATGCCTTTAGACTTCACAATAATGTCTTTCAGAATCTTGTTAACAGAGTGACCAATATGAATGCTGCCGTTCGCATAAGGAGGGCCATCATGCAGGATAAAGGTTTTTTTCCCTTTCTTGGCTTCGCGGATGATGCCGTACAGGTTGTCATCATACCAACGTTGCAGCATTCCCGGTTCGCGCTTGGCCAGATCGCCACGCATGGGGAACCCCGTTTCCGGCAAATTCAGGGTTGATTTATAGTCACTCATCAGATTCTCGATTCCGTTTTTCGCTCAGGTTACAGACCAAAAAATTGTCGGGCCGTTACCGTATCTTTCGCAATTTGCTCTTTCAACGCATCCAGTGAAGCAAAGCGCTGCTCGTTTCGTATTTTCTGCTTCAACACCACATCAATGTGGCGACCATAGAGATCCATATTGATGTCCAACAGGTGAACTTCAAGCTGTTGGCGCAAACCTTTTACCGTCGGGCGGGTGCCGATATTGGCAACGCCAGGCAGGGGTTGTGGCCCCAGCCCATGGACTTCCACCGCATAAACGCCTTTAACCGGCGACACGCAGCGGCGTAAAGGAAGATTAGCCGTAGGGAACCCCAGCGTACGTCCGAGTGCATCACCGTGCACGACGCGCCCAGAGATACTGAAAGGATGGCCCAGCAGCGACTGCGCCAGCGCTAAGTTGTCCTCGGCCAGTGCCTGACGCACCGCCGTGCTGCTGATGCGCTTACCGCCGTCACAAAAGGTTTCTGTGCTGACCACATCAAAGCCATACTGGGCGCCAGCTTTCTGTAATAGCAGGAAATCCCCCTGGCGACCAGCGCCAAAGCGGAAATCATCCCCGACGGCAAGATAGTTCACGCCCAGCTTGTTCACCAGCAGTTCGCTGATAAAACTCTGCGCCGACAACGCGGCAAAGCGATGGTCAAAACGCACGCACAGCACGGAGTCCACGCCGATCTCTGCCAGATATTTTAGCTTCTCTCGCAAGCGAGTGAGCCTGGCGGGTGCGCTTTCGCCCGCAAACAGTTCAAGCGGCTGGGGTTCAAACACCATCACCATCACTGGCAGGTTACGTTTCCGTCCCTCTTCCAGCAACCGCCCCATCAGCGCCTGATGACCGCGGTGCACACCATCGAAATTACCAATGGTCAAAACGCAGCCGTGATGCTGCGCGTTAAGATTATGAATACCGCGGATAAACTTCATGGCTGACTCAAACCGGTGGAAATCGGCGGATTATACCCTCGAAAGCCGCCAAGGTTAACCCGTGAACACGCCTTTCATGCGTTACAGGCCGTATTTACTGCCTTGCAAAGCCGCTGAGAGAATTTTGTTGCGAAATACTGTATTCAGGGAGCGGAAGCTGGTAGAATCTTGCGCCATCAAATACGTAACCGAGTGTCATACAGGTTATCACTTGTAAACGACGCTTATTTGCACAAATCCATTGACAACAGAAGGTCCAAAAGGCATAGTCCTCGGCCTTTGATTTGTCTCTATCGAACATATTTGGGAGTTGGACCTTGGCTAATATCAAATCAGCTAAGAAACGTGCCGTAACATCTGAGAAACGTCGCAAGCATAACGCAAGCCGTCGCTCTATGATGCGTACCTTCGTTAAGAAAGTATACGCGGCGATCGCTTCAGGCGACAAAGCTGCTGCGCAGAACGCATTTAATGAAATGCAACCAATTGTGGACCGTCAGGCTGCTAAAGGTCTGATCCACAAAAACAAAGCTGCACGTTATAAAGCAAACCTGACTGCACAGATCAACAAACTGGCTTAATCGCCATTTGTTCATCGCTTTGTTGAAAGAACCGGCGCTAAGCCGGTTTTTTTATGCCTGCTGTTTAGCGCCGCCAGGCGACTGTCTCTTCCTGACTTTATCTTCCTGACTTTATCTTCCAGCCCTGCCCTGCCAGACAACCCACCGCCTCTGCACTGCTCTCAACCTGCCGAACAATGCTGCCCCAGGTTCAGGCTCGTAGCGCTCCGGACAGCCTCTCTCACGAGCCCTCCGTCGGGTTATCAGGTCCAGGGTGAACAGAGAAGGTCAATCACGGCGTCCTTGCGAGTTCAGACCGGCCGCAGAGAAACGCGATAACAGCCAGTCAACGCGCAATGTCATCGTGGGTCACAGGCCATATTGAGATGTTGAGATGTTGAGATGTTGAGATGTTGAGATGTTGAGATGTTGAGATGTTGAGATGTTGAGATGTTGAGATGTTGAGACAGGAAACAGCATTGCTGCAACACCGGATGAACGTGTTGCAGCAATGGATTTTTATCGCAGCTTGATTCGCAATAAGGTGTAACCCAGAACGGCGGAAAGCAACGAACCGCTGAGGATACCCAGCTTAGAGAACGTCACTAACTGCTCGTGGGCAGCGTCAAAGGCCAGCGAACTGATAAATATCGACATGGTAAAGCCAATACCGCACAGCACGCCAATCGCCATGATATCGCGAATAGTCGTGCCGCTCGGCAAGGCTGCCAGCCTCAGCTTCACCGCCAGCCAGCAAAACAGCGTAATCCCGAGCGGCTTACCGATTAACAGGCCCAGGATGATGCCCAGCGGCTCTGGCGACAGCACATCGCCAAAGGTGATGCCCGTCAGCGAAATGCCAGCGTTAGCAAAGGCAAACAGCGGCAGAATCAGCCAGTTCACCCATGGCATTAATCCGTGTGCCAGATGTTCCGCAGGCGAATGGCCGTCTTTCTCTTCCAGCGGGACAAAGAAGCCCACGATCACGCCCGCCAGCGTAGCATGGACGCCTGATTTCAGCACGGCCGTCCACAGCACTATGCCGACCAGCATATAGATGGCGATATTCCGCACGTTACAGCGGTTCAGCACCGCCAGCACCACGATAGCGCCTGCCGCCACGCTCAGAGACATCACAGACAGATCGCTGGTGTAAAACAGCGCGATGATCACGATGGCACCCAGGTCATCAATAATCGCCAGCGCCATCAGGAATACCTTCAGGGCGGTCGGCACACGGCTGCCAAGCAGGGCAAGGACTCCGAGCGCAAACGCGATATCCGTCGCGGTGGGGATCGCCCAGCCATTTCGGGCAATCTCATCACCGTGGTTAAACAGCAAAAACACCAGTGCTGGTGCCGCCATTCCGCCTAACGCGGCAATCACCGGAAAGATGGCCCGATCGCGGCTGGCGAGTTCGCCTGAGATCAGCTCGCGCTTCACTTCCAGACCAATCAGCAGGAAGAACAGTGCCATCAGGGCGTCGTTGATCCATAACAGCAGATTTTTACTGATATCCAGTTCGCCGAAGCGAATCTGTACCGGCGTATCCAGCAAAGCCTGGTAGCTCTGGGCGGTGGAAGCGCCATTGGCGAGGATCATAGCGACGACCGCAGCCAGAATGAGCACCATGCCGTTGCTGGCATCGCTCTCAATAAAACTTTTCAGTAAATGCTTAATTCGACGAGGTTTTGACAAAATGCACTCCTCCTGAGCGTAATACAGAATGCTGAGCAGTGTAACGATTCAACGAACCTGATAAAAAGCTTATTTAGTCGCTTTTACATTACGTTAGACTTTTGGCTACAACAGCCCGATAACCCGACGGGAGAACCGGATAGCCGTGAAAGGTGCAGGGCTGGTCTGTGCGAGAAACCGTTTCAGCAGTGCAGGACGCAAAAAAAGCGGAGAGTTTCCTCTCCGCTTTCATCGGGTCTGACGTCAGTAACGCGATTAACGCGTCAGGTCGTCGAAGAATTTCTTCACGCCGTCGAAGAAGCTTTTGGAGCGCGGACTGTTATGCTCGCCGCTGGGCCCACCAAAGCTCTCTTCAAGCTCACGCAGCAACGCTTTCTGCTTGTCATTAAGGCTGACAGGGGTTTCCACCACCACACGACACAGCAGATCGCCTACCGCACCGCCGCGCACCGATTTCACACCGCGCCCGCGCATGCGGAACAGCTTGCCGGTCTGGGTTTCCGCTGGCACTTTCAGCTTCACGCGACCGTCCAGCGTCGGCACTTCAATCTCGCCACCCAGGGCGGCCATCGCGAAGTTAATCGGTACTTCGCAGTAGAGGTTGTTCTCTTCACGCTCGAAGATCGGGTGTTTTTTCACCGACACCTGCACGTACAGATCGCCCGCAGGTGCGCCCTGCTCACCGGCTTCACCTTCGCCGCTCAGACGAATACGGTCGCCCGTATCCACACCGGCAGGAATTTTTACCGACAGGGTTTTCGATTTCTCTACGCGACCGTGCCCGTGACAGGCATTGCACGGATCTTTAATCACCGAGCCGCGACCGTGACAGGTCGGACAAGCCTGCTGTACGGTGAAGAAGCCCTGACGCATCTGTACCTGGCCTGCACCATGACAGGTTGAACAGGTTTGCGGTTTGGTGCCCGCTTTGGCACCGCTGCCGTGGCAAACGTCACACTCTTCCAGCGTCGGTATACGGATCTCTTTGGTCACGCCGCGAACCGCTTCTTCCAGCGTCAGCTCCATGTTGTAGCGCAAATCTGCACCACGGGCTGCGCGCTGACGGCGGCCACCACCAAAGATGTCACCGAAAACGTCGCCAAAGATATCGCTGAAATCTGCACCGCCGCCGCCAAAGCCGCCGCCGCCGTATCCGCCACCGCCCATACCACCTTGTTCAAAGGCAGCATGGCCGTACTGATCGTAGGCCGCACGCTTCTGAGGGTCGGTCAGAATCTCGTAGGCTTCTTTCGCTTCTTTAAATTTGGTTTCAGATTCTTTATCACCGGGATTGCGGTCCGGATGATGTTTCATCGCCAGGCGTTTGTAAGCCTTTTTGATTTCACGCTCGTCTGCAGATTTGGCGACGCCTAAAATCTCGTAGTAATCACTCTTCGCCATTTATTTAGCCCTTAACATGATCGCACGGGCGTGGAGAAAACTCCTACGCCCGTGCTGGTTTCAACGGCTGTCAGGGCAACCGTCGCGCCCGGTCAGGGGCAATTATTTCTTATTGTCTTTCACTTCTTCGAATTCAGCATCAACCACGTCGTCATCTTTCTTCGCTGACGCATCGTGGGCATCCGCTGCACCTGCCTGAGACTGCTGTGCCGCTTCCATCAGCTTGCTGGATACTTCCATCAGCGCCTGCATTTTGGCATCGATCTCTGCTTTATCTTCGCCTTTCAGCGCAGTTTCCAGCGCGCTCAGTGCAGCTTCGATAGGCGCTTTATCATCAGCTGACAGCTTGTCGCCCGCTTCATCCAGCTGCTTACGTGTGCTGTGCGCGATCTGGTCGCCCTGGTTACGGGTCTGCACCAGCTCTTCGAACTTACGGTCAGATTCTGCGTTCGCTTCAGCATCACGAACCATCTTCGCAATCTCGTCCTCGTTCAGGCCGGAAGACGCCTTAATGGTGATCTTCTGCTCTTTACCGCTGTTTTTGTCCTTCGCCGACACGTGCAGGATACCGTCCGCATCGATGTCAAAGGTCACTTCAATCTGCGGCATACCGCGTGGCGCAGCCTGAATGCCGTCCAGGTTAAACTGGCCCAAAGACTTGTTGTCGTTGGCACGCTTGCGTTCACCCTGCAGCACGTGAATCGTTACGGCAGACTGGTTGTCTTCTGCCGTCGAGAACACCTGGCTGTGCTTGGTTGGGATGGTGGTGTTCTTGCTGATCAGCGATGTCATCACGCCACCCATGGTTTCGATACCCAGCGACAGCGGGGTCACGTCCAGCAGCAGAACGTCTTTAACATCACCACCTAACACACCGCCCTGTACCGCAGCACCTACGGCAACCGCTTCGTCCGGGTTCACATCTTTACGTGGCTCTTTACCAAAGAACTCGGTCACTTTCGCCTGAACCAGTGGCATACGTGTCTGACCACCGACCAGGATGACATCGTTGATGTCAGAAACTGACAGTCCGGCGTCCTGCAGTGCCACTTTCAGCGGCTCGATAGAGCGAGCAACCAGATCTTCAACCAGTGATTCCAGTTTAGAACGAGTCACTTTAATGTTCAGGTGCTTAGGACCGGTTGCGTCCGCCGTGATGTACGGCAGGTTAACGTCGGTCTGCTGCGCAGAAGACAGCTCGATCTTCGCTTTCTCTGCCGCTTCTTTCAGGCGCTGCATCGCCAGCGGATCGTTGTGCAGATCGATGCCCTGATCTTTCTTAAATTCCGCGACCAGATAGTTGATCAGACGGCTGTCGAAGTCCTCACCACCCAGGTGGGTATCACCGTTGGTTGCCAGCACTTCAAAGGTTTTCTCGCCATCAACTTCATCGATTTCGATGATAGAGATATCGAATGTACCGCCACCCAGGTCATAAACCGCTATCGTGCGGTTGCCCTGGCCTTTATCCAGACCGTAAGCCAGTGCCGCGGCGGTAGGTTCGTTAATGATACGTTTGACTTCCAGACCTGCGATACGGCCGGCATCTTTGGTCGCCTGACGCTGCGCATCGTTGAAGTAGGCTGGAACAGTGATAACCGCTTCAGTCACTGGCTCACCCAGGAAATCTTCAGCCGTTTTCTTCATCTTTTTCAGGACTTCCGCAGAAATCTGCGGCGGTGCCATTTTCTGGCCTTTCACTTCCAGCCATGCGTCGCCGTTATCGGCACCCACAATTTTGTATGGCATGATTTTGATATCACGCTGCACTTCTTCGTCCTGGAAGCGACGGCCGATCAGGCGCTTAATCGCAAACAGGGTATTCTGCGGGTTGGTGACGGCCTGACGTTTAGCCGGTTGTCCGACCAGAGTTTCCCCATCCTGGGTGTAAGCGATGATCGAAGGCGTGGTGCGATCGCCTTCCGCGTTTTCGAGTACGCGCGCTTTGGTGCCGTCCATGACCGCAACACAAGAGTTGGTTGTACCCAGGTCAATACCAATAATCTTACCCATCTAAACATCTCCCACTTAAATTCGTTGCCAGTTTGGGTTGTGAACCTTTTATGTGGGCAGGTTGTTTACATTCAACCCAACCTCACATGCTTTTTTTACAACGTTCACAACGCTCGATGACAAGTAAATGGGGTCGCTTAGAAGCGCATCAAGGGTTAAATGAAAAAAAATTTTCAGTCCCTGTCAGACCAGGATCAAAGACGGCTATGAATACGCTGACTATTATGCGGCTCGCCGCGCTTATTCTGCATTGAGGCGGGCAGCGCCTTTTACGCTAACAACACCGCTGAGGAACGATGACAACGACAACACTGGCCAATCCTGCCCCCCTGGGGTTGATGGGATTCGGCATGACAACGATTTTACTGAATTTGCACAATACGGGCCTGTTTGCCATGGATGTGACCATTCTGGCGATGGGCATGTTTTATGGTGGGATTGCGCAGGTGCTGGCCGGACTGCTGGCGTTTAAAAAGAATAATACGTTTGGACTGACGGCCTTTACCTCTTACGGCATGTTCTGGCTAAGCTTTGTGGCTATTCAGTTACTGCCTGAAATGGGGCTGGCGAAACCGGCCAATGAGACCTTTTTAGGCGCCTGGCTAGGACTGTGGGGCCTGTTTACCCTGTTTATGTTCTTTGGCACGCTGCGGAGCGCAACGATGCTGCAGTTTGTTTTCGGCTCGCTGGCGTTATTGTTCCTGTTACTGGCGACGGGTCACCTGGCGCATCTTCCCGCGCTGATCCCCTGCGCAGGCTGGGTCGGGTTGGTGTGCGGTGCCAGCGCCTGTTACCTGGCCATAGGTGAAGTGCTAAACGAAACCTTCGGACGGATCGTTCTGCCCATCGGCGCGTAAGCAAATGGTCGAGGCAGCACGCGGAGCCCGGCTCCGCGTGCGTGTTTATGCCTGTTTTATCCCGTCACACAGATTCGGCTCATGGCTGATATCCTGTCTGAGCCAGAGACCGGTCAGCAACCCGACCAGCGCAAGCGTCATGACATACCAGCCGGGTGCCATGGTGGAAACGTTCATCAGCAGCGTCACGCAAATCGGCGTCAGGCCACCAAATACCGCATAAGAAAGATTATAAGAGAACGACAAGCCGGTGAAACGCACCTCAGCAGGGAACGCACGTACCATCACAAAGGGCACAATCCCCACGACGCCCACGCTAAAACCCACCAGCCCATAGAGCTGAAACAGGTAATCAGGATACTGAGGCGCGAGGGAATAGAACATCCCGCTACACAATGCCAGCAGCACGCTACCGAGGCTTAACGTCCGACTGGCACCAAAGCGGTCCACCAACAGCCCGGCAACGATGCACCCGATACATAACATGATAATCGCGATGCTGTTGGCCTTTAAGGTGAGCGCCGGGGCCATACCATGCTGTTTCTGCAGCCAGACCGGCGCCATTAAAATCACCACCACGATGCAGGCAGACAGCATCCAGGTCAGCAGAATCGAAATCACGACCGATTTTTGGTGTTTAAGGATTACGGTTTTCAGCGGCAGCTCCTGCGCCAGCGTTTTACGCTGCTGCATTTCAATGAAAACCGGCGTTTCATGTAGCCAGCGGCGAAGATACATCGCCCCCAGGCCAAACAATCCGCCCAGGAAAAAAGGAATACGCCAGCCGCCATCATGAATGGCCTGCTGGGTCATGGTGGTATTAATTAAGGTTGCCACGACCGACCCTAACAGGATGCCGATAGTGAGTCCGGCGGTCAGCGTGCCGCAGGCGATACCAATACGTTTGTAGGGCACGTGCTCCGCCACAAAAACCCATGCGCCCGGGACTTCCCCACCAATCGCCGCGCCCTGTAGCATGCGCATCAGCAGCATTAACAGGGGGGCCGCCAGGCCAATCGCGTCCCAGCCAGGCAGTGCGCCCATAGCCAACGTGGGCAGCGCCATCAACAAAATACTCAGGCTGAACATTTTTTTGCGTCCCACTTTATCGCCAAAGTGGGCCATGATGATTCCGCCCAGCGGACGCGCCAGATAGCCCGCTGCAAAAATGGCGAACGTCTGGAGCTGGCGGAGCCATTCAGGAATATCGCTGGGGAAGAAAATCTCGCCGATCACGGCAGCGAAAAAGACGAAAATAATGAAGTCGTAAAATTCCAGCGCGCCACCCAGCGCCGCGAGTGCCAGCGTTTTGTAATCCTGGGGTTTCAGGCGCGGTGTCTCAAGTGTGGTCATAAGCGTCCAGAGAAAGTGAAAACAGTTGTAAAGATTCGCTTACTATACCGTCAATTTATCACCACACCAGCTAGCCTGTAGCTTATTCCTGAAAAGCAAAATATTTAGTTATTTATCTCACGTATCGCGCTTTTGGGGCGAAAAGCTGCTACCACATCCGCGTGCGTCTCCACGTAAGGGCCTTCCAGAAGCTGTAAACAATAAGGTACAGCCGCAAAGATGCCCGGAACGTTTATCTTGCCCTGGTCGTCTTTCAGGCCTTCAAGGGTTTCCCTGATGGACTTCGGCTGGCCGGGCAGATTGAGAATGAGCGACTGTTTACGGATTACCCCTACCTGACGCGACAGAATGGCAGTAGGCACAAACTGCAGGCTGATTTGCCGCATCTGCTCACCAAAGCCCGGCATCTCGCGATCGGCAACGGCCAGCGTGGCATCGGGCGTAACATCACGACGGGCCGGGCCTGTCCCACCGGTGGTCAATACCAGGTGGCAAAAACGCTCATCGACCAGCTCGCAAATCGTCTGTTCTATCATGGGCTGCTCATCGGGCACCAGGCGCGTTTCCACTTCAAAAGGCGTGCTGATCGCGCTGTTCAGCCAGGCTTCCAGGGCAGGGATCCCCTGATCCTGATAAATCCCGTTCGCGGCGCGATCGGAAACCGAGATCAATCCGATACGTAATGTGTTCATGATGATATTCGCTGTGATTTACCGCAGTGCGGTGCATGGGGAAGGAGGTACTAAGAAGAATAACAAACGGTGGCGGAAAGGGAAAACCGTGGCGACAGCGCCGCCACGGTAAAACGATTACAGCATTTCTGCCAGCATCTTCTCAAGCTTGCCCTGGTCGATGGCAAAATTACGAATGCCTTCGGCCAGCTTGGTCACAGCCATAGGATCCTGATTGTGCTGCCACAGGAACTCGGATTCTGTCATCTTAGCCGGACGCGCTTTAACTTCACCCTTGTAGCTCAGCTTACGCTCCAGTGTGCCTTCACTCTCCGCCAGCTCTTTCAGCAGCGCAGGCGAAATGGTCAGACGGTCACAACCGGCCAGTTCGATGATCTCACCGACGTTACGGAAGCTGGCGCCCATCACAACGGTTTCGTAACCGTGCTGCTTGTAGTAATCGTAGATTTCAGACACGGACACCACGCCAGGATCTTCGTGTGGCGCGTACTCTTTCTTATCCGTGTTGGCTTTGTACCAGTCGAGGATACGGCCAACAAACGGCGAAATCAGGTAAACACCCGCTTCAGCACAGGCACGCGCCTGAGCGAAGGAGAACAGCAGGGTCAGGTTACAGTTGATACCTTCTTTTTCCAGCTGCTCTGCTGCACGAATGCCCTGCCAGGTGGAGGCCAGTTTGATCAGGATACGATCGTTGCTGATACCGGCATCGTTGTACAATTTAATCAGGCTGCGAGCTTTGGCAATGCTGGCTTCGGTGTCATAAGAAAGGCGAGCATCTACTTCGGTGGAGATACGGCCTGGCACCAGCTTAAGAATTTCCAGACCGATGTTAACGGCCAGCTTGTCGGATACCAGCTGCAGCTGTTGTTCTTTATCGCTGCTCTGCTGACGCGCCCAGGCGATCGCTTCATCAATCAGTTTGCGGTATTCAGGGATTTGAGCAGCATTGAGAATCAGAGAAGGGTTGGTCGTTGCGTCCTGAGGCTGATACAGCTTCATCGCTGCGATATCACCAGTGTCGGCCACTACGGTGGTCAGTTGACGCAGGGAGGTCAGTTTGTCCGTCATGTTTTTTCTCTTAGTTAACTGTCAGGGTGATAAAAGGCTGTTGGGATAATATCACGCGGTAACGGTGGTGCAAGGTCAGGGAATGCCGTTTACGATAGCGCGAACAAATAGGAGTGATTTGCCGATCCTTGCGGCTTTTTTGCTACACTCGCAGGCAACAATTACAGGCTAACCCCTTAAAAAAAGGGACTCATTGAGGAAGCGACGATGTTGATGGTGATTTCTCCTGCCAAGACGCTGGATTATGAAAGCCCCCTGACAACGCAGCGTTTTACCCAGCCCGCGCTGTTAGAAAAGTCACAACAGCTGATTGAAATTGCGCGTAAGCTCTCGCCGGCACAGGTCGCTTCACTGATGAGCATTAGCGACAAGCTGGCACACTTAAACGCTGACCGCTTTAACAGCTGGCAGCCGGATTTCAATCTGAAGAATGCCCGTCAGGCTATTCTGGCGTTTAAAGGTGATGTCTATACCGGTTTACAGGCTGAGACGTTTAGCGAGCAAGATTTCGACTTTGCCCAGCAGCATCTGCGTATGCTGTCCGGACTTTACGGCCTGCTGCGGCCGCTGGATTTAATGCAGCCCTATCGGCTGGAGATGGGCATCAAACTGGCTAACCCGGCCGGTCAGGATCTCTACAGCTTCTGGGGCGATCTGTTAACGGAAAAACTGAACGACGCGTTGGCCAGTCAGGGCGATGACGTGCTGATTAATCTGGCTTCCGATGAGTACTTCAAAGCCATCAAACCCAAGAAACTGCAGGCGCGCCTGATTAAACCGGTCTTTCTGGATGAGAAAAATGGCAAATTCAAAGTGATCAGTTTCTATGCGAAAAAAGCGCGGGGACTGATGAGCCGTTACATCATTCAGAATCGCCTGACGAAGCCAGAGCAGCTTACGCGGTTCGACGTGGATGGCTATGCTTTTGCGGCTGAGGAAAGCCGTGAGAATGAGATGGTGTTTAAACGCGCCGAACAGTAACAACAGCCCGACGCATTAGCCCTGCAAAAGCGATGAGGTGGTCAGCCCACCTCATCCTGACTGACAGAGCATTACTTGAGCAGAAACGCCCGTAGTTGGGCAAAATCTGCGCCCATCTGATGCGACAGCAGGGGCAGATCCGCGCGCTCAGCCAGCTCGGCAGGCAATGCCAGTTTCTGATCCAGAATGCTTTCCACGCTCTCCAGGAACTTAGCCGGATGGGCCGTTCCGAGGAATAAACCAAACTCCCCTTCCTGCAACTGGTCACGCAACAGACGCCAGGCAATTGCCGCATGCGGCTCAGAGACGTAACCCAGCTTCGCCAGCTCGCGCATCGCTTCACGCGTAACATCGTCCGTTACCGCACCGTAAGCCAGATCGCTCAGACGCCAGGTTTTGCGGCGGAACAGCTCTTCCACACGCGGCCAGTTGTTTGGCTGGCTAACGTCCATAGCATTCGACAGCGTCGCCACGGTGGCGTTAGGCTGCCATTCACCCTTGCCCAGGAAACGTGGCACCGTATCGTTGGCGTTGGTCGCGGCGATAAAGCGTTTAATCGGCAGGCCGAGTGATTTCGCCAGCAGGCCGGCCGTTAAATCACCAAAGTTTCCGCTTGGCACGGAGACCACCAGCTGATTACGCTTCTCCTGCGGCAGTTGGGCAACCGCTTCAAAGTAGTAGCAAATCTGCGCCAGCAGGCGGCTGATGTTAATCGAGTTAGCGGAGTTCAGGCCGATCGCCTTTTTCAGCGCCTGATCGTCAAACGCCTGCTTAACCAGCGACTGGCAGGCGTCAAAATCGCCGTCAATCGCAATGGTTTCGATGTTGCCGCCCAGCGTGCAGAACAACTTCTCCTGTAACGGGCTGATTTTCCCCTGCGGATAGAGGATGACAACACGCACATTCTCCATACCGTAAAAGGCGTGAGCCACGGCAGCACCGGTATCGCCGGACGTCGCCGTCAGAATGGTAATTTGCTCATCGGACCCGCTGACGTATGACAGCATCTGCGCCATGAAGCGGCCGCCAAAATCTTTGAACGCCAGCGTCGGGCCGTGGAACAACTCCAGGCAGGCAATGTCGTCGCTGACGGCCTTAACCGGCGCCGGGAAGGTGAACGCGGTTTTCAGGCGTTCAGTCAGGTGCGCTGCCGGGATTTCATCCCCGATATAGGCTGAAAGGATTTTACTGCTGCGGGTAACAAAATCCATTTCCAGCATGGCATCAATGTCGGTCAGTTCAAATTCCGGCAGTTCGAGCGGAAAAAACAGCCCTTGCTGTGAACCCAGACCTTGTTTCACCGCCTGGGCGAAGCTGACCTGCTCGTTATGATCCTTAAGGTTGTAGAGTTTCATGCGTTATCCCAGTTTACGTGCGCCAGCCGTATCAAGACGGCAGATATGGACGAAGCCTTCATCGTTCTGCAGATAGTGCTGGCTCAGCCAGTCGGCCATCTGCTGCGCCGTTTCCATCTGGTTGCAAACGGCAAATAGCGTGGGGCCGGAGCCCGATATTCCACAGGCCAGCGCGCCAATATCCTGCGCGGCCTGGCGAGCCTCGGCAAAGCCCGGTAGCAGCTGAGTACGATAAGGCTCAGCAATGACATCCTGCATAAGTTTAGCCGCCAGCGCGGGTTGGCGCGTATGACAGGCGTGAACAAAGCCTGCCAGCAGACGACCGTGTTTGATGCAGTCCTGCTTTGCATACTGCGCAGGTAAAATCGCCCGCGCTTCCGCCGTCGAGACTTTAATACCCGGATAGGCCATGACCCACAGCCAGTCGTCAAATCCGGGTACGGCCTGACTGATAATGCCGTTTTCTTCCAGCATCAGCTGAATACCGCCAAGGAAGCAGGGCGCGACATTATCGTAATGTACGCTACCGGAGATGCGCCCTTCCAGTTCTCCCATCAGGGTCAGGAGCTGAGTTTCATCAAGCGGGTTACCACAAAATTCATTCATCGCCATCAGGCCAGCCACCACGGAGCAGGCGCTGGAGCCGAGGCCGGAGCCGATCGGCATATTTTTTTCCAGCGTCATCGCTACAGGTACGGTTTTGCCAATCGCTTCACAGAAACGCTGCCAGCACTGATAGACGATGTTCTCTTTGGGATCGCTGGGCAGCTTACTGACAAAACGTCCCGCATTGCTTAGGCTAAAGCTGTCGGCCGCCTCGACCGACACGCAGTCACCCAGCAATGTACCATCCACTGGCGATACCGCCGCGCCCAGCACGTCAAAACCCACGCTGACGTTACCGATTGAGGCCGGCGCATAAATTTTTACCATCATTACACTCCCAACTTCCATGACAGTGTGCGCAGCAGATCGGCAAACACGCCCGCAGCTGTCACATCGTTTCCTGCACCGTATCCGCGCAATACTAACGGAATCGGCTGATAATAGCGGCTGTAAAAGGCCAGCGCGTTTTCGCCATTTTTGACTTTGAAAAGCGGATCGTTACCGTCAACCGCATCGATCTTCACTTTACATGCCCCGCCCTCTTCGATCACGCCAACCAGACGCAGCACTTTGCCTTCAGCACGTGCCTGTTCCACCCTGGCTGCAATCGCCGCATCGGCTTCGGGTAACTGCGCCATAAACTGGTCAACATCGGCGATGGCATTCAGATGCGCGGGCAGCAGGGGTTCGATTTCAATGTCGCTCATTTCGAGCGAATGCCCCGCTTCACGCGCCAGAATCAGCAGCTTGCGCGCGACATCCGTACCTGAGAGATCGTCGCGAGGATCGGGCTCGGTAAAGCCCATCTCGCGTGCCATCCTGGTCGCTTCTGACAGCGATACACCTTCATCCAGCTTGCCAAAAATATAGGATAGCGATCCTGATAAAATTCCAGAGAACCTGATCAACTCATCGCCTGCATTGAGCAGATTTTGCAGGTTCTCAATGACGGGTAAACCCGCGCCGACGTTAGTGTCATACAGGAACTTACGACGCGATCCCGCCGCCGCCACACGCATCTTCTGATAGTATTCCCACGACGAGGTGTTGGCCTTTTTATTCGGCGTGACCACGTGAAAACCTTCCGCCAGAAAATCTGCGTACTGGTCGGCAACCGCCTGGCTCGAGGTACAGTCCACAATCACCGGATTCAGTAAATGATACTCTTTAACCAGGCGAATTAAGCGCCCCAGGTTAAACGGCTCTTTGGCCTGCGCCATTTCGCCTTTCCAGTCGCTGAGATCGATACCGTGCACGTTGGTTAACAGCGCCCGGGAATTCGCAATGCCGCAAACGCGGAGATCGATGTGCTTTTGTTTAAGCCACGTCTGCTGGCGATGCAGCTGATCCAGCAGGGCGCCGCCGACTCCGCCGACGCCCACCACAAAAACCTCAATCACCTGGTCGGTGGCAAACAGCATCTGATGCACGACGCGCACGCCCGTGGTGACGTCATCATTATTGACCACGACCGAAATAGAGCGTTCAGACGATCCCTGAGCGATAGCGATAATGTTGATATTGGCGCGCGCCAGGGCAGAGAAGAATTTCGCTGAAATCCCGCGCAGGGTGCGCATGCCATCCCCTACAACCGAGATCACCGCCAGATTTTCGATAACGTCCAGCGCATCCAGCAATCCATCTTTCAGTTCAAGATAGAATTCGTCTTCCAGCACACGGCGCGCTCGCGCCTGCTCGCTCTGAGGAACACAGAAGCTGATGCTGTATTCAGAAGAAGACTGGGTGATTAACACCACTGAAATCCCGGTGCGTGACATGGTCGCGAACACGCGGGCGGCCATGCCCACCATGCCTTTCATCCCCGGGCCAGACACGTTAAACATCGCCATATTATTCAGGTTGGTGATGCCCTTAACCGGGAATTCATCCTGTTCACCATTGGCGCTGATCAGCGTACCTGGGGCCTGCGGATTGGCCGTGTTTTTGATCAGGCAAGGGATCTGGAACTGGGCGATAGGCGCGATAGTCCGTGGATGCAGGACTTTCGCCCCGAAATAGGAGAGCTCCATCGCCTCCTGGTATGACATGGATTTGAGCAGGCGGGCATCCGGCACCTGACGGGGATCGCAGGTATAAACCCCGTCTACGTCGGTCCAGATTTCGCAGCAATCGGCACGCAGACAAGCCGCCAACACGGCAGCAGAGTAGTCGGAACCGTTTCGGCCCAGCACCACCAGCTCGCCCCGCTCATTACCGGCGGTAAAACCGGCCATCAGGATCATATTTTCAGCCGGAATTTTACTGGCTTCGATGCGGCGGGTTGATTCTGCGATATCCACGGTAGACTCGAGATAGTGGCCGATGGCTAACAGCTTCTCGACCGGATCGATAACGCTGACGCCATAACCTCGTGCCTCAAGCAGCTTTTCCATAATCGCAATCGAGAGCTTCTCACCACGACAGATCATCGCGGCGTTGACGCTGTCAGGGCACTGTCCCAACAGGCTGATCCCGTGCAGCACCTGTTTAAGCTGAGCAAACTCGCTGTCTACGCGGCTTTTAAGCCCGTCATAGTCGAAACCGGGTTGCGCCTCGGCCAGCCCCTGCAGCAGCTCCGCAAAGATGCGCGTCGCGTCACTGATATTCGGCAGCGCATCCTGACCGCTAATGGTTTTTTCGATCATCGCGACCAGATGGTTGGTAATCTTAGCGGGCGCAGAAAGCACGGTGGCAACCTGTCCCTGTTGCGCATTACTTTCCAGAATATCGGCCACGCGCAGAAAACGCTCTGCATTAGCAACCGAGGTCCCACCGAATTTCAGCACTCGCATGATGTCAACTCTCCTGATTTTGAGTCAAAAAAAAACCCGCACTCGTGAGGTGCGGGCTTCTTTTCTGTTTTTCCTGGATGCGTCAGCCCGCCCCTTTACCGATCGTAATGGTAATGGTGGTGGTAATAATTGTGGTGTTCAGGCTGTGATTACGCATTCAGATTTATTTTTTCTGTCTGTCATTGATTGTCCGTCTGCGTCAAGAAGTAAAGCAAAGCGCACATTAAGTCAACGGTTTTATCCGTTGCGCAAATACAGACCACAATGTTTAGCATGCTGTTAAACAAAAAAAGCCTGGTGAATCGTTTGTTATACCGCGTTTCGTTAACATCTGTGACTGTATAGTCACGCTTAACCCGAGGATTTATCTGCCAGCTTTTTTTCCACGTCATGCAACAAACGGTGCAACATCGCACTGTCGCGCTGCTCTAACAGGCCAATACGCTGATTAATCCAGTCGGCCATTTTATTGTCGTCACTCACCTCTAACCGGCTCAGTAACTGTTCAAACCGCTGGCGCAGGGCTTGGAGCTGCTGACCATCGGCCGCTGGGGCGACAGGCGCAGCCACCTGATTGAGCGCCGACAGCTGGTAACAGTAAACCATAACGGCCTGCCCCAGGTTCAGTGAAGGATAATCGTTTGCCATTGGAATGCCGGTGAGCAGGTCAACCTGCTCCAGCTCTTCATTGGTCAGCCCGCTGTCTTCACGGCCAAATACCAATGCCATGCTGTTTACCCACTGACGTTTTTCCCGCAGTTGCGCTTCCACCTGCTGCGGCGTTGCATAATAGCGGAACCTGGCCCGACTTCGCGCGGTCGTGGCGACGGAAAAGTCGATGTCTGCCAGCGCTTCGGCCAGCGTATCAAAGGTTTTTATCCTGTCCAGAATATCACCTGCGCCATGAGCTACGCGGCGGGCGGCCGGATCCTGCCATGCATCACTGGCAACAATACGCATTTCATTAAAGCCCATGGTTTTCATGGCACGCGCCGCCGCGCCAATATTTTCTGCCCGGGCAGGTGAGACGAGGATAAGAGGAAAAAGCATGATCATTCCATCAGTAAATGTGCACGCTGCTAGTGTAACACGCACCTGCTTTATTGAGGGATATAGGTGGTCATGTTAAGACTCTGACATACATGTTAAAACACGTTAAAAAAGGCCGGAGCGCGCCTTTTTATCATAAAGTGCACATTATCAAAACCTTCAAAATAAAAGCCTTTCATTTCAGTCCACTGTAATAGTAAGTTTCTAACATCATATTTAGTGATAAGCCGGGCTGGCGGGGACAAAAATGAGACGTAATGTCAGCCAGCACGCTATTTTTTGAGATGTTTTTCACAGAAATGTTAACGTGCTACAATTGCATTTGATATAAGTCAACGAAGCGTTGTTTTTATGCTTACCAGTTGTTGTTATTGCTGTTAGGTTGCTGTTAATACAGTTAGTATGTGTTTCAAATTATTATTCCGCAGGGCATGGAATTTTTACCCCGGCAGGCTGGCGAATACGGTTGTTGACCTTGATAAAAGCTTATCAAAATTTACTTTTGTACAACGGTTCAGCAAAGCTTGCCGTTCTCCGCACTGGAGAGCACCTAACCGCTGTACGCCCTGTTTTCAATTTAGTTGGCAAAATTAGGTAGCTAAACATGCAGACCCCGCACATTCTCATCGTTGAAGACGAACTGGTCACGCGCAATACCCTCAAAAGCATTTTTGAGGCGGAAGGTTATGTCGTGTACGAAGCGACCGATGGTGCAGAGATGCACCAGGTGTTGACCGATAATGATGTCAATCTGGTTATTATGGACATCAATCTGCCGGGTAAAAACGGCCTGTTACTGGCACGTGAACTGCGTGAGCAAGCCAATGTCGCATTGATGTTCCTGACCGGACGCGATAACGAAGTCGATAAAATTCTTGGGCTGGAAATTGGTGCAGACGACTACATTACTAAGCCGTTTAACCCTCGCGAATTAACTATTCGTGCACGTAACCTGCTGTTGCGCACCATGAATTTGCCTTTACCCAATGAAGAGCGTCGCCAGGTTGAAAGCTATAAGTTCAACGGCTGGGAGCTGGACATCAACAGCCGCTCACTCATCAATCCCAACGGTGAGCAGTACAAACTGCCGCGCAGTGAGTTCCGTGCCATGCTGCACTTCTGCGAAAACCCCGGCAAGATTCAGACGCGTGCTGATTTGCTGAAGAAAATGACCGGACGCGATCTCAAGCCACACGACCGTACTGTTGACGTGACAATCCGTCGTATCCGTAAACATTTTGAATCCACGCCAGATACCCCTGAAATCATCGCCACCATTCACGGCGAAGGTTATCGTTTCTGTGGTGACCTGCAGGATTAAGCTGGCAATCATTTAACGCCCTTACGGGCGTTTAATGATTGCCTTAGTGCCACGGCATAATCGGTACGGCGCTTAGCGCATTTTTAGGTGAACCATCCACCACTTTATCTGAGTAAGCCAGATAAATTAATGCGTTACGCTTGCTGTCAAAGAAACGCACGACCTGCAGTTTCTTGAAGATCAGCGATGTGCGCTGACGAAACACTACGTCACCCTGTGCTTTGCCTTTGGCAATTTTCTCGCTCAGTTCTACCGGCCCGATTTGCTGACACGAAATGGCCGCGTCTGATGTATCTTCCGCTAATCCCAGCCCGCCCTTGATACCGCCTGTTTTCGCCCGGCTGATGTAGCAGGTGACATTTTTTACGTCGGGATCGTCGAATGCCTCAACCACAATTTTGTGGTCGGGTCCAAACATCTTAAACACAGTGTCGACGGAGCCAATCTCTTCAGCCAGAAGCGGACTGGAAAACAGCAAACCCGCGAAGGTGACGAGCAGGAGACGAGGTATTGTCATTGAGTTACCATTGCAAATGTAATAGATGAGCATGTAATGTACTGTCAATCGATACAATAACCAACGTAAAAAGGGTATAAATTCCCGCGTAGATAGCACAACCATCCCAGTCAAAACCAAACATGTCTTTAAAGCAATAAGTGCTATTATTCGTCGACTTCATTTAGCTGCGCCACCAGAGTATGAGGATGTTTTATGGACCAAGCCGGTATCATTCGCGATTTGCTTGCCTGGCTGGAGAGCCATTTGGATCAACCACTTTCACTGGATAACGTTTCCACTAAAGCCGGTTATTCTAAATGGCATCTACAACGGATGTTTAAAGACGTTACCGGACACGCCATTGGCGCCTATATCCGGGCACGACGTCTTTCCAAAGCCGCGGTGGCACTTCGCCTGACCAGCCGCCCGATTCTCGATATTGCTTTGCAATATCGGTTTGATTCACAGCAGACCTTTACACGAGCCTTTAAAAAGCAGTTTAATCAAACACCTGCATGGTATCGCCGCTCGTCTGACTGGAATTCATTTGGTATTCGCCCACCCATTCGGTTAGGAAACGATCAGCAGCCGGAATCGCAGTTCGTCACCCTGCCGGAGACCGTTCTGGTGGGACAGACACAGAGCTACACCTGTACCCTGGAACAAATTTCCAGCTACCGCGATGAAATGCGTGTCCATTTCTGGAAACAGTTTCTGTTGGAAACGGATACGGTTCCGCCCGTGCTCTACGGTCTGCACCAGGTCCGTGCCAGTCATGAAAAAGACGATGAGCAGGAGATTCTGTACACCACAGCCGTGCCAACCGACAGCGCGACCAATATGCATTCGGGCCAGAAGGTCATTCTTGAAGCCGGGGATTACGTTCAGTTCAACTACAGCGGTCCGCGCGTTGAACTTCAGGAGTTTATTCTGTTGTTATACGGTACCTGCATGCCGACGCTGGGCCTGACGCGCCGCATGGGGCAGGACATCGAACGCTTTATTACCCACGGCGGTAAAAAGCGCAGCGAACCGCCTACAGAGATTCGTTGTGAATATCTGATCCCGATTCGCCGTTAATGCCTGGTGTGATGCCGTCGTAATGACGGCATCACCGATTAACGCTGAAGCTCGTCCATCGCGGGTTCGTCGAGGTGGGCAATATCACCCGCCGTTTCCACGACCCAACCCTGTGCCAGCCATGCGCTCTGCTGATGATCAACGCGGGAAATCGAACAATTGCGCAGGCGCAGGCGACGTTCGGCATAGGCCGGTAGCCCCAGAATGGTGCTGACCAGCACGCCCAGCGCCATGCCGTGGCTGACCAGTAGCGGGCGGCTCCCTGCCGGCAGCGCCAGGCAGGCATTAAGTGCCTCCTGCATACGCTGCGCCAGTTCCGTCATGGATTCGCCCTGAGGAATGCGGCCGCCCTCGCTGCCGTTAACCAGCGAAGCACGCCAGCCCTCTTCTTCCGGGCTCAGTTCATCAAGCAATCGTTTTTCCAGTATGCCCATGTTCAGCTCCCGCAGTCGCGGGTCGAAAGTGATATCACAACCACAGGCATCGGCAATGATTTCAGCGGTACGCCGGGTGCGCCCTAAATCGCTGGAAATAATATGCGTGATACCGGCGCTTTTGATGCGTTCACCGACCTGACGGGCTTGTTGCTCACCTTTTTCCGTCAGCGGACTGTCGGAGTGCCCTTGAATGCGACGTTCTGCATTCCATACCGTTTCACCGTGACGAACAAGATAGACCTGTAGCATGCTTAGTTTCCGTTATACTGCGACCAAAATCGCCTTAATTACCTGAGGGTTCAATTAATTATGTACCATGTTGTCGCAGCTACCATCAATCCAGCGAAGATTCGTGCGATTGCTCAGGCATTCAACGACGTTTTCGGCGAGGGATCCTGCCATATCGAAGGGGTCGAGGTCGAGAGCGGCGTTGCGGCACAGCCTTTAACCAACCTCGAAACGCGAACTGGCGCACGCCAGCGCGTGATGAATGCCCGTCAGGTTCGTCCGGAAGCCGACTTCTGGGTGGCGATTGAAGCCGGAATTGAAGAAGAGTGCGCTTTTGCCTGGATGGTGGTGGAAAACCAGAAACAGCGGGGAGAGTCACGTTCGGCCAGTTTTACCCTGCCGCCGGTGGTGATGGCCGGTCTACGTGAAGGACGCGAACTGGGTGAGGAGATGGCGCGCCTCACCGGCATCGACAATATTAAGCACAAAGGCGGCGCAATCGGCACCCTGACCCAGGGCCTGCTCAGCCGCTCCAGCGTTTACCACCAGGCTCTGATACTGGCGCTCTGCCCGCTAACCCATCCGTTCTATCAGCAGTAATCAGCGACGCGTCAGGTGTGCTTCCAGCCACTGCTTCAGTGCCGGAGGCGCCTCTTTCAGGCTGTTTGATCCGCGGGTAATCGTGGCAATCCCCACGCCCAGTTCGTTTTTCAGTTCACGCTGGCTGATGTCGCCATTCAGCAGCGATTCAATGATACGCAAGCGTGTACCAAAGGACTCTCGTTCATCTGGCGTCGTCATCAGCTGTAACAGCGGCAGCGCCTGGTTATCCGCAAAAGCCTGTTGCATCAGCTCAACAAAACGCAGCCAGTGCGCGTCCGTAGCCGGGTCAGTCGTGGATGGCACAGAGGGTTGATTCATGAGAGGCTTCCGTACTCGCTAAAGAGTACGGAAGCTTAACACAGCTAGTAGCGGCGATTCCACTCAGCATCGGACAGGATCTTGTCCGGCTGACCCAGGAAGTAGCGGTAGTACGCATCATAGGCCAGCACATTCTTCACGTAACCCCGGGTTTCCGAAAACGGAATGGTTTCGATAAAGGCGACGGCGTTGAGATTGCCTGCGGTACTGCCTTGCCAGGTCCGTACGCGTCCCGGGCCGGCATTGTAAGCCGCTGAGGCGAATATCCGGTTCTTATCAAACTGCTGATAAACATACTCCAGATATTGCGTCCCGATCTGAATGTTGGTCTGCGGATCGAACAGCTGAGACGCGTTCACATAGCCCGGGATGCTAAACATCTTCACGGTGTGTGTCGCGGTCGCCGGCATAATCTGCATCAGTCCGCTGGCACCCACCGGGGAACGGGCTTTCGGGTTCCATGCACTTTCCTGACGGGAAATCGCCATCGCATAACTCTGCGGAATGGATTTACCCTGGGTGTTCTGCTTATACAGATCCTGCCATGCCAGCGGGAAACGCTCTTTCAGGCTGTCCCACATTTTCGCGGTGATCGTGGCCTGTACGCTCAGATCCCACCAGTCCTGTTCGCTTGCGTAGCGCGCCAGCATCTGCTGCTGGACATGGGTTTTGCTGCCGATCAGGTTGGCCCACTCGCTGCGTGCCAGATTGTCCATGCCCCAGTACATCAGCTCACGCACGCGTGCGAGTTCTGGCCCCTGGGTGGTTGCCGCGTCAGGTTTGGGTGCCGCATCGACCTGAAGAGGATAGTCCACCCCTAAACGTTGTGCGGCAACCATAGGATAAAAACCGCGCTCTTTCATCAGCTTACGCAGAATGTCATCGGCTTCTTCTTTGCGATCTTTTGAATAAAGCAAATCGGCCTGCCAGTACTGCCACTCGTCTTTCTCTTTCGCTTCAACCGGCAGACGCGCAATCCAGGTGTTCAGGCCACGACGATCGTTTTCACTCAGCGCCAGGCGCACCCGCCGTTCTACTAACGCGGTCGATTCGCTGTTCATCACCACCGCATCGCGCCAGCGCGCCTGCTCGGAGGTCAGATCGCTGCCCATCATCCGCCAGACGACAATCTCTTTCAGCGCCTGCTCATCTTCTGGCCCCATTTTTTGCGCGCGCACCAGCTCAGGGATCAGGCTACGGGCTGTTTCCATATCGGCACGGGCAACGCGGGTAAAGGCAAAAATCGTGGCCTGGCGCGTGAAGTCGGTTGCGCCCACGCTGTTGGCAAAGGTCGTGACGGACTGAGGATCTTTCTGCAACGCCAGTAATGCATCCGACATCGTCTTGTAATCGGCAGGCAGCGTTTTGGCCAGATAGCTGACCAGACTGTCATTGCCCGCTTTCATTGCCAGGCGGATACGTTCAAGAATAGTGATGGGAGAAAGCTGACCGCTGGCCTGCCACACGGAGAAGAGCTTATCACAGTCATTCGGCAGGGCCGTGCCGCGCAGCCAAATGGCTTTGGCACCGTCAAATGCCGCCTGCTGCTTTCCGGTTGACCATTTGGCATAGTACCAGTTACAACGTGCCTGCACCGGCGTGGGCTCGTCGGGGCTGAAGTTAAGCACGCCTTGCCAGTCCTGACGATGCGCCAGTACGTTAACAAAACGCGTTTTCAGCGAGCGCGCTGGCGGTAAAGTCGGATACTTTTGAATAAAATTTTGTACTGCCAGGCTGGTTTCCTGGTCCAGGTCCTGCGCCAGCAGACGGTATTCTAAATAAGGATAAAGCGGATAATCCTGTAGCGTCGGTAACAGCTGTTCAACTGTTGCCATCTGATTACTGTCCCAGGCCTGCTTAATTTGTTGATATCGTTGCCGTTGTTGATCAAGCGAATCAGCCCATGCGCTGCCGGCCGTGCTGACCAGGCAGATCCCTATCATCCAGTTACGCCACTTCTCCACGTAAATCTCCTCTGTTGCTGGGCGCTGGCTCTGTGCCAGACGTTATTCATGCTAACCAGGGGAAGCCACTCTTGCCATGTTCTTCACAAAATTTACCTTCGCACCGCTTTAACGCACCCTGATGTCACACTGCCTGCGCGACAACTGTGCGTTTTATCATCACATCTTCTTATGGATGTTCGAATTATCTCATTGATTCATGGCATTAAAATTCTGGCACGTCCTTTGCTCTGTTGAATCCCATCTTGTATACCTGTTGGAATTCACTGCATGGCTTCGACATTCGGTTTGACCCTTAATGACTGGCAGCAACGCGTTCGGCAACACCCGGAGCAGGTTCACACGCTGCTGGCTGAACACCTTTCTGAGCTGGATCCAGACGATAATGCGTGGATCTGTCTTGCCACTCCCGCCCAGTTAATAGCGCAAACTGAGCCGCTCCTGGCGCGTTACCAGCAGGATCCGGATGCCCTGCCACTGTTCGGTGTTCCCTTTGCCGTGAAAGATAACATTGACGTGGCTGGCTGGCCGACAACGGCAGCCTGCCCTGCATTCCGTTATATCGCCGCCGAGGATGCCTTTGTGGTGGCACAGCTTAAAGCGGCGGGCGCGGTGGTGATGGGGAAAACTAACCTCGACCAGTTTGCTACCGGACTGGTCGGTACACGTTCACCTTACGGCGCGGTATGTAACACCTTCGACCCGGACTTTGTAAGCGGCGGCTCCAGTTCGGGATCGGCCTCGGTACTGGCTCGAGGGCTGGTGGCGTTCTCTTTGGGTACCGATACCGCCGGTTCTGGCCGGGTGCCCGCCGGTTTCAACAATATTGTCGGTCTGAAACCGACCAAGGGCTGGCTGTCTGCGCGCGGTGTCGTTCCTGCCTGCCGCCTGAACGACACGATTTCCGTCTTTGCGCTGACGGTGGACGATGCGTTTCGCGTCGCCAGCCTGGCGGGAGGATACGATGCTCAGGATGCCTATTCGCGCGTTCATCCTCGTACGGCGCCCGCGGGCATGAAATCTCGTCCTGATTTCGCAATTCCTGCCGCCCCCGTGTTTTTTGATGATGCAGCTGCCGAAGCGGCCTGGGACGCCGCGCTGACCGCACTGCAGGACAGCGGCGCCACGCTGCATCCGATTGATTTCACCCCCTTCACGCAGCTCGCCGAACAGCTCTACTACGGCCCGTGGGTGGCAGAGCGTACCGCTGCCGTAGGCGAGATGCTCAACCACCCGGAGAAGATGGATCCGGTGGTGCACAGCATTATCTCGACGGGTCTGAAATACAGTGCCGTCGAGGCCTTCGAGGCCGAATACCTGCGTGCCCGGCTGGCGCGCCAGATTCAGCAGGCTCTGGCACCGTTTGATGCGCTGGTCGTGCCCACGTCCCCCACGATCTATACCCTGGATGAGATGCAGCAGGAGCCGGTGATTTACAACTCACATTTTGGTACTTACACCAACTTTACCAATCTGGCCGATCTTGCCGCACTGGCGCTGCCTGCCCCTTTCAGAAACGACGATCTGCCCGCGGGCATTACGCTCATCGCCCCCGCCTGGCATGACCGCGCGCTGGCGCAGTTTGGCCTGCGCTGGCAGCAGGCTATGGCCCTGCCGCGCGGCGCCACTGGCAAGGCCCAACCCCCTGAACCTGCGCCGCTTCCCCCTTCGGACGACCACGTTCGTCTTGCGGTCGTGGGCGCGCACCTGACCGGCATGCCACTTAACTTTCAGCTCACGCAACGCCAGGCCGTCCGGGTAGAAGAGACCCAGACGGCCAGCCAGTATCGCCTGTTTGCCCTGCTGGATGGCCCGGTCAAAAAGCCGGGACTGATGCGGGCGGAACAGGGCGCCGCCATCGCCGTCGAGCTCTGGGATATCCCCCTGGCGCGCTTTGGCGAATTCGTGGCCGAAATCCCACAACCCCTAGGCATTGGCAGCCTCACGCTTGCCGATGGTCGCGTGGTGAAAGGGTTTATTTGTGAAGGTTCCGCGCTGACGCACGCGCTGGAGATTACCGAATTCGGCGGCTGGCGTAACTGGCTCGCTTCTCTGGAGAGTTAATCAATCATGTTCAGCACCGTTCTGATTGCCAATCGTGGCGAAATTGCCTGCCGCGCTATCCGTACCCTGAAACGTTTGGGCATTACCAGCGTCGCGGTCTTTTCCAATGCCGACCGTAACGCGCAACATGTCAAAGATGCCGATATCGCTATTTGTCTGGGCGGTGACAAAGCCAGCGACAGCTATCTGCGCATTGATAAAATTCTGGCGGCCGCGCAGGAAAGCGGCGCCCAGGCTGTCTGGCCGGGCTACGGTTTTCTCTCTGAAAGCCTGCCGTTTGCCGCCGCCTGTGAGGAGGCCGGCATCGTATTTGTTGGACCGACAGCGCAGCAAATTGGTGAGTTCGGTTTAAAGCACCGTGCCCGTGAACTGGCAGCGCACGCCGGTGTTCCCATGACGCCAGGCACGCCGCTGCTCGACTCGCTGGATGACGCCCTGGCCGCCGCGAGCCATATTGGTTATCCGGTGATGTTAAAAAGCACGGCCGGGGGCGGCGGCATCGGCCTGACGCGCTGCGCGGATGCCGAGGCGCTCCGGCATGCCTGGGAGAGCGTGCGCCGGCTTGGCGAACAGTTCTTCAGCGACGCAGGCGTATTTCTTGAACGCTGCATCGATCATGCCCGCCATGTTGAGGTACAGATCTTTGGCGACGGCAAAGGCACCGTGGTCGCTCTGGGCGAGCGCGACTGCTCTCTGCAACGCCGCAACCAGAAAGTGGTAGAAGAAACGCCCGCTCCCTGTTTGCCCGCTGCAACCCGCGATGCGCTGCTCGCCTCGGCAGTCCGGTTGGGCGAGGTGGTCAATTACCGCAGCGCGGGCACCGTCGAATACATTTACGATGCGCAGCAGGACGCCTTCTATTTCCTGGAGGTCAATACCCGCCTGCAGGTTGAACATCCGGTCACCGAATGCGTCACGGGTCTTGACCTGGTCGAGTGCATGTTGCGCGTGGCTGCCGATGAAGCGATCGACTGGCCGCGCCTGCAGCAGGCACCTCAGGGCGCCTCGATCGAAGTCCGGCTCTACGCTGAAGATCCGCTTAAACATTTTCAGCCTTGTCCCGGTGTCTTAACCCATGTGCACTTTCCCGAGGATGTGCGCGTCGATAGTGGAATCAGCACCGGTAGCGACGTATCGAGCTACTACGATCCCATGATCGCCAAGCTGATCGTTCATGCTGAAACCCGGGACGCCGCGCTGGCCAAACTGCAACGCGCGCTGAATGCCACTCAACTGCACGGCATCGCCACCAATCTTGATTACCTGCGGCAGGTCATCGCCACCGACGCCTTCCAGAGTGGCGACGTCTGGACTGGTTTTCTGGATGATTTCACGCCGTCGGCCGCGGTAGTGGAAGTTCTGCAGCCCGGCACCTTTAGCTCCGTGCAGGACGTTCCGGGCCGCCTTGGCTACTGGGATATCGGCGTACCGCCCTCCGGCCCCATGGACGACTATGCTTTCCGGCTGGCTAACCGTATCGTCGGCAATCATGAGGCCGCAGCAGGACTGGAATTTACCTTACAGGGCCCGACGCTGCGTTTTCATTGTGCGACGACAATTGCCCTGACCGGCGCTGACTGCGCCGCCATGCTGGATGGTGAACCCGTTGCAAACTGGCAGCCTGTCACGGTCAATGCGGGACAAACGCTCACGCTGGGCCGCGCGCTGCAAGGCTGTCGCTGTTACCTGGCCATCCGTAATGGTTTTGACGTACCGGAATACCTCGGCAGCCGCTCCACTTTCTCGCTTGGTCAGTTTGGCGGGCACGCGGGGCGGACGCTGCGGGTTGCAGATATGCTGCCGGTTTCCCAGCCGCTGCTGGCCGCCTGTACCACACCGGCCCCGATCAGCGCGCCCCAGGCGCTCAGCCCGGCGCTGATACCGACCTACACGAACGAATGGCACATTGGCGTGCTGTACGGACCGCACGGCGCACCTGACTTCTTCACCCAGGCCGCCATCGACGACTTTTTTGCCAGCGACTGGCAGGTACACTACAACTCAAACCGCCTTGGCGTACGCCTGGTCGGGCCAAAACCGAGCTGGGCTCGTGCTAACGGCGGTGAGGCTGGTCTGCATCCTTCCAACGTACATGACTGCGAGTATGCTATCGGCGCAGTCAACTTTACCGGTGATTTCCCGGTGATCCTCACCCACGACGGCCCCAGCCTTGGCGGCTTTGTCTGCCCGGTAACGATAGCCAAAGCCGAGCTGTGGAAAGTCGGTCAGGTCAAACCTGGTGACAGCATCCGTTTTCACCCCATCAGCGTAGAGGAAGCGACCGCGCGGGAACAGGCTCAGAAGCAGGTGATTGCCACGCTGCGGCCGCACTCTGCGCCCACGTTTGCCGTCCCCTCGCTGGCTGAAAACCGCTTTGGTTCCTGCACCCTGCTCGCCGCTGTCGCCGCTACGGAAACCTCCCCCAGGGCGGTCTATCGCCAGGCCGGTGATAAATACATCCTCATCGAATATGGCGACAACGTCCTCGATCTGGCATTGCGTCTGCGTGTGCATTTATTAATGGAGGCGCTGCGTGCTCAGCCTGTTACCGGGATCGAAGAGCTCTCTCCCGGCGTGCGCTCGCTGCAAATTCGCTACGACAGCCTGGTCCTGAGTCAGTCGCAGTTAATGAACGTGCTGCTGGAACGGGAAGCGATGCTCGGCAATGTCAGTCACCTGAAAGTTCCGTCACGCATCGTCTGGCTACCGATGGCCTTTGAAGACAGCGCGACGCTCGGTGCGGTGGAACGCTATAAAGAAACCGTGCGTGCCAGCGCGCCCTGGCTGCCAAATAATGTCGATTTTATTCAGCGCATTAACGGATTAACCAGCCGCGACCAGGTCCGCGACACGATCTTTGAGGCCAGCTATCTGATTTTAGGGCTGGGGGATGTGTACCTTGGCGCGCCCTGCGCCGTGCCTGTCGATCCCCGTCACCGCCTGCTGAGTTCCAAATACAGCCCGGCCCGTACCTTTACGGCAGAAGGCACCGTCGGCATCGGCGGGATGTATATGTGCATTTACGGCATGGACTCGCCCGGCGGCTATCAGCTGGTGGGCCGTACCTTACCTATCTGGAACAAGTTCCTCAAAAATGCGCAGTTTACTGCTGGCGAACCCTGGCTGCTGCGCTTCTTCGATCAGGTGCGCTTTTATCCCGTAACGGAAGAGGCGCTGACGCAGTTACGTGACGATTTCCGCGAAGGTCGCGCCACGCTGCGTATTGACGAAACTGAATTTGATTTTGCCGCTCACCAACAATTCCTGGCAGATAACGCTCAGGACATCACGGCGTTTCGCCAGCGTCAGGCAGCGGCTTTCGAGCAGGAAGTTACGCGCTGGTCGCAGGAGGAACAGGAGATCGCCTCTCCTCCAGATATCACGCCTCATACCTCCGCTGAAGATGACAGCGCGCACGCGGTGCAGGCAGATATGAACGGCAATATCTGGAAAGTGCTGGTACAGCCCGGGGATGACGTCAGCGCGGGTCAGACGCTGGTGATTGTTGAGGCAATGAAAATGGAGCTGGCGATTGCAGCCCCCTGCGCCGGTCGGGTGAAACGCATCGCCTGTCAGGCAGGGCGCGCCGTCAGCCCTGGCGATACGCTGCTGTGGCTGGAATAAGGAGGGCCGATGACAACCCGTTTACCCCGTAATAAAGCGCGTCCGGAAGCCCTGGCGGAACGTGTTTACCAGACGCTGAAAAACGACATTTTTGAGTTTCGCCTGATGCCCGGTGACCGCTTCAGCGAGAGTGAAATTGCTGAACGTATGGCGGTCAGCCGCACGCCTGTCCGGCAGGCGCTTTTCTGGCTGGAGCGTGAAGGCTATGTCGATGTGTGGTTTCGCAGCGGATGGCAGGTCAAAACCTTCGATTTTGCCTATTTCGAAGAGCTGTACGATCTGCGCACGGTACTGGAGTGCGAAGCCGTGAAGCGTCTGTGCGGTCTGCCATCGGCGCAGTGCGCCGCCCGGCTGCGCGAGCTTTATCAGTTCTGGTGTGAGGCCGCCCGGCTGGACGACGGCAAGAAAGTGTCGCAGCACGATGAGGCCTTTCATATGACGCTGGTCGCCGCCGCGGGCAACAGTGAAATCGCGCGTATTCACGCTGAACTGACCGAGAAGATCCGCATTATCCGTCGTCTCGATTTTACCCGCGAAGACAGGATCGCGGCGACGTATCGCGAGCACGCGCAAATTTTACAGGCCATTTTTTTGCAGCAGACCGGCAAAGCCCAGCAGATGCTGAGCGAACACATTGCCGCCAGTAAGGCTGAGGTCAGGAAGATCACGATCCATATGTTACAGCAGGCCAGGCTCCAACCCATCGAATAACGCATCCATCTAACCAGGGGTTTAACATTGATGAAAAGACGTTCATTGCTCAAGGCTTTTGCACTCTCCGCTACCGTTGCAGGTATGGGATTCTCATGGAGCGCCCAGGCGGCTGACACCATCAAAGTGGGTATTATGCACTCGCTTTCCGGCACTATGGCGATTTCCGAAACGCCACTGAAAGATGTCGCCCTGATGACCATTGATGAAATCAATGCGAAAGGTGGCGTGCTGGGTAAAAAGCTCGAACCGGTGGTGGTGGATCCCGCCTCAAACTGGCCGCTCTTTGCCGAAAAGGCGCGCCAGCTGCTGACCCAGGACAAAACTGCGGTGGTGTTTGGCTGCTGGACCTCGGTATCACGAAAATCCGTGCTGCCAGTCTTCGAAGAGCTGAACGGCCTGCTCTTCTACCCGGTACAGTATGAAGGTGAAGAGATGTCACCGAACGTCTTCTACACCGGGGCAGCCCCTAACCAGCAGGCTATTCCGGCAGTGGAATACCTGATGAGCCAGGATGGCGGCGGCGCGAAACGCTTCTTCCTGTTGGGAACAGATTATGTGTATCCCCGCACGACCAACAAAATTTTGCGGGCTTTCCTGCACACCAAAGGCGTACAGGATAAAGACATCGAAGAAGTTTATACCCCGTTCGGCTACAGCGATTACCAGACCATCGTGTCCAATATCAAGAAGTTCGCCGCAGGCGGGAAAACCGCGGTGGTCTCCACCATCAACGGGGATTCCAACGTGCCGTTTTACAAAGAGCTGGCGAATCAGGGCATCAAAGCCACCGACATACCGGTGGTGGCGTTCTCCGTGGGCGAAGAAGAGCTCCGTGGAATTGATACCAAACCGCTGGTCGGCCAGCTCGCCGCCTGGAACTACTTCGAATCGCTGGATAACCCGACCAACGCCAAATTTGTCGCCGATTACCGTGCTTATGCCAAAGCCCATAACCTGCCGAATGCCAGCAGCGTTGTGACGAACGATCCGATGGAGGCGACCTACGTAGGGATCCATATGTGGGCGCAGGCCGTCGAAAAAGCGGGCACCACCGACGTGGATAAGGTGCGCGCCGCCATGGCCGGGCAGACCTTTAAAGCGCCGGATGGCTTTACCCTGACGATGGATCAGACTAACCACCATCTGCATAAACCCGTGATGATTGGCGAAGTGGAAGAAAACGGTCAGTTCAACGTGGTCTGGCAAACCGACAAACCGGTACGCGCCCAACCCTGGAGCCCGTATATCCCCGGTAATGACAAAAAACCCGATCACCTGGTGAAAACGTCTCAGTAAGACAGGTGCCGCCCCTGATCCCTCTGTGGGGCGGCAGTAAGGACTTCCTATGATCGCCTATTTGATGAGGCTCTCCCATGACGCTTCGCCTGTGTTTCTTTAGTTTTTTGCTGCTCCTGCCGCTGTTTGCCAGCGCCGGACCGGCGGCCGACTTCGCCGCGGCGAGCCGCGCTCAGCAGGCGGAATTGCTGCAACAGTGGGCCGCTGCGCCAGATGTCAGCCGGTTGCCGCTGCTTCAGGCGCTGAAAGCCGAAACCGTGGTCACGGATCAGGATCGTCATCCTTTTAGCCAAACCGGTAATGGGCTCCAGCCGCTGGATACGTCATCACAGCCGAAGGGCGCGCTAAAAAAACTGTTTATGAATAACCGGTTGCGCGTGCTGGTCGCCAGTGCGCTCGCCGCACATCAACTGGTGAGCAGCGACGCCAGCGTACGCCTGAGTGCGGCACAGCAGTTACAAAATGACGCCGCCGCCGATCTTCTCCCGCTGATTACGCAACGCCTGAGCCTCGAAAAGGATGCGCGCGTGCATGCCGCGCTGGCGATGGCGGCGGCCAGCCTGCAACTGTCCAGCCCTCAACCCATGGTTCGGCTGCGGGCGGTGAAATTGCTGGGCGAGTCCGGCGATCCTAACACCCAGGCCAGCCTGCAACGGCTGACCCAGCCCACAGTGGAGCCCGATGAAACCGTACGCGAGGCGGCAAAAGAAAGCCTGCAACAGATTAAAAGCCGCCTGATGTGGGGCGATCTGTTGGGCCAGGCGTTTAGCGGCCTGTCGCTGGGTTCGATACTGCTGCTTGCCGCCCTGGGCCTGGCGATTACCTACGGCCTGCTGGGCGTGATCAATATGGCGCACGGGGAAATGTTGATGCTGGGTGCCTACGCGACCTGGATGGTGCAAAACCTGTTTCAGCAGTTCGCGCCGCATTACATCGGCTGGTATCCGCTGCTGGCGCTCCCGGTCGCCTTTGGGTTAACGGCGGTTATCGGTATGGCGCTGGAGCGCACCATTATCCGTCACCTGTATGGCCGTCCACTGGAAACCCTGTTAGCCACCTGGGGCATCAGCCTGATGCTGATTCAGCTGGTGCGGATGCTGTTTGGCGCGCAGAACCTTGAGGTTGCGAACCCCGCCTGGCTGTCCGGCGGATTGCAGGTGCTGCCGAATCTGGTTCTGCCCTGGAACCGTATTGCGGTCATTCTGTTCGTGGTGTTTGTGCTGATCCTGACCTGGCTGCTGCTGAACCGCACGCGGCTGGGGATGAACGTGCGGGCGGTAACGCAAAACCGGGCCATGGCCGACTGCTGCGGCGTGCCAACAGGCCGAGTCGATATGCTGGCTTTTGGCCTGGGCTCCGGCATCGCCGGGCTGGGCGGCGTGGCCCTGTCCCAGTTGGGAAATGTCGGACCGGAACTGGGCCAGGGCTACATTATTGACTCTTTCCTGGTGGTGGTGCTCGGCGGTGTGGGGCAACTGGCCGGCACCGTCGTGGCTGCGCTGGGGCTGGGCATTCTCAATAAAGTGCTGGAACCGCAAATCGGCGCGGTGCTGGGGAAAATCCTGATTCTGGTCATGATCGTGCTGTTTATTCAAAAACGTCCGCAAGGGTTATTTGCGGTGAAAGGAAGGGTGACTGACTAATGACGCAACCCATCTCCTTACGTCTGGCTCGTCAGGCCCCGCGCCTGACGCTGGGTATTGGCGCACTGGTTACGCTGATGCTGCTGATCATGCCATTTCTGGCGCTGCTGCCGGCAACCCATCCGCTGGCGATATCGACCTATACCTTAACCCTGGTGGGTAAAATTCTGTGCTATGCGGTGGTCGCGGTGGCGCTGGATCTGGTCTGGGGTTATGCCGGTTTACTCTCTCTGGGACACGGCCTGTTTTTTGCGCTGGGCGGCTATGCGATGGGCATGTACCTGATGCGCCAGGCGGCGGGCGACGGCGTACCGGCCTTTATGGCCTTTCTCTCCTGGGATCGGCTGCCGTGGTTTTGGGCGGGCACCCAGCATTTTGCCTGGGCGCTGTGCCTGATTGTACTGGTTCCCGGCCTGCTGGCGCTGGTCTTTGGTTTTTTCGCCTTCCGCTCGAAAATTAAAGGGGTTTATTTCTCCATCATGACCCAGGCGCTGACCTATGCCGGCATGCTGCTGTTTTTCCGCAATGAAACCGGCTTTGGTGGCAACAACGGCTTTACCGGCTTCACCACCCTGCTGGGTTTTAATGTTACCGCCACGGGCACGCGCATCGGCCTGTTTGTCGCGACGGTGATATTGCTGTTAGTCAGTTTAGGCCTGGGTTTTGTCCTGGCACGCAGTAAATTCGGCCGGGTGCTGACGGCGGTCCGCGACGCGGAAAACCGTCTGATGTTCTGCGGTTACGATCCCCGTGGCTTTAAGCTGTTCGTCTGGACGCTGTCCGCCGTGTTATGCGGCATGGCGGGCGCACTTTATGTGCCTCAGGTCGGCATTATTAATCCTGGTGAAATGTCCCCCACCAACTCCATCGAAGCCGCTATCTGGGTCGCACTGGGTGGACGCGGCACCTTAATTGGCCCGCTGCTGGGCGCCGCGATTGTTAACGGCGCGAAGAGCCTGTTTACCGTTGCCTTCCCCGAGTACTGGCTGTTCTTTCTGGGGATGATGTTTATTCTGGTCACGCTGTTTCTGCCGCGTGGCGTGATTGGCTTACTCCGCCGGAGAAAAGATGACTGAGCACCCGTATACCCAATCATTTCCCGCCGATCGTCATCGTGTTCAGCGCGATCCGGTGCTGCAACTGGAAGCCGTCACCGTCTCTTTTGATGGCTTTCGCGCCCTGTCCGATCTGTCCTTACAGATAGGCGTGGGCGAACTGCGCTGTGTGATCGGCCCTAACGGCGCTGGAAAAACCACGCTAATGGATGTGATTACCGGTAAAACACGACCGGATAAGGGCCGGGTCATTTACGATCAGGATAATGACCTGACCAGCCACTCCCCCGTTGAGATTGCCCGTCGCGGTATCGGACGCAAATTTCAGAAACCCACGGTGTTTGAAGCGCTGACGGTGTTTGAAAATCTGGAAATTGCCCTGAAAACCACCAAAACCGTTTGGGCCAGCCTGCGCGCACGGCTTAACAGCGAGCAGCGGGATCGGATTGACGAGGTCCTCGTCCTGTTGCGGCTTACGGGTTCGCGTCACCGCCAGGCGGGCCTGTTGTCGCATGGACAGAAACAGTTTCTTGAGATCGGCATGCTGCTGGTGCAGGAGCCGCACCTGCTTCTGCTGGATGAACCTGCGGCCGGCATGACCGATGCGGAAACCGACTATACCGCCGAGCTGTTCCGTAGCCTGGCAGGGAAACACTCACTCATGGTGGTTGAACACGACATGGGCTTTGTGGAAACCATTGCCGACTACGTCACGGTTTTGCATCAAGGCAAGGTGCTGGCGGAAGGTTCGCTGCGCGAGGTTCAGGCCAACGAGCAGGTCATCGACGTTTATTTGGGGCGCTAAATGTTACAGGTATCTGAACTGCATCAGTATTACGGTGGCAGCCATATTCTACGCGGCCTGTCTTTTGAGGTAAAAACAGGCGAAATCACCTGCCTGCTGGGCCGTAACGGCGTGGGCAAAACCACGCTGCTGAAATGCCTGATGGGATTGATTCCGGCCAAATCGGGTGAGGTACGCTGGCAGGACAAGCCGATCGGGACGCGCAAGCCGCATCAGCGCGTGCAGTCCGGCATCGCTTACGTGCCACAGGGCCGCGAAATTTTCCCCCGTCTCACGGTTGAGGAGAATCTGCTAATGGGCCTGTCCCGCTTCTCCGCCTCACAGGCCAAACAGGTGCCTGATGAGATCTATCAGCTGTTTCCCGTGCTGTTCGACATGAAGTCGCGGCGCGGAGGCGACCTGTCCGGGGGACAACAGCAGCAGTTAGCGATTGGTCGCGCGCTGGCAAGTCGTCCGCAGTTGCTGATCCTCGACGAGCCGACGGAAGGGATCCAGCCGTCGGTGATCAAAGAGATTGGCATGGTGATCCGTCAGTTGGCGCAGCGCGGCGATATGGCGATTCTGCTGGTTGAGCAATTCTATGATTTCGCCGCTGAGTTGGCCGACAGCTATCTGGTGATGTCGCGCGGCGAGATTATCCAGCGCGGTCGTGGCAGTGACATGGAGGCGGAGAACGTGCGCGGTCTGGTCGCCATCTGACATCTCCTCCCCGGCAGGCCAGATCGCCTGGCCTGCCTTCACGTTGTACGTGAAGCGTGTTGAATGTTTCTCCCTCGCCCCGCCCGATACAACCTGCCCGAAAAGGCTTCCCTGACGCACGTTCCACGCGTGTTTACCCCGTTAGCCTGCAATTTCTTTAACAATAACGCTGTAGACATCTTGTAATGATTAACAGTAAAGGCAATAATTCTCATTTGCATTCAATGTAAATAACTTGTTCTTAACACCAATTTTCGCTCCTTTCCTCTGTCGGGAGCGGCGTATCTACCATTTGTAAGGGATAAACAATGAGAATGCCTTTCTGCCGGAAACGGTTAGCGTTGCTGTGTTCCATCGCCATTGCCACACCTGCAGTGACCTTTGCCGCCAACACGCTGGTGGTCACAGCAAAGCCCGAAGAAACGTCGACAACCCCGACAGAAGGCTATACGGCGACCGTCAGTAAAGGCGCAACCAAGACCGATCGTCCGCTGATCACCACCGGGCAGTCAGTCTCGGTGATCACGCGCCAGCAAATGGACGATCAGGGTGCGATGGATGTGAATCAGGCGCTGAATTACACTGCGGGCGCCTTTACGAACTTCGCCGGTGCGGCCACCCGCTACGATACGGTATCGTTGCGCGGTTTCCACGGCGGCGACGTTGATAATATTTTTCTGGACGGCCTGCGGCTGATGAGCGATCCGGGCAGCTACAACGTGCTGCAGGTTGATCCCTGGTTCCTCGAACGCATTGACGTGATCAAAGGCCCCTCTTCTGCCCTGTATGGCCAAACCGTTCCCGGTGGATTAGTGATGGAGACCTCTAAGCGTCCTCAATATGCGCCTGAAGGACATTTCCGTCTGTCCACCGGCACCCATAACACCAACAGCGCCGCATTTGATTACACCAACGCGATCAACGATCAGTGGGCTTTTCGTCTGACCGGCATCACGCGCAACAGCGATACGCAGTACGATCATACCCGCGAAGAAAAATATGCGATTTCGCCCTCGCTGCTGTGGCAACCGGATGAAGATACGTCACTGCTGTTACGCGCCTATCTGCAGAAGGATCCTTCCGGTGGCTATCACAGCGCCGTGCCGGGTGATGGCAGCATAACCGAGCATAACGGACGTAAGCTCAGCACCGGTTTTTATGACGGCGACAGTACACTGGATCAGTTCAAACGTCGCGAGCAAATTTACAGCGCGGAGTTCGCTCACCGCTTTAATGAAACCTGGGCCTTCCGCTCCAATGCCAGCTATTCCCACTCCAATGTCGATTTGGATCAGGTTTATCAGGCTGGCTGGGATTCTCCGCAGTCTGAACTGCTTAATCGCTACTATTCCGGTTCACGTTCTTCACTGAATGCGTACGCGATCGATAATCAACTGGAAGCCGATTTTGCCACGGGTCCGGTAGATCATAAGGTCGTACTGGGCGCGGAATATCATCAGTACACCAATGATTTGCGTGATGCCAGTGGCTTAGCCAGTCAGCTTAACGCGCTGACAGGCCAGGCCGTGGGGACGAATCCGGCTTACGTATTCCAGAACTCACAGCGCCGTTACTACCAAACCGGTATGTATCTGCAGGATGAGATGAAATGGGACAAGTGGCATCTGGATCTCTCCGGCCGCTACGATCGGATCGTGTCTGAAAACAGACAGTACAGCACGGATACGCAATATCGCCGTCAAGACGATCACGTCAGCGGTCGCGCGGCGCTGCTCTATGCATTTGATAACGGTATCTCTCCGTATGCCAGCTACAGTCAGGCCATTACGCCGCAATCGCTTTCCGGACAGGACGGCAACCTGCTGAAGCCGACCACGTCTGAGCAGTACGAGGCCGGGATTAAATACCAGCCCGTGGGCACGTCCGATCTCTACTCAGCAGCCGTGTACGACCTGACGCAAAATGATGTGGGTAACCGCGTGGTGGTAGGCTCTTATTACGAACCGGCCGGGAAAGTGCACTCTCAGGGCCTCGAACTGGAAGCCCATAATCAGCTCACTCCGCGCCTGAGCACGCTGGCGAGCTTTACGCTCAACCACGTGCGCTTCAAAGATTCTATCGACGGTAACAACGGTCATACGCCTTACGTGACGCCCAACTCGATGGCTTCCGCGTGGGCGAAATACCAGTTTGATGCCGGGATCAGCGTAGGTGCAGGCGTCCGTTACATTGGTCGGCAGTGGGCAGACAATGAAAACACCACTCGTCTGCCTTCCGCCACGCTGTTTGATGCCTCGGTACGTGCCGATTTAGGCGTCTGGAACAGCAGCCTGAAAGGGGCTTTTGTGCAGGTTAACGCAAATAACCTGACCGATCGCGACTATGTCTCCGCCTGCTATGGCACCGGCTTCTGCTACTGGGGGGCTGAACGCACCATCGTTGCCACCGTCGGCTACGATTTCTGATCCTTCCCACAGGCGGCACCTGGCCGCCTGTCTCACCTCAGGCCGTTACGGTGCTGTGTCGCCGCTGTTTTTCGCGCAGAAACGACCGCACCAGTGCCAGCCATAACAGCCCGCACAGCAGATTAATCAGGCTGAACCAGGCCGTTCCGCCTCCGAAGTACGCCGCTTTCACCGCCTCAATGCCCAGCGCAAACACCACCATACTGACCATCCCTAACATCGCCGCGACGCTGCCCTTGCCCGCCCGGCTGGAGAACAATGTCAGTCGGTACAGCCCGGCATTCACCATTCCGGTGCCGAATCCGTAAAGGCTCAGGCCCGCCGTCAGCCATGCCGCGTTGCCTGCATTGATAAAGGTGCCAACAGCGGCCACCGTCAAACCCGCCATAATCGGCCAGGCCCCCAGCCGCAGCGGCTGTTCAACCGGCAGACGGCTGGCAAGCCGCCCCAGCAGCAGATTTCCGGCGATCATCGCCAGAAAGACCGGTAACTGGAGCAGCGCATAATCCATGCGGCTCAGTCCCAGATCGTGAATCAGGATAACGGGAGAAAGCGCTACCCAGGCCAGACAGGGAATCGTCACCAGGCCGATGGCCAGTGAACCGCACATCACCTGGCGATCTTTTAACAAGGCGTAATAGCCGGCAGCCAGGGACTTCAGCGACACGGAGGTGTTTCTGTCGCCCGCCGTTTCCGGCATCGAGAGCCACAGGCCCGTCAATGCCAGAGCAGACAGGGCGGCAAAAAACAGAAACAGCGTGCGCCAGTCCGCAACAGCCAGAAACGCCGTGCCCGCCAGCGGCCCGGCCAGCGGTGCCAGCAGCGCCACGTTAGCCATCAGCGCCATCATCTTTACGCTGAGCGCTTCGTCAAATGCCTCCTGAATGGCGGCATAACCGACTGCACCGATGAAACACAGGCTGATGCCCTGAAGAAAGCGCAGCAGGATAAACTGCCCAATGCTCTGCACCCAGTGGGTTGCGAGGCAGGTCAGCATGAAAAAGGCAACGCCTGCCAGCAGCACCGGACGTCGTCCCAGCTTGTCGGATAGCGGGCCCAACAGCCACTGCAGCAGCATGCCGCCCATCAGGTAAGCGGTCAGTGACGTGGAGACCCACTCCGGACCCACGTGAAATGCCTGCGTGACCAGCAGCATGCCTGGCTGAATCATGTCGTGCGCCAGATAGGTGGCAAACTCAAATAACACCAGCGATAAGGGGAACAGGAAATGTCGACGCGTGAGGCGCGAGACCGGTTGAAAAAGAGCCATCGTGAATAATGTCCAGAAAAACGATAAAAAACGCGGTCGCCTGAGCGACCGCGCTGATGTGAAAGGAGGTCATTATCCCGTTACCGCCATTTGGCGATGGGATTCTCCAGCGTACCGGCAAACTTGAGGTTTTCTGCAGGATCGGACAGGTTAATCATCTGCTGATTGTTCGCCAGTTGCAGGCGATTCAGGCAAGAGCGGGTGAATTCGGGCGCAAACATATCGTAGCGGGCGAACTTACTGGCAAGCTGCGGATGGGCCTGCTGATAGTCCTTGACGCACTGCGCCACCCGCTGCCAGAACTGGGTTTCCGACAAGGTATCAGACTGATGCAAAATCGCGCTGATAAAGCGGAAAATGCAGTCGAAGACATCGGTAAAAATCGACAGCAGCTTCAGATGTTCAGGCACGTCCACCGCCAGCCGCTGCACCTTTTCAGGCAGAACCGCATCCGGATTCATCACCGCAATCTCCTCGCCGATGTCCTTCATGTAGGCGCTGACCGGCACATTGTTTTCCAGCAGCAGAATAAGGTTCTCACCGTGAGGCATAAACACCAGATCGTGTTGATAAAAGCAATGCAGCAGCGGGCTGAGATAGCAGTTCAGGTAACGGTCAATCCACTGTTCCGCTGGCAGCCCCGAATCGGCGATCAGCGCCGGTAATAACGGCTGCTGCTGATGATCGACATGCAGAAACGCCGCCATGGTCATTAAACGCTGGCCAGGCTGCAGGTCAGTGACCGGATTATCACGCCACAGGGCCGCAAACATTTTCTTGTAGGCAGAGTCGCCTTTGATCGCGCGTTCGTAATGTCGGTTGTGATAGCCCACTGCGGCCACTTCACGCAGGATGCGGAAATCACAGCGCTGGAGCCAGCTATCGTTTGCCACCAGCGTTTCCAGCCATTCGTTAATCGCGGGCGTGGTCGCCATATAGTAAGGCGAAAGACCGCGCATAAAGCCCATGTTCAGCACCGACAGCGCCGTTTTCACATAGCGTTTCTGCGGCTGGCTGCGGTTAAAGAAGGTGCGAATCGACTGTTGAGCCTGATAGTGGTCCTCACCGATTCCGAGATAAATAATGTCCTGGTTAGCAATATCCGCAGCAAACACCGTCAGCAGTTTATTCTGCCACTGCCAGGGATGGACCGGCATCAGGATATAGTCTTCGGCAACGACGTCTTTGCTCGCCAGCTGAGCGGCGAACTGGTCGAGGGCAGCCTGTCCTAACTCCTCCTGCAACAGCCGCGCATAGCTCAGCTCACTGATGCTGGAGAAGTGAGCATTACGTCGATGCACGGCGACCCAGATCAATCTCACCGGCGTCGCCGCCTCAGGCGCATAAGCGAGATAATCGCGTGCATCAAAACCAATACGGCCGTTATTGGCGACAAAGCAGGGATGCCCTTCCGTCATCGACGACTCCAGGGTCTGGAAGTCCGCCTTCACCAGCGCCTGGCTGTCTGGATTGTTCTTCTGCAGTTTAAACACGCTACTGCACAACGTGCTGCTAATCTCTTCCATATAGGTCGCCAACAGCGCCTGAGGGATGCCGATTTGGGCATTGAACTCTTCAATAAACTGCAGCGCATCCAGCGGTAAACGGTGGCCGTTTTCCTGTTTTTGCAGGGAAGCCACATCGATTTCCCAGTGGTCAAGCGCCAGCCGTTGTGCGGAAAAAACATATTCTGATTCGCCATTCGGCACGGCCAGCTGGTAACGGCCACTGCCGACATCAACAGGGGTGATCAGCTTCTCGTGCGCAAATTCGGCAATGGCTTTGCGAATCAGTAAACGGTTGGCCTGCAGCCAGTCATGTCCGGTGAGGTGTGAACCGTTCAACAGCGGTGTGGTGTTATTCATAAGTGAATCCTGCAGTAGGGCCTGCTGATAATCATCGCGCTGGCAGAAAGCCAACCAGGCCGTTTTATGTCCCATATCAATGGTGTGCTGATAGCGAAAACCCGCACGTTTATTCAGGCGATGAATTTTGTCATTGCGCACGTCCGGCTCGACCACCACGCGGTTAACCTCGGGGCGGCTGAACATGTAGTCCATGACCGTGCTGAACACCTGCCAGCTAAACTGGCTGACCGGTGTCACCGCGGGCGCGATCAGAATATGCATGCCGTAGTCGTCTGGCTGGGCGGGATAATGCCTGCCGACCTCATCCTCACTGGCACGATAACATTCGATAAGAAACGCCGGTTCGCCATCGCAGCAGCCGATTAACGCCGCATGGGGATCTTTTGCCGTCAGCTGTTGATAGAATTCGGCGACCTGCTCTGGCGCGTGATCCTGCATTCCCCAGAAGCGGGCGTAGTCGCGCGTGACCCAGCGGTGAATAAGCCTCACATCAGCGGGCAGCAGGGGACGAAGAGTAAACTGACCCGCTGGACGGGCCGCAGTGAAAAGTGTGGACTGTGACATATTAGTGTTCCGTTTGGGCCGGGAAAGTCTGGAAGGCGATTTGACGCTCAACGGGATAAACTTCCCGCCCGGTGAGTTCACGCAGGAGCACCGAGTTGCGATAGCAGGCCATGCCAAGATCCGGCGTCACAAAACCATGCGTATGCAGCTCCGCGTTCTGGACGAAGACCTGGTTGTGCAGGTCGATACTGTAATTGCGCTGGACGTCGTAACGGCCCTTCTCATCCCAGCGCAGACGCTGGCTGATGCCTTCGATAAACATCGGCGGGCGATACTGATAACCCGTTGCCATGACCAGGCCCTGAGTACGACGCGTGTAAGCACAATCCTGTTCCTGATGATGCAGCGCGAGTTCACATTCACCGCCTGGCAACCAGCGCATACCGGTAAGTTCAGAATGGGTGAACAGGTTAACGTCCAGCGCGCCATCCAGTTGCTTGACGTACATCAGGTCGTAGATGTCGTTGATTAACGTGCTGTTAATGCCTTTGTAGAGATTTTTGTGGCGCGCGTTCAGCGCATCGCGCTTCTCCCCCGGCAGCGCGTGGAAGTAGTCGACCCATTCTGGCGAGGTCATCTCCAGGGTCAGTTTGGTGTATTCCAGCGGATAAAAACGCGGCGCGCGGGTGATCCAGTTCAGCTGATAGCCAAACCGATCGATGTCCGTCAGCAGATCGTAATAGATCTCTGCAGCGCTCTGCCCGCTTCCCAGCACGGTGAGGGTGCTTTTTTTCTGCAATTCCGCTTTGTCTGCCAGATACTGGCTGGAATGGGTGAAACGCGACTGGTGCGGTCGGCTGCACGCCGGCAGCCAGGCGGTGGGTCCGGTGCCCAACACCAGCTTACGGGCCAGCCACTCTTGCTGCTGACCCGTGAGCGTATCCACCGAGCGAACGCAGTAACACTGTCGGGCATCGTCGTAGCTTACATAGTCTACGCGCGTGTTCCAGCGTAAATTACTCAGCTGTGAACAGGCCCACTGACAGTACTGGTTGTACTCTTTACGCATCAGGAAGAAGTCTTCGCGAATGTAAAACGAATAAATTTTCCCTTTCTGTTTCATATAATTGAGCAGGCTATAGGGATTGGTGGGATCGGCCAGCGTCACCAGGTCAGCCATAAAGGGCGTTTGCAGATGCGCACTCTCCAGCATCATGCCGGTGTGCCAGTCGAATCCCGAATTTTGATCCAGAAAAATCCCCTTCAGCCCCTCAACCGGTTCGCTCAGGCAGGCCAGGCTGAGATTAAAAGGACCGATACCAATACCGATAAAGTCATACACCTGGTTGTTCATTGCACCGTTCTCACTGGTTAGCCACGGGTAATGTCACGTCACGCGCCTGTTCTCGACCGTAATGGGCAATCAGGGCGATCACATCTTCAATGTCAGCCACCGAGGTGGTGGGATTCAGCAGGGTAAATTTCAGGTACTGCCGCCCCTCCACTTTGGTCCCGGCAATCACCGCATTACCGGATCGGAACAGCGCCTTGCGGATACCGGCGTTGATGGCATCCAGCTGTGCGGGATTCATGCCAGGGCGTGGCACGAAGCGGAAGATTTGGGTGGTCAGTTCAGGCGCATGCAGAACCTCAATCGCCGGATGGGCGTTCAGCCGCTGATGGGTTGCCTGAGTCAGCGTCAGAATGGTATCGAATGCCTCACCCAGTGCAGACGGCCCCATAATGCGTAAGGTCAGCCACATTTTCAGCGCGTCAAACCGACGCGTGGTCTGAATACTTTTATTGACCAGGTTTGGCGTCCCTTCCTGCTGGGCGCTAAGCGGATTGAGGTAATCAGCATGGTGCGTCACATGGCTAAGGTGCTGTTTCTCGCGCACAAAGAACGCGCCACAGCTTACGGTCTGGAAGAATGACTTGTGGTAATCCACCGTCACCGAGTCGGCTTTTTCAATGCCGTTGAGGCGCTGGCGATGCTGTTCGGAAACCAGGAGGCCGCAGCCGTATGCCGCGTCGACGTGCATCCAGATGCCGTGCTGCTGACAAAGTTTCGCGATGCTTTCCAGCGGATCGATACTGCCGAAATCGGTGGTGCCGCTGGTGGCAACGACGGCGATGGGGATCAGGCCCTGCTCATGACAGCGCTGAATCTCCTGCTCAAGCTGCACGCTGTCCATGCGGTAATGGTCGTCATACGCTACCGGGATGACCGCATCGTAGCCCAGGCCGAGAATGGCCATCGATTTCTGGATGCTGAAGTGGCTCAGTCTGGAGGTCAACACGCGCCATTTTGCCGCATCGGCAGGCAGGCCCTGATGTTTGATCAGGTGGCCCGGATGATGTGCGGCGCACCAGCTGTCGCGCGCCAGCAGCATCGCCATCAGGTTCGACTGCGTCCCGCCGCTGGTAAAGATGCCGTCTGCGCTCGCAGGCAGCCCGATGCGGCCCAGCGTCCAGTCAATCACCTTCTGTTCTATCAGCGTTCCGCCCGCACTCTGGTCCCACGTATCCACGGAGCTGTTGACTGCCGCCATGATCTGCTCGGCCAGCAGAGACGGCAGTACGACCGGGCAGTTAAGGTGCGCCACGTATTTGGGATGGTGGAACCAGACGGCATCGCGCAGATAAAGCGTCCGCAGCTCTTCCAGCGCGGCCTCGTTATTTCCCAGCGGCTGGTCAAGATCGACAGCGCTGAAAGCCGGAGCCAGCTCGTGGGGCAGAATACCGCTGAAGGGCTTTTCAACGCGCTGAACGGTGCTGGAGATCAGCGCCAGCGCCTCTTGCGTTTGCTGATGCCACGCAGGGATTTGCGCGTCGTTAAAGATAAAGTCCTGAGCAGTCAGGACCTCATCAGGCAGATGTCGGCGAGGCACCGACAGATTTTGCTTACGTAACACCATATCCTGTTCCTTTGTTAAAGACGTAGGCCGCCCGGCCACCGTGAAAACAGGGCAGCAGCATGCGCCAGACCGCGCGAGTCAGTTCAGATTCAGTAACCTTTAGCCGAGCTGGCTAACCCATGAGATCAAGAAAATTAAGAATTTATTTTTAAAAAAATCATTAAAAACTACATTTTATGTGGTTAATTTGCATTAAATATGCGCTTTTTAACGATAATGACAACATTAATAATAATCATTATCATTCAACTTTTAAAAGGGTAAGCATTCTCATAAAGGTGGCTAATGTCTTTTTATGTGATCTTGATCACATAAAACAGCTTATATTCGGCGCTGGAAGAGGAAGAGATGGCGAAAATCACCTCCATCGGTGCGAAAACAAAAGAAGAAGGGCTCTCAGCCGGGCAAAAAACAGGAGGCGTGACGGCGGGGTTCTGATATGACGCGGCATATCGGTGTGTTTATCCGGTCTGAAGAGGCTGGCTTCAGTAAGAAGCCAGCGCGAACGAAGATACCGACAGGCTATCCAGCGCGTTTCGCCACAGGGATTATCCGGGGCGCATGACGCTCCCGGAATCCCAGGGGAAAAAGACGATGCGGTAACAACAGCCTGTTTCACCCGGTAAGGTTGCGACCCCGAAGCGTCGCCTTACGGGTTTTACAGCAGACCGGTTTCGACCTGAAAATGGCGCTGCTCGCCGGGCATCAGCACGATTAACGTTCCGGCGCGCGTTGCCGCAGCAAAGCCTTCGGGACGGCAGGTGGCAGGCAGCACATAGGCAGCAACCTGTTGATCCGCATTATGCAGTATCCAGCGCGTGGCATGTGGGAACTGTGCAGTGGAAAAGCGGGTCATCAGGGCGTAACCGTCCGGAGAATGGAGTTCAAACTGAACGTTCTCCCCGTACTGCGTCAGACGATCGGCAAAGAAGACAATCTCTGGATCGTACATCTCGGGTTGATCCAACCGGCGTAAAGCGGCGGGATCGCCGGCAAGGGAAGCGGTAAAAGCGGTCCATTGCGGCGTGGGCCGCACATGTGCCGGTAGGGAGCGGCGCAGCTGAAATGCCTCATCCGGTATCGTCTGCCTGAACTGCCCTTGCGCCACCCACGCGCTGTTGATGTGGCACATGTACTGCAACGGCATCGGCGCGCCAGCCAGGTTGGTGACGCTCATCTCCAGCACCAGTCGTGCCTGACTGGCCCCTAATCTTACCGCCGGAGCCGCCCGATAGTGGTGACCAAACCCCTTGATGTATTCGGTTTCGCCCTCCACCGAAAGTCTGTCGCCCTCCAGCACAATCCATGCTGTATCCATGCGTGCGCAGGCCATTTCGCCGTGCAGCGCGTGCGTGTCTTCCGCAGCAGGGCAGCCATTCGCCAGCAGGCCAGAGTGAAAGGCAAAGCAGCCATAGGTATCGATAATCGAATCACCCGGCAGCGGCTGTTTAAAGCGATGTCCCATGGTTAATGCGCGGCCGTCAAAATTCACGTCCCACACCATCTGGCCCAGAAACGGCAACACAATTACCGTGCCCCGTCGGTTGTGAATGCGAATGGCTTCAATGCCCGCAGGATAACGAAACAGCTCGACGCTGAAGTCCTCGCTCTCCAGCAGCAGGCAAGGCGTGTAGGTGAACTGTTCGCGACAAAGCGGTAAACGGGTTTTCATCGCCCCTCCTCCGCCAGGTTTCCGCTAAGGCGAGGCTGCTTTTTGTGGCGCAGCTCGCCCCAAAAATAGAACCCAACCCATGCGAAACACAGCAGCGACACGCCGAATGCCAGCTGCATCGATCCCAGGTGATCGGAAACAAAGCCCTGCAGCGCGGGCACAAAGGCCGCACCCACAATGGACATCACAATAAATGCTCCCGCGACTTCGGTGTATTTACTGTCAACGGTCGCGAGCGTCCCGGCATAGATCGTCGCCCAGCACGGGCCAAACAGCACGCTGACAAACACCGCGGCGTAGACTGCTGTGAAATTGGGCACCAGCATCACGTAGCCCAGCGTTGCGATGCCAAGGAGTGAAAAGGCGATAAGCACTTTCTCTGGCCGGAAACGCGTCATTAAAATGTTGGCGACAAACTTGCCAATAAAGAAACAGATAAAGCTGTAAATCATAAAGCTGGATGCCTCGCGCTCATTGGCAGCTCCCAACGTAAGCGCCAGACGGATGGTAAAGGACCACACCGCCACCTGCATACCGACGTACAAAAACTGCGCCAGAATACCGCGTTTAAAATGGCGATTTTTAGCCAGATAGCGAAAGGTTTCCCCCAGCGTTGGCAGCGATTTTTCGTTGCTTTGCGGCTTGCAGCGTGGATAGCGGGTGAACATAAACAGCAGCATGACAACCACCAGCACCATCACCAGATATTTATAGGGTTCCAGGGTATGTTCCAGCATGGACAGGCGGAAAGCATGCGCCTGCGCCGCCGTCATGTTTGCCATTTGCGTTTCCAGGCTTTCTCCATCCTGAAACACCAGATATTTTCCCAGCACAATGCCCATCAGCGCCCCCACCGGATAAAACGTCTGACTGATGTTAAGACGCAGCGTGGCATGCTGACGCTGTCCGATCATTGAGCTGTAGGTGTTCGCCGCCGTCTCCAGAAAGCTTAACCCAATGGCAATGGCAAAAATCGCCGCCAGAAACATGGTGTAGGTTGCCATATGCGAGGCGGGATAAAACAGCAGGCAGCCCAGGATGTACAACGCCAGACCGGCTAATATAGCCAGCTTGTAACTGGTTTTACGGATCACCAGCGAGGCAGGAATCGCAATCAGAAAATAGCCGCCGTAAAAGGCGCTCTGCACCAGGGCGCTGGCAAAATCGCTCAGGGCGAAAACGCTTTTAAACTGCGTAATCAGAATGTCATTCAGGCTTGCCGCACAGCCCCACAAGGGGAACAGGCAGGAAAGCAGAATGAACTGGAACAGCGGAGTCTTATTTAGATAACCGTCATTTTGCTGAACAATGTTCTGGTGCATGGCTGTACCTCACTGAAGGTCAAGAAAGCGCTGAAATTCCGCTGTATCAGGATAAGAACGTTGTGTGCCGCGCGCCGTCACGCTACAGGCCGCGTAGGCGGAGGCTTTGGCCATCGCCGCAGGAATATCGCCCGTTTTCACCAGTTCATGAGCGAAGCAGCCGATAAACGCATCACCCGCACCGCTGGTATCCACTGCCTTAACCGGCACAGGCGCAACCTGGTGCTGTGTCTCTCCGGTCATCCACAACGATCCGCGACTGCCCAGCGTAACGATCAGGTTTTTCAGGCCACGTTTCAGCAAGGATGCACCGGCCAGCCTGACGTCATCATCCGTCCCCACCGGCATCCCGGTAAGAATTTCCAGCTCCGTCTCATTGGGCATAAAAAAGTCGCACTGGCAGGCATAGCGGATATCCAGGTCTGCCACGGCGGGCGCAGGGTTGAGGATGACGCGAATATCATGCTGACGGGCAAAATCGATAGCGTAGTACACCGTTTCCAGCGGAATTTCGAGCTGAAGAATGATCAACCGACAGCGTTTCAACGCATCACCCGCAGCATCAATATCCGCCGGCTTGAGGTGCTGATTCGCGCCTTTGATAATTAAAATGCGGTTTTGCGACTGATCATCAACAAAAATGGGGGCCACGCCGCTGGAAACCCTTTTTTCGGTTGTGACATAACGCGTATCCACGCCCTGCTGTTGCAAATTAGCCAACGTGGTGGGCGCAAACAGGTCATCGCCGACTTTACTGACCAGCATCACCTCGCCACCCAGTTTTGCTGCCGCCACAGCCTGATTGGCCCCTTTTCCCCCACAGCCAATCGCAAAATCGGGTGCCTCAAGCGTCTCTCCAGCTTTAGGAAAGCTGTTGGTATAGGTGATTAAATCCACCATGTTTGAACCAATAACGGCGATATCCATTTTTCCCCCGGTAATGAACAGCTAAAATGTTATAAAAATAACACTATCAATTCACCGGCGTTTAATATGTGATAAATTTCACATTTAACGTGACAAGATTCCGCGATATATCGGATTTCTCGCCCTCAAGATGTTACTATTATAACAAAGCAAGCTATCTGAACGGCGCGTTATTCTTAGCTTTAGTGCAGGTTTGCGGGGTAATAACATTGCGGGTAAGATGAAAAATCTTACCCGGTGAGCACGCAACACCTTATATTTTTTGAAATTTGTCACAGCCTCAATAAAACCACGGCGATTTCAGGTAAATTTAATTGCGCGATAACAATGTGACAGGCACTGACGTATGACGTCTTCTTCAAGGAATACAGGTTCAGAAATGACAATGGAAACCCGCCGCGACGAACGCATTCGCAAACTGGCTCTGGCACTTAAGCGCACCGATAAATTACATCTGAAAGATGCCGCACAGCTGCTGGACGTCTCCGAAATGACCGTGCGTCGGGACTTAAGTGAACCGACATCGAGCGTGGTATTGTTGGGCGGTTATATTGTGAGCGATCCCCGAAACCACGCCGGACACTATTTCATCTCCGATCAACATGGCCAAAATGCGGCCCGCAAGCAGCGGCTCGCTCAGGCAGCAGCCAGCCTGATTAGTGAAAACGACACGGTGTTTTTCGACTGCGGCACCACCCTGCCCTATGTCGTGGATGCGATTCCGGATGAGCTGCCCTTTACCGCCATCTGCTGTGCCATGAATACCTTTCTGGCGCTGAAAGAAAAACCCGCCTGCAACGTGATCCTGAGCGGCGGGGAATTTCATGCAGACAATGCCTTATTCACGCCCGTCGGCGGCCATTCCATTCTGGATGACCTGTGTCCCAGCCTGGCGTTTATCTCTGCGGCTGGCGTAGATCGGGATCAGGGAGCGACCTGCTACAACCTCAACGAGCTGCCGATGAAACACCATGCCATGCTGCGCGCCCGCCAACGTATTTTGGTTGCCGACAGCAGCAAATATGGCAAAGTGCTGCCCGCGCGCATTGGCGAGCTCGTCCGCTTTGATTTACTGGTCAGCGACAGCGCGCCCGAACCCGCCCTGCGTGAGTGGTTAACCCAACAGCACATTCCCGTCCGCCTTCCCTGACGCTTTTCTGTCACGCGGCGGCAACAGGCAGTTGCTAAATTCTCGTCGCGGACAGCAGACGCGCTGCGCTAAGGCGGCCGTTTGCTGCTCCGTCTGACAGCGGACACAAATCAAACAGTTACGCCCGACTGTGCGACTGCGCGGAATTATCCCGGCGCATCGGCTGTGAATAGGCGGCGAAAAAGGCTAAACTTCGACATCATCCAAACGACAAACAGACCCAGAGGCTCAATACAACGTGGCTCAATTCGTCTATAGCATGCATCGCGTCGGCAAAGTAGTTCCGCCCAAGCGACATATTCTCAAGAACATCTCCCTTAGCTTTTTCCCCGGCGCGAAAATTGGTGTACTCGGCCTGAACGGTGCGGGTAAATCTACGCTGCTGCGCATCATGGCCGGTATTGATAAAGATATCGAAGGTGAAGCTCGCCCACAGCCCGGTATTAAAATCGGCTACCTGCCACAGGAACCGCAGCTTAACCTTGAGCACACCGTGCGCGAGTCCGTTGAAGAAGCCTTGTCCGAAGTGGTTGGTGCGCTGAAACGTCTTGATGAGGTTTATGCCTTATACGCTGAAGAAGATGCGGATTTCGATAAGCTGGCTGCCGAGCAGGGACGTCTGGAAGAGATCATTCAGGCACATGATGGTCATAACCTGAACACGCAGCTGGAACGCGCCGCCGATGCCCTGCGCCTGCCGGACTGGGACGCAAAAGTCGCAAACCTGTCTGGTGGTGAACGTCGCCGTGTCGCGCTGTGCCGCCTGCTGTTGGAAAAGCCCGACATGCTGCTGCTGGACGAACCGACGAACCACCTGGATGCCGAATCTGTCGCCTGGCTGGAGCGCTTCCTGCACGACTTCGAAGGGACCGTGGTAGCGATTACGCACGACCGCTACTTCCTGGATAACGTTGCTGGCTGGATTCTGGAACTGGACCGCGGCGAAGGTATTCCGTGGGAAGGTAACTACTCCTCATGGCTGGAGCAGAAAGATGCCCGTCTGGCACAGGAAGCCTCTTCCGAAGCCGCACGTCGTAAATCCATCGAGAAAGAGCTGGAGTGGGTACGTAAAGGGCCAAAAGGCCAGCAGTCTAAAGGCAAAGCCCGTCTGGCTCGCTTTGAAGAACTGAACAACACCGACTACCAGAAACGTAACGAAACCAACGAGCTGTTTATTCCGCCGGGTGCCCGCCTGGGTGACAAAGTGCTGGAAGTCAGCAACCTGCGTAAATCCTACGGTGACCGCGTTCTGATTGACGGCCTGTCGTTCTCCGTACCGAAAGGCGCCATCGTCGGCATCATCGGCCCGAACGGCGCCGGTAAATCAACGCTGTTCCGCATGATGTCCGGTCAGGAACAGCCGGACTCCGGCGAGATTGTGCTGGGTGAAACCGTGAAGCTGGCTTCTGTCGATCAGTTCCGTGACAGCATGGATAATGCCAAAACCGTATGGGAAGAAGTCTCCGGAGGTCAGGACATTATGCGCATCGGCAACACTGAAATGCCAAGCCGTGCCTATGTCGGACGCTTTAACTTTAAAGGCGTGGATCAGGGCAAACGTGTCGGCGAGCTGTCCGGTGGTGAGCGTGGTCGTCTGCATCTGGCAAAACTGCTGCAGGTTGGCGGCAACATGCTGCTGCTCGATGAGCCAACCAACGACCTGGACATTGAAACCCTGCGCGCGCTGGAAAACGCCCTGCTTGAGTTCCCTGGCTGCGCCATGGTGATCTCGCATGACCGTTGGTTCCTTGACCGTATCGCGACCCACATTCTGGATTACCAGGATGAAGGCAAGATCGAGTTCTTCGAAGGTAACTTTACCGAATACGAAGAGTACAAGAAACGCACGCTGGGCGCGGATGCGCTGGAGCCGAAGCGTATTAAGTACAAGCGTATTATTAAGTAACACAGGGGCGGCAGCGATGCCGCCCTTCTCTTTTCTTCAGTGATAGAATTCGCGAAACACTGGCGACTGCAACGCAAATTCAATGTACTTCATCAGCGCAGGTGAGTTCAGTTTTCGGCTGGGATACACCAGCCACAGTTCATTCCCCTCCATTTCCCATTCCGGCAAGACCTGCACAAGGCGCGCATCATGCATCTCTCCGTCGATTAAAAAGCGCGGCAGAAGCGTAATACCGGCACTGCCCAACGCAGATTCGCGTGCATACAGTAAATTGTCAGTGAGGTGTGCAGGCGGGAGCAGCCAACGGTGATACTGATCGTGCCGTTTTAGCACCCACTCGTTCCAGGCCCGGTGCGCAATGCAACGGTGCGCGGCTAACTGCTGAGGATGGGTCACCGGAGGATGCTGATCGAGATAGGCTTGCGCGGCCACCAGCGAGCGCTGGCAGTAGCCAACGCGCCGACCAATCAGAGACGACTCCTGCGGCTGGCCAGTGCGCAAGGCCAGATCAAAACCGTCCTGCACCAGATCGCGGATATCATCCGAAATGGAAATATCCAGCGTCACATCCGGATAGCGCCGTAAAAACGCGGCGTTGCAGCGGGCCAGTAAGGTTGCGCCAATACCCGCCGGGCTGGTAATGCGCAGGCGACCGCTGGGATTTTCCCGCAGACTGGCAATAGCCTGCTCAGCACGTTCGCTGGCCTGCATCATCTCCTGGCAATGCAGCAGGTAGCGTTCGCCCGCAAACGTCAGGTTTAACTGGCGCGTGGTGCGGTTTAACAGGCGAATGCCCAGCCGCTGTTCAAGCTGGCTGATGCGCTGACTGACGCTGGATTTGGGTAAGCCCGCCCGTTCTGCCGCGGCGGTAAAACTGCCACACTCTGCCACTAACGCAAACAGCGCCATATCCTGCCACTGACGAAACGCCATTGTTCACCTCAGACGAACACGCTAATAACGATTGTCCATCTTATCAGTATCGCCTCAGGGTTCTACACTTGAGAAAACACTACAGGAGATAAACCATGTCTGTTCGCGCGATTGCCGTCGATCCCGAAAACCCAAAAAACTTCGTCGAAATTTTTCCAGAAACCCTCACGCCTGGCGAATATGACCTGCGCGTCCAGGTGAAAGCCGCCTCGGTCAACCCGGTGGATACCAAAGTCCACAAAGGGGCGATCAAAAATGGTTTACAGGTGCCGCGTATTCTTGGCTGGGATGCCAGCGGTGTGGTACTGGAAACCGGCAGCAAAGTCAGCGGCTTTAAGCCAGGCGATGAGGTTTACTACGCGGGCGATATTACCCGCCCGGGCAGCAACAGTACGGAGCAGTTGGTCGATTCACGCATCACCGGCCACAAACCGAAAACCCTCGACTGGGCGGCTTCTGCCGCTATTCCCCTGACGGCGCTGACCGCATGGGAAGGCCTGTTTGAACGGCTGGATATGGCCGCCGCACGTGAAGATCAAACACTGCTTGTCGTGGGCGGCGCTGGCGGCGTCGGTTCGCTGGCCATTCCGCTGGCAAAAATGCGCAGCAAAGCCAAAGTGATTGCCACCGCCTCACGGGGAAGATTCCGCCCAGTGGTGCCGCGATCGCGGGGCAGACCTTGTCATTAACTACAAAGACATGGTTGGGGAGCTGGAAAAGCACGGTATCAAACAGGTCGATTATATTTTCTGCCTTAACGACACCGACGGCCATTGGGAAACCATGAGCCAGCTCATCGCCCCTCAGGGCCATATCTGCACCATCGTCGAGAATGAACATCCGCTGTCGATGGATCAACTGAAGTTAAAAAGCGCCGCACTGCATTTTGAGTTCATGTATACGCGCAGCATGTACAACACGCCAGACATGGCGCAGCAGGGTGAAATCCTCAATACCGTCGCCAGCCTGCTGGACGAAGGCAAGCTGCAAAGTACACTCAACGAAACGCTTCATGGCCTGAGTGTGGAAACGCTTCAGACCGCTCACCAGCGCGTGCTGGAAGGCCATATGCGCGGCAAGGTTGTCATGGTTTACTGATCACTCGCGGGTGCCAGACAATAGGGGCACCCGCGTACGGTTATGTTACGGGGAAGCCGAAGCCTGGCTCAGCGTTGCCGTGAAAACCTGAGGATTCCCCTGATCGTCCAGCGCGGTAAAGTTAAGGCTGCCCTCACCTGTGGCTAAAGGCGGCGCATCACCCATGAGGGGATACGCTTTATGGGTGAAAGGTGCCAGCGTTTTATCCCCGTCCAGATAAACGGGATAACGTTTCCCCCCTGCCGTCACCGTCATTTTTCCCGGCGTAAAAAAGTAACGGCTATGATTCATGGCCTGAATAAAAAACTGTCCCTGCTTTTTTCTTACCTGAAAGGTGACCGCGTTTACCCGTGCCGCAAAGGGCGTAATGTCCGTGAACGGCCGGTTAATCACTTTAAGCTGAGTGTTCAGCGCCATGCTGATCTTGTCGTTGTCCGCCCGTAGCGTGCTTTTTTTCACTGCGCTGATCTCGTAAAGATTGAGCCAGTAAAGGGATTCCCGATCCTTTGGCAGCTGTGCGGCCAGCTCGGTGCGCAGAACCGCAATCTGCTTTTTTTCCTCTTTATTCAGCGTAAAAACGCCGGGAAGCGCAACAAAGGGAAAGGCTTTACTGCCGGGTGATCGTTCCGGTGAACCGCCGTCTATCCAGGTCTGGATCAGTACAGGCGCGTCACCACTGTTGACCAACAGCAACGGAATTTGTACCTCGCCAGGATGAAAGATGAGCCGGCTTTGCTGTGGAATCACTGCGGCATGGGCATGAATCGCGATAGACATAACTAACCAAAAAAACGTTTTCATGTTATTGCAGCCGAATAAGGATGGATGCGGTCGCATCGACACGGCCCGCCGTCACTGTTTGACCGGGAATCTTTGCAAGACGGGCACTGAACGTACGCTGGTACAGCTTTTCGTCACTCTGCTGGCCACCACTGATAACCTGCGCGTCTTCCAGTACCGGCCGCCAGCCCGCATTACTGCTGAAGCTGCTCCAGCTCAAAAAGGAGACAGGCTGACCACTGGACGTCTGTAACTGAATGCCGACGCCTTTTGCCAGTGAAGGATCGCTGTCATAGCGATCGGACACCAGGTAGCGCGAGATACCGCCTGCCGTCGTCAAACTCAGTTGCTCGGCCTGCAGCCAAGCCGCGTAACTTGGCTGGAAGCCCAGTGACAGCTGACCTGAATGAATACCGGAAATCTTGTCTGTCCCGTCGGCACAGGCCAGCGTAATGCTGAGCGGTGCCGTCACGCTCTGGCCTTCATTAAGCCCATTAATGCTGATGCCGGGGAAAATGACGTTTGCGGTATAATTTTCTACCCGGCAGCCCTGGGTCATATTTTGCGTCAGGGTGGCGACCGGCGCGGTATTCATCCCAAAGGCCATATAACGTCCGGAACCCCAGGTTTCAAAATGGTTCCAGCTGTCCTGACCCGCTTCGGGCACATTCATTCCCGGCCCCATAAACACCACATAGCCATTGGGCTGATTACAACTGTATGCGCCGGTATAATTATCGGCTGCCGCCCAGGGGCAGCCCCATGACGCGTAACCGGGCGTGCGGTTGTTGCTGTCGGTACGAATGAGCTCCGCGCTGATGGGGCTGAAATCGCGCCCCCTGATCTTGATTTTGTTCCCGTCTATCTCATACTGCGTGAGCGGCACTTTTTGCCAGATACGGGTAAAAGGCTTACCGCTGCGCACGTGAACCAGCTTTAATGCGGTAAAAGGAAAATAGGTCTGGAAATAGTTGTTCCCCATGTCCCAGGCACCGCCAACGTTGCTGTCACCGTTGGTGGCGAAGACTTCAAACAGTTGGTCTTTATCAGCAAGGTCACACTCGTACAACACGCGATCGGGATTGTTGTTAGCCACAGACGGCACCACCCGAAACACCGAACGGGCCAGCACGGTGCCGGCGGGCTGATAGCGAAGATTCATTAATCCGATATTGCCGAAATTCAGGGGCGCACCACAGGCATCACAGCCTTGATCGACCGGCTGTATACGCGTGCAGGTCGCGTGAGCCGGGAGCCACACCGTCCAAAAAAATACTGTTATTACCGCTAAAATGCGCTTCATCATTTATACCTCAGATTCTAAAAACGACAGACGGCATCCGCGTAGGTGATCACCGCATCGGGCTTGGGTTTCGGGATGCGGTAATCAATTAAACAGGATGACTGTGCGCCCTCTCCCCAGACGGCCTTCAGTTGCCCCTGAGTTTTAGCCACCCGCAACCAGGCATTGCCGCCCTGACCAAATGTCCCCACCCGATTGCCCGACGCGTCCAGCAGATCTGCGCCCATCGGCACCGTGTTATCGCGATTGGTGCGGGTCTTTAACATGAGCGGATAACCGCGTAAGGTTCTGAACGACACCTTCACCATCGCACCGGCATAGGGCGCGACGATTTTCTCGCTGTCCTGTATCTCAACATGGCTATCGCTGCCGCCGGCTCCCAACGAAATCCGGTTGTAGTGATAGGGGTTAAGCGACGGCACCAGGGCATAGCCGAAGCGGTCGATCTCGGTACCCTGGCTGTTGAGAACGTGGGCGTTCCTGGCGCCTTTCGCTTCGACAAGGGCGAAGGTGTCGCCGAGATAATTGCCCAACGTCACGCCGCCGCTGTGGATCACTGCTGCGCCCATCGCGTTAACGGACATCTGGTTAAACCGCGAAGAGGTCGATGCGGTACCGGTCACGCTGGCTTCTGAAAACTTTTTGCCCAGGCTGCCACTTAACGTCGTATCACGTTGCTGCTGATCGCGATTCACATTTACGCTATAGCTGGTGCCGCTCTCGCCGCTCAGTCCGCTGAGCGACGCGTTGTAGTTACTGCCGTTCTGGCTTCCCCGCGTGCCGCCCAGAGCCAGATAGGGTGAGGTGGCGTCCGAGCCCAACGGCACAGAGAGGCTGACCTGCAACTGGGTATCTTTATAAAAGGTATCGTCTGCATGCTGGGCCATCACCGCCATGCGCGGATCGGTTGAGTAGGCTCTGCGCGAATACTGGCGGGAGAGCGAAATATTCAGCGCGATATTTTTGGGCAGCACCGTGCCATAGCCGACCTGAAACTGGGTCGTCCGGGAGCGTCCATCATAGTAATTTTGCTTCGAGCCAGAGAGATAGACATTGCCCCACTGCCCCAGCGTTTGATTAAGGGTCATTTGCAGGCGGTTACGCTGCATATATTCGCTGTTGATAAGATTGCGGCCGGGCGTTTCTGCATTATTCAATGCAATCACGTCGTTAAGATCCCGGTAACCCTGAGTGGAATACTGGTATCCGGCAAAGGTCAGTGTGGTATTGGTAGGCTGAAAGGTTCGACTGTAACTCAGTGCGTAACGCCATCCCTGGGTCGACTCACCGCCGTTCAGATCGGCTTCAGAATACGCGCTGTTAAATCCCACTGCGCCGATGTCAGAGGCCCAGACGCCGCCGGCCAGCAAAGCATGATAGCGTTGGCCCAGCCGTACGCCGCCATTAAGGGTGATGGCGTTGGTCAGTCCGTGCTTAACGGTTAATTCGGTAAAGGCGTTGTCTTTACTGTAATCCCTGACTTTACCGGCAGCAAAGTTGTAGTCCGTCCGGCCAGGACGCAGCGACTGCGGTAACACCGCATAAGGCACGCTAAATCGATGAAGGCTGCCGTCAGACTCCTGAACCTCAACGCTGAGATCGCCGCCATAGCTCACCGGACTCAGGTCATTGATGATAAACGGACCCGGCGGCACGGTTGTCTGGTATATCCGCTGCTTGCCCTGCCAGATTGTTACCCGTGCATTACTGTTTGCCACGCCGCGCACCACCGGGGCATAACCCCGAACAGAATCCGGCAGCATACGATCGTCAGAGTCCAGACTGACGCCGTTAAAACTGACAGCAGTAAATAAGTCACCGTTACTGAAAAGTTCCCCTATCCCCGCCTCACTTCGTAAAGTGGGCAGCGCACGTTGCACCCAGGCCCGGGCGCTTTGCCAGCGATTGCCGAACTCGTCATGGGTGAAATTCCCCTGCTGACGGAAACGCCACATCCCGACGTTCATACCACTGTTAATGCCCAGATAGGTGGATTCAAAACGCTGCGCATTTTTATAATCGGAATAAAACTGGTTAAGGTTGTAATTCACGAATGCCATGGTATCGCCCGCCGTCAGGTTTTCGGGCGCGATATAGCCTACGGGCCGCTGGACCAGCATCGCCTGAGGAATGCTCACATCCACGCGTAAGCTTGCCGTATTCACGTTGACGGTCGCGCCGGGCAAAAACGCCTCAGGCCGTGCGCAGTCTTCCGCCTTCAGGGCGGACAGATAAGGGGTTTTGACGCCAAACGCCCGATAAAACGGCGAGGTAAGACACACGGAGAGCGGCCCCTCGGCGCGCACGATTTGCAGAGCCGTGGATTGCTGGAACTTACCATTGAGGTAAAGATCGACATCGTAACGGCCAGGCTGAAACCAGGCATCCTGTGAATCAACGGGCATCGCAACCTGTCCCGGCATCATTTCACGGATTAAAGCAGGATCAAACGTATAGTCATTTTGCGCATCAGCCGCCTGACTTACCCTGGCTGCAATCAGGCTTGAAGCGAAGAATAACAATAATGTGGCTTTATTCATTTCTGCTATTTTTCGTTTACGTTGATTTTTTCGTCGGCGCCAAAATCATTAATCAGGACGGCATTAAGCGCATATCCAGAGAGGGGTGAATGGCTTTTCAGCGTAATGCGCTGTTCACTAAAAGGTGCCAGCGTGACGGCATCGTCCCAGGGAAGCGTGCGATTACCTTTTACCAGGACAAACGAGCGAATATTGGCGTAAAAGGGAGACGCATTTTTAAGGAGGATTGTGTGCCCCTGGATACGCCAGGAAAGTGCCTGTCTGACTTTATCCACAGAGAAATCGAGATCCCCGGGACGAACGATGACTTTCACCCTGTTCTTGATAATCAGATAAAGTTTATTTTTATCTTCATCGCCCTTTTTAACAGAGGGGAGCTCCGTGTAGTCCAGATAAAACAGCGACTCTCTGTCCTGCGGCAAATTTTTTTCAGTGACGTTGACTTTCACCGTTTGACCGGCGACCGGTGCTATACGAAAAATTTGCGGCAGCGCCACAAAGGGCGGCGTTGAATTTGCATCAGGATTCACTGCCTGAATTTGAATAAGCGCAGGCTGATCGCCTGCGTTAGTAAACTGGATGGTCTTTTCATTTTTCGAACCATCAATAATTATCCGGGTACCGTTTAGTACCACACTCGCCTGACACAGAGTGGCTGACAGCATCAGCAACAAAATAACGCTAGATTTAAACACAGGTTTCTCCTGCCCTCTTAAATAAAGAGGGCCTGATAGTTATGGATAGCTGACAGAATATTGGACGCTACTCAAAACTGTACCTGCACCAGCGCTTCCAGAGTCGCTGTAATATTCGACCGAAAAATTTTGCGATGCACTGGTACTTCCGCTCGCCAGCGTCATGCCGCTGACCGTCGCCGCACCGCCAGATAAATCGATCGCTTTATCACTACTATCCAGCAAACGCAGTGCCACGTTTTTCGCTGTTCCGGTATTCAGTAAATCACCAGTCGATGAAATGTTGTTGCCGACCAGATTAATATTAATTGCCTGCGTTGATCCTGATGCCGGTGCAACACAACCGGTTAAGTTAATGGTAAAAGGCGTTTTTCCGGCGGTTGATTTTGCCGTACTCAGCGCGGTAGTGGAAACCGTTGGCAGCAGAATAATCGGGCTACCGGTTGCATCATTGACATTAACGTTACAGGTTTGTGCATTGACCTCGCCCTGAAAGCGAATGGTATTTTGTGATGCGGAAAAAGCATTAAAAGAAATAAAACTTGCACCGCATAAGGCAATTGTCATGCCGAGTGATAAAGACCTGGCTTTCATTGGTTCCCTCTTGTGATTCTGATTAATAAACATGCTCATTGGCGGCGAGAATCATAAGGGGCATGGGAGAGAAACTGTGTGTGAAGTGTTCTGACCTTATGTGAAGAAGGCTTTAGAAAACAAAAAATATATTTAAATTCAATATGATAATGTTAACCCTGTGTTGCTGAAGAGAGACATTTCATAAGATAACAACAGGCCAGGCCGTGCGTGCGACGACGGCGAACGCCACATTGACGACATCACTTTTCGCAAAGGTAAAGCGGTACCGGCCCAGAATAGAATACCCACGTCTGCAGGCCTGTCCTTTTAATGACAAACGGAAATGTCGCCCCGACGCTAATGAAAAATGCCGGCAGCCACTTTTGTTGCTCCTCTAAAGACATTTGATTATCCGGTGAGGGTTCTATTAATGTTGATCGCGCAAGATACAGATCACCCTCGCGCTGATAAGTAAAACGGATAATTTTACTCAGGCTGATAACCTTATGCGCGCTATCGGTGAGTCGGCCCGTAATCGCAATAATACCCTGACCGTTTCGCATATCGTGAGAGGCGATCACTGAAAATGTCTCACCGCCTCTGATGTAATTAATGTTTGCTATACAATGGACAGAATCCTGTCGAAACATAAATACGACAATGCCTGCTGCTGTCATCACGATTAAAGCTAACAGAAAGGTTAACTTCACCACTGACTCCTTATATAATAATACGAAACACAGTCCGGGGAGCCGAAAAGTGAAAGGGTATTTTTACACTGTAAAACTGAAATTCTTTCACCATTGGTGAACGCTGTAATAAAAATTTTTCGTCGCTCCGTACAACCGACTTTAATATCGACAGCGACTCGTGCCACCAGACTGTTATCCGCTTTTTCATTGCCATATATTTCGCATCCATTCATATCAAAGCGTTTAACAAAATCCATTTCCTGGCGGTAAAGTGAAAAGACCATGATGGCAAAACCACAAATCAGTATCGTCAACCCCGTCAGCCCTGTCACAAACAGATGACGGGGGGAAATCGCATAGCGATTTGCGCTTTTTCTGAGTGTTAATATAGCAGATTCAGGATCGCCGATCGGTTTTTTTGATTTTGGTTCAGAATGCGGCATGTCATTAATGAGGTTTTCTGAAATATTCTCATCATCCTGAATAACGGGCTGCGTCGTATTTGGCAAAACCTCATCTTCACTGGCCGAAGGTAAGAGCGGAATGCGCTGTTCTTCTTCCTGGGCACATTTACCAGCCACTGCTTCCTCATCAGAAATACGCTTTTCAGGCGCAGTCGTCGATTCCTCAATGAGGATTGCGTTTGAAAGCATAAAGCCGCGACGCGGAATTGTTCTGATCACGTCCTGGCGGATATCGCATGCCAGCAGCGCTTTTCTGATCAGGGAAATACTTTGATATAAGGCATTGGCACTGACTTCCATACCGAACCTGCGCCAGGCATATTGATAAAATGCTTCATGATCGACAATTTCGCCCTGGCGCGCGATCAGCAATTCAAAACAATAGGAGGCCGATGAGTGCAACTTCACCGTCTGATCATGACTAATAATTTCCCTTTTCCCAGGATAAAAAACCACATCGCTACCAATACTAATCTTTTTCATCTTATTACATCCGGGTATATCATTATTTCTATCTTAAGAACATTCCCTCAATATAAACCAGTTAAAAATATTGAACTTACATTTAACAGCAACACACAGAAGAAATGAAATAATATCAGTTTTTAAATACGTAATAATGTTACCTGAGAATTCAAAATCTCTTTTTTTGTTTTCTAATGTTACGCGCGTTATTTGGCTGCACGTGGTTTTTCACGAGCCATTATTTCTCATGTTCAGGTTAGAGAGGGCGCAAATAATATGAATAAAAAATAGCCATTAAAGGGGCGACGTCTTGTTCCTTCCCCGCCCCGGTATGAAGGTAAAAGCCTTAGAGCGGGCCCTGTTCGCCCAGCATTCCTTTCACCAGTTCAATACAGCGCAGGAAACGCGTATCGTAGTCTTCTTCCTGCACATGAACGAAATCGATGTGGTTTTCACCCAGCATCGAGATCAGCATGCTCTGGAACTCACGGCGATCGACAGAGCTGCCCAGGCTGCGCAATCCGTCCGCCACCCAGGGCACGTTATTCTCCAGCAAAATGACCAGGTCAAAGCGATACTCATCAATCATTGCCTGAACAAAAGGATGCTCGCGTCCCTCATACTTTTTGCAAAAGGCCTGGGTGGTGACAAAGTCGGTATCGATAAACGCCACTTTATTGGCATATTTCACCGCAAAATCGATGTACTGTGCATGGCCCAGCGCGATCTTATCGTAGTCAGAATACTGCAGTGCCATCTCATCGCCGCCCAGATGGGAAAAAACATAGTCACGGCCATATTCCCACGCACTGGACGTATTAAAGATGTTCGCCAGCTTGTTCACCAGCATCGACTTTCCGCTCGACTCACCGCCCAGAATGGCCACGGTGCGTACAAAGAAAGGCTTCACTTCGGTGGGAATATACTCCCAGAAGCGGAAGGGATCCTGACGAATCTGCGCGCCGCTGATATTCATAAACGATCGTTTTGGATCGATCAGTATCGTCTCAATGCCCAGGTGCTGTTGATACATTTCGGCATCGGGTGCTTCACTGGTATAGATGCAGTCTGCGGCAATCCCCTGCTCGTCCAGGAAGGTTTTCACCCCTGCACTCCACACATCCCAGCCGTGTGGATAGGGTTCAATGCCCTCTTCATCGAAGGCATGAATGCGAATATTTTTCTGGTACTTGAAGGTTTGCAGTAACCAACGCAGACGATCGCTAACGGTAGGCTGCTGCGACATGGCGCTGTTTTCAAACAGGCTCAGATCGCGCGGCTCGTCGTAGCCCATAATGATATGCAGCTCATCGACCTGACTACAGGCACGCTGGATCAGATAGATATGGCCGGTATGTAGCGGATAAAACTTACCAAATATCACCCCAATTTTTTTGTCGCGACGTGGAAACTCCAGACCGAGAAAACGGTGCAGGGCTTCCAGCTTTTGTGCACTGGGGCTTTTAATTTTCGCGTTAAGCAGTTGGCTTAAGTACCCTTTGGTCATGCCACTGGCATCGGCCACCTGTTGTAGCGTGTGGCCCTGCTGGCGAATGGCCGTTTTTAAATAATCAAACGCCGACATGTGGTGCCTCCTGCAAAAAATGATCAACGACGTGAGGACAGTTGTCCCTCACCGGCCCTTTTGCGCAACGGCAAAAGGGCATTGGGGAAAGCTTAAAGATCATCGAGAATCGCCAGCGCATCCGCCAACTTTTTCGCGCTGTAGACGCGCATGCCCTCAATCGGCTTTTTCGGCGCGTTACCGGCAGGCACAATCGCCCGTTTGAAGCCATGTTTAGCCGCTTCTGAAATCCGTTCCTGGCCGCTGGGCACCGGGCGAATTTCGCCGGCCAGCCCGACTTCGCCAAAGATAACCAGATCCTGCGGCAAGGGGCGATCGCGCAGGCTGGAAACCATTGACAGCATCAGCGCCAGGTCGGCGCTGGTTTCTGTGACTTTCACGCCGCCCACGACGTTGACGAACACATCCTGATCCGCCATTTGCAATCCACCGTGACGATGCAGTACCGCCAGCAGAATTGCCAGGCGGTTTTGTTCAAGCCCGACGGCAACACGACGGGGATTCCCCATCATCGAATGGTCCACCAGCGCCTGAATCTCGACCAGCAATGGCCGGGTTCCTTCCCACAGCACCATGACCGAACTGCCCGACGTAATCTCTTCACCGCGCGACAGGAAAATGGCGGAAGGATTGCTCACCTCACGCATGCCCTGCTCCGTCATGGCAAAAACCCCCAGTTCATTCACGGCACCAAAACGGTTTTTATGGCTGCGCAAGGTGCGGAAGCGCGAATCGGCATCGCCATCCAGCAGCACCGAACAGTCGATACAGTGCTCAAGGACCTTCGGCCCGGCCAGCGATCCGTCTTTGGTGACATGGCCCACCATGATAATCGCCACGCCGCGGGTTTTGGCAAAGCGCGTCAGATAAGCGGCGGTTTCGCGCACCTGGGCGACGCTGCCGGGTGAAGACTGGATATCGGCCATGTGCATCACCTGGATGGAGTCGATGACCATGATTTGCGGCGCTTCCTGCTCGGCGATCAGGCAGATCTGTTCGATGCTGGTTTCCGACAGCATGTTCAGGTTTTCAGTCGGCAAACCCAGCCGATGGGCGCGCATTGCCACCTGCTGTAAAGATTCTTCGCCGGTGACATACAGCGTTTTCATGTTCTGCGCTAAGCGGCACATGACCTGCAGCAACAAAGTGGATTTACCGGCCCCGGGATTACCACCAATCAAAATGGCACTGCCGGGCACCACGCCACCGCCCAGCACACGGTCAAACTCTTTAAAGCTGGTCGAGAAACGGGGCAAGGCTTCCAGGCTGATTTCGGACAGCTTTTGCACCCGACTGGTCCCGGCACTGCCCGCATAACCGCTGAGGCGCTCATTGCGCGCTGCAGCGGGTGAGGCGGCAATCCGTACCTCGGTAATGGTGTTCCAGGCGTGACAGGCGCTGCATTGCCCCTGCCAGCGCGGATAATCTGCGCCACACTCGTTACAAACAAATGCGCGTTTTGCCGCTTTGGCCAAAACAACTCCTCAGTTAACGCTCTTCGTGAATCAGGCTTCCGGTCAGTATGCAAAACACGCCCATTAAATCGGCATGGCGAATGGTGACGGCCGTTTGCTCATTGACCTTCGGTTTGGCGTGGTAAGCAATGCCCAGCGCCGAGGCTTTGATCATCGGCAAATCATTCGCCCCGTCACCCACGGCGACGGTTTGTTCTGGCGCAATCCCGAACCGCTTCGCCAGTTTTTTTAACGTCTCGGCTTTGTACTGGGCATCCACAATCTGGCCCAGCACTTCACCCGTGAGTTTACCGTCGCGGATTTCCAGTTCGTTAGCCGCGATGGACGACAGATGCAGCTTGTCGCGCAGGAACTCCGCAAAATAGGTAAAGCCGCCAGAGGCGATAGCCACCTGCCAGCCCAGCGCCTGCAATTTTTTGGTCAGCGTGGTTAAGCCTGGCATTAACGGCAGCTCATCGCGTACCTGTTTAAGAATATTGGCGTCGGCATCTTTCAGCTTGCCCACGCGCTGGCGCAGGCTGGCGGTAAAATCCAGCTCGCCGCGCATCGCCCGCTCGGTGACCTCTGCCACCTGCTCGCCGCAGCCCGCCAGTCTGGCTATCTCGTCGATACATTCGATTTGGATCGCGGTGGAGTCCATGTCCATGACCAGCAGGCCCGGCGTTTTCAGATGCGGGATTTTCCCGAGCGGTGCCACATCCAGCGCCAGATCGTGCGCCAGTTTGCTGGCAAACGGCGTCAGGGAACCTGCCAGACGAATCACCTGGTAGTCGTCTACGTTCCAGGCACTGACGATCACCATCGCGGCGCCAAGCTGGTGCTGATAATCGGTCAAACGCTGTTTATCCAGGCCGCGACCATAGAGTAACCAGCCGGTTCGACCCGCACGATAGTCCAGCGGCATGACTTCGTCACCGCTGAGTGAAAGGGGCAACCCCGGCCAGAGAGAGACATCAGCAGGCAGATCGCACCAGGTAAGATGATTTGACATCAGGGCTCCTGTAGGAACAACAAAACCACGCAAGAGGCTACCTTGTCTGCGCTGCTTCTGGCAACATAATATCCAGGCTTTCTGTCGTAACGTGATTCGGATAATTAATGGCTAAAACCGCACTGAAATTTCGCTTACATCGCACGGTGATCGTTTTGATTTCGCTGGCGCTGTTAGTGGTGCTTATGCAAGGCGCATCCTGGTTTAGCCTTGGCCATCAGATGGCGCGTTCTGAACAGGCAGAAGAGCTGGCTCAAACGCTGACCCGCCAGGTGGCGTTCAGTCTTAAGCCCCTGATGGATAACAGCGAAGACAACCGCAGTCAGATTGAAGCCATTATTAATCAGATGACCGAAAACAGCCGTATTCTGGATGCGTCCGTCTATGCAGGCGATGGCAGCCTGGTGGCGCACAGCGGCGAAAATATTAACGTGCGCGATCGGCTGGCGCTGGATGGCAAACGCGCGGGAAGCTACTTCAATCACCAAATCGTTCAACCGCTCACCGGCGGCAACGGCCCCGCAGGGTTTCTGCGGGTGACGCTGGATACGCACGTGCTGGTCACCGAATCGCGTCAGGTGGATAACACCACGAATATTCTGCGCCTGATGATGCTGCTGGCGCTGGCGATTGGCATCATCCTCAGCCGTACGTTACTGCGTGACCGCCGCACGCGCTGGCAGCAGTCTCCGTTCCTGCTCACGGCCAGTACGCCTGTGAAAGAGGATGATGATGAGGACGAGAAAAAGGACGATACCGCAACCCCCTCGGTCTGACGCGACGGCCCGGCGCGGTTTACTTTACCGCCTGCCAGACATTGCTCTCATGCCTCACCAACCCACTCGATGAAAAAAGGCCCGTCTTAAGGGCCTTTTCCTTTCCAGATCCGCGTGACGCGCCAGGATCAGCCTTTTAGCAGCGCTTCCAGCTCGGATAACGTATTCACCCGCCAGTCCGGTTTGATCGCTTCGGGCAGCGGGCGCGAGCCGTGGTCGATCCAGCAGGTTTTAACGCCCGCATTCATGCCGCCGAGGATGTCTGATTCTGGCGTATCGCCAACCATCAACACGCGATCGCGTTGCGGATGTCCCATCTGTTCGAGCGCATAGTCAAAAATCCTGGCGTCAGGTTTAGGCACGCCCACTTCTTCTGACACCACCAGTGCAGAGAAGTACTCGAGAAAGCCGGTACGCTCCAGACGACGCTGCTGCAGCGCGGTAAAGCCGTTGGTGATGATGCCCATTTTGACGCGGCCGTGCAGCAGCGTCATCAGGCTGACTGCACCCTCGAGCGGCAGACAAATTTCCGCCATGGCTGACAAAAAGCCATCGTTAAGGATCGCCGGTGCCACGCTGAGTTTCTGCCCCCAGCCGACAAAACGGCGGGTCTGGAGCTCCAGTGCAGACAGCTGGCCATTTTGATACTCCACCCAGAGTGGCTTGTTGACCGCCTGGTAATCCGCAAAATCCTGGTCGGTGAACTGCACATCGTATCCGGCAAACAGACGCTGCAGGCCGGCAAACGAGTCAAAGTGAAACAGCGTGTCATCCGCATCAAACAGGATGCAATCCCAGTTATCTAACATCAAAACTCCTCAGAAACGGCTACAGCGTGAGCGCCATGATCAGTGCATCTTCACGGCCGCTGGCGGTGGGATAATAGTGGGGACGGCGGCTGACCTGGTTGAAATCCAGCTGTTCGTACAGCGCGATGGCGGGTGCATTTGACGCACGCACCTCCAGCCACAATGTCATGACATCGCGCGCAATCAGTTGATCGATTAAATGCTGCAGCAGCGCCCGGCCAAGGCCGCGCCGCTGATAAGCCGGGTCGACAGCAATATTAAACAGCGACGCTTCATCCAGAACCACCTGGGTGATCGCGAAGGCGGCCATCTGGTTATCGACATCCAACCGCAGATTCAGAAAACGTTCGCCCTGATTGCTGTTAAAGGTCTCTTCGCGCCAGGGGAATGCATGGCTGCGACATTCAATAGCAAAGGCCTCGGGAATCGCGTCAGGCGTGAGGAAAGAAATGGCTGTCATGTTCACACATCTGTTGCCAGAGCGCGCGCCGGGCGGCACCGCTGCTAAGCAGTTCATTAAAAGAAGCGCTGGTTAAGGCAACGCCATTAAAGGTTTGTTCGCTCTCAACGCCCAATAGCCAGCCCGCGCAGTTGAGCGTTTCCGGCAGCATTTGCAGCTGGTCAGGCGTCACGGTCATCACCTGTGTCGGTTTAAGACTGAGCGTGTGCAGGACATCACGCAGGATGGGTTCCTGCAAACCTGGCGGATTCTCCGCCACAATAATCAGCTGCGTATCCGGCAAAAGCCGTACGGCGATCTCGCCCTGGAGCACGCGCGGGCGGCGCAGTTGATACTGCGTAATCCCCATTTGCTGTAAAAGCCAGTCGCGCCTGGACGTCATGATATACCTGCTTTGCTCGCTGAATGCGACGCTATGCTAGCAAACCCATCGAACATGCGCCAACAAACCACTATAATCTCCGCTCAGATCTTACAGGAGCCCTACATGTCTGCTTTTACCCCGGCCAGCGAAGTCATTCTGCGCCACAGTGATGAATTTACCGCCCGCCACGTTTTATTTGCTGGCGATCTGCAGGATGACCTGCCCGCACAGCTTGAGACCGCCTCTTCACGCGTGCACACTCAGCAATATCATCACTGGCAAAACCTGAGCCGCCGTATGGGGGAACAGGCGCGTTATGGACTGGTCGCTCAGGCAGAGGATGTTCAGGGCTGCGATACGCTGGTTTACTTCTGGACCAAGAACAAACCGGAAGTGCAATTCCAGTTACAAAATCTGCTGTCTCTGCTGCCGGTTGGCTGCGATGTCTTTGTGGTAGGCGAAAACCGCAGCGGCGTGCGCAGTGCGGAAGGGATGCTGGAGCAGTGGGTGACCCTGGAAAAAATCGACAGTGCACGCCGCTGTGGTCTTTATCATGGTCGTCTGGAGAAGCAGCCTGCCTTTGATGCCTCGGCCTTTGGTAACAGCTACCAGCTGGATGATCTGACCGTTCATACGTTACCCGGCGTATTCAGTCGCGACGGTCTGGATGCGGGCAGCGCATTACTGCTATCCACGTTCACGCCGCACACCAAAGGGAAAGTGTTGGATATCGGCTGCGGCGCAGGCGTGATCGCCGCGTCGTTACCGGCGCATTCACCTAAAGTGCGCCTGTGGCTGTGTGACGTGCATGCCGCCGCCATCGAGGCCAGTAAAGCCACGCTGGCCGCTAACGGCCTGGAAGGCGAAGTCTTTGCCAGTAACGTCTTTTCCGACGTGACCGGGCGCTTTGATATGATTATCTCTAACCCGCCGTTCCATGAAGGCACGCAGACCAGCCTGGATGCCGCCCAAACGCTGATCCGGGGTGCCGTTAAGCACCTGAACAGCGGTGGAGAGCTGCGCATTGTCGCGAACGCCTTCCTGCCTTATCCCCAGGTGCTGGACGAAGCCTTTGGCAATCACGAAGTGCTGGCGCAAACCGGCCGCTTTAAAGTTTATCGTGCGGTTTACGGTCGCGGTGCCAAAGCCCGTTAATACATTTTCTCTGCCTTTTTCGCCGTTTTAGCGCGTCGCCAGGCTGAAAACGTTGCTTTTTGCAGCGATCGTTTCCGTCTGGCGAAATATGTGTTGACGCATTGAGTAAAATCTCTAAAATGCGCCTCCGTGGTTGTAATACGGTAACGTATTGCGGGTATGCGAAGGTGGCGGAATTGGTAGACGCGCTAGCTTCAGGTGTTAGTGTCCTAACGGACGTGAGGGTTCAAGTCCCTCTCTTCGCACCAAAATCACATATTTCATATCGCGAGCACTGCGCGAAGGTGGCGGAATTGGTAGACGCGCTAGCTTCAGGTGTTAGTGTCTTAACGGACGTGAGGGTTCAAGTCCCTCTCTTCGCACCATTGCGGTGATATGAAAAGACAACTCGATGCGAAGGTGGCGGAATTGGTAGACGCGCTAGCTTCAGGTGTTAGTGTCTTAACGGACGTGAGGGTTCAAGTCCCTCTCTTCGCACCAACGTTGTCATTCCCACTCTATTATCCCTGCATTTTCCTTTCCCTTGCGTTACCCGTTTCACTCCCCGGACAGACTACAGCCCGCTGAATTTGAAGCCTGTTGCCGCAATGCCGCCTGCCAGCGCGAGACAGGAAGGCAGCAATACATAGTGCCGCATGCGCTGATTAAACAACATAAGCAGAGTGAGCAATAACGCGATTAACATCACGATGCGCCACTGCTCAAAGGTAGGCTGCCATGCTGTTATTACCGGTATTGCCGCACATGCCAGCATACTTCCCCATGCACTATCCAGTTTGATACCGCGCATTATCTTCCCCCTGACCACCTGTGAGCCCTTTTAGTCAATCCGATATGATAACCATTCCCATTAGCATATGATAATAATTCTCAACTTTCAGCTTGTTTTTTTACAGGCGGGCGGGAAGATGACAGCTAAACAAGAAAATGTTAAATTGCAACCGATTACACTTTTTATAACAGCAATATAATGCCTGTCGACCGGCTGAAATCCTGCGCCGGTTTTTGCTTTGTTATTTCAGGGCCGTCACGAGTATGAATAATGAAAATAGAATCTTATGATGAATTGAAACACAGCAAATACCGCCTCTCGTTGATGCTCTTTTTGTTTTTAAACGCATCCGTTTCGCTATTTTGTCTGCTCCCTTTGGCCGAAAATAATGAAACACAAATCACCGTGCCGGTGATGATGGTGGCGTTCTTTAGCCTGACCATGCTGAGCACGTGTTTAATAAAAACTAAACTAAAATTACCGCTGTTAAATCCCGTCGCGCTCATCCTGGGCGGGCTATGGGCATGGCATATTCAGTATCGCTATCATTCTGTTTTAATTGACGATGGCGGTTTTTTGATTGTCAGTCTGCTGTGCGTTTTTTTTATCAGCGCCATTGCACTGAGCGATTATTTGGTCGCGTTTTGCCTGCACATAACCCCTTCCATGTTAACAGTGCTCATGCTGGATCACGGGCAACATCTGCCGTTGATTTTATTGACGATTGCCTTACCCTTGATTGGCTTTTCATTGCAACATCTGATGCGACGCCGTTCGGAAGACTTTACGCTGCGCTTAATGTATCAATTGTATGAAGAAAAAGAGTCATTCAGCGATCTCAGTATGCTCGATCCCTTAACAGGCTTATATAACCGACGCGGACTGAAAAATCGCCTTGATAACATTCTGGATAATCATGTCGGCAGTCATTATGTGTTGCTGTTAGATATCGATCACTTTAAGGCTTACAACGATAATTATGGTCATGCGATGGGTGATCAGGCGCTGGCACGCGTTTCGGTTGCCATTCGCGATGCGGTACGCTCACGCGATGTGGTAACACGTTACGGCGGAGAAGAGTTTTTAGTATTAATGACCAACGTCAATGCATCAATCGCTATGAAGCTGGCGGAAAGAATTCGCCAATATGTGGTGAATCTGGAAATTCCCCATTTGTTTAATGAGCGCGTTTCGACGCATGTCACCATTAGTGCAGGTATTGCGCCGATTTACGACAATGAATTTGATCAGGCCGTTGCCAATGCTGATCGCGCATTATACGTCGCAAAAAATCGGGGGCGAAATACGATTCTGGCCTGGGAAGATCTGCCCGGTGTTCCCAGCCCCGCGACGAGTGACGTCATATAAGTGCGTGCCGGATAGCCATGTTATCCGGCGGCACTTAGTGAAAACAGGAAGAGATAAAACCGTGCCAGCCCCTTAGCGCCCTCTCGTTTTGCCTCCGCCCTTCCCCAGCCCTCTCGCCGCTATGCATTCTGTTACCTATTCTTTCTCTCTCTCGTTTACACCGCTGCGGGCTTGTGGCAATTTTTACGCCTTCAATTAGCATGGAGAGAAAAATGAGCCTGGAGTCTGTACGCCAGTTTTTTGCCGAGCGTGCGCCGGAAATCGACATCATTGAGATGCCTTACAGTACGGCAACGGTAGAAATGGCGGCTCGCGTTCACGGTGTGGCGCCGGGACAAATCGCCAAAACCCTTTCCCTCAAGGTCAAGAATGAGGTGATCCTGGTGGTGACCCGTGGCGATGCGCGGCTAGACAACCGCAAACTCAAAGCCGTCCTGGGTGCCAAAGCGCGGATGTTAAGCGTGGACGAAGTGATCAACTGGACCGGGCATCCGGTTGGCGGGGTTTGCCCTTTTGGCCTGGAAAATCCGGTCACGGTATATTGTGATATCTCGTTAAAAAGCTTTGATGAAGTGTTGCCCGCCGCGGGCGCGGTTCACAGTGCCGTACGCATTTCGCCGCAGCAGATGGCTGAACTTACTGCGGCAAAATGGGTAGACGTCTGTGAAACGCGTTAATGTGTCTGCTTTGCCATCGCGCCGGAAATTTTAATTCCGCGCGTTTCGCGGCCAAAGGCGACAAAAACACAAATCAATACGGCCACGGTTCCCGCTACGATGGCCATACCGAGCCCGTAGTTGCCACCGTGCGCTTCAGCAATACGTGACTGCAGCGTCGCGTTGACGGACGCAATGAGATTACCTAACTGATAAACAAAGCCGGGCAATACCGCTCTTGCATTCCCCGGCACCAGTTCGTTCAGGTAAGTCGGTATCACGCCCCATGCGCCCTGCACCATAAACTGCATCAAAAAGGCACCAAGACCAATAGCCCATGAACCGCTGGAAAAGGCCCACAGCGGCAGCACCGGCAGCGTCAGCAATGCGGCGATAATAATGGCTTTCTTGCGGCCAATACGTTCAGACAGCGTGCCGAAGAAGATGCCACCCAGCATAGCGGCAATGTTATAGCTGATGGCAATAATACTCACGGTGTGGGCATCAAACTGGTGCTGCACTTTCAGGAAAGTCGGGTAAAGATCCTGCGTACCATGACTAAAGAAGTTAAAGCAGGCCATTAACAGCACCATGTAGATGCAGATTTTCCAGTGCTGGCGCAGTATCGGCATCAGTGCGCTGCTCTCTTTGCGCTCACGTGCCGCCAGCCACACGGGCGATTCAGGGACGTTGAAATAGATAAAGGGTAACAGCAGAATCGGAACAGCCCCGATGAGGAACATGCCGCGCCAGCCCACCGCATCAAAAAATAAACCAAAGACGATGGATGCAAGCAGGTAACCGCACGGATAGCCGGCCTGGAAAAGTCCCGACATCAGACCGCGGGAGCGATCGGGAATGGTTTCCATTGCCAGCGAAGAGGCTACGCCCCAAATGCCGCCCATGGCTATACCATAGAAAATGCGGAAAGCCAGAAATGCAGCGAAGGTCGGTGACCAGGCAGACAGCAGTTCGAACACGGAGAAAAAGACAATGTTCAGCATTAAGATCGGCTTACGGCCATATTTCTCCGCCATCCGCCCAAACAGTAGCGCGCCAATCGGGCGCACCGCCAGCGTTAGCATAATGGCGACGGACACATCGGTGACAGAATTGTGGAAGTACTGAGCAAGGTTACTCAGTACAAACACCAGAATAAAAAAATCGAATGCGTCCAACGTCCAACTGGCAAAACAGGCGAAAGCAACGTTGCGCTGGGTCGATGTCCAGTCAAGCATACACGTCTCCTCTGTGAGACACTCTGGCGCATCGCCCATAACGTTCCTGGCCGCTGTCGGAGAGTGATGTAATTGTTAATCAAATGTATACATCATGTTCTAGAGGAGAGCGTACCGCGCAATTGTCAGGCAGTGGATCAGGCTGTAAGAAAGCGTGTCTGACGGCAGAGAATCCAGGCGACGAATCGCCTGGGTTTTACTCGGGAAGGTGGTTAAAGGCCTGCTCAATGATTGACAGCAGGAGCGCGTTATCCACACTGTGCAACACATGCACCAGCGCGCCGGCGTCAGGCGGAATACCCACGTCCAGACGCAGTGGTTGCCGATAGCGCCAGGTTTTACCGCGCGTCGCGCCCGGACGAAGCTCAATATCAACACGGTAGTCCGTTCCCCATGCCACGCGCTGATTAAGCAGCCAGGCGACGACCAGCGCATCATGGATCCAGCATCCGGCCAGGCGACGGGTTTGCATTGAGTAGTCGATCCAGGGCTGCAAGGTGTCATGCACAAAGCGCGTCAGCGGATGTTCGCGACAGGTCATGCGCGTCAGATCGTCCTGAGTCAGCAGCGTTTGCGTGGTGACATCCATGGGGAGCAGCGTAATGGCGGCGCCGCTGTGTAATACCTGATGAGCAGCTTCCGGATCGATGCCGAAATTGGTGTCTTTGATGTAATCATCCAGCGCAAAAACGCCGCCCATAATCACTATCTCTGCCACCGATTCCGCCATGTCCGGAAAACGCTGCATGGCCAGCGCCACATTGGTGAGTGGGCCAATCGCAATCAGCGTGATTTCGCCGGGGTTATCGCAGATGAGTTGCCCCATCGCCTGCGCGGCATCCGTTGCATCGGCCTCTAACATGGCAGGCTGAGGAACGCCCTGCCAGAGTGACAGCAGATTGAGCTGTTCAACCCGCTTGTCCAGCACAGCGCGCCAGGGGCCGGGATCTTCACACAATGCCTGACGGGCCCCCTGCACGACAGGCACGGCACAGCCCAGCCGTGTCACCAAATCTTTGGCGACCCGCGCACCGACATCACTCGGCGTATTCCCTGCTACGGTGGTAATTAATTCTAACGACAGCCCTGGTGAGGCTAATGCCAGAGAAAGTGCAAGGCCGTCATCCGTGTTCGCCCCTGCAATACCATTCCCCGGATCACAATCAATAATCAGTCTTTTCATTATTTGGTTTATTTACTCTGGCCTGTGATGGCCGACAGCCACAAGATTCACCAATTTCAAGATGGTGTGGAAACGATTCAATGCGTGCCTCGCCATTCCACTGTTTCAACATATGGATAGCGCAGCGTGCCATCTCTTTTACCGGCTGACGCACGGTCGTTAATGCCGGAACGTGATAGGCAGACTGTTCTGTGCCATTAAAGCAGACCAGCGCGACATCTTTCGGCACGCGAATGCCGTGCTGACTCAAGGCGCGGATACAGCCAATGGCCTGGCCTTCGTTACTGGCAAACAGCGCGCGGGGCAGCTTCTGGCTGGCTATCATGCGCAGCGTTGCCTGATAACCGCCCTCACGGGTATAGGTAGTGGGGAAAATCAGTGATTCATCTATCTGTACATTGTGCGCCTGCATCGCGTCACGCCAGCCCTGAATACGATCCTGGGCATTGAGCATATCCAGCGGTCCGCTAATCATGCCGACCTGCTGATAACCATGGCTCAGCAAATGTGCGCACACCTGAAAGGCGGCTTGTCGCTCATCCACCCGTAACATGCTGACCCCGGGCTGCGCTTCAACCCGATCAAGCATAACCAGCGGTGTCCCGCTGGCTGTGATGATATCAATGAAAGGATGGCGATCCACGCTGTTATAAAACAGGCCGTCGACCTGACGATTCAGTAGCCCCTGAATCAGCTCCAGCTCCCGTTTGCGATCGTCGCCTGCATCACCAAGCAGCATTACATGCCCGTGATTGAGCGACTCCTGCAGCAGCATGTGCGCCATCGACGCGACAAAGGGGTTGCTGATATTCGGCACCACCAGCCCAAAGGTTTTGGTGTGGCCTGACGCCAGGGCGCGGGCGGCGGCATTCGGGCGATAGCCGGTTTGCTCGATGGCGGCAAGCACCCGCTGACGGGTGGCATCCGCGACCGGGCGTGGTCCGTTATTAATGACGTAACTGACCACGGCAACCGAGGTCCCTGCGGCTTTTGCCACGTCGTTGCGCGTGACCGTCGTTTTTACCGGTTTCGCCACTTCGCCCTCCTCATCTAATGCCGCTTGCCATGTAACTTCATCGTATTCAGATGGCGTCCTCTGGCAGATTAAGATCGCGCCCGCGCGTTTCCGGTGCCACAAAGGTAGTCAGGAAACCAATGGAAGCCATCGCAGAGAAATAGATCGCAATGGACCACCAGTGCCCGGTGTACGACAGCATCGCCGCCGCCACCAAAGGTGCAGTGCCACCTGAAATAATCGAGCCCAGCTCTTTGGCCACGGCCATCTTAGTATAACGGTGGTTCACGCCAAACAGTTCCACGCCCCAGGCCGCCTGAACGCCAAAGATGCCCAGAGAAGCCAGCGCCATGCCCACCACGATAACCGGGATAACAATCGCAGGTTCGCGCGTATCCAGCAGCGTAAAGGCTGGCCAGGCATAAATCATCAGCAACAGGCAAAAAACCCGATAAACGACCCGGCGACCGAAGCGGTCTGACAGCCAGCCGGCCAGGGGAATAATCAGGAAGCCGAGCAGCGAGGCAATAAAGACCGCCGTGGTCGGCACGGATTTATCGACCATCAGGACCTTAGCGACATACCCGACGATAAAACCCTGCGCCAGATAAGAGGGACCGTTTTCGCCAATACGTAAGCCGACCATGGTCCAGAAAGCACGGGTACGCTGAAAGAAGGGGCGCGTATCAACCGTCTGATGCTGCGTGGCGATAAGGTTCGCCCGCTCCGCTTCCAGTTGCGCTTTCTTGCGCTCGAACACCGGGGTTTCCCGCAGGTTGCGGCGGATCCACAGTGCCACAAGGGCAATGACGGCGCTGCTCAGGAAGGGAATACGCCATCCCCATTCCAGCAGGCTTTGTTTATCCATCTGCACCACCAGCAGCCAGACAAGCGATGCCAGCAGCGTGCCGCTGTTAGAGCCGAGGGCGATAACGGAAGACACCAGGCCACGCCGCTTAACCGGCGCATATTCTCCCAGCATCACGGTTCCGCCGGAAAGCTCAGCGCCTGCGCCAAACCCCTGACTGAAACGTAGCAGAACCAGACAGGCAGGCGCCCAGATGCCAATGGAGGCGTAGCTGGGAATCAAGCCGATTAGGGTTGTGGATGCGCCCATCAGAATAATGGTGGTTACCATGACGACTTTGCGACCTTTTCGATCGCCCAGCCAGCCAAAAAATAACGCGCCGATAGGGCGGGCAACAAATCCAACCGACCAGGTTGCAAAGCTGGCAAGCAGCGCCATGGCGGGGGTTTGTTCAGGAAAGAAAACATCACCGAAGATAATGCCGGCGGCGAGGCCATAGAGTGCGAAATCCGCGTACTCCATTGCCGTCCCTAACCAGCATGAAACCGTCGCGCGCCAAAAATCTTTGCGGCCGGCTGGGGTAATAAACCGCTCATCAGCGGCGGAGGTGGAAGGCTGTGCTGCCTGCTGCGTAACGGAGTGCTGTGGCGTCATAAACGCTGTCCCTTGAAAATATGCAGATCGATAAATGCCATTCCGAGAGACGGTTCCCTGACTACGAGCAGAACGCCCCGGTGGCGACATTCAGTTGGCTAACCATGATGAAAGGAAAGTTAAAGATTCCCTGGTGTTGGAATCCGCAGTATCGCGAGCTTCGCCGCTGTATATTTCAGCGGTCGTATTAATCTGGCGAATGTAACTTGATCCTCGATCGGCCTACCGTGCATCGAGCACCGTGAGCAATCACTGGAAGCTAGTGTATCTACGCGCGTAGATAAATCAATAGCCTTTGAGAAAATTTGTTAGATTTCCTTCACTATCAAGCTTCATTAATATGCCATTTTAAGCGCAAAATCAGGCGGTTAATCCCTACCCGGCGCACAAAAAAACAGCATACACCGGAACCAGAGGCACTTTTCTTTTAACATTAAGCCAAACTGGCTGTCTGACCCTTTCATCGCCTGATGTTGTCGCACATTGGTGTGACTGCCTGATGACAGCACAGGAAGCGATTGCCACATACCGCATCCTCAGATATACCTGACTGGCGCATAAACCGGAGAACGCCGTTAAATCATTATGACCATTATCCTGATGCGACATGGTAAACCTGACCACCCTTTTGCCGGACGTTTAAGCGCACAGGGGCTGGCAGACTGGTGTGAAGCCTATGATCTGTCACTGGTGAGCGATGGCCCGCCCGATCGCAGCATCAGCATCGCCAGAAAAGCGGCGGTTGTGGTCTGCAGTCCTCTGCCCCGCGCCCACTCTTCGCTGGAGCGCCTCGGACTGCATCCCCATCACGTTGATGCGCTGTTCAGTGAAGTCGGTATTCCTTTGCTCCGGGCTGATCGCATTCAGTTACCCACCTTTGTCTGGCAGGCCATCCTGCGCGCCATGTGGTTTTGTGGCTATGCCGGGGAGACCGAGTCGCTGCAGCATGCGCGCGCCCGCGCCTCGCGTGCCGCCGATCGCCTGATCGCCCTGTCGCAGCAGGGTACGGTTTTGCTGCTGGGGCACGGCATTATGAACAAGATGATTGCCCGTGAATTGCGTAAGCGCGGCTGGCAGGCGGAAAAACACGCCAGCAGCCGCCACTGGAGTTCGGCCATCTACCATCGCCCCTTTATTTAACCAATTTGAAAGTAGCTCAGCGTTTCGTAGCCAGCCCCCACCTCGGTTGTCGCAAGAACGGTTTTCTGTACCAGATCAATGACGCTCAGCGTCCGGTTATCATCATGGGTGATCAATAGCCGTTTCTTGTCCGGACTGAAACAGCCATCCAGCGGCTGGTGAGTCAGCGCTATATGCCCCAAAGGATTCAGTAATTCATCAAAAAGCGTGACGATGGGTTCCTGGTGCCCGATCGCCATCAGATACTCGCCATCCGGACTAAAGCGAACCTTCTGACAGGGCTGTTGATGGCCAGGAAGCGCCAGCCGCTGGCGGATTCGATGGCTCTGGCGATCGACGACATAGAGCAGCGGCACATCGGCGGCGCTGGCGATGAGATAGGGATGCCTGGGTGATGCAGTAAGGCCTGAAACCGGGCCGGGCATCAGGATGGTATCAATGACTCGCCCTTCCGCTTCGCACAGGTCAACGACGGTAATGGTGGCATCCTGCTCATTGTCGGTAAAGAGCTTGCGACCGCTGGGCGAAAGCGTCAGGCGATGGGTATTATCAAGCGGAATGGGAATCGTCTTTTCAACGCGGTGGGTAAGGGGATCGATCACCACCACGACAGTAGGATTTTCACAGCACAGATACACTTTGCCGTCGCGCCCTAACTGACCGCTGTGCGGCGCTTGTGACGGTGAGAGGTCGATATAGTCATTAATCGCCCGCTGTCGTAAATCAATGACCGCCACTTTATGGCCAGGATGAGGCGCATCGCCTTGCATATCGTCACCGTACAGAGGGAGAAAAGCCTTTTCCCAGGGCGCGAGCATCAAAAGCTCGTGCAGTCGCGTTGGGATAACGTCCACGGCCTGGCTGACGTCAAAGGTGTCAGGATCGAGAAACAGCGCCCGTCTGGTTTGCCTGTCAATCGCCAGTAATCCTCGAGATTCAAACGGCATGTCATCTCCTTTTCGTCTGTATAGCTAAAGCGTAGACAATGACTGTCAGGCTGCGCACATCTGTAAATTCATTAATCATGCTGAATATTTCACTTATCTCGATTCCGCACTGATGCTCATACTCGCGCACTGTTTATCGGTTTCATGACAGAAAAACGCCCCCTCTGTCGATATAAAGATATTGCCATAGCGGAATAAAACATTAGCGTAAATAAATATTTATTTTTATTTCAGGCGAATGCTTATTTCCGTTTTATCCTAAAGTTTCCATCAGGAATAGCGAATTGTTGAATTGTGTTCTATTAAATAAATGAGTCGCGGCCGCTCACGTCACGCTTGTGCACAGAAACTGTCGTGGCTCGCCATTGAACCATCACCAGGGAAATACAATAAAAATTGCGCAGCGCAGCATGTCTGCGTTTATGGCGGTTTATATACGGGATGACAGCTTAAGCCCTTATTTTGCCGACTGGCATAAACACTATAATCAAAATAACAGGTGAAACATGAATTCACACCGCCGTTCCTTGCATCATCTCTGGCGTCAATGGGAAAAACTTGCTTTCACCAGCCGCATGCTGTGGACGATTAAACAACACCGGGCCGTAAGCGCGCCTGAATACGATCCTACGCTGGAACAGGATGTGCTGCTGGAATCCGTACCTAAGACCCTGCCTGCCATTGCTAAAAAAGTCTGGCTGTACTGGCCCGGCGACCGGCTACCTGCTTCCGTTGCCCTTAACGCCAGTAAAATTTGCCGTGATAATCCGGATCATGAGATCCACCTGCTTACCCCTCAGACGCTGGGACAGTGGCTGCAGGATGTGCAATTTGTCTCTTCCGATCTGACTCCGCAGCTAAAAAGCGACATCATCCGGCTGGAGCTATTATTACGCTACGGTGGCATCAGCATCGACTGCAACACGTTGCTGTTCGAGGATCTTGCCTGGGTCCATCAGGCCCAAAGCGACCGCCCCATGGATGTGCTGGGATATTATCGTCAGCAAAACACGGTTAACCCACTCAGACCGATGATTGAAACCGGCTTTATCGCGGCGCCTGCTCAAAACCCCTTTATTCGTGAATGGCTGAAACAACTGGCCCCGGTAAAATACGTGGGGAGACAAAACTATCTGCTGGAGTTAATGAAACGCAGTGATTTCCCTGCAGTGCAACAGAATCTCAGCAACCCCGGTGACGAACTCACGGCGCTGGCACATCAGTTGGCTATGGATGAGCATCGTCGGGTTAATACCAGGTTACGTAAAGCGGAAGCCAGCGTCGGCTATTATCAGCAGGTGCATGCTGGCAGCAACGATGCCTGTGTGCGCTCTGTTCTGTTTCAGCAGCGTCCGCTCACGCCGCCGCCGGTCATCCGGCTCAGTGACAGTGCGCGCGCGCACCTCGATTTTAACCTGCGGTTACGCTTTTACAATCGTGCCAGCCTGGTCGGGGAAGCGATGCACGACAGCCCATCCTCTCCCGCCAGACTTTCAGCGCCGCAGGAACAACGCGCGTAATCCGCACCCTGCCCGGCCGTTTCATTAGAAATCGCCGGGCACTTCGCCCCTGTTTAACGTCGAATTGACTGTACTGTGAGTCTGCAGCCAAATCTGCGCAGAGATGTTGCAGCCTGATGACAGCCACTATAGATTGAGTCAAAAATCCATGGAATGTCCCCCTGTTGATAAGAGACATATTCATACGATAAGAGGATTTGACGTTGTCTGAATTCGTGTCAGTGATACTTTTTCTGACCGCGATTGCTGTTTATTCCTGTAAAGCAGGCCGAAGCAGAATCTGGTTTTCCCTCACCTTGTGCTTGTTAATGCTGTTCGTGCTGCTCAACGCCACGCTGTTCGCCAGTAATTATTTTACCGGCGACGGCATTACTGACGCTGTAGTGTATACCCTAACGAACAGCCTCACCGGTGCCGGCCTGAGTAAATACGTTGTGCCCGCCCTTGGGCTGGTCATCGTGCTGTTTTTACTGTTTTGTGCCCTGTCATGGCTGCTGCGCCGCCGTGAGCGGCCCTTTCATTCAGGCTGGAGCCTGGTGGCTTTTGCCTGTGCCGCAGGCGCGGTACAAACAACGCCAGCCTTTCAGCAAGTGAGTTCTCTCATTACCTCGCACTCACTGCGCGAAAACTCCGACTTTGCCACCGTCTATAAAGTCCCGAAAAAGCGCATTGCGCAGCCCGCACTTAACGTGGTGTATATTTATGCTGAAAGCCTGGAGCGGACCTACTTCGACCCGATTGCCTTCCCTGGGCTGGCTCCCGAACTCAGCCGGGAAAAAGAGCAAAGCATCGACTTCACCCAGACCGAGCAGCTTCCCGGCACGGATTACACCATTGCCGGTATGGTCGCATCGATGTGCGGTATCCCGCTTTTTGCCCCTTTCGACGGAAATGCTTCCGCCTCCCTTTCCAGTTTTTACCCACAGAACGTTTGCCTGGGCGATATTTTAAAAAATTCCGGTTATGAAAACTGGTTTATTCAGGGCGCTGACCTGCGCTTTGCGGGTAAAGATGTCTTTTTACGTTCTCACGGCTTTGACCCTGCGCGCCTGTACGGTTCACAGGAACTCAAAGACAAGGTTAGCGATCCCACCTACCGCAACAACTGGGGTTATTACGACGATACCGTGTTGGACGAGGTGTTTGAAACCTATGAGGCACTTTCGCGCCAGCAGAAACGTTTTGCGCTGTTTGCGCTCACGGTGGATACGCATCATCCTGATGGGTTTATTTCCCGAAGTTGCCAGCGCAAAAGTTACAGCTATGCGGGCAAGCCAAATCAGTCGTTCAGCGCCGTATCCTGCTCGCAGGAGCATATCGCACGCCTTATTGCCCGTATTAAGGCTTCTCCCTGGTTTAAGAATACCGTGATTGTGGTGGCATCCGATCATCTGGCCATGAACAACACGGCGCATCCCTTTCTGATCAAGCGTCCTCGTCACGATCTGTTTATGGTGATCCGTGGCGATCAACCGCAGGCAGAAGTGATAGATATGAAACGCAGTACGCTGGATAACGGCGCGACGTTACTGGATATTCTGGGCGGCGACAATACGATAGGTTTGGGACGTAGCAGCCTGTCTGCAGTGTCGTTGTCGAGCCAGTTTGAGGATATGAAAACCAAAGTGTTGAGCTGGAAAGCCGATATCATTCAGCTGTGGAACTTTCCCAAAAAGATCGACAGCATCACGCTGGATCAGACGAAAAATACGCTCAGCTTTTCCGGGGCCAGCTTTGCCTTGCCCATTCTGCTGCGGGTGACGGAGAAGCATGTAGAGCCACTGCCTGAGGGGGAATATTCGGCGCCTTTACGTTATCAGCTGGCCGACTTTACCTCGGCGGAAAAGTTTGTCTGGGTCGATCGCTGCTTTAAAATTGCCCGTATCTGGCAACCGGCGCTGGCCCTGTCCAGCGACTGGTGCCTGGCAATGGGCCAGCTCGCGGGCCATCCCTCCGTCATGCGTATGGATAGCCCCCTGTGGAAAGGAAAGGTGCAGTTCCCGGCAGGCCCCCAGAACGATGCAAACTATCAACATGCCGTGGCGCAGCTGCGCATCGACGATAATGCGATTCGTTATGATGCCGACAGCTTTCTGTTCGCGGTTCCCGGCGCACCCGCAAGCGTGAAGCAGTTCAGCGGCCTTTCCCGTACGGAAAACTGGGGCCGCTGGTCAAACGCCAATCTTGCCCCGGAAGTGACCATAGAATTCGTTAACCCTTTGCCCGCCAGATTTGATCTGGTGATTACCGCTCGCGCCTATGGCCCAAATGCGCACCGACCCACAAGGGTGCAGGTAGGCGACACAAAACAGCCCCTGATGCTGGGAGAAGAAGCATCAACCCAGACGCTGCGTTTTGATAACGCCCGCGGAAGCCATCGGTTAACGTTTACCCCACCAGAGCCGCAACTCAGCAATCTTAACAACATCGCAGGTCAGGACCCACGCAAACTCGGCATCGGTCTGATTACGTTAAAGGTTGTCCCCGTTCCCTGATGTTTATTCACGATGACGGTTAGCCCCCACCTTTTACACTGCCTGGTAAGCGGGCTGTGTAAAAGAGGCTAACTGACAACGTTTTTTTTGCGGCCCACCCCGCAAAAAGATGAAAACTACGCGTTTAACTAATTGATATAATGGAATTTATTTCGCAATATGTTTTTTATCTTCTGTGACCAGACCGGCTCTCCTGACATGATATTCAAATAACGTGATGAATCGGGAAGGCTCTTGAATGACACTCACCATGATGAATACACACAAAGCGTTTAAACGTTTACAGCGCGCAGGCATCAACGATCGCCAGGCAGAAGCGATGGTGGATATTTTTTCGGCATTAAAGCAGGACAATGCGCTGTCCCGTGCTGATGTCATGCAGGCTTTTCAGCGTCAGAATCAGCATATCTTTTCGCTAAGCACGCAACTGAAGAAAACGGAGTCGTGCCTCAGAACCGATGTGGATGAACTCAAGGCAGACGTCAGCGTACTCAAAACGGACGTTGCCGTGCTCAAGACCGATGTCAGCGTACTCAAGACCGACGTCGCCGAGCTCAAAACGGATGTCAGCGTACTCAAGACCGACGTCGGGAGTTTAAAAAACGATATGCGTTGGGTACAGCGTCTGCTGATGATCATGACCACCACGTTGCTTATGGCGACCATTAAATATGTGCTTGCCTGAGCCGTTACCCGCGCTTCAGGCCTTAACCTCGCAGAGTTTCCAGCTTTTCACGCTGTCGCCCGTCGGCTGTAAAGTTAGCCTCTGCCAGCCAGCGTTCCAGCCCATTTTTAACAGCTGGCCATTCACTGTCGATGATTGAGAACCAGCTTGTATCGCGCGTGCGGCCTTTATAAACGCGGGCCTGACGAAATTCACCTTCAAAGCAAAATCCCAGCCGAAGCGCGGCCCGACGCGAAGGCAGATTACAGCTGTCACATTTCCATTCATAACGCCGGTAGCCCAGTTGCTCAAAGGCATAACGCATCAGAAGAAAATGCGCTTCGGTCGCCATTCTTGTTTGCTTTAGCAATCGGGAAAAGGTGACATATCCCACTTCCATCACCCCATTTTGCGCATCAACACGCATCAGCGATAGCGTTCCGACGGCCTTACCGGTTTCAACATCAATGACGCTGAAATGCAACGGATCCTGACTCGCCTCCATCGTAGCAGCATGGGGGAGCCAGGCGGCTTCATCATTAAACGGCCCCTCAGAAAGATAGGTCCAGTCACGGCCATCTTCTGCCAGCGACCAGGCCTGCCAGAGTGCTTCAGCATGCGAAGCCACGCTAAAGGGCTCCAGACGGCAAACCTGACCTTGAAGCACCTCACGCTGAGGTAAGGGACGTGGCTGCCAGTCGGGCATGGATTGCCCTACAGGTTGACCATACTGATTGACGTGTTGCGACATCATGCCTTCTCCATTGCAGTGAATAAAAACACGTTGCCATGTTGCAAACACGTTGAGAAGTCATCACTGATAAAAAAGACAGAAATAGAAAACAGCCGCTTAACGCGGCCGTTGAAAGAAGAGATAACTAACAAAGCGCCGCAGGACTATCCGCGGAAGAAGATATCGCCGGATTTACCCATAACGATCTTACCGGTGTCGTTAGTAATCAGAATGTAATTGGCATTGATATAAGCCCAGTGGGTATCTGGCTGAGGCGCAGGCAAATTACGTTTCTGCCACTCTGTGATGGTGTAAGTCTTGCTGCGGTACTTATCAGGCACGGTATCACCGATTTTATGCTCTTTATAATCAATGATAATGGTGCTGAGATCGTAATTTGGCTTACCTGGATTGCCTGCTGACTGCGAAGGCGTTGTTGGGGTAATACCGTCGTTAGAGTCAGAACTCATCGGCGCCTGCGGCTGGGCATGTGCTGCAGCACCGGGCTGCGCGTTGTTATCGCCAGGTTGAGCGGTTGGATTGGCCGGTTGAATCTGCGGCGGCGGTGGCACATTGTCGGTGGTTTCACCCGCAGCCTGAGCGGCGGGGATCAGGCTCAGCGAGCCGAACAGTAAACCAGCTGAAATAAAAGCAATTTGAGTCCTGCGCATAATAATTTCCACATTGAATTGATTTTAATAACAGTAGACTACTCTGAAGACAATCTAAACAGGGCTGCGGTTCCGTCACTCATAAAGGTAAGTGTAAGGAATCACGACTCATTCTGGACCCAACCTACACCTTACCTGTCTTTCTCTGCCAGGTTAAGCAACAATGTGATACCAAGATAGTTGCTCCAGTTAAACGCGTTTTGCAGTACCACGATGGCATTGCCTGCCTGCTTGTCAAAACCGATAAAAGCGGAATAACCACCAATATAGCCGACCTGATAGGTAATGTTCCTTCCTGCCAGCCTGTCTGTAACCCAGGCGATATTCTGCGTCTGTGCGCCCTGCTGATACACGCCTTTATTGATCTCAGCAAAGGCACGATTACGCGCCGGATCGCTGCCCGCAGTGAGATGTGCACGCAGATAGACGCTCAGATCCCGTGCGTTGCTGTAAAGACTGCCCGCCGCGACCATATTACGCTGGAAACGCCAGTCCGGGGTGAGATCACCGCGCGGGATAAGCTTTGGCTGATCGCCAGCATGCCCTAACGCCCGTGTGGAAAAACCGCTTAAACGCTCAGGCACAAAGCTGGTGTTGTTCATTCCCAGCGGTCGGAAAATCCGTTGGTGGGCAAGCGTTTCAATATCACTATGGCAGCGTTCACGCAAAATATAGCCCAGCAGCGCATAGCCAAGGTTAGAGTATTGCGCTCCCCGCTGACGCGGCGCAGAAAAATCCGCCAGGTATTCCAGAACATCATCACTATCCAGGTTGCCATAAAAGTTCTGACCGCTGCGCAGATAGCCCATAAACTGCATAAACATCGGCAAATCCATATCCTGACGCGGCAAACCCGAGGTATGGGTCACTAACTGTAATAGCGTGATTTGACGTGCATCCTGGCTCAATCTGACGTCAGAGGGCAACAAATCGGCCAGCGTGTCACTCCAGTGCAGTTGGCCTTCGTTAACCAACTCAATAATCACCTCTGCGGTTACGCCTTTACTCAGTGAGCCGAGCGCAAATAAGGTTTCAGGCGTAATCGGATAGCGATGTACGTCATCGGTGACACCCGCGCTGTAAAACAAGGTGGGATTAAGATGATGGATAATTGCAATACTGATGCCGGACACCTGTTTACGCTGCATATAATGGCGCACCAGATCGTCCAGGTTGTCATGAAAATCGCTGTGCGTCAGATAAAGCTTGTCGCCTGCTGGCGCAGAGGTCTGCGACAGCGTGCCGCAGGCAGCCAATAACAGCGCGCTTATCATCAGAACTGCACTGCGTCTAAACAGGTGCCCGCATCCGCTCAACAGGCGGTGTAACCTCTGGGGTGAATACTCTTTTCTGGTCACGTCCTCGCGCCCATTTTATTGTTGTTATCAGGCACTGACGAACGTTCATATCAGCATCATGCCGGGGGATTATTCCGCTGTGCCTATATCGACACAGATTAGCCAAATCTTTATGCTTCTGGTCATCGTTTCCTACTGAAGGATGTCACCCCTGGCAGGACACACGTAGGGGAAACGAAGCAGGTTGGCGCCTGATATAGCCACGATCGTGCAGGAAAACGTATTGCAGGCCGCGAAGAGTAACATAGCAGGCCTGGTAATGCCTCTGCTGAGTCCGCTGCCGTTCAGGGCAACCCGACGACACTGCCATCAGCGCAATAAGCGTGTACACTGCGCGTTTTTACACGCAGAAAATTTTCTGCTGCACCAGACACGTCCGGAGATATCCCATGAAAGAAGGCCCGTTAAGCGAAAAAGAGCTGCAATGGCTCGAAGATATGCTGGAAAAATACGGTAGTGAAGCGTCGATTCTTGATGTTTCAGAACTGGATGGCCTGCTTACTGCCGTGCTTTCAGGTCCGACGACGGTAGAGCCAAGCCGCTGGCTGGTCGCGCTCTGGGGCGGCGAAAAGCATATTCCCAAATGGAGTAATGAGCGCGAAATGACGCGCTTTATGGAACTCAGTTTCCAGCACATGAATGACATTGCTGACCGCCTGTCTGAGTTTCCAGAACAGTTTGAACCCCTGTTTGGCGTGCGCGAAATGGAAGGTCTGGAATTTACCGTCGTTGAAGAGTGGTGCTACGGCTATATGCGCGGCGTGGCCTTAACCGACTGGTCTGCACTCCCTGCTGAACTCCAGGACTCACTGGACGCCATCGCCCTGCACGGCACAGAAGAGAATCTGGAAAAGGTTGATGCGCTGACGCCTGAAGAAATGGAAAGCAGCATTGATGCTATCCGCCCTGCCGCCCTGGCGCTTCATGATTACTGGATCTCCCAGCCCGAAGCGATTCCTCAGGTGCAGCAGCCGGTCACTGCGGAAAAACAGCCGGGCCGCAACGATCCCTGCCCCTGCGGCAGCGGAAGAAAATACAAGCAGTGCTGCCTGCATTGATTGAAGAGGGAGCCCGGTCCACTGGCTCCCTTGTTTATTCTGCCACCGTTAACTTCACCACTCACGTCGGAAGAGCCCTATGGCTAACCTGCCGCTTCGCCGTCATTTCTGACAGAATGCTGGATCGCTACGTGCTCATGACCCAGACCAGCGCGTTACTGGCGATAAAACGGACCAGCAGGGCAATGGCAATAAGAAGCCTGTCACGGTGAATCCTGTTTTCCTCAGCCTGCAGAAGGGGGTGGCTTTTTTCGCGTTCCCGCAGCGCGAAACAGCCTATTCCCCCTCTTCTTTTTTAATCATATCGATGGCGACCACGTTATGTTTCATCGCCTCATTCAGCACCTGTACCGCCGAGGACGCATCGCGGTTTTTAATCGCAATAAAGACTTTGATGTGCGCCTCAACACTTTCAAGCGTAATGCCCAGTGAGCGATTCAGTTCTTCAAGATAATAGTAATAAATATCTTTGATTGACTTCATCACGTTGTAAAACACGCTGTTATGAGAGGCGCGGATAATCGCCAGATGAAATTCGTAATCCGCTTCCGAATATTTCTTATAATCGCCTTTATTAATAAGCATGTTATTGAGCGCCTGCTCCAGCAGGCCAATATCCTCTTCTGTGGCATGTTCCACTGCCAGCTCAACACATTTAAACTCGACGGTCTGGCGAAAAACCATCATGTCGTTAAAGGCTTCCCGGCTCAGATGCATTAACGGTCTGGCATTGTGATTAAGCATCTGTGGCGAAAAGTCTTCACACACGTAACTGCCGCTGCCCTGACGGGTAATCACGATACCCAGATCGCGCAGGCGCTGCACCGCGCTGCGTATACTGACCCTGCTGACATTAAAAGAGTGCGTCAGCTCCGCTTCAGAAGGTAAACGCGTGCCTGCGGACCAGCTACCGTCCAGTAGCTTCGCCTTAATTTGCTCGAACACTTCGTTAACGACGTTCTGTTTCTGAATGGATTTTATGCTCACAACACCTTCTCATATGATGTCCTACATGACGCCATTCTATCTTATCCTTTCCAGCAAAGTCCTGCGCTAACGCAGTGACAGACAGGGTTCAACCTTGCCTTACTCGCCGCTTCCTGCCCGGATCGAGGGGGCAACAGGATGACAACCATCCGGCACGCCGCCCGAGGCATCGGCCTCTGCGGTAAGATCCCGATCCACCACCTCTGGCATTATCAGTGAAGCCAGCAGGCCGATACAGGAATAGCCGATCAGCATGATCACAATCGGATACCAGGTGCCCGTGAGCTGGCAGAAAATACCGGCCAGGAGCGGCCCTAAGCCAGTGGCAAACAGCCCACCGATCTCCTTAGAGATGGCCATTTGCGCGAAACGGTTTCTGGAACCAAACATCTCTGCCATGGTGATCCCTTCAATCGCCGCCTGGCCCAACACTGCGATATTGTGAATGACGATCAGGCAAACCATGATGGTACTCACCGCCTGCGCGTTATCGACGATGAGTGAAATCATCGGATAAGCCAGAATAATCGAGCCCAGCGTCAGAATGCGGTAAGGAATACGGCGCCCTATCCGGTCTGAGAGCCAGCCGATAAGAGGAATTGTCATAAATCCTATTACCGAGCTCACCATGATGGCATCGGTGGGAACCGCCTTATTGAACAACAGCGTCTGAACCATATAACCCGCCAGAAAGGTCTGGATGATGCCCGAGTTACCCGCCTGACCAAATCGCAGCCCGGTAGCAATCCAGAAGGCTTTGCCTTTGATTAACTGGAAAACAGACTGTGCCGGCTGATCGTGGGGCTTGACGGTGGCAGATTCGGCAACGTTTTCAAACACCGGACTTTCTTTCAGGTTGAAGCGCAGCCAGATAGCAAATCCCATCACGACGAAACTGGCCAGGAAAGGAATACGCCATGCCCAGGCAATGACTTCGTCATTGGTGAAGAAAAAGAACATAGCCGCCCAGATGGCGGTTGCACTCAACGTGCCGCAGTTGGTGCCCATGGCAACCAGCGAGGCAATAATGCCCTTTTTCCCTTTGGGCGCATATTCAGCCAGCATAGTGCTGGCACCCGATATTTCTGCACCGGCACCTAATCCCTGAATAATACGCAGCGCCACCAGCAGCAAGGGCGCTAAAATACCCACCTGCTGGTAAGTGGGTAATACGCCAATTAAGGTGGTACAAACGCCCATTAAGGCGATAGTGATAAACAGGACTTTTTTTCGGCCAACACGGTCGCCCATTTTCCCAAAAAAAACGGCGCCGACGATTCGCGCGATATAACCTGCACCGTAGGTTCCCATTGCCAGAATCAGCGCCATCGCACCCGACTGTTCGGGAAAAAAGACTTCATGAAAAACTAACGCCGCACCAAGAGAATAGAGCTGGAAATCCATAAATTCTAACGTTGTACCCAGCCATCCTGATACAGATGCCCGGACCAGATCAGAGGTATTACGTTCTGTGGTGTTGGTATTTAAATGACTCATGTTTTCACCCTGAGGTCGACGATGCGTTAACAGGCGACTAAATGACAGGCGAGTGCCGCTTACGCGGAGCGTGAGGATCTCTTCACCCGCGACAATCACCGATGTTTTAAGCCAGAGTAATAACTACAGGTTCTGAGATATTTTATGAAAACTGAACTAATACTTTTGAATGTTGTGTTTTATCACTGGCCGCCTTTAATGCCGCTTCAATATCGTGATAGGCATAATTGCCGGAAAGAATCGGACGCGGATCGATAATGCCTTTTTCCAGCCATTTCACCGCCACATCAAATTCATCGATAAAACGGAAGGAGCCTTTCCAGCTAATTTCTTTTACCAGCATCTGCGCTACCGGGAAATTAAGCGGACTTTTTCCCATCCCAATTTGAACCACAACGCCGCCCGGCCGCGTAACCAGAATACTGGATTCAATCGCCGCTTCGGCTCCGCTGGCTTCCAGCGTAACGTCGAAATATCCCCGATTTTCACCGTAGCGGGCAACGGCGGCACGATCGCTCGCATCCACTGCCGCATCAGCCCCCATTTCTACCGCGATGCGGCGGCAGCGCTCGCTCGGATCGAACGCCACGATCTCTGCCGCGCCGGAAGCGCTTGCGGCGGCAATCGCTAAGGCGCCGATGGGGCCCGCGCCCATCACCAGCACCCTTTTCCCGACGATGCTGCCTGCCACGTTGAGCGCATGGATCACGACGGCGGTAGGCTCAGCAACGGCCATGACGCTGGCCGGAACCTGCTCATCATAAGCCACGCACTGCTTCGCAGGCACCACGACATATTGTGCAAATCCACCATTCACGTGCGGAGTGAACTGGGCGCTCCCCATAAAGCGCATGGTGGCGCAGGCATTCTGTTTACCTGCCCGACAATACTCACACTGACCACATGGATGTGATGGATTAATCGCGACTTTTTGTCCCGGTTCTAACCCTGATGCTGCCGGCGCCTGGAAAATCCGCCCCACAAATTCGTGACCTATCACCAGCGGTTGCTTAATCACGGATAATCCGGCACGTCCTTCATGGTAATAATGAATATCCGAGCCGCAGATGCCGCCGCACTCCACTTGAACAACGACATCATCATCCGAATACTTCAGTTCGCGCTGCTCAACCGCGATCTCTTTTTTACCCTTTGCCACGCAGGCATGCGTCATTATGCTGTGCACATGTTTTTCCTCTTCCGGGTCAATAACGCTTACAGCACGGCCAGCCAGCCGCCATCCACGTAGATAATCTGACCATTGATATAATCTGAGGCAGGCGATGAAAGAAAAACGGCCGTACCGGCCACTTCTTCTGGCCGTCCCCAGCGCTGCGAAGGGTTACTGCTTTTCACCCAACTGTCGAACCGGGCATCGTCCACCAGCGCACTGTTCATGTCCGTCAGGATATATCCCGGCCCAATCGCATTGGTCTGGATATTAAACTGCGCCCATTCGGCCGCCATTGAGCAGGTCAGCATCTTAATGCCGCCCTTGGCAGCGGTATAAGGTGCAACGGTTGGCCTGGCCGCCTGGCTGGTCAACGAACCGACATTGATGATTTTGCCGCCCCGATCGCGGGCAATCATGCGTTTGGCTGCCGCGCGCGAAACCAGAAAGGCGCTGGTGAGGTTGGTATCAATCACCTTTTGCCAGTTTTCCAGTTCCAGCTCCAGCATGGGTTTGCGGTACTGGATCCCGGCATTATTTATTACGATATCGACTGCGATGCCCTGCTCATCCAGACTGGCGAACACCTGCTCTATCGCGCTTTCACAGGTCACATCAAACACCCGGCCGGAGACGCGATAGCCTTTATTTTTAAGCTGTTCAACGGCCTCGTTCAGCACCGCTTCACGCGTGCCGTTCAAAATAACCTCTGCCCCGGCAGCGGCTAATGCTTCGGCGTAGGCAAACCCCAGGCCGCGGGAGGACCCCGTTATCAAAGCCGTTTTACCAGTCAGATCGAACATTGCAGTCATAATCCACCTTTAAATATGTATGACAACTATCTTATTAAGGTGAATTTGCCGACAGATTAAATCAATACACAAAGCGTATTTATGAGGCACATATCACAAATGCTTAACAGAAAAAACCATCAAATCATTGTATTTAATAGACATAAAAACAATGCATTTAGCCTGAGACGTTTCATTAGATCGCCGTCACAAAAATAGCAGTGCAGAATTCAAGCCGGATAAATTTATGATAGAAAGGAAATGTTGTATGACAACATACCATTAAACCCTGCGTAGCAGCGATGAGTACGGTGCGGTTAATGTTCTGAATAATAAGGAGCTAGTGTGAGCAATCTGTTCATCACCAATGTAAAAACAATTTTGACTGCGCCGGGCGGCATCGATCTGGTGGTGGTTAAAATTGAAACTAATGAGCCCGGACTGTACGGTTTGGGTTGCGCCACCTTTACCCAGCGCATTTACGCCGTACAAAGTGCCATTGATGAGTACCTTGCCCCGTTTCTGATTGGCAAAGATCCCGCCAGAATAGAAGATATATGGCAGTCCGCCACAGTGAGTGGCTACTGGCGCAATGGTCCGGTAATGAATAATGCCCTTTCCGGCATTGATATGGCGCTATGGGATATCAAAGGTAAACAGGCTGGCCTGCCGGTTTATGAACTGTTGGGTGGGAAATGTCGCGACGGTATTGCGCTCTATGTGCACACCGATGGCGCCGATGAAGTTGAAGTGGAAGACAGCGCTCGCGCCAAAATGGAAGAAGGCTACCAGTATATTCGCTGCCAGATGGGCATGTACGGCGGTGCCGGTACTGATGACCTGCGACTGATTGCCAATCGCATGGTGAAAGCGAAAAATATTCAACCCAAGCGCTCGCCTCGCACCAAAGCCCCGGGGATCTATTTTGATCCGGAAGCCTATGCGAAAAGCATTCCGCGTCTGTTTGATCATCTGCGCAATAAACTGGGTTTCAGCGTGGAGCTACTCCATGATGCCCATGAACGTATTACGCCGATTAATGCCATTCATATGGCTAAAGCGCTGGAGCCTTATCAGCTTTTCTTCCTTGAAGATCCGGTTGCTCCCGAGAATACGGAGTGGCTGAAAATGTTGCGCCAGCAGTCTTCCACGCCGATCGCAATGGGCGAGCTGTTCGTTAACGTGAATGAGTGGAAGCCGTTGATCGACAATAAGCTGATTGATTATATCCGCTGTCATATCAGCTCGATTGGCGGTATCACACCGGCGAAAAAAATCGCCATCTACAGTGAATTAAACGGTGTTCGCACCGCCTGGCACAGCCCTGGGGATATCTCCCCGATTGGGGTTTGCGCAAACATGCATCTGGATCTGAGCTCGCCTAATTTCGGCATTCAGGAATACACGCCAATGAATGATGCGCTGCGTGAAGTCTTCCCGGGCTGTCCTGAAGTGGATCAGGGCTATGCTTACGTCAATGACAAGCCGGGGTTAGGGATTGATATCAACGAAGCGCTGGCGGCGAAATTCCCCTGCGAGGGCGGCAATCCGACCTGGACGATGGCCAGGACTCCGGATGGCACAGTCTGGCGTCCCTGAGTCATCAGGTCTTTTTGCAGAGGCTCAGCAATGGGCCTTTTTGCTTTTCCCTGGCATTGTTGGCCTGGCCGGCCTGGACCACAACAGGCCGTTCAGGTCGGCTTTACTGTGTTCAGGGACAGATAAATAGCCAACAAGAACACGCTTCTCTGCTTTTTTAAGCCTGGTCTGCGCGCTGTTTAAACCTCCCGTCCCCTCGCGAACATTCCCTCTGTTATGGCGATTATTCTTCGGGTTTATTCACGATATTATTGTCCTCATCCATCTGGTAAGGCATATCCGCTTCTATTCCTCCCTTTCCGGTTTTAGCGACCACGTTAGTGTAGCGCTTTCCATCCCAGCAGCGAAAAATCAGAACTGAGTTTTCCCCGGCGGTGAGGGTTGAACCATTGCTTCCTATCAGCTTGCTACGGCATCCGGCGGTGAGAATGCTGTTGATGCCCGCCGTCAGCTTGCTTCGGTCTCCCGCCATGAGGATGCAGTCATTGCCTGCCGTGAGTTTGCTGCGATCGCCAGCGGTGAGGTAGCTGTTGTTGCCTGCCAGAAGCTTGCTGCGATCCCCGGCGGTCTGGGTGCTGCCGTAGCCCGCAATCAGGGAGCTGTCGGCACCGGCGGTTGAGGTACTGCCATAACCTGCGGTGAGATCGCTGCCCTCCTGCGCCGTCTGGGTGCTGCCATAACCGGCCGTCAGAATACTGTTGTAACCGGCTGTCTGCGTGCTGCCGTAGCCTGCAATCAGGGAGCTGTCGGCACCGGCGGTTGAGGTACTGCCATAACCTGCGGTGAGATCGCTGCCCTCCTGCGCCGTCTGGGTGCTGCCATAACCGGCCGTCAGAATACTGTTGTAACCGGCTGTCTGCGTGCTGCCATAGCCTGCAATCAGGGAACTGTCGGCGCCGGCGGTTGAGGTGCTGCCGTAGCCGGTCGTCAGCACACTCTGTTCGCGCGCCGTCTGCGTACTGCCGTAGCCCGCCGTCAGGCTACTGTGATAACTGGCGGTCTGGGTGCTGCCGTAACCTGCAATGATTGAGCTGTCCGAGCCTGCCGTGCCGGTGCTGCCGTACCCGGCAGTGAGGTCACTGCCTTCTCTCGCCGTCTGGGTACTGCCGTAGCCCGCCGTTAGCACACTGTTGTAGCTGGCTGTCTGCGTGCTGCCATAGCCTGCGATCAGTGAACTATTTGCCCCGGCTGTAGACGTACTGCCATAGCCGGTGATGAGATCGCTTTCGTTCTGCGCGGTCTGCGTACTGCCGTAACCCGCTGTCAGCGTGCTACCGTAACCCGCTGTCTGGGTACTGCCATAGCCCGCGATCAATGAACTTTCATAGCCTGCCGTAGAGGTACTGCCATAACCTGCAGTAAGATCGCTGCCCTTCTGGGCGGTCTGGGTACTGCCGTAACCGGCTGTCAGCGAGCTGTCTTCGCCCGCCGTCTGGGTACTGCCGTAACCGGCGATCAGGGAGCTGTCGTCACCCGCCGTACCGGTACTGCCGTAACCGGCCGTAAGGTCGCTGCCCTTCTGCGCGGTCTGGGTGCTGCCGTAACCGGCTGTCTGAGTGCTTTCTTCCCCGGCCGTCTGGGTGCTGCCGTAGCCCGCGATTAATGAACTGTCGGCACCCGCCGTGCCGGTACTGCCATAACCCGCGGTAAGATCGCTGCCCTTCTGCGCGGTCTGCGTGCTGCCGTAACCGGCTGTCAGCGAGCTGTCTTCGCCCGCCGTCTGGGTACTGCCGTAACCGGCGATCAGGGAGCTGTCGTCACCCGCCGTACCGGTACTGCCGTAACCGGCCGTAAGGTCGCTGCCCTTCTGCGCGGTCTGGGTGCTGCCATAACCGGCTGTCTGGGTGCTTTCTTCCCCGGCCGTCTGGGTGCTGCCGTAGCCCGCGATTAATGAACTGTCGGCACCCGCCGTGCCGGTACTGCCATAACCCGCGGTAAGATCGCTGCCCTTCTGCGCGGTCTGCGTGCTGCCGTAACCGGCTGTCAGCGAGCTGTCTTCGCCCGCCGTCTGGGTACTGCCGTAACCGGCGATCAGGGAGCTGTCGTCACCCGCCGTGCCGGTACTGCCGTAACCGGCGGTGAGATCGCTGCCTTTCATGCCGGTCTGCGTGCTGCCGTAACCCGCCATCTGGCTGCTCTCTTCACCTGCGGTTTGGGTACTGCCGTAGCCCGCGACTAATGTGCTGTCTGCTCCCGCTGTACCGGTGCTACCATAACCGGCAATTAATGTGCTGCTATCACCCGCCGTCTCAGTACTGCCATATCCGGCAATCAGCTGACTCTGATGCGTGCCGCTGAGCGTACTGCCATAGGTTGCGATTTCAATCGTTTGTGTCGGCTGCGTACTGCCTGATTCGATGGTCGCATCAATATCATCTGTTACAGGCAGCGATCGATTGCCTACCTTTACCTCTGAAGTGACATCAGGCGATCCAGGCCCGGCCTGCATTTCCGTACAGGCAACGTAATCAGCCCGATGGTGCAGGATAAATTGCATCGCACTGGTTTTCGTTCCAACGTGAAGAACCTCAGCACGGGGAAATTTAATCCAGCCATGAGTTTCAATAGCGATACACTCATCGGCATCCACTTCAGCGACGACCCACCTGGCATCAGCGTGCAGGCTCAGCGGTGAATCCGATCCTTTTCCCCAGATTAGCCCCGTTAGTCCGTTCTCAAAGCCTTTAACCGGCTTCCAGTATTTACACTCTACGATACCGCTTAACGGCCAGATGATTCCGCCGTGATCGGCCATATTATTAGCACAGGTACGTAATATTAAAACCTTGTCTTCTATCATGTCTAAACCTTCATTTCATTAGGGCATGAAAACAGTCTTACTCCTCTGGTTCTAAAAGAACCTAATCCTAATTGTTTAACCATCGCCCAACTCACAAACATTAATGAGATCACGAAATATTAATAAATAATAAATTACCGCCACTTAATTTTCAGAAACCATAAAATTAATAAATAAAACAGAATTAAATATTCACCAATAATCAATTCACCCCAAAATAATAAGAGAAAAAAACACGAACAAGCCAGTTAAACAACTGGCTTTCAATGTGCAGGCAATGAATTATAGTCATCAAATACCACAATAAACCATTTACCTCTGCGGAATAAGAACAGTGTAAACCGCGTTTATTTATCTTTCAGAAAGGATTATTGCCTTGAGAATCTTTCAGGCACCATCCCGTGCAGAGTAACGGGATGGTGTAAGGGATAGCGCAACGTTTTGCTGAGCGAGCAGAATTAAAACTCAACGTCTTCCAGACTAAAATATTCGGTCTGATCGTTATAAGAGAAGATCTCTGCATAGCGGCCCCAGTTGATCACGCTGTCCAGCGTCTCTTTGGCGGCGCTGTCAGCCAGTGAGTCTTCCAGCTCCTGCTCGAAACGCATGCGTGGCGCACGATGACCGGGACGTTCATCCAGCACGGTTTTAATCAAGGCGGCCAGCGGCACATAGCGCAGCAGATGATCGGCAAACATGACTTTGCGCTGCTGGGTATCCGATTCGGCAAAAACCCGGGCAGGTGGCGTCAGGAAAATATCCCCTTCCCTGACGTCGGCAAAGCCCAGTGACTGTAGCACTTCGGCTATCGGGAACAGCTCATCGACCTCCAGATGCAGCGAACGCGCAACATCCGGCATGTCTGCACGACCGTGATAGGGCGCGGCCGCCAGGGTTTCAATCAGGCCGGCCATCAGGTTAGTTGATACCTGCGGCAGGTGCGTGCCCAGCCTGAGGCTCTTTTTCACATTATCGCTGGTTGGCCTGGCGGTCATCTGCGTGTACACATCATCAACCAGACGACGGAATGCGGGATCAAGGCGATTGCGGGGATGGCCAAAGGGCACTTTGATTTCAGCCACCACGCGTCCGGGATTCGACGACAGCACCAGAATGCGGTCGCACATAAACACGGCTTCTTCGATATTGTGAGTGACAATCAGCACCGACTTCATCGGCATCTGCCCTTCGTTCCACAAATCGAGTAAATCCGTACGCAGCGTTTCGGCGGTTAATACATCCAGTGCAGAGAAAGGCTCATCCATTAATAAGAGAGTGGGATCAACCACCAGCGCGCGAGCAAAACCGACACGCTGACGCATTCCGCCTGACAGCTCGCGTGGGTAGGCGTTTTCAAAACCGTCCAGGCCGATCAGGTCGATGGCTGCCAGGGCGCGTTTTCTGCGCTCCGCTTTTTCCACGCCCAGCGCCTCCAGGCCAGCTTCCACGTTTTGCAGTACCGTCAGCCAGGGAAACAGCGCAAAGGTCTGGAACACCATCGCCACGCCTTTGGCCGGCCCGTTAAGCGGCTTGCCCAGATACTCAACCGCGCCCGAACCTGGCGTGATCAGGCCAGAAATGATGCGTAACAACGTGGATTTCCCTGAGCCTGAGCGGCCCAGCAGACCGACAATTTCCCCTTCCTGCAGGGTGAGATTAACGTCATCCAGAATCAGTACTTCACCATGCGTTTTATCATAACCGTGCTTAATGTCTTTCACCGTCAGGACCGCTTTGCGCCCTTCTGGTTTCCTGTTCGACACGTCTGGGTTCAGTGTGGGTGGATTATTTAACATCAGGTGTCCCTTAATTGGCACGGAATTTTGATTCGGCGTACACGTACAGCGGTCGCCACAACAGACGGTTGAACAGGGTGACAAACAGCGACATCACCGCGATACCGAGAATGATTTTGGGGAAATCCCCGGCGGCGGTGGTTTGTGCGATGTAGGCACCTAAACCGTGCGCCGTGACCTGCGTATTCCCCCACTGCACAAATTCAGACACGATGCTGGCGTTCCACGCGCCTCCGGAAGCGGTAATCGCGCCCGTAATGTAATAAGGAAAAATGCCGGGCAACATCACCTGGCGCCACCATTGCCAGCCGCGGATATGAAAGTTCGCTGCGGCCTCTTTGTAGTCATTCGGAAACGCAGTAGTCCCTGCCACAACGTTAAACAGAATGTACCACTGGGTGCCAAGCACAATGAGCGGTGACAGCCAGATATCGGGATTGAGATGAAAATGCACAATCATAATCACGAAAACCGGGAACATCAGGTTTGCCGGGAAGGCTGCCAGAAACTGAGCCACAGGCTGAATCTTGCCCGCCAGAGCAGGCCGCAGGCCAATCATTACGCCTAACGGCACCCATATCAGCGACGAAATCAGAATCAGCACCGTCACGCGCAATAAGGTAATCAGCCCCAGCGTGAAAACGTGTTTCACCTCATTCAGCGTCACGCCGATCTGAACGTAAGTAATGACCCGGTACACCACATACAGGGTCAGTAAAATGACGAACGCGCCCCAGACAATGTCACCCAACCTTGAAGCACGGCGAGTATTGTTCTCGAAACGCACGGGTGCCGCTGTCGGCCAGCGCCATGAGATACGCGCCAGCGCTGACAGCAGCAGCCGTAACGGCGTGAAGATCTGATGAATCAGACGGGTTCGACGCATTAAATCGCGCACCCAGGAGGTTGGCGCATTGCCTGAGCGGGTGTTTTCCATGCGGAACTTATCTGCCCAGGCGACCAGCGGTCTGAACAGCAACTGGTCGTAAGCCAGAATCACAATCACCATGGTGAGTAACACCCAGCCTACCGCGTGGATATCTTTATGCAGAATAGCCTGCGCCAGATAGCCACCGACACCGGGCAAGGTAAAAGTGTTATTGCCGACCGTGATCGCTTCAGAGGCGACAATAAAGAACCAGCCGCCTGACATCGACATCATCATGTTCCATACCAGCCCCGGCACAGCAAAAGGCGCATCCAGCTTCCAGAAGCGTTGCCATCCTGTCAGATGAAATCCGCGCGAGACTTCTACCAAATCGGCTGGCACGGTGCGCAACGACTGATAGAAGCTAAAGGTCATGTTCCACGCCTGGCTGGTGAACAGGGCAAAGATGGCCGCCAGTTCTACGCCCAGCACCTGCCCCGGAAAAAGCGCAATAAAGAAGGTGACGGTAAAGGAGATGTATCCCAGCACCGGCACGGACTGCAGGATATCCAGAATCGGCACCAGCACCTTTTCAGCACGGCGGCTTTTGGCGGCCAGCGTGCCGTAAATCAGGCTGAACACCAGGGAAGCCAGCATTGCCACCAGCATGCGCAGCGTGGTGCGCATGGCATATTCCGGCAGATTAGTGGGATCGAGCGAGATAGCCTGGGTTTTTAAACTGTCTATCGGCATCAACGTTTGATGAAAGCCGACCGCGACCATAGCAATCAGACAAATGATCAAGGGAAAAGCCACGGCATCCCAGACGTTAGGCAATAACCGTCTGTTGGCCGCCAGCATGGTGAATCGGAAGTTCATGAACCCTCTCTTCTTTTCATCACGGGAGCGACTGAATTATTTCAGGTGAGGGATTATCAGGCAGGATTGTTAAACGTATGCTCACCTGATGACCGGGTTTTTATTAATTTTTTGTGAAAGCAATACTGGGCGCTTATCGCCCATCCTGAAATGCATTAATTTCCCATGAAAAACCGGATCCTAATGTCGTCAGGACGCTTCAAACCCCAGATGGTTAGTGAATCACAGATTAGCTTTATCACTATGATTAACCCGTTACAAGAGTGTTAATGACCCCCGAGGATTCATCATATCCTGCTACATCACCCCTGATGGATGAATGCCGCGTCAGGCCTTATTCAGGTGATAACAATCAGGGAGGTGCCGACATAAAATATTAGAAAAATTGAAGCAGAGATTGCTTGCCTGCGTGTTGATAAATATGGCGCTAAATCAGGCTTAAAATCTTACCTCAAAAAATGAGGCCTGTTCACTTTTGTAAGATCCACGCCTTGCGACGGGATGACAACACTGGAGGCCATAAACTTCCCGCTCAAGTAATGCAGGCGATTTCCACATTGATGTTCAAATGAAGACCGAGTCTTAAACGTTACGATGTGTAAACCTGATGAAAAGAACCCGCTTTAAAGGCAGGACGCAACGAGATAAAGGCTTTCTTGAAATAACGCTGGATATAAAACGGATATTCCCTGTCCGACGGACAGACAGGGAAACGCTTTTTAGTTATGTACTTTGACGGGTGTACATTTTGGCACGGTTACAACGGGTTCCTGCCCCAGGATCCCGGGGATCATCTGAGACTGACAGTCAAAAATGCGACCTTTATCTGTAGTGGCGCGATAAGAGAGCATTTGAGAGCCCAAGGTATCTGGTTTAGTCGCGGATACATTAGTTACAGTGATTTCATCGGAAGAGCTCAGACCCAGCATTTTTGCTGTCTCAGCCTGAAGGGGAGGAATGGCTTCATTAGATGACATCGTGCTACAGCCACTCAGCGCAAGCAGAGAAAAAGCAACAAGTACCCTGTTTTTCATGATTTTGTTTATCCCAAACATAGTAAAAGGAGAGGTTAAAAAAACTCAAGCATTTGATTAATTCCTGCACGATAGTTTTAAACCTTTCTGCCACATTAAAGCAACATATTATGTAGGCCGGGTTTGACCCGTTTGGCTGAAAAAAGGCGTTTAACCGAGCGCCCTGTAAACAAGTCGCCGCCTGGACATGCTGGATTGTCATGAAATGTAAAGCCGGATTAATCACTTGATAAGCAACAGACTTCTGACAGAGGGATGACTGACAAGGACGGGGGCAGTAACACATTGATGGCTCTAATGGATCATTAAGACTATTCTTAATTAATTCGTTTCCGCTGCGCTTTACCCTTGACGCTTCGCAATCCGGTTTTCATCAGCAAGGAGTGAGCTAATGGCCTTACCAGGACAGTCTTCAAACAACCTTCCTGACTACAATATCGCACGACGTCTGGGCATGGTGTCCGCAGATGACATTGATTTCAATGCTCTGGCAAATCGTTTAGATTGCACGCGGGACTTCAGTCAGGTCGGCATTATTTACTCTGATGGTCTTGCACAATGGCTGGTTCGCCCTTCACGTCGTCACGCTCAAGCCAGTAAGAGTAGTGTGAGCCATGTAATCATTACCAAGGTTAATGCCACAAATCCTCAGGTTGCTGCAAAGGCGCTGACGGAAACGCTTAGCAAACCGTCATTGGCTAGCGAGATTACATCGACGATGTTTTCATGTGGTGCTTTAGTGGTGACGGGATTCCTTGCATTTGGTTCTGCTGCAGCCGTGCCATTGACAGCAGGCGCATCGGGTGTTGTCGCGGGTATGATTATCGCAGGCGGATTGGCTACAGGTATGCAATGCGCTATCGGCACTGCACGGTTGTATGCTATCTATGAAGGCAACGAAGATTATGTCGCGTGGCTTGATTCACAATCCTGGTACGTTGCAACAACGACTGCGCTGGATGTGATATCGCTTGCAGGAGCGGGAGCCGGTCTGAAGAGCGCAATTGAAACATACAAGGTAATGAAAGCATCCTCTTCTGCAAAGGCCTTCGAATGGCTTAAAACGTTAAGTCGCGCTGAGAGAAAAAGAATTACAGAAGAAATAATACGCGCTCAAAATCCCGGTATTTCAAACGGGGGTATTAAGGCAGCGATGAAAGCAGGTGTTTACCCTAAACGTTACCCTGCTGAGGCTATACAAAAATCTCTGCAGCGCGAATTAACGTCAGCGCTGGTTAATTCATCGGCGTTTGCTGGTAGTGCGTTGACAGGCACATTAAGAAATCCACAAAACATTGTTCAATCGGGAAAGTATGTTATCGGCGTTATTCAGTCACTTTCCTCTACATAAGTTATAAAAATGAAATACATTAATAAAATAATCAAATTAAGCGAAAAAACAAATAAAAAAATAGAGGTTAGTGGTGTTGATGAACTAGAGAAAATTAAAGATGATATGAAAGAAAAAATGGGCATGCCAATTGGATTACATACCTTTGGCGCACCATTAATCATTAGTATGGTGCTTACTGTGATCAGTTTTTCCCTGCCTCAATTTTCATTCTGGTTATTTATCTATGACCTGATGGGATGGGAACAACACGCCGTTTTTATCGGTATTATTGCCGCAGCCTTTATCTATGTACTCGTATTGTTTACGACAATGATGATGGTTTCGCGCGGAATATATTTGGCGCTAAGGGCTTATATTTTCATATTAATTCTGGCATTGATTACCGCTTTATTTTTTCTACTTATCACTATGATTTCATCAATAAGCGGCAACAATAATTACTCTCTTTCTTTTACTGGCGCATTATTAAGCATCGGGTTAAGTTTGATCGCTCTTAAGTGTCTTAATAGCGAGATGTTTTATAAGTCCTGCGCTTTTATTCTTCACAATCGAGCCTGGAGAAAACAGTTGGACTTGCAAAGAAAAACAACTGCTTTCCGATAGTGAAAATTTACCTAATTTAAATATATGGCCCCTTGCATGGGGCCCTGACAGGAAAAAGGACTTTCTTTCAAAAATTAACTTTATAAATAGAAAATTTAACATCATATACCCCTCCCTTTAATGAACTTTCTCTTCCCCTTCGGATAGTACTTATTTAAATTAACAATTAAATAAAACCGTCCTAATACACTACTTTTAAAAAATAAGAAGAATGCTGCAAAGTTAGCTATTACACTTACAAAAATCATTAATTCACCCCAAAAAACCAGAGCCATCTCACCAATTCAATTTAAAAATAAAACATTGTTTCAATTTTAATTGAAAAGAGATTTTTTGCCGAATAGGATGCACAAAAATGAATTCATGCTGCTTTAATTCATTACTGAATAAATTTACTTGCACCACTAACGGGAGGTTAACGTGGAAGTTAGACAAAGCATTCATAGCGCCCACGCCAACGCGCTGGATACACAAGGATTACGCGATGAATTCTTGATTGAGAAGATCTTTGTGCCCGATGAGTTCACCATGGTGTACAGCCATATCGACCGTATCATTGTTGGCGGCGTGATGCCGGTCGGCCAGGCTGTCGCGATAGGTAACGATGTGGGTAAGCAACTTGGCGTCAGCTATTTTCTGGAGCGTCGCGAACTCGGCATGATTAATATCGGCGGGCCCGGTCAGGTCACCATTGATGGCGAAGACTATGAGATCGGTCATCGTGAAGCGCTGTATATCGGCAAAGGTGCCCGAGAAGTCCTGTTCAGCAGCCTGGCCCCACATCGCCCCGCGAAGTTTTATTACAACTGCGCACCGGCGCATAAAACATTGCCCATCCGCAAAGTGACGGCTGGCGATGCCGCTGCCGTCACGCTCGGCGATAACCTCACGAGCAATCGCCGCACGATCAACAAGTATCTGGTTCCTGACGTCCTGGAAACCTGCCAGCTCAGTATGGGGTTAACGCAGCTTGAACCCGGCAACCTCTGGAATACCATGCCGTGTCATACCCACGAACGCCGTATGGAAGTCTATCTCTATTTCGATATGGATGATGATGCCTGCGTTTTTCATATGATGGGTGAGCCGCAGGAAACGCGTCATCTTCTGGTTCACAACGAGCAGGCCGTCATTTCACCGGCCTGGTCGATCCATTCAGGTGTCGGTACGAAAGCCTATACCTTTATCTGGGGAACAGTCGGTGAAAACCAGGTGTTTGATGATATGGACCACGTATCGGTCAAGGATCTGCGCTAATCCTCACCAATGCGCCGCCTGTCAGAAGCAGGTAGCGCGTGAATAAGGAGTCCACATGATACTGAATGCGTTTTCTCTTCAAGACAAAATCGCGGTGGTTTCGGGCTGCAATACCGGCCTGGGTCAGGCTATGGCATTGGGACTGGCTGAAGCCGGTTGCAATATTGTTGGTATTAATCAGGTTGAACCCGACGAAACGATTAAACAGGTGACCGCGCTGGGACGTCGCTTCCTTAGCCTGAAAGCTGATTTGCGTAACATTGATGCTATTCCTGCCCTGCTGGACAGCGCCATCGCCTACTTTGACCGCATTGATATTCTGGTGAATAACGCGGGCATGATTCGCCGTGAGGATGCCATCAACTTCAGCGAACAGGACTGGGATGATGTGATGGATCTGAATATCAAGAGCCTGTTCTTTATGTCGCAGGCCGCCGCCCGACATTTTATTGCCCAAGGGAATGGGGGCAAGATCATCAACATCGCCTCAATGCTCTCTTTTCAGGGCGGGATCCGCGTGCCTTCTTACACCGCGTCTAAAAGTGGCGTAATGGGCATAACCCGCTTGCTGGCCAACGAGTGGGCGAAGCACCGTATTAATGTCAACGCAATTGCCCCGGGCTAAATGGCAACCGATAACACACAGCAACTGCGCGCTGATGCAAAGCGAAGTGCCGAAATCCTCGATCGCATTCCCGCCGGTCGCTGGGGAAAACCAGAGGACCTGATGGGGCCGGTGGTATTTCTTGCCTCACGGGCTTCTGACTATATGAATGGCTATACGATTGCCGTCGATGGCGGCTGGCTCTCGCGTTAAGGCTGAGCATTAAGCCTTTACGTCTGCCCGGGCGAGCCTGTCGTTATGCGTGAATAATGATGGCAGGCAGCCCGATTAATCAGGCAGGCAATCGCATCATTAAAGCCGGTTTTACTCTCTTATGAGAAAGAATAATGATTGAGGCCACAATAGTGACCCTGAACGCCAACCGTATGAATAAGTCAATATATCTGGTTAATGTAAAACTGGCTTCTTGAGGCCAGCCGATAATGATGACGTCATGGGATTTCATTTCCCAGAGAAACCTATGGATAACCGTTACTCCCGCCTGTCGAGGCGAATAAGGACGTCAAGGTTACAGTGAATAATCACAGAAATATAAAAAACGAGTAAGGATTTATACAGCATTGAGGGAAATATAATGGAATTATTATCAACAGCCCGCCAACTTGATCTGTTACTGAATGGATTTACACAGCTAAAAGACGAAGGCAAATTTAACGAACCCAATATAGATGGCACAGCGGGGGATTACATCTCATTTGCTCACTGGGAATGGCCGCAGGGCGTTGGCCTGTTCGGTCTGGTGAGATTATGGGAGTTGACCCGTCGCGACGATATTTACCAAATCATTGAAAACTGGTTTCAGCAAAATATTAAAAAAGGCCTGCCCCCGTTAAATATTAATACCACCGCCCCCATGCTGCCGTTATCCCTGCTGTGGGCACATAACCGGGCACCACATTATCAAGCGGTGCTGGATAGCTGGGCCGACAGGGTGATGACAGAACTGCCGCGCACCCCGGAACAAGGCTTCCAGCACGTGGTGTCCGACGGCATTAACCCCATGGAGATATGGGATGACACGCTGTTTATGGTGGTGCTGTTTCTCGGCCATTACGGTGTAGCTTCCGGACGACAGGCGCTGGTCGATGAGGCCGTACGCCAGTTTTTACTGCATGCCCGTTATCTTAACGATCCGCAGACCGGTTTATGGTTTCACGGCTGGAGCTTTGCCGAGAAGAGCCATTTTGCTCAGGCCCGCTGGGCGCGGGGAAATGCCTGGATAACTGTCGGCATTATTGAGTTTCTGGAACTGACCCAGCTTCGCGGCGGCGTCCGTGACTATTTACTCGAATGCCTGAAAACGCAAATTAATTCATTAATCACGCTGCAATCTGAGAGCGGTGCATGGCACACGCTGCTCGACCATCCAGACAGCTATGAAGAAATATCGGCTACCGCCGGATTTGGCTATGGCTTATTAAAAGGCGTTCGTCTTGGCTATGGCGATGAACGTTGGTTGCAGGCAGGTTTACAAGCCCTGGGCGCGGTACGGCGAAATATTGACAGCAGCGGCACAGTCCACAACGTCTCTTATGGCACACGCATGGGAAGAACCCTGCAGTTCTATAAAGACATTCCGCTACAGCCAACCGGTTATGGCCAGGCGCTGGCTATTTTATGCCTGACCGAAGGGTTAAGACATTTAAAAAAATAACAGGACGTCGACACCAGGAGAATATCATCATGGACCAGAACCATTATTGTTACTTCCCCCCTTAACCAGAATGAAGCCGTTCGCTACTGGCAGTTATCCGCGATTTCTTCACAGCGCTATGATGTGCCCAATGCGCCGATGTCCGGTGAAATGGATCCGTTTTTCTTTCTGAGCCAACATAAAAACTTTATTCCCCATACCTATCCCTGTCGTACGCAGTTTCAGCAACACTATGCCGGAAAAAAGCCCACTCCTTTCGGCGATACTACCCTGAAAAACTGGTGGTTCCCTTTTGGTTCCGATCGGGTCGATTTATCAGGTTTCTGGTTCCGGGCCACGCGCATCGGCGCTCAGGCAGAAACCTGCCTTGTTGCGGAACAACGTGGCCTGTACCGTTTTCGGCTGACCACCTGCGGTGCCGCCTGTATTACGCTGAACGGCGGTGATGTGGCATGGCAGGCAGACTATCAGCGTAATCTGGAAAGCACCGTTGAGTTCGCGCTCATGCTGGATGCCGGGGTGAACGCTATCGCGGTCTGGTTCGATGACCTGGCCGAACGCGATGTGCGCTTCTTTTTTCAACTGGACTATGTTGAAGGTGCGCCGCTGCAGGTGGCACTGGCAACACCGATTGAGGCAGATCGGGTGCGGCAAATGGAAGCCCTGCTCGAAGGCATGGCGTTTGAACAGCCGACCTACACAGGCGGCACCGTTCGCCTGTGCTTCCCAATCCCAGCCCCGGAAACGCTGAACCTGAATATCCGCGTGCAGGGCGACTTTATTTCGCTAGACCAGCCCGTACTGATCAACGCGGTTTTACATCAAGGCGAAACGGTGGCAGAGATTGCCGAAAGCGACGCGTTGCCGGCTGATTTTCGTCATTTCGTTATCAGCATGGAAAAAGACAACTTTCATATCAGGCGCACCCTGGGCGTGGAGATCTGCCATGCAGAGCAACAGGCGCAGGTGCCGAAAACGGCAGACGCGCGTGCAGACGAAGCGCTAATGCATGTTGCCCTGCACGGCGAATACAGCAGCGTAAAAGCGCTGGCCCGGCTAGCCTGCGGGATGGATGACACCGAAACCCAGAACATGCTGGAGGGCGTTTTAACACCGGTTGAAGATTGCCATGACTGCGCCGACTTTACGCTTGTACCGCTGCTGTGGTGTCGGATCCAGTGGGCGGATCGCATTGCCGCTCCCGTTCGCGAGAAAATGGATCGGGCGATTTTAGCCTTTCGTTACTGGATGGATGAGCCGGGAAATGACGTGCAGTGGTATTTTTCTGAAAACCACGCGCTGCTGTTTCATACCGCCGCCTACCTGGCGGGAAGCACCTTTCCGGATAAAACCTTTGTGCGATCCGGCCGCCTGGGCTATGAGCAGGCAGAAGCAGGCCGTCAGCGCGTGCTGGCATGGCTGGATCACTTTGAACAATGCGAGATGGCCGAATGGAATTCCGCGCCTTACTTCCCTATCGATCTCAAGGGATTAACCGCCCTCGCCGCCCTGGCACCGGATGCCGATATCGTTGCCCGCAGCCAGCGCGCTATCCTCCGCCTGCTGGAGCAGATTGCACGATCCAGCCATCAGGGCATGCTCACCGCATCGCAAGGTCGTTCATACGAGCATACGCTGCGCGCAGGTCGCTCGCTGGAGCTGTCCGCTATCTCGCGCCTGTTGTGGGGCAAAGGCAACGTTGGCTGTCGCTTTCATGCCTTACCGCAGCTGGCGCTACTGTTAAAGCAGGGCAAACTGACGCTCTCAGCTGAACTGGCAAAGGTGGCGGTATGGCAAGGTGACAGCGCGCTGGAATGGTATTTCGCTCAGGGGCTTAACCGCATTGCGCGCCTTTACCACTATAAAACCCGCGACGTGGCAATGGGTTCCCTTGCCGGATACCGCTGGGGCGAATGGGGCTATCAGGAAACCCCGATTCATCTGAGGATCGGCGAGACGCCGGAGGCGCAGATCTGGATCAACCATCCAGGTGAACGCCTGCACAGTGGCTTCGGGCGGCCTTCCTACTGGGGAGGATGTGGCACGCTACCGCGCGTGCAGCAGTATCGCGGCCTGGCGATCGTTCTGTTTCGTGTTCATGAAGGGCAGCCTGATTTTTCTCACGCCTGGCTGCCGCAGCGCTATTTTGATGACGTGCGTTGCTACGATAAACGCATTCTGCTGCGCAGTGGTAAAGGTATGGTACAGATCTCCGGCAACCGCGCGTTCCAGCGGATCGCTCATGGCCCGACACAGCACTGTGAAGTCCGCTTGCCGGGGCAGGAAACCTGCTGGCTGATTCGCCTGAATGACGATCCGCGGCTGGATAACCTGGCGGATTTTGAGGCGCGATTTGCACAGCTCACCGTTGAGCGGCGCGAAGACGGCACCTTTTACGTCAACGATCCGCAATATGGCGAGGTGTTTTTCCAGCCAAACGGCTGTGTTTTCGGGCAGGGGAGGTTACTGGATCCTGACAGCTGGACAATTTCCGGCGACAGCCACGAACTCCCCTTGTAATTCTGCCGTGCCAATCCCTGGCATCAGGTTTTACGAATATCGCCAGCCCGGCTGACGTCGGGCTTTATCCGTGCAGTGATGACGGGCGTTATGCGACGCGTGCAGCATTCAGCAAAATCATCCCGTTACCGCCCTGTCCTGTGCCCGGCAGCGGCCTATCCCTGCAGTTTTTTCAGGCAGCGATCCATCGCGCTGACTACCCAGTCGATATCATGCGTCTGGAAGCACAGCGGCGGCCGAATCTTCAGCACGTTGCCGTAAGGTCCGGCGACAGACGTCAGCACACACTCTTCGCGCAGCGCCTCGACCAAATCGAGCGCCAGCCGTTTGTCAGGCTGCTTCGTCTCTCTGTCCGTGACCAGCTCAAAGCCAATAAACAGGCCAGCACCGCGCACGTCGCCTACGCAGGCATAGGTATCCTGAAGGGACTGCAGAGCCGCTAACAAAGCCTGCCCGGTTTTCAGGCTGTGCGCCTGAAGCGATTCCTGCTCGATCACATCCATTACCGCATGCGCCGCCGCCATCGACACCGGATTGCCACCAAAGGTATTAAAATACGGGAGCGAGTCGCTGAAGGCCGCCATAACCGGGGCTTTCGCCATCAGACCGGATACGGGAATACCGTTGCCCATCGGTTTACCCGTGGTCACCACGTCGGGCACCACACCGTGGCGCGCAAATCCCCAGAATGATTCCCCTGTACGGGCAAAGCCGGGCTGAACTTCATCGGCAATAAAAATTCCGCCGTTTTGATGGACGACGTCGATCGCCTGCTTTAAAAAGCCCGGCTGGCCGGGCAATACGCCGTCCGAAGAGAAAATTGAATCCGCCAGAAAGCCCGCAAACTTGATGCCGTGCGCGGCCATATCATCGATCTGTTTCTGAATTTCGTGGGCAAACCAGGCCCCCTGATCGGCGGGCTGAATGCGGTAAAAATCTGGCGATGCCACCAGCCGGGTATGCGAAGACAGCGGCTGGCCGCTGCCCAGAGCCGGTGATACGCCGGACGTCAGCGCGCTGGTGCCGTGATAGGCCTCTTTCGAAACGATAATGCCCGTGCCGCCGCTCCACGCATGCGCCATACGAATCGCCAGATCGTTTGCCTCGGACCCTGTGCACATGTACATGGCCCGATCGATGGCCGCCGGCATCGTTGCCAAAATGCGCTCGCTGTAGTCCAGAATAGACTCATGCAGATAACGGGTGTGCGTATTCAGCCGCATCATCTGCTGGTGCACGGCTTCCACGACCGCCGGATGACAGTGGCCGATGCTGGCGACGTTGTTATACATATCCAGGTACTGTTTGCCCGCCTGGTCCCAGAGATACTGCCCCTGCCCACGTACCAGATGCACGGGGTTACGGTAAAACAGCCGATATGACTCGCCCAGCACCTTGCTGCGTTTGTCGGTTAACTGGCGAATCGCCGGGGCCAGCCCTTCCGCGTTTTCTGCACGAAAGCTGTTGGTATCCATAATGGTTGAACGTACCGTCATCATCACTCCTCGGATTCAATACTGTCGCTGCCGTACATCAGTGCGCGGCAGCGTCTGTCTGCGTTAGTCGATCTCCGCCGCGACAGAGGTTTGCGCGATCGTGCCGCGCCGGGACTGGGTCGTCAGGAAATAGAGGTAACCCACGACCATAAAGGCCATAAACAGCGCGCCAATCTCCGGGTTAAACCACAGCATCGCCGCCAGGCAGATCAGCGATCCGCACAGGGCAATGGCAGGGATCACCGGATAACCCGGCGCACGGTAACTGCGCTCCAGCGTGGGAGCGGTACGACGCAGCTTAAACAGGCTCAGCATGCTCATGATGTACATCACAATGGCGCCAAACACCGACATCGTGATCATGGCGGCGGTCAGGCTCATGCCCTGAAAGCTGATCCCGTCAGAGAAAATGGCCAGAATGCCCACTACGCCACCGGCCAGAATGGCGCGGTGCGGTGTGTTAAAGCGTGAAAGCTTCGCCAGGGCGGGCGGCAGATACCCTTCGCGGGCCAGCGCAAAGAACTGGCGGGAATAGCCCATGATGATGCCATGAAAACTGGCGATCAGGCCGAATAAGCCAATCCACACCAGCATGTGCATCCAGCGCGAGTCATTCCCGACCAGCATTTTCATCGCCTGAGGCAGCGGATCGTTAATGCCCGATAACGTACGCCAGTCGCCTGCTCCACCGGCAAACACCATCACGCCAATCGCCAGCACCACCAGCGTTAAAATACCGCTGATATAGGCGCGGGGAATGGTGCGGCGGGGATCTTTTGCCTCTTCTGCCGCCATCGCGACGCCTTCAATCGCCAGAAAAAACCAGATGGCAAAGGGGATCGCAGCGAACATACCGGACACGGAAGCCAGCGAGAAGGTTCCCTGGCCCGCCCAGCCGTTCGCGACGAAATTCGCCAGGCTAAAGCCGGGCGCCACAACGCCCATAAACACCAGTAATTCAATCACGGCAAGCAGCGTAACCAGCAGTTCAAAGGTCGCGGCGATGCTCACGCCGATGATATTCAGCCCCATAAACACCAGATAGGCGCACACGGCGATAAGCTTGGGATTAATTTCAGGAAACTGTACGTTGAGATAGGCGCCAATGGCCATCGCGATAGCGGGAGGCGCAAACACAAACTCAATCAGCGTGGCGATTCCGGCAATCAGCCCGCCGGTGTCGCCGAACGCCCGGCGGCTATAGGCGAACGGGCCGCCCGCCTGAGGAATAGCCGTTGTCAGTTCGGTAAAGCTGAAGATAAAACAGGTATACATGACGGCAACAAAAAACGTCGTGACCAGAAAGCCCAGCGTGCCCGCTGCGCCCCAGCCGTAGCTCCAGCCGAAATACTCACCCGATATCACCAGCCCCACGGCAATGCCCCAAAGTCGCAGGGTGCCCAGGGTGGGTTTCAGTTTCTCTTTCATCACTGCGTTCCCCGTCTGTGTTAATTGAAAAATGCTGCACAAAAGCTGTCGGGTAGATGATGGACACAGTGGGAAGGGAAAAACTTGACCGCAGAAAACAGAACGCCGTGATTTAAGGTCAACTTGCCCCTGACCTGGCTGCCAGGTGCCTGCCAAAGTCAATTTTCCCCTGCTTTCAGGTCAAGCGTGCAGGCAGGGTTCAGCGCCATGCTGGCCCTACACGCAGAAACCCGGGAGCCGGACATGAGCCATAAACAGTACGATACGCTGAGTAACGACACCATCCTTCAGCTTGCCCACCGGGCATTAGTGAACTATCCCGCCTGTGCACAGGCTGAGGTCAGGCTGCTGTGTCGCTCAGAAAACGCGACGTTATCTGTCAGCACGCCGCAGGGCCGCTACGCGCTGCGCATTCACCGGGGCGATTACCACGCGAAGCAGGATATTGAAAGTGAGCTGCTCTGGCTGGACGCGCTTCAGGCGGCGGACATCAGCGTCCCCGCTGCCGTAGAAGATCGTCAGGGTGAACGCATTCAGGTCCTGCCGCTGCCCGATGGCGGCGAACGCTATGCGGTGCTGTTTCACTGGATAGAGGGCGATATGCTGACCGACAGCGTCGATCCGGCTGCGTTTCGTCAGCTCGGTGCCATTACTGCCCGTCTGCACCATCACAGCCGGAAATGGCAGAAGCCGCAGGGGTTTCGCCGCATCATCTGGGATCATCATACGATGGTGTCTCCGGCAGGCCACTGGGGCGACTGGCGGGACGTTGCGTGGTTACCCACCGCTGAACACGCGGTGGTAGAAGAAACGCTGGAACACGTGCGCCGCCAGATGCTGGACTTCGGACAGTCACCTGAACGCTATGGGCTGATTCATGCCGACCTGCGCCTGACCAACCTGCTGGTGCATAAAGGCGAAACCCGGGTGATCGACTTTGATGACTGCGGCATGGGCTGGTACCTGCACGATCTTGCCGCAGCCATCAGTTTTGTTGAGCATCATCCGAGTGCGCCGCAGTGGGTGGAAAACTGGTTACGCGGTTACGAACAGGTCGCACACATCAGCGATCGGGAACTGGCTATGATCCCTGCCATGCTGATCCAGCGGCGTATCCAGTTGACGGCCTGGGTGGCTTCCCACCGCGAAACCGAGATGGCGCGCAGCCTGGGCGATCGCTGGGCCAGCCACACCGTCCGGCTGTGCCAGCGCTATCTTGAAGGTGCCGCGCTGCCGATTGGCGTTTAACGCACCGCCGCAGTGCCTGATCGCGGTGCAACACGGAAAGCGAATCGGGTAAGCGATTGTTATCGCGTGGTTTCCAGCTGGTACGTTTTTTGCAGAACTTTAAGACGTTCACTTTTTGCGGAAAACAAGATGACCAGCAGAGTTCCAGAGGCCGCGTTAACGGCCATCTCCGGCGCAGGCGGCCATCGCGGTGTGTTGTCTGCCGCCGCAACGGGCTTAGGCGAATTTATCAATGCACAGGGCGGCGATGTCGATCGCATTTTCGGGATCAGCGGGATCGATCCCGATATGCTCGCCTGCCCAACGCTGAGCCTGGACCTGGTCAGCTATTGCCGGGTGCTGGAGGAAGCCGCAAGCCAGGCAGGCGTGGACAACTTTGGTCTGCAATACGGTCATCAGTTCCGACCCCAGTCACTGGGGCTGATCGGCTATATTGGCTTGTGTTCAGCCACGCTGGAACAGGCGCTGCGGAACGTCGTCAATGCCTTTCCCTTTCATCAACACAACACCTGCATCCGGCTGACCGAACGCGGCGACTGCTGGCAACTGGATTATCAGGTTCGCCATGGCGTGATCCTGATGCGCCGCCAGGATGCCGAGTTAACGCTGGGCATGTTCCTCAACCTGATCCGCCATGCCGCAGGTCGGCACTGGGCGCCGCGCGAAGTGCATTTTGAGCATCCGCGCCCTGAGCACTGGCACGAACACTGTAAAGTGTTTGATGCCCCGGTTTACTTCGATCAACCCTTTAACTCGATGATCATCGCGAAAGCGGATCTGAACCGGAGAATGCCGGATCATGATCCGATGCTGCTGCTGGTGATGCAGGATGCCATCCGTCGGCTCAGCCCGCCCGTGGTGCGTCAGGACACCGTTAACCAAACCCGAACGGACATTCATCTGCAACTGCTGAACGGCGAACCTTCACTGGAAATCATCGCGGAAAAACAGGGGTTATCCGCCTGGTCATTGCAACGGCGCTTACGTGATGAGCAAACCAGCTTCTCGGCGCTGGTGGACAGCGTACGCAAAGAAATGGCCACGCATTATCTCAAACAGCATCATCTTTCTGTTTCCGAGATGGCGCTGCTGCTGGGCTACTCTGAAGTCAGCGCTTTTTCACGCGCCTTTCGCCGCTGGTTCGGCTGCAGCCCGCGCGATTGCCGCAAGTCTCAGGACGGCCTGTTTCTGTAGTCACTCAATGACGGCGGTACAGGGGAGCGCCGTATCTTTCACAGCGCAGGCCTCCCCAGCACACATCTCAGAATGCGGAAAAACCGCAACGCTGCTTGTTATCGACGGCACAATGAAAAACGCACCGAGCCGTACGCGCAGGATCGGTGCCTTTCCCGAATTCAGCGGTTTGCCAGCGTTGGTTCACGGACGGAGCCAACATGACCACCTTGCCCTACCGTAAACAGGATTTTCCGCTGATGATTCACACAATTCGCTGATACGGCGTCATGCTCTGCTTTGCTGACGGGCAGTGGCGTTTCTGCCTCTCTCAGGATTACGCTGAGATACCTCACTTCGGCTCATCAATAATCAGCAGCAATACCAGCCCAATCACGGCGCAGATGCCGAAATACGTAAATACTGAACTAAATTGCCCGGTCTTATCCAGTAAATAGCCTGCCGCCATGGGTGATACAAACCCGCCCAGATTGCCGCCGCTGTTCACCAAAGAAATGGCAATAGGGTAATTTTTCCGGTCTACAACGCCCATGGGATAAGCAGTAAATGCAGGCCAGCCAATATTGAGTAACAGCCCCACCATAAATAATGCCCCCGCAACCATAGCAGTACTCTGCGGCACGTGGATCATCACAACCATCATGACAATGGTCGCCAGCGCAGTGAAAATCATCGTGGGCTTACGACGTCGTCCAAAAATCTTGTCCGATATCCAGCCACCAAAAATGGAGCCAATAAATCCACCGACAAACGGCATCGCGGCGACGAAGCCCATTTTTACAAAAGAGAATCCCTTCTCTGTCACCAGATAAGAGGGAATCCAGGTCAGGATACCGTACATGATGCTGACCATCATGAAATAGGCGATAGTATTTCCCCAGACATTACGCGAACGAAAAATTTTGGCTGCGGAATCAAGCGGCTTAATTTCCCTTACCCGAATGAGCTTATCTAATGTGGCAAAACGGGTATGTTGCACAATATTCTCAACGTTAACCTCATTGCCGGACGCTGTTTCAGATGCCCGGATATACTCCAGCTCACTGGGAGAAACAAATTGACTCTCTTCCGGTTTTGATTTGACCAGAAAATACCATATCACCGCCAGAAACAGGCCCGGTATGGCAAACAGGAAAAAGACCCAACGCCAGCCAAGAGTTAAAGAAATCCACACCACAAGAGGCGGGACGATGATCGGCGCAAACATGGTAGAGGCAATATAGATGCCGGTTGCCGTCGCCTTTTCTTTTGGTGGGAACCAGTTGTTAATGGTTGATGTTAATCCTACCGGCGTTGGTGCTTCGGTAACCCCTAACCCAAGCCGCATCCATTTTATGGAAAGCGCCGAGGACGCGGTACCGATTAACCAGGTAAATGCCGAGAAACCGAGAATAGAAAGTGTCACGATTCCACGTACGCCGCGTTTAGCCAGCAGAAAACCGGCTGGAATCTGGCACAGTGCATAACCCAGAAAGAACATACTTGCAATTTGACCCGCTTCGAAATTGGTCATATTAAATTCTTCAGTAATGAAGGGTAATACTGAGCCTATATTTGAACGATCTGCATAATTGACGGCATAAACAGCAAAAATTAATGCCAGCACCACCCAGCGAAAATTCGTGGCGGGTTTACCTTGTGACAGAGGAGACGTTTTCATAATTTTCCCTTTGGCAAAAGAAACAATAAAGAGACGTTATAAATAACGATTCTTGTTTAGTTATTATTTTAAAAAACTATTGCGTGCTTTTATTACCTGCTAACGAATGCATAGTTGATTTAAGTATCGGGTAAAGTGATTCGTAAATGCGGTAATGGTTGTGGTAAAGGGCGAGTAATTTTTTATCCTCACTGGGTTTAAAACTGGCCTCTTCCGTTTTTAAGATAGGCAGGTCGGGATCGTTAATACCGCAGAAAAAGCCGGCCCCGGTTGCGCCTGTCATTGCCGCACCAAATGCTGCCGCATCGCTGGTTTGGGCAAGGTTATATTCAATATGAAGAATGTCTGCCTTTATCTGAGTCCATAATGCATTACGAGAACCGCCTCCCACACTTAGGATTTCATCAAGTCTGACGCCCCACTTTTCATAAGCGATGTCCAGGATCTGTTTCATACCATAAGCCGTTCCCTCCATTGCCGCGCGGATTAAATCGTTTCGTTTGTGCGACAATCTTAACCCCAGCCAGGCACCTGAAGCCCGCGAGTCCCATAACGGACTGCGCTCTCCGGCCAGGTAAGGGAGATAAATCAGCCCATTTGCGCCAGGAGCAGACATCGCGGCCAGATTTTCCAGTTCGCTGATATCCTGTATTTCTGGCCATAACGCATGATTAAGCCAGCCAAAGGTGCCGCCGGTGGTGGACATCGCGCCATGAGCCAGCCACTGATTAGGAACAATGTGGTAACGATTCATGAAACGGCTGTCGAAGTTTGGCGTTTCAAGACAAAACGTTATCACGCCTGAGGTTCCGGTGGACTCAAAAGCCGTTCCACCATCAATGAGTCCTACAGAAAACGCGGCCGCAGCGGTGTCGGCAGAACCGAGAATCACAGGTACACCTTCCATTAAGCCGGTTCTTTTACTGACCACTGCGCTGATGTGCCCCACCACGGATGTGCATGGGTAGATTGGCGGCAGGATATTATGGTCAAACTGCCAAAACCTCAGAAGATCGCTTGACCATTTTGGTGCAGAAGACAAAACCACAGCGCCAGAATAGGCCGCCTGAGTGGGATCAATGCCCGTTTTCCTGGCCCCAAGCTGCAGCGCAAGATAGCCATTAAGCAGCACGACGTTGTGGACTTTTTTCATTAACTCAGGCTGTTCTTTCTGCAGCCAGCCCAACGTTCCCACCCAGCAGGCAGAAGGTCCGGGGCTGTTATGCGTCAATGAACGGACATACTCTTTTTCCTCGCCCAGCGTTTGGCTAATAAACGCGTCTGAACGTCCATCCAGATAAGTGATCGCGTTACACACGGGCTTACCTTGTTTATCCAGAAAGACCAGCGTTGGACACGCGACAGAGAAGCCAATGGAGACAATATGTTTAACTTGCGCCGTCACCTCTTTAATCGCGTCTTCAACCTGTAATCCGTACGCCTCAACGGCTATTTCATGGCTTAAGGCTGTCTCCGATATAATGTTTACCTCACGTGAGGCCTTAGCCAGCAACTCCCCGTGAAAATTGAATGCACAGACTTTAACGCCACTGCTTCCCGCATCAATACCAAGAAAGGCTTTATCCATCGCGACTACCTCCATTGGCTGACATTAATCGTTGTGAATAATGACCTTCACAGCATCACCCTTTTGCGCATAGCGAAGCGCTTCATTTATTTCGGATAAGCTAAAACGGTGAGTAATTAAGGCTTCGACATTGATTTGGCCCGATGAAATTAGCCCAAGTGCCTTTTCATAACCTTCCCGGCTTAGCGCACTGGCACCGGTAATGACCAGTTCGTTGTAGTGGATAAGATTGACAACCACATCGGCCGTATCCTCTTTTGAGAAACCGGCAAAGAGGTTGGCCCGACCGCCTTTTCGCAGTAATTCCAGCGACGGATTCACCAGCGCGGGAAGGCCGATAGCCATGATCGCCACATCCGCCCCCAGCCCAGCCGTCTCAGACATAACAATGGCTTTCAGATCCTGTTGGCTGGCGTCAACCGCATGGGAGGCACCGCATTGCAGGGCAACACTTCGCCTGTTTTCATTGAGGTCGCTAACAATGATTTTTGATGCACCTGACAGTTTCGCCAGCGCGACATGCATCAGTCCTATTGGGCCTGCGCCAAGAATCACCACCACATCACCCAGGTGGATACCCACGTTTTTCTGCCCGTTAATACAGCAGGCTAAAGGCTCGGCCAGAGCGGCAGCATCATAGGAAACGCTATCGGGTAATTTGAAAACATTGCCTGCCTCAAGGGCGATCGCCGGTATTTTGACGTACTCAGCGAATGCACCATCAAACTCGTAACCTATCGCCTGACGATGTTGGCAAACATTCTCTTTTCCACTGCGGCAATACAGGCAGGAACGACAAGGAATAACGGGATCAACAGCAATGCGATCCGAGATCGAAAAGCGCGTGACATCCTGCCCGACCTCAACCACTTCACCTGCAAACTCATGCCCGATAACCGAAGGAAAACGTACCCCTTTTGTTTTCCTGCCGGTTATGATGCGGCTGTCTGTACCGCAGATCGCCGCTGATTTAACACGCATGACCAACTCACCTTGCGCGGCCTTGGGCGCATCAACGTGAATCACGTCAAGTTTGTTGGCCTCGAATAGCACTGCTGCTTTCATACTCATATCCTCGTTTGTGCTGGCGCGACTCAGTTGCCGCCGGCTTGTTTGTAAACAGCAATCGCCTCATCTACGCTGCTGTCGTCATTAATCATGGCGTCCAGTGCGCGGATGACAGCCGTGGGATTGTCGTGCTGCCAGACAAAGCGGCCATAAGTCACCCCACCCACGCCGACATCCAGGGCTTTACGGGTGTTGGTCAGGAAGCTCACCAGATCGTTTCCCATGTCGCCCCCGGCCAGGGCAACCTTTGCCGGACAGGACGCTACGACCTCTTTAAAGGTGTCAGCCGAGCCGGACCACAGGGTTTTAATAATATCGACCCCCAGCTCAGCCCCCGCGCGGACGCAGTAAGCCAGATGTTTGGCATCGAACGGATTTTCCACCATCGGCCCTTTAGGATAGATATGGGCAACAACCGGCAGCCCTGCCGACCCCGCCGCTTTGGTTATTTGGCCCAAAAAGGTCAGTTGCTTTGCCTGCTCCGGCCCACCCAGAATGCAACCCACCGAGATGGCATCTGCTCCCACGCGAATCGCTTCGTCAACATCTGCGACTGGCGTATCAAACGCCTCGTGATAAGGGATGGCGTAACTGGTGGCTTTCATGATGATGGAGACATCCGTGTCGGCATAAGGCGCAAAGGATTTTTCGATGATGCCTTTGTGCATCGTAATCGCATCCGGTTTACCGGCGACAACCTTGCCCATGACCTCGTTTATCGGGCCAATTCCGGGTAAAACGCCGCGCGTTATGGGATGGTCCATGGTGATCGCCAGCAGGCGGCCTGATTTTTTATTTAGCAGTCGCTTTAAACGGATTTCTTTTCCCAAAAACATAATGACTCTCCTGGTGTTATATTGACTACGGATTAACGATATTCATTGGTTTACCCTCTAACCAGGCATTCACATTGTCGATGAGCTTGTCGGCTAACAACTGAATGGCTTCCTGGCTGGCCCATGAAATATGTGGCGTTAAGATAAAATTCGGGAGTTGCGTGAGTTTCATGATCGGCGAGTCCTTGTCTGGCGGCTCGTTTTTTGCCACGTCGAATGCGGCCCCGGCAATACGCCGAGTCATTAATGCACGGTATAAATCTTCTTCATTGACGATTCCACCGCGTGCCGTATTAATAAGCAGCACCTCTGGCTTCATGAGCGCAAATTCATTTTCAGCGATCATATTTTCCGTAGAAGGTAATAACGGACAATGAAGTGATAAAACGTCGCTGGTTTTCACTACCTCTTCGAAGTCGGTATAAAGCGGCCCCATATTGCTGACCCCTTTATAGGCAGCAAAAAGTACATTCATTCCCAGACTTTTGGCTATGTCGCCCACGCGTTTACCCAGCACGCCATCACCAATTATCCCCAGCGTTGAACCGGCCAGATTTTTAATGCTGAAATCGAAAAAACAAAACTGACCTGCCTGCTGCCAGCGCCCTTTCTGTACCGCCTGGTGATAGGCCGTAATGCTGCGGCGCAGGGCAAATATCAAGGCAAAGGTGTGCTCAGGTACGGTATCTAGCGCATAACCTCGAATATTCGAGACGGGAATGTTTCTGGCTTTACAGGCGTCGATATCAATCGCATCGAAGCCTGTTGCGGCAACGGCCACAAATTTGAGATTGGGTGCCTGCGCGATCAGCGCTTGCGTTAACTTTACTTTATTCGTAATAACAACGTCCGCTTTTGCAATGCGTTCAGCGCATTGCTCAGGTGACGTTCTTGCATGCAAAATTAAATTATGCGCGCCATGAATCGCCTTTAACCTCACGCTCCCGGGGAGCGTCGCGTAATCAAGAAAAACAATATTTTTATCATTCATTGCATGAGCATCCTGTGAATGTCTTGATACTCCATCATTATCCACACAGACATTCAGCAGGCTATATGCAAAAAAACATAATAAAGCACAATAATTATCATGCCTTCTGTGTAATTAAACAAAATGCTGCGAGACATCTCGCACAAACCGCTTTAAATTTCATTGAAGCCGTAATAAAAATGATCCGTCTGCACGTGTCGTTCAGATTCACCCTGAATTTTAATTACCGCTCACTTTATTTAGCCGAACACGTTAACGGAATACATTTTGACGCCGGATTCGTCACGGCGTTAAGCACGCTGTTGCTGTCAGGAAAGCAGGCTCAGGTAGCGGGAAAAATAATGAAAAATATCGTGAGAAGGGAGAGGATAGCTCGCCTGACTTATGGCGGGCCGGGATGCCGCCCAGAAAGGCTACAGAACAGGCACAGCCTGGTGAATGGAAGACTGGGGCGATCAGGCCGCGGGCTGAAACGATAATTTTGGGTCGACGGCTAAACGGGATCGTCAGCCCAATGCATCAAAATTAATGGCTTCGAACAGATAGCCCTGAAATGCCGCAGCATGCGGTTTTGCAAACTGAAAGTAGGTGTCCTTCTCTACGCCTTCGACAATGATAAACTGGCAGTAGTCTTTAATTTGCGCCAACGTCTCTTTCCAGAGTGGACGATTATGATGTTCCCAGAAAAAGTGCTTGTCGATTTTAACGGCTTCATACAGTCCTTTCTGTAAACAGGGAAAATGCGAGGAGGCACTCCCAAAATCATCCAGCCATAAGGTGTAATTATTATATAACTTTCGCAGTAAGGGATTATTTAGCCCTTCAGCCAGACTGGGGAAGCTTTCTGAGACTTCGATGCGAAGAAAAGAGTGCGCTGTGGCGAGCTCGTAAATATCCCGTTCTTCCAGCAGCGCAAAAGCCATCTCTACATCTACATTGACAGAACACAGCAACTGGTGACTTTCAAAAAAATGTCTTTTTTGGTGAATTAAGCACAACTGCTCTCTCAGGAGCCTTATTTTTTGTTCTTTATTCATTTTACTTATATGTAAAAAAGGCGTCCCTGGTGCGGCAAATCGGGTTAAGACTTCAACGGCAATACGTTCGGATTTCAGGTTTACGATGGGTTCAGCAATGAACCGCCAGGCACGGTTATTATTATCAAGATTCTGGATTTCCATTCCCATGCTCTGATTAACGATGTTGAAGTGGATTGATTATTGATCGCCTTTAGCTATCAATCAAATGAATTTTAACGGATTAAACTATGATTAAACCTATCAAATCCCAAAAATCGATCGTTAAACCCTTGTTATTTAATGATGAATGGCAAACTATAAAACTCCAGTTTTCCATGGACCGCATTTTTTGCCGGTCATCCCTGTTAGGCAATGTGTCCCGATTAATTCCTTTCAGAGTACAGGGGAAATGGGAACAGGGCTGGGTTCAATCGTCCCGGCGGCCTTAAGGCCAGCGTTAAACAGAAGAAATTGACAGACCGATGACAGCCGGATGCCAGCCAAATGAAAAAAATCGGGTTAAAAACCGCTTCCGGGAAATACAGAGGTCAACCCAAATATTGGCGACTTGAAATACCGCGGTCCAGACGATAATGTGTTCCGACTCCACCGTCATGTTATACAGAACGACCATGTCTCTTTCCTTTTTTAAACTTGAACCCCGGCACCTTAAAGAAATATATGAAATACGCTTTTCAGTAACGGAAAACCGGCTTCACGCGCATCAAATTCACTATTTACAGCGTGAGCAAGCGCTGGAGGATATATGTCAGGGCGGCGGCTGGATTTGCCAGGTCGGGGATGATTATGCAGGTTATGGATTGGGGATCTATGCGCCCGAACCGCTAATTGGCGGACTGTTTGTTAAACCTGAATATCAAAAAAAGGGCATCGGGACGCACCTGCTGAACGCGATCGTCCAGTGGTTTAGCGATCGGGGCGCAGAGACGATTATGCTGACCACCGATCCCGGCTCGAACGCGGAGGGGTTTTATCAGGCAAATGGCTGGGTCGCAGAAGGCAGTGATGCGTTTGGGCAGCGGGTGATGCGTAAGCGCTTACCGCGTGGCTGACATGACACAATCCGCCGCTAACGAAACAGCAGCGTTCCCGCCGCGTTGGGGAGAATGCGCACAGGATACACAGGATGCCCTGCTCATCCTGTGCGCGGTCAGCGTTGAAGCCAGAATTAGTGCGACTGTGGTTTAAACAGCTGCTGCACAAACTCCACATACGCAGGTCGCCAGACGTCCATCTCATGTCCCAGCCCCGGATACTGGGTGTAATGGAACTTCACGCCCTGCTTTTCCAGTTCGGTTTTCAGCCCGGCAATGTCTTTGCCTGTCACGATATCTTTATCGCCCACCACCAGCGTAAAGTTTTTCAGCTGTTTATTCACGGTCTGCGGCTGGCTCAGCTGACGCGTCACGAACTCATTAGGCACTGTACTGGTGGTTACGCCGCTAAAACTGGCCAGCCAGGCAAAGTCGTTCAGGTGCGTCATGCCGGACACCAGCGCCTGATAGCCGCCCTGGGATAGCCCGGCTATCGCCCTGTCAGCCGGTTTGCGACTCACGGTAAAGCGTTTTTCCACCAGCGGGATAATGTCCTGCATTAACTCTTTATCCGCAGCAGCGGCATTCAGCGGATAAAAGTCCTTGCGGCGATCGGCTGGCGGGAAGTTTTCGGGAATAGCCTGCACGATGTCGGTTTCGGTATCGGGCACCACCACCAGCATCGGCTTAATTTTGCCTTCTGCCAGCAGGTTATCCATGATCTGCGGCAGGCGGAGCTGAGAGATGGCCGACAGCCCAGTATCGCCAAAGCCATGGTAGAAGTAGAGCACCGGGAGCGGCTTGCTATCGGCCTTGTAACCCGGCGGTGCCCAGACAAACACCTGACGTTCAGACTTCAGGGCGGTGGAGTGATAGGTCAGGGTCAGTACATCGCCGTGCGGCACGTTGCGCTCATCCAGAATACTGCCCGGCACCAGAATCATACTGGTGTTTACCTGGCGCTGCGGTTTCGGGAAACGGCTGCCGGTATCCGGCGTGCGGAAACCGTCTACGTCAAAATAGTACTCATACAGGTTGGGCTTCATCGGCTCGCTGGTCCATGACCAGATCCCCGTGCTGTCCTTTTTCATGTCATGCGACTGCTGGCTCAGCGGCGTGGCGCCGGTCACCACGGCAACCTGCTTCGCGGCAGGGGCAAAAAGACGAAAGGTAATGGAGTGATCCGGATTCAGCGCCGTAATGTAGCGACTTACCGGGATGCTCGTGTCTGGCGTTAACGGCAAAGGGGCGGCAATCAGTGCAGGTGCATATCCCGTGAGCAGGCTGCCTGCCAGGAATGAAAAACAGGCTAAAGTTTTTTTCATCGTGGGTTCCGGTTGTATGTATGGCGAGGTAGTTATTGCATCTTTACGTTCAGGAAGAGAGCAAAGGGATACGCGAAAAACGCAGGGTGTGATGCGGTTCAAAAAATTCAGTCCCTCTCTGGCATGAAAAGTCCGTCGCTTTTTCTGCAACAGTCGCGCAACGACTCGCATTTTTTTATCCGCCCGCCTCACATTCGCGTTATCGTCGCAGCATGAACACTTTTCCCCCTTGATAAGGACTGAGTATTGATGCGTAAACTTCCCTTTCTGCTGGTCACGCTGGGCCTTTTGATGTCGGTTACCTCTCAGGCGCAGGCTGAAGGCTGCCTGAAAGGCGCGCTGGTGGGCGGCGTAGCGGGTCATCTTAAACATCATGCGGTTGCCGGTGCCGTGGCGGGTTGCGCAGCAGGCCATTACCTGGCGAAGAAGCATAAAGAAGAAGACAGCAAACAGAGTCACTAAACAATCAGGGCTGCCCGGTGAGAACGTGGCCAGCCCTTTATGCCAGCCGCCGCAGAGTGGTCGCGCTCAACTCAAACGGCGTCGGCGTGCAGACCGCCAGACTCAGGCCGCCCACCTGCAGCGCGCTGACCGACAACGCAGACGGTGCCGTACTGTCAATGCTGGCCATCTGCCAGGCGCTCTCACCGCGCTGCTTGATTATCGCCTCTTTTATCGTCCAGATGCGCCAAAAGACCGCTAACTGCTGCACCCCCGGTTGTGCGGCGATCAGGGCCTGTTCACCCGGACTGAACAGCTTTTCTGCCAGGCGCGGCCAGTTTGGTCGCGGTCGCAGGACTTCAATATCACATCCCACGTCCCTTTCGTCACTGAACAGCAGGGCAATGTCATCCCCGCTGTGGCTCAGACTAAAGCCGCGTTGCACCTCGGGGGGAAACGCGGGCTTGCCATTTACCCCGTACTGCATCGCGGGCACCGGCGCGATAGCAGCAGAGAGCATGACGCGCCCGGCAAGCCAACTGGCACGCCGCGCGCCCGAAGGTGCCCGATCTTTCAACTCGGGTGCTAACGCGCCAGCACTGAGTCGGGAAATCTTTCCCAGAAAGATCTGATACATATCAGTGCCAGCGTTTGATGATGATGGAGGTGTTAATGCCGCCAAACGCAAAGTTATTGCTCTGCAAAAACTCACAATCGATAGGGCGAGCCTGGCCCATGATGTAGTCCAGTTCGCCGCAGTTGGCGTCCGGTTGCGTCAGATTCAGCGTAGGAGCGAACCAGCCCTCGCGCATCATTTGCAGGCTCATCCAAGCTTCCAGCGCGCCGCAGGCCCCTAATGTGTGTCCGAAATAGCTTTTCAGGGACGAAATGGGCACCTGATTGCCGTAAATCGCCGCCGTCGCCTGACTTTCCGCCAGATCGCCGCGATCGGTGGCGGTGCCGTGCGCCGAAATATAGCCGATGTCCTGCGGGCTTAATCCCGCCATCTTCAATGCCTTCTCCATGCAAATCTGCATCGTTTCCCGCTGCGGCTGAGTGATATGGGCTGCGTCACAGTTGGTGTTGAAGCCGACGATCTCGCCATAGATTGTCGCGCCGCGCGCTTTCGCGTGTTCCAGCTCTTCCAGAATCAGCGTGCCTGCGCCCTCGCCAATCACCAGACCGTCCCGTTTTTCATCAAAGGGCGAAGGCGTGGTGGTCGGCGCATCGTTGCGCTGGCTGGTGGCGAAAAGCGTGTCAAACACCGCCGCTTCCGAGGGACACAGCTCTTCTGCGCCACCGGCCACCATCACCGTCTGATAACCGTGGCGGATCGCCTCCCACGCGTAGCCAATCGCCTGGCTACCCGAGGTACAGGCGCTGGAGGTGGGGATAACCCGACCGCGCAGGCCGAAAAACAGCCCGGTATTCACGGCGGTGGTGTGCGGCATCATCTGTACATAGGTGGTGCCGGTAATATTATTGGTGTGCTTTTCCGTCAGCATGGTCGCGAATTCGCTTACCGGTCCGGTGCTGCCAGTCGAGGAGCCGTAAGCAATGCCGGTTTCACCATTGGTGAGCACAAGATCGCCGATCAATCCCGCGTCCAACAGCGCCAGTTCGCTGGCGCGGGTCGACATTAATGAAACGCGCCCCATGGCGCGAATACGTTTGCGGGTGTAGTGTTCCGGCAAACTGAAATTATCAATCGGGGCACCCAGTAAGGTATGCAGCCCGTCGTAAACCTGCCACTCCGGCATTCTGCGTACGGCATTTTCATACGCCAGCAGCCTGGCTGAAACGTCCTGCCAGTTTTCGCCAAACGCGGTGACGCCGCCCATACCGGTAATGACCACGCGCCGTGTCATAACATGCCTCCGTTGATGGAAATCACCTGGCGCGTCACATAACCTGCGATATCCGACATCAGGTAACGGGCAAGCCCGGCCACTTCCTCGGTTTGTCCCATGCGTTTCATGGGGATCAGGGACATCGCCTCTTTCAGCGCCGTCTCTTCCATCTCGATCATTCCTGTATCGATCAGCCCCGGCGCAATACAGTTAACGGTAATTTTTCGTTTGGCCAGCTCAATCGCCAGCGCTTTGGTGGCGCCAATAATGCCTGCTTTCGCGGCACTGTAGTTCACCTGACCGCGATTGCCCATCAGGCCCGACACCGAGGAAAGCGTAATAATGCGTCCGCCCTGGCGGGCGCTGATCATTGGCATAATGCAGGGCTGAATCACGTTGTAAAAACTGTCCAGATTGGTATGAATCACCTTATCCCAGTCGTCGTCGCTCAACGCAGGAAAGGCCGCATCGCGGGCAATGCCGGCATTGCTGACCACGCCGTACCAGGCTCCGTGTGCGTCGATATCCTGCTCCAGCACCTCGCGGCACTGCTGACGGTTCGCCACATCAAACTGCAGCAGGCGGCCCGTGCCCCCTGCCGCCAGAATGGCATCCAGGGTTTGCTGCGCCCCGGCAGCATCATGGTGATAATGCACGCCAAGGGTGAAGCCGTCTGCCGCCAGCTGGCAGGCGATGGCGCGACCAATGCCTTTGCTGGCACCGGTAACCAATACTGAACGGCTCATGAGGTCGCTCCTTGTTGAAATAATGAATGAAGTTCTTCGGCGGTGGGCTGAAAGGTATTTACCCGGCCGGTTGCCAGCGTAGCGCTCCCCGCCTCGATGGCGCACTCAAAGCTGCCAAAGCGTTCATCCTGCATCAGCAGTTTGACCTTGACGATCAGCGTGGCATCCGCCGGTAGAATCCCTGCGCTACACACTAATTCGCGCGCACCCAGCACCATGCCTAACGAGATACTGGCCTGTCCCTGCTGATGCCGATGCCAGCCCGACCAGACGCCGACCGTCTGCGCCATTAACTCCAGGACATACCAGCCCGGCAGGTTGCCATCGGAATCGAGAAACGGGGCCAGCACGCCCTGCGGCGATACCGTGACGCAGCAGGTCGCGCTGTCGGCCGTCACGTCGCTGACCTTTTCCAGTAACAGCATCGGCGCATCGTGCGGCAGATAGTCCGTGGGGGATAAATAGTGGCTCATAAGATCTTCCCAAGCAGAATACTGGCGTTGTTACCGCCGAAGGCAAACGAGTTTGACAGAATCACCGGGCGCGCCAGCGGCTGAGGCCGGTCAATGATGCCACAGGGCGGCAAATCCGCATCGCGCGGCGACAGGCTAAAATCCTGCGGCGGCAGCGGCAGGTTGCGTTGCAGGATCAGCATGCTGAGCGCCGCTTCGGTAATGCCCGCCGCGCCCAACGTGTGCCCGGTCAGGTGTTTCGTTGAACTGCAGGGCACCTGCTCGCCAAACAGGGCGTTTACCACGCTGGATTCAATCTGATCGTTGAGCGTGGTTGCGGTGCCATGCAGGTTGATATAGCCCACCGCCTCAGGCGCAATACCGGCTTCGTTCAGGGCCTGATGGATGGCGCGAATCGCCCCTTCCCCCTCTGGATGCGGGGCTGAGATATGGTAGGCATCGCTGGATTCGCCCACGCCCAGCAGCGCAATCGGCTGCGGCTCACGGGTTAACAACATCAGCGCGGCACCTTCACCGATGGTAATGCCGCTGCGATCGCGGGCGAACGGCTGACACAGGGTGGGAGAAAGCGACTCCAGGCTGTGAAAGCCGTTGACCGGCATCCGGCTGAGCGTGTCTGCTCCACCAACGATCGCTACATCCGCCAGCCCCGCCTCAATCAGGCGACGTCCGCTTATCATCGCACGGGCGCTGGAGGAGCAGGCGGTGGACAGCGTAAACGCCGGACCGTCAAGTGCCAGCCAGTGGCTGAGAAAGCGCGAGGGATCGCCCAACTCCTGCTGCGGATAGCGCCATGCCGTGCTTGATTGCTGATTCAGCGACAGGCGGACGTGCATATCCCCTTCGTCCAGCCCGGATGTGCTGGTACCCAGCACGATGGCGACACGATCGCGGCCATACTGCGCAATCGCCTGATCCACGTCGGGCTGAATCTGGGCCAGCGCGGCCAGCAGCAGTTGATTATTGCGCGAACGATGCGCGCTGAAGGCGTCAGGGATCGCCGGCAGCGCCCCTTCCACGCCGGCCAGCACGGCGTGCGGATGCGCCTGCAACCAGCCGCTGCGGGCGCGCATACCAGGGGCCACGCCACGCACCAGGTTGAGAGCGACCTCATCGTTATCCTTGCCCAGCGCGTTAATCATGCCAACGGCAGAAACGTAGATCATCTCAGTCATCCAGATATTGAATGGTGATGTGGTATTTAAACGCGTGCTGCTCAATGCTGATGGGTTCGCGCTTACCCTGGCGGTTCAGATAAGTGATTTCCGTCACCAGCTTGCCGCTGGCATTACGCAGCTCGCGCTTATCCCCACGGTCTTTCAGCGTCCAGCCCTCTGGCAACTGGGGCAGCCAGGCGCTGATGGGCCAGTGGCTGAGCATCACGTCGGCCAGCACCTGACTGGCCGGTGGCAGCTGCGGCAGCACAATCGACTGTTCGGTGTGCAATCCCTGGCGATCGTAGGTCACCAGGAACAGACGAATACCCACCGACGACAGCCCTGCCAGAGAGATTTTTTTATCATCTGCGTTGAGCATCACCAGCAGCGACTGGGTCTTGCCGTGAAAACGGCCGGTCAGAAGCTGCTGGGAACGGATTGACGGCGCAATGCCCGGCGCAGGCAGCGTCACGCGTGCGCCCGGTGCCAGCCAGGCCTGCGGACGCTGCTGCGGGCTGTGCGTGGAATGACTGCACCCGGCCAGCATCAGCGTGGCGGCAATAATCAAACAGCCTCCAGTGGACACGCGGCGACCGCGTAGCGGCACCGACCTGGCACGCCATCGCGGCAGGCAATATTTCAGCATGCGTAAAGTCTGGTTGATCATCGTGTTTTTTTCTCTCTTTTCGTCGGCATCGCCAGCGGTGCCAGCAGCCAGGCGGTGAAAATACCGCTGATCAGTACGATACCAAAACTGCTAATGGCCTGGGTGGTGCTGAAAACCAGCATGCCCAGCGTCAGCAGCGTTGTCATCATTGCCAGTGTGATGGCCAGCATGGAGGTGAGCGGCGTACCGCGTGGATTACTGAAAAACAGCGTGTAGTTGATGCCGATACCGAGCACCAGTACCAGCGCCAGCAGGGAAAACAGGTTGACCGCATGGCCGGTAAAGGCCAGCACCGCCAGGCCGCAGCCCAGAGAAAGCACAGATGGCACCAGGCTGCGCGCGCCTTTGCGCCAGCCAAGCCGCATGATGGCACCGCAGGCAATCACGGCCAGAGCAACAAGCAGCAGGCCGGTCAGGATATGGCGATACAAGGCAAACAGCCCGTCAAACGTCGTTTTGCGATCCACCCAGGCGACGCCGGGATAGCCTTTACTTAGCGCATCAAGCGCGGCGCTGTGTGTTACGCCGTCTACCGGCACCAGCACGCCGCTCTCACCGCTCTTCAGCGTCAGCCACAGCAGGCGCCAGCCTTCGCTGGCCGGGCTGGCAAGCCAGGCCGCAACGCTGACCGGCATAGGATTGAGATCCGGCTTCACCGTCGTTACGCCCGCCTCGCTGAGCGCGCGCGTGACGGCAGGCGCAGCATTTTTCAACAGCGCCACATCCTGTGCCTGACGCGCCAGCGAGTTCAGAGGGAGCGTTCGATAACCGCCGATCAGCCCTTGCGCTTTGGCCCGTTCCAGCGCGGGCGTGAAGGCTTCCAGCCGCGTCAGCGTCTGCTGCGCACTGTTGCCGTATACCACAAACCATTTCTGATCGACGCTCTGCCCGGTCAGCGCAGTAATGGCTTTTTCCTGCGCCAGAAGGTGCTGCGGCAGCGCCTGAAGCTGTGAGATATCATCGTCCACGCGCAAGGTGGCGAGGCCCGCCAGCGAGAACAGCGCCAGCGCCACCGGCAGCCCCACCGACAGGGCTTTGTTACGCCGCCATGCGGCAAGCCAGCGCAGCATCAGCACCATGGCGGGGACCGGACGCACAGGCAAGCCGCGGCACAGCCACGGATGCCAGAACACGACCGTCAGGCAGGCGGCGCTCAGGCCCACCGCCGCAAAGAGCGCCATCTGGCGAATGCCCGGAAACGGTGCCAGCATCATGATCAGATAGGCGGCCACCGTGGTCAGCAGGGCCAGCAGCAGCGCATTGCGGACTTTCGCCAGGCTCTGCCAGGGCGAGGTATCGGCGCCATGCACCATGCGCTCGGTAAGGTAATAGAGCGTGTAATCGGCGGAGATACCGATGATGCTCATGCTCATCACCAGCGTCATCAGGTGCAGCTCGCCAAACACCAGCAACGTCACAACGGTGCCCGCCAGCGCGCCAATGGCAATCGAGAGCAGGCATAACAGGATTGGCCGTACCGAACGGAACACCACCAGAATCAGCATTAGTACGCCCAGCACGGTTGCCAGCCCCAGCGTGGACACATCATGCTTCGCCTGCTGGCTGGCGTAATCGCTGTAAAACACCGTGCCGCGCGAGAGCAGCCGGACCTGCGGGTACTGCGCCTTGAACGTTTTTTCCAGCGCGCCCAGCGTGGTGACCAGTTTGTGCGTCTGCTGCATATCAAACGAGGATCCAGCCAGTTCGCCGTGCAGCAAATACCAGTAATTCCCCTGGCTGTCCTGCGTCACCAGCCAGCCGTCCATCAGGCGCAGCCGCTGACCGTTTTTCGCCATCGCCAGCTGCGATCCGCGCGTCAGCATCAGCGGATCGTTCTGTAATTCTTTGCCACTGACGCCGGAAAAGGCGGAATAGAGCTGAGAGAGGATCCACTGCGCCTGCGCCTCGCCGCCGTTTTGCAGCCGCTGCCGCGTTTCGCTGTCGATCATGCCGTTACGGTGCTGCCAGAAAAACGTGCCCCACGCCTGCTGGCTGCGGGCATCCATCGGCCCTTTTACCTCGGCCAGCGCCCCGGATCGCTGTAACCGTGTCAGCCAGTCGCGCGCCACCTGGGGATCGGCCTGCTTACCGGGGCTCACCAGCCAGACCAGTTGCCGATCGAGCCGCTGCATAAAGCCGTCGTTCAGGGCGGGGGGAATCGCGCCCAGCGCCTGCTTTGGCAGCATCGCCAGCACGCTGCTGTTCAGCCGGGCCTGCGGCAGCAGCGTAAGCAGCACCAACAGCATGAGCAGGCAGACCAGCCCCCACAGCAGCGCGGGCCGTTTACGGGGCGGCAAAGCGTTGGCGTTCGTCATCAGTCAGTTGTGCTGGCGTCAGTTGATGTTGCGAAAGGGTAATGTCCGTGCGATCGCCCTGCTTATCGTTGAGTTGGATCTGCTCCAGATAGGTTTTGCCCGCCAGATCGATGCTGGAGAAGATCTTATCCAGCGGCGTGGTGATCGGCGTCAGGCGCAGCGTCCAGCGGCCTTCGCCCTTGTCGGCAAAGTCAACGCGAAAATTCTGCTCCAGCACCTTGCGATCCGCCTGAAACAGCGCGCGCAGCAGGTGATTAAACTGGAACATCTGCGGATTGTTTTCGGCGGTAATGGTCTGCGGTGGCTGGCCGTTGATCACCTGCACCATGCGTTTATCATCCAGCAGCAGCTGCATCGGGAACGGACGGGTTTGATCCCACAGCAGGCCCTTGTCGCGGGCGATCAGCATCGTGCCCTGCGATTTTAGCGGCTGCGGCATATCCTTAATGGTGCGCACCTGATCGAAGTGCGCACGGATCACCGGCTGAGCGGTGAAGCGCTGCTGCAGATCGTCGAGCGTCAGCGCGCTGACAAACGGGCTGATCAACAGCGCCAGGAATAGCAGGCCTCTCATGGCGTCACTCCCATACGTTCAAACAGAATGTCCGGGCAGACAAAGCACATCTCGCGACTTTGCTCTTCCACCGCCACCTGAATGGTATAGCCCGTGGTGGTGCGCTGGCCGCTGTCGGCATCGAAAATTTCATACCCAATGCGCAGACGGTTTTCACACTCTTCAATGCGCGCCCGCACGCGAATGCGTTGCTCAAAGGTGAGCGGATGGCGGTACTTTACCCGCGTATCCACTACCGGCCAGACGTAGCCAGAGGCCTTCATCTGCCGGTAGCCATAGTCAAACTGGTTCAGTAACGCCTCGCGGGCGATTTCGAAATAGCGAAAATAGTTACCGTGCCAGACCACGCCCATCACATCGACATCATGAAAGGGAATGGTCAGGTCTACGTCGACCGTAAAACGGGGATCGTTAAGCACCCTTTACTCCTTGTCTTTGCTATCCGGCAGTTGCCAGAAATCGAAAAAGTTAAACCAGTCGAGCGGCGACTGGAGCGCATAGTGCTCAAGGCGTTCAGCATAGCGATCAATTGTCTGCTGCAGGGCTTGCTGACGCTCGGCACGCGGCAACAGCAGCGGATCGGCGAACGGCTCGCAATGAATGTGCAGTTTTCCCTGCTGGCGCAGCGCGAAGATCAGGTGAACCGGGCAGCGCAGGATCGACGCCAGAATAAACGGCCCCTGCGGAAAGGGAGCAGGCTGGCCCATAAAGCGGCTCCAGCAAATACGCCATTCCCCACCGCGCTGCGGATTAACGGCAATGCGATCGCCCACAATCGCGATCCACTCGCCGCGATCCAGCTTTTCTTTCAGCAACATGGCGGTGTCCGGACCGATATCCGTTACCGGCATCAGGTTTAGCCCGGCCTGCGGGGCCATCTCTTCCATAATCTGCTTAAAGCGCTGGGCGTTATCGCTAAACACCAGAGCATTAATGGTTTTACTGCCGCTGCGCTGCACCAGCGCCCGGCAGGCCTCCACATCGCCCAGGTGCGAGGCCAGCAGCAGCCTGCCCTGCGGATGACTGAGGTCCAGCATCGCCTCCGCGCCCGGTGCAAAGACCACGTCGCTGCCGAAATGCAGCTCACCGCGCCAGCTGGCGATTTTGTCCAGCATGACGTTGCCAAAGCGCAGAAAATGCCGGTAGCTGGTCAGGTTATTCGGCACCGGCTGCTGGCGTATCCGCAGCTGCTCACGCACGCGGGTTATCCAGTTCTGCGAGGCTTTTCGTGCCGTTGCGGCTGTCAGCCAGTACGCGCCGACCACCGGATACAGCAAAAGAGAAAAGGCTTTACGGCCCAGCAGGCGCCACACCAGCAGCATCAGGCGCATGCCCCACAGCCCTTTGACCTCTTTCTGCCGCGCCCAGTGCTGGGGCGAGCGGCGAAACAGTAAAGAAGGGATACGCGGCAACATGCCAAAAAACAGCCGCGTGTGCATCAGGGAGATGCGCACGTTGTCTTTGACCGCGTCGAAATGCGAGAGGCCGTCCTGCGGATAGGTTACCCGGGTCGGCACAAAGTAGCTGTTGTTACCCTGCCAGTAGAGCCGCACCATCACTTCGGTATCAAAGTCCATGCGCCTGCCGATGGTGGCACGCTGTGCCAGCTGTAAGGTTGGCGCGATGGGATAGACGCGAAAGCCGCACATGCTGTCTTTCAGCTGCAATGACAGGGTTTCGATCCACACCCAGACGTGGGTGATCCAGCGCCCGTAAAGCCGCGAGCGGGGAATGGAGTCGTCATAAATGGGCTGGCCGGAAATCAGCGCATCGGGATGCTGCTGCGCCAGCGCCAGCAGCGCGGGAATATCTTCAATAGCATGCTGGCCGTCGGCATCGACCTGCACCGCATGGGTAAAACCAGCCTGCGCCGCCACCTGCATACCGCGCAGCACCGCCGCACCTTTTCCGGCGTTTTGCGCCAGCCGCACCAGCGTCAGCGTGCTGTTTTCTGCTGCCAGCCGATCCAGTACCGCCTGGGTAGCGGCATCGCTGCCGTCATCAACGACAATGCACGGCAGACCAAACGGCATCAGGCGCGCCAGCACCGCTGCCATCATGGCACCGTGGTTATAACAGGGGATCAGCACGCAGGGGGAAAAGGCTAGCGACATAACCGAATCTTACCGCTGCTGGCGACATGACGTGCCTCACCGTCGTGGCGCTGGTAGCTAAAGCTCAGCATCTGGCGCGCTTCCTGCCAGTTCAGCGTTAACGTAACGGTAGTGTCCGGCAGCAGCGGAGCCTGAAACTTCACGTTCTGAATGCTGTGAAAACGCCAGCCGGGTGCCAGCAGCGTCGTCGCGTACTGCATCACCCAGTCAAGTTGCGCCACGCCGGGCAGCAGTGGTTGAACGGCAAAATGCCCTTTGAACCAGAACAGCGACGGATCAAGGTGTAAAACCATCTCAGCCTGATCGGGCTGCGACTGATGGCGCTCAATTTCATGGGGTTTCATGAAACCACTCCTGTAACTGCGCATAAACACGCTTGTTCATACTGTTAACCGGGATCGCATCGATCACCCGCCAGTAACGCGGCACGGCGACAGGTTCCAGCCACGGCAACAACGCACGTCGCCAGGCCAGCTCTTGCTGTTTACCGCCGTGTTCCTGCCAGCGTTGCCGTGCTGCATCGTCCAACACCAGCAGAACGCCAATGCTCTGTCGGCCGCGACGTAAAACCGGCACCGCCGCCACCTCGCTGATCCCGTCCAGCGCCAGCAGCCGCTGTTCGACTTCGCTTAACGAAATACGCTTCTCTTCAATTTTAACCACTCTGCCCCGACGGCCCACCAGCCGGAACTGGCCGTTTTCTTCGATATGCAGAATATCGTCGAGCAACAAACCCTCTCTGTCGGCGATCAGCGGTGAAAACACACGCAACGTATCGCTTTCCTGATGAAAACGGACGCCGTCAAAGGGTTGCCAGGTGATATCTTCTTCCTGACGATAGCGCCAGGCGAGGATACCGGTTTCCGTGCTGCCATAAATTTCATCTGGCCAGATATGCATCCAGTCCGCCGCCTGAGAAACATCCTGCCAGGGTAACATGCCGCCGGCGGAAAAGACCATCGCGACCGGCGGTGCGGTGAGCTGGCGATCGAGGCGTTTCAGAAACGCCGGGCTGCTGATAAAAACATACTGATAATCGTGGCTTAAGGCGGCGAGCTGTTCGGCATACCAGAGCATCGCCGCATGCAGCGGTAATCCCAGCGCCATCGGCAGAATAATACGAAAGGTCAGACCGTACTGGTGCTGCGGCACAACCGAGGCCACGACCCGACAACCGGCCAGCCGCCCGGCAAAGCGGGCCGCCAGCAGGGCCGCTTCGTAATCAAGGGACTGAACGGACTTCACCACCCGCTTCGGCTGACCGGTGGAGCCGGAGGTAAACAGTTCGATGCTGGCCTCGTCAGGTATGGCCGGAAAAGACGGAGCAAAGGCGGCGAGGGTCATCGCACTGCTGACCACCAGCAGCGGCCCCTGCCAGCTCAGCGTTTTTTCACTCAGCACGCCGTCAAACAGGGCGTGTTGTTCGTTGAGCAAGGAAACACGACAGTGACCGGGGACAACCGGTGTTTTGCCCGCGTGCAGCGTTGCCAGCAGGGCCACGGTAAACAGGTAGCTGTCCTCAAAGCACAAGGCCCAGCGTTGGCCTGCCTGCTGCTGCAGTAAGGCGATTAAGCAGGCCACATCCTGCCGTAGATGTCCCAGCGTCCAGGTGCGGTCGTCCAGCCAGGCCACAGGCACGTCAGCCGGTCGCGGTGCAGTGAGCCACTGGGTCAGTGTAAGCGTCTGCTTCATCATGAATCTCGTTGTTTTGTTTTCCGGCGTACCAACCACTCGCCCGCCATCAGCGTGCCCATCAGCAGATAGGCAATCATTCCGTTCCAGGCGGTCCATAACGCCATATCGCCATACAGCGCGGTAAAGAGCGCCATGCTGCCGTTGAGGATGAAAAAGACGCACCAGATTTGCGTCACCCGGCGGGTATAACGCACGCCCTTTTCAGGCAGATCCGGCTCACTGACTCTGGCCAGACGTTCGACAATGGGCATGGCTGACCACAGGGAGCCACCAAACACCGTCAGCATGACGCCATTGACCACGACCGGGTAAAAAAGCAGGAGCTGGTGGGTTTTCAGCAGGTAGCTGGCCGCGCACAGGGCAATGCCGGCCACCGCCACCACCTGAGTGATGACACGCATCGGCCCCGTTTTGCGCCGGGTCTGGCGAAGACGGAGTAAAAGAACAAGCGCCATCAGTGGCAACAGCCAGTGCAGGCTGTTATGCGCCAGGCCGACGCTGATCAAAAAGGGCCACGCCACCAGCAGCAAGCCTGTCAGCAACGTAAGAACGGGCCGCGTGCGTTTGCCGGACATCGCGACTTACGCTTCTTTCAGCAGCCGTTCTACCGCATCGACAACGTCCTGCACGGTACGCACGGCTTTGAACTCTTCCGGCTTGATTTTCTTGCCGGTTTTCTTTTGCAGATGCACGATCATGTCGACCGCATCGATGCTGTCCAGCTCCAGATCCTCATACAGCCGCGCCTGTGGGGAGATATCCTGCGGGTCGATCTCAAACAGCTTAACCAACAGCGCAGTGACCTCTTCATAAATGGCGTTTTGTTCTGTCATGACGGACGCTCCTCAGGCACGTTGCGCGTGGATGAACGCTGCCAGCGTGGCAACGGAGAAAAAGTGCTGGCGCATCTCTTCGCTTTCCGACGAGAGAACCACACCGTAGGCATTTTTTACCGCCAGACCCAGCTCAAGCGCGTCGATGGAGTCCAGTCCTAAGCCGTCACCAAACAGCGGCGCATCGCTATCAATATCGTCGGCCGACAGTTCGTCGAGATTCAGCGTCGTTATAATGAGATTTTTGATTTCAAGGTAAAGCGCTTGCATCATTAATTCCTGAAAAAGGTGAAGAACCTGGTTGTAATTGAAGCAAAAGATGCCGGTTCAACTGTCTTGCCGCCAGTGCCGGTTCTTGTATGTCTGCATCGTAAAACTGATCGATAGATATCCGCTCCCGCACCTCAACGCTGAACAACGGTTTGGCGGGCGGCACGTTATACCATTTGCTCTGCTTGTCCAGCAGATGCTCGCTACAGTGAATGATCACTACGCGTAAATCACTGCCACAGCGCACAGCAATATTGGCCGCACCGCGTTGTAGCGTCATGGGTTCACCGGGCCGGGTTCGGGTGCCTTCCGGAAAAATCAAAATCGTGTCGCCCTGTGCCAGCCGCTGTCGGCAGGCAGGCAGAAGTGCATCGGCCTGGCTGTTAATCAGATAATCGGCTGCCCGGATAACGCCGCTGACGAACGGGTTTTTCAGGAGCGCCCCCTTTACCAGACAGTCGCTTTCCGGCATCACAGAGGCCAACAGCACATAATCGATGAGCGTCGGATGATTGGCGACCACCAGACAGCCGCGATCCTGACGCAGGTGCTCAAGCCCGCGCGTCCGGTAATCCAGTACGCCAACGCCTTTTGCCACCCTTAAGAAGAAGCGGAAACTGGCGGCGATACTGCGCCTGGCGATGCGGCGGCGGCGGCCTTTATCCCATACCGCGAGTAACAACAGGTTAAACCACACCATAGATAACAGCAGTCCGCCGATACCGAACAGGGCAAAACAAAAGCCGGTCATCGCGCATCGCCATGCCCGGTTGAGGCGCGAAACTATCCTGCTCATCCGCGGCTCCAGTGCCATTCCACTCTTTCCCCACTTAAGACAAAGGTGGCAGCATCTTGCAGGTAGTGCTGCAAAAAAAGTAGGCTTTGCGGCAGCGCGGGCGCTTTCGCGGTGTGCTGCGACCGGGTTTCACACTGCAAGGCATCACCGGCTTCAATCACCAGCGCGACCGCGAACGGCCACATCGGGGTTTCTGATGTGAGATGCGAGTGATAAAACGCCGGCATCGCCCCGTCAAAATCGACCATTAACACGCGCTGATAGCCCGCCTGGAGCAGACACAACACCTCACACAGCCCCTGCTGAAAGGTGTCTTTACCGGCAGAAAGCGACGAGGAGACGATCGGCTTCTTCGCGGCTATCGTCAGGCTGCCAACGGCGGAGTTGTGCACTGACAGGGCAAAATCGGTTGGTGAAAGCGCCTGGTCTGTCGCCAGCGCCTGCAGAATGCGGAAATTGCGTTCCAGCTCCCCGTGACGGCTGGTGTAAAGCACGGCATCGATTTCATGCTGACGCAGCATCGCCAGCCCGCACTCCACGGCCAGCTTACTGCCGGCGCTGAGGCGGCGCGCGGTCATCATCGGCAGTTCGGTCAGCTTTGCCTGCGGTGCCGCAGGATCGATGGCGTGCGACAGCCGAGCCCATTCCAGCCACTGTGCCGTTTCGCTTAATCCTGGGGCCCTGGCCTGCCAGTCAACAATGTTTAATGCAAATTTCATCAACGCGCGTCCGCGATATTCAGGTGATACTCAGGGCGCTTATCGCCGTGTTGTTATGGTTTCTTCTGGCACTGCAATAATGTATGCCCAACGCCCGGGCCGTCGTGGCGCTCATCGCTCTGGAACCCTGTCTTGTCCAGATAGTGATAAAACGTCTCTATGCTGTAGAAACGGCTGTTGCCGTTGGCCATACAGGTAAAATAAAGCGAAGACGCATTGAGACTAAATGAGGCCGCTTCAATGTTCTGCGCATCCCAGAACGGTTCCATGATGAACAGCTTCGCGCCGGGTTTTATCACGTCGGCAACAGGGTCCAGCATCGTGACGACTTGTTCAGGCGAAAAGCCGTCCAGAAACTGACTCATCCAACCGACATCGGCTTCTGCGGGTAAAGGCAGGTCGCCAAGCATATCGACTTCATGGCAGGCGATGCGATGAGAAAAGCCTGCATTTTCGATATTTTCCCGCGTCAGCGCAATCCGGGGCGGCAAATCTGACAGGCCACCGCCATTGCGTGGTCATACTGGCAGCAGCGTATGGCACATTTTCCGGTGTGATGGCTGAGAAAACCGGCTAAGTCATAAGCGGTTTATCGGGCCATCACTGGCCCGACTTTAGGCATAATTACAATTTTGTGCCTGCCGAGAGATTGGCCTGAATATCTTTATCCAGGTTTTCTACCCAGCGGTTGTAGGTTTTATGAATCTGCCCGCCCGATGCCAGCAGATTGGTGCTGTGGTCGTAGACGATATCGTAGCCTGTCGACGAGTAGTTGATTCGCACTTCAGCCATGTGATCACGAACCTGCTGACGCGCTTTAATCTCGCCCGGAGCCACCTGCGTCATCATCCACTGACGCTGAACACCGGCTCTTAAAATGGCATTTTTAACCTGATCCTGGGTATAACCCGCCGCGACGATAGTATGAATTTTCTCAAGCGGGGCGGTACGCGCACAACCTGCCAACGCCCCAACGACCGCAAGGGCGGCAAACCATTTCATAGACTTTTTCATTCAACATACCTGTCTGTGTGAAGTAAATAAGGACAACAATAATTAGCGTGAAAATGATTATTGAGATCATCATGCAGGGCTTATTTGCGTTAATTTAAACGCGGTGCCTCGTCTGTGATGCCATGATAAACGGCCGCAATGTTGTTATATTTTCTCTTTTAGTTCAACAGAATTTAATTAAAACGATTTATTGGCGGGAAGAGGAAAAACGATAATTACGCGCCGGGCAAAGAGGTTAACCCGAATAGAAAGAACGATGACAGACGGAGAAAACGCCCCCGTCTGGATGAATCATTTTCTTTAAGGGCAATCGATGCGCCGATAATCCTGAACCGGCGTTATCCCCCCTGCTCTGCCGATTACCGCGTTAAACCCTTTCGTACTGGTACATCTCACGTCAGCCCTCTTTAACAGAAGGTAAACCCTGTCAGCGATAACCGTCAGCGTGGGCTGCCATTTGGTACAACCCTGGCTGGCCGCCAGGGTTGGGCTTGTTAGCTTGCCTGCAGCGGCTTACGCACAAACAGGCCGTAGCTCAGCGCGCCCAGCATCAGGAGCGCTGCACCAAGCAAAAACACATTGGTGAATTTACCGGTGGTATCCAGAATAATGCCGGTAACGATCGGTGCCATTGCCGCCCCCAGGAAACCGCCAAAGTTCTGAATGGCGCCCAGCGAGGCCACCTGCGACTTCGGTGCGATGTCACTGGCCAGCGTCCAGAGCGCCCCCTGCGGCATCTGCGAGAAGAAATAGCCCAGCGCCAGCAGGCCAATGGCCAGCGGGGTGCTGTTTACAAACGGAATCGGCGCCACGAAGCAGGCCGCCAGGGCCGCACCCGATACGATTGGCACCTTACGCGCGGTGATGGCCCTGACGCCCCGGCGCACCAGGTTGTCTGAAAGCATCCCACCCACCAGCACGCCCAGAATACCGGCCAGAAACGGAATGGAGGCAATCCAGCCGGTGGCTTTGAGGCTAAAGCCCAGCGATTTTTCCAGATAGCCCGGCAGCCAGGTCAGATAGACCCAGATCGTGAACATAATGGAGAAGTTGCCGATCACCATAAACCAGGTGGTGCTGTGTCGGAACAGCGCACGCCAGCGCACCTCGCCCTTCTCTTGCGGCACTGCGACGCTGGGTTGTCCGGCATGCAGCAGCGCATCTTCCCGGGCATTGGGATCGCGATAAAACTTCCACCACGTCAGCAGCAGGGGAAGCCCCATTACGCCGATCGCCACAAACATGCCGCGCCAGCCTAAGGTCAGCAACAGCACGGTCAGAATGGGCGGCGCAATGGCGTTGGCAATTTGCGAACCGGTATTAATAATCGCAGTGGGTAAACCGCGTTCACTGTCGCCAAACCAGCGATGGGTGATTTTAATTCCCGAGGTAAAGAACGGGGATTCGGACACGCCCAGCAGCATACGCAGACCGTAGAAATAGCTGTAGCTGTTGGCAAACGCCGTCAGCACGGTAAAGCCCGACCACAGCCCCAGCGCCCAGGAGAACATCTTTTTGGGGCCTAACTTGTCCACCAGCCAGCCTGCGGGCAGGTTAGCCAGCGCATAGGGCCAGAGAAACGCCGACAACAGCAACCCCATTTCGGTTTGCGAAAAGCCAAATTCCGCCGCAATGGTGGTGTTGGCAATACTCAGGTTGGCGCGGTCCAGGTAATTCACTATCGCCGCCAGCAACAGCAGCGTGACAATGCCCCAGCGCAGCTTCCCTTTCAGCGTGACCTGCCCGCTCACCGTTGTTTCTGACATCGCCGCAGAGGGTTTCATGGTGCCTCCCGCCCGGCAAACAGATCGAGATGGATTTTAATCACTGCTTTACGGATAGTCTGCGCCACCGGCGACGCACAGCCAGGACGATGAATATCGTGAGGGAAAAACAGCGCAAACTGCCCCGGCGTCAGCGCGATGCTGTACTCATCCGTGATGTCCTGATAAAACACTACGTCATTTTCCTCCCGCCGGTCTTCCGCTATCACATGCTGCGGATGGGCACGCGTCACGCCGATGGTTTCGCGTCCGGCCAGCAGGTACTGAATATCGACATAGCGAAAATGGGATTCGGCCCGGCGGGCGCTGGCGGGCTCGGTCGTCATTTCCTGTAGCAGGCAGAACATCTGGTTGTCGGGCAGTAAATCGTATTTCCCCGTTTCCATCTGGCTGAAATCGCTGGCCGCTATCCAGCGAATCGCCTGGTCAACGATGGGATGAAACGCGTGACGCTCACGCGCCCAGTCAAGTTGATCGCATACAATCATGGTGTTTTCCCTTGAGGTAAAACGGTGCAGGAACAGACGGTGTCCGGTTTTTTTTATGAAAGACGGTGTTGCCACAGCGCACTGCCATCACGAATCTGGTCAAGCAACACGCCAAGCCCCCAGAACTTCTCCAGCACGTTGTCCCGGTTAACGCGGCAGTGCTCGCTGGCGAAGGTGCCGAGGCGCTGGTGATAAATTTTGGCGTTTTTGGGATAGCCAAGGGTTTCGGTGACGGCGCTCAGCGACAGGAACAGCGACAGCTCATGGGCTTTCTCAGGCTGCTGGGCGCCCTGGTGATAAAGCCAGACGTAGAGGTTCGGATGAAAGTTCGTGAACACGCCGCTGAAGCCGCGCGAGCCCGCCTGAATGGCCGGCCACGCAATGGCCGCATTGGCGTTAATCACCGCCAGCGGCGTGCCTTCCGCCAGCCTGACGCGGCGTTGCACCGTGGGCAGATCGCAGCTCACGTCTTTCAGCACCACAAAGCGGCCGCTGTTGGCACAGAAGCTGAACTCGTCGTCGCTCAGCAGACGACGATACGGCGCCGGGCACTCGTAGAGCCCTAGCGGCAGCCCGGCAGGCAGCGCGTCCAGAATGTGATTCAGGTGAGCATAAAAGGTCTCGCTTCCCTGATTGTGCGGATCGAGGTGATTGGTCACCAGCACCAGCGCATCAATGCCCGTTCCGGCCATCGCCTGCAATTCCTGAGTCTGCTCGCTTAACCCATCGCTGATGTGGCCGGAGGCAATCACCGGCACCCGGCCCTGCACTTTCTCCACCACAAAACGCGCCAGCGCAACGCGCTCGTCCAGGCTGAGAGACTGCATTTCGCTGGACTGGCACACGGCAAACAGCGCATCCACGCCCTGCGCCAGATACCAGTCGATCAGGCGTGACAGGCCGGGGTAATCGATCTGATTCTCTGCGGTGAATGGGGTCAGCATGACCGGGACAATACCTTCAATCTTTTTCATGGTTTCTCCTGCCAGCGCCAGCGCGCGGCTGTTGCGTTACGTCGGATTATCGTTGGTTAAGTCGGGTGATGACCTGATGCCGCTTGGGCATATTGCTTGCGCCTTCCCGCTCTACGGCCAGGGACGCAAAGGCCGATGCCCATGTGGCGGCCTGCAGTAACGGCTGCCCCTGCGCCAGCGCGGCGGCCAGCGCGCCGTTAAAGGCATCGCCCGCGCCGGTGGTGTCCACACTGAGCGCAGGAAAGGCGGGAATGACGTGACAATGCGGCGCGTCGAACAGCAGCGCGCCGCGCGCGCCCATGGTGATGATCACTCGCTGCGCCCCCTGCGCCACAATCGCCTGCGCCGCCTTACGCGCACTCGCCATGTCACAGATTTCAATGCCCGAGAGCCGCGAGGCCTCGGTTTCGTTGGGCGTCAGCACATCGATCATCGGCAGAACGTTCACGACCTCAGACGAGAACGGCGCCGGGTTCATGATGATGCGGACGCCCAGTGCGTGTGCCAGCCGGATAGCGCTGCGCGTGGCCTCGACGTTGTTTTCCAGCTGCAGTAACAACACATCCGCATCGGTGAGTTCATGGGTCAGCTCGGCAATTTCGGCATCCGTCAGGGTTTTATTGGCACCGGGGTAGATGGCAATCATGTTCTCGCCGTTTTCCTGCGAGACATAAATGATGGCGCTGCCTGTGGGTTCGGTATCCGTCTGGTATAAACGGAAAGAGTGAATGTCCGATGACGAAAGGTGATCAAACGCAAACTGGCTGAACCGATCGGTTCCGACCTTGGCAACAAAATGGACGCGCGCTCCGGCCCGGCTGGCGGCCATGGCCTGATTGGCCCCCTTGCCGCCGGGCCCGAGTGTGCTGCCGTGCGCCATCAGCGATTCACCACTTTGCGGAAAACGCGCCACCCTGGCGACGATATCAACATTGAATGCGCCAAGGATGCAGACTTTTCCCTGCCTGCTGGTGGTCTTTACGGTGGTTTTACGCGCCTGCAACCGCTTGAGTAAAACATCAAAATGGCCACTTTCGCTGATGAGCTTTTCCTGCAGATTACGGCGTTGCACTATGGCACCGCCGTAGCAGCGCTGAACCAGCCCCTGCTCTGCCAGCGCACGCAGATCGGTGCGAATCGTCTCCCGAGTAACACGCAACTGGCTCGCCAGCCCGTTAACGGTGACGCGTTCATGTTCGTCCAGCCATTGCAAAATTTGATTGCGTCGTTCTTCCAGAAACATCATCCCCCCTCCTGCCTGGCCGTTAAGCGTAAGGGAGCGCACGCAGCGTGAAAGTGATGCAGATCTCAGCACCTGGGGAAAAACGGAAGTAAACGGAAGTGAAGGGTTGTGTCGCTAAAGCGTTATCAAAGCGGGCATTGTGATGGCTGAAAAGCAGAAAATGTGAGTCGTGAAGGGCGCGAAACAAAGGGTCTGTGGACGGTAAACGCGCGTTGAATGCGGATGATCACCTTCAGGAAAGGCGTGGCTTATCGCGCTGAGCATCTGTCGTGCGTCCCCGCCAGGCACCTGAGCGCGGGCTAACGTTTTCGCTTTCTATATCCCCACGAGGCCAGGACAGCCAGCACGAGAGACAGTACGAACTTCACCACGATGAACGTAAACGAATAGCTGTTCATCGCCTCTTCGCCATCGCCTTCGATAGTGATATGGCTCATGAATAACGTGTTGATCCAGCTATCCGGGATCAGCACAAAAGCCGCCAGCAACACAATAATAAATATCGCAATTTTCATCTCACACCACACCGACTAAAATCTGGAATGCCGCGCACATCAAGGCGGCCATAAGCCATCAGGTCTTTCCCGCCGGGCACTTTTATCTTAGGTATCCGCAGCAAAGCATTTCTGAGGGTTTGAAAATCCGATGAACTGTACAGCGTTACGCAGCCCCACGAAACCCCGGTGCCGTCGCTGTTCAAGGGGTGAAGACGAAAGCTGCCCCGACGTGTGCCATTGACGTAAGCATGATCACTCATGGTTTCTGCGTTATATAAACCAAACCATTCGGAATGATGATTTCTGTACAAATGATACGCATCAATCACTTCTGCACGCAGTTGATTTAGCACGCTTCCTTTCGGGCGGTCGACTATCCAGTATGTGCCCGGCGGGATCGCGGCCTTCTCTCTATCTGAACAGTCAGGATTGTTGAGATAACGGTCAATTCCTGACAAAACATCAAATGAGCCGATGCCGTAACAGTCAAGCTTAACCCTTTTTCCGTCTGGCGAGAGACGAGCATAGTCCATCGTACAGATTTGCATCTCACATCCTTTGCGGGTGGCACAGGGTGAAAATAATACTGAATCCCTGTTCAACATCAAACGACGACCTTTTAAGATTCCTCTTATAAAGTTGCAACGTCTTACTTCACTCTCGTATTTCCATGAACGATTAACATCGCCATCATTTCTTTTTTTTTAGCAGGAATAAACGCTCCGCACCGGCAGCGTAAACGAACAAAAGAGAAAAGCGTCTGAGTAAAAAATATTTATAAAAGCGCGATCTTATTTACGTTAAAAACGACGGGCTGCCTTATTGACCATCAGGCATCCAACCCGCTGTGGTGATTAACATCACGTCTGAATCAGTCGAAATAAAAATCGCACCTCGCCTCTCAACCTGCAAGGGACATGCCCTTATGCACGCCAGCAAGTGGCTTCAGGCATAAAGATTTGGCTGCAACGTCTTAGTGTTAACCTGATTCCAGGCCATCTTGCCGCTATTTAATCTTTTTACCTGTGTGGGTTACGTTGATCACATTATTTACCAAAAGTGATTTTCACGGCATTAAACAATGCGCCTCATCACACCACGCAATTCCGTGTTTATTGCAAAATCGCTTACCTAATAATAACAAGGTGCAATCACGAGATTTACTAACACTCAATTAATTAACCTGCCTCTAATTTAAAAATCATGTCACCTGTTTAGCAAAGTCATAAGGAAAAGGTAACAATGAGGGAGCAATCATGAAAACAATCAAACATTACCGATGGCACATGATATTACTGGTGTGCTTTATTACGATTATTAATTACCTCGATCGCACTGCGTTGGGCGTTGCCGCCCCGACAATTATGAAGGAGCTGGATATTACCAAGGAGCAATATTCCTGGGTCGTCAGCGCCTTTCAGCTGGCTTATACCATCGGCCAGCCCGTGATGGGTTATTTCATTGATACCATTGGCCTGAAGCTGGGCTTTTTTATCTGCGCCATCGTCTGGGGGCTGGCCACCTTAGCGCACTCACTGACGGGTTCCTGGCAGGGCCTGGCGTTTATGCGCGCCATCATGGGCTTTAGTGAAGCCTCGGCGATTCCGGCCGGGGTGAAAACCGCTGCCACCTGGTTTCCGGCGAAGGAGCGCGGCATTGCCACTGGCGTCTTTAATATGGGCACCTCTTTTGGTGCCATGCTGGCACCGCCGCTGATCGCCTGGTGCATACTGTTTCACAGCTGGCAGTTTGCATTTCTGGTTGCCGGTGGACTGGCTATTGTGGCGGCCTTTATCTGGCTCATCTTTTATAAAGATCCCAAAGAGGCCAAACGGCTGTCGGCGGACGAGCGCGCCTATATTGAGGGCGGTCAGGAAAAACACCTTCATACCGAGCAGAAAGAGAAGACCTCTAAATTAGCCATCCTCAAACAGCGTAATTTCTGGGGCATTGGCCTCTCACGTTTTCTGGCCGATCCGGCCTGGGGCACCATCAATTTCTGGGTGCCGATCTTCTTTGTGGAAACCCTGCACTTCAGCCTGAAAGAGATTGCGATGTTTGTCTGGCTGCCGTTCCTGATGGCCGATCTGGGCTGCTTGGCCAGCGGCTTTGTGGCGAAGTTCCTGAACGATCGCGGCATCGGCCTGATCAATTCGCGCCGTATTACCTTTACGCTCGGGGCGGTGCTGATGACCACCATCGGCCTGGTCAGCATTGTTCAAAACCCCTATGTCGCCGTGTTGCTGATCAGCATTGGTGGCTTCTCGCACCAGTTGCTTTCTACCGTAGCTGCCACGCTGGGCGCAGACCTGTTCAGGAAGGATGAGGTCGCGACTGCCGTCGGCATGGCTGGCGCCTGTGCCTGGTCCGGTCAGTTGATCTTTAACCTGTTTATCGGCGCGTTTGTCAGCATCATCGGCTTTGGTCCGTTCTTTGTTGCGCTGGCGGTGTTTGACCTTATCGGTGCGGCGGCACTGTGGATATTGATTCGGGAGCGGAAGGAGGCCGATGATGCGGTTGTAAATCAATATAAACATAATTGATTTATAGCCAATCAATTAAGAAGCACGCTTCTGACGTGCTTATATTACATAGCTCTTCACATGAGCATTCCAGAAAAACATACTATTGAATTCAGAATGAAAATTTTTCCGTAAGATGGCGAAAGAGCTCGTATAAATAACGTTCCTGCCCTTACTAATCATTTTCACAGCAATATAAAAGCGAAATTAATCGCTCCATACATACATTAAAATAATACGGATAAAAATTCGGGGCGGAATCATGATCCATCATGAATTATATAATATACTTATAAACCAAAAGTAGAGGCTTTGACTCCAGTAAGACATTGCTTAACCGACTGCGCCAGCGATTCTATCATACCATCAGCATCGTAGAGATGCAGTGAGGAATAACTGAGTCTAAGTGATGAAGTAAAGCGCTTTTGTGGCGAAAACAATGTCCCCGGTGATATTTTAATTTTCTTTAATTCAAGTTGATTGCAAAGCTCATTAACGCGTAATTCAGTTGGTAAGTTTATCCATAGATGATAGCCACCTTTTGGCAAAATAAATTGTGTATCTGCAGGGAAATGTGCTGAAACTTTTTCTTGAGCAACAGTTAAGTGCTGTCGATACAGACGGCGCATTTTACGGATATGCTTAACGTAATTACCCTGCTCGATAAAATCCACAATTGCCATTTGGGGCGTGATAGCCGTCCCACCCGATGTCATCAATTTTAAATTGAGTAATTTATTTTTATGACGAGTGGCAAATACCCATCCAGTTTTCATATCCGGCGTTAGCGTTTTTGAGAAAGAACTACATAATATAACTCGGTCTTCGCTATCCCATGACTTAATAGGTTTTGGCCGGGGTAATAAATAGCTAAGCTCACTATAAATATCGTCCTCAATTAACGTTATATCATGTTTATTTGCTATATTAAGCAATTGACGTTTACGCACATCCGACATGGTGTATCCCTGCGGATTATTGCAATTTGGAGAAAGATAAACCGCCTTAATTGGCAATGTTTCCAGCGCAACAGCAAGTGCCTCAAGGCTTAACCCATGAACGGGATCTGCTGGAATTTCAACCGGCGTAACACCAGCAATTTTAAGCAACTCAAGAATACCAAAGTAGCATGGCGACTCAACTGCAACGAGGTCTCCTGGTTCACAACTGGTCTTTAGAGCAATAAACAGAGCCTCTTTGCATCCATTAGTTACTATCACATCCTCTGCTGTCGCCTTACAGCCAGCATCAAGCATCAAACGTGAAATATGTTCGCGTAAGGACAGTAAGCCCGCAGGATCACGTCGGCTCAACGAAGAATGAGCATAATTTTTTGCCTGCCGATGCATAGCGGTAAAAAGCGGAGCCATTGAAGGAGCATTCATACAGGGGTAACCCGTTCCCAGCAATAAGCCGGGATGCTCCATATAATACTCAAATGCCACGCTCTCTTGCGATTCTTCATCTCTGGTTGATAAGCAATCAATATCGCTGGCCGACAGAGACAAGGGCAGTTTAGGTATCGACTTAACGTAATAGCCAGACTGGGGTTTAGATTCGATTAGACCATCGTTTTCAAGCTGTCGATAAGCTTGCTGGGCCGTGGTTAGGCTTACGCCATGGTCGCTACTCAAAGCTCGTACCGAAGGCAAGCGCATACCGCTCGAAAAAACGCCTTTTTCGATCCGTTCACGTAGATGCTCTGCCACGATCATATAAAGTTTCATGATGAATCAGTTGAACCTGAATGTCGGTGTCTTTGACGTCACTGTACTTAAAAAAAGTACAGTTTAACACCTGTTCTACGATTTAAAATGTTAATTTTCGCAACAATGCCATGAAAAAAATTTATATTTGTATCTTATGTCTTTCAGGCTGCCATGGTTAACTAATTCACGGTCATCAAACAGTGAGTGAGTGAAACAACAATCATGGATCGTCAAAGCCTTATTCCCTACATGAGAGAATATGAAGAGAAATTTACTGATAGTGGGTTGGTAAGATGGCTGCCTTACTTGATGTATTTTCATCCAACCTCACATGTTTCTCCCGTAGTAAACACCGACAGTTTTGGCTTCAGATACACAGAAAAAGATAAAAGAAATTTTTCTGTTGCAGAACACAATAGCGCGCCGGGATATAAACTTTTGGCTGGAAGCTCGACAGTATTTGGTATAGGTGCCAGTCAGGATCGTTGGACACTCTCATCCTGTATGAGTGAACGTGACCCAGATGGCGCGCGCTGGATCAACTTTGGAGGTCGCAGCTTCAATTCCACTCAGGAACTACAGTTGCTGACGCTCTATCACCAGCATTTGCCGAAGATTGATGAAATAGTTCTGTTTTCAGGTTTTAACAATCTGGGGCTTGCCCGTCAACCTGCTGCTATGCGTGGTGACAATGGGGCATTTTTTAACTGCCATACATTTTTTGAAGCACTCGAGAGTAAGAATAGTCGGGGATTACGCTGGCCTTTTCAGAATAAACCGCAAACAGTGAGTGAATCCGTGCCAGGCATGGAACAACAAATTGCTTTTGCCAGCGAGCTTACGCTGAACCACCTTACCGTCTGGCAGGCTATGGCTAATATGCTAGGTGCAAAAATAACATACATTCTTCAGCCACTTTCCGGCTGGGTCAGAGATAAAGGCTCAGTGGAGGAGGAAATCATTTTTGCTGAACTAGATGAAATAGGCGGCTTCTCTCAGCAATATGGTGACATTCTTAAATATGAAGTTTGCGAGGAATATGCACGCCAATTACAAAAAGGCGCGGATAAATTGGACATTCCTTTTATTAATAGCTCACCATTAATTCGTAACGCGATCAAAGAAGATGAATGGATGTTTGTAGATCGTATTCATTTTACAGATTATGGTCACGATAAAGTGTCACAAATTATCCTTGATTCAATTTAAAAAGGAAAAAAGATGCGTTTTTTTAAAAGAATACTTTCTGTTTTTACGTTTAAAAAGAAGAAAAAAAAGAAAAAGAACGACTCATCGATTTATCCCATGTTTTAATAGTTTTAAGGAAAAACGACGTGTGGCGTAAAACCTTCAAAGACGCACAAGATCCAGAAATTTGGATTAGTGACGATGTATTGACTGATGCTATCAGGATAAGTAGCCATTTAGAGACTCCTGGCATTGAGTCACTAAGAGGCCAAATTGACCTCTGGTGTCGAGAAGCTAAAGATGTTTGGCAAAACTTCTTTTCACAAGCAGAAGCACGTTCACATCTCTTCCTATTTCAGGAAAAGATTGCCGCCCAGTTGCTCCCCATGATATCCGTTCAGGGAGCGTGCTTTCAAGGACTCTCCGCTCCGGGTGTCTTTGAAGACAGTCATCAACTCGCGTTAATGGCAATCCTTTCTGAGGATATCGGTGGTGGCGCAATTCATGCTACACGATTCGATGCGTTTCGAGCCTGGCTGGTAAGAAAAGAGCACCATAATCTAACCATTAGCTATGATGATATTGCAGAAACAGAATTAACTTCAGATAACACTTTTCAGTTGCCAGCTTTATTACTGTCAATGAGTCGTCGAAGTGATCGCTTTAGTGACGAACTTATTGGGGTTGACTGGGTTTTCCGTCAGGTTGATATTCTTCCTCCTCTCTTCGGATTAGGCCTTGAGCAGGACGTACTTAAAAGGCTTGCACTTAATCCCATATTTGTCTTGGGCGAGAAGAACGTTGAGCCTCTTACACTAACAAACGCCATCTTATTGGATTTTGAAAAGCATGCTCCAGAACGCTTATTACGTGTACAGCGTGGAGCAATTTGGGCGCTCGAAAACCTGCGTATTTGGGATCAATTCTTACGTAAAGAAGCTGAAAACTGCCTTGACCCTGCCCTTGCGGCAGCTGGCGTCATAAAGCGCCTGGCTCGTGCAGGCGCTGTTTATCACCAGCACTTCAGGTTGAAAGGGAAATCGCTCTCAGAGTGGCTTAAGGATGCCAGAATCGATCCTTACCCTCTTATGATAGCAATCGGAGAGAGCAAACTTGTGACGCCGGGCAAACCCGATAGCAGCCCGTTAGTAACCAGTCTAATTTCATTAAAAGGGCGAATGTTCCGCATTTTTAGTGATGACGATGTCGCCGTACTTAAGCGTTGGATCGCCGATTTGCCGTCATCATACACAGCACCTTGCCACTCGGCACTGGCTGTTTCACAAGTAGAAAGCACCCCACTTAATCAACCAAAGCCCCAGAAAACACACTATCCCTTCTCGTTACGTCATGCCTATTTTTTGTTACAAGGGCGAGCACTAAATGGAGAAACGCGACAGTTTGCTGATGATTACATCCAGTTTTGGCTAAAAAATTCAGAGCGTTCGCTGCGTACTAGCCAACGCCGTTTACCAACAAAATGGCACAACGGAGACCTGAAAAAATGGCTCATGGCAGAACACGATGCGCATGGAGAAGCATTCAGCAAAAGTGACCCAAAAGCGTTGCCAGAACGCGAGGAAGTGATTCATTCGACATTACAACTGGCTCCATTAACACTGATTGATGGCAGTTGGTTACAGGGTTTTACAGATATTCGTCTTGCAAGCTCAACCGTAGGATATTCTCTTTTTAGAACTTACTGGGATGAGTTGGGAAATGGTATCTGGGAATTAAATCATCCCAAAATTTATCGTGATGTATTAAAGCAAATGGATATTTACCTTCCACCAACCGGTAGCTGGTCATTTGCGTTTGATGACAGGCTGGAAGAATCCTCTTTCGAATTGCCGGTCTACTGGTTGTCAATTGGCAAATTCCCAGTGCGCTATCAGGCGGAAATTCTAGGCATGAATCTGGCTATGGAGCTCTCTGGTGTAGGTGGGGGCTATCTTTCTGCGCGGCGTTTTTTGAAGCACTACGGCTTTAGCACTGCTTTTGTCGATTTACACAATACGATTGATAACGTACAGACGGGTCATTCCGCATGGGCGGCAGAAGCGATTGAAGCCATGCTGCGCCGTACGCCAGAACATCAGCAAGAGGCTGTATGGCAGCGTGTGTGCATTGGATACGAGTCGCTTGCACCTCGCAGCACTCCGCTAAAACGCCTATTGAAACATGATCGCTTTTCATTCCCACGTAATAAAAGCATTAATCAGGATGCCCGTCATCACGCATATATTAGTCAGCCTGTTGCTGACCATTCTCTCTTGACAGTCTAATTTAAACAGGAAGGTATCAATGGCAAGTTATGTGCTCGGTCTGTCAGCCTATTATCATGACAGTGCTGCAACATTAATTAAAGACGGAGTAGTGGTTGCGGCAGCTCAAGAAGAACGTTTTAGTCGAATTCGTCATGATCCTGCCTTTCCTGAAAAAGCTATTCGTTATTGCCTTGATCAACAAGGTATTCAACTAAACGACCTTGAAGCAGTTGTTTATTATGAAGATCCAAAAATAAAGTTTTCACGTGTAATGTCCTCTTTTTCCAGTGGCGGATTAAAAAGTAGTCGAGTATTTCTGCGTACTCTGCCTGAGTGGCTGGACTGGAAAATGAACATTTTACTGCATATTGATGAAGCCTTACAGTCGTTAGGCTTAGGTATTGCACCAAAATCAACGCATTCGCAGCATCACCGTGCCCATGCTGCATCAGCATTTTTCCCTTCTCCTTTTGAAAGTGCAGCCGTAATTTGTATTGATGGTATAGGTGAATGGCAATCCACTACCATCTGGCATGGTAAAGGCAATAAACTTAAATTAGTCAACTCGATATCCTATCCCCATTCGCTTGGATTATTATATTCTGCCTTTACATATTACTGTGGTTTCAAAGTTGATTCGGGTGAATATAAATTAATGGGACTAGCACCCTACGGCAATCCCATTTATGCCGACCTCATTCGTCAACATCTTGTCAATATTAGACAGGACGGTTCCTATACTCTAAATATGGATTATTTCGAGTATTTATATGGCGAAAAAATGGTAGGAAAAGCATTTGAAAATTTGTTTAAGGGTAAAATACGCCAACCTGAAAGTCCGCTAACTCAGCGAGAGTGTGATTTAGCAGCATCCGTACAACAGGTCACCGAAGAAATCGTTTTAGGCCTCGCACGCTATGCAGCATCAGTGACTGGTGAGAGAAACCTCTGTATGGCTGGAGGAGTAGCACTTAATTGCGTCGCGAATGGCGTGTTAAGTCAATCGAAAATCTTTGACCGTTTATGGATTCAACCGGCAGCGGGTGATGCCGGATGTTCGCTTGGCGCGGCGTTGGATCATGCCGTAAAAAAATATGGCAGACCGCATTTGCACACAAATGCTGCAGACGCCATGCAGGGTAGCCTGCTCGGGCCAGAATGGAGTAATGATTACATTGCTAAATTCCTGGATAAAAATGGTTATAAGGCATATTACGAAGCTGATGATTGTCTCTATAATCGTGTCGCTCAGCACTTAAATAATGGTGCTGTAGTGGGCTGGTTCCAGGGACGTATGGAGTTCGGGCCAAGAGCTCTAGGTGCACGTTCAATTATTGGCGATCCGCGCAATATTGAAATGCAGCGAACCATGAATCTCAAAATAAAATATCGTGAATCTTTCCGTCCTTTTGCACCTGCAGTGCTTGAAGAAGATGCCACGCATTATTTCAATCTACGTGAATATAATCCTTACATGCTGATTGTATCAGATGTGAAAGAGAATATTAAAAATCCGCTATTAAATGGAAAAAAGCAAAATCTGGGCAGTATTAATGAAGTTCGATCTCAGCTTCCTGCTATCACCCATGTTGATTATTCAGCTCGTGTCCAGACTGTCTCAGAAAAAAGTAATGTACCGTTCACACGTTTATTACGTAGTTTCAAAAAGCTGACGGGCTGCTCAGTGCTTGTAAATACCTCTTTCAATGTACGCGGAGAGCCCATTGTTTGTAAACCAGAAGAAGCTTATGCCTGCTTTATGAGAACAGAAATGGATGTTCTGGTCCTTGGCAATTACGTGTTGTTACGAAATGAGCAACCTGTATTTAGTGAAGAAACTGACTGGCGCGAAGCTATTCCGCTCGATTAATGGATAGGATTAATGATGAAAAAAACTCTTGCTGTAGTGCTCTTTATTTTTGCGCTGTTCCCACTTTATCTGATTCGTCGTTTTTTGAATATTTCGCGTTTCAGTAAGCGCTTCCATCAAGGTGCTTCTGGCTGGGATCACACAACTACCTTCACTGGAGAGTAATGTCGTGTCATCCGTGATTTATAAAAATTTAAATCAGCATCCCATTAGCGTCGTTGGTGGGCAAGGCGTTTGGCTGCGTGACAAACAAGGCAAGCGCTGGCTGGATACCTGCGGTGGTGTTGCGGTGTCATCACTGGGTCACTGTCATCCACGTATCGTTGCAGCAATGCAACGTGAAGCCACAGCCTTAAGTTGGGCCCATGCCGGAAGTTTCACCACTGAGGCAGCAGAAACGCTAGCCGACTGGTTAGTGACGCGCTCTGGCGGTATGGCGAAAGCACAGTTCTTGTCTGGTGGTTCAGAAGCTATGGAACTTGCAATTAAAGTGGCATGGCAATACCAACACGAACGCGGCAAACCCAAGAAAAAACATATTATCGCCCGGCGGCAAAACTATCACGGGAGCACCTTTAATACTCTTGCCATCTCCGGAAATCGGCAACGCAGGGGTATTTATGAACCTCTACTTCCTGAAGTCTCATTTGTCTCTCCATGCTATGCCTTTCGTGACCAGCGGGGTGAGGAAACTGACGAAGCTTATACTGACCGACTGGCACAGGAGTTGGAACAGCAAATCTTATCTATTGGGAGCGACAACGTATGCGCCTTCATCGCTGAAACTGTGGTCGGCTCTACAGCGGGAGCGGTACCACCTGTCGAAGGTTATTTCCGAAAGATACAGCAGGTTTGTCTGAGACATGATGTGCTGCTGATTTTGGATGAAGTGATGGCAGGAATGGGACGAACTGGTGCTTACTTCGCCTATCAGGATGATGGCATCGTGCCAGATATGGTAGCAGTAGGAAAAGGACTGGCTGCCGGTTATCAACCCATATCAGCATTGCTGATTAAAGCGCATATTCATCAAGCTATCGCCAGCGGCACCGGGGTTTTAGCAAACGGTCAGACGCATGTTAACCATCCTTTTGCCTGTGCAATTGCGCTGGAAGTACAGCGAACAATTGAAGAGGAACAGCTACTTAAGCGCGTTAGTCGGTCTGGAGAATTTTTCCGTGCAATGTTGAAAGAATGCCTCCAGGGACTTGATTACATCGGTGATATTCGTGGACGAGGTTTGTTTTGCGGCATTGAATTTGTCACTGACCGCTACAGCATGAATCCTTTAACACCACCTCAACAATTCGCGTCACGTTTAAAAACGTCAGGATTAGAACAAGGTCTTCTGCTTTATCCTGGCACCGGAACAGTTGACGGAATTAATGGGCAGCACATGTTATTCGCACCACCTTTTATTGCCAGTGATGACGAACTAGCACTAATGGTAGAACGGTTTACCACCGTGCTTTCAAAATTATATCTGAAGTAAAAAGACGAAATTTAACAGGAAGAGGATTAATAATGTCTGAAGATTTACGTTGTAAAGATAAAGTATTACTTTCAGTCTGTACTATGGACTGGTGCGACCTTGGCGTTGAGTTTGCGAAAACAATTTTTTCAGACGTTGAAGTATTCTGCTGGGATCCGGGTGATGCGTGGCCAGAGCATTTAGAAAACTGGGAAGGTGATTGGATTATTTCTTACCGTGGCGATTTTATTTTCCCAGAGCGTATTTATAAGAAAGCACGTAAAGGGGCAATTAATCTTCATCCGGCTCCTCCTCGCTACAGGGGCTTGGGTAGCCAGCATTATGCAATCTATTATGGCGATGAGACATATGGTTCAACCTGCCACCACATGGCTCCTTCTGTGGACAGTGGCCAAATTATTGATGTTGCCAATTTTACTGTTGCACCGGGAGCAACTGCCTCTTCTCTTCGCATGCATGTCGGAATTTCTTGTCTTCAACAATTCGCGCGTTTGATGAGCGATTATATTGTGCAGGGTAAACCTCTACCGATTTCAGAATATCGGTGGGGAGACCGACTTTACAAGCAGTCGGAACTTAAAGACTGGATGTTAAACGTGCGGGAAAACGAACCGGATCACCGCTGTTTCAAGTGATATGTTTATAACATCGTGCCATATAGTCAGGTGAACGTATGTGGGATATGACTTCATTCTTCGCAGCACTGCTGGTTTACAGCATCGGTACAGCTTCCCCTGGACCGGGAAATTTGTCTATCGCTAATGCGGCGATGAACTATGGCCGCAAAGCTGGTTTAGTGCTGGCGACAGGTGTAATTTCAGGGTCCATTTGTTGGGGCATGCTAACAGCTCTGGGTGTATCAGCTATTTTGATCTCATCACAGAGTTTTATGATTTGGCTGAAGTTGCTGGGAGCTGCTTACTTGCTTTGGCTGGCTTTTAAAGCCGTGCGAAGCGCGCTGCGTCCTGGCAATATTTCTGCACGCGCAGCGCATCAGCATAAGCATTTGCGTGGCTATTATCTGCAGGGATTGGGGCTGCATTTAAGTAATCCTAAAGCCGCACTAACCTGGTTTACCGTCACCAGCGTAGGACTGTCAGGAAGCGCTACGCAATGGGAGAGCTGCTTCTTGGTAGCAACTTGTGCTCTGTTGGGGGTAATAATATTTTGTCTTTATGCACTAATCTTCGCCTCACGCACAGCAGAGAAGTATCTTAATCGCGCAAAGCGCAGTTTCGATCTTGTCTGTGCGGGGTTCTATGCATTAGTGGCAATTGGTTTTTTAGTTTCACTGACGTAAAAGAAGCCCCCTGCCAGGGGGCTTCAAATTTTTACCAGTATAATAAAAGCGCAATATAAATCATTCTTATATTAGGGCAAAAAAATCTCAATTAAATTAATATGGCAAGGGAAGCTTCAAGAGCATTTAAATCCCCTTCACTAAACCACATAGGTTACATCAACATCATTCAGTACATTCGTGTTTATTATCTTATCCATTTGCCTTCCTAATCTCTTTGTTTGATGATTTTAACTTACCACATCACGTAATTCTAATAAAATCTCATCCTAACTTTTACGATTGCGCAATCTATGTCTTTTTCGGTTAGCTTCTCAATTAATATTTATAGTTAACTATTTGAATCTTTGGGCATTATAAAAATCTTTTTCAAAAAACCGGATTCCAGCACATGACAAGCTCTTTAAAAGTATTAACTCGGTAACCACTTCTTTGCTAACTGTAACTGGTTGGATATCTTTCTACCAACAGGTTTTTAATAAACTGAGCCTCTCCTTTACGGCGCAGATGATATTTCCACTTATACTATCAGTTAAGTATTTTTGTTTTTAAAATTATGAGATATGATTATCACCCTTAACTATCGAAAGGTTATAGCAAGCCTGAACCCTGTTACTTACATCGAGAAACGAATGAAAAATACAGAAGCCTTGGAGATCTATAAGTATATAGCTTGCTTTGTTGCTTTAATTTTGTCAACGATTAGAGTAGGTGGAATACATTTTATCTTCCTATTTTTTATTAAAATGCTGCGCCTTGATTTTATTGAAAGAAAAATAAGAACAGTAAGTAATGAGTTCTATGACATCAAGCTATTTAAATTTTTGACAGGAATCAGAGCAAGAAGTATTAAAGATGTTATATTTATACAAGAATGCATTAACTCCGGAAAGATACTTGCAATCAACTTTTTATTTTCAGGCTTTTTTGGCTATGCTGGAAGCAAACGCTCAAATAAATTTGAACTTATTTTTCTGCTACTCATTTCAATATCAAGCTTGTTGCTGGCCATAGTTACAACTCAACAAGCCAACGTTTACATGAAGGACTATGCCATTTACATTTTTGATGACGGAACAAAATATTACATTAATAGCGAGAGAATATTAAAATCAAAGAACGGCAGCGAGTTAAATTGCCGAAAAACAACCAATCTTAATCCAGTTGAGAAAAAACATGCAGACGATCTTTGCCCATACTTAGATAATAAAAAACCAATAATGAGAAGAGCAGTATTAGATGGCATCGAAAAAAACAATAGCGGCAGGGCTACTTTCATTACTCTTTCCTTGGTGTTTTTTGCAATATCCTTGATAATCCCAATAGGATTTGTCAACTTTAACTTTTCATCAGCACAACTCCGAAAACTTAAACTTGCTCACATTATAAAGTCGCGCCAATGCCGTAAAAAACCGTCTACGTAAATCGTAAAATATAGCATTGAATACTTATTCTAAAATTATTTACGGGGAGATTTAATATCTTCCCCATTATCTATTTCGAATAAATATTGCCTAATATTGCCAATGGAGTGGATTATTTTTTACTTACCACATCAAATACAGCTATGAATCTTAACCTCAGTTCATTGCAAAGCTTTGCTCCAGCGCCATGATGACCGCCCTGATGCGCGCGACCTTTTGCAAATCCGGATGGAGCACCAGCCAGATATCAACCGGGTCGCGTTTGTCGGGAAAGAGCGGGATTAATTGCGGATCGCGCTCAGCCAAAAACGTCGAAAGCAAACCAATACCAATCCCGCGTTTAATGGCGGCTTCCATCAGCAGTTGCGTATTGCATTCCAGCACTACCTGTTGGCTGTTTACGGCAAATCCACACAGGTTTTGTCGATGACGCGGCACAAGCTCTGCTGGAAACATCACCAGTTGATGGCCGGTTAATCCGCTATCCTCTTTCGGTTCACCGAGCCTGTCGAAATAACGCTGGCTGGCGTAAAGCCCCATTTCAATGGTCGCCAGGCGTTTGACGATCAACTCCTCAGAATCTGGCCGAGCCCCACGAATGGCGATATCTGCGCTGCGGTAGGAGATATCGGCGAATTCCAGTCCGGTCAGCAAGGTTACGGTAATATCCGGATAGTGTTCACGCAGGCGTTCAATGGCAGGCATGACAAACGCCGAGGCGAGCGTGTCGGTGGTGGCAATGCGCACGTTACCTGCAGGGAGGTTATCGCCGCAGGCCGCTTTGCGACGCATTACCTGCATGGCGCTTTCCATGGCACTGGCTTCTGCCATCACCTGTTCGCCACACTCACTTAGCGTAAAGGCACGGGGCGTGCGGATAAACAACCGGGAACCGAGCGCGCTTTCAAACGCAGCGATACGACGTCCTACCGTCGCCTGATCAACATTTAACGATTTCGAAGCCCCGCGCAACGTTTTATGCCTTGCCAGTGCAAGGAAAAAACGGACATCATCCCAGTTCATCTCATCCTCTTTTCCTTCACACGAACGCTTTCTTACTGCGGCAAGTGTCAACGTTACCAAATTGAATATCAATCATTCAACGGCACAATGGCCTGCCTGCGCAGTGAGGATGGCTGACCAGTCGCCGCCGTCAGGCAGCACATGCGTAACAGGCGGATTTGCTCTGCAACTTATGCATACTTCGTCCAGCGCAACAAGCTGCATTAGTGAAGCCCTGTGATGCAGTAATGTCGATGTACCTGTACTCTGCCAGACCCTATGATGCCCGCATCTCATTACGATTAAACAGCCTTATGGCGCAGGCCTGCTCGTGAAGCACGTGCTCAGGATAATAACCATGTCAGAAATTAACCTTACGGCAGAAAGCGTAAATCAGGCTACGGCAAAGACGCGCGTCTTATGCTTTATTGCACTGGCGCTGGTCGCCGCCTTATTAAACAGCAGTGCGCCAACGCCGCTTTATCCTCTCTATCAACAGCAGTTGGGCTTAACCGCCGTCAGCCTGACGGTTATCTATGGCGCCTATGCGGCAGGCGTTTTGATTGCGTTATTTAGCGTGGGAAATCTTGCCGGGAAGGTCGCCGATCTGCGCAGCCTGATGATGCCTGCACTGCTGGCTGTCTTTGCCGGTGCCCTGCTGTTTTCACTCGCCGATTCATTTGCCTGTCTGTTTATGGCACGCCTGCTGGCGGGTGTGGGAACGGGGGCATTAACCGGCGCAGCGAATATCGCCCTGGTGCGGTTTGGTCCCAAAGATGGCGGTAAAGTGGCGGCCCTGCTCGCTACGCTCTCTTTCACCACCGGTCTGGCGCTGGGCCCGGTTTTCAGTGGCGTGGCGATTCAGACAGGTTTCCACAGTCAGACGTTACCGTTTCTGCTGATCATGCTGACGGCCGCAATCGCCCTTATCGGGTTACGTTTCAGTTGGCCAGTTGGTCGTCACGACCAACCCTCGGTCGCCACCTCTTCACCTGCCAGCTCAGTGGAGGCGACACTGAAAGCCGGACTGAAAGCGACAGGCGTGCGGTTTTTCCTCTTTGCCGGCGCGCTGTTTATGAGCTGGGCGTTTGCCGCCAGTATCTTGTCGATTGGTCCGGCGGTGTCGGAGCATCTGCTTGGCATTCATAGCCAGGGCATTTATGGCTATGTGATTGCGGTTTATTTAGTGGTGGCTGGTATCAGTCAGATTCTGAGCCGCCGGATTCGCGCCCGCACTTCTCTTGCTGCTGGCTGCCTTACGCAGGCTATTTCCATCGTGCTTTTTACCTGGGCAATTGGCCACCACTCTCTGGTCTGGGCATGTACAGGATTGATCGTCGCCGGCTATTCCTATGGCGCGATCTTTGTAGGAAGTGCAACCCTGGTGAATATGATCTCCCCTGCCGCCAGTCACGCAAAACTGATTTCATTGTTTTATGTGATTGCCTATATCGCTAACTGGGTGCCCGTGCTGTTAGGCGCGGTGGTGGATCATGCCAGCCTGAACCTGGCCGTTAATTTGCTGTTCGGCGTTGGTGCGGTTGTCTGTTTGCTACTGAGTATCGCGGTGTTTGGGATAAAGATGGAAAAAGCACGACGAAACGACGTGACGTGATGAGGTTTACTGACTGGTTCTGACCGCGCTTAGGAAACACTTATCCATGCCCAGTGTGACACATGGCTTCAGATGTCACGATTGTCATCTCGCGAATTTTTGCTGCGTAGCTTCACCAGAACCTGGTGAAGCTGTCCAACAGACAGATCTTTAACAACAGAATGCGGTTTCCCCCGCAGCCATTCAAAAAAGTAGCCAATGCCCAATAAATCGAGTCCTTCACTGCTGAACAGATATTCGTTCTCTTTCAAATCAAACAGTGTACGAAAATCGTCATCTTCGGTATCGAAGCTGACGGCAAAAAACGTTTCGGCTGCCGCTAAAAAATCGACGCCATCCATACCGGCAAGATGAAGGTCTCGTTCCAACAATGTCTTTTCATTGACGACTTTAGACTTCCATCCCGCATAGTCACGAACAAATGCGATAACTTCCCCCAGTTCAGGACTCATTTCAGCACCGGCCTCCAAAGGTTTATATACGCCAGATTGTCATTTTTTTTACCTCTGCCTCGGGATTAGCTGCCCGAACGGCTGAAAGAAAACCGGCAAAATCCTGATTAAATAGCGAGTAGTTATTCAGAATACTGACTGTTTTTTCTGTCCGCGAGGCCCCCATGAGGTAACGAACCTGCCAGACGCAGCGATTGCCGATCTTCGTTCCGGTCGATCTGACCTGAATGATTTGGCCCAGCGCGATTTTATTAAGCATGTCTTCCTTACGCTTTTGGTAGAGAAAATCTGCGTCGTAGTAGTAATCCTCCGTGTTCATCCCAAGACGGTTAAGCAGCGGTGTATCAATAGAAATTTTCTTCAACTCGCCCTTAGCAGCAAAGAAATCGTCTCGTTTGAACATCGGCAGAAAAAAATACTTTATCAGCAAAATGATAGGCGCCAGCGGTAAGACAAGTGATAGAAAAGTATGCATCTGGTTTTCTGTGCCTTAGCAGTTTGAATAGTGGCTCACGCTGCACGTTAGGGTGATGATTAGGGTTTCTGAGCCACTTAAAGCCTGATTATTTCGCTAAATGGAAAATCGACGAAATTGCCCGGCCCTTCGCGAAATCCATGAAAAGGTATAACGGCCTCACACGTTCACGCCCTTACTTCATGGCAGTGCTATTTCACGCGCCAGCGCCGTTTTTTTGACTTGAACGTAGCTTTTTGTTCGCGGGCACGTGCTTTGAGGATAGCGCTCAAATGACCTCCCCCCTGAAAAAAGTACCAGAATAAACTGAAGTCTCCGGTCTTTCTTCCATCTCAAAAAGGGGCACATCGCCATGAAAAAGACCCGTTATACCGAAGAACAGATTGCCTTTGCCCTAAAGCAGGCCGAACCGGCTAAGTCCGTGCCGGATGTCTGCCGCAGGCTGGGTATTTTCGATTCTACCTTTTACGCCTGGCGTAAGAAATTACGGTTGAGTCCTTCGACGGCAGTTTGCGGCAGGAATGACTGAACGAGTACGGGTTCATGTCTCTGAAGGATGCGCGGAGCAAAATCAAGGCCTGGCGCGTACACGATCATCCGCGTCCCCCATTCTGCACTGAGCTGGATGACGCCTTCCGAATTTGCTGAAAAATCTGCCGGTTGTCAGAATATGCAGCCAGAACGAAGCCGGTTATTCCTGATCATGAATAGATCACATACCGAGAGCAGGTCACTAAAACAATTCACGCGCTATTTTTTATTAGGCTTAATTTAATCTCGGCGCTCTCAGCTCATAATCTGAAAAGCAGAAGCCCACCCTATCCGTTATTATATTGAACGGCTGCCACATTGACGTTTATTACTGCGCGATGAGATTCTTATTTTTACGATTTTTTACGAGGCGTCAGATCACTGTCTGCGCCGGACGTACAGTGTTGAGACTCAATGTCATCCCCTGATTCTGATTCGAACAAAATTCAGGAGGCGATGGACTTTTCCATCACCCTCTGCAATGCATCCAGTACGGCTAATCAATTAATTAGAGCTGAGCAAGTATCGCCTCTACGCTCGCTTTTGCATCACCAAACAGCATGGCGGTGTTTTCTTTGAAGAACAGCGGGTTCTGTACCCCTGCGTAACCCGTATTCATCGAACGTTTGAACACCACCACCTGCTGTGCTTTCCATACCTCCAGTACCGGCATACCCGCGATGGGGCTGCCGGGATCTTCCTGCGCCGCCGGGTTGACGGTGTCGTTGGCGCCGATGACAAGCACCACGTCGGTATCACTGAAGTCGTCATTAATCTCTTCCATCTCCAGCACGATATCGTAGGAGACTTTTGCTTCCGCCAGCAGCACGTTCATATGTCCCGGTAAACGCCCGGCTACTGGATGGATACCGAATCGTACCTGTACGCCTAGCGCAATCAGCCGGCTGGTCAATTCCTGTACCGGATACTGCGCCTGGGCTACCGCCAGGCCGTAGCCGGGAGTAATAATGACTGAACGGGCGTATTTCAGCGCTTCCGCTACCTCCGCAGCGCTGCATTCGCGATGTTCGCCCTGCGGGGCGCTGGCGTCAGATGCCGTACCCTCGCTGCCAAAGCCGCCGGCGATGACGCTGATAAACGCGCGATTCATGGCCTTACACATAATATAAGAAAGGATGGCCCCGGAAGAGCCAACCAGCGCGCCGGTCACGATTAGCAGGTCGTTACTGAGCATAAAACCTGCCGCCGCCGCTGCCCAGCCGGAATAGGAGTTGAGCATTGAGACCACCACCGGCATATCTGCACCGCCGATTGAAGCAACAAGATGCCAGCCAAACGCCAGCGCAATTAGCGTCATCACACTTAATGCCAGACTCTGCCACAACAGGCTATCGCTGCGCACGAATACCATCATTAAGGCCAATGAAGCCAGCAGAGCCGCAAGGTTCATAACGTGGCGGCCAGGCAACATCAGCGGTTTTGATGCGAAAATTCCGCGTAGCTTACCGAACGCCACCACTGAACCGGTAAAGGTGATGGCTCCGATGAAGATCCCCAGAAAGACCTCTACAAGGTGGATAGCCGTCATGGCCGTATCGTCGAGCGGCGCGTGGCCAAGGTAGCTATTGATCCCAACCAGTACCGCAGCCAGGCCGACAAAGCTGTGCAGAATCGCCACCAGCTCCGGCATTTCGGTCATTTCAACCCGCTGCGCGAGAAAGATACCGATGCCGCCGCCAGCCATCATCGCGACCAGTATCCATGCAAGATTGGCCGCCTGGGGGCCGAGGATGGTCGCCGCCAGCGCAATCGTCATCCCGGCGATGCCGAAAACGATCCCTGCTCGCGACGTTTCGTGCTTCGATAAGCCAGCCAGGCTAAAAATAAACAACAGCGCGGCAATAATGTAAGCCGCAGTAACAAGACCTTCAGACATAACGACTCCTTAGTTTCTGCGGAACATTTTCAGCATGCGGCGGGTGACGTAAAAACCGCCGAAAATATTAATACTGGCGATAAAAACGGCGACGATCGCCAGGGCAAAGATCCAGCCTCCCTGGCTGATTTGCAGGACCGCACCGACAATGATGATCCCTGAAACCGCATTGGTGACCGACATCAACGGCGTGTGCAGGGCGTGATTGACGTTCCACACCACGTAATAGCCCACCACGCAGGAGAGAGCGAAGACGGTAAAATGGGCAAGAAAGTCCGCCGGTGCGCAATGCGCAAGCCAGCCAAAGAGCACAATAACCAGCGCCAGAAAAAGGTATGGACGCCACGGTGAAGCGGGCGCGCTTTTCACCTGCTCGGTTGGTACGGGCTTAGGCTGCTGCGGCTGGGCCGAAACCTGAATCGGCGGCGCGGGCCAGGTGATTTCACCCTCGCGAACCACGGTAACGCCACGGATAACGACATCATCAAAATCGATGACGATATTGCCGTCTTTTTCTTTACACAAAAGCTTCAGCAGATTGACCAGATTGGTGCCGTAAAGCTGGGATGACTGGGCCGCCAGCCGGGCTGGCAGGTCGGTATAGCCGATGATCTTTACGCCATCATCGCTGGTGATGCATTTGCCCTGTACCGTCAGCTCACAGTTGCCGCCGGTCTGGGCCGCCAGGTCGACGATAACGCTGCCGGGTTTCATGCTGGCGACCATCTCGCGGGTAATGAGCCGCGGCGCAGGCTTCCCGGGAATGAGCGCGGTAGTGATAATAATATCGACTTCTCTGGCCTGAGCGGCGAACAGCGCCATTTCCGCCTCAATAAACTCGGCAGACATCTGGCGGGCATAGCCATCTCCGCTGCCGCTCTGTTCATCAACATTGAGTTCCAGAAACTCCGCGCCCATGCTTTGGATCTGCTCTTTGACTTCCGGGCGGGTGTCGAAGGCGCGCACGATGGCGCCGAGGCTGCTGGCAGCGCCAATTGCCGCCAGCCCGGCAACACCTGCGCCAATCACCAGCACTTTCGCCGGGGGAACTTTACCGGCCGCGGTGATCTGTCCGGTAAAGAAACGACCAAAATGGTGGGCGGCTTCCACCACCGCCCTGTATCCGGCGATATTAGCCATTGAGCTTAAGGCGTCCAGCGACTGGGCGCGAGAAATGCGCGGCACAGCATCCATTGCCATGACCGTCACGCCGCGGGCGGCGAGTTTCGTCATTAGCTCGGGGTTCTGTGCAGGCCAGATGAAGCTGATTAACGTGCTGCCCGGCTGCAAAAGAGGAATTTCATCCTCAAGAGGCGCATTCACTTTCAGGATAACATCGCTCTGCCAGACCTCATCCTGCGAACAAAGCGTTGCACCTGCGGTCTGCCATGCATCATCAGTAATATTTGCCGCTGCACCCGCGCCGTGGGCGATGGAGACCGTAAAGCCCAGCTTCAGCAGCTGTTCAACGGTAGCGGGCGTGGCGGCGACCCGCGTCTCACCCGCCAGCTGTTCCTGGGGAATCGAAATGTTCATATAAGGGTTCTCGTTTAGATAGAGATCGAAAGCGATCGCCTGCACGTCAAGAGAGGCGATCGGCCTTTGGTAAGCAGGATCGCAATCAGGCGCTAACCGGCTGCTGGCGTATCAGGCCAAGCATGGCGCGGGTTTCATCCGGCGTGGCGATGGTTTTATCCACTTCTGCAGCCAGCCGCTTAACGCGCTCAACGAACCAGGTATTGGACTGCGCCAGTTCACCTTTGCGATAGAGAATGTTGTCTTCCATGCCAACCCGAACGTTGCCCCCCAGCGCCAGCGCGGCGAGAACAACCGGCAGATGACCGCGACCAATGCCCAGAGCCGACCAGGTGAAATTATCGCCCAGATGCTGTTTGCAGGTATCGAGCAAGAACATCAGGTTACGCACTTCCGCCGTCATTCCACCCGGCGCACCGAGGACAAACTGAAAGTGTGGATTCCCCTCGATCAGTCCTTTCTTCATGTAGTACAGGACGTTGTAAATCATCCCGGCGTCGAAGATTTCAAACTCCGGCTTCACCTGGCACTCGTTCATGCTGACGGCGAGTTTCTCCAGAAAGCGCGGGCTATTTTCGAATATGGTTGAGTGGGCCCAGTTCATGGTTCCGGCATCGAAAGAGGCCATTTCGGGCCGCAATAACTGGAATGGCTTCATGCGAATGTCGTCACTTAGTCCAAGTCCGCCGGAGGTCGTCAGATTAATGACGATATCGCAGCGCGCCCTTACCAGGCGCACGGTCTCGGCGAATTGATCGAAATCCATCGACGCCTGACTTTCCTCATCACGCACATGAATGTGGGCAATGGAGGCTCCAGCCTCGCAGCAGCGGACAATTTCATCAGCCTGGTCCTTCGGGGTAAGCGGAATATACGGGGTATCGCTTTTCTGCGGCCAGGCCCCGGTACAGGCGACGGTCAGGATAACGCGGTTTTCTACGGACATAATTAACTCCTTGATCCTTATTCTTTTTCAACCACCATGGCTAATCCCATGCCGCCGCCAATGCACAGCGTAGCGAGACCGTAACGAGCGTGGCGACGCTGCATTTCATGAACCAGCGAGACCAGAATGCGTGCGCCGGAAGCGCCGATCGGGTGACCGAGGGCAATTGCGCCGCCGTTGACGTTGGTTTTTTGTGGGTCCAACCCCAGCCCTTTCATGACGCTCAGGCACTGGGAGGCGAAAGCCTCGTTGGCCTCGATGACGTCGAGGTCACTCACCTGTAAACCCGCGCGGGATAGGGCCCTGCGCGTTGCGGGTACTGGACCGTAGCCCATAATGTTGGGATCGACGCCGCCGCTGCCCCAGGCGCGGATCGTTGCCAGCGGCTGAAGCTGGAGGGCGGCGGCTTTTTCACGGCTCATCAGTACTAGCGCGGCGGCGCCGTCATTAATGCCAGAAGCGTTCCCTGCTGTGACCACACCGTCAGGCCGGAAAGCGGGACGTAGCCGGGCGAGGGTTTCACGCGTGGTGCCGTGGCGGGGGAATTCATCGGCTTTGACGTAACGCTCTTCTTTACGCGTGACGATTTTTATCGGCACAATTTCATTGTCGAAACGACCGTTTTTCTGCGCCCATTCAGTGCGCTGCTGGCTTTCCGCCGCATAGGCGTCCAGCGCTTCCCGGGTGAGCTGATATTTTTGTGCCAGGTTTTCAGCGGTGATCCCCATATGCTCGCCGGAGAAAGCGTCGGTCAGACCGTCGCTAATCAGGCTGTCAATCAGCGCGCTGTCGCCCATGCGCTTTCCCCAGCGGGCCGCGGCGGATAAGTACATGGCGTTGCTCATGCTTTCCGTCCCGCCGGCCACCACGATGTCCGCATCGCCCAGCGCGATGGCCTGCGCACCGAGAATGGTCGCCTTGAGCCCGGAACCGCATACTTTGCTGACGTTAAAGGCGCTTTTTTCTACCGGGATCCCGGCGGCGATAGCGACCTGACGAGCGACGTTCTGACCCAGCCCGGCCCCCAGTACGTTGCCCATGATGACTTCGTCAACATCGTCCGGTTTGATAGCGGCACGGGCGATAGCGGCGGTGATTGCATATTCACCAAGCTGGATAGCTGAGAGATCCTTGAGCGCGCCGCCAAAGCAGCCGATGGGCGTACGGGCGGCGCTGACAATGACAACATCTTTTGTACTCATGTGGTTGCTCCTCCGATGCAGAGCGGCATTGATATTTAATAATGTAAAAATATCGCTATAAGATTATTATGGCGTAAAAGTGTTATGCGCCCGGAATGAATTAAACTATTATTTCGGGCACAGATTACCTTTCGCTAAATAGCAAATGAGTCAGCTACGTTACTTATTAAAAATTAATTAAGGAGGAATTTTATTAAATGCAACCTCCGTAGCTATAGGTTCTTTCCGGCACATTATTCATATCATCTTCATCAATTTCCGCCACGCAGCGCACCATCGAGCCATCGCCTAAATACCAGCGCAGCGGGAAACAGAAGAAACGAAAACGCTTGCCGGAAACTTTATCCAGATTGCCGCCGAGGTTTTCAACGCCGACAATACCGTGGCCGAGCATCTGCTTATGGCAGGGTTCCCAGGTGCCCCAGCAGCCAATAGCCTCCAGATCGCCGAACTTTTCATCATAGGCGGCCTGGCCGTGAAGTTTGATATACAGCTCTTTATCAAATTCGGCATAGGCTTCTTCACCGAACTGTTGAATATATTCTTCGGTCAGTGGGCGTCCGGATGCGCCGAGTAAATTCATACGTGTGGCACCGTTATTCCCCATCGCAGTATGTAGCGGGTGATCTAATGCCTGCATATCCATGGCGACGCATTTAACTTTATTTTTGACAAACCATTTTCCGGCTTCCACGCCAGTCCCGCAGGAGTAGTGATAATACTCTTTTGAGTCATCAAATTTACGGTGCATCCCGGTATTCAAGCATACCACCATTCCGGCTAACGCTTCCGGTTTGATATTCGCACGGAGACAGGCATCTTCCAGATGATGTGGCTGAATTAATTCCCAGCGTCCGACGTTAATTTCCAGGCATATCGCCTCGCCGGTATAAGCATCGACCGGCATTTCATGCGTATAGCGCGCTCTTTTACCGTCGAACTCTGTTTCCATCACATGACGCGGGGCATCGCAGTGGGTGCCGGTGTGCATGGTGCAGGAAATACGCTGGGTTAACACGCCGCCTTTTGCCATGGTATGCGCGCTGTCGATCAGCGGCTTATCGAAGTAGGGCCAGCGCGGAGTGTCGGCGCTAAATGGATGCGTTAAATCGACAAAAACTTTCTTACCCATAGTGTTACTCCTCAGATTGCTGAGTGACGCGCTGCAGATAGTTCAGGAGGCGCTCACGGCTTTCGTTAATTGATGCGTCGTTCCAGGTCTGAAATCCGCTACCGGATTTGAAGCCCAGCTTGCCTTCGCTCACCAGCTGGCGCAGCAGCGGCGAGGGAGTTGTCGCGTTATTCAGATGCGGGAAAATATATTCATGAATCGCCAGGGTCAGGTCCGTCCCCACCATATCGGCGTTTTCCAGCGGGCCGAGGGTCGGCAGCCGGATACCAAAGCCGTAGCGGATGCCTTCGTCCACGGTGCGCGCGTCAGCGATGCCCTGCTCCACAAGGTAAATCGCTTCGCGCCACAGGGCGTGCTGGAGGCGGTTTACCAGGAAACCTGGCACATCTTTGTTGACCCGTACCGGGCGTTTCCCAACCCAGGCGAGGATGTCGAACGTGCGTTCGAATAGCACATCGTCGGTCCAGCGCGTGCGAATAACCTCCACCAGCGGGATCAGAAAGGCCGGATTCCAGAAATGGGTGCCCAGTACGCGCTGTTTGTGGGTCACATCGCGGGCGATCTCGCTGATGCTGATGACCGACGTATTGGAGGCGAGAATAGTTTCTGGTGGACAAAGCGCGTCCAGCTCGCAAAACAGCCGCTGCTTAAGGGCCAGCTGTTCAGGTACGCATTCAAAGACGATTTGCGCCCCCTTAACGCTCTCCGCCAGCCGGTCGCAAAAAACGACGCGGCTGACAACTTCTTCGATGGTGGCCTCGTCCGCCTGCATACGCTGCAGATTGCTGCGAATGGTGTCCGGTGCGGTCCAGGCACCCGCGTCGATATCATAAATCGTGACTTCCACACCGCGGGCGGCAAAGATCTGCGCGATACCGCTGCCCATCAGGCCGCCGCCGAGAACCGTGATGCGTGTGACCGGATTGTTCATCACCCTCTCCTTAGCCCGCCGTACAGCCGCCGTCGATGTAAATGACCTGGCCGGTGATAAAATTTGCGGCAGGTGAGCAGAGGTATACGACAGTGCCGACCATATCTTCCACAACGGCAGCCCGGCCCATCGGGATGCGATCGAGGAAGATCTTTTTCAGCTTTTCGTCTTCCAGTACTTCCTGGGTCAGCGGCGTCCAGAAAATGGTCGGTGCGACGGCGTTAACGTTGATGCTGTATTTCGCCCATTCGGTAGCCAGCTGTTTGGTTAACAGATTGATTGCCCCTTTTGATGTGCCGTAAGCCGCGTAGCCGCCGGGGTGTCCGGCAAAGGCGCGCACCGATGAGGTATTGACGATTTTCCCGAATCCCTGCTGGATAAACAGTTGGCCAAATACTTTGCAGGGAATAAAGGTACCAGTGATGTTGACGTCCATTACTTTGCGGAAATCATTAACGTCAAAGGCCTCCGCTGGATGCCGGATAGCAATGCCGGCAATATTGATCAGAAAGTCGACTTTTCCCCAGACTGCGACCACTTGATCGGCCAGGGCTTTAACCGCCACTTCGTCGGTCATGTCGCCAGCGATAGCGAGGGCCTCGCCGCCCGCTTCCTGCACCTGCTGAACGGTTTTTTCCAGGGTGGCGATGGTACGGCCGGTTACCGCGACTTTAACGCCGTAGTTCGCCAGGCCGCGGGCGACACCTTCACCGAGCGCGCCTGCACCGCCGGTGATAACCGCAACTTTGCCTTCAAGGTTGAACAGCGCTTTGACTTTGTTATCCCATGTTGTGTCCATAATGATCCCTTACAGGTTACGTATTGCTGGCGATGACCAGCATACTGGTCGGATAATTGGTGTGGTTAACCACTTCACGCCCCTCAAACGGCGCGAGGAAAACGGCTTCCCCTTTGCTGACAACACGCGTTTCTTCTTTGGTTCGGATGGTGATGGCTCCCTCCAGCACGACGTAGAGCTTCTCCGTGGGCGAGTCGTCATAGGCCCACTCGGCACCGCCGCCGGGTAAGAAGTGTGAAAGTCCACACCAGAATTGTTTTGCCTCACAGAGCGCAGCGTCGCACAACTTCAGCGCCACCATGGCGTGATGCAGTGGTGGGTTGTAAGGGCTGGCTTCACTAATCGGTATCACTTTCATTGATGGTGTCCTTTTAGGAAAACTGGGTTAATGTTTCAGAGATGCGTAGCGGTGCGGCGGTTTGCGCAACCACTTCCTCCACGCTGGTATCGGCAGCGATTTCGCGCAAAACCAGGCCGTTATTGACTTCAATGACCGCTTTTTCCGTCACGATCATATTGACCTGGCCGACGGCGGTCAGCGGAAGCTGGCAGCGAGGCAAAATTTTTGACTGGCCTCTTTTATCGCAATGTTCCATGGCGATGATGACGCGGCGGGCACCGTTCACCAGGTCCATAGCGCCCCCCATTCCGGGAACCATTTTGCCGGGGATGATCCAGTTGGCGAGATTGCCCTCCTGATCGACCTCCAGCGCCCCCAGAACGGTCACATCGACGTGACCACCGCGTATAATGGCGAACGACAGGGCGCTGTCGAAGAACGCAGCACCGGGTACGGCGGTGACCGGTTGACCGCCAGCGTTAGTTAAATCGGCGTCAATACTGTCGCTATCCGGCATGGGGCCGAGCCCCACCAGGCCATTTTCAGACTGGAAGATGACGCCAAGATCGTCGGCGACGTAGTTGGCGACCTGCGTCGGCAGGCCAATCCCCAGATTCACCAGGTCCCCTTTGTGAAGCTCTTTTGCGACCCGGCGCGCAATGCGTTCTCTCATGGCGTTTTTATCCATGGTGATCTTCCCCCTTAACCAGGTAGTCGATAAAAATGCCGGGCGTGTTGTAACGGTCGGCGGCGGTACAGTTCATCGGCACAATGGATTCGCACTCGGCGATCACCAGACGTGCGGCGGTGGCCATCACCGGGTTAAAGTTTTTGGTGGTTTTATTGAACATTGCGTTACCGGCCGTATCGGCAACGGAGCAGTGGATCAGGGCGATGTCAGCCTGCAGCGGCCGTTCCAGCAGCCAGGGCAGGCCGTCAATGATGACCTGCTGCTTGCCATCCTCCACCACCGTGCCCAGCCCGGTGCGGGTCAGTACGCCGCCCAATCCGGCTCCGCCTGCGCGAATACGCTCAACCAGCGTGCCCTGGGGGACCAGCTCCGCTTCCAGCTCGCCGCTGGACATCTGGCGTCCGGTTTCCGGGTTCAGGCCAATATGGGAAGCGATGATCTTGCGAACCTGCTTATTGACGATCAGCTTGCCGATCCCCCGATCGATAAACCCGGTGTCATTCGCGATAATCGTTAAATTACCCACGCCTTTTTCCACCAGCGCATCAATAATTTTTTCTGGCGTCCCAACCGCCATAAATCCGCCAATCATGATAGTCATGCCCTCTTCCACCATGTCGGCTGCGCGTTGCGGCGAAATATTTTCTTTTTTTAGCATGGTATGACTTCCTGAATAAGTGACGTTACTGTTTGCAAACCGATAGTTAACGAAAACAGTTTTCCCTGGTGAGGAACTGTAAAATTGTTATCCGGCTACGACGGAATCTGTTTTGCCTTTGCATTTGTCGTTAATCATGAAAATTAATACGGCGGCAATAATATCCAGCACGATAAATGAAATATAAGCTGCGTCGTAATCGCCGGTATATTTCAGGCTAATAGCCGCCACCGCAAAACAACTGACCCGGAATAAACACGCAATGGTTGAAACCAGACGGTTAGCGGCGGAGAAGTCATAGCGGCCATAAACGGTGCCGACCATCGATGTGCAGAGCTCTTTGATACCGGCGATACTGGCCCCCACCATTAATAGCGTGAAATAGGTAAAGTAATCGCTACCGCGAACCAGCAGGCAGGCGTGAGTGACAGCAAAGAAAAAGGCGTAAGCGATGCTGGCTTTTCGGGTACCGACTTTGACATCCACCCATCCCCAAAAGTAGCTGAACACGGCGCAAATCAACGCGGCGGAGGTAAACATCCAGACGGCGGTTTCTTTCGCATAACCCACTGAAATCAGCCGGGGGATCAGCTGACTGACAACGCCGATATCCACCAACCACAGCAGGCCGAAACCGACGGAAATCAACCACATTTCCCGGTCGCGGAACAGCACGCGGTAGGTAAAGGGGCTTTGGTAATCGGTCTGCACCGCCAGATTAGCCGCCTGCTGCTCGCGAGAAATCGGCTCGTTATCGGGGTACAAACCCAGCTCTTCCGGCGTATTGCGGATCCAGAATATCGAGATGATACCGAGGGTAATTAACGTTCCTCCGACGACGGCATAAGCACCGGGGACGCCGAAACGATCAAAGAGGAAGAACATGATAGGAATAAGCGTTGCGGTACAGAATGACATCCCCATGGTTGCCCAACCCAGCGCCAGGCCTTTTTTCTTTGGAAACCAGCTATTCAGCAGGGTGGCGGGAACGTTGAAACAGCAGCCGGTGGCCAACAAATTCATCAGCGCCAGACCAATAGCATATTGGGTGTAAGAGGTGACACGGCCAAACCAGATCATCGTTAATCCCAACGCCAGCAGGCCAAAAATGGCGACGATTTTTGCCCCTCTGCGCTTGATCATTTCGGCGATGACCAGCGCACCGATAACGCCAATCCAGCCCGCGGGCGTTGAGAAAGAGAGAAGCGTGGCGAAATCCCAGCCGTGAAGATCGACAAAGCTCTGGACGATAACGTTCAGGCCGTCTGCGGTCCAGGCGGCGAAGTTGTAATACATCAGCATACTGAAGCCGACCATGCTCCAGCCCCAGCCGCCGAAGTTACTTCGGGTGCTGGAATGGTTTGCCGTTTTGTCGGCAATGTTATTTGTATTTTTCATAATTCTCACCCAGTTAATAAATTTAACCCTCCCCTTAACAACTGGCTCTGAATAATAAGGGGCGATGCGGCGCAAAACATTTTCGAGGGGCAATGTTATTATCGAGAAAACCAACTTACTAAGATCAGATTAACAACAGGTTTTTTGGGTTTGAAGACTATAAATAAAAAGTGCATTTGCAAATATGAAAAGAGGCACCGGCGATTTTTCAGGATTTTTTCTCGCGCATTTTCTGAAAGGTATCGGTGTGTTGTTCAATCAAAAAATGTTTAAAAGAAGATACGCATTCGGTTATTTGGCTGCGGGCCGGATAATAGAGGTTTAATAACCACTTCGATGTTTGCATCTCTTTAAAAAGGCAGGTGAGTTTTTCACTGCGAATATCACGCTGGACAACATACTCCGGCAGGTAGGCAATGCCAGCTCCTGAAAGCACCGATTTTCGTAACAGCGTGCTGTCACAGACCTCAAGCGATTTGGGAATTTTGAAAAAGTGACGTTCGTTATTGATCTCGTAAGCCCAGTCGTTGCTGCCGGTCAGCGAGCTGGCGAACAGACAGCGATGATGCACCAGCTCCGACGGATGCTGCGGCGTGCCGTTCATCAGTAAGTATTGCGGTGAGGCGACGGTCACGAACGGCTCGGCGATCAGATTACGCTTCACCAGCGGAAGCTCCTGATCCTGGGGATGGCTATAGGCGTTGACGGCGCCGATGATGATATCGTGATCTTTCCAGTTCTGAATACCGAAGGCTGAGACATGAACGGCGATATTCACCTGACGGTTACCGGCCAGATAGTTAGCGACGATGGGCATCAGATATTGTTCGGCATAGACCGGCGTACAGCAGATACGAATCGTTCCCCGACGCTGGGTGGAAAAATGCGTCAGCTCATTTTTGAGCTGACTGACTTTCTCACCGATTAAACAGAAATTGCGATACAGATAATCACCTGCATCGGTCAGCGGCATGGCTTTGTTGTTGCGCCGATAAAGCGGGCAGCCAATTTCTTTTTCCAGATCGGACAGCCAGCGCGATCCAGAGGAAATGGAGATTCCCATTCGCTCTGCCGCCGATGAAATGGAACCGGTAGTAACCAGATTCACGAAGAACATCATTCTGGTCATGATATGCGGATCTGAAAGGGTGACATCCTGCGGCAGGACGGGGGCGGACGCCTCGCTACGATAGTCTTCACTGTACATAGTCGGTTTCTCGCTTCAGATTGGCCTGGATTTATCCTGGCAGCTAACCTGATGAGCAAATGGAAAGCATTCACATTTGCCGCGCGCCACGGTTCACAATTTACACAATCTCTCGGTTGGCAACCTTCCTAAGCCCATCCAGACCCAGCACTTCGATATTGCCGTAGTGAAGCGCCACCATCTGGCGCTGCGCGAAATGTCTGAGTGTTTTGGCAACAAAAGGACGTGACAGGCGCAGGCATTCGGCCATGAACTGCATCGTGAAAGGAATGTGGCGTTCGCGACAGGGGCCGCTTTGTCCCTCTTCACAATCCACCAGAAAAGCCGCTACACAGGCTTCCCTGGAGGCCACTTTATGTGTGTAAAGCACCCGATCCAGATCGTGAAGTCGCTCGGTAAGTGAATCAACCACCTGCATTTTGAATTCATCAAACTGGGCCAGCAGCTGCGTGGCGCAGGCGCGCGGAAGAAGCAGTAATTCAACATCGGTCATGGCGATGAAGTTACGATCTAACGGCGTGTGCTTCCAGACGAAGTCAAACAGGATCATGCGGCCGACCGGAACGTGGGTGAGCAGCGTCTGGTTGCCGTTAGCGTGGTGAACATTCGCGAACAGATGGCCTTTTAACGTCCAGGCTATCGCCTCAACGTCGGCGCCCTGATGAAACACGATGCTGCCGGCTTTTTCGCTACGAATACGCGACTGGCGCAGTAAAGCCTGCTGAAGCGCCGGAGGAAAGGCGTTCCAGCCGGGGATCATCATGATGGCTTCTTCGGCGAGCATAAACGCTCCTGTCTGAGGGGGAGAGGAACTATTGTCAGCAAACGGAACGGGGTTTTTAAGCCGGGAATAGACAAGATGTGATAGCTATCAAAGAGAGCCGTCAGGAGCAGGAAGCACTTTATCTTTCTGCTCCTGACGCGCTGAGGTATCACGCCGGGTGATGACGTGAGGGAGTAACCCCGGCTAAAGCGGCATCGACATCCCGATATGGAAAAAGGTCATTCCGGCATCGTTTTCGCTATGCAAATTAAACAACAGTCGGCTGGTAACAGTTACGCCGCTGAAGTCATAACTTATCATTGGACCGGCTTTGATGTGCTCGACGCGCTTACCGGTGGAGTAGATCCCCTCCACGGCCTGTACCGTTCTGCCGTTTACCTTGTCGTCAGTCACCTGCTTCGTCCAGTTGCCGATAAGCCCCGCCGTGAGGTTGTTGCTGATGCGATGGGTGGCGGTAACGTCCATGTACCAGGTACTGCCGGAGCGGTAGTCGGTTTCGCTGTTTCTCGTGTTGAAGTCAAAAATATTATTGAGCGTAATGCCCCAGTCATCGGTCAGATAGCTGATGGCGATATTGGGTTCAAACGACCAGTAATCCCAGGCGACATTATCGCCGGAGGTCTCTTTTTGACCGGTTACCGCATTGCGGGTATAGGCCGTTTTGCCATCCGGTAAATAGATGGCTAACCCGGCGCCGATGTGGAAATTGTTATGGAGATCCCAGGAAAGCGCGAGGGGCGTAATGCTGGTTCCCATCAGGCCATTGGTGTGGTCAGTAGTGTGCTGGCCTGTATTTTTCACCTGAATAAATTTATAGGGCTGTACCACCATCGCCGCATAGCGCGCGCCGAAAAGTTCCCAGCCAGGAACCCATGTGGCAGACATTACCAGCCCGACGTTGGAGAGCTTATTTTTCCCTCCGGCGATTTTCGCCGTATCACCGCTGCCGTTTCGCACAACGCCGGTTTCATAGGTGGATGTCATTGACAGATACAGCCCGTCGGGCGGAAGCGCGCCTGTATGGGTACCGGTGGTGGCGCCGGGCTGTAACGGCGTTAATCCTTCGGCAGCAAAGAGTGGGCAAGGAACAACCAGAGAAGCGGTAAGGGCCAGGGTAAGAGGTAGCGTTCTGATTTTCATTTTAATCGTCCATTTTATGACCAGTGCCGGAACGATTAAAAGCAAAAATCACGCGACCTGGAATAGCATAAATAAGAACGTCTTTTCGGAATTTGCAAAAGCAGTTGGAAATGTTAATCCGTGCTGCTTTTCAGCCTTGATGCCGGCAACGCTGCTGCAAAACCTGTAGGGGCCACGACTGTTTTCACCGCAGGATGTGAGAGGATTTTGGGGGCGAGGTTTGGTGACGCTGAGCTCATCGGACCATGTCATACGGCTTAATCGCACACAAAGCCGCAGCACGCAGGTCAGATAAGCCAGCGCCATTCGTCATCGCCTTAATAACTGCTTTTAACAACTTTTTCGGTCACGTTTGCTTTAAACATCGCCAACCGGCGATCCAGCGCTTCGGTGTAAAGCATGGTGTCGACACCAACAGCAACGAAATTTGCCCCCCAGTGCAGGCATTTCTTCGCCATCTCCGGGTCAACGGCCAGGAACCCCGCCGCTTTCCCGGCCGCACGAATGCGCTGGATGCTCTCCTGAATGATCTGCTGTACCGCAGGATGTCCGGCATTGTCAGGATAGCCCAGCGACGCTGACAGATCCGCGGGTCCGATAAAGACGCCGTCAATCCCCTCCACGTTCAGAATGGCATCGAGGTTTTCCAGTGCCGTTTTGCTTTCCACCTGCACCAGCAGGCAAAGGGAGGCATTGGCCTGAGCCATGTAGTTTTCGATACGTCCCCAGCGCGCAGCGCGCGCAACGCTTGCCCCAACGCCACGCTCGCCCAGTGGCGGATAACGCGTGGCGGCGACCACCTGGCGCGCCTGTTCAGCAGTATCAACCATTGGGATGAGTAGCGTCTTCGCCCCGATATCCAGTACCTGCTTAATCAGCGCCTTGGTGCCCTCTACAGGACGGATCACTGGCTGGCTGGCATAGGGGGCGATGGCCTGCAGTTGATGATAGAGATCCTGCACCGTATTGGGTGCATGTTCACCATCAATAAGCAGCCAGTCGTAACCCGAGGTCGCGGCAATTTCCGCCATGTAAGACGTGGTTGAACTCAGCCACAATCCGATTTGCACTTCTTCTTTCTTCAATCCTTCCTTAAAAGGATTGGCTAGCAATGCGTTCATAATGATCCTTACTACGTGGATAAACTTATTGATGCGCGGCATCCGGCTGTGACCGGATGCGGTTCACGCTCAGGGTAAAAATAATGAATGAGCCGATGATGGCAATGCCGGCCAGCGTCAGCAGACCGGCTGCATCGCTGGCAAACAGGGTTTCGGCTTTCACGCGCAGAATGGGCGCAATAAATCCGCCCACCGCGCCGAACAGGTTTACGAAACCGATGCCCGCCGCCAGCGCCGTGCCGGAAAGTAACTGCGTTGGCATGGTCCAGAACACAGGCTGTACGGCAATAAAACCAACTGCCGCGACGCAAAGCGCCAGAATCGCCAGCACCGGAGAGGCAAGGCCAGAAAGACCGATGCCAATTCCTGCCGCCAGCAACGTCAGGGCTGCTACGTTACGGCGATCGCCAGTGCGGTCGGAATAACGTGGGATTAGCCAGGTGCCAAAGAGCGCAGCGACCCATGGAATGGCGGTGACAACCGACGCAGTGAACCCCACTTTGGTGCCCAGCAGCGCGGCAACCTGAGTCGGCAGAAAGAAAAGAAGGCCATAAACCGCGACCTGAATCGTCATATAAATGATCGCCAGTTGCCAGACGCGCCCGTTGCGCAGGGCATCGGTGAGTTTCGACGTCGACTTTTTCTCTTCTTCGTTCGCCAGCTGGCTTATGAGCGCGGCCTTCTCTTCTGCATTCAGGAACCGCGCCTGCTGTGGCGAGTCATCCAGCCAGAAGAAGGTAAATACACCTGCCCCAACCGCCAGTAAGCCTTCGATAACGAACATCCAGAACCATCCCGGATGCCCCATAAAGCCGTGCATCTCCAGCAGCGCCCCGGACAGCGGCGAGCCCAGTGTCAGCGCCAGGGGAGCGCCCATGTAAAATAACCCCATGATGCTGGCGCGGGTGCGCTGCGGGAACCACTGAGAGGTGAGGTAGATCATACCGGGAAAGAAACCGGCTTCTGCCGCCCCCAGCAGCGTGCGAACAATCAGGAATTTCGCCTCTGTATCTGCCCACGCCATCGCGGCGGAGAGAAATCCCCATAACAGCGTCGTGGTGCCGATCCAGGTTCTCGCCCCCAGTTTGCGCATCAGCAGGTTGGCAGGCACGCCAAGAAAGGCGTAAACCACAAAGAATATCCCGGCACCCAGCGCATAGGCTTCATTGCTCAGTCCGGTATCGATCTGATAGGTCTCTTTGGCGAAGCCGATATTAGAACGGTCAAGAAACGCCAGCACGTACAGTGTCAGCATGAACGGGATTAAGCGGGCACGGTTTTTCTTCACCACGCCGTCAAGTAAAGTGGTACTCATAGCAGACTCCTCAATAAAATGAGGGCGTTGCACGCAAAGCGCAACGCACGGGTGATTAGTGGCTATAAGGGCGTTGGAGGTTACAGTCGCGGTTAAGCTCGACGCCAAATCCCGGTTTATCCAGTACGGATTTATGAATGCGCCCTTTCACCGGCACGGGCTCATCCAACAGGATCGGGTCAAACTGTGGGCGCATTGATGAACAGTCAGGACTGGTCATCAGGAACTCACTAAACGGCGTGTTGGTGAAGGTAATAACGGCATGATGCGAATAAACAGAGGATCCATGCGGCACCACCAGCTGCCCGCGCGATTTCGCGATGGCCGCAATTTCTGTCAGCGTGGTTAGCCCACCGCACCAGCCCACATCCGGTTGCATAATATCGATGCCTGTTTCCGACAGGGTGCGGAAAGACTGCAGCGTACCGTGATGCTCACCGCTGGTGACCATCATTCCCGCCGGGGCATGACGTTTCAGTTCGCGATAGCCTTCGTACTGTTGTGGCGGCAGGCACTCTTCGATCCATTTGAGATTGTAAGGCGCACAGGCATGGGCCAGTTTAGTCGCGTAGTTCACGTCCTGACTCATCCAGCAGTCGAGCATCAGCCAGAAATCCGGGCCGCATTTCTCCCGCATGTCTGCGACCATGGCAGCATCTATGCGGATCCCGGCATCTCCGTCGTGCGGGCCCCAGTGAGTCGGCATCTTGCCGCCGATAAAGCCCATCTCTTTCGCCAGATCGGGACGCGCACCGGTAGCATAAAACTGGATCTCATCTCGTACCGCGCCACCCAGTAATTTGTAAACCGGCAAACCGACCACCTTACCGAACAGATCCCACAGAGCCAGATCCACACAGGAAATGGTGTTCATAACCAGCCCACCCGAACCGGAGTAGTACAGGGTTGCACCCAGCATTTGATCGTGAATGAGCTTAATATCGCTGACGCATTTTCCTTCGATAAAGCGGTTGAGATGCTTTTCAACAATAAAGCAGCCCATTTCTCCCGCCGTGGAGACGGCAAAACCGATCTGGCCGTTATCTGCCTCGACTTCTACTATCAGCGTTCCCAGCACGTTAATACCGAAAGACTGGCGGGACTGCTCATACTCGCGATATTTGCTCATCGGTGTGGCAATGTGATCGTCGATCCAGTGGTTTTTACCCTGATCGTGGTAGTCACCGCCGCCAGCGCCCTTTTCCGCTGTAGCTCCACCGATAAACCAGGCAAGAACATGTTTAATTTTAGGTAGGGTCATAACACTCTCCATTTATGATTAAGATGCGATTGAATCGAATGGACTTTTCCAACCCAGAAGACGTGATATCTCCTTCGCACAGGCAATGGCTTTCCCGGCCAGGTAGTCACGGTTCTCATCGTTGATTTGCAGGCGGGTACCCACCACAGAGATAGCGGCGGCGGGTTCCTTGCTGGCATTGAAAACAGGTGCAGCGATGCAGCGTACATCCGGGTAATCTTCCCCGTTGTCAAAGCTCCATCCACGCTGGCGGATGCGTTCCAGCTCATCGCTTAACTGCAGAGGATCGGTAATGGTCGTTGGCGTCGCTTTTTCCCATACCAGTTGCGCAATAATGGCTTTTCTTACCGGTGCAGGTTGCCAGGCCAGCAGGCATTTGCCGATGCCAGAACGATAAAGCGAGAGTCTTTTGCCTTCGTGTGAGCGGACACTGATCGTGGACGAGGACTCCACTTTGAGGATGTAGTAAGCGCTTTCGTGATCGATAATGCCCAGATGACACAGTAACCCGGTCTCATCCATCAACTGCGTCAGACGCGGGCGCGCCAGTTCGCGTAAATCCATTTTGCTGAGCGCGTGTTCAGAAAGCTCGACCAGTTTCGTCCACAGGCAAAAATTATCCTGATGATCGACGCTAATAAAGCGCTGCCGCTTTAACTCATTCAACAGCAGATACGCGGTGCTTTTTGGGATCCCCAGCGTTTCGATGATCGTCGCCGCGCTGCATGGCCCTTTTCGCGCAATCAAATTAAGAATATCAATCGCCCTAGTGAGCGCCGGGACTTTGCTTGATTCCAACATAATGGACTCCAGTCTGAGCTAGTGGAATCAGTGTGAATGCCAGGCTGGGCGAAATGTTTGAAGTGCGTCATAGCTCGCCTCTCTTCCAACTGAGTGGAAAATTAATGCGAAAAAACGTGAATTTGCGCACAGACTTTTTCCGAGGCGGTGCAACAGGTTGGACGAGAGTGAGAGATATTTGCCAGGAGACCAGTATTTAGAAGCCACCCAAGGCAATGGGAAGCCTGAAAAGAGCACCAGCGATTTCCGTGGAATAAGAAAAGGCGCCGGCGTCTTTACTCTGTGTTGAAGCTGATTTTTCGTCGTCAGGACAAACAACGGCTGTCGATGTCGCCTGTTGGCACTGGGTACGTCGGAAGGATGGCACTGGAGGCGGTTTAGGCAAGATCAACAGAATAGCGGGTAATGAATAAGAGGGCGTAGATGGTCGGGTATTAACCCTTCATTTCGCCATTATCAGAATTTAGATCTGCGACGAAAACTGATGGATTTCGTTGAGATTTGCGTGGAATTTCTGCGTACGCTTTCGCAGTTTGCTTTTTTCACTCTCGCTGCGTTTTTGCCTGGCTGATTAAATGTTCCGGTCATTTAGCGCGATACGAATGTGTTGCCCCACATCCGCATCGCTGATCACAATCACTATTTACGAGGAATAGTCATCATGACTGCTTTCGATTGTATTTCAGGCCACAACGAAGCTAAAGAGCCAAACTACACCCAGCGCTATGCGACCGTGGGTTATGTGACCCGCACTCCAGATTACCGCCGCATTCCGGCTATTACCCTGAAAGGCTGTTGGTTGAGAGAAGCCGGTTTTCCCATTGGGGTGCAACTGGATGTGAAAGTGACCTGGGGGCGGATCATCATCAGCTTTAAGCCCAGGGATGTGATCAACGGGACGCGGGTGAGAACGATAGAGGAACTGGCGTCACTGCCTGTGCATATGAGAAAACGGGTGATGAAGGCGATTGGGTTGACTGAGTGGTAAGGGTTGATGGGGCTTGCCCCTACGGAGGTGGGGGCGAGCTGGGTCTTTAACGTTAAGAGTAAATGCAGAGTTACTATGACCGACGCCGATATAGCGAAAATGGGTAGTGCCCGCGTAAAACGACTTGCGGATGAAGATGGTAAGCACTGTGCCATTGAGAAAGAGCCGGTAAGTGAGGTGGAATATGCTTTCTATCACAATGCCGCTCCCCTTCTGGCTCAGCTTGGCATTCTGACGCCCGTGGTGAAATCAGCCTGCTACGAACAACGAAAGCTCGTACTCGAATACATTCCTGAACCCATCCAACAAGACGCTGTTACAGGCGATGCATTCCTTTCCGTTATTGCACGATTACATTCTGTACCGCCTGATCCCTCATGGACGTTCAGCACACATCAGTGGGATGAGGCAGAACTTGAAGGCTGCCTCGCTCTGCTTCGCCTGCCTGCTCAGGCGGAACGGCAGTTTCGGGCAATGCGGAAGCACAGCAATGTTCTTTTTGAACCGCATTGCGTGATCTCCGGTGATACCAATGCAGGTAATTGGGGAAAGAGAGAGAATGGCGAACTGGTGCTGTTCGACTGGGAACGCTTTGGCCTGGGTAACCCAGCGATAGATTTAGCGCCTTTGGTCAAAGGGATGGGCGGAGAAGAAGACTTTCGAGTGTTAGCAAGACGCTATTGTCAGTTGAATAGCAGGTTTAATGCGGATGTGCTGGCGAAAGAGATCATCATTGCTAAAGCGTGGATTGTGAATGAGGTGGTGCTGATATTGAGTGAGCGGGGAAAGCCGGAACTGGCGCAATATTTGGGATGGTATAGAGAGGCGCTGCCTGAGTGGTTGGCATCATCGAGATTAGACAGTTAGCCATATCTTAAGCAAGCTGAAGAACGCAGGGTTGGCACTGTACGTGTTAGCTGATGTCACAAAGGACTTTGCATTAATTCTGTTTCACCCGTAAGAGATTCAACGTATAACATATTGAATCAGCGATATTGAGATGAAAATAAAATGGCTATCGTATTCATTCCGGCATTAGTAATGCTTACTCGTATCGAAAGAGAAAGAAAAAGGGCTGGCATTGACGAGAAATGAACTTGAAGCCATTCGTGATAACGCCACTGCCATCGCATTGCCTGAAGATATCGCGTTCAGTATGGCGGAAAGTCGGGGGGTACCCTGACATCAAGCCAGAAGATGTCTGGAATGCCTGGCAAGCGTTTAAAAGTAATATGGAACAATGAAAACTATCGAGGAGCTGAGGGCAAGCCTTCTTAAGATTGGTGAGCAACTTGGCGGCGGCATCAGGCCAAATTATTACTTCACTATCCCAGACCAACCCGATGGTGTAGGCATGCCCTATCTGGAGATTAGCGGGGAAGCATACCATTTTGTGGCTTGTGAAAGAGGCATCGAGCTTATCCGTAAATCGACTCTCGATTATGAAGACGTTCTTTACTGGTTCACTGATGATGGCGTTAGGGCTTTTGCTTCTGAGTATGCTGCTTCAAACGAAAGCTCGCACGAAGAATTCAGAAACTTATATTTTCGAAAGCAATTTTATCTGATGCTTTCAGTCAAGACAGAGTGGGCAACAAGAAAAAAGAATGAAATAAAGCAGATTCTCATTAGTTAATCACCCCTGCTCAACCCTGCATACGGTTCCACAAAAACACTTAACAGACGATAAGAAAAAATTTTCTTTAAGATCAATCTGTTAAATTATCGATTAAGATCAGTACACCGCCAAAAGAAATCAGGAACAAGACACACCCAAAACTCAATACAAAAACATTAAAGAAAGGAATCATCCACCGCATCAATTCGACATTATTCGACATTATTCGACATTATTCGACATTATTCGAATCAACAAACTGATATGCCTCGCTGTTTTTACCCAGGAAAAATATACTTTTATTTCTTTTAAGTCTGATAAAGAAATAAGCCATCGTGGCAGCACCAAAGAAGCCGATCATACTGCTGTAAAGATACGGTGCAGGAAGCATATGCTTTTTCTGAAAAAGCTCAATAAGCTCATAATATTTCCTTCTGTTTAATGCGTACAGGAGGACTGTCAGGATTAAGCCCATATTAGCAAGCAGTATAATAACAAAAATAAATATTTTCATTTCAATATAAAGTTAAATATTCAAACAAGGCATCCGTCTCCTATTCAAACAGCATACTGAAAAACCAGCGATGCCATAAAGATAACATCAGTTAGTTGCCCGAAAATTAAGTTACGGCCAGAGCCTTTGCCCTTATTATTCATAAGAAATTGATTTACCGAACGAGTAAACGCGACCAATCTGATGGATTCGTTCTCAATGCTTACTTTATAACCACTAGCAGCAGCAACAAGAAACTAAACCTGTTTCGCCATTTTAGCACTAATGTTACTCTGTATTTTACCATTTAAGTAATCTCGATAGCTGTAAGAGACGATTTCCCTATCGCACTTATAACCCGAGATAAAAAATTATGTATGCGCTTCAAGCTGTCGCGAACAGATAACCGGATTGTTTGAATCATCACTCTCACTCGAATTGAATAAAAGATCAACAGCAATCATAAGTAGCCCCACTGTCAGCGCCCGATGAAGCAATTGAATAATCGTTTTTAATGGTATGCTTAACTCCCTCTCTAAACACTCAAGATACCTGAATCAAAAAAATAACCTAGCAGTGAAAACTTACCGAATAAGAAATACTCAATAGCACAGATAGATAAAATATAAACAACAACTCCAACAAATATTATTCTCAATATATTAGCCAGCCTTAAAAAAAAGAGCCTCGATAGTTTTAGCTTATCCACTGCACTTGCTTTATAACCAGTGATATAAACTTCAACATTTCTATTTTTAGAAGAGGTTATACAAGTTAAAAAAACAATCACTACAGTAACACCCAAAAAAAGCACAACCAGTACTCTCATTAACTTTTCTGAATCACCCTTGAAAATAGTCAATAATGAAAAAGACAAGACTAAAATCCAAAAAAAATATATCAAATAAAATAACGCCGTAATTACTTTAACAATCGACGATCTGTGAGATGAGTTGACCAAGTGAGTGGAATACAACCTTCCACTAAACAAAGGCTCAAGCATAACCACATGCATCTCCCAGTTTCTTTTCCAGTATTCCCCCCCTATTACCACCAGATTAGATAAGTATGTAAAAAAACCACCAAATAAAGATATTGTCACTATAGTCCACAATGTAGTCAAATCACCACTTTCAGAAGGGTTTCTGAAATAAGAAGTTGATACCACGCCTGCCAACGTTATAAAACCTGCAATTAGAGTAAGGCAAAATACAGCCCTCTTCCAAAATAGATCGAGTTCGATCTCTCTAATCCGGTGAGCTTTATCATATGCTTCCTTTAGAACTTGAAGATACTCATTATTTAACTTAAAACTTTCCCCTATCATGTCGCCTAGTAGCTCAGAAAAATATTTTCGATTGGATAAAATATAATCATTTAAAAAACTCATTCTAACAACCTCACTGTCTACTTTGTTTTTATTTCGTAGTTCAAAAATCCTTTCCTTAAAGCCCATAAATACCTCACGACATTTAGTTCTTTTAAAAACAACCCCATGAAAAATGCTCATCAGGAATCATCCATAAATCAGGAACTATACAATACTTGGCGTTGCTGCAAGTTTTTATAAATGGAATCAATTTCATTTTTTAGGTTATTTCCGTGATATACCATGGATGTATCATAACGTTGATATTTCTCATCACGAGATGCACTGAACCAGTTGAATGAACCGACACACAAGAGCTCTTCATCACCAATGACCACTTTACTGTGTATGCGGTCAACAAGTCTGGTTGATATACCGAACTCTTCTAGCTTTCCAAGAGCTTCATCAAGGCGCTGCCGTTTTTCTATCCGCTGTTCATAACTGGAAGCCTGGGTATTGAAACTCTTGTCCGTCACGACTGTGATATCAATTCCGCGAGAAAGAGCACGTTTCATTGATGCCAGAAATCCGGTTTCTTCCAGCTTATGCCAGATTAACCAAGGAGAGACAATCGTGATGCTCTTCCCGATTGAGTCAAACGTCTGGTTGAGAAAGGCATCATGCTCTTCTGCCCCGTGTAGGGTAGATATCTGTGTTTGAGCAGTGCTCAAATCTGGGCGTTTATTGAACTCAAACTGCAGCGCATTATTTGCGGACGCAAACAGGTATTTCGCCAGTAATCCTCTGGGCGAAGAGCCCGGCTGGATCTCGAAGAGGTCCATATCCCCAAAGACCAGAAAACTGTCCTTAGCCCGAGAAACGGCAACGTTCAGCATGCTGCTGTCACTATCAATAAATCCGCCATCTTCGTGCTTAGAATATACGGGTGAGAAAAGTACGATGGAGCGTTCTGCCCCTTGCAAAGCGTGCACAGTTCCAACCGTCAGGGAATTTTCATCACCACTACAATTAATATCCTGGTCACGTAATGATGACTTTATGGCATAAACCTGTGCAGAAAATGGTGTAACTACGCCCACCACTTTATGTAACGGTTCTCCATAATGCGCCTCGATATCCTCTTTGTGAGCAGCAAGCCAGGCCGCTATAGTTTCAGCCTCAAAGGCGTTATAGCGGCTTCCGCCGTTTGCTTTAACACCCTTGCCATCAATGTGGAGATAGCCCATCGCAGGAAAAATTGTCTCTTTTTCCTCGCCTCGTTTTGGCTGCAACTTACCGTGATAACAAAGAGCGTTACAGTAACCAATAATATTGTCGAAGCAACGGCGATGCTCATACAGGTACATTCCGCGGGCAAAGTCAGGATCGTACTTATAGCGTGAGTTAAACTGAGCCACTTTCATAACACTGCCTGATGCAGCACTTTTTCCTGACTCACTCATCAAGATATAGGCTTCAGTAAGCTCCTCTTGCGTACTGCCGTGAAGGATATTCTCCTCCATCATATTGCCTATATCGATACCTGGCAGGCTGTTCCAGATAGGGGCTATTTGTTCTGTATCACCAATTACCAAGGCTTTCTTCGCCAGAGCAAAAGACGCTGCGGCAACCTCAGGAAGTACCTGCCCGGCTTCATCAACAATGAGCAAATCGGCAAAATTGTATAAATAACTATACTCAAATTGGTCTCCACCGATAGGTTCTTTGACGCGCATATGTAAAGGAAGCATAAAGCAGGTCATAACTATGCAAGGGGTGAGCTTCATTCTGCGCTGCCAGCAAGCTTTAATTACCTTCGCCTCTCGAAGATCTTTCTCATTTTGGAGATTATCTATCTTGGCCATATCAATCAGCCAGCGGCCTTCCCAGTAATGGGTTGACAGCAAGAACGCAGGGAAACGGATCCCAGTATCCGCAAGCTCATCCGCTCTGGACAAGGTCACTTCATCTGAATCTGTGTGCCCCAATGAATATGTCAGCTCGCTCCAGCGCTGAGATGCTTCGTTTTCGCGTCTGAAGACGTCCAGAGCTAATTCGATTTCTTTTTGGAAACCCGCTTGTTCTTTTGATGATTGTGATATTAAACCCTCTATAAATGCGTCAATATCTACTGGCAGCGATCCCTTAAATGCCGTCATTTTTGCGCCAAACGCCTCATCTAAAAAGAGGTTCATTTGATAGTGACGTTTAGTACGAACGACAGGCAGCCAAGAGAAAAGCGCATATATGACAGACTCATTCGCACGATATTGCTGCCACCGCTTTTTACCTTGGTTCAAAAGCGCGACTTCATTCGTGCTGTTAAGCAGTAAGGCATTTTTATCTTGAATGTACTGGCCGAGATCTTCGCTGATGGCATCCCGCTCACGGCGAACCGCATTCAGCCTGTTCCATGCGAGTTCGATTTGCTTAAGCTGAGCAGTCATCTCAGTTAAATGCTTGTGCAAAATATCCACAACCAGCTCTGGCGAGCTACAGTCTTCGTTTGGAAACGCCGCTTTTGCCTTCTCCAGATAGAAAACTCGTGCGTCTTCAACATATTCGAGGGATTCGATACGATTAAAAAAATCTTCCGTCTGGTATTTTTTTTCTGCGTCGGCTCTTTGAGTTGAAGACGGATAAAACGCGCCAAAGCTGATCACATCGGGCAACCAACGCCCCTCCATTGCCCCGGTACCAGAACCAAAATCTTTACCGAACGCTTCAATGATGTTGGTCACAGCCTGGTTATTGGTTGACGTAGCAATGACTACAGGCGGTTCACTCTTATTAAGCGCAGCCCTGGCCCATTCGGTAGCAATAATGGAAAGCATCAGCGTAGTCTTACCGGTTCCGGGAGGGCCGTTCACAGCGAGCATATCACCTGGTTGCTGAGTCAGATAATGGCTAAGAGCATCACGTTGTGCCACCGCCAGCGGAAATGTATCTCCGGAATGCCCAAGTCGTTCACAGAACATGGCGTTGTCAGGCAGAAGTGATTCTAAGGGAGGCATGTCATGAGACGCAAAGCGCGATAGCAACGGTACTTCTTTTTTGCTCACCAGCAGATGATCGTACATAGGCAGTATATGTATGCTTGCCCCACCAACTCGTTTGGCTTTGATTACATAACCATATTCTGCAAGTTCATATTGCTCGTGGGATTCAATCCATTCTTTAGCGACGTTTTTAAGAAGATCTTCTGACTCTTTAAGATATGTTTCCCAGCGTTTTTTGTATCTTTCATATCGTTTTTCACGCTGCTCATCCGTTTCCACGTGGCGCTCATGCTCATCATCCACACCAAATGAAGTTGAGTCATGTGTCGTTCTGTATTTGTCATAATGAGTTATCTCACCAATCGAAAAAATGCCTTTGGGAAGTGGCTCAAGCAAGTCTCGCGGTATAGTCGTAGGCGCGTTGGGAAACAAAAAACCTTCGCGGTTCATAAGAGCGGATGTTACCAATGGCGTGACGAACACTGGTGCGCCTGCAGTCCGCTTTTTGCCATGCTTCAAAAGACGGATGTAGACACGAGGCCGTAAAAGCACCTCTACAATTTTAATATTTTCACCTTCACTTTTAAAAAATGAGCGGACTATCTCGTCTTTAAGCCTCCCTGAGGCTATGTCCGTCCATTTTGTGAATGAACCTACATCTTTACTGGAAAACGCCCCTTTACCCGACTCTGCATCAGCCAGTGAGTTACGCCAGTATGAAGTGAATCCCTTAGTGTTACTGTCCATCCCGCATCCCGCAACTTAAGTCAAATTATTGATTTGGAAGATATAAACCCAGCTTATGATTAAGTATTGTCCACGATACGGGAGAGAGTGCAATGGTTTGCTTGCCTTAAAGAGCTACTGAATGTAATAAGCGTAATTATTGCATCCTAAATGCAAAAACTTATTTAAAGTTCTGGTGGTTTCAGTTACACGTGCGAGGTTATAAAATTTATAATTAATAAAAACAGTATTTAATTCAAATTATTAACATATTTAGCTGCAGAACCTCATTCTGAAGCAAGAACGGTGCAAACAGTCTTTCACCACTGTATAGTTAATAAAAATAATCACTGCGCAAGGATGTGAAAATGTCAACATTTGATAGTACTAAGCTTCCGCTTAAGGATCTTCTAAAAGATATCGTTGAGGGGAAAATCCAGTTACCGGATTTTCAACGGGGTTGGGTTTGGGATGATGAGCATGTTCGTAGCTTACTCGTCAGCCTTGGTCGTTCATTCCCTGTAGGCGCAGTGATGCTTTTAGAAACAGGAGGTGAAGTACGTTTTCAGGTTAGACCGATAGAAAATGTTCCCTCCTTAGGTTTGCCTTCGCCAGAAAAACTCATTCTTGATGGACAACAAAGACTAACAACATTAACTCAAGTACTGAAACTACAGGGGCCGGTGAAAACAACGACGGACAAAGGGAAACCAATCAATCGGTATTACTATATTCACATACCCACAGCTCTTGCAGGCCCGGATAGGCTGGATGACGCAATCATAGCCACTGATGCTAATCGTCAAATACGTAGCGATTTTGGTCGAAAAGTGGATCTTGATCTTTCCAATCGAGAACTTGAGTGTCAAGAGCTCTATTTTCCATGCTCGGAAATTCTTGAAGCAATGACTTGGTTACAAGATCTTTACACTTACAATATTGAAGCTGTTCCTCAGTTCTTCAAATTCAAAACGCAGGTACTGGATGCTTACAATGATTATCAGATTCCCTTAATTGTTTTGAAAAAAGATACCACCAAAGAAGCCGTGTGCCTCGTATTTGAAAAGGTTAACACTGGAGGCGTCCCTCTTTCTGTATTCGAACTTGTCACCGCCAGCTATGCAGCTGATAGCTACAATCTTCGTGATGACTGGTATGGCAGTGAGTACAGAGGCGTTACTTCACGCAAACAGCGTCTTTCACAAGAAAATGTTTTAAGTGGTTTAGAAAGTACAGATTTTCTTCAAGCCATCACCATGCTGCACACATTGGGAAAACGCAAAGCTGATATAGCTGTGGGTAAAGCGGGTAAACAGTTATCCCCAGTAAGTGCGAAACGAGCTTCTGTTCTTGAGCTTCCTTTAGAGGCTTATAAAAACTGGGCCGACATTGTAGAAAATGGATTTAATTGTGCAGCTAAATTCCTTCGCCAGGAATGTTTTAGTTCCCAACGTGAATTGCCTTACCGCACCCAGATTGCTCCTCTGGCAGCTGTAATGACTATTATTTGCAGCAAAGACGAAGAACGTTGGAGAGAGCCGCAAATTCATCAGAAAATTGCAAAATGGTTCTGGTGCGGCGTGCTTGGTGAACTTTATGGTGGTGCGGTAGAAACGCGTATTGCTAACGATGTTGAAGAACTGCTTGGCTGGATTGATGGAAATGGAGATATTCCACGCACCATTAACGATGCCAATTTCCAGATTGATCGTCTGGAATCATTAACATCAAGACTAAGCGCTGCTTATAAAGGCATTAATGTACTCGTACTTCGCGATGGTGCACACGACCTCTTCTGGAAATCCCGCATTCGAGACTTGGAAAGTGACGAGGTTTCATTAGATATTCATCATATTTTCCCGAAAGATTGGTGCGAAAAAAATGGAATACCAAGACGTCGGTACGATTCAATTATTAACAAAACACCTATTTCTTATAAAGCAAACAGGATGATTGGGGGTTCTGCTCCATCAGTTTATCTAAATTCATTGCAGTCACATCCTCAAGTACAGCTTGAGGACGTTTCAATGAATGCTATTTTAAGAAGTCATCATATTCCTGTAGAACCCCTGCGCGCTGACGATTTTGAAGCATTTTACGAGCAGAGACAAAAAGAATTACTTGAATTGATTGAGAGAGCGATGGGTAAGACTTTAAATCCGATTTAACTAATAGCAGCACCTCTCAAGGTGACATTTCATATTATTCAACTTGATACGTTGAAGGTGCTGCTGAAAAATTCTGCTACCGCCAATTTTATGATCTATTCATGATATTAGATACAACGATCAGTGACCTGCTCCTCCTCGATTAATACACCACGATGTCAGTAGTGTCTTCATCAGCCATATGAGGACATCCCATGAAGAAGCGTTTTTCTGACGAACAGATTATCAGTATTCTCCGCGAGGCCGGGGCTGGCATTTCCGCCCATAAGCACGCCATTTCAGACGCTACCTTCTACACCTGACGTAAGAATTTTGGTGGCATGGAAATCACTGAGGGAAAACGGCTTAAGTCACCTGAAGAGGAGAACGTCCGAATCAGGAAGCGGCTTGCCGAAGCCATGCTGGATAAGGAGGTGTAAGTATCCCGCTTAAACGAACCATTCACTTTTAGAGATCTTCCGACATACTGATTATGTCCTGTGAGGAGATCACCATGCGTAAAGCCCGATTCACCGAACACCAGATCATTGCCGTTCTGAAGTCCGTCGAAGCCGGACGTACCGTTAAGGATGTCTGCCGTAAAGCCGGTATCTCTGAAGCCAGCTATTACAACTGGAAAGCGAAGTTTGGCGGTATGGAAGCCTCTGATATAAAAAAGATGAAAGACCTGGAGGATGAAAACCGTCGCCTCAAACAGATGTTTGCTGATCTCAGCCTTGAATGCCGGGCACTTAAAGAAGTCATCGAAAAAAAGCTTTAAAACCAGCGATAAAGCGTGAGCTCGTCGGTTACCTGACTGCGCAATTTACCATGAGCATTCGCCAGGCCTGCAGGACGTTATCGCTGAGCAGGACGGTCTGTTTTTACCAGCCCGATACCCGGCGTGATGAACCGGTGATCCAGGTGCTGACTGAGCTGGCAGAGCGCTACCCGCGATACGGCTTCAAAAAGCTGTTCCAGCTGCTGCGCAGGCAGGGTAACACCTGGAACCATAAACGCGTTCACCGGATTTACTGCCTGCTGAAACTGAATTTTCGTCGCAAGGGAAAACAGCGTTTACCCGCGCGTAACCCGGCGCGACTGGCTACGCCGGAAGCGCTTAACCAGAGCTGGTCCATCGATTTTATGCATGATGCGCTGGTCTGCGGCAGACGCTTCCGGACCTTTAATGTGGTTGATGACTTTAACCGCGAGGCCCTCGCCATAGAAATTGATCTGAATATCCTGGCACAGCGGGTGGTCAGGGTGCTGGACAGAATCGTGGCAAACCGGGGTTATCCACTGAAACTGCGGATGGACAACGGACCAGAACTGGTCTCACTGACGCTGGCACAGTGGGCTGAAGAGCATAGAGTGATGCTGGAATTTACCAAGCCGGGAAAACCAACGCAGAACGCCTTTATCGAACGGTTTAACCGGACGTACCGAACAGAAATCCTGGATTTTTACCTGTTCAGAACGCTGAATGAAGCTCGGGAAATCACAAGTCGCTGGCTGATGGAATACAACAGCGAGCGGCCTCATGAATCCCTGAATAACCTGACGCCGGAGGAGTACCGGCTGATGGCCGAAAAACCGGAAACCTCAAAAAGTGCGTGGAACTAAAACGGGTGTGCTTACAGTTTGACCTTTTCCTTTTTTAATTGTATTTCATGTTTTTTAAAACTAAAAGGAAAAGTAATTATGGATACGGGTGATAAAAACAGAAAACAAAGAACAGAAAAAAACATTAAGCAAAAAATAGCATCAGCGCAGATGCATTTGAATCGTCTCAAGACCAAAGAGAAATCTTTATTCAAGAGTGCTGAGACACGCTTGAAGAGCATCCTTGGTGCTGAAGTAGCTAAAGCTGTGGGCTGTAAAGTAGAAGAGGTGGATAAAGAGTTAATATTAGGACTGATATTACAACTATCGAATATTAGCATTGAAGATAAAGCAAGATTAAAATTACGAGGAAAAAGGTTTCTTAAAGATATGATTGGGAGGCAGAAGTGAAGTATCTATAGCCGTGAGAAACTTCTATATAACTTAATGTTTTATCTTGACACCTATAACCTTATAATATATTTAAATGGTAGATGTTTTATCCTGTGTTGATGTTCCGAGTGCCCTAATAAGCTGTGATCCGAACGATCCAGAGTGAATAGGATAGAAAATAAAAATGCAATTATCTATCTCTAGCTCTTTTATAGGAAACAGCAACGGGGAAAGGAGTGTCAGCTAATAGCAGCCTATAAAAATGCTCTCTGGTTGTTATATACCATATTTTGACATTAAGAAATATACCATGAGATATAAAAAGATAAGATATCAGGAACTTGGTTTGATCCCATAATTATTTACGGAGGATTAAATTTATTTTTGATTGATGGATGTGAATATATTCTTAAAATATATTTGACAATCTGCATTTAACATTATATTTAATAAGGGTTCCTTGAGAATATTCACTTCATGAAGTGTCTGATTGCCCCATATATGGGGAGTAGTGTACAGCCCAATGGGCTGATTGATTTACCCCAAGTGTGGGGATGTGTATTCTCTCTAATGAAGAGTTCCCTTTAGGGGAAAACGAAAGGGCCGTAAGGCCCTTTTCCATTTATAAAATGTTATCATCCAACTTTTTTTATCAGTTCAGCTATTCTGTCTGCAGAAAATTGTGTTCTAAACTCGACTTTGACAGATTTACTTATTTGACTGAATAGTGCTTGTGCATGTTTTATCTTACGTTCTTCTTCAAGTCTTAAACTATCCTTCCCATCTACATTTTTTGTTTCGATAATAAAGTTTAAATAATCACCTTTTTTTGTTTTGACAACATATGCAAAGTCAGGGGAGTACGTATATCCACCTGCTACCGGGATCTTAATGGAATTCTTCGGTATCTTTGTAAAAACAGCTACAGACTGAATCTCTCCATCTGTTATGTTGAGCTTTTCAAGCTCTGAGTCATAAAAGACTTCTTCAAAAAGATAAGAATCCAACGGTGGTTTTGTGTTGTCATTCAATATACCAAGATCACTTGATAATACCTCACTCACAGGCTCACCGTCTGCATTAGTGAACTTTGTAGGATGAATTGAACCTGAAATCACATTATATCCAAGACTGAATTTGTTAAATGAATTGTTCAACAAATACTTGCTAAAACCAGACTTAATCTTTCTGATTGTTTGAATGTTAAGGTATTCAGTGATATTGATAGTGTTTTTTATATCACAAAAAACCTTATGTAAGGTATCGTGTTTGGCAAAAATAGTTTGTGATAAGTTATCAAGAAATTCCCGATAGCTCATTGTGTTTAGTTTAGCAAAGTTATCATCATCACTAAAAATGCTTTTCGACATTGCCGTATCATTATAGATGTAAATTTTATCAATGCGAGTATGAACGCCTGATTTAGTAAATCTTTCTGTTTCTTCGAGCATGAATGACTTGAAAATAGATAAGAATTCATTTTCGCTGTTTATTTTATACTCAATCACTGCTTTTTGATTGATCAAATCCCATAGTTCTTTTAGCTCACTGAACTTACCAACACGCATTTTAGTGCGTCTTTTTCCATCAGTGGCTTTTTTGATTTTGCTTGGTTTCACTCCTGTAGGGAACGCTGCCGGATATTTGGCTTTTAAGCGGCTATATGCATCTGAATCTTTGAAGTTGTCATTATCATCAATGATCTCATCATCAAAAATTTCATTCATGAGTGTTCTGGATGAAAGCTCAGGATACTGAGATAGGATTTTATCCTTAAGTTCTTGAGTAAACTTACTTGGAACAGTTTCTTTGAAAGAACTATCGTTAACCTCTTTGACAAGAGAATCGACAAAATCTTTTTCTGTAAAATCAACATAATAGTTGAGAGTAAAATTGCGGTCTTTCACACGACACATGTATTCATTCACCGGAAGACGTAATCCACGACCTACCTCTTGGAGTTTAGATGTGGTGCTACCGCTCGAACGGAGCTTACAAATCTGAAAGACATTTGGGTTATCCCACCCCTCACGCAACGTCCATTTAGAAAAAATGAAACGGCGAGGATTTTCTAAAGATAATAGAAGCTCTTTGTCATGAAGGATTTCGTTGATTTCCTGCTCAATTTTATCATCTTTATCACTGTTATCTTTTGAAAAATAACCACCATGAACAGAAGATATACCCTTAACAGTTTTTTCAAGGTAGTTTCTATAAAACTCATCTTTCTCTGTTTTTAACAGCTCATTAGCTTCTGCCAAAACGTATTCTTCGAACTTAGTTTTCAGGCTTCCGGCAATATCATTACCATCTCGATAGCCTTCAATTTCATCAATGAAGAAAAGAGTAAGAGGCTTTATGCGTGGCCTTTGTGTCAGATACTCTTTTTCTAACTTAAAGTGTTCTTTGACAGCTTTACGCATCATGTTATCAGCAAGTGTCTGATCGTAAGAATAGGGGTTTATCGAGCTACCAATTTTTAACTCAATACCATTACTCAACACTGCTGTATTCTTGTTTAAAGCATCAAGAGTTAAATCATGGATCGCACTATGCGTCTTAGATAGTGATTCACCTTTGGCTAACTTAAACGTTTTTTTATTGCTATTTTCATTCAGTTCAAATGTAGCTTCTTTTCCGTCAGATTTGATGAACTTGAGATTGGCATTACCATCACCAACAATATCCTCAATGTATGCATCAATACCTTTAACAAGATCTTCATTGAATGCATCCACGGCTGTAAGACGATAAACTAAGTTCTTGTAGCCCTCACTAAAGGTTGCACCATAACGAACAATATATTGAGCGTTAAATTTCTCAATATTTTCCCATGTTTTTTTACCTGTAGAGAATTTATGAGGTTCATCAATGATAATGAATGGTTTAACCGCACTAAGAGCAGAAAATGGCGTATCAAATTGATTATCAAGCAAACCAACATCATAAGTGTCAGTTAAAGACTTTGAGTTAATCATCCCTGAGTTGATCACAAGAACGTGTATATATTTCTTATTGAAATTACTTGCTTCTACAAAATCATGGATAGCTTGAGGCATGTATGATTTTGTATTTTTACCAGAACTTTTCTGACTTTCAACAACGTAAGTTTTTAGTTCACGCTCGTAATCATCTCGAAAGTGTTCTTTTAAAGCATCACTTTTTAAAAAGTTAACGGTTCCGGCTTTGATCGATAGAGTCGGAACAATGATGATAAACTTGTTAATGCCAAATGATTTGTTCAGGTCAAAAATTGTTTTGGTGTAAGTATAAGTTTTACCTGTACCTGTCTCCATTGAAACATCAATTACGTTACTTTTAGCATCGTAATTATCTTTTGAGTGCTCAATACCATTGAACTCCTGAACATTTTTTATGTTGTTGTAGTATTGTTGTTCAGATAGATTCAGTTCTGGATTAGCTAACAGGCGAATAGCAACATGATCCGTCTGATGAGGTATGGCGGATACAAAGACATTCATCACCGAATCAACGCCAGCCTTTTGATGAGGTAAATTTTTTTCGAATGTGAACCCTTTAGACATGATTAGTTCCTTACCACCAAATCTAAATCAATAGATTTTTTATTAGCATAACTTTTAAGTGCTTCATTGAGTTCCATCTGTTTCGCACTTTCGAAGTTGCTGCCATAAAATACAACTTTGTTAGGGGCAAAGTCTTTGTCTGCATCCAACTTTTGAAGTAAAGCTTTCAGTGCTTCGCTAGTGAAATTAGGCGCAATCAGATACAGACAACCATCGCACAAGTGCGCTTTGTAGCCATTAAGATTAATATCTTCAATTGGCGTTGTTAAAAAGCTACCATCATATACACACCATGTAGTCAATAGGGTATCATACTGTTCAGGTGTCAATACAGCATCGTCAAAGAAGCTAAGATTAGACAGCGTAAGTTCAGACTCATTTTTTGCTCGAAAATCAGTCATTAGTTGATATACCTTAAAACCTTGATTTCCGTTATTTTTAGAAGCTCTAATTAACCGTTCTTTTGTTAAGTCAAAAATTGTTTTATAGCCATGCTTCAAAGCATCAGATTTGTCTTTTGTTGGCTCATCTAGTTGAACTGTAATAAACTGATACGATGTTTTATTTTTATGATTTAAATTAAATACTGTATGTGCTGTAGTTCCTGAACCAGCAAAGAAATCTAAAACAACACCTTCTCCATCACATGCAAAAGAGATTAAATCTTCTACTAGTTTTATTGTTTTAGCATTTGTAAATGGTTGAGTCATTTCAGGAAATAACTCTTTGAGTTCATTCGTTGCTGTACGCCCATCAAGATTAATAACAGAGCTTAATTTTTGTTTATAATCTTTGGCATAAACCTTTAACTCTATAATTTTGTTTTCATCATCACCGAAGATAATTTTTTCTTCTGATAGAAGCCGATCCATTGTCTCTGATGGAAAACGATATCCCATAAGAGGTTGTTTACATGGTTTTTTAGTTTCTGGATGTAACACATCATACCTGTACCCCTCTTTTCCGGGGTTGTGTACACTCTGGCTACCAGTATAGACACCATCTTTATCTATATATTTGTATCGGTCAAGAGGCCATAATTCAGATTTATGTTCACGATACCATTGGGTATATTTTTCCTTAAGTTCATTACCCGAATATTTTGATGTAAATTCTTCACCTATGTTGATAAGTAAATTCTTAACATCTGAAATGTTAGACTTCCACTCACTTTCAAGCTGCTCTTTGTTTTTTGCGTAAACAATAATATATTCATGCTCTACAGCTATGTTTGACGGATTATTATCAGTTGCATTTTTCCACACAATATCTCCAACATAATTTTGCTCACCAAAAATCTCATCACAAACAAGTTTTAATTGACCGAACTCATTATGATCGATAGAGATAAAAATAGTCCCATCTTCTTTCATTAGTTCACGAGCAATATAAAGACGAGGATAAATGAATGTTAGCCATGCACTATGGCTACTTGAACCTTTGACAGTAAAATCGAGGATACGGGCAGCTTCATCAAGATCGATACCTGCAAGTGCAGAAAGCTGTTCAGGTGTAAACTTGCGATCATCGTTATAGGCGAATCCATCCTTACCAGTATTGTATGGAGGATCAATGTAAATCATCTTCACCTTTTCAGCATAAGCATTAACCATATGCTTCAATACTTCGAGGTTATCCCCTTTGATCAACAGATTCTGACTGTTCTTGTTCTCTTCAAGTTGGTTATGGTCTTTATCTTCAGTGAGCAACGTCTTCGGTGGTAGGTTAGCCAACAGCCGGGCATAGGACTTACCCAGCCAGTTTAAGCTGTATGATTCTTTAGAGATTTCAACATCTGATGATTTGACGATCTCAAGCAGCTTTTCTTGAATAAACGCCCCATTTTTATCAAAACACTGTGGGAAGTTAGCTTTTAAAACAGAAAGTTGTTTACTATTTGCGGTTTCAACTTCTGAAAAAATCGTTTCTCTTTGCATATCTATTTTAAACCTGATTATTTAGCGTTCGATTTGGTGGTATTTTTGATTGAAGCTTCACTTAGGCCTATGCGTAGTAGTTCTGCCGCCGCGCCATCTATGCTTTTGAAGACTCGTGCTTCATAAGGCTGTCTGGAGCTACATAAGACTAATGGCTTACCCTTCCACTCTGAACCATTAAAAATCACGGTATACTCGCCTTTAGAACCTTCTATTGTTGCTCTATCAAGTAGACCTGATTTGACTCTTTCCTTAGCCATCGAGCTAAGGATGAAATTTCCACCATCAAGACCTGATATCATGGTTATTCCTCGGTATTTAATACTGCTACGATATCAAATATTGCTAAAAAAATCATAATAGAATGATGTAGTAGCCATCAACCAGTGATAGCTATTCAAACATCTTCAAAACAAAGGGTTACAAGATATTATGTGATGGTTAATCAAACTCAAAACGATCACCTGTGGGCAAACTCAAACGGCCTGACCGCTCTTTCTCGATTGGCATCAAGATAGTCAGCCCACCACTGAAGCATTAGCCTCCGCTCATCGAGATGTTCAGCAAGATGGATGTAAGCAGCGCGAACGTTATTACGCTCCTGATGGCTCATCTGACGCTCAACAGCATCTTTTGACCATAAGCCGGATTCGATCAAGGCACTACAGGCCATCGCCCTAAACCAGTGTCCGCAAACTTCCGTTTTAGTGTCATAGCCCATTGAGCGAAGAGCCTTGTTAACAGTATTCTCGCTCATCGGCCTATCCTGCTGATGATCGCCGATGAAGACCAACTCGTAATTCCCACTGATTTGTTTTATATCTTTCAACACTTCCAGTGCCTGACGGCTTAGAGGAACGAGGTGAGGGCTACGCATCTTAGAACCATGATGTGAGTGCTTTACGCCCTTCAGAGGTTCTCATTCTGCAGGTATCGTCCAAAGCGCATTTTTAAAATCGATTATTCCCATCTTGCAAAACGCAGTTCACTTGAACGTATGAATACCAGCAGTGTTAGTTTCACTGAAAATTGAGTCAACTTTCGACCTTTAAAGCATTCGATACGATCAAGCAATTCGGGAAGACGTTCGAAATCAAGCGCTGGGCGGTGCACTCGTTTAGCTACAGCTATTGCGCCAGCCATATCTTGGGCTGGATTATAATCAAGTAGACCATTTTGTACGGCAAAACGTAGGATTGCGGTCGTTCGCTGTTGAAGACGCGAAGCTACTTCATATCGCCCACTCGCCTCTACTACCTTAATTGGAGCGAGTAGATCCCGAGTCTTCAGCTCCGAAATCTTACGTTTACCTAACGCAGAGAAAAGATTATCCACTAAGCTTTTAAGCACCCGCTCACTATGGGACTTAGACCATTTTTTGCTACAGGAAGCATGCCAATCTCTTGCTACAGCCTCAAAGGTTAATGCTCCGCTTTCTTCAATCTTGTCCTCTTTTTTCTTTTGAGAGGGATCGATACCATCAGATACCAGTTTCTTCGCGGCATCGCGCCTCTTACGAGCCTCTGCCAATGAAACCATTGGATAAACCCCTAACGCCAGCATCTTCTGTTTGCCACTAAAACGATATTGAAGACGCCAGTATTTTGAGCCATTGGGGTTAACCAACAGGTGTGACCAGCCCCCAGTATTAGATACAACCTTCAGTTAGTAATGTCGGTGGGTTTTTCTTCATGTTTCCCGTTTCGCCAGCCTGCTGCAAATTCAGATGGCGTCTGATAATTCAGCGATGAATGAGGTCTGGACTCGTTATAGTCCTGCCGCCAGTCATTAATGATTTTCCGGGCATGAAGAACATCGCTGAACCAGTGCTCATTCAGGCATTCATCCCGAAAGCGACCGTTAAAACTCTCAATAAATCCGTTTTTAGTTGGTTTGCCTGGCTGAATTAAGCGCAGCTAAACACTATGTTCAAAGGCCCATTGATCCAGCGCGCGGCAGATAAATTCCGGGCCCTGATCGGTTCTTATCGTCGCAGGATATCCACGAAACAGCGCAATGCTGTCCAGAATACGCGCGACCTGAACACCTGAAATCCCGAAAGCGGCGGTGATCGTCAGAAACTCTTTCGTGAAATCATCCACAAAGGTCAGGCACTTAATCCGGCGGCCGCTGGCAAATGCATCCATGACAAAATCCATTGACCATTTCATGTTCGGCGCATCCGGGCGAAGAAGCGGAAGCCGTTCAGTCGCCAGACCCTTACGGCGGCGCCTGCGTTTTACACACAGACCGTTAAGGTGATAGATGCGGTAAACCCGCTTGTGGTTGACGTGAAGGCCCTCCCGGCGCAATAACTGCCAGATCCGCCGGTAACCAAATCGCCGGCGTTCAAATGCCAGCTCTGTGATCCGTAGAGACAGTTGCGCGTCAGCAGCCGGACGCTGGGCCGAATAACGGCAGGTTGAAAGTGACAGATCAGCCAGACTGCAGGCACGGCGTTGCGACAGACCCATTGCCTCACACATGACCTCCACGGCTTCCCGCTTCTGGTCTGTCGTCAGTACTTTCGTCCCAGAGCCACCTGAAGTGCCTCCTTATTCAGCATGGCTTCGGTAATTAGCTTCTTGAGGCGGGCGTTCTCCTCTTCAAGCGACTTGAGCCGCTTCACTTCGGGAACTTCCATGCCACCGAACTTCTTGCGCCAGGAGTAAAAGGTGGCATCTGAAATGGCATGCTTGCGGCAGAGTTCCCGGGCCGAAACCCCGGCTTCTGCCTCGCGGAGAATACTGATGATCTGTTCGTCGGAAAATCGCTTCTTCATGGGGATGTCCTCATGTGGCTTATGAAGACATTACTAACATCACGGTGTATTAATCAACGGGGAGCAGGTCAGCTTAGCCGAACGAACCTTAACATCACTCAGAGCCATGATAAGTATTCTTTCAAGGGCCTTGTGTGGGAAAAAACATTATCGAACCGCGATACACCCACAGTCATACCCACATAAGTAAGTTGATGTGAATTAAATCAGGTTGGCCCAGGGTAAGGAAAAACTTGAAAAATCTTGCGGATACTGGATTTCAGATACAAAAAAAGCCGCCCTCAGGCAGCTTCTTAGTCCAACAACTCACTTCACTTGGTGCCGAAGGCCGGACTCGAACCGGCACATCTTTCGATGGTTGATTTTGAATCAACTGCGTCTACCGATTTCGCCACTTCGGCACTGAAGAGGATGCGGAAAACGTTGAGGATTATACCGTTACGTGCCCAGCAAGCAACCCAATTCCGCTGTGATGTGCGCTAAGCGGCGAAAAAACACACGGAACCCAGTAAACCCGCGCTGTCCCGCTGCCAGAATCCTCCCAAACCGCCTCCCGCTCGCCATTTCATCGGAACTTTCTCATCCCCACCGCCTCTTAACAGCACGAAGCATAAAACCCAACCGAGGTCGAAATGAAAAAGCGCCATATCGCCTGCGCCCTGGCAGCACTGCTGCTGGCGGGCAATGCGTCAGCCGCAAGCTGGCAGGATCAACTCAGCAGTGCCGCCAACCAGCTGAGCCAGCAGAACAACGGTGCAACAGGTCAGCAGAACGGCGGGCTGTCGATGTCCTCCATTACCAGCTTGCTGAACAGCAACGACAAAGCCATGAGCGCCAATAGCATGACCAATGCCGCAGGAGTGATGCAGTACTGCGTGGAGCACAACGTGGTGAAAAACAACGTGCAGTCGGTAAAAGATCAGGTGCTGAGCAAGCTGGGCCTGAATACCACCGCCGCGCAGGAGCAAAAACCGGATTACACCCAGGGCGTGGCCGGGCTGCTGAACACCGGCAATGGCCAGCAACTGAACCTGCAAAGCCTCAGCAACTCGCCGATGGGCGAGAAGCTCAAAACCAAAGCCTGTGACGTGGTGCTGAAACAGGGTAAAAACTTTATCTCCTGACAGCCGCCTGCCAGCCCCGCGCTGGCAGGTTTATCGCCCCTTCTTACCCGCTTTTTTACCGCCAGTCAGTCCCCCGCCCGCTGTCTGCATCACCTTGTATCGCAACATGTTAAGTCATAAGTTTTCCTTCCTAATGCGTTGGGCGCTATAGTGATGTTTTGGATTTGAACAGGACAGCACGCATGAAAGGTATCAACATCGCAATTTACTTCGATCCAGACCTGATCACAGCCTGCGTAAATGCGTCAGAAGGGAGCTATGTAAACAAAAAGTTCGAGTACGACGATGGGGTGATCGAAGAGATCTACCAGTGGCTCGAAGAGTACGATCCCAACCGCACGCATATCTGTCTGATTGAAAACGAAAGCGCCGAGCTGCTGGCCGACGAGCTGGTGGATAACGGTTATCACGTCCATCAGGTGACCATCCACCAGCTGCTGACCTGGTTCGCCGCCGAACCGCCCAAGTCACCGGATGGCACGCCGATGCGCCTGATGCTGCGCTATATGGCAGAAGAACATCCGCGCGAATATGAATCCCGCACGCCGCAGACCGAAGCGTTGATGGAGATGTTCGACGAGCTGGACGCGCTGGAGATGGTGGAAGATAACGAAGACGAAGATAACCTGCCCGCCGACCTGCTGCGCAGCATGAAAAAGCACAAAATCAGCGCCAGCGATGCGGCACAGCGCCTGATCCCGGACGTGAACGAACGTATCCGCGAGCACCTGATGCAGTACCCGGAGCTGATGACGCCGGAGATCCTGCAAGACTTCTTCCCGGAGCTGCTGGAAGCGCTGGAACGTCCTAAACACTAAACGGGATAAGGCATGCTGGAGTTAATCAAAGCAATTGGGTTAGGGCTGGTGGTGATCCTGCCGCTCGCCAACCCGCTCACCACCGTGGCGCTGTTTTTGGGCCTGGCCGGTGAGATGAATTTTCAGGAGCGCAACCGCCAGGCGCTGCAGGCGAGCATCTATGTGTTCGCCATCATGATGGTGGCCTGGTACGCAGGCAGCGCGGTGCTGCACACTTTCGGTATCTCCATTCCGGGGCTGCGCATCGCAGGCGGGCTGATCGTGGCGTTTATTGGTTTTCGGATGCTGTTTCCGGCGAAGCCGGTGGGCCATTCGGTCGAAGCCAAACACAAGCACGATGAGCTGGAAACCGCGCAGGAACCGGTGAACATCGCCTTTGTGCCGCTGGCGATGCCGAGCACGGCGGGACCAGGGACGATCGCGATGATCATCTCCTCGGCCTCTACCGTGCGCAGCGGGGTGGATTTCCCTGCCTGGGTACTGAACGTCGCGCCGGTGCTGACATTCCTGGTAGTGAGCGTGATTTTATGGATTTCCCTGCGCAGTTCAGGGGCGATCATGCGCCTGGTGGGTAAAGGCGGCATCGAGGCGATCTCGCGTCTGATGGGCTTTCTGCTGGTCTGCATGGGCGTCCAGTTCATTATCAACGGCGTGCTGGAAGTCATTCACGATTTTCACTGACTGCCTGAGCCGCCCGCCTCAGGGCGGCCTGTCACCTAAGGCAAATCGGCTAAGACGAAACTGGCATAGCTCAGAACAAACCGGCATTTTGACCTGCTCTGGCGCGGGTTACAGTAGGGTTATCAATCATTAAGGATAACCGCTATGCGCAAACCGCTGCTCCTGCTTACCGCCCTTGCTCTCTCCTCTGCCGCCCACGCGGCAACGCCGAAAGATACGTTTGTGGTCGCCGTGCCGCTGGATGGCATTATCAGTTTCGATCCGGCAGAAAGCTTTGAAACCGTCAGCAACAGCAGCCTGCGTAATATCTATCAGACGTTACTGGAGCCGGATCATAACGATCCGCAGAAGCTGGCCCCGCTGGCAGCCCTACGCTGGCAGGCGGGCAAAACCCCGCACAGCCTGGTATTTGACCTGAATCCGCAGGCGCGTTTTGCCAGCGGCAATCCGTTAACGGCGCAGGACGTGGTGTTCTCCTTTACCCGCGCGGTGAAGCTGAACAAAGCGCCCTCGTTTATCCTCGGGGAATTTGGCTGGACGCCGGAGAACATCGATCAGCAGTTCAGCGTCATCAACGATCATCAGCTGGAGCTGCGCTGGCCGGCAGAGATCGGGCAGGATCTGGCCCTGCGCCTGTTGACCGCGCCGGTCTCCTCCATCGTTGACAGCAAGCTGGCGCAGTCACATGCCGCCAATAACGACTTCGGCAATGGCTGGCTGAAAACCCACTCGGCGGGCAGCGCGGCCTACGCAATCAAGCAGTTCGTGCCCCTGCAGGCGCTGGTGCTGGAGGCCAATCCCAACAGCACCCAGAAAGCGCACCTGAAACGGGTGCTGCTGAAAGGCGTGGCCGATCCGGGCACCCGTCGGCTGCTGATCCAGCAGGGTGATGTGGATGCGGCGTACCAGCTGGGGCCGGATCAGCTTGCCTCGCTGAAAAGCGATCCCAACGTGCACATTGCCGCCTTTCCCTCCAGCCTGATCTACTATCTCGGCTTTAACACAAAAAGTACGCAGCAGCCTGCGCTGGGCAACCCGGCCTTATGGCAGGCCGCGCGCTGGCTGGTGGACTACGACAGCCTGGCGAATCAGCTGCTGAAGGGGCAATATCGCGTACACCAGAGCTTCCTGCCCCAGGGCTTTGACGGCGCGCTGGAGACCAAACCGTTCCACTATGATGTCGAGAAGGCCAAAGCGATTTTAGCCAAAGGCGGTATTAAGCCCGGCGCGCATATCGCGCTGTCGGTGGTGAATCAGCCGCCTTATATCGATATTGCCCAGGCGCTGCAGTCGAGCTTTGCGAAGGCGGATGTAAATCTGGATATTCAGCCGGTGGCGGAATCCGAGCTGTGGAGCAAGATGCGCAGCCGCAACTTTGAATCCATCTTTACCTACTGGGGCGCGGACTACATCGATCCCAATACCAACGCCAGCACCTTCGCTTATAACGTGCCAAACGGCAGCAAAACCTTGGCCTGGCGCGTAGGCTGGGATATTCCGGAGCTGAGCGCCCTGACGCGCAAAGCCGCCGGAGAAAGCGATGCCGCCAAACGCCGGGCCGATTACGTCTCGCTGCAACAGCAGCTTCAGCAGAACTCGCCTTACGTGGTGATGCTGCAGGGCGAGGTGCAGGTGGCGCTGCGCAAGAACGTGACGCACGCGCAACAGGGGATTGGCGTCACGCTGCTGAATTTTGAAGAGGTGGAGAAGTAAATTTCAGGGCGGCAGCACGCAATATTCACTCACGTCTGCCGCCCCGCTGGCTATGCTTAACGCATGACTGACTGTTTATGAGTGCCGCGCTATGACCGCTCCCCTGCTTATCGCCCAAACCCCTGACGTTCAACTGCACCTGCTGCCGCAGATGGCAAACCGACACGGCTTGATCACCGGTGCCACCGGCACGGGCAAAACCGTGACGCTGCAAAAGCTGGCGGAATCCTTCTCTGCCATCGGCGTGCCGGTGTTTATGGCGGATGTGAAAGGCGATTTAACCGGCGTGGCGATGGCAGGCCAGAGCAGCGAAAAGCTGCAGGCGCGGCTGGCCAACATCGGTGTGACCGACTGGCAGCCAACCAGCAGCCCGGTGGTGCTGTGGGATATTTTCGGTGAGAAAGGCCATCCGGTGCGTGCGACGGTGTCGGATCTGGGGCCGCTGATGCTGGCGCGGCTGCTGAACCTGAACGAGGTGCAGAGCGGCGTGCTGCAAATCATCTTCCGCATTGCCGACGATCAGGGCCTGCTGCTGCTGGATTTTAAAGATCTGCGCGCCATGACGCAGTACATCGGCGATAACGCGAAAAGCTTTCAGACGCAGTACGGCAACATTAACAGCGCCTCAGTAGGCGCGATCCAGCGCGGACTGCTGGCGCTGGAGGAGCAAGGCGCAGAGCACTTCTTTGGCGAGCCGATGCTGGAGATTAGCGACTGGATGCGCGTTGACAGTAACGGCAAAGGCGTTATTAACATCCTGTCGGCCGAGAAGCTGTATCAGATGCCCAAACTTTACGCGACCAGCCTGCTGTGGATGCTGTCAGAGCTGTATGAACACCTGCCGGAAGCGGGCGATCTGGATAAACCGAAGCTGGTGTTCTTCTTTGATGAGGCGCACCTGCTGTTTAACGAGGCGCCGCCGGTGCTGCTGGAGAAGATTGAGCAGGTAATCCGCCTGATCCGCTCCAAAGGCGTAGGGATTTGGTTTGTGACGCAGAATCCGGCGGACATTCCCGACAGCGTGCTGGGCCAGCTGGGCAACCGGGTGCAACATGCGCTACGCGCCTTTACCCCGCGCGATCAGAAAGCCGTGAAAACCGCCGCCGAAACCCTGCGCGCCAATCCGGCGTTTACGACCGTGGAGGCGATACAGGCGCTGGGCACCGGCGAAGCTCTGATCTCCTTTCTGGATGCCAAAGGCAGCCCGTCGGTAGTGGAGCGGGCGATGGTGATTGCACCCGGCTCGCGCATGGGGCCGGTGAACACGGACGAGCGCAACGGGCTGATCAACCATTCTCCGCTGTCGGGCAAGTACGACACAGAAGTTGATCGGGAATCGGCTTACGAACGTCTGCAACAGGGCGTGCAGGCCGCCAGTGACAAGGCCAATGCGCCCGAAGCCAAAGGCAATGCGGTGGCAGTGGATGACGGCATTCTGGGGGGATTAAAAGACATTCTGTTTGGCAGCACCGGTCCGCGCGGCGGCAAGCGGGATGGCGTGGTGCAAACCATGGCAAAAAGCGCGGGGCGTCAGATTACTAACCAGATCGTTCGCGGCGTGCTGGGCAGCCTGTTTGGCGGACGTCGTCGGTAAAATACGGTGGCAGCCGGGCTGCCACCTCAACGCTACTTGTGTTTCCAGCTGGTGGACACCGGATTGGTGACGGTGTTCTTTTCCTGGGTGTAGGTGCCGTTTTGCTGGGCAATCGCCTCGCCGGTATCAACAATCGCGTTCTGAATAAACACGTTCTGCTTGTCGCCGCGCACAAAGGTCAGCTGATGGAAGGCGGTTTTGTTGCCCCAGTCGGTGGAAGGCAGCGAGATAAAGCGCACCGTGAAGGTCTCATCATCAAACTTACCCTGCATCACGTAAACGCCGTAGTGGTTTTCGCCCTGCGAGATGATTTTATAGGTGCCGTTGTCGTAGTAATAAATTTCGGCATCGGGGAAGGGTTTTTTGTCGTACATTTTACGGTAATGCAGCACCTGCTTAATGGTGGGCTGCCCGAAGCTGACGGTCAGGTTTTTACCATCTTGCGAGGTGGTCAGCCCTTCCGCCTGCGCGGATACGCCACTCATTAACATCAACAGACTTGCGGTTGCCGTTGCGATTGCTTTCACGTGAATTCTCCTGGTCTGGTTCCATGGATAGGGTGCGTCAACAAATTGAGATACCGCACAGTGCATTGCGGTTGAGCCCAGAGTAAATTGAACAATTAATGCAAATAAGCCACTCAAGAACATCCACTTTCTTAACAAATTTTCCACGACATGCGCCAGTCGTGCGCTAAATCTGAGTGACAAGCGCCGGATAAAGCGTGCTATGGGTGCGCTGCTGCGAGGATAACCAATAGCAATTTTGCAGGGCGTTAACGATCAGAAATGTCGCATACTTTCACCATGTCTGACATGCATCCCCGTGGCTATCGCCATCATGAAACGGTAATGGCCAGGCTATCCACTGCCACGCTCGCTTTTTCCCCCTGCGCTCCGCATTGATAATGAGCTTAACGATATACGCTGAACTGACATTTCTATGACAGTTCTGCGCTTTTACGTACAGAAATCAGGTTGGGGTGATGTTCTCGCTACCCGCTCAGAGGCATAAATTATGCGAATTCGCGTTGAAAGGGTCAAAACGAAGATTGATTGTACAACTTCAAAAAAGGGACTATATTCCCATCATTGAACCAAAATTGGGAATTTAGTCCCGGATGATAGGTTGATGGCAAAACGAGATTTGCACAATGTGTTGTTTCCCAGGCAACGCAAAATCCTCATGCACTTTGGTGAGGATTTGCTATTGGCGATGAAACGCCGTGGCTTCACTAAAAAATTGCTATGCGAGCGAACCGGTTTTGATCATAAGACGATAAACAAGGCCTTCGCAGGCGATCCGGGCGTTGCCATTGGCACCTATTTAAAAATCATGGCCGTGCTGGGAATGGAAAACAATTTTGCAGAAATGGCGGCTCACGATGAGGTCGGTATTAAGCTGCAAAACATTAAACTGCTGGAAGGTTCAAAATGAGTCGTGAAAGCATTGAGGTCTATGCAGACTGGCAACCCATAGAGAAACCTTTATTGCTGGGCCACCTTTCTTACAGTGATTCCAGTCGTGGCGGTGTATTCAGCTTTTCATATGACAACACATTTTTAACCTCTCCCCACCGTTTGCAAATCGATCCTATGCTGACGCTTCACTCAGGGGAACTCTACAACGACGAAGCAAATAAAAACTTCCGCGCTTTTCTCGATTCGTCACCCGATCGCTGGGGGCGTATTTTGATGCAGCGTCGCGCAGCGATTGAAGCGCGTAAGGGCATGCGGGCGAATAGTCGACTGACTGAGCTGGATTATCTTCTGGGCGTACATGATGCTTATCGAATGGGCGGTATTCGATTCAGGAAATCAGGATGCGATGATTTTCTGGATAACAACAGTGATTTTGCCGCCCCGCCAATCGCGGCGCTGCGAGAATTAGAGTATGCCGCCCTACAGATTGAAAAAGATGAAAATATTGATAGTGATGAATATTACGCCTGGTTGAAAATGCTGATTTCACCGGGGTCATCATTAGGCGGAGCAAGGCCAAAGGCCTGTGTGGCCGATGAGAATAACCAGCTGTGGATCGCCAAGTTTCCCAATACCACAGACACCTGTGACATCGGTGCATGGGAGATGGTGTGCCATCAGTTGGCCATCGCGGCTGGCGTTAATATGTCTCCTGCCGAAATCAGGCGGTTTTCATCAACACACCATACCTTTTTAACTCGCCGCTTCGATCGCGAGGGTGAAAAGCGGATTCATTTTTCATCGGCAATGACACAGCTTCACTACTATGATGGTGAGCAGTCGCAGGGGGCCAGTTATTTAGAAATCGCCGAATTTCTCTCCACTCAGGGCGCGCAAACAAAAGCCGATTTAGCCCAGCTATGGCGCAGAATCGTGTTGAATATTGCCGTATCGAATACTGACGACCATCTGCGCAATCACGGTTTTTTGCTCACACGGCAGGGTTGGACGTTATCACCGGCTTATGACGTAAACCCGATTGTCGGCAAGCAAGGGCTTCATCTCAATATTAATGATTCAGACAACGCGCTCGATTACCGACTCGCTTTTGAGGTAAAAGATTTCTTCAGGCTGTCACAGAGTGACGCAACGAAAATCTACGATGAGGTGCTGAGCGCGGTGAAGTCGTGGCGACATGTTGCTAAGGGCTTAGGCATTGGCCGGGCCGAGCAAGCCCTACAGGAATCGGCATTCAACGTCTGACATCATAATGGGAATTTATTCCTATTAGGTAGCGATAAATGGGATTATAGTCCTTTTTTTTGTCGACAATGTACCTCACTTCCCAGCGTCAGTGCGCTGCTGGAGACCTGATTCGTTTCGGCTGCCCGCCGCCGGTTAACCCGTGATTTAACCCTGATCCGTTTCGTGCATTGAATCCTGTTTCTAATGCCGGGCACCTGATTCACGAAAGCCGTTATCCTGGGGATAAACTTTGGTGTGATTCATCTCACTACTCATCTACTTTGTCGCAAATTTACTGCGTTAAACAAGCCCCATTCTGATCGGGGTAACACGGGCGCAAACCGGCATTTTATACTTAATCATCAGGCAAGCTGCTAAGATCAGGACATGGATAAACAACGTGAACTAAAACGGACCAAACGTCTGGCGCTGTCGCTGCTGCTGCTGGCTGCCGCTACCTTTGTGGTTACCCTGTTTCTGCCGCCCAACTTTTACGTCAGCGGCATCAAAGCCATCGCCGAAGCCGCGATGGTCGGCGCGCTGGCTGACTGGTTTGCGGTGGTGGCGCTGTTTCGCCGCGTACCGGTGCCGTTTATTGCCCGTCATACGGCGATCATCCCGCGCAATAAAGATCGCATCGGGGAGAATCTGGGCCGCTTTGTGCAGGAAAAGTTTCTGGATACCGATTCGATGCTGAATCTGATCCGCCGTCACGATCCCTCGCAGATGCTGGCCACCTGGCTGAGCGCGCCCGGCAATGCCGATCGGATCGGTCGCCACCTGCTACAGGTCATGCGCGGCTTTCTCGATCTGACCGATGACGCGCGCATCCAGCACTTCATGCGCCGCGCGGTGCATAAGGCGATCGACAAGGTGGATCTCAGCCAGAGCGGCGCGCTGATGCTGGAAAGCCTGACCAAAAATAACCGACATCAGGAACTGCTGGATGCGGCGGTCGAGCAGTTGCTGCGGCTGCTGCATAAGCCCAGCACCCGGGAATTTATCGCCAGCCAGCTGGTGCGCTGGCTGAAGCGCGAGCACCCCATCAAGGCCAAAATGTTGCCGACAGAATGGCTGGGAGAGCACAGCGCAGAGCTGGTTGCCAACGCGGTGGATTCCCTGCTGGATGACGTGGCGCTGGATCAGGGCCACGAGCTGCGGCTGGGCTTTAATCGCGCGGTGGATCGCCTGATCGAAAAGCTGAAAAACGATCCCGAGATGGCCGAGCGCGCCGAGGTGATCAAAGGCTGGCTGAAAGACGATCCCACGCTGAACCGCTATATTGGCGAGCTGTGGGGCGATCTGCGCGACTGGCTGAAAGCGGATCTCAACAGCGAGGCGTCAAAAGTGCAGGACAAGGTCCGTCAGGCGGCCCTGTGGCTGGGCGAAACCCTGGCCGCCGATGAAGGACTGCGTAGCTCCATGAATCAGCATCTGGAAGACGCCGCCCGCAGCGTCGCGCCAGAATTCGCGGCGTTCCTGACGCGCCATATCAGCGACACGGTGAAAAGCTGGGATGCGCGCGATATGTCGCAGCAGATCGAGCTGAATATCGGTAAGGACCTGCAGTTTATCCGCATCAACGGCACGCTGGTGGGCGGCACCATCGGCCTGATTCTCTACCTGCTGTCGCAGATTCCGGCGGTGCTGCCGGTGGTGAAAGGCTGGCTGGCCTGACGTAACCGTTCTGCTTTTTCGAACCCTGTGATTAAAGGGAGGTGAATATCACCTCCCTCAGGTGCGGCCTGAACGTGATTTACCTGAAGGAGTTCACGATAATTTCAAGCAGTTGCAGTAGTGCAACCATGAGCTTAAGAAATACGCGAGCGATTTCTATCCATCTCATACGCTGGCTCCTGTGGTCAGGAGCACTTACAGCCTGCGACCCTTTCCGCTGCCTGTAACAGGCTGATTAGGTTGATAATGCAGGATGTGCACCGCACGTAACCGTGCTTACGTAAACAAAAAACCTCGCCTCACCCGCGGGGTTTTTTGTTGCCTGTGGCTGACGCTAAACAGCGGCTAGGCCTTATCCAGCGCCGCCTGCGCCACGGCCATAAAGTGTTTAACCCTTTCCAGATCCACATCGTTCCACCAGACGCCGTCCACCTTGAGCGCGCTGGCGACAATCACGCCCTGGGTGCGGCCCAGGATCTGGCAGACATTGGTAGGCGTGACGCCCGACCCCACCAGCAGCGGTAAGGCGGTGGCGGCGCGGATCTCGTCGATTTCGTCCAGGGTGGCGCTGTCGCCGGTACGCTGCCCGGTGGCGATCACGGCGTCCGCGTCAAAGAAGTCAACGTCGCGCGTCAGTTCCTGAATGGAGCGGTCGGCCACTATCGCATGGCTGCCGTGTTTAACATGGCTGTCGGCAAACACCCGAATATGTTCGGCACGCAGCTGGCTGCGGTAGCGCAACGCTTTGGCGGCGGCCCCTTCAATAAAGCCTTCATTGGCGATGTAAGCATTCGCCCACTGGTTGACGCGGATAAAATCCGCCCCGCCCGCCAGCGCGGTGGCAAAGGCCGGCAGCGCCGCGTTCGCCAGCACGTTAATGCCCAGCGGCACGCCAAACCGTTCGCGCACTTTTTCCGTGATAACCGCCATCAGGGCCGACGTTTCCGGGCCAATATCCTCGGGTTTTGAAAACGGAATATCGCCGTGGTTTTCAATAATCAGGCCATGAACGCCGCCGCAAATATAATTTTCCGCATCGCGCAGGGCACGCTCTGTTATCGCCTTGACTGATTTCCCCCGGTATTTAGGCGAGCCGGGAAACGGGTCACAGTGAATCACGCCAATGACCGCTTTGGGGCGGGAAAATATCGCTTGTATTGCATCATTTTTTTCTGCTGATATAGCAACCATCTTGTCTTTATCCTGTTCAGGGAAACACTATGCGTGTTTATGTGGCCGGAAATATCACTGTCGATGAAACCTGGAGCATTGCCGATATTCCTTTAAAAGGCGCATCGGTTCATGGAAATAAAGTTTCGCAGGATATCGGCGGTAAAGGCGCGAATCAGGCGATTCTGTTATCCCGCTGCGGCATAGAAACCCATTTAATTGCCGCGACGGGCAAAGACAGCAATGGAATAACTCTTCGCCAGCAGCTCACTCTGGAGCCGCTTTATTTTATGCCCGCTGAACCGGTTCATCCCTTTAGCGATACCTCGCTTATTCTCAACAGCGCCGACGGCGACAACGCCATTATTACCAGCACCGGGGCAGCCGATGCGTTGAGCATTGATATCATCAGTGCACATCTGGCCGCGGCACGCGCTGGCGATGTCCTGGTGCAGCAGGGCAACTTCTCGCCGGAGAAAACCCATGCGCTGTTCCAGCTGGCGAAGTCGCGTGGCCTGATCACCGTCTTTAACCCTTCGCCGGTCCATGCCGGGTTCAGTGCCTGCTGGCCGCTGGTGGATATTGCCGTGGTGAATCAGCACGAAGCCCGGCAGTTGCATCCTGAAGCGGTTAAAACGTTAGTGGTTACTCACGGTAGCGCGGGTGCCTGGCTGATTCAGGGCGACCGCCGCGAGTTTTGCCCTGCCACGCCCGTCGAGGCGCTGGATACCACCGGCGCGGGCGATACCTTTCTTGCCGTCATGCTGGCGTCGGCACTCAGGCGCCAGGTTCAGATTGATAAGTTAGCACTTACTCACGCCAGTCAGGCCGCCGCCATCACGGTGAGCCGTCGCGGCACGCTGAGTGCCTTCCCCTCCGTCAACGAACTCGCCGCACTGCTGAGTGCAGGCGGCGAGTCAGGCGTTACTTAAACATCGCGCGGTAGCTGTCCACGTTGGCTTTGGTGACGACCGTCGCCGGTACCAGAATGGTTTTCGACACGGTTTTGCCGGACGTCACCGCGTTCAGGGCTTTGACCGCCTCTTCACCCATTTTTTTCGGATCCTGCTGCAGGACGGCGGTGACATAACCGTTATCGATACCGGTGATCGCCTTTGACGTCAGATCCCAGCCGAACACCTTGATGTCTTTCTGCCGCCCCTGGTTCTCTACGGCCGCAATCGCGCCCAGTAACGCCGGTTCACCAGTGGCATAGATGGCCGTCAGGTCCGGGTTGCCGGTGATCAGGTTCTCTGCTGCCGTCATCGCGGTGTCCTGCACGTTCTGGCCATCCACCACGTCCGCGACGGTAATGCCAGGATTGCTCTTAATGGTGTCTTCAAAGCCTTTCTGACGCTGGTTTTGCACGGCTGAGTTCAGCGCGCCCACAATGCCCAGCCGCGCTTTGCCGCCCATATTTTTCGCCACGTAATCGACAAAATATTTGCCGATAATCTTACCGCCTTCCAGGTTATCCACGCCCACCTGCGCCGCCTGTGGGCCCGCCGGTAATACCGCATCAATCGCAATCACCGGTATTTTGGCGGCGGCCGCTTCTTTAATCGCAGGCATAATGCCGTTGACGTCAATCGCGTCCACCATAATGCCCTTCACGCCCTGCTGAATATAATTTTCGATCGCGTCGTTTTGCGATACGGGATTATCGTTGGCGTTGAAGATCACTAAATTTTTACCGCTGGCTTTCGCTGCCTCCTGCGCACCCTGATTCATCTGATTAAAGAACAGGGCCTGCTGGTTGATCTGTACCAGCGCATAAGTTGGTGCTGCATGAGCCAAAGTAAAAAACGAACCCGCTGCCAGTAAGCCCGTTGCCAGCGCAACAGAACGCAGTTTTCTGGTGTTAAATGCCATCATCTTAAAATTCCTCGTCGGGAATGTGCGATAACCAGTCGATCTCCGCATCGAAATGCAGAGGGATTATTGTTGGCGGGCAAATATCGTGTGAATGGCTTATTCAGCCTGAACCTGAATAACCGCGTTTCTGCTCACTGTCCATTATGGTGAACACCTGAAACGGGCTAAGCCGGTGTGGGAGTGACTCCCGGGTAATGCGGTAAACTGTCTCTACCATTCTCTTCCGCTCAGATTTTGTCAAGCGATTATTTTATCGCCAGGGGCAGCGCAAAAATACTGTATCCGGCGCGCGTAACTGTGTTACAGATAGCCGATTCTGGGCAAGATGGCTGTGGATATGATTAAAAAACGGGTGCTGTTATCCGACGTAGCGACGCTGGCCGGGCTGTCAAAAGCGACCGTATCCCGCTATATGAATCAAAGCATTATGCTGCCGCAGGACACCATCGACCGCATTGAAGCCGCCATTCGCCAGCTGGATTATCGCGGCAACAGCCTGGCGCGCCGCCTGAGCAAAGGCGGCAGTGAAACCTTAGGACTGGTCCTGCCCGATATTACTAACCCTTTCTTCGCCGAACTGGCGGACGCGGCGGAAGAAGCCGCTTCGGCCTGTGGCTACAGCCTTGTGCTCTGCATCACCCGCAACCATCCCGGCAAAGAAAGCCAGTTTATCCGCTGGCTGGATACCTGCCAGGTGGATGGTTTGCTGTTTACCACCAACCACCCGGATAACGGGCTGCTGCGTAAGGAAATTAACCGTCACCAGCGTATTGTGCTGCTGGATGAAGATATTCCCGGCAGCAGAGTGCCAAAGGTGTTCGCCGATAACGTGCAGGGCGGGCGCATTGCTACCGAAAAGCTGATCGCCGCCGGTCATCGTCATATCGCGTTTGTTGGCGGGCCGGATGAGCTGATGAGCGTGCGCGAACGCTATCAGGGCTTCTGCACCGCCATGGCGCAGGCGGGCCTGACCGTGCCGCCTGAATGGGTGATGTACGGCGAATACCAGCGTGAGTTTGGCGAACAGGCGCTTCAACACCTGTTCAGCCGGCCGCACCGCCCAACCGCCGTGTTTGCCGCCAGTGACTATCTGGTGCTGGGCTTGCTGGATGGCCTGCGCGCACGCGGGTTACAGGCTCCCGAGGCGCTGTCGCTGGTGGGATTTGACGACGCCACCTATGCCGATTTTACCCAACCCCGCATTTCCACCATCCGCCAGCCCGCCCGGGAACTGGGCCGCACGGCGGTTCACATTATGCTGCGCATCCTGAATAACGAGCCCGATATTCCCCCTGAAACCCGCCTTGCGGTGGAATGGGTGGCGCGCGATTCGATACGAATGTGTTAACAGCGTCCCAAAATGGCGCAAAAGTGCACAACTTTAGCGCAAATAACGCGCTTTTTAATTTCTTCGCGTTATAGTTAGTAAACCGGTTTACCAAAAATTAACATTTAAACGTGTTTAAAAACAACGTGTTAAACCGGATGTGTACTGCCTGTGTTGCAGGCTGGCACGGATGCTGCAATGACGTATCTGGCAAGAAAATATCGTTACAGCGGTTGTTCAGAGATTATGTATGAGGGCTTTATCTGGCAGGTAAACCGGTTTACAAGGGCGTAAACCGTGCACGATAAAGTTTTTTTATCTCTGTTCAGCTTTTCCCGTTAGTGGTGATGGGAGTTATCGAATGCAGCAATCACAAACTGCCCCGGCACGGGTAGAGATGGTGAATATAACCAAAACCTACGGCGCGATACGTTCCCTGCGCGGCGTGAACTTACAGCTGGCGCCCGGCGAAGTGCTGGGCCTGGTGGGCGATAACGGCGCGGGCAAGTCCACGCTGACCAAAGTGCTGTCTGGCGCGGTGGTGCCCACCAGCGGCACGATCCGCATTGACGGTGAAGAGCAGCAGTTCAACAATCCGGCGGATTCTCGCCGCTGCCATATCGAAATGGTTTATCAGGACCTGTCGCTGTGCGACACCGTGGATGTGGCGGGCAACCTGTTTATGGGGCGCGAGCCGATGAAATCGATCCTCGGCATTCCGTTTCTTGATGAAGAGAAAATGCACGCTGATGCGCGCGAAATGCTGAAAGGCCTGGGCATTTCCATTCCTGATACGCGTTTGCTGGTGCGCAATCTGTCCGGTGGACAGCGTCAGGCGATTGCCATTGCACGCGCGGCCGCCTTCGATCCCAAAGTGCTGATCATGGATGAGCCCACCGCCGCGCTGGCCGTGGCCGAGGTGGAAGCGGTGCTGGAGCTGATTCGTCGGGTATCGGCGCGCGGCGTCAGCGTGATCCTGATTACCCATCGCCTGCAGGATCTGTTCCTGGTCTGCGATCGCATCATGGTGATGTACGAAGGCACCAACGTGGCAGACCGCCGGGTGGCGGACACCGATCTGGGCGAAATTGTGAATTTGATCGTGGGCGAAAAATTTGTCGCCCGCTCTGCGGCGACGCACTGAGCGAGGTAACAGGATGACTATTATGAATCTGAGCGGTTCCCGTATGGCCCAACACTCGTTGCCGCGTCGCCTGCTGCACAATCACTCTGGCGTGGTCAGCATCGCGCTGTTCTTTGTGTTCTGTTGCGTGGTGTTTTCGTTGATCACCGGCAACTTTCTCAGCAGTGCTAACTGGCTCAATATCATTCGCCAGAGCGCGCCTCTGCTGATCGTCGCCACGGCGATGACCCTGGTGATCACCACGGGCGGGATCGATCTTTCGGTGGGATCGACGCTGGCGCTGGTCGGTGCGCTGTCGGCTATTGCGCTGAACAACTGGGGGCTGCCCTGGCCGGTGGTGTTGCTGGGCGGCCTGCTGCTGGGCGCGCTGGTGGGCGCGATCAACGGCTTCTTTATCGCCTATGAGGGCATTCCGGCCTTTATCGTCACGCTTGCCACCTTAGCCGTGGTGCGCGGGGTCGCGCTGCTGATTACCCAGGGCTATTCCATTCCCATTCCTGCCGACAGCCTGTTTGCCTTTATGGGGCGCGCGAAAGTGCTGGGCGTGCCGATGCCGGCGCTGATCGGCATTGTGGTGCTGATTGTCGGCCATATCGTGCTTAATCATATGCGTTTTGGCCGCTATGTCACCGCGATTGGCGCGAATGCCGAAGGTGCGCGCCGCAGCGGGATTAACACCAAAGCCGTGACCATGAAGGTCTATATCATCAGCGGCATGGCTGCCGCGCTGGCGGGCATGATTATCACCGCCCGTCTGGGCAGCGGCTCCTCTAACCAGGGCGAAGGCTTTGAGTTACAGGTGATTGCGGCGGTGGTGCTGGGCAGTACCAGCCTGTTTGGCGGCTTCGGCACCATCATCGGTACATTGCTGGGCGCGCTGTCGATTGCCATTATTCAGAACGGCCTGATTTTGTCGCATATCTCTCCTTTTTACACGCAGATCGCGACAGGTACGATTATTTTGCTGGCGATCTGGCTGAATACCCGCATTCTCAACCCGACCCGCGCGGCGGCAAAAGGATAGCCAATGAAACACTCTATTTTTCGGCATCCGGATCCCCTACCGCTCGGCATTAACAGCGGCTATGTCATGACGGTGCTGGGGCCGCTGCCGGTCAGTGAGATGGGCGTGACGCTGATGCATGAACACATTCTGCTGGATGCGTCCGGCAAGTGGGTGCCGCCCTGCTGCTGTGGCGATCGCCATTTAGCGGAAATGCCGGTGAGTATGGAAAACCTGGGCGAACTGTCGCTTAACCCGTTAATCAGCCGCGATAATTGTCAGCTGTTCGATGTGGATCTGGCGATTGAGGAGCTGATGAAGTTCCGTGCTCTCGGCGGTGACACGGTTGTCGATCCTACCAATATCGGCATCGGGCGGGATCCCAAGGCATTGCAGCGCATCGCCCGCCTGACCGGGCTGAACATCATCATGAGCACCGGCCTGTACCTGGAGCCTTCGCATCCGGAATGGGTGAAAACGATTAGCGTCGAGGCGTTAGCTGACAAGCTGATTTACGACCTGGGCGGCCGGGAAGAAAAACCCGAGGTACTAGCCGGGTTGATCGGTGAGATCGGCGTGTCCAGCCGCTTTACCGCCAGCGAGGAAAAATCCCTGCGGGCGGCGGGCCGGGCCAGTGCAGCAACCCGGGTGCCGATTGAGGTGCATCTGCCCGGCTGGGAGCGGCTGGGGCACAAGGTGCTGGATATTCTTGAACACGAAGGGGCCGATCTGCGCCACGTGGTGCTGTGCCACATGAACCCCAGCTTTGCCGACAAGCGCTATCAGCGTGAACTGGCCCAGCGCGGTGCATTTCTGGAATACGACATGATCGGCATGAGCTATTACTACGCCGACGAGTCCGCGCAGTCACCGTCCGACGAAGAGAACGCCCGCGCCATCCGCGAACTGATCGATGACGGCTTTATTGAGCAGATTTTGCTGTCCCAGGACGTGTTCCTGAAAACCATGCTGACCCGCTACGGCGGCCACGGCTATGGCTACATCCTTAAACATTTTGTTCCGCGCCTGAAACGCCACGGCGTCAGCGGCGAACAACTTGAAACCTTACTGATTGCTAACCCACAGCGCGTTTTTGGTGGGTAAGGGAGAACCGTAATGCAGAAGAAAATTTTACTGGTCGGGGAATCCTGGACCAGCACGTCCGTTCACGTTAAAGGCTTCGATCAGTTTGCCACCGCCACCTGGCACAATGGGGCAACCGACTTTATGGCGGCGCTGGCTGACAGCGACTATGCCATCACCTATATGCCCGCGCACGCGGCGGCGACCGAATTTCCGCTGACGCTGGCCGGGCTGCAAGCGTGGGACGCGATCATTCTGTCGGATATCGGCGCGAACACGTTACTGCTGCATCCGGATACCTGGCTGAAGAGCCAGCGCACAGCGAACCGTCTGATGCTGATCCACGACTATGTGGCGGCGGGCGGTGCCTTGATGATGATCGGCGGCTACTTCAGTTTTCAGGGCATCAACGGCGGCGCGCGCTATCGCAACACGGCGGTCGAGAAAGTGCTGCCGGTACGCTGCCTGGCCTGGGACGACCGCATCGAAACGCCCGAAGGCTCTTATCCGAGCGTCACCGAATCCCACGCGCTGTTTACCGACATGCCCGACGAATGGCCGTGGTTACTGGGCTATAACGAAGTGGAAATGCACCCTGAAGGCAAACTGCTGGCAACCATTGCCGGCACCGCGCATCCGTTGCTGGCGGTGCGCGAATATCAGCAGGGCCGCTCGCTGGTGTGGACCAGCGATATGTCTGCCCACTGGTTGCCGCAGGAATTTGCCCAGTGGCAGGGTTATCGCCAGCTGTGGATCAACTGTCTTGACTGGTTAACGGTTCGTCACTGATGGCCCTTACCCGCACGGCGGATCTGGCGTTACAGCTGATCCGCTTTGATACCCTCAATCCACCAGGTAACGAAGCCGCCTGCATGATATTTTTTGCCGGCTGGCTGGAGGAAAACGGCTTCGAGGTCACGCTGTCATCCTTCGGCGAAGGACGCCATAACCTGATAGCCCGCCTTAGCGGCGAGCAGGCCGGACCTGCGCTGGCCTTTACCGGCCATCTGGATACGGTGCCGCTCGGTAACGCCGACTGGCAGCACAGTCCCTTTGGCGAGATCGTCGACGATCGGCTCTATGGCCGGGGATCGAGCGATATGAAAGCGGCCGTTGCCGCCTTTGCCGTGGCCTGCGTTACGCACCAGCAGGCCATTCGCCAGGGGCCGGGCGTGGTGCTGCTGATTACCGGCGGTGAGGAAACCGGCTGCGACGGCGCGCGGGCGCTGATCGATACCGCTGAACTGCCCGAGGTGGGCGCGCTGATCGTTGGCGAACCCACCGCGAACTATCCGGTTATCGGCCACAAAGGCGCACTGTGGCTGCGCTGTGAAACACGCGGTAAAACCGCGCACGGCGCGATGCCGGAGCTGGGCATCAATGCGATCTACCTGGCGGCCGATGCGCTGGGTAAAATTCAGCATTTTTCCCCCGGCGCGCCGCACCCGCTGATGAAACAGCCCACGATCAACGTCGGGCGCATCACAGGCGGCCTGAACATTAACTCCGTGCCTGACCGCACGCAGTTTGACGTGGATATTCGTAGCGCGCCCAATCTTCAGCACGCCACCATCCGTCAGCAGCTCAGCACCTTACTGGGCGAAAGTGTGACGATATCTACGCTGGTGGACCTGCCCGCAGTGCTCAGTGAAGGCGATCACGCATGGATTCAGGCGGTTTATCAACGATGCCAGCCATTGCATGATGCGCCGCTGGTGCCGCGCATTGTGCCCTACTTCACCGATGCGTCGCTGCTGTTGCCTGCGCTGGGCAATCCGCCCTGCATTATTCTGGGCCCCGGCGAGCCATCGATGGCGCACCAGACCGATGAATATTGCCTGCTGAGTAGGTTAGCCGAGGCGGAGACGCTTTATGGTGCGTTGATTTGTGACGGGGTGCGATGACCTGTGAAGCGGTATTCTCCTGAAAGGACGGCCGGGTGAAGGCGATCTGCCCTACAAGGTCGGCAACAATGCGGGGATGGTGTCGGTGATGTAGACGCGCTGCTGGCACGCCGCCCGGTAAACCCGATTTAGCTGTCTGTTAAAGCTGTTCGTAAGATGGCAGGAGAAAAAATCATGAGAACCCAGGCCGTGGTCACCGATGAATACAGGTCGGCATTCCCCGAACCGATTACGATTAAGGCTGACGAGATCGCCGTGGTGAGCCACTGCGATCTTGAATGGCGAGGATGGATATGGATCACGCTGCCCGATGGCAAAGCGGGCTGGGCGCCAGAGCAATACTTTTTGCCACTGAGCCCAAATGAGGTTGTCTGTCTGGAAGACTATAGGGCACAGGAGTTAACCGTCCTTCCCGGTGAGTCGGTGGTAGTGACGCACGCGCTTAACGGCTGGTACTGGGCTGAGAAGCCTTCTGGGGAAAATGGATGGGTTCCTCAGGAATGCCTTACCTTTCTAGATCGATAATCCAGTCTGTAAAACATCAGGGCAACCGGATGCACCTTTACTGGCACGTGACGATCGCCACCGCATCAGGCGGTGAAATTCAGGCGTTCGATTCGTCACCGACACCAGCCATAAAAAAAGGCCGCATCGCGCGGCCTTTCTGACTGTCAGCATCTATCGCCGTTTTATCAGCATAAACAGACTGATGGCAAAGAAGGCAAAGCTTGGCAGTATCGCGCCGAAAATCGGCGGCAGACCATAAACCAGGCTGAGCGGGCCAAAAATCTGATCCAGTACGTAGAACAGGAAGCCGAAGCTGATCCCGGTGACCACGCGCACGCCCATGGATACGCTACGCAGCGGACCAAAGATAAACGACAGCGCCATCAGCATCATGACCGCTACGGACAGCGGCTGGAAGATTTTGCTCCACATGTTCAGCCGGTAACGGCCAGACTCCTGACCACTCTGCTTCAGGTATTTGCTGTAATCGTAGAGGCCGGTAATCGACAACGCATCCGGATCCAGCGCCACAACGCCCAGTTTGTCTGGGGTCAGGCTGGTTTTCCACTCGCCAGTCAGGCTTTGTGAGCCGGTGATTTGTTTCGGATCGGTCAGATTCGATTCGTCCACCTGAGACAGCACCCACAACTTCTTGTCTTTATTCCATTTCGCCGTTGCAGCATAGCGGACGCTCTGTAAACGGCGATCGTCAGTGAAGTTGTAAATGCTGACGCCGTCAATTTCATCGTCGCCTTTAACACGTTCAATGTAGATGAAATTGTTGCCGTCTTTGGCCCACAAACCGCTCTGCGTCGACACCAGCGCGCCACCATAGAGCTGCTGCGCACGGAAGTTACGCGCCATCTGCTCGCCCTGAGGGGCGACAAACTCGCCGATAGCCATGGTCAGCAGCACCAGCGGAATCGCCGTTTTCATCACCGACAGGGCCACCTGCATGCGGGTAAAGCCCGCCGCCTGCATGACCACCAGTTCACTACGCTGCGCCAGCGTTCCCAGCCCCAGCAATGCACCTAACAGGGCCGCCATTGGGAAGAAGATTTCGATGTCTTTTGGCACACTCAGCAAGGTGTAATAACCTGCATCCAGCGCGCTGTAGGCACCCTGTCCGGTTTTACGCAGCTGATCGACGAACTTGATAATGCCGGACAGCGAGACCAGCATAAACAGCGTCATCAGGATGGTATTAAATATCGTTTTACCGATATAACGATCGAGAACGCGAAACATCAGACCGATCCTCCGCGTGTAAAGCGCGCACGAATTCGACGCATCGGCACGGTATCCCACAGGTTAAGCACGATCGCTAACGCCAGATAACTAATATTCACCACCCACATCCAGATAGCCGGATCGAGGCGGCCTTTCGCCCCGCTTGAGCGCAGCGAACTCTGCAGCAGGAAGAAAATCAGGTACAGCAGCATCGCGGGCAGCATCGAGAGCACGCGTCCCTGACGCGGGTTGACCACGCTGAGCGGCACCACCATCAAGGCCATGACCAGCACGGCAAAGACCAGCGTAATACGCCAGTGAAGCTCAGCCCTGAATTCAGGCGTTTTGTTCGATAACAGCGTAGCAAACGTGGCCTGGTCTACATCGTTAGGATCCAGCGTAGCCTGCTTATAACCTACGTAAGCCTGGTAGTTAGTGAAGTCGGTGATGCGGAAATCGCGCAGCAACGCCGTTCCCTCAAATCGGGTCCCTTTATCCAGGGTCACAATCTGTGAGCCGTCTTTCTTCTGTTCCATGTGCCCGCTGTCGGCCAGCACCACGGAAGGCCGCGCATTCCCTTTTGGCCGCAGTTGGGCCAGGAAGACGTGACCAAACTGATTGCCTTTGACGTTCTCAAGGAACAGCACGGCGCTACCGTCGCTGGAGGTCTGGAACTGTCCCGCAGCCAGAGCAGCCGCACCAGGGTTCGCTTTAGCGTTTTGAGTGACCTGTTCCTGATAGCGCGACGACCAGGGGCCAAGCCAGATGACGTTAACCGCAGCCACCACCGAGGTGAACAGCATCAGCACCATCGCCGCTTTGACCAGCACCGCCTTACTCAGGCCGCAGGCATGCATAACGGTAATTTCACTTTCCGTATACAGCCGCCCGAGCGTCATTAAAATCGCCAGAAACAGGCTTAGGGGCAAAATAAGTTGTGCCATTTCAGGCACGCCGAGTCCTAACAGCGTCAGAACAAGGTTTGTCGGCACTTCGCCATCCACCGCAGCCCCTAAAATCCTCACCAACTTCTGACAGAAGAAGATCAACAGCAGGATAAACAGGATAGCCAGCTGGCTTTTGAGCGTTTCCCGAACCAGATATCTAATAATGATCACGCTTAATACGCCTGTGAAAACTTGTCTTTTTGCAGGAAAATCGCTAATTTCAACGCTTATTAGCCATTTTTCTTCATAAATGGCCGTCGTCGACGCTAGAAATGTATGGTAATCGCGTTTGGGTGATGAAAAAACAACATCTTGTCACCCTGATCCATTATGACCTCCAGCAGCATGTGTCTTAATGCTTCGCTTAATAAATGGGTCACGAATGCGCTACATTCTAGCGGCAGCAGCGGCCGTTGTCTTTAAGATTCAGGAGAGTGCATGGAGTTCAGTGTAAAAAGCGGTAGTCCGGAAAAACAGCGCAGTGCATGCATTGTAGTTGGTGTTTTCGAACCGCGTCGTCTGTCACCGATTGCCGAGCAACTGGATAAGATCAGCGACGGCTATATCAGCGCCCTGCTGCGCCGCGGTGAACTGGAAGGCAAAGTGGGCCAGACGCTGCTGCTGCATCATGTGCCGAATATCCTGTCAGAGCGTATTCTGCTGATTGGCTGCGGTAAAGAGCGTGAGCTGGACGAGCGCCAGTATAAGCAGGTGATCCAGAAAACCATCAACACGCTGAATGACACTGGCTCGATGGAGGCCGTGTGCTTCCTGACAGAGCTGCACGTCAAAGGGCGTAATACCTACTGGAAAGTACGTCAGGCCGTCGAAACCTCGAAAGAGGCGCTGTATAACTTCGACCAGTTGAAGAGCAACAAAGCGGAGCCACGTCGTCCCCTGCGTAAGCTGGTGTTTAACGTGCCGACGCGCCGTGAGCTTACCAGCGGTGAGCGCGCCATTCAGCACGGGCTGGCGGTGGCCGCCGGTGTGAAAGCGGCAAAAGATTTGGGCAACATGCCGCCTAACATTTGTAATCCTGCTTACCTGGCATCTCAGGCGCGCCAGCTGGCGGATGCCTACAGCAAAAACATCACGACCCGCGTGATTGGCGAGCAGCAGATGAAAGAGCTGGGCATGAACGCCTACCTCTCGGTGGGCGCGGGATCGCATAATGAATCCCTGATGTCGGTCATTGAGTACAAAGGCAACCCGGATACCGACGCGCGTCCGATTGTGCTGGTTGGCAAAGGGCTGACGTTTGACTCCGGCGGTATCTCCATCAAGCCTGCGGACAGCATGGATGAGATGAAGTACGACATGTGCGGCGCGGCCTCGGTTTATGGCGTGATGCGCATGGTCGCCGAACTGAATCTGCCGCTGAACGTGGTGGGCGTGCTGGTCGGCTGCGAGAACATGCCGGACGGCAAATCCATGCGTCCAGGCGACGTGCTGACCACCATGTCCGGTCAGACGGTTGAAGTGTTAAATACCGATGCTGAAGGCCGCCTGGTGCTGTGTGATGCGCTGACCTACGTGGAGCGGTTCGATCCGGAAGTGGTGATTGACGTTGCCACACTGACCGGCGCCTGCGTCATTGCCCTGGGTCATCACGTCAGCGGACTCTTGTCGAACCACAATCCGCTGGCGCATGAACTGATTGGTGCCTCGGAGCAGTCTGGCGACCGCGCCTGGCGTTTACCGATGGCCGATGAGTATCAGGAACAGCTGGAATCCAATTTTGCCGATATGGCGAACATTGGCGGCCGTCCGGGTGGGGCGATTACCGCCGCTTGCTTCCTGGCCCGTTTTGCGCGCAAATATAACTGGGCGCATCTGGACATCGCCGGTACAGCCTGGCGTTCAGGCAAGGCCAAAGGCGCCACCGGTCGTCCGGTGCCGATGCTGTCGCAGTTCCTGTTGAATCGTGCTGGCCTGAACGGCGACGATTGATCGTACGGACCACCGAACCCATCGGGGCGGAGCTTACTCCGCCCTTCTTTTCTTTAAACAGGCAATTCGATGAAAAACGCAACCTTCTACGTGTTGGAAACCGATGCATCCAGCGATGGCTTAAGCGCCGTTGAAGCGCTGGTGTGCGATCTGGCGGAAACACGCTGGCGGGCCGGTAAGCGGGTGCTCATCGCCTGTGAAGATGAGCAGCAAGCCATTCGGCTTGATGAGGCGCTGTGGCAGCGCCCCGCCAACGCCTTTGTGCCGCACAATCTCGCCGGGGAAGGTCCGCGCTACGGCGCACCGGTTGAGCTGGCATGGCCGCAGCGTCGGGGCAATTCGCCACGCGACCTGCTGATCAGCCTGCTGCCGCAGTTCGCAGATTTTGCTACTGCTTTCCATGAAGTGATAGACTTCGTTCCTTACGAAGACGCTCTCAAACAGCTGGCGCGCGATCGCTACAAAGCGTATCGCAGCGTTGGCTTCCAATTGAATACGGCAACGCCGCCACAGCCGCAAACGACATAGCAGAAATGGATAAGACATATAACCCGCAAGATATCGAGCAGCCGCTTTACGAGCATTGGGAAAAGCAGGGCTACTTCAAACCGAATGGCGACACCAGCCAGGAAAGCTTTTGCATCATGATCCCGCCGCCGAACGTCACCGGTAGCTTGCACATGGGTCACGCCTTCCAGCAAACCATCATGGACACCATGATCCGCTACCAGCGCATGCAGGGCAAAAATACCCTGTGGCAGGCCGGTACCGATCACGCAGGCATCGCCACCCAGATGGTGGTTGAGCGCAAGATCGCCGCAGAAGAAGGCAAAACCCGTCAGGATTACGGTCGCGATGCGTTCATCGACAAAATCTGGCAGTGGAAAGCTGAATCGGGCGGCACCATCACCCGCCAGATGCGCCGCCTGGGCAACTCGGTTGACTGGGAGCGCGAGCGTTTCACCATGGACGATGGCCTGTCTAATGCGGTGAAAGAAGTGTTTGTGCGCCTGTACAAAGAAAACCTGATTTACCGTGGCAAGCGCCTGGTGAACTGGGATCCGAAGCTGCGTACGGCAATCTCTGACCTGGAAGTGGAAAACCGCGAGAGCAAAGGCTCAATGTGGCACATCCGCTATCCGCTGGCCGATGGCGCGAAAACCGCCGACGGTAAAGATTATCTGGTCGTCGCGACCACCCGTCCGGAAACCCTGTTGGGTGATACCGGCGTGGCGGTAAACCCGGAAGATCCGCGTTACAAAGATCTGATCGGTAAATTTATCATGCTGCCGCTGGTTAACCGCCTGATTCCTGTGGTGGGCGATGAGCACGCCGACATGGAAAAAGGCACCGGCTGCGTGAAAATCACCCCGGCGCATGACTTTAACGACTACGAAGTGGGCCGTCGTCATAAGCTGCCGATGATCAACATCCTGACCTTCGACGGCGATATCCGTGAAAGCGCCCAGGTTTATGACACCAACGGCGAAGCCAGCACTGCTTACAGCGACGCGATTCCTGCTGATTTCCAGAAGATGGAGCGTTTTGCCGCCCGTAAGGCCATCGTGGCTGCGGTAGACGAGCTGGGCCTGCTGGAAGAGATCAAACCGCATGATCTCACCGTGCCTTATGGCGACCGTGGCGGCGTGGTCATCGAGCCGATGCTGACCGATCAGTGGTACGTGCGTACGGCACCGCTGGCAAAAGTCGCGGTTGAAGCGGTTGAGAATGGCGATATTCAGTTTGTACCGAAGCAGTACGAGAACATGTACTTCTCCTGGATGCGTGATATTCAGGACTGGTGTATTTCCCGTCAGCTCTGGTGGGGCCACCGTATTCCGGCCTGGTATGACAACGACGGCAACGTTTATGTGGGTCGTACCGAAGACGAGGTTCGCGCCGAGAACAACCTGGCCGCCGATGTGGCGCTGCGTCAGGACGATGACGTGCTGGACACCTGGTTCTCATCAGGCCTGTGGACCTTCTCGACGCTGGGCTGGCCGGAGAATACCGAAGCCCTGCGCACCTTCCACCCCACCAGCGTGCTGGTGAGTGGCTTCGACATCATCTTCTTCTGGATTGCCCGCATGATCATGCTGACCATGCACTTCATCAAAGATGAAAACGGTAAGCCGCAGGTGCCGTTTAAAACCGTCTACATGACCGGTTTGATTCGCGACGAAGAAGGCCAGAAAATGTCGAAATCCAAGGGCAACGTGATTGATCCGCTGGATATGGTTGACGGCATTTCGCTGGAAGATCTGCTGGAAAAACGCACCGGCAACATGATGCAGCCGCAGCTGGCGGAAAAAATCCGCAAGCGTACCGAGAAGCAGTTCCCGAACGGCATTGAGCCATCAGGTACCGATGCCCTGCGCTTTACGCTGGCGGCGCTGGCCTCAACCGGCCGTGATATCAACTGGGACATGAAGCGCCTGGAAGGTTATCGCAACTTCTGTAACAAGCTGTGGAACGCCAGCCGTTTTGTGCTGATGAACACCGAAGACCAGGACTGCGGTCAGAACGGCGGCGAGATGACGCTGTCGCTGGCGGATCGCTGGATTCTGACCGAGTTCAACCACACGGTAAAAGCCTACCGTGAGGCGCTGGACAGCTATCGTTTCGATATCGCTGCCAACATCCTGTATGACTTCACCTGGAACCAGTTCTGCGACTGGTACCTGGAGCTGACTAAGCCGGTCATGAACAGCGGCAGTGAATCCGAGCTGCGCGGCACGCGCCATACGCTGGTTCACGTACTGGAAGCGCTGCTGCGCCTGGCGCACCCGATCATTCCGTTTATCACGGAAACTATCTGGCAGCGCGTGAAGGGCCTGAAAAACATCAGCGATGACACCATCATGCTGCAGCCGTTCCCGCAGTTTGATACGGCGAAAGAAGATGCCGAAGCCAAAGCCGACATCGAGTGGATGAAGCAGGCGATCATCGCGGTCCGTAATATCCGTGCGGAGATGAACATCGCGCCCAGCAAGCTGCTGGATGTGCTGCTGCGCGACTGCTCCCAGGCGGCCCAGCGCCGCGTTGAGGCCAACCGTAACTTCCTGTCACGCCTGGCGCGACTCGAAAGCCTGACCATTCTGCCTGCGGGCGAGAAAGGCCCGGTGTCGGTGACCAAAATCGTGGAAGGCGCCGAGCTGCTGATCCCGATGGCGAATCTGGTGGATAAAACCGCCGAGCTGGAGCGCCTGGCCAAAGAGCTGCTGAAGCTGGATGTGGAAATCGAGAAGATCCAGACCAAGCTGGCTAACGAAGGCTTTGTGTCCCGTGCCCCGGAAGCGGTCGTCGCCAAAGAGCGCGAGCGCGTCGCCGAGATGGAACAGTCAAAAACCAAACTGATCGAACAGCAGGCCGTCATCGCCGCGCTGTAATCGTACAGCTTCGTGTTTGCTACAGCCCACGCTTTGGCGTGGGCTTTTTTATGGCTTCACATTGACCTCATCGGGCAGGAGCGTTTTCAGTACCGCCGCCGTCGTCACCTTATCGCCCTTAATCAAGAGACAGTTCTGGCTCATGCCAACCAGGTCCGTTTTGGCTTTCTCATCAGCCTGCCACAGTAAGGCATTCCTTTTCAGCGCCCTTTGCCTGAGCGCCTTTAAGCGTGCCGGGCAGATCAGGTGGGTTTCGCCGTTGGTAAATGCCTCGATGCCTGTAATCAAACGTGCATCGCCCGTCGCTTTACTGGGCCCCCAGACCGACGCGGGAAAGTAATAGGCCGGGAAGTCTTTCGAGGGCACGGAAAACACCTTTTCGTGCCAGGACGCCATGCCGACGATTTCAATCGCACGCTGATTAATCTGCACCAGCTGAACAGAAAACAGCGTAAACACGCCGATGACCAGACCAGGTGAAAACGCCAAAATGGGTTTGAAGCCATGATGCGCTTTTATTTTATTGGTCAACAGTGAGAACAGCGCCGGCATAAAGAGCAGCAGATATAAGCCGGTAATAATAAAATACTGCGGCAGGGTATTTTTCGCTGAGAAATAGATATCACCTGGCAATAGAAACAACAGAGGAAAAAAAGAGAGAACAGAGACAGCAACAGAGAAAAGCGTGTAAGAGAGATTGATGCTAATGACATTCAGGCTTATTTCTGCCAGCAAAAAACGCCTTTTACATTTTGCAGTTAGTCCGTTCTCAGCCGACCGAATGCGCTTGAGCCTGGCAAGCACCTGGCGCTGGCGCTGTTGCCGGTGGCGATTAATCCGGTGATTCACCAGGCTGTGTACGCACAAAGCCACAACGAATGCCGCGGGGAGAATCAGCCAGGCGCGTGTAGTGCTGCCAAAATAAAGCCATGTGAAAATAGTCAGGAAGGCGCTAAAGGTGGTGATCGCGCAGCAGCCTTCGTTATAGCGCCGCGTCGGGCGAGCTTTTTTGCCCTTTTGCGCGGAGGATATTGAACAGAACCCGGAGGGAATAAGTAACGTGACCGAAAATACGCTGAAAAACAGTATCGAGGTGATAAGAATAGCAATAACGCCAGTCACATTATTTATTATCAACGGAAAAACATCCGGCCTGCCAATCCATTGAAAATATGCCCAGACGTTGATAAAGCCGACAATAATAAAGAAAGGGAAAAGGTCTTTAATGGTTTTAAAACTGAAACGGGAAAACACGTTATACGCCTCCATGCACGGTGAACATTATTGCTTTTGCCCGACGATAATGCTATTTCTGACGCATGTCTAACCTGATTCCGTCACTCTACCCCGTTATGATCCCTGATACTCAGCCGCAACCCTTGCTGCGTCCTATCGTCGCCGACGACAATCCTCATATCGCCCGGGTGATCCGTGACGTTTCTGCGGAATTTGGCCTGACGGCGGACAAAGGCTATACCGTGGCCGATCCCAACCTGGACCAGCTTTATGAACTTTACAGCGCCGGGCACAGCGCCTACTGGATTGTGGAACATCAGGGAAAAGTGATGGGCGGCGGCGGCATTGCCCCCCTCGCCTGCAGTGCGCCGGATATCTGTGAGCTGCAAAAGATGTATTTCCTGCCGGGCATCCGTGGCCTCGGCGTGGCGCGTGAACTGGCGCTTTTAGCCATGGCGCACGCGCGTCAGCGGGGCTTTCGCCGCTGCTATCTGGAAACCACCGGCAGCTTAACCCGCGCCATTAAGCTCTATGAATCGCTGGGTTTTGCCCGCATCGACCATGCGCTGGGCTGTACCGGACATGGTGACTGCGAGTTCAGGATGCTGAAAACGCTGTAATGCGTTTAAAACGCCGGAACACCGCTGTGAAAGCGCAGCTCCGTGTCCGGTTCACTGATTAGCCTGGCCTCCGCTTCCCCAATCGCCCGCACGCGCGCCGAAATGTCTTTCGGTGAGATCTGCGCGGCCAGTGCCAGGTAATCCTGGTAATGCCGGGCTTCTGAACGCAGTAGCGAGATATAAAACTTCTCTAATTCGCTATCCAGATAAGGCGACAGGCTGGCAAAGCGTTCGCAGGAACGCGCTTCAATATAGGCACCGCAAATCAGCTTATCCACCAGCGTATCGGGTTCGTGGGTGGTCACTTCACGCAGCAGGCCTTTGGCGTAACGGCTTGAGGTGATTTTCTGATAGACCAGCCCGCGCGCCTGCATAATTTCCCATACCTGATAAAAGTGATGCAGCTCTTCTTTAATCAGCAGCACCATTTTCTCAACCAGATCGTCCGCCCAGGGAAGCTCGTTACGCACAATAATGGCTTTGGTCAGATTTTTATGGGCGTTGATAAAATCGCTGTCGCCGTCCTCGCGGAAGATAAAATTCTCGTAAGGCTTCAGCCACGCCAGAATCCGGTCACCGCTGGGTTTGTCGGCAACGTATTTGCGGATCAGCCACACGGCGGTCTGGGCCGCTTTCAGTTCGCATACCAGATGGTCAGTGAGCAGCAGGGTCAGGTTTTCCGGTTTACGCGCCTCAAGGATCCAGGACTGAGGCGTGCGGCAGAGCAAAAACTGATGTATCGGTTCAAGTAAAGGTGCGTAATTCATGGATGTCAGACAGGGCCGGAGAACAGGAAAGGCGGAGCAGGCTCCGCCGGTGTTGATTAGTGGCGAATGCCGTTGTCGTCTTCGTCGATAGCCTCGCCGTCGTCTTCGTCGTCATCCTGGGCGTTCGGGTCTTCGAAGTAGGTACCCCAGCCGTCATAGTCGACGTTGTATTTGGCTACCAGGTTCACCAACTGCTCCACTTGGGCATCAATCAGCTCCGCTTTCAGCGCGCCTTCGCTGAGGATGTCCACACACATCACGGTAGTGCCGTCTTCCAGCTCCAGCTCTTCTGGCTCGGTGACTTCATAGCCCAGTTTAAAGGCGTCCACCGCCGCTTTTTCCAGCGAGTCGAAGTTGTTACAGGAGAGATGGTGCTCAATGGTATAGAGCGCATCGGGATCGCTGCCATCCTCTAACAGTTCTTCGATGATCAGCCGCGTCTCTTCACGCTGCTCTTCCAACAATGCTTCAAATGCCATGGCGATATCCTCTCTGAGTTCGGCAATAAGTGATTATTTTCCCATACTGCCTGTCGCGCCACTACACAAAACAGAAAAGATTATTCTCGTCAGGGTTGAAAATGCATATTCATACGGTTAAATTGAATTTTAATTCATTATAAACCCCGTACCGGAGTGCTGTATGAGTCAGTTGTATCAACGTCATTTCCTCAGGCTGCTGGATTTTACCCCGGCTGAGATTGACTACTTGCTTACCCTGTCCGCCGAATTAAAACGCGCAAAAAAAACCGCCAGTGAAACCCAGTACCTGAAAGGCAAAAACATCGCGCTCATCTTCGAAAAAGACTCGACCCGTACCCGATGCTCTTTCGAAGTTGCCGCTTACGATCAGGGGGCAAACGTCACTTACCTCGGCCCAAGCGGCAGCCAGATCGGCCATAAAGAGTCGATGAAAGACACCGCGCGCGTGTTAGGCCGCATGTATGACGGTATTCAGTATCGGGGTTACGGTCAGGCACTGGTCGAAACCCTGGCGGAACATGCTGGCGTGCCGGTGTGGAATGGCCTGACCACCGAGTTCCACCCAACGCAGCTGCTGGCCGATCTGCTGACCATGCAGGAGCATCTGCCAGGCAAGCCGCTCAGTGAGATGACCCTGGTGTACGTGGGCGATGCTCGCAACAATATGGGTAACAGCATGCTGGAAGCGGCGGCACAGGTTGGCTTAGATCTGCGTATGGTCGCGCCGCAAAGCTGCTGGCCGGAAGCCGACCTGGTGGCTCAGTGCCGTCAGGTTGCCGAACAGACCGGCGGCAAAATCACCCTGACGGCAGATATTGCCGAGGGCGTGAAAGGCGCCGATTTCATCTATACCGATGTCTGGGTTTCCATGGGTGAAGCCAAAGCAGTGTGGGAAGAACGTATTGCCCTGCTGCGCGACTATCAGGTCAATCACGCGATGCTCGCGCTGACCGGCAATCCGCAGGTGAAATTCCTGCACTGCTTACCGGCCTTCCATGACGATCAGACCACGCTGGGCCGTCAGATGGCGGAACAGTACGGCCTGCAGGATGGCATGGAGGTCAGCAATGACGTCTTTGAGTCGGCGCACAGCATCGTATTCGATCAGGCGGAAAACCGGATGCACACCATTAAAGCGGTGATGGTGGCCACGCTGGGACAGCGCTAATCGGGCTGCCGCAAACGTTTACCTGTGGCGCGATTTTTCCTTGATGCGCATGCCTGATGGCGTATAATGCGCCACAATTTGCCGGAGGAAACATGCAACAGCATCGTGCACAATGTGACGCGCTACCTCGCCTCAACGCAGGCGGCACCGCTGTTTCTTTCCGTCATCGAAACGATCTTAAAAAAGCCCCTTTCTAAGGGGCTTTTTTTTGTCCGCAATCCGGCCGCGCCGCAGAGGAGAGAGCTATGGCTAACCCGCTATATCGCAAGCATATCATTTCAATTAACGATCTCAGCCGCGACGAGCTGGAGCTGGTCCTGCACACCGCTGCGCAGCTTAAAGCACATCCCCAGCCGGAACTGCTGAAACATAATGTGATCGCCAGCTGCTTCTTTGAGGCCTCGACCCGCACCCGGCTGTCGTTTGAAACCGCCATCCATCGCCTGGGCGCCTCTGCGGTGGGCTTCGCCGATGGCAGCAATACGTCACTGGGTAAAAAAGGGGAAACCCTGGCCGATACCATTTCGGTTATCAGCACCTACGTGGATGCCATCGTGATGCGTCATCCGCAGGAGGGCGCCGCGCGGCTGGCCACTGAGTTTTCCAACGGCATCCCGATTCTGAATGCCGGAGACGGCGCAAATCAGCACCCAACGCAAACGCTGCTGGACCTGTTCACCATTCGTGAAACCCAGGGGCGCCTCAGCAACCTGAACGTGGCGATGGTGGGTGACCTGAAATATGGGCGCACCGTGCACTCTCTGACCCAGGCGCTGGCGAAGTTTGACGGCAACCGCTTCTTCTTTATCGCCCCGGACGCGCTGGCGATGCCGGCGTATATTACCGATATGCTGGACGAGCAGAATATCACCTGGTCACGTCACGACAGCTTTGAAGAGGTGATGCCGGATCTGGATATTCTCTACATGACCCGGGTGCAAAAAGAGCGACTTGACCCTTCAGAATATGCCAACGTCAAAGCGCAGTTTATTTTACGCGCCGCAGACCTGAACGGTGCGCGCGACAACATGAAGGTGCTGCACCCGCTGCCGCGCATCGATGAAATCACCACCGACGTGGACAGCACGCCGTACGCCTGGTACTTCCAGCAGGCCGGTAACGGCATCTACGCACGCCAGGCTTTACTGGCACTGGTTTTAAACAGCGACACCGCCCTGTAAGGAGTGACAGTATGAGCCAGGATAACAAACTGCAGGTCGAAGCCATCAAAAACGGCACGGTTATCGATCACATCCCTGCGCAGGTAGGCTTTAAGCTCCTGTCGCTGTTTCGCCTGACCGAAACCGACCAGCGCATCACCATCGGCCTGAATCTGCCGTCGGGGGAGATGGGCCGCAAAGATTTGATTAAGATCGAGAACACCTATCTCACGGAAGATCAGATCAATCAGCTGGCGTTTTATGCGCCGCACGCCACCGTCAACCGCATTGATGACTATGAAGTGGTGGCCAAGATCGCCCCTGCGCTACCGGATCGCATCGATCGGGTGCTGACCTGCCCGAACAGCAACTGCATCAGCCGCAGCGAACCGGTGTTCTCCAGCTTCGCCGTGAAGCACCGCGCCGATGAGGTACACCTCAAGTGTAAATACTGTGAGAAAGAGTTCGCCCGTCATGTGGTATTGGGTCACTTTTAATCGGCCCTGCCGCGCTTATAATGAACCGCGTTTTATGGCGGGCAGCGCCTTTGCTGCCCCGGCCTTACTCTAAGGAGAAATGATGTCTCGTGAAATCAGTACGGAAAAAGCCCCAGCGGCTATCGGCCCTTACGTGCAGGGCGTTGATCTCGGCAGCATGATCATCACCTCGGGTCAGATTCCGGTGAACCCGGCCACGGGCGACGTTGCTGAAGACGTATCGGCACAGGCGCGCCAGTCGCTGGAAAACGTGAAGGCGATCGTCGAAGCGGCGGGCCTGAAGGTTGCCGATATCGTGAAAACCACGGTATTCGTGAAAGATTTGAATGACTTTGCGACCGTAAACGCCACCTACGAAGCCTTCTTTACCGAGCACAATGCGCCCTTCCCGGCGCGCTCCTGCGTGGAAGTGGCCCGTCTGCCCAAAGATGTGAAGATTGAGATTGAAGCGATCGCGCTGCGTCGCTGATAAAAAAGCGTGCGCACTGCGTGCGCACGCGGCTTTCAGTCTGGCGTAACTGACCGCCGACCTTTCGTTATATTTTCAAACCGTCCGCTTAAAAACGCTGCCAGTTATCCTGCCCACTTGTCGCCAGTGCCAGCACCGGTTTAGGTGCCCTGACGGCTGCAGGGTTGCGCTGTGGCGTCTCCCCTGAGGCCGACGGACCGGCAAGCGTAAACTTCCGCACCAGCGCAGCAAGCGTATCGGCCTGTTCCTGTAGAGAGAGCGACGCGGCTGAGGCTTCTTCGACCAGGGCCGCATTCTGCTGAGTCACATCGTCCATCTGATTGACCGCCTGATGGACCTGCGAAATTCCCTGACTCTGCTCGGTGGCCGCCGCAGCGATTTCGTTAACCAGATCGGTGACCTGACTGACCGCACCGCGCATCGTCTCCATATTGTGGTTCACGTTATCCGCCTGGGAGGTTCCCGATTCGATCAACTCGTTCGACGACTGAATCAGCCCTTTGATTTCACGGGCAGCGGTGGTGGAACGCTGCGACAGGTTGCGCACTTCGCCTGCTACGACGGCAAAGCCGCGCCCATGTTCGCCGGCACGTGCCGCTTCAACCGCCGCATTGAGCGCCAGAATGTTGGTCTGAAACGCAATGCCTTCAATCAGGGTGATGATGTCGCCCACCTTGCCCGAACTGTCGCGAATCGAGGCCATGGTATTCAGCATGGTATTGAGTGCCGCAGAACTGGTGTCAGAGAGATTGCGCGTGTTTTCTGCAAGGTGACTTGCCTGGCGCGTGTTGTCTGCGGTCTGCCTGACGGTTTCGCTGATTTGGGTCATGCTGGCCGCGGTTTGCTCCAGCGAGGCCGCCTGCTCTTCCGTGCGGGCCGACAAATCTTCATTGCCTGCCGCAATCTGTGCCGATGCACTGCTGACCGACTGTGAGGCGCTGCTGACCGCGTGCAGGGCAGAAGAGATGCTTTCCATCAGGCGATTATACGACCGCGCCATGATGCCGACTTCATCGCGGCGACTGTCATCCGCCTTTAGGGAGAGATCAAGACGGGTGCTGGCGCGCTCCATCACATCACCGATGGCCTTCAGGCTGCGGCGGACGCGCAGGATGGTGAAGATCGTCAGCATGCCCAGCCCGATAATCGTCAGGGCAATACCGGCGGCCATGCCCCATTTGGTCTGCAGGTAGATATGTTGGTTTTGCAGGCGCAACGCTTCGCCAATTTTGCTGTTAAAGTCAAACTGATTGCGATAACTGCTTTTGAGTTGGGTGATGGCGCCGCCGATGCCTTCATCATCACTTAACAGCGCCAGGCTGAGTGCGTTCTGATGCGATCGGGAGGCGTTAAGAAACGCCGGAAGGTTTTGTTTTACCGCCGCGATCAGCTGGAGTGACTTATCCGTCATCGCCCGATCCTCGTCATTAGTAATATCATTATCGACATAATATTTTGTTAATGTCGAAATATCCTCAATGCGTTTTTGGATCACAGCTTCAAGGCTGGCCAGTTTACCGATCTCGTCTTCGGTCTGATGACGATATAACGCCACGGAGAGGCGATTACTTTCGTCCACCAACCGGTTCAGCACCTTGAGCGAATCAATCGTGTTGACCTGCACATATTCAAATCGCGCCTGAAAACCCGCGAGAAGTGAAATAGTTACGATCCCTAGAATAATTAACGAACCTGCTAAAAGCGAAAAAGCCAGAGAGAGTCTTTGCGTCATATTCATTAAACCGAGCTCCTTTCTTTCCTCCGAGCTAATTCCCGAAGGAAGCCAGAAATTAATCGGCAATATTAAATAAATATTTATTTCAAAATTTTTAACGTTGAATTCGATTTCAAGTTTAAATTAATTATGCATCGTAAAAAATTATCGTGAATAAAATAAAATAACAAACAAAAACAATCACCAAACAAACTATATTATTTTGAATATACTGCATCGGTAATTAAAGGATTGTGACAGAGGGAGAGACGTTGATTTCGAGGCAGGAAGGAAAAGCCAAACGGCGGGGCCAGCGCGCCCCGCCGTGGTGACATCAAGGGCGGGAGGACGGCCGCCACAGCCACAGCACGGCAATCGCCAGTGCAAACAGTGCGCCGAAGCCCATGCCGGTCGCCACCGCGGGCGCGCCAGCCCGAATGGCTAAGGTATACAGCCCAAGCATCACCAGCATGGCGGTGTTTTCAACGAGGTTCTGTACCGCGATGGCATTACCGGATCCCACGCTCTGTTTGCCCCGCTCCTGCAGCAGCGCGTTAAGCGGAACCACGAAGAAACCGCCGAGTACGCCAATCACTAACAGCAGCAGGTAAGCATTCAGCAGCGTATGTTGCAGCGAGAAAATCACCACCACGATCCCAATCAGCACACCGGCAGGCATACAGCGGCGCACGGTCTCCAGCGTAACCAGCCTTGCCGCCAGCGCCGCGCCCACGACGATACCGACCGCCACCATGGCATTCAGCGTGGTCGGGGTTTTGTTATCCTGGATCTCCAACGCCACCGGCACCCATAATACCAGCAGAAAACGCAGCGTGACGCCTGCGCCCCAGAACATGCTGGTCCCGAGCAGGGAGAAACGCGTTTCAGCGTTGTTCCACAGTACGCGCGTTGCGGCAATAAAGCTGCGCAGCATGGCCGCGAAGTTCCAGCTCTGGCCGGGACGCGCGGCGTGCAGTTTAGGGATAAACAGGTTCGCCGTTACCGCCACGGCATAGGTCAAGGCACAGACCGCCAGCGCGGCAACCAGGTTCCAGTCCGCCAGGATGCCGCCCGCCACCGAGCCCAGTAAGATCGCCGCAATGGTGGAAGCTTCCATCAGCCCGTTGGCTTTGACCAGCTTCTCGTCATGGGCGATTTCCACAAGGATGCCGTATTTGGCGGGCGAATACGCCGCCGCGCCGATCCCCACCAGGGTGTAACCCAGGAAGGGATTAAAGCCAAAGCAGATGATCATCGCACCCAGTAGCTTCAGGCTGTTGGCAAACATCATGACCCGCCCTTTGGCAAAGCTGTCCGCCATCTGCCCCACAAACGGGGCCAGCAGGATATAGGTTGCCACAAACAGCATCTGCAGGATCGGCTGGCTCCAGTCGGGATAGAACTGGTTTTTTAATAATGCCAGGGTGGCAAACAGCAGGGCATTATCGCCGAACGCGGAGAAAAACTGCGCCACCATTACCGCTATCATGCCGCGCGACAATAACGGCGCATCACGTTCTACGATCATGCCTGTTCCTCTTCCGCCATGTTTTTCAGCGTGACATAGTCAGGTTTACCACTGCCCAGGAGGGGCAACGTTTTTACCACGCGAATGTCGCGAGGTACGGCCAGCTCGGCAGCCCCCAGCTCACGCGCGGCTTTTTGCAGGCTCTCGCGTGCCAGTTCGCTGTCGGTAGTAAACAGCACCAATGCTTCACCCCGATTACCGTCAGGCCGCAGCGAGGCCGCATGCTGTTTATCCGGTGAGGCCTTCAGGGCGATTTGCTCGACCACCTCCAGTGACACCATCTCGCCGGCTATTTTGGCAAAGCGTTTGGCGCGCCCCTGAATCTGGCAGAAGCCGCCCTCATCAAAGCTGACGATATCGCCGGTATCGTACCAGCCCGCTTCACTCTGGCCTTCGCCGTTATCAGCTGCCGGGGTTTCCAGCACGCCGGGGTTCTCGACCCGCAGATAGCCCTTCATGATGTTAGGGCCACGCAGCTGTAGCTGCCCGCCGTTTTCGATGCCCGGCACCGACATCAGGCGAGAATCCATTCCCGGCAGGATACGGCCCACGGTATGCGCTTTCGCGGCCATCGGCACGTTGATCGCCACCACCGGCGCGCATTCGGTGACGCCATAGCCTTCCAGAATACGAATGCCGTACTTGTCCATATACAGCTGGCGCGTGGTTTCCTGCAACTTCTCTGCCCCGGCCACCACGTAGCGCAGTCGCGCAAAGTCATAGGGCTGGGCAAAGCGGGCATAGTTACCCAGGAAGGTGGAGGTCCCAAACAGAACGGTGCAGTTACGGTCGTAAACCAGCTCCGGCACGATCCGGTAGTGCAGCGGGCTGGGATAGAGAAAGACCTGCGCTCCGGTCATCAGCGGTGTAAACAGCCCCACGGTCAGGCCAAAAGCATGAAACAGCGGCAGGGCCGACATAAAACGGTCGCGCGGCGTAAAGTCTGCCACGGTACGGATCTGTTCAACGTTGGCCAGCAGGCTTTTGTGCGAGTGCACCACGCCTTTGGGATGGCCTTCCGATCCCGACGTAAACAGCACCATCGCCGCCTCTTCCGGCTGCTGCGCCACCTGGGCCTGGCGCGGCGCGATCAGATGCGCCAGTATCCAGAGCTTGTCTTTGAGCGTGACGGTATCCTTCAGATCTTCCAGGTAGATCCACTGTACCTCTGTCAGGCCCTGCGGCAGGTGCCACAGGTTGCCCTTGTCCAGAAACTGGCGGGACGTAAACACGGTTTTCACTTTTGATGCGGTCAGCGCCGCGCGCATGCCGCTTACGCCAGCGGTATAGTTCAGCATCGCAGGCACGCGCCCACGCAGGGAAGCGCCCAGGATAGCCGCCGCGGTGACCGTGGCGTTAGGCAGCAGCAGCCCTACGTACTCGTTGGGCTGACTGTAACGCTCCAGAATCCGTCCGACGCCCAACGCTTTTTTCAGTAAACCGGTATAGCTGTCCGGTTTGAAATTCACGTCTTCAATGCAGCGTTTAAACGCGCCGTAGCGCTGGCGGGCATTGAGAAATGCCTCAAACAGGGTTTCCCGTGGGCGCACGGCCATGCGTGCTTCCATCATAATGTGATGCAGGTGTTCACCGGCCAGCACGCGACGATCACGGGCGCGTTTCGCTTCAGGCATCGGAATATGGGTGCCGGGTAAAATGCTGAGTGTGATGCGCGGAAACAAACGACGCTTAAAGACGCCCGCCAGGCGACCAAACGGCGTAAACTCCGCGCCTTCAATGCGCATCGGCACCACGGTGGCACCAGATTTTGCCGCGACAAATCCGGCCCCGCTGTAAATTTTCATCAGCGATCCGGTGACGGTAATACGGCCTTCCGGGAAAATGACCACCGGACGCCCGCTGTCGATCAGCCGCACCAGCTGCTTCAGCCCCAAGGGTTTAGTGGGATCGAGCGGAACAAAATCCACGTACGGCTTGATGAGACGTAAAAACCAGTGCTCGCTGATCGATGAATAAATCGCAAAAACCGGTTTGATGGGCAGAAACAGCGCCAGCAGCGCCCCATCCAGAAACGAGGTGTGATTCGGGGTAATCAGCACCTTCTGCTTATGCAGTTCAGCGAGATCACCCCGGAGTTCAACCCGCCACAGCAGGCGGAATACCAGGCGGAAAAAGGTGAATAACATGCCGGCTCCTTAGCATCTTAAAAATAGCCACTCACGATGCAGGATTTAGCCGTAATCGACAACTGATTATTGGCAGATTTCAGCGCTATGCCGCCTTCATGGTGCGGTATGCCAGCCGCCGCCCAGCGCCGCGATCAGCGCCACGCTACTGACCCACTGGGTGCTTTTCAGCGTCAGTAAACTTTGTTGCGCGCTCAGGCTGCTGTTTTCGGTTGTCGCCACATCCAGATAGTCAATCATCCCGGCCTCATACTGATTGCGCGTGACCTGGGCCGAAGTCTGCGCGGCGGCGGTGGCGCGCTGCTGTGCGGCGATTTCGCCCTGCAGCGTGTTCAGTTCCACCAGGCGGTCTTCGACATCCTGCATCGCCGTCAGCACCGTCTGTCGATAGTTCGCCACGCTGGCATCGTAGGCAGCGCGGGCCTGATCCACACTGGCCGAGGTGGCGCCAAAGTCCAGCAGCGAGCCGCTCAGCTCGGGTCCCAGCGACCAGACACGGTTAGGTAACGCGAACAGGTTATGCAGCGCAGAGGCGCTCACGCCGCCGCTGGCGCTGAGGGTGAGATCGGGATAGTACCCGGCGGTGGCAACCCCGATCGCCGCGTTGGCTGCCGCCATTTTACGCTCGGCCATGGCGATATCGGGACGGCGCTGCAGCAGTTCGGCCGGTAAGCCGCCGGGAATCGCCGGTAAGGTTGCCGTCAGGGTTGCGGCAGGCAGGCTGAAATCCGCAGGCGCTTTGCCCACCAGCAGGGCGATCGCATGTTCCATCTGGGCGCGCTGCCACTGATAATCCTGGGCCGAGGCGCTGGCGCTCTCCAGCTGTTGCTGCGCCTGAGCCACCGTGGCGCGGGATTCCGTTCCCGCCTGATACTGGTTCTGTATCACGCTCAGATAGCGCTGATAGGCGGCGATGCTCTGCTGATACAAACCAATTTTTTCGTCCATGATGCGCAACTGGAAGTAGTCTTCCGCCAGCTCGGTCTGGGCGCTCAGGGTGATATTGGCGAGTTCCGCTGCGCTTGCCTGCGCGCTGGCCTGATCCTCTTCCCTTGTCCGACGCAGTTTGCCCCATAAATCCAGCTCCCAACTGGCATTCAGCGCCGCCTGATGGCTGCTGCTGGTGGTGCGCGTGCTGTCAGTGTGGCTGCCGCTCCGCGTCGCACTGGCGTCATAATCCAGGGTGGGAAACAGCGCCGCCCGGGACTGCGCCACCAGCGCCTGCGCCTGGCGATACTGCGCCGCGTATTCAGCCACATTCTGGTTAGAGAGGCTGACCTGACTGAGCAGGCTGTTTAGCGTGGCATCCTGGTACACCGACCACCATTCGCCCTTGTGCCGATCGTCCTGGGGCGTCGCCTGCTGCCAGCCTCTGGCCTCTTTGTAGTGAACCGGCATCGCCATCAAAGGGCGTTGGTAATCGGGGCCAACAGTACAGCCGCTCAACAGCAGCACCAGCACGGCCGGAAGACGTGATTTCATGATTCAGGTTCCCGCATGGCGCAGACGACGCCATTGACGTTGGGTGGCACGGCTCAGGCGATCGAGCCACAGATAAATAACCGGTGTGGTAAACAGCGTCAGCAGCTGGCTCAGCGCTAACCCCCCGGCGATGGCAATACCGAGCGGGCTGCGTAAGTCGGCATCACCGCCGCTGCCCAGCGCCAGCGGCAGCGCCCCGAAGAACGCGGCCAGCGTGGTCATCATAATGGGACGAAAACGCATCAGGCAGGCCTGGGTAATCGCCTGCTGCGGTGACAGGCCAAGCCGCCGCTCGGCATCAATGGCAAAGTCGATCATCATAATCGCGTTCTTTTTTACGATACCGATCAACAGGATAATGCCGATCAGCGCGATCACCGTGAGCTGCGTATTAGTCAGTAACAGCAGCAGCAGCGCGCCCACGCCCGCCGAGGGCAATGTCGACAGAATCGTCAGCGGATGAATATAGCTCTCATACAGCACGCCAAGAACGATATAGACCGCCACCAGCGCCGCCACAATCAGCCACGGCATCGTGGCGGTCAGTTGATTAAATTCGGCCGCTGTGCCGGCATAGCCCGCCTGAATGGTTGAGGGCAAGCCAATCTGGGCCATCGCCTGTTTGATCAGCGCCTCCGCCTGCTCCAGCGAGACGCCGTCATTCAGGTTAAAGGCCACGGTGCTGGTAGCTGACTGCCCCTGATGCGTCACCGTCAGCGGGGCATTGCCGCCCGTGAAGCTGACAAAGGCCGACAGCGGAATGCGGTCGCCGCTGTCGTTAATGACGTACAGCTGCTGCAACATCGCCGGATCGCGGGTATCGCTGTCCTGCAGCGACATCACCACGTGATACTGATTGAGCGTATGGTACAGCGTGGCAATCTGGCGCTGGCTGAACGCGTTATTCAGCATCGTGTCCAGCATCTTCACATTCACCCCCAGCCGGGTGGCCTGGTCGCGGTTGATCGTCAGCATCACTTCCTGACCGCCGGTTTGCGCATCGGAATCAACGCTGTTGAGCTGCGGAATCGCCGCCAGTGCCGCCTGGACTTTAGGCGTCCACTCGCGCAGCAGGGCCAGATCGTCCGCCTGCAGGCTGTACTGATAGGTGGCATTGGCACTGCGCCCGCCGATGTGCAGATCCTGCGCCGCCATCAGAAACAGCTGCGCGCCGGGGATCTTACTGGTTTTCTGGCTTAAGCGGTTAGCCACCTGGCTGGCCGTGGCATCACGCTTGTCAAAAGCTTTAAGCCGGACAAAAAAGTCGGCGTTATTGCGCGAGCCAAACATCCCGCTGCCCATGGATGACATCACGCTTTCAACGGCAGGATCGGACCGAATGATGTTGGTGAACTGCAGCATCTTCGGCTTCATCGCCTGAAACGAAATATTCTGATCCGCCCGTAAGGCCCCCATCAGCAGGCCCGTATCCTGTTCGGGGAAAAAGCCTTTCTGCACCACCGTATAGAGAAACAGGTTAAGCAGCACGGTGAGCAGCAGGCTGAACAGGGTCAGTTTCTGATGGCGCATGACCCAGTTGAGACCGCGCGAGTAGGCCGCAAGCGCGTGGTTTAACTGATTTTCAATCCACTGATAGAGCGGATGCGGGCGCTTGCTCACGTTGGGTTTCGGTTTCAGCAGCCGCGCGCAGAGCATCGGCGTCAGGCTCAGCGAGACAAACATCGAAATCACCAGGGAAACGGTTAGCGTGATCGCAAACTCGCGAAACAGCCGCCCCAGCAGGCTGCCCATCAGCAGGATGGGAATAAACACGGCAATCAGCGAGACGGTCATCGACAGCACGGTAAAGCTGACCTCCCGCGCACCGCGGATGGCCGCACGCAGCGGGCGCTGGCCGGCTTCAATATGGCGGGTGATATTTTCCAGCACCACGATGGCGTCATCGACCACGAATCCCGTGGCGATGATCAGCGCCATCAGCGACAGGTTATCCAGGCTGTAACCCAGCAGGTACATCACCGCACAGGTTCCGATCAGCGAGACCGGTAGCGCCAGGGCCGGAATAATCACCGCCTGCAGGTTGCGTAAAAAGACAAACACCACCGCAATCACCAGCAGCACCGCAATCAGCAGCGTTTCTTCGGTATCGTATAGCGAGGCGCGCACGCCGGGCGAACGGTCCACCACCACCTTAAGCTGAGTATCGGCAGGCAGATCTTTTTCCAGGGCAGGCAGGCGGGCTTTGATGGCATCGATCGTGTTCAGCATGTTGGCGCCCGCCTGGCGCTTGATGCCCACCATGACCGCCGGTTGGGCATTGAGGAAGCCGGCCTGATAGCGATCCTCCACTGAATCGTACACGCTGGCGACGTCGCCCAGCCGCACGACATTGCCGTCTTTGTTGCTGATAATCAGGTTGCGATAGCTGGCGGCTTTGTCCAGTTGGCCATTGCCGTCCACCATCCACGACTGGCTGCTGCCCTGCAGCGAGCCTTTAGGCAGCGTGGTGGTGCTGTTGGCCACCGCGCTGCGCACCGTATCCAGCGAAATACCCGCATGGATGAGCTTAAGCGGCTGCAGATCGATGCGGACAGCAGGCAGCGCGCTTCCCATTAATGACACGTCGCCCACGCCCTTGATCTGCCCCATCGCCTGTTCGATTTTACTTTCGGCCAGATCGTAGAGCTCACCCGGCGAGCGGGTGGCGGAGGTCAGCGCCAGCATGACAATCGGCGCATCCGAGGGGTTGGCTTTGTGGTAGGTCGGCAGCGATGCCATCGCGCTTGGCAGCAGGCTGCGTGCCGCGTTGATCGCCGCCTGCACGTCGCGTGCCGCGCCGTTGATATCACGGTTAAGTTCGAATTGTAAAATGATGGTGCTGGAGCCCTGCGAGCTGTTTGAGGTCATCTCGGTGATACCGGCAATCTGCCCCAGCGAGCGTTCCAGCGGCGTGGCAACCGTTGCCGCCATGGTTTCCGGGCTGGCACCGGCCAGGCTGGCATTAACCATAATAGTCGGGAAATCCACCTGCGGCAGCGGGGCCACCGGCAACAGGCGGTAGCCCAGCACGCCAAGCAGCAGAATCGCCATCGTCAGCAGCAGCGTGGCGACCGGGCGGAAGATAAACAGCCGGGTCAGGTTCATTGCCCGCTCCGCGCCTGTTGCTGACGGCGTTTCACCCAGGCATTGCCGCGCTGGGCAATCCCATCAAACCACAGATAGATCACCGGCGTGGAGAACAGCGTCAGTACCTGGCTGACGATCAATCCGCCGACAATCACCAGCCCCAGCGGCTGCCGCAACTCGGCGCCCGATCCGGACGCGAGCATCAGCGGCAGTGCGCCCAGCAGCGCCGCCATGGTGGTCATCAGTATCGGGCGGAAACGCAGCAGACAGGCCTGATGAATGGCTTCCCGGGGGGAGAGATGCTGCTTGTTTTCGGCCTCCAGCGCAAAATCGATCATCATGATGGCGTTCTTCTTCACGATGCCGATGAGCAGAATCACTCCGATCAGCGCAATCAGGCTGAACGCCGTATTCGCCAGCAACAGGGTTAACAACGCCCCGACCGCCGCGGAGGGCAGCGTCGAGAGGATCGTCACCGGATGGATAAAGCTTTCATACAGAATGCCCAATACCACATACATCGTCAGCAGGGCCGCCAGTATCAGCCACAGCGTGTTACCTGTGGCGCTCTGAAACGCCGAGGTTTCTCCCTGATAGCGCAGCGTAATCGCCGAGGGCAGCTGCAGCTGCGCAGTCACTTTGGTAATGGCGTTCTGCGCATCTTCCAGCGAATAGCCGTCATTGAGATTGAAGGAGATCATCACCGCCGGAAACTGATTCAGCCGCATGTGCATCAGCGACCCGGTCCGCTGGTGGATCGTGGCGATGGCGGTCAGCCTGACCATGCCGCTGCTGGTGGTTGTGGCCGTGCTGGTGGCGATTGAGGCTGATGAGGTATCCGGGCTGCTGCTGGCAGACGTGCTGTCTGATGCGGTGCTGGACGTGCTGGCAGAGGGTTTCAGATACACATCGTCGAAAGCGGCCGGGCTTTGCTGGTATTGCGGAGCGACTTCCAGCACCACGCGATACTGATTCGACTGGGTAAAGATCGTCGAGACCAGCCGCTGTCCAAACGCGCTGTAGAGCGCGGTATCAACGTCCGCTGCGGTCACGCCCAACCGCGCGGCTTTGTCCCGGTTCAGCTCGACATAAGCCACCTGGCCCTGATCCTGTAGGTTACTTACCACGCCGTTGAACTCTGGCCGTTTCTGCAAGGCCGCCACCAGTTTCGGCGACCAGGTCACCAGGTCTTCGCTGTTGGCATCGTCAAGGGTGAACTGATACTGGCTCGGCGTGACCTGATCGTTAACCGTCAGATCCTGTGCTGGTTGCAGATAAAGCTGAATGCCGACCACGCGCGTTGCCGCCTGCTGCAGCTGTTTGATGATTGCACCGGCTTTGTCGTCGCGTTGACCAAAGGGCTTCAGGTTGATCTGCAACCGACCGCTGTTCAGGCTGGTGTTGTTGCCGTCAATACCGATGGTCGAAGAGACGCTCTCAACCGCCGGATTCTGCATGATCACCGCAGACAGCGCCTGCTGGCGCTTCGCCATCTCGGTAGAAGAGACGTCCTGCGTGGCCACGGTCACGCCCTGAATCAACCCGGTATCCTGAGTTGGGAAGAAGCCTTTGGGGACAAGGATATACAGCAGCGCGGTGAGAGCAAAGGTTGCCAGCGCCGCCAGCAGCGTCAGTTTCTGATGATCCAGCACCCGGGTCAGCAGGCGATCGTATCCGCGAATCAGCCAATCAAAAACCTCGCCGCCTTTGCGCGCGAAACGGGACTGCTTCTCGGGCGGAACAAAGTGCAGCAGGTAAGCACATAGCATCGGCGTTAAGGTCAGCGAGACCAGCATTGAAACCAGAATGGATACCGCCAGCGTGATGGCAAACTCGCGAAACAGGCGCCCCACCACATCGCCCATAAACAACAGCGGAATCAGCACCGCAATCAGGGAAAAGGTCAGAGAGATGATGGTAAAGCCAATCTGCTGCGATCCCTTTAACGCCGCCTCCAGCGGTGGCTCCCCTGCTTCCAGCCGCCGGGAAATATTCTCGACCACCACGATCGCGTCGTCGATCACAAAACCGGTGGCAATCGTCAGCGCCATCAGCGACAGGTTATTGAGGCTGAAGCCAGCGAGATACATCACGCCAAAGGTTCCCACCAGCGAAAGCGGTACCGCCACGCTGGGGATCAGCGTGGCCGCCACGTTACGCAGGAACAGAAAGGTCACCATCACCACCAGCGCAATGGAAAGCATCAGCTCAAACTGGACATCGCTGATGGAGGCGCGAATGGTTTGGGTACGATCGGACAGGATGGTCATTTTCACGCCGTCGGGCAGCGCGGCCTGCAGCGTGGGCAACTGCGCCTTGATGCTGTCCACCACCTGGATGACATTCGCCCCCGGCTGGCGCTGCACGCCGATCACGATGGCCGGGTGGTTGTTGGCCCAGGCAGACTGAAAGCTGTTCTCCGGTCCCTGCTCAATATGGGCGATGTCCTTCAGCCTCAGGGCGGCGCCGTTCTGGTAGGTCAGAATCAGGTTGCCGTATTCGGCGGCGGTGCGCAGCTGGTCGTTGGCGTCAATGGTGACGGAGTGATAGCGGCCATCAAATCCGCCCTTGGAGCCTTTGACGTTGCTGTTGCCGATAAGCGTATTCACGTCTTCCAGCGTCAGGCCATGGGCCGCCAGCGCCTGAGGGTTCATCTGCACGCGAATTGCCGGTTGGTGACCGCCCGCGAGCGTTACCATGCCCACGCCGGAAATTTGCGAGAGCTTGAGCGCAACGCGGGTATTCACCAGGTCCTGAACCTGCGTCAGCGGCAGAGTATCCGAGCTGGCAGCTAAGGTGATGACCGCACTGTCGGCCGGATTGACCTTTTTATAGGTGGGCGGCGTGGGCAGATCGGTCGGCAGCAAATTATTGGCGGCGTTGATGGCGGCCTGCACCTCCTGCTCGGCCACATCCAGCGACAGATCCAGGCTGAACGTCAGGGTGATGATCGACGATCCGCCTGAGCTGGTCGAGCTCATCTGGCTCAGGCCTGACATCTGTCCCAGCTGGCGCTCCAGCGGTGAAGTGATCGTCGATGCCATTACGTCCGGGCTGGCACCGGGATAGAGCGTTGTCACCTGAATAGTTGGGTAATCGACCTGCGGCAGCGCCGACGTTGAAAGAAACCGGTAAGCAAACAGGCCAGCGATCAGCACGCCCGCCATCAGCAGGATGGTGGCGACCGGACGCAGAATAAAGAGGCGTGACGGGTTCATTGTGCCTCAGCCGGTGGGGTCGGTTGGGTGCTGTCCGCGACCGAAACTTTACTGCCGTTGGTCAGGCGATCGATCCCTTCCGTGACCAGACGGTCGCCAGGCTTCACGCCCTGCAGAATAGCCTGCCACGTCTCACCGTAAGCCGGACCTGCCGTAACCGGCTGGAGCGTCACGGTGTTGTCTTTATTGATGATAAAAACAAAGCTGCCGTCGCTGCTCAACTGTAACGCCTGCGCCGGAATAATGGTGGCGCCTTTCAGCACGCTGGTTTGCAGGCGTAGGTTCACAAACTGGTTGGCGTACAGCGCCTCGTCGTCGTTAGCGAACATGGCTTTCAGCGTAATGGTGCCGGTCGCCGTGTCGATCTCGTTGCTGATAAATTTCACCTGCCCCTGACTCAGGGCATGCTGGTTATCCTGATCGAAGGCGGTGGCGGGCAATGTCCGATCGTGATGAAGGGCTTTTACCAGCGTCGGGATATGACTTTGGGGCACGCTAAAGGTAACGGCGGCAGGCTGCATCTGGGTAATGGTCACCAGCCCGGTCGTGGAGGCACTCTGAATCATATTGCCCGGATCGACCTGACGCAGCCCTACCCGACCACTGACGGGTGCGGTGATGCGCGCATAGCCAATATTCAGCCTGGCGCTGGCAATCTGGGCCTGATCGGCAGCCACTGCGCCGCGATACTGTCCCACGGTCGCGATTTGCGTATCTAAATCCTGGCGGGACAGCGAGTCCTGGGCCGCCAGTTTACGGTAGCGTGCCAGCGTCAGTTCGGCACTTTTCAGCAACGCCATATTTTCGCTGAGCTCCCCCTGATACTGATTCAGCGTGGCCTCGTAGCTGCGGGGATCGATCTGCGCCAGCAGCTGGCCCGCTTCAACCTTCTGCCCTTCGGTGAAGTAAACCTTCTCCAGTTGACCGTCTACCCGGCTGGTGACCGTTACGCTGGCATTGGGGATCACCGTACCCAGCGCGTAGAGATAGACCGGCACATCGGCGGTGCTGGCGGTGCCGCTGTGAACCAGCGTCGTGCCGCCTTTCAGCATACCAGGGCCGCCATGGCGTCCGGCATGACCGCGCGCGGGCAGGGTGCCGCCTGCGCCTTTATGGCCCATCAGTCGCCATGCCACGGCGGCAACGATTAACAGCGCAATGAGCAGAAGCAGCCATTTCAGCCAGCGGGAACCACGGGTACGGGGAGCGTGAGTAGTCATCGAACTCTTCAGGTAAACAGGGATAAAAGAAATCCTCCGGATGGGAGGCATCGTCGAAACGGCATCTGCAAAGATTATCGGCTACTTGTGTTACGACTTTCCATCGCCAAACCGTAAGGGTTGCGTTAAGAAACCTTACCAGTCCCCTGCCCACGGGGTGGACCTGCACGAATAACAGGGGCTGGCGGCCGGAATAGTGGGCAAAAAAAACCCACGCATCTGCGTGGGTTGGTGTAATAACGATTGGCCTTGCCGGAGCAGTGCCCGTTTTCACACCCATCAATACCTCTGGGAGGTCCATACTCTCACCCTGCAGGAGTCAGTGACAGGTGAAAAAGGAAAATGAATTCGGCGAAATGAAACGAGGTGTAAAAACATCCACACCTCACTTACAGTTTGATTTGGTTAGGATTTATCTGAACCGCTATCCACAGGCTTGCTGTAGATGGCATCCGGGGCAATATTCATGTGCTTGAGCACCGGCCCCATGATGTTACCGAACACCGGCGCGGCTACGGAGCCACCGAAGTGATCGCCCGCGGTAGGATGGTTAATCATTACCACCAGCGCCACCTCAGGATGGCTGGCCGGGGCAATACCTGCGGTGTAGTTCACATAACCGCCATCATACTTCCCGCTGCTGCCCATCTTTTCAGCCGTACCGGTTTTGGTGGCCAGTCGATAGCCCGGTACCGCCGCTTTCAGTCCGGTACCGCCCGGCAGGACGTCACTTTCCAGCATGTGCACCACTTCCTTGACCGTTTCCGGATTAGCGACCTGCTTGCCCAGCACCGGCGGCGTCACTTTGGTGATCGACAGCGGACGATAAACGCCATAGGAACCCAGCGTGGCGTATTCACGGGCAATTTGCAGCGGCGTGACGCGCAAACCGTAGCCGAAGGAAAAGGTCGCGCGTTCGATATCAGCCCAGCGCGTGCGGTGCAGCGGGAAATACCCTACGCTTTCGCCGGTCAGCCCCAGCCCGGTGGGTTTACCCAGGCCAAACGCGTAGTAGGTGTTCACCAGGGCTTCCGCCGGCATCGCCAGGGCGATATGAGAAACGCCGATGTCGCTCGATTTTTGCAGAATGCCGGTCATGGTCAGGCGCGGCCAGTGACCGACGTCGCGGATCAGGTGGCCGTTAACCCGGTAAGGCGTGGTATCCAGCACGGAATCCGGCCGGACGAGGTGACGTTCCAGGCCTTCCATCACCACAAGGGGTTTTACCGTTGAACCCGGCTCGTAGCTGTCATTAATGGCGGTATTGCGCATCTGCGCTGGGGTTGCCCCCTGATAGTTGTTGGGGTTGAACGAGGGATAAGAGGCCATCGCCAGAATCTCGCCCGTATCAATTTTGACCAGCACCGCCGCGCCCGAATCCGCCTTGTTTAACAGTACGCCATCGCGCAGCTTACTGTAGAGCGTGTACTGGCTGAATTTATCAATGCTGAGCTGCACCGTTGGCGGCTGAGTGGGCGGCTGGTAGCTAATCATCGCGATAATATTCCCCGCCGCATCCTGCCGGTAGACTTCTTTGCCCGGCTGGCCCTGCAGGACTTTATCAAAGCCCTTTTCCAGTCCGTTGAGGCCGGTGTTATCGGCCCCCACAATACCAATCAGCGGCGCGGAGGCTTCGCTCATCGGATAAAAGCGACTGTCGTCGTAGACTTCACTGATGCCTTTAAGCTTCAGATCTTTAATATCTTTGGCGATCCCCAGTTCGACTTTGCGCCCGAGATAGAGAAAACGACGTTTGGGGTTAGCGGTGATCTGCGCCGCGACCTCTTCTGGTCGCATACTTAATGCCGCCGCCAGATAGGCCCACTTGGCGCTGGTAAAATCAGGGTTGCTCTCCAGCACGCGCTGCGGATCGGCGATGACATCCCGCGACGGTACGCTGAGCGCCAGCGCTTCGCCGTTGCGATCCAGTAAGGTGCCACGGCTGGTCGGAAGCGTAACGGTACGCAGCGAGCGCTGATCGGCCTCGTGTTCCAGCATGGGCTGATTAAGAAACTGCAAATCGGCGACGCGCACCAGCAGAACAGCCATGCAGGTAAATACGCCCAGGCAGATCAGGCGAAAACGGAAAGGGTTAAACGGGGCTTTTATCTGGTCTTTACCCAGTAATTTTTTAATCCGGGGCATGGCAATCCGCTGCGCTTAAAAAAAAGAGGTCAATCCCGCAGTTATAATCAAAGCACGGGTAAAAACACAGGAAAACTGTGTATCAGTTCGTTATCGTTCAGTTTATTTCGGGCAAAAAAAACCTGCGTATCTGCGCAGGTCGGTGTAATCAAGAAAAAATCAGTTGATGTTCACCCATCAATACCTCTGGGATCCTGAATGTAGCAAGCGAAACGGCTTTTTCGCCACGACTGAAACGCAACAGATGCCTGCAAAATGTAACCAGCCGTGTGAACCTTAGGCTTTTGTGCAAACGGCATGTTTTTTAATGTCAACCAGGCAACTCATGGCGTTGGGTCCCTGCGTCAGGGATGACGTGCCGATATCCAGGGTTAACACATTGGGGTTGCCCGCCCGGTCAAACGGCTGCCACGCTTTGCCAAAACCGGGATCAAACCAGGCGCCGGTGGAAATGATCACCACGCCCTGCTTCAGCCCCTCGGTCAGACGCACGCCGGCCAGTATTCTGCCGCGCGCATTGCTGACCTCAATTTCGTCACCGTCTCCGATATCCCGCACCGCCGCATCCTGCGGATGCATATACAGGGTTTCATGCCCGGCGGTTTTGTTACCCTGAACGGTAGCCGTCGCATCTAACTGGCTGTGTAACCGGTCCGATGGCTGAATGGAGATCATGTGTAGCGGATAATCACGGCTGGCTGCCGCGCCCAGCCATTCCTGAGGCTCACGCCATTCCGGATGCCCGGCCATATCCTCCAGGTGGTAGTCGGCGATGGTCTGGCAGAACAGCTCAATCTTACCGCTGGCAGTCTGTATCGGGTTGGCCTCGGGATCGGCGCGGAAGTCTTCCATAAAGATATAAGGCTTACCGCCTTCGGGGATCTCCACAAAGCCACGCTGCCAGAACTCACCGAACTCAGGGAAAGGAATGCCACGACGGCCATGCGCCACCGCACATTGCTGGTAGAGATGTTCTATCCACTGCATCTCGTTGCGCCCTTCGGTGAAGGTATCGCGATAGCCTAAGCGCTCGGCGAGATCGGCAAAAATATCAAAATCGTTCCGTGCCTGATGTTGCGGCTTAATCGCCTGGTGCATTGCCAGTACAAAACGGTCACGTGATGAACCGCCGATGTCATTACGCTCCAGCGTGGTGGTGGCGGGCAGCACGATATCGGCCATCTGCGCCGCAGGTGTCCAGACGATATCCTGGACCACCACGGTATCCGGCTTCTGCCAGCCTTCCACCAGCCGGTTAAGCTGCTGGTGATGGTGAAACGGATTGCCGCCCGCCCAGTGCACCATATGAATGTCCGGATAGTGCAGAGTTTCGCCCTGGAAACCATAAGGCTGGCCGGGATTGAGCAGCATGTCACTGATGCGGGCAACCGGAATGGACAGGCCTGAAGGGTTCGGTCCGGTGCTCATCATCGGCGCGGGGCCTTCCTGACGCGGATTGCCCACGCTGTTCATCGAGCCGTGTCCAAACGAGAAGCCCGCACCCGGCAAGCCCGGCTGCCCGAGCATGGAAGAGAGCGCGATCATCATCCAGTAAGGCTGTTCGCCACGGTGGGCGCGCTGGACCGAATAGGAGCAGGTGATAAAACTGCGTTTGCCGATCAGCTGTCGGGCCAGATGTACAATGCGATCCGCCGGGATATCGGTGATCTTGCTGGCCCAGCCGGGCGTTTTGGCGATGCCGTCGCTTTCACCCAGCAGATAGGCACGTAGCTGTGGCCAACCGGTGCAGTGACGGGCCAGAAACGCCTCGTCGGTCGCACCACGCTGACAAATTTCGTAACCGAGTGCCAGCATCAGCGCCACGTCGGTATTCGGCCGGATCGGGATCCACTCCGCGTTAACAAACTCTGGGCAGTCATCACGCATCGGGCTGATGTTAATCACCGGCGTGCCTTTTGCCGCCAGCTGCTCCAGCGCCGGTTTCAGGCTGTGCTGGCCTGCGCCGCCGGATGCCACCTGAGCATTTTTTAACGCCAGCCCACCGAAGGCGACAAACACCTCCGCATGTTCCACCACCTGCGGCCAGTCGGTGACGCGCCCGGTCAGCGGCATGTAGGTGCCCATCACGTAAGGCAGGAAAAACTGCGCGGCGCCCCAGCTGTAGTTGCCTTGCTGATCGACGCCACCGCCACCCTGGAAATAGAAGCGGCGCACCAGCGTACGCGCATGGTTGACGCGCCCTGCCGATGACCAGCCGTAAGAGCCATTAAAAATGCCGGATGCACCGTAGCGTTCGCGAATACGGCGATTTTCCTCGGCCACCAGATCCAGCGCCGTCTCCCAGTCAACGGCAACAAAATCTTCGCGTCCGCGCAGCGTGCGGTCACTGTTTTCGCGCGATTTCAGCCATGAGCGGCGCACCATGGGCTGGCGAATACGTTTGTCTGAGTAAACCAGTTCCGGGATGGTGTTGAGCATCGGCGAGGGATCGGCGTCGGCAAAAAAAGGTTCGCAGCCGATAAGACGATCGTTTTCGCTTACCGCGGTAAAGGCGCCCCAGTGCGCCAGATGTGGCACTTTAATTTTCATGGTCATCGCTATGGCAGGTGTTGGGATCAGCAGCATAGCATGGGCCGCAACCTGAACAGAAGGCATCACCAACCGTCTGATTTTACCCTGTTTGCGACAGCGCTGGCATTCTGTTGTCTTGATGTGCGCCCGCTTTTCCGTAACACTGGTGCGATGTGTAAACGTTTCCCCAAAATCAGGTAATCGCATGGCCACCATTAAGGATGTTGCCCGGTTGGCGGGAGTTTCCGTCGCCACGGTTTCCCGCGTCATCAACAATTCGCCTAAAGCCAGTGACAGTTCACGCCAGGCGGTCAGCCAGGCGATGGAGTCGCTGCAGTATCATCCAAACGCCAATGCACGGGCGCTGGCGCAGCAGTCCACTGAAACGCTGGGGCTGGTGGTCGGGGATGTTTCCGATCCGTTTTTTGGCGCGATGGTGAAGGCCGTTGACGAGGTGGCGGGCCAGACAGGCAACTTTCTGCTGATTGGTAACGGTTACCATAATGAGCAAAAAGAGCGGCAGGCTATTGAGCAGCTGATGCGCCATCGCTGCGCGGCACTGGTGGTGCACGCCAAGAAAATCCCCGACAGCGAGCTGGAAGTGTTGATGAAGCAGATGCCGGGCATGGTCTTACTGAACCGTCTGCTGAAGGGCTTTGAAAAGCGCTGCATCGCGCTGGACGACCGCTACGGCGCCTGGCTGGCGACGCGCCATCTGATTCAACTGGGCCATCAGAATATTGCGTTTATCTGCTCCACTCACACGATTTCCGATGCGGAGGATCGCCTGCAGGGTTATTACGACGCGCTGCAGGAGCACGGCCTGCCCTGCAACGATCGGCTGGTCGCCTGGGGCGAGCCGGACGAAGTCGGCGGCGAGCAGGCGATGACGGAGTTGCTGGGACGCGGTAAAAACTTCAGCGCCGTGGCCTGCTACAACGACTCCATGGCCGCTGGTGCCCTGGCGGTGCTGAGCGACAACGGCGTGCAGGTGCCGGAAGAGATGTCACTCATCGGCTTCGATGACGTGCTGGTTTCCCGCTACGTTCGCCCTCGTTTAACCACGGTGCGTTACCCGATTGTCACCATGGCGCAGCAGGCCGCTGAACTGGCTCTGGCGCTGGCACATCAACAGCCGCTGCCGGAAGTGACCAATATGTTCAGTCCCACGCTGGTCCGCCGTCATTCAGTCGGCGGCCCGGCGACCTCATCCTGAGTTGATCCTTGTCTTGCCGCGACGCTCAGCGCGGCATAATCTCCCCCTGGAAACCCATCCGCCGAATCAGCTTCAGGCCATTGTTCCGTATATCTTTTCCATCCCTCATCTTCTGCGGAATAAGCTGGTGGCATTCGTGTTGCAGGAAGGCGGCAAGGTGAGTCATCCCCGGGAGCTTACTGCAGTAAGTGACCACTATGTTCAGTCCCACGCTGGTCCGCCGTCATTCAGTCGGCGGCCCGGCGACCTCATCCTGAGTTCATCTTTACCTTGCCGCGACGCTCAGCGCGGCATAACCTCATCCTGGAAACCCATCCGCCAAATCATCCCCAAACCATTGTTCAAAATGTCTTTTCCATTCCTAACCTTCAAGGGAATAAGCCGGTGGCATTCGTGTTGCGGGAAGGCGGCAAGGTGAGTCATCCCCGGGAGCTTACTGCAGTAAGTGACCAATATGTTCAGTCCCACGCTGGTCCGCCGTCATTCAGTCGGCGGACCAGCGACCTCATCCTGAGTTCATCTTTACCTTGCCGCGACGCTCAGCGCGGCATAACCGCCCCCTGGAAACCCATCCGCCAAATCATCCCCAAGCCATTGTTCCGTATGTCTTTTCCATCACTCATCTTCTGCGGAATAAGCCGGTGGCATTCGTGTTGCAGGAAGGCGGCAAGGTGAGTCATCCCCGGGAGCTTACTGCAGTAAGTGACCGGGGTGATGAGCCGCGGCCAACGCACCTGCGGCGCGAAGGACGCCAGCTTATTGGCTGGGGTGATGAGCTGCGGCCAAGGACACCTGCGGCGCGAAGGACACCCGCTTATTGGCTGGGGTGATGAGCTGCGGCCAACGCACCTGCGGCGCGAAGGACGCCCGCTTATTGGCTGGGGTGATGAGCCGCGGCCAAGGACACCTGCGGCGCGAAGGACACCCGCTTATTCATTTGAAGGCGCGGAGGAGGGCCTCAAGAGGCCTGACAAGGGCGATGACGGTTTCGTCCTGCACCTGCGCCGCCGCATCCAGCTTCGCATGCATTTGCGCCATTTCGCTGGCCCCAAACGCCTGGTTACGGACATAGGCATTCACCATGTTGATGCCCATGACGCTCAGCTCATCCACCTGTTTCGCGCTGCTTTCCAGCGCCTTAAGTGGCGCGCTGCCGTTGAGTAATGGCGCAACCTGAGCAGCGTTATCGTGCCAGCGTTGGAGTTGAGAGCGAATAGCTGCGGCAGCCGCCACGTTGCTTCTGTCTTCAACCAGCGCGACCACCTGCTTATCCAGTGTTCTGACGGCGTCGCTTTCTGCCGGTAAAACATCGGCCAGCCGGTTCAGCGGCTCAAAGTAGTTGTAATGCCCGGCCTGAAACTTGAGATGCTGTCGAGTGTAATACTGGGCCGGTTCCAGCGCCTGAGCCAGCACGCGCAGCGGCTGAATATCCGTGCTGTTTGCAAGCCGCGTCATCTGTCGGTCTGCCTGATAATGCTGCTGCAGCCCCACCGATACGGTCGTCCAGCGGTCCATTGCCGCCAGCCGCTGGTACATGCTGTCGGGATCGGTGACATCCTGGGCTGACCATAACCGCTCCGCCACCACAAACGCACGCGGCCAGAGTTTGGTATCAATAATCGCGCTGTTGACGTTTTCGGCCCACAGCGCGGCCTCACCGCCCAGCAGGTTTTGCTGCATCTGGCGCGCATCCGGCAGCACAGGCTGAATCCCCCTGGGCACCGCGTCGAGCCGCTGCCCTTCGGCCGCGTAACGGACGTTACCCACCAGCATGTATCCGCTCAGTTGATTGTTCGCCAGGGTGACGACCGGTTTGAACGGTCCCATCCAGGTATCCACCGTGAACGTCAGCCGGTTCGCCGAAAGCCAGTCGATGGCGTTCACCAGACGACGCGATTTTCCGGCAAAGTCGATAAAACCGCGCCAGCCGTCGCGGCCTTTAATCAGGGTGAAACTCCCCGTTACCGGGCTGCCTTTTAACCGTGGCATGGTAAAGGACCAGCTCTGAGCCTGTTCGCCCGACTGCACCACATCCTGGCCGTTAAGGCCCTGAGGATAGATTTCGTTGCGATAGTGATAGCTGGCCGGCTGAGGCTGATCGAGATAAAAACCCGTGGACAGAATGCCGCGATAGCCGTTTTTCGCTACCGTGCCCAGTGCATCCTGTCCCTGCCAGGACTGAATCAGAATGCTGTGCGGCAGATCGGGATGGGCAATTTCATCCCAGCCCACCATGCGCCGCTGGTGTTTTTCGAGGATTTTCTCAACGCGCTGATTGAACCAGGCCTGCAGCGCATGGGGATCGGCTAATCCACGATCGCGCATAAACTGCTGAACAGCGGCGGATGTCTGCCACTGGCTGGGGTCCACCTCATCGCCGCCGATATGCAGGTAGGGATCGGGGAAGATCGCCGCCATCTCCCCCACCAGCGCGTCAATAACCTGATAAACCTGTTCGTTGCTGGGATCCAGCAAGGGTTTGAAAACGCCCCACCCGCGCTCCATCTGATACGGCCCCGGCGCGCTGATCAGTTCCGGCATCGCCACCGCCAGCGCGGAGGCATGGCCGGGTATATCCAGCTCCGGCACCACGCGCACGCCACGCTCAGCCGCATACTGCACCACCTCACGCATCTCCACCTGAGTATAGAAAAGCCCGTCGCTGGCTTTCTGCTGCAGTTGCGGATAGCGGAGGGAGGCAAAGCGCCAGCCCTGATCGTCGGTGAGATGCCAGTGCAGCACGTTCATTCGCGCCGCCGCGATCCCATCGATCTGGCGTTTCAGCGTTCTGACCGGCATAAAATGGCGGGCGCTGTCGATAAGGATGCCGCGCCAGGCAAAGCGCGGTTTATCGTGAATCGTTATCCAGGGAATACGGGTGCCTTCGGCACTGTTTTCTATCAGCTGCAGTAACGTTTCCATCCCGCGCATCGCGCCAAAGCGGCTGTTGGCTTTCAGCAGCACGCCGTCGCGGTTGACGTCCAGTTGGTAACTTTCATCGCTGTCAGGCTGAGGGACAGGGTTGACCGCCTGCGCGATGGCAATACGAATTGTGGGATGCTCAACCGGCTGATCGGCGGGTAACAGCGGCCAACCGGTTTGGCGAGCGATGCGCGACAGCCAGCGTGTTTCGGCGCCGGGCAGCGTGTCCCCGACAATCTGTAGCGTCAGCTGTGGGGTGAGCGTCAGCCAGCCTGCGTGGGCAGGTTGCTCAACCTGCTGTGGCCACGGCATGAGCGGCAGCGTATCTGCGGCGGCGGAAAAGGTCAGCGCACAACAACAGATCAGCACATTTCGACGTAACGGCATTGGCACGGCTCCCTGCGGGTCAATGGCTAAAAAGAACGATAAACAGAGTTAAGTCATTTTGCTCCGCTAAGCAAATTCGCCCGCCGGAAAAGGCGATCTCGGGTCTGTTTTTTTCAGTGTCGATTTTATCTTCTTGTTCAAGGCTTCTTTGCTTCAGGTCAAAAACAAGCCGATTAATTCACTGCAATTACTACATGTTGAGTCTAGAATCCAAAAACACACCCATATGTAGTTAACGGAGAAAAAATGGCAACGGTGGTGGTGAAGCGCGACGGATGCCGCGTAGGCTTTGACTCACAGCGTATCGCCGCAGCAGTGAAGGCTGCGGCACGGGCGGCAAACGTGGAAGATGCACGGTGGTGCGACACGGTGGCCGATCGGGTCAGCACTCAACTGGCCCATCGTCAGGAAGTGGATATCGGTGACATCCAGTATGCGGTGGAAGAAACGCTCATGGCCGGGCCTTATCCGCAGCTGGCACGCACCTATATTGAGTATCGTCACGATCGCGACGTGGAGCGCGAGCGCCGCAGCCATCTGCATCACGCCATTCGTGGTCTGGTGGATCAGACCAACGCCGCCCTGCTGCATGAAAATGCCAATAAAGACAGCAAAGTGATCCCCACCCAGCGCGATCTGCTGGCCGGGATCGTCGCGAAGCACTATGCGCAGCAGCAGATCCTCCCCCGGGACGTCGTTCAGGCGCATGAACGCGGCGAGATCCACTATCACGATCTCGATTATTCCCCCTTCTTCCCCATGTTCAACTGCATGCTGATCGACCTGAAAGGGATGCTGACCAACGGCTTCAAGATGGGTAATGCCGAGATCGAGCCGCCAAAATCCATCGCCACCGCAACGGCCGTCACGGCGCAGATCATTGCGCAGGTCGCCAGCCATATTTACGGTGGAACCACGCTGAACCGCATTGATGAAGTGCTGGCACCCTATGTGGAAAAGAGCTTCGCAAAACACCTTGCCGTGGCGCAGGACTGGCACATTCCTCAGGCGGACGCCTATGCTCGCGAACGTACCGAAAAAGAGTGCTATGACGCCTTCCAGTCGCTGGAATACGAGGTAAATACGTTACACACGGCAAACGGGCAAACCCCGTTCGTGACCTTTGGTTTTGGCCTGGGCACGAGTTGGGCGGCACGGCTGGTTCAGACCTCCATTTTGCGTAACCGCCTGGCGGGGCTGGGTAAAAATCACAAAACCGCCGTGTTCCCAAAGCTGGTCTTTACGATTCGGGAAGGCGTGAACCGCCGTGCGGGAGAGGTTAACTACGACATTAAGCAACTGGCGCTGACCTGTGCCAGTAAGCGGATGTATCCCGACATTCTGAATTATGATCAGGTGGTCCAGGTCACTGGCTCCTTTAAAACCCCTATGGGCTGCCGCAGTTTTCTGGGCGTTTACGAGGAAAACGGTGAGCAGATTCATGAAGGCCGGAATAATATCGGCGTCATCAGCCTTAATTTACCGCGCATTGCGCTGGAAGCAGACGGAGACGAAACCCGTTTCTGGACCTTGCTGGATGCGCGGCTGGCGCTGGCGAAGCGGGCACTCATGACGCGCGTTGCCCGACTCGAAAAAACCAAAGCCCGCGTTGCGCCTATCCTGTACATGGAAGGCGCCTGCGGCGTGCGGCTTAATGCCGATGATGAGATTGGCCCCATTTTCCGCAATGGCCGCGCCTCGCTGTCACTGGGCTATATCGGTCTGCATGAAACCCTGAATGCCCTGAGTGGCGCGCAACACCATCCTTTCGATGATGCGGCGCTGCGCGCTAAAGGCGTTGCCATCGTGGCCCATATGCGTGCGGCTACCGATGCCTGGAAAGACGAAACCGGCTACGGCTTTAGTCTCTACAGCACGCCCAGTGAGAACCTGTGCGACCGCTTCTGTCGTCTGGATGCCGCGCAGTTTGGCGTGGTAAAGGGGGTAACCGATAAAGGCTACTACACCAACAGCTTCCATCTGGACGTTGAGAAGAAGGTGAATCCCTACGATAAGATTGATTTTGAAGCGCCCTATCCGTCGTTGGCTAACGGCGGGTTTATCTGTTACGGCGAATATCCCAACGTGCAGCACAACCTCAAGGCGCTGGAAGACGTGTGGGATTACAGCTATGACCGCGTGCCCTACTACGGCACCAACACGCCGATTGACGAGTGCTACGACTGCGGGTTCAACGGAGAATTCACCTGCACCAGTCGCGGCTTTACCTGCCCCAACTGCGGCAATCACGATCCTGCCCGGGTTTCCGTTACGCGCCGCGTATGTGGCTATCTCGGCAGCCCGGATGCGCGCCCGTTTAACGCCGGTAAACAGCAGGAAGTGCAGCGTCGGGTGAAGCACCTGGATAGCGGACAGCTGGGATGATGCGCATCCATCGTTACTACGATGTGGATATCGTGAACGGGCCCGGCACGCGCTGTACGCTGTTTGTCTCAGGCTGCGAGCACCAGTGTCGCGGCTGTTACAACCAGAGCACCTGGCGGCTGGATTCCGGCGTGCCGTTTACGCTGGAAATGGAGGAGCAGCTGTTAGCGGATTTACAGGATACGCGTATCCCGCGTCAGGGTTTATCGCTGAGCGGCGGCGATCCGCTGCATCCTCATAACGTGCCGCATGTTCGTCGGTTAGTGAAACGGGTAAAACAGGCGTGCGCAGGCAAAGATATCTGGTTGTGGACCGGCTATGACATGCAGGCACTCAGCCCGGCACAGCGCGCGATCCTGCCCTGGATAGACGTGGTGATTGACGGGCGGTTTGAAGAGTCAGAACGCGATGCCACGCTCCTGTGGCGCGGCAGCCGAAATCAGAAAATCTGGTATCTACGCTGAAACACGGGGGATCGCGCCGGACTCGATCAGCGTGAACCCCGTATTTTCTTCGGCAAACGCCTGGTGATGCAGGCAGCGAGCCACGTCCTGAGCCGACACGGCACGCCAGTTGCCTGGCAACCAGGCGAACAGCGGAGCCATCAGGCTTTCTCCCCGACGTTTATCTTTTCGTTCACCCAGCAACAGCGAAGGCCGGACCACCGTCAGGCTCGGCCACGCCTGATGGCGCAGCGCATTTTCCATCTCACCTTTCACGCGATTGTATAAAAAGGGGGAGTGACGGTTAGCACCGTGCGCACTGACCACCAGCATCTTTCTGGCCCCCAGACGTAACGCGTTCAGGGCGGTATCCACCACCAGCGTGTAATCCACGTGAATAAAGGCCTCTTTACTGCCCGCCTGCTTACGCGTGGTGCCCAGACAGCAAAATACCGTCGTCAGCGGTGCCTCCAGCGGGCGCAGGACATCCGTGAGATCGGCTTCAACAGGGTTGACGACCTTGTTCATTGCGGGAAGCGCACGACGGCTGGGCGCAATAATTTCATCCACGCGCGGATCGTCAATCAGTAAACGCAGCAGACAGGATCCCACTAAGCCGGTTGCGCCCGTCAGTAATACACGATTCATCTCAGAATATTCCCTGTTTTGCTGCCAGCCGTGCAAAATCTGGCCAATGTGAGCCGCCTGGCTTGCGTTCTCAGAATCGACAACCAGGCTTAACAGGTCATCAGGATAGCGCAGTATGCGCCTGACATGCCTAAAGGAGAGTATAGATGAGCACCAGAATTGCGGTTCTGATCACCGATGAATTTGAAGACTCTGAGTTTACCTCGCCAGCCGAAGTCTACAAACGTGCGGGCTATGAGGTGGTTACCATTGAGGAGCAGGCGGGTAAAACCGTGAAGGGCAAACAGGGCGATGCTGAAGTCACCATCGATCGCAGCATCGACGACGTTAGCCCGGCGGAATTCGACGCACTGCTGCTACCGGGTGGACACTCGCCGGATGCACTGCGCGGTGACGACCGCTTTGTTGCTTTTACCAAAGACTTTGTGGCCAGCGGCAAACCCATATTTGCTATCTGCCACGGGCCACAACTGCTGATCAGCGCCAACGGCGTTCGCGGTCGTAAAATGACCAGCGTGAAGGCCATTGCGATCGACCTGATCAATGCGGGTGCCGACTTCCGTGATGAGGAAGTGGTGGTTGACGGTGACAAGCTGGTCACCAGCCGTACGCCGGCGGATCTGCCTGCCTTTAACCGTGAGTCCCTGCGTATTCTGCAGGCACTGTAACGGCCCACGCCCTTTTCCGCCAGGAAGGGGGCGCTTTATTTACGCCTCGCGTTGCCAGACAATTTTTTTGCCGAAACCCAGCGCATTGTCGGTCATTTTCAGCTCATCAAGCGTAATTTCCCACAGGGGCGCAGAAACCTTGCGCGAAACCGGGAAGCGACGTTGGTACGCGGTGCGCGCCTCAGACGCGTCTTCTTCGCTGAGCGGCCGGATATGACCCCGATACTGCACGCCTTTTATCAGCAGTACCGTCTTCGGCTGTCCATTGATTGTCCCCGCCACGCGGTTATTTTTCATTGCTAACAGGCCATGACGCGTATCCGACTCCGTCATGAGCCAGAAAGCCATGCGTAATTCATCAAACACGTAGTAGCAGTTTGCACACCACAGATCATCGTCAGCACAGCAGCACAGGGACAGCACATGCTGCTTTTTCAGGTAGCGAACAAGATGGGCAAGGTCAGACACAATCAACTCCGGGTAAGGGCGACGGATAGCACGGCGCAAAGAAGCGCGCTACACTGCCGGGCGGGCATTTCTGGAACACATTATGAGTCAGCACTGGCAACTTTACCTGATACAAACGGCCGCAGGCATGCTATATACCGGCATCACAACCGACGTTGCGCGCCGCCTTGGACAACATGCCTGTGGGCGCGGGGCCCGGGCCCTGCGCGGTAAGGGCCCATTGGCGCTGGTCTATGCCTGCGCGGCGGGCGACCGGTCGCAGGCTTCCGCGCTGGAGTACCAGGTTAAGCAACTGACCCGTCAACGAAAACTACAGTTGGTTGCCGAGCAACCCGTAAGCCTTACCGCCTGGCTCACGGCAGTGGATTAAAAGGCGCGGAATACTCAATGCGCCCTTCGGCCCCGTCAAACGCGTTGTCTGCCAGAGGGTACACCAGGAAAGAGGCTTCACTATCCGGCCAGCGGCAGTGCAACCCATGCCGTGCTGCGGGCTCGAAACCCAGGTGGCTATACAATGCGGGATCGCCCCTTACCACAACGGCGCTGTAGCCAAACTCATTCAGCGTATCCAGACCTTCGTAGACCAACTGTTTCGCTATGCCCTGACCACGCAGGCTTTCATCCACGGCCAGCGGAGCCAGTCCGACCCAGTTGCGATCTTCCCCCTGCAGGGTAACCGGGCTGAAGGCGGCATAGCCCAGCACCTGCCCTTCATCGTCTGTGGCGACGACGCCCAGCGTTAGCAGCCCGTCTTCACGCAGGGCCTGAGTCAACTCGGCTTCGGCTGAGGTGGGAAAACAGCGTCGCAGTAATGCATCGATACCGGCGGCATCCACGCCAATTTCTGTACGTATTAACATGAGACACCCGCGCGTGCCTGTGCGGCTTTCGCGTCCTGTTGCATTGTTGTCTCCACGATTGCGGCCATCTGTTCAATGGCGGTACGTAACCCCTTGGGCATGGTGTTGAGTTCAATTGCATCCATTACGTTCTTAACCTCCAGTCCCAGTTCCGTATCCCCTTCGATCAGCAGTCGGCGCTGAAAGAAAAGCATATCAGGATCCGCTTTGCGTGCTGCTACCAGCAACAAATCATTGGCGTTGCCCCGGAACCAGACATCTGCTTCGGCATGCTGCAACACCCTCAGTTGGCCGCCTTCCAGCGTGGTGATCCACGTGAGATTAATATCGCTAATCTCAATCCCCAAAAAGCGTCCCTGAAGAAAGTCTAACTCACCTTCGGCTAAAACATGACGAAATTGCCAGTTTAAGAGTTGTTGCAAGAGCTGCTTCTTCAACATGAAGGGAGCAAGTGTTGCAGGTAAACTAAGGATTTTAGGGCCGTTTTTGACTAAACTGGCAGATAACCGCTGGAACACGTTTTGCACTCCTGTCACAAAAATTTTAGCTATATTGCCATAGAGTGCCATTCCCGCCTCCTTTGAGATCAATAAAACCTATCGTAAGCGGGTTAAAAAAAAGCCAGGCTATCTCATCAATGACCGTTTCACTGCCCTAAATCAACATTTGCCCAAAGCGCCATGACTAGACTCGTGCTCCATCTGCATCACGAGAGGATTGAGTATGGAGCTGCTGTGTCCGGCCGGAAACCTGCCTGCGATACGAAGTGCGGTCGAAAATGGTGCCGATGCGGTTTATGTCGGACTGAAAGACGACACCAACGCGCGTCACTTTGCAGGATTGAATTTTACAGATAAGAAACTGCACGAAGCGGCGTACTACCTTCATCAGCATCGCCGTAAGCTGCACGTGGCGATCAATACCTTTGCACATCCTGACGGCATGCAGCGCTGGCAGCGGGCTATCAATGTGGCGGCAGACAGCGGTGCTGATGCGCTGATCCTGGCGGATATTGCAACGCTGGAATATGCCACCGCGCGCTATCCTCACATCGAACGTCATCTGTCAGTGCAGGCTTCCGCCACCAATCTTGAGGCCATTCGTTTTTATCATCGCCATTTCGATTTGCACCGAGTGGTGCTGCCGCGCGTACTGTCGATTCATCAGGTAAAACAGCTGGCGCGCAGTACACCGGTTCCGCTGGAGGTCTTTGCCTTTGGCAGCCTGTGCATCATGGCCGAGGGCCGCTGCTACCTCTCTTCCTGGCTAACCGGTGAATCGCCAAACAGTAAAGGCGCCTGCTCCCCCGCGAAGTTTGTTCGCTGGCAACAAACGCCGGCCGGCATGGAGGTGCGCCTTAATGACGTGCTGATCGATCGCTATCGCGCAGAGGAAAGCGCCGGCTATCCCACGCTGTGCAAAGGCCGTTATCAGGTTGACGACCAGCGCTATCACGTGCTGGAAGAGCCCACCAGCCTGAATACGCTTGAACTGTTGCCAGAGCTGATGCGGGCAGGCATTGCCTCCGTAAAAATCGAAGGCCGTCAGCGCAGCCCTGCCTACGTATCCGATGTCGCCCGCGTCTGGCGTCAGGCTATCGATCGCTGTCAAGCTCAGCCGGATAACTTTGAAGTGGCACAGCAGTGGATGAAAACGCTGGGGGCCCTGTCAGAAGGCACGCAGACCACCTTAGGCGCCTATCATCGTGACTGGCAGTGAGGAAAAACCATGAAATACTCTCTCGGCCCCGTGCTCTGGTACTGGCCCACCGCCACGCTGGAACATTTTTATCACCTCACTGCTGACAGCAGCGCTGACATTGTTTGTCTTGGGGAAGCCGTCTGCAGCAAGCGACGCGCCACGCCTTTTGCCGCCTGGATGGATTTAGCACGAATGCTGTCAGCCCGTGGGAAGCAGGTGGTCATTAGCACGCTGGCTTTGCTGCAATCCCCTTCTGAGCTCAAAGAGCTACAGCGCTATGTAGAGAACGGCGAGTTTATTATTGAGGCCAACGACCTGGGCACCGTGAATATGGCGGCAGAGCGCAAGCTGCCCTTCGTTGCGGGACCCACGCTCAATGTTTATAACGCCGATACGCTGCAGCTTTTAGTCAAAGAGGGCATGACGCGCTGGTGCTTGCCCGTTGAAATGCCGCGCGACTGGCTAGTGGAGCTGCTCCAGCAGTGTGAGACAAGAGGCATCCGCCAGCAGTTCGAGGTGGAGGTGCTGGGTTATGGTCATTTGCCGCTGGCCCTGTCAGCCCGCTGCTTTACAGCACGTTCGGAGAATCGCGCCAAAGATGCCTGCGAAACCTGCTGTATTCATTATCCCCATGGACGCCGGGTCCTCTCACAGGAATCGCAACAGGTTTTCGTCCTGAACGGTATCCAGACTCTGAGCGGTTACTGCTATAACCTGGGGAACGATCTGGTTGGTATGCACAACTATGTAGATATCGTGCGGTTGTCACCTCAGGATGAGGAAACCTTAAGCCTTATTGACCGTTTCCGCGCAAATGAAGAGGGGCAGGCCCCCCTGGATCTGACGAAAAATCGGGACTGTAATGGCTACTGGCGCAAGCTGCCGGGCATGGTTTTGCAGGCTGGAGACTGAAAGGCACATACAGGCAACATACGGCGAGTGTAAAAAGTTTTAATATGGCGGATGTTACGCAATACTTGATGGCGCAGGGTATGACACCTGCGCTATACACTCTGGAGTACTCATGTCTGAGAAAAAAAGCGTTCGCCTCTCCGTACTCGATCTTGCCCCTGTTCCTCAGGGCGCCACGCCTCGTGATGCGTTTCACCATTCACTCGCGCTGGCGCGTCAGGCTGAAGCCCTGGGATTCGAACGTTACTGGCTGGCTGAACACCATAATATGACCGGCATTGCCAGTGCCGCCACGTCTGTGCTGATTGGCTATCTGGCCGCGAACACCACAACGCTGCGTCTGGGTTCGGGCGGCATTATGTTGCCGAATCACGCGCCGCTGGTGATTGCAGAACAGTTCGGCACCCTGGCCTCGCTTTATCCCGACCGTATCGATCTGGGATTAGGCCGCGCCCCCGGCTCGGATCAGCGCACCATGCTGGCCCTGCGCCGCAACCTGTCGGGCATTCAGGCCGATACCTTCCCGGACGATGTCGCTGAGTTGATCGACTGGTTTGATGCGGAAGCCGGCGCGCAGCCACCTGTTCAGCCGGTGCCCGGTTTAGGCCTGAAAATTCCGGTGTGGCTGCTGGGTTCCAGCCTTTACAGCGCACAGCTGTCGGCCAAAATGGGACTGCCGTTTGCCTTCGCCTCGCACTTTGCACCGGACCAGCTGTTCCAGGCTCTGCATGTCTATCGCGAGAACTTTACGCCTTCAGCCCGTCTCGCCGAGCCGTACGCTACGGTGTGCATTAACGTGGTTGCCGCTGACAGCGAAAGTGACGCGCGTTTCCTGTTCACTTCAATGCAGCAGCAGTTTATTAATCTGCGCCGCGGCAAGCCGGGCCCGCTGCCTGCCCCGGTCCAGAACATGGACAGCCTGTGGTCGCCGTCAGAACAGTATGGCGTTCAGCAGGCGCTGAGCATGTCGCTGGTAGGGGATGTCGAGAAAGTGCGTCACGGACTGGCTTCACTGCTGCGTGAAACCCAGGCGGATGAGATAATGGTTAACGGTCAGATTTACGATACGCAAGCCCGTCTGCACTCGTTTAAGCTGGCGATGGACGCTGCACGCAGCCTGTAAATCAGCAGCCGCCCTTCTGGGATAAGCCAGAAGCAGGACAAAAAAAGGGAAGCCCGCAGGCTTCCCTTTTTATTACGACGATTTAGCTCGCTTACGCGTCACGACGACGTGGTGCAGCCGCACCGTCTTCACGACGTGGACCACGACCGCCTTCGCGGTTGAAGCTGCGTCCGCCTTCACGACCACCTTCACGGCGCTCAGAAGAGAAACGACGCGGGCCCTGACCTTCAGGACGTGCACCGCCGCCACGACGTTCGCCAGCACCGGCGCCAGGACGACGCTCGCCACGGCCACCTTCGTGCGGCTGAGCATCACCCAGCAGCTGCATATTCATTGGCTTGTTCAGAATACGCGTACGGGTAAAGTGCTGCAGCACGTCACCTGGCATGCCTTTCGGCAGCTCGATGGTGGAGTGCGTACCAAACAGTTTGATGTTACCGATGTAACGGCTGCTGATATCGCCTTCGTTGGCAATTGCGCCCACGATATGACGCACTTCAACACCGTCGTCACGGCCCACTTCAATGCGGTACAGTTGCATATCGCCAACGTCACGACGTTCGCGACGTGGACGGTCGCCATCACGGCTTTCGCGTGGACCACGTGCATCACGGCTCTCACGACGATCGTCACGCTCACGGAATTCACGACGCGCTGGACGTGGTGCATCAGCAGGAACGATCAGCGGACGCTCACCCTGTGCCATTTTCAGCAGCGCAGCAGCCAGCGTTTCGATATCCAGCTCTTCTTCAGGCTGCATCTTCGCCAGCAGCGCACGGTACTGTTCCAGATCGCTGCTTTCCAGCTGCTGCTGAACTTTTGCCGCGAACTTAGCCAGACGACGCTGACCCAGCAGTTCTGCATTTGGCAGCTCAACTTCTGGAATGGTCAGCTTCATGGTGCGTTCGATGTTACGCAGCAGACGACGCTCGCGGTTCTCTACGAACAGCAGTGCGCGACCTGCACGACCAGCACGACCGGTACGGCCGATACGGTGAACGTAAGATTCTGCGTCCATCGGAATATCGTAGTTAACAACCAGGCTGATACGCTCAACGTCCAGGCCACGGGCCGCAACGTCGGTAGCAATCAGGATATCCAGACGACCATCTTTCAGGCGCTCCAGCGTCTGCTCACGCAGTGCCTGGTTCATATCGCCGTTCAGTGCCGCACTGTTGTAACCGCTGCGCTCCAGCGCTTCAGCCACTTCCAGCGTTGCGTTTTTAGTGCGCACGAAAATGATCGCAGCATCGAAGTCTTCTGCTTCAAGGAAGCGAACCAGCGCGTCAGTTTTACGGCCGTAAGCCGTCCAGTAACTCTGGCTGATGTCTGGGCGCGTAGTCATGCTTGACTGAATGCGCACTTCCTGCGGATCTTTCATAAAACGCTTGGTAATACGACGAATCGCTTCTGGCATGGTGGCAGAGAACAGTGCGGTCTGATGACCTTCTGGGATCTGCGCCATGATAGTTTCAACGTCTTCGATGAAGCCCATGCGTAACATTTCATCGGCTTCGTCCAGCACCAGACCACGCAGGTTAGACAGATCTAACGTGCCACGTTTCAGGTGATCCAGCAGACGGCCTGGAGTACCTACGACAACCTGTGGTCCCTGGCGCAGGGCGCGCAACTGCACGTCATAACGCTGGCCGCCGTAAAGGGCAACCACGTTCAGACCGCGCATATGTTTAGAGAATTCGGTAACAGCTTCAGCTACCTGCACCGCCAGTTCGCGGGTCGGTGCCAGCACCAAAATTTGCGGTGCTTTAACAGTTGGATCGATGTTGTGTAACAGCGGCAGCGAGAACGCTGCAGTTTTACCACTCCCGGTCTGCGCCATACCTAATACGTCACGGCCCGCCAGCAGGTGAGGAATACACTCAGCCTGGATTGGGGATGGCTTGACATAGCCCATGCCGTTCAGTGATTCAAGGAGTTCGGCGTTCAGGCCAAGTTCTGCAAAAGTGGTTTGAATATCAGTCATGTAGTACACGTGCCTCGTTGATTGCGGCGGCCAGTCTACATAACTCGTCGTGAAAACTTTCAGTCATTTTCATCAAAAAGTGTGAACCGGCTCAAATTAGAAGTTTTGACGAACAGAAAAGCCCTCATCCCTGAAGATGATGACTTGACAGGTTTTACAGGCAAAAAAGTTCGTCAGCTATTGCTGGTCAGATTCTGATAAATCGTCTTGTGCCTGGCCGAGTTGCGCCAGTTCCAACAATGCGTATCGGTGTTCAACAAAGTTATTCACGTTGTTGGCAACCGCCAGTTTGAACAACGCTTCTGCGTTGTCCTTCTCCCCCAGACTTAGGTAATACTTACCTAAATAGAAGTTGGTTTCACTGAGATGTTCAGCGAGCGAGGTGTTATCCGTTGCGTCCGCCTTGAGACGTTCCATCAGTGTTGCTTCGCTGATGTCGCCCAGGTAGAACTCGACAATATTCCATCCCCATTGGTCCTTGACCGCTTTGTCGTAACGCTGCTTAAGCGCCACTTTTGCTTTGTCGGCATCCATCCTGCTTTCAACCAGGTAGAGCCACAAGCTGCGGAAAGGATCGTTAGGATCGTCTTGATAAAACGCCAGCAGATCATCTTGCGCTAACTTGTATCGACCGCCGTAATAGAGGGCGATACCACGATTTAAATGCGCATAGTTGTAAGTTGGATCAAGCTCAAGTACAGAATCAAACGCTTCATAGGCGGCATCAAAGTTGCCCGCCTGCGTTAAGTATATACCAAGATAGTTAAACACTTCTGGCATATCTGGTCTTATAGACAGCGCTTGCGAAAAATCGTTCCGCGCTAATGCCCTCAGACCCAAACTATCATACAACACTCCGCGCTCATATAACAGCTGTGCGCGTTCATCATCGGTAAGGGCTCGACTGGCAAGAATTTGTTCCATGCGAGCCAGAATCACTTCCTGTTGCAGTGTGGGCTGTAAAGGTACTGCAAGAACTTCGTTCTTACGCCAATTGGAGTTGCTGCATCCTGCCAGCGTCAAAGCTGTCGCAACAAAACACCAGCGCAAAAAAGGCTTCATTTCCCACTCCCGAATACAAACATTGGGACAACCATCCTGTTATCCGCCTGCTGTGCACAAGGATTCCCGCCCTCGCGATGACACAAAAGCCTCTCCCTGCCAGGCAAGGAGAGGCAAATCAGGAAAGACTTATTCAGCGTCAGGTGCGCTCTCAGCTGCAACAGCTTCAGGCTTGGTTTCTGTCGCTTCTTTGATGCTCAGACGTACGCGGCCCTGGCGATCGACTTCCATCACCTTCACCGGGACTTCCTGACCCATCTGCAGATAGTCAGTCACTTTCTCAACGCGCTTATCGGCGATTTGAGAAATATGCACCAGACCTTCTTTACCACCGCCGATAGCGACGAAGGCACCAAAGTCTACGATACGTGTGACTTTACCGCTGTAGATACGGCCCACTTCGATTTCTGCGGTGATCTCTTCGATACGACGAATCGCTTCTTTCGCTTTCAGACCATCGGTTGCTGCGATTTTCACGGTACCGTCATCTTCGATTTCGATGGTTGTACCGGTTTCTTCGGTCAGCGCACGGATCACAGAACCGCCTTTACCAATCACATCTTTGATCTTGTCTGAATTGATCTTGATGGTGTAAATGCGCGGTGCGAACTCAGAGATTTCCTGACGCGGCGTGCTGATAGCCTGTTCCATTACGCCCAGAATGTGCAGACGCGCACCTTTGGCCTGGTTCAGCGCAACCTGCATGATCTCGCGGGTGATGCCTTCAATTTTAATGTCCATCTGCAGCGCAGTGATACCTTCACGGCTACCGGCGACTTTAAAGTCCATATCGCCCAGATGATCTTCATCACCCAGGATGTCGGACAGGACAACAAACTTGTCGTCTTCTTTCACCAGGCCCATTGCGATACCCGCAACAGAGGCCTTGATTGGCACACCGGCATCCATCAGTGCCAGAGAGGCACCACAGACCGAGGCCATAGAAGAGGAACCGTTAGATTCGGTGATTTCAGAAACCACACGCACGGTATACGGGAAATCTTCAGCTTTAGGCATCACGGCCAGCACGCCGCGCTTCGCCAGACGACCGTGACCGATTTCACGACGCTTAGGCGAGCCCACCATACCAGTCTCACCAACGGAGTACGGAGGGAAGTTATAGTGGAACAGGAAGCTGTCGGTGCGTTCGCCCATCAGCTCATCCAGGTTCTGCGCATCGCGGGTGGTGCCCAGCGTCGCGGTCACCAGCGCCTGTGTTTCACCACGGGTGAACAGTGCGGAACCGTGTGTACGTGGCAGAACGCCCGTGCGCACGTCCAGACCACGGATCATGTCTTTTTCACGGCCATCAATACGTGGCTCGCCGTTCAGGATGCGGGTACGAACCACATTCTTTTCCAGGCTGTGAACGATATCGCCGATTTCGGCCGCATCGAGTGATTCATCTTCTGCCAGAAGCGCAGCAATGGTTTCGTCTTTAATGACGCCAACCTGGGTGTAACGCTCTTGCTTATCGGTAATGCGGTATGCATCGCTGATACGGGTTTCGGCCAGCGCCGCAACGCGTGAAATCAGTGCAGTATTTGCCTGCTCTGGCTGCCAGTCCCAACGCGGTTTGCCCGCTTCGGCAACCAGTGAGTTGATGTTTTCAATCACGATCTGCTGCTGATCGTGGCCAAACACCACCGCACCCAGCATCTGCTCTTCAGACAGGATTTCCGCTTCAGATTCCACCATCAGAACGGCGTTCTGTGTACCGGCAACCACCAGGTCCAGACGGGATGTTTTCAGCTCATCAGCCGTTGGGTTCAGTACGTACTGGTCATTGATATAACCTACGCGTGCCGCACCGATAGGGCCGTTGAAAGGCAGACCTGACAGCGCCAGGGCTGCAGAAGCACCGATCATGGCAACGATGTCCGGGTGAACCTGTGGGTTAACTGAAACAACGGTCGCAATAACCTGCACTTCGTTGACGAAACCTTCCGGGAACAGCGGACGCACCGGACGGTCAATCAGACGTGAAATCAGGGTTTCGCCTTCGCTTGGGCGACCTTCACGACGGAAGAAGCTACCTGGGATACGACCAGCAGCGTAAGTACGCTCCTGATAGTTAACGGTCAGTGGGAAAAAGTCCTGACCTGGCTTGGTTTTTTTCTGACCAACAACGGTGACAAATACTGCGGTATCGTCCATGCTCACCATCACGGCGGCGGTCGCCTGGCGAGCCATCATGCCGGTTTCCAGCGTGACGGTATGTTGACCATATTGGAATTTGCGTACGATCGGATTAAGCAAAATCAAAGTCCTTAACATCGGGGCAGTGCTATATTGAGCCTGCCATTGATTACCGATCCTCGTTGCATCCTCGCGACTAATGACAACCCTTAACCGCCCCTGCGGTAAAAGCCTCTCATTAGCCGCGCGAACCTCTGCAAACAAAGATCACACCCAACAACAATACATGAGTTTGCTCAGGATTGCTGCGCATTGCTCGAAAAAAGGGGCCATAAAGGCCCCCTTTTCATGAAACTCGCACAAATCAGATCGCCAGTCGGGTTTTAGCGCACTTAAGTGGCATCCCTGACGACCCGATTTTAAGACTTAGCGACGCAGACCGAGACTTTCGATCAGGCTGCTGTAGCGTGCAACGTCTTTACGCTTCAGGTAGTCCAGCAGCTTACGACGCTGAGATACCATGCGCAGCAGACCGCGGCGGCTGTGGTGGTCTTTCTTGTGCTCAGAGAAGTGGCCCTGCAGATGGCTGATCTGCGCGGTCAACAGTGCAACCTGAACTTCGGTTGAACCGCTGTCGTTAGCACCACGACCATATTTAGCAACGATCTCTGCTTTAGCTTCTACGCTTAGAGACATAATAAACTCCAGTTAAATGAATGTATGGGCGCCGATCTCTAATTCAGCATCCCGCTTTAAAGCCGCGCCATTCTACTCTTCGCCAGAGGGCAACGCAAATGCCCAACGCGGAAAGCGCACAACTTAATTCTGATACTCCACCACTAAACGGCGGGGAGCAATTCGGCCATCCTCGGCAATTTCAGCCATGCCGATAAATTTGCCCTCTTCACCTTCGGTGACGCGTACTAAGCCCTGGGCTGGCGCCTGACTGGCGTGAACCGGCTGCCCCTGCTTAAAGTACGCGGCGACATCGGATGAGACGTTAACCGCCGGATAATCGGACGCCGGGCTGTCCATTGGCAGAAGCAGCGGATCAAGGTGCTGCGCCAGATCTTCACCTGTCTCACTGGCGCGATGCTGCAGTGCCTGGAGCTGCTCCAGTGTGACCATCTTCTCAAACGGATAACGGGCAACCTGTACCCGGCGCAGCATGATGACGTGCGCACCGCAGCCAAGCTTCTCGCCCAGATCGTCAATAATGGTGCGAATGTAGGTGCCTTTGGAACAGTGGACGTCCAGCTCCAGCTCATTGCCCTGCCAGCGAATAAACTGCAGCGCATAAACGGTAATCGGGCGGGGTTCACGTTCGATGGTGATGCCTTCACGTGCGTACTCATACAGTTTTCTGCCCTGATGTTTCAGTGCAGAAAACATGGAAGGCACCTGCATGATATCGCCACGAAAACTGTCCAGCGCCGTGTCGAGTTCTGACTGAGTGAAGGTCACAGGACGAGTCTGCACCAGATTGCCGTCCGCATCGGAGGTATCGGTGCGTTCACCCAGGCGGGCAATCACACGATAGCGCTTATCGGAGTCCAGCAGATACTGAGAAAACTTGGTGGCTTCACCCAGGCAAATCGGCAACATGCCGGTGGCCAGAGGATCGAGCGCGCCGGTATGTCCTGCACGGTTAGCGTTGAAAATACGCTTGACCTTTTGCAGGACATCGTTGGATGACATCCCTTGTGGTTTATCCAGCAATAAGACGCCATGGACGTCGCGACCGCGACGACGAGGACGACTCATTACACCTCCTCGTCATCGTCCGTGGCCTCAGGACCACGACGCTCAACGTCTTTTTTCACCACGTTGGTGACGAGGTTAGACATGCGCATCCCTTCGATCAACGAGTTGTCGTAGAAGAAGGTCAGTTCCGGCACGATACGCAGGCGCATGGCTTTACCCAGCAGCGTGCGGATATAACCCGAGGCTTCTTTTAACGCTTTCAGGCCATTTTGTACGGCTTCTTCATCTTTATCATTGAGGAAGGTAACAAACACTTTGGCGTAAGCGAGGTCACGGGATACCTCAACGCCAGAAACGGTCACCATCATGCCCAGGCGCGGATCTTTAATTTCACGCTGCAGGATCATGGCTATCTCTTTTTGCAGCTCCTGCGAAACACGCTGCGGACGGCCAAATTCTTTCGCCATTTTTATTTCTCCCAAATAATTCGGGAGGCCAGCGGCCTCCCAAATTGCATCATTAACGCTAAGACTTAAGCGATAGTGCGTTTAACTTCAATCACTTCGAAGACTTCGATCATATCGCCGACACGAACGTCATTATAGTTCTTCACGCCGATACCGCACTCCATGCCGTTACGCACTTCGTTCACGTCATCTTTAAAGCGACGCAGTGATTCCAGTTCGCCTTCGTAAATCACCACGTTATCGCGCAGTACGCGGATTGGGTTGTGACGTTTGATATTGCCTTCCGTCACCATACAACCTGCCACTGCACCAAATTTCGGTGATTTGAACACGTCACGCACTTCAGCCAGACCGATAATCTGCTGTTTGTACTCTGGAGCCAGCATACCGCTCATCGCGGCTTTCACTTCGTCAATCAGGTTATAGATGACGGAGTAGTAACGCAGATCCAGGCTTTCAGCATCGATCACGCGGCGCGCGGACGCGTCAGCACGAACGTTGAAGCCCAGCAGGATAGCGTTGGATGCCGCTGCCAGCGTGGCGTCGGTTTCGGTGATCCCGCCTACGCCTGAACCGACAATCTTCACCTTCACTTCGTCGGTGGAGAGTTTCAGCAAGGAGTCGGAGATCGCTTCCACAGAACCCTGTACGTCAGCTTTGAGCACGATGTTCAGTTCGGACACTTCGCCTTCGGTCATGTTCGCAAACATGTTTTCCAGCTTAGATTTCTGCTGACGCGCCAGTTTCACTTCGCGGAATTTGCCCTGACGATACAGTGCCACTTCACGCGCTTTCTTCTCGTCACGTACCACGGTCGCTTCATCACCCGCTGCCGGTACACCGGACAGGCCGAGGATCTCAACCGGGATTGAAGGACCCGCTTCCATCACTTCGCGGCCCAGCTCGTCACGCATCGCACGGACACGGCCGTATTCGAAGCCGCACAGGACGATGTCGCCCTTGTTCAGCGTACCTTCGCGTACCAGCACGGTGGCAACCGGACCACGACCTTTGTCGAGGAACGATTCAATCACCACGCCGCTCGCCATACCTTCACGTATAGCGGTCAGCTCAAGAACTTCAGCCTGCAGCAGGATAGCATTTAACAGGTCATCGATACCGGTACCCGCTTTCGCAGAGACGTTAACGAACATGTTTTCGCCGCCCCACTCTTCCGGGATGATCCCGTACTGCGTCAGCTCGTTTTTAACACGATCCGGATCGGCTTCTGGCTTATCGCACTTGTTCACCGCAACCACTACCGGCACTTTCGCCGCTTTGGCGTGCTGGATAGCTTCAACGGTCTGTGGCATCACGCCATCATCTGCCGCGACGACCAGGATAACGATATCCGTTGCCTGCGCACCACGTGCACGCATCGCGGTAAACGCGGCGTGGCCCGGGGTATCCAGGAAGGTTACCATGCCGTTTTCAGTTTCGACGTGATACGCACCGATGTGCTGCGTAATACCGCCCGCTTCGCCAGAGGCGATTTTGGTCGAGCGGATATAGTCCAGCAGGGAGGTTTTACCGTGGTCAACGTGGCCCATGATGGTCACGACCGGCGCACGGGATTCCTGTGCGGCATCGGTATCACGATCGTCCATTACCGCTTCTTCCAGCTCGTTCTCACGACGAAGGGTCACTTTGTGGCCCATTTCTTCGGCAACCAGCTGTGCGGTTTCCTGGTCGATGACCTGATTGATGGTCGCCATGGCGCCCATTTTCATCATCGCTTTAATGACCAGTGAACCTTTGACGGCCATTTTGTTAGCCAGTTCGGCAACGGTAATGGTTTCGCCAATGATGACATCACGGTTAACCGCCTGCGCTGGCTTGTTAAAGCCCTGCTGCAGTGCGCTTGGTTTGCGATGCTTACCGCCTTTACCGCCACGAACCTGCGCACGCGCTTCTTCGCGGTCAGTTTTGGCTTCTGAATGCTTGTTGCCTTTTTTCACCGGACGGGCAGCTTTCGCACTGCGGGTACGGGCACGGCCTGCTTCAACCTGACGATCGTTCTCGTCTTCGGCCTGGCGGGCATGCGTAGAGGTGGTGACATGATAGTCGCCCTTATCCTCTTCTTCAGGCTTTTCCCATTCAGCCGCTTTTTCTACGGCTAAACGGCGGGCTTCTTCCGCAGCGAGGCGGGCAGCCTCTTCCAGCTTACGGCGCGCTTCTTCTTCCGCTTTACGCTTCAGTTCGGCGGCTTCCGCTTCACGACGTGCTTTATCGGACTGCGCGGCCTTGGTCACTTCGTCGGTAGGTTGATTAGTCACTTTCTCATTTTCCGCTGCTGCACGCTTGGCCTTTTCAGCGGCTTCGCGCCTGGCTTTCTCTTCGGCTTCACGTTGCGCTTTCTGTTCCGCTTCACGACGCGCTTGTTCAGCGGCCTCGCGTTGCGCCTGCTCTTCCGCTTCACGCTGTGCCTCAGCTTCCGCTTCTGCCTGAGCTTGCTCAGACTCTGCATCACCTTTCACGTACGTACGCTTTTTGCGGACTTCGATTTGCACCGACTTACTTTTACCCCCGGTGCCAGGAATATTCAAGGTGCTACGCGTTTTGCGCTGCAATGTCAGTTTGCCTGAACCGGCCTGACCATGCTTCAGGTGAGACAGTAAGGTTTCTTTCTCGTGCTGGGTCACCGCATCATTTTCAGACTTTGGGATCCCCGCATCAGCAAACTGCTGTACCAGGCGATCGACCGAAGTCTGAATTTCTGCTGCCAGCGATTTTACGGTTACATCTGTCATGCTGTTCCTTCCTGTTATTACGCGTCATCGCCGAACCAGCAGATATTGCGTGCGGCCATAATTAGCGCGCCAGCTTGCTCATCAGTCAGCCCTTCAATATCCGTCAGGTCGTCAACACCTTGCTCGGCGAGATCTTCCAGCGTGCAAACGCCTTTCGATGCCAGACGGAAAGCCAGTGCACGATCCAGACCTTCGAGATTCAGGAGGTCTTCTGCAGGTTCCTGATTACCCAGGCTCTCTTCTTTTGCCAGTGCCAGGGTGGTTAACGCATTTTTTGCTCGTTCACGCAGGGCTTCAATGGTCTCTTCGTCGAGGCCGTCAATTTCCAACAGCTCGTTGATTGGCACATAGGCCATTTCTTCCAACGTTGAGAAGCCCTCTTCCACCAGAATGGTGGCGAACTCTTCGTCGATGTCGAGATGTTTAGTGAACATATCGATCGCCGCATGTGCTTCAGCCTGATGCTTGGCCTGCAGATCATCGACGGTCATCACGTTCAGCTCCCAGCCACTCAGCTGTGAAGCCAGACGCACGTTTTGGCCATTACGGCCGATCGCCTGGGCCAGATTGCCAGCCTCAACAGCGATATCCATCGTGTGGTTATCTTCATCAACCACGATTGACGCCACATCGGCCGGAGCCATGGCGTTAATCACAAACTGTGCCGGGTTGTCGTCCCACAGCACGATATCGATTCGCTCGCCGCCCAGCTCACTAGACACTGCCTGAACACGCGCACCGCGCATACCCACACAGGCACCAACGGGATCGATACGTTTGTCATTGGTTTTTACTGCAATTTTGGCACGCGAACCCGGATCGCGGGCAGCGGCTTTAATTTCAAGGACTTCTTCGCCAATTTCTGGCACCTCAATGCGGAACAGTTCGATCAGCATTTCAGGTTTAGAACGCGTCACAAACAGCTGCGCGCCGCGTGCTTCAGGACGCACGGCATACAAAACGCCGCGGATACGATCGCCCGGGCGGAAGTTTTCACGTGGCAGCATGTCTTCACGCAGGATCACGGCTTCAGCATTGTTGCCCAGGTCCAGCGAGATGTTGTCGCGGTTAACTTTTTTCACCACACCGGTGATGATTTCGCCTTCCTGCTCGCGGAACTGATCCACCACCATCGCACGTTCGGCTTCGCGCACTTTTTGTACGATAACCTGTTTCGCCGTCTGCGTCGTGATACGGTCAAACGTAACAGATTCAATCTGGTCTTCTACGTATTCGCCCAGATTGAGAGACTCGTCTTCGTAGCGCGCCGCATCCAGCGTAATTTCGCGCGTAGGCTGCGTAACCTGCTCTACGATTTCCCAACGACGGAACGTGTCGAAATCGCCGCTCTTACGGTCGATGCTGACGCGTACGTCAATTTCCTGCTCGTACTTTTTCTTGGTCGCAGTCGCCAGCGCGCTCTCCAGCGCTTCGAAGATTTTCTCACGCGGCAGGGCTTTTTCGTTAGAAACGGCTTCTACAACAGCTAAGATCTCTTTGTTCATCCTGGTTAGCCTCAATCCGGACTTTTAAAAGTGGGGGACCAGGTTCGCTTTCTGAATATTACTCAGCGCGAACACCTCGTCGTTACCCTCAACGTTTACCGTTATCATCTCGCCCTCAACAGACTTGATGATTCCCTGCCATTTACGGCGGTTTTGAACGGCCATACGCAGCACCAGGCTCACCTCATCGCCGGTAAAGCGTGCATAATGTTCTGCAGTGAACAGAGGACGATCGAGCCCCGGTGAGGACACTTCAAGGTGGTAAGGCACCGTGATGGGATCTTCCACATCCATCACCGCACTCACCTGGTGGCTGACGTCCGCGCAATCGTCAACATTGATGCCATCTTCACTATCAATATAGATGCGCAGGGTTGATGTGCGACCACGAACGAATTCAATTCCGACCAGTTCGTAGCCGAGCGCTTCTACCGGAGCAGATACCAACTCTGTCAATTTTTGCTCTAATGTGGACAAGCCCACCCCCAAGACATAAAAAAAGGGCCTATAGCCCAGTATTACGATTCGCTAATAACAAAAAACCCCGAATATTCGGGGCTTTTTATCACTGGACCCTGTATGCCGCACTGCGGCCCGGACGCCCATCCAAAAGAATTTTTTTCAAAATTCGCTGCTTATGCGCCCGTCGATGCACACAGTATATTTGAAAAAGAACTCTAAGGGAAAGTGGTTGCGGGGGCCGGATTTGAACCGACGACCTTCGGGTTATGAGCCCGACGAGCTACCAGGCTGCTCCACCCCGCGTCCGAAAACGTGGCGAATATTACGCCGAACATGCATAAAATGCAAGTAATACTAAGATTTGGTACCGAGGACGGGACTTGAACCCGTAAGCCCTTTCGAGCACTACCACCTCAAGGTAGCGTGTCTACCAATTTCACCACCTCGGTACTGCACTGACTGCGACGCTGTTCTGCCGCTTTTTCCTGACGCTATATTGCTGCTATTAGTGCGGGATATCATTGCCCGGCGTAGCCGGTTTAGCTGGCTGAGTCTGCTGTTGAGACTGAGCTGGCGCAGTGAGGTTTTCCCACTCGCTTCCTTTGGACGTCTTGTTACTGTTCAGGTTACCCAGAATCAGGCTGATCACGAAAAACAGCGTAGCCAACACTGCGGTCATGCGAGTCATAAAGTTACCCGACCCGTTCGAACCAAACAGCGTGCCAGACGCGCCTGCACCAAATGATGCTCCCATATCAGCGCCTTTGCCTTGCTGCAGCATAATAAGACCCACGAGGCCAATCGCTACAATAAGGAAAACAACTAACAGAGCTTCGTACATAATCAACCTGTTTCCTTGCGCGTAATCCGCACAGTTAAAGCTTCAACCAATATGACGGGGAGTATGTTCATCACCCATCAGAAGCGGGTGTGAATACTAACCAATGGCGCATACCTCTGCAAGTGCAATTTAGCTGTGGCAGGCTGATTGCAGAAAAAAGCGCCAGTGCGATGATTTTACAGGCAGGAACAGCACGCTGTCCCGGCCTGTCACCTGCGTCAGACCGCTTTCACCGCATCCGCAATCTGGTTAGCCAGCGCCGTCACCTGGGCTGCATCCTCGCCTTCTACCATCACGCGGATTAACGGCTCCGTACCGGATTTACGCAGCAACACGCGCCCACGGCCGGCAAGGGTTTTCTCCACGTCCTGCGCCACGGTTTTCACCGTTTCGCTTTCCAGAGGATCGTGTTCACCCGTAAAGCGCACGTTGACCAGCACCTGAGGCAGCATCTTCATCCCAGTGCACAGGTCATGCAGGCTCATGTGATTGCGCACCATCGCAGTAAGCACTTGCAAACTTGCTACGATCCCATCACCGGTAGCGATTTTATCCAGCAGAATCACGTGGCCTGAGTTTTCAGCGCCGAGCCGCCAGCCTTTTTCCTGTAATTTTTCGAGCACATAGCGGTCACCCACTTTGGCCCGCACAAAAGGAATGCCTAACTGCTTCAGCGCCAGCTCCAGCCCCATATTACTCATCAGCGTGCCGACAACGCCGCCGCGCAGTTGCCCCTGGCGCAGGCCTTCACGGGCGATGATATACAGAATCTGATCGCCATCGACCTTCTCGCCCAAGTGGTCCACCATCATGATGCGATCGCCATCGCCATCATAGGCCAGGCCGATGTCCGCCTTCTCGGCCAGAACGCGCTGCTGCAGCATTTTCAGATCGGTCGCACCGCACTCTTTGTTGATGTTCATGCCATCAGGCTGTACACCAACGGCAATCACCGTTGCGCCCAACTCACGCAGGACATTCGGCGCGATGTGGTAGGTGGCACCGTTAGCACAGTCCACCACAATTTTCAGGCCACTCAGGCTCAGCTCACTGGGGAAGGTGCCCTTACAGAACTCAATGTAACGTCCGGCGGCATCCACAATTCGGCTGGCGCGACCCAACAGGGATGATTCCACACAGGTCAGCGGCTTTTCCATTTCCAGTTCAATCGCTTCTTCTACTTCGTCAGGTAGCTTGGTGCCTTCGGCTGAGAAGAACTTAATGCCGTTGTCGTCAAACGGGTTATGGGAGGCGGAGATAACAATACCGGCCTCAGCGCGAAACGTGCGGGTCAGATAGGCAATAGCAGGCGTCGGCATTGGGCCGGTAAATGCCGCTGACAGCCCTGCGGCGGCCAGTCCTGCCTCCAGTGCAGATTCCAGCATATAGCCCGAAATGCGAGTGTCTTTGCCGATAATGATTTTTTTTGAACCGTGGCGCGCCAGCACTTTGCCCGCAGCCCAGCCGAGTTTTAAAACAAAATCCGGGGTAATCGGAGACTCTCCCACTTTGCCGCGAATACCATCTGTACCAAAATATTTACGATTACTCATGCTCTGTCATCCTTTAGCTCTTTGTGTCGCCTCGACCACCCGCATCGCCTCGACCGTTTCTTTTACATCATGAACGCGAATAATGTGTGCTCCCTGCATGGCGGCGATCACCGCGCAGGCCAGGCTGCCGGTCAGACGCTGGCCAGGCCCGACATTCAGCAGCTGACCAATCATTGATTTTCGTGACATGCCAACCAGCAGGGGCAGACCAAAATGGTGAAATTCGCCGAGTCGGGCCAACAGTTCATAATTGTGGCTGAGATTCTTACCGAAACCGAAGCCCGGGTCGAGCAGCAGATTCTCTTTTTTTATTCCGGCCGCCTCGCAGCGGGCCAGTTGCTCAACGAAGTAAGCATCCACTTCGCTGAAGATATCTTGATAGGCCGGTGCCTGCTGCATGGTGCGCGGCTCGCCCTTCATATGCATCAGGCATACCGGCAGGCCAGTCGCGGCGGCGGCGGCCAGCGCTCCTGGTTCAGACAGAGAGCGCACGTCATTGATGATGTGCGCCCCCACGCTCGCCGCTTCCCTGATGACCTCAGCCTTAGAGGTATCCACGGAGATCCAGACTTCAAAGCGCTGAGCGATTGCTGCCACCACGGGAATGACCCGCTCAAGTTCTTCCTCAACGCTGACCTCATCCGCGCCGGGACGCGTAGACTCGCCGCCCACGTCGATGATGGTTGCGCCGGCATTCACCATTTCATTGGTATGCGTGAGTGCATCCACCAACGCATTGTGTTTACCACCATCCGAAAAAGAGTCCGGCGTGACGTTAAGAATGCCCATCACATGTGGAAACGACAAATCAAGATGGGAATCACGGGCGAACAATTTCATGGTGATGTACTCCTTGTAGCGCAATGTATAGATGTAAAAAACCCCGGACCAGCCGGGGTTTTATTAAAAGACGTGAAGTCTTATTTGTCGAACTGTTCTGACATGGTGTTGCCTGGATTTGGCGTACGCGGCTCATCGACCGGACGCGGTGCCTTTGGCGTGCCATTGTTATCAGAATTGCTGCTGGTGCCGGGATCTTCCCAGCCCGCAGGAGGACGCACTTCACGGCGAGCCATCAGGTCGTCAATCTGCGGTGCATCAATGGTTTCATACTTCATCAGCGCATCTTTCATCGCATGAAGGATGTCCATGTTTTCACCCAGAATCTGACGCGCACGCTGGTAGTTCGTATCAATCAGGTGTTTAACTTCCTGATCGATAATACGCGCGGTTTCATCTGACATATGCTTGGCTTTCGCCACAGAACGGCCGAGGAACACTTCACCGTCTTCTTCTGCATACAGTAACGGACCGAGTTTTTCAGAGAAGCCCCACTGGGTCACCATGTTACGTGCCAGGTTGGTCGCCACTTTGATGTCGTTTGATGCGCCGGTTGAGACATGCTCAACACCGTAGATGATTTCTTCTGCCAGACGACCACCGTACAGGGTCGAAATCTGGCTTTCCAGTTTCTGACGGCTGGCGCTAATCGCATCGCCTTCAGGCAGGAAGAAGGTCACACCTAATGCACGACCACGCGGGATAATGGTGACTTTATGCACCGGATCGTGTTCCGGCACCAGGCGACCAATAATGGCGTGACCGGCTTCGTGATAAGCCGTGGACTCTTTCTGCGCTTCCGTCATCACCATGGAGCGGCGCTCTGCACCCATCATGATCTTGTCTTTGGCTTTTTCGAATTCCACCATCGATACAACACGCTTGTTGCTGCGGGCAGCAAACAGCGCGGCTTCGTTTACCAGGTTAGCCAGATCGGCACCAGAGAAGCCCGGCGTACCGCGCGCGATGATCGCCGCGTCAATATCCGTTGCTAATGGCACGCGGCGCATGTGCACTTTCAGGATCTGCTCACGGCCACGCACGTCTGGCAAGCCAACAACAACCTGACGGTCAAAGCGGCCCGGACGCAGCAACGCGGGGTCAAGCACGTCTGGACGGTTGGTTGCGGCAATCACGATGATGCCTTCGTTGCCTTCAAAACCGTCCATCTCAACCAGCATCTGGTTCAGGGTTTGTTCACGTTCATCGTGACCGCCACCTAAACCGGCACCACGCTGACGACCTACCGCATCGATTTCATCGATAAAGATAATGCACGGTGCCGCCTTCTTGGCCTGTTCAAACATATCGCGCACACGAGATGCACCGACACCGACGAACATTTCAACAAAGTCAGAGCCCGAAATGGTAAAGAAAGGCACTTTCGCTTCGCCGGCAATCGCTTTTGCCAGCAAGGTTTTACCGGTACCCGGCGGGCCAACCATCAGCACGCCTTTCGGAATTTTACCCCCGAGCTTCTGGAAGCGGCTCGGCTCACGCAGGTATTCAACCAGCTCACCGACTTCCTCTTTCGCTTCGTCGCAGCCTGCAACGTCAGCAAAAGTGGTTTTAATCTGATCTTCCGTCAACATACGGGCTTTGCTTTTACCAAAGGACATCGCGCCTTTGCCACCGCCGCCCTGCATTTGACGCATGAAGAAAATCCACACACCAATCAGCAGTAACATTGGGAACCATGAAATGAAGATAGATGCCAGCAGGCTCGGCTCTTCAGGTGGTTCACCAACCACTTTGACGTTCTTGGTCAACAGGTTATCGAGTAACTTGGGGTCATTGACAGGAATGTAAGTGGTGTATTTATTGCTGTCTTTTTTGATAACGTTAATTTCACGCCCGTTAATACGTGCCTCGCGGACCTGATCCTGGTTCACTTCCGACAGGAAGGTTGAATAATCAACCCTACGGCCATTCGACTCGCTGGGCCCAAAGCTCTGGAAGACCGACATCAGCACGACCGCGATGACTAGCCAGAGAATCAGGTTTTTCGCCATGTCACTCAAGGGATTAACCTCATATTACAACGGTGTTAACAGATAGCGTAGGGTACTATAGATCCTTCGTACATGGAATCGCAGCAGGAATGCCGGGTTATCCATCACGTCGGTTACAGTTTGCGCCCAGTCGCCACAATATAAACTTCACGTGAACGTGAACGTGAAGCGTCAGGCTTACGTATTTTCACTTTCGTAAACAGGGAGCGAATTTCCCGCAGGTATTCATCAAAGCCATCTCCCTGGAACACTTTCACAACAAAACTGCCGCCGGGAGCCAAAATATCACGGCACATATCCAACGCCAGCTCAACCAAATACATCGACCGGGGAATATCTACGGCAGGTGTACCACTCATATTCGGTGCCATATCCGACATGACGACCTGGACCTTCTGCTCGCCCACACGTTCAAGTAACGCTTTGATCACCGATTCTTCACGAAAATCACCTTGAAGGAAATCGACACCAACAATAGGATCCATCGGCAGAATATCACAAGCGATAACGCGACCTTTGGACCCAATTTGCTGTACCACATATTGCGACCAGCCACCGGGTGCAGCACCCAGATCTACCACGGTCATCCCGGGTTTGAAAAGCTTGTCACCCTGTTGGATTTCATCAAGTTTAAACCAGGCGCGCGAACGCAACCCTTTTTTCTGTGCCTGGAGCACGTATTTATCGCTAAAGTGTTCCTGTAGCCAGCGGCTGGAGCTGGCTGAACGCTTTTTACCGGTCATAAAATTTCCAACTAAATCGTCATCGTAGCGATAAATCTGCACGCGATAGGCTGCGTCGATTTGGCGATATACCCGAGATGGCGGTAGAATGAACCGTTTTCAATCCCCGAGTAAGTAAATAATACGATGAATCTAAGTACCAAACAAAAACAGCACCTCAAAGGCCTCGCCCATCCGCTCAAGCCAGTCGTCATGCTCGGAGGCAATGGCCTGACCGAAGGTGTACTGGCTGAGATTGAACACGCGCTGGAACATCACGAATTGATCAAGGTGAAAATTGCCTCTGAAGAACGTGAAACCAGGCAGCTGATCGTTGAAGCTATCGTACGTGAAACCCGTGCCAGCAACGTTCAGGTCATTGGCAAAACGCTGGTGCTGTATCGCCCCGCTAAAGAGAGCAAAATTTCTCTGCCACGCTAGGTGGGCAAAGAAAGTGCCATGCTCTTACATGGGATAAAAGGCCGCAGCGCGGCCTTTTTCCTTTCTTTACACTGTACGGCAATGCTTTTCAGACAATTGCACCCTGTCAGATGTACTCCACCTTCAGGATTTCGTACTCGACATCGCCGCCTGGCGTTTTGATAATCGCCACGTCATCAGCTTCTTTCCCCACCAGGCCACGGGCCATCGGCGAGTTAACAGAAATCAAATTCTGCTTAAAGTCTGCCTCATCATCACCCACGATGCGATAGGTAAACTCTTCATCCGTGTCCACGTTCAACACGGTTACCGTTGCGCCAAAAATCACGCGGCCGGTTTTCGGCATCTGTGTGACGTCAATGACCTGCGCATTAGAGAGTTTGGCTTCAATCTCCTGAATGCGTCCCTCACAGAACCCCTGTTCTTCACGCGCGGCGTGGTATTCGGCGTTCTCTTTCAAATCGCCGTGCTCGCGGGCCTCCGCGATGGAGGCAATAATGCGCGGGCGCTTCACCGTTTTCAGCTCATGCAGCTCTTCGCGCAGCCTTTCAGCGCCTCTTAACGTCATCGGAATCTGGTTCATTTTAGCTCCTCGTCATCATTCCTGTTTCACGGTGCATCCTGACCGGTGACTGCAGAAAAAAGCGTTCTGCGGCGCAAGACCTCGTTTTGCAAATAAAAGAAGACTGACCCGGAAAGTGTTCCAGGCCAGAAAAGGTTTTGCAATTTGATACGTATTTTAACCCAGAGTTCCCTGCGGGTCATCGTTTACTTTCCACCGTCCAGGGACGTAGTATTGTCGCCTTCACCTGTCAGTTGCCGCGAGATTATGCGATTTTCACGACTTGTTACCGGATTAACCTGTGCTTTTATGCTGCAGGCACAAGCAGCGCCAGTTGATGAATACATGCAATATCTGCCAGATGGTGCCAATCTGGCTTTGCTGGTGCAAAAAGTGGGCGCATCCACGCCAATTATCGATTACCACGGGAAACAGATGGCACTTCCCGCCAGTACCATGAAAGTGATCACCGCCCTGGCGGCATTGCTGGAACTGGGCGGTGATTACCGTTTTCAAACCACCTTTGAAACCAAAGGCGCGCTGGTCGATGGCACGCTTAATGGTGATTTAGTAGCCCGGTTTGCTGGCGATCCCACGTTGGGTCGTCAGGATCTGCGGAATATGGTCGCGGCGTTAAAAAAACAAGGCATCACACACATCAAAGGTAATCTGGTCATCGATACCTCGGTGTTTGCCAGCCATGATGCGGCGCCTGGCTGGCCGTGGAATGACATGACCCAGTGCTTTAGCGCACCGCCGGCGGCGGCTATTGTGGATAAAAACTGCTTCTCGGTTTCACTCTACAGTGCCGACAAACCGGGCGAAAATGCCTTTATCCGCATTGCGTCCTACTACCCGGCTCACATGTTAAGCCAGGTGCGGACGATTGGGCGCAACAGCGGTGACGGACAATACTGCGAGCTGGACGTGGTGCCTGGCGAGCTGAACCGCTACACCTTAACCGGCTGTATGCGTCAGCGTAGCGATCCGCTTCCTTTAGCCTTTGCGGTTCAGGATGGCGCGGCCTGGGCAGGCGAAATCCTGAAAGCAGAACTGCGTTCCGCCGGTATTGATTACAGCGGCCATCTGCTACGTCAGACGCAGGTGACCGAGCCGGGCACCGTGCTGGCATCAACGCAGTCAGCGCCGCTGCATACGCTGCTGCATATGATGCTGAAGAAGTCCGACAATATGATTGCCGACACGGTGTTCCGCACCATTGGCCATCATTACTTCAACGTACCGGGTACCTTCCGCGCAGGATCAGATGCGGTTCGTCGCATCCTGCGTGAAAAAGCCAATATTGATTTGGGTAACAGCATCCAGGTGGATGGTTCGGGCCTGTCACGTCACGATCTGATCTCGCCCGCCACCATGATGCAGGTGCTGCAATATATTGCGCAGAACGACAGCAAACTGGATTATATTTCGATGCTACCGCTGGCCGGACACGATGGCACGCTGCAGTACCGTGGCGGACTGCACGAAGCCGGTCTGGATGGCAAGGTCTCGGCTAAAACCGGCTCACTGCAGGGCGTATATAACCTTGCAGGCTTTATCACCACCTCTAGCGGGGCACGCGTGGCGTTTGTGCAGTTCCTTTCTGGCTATGCGGTTCCGCCGCAGGATCAGCGCACACGCCGTATTCCGCTGGTGCGCTTTGAAAGCCGGCTCTATCGCGATATCAATAAGAATTACTGATTTATGTTAGGAAACGCAGCGGGCGACCACCTGCTGCGTTTTTTTTATCATCGCCAAAAAGTCAGGGATAACGCCTCGGCTTCAGGCGCGCAACAGTCTGTTCAGGATACCTTCGCCTGCGCGCCAGGCCGCATCACTCCCAGCCGCATGGCTTTTTTTATGCCAGGATCTTACAGAATCGGTACCTGTTTAGCGGGTTATCTGCGCCCCGCCTCACGCTGGCACCCTGGGTAATCGCATAAATTTTCTTAACCTAATCCACCCGGATTCAGGGACGATAACGGGGATCGCAGGCAGAGGCTGCAACGCCCTGTCGCCCGGCCCAGTAAACGCCCTTCTTTTACCCTTGAGATGCAATGCTGATGTAAAACTGGACAGCCGCAGGCGGTTATCACTACGCTAATTCTTTCGCCTCTGCGTTACGTCATGTGACATCGCAGCGTGGAAGACGATGGCGCAACCCTGGGAGCCTGACAATGGCAACGATCTGGAAACGCGTAGTTTGTCTGGATGCGCTCAATGCGCAGAGCACTCATACGCTGGTGGCGCATGTGGGCATCATTTTCACCGCAGTGGGTGATGACTATCTTGAAGCCACCATGCCAGTAGACAGCCGCACGCAGCAGCCCTTTGGCCTGCTGCACGGCGGCGCCTCAGTGGTGTTAGCCGAAACGCTGGGTTCTGTGGCGGGTTATCTGGCATCAGAGGATGGCAGCCGCGTGGTGGGCATCGAAGTGAATGCCAGCCATCATCGGGCCGTTTCAGGTGGTATGGTGCGCGGTATCTGTCGTCCGCTGCATGTGGGGAAGCGGAATCAGACGTGGCAGATTGAGATTCGTCACGAGCAGGATAAATTATGCTGTAGCGCACGGCTTACCGTTGCGGTGCTGGCGCAGCCCTGAAAGAAATCTGCCCCCGTTCCGGTGGAAAGGGGGCAGTCATAAGCGGTCTAGCGCTGGTAGATGATTTCGACGCCTTCGTCGTCATCCTCATCCCAGTCGTCATCCCACTCTTCATCTTCTTCAACCGCCGCGGTTTCAATGGCTTCTTTGTGGTAATCGTCCCACATGAACTCCACTTTCTCCGGCTGTTTTTCTTCAACGTCAGCTTCTTTCGGATTGGCGTTGATAAAGCTCATGACGTCCCAGCACAGGTCCGTAACGCCCTGACGGCTGGCGGCAGAGATAAGATAGTATTTATCTTCCCAACCCAGCGCCTCGGCAATGGCTTTTGCACGCGCCTGAGCTTCTTCTTCATCAATCAGATCGACTTTGTTGAATACCAGCCAGCGCGGCTTGTTAAACAGCTTATCGCTGTATTTCTCCAGCTCACCCAAAATAATACGGGCGTTCTCAACCGGATCGCTCTCGTCAATGGGCGCAATGTCGATCAGGTGCAGCAGCACGCGGCAGCGTTCCAGGTGCTTCAGGAAGCGAATACCTAAACCTGCGCCCTCGGCTGCGCCTTCAATCAGGCCGGGGATATCGGCCACCACAAAGCTCTGCTCGCTATCCATACGCACCACGCCCAGGCTTGGCACCAGCGTAGTAAAGGGATAGTCCGCCACTTTTGGTTTAGCAGCAGAAACCGCACGGATAAAGGTCGATTTCCCGGCGTTAGGTAAACCCAGCATGCCTACGTCAGCCAACAGCATCAGCTCCAGCTGCAGGTCGCGTTTCTCACCGGGCGTACCCATGGTTTTTTGACGCGGACTGCGGTTTACCGACGATTTAAAGCGGGTATTTCCCAGACCGTGCCAGCCGCCTTTTGCCACCATCAGGGTCTGCTGGTGGCGCGTCATATCGCCCAGCGTTTCGCCCGTTCCCTGGTCGATAACACGGGTTCCTACCGGCACTTTAACGGTGATATCTTTACCACGCTTACCGGTACAGTCGCGACTCTGACCATTCTGTCCCCGCTCGGCGCGGAACGACTTTTCGAAACGATAATCGATCAGGGTGTTAAGGTTTTCGTCAGCCACTAAGAATACGTCGCCGCCGTCACCGCCATCACCGCCGTCCGGGCCGCCTTTCGGGATATATTTTTCACGGCGGAAACTGACACAACCATTACCGCCATCACCTGCGACGACCAAAATTGTCGCTTCATCTACAAACTTCATTTTCTTTCTCCGTCACACAATCGTCTGCAATACGCTGCAGACGGGTCCGCCAGGGTCTTCTGCGCGACCAGCGGCGGATAAATCAAAACTGGCTGACGCCAGCGTGTACATAAAGTGTACAGCAAACATTCAGGCGATGTCGCCTGTCGGGCAAGGGGTCGCAGAATGTAAAAAGCCCCGCAACAGTTGCGGGGCCTTCAATTCGTGCGTTCAGACGTTAACCGTCTGCGTCACGACAACCTTACTCAGCAACGATGCTGATGTATTTACGGTTGTTCGGACCTTTAACTTCGAATTTTACTTTGCCGTCTGCAGTAGCAAACAGGGTGTGGTCACGACCACAACCAACGTTGCTACCTGCGTGGAATTTGGTGCCACGCTGACGAACGATGATGCTACCTGCCAGAACAGATTCGCCACCGAAACGTTTTACGCCCAGACGTTTTGCATTGGAGTCACGACCATTTCGAGTCGAACCACCAGCCTTTTTATGTGCCATTTGTCAGATCTCCTCTTACGCCGTGATACCAGTGATTTTCACATCAGTGAACCACTGGCGATGGCCAGCTTGCTTACGGTAGTGCTTACGACGACGAAACTTAACGATCTTAATTTTCTCGCCACGACCATGAGCAACAACTTCTGCCTTGATCACACCGCCTGAAACCAGTGGCGCGCCGATTTTCACGTCTTCGCCATTTGCAATCATCAGAACCTGGTCAAACTCAATGGTTTCACCGGTTGCGATGTCCAGCTTTTCCAGGCGAACGGTCTGACCTTCGCTTACTCGGTGTTGTTTACCACCACTTTGGAAAACCGCGTACATATAAAACTCCGCTTCTGCGCTTGCCTTTCAGTTCATCAGGCGGCGCGCTAAATATTCACAATAGGGCGCGAATTCTACGCAAAACTCAAACAGAAGACAAGAGCACTTTGCACACTCTTGCAGAAAAAAAACACAGGCTCAATGCAAACGTTTCTCAACCTGAAAATTCAAGTACAATCAGTAACAGATTACTGAACGCTGGCTGGGTAAAACCGCTTACCATGGCAAAGAAACGAGTCATAGCTGAAAAGACGAATGAACTTAGAACAGATTAACGAATTAACCGCACAGGACATGGCTGCCGTTAACCAGACCATACTCGACCAGCTGAATTCAGATGTCTCGCTCATCAACCAGCTGGGTTATTACATCATCAGTGGCGGCGGTAAACGCATTCGCCCCATGATTGCCGTGCTGTCGGCGCGCGCCATGGGTTATCAGGGCGATCTCCACGTCACCAACGCGGCGCTGATCGAATTTATCCACACCGCCACGCTATTGCATGACGATGTCGTGGATGAATCCGATATGCGCCGTGGCAAGGCCACCGCGAACGCTGCATTTGGTAATGCAGCCAGCGTGCTGGTCGGTGATTTTATTTATACTCGCGCCTTCCAGATGATGACCAGCATGGGATCGCTACGTATCCTGGCGCTGATGTCTGAAGCGGTGAACGTTATCGCGGAAGGGGAAGTGCTTCAGCTGATGAACGTCAACGATCCTGACATCACAGAAGAGAGCTATATGCGGGTGATCTACAGCAAAACAGCTCGCTTATTCGAAGCCGCCTCTCAGGCCTCGGCGATTTTAGCGGAGGCAACGCCAGCGCAGGAAAAAGCCCTACAGGATTATGGGCGCTATCTGGGAACCGCTTTCCAGTTAATTGACGATTTACTTGACTACAGTGCCGATGGGGAAACCCTGGGTAAAAATACCGGTGACGACCTCAGCGAAGGTAAACCCACCCTGCCACTGCTTCACGCCATGAACCATGGTTCGCCTGAGCAGGCGAAGATGATCCGCGATGCCATCGAACAGGGCAACGGTCGCCATTTACTGGCGCCCGTTCTGGAAGCGATGAACCAGTGTGGCTCACTGGAATGGACGCGTCAGCGTGCGGAGCAAGAGGCCGATAAAGCCATTGCAGCCTTGCAGATTCTGCCAGAAACCCCGTGGCGCTCAGCCCTGGAAGCGCTGGCGCATATGTCAGTCCAACGCGATTTCTGATTTCTGTTCCTGACGGAGCCACCACGGCTCCGTGACCTTCTCCCACTCCCCTTCTTCTTTCACGCGTTACACTCCTTTTGCGTCAGGCCGCTCAGTTCTGTCTGCTTGCCTAAATATTACTGGAATCTTATGGAAATTTTCTGATATAAAATTCGACAACTTTCCAGATAGGATGTAGACAAGTCAGCATCACTCGCGCGTTACGCACTGACAAGGACAAGGAGAAAAGGTTATGCAGAGCAGGACAGAGGACTGGCATCCCGCCGATATCATTGCCGCACTACGTAAACGTGGCACCACGCTGGCGGCGCTTTCACGTCAGTCGGGATTAAGTTCATCAACCCTGGCCAACGCGCTCTCGCGCCCCTGGCCCAAAGGCGAATGGCTGATTGCCGATGCGATCAATGTTCATCCGTCAGAGATATGGCCAAGTCGTTATTACGATCCCGAAACCCATTGTCTCCTGGATCGCAAAAAGCGTGTGCGACCGACTCACAACGAGACCAAAAGCTAGCGTAACGCGATCGGTAGCCGAAAAAAAACCAGCCTTGTGATAAGGCTGGTTTCATTAGCACGACGCCGCGAGATTATTCGCCGCTGATGCGCTCAATATTCGCCCCCATCGCTTTGAGCTTATCTTCGATATGCTCGTAGCCACGGTCAATATGGTAAATACGATCGACCAGCGTTGTTCCTTCCGCAATACAGCCTGCCAAGACCAGACTGGCCGAGGCACGAAGATCCGTTGCCATCACCTGCGCACCTGACAAGGTTTCTACACCGTGACAGATTGCAGTATTGCTCTCAATTTCTGCATGCGCGCCCATACGAATCAGCTCAGGGATATGCATAAAGCGGTTTTCGAAGATGGTTTCGGTAATCAAACCCGTTCCTTCTGCCACCAGATTCAGCAAGGTAAACTGTGCCTGCATATCGGTCGGGAATCCCGGATGGGGAGCCGTACGCACGTTAACCGCTTTAGGTCGCTTGCCGTGCATATCCAGGCTGATCCAGTCTTCACCGGTTTCGATGTCTGCCCCTGCATCGCGCAGCTTCGCCAGCACCGCATCCAGCGTATCGGGCTGTGCATTTCGGCAGATGACTTTACCGCCGGAGATGGCTGCCGCAACCAGGAAGGTGCCGGTTTCAATGCGATCGGGCAGTACACGGTAAACGCCGCCGCCCAGACGCTCGACGCCTTCGATAGTAATTTTATCGGTACCGGCACCGCTGATTTTGGCGCCCAGCGTGTTGAGGAAGTTGGCGGTATCAACGATTTCAGGTTCACGCGCCGCATTCTCAATCACGGTAGTGCCGGTTGCCAGCGTCGCTGCGCTCATGATGGTGACGGTCGCGCCCACGCTGACTTTGTCCATCACGATCAGCGCGCCCTTCAGGCGTCCGTTAACGGATGCTTTGACATAACCTTCTTCCAGCTTGATCTCTGCACCTAACTGCTCAAGGCCCGTAATATGCAGGTCAACCGGACGCGCACCGATGGCGCAGCCGCCCGGCAGTGACACTTCGCCCTGGCCAAAACGCGCCACCAGCGGACCCAGCGCCCAAATTGAGGCACGCATGGTTTTCACCAGTTCGTAAGGCGCACAAAAAACGTCTACACCGCTGGCATCAACGTGTACAGAACCGTTGCGCTCAACCTTTGCACCCAATTGCGTCAACAGCTTCATGGTGGTGTCGATGTCACGCAGCTTTGGCACATTCGTGATCTCTACCGGCTCTTCAGCCAGCAAAGCAGCAAACAGAATGGGTAGCGCGGCGTTTTTCGCGCCGGAAATAGTGACTTCACCACTTAAGCGGGTGGGGCCTTGCACACGAAATTTATCCATTAACACGGTTCTCAATTAACTGGCTATAAAACGGTCACGCTCAGGCGAGCAGCCCCGGAGGGAATCAAAAACCGTTGAGTTTACGGTCACGCGCCCACTCTGCAGGCGTGTAAGTTTTGATGGAGACGGCATGAATACGGTTGTCCGCAATAAATTCCATCAGCGGCGCATAGACAGCCTGCTGCTTCTTCACGCGGCTTAACTCACCAAACAGCTCACCCACGGCGATAACCTGGAAATGGCTGCCATCATTGCTCATGACATGAACTTCATCTAAGGGCAGCGCTGCCATCAGCACGGCCTGAATCTCACTGTTTTCCATTGCTCTTAACTTCACTTAATAATAATAAGGCTGACATAGTAGAGGAAAGTGCCTGATTCTTAAATACGCAAAAGCCCCTGTACGGGACCGGGGCTTTGACGAGAAAGGCCAGTTCAGGCGCTTTAATCCGCAGAAACAATAATTTGTTGCAGGTTGTAAAGGGTGATCAACGACTGCAATTTGTCGCCGATTCCCACAAAGCGCAGCGAGCCTCCCTGCTGCGAGGTAATCTCCCGCAGGTGAACCAGCAGCGCAAGTCCCGATGAATCCACCCTTTGCAGGGCGGAAACATCGATCAGTTCGACCGCGTTAACCAGCGCTTCACGCTGCTCCCACAGACTCAGCAGCGTGTCACGATCCAGCTCGCCTTCCAGCCGCAGCGTGTTTGCCTCGCGTGACCAGTGCAGTGATGCCTGCATTATTTGTTTTGATCCAGGGTGATAGGCTGTTTCGCTGAGGCTTCCAGCTGAGCGGTCAGCGCATCGATCCCCTTGGTACGCAGCAGATCGCCCCACTCATTCTGTTTGGTGGTGATCATGCTCACGCCTTCCGCGATCATATCGAAAGCCTGCCAGTTGCCGGTCTGGCTGTTCTTACGCCACTGGAAGTCGAGGCGTACAGGCGGACGGCCCTGAGGATCGATAATGGTCACGCGGATAGCCACAATATTGGTGTTGCCAATCGGCTTCTCAGGTTCAATCTGATAAGTCTGACCGTGATACAGGGCCAGCGCCTGGCCATAAGCCTGAGCCAGATAGTCGCCAAACGCTTTGAAATAAGCTTCACGCTGTGCCGGTGTGGCATCGCGGTAGAAGCGGCCCAGCACTAATGCACCGGCATATTTGATTTGCACGTAAGGCAGGAGCTCCTGACGAACGATCTCACGCAGATAGTTTGGATCCTGCTTAATTTTCGGCTGTTCGTTCTTGAGACGGGTGAACGTTTTGTTAGCCGCTTCGTTCATCAGTTTATAAGGATTGCTTTGATCGGCCGCGGTGGCTGCCAGTGGCGTGACCACCAGCATGGCGATCATCAGAAAACGTTTAAACATCATGTTATCCCTCTATTTAAGGTTGAGCCGCTGCTGCCGGTGCGGCCATCTCGCCGCCCTGCGCGTCCTTACTGTCACTGGTTTGCTTGTTGCCTTTATTGTCGCCGCTTTTATACAGGAACTGGCCAATCAAATCTTCCAGCACCATCGCCGACTTGGTATCGCGAATCGTCCCGCCGTCATTCAGCATTGACGATCCTAGCTCAGGATCGTCAAAGCCGATATTTAACGACAGAAACTGCTCGCCCAGTAACCCCTGAGTGCGGATCGCCAGCGAACTGGTATCCGGAATCTGATTGGCATATTTATCACTGATATCCATTGTGACGCGCGGCAGTAACGTTTTAGGTTCAAGAGAAATGTCCGTTACGCGCCCAATCACCACGCCGCCAATTTTCACTGGCGAACTGGCTTTCAGGCCGCCGATGTTATCGAAGGTGGCATACAGTTTCCAGGTGGGCTCCGTACCTAAAGATTTGAGATCTGCCACGCGCAGGCAGAGAAACAACACGGCAATCATTGCCATGATCATAAACACGCCAACCCAAATTTCGCTTTTTTTGCTTTGCATCGCATCAATTCCCAAACATCAGTGCTGTCAGCACAAAATCTAAACCGAGCACCGCCAGTGATGCATGCACCACGGTGCGCGTCGTGGCGCGGCTAATCCCTTCAGAGGTCGGGATGGCATCGTAACCGTTGAACAATGCAATCCAGGTGACAGTGACGGCAAACACAGCGCTTTTAATAATGCAGTTGACCACATCGCTACGAAAATCGACGGCGTTTTGCATCGCCGACCAGAAGAAGCCAGGGTCAATCCCTTTCCAGCTCACGCCTACCAGCGCTCCGCCCGTAATCCCTACAGCAGTAAAGATTAACGCCAGCAGCGGCATGCTGATAAAACCCGCCCAAAAGCGCGGCGAAACGACACGGCGCAGGGGATCGACCGCCATCATCTCCATACTGGAGAGTTGCTCCGTGGCTTTCATCAGCCCGATTTCTGCCGTTAAGGCCGATCCTGCGCGCCCTGCAAACAGCAGCGCCGTCACAACCGGACCCAGTTCACGCAGCAGCGACAGCGCCACCAGCATGCCCAGACTGGTTTCAGCGCCATAGGTGGTTAACACCAGATAGCCCTGGAGGCCCAGCACCATGCCAATAAACAGACCGGAGACGACAATGATGACCAGAGACAGTACGCCGATGCTGTAAAGCTGTTTGATCAGCAGCGGAAAGTGTTTACGGAACGCGGGCTTACCGACCAGCGCATGAAAAAGCATTAAACCGGCACGCCCAAAGCTGGCGCAGGTTCCTATTCCCCGGCGTCCTAACGACGCCAGTGCTTTCAACAACATCAGCTTAGATTCTCCCTGAGCCGGTTAAGTCGGCCAAATAGTCGCCCGCCGGAAAACGAAACGGCACTGGCCCATCCGCAATGCCGTCAATAAACTGGCGCACACGGGGATCGTTGTTAGCACGCAGGTCTGGCGTCGTGCCGTGCGCAATAATTTTTTGTCCTGCCACAATGTAGGCGTAATCAGCAATACTCAACACTTCGGGCACGTCGTGGGAAACCACGATGCAGGTCAGGCCCAGCGCATGATTCAGTTCATCAATAAGCTTAACCAGCACGCCCATGGTAATGGGATCCTGCCCTACAAAGGGTTCATCGAACATAATGAGTTCAGGCTCAAGCGCAATCGCGCGCGCCAGCGCAACCCTGCGAGCCATCCCGCCTGACAGCTCCGCAGGCTTCAGCTGCGCAGCACCGCGTAGACCCACGGCTTCCAGCTTCATCAGTACGGTACTGTGTAAAATCGGCGCGGGCAGCCGGGTATGTTCACGCAGCGGCCAGGCCACATTTTCGTATACCGTTAAGTCGGTAAACAGCGCGCCTGACTGAAACAACATGCTCATCTTTTTACGCGCTTCATACAACTTTGTGCGCGACAATGTCGGAATGTTCTCATCCCGAAACCAGATCTCACCGCTGTCAGGTTGCAGTTGCCCGCCAATTAAGCGTAGCAGCGTTGTTTTCCCGATCCCCGACGGCCCCATAATCGCCGTCACTTTACCTTTTGGCACCGTCAGCGAAATATCGTCGAAAATTTTGCGATCGCCACGTGAAAAACTCACGCCACGAACCTCAACCAGGTTCGTTTTTTGTTGGATCATTATCACCTCTATTACGGATCGGGCGTCAACATAGGGTACGATGGTAGCCTGTTAAGGCTAAACGCACGATAGCTTTACAGAAACTTAATACAAAGATTTGGCGAAAACGGTCATAAAATTTACTTTTGCCGCTCAGAAGGTCAAAATCAGCGCCTGTTTTGTCACAAAGAACCTGAAGGCGAGCCGACAGGGGTTTTAAGCAAGGATTTTTCATGTTCGTCGCTACCGCACTGCTGATTATCGGACTGCTTTTACTGGCTTATGGTGCCGATCGTCTGGTGTTTAGTGCTGCAATACTTTGTCGATCCTTTGGCATCCCGCCCTTGATCATCGGCATGACCGTCGTCAGTATCGGCACCTCGCTCCCGGAGATCATTCTCTCTTTCTCGGCAGCGCAGTACGGACAGATGGATCTGGCGGTGGGCACCGCGCTTGGCTCAAACATCACCAACATTCTTTTGATTCTCGGTGGCGCGGCCTTGCTGCATCCCCTGAGCATCCATTCCAATTTAATACGCCGTGAACTGCCGCTGATGGTGCTGGTCTCACTTCTTAGCGGCATCATGTTATTTGATAACTATCTTAGTCGCCTGGATGGCCTTGCACTGATTGCTATCGCCGCGATTTATCTGATAGTGACCATCCGCATCGCGCGCAAAGCAGAGAAGGACAATAACGATACGTTAACGCGCGAACAATTAGCCGAACTGCCGCGTGAAGAGAGCGGAAATACCGTCGCCTTTCTCTGGCTGGCCGTCGCACTGATTATCCTGCCCATGTCGACGCACATGGTGATCGATAACGCGACCGTATTTGCGGATTACTTTGGCGTCAGCGAGTTGGTCATGGGGCTGACGCTCATCGCGGTCGGCACCAGTCTGCCAGAGCTGGCAACCGTCATCGCGGGCGCGCTGAAAGGTGAAGATGATATCGCTATCGGCAACCTGATTGGTGCCAATATTTATAATCTGGCTATCGTTCTGGGTCTGCCGGCCCTGATTCATCCCGGCAGCGTAGACTATCACGCATTTGCGCGCGATTACTGGATAATGCTGGGTGTCAGCGTGCTGTTCGCCATGCTTTGTCTGCTGCGTCGTCGCCGGGTTGGCCGTACGGCGGGCTCGCTTTTACTCTGTGGTTTCTTCGTCTGGGTAACGCTGCTGTGGCTACAGCCGGCGTTTATGGACGGCTAACAAGGACAGATTCGCCATGTCATATCAGCAACCAACGGTAAATTTTGATTTTCAGAAAGCCGGTAAAACGGTATTACGCATCGAGCGCGAAGGCCTGGAGCAGCTTGATCAATATATTAATGAGGCTTTCGCCGACGCCTGCGCACTGATTTATGCCTGTCAGGGAAAAGTGGTGGTCATGGGGATGGGCAAGTCGGGCCATATCGGGAAAAAAATGGCGGCCACCTTTGCCAGCACCGGCACGCCGGCGTTCTTTGTGCATCCCGCTGAAGCCAGCCATGGCGATCTTGGCATGGTAGGTAAAGACGATGTCGTCATCGCGATATCTAACAGTGGCGAATCCAGTGAGATTTTGGCGCTGATACCGGTAATGAAACGCCAAAAGATTCCGTTGATCTGTATGACAAGCCGTCCTGAAAGCGCCATGGCCCGCGCCGCAGATATCCACCTGTGCGTGAAAGTCCCACAGGAGGCCTGTCCGCTCGGCCTGGCCCCCACCACCAGCACAACCGCAACGCTGGTCATGGGCGATGCGCTGGCCGTTTCCCTGCTGGAAGCCCGCGGCTTTACGCCAGAAGACTTTGCCTTGTCCCATCCGGGCGGTGCGCTGGGCCGGAAGCTGCTGCTACACGTCAGCGACATTATGCACAGCGGGGATGAACTCCCGCACGTCACTCGCGATGCTTCCCTGCGTGATGCCCTGCTGGAAATTACCCGTAAAAATCTCGGCCTGACGGTTATCGTGGACGATCTGATGAAGATCGAGGGCATCTTTACCGATGGTGACCTGCGCCGCATCTTTGATATGGGCATTGATTTTCAACACGCCACTATCGCTGAAGTCATGACCCGGGGTGGCATTCGCGTGCGGCCTAACGTGCTGGCGGTGGATGCGCTGAATTTGATGCAAACCAAAAACATTACTTCCCTGCTGGTGGCCGATGACGACCGTCTGTTGGGTGTGGTACATATGCATGACATGCTGCGCGCTGGCGTAGTGTAAACAGGAAGACATAATGCAGTCGGAAAATGCCACTTTAGAAACGTGCTACGGCCCGGTCAGTTCAGATGTCATGACGCGCGCCAGTAAAATTCGCCTGCTGATCTGCGACGTTGACGGTGTGATGTCGGATGGCCTGATTTATATGGGGAACAGCGGCGAAGAGCTGAAAACCTTTAACGTGCGCGATGGCTATGGCGTTCGCTGCCTGCTGACCTCTGACGTCGAAGTGGCTATTATTACCGGCCGCACGGCCAAATTACTGGAAGACCGCTGTAAAACGCTCGGGATTCGCCACCTTTATCAGGGGCAATCAGATAAGCTTTTGGCCTATGGTGAACTTCTGGATACACTGTCGCTCTCTGACGATCAGGTCGCCTATATTGGCGACGATCTGATTGACTGGCCAGTGATGGCGAAAGTCGGGCTAAGCGTGGCTGTCGCCGATGCCCATCCATTGCTATTGACGCGCGCGAACTACGTTACCCGTATTGCCGGTGGGCGCGGCGCGGTGCGGGAGCTGTGCGATCTCATCTTAATGGCGCAAAATAAATTCGAGGATGCCAAAGGGCAATCAGTATGAGTAAAAGCAGGCGTTGGATAACGTTGGGTCTGGCCTTGATTGCGCTGGTGCTTATTGGCTGGAATTTCACTAACCGGGATGGCGACAACAGCGCGCCGGTAGCGAATAATGATCAAACGCCAACCTACACTAGTGCCAATTCGCATACCGTAGTCTACAACCCGCAAGGCGGGCTGGCTTATAAGCTGATATCGGACAAAGTCACCTATTACGAAGACAGCGGAATAAGCTGGTTTGATAATCCGGTGATGACTACCTATGACGAAAATAAAATGCCGACCTGGACGGTACGTTCAGATAAAGCAAAGCTTACCAAAGATCGTATGCTGTATCTGTACGGCCATGTTGAGCTGAATGCTCTGGCTCCAGATTCTGAGCTTGAGAGAATTAAAACGGATAACGCTCAGGTCAATCTTGTCACGCAGGACGTCGCCTCTGACGACCAGGTGACGTTATATGGCCGCAGTTTTAACTCTACCGGTATGAAAATGCGCGGTAATTTACGGACAAAGAACGCCGAGTTAATCGAAAAGGTCAAAACTTCTTATGAAATTCAAAATGAACAAAAACCGCATTAAGTTTTTACTGGCCAGTATGCTGCTTGCAACCAGCCTGCCTGCTCTGGCGCTGACCGGTGACTCGGACAAACCCGTCAATATCGACTCTGAGAATCAGTCTCTGGATCTGCAAGGCAATGTCGCGACCTTCACCGGTAATGTTATTGTCACCCAGGGATCGATCAAAATTACTGCGGATAAAGTGGTGGTCACGCGTCCGGGCGGTGACAGTAAAAAAACCATCGTTGATGCTTACGGTAACCCTGCCACCTTTTACCAGATGCAGGACAACGGCAAACCGGTTCAGGGTCATGCGTCCAAACTGCATTATGAGCTTGCCAATGACTTTGTTGAGCTGACCGGCAACGCCTACATTGAGCAACTGGACAGCAACATCAAAGGCGACCGCATCACCTATCTGGTAAAAGAGCAAAAAATGCAGGCTTACAGCCAGGGCCAGAGCAAGCGCGTAACGACCGTGCTGGTGCCGTCGCAGTTGCAGGATAAGCCCGCGTCAACCAACAGCGAAAAAAAGAGTAACTGATCACTATGGCCACATTAATCGCAGAAAACCTGGCAAAGGCTTATAAAGGCCGCCGCGTGGTTGAAGACGTCAGCCTGCAGGTAAAGTCCGGTGAAATCGTCGGGCTGTTGGGTCCAAACGGTGCGGGTAAAACGACCACCTTTTACATGGTGGTGGGCATTGTTCCGCGCGATGCGGGACGCATCATTATTGATGACGAAGATATCAGCATCCTGCCGCTTCATGCGCGTGCGCGCCGCGGCATTGGCTATCTGCCGCAGGAAGCCTCAATCTTTCGTCGCCTGAGCGTTTACGACAACCTGATGGCGGTCCTGCAAATTCGTGATGACTTAACCGAAGAGCAGCGACAGGATCGGGCTAACGAGCTAATGGAAGAGTTTCACATTGCTCATCTGCGCGACAATATGGGGCAATCGCTGTCGGGTGGTGAGCGCCGTCGCGTAGAAATTGCGCGTGCGCTGGCAGCGAATCCGAAATTTATCCTGCTGGATGAACCCTTTGCCGGGGTCGACCCGATTTCCGTTATCGACATCAAAAAAATCATTGAACACCTGCGTGACAGTGGCCTTGGTGTTCTCATCACCGACCACAACGTGCGTGAAACGCTGGCGGTCTGTGAACGCGCCTATATCGTCAGTCAGGGAAACCTGATTGCGCACGGTACGCCGAATGAAGTCCTTGCAGATGAGCAAGTTAAACGGGTTTATTTGGGTGAAGAGTTCAGACTCTGATAAGGTGTCGTTAATACTGATGTTTACCCGGGAATATCCATCCTGTCTATGAAGCAAGGTTTGCAACTCAGGCTCAGCCAACAACTGGCGATGACCCCACAACTGCAGCAGGCGATACGTCTGCTGCAGCTCTCTACGCTCGAACTCCAGCAAGAGTTACAGCTGGCGCTGGAAAGCAATCCCCTGCTTGAGCAAACCGATCTGCACGATGAAATAGACGCGAAAGAGTATCAGGAAGGCGAAGCGGGACTGGATACCCGAGAAGCGCTGGAACAAAAGGACATGCCTGAAGAGCTGCCGCTTGACGCCACGTGGGACGAGATTTACACCGCAGGCACGCCTTCAGGAACCGGCACCGATTATCAGGATGACGAGCTGCCGATTTATCAGGGCGAAACCACACAGTCACTGCAGGACTATCTTATGTGGCAGGTCGAGTTAACGCCCTTCAGCGATAACGACCGTGCCATTGCGACCTCTATCGTCGATGCCATTGATGACACCGGTTATCTTACCGTTTCACTTGAAGAGATTCTCGACAGTATCGGTAACGACGAGCTGGAAATCGACGAAGTCGAAGCCGTGTTAAAGCGCGTTCAGCGTTTCGATCCTGTCGGCGTCGGCGCGCGTGATTTGCGCGACTGCCTGCTGGTGCAGCTGTCGCAGTATGCACCTGAAACGCCGATGCTGGCGGAAGCAAAATTGATCGTCAGCAGCCATCTCGATTTGCTGGCGAACCACGATTTCCGCAGCCTGATGCGCGTAACGCGTCTGAAAGAAGACGTACTGAAAGAGGCGATGCTGCTGATTCAGTCGCTCGATCCGCGCCCGGGTCAGTCGATTAACACCGGTGAACCCGAATACGTGATTCCCGATGTGCTGGTACGTAAAGTGACGACGCGCTGGACGGTCGAGCTGAATACCGACAGCCTGCCCAGGTTGAAGATCAACCAGCAATATGCCGCCATGGGCGGAGCCGGACGCAACGACAGCGACAGTCAGTTTATCCGCAGTAATTTGCAGGAAGCCCGCTGGCTGATTAAAAGTCTTGAAAGCCGTAACGAGACATTGTTAAAAGTCTCCCGCTGTATTGTGGAACAGCAGCAGGCCTTTTTTGACCAGGGTGAAGAGTTTATGCGTCCTATGGTGCTGGCCGATATTGCCCAGGCGGTGGACATGCATGAATCGACGATTTCCCGCGTGACCACGCAAAAATACCTTCACAGCCCACGAGGCATTTTTGAACTGAAGTATTTTTTCTCCAGTCATGTTAATACTGAAGGTGGCGGAGAAGCGTCATCTACCGCTATTCGTGCGCTGGTGAAAAAATTAATCTCGGCGGAAAACCCCGCCAAGCCCTTGAGTGACAGTAAACTGACCTCCATGTTATCTGATCAAGGGATAATAGTGGCACGTCGAACCGTCGCTAAGTACCGCGAGTCTTTGTCCATACCGCCTTCAAATCAGCGTAAACAGCTGGTTTGACAGAAATGAGAAGGAAGACCTATGCAGCTGAACCTTACCGGGCAAAATGTTGAAATCACCGAACCCCTGCGTGAGTTCGTGACAACGAAATTTGCCAAACTGGAACATTACTTTGATCATATCAATCAGGTGTATGTTGTCCTGAAAGTTGAGAAGGTGACGCAGATTGCTGATGCAACCCTGCACGTCAACGGTGGCGAGCTGCACGCCACATCTGAAGCGGAAGATATGTATGCGGCAATTGACGGATTGATTGACAAGTTGACCCGTCAACTGACCAAATATAAAGACAAGCTAAAAAAACACTAACCTTCACGCTGGCAGGCGCGCCCGGCGCGCAAAGCTGAAAGGATGGGGCGGATTAACCGCCCCGTTTTGTCATCTGTGCCAGCGCCATTATTCCGCGACGTGATGTTTACGTACCGGGTTGATGGCTATGTGAACTCGCAAGTGAAACGACAATGAACAATGATTTAACACTGGAACTGAGCACGGTGCTTTCGCCAGACTGCACCCGCAGTAGCGTACACTGCCAAAGCAAAAAACGGGCGCTGGAGATTATCAGCGAACTGGCCGCTAAGCAGCTCAACCTGCCGCATCAAACGCTGTTTGAAGCGATCCTAACCCGTGAGCGCATGGGGAGCACCGGTATCGGTAACGGTATCGCGATCCCTCACGGCAAGCTGGAGGAAGATACTTTACGGGCCGTAGGCGTCTTTATCAGCCTGGAGCAACCCATCGCTTTTGATGCCGTGGATAACCAGCCTGTCGATCTGCTTTTTGCGCTACTGGTGCCGGCTGACCAGTGTAAAACCCATTTACATACGCTGTCGTTAGTGGCAAAACGACTGGCGGATAAAACGGTTTGCCGTCGCCTGCGTGCCGCGCAGAGCGATGAAGAACTGTATGCGATTATTACCGAAGCACAAACAGAGCAATAAAGCGCGTGATTTACCGGCGTAAGCCGGCTTTAAAACGGGAGAGAAGGTCATGGTGCTGATGATCGTCAGCGGTCGGTCAGGCTCGGGAAAGTCAGTGGCGCTTCGCGCGCTGGAAGACATGGGTTTTTACTGCGTTGATAACCTGCCAGTGGTGCTGTTGCCTCAACTGGCTGAATCACTGGTCGAGCGCAATATCTCTGCGGCCGTGAGTATTGACGTACGCAATATGCCCGAATCTCCTGAGATTTTTGAGACGGCGCTCAGCAGTTTGCCTTCAGCATTCTCACCGCAGTTGCTGTTTCTTGATGCCGATCGCAACACGTTGATCCGCCGTTACAGTGATACGCGCCGTCTGCATCCCTTATCCAGCAAGAATCTGTCGCTGGAAAGCGCGATTGACGAAGAGAGCGACCTGCTTGAGCCGCTGCGTTCCCGTGCCGATCTGATTATTGATACTTCAGAGATGTCGGTACACGAACTGGCGGAGATGCTGCGTACCCGCTTGCTGGGTAAACGTGAGCGTGAGCTGACAATGGTGTTCGAATCGTTTGGCTTCAAGCACGGCATTCCTATTGATGCAGATTACGTTTTCGACGTGCGCTTTTTGCCTAACCCGCACTGGGATCCCAAATTACGTCCCATGACCGGTCTGGACAGGCCCGTGGCCGCGTTCCTCGATCGCCATACTGAAGTCCATAACTTCATATATCAGACGCGTAGCTATCTGGAACTCTGGTTGCCGATGCTGGAAACCAACAACCGTAGCTATCTTACCGTGGCGATTGGCTGTACTGGCGGCAAACATCGCTCCGTGTATATTGCCGAACAGCTGGCTGACTATTTCCGCTCGCGGGGTAAAAATGTACAGTCTCGTCATCGCACGCTGGAAAAACGTAAATCATGACCGTTAAGCAAACCGTGGAAATCAGAAATAAGCTCGGCATGCATGCACGTCCTGCTATGAAGCTGTTTGAACTGGTGCAGAGTTTCGATGCCGAAGTGCTGTTGCGTAACGAGAGCGGAACAGAGGCCGAAGCCAGCAGCGTTATCGCGTTGCTGATGCTGGATTCGGCCAAAGGCGGTCATATTGAGATCGAAGCCAGCGGTCCACAGGAAACGGAAGCCCTGGCTGCCGTCATTGAACTGTTTGAAGCCGGATTCGACGAAGACTAACGTCAGTTCAGGTGATTGCGCTGCAGGAAGCCTTCGCCACCCAGCTGACGCATCTGGCGCAGGATCCACTGCTGGCGTTGACGGACATAGCCTGAAGGTGCATCTGCGCGGAAGCGCAGCGGATTAGGCAAGACAGCAGCCAGCAGCGCCGCTTCGGACAGGGTTAATCGGCTGGCAGGTTTATGAAAGAAGCGGCGTGAAGCCGCCTCTACCCCGAACGTGCCTTTGCCAAACTCCGCGATATTCAGATAAACCGTCAGGATCCTCCGTTTGGTCCATACGGTTTCCAGCCCGACGGTTAATCCCGCCTCCAGTCCTTTACGCACCCAACTCCGGCCATCCCATAAAAACAGATTTTTTGCCGTTTGCTGTGACAGCGTGGATGCTCCACGCATCCGGCTGTCACTGTCGTCCAGTACGGACCGGATTGCCGCTACGTCAAACCCCCAATGGTCGGGGAAGTGTTGATCTTCAGAAGCGATGACGGCCAGTTTCATCCAGGGTGAAATTTCATCTGCTCCTACCCAGTCCGAATGAGAGACGTAGCCAAAATCGCCCCTGAACCAGGCACCTACCTGACGTTCTGCCATCACGGCTGAAAAGGGGACAGGAATGAACGAAAAGAGCAGAATGCCCGCCAGCCACAGCCCCAGCCAAATAAACACAATGCGCATCACTACAGGCTTCACGCGCCGCCACAGGTTCCCTTTATGCTTACTCATGCGCTCGTCTCAAGATTTTTATGCGTTAATTAATTTCAGGCGTGACCACTGCCCGGCGTACACTTTTTTACTGACAAATGCGCTGCTACATTGTGCAACGTTTATAACAAAACAATGAAAATGCATTCTGAATGCAACAATAGTTTGAATGAGTTCAATTACTTCCAAGCGTAAGGAATCGGTTCCATCTTTTTTGTAATGCGCTCACCGTTCTAAAAAGATGATACCATTTTGTGACAATCCCATACCTCAATGTTTCACAAAACTTATATATAATTCTGCGGACTGTAAAAAGCCCTCACGGCACCTGCTGATAAAATGTTCACTCAGTGACCTTGCTAAGGGATTTATTTGTCACACAGCGTTATTTCAACTCTATGTTTTTGCCGAATTATAAAAGACTTTCTATCGGCAAAACCTTTTGATGATGAGATAAGATCCGGTGACCCGAAACGTTTTGGGTCCGATCGACCTGTTTTCTTCATTATTCTTTATTATCATAAGTTTATATCTATTTTACTCGCAAGCTACGGCAAAAAATTTTGGTTACCGCGCGCAACACAGGTTTTGTTAACAAATTTGGCTTAAGCCCGTACAAAAAACAGTAGGTTTGATTAAAAAACAACCAATACGACGGTAAAATTGATTCATTGCTTGACTATGTTGTCGAATTAATGTTTCCTGTATTTAAACGCGGTTCAACATCACAAATTTTAATGAATCTTGTCACAAAGTAATTTGAATTTGCTAAGGTGTTGCAAGTGTTAACCAATACCCCGCTGTTGCATGAATAACATTAAGCATAGCAGCAGCGTCTTTTTCCCTGGTGTTGGCGCAGTATTAGCGCACCCCGGCTTCGGCTGGGGTCATTTTTTTGTATCAACGCTGTTTTTCAGCAACCCACTCGCGCAGTACCTGCACATCGTGTTGCCATTCACGCTTCAGTTCTTCGACCCATTCGCCCACGTTGTCCCACCATGCCGGTAGTTCAGGGCTTTGAATCTGCTTTGCCACCTGCTGAAGATGCTGTAACCCAACCGAGCCTGCTGCACCCTTGATTTTATGTCCTTCCTCCGCAATGCCTTTTTGGTCACGCGCCATCATGTTGGAATCCAGCACCTCAAGATAACCCGGCATCATCTGTTCAAACATAGTCAGGCTTTGCGTAATCAGCTTCGGCCCCACCAGATCCAGATATTGTTCGAGCATAGGAACATCCAGTATTGCATCGGTTTTACTGTTATTCACGAACCTGGCCGGCTGCGCATCGCTCTCAGACTGATAGTCCCAAAACTTTTTAATGATGGCCGTTAACGCGGGCACGGCAAGGGGCTTACTAAGCACGTCGTCCATGCCAGCGTCGAAGTACTCTTTTTTGTCTTTCAGCACGTTGGCCGTTAACGCAACCAACGGCGGCAGGTTTGCGTCTGGATGTTGCTGACGGATGGCGCGTGACACATCCATCCCGGTCATGTCCGGCAGTTGGATATCTAACAGCACCAGATCAAACTCAAGCGGATCGAACATCTCCAGTGCCGCCTTGCCGGTCATCGCCACTTCTACGCTGCATCCGAGTTTTTCCAGTACCGAGCGTGCAACAACGACATTCAGCTCGATATCTTCCACCAGCAGGACGTGCAAAGCCGGGAGCGGAAGCGGGTCGTCCACGCCTTCATCTTCCACTTCTTCTGCAATGCGTGGCGCTTTTATCACAACGGTAAAGCAGGAGCCCTGCCCCGGTGCGCTGTTTACGCTGATATCCCCGCCCATGGCCTGTGCCAGGCGGCGTGACACTGCCAGACCAATACCGGTTCCGGTCGCCGGCTTCCCGCCGTGTTGATCGGTAACCTGATAATACATCGCAAAAATTTTATCCTGCTCTTCCTGCCGAATCCCCTGCCCTGAGTCCTGAACCTCAAAGCGCAGCGTTTCATCCTGCTCGTACGCGACGCGTACGACGATCTCTCCCTGCTGGGTGAATTTCACCGCGTTACCAATCAGATTCCACAGAATCTGCCGCAGGCGCGTGCCATCAGTTGAGATCTTATGCGGCAGTGGGAGTTGTGGCGCCATGACAAACTTCAACCCTTTAGGCTGTGCCAGCAGGCCTGAGAGGTTTTCCAGATCGGCCAGGAAACTGGTGAAGTCGACCGGCTGGTTATCCAACTGAACCTTGCGGCGTTCGATCTTATCGACTTCAATGACGTCATTGAAAATGTTGCCCAACGTAATCGCGGAAACGTGGATCGTTTTCAGGTACTTAAGCTGCTCCTGGTTCAGATCGGTATCCAGCAAGATGCGACTGAGCCCGACAATGCCGTTAAGCGGCGTACGAAGCTCGTGGCTGATCGTTGAGATAAAGGTGGTCTTCTCGCGGCTGGCACTCTCCAGCGCGTCCTGATAGCGTTTACGCTCGGTAATATCGCGTCCGAAGCCCATCAGCCCACTGCGCTTACCCACGCGGTCATAATAGGGCACTTTGCGGATCTCAAAACAGGCTTTACGGCCATCGGGATACTGCAGCCACTGCTCATAGGTCAGCGAGACGTTATGCCGGAAGACTTTTTCGTCTGTCTCCAGCACCTTGGTGGCCGTATCGTTGTCATAGATGTCGCGAGGCGTCAGACCAATAAGCTGTTTTTCGCTTTTGCCGGTTAACAGCTCCATGGCCCGGTTACAGCCCGAAAACTGTTTGTCGATATTGCGGTAAAAGACCAGATCCGGTGAGGCATCCAGGAACGAACGCAGAAAGGAAGACTGTTGCTCCAGCTCAATTTGCGCCTGCTCGCGGCGCGCCACCTCTTCACGCAGCTTCGCCATCACCTGCTCACGTGCTTCCTCAGCTTTTTTACGATCGGCGATTTCATTATTAAGCTGTGAGATGGTCTCTTTCATCTGTTGATTTAGTTCGAGATCGCGCGTGCGCATCTCTTCCAGCTTATCCACCAGCCTTGCCAGACGCTGACGAGACTCTTCCAGTTGGTCAACCACCACAGAAAGGAAGTAGACCGCCCAGGGCGTGATTAAGAGGCCAAAAAAGACCGAACGCACCATATCGATACTTTCGACGTGGCCACGCAGTACCATGGTGACCGCCATCTGCACAATCATCGCCAGCACGACCAGCGCGGAGGCCAGCAGCAGCGAGAAACGTACCAGGCCAAGCTTGACCATTAAATCAACATAATATTGCGCCAGCAGGCGAATCTGTTTCATAAACACTCCCTGGATGAGAACAGCCACATGATAGCGTATTTATTTCGCTGTCGTCGCAGTGCATAAGGTAAGATCGCCGCGCGGATGCACTTATATGGTGCAAAACACGGTCTCTTCGCCGACGTTCAGCTCCTTAATGCTAAAACCCTTGACTAATTGTGCTAACTCAATGAATCTGTAAGGCCGCCATTTTGCAAGGCGGGCTATTCCTGCCTCTGCTTTTTCGCCAAATAACCTCCTGTTATCGCGACGCCATGCTTTTCATGCATACTCATTCATATAAATTGCAGTTTTAAGCAACCTGACGTGATTAATTTTGCTAATCATGATGCCCTTATTCATTCAAATTTGGTGCTATAAGAAAAACAGATACATCCTGTGCTTACACTGCCTGCAGCAGCATTTGATGCTGTTTAGTCCCTTATCGCCAGCATACTTCAGTGATTTCACGCCTTCTGCACAGTGATACAGTTCACATTTCATACCCTATACCTGAATGGCAAACTGACACATTTTAGACATAAAAAAATAATAAATTCATTCAGTTAAGGATACAAAGACGGGATTAAACTGTGTCAGTATCACTATTTGACCTCGATTCGCTTTCCCGATAAGTTGGAATTCCGCTGAAAGCTTTCATGATGGATACGTGTCACGGCATATCTATGCAACATGACGCCCACATGGTTTGAGTCATCTCCTTTCGAGAACGGAAAAATCAAGCGCAACGCCTCAAGGGACCTTTCTCCTGGCGATGAAAAGTGCGTAAAACCCAATCGCGCAGGCTGTCAGGCGCGGAAATGAAAGAATTTGCGCTGGGAAGTGTGCAGTTGAACTCAGTGCCTGAAACAATGCAGGTAATGTCTAAAGCAGTTTTAAGGAGACCCTCAATGTCCAGTAAAAAACCTGATTCCTATGGCTTATATGACCCAGCAGCAGGAAGTGACAGCTGTGGTGTAGGTTTCATTACCCGTAAGGACGGCGAGCAGACTCATGAAATTCTGCGCATGGCGCACAGCGCACTCTGTACGGTTCCGCACCGTGGCGGTATGTCCGCCGAAGGCGTGGGCGATGGCGCCGGGGTTAACGTCGATCTTTCCCTGCATTTTTTCCGTAAAATTACCGGTCAGGCGCTTGAGGCCGGACGCTTTGGTGTAGGTAACTTCTTCGTGCCGAAAGACACGGAACTGCGCGCCAATGCCGAACGTTTAGTCGAAGAGACGCTAAATCGCTTTAATCTGCCGGTTATCCTGAAGCGTGAAATGCCGCTGGATAACAGCGTCACGCGCCCGGCTGCCATGCAGTTTCAGCTTCCCATTGTGCAGTGGATTTTTGCCGCACCTCAGGACATCAGCAATCAGATCGATTTCGAAAAACTGATTTATCGCGCCCTGCTGACGATCGAGGCACAAGCCTTTACCCAAACCGAATTTGGCGGGTTATATCCACTGTCATTGTCGTCGCGCACCCAGGTCTTTAAAGCGCGCCTGAATTCGAATGAAGTGATCCCTTACTTCAAAGATCTGACCGATCCCGATCATCACGTACGCGGACTGTTTTTCCATACTCGCTTCTCAACGAATACCGATCCGCACACCACCATGGCACAGCCTTTCCGGTTGATGGCCCACAACGGTGAGCTGAATACCGATCGTAAAAACCGCATCGCCGAATCTGCGTTGGCTTCCGCCCGTGGCAAAACTATTGTGCGTCCGAAAGGCCAGTCAGACAGTTCGCGACTGGATCAGAGCATTCACAGCCGCCTGATGGAAGACGATCTGGACCTGATCACCGCGGTGGTGTCGATGATGCCGCCTGCCTGGGAAAACGATACCGCGCTCTCCCCTGCCGTGCGTGACATGCTGGAATACTTTTCGCTTTATGAAGAGAAAAACGATGGCCCGGCCGCCTTAATTTTTGGTAACGGCGAGGTAATCGGTGCGCGTCTTGATCGCCTGGGGCTGCGCCCGCTGCGTTCAATCGAAACGGCGGAATACATCGGTGCCATGTCCGAAGCGGGACAAATTGCCTTTCCCCCTGAAAGCGTGCTGCGCCGTGGCCGTATTGAAGCCGGCGGCATGCTGTATTTTGACCATCGCGAAAAGCGCAGTTACACCACGCACCAGGCGCTGGAGAAGCTGGCTGCTGAAAAAGACTATGCGGCATTGCTCGGCAAGTCGCGTGTCGATTTACGAGAGCTGCCGGTTATTCCTGCTGAACAACAGGGTTCTCCCCTGCGCTATCGCGGCGATCTGAAAACCTATCAGCGCTTCGTGGCGTACTACTACAACCAGGAAAGCTTTAAGTTCATGATGGATCCGATGCTGAACACCGGCGCCGAGAAAATCTCTGCGATGGGTTACGGCAATGCGATTAACGGCCTCTCCGATCATGAAGGCGGCATGGCGCACTACTTCTCGCAGCGCTTTGCCCAGGTGACCAATCCACCACTGGACTCCATTCGCGAAGCGGATGGCATGACGCTGCGCGTGGCGCTGGGCGCTAAACCGCATCTGGGCCGCAGTAAAGGTCGGCAGATCATTGTGCCAACCCCGATTCTGACCCATCTGGACATGCTGCAGCTGCGCGAGCAGAACGTGGCCCCTTACGCTCGCTTCGAAATGCTTTACGAGCCGGTCACCGGCAAAGATCTGCTGAGCCGCACAGCGAACGCCAGCGCGCTGGAAAAAGCGATTGACGATCTGGCACAGCAGGTGGTGGATTTTGCCCGCTCAGAGGGCGGCATTGCCGTACTGACCGATCGCCATATCTCTTCTACCCAGGCCGCATTGCCCATGCTGCTGGTCATTTCTGCCGTTAACCAGCGTCTGGTACAGGAAGGTTTACGCCTGGATGTGTCGCTGGTGGTGGAGAGCGGACAGATCATCTCTTCTCACCATATTGCGGCTACGCTGGGCTTTGGCGCGTCAGCCGTTTATCCGCTCGGCGTGCAAATGCGTGCTGAGGAAAAATTTGGTGAAGGCGAAGAAGGCAACAAAGCCTTTAAACGCTACGCTAAAGCGGCCGAAAAAGCCCTGATGAAAACCATGGGTAAAGTGGGGCTGTGTACCGTTGAGAGCTACAGCAGCGGCGAGTTCTTCGAGCCTAACTTCCTGAATACCGATGACCCGGTACTGAGAAAGTATTTTCCAAACATCAAAACGCCTGTGGGCGGCGCGGGCTTCGCAACCATCGCTCAGATGGCGGTGGACTGGCATCAGAGCGCACTGAAAATTCAGGGCGAGTCCGAAGTGCCGCTGTTAGGCCTGTTTAAAGAACGTGCAGAGGGCGCAGGCCACTCTTACGGCACCATTGCCGTACGCACCTTTATTGATATGACGGAAGAGCCGATTCGCTTCGCGGACAAAGCGCGTGAAGAGGATAACTTTATTCGTCTGATGACGCTGGCCCGTCTGGACAATGCCTTTGGCATCAAGCCGGAGACGTTTAAAGACAGCAGCTTTGAGCGCATCCCGGATGAGGTGATGAATGATTTTGCCATTACGGCCGATTATCGTCAGTTCTCCAGCCTGATGTACGAAGAGCGCAAACGCCGCCCAGCCGCGCTGCGCGATATTCTGGCCTTCCCGGCAGATCTTACCCACATCGACAGTGAGGCCGAATTCCGGCGTAAGCTGGGTCGCTACTCGCTGACTAACAATGGTTTTGCCACCCGCGGCCTGGTCTGTGACGCCATTGAGGGCAGCCAGAATGCCTTTATGCTGCGTCTGACCGATGCCATTGCCGGACTGAAACCAGAAAGTGAACGCCTGCTCAACCTGTCACGTGCGCTGAAAGCCCGTTTCAACGACGAGATTGAAACCGCAGAAGTGGTTGCAGGCGGCCTGAAAGTCACCGCCAGCGGCAAAGCGGCGGACTACCTGTCACGCATTTTCACGGCGCTGCCGTCGCTGCCGTTGAGCGATATTCAGCCCGCGAGCGAAATTACCCGCACTTTCGCGTCTGGTGCGATGAGTCACGGTGCGCTGGTCGCACCGGCGCATGAAGCCGTTGCGCATGGCACCAACATGGTCGGGGGCATGAGTAACTGTGGAGAAGGCGGTGAGCACTACTCCCGTCACGGCACCATTCGCGCTTCACGTATCAAACAGCTGGCGTCAGGCCGCTTTGGCGTCTGGGCGGCCTACCTGGCCGATCCGATGCTGGAAGAGCTTGAGATCAAAATCGGCCAGGGCGCCAAGCCCGGTGAAGGCGGTCAGCTTCCGGCGGCAAAAGTTACCGTAGAGATCGCTGCCGCACGCGGCGGCACGCCAGGCGTTGAGCTGGTTTCCCCGCCGCCGCACCACGATACCTACTCTATCGAAGATCTGGCTCAGCTGATTCACGACTGTAAAGCGGCCCGCGTGCGCGTCATTGTGAAGCTGGTGTCATCTGAAGGTATTGGCACCATCGCCGTGGGCGTGGCGAAAGCCGGTGCTGACGTGATTAACGTTGCCGGTAACACGGGTGGTACAGGCGCCGCCTCGGTGACCAGCCTGAAATATACCGGTCGCGTTGCCGAAATCGGTATCGCCGAAGTTCACCAGGCCCTGTGTGCAAACGGCCTGCGCGACAAAGTTCTGCTGCGTTGCTCAGGCGCACAGCAAACCGGCAGCGACGTGGTGAAATCCGCACTGCTGGGCGGCGACAGCTTTGAGTTTGGTACCACCGCGCTGATGATGCTGAAGTGCGTGATGGCGAAGAACTGTAACGTTAAATGCCCGGCGGGATTAACCACTAACGCCGAAGCCTTTGATGGCGATCCACGCCAGCTGGCACAGTACTTCCTGAACGTAGCGCATGAAGTGCGTGAGATTCTGGCGCGTATGGGCCTGCGCTCCCTGCGTGAAGCCCGTGGCCGCGCCGATCTGCTCCATCTGATGGATCACCCGTTGGAAGTCGGTAAGCTGGACCTGCGTGCCATGCTGACCGTGGTGCCCGAGCTGAAGATTGCTAAGCCAGTTTATCTGGAGAAAGATTTTGAACTGGATGACCGCTGGGTTGAAGAACTGAGCCAGCAACTGGTCGATCAGGGTAAAACCTCTCTGCAACTGGGTAAGGATGTTGTACTCAACAACCGCAATAAAAGCGTGGGCGGCCAGTTAGCTATCGATATTGAGCGCATGCTGAATCACACCCTGACGGCTGCACAGATTCAGGCAATGCCGGCCGTGCTACGTGACGATCGCGGTCGTCGCTATCTGGCACCTGCCAGCGTAGAAATCACCACGACCGGCTCTGCCGGTCAGTCCTTCGGGGCCTTCTGCAATGACGGCATGCTGATGAAACATCGTGGAACCTGTAACGATGGCGTCGGCAAAGGTCAGTGCGGCGGCGAACTGGTCGTGCTCTCACCGGGCGGCGGCGCGCAGGACAGCGATGGCAACGTTCTGATCGGTAACTTCGCTCTGTTTGGCGCCACCGGCGGCCGTCTGTTCGTTCAGGGCCAGGCCGGCGATCGCTTCGCGGTGCGTAACTCCGGTGCCACTGCGGTGGTGGAAGGCGTCGGTGACTTTTGCTGCGAATACATGACCAACGGCGCAGTGTTAAACCTGGGCACCTTTGGTAAAGGCTTCGGTAACGGCATGAGCGGCGGCTTTGCTTATCAGTACGATCCCTATGGTTCACTGGCGAGCCATGCGGCGGGCGACTCCGTTCTGTTTGGCTCAATCGCTGACCCGGATGAGCTGGCACAGATTCATAAGCAGGCGGTTCTCACCATGCTGAACTGGCACCTGGAGGCCACGCAGTCTCCGCGTGCCGCCTGGCTGCTGGAGCACTGGGAAACCGAATGTCAGCACTTTGTCTACGTTATGCCGCGTTCCCTGCTGCTTTACCAGGATGGCGGTGAAATTCTGAAGGCCAAGTCCCGCAAGGATCTGCTGGAAGAGCTGTCAACGGCGCTGGCAGGCCATCAGGTTGCCAAGTTTAAAGCCGCCTGGCGCGAAGGCAAGACCATTGCCGACGGCGCGGTTCCGGCTTATGGCGCGACAGATACGCAGGAAATGTTTGTTTTACTGAATAACTACACCGTATTGAGCTTTGCCCAGCAGTTGGCACTCAGCAAGCTGCCGAAAGGCACGCCGGTTGAAGACGCCGCCGTGGAGAAAGCCGTGCGGAATCTGCTGATGACAGAAGACTTTTCACTGGTGAGTAAGCTGCAACGCCATGCGCGAGCAGCGATTGAAAGCTATAGCGACAGCGAGTTGGCCAGCCTGATCGGTTCAAAACGCATGTCCGATTACAAAGCGGCACTGACGCAACGTAATATCCGCTCAATGGACAGCCTGGCCACTTACGGCTGGATCATGTATCAGGATGCCTGCAACCGTGACATTCTCGGTCGCCTGCCTGATTTTGAAGAGTTGTTTGCGCGTGCGGCGTTACCTGAAATTGCAGCGGCCGTGGGTAAACTGGCCTGACAGCAGGCTCAGTGAACAGAACTGTGTTTAATGATGATGACCCTGATTTGTTCGACGTGCCGGGCGCAGCGGCATCCTTATCCTCTCAGCAGCAGGCTGTTGCTGAGGGCACAGGAACCGCCCGCCATCGGCACAGCGAAGCATGACGGTTAAGAGCGGGATTGAGTAAAGGTATCCATGAAAATTCCATATATTCCTGAAGATGCACCTTTCAATGGTGATCAGAAATACTGGCTGGCGGGCTTCCTGGCCGGCCTGCACTCCCGTTTGTTGGTGCTGGAAGACAAACAGCAGCCGGCTGCGGGCAGCAGCGCTGCCGCGACCACCCAACTGCACATCCTTTATGGTTCTCAGACCGGTAATGCTGAGGCGCTGGCCCAGTCAGCGGCGAAGTCAGCCCGTGCCAAAGGTCTGGTGCCGGTCGTTCAGGCATTAGGCGATGTGGATCTCGACGTGTTCGCTACCATGCGGCACGTGCTGATTGTCACTTCGACCTATGGTGAAGGTGAAATGCCCGACAACGCCCAGCTGTTTTGGGACGCGATTTCCGCCAGTACCGCGCCACGTCTGGAGCAGATGCACTTCGCCGTGCTGGCCATTGGCGATACCGGCTATGACGGATTCTGTCAGGCAGGTAAGTTCCTGGATATGCGCCTGGAACAGCTTGGGGCAAAGCGCGTTGTTGACCGCATTGACTGCGATATCGATTACGAAGAGCCGTCAAATGAGTGGATTAACAGCACGATGCCCCAGTTTGCCAGCAGCGCAGGCAGCAGCGGCACGGTGCTGGAGAGCGCCCCGGAAGCGCCGGTTATTCCTGGCAGTAACAAATCGAATCCGTATGCGGCAGCCCTGATCACCAATAAACGCCTGTCGAGTGAGCAATCGGCAAAAGATATTCGCCACGTCGAGTTTGATCTCACCGACAGCGGCCTGAAGTATGAAGCCGGTGACGCACTTGGCGTGATTCCGGTCAACGAGCCGTCGCTGGTCAGCCTGCTGCTTACCCAGTTGAACGCCGATTACCAGACGCCGGTGCCGGGATTCGACAGGAGCCTGGGCGACCTGCTGACCTACCAGTTTGAAATTTCAGAGCCTTCACGCAAGCTGATCGAGTGGGTGGGCCAAAACACCACCAACCAGGAGCTGCGTCACGTGCTTCAGCACGACGACAAAGACGCGCTCGGTGTCTGGCTATGGGGCAAAGATACGCTGGATCTGCTCCAGCTCGAACTGACGCGTAGCCTGAGCGTACCCGAGTTCGTCGCCCTGCTGCGCCCGCTGCAGCATCGCGCCTACTCCATCTCGTCCAGCTCAAAAGCGCATCCGAATCAGGTTCACCTGACCATCGCCTCAGTGCGCTATCACAGCGGTGGTCGCAACCGCAGCGGCGTGTGCTCTACCTATCTGGCTGAGCGTGTACGCCGTGGTGAAAAGCCCGCGATCTTCATCTCACCCAACAAAGCCTTTCGCGTTCCGGCTAACGGCAACGCCCCGCTGATTATGGTCGGCCCCGGCACCGGTATCGCCCCGTTCCGCGCCTTTTTGCAGGAGCGTCAGGTAACAGGTGCTCAGGGTAAAAACTGGTTGTTCTTTGGCGATCAGCATCAGGAACACGACTTCATTTATCGCGAAGAACTGACGGCCTGGCAGGAAAGCGGTCTGCTCACGCGTCTCGATCTGGCGTTCTCACGCGATCAGGACAAGAAAATCTACGTGCAAAACCGGATGCTGGAACAGGGTGCAGAGCTCTATGCCTGGCTGCAGGAAGGCGGTCACTTTTACGTGTGTGGCGATGCATCACGCATGGCGAAAGACGTGGATAGCGCGCTGTATGAAATCGTACGTCAGTTTGGCGGGCTCTCCAGTGAACGGGCCGCTGACTACATCGATCAGTTGAAGAAAGAGAAACGCTACCTGCGCGACGTTTACTGATCGCTGCGGCAGAAAGCAAAAATCCGGGCAACCTGTGTTCCCGGATTTTTTTATGCCTGTTACCGGCTGGCAGACAGGCAAAAAAATACCCGTCAGGTGACGGGTATTCTGTGTTATTTCACCACGCGCAGTGCGGGACGGCCACCACGTGGCGGGGGATCGTCATCCGGTGAATTATCGTCATCGCTGGCATCATCAGGGCGGTCGCCGTCAATCACTGACATGACCGTCTCTTCCTGATTCTCAGCAAATTCCTGTGTGCCGCCTTCATAGGCCGGTTCAGGTTCAAACATCGTGCCTGCGCCGTTTTCACGCGCATAGATGGCGAGTATGGCCGCCATTGGGACGTTCACCTGACGTGGAACGCCACCAAAACGTGCGTTAAACGAGACTTCGTCATTGCCCAGATCAAGGTTACCCACGGCACGCGGCGCAATGTTCAGTACGATCTGACCATCGCGGGCATATTCGAGTGGAACCTGAACGCCAGGCAGGTTGATGTCGACGACCAGATGCGGTGTGAGCTGGTTATCCAGTAACCAGTCATAAAAAGCACGCAGCAAATAAGGTCGGCGGGCTGTGAGTTGTGACATTTCCATACGTTAGCCCCGGGCTTGCAGGCGCATTTCACGTTCAGCTTCAGTCAGTGAAGCAAGGAAGGAGTCACGCTCAAATACGCGGTTCATGTAGCCTTTCAGCTCTTTAGAGCCCGACCCGAGCAGATCGATACCCATTGACGGTAAACGCCACAACAGCGGAGCCAGATAGCAGTCTACCAGGCTGAACTCGTCGCTCATAAAGAATGGCGTACGCCCAAACAGAGGAGCAATAGCCAGCAGCTCTTCACGCAGCTGCTTGCGCGCCGCTTCAGCTTCCTGACCGCTACTGTTCTCAACCTTTCTCATCAGGCTGTACCAGTCTTGCTCAATACGGTGCATCATTAAACGGCTTTCGCCACGTGCAACCGGATAGACAGGCATCAATGGTGGGTGGGGAAAACGCTCATCCAGATATTCCATGATGATGCGTGATTCGTACAGCGTCAGTTCGCGATCTACCAGCGTCGGCACAGTGCGGTACGGATTGAGGTCAATCAGATCCTGCGGCAGGTTATCCATTTCGACCTGCTCGATCTCTACGCTGACACCTTTCTCGGCAAGCACGATACGTACCTGATGGCTAAAAATGTCAGTAGGACCAGAAAACAGCGTCATTACCGAACGTTTGTTGGCAGCGACAGCCATGAAAACCTCCCAGTTTGTTCACAAAAAGTTACTGCGAATGGCCAACCACACGGCGACTCACCTGCTCATAGAACTCGCTCGCAATCCGCGCTAACCACCCCCGACTAATGCGAGGCGCATAACGCGCCAGCTTGCGGGCGCAAAGTGACACAGAGTTTACCAGATTTTAGGCAGCTTGTGGGTGGGGGAATGCATTTTTGCGGGTAAAATGCGAACAGTATTGTGGTTTTATACGACAGGATGACCTGAGAATAAAAATAAAAAACCCGCCGGAGCGGGTTTTTTGTGCCAACTGTGTCTGCCGAAGCAGCAACAATTAACGCTTGGAGAACTGAGGACGACGACGTGCTTTACGCAGGCCGACTTTCTTACGTTCAACCTGACGAGCATCACGGGTAACGAAGCCTGCTTTACGCAGTTCGCCACGCAGTGACTCATCATACTCCATCAGAGCGCGGGTGATACCATGACGGATCGCGCCTGCCTGACCAGAGATACCACCACCTTTAACGGTGATGTACAGGTCCAGTTTACCAACCATATCAACCAGTTCCAGAGGCTGACGCACGACCATGCGTGCAGTCTCGCGACCGAAATACTGCTCCAGAGAGCGTTGGTTGATTACGATGTTACCGCTACCCGGCTTGATGAAGACGCGTGCGGATGAGCTTTTGCGGCGACCAGTGCCGTAGTTTTGAGTTTCAGCCATTGCCTTTAATCCCGATTAAATGTCAAGAACTTGCGGTTGCTGTGCCGCATGGTTGTGCTCGTTACCTGCGTAAACTTTCAGTTTACGGTACATAGCACGACCCAGCGGGCCCTTCGGCAGCATGCCTTTAACCGCGATCTCAATCACGCGCTCAGGACGGCGAGCAATCATCTCTTCAAAGGTCGCCTGTTTGATACCACCGATGTGACCAGTGTGGTGATAGTAAATCTTGTCAGAACGCTTGTTGCCGGTTACAGCAACTTTCTCAGCGTTCAGAACGATGATGTAATCACCAGTATCAACGTGCGGAGTGTATTCCGCTTTATGCTTACCACGCAGACGGCGCGCCAGTTCAGTCGCCAGGCGACCCAAGGTTTTGCCAGTTGCGTCAACAACATACCAGTCACGTTGGACGGTTTCTGGTTTAGCTGTAAAAGTTTTCATCGAAAAGCTTACCCAAATTAAGTTACACGTTGGTGAAATCCCAAACGCTTAAGTAAACGAATGAGGCTCACACGACCATTTTGACCAGCAAGCCACCCCTTCGGATAGCGTTACCGGAACGCAGAGGATTTGGGAAAAAAATCCTGTGCTGTAACGTGGGGTCGCAAGATTATAGAGAAGTCGATTACAAAAATCGAACCCTATTTTCATTTATTACCTGGAATCTCAGGGTAAATGCGCCAGCCGCAGGTACTCTTCGCTCTGCATTTCCTGCAAACGGGACAGACAGCGCTGATATTCAAATTTCAGGCGCGTGCCCTGATAAATTTCGAACAAGGAGGTTTCTGCAGCGACCACCAGTTTGACATGGCGCTCGTAAAACTCATCCACCAACGCCAGAAAACGCCGCGCCTGATCTTCCGTCTTGTAGATCATGACCGGTACATCAAACAGCAGGACGCTGTGAAAGCGGCGTGACAGCTCAATATAATCATGCTGGCTGCGCCCTTCTCCACACAGGGTTTTAAAATCAATCGCAATCACCCCTTCTGCCACGCCCAGGGTCGGCATTTTACGGTGATTGATCTCCAGCACCGGTGCGCTGTCGCGTTTTTCGCCTGACAATGCCTGGAACATGCGGTCCATCTCGGCGTAGGTTTCCGGCCCCAGAGGAAACGTCCACAAATGCGCGGACGTCAGCGTACGCAGACGGTAATCAATGCCCGCATCGACATTCATTACCTCACAATGCTGCTTAATCTGCTCGATGGCGGGCAGAAAACGGGCACGCTGCAGGCCGTTTTTGTACAAGTTATCAGGCGGAATATTCGAGGTCGCAACCAGGCTGATGCCGCGCGCAAACAGGGCTTCCATCAGCGTTCCCAGCAGCATGGCATCCGTGATGTCAGACACAAAAAACTCATCAAAACAGAGAATATCGGTTTCTGCTTTAAAGCGGTCGGCGATGATCAGTAACGGATCGCTGTGCCCCTGCAGTTCGGTCAGCTCTTCATGCACGCGCAGCATGAAACGGTGAAAGTGTAAGCGCAGTTTGCGGTCGCCAGGAATAGACTGAAAAAACAGATCCATTACCCAGGTTTTCCCCCGACCAACACCGCCCCACATATACAAGCCACGGACGGGCGCTTTGGGCTGCGACTTTTCTTTTCCCATCAGCTTCGACAGACGACCTAACAGCCCCTGCGAGGGAAGTTCGGTGGTGTGCTGACGCGCGATCAGCCCTTGCTGGATAGCATCTAAGCGGGTAATCGCTTCACGCTGTACGTCGTCGGGCTTGAAATCGCCCTGTGATAGCGCTTGCTCATAGCGGGCAAGCGGAGATGAGGTTTGCATGGTTCGCTCAGTGTCCCTGAATTTTGTCTTATTCAAACGTCGTTTGTCGAAAAAAAGGCCGCTCTACACTAAGGCATGGCGCTCCAGAGTTCCACATCCATAAGATTAACGGGTATAGTGACTATTATTAAGTGGTGCAACGCCCTACGGAACAACGGAAATAACACGGGAGTCATTATGACCTGGGAATACGGGCTAATTGGTTTAGTGGTAGGTATTATTGTCGGCGCAGTCGCAATGCGTTTTGGCAACCGGAAGCTGCGTGAGCAGCGCAGCATGCAGTACGAACTGGATAAGACGAAAGCCGAGCTGGCAGATTATCGCGAAGAGCTGACCAACCACTTTGCGCAGAGCGCAGAGCTGCTGGATAACATGGCGCGTGATTACCGTCAGCTTTATCAGCACATGGCGAAAGGGTCCAACGATCTGCTGCCGAACATGCCCGGGGACAAAAACCCCTTTGCATGGCAACTGACCGAAGCCGAAGCGGATAACGATCAGGCACCGGTGCAAATGCCGCGTGACTACTCTGAAGGCGCCTCTGGCTTACTGCGTGGTGAACGCGCCGTCCGCGACTAAGCATGATCGGGCACAGTGACGCTGTGCCCGCTGTTTTTGCGAACCCCGGCCGCAAACGGCTGTCTCATTGATTTACTCCCCCCATTTTTGCAGCGAGAGCGTTGTAGCAATGAAAAAACAAGCACGACTGTTAAGCGCATTAGCCTTGAGTATTGGAATGAGTCTTGCCTCTGCGCCCGGCGCGATGGCGACGCTGCCTGCACAGATTCAGAGCCAGCCGCTTCCCAGCCTGGCACCGATGCTGGAAAAAGTGTTACCTGCTGTGGTCAGCGTGCACGTTGAAGGCACCCAGTCTGATGCCCAGGCCCAGACACAGGATATTCCCGAGCCGCTTAAGCGTTTCTTTGGCCAGTTGCCAGGTGGCGCCCCAAGCCAGCCTCAACCCTTTGAGGGGCTGGGGTCCGGTGTCATCATTGATGCCGCCAAAGGCTATGTTCTGACTAATAACCACGTGGTCAACGGCGCGGATAAGATCAACGTCCAGCTCGGCGATGGCAGCGAATATGATGCCAAACTGATTGGTCACGATGAGCAGACCGACATCGCCCTTATCCAGATTCAGGGCGCGAAAAACCTGACGCAGATAAAAGTCGCCGATTCGGATCAGCTGAAAGTCGGTGATTTTGCCGTGGCCATCGGCAATCCTTTTGGCCTTGGTCAGACAGCGACCTCTGGAATTATTTCGGCACTGGGCCGCAGCGGCCTGAATCTCGAAGGGCTGGAAAACTTTATCCAGACCGATGCCGCCATTAACCGCGGTAACTCGGGCGGCGCGCTGGTTAATCTGAACGGCGAGCTGATCGGCATTAATACCGCCATTCTGGCCTCCAGTGGCGGCAATATCGGCATTGGCTTTGCGATTCCGAGCGATATGGCTATGAACCTGGCCGAGCAGTTGATTAAGTACGGCGAAGTCAAACGGGGTCAGTTGGGTATCAAAGGTACCGAGATGACCGCGGACATCGCAAAAGCGTTTAACGTTGACGCACAGCGCGGCGCGTTCGTTTCTGAAGTGCTGCCGCAGTCTGCGGCGCAAAAAGCCGGTATCAAGTCAGGCGATATCATTGTTTCGGTCAACGATAAACCGATTACCAGCTTCGCAGAACTGCGGGTGAAGATCGGCACGACGGCGCCGGGTGAGAAAGTGAAGCTTGGCCTGCTACGTGAAGGTAAACCGGTGAGTGTTGATGTCACCCTTGAGCAAAGCGCCCAGACGACGGCCAGCGCACAGCTGCTTTCTCCAGCCCTGCAGGGCGCGACTCTGAGCGATGGTCAGACCAAAACCGGTGATAAAGGCGTGAAGATTGATGCCATCGAAAAAGGCACTCCGGCTGAACAGGTCGGCCTGCAAAAAGATGACGTGATCATTGGCGTCAACCGCACGCGAATTCAGAATATTGCCGAAATGCGCAAGGTGCTGGAAGCCAAACCGCCGGTGATGGCGCTGAATGTGGTTCGTGGTGAGGAAAGTATCTATCTGTTATTGAGATAAACCCCGCACGATGGCGGACACAAGCACGTGTGTGTCCGCCGCTCTCATGTTATTCTCCCCAACGTTCTCCCCTGACGTGATTTAACACCATGTTTCTTAAACTCTTGCGTTCAGTGGTGTTGGGACTGATTGTTGCGGGCATCTTGCTCGCAGCGCTGCCCGCACTGCGTTTGGGCGGTGCTGCCCTGTATAGTCAAAATGACAGTAACGATGAAACGCCCTTTGGCTTTAATCAAGGGGTGAGGCGTGCCGTGCCTGCCGTTGTGAATGTTTACAACCGCAGCGCGCATGGGAACAACAACCGCGGTATTACCACGCTGGGCTCTGGCGTGATTATGAATAACCGGGGTTATATCCTGACCAACAAGCACGTTATCAATAATGCCGATCAGATCATCGTCGCTCTACAGGATGGCCGTTTTTTTGAAGCCACGCTGGTGGGTTCAGATGCCATGACCGATTTGGCCGTGCTAAAAATTACCGCGTCAAACCTGCCGGTTATCCCGATTAATCCCAAACGCGTCGCACACATTGGCGATGTGGTGATGGCCATCGGCAACCCCTATAACCTGGGACAAACGGTCACACAGGGCATTATCAGCGCCACGGGCCGCGTTGGACTCAGCTCGTCAGGCCGCCAGAACTTCCTGCAAACGGATGCATCAATCAATCAGGGGAACTCCGGTGGCGCACTAATTAACTCGCTGGGCGAACTCATGGGCATCAATACCCTGACGTTCGATAAAAGCAGCGATGGCGAAACGCCCGAAGGCATTGGTTTTGCTATCCCCACCGCGCTGGCAACCAAAATAATGGATAAGCTCATCCGTGATGGTCGGGTCATTCGCGGCTATATCGGCATTACCGCCCGCGAAGTGCCGCCGCTTCACGGCCAGGGCAACAGTCTCGATCGGGTTCAGGGCATTATCGTCAGCGTGGTGACGCCGGGCGGCCCGGCTGAGAAAGCCGGTATCCAGGCCAATGATGTGCTGCTGAGCGTAGACGGTAAACCGGCGCTCTCCGCACAGGAAACCATGGACCAGGTTGCGGAAATTCGTCCCGGCTCGGTGGTGAATGTGCAGGTGCTGCGTAATGACAAAAAGCTGACCTTCCCGGTGACGATTCAGGAGTTTCCGGACAGCAGTCAGTAGCGGTGAAGGCAAACAAGGCCCACTGGAGGCCTTGTTTATCAGCTTAAACGGCGCTGCGCCATTCTGTCAGCACGGCGTTAAGCGTCAGCAGCGGTCTACCGGAAACGCAATCACCTCCGACAGCGACTCTGCCTTCAGCGCCAGCATAATCAACCTGTCCACGCCCAGTGCAACGCCCGAACAGGCCGGCATGCCGTGCTCCAGCGCGGCCAGCAGGTAGTGATCAATCGGATGTTGCGGCAACCCTCGCGCCGCACGCCGACGATTATCCTGCTCAAAGCGTTGGCGCTGTTCACGGCTGTCGGTGAGTTCACGGAAGCCATTCGCCAGCTCAATGCCCTTGTAATACACCTCAAACCGCTCTGCCACCCGATGATCTTCCGTACTGATCTCCGCTAATGCCGCCTGGCTGGCCGGAAAGTGGTAGATAAAACACGGCTTGTCCTGACCAATCTTCGGTTCCACGCCCAGCATAAACAGCAGCATCAGCAAGGTATCGCGATCCTCTTCCCGACTGGCCAGCTCGCCCTCACCCAGTTTTTCCGCCGCCTCACGCAGCTGCGCTTTGTCGGCAGAAAGCGGGTCCAGCTCAAGGTGACGAATAAAGGCCTGCTGATAAGAGAGCGACTCCGCGCTGTCGCACTCCAGCACCTGCTGCAGCAAATCGTCGACCTCATTCATCAGGCGGTACATATCGTAATGGGGGCGATACCACTCCAGCATGGTGAATTCAGGGTTGTGGTAGCGCCCGGCCTCTTCGTTGCGAAAGCTGCGGCCCATTTGATAGATAGGGCCACTTCCGGCCGCCAGAAGGCGTTTCATGTGGTATTCCGGGCTGGTCATCAGCCAGAGATCGCGGCCTTCAGACAGGCCAGGGCCGACAAAGCGCGTCTGGAATGGCACCAGATGAATGTCGGTAATCGTGGCCTGACTCATCGCGGGCGTGTCGACTTCCAGTACGCCACGATCGGCAAAGAAACGACGCACTTCAGCAATAATGGCTGCGCGTTTAATTAAATTGGCAATCGAAGCGCCAGGTTGCCAGCTTGTCGTTTCACTCATGGTGACGGCTCCTGATACAAATAAGGGAGGGAAGTCTACTCGTAATGTCAGTGGCAAACAATCGTGGCGCAAGCCTGTCCAATAAACTGACCGGCTTCTATAATTAACAGGTTAAATAACAAAGGAATCTTTTTATGTCTCCATGGAAAACATTGGTCGCCAGCCTGAGTGCATTCCTGTCCGTCGCCTGCACGACCACACCGCCAAAAAACGTTACCGTCGTTGAAAACTTCGACAGTCAGCGTTACCTCGGTCAGTGGTACGAGATAGCCCGGCTGGATCATGGCTTTGAACGCGGCCTCGAACAGGTTACGGCAAATTACAGCCCACGTGAGGATGGCGGCCTGAAAGTCGTTAATCGCGGCTATAACGTTAAAAAGCAGCGCTGGCAGGAGAGCGTGGGTAAAGCCTACTTCACCGGCGATAAACAGCGTGCGGCACTCAAGGTCTCGTTCTTTGGGCCCTTCTATGGTGGCTATAACGTGATAGCGCTGGATCCTGACTACCGTTACGCACTGGTATGCGGGCCTAACCGCCACTATCTGTGGATACTGTCACGGACGCCGCAGTTGGATGAAGGTGTGAAACAAAAGCTGGTGCAGCAGGCACGCCAGGCCGGTTTCCCGGTAGATGAGCTGATTTGGGTGAAACAGGGCTAGAGAAAGGCCGGTACGAAAAACGTTCGTACCGGTTTTACCGTTACTGCGCGCTACGCTGGATTGCATGGCCGCCCGCTTCAACGTCTTCGCCGACGCCGCGCGTGGTGTTGCAGCCAGAAAGCAGTGCAGAGAACATCATCACAGAGAAAATCGCAACAATACTTTTCTTCAACATATCCATATCCTTTTTGGTTGCATTATAGGTACAGCTTTTAAAGCATAGACTGATTATGCAACGTCGCGAGCCTGAGCCGCCGAAAAAAGGAAGGCAGGAATAACTTATTTAGCCGCGCGCGAGATTGCGCCGCCCAGGTGAGATACGTCTTCGCCAAAACCGTGGAAGGTGTTACAGCCGCTTAGTCCAGAAGCCACCAGCAACGCCAAGGCGATAAGTTTTGCTCGTTTTTTCATGGTGAACTCACTCAAAAAAAGGCGCATCACAGGATGCGCCTTTCAAGGTTATTTTACGCGTGACACGTATTCGCCAGAGCGGGTATCAACCTTCACCACCTCGCCAATCTGCACGAACAATGGCACTTTAATGACTGCACCCGTAGACAGCGTTGCTGGCTTACCGCCCGTACCGGCAGTATCACCTTTCAGGCCTGGGTCAGTTTCAATGACTTCCGCTTCAACAAAGTTTGGTGGCTGAACCGCAATCGGTTTATCGTTCCACAAGGTTACGATACACTCCGCGTTGTCCTGCAACCACTTCTGCACTTCATCCAGCACTTTTGCTTCAACCTGGTATTGCTCAAAAGATTCCGGGTGCATGAAGTAGTAGAAATCGCCGTCGTTGTAAGAGTACTGCAGCGTCATATCCTTCACGTCTGCGCCTTCGGCAGAATCCGTTGATTTGAAGGTTTTCTCAACGCGTGAACCGGTCAGCAGACGACGCATTTTTACACGTGCAAACGCCTGACCTTTACCCGGCTTAACGAACTCGCTTGATTCGATGGCATAAGGTTCGCCTTCGAACATGATTTTAAGACCGGGACGGAAATCGTTGCTAAGATAAGTCGCCATAAAGGCCCTCTGTAGATATTAACTGGTAATAGCCAAAAAAATGGCACACATTGTAACCCTAAATTCCCCTTCCAGAGAAGATTGGTTGCAGCAACTTGCTGATGTTGTCACTGATCCTCATGAATTACTGCAACTTTTAGCGCTCGACCATCATCCGGATCTGGCTGCTGGCGGCGACGCACGCCGACTTTTTGCCCTGCGCGTGCCGCGCGCCTTTATCCGGCGAATGAAAAAAGGCGATGCGCAGGATCCCCTTCTACTCCAGGTCCTGACCAGTCGTCAGGAGTTTGTCGACGCGCCCGGTTATAGCACCGATCCGCTGGACGAACAAAATAGCGTCGTGCCGGGATTACTGCATAAATATAAAAACCGTGCATTGCTGCTGGTCAAAGGCGGCTGCGCGGTGAACTGCCGCTACTGCTTCCGCCGTCATTTTCCCTATCAGGATAATCAGGGCAACAAGCGTAACTGGCAGGCCGCGCTGGATTATATTGCAGCCCATCCTGAACTGGATGAGATCATCTTTTCGGGTGGCGATCCGTTAATGGCAAAAGATCATGAGCTGGCCTGGCTCATTGACGCGCTGGGCGCTATCCCGCATCTGAAACGGCTACGTATTCACAGTCGACTGCCGGTCGTGATTCCGGATCGCATTACCGAGGCGCTGTGTCAGACGCTGGCGGAAACGCGGCTTCAGGTCTTGATGGTCACCCACATCAACCACGCCCGTGAGATTGATGAGGCGCTCTGCGATGCCATGCTGCGCCTGAAACGTGCTGACGTGACGCTGCTTAATCAGAGCGTACTGCTGCGCGGCGTGAATGATGATGCACAAACCCTGGCGGCGCTGAGCAATGCGCTGTTTGATGCCGGCATTCTGCCCTACTACCTGCATGTGCTGGACAAAGTGCAGGGCGCAGCGCATTTCTTCGTTTCTGATGAAGAAGCCCGGGCGTTGATGCGTAGCCTGCTGCCGCGGGTGTCCGGTTATCTGGTGCCGAAGCTGGCACGTGAGATCGGCGGGGAACCCAGTAAAACCCCGCTGGATCTGCAACTTCGGCAGGAATAAATCACGGGCGGCACACAGCCCGGTAGCCGCAAGCCTCATTTCCGCCGAGCAGCGGGCTGCCAACCCGTTGCACTGGCGGCTAAAAGCCATTGATAAACGCTAAAAAAACGACCGGCACATTGGCCGGTCGTCTCAAAAAATGTTGCCTGTTCAGCGCAGGCTCAGTTAGGGCATTTATAGACCTGGCCGGTCATCTTGCTGTCGAGTGGTGCAAAGGCTGAAAGCAGGTTTTGTGTAGGACTGGTTGCGCCATAAATGACGTTTCCGCCCATTTCGGCAGCACGGTTCCGCAGGTCGTTAGCCGCACCGCGCAGCGCGCTGGTTTCGCCACCGGCTCCGCTTAACCAGTTACTTTGCGAGCCGGTCAGGCTGCCCAGAAGCTGACATTGTTTGCCAGGCTGCTGATCGGTAAAGGTGACGCGCTGTCCAGCAGAAGTCAGGTCGGTTGAGCTGCTGCAGCCTGCAAGCAATAACGCACCAGCCGTAAGACCGAGCAAGAGGTTAATACGCATTATAATCCCCATTTATTATCATCAGTGTCGGATGGCAGCGTAGCAGAAAAACACGCATTTTTTCTGAACATTCATTGCCCTAATCCGTGCCAACGTAACCGTTGCGCCCCTACTTATACCCTTTCCTCTGCAAAAGAAAAACCCCCGACCGTTTCCGATCGGGGGTTCTTATGACGCAAGCGTCAGGGGCGATTACATCATGCCGCCCATACCGCCCATGCCACCCATACCGCCAGCGCCTGCACCTAAGTCTGGCGCATCGCCTTTCGGCAGGTCAGTGACCATACATTCGGTGGTGATCATCAGGCCAGCAACCGATGCCGCGTACTGCAGAGCAGAACGGGTCACTTTGGTTGGGTCCAGAATACCGAAGTCGATCATGTTGCCGTATTCTTCAGTCTGCGCGTTGTAACCGTAGTTACCGTCGCCTGCTTTCACGTTGTTCGCCACAACAGAAGGCTCTTCGCCGGCGTTAGAAACGATCTGACGCAGTGGAGATTCCATTGCGCGCAGCGCAACTTTGATACCCACGTTTTGGTCTTCGTTCTGACCACGCAGTTCGGTCAGCTGTGCTGCAACGCGAACCAGCGCCACACCACCACCTGCAACCACGCCTTCTTCAACCGCAGCACGGGTTGCGTGCAGGGCATCTTCAACGCGTGCTTTTTTCTCTTTCATTTCAACTTCAGTTGCTGCGCCCACTTTCAGAACGGCAACGCCGCCTGCCAGTTTCGCTACGCGCTCCTGCAGTTTTTCTTTGTCGTAGTCAGAGGTGGCTTCTTCAATCTGCTGACGAATCTGAGTGACACGACCCTGAATAGTGGTTTCTTCACCCACGCCATCGATGATGGTGGTGGTGTCTTTGTTGATCACGACACGCTTCGCCTGGCCCAGATCTTCCAGTGCTGCTTTTTCCAGCTCCATACCGATCTCTTCAGAGATCACGGTACCGCCGGTCAGGATAGCGATATCCTGCAGCATGGCTTTACGGCGGTCGCCGAAGCCCGGTGCTTTAACCGCAGCCACTTTCACGATGCCGCGCATGGTGTTCACCACCAGCGTCGCCAGCGCTTCGCCTTCTACGTCTTCCGCGATGATCAGCAGTGGTTTGCCTGCTTTCGCAACGGCTTCCAGCACTGGCAGCATTTCACGGATGTTAGAAATCTTCTTGTCAGCCAGCAGGATGAACGGGGTTTCCAGCTCAACGGCACCTGTTTCTGGCTTGTTGATGAAGTACGGAGACAGGTAGCCACGGTCGAACTGCATACCTTCAACCACGTCCAGCTCGTCCTGCAGGCCGGTGCCTTCTTCAACGGTGATGACGCCTTCTTTGCCCACTTTTTCCATCGCCTGAGCGATCAGGGTACCGACGGTTTCATCAGAGTTAGCAGAGATAGTCCCTACCTGAGCGATAGCTTTAGAGTCTGAGCAAGGAACAGACAGTTTTTTCAGCTCTTCAACCGCAGCGATGACCGCCTGGTCGATACCGCGCTTCAGATCCATCGGGTTCATGCCCGCTGCAACGGCTTTCAGGCCTTCGGTGATGATGGACTGCGCCAGCACGGTTGCCGTGGTGGTACCGTCGCCTGCCGCGTCGTTCGCTTTAGAGGCAACTTCTTTCACCATCTGTGCGCCCATGTTTTCGAACTTGTCTTCCAGCTCGATTTCACGCGCAACAGAAACACCATCTTTAGTGATGGTCGGTGCACCAAAAGATTTATCCAGAACCACGTTACGGCCTTTCGGGCCCAGGGTAACTTTTACTGCATCTGCCAGTACGTTCACGCCACGCAACATTTTTACGCGTGCGTCATTACCGAATTTTACGTCTTTAGCTGCCATTTCAAATTTCCCTTAAATTCGTTTCGTTCAGTGAATTACGCGTAAAACTTACGCTTCAACAATCGCCAGAATGTCGCTTTCAGAGATGATCAGGACTTCTTCGTTGTCGATTTTTTCAGTTTTGGCACCGTAGCCTTCGCTGAAGATCACGACGTCACCAACTTGTACGTCCAGCGGCTTCACTTCGCCACTCTCAAGGATACGGCCTTTGCCCACAGCCAGGACTTCACCACGCGTGGATTTGCCTGCTGCAGAACCGGTCAGCACAATGCCACCCGCTGACTTAGCTTCAACTTCTTTACGCTTCACGATGACACGATCGTGTAATGGACGAATTTTCATTTGATAGCTCTCCTTTGAGAAGTCCAATCATTCATTTTTGGGTTGAATACCGGGCTGTGTGGCTTCCGGCCTCGTGACCAGAGAGATAGGGCCGCGACCTGACACTTTCAAGGGGGCAACCCACAAATTTTTTTAGTCTGATGATGCAACTGATGACTTTTTAGACAAACCGCGCGGACGGGTCAGAAGACAAACAAAAAGCGCGACCTGATGTCGCGCTAAGAGGATGAGATTAACGATCTTTTGGATCGTCATGATGTTCAAGGCGATCGCTGTCTTTGCGTTCGAACTCGCCATCCATTGTATAACCGCTGTCCGGGCCTGCACCCGGCCCCCGCCAGACGCGCAGATGCGGCATCAGTTTTAAGGTCAGGTGTTTTTGCACCGGTGGCAGTAAGAGCAGCAGGCCCAGCATGTCGGTAAAGAAACCCGGCAGCAGCAGCAGGAAACCGGCAATGATCAGCGAAACGCTTTTCACCATTTCCTGCGCCGGACTTTCGTTACGAGCCAGCTTCTCCTGCATCAGCATAAAGTTTTTCATGCCCTGATTTTTTACCAAAGACACGCCGATGCAGGAGGTGAAAACCACCAGCAGCATGGTGAGCAGCACGCCAAGGACGTGTGCAACCTGAATGAAAAGCGAGATCTCAATCCAGGCCAGTACGAAAAAGATCACTAACGGTAACCAGCGCACCGGATTCTCCTGTGAGTCAGGCTGCCCGGCTGATGACCCGGCAGCGTAAAAATGATGGTAACAAGATACAGAGATGGTCATTCAGGCCGCCCATTTCAACCGTGCCAGGCAAATTTTTGCTGCAGGGTTAAATTTGTGAGCAATTTCACATATTGTTAACGTCATAAGGCCAGTAAGGTGATCTCTGTTCGCGCTTTAGGGCTGGGTCAGAATAGGATCGTGCTCACCCGCCTGAATACGGATAAAATAGCGGTTCTGGCGCTTCCCCACAAAACAAACACATCATCTGCGATGGTTAGCAGTGACAACAAGAAGGTTATCATGGCGAACAACATTCGTATCGAAGAAGACCTGTTAGGCATGCGCGAAGTTCCGGCGGATGCTTATTATGGCGTTCATACTTTGCGTGCGATTGAAAACTTTTACATCAGCAACAGCAAAATCAGTGATATTCCTGAGTTTGTGCGCGGCATGGTGATGGTAAAAAAAGCGGCGGCGATGGCCAATAAAGAGCTGCAGACGTTGCCGCGTGACATCGCCAATACCATTATTCAGGCCTGCGATGAAGTGCTGAACAAAGGTCGCTGCATGGATCAGTTCCCGGTCGATGTGTATCAAGGCGGCGCGGGCACCTCGGTCAACATGAATACCAATGAGGTGCTGGCCAATATTGGTCTGGAGCTGATGGGGCATCAGAAAGGCGAATACCAGTATCTGAATCCCAACGACCACGTGAATAAATGCCAGTCCACCAACGATGCTTACCCGACCGGCTTTCGCATCGCCGTTTACAGCTCGCTGTTGAAACTGCTCGACGGCATCAGCCAGTTAGCCGAAGGTTTCCAGCGTAAAGCTGACGAATTCCAGACGATTTTAAAAATGGGCCGTACTCAGCTACAGGATGCGGTGCCGATGACGCTGGGTCAGGAATTCCATGCGTTTAGCGTGCTGCTCAATGAAGAGACGAAAAGCATTTTGCGCACCGGCGAACTGCTGCTGGAGGTTAACCTGGGCGCGACCGCTATTGGTACTCGCCTGAATACGCCGGATGGCTACCAACACTTAGCCGTTCAGAAACTGGCAGAAGTCAGTAACCTGGCGGTGGTGCCAGCCGAAGATCTGATCGAGGCCACCTCCGACTGCGGCGCCTACGTTATGGTGCACTCTTCGCTGAAGCGTCTGGCCGTGAAGCTTTCTAAAATTTGTAACGACCTTCGCCTGCTCTCGTCGGGTCCGCGTGCCGGCCTGAACGAAATTAACCTGCCAGAATTGCAGGCCGGCTCCTCAATCATGCCTGCCAAAGTGAATCCGGTGGTGCCTGAGGTGGTAAACCAGGTGTGCTTCAAAGTGATTGGCAACGATACCACGGTCACCATGGCGTCCGAGGCCGGGCAGCTGCAGCTTAACGTTATGGAACCGGTGATTGGCCAGGCGCTGTTTGAGTCGGTCAGCATCCTGACTAACGCTTGCTACAACCTGCTGGAAAAATGCGTTAACGGCATCACAGCCAACAAAGCGGTCTGTGAAGCTTATGTATTTAACTCCATTGGCATCGTCACTTACCTGAACCCCTACATTGGGCACCATAATGGCGATATCGTCGGTAAAATTTGTGCCGAAACCGGTAAAAGCGTTCGCGAAGTGGTGCTTGAGCGCGGCCTGCTCACCGAAAGCGAGCTGGACGATATTTTCTCTGTGCAAAACCTGATGTATCCGGTTTATAAAGCCAAACGTTACACCGACGAAAACGAACAGTAAGGCTTAATTGTACTTACTGATGTAAAAGGCACATCGTAATCAAAACGATGTGCCTTTTTGTTTGTTAAAAGGATGAGTTTGCTTACCGGCTAATCCTGTTTGAGGAAGTGACAGATGTTCCTGATTGAGCTGTTTATCGTGTTGATGGCGATCTGGCTGGGCGCACGCCTGGGCGGCATCGGCATAGGTTTCGCAGGCGGCACAGGCGTCCTGATCCTGACGCTGGGCTTTGGCATGAAGCCCGGTGCGATCCCTTTTGATGTGATCGAAATCATCATGGCCGTGATCGCCGCGATTGCCGCCATGCAGGTGGCGGGCGGCATGGATTATCTGGTCAGCCTTGCCGAGCGTTTGCTGCGTCGTCATCCACGTTATGTCACTTTCCTTGCGCCGCTGGTGACCTACATGATGACCCTGCTGGCGGGTACCGGCCACACCGCCTTCTCCACCTTGCCGGTCATTGCTGAAGTGGCGAAAGAGCAAGGCGTCCGGCCTTCCCGCCCGTTATCGATTGCGGTTGTCGCCTCTCAGGTCGCCATTACCGCCTCTCCCATTTCGGCAGCGGTGGTGTTCTTTGCCACGCTGCTGGAACCGCGCGGAGTGAGCTATATCATGCTGCTGGCGATTGCCATTCCGGCCACCATGGTGGGGCTGTTTCTTGCCGCCCTGGTGACCAATTTTCTGGGTAAAGAGCTAAAAGATGATGCGGTTTACCAGGCAAGGCTGGCGAAAGGTGAAGTGACGCTGCGCGGCGAGACGGTTTATCAGACTCAACCCGGTGCTAAAAAATCGGTACTGCTGTTCCTGGCCGGTATTGCCGCCGTGGTGATTTACGCCACCGCCACCAGCGAAAGCGTCAACCTGATCGCTAACCCACCGCTGCCGCGCAATGAGGCGATCGTCGTGTTTATGCTCACTATTGCCACGCTGATCAGTCTGACCTGCAAAATTGATACCGGTGCTATCCTCAGCGCCAGCACATTCAAGTCTGGCATGAGCGCCTGCATCTGTGTGATGGGCGTGGCCTGGCTGGGCGACACCTTTGTAAAAGCCCATCTGGCTGATATCCAGATGCTGGCGGGCGATACCTTAAAAACCTATCCGTGGATGCTGGCGCTGGTGCTGTTCTTCTCTTCCATGCTGCTTTATTCCCAGGCCGCCACCGCCAAAGCCCTGCTGCCTGCCGCGTTAGCGCTTGGCGTAACGCCACTGACAGCCATCGCTTCATTTGCCGCCGTGTCTGCGCTGTTTGTGTTACCGACCTATCCCACCCTGTTAGCCGCCGTGGAGATGGACGATACGGGTTCGACCCGAATCGGTAAGTTTGTCTTCAACCATGCCTTTATTATTCCTGGCGTCCTTGCTATCACCTTGTCTGTCATGTTCGGCTTTATTTTTGGTGGGCTGTTACTGTAACTCCAGCCGGGCAGGGAACGTGCTACTATCGGCGTTATTTTCAACAGGATCGTTACGATGAACGCCGTTATCATCCTCTGTACTGCGCCAGACCAGGCCTGTGCGCAAAAGCTTGCCGCACAGGCGCTGCAGGCCAGGCTGGCCGCCTGCGTCACCCTCTTGCCGGGTGCAACGTCATATTATGTCTGGCAGGGCCAACTGGCGCAGTCCAGCGAAGTTCAGATGTTACTCAAATGCGACACAGCCCATCAGCAGGCCTTGATCGAACTGCTTAAGCTCGCGCATCCTTACGATGTACCAGAACTGCTGGTACTTCCGGTTCAACATGGAGACAGTGAATACTTGTCATGGCTGCACGCATCTCTCGCTTAATCACACTGGTACTGGCGCTGTTTATCTGCCTGCAGGCGCAGGCTGCCTTATTTTCCCCCAAAACCACCAGCCGCTTTTTGCCCGTTGACCAGGCTTTTGCCTTTGATTTCGATCAGCAAGGCTCGCAGCTTAACCTGCACTGGAAAGTCAAAGAGGGCTATTACCTTTACCGCCAACAGATTAAGGTCGTGCCCCGTGATGCACGTATTGCGCCGTTAGCCCTGCCTGCGGGCCAGCCGCATGAGGATGAATTTTTTGGTAAAAGCGAGATTTACCCGCAGGATCTCAGCGTGCCCATCATACTGCAGCAGGCCGCGAAAGGAGCGACCCTTAGCGTAAGTTATCAAGGCTGTGCCGCCGCCGGCTTCTGTTATCCACCGGAAACCCGCAGCATCCCCCTTTCCCCGGTAGCCGCCACAATGTCCCCGCCAGCCGTTGCGCCTGCCAGCGCCAACCCTCTGCCCTTTTCGCCGCTCTGGGCGCTGCTGATTGGTATCGGCGTGGCCTTCACGCCGTGCGTGTTGCCGATGTATCCGCTGATCTCTGGCATTATCCTTGGCGGTAAGCGTAACTATTCACTGGGCAGGCTGTTTGCGCTGGCCATGGTCTATGTACAGGGAATGGCGCTCACTTATACCTTACTGGGCGTGATTGTGGCGGCGGCGGGCCTGCGCTTTCAGGCGGCGTTGCAGCATCCTTATGTGCTTATTGGCTTATCGGCGCTGTTTATACTGTTAGCCCTGTCGATGTTTGGCCTGTTTTCGCTACAGCTTCCCGCCAGCGTGCAAACGCGTCTGGCACTGTGGAGCAATCGTCAGCAAGGCGGCTCACTGCCGGGCGTTTTCCTGATGGGCGCGCTGGCAGGCCTAATCTGCTCGCCCTGCACCACTGCGCCACTCAGCGCGATTCTGCTTTATATCGCGCAGAGCGGAAACCTGCTGGCCGGTGCCGGTACGCTGTGGCTGTATGCCGTCGGGATGGGATTGCCGTTGATTGCCGTTACCCTGTTTGGCAACCGCTTTCTCCCTAAAAGCGGTCCCTGGATGCAGACCGTCAAAGAAGGGTTTGGTTTTGTTATTCTCGCGCTGCCGGTCTTCCTGCTGGAGCGGATACTGGGCGATCTGTGGGGCATGCGTTTATGGAGCCTTTTGGCCGTGGCATTCTTTGCCTGGGCATTCAGCGCGAGCTTACGCGCCAGCGGCGGCAAATGGCGCGTGATGCAAATTATGATGCTGGTCGCCGCCCTGATCAGTGCCCGCCCGTTGCAGGACTGGGCCTTTGGCAGCGGCGCGCCGCAGCAAAACATCGCGCACCTTCCCTTTCAGCCTGTTCAAACCCTTGAACAGGTAGACCAGGCCCTGCAGCAGGCTCAGGGCCGTATCACCATGGTGGATCTCTATGCGGACTGGTGCGTGGCCTGTAAAGAGTTTGAAAAATATACTTTTAGCGACAGCGCGGTACGTGACAGCCTGAACAATGTGCAGCTGTTGCAGGCTAACGTCACGGCGAACACGGCCACCGATAATGCGCTGTTGCAGCATTTGCACGTGCTCGGGTTACCCACGATTTTGTTCTTTGATGCGACAGGAAAAGAGATCCCGGAATCGCGTATTACCGGCTTCCTGAAGGCGAATGATTTTCGCGCGCATTTGCAGAAATTGCATGAGTAAACAACACTGGAACCAGGACACAGTCTGCTGAACAAAACAGGCTTGCACACCAGAGGAGAACGATTTGCAACGTGAACAGATACTTGACCATGCGTTAAACGTACTGGAACAAAACGGTCTGGCGGCGACCTCATCGCTGGCAATCCTGGCCGATGATATGCAGCTCAGCCTGACACAGCTTGAACAGTTTTGGCCCGATCGTGACGCGCTGCTCTACGATGCGCTGCAGTTTCACGCCCAGCAGATTGAACAATGGCGCCATGACATTCTGCAGAACGACGCTCTGCGTCCTGATCAGAAGCTGATGGCACGCTATGAAGGATTAAACGAACAGGTCAATAAGGGCCGCTTTCCCGGTTGCCTGTTTATCGCCGCCTGCAGTTTTTATCCCCAGCCCGATCATCCCATCCATCAGTTGGCAGAAAAGCAGAAGCGCGCCTCATGGCAATTTACGCATACCATCTTAACCTCGCTTGGTCTGGATAACCCCAGTATGGTTGCCGATCAAATGGAACTGATACTGGAAGGCTGCCTGAGCAAACTGCTGGTTAAACGCAACGTGCAGGATGTTGATGTGGCGAAACGCCTGGCGGAAGACGTATTGAGTATCGCCCTCTGCCGTAAAAACGGCGCACTGGCCTGAGCTTCATCGTCTTTGACTGAAATTCAGGCAATCAGTCACGTTTTGCGTGGTTTTTTTATCAAAGCCGTTGACGGCCTGCGGCCTTTACGGTTTAATGCGCCCCGTTGCCCGAATAGCTCAGTCGGTAGAGCAGGGGATTGAAAATCCCCGTGTCCCTGGTTCGATTCCGGGTTCGGGCACCATATTATTGTCTTGGGATAGCTTAGTCAGTCCGGAGACATAAAAAATCAGTACGTTAAATAAACCCGATGATATCACTGAATATCAACGGGTTTTTTTAAATCTGGATTTTAGGGTATAACTGCAAGCTCGTGGGTTCGATAAACGCTGGAACCCCCATCAATACGCCATCCGCACTGCCACGCTGCACAATGAACCTGACAAGCTGCAGCAACATCATTCAACGAACAGCGCTATGCTCTGGCAACCCATGCAAGCACGACACGCGTCGCCAGTAGGGTTATATTTCGGCGTGACAATCCCGGCAGCTGATTTTGCAGATGTGGGGGCAAAATGGCGATCGGTAAAGGCCCGCAAACAGTTTTATGCGGTTTAGCGAGGCGCGACGCTGATATCGGATCCGCCCTGCAAAACCCTATTAGGGAATAATGTGATCGCGGCCTGTCCGTTGATTAGCAGACAGGAATCCCTCACGGCGTGCAGCGAGTCGCTGATTTCAGGCTCTGATTTTTTCTGGTGGAAAAGGGAATTCATCGCTGTTTAGATAAATTTGTGCACAACCGACACGTCTTAAAGCGTAGTGTCAATCACCTGAGAACAGAGCCTGACATTTCTTTCAATGTGTGCCCGACGCATTACTGAAGATGGACGGGCGTACAGGGTATTTAATTCCCTGCCGGATACATTTAATTCAGCCAGACCGAAACTGGCTAGCCCTGATTATAACTGGATTAAACTCGGGGTCAGGATTAGACGTTAGGATATAATGATAAGGTTAAATCTGATTGAGGCGGCGCGGTGCCAGAGCGCTAACGACGAAATCCGTTCTACATCAATTATTCATAAAAAACGAAAGTCAGTCGTAAAGCATTGGCAATAAAAATTTAAAAAAGAGGGTGACATATAATCTCACCCTCTTTAACTTCCAGTTTTACATATACCAATTACTTACAACGTTGTTTTTATCAAACCAAACGGATAAATAATCACTATGTTGCTCAGTATTGCCAGTCAGTTTGCCGGATGCTTTTGTCATTGACTCAGAGGCACCTTGCGCACTCGAAGCCATGCCAACGGCGCTTGAGAGGGCACTCACGCCCGGAATATATCCTAAGACGCTTGACGCAGTACTTAAGTTTCCACCCTTTCTATAACGCCAGTTGACCGAACCATCTGAGGATGAACTTTGATCGTCAGGTACGCCATAAAGCGCCTTGACTTCAGCCTGTGTGGTTTTGTTGGCTATGATATGGGATGAAACATAAGTGCGGCTAAATTTATCCTCCCCACCCGATGTGCTACATCCTGTTAATACGAACATTATTGTGAAAAGAACCATGATGCTTTTCATTTTTTTCTCCATGAGTTGTGAACGACTGAACGCTTTATGGAATCGATAAAAAAGGTGAGTTAGCTTTTATTAATATTGAATGTCTTGAGTTTGAATAAACACCCGCTTGCCCCTTTTAAAGGCTTCGCGTCAACAGGTATAGACGTGAGAAAATCACCGGCAGTACTTACAGAACATCCCGCGGTATCCATTGCTGAATCATCAAAACCCCATTTTAATCCACCTGACCACATACAGACCTCTTGTTTACCATTACTCCAGGCAGTACAGGGAATACCTTTATATTGCTTTTCTCCCGTTATTTTCCAGCCGACAGACTGGGCATTCTGATGATTTTGAATGCGACTGTCGCTGTCGATAGCCTGATACATTCCTTCCTCTGCAGCATCTTTAACTTCGTTTTGGTCTGTGTGTTCTTCGAGTGTAATCATACAGGCATGCTGAGCATCCTCACCCTCAGCGCCCATCGTCCAGCTGACTTCCTTAGCAACCTGATGATGTCCATCAATAGATATCTCTACCTCTCCCTTACCCAGCCGGGCCTCATCTTGTGCTGAAAGCGCTTTGAAAGGCATACCGGAACCCTTGCAGGCATCAAGTTTCACTTGATAATTCTTGCGTGCAAGGTTTTCACCATTTGGCAACCACTCCCATTCAAGTACCACATGCATTGTCGGGAGCGCCAGGGCACTACCCTCTGAATGAGAGGCTTTGTCACTGTTTTCTTTATAGTCGTCTTGATTATCTGTGGCAGATAATATTCCAGCAGACTGGGCATAAGCACCACCGCCAGAAAAAAAACAAAAAATAAAAGCGATAAGCGCTGAAATGAGCGCCGCTATGCTTCTGTTAAAAAAAGCGTTGTGTGTCTTTTTTACGAAGCATAATGGAATGTTTTTTGTGTTTTTTTTCATTTTTACCTTCAAGTAATTTTTACTATAAAGCTTCAATGAAAGTTAATATCAAGTAAATCTGGCATGACAGATTTATTTGATATCAATATTATGACCAGGTAGCTTTAACGCGTTGATTTTGATACCGGTGTGTTGGGAATCAACTTCGCACCTTCAGGTCTTTTCGGACAAACGCCAGAAGAATACCCTCTGGTTATTAGGCCATTTTCAACACGAAAACGCTGAAAGCAGGTGGCATATTGAGGAATAGAATGCCATGTGGTTGAGTCGCTGCCATTTATTTGCCACTTGTACTGGTAAGCCAGTATGCTGCAACCCTTACTCAGGGTTCCGCTTTTTTTTGGTGGCCTCCATGACATAACAAGGTCATCTGCCGATTCCCCAACCTGTGATGCAGCGATATTCGAACTTGTCTGGTATCGTTGATTCATCATTAAATTACTCAGGGGCAATCCTGCACATCTATTTAGAGATTTTAGGGTTAACAACACAGAAAGTATTTTCATTTCCCTCTCCAGACAGAAGTGAAAGCTGTCAGGTGTGTCAGTGTAAAACTTTATTAAATGTTGCTAAATTGTAACCTTTCTATGCTTTTTTTACGGTTAATGCAAGCGCAAAACTTACAAAAAAATTACATAGGCTGCTATTAATTCAAATTGGAATGATTGCCGATATCGTTACCCATTGTTTTTTTGATATTTTTTATTTAATAATATTTTAATGAATCGTTTGATACTTTTGCATCTCTTTCCAATTCGGCAAAACGCGTTTCATGCATTCGATTCAGAATTATTGATTTATATTCTGACTGTTCATTATTACAGAAAGAATCCGGACCTGACGTCTTTATCCCTGCGTGAAGCGGTGGGTGGGGATATCGAGGCGTAGTGCGAGACTGGAAACAGAATGGCCGCGATCAACGACCTGTTTCACTGCTTCGATTTTAAACGCTTCGGGATAACGCTTACCGCTCATGGACACCTCTCATTAAGTCATTTCAACTGACGCTGAGAGGGCGGTTAAACCCGTGGCGATTGACTGAAAATGGTTATCGATCCTTTAAAAGACATCAGGCCACACACTATCGCGGCTATTTTGGAATTCGTCTACAGTTCAGCTTACGACATCTGGAAAGAACGCGAGTCTGAAGCCACTTATTATGATGTTCTTGATGACGTTTTTCTCTTATTGAAGAGGGGATAAATCACTCTTGTGTATCATAATCCATCAATCTCATGGGGTCGTTGCCCGATGCTGGCATTGATCAAAGCGATAAAACCCACCCAGCGTGCTCTTATTCCGCGTTTCAACTGGACGTGACGACCTGCCAGACGGGTTGTTATATCGCTCAAGGACACTGACTGAATTTGGGAAAATCACAGAGCGTTGGCTGACGGCATTCAACAGCCCGCGCTCTTATGCATGCCTTAACAAACTGACGCTGGAAAAACAGCGCCTGATGCTGACGATCCGGAAATCGCAAAACCAGGTAAAGTTAAAACAACAACATGCCCCGCCCTGCACCAGAAGGCTGGTAGTGAATAATGAAAACAGGCGACAGTTTGAATCTTAAAAAAAACGCAATCTGTAGAGCATATACAGCACCAGATAGGCCGCTCTGGCATTGACGTTCATGACATGATACTTCACTTTCTCGCTTCTGTTTAACAGCCCCAGGACATTCTCAGGATAACGCTTCTCTTTAATACGCTTGATGCTGTTACGCACCTCATTAATATTCAGCGTGGTGTAGTACATCGCGGTCACGATCTGCATATCCAGCGTCAGCTTACGTTTGGTTATTCCAGTAGAAAAGCGGGCCATATCGCCGTTTTTATACTTAACCAGCAGCCTTTGATATAAGTCGTTGAGGTAATGTTTACGATCCAGCAGCTCTTCATACAGTACGCGTTTCTTTGAAAGCGAGTTCTCTACATCATCATAGTGATAGGAGGCACTGTCGAAAACAAACAGGTTATCGATGTAGTAGAAATAGTTAAGATTAAACAGGAGATCTTCACTCATCGAAATGCCTTTAGTGAAGCGAATACTAAAATCATCGATAATTTTTTTTCTGTAACACTTGTTATGAAGATAACCAATATTATCGCTGAGCTCTATCTCGCCCAGGACGGCCGGAATCTCGGGTTGGGTAAAATAACCGTAAGTAGAAAGGTCGCCCACGCGATCGCACTTGAGGTTCCCTACCATCAGATCAACAGGTTGTGGAATGCCTGAGTAAAGGTGCTGATGAAATACAGCAAGGAAATCACTGTCAACCCAGTCGTCGGAATCGATAAAGATAACATAGTCACCCGATGCCGCTTCCAGTCCAGTATTGCGGGCGACGCTAACTCCGGCATTATCCTGAGTAATGACTTTAAAATTATTGTACTGTTTGAACTCCTCAAGGATCGCAGCGCAGTTATCTTTACTGCCATCATTGACCAGAATGATTTCATAATTTTTAAATGTCTGGAGAAGAAGGCTTTGTAGCGTACGCATCACCGTTTTCTCGGCATTATAAACCGGTATTATTATACTGAATAAATATTTATCATTCATTTTAAAACCTCGTAACCAGCATACGTCATGGCACTATCGGACAGAGGAAAACTGGCGCTGTTTAGTCGCCTTCATTCCTTATCTCCCTGGAGAAAATGAGCTTTTTAATTATTTATAAATCCACGATCACAGTATAAAAGCGCTAAATTAAACTGACTATAAACAGGTATAATTCCGGCAACGAAGATCAGTAATTAACCTTAATCAAATACTGTAGATAAAATAATGAATAAAATAATAAAGGCATACGTACGCCTCCCGCAGGTTTGCAGGATTATAAAAATAATATTTATCTGAAGCCTACAGATAATCTACGAGGAAATTAAATCTCAATGAATGTATTTCAATATGATGAAAGGTATTATTTCTCAAAAATAATAATACCTTTCATAAAAGCTTAACTTACCGGCCAGAAAACAGGGTACGGTTAATCAGGAACCATAATTTACCCGGCTGGATGAATATTTTATGAATATTCATCATCGGCTGACCACGGAAAAAATAATTAAGAACGGTGAAAGCCATAAACTCGGTAATGACAACGCTTATCGCCGCTCCGGTGATGCCAAACAGCGGCACCAACGTTACCGTCGTTGCCAGACACACGGCCAACACACAAAACGTTTTTTTGATCAGATAACGATAACCGTTGTACTTGATGATGAATCTGTCCATTACGCTGCTCAGCACACCAAACATGGCACCAACGCTTAACAGCACCATGGGCGCAATTGCTTCGGTGTAGGCCGCGCCATAGAAATGCGCAATAAACCACGGGCCGACAAGGATGATGCCAAGGATCACACCAAGTGAGACGGCAATGACCAGCAACTGCAGTTTTTGGGCCCGCACCACGGCCACGTCAGGATCGCGTTCGGCAAACAGAGCCGGATAGAAAGAAGCCAGCAGCGCATTAGGCAAAAACACCCACGCCACTGACAACGTCATCGCGACCGAAAAAATACCCGCCTCTTTCAGGCCTAAAAACCAAGAGACGCTGAGCTGATTCAGTCGGGTGTAAATGGTAATCGCGATAACCGACATCACCAGCGAACGCCCGGCCTGAAGGATATAGCGGCTGTAACGGCGAATATGGCTCAGCCTGGGAAGCGGCGGTCGTACCTGAGAATGCCTGTGATACCAGCCAAACACGCAAATTTTAATGACGAAAGGAATAAAAGTCGCCAGTACAATCGGAATCGCCAGCAACTCAGGTTCGAGCTGGTAGTACGAAATTCCATAGCGAATGCCCAGACTGATGAGCAGACCGGTCAGATTCGCCATGACATTCAGCCTGGCATTCAACACCGCTTCGTTATAGATGTTAATCAGGTCGATAGCAGAAAACAGGCAGGCCAGCGCGGCGGCGCAGATAAAGACAAAAGCCTGAGCACTCATCTCCTCACGCATCACGATGATGCCAATCACAGACAACACGCAGTAGATGGCAAAGACCAGCATGACGGCGGGCACCATAAGCCGGATGCCAGAGCGGTGGTTCTGCGCAATGCGTTTGAGCAGAATGACGTCGCAGCCCATCATGGCAACCGACTGGATAAACTGGAATATCAGCATCGAAATCGCGATGACGCCGAACGTCACAGGCCCCACGTATTTCGCCACAAAAGAGGTGACGAACATCAGCCCAAAGACGGCAACCAGCTTCTCAATAATCATCCACAGGGAGTTTTGTAGCTTCTGTTTCACGACCGTGCCCTCAGCACATTCTGTGCGAAGTGACGCAGCCCCGATACCAGCCGCGGAGACAGAAAGAAAAAGGTGAAGTACAGGCTCCATGCATCCGGAATGACACCGGCGGCGCAATAAGCACGGTAATTTTGACGGTAGAGATCGATATATTGCTTAACAAACGCAGCGTTGAACTCCCTACTGTGCAGTGCTTTGTAAATGTGCGAAGCGGTCACCTTCAGGAACAAAAAGTAGTAAAAGCGTTCATGGGGGCGCAGCAGCAGCATTTTAATTCCTGCAAACGCCCGGACATAGGTGAAGTGTTTTTCTTTAAGATCCGAACGCGTGGCAGAGTTTCTTGATTCGACATAGTGATAAACCACACGACGGCTAAACACGACCTGCCCGTGGCGCGCAGCAGACAAATAACTGATGACAAACAACAGATCTTCAAAGTTAAAGATATCTTCACGGAAGCGCAACTGCTGCTGCTGCACGATGTCTCGGCGAAAAAACTTGTCGCAAAGACCGTGCCTGGGCGTGTGATACAGCAGTTCACTTATCGCCTTATCCGCACTCATACAGCGCTGTGTGTCGTTTTCTGTTACCTCTGACAGAGGTTCCCCATCATGAGAAAACGTACGCGATTCGCCTACGGCCAAAATTGCATCGTCCTTCATGAGCATCAGCCAGGTATCAAGTACACGTGGGGGCAGGAAATCGTCAACATCAACGAAAGAAATAAAGGTACCCTTTGCGGCGTCCAGCCCACAGTTACGCGCTGAAGAAACCCCGCCATTAGGCTTATCGATGATCAACACACCAGGATAATTCTGGTATTCATTCAACAGTTCAAGTGAATTATCGCTGGATCCATCATTCACCAGAATCAGTTCACAGCGCTCAGCCTGTGGCTGCTTAAGAATACTCTTAACGCAGCGCGCAATAAATTCGGCGCCATTGTAAACGGGCACAATAAATGACACTAAAGGGCCCTGCTGATTATTAATCATATAACCTCTGGTGTGACAAATTTATTAAAATGAAATGCAGAGAGATGGCCAGTTAGTCCCAACTATTTTTTATTTGAACAATTTTTGGCTACTCTAAATCAGTCGTATGTAGGCACATCGTCAATTTTTGTATCAAAATGTTTTAAAGAACTCCAGTGATAAAAAAAACCAAAAAAAACAAAACAATAACAGATAAATTAGGAGTATTCTGTAATTTATAAAGGACCTGGAATACCGTCTGAAATGCACAAAGGATGGTATATTCCACTTTACACAAATGCGGATCGTTTTCGCAATAAGCCGGCTCTACAAACCGCCCCACAATGCGAAATCAGGACTCTCTTAATCGTAGTCTTACGGGGAGGAAGTGGGGATTCTGTCTCAGGAATAAGAATATCCTTATAATAGCCATCAAAATGCTAAAGGCGGCATAACTAAAAAAACAGCAAAGTCCACAACTAAATAAATATATAAAGCAGAAGACGCCATCGTGTTTAATTAACGTTTAACTTCATGCATCGATGTATTGAAGATATATCGCCACGCTAAATATTCACGCGGCTGATATATCGAATACTCTTTTTTGCTTAAATGGCCTGTTTTTTTAAACATCACATTTTGGCCGGTAGCCGTCATGCTCACACGGGCCTATGAGCACGCACTATGTATTGTACCTAAATTGAAACAGGCTGAGGGCCAATCAACTGCCGCGTGACTAAGGCTGTTGTCAGCGGGCACAGTGGTTTTCAGGATCGGGGCAACTGACAACGCCCTGGCGTCGGACCATCAGTACCATTGCGCCCATCACGCCAACAGCAACAGAGGCGAGTTCCGGGCGCTGATTCGTCGCACGGCAAACGCCCTAACCTGTATGCTGATGTTTGGCGCATCCCTGGCAGCCCCCACAACCCACTGAGGTTGCCACGCTGGAAAAAGGCGTCACCTTCACGCGCGTGCTGAATCGCCGCAGCAGAACAAACACCACAGCGTTGACCATTACGACACCGATCAGGCAAAGCGCACTCACGCCAGGGTGGCTGCGGAAGCTGACGCTCTGATAAAACAGCGTGGCGACGGAATAGGCGACGTTTAAACCCCAAAAGAATGAAAACAGCATCCAGTTTCTTCCAGCCTCGCGGGCAATCGCCCCCATAACCGAGACGCAGGGCACGTAAAGCAGCACAAAAATTAAGTAGCTGTAAGCGGCAAAGCCGTTGCCAAACTTCGCACTCATCACGCCCATCTGCCTGGCATTTATTTCACTGTCTCCTTTGCTGGCCTCGATAGGATTTGCCAGCGCGCTCAGGCGAAACGCCGCTTGCAGACTGTTGCCGGTTTCTGTGAGTGCGTCGCCCAGCTCACCTAACAGATCAAAGTGCTGCGGATCAAAGGCACCGCTTTGCACATCTTCTCCGACATAGAGGCTGTTCAGCGTTCCAACCACCACTTCCTTTGCCATAATGCCGGTGACCAGGCCCACAGTGGCCTGCCAGTTATCCGGAGTGATCCCGATTGGCCGCAGTGCTGGCGTGACGACTTTGCTGGCTGAGGCCAGGGCGGACTGGTTGATATTGTCCACCGTCGATCCGTTAAACGAAAAGCTGCTGAGCAGACCGATAACCATGCTCACTAAAATGATGACCCGTCCGGCACGGATGATAAACATTTTCAGGCGCTGCCAGGTCTGGATCAGCAGGCTCTTGAGATGGGGACGATGATAGACGGGCAGCTCCATCACAAACGGAGACGCTTCTCCACGCAGCAGCGTATGTTTCAGGATCAACCCGGTGATAATCGCCACAGCAATGCCCAGCACGTAAAGGGAAAAGACCAGGCTGGCGCTGTAAGCCCCAAAAAACGTGGCGGCAAATACAGCAAAAATGGCCAGACGAGCGCCGCAGGACATAAAGGGCGCAATCAGCACCGTAAGTAAGCGCTCACGGGGTGTGTCGAGCGTGCGGGCGCCCATAACGGATGGCACATTGCAGCCAAAGCCGACGATTAAGGGAACAAAGGATTTACCGGGCAGGCCCAGCGACTGCATCAGGCGATCGATAACAAATGCCGCACGCGCCATGTAACCGGAATCTTCCAGAAAAGAGAGAAACAGATACATTAGGCCAATCTGCGGCAGAATCGGTAGCACGGTATTGATTCCGGCACCGATTCCCTGTGCCAGAAACACCGTCACCCAGTCGGGAAAGTGAAAGTGAAAACCCAGCCATTGCGTGCCATGAATAAACAGCGCCACCGAACCGCTATCGAATAGTGGCTGGAGGGCGGCACCAATATTGATCGACAGAACAAACATCAGGTACATCACACCCAGAAAAACTGGAATACCTGCCCACCGGTTGAGCACGATGCTGTCCAGTCCTTCAGTCAGCGTGCCCGGCGCCGACTGCTGAATATTACTGACGGCGGCACAGAGCGTCGCAATGGCCTGATAACGGCTGTCGGCGATCACCATCGCCGGATCGCCGCCAGCCTCCTCAACAATCTCGGGCAAATGCGCTACGGCCGCAGGACAAACCTCACGGCTGTGAACATCGCCTTCCAGTAGCTGTAACGCCAGCCAGCGCTGTTTTTGCGCGCTGATCTCGCCGGGCATCATAGCGCGGAGCCGGGAAATCGCTGCTTCGATCCCGGACGGGTACACCACCGGCGGCGGCGCGATCTCTTTTTGCCAGCTATCAATGGCGTCTTTCAGCTTAGCGATGCCGTCAGCACGGGTAGAAGTCAGGGTGACAACCGGACAGCCCAGACGGGCTGAGAGTGCAGCGATATCAATGCGAATGTTATGGCTGGCCGCAATGTCCTGCATAGTCAGCGCCACAATGCAGGGAACCCCCAGTTCCAGTAACTGAAACGTCAGGAAAAGATGGCTCTCCAGGTTTGAACTGTCGATCACGTTCACAATCAGGTCGGCGTGATCGTCAAACAGGTATCGGCAGGCGATGCTTTCATCAACAGAGCCGTCCGCCGAACAGGTGGTGAGCGAGCGGGTGCCTGGCAAATCCACCAGTCGCACATCCGTTGTGGCGGTAAAAAACTGCCCTTCTTTACGTTCGACAGTGACGCCAGCCCAGTTGCCGACGCGCTGACGTGCGCCAGTAAGCTGGTTAAACAGCGTGGTTTTGCCGGTATTTGGGTTGCCAATCAGGCCAAGAGTCAATGTTTTCATCAGCGTATTTCTTCCAGCATGACGGACGCCAGGTCCTGCTGCCTGACCGCAAGGCTCACGCGACGCGTGCGGACCTGCACGGGATCGCCCAGCGGTGCGATCCGAACGACCTCAATCAGCGTGCCGGGTAACATGCCCATAGTTAATAATTTTTGCCGCCAGGCGGGATGAATAGAATGTTGGTATCCCCTGATGCGATAGGTTGTACCTGGTGTAATTTGCATGGCCTTATCCGTTCCGGTAACAGCAGAAAGGGATTATACAAATGATAACTATTCTTGTTTATTGATCTGGATGGGCAGAACCCCAGGAAAGCAGAAATGAATGGGGTGGTGGCGATCGGGATAAGCGGGCCTGTTCAACAACGGGCCGTGGCCAGCGCAAGGCCGTGCGCTGGCCGGGTTTGTTACATGGCCGCCTGCCTGTCTGACTTAAATAAAATTAAACCTTGCTTAATACGTTCAACCTCTATAGTGTAGCGACATCGGTTTGGAACACAGACCTTATGAAAGCAGTTTTAGTAAAGCAGTCCTCAGTTCAAGCGTCATTCCCAGATGCCCTTCTTCATGAGCCTCCTCCTAAGTGCCCAATAAGTAAAATCTGCAAAACAGGCCATCTTCGTCACCTTGCGTGGCTCAAAATGAAAAGGACACATCTATGTCAACTAAAATGACTGGTTTAGTAAAATGGTTTAACGCTGATAAAGGCTTCGGCTTTATTTCTCCTCAGGACGGCAGCAAAGATGTATTCGTACATTTCTCTGCTATTCAGAGCAGCGATTTCAAAACATTAGATGAAGGCCAGAAAGTGGAGTTCTCAATCGAGAACGGCCCTAAAGGTCCTTCAGCTGGCAATGTTGTTGCTCTGTAACAGCTGATGCCCTCACGACCGCTTACGATCGCGATGATGGCAACAGCCTGAGCAGTTAAGTCGTTGTGAAAAGAACCCGCCTTGTGCGGGTTTTTTTATGCCTGTCATAAACTGCATTCGCCCTTGCGGCAGCCTTCCAGAATTTTTTTCGCCCGCCATTGCGCCTGACATCCGCTAACTTCTGCATCGCTTGCACGAATAACGCCAGTGGGAGAAAAGCGCCGGGCATCAGGTTTTCATTATTATTTCAAAGCGTTATTATATTCACGTGAAAATACAGGCATCGGGTGTGCAAAATAACGACGCATGGGCGCAAACCGTGGACCTTTTTATTATTGTCAGATCACAATAATGTATCTGATGGTACATTTTAGCCGCGCTGCCTTTTATCATTGAGACGATGTTCCCCAAGGGCTCGCTAACATCTTCTCTCTTCAGAAAAGCCGCTTTTATTTCTTAGTTATTGTCATAGATCACATTATTTAGCGCGTCACTATTAAGCTAATCATTTTAATACCGATAAACCTGTATCACCTTTTACCGGGATTACTGCAATGCTTAAAAACCTTAAAATCACGACGGGTATTGTTGCCGTGTTATTTCTGTTTAGTGCGCTATTGACCATTACGGGCTTTCTTTTTTATTCCTCTGTCAGTCAGGCCGGGCGAAATTTCTCTCATACTGAACAACTTACGCTGCAGCAACAACAGTTGAGCGACAGTGTACAAACGCTGATTAAAACCCGCGTGACGATCAGCCGCGTGGCGATTCGCTTCCTTAAAAACCAGAAAGATCCGGCGTCACTGGCGTCTATTGCCAAACTGCTGGAGGTGGCAAAACAATCCGCCGATAAAGCTGATGAGTATTTCCAGGCTTATAAGACCGCACCCGCATTACCGGGTCAGCATGCTGAGGTGACAAAAAATGTCGAGGCGGCTTACAACAAGATGCACGAAACAATGCTCGCCTCAGTAGACTTCCTGAAAAATAATAACTATCAGGGTTACGGGAATCTTGATGCGCAGGAAGCTCAGGATAATCTGGATAAGGCTTATCAGACATGGCGCAGTGCGAACTACCAGTTAATGAAGCAGATAGCCGCTGAAAACGATAGCAACTACAGTAATATGCTGTGGACGTTGCTGATTATCGCGATCATTGCCCTTGTCACCGTTGCCACTGTTTGGGCCGGTCTGAGAACCCTGCTGCTGAAACCGCTGAGCATGGCGACGGATTACATGCGTGCTATCTCTGCCGGTGATCTGACTCAGGAGATCGCCAGTGAGAGTCAAAATGAAACCGGCAGACTGCTTCGCCAGCTCGAAGAGATGCGCAGTGCGCTGGTTGTCACCATCCGCTCTGTGGATGATGCCACGCAGTCAATTTTTACCGGCGCGGCAGAAGTTTCTGCCGGCAGTACCGATCTCTCCTCGCGCACCGAACAACAGGCCGCAGCCCTTGAGGAAACCGCAGCCAGCATGGAGCAGCTCACCTCAACGGTAAAACTGAACGCGGAAAATGCTCAGCAGGCAACCACCATGGCGAAAGATGCCTCCGTGATGGCCTCGCAGGGTGGGCAAATCGTCGCGAAGGTGATCGCCAACATTGAACAGATAAGTGAAAGCTCAAAACAGATCGCCAGCATTATTGGCATTATTGACAGCATCGCCTTCCAGACCAATATCCTGGCGCTTAACGCCGCAGTGGAAGCCGCGCGTGCGGGCGAGCAGGGACGTGGTTTTGCTGTGGTGGCCGGTGAAGTGCGGTCTCTGGCCGGTCGCAGCGCCAGCGCGGCCCAGGAAATCCGCACGTTGATTGACCAGTCCACCCAGCGCGTAAACAGTGGTTCGACGCACGCCTCAGAAGCAGGCGATGTGATGGGCAGCATTGTGAATTCCGTTAACAGCGTGACGCAGTTGATGGCAGAGATTGCCTCAGCCTCGGCCGAGCAGACGCGCGGCATTGAGCAGGTGAGTAAAGCGGTATCTGAAATGGACGGCGTCACGCAGCAAAACGCCGCGCTGGTTGAAGAGTCGGCCAGTGCCGCTGCATCGCTGGAGGATCAGGCAACGCAGTTACGCCAGTCGGTAGCGGTGTTTAACACAGGCAGAACCCCGGCCGCAGGTCAGAATGTGCTGCGTAAACCATCGCTGAAGAAGCCTTTAGCGGAGAGCACTAGCGCTGGCCTGTCAGCGGAAAACTGGCAGTCCTTCTGATTGCATTGCTGCGGGGCAAGTGCCTGCCCCGCAGCATCGCGTTTTAGTGACCAGAAACGTCAATGACCTTCGTATCCTTGCCCCAACCAGATAAAAATGCTGACGAGACCAGCGCCGGATGCACGCCTGTCACCACCACATCGACTAACGCTGATGCAACAAAAGGATCGTCATCCAGCATAGTCCTGACGGCATGCTCATCGGGTGCCGCCGCTAATACCAGTCCGCCGCGCTGATGCTCCAGGGGGCCGGCAAATATCACCTTGCCTGCTTTGATATTGTCAGCCAGCCATGCTTTATGACCTGGATTGTATTTTTCTCGTTCCGCTTCAGAACGACGATAAATGAGCGTGATAACGTAAAGCATGAGCTATCCTCCGATTTATTACAGATTTAGGGACTGAATAAGCGTCGCGGCAGCATGGCGAGCGTTATCCATTTCGCGCAGCAGAATTGCTTCGCCTTTTGACGCCCCTTCTGCACGAACAAAATGAATGTTCTTGATGCCTAGAAATCCAAAAAAGGCAGAGAGATAGCGCTCCTGAAAATCCATATCTTCAAACTGACCACCGTGGTAAAAGCCGCCTCGTGCTGAAGCAATAATCACGGTTCGCCCACCGGATAATCCTACCGGACCGTTCTCGGTGTATTTGAAGGTCTTGCCTGCCTGAGCGAGCCGATCCAGCCAGGCTTTAAGCTGAGTTGGCACCGAGAAGTTATACATAGGTGCACCTACCAGGATGACGTCACTGGCAAGGAATTCCGCCACCAGGCTTTCAGATAATCGATGCTGCTGGATAACGCGCTCATCGAACACGTCTCCGTCCAGCGATCTGAATCCTGCTGCAATGGGTCCTGTAAGGTGGCTGATCTCATCCGCTACCACGTCGCGGTAAACCACGTGAGTATCCGGGTATTTTTCAGTCAGTCTGCTAGCGATATCTGCCGTCAATTGACGAGTAACGGATTGCGCTTGAAGAATACTGGCGTCGATATGAAGTAATCGGATCATGTCATTCCCCTGGTAAAGTTAACGCTACGGAGTGGTAAGGGTCCTGGCGGCGCGATCTATCAAAGCCGCAACCTGTTCAGGATGTGAAACAAGAGACATATGACTGGAGGCGATGCGCTCAATGCTGGCTCCGATGGAGGCAGCAATGCGCGTCTGGACGGCAGGCGGTAGCGCCTTGTCATCTGTGGTCAGCAAATACCATGAGGGTTTGCTTTTCCATGCGGCCCGTTTCACCTTGTCATCAAACGCCCGCGCCGCTATGGGCTGCTGGACCGCAGTCAGTTCACGCACCAGTGCTTCAGGCACGTCACCGGCCATGATCTCAGCGAAATGGTCTGCACTATCGAGCCAGATCAGTCCATGACTGTCAGCCAACATCCCTGTCATCGGGGCATGAAGTCGCTGCAACAGATCGGCGGCAGATTCACCGCTGTCAGGCACCAGCGCAGAGAGAAACACCATCCCTTTGACCTTTGGATCATTTGCCGCGTCGGCAACCACCACCCCGCCCCAGGAATGCCCCACCAGCAGCACCGGCCCCTGTTGACGCGCAATGACATGCTCAGTGGCATTGACATCATCCTGCAGCGAGGTCAGCGGATTCTGTACGGCAGTAACGTGATAGCCTTTATGCTGAAGCTGGGTAATCACGGCTTTCCAGCTTGAGCCATCGGTAAAAGCGCCGTGAACTAACACAATGTTTTTGATGGCTGCTGCCTCCGCCATGATTTGCGTGCTGAGTAACGTCAGGCCCAGCAGAACGGCGAGTTTTAAACGTATCGCTTTTCCTGTTTTTCCCCACATCCGTCTTTCCACCCATTAGCCGTTATCATGCAGACCATCGTAACCCTGTAAAAAACACCTTGTAAGATGGCGAACTGGACAATTAACATGCAAAACTCGCCATTAAGAGGAAAACGCATATGCGCATTGCGATTGTGGCGCTGGAAGGCAGCCTGTCTTCAGCGATTAACGGGTTTTGTGACACCTTATGGATTGCTCGCCAGGTTATTGCTTCCCGCCCCGACTATGCTGAACGCGTTGCCAGCACGCTGTTAGAAACGCAAATTGTCAGCGCAGATGGTCAACCGGTTCGGGATGCGCAAGGCCGATGGCTTCATGTCGATGGGGATTTTGCCCAGGCCGCTCAGGCCGACATCGTACTGGTAGGTGGAATGGCGCTCGGCAGCGACAGGTTTCCGCTTCATGCCGGTGCGGTCACGCATGCGGCGCAGTGGATAAAAAAAATGCATCAGCAGGGCGCAACGGTAGGTGCCGCCTGCGCTGGGGGTTTAGTGCTGGGCGAGGCGGGATTGCTCGATCGCCGACGTTGTACCACCACCTGGTGGCTTTTTCCTACACTGCGGGAGCGTTACCCTCACGCCCGTCCTGTCTGGGGAAAAACGCTGGAACAGCAGGACAACATTATTACCACAGGCGGCCCGCTTTCCTGGACCGCCCTCACGTTGCACCTGCTCCAGACGATGCTGGGGGCTGACATTACCAGACAGATTGCCGATATGACGGTGGCTGATGCCCAACCCTTGTCGCAACGTCTCTACGCACCGCCCGGCTTTATCAATACCCAGCACCCCTTGCTCATGCGGGCTGAAGAGATTATTCGTTATCAAAACCCCGGCATTACGGCAGAACAGTTGGCATCCGCCCTGCATACCAGCGAACGCACGCTTCACCGCAAAATGAAATCGCTGACCGGGGAAAGCCCCAAGACCTTCATCACCCGGGTAAGAATTGAAGGTGCCTGTATTCAGTTGGAAAACCCCGCCGTGAGCATTCGCAAAGTAGCGGCCGACTGCGGTTATTCGGATGAGACGAGTTTTCGTAAAGCATTTAGCCAGATGATGGAGATGACGCCGCTGCGTTATCGCCAGTGGATAGCTGCACGCGCGTCATCTGAGATCCGGTGATGAGCGGAGCGCGTGCAGCGCCGCCCAGCTGGCGTCTTTGAGGCTGCCGTCTTTACCAAACAGCAGCGGCCCGGTCGCCAGCGCGTCCCCCGCCTTCGGTGTCGCAGCCGTGCGGTGGGGCGTATCCCAAACGCCCCACGTTAAAATGGCGGCAACGCCCGCCTCCAGAACCAGTGAAAGATAGCGTTTATACAGCGCGGCAACCGCCATCGGCCGGCTCTCCATCGGCACGCTGCTGTCATCCACGTCCAGTTCGGTGATGTACACCTTCAGGCCAAGCGATTTCACGTCGCGAATAAATGCCGCCAGCCCCGGCCCAAAGGCGGGATGAGGCCCGGCTTTGAGATGAGACTGGATGCCGAGCGCGCCAATCGGAATATGTCTGGACTGCAAGTCGCGCAGCATCGCCAGTACCGCCGCCCGTTTCCTTTGCCCACTCACATCGTCACTTTCCAGCCCGTAATCGTTGTAACAGATGACCGCATGGGGATCGGCCTGGTGCAGCGCCTCGCAGGCAATATCCATATAACGCGTACCAAGCCGCTGATACCAGAAACTGTTGCGCCATCCACCAGGTTGTCCGTCGGCGAGATTGATGATTTCGTTAGCCACGTCCCAACTGTGAATCTGCCCGCGGTAGCGGCCCGCAACGGTCGCTATATGCTGCCTCAAAACCTTCTCCAGCTCAGCCTCATCAGCAATAGCCTGTACCCAGTCCGGCAGGGCGCGGTGCCAGCAAAACGTATGCCCGCGAAGCCTTATCCCCTGCTCGCGGGCAAAGGCGGCGATCGCATCGGGCCCGGCGAAATCGTAGCGATCGCGCGCGGGATGGACGGCCATCCATTTCAGCGCATTTTCCGGCACGATAATGCTCGCCTGACTCGCCACAAACTGCCGATAGTGCGCATCGGATTGCAGACTGTCGGGCCTGACGGCAAAGCCAAACAGCCGATGACTTTGCGCCGCAACAATTTTAAGGGCGGGAAAAGGTGGGATGGATGCCAGAACCGGCAACGGCAGCGCGCCCGCCAGCATCAGCGCCGCGCTGCTTTTCAGAAACCGGCGTCGGCATGGCGAGGTTGAGGTTGAGGTTGAGGTTGAGGTTGAGGTAAAGACGGTATCGGTAAGACGTAGCGCCACGATGCCTCCAGATTCCAGTGGGCAATATTCCGGCCACGTTGGCCCGGCCCCTGCTTTTTTATAGCGCCAAACGACCTCGCCGTCTGCCGCGATTCTTTGCATTCTGGTTAAGATGGGTTTCAGACTGTAAAAAATGCAAGGTCAGGTTCCGTGCCGGGAAAAGATGGCCTTATCAGCTGGCATCGGCGGCGCCTGATGGCGGGCAAAACAGATGAAAAGACGTTCCCTTTCATCTGCCCTATACGGGCTAAATTCATCTCACCCTTCTCATCCGTCTCGGCACATTGCATTCGCCTGGCGCACGGGTTGATAAGCCGAATTAAATAACGAGGATTTTCCTTTGCTAAGCTGAAAGATATACCTTATTCGTTTAACCAAGGAGAATGCTATGACGCAGCTTAAAACCCGCCAGCTCGGCAACAGTGGTATCAACGTGCCGCTTCTGACTTTTGGCGGCAATGTGTTTGGCTGGACGGTAGACGAGAAAACCTCGTTTTCCCTACTTGATGCGCTGGTTGAAAAAGGTCTGTTCTTTATTGATACCGCAGACGTCTATTCCCGCTGGGCACCAGGCAATCAGGGTGGCGAGTCAGAAACCATCATCGGCAAATGGCTGAAGAAAAGCGGCAAACGCGACAAGATCGTGCTGGCGACAAAAGTCGGTATAGAGATGTCGCCAGAGAAAAAAGGGCTGAAACCCGCCTATATTCGCCAGGCCGTGGAGGATTCCCTGCGCCGCCTGCAAACGGATGTTATCGACCTCTATCAGGCACATCGTGACGACGAATCCACGCCGCTGGCCGATACGCTGGGCACTTTCGACGCACTGGTGAAAGAAGGAAAAGTGCGGGCGCTGGGTGCATCCAATTACAGCGCGCAGCGGTTGCAGGCGGCGCTGGATATCAGCAAGCAGCAGGGGCTGGCGCGCTATGAAACCCTGCAGCCGGAATACAACCTTTACGACCGTGAAGGTTATGAAAGTGAGCTGGAGCAGGTCGCACGCGACAACCACCTTGGCGTGATCAATTACTATGCGCTGGCCAGCGGCTTTCTGAGCGGTAAATACAAGAAACCTCAGGATGCCGCGAAAAGTCAGCGCGGCCAGGGCATTGTGGATAAATACCTGAACGAACGCGGCTTGCGGATTGTTGAGGCGCTCGAAGATGTCGCCGCCTCGCATGATGCTTCGGCTACTCAGGTTGCACTGGCCTGGCTGATTGCCCGTCCGGGTATTACGGCACCGATCGTCAGCGCCACCTCCCTGCAACAGCTTGATGAACTGGTAAAGGCAACGGAACTGGCCTTAAGTAAGCAGGAGATTGAAGAACTCTCCCGCGCCAGCAAAGCCTGAGGCGAAAGGGATGCTCCGGCATCCCTTTTTTTACGCTGCCTCGCAATAAATGCCTTTTCTGTTAAAAACATATTCGTTCAGAGAGAGCTGTCACACTTGCGTTAATTACTTATTATCTTGACGTTATATACGCACGGATTTGCAAAAATTGACATTTAGTCAGCATTATTCTCTGCCCTGTCAATTACTGTCATTCACACAAGAATAATGATTATGAATATGCAAAAAGCAGTGCAGTTTATGCCTCGCCTGGCCGCGGGCACCCTGATGTTTACGATGCTAAGCGCCTCCGCGCTGGCCGCCGATGCCTTCAGCTACGATTCACCTTATCTGTTTGGTGACTGGAAAGGTTCGCGAACACAGCTGGAACAAGACGGCATTAAATTAGACGTTAATTACACCATGGAAAGCGCCGCTAATCTGGGCGGCGGCGCCGATACCCATACCTCAATGCGTTACAGCGATCAGTGGGCTTTCGGGGCCAATTTTGACCTGCAAAAACTCCTCGACTGGCAGGATACTCAGTTCCAGGTGACCATCACCGATCGTAATGGTCGCAACATCTCCGATCAGGTTGCCGACCGTCGCACCGGGATGCTCTCTTCGACACAGGAAGTCTACGGCCGCGGCCAGACCTGGCGACTGACGCAGTTCTGGTTAAGCAAAGGCCTTTTCGATAACACAGTGAATGTTAAAGCCGGCCGCGTCACCGTCGGAGAAGACTTCGATAATTTCGACAGCAAGTTTCAGAACCTGGCATTCGGCAGCGGTCAGGCCGGTAACTGGCGCGGCGATCGCTGGTTTAACTGGCCGGTATCCCAGTGGGGCGGACGGGTGAAGGTTAACTTTACCCCTGAGGTCTTTTTCCAGGTTGGTTTTTATAATCAGAACCGCGCGAACTACGACCGGGGCGACGGCTTCCGTCTTGATACCAGCAATTCTGAAGGCAATCTGGTGCCGGTCGAACTGGGCTGGAAACCGACTTTCGGACCGGAGAAGCTGCCGGGTAATTATCGCATCGGCTACTACTACTCGTCGGCAAATGGCGATAACTACGGCAGCTGGCGTGATGGCGCCTACCAGAGCAAAGACCATGCCTACGGCGGCTATGTGCTGTTACAGCAGCAGCTTACGGCACAAGGCGGTGATGCCAGCCGTGGCCTGGGCGTCAGCCTTCAGGCGGTCATGAACGATCATAAAACCTCTAAAACAGATAACTACCAGTCCATCAGCTTCACCTGGAAAGGGCCGTTTGATGCCCGTCCGCAGGATGAGATGGGTGTGGGGGCCGCGCGTATTCACGTTAACAGCGCCTATACCCGCTCGCTGCGTGCGCAGAACGATGCCAGCGGCCAGACTGACTTTACGAGTCCAACCTACCTGCCCATCCAGGAGGGGTCGGAATACAATTATGAGATTTACTACAACGCCCAGTTGACCAGGTGGCTGCAGTTGCGTCCTAACCTGCAATACGTTGTTGCGCCGGGCGCCGTCAGTGAGGTGAAAGATGCCTTTGTGGGTGGAATCAGCGCTAACGTGAACTTCTGATTCCGCCTTCATGCCAGCCGGGCAGGTGACCGCATCCGGCTGGCTGGTTTTATCGTGCACGTGGCAGCGCCCCGGCGTGCCGCGCTGGCTCACCTGGCCCCGTGCGAGTGACCTCCCCTTCCTCTGCCAGCAATATGCGCAATATTTTGCAAATCATGCCTCATGTGATGCGATATAACCGTATCACACGCGTTCAGACTGTCAGGAAAAAAATGAAAACCTACGTCAGCAAAGCTTTCTCAGCCGAAAAGGCCTGGGGCGCCCTCGACATTGCTAATTTTGGAGGCACAACCGTGCGCCTTCACTGGACAGACAGGCCTTACAAATGGCATATCAATGATGGCCAGGAAGTGTTTGCCGTTATGGATGGTTGCGTTGACATGCATTACAAGGAAGCGGGAGAAACGAAGACAATTCGTCTCGAAACGGGCGATATTTTCTATGCCAGTATCGGTACCGAGCATGTCGCCCATCCCCAGGGTGAAGCGCGAGTGCTGGTGATCGAAAAAGAAGGTTCAGTCTAATTCTGCTAGATTGCCCTTCTGCCCGTCGGGCTGAGGGCAATCCACCACACCTTCTACTAGGACCGTCGCCATGAATGCGTTAATCAGTCTTGAGGATCTGGGGCCACGCATCTGCATTATGGGGCCGTCTAACAGCGGAAAATCAACGCTTGCGACCGCGATCTCACATCACACCGCCCTGCCTGCCATTCATCTTGACCAACTTTATCACCTGCCCAATACCCACTGGCAGCCAAGAGAGAAGGCTGAGTTTTTGCATTTACATCATCAGGCTATTCACCGGGATTGTTGGGTAATGGACGGCAACTACACAGCCTGTCTTAACGAACGACTGGCGCGAGCAACCGGCTATATTCTGCTTGATGTCCCAATGCCCGCCAGCTTGCTGCGTTACGTCAGACGTTGTTACGCCAGTGCCAACCGGCCGGGCGCACTTGAGGGCAGTGTGGATAAGGTGAACTGGGCGATGATAAAGCACATCGCGTTGATAACGCCGGGAAACCGCAGGCGCTATAAAACGCGCTACCCGCACATCGATCTGCCCAAATGCTTTTTGCAGGGCACAAAGGCGATTGATGAGGCTTACAGGCGCTGGAATTTGGCTGTGTAATCCGCGTATTCTTGTTCGGGATCGGTCGTGTCTGGCCCGGTTGTATGGTGGGAGGCGTTGCGCCTTACCGCGTCCGGTTCAGCCAACCTGGCCTCTGCCGGTGAAGCGCGATGTCCGGTCGTTTTTATTCTGATGACAATGCCCTTTCGCGACGCTAACAGGCAGGGAGACAGTGAAATGGAAATAATACTGGCAGAAGACAGCCACGTTCCGGCAATACAACAGATTTACGCCCATCACGTATTACAGGGCACGGGCAGTTTTGAAATCGTCCCGCCCGACGAGGCAGAGATAGCCAGCCGGCTGGAGAAACTTCGCGCCGCCGGGCTGCCCTGGTTCGTCGCCCTCAGTGAAGGACAGGTTTGTGGCTACTGTTATCTGGGCTTTTACCGGCCCCGTTATGCCTATCGTTTCACCCTGGAGGATTCCCTGTATATTGCGCCCGCGTTCCAGGGAAAGGGCATTGGCAAACGCCTGCTGGCCCATGCTATTCACTGGGCTGAGTCCCGCGGCTTTCGCCAGATGGTGGGAAACGTAGGTGACAGTGCCAATGTGGCCTCTATCGCCCTGCACCGTGCCGCCGGTTTTACCGTGACCGGCACATTAACGTCGGTGGGGTTCAAGCATGGCCGCTGGCTGGATACGGTGCTGATGCAGCGCACGCTCGGTGACGGAGACAGCACGCTACCTGAAAACTAAGCCTGGCTCGGCAGGCCGGGCGTTTTCAGGCGGTGAAGCCCAGCTCTTCTGAAATGGCCTGCGCCGTGGCAACCACCTTCGCCATCAGATGCTTCGCGCCAATCTGCTGCAGCTTGGCCGTCGGCAGGGATACCGAAACCGCATAAGGGACACGCTGCTGAATATCGAACACCGGTGCCGCAATGCAGGTGACGCCCAGTTCATTTTCTTCGCGATCCATCGCGGTGCGCTGCTGAAGAATATCGTTGAGTTCCTGCTGCATCTCGGGCAGCGTGGTAATGGTATTTTTCGTCAGTTGCTCAATGCTGTCCTGATGGTTTTGCCAGTATTGCAGCAGGTACTCTTCGCTGCCCCAGGCCAGAAAAATTTTGCCCATGGCTGAACAGTAGAGCGGCATATGCTGACCGATGTAGGCGCGGGTGCGCATCATGCCCGTAGTAGGTTCTAACTTGTTGATCAAGACAACGTGATCGTCTTCGCGGCTGGAGAAGTTCACGGTTTCACCCACGTCCAGGTTGAGTTTTTCCAGATGTGGCCCTGCAACGTGAATAATATTGAGCGACGACAGCGCCTTCTGACCGACTGAAATAAACTTGGTGGTTAAGCGGTAACTCCCGGGCGAAGGTGCCTGGGTCACGTAACCGCTGCTGTGCAGCCCCTGCAACAGGCGATGTACGGTGCTTTTGTTCATTCCAGACAGTTCAGCAAGATGGGCTAGCGGGCAACCGTTAGGATAATTACTTAACAATTCTATTAACTGCAGGCCACGAAACAGGCTTTGTGTCCCTAAGGGTTTATCGCTCTTCGTTTCCTTTGCTTTATCCACTTTCACCGCCATCCACCGACCCTCTCCATTTCTCACTTCCTGAACGCGCTAACGCATGATGTTAACTCAAGGCTTACCGACAGGGAATCTTTAGCTTTTTAGTGTGGTCGGGCGCACGCTTCTCGTCGTGACAGAAGTGCGCTGTTCATCACAAATTCAAAACAATATTTTAACTTACTGTTTCTTATAGATAAATATCCACCCTCCTTCTTTGCTTTTCCCCGGCGTCAGGAATACTATTTTTTGGAATAGTATTTCACATATTGAAATTAGCAACGAGCGGTCGCCGCTCTTGCTGCCGATACTCACCAGGCGTCACGGGAGGCAGAAATGCAACCTCATCCGGATAAACCGGTTCTTACACTCAGCCATATCACCAAACGCTTTGGCGGCAACCCCGCGGTTAATGATGTGAGTCTGGACGTCTTCCCCGGCGAGGTGGTGGCGCTGCTGGGGGAAAACGGCGCAGGTAAATCCACCCTGATCAAAGTGCTGGCTGGCGTGTATACCAGCGATGAGGGCCAGATTACCTTTCAGGGAAACGTCACGGCATCCGCCGCCGCGTTGAAAACGGCAACCAGCCAGCCCATCGCGTTTATTCACCAGGACCTGGGGCTGATTGAGTGGATGACCGTGGCGGAAAATATGGCACTGGTGATGGGATTCAACCGCCGCTTTGGCCTGGTCAACTGGCGGGCGGTGCGTGAGCGGGCGCGTTCGGCGCTGGAGGAAGTCGGTATTCAGCTGGACCCCGATGCCCGCGTGTTTGAACTGTCGCGGACAGAGAAATCGCTGCTGGCCATCGCCCGTGCCGTCGCGGTCAACGCCGAAGTGCTGGTGCTGGATGAGCCCACCGCCTCGCTGCCCGCCAACGACGTGCGCCACCTGTTTGGCGTGATTGAACGCCTGAAAAGCCGCAACGTCGGCATGATTTACGTGACACATCGCCTGGATGAGGTGATCGAAATTGCCGACCGTATTTGCGTGATGCGAGACGGTAAACGCGTTGCGGAAGGCGTCACGGCAGATTACAAGCTTCACGATCTGGTGGAAATGATTGTGGGCGAGGCGCTGGAGAGTAACCAGCGCCTCGCGCTGCCCGAGGCGCGGCCGCCGGTGCTGTCGCTGAATCAGCTGTGCATTGACGAAGTCGGGCCGGTTTCTTTTAGCCTGCAGCCAGGCGAGATGCTGGCGCTGGCAGGACTGCGCGGAGCCGGTCAGGAAGAAATAGGCCGAATGCTGTTTGGCCTGAAGCAGGCCACCAGCGGACAGGTTATTTTTCGCGACAACCCCTGCCACCCACGCTCTCCCCGTGAGGCGATGGCAGCGGGCATCTCACTGGTGGCAGGCGACCGCACGGGCGAAAGTCTGGTGATGTCGATGAGCGTGCGTGAAAACCTGTTTATTAATCCCTGCGCCAGCGGTCATCGGCTGATATCGCACTATGGTCGCCGCGCCGAGGTAGGCGCCAGCTGGTGGAAAGTCCAGCTGTTCGACGTGCGTCCCAAAGACGTCAACCTGGATATCAGCGCCCTGTCCGGCGGCAACCAGCAGAAAGTGGTCATGGCCCGCTGGATGCACCTCAACGCGCCGCTACTGATTCTTGAAGATCCTACCGCTGGCGTGGATGTCGGCGCACGCGAAGAGATTTATCACCTGCTCAATAAAGCCCTCGCCGAAGGCGTGGCGGTGCTGGTGATTTCCAATGACCTTGAAGAAATTGCTCATATCTGCAACCGCGCGCTGGTGTTTAACCGGGGCCAGGTGGTGGGTGAGCTGAGAAATGAACAGGTTACGTTTGCAGGTTTACTGGAGCTGGCCTCGGCCAGTTCTGCTGCTCCATTAGCTACCGTCTGAACAGGCAGTCAGGAGAAACGAAATGTCTAAAACCTCGGTGAAGTCCACCGCGCTCGAACAACGGGTCAGCCTTGCTCAGCATGGCTTTGCGCCGTGGTCGATGCAGATCCTCACCCGCTACGGGCTACTGCTGTTATGTGTGCTGTTAGCGTTACTGTTTTCAGTTCTGTCCCCCACCTTCGCTTCGATGTTGACCGTACAGGCGATTCTGTCCAGTAAGGCAAAAATTGCGCTGCTGGCGCTGGCGGCCACCTTGCCAATGATCGTTGGCAAAATCGACCTCAACGTCGGTTTTGGCATCGTGCTGTGGCACATCCTGGCCATTACGCTGCAGGTGGAATATGGCTTTTCCTGGCAGATGGCGGTGCTGACAGTGCTGGTGTTGTCGGCCCTGTATGGCCTGCTTAACGGCATCCTGGTCGCGCTGGCAGACATTGACAGCTTCGTCGCCACGCTGGGCTCCGGGACGGTGCTGTATGCGATTGCGCTGTGGCACTCCGGCGGCCGACAAATTGTGGGTGATTTACCGGATGCGTTCAGCGCGCTGCACAGCACGGAAATCCTTGGCATTCCGATTGGCGCATTCTATGTGCTGGGCCTGGCGCTGGCGTTATGGCTGGTCACCGAGCATACGCCGCTGGGAAGATGCATGTATGCCGTGGGCGGTAATCCCGTCGCGGCACGCCTCAACGGCATCGCCGTTAATAAGTACGTCATTGGATCCTTTATCGCCTCCAGCGTCATTACCGGCTTCAGCGGCGTGCTGATTGCCGCAGAACAGGGCGTCGGCCAGGCCAGCGTCGGGATGGATTACCTGCTGCCTGCCTTAGTGGGCGCCTTTCTGGGCAGCACCACCATTCGTCCGGGACGGGTTAACGTTTGGGGCACCGTAGTGGGCATCGCCATTCTGGCTATTGGTATCGCCGGTATTCAGCAGTTTGGCGGCGCCTTCTGGGTTGAACCCTTATTTAACGGTGCCACGCTGTTGCTGTCGATTACGCTTGCCGGCTACGCCCAGCGTCGCCGTATGTTGAACCAAAAAGCTGTCGTGCGCAGTCAGAGCACGCCAGCAACAACACCTGACCCACAGCAAAAAACCATCACACCAGGGAACTCATTATGAAAAATCCGGTATTTGGTCTTTCTCTCGTTGCCATGCTGGTCGCCTCACTGCCCGCTCATGCAGACAGCTACCTGGAACAGGCCACCGCGGCCGTCGCCAAAGCCACGTCCAGCGCCACCACCTGGGACGGCCCTACCACGGGGCCGAAACTCCAGGCGAACAAGAAACTGATTTTTATCGCCTCAGATATGAAAAATGGCGGTGTACAGGGGGTTCAGCAGGGGCTGAGCGAGGCGGCGAAAGTGGCGGGCTGGAAGCTGGATACGCTGGACGGTGCGGGATCGGTGAAAGATCAGCTTGCCGCGCTGAATCAGGCTATTGCCCAGCGCCCTGACGGCATCATTATTGGCGGCTGGAACCCCAACGTCGCCAAAATGCCGCTCAAAAAAGCGGTCCAGCAAAAGATAGTGCTGATGGCCTGGCATGCGGAGCCACAGCCAGGCCCGATTAAGCAGTACGGCATTACGGATAACATTACTTCTGACTCAAATGAGGTTGCCCGCCTGGCGGCACAGTACGCGGTGGTGAAATCAGGCGGTAAAGCTCAGGTCATCATCTTTACCGACTCGCTGTACAAAATCGCGCTGGATAAAGCCAATGCGATGAAGCAGGAAATTGAAAAGTGCAGCGAGTGTAAGGTCATCGACTTTATTGACACGCCGCTGGCCGATACCTCTAACCGTATGCCGTCGCTCACCTTCAGCTTGTTACAGAAGTACGGCGACCGCTGGCAGTACTCGCTGGCGATTAACGATCTCTATTTTGACTTCATGGCACCGGCGCTGAAAACCGCAGGCAAGGGGGGCAAAAACGCGCCATACAATATCTCTGCGGGCGACGGGTCTGTCTCGGCCTTCCAGCGTATTCGCAATGGTGAAAGCCAGTCGGCAACCGTGGCAGAACCGTTAAAACTGCACGGCTGGCAGTTGCTGGATGAGTTCAACCGCGCCTTCGCTGGCCAGCCGCCTTCCGGCTATGTCACGCCTGCGCACTTAATTACTCAGGAAAATATTAGCCGGGATGGCGGACCGCAAAATAACTACGACCCCGAAAACGGTTATCAGCAGCACTATAAAACCATTTGGGGCGTGAAGTAACGGAGGCCAGCAGCATGCAGGTAGAAAAACTGTGTTCCCCTGCCATCTGGGCCGAAGGCCCGGTATGGCTGCCGCAGCACGATGCGGTGGTATTCAGCGATGTCAAAGGCAACCGCATGTACTGCTGGCAGCGCAACGGTGAGCTCAGCATCTGGCGTCATCACGCTAACTATGCCAACGGCAATGCCCGGGATGGGCAGGGACGCGTAGTCAGCTGCGAACACGGCCGCCGGGCTATCAGCCGGACCGAACTGGATGGCACGGTCAACGTGTTGATCGACAAAGTAGAGGGCAAGCGCTTTAACTCGCCCAACGATCTGGCGATCCGCGCCGATGGCACCATCTGGTTTACCGATCCGCCTTACGGGATCGTTAACGATCACGAAGGCTATCTGGCCCCGAGTCAGGTGATTGGCTGCTATCTCTACTGCTTCGATCCCGCCTCCGGGCAGCTCAGTATTGCGGCCAGCGATCTGCAACGGCCTAACGGGCTGGCGTTTTCGCCCGACGAGAGCCTGCTGTATGTTGCCGATATGTCGGTGGTGGACTTTCCAACTCTGGGGCGCCACCAGCTCCGGGTCTATCAGGTTAAAGGACGCGAGCTGTCGCCCGGCCAGTTTTTTGCCGATGTCACGCCGGGCTTCCCGGACGGATTCTGTGTCGATTCTCACGGCGACATTTACTGTAGCTGCGCAGACGGCGTGATTATTTTTAACCCTGACGGAGAGCGCAAAGGCAAAATTCCGATCCCTGAAACGGTATCCAACTGCACATTGGGTGGGCCGGATAATAATGAACTCTATATCACCGCAAACACGTCGCTCTACCGGGTAAGGCTGCCCTAAGCCGTCTGCTCAGGCAGGGATGCCGCACGCGTCAATCAGGTCAGCCTCTCTTGGGCTGACCGGCCCGCCTGTGGGCAAAATCTGGCGAATAAGCCAGAGATCACAAAAGCCGACAATAAATATAAGATACTGATTTTTATTGATTAATTTTTCGGTCATTTCTTTGACTGGCCCGGCTTTTCCCCATAGCATTTAGTTGAAATGACATTCCACATTATGAAATAAAGCGGTAACGCTGGGAGTATCAGTCGTATGAGAATCAGCTATCAGCAGTTGTATGAGGAGTTTCTCCGCGTACTTACAGGTCGTAACGTGCCTCAGGATAAAGCCGAAGCCTGCGCGCGCATGTTTACCGAAACCAGTCTCAACGGCGTGTATTCCCACGGCGTAAACCGCTTCCCGCGGTTTATTCAGCAGCTGGATGCTGGCCATATCGTGCCCGAGGCGGAACCACAAAAAGTCCTGTCGCTGGGCGCGATCGAGCAGTGGGATGCGCAGCGCGCCATCGGCAACATCACCGCGCACGGGATGATGGATCGTGCTATGGCCCTGGCATCGGATCACGGTATTGGGCTGGTGGCACTGCGTAATGCCAATCACTGGATGCGTGGCGGCAGTTATGGCTGGCAGGCAGCCGAAAAGGGCTTTGTGGGCATTTGCTGGACGAACTCCATTGCCGTGATGCCGCCCTGGGGCGCGAAAAGCGGCGCTATCGGCACCAACCCGCTGATCATCGCCGTGCCAGGCGAGCCAATCACCATGGTGGATATGTCGATGTCGATGTTCTCCTACGGCATGCTGGAAGTGAACCGTCTGGCCGGTAAGAGCCTGCCGGTCGATGGCGGATTTGATGATGAAGGCAATTACACGCGCGATCCGGCCACCCTTGAGCAAAACCGTCGCATCTTACCCATGGGTTACTGGAAAGGCTCCGCGCTATCGGTGGTACTGGACATGCTGGCCACCCTGCTCTCCAACGGTGCCTCCGTCACCGAAGTGACACACGACAACGGCGATGAATTCGGCATCTCGCAGGTCTTTATCGCGATTGATGTTGACCGCCTTATCGACGGTGAAACCCGCCAGCACAAGCTCGACCGCATCCGGGCATCAATTATCAACGCTGAACGGGCCGACAGCGCGCAGGCCATTCGCCTGCCCGGCGATAAGTTTCCGCCGCTGCGGGCTGAAAATCAGCGACTTGGCATTCCGGTAGATGAGCGCGTCTGGGCGCGTATCCAGGCGCTGTGAGGAGGGAATCATGATCACCGGACACATCGCGAATACCGACCCGCGTCACTATCCTCCGGCGATCGCCAAAGCGATCGCCTGCCTGACCCGCTACGACCTGCCCACCCTGGCGGCGGGACGTTATCAGGACAGTGAAACCGGCTGGGTTATGCAGGTACTGGATCTGCACACCGTTCCGGCCGAGGAGAACTACCCGGAAGCACACCGCCTGTACATTGATGTGCAGTACCTGGTTACGGGCGAAGAAGTTATCGGCGTCGCAACGCAGCCTGTGGATTTCGCGGTGCATCAGCCTTACGACCCGGAGCGCGACATTATTTTTTACCAGCACGTGCCGCATGAGACCCAGGTGCGCATGCTGCCGGGCACCTTTGCCGTGTTTTTTCCGCAGGATATCCACCGGCCAAATTGCGCGGTGAGCACGCCAGGACCGATTCGCAAAGTGGTGGTCAAGATCCCCACCTGCGATCTGGCGTAAGCAAGGAGAAAGGCCATGAGTCTGACATCAACTGCCGTTAACCGTGAAAAGATCCCTGCTCTGCGCTGGTTACGGATCATTCCGCCTGTCCTGATCACCTGCATCATTTCCTATATGGATCGGGTTAATATTGCCTTTGCCATGCCGGGCGGAATGGACGCCGAACTGGGCATCAGCGCCTCAATGGCCGGTCTGGCGGGCGGTATTTTCTTCATTGGTTACCTGTTTTTGCAGGTGCCAGGCGGCAAGCTGGCCGTCTACGGTAACGGCAAACGCTTTATTGGCTGGTCGCTGCTGGCCTGGGCAGTCATTTCGATACTGACCGGCATGGCAACCAGTCAGTACCAGCTGCTGGCACTGCGCTTTGCGTTAGGGATCGCCGAAGGCGGCATGCTGCCGGTGGTGCTGACGATGATCGGCAACTGGTTCCCGGATGCCGAGCGCGGCCGCGCCAATGCGATTGTGATCATGTTTGTCCCGATCGCCGGGATCATTACCGCGCCGCTCTCCGGCTGGATCATCACCGGCTGGGACTGGCGCATGCTGTTTTACGTGGAAGGCGCGTTATCGCTGGTCGTCATGGCCCTGTGGCATTTCACCATCAGCAACCGGCCGCAGGAGGCGAAGTGGATTTCTCCGGCTGAAAAGCAGTATCTGATTACGACCCTGCACAACGAGCAACTGATGATCAAAGGGCAGAACGTGCGCAACGCTTCTCTGCTTAAGGTCATGCACGAGCCCGTGATGTGGCGGCTGATTCTGGTCAATTTCTTTTATCAGACCGGCATTTACGGCTACACCCTGTGGTTGCCCACCATTCTTAAAGAGCTGACCCACGGCAATGTCGAGCAGGTTGGTATGCTGGCCATACTGCCCTACGTCGGGGCGATCTTCGGCATGTTTCTGTTTTCTGTTCTTTCGGATGCAACCGGGCGGCGCAAGCTGTTTGTGGCGCTGCCACTGGCAGGTTTTGCGCTATGCATGGCGCTGTCGGTGTTGCTAAAAGCGCATATCTGGTGGTCCTACGCGGCGCTGGTGGGCTGTGGCGTGTTTATTCAGTCTGCAGCGGGCGTGTTCTGGAGTATTCCGCCGCGCCTGTTCAATGCCGAGGTCGCGGGCGGGGCACGCGGCCTGATCAACGCACTGGGCAACCTTGGCGGCTTCTGTGGGCCTTACATGGTCGGCGTGCTGATGGCGTTCTACAGCAAAGATGCCGGGGTTTACAGCCTTGCCATTTCGCTGGCGCTGGCTGCGCTGCTGGCAATGACCCTGCCTGCCCGCTGTGATTCTGCGAAACGGGAGGCGTTATGAAACGCTGGCTGGGACTGGACTGCGGCGGCACCTTTATTAAAGCCGGACTCTACGACAGGCAGGGCCGCGAGCTGGCCGTTGCGCGGCAAAACCTGCCGGTACAGGTACCAGAGCCGGGTTATGCCGAACGCGATATGACGCTGCTCTGGCAGCAGGCGGCAGCGGTCATTCGCGAAGTATTGACCCGCAGCGGTCAGGATGCCGCCGACGTCGCTGGATTAGGCATCTCTGCTCAGGGTAAAGGGCTGTTTCTGCTGGATAAAGATCGCAATCCGCTGGGAAATGGCATCTTATCCTCCGATCGTCGCGCCCTGAGCCTGGTGTGCAACAGTGGCAGCGGGAAGGCATGCCGCAAAAACTCTATCCTCTCACCCGACAGACGCTCTGGACCGGCCATCCGGTGTCGCTCCTGCGCTGGCTAAAGCAGCATCAGCCGCAGCGCTACGCCGCAATCGGCAGCGTACTGATGGCCCACGACTACCTGCGTTTCTGTCTGACCGGCGAGCTGGCCTGTGAAGAAACTAACATCTCTGAATCCAATCTGTACGACATGCAGGCGGCAGACTGGTCGCCCGCGCTGGCTGAGATGCTGGATATCAGCGAGATCGTGCCGGCGTTGCCCCCGATTGTGGCATCAACGCAGATTGCCGGCTATGTAACCGCGCAGGCTGCCGCCGCATGCGGTTTGCTGCCCGGCACGCCTGTGGTCGGGGGCCTGTTTGACGTGATGTCCACCGCGCTGTGTGCGGGACTGAATGACGCAACGCGCCTGAACGCGGTGATGGGCACCTGGTCGGTGACCAGCGGCATTACCGACTGCATTAGCGATGAAGCAGACTATCCCTACGTTTACGGTCGCTATGCCATTGAAGGCCAGTATCTTATCCACGAAGCCAGCCCGACATCGGCGGCAAACCTGGAGTGGTTCTGTGAACAGTGGGGCATCCGCGACTACCAACAATTAAATCAGTGGGTTGAGGAGCTGGAACCTGCCAGCAGCGCGCTGCTGTTTCTGCCTTTTCTGTACGGCACCAACGCCGGGGCCGACCTGCACGGCAGTTTCTTTGGTCTGCAGGCGGGCCACACGCGTGCCCACCTGGTGCAGGCCATCTACGAAGGCGTGGTGTTCTCCCACCTGACGCATCTCAACCGCATTCTGCAACGCTTTCCTCAGGTCACTGCCCTGCGTCTGAGCGGCGGCCCTACGCGCTCCGCGCCCTGGATGCAGATGTTTGCCGATGCCAGCGGCCTGCGCGTTGAAGTGCCGCAGATCAGCGAAAGCGGCTGTCTGGGCGCGGCGCTGGTGGCGTTGACCGGCACCGGTGCTTACGCCTCGCTGCAGCAGGCCCAGCAGGCCCTGGCGCCGGATATCGTCACCTGGCTACCGGACAGCACACGGCATGCCCGTTATCAGCAGAAGTATCAGCGTTATCAGCATCTGATCCGCGTCCTGAGTGACGCACAAGGAGCCCCCTTATGAGCCTGCCTTTACTCCAGCTGGCGCTGGATCATACCGCGCTGGATGCGGCGCTGGATACCGCACAGCAGCTGCATCAGCATGTCGATATCATCGAAGCCGGTACGTTGCTGTGCCTGAGCTGCGGAGTCGAAGCCGTGCGCCGTCTGCGCCAGCAGCATCCGCAAAAGACCCTGGTGGCCGACTATAAAGTGGCGGATGCCGGCGGCACGCTGGCAGACATGGCCTTCACGGCGGGCGCAAGCTGGATGACGGTCATCTGTGCCGCACCGTTGGCGACGTTTGCCAGCGCGCTGGACGTGGCACAGCAGCACCAGGGCGATATTCAAATCGAACTGTTTGGTCACTGGACGCTGGACGATGCCCGCCGCTGGCGGCAACTGGGGCTGAAACAGGCCATTTACCATCGGGGGCGGGATGCCCAGGCCAGCGGGCAGCAATGGAATCAGCATGACCTGGATACCATGAAAGCCCTGTCGGATTTGGGTTTTGCGCTCTCCATCACGGGCGGCATTACGCCTCAGGATCTTGCGCAATTTAAAGACGTTGACGTGAAAGCGTTTATCGCCGGGCGCGCCCTCAGCGATCCCGCCAGCGGCATTCAACGCGCAGCGGAATTCCATCAGGCCATTGCCAGCATTTGGGGAACAGTATGAAACGCCAGCATCCGTTAGGTATTTACGAGAAAGCCCTGCCCGCTAACCTCACCTGGCCTGAACGACTGGCGCTGGCAAAAGCCTGTGGCTTTGATTTTGTGGAAATGTCGGTAGACGAAACCGACGTGCGGCTGGAGCGCCTGACCTGGAGCAAAGAGCAGCGCCTGTCGCTGGTCAACGCCATGATTGAAACCGGCGTGACCATTCCCTCCATGTGCCTGTCGGCGCATCGCCGCTTTCCGTTTGGCAGTCACGATCCGGCGATCCGCCAGCGGGCAGACGATCTGATCGATCGCGCCATCCAACTGGCAAAGGACGTGGGGATCCGCACGATTCAGCTTGCCGGTTACGACGTCTATTACGAACCCCACGATGATGGCACCGTGGCGCGCTTTGCCGAAGGCTTGTCACGTGCGGTGCAACGCGCCGCCGCGGCGCAGGTGATGCTGGCGGTTGAGATCATGGATACCGAGTTTATGAACGCTATCAGCAAGTGGAAAGTCTGGGAGCAGCAGCAGGCTTCTCCATGGTTTTCCGTTTATCCGGACGTGGGCAATCTCAGCGCCTGGGGCAATGATGTCACCGCCGAACTGACCCTGGGTATTGATCGCATCGCCGCGATTCATTTGAAGGATACCCAACCCGTGACCGCAAGCTCGCCGGGCCAGTTTCGGGACGTCCCCTTTGGTCAGGGCTGCGTGGACTTTGTCGGCGTATTCCGCACGCTTAAGGCGCTGAACTATCGCGGATCGTTCCTGATTGAAATGTGGACGGAAAAAGCCGAGGAGCCGGTTGCCGAGATCGTGCAGGCCCGGCGCTGGATTGAACAGAAAATGCAGGAAGGAGGTTTAGTATGAGCATAGCCGCCATGAAAGAGCAGGTGCTGGCCGCCAACCTGGCGCTGCCGCGCCATCAGCTGGTGACCTTTACCTGGGGCAACGTCAGCGCTGTCGATCGCGCGCAGGGGCTGATGGCCATCAAACCCTCCGGCGTGGAGTACGACGGCATGACGGTGGACGACATCGTGGTCGTGGAACTGGAAAGCGGACGGGTGGTGGAAGGCAGTAAAAAACCCTCGTCGGATACCGCGACGCACCTGGCGCTCTACCGCGCCTTTGCGGATATTGGCGGCATTGTGCATACCCATTCGCGCCACGCCACCATCTGGGCGCAGGCCGGTCAGGACCTGCCCGCCTGGGGCACAACCCATGCCGACTACTTTTACGGGGCCATTCCCTGCACCCGGCTGATGACGGAGGCCGAAATAGCCCACGACTATGAACACAATACCGGCGAAGTGATTATTGAAACCTTCCGCACGCGCGGCATCAGCCCGACCGCTATTCCTGCCGTGCTGGTTAACGCGCACGGACCCTTTGCCTGGGGAAAAGACGCCGATAACGCGGTCCACAATGCGGTGGTGCTGGAAGAGATCGCCTATATGGGCATTTTCTCCCGCCAGCTGACGCCCGGTATTACCCACATGCAACAGCCCTTACTGGACAAGCACTTTCTCAGAAAGCATGGAGCAAATGCCTATTACGGGCAGTAATCCACGGTGGTTATCTTACTCAGCAGGAGCGGTTAACTATGAACAGGTCGTTTCGTCTGACGTCCCCTGCCGACCGGCATTATGGTCCGGCGCTTTGGGCAGGGTTTTGGGGCGGCAACGTTGCCAGCTTCGTAAAATGGGGAACGGAGAATCCGTTTCCGCCCAGAACGCCTGACAGGGCGATTCCCCCTGCGGAGATGCTGCAGGATATGGGGATCAACGTCAGCAACCTGGTCTATCATTATTCCGGTCACGTGGTGAACTGGGGCATTGCCGGGGTTCACCACCTGTTCTCAATCGTCTTCGCCCTGCTCTACTGCGCCCTGGCCGAGATCCTCCCGGTCGTTACGCTGGGCCAGGGCGTAGCGTTTGCCCTGCTCATTACCCTGGGCTTTCACGGCGTGATCTTGCCGATGAACGGCTGGGCACCGCCCTTGTGGCACCTGCCGTTAGCGGAAATCGCCTCGGAGACGTTGGGGCATATTCTGTGGATGTGGACGATTGAGATCTTCCGGCGCGCCATGGGCGGGAGCGTCTTTCCGCGCGCGTCCGCGTAGTGCCTGTATCCCCTCAAGTCATCATATTTGTTTAAGAACCCTCTGAAATCCCAACGGCGCACTTCTGATCCTGTGCGCCTAACTCCGTCGATCGTCGCCATTTTTTCTGCAAAATTAGGCTATCAGGCAAAATCCTTTTTTTTTGGCTGCTAAGTGGCGGTTGATAATCGTTAAGGCATTTTTACAATACGGCCTACGCTTAACCCTAACCGGCTCGTTCAGGCGAACGCCGTGATTGAGTAAACTGACAGGCCTGTAACGCTCATGAAAATCGTCTCAATCCAGTATCTGCGCGGCCTGGCTGCGCTACTTGTGGTGCTGGCGCACAACTCATCGCTGTTAGAAAGTCACTGGACCCGGCACATTCCCGGCGCGCTGGGCGTGGACGTATTCTTTATTATCAGCGGCTTCATCATGACTTTTATTACGCATCAGTTTAACGAAGCGCCGACGTCGTTCATGGTGAAACGCTTTTTCCGCATCTGGCCGGTCTTCTTTGTGGTTTGGCTGCTCTCGTTCGTGGTGGTTTATCACGACCGTTCGCTTCAGGATATGTCCTGTGCGCTCTACTTCTGCCTGCAGGATTACAGCAGCCCCGGGCCGACCTTTGGATTCAGCGCATTAGGTCCGCCGTGGACGCTTTCCTATGAGATCCTGTTCTACGCCGTATTCACCGTGGCGATGTGCATAAACTATCGCTACCGTAGCTTCCTGTGCGCACTGATTTTCCTCGCCTCCAGCGTGGGCTTTCAGCTGTATTACAACGGCAGTTTTACCTTTTCCTCTCAGGTTTCGCCTGATATGGCGGTAACGCACTGGTGGCAGGCGTGGATCAAACTTATCAGCAATACCATCTGCATGGAGTTTATCTTAGGGATGATGCTGGCTGAATTAATCGTCAGACAAAAGCTCCCTGAGCTGAATTCTCAGATGCGCAGAATACTGCAGGTGGGGCTGGTACTGGCGTTTGCGACAGCGCTGATGATTGGGCCGCAGCCGTTTGGCCTGCATGGCGGTTTCTGGCTGGCGGCGGCCATTATGAGCATCACGGTGATGCTGGGTTACCGCACGGAAAGTGGTCATAACCGTACGCTGATCTTCTTTGGCGATATCTCGTATTCGCTCTATCTCATCCACTATCCGATGATGATATTGCTGATGAACAGCCTGGCGAATAAAGCCTGGACGGACAATCTGATGATTTTCATCCTCTCCATTAGCATCAGTGTGGCGCTGGCCTCCGTGATGTTTTTCTGGATTGAAAAACCCGCCATTAAGGCAGGCAAACGCGTTGCCCGCTGGTTATCAACGCCGTTGACGCTGCACAGAAGTTCGTAACCCTTTAAAAGCAGCGGCCGCCCGGGCCACTGCTTCGCCACTATCAGAAGCTCTGCCAGTTATCTTCCTGCGCACCTGCACCAGCCGCCGCAAGCTGTGGACGCTTCAGCACGGGCGCGGCCGTCACGGCGGCTAAAGGCGGCTTAGCGGCGATAACCTGAGCTGAACGGATGGTAAAGGCGGCCACCAGCTGTTGCAGCGTGGTGGACTGCTCCGTTAACGAACGCGCAGCGGCAGAAGCCTGCTCCACCAGTGCGGCGTTTTGTTGGGTTACGCTGTCCATCTGATTGACCGCTTCATGTACCTGACCAATGCCCTGCGACTGTTCGCTTGCCGCCACCGCAATCTCATCGACCAGATCGTTTACCTGACGCACGGCATCGTTCATCCGGCCCATATTTTGTCCGACTTCTTCAGCCTGAGCGGCACCGGTTTCAACGTAGCGCATGGAGGACTCGATCAGTGCTTTGATCTCACGGGCAGAAGAAGAAGAGCGCTGTGCCAGATTACGCACCTCTCCGGCGACCACGGCAAAACCGCGTCCCTGCTCACCGGCACGGGCGGCTTCAACGGCCGCATTCAGCGCCAGGATGTTGGTCTGGAAGGCAACGCCTTCAATCAATGCAATAATGTCGTTGATTTTCGCTGAACTGCTTTTGATATCGGACATGGTGCTCAGCATGGTTTTGACTTTGCCCGAGCTGTCTTCCGAGATTTCACGCGCATTTTTGGACAGCTGGCTGGCGAGGCGGGTATTTTCAGCCGTCTGACGCACGGTTTCGCTCAGTTCAGACATACTGGCCGCCGTTTCCTCCAGCGACGCTGCCTGCTCTTCGGTACGCGCCGAGAGATCGTCGTTGCCAGCTGAAATCTGGGATGAGGCAGAGCCGACAGAGTGGGATGCCTGTTCAACGGACGACAACGACTGCGCCACATTGCTGACCAGATGATTATAAGCGCTGGCCGTTAAGCCAATTTCGTCGCGACGCGACTCATCTGCGCGCAGCGTCAGATCAAGACGTTCGCTGGCGCTTTCCATGGTGGCACGAATGGCGTTGAGCTGACGACGGATGCTGAAGATGGTTTTCACCGAAAACGCGCCAAGCAGCAGGATAATCAGCAGCGAACCGCCGGACATGCCCCACAAGGTTTGTTGATAAACCTGATTGTTTTGCTGGCTGTAGGTTTTGCCAATGTCCACATTCAGCTGCAGCTGTCGCTTTAACCCCGCTATCAGATCGCGAACAGACTGACCCACACCACTGTCTCCCTGGATCGCGCCCAACGCGATAGCATCATTTTGTGCCCGTGACCCGGCAAAAAAGGTCGGCAGCCTGGCTTCCGCTTCTTTTATCTCCGCAAATGCTTTTTCGCTCAGGGCCTTGTCTTCAGCACTGGAAAGGTCGTGATCAAAGTAATACTGGTTTTGCTTTTTCAGATCCGCAATCACGCCAGCGATATCTTTCTCAAACTGGGCCTGCTTGCGTTGATCGGTCGCACTTTGATGGCGATAAAGCAGCAGTGTCAGGGCATTGCTGCTATCGACAAGCTTATTAAGATCGGTAATAGAAGGAATTGTATTTCTCTGCACGTAATCGAAGCGTGATTGAAATCCTGTTACCACCGTGATCGCCACCATAGCCAGAACAGCCAGTGAGGCGGCAAGGAGGGAGAAGGTCAGGAAAAGTCGCTGTGTAATGGTCATTTTTTGTTCCGCCTGGTCGTTAAAACGAAAATGCTTTGTGCATTAAATGTACGCACATAAAGACTATCGGCATGTACCTGACAAAACTGAGCGTATTCGTTTAGGTATTGTTTACATTATGTAACGGCACAGCGTGTTTAGCGGCGACAGGAGGAAAAAGTGAGATTGAGTGAGGCTTGCCCGGCGTCACACCGGGCAAGAATGAAGACTTAAAACAGTACCGAATAGTTCAGCCCAAAGGTGCGACCCCGGCCTTTGTACTGATACAGCGACGGCGAGCCATAGGTCGGGCTGTAGAACAGCGGCGCACGCTGTCCCCACACCGTGGTGTAGTCGCGATCCAGCAGGTTCTCGACGCTAAAGCTCAGCTTGCCCACCGGCAACTGGTAGCTGCCGATAAAATCAACGGTGGTATAACCGTCAATTTTGTTGCCGCCGTTATCGGTCAGGTCAAACGACTGCGTGCTTTGCAAGCGCAGGCTCCAGGGATCCGGCGACCAGCCAACATAGGCGGTGGCTTTCGATGGACTGGCATAAATGACATCCCACTTCTTCCAGCCGCCATCTTTTTTGGTTTCAGACTTGACCAGGTTGAAGTTGACGCCGGTGCTCCAGTTGGTATCGGGGATAAAGTAATCCACCGCACCTTCCACGCCATAAATACGGCGCTTGTCATCGTCCACGTTAATGGTCATATCGCTGCGGTTGACCGAGATCGATTTGTCTGACAGCGAATAGTAGGCTGCTAACTGCGTGCGCAGGTCATTACCGGTGTAACGCCAGCCCAGCTCGTAAGAATCGACTTTGATGCCCTGAAGCTTCGACTGATCGACATTAACGCTGTTCAACAACTGGTAGTTGCCGTTTTGCAGACGATAGGTGCCGTTGCCGTAATACTTGCCCGGATCCGGCAGTTCAACGCCTTGCGAGAAGTTGAACCATGCCTGCTGCCGCTCGGTGATATGCATCAGGATACCGGCGTTGTACAGGACGTTGTCGTAATCCGTTGAGCCGCCTGGAATCGCATCGGCCGAACGCGCCGTGCCATTAGCAATCGCCTGCTGCTGGGCATAGCCGACAAAGTCGTCCACCTTGTTTTCGGTGTACTGATAACGTACGCCGCCACTCAAGGTGAAGGTATCGTTGATGTCGTAGCTGGACTGCAGGAAAGCCGCCAGGTTAGTAATGTCATAACCCGGATAGCGTCCGGTGGTGTAAATGCTCTGGTTGTTCAGGCCACCCGAGGCGGCCGACTGTGCCAGATCAAAGAACATCTGATTGGAACTAAAACGTTCATGATCGGCATCAACACCGTAGGTCAGCTGCAGGTTGTCGAGCGGTTTACTGGTGATTGCCAGCTTGCCGCCGTACTGGTCAGTATCCTGTTTAGAGGAAGAGAGGCTGGTTACCCGCCCGCCGGACACCGTTGGGAAGGGATAAAACGCCAGAGATTCATCACGATAGTAGACCTGACCCACCAGCTCCTGACCCAGGAAATCGGTATTAGAGTACTGCAGACTGACCAGGTGGCGCTCGGTGCCGGGAATACGGTCTGAGTTCAGTCCTTTACTGGTGTAGGCGTTACCGTTACCGGTTACCGCCGAAAAGTTTCGGCCAAGATAGAGGCCATAATCGTCATCGCCCTGGCTCTTGTAATATTGCGTCACCAGCTGCAACTGCTGGTGATCGTCAATCTCAAGCGTGCCGGTGCCCATCACATCCAGACGATCGGAGTATTGCAGGCCCGTCTGGGTGTTATCGAGCAAAACAGAATCGCCGTTGCCGTCATACCAGCCGCCAAACTTCTGGTAGGCCACCGACAACCGTCCCGAGGCGCGGTCATTGCCGCCCGAGATTGCGCCCGCCACGCGCTCATCGTGATCTTTACTGTTGTTAAACCCGGTTTTGGTGCCGGTTTCAAACTCAAACTGGGTGCCCGGCTGGCCTTTTTTGGTGACGATATTGATCAGACCACCGGTGCTGCCCCCGCCGTACAGCGAGGTTGAACCGGAGATCACCTCGATGTGATCGATGTTAAAGGGATCGATCGAATCCAGCTGGCGGCTGTCTGTGCGCGAAGAATTCAGGCGAACGCCGTCCACCAGCACCACAATCGCGCGGCCGCGCATATTCATGCCGTAGTTGGTTCGGCCTTGGCTACTGACATCCAGGCCCGGCACCAGCTGCGCCAGCGCATCTTTAAACTCTTTGCCGCCCTGGACTTGTTGCTCCAGTTCGGCCCCCTCAATCACCCAGGTGGTTTGAGCCATTTCTGCCACCGTACGGTGCGTACGGCTGGCCGAAACCACCATGTCATTTTCACTGGTTTGCTGTGCGACCGCGGGCGCCATCATGGCTAACAACAGCGGATTAAGCAGCCAGATATTCTTGTTTTTAGTCTTCATTATCGTTCCTGCGTGCGAGGTTAAGGCTTACCCCAAGGACTCGGTATAGTTTTTAGTGGACGCAGCGCCATGCTGCGGTTTTTCCCGGCTGACGCTGCGCCACTGGATCAGGGCGGGCGGCGTGCTGAGATCGAACAAATCGCGCCCCAGTGCGCGATTCAGAATACGGGCGGATCGCCATGCCATCAGGCTGAGCTGAGGCTCCGCGATACCGTGGGTTTGCATACTGGCGTTCACCGCAAAGATGTTATTTTCTTTTGGCCCGTTCCACTCAAGCGTGAAGTCCTCACGCACGCTGAACGTGCACTCATCTTTCATGGTCAGGCGGCTCATCAGGGGGGAGAGCAGTTCTGGCAGCGCAGGCCGGTAGCCGGTGGCGAAAATCACCACATCGCATTCGATAAGGTCGTAGCCCTGGTCAAGCTGATGCTGCAACTGAAGCTGCCAGCACTGGTGATGACTGTTGAGTTCAATGACCGAGCGGCTCGGCAGCAGGTGCGCATTGCGCGGCTGACGCTGCACTTCAAAGCGATGATACAGCTCGCGATAAATCGTCAGCAGGGAATCTGCCGTGATGCCGTCCGAGGTCATCTTCTGTTCAGCCAGCATTTTCTGTCGGGCAGCCTCGTTCAGACCGACAAAGCTGGAAACGTATTCTGGCGTGAAGTACTCGTTGGCAAAAGCGGCCTCATCCAGGGCGTTAAAATTGTTGCGGCGCGACACCCAACTGACCTCAGCCGGTTCACCCCATTCACCCCGGAAGGCGTTGAGGAACAGATCGGCACCACTCTGACCGCCGCCAATCACCGCCACACGCTTGCCGCGCAGGTCGGGTTTACGCAGGCTCATTTCGCTGGCGTGGAAACAGGTGGCGCTGATGCGGTTTACGCAGGGCGGCAGGTAGGGCTGCTTGCCAATACCCAGACAGATGTTGCGGGCATAGCTTTCCCCGCCGTTGCTGTGAATCACAAAGCGTTTATTGGCTTCATCAAAATCGATGCGTTCCACCGTGTGATTAAAGCGCAGGTTGTTCATGCCCTCGGCAGCCCAACGCAGATAGTCGGAAAACTCATCGCGCGAGACGGTACGTAACTCGGTAGTCATAAAGCGGTAAAACTTTTTACGCTTCACCAGATAGTTCACAAAGCTGAACGGGCTGGTGGGCGCGACCGCGGAGACCAGATCTTTTAAAAACGAGGTCTGCATATGGCAGTCAGGCACCAGCATACCGGGATGCCAGGCAAAATCTGGGCGGCTGTCTAAAAACTGGCTGGTAAAGCCTTCAGCTTCGTGTGCCAGCGCCGCGATACTCAGGTTAAACGGGCCAATGCCAACGCCAATAAAATCAACAGTGTTTGTCATGATTCAGTCCTTGGTAACCAGCCACAGCGGGTTTTGCAGATTTTCCAGGTAATTGGGCAACATACGGCTTCCGCCGTCCTGATCGGGCCAGGTGAGTTTTACCGGGTTCAGCACGACACGAATGATTTGTGGCTTGAAGAGTGAGAAAAGCGCAAAACGCGCCGACAGTTGCGGATGGTCCTGCATATAGTCGCTCAACACTGCGGCAAGCAGTTGGTAAAAACGTCGTTCCGGAACGCCAAGGCGCGCCATTAACGGCGAAATAAAACGCAGGACCGTGACAAAATGGCCAGTCTGCAAATCATGAATCAAATAGTCAGCACTCAGGCGTGCCGTCACATCGCGGACGTCCTGAGGCAAAGAGTCCATCTCCGGAAAATCGTCCTTTACCAGACGCATATCGCCCTGAAAATCTTTCAGCAATACGCGCTGGGGTACGCCGTCTTTCATCGCCAGCGTAATATTTTGCCCGTGTGCGATCAGCGCCACGCCATAACGGCACAGCAGGTGATACAGCGGCACCACGGCCACGCGGAACATCTGACTTAACCAGGCCTCGGCGCTCAGGCCCGAGCGGGCAATGTAGGCGCCGATAAGCGGCTGGTTGTTTTCATCGCACTCCATCAGCGTGGCCATCAGAATTGGCGTTTCGTCCGCGTGCAGCCAGCGCGACGGATTTTCACGCCAGATCACGCCCAGCATTTCCTGGTAGCGATAGGGGGCTTCGGGCAACGCGCCGTAGCCGCGATGGGAAACATAACCGGCGGCCGGCTCGCCCAGGATCACCGCCCCGCTCTGCTGCAGCGTCGTGTCGGTGGCAAAGACGTTTTGTAGCCAGCGGGAGGCCAGCGGGCCCGCCGCGATATATTTGCCCGGAATACCGCGATAGCAGGAGGTGTTGTAAATGGTAAGCGGCAGTTTGATATCCAGCCCGCCCTGACGGCTGGCGTTGGTCAAGGTGCGCAGTGACTGTTGCGCCAGCCAGCGATCGCCAAATTCACCCAGCGACAGCATATTGCCCGTGGCCAGATCCGCGACAAAATCGAGCGCGATTTTTTGCTGCCACTGCCAGGGATGCACCGGCAAAGGCAGCCAGCTGTCGTCCAGCCCCTGCGCCTGCCAGGCCTCGGTGAAACGCGTATATTCGGCTCTGTCCATCGCGGCCTGCAACAACTGCTGGATGTCCAGCTCGCTGTCGCAGCGCCAGACCATATGATCACGCTTTACCGCCAGCCAGTGCAGGCGGAAGGTATTCATATATTCGGGTGCGTAGCGCGCCAGCGCCTCTTGTCCCCATCCGCGACGGCCTTTATTAAAGGCAAACTTGGGATGGCCGCTGAGCAGGCACTGCAGGCGGTCGGCATCCATATCAATCAGCGCATCGGCACTCATGCCCTGACGTGCCTGCATAAGCTGAAGATCGCCGCGCAGCGTGGCATAGAGATCCTGCATATGTTCCGCCACCGTGGCATCACTCATCGACAGCACCGGCTGTAGCTGGCACAGCAGCGTCTGGGCCAGTACCGGCTCATCCGCACAGCGCAGGCTTTGTGCATCTATCCATAACCAGCCCCAGATGCCCCGCTCGGCGGTGAACTGCCATTCGGCACCCGGCAGACTGATGCAGTAACGGTTGTCGCCCTGCGGCTGAGCCTGAAAGACCTGCTCGTACTCCAGCTCGGCCAGCATTTTTGCCACCAACTGACGGTTAACGGTTTCCCATGCGTGCGAATTCATCACAGGCCCACCTCGCTGAAGAAACGGGCGCGCTGGGTCATCACCAGGCGAGAGCGCTTGTGCGGAAAGTCGAACTCTTTCACGGTGGTATAGCCCGCGGGTTCAAGGTGACGAAACAGGCGCTGATTATCCGCCCGTGGTTCCAGCACCAGGCGCTGAGTTTGCGGATTATCCAGCAGCAGATAGTGGCTGATGCCGCGCAGCCAGCTCTGCACAAAGTGCGGCCCGCGCCACTGCGGCTCCCCCACCAGCAGATGCAAACCGCGATCGTACGGCTGCCAGCTGTAGTGCCGTCCGATACGATCTTCCGCCGCCCAGTAAATTTCAAAGTAGCTGAAGGGCTCGTCATCAAAACAGCCAATCAGCGGAAAGGCATAGCTGCTGCCGAGCTGGCGTTCAAGATAGGCGGTCTGAGTGGCCAGCGATCCGCTCTGCTCCCAGAAGTAATCCACGCGCGGATCGTTCATCCAGCGGGTAAACGCTTCGGCATCCCGGGCAGGATCGGCCACGCGGAAGCTCAGCGTTCGCCGTACGCGCGGATCGTAACGGCGATACACTTCGCCATCAGGTCGCGCTGGGCGCTGGGGAAAATAGATCTCACGTTCGGCATCAAATACCATCTCGCCGGAGGCCTGCTGACGAGGCGCAGACAACCACAGCGGCAGTTGCCAGAACGTCTCGCGGTGGACGATATCGCTTTTCAGTGCCGCAAACAGCGCCAGCGCCTGAGGCTCTTCACGCCACTCTGCGAAGGGCAGCACCACGGCAGAAAGCTGCGGGGCAGCGATAAACATCTGATCCAGCGCATCACGCAGCCAGCCTTCGGGCAGTGGACCGGCAAAATGCAGCACCGCACTGTTGTCCTGTCCCCAACCCAGATTCAGGGTTTTTCCTGACTTTTCGCAACGCAGGCCGTGGCCGCTGTGAACAATCGTTGCCTGAGACATTTAGCGCTCCTGAGACAGCAGTGGGTTGATGAAGTCGAAGTAGATCACCGACGGATCGACGATGGTGTTTTCATTGTGATCGTGCAGGTAACAGAAGAAGTTGCCCTTGACGTTCCAGTGCGGGCTTTCCAGCACGTAATCCAGGCAGCCCTTGTGCGTGACCTCGTTACGTAGCGCACTTAACGCATCGCGTACCCGCGCCATCAAATGGGTTTCACTGTCCATGCCCGCCGCGCCCAGTGCCGCCGTGACGGCAAAGGTAGAATTCACTAACAGGTAATAGGGGAAGTAGCGCAGCAGCTGCTCGCGACTAAAGACGTTTTCCGCCTGCGCTTCGCCAATCATGTCCAGCCAGCCTGCGGCGTGAGGCATAAAGGCGCTGCCCTGGCAGTCGCGATAAATCAGGCCAACCGGCAGGTCCTGCTCCATTTCCACCAGGATATTTTGCTGATGGGCTAACAGCACCAGGCCGTAATCGGCTTCGGCGGTGAACAGGGGCTTCAGCACCTGCTGGCAGTAGGCGTCGACCCAGGCATGCGCAGCCTGTTTTTCGCTGATGTGCAGGCGCTGGCTCAGGCGCTTTACTGCGGCAGACAGCAGTGAGTCGCCGCCGTCCGGTGCGGACTGCGTCAGGGAGACCAGCACGTTGGTCTGGCTCTGCGGCCTGTCGACAATCAGGTTTTCACGCAGTGCGAACAGGCTCTCTTCCATAATCGTGCCCTGCGCATCGCGCAGTCCGGCCCAGCCATCTTCCTGCATCACGCGAAACGCCGGGAAGCGTGCCTGCATGTCCTGCCAGCGGTCGGTCTGCGCCAGACGCGCCAACCGCATGCCGCGTTTGACCTCTTTGACCGACAGGGTGCGGACGGAGTTTGTCAGCCGCACGCTCAGGGAAAACTTGATCATGTCGCGGCTGGTCGCGCAGTACAGCGAACGCGATGAGGTGGTGGGCAGCCAGGGCGCACCGGCTTCACCCAGGTCAGTAACCAGGCCTTTTTCCACCAGTTGCTGACACCAGGTCTGCTGGAGCAGATAGTCCGCCTGCCAGGGATGGAGCGGGAACAGCCACTGCCGATCGGTTAGCGCATGCAGTAACTGCGGCGCGTTTTCTGCCGCAAAGCGCGTCAGGCGCTGCTGCAACGTCAGCTGCAGGCTATCACCCGCCAACTGGTCTTTATCCACCGCAAACCAGCGTAACGGAAAATGTGGCGCAAAATCAGGCAGGTAACGTTCGGCCTGCTGCTGCGTAAAAGGTTCATGTGATTTGGGTGCCGGATGGAAGGCGTGCCCGACCAGCAGGGCCTGCTCTGCTTCGGCAAAGTTCAGGGCTTTCTCACGCAGGCCTCGCCAGTCGTGGCGGGCAGCCGTTGCCTCAGCGGTATGCACATGGCTTTCCATCACGCGCTGGTAAAACGCCTCACAGCCGGGAGCGGGCAGCTGTTGCTGATGTTGCAGTTTATCGACAATCAGTCTGGCAACGGTGGCGAACGTCACCGTCTCGCTGCCACGGTGAGTGACCAGCCGGGCCGGGAAGGCAAAACGGTGATGCTGGGTAGGAGAAAAGTAAGCCACCTTAAAGTGTAGGGCCTTCTCTTCCGCCAACGGAATCACTAACTCGGCGGGTTCACCCTGGCTGAGTCGCCAGTCCTTGGTTTCACGGATCAGGGAATTCAGGAAGCACTGTGCGGCCACATCCCAGGATCCATTGTGCGTCGATTGAATCATTATCAAACAATTTCCAGGCGTTATGATAATGCGAATTCTGCCGATAACAGTTCTCATTATCAACGACAATTGTTAGAATTGGCGGAATAAATTTTACAAATACATACAACAAAGATACGGGCTAGCAACATTGTGACATCTCTTGAACTGACCGCTACGCCACAAAAAGCCTTACCTAACTGGCCTTTAGCATTAAGCGCCGGACTGCTGGGCGTCGGACAGAATGGTTTGCTGGTGGCTATCCCGATGCTGGTTGCGCAGACCAGTTTAAGTCTTTCGGTCTGGGCGGGATTGTTAACGCTCGGCTCTATGCTGTTTTTGCCCTCATCGCCGTGGTGGGGAAAACAGATTGCGCGTCTCGGCAGCAAACCGGTCGTGCTTTGGTCACTGGCCGGTTATGGCGCAAGTTTTTTGCTACTCGCTATGGGCTGCGCACTTCTTTCCACGCGGGCGGTCAGTGCTCCGATTGGATTAGGTATATTAATTATTGCCAGGGTGATTTATGGCCTGATGGTGTCGGCGATGGTTCCGGCGTGCCAGGTCTGGGCGCTAAACCGTGCCGGTGAAGGCAAGCGCATGACGGCGCTGGCGACCATCAGCTCCGGTCTGAGCTGCGGCAGGCTGTTTGGCCCGCTGTGCGCTGCCGGAATGTTAGTCATTCATCCGATGGCACCGCTGGTGTTACTGGTCGTTGCGCCGTTGCTGGCGCTGGCTATGTTGTTGCCGTTGCGCGGAACCGAGCCGCAGCCTGCGGTGGCGCGCAGGAATGCCCGCCTGCGCATCGATTGTCTGCCCTATCTGCTGTGCGCTCTGCTGCTGGCGGCCACGGTGAGCCTGATGCAGTTGGGCTTATCCCCGGCACTGGCCAGACAGTTTACCGGTGATACCGCCGCAATCAGCCATCAGGTTGCCTGGCTGCTGAGCGTGGCGGCCATCGCCTCACTGGGCGCCCAGTTTATGGTACTGCGACCCCAGTTACTGACGCCGCTTGCGCTGTTGCTGAGCGCAGGGCTGTTGATGTCTCTGGGTCTGGCGATGATGCTGAGCACACCGCTCTGGCTGTTTTACACCGGCTGTGCCCTGCTTTCGTTTGGTGCTGCACTGGGTACGCCGGCTTATCAGCTGCTGCTAAATGACAGGCTGGCAGACGGTGCCGGTGCCGGCTGGATAGCCACCAGCCATACCTTAGGCTACGGATTGTGCGCGCTGCTGGTTCCCCTGGTGTCGCAGTCACAGGGCGCAACGGCGCTGATCGCTGCCGCATTCAGCGCTGCCCTGCTGTTCGTGGCGATGTCAGGTGTGATCTGGCGTGCACGTCGCCGCTCAACCTTATCGGCTCATTAACCAAAAGGAACGACGATGGCTGAAGCCCATAGCTACCGCCTGTTTGACGTAAAACTGGCACGCAAGCGTCATCTTTCTCCCTCAATGCTGAGCCTGGTGTTCAACGGGCCTGACGTGGCGCAGATGAAGTCTGACGCGCCCGATCAGCGGATCAAAATTTTGCTGCCGGCGGAAGATGGCAGCATGCCTGCGCTTCCCAATGATGGCGAGTGGTACCAGACCATTCTGTCGCTGCCAAAAGAGAAGCGTCCGCTGTTGCGCACCTATACGCTGCGTCATCTCGATCCTGAGCGCCAGGAGTTGACGATTGAGTTTGTCAGCCACGGTACGGAAGGCCCGGCATCGGCCTGGGCAATCAATGCTGAACCGGGTGACGGCCTGGTGATCGTTGCGCCCAATGCGGCCTGTGAATCTGACAGCGGCGGATATGAATGGACGCCGCCGGATGCGCTGCGTAATGCGTTACTGATTGCCGATGAAACCGCATTACCCGCGGCGAAAGGCATTCTGGAAAGACTGTCCCGACAGGAAAATCCGCCTCGGGTTCAGGCCTTTTTTGAAGTCCCGGATGCGGATGATTGCGTCGATCTGCACGCCTATACCTTTGCCGACATCGTCTGGTTGCCGCGAAAACCTGCATTTGCTTCACACGGGGAATGCCTGGTTGAGGCAATAAAATCCCGGGTTAACGTTCCCGATGGCCGCCGCCAGCAGGACGTGCAGGAAGAGGCAGAAGGCGAATTGCTGTGGGACCGTGCTCAGGGCCGCAACACGGAATTTTACGGTTGGGTAGCGGCCGAATCGACCGTGGTGAAGCTATTACGCCGCCACCTGATAGGGGAGCGCGGCGTCGATCGCGACGCGATTAACTTTATGGCTTACTGGGCCAAAAAGCGGGCACACTAAACACCGCCTTAGGGTTGGCGCATTCAGGGAAACAAGGATGATTTCTGGACGTTGTTTATGCGGAACGGTCGTTTTTAAGCTGGCTCAACAACCCAGCCATTTTTACCGCTGTCACTGTTCGCTGTGCCGCCGTCAGACCGGTACCGGCCATAACCTGGCCACGCTGGTTCATGCCGATCAGTTTAGCTGGCTGGCCGGTGAAGCCGATATCAGCAGTTGGCGTCGCCCGCAGGGATACCGTAATGACTTCTGCAGGCACTGTGGCTCGACGGTGCCGAACCTGTTGCGCGGCCGCCCCCTGATCTGGCTACCGATTGGGCTGTTAGATGAAGACCTCGCGTTGCAGTGTGCAGCCGATTACTGCCTTGAGGATGCAATGTCCTGGGACGTTCAGGAGGTAAAAAACGGATATCCGCACGCGCCAGATTCGCTGGATGCCCTGCTCCTTGCGTTGAACGGTGACAAATAGCCCCTGAAGACGCGTTCCTCATCGCGATCCCTCTGTCACGAACGGGTGGCGTTTTTCAGCAGATCGAGCAGGGTAACAATTTGTGGATCCAGCGTCAGGATGTCTTTCTTAATCAGTAAGTGCAGCGGGGTGGCACGACGAACGCCGTGCTGTAAGGGCAATATTTTTAGTGTTCCCTGCGCCAGTTCATGTTCGATGCGCTCGAAGGGGATCCAGCCATAACCCACCTGGTGCACCACCGCCTCTACCGCCGCCTCAATAGTCGAAAACGACCAGTAATCGCCATTGCTGCTCTCATCCTGCACGGTGAAATGTTCCCGATCGGCAATGCGAATCAGCGGATACTGTGCCAACCGTTCTTCATCCAGAATGCCGCCATGCTGATGCAAGGGATGGTCGCAGTGCGCCACGGCGACGAAATCCACATTCATCAACCACTCTCCCCGCCCGGCCATATCCTGGCGCTGGGTCACCACCATCACGTCGGCCTCGGCGTAATCGGTGTTGGTTTCCAGCACCTCGGTCAGGTTGATCTGAGTATGAGGATGGCATTGCTGAAACGCCTTAAGGACGGAAAACAGTTGTCGACGCGGAAAGATGCTGTCAACCACCAGATCCAGCTTTGTTCTGACGCCGCTGCGTATTGATCCCGCAAACGCCTCCAGTGAATGAAAAGCTTTCAGTAGCGGGCGCACCTGCGCCAGCAGCAACTCGCCTGCGGGCGTCAGCACCGCCTTGCGCCCCTCTGCATGTAACAGCGTAATCCCTATGCGCTGCTGCAACATAGCAAGGTTATAGCTGACGGATGACTGGCTGCGGTTGGTCAGACTCGCCGCTCTGGCAAAACTGCCCTCTCGCACCACCTTGTCCAACAGGCTCCACTGCTCCAGTGTGGTTTTATGCATAACCCATCCAATTTTTAAATCAATTTCATCATAAATTAGCGTTTTTAATTCACAAAGTGAATGGGTAAGCTGGTTCCAACCACAGAGGAGAACAAATAATGAGCAAATTCGACAAACACAATCTTGACGGTTTCATCGGTAAACATCTGGTTTATACCTATGACAATGGCTGGAATTACGAGCTGTATATTAAAAACGAAGACACCGTCGATTACCGTATTCATAGCGGCATGGTGGGCAACCGCTGGGTGAAAGACCAGCATGTCTATATTGTCTGCGTCGGTGAAGACATCTATAAAGTGTCCTGGACTGAACCGACCGGCACCAGTGTCAGCCTGATTGCCAACCTGGGCGACAAGCTGTTTCATGGCACCATCTTCTTCCCGCGCTGGGTCATGAATAATCCTGAACGCACCGTCTGCTTCCAGAACGATCATCTGGACGAAATGGCGCAGTACCGCGATGCCGGCCCGACTTATCCAATAGAAGTCATTGATGAGTTCGCGACTATCACCTTTGTCCACGATGCGGGAAAAAATAACGATGACGTGATAGCCTGCGCGGCAAGTGAATTACCTGCCAATTTCCCTGAAAATCTGAAAAAATAATTAGCTATTAAAGGGGGACCCCCCCTTTTTTTAAAAAAAGACGCACACAGCAATTTCGAATTTATCAGAGCCGCTATTTTTCTTTTTTTAGAAACCATCGTCGACGACATATTTTCTTTCACTCATCACATTTATCCGATACTCACGCTGTTTTATTCTGAGCCATTCGTTTTTCGCCCGTCGCGATAACAACCTGAGGCCCAGAATGAAAATCATTTTGCATGTACCTGATAAAAATCGCATTGCTCACGCCCTGGCTAATGCTGGCAATCTGCTTAAAGAAGAGGATTTTGACGGGGATATCGCCATCGTTTTTAATGGCGACGCGGCAGGTGATGTGACTGGCAGGACGATTTCAGATGCCCTTAAGAATGCGCCGAGCGTGACGCTGTTACTCTGCAATAACGCCCTCCGGGCACAAAATATTGACGTCAGCATGCTGCCATCCCACTTTCGCGTCGTGCCCGCCGCCATAACCTACATTATTGAACAGCAGTCGCGGGGCGCTTTATACGTTCGCCCCTGAACGGCCTTCACTACAGGGGTTTACTTTTGGCCAACCACTCAATACCGCGCAGCATACCAGCCCAATAAAAGCGCGGTAAGAACCAGGCCTTTAGCCACCATGCTGCGCGGCTGGGACGGGCTGAATGGAGCGGAAAGGTCGGCAGCAGGCGGTTGCCATAACCAAACTCAGCCAGCACGACTTTGCCTTTCTCCACGGTGAGCGGACACGAACCGTAGCCATCGTAACGCGTTTGCGGGATCGCCCCGTTAACGACCTGCCTCAGGTTTTCGGCCACGACCACGATCTGTTTACGCGCCGCTGCGGCCGTCTTGGCGTTCGGCGTTGAGCAGCAATCGCCCAAAGCAAAAATATCGGGCCAGCGGCTGTGCTGCAGCGTTTCTTTATCGACATCACACCAGCCAGCAGCATCCGCCAGACCGCTTTCGGCAATAAAGTCTGGCGCAGCCTGAGGCGGGACAACATGGAGCATATCGAACGGCAGGGTGACTTCACGCGTGCTGCCGTCGGGATCGGTGAGAGTAAACGTCGCCTGCTTATTGATTCCATCAACGGCAATAAGCGTATGTCCAAAATTGACCTGCGCCTGGTATTTCTCCAGATAGGCCTTCAGCGGCGGAACAAATTCGGGCACGCCAAAAACGACCTGACCTGCCAGGCAGAACTGAATGTTGATCTGTGCCAGACGGTCCCGTCGCAGCCAGTAATCGGCGGAGAGATAGAGCGCCTTCTGCGGCGCACCCGCGCACTTTATCGGCATCCCAGGCTGGGTAAAAATGGCTTTTCCCTGCTTCAGGTTTTGCACCAGTTCCCATGTATAGCGCGCCAAATCGTATCGGTAGTTTGACGTTACGCCGTTGCGGCCCAGGGTTTCACTCAGGCCCCTGATTTTATCCCAACGCAGCATCAGACCGCTGGCGATAATAAGATAGTCGTAACCTATTTTTTGGGCTGTCGCTGTTTCAATATATTTCAGATCAGGTGAAACATGCGTCACGGCATCGTGAATCCAGTTCACGCCCGACGGAATAACGTCACTCATGCGTTTTCGGGTTTTTTCAGCGGAAAATAATCCGGCACCCACCAGTGTCCAGGCAGGTTGATAATCATGTTCTTCCTTTGGCTCAATTAGCGTTATTTTGATGTTTTTAATGCGTTTCTTAATACTTGCGATGACGCCAATTCCAGCTGAGCCACCACCAATAACAACAAGATGCGGGTGATGGGGATTATTTTTATCATTCATGCAGGCCTCCCTTTCATTTAACCGTAGTGGATAGCAGCACAGATATAAAGCAAATCAATAGACTTTAAAGTTATAAAAAAAAACCATTATAATATTTAGCTATATGATATAGCAAAAAGAAATAATGAGTTGACAGTCATTTTTACGACCTCTTTAATAGCGTAAAAATAACGCCAGGAATGAAAATGATCATTCAGGAATTCACCCATTTTTCAGCCCTCACGGTGAGCCTGTTAGTTGTAACAGGCATCGCCGTAGGCTTTTTTCTGGCGCTGACCGGCGGCGGCGGATCGGTCATGTGCGTGCCGCTGCTGCTGTATCTGGTGAAGGTGCCCGACACGCATCGGGTCATCGGCACCAGCGCCATTGCGGTGGCGGTCAGCGCCCTGATCAATCTGTTTGCCCATAGTCGTAAAGGCAATGTCAGATGGGCAACGGGTGCGAGAATTTCTCTTGTGGCGGTCTGCGGCGCACTGCTCGGAGCCGAACTAGGAAAAATCGTCAGTGGACAATACCTGCTACTGCCGTTTTCCCTTTTGATGTTCAGCGTGGCGCTGATGATGCTGAGAAAACAGTCTCCTTTGCCCGGTGCCTCCGCGCCAGACAGGCACTTTGCCCCCGCTATCGTCTGGGGAAGCGTACTGCTGCTGGGCATACTGGCCGGATTTATGGGCATCGGAGGAGGATTTTTAGTGGTGCCCGCGCTTGTCTGGTTGTTCCGCTTACCCATGGTGGAGGCGATAGCAACCTCGCTGATGGTGGTGTTCGCCATGGGGATCTCGACCAGCGCAAGCTATGCCCTGGCGGGCAAAGTCTCTGTGGTGATGACAATCTACCTCATTGCTGGCGGCCTGCTGGGCGGCTTAGTCGGTGTCGCGGTGGCCAGCCGGCTGAAACACAATGCGCGCGCGATCAATGCCGTCTTTTCAGCCATGTTGATCGTGATGGCCTGCTACATGTTGCTTAAAAATCTCTGAATAAACGGGAACAGGTTATGAATATCCGCCATTTTAATGCGCAAATCGCGTTTTCCGATGCACCACTTGCAGAGGATTTCAGCCAGTTGCACCAGTTGGGCTTTGACGTTGTGGTTAATAATCGGCCTGATGAGGAAGAAGGCCCCTTTCTGCCTCATCAGCAGGAAAAGGCGCTGGCTGAGCAACTGGGCATGGACTACGTCTATATGCCCTTCACCTTTGACACGCTGAGCTGGGAAGACGTTGAGGCTTTTCATCGTCGGGTTAAACGCGGTGCAAAAATCTTTGCACACTGTCGGAGTGGTGCGCGATCGCTTAGCCTGTTTTTACTGCATGAGTTACGCGAAGGCCGGATAGACGAGGCCGAATTTCGGGCTACCTGCCAACAGTTTGGTGCCGATGCCGATAAGCCCCTGGCCTGGTATGCAAACAGGCTGTGCCATCCGCCTCAGGCAGAGGTGTACCATTTCTATGAACCCGAGAGCGGAAGCCTGCAATATGTGATTGCTGACGGACAAACCCGGCGCTGCGCCATCATCGATCCGGTGCTGGACTTTGATCGCCGCTCGGGAGCGGTATCCTGTCAGCAGGCCCAACGCATACTGGATTTTATTCAGCAAAAAAACTGGCAGGTTGCGTGGGTTCTGGATACCCATCCTCATGCCGACCACTTCTCTGCCGCCGCCTGGCTGGCCGGGAAAACCGGTGCGCCTACCGGCATCGGTGAAAAGGTCACTGAGGTACAAAGGCTGTGGCAAACTCTCTATAACCTGCCCGGCCTGACGCCAGCTGAGAAAATCTGGGACACCTTATTCAGGGACGGCGAGGTATTTTACATCGGCAATCTGCGGGGTGAAGTCATTTTATCTCCCGGCCATACGCTGGCGTCGGTGACCTATCACATCGCCGACTGTGCTTTTATCCACGACACGTTTTTTATGCCCGACAGCGGCACAGCGCGGGCTGATTTCCCCGGCGGCAGCGCTGCCGTATTATGGGACAGCCTGCAACGCATTCTGCAGTTACCTGACGACACACGTTTATTTACCGGTCATGATTATCGCCCTGACGGGCGCGACGTGCAGTTTGAAAGCACGGTACGTGAGCAGCGGGAAAACAATCCGTGGGTGGTTGATCAACATCAACAGGATTTTATTGCCCGGCGGCAGCAGCGTGATGCCACGCTCCCGCTTCCTGAACTGATGCTGATGGCACTGCAGGTCAATATCAACGGCGGACGGTTACCTGAACCCGAGAGCGATGGCGAGCGCTATCTAAAAATCCCGTTAAACCGCTTTTCACTTAAGACGTAAGCAGGGCATAAGGAGTCGAGCGTCATGCATATTGACCTGATCCATTTTACTCCGTGGCAAAGCCTGGCGGGCGGGCTGCTGATTGGCGCGGCGGCGGGCATGCTGGTGCTGTTTTGTGGCCGCATAGCCGGTATCAGCGGCATTCTGGGCGGTCTGCTTAATCGCCGCTCATCAGACAAGCCCTGGCGGCTGGCCTTTATTGCGGGTCTGGTCCTGTCGCCGCTGGTGTTCCAGCTGTTCAGCGCCCTGCCCGCCATTGAAACTGAAGCGTCATGGGGACGTCTGGTATTCGCCGGCGTGCTGGTGGGATTGGGTGTTCGCCTGGGCTCGGGCTGCACCAGCGGTCACGGCGTATGTGGATTATCGCGGCTGTCACTGCGCTCACTGGTGGCGACGCTGGTCTTTATGTTAACCGCCATGCTGACCGTTGGCGTGATGGGCCACGGGTGAATATCAGGAGGAACAATGGCCGTTTTATTTTCTCTGCTTAGTGGGCTGTTATTTGGTACGGGCTTAATCGTCAGCGGCATGGCGAACCCGGCCAAGGTTCTGGGTTTTCTGAACATTACCCGCGCCTGGGATCCCTCTCTGGCGCTTGTGATGGGCGGCGCGATTACCGTCGGGCTGGTGGCCTTCTGGCTGGCCTCCCGACGTGAGCGTCCGGTCTTTGGCGAAACCTTTCATCTGCCCGGCCAGCGCGCGCTGGATAAAAAACTGATCGCAGGGGCTATGCTGTTCGGGATTGGCTGGGGGCTGGCTGGCATCTGCCCCGGTCCGGCGCTGGTGCTGCTCGGCGGCGGAGTGCTTAAGGGCGCAGTGTTCCTGATCGCCATGCTGGCAGGCATGCTGCTCTTTGAGTGGCTCGACAGCCGCACCGCCTCACTTTCATCACGACGTTAAGAGACAGGGATTAATGAAAACGTTCAGGATACTGCTTTCCGCACTGCTGTTGAGCAGCACGACCCAGGCGGCTACGCTGCCCGCCCCCGTCCAGCAAATTGAAAAGCAGGGCGTGGAAATCATCAAACCCTTTAAGGCACCCGGCGGGGTTCAGGGCTGGCTGGGTCAATATCAGGGAACCGGCGTCACCATTTACCTGACGCCAGATGGTCAGCATGCGATTTCGGGCTATATGTATGACGCGCAGGGCAATAACCTCAGCGAAAAAATCATCAATGATGAAATTTATTTGCCCGCCGGACGCGCCATGTGGAAGCAACTGCAGGCCATGCCGGGCATCAAGGAGGGAAGCGCTGAAGCCCGCTGTCAGGTCGTGGTCTTTGCCGATCCGTTCTGCCCCTACTGCCGGACCTTCTGGCAGCAGGTGCAGCCGCTGGTACAAAATAACTCGCTCAGCATCAAAACCCAGCTTGTCGGCATTCTCAAGCCCGAGAGCGGACGCTACGCGTCTGCCATTCTCGCGGCGGCCGATCCTGCTCAAGCCTGGCAGGATTTCGAACGCTCGCAGGGTAAAAATAAGCCGGCCTTCCCGGACAGCACGCCGCGCGCGCTGTTTGATCAGATTCAGCATAACCAGGCACAGATGCAGGCGTTAGGGGCCAACGGCACGCCCGCTATCTACTACCTGAATCATGAACAAAAGCTGCAACAGATTGTTGGCCTGCCTGATAAACAGCAGATGGCCGATCTGGCCGCCTGTCGGTAAGCGGCGTTAACGCGCCAGAGATGAACGGTAGCGAAGCCTGGCGGGCAAGATAATCTGTTTGTCCGCCGGTTCCTGCCCCTGGATCATTTGGCTAATCACGGAAAAGCACTCCTGCGCCAGGCGCGGTACGTTCTGTTCTACGGTATCGATATGCAGTGACAGTGAATCATACAGGTAGTGATCGTCGAAACTGGCTATGTGAATATCACTCTCCAGGAGATGGTGTTGGCTCATATAGCGCAGCACCCCTTCCAGCAAACCGCAGGCGGCGGTAAACAGCGCCTTAGGTGGCCTGCCAAGACGGGCACACAGGGCCGCAAACATTTCATAGCCGCTGCTGGGATGGTAGTTGCCCTGAATAATCCATTCCGGCCGGGGACTTACTCCCGCCCGCTCCAGCCCCTGCATAAAGCCGGCCAGACGATCTTTGGTCGGCGACAGTCGTGGCTGCCCGCCCAGGAAATAAACCTCATCGGGATGAGCACGCGCCAGGCGCTCTACCAGCTCGGCGGTCGGCGTAATCGAATCGGTGATCACCAGCGGCAAACTGCTGTTATTCACGTGGCGGTCAAACAGCACGACCGGCAGCTGTTCACTCAGCTTCAGATAGTCGCTGTCGCTCTGCTGACTTGAGGCGACGATCAGGCCATCAACCTGACGCGAGACCAGGTTGTTAACCACCAGCGTTTCCTGGCTGGCATTTTCATCGGTACAGGAGATCAGCAGCTGTAGCCCGGCTTCACGGCAAAGGTTCTCTAGCGCGTGAGAGAAAACGGCGAAACCGTAGTTGGTGATCTCCGGCACCACCAGCCCTAACGTATGGCTGCGGTTTTCGCGCAGCAGACGGGCATGGATACTGGGCAGATAGTGGTGCTGTTGCGCAAGAGACATCACGCGTTCGCGCGTCTCTTCTGCCACGCGCAGCTCTTTACCGCGCCCGTTGAGCACCAGGCTGGCCGTGGCTTTTGACACCCCGGCCAGCGCAGCGATATCACTGATGGTCACGCGCTTTGTTTTTTTCACGTCGGTGCTTCGTTTAAGGAAACAAGGGCTTATTCTACCATGCAGGATCGTAACGACCAGTAGCAGGCAGTGACTTCTGCGCTGCCGCTCAGGCGTAAACGGGCAGGATGCTGCGGGAAGTAGCGACTACTCATCACGCCTTCGCCGTCATTGATAAAAATCTCGACGCTGGAGTGATCGCACAGAATATGCAGTTTGCGCGCGCTGCCGCACCAGTGACGATAAAGCCATTCGCCGTTTTCCAGACTGCGGCGTGCCAGACAAAGCGTCTCCTGATGCCAGCTCAGCCGGAGCGTATCGGCAAAGTCCAGCGTGATATCGCCGCCGGACGTCAGCACCAGCTCAAGACGTCGGGCCGCCATCTCCGGTGCGCCATCCGCAGGCCCGCGATAGCGTTGCTCGTCCAGCCGCAGCGCCTGCAGCTCGGCCACCGGCTGCTGATAAAGCCGCCCGTCCCGCTCGGTCAGCTCACGTATACAGGTCATCTGATGAATCCAGCCAAACGCCACGGTGGGCTGGCGCATTTCTTCGCCGTCCGGCACGCCCATCCAGCCCACCAGCAGCCTGCGCCCGTCCTGGGTTAACGTGGTTTGCGGGGCATAAAACTCAAAGCCGGCATCCAGTTCATTAAAGGCACCGTGCGAGTAATGCGCGTTCTCATAGTCGAGCGTACCGCTGAGCCATGCGCAGGGATGGGTATTCAGATAGCGCTTATCTTCCCGGGGAATGCCCTGCGGGCAGCAGATCAGAAACGTCGAGGCTCCCAGGGTGAACATGTCAGGGCATTCCCACATATAGCCCGCCGCGCCTAATCCGCCCAGGCCACTTCCCGCTATTTCGCCCAGGTTCTCCCAGTGGCGCAGATCGCTGGCACGCAGTAACAGGACTTTGCCCTGTAACTGCGCGTCCTGCGCGCCCAGCACCATGTACCAGTACCCGCCATGCCGCCAGACTTTGGGGTCACGGACATGACCGGTGTAGCCTTCAGGCAGCGGGATAACCGGCCCCAGCTTGTCGAATCCGCCCTCACCGTTCTGCACGGCCAGGCACTGCCAGGCGGTACGTGAGCCGTCCTCAAATTTAACATTCCCCGTGTAACACAGGGTTAGCTCGCCATTGTTGTCCACCGCACTGCCGGAATAGCATCCGCTGCGGTCATACTCTTCATCGGGCAACAGCGCGACCGGCTCGTGTTCCCAGTGCAGTAAATCCGCTGAACGCCAGTGGCCCCAGCATTTGTGCTTGTGCTCGCAGGCCAGGGCATTCCACTGATAGAACAGATGGTACTGTCCGTTGAAGTGGATAAAGCCATTGGGATCGTTAAGCAGCCCGGTAACTGGCGCCAGGTGCCAGCCCGGATAGTGGCTGTCCTCCCGCGCCCTGGGCTGGCCTTTCATTACCGCCTTAAGCATGGCGGGGAGCAGGTTTTTCAGGGCCATTATTCAGAATCCGTTTTGTACTTGAGCAGGAAAGCGATGACAAAGGCGACACTAAAGGCGATCACCATACCAATAATATAATTCAGCAGCGAACTGGCCTGAACAATGGCCATGCCGGGTAAGCCAGTCAGCCCCACTGCGGTCATATAGACCTTAACGGAAACCACCCAGGCACCGCCGATGGCACCACCGATCAGTCCGGCAATAAACGGCTTCATAAAGCGCAGGTTGATACCAAAGATGGCGGCTTCGGTAATGCCCAGCAGGGCCGAAAAGGCTGAAGGCAAGGTAATGGCTTTGATTTTAGGATCCTTGGTTTTAAACCACACCGCCAGACAGGCACCGCCCTGCGCCACGTTGGCCATCGCCCAAATCGGCAACAGGAAATTGACGCCGATTGAAGGATTACCCAGCAAGCCCGCTTCAATGGCGTGGAAACTGTGATGCACGCCAGTAATCACGATAACGGAGTACAACCCGCCAAACAGTAATCCGGCCAGCCAGCCAGCATGAGCAATCAACGTGCTGAGCACGAAGGAGATGCCGTCACCCAAGGCACGCCCCGCCGGACCAATAATCAGCAGCGCCACAAAGCCAGAAATAATTACGGTCAGGAACGGCGTCAGAATCAGGTCGAGCGCGTCAGGGATGATGCGCCGTAACTGTTTTTCCAGCAGGCTCATAAACCACACGGCCAGCAACACCGGAAACACCGTGCCCTGGTAGCCGATCATCGCGACTTCAATCCCAAAGAAGTTCATGGTGTGGAACCCGGACGCCACGCCCCAGGCATTGGTCAGCGCCGGATGGGTCAGGATGCCGCCCAGCGTAGCCCCCAAAAACGGGTTACCGCCAAACTCACGTGCTGCCGTAAAGCCGATCAGGATCGGCAGAATAATAAACGCCGCCGAACTGCACATATCCAGCATGATATACAGGGCATTTTCCGGGTTCACCCAGCCATAAGTTTTGACCATGCCCAGCAGGCCCATGAGCAGGCCGGACGCGACAATGGCCGGAATAATTGGCACGAAAATATTCGAGAGCAAACGGGCGATGCGCTGGAAAGGATTGAGCTTGCGGGCCGCGATATCGGCGGCTTCAGATTTACTCGATTCACTGATCCCGGCTTCGGCGACAAAGGCGGCGTAGACTTTGTTGACCACCCCGGTGCCAAAAATCACCTGCAGCTGTCCGGCATTACGGAAACAGCCTTTTACCCCGTCGATTTTTCCGATCGCGCTGGTATCCGCTTTGGCGTCATCGACCAGCACCAGCCTGAGCCGGGTCGCGCAGTGCGCCGCGCTGGCAATATTCTCTTTGCCCCCCAGCAACGGCAGTAATGCACGGGAGATTTGTACGAAATCCATAAAAAACCTCTGTTTTATCGTGTGATAGTGTCGGCCCGGCTGAAACAGCCCCGCAGGGCCGACTGATCAGAACCAGGTTTCCATTTGTACGCCGAAGTTCCACTCACCGCCCGCTTCAAAGCCGCTGCTGCCAAAGGCATCGCCGCGCGCGTAGTTATCCAGTCGGTGGTCCCAGTCCATCCAGGTGGCAAAAAGGCGAATTTCCGGACGTTTGAGGAATTCACCCACGTTGCTGGCCTTCAGCGTAGGCGCAACGGTCAGTTTGTAGAAATTACCGTTGACCGCACTGCGCTGATTAAAGCCCTCTGGTCGCAGATCCATATACTGATAGGTAGCTTCGTACTGCATTTCAAAGTTCTCGGTCAGCCCCTGAATCAGGCGCATGTTGGCGGTGGCCCACTGATAGCTGTCGCCCTTGACGTAACGATCCTTACTGCTTTGCGCCAGCACCGCCGGGGCGATATGCCAGCCGCCGCCCAGCGGGGTAATCCCGTAGCTGGCCAGCCGCCAGGTATCGGCATCCGGTAACAGTGCCCCGTCTGAACCGATAGCTTTTACCTCTGCACCTAAGCCGTGACCGTACAGCACGGCCGTTTTCGCTGAACCCTCGCGCAGGCCATAGAAGCTGTCGTTATGCAGCCCCACCAGCGCATGTAACCCGGTGTTCGCGGCATCGCCCTTCACCTTCAGGCCGTTCACATCCAGCCGGTCGTCGTTATCTTTCGCCCGCATGCCGCTCAGCATCAGCTGGAATGGGCCGTAGAAGTTGTTAGCCGTCAGAATATAGTTCTGTGCGGTGTTGTCGTTGTTCTCGATATCGCCAAAGGTTCGTCCGTAAAGCGACAGATTGCTGTGAGCCTGATCGCTCCACTTCATGTCGTAAATACCTGCTCCGGTACCGGCGAGAAACACCACATCGGAGTCGATCCAGTGGATATCGAAATTATCCCGGGCAAAGCGTTTACCCGCCCAGACGGTCGTGTCTTTGAACGCGCCGGTAAAGGTCGGGAGCTGGCCCAGCTCGACAAAAGCCTGACGCAGATTGAGGTCGCTGCTGGATGCCGTCCAGTCGTTATAGGTGCGCTGGCCGTCGGCCAGCATCGCCTTGAAGCGGGTCGTTGCGCCGTTTTCCAGCGTTTGTTTATGTTCCAGATTCAGCTCTACGTAGGTATCAGGTTCGTTACCTAAGCGGCCGACGTGCCCGCCGGTTTCCCCGGCAGGCGTCACGGTCGGGCCGCCCTGAGTTTTGGTCGCCGAGCTGTTCATCAGTAGCCCGGAACGGGCATAGCCGTGAAATTCGAAGCCGTCTTCACTGCTCGCTTTCTGCTCCAGCTTCGCCGTGCGCTGTTCAACCTGCGTCGCGGTGGCCTGGCTTTTCTGCTGTGCGCGGGCAAGCTGCTGCGCCTGTTTTTCTGCGGCTTCTGCGCGATTCTCTGCCGCATTCGCCCGCTGCTCTGCGGCCTGTAACCGCTGCTCCAGTGCCGCCAGCCGTGCTTCAATACTGCTCATGCTTGGTTCTGCTGCCAGAACCGGCCCCGCGCTCAGTAGCAGCCCAACGGTTACGGCAAGTGCCTTTTTATTCATCGTTTTACATCCCAGAAAAGGTAAGGGTAGTGATGCTGTCTTTTGCTAAACCGTTTTAGTTTTCGGATGATATTCATCGATGTATTTTCAGGCAAAGTAATTTGCTAAACCGATTTTATGAATGTGAGACAGTTCGCAAAACGAAGCGGCGACGAGGCGAAAAGGGGGAATGACGTGATGAAAAAAACGCGGTCGGCAAGCAGACAACCGGATGCGTCATGACGCCTGTCCGGTTGTCTTGAGGAAGGGATCAGGCAGCCTGACGACGTAACAGCGTCAGCGGTCCCGGCCCGCTCAGAGTGAAAACGGAGATCAACGTAAAGGCCATCGCAATAGAGCCTAGCACCAGATAGGCGCCATGGAAGCCAATACTTTCATACATGTTACCCGCCAGAACCGACATGAATATCATCGCTAACTGTTTGAAGAAGCAGAAGCACACCAGATAAATGGTGGCGGAGAAGCGCACTTCAAACTGGCTGGTGATGTATTTAAAGCAGCCGACAATCAGGAAAGGGATTTCAAACATGTGCAGCGTTTTAAGAATCACCACTTCCACTGCCGTGGTGGCAAAGGAGGAACCGATAATACGCACGGACATGATCATGCCTGCCAGCAGCAGGGCGTTCTTGCCGCCAATGCGGTTAACGATCAGCGGAGCAAAAAACATGATGGACGCGTTCAGTAATTCACCCAGGGTGGTCACATAGCCAAATACCCGCGTACCCTGTTCGCCTGTGGCAAAGAATGAGGTAAAGAAGTTAGCAAACTGCTGGTCGAACACGTCATAGGTACAGGACACGCCGACGACATACAGGGATAAAAACCACAGTTTTGGCTGCCTGAACAACTCCAGCGCCAGCTTCAGGCTGAACGCCGAGTGATTCGCTCCCACCGCCTGCGCAACCGTCGCGGATGACGATGTGCTGGTACGGGAGAAGAACAGCAGCAGCGCCAGAATCACGGCACAGCCCGACCCCAGCCAGAACACAAACTGGTTATTGATGGTGAACATGATCCCGACGATGGAGGCGCACAAGGCCCATCCTACACAGCCAAACATGCGCGCCCGGCCAAATTCAAAATTGCTGCGGCGGCTGACTTTCTCAATGTACGCTTCAATCGCGGGTGCCCCGGCGTTGTAGATAAAACCCAGGTAAATACCGCCAACAATCGAGCCCGCCAGAATATTCACCTGTAATAGCGGCCCAAAAACGTAAATAAAGAAAGGTGCGAACATCACCAGCATACCGGTGATAACCCACAGCAGGTGTTTGCGCAGGCCGAGCTTATCGGACAACAGGCCAAACAGCGGCTGAAACAGCAGAGAAAACAACGAAATACTGGCAAAAATAATGCCGGTATCCCCTTTGCTGATATGGTTAATATCATGCAACCAGATGGGGAAGAACGGGAAATAGGCACCCATGATGAAAAAGTAAAAGAAGAAGAAAAAACCAAACAGCCAAAAATTCGTGTTTTTTAAATAGTACATATTGGACGTCCTTACGCGAGAGTCAGGCAGGCGCAAGCCTGCCCGCTCATTATTTTTGTTGCCCCCAGATAAACTGGTAGCTGTAACGTCCTGCACTGAGCAGGAATTCCGGTGATACCGACGGGCTCCAGGAATCGTCACCGCCGACGCCCATGTGGAAGCCATCAATATTGAGCCACGTGCCCGCCTCAGGCCGTAACAGGTGGCGATGGCAGGTTTCCATCAGCTGTGTCTGGCTGTAGCGACTGATGTTGAACTGGAAATCGCCACGCCACTGGTGCACACCATAGTTGAGTTCACGCGTGCCGCAGCGCAGGCCGTTTTCAGTGGGGAAAACATACGGGGTGTACATTTCACTCAGCGGTAAATCCCAGCGGTCGAAGCAGGCAGAGGTCAGGCGATCCGGGTAATTTTCATGCGGCCCCAGGCCTAACCAGTTCACTCGCTCGACGATCTGGGTGAGCTGACAGCTCATACCAATGCGTGCCGGATAAGGCGTGCCGCTCGCGATCTCCACGTTGACCGTCACCGCCATCTCGCCAAATCCATCAATACGGTACGCTTTACGGCTGATAAACAGCGTTTTGCCCTGGAACTGCCAGGCATGGACGGTGTTGATCACGACGGCGTCGGAGAGCGCTTCGGCGGTGCACTGCAGGGTGGTGACCTCAGACTGATAGTGCCCCGCCGCTTTCCAGCGCTCGACCCAGGCATTAGGGTCGATGCGCGTGACTTCGCTGACGCCGATATCGTTATCCAGCGGCGCACGGGTAAACTGATCGCGCAGCGGCGACAGGAGCTGCGGCTGATCGTCGATCCAGTACTGCGTGAGCACGCCCTGCTGACGGCTGAATGCCCAGCGTTGGTTGTTCACCGCCACGCTGAAGGTGTCTTCGCCGCGGCTGAGCTGTGGCGCACTCGCCGCCTGAGGCGGCAGGGCCACATTCAGGATCGCCTCCAGTGGCCACTGCTGCCAGGCGCTGATATGACCGGCTTCTGACCAGGCCGTCGGCTGAGGCTGTTCCACCCGCACCGTCAGCCAGAGCTGGCCTGCAGATTGAGGCAGCGGCACCTCCGGGAGTGCGATCTGCTGGCGGCCCTGTGGCGCGATATCCAGCGTGACTTCACCGGCGGCCAGCAGGTTGCCATCCTGAGCCACCGACCAGTGCAGGATTTCATTATCACTGTGGCGGAACAGGTATTCGCTGGTCACTTCCAGCGTGCGCTCGCTGCCCGGTAGCAGCCTGAACTGGAAGAACTGCTGCGCATGGCGGGCTTCGTAGAGCGAGGGATGGGGCGTCCGGTCGGCAAAGACCAGCCCGTTCATGCAGAACTGGCGATCATTAGGCGTATCACCAAAGTCGCCACCGTAGGCAGCCCAGGGTTCGCCGTTATCGTCATATTTTATGAGCGACTGATCGACCCAGTCCCAGACAAAACCGCCCTGCAGGCGAGGATACTGACGAAATGCCTGCCAGTATTTTGCGTAGCCACCAAGGCTGTTTCCCATGGCATGAGCATATTCACAGAGAATAAGCGGACGCTGCTCGCCTGGCATAGACAGCCATTTTTTAATGGACCATTTCGGCACGGCCGGGAAAGGTTGATCCTCATCGACCCGCGCATACATCGGACAGATAATATCGGTCGCTGCGGTATTGGCCCCGCCACCTTCGTACTGGACCGGGCGGGAAGGATCTTCACTTTTCAGCCAGCGGTAGAGCGCATCATGGTTAGCACCGTGGCCCGATTCGTTACCCAGTGACCAGATAATAATGCAGGGGTGATTACGATCGCGCTGCACCATGCGCGTGACGCGCTGGCTCATGGCGGGAAGCCAGACGGGATCGTCGCTCAGGCGATTCATCGGCACCATGCCATGCGTTTCGATGTTGGCTTCATCGACGACGTACAAGCCGTAGTGGTCACACAGGCTATACCACAGGGGATCGTTAGGGTAATGGGAGCAGCGCACCGCGTTGAAGTTATTCTGCTTCATCAGCAAAATATCCTGCACCATAGTGTCACGATCCATCACCTGACCGCGTTCAGGATGATGCTCGTGGCGGTTGGTGCCGCGGATGAGCAGTGGCTGACCGTTGAGCAGCAGCAGGCCATTTTCGATGCTGACGTGACGGAATCCCACGTCGCAGGCCTCCGCCTCAATCAGCGTACCGTCCGTCCGGTGTAACTGCACAACCGCCCGGTAGAGATGCGGCGTTTCCGCACTCCACAGCGCAGGGTTAGCAACGTTGATGCACAGCGTTGTCCGATCGCTCCACGCGCCGCGCTCGTCAATAATCGCGCTGCCCAAGGGCGACGTCGCTTCTCCGGTTAGCGTGTCACCCGCGAAGAGCTGCACGCTGACCCGTAAATCTTCATCCAGTGCTCCGGCAACCCGCACCTCAGCTTCCAGCCGCGCACGACTGAAATCGTCATTGAAATGCGTACGAATGCGCAGATCGCGAAGATGGCTGGCAGGCTTATGCAGCAGGGAAACATCGCGGAAAATACCACTCATGCGCCACATATCCTGATCTTCCAGATAGCTGCCATCGCTCCAGCGCAACACCATCACCGCCAGGCGATTTTCACCTTCGCGCAGAAATTCGCTCAGATCAAATTCAGACGGCAAGCGGCTGTCCTGCCCATAGCCCACCCAGCGTCCGTTGCACCAGAGATAGAAGGCCGAATTCACGCCGTCAAAAATAATTCGGGTTTGTCCATGTTGCAGCCAGTCTGCATCCACATTAAATGTGAGCGAATAACATCCCGTAGGGTTTTCAGCCGGAACGCGCGGGGGATCAACCGGAATGGGATAGGTAACATTGGTGTAAATCGGAACATCATAGCCCTGCATTTGCCAGACTGACGGCACGGTAATCGTCGCTGCCGCCTGCAAATCCTGGGTGCGCCAGCTATCCGGCACCGCCTCGGGCGCAGGGAAAAAGGCAAACGTCCATTCGCCGCTCAGGCTTTTTCGCTGCGCCGATGGCGCGTTGTTATGGGCCGCCTCAGCGCTGCGCCAGCTGTAAAACGGCGGATGGGCTTCCAGCCGGTTATGTTCGCTGACGCCGGGGTTTTCCCAGTCGCGCCGGGCGAGTACGGCCGCTAATGAATCTCTGTCCAGGGTCATGGCAGTCTCCTGCGTAAAATTGTTATCCGCTCACATTAAGATGACATTACGAGGCCGGAATGGGGATGTAAAGCAACGAAGGGCGAATGAGTGAACTGCCTCACAGCAAAGCGGGATCGGCAGTGAGATTTATGAGCGGGGTCGCTGTCTTGCCGGCCCCGGTCAGGATGCGCGAACGGGGAGCGCTGACAACGGGCAGATGGCCGCGGGAACAGATCAATGCGCGAAAAGGCTCGGCATGATGGGGCAACAGTAAAGCTTGCGTTGCGGTGACAGACAAAGCCCGACCACGCTTTATGCCGGCAGGCGGTTCATCCTGAGCGGCCGGGTCATCAGCGTGGACAGGGGCTGATCGCTCTGCCCGATCTGAGGTAACGGGCGCTGTCCCCTTTAGTGATGACAGGCCCGCTGGATGAGCGGCCGACCCCGTTCGGCGCTGCACCCGCTGACTGACCGGACACAGGCGAGGGTTGCCGGTCAGTGCGTCGTGGCGTTATCGGGATATTATCCTTCAATTTGGTGACGATAAGGCAACGCGGTCATCGCCCCTTTTGCCGTCGTCGCCAGCGCCCCACACTGCTGTGCGCTGCTGAGTCGTGCCGCCAGCTCGGCCTCATTAGCGGGCATCCCCTTTTCCGCCAGCCCCCATAGCAGCCCGGCGACAAACGCATCCCCTGCGCCGGTGGTGTCCACGCTCACCACAGGCAGCGTGGGATAGTGATAATGTTTACCCTGATGCCAGACTTTCACTCCGGCCTTGCCCTGGGTGACCATCAGCAGGCTAATCGCAAAGCGTTCCGCCAGCGCCTGCATGCTGTCAGCGTGTTGCGCCCCCGGAGTCAGAAAAGCCAGCTCTTCCTCAGACAGCTTGACCACATCGGCCAGCTGTAACGCCCGGTTCACACAGTCCCGCAGTTGGGCATCGTCGTGCCACAGATCGTGACGAATATTGGGATCAAAGCTCACAAAGCCACCGGCATCGCTGATCTGCTGCATGGCAGAAAAGGTGGTGGAGCGCGAAGGTTCTGCCGCCAGGGCAATTGAGCAGCAGTGAAGCCATTCACCTTGCTCAAACCTGGGGAGATCGCCTTGTTCCAGAAACAGATCTGCACTGGGGCGCACCATAAAGGTAAAAGTCCGCTCACCTTCCTGATCCAGCGCCACCACCACCGTTGAGGTGCGCTGGGCGCTGTCCAGCGTCATATAGCGGGTATCAACCTGTTCAGTCGCCAGCGTGTGCTGCATAAAGTGACCAAAAGGATCGTCCCCAACCCGGCCAATAAACCCGCTGCGGCCCTGTAAGCGGGCAATGCCCACCGCCACATTGGCGGGCGCCCCGCCTGCACACTGTATTAAATGCCCCGGCCCGTCCGGAAGCAGGTCCACCACGGCATCACCCAGACACCAGACTCGTGCTGACATACCTCTCTCCTACGCAGATAAAGCTAAATTTTACTAAACCGTTTTAGCTTAGCATTGCTCAGGCGTCATAAATGTGATTTGTGTGGGGAAAATCTCTTCGCACTGGCGGTAAAGCTGTCTTGAGCGCTGTAGTAAAGCGATACAAAGTCACCGCCACCAGGGTTAAACCAGCGCGCTGGCAACTGCTACACTCGTGAAAACTCCAAACACAAAAAGGCGAACCTCATCATGTCTGAACAACACTATCAGCCCGCTAAAGTCTGGAAGTGGGACCCGGAAGCGAAAGGTAATGGTGCCAAAACTAACCGCCCTACCGCTGGCCCAACCCATGAAAAAGCCCTGCCGGTTGGTAAGCATCCGCTGCAGCTTTACTCTCTGGGCACGCCTAACGGCCAGAAAGTCACTATTCTGCTGGAAGAGTTGCTGGCGCTGAACGTGAACGATGCAGAGTACGATGCCTGGTTAATCAATATTGGTGAAGGCGATCAGTTCAGCAGCGGTTTTGTTGAGATCAACCCCAACTCCAAAATCCCGGCACTGTGCGATCATTCAGCCACACCACCGATTCGCGTATTTGAATCCGGTAACATCCTGCTCTATCTGGCGGAAAAATACGGTTATTTCCTGCCGAAAGATCCGGCCAAACGCACCGAAACGCTGAACTGGCTGTTCTGGCTGCAAGGCTCTGCCCCTTACCTTGGCGGCGGCTTTGGTCACTTCTATCATTACGCGCCAGAAAAGATTGAATACGCCATCAACCGCTTCTCACTGGAAGCCAAACGTCAGTTTGACGTGCTGGACCGTCAGCTTGCCGACAACCGTTATCTGGCGGGTGACGATTACACCATCGCCGATATCGCCACCTGGCCGTGGTACGGCAGCATGGTGCTGTATAACCAGTACAATGCGGCAGAATTCCTCGATCTTCAGTCCTACAAAAATGTGGTGCGCTGGGCCGAAGAGATCGCCCTGCGTCCGGCCGTTATGCGCGGCCGCAAGGTGAACCGTGTGATGGGCGAACCCGCCGATCAGCTGCGCGAGCGCCATGACGCATCGGACTTTGATACGCAAACCCAAGACAAGCAAGCCTGAGGAGAAAAACGTTGAGCGCTTACGTCGTATTTATTCGTGACAACACCCTGGATCAGGATGAAATGGTGACTTACGCCGATAAAGCCGGCAAAGCCAATGGCAACCATCCCATCAAGCCATTAGCCTTTTACGGCGATCTGGAAACCCTGGAAGGCCCAGAGGCGGAAGGTGTGGTGATTATTGAATTTCCGAGCACCGACGCCGCCCATGCCTGGTATGACAGCCCGGAATATCAGGAGGCGAAACAGCACCGCCTGAAGGGCTCGACTTATCGCGTACTGTTGGTAAAAGGCGTCGATTAATCGCTTTGCGGGCATGCCCGCCATTGCCCCGCAGTCCATCTGGCCTGCGGGGCACTCGCGCCCATCGACGCCGCTGATACGGTATCCTCGCGACCCGGGCAATAACGCCCGTGTTTTCTCCGCCAGAACCGCCTCATAACGGATTCTGCCTGCCTCGCCTAGCTAAAACGAAACAGTGAGATAGCCTGTTGTAGCGTGCTGGCCTGCTGACGCTGGTGCTGCGCCACCTGTAGCGTTTCGGTCACGTGTTTGACGTTATGATTCACGCTGTCATCAATACTGTTAATGCTGTGCTGAATCTGTTCGATGCTCTGATTTTGCTGCACGCTCATCTCCGACAGCTCGTTCACCAGCTGTGACAGGCTGTCGATACTGACGTGAATCGCCTGCATGGTCTGGGCGGCCTGATCAACCTGCGCGGTGCCCTGCTCGGCGCTGGAACTGGACACATCCATGAGCTGGCGAATCTCACGGGCGGCATTTTCACACCGCAATGCCAGGCTGCGCACTTCGTTGGCCACCACGGCAAAACCCCGGCCTTCCTGACCCGCGCGGGCGGCTTCTACTGAGGCATTCAGGGACAAAATCGTCGTCTGGAACGCAATGCCGTCAATCAGTTCAAGAATGGTTTTAACCCGGCCAGACTCCACGTTAATCTGCGCCATGGAGGCCATCGCCCGCTGAATATTCTGTTGACCTTTATTCGCTACCTGGCGGGTTTCATGAGCCAGATCGCAGGCCGTTTGCGCCTTATCCTTCGCCTGACTGGCGGCAACGCTGATTTGTGACATCGCGGTGGTCGCCACCTCCAGCGCCTGAGCCTGTTCATCGGTGCGCTGCGACAGGGCGGCGTTACGCGACAGCATGCTGTCGGCCTCCTGCAGCAGTTCAGCGACGCCGTGGCTGACCTGGTTCAACGTACCGCGCATCGTGCTCAGCGTCTGGCTAAAGGTTTTGGCGAATGGCGTTTCACTCTGTTGATTTTCCACCGACAGCGTCAGGCAACCTGGTTCACGGTTGATGCGGGCAGCCAGTTGCGCGACCTCACTTGAAGCGCGGAGATCGGCGGCCATCTGCCGGGCGATAAGCACCAGCATCGCGGTCTGTACCACCACAAACAGCGCGTGGAAAAGCACCATATCCAGACCGGGATGGTGAAAGACCACGATGCCAAACAGATCGTGTTCCTGCAGATAGTTAAACAGGAGATGATGAACGGCGCCTGTCGCGGCGGCCACCAGCAAGGGTCGGCTGTCGCGATAGACCAGCAATACCGACAGCAAGACAAACACCGAAAAGTGGAACTCGGTTTCGCCCTGGCCCAGTTGAATCAGCAAACCCGCAAAGCCGATGAGCGTGAAGGCCAGCCATAAGCGCGAAAATAACGTGCCGTTTGCCAGCCATCCCACCAGCGTGGCGACCAGTGCCAGCCCGGTGCCGACCGTTATCGCCAGCCAGGTTGACTGGTACAGGCTTCCGACGATGGCTGAAATCACCACCATGATCCAACACAGCATGACAATCAGCCTGTCTGCCTGTTTTGCAATACGTTGAGGGGAAACGCCATCCCCGGAGCGTGTTAAATCTGTATTCATCGCCAGGCATCCACCAGAGGTTAAACCGCGCCTCAGACCAGAGGCGTGCTCACAGTCGATCTACGCAACGGGCGCAGACACATAAGATCGGTATCGACGCTGCCGGAAAATACTTTAATAGTGATAATGATTTACAGAAAAGTTGCGTGGGACATCACAGATGAGTTAACGCGCTATCGCTTTGAAGCCTTTCCTGTAGAAAGGTCACAAACGCCATGAGGCGCGAGGGCTGCTGTCGCTGCGCCTGCCAGACTGCGAAGATATCGCCGTCCGGTGACCGCCATTCGGGCAACACATGCCGCAGCTCCCCGGCTGCAATGCTGTGTTTTGCATCCCACCAGGAGCGCAGCAGGATGCCATGACCATCCAGCGCCATGCGCATCGCCACCTCGCCATCGTTCGTGACCAGGTTCCCGCGGACTTTCTGACTCAGGCTCTCCGCATCGCCGACAAAACGCCACAGGGCGAAATCGCTGTCATGCTGCCTCAGTAAAATGCAGTTATGCTGCGCCAGCGCCCGGATGCTGTCCGGCAACCCGTGTTTGGCGGCGTAGGCGGGCGAGCAGCAAAGTACACGCGGGTTGTGCACCAGTTTCCGGGCGACCAGCCGTGAGTCTGGCGGTTCGCCGACGCGAATGTCGATGTCCACATGGGCATCAAGAAAATTCAGCGGCTGACTGCTGAGCTGCAGGGAAAGCGCCAGATGAGGATGCAGGGCAGCAAAGGCAGACACGCAGGGCGCGATATGGCGGCGGCCAAAACCAAACGAGGCATTAATATTCAGCGTGCCGCGCAGCTCGGCCGTTTCCCCGCTCACCGCGTCTTCCAGCGCCACCAACTGCTCCAGCAACGGGCGAGCCCCTTCCAGGTATCGACGACCTTCGGGCGTCAGTTCCAGCTTGCGCGTGGTGCGGCGCAGCAACTGAACCCCCAGCCGCTGCTCCAGCAGGCTCAGGCGTTTGCTGACGGCCGCCAGAGAAAGCCCCAGCGCCCGCGCGGCCGCCGTCAGGCTGCCCAATGACGCCACGCGCAGGAAAAACGCCAGATCGTCACTTGACGTCCGAGATTCTCTACTTTGATTCAACATGGGATTAACTTTAAGGCCAATTGTTTACCTCAGGTGGAGAGTTATACTGCGCTAACGCCCGGTGATAAATCAAGCTGCATCAAGACAGCATACGGAAACCTGACCGACTCACCCTACCAACCTCAGAGGTGCCCAGTGACAGAGAAGATCCATCGTATTGCCGTGATTCCCGGCGACGGCATTGGCAAAGAAGTGATGCCAGAAGGCGTGCGCGTGATGAACGTGGCGGCAGAGAAGTTCAACATTCCATTGCGCTGGGAGTGGTTCGATTATGCCAGCGCAGAATACTGGCAACAGCATGGCAAAATGCTGCCGGACGACTGGTTTGCTGAGCTTAAAACGTTCGATGCGATTTATTTTGGCGCGGTTGGCTGGCCTGATGTGGTGCCGGATCATGTTTCGCTCTGGGGATCGCTGTTGCAGTTTCGCCGTGAGTTTGATCAGTACGTGAACCTGCGTCCGGTACGCCTGATGCCCGGCGTGAAAGCACCGTTAGCCAACCGTAAGCCGGGCGATATCGATTTCTACGTGGTGCGGGAAAACACCGAAGGCGAGTATTCCAGCGTGGGCGGCACCATGTTCCCCGGCACCGAGCGAGAAGTGGTCATTCAGGAAACGGTCATGACCCGCGTGGGCGTCGATCGCATTCTGAAGTTTGCCTTCGAACTGGCCCAGCGTCGGCCCAAAAAACACCTGACCTCTGCCACTAAATCGAACGGTATCGCGATTACCATGCCCTACTGGGATAACCGCGTTCAGGCGATGGGTGAGCACTATCCCGAGATCAAGGTGGATAAATATCATATTGATATTCTTACCGCCAATTTTGTGTTGCATCCCGACTGGTTTGATGTGGTGGTTGCCAGCAATTTGTTTGGCGATATCCTGTCGGATCTCGGCCCTGCCTGCACCGGCACCATTGGCATCGCGCCGTCTGCCAATATCAATCCGGAAGGCAAATTCCCCAGCTTGTTTGAACCGGTGCACGGCTCGGCGCCCGATATCGCCGGTAAAAATATCGCCAACCCGATCGGCCAGATTTGGTGTGGTGCCATGATGCTGGAGCATCTCGGCTACAAGGAAGCCGGTGATGCCGTGCTGAACGCCATTGAGCGTACCCTGGCCGCCGGTGAACATTTAACCCGCGACCTGGGCGGCAGCGCGGATACGCAGCAGTTGGGTGCCGCTATCGCGGCGGCGCTGTAACTTAGTCTGCCAGCAGTACAACGCTGTCCGGATGCCAGCCTGACGGCAGCGGCTCAGGCCGCTGAATCGTCAGGTTGTTCAATTGCAGGTTCTCAACGCCGCGCGCAAACAGTCCCGGCAGCCCACCGGGATAGCGCTCAACGCCGTAAGCCTCGCCAGTGGTTTTATCCAGCCGGTAAGCATTATCCAGCCCCATCCCGGTGGGGGAATCGGGATTACAGGGCGGCCGCACATCGTACTGTCCCTGCACGCCCTGCGCGACAGTTTGCCGCAGATGGAGTTGATTGAGTGAAATATCACGGATCCAGCCTGGCTGGGCAGCATGCAGGTTGATCGCGCCCTCTGCCACACCGCTGAGCTGACTGAACTGGACTTGCTCCACGATCCCCGGCAGCACCGCCGGATCACGGGTCCGTACGGAGATAAAAATGGGATCGGCTTTGCCCCAGTGGCAGGCGGCAACATGATGGCAGCTAAAGGCGATCGTGCTGAAGAGGACGCGCCGTATCGCCCCACCATCCCGTGACACAATGCCGATGCCGCGGTTGGAATCAAACAGGGTGCAGCCTGAAACGGTAATGTCTTCAATATCGTCCCAGGTTTCAGTGCCGATCTTCAAGGCGCAGCTGTCGCTGCGCAGCAGGCAGTTGCTCACCGCGATTCGTCGCGCCGGACGACGCAGGCCAGCGGGCTTGAAGGTGGTTTTGATGCAAATCGCATCATCTGCCGCGCTGAAATAGCTGTTGCTGATAAAAACCGCCTCGCAGCTGTCAATGTCCAGTGCGTCGGTGTTGGGCAGCGTCATGGCGTTATCAATGGTCAGACGTTCGATATGCACATGGCGGCAGCTGACAAGGTGCACCGTCCACATCGGTGCGCGGATCAGGCTGATGTCCTGCAACCTGACCTGCTCGCAATCCTCAAACACGATCATGCGTGGCCTGTCTGCTTTTGGGACCCGGTAGCCCTGTTCGTCAGGCTCCGCCGCAAACCACGCTTCGGCGTCTCCCTCAATATGGCCCTGACCAGTAATTGTCAGGTTACGCTGCCCCAGCGCATACAGCAGGACGTTATGCGATTTCTCGGCACAGCTCAGGGCTTTCCACTGTTGGTAGTCCGCCAGATGTCGGCTGGCAACCAGCACTGCGCCGGCTTCAAGGTGCAGCTCAAAATCGGAAGGAAGGTTCAGGCAGCCGCTGCGATAACGCCCCGGCGGCAGCGTAAGTCGCCCACCGCCCGCCGCCGCAATCTGGTCAATCGCCTGTTGCAGGATGCGTGTATCAGGGGTTTCGCCGTCTGCGACGGGATGAAAATCGCCAAGGGAAAGATGCATCGTCCGGCCTTAGTGAATGAGAGATGAACCGGTGCGCTTACTTCACCGCACCTTCCGTTACGCCGCTGATAAACTTGCGCTGGAAAAACAGGAAAACCACGATAAGCGGCATGATAACGATCATCGCGCCAGCCATCAGCACCGGGATATCAATGGTGTTCTTATTCTGGAAAAACATCATGCCAATGGGCAAGGTTCGCAGCTCATCTTTGTTGACCAAAATCAACGGAATAAGGAATTCGTTCCACGTCCAGATAAACAACAGCAGGGCCAGCGTGGAGATCGTGGGCCAGATGGCCGGAACTAAAATCCCCCACAGGATTTTAATGCGAGGCGCGCCATCCATCACCGCCGCCTCGACTAACTCTTTAGGCACCTGCTGGAAAGCGCTGGCAATCATCAGGGTAGTAAACGGCAGCGACAGCGCAACCTGCGGCAGAATCAGGGCCAGATAGGTGTTGGTCAGCCCCATCCAGTGCAGTTCATGATAGAGCGGAATAATAAAGGCTTCACTCGGCAGCACCATGCCCAGCGCCAGCATGGCCGCCACCACTTTCTTGCCCGGAATTTTCAGTAAGGCAAAGCCAAATCCGGCCAGAATACCCAGTAAAATACTGCTCAGCACCACCGGAAACACCACCAGCACCGAGTTCATAAAGTAAACGTTAAAGTGTCCCTGCTGCCAGGCGGTGATGTAGTTTTTGACATTCAGTGAGGCGGGTAAATGAAACACGCCCTGAAACAGCTCCATCTGCGTTTTAAACGAGGTCATCAACGCCATTAAAAACGGCATGATGGTCATCAGCGCCACAATCCAGATCAGCGCACGAGAAATGATCGGTGTGCTTTTCATCAGTAACGTTCCTTCAATGCCAGATGGATCAGATAGTTAAGTCCTAACACAATGACCATACTGAATACGGCAACCGATGAGGCATAGCCGAAGTAATGCAGATCAAAGCCCTGCTTGTACATAAAGATATTGGTCACCATGGTGGAGGTGCCAGGGCCGCCCTGCGTCATTACGTACACCAGATCGAACGCCTTCAGACTGGCGATGACCGTCAGCAACAGCGCGATGCGCAGCTCCGGACGCAGTCCCGGCAGCGTAATGCGCATAAACTTCTGGCGGCGCGAGGAGCCATCCAGGTCCGCCGCTTCAAGCAGGGACGGATCCATTCGCTGCAGTCCCGCCATAAACAGCACCAGACAGAAACCAAAAAAGTACCAGGTGGCGACCATGCCGACGGCCGGCAGTGCCCAGGTAAAATCCCCGAGCCAGGACATCGCCAACTGCGGCAATCCGATGGCGCGCAGGACCTGATCGATGGGGCCAAAGGCCGGGTTGTACAGCCAGCGCCACACTACGCCGAGAACCGCCATCGGCATGATATAAGGCAGAAAGAACAGGATGCGCAGTACGCTGCGCTCGGTATTGTTTCGGGTTTCATACAGAAAGCTGCACAGCAGCAGCCCCACGCCAATCGGCAGGAGAGTATAAAACAGCATCAGAATGGCGTTATTGCCAAGGGCAATCCAGAAGACCGGATCGCTGAACATACGCAGGTAGTTACTGATGCCCGCGAAAACTGGCCGCGAGGTGCCATCCCACTCGGTAAAGCTGATTCCCAACGACGCAAGCAGCGGTAACAGCAGAAACAGGCCATAAACCAGGACTGCGGGAAGAAGATAGAGAAAATTACGCCAACTGCTTTGATTCAACATAACCGTACTCGTCGTAGTCAGAGCGACATTCAGGCCCGGCAGGTTCGCTGCCGGGCAACCGGCTTAGTGTTTCAGGGTTTTCATGTAACGCTGATAGTTGTTATCGAAGTTAATCACCATCTGCTCAGCCGTCTGTCGGCCCGCCAGCAGCAGCTGAACGTTTTGATTCAGTTCGGCGTTCATGGTCGGGGTTGCCCAGTCGATATAATGGCCCAGACCGTCGTAGGCATTCAGGTTCAGCCACACCTGCCAGGCTTCGCCTAACAGCGGATTATCCGCCGGGATTTTTGCGTCTTTATTGGTACTGGCCGGCAGGAAGCCAACGTTCAGCCAGCGGTTTGCCATGCTGTCCGACACCATATAGTTAATAAATTTGGCGGCGGCATCCTGCTGGGCTTTGGTTTTCGCCATGCTGGTCATCGAGAAGGCCAGATCGGTTCCGCCGACCATCAACGGCTGCTTAACGCCGTCACCGGCTGGCATCCCGGTGAAGTGAATATCTTTGTTGTCTTTAAACTGGCCCAGATACCAGGTTCCGCTCACCAGGAACGCAGACTGACCGTTCTGGAATAACGTGGCGGCATCATCATGACCAATGCCCTGATAGCCCGGGAACAGATAACCTTTGTCAGCCCAGCCTTTCATTATGGTGGCCGCTTTTTTCAGCTTGTCATCTTTGAACGTGCCGCCCACGTCGTAAATCAAATCATCCAGTTTTTTGCGGTCGCTGCTTTCAATTTGCGCTTCCCACAGCGTACTGAGTAACTGCTGCCCCATGTTGCCGTCTAATAAACCCAGCATCATTGGCGGCGTGCCCTGCTGCTTGAGTTTTGCCATTGCGGCGTCAAGCTCGCTCAGGGTTTTCGGTACCGCAATACCGGCCTTATCCAGCAGCGCCTTGTTATAATAGAGGCCAACCATTTCACCGAGGCTGGCCACGCCGTACAGCTTGCCGCTGCCAAACTGGCCGCTGTCAGACCAGCGGTTACGCTTGAGAATGGAATCCGGGAATTTTTGGGTCCAACCGTATTCGGCCGCATAGCTATCCAGCGGCAGCAGCAGTTTGTCTTTGACCAGCGATCCCATATCGCCGCCGCCCTGATTCACCTGGGCAATCTGCGGACCTTCACCTGCGGTCAGAGCCAACTTAAGAGGAATGCGCGTGTCTTCAAAGGAGTGCACGGACCGGTTGATAACGATACCGGGGTTTTGCTGGGAAAAGTCTTTAATACCTTCATCGACGGCCGCCGTTTGCTGAGGATAACTGTAGATATCCCATTCATTCAGGGTAACGGTGCTGTCGGCATGCGCAACGCTGCCCATCAGCAAGCCCGCCGCCAACAGGCTACGAACCGAAGTGCGAAAACGGAACGAACGAACTGAGGAATCAGACATCATGCTCACTTTCTCCAATACAGGATGGGCATCCTTTCTTCACAGGGTCTGCAATCCCGCAGACTGTCGCCGCATAAATCACCTTCTCACTCATAGTTACTTTAATAAAAAAATAAAGTCAAACATCCCACCTTGGGAATTGCCAGGTTGTGAGCCTGCGCAAAAAAACACGCTGACAGGGCAACGCTCAGCATAAGCGGAGAGAAATCCGCACAAATCTGGCGCGTTATCGGTGTCCGTTCGCCGCGGGCCAGCACGATAAACCAGCCTCAAAATGGCGTAATAACTTGCTGATAAAAAATATGAAAATCATATGACGCTCACATTTTTAACTTTTTATTTCCTCTGACGATTGCCGCCTGCCGGTTCACCGCCTGCGACAGAAGCCCACAGGGACTGGCCTGGTCAGCTAATAAGATCCGAGCGGAGGCGACTTCAGGATAGCGGGGCAATTATTCCATCTTGAAAACTAAGTCAGCTTTCATTACCGTGAGGTTGTTCAACTACTGACCTGTGAGAGATGACGATGGCGAATCAAGGTGTCATTCGTCCGGCCACCGAGTCGGACTATTCAGCGCTTTACCGCATCTGTCTGGAAACCGCCAATGCCGGTAAGGATGCCCGTAACCACTATTCCGATCCCGAGTATCCTGGACAGCGCTTTGCGGTGCCCTACGCCCGCTTTGCACCGGATTTTGCCTTTGTGCTGGACGTGGAAGGCGAAGTGATGGGCTATGTTGTCGCTACGCCCGATACCCGCGCCTTTGAAGCGCAGCTTGAGCAGCACTGGTGGCCTCAGCTTCAGGAAAAATACCGTGACCGCACGCCCAGCGCCCCCTATGACAGCAAAATTCTCGACAGCATCCGTCAGCCTGAACGTGCCGATGCGCAGCTGGTGACACAGTGGCCCGCGCATTTACATATCAATCTGCTGCCGCCGGTGCAGCAAGGCGGCTGGGGCCGCAGGATGATTGCACAGGAACTGACTGCGCTACGCCAGGCCGGCGTGAAAGGCGTTCACCTTGGCGTCAGCCTGCAAAATGAACAGGTGTGCGCGTTCTATCAACGCATGGGATTCAGCCACATCCTGCGCAGCAACGCCATATATATGGGCCAGTTACTTTAAGTGAGAGAGTTTATGACCAGCCTGCGCTTACAGAACGTTAAGAAGTCCTATGACCATATCGATGTGATTCACGGCGTCGATCTCAGGGTAAACAGCGGCGAATTTGTGGTGTTCGTTGGGCCATCCGGCTGCGGTAAATCTACCCTGCTACGGATGATCGCCGGGCTGGAAGAAATTACTGACGGCACATTGCTGATTGACGATAAAGACATGACCCGTCAGCCCGCAACCGAACGCGGCATCGCCATGGTGTTTCAGTCTTATGCGCTTTATCCCAACATGACGGTGCGCGGTAATCTGGCCTATCCGCTTGAGGTGATGAAAAAGCCGAAAGCCGAGATAGCCCAGGCGATTGAACAAACCGCCGCGCGCTTGCACCTGACCGAACTGCTGGATCGCCTGCCACGGGCGCTTTCCGGGGGCCAGCGTCAGCGCGTGGCCATTGGCCGCGCCATTATTCGCCATCCGCGCATCTTCCTGTTTGATGAGCCGCTCTCCAACCTGGATGCCGAGCTGCGTCTGCAAATGCGCATCGAGATTGCCCGCCTGCACGCCTCGCTGGGCAATACCATGATTTATGTGACCCACGATCAGTCAGAGGCGATGACGCTTGCCGATCGTATCGTAGTGCTGCGCAAAGGGCGGATTGAACAGGTTGGCGCGCCGTTAGCGTTGTACAGCGACCCAGACAACCTGTTTGTGGCCGGTTTTATCGGCTCGCCGAAGATGAATTTCCTCCAAGCTGAAGTCACCGCCACGGGTCAGGGTGAGGTGCAGTTACGCGTGCCGGATTTGAAGATAACGCAGCTGGTGCTAAAGATTGCGGCGCCCTGCCGCGAGGGCCAGCGCGTCACCCTGGGCATTCGTCCCGAGCACATGCAGCCCGCCGCGGAAACGCCAGCCGAACGTCAGTTCAGCGGCACGCTCTCCTTTGCCGAAATGCTCGGCCACACCAATTATCTTTACCTTGATTTAGGCATTGAACAGATGCTGGTTGTTGAGGCGCGCGAGGCGCAACGGCGTGATTTAGGCGTGGAGGTCAGGCTGGGTTTATCGGCAGACCACTGCCTGCTGTTTGATGAGCAGGGGCAGCGTCTGCGTTAAACAGGATGGCGCTGCGGCGCCGTCAGGTCACGGGTTCTTCATCCGCCTGGGCAGCCAGCAGATCGAGCAGCATATTCACGGCAAAGCCTGCCGCGCCCAGCGCCCACATGCGGTTTGATTCTGTCAGAAACTGCAGCGGTGTCGTCTGTGGCGTCAGCTTCAGACGATAGGCCTGAAAACTCTGGGTAATGTGGTCCAGCAGAATACGTGAAGCCATGTGCGGTTCCATCGCCAGGAACACGACGTCAGGATCGTACGCCACCGACAGATTGGCCAGGGAGATTCCCAGTTCACGTCCCGCCTCTTCCAGTGCGCTCAGCACCTCGGCCGTGGGCCGCTGATCGAGCGCCTGCAACGTTAGCGGACCGCCCGCTTCATCCTGCTGGACACGTTGCAGGATTGCCCGAGACGAGGCCACATCCTCAAGCAGACGCAGCGAGCCATCGCCGACCAGGCCGTTACCGATCTCGCCCGCTTTGCCATGTCGCCCGCGATACAGCCGGCGGTTAAGAATAATGCCTGCGCCAATGCCTTTACCGTAAGTCGCAATAACCGCTGACTGCGCGTTGCCCAGTTGGCCAAATACCAGGGTGGCCATCGCCATCGCATTGGCATCGTTTTCGATAAATACCGGCAGGGAAAAGCGTGTTTCCAGCATCTGCGCGATAGGGACATTCTCCCAGTCGAGCACTTTCGAACGAATACAGTAGCCGTTTTCGGCATCGACTAAACCGGATAAGGCCAGGCCAATCGCGCCAACCTGTTTTTCTTCCACGCCGCGTAGAAATTTAGCCAGCGCATCGCCCAGCTGTCGTGGCGTGATGGCGCCGGAAGGCATCTGCTGTTCCCCCAGCAGATTGCCGCTGAGGTCGGTCATTACGATCAGGTTACGCTCGGCGTTAAGCTGAATGCCAATGACGCTGGCGCGATCGGGATTCAGCCCCAGCAAGGTTTTAGGCCGCCCCATTGATACGCGGCGCAGCCCCAGTTCCTGGACGATGCCCTGCGCCAGCAGTCGGTTGGTCGCCTGGGAGACGGTAGACATGCTGAGTCCGCTTCGGACCTTGAGGTCAGACTGGCTGACAGGCGCATGTTCCACGATCAGTCTCAGAATGCGCGCGGTAACGTTTGGAGCAATCATAGCGTCCTCAGATTTGCCCGGGCCATCATTAATGCCCCGTCCAGAGCATCGTGTTGTGCAGCGACCAGCCGGGCCTGACTCTCCGCGCTCAGCCAGGGCTGAATCGGTGTGGCCAGCCCGCCCATGAGGGCGACGCATCCCTGACTGATGGTAGAGAGACGGCTGACCATTAAGCCAATATCGCTTGCAGTCTGCTGCAGGAGATCCACGGCATGACGATCGTCCGCGTGCGCGGCGGCAAAAATATCAGGCACCACGCGCGCCCAGTCGGCGGGCATCGCTTCTCGCGTCCACATCAACATGGTTTCCGGGCTGTGGTTAAACTGTGCCATCAGGCCGTGGGTAAAGTCTGTGCTGTCAACGATGGCTTCATGGGCCAGTAATGCCAGCCGCAGCGCGCGTCGCCCCAGCTCAGCGCCGGAGCCGTGATCGGACAGCGCGAATCCCCAGCCGCCCAGCAGCGTAAACCGCTCGCCATCCCAGGCTGCGCCCTGGCTACCGGTGCCAATAATAAAAACCGCACCGGGTGCCGCCGCATGGGCGCCGGTGCAGGCGATCTCAACATCGCTGACCACCTGCACGGTCGCGCAGGCAGGCTGCCATTGCGTCAGGCGCGCCTTAACCGAGGCCACATTCGCACCGGCTAATCCTGCCACCAGCGAGGTCTGCGCCAGCGCCTGTGGCGTCAGCCCTGCCTGAGACAGCACGGCTGCCATGAGCTGCTCAACGCAGTTCAGAGCCGCATCAAACTGTGACCAGACGTTGGCGGGGCCGCCCACCGCCTGAGCCAGCACGTTGCCATTCGCGTCGGTCAACCGCGCGCGACACTGCGTACCGCCGCCATCAATACCAAGGAGATAGTGTGATTGCACGCGCTTCCTCCCGCCGTAAACGCATCTCGATTCTGTAATCTGCGAACGATAGGTGAAAAAAACTTAAATCGCAATAACAAATAAATATAGGCAAAAAACAATAACTATTTATTATTTAAAATCAATGAAATATCCAAAAATACGTATGCAAATCACACAACGCGTTATTGACATTAGTTTTTCTGTCGTAATAAGTTGGTAGCCAGTCTTTCCATCATTGCGTCCCGTCAGCGGCGTACTCACCGTTGTCAGAATTCAGGATCAGGGGTTTACCATGAAAGTAGGCATTATTGGTCTCGGCTTTCGTCTTTCTCATGTCGTTAAAGAGTTTCACAAGGCTGATACCGAATTTTCGCTGGTAGGTTATTACGATCCAGCACCGGCCGGTTTGCCGAATCTGCACAGTTTCGGCATCGATCCCGGCAAAGCGTTCGATTCCGTTGAGGCGCTGCTGCAACAGGGTGGTTTTGATTTGCTGCTGGTGGGCTCGCCTAACTTTATGCATCTTGAGCATGTCACACAGGCGCTGGCAGCAGGCTATACTGTGTTTACTGAAAAGCCTGTCGTGATTAACGAAGAACAAACGATGGCGATGGCAAAACTGGTTCAGCAGTATGGCGAAGACCGTATTCTGGTAGGGCTGGTGCTGCGTTACTCGCCGCTCTATCACGATCTGCTGGCAGCACGTGACGATCGTCGCCTGGGTGAAATCACCTCTATTGAAGCGACAGAACATATTAAGCCTTATCATGGCGCGTTCTTCCAGCGCGACTGGCGCAGGCTCGAAAAGTATGCCGGTCCTTATATTCTGGAAAAATGCTGTCACGACATCGATCTCTACCAGGGATTAATGCAGGAGCGCCCCCTTCGGGTAGCCAGCTTTGGCGGACGCAAGTCGTTCACGCCTCAGCATGCACCACAAGGTGCGATCACCGAGCAGTCTGAGATTTATCACACTAAGCCCAGCGGCTGGTCGAGTACCGACGCGGTGTTTAGCAGCGATGCCGATATTGTCGATTACCAGACCGCCCTGATTGAGTACGCCAGCGGCGCAACGCTGTCTTTTCACGCTAACCTCAACGTCCCGGACGAATTCCGCCGGTTCTGCGTGATAGGCACTGACGGCATGGCTGAAGGCGATTTTGTCCGTAACTATTTTCGCGTGCACAACGCACGCACCGGCGAAAAAGAAGTGGAAACCGCCTACAGCGGCAACGCCTATGACGGTCATTACGGTGCCGATGCCTTAATGGCGGAAGAGATCGTTAAGCACGTCAAGCAGGGAACGCCGCTAAAAGTTTCTGTTGTTGACGCACTGGAAGCCGGCCTGACGGCCATTAAGATTGATGAAGCGCGCAAAACCCGCAGCGTCATCGATCTGACCGAAAGCTGGACACGTTTTGACGCCAACCTGGGAAAAACGGGAACGCACTAGTTCCCTCCTGATAGCTCACTCCCCCGAGCCCATCAGGTTAAACATAGCTCGACGACTGGTACCCTACTTAAACCGGCCTCAGGCCGGTTTTTTTATTCCTCCACACCTGTACTTCTCCCGCCCTGCGGGCAAGCGTCGCGCGGCATCAGGCGTTTCCGCCTGCGTTTTCCATGAGGATTGACCTGTGCGGATGATTATTAAAAAAAACCGCCTGCTCTGCTGATAACTTAACTCAGGATAAGATAAAGCAGTAAACGAAGCGGCCGTTGTGACATCATAACGACACTTTCTGCTGATAATCAGATGACGTTTATTACGCGTTTTACAAAACAACGTGCAGGGTGAATTAACGCTTTCGACGAGTAGTCACGCCAGAAAAGACCATTTAACGTTATCATTAGAGTGCATATAAATTTAAATAACGGATAACAAAAAAGTGCTGATTAATATATAAAAAACGTGTGTTGCCAGGAGAATCGCGTATATTAATCGCCGTACTTCCCTCTCGTTATGCAAAAAATAAAATTCACAGCAAACGTTAAATAGTTTCGATGAGATAATGAAAAATAGCGGATATAACCCTTATATTACTGAGCCTATTCATCACGTCACGAGTCAGGTGGCCGGTATTTGTTACCACCTCCCGAATTCGGACTGCACACAACCGACGAAAAGGATACTTAACGATGACAACATTATTTCATTGCACAACCATCTTGCAACTGAAGAAGCATTAATCATTATCCCCCTGTGTGATGCACAGTTAAAAGAATGGATTCAGCATCCCGAACGTTATTTACACCTACAGGATGCGCGGGTGCGTATTGGTATTAATTATCGCAACCTCAGGGCCCATCAGGAAAAATTACTGGAATTAATTAACGCTTATCGTTTCTGGCTTTTTGATTTTGCACCGCCTGGCGCAGACTGGCATTTAGTCGAATCCTTTCCTTTTTCCGCCATTGTCTTAAGTTATTCATTCTTTAATGACAACTATCGGAAATTTACATTTCCTTTTTTTCTTGAGTCATTAAAAGGGAAAGGCGCCGAGATTATCGTGCGCGGTTACGAACCGACGTTATCAGCAGAACAACTCGCGGCACTTAACATTAGCGGCTGGCAATTACAACGCGCGTCTGGCGATCTCATTCCCTTTACGCTTTAACCTTTCTTATCTCCTGGCACTATTGAATCATATCGGCAAGCCCCATTAACACCGTCTAAAGTATTGCCTTAGATGCGTTGTTAAGAGCTTTAAGCCAAAAAAATCAAAACTCATACCAATTTTGCTATAACATTTAACAGATATGGATCATCACGCTTCAGGGAAGAGCGAAATAAGAATGCCTTTCATCTTTTGTACTTTATGACTGACAACAATCTATCTGATTGTTTTCCTGAGTTTTCTGGCAACGAAATGAGGTCAACATTATGGGGAAAAACTCCTCATCCTTTAGCGTGGTCCGTTTTTTAACGGTGCTGTTCGCCGTGCTAACGGGTGCGTTCATGTTAATTGGTGGTATCTGGCTGGCCACGATCGGTGGTTCCTGGTACTACATCATCGGCGGTGCAGCCATGCTGCTTACCGCTTTCCTGCTGTGGCGACGTAACAGCGCTGCCCTGGTTGTCTATGCGCTCTTACTGCTGGCTACGCTGGCCTGGGGCGTTTGGGAAGTCGGCACCGACTTCTGGGCACTGGCACCGCGTACCGACGTACTGGTGATCTTTGGCGTCTGGCTGGTGTTGCCCTTTGTCTATCGCGGCTTATACCAGCCGGGTAAAGGCGCACTGGGTGCCATGGGCGTAGCGCTGGTTGCCAGTGCAGCGGTGTTAACCTATTCCGTCTTTAATGATCCGCAAGTGGTTAACGGTGCATTACCGGCAACAGCGGATAATGCGCCTCAGGCACAGCCGTTGAGCAATATTGCTGATGGCGACTGGCCGGCCTATGCGCGCGATCAGCAAGGTACGCGCTTCTCGCCGCTCAAGCAGATCAACCACGACAATGTGAAAGAACTGCAGGTTGCCTGGCAATTCCAGACCGGTGATATGAAACGCCCAAGCGATCCGGGCGAAATTACCGATGAAGTGACGCCAATCAAGATTCGCGACACGCTGTATCTTTGCACGCCACATCAGATTTTATTTGCTCTGGATGCGGCCACCGGCAAGCAAAAGTGGAAGTTTGATCCCGGCCTGAAAACCAACCCAACCTTCCAGCACGTGACCTGTCGTGGTGTGTCATACCACGAATTCCCTGCAGCGAAGGATGCGTCCAATACCCAGCCTGCGCTGTGCTCGCGTCGTATCTACCTGCCAGTCAATGACGGGCGTTTGTTCGCGCTGGATGCGGAAACCGGTGAACGCTGCCCGGCCTTTGGTAACAACGGTGAGCTGGATCTGCAGCACAAGCAGCCGGTTACAACGCCAGGCATGTATGAGCCAACCTCGCCACCGGTGATTACTGACACCACCATTGTGATGGCCGGCGCGGTAACCGATAACTTTTCAACCCGTGAACCTTCAGGCGCCATCCGTGGCTTTGATGTGAACACCGGTAAACTGTTGTGGGTGTTCGATCCGGGCGCGAAAGATCCTAACGCGATTCCGGCGGATGAACACACGTTCACCATGAACTCCCCTAACTCGTGGGCACCTGCGGTTTACGATCCGAAGCTGGATATCGTTTACCTGCCAATGGGGGTGACCACGCCGGATATCTGGGGCGGCAACCGCACACCTGAGCAGGAACGTTATGCCAGCAGCGTGCTGGCGCTGAACGCGACGACCGGTAAGCTGGTGTGGTCATATCAGACTGTGCATCACGATCTGTGGGATATGGACCTGCCTTCGCAGCCGACGCTGGCGGATATTACCGATAAAGACGGTAATACCGTGCCGGTTATCTATGCCCCTGCCAAAACCGGGAACATCTTTGTTCTGGATCGCCGCACAGGTAAAACTGTGGTTCCGGCCCCGGAAACCCCTGTTCCGCAGGGCGCGGCTAAGGGCGACCATGTCTCAGCTACACAGCCTTACTCTGAACTGACCTTCCGTCCGAAACAGAACCTGACGGATAAGGACATGTGGGGCGCGACGATGTATGACCAACTGGTGTGCCGCGTGATTTTCAAACGTCTGCGCTACGAAGGTCCGTTCACGCCACCTTCTGAGCAGGGCACCCTGGTCTTCCCGGGTAACCTGGGCATGTTTGAATGGGGCGGCATTTCCGTTGATCCGCATCGTCAGATTGCGATTGCTAACCCAATGGCGCTGCCGTTCGTGTCTAAGCTGATCCCACGCGGTCCGGGTAATCCGGAAGAGCCACCAAAAGGCGCAACGGGCGGTTCAGGTACTGAAACCGGTATTCAGCCGCAGTACGGCGTGCCGTATGGCGTTGAACTGAATCCGTTCCTGTCACCTTTTGGTCTGCCGTGTAAACAACCTGCATGGGGTTATGTTTCTGCTGTTGACCTGAAAACCAACGAAGTGGTGTGGAAACAACGTATTGGTACCGTTCGTGACAGCTCACCTGTACCGCTGCCCTTTAAAATGGGTATGCCAATGCTGGGCGGACCGGTTGCCACCGCAGGCAAAGTGTTCTTTATTGGCGCAACGGCTGATAACTACCTGCGCGCTTACAGCACCGACACCGGTGAACTCTTGTGGCAGGCGCGCCTGCCAGCCGGTGGTCAGGCAACGCCAATGACCTATGAAGTTAACGGCAAGCAATACGTTGTGATTGCTGCCGGTGGCCATGGTTCATTCGGCACCAAGCTGGGCGATTACGTGATTGCCTATGCGCTGCCCGACCAGAAGTAATTAACACCTGAACAGAGGCGGACTCCGGTCCGCCTTTTTTTATGCCTGCTATCTGCCCTGTGCTTTTGCGCGTGGGGAGCGCCAGCTTAACCAGGCGCACAGCCCCATGACCATGCAGGTGGCCAGAAATACTGGCCGCATTCCCCACGCGCCACCAATCACCCCACCAAAAAGGGGACCACTGACCTGGCCGATATACTGCGCCGACGTCGAATAGCCGAGCATGCGCCCCACCTGCACGGCGGGAACGTGGTGACGGATAATGGCGGTAATGCAGGGCATCAGACCGCCCAGCGACATGCCCATCAGGAAACGTAACGGCAGCAGCTGCCAGGCATCGGTAATAAAAGCCTGAGGGATCAGTAACAGCGCGCAGCCAAACAGGCCAGCGCTCAGGACCCGCCAGTGCCCCACGCGGTCGGCCAGCTTGCCGACAAAGGGTGCTGAAAGAATACTGCCCAGCGCGGCTGCGGCCATCACCAGGCCGGACATCAGGGTGATGGCATGCTCCTGATGTAAAAACTGGCCGATATACAGCGTGATGACAGGCTCTATCGACATATTGGCAAACACCAGCAGCATGGCCGTTAACCACATCAGCCTGACTATCGCCCGGTCAAAGGGAGCAGCAGCCTCGCCCGGCTGAGGACAAACGCTCTGCACCTTCTTACGCGCCACGGCTGGCTCCTTCAGCAAAAAGGTGGTCGCCAGGAATGCCACAAAAATGACCGCCCCCGTCAGCCAGAACGTAGCCCGAATGCCGATCAGCGGCGGGAGTACACCGCCCAGTATGGGGCCTATAACATTACCGGCCATCATGCCGGATGCCAGCACGCCTAACGCCCATCCGGTATGCGCTTTAGGGGTTTGCGCAGCAATCAGAATGGTGGAGCCGGAAGAATAGCCCCCGAGTAATCCCGCCAGTAAACGCAGCGCCACCAGTTGCCACACAGCGGTTGCCATGCCGATCAGTGCCATGGCAAGGGCCATTCCCAGGCTCGCCCGGATCAGCATCAGCTTACGGCCGTAGCGATCGCCCAGCCTGCCCCACAGCGGCGCGGTTAACGCGGCGCTGAGAAAGGTTGCGCCATAGGCCACGCCGGACCAGCGCGCAATGGCCGCCGGGTGCTGTACGCCCAGCTGTTGAACATACAAGGGTAAAAAAGGCAGCAGCAAGGTCATGGCGACCAGGGTCGTAAACGAGCCAAAGACGCAAACCCATAAGTTACGTTTCCAGTGGTGGAATACAGGTGCCTCAGACGTGATTTCCATGCGATATCCCCATCGTGTTTAGGGACTCAGGCTAACAATGGTGACGAGACAACAACAGTCGGCGCGCGATATTTGCTGACTGGCCTGTTTTGTTGCTGTACTGCAACAATCAGTGCGCGCCCAGTTGGTCGATCAGCGTATCGCACAGCAGGTTGATGGGAGAGGCCGATGCGATGTCCTGATGCCTCAGCAGGTAGCTCTGTGAGCGATCCATCTGCCACTCCGGCAGCACCTGGACAATTTGCCCCTGCGTCAGCGCCTCCTGCACCATATAGGAAGGCAGATAGGCGATGCCGTTGCCCGCCAGTGCAGCGTTCAGCAGCGCCATACTGTTATTGGCCCGAAAGCGGCTACGCACGTCTACCGCCAGACGCAGCTTATCGCGACGAAAAGGCAGTGCCGCCGTGTGCGCCGGACCGTGAAACATCAAGAGATCATGGCGGGGTAACAGGCGCGGATGCGAAATGGCAGGATGCTGCGCCAGGTAGTCAGGCGCGGCGTACAGGCCCCAGTGGATGTCGCTCAAAACACGAAAGTTGCCCTGGCGGGGCGCATGAGCACGGATAACTATCGCGATGTCTACCCCGTCGCCAAGGGTCTCATCGTTGTTATCCGTAAGGCTGAGATCGACATTGATGTGCAGATGACCGCGCAGAAACCGATTCAGCAGCGGCACGATGCACTGGCAGCCATAGGTGACGGGCGCCTGTAAGCGGACATTACCGGCAGGATTTTGGTGAGCCTGCTGCACAAAATCTTCGGCCCGGTGCATTTCGTCCAGCATACGCACGCAAAAGGGATAGTAAGCCTGGCCGAGTTCCGTCAGCGTCATCCGGCGAGTCGTACGCTGGAGCAGCCGAATGCCCAGCCGCTGTTCCAGCCCGGCAATTTCCCGGCTGATGTGGGACTTTGACACGCCGAGTACGCGTGCGGCTTCCGTAAAGCTTTTGAGTTCCACCACGCGCGCAAACAACATCATGGCGATCAGGTTATCGCTGTTAGTCATCGGGTTCCTGGGACAAATCGGCCTGCTGAAGGTTATTGCACAGCCACGACGCCGTGCCTCAGGCAGTCAGAATAAAGCAACGGAAGGAAAGCGGACAGCGTGGGAGCAGGAAAAAGGACGCGAGGCAGCCCTGACGATGCATGGACATTCCCACAAGTTCGCGGATGGGAATGTCCATACAGAGACTAACTTGCCATGGCATAAGGGAATAATAAACGATCTGGCTCTACCCGGCGCTGACGGCGCAGTTGACCCGGCGTGACCATAAAATAGTTTTTAAACGTTCGGGTGTAGGCCTGTTGGGTATCAAACCCATAGCTCATCGCCACCTGTAAAATCGCTTCGTTGCTGTTAAGCAGCGTCAGGGCCGACTCGGTCAGACGGCGCTGACGGATATACTCGGCCAGTGAGAAGCCGGTATGCTGGCGAAATAACCGTTGCAGGTGCCAACGGGAATAGCCCGCGCGGCGAGCAACTTCGTCCAGATGCAGATCGTGTCCTAAATTGCTTTCTATCCATTCCAGCAAACTACGAATAAACTCGCGCTGATTCATGGTGTTCTCCTGGTTAAAGCAGATGTGCAGGGAACACACTGTAGCGCGTTAAATTTATCCCTTAATTAGCGAAAAATTAGCGCAGAATTAGCAAAGCGGTAAAATCGCCTCTTTAGGTACAGGCATCCGGCGCGCCCCGGCCTTTTAGCAGGCTGAGCGCCCCAATAATTCTGCGCTAATAATCCAGCGCTACACTGTTGCCATTTTTCGGGAGGGCATCATCCATGCGCGTTTTGTTGGTCGAAGATGATGAAATGATCGGCGCGAATTTGCAGCAGGCGCTGGAAGCGGCAGGCTGGTCAGTTGACTGGGTACGCGATGGCGTGTATGCGCAAAACGCCTGGAGCGAAGGCGGCTACAGCTGCGTCCTGCTTGATCTTGGCTTACCCCGGGACGATGGATTGCAGGTGCTGAGACGGGCACGCGGGCGCGGGGATGCCACACCGGTCTTGATCCTTACCGCCCGCGATACGGTCGCTCAGCGCGTACAGGGCCTGGATTATGGTGCGGATGACTACCTGCTTAAGCCTTTTGATCTTCAGGAGGTCATGGCCCGCATGCGTGCGATTACCCGGCGCCATCACGGTTCCGCCGATTCGGTGCTGGGCAGCGGGGATGTTCAACTGGATATGCTGACGCGCGAAGTCCTGTACAAAGGGCAACGTGAGCAGTTAACCGCCCGGGAATATGCCCTGCTCTATGCGCTGCTGGAGCGGCCCGGTGCCATCCTGTCACGCGAGCAGTTAGAGAACCGCATCTATGGCTGGGGCGAAGAAGTCAGCAGCAATGCGGTAGACGTATTAATCCACGGCATGCGGCGCAAGCTGGATAATGATGTGATCCGCAACGTGCGCGGACTGGGTTGGCGAGTACCGGCAATATGAAAATCTTTATGCGATCGTTACGGAATAAATTACTCAGTACGTTACTGGTCATTCATTTGCTGATGATTGGCGGCGTGGCCTGGTATTTCTTTAGCTGCTACGGTGAAATGGTGGGCGTCATCAAGGATGAGCAGCTCGCCAAGCTGGCCGATGCCTGGTCAGTGAATCGCGAAATCCCTCCGCTGATGCCGCTTATTGCGCCAGCGCACAAGATCAAAAGCGCCTTCGTCATTCAGCTGTGGGATGCCAAAGGTCAGCTACGCTCCAGCTCCTGGCCTGAGTTGCACGCGCCGTTACAGGCCGAAAACGGCTACAAAGATGTGCAGATCGGCGGCTGCCACGACTGCGAATGGCGAATTTATACCCGCTCCGGCCAGCCCGGCAGCGAGATAAAGACCATTCAGGTGATGCTCAATCTCAGCTACATGAAAGAAATGATGGTGAGGCGGGCGCTGTCGGCGATTATTCCGCTGATTTTAATGATGCCGCTGTCATTACTGGTTATCTGGCTGGTCGTGCGCAAAATCACCCGGGATTTGCGCGTTGCCTCCCGGGAGATTGCCGCGCAGGATGCCCATCACCCACACAGCGTTTCACCGGGAAGCCTGCCTGATGAAATTCAGCCGCTGGTCGCCGCCTATAATTCGCTGCTGGATAAACTTCGTGCGGCCTGGTCTTCACAGCGCCAGTTTATGGAAGATGCCGCGCACGAATTGCGGACGCCGGTCACGGCGGTTACGTTGCAGTTGGAGAACCTGCGGCAGCATATTCAGCCTGGCGAGGCCAGTCGTCAGTTTGCACAACTGGAATCGGGCGTGACCCGCACCCGCCATCTGGTGACCCAATTGCTGAATATGTCACGCTGGGAAGATCAGTCGGTTGTCGCCAGCCTCGAAACTATCGCGCTGGAAGATGTGCTGAAAGAGAGCATTGAGCAGCTCATGGTGGTGGCAGATAAACGCGGTATCGACATTGGCTTTAGCGGCACCACGCACTACCAGTTGCAGGCCGGACGATCGGAGCTGCGAAGCCTGTTTGATAACCTGATTGGCAATGCCATGCTTCATACGCCTGAAGGCAGCCTGGTGGATGTCCTGCTGCACCGTGTTGACGGGCAAACCGTGGTAGATATCGTCGATAACGGCCCTGGCATGCCGGAGTCGTTTATTGAACGCGCGTTTGATCGCTTTGCCCGCGCCCCGGATGTTAAAGCCCAGGGGAGCGGGTTAGGCTTGTCTATTGTACGAAGCGTGGCGCACAAACATCATATCCGCGTTGCCCTGTCCAATTGCCTGAATCCGCACGGTGTGCGTTGCGGTTTTCAGGTCCGCGTCACTTTTCCCTGATCCTCGCTGTTTGATTCGGAACCAGACAACGTAAACGGTTGCCTGGTTCCGTTCGCCTGAGACAATATTGTGACAAACATCACAATATTGATGAATTGTTATGCAACACATTTTGACAAATGTGACCAAAAGCTATTTTCTATCTCTCTGTTACAGGCACGCTACGCTAACTAAAACAGGCGGCCTGAGTACATTACTGCCCAACCTTTGGGATTGATTTCCAAACAGCGCGCAAACGATTGTCTTGCGCATAAAAACCAGTGGTCAAAATATAATGAAATTTAAAACGTTAATGGCAGGCGCCCTGCTGGCAGGTTCCTTAAACGGTGCAGTGCAGGCTGCTGACAATGCTCCCCAGTACGTTTCCGACTGGTGGCATCAGAGCGTAAACGTGGTGGGCAGTTACCATACTCGCTTCGGACCGCAGTTCAATAATGACGTCTATCTGGAATATGAAGCGTTTGCGAAAAAAGACTGGTTTGATTTTTACGGCTACGTTGATCTGCCGAACTTCTTTGGCGTGGGCAACAGCAATGCTAACGGCATTTTCGACCACGGTTCGCCGCTGTTCATGGAAATTGAGCCGCGTTTCTCCATTGATAAACTGACCGGCACCAGCCTGGCCTTTGGTCCGTTTAAAGAGTGGTACTTCGCGAACAACTATATCTACGATATGGGCCGCAACAGCGCCAACCGTCAGAATACCTGGTATATGGGCCTGGGCACCGACATCGATACGCACAGCGATATCGGTCTGTCGCTTAACGTCTATGCCAAATACCAGTGGGAAAACTACGGTGCAGCGAATGAAAACAGCTGGGATGGCTATCGCTTCAAAGTGAAATATTTTGTGCCAATCACCACTCTTTGGGGCGGTAACCTTGGCTACGTAGGCTTTACCAACTTCGACTGGGGTTCAGACTTACGCGAAAAGAGTGGCCCGATTCGCACCAGCAATTCAATCGCCTCCAGCCATATCCTGTCGCTGGGTTACGATCACTGGCACTTCTCGGCCGTCGCCCGTTATTTTCATAACGGCGGTCAGTGGGGAGCGGGTCAGGAGTTAGGATTTGGTGAAAGCGCGTCTGAAATCAAGTCCACAGGCTGGGGTTACTACCTGGTCGCTGGCTATAACTTCTGATTGCTGTCGCACCGCGAAAAGAGGTGGCGGCAAACGTTGAGGCCTTCCCATGGGGAAGGCCTCGCGTCTTTACAGACTGCAGCGTATTACGCGTCGGGTTTTACCACGTTGATGCGCCATGGAATATTGAATTTATCGATAAACATGGCGAAGCCGTTAGACCAGAACGTCTCCTGCCATGGCGTAGTGACTTTCCCGCCTGCAGACAGCTTTTCAAACCATGCCTTACCCTGCTCTGCATCATTGGTTGCCAGACTCACGGCATAGCCCGCGTGTTCTGAGGCCGGAGGCTGATGGGGATTGCCATCACTCATCATCAGCTCACCCTGACCAATGCGGAGGTGCGCATGCATAATTTTCTCAGGGGGCAACGGCGGAGCGGACCGATCGCCCACCTGTTCACCCTGCTCCGGCATATCGCCAAACGTCATTTTTTGCAGCAGTTTTCCACCCGTTGCCTGCAAATAGAATTCTATCGCTTCTTCACAGCGACCATAGAGAAACAAATAGGGACATACTTGCATTATTACCTCGATACCGGTGAGTAGAGACTTCCTTATAACGATGTAATAAGTGTAGACGACAGGTCAGGGTTGACGACGATAACCGGATAAAGATTCATCATTCGGATTATTTACCTGACGTAGGTCAGCCTTTTCTCTGTTGATTTTACAAATAAAACAGGACCAGACCTGACAACAATAAAAGCGTGATTTCCTGTCAGATATTATTGTCATGGCAATAATAACAAAGCATGACCGTCGAATGATGAAATAAAAGGCCAGTTTATAACGCGTTACGATACATCACCTCTTGCGCCGTGCTGTTTATCGCCAGCAGTCATCCTGTGCACGCGCCGATCGTTCGGGCTTTGTTAAATCTGTCTGGCCCTAAAACTCAGGTTATCTAACGTAAAGGGCGAAATAACCGAACCGGCAGAAAAGATCATCAGGTAATAATATTGAATCATCTGGTTCATTATTTCGCTCATCTTTTACCCACCTTATTGTTTATTAATTTCAGCACGTTCCCACTAAATATTTACCCTCCTGATGCCGATATATCAGTCCATAATCCCCTATTCAGGACTGCGTAATGTCGTTAAAAAAATCTTCACTACTGGTTTTGTCGTTCCTGTTAATTCTTTTTCTTATCAGCATATCGGTCAGCATCTGGTTACTGGCCCGGAGCAACGCGTCGTTAAATGCGGTTAATAAAGAAATCCGCGTAGTGTTATCAGTTATCGATCCTATCAACCACAGCCGAACGTTACGCGTACGGCTGATGGAATACATGAAAGAAATTGAGAACGACGGCCCGCAGGGCGGCTATTCTCTGGACAGCGTGAAAAGCGTCGCGGCTAAAGCCGATGCTGCCTTTCAGGCTTATCTGAGTGCGCCACGCATTCCGGGTGAAGAGGCCGATGCAGACCGCTATCGTCAGGCCTATCTGGCTTATCGCGATCAGGGAATTCAACCCTTGATTGAAGCGGCCGAAGCCCGCGATCAGCAGCGCTTTAAAAATCAAATTGCCAACGTAGTCCGCCTCGACCGGCAGTATGAAATCGTGCTGGATCAGGTGCTGGCCCAACACGAGGCTTATGCGAAGAAACTGAATACTGACGCCCAGGGCAACTTTTCATCCGGGATCACGCTGCTCATCGTGTTTGGCTTGTTATTCCTGGCCATCATCATTGCGATACTGATCTTTGTCAGACGCTATATCTTATCGCCGCTCAATAACGCAAAAGCGCACTGCAGCGAGATTGCAGCAGGCGTGCTCGATCACCCGGTGCCGGTCAAAATCGGCTCGAAGAGCGAAATTCAGCAACTGATGAGCTCGATGGAGCAAATGCGGACGTCTCTGACGGACATTATTATCCGGGTGCGCCACTCAACCCACGCGGTGTCCTGTGCTTCACAGGAAATTGCCAGCGGTAATATCGATCTGGCGTCCCGTACCGAGCAGCAAGCTGCGGCGCTAACGGAAACGGCGGCCAGCATGGAGCAGTTAGGGGCAACCGTTAAACAGAACACGGACAACGTGTTTGAAGCCTGCCGTCTGGCTAACGAAGCGGTACAGAACGCAGAAACCGGCGAGAAGGTTTCTCAGCAGGTTATCGTCTCAATGGCCAAAATTAATGAAAGTTCGAAGAAGATCGAGGATATTACCAGCGTTATTAACAGCATTGCTTTTCAAACCAATATTCTGGCGCTGAACGCCGCCGTCGAAGCGGCGCGCGCCGGTGAGCAAGGCCGGGGTTTTGCCGTTGTCGCCGGTGAAGTGCGTAATCTCGCGCAACGCAGCGCCGTGGCGGCGAAAGAAATTGAAGGGCTGATTGCCGAATCGGTCGCGACGATTCGCGTGGGTTCTGATCAGGTCAGCCGCACGGGCGAGGCGATGAATGCGATTATTTCCTCGGTGAGCCGGGTGAACGAGCTGATGGACCACATTTCAACCGCGTCCGATGAGCAGCATCACGGTATCAGCCAGATTGAAAAGGCGGTCACTGAGATGGATGGTGTGACGCAGCAAAACGCCGCGCTGGTCCAGGAGTCGGCCGCCGCGGCTGCTTCGCTGGAAGAGCAGGCTCAGCACCTGACCCACTCCGTTTCTGCTTTCCGCCTGTCTGGCGTCTAAAACGGATTCCCGCTCGGGTGATCAGGCCTGAGCGGGAAACAGACTCTGTGCGGCGCGGCGTCAGCCTGTGAGTGCCTGGCCTTTACCGGCCCGCCAATCGTGGTGACGGCTGACCGCGCCTTTGTGCCCTGACCGGCTCTTGTGCCTTTACCTCGGCCGCCTGCCGTTCTGCCCTAAAAACCGTCCCAGTCAATACTGCAATATGCGTTGCTAAAAATTCATCACTATTCCTGTCGGCAAGAATCAGGTAATTGATTATTCTGCTGCTTCACGGCTCGCGAATGGGCAACGCTTTCAAAACACATCACGGCCTGTAGCGGGAATGGCAATCATCCTGACATGAGGTTCACCTTACATGACACCAGCCTTCATCACAGGGATAGCACCGACGGCGGCATCGTCGGCCAACACCAGCTTAGCTGAGCGCATTGATGCGCTACCTTCTTCTGTCGGTTTATGGCGCTTTATCTCGCTGCTGGCGCTGGGCGGGTTCTTTGAGCTTTACGATCTGTTTGAAACCGGGTATATCAGCACTGGCTTGCTGGCGGCCGGTATCTTTCACGCGGGCAGTGCCGGGATACTGGGCATTACCGATCAGGCTGCGTTTGCTTCCGCTACCTTCCTGGGGCTGTTTGTTGGCGCCAGCCTGCTCACGCCCCTTGCCGACCGCTTTGGTCGTCGACTGACCTTTATCTGTGCCCTGGCCTGGTACGGCGTATTTTCACTGCTCATGGCTTTTCAGCACAGCGCGGAGATGGTGATCCTGTGCCGCTTTCTGGTGGGGATTGGGCTGGGCGTAGAATTGGTCACCATTGATACTTATTTGAGTGAATGGGTGCCCACTCACCTGCGTAACCGGGCTTTTGCCTTTTCATTTTTTATCCAGTTCCTGTCGGTGCCTGCCGTTGCGCTCATGTCGTGGTGGCTGATGCCGCAAAATATCCTTGGGCTGGAAGGCTGGCGCTGGGTGGTGATTGCCGGTGCGGTCTGTTCACTGGTGATCTGGTTTGTGCGCAAAAACCTGCCAGAGTCCGCGCGCTGGCTGGTGCAGCAGGGGCGCGTCGATGAGGCCCATCAGGTGATGGCGAAAATGGAAAAACGGTGCGGCATCGCCCCGGGCCTGCCGTTGACGAAGCCGTCCGTCTCAGACAAGAAACCGGAGAAGAGCCGCTTTCGGGAGATCTGGTCAGCCCGCTATCGCAAGCGCACGCTTATGTTGGTGGTCATGAACTTCTTTCAGGCGATTGGTTTTTATGGTTTTGGTAACTGGCTGCCGGCATTGCTGTCCGGTCAGGGAACGTCGATCACCCACAGCCTGCTGTATGCGTTTTTTATCACGCTTGCCTACCCGATTGGATCGCTGATTTGTGGCAGTTTTACCAGCCAGCTCGAAAACAAATGGCAAATCGTTCTCTCTTCGCTCATGACGGTGGTATTCGGTACGCTGTTTGCCCTGCAAACCAACCCGGTACTGCTGATTATTTGCGGTTTCCTGATCACCTTCTCGAATGCCTGGCTGACCTGCAGCTATCATGCCTATCAGACCGAGATTTTCCCCACGCACATCCGCGCACGGGCAGTGGGTTTCTGCTACTCGTTCAGCCGGTTATCAACCGCATTCAGCAGTCTTTTGATCGGTGTGATTTTACAGTACGCCGGCACGCATGGCGTTATCGCGTTTATCGTGCTGAGTATGCTGATGGTGATGCTGTCGGTGGGCGTTTTCGGGCCTAAGACGCGCGGTATCAGGCTGGAACATATCTGAACATTCAGCCTTCCCCCTGCGGGGAAGGCTGAAACACTGAGGTCTACTTCCCTTCTAACACCTTGATATCTGCATTGCCCTGACGATCTTTGACCTCTTCACGCAGGGCAGCCACCTGCTTCGCCGTCACGTTATCCGCCGCATTGTTGCCCCAGCTGCGACGAATAAAGTTCACCACGTCTGCGACCTGCTGATCGTTCAGACGCCAGCCAAATGCCGGCATAGTGATGGTTGAAGGCGCGCCTTTTACTCCACGTAGTTCGCCACCAACCAGCACGATGTGAATCAGCGAGGTCGGATCGTCTGCCATCACCACAGGATTGCCCCGCAGCGCAGGATAGAAGCGTTTATAGCCGCTGCCATCGGTTTTATGGCAGGCTGCGCAGCTGTCCACATAGGTCGCGGCGCCCGTCTGACTGTCGTCGCCCTTCCATAAGGCTTTGGCCGTCGCGTCATCCACGCTAAACGCCACCTGATGCGGATCTTTGGCACCCAGCGACTTCAGATAGCGGGCGATGGCCGTGATGTCTTCATCCGTCAGGTGCTGCAGGCTGTGGTCGACAACGTCCACCATGCCGCCAAATGCCGCCGTGTGGTCGTTACGCCCATAGCGCAGGAACTGGCGCAGGTCATCTTCACTCCAGCGGCCCAGACCATCGCGGTTATCTCCGCGCAGATTGCTTGCGGTCCAGCCGTCAACCGGCGCACTGCTGCCCGCCAGATAATCCGTTCCCCCGGCATTGGTTAACGCCTTTTCCTGCAGGGTAAAACTACGCGGCGTATGGCAGGCACCGCAGTGGCCCAGACCTTCTACCAGGTAACGGCCACGCGCCAACGTCGCATCCTCCTGCGCGGCAGGCTGGAACGCCTTTACATCCGGTGCAAACAGGTTGCGCCAGATCGCCAGCGGCCAGCGCATTGACAGGGGCCAGGGAATATCACTCTCTTTGTTGGCCTGACTGACCGGGGCAACCCCGTGCATGAAGTAGGCATACAGCGCCTGCATGTCTTCATCGCTGACCACGGCATAAGACGGATAAGGCATAGCGGGATAGAGCGTATCGCCGTTTTTCGCGATACCGTGCCGCACGGCTTTCTGAAAGTCGTCGTAGCTGTAGTCACCAATACCGGTCGATTTATCCGGCGTGATATTGGTGGAGTAGATCGTGCCAATCGGCGTGGCCATCGGCAATCCCCCTGCAAAGGGCTTGCCGCCTTCACTGCTGTGGCAGGCTACACAGTCGCCCGCGCGCGCCAGATATTCACCGCGTTTAACCCGATCGGCCGTGCTGTCATCCGCCAGGGCGGCGAAGGCGAGGCTGCCCAACACCAGGGCTAAAATACCGTTTTTCATCACCATCTTCCTTATGCCTGCACCAGGGGACCCGGATTCTTCAGATACTGTTCCCGAATCGCTTTCGCCGACCAGTAGGTCAGTGCGGCGACCATGCCGGTGGGGTTATATCCCAGCCCCTGCGGAAACGCTGAAGCGCCGGGAACGAACACATTCGGCACATCCCAGCTTTGCAGATAACGGTTCACCGCACTGGTATTGGGATCTTCACCCATAATCGCGCCGCCGCTGATGTGGGTTGTCTGATACACGGTCGTGTCAAAATGCGTACCAGGCTTCTTCGCCCCGCCAATGATCATTTTAGGATTCATGGCTTCGGCGATTTTATGCATTTTCCCCACCATGAACTGCGCCATTTTGATGTCGTTGTCCTGCCAGTCGAACGTCATGCGCAGCAACGGCTGGCCGTAGGCATCTTTGTAGTTCGGGTCCAGGTCCAGATAGTTAGCGCGGTAAGACTGGTGCGCACCGTGAGCATCCATGGAAAGGTGGTGCGTGTAGGTGTCCGCCACGGCGGCTTTCCACTGACTGCCCCAGTTTGGCGTGCCGGTCGGCGTGGGGAGCCCCGAGATCGGTTTGGTGCCCGCCTGGTTCACCCAGAACGGCGACCCGCCAACAAAGCCGTGCGGACCATGATCGAAATTGTCGGCATTGAAATCATCCACGGCGACGCCTGCACCGCCAGCACCGATGAAGGGATTGGTGGTGGTGTTTTTATCGAACAGCGCTTTCAACGTCGACAGGTTTTGATAGGCGAAGTTGCGCCCTACCGTACCTTCGTTGGTGATCGGGTTGTAAGGTTTACCAATGCCGGACAACAGCATCAAATGGACGTTATGGAACTGAAAGGCAGACAGAATGACCAGATCCGCCGGTTGCACCTGCTCACGGCCCTGCGCATCGACATAGGTGACACCGGTCGCACGCTGCTTATCACCCGTGAGGTTGACGCGCAGCACGTAAGAATTGTTACGCAGCTCAAACTTTGGCTCCTGACGCAGCGCAGGCAAAATATTCACATTCGGCGATGCCTTGGAATACATATAACAGGCGTAGCCGCTGCAGTAGCCGCAGAAGTTGCACGGCCCCATCTGGGCGCCGTAAGTATTGGTATAGGGGCCAGAGGTGTTCGCCGACGGCAGATCGTAAGGGTGATAACCTACGGACTCGGCGGCCTGGGCAAACAGCTGAGCCGACCAGGTACGCTTTTGCGCGGGCAGTGGAAAGTTGTCAGAGCGATCGGGCGCAAAGGGGTTACCGCCTTTGTCTTTGCCGACGACCTTGCCCTGAATACTCCAGGCACTACCGGAGGTGCCAAACACCTTTTCAGCTTTATCAAAAAACGGCTCCAGCTCCTGGTAGTCCACGCCAAAGTCCTGAATGGTCATGCCTTCAGGAATAAAGTTTTTGCCGTAGCGCGCCTCATAGTGGCTACGCAGCTTCAGCTCTACGGGATCAACCCGGAAATGGACACCCGACCAGTGCAGCCCGGCGCCGCCGGTTCCGGTACCGGGCAGGAAGGCCGCCAGTTGGCGGTAAGGCACGGCCGTTTGTGAGGCGTCGTGCCGAATGGTGACGGTGCTCTTAGACAGGTCCTGAAACAGCTTTTTGCGAACGTTGTAGGTCAGCTCATCAATCGACTGCGGGTAAGAACCATCCGGATAGGTATCACGATGTGGACCGCGCTCCAGCGCCAGCACGTTCAGACCTGCTTCGGTCAGCTCTTTGGCCATAATGGCGCCCGCCCAGCCAAAGCCGACAATCACGGCATCCACTTTCTTTAATTCATTTGCCATGCTCAGCTTCTCTCTCCACGAATCGACACTGACGGGAACGGATAGCGTTCACCGCGCTCTACCCAGTCCATAAAGTCGGCGCGTGCGCCAGGGAAGTTGATGAGCTTCCAGCCCACCATGCCCTGATTGCCGCCGTGGATGGGATCGCTAAAGAAGCCTTCGCGGGTGTTCTGCAATAAGTATGAGAAAAACACGTTGGCGGGCAGCTGACGGAAACCGGCTTTGCCGCTCTCCATGGCCTGTAATAATGCGTCCTGCTGCCCGGCGTCGAGTTGGGCAAACACCTTACCGTGCTGCTGCTGACTGTAATGATCGGCATCAGCCAGACCGAGACGGTAGATCTGTTGCGGCACCAGCGGCAGCTGATAGCCCATTTCTTTAGGGACGTCGGGATTGAAAGGCCCCTGCATATACCAGTTCGCTCCGGTGGCGTAAGGCGTATTCATCTGACGATCGATAAACTCGGGCACGCCTGCTTCCAACGCGCCGGGGCCGCGTTCATCAGCAGGAATCAGACGCGCAACGGCCGCCTTGATAAAGGCAAATTCCTCGGCGGTAAACCAGGTGGGCTGATAATCTCGGGCAGACTGGGGTGCGGCGGGCGCAGCCGCCTGAACGGGCGCAGAAAATGCACCAAGTGCGCTACTGCCTACCGCCACTGCGGGCGCCAGGGTGATGGTCTTCAGCAAAAAATCCCTGCGTGAATGACCCTTTTTCTGGTCTGACATGACATTGCCTCATCACCGCATCAACTGCGGTACGAAAAAGAGAAGTGAGTGCGTTGTAGTGGTTTTTATCTGCGGATTTCGGGTACAACGAACTGTTACCGGTAACAGTGAATATAAGTGTAACACCATTGCCAATAAACATTTAGTTTAAGGAAACAAAAAAGCACAATTTCATTAACATATATTTTGTCGATGTCATGTTCAGAAACAACAGGCTACAGACAGATAGCCGTTTAAACGTTATAAAAGCGATTACACAACAGCGGAGTACCTATGTTTAAGTCTTTCTTCCCGCGACCGGGACTGTTTTTCAGCTCGGCCGCCCTTTGGAGTTTACTGGCGATTTTTGGCTGGTTTGGCTTTGCCAGCGATTTACCGGCCCATTTTTGGCCTGCTTTTCAGGCCGCCATCAAGCAGCCCTTGCCCACGACGGTAATGCGGTTTATTGCGCCGGGTGAGTTGTGGTTTTATGCCTATTACTGGCTGATGGTGGCAATTTTCGCGATAGCCTGGCGACTAACTGACAACCATCCGTGGCAACGCTGGTCGGTATGGGGTTCGGCACTGATTATTTTTGTCACCTGGTTTGGTGTGCAGGTTGGCGTTGCCGTAAACGCCTGGTATGGCCCTTTTTATGATTTGATCCAAAAAGCGCTGACGAAAGCCGGCTCGGTTCAAATCAACGAATTTTATGCTCAGGTGATGGCCTTTTTGGGCATTGCCTTAATTGCGGTCGTTATTGGCGTGATGAATGCTTTTTTCATCAGCCATTGGGTATTCCGCTGGCGTACCGCAATGAACAATTATTATATGCACCACTGGCAGCGCTTACGCCACGTTGAAGGCGCGGCTCAGCGTGTGCAGGAAGATACCATGCGTTTTGCCACAACGCTGGAAAGCTGGGGCGTGAACTTTATCCAGGCCATTATGACCCTGGTGGCGTTTCTGCCGGTGTTGATCGCCCTGTCACATCATGTCGAAAACATTCCGATTCTGGGGAATCTCCCTTACGCGCTGGTGATTGCTGCGGTTCTCTGGTCGCTGTTCGGTACCGGTCTGCTGGCGCTGGTCGGGATTAAGCTCCCCGGTCTCGAATTTCGTAATCAACGGGTTGAAGCTGCTTATCGTAAAGAGCTGGTTTACGGCGAAGACAACGCCGACCGTGCCACACCACCCACGGTAAAAGTGCTGTTCAACAACGTGCGGGTTAACTATTTCCGTCTGTATTTTCACTATCTCTACTTCAACATCAGCCGCATTCTTTATCTTCAGGTCGATAACGTCTTTGGACTGTTTCTGTTGTTCCCGTCCATTGTCGCCGGAACGATAACGCTGGGTTTGCTTAACCAGATAACCAACGTTTTCGATCAGGTCCGCAGCTCGTTCCAGTACCTGATCACCTCGTGGTCGACGCTGGTTGAGCTGATGTCTATCTATAAACGTCTGCGCAGCTTTGAGCAGATTCTGGATGACGTGCCGCACGGTGAGATGATGCGTGACGCCTCAGAAGACGTGTCATAACCAGGCTCTTCGCCTGCGGCAGCCTCATGCCGCAGGCAAATTATCGCGAATCCAGAGTCATGAGTCGGTGCCTGCCAGGATTGTTGGCCGCGCTTCACGCAATCCAGACTGACAAGCAGAACCTGGCGACTTGCTGAGCGCAGCAGACCGGTAAACCGGTTACTGATGCGGTTTACGTCTTCCCCTTCTGCCCAGGCTCTGCTTCCCTTAGCCCGTGATGGACTTTGCCATCGGCTGTCGTCCGACCAGGCTTACGTGGTCTTACCGTCTTGCTGCATCAGGGATCGTCCGAGGCCAGCCTGTCTTGCACCTGGCTATTAATGGCAGCAAATCGTCTTTCGCGTGAAATCGCGGCCGCAGCGGAGAAGCCTGCACGTTATCGCGCCCAAAAATCAGGCAAGCGTCTGCACAGCTGACAGGCTTAGTGGCGAATAACAAAGGAGTCTGATGGGGAACCTGGAAGGGAAAAGATGAAACGGCGGGCATCCACAAACGCCGCCAGGACGCCCTTAGGCGTCCTGTCAGCACACAACTTCAAGCATTATTTCAGCAGTTCAGCGGTCATGTGCACGCCGTTATTGGTGTTAGCTTCGGTGATTTTATAGGAAGCACCAGCTTCTTGCGCCTGCGCAGCAATTTTCGCTTCGGTGCTGTCCAGAGTAGAACCGGTCGCTGTCACAGTTTGCGCGAAGCCTGCAACAGGAAGAACGGCAAGGGCGATAACAGCAGCAAAAGTTTTGATAGTTTTCATGATAATTTCCTCGGTCATTTTCAGTTTATTTAAGGCGTTTTGCCTTGTGTGAAAACATAATAGGCCGAATATTGATCAGAAAAAAGCAGAGGGTTTTGCTTAAGTTGTTCAATAAAACTGAAATTGAAAAGCACGTTTAGCCCTGTTAAAACACAAAAGGTTAAAAAACCAGACCGCAATAAAAAGGCAGCATATATCGCTGCCATGAGTCTCATTAACCGTGATGCCTGACGCGGGAAAAGATCGTTACTGCCGCCACCAGCATCAGCGCGCTACTGGCAAGGAAAACGCCGCCTGCACCGCGTAAGTCAAACATCCAGCCTCCCGCCGCCGCGCCCACCGTAATCGCTAACTGAATGGTTGCCACCAGTAACCCACCGCCCGATTCAGCATCGTCTGGCACTGCACGAGAAATCCACGTGGACCAGCCCGTCGGCATCGAACCAAACGCCAGGCCCCAGATCGCGACACCGCCTGCAACCAGCCAGCCAGTATGGCCAAAACTCACCAGCATCAGGGCCGTCGCGCCCATCAGCAGGGCCATTCCGCTCAGCGTCAGTGATACGCTACGTGTCACCAGATAACCGGCCAGATACGTACCCACAAAGTTAGCGATGCCAAATGCCAGCAGCACCAGAGACAGCTGGCTGAGGTCAAGCCGCGCCACGCTTTCCAGAAACGGTCGCAGATAGGTGAAAAAAGCAAAGTGGGCAGTAAACATCATGATCACCGCCAGCATTCCCCAGCGCATGACATTTATCCGTAACAACGCCAGCACACCGCCGCTGCGCGCGTTGCCTTCGGCAGGCATGGCGGGAAGGGTGAAAAACTGCCAGAGCAGGGAAGTCGCGCCCAGGCCCGCCGTAAACAGGAAGATCGCTCGCCAGCCTACCAGCCCGCCCAGATAACTGCCCAGCGGGGTCGCAATAATGGTCGCCAGTGAGATACCACTAAACACGATGGAGAGTGCGCGAGGGACCTGATCGGCGGGCACCAGCCGCATGGTAATAGCGGTAGACAACGTCCAGAAGCCACCAATGGCCACCCCCAGCAGGACGCGCGCCAGCAAAATGACGGTCAGATTGGCGGCCAGTGCCACCATCAATGCGGAAACGATGAGCAGTAATGAGAAGGCCAGCATCACCACCCGGCGATCGATGCGTCGGACCAGGCTGCCTACCGTCAGACTGGTGAGAAGCGCAATCAGGGCCGTGACGGTCACTGTCTGTCCCGCCAGACCTTCCGAAACGTTCAGGCTGCGCGCTATCGGCGTCAGCAAACTAATAGGTAAAAACTCGGCGGTAATCAGGCTAAATACGCCAAACGACATCGCAAAGACGGCGCCCCACGCTGGCTGAGTGGGTATGGAAACCTCATCAGCCACTTCAGTGTTGAGACTCATGTTGCTTCTCCGGAAAAAAAAGTAGTGCTGAGCATAGAGGGGATGAGCAAGACGATCTATGATGGTTACACCGTCATTTTTGATAATTCGTCTGGATTTCTGTGATGAGCCGTTACGATGAGTTGACCAGTGAGTTGCTAATGGGCATGCGCCTGTATGGCGTTAACTACCAGCGCATTGCCGTCAGCGCCCCTTTTGGCCTGCGCTTTAATGATTCTCCGGGACGGGCCCAGTTTCATTTTGTCGGGCGCGGTACGCTGCTGGTGCGTGGCGCATCCGGCGCGCTTTTCACGCTGAACAGTGGCGATGCCCTGCTGATCCCTCACGGTAAGCCGCACAGCCTGCTCTCCAGTGAGGATGCCGACTGTCAGTGCATTGACGCGATGGCGAGCAAACCGATCTGTGACAGTATCTGTGCCATTACGGCACCGGCGGATGCCTGTGAAGATGACCACAGCGTCCTGTTATTCAGCGCCAGCATGGCATTTGAACTGGGCGGCATGCAGCCGCTGATCAACACGATGCCGGACGTCATGCTGGTCAGTACGCTGCTGTCACACTACCCGGAGATTCGCCCAATGCTGGAGGCGATGGAGCGTGAATCACGTACCCGACACGCGGGTCACGCCGGGATTCTTTCGCGTCTGGCGGATGTGGTTGCGGCCCTGGTGGTGCGTGGCTGGGTAGAAAATGGCTGTGGGCAAAGTAGCGGGCTGGTGCAAGCGATGCGCGATCCGCGCCTGAGTGAGGCCATTGCCGCCATGCACCGTTCTCCGGGCGAGAACTGGACGGTAGAACGTTTAGCGCGCGAAGCCGGTAGCTCACGCTCGGTATTTGCCGAACGCTTTCTTCATGCCACCGGTATGACGCCGCTGCGCTACCTGACCGAATTGCGCATGCGACTGGCGGTTAAACGCATCGCCGACCATGGTGAGGCGCTGGAAACGGTCGCTTTCGATTTGGGCTATGGTTCACTGGCCGCTTTTAGCCGGGCCTTTAAACGAATAATCGGCCAGTCACCCGGTGCACTGCGTGCCGGCTATACAGGCACGCAGGCGGTCGCGTCTTAGCGAAACACGCTGATCGCTTCAACCAGCCGGTTAGCCTGATGCGTCATGCGCCCTGAGGCTTCTGCGCTTTCCTGAACGCGGGCGGCGTTTTGATGGGTAATATCGTCCAGATCTTCCACCGCCGTGCTCACTTCACTCAACGCGGTGGACTGTTCTGCTGTCGCGGCGCTGATTTGGCCGATCAGTGACGTCACGTTCTGGACCTGCTGCACAATGTCCTGCATGGTATGGCCTGCGGCACCCGCATGCTCGTTACCCGAATTGACCCGGCTGGCGCTGGTTTCAACCAGCGCTTTAATCTCGCTGGCGGCTTTTGCGCTGCGCTGTGCCAGGCTCCGCACCTCACCGGCCACCACAGCGAACCCTTTCCCCTGTTCACCCGCTCTGGCCGCCTCTACCGCCGCGTTCAGCGCCAGGATGTTGGTCTGGAAAGCAATGCTGTCGATAACGCTGGTGATACTGGCAATGCGCTGTGAGCTGTCAGCGATTTCTGCCATCATTCCCATCATCTCCTTCATGACCTCGCCGCCCTTGCTTGCCGCTTCACTGGTGTTAACAGAGAGCGAACTCACTTCCTGTGCGGTCTGCGTATTACTTTTTACCGTTGCAGTCATTTCGTTCATGGTCGCGGCCGTTTGCTGTACGTTGGCCGCCGCCTGCTCGGTGCGACGACTCAGTTCATTATTGCTACGGGCAATCGCATCACTGGCACTCAGCACATTAATGGCCTGGCCACTGACATCATCGACTAACCAGCGGAACATCAGCCCCAGCTGTCCAATGGCGCGTAGCGTCAGTCCTACCTCGTCGATGCGATCCATCTGCTCAACCTGATGGCTGGCACCGGTTGCCACACGCAGCGCCTGTCTGCACATGCGCTCGATGGGACGCGAGATCTGCTGTTCGAGCCACAGGCTGGCCAGCAACAGCAGGCAGGCCATACCGGCCGTAAAGCCCGCCAGCGCCAGTGGCGCAACGCCCAATGCCCAGACGCCCGCAACCGACAGCGGCAAGACAGCCAGTAACGCAGTGCGAATGCGCCAGCGGAGCGGCAACGTTTTTAATATCGATCCAAGACGACGCCAGCCGCTGCGTATAATCAGCCCTTTGTGAAACTGGCGGCCCCTTGCGCGTCCTTCGCGGAAATCGCGATACAGCGCTTCACACTGTTTAACCTCCTGCGCTGAGGGCTTAGTGCGTACGGACATATAGCCCTGGACCTTGCCGTCACGCACCACCGGAATGGCATTCGCCCGCACCCAGTAATGGTCTCCGTTTTTACGCCGGTTTTTAACCAGCGCGGTCCAGGGTTCACCCTGTTTTAAGGTGGCCCACATATCTGCAAAGGCTTCTGGTGGCATATCCGGATGGCGCACCATATTGTGCGGCTGCCCTTTTACCTCATCAGAGGTAAAACCACTGGCCTCAATAAAGGCGTCGTTGGCATAGGTGATATAGCTATTCAGGTCGGTCGTTGACATCAGTGTGGCATGATCGTCATAGACATATTCACGCTGGGAAACAGGTTGGTTATTGCGCATAGGAGTCCTTGCTCGTACCAGTCAGACTTACACCAGAAGTGTTAATGAGTGAGTGTTAAAAGGTAAAGATTACCTTTTTTTATGTTTTCGGCACTTGCGTAATGACTCTTTAGTGCTACGCGCAAATTTGTTGCATTTAAAAAGCCGCTTTAGGGCGGCTTTTGGTATTTATACCGCGATCATTCATTGCGAACGTAGCGGGTTGAGTACGCAGACTGGTAAGCCCGAGACAGTGTTAGGGACGTTTTGATGCAACAGATTCCCCATCCTTATTTTTTTACAGACCTGCTTAACAGGCTTTCTTCGTGTTTTATTTATCAATTCAGCGCAGGTCGACATTGCGGGTGCCGAACCACCACGTCAGTAAAAAGCCGCTAACCCAGGCGACGATCAATCCCCCCAGATAGACAGCCATGCCGGCAAAAATCCCCTGATGCGACGTCATCAGCGGCAGCGTGACCAGTCCAGACGGACCAAATACGGTATTCATGCCCACCGGCAGCCCCAGCCATGCCACTAAGCCAATAAAGAACCCGCCGACCGCACCGCCACAGCAGGCGGTAATAAAAGGTTTGAGGCGCGGCAGCGTTACTCCGTAGATAAGCGGTTCCCCCACGCCCAGTAACCCCGGCACGATAGCGCCTTTTATCTGGGCACGCAGCAGCGCGCCCTTTTCCGCTTTGCACCAGAGCGCCAGCGAGGCACCGACCTGACCGGCACCCGCCATGGCGAGAATCGGAAACAGTGAGTTAAATCCCTGGGTTTCCATCAGGGCAAAATAGACCGGGATAAATCCCTGATGAATGCCAAACATGACGGCGATCAGGAACAGTCCGGCCAGTAGCGCACAGCCAAACGGGTTGTTATTAAGGTGGATAAAGAGCCATGACATGCCCTTAAACAGCTCGCCGCCGACCGGCATAATCAGCAGGTATGTCAGCGCGCCCGTGATCAATAAGGTCAGCAGCGAGGTGAGAATCATATCCAGATTGTCTGGAATGATCGTGCGCAGCTGCCTTTCCAGCCAGCCACCAAACATGGCCGCCAGCAGCACCCCGATGATATTACCGCGCGGATCGATAGCCAGACCAAAAAAGCTGTCCATACCGCTGTAATAGCCGACTTTGGCATCCGGCACGTAGCCCAGAATAAACAGCGAGGCGATGATGGCCCCGTTTACGCCCGTGCCGCCAAAGGCTTTTTGCGCGTTGTAGCCAATCAGAATGCTGAGGAAGGTAAACAGCCCTTTGCCGAACACTTTCATATAGGCCACGCCCTGAATCAGCCAGCCTGGATGACCGCCAGGCGTGCTCAGGTGCAGGCTTTGCTCAATCAGGGTGGCAAACCCCAGCAGTAAACCTGCGGCAATAAAACCCGGAATGAGCGGCGTAAAAATGGTGGCGAAGCGTGCCAGGAACTGCTGCAGCGCGCCAGTCTGCCTGGCTTTTATCTGCTGTTTCTGTTCTGCCGCTACCTGGTGCAATACCGCGGCATCGCCCTGCGCCTGCGCCAGGATGGCCTGCATCCGTTCTGCCGCCGTCTGTGCCTTACCAGGACCGAGCACTATCTGCAACTGATCATCGCTGTCGATGACGCCCAGCACGCCGGGCAGGCGTTTCAGCCGGGCAATATCGGCCTGATTGTGTCTCAGCGTCAGTCGTAAACGCGTCATACAGTTGCCGCATACGACGATGTTCGCCGCGCCGCCCACTGCCTGCACGATATCGTGCAGAAGTGCATCGGTCATTTTTGCCATTAGCGCGCTCCCGAATCCTGTAATGCTTTGCGGATAAAGCCCTGGTGCTTAGCGAGCAGCGCGATCGCCTCATCGGCATTTAATCCTGCCAACACCATGAGGATGGCGGTTTTACAGTGTCCGCCACAGGCTGACAGCGCCGAGCGGGCGCTGGCTTCATCACAGTCAGTGGCCTGCATAACAATGTTAACCTGCCGCTGCACCAGCTTTTGGTTAGTGGCTTCAACATCCACCATCAGGTTGCCGTAAACCTTACCGCTACGAATCATCGCTCCGGTGGTGAGCATATTCAGCACCAGCTTCTGTGCGGTTCCGGCTTTCATGCGTGATGATCCCGTCACCACTTCAGGCCCCACTACTGGCGTCAGGGCGATATCGGCGACCTGAGCCATTTTGCTGTGTGGATTACAGGTCAGCGCTATCGTGGAGGCACCGCACTGCCGGGCATAGTCCAGCGCCCCCAATACGTAGGGCGTCCGTCCACTGGCAGCGATGCCGACCAGCACGTCGTGGCGGCTAAAGTGAATAGCCTTCAGATCCTGAGCGCCCTGTTCCACATTGTCTTCTGCGTTTTCTACCGCCTGCAAGATGGCCTGATGGCCCCCAGCAATCAGGCCAATAACCTGGTCACGTGGCGTTCCGAAGGTTGGTGGGCATTCACTTGCATCAAGAATACCTAAACGGCCGGATGTCCCGGCACCGCAGTAAATCAGACGTCCCCCTGCGCTGAACGCCGCGCAGATCGCCTCCACCGCGCGCGCAATCTCCGGCACGATCGCCTCCACGGCCAGAGCGACTTTTTTGTCTTCCTCGTTGATGACCCGCAGCATCGCCTCTGTGCTCATTTCATCAATATGCTGGCTGGCCGGATTGCGCCCTTCCGTGATCATCTGACTGAGATCGATTTTCACACTCGTCCTCCACAGGAATAATTTATTCTGGATATTTTTAACACAACGAATGAATAATTCATCCTCTGCCCACGTTTTTTTCTGCGGTGATAAAAACGGGGTAAAAAAAAGGCCCAACCACCGTTGAGCCTTTGTCTTGCTAACCCGCTGTTAACTGGCGGTTTGCGTCCGTAACTGTAATTCGTACGCTTTAGCCTGTTCTGTATCGAACTGGTTTTCCCAGCGCGCAATGACCAGCACTGCCAGAGCATTACCCACCACGTTGAGCGCGGTGCGGGCCATATCCATAATGCGGTCCACGCCCGCAATAAACGCCAGCCCTTCCAGCGGAATACCCACGCTGCCGAGCGTTGCCAACAGCACAACAAAGGATACGCCGGGCACGCCCGCAATGCCTTTGGAGGTGACCATCAGCGTCAGCACCAGAATAATTTCGTCCGTCAGCGACAGATCAATGCCATACAGCTGAGCAATAAAGATGGCGGCGATGCTCTGATACAGCGTTGATCCATCCAGGTTAAACGAATAGCCGGTCGGAACGACAAAGCTGGTAATCGCTTTGGGCGCGCCATAGGCTTCCATTTTCTCCATGATGCGCGGCAGCACGGTTTCTGAACTGGACGTTGAGTAAGACAGGATCAGCTCATCTTTTAAAATGCGCATCAGCGTCGTAATGCGTAGCTTGCAGAAACGCGCGACCGCTCCCAGCACCACAAAGGCAAAGAAGAGGATCGCCACATATACCAGCAGCACCAACTTCGCGAGCGGCCACAGCGACGCGAAGCCAAAGTTAGCAATCGTCACGGCGATCAACGCAAACACGCCCACTGGCGCGTAACGCATAATCATATGCGTCACTTTAAACATGGTTTCTGATACGCCACGGAACAGATTGACCAGCGGATCGCGCTGTTCTGACGGTAGAGCGGACAGTCCCAGCCCAAAAAGTACCGAGAAAAAGATAATCGGCAGCATTTCACCCTTCGCCATTGAGGCAAAGATGTTCTGCGGGATCAGCGACAGGATGGTCGCCACCAGACTGTGGGTGCCTTCCTGCACCTGAGCGGTTGTGGCTTCATATTTAGAGATGTCCACCGTTGCCAGCGTAGACATATCAATGCCGGTGCCGGGCTTAAACACGTTGGCCAGGGTAATACCAACAACAATGGCAACGGTGGTAATCACTTCAAAGTACAAAATGGTTTTGAGACCAATGCGTCCCAGCTTTTTCGCATCCCCGACACCCGCAATGCCGACAATCAAGGATGAAATCACGATGGGCACGACAATCATCTTAATCAGATGAATAAAGATATCGCCCGCCGGGCTGAGAATATTATTGACTAACCATTCACGATCTTCTGGCTGATTATGCAACACGGCACCCACGATGATGCCAAGCACAAGTGCGATCAGAATCTGCCAGGCAAGGCTGATTTTAAAACCTTTCATAACGCGTAATTTCCTCAGTCAAAACCCGTTTCTCTCTACTGCGAAGGTGCAGAAGACAATACACACAGGGAAGTGAGCAAAAAGCCCGGTAAATTAGAGGGTGTTTATAGACGGCGTCCCGCATTGAAATGCGATGATTTCCATACCCATTTTCAGACGCGGTCTGAGTTGATACCTGATGATCAGGGGCGAGATAAGTACCATTTTCACTGTGGTAAATGCAACCCTTGGAGGCTTCGATTAAAACTTCACCATCTCTTAAGCATAAAATGCTGGCACAGGCGCAAATCCCTAACCTGCTGTTATGAAAAGTAAACCTTCGATAAGTTTTCGCATAGCTATTCAGGCAATGCTCAATGTCTGCGCGGTTCGTTCGCTGTTTTTTTAACCAGAGCCCTTCACAAAATGTTGCAACTTAAATCCCCATTTTTTGCAGGGAGTTAGGGTGATTTTATCCAATTCACGACGTTTTTATGTCAGCAAGGTTAACGCGTGATCTATGGCGCAAAAAAGAAACAAAACCCGTTGTCGGGCTTCACTTAACCATTGATTGACATATGATTAACATCTTCAAGGAGATTCGCCATGAGCCAACATCATATCTATCCTGTTCCAGAAAATATTGCAGCAAACGCGCTGATTACTGCCGAACAGTATCAGGCGATGTACCAGCAATCGGTTACCGATCCAGAAACATTCTGGGGGGAGCAAGGTAAAATCCTTGACTGGATAAAGCCTTACAGCAAAGTTAAAAACACGTCTTTTGCGCCTGGCAATATTTCCATTCGTTGGTATGAGGACGGCACGCTCAATCTGGCGGCGAACTGCCTGGATCGTCACCTGGCAACCCGGGGCGATCATCCTGCCATCATCTGGGAAGGTGATGATGCCAACGAAAGCAAAACAATAACCTTTCGTCAGCTTCACGCCGATGTCTGTCGCTTTGCCAACGTGCTGGAGCTGCTCGGGGTTAAAAAAGGCGATGTCGTCGCGATTTATATGCCAATGGTGCCGGAAGCCGCGGTCGCCATGCTGGCCTGCGCGCGCATTGGCGCCGTGCATTCGGTTATTTTTGGCGGCTTTTCACCGGAAGCGGTGGCAGGTCGCGTGATCGACTCCAGTGCAGCCTTAATTGTGACAGCCGATGAAGGCGTGCGCGCGGGGCGTACGATCCCACTGAAAAAAAATGTGGATGATGCGTTAAAAAATCCCAACGTAAACAGCGTGAAAAACGTCGTGGTCTTTCAACGTACCGGCAAAGACGTCGGTTGGGTTGAAGGACGTGACAGGCACTGGCACGAGCTGATGCAGAACGCCAGTACCAACCACTCTGCGGCAGAAATGCAGGCAGAAGATCCGCTGTTTATCCTGTATACCTCAGGTTCAACCGGCAAGCCGAAAGGCGTGCTGCATACGACCGGCGGCTATCTGGTTTACGCTGCGACCACCTTTAAGTTTGTTTTTGACTACCATCAGGACGATATCTACTGGTGTACGGCTGACGTAGGCTGGGTTACCGGCCACAGCTATCTGCTGTATGGCCCGCTGGCCTGCGGTGCCACGACGCTGATGTTTGAAGGCGTGCCCAACTGGCCGACGTCCGCCCGCATGGCGCAGGTGGTGGATAAGCATAAAGTCACCCTGCTCTACACCGCGCCCACGGCTATCCGCGCGCTGATGGCCGAAGGGGACAAGGCGATTGAAGGCACCGACCGTAGCAGCCTGCGTATTATGGGTTCGGTCGGTGAGCCGATTAATCCGGAAGCCTGGGAGTGGTATCACAAAAAAATCGGCAACAGCCAGTGTCCAATAGTGGATACCTGGTGGCAGACCGAAACCGGGGGGTTTATGATCACCCCGCTACCCGGCGCAACGCGGCTTAAGGCCGGTTCTGCGACCACGCCTTTCTTTGGCGTACAGCCCGCGCTGGTCGATAATGAGGGGCATCCTCAGGAAGGAGCCTGCGAAGGTAACCTGGTTATCACTGACTCCTGGCCTGGCCAGGCCCGAACGCTGTTCGGGGATCACGACCGTTTCGAACAAACCTATTTCTCTACCTTCAAAAATGCCTACTTTAGCGGTGACGGCGCGCGACGGGATGAGGACGGTTATTACTGGATCACCGGCCGCGTGGATGATGTGCTGAATGTGTCAGGGCACCGTCTGGGCACGGCAGAAATCGAATCGGCCCTGGTTTCCCACCCTAAAATTGCCGAAGCCGCTGTGGTGGGGATCCCGCACAGCATTAAGGGCCAGGCGATTTACGCCTATATCACCCTGAATCACGGCGAGGAGCCCTCACCAGAGCTTTACACCGAAGTGCGTAACTGGGTACGCAAAGAAATTGGCCCGATCGCCACGCCCGATGTGCTGCACTGGACCGACTCTCTGCCAAAAACCCGCTCCGGTAAAATCATGCGCCGTATCCTGCGGAAAATCGCCGCGGGTGATACCAGTAATTTAGGCGATACGTCAACGCTGGCCGATCCTGGCGTCGTTGAGAAACTGCTTGAAGAGAAACAGTCCATCACCATGCCGTAACAACCCGGCGGAAAGCATCAGGCTTTCCGCCACCACTTCCCTACGTAGTGTGTTTCTGTAGTCACAAAAATATAACTCATTCACGCTTTTGCGTGAGGTCCACGCCTGCATGCTTCTGGAGATAATGTGATGAATGATGCCCTGCCCGAACAGGAAAGGATCTACCAACAAATTGAACGTAATCCTCGCTTTCAGGAATTGGTACACAAGCGCCAGTCCTTTGCCCTGCTGCTGTCGTTAATTATGCTGGTGCTGTATGTCGGCTTTATTCTGCTTATTGCTTTTGCCCCTGGCTGGCTGGGCACGCCTCTTCATGCCGGCACCAATGTGACACGCGGCATTCCGCTCGGCGTGGGGCTGATCGTCATCTCCTTTGTCCTAACCGGCGTGTACGTCTGGCGCGCAAACGGCGAGTTTGATCGTCTGACGAAGGCTATCCTCAGCGAGGTAAAACCATGATACGTCTTATGCTGTGGATGCTGGCAGCGCTGCTGCCATTTTCTGCTCTGGCCGCCGATGCCATTACGGGCGCGGTACAGAAACAGGCTGTTAACTATCAGGCGATCGTCATGTTTGTGATTTTCGTCGGCGCCACCTTGAGTATCACTTACTGGGCGTCGAAGCGAACGCGTTCGCGTAGCGATTACTACACCGCAGGCGGAAATATCACCGGCTTTCAGAATGGGCTGGCCATGGCAGGCGACTTCATGTCCGCCGCCTCTTTTCTGGGTATTTCGGCGCTGGTGTATACCTCGGGCTATGACGGCTTAATCTATTCGCTGGGCTTTCTGGTCGGCTGGCCGATGATTCTGTTTCTGATTGCAGAACGGCTGCGTAATCTGGGGCGCTATACCTTTGCCGATGTTGCCTCGTATCGCCTGAAGCAAAAACCCATACGCACCCTGTCAGCCTGCGGTTCACTGGTGGTGGTTGCGCTCTATCTGATTGCTCAGATGGTTGGGGCAGGTAAACTGATCCAGCTTCTGTTCGGCCTCAATTATCATATCGCCGTTATCCTGGTGGGGATCCTGATGGTGATGTACGTGCTGTTCGGCGGCATGCTGGCGACGACCTGGGTTCAGATCATCAAAGCCGTTCTGTTGCTGTTTGGTGCCTCATTCATGGCCATTATGGTAATGAAAAGCACCGGATTTAGCTTTAATACGCTGTTCACCGAAGCGATGGCTGTCCACCCGAAAGGCGCGGCCATTATGCAGCCCGGCGGGCTGGTTAAAGATCCCATTTCTGCCCTGTCGCTGGGGCTGGGGCTGATGTTTGGTACGGCGGGATTGCCGCATATTCTGATGCGCTTCTTTACCGTTGCCGACGCCAAAGAGGCACGTAAAAGCGTATTTTGGGCCACCGGTTTTATGGGGTACTTCTACTTTCTGACCTTTATTATCGGTTTCGGCGCCATACTGCTGGTCGGTGCCAACCCGGCCTTTAAAGATGCCTCCGGCGCGTTAATCGGCGGCACCAATATGGCGGCGGTACACCTGGCGAATGCGGTTGGCGGCAGCACCTTCCTGGGCTTTATTTCAGCCGTGGCATTCGCCACGATTCTGGCCGTGGTGGCTGGCTTGACGCTGGCGGGCGCTTCGGCGGTCTCTCACGATTTGTATGCCAGCGTTTACCGTAAGGGCCAGGCCAGCGAGCGCGACGAGCTGCGAGTGTCGAAAATTACGGTGCTGGTGCTCGGTGTTGTGGCGATAGCCCTGGGTATTCTGTTTGAAAAACAGAACATCGCGTTTATGGTCGGCCTGGCGTTCTCGATTGCGGCCAGCTGTAACTTTCCGATTATCCTGCTTTCCATGTACTGGTCTAAACTCACCACCCGCGGCGCGATGGTCGGCGGCTGGTTAGGGCTGATCACCGCCGTGGTGCTGATGATTCTTGGCCCTACCGTCTGGGTTCAGGTGTTGGGCCATGCTTCGCCGATCTATCCGTATGAATATCCGGCCCTGTTCTCTATTACTATCGCCTTTGTGGGCACCTGGCTGTTTTCGGTAACCGATCATTCGCAACAGGGCGCAGAAGAGCGTTCACGCTTCCGGGCGCAGTTTATTCGCTCCCAGACCGGTGCCGGTATTGAGCAAGGCAAAGCGCACTAATCCCTTTTCCCGGGCATAAAAAAAGGGCAGGGTCCGCGAGGTCCCTGCCCTTTTTCTCAGGCCACTATCAGAAGCGCAGTGATGCACCCACGTATGGACCATCGACCAGGACGTTGTCTTTACGACCGCCTTTATTATTCAGCTCGATATACTGATAACCCACGCGCAGGTTAAGCAGAGAGACTGGCGTAAAGCTCACACCGCCGCTCGCTTCCTGGTAGCTGTCAAGATGATCGGTAAGGCCTTCCGGCGCATAATAATACTGGCCGTACAGGCCCCACATGCTGTTGAAGTTGTACTGCGCGCTGCCGCCCAGCGCCACCGCAAATCCGTCTTTCCCGTCTTCAGGATGGGTAAAAATCGCCTTTGCGGTTGGCGCCAGTCGCAGATCGCCGAAATCGACGTTGTAGCCCAGGCCAGCGCCGTAAGTGCTGCCGTCATGATCGCTACGCAACCAGTTGCCGTTCAGGAACAGGCCTGGTGAGGTCGTGCCCAAACCGACATTCAGGTTGGTGCTGTGCTCGCCAACATCGACGCTGCCCTCGATGGCCTGCGCGGCGCCGCTCAGCATAATGAAGCTCAGAGCGCTTCCGGTAACAAGTTGCTTAAACATGATTCTCTCCATGATGGGTCAAATAATTCCGCATCAAGGGTAGCAGTCTGAAACGAGGTGACAACTAAATTTGGAAAGCTTTACGTAAAAAGAGATGTCATTTTGTGCCAAAACGGACAACGCGCTGTAAGTTAAGCGGAAAAGAGCGGATGACAGGCGCATTCAGGCCTGTCATCACCGGGCTCAGTGTGCCCACATCAGGTGCCCGATGAACGGTGCCAGTATGACGGTTACTACACCAGACAGCATCATCACCAGGCTAGATACCACGCCTTCCTGCTGCCCCAGTTGATAAGCGCGTGCCGTACCGGCACCGTGCGAAGCGGCACCGAATCCGGCCCCTTTCGCCACGCCCTGTTTGATGGCGATGCGCAGGAACAGCACATCCCCTACCGCCATGCCAAATACGCCTGTCACAACCACAAACAGCGCCACCAGATCGGGCTGCGCACCCATGGGTTTGGCCGCCGCCAGCGCAAAGGGCGTAGTAATGGAGCGCACGGCCAGACTTCGCTGAATAGTTTCCGGTAAATTCAGTAAGCGCGCCAGCCAGACGGAACTGCATACCGAGACTGTTGTGGCGGTTAACACACCGGCACTCAGCGATAACCAGTGGCGTTTAATCACCGCCAGATTTTCATAGACCGGCACCGCAAAGGCCAGCGTCGCGGGGCCCAACAGCCACAGTAGCCAGTGGCTTTCCGCAATATAGTTTTGCCAGCTGATATGGGTCAGCAGCAGCAGCGCCACCAGAATGAGCGGCGTCATGATCAGCGGCATCAGTAACAGTGTTGGCCAGCGGCGATACAGCCGTTTATTCAGGTAATAAATCAATAGCGTGACGGCCGCACACATCAGGCTGATAAACAGATTACGCATCGTCGCCGCCCTGCTTACGCGCGGCCCGCGCGACCTCGAAGCGGTACAGGCGATCCACCACCAGGGCGGTCGTTGCCAGCACCAGTAGCGTACTGACCGCAATCACCACAAAAATCCGCCATCCATCAATCTGCAACAGATCAGCGTAATTCACCACCGCTACCACTGCCGGGATAAAAAACAGCAGCATCTCTGCCAGCAGCCAGCTGGCACCGACTTTCACCCAGCGCAGCGGTAAAACGCGTAGCGCAATCAGCATTAACATCAGCAGCATGCCGACAATGTTGGCCGGCAGCGGCAGATGCAGCCAGTTCACCAGCTGCTCGCTGGCGACGAATACCGAGATAAACAGCGCCAGCTGTAGCGGTAAGCTGAGCCGTTGCAGCCTGTCGAGGTTAAGGCGCGGCAATGCCAGGGCCATCATTTTTCTCCCATATCGTTAATGCGCTCAGTATAGAATCACGAGGTATTGTGAAAAAAATGAATTAAAATTATTAAAATCATGCCAGAAAGGAATAGTTATGGACGTTCGTGCGTTGCGTTACTTTACCGAAGTGGTACGTCAGCAGAGTTTTACCCGGGCCGCGCAAAAGCTGTTTGTGACGCAGCCGACGATCAGCAAAATGGTGCGTCAGCTGGAAGAGGAGCTGGACTGCGCGCTACTGCTTCGCGATGGACGTCGCCTGCATCTCACGGACAGCGGACAAGCCGTTTATCAACGCGGACTGGCTATTTTGCAGGAGTTCCATCAGCTTGAGGCAGAGATAGGCGATATCAATCAGTTGAAAACCGGCAAGCTGCGGCTCGGTATTCCCCCAATGGTCGGCATGCAGATCGCCGGATCGGTTTCGGCGTTTCGTCGCCGGTATCCGGGCGTGGAACTCAGCATTGCTGAGTTTGGCGGCTTAACGGTTCAGGAGGCGGTGCTGGCAGGCACGCTGGATATTGCCCTGACGGCGCTCCCGGTCGATGCCGAATTACCCCTGGAAACGTTATCGCTGATGCAGCATCCGTTATGTGTCTTACTGCCCCGTCAGGAACCCTGGCTGCAACGCACCCAGCTCAGCCTGCGCGATTTGGCTCCGCATCCTTTGCTGATCTTTAATGAAGAGTTTTCGCTGAACCGCCAGTTAATGAAAGCTTTTCAGCGTCAGGAGATAACCCCTACCATTGCCGTGCGTAGCGGGCAGTGGGATTTTCTGGCCGCCATGGTGCAGGCCGGGATGGGGCTGGCAATTTTGCCGGAGCCGATATGCCAGCGGTTAGATAAACAGTCGTTACTGTGGCTGCCGCTGGAATCCGAGCTTCAGTGGCATCTGGGGCTGATCTGGCGGGAAGGCAGCTATCTGTCACGCAGCGCGCAGGCGTGGATTGCGTGTTGCCGCGAACACTGGCCCGATCAGGCGCCGCGCCTCTCCGTCTAGTGCAGCAGCCCGCCCGGCCGTCGCAGAACGCAGGTGACCGGGCGGGCGCGGCGCAACAGGGAGTTTACTCTTCTTTCTCGATCAGAAGCGCTTCCAGCAGGTCCAGATCGTGCAACAATTTTTGCATCGTTTCGTTGGATATCTGCTGGGTGGCACGCAGGTGATACACTTCGGCACGTTCGGCACGCAGTGCGTTCAAACGGAAGCGACGTTCCAGGTTCTCGGCAAACAGCGCGTGCTCGAGGTCGTTTTTCCCCTCCGCACGGCGACGCAGGTTGCCGATGACACGCAGGCTGACCTCTTTCAGCAGCTCAGGATCGATATTTTCGTCGGTTTCCTTTTCGAGCCGTGCCTCCATCTTTTGCAGACTCTCGATAGCCACACCGGCCATCACCGCTCTTGCATGCTGAAGTTCGTGCCGATGAGCACTCTTATCCATCGTCTCGACGCCGCGCAGCAGCACCGGCAGAACAATGACGCCAACCAGTAACGAGAACAGAATCACGCCGGTTGCGATAAACACCAGCTCATAGCGCGCCGGGAAAGGATTGCCGTTGCTCAGGAACAGGGGAATCGACAGGACACCCGCCAGGGTGATGGCCCCGCGCACGCCCGCAAAAGAGGCAATCAGCAGTTCGCGCAAAGAGTAACTGGAGAAAACTAACGGCTTGTTTTTTAACAGGCGCTTGCTGAAACGCTGCATGATCCACAGCCAGCCGAAACGGACCACCATTAACGCCGCATAGACCAATGCGATATCTGCAAAGATCATCCAGATATCCACGTTGGGATCCGCGTTCGCCTGTTGAATGGAATTTTCCAGGATAGAGGGCAATTGCAGGCCCAGCATCAGGAACACCATGCCGTTAAACACAAACTCCAGCATGTGCCAGACGCTGTTGGCGCGCAGTCGCATGGTCAGCGGGGCCTGACGGATAATACCGGAGCGCGTGATGGTCATCCCGGCCGCGACGGCGGCTAAAATGCCGGAAACGCCCAGGTGTTCTGCAATCAGATAAGAGGCAAACGGCAGCAGCAGCAGCAGGACGATCTGTGTGGCAGCATCGTCCCCACCGCTCCAGCGGTTCAGGACACGCAGTGACTTACCGTAGAGCCAGCAGACCGCAACACCGGCAATTAAGCCGCCGACCGCCACTTTCAGGAATTCGACGCTGGCACCGCCCCAACTAAACACCATGGTGCCCATCGCCACCGCGACGGCAAATTTCAGTGAAACCAGGCCAGAGGCATCGTTCATCAAGGCTTCGCCCTGAAGTATTCCCATAATTTTCTTAGGAATGCGGCCTTCGCCGACAATGCCTGAAAGCGCCACGGCATCGGTAGGTGATAACACTGCCGCCAGGGCGAAAGCAGGGATAAGAGGAATACCGGGAACCGTCCAGTAAATCAGATAGCCAATTCCGACGACGGTAATCAGCACCAGCACCAGCGCCAGGCCAAGAATTTCCCGCCCGTAATGCAGAAACTCGCTAACCGGCGTTTTCCAGCCGTCAGCAAATAACAGCGGCGGAATAAATAAGACGAGGAACAGTTCCGGATCAAAATCCACATGCAGGCCGAAGTTAGGCCAGGCCAGTAGCGCACCGACGGCGATCTGCACCAGCGGTAGCGGGATTTGAAAAGGCAAGATACGTGCGGCGACCCCGGAGAGCGACACCACCAGTGTCATAATTAAAATAGTAAAAAAGATTTCCATGCTTTCCTTAGGCGGTTGTTATCTTCGAATCAACTATAAGTTAAAAGTGTAAAACAAACTGGCCAGGGCAGGAAAAGCAAGCCGTGCTTAAAAGACCAAAAAGCGGATAATTCCGGACGCTCCGCTGAACGTCCGGTTTGACAGTCAGATCGCCCAGCCTCCGGCATAAAAGGCGACTAACGCGGCGGCAATCACGACAGTGCCCACGTTGAGCTTACGCCACTCGCCCGCAAACAGACGGCCCACCACCAGAGTGGCGAACCCCATCATAATGCCGGTAACGATGTTACAGGTCAGCACGATAATCACCGCCGTGAGCAGGCCGGACATGGCATCAACGAAGTCACCGAAATCGATCTTGGCCACGTTGCTCAGCATCAACAGGCCGACATACATCAACGCTGGCGCGGTGGCGTAAGCCGGCACCAGGTATGCGATCGGCGACATGAACAGAATGACCAGGAACAGGAGACCCACAACGATCGCCGTCAGGCCGGTTTTACCGCCCGCCGCCGTACCGGCGGCAGACTCAATGTAGACTGCCGCGGGCGAAGCACCGACAAGGCCAGCAAACAGGCTACTGACGGAATCCGTGGTCAGCGCCCGACCACCGTTGATGATCTGCCCGTCTTTATCCAGCAGATTGGCCTGGCCCGCAACCGCGCGGATCGTGCCGGTGGCATCAAAGACCGCCGTCATCACTAGCGCCAGCACGCTGGGCAGCACCGCAGGCTGCAAGGCGCCCATGATGTCCAGGCTAAAGAGCTGTGACTCACCCTGCGCATCACGCAGGCTGGGCAGGGCAAACAGTCCCTGCCAGCGCACGGCCGGGTCGAACACCAGCCCCAGAGCAGAAATCGCGATAACGGTCAGTAAAATACCGCCAGGCACGCGGCGTTTTTCCAGGCCAAAAATGGCGGCCAGCCCCAGCAATGACATCATGACGGGGAACGACGTAAACTGGCCCAGGGCAACGGGTAACCCTGAGGCCGGATTTCTGACGACCAGTCCCACGTTGTCTGCCGCAATCAGCAGCAAAAACAGACCAATGCCGACGCCCGTTCCGTGCGCAACCCCCATTGGCAGATTGCGTAAGATCCAGGCGCGAATCCCGGTGGTGGAAATCAGGGTAAAGAGCAGGCCCATCAGGAACACGGCACCCAGCGCCACGGGTACGCTAATGTGCTGACCCAGCACAAGGCTGAAAGCGGTAAACGCCGTCAGTGAGATAGCACAGCCAATTGCCATGGGTAAATTCGCCCACAGCCCCATGATGATCGATCCCACGCTCGCCACCAGACAGGTCGCAACGAACACCGCCGTGGGTGAAAATCCCGCCTTACTGAGCATGCCGGGCACCACGATCACTGAATAAACCATGGCGAGGAACGTAGTCAGCCCGGCGACAATTTCCTGTCGCACGCTGCTGCCACGGGCCGAGATGGCGAACCAGGCATCCAGCTTTCCACCGGACGGGCGTGATTCAATTGACATAGTTGAGCCTCAAAAATTGTTGTAGTGGGATCGTGCGGTAACGGCCCTGACGTCCCTGGAAACCTGTCATCGCCAGCGGGCAGCCGGCAAAAGGCAAACGTTTACTTCGCCGCACAGAACGGGACGTCACGCTGCCCCGTTTAAAGGGGGCAGATTATCCGGCGTTTAACCGCCGTTTTTCAACCGCTGAGTGAGGATTGGTGACTATAAAGATCAGGTTGATAACATCAGGAATGCTCTTGATACCATCATTTAACATTCTGTCCGTCAGGATAAGGCGTCAATCACGAGAAGGCAGGCAAGAATGACGCCGGGCGGCGTCATCGGGCAACGTGCATCAGCCAGAAAGGTTAATCTCACCGCCTTGTTGAATAGCGCGCTGCCAGGCCGCACGCTGTTGCACGGTCGTTAACCATTTTTGCGTAGCGGGGGCATCTTTCAGTCCGGCGCGCTGGCTCAGCGCCAGAATAGGGAAACTCATCTGCACATCCGCAATGCTGAAGCGCTGACCCGCGAACCACGGCTGTGTTGAAAGGTGAGCTTCAATGACCTGCTTGTGCAATTTGAGTTGTTTATCCAGCCAGGCTTTCTGAACGCCTTTGCCCAGCGCCGCGCCCACGGGGCGAAGCAACCACGGCACCGGCGCGCTGCCAAGGCGGCCAAAAACCAGCTTCATCACCAGCAGCGGCATCAGTGAACCTTCTGCGTAGTGCAGCCAGTAACGCGCCTGTAGCTGCGCCTCTTCATCGGTGAGCTGCAGCCGCTTTTCGCTGTCGTATCTTTCTTCCAGATACTCAAGGATGGCCCCGGACTCGGCCACCACGCGATTGCCATCGGTGATCACGGGCGACTTCCCTAACGGATGCACTTTTTTTAGTGCGTCCGGCGCCAGCATCGTGGGTTCGCGCTGGTAGCGCTTGACCTGGTAAGGCACTTCCAGCTCTTCCAGCATCCACAGCACCCGGTGAGAGCGCGATTGTTCAAGATGGTGAACGGTGATCATCATGGTTCCCTGTGAGTGAATATGCTGCAAGTATAGACGTCACCTTGTCTTATGCAGGGAACCATCCTGCTCAGGATCGAGCAGTACCGCGCCAGAGCCCTGCTGGCCCAGCAGGTCGCCAGGGTTGCGCAGCGGGCAGTCACGCATTGATAAACACCCACAACCAATGCAGCCATCCAGATCGTTACGCAGGCGCGTCAGCGTTTCGATGCGCTTATCCAGTTCGTCGCGCCAGTGCTGCGTCAGATTGCCCCATTCCTGAGCAGACATCCGCTTATCTGCCGGCATGTTCTCAAGGCTGTCACTGACGCTGGCGAGCGGAATACCAATGCGCTGTGCAATTTTAATAATGGCCACCCGTCGCAGCACATCACGGCTGTAACGCCGCTGGTTTCCGCTATTACGGGTGCTGAAAATCAGCCCTTTGCTTTCATAAAAGTGCAGTGCAGAAACGGCGACGCCGCTTCGGCGCGCCACTTCGCCCGGTGTCAGCACGGGTTTTGGGTAATTGCGATCTTTTTTCATTTGGCACTTTACCTCAAGTTAACTTGAGGAATTATACTCTTTTCCCATCAGAACGACACCTTCCCTTATGATGTCATGCGCCAGCGAGCGGACCCGGTTTTATCGCCGAAAGCCTGTTAATTCCGCATGAACGCTAAGGGGAAATTCACCAGAAGGATGAGGCCATGATACAAGAAGAGATCATTCATTCACTGACGCACTGGATTGACCAAAACCTGGATAAGAGCCTGTCAATTGACGAAGTCGCCGCCAAATCAGGCTATTCGAAATGGCATCTGCAACGTATGTTCCGTAGCGTGACGAAACAGACGTTGGGTGGCTATATTCGCGAACGCCGCCTGACGCTGGCCGCTGAAGCGCTGCGACAAACGCAGCGGCCGGTGTTTGATATTGCGATGCAATATGGCTATGACTCGCAACAGACATTCTCACGCGTTTTTCGTCGCCAGTTTTCACAAACGCCCACGGCTTATCGCCACGCGATGCGCCGCCAGGCCATCCAGCGTCCGCGTTTGATGCGCTTTGACTGCAGCGACACGATGACCAGCTTTACCCAGCGGACAACGGGAGAATGCTGTCCAGTTAGCTGACGCGCTCCGTGCGCCTGCCCAGGCGCACGCCGCATTCAGTGCCCCAACCTTGTCGTAAGCGCCCTCTTTTTCTGCTGCCAGATCAGACAAATTTTGTACAAAAATCAGAAATCGGATGATATAGTGTGACCCACATCACATTATGACACTTGTTGCCGACGAAAGAGCCCGACCTGACAGACTTTTCCGCCGACGTGATGTTCGCAGACAGTCAGGCGTAATCTCCGATTTTGAGGTCAAAATTGATGGCGACTTTAACCACCAGTTTTCTTGTTATGCGCTGGGAATTGCTTAGCGCGATAATGATGTTTTTTGCCAGCACGCTAAAAACCCGTCTCCGCCAGGACAGTCATCACGTCATGGCGTTTCTCTGTGGCAGCGTAGGCGTTGGGATGTCGTGCTGGTTCGTGACCGGCTTGATGGGCATCACGTTGAGTATGGAAAACGTGCACCATTTCTTTAGCGTCTCTAAAGATGTCTTTATCGACGTGATGAGTCGAGCGCCCGCTAACTGGCAAATGCCCTGATAAACTCATAAAAAACCCCGCAAAGCGGGGTTTTTTATATTGCTGTGTAGCGTCAAATTTTCTTCAACATAACAGGAATGGCAACGTCCTGTATTTCTACGTCCGGCCTCTGCGTTCCGCGACGATCCTGAATCCACATTTCACCCATCATCTTATCCAGCCCGCGATCCAGACCCGTCACCATGCCTGCGCCTGGCGTGAACGTCAGCTCGCCAAAATAAATTTGTTCATCATGGATATACCAGTCAACACGGACATAGTCGAAGTCGCTGGCCAGCGTTTTGCTTAACGCCAGGGCCTGTTGTAACGATGGCATCACCGTCGAAACGTCCAGCCCGGTATCGCGAATTTTATGGAACGCCTCACTCAGGTTGTTCACATAAAAATTCATTGAGAGCTGAGGCTGACAGCGGTTGTAAATGACCTGAAGCACATACTCAAAGTTGCCATCGCGCTTATTAAACATGTGGAACTTGTAGTCAACCGGGGCACTTTTGCCATCACCGATGTATTGCTCAACCAGAATACGTGGCTTGATATAGCGATAGTGAATCTCACGCGCTTCGTTGGCGAAGTCAGTCTTTAACCACGTGTAGCAGTTATGAATGATTTGCTGCTTCCGGAGTGCATTAGGTTCCTCCAGCACGATCTCGACCATGTTTGACGCATGATTCGGTTTGATCACCGTTCCCTTCCAACGCGTCAGATTGTTCAACGTGGTGGGATCGGTCGTGTCATGAAGCAGCGGTATCAGATATTCATTGCCGATCTTCTCAGCAATAAACTCACGCACCGAAAACTTGTCAGACAGGCGGGCATAGAGCTGATAGTCACCATGAATGAACTTGCGATACAGCACTTTTTCATTGAACACCTTGGGCTCACGCAGGTTGGGGAGCCTTCTGAACTTACGGAAATAATAAATCCGGTCCTGATAAGTCCAGGGCATCTTCTTGATGAAGTATTGCAAACTTCTTCTGAGCTCGTGTTTTAACTTGAGCATATTTGACCTCATTTGTAGGTTTTGTAGTTGAGTGAGGAAACCTGGATTTTTTGAATCACGCCGTGTTTAAAGAAATAATTCATGACGGTCAGGGACAGGAGCTCTGATAGAAAAACGCTCCATGCGGCTCCTGTAATGCCATAGCCCTGAATCAGCCACCAGGAAAGCGGCATACTGATGATCACCAGACAAATGATTTTCTTCAGTAAATAATCAAAGCCCCCTTCCTTTACCATGTAGCGATACGCGACGGTGCCCAGCGCCGAAAAGCTGGTCGCTATCGACAGCAGGGTGATGAGATTGCCTGACTGGGTAAACGCTGGGCCATACAGCGCGATGATTATCTGTTCACCGAACAGTGCGACGATCAGCAACATCAGCAAAGACACGGCCATCACGTAGCCATTGAGCCGCGCCGTCAGCCTGATCGCTTCCTCACCGCGCGCGCGAAAAATTTCGCTAAAGCACGAGGTGATGAGTGCGACGGGAATAAAAATCCACGAGGCGGCGATGGTATTGGCTGCGGCAAACAAGCCAAGCTCCTGGGCCGATGCGATGCCAGCCAAAAACATCTGCGCGGCTTTTACCTGGACAGAGATAAAAATGCTGGAAATCGCCAGAGGCAATCCGGCATACATCAGGTAACGCAAATACAGCGTTCGCGTCTCGCGCGGCGGAAGCTGGTCCTGATGTGCCTGATAAAAGGTGTAACGTTTGATGGCGTAAGGCACCAGCGTGACCGTGATAACCGAAAGCGTTAGCCACAATGGATTGAGACGCAGCCAGGCAATGATAAAGCTCAGGGCAAAACTCATCAGCATGCCAATCGCATTCGCCACGGTATTCAGCTTTGAAGCCAATCGTGCATTGTTGTAAACGCTAAAGGTGTCCTGTGTGACAAAAACAGACGCAACAAAAGAGGCCAGTGCAAATGCCAGGAAGTTCTCCTGCATGTTGTACCAAACCCAAATTAATACTGGCCCTGAGGTGAGAAGTAATAAACCCATGCGCAACGTGCGTGCGATGCGCATTAAACGTAAACCTTTGGCCGCATTTTTGCTGACACGTTTAAACAAAATTGTTTCAGTGCCAAAGAGGGCTATGGTTTGCACCATAGCAAATAATGACGTTGAAAATGCCATCTGACCAAATAGGGTCGGACCGAAGGATTTTGCCACATATGACGTCACGAAAATGACGCCAAAGACGGAGATAATCTTTTCAGACATCATCCAGGCGGCATTAGACATTACGCTCAATTTCATCGACTGTTCCTTAGTATTACTCTACATCTACCACTTCGGTGCCCATCCCTGGGACGAATTAATAAGCGCTTAAATTTCATAGCGAAATTATAAACATCGCGCCAGTCCGGCGCAAAAATGAGAATCCAGTCTTATTTTATCGGGAGAATTCAGGAGAATTCTGATTATATCTGGACCGAATACCCTCTACTGGAAACGATTTCAAATTGAAACCAATAATGTTTCCAAAAACCATCCTCCCTGAATAAAACAGGTCAGGCGGCTTTGAATATCAAATTCACAGTCATTTTTATCTTTGGGATGCGATGAATTTATATCAAAAACCCCATACCAGGAAGGCGCGACATCCCGATAAGAATAAAATAAGATTTATCCCATGATGATATTTATTCTAAATATCTTAATTTAACCCTCGCAATTTAACGTCCGTATTTAAATACGGCACTCAATGAAATCATACAGTACCAAAGGTTAATAAAGTAATTCTCATCCATTAATTGATAAGAAAGGTAAGAGCATTTATGAGAAAGTCACGATATAGCGAAGATCAAATCACAAATGCCATTAAAGCTTCTGAATCGGGCGTTAAGGTTAAAGAGATTTGTGAAGAGCTGGGCATCTCTGAGGCAACCTTCTACAGCTGGAAGAAGAAGTTCTCTGGGCTATCCTCGGAAGAAGGCAGAAAAATCAAAGAACTGGAAGAAAAAGTACAGTTTCTGACACGCGAACTGCAAGCGCTGAACGCGGATAAGGAAATGCTACAGAGCGTATTGAAGAATTTCTTCACCACCAACGAAAAACGTCAGGCGGTCAACTTCTTACAGAGCACTTTTGATGTAGGAACCCGGCGCAGCTGCCGTTTACTGGATATTAGCCGTAGCGTTTATCATTACCCTGCCGGTTCAGATAACCGCTAATAGTGAGACAACGGCTTTATAATGGCGACATCGCTGAGATTTGTTCTTACCAGAAGAGATGAAGAGCATTTAACAGGACATTTATGGTGGTGCGCTTCGCCCAGTCCGTAATTAATGAATGGATTTGCGGTTACGCTTCCTTTTTTGCGGTAAAATTGATTCACAACAGCAAAAGTCTCTCTATCTACGCCACTTTTATACGCCAAATCTCATTTCGGTGAGATTGGCGCCCCTCTTTTTTTCATTAGCCTCCCTAAAAGAATCGAATATCCACTGGCCTCTTTGTTCAGCAAGGGTAATGTTAAGTCGGTTTATAAAGTGCTTTTTTTAGCCACCTCTGGCCCTGGGAATTTTTTCCAATCTCGCCGCGATCGTTGTCAGCATAAAAAGATAAAAACAGGCCAGAATAATCTCAGATAAACAGTTTATTGATACTTATCACTTTCAGCAGCCAATAGCACATATCCTGTACTATTGATGCCCATCGTTAAACATTAAATAAAAGCGAAGCGGGATGAACGAGCGATTTAATTAGACACTGCTGAAGTAAAGGGTGGTTTTTTATAGGGATTTATCTTAACCAAACGGCAACGCTGCGTGCTGGTTACACATAAAATTTGGCGGCCAGCCTAAACATCAGGCTCACATTCTCCTCTTTTTAGGGCGAATGACGGTCGTGCCCCGGACAAAACTGTCTGTTTTTTGTTCAAAATGCACCCTGCAGCACGTGGTAACGCCCTACAGGGATCACATTTTTTTGCAGAGCGCGCGGCGCATATAACAGATAAAGGCCAGTTACAGGGTGAGAAAAGCGCGATTACCGCGTTATTTTGCCGTGCCTGAGTCAGGCATAATCCGAAAAAGCGTGAATATCACACTGGGTAATTATCAATTGTCAGGGGCAAGGCTTATCGAATGTTGATGGCAGTACCGCGTGGCTGAGGTTTAAATCGCATCGTCCAGAACAGGCCAGAAGCCAGGCAAAAAAAAGCGACAAATGTGAATACAGGTTGCCCGTATTGAGTCCAGACCAATGTCCACAACGGCCCGGCGAGGATGGCAAAAACGGAGGGAGGCCTCATCAACAACAGCGATAAGCGCTGGCTGTGTTCCCTCACAGGAAAGGCGGCATAATTCACATCAGCGGAGCGAAGTGAGGGCCCAGTAGCAGGCCAGCTGACCACTGTTCAGCGCACATAAATCAGCGCCAGCAGTCGCCTCATAAACGCCTGAGTAGTTTTGGGTTTATCTGTTTTTGATAGCGGCCCGGCGTAATGCCATAACGACGGGCCATTGCCAGGCCAGCTGGCCACTGTTCAGCGCACACAAATCAGCGCCAGCAGTCGCCTCATAAACGCCTGCGTGGTTTTGGGTTTATCTGTTTTTGATAGCGGCCCGGCGTGATGCTATAACGACGGGCTATCGCCAGGCCAACTGGCCACTGTTCAGCGCACACAAATCAGCGCCAGCAGTCGCCTCATAAATGCCTGAGTAGTTTTGGGTTTATCTGTTTTTGATAGCGGCCCGGCGTGATGCCATAACGACGGGCAAACGCGCGCGTCAGATGAGCCTGATCCGTCAAGCCCACGGCGGCAGCCACGCTGGCAATTGCCTCACCCTGAGCCAGCTTCTGTTTGGCCTCATACAGTCGATAAGCCATTAACATTTGCTGAGGCGTAACGTGAAAACGATCGCGGAAGGCCCGTAAAAAGTGCCAGGGCGACAATGAGGCTAACGCGGCCAGCGTCTCCAGTCTGAGCGGTTCAGCCAGATTGGCGCGCAGGTAGTCGCGCACGTCATCGAAACGGTGTCGGGCTTCAGCTTTACGCGGTGAGGACATTCGCGCCAGCGGGCGCATATTCAGCAGCAGTTCAGATAATAAACTGTCGCGTGCCAGTGCCGTATCGGCCTGCCACAGCGCCGAGAGGAGTTGCGATAAAGGTTGTGCCAGACGCACATCCGTTCTGAGCGCCTCATCAAACCACCAGCCGCGATCGCCACTGAGTTCGTCCATCAACTGCGGCTGAATATAAATCATCTGATAGCGCCAGCCGTCTTCGCAGGCCGATTCACCGGTATGCAGCTCATCGGGATTCATCATCACCAGCGAATGCGCGGGCGCGATGTACTGCGTACCGCGATAGCGAAAACGTTGTGCTCCCGCCTCAATGGTGCCTATACCAAACGCTTCGTGCGTATGCGGCTCAAAGGCGTAATGAGAGATGTGCGCCTGATAAAGCTCCACACCTGGCAGGTCTGGCGATTGCTTAAACTGCGCGCGATCTTTTTCACCGGGAAATACGGCTGGAATGCCCTCCACCTCACCTCTCCTTATTCCTGCAACAAGGTCTTCTGCACCGCACCCAAACTGCAGATTGTTATCCTCTGTCGATTAGGTAACACTGCTTCACAGGCACACTCACCGGGAGCAATTATGCAGCGCGTAGTCATGGTCGTTGATATGCAAAATGGCGTGTTTGAATCGCCGCGTTTCGATCGCGCCGGGCGAGTGGCGCAGATCAACCGACTGATCAGACAGGCTGACATTACACTGTTTATTCAGCATCGCGAAGGGAACATGATTGAAGGCAGCCATGCTTTTGCACTGCTACCCGAAATTGAACAGCCCCAGAATGCGTATTACGTTACCAAAACCGCCTGCGACAGTTTCTGGCAGACAACCCTGGCTTCGCTGCTGAGCACCTTAGCTATCACTGACTTCGTAATTTGTGGCTGTGCCACCGACTACTGTGTTGATACCACGCTCAAAGTCGGAGCAGGCTTAGGGTATCGCATCACCGTGGCCGCCGACGCGCACACCACTGCCGACAGGACCTATGCCAACGCTGAGCAGTTAATTGGTCAGCATAATGAAGTCTGGGCAGCCCTTAGCATGCCCGGTAACGTGCCGCGCGTTGTCGATACCGCCACCCTGCTGGCCGAATGGCGCTGAGGCCTGTCCGCTCAACGTCGTTTGATCGACACACGTCTTCTTAGCCGACTATCCTCAACGCTAAGGCTGTGATCAATGGTTTATTCTGGAGGCGCCGTGCTCGACTCTTTTTCCTGGATCAATGAACCCGCAAGGTGGCAGCATCAGAACGGTATCCTGCACGTGGTTACCGACGAAAAAACGGATTTCTGGCACCAAACCTGGTATGGATTTGAACGCTTTTCCGGGCATATCTTCGCCAGGGCGGTGCAGGAGGATTTTACTTTCCAGGTCAAGATTCTTGCCGACTTTACGACGCTGTACGATCAGGCCGGACTGATGCTGATGCGCGATGCGCAGCACTGGTTGAAAGCGGGCATTGAATATAATGATGGTGCGCCCGCTATCGGCAGCGTCCTGACGCTTGGTCAGTCTGACTGGGCCACGGGCATCTTTCCCGGCGATGCGCGCGCATTCTGGTTGAGGCTGACGCGCAAAGGCGACAGCCTGAGACTGCAGTATTCAACCGACGGGCAATGCTGGCCGCTGCTGCGTTTGTGCCCCTTCCCGCCGGGCCGCGTTAACGTTGGCGTCATGTGCTGCACGCCAGAACGCGCTGGCCTGGCCGTTGCGTTTGAGGACATCTCACTGAGCCCGCCGCTGGATAAGGCACTGCACGACCTGAGCTAAAAGCCAGGCTGTCACCGCGGCAAAATCAAGGCAGAAAAACAAAAAGCCCCGGTAAGGGGCTTTTATATAGTAGAGAAGCGACGCAACGTTGCAATCAGAACGGAATGTCGTCGTCGAAATCCATCGGTGGTTCATTGTTGTTGCTGGCAGGTGCGCTTGGCTGCTGCTGCGGGCGAGACTGCGCACCACCGCTAAACTGGTTGTTGTTCGCCTGCTGCGGTTGCTGAGGCTGGCCCCAACCGTTGTTGTTGCCCTGGCCGCCGCCTGCTGCTGGCGCGTTACCGCCCTGCTGACGTCCACCCAGCATTTGCATGGTGCCGCCGACGTTAACCACGACTTCGGTGGTGTAACGTTCCTGGCCGCCCTGATCCTGCCATTTACGGGTACGCAGCTGGCCTTCAATATAGACCTGAGAGCCTTTACGCAGGTATTCACCCGCCACTTCCGCCAGCTTGCCAAACAGCACAACACGGTGCCATTCGGTGATTTCTTTGTTTTCACCGGTCTGCTTATCGCGCCAGCTTTCCGAGGTAGCCAGCGTAATGTTGGCGACAGCGCCACCATTTGGCATGTAACGTACTTCCGGATCCTGACCCAGATTCCCGACAAGAATCACTTTGTTAACGCCACGACTGGCCATGTTGCTGTCTCCCGATGAATTTTTACGTAAGTCTACGCGATCAATTCTAACACGTCCCGCGCCTGGTTTCCCACTTTAGAGCGGTGTCCCATTTTTATCATCCGTCTTAAAAAGGCAAAAAACTACTGGATATTTGTTCAGTCTATTTTTTGTGCCATAATGATGCGTTTCTTCTGGCCGTGTCGTAGGGCGCGGTGAGTGCTGCTAATCCGGGAAAGGTGAATGGATAAGATCGAAGTTCGTGGTGCCCGCACCCATAATTTGAAAAACATCAACCTGACGATTCCTCGCGACAAACTCATTGTGGTGACGGGCCTGTCAGGTTCCGGTAAGTCCTCTCTGGCGTTTGATACGCTGTATGCGGAAGGTCAGCGCCGCTATGTGGAGTCGCTCTCTGCCTATGCGCGCCAGTTTCTTTCTTTAATGGAGAAACCGGACGTCGATCATATCGAGGGGCTGTCACCGGCGATCTCCATTGAGCAAAAGTCCACCTCGCACAACCCGCGATCCACGGTGGGGACGATCACGGAGATTCACGACTATTTGCGTCTGCTGTTTGCCCGCGTGGGTGAACCGCGCTGTCCGGACCACGACGTGCCGCTGGCGGCACAGACGGTCAGCCAGATGGTCGATCAGGTGCTCGAGCAGCCTGAGGGCCGCCGCCTGATGCTGCTGGCGCCGGTCGTGAAAGATCGTAAAGGCGAACACACCAAAACGCTGGAGAATCTGGCGACGCAGGGCTATATCCGCGCCAGGATTGACGGCGAGGTGTGCGATCTTTCCGATCCGCCCAAGCTGGAACTGCAGAAAAAACACACCATCGAAGTCGTTATCGATCGCTTCAAAGTGCGTGAAGATCTGGCGACGCGCCTTGCCGAGTCGTTTGAAACCGCGCTTGAACTGTCTGGCGGTACGGCAATTGTTGCTGATATGGACGATGCTGATGCGGAAGAACTGCTGTTTTCGGCTAACTTTGCCTGTCCGATTTGTGGATACAGCATGAGTGAGCTGGAACCGCGCCTGTTCTCGTTCAACAACCCCGCCGGGGCCTGCCCAACCTGTGACGGTCTGGGCGTGCAGCAATATTTCGATCCCGATCGCGTGGTGCAAAATGCTGAGCTGTCGCTGGCCGGTGGCGCTATTCGCGGCTGGGATCGTCGTAATTTTTACTATTTTCAGATGCTGCGCTCGCTGTCTGAACACCTTAAGTTTGATATTGAAGCGCCATTCAGCAGCCTGCCAGATAACGTTCGCAACGTGATCCTGTATGGATCCGGCAAAGAGAACATTGAGTTTAAATATATTAACGATCGGGGTGATACCTCGATTCGCCGCCATCCGTTCGAAGGCGTGCTGAACAATATGGAGCGCCGTTATAAAGAGACGGAATCCTCCGCAGTACGCGAAGAGCTGGCGAAGTTTATTAGCAACCGGGCCTGCGCCAGCTGCGAAGGCACACGTCTGCGCCGCGAAGCGCGCCACGTGTATGTTGAAAACACGACGTTGCCCACTATTTCAGAGATGAGTATTGGGCACGCCATGTCATTTTTTGAAAACCTGAAACTGAGTGGCCAGCGGGCTAAAATCGCCGAGAAAGTGCTTAAAGAGATTGGCGATCGCCTGAGTTTTCTGGTCAACGTCGGCCTGAATTATCTGTCGATGTCGCGCTCCGCTGAAACGCTCTCCGGCGGTGAAGCTCAGCGTATTCGCCTGGCCAGTCAGATCGGTGCCGGCCTGGTCGGCGTTATGTACGTGCTGGATGAACCCTCCATTGGTCTGCATCAGCGTGATAACGAGCGCCTGCTTGGTACGCTGATTCACCTGCGCGATTTGGGTAACACCGTCATTGTGGTCGAGCATGACGAGGATGCGATTCGTGCCGCCGACCACGTTATTGATATCGGCCCTGGCGCTGGAGTGCACGGTGGTACGATTGTCGCGGAAGGAACCGTCGATCAGATTATGGCTGAAGAGGCCTCCCTGACCGGTCAGTTCCTTAGTGGGAAACGCGAAATCGCCGTGCCCGCTGAGCGGGTGAAAGGCGATCCGTCTAAGGTGTTGAAAATTACCGGCGCGCGGGGTAATAACCTTAAGGATGTCACCTTAACCCTGCCTGTCGGCCTGTTTACCTGTATTACCGGCGTATCCGGTTCAGGTAAATCGACGCTCATCAATGATACGCTGTTCCCGATTGCGCAGCGCGCCCTGAACGGCGCAACGATTGCCGAACCGGCACCGTACCGCGACGTAGCTGGACTGGAGCACTTCGATAAAGTTATCGATATCGACCAAAGCCCTATCGGCCGTACGCCGCGCTCCAACCCGGCCACTTATACCGGTATTTTCACGCCGGTACGTGAGCTGTTTGCCGGTGTCCCTGAGTCCCGCTCTCGCGGTTACAATCCCGGCCGCTTCAGCTTTAACGTCCGTGGCGGACGCTGTGAAGCCTGCCAGGGTGACGGCGTCATTAAAGTTGAGATGCACTTTCTGCCGGATATCTATGTGCCGTGCGATCAGTGCAAAGGCAAACGCTATAACCGTGAAACGCTGGAGATTAAATACAAAGGCAAAAGCATTCACGAAGTGCTGGAAATGACCATTGAAGAAGCCCGCGAGTTCTTTGATGCCGTTCCGGCGCTGGCGCGTAAGCTGCAAACGCTGATGGACGTAGGTTTATCCTATATCCGTCTGGGCCAGTCGGCGACGACACTCTCCGGTGGTGAAGCCCAGCGTGTGAAGCTGGCGCGTGAATTGTCGAAACGCGGTACCGGCCAGACGCTGTATATCCTGGATGAACCGACCACCGGGTTACACTTTGCCGATATTCAGCAGTTGCTGGAAGTTCTGCACCAGCTGCGCGATCAGGGCAACACGATTGTGGTGATTGAACACAATCTTGACGTGATTAAAACGGCGGACTGGATTGTCGATCTGGGCCCAGAGGGCGGCAGCGGCGGCGGCGAAATTCTGGTATCAGGTACGCCAGAAACCGTGGCGAACTGCGAGAAATCGCATACCGCGCGCTTCCTGAAGCCCTTGCTGGAAAAATAACAGAACGCCGCAACGGATAACGTTGCGGCATTCTTTAAATGCACTCATACCTTCATTACGTCAGGCAAGCAAAGCGCGTTGCCGGGCGTTTCTGCCAGGCTCTGGCAAGCACATCAGGCAAAGCGTAAGAAGCAGCACCCGTCTGGCGAGCCCTGACACAAGACGAGATGCTGTATGACCATGCCCCTGATATCACAGGGATATGACAGTGGCTTTTAATTGCTAAAACGGCCTGGCCTCTTCATCCAGCGTTTCGAGCAAAAATGTCACCGGCCGGTACCCATCATTGCAACACACCACCGCTTTGCCCTGTCTGGACCAGTCATTCCAAAATAATGGCTCGCTGGTATGAGCCAGAGTAAACACGAACTTTTCCATACAACCCCAGGCGTCTTCACAGAGGGCATTGGGTTTGCGAAAGTCAGTAATAAATTTCTCGCCCTCTTGATGCTTAGGACATGTCTTCATTTTCGGATAGCCATCCGCTCAATTAGCGTTGGCTTCAACTCTACCGATAAAACCGTTATTTTTACTTTATGCATGCCCGCACCATTAGCTCGTTCAGGTTCTCTGACGCGCCGGAAATCGCGACTGATTCCGCTGACTATCTACATGTCTGTCCGGCGCCACCATAAAACCATACTTTACGTAATGTTTTTTGACGCGATTTGACCTGCCGGCTCTTCTTCAATCGCCTGTCCGACAACATTCCAGCTTACGGCAACAGAACCTTTCCGGGGATGATAAGCAGCCTTAGTCGTCCAGATGAACGAACGCAATAACAGACACCAGTGAAACTATCCTGCTCGTGTGCCCGGCCGTTGAGAACGCCAGGGATGGCCAGGGATGACCTCATCCTCTGTTTCCGACACGACCTTACTGAACGCCCCGGCAGCGACGTTCACATCGTTGGCCATTTTTCACGGACTGATGTTGTGATCTTCCGGCCAGGCAGGCGTAAACCAGGAGAAGGCCAATGGCGCATCGCCATCGGCGGTAGCGCTGAGTAATGGTACAGCCGTTTTTCAGGCCACCTTTGAGCGGAGGCGTGACTGACAAGCAGCACGGCTCTGGCAGGCTTTTTTTGATCGCTGTTCTGTTTACCCTGAGAAATGCAGGATCAGGCAAGATTCAGACACGTATAGGCATATACGCTTTTCAATCCCCTGACTATCCTTAATCCGTTCCTCTTTGGTACGCCCCTGGCGTCACCTTCTTGCTGCGCGCTTTACGCTGCGGCGTTGATCAAAAAATCACGACACACCTTAACTGGAGACACCATGAACATTACCCATGCGTATGCTGCTCAGGATGCAAAATCCAAACTGGCACCGTTTGATTTCAAACCGCGTGAGCTTCGTGCTCATGACGTACAGCTTGAAGTGCTGTTCTGTGGCGTTTGTCACTCTGACTTGCATCAGGCACGCAATGAGTGGAAAAACACAATTTTCCCAGTGGTACCGGGACACGAGATTGTCGGTCGCGTTACCGCTGTTGGCCCTGAGACCCAAAAATACAAAGTGGGCGATTTGGTCGGCGTCGGCTGTCTGGTGGATTCCTGCCGTAGCTGTCCGAGCTGTCAGGAAGGGCTGGAGCAGTATTGTGAAAATGGCTTTGTCGGCACCTACAACGGTGAAGATCGCTTAACAGGGGCCATTACCTATGGCGGCTACTCCACCTCAATGGTGGTAGATGAAGACTTTGTACTGCGTATTCCTGCAAATCTTGAACTGGCAGGCGTGGCACCGCTGCTGTGTGCCGGCATTACGACCTATTCGCCGCTGCGCCACTGGAACGTAGGCCCCGGTAAAAAAGTTGGCATCGTCGGTCTGGGCGGCCTGGGTCATATGGGCGTAAAAATTGCGCATGCTATGGGCGCGCATGTCGTGCTGTTCACCACCTCTCCGTCTAAAATCGAAGACGGTAAACGCCTGGGCGCGGACGAAGTGGTGATCTCAAAAGATGCCGACCAGATGGCTCAGCATGCTAACAGCTTTGATTTTATCCTGAATACTGTCGCCGCCCAGCACGACCTCAACCCGTTTATCACCCTGCTGAAGCGCGACGGGAATATGACCCTGGTTGGCGCACCTGAGCACGACCACCCGGCACCACAGGTTTTCAATCTGATCTTTAAACGCCGCAGTATTGCCGGTTCACTGATTGGCGGCATTGCAGAAACTCAGGAAATGCTGGATTTCTGTGGCGAGCATGGCATTACCTCAGATATCGAGCTGATTGCGATGAATCAGATTAACGACGCCTACGAACGTATGCTGAAAAGCGACGTAAAATACCGCTTTGTTATTGATATCAATACGCTGCGTGATGAATCAGCGGCATAACCCTGCCGTTTGCCCTTTCCCACCTCGGGAAAGGGCCGTTATCGTCCGGCATCAGCCTGCTGAAAAGAGGCGTCCACCAGATAGTAGATTTGCGAATCTTTTAACGTGCCATCCAGAAACAGCGTATTCCAGTGGGATTTATTCAGATGTTCACTGGGGAACACATCGCTGTGCTCTTCCCGCATCAACTCGGCAAGCGCAGGCGTCGACTTTAACGATACCGCTGGACGCCCTTTTACCTCGTGAACCATGGCAAACAGTACGCCGTTGCTTTTGATCTGCGTGGCCTTCCAGTCGCTGTGTACGCTCTGTTCGGCGCCAGGTTTGTTCATGCAATAGGTCAGTAACTCCGAATTATTCATTATCATTCCCCTTGTAAGGTGGCAACGATACGCCGGGCACCGCCGTGAATGCGATGCTCACCCAACCAAATCCCCTGCCAGGTGCCTAATACCAGCTGACCGCGCTGCACGGGCAATGTCAGCGATACGCCGAGACTGGACGATTTAATGTGCGCGGGCATATCGTCACGACCTTCATAGTCATGCTGATAAGGTGCGTCTTCCGGGACGTGGCGCATGAAATGCTGCTCCATATCACGTCGAACCGTAGGATCGCAGTTTTCATTCAACGTCAGTGAGGCTGAAGTATGTTGCAACAGCAAATGCACCAGTCCCGTTCTGATATCACGTAATCCCGTCAACTGCTGCACGATTTCGTCCGTGATCAGATGAAAACCACGAGATTTCGCGCTTAAGACCAACGTTTGTTGATGCCACATAATTTTTTCCCTGAATCTGTCAGACCATTTAAGTGTGCAGAATGTGGCGCAAAGGTAAACCCGAAGCCTGAAAATAAAAAAGCCGCCAGACAATGCTGGCGGCCAGAACCTGTGACGGCCGTAAATTACATGACCGCGGCGAACGCTTCTGCAACCTGGTGAACGTTTTTACTGTTGAGGCCAGCCACGCACATACGACCGCTGCCGACCAGATACACACCAAACTCTTCGCGCAGACGATCCACCTGCTGCGCGCTCAGGCCGGTGTAGCTGAACATGCCGCGTTGCTTTAACAGGTAGTCGAAGCGCTTGCCCGGTAATGCCGTGCTCAGCACCTGTACCAGCGCCTGACGCATGTCGATAATACGCAGACGCATCGCTTCCACTTCTGCCAGCCAGTTTGCCTTTAAAGCCGCGTCGTTCAGGACACGTGCCACAACCTGCGCACCAAAATTCGGCGGGCTGGAGTAGTTGCGACGCACGGTCGCTTTTAACTGACCCAGAACTCGGCTGGACTCTTCAGCGCTGTCGCACACGATGGACAACCCACCGACGCGTTCGCCGTAGAGCGAGAAAATTTTCGAGAAGGAGTTGCTGACCAGCGCAGGCAGGCCCGCGGCAGCAACCGCACGCATCGCGTAAGCATCCTCTTCCATTCCGGCACCGAAGCCCTGATAGGCGATATCGAGAAACGGGATCAGTTCCTGCGCTTTCAACACCGCGACGGTTTCGTCCCACTGAGCATTGGTCAGGTCGGCGCCGGTTGGGTTGTGGCAGCACGGATGCAACAGCACGATGCTCTGCTTTGGTAAGGTTTTCAGCGTGTTGAGGAAGGCATCGAAACGGACACCGTTAGTTTCAGGATCGTACCAGGGATAGGTCTTCACCTCAAAACCGGCACCGCTAAAAATGGCAACATGGTTCTCCCAGGTCGGATCGCTAACCCAGACGTTTGACTGCGGAAAATAGCGCTTGAGGAAATCCGCGCCCACTTTCAGCGCGCCCGAACCGCCTAATGTCTGGATGGATGCTACATGGCCCGCTTTTAGCACCGGATGATCGGCACCAAATAACAACGGGGCAATCGCGTTGCGGTAGGTACTCAATCCTTCCATTGGCAGATAAAGCGACGCCTGCTGCGGCTCGGCACGCAACTGTTCCTCAGCATCGGCCACGGCCTGTAGCTGAGGAATGATGCCTTGCTCGTTGTAATAAAGCCCAATACTCAGGTTCACTTTATGCTCGCGCGGGTCCTGCTTAAAGGCTTCCATCAGCGACAAAATCGGGTCGCCAGCATAGGCATCAACGTTTTGGAACACGGTGCAGATCTCCATGGTTGGTCTTGAAATAAAAAGGGGCCACTAAACCCTGTACCGCCCGGGGCGATGGTTCATTGCGATAATCACATTAAGCACCACCGCACCGGCTACAGAAGCAAGCAACATTGGCAGGCTGACGACAAAAAGTGACGCCAGCACGACGCAGGTATCTACCGCCATTTGCAGTTTACCTGCGCGGATATCGAAACGATCCTGTAACCACAGCGCCAGAATATTGATTCCACCCAGGCTGGCTTTGTGACGAAACAACACTATAAACCCAATCCCCATGATGACGTTACCGAACAATGCCGCATAAAAAGGATTCAGCGCGGAAAAATGCATAAACAGCGGGTGCAGGTGGGTAAAAAGCGACACCAGTCCGACGGCACTGAACGTTTTCAGGGTAAATTCCCAGCCCATCCGTTTTACGGCCAGCCAGTAAAACGGGATGTTAATGAGAAAAAAGGCGCTGCCAAAAGACATGGGCGACAGGTAGCTGATTAAAAACGCGAGGCCTGCCGTGCTGCCGGTCAGCGCGCCCGCCTGCTTCAGCATAATCACGCCGAACGACACCATTAACGTGCCGAGCAGAATTGCAAGCGCATCTTCAAGACGAGAGTGGGGAATATGAGCGGGTTGTACAATGTTATCCATGATGCTGTCTCAGTACGGGTAATGACGCACTGATGCAATAACTGCGCCAGCCGGGCTGCGCTGGCAACAGGTTGACAGAAGATCACCGTTCTCGCCCGTCCGGGCGGGGACTTTCGTGCAACACCGACTTATTTTATGCACAGATAGCGCAAAATCAGGCGGTTTACCGCGTTTAATCTGCACCAAAATGGCACATCATGCGCTTTTTTGGCGCGCAGCCGGTTCCGCACTCATCATCAGGCCATTCTCTTTCAGTCTGCCTAGCACGACCGACGTTTTGACATGGGAAACGCTCTGGTGCCCGGCTAAAAGCTGACTGATTAAGGCACTGAGCGAGGCTAAGTCAGCTACCGCGACTTTAAGCAGATAGTCGGCATCGCCGGTGGTTTTATAAGCATCAACAATGGCCTCTTCCCGTTCCACCATTTGATGAAAGCTCTCAACATAGTCTGCAGTATGGTTGATCAGGCGCACTTCGATTAGCCCAACCATGCCAAGACCCACGGCGTCGGGCGACAAACGCGCATGATAGCCAAGAATAAGGTTTGCCTGTTCAAGATTGATACGGCGGCGTGAGCATTGCGATGCAGAAAGACCCACTAAATCACTGAGTTCCTGATTAGTAAGGCGGCCATTGGATTGTAACAGAGTGAGGATTTTCAGATCGTAATCGTCTACATGAGTCATGCTGTTTCCATCGCGTAAAGTGTTGCTTTACTACAGATAACCCGATTATCTGCAGGCTTGTCCAACACTATTTCGCACGGCGGGGGCCGACATGCACAGATCGTGCATGTCGGCACACAGCAGCATTACTCGTCGTCGTATTGCGGCCCAGCGTAGTTATCGAAACGCGACCACTGACCGTTAAAAGTGAGGCGAACGGTACCAATGGGGCCGTTACGCTGCTTACCCAGGATGATCTCGGCAATCCCTTTAAGATCGCTGTTTTCGTGGTAGACCTCATCGCGATAGATAAACATGATCAAGTCGGCATCCTGCTCGATCGATCCGGATTCACGCAGATCGGAGTTCACCGGGCGTTTATCTGCACGCTGCTCCAGAGAGCGGTTTAACTGGGATAAGGCCACCACCGGCACATTCAGCTCTTTTGCCAACGCTTTGAGTGAACGCGAAATCTCCGCGATTTCCAGCGTACGGTTATCTGACAGTGCCGGTACGCGCATCAGCTGCAGGTAGTCGATCATAATCAGGCTCAGTCCACCGTTCTCACGGTAGATACGACGCGCGCGCGAACGCACTTCGGTTGGCGTCAGGCCTGAAGAATCATCGATATACATATTCTTCTTTTCCAGCAGGATGCCCATGGTGCCTGAAATCCGCGCCCAGTCTTCATCGTCGAGCTGGCCGGTACGGATGCGCGTTTGATCCACGCGCGACAAGGAAGCCAGCATACGCATCATGATCTGCTCGCTGGGCATTTCCAGACTGAAAATCAGAACCGGCTTGTCCTGCAACATCGCGGCATTTTCGCACAGGTTCATGGCAAAGGTGGTTTTACCCATAGACGGACGGGCAGCCACAATAATCAGGTCTGATCGTTGCAGCCCGGCGGTTTTCTTATTCAGGTCCTGGTAGCCGGTATCCACTCCGGTGACACCATCATGCGGCGTCTGATACAGCGACTCAATGCGAGAAACGGTCGCTTCAAGAATCTGCTCGATGTTCTTTGGGCCGTCATCTTTATTGGCCCGCGCCTCTGCAATCTTAAATACGTTCGACTCAGCAAAATCCAGCAGATCTTCACTGCTGCGCCCTTGCGGATCGTAACCGGCATCGGCGATCTGGTTTGCCACGGCGATCATTTCGCGCACCACGGCGCGTTCGCGCACGATATCGGCATAAGCGCCGATGTTCGCAGCACTGGGCGTATTTTTGGCCAGCTCAGCCAGATAGGCGAAACCGCCTGCCATTTCCAGTTCGCCCCGCGTTTCGAGCGATTCTGACAGGGTGATCAGATCGATTGGCTTACTGTTTTCCAGCAGGCGCTGCATCTCGGAAAAAATCAGACGGTGCGAGCGATTAAAGAAATCATTAGCTACGACGCGTTCGGACACATTGTCCCAGCGCTCGTTATCCAGCATTAACCCACCCAGTACCGACTGTTCCGCTTCCAGCGAATGCGGGGGCATTTTCACGCCTTCCAACTGGCGATCCTGCGTTTCGTTCGATTTGTTGGTGGGTTTATTTCCTGCCATAGTGAATGCATTACCGATCTTCTGTGGGGACGCGCAAGTATACCTCAGTTAAGGGGCGCGCCTCACCCTCATGATGAAACAATCACAGGAGTAAGAATGGCAAAGCGTATTCAGTTCAACGCACACGGCGGTCCCGAGGTCTTAAACTGGGTCGATTTTGAGCTTGCCGATCCCACCGAGCATGAAATCCAGGTAGAGAATCGCGCGATTGGCATTAACTATATTGATACCTACGTGCGCAGCGGCCTGTATCCAACGGGCCATTTTCCCTCGGGGCTGGGCACCGAGGCGGCCGGTGTCGTCACCCGCGTCGGTTCGGCCGTTACGCGCTTCACGCCCGGCGATCGCGTCGTATATTGCCAGGCGGCGCTGGGCGCTTACAGTGAACGCCACAATGTAGCTGAAGAGCGTCTGATGCTGTTACCAGACGCAATTAGCTTTGAGCAGGCAGCCGCCAGTTTCCTCAAAGGCCTGACCACACAGTATCTGCTTCGTCAGACCTACAAGGTAAAACCGGATGAAACGTTCCTGTTTCATGCGGCGGCCGGTGGGGTTGGGCTGATTGCCTGCCAATGGGCGAAAGCGCTTGGCGCACACCTGATTGGCACCGTCGGCTCTCCAGAAAAAGCGGCGCGGGCAAAAAATGCTGGCGCCTGGGCCACCATTAACTACCAGCAAGAAGATATTGCCCAGCGCGTCATGGAACTGACCGCAGGCGAAAAGGTTGGCGTGGTATATGACTCCGTGGGTAAAGCGACCTGGGAGGCCTCGCTCGACTGTCTGCGCCGTCAGGGCCTGATGGTGAGCTTTGGTAATGCTTCGGGTCCGGTGACCAATATCGATCTCAGTATCCTGAACAAAAAGGGATCGTTGTTCGTTACCCGGCCCTCCCTGTTTGGTTACATCACCAATCGCCAGGAACTGGAGACAGCCAGCGCTGAGCTGTTTTCTTTGCTGGCCAGCGGTGCGATTAAGGTCGATGTGCCAGAACAGCAACAATTTGCCCTTAAAGACGCCAGTAAGGCACATCAGGTGCTGGAAAGCCGGGCCACGCACGGATCGAGCCTGTTAATTCCGTGAAATAAAAAGGGCTTCCCGCAGGAAGCCCTTCTTTTATTTTTCATTCGCACTGATGTAGGGGCAGAAGCGATGAACAGATTATGAAATCACGCGAGCCATCCTGACAGAAAATATAAGTAAAAAGTATGGTCCGCAGCCATTATCTTACCGGCAATCTCTTAACCTGTGATCTCGCCCACATTTAGTACCGGCCATCTCTTTCCAGTCGGCTGAAGCGGCGTTTGAGCCTGTTGCGTCGACGTGTGTCTTCATCAGTAAAAAAGCGGCGATAAAGCCACACCGCTGCCACCGCCAGTATGAGCCAGGGCAGAACGTGTACGATAAGCGCAAACACGCCACCGATAAACATCACCACCGTCGCGACGATCAGGGCAGCAATGACGCCTAACAGGGACACGCCGGTGAATAACAGCATCAGGAAAAAACCCAATACAAAAAGTATGTCCATTTTGGTGCTCCTCGTTATCAATAGATTATTTATTACAAGAAACGTGCCAAAGGTTAACTTTTTGATTTTAAATAAGATAACAGAATAGCCCCAGCCCAAAGATGATGAAATTCACCAAATTATGGTGTTAAAAAAACCAGCCTGATGGCTGGTTTGGCAGAACTAGGCTTCCTGAGGAATTTTGTCGGCGACCAACGCCAGCGCCGCCTCTAGCACGCGGACGTCAGCGCCAGGTTTGTGCGCATTTTCACTAAGATGACGACGCCACTGACGTGCACCAGGAATGCCCTGGAACAGGCCCAACATATGGCGCGTGACATGGCCGAGATAGGTGCCTTTCGACAGTTCTGCCTCGATATAAGGATACATCGCGCGCACCACCGCAACCGGATCGACAGCAGGACGGTCGCGGCCAAATAATTCACGATCCACCTGTGCGAGGATACCGGGGTTTTGATAGGCTTCGCGGCCCATCATGACGCCATCCAGGTGCTGAAGATGCGTTTTCGCTTCTCCAAGCGTTTTAACGCCGCCGTTAATCGCAATCGTTAACTGAGGGAAATCGCGTTTTAACTGGTAAACACGTGGGTAATCCAGCGGTGGGATCTCACGGTTCTCTTTCGGGCTGAGTCCGGAAAGCCAGGCTTTGCGGGCATGGATAATAAAGGTGTCACAACCACCGCGTTCGGCAACCGTGCCGATAAAGTCGGTAAGGAAAGCATAGCTGTCCTGATCGTCAATGCCGATGCGCGTTTTAACCGTTACCGGGATATCCACCACATCGCGCATCGCTTTGATGCCGTCAGCCACTAAGCCAGCTTCCGCCATCAGGCAGGCGCCAAAACGACCATTCTGTACCCGGTCTGACGGGCAACCGACATTGAGGTTCACCTCATCGTAACCGCGCTGCTCTGCCAGCGCCGCACACTGCGCCAGGGCTGCGGGATCGCTGCCGCCCAACTGCAATGCGACCGGGTGCTCCTGCTCGCTGTATGCCAGATAATCGCCTTTGCCGTGAATAATCGCGCCCGTTGTTACCATCTCGGTATACAGCAGCGTGTCAGCCGTAAGCTGGCGATGGAAATAGCGACAGTGACGGTCAGTCCAGTCGAGCATGGGGGCAATGGAGAAACGTTGGGATGAAAAAGTATCGGTCATGAAGCGCAGTCGGTCCGGTGGTTAACAGTGATGATATTCTGCGCAAGGATAGCATAAGGGCGGGCGACAAGGTATCGCCCGCCCGTGAATGGCGGAGATTAGAAATTAAATCCGAGCTGAGCCATCGCGCCCCAGGTATTGTTTTGGCCTACCGAACCCGCCAGATCCAGGTGCACAGAATTATTGAATGGTGACAGGCCGAAACCGGCTGTGGCTACGTTTTCATCAGTCGAACGCATGTCCGCGCGGTAACCAGCACGTAACTGCAGCCAGTCCAGTACACGGTATTCCGCACCGACGCCAGCGTACTGGCTGTTTTCCTGCGATTTAAAGCGATGGGTTTCAGTGAGGTCAACATCACCTGTCAGGGTAACGGGACCTTTATCCCAGGCTAAACCCGCGGTCACTAATGGGCGGATTTCGTAAGTATCGCGGTAGCCGTTGACTTCTTTCGTTTCCAGATCGCGGGAAACCAGGTTTTGTCCGGTCACGCCCAGCGTCCAGTTTTCAGCAAACACTGTCGCCATGCCGGCATCAATGTTGAAGCCACTTTCCGTGCTGCGGTAGCGGCCATCGCGTAAATCGTTTTTGTCGTAGTTATAGACGCTGGCGGAATAGTTATACAGCCAGGTTTTTTGCAGCTTGGGTGTAATGCCAATTGAAACCGGCTGACCGGCGATGGTGAATTCATGCGCAACGGCAATACCATAATCCGTATTCAGTGCAGCCAGCCCATTGGCACTGGAACCCAGCAAGTTTTGGATATTAGCCAGCCCAAAGGGACCACCAGGAATACCTGCAAAGGAGCCATCAGCAACGCCCTGCAGTATGACAATGTCACCCTCTTTCACGTTTGCGCGTACATGTGCTGTACCGTAAGCCTTAGTCACAAAAGCAAAAGGCAGGGTTTCGTTAGGGATGGTTACGGCGATCGCCACGCCCGCTGTGGCATTGGCTTTGTTACCGCGTAAGTCCCGGAGCGTATTCGCTAAGTCGCCTGACGCGGCCTGTATCTCAGGAATACGACGCAACAGCTCAAACCCCGATGCATTTTCGAACAGATCCTGATAGCGATTCACTGTGTCAGTGATGTTATCGATCTTATCGACCATCTTGTCTTTGTCGGTGATTTGCGCACCGGCACTGGGAATAATGATGCTGACATCGTCATCAGGTTTCGCTTTGGTCATCAAGGCCGGGTTGGCCAGAACGGCTGATCCGTAGGTCGACGACGCCACGCCTGTTCCACCCATGGCATCGTTACGGGCATCATACCAGGTTCCTGCGGCCAGCGCGGAAGATGAGAAAACCAGGGCATTGAACACTGCAGGAAAAACCAGAACGGAACGTGGTACGGTTAATTTTGCCATTTGCTTATCATCACCTGAAATATTGCCGTCAAAACATTAACGACTGAATAGTTTGTTAGCTCCATTGTGGAGGATTGCTAACGCTTTATTGCTGTGAATTCAGAGTAAATAGTGGCGCAATTCCGTGGATTGATTATTTTTCGATCCGATATGTGCAGTTACCGCCAGAAAAGCTTCAGGCAAATCCGGTCTGAGCCAGCACTTTATTAAGAACATTTAAACATTAGTGCTTAACTCAGTGAGATGTAAAGTAAAAGTAAAAAATATCTATAAACATTCTGAAATACACTGGTCTCAGGCGGGTTGTTGCCGGGTGATAACAGGGGTAAAAGTGGTCAAAAAGGCAGGCTCAGGGACTCCTGGCGAGGTTCAGCGTCAACATAATTATTGTGATAAGATAACATCACCTGTCCAGCGGAGAACTTTCATGTCAACCATGACGCCAGAGCAAATTATGACCCAGGCTGAGAAGCTGTGTTTACAGCGCGGTGTTCGCCTGACAACACAGCGAGCAGAAGTGCTGAGGTTGATGGCCGGACAGCCTGGCTCAATCAGTGCCTATGATCTGCTGGATCAGCTGCGAGTTAGCGAGCCACAGGCAAAACCGCCCACCGTTTATCGCGCGCTGGATTTCCTGCTGGAGCAGGGATTTATTCATCGGGTGGAATCAAATAACAGCTACGTAATGTGCCATCACTTCGAAGCGCCTGCACACACGTCGGTTATGCTGGTGTGCGATCGCTGTGCTGGCGTGACCGAAAAGCAGGCTCAGGGCGCGGAGCAGATCATCGCCTCTTTGGCTGAGGAAGCCCATTTTGTCCTCAGAAATAGCGTGATCGAAGCGCATGGCTTATGTGAGAACTGTGCTGAAGTTGAGGCGTGTGAACAGCATGAACATTGTGATCACGATCATCATACTGAAGGGAAAAAGCGCGGTAAGCGGAGCTAGTTTGCACATCCTTGTGCGGTGGCCGGCATGAGCGTACCGACCCGGGTAGGAGCGTCCCTGAAAAGCGTGATTACCAGCGGTAATCTTTGTTAGAACCTTCCCAGGCCGTTACTTCCTTCTCCGCTTCTTCTTTTGCGTAGCCGTAACGTTCCTGGATTTTACCGACCAGCTGATCGCGTTTACCTTCAATGACTTGCATGTCATCATCGGTCAGCTTGCCCCATTTCTCTTTCATTTTTCCTTTGAACTGTTTCCAGTTACCACTCGCTTCGTCTTTATTCATTGCAGACCTCCACGTTATCCTTCGGTTTCGCATTATCTTGCAGTTAAGCAAAATCACGATATAAAGCGCTGGTCATAAGCGCCATTCAAAGTTAATTGTAGTAGGTAATCTCAGGATTGCCGGAAAAAATGAAAATATTATGTATCCTGCGTCATAATTCCGCCTGAGCGTTCAGGCATTGAACCAGGTGCCATTACGCCAGTGCTTCCGCCAGACCAGCCACAAGGATAAGCCACGCAGGGCCAGGAAAACGGCGATAGCCAGCCACAAACCATGGTTGCCCAGCCAAGGCAGTGTCGTGAGCGTCAGGAAGTAACCCAGCGCAGCCACTGCCATGCTGTTACGCATTTCTCTGCCCCGCGTTGCGCCAATAAACATGCCATCCAGTAGATAGCACCAGACGCCGATCAGCGGTAACACCATCTGCCAAATCAGAAAACTATCGGCCGCCTCTTGCAGTGCACGAATAGAAGTCAGCAAAGTCACGATCTGATAGCCAAAAAAAGCATAGGCCAGCGAGAAAAACAGCGCCACTAACAGGGCTTGGCGACAGGCAGACAACCATACCTGCTGCAGTCGGCTACCGTCTTTTGCCCCGTGTGCTTCGCCAGCAAAGGCCTCGACGGCATAGGCAAAGCCGTCCAGGGCATAAGCGGTAAAAGTAATAAACATCAGAAGGATAGCATTTACCGCTACCACATCCGGGCCAATACGGGCACCCAGTACGGTCAGCGAGGCAAAGCAGAGCTGCAAGAGCAATGAGCGCAGTAAGATATCGCGGTTAAGGCGAAGAAGGCGGTGAATATCGCCACGCCAGCTGCGGGTGAGCATATCAAACCTGATACCACGGAGCTTTAATACGCGCCACACCATCGCCATACCGACCAGCAACGTCGCGTATTCTGCCAGCGCGGTGGCGGTGGCGGCACCGGCCACGCCCCAGTGCAGGCCCAGAACCAACCAAAGATCTAACAGGATATTGATGACATTCCCCACCACCAGCAGGATGACGGGTGCCCGGGCATACTGAACGCCCAGCAGCCAGCCCAGGATTACCAGGTTAGCCAGCGTTGCGGGCGCGCTGAGCCAGCGAATATGAATAAACAGGGCAGCCTGTTCCAGCACCGACGGATCCCCACCGACAAAGCGGGTCGCCAATGCGGTGACGGGATAGCGGAGGAAGATAAACAGGATGCCGACCACCAGGGCGATGATCAGTGGCTGTGTCAGCGCACGCGCCAGCGCGGTCTTATCGCCCGCACCGAATGCCTGTGCCGTTAAGCCCGTAGTGCTCATGCGTAGAAAAAGCAGCAACATGAAGACAAAGCTGGTGACGGTCGTGCCGACGGCGACGCCGCCCAGATAGATCGGACTGTCGAGATGACCAATAACGGCCGTATCGACCAGGCCGAGCAAAGGAACCGTAATATTTGACAGGATCATGGGCAGCGCTAACCGCCACAGTTTTTTATCGGTAGCCGTCAGAAAGCGCATTCGTAAATCCGTGCGATGAACCGCCGGGGTTTCAGGTCAACCCACAGCGGAAAAGTAAGGACAAGCAGGGGAATAGTAAGATTGACGAAAGCCGACAATCTTAACCGGTTTTACAGCCACTCACCGTTACGCACAATGCCCACGGCCAGACCTTCAACGGTCAGTGACTGGGCACGGGTGTCAACAACGATAGGCTCGAAATCATTGTTTTCAGGTAAGAGATGCACCACAGAACCCTGCTTTTTCCAGCGTTTTACCGTGACTTCGTCATCGATGCGCGCCACCACAACCTGACCATTGCGCACGTCCTGCGTTTTGTGTACGGCCAGCAGATCGCCATCCATGATGCCGATGTCTTTCATTGACATACCGCTTACGCGCAGCAGGAAATCGGCTGAAGGCTTGAACATGTCGGGATCCACTTTGTAATGCGTTTCAATGTGTTCCTGAGCCAGTAATGGCTCACCGGCGGCAACACGACCGATCAGCGGCAGGCCGTCTGATGGCTCTTCTTCCATTAACAAACGGATACCGCGGGACGCACCAGAGACAATTTCAATCACGCCTTTACGCGCCAGTGCTTTCAGGTGTTCTTCGGCCGCATTGGGCGAACGAAAACCGAGTTGTGCAGCAATTTCTGCACGCGTTGGCGGCATGCCTGTTTGATTAATGTGGTCGCGAATCAAGTCGTAGACCTGTTGCTGCCTGCTGGTTAATGCTTTCATCCCGCCCCCTGGTTGTTTATACAGTCGCTGTGAGTATATACAGGTATTGGTGAAATGGAAACCAAAACTCAGGTCAAAATCAGTTATTTGAGCCGAGATGGAACGCTTATCGCAAATGCGACCAAAGCAGCGTTCCCCAGACAAAAAGGGCCAGTAATATTGCGATAAAAACGGCAGCGGATCCCATGTCTTTTGCCCGCCCGGCAAGCGGATGACGCTCCTGGCCTGTGCGGTCTACCACGGCTTCTATCGCGCTGTTCAGGACTTCGACAATAATCACCAGCACGACAGAACCAATCATCAGGATGCGCGAAACAGTATCGACATCCAGCCAGCAGGCCAGGATAATCGCCACCACTGCGGCAACCGCTTCCTGACGAAAAGCGGCTTCGTGCTGCCAGGCAGCACGCAGACCTTGCCATGAATAGCCGGCCGCTTTCACAATACGGTTAAGGCCGGTGGCATTATTTGTCATAATAAAGGAACTCTTTTCAAAGGATTGACGTCAATATTGGGCAGCGCACAATTGTCGCTGTCACAGATTTTTGCTGCGCTTTCTGATAAGCTTGCGCCGCTTTGCTAACAAGAGGCTTCATATTGTCTATGTCAGGTTGGCGTATACTTTTTTATAAATTACTGAATTTACCCCTTTCGTTTCTGGTAAAGAGTAAGGCCATTCCGGCCGATCCCGTATCCGAACATGGGCTGGATCCTACCCGGCCTATTATGTATGTCCTGCCTTATGATTCAAAGGCCGATCTCCTCACTTTGCGTGCGCAGTGCATCCGGCACGATCTGCCCGATCCGCTCTCACCACTGGAGATTGACGGGGCCCTGTTGCCGCGCCATGTCTTTATTCACGACGGTCCGCGCGTGTTCCCCTATTTCGTGCCCAGCGTCGAGTCGGTAAAAATCTTCCACGAATATCTTGATCTGCACCGCAGTAATCCTGAGCTTGATATTCAGATGTTACCGGTTTCAGTTATGTTTGGTCGTGCACCTGGCCGGGAAGTGCAGGGTGAAGACAATCCACCGCATTTGCGCTTGCTTAACGGCGTACAAAAATTCTTTGCCGTGCTCTGGCATGGACGTGACAGTTTTGTGCGCTTCTCACCGACCGTCTCTCTGCGTCGTATGGCGACTGAGCACGGCACGGATAAATCCATCGCCCAGAAACTGGCCCGGGTTGCCCGTATCCACTTTGCCCGTCAGCGTCTGGCGGCTGTTGGCCCGCGCCTTCCCGCGCGCCAGGATTTGTTCAACCGCCTGCTGCAATCGAAGGCGATTGAAAAAGCGGTAGAAGACGAAGCCCGCAGTAAAAAGATTTCCCATGAGAAGGCGCAGCAGAACGCCATCGAGATGATGGAAGAGATTGCCGCCAACTTCTCCTATGAAGCCATTCGCGTGACGGACCGGGTAATGGGCTGGCTCTGGAGCCGCCTCTATCAGGGTATCAATGTGAACGGCGGTGAGCGCGTGCGTCAGTTGGCGCAGGACGGACACGAGATCGTTTATGTGCCCTGCCACCGCAGCCACATGGATTACCTGCTGCTGTCTTACGTGCTGTATCACCAGGGGCTGGTACCGCCGCACATCGCCGCCGGTATTAACCTAAATTTCTGGCCTGCCGGGCCGATTTTCCGCCGTCTGGGTGCCTTCTTTATTCGCCGTACCTTTAAGGGCAACAAGCTCTACTCCACCGTTTTCCGCGAATATCTGGGCGAGCTTTTTACCCGCGGCTATTCCGTCGAGTACTTCGTTGAAGGCGGCCGTTCACGTACTGGCCGACTGCTGGATCCTAAAACCGGGACGTTATCCATGACGCTGCAGGCCATGCTGCGCGGCGGTACGCGCCCTATCACGTTAGTGCCTATTTACATCGGCTATGAACACGTCATGGAAGTGGGAACCTACGCGAAAGAACTGCGCGGTGCCGTTAAAGAGAAAGAAGGCTTTATGCAGATGGTGCGCGGCTTGCGCAAGCTGCGTAACCTCGGCCAGGGATACGTGAATTTTGGTGAGCCGCTGCCGCTGATAAATTATCTGAACAAGCGCGTTCCTGAATGGCGGGATTCTATCGATCCCATTGAAGCCCAGCGCCCGGGTTGGTTAACCCCAACGGCGAATGATATCGCGGCCACCATCATGGTGCGAATCAATGAAGCCGGCGCGGCGAATGCCATGAACCTGTGCGTGACCGCCCTGCTTGCTTCACGTCAGCGCTCACTAACTCGCGAGCAGCTGATTGAGCAACTGGAGTGCTACACCCAGTTGCTGCGCAATGTGCCCTACTCACCGGATGCAACATTGCCAGACATGTCCGCCGAAGCCTTGCTGGACCATGCCCTTAGCATGAACAAGTTCGAGAGTGAGAAAGACAGTATTGGTGACATCATTATTCTGCCGCGCGAGCAGGCCGTGCTGATGACCTACTACCGTAATAACATTCATCATATGCTGGTGATGCCAGCGCTGATTGCGGCGATTGTGCAGCAGCACCGTAATCTGAGCGAAGCCGAACTGCTGCGTCAGGTCAGTCTGATTTACCCCATGCTGAAGAGCGAACTGTTCCTGCGCTGGAGCAATGACCAACTGCCGCAGTTGCTCACTGATTTGTGCCAGGAACTGACGCGTCAGGGGCTGATTACCATTGAAGCGGGCCTGCTGTCGTTCAATACCGCGCGTTACCGTACGCTTCAGCTGCTGGCCGCAGGTGTACGTGAGACGCTGCAGCGCTACGCCATTACTTTCTCCATCCTGAGTGCCAAGCCCACCATCAACCGTGGCACGCTGGAAAAAGAGAGCCGTACCCTGGCGCAGCGTCTGAGCGTGTTGCACGGCATTAACGCGCCGGAGTTCTTTGATAAAGCGGTGTTTTCCTCACTGGTGCTTACACTGCGTGATGAAGGCTATATCAGCGACAGTGGCGATGCAGACGTGGCGCAGACACTGGCGACCTGGCATATCCTGGCTGAGCTGGTTACCAGCGATGTACGCATGACCATTGAGAGCGCTGTCGCGCACGATTAACGAGTCAGCGACAACGAAAAAGGCGACCATTGAGGTCGCCTTTTTTATCCGCGTGCTGGCATGGCGCAACTACCCGCTTTGACCCACTTTCCAATCCACAAGCTGGCTGTGATGTCCTGTCAATGGCGTTTAAAGAAGCTGTGAAAACGGCGGCGTATTCATCAGCACGCCCAGAAACAGAACCAGTCCTACGTAGTTGTTGTTCAGAAAAGCGCGGAAACAGGCCTGGCGATCGCGCTCTGCGATCAGCTTTTGCTGATAAACAAACAGCCCGCCAGCCAGCAATAGTGTCCAGTAAAACGCCCCGTTCAGATCCAGAATCATCCCTACCCACGCCATGAGTACCAGCGTCGCCAACTGCAGCAAACCAATAATGAATTTGTCGTAGCGGCCAAACAGTATCGCCGTTGATTTAACGCCAATCTTCAAGTCATCATCGCGATCGACCATGGCATATTGCGTGTCATAGGCCACCGTCCAGCAAATGTTAGCCAGAAATACCAGCCAGCAGACAAGAGGTAAGGACTCACTAACTGCTGACCATGCCATGGGAATCGCCCAGCCAAATGCCGCGCCCAGCACCACCTGCGGCAAATGCGTATAGCGCTTCATAAACGGATAGACCCAGGCCAGTGCCAGGCCCACGACCGAGAGCATGATGGTCATCAGGTTCATGCTCAGCACCAGGGCAAAGGCAATCAGTCCTAACACCACAAATAAGTATTTGGCCTCTTTCGCAGTGACGGCACCGCTTGCCAGCGGCCGGTGCTTCGTGCGCTCGACATGACCATCGACCTTGCGATCGGCATAATCATTGATGACACAGCCTGCGGCGCGCATAACAAATACCCCGGCGACAAACACCGCCAGTATGTGTAGGGGCGGAACAGCCATCTTTGCCAACCACAGCGCCCACAATGTTGGCCACAGCAGCAGCAGAGCGCCAATCGGCTTATCAATGCGCATCAGGCGGCTGTAAGCCTGCCATTTCGTCATGTTTTGTGTGTTCTGCACAGGTCAAACCCTTAACCTTGATCACGATAGAGCGGCGAAGCCGGTAAAAACAGTTCCGTTAACAGCAGCGGTTTCCCTGACAGTCGCAGGCGCGAGCGGCGTCCCCAGAGCGCATCAACGCGGCCAGGCTCAATGAAATCGCGGGTCAGCGTTGATGACGAGAACAGATAACGCCCCAGCGGGCGCGTACCGAGTTGCTGTAACATCGCTTCCGGGCCGTTGAGGGTACTTTCTGGCACCAGCGTGCGCCCTGCCAGCCAAGGTTCCTCATCCCCGTAGAGGATGACTTCTCGCAGCCAGAAACGCTGATCGGCAGGGAGTAATGCCCCTTCATCGCCGAGTTCATCGGCGGAGATAAAGCCCTCACGTACAGGTTCCACCCTGACCTTCTGGCAATGCTGTTCAAAACGTCGCGTCATGGAATCCTCTTCCATTAGCCAGTCACGAAGCGGTTGCGTCAATGCGGCATCGTCCAGCGCCAGCCAGTTAAGTGAACGTAACGAACGGAGCGGGTCTTGCGTCATGGCACTTTCCCCTAAAAATTTTCAGAGAGGTAGTTTAGCGCAGAGCGATACGAGGAACACCCGTCCTGAATGCTGAGAACGTGATTACTCGCGTTTAAGCCGGTTACTGTTTGCCAGCCACAGCGTGATCACCAGCAGCAGGATGGCCGCAGAGTAGCACAGCGTATCAAAGGGATTTTTATGGTCGACGATGATCAGCCTGATGATGGCCGTAATCCCGATATAGACAAAATAGCGCAAGGGAAAATGGTAGCCCGACTGAAAGTACTTCACGATGAGTGCAATGAACTCAAAGTAGAGAAAATAAATCACAATGCCCTCAATTAGCAGGTAGGAGGACGCCTGCTCACCGGTGCTAAACAGCACATTGGCCAGATGTACCGTCTCCTTGCCCAAAAATACCATCAAAATGAAGGCCAGGATCAACAGCCCCGCGTTCAGCACCCACTGCATCAGGCGCGCAATCTTCTGTGCTGCAGGATTTTTATCACTCATGTCACGCCTCGAGAATCGAATGGAGTTCGGTTAGCGTTATCATGCTTTAGTGTGACCTAAATCACAATATAGCCGTCAGGCTTACCGCATCCGCTGCCCTCTCCGACACAACGTTGAGACGTGCCGTGTTCCCTGTCAGGCAGGGTGAATTCCGTCTCCCAAAGGCGGAATGACACAGCTGTACAGGCCGGTTTTTTATTGCTGTGTTGCTGCGGCTCACATCGGCCCGTTACGGCGGCTGATTTTCGCCGTGCCGCGGGTTGTTAAGCCTGTCATCCATTTTTCATATCCGCAGACTACATTGGCTCGGCTTTTGCGAACGACGGCGTCAGACAATGCTTTCACCCGCGCCTCTGGATGAAGGCGTTTACTGCCCTGAGCTGGCGCGTGGCTTCTGTCCTCTGACAGTGAGCAGAGTCAGGTGGCCGCAAAAAACGCGATGCAGTACGCGAGACGTCACCAGAAAGCAGACGGCTCGCAATAAGTTAGTGTGCGCACACTATCAAAATAGATCCTGCGCAGGCGGTAATGAGACGTGAAATCAAAGCCTGTCACCGCGTCAGATAACCTCACAGTGATCCCTGAGGGCTCAGACGCGCAAATTCAGCGGCGCAGCAAGGAGAAAACATGAAAACGATTTTGGTGATTTTGGATGGCCTGAGTCACTACGTTGCTCAACATGCTATGGGCTACCTGCATGCGGAATGCGCCCAGGACAGAGGGCATTATTACAGCCTGACCTGCGAGCTACCCTCGCTGTCACGTCCGCTGTATGAATGTATTCTGACCGGCGTTGCGCCGGTGCAGAGTGGCATCATTCATAACGACGTTAACCGTATGAGCCGCGAACGCAGTGTGTTTCACTATGCGCGCGATGCTGGACTGACCACCGCCGCCGCCGCTTACCACTGGATAAGCGAGCTGTATAACCGCACCCCTTTCGTCCCGGCACGCGATCGCCACACTGAGGCCCCGACCCTGCCTGTTCAGTTTGGTCATTTTTACGTCGATGACAGCTATCCAGACTCGCACCTGTTTGAAGATGCCGAGAGTCTTCGGTTACGTTACAACCCGGATTTCCTGCTGATTCATCCGATGAATATCGATCATGCCGGACATCAGCATGGCCTGTCTTCTGCGCAGTACCGTAACCGCGCGCGCATGGCGGATGGCTATCTGTCGCAGTGGATGCCCGGCTGGCTGGCAGAAGGCTATCAGGTCGTCGTCACGGCCGACCACGGGATGAACGACGACCGGTCGCACGGTGGCATGCTGCCAGAAGAAACGACCGTTCCGCTGTTTGTGTTTGGCGAGGGATTCTCGCTAAGGCCCGGCCTGGCGCCTCAACAAACCGAGCTTTGTGGCACCCTGTGTTCACTGCTTGATGTGCTCCATGATAAGCCAGTCCATCATGCCCTGCTGGCGGGCTCAGCATACTGAAGCTGGCGCCCTTCCCCGTGCGGCGGAAGGGTTAAGAACATGAACGTCTTAAACCCGCTCCTGTGCTGACCTGCCAGGGTCAGCAACCGGGTATCACCCGCAGCCCTCTCCGGCCAGCCCCGCGCCCACTGAACGTTTCTGCCGGTGCGATGCGCTACCGCTGACCGTCTAATCGGCCTGAAAAGGCTCGCCCGGTAAACGAAGCGGTGCGCGCAGGCCGGATTTGTCCATGCAGATCGCCAGAGTAGTCTACATTTAGAGATGTCGACGTTGCGCAGGTTGTTTAAAACACTGAAAAAAATTGCACAGCGTCCGGCAATCACGTGATCAGATTGCGTTCTCCATCAGGCTGGCAATCTGAACCGCCTGAAGCCTGATGGTTAAGGAGCCACTATACGTGTTAACCCTGCTTAACTTACTCTCTGCCGTTGCGCTTCTGGTATGGGGCACGCACATTACCCGCTCCGGAATTATGCGCGTATACGGTGCCGATTTGCGCCGGGTGCTCAGCCGCAGTGTAGAAAAGAAACCCATGGCGTTCCTGGCCGGCATTGGCGTGACCATGCTGGTACAAAGCAGCAATGCCACCACGCTGCTGGTGACCTCATTTGTGGCCCAAAACCTGGTGAGCCTGACACCGGCATTGGTGGTGATATTGGGTGCTGACGTCGGGACAGCCATTATGGCGCGCGTCCTGACGTTTGATCTCTCCTGGCTTTCACCACTGTTTATCTTTTTTGGCGTAGTGTTTTTCATCAGCCGCAAACAAACCCGCGCAGGACAGCTTGGACGTACCAGCATTGGTCTGGGGCTTATCCTGCTGGCGCTGCAGTTGATTGTCGAAGCCGCCAGGCCAATCACCCAGGCCTCGGGCGTACAGGTGCTGTTTTCCAGCTTAACGGGTGATGTGATGCTGGATGCCTTGATCGGCGCGGTCTTTGCGATTATCAGCTACTCAAGCCTGGCAGCGGTGCTGATTACGGCCACCCTGACGGCAACGGGCGTGATCGCCTTTAAGGTGGCGTTGTGCCTGGTGATTGGCGCTAACCTCGGCAGTGGTTTACTGGCCGTCATCAACGGCAGTGGCTCCAACGCGGCGGGTAAACGCGTCGCGATGGGCAGCCTGCTGTTTAAGCTGATTGGCTGCGTATTGATTCTGCCCTTTGTCGATCCGGTTGCGGTATGGCTGGACAAGCTGCCGGTGAACGACGAAGAGCTGGTGATCTTCTTTCACGTTTTCTACAACCTGATTCGCTGCGTGGTGATGGTGCCGTTCGCCGATGCCATGGCGCGTCTGTGTTGCCGACTGATTGCTGACGATGCCGAAAGCGATACCACGCTGAAACCCAGGCACCTTGACAGCAGCGCGCTGGATACACCGGCACTGGCGTTGGTTAACGCGGCGCGCGAAGCGTTGCGCATGGGCGACGTGCTGGAGCAGATGCTGGACACGTTTCTGCAAGTGGTTCGTGGAGAAGCACGCGCGGAACGTCGCGTGCGGCGGCTGGATGATGACGTCGATGTGCTCTACACCGCCATCAAACTCTATCTGGCGCGCATGCCCAAAGAGGATTTATCAGAGCAGGATTCTCGCCGTTGGGGAGAAGTGATTGAAATGTCGCTAAATCTGGAAATGGCAGGCGATATCATTGAACGCATGAGCGGCGATGTAGCCGATAAGTCTCTTGCCGCGCGGCGGACCTTTTCGCCAGAAGGCATGAAAGAGCTTGAGTCACTCTACGAACAGCTGGTTGAAAACCTGCGGCTGAGCCTGTCGGTTTTCCTCTCGCACGACGTCACCAGCGCGAAGCGGTTGCGCCGAGCCAAACACCGTTTCCGCCTGAAAATACGCCGTTATTCCCATTCACACGTCAATCGCCTGCACCAGCAGAATGTGCAGAGCATTGAAACTAGCTCACTCCATCTGGGCCTGCTGGGTGATATGAAGCGGCTAAACTCCCTGTTCTGCGCAGTGGCCTACACGGTGCTGGAACAGCCGGATGACGAAAGGGACGGGGATTAATTTACAGGGGCCATCCGGCCCCGTGATGTCGGTTGTACAGGCAAAAAACTACTTCTTTTTCTCAACAGGTTTACCCGACCAGTAACCCGCCAGCAGTGAACCGGACAGGTTATGCCAGACAGAGAACAGGGCGCCCGGCAGCGCTGCCAGAGGAGAAAAGTAAAGTTTGCCCAGCGTTGCGGCCAGTCCTGAGTTTTGCATACCGACCTCAAGCGCCAGCGTGCGGCAGGTGGACTCATCAAAGCCAAACAGTTTACCGCCCCAGTAGCCTCCCAGCAGACCAATGGCATTGTGCAGGATGACCGCTGCAATCACCATGACACCGACTGAGGCAATAAAGCCCTGGCTACCTGCCACGACGGCGCTGATGATCAGCAGAATACAGAGCATGGAAAAGGCTGGTAGATAGGGCTCGATCCGGCGCACCACGCTGTTCATGGTGTGATGGATGATCAGGCCTAACCCGATAGGGATCACGACGATCTTCACGATGCTCAGTAGCATCCCAGCGACATCAACCTGAATGTGCGTATCCACGTAAAAGCGCGTCAGCAGCGGAGTGGCAAACACGCCCACCAATGCTGACACCGACGAGATCGTCACCGACAGGGCCACATCGCCTTTAGCCAGATAGATCATGACGTTAGAAGCGGTCCCACTGGCAACGCTGCCCACCAGAATCATCCCCGCAGCGAGATCCGGCGGCATATGAAACAGCTTAGCCAGCGCCCAGGCGGCCAGCGGCATGACCAGATAGTGTAAGAAGGTGCCGGCAATAACCGGCGCCGGGCGCGTCAGCACGCGTTTAAAATCATCAATGTTCAGCGTTACGCCCATGCCAAACATAATCAGCATCAGCAGATAAGCGACCCATGGACCGATGCCAAGAAAGGTTGTGGGTGAATAGTAGGCAGCGACAGACAACAGAATTGCCCACAAAGGAAACAGACGAGTTAAGGTGGCAAGCATAAACAGATATCCTTATGAGCGAGTGAGGGACTACTGTGAAAGCACGCTGTGCCGCCTGGCGGCCTGTCGTGAAAAAGCCGGACAGAGCCCGGCTTTAACCCAGTGGCGGCTGAGCGCTTATTCAAACAAATTGTGATGCAGTGTACGCACTACGCTTTCAGCATCATTGCCCGGCACAAGGAAACAGAGATTGTAGCTGCTGGCACCGTAGCAGATCATCCGCAGGTTAAAAGGTTCGAGCACGCCGAAGACCTCTTTCCCTACGCCGCAAGCTTTCGACAATTCGTTGCCGATAATGGCCACCAGCGCCAGGTTTTCTTCCACTTCCACCCGACAGAGTGACGACAGCTCCGTCAGCAGCGCCTGGCTCAGCAGATTGTCGCCCGTTGAGGTTGATCCCGTGGTATCCAGCGTTAACGCCACGCTGACTTCCGACGTGGTGATCAGATCCACTGACACGTTGTGACGCACCAGAATATTGAACACTTCAGACAGGAAGCCCGGCGTGTGTAGCATATTCAGGCTGTGCAGCGTGACCAGGGTTTGCTTGCGGCGCAGCGCCAGCGCACGGAACAGCGGTGGATTCGCCGTCTCATTGCACACGCGCGTACCGCCCGCGGCAGGATCTTTACTGGAACCAACAAACACCGGAATGTCGCTACGCACCGCAGGCAGCAGCGTCGCAGGGTGCAGCACTTTGGCCCCAAAGGTGGCCATTTCAGCCGCTTCTTCAAAGGTGATCTCATCAATACGTTTTGCCGCAGGCACCACGCGCGGATCGGTGGTGTAGATCCCCGGCACGTCCGTCCAGATATCCACGCGCGAGGCTTTTAACGCTTCACCCAGCAAGGCAGCCGTGTAGTCACTGCCGCCGCGACCTAACGTGGTCGTGCGCCCTTTTTCTTCGCTGCCGATAAAGCCCTGGGTCACCACCAGTGACGCAGCAATACGCGGTTGCAGTTGCGCGCTAACCTGTTCAGCCAGTACGGCCACATCGGGCTCAGCACGGCCAAAACGGTCATTGGTGCGCATGACTTTGCGTACATCGAACCATTCTGCATTAACCTTGCGTTCACGCAGGATCTCAACGAACAGCAAGGTCGACATCAGTTCGCCGTGGCTGACCAGTTCGTCGGTTAAGGCGTTAGACGTGGCCAGCGCGGCCGCATCGGACAGCATGCCGATGTTATCAATGATGCGGTCGATTTCGTCGCGAATGACGTCCGGATTTTGCAGACGATCGATGATGGCGTATTGAATGCGGCGGATGTCATCGAGTTGCGCTGCACGCTGCGATGTCTCCTGGCCTTCGGCAAGAGAGACCAGCAGGTTTGTGATGCCTGCAGAGGCAGAAAGCACCACCAGCCGGGTATTGCTGTCCTGCAATACCACATCGGCGCTACGGTTCATGGCATCGAAATCGGCAACGCTGGTACCGCCAAATTTCGCTACATTCAGATTCAGAGACATTGTATGACCTCGTGTCAGGGTACGTTGCCCTCATCCGTTAACGGGTGAGAAACAGTAATTCAGCCTAAGCACAAGGAAAGAGCAGAAACGGGTAAGATCGAATAGACGAGTCACCCAGAAGCGCTCCACCTTGCAAAACGTCCGACTGTGGACGTTTCTGGTGACAACCCAGAGGATTCAGCCCCTGTAGCCGACAGTCAACACACCGTGTGTTTACCACCTCGGCGTCGCTCCCCCTGATGTGTTATCGCCGGATACGGTTCCTCCAACACACTGCCTGGGCGACGCGCCTCTTCTGGCTTGCGCACGGGTGCGCAAGTAGCGCGCATAGATTTATCGATTTCTGGCCCTGCTGTCAATGACCGCTGTGGGACAATTTTTCATGCAGAGCGCACCGGATAACAAATTTTGCCCTAATGCAGCGACTACAGTGCTTAATGGCTTCAGCAACGCCACCACTTTCTGATGTGGCACAAGGTATGCGGTCTGCTAACAGGCCATACTTTTCAGCCTTTCCCCCATGGAATCAGGCTGAAATCTTGCCGCATTATTGACCGTAAAACAGCGTGTTTTCATCATGGTGCCTTTATGGCGCAGACAAAATTTTCCTTTCAGTTGCAACTGTGGTCATACTGAAATGCTAACCGGGTACGATGCGACCCCGATGGAATGACGGTTCTTAATATCAACAAGAGTGTTGCCATGAAAAATATCAATCCGACCCAAACCGCAGCCTGGAAAGCGCTGCAAGAGCACTATGAACAGATGAAAACGGCGAAAATTGCCGACCTGTTTGCCCAGGATGCCGATCGTTTTGCTAAATTCTCAGCCACCTTTGACGACCAGATGCTGGTGGATTTTTCGAAAAACCGCATTACTCAGGAAACCCTCGATAAGCTTCAGGCACTGGCAAAAGAGACCGATTTAAGCGGTGCGATTAAGTCTATGTTCTCGGGTGAGAAGATTAACCGCACTGAAGATCGCGCCGTGCTGCACGTCGCGCTGCGTAACCGCAGTAATACGCCGATTATCGTTGATGGCAAAGATGTCATGCCTGAAGTCAACGCCGTGCTGGAAAAAATGAAAGGCTTTTCCGAACGCATTATCGGCGGTGACTGGAAAGGCTATACCGGAAAACCCATTACGGACGTTGTTAACATCGGTATCGGTGGATCTGACCTCGGTCCCTTCATGGTGACGGAAGCGCTGCGCCCGTATAAAAATCACCTGAACATGCATTTTGTGTCTAACGTCGATGGCACGCACATTGCCGAAACGCTAAAAGATCTGAGTCCTGAAACCACGCTGTTCCTGGTCGCCTCTAAAACCTTCACCACCCAGGAAACCATGACCAACGCCCACAGTGCGCGTGACTGGTTCCTGAAAACGGCCGGCGATCAACAGCACGTTGCGAAGCACTTTGCTGCGCTCTCCACCAATGCCAAAGCGGTAGGCGAATTTGGTATTGATACGGACAACATGTTCGAATTCTGGGACTGGGTAGGCGGTCGCTATTCACTCTGGTCAGCAATCGGTCTGTCAATTATCCTTTCTATTGGCTTCGATAATTTTGAGCAGCTGCTGAGCGGCGCGCACGCCATGGATAAGCACTTCTCAACCACGCCAGCGGAGCAGAATCTTCCGGTGCTGCTGGCGCTGATCGGGATCTGGTACAACAACTTCTTCGGTGCCGAAACAGAAGCCATCCTGCCGTACGACCAATATATGCATCGCTTCGCGGCCTATTTCCAACAGGGAAATATGGAATCGAACGGTAAATACGTTGACCGTGCAGGCCAGCCTGTTACCTATCAGACAGGCCCGATTATCTGGGGCGAACCGGGTACAAACGGCCAGCACGCGTTCTACCAGCTGATTCATCAGGGCACCAAACTGGTCCCGTGCGACTTTATCGCCCCTGCTGTGAGCCACAATGCGCTTGCCGATCACCATCCTAAACTGCTGTCTAACTTCTTTGCCCAGACCGAGGCCCTGGCCTTTGGTAAATCGCGTGATGTGGTTCAGAAAGAGTTCACCGACGCCGGCAAGTCTGCCGAGTCGGTCGCGCATATTGTGCCGTTTAAAGTGTTTGAAGGTAACCGGCCTACTAACTCTATTTTGCTACGCGAAATCACGCCGTTTAGCCTGGGTGCCCTGATTGCCCTGTATGAACATAAAATCTTCACCCAGGGTGCCATTCTGAACATCTTTACCTTCGATCAGTGGGGCGTTGAGCTGGGCAAACAACTGGCAAACCGTATTCTGCCAGAGCTCGAAAATGACAGTGATATTACCAGTCATGACAGCTCCACTAATGCCTTAATTAATCGCTACAAGCGTTGGCGTTAAATTTCTCCAGGCACAAAAAGGCGGCTATTTAGTCGCCTTTTTTATTCTATGATGGAGAGTGCAACCCGCTTTTTATCTGAAAAGTCGATATACGGATTGGATAATTCTTAAAATAGGCTGAGGCAAATCCGAAGTTAGCCGGGGTTAAATCATGACAATCTTATTAAAAATGGCCCTAAAACGGCACGAAGATCATTCTTACCTGTTGTTTTATAATGTTATTTAATTTAACCACGCTTAAGGAAATTCCGATAATTCTTATTCCGTACCAAAGAATACTAAATAAGTAGAAACCGCTTTGCTTTCTCCGTCTTTGCAGACAAATATCCGGCTTTTCAACATAAACCCATGCCTTTAAAATAAGTTAACGCTGAATTTACTTAATTTAGCCCGTTTACGCCCTCACAGACTGACAGGTTTTTACATTACTGAACTCTGGTATTTTGTTGCCCTATACTGGACGCGCCCGTAATGGGTCTGTCCTTCGGCTTTGCGTCAACGGTTTATGCTGTTGTGCAAAAATGTCGGATAGCAATCCTTCATTCACTCAATGTAGGTGTTGTTATGAAAAAACGCATGATTGCCGGTCTGGCATTACTTTACGTAGCCGTCTCTTCCAGTGCGTTTGCCGCGCCGGAAGAAGCTGGTGCTGCAGCGGGCGCACAGGCGGGCACCATGTCCGCAGGTACGACGACCGCTGTAGGTATCGGCGTGCTCGGCGCGTTAGTAGGACTCGGTGTTGCCGCTTCTGGCGGTGGTGACGGGGCAAATACTGGTACAACAACCACAACCACAACGGGCACCACGCGTTGATGGGTACCCTGCTCATTCGGGCTGTAGCAAGGCTGCGAACGCGCATATCACGATTCGTTTGCGCAGGTAAATGAGTCGCTATCAGGATGCCACAGCGTCGGCGGCCTGAACGAGTAAGGGTATGGGAGCTTTAAACATAACCACACTTTCGTGTGGTTATTTTTACTTTGGCATCATTTATCAGGGACACATTGTGCGCCAACTTCCGCTGCTGCTCGTTTGCCTGCTGCTGCAGGCCTGTACACAAACGCAAAAAGGACTCGAACAGACCGTGATGATGGCCATTGAAGGGCCAGAAGATGTCACCGTCACGCCTCAGCAGATTGATAATCTGCCCTATGCCAGCCTGTATGCCCGAATCAATGATGGCCAGCGCATTTTTGTCGTGCTGGGTTATAACGAAAATGGCCAGCAAAAGTGGGTCACTCGCGATCAATCGATGCTGGTCACCGCACATGGCAGGCTGATCAAAACGCTGGGCCTGCCTGACAATCTGACAGACGTCAGCAATTTACAGCAGGATCCGCTGGCTAAAGGCCTGCACCTCAGCAACGGAGACAGCTGGACGCGAATTGTTCAGTGGACCGTTCAGGGCAACGTCCATAGCGGAACCCTGAGCTCAACCTTCACGCGGGGCGATGACGAGGTGCTGGATATTGCGGGGAACCGCATTGCCTGCCGCGTCTGGCATGAGCAGCTTCATATCGACAGCCTAGATCGCGAGTGGCAAAACACGTTCTGGATCGACAACAGTAGCGGTCAGGTCGTGCAGTCCCGACAAATGCTGGCTGCCGATGCATTCCCTGTTGATATCACCATTCTGAAGCCGGCAAAATCATGAAAAACATAACACGCTTGTTGGCAGGAATGAGCCTGCTCACCACCCTGGCCGCTCAGGCCGCAGGTCAGGTTACCGTGCATGCCCCCCACGATACCCAGAGTGTTCAGGTTAACCAGGTGGAAAACCTGGCACAGCTGGTGACTCAGCCCGCGCTGATGACAAAGACTGACTGGCGACGCGCCGTTATTGCCGAGCGCGGGGCAACGGCAGTCGCGCAGCAGCAGTATCAGCAAACGCTGGCGCAGTTGCGCGCCTGGCGTGCCGACAGTAGCGGAGAGCAGGCTGCGGCAATTGATGCCGTTATTCATCAGTTAAGCGGTATCCGGGTGACCGGGCGGCAGTTCACCTCCCTGGATCCCGACTGGATCCGTCTGCACACGATGGATAACCGCCGCCTGGAAGGCAGCTACGATCTCTACCTTACCCAGCCCAGCACCAGCGTCCTGTTGTTTGGCCCCATCGCGGGTGCCGGTGCCGTGAACTGGCAGCCAGGGAAATCCGTACGGGATTACCTGAGCGAGCACCCCCGCCTGGCTGGAGCAGAACGTAATATCGCGATTGTGATTGCGCCGGACGGCACGACGCGGGAAGCGCCTGTGGCCTACTGGAATCACCGCCACGTTGAACCCGAACCCGGCAGCATCATTATGACGGGCTTCTCGTCGTGGAGCCTGCCAGGCGCGTTTAAAGACCTGAATGATCGCCTTGTTTCTGTTCTGACTCACCGGATACCAGACTGATGAAAAAACGTTATCTTCTCAGCCTGTTGGCTGTTTCTGTGGCAAGCGCCTGTCAGGCCCATGCGGAAATGTATGCCGCGCCGGTAACGCCTTCGCAGTCTGATTTTGGCGGCGTGGGCCTGATGCAGGTGCCCACCGCGCGTATGGCGAAAGAGGGCGAATTTAGCCTGAACTTCCGCGATAATGATCAGTATCGCTACTATTCTGCTTCACTGCAGCTTTTTCCCTGGCTGGAAACAACCGTGCGTTATACCGATGTGCGCACCCGGCGTTACAGCGCGGTGGAAAGTTTCAGCGGCAACCAAAGCTATAAAGATAAAGCTTTCGACCTGAAGCTGCGCCTGTGGCAGGAAGGTTACTGGCTGCCGGAGGTCTCGTTTGGTACCCGCGATCTGGGCGGCACCGGCCTGTTCGACAGCGAGTACCTGGTCGCCACCAAAGCCTGGGGGCCGTTCGACTTTACGTTGGGTATGGGCTGGGGCTATCTGGGCAACAGCGGAACCGTGAAAAATCCCTTCTGTTCCTACAGCGACAGCTACTGTCAGCGTCCCGGCGTCGGTCAGGCGGGATCGATCAATGGCTCGCAGATGTTCCACGGCCCTTCGGCGGTATTTGGCGGGATAGAATACCAGACGCCCTGGCAGCCGCTGCGCCTGAAGGTGGAATACGAAGGTAACGATTACAAGGATGATTTCGCCGGACGCCTGCCGCAGCGCAGCAAGGTCAACGTCGGTGCAATCTACCGCGTCACTGACTGGGCCGATATCAATGCCAGCTATGAGCGCGGCAATACTTTTATGTTCGGCTTCACCATTCGCACCAACTTCAACGATATGCATCAGGATCATATCGACAGTCCGAAACCTGCGTACAACCCGAACCCGCAACCTAAGCTGCTGGAAACCACGGTGACAGGTAATCAGCTGTCTGAACTGAAGTACAACGCAGGCCTGGCTGGTCCAAAAATCCAGACCAAAGGCAGCACGCTGTACGTATCAGGCGAGCAAACCAAATACCGTGACACGCGTGAAGGTGTGGATCGCGCGAACCGCATCATCATGAATCATCTCCCAGACGGTATTGAGACCATAAACGTGACGGAGTCGCGTTACAACATGCCTCAGGTCACGACAGAAACCTCCGTTGCCAGCCTGCGCAACGAGCTGGGGGGTTATCCATTAGGGCATGAAAAGCCGTTACAACAGGTCCGCACAGATCCGGTTGATCCGGAGCCTACCGAGCAGGGCATGTTTATTCGCAAAGAGCGCCTGAGTTACAGCCTGTCGCCGGTACTTAACCAGTCTGTGGGCGGCCCGGAAAGTTTCTATCTGTACCAGGTTGGCGTGATGGGCAACGTCGATTACTGGCTCACCGATCACTTGCTGGTAGGCGGTAGCCTGTTTGCTAACGTTGCGAACAATTACGACAAATTTAACTACAACGGCGCACCTGCGGATTCCACGCTGCCACGCGTGCGTACGCACATTCGCGACTACGTTGAGAACAACGTTTACGTTAACGATCTGCAAGCCAACTACATGGATTATCTGGGTAACGGATTCTATGGCCAGGTCTACGGCGGCTATCTGGAAACCATGTATGGCGGCGTAGGCGGCGAAGTCCTCTATCGTCCGGTAGACAGCAACTGGGCCGTTGGCGTGGATGCTAACTATGTGCGCCAGCGTGACTGGGATGACATGATGAGATTCACCCGTTACGAAGCGCCTACCGGCAACCTTACCGGCTACTGGCGCCCCTGGTTTATGGAGAACGTCTTAGTGAAAGCCAGCGTCGGGCAGTATCTGGCGAAGGATAAAGGCGTCACGATTGATCTCTCTAAGCGCTTCGACAGTGGCGTGATGGTTGGCGTTTATGCCACAAAAACCAACGTATCATCGCAACAGTATGGCGAAGGTGACTTTACTAAAGGCTTCTATATCTCCATCCCCATGGATCTGTTTACCGTTACGCCAACCCGTGGCCGTGCGCAGATTAACTGGGTACCGCTCACCCGTGATGGTGGCCAGATGCTGGGAAGGAAGTACCAGCTGTATGACATGACCTCGGACCGTGACGCCCGGTTTAACTAAAAAAGAGGCAGCCATCAGGCTGCCTTGTTTTTTTAGTCGGCGTCGTAACCCAGATTGGGGGCCAGCCAGCGCTCCACTTCGCTTACCGACATGCGCTTACGCGCCGCATAGTCCTCAACCTGATCGCGCTGAATCTGCGCCACGGCGAAGTAGCGGCTGTCAGGGTGGCTGAAGTACCAGCCTGATACCGAGGCGCCCGGCCACATGGCAAAAGACTCCGTGAGTTTCATACCCGCGTGCGTTTCCACATCCAGCAGCGCCCAGATAGTGGCTTTCTCAGTGTGTTCCGGACAGGCCGGATAGCCCGGCGCCGGGCGAATGCCCTGATAATTTTCGCGGATGAGCGCCTCATTACTGAGGTGCTCATCGGGAGCAAAACCCCAAATTGTTTTGCGCACCTGTTCGTGCAGATATTCGGCGAAGGCTTCGGCTAAGCGGTCCGCGATAGCTTTGACCATAATCTTGTTGTAGTCGTCCTGCTGCTTATCGTAAGCCTCGGCCAGCGCATCTTCTTCCAGCCCGCCCGTAACGGCAAAAGCCCCGATATAATCAGCTTTACCGCTGCTTTTCGGCGCCACAAAATCGGCCAGACAGTAGTTGGCAAAGTCGGTTTTTTCCGTTTGCTGCCGCAGATGATGGCTGATGTTCAGCAGCGTATCGCGCTGCTCATCCGCAAAGATATGAATATCGTCGCCCACGCGATTAGCCGGGAACAGGCCGACCACGCCGCGTGGCGTCAGCGCTTTTTCGTCACTCAGCTTATCCAGCATCGCGTTAGCATCGGCAAACAGTCGTTTCGCTTCATCGCCCACGACCTCATCCTCCAGGATGCGCGGGTATTTGCCAGCCAGCGACCAGGTCATAAAAAAGGGCGTCCAGTCGATGTAATTGCGCAGCACGTCAATGCCCGCGTCAACGCGCCTGACACCGACGTGCTTCGCTACGGGCGGTGTATAGCTGTCCCAGTCAATCTTCGTCGCGTTGTCGCGCGCAGCGCTGAGTGACACCGGCGGCGTGCGCGGTTTTTTACGCGCATGCTGAATACGCACGGTTTCATATTCTTTGCGGGTGCGCGCAACGAAGTCATCCCTGAGCGTATCCGATAGCAGGGATGACACGACACCCACCGTGCGCGAGGCGTTTTGCACATAAACGGTGGGCCCGCTGTAGTGCTGTTCGATTTTCACGGCGGTATGGGCTTTAGACGTGGTGGCGCCACCAATCAACAGCGGCAGCGTAAATCCCTGACGCTCCATCTCTTTCGCCATGTTGACCATTTCATCCAGCGACGGCGTGATGAGCCCAGAAAGACCAATGATGTCAGCCTTCACTTCGCGCGCGGTCTTGAGGATTTTCTCGCCCGGCACCATCACGCCGAGGTCGATAATCTCATAGTTATTGCACTGCAGGACCACGCCAACAATGTTTTTGCCAATGTCGTGGACGTCGCCTTTGACCGTTGCCAGCACCACCTTACCGTTACTGCGTCCGGCTTCTTTACTGGCCTGAATGTAGGGTTCAAGCCAGGCGACGGCCTGTTTCATCACGCGGGCCGATTTCACGACCTGCGGCAGGAACATTTTGCCTTCACCAAACAGATCCCCCACCACATTCATGCCGGACATCAGCGGCCCTTCAATCACGTCTATCGGGCGCGCGGCCTGTTGACGGGCTTCTTCCGTGTCCTGTTCAATAAACTCGGTGATGCCTTTGACCAGTGAGTATTCCAGCCGTTTCACCACGTCCCAGCCGCGCCATTCAGCCTGCTGCTTTTCATCCGCACTGTCGCTTTTATTGCGGCGGTATTTTTCCGCCAGCGCCAGTAATCGCTCAGTACCGTCGGCGCGCCGGTTAAGGATCACGTCCTCAACGGACTCACGCAGTTCGTCAGACAGGTCGTCATAAATGGCCAACTGCCCGGCGTTCACGATTCCCATGTCCATACCGTTACGGATGGCGTAGTAGAGAAACACCGCGTGAATCGCCTCACGAACCGGATCGTTGCCCCGGAACGAGAACGAGACGTTAGATACGCCGCCCGAGATCATCGCATGGGGCAGTTCACGTTTAATGTCTTCGCAGGCCCCAATAAAATCCATCGCGTAGTTGTTGTGTTCGTCGATACCGGTCGCAACGGCAAAAATATTGGGATCGAAAATGATGTCCTCAGGCGGAAACCCCACCTGTTGCGTCAGGATCTGGTAGGCGCGGCGACAGATCTCAATCTTCCGCTCACGCGTATCGGCCTGCCCCACCTCATCGAAGGCCATCACCACCATGGCGGCCCCGTAGCGGCGGACAAGGCGGGCATGGTCGATAAATACGGCCTCACCTTCTTTCATTGAGACGGAGTTGACGATGCCTTTTCCCTGAATACACTGCAGCCCTTTCTCAATAACCTCCCATTTCGAGGAGTCGATCATAATGGGCACGCGGGCAATATCGGGCTCACCCGCAATCAGGTTGAGGAAACGCACCATCGCGGCTTCCGCGTCCAGCATTCCCTCATCCATATTGATATCAATAATCTGGGCACCGCTCTCAACCTGTTGTAACGCGACTTCCAGCGCCTCATGATATTTATCTTCTTTAATCAGGCGCTTAAATTTGGCAGAGCCGGTAACGTTGGTGCGTTCTCCCACGTTCACAAATAACGATTCTGCACTGATATTCAGCGGTTCAAGACCCGAAAGACGGCAGGCAACGGGCAGTTTGGGGCGCTGACGTGGCGCAACGCCTTCCACGGCCGCCGCCATGGCAGCGATGTGCTGTGGCGTGGTGCCGCAGCAGCCGCCAACAATGTTCAGAAAGCCGGCGTTGGCCCATTCCCCAATCTGCTGCGCCATCACCTCTGCATCGAGATCGTATTCGCCGAAGGCGTTGGGCAAACCGGCATTGGGATGGGCAGTGACATAGCCTTCGGCGATGCGTGACAGTTCAGCGACATACTGGCGTAGTTCATCCGGCCCCAGTGCGCAGTTCAGACCAAAGGATAAGGGTTCTGCATGGCGCAACGAATTATAAAAGGCTTCGGTAGTTTGTCCGGAAAGCGTGCGGCCTGAAGCATCGGTGATGGTGCCGGAGATCATCAACGGCAGCGCCACGCCAAGGGCTTCCATCTCTGCTTTCACCGCAAAGACAGCCGCTTTGGCGTTGAGCGTATCGAATACCGTTTCAATCATGATGATGTGGCAACCGCCTTCCACCAGCGCCCGGGTGGACTCACGATAGGCGTCCACCAACTGATTGAAGGTGATATTACGGAACGCCGGATCGTTAACATCGGGTGAGATCGAGCAGGTGCGGTTGGTGGGGCCCAGTACGCCCGCGACATAGCGCGGTTTATCTGGCGTTTTTGCCGTCCACGCATCTGCGCAGGTACGCGCCAGCTTCGCGGCCGCGAAGTTAATCTCTGCCGACAGGGCTTCCATCTGGTAGTCCGCCATCGCAATGGGGGTGGCATTAAAGGTATTGGTTTCGAGAATATCCGCGCCGGCGGCCAGATACGCATCATGGATCTCGCGGATCACCTCTGGTTTACTTAGCACCAGCAGATCGTTATTGCCTTTGAGATCGCAGGGCCAGTCAGCAAAACGGCTGCCACGAAAATCGTGTTCGTCCAGTTTATAGCTCTGGATCATGGTGCCCATTCCACCATCTAATACCATAATGCGGTGGGCAAGTTGCTGATGCAGCGCGTCGGTTAGATTGCTCACGGTTATCTCATCCACGTCAATGCGCTGGTGAAATACCAGCCAGTCATTCTTGCATAAGGTCATGATGCCTCAAAGTAACCTTAGCGGAGATTTTCAGGGAAGTGATTATCAGGTCTGACCAGCACGTCAGCGTTTGCATTCAGGCAGATTAAAACGAAAATGGTTTCCACTATGTGAAAAGGAGAAACAGAATGGCAACGCCCGTCGCCGCGAAACGCGGAAAAAAACCCCGTGGCACCCCTGCCCCCTCAGCGCCCGCAGGCGGTCAGGTTCAGTCACTGACCCGTGGGTTAACGCTGCTGGAGTTGATCGCTAATTCACATGGCAGCGTCGCGCTTACCGAACTCGCGCAGCAGGCCGGGTTGCCTAACTCCACAACACATCGCTTGCTGACCACTATGCAGCAGCAGGGGTTTGTGCGCCAGGAGGGCGATTTAGGCTACTGGACCATGGGGGCACATGCGTTTGTGGTTGGCAGCAGTTTTTTACAGAGCCGGAACCTGCTGGCGCTGGTCCACCCGGTGCTACGTACGCTGATGGAAAACTCGGGTGAAACGGTCAATCTGGCGGTGCTGGACCTCAGCGATTTTCAGGCGGTGATTATCGATCAGGTACAGTGTACGCAACTGATGCGCATGTCTGCACCGATCGGCGGCAAACTGCCAATGCATGCATCGGGCGCAGGTAAAGCTTTTCTGGCGCATCTCAGCGACGAGCAGGTCACCGCTCTGCTGCATCAGAAAGGCCTGCATTACTACACGCCCAATACGCTGATGTCACCTCAGAGTCTGAAAACCAATCTGGCACAGATCCGGACTCGGGGATTTTCTTTCGATGACGAAGAACATGCGCTCGGTTTGCGTTGTGTGGCGGCCCCCATTTACGATGAGCACGGCGAGCCATTTGCGGCGCTTTCCATCTCTGGGCCTATTGCCCGCATGACGGACGACCGCATCACCGAACTGGGCGCGCTGGTCATCCGCGAAGCCCGTCAGGTCACCCTGGCGTACAGTGGCCGTTAAAGAAATGCCGCCCGCCCCACCCGATAACGCCAGCGCGCCCTTCATGCTTTCTCAACCGCAGCCTTTATAAGAAACAGCCTGTGGACTGGCCAGCGCCGCCCTAAAAGGGGGCGCCCGCCGTCAGTCCAACAATCCATTACGCAAGACCGCTATATACGGCATCGCGCAGCATCACGGGGAACTGACCGTTTACCCCTTCCGGCGTCGTGTTTGTCATGGCTAGTACACAGAGTTCTTTTTGGCGATCAACAAACCAGGTATGGCCGTAAGCGCCGCTCCACGACAGCGTGCCCGCTGACTGAGGCGACCCGGCCGCATCGGGATCGGCAAGCAGTGCCCAGCCCACACCAAATCCCCATCCCGGTCCCTGCGTGGCATATTTCGCGGCAACGTGTTCCTGCGTCATATAGTCAAAGCTGTCGCGCGTAATCAGCGGCGCGCCCTGCCGGCGGATCGTTTCCAGCAATTGCATGAAATCGGGGGCCGTCCCTGCCATTCCCCCGCCGGCGCACGGCCAGGCATCGGGTTTGAGAATACGGTCAGGACAGAAAATGGCTGCGCCCTCACCAAAAGGTATTCGTTGATTCTCGCCTATCGCCGTGGGCACCGGGCTGTCATCGGTATACACCGTGGTTAAACGCGCCTCATCCCTGACGGTAAACAGCGTATCTTTCATCCCGAGCGGTTCCGTGACCGCATGACTTACCAGATCCGGCAGACGCTTACCGGTTGCCCGCACCATGATTTCGCCCAAAACATCAATGCCCAGGGAATAACGCCAGCCGCTTCCCGGTTCAAACTGCAGCGGAGTGCCTGCCAGGCGTTGTAGATTCTCTTCGATGGATAATCCCGGTTGATAGTCGATCCCATCAGACACGTTCAAGGTGTGATAAAGGGAATCAGCCGGCGCGGAATAACGGTAACGTAAACCTGACATGTGACTCAGGAGATGTCGTACCAGGATGGTTGCAGGTTTCCCCTCTTCCAGGCAGGGACGGAAATTGGGAAGCCAGCGCGTAATGTCGTCATCCAGCGTCATGTACCCTTGTTCGATCAGGCGCATTGCCGTCAGGCTCACGATAGGTTTGGTCAGCGAGGCAAGGCGGAAAATCGCATCCAGCGCCATGCCTTTCTTCTGCTCTCTGTCAGCCAGACCCGCCGCTCGCTGATACATTAATTCGCCGGCTTGGGCTACCATCACCGTACAACCGACAATGCGCTGTGCATCAATCGCCTGATCGATAACCGCATCCATAGCGGCTTCAAGTTTTGCAGAGGATGGAACACGTCCTGATGTAAAATAAATCATTATCGATTCCTTGAATAATTTCAAAAAAAATAAAAAGCGTTATTTTCATTACTTTTATACATTACAAGAAGAATAGATTTTATATATTATCCACCACCTTATTTAACAAAAACCCCAAACAAGACCCACATCAAATAACATCCTTCTCACATAATAAAACATCCCATTCATTTAACTGGTCAACCAAAAGTTGACTTTGAGTCTAACTTATGGACATCCAGGGGATTTGTGATCGACCTCTTTTTTTTAAAAGAGCAGACTGATTACCATGCATTCGCACTACAAGCAAAAAATACACTGACAGATAATCAACATAGCCTTCACTGTGTTGACTTAACCACCGTCAACACTGGTTAACCAAAATAAAGTTCATTTGACATTAAACATCAGAACGGGAATCAACCCACTTATTTTAAACATTAAAACCAACCAACAATAAAAAACAAAAGGAGGAACATTATTTAAACAAAGCGTCGATTCAATTTAACCGTTTTCTCCTATTACAAATTAACTAAAAAACAATTCTCTTCATCTTCACGATCGCATAACAACCTGAAGATGTTTTCTGACCGTTACGCTGAATTAATCAAGGGAACATTATGATGACAACAACAATACCGCCACGCAGGAAGGTGGGCACGGGCACCGCAATAGGCTATGGCATTACCGATATTTTTGGCGGTGGCTCCATGGCGCTAATTGGGACTTGGTTGCTTTTTTTCTATACGACATTTTGTGGTCTTTCGATGCTCGAGGCGAGCTCCATTTTTGCTATCGCCCGCATCATTGACGCTATTCTCAGCCCGATAATGGGCTATATCACCGATAAGTTTGGCAGCACCCGCCTCGGTAAACGTTTTGGCCGACGCCGCTTCTTTCTGCTCATCAGCGCCCCGCTGATGTTTATCTATGCGCTGGTCTGGGTCAGCGACATGAGCTACTGGTACTATCTTGGAACCTATCTCGCGGTAGAGTTACTGGTGGCGATGGTGTTAGTGCCCTGGGAAACCCTGGCGGCAGAGATGACCAACGATTTTGGCGAGAGAACCCGTATGGCGGCAATCCGCCTGACGTTTTCTCAGGTGGGCACCTTCCTCACCGCCTCAGTACCGGGCGTTATGATCCAGTATTTTGGTCAGGACTCTGCCCTGACATTCACCTACACCGGTATCCTGTTTTCATGCCTGTTTTTTATTGTGGTGCTGATTACCTGGTCCTGTACCTGGGAATCGAAAGACATGAATCCCGAAGAGTTTGAGCGACTTAACGCCGGGCCAAGTATTGGACTGATATCCCACCTGAAAAATATGTTTATCGAGCTGGCCACCACCTTCAAAATCAAAATATTCAGACAGCACTTGATTATCTATATTTCATCATTTACGGCGCTGGATATTTTCATAGCGGTGTTTGTTTATTTCGTCGTATATGGCCTGAGCCTGGATGCGGCAAACGCGTCAGCCTATCTTTCGATTGCCACCTCCGTATCCATTCCCGCGACGCTGCTTTTCATGTTTATGCTGGACAAGCTGAATATCAGGCCCGCCCTGGCCATGCGTATTTCTTATCTGTGTATTTTTGCTGTACTCGGTTATCTCATTTTGATGTATATCGGCCATAGCGCTGTGTCTTCCTGGTGGCTCACCACGCTGGTATTTGTTCTGTTAGGTTTTGGCCGCGCAGGGCTTTATTTTATTCCCTGGAATATTTACAGCTTTATTCCTGATGTGGATGAAATGGTCACATGTCAACGGCGTGAAGGCGTCTTTGCTGGCGTGATGACGCTGATGCGCAAAAGTACCGTGGCCGTCGCAATTATGATAGTCGGTGCCGTACTGGAGCACAGTCATTTCGTCAAAGGGCAGTTAATTCAGCCAGAAAGTGCGCTGAATGCAATTACTGGTCTGCTGGTCTTTGGCTCCGGTGGTTTATTACTCATCAGCTTATATATGACCTTCAAATTTAAACTGACCCGTGAAACGCATCGGGTTCTGGTGAAAGAAATTGATCGCCTTAAGGCCGGCGGGAATAAAGCCGACTGTACACCCGAAACCAAAGTCGTGGTGAAGGCCCTGACCGGCTACGACTATGAACAGGTGTGGCAGCAGGATAATAACGCACGCCCTTAATTCAACCAGGCCAGTTCTTGAGTGGGTTGCACGTTACGCATGGCTGATCCCATCGGATAGCAGCCCGTTCTGCCTGCGCCTGAACGTAATGAAAATACTTAATACGCCAGGGATTCCTTTATGAACACACGTTTTTTTCGCTGCATGGCCATCGCTTTGCTGCTGTGTCCCTCGCTGCTGTACGCCGCAGCCATTAATGATAATGAAGACAGTTTAAGAATTCGTTTAAAGAATGATTTTCGACGAGCAGACAAGCCGAGTGCAGGTACCGGGCGTGATATCTACGCCTGGGTACAAGGCGGGCTCATTGATGTGAACACCCGCTACTATTCTGACTTTATTGGTATCAGCGCGGGTGCCTATTACGTATACAAACTGGGGGCGAAAGACGGCTGGAGCACCCGCTACTATCTGGATGGGCACGATAGCTTTGGCGTGGCAGTCGGCGCGGTCAAGCTTAAACCCGCCGATAATCTCTACTTAACCATTGGGCGGTTTGGTACCGACTATGGTTACGGCAGTCTCCCCTACCGCATTCCACTGATCGCCGATAATTCGTCCCGCACGATACAGACGATTTCTGAAGGCGTCCTGGCCCGTTTTGAGGCAACAGAAAACCTGGAATTCTGGTCAATGTGGCGTAAACGCGCCTTCTACTATGTCGATTCGGCAACCGGCGTGCGTGATGAAGGGGTGATTGACAGCGCAACAGGTAAGTACCATCCCCGCCGGGGACGCGGCTATTTGGTGGGATCATGGCACGATGCGTCGTCACGCTATTCGTTGGGGGCGTCTTATCAGCAAGATGTCTCAACCCAGGTGCAGAGCATTTTTGAAAAAACGCATACCTTTTCCAACGACCATACACTGAAGTGGGAGCTTATGGGATTTTATGGTCAGGTAGAAGGGATGAGTAAGCCTCTTAGTTACCATCACGAGACCGCCTTAATTTCCGGACGCTTAACTTACTCTTTTGATAAGGCAAGATTGTTTGGCGCCGTGGGCAAACTGACCCATGATATCGATGGGCGCATTGTCTACACCGATATTGGCTATCCCGACTCCCTGAGCATCGACCGCAACAAGGAAAACATGTTATCCGCGCAGTTTGGCGGGCAGTATTTCTTTAATCAAAACGTCGGTGTCATGCTGGGGCCAGTTATCACCAGAGGTTACGAAGACAAGCAGCGTAATACTAAAATTAACGGGCTCGGACTCATGGGAGCGGTGATGTATAACGTTACCGATGGGCCATTCAAAGGACTGAATATGTACGTGGCTGCTGACCGTGCCAGAGAGAAACGGCCCGGCAGCGCGCTGGGCGATAAACTTTATTACTGGGATGTGAAAACCGGCGTGCAATACGATTTTATGTTGAAGTAACGACGCATCCATTACGTCGCACAGGTGTTTCAAAAGTGGCATCGTATGATGTCACTTTTAATAAAAACCGCAATTAATTGTTAAATAAGGGATAAATCCTCTTTTCATCTGGTCAACCAGTTTATCTTAACGTGCGCAAAACCCTGTTACCTTACCCGTTGGGTGATATAGTTTTCGCCGGAACGGTATCTGACGGGAGCATAATTATGAGGTCTGTCTCTCAGCAGCGGCCCTATCAGCAAGTGGGTATAAAAATCCGGCAACTGATTCTGGAGACGCCTTACCGCTCGGGTCAGCGTTTGCCGCCAGAACGTGAAATTGCTGACATGCTCGACGTCAGCCGCACCGTGGTTCGCGAGGCGTTGATTATGCTGGAAATTGAAGGGCTAATCGAAGTCAGACGCGGTGCTGGTATTTATGTGGTGGAGCACAAAAATCCATTACGTATTGAAGAAGTGAACACGCATTTTTGCAACGATGCCGGCCCGTTTGAACAGCTTCAGGCACGACAGCTACTGGAAAGTAATATCGCCGAATTCGCCGCGCTTCAGGCCACGCGGGAAGATATCGTCAAAATGCGTCAGGCCCTGCTGTTAGAAGAGCGCGAACTGGCAAGCTGCTCGCTGGAAAACTCAGAGAGCGGTGACATGCATTTTCATCTTGCCATTGCCGAAGCAACGCATAACAGCATGCTGGTCGAACTGTTTCGCCAGTCATGGCAATGGCGTGAAAATAACCCTATGTGGATTCAGTTGCACAGTCACCTGGGCGATACGCTTTATCGTAAAGCATGGTTGATCGATCACCGACAGATTCTTGCTGCACTCATCAAGAAGGACGCACGCGCTGCAAAGCTGGCGATGTGGCAACATCTTGAAAACGTGAAACAGCGCCTGCTGGAGTTTTCCAATGTTGATGACCTTGATTTCGATGGTTATCTGTTTGATTCATGGCCGCTGGCAAAAACGGACGGCTGAATGCCTGCAGTAGCAGGCACACGTGACGACGTCGTCAACGTGCTGCCGTAACGGATGCAGAAACGCTGGGCATGCTGCCAGGCGATCACGTCCTCAATATGCCCCTGAGCGATGCGCTGCTGTTGTGCACGCCACCAGCTAGCCTCAAAAATTTCCGGATGCCGGTGTTGCAGTAGCGCGCCTGTGGCAGGCTCGCTGCATAATGCATAGCGGAAGGTTTCAGGAAATACGTCATCCGGCCCCACGCTGTACCAGGGCTCCGCACTGAGCTCATCTTCTTCATATCGCGCCTGAGGAACCTCACGAAAATTGAGTTCCTGCATAGGGCGGATTTCATCGTAATCATAAAACACGACGCGCCCGTGTCGGGTGATGCCAAAGTTTTTAAACAGCATGTCGCCGGGAAAGATGTTGGCGGCAGCCAGCTGTTTGATCGCATTGCCATACTCTTCAATGGCGTGCTGGCGCTGGTTTTCACTGGCCTGCGCCAGGTAAAGATTCAGGGGCTGCATCCGACGTTCCAGCCAGAGGTGGCTGATGATCAGGCGGTCGCCCTCAATACGTATCTTTCCGGCAATCGTGTGTTGAAATTCCTCCAGTAGCGCGGGAGCGATACGCGCGAGCGGCAACGCAAACTGTTCAAAAGCCTGTGTATCGGCCATGCGCCCCACGCGGTCGTGCTCTTTGACCTGCTGATAACAGGCCCTGACCTGCATTTCTGTGACCTCTTTTTGCGGTGCAAACCGATCTTTGATGACTTTAAATACCCGATCAAAGCCCGGTAATGTGAACACCAGCATCACCATGCCACGAATACCCGGTGCAATCTCAAACGCGGCGTCGGTTTGCGCCAGCGCCTGGAGATATTCCCGATAGCTTTCCGTTTTGCCATGTTTTTGACAGCCGATAGCCATATAGCGCTCTGCCAGGGTTTTACCCGGCAATACAGGCTTGAGCCAGGCCACCAGCGCCGCCGGCAGCGGCGCATAGACCATGAAATAAGCGCGGGCAAAGCCAAACACGATGCTCGCGTCATTGACGTCCGTGAGGCAGGTATCAATCCACAGTTCGCCCTTATCGCTGCGCTGAATCGGCAACAGACAGGGAAATATGCCGTCGGGCAGGTGCAGCCGGGCGACAATCCAGGCGGTTTTGTTGCGAAAAAACAGCTCACTGCAAACGTCCAGCCAGCCCTGCTCCAACTGGGCGGCGGAAAACTGCTCGCGCAAATGGCGGTGAATCCACGCTTCATCGCGCGCCCGATCCTGCCATGGCAGCGTTAAAGGCAGGTCGCGCAGTACTTGGTGGAACAGCGCTTGCCAGCCCTGATGTGGCAGATAGGTCCGCGCCAGAGGGCGCGCAGGGGAAGTTTGCGTTGAGGCTGGCTGAGAGCTGAAAATAAACAGGCGTTTCGGCTGCAGTGCATTATGGCCATGCAACCGGCAATACACCGAATTAAAGAAGCTCTCGGCAATTTCGTAGCGCGGATAGCCGGGCAACAGGGTTTCGTAATGGCTTTTAATCGTCAGCCAAAAGTCATCGTCCCAGTGTGCCGCCCCGTTCAGCACGCGCAATTGATCGGCGACTAATGCCACGTGATGATCGTAAAGATGAATACGCGCCTTCATCGCCTGCTGTACCGCCTGCCATTCGGCCTGTTCAAAACGCTGTTGTGCGCCTGCGGTAATGTCGAGAAAACGACCATACTGCGCGTCAAAACCCTGCAGAATGGTGTGAGCAATCAGTGATTCGCGTGGCGGCATGATTCACTCCTGAAAAAGCCCGCCCGCAGATGCCGGGCGGGAAAGACACAGACTCAACTCAAAACTGATGCTCCTCGGTGGACCCTGTCAGGGCCGTCACCGATGACTTGCCGCCCTGAATCGTGTTGGTCACCTGATCGAAATAGCCTGTTCCGACCTCCTGCTGATGCGATGAAAAGCTGTAACCCCGTTCGCGCGCAGCAAACTCCGGCTGCTGAACTTTTTCCACATAGTGGCGCATGCCTTCGCCCTGAGCGTAAGCGTGCGCAAGATCGAACATGTTGAACCACATGCTGTGGATGCCCGCCAGCGTAATGAACTGAAAGCGATAGCCCATGTCACTGAGCGCCTGCTGGAAGGCAGCAATGGTTTTGTCATCCAGATTCTTTTTCCAGTTAAACGAAGGCGAACAGTTGTAAGCCAGCAGCTTGCCTGGATAGCGGGCGTGAATCGCATCGGCAAAACGCTGGGCCATGGCCAAATCCGGGGTGGAGGTTTCACACCAAAGGACATCGGCGTAAGGGGCGTAAGCCAGTCCACGGCTGATTGCCTGCTCAATGCCGGCGTTGGTGCGGAAAAAACCTTCCGCCGTGCGGTCGCCGCGTATAAATGGGCGGTCGTATTCGTCACAGTCAGACGTGATCAGGTCTGCGGCATCCGCATCGGTCCGCGCCAGCAGGATCGTGGGTACGCCCATGACATCGGCAGCCAGACGCGCCGCCACCAGCTTCTGTATCGCCTCCTGGGTTGGCACCAGCACCTTACCGCCCATATGACCGCATTTCTTCACCGCCGCCAGTTGATCTTCAAAGTGCACGGCCGCCGCGCCTGCGCTGATCAATGACTTCATCAGTTCAAACGCATTCAGCACGCCACCAAAGCCCGCTTCTGCATCGGCGACTATAGGCAGAAAATAGTCGATATAGCGGCTGTCCCCAGGTTCTGTGCCGTTAGCCCACTGAATCTGATCGGCGCGCTGGAATGTCTGATTAATACGGGTGACCACCTCAGGCACGGAGTTGACCGGATAAAGCGACTGATCCGGATACATTTGCCCTGCTACGTTGGCATCGGCAGCGACCTGCCAGCCAGACAGGTAGATCGCTTCTATACCGGCCTTTGCCTGTTGCAGAGCCTGACCGCCCGTTAATGCTCCCAGACTGTTGATATAGCCTTTTTTGGCGTCGCCATTGAGCAGCGACCAGAGCTTCACCGCCCCCCGCTCTGCCAGAGTACAGGCCGGCACAACAGAGCCCCGCAGGTTAATCACTTCCTCTGCGCTGTACGGGCGGGTAATGCCCTGCCAGCGCGCGTCCTGCCACTGTTTTTCAAGTTGCTGAATATGTTGAGTACGTGTCATGGCAACGGCTCCTTAAGTCAGGGAAGCAGGCGGTAGCCTGGCAGAGTCAGAAAGGAAACCAGTTCGTCCTGAGTTGTGATCTGCGCCATCAGGCGCGCCGCTTCCTCATAACGACCTGAACTGAATGTCTTATCGCCCAGATGCATCTGTAGCGTTTGCAGCTCATCGTTCAGCAGCTGCTGGAAGAGCGCGGCCGTGACCGGCTGTCCATCGAGCAGAGATTTCTGATGGCGGATCCATTGCCAGATTGAAGTCCGGGCAATTTCTGCAGTTGCGGCATCTTCCATCAGGCCATCGATGGGGACACAGCCATTGCCGCTAATCCAGGCTTCCAGATACTGCAACGCCACCCGAATATTGGCGCGCATGCCCGCTTCCGTTCGATCGCCTTCGCAGGGTGCCAGAAGCTGCTCTGCCGTTATCGGGCTGTCATCCTGCCGCAGAATGTTGAGCTGATTGGGGCGTTCACCCAGTACCTGGTTGAAGACTGACATCGCAGTGTCTGCCAGGCCGGGATGCGCGATCCAGGTACCGTCATGTCCGTTGTTGGCTTCACGCTGTTTATCTTCAGTGACGCGCTGCAGCACCCATTCATTGCGCGCGCTGTCCTTGCTGGGTATCAGTGCTGACATGCCGCCCATGGCAAAAGCACCGCGGCGATGGCAGGTTTGGATCAGCAGTCGTGAGTAAGCATCCAGAAAGGGCTGAGCCATGGTTACAGACTGCCGGTCGGGCAGAATCCGATCGGCATGTTCGCGCAGCGTTTTGATATAGCTGAAAATATAATCCCAGCGGCCGCAGTTCAGCCCCACGATATGATCCCGCAGATTCCACAGGATCTCGTTCATCTGGAATACCGCCGGTAGCGTTTCGATCAATACGGTGGCTTTTATGGTGCCGCGAGCCAGATCAAAACGATCCTCGGCAAAGCTAAAGATATCCCGCCACCACGCAACTTCCTGCCAGCTCTCAGTTTTAGGCAGATAAAAATAGGGGCCACTGCCTTTTGCCAGTAAGGCTTCCGCGTTATGAAAAAAGTAGAGAGCAAAATCGAACAGACCACCGGGAATCGCATTGCCCTGCCAGCTAACATGTTTTTCAGACAGATGCAGTCCACGTACCCGGCACATCAATACCGCAGGATCGGCCCGTAGCTGATAGATTTTTCCGTTCTCGCTGGTATAGCGCAGCGTTCCCGCCACGGCTTCCCGTAAGGTTTGCTGTCCGTCAATGAGTTTTTCCCAGCAAGGTGCCAGCGAGTCCTCAAAGTCGGCCATAAACACCTTTACGTTAGCATTCAAGGCGTTAATCACCATTTTGCGATCGGGCGGACCGGTGATCTCAACGCGACGATCCTGTAAATCGGCCGGAATACCACGGATCGTCCACGCTCGCTCTCTTATGGAAACCGTTTCCATATCAAAGTCAGGTAACCCGCCGGAATCGTACTCTTTTTGCCGGACCTGACGTGCGGCTAACAATCTCTCACGCTGGGGTGCAAAACGCGTCACCAGTTCCTGCAGAAAAGCGATGGCGTCGGGAGTAAGCAACTGCTTTTCCGCATCGCTAAAGGGTTTACTGAAAAGTAATTCACTGTTGATAACCGAGTCTGTCATGTCTGCTCTCTCCTGTTTACAGGCGGATCAACATGGATGATCCACAGATAGGGTAATTATTGAGCTACAGGATCAGAGCATATTCATTTTAATTTTAAAATCAAAAACTATTTCCATTTTTAATAAAAAAACAACTTATCATCATGATTAATAAATGATTTATTTTATTGTTTAACAGGTAATACTTTTCACTCACGTTTTACAGACGAAAAAAAACCGTGCTGCCAGCGGCTAACACGGTTCAGTTGTCGCTAAAAAAGGATTATTCCAGCGTGGGATTCATATGGCGCAGATCAAACGGCGTAATCTGGTAGACGTAATAATTCAGCCAGTTTGAAAACAGCAGGTTTCCATGGCTACGCCAGGTGGCGCGCGGTGTAAGCTGCGGATTATCCTGTGGGAAATAGTTATAGGGTACTTCAGGATTCAGCCCGGCTTCATAGTCGCGTTGAAACTCTCCCGCCAGCGTCAGTGCATCGTACTCCGGATGCCCGGTCACAAACGCCAGCCTTTTGTCTTTGCTCGCCATCAGATACGCGCCGGTTTGTTCCGATTCAGCAAATAATTCCAGATCGGTATAATCCGTGATGAGCTGCGTCGGGAAATCAGCGTAACGTGAATGGGGAGCGAGGAAATTATCGTCGAATCCCCGCGTCAGTAAGGAATGGGGATGCAGTATCTGATGCTCAAAGACGCCCGCCAGTTTAGTCTGCCGGGTCTGTTTAGGAATGCCATATAAAATGTTTAATGCCGCCTGGACGGCCCAACAGACAAACAGCGTTGAGGTAACATGATCTTTCGCCCACTCCAGCACCTGTTTTATCTGCGGCCAGTAAGCCACATCGTTAAATTCAACCAGGCCCAGCGGCGCACCTGTCACGATTAAGCCATCGTAGTTATCGTGCTGAATATCGTTAAAATTGCAGTAGAAGTTGTTGAGATGATCGCTGGGTGTATTCCGCGACTCCCGGCTGTCGATGCGCAGTAGCTGGATATCGATCTGCAGCGGTGAGTTGGAGAGTAAGCGCAGAAACTGGTTTTCCGTCTCAATCTTCTTGGGCATGAGATTAAGAACCAGCACTTTAAGCGGACGGATCTCCTGAACACTGGCACGTGACGACGTCATCACAAAGACGTTTTCGTTACGTAAAAAATTCACTGCCGGTAATTCGTCGGGGACCCTGATTGGCATAGCTTAATCACCTCTAGTAACCATATATACGTTTAGACATCCAGACAGCCAAAGATAACCAGTTAAAGGCTAAATGTCGAGTCTGCATATCAACAGGTGAAAAAGTTTCAAGGCGCGGGGCAGAGATGTGACATCTCGCTAAGCGCGCCCCTGCGGAAAAGAAATTGAAAGCCTGTTCTGTCACTGGCTGAGGGACAGAAAACCGTACTGGCGTAAAATTTGTTGCGCGGTATCGGAACTCAGGAATGCCGCGAGCGGCCTGGCAGCGGCGGACAGCGTGGCCCAGCCGTATCGTGCCTGGACATTGTAAGCGGAAGGAATGTTAAAAACCCGAAGCTGGGAAAAACGAGCCAGGCGAGGCGCATAGCTGGCGTAGCCGATAAACAGCTCAGCATGGCCTGCATTGATAATCCACTGCGCCGCCAGGTCACCCGCAGGCACAGGCAAGCTGTCTGGTCCGCCAACCATCGCGATCGCTCTTTGCCTGAGTGCATCGCCACAACCGGGATGGCGCTGTTCGATATGGTCAAACAACTGCAGGGTGTAATCACCTGAGGGATCGCAAAGCGGCGTTGAGGTTCCCAGCCGCAAATCCTCACGGAGTAATAGCGACAGCCAGTCATCCTGTTCAATGACGCAATCACGTTTAGCCGTCAGGCAAAGCCTGTTATTTGTAAAATGGCCGGTATGATCTGCCAGGCCTTGTTGGCGCAGCTTTTCTGGATGCTGTAGGTTAGCCGACACAAACAGGTCGCATATTTCACCCTGTTCAATGCGCTGACGCAGCAGGCCGGCCGGCCCATACTGAGTATTTGCTGTTAAGCCGGATTCGGCATGGAAGGCGGTCATGAGCATCTTCCACACGTCACGCAGGCTACCTGCTGCCAGAATCTGTAGATTTCTCATGGTATGACGTCCGGTAGAACCGTTGATACCAGCGATTAGCCTGCTGCTGCATATCGATGTCGCGGAATTTATCTGGGTAGAGTTTTTTCGCCATCCACAGTTCGCCTAACCCTATGGCCTCCGGCATGGGATAGCCCCATGCCTTGGCATACTCAGGCATCAGCCATACCCGGTGATGTTTCACTGCATCAATGGTTCGCCAAAGGGGATTCTGTTGAATCTCCTTTACCACCTGTGGATAGCGGTCCTGAACGAAGATGACCTGTGGGTTCCATACGACAACCTGCTCCATGCTGACCTGCCTGAATCCCTGAATCGACGAGGCCGCCACGTTAAGGGCACCGGCATGCGCCATCATCAGGCCGGTATATTTACCCGCTCCGTAGGTGGTCAGATCGGGATTAGCCATATAGGCGCGAACACGCTGCTGCTCGGGGATATTTTTGAGACGGTCGGTGACGATCTGACGACCGGCGAATGCCGCTGAGATTAACGCTTTGGCCTGTTGCTGCCTGTTGACGACTTCCCCAATCAGCGTAATCCCCTCTTTTATACCCAGGTCGTACGCCTGATCTTCGTTTTGCATATTGGGGTTGATCTCACCCTGCTGTCCGGCGTCGTCATGGCGCAATGAAATTGCCAGGACCGGAATACCCAATGCAGAGATTTGGTCAATCATCTCTTTTGGCGCATAGTTAGTGACAAATACCACCTGTGGATGCAGCGCAACCAGCTTTTCCAAATCCACGTGGGTCAAATCACCCAGCAGCGCTTTATGCGTCAGTTCAGGTACCAGCGTCGCGTAATTGTCCCCTAGCTGCTGCTTCCAGTTAGCGAGAATCCCTACGATTTTATCTGTCGCGTTTAACTGCACCAGGAGATTCAGCGTTTGATGCTGAAGCACGACCACACGATCAACCCGATCTGGAATCGTAACGGTGCGGCCAATTTGATCGGTCACAACACGGCTGGCGTAACTGTTTAAGGCGGTAAGCGTCACTATGCCTGCAAGCATCAGGCGCTTTAATGTTGTATTCAATAAGGTTTCCCCGAAGCGTAATGCAAGAGATTATATAGCGCTTATCTGTCGCAAGGTAGCCTCTTGATGCGCATACCTGACCGCTGCTGTGCTCCTTTATCCTGTTTCCGAATCGGCGTCACCGAAACACCAGAAAGGTAAAAAGAGAACGGATGCGCTAAAACCATCAAGGCTGCGGAACTGGCCTTTAACGGAATCATGTTGACAGCTGACAGCGGGATACAGCTTCGCCCAGGTGGACAGGGCTTTGTGAACGTGTTCAGGCTGTACAGGCGAAGGTCAGATAAATCACTGTGCGGACGACTTGACGGTTTTTTAGATTACGAGCTGGTCAGCGGGCATAACTGGAAAGTGCATCTCACTATGCGCTGTAAACAATCAGGCTGAAAGATATTCCAGTGTATAGTTATATTATTCCAGTATTAAATCCCTACAGATTTAACCTGCTGATATTCTCTTTTACATACTGAAAATAATGCTAGCAGGTTGATATTAATTAGAGCACAGGGCGTTAATTTTAAACTGCACATACTCTGCTAGTTTAATTTTAACGGAGCCAGACAGACTCCTTCATCAACTGAAATAAAGGGGTAATATTATGAAAATCAATAAAGTAACGTCAGCTGCTGCTGCCGTGGCATTTTCATTGATGTCTTTCGGTTGTTTTGCACAAACCGTCTCTGCCACCTCATTAACACTGGATGGCGCGGTCTCTAAAATTGCCAGACAGGCGAAACAACAAGGCGATCATTTTAGAGTTATCAGTGCAGACACCAATAATTATGCCCACGTAACCGCTGAATTATATAAATAATATCGGCGCTAAAAAAGCACGTGACCGGCTGTTTTTAAACGCATTCCGCGTTTTTAAAATAGCTGGTCTTTTTTTGTCTTTAATTAATGCTGCCCATCTTATCCAACTCAACCAGGCGATCTTCAACGATTTTAAGGCGTTTTCAAAGATGCCTACTGATAACAGCCTGTCTGCCGTGTACCAGATGACGTGCCTGTGTTTTACGTCGCTCCGCCACTGCACCAGTGCCTTGCTGCTGGTTCACCGTTGCCCGCTAAACGCCGGTAAAGGGATGCGTCCGGTCCGGAACGGCGCAGAGATGAGGGGTTATGTGGCAGATCGCAGACGTAAAAAAGCCCTGAACGTCAGTTCAGGGCTTCTTTACTTGTTTGATGCCTGGCAGTTCCCTACTCTCGCATGGGGAGACCCCACACTACCATCGGCGCTACGGCGTTTCACTTCTGAGTTCGGCATGGGGTCAGGTGGGACCACCGCGCTAAGGCCGCCAGGCAAATTCTTTGTGCTCCGTCCTGCGTCTTTCACGCTGCTGCCGCGCTGGCTTCCCTCGCGCCGCTCAGTCACATACCTCAGTATGCTCCTTCACCCCGTCTCGGTTGCCGCCTTGCACTCAGCGCAAAATCCTTCGGACTCGCGTCCGCAGAACAGAACTAAATTCTTTATCCGGTAAACAATGCTGAAAATTTAAATCGTCTCTCAACCAAAACGCCTCTGGCGTTGTAAGGTTAAGCCTCACGGGTCATTAGTACCGGTAAGCTCAACGCATCGCTGCGCTTACACACCCGGCCTATCAACGTCGTCGTCTTCAACGTCCCTTCAGGAGCCTTAAAGGCTCAGGGAGAACTCATCTCGGGGCAAGTTTCGTGCTTAGATGCTTTCAGCACTTATCTTTTCCGCACTTAGCTACCGGGCAGTGCCACTGGCGTGACAACCCGGACACCAGCGGTGCGTTCACTCCGGTCCTCTCGTACTAGGAGCAACCCCCCTCAATTCTCCAGCGCCCACGGCAGATAGGGACCGAACTGTCTCACGACGTTCTAAACCCAGCTCGCGTACCACTTTAAACGGCGAACAGCCGTACCCTTGGGACCTACTTCAGCCCCAGGATGTGATGAGCCGACATCGAGGTGCCAAACACCGCCGTCGATATGAACTCTTGGGCGGTATCAGCCTGTTATCCCCGGAGTACCTTTTATCCGTTGAGCGATGGCCCTTCCATTCAGAACCACCGGATCACTATGACCTGCTTTCGCACCTGCTCGAGCCGTCACTCTCGCAGTCAAGCTGGCTTATGCCATTGCACTAACCTCCTGATGTCCGACCAGGATTAGCCAACCTTCGTGCTCCTCCGTTACGCTTTGGGAGGAGACCGCCCCAGTCAAACTACCCACCAGACACTGTCCGCAGCCCGGATTACGGGCCTACGTTAGAACACCAAACATTAAAGGGTGGTATTTCAAGGTCGGCTCCACGCAGACTGGCGTCCACGCTTCAAAGCCTCCCACCTATCCTACACATCAAGGCTCAGTGTTCAGTGTCAAGCTGTAGTAAAGGTTCACGGGGTCTTTCCGTCTTGCCGCGGGTACACTGCATCTTCACAGCGATTTCAATTTCACTGAGTCTCGGGTGGAGACAGCCTGGCCATCATTACGCCATTCGTGCAGGTCGGAACTTACCCGACAAGGAATTTCGCTACCTTAGGACCGTTATAGTTACGGCCGCCGTTTACCGGGGCTTCGATCAAGAGCTTCTCCTTGCGGATAACCCCATCAATTAACCTTCCGGCACCGGGCAGGCGTCACACCGTATACGTCCACTTTCGTGTTTGCACAGTGCTGTGTTTTTAATAAACAGTTGCAGCCAGCTGGTATCTTCGACTGGCTTCGGCTCCGGGAGCAAGTCCCTTCACCTACGCGCCAGCGTGCCTTCTCCCGAAGTTACGGCACCATTTTGCCTAGTTCCTTCACCCGAGTTCTCTCAAGCGCCTTGGTATTCTCTACCTGACCACCTGTGTCGGTTTGGGGTACGATTTTGTGTTACCTGATGCTTAGAGGCTTTTCCTGGAAGCAGGGCATTTATCACTTCAGCACCGTAGTGCCTCGTCGTCACGCCTCAGTGTAAAGTGAACCGGATTTGCCTGGAACACACACCTACACGCTTAAACCGGGACAACCGTCGCCCGGCTGATATAGCCTTCTCCGTCCCCCCTTCGCAGTAACACCAAGTACAGGAATATTAACCTGTTTCCCATCGACTACGCCTTTCGGCCTCGCCTTAGGGGTCGACTCACCCTGCTCCGATTAACGTTGAACAGGAACCCTTGGTCTTCCGGCGACAAGGTTTTTCACCTTGTTTATCGTTACTTATGTCAGCATTCGCACTTCTGATACCTCCAGCATGCCTCACAGCACACCTTCGACGGCTTACAGAACGCTCCCCTACCCAACAACGCATAAGCGTCGCTGCCGCAGCTTCGGTGCATGGTTTAGCCCCGTTACATCTTCCGCGCAGGCCGACTCGACCAGTGAGCTATTACGCTTTCTTTAAATGATGGCTGCTTCTAAGCCAACATCCTGGCTGTCTGGGCCTTCCCACATCGTTTCCCACTTAACCATGACTTTGGGACCTTAGCTGGCGGTCTGGGTTGTTTCCCTCTTCACGACGGACGTTAGCACCCGCCGTGTGTCTCCCGTGATAACATTCTCCGGTATTCGCAGTTTGCATCGGGTTGGTAAGCCGGGATGGCCCCCTAGCCGAAACAGTGCTCTACCCCCGGAGATGAGTTCACGAGGCGCTACCTAAATAGCTTTCGGGGAGAACCAGCTATCTCCCGGTTTGATTGGCCTTTCACCCCCAGCCACAGGTCATCCGCTAATTTTTCAACATTAGTCGGTTCGGTCCTCCAGTTAGTGTTACCCAACCTTCAACCTGCCCATGGCTAGATCACCGGGTTTCGGGTCTATACCCTGCAACTTAACGCCCAGTTAAGACTCGGTTTCCCTGCGGCTCCCCTATACGGTTAACCTTGCTACAGAATATAAGTCGCTGACCCATTATACAAAAGGTACGCAGTCACCCCATAAAGAGGCTCCCACTGCTTGTACGTACACGGTTTCAGGTTCTGTTTCACTCCCCTCGCCGGGGTTCTTTTCGCCTTTCCCTCACGGTACTGGTTCACTATCGGTCAGTCAGGAGTATTTAGCCTTGGAGGATGGTCCCCCCATATTCAGACAGGATACCACGTGTCCCGCCTTACTCATCGAACTCACAACCTGTGCACCCGGGAGTATCACCCTGTACCCTGCGACTTTCCAGACGCTTCCACTGATGCACAAGCTGATGATGGTTCTGGGCTCCTCCCCGTTCGCTCGCCGCTACTGGGGGAATCTCGGTTGATTTCTTTTCCTCGGGGTACTTAGATGTTTCAGTTCCCCCGGTTCGCCTCATACAGCTATGTATTCACTGCATGATAGTGTGACGAGTCACACTGGGTTTCCCCATTCGGGTATCGCCGGTTGTAGCGGTTCATATCACCTTACCGGCGCTTATCGCAGATTAGCACGCCCTTCATCGCCTCTGACTGCCAGGGCATCCACCGTGTACGCTTAGTCGCTTAACCTCACAACCCACAGGCGTTTTACGCTGCGTGTCGTGAGCTTTTGAGAGACTCGAACACATTGTGCTGTGTTCCTTATTACGGAGGAACACGACAATGCGTCGTTTCAAATTTTCAGCTTGTTCCGGATTGTTAAAGAGCAGAATACTTCGCAGCACACCGTTGCCGGTACGCTCTGAAGTATTTTCAGAAAAAATACAGTAGTGAGTATGGTGGAGCTAAGCGGGATCGAACCGCTGACCTCCTGCGTGCAAGGCAGGCGCTCTCCCAGCTGAGCTATAGCCCCATACAGTTACTGCAGAGACCACTACTACCACTCAACCGAGTACACTTCGTGAGAAGTGCACTTCGTGCTCAGGCAAGGCGTGTGTCCGCGAAGCATAGTGAACTATGCGAGCCGGAGACATAACGCAGCATGAGTGCGAAGTTGGTAGGCCTGAGTGGACTTGAACCACCGACCTCACCCTTATCAGGGGTGCGCTCTAACCACCTGAGCTACAAGCCTGTAGAGGTTTTTTCTGCTCGTGACTTTCTATCAGACAATCTGTGTGAGCACTTCGCGGGAAGGTATCTTCAGGTAAGGAGGTGATCCAACCGCAGGTTCCCCTACGGTTACCTTGTTACGACTTCACCCCAGTCATGAATCACAAAGTGGTAAGCGCCCTCCCGAAGGTTAAGCTACCTACTTCTTTTGCAACCCACTCCCATGGTGTGACGGGCGGTGTGTACAAGGCCCGGGAACGTATTCACCGTGGCATTCTGATCCACGATTACTAGCGATTCCGACTTCACGGAGTCGAGTTGCAGACTCCGATCCGGACTACGACGCACTTTATGAGGTCCGCTTGCTCTCGCGAGGTCGCTTCTCTTTGTATGCGCCATTGTAGCACGTGTGTAGCCCTACTCGTAAGGGCCATGATGACTTGACGTCATCCCCACCTTCCTCCGGTTTATCACCGGCAGTCTCCTTTGAGTTCCCGACCGAATCGCTGGCAACAAAGGATAAGGGTTGCGCTCGTTGCGGGACTTAACCCAACATTTCACAACACGAGCTGACGACAGCCATGCAGCACCTGTCTCACGGTTCCCGAAGGCACTAAGGCATCTCTGCCAAATTCCGTGGATGTCAAGAGTAGGTAAGGTTCTTCGCGTTGCATCGAATTAAACCACATGCTCCACCGCTTGTGCGGGCCCCCGTCAATTCATTTGAGTTTTAACCTTGCGGCCGTACTCCCCAGGCGGTCGACTTAACGCGTTAGCTCCGGAAGCCACTCCTCAAGGGAACAACCTCCAAGTCGACATCGTTTACGGCGTGGACTACCAGGGTATCTAATCCTGTTTGCTCCCCACGCTTTCGCACCTGAGCGTCAGTCTTCGTCCAGGGGGCCGCCTTCGCCACCGGTATTCCTCCAGATCTCTACGCATTTCACCGCTACACCTGGAATTCTACCCCCCTCTACGAGACTCAAGCCTGCCAGTTTCAAATGCAGTTCCCAGGTTAAGCCCGGGGATTTCACATCTGACTTAACAGACCGCCTGCGTGCGCTTTACGCCCAGTAATTCCGATTAACGCTTGCACCCTCCGTATTACCGCGGCTGCTGGCACGGAGTTAGCCGGTGCTTCTTCTGCGGGTAACGTCAATCGACAAGGTTATTAACCACATCGCCTTCCTCCCCGCTGAAAGTACTTTACAACCCGAAGGCCTTCTTCATACACGCGGCATGGCTGCATCAGGCTTGCGCCCATTGTGCAATATTCCCCACTGCTGCCTCCCGTAGGAGTCTGGACCGTGTCTCAGTTCCAGTGTGGCTGGTCATCCTCTCAGACCAGCTAGGGATCGTCGCCTAGGTGGGCCGTTACCCCGCCTACTAGCTAATCCCATCTGGGTTCATCCGATAGTGAGAGGCCCGAAGGTCCCCCTCTTTGGTCTTGCGACGTTATGCGGTATTAGCCACCGTTTCCAGTGGTTATCCCCCTCTATCGGGCAGATCCCCAGACATTACTCACCCGTCCGCCACTCGTCACCCGAGGAGCAAGCTCCTCTGTGCTACCGTCCGACTTGCATGTGTTAGGCCTGCCGCCAGCGTTCAATCTGAGCCATGATCAAACTCTTCAATTTAAGTTTGATTTGCTGAAACCAGTTCAGCGGTGCTCATCTGTAAAACGTCATAATGAATTTCATTATGTGTTCACTCGTGAGGCTTTGATATTTTTTACGTCCGGAGACGCTGATATCAATCCTGCGAGTGCCCACACAGATTGTCTGATAAATTGTTAAAGAGCAGTGCGAACAGCGGGTTAACCGTCTGTCGCGAGGTGGCGTATATTACGCTTTCCTCCTTCAGAGTCAACCTCTTTTTCAGAAGTTTTTCTCCGGCGGCTCAGTTGCCTGACCCTCTCAACACCGCATTCCGTAAGCCGTTGTGCCGTGTCGATGGAGGCGCATTATAGGGAGTTCTCTCTGGCTGACAAGGGCTAAATTCAATAAAAATGACTGTTCGCTGCATTCCACAGCAAAACCCCGCCTTATACGCAGTTACACACAAAGTTATCCACATTCCTGGCCGCATCAAATTTAGACGAGCATCACGCAAACGTTTTCGCTACAATGCCCCGCAACGCAATGGATGCCCCTTTTCGGGGCGTTACCTGAAGTTTTTACGCTTTTGCTGCTCTATATAGAGAAAAGTAAGCACGCAAGCTTGATGTAACGCTCTTATTTACGCGAATCAAAGCCAAGGGATAAAACCACCATGCAACAACCTCGTCCTTTACGCCGCGCCCTGCTCAGTGTTTCTGATAAAGCCGGCATCCTCGAATTTGCTCAGGCACTCTCTCAGCGCGGTGTTGAGCTGCTCTCCACAGGTGGTACCGCTCGCCTGCTCGCAGAGGCGGGACTTCCCGTCACAGAAGTGTCTGACTACACCGGCTTCCCGGAAATGATGGATGGACGCGTTAAAACACTGCACCCGAAAGTCCATGGCGGCATTTTAGGACGTCGTGGACAAGATGATGCGGTGATGGCGCAGCATGCTATCAGCCCGATTGATATGGTGGTCGTCAATCTTTATCCCTTTGCCCAAACCGTCGCAAAACCAGATTGCTCACTGGAAGACGCCGTTGAGAACATTGATATTGGCGGCCCGACAATGGTGCGCTCGGCGGCCAAGAATCACAAAGACGTGGCGATTGTCGTTAAGAGCAGCGATTATCCGGCCATTATCGCTGAGCTGGACGCCAATCAGAACTCACTGACGCTCGAAACCCGCTTCAACCTGGCAATCAAAGCGTTTGAACATACCGCCGCGTACGACAGCATGATCGCTAACTACTTCGGTACTCTGGTTCCTGCCTATCATGGTGAAACCAGCCAACCAGCCGGCCGCTTCCCGCGCACCCTCAATCTCAACTTCATTAAGAAGCAGGATATGCGCTATGGCGAGAACAGCCATCAGGACGCCGCCTTCTATATAGAAGAGAATGTGCAGGAAGCCTCGGTCGCTACCGCCAGCCAGGTGCAGGGCAAGGCACTCTCTTATAACAACATTGCGGATACCGATGCCGCGCTTGAGTGCGTGAAAGAGTTTATTGAGCCCGCCTGCGTCATTGTCAAACACGCCAATCCTTGCGGTGTTGCGGTGGGTGAGTCAATTCTGGCAGCTTATGAGCGTGCCTATCAGACTGACCCGACATCTGCCTTCGGCGGCATCATTGCCTTTAACCGCGAGCTGGATGAGGCGACAGCCCAGGCCATCATCAGCCGACAGTTTGTTGAAGTCATCATCGCTCCTGCTGCAACGGAAGCTGCGCTGAAAGTGACCGCGGCAAAACAAAACGTCCGCGTGCTGGTATGCGGTGACTGGCAGGGTCGCGTGGCTGCCCTTGATTTCAAACGGGTGAATGGTGGTCTGCTGGTTCAGGATCGCGACCTCGGTATGGTCGATGCCAGCCAGTTGCGCGTCGTCAGCAAGCGCCAACCTTCTGAGCAGGAACTGCGTGATGCCCTGTTCTGCTGGAAAGTGGCGAAATTCGTTAAGTCCAACGCCATTGTCTATGCGCGCGACAATATGACCATCGGCATAGGTGCTGGCCAGATGAGCCGCGTCTACTCTGCCAAAATTGCAGGAATTAAAGCGGGTGATGAAGGCCTGGAAGTAAAAGGGTCCGCGATGGCTTCCGATGCGTTCTTCCCGTTCCGGGATGGCATTGATGCCGCTGCTGCCGTGGGCGTAAGCTGTGTGATTCAGCCTGGCGGTTCTATCCGCGACGATGAAGTGATTGCGGCAGCAGATGAGCATGGTATTGCCATGATCTTTACCGACATGCGTCACTTCCGCCATTAATTCTGTGGAGCCTTTTATGAAAATTTTAATCATCGGTAACGGCGGACGTGAACACGCATTGGCCTGGAAAGCGTCGCAGTCGCCGCTGGCAGAAACCATTTTTGTCGCACCTGGTAATGCGGGCACCGCGCTGGAACCCGCGTTGCAGAACGTCGATATTGCCCCCACCGATATTCCCGCTTTGCTGGCCTTCGCTCAACGTGAACAGATTGATCTCACCATTGTCGGCCCTGAAGCGCCGTTAGTGGCAGGCGTGGTTGATGCGTTCCGCGAGGCCGGATTGAAAATCTTTGGTCCAACTCAGGCCGCCGCGCAATTGGAAGGGTCTAAAGCATTCACCAAGGACTTTCTTGCACGTCACAACATCCCCAGTGCCGAGTACCAAAACTTCACCGACGTCGCCCCTGCGCTGGCTTACCTGCGTGAAAAAGGTGCGCCGATTGTCATCAAAGCTGACGGGCTGGCTGCCGGTAAAGGCGTGATTGTGGCCATGACGCTGCAGGAAGCGGAAGATGCCGTGCAGGATATGCTGGCGGGCAATGCGTTTGGTGACGCCGGGCACCGTATCGTGATTGAAGAGTTTCTGGACGGCGAAGAAGCCAGCTTTATCGTGATGGTTGATGGCGAGAATGTGTTGCCAATGGCCACCAGCCAGGACCATAAACGGGTGGGCGACGGCGATACCGGACCGAACACGGGAGGAATGGGTGCTTATTCCCCTGCCCCGGTGGTGACCGATGAAATCCACCAGCGCGTTATGGATCAGGTTATCTGGCCAACCGTACGTGGCATGGCCGCCGAAGGCAATGTCTATACGGGCTTCTTATATGCCGGGCTGATGATCGATCAGACTGGTCAGCCTAAAGTGATCGAATTCAACTGTCGCTTCGGCGATCCCGAAACACAACCCATTATGCTGCGCCTGCAGTCGGATCTGGTGGATCTGTGTCTGGCCGCCTGTGAAGGCAAGCTTGATCAAAAAGACTCACAATGGGATCCCCGCCCTTCACTGGGCTTGGTGCTGGCAGCCGGGGGCTATCCCGGCTCTTACAATAACGGCGATCAGATTCACGGTCTGCCGCTGGAAGAGGTTGCCGACGGCAAAGTTTTCCACGCCGGGACGCGCCTTGAAGAGGATCGGGTTTTGACGAACGGTGGGCGGGTTCTTTGCGTCACCGCGCTAGGCGATGATGTTGCTGCCGCACAGAAACGGGCTTACGAACTGGCTAAGCCGATTTCCTGGCAAGGCAGTTTCTGCCGACGCGACATCGGCTATCGTGCCATTAACCGTAAATAATGATCAAAGGGGCACCCAGTGCCCCTTTTTATTGCCTCAGAAATTCGCCTCATCCGGCGCATCCGCGCATTCATCTTTTTGAGTCACACGCAGCAACTGCACGCCTTCAGGCGCTTCCAGCCATGAAATCATCAAGGGTTCCGCCTTATCACGGCGGTAGTGCGTAAGCGTCTGCAGTGCATAACTGTCGAAAGCCGGCGTCACCTGCTGGCCCTCACAGGTTGTCACAACGCTTCCACCTGACCAGTGTCCTTGTTTCAGAAACACCCGCCCACTTAACAGCGCATCGCTGACTTCACGCATACGTTGTGCATCAAACTTGTAAAGCTCAACCGCATCCGGACTGACTGCCTCACGGCGCGTCGCGAGCTGGCGCTGCATAAAATTGAGATTGCCGCCTTGATCAAAGCGTAGCGTAACGTCGTCTGGCTTTTCGCCTTTCACCTGGCGTTCCACGCTGATCAGATCATCGCCGAGCCAGCGATAGTCCGTAATTTCACTTTTTTCGCTGTTGAACGGATTATAGAGCGTACGAATATGTACCGAGTGATGATCGGTATTCTTGCGCCAGATACGAACACTGCCGCGATCGGCGAGATAACCGCTGGCCGAGAAAGCCGGAATGTCGGGCGTTGAACTACACCCAATGAGAAAAGAGGAGAGAAGCAGGGCTGATAATCGCTGAAACAGCGTAGTCATGGTGGCTGGCCCCTAAACAAAAGGGGCGAAATCGCCCCTGTTTTAAAACGTTACCGCAGTGCGACGTCTTACTTAACGGCGTCTTTCAGAGCTTTACCAGACACGAATGCAGGTACGTTTGCCGCAGCGATTTTGATTTCTTTGCCAGTCTGTGGGTTACGACCGGTACGCTCAGCGCGGTGGTTCACTTTAAAAGTACCAAAACCAACCAGTTGTACAGCATCACCCTCTTTCAGAGACTCAGTGATTGCAGCCAGAGTAGATTCCAGCGCTGCCTTGGCCTGGGTTTTAGACAGGTCAGCTTTTTCTGCGATCACATCAATCAGTTGAGTCTTGTTCATAAGTTATCCTTAAAGTGTATTTATCGCTTGCTAAGCAACGAGTGCGAGGGAAAAGCCAGCTTCGGGCACTCTTCAGCCTGCACGCACCGATAGCCACAATTTTCAGCCCCCCAAATGTAGACCAGACTGGGGGCTGATGTGAAGCCTCCAGGCGCGCTAATTAAGGCCTGAAGTCACGTTTTCTCGCCTTATTGCTGAATTTTTATACCGATGTTACTAATTCCCGCCTCACGCAGGTCAGATCGCAGACCTTTTATCAATTCGAGGTCTCGCTCTTCACAATCCGCGAGCAGGCGAAAAATCTCCCATTGCAGGTCCCATTCGTCGATGACAGCCTGATTTTCTCGTAGCTCTTCATCGGTCATTTCGCGACCTTCGTGAGTCATTTCCAGGATGGCAACGGTGGTGATCGAGGTCTTGCTGACTTCAATCGCATGTTCAAGCGTTTCACCGCTTAACTGCGAATGCAGCACTTCACTCAATGCCACGCAGGCATCGATGGCCGGATAGACACCGTAAACCTCAAACGCATCGCCATCGGGAATCGCCGCTTCAAGCTTTTCCAGCTGGCTGTCAAAATTGATCTTCGCATCTTTAACCGTCAGCGTTTCCCAAATCAGATCCAGAATACGGCGGTAAAGTGCAGGATCGGCAAACTCGGTTTGCTGGCAAAAAGCCACGTAGTTGGGATACATGCGCTCGCACAGGCAAGCCATAAACGTCAGGTGTTGCCAGCTTTCCAGCTTTGCCAGACGCAGATGTACAGGGTTTTGTAACATACACAGAGCTCTTATTCGTTTCGCTGGCGGCAGTGTAACCCAAAAGCGCCATACAAACAGTGTTAAAGCGCGCTTTGCCAGCGCAGAAATGCGGGTCGGCGAGATGCCACAGCATCCGCCCAGCGCGTGGGCTCCGGTAAACGGTAGCCCTGTGTGCACTTTTCTACCCATTCCAGAGCGCTGTCCAGACTGACGCGGTGTCCGGTGGCAACAAACAGCGGGTTACAGCGTGCCTTGCTGCGCCATACCCAGCCAATTTGTTCTCCTTTATCCATCAACGGCTGCCGACTGCCGGGCGTTTCATCCAGCGCCTCAACGTGCCCGCACAGACGCTTTTTCGCAACACCGATAGTGGGAACATCCACCATCAACCCAAAATGCGACGCGACACCAAGCCGGCGCGGATGTGAGATACCATGACCATCGACAAATAGCAGATCGGGCTTCTGCTCCAGCATGTCCCAGGCCGCCAGCAGGGCCGGATACTCACGGAAAGAGAGAAAGCCCGGAATGTAAGGCATGGTGGTATCAATGCGCGCGATGCGATATTCCACCAGCTTCATGGACGGATATTCAAGAATAACCAGTGCCGCACGCGTCACTGCGCCTTCCTGCTCAAAACCGACGTCTGCGCCACCAATAAAGCGTGGCGGCAGCACGTCAAAATCATCCTGCCGTACGACTTCTGCGGCCCGTTGGCGTTGCTCCGCGCGAAGAGCGGCGATATCCATTATGACGCCGAATGATACTGGCGTGACAGACGGTGCACCGCCTCAACAAATACGCCGGCATGCTCGGGTGGAACATCCTGATGGATGCCGTGTCCCAGATTGAAAACGTGGCCTTCACCCTGGCCGAATCCTTCCAGAATCGTTGCCACTTCCTGCTCAATTCGCGCCGGGGGTGCATAGAGCATGGAAGGATCCATATTGCCCTGCAAAGCAACTTTGTGGCCGACACGGCGGCGGGCTTCACTGATATCGATAGTCCAGTCCAGACCTAGTGCATCACAGCCCGTTTCAGCAATGGCTTCCAGCCACTGACCACCATTCTTGGTAAACAAGGTGATGGGTACACGACGGCCTTCGTTCTCATGAAGCACGCTGTCGACAATTTTATGCATGTAGTAAAGCGAGAACTCACGATAGTCGTTCCCGGTTAACACGCCGCCCCAGGTGTCAAAGACCATCACCGACTGCGCACCGGCGCGGATCTGGGCATTAAGATAGAGGATGACACTGTCGGCCAGCTTATCCAGCATGGCGTGCAGCGTGGCAGGCTCGGCATACATCATTTTTTTGATCTTAGTGAAGGCTTTGCTGCTTCCCCCTTCAACCATATAGGTCGCCAGCGTCCAGGGGCTGCCTGAGAAGCCAATCAATGGTACTTCGCCGTTGAGGTTTTTACGGATGGTGCGTACCGCATTCATCACGTAACCCAGCTCCTGTTCAGGATCGGGCACCGGCAGGCGATCAACATCAGCACGGCAGGTAATCGGGTTGGAGAAGCACGGGCCTTCGCCTGTTTCGAAGTATAAACCCAGCCCCATCGCATCAGGGATGGTGAGAATATCACTGAAGAGGATCGCCGCATCCAGCTTAAAGCGACGCAGGGGTTGCAGGGTGACTTCGCAGGCCAGTTCGGCATTTTTGCACAGCGACATAAAATCGCCTGCCTGGGCGCGCGTCGCTTTATATTCCGGCAAATAACGCCCGGCTTGCCGCATCATCCATACGGGGGTGACATCTACAGGCTGGCGTAACAGGGCGCGCAAATAACGGTCGTTCTTCAGTTCACTCATCTCAGGACTCTCTCGGTATCAAGCGAGTAGTGTAGCACTCTCACGCCTCAGCGCGGCAGAGGGCCACCGTATCTTCAATTAATCGACGGGCGACGGTACCGGGCGGCGGCAGTAAAGGCAGCGCATCAAAGCGGAACCATCCGGCGTCCAGCAGCTCTTTGCCGTCATGTTGTAACTCGCCGCCATCATATTCCGCCATAAACGCCATCATCAGAGACTGCGGGAAAGGCCAGGGCTGCGAGGTAACATAGCGGACATTCTTCACACGCACGTTGCTCTCTTCCATTACCTCGCGCGCGACGGCCTGTTCAATGGTTTCGCCGACTTCGACGAAACCGGCCAGCACAGTGTAAATGTTATTACGCTGGCGCGCATGGTTAGCCAACAGGATCTCGTCCCCCCGGCGAATGGCGACGATAATGCAGGGCGCAATCTGTGGATAGTAGCGTTCACGGCAGTGGCTGCACAGGCAGGCAAATTCACGCTTGCTGGCGTGCATCTCATGGCCGCAGTAGCCACACCAGCGGTGAGAGCGATAAAATTCGGCCAGCTGTACACCGCGCCCTGCCAACTGAAACAGTCCCGGATCTTCGTTAAGTAACTGCCGCAAAGACAGCATATCCTCCGAACGTGTTTCGCAAATCAGCCAGACATTCTCCCCCTGCCATTCGCCAATTACGCGCCCCTGATGACCCGTCAGGCCAAAATGCTGCGCATTACCGTGAGGCAGGTCTCCTTGCGGTAACCAAATTTTTTGTTCACTGCTGACAATCCACCATCCAGCGTCTACGCTTGAAATTTCGCATTGCATTTATTTCGTCATCCTTAGCGTCAACCCGCACGCTGAAGTCCCGATGTTAAGTGTGTAGATGAACAACTATACCCAAATAATTCTGGTTGCAAGACGGCAACACGCTTATTTCTCCCCGGCAGGCTCGTGGAAAACAAGCGCACTTGACGCATCGCTAATCTGAAATATGAAGGTGCATAACTCATACGGAGTTAACTATGCTCAACCAGTTAGACGTTCTGACCAAACGCGTAGGTGGCAGTAATGAACTGGTCGATTCATGGCTGGCCGCTCGCCGCCAGTTACTGGTTTCTTATTACCATTTGGTCGGTATCAAGCCAAAGAAAGAGGCACTGACGCGTCTGGATGAACAGGCACTTGATAACTTTTGCCATAATCTGGTCGATTACCTTTCATCCGGCCACTTCAGCCTCTATCAACGCCTGATCGGAGAAATGGACGGTACCAGTCCGCTGTTGGCAGCAACGCAGATTTATCCCTCGCTGGAAGCCAACACCGAACAACTGATGAAGCTGTATGACGGACACCTGCAGCAGGCGATTGATGACGATAACTACGTCACCTTTCAGAATGCGCTATCGGAGGTCGGAGAAGCCCTGGAAGGACGCTTTACGCTTGAGGACAAACTCATCCAGATGGCATGGGATAATCACCTAACCCCGCCCGTGGCTAACGACAGCGAAATTGCCCGCCCCGCCTAAAACCTAATCGATTGTAAAAGACTTGTGATTAGCCAAAAGCCCCCTTATGCTGAGTGGGCTTTACGTTTAACGCCGAACGTAGTCGGTGTTTACGGTTGATACGTCATCTACGGGCGCTGTTCATGCTATCCCTTTTTCCGGGGTGAAGCCGATCGGGCGCCGTAGCGAAATCGTTGAAACCTCATCTTGTCGGAGTGCCTAAGGGCTGAGACCGTTAATTCGGGATCCGCGGAACCTGATCAGGTTAGAACCTGCGAAGGGAACAAGAGTAAATTTATACGGTACGCCACCGAATGGTGTCAGCAGTGCCGTTACTCCTTCCGAACTCCGGACAAGCAACCTTCCCTCTTACTGGAATATTGCTATGTCTACTGCTAAAACGACCCGTCGCGAACAACGTGCTCAGGCACAGGAATTCATTGACTCTCTTCAGGGCGGCAGCGCCTTCCCTAATTCAAAACGTATCTGGCTTACCGGCAGCCGCGATGATATCCGTGTCCCAATGCGGGAAATTCAACTCAGCCCTACCCTGACCAGCGGCAGTAAAGAAGCGCCGGTTTATGAGGAGAATGAGCCCGTTCCGGTTTACGATACGGCCGGTGCCTATGGCGATCCCGCCGCACAAATCGACGTGCATCGGGGGCTGGATAAACTGCGGGCGCGCTGGATTGAAGAGCGGAATGACAGCGAAAATCTGGTGCAAATCAGCTCTGCCTACACGCAACAGCGGCTGGCCGATGACGGCCTGGATCACTTGCGTTTTGAACACCTGCCCACACCACGCCGTGCGAAGGCAGGCCACTGCGTTACCCAGCTCCATTATGCTCGTCGGGGCATAATTACGCCGGAGATGGAGTTTATCGCGCTGCGGGAAAATATGGGCCGGGAACGCATCCGCGGCGAGGTGCTGCTGCAGCAGCATCCGGGGCACAGCTTTGGCGCCCATCTGCCAGAAAATATTACCCCTGAGTTTGTGCGTCAGGAAGTGGCTGCCGGGCGCGCTATTATTCCGGCAAATATTAACCATCCCGAATCCGAACCCATGATCATCGGGCGTAACTTTCTGGTGAAAGTGAATGCCAATATCGGCAACTCAGCCGTGACCTCCTCGATTGAAGAAGAGGTTGAAAAGCTGGTGTGGTCAACGCGTTGGGGCGCCGATACCGTCATGGATCTTTCCACCGGCCGCTATATCCACGAAACCCGTGAATGGATTTTGCGTAACAGCCCGGTGCCTATCGGTACGGTACCGATCTATCAGGCGCTTGAGAAAGTTAACGGTGTGGCAGAAGATCTGAACTGGGAAATTTTCCGCGACACATTGCTGGAACAGGCCGAGCAGGGTGTGGATTATTTTACGATTCATGCAGGCGTGCTGCTGCGCTACGTGCCCATGACCGCGAAGCGCCTGACTGGGATTGTCTCGCGTGGTGGTTCCATTATGGCGAAGTGGTGCCTGTCGCATCACAGAGAGAGCTTCCTGTATGAGCACTTCCGCGACATCTGTGAAATTTGTGCGGCCTACGACATCTCATTATCATTAGGTGACGGCCTGCGTCCGGGATCGATTCAGGATGCCAATGACGAAGCGCAGTTTGCGGAACTGCACACCTTAGGTGAGCTGACGAAAATTGCCTGGGAATACGACGTGCAGGTGATGATTGAGGGCCCCGGCCATATTCCCATGCAAATGATCCGTCGCAACATGACCGAACAACTGGAACATTGCCATGAAGCGCCGTTTTACACTCTGGGCCCCCTCACCACTGATATTGCTCCGGGTTACGATCACTTTACCTCCGGCATTGGTGCCGCGATGATTGGCTGGTTCGGCTGCGCCATGCTGTGCTACGTCACGCCCAAAGAGCATTTAGGTCTGCCAAACAAGGAAGATGTTAAACAGGGCTTAATCACGTACAAGATCGCCGCGCACGCAGCCGATCTGGCCAAGGGTCATCCGGGCGCGCAAATCCGCGACAATGCGATGTCCAAAGCACGTTTTGAGTTTCGCTGGGAAGACCAGTTTAATCTTGCACTGGATCCGCATACGGCCCGGGCTTACCACGATGAAACCCTGCCGCAGGAGTCCGGTAAGGTGGCCCACTTCTGCTCTATGTGCGGCCCCAAATTTTGCTCAATGAAAATTACCCAGGAAGTGCGTGACTACGCCGCAAGGCAGGAAGCCGAAGCCCAGGCGATTGAGGTGGGGATGGCGAAAATGTCTGATCATTTTCGTGAGCGCGGCGGTGAGCTGTATCACCCTGCGACCGCAATAAAGGAGGAATAAATGGACGCCTTTCCCGCAACCGCATCACGTCTGGGGCTCTATCCGGTCGTTGACAGCGTGGAATGGATAGAGCGCCTGCTGGAAGCCGGTGTGCGAACCCTTCAGCTTCGGATCAAGGATCAGCCGGACGAGGTGGTTGAACCCATGATTATTCGGGCTATCGCCGCAGGTAAGCGCTATCAGGCACGTCTGTTTATCAATGATTACTGGCAACTGGCGATTAAACATCAGGCCTATGGCGTCCATCTGGGTCAGGAAGATTTAGAGGTCGCTAACCTGCAGCAGATCCTGCACGCAGGCTTGCGGCTGGGACTTTCAACTCATGATGATGCAGAGCTGGATCGGGCGCTGGCACTGCGCCCTTCCTATGTGGCGCTGGGGCACATCTTCCCCACCCAGACGAAGGCCATGCCCTCTTCCCCTCAGGGCGTAGCTGAACTTAAGCGCCATTTGGCCCGGCTGCACGGCATCTCAACAGTCGCGATCGGAGGCATCAGTATTGATCGTGCGCCAGAGGTCCTGGCCACCGGGGTGGGCAGTATTGCGGTGGTGAGCGCGATTACTCAGGCAGAAGACTGGCAGGAGGCCACGCGTGTTCTGCTGCGGCTTGCCGAACCCGAAACGGCGTACTAACGCGCGTCAGCGCCCAGAAATACCTGCAGCCTGTGCAAAAGGCTGTTAAAGAGTGGAAAGCCGCGCACGGCAATGAGTATTACGGCTGGCGCGGTTTTTTTATGCTCAGTAAAGTCACAGGTGTCCGGCCGGAATGGCCGGACCAGGGCCAGTTCCCTCCTCTTTCTGGCCCTGCTCCTCAACCACAGGTAAAGAGGTATGTGCCCTTGGCCGATCGTGGACACATGCCGCTATCGCCTGCTCAACGGCGCTGCCCGTTATCGCCAGTGCCCGTTCAACTTTATCGCTGGCAGGCAAGGCATAGTTCAGGCGCAGGCAGTTGCGATATTTGCCCGAGGCGGAAAACAGCGAACCCACAGCAATCTGTATCCCGGACTTCCGCAGCGTATTGTTAAGTTGCACGGCGTCAAAGGCTTCTGGCAGTTCAATCCACATCAGAAATCCCCCCTGAGGCCGCGTGACGCAGATTCCACAGGGGAAATAGTGCCGAACCCAGCAAATAAAGGTTTCGTAGTTGTGTTGGTAAACCTGACGCATCCGCCGCAGATGGGTCTGGTAATGCCCCTGATGAATAAACTCTGCAACTGCGTGCTGAGGCTGAGTCGCAGTAGACCCGGTTCCGATGTATTTCATATGCAGAACCCGATCGCGGTAGCGCCCCGGCGCCACCCAGCCTACGCGCAGACCCGGCGCCAGCGTTTTTGAAAATGAACTGCATAACAATACGCGCCCGTCTTCATCCATCGATTTAATGGATGAAGGCCGTGGATACTCCCAGGCCAACTCGCCATAGACATCGTCTTCAATAATCGCGGCGTCAAAACGTTGCGCCAAGGCCAGCAGGGCGCGCTTGCGCTTCTCTGGCATGATGAAACCAAGTGGGTTATTACAGTTGGGCACCACAACGACGGCCTTAATCGGCCACTGATCAAAGGCCAGCTCCAGCGCCTCAAGACTGATGCCCGTTACCGCATCGGTGGGGATCTCAATGGCGCGAATGCCAAAACCGCGCAGCGTTTGCATGATGCCGTGAAACGATGGTGATTCCACGGCGATGATATCGCCTGGCTGGCAGACAGCGCGAACGGAAACAGACAGGGCTTCATGGCAACCCGTCGTAATGACAATATCTTCATGGCTGAGCTGACAGCCACTGTCAATCATCAGCCGGGCGATCTGCTCTCGCAGGCAGGTCACCCCATACAGATTATCGTAATTCAGCAGAGTGCTTTCCTGCTTCTGTGCCTGCCGACTAAACGCTTTCCAGAGCGGCTTCAGGGTAGACTGTGTGAGATCCGGCATGCCGCTGCCCAACTGCAATATGTCATCTTCCAGCCGGCTGTTAAGCAGATCAAAGACCGCATCCCACTGCGTGATTTCCACCGGGCGCTGTACCGGTCGGGTCAGTGCCGGAATGGGCGGCATCGCTTTATGCGGCGCGACATAATAGCCCGAACGGGACTGCGGGATGATCAACTGTTTCTGCTCCAGCAAATAATAGGCCTGTTGCACGGTGCTAATACTGACACCGTGTTCAGCACTCAGGCTGCGCACCGAGGGCAACCGTTCGCCGTTCCGATACAGCCCCTGCGCAATGCGCTTTTCCAGCAGCATGGCTAAATGTTGATAACGCGTCATTGTATGCCTTATGAAGTTTGATTGCCCCGCAAAGCGGTACAGATTAACGCTATTTCTACCATTCAGATGCGTCAACGCGCAATCTGTATGTTAAATATTTGTTCCTGGTGAGTCTGTATCGAACAGACGGTCTACGTGAAAATGTTTCTCAGATAAACAACGAGGGGCAGGATCATGGGATATGAAGAAAACCGCGCGGCTAAGCCATTTGTCATAAGACCGTTTCGGTTCTTGCGCATTGTCTGGGGGAGCATCCGACGCTGGCAATGCCAGCGGGAAACCCGCGCTATTTTGTCCAGGCTTAGCGATAGTCAGTTAAAAGACATTGGGTTAAATCGACGCGATATTCACTGATGGCTTAAAGATAAAAAAAAACCCTGCCAGAGCAGGGTTTTTTATCAGGCGTTTGACGATTACTCGTCGTTGTTACCGCCCAGACCAGCGTTCAGCAATTCAGCCAGGCTTGCAGAGGCTTCATCCGCAGTTACCTGCGGTGCAACCGGCACTTCGCCTGCCGCTTTGCGGCGCATACGATCCTGATGGTATGCATAACCGGTACCGGCAGGGATCAGACGTCCCACGATAACGTTCTCTTTCAGACCGCGCAGTTCGTCGCGCTTGCCTGCAACTGCCGCTTCGGTCAGGACACGCGTGGTTTCCTGGAACGATGCAGCAGAGATGAACGATTCGGTTGCCAGTGACGCTTTGGTAATACCCAGCAGGTCACGCATGAAGGTAGCGCCCACTTTTCCGTTCGCTTCAAGTTCACGGTTAGAGATCTTGATGCGAGAGAATTCAGCCTGCTCACCTTCCAGGAACTCGGTGCTTCCCGCGCTCATGATGGTTGCTTTACGCAGCATCTGACGAACGATGACTTCGATGTGCTTATCGTTAATCTTAACGCCTTGCAGACGGTAAACTTCCTGCACTTCGTTAGTGATGTAACGGGTAACCGCATGCACGCCACGCAAGCGCAGGATGTCATGTGGTGACTCTGGGCCATCGGAAACCACGTCACCGCGCTCAACACGTTCACCTTCGAACACGTTCAGCTGACGCCATTTCGGAATCATCTCTTCATACGGATCGCTACCATCCAGCGGAGTAATAACCAGACGACGTTTACCTTTGGTCTCTTTACCGAAGGAGATGATGCCGCTGATCTCCGCCAGGATTGCTGGCTCTTTCGGACGACGTGCTTCGAACAGGTCAGCAACGCGTGGCAGACCACCGGTAATATCCTTGGTACCGCCCGATTCCTGCGGAACACGCGCCAGGGTATCACCCGAGCTGATCTTCACGCCATCTTCAAGCTGTACAATCGCTTTACCTGGCAGGAAGTACTGAGCTGGCATATCGGTACCAGGGATCAGGACATCATTGCCGCTAGCATCAACGATTTTCAGGGCTGGACGCAGGTCTTTACCACCCGCAGTACGCTCAGCAGAATCCAGGACCACCAGCGATGACAGACCGGTCAGGTCGTCAGTCTGACGAGTAATGGTCTGACCATCGATCATATCCGTGAAGCGAATGAAACCGCCCACTTCAGTGATAACCGGCATGGTATGCGGATCCCAGTTTGCAACGGTTTCGCCCGCAGCAACCTGCTCACCATCACCTTTCGCCATGGTCGCACCGTAAGGAACTTTATAGCTCTCTTTAGTACGGCCAAATTCGTCGATCATTTTCAGTTCAACGTTACGCGAGGTGATCACCAGCTTGCCTGCCGAGTTAGTTACCGACTTGGCATTGGTCAGCTTGATGGTACCTTTGTTCTTCACCTGAATGCTGGATTCAGCAGCCGCACGTGATGCCGCACCACCGATGTGGAACGTACGCATCGTCAGCTGTGTACCCGGCTCACCGATGGACTGTGCCGCGATAACACCGATCGCTTCACCTTTGTTGATGATGTGACCACGTGCCAGGTCGCGACCATAGCAATGCGCACACACACCAAAGTCGGTTTCACAACCAACAACAGAACGCACTTTCACGCTGTCTACTGAGTTCAGTTCCAGCACGTCACACCAGTGCTCATCGAGCAGAGTGTTACGTGGAACCAGAATGTCAGCCGTACCAGGCTTCAGCACGTCTTCCGCAGTCACACGACCCAGAACACGCTCACGCAGCGGTTCTTTCACGTCGCCACCTTCGATGACCGGCGTCATCATGATGCCTTCGTGCGTGCCGCAGTCGTCTTCAGTCACAACCAGATCCTGTGCAACGTCAACCAGACGACGCGTCAGATAACCGGAGTTTGCTGTTTTCAGTGCGGTATCCGCCAGACCTTTACGTGCACCGTGCGTCGAGATGAGAGTACGTTCAGACCTTCACGGAAGTTTGCCGTAATCGGCGTCTCAATGATTGAGCCATCTGGCTTAGCCATCAGACCACGCATACCGGCCAGCTGACGAATCTGTGCAGCAGAACCACGCGCACCGGAGTCGGCCATCATAAAGATGCTGTTGAAGGAAACCTGGCGCTCTTCTTCACCATCGCGCGGTTAATCACGACTTCAGTAGAGAGGTTTTCCATCATCGCTTTAGCAACGCGTTCGTTGGCCGCAGCCCAGATATCGATCACTTTGTTATAGCGTTCGCCTGCCGTCACCAGACCAGACTGGAACTGCTCCTGGATTTCAGCCACTTCCGCTTCCGCTTCGGTGATGATTTCCACTTTCTTCTCTGGGATAACCATGTCGTCGATACCAACAGACGCACCTGAACGTGCCGCATAGGCGAAGCCGGTGTACATGGTCTGGTCAGCAAAGATAACCGTTGGTTTCAGGCCCAGGATGCGGTAACAGGTGTTCAGCATCTTGGAGATCGCTTTCTTGCCCAGCGCCTGGTTGACGATGGAGAAAGGCAGACCTTTAGGCACGATCATCCACAGGATGGCGCGACCAATCGTCGTGTCGATGATGCTGGTTTTAGAAACCCACTCATCCTGCTCGTTTTTCTCGTGCTCAGTGATACGCACTTTAACGCGAGCGTGCAGCGAAGCGAGGCCGGCGCGGTAAACGCGTTCAGCTTCTTTCGGACCGGTCAGTACCATGCCTTCGCCTTTGGCGTTAACACAGTCGCGGGTCATGTAATACAGACCCAGTACAACGTCCTGTGAAGGAACGATGATTGGCTCGCCGTTCGCAGGTGACAGGATGTTGTTGGTAGACATCATCAGCGCACGCGCTTCCAGCTGGGCTTCCAGCGTCAGCGGTACGTGAACAGCCATCTGGTCACCATCGAAGTCGGCGTTATAAGCCGCACAAACCAGCGGGTGCAGCTGGATAGCTTTACCTTCGATCAGGACGGGCTCAAATGCCTGGATACCCAAACGGTGCAGGGTTGGTGCACGGTTCAGCAGTACCGGGTGTTCGCGGATCACTTCGTCCAGGATATCCCACACGACAGCTTCTTCACGCTCAACCATTTTCTTAGCGGCTTTGATGGTGGTGGCCAGGCCACGCAGTTCCAGCTTGCCGTAGATGAACGGTTTGAACAGCTCCAGTGCCATTTTCTTCGGCAGACCGCACTGATGCAGACGCAGGTATGGACCTACGGTGATAACAGAACGACCAGAGTAGTCAACACGCTTACCGAGCAGGTTCTGACGGAAACGACCCTGCTTACCTTTGATCATATCGGCCAAAGATTTCAGAGGACGCTTGTTAGAACCGGTGATCGCACGACCGCGACGACCGTTATCCAGCAGGGCATCAACCGCTTCCTGCAGCATACGTTTTTCGTTACGCACGATGATATCTGGCGCAGCCAGATCCAGCAGGCGTTTCAGACGGTTGTTACGGTTGATCACGCGGCGGTACAGATCGTTCAGATCCGACGTAGCGAAACGACCACCATCCAGCGGTACCAGCGGACGCAGATCTGGCGGCAGAACCGGCAGAACGGTCAGGATCATCCACTCTGGCTTGTTACCAGACTGAACGAACGCTTCCAGCAGCTTAATACGCTTGGTCAGCTTTTTACGTTTGGTCTCGGAGTTAGTTTCGTTCAGCTCTTCACGCAGCTGTTCGCACTCTTGCTCAAGATCCATGTTTTTCAGCAGTGCCTGAATCGCTTCTGCACCCATTTTCGCGTCGAATTCGTCACCGAATTCTTCCAGCGCGTCCAGGTACTGCTCTTCAGTCAGAATCTGACGTTTCTCGAGGTTGGTCATGCCACCTTCGATAACGACATAAGATTCAAAATACAGCACGCGTTCGATGTCACGCAGCGGCATATCCAGCAGCAGGCCGATACGCGAAGGCAGTGACTTCAGGAACCAGATGTGTGCGGTTGGCGAAGCCAGCTCGATGTGGCCCATGCGCTCACGACGCACTTTAGTCTGGGTCACTTCAACGCCGCACTTCTCGCAGATCACACCACGGTGTTTCAGACGCTTGTACTTACCACACAGGCATTCGTAATCTTTTACCGGCCCAAAAATACGGGCACAGAACAGACCATCGCGCTCTGGCTTGAAGGTACGATAGTTAATGGTTTCCGGCTTTTTCACTTCACCGAAAGACCAGGAACGGATCATGTCTGGCGACGCCAGCGCAATTTTGATCGCATCAAACTCTTCGGTTTTAGTTTGCGCTTTCAGAAACTTAAGTAAGTCTTTCACGGATTTGCTCCCGTCGGAGTGAGACTCAGGGGCGTCCAACCGAAATTGAACGCCCCATAACCAGTACAAATGCGAGCGCGTTAACCCTGCGCTTCCAGGCCAGGCCTGTTACTGAGGGTTACTCGTCTTCCAGCTCGATGTTGATACCCAGCGAGCGAATCTCTTTCAAAAGTACGTTGAACGATTCTGGCATGCCAGGTTCCATCTGATGGTTGCCATCCACGATGTTCTTATACATCTTGGTACGGCCGTTGACGTCATCAGACTTAACGGTAAGCATTTCCTGAAGGGTATACGCAGCACCGTAAGCTTCCAGCGCCCATACTTCCATCTCACCGAAGCGCTGACCACCGAACTGTGCCTTACCACCCAGCGGCTGCTGAGTAACGAGGCTATAGGAACCGGTAGAACGTGCGTGCATCTTGTCATCAACCAGGTGGTTGAGTTTCAGCATGTACATATAGCCTACGGTTACCTGACGTTCGAACTGCTCACCAGTACGGCCATCAAACAGGGTAATCTGACCGGAAGAAGGCAGACCGCCGAGCTCTAACAGCTCTTTGATTTCGCTCTCTTTCGCACCATCAAACACCGGCGTGGCAATTGGCATACCTTTTTTCAGGTTCTCAGCCAGGCGCAGAACTTCGTCATCAGTAAAGGTGTTCAGGTCAACTTTCTGACGCACATCGGTGCCCAGATCGTAAGCACGCTGGATGAATTCGCGCAGCTTGGCGACTTCTTCCTGCTTTTTCAGCATCGCGTTGATCTTCTCGCCGATACCTTTCGCTGCCATCCCCAGGTGAGTCTCAAGGATCTGACCGATGTTCATACGCGAAGGTACGCCCAGCGGGTTCAGTACGATATCGACCGGCGTACCGTTCTCATCGTAAGGCATGTCTTCGATTGGGTTGATCTTAGAGATAACACCTTTGTTACCGTGACGACCTGCCATTTTATCACCAGGCTGAATCTGACGTTTAACAGCCAGATAAACCTTAACGATTTTCAGCACGCCAGGTGCCAGATCATCGCCTTGGGTGATTTTACGACGCTTACCTTCGAGTTTTTTCTCAAACTCGTGCTTCAGTTCGTCGTACTGCTCTGCCAGCTGCTCCAGCTGGTTTTGCTTGGCTTCGTCAGTCAGACCCAGCTCCAGCCAACGCTCACGCGGCAGCTTGTCCAGTTTGTCTGCTTCAACGCCACCGGAAATCAGGACAGACTGGATACGGCTAAACAGGCCCGCTTCCAGGATCTGCAGCTCTTCAGACAGGTCTTTCTTGGCCTGCTTCAGCTGCATTTCTTCGATTTCCAGCGCACGCTTGTCTTTTTCCACGCCATCGCGGGTGAAGACCTGAACGTCGATAACGGTACCGGAAACACCGTTCGGTACACGCAGAGAAGAGTCTTTAACGTCAGACGCTTTCTCACCGAAGATCGCACGCAGCAGCTTCTCTTCTGGCGTCAGCTGGGTTTCGCCTTTTGGCGTCACCTTACCAACCAGAATGTCACCGCCGGTCACTTCAGCACCGATATAAACGATACCGGACTCATCCAGTTTAGAGAGTGCAGCTTCGCCCACGTTCGGGATGTCAGCCGTGATCTCTTCTGGCCCCAGCTTGGTGTCACGAGACACACAGGCCAGTTCCTGAATGTGGATGGTGGTGAAGCGATCTTCCTGCACTACGCGCTCGGAGACTAAAATGGAGTCTTCGAAGTTGTAACCATTCCACGGCATGAACGCGACGCGCATGTTCTGACCCAGCGCCAGCTCACCGAGATCGGTAGACGGGCCGTCAGCCAGCACATCACCACGTTCAACGGGCTCACCCAGAGAGACACACGGCATCTGATTGATACAGGTGTTCTGGTTAGAACGGGTGTATTTGGTCAGGTTGTAGATGTCGATACCCGCTTCGCCCGGGTACATCTCGTCTTCGTTAACTTTAATAACGATACGTGATGCATCAACGTACTGAACGGTACCACCACGTTTCGCAACAGCGGTAACACCGGAGTCAACGGCTACAGCGCGCTCCATACCGGTACCTACCAGCGGCTTATCAGCACGCAGAGTAGGAACGGCCTGACGTTGCATGTTCGCACCCATCAGGGCGCGGTTAGCATCATCGTGTTCCAGGAACGGAATCAGTGACGCACCGACAGAAACCACCTGCTGGGTGGAAACGTCCATGTAGTCAACCTGATCGCGGCTGAACAGACTTGATTCGCCTTTGCTACGGCAGGTGACCAGGTCATCAACGAACGCACCTTCTTCTGACAGATTGGTGTTCGCCTGCGCGATAACGTAGTTACCTTCTTCGATTGCAGAAAGGTAATGAATTTCATCGGAAACCACACCGTCAATAACGCGACGATAAGGGGTTTCCAAGAAACCGTACTCGTTCGTCTGCGCGTACACAGACAAGGAGTTGATCAGACCGATGTTCGGACCTTCAGGGGTTTCGATTGGGCAGACACGACCGTAGTGCGTTGGGTGTACGTCACGCACTTCGAAGCCGGCACGCTCACGGGTTAAACCGCCCGGGCCGAGAGCAGAGATACGACGCTTGTGCGTAATCTCTGACAAGGGGTTGTTCTGATCCATAAACTGAGACAGCTGGCTGGAACCAAAGAACTCTTTCACCGCCGCCGAAATTGGCTTGGCGTTGATCATGTCCTGTGGCATCAGCGTATCGAGGTCGCCCAGAGAAAGACGCTCTTTCACTGCACGCTCAACACGGACCAGACCGACGCGGAACTGGTTTTCAGCCATTTCACCGACTGAACGAATACGACGGTTACCGAGGTGGTCGATATCGTCCACTTCGCCTTTACCGTTACGGATGTCGATCAGTTTTTTCATCACTTCGATGATGTCTTCTTTGCTCAGGATACCTGAACCTTCGATCTCATCACGCAGCAATGAACGGTTGAACTTCATGCGGCCGACTGCAGAAAGATCGTAACGATCTTCAGAGAAGAACAGGTTCTCAAACAGGTTCTCTGCAGCTTCACGCGTTGGCGGCTCACCAGGACGCATCATGCGGTAGATCTCAACCAGCGCGCTCAGGCGATCGTTGGTTGGGTCAACGCGCAGCGTCTCGGAGATGTATGGGCCGTGATCCAAATCGTTGGTGAACAGCGTTTCAATGCGCTTGTGACCCGACTGGCTCAGCTTCGCCAGCAGATCCAGCGACAGTTCCATGTTGGCCGCAACGATCAGCTCACCGGTATTCTCATCGATGTAGTCTTTAGAGACCACTTTGCCCGCGATGTATTCCACAGGGACTTCGATGTGTTGGATACCGTCTTTTTCCAGCTGACGAATATGACGCGCAGTGATGCGACGCCCTTTCTCAACGTAGACCGTGCCATTCGATTCGATATCGAAGGTCGCGGTTTCACCGCGCAGGCGCTCTGGCACCAGTTCCATCTGCAGCTTGTTGTCACGAATTTCGTACACCACTTTCTCGAAGAACACGTCGAGAATTTGAGCAGTGGTGTAATGCAGTGCGCGCAGAATGATACTGGCCGGCAGCTTACGACGACGGTCAATACGGACGAAAAGGTTGTCTTTCGGGTCAAACTCGAAGTCGAGCCATGAACCACGGTAAGGGATGATACGTGCGTTATACAGCACTTTACCCGAGGAGTGGGTTTTACCCTTATCGCTGTCAAAGAACACGCCAGGACTACGATGCAGCTGAGAAACGATAACACGTTCAGTACCGTTGATAACAAAGGTACCGTTGTCAGTCATGAGTGGAATTTCACCCATGTAGACTTCTTGTTCTTTAATGTCTTTTACTGTGCCTTCTGGCGCTTCGCGCTCATAGATCACCAGACGCAGTTTCACGCGCAGCGGTGCCGAGTAGGTCACGCCACGGATCTGACACTCTTTCACGTCAAAGACAGGTTCACCTAAGCGATAGCTGACATACTGCAACTCAGAGTTGCCGCTGTAGCTCGCAATAGGGAATACAGAGCGGAATGCAGCTTCCAGTCCGTACTGACCTTCTGGATCTTGCTCGATAAACTTCTGAAACGAATCAAGCTGGATGGAAAGGAGATAAGGTATGTCCAAAACTTGCGGACGTTTACCAAAATCCTTACGAATACGTTTTTTCTCGGTATAGGAGTAAACCATAGGGTTCCTCAGCTAGCTGACAAGTCGACCCACGCTGTCCGTCCTGACAGGACAGTTCATGCAACACGATTTTGTTTGATTCACCTACTGCTCTGCAGTACGTGCAATACCTCTTTCTATCACGCTTAAATCATTTCATTGCTTCAGCGTGGGCAGGGAACCCGCACGGGAAAGCAGTATATTAAGTCGTCGATAGAGAAAGATATTGATGAGCAACAATGGACAAACAGTGCGAAACCCCATTGAGGCCCTGGAGCGCAAAAAGGCTGGTGACCAAAAAGTCACCAGCCATCAGTCTGAAACTACTCAGACTGCAACCCGAGGGTTGTCTTACTTAACTTCAACTTCAGCGCCAGCTTCTTTCAGAGCAGCTTCAAGTGCAGCTGCGTCATCTTTGCTGATGCCTTCTTTGATAACGCCAGTTGCTTCAACCAGATCTTTGGCTTCTTTCAGGCCCAGACCAGTTGCGGTACGTACGGCTTTGATTACTGCAACTTTGTTCGCGCCAACAGCTTTCAGAACGACGTCGAATTCAGTTTTCTCTTCAACAGCTTCAGCTGGGCCAGCAGCAACAGCTACAGCAGCAGCAGCAGAAACGCCGAATTTTTCTTCCATAGCAGAAACCAGCTCAACTACTTCCATTACGGACATAGCGGCAACGGCTTCCAGAATTTGGTCTTTAGTAATAGACATAACAATTGTTCCTAAGAATCAGAAAAAGTTTATACGTTAGCAAGTGCGAAGAAAAGAGAGGCCTTAAGCCGCTTCTTTTGCATCGCGAACAGCAGCCAGAGTGCGAACCAGTTTGCCGGCAGCGGCTTCTTTCATGGTCGACATCAGACGTGCCAGTGCTTCTTCGTAGGTCGGCAGAGTTGCCAGACGGTCAATATTGGCCGCCGTGATCAGCTCACCTTCAAAGGCTGCAGCTTTGACCTCGAATTTTGCATTCGCTTTCGCGAAATCTTTGAACAGACGAGCAGCAGCGCCCGGGTGTTCCATAGAATATGCAATCAGGGTCGGACCAACAAACGTGTCTTTCAGGCACTCGAACTGAGTACCTTCAACGACGCGGCGCAGCAGGGTGTTACGAACAACACGCATGTAAACGCCAGCTTCACGACCTGCTTTACGCAGTTCGGTCATTTTATCAACGGTAACGCCACGAGAATCCGCAACAACCGCTGAAAGCGCACCTTTGGCTACTTCGCTGACTTCAGCAACAATCGCTTGTTTGTCTTGAAGATTTAATGCCATTAGCTTTAGCTCCTGGATTTGACCGGGGAAGGATTTCCCCGGAACTCACTTCACTTACTCACCCGAAGGGAAATAAGCGCTAATACACGGTGAGCAGAATCCAGATAAGAAAAAATCTTTTGGTTCTGTCACCGTCTACGCAGGGGATTAAGCATTACATCCGAGGATGTTCCGCTCCTGCGGTCTTGGACGGAGGCCAGGATAAGGCCTGGCTCCAACCTAAAATTTGGGTCGTGTGTTGTCACTCAAACCGCATTGCGCTGGCTGTCTTTGCCCTCACCCGCCGCACAGTTCACTGTGCTTCAGGTCGCTGACTCGGCCACCGTCTTACCACGTTCTGAATAACCCACATCGACGTCTGCATTAATGCAGAACAACGGGCGTAAGATTCTAGGTGAATTTTTCGCCCGTTTCAAGTAGCAATTAGTTTGCTACGGCAGTCAGACCCGCCTGGTCAACGGCAACGCCGGCGCCCATGGTGGTAGAGATGCTAACTTTCTTGATGTACACGCCTTTCGCCTGTGCAGGTTTTGCTTTTTTCAGCGCAACCAGCAGAGATTCCAGGTTTTCTTTCAGTTTGTCAGCATCGAAGTCCACTTTACCGATGGTAGTGTGGATGATGCCGTTTTTGTCGTTACGATAACGAACCTGACCTGCTTTAGCGTTCTTAACCGCTTCAGCAACGTTAGGCGTTACAGTACCGACTTTCGGGTTTGGCATCAGGCCACGTGGACCCAGAACCTGGCCTAACTGGCCAACAACGCGCATTGCATCCGGAGAAGCAATAACAACGTCAAAGTTCATTTCGCCTTTCTTGATCTGATCGGCCAAGTCTTCCATACCTACCAGCTCAGCGCCAGCTGCTTTAGCAGCTTCAGCGTTTGCGCCCTGGGTGAAGACAGCTACACGTACTGAACGACCAGTACCGTGTGGCAGAACGGTCGCGCCGCGGACGTTCTGATCAGATTTACGTGCATCAATGCCGAGGTTAACAGCAACGTCAACGCTTTCGACGAACTTGGCAGTAGCCAGTTCTTTCAGTAAAGCGATTGCTTCAGCAATATCGTACTGCTTGGTCGCGTCAACTTTGTCGCGAATTACGCTCATGCGCTTGGTCAGCTTAGCCATTTCTTAGTCCTCTACAACCAGGCCCATGGAACGAGCAGTACCTTCGATTGAGCGAGTCATCGCTTCAACGTCAGAACCAGTCATGTCCGCAGCTTTAGTTTCTGCGATTTCACGTACCTGAGCACGAGTCACTTTACCGACTTTATCTTTGTTCGGCTTACCAGAACCAGACTTGATGCCTGCTGCTTTTTTCAGCAGAACGGCAGCCGGAGGCGTTTTGGTAATAAAGGTAAAAGAACGGTCGCTGTATACGGTGATAACAACTGGAGTCGGCAGACCTTTTTCCAGTGATTCTGTTTTGGCGTTAAACGCTTTACAGAATTCCATGATGTTAACACCCTGCTGACCCAGAGCTGGACCAACCGGTGGACTTGGGTTCGCCATACCAGCTGCAACCTGCAGCTTGACGTAGGCTTGTACTTTCTTAGCCATGATAATTCCTCAATTGGGTTATAGCGCCTGTAAAAGGCTCCCCGTGGTAACGATTTACACGCTGTTGCCAGCGCATAAAAACAAAAGGCGCGAAATTATAGTTAAATTTCGCGCCTGCTGCAACAGCCAAATTGTATGTCGGAAAAGGTTAGCCCTTCTCAACCTGACCGAAGTCGAGTTCTACTGGCGTTGCGCGTCCAAAGATGGAAACAGAAACCGTCAGGCGGCTCTTTTCGTAGTCCACATCTTCAACCACACCGTTAAAGTCGGCAAATGGACCATCGTTGACACGTACCATTTCGCCCGGTTCGAACAGCGTTTTCGGACGCGGCTTGTCGCCCACCTGCTGCAGGCGATTCATAATCGCATCGACTTCTTTGTCGCTAATCGGCGCAGGACGGTCAGAGGTACCGCCAATGAAGCCCATAACGCGCGGAACGCTGCGCACCAGGTGCCAGCTGGCGTCATTCATTACCATCTGTACCAGAACGTAGCCGGGGAAGAATTTGCGCTCGCTCTTGCGGCGTTGACCACCACGGATCTCAACAACTTCTTCTGTAGGAACCATGACGTCGCCAAACAGCTCTTCCATGTTGTGCAGTTTGATGTGCTCACGCAGCGACTGTGCTACGCGGCCTTCAAAACCGGAAAACGCCTGCACGACGTACCAGCGTTTCTTTGGAGCTTCAGACATCTCAGAACCTCAGGCCAGTGATAAACGATACCAGACGGACCAGAATACCATCCAGCCCCCACAAAATCAGTGACATCACGGCAGTAACCGCGGCAACGATTAACGTGGTATGCAGTGTTTCCTGGCGGGTTGGCCAGATAACTTTACGCATTTCGGTTCTTGCTTCACGTGCAAAGGCCACGGTTGCTTTGCCTTTTGTCGTCAAAAGCGCAATGCCGCCTGCTGCCGCAATCAGTACAACCACAGCTAACGCGCGCAAAGGCAGCGTCACATCGCGATAGAGGTAGTTACCTACGATCGCCGCAAGCAGTAATAAGACTACCACTACCCACTTCAGCGCTTCGAGGCCGCGCCCGCTCCCTTGAGCTTCGGTATTCGCACTCATAAACCAACCTGCCACAATAATTCAGAAACTATTCTGCCCCGCATTGCGAGGCATCCAAACCGAATGAGCTTTTGGGGCGTAACTCGGTATCCAGCGCCGCATAACAGAGCCTGTCTCAGCAATGATTATGGTTCAAAATCACTGATGAGTCAGGTTCTATGAAACAGCGTACAAAAAGGGCATCAAATGATGCCCTTTCCACGTGCATTGCGTCAAATATTATCGGTAATTAAGCGATAACTTTGGCAACAACACCCGCGCCAACGGTACGGCCACCTTCGCGGATTGCGAAGCGCAGACCTTCGTCCATTGCGATTGGGTGAATCAGGGTAACAACCATTTTGATGTTGTCGCCTGGCATAACCATTTCAACGCCTTCTGGCAGCTCTACTGAACCGGTCACGTCTGTGGTACGGAAGTAGAACTGTGGACGGTAGCCCTTGAAGAACGGAGTATGGCGGCCACCTTCGTCTTTAGACAGAACGTAAACTTCTGACTCGAACTTGGTGTGTGGCTTGATTGAGCCTGGCTTCGCCAGAACCTGACCACGCTGGATGTCTTCACGCTTGATACCGCGCAGCAGAACACCACAGTTTTCGCCTGCCTGACCCTGGTCCAGCAGTTTGCGGAACATTTCAACACCGGTACAGGTTGATTTCGCGGTATCTTTGATACCAACGATTTCAACTTCGTCGCCGACTTTAACGATACCGCGCTCTACACGACCGGTTACAACAGTACCACGGCCAGAGATTGAGAATACGTCTTCGATTGGCAGCAGGAATGGCATATCGATTGCACGTACTGGATCCGGGATGTAGTTATCCAGGTGACCAGCCAGCTCAACGATCTTCTCTTCCCACTCTGGGTTGCCTTCCAGCGCTTTCAGGGCTGAACCGCGAACGATTGGTGTATCGTCGCCCGGGAAGTCGTACTGTGACAGCAGGTCACGAACTTCCATCTCAACCAGTTCCAGCAGCTCTTCGTCATCAACCATGTCACACTTGTTCAGGAACACGATGATGTAAGGAACGCCTACCTGACGACCCAGCAGGATGTGCTCACGGGTCTGCGGCATTGGGCCGTCAGTCGCAGCAACAACCAGGATCGCGCCGTCCATCTGCGCAGCACCGGTGATCATGTTTTTCACATAGTCGGCGTGGCCTGGGCAGTCAACGTGCGCATAGTGGCGAGACGGGGTTTCATACTCAACGTGTGCCGTGTTGATGGTGATACCACGTGCTTTTTCTTCCGGGGTGCTGTCGATCTGATCGAACGCACGTGCCTGGCCGCCGTTGGTTTTAGCCAGAACGGTGGTGATCGCTGCAGTCAGGGTGGTTTTACCGTGGTCAACGTGACCGATGGTTCCCACGTTTACGTGCAGTTTGTTACGTTGAAATTGCTCTTTAGCCATCGCTTGTCCCTCTAAGACACGGATATATCAAAGATATCGTCACATTAACCAGGCATTGCCTGACTGCAAGGAGTTACAGAGAAAAATCAGGAGGGAGATAAAGGAAGTGGTGCTGATACCCAGAGTCGAACTGGGGACCTCACCCTTACCAAGGGTGCGCTCTACCAACTGAGCCATATCAGCACATCTGGAGCGGGCAGCGGGAATCGAACCCGCATCATCAGCTTGGAAGGCTGAGGTAATAGCCATTATACGATGCCCGCATCCTGGAACTCGGCTACCTGTTCTTTCTGTAGCTTGTGAATAACAGAAGATGTCCTCTGTTATCCTTCGCCCGTCAGCGAAGCTGACTGACTTTGACTGAGCTTACACCCAATCTGAATTCAGGGTGAGAAGAAGCGACTCACCTGCCAGATAAACAGGTTGTTTATCTGTTTCTCAACCCGGGGGTTGAAATGGTGGTGGGAGAAGGATTCGAACCTTCGAAGTCTGTGACGGCAGATTTACAGTCTGCTCCCTTTGGCCGCTCGGGAATCCCACCTACTTGATGGTGCCGGCTACCGGAATCGAACTGGTGACCTACTGATTACAAGTCAGTTGCTCTACCAACTGAGCTAAGCCGGCATCAAGTGACGCGCATTCTAGGAAGGTCGGCAGAAGGATGCAACAAAAAAATCACTGTTTTTGTTCTATCGCTTACTATTTGTGCAAAGCATCGCAATTTACCCCTGATATGCAGAAATAACATCCAATTATTGGTTAAAATTTCTCTTCGCTCTCTTTCCGATAATGTTGCTCCCTCCCCCTGTCTCGCCCGCTTTGTTGTCTTCATCCCTCAGGTTTTCTTAGGCCTCTGCCTGAAAAATGCATTAACTGCTCAGTTTTCAATCACCTCATGCGTACTTTTATCGCGACAGGACCCTACCTAAGGCCGCAGCCTTAAGTGTTATCTCCTAAAAGTTTTCAGGCGACACTGCCCGGCATGAAGATAAGTATCAGTATCAGGCGAAAGGCAGATAAAAACGTCACGGCTGACAGACCACCTGTGGGGCGGTTCGGTGCCTGAGGAGAATAAGGGCTGATAATCTGCATAAGCGTTCGTAGAGCGGCGGTGTGACTCACAGACAGCCTGTCACGCTGTCCACCGCATAGCAGGACGGGTAAGCATGAAACTCAGATGCGATAAAGAACGTCGCTGACAGCCTCTATAAGCATGGCTGACGCACTAGCGTCGCTGACAGATAAGCTATGGCTGTCCTTAATACAGCAGCACGAGACCGAAGACGCCAGGGCAGACAGGGTTCACGCAATAAAGAGCAAGCGCTGACAATCTGCATGTGCCTGTACGACACAGCGCGGCTGTCTTTCGAACAGCAGGCACGGACGTCGTGCTATAGCGCCAGCTGTGCAGCATCAAAAGGGTATATCCGGGCATATCTGATGCCATGCACCCGGCCTGAACCATGCGTCACGATGACAGTGGTGCGAAAGCCACAAACGCCTTTGCACAAAATTGCCTGATGTCTGAATGGCAATAAAAAGCATAACGATTAAAGATTTCAAGTCTCTGTACCGACGATTTATCAAATCTGCGGAGAGGCTTGCGAAAGCATACCGCCGTTTATTTTTTACTTCTTTTAAAAGCTATACTGGTGATACCCTCCAGCCCATTGTTCTCGTTAATAACCCTGTGACCGGCAATTCATTTCTCTACACGGCCCGACTCGTCATCGGCGAAAATGTACAGATCGGTTTGAATCTGCAGTCAAATGTATACTTATGGATAAAACGACATCACTTACGACGCCTTATTTACAGTTCACTCGTGAACAGTGGGCGGCATTACGCGACTCGGTTCCAATGACGCTGTCAGAGGATGAGATCGCGCAATTGAAAGGGATCAATGAAGATCTTTCAATTGAGGAAGTGGCAGAAATCTACCTGCCTCTATCACGTCTGCTTAATTTCTATATAAGTTCAAATGTCCGCCGTCAGGCCGTGCTGGAGCAGTTTCTGGGAACGAACGGGCAAAAAATTCCTTATATCATCAGCATTGCGGGCAGCGTTGCGGTGGGCAAAAGCACCACTGCTCGTGTTTTGCAGGCGCTTCTGAGCCGCTGGCCCGGACACCGTAAGGTTGAGTTAATTACGACAGATGGTTTTCTTCATCCCAACGCCGTGCTGAAAGAGCGCGGCTTAATGAAGAAAAAAGGCTTTCCTCAGTCCTATGATATGCATCGGCTGGTGAAATTTGTTTCCGACCTTAAGTCGGGCGCCAGCCAGGTTACCGCTCCCGTCTACTCCCATTTAATTTACGATGTTATTCCGGATGGCGATAAGGTTGTCCAGCAACCTGATATTCTGATTCTGGAAGGGTTAAATGTGCTGCAGAGCGGCATGGATTATCCTCACGATCCACACCATGTTTTTGTTTCCGACTTTGTGGATTTTTCAATCTATGTGGATGCTGAAGAAGATCTTTTGCAGCGCTGGTATGTGAATCGTTTCCTTAAATTTCGCCAGGGCGCTTTTACCGATCCCAACTCTTATTTTCATCACTATGCTCAGCTACCTGAAGACGAAGCCGTTAATATTGCTGGCTCGTTGTGGCGGGAGATTAACTGGTTGAATCTGAAAGAAAATATTCTTCCTACACGTGAAAGAGCCAGCTTAATTATGACGAAAAGCGGTAACCACGCGGTGGAAAAACTGCGTCTCAGAAAATAACAGGTGGCGATAAAGCCTGCCAAAAAGCAGGCTTTATTTTATTTTTCAAACCGGTCGAAGAGATATTTCTCCCCCTACCCACGATTGAATTTTTCCGTCTTGTTCCAGCTGCAAACCACCCTGATTATCAATGCCACGAGCAATACCGTGCACTTCACGTTCACCAATCAGTAATTTAACCGGGCGATTGATGAAGTTGTCCAGTTCGGCCCAGCGCGTCACAAAGGGCGTTAATCCCTCCTGCTCAAATACGGGTAGTGCTTCACGCAGGCGATTAATCAGTGTTGCTGCCAGTTCATTGCGATTAATCGTCACGCCGGCTTCCTGTAAGTTAATCCAGCCCTGATTAATCTGCGCCGCTTCGGCAGTTCTCATCGCCAGATTAATTCCGGCGCCTATCACGATTTGTGCTGCATCGCCGGTTTTACCGGTTAATTCAACCAGGATCCCCGCTAACTTCCGGTCATGAAGATAAATGTCGTTAGGCCATTTTACCCGTACGTCCTGCGCACCTAACGACCGCAGCGTTTCCGCCATAATGATACCAATCACCAGGCTCAGCCCCATTGCCGCTGCCGGGCCCTGTTCCAGGCGCCAGTACATAGACATATAGAGGTTGGCACCAAAGGGTGAAAACCAGTGACGTCCGCGTCGGCCACGTCCTGCCTGCTGATATTCAGCGAGGCAGACTGATCCTGAAGGCAGAGAATGCATACGTTCGAGTAAATACTGATTAGTTGAATCAATAACCGGTATTACGGCTATATCAGCCTGAGACAGTTGCCCCAAAATCTCTTGTTCATTGAGCAACTGAAGTGGGGCTGGAAAACTGTAGCCTTTACCTGTGACGGTATACACCTCAAGGCCCCAGCTTTTTAACGTTTGAATATGTTTATTAATCGCCGCACGGCTCATACCAAGCGTTTCACCTAGTTGCTCACCCGAGTGAAATTCACCATCGGCCAGGATATCGATTAATTTAAGCGGTACGCTATGATCCTTCATGAGATGACCTCTACAGCGTTACATTCACCCTGAGCCTGAATGAAACGAACTTCTGGCTCCAGCCAGACATTAAATTTTTCACCTACCAGGGTACGTACCTTTTTTGCCAGCGCGACAATGTCGTCGGGTGTGGCATTTTCAGCATTGATCAATACTAATGCCTGCTGCTGATGCACTGCCGCACCGCCAATTCGGCTGCCTTTAAGCTGGCATTGATCGATGAGCCAGCCTGCAGCCAGTTTACTATCACCTGTAGGCTGAGGATAATGTGGCATCGCTGGGTACTCACTCAACAGCACAGCCGCCTGCTGGCCAGTTATCACGGGATTTTTAAAAAAACTGCCTACGTTACCGGTTATTTTCGGATCCGGTAATTTACTCTGTCGCATATGACAGACCGCATGAAAAACATCCCAGGCATTTGCCGTGGCAGGGTTTAGCGTTTTTAAATCACCGTAGGTCAGGACGGGCTGCCAGTGTTTTTTCAATGAAAATCCGACAGCGATAATCGTGTAGCCTGACTGGTACTGATGTTTGAAAATACTGTCGCGATAACCAAACTGGCAATCGTCACGGCTCAAACGCTGTGTGAGACCGGTATGCAGATTTAGTACATCGACGTATTCACATACATCTTTTAACTCAACGCCATAGGCACCGATATTCTGTATGGGTGCTGATCCTACCATTCCAGGAATGAGTGCCAGATTTTCCAGACCCGAAATCCCTTTTTCCAGGGTAGTTTTTACCAGTTGGTGCCAGTTCTCGCCCGCGCCAACGTGCAGTTTCCAGCGCTCAGTCTCATCAAGGATTTCAACCCCTGCAATGCGGTTGATCACCACCACGCCTGCAAAATCTTCAAGGAAGAGCACGTTGCTGCCTTCCCCAAGGACCAGAAAAGGTTGCTGGCTACGCTGGCTCATTTGCCAGGCTGAAAGTATGGCTTCCGGCGATTCGGCGACAATACGTGTTTTTGCGCTGACATCAAGCCCCAGCGTGTTGTCGGCTTTTAATGAGATGTACGAACTGGACATGATACGGCCTTAACGGGTTAATCTGCCGGTAGTTTACCGCATCACAACGGTAATGCGGGGGAATTTGCATGCGATGAAAGGCTTTCAACGATTTTGCGGCTCCTGAAAATCCTGATAGCGACAGAAATAAAGTGGATGGGTGGATACCGGGAGGCTGGCAGGTAACGATTTTCACAGTTTTGTTTCAGATGATGCTCAGAATGACGCAGTGCGGGAGAGGATTAAAGCAGCAAGAGCGGCGTTGCAGACCCGCGGTTGTATCGGGGTCATGATGAGACGGAATATGATGAGGGGTTATCTGGCAGATCGCAGACGTAAAAAAGCCCTGAACGTCAGTTCAGGGCTTCTTCACTTGTTTGATGCCTGGCAGTTCCCTACTCTCGCATGGGGAGACCCCACACTACCATCGGCGCTACGGCGTTTCACTTCTGAGTTCGGCATGGGGTCAGGTGGGACCACCGCGCTACAGCCGCCAGGCAAATTCTTTGTGCTCCGTCCTGCGTCTTTCACGCTGCTGCCGCGCTGGCTTCCCTCGCGCCGCTCAGTCACATACCTCAGTATGCTCCTTCACCCCGTCTCGGTTGCCGCCTTGCACTCAGCGCAAAATCCTTCGGACTCGCGTCCGCAGAACAGAACTATATTCTTTATCCGGTAAACAATGCTGAAAATTCAATCGTCTCTCAACCAAAACGCCTCTGGCGTTGTAAGGTTAAGCCTCACGGGTCATTAGTACCGGTAAGCTCAACGCATCGCTGCGCTTACACACCCGGCCTATCAACGTCGTCGTCTTCAACGTCCCTTCAGGAGCCTTAAAGGCTCAGGGAGAACTCATCTCGGGGCAAGTTTCGTGCTTAGATGCTTTCAGCACTTATCTTTTCCGCACTTAGCTACCGGGCAGTGCCACTGGCGTGACAACCCGGACACCAGCGGTGCGTTCACTCCGGTCCTCTCGTACTAGGAGCAACCCCCCTCAATTCTCCAGCGCCCACGGCAGATAGGGACCGAACTGTCTCACGACGTTCTAAACCCAGCTCGCGTACCACTTTAAACGGCGAACAGCCGTACCCTTGGGACCTACTTCAGCCCCAGGATGTGATGAGCCGACATCGAGGTGCCAAACACCGCCGTCGATATGAACTCTTGGGCGGTATCAGCCTGTTATCCCCGGAGTACCTTTTATCCGTTGAGCGATGGCCCTTCCATTCAGAACCACCGGATCACTATGACCTGCTTTCGCACCTGCTCGAGCCGTCACTCTCGCAGTCAAGCTGGCTTATGCCATTGCACTAACCTCCTGATGTCCGACCAGGATTAGCCAACCTTCGTGCTCCTCCGTTACGCTTTGGGAGGAGACCGCCCCAGTCAAACTACCCACCAGACACTGTCCGCAGCCCGGATTACGGGCCTACGTTAGAACACCAAACATTAAAGGGTGGTATTTCAAGGCCGGCTCCACGCAGACTGGCGTCCACGCTTCAAAGCCTCCCACCTATCCTACACATCAAGGCTCAGTGTTCAGTGTCAAGCTGTAGTAAAGGTTCACGGGGTCTTTCCGTCTTGCCGCGGGTACACTGCATCTTCACAGCGATTTCAATTTCACTGAGTCTCGGGTGGAGACAGCCTGGCCATCATTACGCCATTCGTGCAGGTCGGAACTTACCCGACAAGGAATTTCGCTACCTTAGGACCGTTATAGTTACGGCCGCCGTTTACCGGGGCTTCGATCAAGAGCTTCTCCTTGCGGATAACCCCATCAATTAACCTTCCGGCACCGGGCAGGCGTCACACCGTATACGTCCACTTTCGTGTTTGCACAGTGCTGTGTTTTTAATAAACAGTTGCAGCCAGCTGGTATCTTCGACTGGCTTCGGCTCCGGGAGCAAGTCCCTTCACCTACGCGCCAGCGTGCCTTCTCCCGAAGTTACGGCACCATTTTGCCTAGTTCCTTCACCCGAGTTCTCTCAAGCGCCTTGGTATTCTCTACCTGACCACCTGTGTCGGTTTGGGGTACGATTTTGTGTTACCTGATGCTTAGAGGCTTTTCCTGGAAGCAGGGCATTTATCACTTCAGCACCGTAGTGCCTCGTCGTCACGCCTCAGTGTAAAGTGAACCGGATTTGCCTGGAACACACACCTACACGCTTAAACCGGGACAACCGTCGCCCGGCCGATATAGCCTTCTCCGTCCCCCCTTCGCAGTAACACCAAGTACAGGAATATTAACCTGTTTCCCATCGACTACGCCTTTCGGCCTCGCCTTAGGGGTCGACTCACCCTGCTCCGATTAACGTTGAACAGGAACCCTTGGTCTTCCGGCGACAAGGTTTTTCACCTTGTTTATCGTTACTTATGTCAGCATTCGCACTTCTGATACCTCCAGCATGCCTCACAGCACACCTTCGACGGCTTACAGAACGCTCCCCTACCCAACAACGCATAAGCGTCGCTGCCGCAGCTTCGGTGCATGGTTTAGCCCCGTTACATCTTCCGCGCAGGCCGACTCGACCAGTGAGCTATTACGCTTTCTTTAAATGATGGCTGCTTCTAAGCCAACATCCTGGCTGTCTGGGCCTTCCCACATCGTTTCCCACTTAACCATGACTTTGGGACCTTAGCTGGCGGTCTGGGTTGTTTCCCTCTTCACGACGGACGTTAGCACCCGCCGTGTGTCTCCCGTGATAACATTCTCCGGTATTCGCAGTTTGCATCGGGTTGGTAAGCCGGGATGGCCCCCTAGCCGAAACAGTGCTCTACCCCCGGAGATGAGTTCACGAGGCGCTACCTAAATAGCTTTCGGGGAGAACCAGCTATCTCCCGGTTTGATTGGCCTTTCACCCCCAGCCACAGGTCATCCGCTAATTTTTCAACATTAGTCGGTTCGGTCCTCCAGTTAGTGTTACCCAACCTTCAACCTGCCCATGGCTAGATCACCGGGTTTCGGGTCTATACCCTGCTACTTAACGCCCAGTTAAGACTCGGTTTCCCTGCGGCTCCCCTATGCGGTTAACCTTGCTACAGAATATAAGTCGCTGACCCATTATACAAAAGGTACGCAGTCACCCCATAAAGAGGCTCCCACTGCTTGTACGTACACGGTTTCAGGTTCTGTTTCACTCCCCTCGCCGGGGTTCTTTTCGCCTTTCCCTCACGGTACTGGTTCACTATCGGTCAGTCAGAGTATTTAGCCTTGGAGGATGGTCCCCCCATATTCAGACAGGATACCACGTGTCCCGCCTTACTCATCGAACTCACAGCCTGTGCACCTTTGTGTACGGGAGTATCACCCTGTACCCTGCGACTTTCCAGACGCTTCCACTGATGCACAAGCTGATGATGGTTCTGGGCTCCTCCCCGTTCGCTCGCCGCTACTGGGGGAATCTCGGTTGATTTCTTTTCCTCGGGGTACTTAGATGTTTCAGTTCCCCCGGTTCGCCTCATACAGCTATGTATTCACTGCATGATAGTGTGTCGAAACACACTGGGTTTCCCCATTCGGGTATCGCCGGTTGTAGCGGTTCATATCACCTTACCGGCGCTTATCGCAGATTAGCACGCCCTTCATCGCCTCTGACTGCCAGGGCATCCACCGTGTACGCTTAGTCGCTTAACCTCACAACCCACAGGCGTTTTACGCTGCGTGTCGTGAGCTTTTGAGAGACTCGAACGCGTTGTGCTGTGTTCCTTATTACGGAGGAACACGACAATGCGTCGTTTCAAATTTTCAGCTTGTTCCGGATTGTTAAAGAGCAAATATCTCAAACGTGACCCTGAGGCCAGTTTTGAGATACTTCGTGGAGACACCTTTCACCTGTCACCAAGCAAGTGGCGTCCCCTAGGGGATTCGAACCCCTGTTGCCGCCGTGAAAGGGCGGAGTCCTAACCGCTAGACGAAGGGGACACTGACGTGTCTCGACTTCGCAGCCGTCTTGCTTCTTTATCTTTCTATCAGACAATCTGTGTGAGCACTTCGCGGGAAGGTATCTTCAGGTAAGGAGGTGATCCAACCGCAGGTTCCCCTACGGTTACCTTGTTACGACTTCACCCCAGTCATGAATCACAAAGTGGTAAGCGCCCTCCCGAAGGTTAAGCTACCTACTTCTTTTGCAACCCACTCCCATGGTGTGACGGGCGGTGTGTACAAGGCCCGGGAACGTATTCACCGTGGCATTCTGATCCACGATTACTAGCGATTCCGACTTCACGGAGTCGAGTTGCAGACTCCGATCCGGACTACGACGCACTTTATGAGGTCCGCTTGCTCTCGCGAGGTCGCTTCTCTTTGTATGCGCCATTGTAGCACGTGTGTAGCCCTACTCGTAAGGGCCATGATGACTTGACGTCATCCCCACCTTCCTCCGGTTTATCACCGGCAGTCTCCTTTGAGTTCCCGACCGAATCGCTGGCAACAAAGGATAAGGGTTGCGCTCGTTGCGGGACTTAACCCAACATTTCACAACACGAGCTGACGACAGCCATGCAGCACCTGTCTCACGGTTCCCGAAGGCACTAAGGCATCTCTGCCAAATTCCGTGGATGTCAAGAGTAGGTAAGGTTCTTCGCGTTGCATCGAATTAAACCACATGCTCCACCGCTTGTGCGGGCCCCCGTCAATTCATTTGAGTTTTAACCTTGCGGCCGTACTCCCCAGGCGGTCGACTTAACGCGTTAGCTCCGGAAGCCACTCCTCAAGGGAACAACCTCCAAGTCGACATCGTTTACGGCGTGGACTACCAGGGTATCTAATCCTGTTTGCTCCCCACGCTTTCGCACCTGAGCGTCAGTCTTCGTCCAGGGGGCCGCCTTCGCCACCGGTATTCCTCCAGATCTCTACGCATTTCACCGCTACACCTGGAATTCTACCCCCCTCTACGAGACTCAAGCCTGCCAGTTTCAAATGCAGTTCCCAGGTTAAGCCCGGGGATTTCACATCTGACTTAACAGACCGCCTGCGTGCGCTTTACGCCCAGTAATTCCGATTAACGCTTGCACCCTCCGTATTACCGCGGCTGCTGGCACGGAGTTAGCCGGTGCTTCTTCTGCGGGTAACGTCAATCGACAAGGTTATTAACCTTATCGCCTTCCTCCCCGCTGAAAGTACTTTACAACCCGAAGGCCTTCTTCATACACGCGGCATGGCTGCATCAGGCTTGCGCCCATTGTGCAATATTCCCCACTGCTGCCTCCCGTAGGAGTCTGGACCGTGTCTCAGTTCCAGTGTGGCTGGTCATCCTCTCAGACCAGCTAGGGATCGTCGCCTAGGTGGGCCGTTACCCCGCCTACTAGCTAATCCCATCTGGGTTCATCCGATAGTGAGAGGCCCGAAGGTCCCCCTCTTTGGTCTTGCGACGTTATGCGGTATTAGCCACCGTTTCCAGTGGTTATCCCCCTCTATCGGGCAGATCCCCAGACATTACTCACCCGTCCGCCACTCGTCACCCGAGAGCAAGCTCTCTGTGCTACCGTCCGACTTGCATGTGTTAGGCCTGCCGCCAGCGTTCAATCTGAGCCATGATCAAACTCTTCAATTTAAAGTTTGATTTGCTTAAACAAGTTAAGCGGTGCTCATCTGTAAAACGTCATAATGAATTTCATTATGTGTTCACTCGTGAGGCTTTGATATTTTTTACGTCCGGAGACGCTGATATCAATCCTGCGAGTGCCCACACAGATTGTCTGATAAATTGTTAAAGAGCAGTGCGAACAGCGGGTTAACCGTCTGTCGCGAGGTGGCGTATATTACGCTTTCCTCCTTCAGAGTCAACCTCTTTTTCAGAAGTTTTTCTCCGGCGGTTCAGTTGCCTGAACCTCTCAACACCGCATTCCGTAAGCCGTTGTGCCGTGTCGATGGAGGCGCATTATAGGGAGTTCGCGCGGCCTGACAAGGGTTAATTGCAAAAAGATTACTGTTCGTCTCAAATTTCGCCAAATCGCGTTATTTCAGTACGATTTGCCTGGTAACTGTGCAAAATCCCTGGCAAAACGCTGCACCTGTTGCCAGTCCGTGTATTCCACTTCTTTAGATGCATCCGTTTCACCGCCAGTCATCCGCATAATGAATTGAATCATGACCCGGTCAAACCAACGATAGCGCGGATAATAGAGTGCGCCAGCAAAGACGGCGCAGCAATCAGGCTGCCAGGGCGACTGTGCTAAAAACTTGACGGTATAGGCATTCGTTTCCGGCGAGCGCTTCTCAGGCTTGCGCGCCGTCAGGTTAACGGAGAAAAAGCCGCTTACGCGCTGCTGCAGTGCAGACAGGTTGTGCTTAACAAATTCGTTTACGACAGGCTGGAAATGACCATAGCGGATTGAAGCACCAATCAACACCCGATCGTACTGCTGCCAGTCGAGTGTCTTTGCATCCTGGATATTGATGACATCGCAAGATTGCTGGCCCTTAATCTCATCAGCAATAGCCGAGGCTATTTTTTGCGTCTGACCATCGCGGGTGGAAAAGAGAATTAACGCTTTCATTATGTTCATCCTTATTCGTTATTCCCGCCAGAAGGTCGGCGTGAACAACACCAGCAACGTGAAAACCTCAAGGCGACCAAACAGCATAGTAGAAATCAAAATCCACTTAGCTACATCGTTCATTGAGGTGAAGTTATCGGCAACTACGCCCAGGCCCGGGCCAAGATTGTTTAGCGTTGCCGCAACCGCAGCAAACGCTGAGAAATCATCAACGCCGGTGGCAATAATGGCCAGCATGCTGATCAGGAACACCAACGCGTATGCCGAAAAGAATCCCCATACGGCTTCGAGGATACGTTCCGGCAGCGCACGATTGCCCAGTTTGATGGTGTAAACCGCATTGGGATGGACAAGCCGCTTAAGCTCACGGTTACCCTGTTTGCACAGCAGCAGAATACGAATCACTTTTAAACCGCCGCCGGTAGAACCCGCACAGCCGCCAATAAATGCAGAACACAACAGCAACACCGGTAGAAACAGCGGCCAGCGCGCAATACTGTCCGTGGTGAATCCCGCAGTGGTTGCCATGGATACCACCTGGAAAAAGGCCTGGTTCAGCGTTTGCCAGCCACTGTCATACACATTGTGGAGCCACAAGACGATGGTGCAAATCAGCACCAGCGTCAGCTGCACCCCGATAAACATCCGGAACTCGGGATCGCGCCAGTAGGCTCGCAGATTGCGGTTACTCAGTAATGAGAAGTGTAGGCCGTAGTTACAACCGGAGATCAGCAGGAACACCGCCACGATGGTGTTGATCGTTCCACTCTGGAAATAGCCGATACTGGCATCATGCGTTGAAAAACCGCCAATGGCGATAGTGGAAAAACTGTGGCCGATTGCATCAAAGGCAGGCATCCCGGCAAACCACAGGGCCAGCGCGCAGGCAATCGTCAGTAACACATAGATGAGCCAGAGCGTCTTGGCCGTTTCCGCAATGCGCGGGCGCATTTTGTTGTCTTTCAATGGGCCAGGCATTTCAGCACGATACAACTGCATGCCACCGACGCCCAGAATCGGCAGGATAGCCACGGCCAGCACAATGATCCCCATGCCGCCAAGCCACTGCAGCATCTGGCGATAGAACAAAATGGCTTTAGGCAAGGAGTCCAGCCCCACCAGCGTGGTCGCGCCCGTGGTAGTTAATCCGGAAAAGGATTCAAAAAAGGCATCCGTAACGGACAGGTGCGGCTGTTCAGCAAAGATAAAGGGCATGGCACCGACGCTGCCCAGCACGGTCCAGAACAATACGACTATCAGAAACCCTTCGCGCGGCTTGAGTTCCGTTTTCTTCTTGCGGTTTGGCCACCACAATAACGAACCAATCACCAGGGCCATCATAAACGTCTGGCTGAAGGCGCGGCCCGCGCCATCCCGATAAATCAGCGCAACGAGGCCGGGTAAAATCATCGTTACCGAGAAGAGGATCACCAGCAGACCGACAATGCGGGTAATGGCGCGAAAGTGCATTAAGCCGTTCCTTTAATTAAAGAGAAGAACATCATGGTGTAAGCGGAAGAAGCGTTAACGCACCCCGGCTGAAGTCTGACAGGTTTTGCTTAAATCCATCAATATGTCCATAAGGCAATGCCAGCGTCATAGTGATACGGTCAAGATACTGACTTTCAGAAATGCTCCCTTCAAAGCGCTGCACCAGGCGCTCAATATCGCTCAACTGGGCGTAATCGCACTGTAACGTGAACAGTTTTACCGGAACTTTTCGCTGGCGCTCAAGCTGTTTCAACCCTTGTTGGACACCGCCGCCATAAGCCTTAACCAGGCCCCCCGTCCCCAACATAATGCCGCCGTAGTAGCGCACTACGACGGCGGTGATTTCTCCCATGCCAGCGCCCATTAACTGTGCCAGCATGGGTTTGCCTGCCGTCCCGGAAGGCTCACCGTCATCGGAAAAGCCCAACTGCTGTGAGTCGTTGGGCGCACCCGCTACCCAAGCCCAGCAATGATGACGGGCAGTGGGATGATCCTGCTTTACCTGCTGGACAAAAGCCCGCGCCGCGTCCACGCCACAGGTGTGAGCCAGCAGCGTAATAAACCGGCTTTTTTTGATCGTCTCCTCGCTGACGCTTAGCGCCTGCGCAGGAATATCAAACGCCTCCATCAGGCAAGATGCAGGTCGCGCGTCATGTTTTCGACGCGGTTCGCATGGATAATCACGTTGTCCTCAATGCGGATACCGCCATAAGGCTTAAGCGCATCCAGTGCCTGCCAGTTAAAATGCGCGCTGAATTTGCCTTCTCGCAGCGGGGCCAGCAGTGAATCAATAATATAGAAGCCTGGCTCAATGGTTAACACCATCCCAGGCTGGATAACCCGGGTGCAGCGCAGATAAGGATATTGCTCTGGCGCGGCCAGGTGCGTACCGGTTTCATCCTGCATAAAGCCCGCGACATCGTGGACCTGCAAGCCCAGCGGATGGCCTAAACCGTGTGGCATAAAGGGGCCGGTCAAATCCTCGGCTACCAGCGCCTCTTCGCTTATCCCGTGGACCAAATCAAACTTCGTCAGCAATTTCGCAATACGTTGATGCATTTGCAGATGATAATCGGTGTAGCGCACGCCCGCTTTCAGCGTAGCAATCAACGCCAGCTCTTCCGTATTCATCGCCTCAACCATTTTGGCATACAGCGTGCCGCTTTGTGCGGCATAACTGCGCGTCAGATCGGCGGCATAGCCTTGATATTCCGCTCCGGCATCAATCAAAAAACTGTAACGCTTAGCCGGTGGCTGATGGTCCAGTTTGGTGTAGTGCAACACGGCGGCATGCTCATTCAGGGCGATAATATTGCCATAGGGCACATCGGTATCGCGATGTCCGGTTGCCGTCAGGTAAGCCTGATTGATATCAAATTCACTCAGGCCGGCAGAAAAGGCCTCTTTCGCCGCACGATGCCCGGCCACGGCAATTTTTTGCGCCTGACGCATACAGCTGAGCTCGTAATCGGTTTTTATGCTGCGATGGTAATGCAGGAAATCGATCACGCCTTTTGGATTAATATTTCCCGCCTTAATCCCTAATTGCGCCGCACGTTCGATCACCGGGCCAATGTAGGCGACGTTTTCACGCTGGGCTGGCAGAAGATCGCCGATGGCATTCGCGTTTGCCAGGCCGATAATCTCAACGTCATCGGTCCAGAAACTGTGCGGAAGTGGTTCAACGTTATGCCAGTAGTCCACCGGAGAGTAAAACCACAACTTCGGTTTGTTCACACCGTCAATCCACAACCAACAGTTTGGCACCTGGGTTACGGGCACCCAGGCCTTAAATTGCGGGTTAACCTTAAACGGATAAGTATGATCGTCCAGAAACACGGTGAGCAACTCGCCGGAATGGATCAGCATGGCATCCAGTTTATGACGTGCCAATACCTGCTGAGCACGTTGTTGCAAGGTCGTAATATGCGCGTGATACAAGCTTTTTAATGAATCCATTGCCGCCTCTCCAGTGTCCGGAAAAGCCGCAGTTTATCACAGCCAAAATACGGATGCCGGGTTCAGGGCGGCTGTGATCTTGTTAGCAAATAAACAAAGAGCTGTTTGCAAAAAATTAACATCGCTCCCAAACTCACGATCATCTGGTATGACCAGATCACCTTTCGCGGTTTCAGGAGACGTACATGCTCTACCAAGGCGCTAACCTCACTCTTAATCAGTTGGACGACGGCATTGTCGAGCTGGTGTTTGATGCCCCCGGCTCGGTTAATAAGCTGGATACACAAACTGTTGCCAGCCTCGGCGAAGCGATTGCTGTGCTGGAGCAACACGCCGATCTGCGCGGCGTGCTTCTGAGCTCAGCTAAACCCGCCTTTATCGTTGGGGCTGACATCACCGAATTCCTTGCGCTTTTTGACGCGCCAACGGAAAAGCTGAGCCAGTGGCTGACGTTCGCAAACAGCATTTTTAATCGTCTGGAAGATTTACCCGTTCCCACCATCGCCGCGATCGATGGCTACGCGCTGGGCGGTGGCTGTGAATGTGTTCTGGCGACGGACTTGCGGGTTGCCACGCCGACCGCCCGCCTGGGCTTACCTGAAACCAAGCTGGGCATCATGCCGGGTTTTGGCGGCAGCGTTCGCCTGCCCCGCCTGTTGGGTGCTGACAGCGCGCTGGAAATCATTGCGGCAGGTAAAGATATTGATGGTATGGCTGCGCTCAGACTGGGTCTGGTCGATGCAGTTGTCAGCCCTGATAAACTGCGTGATGCGGCGCTGACGATGCTTAAAGCGGCAGCCAGTGATGGCAGTTGGCGGGCACGTCGCGCCCCTAAATTAGCCCCGTTAAAACTCAGCCCTGTTGAGGCCGCAATGAGCTTTACAATCGCTAAAGGCATGGTCATGCAAACGGCCGGGAAACATTATCCTGCACCGCTCACCGCCGTGAAGACGATCGAGGCCGCAGCCGCATTAGGCCGTGACGATGCGTTAAAACTGGAAACGGCGGCGTTTGTTCCGTTGGCGCAATCGGATGTGGCTCGCGCGCTCGTCGGAATTTTCCTCAACGATCAGTACATTAAAGGGCTGGCAAAAAAACGCAGCAGCGAAAATGGTGCGCCGAAGCAGGCTGCCGTGCTGGGCGCCGGGATTATGGGTGGCGGCATCAGCTATCAGTCGGCGTGGAAAGGTGTGCCGGTCAAGATGAAGGATATTCATCCGCAGGCGCTGACCCTGGGCATGAACGAAGCCAGTAAGCTTCTGAACAAGCAGCTGGAGCGAGGTAAGATAGACGGGAATAAGCTGGCTGCCGTCATTGCCACCATTCAACCCACGCTGGATTATGCCGGATTTGATCAGGCCGATGTCGTGGTCGAAGCCGTGGTGGAAAATCCACAGATCAAAGCCAGTGTGCTGGCTGAAACAGAAAAACATATGCGCAGTGATGCCATCCTGGCCTCGAATACCTCTACGATCCCCATCAGCCAGCTGGCGCAGGCACTGCAGCGTCCCGAAAACTTTTGCGGTATGCACTTCTTTAATCCGGTTCCCCGTATGCCGCTGGTAGAAGTGGTTCGCGGAGAGAAAACCAGTGAAGCGACGTTGGGTAAAGTCGTGGCATGGGCCAGCAAGATGGGCAAAACCCCTGTCGTGGTGAATGACTGCCCGGGCTTCTTCGTAAACCGTGTTCTGTTCCCTTACTTTGCCGCGTTCGGCATGTTGTTGCGCGATGGTGCGGATTTCCGCCAAATCGATAAAGTGATGGAAAAACAGTTTGGCTGGCCGATGGGCCCTTCCTGGCTGCTGGATGTCGTGGGGATTGATACCGCACATCATGCGCAAAGCGTGATGGCGGATGGTTTCCCACAGCGTATGAAAAAGGACTATCGCGATGCTATCGATATTCTGTTTGAAGCAAAACGCTTTGGTCAGAAAAACGGTAAAGGCTTCTGGCGTTGGGAAGAAGACAAAAAAGGGAAACCTAAAAAAGTCTCTGATCCCGAGGTCGATGCGCTGCTTGAACCTGCCTGCCAGCCTAAGCGGATCTTCAGTGATGAAGAAATCCTGAACCGCATGATGCTGCCAATGCTTAATGAAGTTGTCCGCTGTCTGGAAGAGAAGATTATTGCTTCACCTGCCGAGGCAGACATGGCGCTGGTGTACGGCCTGGGATTCCCGCCATTCCGTGGCGGGGCCTTCCGTTATCTCGACACGCTGGGGAACAGTAATGTCGTGGATCAGGCGAAACGCTATACGGCACTGGGCGGCCTGTATGAGCTGCCTGCCCTGCTGTCAGAAAAAGCGCGCCAACATGAAAGCTGGTATCCCGCCGTCAAACCGATTGATGAAGCCGCGTTCAGAAGCGCCTGAGGTGATAAAAAATGGAAAATGTAGTCATTATTGACGCAGTGCGCACGCCAATGGGCCGCTCGAAAGGCGGTGCTTTTCGTCACGTACGTGCAGAAGACCTGTCAGCGCACGTTATGCGTGAACTGTTAAGTCGGCATCCGGCAGTCAATGCTGCCACCCTGGATGACATCGTCTGGGGCTGCGTACAGCAAACGCTGGAGCAAGGCTTTAATATTGCCCGCAACGCCGCGCTGCTGGCCGAAATCCCGCATGTCGTACCCGCCACAACGGTCAACCGTCTGTGTGGATCCTCAATGCAGGCCCTACACGATGCCGCACGCGCCATTATGGTGGGAGATGCACATGCCTGTTTGATCGGTGGTGTGGAGCACATGGGACATGTCCCCATGAACCATGGCGTTGATTTTCATCCCGGCTTAGGGCGTACCGTTGCGAAAGCGGCAGGAATGATGGGATTAACCGCAGAGATGCTGGCGCGCATGCACCACATCAGCCGCGAGCAGCAGGATGCATTCGCTTTGCGCTCCCATCAGCGCGCCTGGCAGGCGACACAGCGCGGCGATTTCGCAAATGAAATTGTTGCGATACACGGCCACGACGCCGACGGCGTGCTGAAACGCTATGACTTTGATGAAGTGATCCGTGAAGATACCAGCCTGGAAGGCCTTGCGGCACTGCGACCTGCATTTGATCCCGTGACCGGGACGGTGACCGCAGGCACATCCTCAGCCCTGTCAGATGGGGCAGCCGCCATGCTGATTATGAGTGAAAGCCGCGCACGGGAGCTGGGGCTGAAACCCCGCGCCCGTATTAAAAGTATGGCGGTGGTGGGCTGCGATCCCTCAATCATGGGCTACGGTCCGGTGCCCGCCAGCAAGCTGGCGCTGAAGCGCGCTGGGCTGCGCGTTGACGACATTGACATCTTCGAGCTTAACGAAGCCTTTGCAGCGCAGGTTCTGCCCTGCATTAAGGATTTGGGCCTGTCAGACAAACTGGATGACAAGGTGAACTTAAATGGCGGCGCCATCGCATTGGGTCATCCGCTGGGCTGCTCAGGCGCACGAATCAGTACGACGTTGCTGAATATTATGGAACGCCGCGATGCACAGTTTGGTCTGGCGTCAATGTGTATTGGCCTGGGTCAGGGCATCGCCACCGTTATCGAACGCGTTTGATACGTTGGGACATTATTGTGGGATTTACCCGCCTGTCAGGGGCGGGTTTTTTCTTGCTGAATGAAATCAGATAAAGGCAAAGGCATCGCCATACATCTGTGATTCCACTGCGCCACGCTCAGAACAGAAGCGATCGCGCGCAATTTTTGCCATTTCAAAGCGCCCGGCGATATAAATCTCATGCTCACTCAGCGTAGTAAAGTCCTGCATGACGGCCGTTAATACGGTGCCAGAACGACCCTGCCAGCCTGCTTCAGGCTGTTCTACTACCGGAATCACTTTGAGATTAGGATGCTTAATGGCCAGCGCGTCCAGTTCATCCATATCGTACAGGTGTTTCAGCTCACGGCCGCCCCAGTAAATCGCAATGTCGCGATCAGGCTGTTGGGCAAGCGCCGTCAGTAAGATGGAGCGCGCATAGGAAAAGCCCGTGCCGCCCGCAATCAGGATTAACGGTTTATCACTCTCTTCGCGCAACCATGCGTCGCCGTGGGGAATATCAACAACGATTTGCCCGTCTTGCTGGATGCGATCCATCACGGCCATCGCATACAGGTTAAGCTCCGACGCGCCGATATGCAGCTCAATGATTTCGGTTTCCATTGGCGTAGAGGCTACAGAAAACGGACGCTTATCGCGCTCATCCATCACTACCATAAGATACTGTCCTGCACGAAAGCTAAATTCCGCTTCCGGAATCAGGCGAACGCGATACACCGTGTCGGTAATCGCTTCAACTGAAGTTACTTTACAGCTTAACGTTGTCATGCGTTCCCTCTGTCGGGTCGTCTTTATGGTTATTGCGCGCCATCAACGCTGTGATGGCTGTTTAAAAATACCGAGGTCATCCCAGATAGCGTCGATACGCGCAGTGACTGCCGGATCTTTAACAATCGGCGTGCCCCACTCTCGTTGTGTCTCGCCCGGCCATTTATTCGTCGCATCCAGGCCCATTTTAGAACCCAGTCCTGACACCGGTGACGCAAAATCAAGATAATCGATTGGCGTGTTTTCTACCAATACGGTATCGCGCGCCGGGTCCATACGCGTAGTAATTGCCCAGATGACGTCGTTCCAGTCACGGGCATTAACATCGTCGTCACACACAATAACAAATTTGGTGTACATGAACTGTCTAAGAAACGACCAAACGCCAAACATTACGCGCTTGGCATGACCGGCATACTGTTTTTTAATCGTGACGACCGCCAGCCGGTAGGAGCATCCTTCGGGTGGTAAATAAAAGTCGACGATTTCCGGGAACTGCTTAATCAGAATCGGCACCAGCACTTCATTTAACGCCACGCCAAGGACAGCTGGCTCATCTGGCGGACGTCCGGTGTAGGTCGAGTGATAAATAGGCTGATGCCGCTGAGTAATATGCGTTACGGTAAAAACCGGGAAGCTATCGACTTCATTATAGTAGCCCGTATGGTCGCCATAGGGGCCTTCCGGGGCCATATCGCCGGGTTCAATGTAGCCTTCCAGCACGATTTCCGCGCTGGCAGGCACTTCCAGATCGTTGGAAATACATTTGACCACTTCGGTTTTATTCCCCCGCAGCAGACCCGCAAAGGCATATTCTGACAGCGTGTCCGGTACCGGGGTCACCGCGCCAAGAATTGTCGCCGGATCGGCACCCAGCGCAACAGATACCGGGAAACGCTCGCCAGGATGGGCTTTCGTCCACTCCAGATAATCAAGTGCCCCGCCGCGATGAGAAAGCCAGCGCATGATAAGACGGTTTTTACCAATCACCTGCTGGCGATAAATGCCCAGGTTTTGTCGCTCTTTATGCGGACCGCGGGTTACCGTGAGCCCCCAGGTAATTAAGGGTGCTGCATCGCCTGGCCAGCATTTCATGACCGGAATCCGCGTTAGATCGACCTCATCGCCGCTGAAGACCTCTTCCTGACAGGGTGCATTGCGCAACCTTTTGGTGGGCATATTCAGCACCTGCTTAAACTGCGGCATTTTGCTGAACAGGTCACGGAAGCCTTTTGGCGGCTCGGGTTCTTTGAGAAAGGCCAGCAGTTCGCCCACTTCTCGCAGTGCGCTGACCTCTTCCTGCCCCATACCCATCGCCACGCGCTTTGGCGTGCCAAACAGGTTGCACAGAACGGGCATGTCGTAACCCTTAGGGTTCTCAAACAATAATGCCGGGCCGCCTGCACGTAAGGTGCGGTCAGCAATTTCCGTCATTTCCAGTTCGGGGTCGATCTCGTGCGATATACGCTTCAGTTCACCACGCTGTTCAAGCAGCGCAATAAAGTCTCTTAAATCCTGATATTTCATGCGGCTTCAACTTTCCGGCCAGAGTGAATGGGCCATTATAGGGCTGATTGTGGGGATGTGTTGAGCTTTATGCGCCCCATCTTTTACCTGGCCTGTAACTTACAACGGTCAGGCTGGGTACGGCGATCGTTATTGCCCCGTGGGTTGCGAATGACTCACGTTTACTCACTTTATGCGGTGGTACTGATCATTCAGAACAATCTTAGTTTATTTTCCAGGCAACGCCGCGTTACAGGCCCCAATGCGCTATAACTCTGGCTGGAGGTTTGCTATTCTTAGCGTCCATTCATTGGGAGCAGTTATGGAATCCTGGTATTTACTCTATTGCAAACGTGGGCAGCTATTGCGTGCGAAAGAGCATCTTGAGCGGCAAGAGGTAAAATGCCTGAGTCCAATGATCGCGATGGAGAAGATCGTGCGCGGTAAGCGGACGACCGTGAGTGAGCCGCTGTTTCCAAACTATTTGTTTATCGAATTTGATCCGGAAGCCATTCATACCACGACCATAAGCAGTACGCGTGGCGTCAGCCATTTTGTGCGCTTTGGTACAACACCGGCAACCGTGCCCGCCCTGGTGATTGATGCCTTGCAAACCGACGTCCCCCAGACGTTGCTCGATCCCGAAACGCCGCAAAACGGTGATGAAGTGATCATCACCGAAGGCACGTTCGAGGGCTTGCGTGCGATATTCTCTGAACCGGATGGCGAAGCACGCTCAATTCTGTTGCTGAATCTGCTCAACAAGCAGGTCGTACGCAGCGTGGATAACCGGCAGTTCCGTAAAGCCTAGATCAGCCCGAACAGTTTACGCGCATTGTGATCCACCTGACGTGCCAGCATCTCGACATTCTCCCCGCGCCAGTTTGCGACCTGCTGCAGGATATGCGGCAAGAAGCAGGGTTCATTTCGTCTCGACGTGGGACGGGGACGCATATCACGCGGCAGAAGGTAAGGTGCATCCGTTTCCAGTAATAACCGATCTGCCGGAATCAGTGGCAGCATCTCACGCAACGCGATACCTCGACGCTCATCGCATACCCAGCCCGTAATCCCTACCGACAGCCCCATGTCCAGGCAAGCGGTCAGCTCCTCGCGCGTGCCGGTAAAGCAGTGAATCACTGCAGCAGGCAATTTGGGCAGCCAGGGTTCAAGAACTGCCGCAAAGCGCTCGTGGGCTTCCCGGCAGTGAAGAAACACCGGCATATTAAGCTCTGCCGCCAGTGCCAGCTGAGCGTCAAACGCATACTCCTGCTGCTGGTGAGCGGACAGGTTACGATTAAAATCCAGACCGCATTCACCTATTGCCACTACGTCTTTTTTCTCTGCCAGGCGGCGCAGCGTGTTAGCAACGTCCGCTGACCATTCGCTGGCATGATGGGGATGCACGCCAGCGGTTGACCAACAATAATCCTGATGGGCCTCAGCCAGATTCTGCGCCTGCTGACTTTCAAGTGCGTTGGTGCCGGTAATCAACATGCCGGTGACGCCCGCTTCGCGCGCGCGTGAGATCACCTTTTCCCGATCGGAGGCGAACTGCGTGCTGGTCAGGTTTACACCGATATCAAACATATTTTTTCCACTCTTTATCAATAACACCCTAAACAAAAACCGCCTGGCGGCGGTTTTTGACTTTCCTCTCCCGCCTTGCGGGTTATGTCCAATCAGACATCAGGAATCGGCGTTATGTTCCTCATCCTCTGCCTGGCGGCCTTTTCCCACATAGTAACGTGAGAAGAATACGCCGACTTCAAACAGGCAGTACATCGGAATAGCGAGCAAAGTTTGGGAAAAAACGTCTGGTGGTGTGAGCAGCATCCCAACAACGAACGCGCCAACCAGAATATAGGGGCGTTTCTTTTTCAAATCATCGGGGTTGGTAATGCCCGTCCAGCAGAGCAGCACAATCGCGACCGGCACTTCAAATGCCACGCCAAAGGCCATGAACAGCGTCATCACGAAATCAAGATAGTTGGTAATGTCCGTTGCAATAGTGACGCCCTGGGGCGCGGTCTTGGCGAAAAAACCAAAGGCCAGCGGAAAGACGATGAAGTAAGCAAAAGCGACGCCCACGTAAAACAGCAACGTACTGGAGAACAGCAACGGCATGACCAACTTGCGTTCGTGGCGATAGAGGGCTGGCGCGACAAAGGCCCAGACCTGGTAGAGGATAACCGGAACGGCAAGGAATACCGATACGATCATGGTCAGCTTGATCGGGGTAAAAAACGGTGACGCGACATCCGTGGCGATCATGCTGGCGCCCGCGGGCATCTGATTAATGAGCGGCGACGCCACCGCATGGTAGATATCATTGGCAAAGTAAATCAGCGCCAGAAAGATGACTAACACGGCAACAATACAGTTCAGCAGACGCTTACGCAGCTCAATCAAATGGCTGATCAGGGGTTGGGTATCTTCAACGGCCATTATCGCTCATCACTTGCAGAAGGAGTAGAAACTGAACCTGCCGACGGCACAGCGCTAACGGGCTTAGCCGCGGTTTGCGCATCGGCATGAGCGGGCGACTGTGCCGGTGCACTGGCATGCCCTGAGGCAGGTCGCGGCTGAACCGGGGAGGGCTCAACGCGGCTGTCGGCCGGTTGAGAAGCCGCAGGTTCAGACGTCGCCAGCGGAGCCTGCACAGGTGCCTGCGCCTGATGTTCGCTGGCGGCAGGTGTAACGGGGTGCAGCGTTTCGGTGGTCGATGCAGGGTGAGGAGAATGGATGGTATTGGCTTCGTCTTCGTCTCTTTCAATATCAATGCTCTGCTTGACCGAGCGTTTCATTGAATCAGCCGTTTTCCGCAGCTCTTCCATGGATTCCTTCAGCTCGGGGGACAGCGTGCCCCGGCCGGCTTCTTCCACCTTTTTCAGGCTGTCTTGCAGCTCCTGAAGCTTGAGTTCTTGCGCCAGCTCACTCTGGACATTGGCGGCCAGCGAGCGGATCGCTCTGATCCAGCCCATGACCGTTTTTACCGCAAGGGGCAGACGTTGCGGGCCAAGAACGATCAGCCCGATCACGAACACCAATACCAATTCACCAAAACCAATATCGAACACGGCTTACACCTGCTTGTCGTTCTTGACGTCATCTTTCTGAGCCGACGTTGGCTGTTTATCCGCCAGCGTTTTGGCATGGAAATCAGCATCCTGCTCTTTCGGTTGATCCTTTTTATCGTCTTCGTCGCTCATGGCTTTCTTAAACCCACGGATAGAAGAACCCAAATCCGAACCCAGATTACGTAATTTGTTGGTACCGAACAGAAGAACCACAATCACGGCAATAATTAACAACTGCCAAATACTAATACCGCCCATGAGATAGCCTCGATTTTATTGTTAAAAACTGCGGGGTCATGCACCACGAAACCCGTGTTTATTCGGGTCCGAATCAGCGACATTACCGCGTTTCTGGCGCAGGTGACAATCAGTTTGTCTTACGCCAGCCGATTAACCAACTGACAAAGCCCGCCGCCATTAATGCCGCTGGAAACAGGTCCCACTCAGGCCTGCTGAGGAGCACCGCCGTTCCGCTAATCAACAGCGTCGCGCCTACGCCAAACAGATAACGCGCCTGCTGCTGACGTGAACGTTGGACACTTAAATCGTTCGCGAGTTTATCCACGCTGAGGCGTAATTGCTTATGCTGCCGCATACTGTCGTAAAACAATTCTGGCAGTTCTGGCAGTTTTTCTGCCCAGTAAGGGGCTTTTTCCTTTACCGCACGGATAATCGCCGGAATCCCGATTTGATCCTTAATCCAGTCCTCAAGGAAGGGTTTTGCCGTTTTCCAAAGGTCCAGTTGTGGATAGAGCTGGCGACCGATGCCTTCAACGTAAAGCAAGGTTTTTTGCAACAGCACCAGCTGCGGCTGGACTTCCATATTGAAGCGACGCGCCGTGTTAAACAGGTTCAGCAGCACATGCCCAAACGAGATTTCTGCCAGCGGTTTCTCAAAAATGGGCTCGCATACGGTACGGATAGCGAACTCGAAGTCTTCAACGTTGGTGTCGGCAGGCACCCAGCCCGAATCGACATGCAGTTCCGCCACTTTGCGGTAATCACGATTGAAGAAGGCAATAAAGTTCTCGGCCAGATAGCGCTTATCTTCTTTATTCAGCGAACCGACGATACCGCAGTCAATGCCAATATACTGAGGATCTTCAGGATGATCGTAACTGACAAAGATATTGCCCGGATGCATGTCGGCATGAAAGAAGCTGTCGCGGAAAACCTGGGTAAAAAATACCTGCACACCGCGTTCTGCTAACAGCTTCATGTTGACGCCGTGCTGCTCCAGCGTCACCACATCAGAAATGGGAATGCCGTAAATGCGCTCCATTACCATCATGGATTCACTGCAATAGTCCGAATAGACCTCAGGCACATACAGCATGCGGCTGTTTTCAAAGTTGCGGCGAAGCTGAATGGCATTGGCGGCTTCACGCAACAGGTTTAATTCATCAAGCAGGGTCTTCTCATAATCCCGTACCACTTCAACCGGGCGCAGACGGCGGCCATCCGGCAGCAATCGTGGCACCCAGCGGGCAATGCGGTAGATGAGTTTCATGTCCGCTTTGATGACCGGCAGGATATCCGGGCGGATTACCTTGATAACGACGTTCTTGCCATTGGATTTCAGGGTTGCGGTATGTACCTGAGCGATAGAGGCCGAGGCCAGTGGAATGATATTGAAGTCATCAAACCAGGATTCAATCGGTGCGCCCATTGAGGCTTCGATCTGCGCTTTCGCTTTAACGCCATCAAACGGGGCAACGCGGTCCTGCAGGACAGCCAGCTCATCGGCAATCACCGGGGGAAACAGGTCACGGCGCGTCGACAGCATCTGACCAAACTTGATCCACACCGGGCCCAACTGCTCCATCGCCATACGCAAACGCACGCCAAGGAGTTCTTGCTTGTGCTGGTTGGGGATCCAGAAAATGCAGCGTCGCCATAGCCTGAGCGGAAGAGTCAGGCGCATCTGCGGAATCAGTTCATCAAGGCCGTAAGTCAAAAACACCTTAATAATAAAATATAACCGGCGGATCTCTCCAAAACTCATTTCGCCTCCAGCTGTGCCAGACGCGCATCAAGCGCCTCAAGCGAACGTTCCATCGCGCTAACCTCCTCAGAGAACCAGGCAAATTCCAGGGCGCCCGGCGCAACCCGCCACTCTTCGGTTAATGCCTGACCAAGATAGTCCTGACGCCGTTGCGTTTCTGCTTTGAAAAAACGCCATGCACGCTGCGCGCCCTGGCTCATCCCCTGAGCGGCGATATCACCGATCCAGGGAGCAAGGTATTCAGCGGGATCCAGCTCGGCCAAATCCATCAGCGCAGAAAACTGCTGAACCACCTGCAAGTCACCTTCAACCTGCAGCTCACCGCTACGAATCAAGGTCGTCAGCTGCTGGCGATCGCGTAACTTTGGCAGAGACTTAAGCTGGGTAATGACCGTGCAGTCACTGCTGTCCTGCCAGTCACTGAGCACGTCAAGCTGCTGTTCACTGAACACCAGCACCAGCGGCCAGGATAGCTCACTTAAACGCAGCATCAGTACCTTGCCGACCAGGCGCTGACGTGCGCTTTTCAGGCTACGATCGCGATACAGTATGCGGTTTAACGCCGTTTCAATACCGGCGGTCATTACAGGTGTTAAGGTCATCGCCATAATGGTTAAAATTTAAACCCACGATGCAGCGCCACAATCCCACCCGTCATGTTGGAATAGGTCGTGTTTTCGAATCCCACGTCATTCATCATCGCTTTCAGGGTTTCCTGATCGGGATGCATGCGAATTGACTCAGCAAGGTAGCGATAGCTTTCTGCGTCCTGGGCGACCAGTTGCCCAATACGGGGCAAAATATGGAACGAGTAAGCATCGTAAGCTTTGCTAAGGGGTTCGATAACAGGTTTAGAAAACTCCAGCACCAGTAAACGTCCACCTGGCTTCAGCACGCGGAACATTGAGGCCAGTGCCTTCTCTTTTTCAGTCACGTTACGCAGACCGAACGAAATAGTGATGCAGTCAAAATAGTTATCAGGAAACGGCAATGCTTCGGCGTTGGCCTGCACATAGCTGACGTTGCCTACCACGCCCAGATTACGCAGTTTTTCCCGGCCCATTTTCAGCATTGAGCTGTTAATGTCAGCCAGCACAACCTGACCGGTTTCACCCACCAGGCGCGAAAATTTCGCGGTAAGATCGCCGGTTCCACCCGCCAGATCCAGCACGCGCTGACCACGGCGCACGCCGCTGCTGTCAATGGTAAAACGCTTCCAGACTCGATGGACGCCAAACGACATTAAATCGTTCATCAGGTCATATTTTGCCGCTACGGAGTGAAACACGTCCGCGACTTTATCGGCTTTCTCGCTTTTGGCGACCGTCTGAAAGCCAAAATGGGTAGTTTCCTGCTGTGATTCATCTGCCATCGGTTTTACCTGCTCCACAAACAATACTCACTGAAGTGTATCAGAGTCATAGAGGTCAGGCACGCTGGTGACCTGCTTATTCGCGGAGGTGCCGAACCCGCTCATGACTTTCGTCTGCGTTGTCCTTGTCATTTTGCTCACTGTCGTGCTCATTCTCAGGCATGGCTTGTTCAACCAGGTGCGGGTTAATGGCGCGTTTGACTTCTACACCCAGATCGCGAAAACCTTCAGCCTGGGCGATAAGGTTGCCGCGCCCCTCTGCCAGTTTCTTCATCGCCTCGCGATAGCTGTTCTGCGCCTTGTCAAGGCTGTGACCAATCCCGCTCATATCGTCTACAAACAGCCGCATTTTGTCATACAGTCTGGAGGCCCGCTCTGCAATGCGCTGTGCATTACGACTCTGGTGCTCATAGCGCCAGAGATTATTAATCGTCCGCAGCGCCACCAGCAGCGTAGTTGGGCTGACCAGCATGATGTTCTGCTGCAGGGCTTCACTGATGAGTTCGGGCTGACGATCGATAGCCAACAGGAAGGCCGGCTCAACAGGAATAAACATCAACACATAATCCAGCGAGCGTAAACCGGGCAATTGTTGATAATCTTTGCGGCCCAGCAGGCGAATGTGCCCGCGCATGGCGCTGACATGTTCCTGAATAGCCTGCTCGCGTTCCACATCGTCATCGGCATTAAAATAACGCTCGTAGGCCACCAGCGTCATTTTAGCGTCGATAACCACATCTTTTCCCTGTGGCAGGCGAACAATCACATCCGGCTGCATCCGGCTTTGCTGTTCATTCTGCATGCTGACCTGAATGTCGTACTCATAGCCTTCACGCAGCCCAGAAGCTTCCAGCACCCGGCTCAGTACCACTTCGCCCCAGTTGCCCTGAATTTTATTGTCGCCTTTGAGCGCCTTCGTGAGGTTAAGCGCCTCCTGAGCCATCTGGGCATTTAACTGCTGCAGCTGACGAATCTCGTGAGTGAGCGTGTGGCGCTCACGGGCTTCGGCACCGAAGCTTTCATTCACCTGGCGGCGAAACCCGTCAAGCTGCTCCCGGAGCGGCCCTATCAGGCTGTTAAGACTTTGACGATTCTGCTCATCAACCCGACGTCCACTGTTTTCAAAAATACGGTTGGCCAGATTTTCAAACTGCGCGCTGAGTCGCTGCTCGCTGTTTGTCAGCAGTCGCTGTTTTTCTTCTGCTGCAAAGCGGGTTTCTTCCAGACGAATCGTGACCTCGCGCAGCTCTGCTTCCTGCGCGCTGTTCACTTCGAGCTGATTACGAAGTTCACGGGTGAGTTGTTCGCTCTCGTTGCGCCAGTAGTCGAGCTGTTGCAGGCGCTCATTGGCCCCGCTTAACGCGCCATGAAGCTGCCTCAGCTCCTGTTCACGCTGCTGCACCTGTTGCTGGAGCTGGTCGATATGCAGCTGCTGACGCTGTTGCCCCTCGTTTAGCAGGCGACGTTCTGTAGAAAAGCTGGCCAGCTGATGGCCGACCCGCATTTGCGCCAGTATCCAGCCCACACCAAGGCCAGCAAGCGCCAGGCAGATGTAGATAATGATGTGCTGATCCATATTTTCCCCGCTGGTCAGGCTAATGAAGGAAAAGGTAAATTCGCACTGTATGAATGTCCAGATATATTTGCTGGCGTTGGAAGAGGCGACGCAAAGGCTTGTGAGTGGCAGGACAGACAGGCCCGATCATGGGCCTGTCTGTTAAAACAGGGGAATTACAGTAAACGGCGCGCGGCTTCCACCACGATTTTCACCGCGTCGCTTTCCGTCTGCTTCATCGTGACGGCATCCGGAATCTCTTTTTGAGTGCGGTTGACGATCACGCCCGCTACCATCCCGGCTCTCAGCCCCTGGCTGGCACACATGGTTAACAGGGTCGCCGACTCCATCTCGTAGTTCAACACGCCCATCTGCTGCCACTCCTGCATAGAGCCCTGGAAGCTTTTTACGACACGGCCTGAAAAGGTATCGTATCGTTCCTGACCCGGGTAAAAGGTGTCAGAAGAGGCCGTAATACCGATATGGGTTTTAGCGCCACAGGCTTCCGCCGCCGCGACTAATGCCGTCGTACAGGTAAAGTCCGCCACTGCCGGAAACGCCATGGGGGCGAAATGCAGGCTGGCACCGTCCAGGCGCACTGATGCTGTGGTGACCAAAACATCGCCGACGTTGATATGGGGCTGAATCGCCCCAGTGGTTCCCACGCGCAGGAACGTACGCACGCCAAGCTGTGCCAGTTCCTCAACGGCAATCGATGTAGAAGGTCCGCCAATACCTGTCGAACACACAACAACCGGTTTGCCATCCAGCTTCGCCAGCCAGGTGGTGAACTCGCGATGGGAAGCAAGATGCTGTGCATCTTCCATCAGTCCGGCAATCTTTTTCACGCGCTCTGGATCGCCAGGAACAATGGCCAGCGTTGCCCCCTGCAGGTCAGCTTTAGTCAGGCCAAGATGGAATACGTCAGACTGTGTCATATCAGACTCCGGGTTAAGGAAAATTTTTACGCCACTTTACGTCACCGGGCGAGGTAAATATGTGACTAAATTCACTTAAGAAAATGAAAGTTACATTCCCAAAGAAAAATAAGGTGATTTAGATCACACATCCATCTCTCGCCTTGCGTATTGCTACATATGGTGATGTGGAAGCTATCGCGGGAATGTTAAAGAGAAGTGTAATTTTATTGGTTAACAGCTCTGTTACTCAATGCCCGGTACCTGTCATGGGTGGCCAGGCTATAGTTACGTGATTGCGCCTATGCTTGCACGGAGAGAACGATGAAAACCGAAGATAATATGACACAAAAATCAGCTGCAGGCGCGTTTGCTCCGGCAGTTCAGCCCACAGCAGCGACCACCATTATTACCGACAGCGCCAACATCCATGCGGGGGAAACCTCCATTCCGAGCCAGGGTGAAAACCTGCCGGCGTTTTATGCGAAGCCGCAGTCAGCAGAAGGTCCGTTGCCGGTCGTGCTGGTGGTACAGGAAATTTTTGGCGTTCACGAACATATTCGCGACATTTGCCGTCGGCTGGCGCTGGAGGGCTATCTGGCCGTCGCGCCAGAACTGTACTTCCGTGAAGGCGATCCCAACGATTACAACGACATCCCTACCCTGTTCAAAGAGCTGGTCAGTAAAGTGCCCGACAGCCAGGTGCTGGCAGATCTCGATCACGCGGCGAACTGGGCTGCCCGTAACGGGGGAGATATTCGCCGCATGGGGATTACCGGTTTCTGCTGGGGCGGACGCATCAGCTGGCTTTATGCCGCGCACAACCCGCAACTGCGCGCCGCCGTAGCCTGGTATGGTCGCCTGGTGGGTGAAAAAACCATGAAGCAGCAAAAACATCCTATCGATATCGCCGTTGATCTAAACGCGCCCGTGCTGGGGTTGTATGGAGGTCAGGATGACGGCATTCCGCTGGAGAGCGTCGAGCAGATGCGCCAGGCACTGCACGCGGCCAATGCCAAAGCTGAGATCATTGTTTATCCCGAGGCCGGACATGCTTTTAACGCCGACTATCGTCCAAGCTATCACGCCGAATCGGCCACCGATGGCTGGGCGCGCATGTTAGCCTGGTTTGCGCAATACGGCGTTGCCCCCGCGAAGTGACTGAAAAAAGGGGCGCTCAGGCGCCCCAACATACTGACAACGTATTGACACAACACCAGGAAATCAGGCGGTTTCGCCCCGCAGGTTTCTTGCCGCTTTGACCATGTTAGCCAGCGCCTGTCGGGTTTCGCGCCAGCCGCGGGTTTTCAGGCCGCAGTCCGGATTCACCCACAGACGTTCCTCAGGGATACGCTGTGCGGCCTTGCGTAACAGATTTTCTATCCACTCGACGTCGGGTACATTGGGGGAGTGAATATCGTACACGCCGGGCCCGATTTCATTCGGATACTCAAATGCGTTGAATGCATCCAGCAAATCCATATCGGAACGTGAGGTTTCGATGGTAATCACATCCGCATCCAGTGCCGCAATGGATGCCATAATGTCGTTAAACTCGCAGTAACACATATGCGTGTGAATTTGCGTCTCGTCTTTCGCGACAGCGGCGGTTAACCGAAACGCCTCCACGGCCCAGCGCAGATAATCTGCCCAGTCGGATTGATGCAGCGGCAATCCTTCACGCAGTGCGGGCTCATCAATCTGAATAATGCCAATGCCGGCGTGTTCCAGATCCGCAACTTCATCCCGCAGCGCCAGTGCAATCTGTTTGGCGATTGTTTCACGTGATACATCCTCCCGCGGGAATGACCAACAGAGAATGGTGACCGGGCCGGTCAACATACCTTTTACCGGCTTGTCAGTCAGGGACTGCGCATAGGTTGCCCACGCCACGGTAATGGCTTCAGGACGGCTGACATCACCAATAATGACCGGCGGTTTAACACAACGTGAACCGTAGCTTTGTACCCAACCATTTTGTGTGAAGACGAAGCCGTCCAGGTTCTCGCCAAAGTATTCCACCATATCGTTGCGTTCCGCCTCGCCGTGAACCAGCACGTCCAGCCCCAAACGCTCCTGCTCAGCTATCGCCTGCTTAATGTGTTCCGCGATACCGGTACGGTAATGCGCGCGATCAATCGCGCCTTTTTTGAAGTCGAGTCGTAATCCACGAATTTCAGTGGTCTGCGGGAAGGAACCGATGGTGGTGGTTGGCCAGGCGGGCAGGTTGAAACGCTGACGTTGTGTGCTGGCACGCCCGGCATAAGGGCTGGCACGTTCAGTGTCTTTGGCCTGAACATTTGTCAGACGCAGTGCGACAGCCGCGTTGTGAACGCGGCGGGAGTGCGCACGTGCCTGAACCGGTGCGCTCCATTCCTCCAGCGATGCGGGATCGTTGCGGCGAAGCGCCGTACTCAGTAGCGACAGCTCATCACATTTTTGCAAGGCAAAGGCAAACCAGCTTTTCACCTCCTCGTCCAGACGGGTTTCCACACTCAGATCAATGGGGCTGTGCAGCAACGAGCATGACGTGCCAATCCACAGGTGTTCACGTGAGGCGATCAGCGGCTGCAGGCGCTCAAACCAACGGCTGAGATCGGCACGCCAGACGTTGCGGCCATTGATCACGCCGACAGATAACACCCAGTCTGCAGGCAGTTGTTGGTTCACCTGCTGGATATCATCTTGCCCCTGCACCAGATCCACATGCAGGCCCTGCACTGGCAACGTGCGGATAATATCCAGATTCTGGCCGATACTGTCGAAGTAGGTGGTCAGCAGCAGGTTGACCTGCCCGTTTAACGCAGCGTAAGCCGCTTTGAAGGCCTCGCGCCATTCCTGTGGGAGTTCCAGCGCCAGGACGGGTTCATCAATCTGTACCCACTCAACGCCGCGCGCGTTCAGTTCGGTCAGGACCCGCTGATAAACGGGCAGAATATCGTTCAGTAGTGACAGACGATTAAAGGGTTCTCCTTTTACCTTACCCAGCCAGAGGTAGGTTAACGGTCCTGACAACACAGGCTTAACGTTATGACCCAGCGCCAGCGCCTCGTCCACTTCATCCAGCAGTTGGGTCCAGGTTAAAGAAAACGACTGGCCTTGCGTGAATTCTGGCACGATGTAGTGATAGTTCGTGTTGAACCATTTTGTCATTTCTGCCGCCGCGGCTGGCTCACCCGTCGGTGCACGCCCCCGGCCCAGGCGGAACAGCGTATCCAGATCAATCGATCCGTCCTGATTTCGATGGCGAGCAGGCACGTTGCCCAGCATCAGGCTGGTCGTCAGAATATGATCGTACCAGGCAAAATCGCCCACCGGCACTTTATCGACGCCGGCCGCTTTTTGTTGTTGCCAGTGGCGCGCACGCAGTTCGCGACCCACCGCCTGTAATTCTTCCTGCGTGCTGTTGCCAGCCCAGTAGCTTTCAAGTGCTTTTTTCAGCTCGCGACGCAGACCAATACGTGGAAAACCGAGAGTATGATTTAAGATAGTCATTCACTATTCTCCAGAAAGTCTTCGGCTTTGGCGGGTCGCCAATGATGTTTAGCCGTCCAGATGTTTACACCGCTATATTCTGCGGGTACTGTATGTCGCTCAAGCGCAAATTATTCAGCTTCGATGTGAAGGACTCTCATGATCGAATTCAAACACCTCCGGACGCTTCAGGCTCTGCAGAATACGGGCTCGCTGGCTGCTGCTGCGGCTCAGCTTCATCAGACACAGTCGGCGTTATCACATCAGTTCAGCGATCTGGAACAGCGGCTGGGATTTCGTTTGTTTGTTCGTAAAAGTCAGCCACTGCGTTTTACCCCGCAGGGCGAAATTTTATTGCAGCTGGCAGAGCAGATACTGCCGCAAATTCAGCAGGCGCTTCAGGCCTGCCACGAACCGCATCAGACCACGCTGCGCGTCGCGATCGAATGCCACAGTTGCATTCAGTGGCTGACACCGGCTTTAGATAAGTTTCGTCAGAGCTGGCCCCAGGTGATGATGGATTTTAAATCGGGCGTAACCTTTGATCCGCAGCCCGCGCTGCAGCAGGGCGAACTGGATATTGTATTGACGTCGGATATCCTGCCGCGCTCAGGCTTGTTCTATTCACCTATGTTTGATTTCGAAGTCCGCCTGGTGCTGGCGCCAGATCACCCTCTGGCGCAGGTTGAACACATTTCACCTGAAGACCTGGCGGATGAAGTGCTAATGATTTATCCGGTACAGCGCCAGCGCCTGGATATCTGGCGCCACTTTCTGCAACCTGCGGGGATCAGTCCGGCGCTCAAGAATGTCGATAACACGCTGCTGATGATTCAAATGGTCTCGGCGCGCATGGGGATTGCTGCGCTGCCGCACTGGGTCGTCGAAAGTTTTGAAAAACAGGGCCTGGTGATCACCAAAACGCTGGGCGAAGGGTTATGGAGTCGTCTTTACGCCGCTGTGCGCGACGGTGAACAGCGCCAGCCGGTACTGGAAGCGTTTATGCGTTTTGCCCGTCAGCATGCCTGCGAGCATCTGCCCTTTGTCAGGGACGCCGCGCCTCCTGCGAAGGTTTTATCGCGTGAGTGACAAAGCTGCGCGATAGCAGGCAAAATCCCCTATAATGCGCAGCCTGTCGATTTACCATGAGAAGATCTCACCATGACTAACAACGATATTCTGCGCAGCGTGCGCTATATGCTCGATCTGAACGATGCCAAAATGGTGGCGATTTTTGCGCTGGCTGAATGTGAAGTGGCTCAGGCGGACATCACCAGTTGGCTGAAGAAAGATGAGGATGCGGCGTTTCGACCCTGCCCCGATGTGGTGATGGGATATTTTCTTAACGGTTTAATTTTTCATCGCCGCGGAAAAAGTGAAGACGCGCCTGCGCCCTCCATCGAGCGCAAGATGAACAACAATATCTTTATGAAAAAGCTGCGCATCGCGTTTGATTTGAAAACTACCGACATTCCTGACGTGCTGAAAAAAGCCAACTTTACGGTCTCTCAGGCTGAGATTGGCGCAATCTTCCGCAAACCGGATCATAAAAACTACCGCGAGTGCGGTGACCAGATCCTGCGTAATTTTCTTAAAGGGCTGACGATGATTCATCGCCCCGCCACAGGTAAACCCGCTTAATCAGAAACGCCCTGACCGGAAGCAGCTCGCCTGTCATGCGGTCTGCTTCCGGTCAGGCTCAGGGGCGTTCACAGCCTGTTTCCAGCCCAGATGCCCTGCATTCCTCTCCCGCTACGGTTTACTCGCTGGCAAGGCCCGCCCCGGACTATCTTGCGCTGTTGCCTACCACCCAGCGCTTATGGACCCACAGCGACGCCATAATCACGATGGCTCCTGCGATAAAGCTTGGCCAGTGCGGTTTTTGCTGCCATATCGCCAGGTTCACCAATAAGCCGGCCGGAACGTGCATGTTATTCATAATGCCCAACGTGCCGGCATCGACCTGCGTCGCGCCGTAGTTCCACATAAAGTAGCCCAGCCCCGAAGCCGCGACGCCCAGCCAGACCAGAATGCCCCATTGCAGCGTCGTGGTAGGCAATTTATGGGGATTGCCCCAGGCTGCCCAGGCAACGATCGCAATCAGAACCGCGCCCAGATAAAACCATGAAAACGCCGTATGTTGCGGCATTGGACGGGTTTCCTGCAAACGTTTGTAGCCCACCATCCCCGCCGCGAAGCAGATATTCGCCAACTGGACCAGCAGCAGACCAAACCAGAAGTTATCGCTGACTTTGTCATAACGAATGATTGCCGCGCCAGCAACGGCCAGCAGCGCACTGAAAATGTAGCCCACGCGCAGGGGCCTTCGGCTTATCAGGTCGTAGATTAAGGTGACATACAGCGGCGTCATTACGGTGAACAGCAGGAATTCTGACACGCTCAGATACAGATAGGCTTCAAAACTCAGCAAATACATAATGCCCAGCTGCAACATCCCTACCAGCATATAGAGCAAGAGCGTCGAAGGCCGATAGCCGCGCCAGCGCAGGAACGGCAGAAACACAATGGCGGCCAGCGCCAGGCGCATCAGCACTGAAAACCAGCTGTCCACTTGCCCGGCAAGGTATTCACCGATCAGGCTAAAGGAGAATGCCCACAGAATGGTAGTAACAATCAATAAAAGCACGGTAACAACCCCGAAATAAACAGAGCGTCAGTGTAAACAATGTCCTGAATCAGAGCTGCATTATCTGGTTGACATCTGGTTATTTACCAGGCGATCAGGCAACGATCCCTCACCCCGACTTTTATCCGCTCAGGAGAGCATGCCTGAGGTTAAAAATGGGCGAAAAAGCGCATCTGCCTGGCATTTTCGCGCCTTACTGTAATAAAACTGTAACAAATTTGTCATTCATCACAGTAACCCAGTCCGCCTCTGTCTATTCTCTGCGCGAAATGGTGCATTGCGAGCACCCTTTTTTCTTTCGACCCAACCTGCTGGGGAATCAAAACCATAATGCGCCCGGAGGGCCACCCTAATGTTAAGTATTTTTAAACCTGCACCACACCAGCCTCAGGTGGCAGAGGATCGTATCGATCCACTCTACCGCCGCCTGCGTTGGCAAATCTTTATCGGTATTTTCTTTGGCTATGCGGCTTACTACCTCGTCAGAAAGAATTTTGCCCTGGCCATGCCTTATCTGGTTGAACAGGGTTTCTCACGAGGCGATCTGGGGTTTGCGCTTTCCGGTATCTCCATCGCTTACGGCTTTTCCAAGTTTATTATGGGCTCGGTGTCCGACCGCTCTAATCCACGGGTCTTTTTACCCGCAGGATTGATCCTGGCCGCTTTCGTGATGCTGTTCATGGGGTTTGTTCCCTGGGCAACCTCCAGCATCATGGTGATGTTTGTGCTGTTGTTTATTTGTGGCTGGTTTCAGGGAATGGGCTGGCCACCCTGCGGACGCACTATGGTGCACTGGTGGTCGCAAAAGGAACGCGGCGGCATTGTCTCGGTGTGGAACTGTGCGCATAACGTCGGCGGCGGCATTCCTCCCCTGCTGTTTCTGCTGGGAATGGCCTGGTTTAACGACTGGAAGGCGGCCCTTTATATGCCGGCCTTTGGCGCCATTGTCATTGCCATCCTGGCCTTTGCCCTGATGCGGGATACGCCGCAGTCCTGCGGTCTGCCGCCCATCGAGGCCTACAAAAACGATTATCCGGCTGACTACAACGAAAGCCATGAAGAAGAGTTCACGGCGAAACAAATCTTCATGAAGTATGTTCTGCCGAATAAATTACTTTGGTATATCGCCCTGGCAAACGTGTTTGTTTATCTGCTGCGTTACGGCATTCTGGACTGGTCACCGACTTACCTCAAAGAGGTGAAACACTTCACGCTGGATAAGTCGTCCTGGGCTTACTTCTTCTATGAGTATGCGGGGATCCCTGGCACGCTACTGTGCGGCTGGATGTCCGATAAGGTGTTTCGCGGAAACCGTGGCGCGACGGGCGTGTTCTTTATGACGCTGGTGACCATCGCAACGGTGGTTTACTGGTTAAATCCGCCGGGTCATCCCGGTGTGGACATGGCCTGTATGATTATTATTGGCTTCCTGATCTACGGGCCGGTGATGCTGATAGGACTCCACGCGCTGGAGCTGGCGCCGAAAAAAGCCGCCGGGACGGCCGCGGGCTTTACCGGGCTGTTCGGTTATCTGGGAGGATCGGTTGCAGCCAGCGCCATTGTGGGTTACACGGTGGACTATTTTGGCTGGGATGGCGGATTTTTAGTCATGATTGTGGGCTGTGTGCTGGCAGTGATCTTGTTGCTGCTCACTATGGTCAGCGAGCATAAACACAAGCAAAAACTGGCCTAGCCGTCAGAAGGCCGGTTAACCGGCCTTCTGCTCAGGCGCACTACGATAAATACAACTTTCTGAGCGTCGCCGGCACGGCATCCTCAACATTGCTGCCAATCACTTCCAGCTCTGGCAGGGTATCTTTCAGGCGCTGGTGCGCATTAGCCATAATGCAGCCCTTGCCCGCCATACTCAGCATTTCGACGTCGTTCATACCATCACCAAAGGCAATACAGTCTTTCAGCGTAAAGCCTAACTGTTTTGCCACAGATTCGAGCGCGTGGCCTTTTGAGACGCCGCCCGCCATCACTTCCAGACAGGTGGGCAGTGAAAAACTGACGTTGACCCTGTCTCCCCAACGCGCTTCAATCGCCAGCTCCATTGGAATAAGGTGTTCAGGCTCTTCGCAGGTGAAAAAGACTTTGCTGATGCCGTCAGTGGGCAATATGCCCGGTTCATAAACCTGATAATGAAAATCAGATTCGCGAAAATAATCTTTCTCTGCCGGACTGCAACGGCTGACAAACCACTCATCGTCACGATAAACATGGGTCAGCACTTCCGGATGATGGTACTGCAGGCCGAACAGGTCCTGGGCGATATCCCAATCCAGGTTATGGCTAAAAATCAGTTCGCCGGCTGGATTATGCACACGGGCACCGTTTGACGTAATCATATACGCCGGAATCCCCAGCTTGTCGCGCATTTGTCCAACATCAATGTGATGGCGGCCCGTGGCGAAAATAAAGTGAATGCCTTTTGCCACCAGCTGCTGCAACGTTTCTCGGGCATCAGGCGTGAGGCGGTGTTCGGGAGAGAGCAGTGTGCCGTCCAGGTCGGACACAACAATGTGGTACATGAAAACCTCGGGTATCTGTGTCGGTTGGCCGTAGCCGGTAATGTAAACGGATAACTAGTGATGCGATAAAAAGAAATCGACGATCCCATTCAATGCTTCGGCGCGCATGCTGTCTTTTTCAAACAGAATCTCGTGGCGTGCACCTTTAATAACCTGGGGCTTATCGCCCTCACAGGGATGACCGGCTGCCGCCATGGCGGCGCAAAACAGATCTTGTGAGCGGTTATCCACCACGCTGTCTTCGCTTGCCTGTAGCAGCAGTAGCGGCGTCGTTATTTTATCAACCTGACTGAATATGTTGCGTCCGGCATGAATGCCTTCCCGTACCCAGTGATAGGTGGGACCGCCAACACGAATCGCCGGGTCGTCCGCATAAAAACGCAGGCTGCGACGATAACGTTCATGACTGTGCGTCAGACGGTTAATGCCAAAGGGATGAGCCCGCCAGCGCCCCGTGCCTAATGCATAGCCATCGCGAACGGCAGGTCGTTTCTCTGCCCAGTCGAGGATCTTATGCGCCAGAAAAGAGGGTAACGGCAGCGCGATGCCAAACATCGGCGCAACCAGAGCCGCAGCGTGAAACGCGCCAGGCTGACGCGCCAGGAACAGGGCCAGAATTGCGCCCCCCATTGAATGCGCCAACGCATAACGTTGTTGATAATGACGGCTCACAATCTCTTTCAGATAGAGCGTTTCAAGGTCATCGACATAGTGGGAAAACTCCACCACATGTCCAAGATGCGAATCATCCAGCAGCCGATCGGATCGCCCCTGACCACGGTGATCGAGCACGATCACATCGAACCCACAGTGAAACAGATCGTAGGCCAGCTCGGGATATTTAACGTAGCTCTCAATGCGCCCGGGAACGATTACAATCACGCGCTTGTGTTGCGGTGAAATGAACCGAACGTAACGTAAGGTCAGATTTTCAACACCGGTAAATTCACACTCTTCACGGCTGTGCCAGAAATCAAGCAGTGGGCCGGTCGCGAAGGCAGCGAAGGCCTTTTCGCGTTGCAGCCAGCTTGCTCTGTGTTGCTTCATCCGCCCTCCTGATTGCCGGAAAAAAAGAGTCTGAACGGCCGCATGATGTCCATAGCCCTGCGCAGCATTCTGGCGTATTGTGTCACACTTCAGACGTGACAGGGAGTACAACCCATGACCATCGAATGGTGGCTGACTTATCTTCTTACCACCACAATTCTTAGCCTTTCACCCGGCTCTGGTGCCATTAACACCATGAGCACGGGCATCAGCCACGGTTATCGTGGTGCGGTCGCGTCTATTTCAGGCCTGCAGGTTGGTCTTGCCCTGCATATCGCCCTGGTGGGGATCGGTCTTGGGGCGCTTTTTTCCCAGTCGCTGCTGGCGTTTGAGATTTTAAAGTGGGCCGGCGCAGGCTATCTGGTCTGGTTGGGCATCCAACAGTGGCGCACTGCGGGCGCGATTGACCTCAACGCTATGTCGAAAGCCATGCCGCGTCGTCGCCTGTTCAAGCGGGCAGTAATGGTGAACCTGACGAATCCCAAAAGCATTGTGTTTCTGGCGGCGCTGTTTCCCCAGTTTATCCTGCCTCACCAGCCGCTGATGCTGCAGTATCTGGTGCTGGGCGTCACAACCGTTCTGGTGGATATCATCGTCATGATTGGCTATGCCACATTAGCCACGCGCATTGCAGGATGGATCAAAGGGCCCAGGCAGATGAAGCTAATGAACCGCATTTTCGGCGGCTTATTCATCGCGATTGGGGGACTGCTGGCCAGCGCCAGACGTATCGCCTGACCCGGCGGAGGCTGCCGCACGACAGTGACGCTGTCGGCGGCTTGCCGTAACGACTGACGTGTCCGGTAACCGGCTATCAGCGCGACAGGATCAGATGAATGCCAAAACCGGCAAACAGCACGCCCGCAACACCGTCTACCCACTTCGCAGCACGTTGATACTTATCCCGCATCCACGGCAGGGCAAAAACAGCCGCGACCAGAGAAAACCAGGCGAAGGTTTCAACGCTTATCAGGACGAACAGCCCCCAGCGTTCCAGCCCCCCCACATCGTTACCGATAAACAAGGAAAAGACGCTACCAAAGTAGATAACCGCTTTGGGATTCGACAGGTTGGTCAGCAGACCTTTAATAAAGCTCATGCCTTTCCTGGGCAGTTCGACGACAGGTTCCTGCTGCACGGGCTGTTTGTGGCGCTGACGGGCTGAGCCAATTAACTGCCAACCCATCCATAGTAGATAGAGTCCGCCACCGACCATGATGATTTGGTGTAGCCAGGCCATCTTTTGCAAAATCAGATGCAGGCCCATCAACGCTACCGCGGCCCAGATCATGACCGCCAGGGTAATGCCCAGAACGCCCAACATCGCTTCTTTGCGCGAACGGCTGGCGGCGGTTTGCGAGACAAAAAAGAAATCCGGGCCGGGACTCATCAGGGCAACAAGATGGACCAGGGCAATCGTGCCGAACAAAATCAACATGGTAACTCCTCTTTACTCTTCATCGAGATGTTCTTTAATCATCAGCAAAAACGGCTTACCGAAACGTTCCAGTTTGCGGTGCCCCACGCCGTTCACGCTGAGCATTTCTGAGGCGCTCACCGGCATCTGCTCTGCCATCTCCAGCAAGGTTGCATCGTTAAACACAACGTAGGGCGGAATATTCTCTTCGTCGGCTATCGCTTTACGCAGTTTACGCAGCTTGGCAAACAGCTTGCGGTCGTAGTTGCCGCCATACACTTTGGCCGACCCGCTGCTTTTCGGTCTGGCGGTAATCAGTCTTGGCACCGCCAGCATCAGCGGAACTTCACCGCGCAATACCGGTCGGGCCGCTTCAGTTAGCTGCAGCGCAGAATGCATGGCGATGTTTTGCGTCACCAGCCCCAGATGAATCAGCTGACGCAGGACGCTGACCCAATGCTCGTGGCTGTTTTCTTTACCCAGCCCATAAACGGGCAGCTTGTCGTGTCCCTGTTCGCGGATGCGATGATTATTGGCACCGCGCAATACTTCAACAATGTAGCCCATACCAAAGCGCTGGCCGACGCGATAAATACTGGAGAGTGCCTTTTGGGCTTCCACCAGGCCGTCATAGCGCTTTGGCGGATCGAGGCAAATATCGCAGTTCCCGCAGGGCTGCTGACGTCCTTCACCAAAGTAGTTCAGCAGCACCAAACGACGGCAGGTCTGCGCTTCGGCAAAAGCATTCATCGCATTCAGCTTGTGACGTTCAATATCCTGTAGCGGGCCAGGCTGCTTCTCTTCCAGGCATTTGCGCAGCCAGGCCATATCAGCAGGATCGTAGAGCATCATGGCTTCTGCCGGCAGGCCATCACGTCCGGCACGTCCTGTTTCCTGATAATAGGATTCAATGTTGCGTGGAATATCAAAGTGCACCACAAAACGCACGTTCGGCTTGTTGATGCCCATCCCAAATGCCACGGTCGCCACCACGATTTGCAAATCGTCGCGCTGAAACGCTTCCTGTACGCGGGCGCGCTGGGCGCTGTCGATTCCGGCATGATATGCCCCAACGCTTAACCCCCGGCTTTGCAGACGTGCGGCGGTATCCTCAACTTTTGCCCGGCTGTTACAGTAAATAATGCCGCATTTACCGCGCTGATCCTGTACGTAACGTAGCAACTGCTCAGTGGGTTTAAATTTTTCCACCAGAGTGTAACGAATATTGGGGCGGTCAAAACTGCTGATTTGAATCAGCGGATCCTGCATATGCAGCAGGTTAATGATATCAAGACGGGTCGTTTCGTCAGCGGTCGCTGTCAGCGCCATGACGGGCAGATCGGGAAAGCGCTGGCGCATCTGTCCCAGCGCGCCATATTCCGGTCGGAAATCATGCCCCCATTGGGAAATACAGTGCGCCTCATCAACGGCCAGCATACAGGGCTGCCAGTGCGCCAGACTGTCAAGAAAGTTGTCCATCATCAGACGTTCTGGCGCGATATAGAGCAGCTTAACGCGCCCGTTGCGGCAATCGGCCATGACAACCTGCTGCTGCTCGCGCGTCATGGTCGAGTTCAGACAGGCCGCGGCCACGCCGTTTGCCAGGAGCTGATCCACCTGATCTTTCATCAGGGAGATGAGTGGCGACACCACCAGTGTCAGCCCCTCGCGCACCAGCGCCGGAATCTGATAGCAGAGTGATTTACCGCCGCCGGTCGGCATCACCACCAGGCAATCCCGCCCGCTCAGCGCTTCATTTATGATTGTCTGCTGACCGGGACGAAACTGCTGGTAGCCGAAGGTATCCTGCAATACCTGCTGCGCCAACGCTTCCTGATTAAGAACTGCCGAGGTTGCCACTGTATTCCTGACTTAATGGTTGGTTAGAACAAATCGTTAAGGGTCACACCTACGCCTAAACGAGTCTGACGGTGGTTATAGTCAATGAGAGATTCACCATAGCCGCTAAACAGCTGGGTGTAAAAACGCACGTGCTGGGTGATGGGATAACTCCAGCCCAGCGTAGCGCCGCCGTAACCGCTATTCCAGTTATAGTTGCCTTCCACGCTGAAAATGCTGTCACCCATCGCATAGCCCACTTTCGCCCGATAGTAGCCCATGTATTTTGTAATATCCGGGTTATCGTCCGTGCTGGCGCTCTCAGAAATACGGAACCAGGGTTTGATCTCTGCGAGGAAATTACCGTTTTGCGCCATCAGGCGGGTATAAACACGGTTCCAGCTGCGTGACGTGGGATCGCTACGGCCATTGGACTGATGATTCACGCCCACTTCAACATCACGTAGCGTCCAGCCGGCAAACGAATAATCGGTCGCCCAGCCCAGGAAAATCTGCGGCTCATAGTTTGTCTCGCGGAAGGGCGACGACTCTTTTTTATTAGATAGCTGCCACCATGAGCGCTGAGTATAGGACGCGGCTAACACGGAGTTGTCACCCAGGATGCCGCGCCACAGTGGAAATGCCAGACTAAGCTGGAATTTCACTTCGTCTTTACGGGCATTCTGCGCCCAGTTATAAGAGGAAATCGCCTCTTTATTAATGTCGCTGGTGTACGTGTAAAGCAGATAGTTATTTTCGTAAGGATAAAGCACAAACGGGTTGTCATGCTGCTCCAGCAGGTTGGCAATAATGCTGCCACGAACCTGGGGTGCATCGTGAACGTGTTTGATCGTGGCTTCGTCCGCCTGCGCCAAAGCAGGAAGTAACATTGCCGCCAGCAAGGCGCGATGCTTACGCATAGGATTCTCCAGTGGAAACTGCGTATTCATAAAAGCGAATGGGTGTTGTAAAAAGCAGGACATTCTACACACAAATGTGAGCGAACATCAGCGCTGATTTCCTAAACTGGAAACCCTGTCGAGCGAAGCATAGAATAAACAACTCATTAACATCTACAGTTCATTTGTCAGCTGTTCAGGACTAAACACCATGTCATCCGTGCTATTGACTCAGCAGGACGCTCGCCGCCTGGTCGGTGAAATTTTTATTTATCATATGCCGTTTAACCAGGCACTTGGTCTGGAACTGGATCACCTTGACGCCGACTACGCTGAAATCAGTTTTGTGAACAAAACCATGCTGGTCGGCAATGCCGCTCAACAGATTCTCCACGGTGGGGTCACCGCCGCCGTACTGGACGTGGCGGCAGGCATGGTGTGCGTCAGTCATGCCTTGACGCGTGAGGAAACAATCAGTGAGGAAATGCTCCGCCAGCGACTGTCTCGCATGGGAACGATTGATATGCGGGTAGACTATCTGCGTCCCGGTCGCGGCGAGCGTTTTATCGCCACCAGTCGTTTACTGCGTGCCGGCAATAAAGTCTCTGTGGCGCGGGTGGAGTTACACAATGATCAGGGCGTTTACATCGCGACCGCCACAGCCACCTATCTGACAGGTTGATCACAGAACTGAACGCGTGGCAGCGTTTGAGTACTGCCACGCGTTATCCTGCCTGAATCAAAACATAGTATTGGTGTTCGCCGACGTCGCCGGTACAGCCTGAATCACATCCCAGTGCTCGACAATTTTGCCGTTTTTCACGCGAAAAATATCCGTAACGGCCTGGCCACGATCGTGTTCACCGTTGGTGGAGTGAACATGCAGCCAGACCAAATCGCCATCGGTCGCACTTCGGACGATGCGTGCTTTTGACTGCGGGTTTTTCCTGAAATAGTCGGTAAAAAAGTTAACAAGCGGTGCCTTGCCGTTTGGCACGCCGGGATTGTGCTGACGGTAATTATCCGCGATAACCCGGGCCGCTTCAGCGACCTTGTGGTGATTAAAAAATTGATCATAGAAATGGATCACCAGTGCACGATTGGCCTCTTCCACCTTGATATCCCGGCCTTCGCCAGGTTGTGCCGCGTAAACTGCACCCGCGGTCAGGATACCTGCCGCCAGCAACAGGGTTTTCAGAAAAGCTATCATCATTATTCTCCTTGATCGTTCGTCATAGCGCTGGTCGCGAGGCACCAGATTTTGAGTACACAGGGATTGCCTGACGTCTGTCGAATGCGATACAGGGTTTCGCTCAGACACCTGGTCACAAAAATAGACTGACGTCGTGACGGATGTTACATTCGCGCAAAATGGATAACAAGAAGTCACACCAGAGTGACTTAATCACCTGAAAGTGACGCTTAGCGATGCACAGGAACCGACCCGATGCCCAAATCTTCACCCGCAACCTTTACGTATCAACAACCTTGCCCCATCCGGGATGTGCTTGACCGGATAGGCGACAAATGGAGTTTATTGATTCTCGAAGCGCTGGCCGAACAGACCTTACGTTTCAATGAACTTCACCGTCATATTGGCGATGTTGCCCGTCAGGTGCTGTCACGCAGTCTGAAACGGCTGGAAATGGATGGCTATATCCTGCGCACACTTTATCCGGAAGTGCCGCCGCGCGTTGAGTACAGCCTGACGGATTTAGGCCGTTCATTTCTCGAACCCATGCAGCAATTAATTGCATGGGCAGATAACAATCATCAGGCCATCTGCCTTTCTCGCCAGCGCGCGCTGGAGCAGGAGAAAGACTGACCCAGCATTATCGCCAGATCGGGCTACAGAGATAACGAGGACTGCGTTACCATTGCGGCCCTCTGTCACGCCGCTGTATTTCAGTGACCTCCGGTACAGTACGAAATTTCAGGATGAATTATGGATACCCAGCAAACCCGTCAGGGCATCGGCTTTGCGCTTGGCGCTTACTTTATTTGGGGCATTGCGCCCGCCTACTTCAAATTAGTGAAGGCCGTACCGGCGACTGAAATCATGACCCACAGGGTGATCTGGTCAGCACTGTTCATGTTGTTACTGATTACCCTGAGTCGCAGTTGGGGACAGGTCAGAAGCGTGCTGCGCCAGCCAAAAAAAGTGCTGCTACTGGCCCTTACGGCGGTAACGGTAGGGGGAAACTGGTTGCTGTTTATCTGGGCGGTGAACAATCAGCATATGCTTGAAGCCAGCCTGGGCTATTTTATCAACCCGTTGATTAACGTTGTGTTTGGCATGATTTTCCTGCGTGAACGTTTCCGTCGCCTGCAGTGGCTGGCGGTCGCCCTGGCGGCTGGCGGCGTGCTTCTGCAACTGTGGAAATTTGGCTCAGTGCCGGTGATTGCCTTAGGGCTGGCGTTCAGCTTCGCGTTTTATGGCCTGATGAGGAAGAAAATTCAGGTCGATGCCCAGAGCGGCATGCTGATAGAGACGCTGTGGCTGTTTCCGCTGGCCGCGCTCTATCTGTTTGGCTTTGCTGACAGCAGCACCAGCCACCTTAGCGCGAACCCCATGAGCCTGAACCTGTTACTGATCGCCGCAGGCATTGTTACCACGATTCCGCTGATGTTCTTCGCCGCGGCTTGTACCCGACTGCGCCTGTCAACGGTGGGCTTCTTTCAGTATCTGGGCCCTACGCTGATGTTCTTGCTGGCGGTGCTGTTTTATGGTGAAACCGTTACGCCTGATAAAATGGTAACCTTTGGCTTTATCTGGCTGGCTCTGTTGGTCTTTATTCTGGATGCCGTGGCGTTTTCAGCGCGGAGCCGAATGCGCAAAGCGTGAAAGAAAGCGCGCCATTGCCGGCCCGGTCAGTAAGATGGTGAATAATCGCAGGGTCTGCATCGCCATCACAAAAGCCATATCTACCCGGCTTCCGGCAGCGATAATCGCCACCGTGTCCAGCCCGCCTGGGCTGGTGGCGAGATACGCCGTCATCAGGTCAATATGCAACACGCGGGTTAACATCCATGCCAGCCCACCGCACAGCAGCATCAGGCCAAAAATGGACAGCAGCATCTGCGGCAGCGTGCTTAACGCCAGCCTGAAGATCGGCCGGGTGAAACGTAACCCCACGCTCCAGCCAATCATGGCGTACGCCAGGGCAAGCAGCCATTCTGGCATCTGAAGCACCGCCGTACCGGTTGAATGCAGGGTTGCACCAATCAGCGCAGGTATCAGTAACGCGCCAGATGGGATACGCAGCCATGGGCCAAGCCATGCGCTGCAAACCACCAGGCACATTGTCACCAGGAAACCGCTGTTAAGCGCCGGAAACCACACCAGCGAGCCGGCATGACCGCCATCGCCCAGCCCGATCCGCGCCACCATGGCCGCCGCGCCCGCCACAAACAGCACCCGCAGATACTGCATGAACGCAACCAGCCGGACGTCCGCGCCAAATTCGCCCGCCATCGCGACCATCGCAGAGGCACCACCAGGGGAAGATCCCCATGCGCCCGTCGGGCCCGGAAGCTGGCTGAAACGCACCAGCAGAAAACCCGACAGCCCGCTGGCGGCCAGCGTCAGCAGCAGGACCGCTAACACGACTGGCCAGTCCTGCAGCAGCGGCGTCAGGATAGAAGGTGACAGGCTTTGCGCAATCATGCAGCCCAGCACCGCCTGCGACAGCAGAAATAACCGCTTGTTAATACGCAGTGTGGCACCGGACAGGCCCATGACCACGCCAACGATCATGGGTCCCAGCAACAGGGCGGCCGGCACGTGAAAATACTGGAAGATTGCGCCAAGTAATACAGATGACACTAACAGCAGCAGCCATTGCCAGCGCAACGAAAGAGCGTCCATAGAATGATTAATCAATTATGAAAATTGAGCGGCTAGAGTAGCAGAATTAAGGCGGCAGGCCAGCAAAATGGGCCGTATTAACAGCCCGTGCTGATGATTAAAGCCAGTTTTTACGCTTGAAATAGAGATAAGGTGCCAGGCCTGCAAGCATCATCAGGCAAATGGCGCCAGGATAGCCAAAGCTCCACTTCAGTTCAGGCATAAACTCAAAGTTCATGCCGTAGCTGGATGCCACCAGCGTCGGTGGCAGGAAAACCACGGATACCACCGAGAAGATCTTGATGATGCGGTTCTGCTCTATGTTGATAAAGCCCATCGCCGCCTGCATCAGGAAGTTGACCTTTTGAAACAGCGACTCATTGTGGGGCAGCAGAGATTCGATATCGCGCAGGATCTCGCGCGCCTGCTCCAGCTGATTACCCGGCAAACGGGCTTTTCGGACCAGAAAATTAAGCGCACGCTGCGTATCCATCAGACACAAGCGCACCTTCCAGCCGATATCTTCCAGCTCGGCTAAACGCGAGAGTGCCTGGTCGTATTCCTCACCCTGCTGGCCTTCCATGATGACGCGGCTGAGCTTTTCCAGTGCGCTGTAAATGTTCTCAATTTCATCTGCCAGTTGTTCGATTTTCGTCTCGAACAGATCAAGCAGCAGCTCATAGGCATTGCCATCGATCAATGTCTGGTTACGGGCACGCATTCGATAAAGACGAAAAGCGGGAAGCTCGCGCTCGCGCAGCGTATATAAACGCCCTTCGCGGATGGTAAACGCAACGGTGGAGTTACCGGCGTGATCTTCGGCATCTTCAAAAAAGAAGAAGGAGTGAATGTGCAGGCCGTCTTCATCTTCGAAGAAACGCGCCGAGGCTTCGATATCTTCCAGTTCAGGGCGCGTTGCCAGGCTCTGGCCCAGTTCAGATTGCACGCGGTCGCGCTCGCCTTCTTCAGGCTCGACCAGGTCAACCCACACTGACGTGGTCAGTTTATCGCTTTCATCTTCCAGTTCCAGACGCGTCAGGCGACTGTTATCAAGTTTAAATGCGCTCAGCATAGCAAGACTCCCCATTGCAGACTTTATGGGACAACGCTGTCGGCCGGTCTGAATGCAGACCCGCGAACCTGAACACGGATAAAGGATAAATCAGTGCTGACTCGTGCGACGGATTAAAAAGGGAGGTCGCTGATAACCGCTAAGGCTACCAGCGTAATGAGATAGCCTTAGATGTTATTCCTGAAAACCAGGTTAATGAGCCAGCATCGACTGGGCGTGTCCAAGGCATTGTCCTCTCATGATAATAGTGCGCGCATGTTACGCTGAGACGAAAAAGTCGTCAACCAGCGCCTAGACGGTTTCCAGTTTAGCGTAGGCGGCCACCAGCCACTTGATCCCCTGGCCCTGAAACGCCACCTGCAAGCGGCTGTGTTCTCCGCTGCCTTCGAGATTCACAATAGTGCCTTCACCAAATTTGGCGTGGCGAACGCGTTGCCCCAGGGCGAATCCCGTGTCGTTTTTGCTGATCGGTGTGCCCATGCGCTGATGACTGACCGGTCGCGTCACACTGGCGCGTAAACGGACTTCTTCAATACAGGCTTCAGGCAGTTCGCCAATAAAACGTGAAGGTCGATGGTAGACTTCTTTACCGTAAAGACGACGGGTTTCCGCATAGGTCAGCGTCAGCTTCATCATGGCACGCGTGACGCCGACGTAAGCCAGGCGACGCTCTTCTTCCAGTCGCCCGCCTTCATCCAGCGCCATCTGGCTCGGGAACATGCCCTCTTCCATCCCGACAATAAACACCTGGCTAAACTCCAGGCCTTTCGCGGAGTGCAACGTCATCAGCTGCACCGCATCCTGCCATTTGTCCGCCTGGCCTTCCCCGGCTTCGAGAGCCGCATGAGAAAGGAATGCCTGCAGCGGCATCAAATCTTCGTCTTCATCCTGGTAGCTGAACTGGCGCGTTGCCGTCACCAGTTCTTCCAGGTTTTCGATACGGGCCTGGCCCTTTTCACCCTTTTCCTGCTCGTACATGATCCACAGGCCAGAATCCTTGATGACTCTGTCGGTCTGCACGTGCAGCGGCATATCCACGGTTTCGCTTGCCAGCGAATCCACTAACTCACAGAAGCGTTGCAGCGCAGAGGCCGCACGACCGGCCAGGGCGCGCGACTGAAGCAGCTCGCGCGTTGCCTGCCATAAGGTCATCTGCTTTTCCCGAGCCGTCTGACGCACCACATCCAGCGTACGGTCGCCCACACCGCGCGTTGGCGTATTCACCACGCGCTCAAAGGCGGCGTCATCGTTGCGGTTGGCCATCAGTCGCAGATAAGCCAGCGCGTCCTTGATTTCCTGACGTTCGAAAAAGCGCATACCGCCATAGATACGGTACGGCATGCTGGCCTGTAGCAGGGCTTCTTCCAGCACACGCGATTGGGCATTGCTGCGATACAGGATGGCGCAATCCGCCAGCGCATTGCCGTTTTCCATCCAGGCCTTGATACGGTTGACCACAAAGCGGGATTCATCCAGCTCGTTAAAGGCGCAGTAAACCGAAATGGGCTCACCATCGCTGCCGTCAGTCCACAGTTCTTTCCCCAGTCGGCCGTTGTTATTGGCGATCAGGGCATTCGCTGACTTCAAAATGTTGTTGGTCGAGCGGTAGTTTTGCTCCAGGCGAATGGTATCCGCGCCGGGAAAATCCTTTAAAAAGCGCTGAATGTTTTCGACCTGCGCACCGCGCCAGCCGTAAATTGACTGATCGTCGTCACCCACGATAATCACTTTGCCGCTGTCGCCCGCCAGCATGCGAATCCAGGCGTACTGAATATTGTTGGTATCCTGAAACTCATCCACCAGAATGTTACTGAAGCGCTCACGGTAATGATTCAGGATATGGGGTTTGTTTAACCACAGCTCGTGAGCACGCAGCAACAGTTCAGCAAAGTCGACCAGCCCGGCGCGATCGCAGGCTTCCTGGTAGGCCTGGTATATCCGCAGCCAGGTTTGTTCGACCGGATTGCCGTAGCTTTCAATATGCTTGGGCCGCAAACCTTCATCTTTCTTGCCGTTGATGTACCACATGCCCTGGCGCGCTGGCCACTGCTTCTCATCCAGGTTCATCGCCTTAATCAGGCGCTTGAGCAGGCGCAGCTGGTCTTCACTGTCGAGGATCTGGAAATCCTGCGGCAGGCCTGCGTCAAGATGATGCGCGCGCAGCAGGCGGTGTGCCAGACCGTGGAACGTGCCTATCCACATTCCCCCCTGGCTGGTACCAATGAGCTGCTCAATACGGTGGCGCATCTCTGCGGCCGCCTTGTTGGTAAAGGTCACGGCCATAATGGAGTATGGGGAGCAGTTTTCTACCGACAGCAGCCAGGCGATGCGGTGCACCAGAACGCGTGTTTTTCCGCTGCCCGCGCCCGCCAGCACCAGCAGGTTACTGCGCGGCGCCGCAACGGCCTCGCGCTGTTTGTCATTCAAACCGTCGAGCAGTTCAGAAACGTCCATAAGCACCAATAAGTCAGAAAATGCGAAGCATAAGACTGGATAAATTTACAGCCATTATAACAGCGAGGTGAGTGATGCCAACTGGGAAATTTCAACGTGTGGCAGCAGACGGGCATCCTCGATCTGCATGAGATTACCCTCACGAAGGTTAATCCAGCAGGCCTGCATGCCAAAACGAATCGCGCCTGCCACATCGGTGGTGAGATCGTCGCCAACGTGCAGAATGTGTTCCGGGGCGATATTAAGACGTTGCGCGGCCAGCTGATACATATCCAGCCACGGCTTAGCGCGCCCGTCTGGCCCCGCCCGGAGTGAAAACTGGAAGTAGTGTGCCAGCCCGAGTTTTTCAGGCTGCGCGTTGCCATTGGTGATCGCCACCAGCGGCACTTTCTTCGCCATGGCGTTCAGCGTGTCATGGGTTTCAGCAGGCATATCGACCTGGCTGCGCCACTGATGGAACACATCCATAACCTGCGTCGCGCCCGCCGCGGCTTCGGATGGCGTTAAACCGGCCTGGCACATGACATGTTCAACTGAACGCCGACGCCACTCAGAGACATCATGGTAGATCTCAGGTTCGCTTGCACGTAACTGACTGCGCGAGGCGGCTACGTCTTCCGGCGTTATGGCTCGCAGCGCCGGGTGGAAAGCCTGCAGCGCAGCATGAGAGGCTTCCGTGGTTTTACGGATCACCGGATAGTTGTCGTAGAGCGTGTCGTCTAGATCGAAAGTGATCGCTTTGATGTCACGCAGAGGGCGATAAAACTTCATTCACTCTTTCCTCGTTTGGCGCGGGGATGCGCAGCATCATACACCGATGCCAGATGCTGGAAATCAAGATGGGTGTAAATCTGGGTGGTCGACAGATTCGCATGGCCCAGTAATTCCTGCACCGCGCGCAGATCGCCACTCGACTCCAACAAATGGGTGGCAAAAGAGTGGCGCAGCTTATGGGGATGTATATGACTGGAAAGACCCTGCTTAATTCCCCACTCGGCAAAGCGTTTCTGGACGTTGCGCGCAGAGATACGAGAGCCACGGCTGGAGAGAAACAGCGCATCATCCCCAGGGTTAAACGCGGTGCGTAGCGGCAACCACTGCTGGATCCAGCTGACGGCGGTGCGACCGATCGGCACGCGCCGCTCCTTGCTGCCTTTACCTAAAACCCAAACCTCTCCCGCCTCAAGATCGACATGGCGGCAGTCCATATTGACCAGCTCGGAAAGACGTAACCCTCCGCCGTACATCACTTCCAGCATCGTACGATCGCGGATCGCCAGCGGATCGGTGAGATCAATCTCCAGCAACTGGTTAACGTCATCAACATCGATATTTTTCGGTAGATGACGACCGTTGCGCGGCGTGGCGATCCCTTTCGCCGGATTAGCCGCCAGCATGTCGCGGCTCACCTGCCAGTCAAGGAAACTGCGTAATGCGGAAAGACGTAATGCCAGACTACTTGCAGCCAGACCTGCACGACGGCTGCGGGCCGCCATGCTCCGCACCATGGCGGGATCGAGCTGTGACCACGCGCTGATTTTCATCTCATCGGCAATTGTCACCAGTGCGGCAAGCTGACGCGCGTAGCTGCTCAGGGTAAGCGGGCTGAGCTGGCGTTCAACCTTCAGGTGGCGCAGAAAGCCGTCAACGGTCTCCTGCAACACGCTGCTCATGCGCGCTCCACCCAGCGTTCCAGCAGCGCAGGTATCATCTGCGAAAGGTGCTGAAGCAGTAAGGTGCCCATGCCCGACTGATAGTGCAGGCTGTCACGGCTACTGAAGATAATGATGCCAAGCTCGCCCTCATCACCCATCAGGGACATGGCGACTGAACCAATGGCCTTTGCCTGAGGCAGCAGCAGCAGCAGCTCCGGGCCATTGATATTCCCCAGATAGTGCTGCTCATTACCGAAGCGCTGAATGCGTAACGGTTCGAAAGCCTGACGGGCCAGGCCAAGCTGCACAAAGTCAGACGGCGCACCCAGTCGCCACTTGTCGTTAAACAAGCGGATATTGGCTCCCGCCAGTCCGAGATCGCGCGCCCAGCGATGCAGGCGATTAAGCATATCCTGGAGTGAGCTGGCGGCGGCCAGGTGACTTTGCAGTGAAAGCAGACGTGAGAATAACTGTTGATTTGCGGTCGCCAGCTCCATCAGCAGCGTAATTTCTTCTTCCAGACGCTGGATGTGATTGCGCTGGCGCGCCATGTGCCATTCCACCAGCGATACGCTGCCGCGAACCGGGTGCGGTACCGCCATCTGTTCCACCTGACGGGCGTTGCGCATAAAGAAATCAGGATTCTGACGCAGATAATCACTGACGGCCTGATCGTCCAGCAGGACAGTATTTTCCACCTGCTCTTCGATATTTTTCATAAGTGAATAAACCCATCGTAGACATGTGTGGCCGGACCGGTCATGTAGAGCGGCTGTCCGACGCCTTTCCAGGCGATATGTAACGTGCCGCCTGGTAAATCAACGCGTACTTTCTGACTTAAAATACCCTGCTGGATACCGCAGGCAACCGCCGCACAGGCACCGCTACCGCACGCCTGGGTTTCCCCTGCACCGCGTTCATAAACACGCAGCCGGATGTGTTCAGGGCTGATAATTTCCATAAAGCCCACATTGACGCGCTCCGGAAAACGCTCATGGCTTTCCAGGACCGGTCCCAGAAGCTCAACCTGGGCCGTTTTCGTGCTTTCCACCTGGATTACGCAGTGAGGGTTGCCCATGGAGACGGCACCAAACATCACCGTTTGTTCCGCCACGCGTAACAGGTAAAGGTTTTCGGCTTTATTGGCGCGGAAAGGCACCTGCTGGGGTTCGAAATTTGGCTCGCCCATATTCACACGTACCAGATCGTCTGGTGTCACGCTCAGAACCATGCGACCAGCCTGGGTGCTCACGCGAATATCGCTTTTATTCGTCAGCCCTTTTAACTGAACAAAACGGGCGAAGCAGCGGGCGCCATTCCCACACTGCGCGACTTCACTCCCGTCTGCATTAAAAATGCGGTAGTGAAAGTCGAGATCGGGATCGTAAGGCGGCTCAACGACCAGCAGCTGATCGAAGCCAATCCCGAGATGGCGATCGGACAGCCGGCGGATCAATTCCGGCGAAAAAAAGACATTTTGCGTTACGGCATCCACAACCATGAAATCATTGCCGAGACCGTGCATTTTGGAGAACTGCATTTTTTGCTCCGCCGGATGCGCCATAAGTGTTATTTCATTTGTGAGCTTGAGCTTGAACCACCCGTCACCAGACCACCTACATCCGCTTTAGACGCGTCGGCTTTCTGTTTTTGCGTGGGTGCTGACGTTGGCGCAGCTTGTTTTGGCGTGTCCTGCGGCGGGAAGTAGAGCGGTCCTTTTAATCCACAGCCTGCAAGGCTTGTTAATGCCATTGTCATTGCTAACAGGCTTATCGCTTTCTTCATTCTTTATGCTCTTCATGTCCTGTGACCTGGATGCTTATCATCGCAGTTGAAGTTGGAAAAGCAACAGGAAATGCCAGCTAATCACGTGAGCGCTGTGGCAAGCCCTGAAGATAGCATCATTGCGGGCTTACCGAACTCAATGTACCTGATAGCGTGGCTGATAATCGTTATTGTCGTTATCAGGCTGCGAGGCACAGAGATCGGTGAGGACCTGATTTCTGAATGGAATGACCTGATAACGTTCACCTGTGTTCACGATTTGATAGAACTGCGGCAGGTTAAAATTGATAAAACTTGAGCCATAGGTAAAACGGTCGTGCGACGAGGAGTAAAAACGGCTGACGTCCCGCACCAGCTCTTCCTTGCTGCCTTCACAATGGTGATAGACCTCGACGCGGTTACTTTCATCCAGAATATAAATGTTGAAACCGCGATCGTCGGTAGTATCTTCAAAAAAGAACTGAATGATCCCTTCGCTGGCATAGCCGTTAACCACAGGCGGCAGTGGCGTCTGATTAGACTCGACTTTAATCGACAGGCCGTGAAGCTTGTTGTTGGAAATGGCGCCATAAAACTCAACGGCGTTTTCCAGCTTCTGAACCGATACGCCCATGCGTTCAAAGAACAACCCCCAGGTCTGGCCCGCCATACGCAGTGCTTTGAACCGCCCTGGCTCCTGACGCGTACTGGAAAGGCGCAGTTCGATGCACTCTGACACCAGCTGCTGTACGCGGGTACGAATCAATCCACGTAAATGCTGGCTGTAGCAGAACACCTCAACGGTATCAGGCGGGGAAGCGTCCTGATGCATTTTACCCAGGATGGTTTTCAGGCCTTCGATCATCGCCTGTTCGCCACTGAAGTGCAGCGTACGCACCTCATTCCACGAGTTACGGTACAGCAGGTCGATACTGCCGATTAAACACTGCTGCTGCTGACCAAAGCTGAACACATCGAGTTTGCGGAAATCGAAATGCACCACCTGGTTACGAAACGCCGAGGTGGGATCGTGCTCAAGGTTAACAATGATGGCCAGATGGCGGATTTCACACGGGCTGTAGAGCGCCTTGGGCGTGGGCGCAGGCAGACGCAGCGGGAAATGGCTGGAGACATCGTCGACCAGTTCCTGCAGGCGCGCCAGATCGCATAGCTCATTGCCCTTAATGTGCAGCCGCGTTTTGCTGGTCAGCAGTCCGTTGAACCAGGCCCAGGCGACCAGCTTGTTAAGATAGCGGTTATATTCCAGCGGCTGATGGCTGATGATTGAGCTCATGTCCGGCGACTGGTTATACAGATACCAGCCTGGCCGGTTGGCACGGCCCGGCGGCACGTGAATGAAGGTCAGATTGGATTCGGACAGATCGGGAGAAATCTGCGGATTAACCAGCGTCACCTTGCCCGGCAAGGCCTCAAAGGCGGCGTACAATTTACGGGTCAGCACGCCGATATCCTGCGGGCTGGCGCTGACGCTTAAATTGTTGCGACGAGCAAAGCGGATAAGGTTGCGATAGCTTTGCATCATCGCATCCAGCAACTCATTGTGCGCTTCGCGCACGCGCTCGATTTTCCATTCGGCACGGTTGTCCAGAATAGCAATCTTTTCGTCGTCCCAGCCCCAGGCTTTAACCAGCTGCGACAGGATCTCACGGCGCCAGCCGCTACGCTGCGGGTGATCGTCACTGCTGAGTTTTTCGCAAACTTTTAAATAGAAGCAGCGGCGAACCAAATCAAGGCGGGGCTGATCGTCAATACTGGTGAGATAGCGTGTAACGCGTTCCAGCATCATACAGTAAGGATCAAGGCCAAAGCAGACGATTTCTCCGTCGTGCAGACGCTGCTTGATATCCATCGCGAGCAGTTTGGTATCCGGGTATTCCCAGCTATAAGCTTCCAGCAGCAGCGTTTTCAACACCGCTTTATAGGGCGAATCGATACTTTTATACAGCTGCCACAGGCTGGCACCGAAATACTCTTCTGCTGATAACGTGCTGAGGCCGCCCAAATCCAGCCACTCGTTTGGCGTGAGCACGCCTTTCGCATACAGCGACATCACGTAGTCATCATAGTGATGCTCTTCTTCGCCTGGCACCATATTCCACAGAATACGTTTACCGGCCATTCTTACCGCCGTGCGGTAGAACTCATCCAGCAGCAAAATATGTTGGGTAGAACCGCAGTCTTCACCACCAAGATTGCCGCTTTCGTTGTGGCGGAAGCGGTTTTCATCAATGAGGAAAAAGCTGACTTCGATGGCCTGCGAGGCACACCATTTTTGCAGCAGCGCACATTTACGCTGCAGATTCAGGCGCTCTTCATTATCCAGCCAGGATTGATGGCAAACCCAGATATCCAAATCGGACACGCTGTTTTGCCCAACGGAAGAGGTGCTGCCCATTGAGTAGATGCCAGTGATAGGCAGTTCACCTTTAGGGGCTTCGACCAGGGAGAGTTCCTGTTTGCCCGTTAACTCTGCAAGCAGCTGCAGTTGGTTTTCATCAGGCGTGAAGACGTTGATGCCGTGGGGAACGCTACCTTCGAGGTAACCCGGCATCAGCGGATGTTGATAATGTAGTAAGATCGGAAGCAGACTGTAGACTCGCTGAAAAGCGGGCCCCATGGCAGCGAGTGCGCGATCAACGCGCAGCTGGTTAATTGCATCCAGTCTCTGTTTTAGTGTCTCAATATAGAGGTACAAGACGTTTCGCCTGGTTGTCCTGGAGTTTAAGCACCCTGTTTCCAGTCTCTGCCGCTTAATAAGAGAGATGTCGTGCAGATAATTGCTGGAAACGTGATCAATCTATCACTCGCTGGATTGACCGTAAAGAAAGTTACGCTACCTGCATTTTAGCACGGTTTCGTCTACTTTTCGCTCACTCTGCGCCTGGCCTGAGATTACTGTCTGATATATCAGGTTTAATCCGCAGGCGGTTCTTTTCAATCCGTTGAAACTGACAGCATTCCCTCAACGATGATAGGATATTCGATGAACGATCTAAATGGTTAACGGCATGTTAAACAAAATTTTCAGAATTGCTACACGACAAAGCCCACTTGCCCTGTGGCAAGCACAATATGTACAGCAACGATTGATCAGTGCCCATCCTGGCCTGCGCGTGGAGCTGGTACCTATGGTGACAAAGGGCGATATCATTCTTGATACACCGCTCGCGAAAGTGGGGGGGAAAGGGCTGTTCGTTAAAGAGCTCGAGCAGGCAATGTTAGAAAACCGTGCCGATCTGGCCGTACATTCGATGAAAGATGTGCCCGTGGCATTTCCGGAAGGCCTGGGCCTGGTCACCATTTGCCAGCGGGACGATCCGCGCGATGCGTTTGTCTCCAATCACTACGCGTCAATTGATGAACTTCCACAGGGCGCTGTCATTGGAACGTCAAGCCTGCGGCGTCAGTGCCAGATTAGCGCGCGACGTCCCGATCTGGTGATTCGCTCGCTGCGCGGGAACGTGGGCACACGATTAAGTAAGCTTGATGCTGGCGAATATGACGCCATTATTCTTGCCGCCGCCGGGTTGAATCGACTTGGCCTGGCCGATCGTATTCGCCAACCGCTACCTGCGGATATTTCCTTACCCGCCGTGGGTCAGGGCGCAGTTGGCATCGAATGTCGGTTAGACGACAGCACGTTAATTGCGCTGTTACAGGCATTGAATCACGATGATACGGCGGTCTGTGTGAGAGCGGAACGCGCCATGAATACCCGACTTGAAGGCGGCTGCCAGGTTCCGATTGGTAGCTTTGCCGTACTTGAAGGCGACGAACTCTGGCTTCGCGGTCTGGTGGGTGCACCCGATGGGAGCGTCATGGTGAGCGGTGAACGCCGTGGGCCTCGCGATCAGGCAGAGCAAATGGGCATTTCGCTGGCAGACGAGTTGCTCAACGGTGGCGCACGTGAAATTCTGCGCGACGTTTATCAGGGGCAACCTCCCGTATGACGATTCTGGTGACGCGCCCGGAACCCGCAGCGGCGGAGCTGGTCTCGCGCCTGCACGCCCAGGGTAAACAGGCGTGGAGCCTGCCGCTGATAGAATTCGCGCCGGGTAACGATCTCCTGCAGTTACCGGCCACCCTTGCCACGTTGAAACGCGGCGATCTCGTTTTCCTCCTTTCGCAGCAGGTTATTCACTTTGCACAGCACGCCATCAAAGCATGGCCCGCTGACGTAGACTATTATGCAATTGGTCGCAGCACCGCTTTGGCTTTTCATACGATCAGCGGCCTGCAGGTGACCTACCCTCACGCGCATGAAACCAGCGAAGAGTTGATAAAACTGGCGACATTGCAGCAAATAGCGGGTAAGCATGCGCTTATCCTTCGAGGGAATCAGGGCCGCGAGCTGCTGTCAGAAACGCTGGTGGCACGTGGCGCGCAGGTCACCTATGCAGAGTGCTATCAACGTTGCCAAAAACACTATGACGGCGCCATCGAAGGCCGTCGCTGGCGCGATCGTAATATTCACACGCTGGTCGTGACCAGCGGTGAGATGCTGCATCAGCTGTATTCGCTGTTCCCCGAGGTCGATCGTGAGGAATGGCTGCTCCGCTGTCGACTAGTCGTCGTCAGCGAACGTTTGGCTTCCCTGGCCGCCGATCTTGGTTGGCAGACTATTCAGGTAGCCGATGGTGCCGATAACGATGCGCTGTTGCGCGCGTTATGTTGAACTTAACAATGGGATGTGCCAGATATGACGGAACAAAAAGACACCTCCGCCGTGGTTGACGAAACCACACCAGCGGTTGATCGCCCCTCTTCTACCCAGGAAAAATCACCGCGCAATCGCAATAATGGTGGCATGGTGCTGGGAGCAGTCGCGATTGTCATCGCACTGGCGATTGGCGCAGGGTTATACCTGAACGATAAACACCAGGCCGAACTGCAGGCACAAACCAACCAGGAACTGAGTGATCAGCTGTCCACGCTGCAGAAACAGGCAAACAGCGACAAACAGCAGCTGGCCCAACAGTTGAGCGCGACAGAAAAAGCATTAGAGACCGCTCAGTCACAGCAGGCGGCATCGGCCAAAGAGCTGGAAACGCTGCGTGAAAAAATGGCTTCAATTTCAGGTAATGACGTGCGCAGTTGGTTAGTGGCCCAGGCTGACTACCTGGTGAAGCTGGCCGGACGTAAATTGTGGAGCGATCAGGACGTGACCACCGCTGCAGCGCTGCTGAAAAGTGCAGATGCCAGCCTGGCAGACATGAACGATCCCAGCGTCATGAACGTGCGTCGTGCGTTAACTCAGGATATCAGTACGCTCTCCGCCATCTCCCAGGTGGATTATGACGGCATCATTTTGAAACTTAATCAGTTATCAAACGGTGTGGATAATCTGCGGCTGGCAGATAACGACAGCGATGATGCGCCTATGGACAGCGACAGCGGTGAACTTTCCAGTTCCATTCGTGAATGGCGTCAGAATCTGGTGAAGAGCTGGCATAACTTTATGGATGACTTTATTACCATCCGCCGTCGCGATAATACCGCACAGCCGCTGCTGGCACCGAATCAGGATGTTTATCTGCGCGAGAACATCCGCTCGCGCCTGCTCATCGCTGCTCAGGCCGTACCACGTCACCAGGAAGAGATTTACAAGCAGTCGCTTGAAACCGTCTCAACATGGGTACGCGCGTGGTATGACACCAATGATGCCTCAACCAAAGCGTTTCTGGCCCAGTTGGATGAATTAAGCCAGCAGAACATCAATATGGATCTGCCCGACAGCCTGGAGAGCCAGCCGCTGCTTGAAAAGCTGATGCAAACCCGCGTTCGTAATCTGATGGCACAGCCTTCTGCCGCCGCTAATCAGCAGGGAGGCTAATCATGCTTAAGGTATTTATCCTCTTTGTTCTGCTGATTGCCGGCATTGTACTGGGGCCGATGATTGCGGGTCATCAGGGCTACGTGCTGATTCAGACCGACAACTGGAACGTTGAAACCAGCGTGACGGGCCTGTCCATCATCCTGATTATTAGCCTGCTTGTGATCCTGGCTGTGGAATGGATACTGCGCCGTTTATTTCGCACCGGCGCGCGTACCCGCGGCTGGTTCACTGGCCGTAAGCGTCGTCGTGCCCAGCGCCATACGCAAAATGCCCTGATGAAACTGGCGGAAGGGGATTTCAGACAGGTAGAAAAACTGCTGTCTAAAGACGCAGAGCATGCTGATGTGCCTGTCGCTAACTACCTGCTAGCTGCAGAAGCCGCACAACAGCGTGGAGATGAAATGCGGGCCAACCAGCACCTAGAACGGGCGGCTGAGCTGGCTGGCAATGATGTGATTCCGGTCGAAATTACCCGTACCCGCATTCAATTGGCGCGTCGTGAAGATCATGCAGCGCGCCACAGCATCGATCGCCTGCTCGAAGTCGCGCCTCGTCATCCGGAAGTACTTCGTCTGGCTGAGCAGGCATATGTCCGCACCAGCGCCTGGAGCGCACTGCTGGATATTCTTCCCGCCATGGAAAAATCCGAGGTCGGGACAGAAGAGCAACGCACCCTGCTGCAGCAACAGGCCTGGCTGGGCCTGATGAACCAGGCGATGGCCGATCAGGGCAGCGAGGGACTGAAGCGCTGGTGGGGCAATCTGAGCCGTAAAACTCGCCATGAGACATCATTGCAGGTAGCGATGATTGACCATTTGATTGAGTGTGACGACCACGATACCGCGCAGGACATCTTGCTGGATGGGCTTAAACGTCATTACGATGATCGTCTGGTGCTGCTGATGCCACGTATTAAGAGCGGCAACCCAGAGGCACTGGAAAAAGCCTTACGTCAGCAAATCAAACAGCATGGCGCGACGCCCCTGTTGCACAGTACCCTGGGGCAGTTGTTAATGCGCCACGGTGAATGGCAGCAGGCAGCGGAAGCACTTCAGCAGGCACTGGCTCAGCGCCCTGACGCCTTTGACTACGCGTGGCTGGCTGACGTTTACGATCGCCTTCGCCGTCCGGAAGAGGCGGCAAAAATGCGTCGTGAAGGCCTGTTGCTGACGCTGAAAAATAACCCTGATGCCTGATAGCACAGCATCGCGTTAAGTAAAAAACCGGGCTCGCCCGGTTTTTTTGTGTCTGCGCTTTCAGGCAAAAAAAAAACACCTGCTAAAAGCAGGTGTAAGATCAGGTCGGTTAGACAACCGAGAGGTACCCGACTCAACGTGGTGTCTGATAACCCTGTAAGACTTTCGCGATACAGGCAGGCAGACAACAGGTACCCAAAATTGGCTCTGCGTCATTCCCAGGTTTATGTAGCCGAAGCAAACATAAGAGGTGGAATGAGCATCTACGCGTTAATTATTGCATAATCCATGCCAGTTGTTATTATTATTTTAATTATTTTTATAAATCAGTCACTTATATCTTAATGCTTTTTTTGGGGTTCTTTCTCTTTGCAATGAGCGTCGTGTTATTACGACAAACCAGACAATGGATGTCGCATACAGGCGACAAACAAGGTAAAGACTTGTCAATCCCTGTTAAAACAGTAATTTAAGCGTCTCATTTTTGCGACAGCCATTACTATGACTCCGCTCTGACTCACTTCCGAGAGAAATGACGTGCCCGTCTGAGCGGATTTTCGCCCCTGAAAGACGCCACTGCCTGCGCAACATTGTCTCGCTGACGCCCGGCGCGAATCGCCTTCGGCGGTGCTCATCCTCTTTCATTCAGGCGAAAAAAAACCTGTCTTTGCAGACAGGTTTCTTAAATATGGTCGGCGAGAGAGGATTACGCGCCCCTGCGGGACGCGCCCTTCGGGCCGTTGCGTTCGCAACGTTGTCTCGCTACGCTCGGCGCAACCCTCCTTCGGAGGTTCTCATCCTCTTTTATTCAGGCGAAAAAAAACCTGTCTTTGCAGACAGGTTTCTAAAAATGGTCGGCGAGAGAGGATTACGCGCCCCTGCGGGACGCGCCCTTCGGGCCGTTGCGTTCGCAACGTTGTCTCGCTGCGCTCGGCGCAACCCTCCTTCGGAGGTTCTCATCCTCTTTTATTCAGGCGAAAAAAAACCTGTCTTTTCAGACAGGTTTCTAAAAATGGTCGGCGAGAGAGGATTCGAACCTCCGACCCACTGGTCCCAAACCAGTTGCGCTACCAAGCTGCGCTACTCGCCGATTTTTTTATTTTGTTTTGCCTGGTGCGAAGAGAGGGACTTGAACCCTCACGTCCGTTAAGACACTAACACCTGAAGCTAGCGCGTCTACCAATTCCGCCACCTTCGCGTATCCCAGCAAAATCTGGGGTGGCTAATGGGACTCGAACCCACGACAACTGGAATCACAATCCAGGGCTCTACCAACTGAGCTATAGCCACCACTGTACTGAATGTTGCAAGTCAAACCCACAGCATTTAAATCTTTGTTACTAACGCGGTACTCAAACCACCGAAGCTCTTACGCACAAACTAAATGGCGCGCCCGACAGGATTCGAACCTGAGACCTCTGCCTCCGGAGGGCAGCGCTCTATCCAGCTGAGCTACGGGCGCGTAGCGCCGTTGCGGATGTGCATACTAGAGATAAGCGCCCACGCTGTCTAGTGCTTTTTAAAGAAAATAGCGCGTTTGATTACGCTTTGTGCATTTCGTCGACAATTAACGCATTTATGCCGTTACTCGTGCGAAAAACCTGGCGTTAATCAGCGATCTTACAGATCGCCACGCCAGTGATAACGCAAATATTTCACCAGCTTCAACTGCCTGCGTAGGCGACTGGGCTGTTTGATTAAGCGATAAAACCATTCCAGTCCAAGCTTCTGCCAGATTACAGGCGCGCGCTTTACATGACCGGTAAACACGTCATAGGTACCGCCTACGCCCATATACAACGCCTCAGGCCAGTGCTTCTGACACTCGGCCATTAAAAGTTCCTGACGCGGAGAGCCCATCGCTACCGTTACCAGCCTGGCTCCGCTGGCCGCAACCCTGGCAAACAGTGCATCGCGTTCCGCCGGGACAAAATAGCCATCCTGTGCACCCACAATATTCACGTTCCACTGACGACGCAGTTTATCGCAGGTTTCGTCCAACACTGCCTGCCGACCGCCGATCAAAAACACCGGCGTTCCGTTGCGTCCGGCACGTTCCATTAAGGCTTCCCAGAGATCGGCCCCTGCAATCCGCTGTACTGAGGCCTGCGGATATTTCTTGCGAACAGAGCGTACAATGCTGATGCCATCCGGATATTTGAATTCAGCCTGCTGAATTTGAGCACGCAGCGCTGCATCCTGCTCGGCATTCAGCACTTTTTCCGCATTGATGGCCACCAGCGTGCCGCTCCGGACAGCGGAATGCGGCATCAGGAAATCCACAAATGAAGCCATGCTGTCAAAGCCGTACAGCGTGATGCCGCGAATCACATAGCGTGGCGTTTCGGAAACTGTACTCATCTCTTTTTAATTCTTCCCTTAGATCCCAGAGGTTAATCAGGATGGGCTATGAAGCGCCCGCTCACGTCGGCTGCGAATCAGGCCGACATGATCCAGTAACCAGAAAAGCAATTTCGCCATCCCCAGACAGGCGGCAAAAATAATACAGAAAAACACAACACGTGAGCCAAACGCATCCAGCCCCTCGCGCGCCAGCACAATCATGTTGAATACGGCACCGAAACAAAAGCTTTGCAGAATCGCCCCGGTATAACGATTCGATTCATTGCGTCCGCGCTTATAGAGCGTGTCGAAAGATTTGATGATCAGCCCAACGGCCACAGCGCCTGGCGGAATGGCCCAGACGCCGCCCATCACCAGTAGCGAACCGATTAAGGTAGGCGAAATCGCCAGTCCGGAATGGTTGTTCAGTACATCCCAGGTAAAGTAATTAGCGCTGTTCAGTACTGACAGAGGACGATCGGGCCACAGCCAGGTTGGGATAAACACATAGAAATCGCGCCACATGGGCGCTAAGCCCTGAAAGTCTATCTTATGGTAATTCTCCAGCAGCAAAGCCAGGTTTTCCCATGGCGAAAACGTATCGCGCGTCAGGTACAGAAAGGTGTAAAAAGCCTCGTCGCCCATGACAGCCAGATTGTAGCGACGCAGCGCCAGCCAGAACATTCCCCCAATCGCCATCACGCCCGCAGCGGCCAGCATCCACAATGTGATCCAGCCACGTGTAATACCGATAAACAGAAATAACGCAAAAGCGATAATGATATTGGCACGCGTGCCACCCACCAGCGCGTAGGTCAGTAAGCCAAAGCTGACCGTGATGATGAGAAACAGCAGCCAGTTACGGCGCGTGGGATGCAAGAAATAGGGAATCAGCATCGCCGGGATGAAGAAATAAAAGAACCGCTTCAGTGCAACGCCAGACACTTCACTGGAAAAGATCTGGTTATAGGCCGTCAGTCGGAATAACAAAAATCCGTTATGGATAAAGAACACCGTTACGGTTGCAACCGCCACCAGCGCCAGTAGCCCACCGGTCAGATGCGTTTCGACCCGGTTCATTTGTAGCCAGGGCCGGGCAGGCGCTGCGGATGCCGGCCTGAGGCGCACCTTGTAACTGACAAAGTAAATAGCATAAAACGCCGTGGCCGACAGCATCGCCTGCAGCAGAAAATCCGCCGAAACCACCTGCGTATCAAACCGAAAGACCAGAATACTGGTTAGCGGAAAACCGAAGTAGAAGGTCAGTAAAAACAATAAGGTAAAAAACAGGTGGAAGTTAAATCGTTCCTGTTTAAGTTCGCGCATGTTTAGGGTCACAATGGTCACCAGTGACAGCACATACACGATCAGCAGACCACTAAATGCCATAAGACTCATGAGGGCTCTCCTTCGCAAAGGCGCAACGCTGTTCGCCAGCCTTCCAGATAGCCAGGGGCCAGGAAAGCAATGCGCTGTTTATCGCATCCCACAAGTTGCCGACGCGCCTCTGCGACGATATCAGGCGTCAGCGCATCGTCGTTGAACAAGACAGGGAGCTGCTGCGCGGTAACATCCCGCCAGAACGGATTTTTACGCGTCAGGACGAAAGGCACATTAGCCTGAATCAGCAAACATAGCGTTCCCACGCCCTGCTGCCGTTCGAACATAAAATAGCCCAAATGGCAGCGTGCCAACAGCGCCAGATAGTCGTCAAAAGCAAGATTATCCCGCAGTAACCTTACCTGCCCCTGCGGAAAGAGTCTGTCGGCGGCGTTCTGAATCTGTCCGATATACTCATCATTGTCAGGCGGATAACCCAGCGGCACGTCAATGCGCACATCTTCACCAAACTGAGCCTTGATCGCTGCAAGCCCCTCAATATGGCGGTTACTGGCGTCACCAGAATTACCCAGCAGCACGGTAAACGTCTTGTCTGGATGAGGCGTAATGGCGACTGCAGGTAACTTTGTGGGGAAATACAGTAAAGACTGCGGTACAGACTTGTGGCGTTGCTGGTAGTGATACAGATCGCCCTGGGTGGCGAACAGGTGTGCAACGCGCCCCTGCGCAGCACGGCGCAGGAAATAAAACAGCCGAAACTTCAGGCTGCGTGAATCTTCATACAAATCCGCTCCCCAGACGTGCCAGAACAGTTGAGAACGGCGTAACCTGCCGCTCAGCAACGCCAACCAAAGCCAGGGGTTAAACTGCCCGTGGCAAAAGAAGCGTTGGTCGCGATTTTTCGCCCGCTGCAACAGCGCCTCAGCCAGCGCTTTCTTACTGCTAAAGGTTTCAATGTGCAAAGCGCCAAAACCGGTGAGGTTTTCAGGCTGCGATGTCACCACCATAAAGTGACGCGGTGCAGTAACAGGCTGGTCGATGCTCATCACGTCGTTAAAAAAACGCAACACCGTCAGATTGTGATGGGGAATATTGGATCCCAAAACGTGAATTAAAGTCATTTTTTTCGGCAGTAAAGAATAAATGCGCCACAGCAGAGCGCGAAATAGGTAACGTAGGTGAACATATAGGCTTGCGCTGCCCCACTGGCCCCCTGTAACGGGATAAGCCAGCGCGAGAACAGCGTCAGCAAAATAAACTGACTGATTTCGGTCAGCACATAAAAGCGTAATGAGGCTTTCGCGATGACCAGATAGCCGAAAACGTAGGCGCCGACTTTGAAAGCATCGCCACAGAGTTGCCAGACAAACAAATCTCGCATGTCGTGAAATGCCGCGGAGAACAACAGGCTGATGGCGATATCACGCATCATCCACACGCTCAGGCTGGCCGCCGCGACCGCCGGTAACACAAAGCGTAACGCCCGGCCGATCTCACGCGCAATATCCTTTTTGTTATCTAACCGGGCCAGTGTCGGCAGTAGCCAGACGCTAAAGGTCGCGGTGATAAACTGCAGATAAGCATCAGATATACTGGTTACGCCCTGCCATAATCCTACCTGCGCCCAGCCGTTACTGGCCGCCAGTTGATTTCGCATCATCACCCAGGCAACCGGCAGGGTGACGGCGGTGATCAGCGCCATAATCGTGTATTTTGCCAGATGACGCGCCATTTCCGGCTGCCAGGTGGGCCGCAGCCAGCCTAAGGGGAGCGGGACACGACGTTTCAGTATCACCAGCGCTGGAAAAACGAGTAACGCGGGTACCAAAGCCAGCCCGGTCAATGCGCCCGCATAGCCCCCCAGCCACCAACACAGCACGTAACCGAGCACGCCCGTTATGCTACCGCAAATCAGGGCCAGCGCATTACCGCGCGCATCACGGTAGCCTTTTATGAACGCCAGAAGCAGGTTTGCCCACGCGATACCAAACTGAAGAAAGGCAACGATACGTATCACGTTTTGATAGCGATCGTGACCAAACAGCGCAGTGCTGATGGGAGCCGCAGCCAATAAAAAGACCAGCGCCAGTAGCGCTGAGAAGCCCGTCACCATTGCCGAGGCGGTGCCGATTAGCGCGCGGAGTTGCCGGGGCTGCTGCTGATATTGTGCAACATATGTGGTGACGCCGTTAAAGATACCCGCTCCGGCCAGCACGCCCAGCACGGTGATGAGCTGGCGAAAGTTACCGGCCTGGCCCACGCCTTCCGGACCAAAGCTGATGGCCAGTAACTTGACGACCAGCAGCCCAACCGCAATTTTTACTATCGTCGATGAGGCGGTCCATAACGATGCTTTGGCTAATGACATCAGGAAAAAAAGCTCAGTAGCGAGCCGATCACGGTGCTCTGATTGTTATCCGACAGATTATAAAACAGCGGTAAACGTAATAAGCGCTCACTCTCTGCTGTAGTAAAACGATCCTCACCGGCAAAACGTGAAAAACGCTGGCCCGCGGGCGAACTGTGCAAAGGGATATAATGGAAAACGGCCAGGATTTCGGCCTCTTTAAGCCAGTTGATCAGGGCCTGACGATGCTTCTCATCACGCAGCTTTATATAAAACATATGGGCGTTGTGCTGACAATCAGCCGGGATGGAAGGCAATGTAATCTTGCCGTTTTCCGCCAGCGGCTTCAGGGCATCGTAGTAACGTTGCCACAAGCGCAAGCGCTGTTGATTAATTCGTTCAGAGGACTCCAGCTGCGCCCAGAGATAAGCCGCCTGCAGGTCAGCCATCAGATAGCTGGACCCCATATCGCGCCAGGTATATTTATCTACCTGTCCCCGGAAAAACTGACTGCGATTGGTGCCCTTTTCGCGAATAATTTCTGCGCGTTCTACCAGGCTGGCATCGTTAATTAACGTCGCGCCGCCTTCTCCACCTGCGGTGTAATTCTTGGTTTCGTGGAAGCTGAAACAGCCGATATGACCAATGGTGCCTAATGCCCGGCCTTTGTACGCTGACATCACGCCCTGCGCAGCATCCTCAATAACAAACAGCTTATACTGTGCCGCCAGCGCCATAATCGTATCCATCTCACAGGCAACGCCCGCATAGTGGACCGGCACGATAGCGCGGGTTTTATCGGTTATCGCCGCTTCAATCAGCGTTTCATCCATGTTCATGGTGTCGGGGCGCACATCCACGAACACAATTTTCGCGCCACGTAATACAAAGGCGTTGGCGGTTGAAACAAAGGTGTAGCTCGGCATGATCACTTCATCACCCGGCTGGATATCGATCAGCAGCGCGGCCATCTCCAGCGAGGCGGTACAGGAAGGCGTCAGTAACACTTTCGCACTACCGAAGCGTTGCTCCATCCACTGCTGACAGCGGCGAGTATAACCGCCGTCGCCACACAGCTTGCCGCTGCTCATGGCAGACTGCATATACTCGATTTCGCTTCCCACAACCGGGGGCGCATTAAAGGGAATCATGACCTCTCCTGTAAAACCAGTACGCCGTGCTTTCAAGACGCGCGCCACTGCGTAGATAAAGACGCATCGCCGTAAGATTACTGATTTGCGTGGCAACCCGCAGACGTTCGAGCTGACGCGCACGGCCCCAGTCCGCTGCAGCCAGCATCAGGCGCTGACCGATACTTTGTCCCTGCGCCTCAGGCACCACCGCCAGCAGGCCAATACGCGCATCGCCTTCGACCTCACGTAAAGAGACAAAGCCCTGAAGCGCGCCGCGTTCATCACTGGCGACAAGGCACTGATGATCGAAGGTGCCGCGGACCGCATTTTCGATCCACTGCGCATAGAAGCGGGCACTGTCATCAGGCGCAAACCACGGCGTGCGAAAACGACTTTGACGGAAGGCCAGAGATGCGGCTTCGCGTAATGCTGGGATTTGTGCTTCCCGCGCAATACGAATGCCAGTCTGGCGTTCGGTGCGTTTGATCGTCAACGACAAATCCACTTCACCTTCCACCAGGTGAAACTGATGCTGATTTAACGCATCGATGATGTCGGTTTGTTCCGCTGACACTTTGATTTGAAACAGCGCGCAGGCGTGCCGAAGCGCGTTTTCGAGCGACAGATCCCCCCCGGTTTCCAGCCTCACGGCGTCAAAGCCGAAGAACTGGCTCTCCCAGGTGAGTGGATTAATACTGACGAGGACGGACATGCAGAAGATCCAACAAATATTGACCGTAACCTGTCTTAACTAACGCTTCGCCCGCAACACGTAATTGCTCATCACTTAACCAGCCATTTCGCCAGGCGATCTCTTCAAGGCATGCAATTTTAAACCCTTGTCTTTTCTCGACCGTTTGCACAAACATACTGGCCTCAACCAAACTGTCATGTGTTCCCGTATCTAGCCATGCAAATCCTCTACCGAGAAGTTCGACGGCTAGCGCTCCCCGTTCCAGATACATCTGGTTGATGGCGGTGATTTCGAGTTCACCCCGTGAGGAAGGTTTAACCTGTTTGGCAAACTCCACCACCTGACTGTCATAAAAATACAGGCCAGTTACCGCCCATCGTGACTTAGGCTGCGAGGGTTTTTCTTCGATCGAAATCGCATTGAAGTTTTCATCAAACTCCACTACGCCAAAACGCTCAGGATCCATGACCTGGTAACCGAATACAGTGGCACCTTTATTATGCATAACCACTTTTTTCAATTTAGGACTAAAACCCTGACCGAAATAAAGATTATCGCCCAGCACCAGGCAACATGACTCTCCGGCAATAAACGATTCGGCAATGATAAAGGCCTGAGCAAGTCCATCAGGACTGGGCTGCACGGCATAATTCAGGCGCAAGCCAAATTCGCTGCCATCTCCTAGCAAACGTTCAAAATGGGGCTTGTCTTCAGGTGTCGTGATCAACAAAATGTCGCGGATACCCGCCAGCATCAGTACCGACAAGGGATAATAAATCATCGGTTTATCGTAGACGGGTAAGAGTTGCTTCGATACGGCACGTGTTATCGGGTGTAATCGTGTCCCTGAGCCGCCAGCGAGAATGATGCCTTTCATCTCTGCTCCTTTTGTTGACTATTTTTTCAGACCAAGACGTTCACCGTCATAGCGATCATTGAGGATAGCTTGCCACCACGTGGCGTTATCCAGAAACCAACTGACGGTTTTACGCATCCCGCTTTCAAACGTTTCCAGCGGCGTCCAGCCTAGTTCGCGTTCAATTTTACGGGCATCAATCGCGTAGCGCTGATCGTGGCCGGGACGATCGGTGACATAGCTAATCAAATCTTTGTAGTTATGCAGACCTGTTAGTTTACGTTCTGGTGCAAGTTCTTCTAACAGACAACAAATGGTTTCAACCACTTCAATATTTTGACGCTCATTGTGACCGCCAATATTATAGGTTTCCCCAGTTTTACCACGCGTGACCACCGTATAAAGCGCGCGAGCATGATCCTCAACGTATAACCAGTCGCGCACCTGTTGCCCATTTCCATAAACAGGTAAGGATTTTCCTGCAAGCGCATTGATAATTGTCAGCGGGATCAGCTTTTCTGGAAAATGATAAGGACCATAATTATTTGAACAGTTGGTCACAATGACGGGCAATCCATAAGTGCGTAACCAAGCTCGTACCAAATGATCGCTGCTTGCCTTCGTTGCTGAGTAAGGACTGCTGGGGGCGTAGGGCGTATCCTCAGTAAAAAATGCCGAAGTATCATCTAGATCGCCAAAAACCTCATCCGTTGAGATATGGTGGAACAGGAAGTTTTTTTTCCTGTCACCCGTCAAGGCATTCCAGTAATGACGGGCCGCTTCCAGTAACTGATACGTTCCAACTATATTTGTTTCTATGAACGCTATTGGCCCATCAATTGAGCGATCAACATGGGTTTCTGCCGCCAGATGCATAACGCAGTCCGGTTGATGCTGACTAAAAACGCTGTCGAGCGCCGCGCGATCGCATATATCGACCCGTTCAAATTTAAAACGAGGATTCTCTGTAACGCAGGCGAGCGATGAGAGATTACCCGCATAGCTCAACTTATCAACAACCACCACGTTATGTTCTGTTTCGTTTATCAGGAATCGCACGAGCGCGGAGCCGATAAACCCGGCACCACCCGTAATCAAAAAATTTTTCATCGCCAGACACCTTTCGTATCAACAACCCATTGCTGAGTAATGTGCGCAGCATCAACACGGCGGAATGCATGGTGATCGACCAGCATCACCAAAATATCCGCCTCCTGCAGCGCCTGCTCGGTTGAAACCAGGGTGGCCTGTGTCGCCAGGATGTCGGGAATCTGCTGAATATGCGGTTCGGTTACCCACGTGCGGCCCTGATGCCAGTCGGCAATCAGGTGCGCCACTTCCATGGCTGGGCTTTCACGCAGGTCATCAATGTTCGGTTTAAACGCCAGGCCAAAGCAGGCAATGGTCAGATCGCTGGCACGTTTTCCGGTCTGCATCAGGCAGTCTGCCAGCGCTTTTTTTACCTGGTCCAGCACCCAGTGCGGCTTGGCATCATTCACTTCGCGAGCGGTACGAATCAGGCGTGCTAAGTCCGGATTCTGCGCCACGATAAACCAGGGGTCGACCGCAATGCAGTGCCCGCCGACGCCTGGCCCCGGCTGCAGGATATTGACGCGCGGATGACGATTCGCCAGTGCAATAAGCTCCCAGACATTAATCTGCTGCGCAGCACAAATTAGTGAAAGCTCATTGGCAAAGGCGATGTTTACGTCGCGGAAGCTGTTTTCTGTCAGCTTGCACATTTCAGCGGTGCGTGCATTTGTCTCGACGCACTCGCCCTGTAAAAAAATACGATACAAATCACTCGCACGGGCAGAACAGGCTGGCGTCATGCCGCCAATCACGCGATCGTTGCTGATCAGCTCAGTCATGATCTGACCGGGTAAAACGCGTTCGGGACAGTAGGCGACAAAGACGTCAGGATCCCCGTCGTGCTGTGGGAAACGCAAATCAGGTCGCGCCGCGGCCAGCCAGTCGGCCATCTGCTCTGTACTGCCAACCGGAGAAGTCGATTCCAGAATCACCAGATCGCCTTTTTTCAGTACCGGCGCAATCGACAGCGCAGCCGCACGCACAAAGCGTAAGTCCGGTTGGCGCTCCGCCATAAAGGGCGTGGGCACGGCGATCAAAAAAGCGTCAGCGGCTTCGGGTTGCGTCGTAGCACGTAAATCTCCACGCTCGACCGCAGCCTGAACCACCCGATCCAAATCGGGTTCGACAATATGAATGGCACCACGATTGATGGTGTCAACTGCGTGGGCATTGATATCGACGCCCACCACTTTCTTTCCCTTTGAGGCAAAAACGGCTGCGGTTGGCAGCCCAATGTAACCCAGTCCAATAACGGAAATGGTTTCAAAACTCATAAGTTGGCTCTGTTATCTTTTAAGGCTTGCAATATTCGCCCGCAGGCTTCGCCATCCCCATAAGGGTTATGGGCACGGCTCATGGTCTGCCAGGCCTCATCATCGTTAAGTAATGTACTGACCTCATTAACAATTCTTGCCGTGTCCGTACCAACCAGCTTCACCGTTCCGGCTTCGACGGCCTCTGGACGCTCGGTGGTTTCACGCATCACCAAAACCGGTTTACCCAGTGAAGGCGCTTCTTCCTGAATACCGCCAGAATCGGTGAGAATCAGCCACGCCCGGTTCATCAACCAGACAAACGGCAGATACTCCTGAGGATCAATCAACACAATGTTATCAATGCCGCGCAGAATGCGGTTAACGGGTTCATGTACGTTAGGATTGAGATGGACCGGATAAACGATTTGCGCATGAGGATGCTGGCGCGCAATCTGGGCCAGAGCGCTACAGATGCGCTCAAAACCTTCGCCGAAGCTTTCACGACGATGACCCGTCACCAGTACCAGCTTTTTACTGTCATCAAGAAAGGGATAGCGTGAAGCCAGCTGCGCGTTTATCTCATTATCGTCCAGCACCCGATCTCGCACCCATAGCAAGGCATCAATTACCGTATTACCGGTGACAACAATACTGTCGTCGGCGAGGTTTTCATCCAGCAGGTTCTGTCGGGAACGCAGTGTGGGCGTAAAGTGTAAACGGGCAAGATGTCCCGTCAGCTTACGATTCCCCTCTTCCGGCCACGGCGAAGCCAGATCGCCCGTGCGTAAACCTGCTTCGACATGCCCGACGGGGATTTGCTGATAGAAAGCCGCCAGGCTGGCCGCCAGCGTGGTCGTCGTATCCCCGTGGACCAGTACAATATCGGGTTTGAAATCGAGCAGTACGGTATGCATGCCTTGTAAAATACGGCAGGTTATCTCCGTTAATCCCTGTTCGGGTCGCATAACGTTGAGATCGTAGTCAGGTTGCAGCTGAAACAAGCTCAGCACCTGATCAAGCATTTCACGGTGTTGCGCAGTGACGCACAGCCGTGATTCAAAAGCAGGGTCCTGTGCCAGTGCCTGCACGAGTGGTGCCATCTTAATGGCTTCAGGTCGGGTGCCAAAAACTGTCAGAACTTTCACACTGTTTCTCTCAATCTTGTGTATCTGACATCGGACGCTGACGACGCGCTAGCGCCACGCCCGCACCAACCAGCGCACCTACCGCACCCCACATCACCATCATAAATGCCCGGCGGGGACTGTCACGTGAAACCGGCTCTTCCGGCGTACGCAAATAACGGTAGGTCTGGAATTTGCTGTTAAGCGTCGGGCCTGCATCCAGTGTGGTCAGCATCGCTTTATTTTGGTCGTAGCTGATATCAAAGCTCGGCCCGGTCGCTCTCAGGGTTTCTAACTGCCCCTGCAATAAAGGCTGGCCCATTAAAAACAGATCGCTGTCAGCCAGGTTTTCACTCACCTCACGCGTCTGCTTTTCATTAATGCCCTGCTGGCTGGCAATTTTCAGCGCCTGTTCCAGCCGATGTTGCCGTCGCAGGAATACCGCATTCGCTACGTCTTCCTGACGTTTGACCTGCGCCTTAAGCTGGCTGGTCCGTGCCTGCCACGCCCCCGTTAACTCTGCATTGAGATGGCGTGCAGCGCGTTCACTGGCATAGGCAATATACTGGCGCAGCAAATTGTTCGCATCCGCAGCAGTTTCTGCCTTGAGTTTGACGCTGTCGAAAATATTTCGTGCGCTATCCGCTGGCGTAAACTGAATGTTATCAATCATATCGTCCAACAAGGCAGCATCATTGTGGGCATTGCCGCTTTTTCGCGTTTTATAATAATCGGTTTGCTGCCAAAACTCCCGGCGGGTATCCCAGGATGAGAGCTGCATCAGGAACTCCTGATACACCTCGTCCATCACGGTAGGTGACGCCGTATTTAACGTTAAAGCGTTATTGCGCATATCCAGATTGTTCAGGAACTGTTGCTGGGAATAGTAGGATCCCAGCATATTCACCGTAGGCCGCCCTGTTATCGCGGTCGTGCTCCACACCTGTTTCATCAGCAGCGTTGCTATCCAGGCTACCAATGCAAACACGATTGCACAGCCGACTATCCAGCGCTTTCCACGCCATAGGCTGCAGCCCAGGCCGCGAATATCCAGTTCGTTCTCCACAACGTTAGCGCGCATCAGAGCGTTATCCTTTGTTAAGTCTAATCAAACTTTTCTTTATCAATATCACCAGGAGTATTCATCCGACGCTTAAAGCGCCGTATGCGTCTCGCTATACGCCAGGAGTGTTTCAGGCAATAGCCGTAGGCCATAAACGCTAGCAGAAAAAGGACTAGCATGACCCACTCAGGAACAAACGCGAGGTACTCACCCAACACACCCACGCCTGCAAGTAAGGCAGCAGCGACAGTTATCAGTACGAAAGCCTGACGCGAGCTAAACCCGGCACGCATTAATAAATGATGAATATGCTGGCGATCGGCAGAAAAGGGACTCATCCCCTTGCGCAGACGGCGGTACATAATGGCGACCATATCCATCAACGGGATGGCTATCAGCCATAATGCGGTCACTGGCGAAATGGGATGACTCAGCCCCTGGGTCGTTTCCAGCAAAATCCAGATAATGGTGAAGCCAATCATCGTGCTGCCTGCATCGCCCATAAAAACTTTATAGCGGCGACCCAGTAAACCCAGATTGAGAATGATATAGGGGAGGATGGCGGCAATCATTGCAAAGCACCACATCGCCAGGCTGTATTGACCATCCAGTGAGAGAATAAGGCCCATTGCGCCAAAGGTCACTGAAGAGAGCCCTCCCAGTAACCCATCAATACCATCAACCATATTGAAAGCATTGATTGCCGCCCAGACGGCAAAGAGCGTTAACACATAACCAAAGGGCCCCACAATTAACTCAACCGGACCAATAATGAATCCCAGGCTCAACAGATAGAGTTTCGCGCCAGCCATCATCACTATAGCCACCGCAGCCTGTATCACGGCACGGATTTTGACGCTGATATCGAACCGATCATCCAACGCCCCGACGATGACTAAAATTGCTGAGCAGGCCAGGTACAACGTGGCATGGGGCAAATAATAGTTAGTGATGGCAAAGGTGAAAGCAATGCCAGCAAAAACAGAAATACCGCCAACCAGTGGGATATCGCCATGATGGCGTTTACGCGAGTTAGGTGAGTCTACCAGACCAACCTTTTTAGCTGCTTTACGAGCAAGGAAAAGAAACACAAGGGAAAAGATAAAAACTAAACCAAGCTCAGTACTCATAGTGAGTAAATTCACGTTAAACGCTCTCAGCTATCATCCTGGAACTCACCATACGCTAAAAATCACGCCTGTTACCGTTCCAGATTCCGAATTCGGCATGAAGAGGTGCACGAACGGTTAATCGTCCACCACTGCCACCGTCATTATTATTACGTCTGCCAGCACTCAATCCTATAGCCCGAAAATAAAAAACGCCACGTCAGAACGTGGCGTCAGGGCTATTTTATGATCTTTTAAAGTAAAAAAACGCCATCTTGCTCAGATGACGCTCTACAGGATCAAGAACGCTTCATCATATCGAAGAATTCGTCGTTGGTTTTGGTCATGGCCAACTTGTTAATCAGGAATTCCATCGCGTCGATTTCACCCATTGGATGGATAATCTTACGCAGGATCCACATTTTCTGCAGCTCTTCCTGGGAGGTTAACAGCTCTTCTTTACGGGTACCTGAACGATTGTAGTCAATCGCCGGGAATACGCGTTTTTCCGCGATCTTACGTGAGAGATGCAGCTCCATGTTACCGGTGCCTTTAAACTCTTCATAAATCACTTCATCCATCTTCGAACCGGTATCCACCAGTGCCGTCGCAATGATGGTCAGGCTCCCGCCCTCTTCCACATTACGTGCCGCACCGAAGAAACGCTTAGGACGATGCAGGGCGTTGGCGTCCACACCACCGGTCAGTACTTTACCGGAGGCCGGAACGACGGTGTTGTAGGCACGGGCCAGACGCGTGATGGAGTCGAGTAAAATGATGACGTCTTTTTTGTGCTCGACCAGGCGCTTGGCCTTTTCGATCACCATCTCGGCCACCTGAACGTGACGCGAAGCCGGTTCATCGAAGGTAGACGCGATCACTTCACCTTTTACCAGGCGTTGCATCTCTGTCACTTCTTCCGGACGCTCATCGATTAGCAGCACCATCAGCACACAGTCTGGATGGTTGTAAGCAATGCTCTGCGCGATATTCTGCAGCAGCATCGTTTTACCGGCTTTCGGCGGTGCCACAATCAGACCACGCTGACCACGACCAATCGGTGACGCCAGGTCCAGTACGCGAGCGGTTAAGTCTTCAGTTGAGCCATTACCCCGCTCCATACGCAGACGGCTGTTAGCGTGCAGCGGCGTGAGGTTTTCGAACAGAATCTTGTTACGCGAGTTTTCTGGTTTGTCGTAGTTAACTTCGTTAACTTTCAGCAGGGCAAAGTAGCGCTCACCTTCTTTTGGTGGACGGATTTTGCCGGCGATGGTGTCACCAGTGCGGAGGTTAAAGCGGCGAATTTGGCTGGGAGAAACGTAGATGTCATCAGGACCGGCGAGGTAGGAGCTGTCTCCAGAGCGGAGGAATCCAAATCCATCCTGCAATATCTCCAGCACACCATCACCGAAGATGTCCTCGCCGCTTTTCGCGTGCTGCTTCAGGATTGAGAAAATAATGTCCTGCTTGCGCATACGAGCCTGATTTTCCAGCCCCATATTCTCGCCGAGGGTAATCAGCTCAGAAACCGGCGTATTCTTTAATTCGGTAAGATTCATATTGATGGGTTCTTAAACTCGGGGTAATACTCGAAATGTTTGTCGTGAATGGTATGGCAGTTAGTCCATGCCTGTTCTGTTAATGACTTTTTCAACTCTTCTCAACGATCATCGTCTTGAATAATGACTGGGAGCGAGGAGACGGTCGACTTAGTCAGAGTAGAGCTAGTCGTTAGATTGCTAAACCGCTGGTAGGTACAGTATGACAGGGTCTAACAAGAGAAAACTTTGAATGCTAACTACAAGGTATGTTCATAGTGCAGTGAAAATAAGTTAGCACGCTTAAAAGCGAACGTCCAGCAGCAGGCAAAAATTTAACCACTGCCGGACGCCCGGCCCGATTACGCCAGGTTGGCGTTCAGGAACTCTTTTAACTGACCTTTGGACAATGCGCCCACTTTTGTCGCAGCGACTTCACCGTTTTTGAACAGCAGCAGCGTCGGGATGCCGCGAATGCCGTATTTAGGCGCAGTGCCTGGGTTATCGTCAATATTCAGCTTAGCGATGGTCAGTTTGCCATCATACTCTTCTGCAACTTCATCAAGGATTGGCGCGATCATTTTACAAGGACCACACCATTCAGCCCAGAAATCTACCAGTATAACGCCGTCGGCTTTTAGCACGTCGGTGTCGAAACTGTCATCGGTCAGATGAACGATTTTATCGCTGCTCATGTTTTACTCCACAAGATTGTGCCTGGCGAATTGGCGTAATATAAACCAATGTTGGTTGACTTTATTTCATCGGATACGCTTTCGTAAAGCGATAGTAAGCTGATATTCTACCACACTATGAGCAAAACACACTTAACTGAACAGAAGTTTTCCGACTTCGCCCTGCACCCTCTGGTGGTGGAAGCCCTTGATAAAAAAGGGTTTCATAACTGCACGCCTATCCAGGCGTTAGCACTGCCGTTTACGCTTTCAGGGCGTGATGTCGCAGGTCAGGCGCAAACCGGTACCGGCAAAACGATGGCGTTTTTAACGTCAACGTTTCATCATCTTCTCTCTCACCCTGCTCCAGAGGGCCGCCAGGTTAACCAACCTCGCGCTTTAATTCTGGCCCCAACCCGTGAACTTGCGGTGCAAATTCACGCCGATGCTGAACCACTGGCGGCATCAACCGGCCTTAAATTAGGTCTGGCTTACGGTGGCGATGGCTACGACAAACAGTTAAAAGTACTGGAAAACGGTGTCGACATTCTGGTGGGTACCACCGGCCGTTTAATCGATTACGCCAAGCAGAATCACGTCAATCTCGGTGCCATTCAGGTCATGGTACTGGACGAAGCCGATCGCATGTTCGATCTCGGCTTTATAAAAGATATCCGCTGGTTGTTCCGTCGCATGCCTGCGGCCACGCAACGCCTGAGCATGCTGTTCTCCGCAACGCTCTCTTACCGCGTGCGTGAGCTGGCATTCGAGCACATGAACAGCGCCGAATACGTTGAAGTTGAACCTGAGCAAAAAACCGGTCATCGCATTAAAGAAGAGCTTTTCTACCCTTCGAATGAAGAGAAAATGCGCCTGTTACAGACGCTGGTAGAAGAAGAGTGGCCTGACCGAGCAATCATTTTTGCGAATACCAAGCATCGCTGTGAAGACATTTGGGGCCATCTGGCTGCAGACGGTCACCGGGTCGGCCTGCTGACGGGTGACGTGGCACAGAAGAAGCGTTTACGTATCCTGGATGACTTTACCAAAGGCGATATTGATATTCTGGTCGCGACCGACGTTGCGGCTCGTGGCCTGCATATTCCTGCGGTGACGCACGTATTTAACTATGACCTGCCGGACGATCGCGAAGACTATGTTCACCGCATTGGCCGTACGGGACGTGCAGGCGCAAGCGGTCACTCCATCAGCCTGGCCTGTGAAGAGTACGCATTAAACCTGCCCGGTATTGAAGAGTACATTGGTCACAGCATTCCGGTGAGTAAATACAACAGCGACGCGCTGTTAACTGAATTACCGCCACCGAAACGTCTGACGCGCAATCGCTCAGGCAACGGTCAGCGTCGCGGAGGCAACAATACCGGCCGTCGCGGTGCACCCCGTCATAGCAACCGTAAACGTTCGGGTTAAGTTGACCATGCTAAGCGCATCGACTCTCTATGCTGCAATTGATTTAGGCTCTAACAGCTTTCATATGCTGGTCGTCAGCGAAGTGTCAGGAAGTATCCAGACCATCGCCAAAATCAAGCGCAAGGTGCGCCTGGCAGCAGGCCTGGATAAATCCAATTGCCTGTCCGCCGAAGCCATGGCCCGGGGCTGGCAATGTCTGCGGCTTTTCTCTGAACAGCTTCAGGATATTCCTCCCGATCAAATTCGGGTAGTGGCAACCGCCACGTTACGCATTGCTGCTAATGCGCAGGCGTTTCTTGATAAGGCGCAACAGATTCTGGGTTGCACCATCAATGTGATTAGCGGCGAAGAAGAAGCGCGTCTGATTTATCAAGGCGTAGCACATACTACCGGGGGTTCCGATCAACGCCTGGTCGTGGATATCGGCGGTGGCAGCACAGAGTTAGCCACCGGCGATGGCTCCCATGCCAACGTGTTGTTTAGCCTGCAGATGGGCTGTGTCACCTGGCTGGAGCGATTCTTTGGCGATCGCCACCTGGCTAAAGAGAATTTTGACCAGGCTGAAGAGGCTGCCAAAGCGATGCTGAAACCTGTTGCCGGAGAACTGCGCAAACAGAGCTGGCAGGTGTGCGTTGGTGCGTCCGGAACCGTTCAGGCCCTGCAGGAAATCATGGTCGCCCAAGGCATGGATGAGCGCATCACCCTGAGTAAGCTACAGCAGTTAAAACAGCGGGCCATTCAGTGCGGCAAACTTGAAGAGCTTGAAATCGAAGGCCTGACGCTGGAGCGGGCGTTAGTGTTTCCAAGCGGTTTGTCCATTCTTATCGCCATCTTTCAGGAACTCAATATTGACAGCATGACGCTGGCCGGCGGCGCGCTGCGCGAAGGGCTGGTGTACGGAATGCTGCACCTGCCTGTCGATCGCGATATTCGCAGCCGCACGCTGCAAAATGTGCAGCGCCGGTTCAATATTGATGTCTGCCAGGCAGACAGAGTCCGGCAGCTAGCGGAAAGTTTTTTTCGCCAGGTCAGTGTTCACTGGAAACTGGATCAGCGCTGTCGGGAGCTTCTGCTAAGCGCCTGTGCGATTCATGAAATCGGGCTGAGCGTCGATTTCCGTCAGGCACCGCAGCACGCGGCCTATCTGGTTCGCCACCTCGATCTTCCGGGGTTCACCCCAGCGCAGAAAAAATTGCTGGCCTGTTTACTGCAAAATCAAAGTGGCAGCATCGACCTTGCGCTACTCACGCAACAAAACGCCCTGCCGCCGCGGCTAGCCGAGCGTTTGTGCCGTCTGCTACGGCTGTCCATTATCTTCTCGACTCGGCGTCGTGATGACACGTTACCCGCCGTTCGTATGCAGGCGGATGATGAAGCACTGCACGTTACGTTACCGGCGGGCTGGCTGGAAGCACATCCTCTGCGGGCCGAGCTGCTCGAACAGGAAAGCCACTATCAGTCCTATGTTCACTGGTCGTTAACGCTTTCCTGATCCCGTCTGCGACGGATTAGCTCTTTTTCGCCTTTTCCAGCATTGCACGCAACCCGGCCACCCGACTCTGGCCGGTTTTCATGCGCTCTTCTGCACTGACCACTTTGCGCTCGGTTTCCCACACTACGTCGTCCTGCGGCAGCTCCAGCAGAAAGCGGCTGGGTTCAGGGCGGATGAGCTCACCATACTGACGGCGCTCCCGACACAAGGTAAACGTCAGCTCTTTCTGAGCGCGGGTAATGCCAACGTAGGCCAGACGGCGCTCTTCCTCGATGTTGTTCTCATCGATACTGCTCTGATGCGGCAACAGCCCTTCTTCCATGCCGACCAGAAACACGTAGGGGAACTCCAGCCCTTTTGAGGCATGAAGCGTCATCAGCTGTACCTGATCAAGCTCTTCGTCGCTCTCACCGCGCTCCATCATGTCGCGCAGCGTAAAGCGGGTGACAACCTGCGCCAGCGTCATCGGCTCATCCAGATCGCTGCCCTCCAGCATTTCCGTCATCCACTGAAACAGCGTATTGACGTTTTTCATCCGCATTTCAGCGGCTTTGGGGCTGCCCGATGTCTCAAACAGCCAGCTTTCGTAATCGATGCCGCGAATCAGATCGCGCACGGCATTAACCGGTTCACGCTCACTGAGCTGGATAATGTCGTTGAGCCAGTGGGTGAAGCGCTGCAGATGTTCAAGGCCGCGCCCCGTCAGCGTTTGCCCAAGGCCCACATCAAAGCTGGCGTTAAACAGGCTTTTATTGCGGATATTGGCCCACTCACCGAGTTTTTGCAGCGTTGCCGGACCAATCTCGCGCCGTGGCGTATTCACAATACGCAAGAAAGCGCTGTCATCATCGGGATTGGTCAGCACCCGCAGATAAGCCAGCAGGTCTTTGATCTCAGGACGAGAGAAAAACGAGGTCCCGCCTGAAATGCGATAGGGAATGCGGTTCTGCATCAAGAATTTTTCGAACACGCGGGACTGATGATTACCGCGGTACAGTATCGCGTAATCTTTATACTGCGTTTTATTGATAAAGTGATGGGCAATGAGTTCGCCCGTTACCCGTTCGGCCTCATGTTCTTCGCTATTGGCACTCAGCACCTTGAGTTCACTGCCCAGACCCAGTTCAGAAAAAAGACGCTTCTCAAACACATGGGGATTATTGGCGATCAAAATATTCGCGGCTTTGAGAATACGCTGTGAAGAGCGGTAGTTTTGCTCAAGCTTGACCACCTCCAGCGCCGGAAAATCCTCATTAAGCAGGACCAGATTCTGTGGCCGGGCACCGCGCCAGGAGTAAATCGACTGATCGTCATCTCCTACAACGGTAAAACGCGCACGGGTGCCGACCAACAGCTTCACCAGTTCGTACTGACTGGTGTTTGTGTCCTGATATTCATCCACCAGCAGGTAGCGAATACGTTGTTGCCAGCGCTCGCGGACGTCCTGATTACGCTGTAGCAGAAGCGTAGGCAACAGAATGAGGTCGTCAAAATCCAGCACGTTACAGGATTTGAGATGCCGGTCATACAGGGCATAGCAATGGGCAAACACGTTATCCCGCTCCGAGCGGGCCAGCGCGGCCGCCTGCGGCGGATCGACCAGATCGTTTTTCCAGTTCGAAATGGTAGAAATGAGCTGCTGCAGTAACGTCTTGTCCTCTTCCAGCCACTCGCTGGTGAGGTCTTTGAGTAACGCCAACTGATCCTGATCGTCGAACAGGGAAAAGTTGGACTTCATGCCCAGCGCCACATATTCGCGCTTGATGATTTCCAGACCCAGCGTGTGAAACGTGGAGATCATCAGGCCGCGCGCCTCTTTGCGCCCCAGCGTTTGCGCCACGCGCTCTTTCATTTCGCGTGAGGCTTTATTGGTGAAGGTCACGGCGGCGATATGGCGGGCCTGATAGCCACACTCACGAATCAGATGCGCGATTTTGTTGGTGATTACGCGGGTTTTTCCCGAGCCAGCGCCTGCCAGCACCAGACAGGGACCGGTAACAAATTCGACGGCTCGTTGTTGGCTGGAGTTTAAACGCATCGGGACATCGCTCTGTTGAAATAAGATACCGATTTCAAACCGCAAGCCGGCATGTACAGGCTCAGTGAACAGGTGCGGTAAACGCATCTGCGATTTGAAAAGACAGGTTTATAATGGGGGACGATTATACACAACAGAGACATTATCATGGCGAAAACTGCCGCAGCTTTACATATTCTGGTGAAACACGAGGCGCAGGCTATCGCCCTGCTGGAAAAACTGCAAAAAGGCGAAAACTTCCAGCAGCTTGCCCGCAAGCATTCTGTGTGCCCTTCTGGTCGGAACGGGGGAGATTTAGGCGAGTTTCGTCGGGGAAAAATGGTCGCGGCTTTTGATAAAGCGGTATTCACCTGCCCGTTGCTACAACCTTTCGGGCCGGTGAAAACCGCTTTTGGTTATCACATTATCAAAGTGCTCTATCGCAACTGATCACTTCTTCTTCATTTGCTGCAGGACCCGGCTGCACTGATTCTCGTCAGTATCACTGGGTGAAATCAGCGCCAACAGCGCTGCCGCAGGCCCGACCACAGCACCTAATGCCACCGCCGCCGCCCCGCGTGCCAGTAAGGGACCGGTTTTCACGCCAGCGTCCGGATGCTTGAAGGTGCCCCGAACATACAAGGGCGAGCGCAGGGTCACGATTCGGATGCCTTTACTTTCTGGATTGACTGAAAGATCCAGCCGCTCGTTGGCAAAGTTCGCGTTGCCTGACACGTTAATGACGGCATTTTCCGTATCGAACACGAACAGGTTTGGCGTGGCCAGACCGTTTTGCAGTTTAAGATCGGTGGCCGCACAGTTAATACGAACTTCATCATCACCAAACAGCTTACCGACCAGATAGTTGCCGACGTTGAGTCCGGCAATTTCCATCAGGTTGCGGCTGATCAGTCCGTCGTTCATCAGCAGTTTCAACTGACCGTTGCTGGTTGCCAGCAGGTCAGCAACGGAGTTGCCGGTGCCGGTCAGGCTGGCATCGCCGTTCAACTGCCCAAGGCTGTTTTGCATTGCCTGTACGTCGGGGAACAGCTGGCGCAGGCGAAGTTTACGGGCATGAATATCGGCCCGGCCCCGCATCGGTGAGCGATTCCCTTCCAGGCGGATGGTGCTGTTCAGATTACCGCCCGCCATACCGAAACGGAGTGGATCAAGCAGCAGGTTTCCGTTATCGAGCTGCAAATGGGTATAAAGATCGCTCAACGGTAGTGAACTGCTGTGTTCGATGCGCTTGCCGCTAAACTTCACATCCGCATCCATAACGTCCCAGCTTTTGGTGTCGAACCTGTCGTGAGGCAGAACGCGATCCGCAGGCTGTACGGTTTTTTCACCGCGTTTTGCCTTGGCCTGTTCGGTTTTCTCGCTGCCCTTGCCCGAGTTAACGCCGATCAACGGGCCCAGATCCGCCATACGTAACTGATCCGATCTGAGTTCACCGACCAGTTTTGGCCGTGGCTTGCCCTGGCTGTAGGTCAGAGAGCCATGAATATCGCTGTCGCCAATATGACCATTAAATCCCTGGTAACGAAAAACGGCGCCGTCTTTGCCGGTAAATTTGGCAATCAGGCGGCCATCGGTTTCATAAGGCGGCGTATCCGGTAACAGAACGCCGGTCAGACCATAGAGGTTTGCCAACGTATCGCCAGAAAAACGTAGACGCACGTCCAGCCCGCCCAGATTCAGGGGATCCTGAACGCCGCCGGTCAGCTGTACGCGCGTGCTACCGTTCCGGACGTCTGCCTGAATCGGGAACGCTGTGGTCTGACTACGCAGGGATAACATGCCGCCAATCTTGCCCTGACCCGTGAGTTTTTCATTGTGGTAGCTGCCGCTTGCCTGCCAGCCAAAGACAAAATCACCCGCGCCTTGTTGTTTATCGTCTCCGCCCGCGATTTGTGAATAGGGCACAGGCTTGCCGAGCGGGTTAACCTTCAGCGTGACATCGGCCTGGTTAACGGCATCGCGGTAGAGAATGGTGCCCTGATCGAACAGAATATTATCGAGACGAAATGACCAGGCTGAAGGTGGCGCATTATCATCTTTGCTGTCGCTGTCAGCGAGGGTAAAGGTCCAGTTGTTTTTCTTATCGGCGGTCTGAATCAGGCGGGCATCAGGCTGCTGCAGTTTTATCCACGGGATAAAGACTTCTTTGTGCAGTAGGGCCAGAGGGGCAAGTGTGGCGTCCACGCGTTGCAGGTGGATCATGGTCACGTCAGGAATATCAGGGGGATTGCCCAACATAATGTCTTCGGCGTGCAGATGAGGCCAGGGTAACCAGCCGCGCCATCCGGGTTCTTCAGGGTTACGCTGCCATGCGACGCCCAAATCCCCCCGAATGGCAAAGGGACGGTTAAGTTCCGCAGACACTTTCTGATTAATAGTGGGTTTCAGGCGATTCCAGTCGAATGTTGCAATGACTATCACTACAACGACGATCAGCAATACAACAATCCCGCCAATCCAGCTTACAATTTTTCCGGCGCGTGACATTAGGCTTCCTCCCTGCTCTTTCACGGTCTCCGTTAAAGATAGTCGAGAGCGCGCGGGAAGGGATCAATCAAGCTGGACAGGAAGGCTTTCCAGTTCGGAAAAGGGAGCAGGACGAGAAAAAAAATACCCTTGAGCCGCCATCGCCGGGGACGATTTAACCTGATCCCACTCCTGTTGCGTCTCAACGCCTTCAACAATCACGCCGTTGCAGTAACGATTTATCAGCGACAACAGCATGGGAAAAAGTATCCGGCCTTCATCTGACGCACGTAAGAGAATAAAAAGTTCACGTGACAGCTTAATGTAGTCGTATTTAAGCTCGGTCAGTGCAGAGAAGTTCGCCATGCCCGAACCGAAATCATCCAGCCACAACGGCCCCAGTTCAGGCATTTGCGCGACCATCTCCTCCTGAGGCAGGACGTGGTGCTCGGTCAGCTCAAAGCGAACCCAGGGTAAACGGGTAATCAGACTGCGAATCGGTACATGGTTTTGTATCAACGACAACGAAGGGCCGTCAATATTCACTGATGCCATGACGTTATTGCGACCAAAGAACGATTCCCACTGGGTGAGTAATTCTAACTGCTCCTGAACAATATCAAGGCGTTGTGCTATTTCCAGCTCAGAAAAATAGGCTTCAGGAGACAGTTTCTTCTCTGGTTCAGACGGATGTGTGATGGCCGTCAGCAGTTCAATCGCCAGCAGTTGCCCCGAAACCTTATAGATGGGCTGAAAGGTATAGCTGCGTTGACACTGTTGCCAGATGAGACGTTTTTTTTGCTGCGGATTGATGTCAATTGAAGAAGGTAGCCATTGACTAAAATTCTCCATAACCATGGTCTTTTCCTGGTTGATAGTAAGCGCCTTCATCTGGCGGCCTGGCAGCGTTTATCGTTTAACATTCGACAACTTAGTGAAAACCCGGCCACGTTGAAGCAACGAGTCTACGCCTCTTTTAGTGCGACAATCGCCGAAACAAGCCGCTTTATCGGGTTAATTATCGCTTTACCTCACCCTAAATTAAATTAAAACGCTGTTTTAAAAAGTTGACGATGACGCTAACAAACGCGAGACTGAAGCAAATGTAAACTACAGGCCTTAAACCATGACGCATAAAAAAATCGCCGTTATCGGTGAATGCATGATTGAACTGTCCGAAAAAGGCGACAACATTAAACGCGGCTTTGGCGGTGATACGCTCAATACGGCCGTTTACCTTGCCCGACAGGTCGATCAACACAAAATCCGGGTGGATTACGTGACGGCGCTGGGAAACGATCCCTTTAGCGCACAGATGATCGCCCGCTGGCAGCAGGAAAACGTGCATACCGACCTTATCCAACGCCTTGAGGATAAAATGCCCGGTCTGTACATGATCCAGACAGACGACCAGGGCGAGCGCACATTCTGGTACTGGCGCAATGACGCGGCGGCACGCTACTGGCTTAATGGCCCTCTGGCAGAAGACATTTGCCAGCAGCTGGAACATTACGACTACCTTTATCTCAGCGGTATCAGTCTTGCTATCCTGACTGACGCCAGCCGTGCAAAGCTCATGCAGCTGCTGGCAAACTGCCGCAAAAACGGGGGCAAGGTGATTTTCGATAATAATTACCGGCCTCGCCTGTGGAAAGACAATGCCAGTACTCGCCAGGCCTATCAAAAGATGCTCGATAACACGGATATTGCCTTCCTGACGCTGGATGACGAGCATCTGTTATGGGGCGTGCAGCCTGTCGAAGACGTCATTGCCCGGGCACGTCAGGCAGGCGTTAGCGAGATCGTCATCAAGCGCGGTGCGGAATCCTGCCTGATTGCCGCGGAAGACCAGCCTGTTAGAGAGGTTCCGTCAATCATGCTGGCTAAAGAAAAGATTATTGACACCACGGCGGCGGGCGATTCGTTCAGTGCGGGCTATCTGGCTAAGCGTCTGGTTGGCGCCTCGGTCGAGGAGGCCGCCCAGCGTGGTCATCTCACTGCCAGCACGGTTATTCAGTTTCGTGGGGCGATTATTCCGCAGGAAGATATGCCTGCATAATTGCTCTGTCGCGTGGCCAGGGTGAGACGAGTATCCTGGCCATGCCTGACTGTAAACAGAGTCAGTATGAATCGCATCAATCTGGTCTGCCTGGGCGGGCGTTATAGGGAAAATCCCAGGCCTTTTATAAAGGCATCGGTTTTAAAACGCAGGTGACTGAGCAGAATCCGCCCATTTTGTTTTTCAATCATGCCGGCACCAGGCTTGAGCTTTATCCGCTGCAAAATCTGGCAAAAGATATCAATGAAAGCCATCCGCCTGCGCTGGCTGACGGCGGGTTCAACGGGATTACTTTTGCCATAAATGTTAAGTCAGAGCAGGAGGTCGATGATCTCATAGCTTTGGTACAACATCACGGCGGAACCAGGTCAAGCCGCCACAAAAAGTCCACTGGGGCGGCTACAGCGGTTATTTTCGCGATCCCGATGGCGATTACTGGGAGATTGCCTGGGCATCCTTCTGGAAGTTTAACGCTCGAAACAGGCTAATGATTGATGAAAGCGCGTAGCGCTCGCGTTCTGGCGCAGTGCAGCCCGTGCCAGACTTCCCGCTTGCACAGCGATTAACCGCGCAGCAACACATCACTTTCTTTAAATAAAAACACGATAAATATGTCCTCCGTTTCCGTCATGGCAAAAGGAAAATCCATTCATTTTACTTAAGTCAGCCAACCCGTTTTCTTCCTGCTTTATCCTGCCCTCGTCCGTTAATGCTGGCTAATCTTAATTCATTTTTATTCCTTTAAAATTATCGGCTTAGCACCATGTTCAGCATGCCAGGCATAGTCTGAATCTCGGCATTTTAGCGGTTTTGAGTTGGACGATTAGGCCAAAACAGGCCATCTTTTAAACAGCGACAGCAGGATGCTGTTTTCACGGCCGCGAACAAAACAACGACAACATCTCTCGCATCAGGACACAGCTATGAATACTGAAATCATTAATATCTGGCCTAATGGTGATGCGCCCGGTGCCAGCGATTCTCGCGCTCAGCCACAAATCGTCGATACGGCAAAAGAGTACGAACCCTACGATCGCGTGGCAACCGGCGTTCGCTGCCCGGAAATGGCTATCTGGCATCCTGTGGAATCCAACGGGATTACGCTCCTGGTCGCGCCCGGCGGTGGCTACCATCGCATCATGATTGACCGTGAAGGCAGCGCGCTGGCAACCTTTTTCACCTCTATGGGTTACACCCTGGCCGTCATGACCTATCGCCTGCCCTATGACGGACATCATGAAGGACCAGATGCTCCACTCGCCGATGCGCAGCGAGCCGTGCGCGTCCTGCGTGAGCGGGCGCAGCGTGGGCTGAACGGCAAATACATTGTTATGATGGGTTTTTCGGCTGGCGGCCACGTTGCCGCAAGTCTCGGCACGCGGTTTGCGGAGAAGATTTATCCCGTTCAGGACAACGCAGAGAATTTTTCGCCTCGTCCGGACGCTATGGTGCTGGTTTATCCTGTGATCAGTATGCGTGATGGCCTGGCCCATGAAGGCTCGCGCACCCGTTTATTAGGCGCATGGCCTGACCAGAAAGCGATTGATGCCTATTCACTCGAAACCCGGGTGCACAACCAGGTGCCGCCGACCTTGCTGATTCATGCCGCCGATGATGATGCCGTCCCGGTGAATAACAGCATGGTGTTTTTCAGCGCATTACGGGAACACAATGTTCCCGTCGAAGTGCATTTTTACCAGAAAGGCGGGCACGGTTTTGGCATCCGTGGCGTCGCGGATTTGCCCCTCGCCAGTTGGCCAATGTTAGTGACCGAATGGCTCAGGGCAAAAACCTGATGGATCAGGAGGTCGGTGGCGCTGCATCACCGGCAGCGTTACTGTCCGGCTGGCTGACGTCCCCGCCTGCCGCTGGTGCAGATGCTGTCGCAGGCAACGTCATCAGCTTATCCCAGCCCGTTTTAAGGCTCTTAACGTTGGTTTCTGATTCACCTTCCGGTTGAATCAGTACCATCATTAACTCCTGACTAAGTTGCTGCCGCAACTCCTGATTGAGCTGATCGCGCGTCAGGCCGGAGAGAAAATCCTGCCGCAGCTTTTGATACTGCTCCGGGGCAATATCTACCACTGAATTGCGCTGCGATCGTAAACGCTGGCTAATCAGCACGTCAGTATCTGTGCGCGCGTAGGTTGTGAACAGCTTATTCAGCTCCAGAAGTTTTTGGGCCATCAGGGCATCAAACTCTTCCTGTGGCAAACCGTTATCGCGCACGGCAGCCAGCTCGCGGGCAACCAGGTTCATATTCTGTTCCAGGCTGTCATTGCGCGTATCCATATTAATGGAACACTGCGCACGCTGGTAAAGCACCCGACAGTCAAATCCCACCTGCACACCCTGAACTTTTTTATTGCTCATCGCGCGCTGCACGTGCCAGAACAGCGCTTCGCGCGCCAGATCGCTACGCCAGTAACGCTGCAAGTTCTGTGAGTCCCGGATGGGCTGCCACGGCGTATCCCAGACAAGGGACAGGCGATCCTGCGCTAACGTGCCGCTGACCAGATTAACCGGATCGTGCGGTAAAGGAGACAAGGTGGGCATGGATGCAGGGGTGCTGCGCTTGCCTTCCAGCGGTGAAAACGCTTTGTTGATTTGTTCGGAAAGGTTGCGGCTGTCGACATTGCCGACGACATAAAGTGTCATGGCATCTGGCGTGTACCACTGCTGGTAGAAACTTTTCAGCTGCGCGACGTCAACGGGGGCACGCGGTTTCTCAGCCGGATCGTGCGCTAGCAACGCCGACCCTTTCAGCCGATAGCGCCACCAGACATCCTGAGTATCCGCAGGCCAGGTTCTTACCGGATCGGAAGCGGACAGAGCTGTATCGACAACCTGATTGGTAATCGCCATATCACCCGCCGTGGCCGCCAGCCAGTTCAGGGCTTCTTTCAGTAACTCAGGGCGGTTATTGGGCAGGCTTAAATTGTATTGCGTGTAATCATACGATGAAATAACCGGCGGCAGAGGCCGCTGTGGATCGATACTCTGCTGCCATAATGCGCGCTGCTGATTCGTATCCAGGGCGGTATTGTGTACCAGCGCCAGGCGTGACAAAAGGTGGCTAAAACCGGTTTGCTGGGCGCTTTCCACCAGTGAACCGGTATTAACAACCATGCGTAACTCAATGCGATCGCTTGGCCGTTGCGGTGTTGCCAACAGTTGCCAGTTAAATCCGTTGTCCAGTCTTCCCTGTTGCCAGGCTGGATCAGGTTGCAGCGTTTCTGCCGGCGCACCGTAACTGGTCGCTGCCAGTACTAATCCACCAACCAAAAGCCGAATTCTGGTGCCCTGCATGTGAACCCCTACTCAAACAATTCAAAAATCGTTATCACTGGCGCGTTTAGCCGCGTTTATAAGCAAACCGGACATGGCCGATTCGCGCTGCCGATCATTAACAACAGGTTTGACCACAGGAAGACCGGGATGTCACGCAACGAAGTGAAAAACGTTGAAAAAAACAAGTGAGGTTTATTATCCAAATGCCCGCTGTCAGGGCAAGTGACAGCGGGCATTTGAGAGGATTAAATCACATTCAAAGGTTAAATCGCAGATTCTGAGGGATTTTCTGCCTTATTTTTGCCCGCCAGCGTGTCACCCAACTGTTTTTTATCCAGCTGATCGACCCATTTTGCCACCACCACCGTGGCGACGCCGTTACCGACCAGATTGGTCAGCGCACGCGCTTCGGACATAAAGCGGTCAATACCTAAAATCAGCGCCAGGCCAGCAACCGGTAAATGTCCTACTGCTGAAAGCGTTGCCGCCAGCACAATAAACCCACTGCCCGTTACCCCGGCTGCGCCCTTGGAAGACAGCAGTAGCACGACCAGCAGCGTAATTTGATGGAAGATATCCATGTGGGCATTGGTGGCCTGGGCGATAAAGACAGCCGCCATCGTCAGGTAGATTGAGGTTCCGTCCAGGTTAAAGGAATATCCTGTTGGAATCACCAACCCCACCACGGACTTCTTACAACCCAGCCGTTCCATCTTATCCAGCATACGTGGCAGTGCAGATTCCGATGAAGAGGTGCCCAGTACAATCAGCAGCTCTTCTTTGATATAGGCAATGAATTTAAAGATGCTGAAGCCACCGAAGACGCGAGCGATGAGTCCCAGCACCACCACCACAAACAGAATACAGGTGATATAGAAGCAGATAATCAGCTGTCCAAGCTGGACCAGTGAACCTACGCCATATTTACCGATGGTAAAGGCCATGGCACCAAATGCCCCGATAGGCGCAAGGCGCATGATCATATTGATGATGCCAAAAATCACTTTGGAGAAGCTTTCGATCACGTTGAAAATTAACGTGCCCGTGTTGCCCAGACGATGCAGCGCAAAACCGAACAGGACGGCAAATAACAGGACCTGCAAAATGTTACCGCTGGCAAAAGCACCAATCACGCTGCCCGGAATCACATCCAGTAGGAAGGCAACGATGCCTTGCTGCTCGGCCTGCTGGGCATAAATGGCCACAGCTTTCGCATCCAGCGTCGCGGGATCAACGTTCATGCCCACACCAGGCTGTACAACGTTAACCACGATCAGACCGATAATCAGCGCAATAGTACTGACGATTTCAAAATAGAGCAGCGCAACCGCACCCGTGCGGCCGACGGCTTTCATGCTTTCCATCCCGGCGATACCGGTCACCACCGTACAGAAAATCACAGGCGCGATGATCATTTTGATCAATTTAACGAAGCCATCCCCTAACGGCTTCATTTGGGTACCTAAATCTGGATAGAAATGGCCCATAAGTACGCCGATAGCAATGGCGACCAGAACCTGGAAATAAAGGCTTTTAAATAGTTTCATAAACAGGTATCCACTAACGAATAGGGTAATGTTGTCGGATTTTTTATTGTGACTGGCTGGCGAGGCAGGCCGGGCCAGACAGTGGACAGAAAATAACACTCTGTTTACGCGATTAATACAGGGCTGCAAAGTCAGGGGAAATGATACAAGCGTAATTCTGAACTGAAACGCTTCAGCAAGGGGTTTTGTAACTAAAATTCTTGCAAAATCAAGGAATCAGAGGGTTAATCCTCCGGTTGAGGTGAGGGAACCCATTGCGCATTGAACTGCGCCAGCGGCAGGGCTTCAGAGTAAAGATAACCCTGACCAATCGTGATGCCACGCGCAAGCAGCCAGTCACGCTGCTCACAGGTTTCCACCCCTTCAGCAATCACATCCAGATCGATAATATCCGCAATGGCCGCAACGATGCGCACCATGGTGTCATCTTCAGGTAAGGCGGCCACGAAGCTGCGGTCCATTTTAAGCTTATTGACTGGCAATGACTTAAACTGGTGCAGATAGTTCAGGTTGGAATAGCCCATCCCAAAGTCATCAAGCGCGACGGCAACACCGGTTTTTTGCAACATTCTCAGCAGAGAAATAGCCTGCTCGGCATCGCCAATCTGCGCGGTTTCGGTAATCTCCAGCACCAGAGAACCGGGCGCAATGCGATGCCGCTCAAGCAGAGCGTGCAAATGGCTGACGATGCTGGCATCGCGTAACTGTACGGCAGAAATATTGATACTCAGCGGCACCGTTACGCCGTGACGCTGCCAGCCCGCCAGAATGCGACAGGCTTCCTCAACGACCCAACGGCCAATGGCGGAAATCACCCCGATCTCTTCAGCACTGGCAATGAATTCTTCGGATAAGCCATAGCTGCCGTCGGCCTGACGCATGCGTAACAGCGCTTCCGCACCGGCTAACCTGCCGGTCTGCATATCGATTTGAGGCTGCAGATAAAGGGCAAACTGTTCGTCGTGCAGGCCTTGTAAAATATCATGTTCCTGGGTCAATCGTTTTTGCGCACGCTCGGTTAACGCGGCATCAAAAAACAGGATCTGATTTTTGCCCTGACGGCGTGCTGACATCATGGCCGAGGTCGCTCTGTCCAGCATCTCACCGGCGCCCATCGACTCGCCCTCTTCACCTAATGCCAGGCCGATGCTGGCGTTAGGCCGTAGCTGCAATTGATGCAGATTGACGGGCTGGTTTAGGCGAATCATCAGATTACGGGCCAGACGCAGGGCGCGAAACGGGTTATTGGCCGATTTCATCAACAGAACGAAATCGCTGGTTGTGGTCTGCGCTAAGACAGTGTGGTCATCAATGGTGCTGCGAATTTTCTCGACCAGCGTCAACATCAGCGTATCGCGCTGATCGTCGCTTAATACGCCATTGGCTTCCTGCAGCGTTTCAATGCGAATGACCATCAAACTAAAAGGCTGTCTCCGGGAAGAGATAAACTGGTCCAACAGTGCTAAAAACAATGCCCGGTTAGGCAGATCGGTAACGGCAAAGTGCGTCGTTAACCGGCTCATCTCATCGTGGATGGACTCCAGCACGTGTTGATTGCGGTTATAACTGCGAATCAACATACCAATTTCATCGTCGCGATGATCGGCAGGCAGGGTGAGTTTGTGCGTCAGGATTGACTGGGGCGGCAACTCCTGGATCTCACGCGAAATTCGCCGCAGTGGATGCACCACTAACCGGTTGATGCACCAGCTGATCGAGACCGACAGTATCAGCGCCAGCAGTAGGTAGGTGATGATCATCGTCGAGAGCGTGCTCAGGATAAACTGATAAACACGCGTTGAATTGGCCTGTAACACCAGATAGGCCAGCGGCTTAGGTAAGCCAGTATGTTCCACCGAATAGAGCGGTAGCGTGATTTGCACCGGCAGCTCAAACAGACGGGCCACCAGCCTGGGAATCGGCTTTTCGTTTTCAAAATTCGCGTGGAGCGCCTGAAAAGCATTGGGCAACACCACATCCGCGCGCGATAAGATGCCTGCCGGCTTAAGAGAGTGAAGAATGCGTTCGGCCTGGGGAATATCGGCTTTCAGGACGGCTTCAGACAGCGGCTGACGCACGGTATGCGCGATATTCTCCATTTGCTGGGCGTAGTCGATCCTGCGCTGCTGCACAAAATGGAACAGTTGAATAACGATAAAAATGCTGATGGTGACCGTCGCAATCAGAGAAACGGCTGCCATCTGTTTTATCGTCAGTGATCGGCTTACGCGCAAAAATTTTACTCCCGGCTCGCTAAGAGCCTAGATATCCGTCTGGAAAAGCGCGTCAAGTATATCCTATTGCAGCGTTATTTTGTGGCTTAAGGGGGCGGAAGCAGACGATTCAGAAAGGAGGAAGTAACAAAAAGAGAGTTGCCTCAGCAGCATCCCCTCAATGTGGAACCGTGAAGGAATGCTGCCGTCTGTGTTCAGGCCACGATCAACGCTTTTCCTGATAAGCCATCCAGGTCAGTAACTGCAGGCTGGCAGAAAAGTAGTTCTGCTCAGGAGACAGTTTGTCACTCAGGTAGCCTGTTTCGTTGAGCACCAAATCACGTACCGCCAGCAAGCCGCCTTCCAGATGGTAAGGCGCCGCCGTATTGGCCAGCACATCAAACCAGGCCGGCGTATTCATACGACCATAGCCCTGCCATAGTCGCTGGAAAGGCCCCAGCGCCAGGCTTTGCGGATCGTACCACCAGATATTCAGCGGCACGCGGATGGCATCGTAACTAAAGCGATTTGAATAACCCACCGCGGGCGCGACGGAGCCGTCGGCGTTCAGCGCGACCCAGTCAAGCGGCAGATCGCTGTTGCCAAAATGCATCTTGCCCAGCAGCGCCATCCCGCCGTCAATCAGCTTGTTCCAGACCTGCAAATGGCTGCGCTGGCCGAACTCCTGCCAGGCGACAAACAGGAAATAAGAGGGATTCAAAACCACATAGCTGTTCTTATTGAATCCCTGCGCGCCCGGCATCATTACGGTGTAGCCACCGAAGTTCGTCACATCGAGTTTGACTATCGCACGCTGAATGCGGTCCGATTCCTGCTGATAATCGCTTGCATTCCATTTTTGCGCAGCCCGTTGCAACGCCCATGCAATCAGCACATCGCCATCGGACGCGTTATTTTTATCCGCGACAGGATCCTGTGCATCAGGAATGTAGCGCCAGTAGAACAGATCGTTTTGCGGATTGCGCAGGTTCGTGCGCGTCCACTTCCAGAGTTTATCGAAGGTCGCGCGATCGTTATAAGCAACCGCCAGCAACATGCCGTAACCCTGGCCTTCCGTGTGACTGACATTATTATTTGCCGTATCAATAATGCGTCCGTCTGACTGAAGAAAGCGGCTTTTATAGGTATCCCAACCACTTGCCATCGCCTGGGTGCTGAAAAACATCATAAACAAGACCAGAATACCGGACCACACTGGCTTAACTCTCATCAGAGCACCTTATTGATATCGAAAATGCATGGTATGACCATCGTTCAGCTCCAGCACAACCGGTACGGTTTTACTGCCGCCCTGGCCCTGAAGCCAGCCAGAAAACATCCCCGCCAGGATGGCGCTCAATGCCGCCTGCCAGTGAGCGACCGACTGTGTGCTGTCGCCGACAGGCAGAGCATGATGCTTAATCAACAGGGCGTTTTCCTGCGGCTGTAACTGCACAAATCCCCAACTGAACCGGGCCAGCTGCAGGTTCACTTCTCGTTCGAAATCCTGCACCGTACGCGATTCAGGTAAAGGATAGCGTGTCGCCAGCGATTCGCCCATGCTGTGCAGAAACGCCTCCGCCTGCTCCTGGCCTGCGTTGGCGATCATTCCTTCGACCATAACGCTGACCAGATCAAACCAGCCAGGCTGATACGGGTGGGTCATCCCGCTAAATGCTTCACTCATTACTTCTCTCCGAATAAATAACGGAAATAGAGCTGCGCCGTGCTCTCGTTATAGTCACCAAAGGTGTCATAACCCAGCTGTCCGCCAATCGTGACATCTTTATCAATTTTGTAATCCGCGCCCGCATGCAGGTTATAACCTACACCGTTTTTACTGTTGCCTTCATAGAAGGCGCTTTTCACATTGCCATTGGCAGCCAGCTGCTCCAGCTGCGCCTGACGGCCCGCATCGCCCGGGAAATAAGCACTCTTATCCTGACTGTAGCTCTGGTAACCCACTGCGCCGCCAATGTTAACTTTAAGATCGTCAAACGTGCGTGAGAAGTCGACTGGGAAAGAAATCGACGCATAGTCCTGCGGGCTGAAATAACCGCCCTGACCATAGCTAAAGTAGCTGAGGTTTTTCGAGAAATTCATCCAGGACAGGCTCATGCCGACCTTTAGTTCACGATCGTCAGCATAGAAAGGACGGACATAAACACCCGCATTGGCTTGCAGGTTATTGTTACTGGCCACGTTATTCCCCACGTAGCTGTAAGCGCCTGCCCCGACAAATAATCCGGCATCGCCGTTGTCATAACTCAGAAGCGCATTGCCGCCGTTTTTGGTGACATTACCCCAACGTTTGCCGCTGGATTTGTCTTCCGCGCCAACGTAAGACAGCAGGCTGTCGGTAATAGCCCGGCGCTCACCGGTCAGAATCAGCGTCAGGAAATCCGTGAGTTTCGGCGACCATTGCACCCCTCCCACCAGCGTATTGAGATCCTGGCCCAGTGGCGTGCTGCCCAGATCGACTTTATAGCTGTCGCCCTGAAGGGCAAGATTCAGCTCCACACCGGATGCGCTTTGCGAATCAGTTGTGGCAGTCGGGACATCGTCAACTTTGGCAAGACCGGCCGCGACCACTTTGCCCTGCTCCAGCGCATTCGTGCCAAAGCGACGCCAGGCATCGCCTGCACCGCTACCCGCCGTGAGTGAAACGGGTGTCATGGTAAAGTTGAAACGCGCATCGCCAAAGGGCACGGTAGAGAAGGTCAGCGGTGCTTTGGCTTCCGATAACTGACTCAACCCTGACTCACCGTCACGCCCGCGCACCTGCACGGTGCCCTGCGCCCAGGTGCCGGTCTTTTCCTGCAACGTCTCCATCATGGCGTCAACATCGTGCAGCGTCTGAGCCTGCTGAGAGGAAACCGTGTTGGCACTGGCCAGGGTGCCCTCCTGCGCGCCCTCTGCGGATACCGGCGCAACCTGCCACGGCAGCACGGTGCCATAGCTGGACGGCGTGCGCCCCACGGGCGAGGTACTGCGATTGATAAAGGGATTGTCGGCCAGGGCCAGTCCGCCAATGGTCGGCGTGGCACCCGGCTGTGCGCCTTGCAAACCAATAATCTGACCGCGCGCCGAGCGTAGATAGCGCATGGCCTGCATGTGATCGCCATTGGCCTCGGCGACCTGCGCCAGGAGCAACTGACGCTGTGGCGTCTGGCTAGACGTCAGTCCTTTTGCCAGCTCATTGGCACGCTGCACGTTATTTTGTGCCAGCGCGACATTGATTGCGCCAACGCGCGCATCCTGGGATGGCGTATCCTGGGTCATCAAATAGTCGTAGACGACGCCCGCGTCTTTATTCATTTTGCCGTCCTGATACAGACGGGCCATGGCGAACATCAAATCACGGTTCTGCGGATCGCGCTGCAGTGCACCAATCAGCTTATCGTAGGCAGCTGCATACTGCTTCTGCTGTCGCAGCCGATCAACGTCGTTAATCAGGTAACCTTCACGTATCTCTGCCAGCTGCTTTGGTGTACTGCGTGTCTGCAGTTCGGGCAGGCTAAGAAAACGTTGTGCCTCATTGTCCAGCCCGGCCTGATTCAGTACGGCTATCTGAGCGGCATAATCTCCGGCATTCCCCTGAACACCGCGCTGCATATTTCCGCGAACCACCGCCACCGCACTGTTGATATCGCCGGCCTTGGCCAGCTTTTGTGCCAGGTTCCCGGCATCAACAGGATTATCAGGCGGATTCACCGCCAGCGCTTTCAGCGTGTTTGCCGCTGCGGCATTCGATCCTTGCGCCAGATACTGGTCGGCCGTGGCCATTTGCAAATTGAAATTCACACGCTGCGCCAGTTCCCGCATATCACGGTTTTGCTCGCGGGCAGGGATACCCGCCAACAGGGAACTTGCCTGCTGCCAGGCTCCACTTTCACTGGCGTTGATAGCGCCCGCATAGCGTTCCGTGGTGCTGGCACCACTCCGCATCACCGGCTGCATGACGCCTGCCGCCAGCAGGGTATTCCCTTGCTGGCGATAAAGGCGGGCGAGGTCGAGGCGTAACCAGCCATCCTGCGGATAACGCTGGATACCTTGCTGCAGGGTGGCAATCGCGGCATTGATATTGCCTGCCGCGACCTGACGTTTCGCCTGCTGGCGAATCGGATCAACGCTGCTGCCTCGCGGCGCCACACTTTGCCTGACGCTTTCCGGCAATGAGGCCAGTAACGTATTGGCTTCAGCGCTGCGGTTCTGCTGACGCAGCACGTAGAACAATCCTTCGCGTGCGCTCCGGTTATCGGGATCGGTTTTCAGAATCGCGCGGTAAGCCTGCTCTGCCTGATCGGGCTGATTACTGCGGCGCAAAATATCGGCACGGAATAAGCCGGCCGCAACGCCCTTCTCACCTTCGGCATGCGTCAGCGGTTCGCTCAGCGCCAGTGCCTGCGCGCTGTCGCCATTTTTAAAGGCCTGCTGGGCGCTGGCTAACTGCGCATAAAAACGCGCATCAGCAGCCTGCTTCTGGCGATCGGCGCTTTGATCGCCACCCAGTTGCGCCGCGCGCTGCAGATAATCCGCTGCGTCCTGATAACGGCCTTCTCGCTGCGCGACGTATCCCATCCCGGCCAGCGCATCCGCATCCTGCGGGTTAGCCTGTAACACTTTGCCGAAATTGCTTTCTGCCGTGTTCACGTCGCCGCTGTTAAGCGCGCTAAATCCCGCGCCTTTTTCGGCTCCGCCCACGTTCTTGCGGTAATAGTCCATTACCGCATTATCCTGGGGATGTCGCTGCTGCCAGGTCTGGTAAAGCGAGGCATCCGATGCCTGTGGACCCAGCCACAACAGCGCCTGACGAAGAGAACGATCGGCATCCTGATTGCCACTTGCCAGCGTACTCAGCAAGTCAATGCCTTCACGTCGGGTCGAGTCCTGATAAGTCAGCGCCTTGCCCAACGCCAGTTTGGCCCCCGTATCCTGAGGATGCTGGGCTGAAAACTCGCGCAACGCTTCAATCGCCTGTGGCAGCAGCGTGCGATCGCCGGCCATGGTCAGATAATATTCGGCAGCCACGCTGGCGGGCGGTTCGTTGCCGCTAAAGGTATTGCGCCAGGTCTGCAAGGCCGCCGCAATATTTCCGCTTCTGGCCTGCTGACGGGCCAGCGAGAGTTGCGCCTGGGGAATCGTCTGCAACTGACGGGCATTATCCAGTTCAGCAAGGTGCGGATTGTCAGGTGAAACCTGACTGAGACGCGTGCGATACTGCATCGCTCCTGCGTTGTCACCGCTTTGTTGCGAATAGAGCGCCAGCAGATAAAGCGCCTGAGTATTGTTCGGCTCAACCATGAGCACTTTTTGCAGTGACGCTTTCGCCAGGTCGTCATGAGCCTTTTGATGCCAGTAGGCCGCCTGATCAAAGAGCGCCTGCAAGGCCGGGTTGCTGCTCTCCGCCGCCTGCAATGGCAAAGACAGCGAGAGCGCCCCGCCCAGTAACAACGCACGACAGATACCGGCACTGATTTGGTTTTTATTCATTATGATGACCCTTACTTCTTACCGGCATCGCGATTGTGTTTTGACTGTAGACGCCGCGACGCATGTCGTTTCAGCATCACCCACGCGGCACTCCCCACGATGGCGGAGAACAGCAGTGCAGCCAGCGCCATTAATACCGAATGCTGATTCGCGTACCACACCACCATCATGTACCACGGCATCTCGCCGCTAGGGAACTGTGGCCCCACCCGGAAACTCCGGATACCGTTCTCATCGGTGATAATCGCCGTATCACCGCGTACCGCCGCGTTGATGCGGGCCGAGCCTAAATCACCGTGCAGGCGCAGCAGTTGATCGTCGCTGGTCGCCACTGCCATGACCACCAGACGATCCGGATTCCACATTGAGCGGTAGCTCAGAAACCCACGCCAGGACTCATTCGAAGAGAAGTAGCGATCGGCATCCAGCGGCTGGCGATACCAGTCGCCCACCAGCCAGCTACGTAATTTTTCGAGCGCAGACGGCTCTTTAACCCCTAACGCACTGCCGTTGGCCTCGTACGGGGAGTTCGCCAGCATCGCCTGGTTAAACGCACTGTTGCCTGTCGTGCTCACTGCCAGTATGTCACTTTGCTGAACGCGAGCCAGGTTATTGCCGCCGACTGGCAGACCAAACAGAACCTGATTTTGTGCCAGCGCCACGCCGGTAGCATTTCCTGCCCTGGCAGACAGGTTTAACAGTGTTGAGATCTCCGCATCGCTTGGATTTTCAGGCAACAGCAGCGTGGTTTGCGAAAAGTCAGCCAGCCGGGAAAACGGGAAAGAGGCACCCACAAAATAGGAGAGATTGGGCAGCATACTGAAATGCCGCGTGTGGCTGAGATCAATCCAGGAATCGTCTTCGATTCGACTTTTGATATTGTTGTTCAGCAAAACGCCGCAGGGCGCATCGGCTTTAGGCTTGATGTTAAAATAAAGCGCCAACTGGTTGTCGCCATAAATCAAATAGGGATCAAGGTTAATCTGGTAATGTTCCTGACGCGCATCTCCCCCTAAGCGATGCCAGGCGCTTTCAAGTAAGCCCACTTTATTCACCGTCAGATTGCGCAAAAACGTGCCGTTCAACGTGACGTTAAGCAGCGAGTTTTTCTCGTCAATCCAGTTTTCCGACGGGAAACGGTAGTGCAAATAGAGTGGGACCGTATCGCCATCCCAGAGGAACAGGTCGGGTGCAGCGCGGAAATTCACCCGCATAGCATCGTGCCAGATGCCGGTCGCCGTCAGGCTTTGATCTTTACGCAGCAGTTCACTCAGTCGCACGGGATGCGTCGTATTGATCCAGTGCGGCGCATCGTAAGGACTGCGCAGGACAATGGACTGCGGTTTGACCTGCATGCTGTTGCTATCGGTCGCCAGTGGCTGGGTGGTCAGACGATAAGCGGCCTGGCGCAGCTGACTTTCATCTTCGCCACTGACCAGCAGGAGCTTATAAACCGGATTACCCGGATTATCGACCATCTGCAGGGATGGACCACGACTGGCTGGGAAGGTTAGCGTACCGATCCTGTCACCAGGATGACCAAACAGGATGCCGTTTTTTTCCGGCAGATTACCGCGCACGACAGGAAAATGGATGCCACGATAATCACTCTGAATACCCAACCAGGAGGCCACCAGCACCGCCGCAGTCACCGTATCCGGCGTGACATTGTCGGCAAAGCTAAACGTCACGTCAGCCGCAGTCATACGCTGAGGATCGATAAATGGACGCGGGAAATTACGCAGGCTGGTGCCAATATTTAACTGCTGGCCTTCAAGGCTCAGCATCGTTTTAGGCAGAATAGTGACCTGGTACTGCTCTGCGCTGTCTTTTTCACACAGCAGCTTGTCCGCGTCGTTAATTTTGAAACTCAAATTGTTACTGGACACAATCATCGCTGCCGGAATGTCCAGCTGATAATCGCTTTCATCGCTGTCACCCGACCCCAGCGGCAGCGTGCCAAGCGGCTGTCCGTTTAACATCAGCTGCAATGAGGTATTGCGCGCGGCGAGCGCCTGGGAAACGCGCAGGGACAGGTTGAGACGCGCGTTGGTCACCACCTCGTCGCCCGGTAGGGTAAAAATGATGCCTGACTGCAGTTGTCCGCCAGTCAGCGTAATGCCCTGACGTTGTCCCATCTGTGCCACGTTTAGCGTGCTGCTCACCGGCTGGTTGAGCATGCTGCTGACCATTGAGGTTGTGTCGACGGAGGAAGCGGCCTGGCCTGGTCTGTAGGGCGTTTCGCCTGCGGCGGCCTCCAGACCCGTTTCCGCATTACCGAGGCCGGCTGGCGGTGGCACGCTGGATAACGCGCTGCTGTCCTGAGTGACGGGCGAAGCGCTGCCGGCAGGCTGTGCATCCGCCGTTGCGGGAACCTTTTCTCCGATCTGTGTGGCCGAATCGGCAACGGCGGCACCCTTAACGGGCGCCGTCGGGCTGGCAGATACCGTACTGTTCTCAGGCGCGCCAGTCGCAACACTCGATGCCGAGCGGTTATCCGCCGCACTGCTGTCCGCAGGCGTGATCTGGCTGCTAAGTGCAGGGTCGCTGCCCGGGGCCGCGCTGTTATTTGGCGCCACACTGTTATTCGGTACCGAACTGTTATTTGGCACCGCACTGTCGGTCGGAGCCGCACTGTTATTTGGTACCGCACTGTCGCTCGGAGCCGCACTGTTATTCGGTACTGCACTGTCGGTCGGAGCCGCACTGTTATGCGGTACCGCACTGTCGGTCGGAGCCGCGCTGTTATTTGGTGCCGCACTGCTGTTTGGCATCACACTGTTGTCTGCAAGGGGCGTTTCAGCCGAGGCCGGAATGACCCACAGCACCGCCGAGAGAGAACCGGCCAGCATCGACTGTATCAAGATCCTCATACTGCGCTGTCCTCTTTCGCCGCAACGTCTGGGCCGCTCTTACGCTTCTCACGACGATCTCGCCAGGTCAGCCAGAACAGTTCAAAAACCGTTCGAATGATGGTGCCCAGAGAGGTTAACGGATTGTCCTGCTTATATTCAGGCTGGATCCACGCATCGGCACGCGCCAGTACCACGCGCACCAGTTCGCGGCGACGTGCCAACGGCATGGCACCAAAGCTCAGACGAATGCTTTCTTCATCGCCCGATATTTTGGTCGCCGGAATAGTAATGGTGCCTGATTTCAGTATCAGATCGATCTCTTCAATCGTATCGTGCTCATGACGATTATCTGGCGCATCCAGATTCGCGCCGCCCATCGACAGATCGCTGGTCATCGTGCGGGATGAGATGCCGCTGGCATAGTGGATAATGGCCGGAATCTGTACCTCGATACGAATCGTTTTTCGTACCTGCTTGGTTTCGCGTGCCACGGCAATGGCTGCCATCAAAATGATTAAGCTAAAGACTGCCCACCCGACGTTGAGCGCAATCACGTAGGGATCCACGCCAAAATAGTCATGCATGGTGGCGCGCACGATGCCCGCCACAATGCCGATGCTGAGCAGAAATGCAACGATGACGTGAGGACGAACGATATGGAAATCAAAGAATCCCTGATCCAGTACGCCGCCCTTATCCGTCACGTTAAATTTTCCGTGTTTGGGTGAAAGCAACGTGAGGATAGTCGGGATGACCAGATGAAAGCACATGACCGTTTCATAGATTTCACCCCAGAAGGTGTAACGGAAACGGCCATTCATGCGTGAGTTAACATACAAGGAGAGGACAAGATGCGGCAAAACGTAGGCGAAAATCAGCGACGCCGACGAATGGATGATATTCAGATTAAACAGCAGATAGGCAAGCGGCGCGGTCAGGAAGACCACTCGCGGCAGACCAAACTGGAAATGCAACATGGCATTCAGGTAGCACAGCCGCTGTTGCCATTTTAAGCCACGGCCGAACAGCGGGTTATCCACGCGAAAAATCTGCGTCATACCACGGGCCCAGCGTGTACGTTGAATAACGTGCAGCCCGAGGCGCTCGGTCGCCAGGCCAGCAGCCAGCGGAATCGCCAGAAACGCGGATCCCCAACCCAGACGCTGCATTTTCAGCGCGGTGTGCGCATCTTCGGTAACCGTTTCTACTGCGAAGCCGCCGATCTCTTCCAGAGCTGAACGACGAATTACAGCACAGGAACCACAGAAGAAGGTCGCGTTCCAGTTGTCGTTACCCTGCTGAACCGGGCCATAGAACAGCGATCCCTCATTAGGAATACTGCGAGCGGCACTCAGGTTACGCTCAAACGGATCCGGCGAGTAAAAGTAGTGTGGCGTCTGCAACAGTGCCAGCTTAGGATCTTTCAAAAACGGCCCCACCGTTGCCTGCAGGAAAGTCCGGGTGGCGACGTGGTCACAGTCAAAGACGCAAATCAGCTCCCCTTTGGTAATCTTCATCGCGTGATTAAGATTACCCGCTTTAGCATGGCTGTTATCATCACGAGTGATATAGCCCACTCCCACATCGGCAGCGAAAACGGCAAATTCTCTGCGTTTACCATCATCAAGCAGGTAAACCTTAATTTTATCGCGTGGATAGTCGATGCACTGGGCAGCCAGAACCGTGTCGCGCACCACGTCGAGGCTTTCATTATATGTCGGGATATAGACATCGACCGTTGGCCATAAGTGGGTGTCTTCTGGCAAGGGTTCAATAGTACGTTTTAATGGCCATGTGGTTTGCAGGAAACCCAGGATTAAAATCAGCCAGACGTACAGCTCAGCAATATATAAGCCGATGCCAAGTATCGCTTCGATTTCAGAATTAAAATACAGGGTTTCCGTTGTTCGCCACCATATATATCGGGACGACATCAGGGCGGAAAGAATAACCATTACGACCGTTATTTTACGGCTTTTACTGCCCCCCAATAAAAACACCATACCGATGCTTATCAAGCCAAAAATATACTGCTTTTGGCTATCCATTGGCGTGATAATGATCACCGCAGCAACAGGTGCAAGCACCAGCAGCAGCAGGTAAAACCCGATTTTACCCATGTTCCACCCTGAAAGAGCTGTTTTTTTAAACCTGGCCTGGCCAGGTCATTACATTTAATAGTTGCTGGTGTGAATCTGTGCCTGAACTTCGCCATTCCCTACATTGACATTCAGAATACTGGCGACGCGTTTAGCGATCAGTTCAATATCAAAGGCAGCGGCGGATGACGGGCTGAAATCATAAACAGATTGCTGTGAGGCATTCGCTTCACCCACACTTTCATCGCGATGAATCTGGCCCAAAAGATTATCGCCGAGACGTTGCTGAATAAAAGCCGTCACGTCACGATTAATATTCCGGCGATTGTCGCACTGATTCAGAACAAAATAATGTCCGTGTTTACTGTTCAGCGGCTGACCAATCAGGCGATTTTCTTCAATATGCGGTAATAACGATACTGAGGCGGTATCGGCCAACATCACGACCAGATGCATATCGGCTAAGGTCTTTATCGCTTTAAGCGCAGGGCTGGGGCCCGGCGGAAAATCCGCGACCATGACCAGACCGGGATAGTTCAGTAACGTGTCGAGGCCGCGCTTAATGAAGTGAGGATCTTTGGTCAGGTTTTCTTCAAACCGTTCGCGCTGGGATTCGGTCACGTTGCCGTAGGGCAGGACAAAAATATTTCCGCCGGTAGTCAGAATAGACTGGCTCCAGTCCGCCTGTTCCTCCGAGCGCGCAACAAAGCCGCGTCCATCGTGCAGCGGCACGCCAAAATGAAGGCGCAGGGCGTTCTGAACATCAAAATCGATTGCTAACACTTTGCTACCTGAACGGGCCAGACTCCAGGCCAGATTCGCTGCCAACGTCGTTTTCCCCACCCCACCTTTGGGCGAGCACACACAAACTAACGGCATAAGGCAATCTTCTCCAGTAGCGGTTTTAATAACGTTTCTTTTGGTAAATTTTCTGACCCACTGCTGCGCGCGCGGAAGAGCCCGCTAAAACGGCTATGATCTGTGGCAGGAACGTCAGTATTCGGCTGCGCCGTTACCTGTGGTATCCGCGTTTCTTTCTCAGTTACGGGCGAAACCCTCACCGCATCCTGTGCAACAGACTGCGCGGAGGGAGCCGGGAAGAGAGGTGAGGCAGAAGAAGGGGCAACGGGCGCCACAACGTCAACATCGGGTTCGCTATTGGTCAGGCTATCCATAATAGAATGCGAAGACACAGCAGCAGGCGGCGTGACAGGCTGAGAACGCTCCGTCACCTCAGGCATGCTGAATTCGTCACCCTGAATCGGCTGGGGCTGAGGCAGATCAATACGTTGTCCCCCACTAAAAGGCATGTGCTGGTCTTCGCTCGCCAGTTGACGAATGAGAGACCATTTGCTTTTATCCGCCGCTTCCTGCGATTGGCCTGACATATCCTGAAAGGCGATGTCGAGCGTTTTTGTCTTTTCCTTAAAACGCTGCAAGTCGTCGTAATTTTTCATAGACCCTGGCCTACAACTAAGGGGGGATTTTTCCAGGAATATATCATAATAATTTAAACACAGTGAGATAATTCTGATTACAAAACCGACGAATTCAATAAGAAAGCTTAATACTAATCACTACTCTTTAGCAAAAAATGAGTACTATTTCACATATATCCGTAAAAATTGTTGAGACCATCTTAAGTTAAATATTTTCACAGGTGATTAACATCTTAGCGATCGCTTACATCAGGATAGCCGCTGTTCCAACCCTTTGTATTTTTAGGCAAAAAAAATTTCGTTCGGTTCGGCATTTTACCGGCTGGTGTGCCTTTTCCCTGGACAGATTCCGTGTTTTCAAATTACGGCTGGTAAAGTATTACCCTGCTAATTATCGCTAATTAAAAAACCGATCGCTGTTGAAATCATTATCTTTTAGGACATTTATCTCAGGGGTCGGTTTGTTTAATCCATCCACGGGGTAAAAAAATAAAGCGACTTCATCCTGCTACAGTAGAACGCTGGCACTGAAAACGCCCCTGTTCATGTCGCTAATGTATCAATTAGGGTGAAGACCTCTCGTTTTCCCTCATGACCACCCGCTAATGATTGTGCCGGTACGAAAAGGTTACGCTGATGAACAGGCTTCGGAGGCGCAGCAGCAGCGCCCAGGCAGCACGTTTCGCCGGCAGGATGTGGCACGGAATCTGGAACGCACATCGCACGTTGCTGGACTTTCACAGGCGAAGGCGAATGAAAACGTTGTGTCGTTAAACAGACAGAATAACGAAATGAACGTACGGCGGTGATGGCGGAATCCCTGTGGTTAACCCCACGAGGATTCCGCCTGTCACTGATTAAGGCTGGCTGGCAGACTCGACTGATGCCGTTAGCTGGCTTTCATCCTGGTCAACCGCGAAGCAGGCTATCTGTTGGTCGCCATACTGCTTGAGTTGGGGCTGCAGCTGGACACAGGTGCCAAAACGACGCCGGCAGCGGGCATTGAATGCGCAGCCGGGCGGTGGATTCAGCGGGCTGGGGAGTTCCCCGGTCAGCTTAATACGTTCACGACGCTCATCAGGATTGAGCCGCGGCGTGGCAGAAAGTAGGGCCTGGGTGTAAGGATGACGTGGATTGGCAAAAATCGCCTCTTTGCTGCCCTTTTCCACGCAGCGCCCCAGGTACATCACCATCACGTCATCTGCGATATGCTCGACCACGGATAAATCGTGAGAAATGAACACATAGGACAGCCCCATCTCTTGCTGCAGATCCATCATCAGATTAAGCACCTGTGCCCGTACGGACACGTCCAGTGCTGAAACCGGCTCGTCAGCAATCAGCACGTCTGGCTCAAGCATCAGGCCACGGGCAATGGCAATACGCTGACGTTGGCCACCCGAAAACATATGGGGATAACGATCGTAATGCTCGGTTTTCAATCCTACCTTTGCCATCATCTCCAGCGTTTTCTCGCGACGTTCCGCTTTACTGAGTGAAGTATTGATAACCAGCGGCTCTTCCAGGATCTGGCTGACTTTTTTGCGTGGATTCAGAGAACCATACGGATTCTGAAAGACGATCTGAATCTTCTGCCGACGCAGCTTCTGGGCGTGGGGATCGTGTTTTAACAAATCCTGACCGTGCCAGTAAAGCTGACCTTCTGTTGGCGTTTCAATCATGGTGAGTAAACGGCCCAGTGTGGATTTACCGCAGCCAGACTCTCCGACAACCGCCAGCGTTTTACCGCGCTCCAGATTAAAAGAGACGCCATCCAGCGCTTTAACCAGGCGTTCCTGACCAAACAATCCTTTCTTCACCGGATAGTGTTTTTTCAGGTCGATAGCCTGCAGCAGATACTCGTGCTTTGTATTATCAGGACTCATAAGTTGGTCTCCCGGCATCGTCCAGCGGATAGTGACATTTGGACTGACGTCCCGGAATCGTCCGCAGTTCAGGTTCTTCTTTACGGCAGCGGTCATTGGCATAAGGGCAGCGCGGATTAAGCAGGCAGCCTGACGGACGATCGTATTTTCCAGGCACGACACCGGGTAATGAGGCCAGCCGTGCTTTGTCCGCCGCGAATTCCGGTAACGCCCTGAGCAGTGCCTGGGTGTAAGGATGACGCGGCGCTTTAAAGATATCCGTCGCTTTGCCACTTTCCACAACCTGCCCGGCGTACATCACAATAATGTGGTGTGCGGCTTCCGCTACCAGCGCCAGATCGTGAGTAATCAGGATCAGCGCCATGTTTTCCTGCCTTTGCAGATCCAGCAACAACTCAATGATCTGTGCCTGAATTGTGACGTCCAGCGCGGTTGTGGGTTCGTCAGCAATCAGCAGCTTTGGACGACAGGCGATAGCCATGGCGATCATCACGCGCTGGCTCATCCCGCCCGAAAGCTGATGAGGATAAACATCCAGACGCGAAGCGGGGTCGGGAATCCCCACCTGATTCAGGAGGTCAATTGCCCGCTGGCGGCGGGTGCTTTTATTACCGCCCTGATGCACCTTGATGGCTTCCATGATCTGGTAGCCCACGGTATAGCAGGGATTCAGGCTGGTCATCGGGTCCTGAAAAATCATTGCAACTTCGGCGCCCACTAACTGACGACGTTCTTTTTCAGAAATCCGCTTCAGATCGCGTTGATTGAACTCGAGTTTTTCCGCCATGACTTTTCCGGGAAAATCGATCAATCCCATGATGGCCAGAGAACTCACGGATTTACCCGAGCCGGATTCGCCAACAATGCCCACCACCTGGCCTTGCTCAACCTGGTAGCTAATGCGATCAACTGCGCGGAACGGTGCCTTATCGTCGCCGAAATGCACCGATAATTTATCTACATTTAATAATGCCATCTCGGTGCCTCTTTACTGCTTGAGTTTCGGGTCGAGGGCATCACGCAAACCATCGCCCATCAGGTTAAATGCCAGCACGGTAAGCAGAATGACTAATCCAGGGAACGTCACCACCCACCAGGCACTTTGCGCATACTGTAAGACGTCGGAGAGCATGGTGCCCCACTCCGGCGTTGGCGGCTGCGCACCCATTCCGAGAAAGCCCAACGCCGCCATATCGAGAATGGCGTTGGAAAAGCCTAATGAAGCCTGAACGATCAACGGTGCCAGACAGTTAGGTAAAATGTTGACGAACATCTGACGCAACATGCCTGCCCCCGCTACACCGGAAGCCGTCACATAGTCCCGGTTCACTTCAACCAGCACCGCTGCGCGCGTCAGACGGATATAGTGGGGAAGCGCGACAAACGTTAGCGCAATGGACGCATTAACAATCGACGGGCCAAAAATGGCGACCAGCACCAGCGCCAACAGCAGGCTGGGCAAAGCCAGCATAATATCGACCAGGCGCATAATGGTGGCATCGACCGCCCCGCCGATATACCCGGCCAGCAAACCAAAAATGACACCAAAAATCAGCGACAGTACGACCACCATACAGCCAACCAGCAATGACAGGCGGGCGCCATACATCAGACGCGACAAAATATCGCGACCCACGTCGTCAGTGCCAAGGATATAGCTCCAGCTTCCGCCTTCCTGCCAGACAGGCGGATGCAGCAGAGCGTCACGGAACTGCTCCGCCGGCCCGTGCGGCGCCAGGACGTCAGCAAAGATGGCGATCAACAGCATTAACACGATATAAACCAGGCCCGTTACTGCGCCTTTATTACGTTTAAAATAGTGCCAGAATTCCTGAATCGGGGTCATCGGCTTGGGTGCAACATTTACGCTTGCGGGATCAACAACAGACATGATGCCCCCTTATTTCTTGTGGCGTATGCGCGGATTCACCACGCCATACAGCAGATCAACCAGCAGGTTGACCAGGATGATCAGAATAGCCGTCAGTAACACACCGCCCTGCACAACGGGATAGTCACGGCGTTGCAGCGCTTCGATTAACCAACGGCCAAGGCCCGGCCAGGAAAAAATGGTTTCAGTCAGGATTGCGCCTGCCAGCAGCGTACCGACCTGCAGGCCGATAACGGTGACAACCGGCAACATCGCATTACGCAGCGCGTGAATGACAATGACGCGCATACGCGTCAGGCCTTTCGCACGCGCCGTACGGATATAGTCTTCCCCCAGCACTTCCAGCATGGAAGAACGCGTCATACGTACGATGACCGCCAGCGGAATCGTACCCAGCACGATAGCGGGCAGAATCATGTGCATGACCGCATCTTTGAAGTCGCCAGGCTCACCCCAGATTAACGTATCGATCAGCATGAAACCGGTGAGCGGATGGCTGTCATCCAGGAACACGGTATCTGCAACACGTCCGGAAACGGGCGTGAGATTAAGCTGAACAGATACCAGCATAATCAGCATGATGCCCCACCAGAAAATCGGCATTGAGTATCCGGTCAGTGAAATGCCCACCGCGGTATGATCAAACACCGAGCCACGTTTCACCGCAGCCATGACGCCGACCGGGATCCCTACGCATACGGCAAACATCATGGCGCAGATGCCCAGCTCAAGTGTGGCTTTAAAGCGCGGAACGAATTCGGTCCACACAGGAATGCGGCTTTTCAGTGAAATGCCTAAATCCCCATGCAGAACGCCATAGATATAGTGCAGATACTGCTTCCACAGGGGTTGATCGAGCCCCATCATCGCCATCAATTCAGCATGGCGCTCAGGGGAAATACCGCGCTCGCCTGCCATGATAAGCACCGGATCGCCCGGAATCATGTGCACAAACGCGAAGGTCAATAATGTAATACCGATGAACGTTGGGATGACAAGCCCCAGACGCCGGAGTATGAACTGCAGCATAGGCGTAATTCTCAGTCGTTTTCCCCTGGCCCTGGCCAGAGATAACATTGCTCATTAACCGCACCCGGCGACAGCCGGACGCGACGCAAGAAGCGCTTCTTTAATAAAAGTAATTAGCCGGAAAAAAAGAGCAGGCAACAGGCGATCGGTGGCGATCGCCTGAGGGCCGGAAAAACCGGCCCTTACTGCAATAATCCGAAAGGTTATTCCTGAATATCGACGGTTTCGAAGTGATGTTTACCTAATGGATCAACCACATAGCCGGTGACTTTCTTACTCACAGGCTCATAAACGGTTGAGTGCGCAATGATCAGTGCAGGCGCCTGATCGTGCATCACTACCTGAGCTTGCTTGTAATATTCAATACGCTTGTTGTGATCGGATTCTGCACGGGCTGGCTGGATCAGATCTTCAAACGGCTTGTAACACCAGCGGGAGTAGTTAGAACCGTCTTTGGCCGCCGCACAGCTGAACAACGTCGCGAAGAAGTTATCTGGATCCCCATTATCACCGGTCCAGCCCATCATCACAGTTTGGTGTTCGCCCGCTTTGGCGCGTTTCAGGTACTCGCCCCACTCATAGGTCACGATTTTGGCTTTAACGCCGATTTTGGCCCAGTCAGACTGAATCATCTCAGCCATGCGGCGTGCGTTCGGGTTATATGGACGCTGAACCGGCATCGCCCACAGGTCGATTGAGAAACCGTCAGCCATACCAGCTTCTTTCAGCAGGGCTTTAGCTTTCTCCGGATCGTAGGCGTAATCTTTAACGTCGTTGTTGTAGCCCCACATTGTCGGTGGGATCAGGTTTTTCGCTGGCTGGCCCGCGCCCTGATATACCGCATCAATGATGGCTTGTTTGTTAACCGCCATGGTCAGTGCCTGACGCACTTTCACGTTATCCAGCGGCTTCTTCTCAGTATTAAACGACAGATAACCGACGTTCAGACCAGGCTGTTCCATCAGATTAATTTTGCTATCTTTTTTCATGCTGGCGATATCAGCCGGGTTCGGATAAGGCATGATCTGACATTCGCCTTTCTGCAACTTGGCGTAGCGCACTGAGGCATCTGGAGTGATTGAGAAAACCAGCCGATCGATTTTTGGCTTGGTTCCCCAGTAATCCGGGTTAGCTTTATACAGAATACGCGAGTCTTTCTGGTACTGCTGGAGCACAAATGGGCCCGTGCCAACCGGGTTCAGGTCAACTTTCTCTGGCGTACCGGCTTTCAGCATGTTGTCGGCATATTCTTTAGACATGATGGAAGCAAAATCCATCCCCAGGTCAGCCAGGAAAGGCGCTTCAGGACGCGTCAGCACGAAGCGTACGGTATGATCGTCCACTTTTTCGATTTTGCTGATCAGCTTTGGCATATCCATACCTTCAAAGTACTCATAGCTGCCGCCAGAGACGTTGTGGTACTTGTTGTTTTTATCTAACTGACGCTCAAAAGAGAACACCACGTCATCAGCGTTTAACTCACGCGTAGGTTTGAAATCTTTCGTCGTCTGCCATTTCACGCCGTTGCGTAAATGGAAGGTATAGGTTTTACCATCAGCACTGACGTCCCACTTTTCGGCCAGGCCCGGCACCAGTTCGGTCGTACCGGTTTTGAACTCAACCAGGCGATTATAGATAGGTACAGAACTGGCATCATAGGTTGTACCCGAGGTAAAGAGCTGCGGGTTAAACCCTTCCGGAGAACCTTCCGAACAATAAACCAGGGTTTTTGCCTGAACACCTGCGGCTACGGTCATGGCGACGAGGCTCAGACCGACCTTCAGCATCCTGGATTTGGCCAGGGAGTTGATCATGCTTTTGCTCCATTGTGATGTGTTGTTGTGTGCATTGCCCGACCTCTGGTTTTTTTATGCGGTTCAGGCGGTCCACCCTGCGGGTGTGATAAGAGTGAGATAGTTTGTTTGGATAATCCTGATTGATAAGCACCCATCAGAAAAATCTGTATCTGCACTGTTATTGACGCATCAATTTGTCAACAGTTGCAAAGAACGTCAATACAACGGTTACTTATTTACACAGAGTGTGAGGAATAGCAAGCAACGATAAAAAAAACCCATACAGACGCAATGCCATATAATGCACAGCGGCATGGGTTTATATGCCATGTATTCTGCTACACAGGTCATAAATGAGCAGTGATTTGCGCTAAAAAAAAACAGACATCATTTAGCGCCAAATGTTGGATATCTGAACGATTTACTGTGCGTTATGACGTTCACACAGCGAAAAATGCTGTTAACTTTGGGTTGAAAATGACCAATTTGCCATTTTGTGGCATAACCAAAACTTATCTTTTATCCCTCTGTAACCCTCTGATGAGAAGGCCTGCATAGCGATGAGACAATAAAACAGGCTGTCTGGAGCAGAAATTGATTTCAAGGAGGAATTATGGCGGTCCCGAAAAAAGTTTGACATGAGATATTCTAATAACCGAGGCGGGGCAATAGCGTCTGGCAGAGGTGTTATTTATGCCTGTGAGAAACGGCCTCCTTTTATACGAATTGCGCCGGTCAAATTGTGTGCCTGAATCGATTGCGACAGGCCCGGCTCTCCTTGGACCGTTGCGTTCGCAACGTTGTCTCGCTGACGCCCGGCGCGAACCGCCTTCGGCGGTGCTCATCCTCTTTTATTCAGGCGAAAAGAAACCTGTCTTTGCAGACAGGTTTCTTAAATATGGTCGGCGAGAGAGGATTAGGCTTACTGCGTAAGCCCCCTTCGGGCCGTTGCATTCGCAACGTTGTCTCGCTGCGCTCGGCGCAAACCGCCTTCGGCGGTGCTCATCCTCTTTCATTCAGGCGAAAAAAAACCTGTCTTTGCAGACAGGTTTCTTAAATATGGTCGGCGAGAGAGGATTCGAACCTCCGACCCACTGGTCCCAAACCAGTTGCGCTACCAAGCTGCGCTACTCGCCGATGGGGGCGCATGTTACTGCTCCCCCCAGGAAGCGTCAACCGCTTTTTGCGCTTTCCCGCCCAATCGCCTGGAAAGCAGGCGGCCAGCGAGTTTTATGCCTTGCCGCGAAAAATTGCCTTACCGCTATAGCGCTTTTAACGCTGTCCCGGCAGGTGCCTGACACCAGTTATTAGCCTGCTTAATCCCGCCATTTGGCGAGGTGTAACCCAGGCAGCCCATAATGGTATCAAACAGCTCGACATGACGATGGGTTTTGCCGACGCGCTGTTGCGCCTGCAGGCGTTCGAAGTTTTCACGGTTTGTCGGGTCAGCCAGATATTTATCTGACGCCCAGACCATCATAGGAACACGGAACTGCTCCGGCGGTGCCATTTCACGCGGCGTACCATGCAGATGCATATTGTCGCTGATCGATTCGCCATGGTCGGATGCATAAAACACGATCGCTTTTTTATCACGCAGCTGATCCAGAACGCTGTCCAGCATGCTGTCCACATAAAGGACGGAATTATCGTAAGCGTTGATCAGTTGCGCTTTGCTACAGGTTTCATCCACGCCCATGCATTCTGGCTGATAGCGTGCAAAACTGCGCGGATAGCGCTGTGAGTAGAGATAATGTGAGCCCTTGGTGTGCAGGACAACCAGATGCTTACCCTTAGGGTAGCGCTGCAGTGAGGCCTGTAACTCAGGCACCAGCAGCATATCATCTACTGATTTACCCTGGTTACGTGGCTCAGAACCAATCTGCTCGCGGAAAGAGAAATTATTGGCGTTGATGTTATCGTAGAACCAAACCTCACTTTGCATCGCAAACAGCTCAGAAGTGAAGCCCAGTTCTTTCATCACTGCGAACACATTTTGCTCTTTCAGTGTTCGCCCGGGATTGTCCATAGTGCCGCCTTCGCGCACAAACATACAACGCAAAGACAACTTGGTCGCGGTATCACAAGATTCGCCACGAAATGCGACCAGATTTTTCTCTTTAGAGAGTTTAGGGGTGGTGTTTCGCTCATAGCCCAGCAAGCCCATATGATCCCAGCGAGTGGTTTCGCCAATAACAAACACCACATAGGTATCATCTAACCCCGGAGGAGCAACATAAGTATATTTCTGGGCAGGATCCAGGAGTTCCTGATTTTCCAGCGTCTCGTCAATCTTGGTCCAGGTAAACAAACCCAGCGCGGCCAGCCAGTTAGAGGGGAGATATGAGTGCGCGACAATTCCGCCATAGCTTGGCAGATCGACGTTGGTCACTTCCTCATTCGCCTTTTGCAACTTGTCGAAGTAACGGATGGGTAACCACACGAGCGCAACGCAGGCCAGCATAATCAAAGTGGGTTTCAGGCGCTGTCCTGGCGTACGTAACTGCTCATTGAGCGTCATACTAAGGTTGTTGCGCCAAATCATGAACAGTGGCAGCGCGCTGACCAGCACCATCCACAGGATAAAGTGATAACCCACCACCTCTTTTGACAAATCGGTATCTGTCGTCATGACTGAGGCGACGATTCCGTAGCCAATGACCACATTGAAAAAGGCCATATAATAGCCAGCAGCAACAGAGATCAGGACAATCAGGGTGGCCAGTATCCGATAGAACCATTTTCCGCCTAGCGATAACAACCGCATCAGGAAAAACGTCAGCAGCACGATAGCGACGACCTCGGTAAATGCGGTCAGCCAGTTTGTCACGGTTGATCGGGTCAGAAAGCCATCAAATCGGCGATAAAAGATTGGTAAATTCAAAAAGATACCGAGATACAGAGCCAGCAAGAGCGACAGCTTTTGCTGTGTTAATGATTTTATGTAATTCATGAAAAATGGTGTTTCCCCGGAGCGAAGCGCTTAACTAAACGTTAATCTGACTGCCATATTTCGGCAGAGTTCGCGAATTAAGCGGGCCGGATAAATAAGAAGAGTATTCTGAACGTTTTTAGACGTCATAATGCGAAGTGGCACAGTTAACCATGCGGCAACAAATTAGACCAGAAAATATTCCCGGACAGGACGTTTCAAAAACGTCACTCAGAAAGGCGCAGAGAGAAAAAAGGGCCTGTATTCAGGCCCTTAAGCGTTTAGCGAATGATATTCAGCGTGACATCAATGTTGTTGCGTGTGGCATTTGAATAGGGACAAACGATATGAGCCGCATCAACCAGTTTCTGCGCTTCGGCTTCGTCCATTTCAGGCAGGTGAATATTCAGCGTTGCTTCAATACCGAAACCATTGGGGATAGGGCCAATACCCACTTCGCCTTCAATCCATGCATCTTTTGGCATCGCAATTTTGTCACGGCCAGCAACGAACTTCATTGCGCCCAGGAAGCAAGCTGAATATCCCGCGGCAAAAAGCTGCTCCGGGTTAGTGACTTCGCCACCTGCACCGCCCATCTCTTTCGGTACACCCAGTTTCACATCCAGAACGCCGTCAGATGAAGTTGCACGACCATCACGACCACCGGTAGCCTTAGCTTTTGCACGATAAACCACTTGTTCTAAAGACATATCTGCTCTCCATTACACTATTTAATCGCTCGCGACTTATCAATAAGCACCGAGCTGCGAAGTTTGACTCGTTTCTACATCCAGATTAAAAATTTAGCGCGGCACCATGAGTTTGTCACGTAACTGGTTCAACTGCAGTTTGAGCGAATTCATTTCATCTTCGCTGCAGTCAGATGCACACTGAATCTCATCAGGAATGCTTTCAGCCTGCTGGCGCAGCGAACGCCCTGCATCCGTTAAACTCACGACGACCTGACGTTCATCCTGACGGGAACGCTGGCGATTAAGTAAGCCCGCATTTTCCAGCCGTTTCAGCAGCGGCGTCAGCGTTGCAGAATCCAGAAAGAGGCGTTCACCAATTTCTGATACGGTCAGTGAATCCTGTTGCCACAGTACTAGCATCACCAGATATTGCGGATAGGTAATATCCATCTGTGTGAGCAACTTACGGTATACTTTATGCATCGCCAGGTTGGCGGAATAAAGTGCAAAACAAAGTTGCTGATCGAGCAACAGTGGCGCAGCTTTCACTTTTTTGTCATCTTGATTACTGTTCATAGACGCAATATAAATAGCGCGCTAGTTAATTGCAAGCAATTTATGAAGTGAGGTTGTGCATGCAGGATTCTCTGGAAGAACGGGCGCGTCGCTATGCCACACAAGCCCATGCCGAAACGGGTCAACGACGCAAATATACCGATGAGCCCTACATCGTGCATCCCGCTGCCGTTGTGGAACTGGTCAGAAGCATTACAGATAATCCTGTGATGCTGGCCGCCGCCTGGCTGCATGATACCGTGGAAGATACGGCGACCACCCTCAATGATATCCAGACGCATTTTGGTGACGAGGTCGCGAAGCTGGTTGAGATGCTGACCAACACGGCACCACAGAGTGCAAAGAACCGTGCGGCACGTAAAGTGGCCGATTTTCGCCATACGGCTCAGGCCAGCCCAGAGGCACAAACGATAAAGCTGGCTGACATTATTGACAATACACGTTCAATTGTTCGTTTCGATCCCCATTTCGCCCGTGTTTATCTGATTGAAAAAAGGGTGCAAATTCAATTACTCAGACAGGGCAACACAGAACTCTGGCGTCAGGCTTCTGCCAATATTGAAAATGGCATTGCGCAACTGGCTGAGGCTCCCTATAACGTGCCCGAAAAGTGGTTTGTGAAGCAAGCCGCGAAATACGGTGGGTTGAGCTAAAACCCGCCGCTGCATGCGGTCGCCTTTGAAGTAAACTGCACAGGGTAAGCCAGTCATCAGGAACCGATTATATGGCTTACAGGTTTACAGGTTTACAGGTTTACAGGTTTACAGGTTTACAGGTTTACAGGTTTACAGGCTTACAGGCTTACAGGCTTACAGGCTTACAGGAAACGATAAGCCCGACCTGGGGATCCCCAATCGATTACGATCAGCACGGCTTTCTCTTTTACAGCGATCAGAGAGGGCATATGAATGTGTAGAAAAAATCGGGTTTTTAAAAAGTAATTAGCAAGCAGGGAAGCTGTCAAAAAAATGTATTTTTAAAATAAAAAATAAATAACTATTAAGACAGAAAGAAGGTTTCATGTGATATCAGTCACGATAACTAAACGTAATGCTAGACATAAAGAATTAATATAATAGGGTGGCACTATGTTTAATGAGAGTTGAAATATTATGATCATCTTAAACAGCAGCAGCGTAATATCCAAATGGTTTAATATTGATAATGTTATTGTCAATCACCTGCCTTAACGTCTTCTTTTTACAATCGCCCATCTCTTTCGACTGACAAGGTCGTAATTTATCGGGCGCATTTTCACTCATTCAGACTTTAAAAACCCTGCATTATGGGTGCGATCCGTTTACTTGCGCAAAACTGGCTATTGAAAACGCGATGCAACATACAATGCAGTCACGTTTCTTATCGGCTGAAATAGTATAAAACATTTGCCCGGGTTTTTAATTCACTCATTAAAAAACCTACGGCATCGGCACGTCTGAATAAAAGGACATGATGATGAATAACTTTAGACACTTACCTGAGCCATTCCGTATTCGTGTTATTGAACCCGTCAAACGCACTACACGAGAGCATCGTGATGCAGCGATGATAAAAGCCGGAATGAATCCATTCTTGCTGGATAGCGAAGATGTTTTTATTGATCTTCTCACCGATAGCGGAACCGGCGCCGTTACGCAAAATATGCAGGCTGCTATGATGCGAGGCGATGAATCTTACAGTGGCAGCCGCAGTTATTACGCGTTAGCGGAAGCGGTAAAAGCTATTTTTGGTTATGCCTATACTATTCCAACACATCAGGGCCGTGGCGCAGAACAAATTTATATTCCGGTATTAATAAAAAAACGGGAGCAAGAAAAAGGTCTGGACAGAACAAAAATGGTGGCCTTCTCGAACTACTTTTTTGATACCACACAGGGCCACAGCCAGATAAATGGCTGTACCGTGCGGAATGTTTATATCAAAGAGGCTTTCGATACGGCGGTTCGCCATGACTTCAAAGGCGACTTTGATCTTGAGCGCCTGGAGAAAGGCATCCAGGATGTCGGCGCGGAGAATGTGCCCTATATTGTTGCCACTATTACCTGCAATTCCGCCGGCGGGCAGCCCGTGTCGCTGGCAAACTTAAAAGCCATGTACCAGATTGCAAAAAAATATGACATTCCGGTGGTCATGGATTCAGCCCGCTTTGCTGAAAACGCGTACTTTATTCAGCAGCGGGAAAAAGCGTACAAAAACTGGACAATCGAAGCGATTACCCGGGAAAGCTATAAATATGCTGACATGCTGGCCATGTCGGCAAAAAAAGATGCGATGGTCCCCATGGGTGGCTTGTTGTCTTTCAAAGATGACAGCTTCTTTGATGTGTACACCGACTGCAGAACACTTTGCGTTGTTCAGGAAGGATTCCCCACCTATGGTGGGTTAGAAGGCGGCGCAATGGAACGCCTGGCGGTAGGCCTTTATGACGGCATGAATCAAGACTGGCTGGCTTATCGTATCAGTCAAATTCAATACCTGGTTGATGGCCTTGAATCGATTGGTGTGACCTGCCAGCAAGCCGGTGGCCATGCTGCCTTTGTCGATGCCGGAAAATTATTGCCGCACATTCCGGCGCATCAGTTCCCGGCTCAGGCACTCGCCTGCGAGTTATATAAAGTGGCCGGTATCCGGGCAGTCGAGATCGGCTCGTTTTTGCTGGGCCGCGATCCTAAATCAGGAGAACAACTGCCCTGTCCGGCCGAACTGTTGCGGTTAACCGTTCCCAGAGCCACCTACACACAAACGCATATGGACTTCATCATCGAAGCTTTTGAGCATGTGAAAGAGAATGCGAGCAACATAAAAGGATTAGCCTTTACCTATGAGCCTAAGGTTTTGCGCCATTTCACCGCAAAACTTAAAGAGATTTCATAGTCATACCTGTACAGTGAGCAGCTGTTTTGGCCACGGCTGCTCCATTACCCTGCCTGTCAGGCATAAAAATTATAACAACGATAAAAGCGAAGAATATTGTTGAGAGGACACCATGGAAGAAAATACAGATCAGAAACACTCCGCCTTTTGGGGCGTGATGGTTATCGCTGGAACCGTAATCGGTGGGGGGATGTTTGCACTCCCTGTCGATCTTGCGGGCGCGTGGTTCTTCTGGGGCGCTTTCATTTTGATCATCGCCTGGTTTTCCATGCTTCATTCCGGTCTGCTGTTACTGGAAGCTAACCTGAACTATCCAACAGGCTCAAGCTTCAATACATTGACCAAAGATCTGCTGGGCAAAAGATGGAATGTAATAAGCGGTATTACCGTTGCTTTTGTGTTGTATATACTGACTTACGCTTATATCTCCGCTAACGGCGCGATTATTAGCGAAACCCTGTCCATGCATTCCAGCATGACGATACCTTCACGTGTTATCGGCATCGGTACAGCGGTTTTCGTTGCCAGCGTGTTATGGATTAGCTCTCTGGCAGCCAGCAGAATCACCTCGCTCTTTTTGGGTATTAAAATCTTAGCCTTCGTCATTGTTTTTGGCTCTTTATTTTTCAAAGTTGATTTTTCAATCCTTAGCGATGTTAGCGGTATCAGTGAAAGCAATCGTTATTTTCCCTATATATTTATGGCCGTTCCGGTTTGCCTTGCCTCTTTTGGCTTTCACGGTAATATCCCCAGCCTGATCATTTGTTATGGAAAACGAAAAGATAAGCTGGTTAAAAGCATTGTTCTTGGTTCACTGCTGGCGCTGTTTATCTATCTTTTTTGGCTGTATTGCACCATGGGGAATATCCCGCGTGAAAAATTCAAAGAAATCATTTCTTCGGGCGGAAATGTTGACGCGCTGGTGAAGTCTTTTATGGGAACGCATCCTGGCGGCGTCATTGAATTTTTCTTACTGGTTTTTTCTAATCTCGCCGTGGCCAGCTCTTTCTTTGGGGTCACGTTGGGGTTGTTCGACTATCTGGCGGATCTGTTTAAAATCGATAATTCCCACTTTGGACGATTTAAAACGGTGCTGTTAACCTTTCTACCTCCCGGCATCTTATATTTGCTCTTCCCGAATGGTTTTATTTACGGTATCGGTGGCGCAGGATTGTGCGCAACAATCTGGGCAGTTATCGTCCCTGCCCTGCTGGCATTAAAATCGAGAAAACGCTTTCCCGATAAAACATTCACTGTCTGGGGCGGAAAGGTTATTCCGGCGGTGGTCATTTTATTTGGTGTTATCGTCATCATCTGCTGGTTTGGCAATGTTCTTAACATCTTGCCAAAGTTTAGCTGACCGACAGGACGGACTGGAAACGGGTTTAACGAAGCCTGTCATCAGGGAGAGGTATTGAACGGCCGGTCACTCACGTGACCGGCGCCAACAAAAGCCAGGATACGACTTAGTGACTTAATCGAGTAACTGACGCCCAAGGTAAGGATTGGCGTGAAGTAATTTCATCAATTTTTGTGCAGTTGCGGAAGGACGCGTACGCTGGGCTTCCCAGCTTTTAACCGAAGAAACGCTAACGCCCATAATCCTGGCAAACTCATCTACCTGCATTCCTGCCATTTCGCGTAAACGCTGTGGCTCTGGCACGGCTGGCTGACGCTGAGTTTGCAGCGCTACAGGGCTGTTATCACGTGTCAAAACAATCTGCTCAAGGCTGCTGAGCAATTCAAACATTGGGTCTTTTAACTCCATAGAGAACTCCTTAAAACTCACTATGAATCACGTGAAAGAAGGTACAAGAACCTGAAATCAGGCTCAGAAACCGGATTAAGCAAGCTGCATCCCTTAAGAGTTTGTTTTTATTGTAAGAAAACCCTTATGGGACACAGCCTGACCTGCATTGCTGTTAAACATGTCAACACAATGCCACAAATGCCGGGAGACTAAGTATGGATAGATACCTGACAATTTGCAGCGCAAATTAGACATTTTTTTTAACTTTACAATTCTGAAAAATGGTTAAGCAACTTAACCTTTTGAAGCGATTGGTTTTGTTACCACAGCGTCTGTCAACAGCGCTGGTCGCGTTTTCTTTATGGCCGGCAATCAGGTGATGAACTGGCCAGGATAACCGCACCGGCTCTGTGAGTTGATTGCAAAATATGCGCCAGACTTTCATTTTTTGAACACATACTGGCTGGAGAGTGCTGTCAGCCATCACGCCTTTCTTGCTGCCAAAATAAAAAAACACTTGCCAGCCCTGACGTAGGTGGCGCCGGAAGCGCTGAAAAGGGACTCAGCTTTATCATCGAAGGACAACATGACGTTTTAATTATAGTGAACACGATAATTTGTGCGATTCGTGCCAGTGATTGCGTTCATGCAGGCGTTTGCACCACTTTAATGCAGACGAACAATTTTAGGGCAACTCGTTAATGGACGTTTAACGTTAACGATTCAGATGGAACATCTGTGTCGCTCGAAACATAAGATGGAGTTAATTATTTATGACCTATACTTACGGATCCGTTAGCTTCCCTTCGCGCGGGCTCGTTATCGGTGCAAAAAAGCCTGAGTCGCGGATGCGCTGGCCTTCTTTTCTGACACCATAAGCCTGTAACATCATCTTAAACACGCTTAAGGCAAACTTTCTTACAGGTTATGGCCTTACATCGCGCTTTCGCATTGTGTGGCCGTTATCCTTTGTTCTATTCTTTAGGCCACTGCTTATCCGGACATCAGCCAGTTTTACCGACAGGAGTTGAACCCATGGCTTCAGGCATTTCCCGTATCCTGGCACGCAGCGGCATTTTGCTGACTGGCGTGCTTCTTGTGCTGCAACTTACCGCATGTGGTGATAAAGAGGGCGAACAGCGCAAAGCGTTTATCGATTTTCTGCAAAATACCGTTATGCGTAGCGGTGAACATCTACCCAGCCTGAGTGAAAATCAGAAACAAAGTTTTGGTCCTTTCACCGGTGATTACGCCATTCTTTATGGCTTCTCGCAGCAGGCGAACAAAGCTGTGGATCAGGGGATGCGTCCGGTGGTGGATGAACTTTCTGCTATTCATGTGCCGCAGGACTATCTGAGCCGCCACGACTCACTGGCCCAGGCCAACAGCGCGTTGACGGTGGCTACCCAGCAACTGGAAACCGCAAAAATGCAGGCAGATAAAAGTAAAAGCGCGCTTAAGCAAAACGACGACCTGAAAAAAGTCTTCGATACCGCGTATGACAAAGTGGTGACGCAGCCTGCTGGCCAGTTGATCCCATTGCTACCCAAACTGCAGGCACTTAGCCAGGATGCTGTAAAGACAGGTGAGTTTTTGCAGGCTCAGGGAACACGCGTCAGTTTCAATAACGGTGGCGTTCAGTTCCCAACTCAGGAACAGGCGACGCAATATAATGACTTAATGACGAGCTTATCAGCTAATGTGCAAGCGCTGAGCCAGGCTAAAAATGCAGTACAGGGTAATTTGCAATAATCGGCGTGCAGGGGACGGATCATTCACCGCCTAACCTGAGCCACGTGAAATCATGATTCCGCATTCAAACGGGCCTGATCAAAATGTGATCCGGCCCGTTTTTCATTAAATTAAATTGTGATCTTAGTCTCATTTATCAAACAAAGCTCAACGCCATAAATGTGATCGCAATCACTATAAATCGATTTCGATGGCTAAAAATCCGTCGTCTTATCGCCGTAATGGCTCATTTCTGTGATAAAAGTCACTTAATAACCCCCCATCCCCCCGACATAAATGTGACCTAAATCACACTAAGCCTCGTGCACTACGCAGTCCACTATTCGCGTGATAAAGTCCGCCTGCATACAGTAATACTGACGGCTAATCGCCGTAGTGGCTAAACAAAAACAAACGCGCGCTCCTGTTGCAGCGCGTCTCAACAAGGGGTGGGCTTATGTCCTCATCAGTAAAGGTCAAAGTACAAAGCTTTGGTCGCTTTTTGAGTAATATGGTGATGCCTAACATTGGCGCATTTATCGCCTGGGGTATTATCACCGCGCTGTTTATTCCAACAGGATGGATCCCTAACGAAACGCTGGCGAAACTGGTCGCCCCAATGATCACTTACCTGCTGCCACTCCTGATCGGTTATACCGGTGGACGCCTGGTCGGTGGCGATCGCGGTGGGGTGGTTGGCGCAATCACTACGATGGGGGTAATTGTCGGTGCTGATATGCCGATGTTCCTCGGCTCAATGATTGCGGGCCCACTTGGCGGCTGGGCGATCAAATCCTTTGACCGTATGGTTGACGGTAAAATCAAAAGCGGCTTTGAGATGCTGGTGAACAACTTCTCTGCCGGTATTATCGGTATGCTGTTGGCCATGCTGGCTTTTATGGCGATTGGTCCGCTGGTTGAAGGTCTTTCACACATTCTTGCCACGGGCGTTAACCTGATGGTGCAGAACAACCTGCTGCCATTGACGTCAATCTTCGTTGAACCTGCAAAAATCCTGTTCCTGAACAACGCGATTAACCACGGGATTTTCTCACCTCTGGGTATTCAGCAGGCAAGTGAAGCAGGGAAATCAATTTTCTTCCTGATCGAAGCTAACCCGGGTCCGGGGATGGGCGTGCTGATGGCCTATATGTTTTTTGGTCGCGGCAGTGCTAAACAGTCTGCTGGGGGCGCGGCGATCATCCACTTCCTGGGCGGCATTCACGAGATCTACTTCCCTTACGTGCTGATGGCACCACGCCTGCTGCTGGCCGTCATCCTTGGCGGAATGACCGGTGTCTTTACGCTGACCGTACTGCACGGTGGTCTGGTATCGCCTGCTTCACCAGGTTCTATCCTGGCCGTATTAGCCATGACGCCAAAAGGAGCTTACTTTGCCAATATCGCCGCCATCTTTGCTGCATTTGCGGTGTCGTTTGTGATTTCTGCCATTTTGTTGAAGACCAGCAAAGTGAAAGAAGATGACGATATCGAAGCGGCGACGCAGCGTATGCGTGATATGAAAGCGCAGTCAAAAGGTCAGAGTCTGACAGGTGCGCCGGTTGCGAGCGACGCGATGAGCGTAGATCTGGACCATGTGCGTAAAATCATTGTGGCCTGCGATGCAGGTATGGGCTCAAGCGCCATGGGCGCTGGTGTCCTGCGTAAGAAGGTCCATGATGCAGGTCTGAGTAACGTGTCGGTCACCAACAGCGCGATTAATGCCTTACCGGGTGACGTTGATCTGGTGATTACCCATCGCGATCTTACTGAACGAGCCATCCGTCAGGCGCCTCATGCCCAGCACATTTCCTTAAATAACTTCCTGGATAGTGCACTTTATAGCACGCTGACCGAGCGCCTGGTGGCGGCTAATCGCAGTGAAGCTAACCGCGAAGCCGTACAGAAGACGCTGGGTGACAGCTACGATGACAGCCATGCCAACCTGTTTAAACTCGGCCAGAGCAACGTTTTCCTGGGGCTGAGTGCCAGCAATAAAGAGCTGGCGATTCGCTTTGCCGGTGAGCAGTTAGTCAAAGGCGGCTACGTAGAACCCGAATACATTGATGCCATGCTGGCGCGCGAAAAGCTGACGCCAACCTATCTTGGCGAGTCGATTGCTGTGCCGCACGGTACCGTTGAAGCGAAAGACCGTGTACTGAAAACGGGTGTGGTTTTCTGCCAGTACCCTGCCGGCGTTCAGTTTGGCGAGGAACCTGATGAAGTGGCACGTTTGGTGATTGGTATAGCTGCCCGCAATAACGAGCACATTCAGGTGATTACCAGCCTGACGAACGCGCTCGATGATGAGCAGGTCATTGAACAACTGGCACGTACAGAAAGTGTACAGGATGTTCTGGATCTGTTATCAGGCAAACCCGCTGTAGCATAATCGGGTCCGACATTTCCCTGGGGCGGTTGTGCCCGTCCCATTTTTTGGGGGCGGACATGCCCGCCCCATCGTTATTTGATATGGGTCAATTTTATGAAAGCGTTACATTTTGGAGCAGGCAACATCGGTCGTGGTTTTATCGGCAAACTGCTGGCAGATGCCGGTATTGAGCTGATTTTTGCAGATGTGAATCAGGCAGTGCTGGATGCCCTTAATGCACGTCATGAATATCCCGTGCATGTGGTAGGTGAACAGGCCAAAGTTGAAGTGGTTAAGGGCGTTAGCGCCGTGAACAGCACCAGCGACGACATTACTGGACTGATCGCGGATGTCGATCTCGTTACTACTGCCGTTGGTCCGCAAATCCTTGAGCGCATCGCTGCCAGCGTGGCAAAAGGTCTGGCCAAACGCAGTGATAACGGCAATGTTCGGCCGTTAAATATTATCGCCTGTGAAAATATGGTGCGTGGAACCAGCCAGCTTAAGCAGCACGTGCTACAGGCGCTACCTTCTGAATATCATGTCTGGCTCGAACAACACGTCGGCTTTGTGGATTCAGCGGTAGACCGTATTGTTCCCCCTTCTGAAGCAGGCACTCAGGATCCGCTTGAAGTCACGGTGGAAACCTTCAGCGAATGGATTGTGGACAAAACCCAGTTTAAAGGCGAATTGCCCACCATTCCGGGCATGGAACTGACCGATAACCTGATGGCCTTTGTGGAACGTAAACTTTTCACCCTGAATACCGGCCACGCAATTACGGCCTATCTGGGGCAACAGGCGGGGCACCAGACTATTCGCGATGCCATTCTCGATGAGAATATTCGCGCGGTCGTCCAGGGTGCGATGGAAGAAAGTGGCGCGGTACTGATTAGACGCTACGGCTTCGAAGCAGACAAGCATGCTGCTTATATTCAAAAAATTCTTAGCCGCTTTGAAAATCCCTATCTGAAAGATGACGTTGAACGCGTAGGTCGTCAGCCAATCCGCAAGCTGAGCGCAGGCGACCGCCTGATTAAACCGACACTCGGCACGCTGGAATATGGCCTGCCGCATGCCAACCTGGTTCAGGGCATTGCTGCTGCAATGCATTATCATAGCGATCAGGATCCCCAGGCGCAGGAGTTAGCCGCGCTGCTGGCGGAAAAAGGTCCGCAGGCAACCTTAGCGCAGGTTTCAGGACTGGATGCTGAGAGTGAAATAATAAAAGAGGCCGTGAGTGCCTGGCACGCCATGGCATAATAGCCCCATGTTAGCGACCCAGATCGGGGGCAATAAACGGGCCCCCGACAGCAGCACTACACTGATGCAGGCAAGAATGGAAGAAAAGCAGGCTTTTGAAAACCGGGTGCTTGAACGCCTGAACGCTGGACGCTCGGTGAGAAGCTTTTTGTTCGCCGCTGTCGAGTTGTTAGCTGAAGCCGTCAATGTGCTGGTGCTGCAGGTATTCCGTAAAGATGACTACGCGGTGAAATACGCCGTAGAGCCCTTGCTGCTGGGCGACGGTCCGTTAGGTGAGCTCTCCGTCAGGCTCAAGCTGATCTATGGCCTTGGCGTGATTAGTCGGCATGAATATGAAGACTGTGAGTTATTGCTGGCGCTGCGTGAAGAACTCAATCATGACGCGGGTGATTACCGTTTTACTGATGATGAAATTCTGGGACCCTTTGGTGAATTGCACTGCGTGGCGGCCTGGCCCCCCGTTCCCACATTTCATGCTGAAGATGCAGCACTACAGGCGATGCAGCAGCAACGTTATCTGCAGATGGTACGCTCCACTATGGTCCTGTCACTCACCGAACTGATTTCCCGCATTAGTATGAAACAGGCGTTTAAAAAGTCAGTCAGCTAAATCCCACCGGGAGCCTCAAGGCTCCCCTTTTCACGCTAACCACCGAGAATCTACGTTAAATTTGGTGTATCCTTAGCCTGTTTTCCTCAACGAGTTGTTGTCATGAAAGAGCAAGAAAAAAACGAAATTAAACGTCTCAGCGATCAACTTGACGCGCTGAATCGTAAAGAGCCTCAGTTACTCGAATCCGGTGATGCTGAAAAGCTGGGCGCGTTGCTGAAAGAGAAAGAAACGCTGGTAACGGAAATTGAGCGTCTTCGCAGTCAGCGTGACGTTAAGCTGAGCCTGGAAGCGCAAAAACTGCAAAAATTGCCGTTCAGCCGCGAAATTACGAAAAAAGAGCAGGCAAATTTAGGCGCATTGAAGAAAAGCGTGCGCGGCCTGGTGGTGGTGCATCCAATGACCGCGCTGGGACGAGAAATGGGTCTTAGCGTTATGACCGGATTTGCTAAAAACGCCTTTTGATCATGTTTCAGGCGGCGGCCCGATCGCTGTTTTGCTGGCCAGTAGCAGTCCCAACCTGCTCTGCCAGCGTATCCAGCAGCGTATAACGACGGCGGTATTCCGCACGCTTCTTACTGGCAATCTCTTCCAGCGTTTTACGCGGCAGCGCCAGCGGCAGCATAAAGACGCCGTCAGCACGCTCCTTTCCGTTGATCGTCAGCCAGAAATCGCTGTAGCTGGCATGGAATTTATCCTCTTTACTCTGGCGATAACGCAGGCTGCGAAAAACATGCGTTTCATCCCCTACCGCCGCTATTTTCCTGACACCACATTGCTGAGATAAAATAAAGACGACTTCCATCAATAAGCGTTTAGGAAATAAACCATGTGCCGCTTTGGTTGCATCACGAATAACATCATTACTGATACTTTTACGCGGTCCCTGTAAGCCACCGATTAAGAGTGTGCGCGCGTTTTCCTCGTTCAAGATCGTGAATGAAAGTGAGGCTAAGCCTTCTCCCTGATAACGCAAGACTAAGGTTATTTCACCTTCACGATCGTAATAACCTGAGCTACAGGCAATGACAAAATCTTCATCATTTTTACCCTTCAGCCTGGCCAGCACGCTCTCTTCGCCACTTTGTAAAACCTGGCGAAGTTGAAGATTATCCAGGCTGTTCATTAAATGATAATGGTCGAGAATAGCCTGGGCGCGTGCAGCTACACCCATTCCGGCACGCAGATAAGGGCGATGTAACTTCGCGGGTAAGACTCCCTGCACACGCATTAATTGCGAAAACCGGGGTAACTCTGAGAGCTGCTGTAAATAGCGCAATGTGGTCACGGGCGCAATCAGCGTCCTTAAGGCAAATTTAAAACGGAATTGACGGCTTAGCCAACGTTTATTTGGCACGTACTTTCCGCTGACCAATTGAAAAAAAAGAGAGGCATACGAATCAGCAACCGGCTCGTGTGTAGTATAAATAGACATGGCATAAGTTCTTATTAATTTGATAGTGGCGCTGATGATAAAACGAGCCACATCAACGACAGGTTAATGACTCAAATTGTTAAAAACTTACCGGGATAAACTGACGCTTCGTTTAATTCTGGTTTAACTGACTTCGAACGTTGGGCTTTAAAGGTGGGAAGCGGTGCGGGCAGCGCAGCATCAGCTATCGCAATGGCAATGGCAATGGCAATGGCAATGGCAATGGCAATGGCAATGGCAATGGCAATGGCAATGGCAATGGCAATGGCAATGGCAATGGCAACATTCAGACCGGAAAAGGACGAAAACCAGATATTCAGGCGAAAAAAAACCGGCAGAACAGGTTCTGCCGGTCAGGTCTCTTGGGTTATCGCTTACTTAGCCGATGCAAAGCGGGCTGCCGCTTCGTCCCAGTTAACCACGTTCCAGAACGCTTTGATGTAGTCCGGACGCTTGTTCTGATACTTCAGGTAGTAGGCGTGTTCCCACACATCCAAACCAATGATCGGATAGCCAGAAACGCCAGCGACGGCCTCGCCCATCAGTGGATTATCCTGGTTAGCAGTGGAAACCACGGCCAGTTTGTCGCCTTTTTTAACCAGCCAGGCCCAACCTGAACCGAAACGGGTGGTCGCCGCTTTCTCAAACTCTTCCTGGAATTTCTCAACGCTACCAAAATCTTTCTCAATAGCCGCCTTCAGTTCGCCCTGAAGGGCCGTGCCGGTTTTCAGGCCTTTCCAGAACAGACTGTGGTTAGCATGACCACCTGCGTTGTTGCGCAGCGGGCCTTTTTTGTCTGCTGGCAGCTGATCCAGCTTAGTGATCAGTTCATCAACGGGCAGATCAGCAAATTCAGTGCCTTCCAGCGCCGCATTGGCGTTGTTGACATAGGTCTGATGATGTTTGGTGTGATGGATTTCCATCGTCTGCTTGTCAAAGTGCGGTTCCAGTGCGTCGTAGGCGTAAGGCAGGGATGGCAGTGAATAACTCATGTTCTTCCTCTCCATTTAGTGTTTGAGCAGCACGACAATGTCGGCACGTGCCGCGTAAGCAGTCTTATCATTATAGTTAAATTCATGATCGGTAAAAGCGTAATCAATGCCCTATTAAACATAAGGTTTTGAAAAAACATGCAAAGACTGCGCATTTTTCGTTTGATGCTGACCGCAAAACGGGCTTCGCGCAGGCGCAGTCAGCGAGCCCGTGACGGCCTGATAACCGCTTCTGCAGGCACTCATTCGCGCTGCTCAGCATTTACATCAGCCGCTGTGGATGAGTGTAAATGGTCGCCCGGCCCGGCTTACTGAAACCGACAAGGGTAAGGTTGCAGCGTTCTGCAACCTCAACAGCCAGTCGGGTCGCAGCGGAGACGGCAAACAGAATCTCCACGCCGCACATTGCAGATTTCTGCACCATCTCATAGCTGGCGCGACTGGAAACTAACAGGGCGCCCTCGCCCCAGGCGGCCTGACTGCGATAGCCCAACAGCTTATCCAGCGCCACATGACGACCGACGTCCTCGCAGCCGTGAATCAGCACACCATCAGGCTGTATCCAGGCCGCTGCATGGGTACAGCCCGTTTTTTGCCCCACTGGCTGAAACTGGTTAAGTTGCCCCAGTGCGCGATCCAGATGCGCTAACGTAAACCGCTGGGTGAACGGCAACGGCGTAAGCGGCTTACCAATCTGGTCCAGTTGCTCAACCCCGCAAACGCCACAGCCGGTCCGCCCCGCCAGGGCCCGTCGCTGCGCTTTCAGCGCCATAAAACGACGGCTGGATAGCTCAATCTGTACCTCAATGCCATTGCAACCCGCGACCACATCCATACCGAAGATATCTGCCGGCGCATCGATAATGCCTTCAGAGAGAGAAAAACCGATGGCAAAAGCCTCCAGGTCTTTGGGCGTTGTCATCATCACGACGTGGGAAATGCCGTTATAAACCAGCGCCACGGGAACCTCTTCCGCTAGCCAGTCAGCCCGGGAGTGATGTAAATCGTCACGTTGCCACACCAGAGTTTCACGCAGACCGGCATTCCCGATTACATCAGCATCACTTCTCGCCTCGTTTTTATTCACTTTTTTCTGATCCTGGCTGATTCCGCAATGATTGAAAGGTAATAGTATTCCGTTATGCTGAATAGTGCCTATTCTGAACCTGCTGACAGAGAGCAACAAGCGCATGGCACCCTGATAGCATAAAGCGTGAAATGGCGCGCGGCTGGCCCGGCATGCTCGATGTCTATCTGTATGAAATCATCCAGCCTCGGGAAAAATACATTTCATCCACAAGGGCGGGATTTGGACTGCTATGATCAGCCTGTCGGGAACATTGATGAGATCCTGAAATGCTGCAATCTTCTGACTGACGACGAGTCCTGTCATGATGGAGATAACCGCAACAGAAAAAACGTAAAACCGGCGACAAAGCCACCGTCCGAATGGCCTGAGCCACGACTGAAAACCTATTCTTGCTGGTGTCGTGAATCGCGTAATCAGCCAACAAAACAGGAAAATGCCCTCTATGAGCATCCGCATTATCCCGCAAGATCAGTTGGAGAAGAGCGAAAAAAATCCAGCGGAGACAATCCCGCCGTTACTTTTCCCCCAGTTGAAGCGTTTATACAGCCGCCGCGCCGCGCGACTGCGTGATCTGGCCGCTAAAAATCCACTGGGCGATTATTTACGCTTTGCCGCCGTCATAGCCCAGGCGCAGGAAATTGTGCTGTATGACCATCCGCTGCAGATGAATCTTCATGCCCGCCTGGTACAGAGTGCTCAGGAAGGCAAACCGCCGCTGGATATTCATACTTTACCGCGGGATACGCACTGGCACCGCCTGTTGCATTCGCTGATTGCGGAACTTAAACCCGAGATGAGCGGCCAGGCGCTGGCAGTGCTGGAGAACCTGGAAAAAGCATCTGCCAGCGAGCTGGAAACGATGGCCAGCGCACTCTTTGCGGGCGAGTATGCTCAGGTCAGTAGCGACAAAGCGCCTTTTATCTGGGCGTCACTGTCGATTTACTGGGCGCAAATGGCGGCGTTGATACCGGGTAAAGCACAGGCAGAGATGGGCAATCAACGCCAGTACTGCCCGGTGTGCAACAGTATGCCCGTTGCAAGCATGGTTCATATGGGCACCGACGAAGGCGCACGTTACCTGCATTGCAATCTGTGCGAAAGTGAGTGGTACGTGGTGCGTAGCAAGTGCACAAACTGCGAACAATCCCGCGATCTTCACTACTGGTCGCTGGACAGTGAACATGCAGCAGTAAAAGCTGAAAGCTGTGGTGACTGTGGTAGCTATCTGAAAATCTTGTACCAGCAAAAGAATCCGGCAATTGAACCCGTCGCGGACGATCTCGCTTCTTTGGTGCTGGATGCCCGTATGGAGCAGGAAGGCTTTACACGAAGCAGTCTGAATCCCTTTATGTTCCCTGGTGAATAGCTATTGCTAAAAAACCTCGCTAAAAGGAGCTACGCAATGAAACTGATTGGCAGCTATACCAGCCCTTTTGTACGCAAGATATCTATCATCATGCTGGAAAAAGGTATGATGTTTGAATTCGTTAATGCTTCGCCTTACAGCGATGACAGCCACGTTCCGCAATATAATCCGTTGGGAAAAGTGCCTGCACTGGTCGCGGAGGACGATCAGATCTGGTTCGATTCCAGCATCATCGCTGAGTACCTGGAACAGCGCAGCCCGACGCCTGCTTTATTACCTGACACTTCCCTCGCATCGTTAAACGTTCGTCAGCTCGAGAAGTTAGCTGACGGTATTAGTGACGCGGCGCTGGTGATTGTGCGTGAGCAGTTACGTCCGGGCGATATGCAGTCAGAAGAGGTTTTACTGCGTAATCGTGAAAAGATTCAGCGTGGCCTGGACAGCCTGGAAGCCTCCGTGAACGAAGGAAAATGGATCAACACTGGCGCACTTAATCTGGCGGATATTGCGACGGGCTGCATGATCGGTTATCTGAATTTCCGTCGCGTCGTGCCGAACTGGTGCGTTGGCCGCCCGGCGTTAGTCAAGCTGGCAGAAAACCTGTTTCAGCGCGAAAGCTTTGCCCGAACCACGCCGCCCGCATCCTGATCACTCGGCGCAGCAAGTTGCCAGTAGCCGGGTTTCTGAAGGGCCAGCGGCGTTATGCGTATTCTGAAGCTGTGAGAGGCACGCCGCGAAGGATGCAGAGCAAATCTGCATAAACGTGCAATCAGAAACGGTAACCCACCCCCAGATTAACGCCGTTAACAGCGCGTTGCTCTCCTTCAACCCGGGTGCGGGAACCTTCGTAACCCAGGGTTACAGACAGATAATTAACCGGGTTAATGATAATACCGGCCCCGTAAGCCAACGCATTGGTCGTCTCCGAAAACTGGATGTCCTGAGGCATTCCCTGAGAATCATAGCCGTGATACTGGCGGCTCATCGCGGCATGGGAAAAGCCGGCCAGCGCATAAACACTGACCCGTTGATTCAGACGATATGCCGGCCCCGCCAGTAAAGAATAATATTTTGCGCTTACGTGATCGGACGTATGGCGCTGAAAAAAAGAACTGTTGCTGTCCTCACTGTTCTCCAGAGTGGTGAAAGAGGCCACTACGCTAACCGGCGAGTCCCACTCATAACGATATTGCAGATTCACACCGGGCATATTTTTAAAATCTTCAACTTTACTCTGCGCATAGCCTACAGACAGCGTTTGACTTGCCACTGCGGGCACCGCACCACTCAGCAGCGCACAGAAAATAGCGGAAATAATCACCTTGTTCATACAACAGTCCTGATAATAAAAAACAGGTGGCGCATCGCACCCTGTTAATTCTCTGATACAGACAGCCTTATCCTTTCAAGACAGGGCTGTGAGTTCAGTATTATTCAGCCCTGTCTCATCCGAAATGAAACAGCCTGTTTGCGCCAGATATTTTCTTTTTAAGCCTTGCCACTCACGGGAAAAACATCATTAGATCGCGGTAAACCTGCGAAATTAACGGTTATCTGGCGGAACGGGACCTTAACAAAAACACCTTATTCCCACAATAAATAAAGGGATAAAATTGACGGAATTCAGGACCGATTGACGATTGATTGATGTTACGTCCCAGTAGTCAGAGAAGGTAGCGGTAATCAGGGGATGAACCCGGTAAGAATAAGCATCGCCGCGCCTTGCATTGCTGCAGCGAGTCCGCTATATCTTTCGCTCAGGCCCTGTCCTGAAGCGGCCCGGCGCGCGCGGGCCGTAAGCCAGGGTAAAAGGCAGTTCATTACCACGCTCAGTTTTTTTATTTACGCTCCGGCCTCGTCATGGGCTGTGAGACCTGGCAGCCCACTGCCTCAGACAGACGAAAACCGGACAAATCACTATCATGCGATCACACTTCAGAATGGCCTTGTGCTGCCTCCTGGTCGGTAATATCACACAGGCCTGGGCTGAGGGGCTGACGCTGGGCGCCCAGGGCGAGGCGAACTTTACGCCTTATCGCCAGTACAAAACGCAGTTTTCAGGTCTGCCTTATGTAGGATATGACAACAACCATGTCTATATTGACGGCACCGAAGTCGGCGCCTATTTGATCAAAGATGACACCACACAGCTAAAGGCGCGCTGGTGGTATCTGGATAACGAATTCGATCCCGGCCAGTCATCTGACCCGGCGCTTCGACAGCTAGACATCCGCCACAGCACCATGATGGGCGGCATCAGCTATCAAAAGATAACCCCCGTCGGTGCTTTCAGAACGGAACTCTCTGCGGATACGCTGAATGAAAGCCGGGGATTACTGGGAACGGTCGCATGGGCGGGCCAGGTGTCGTTCATGCAGTTGGACGTTTATCCGCAGGTTGGGGTGGACTGGCTGAATAAGCAGCAGGCAAGCTATTACTACGGCGTGAACGCTCAGGAATCCGAGCGCAGCGGTTTACCTTCCTGGCGTCATCAGGGCATTACGCCGTGGCTTGCTTTGGCGTTTGACTGGCACCCGGTTACGCCGTTGCATATTTATCTTCAGCCCAAAGTCACCTTCCTGACTGGCGCACTTCGCGACAGTCCGATGACGGATCAACAGTATTACTGGACGCTTTCTTCAGGCGTTACCTGGACATTTTAAAGCGGGTATTCGGGCTGTGCCGCCACGATGCCTGGCGGCTTGAGATAGACTCGCGGATAGCGCCGCCTGTGCCGGTAACCGGCTGCAGCGCCTGAATATAAACATGCTCTACAGATGAGATTTCACATATCGCCCTGTCGATGGGCAACGTACCTCGATTATTCAGGACGGGACACACAGAATAAAAAAGGGACGATTTCTCGTCCCTTTTCAACATCGTCGAGGCCGGTTACTGCAGTAGCGAAATATCAGCGACCTGCAGGAACAGTTCGCGCAGTTTCGACAGCAGCGTCAGACGGTTAATCCGCACCGCCTCGTCTTCCGCATTAACCATCACTTTATCGAAGAAGTTGTCTACGGCTTCGCGCAGCTGCGCCAGCTCAATTAACGCATCCTGATAGCGACCTTCTGCAAAGTAAGGCTGCAGTTTACTGCTCAGAGCGGTCACGAAGGTGGCCAGCTGAATCTCTTCATTCTCTTTTAACAACGACGCCTGCACGCTGTCATTCAGCGGTTCGGTCGATTTAGCCAGAATGTTAGAGACGCGCTTATTGGCAGCGGCCAGCGCGGCAGCCTCATCCAGCGTGCGGAAGTGTGAGACCGCCTTCATGCGGGCATCAAAGTCGGCCGGACGGGTTGGACGACGTGCCAGTACCGCCTGCAGCGTATCAATGCTGTGGCCTTCTTCCTGATACCAGCTGCGGAAGCGACCCAACATAAAGTCGATGACGTCATTAACCGCATTGGCATTGCTCAGCTTGCTGCCATACAGGCGCACGGCTTCTTCGGTCAGCGTTTGCAGATCGAGTGGCAGATTTTTTTCTACGATAATGCGCAGCACGCCCAGCGCGGCACGACGCAGTGCAAAGGGATCTTTATCGCCCTTTGGATGCTGACCAATACCAAAAATCCCGGCCAGCGTGTCCATTTTATCGGCAATCGCCAGCGCACAGGCAACCGGGCTGGACGGCAAATCGTCCCCTGCGAAACGCGGCTGGTACTGCTCGTTCAGCGCCACCGCAACATCTTCGGCTTCGCCGTCATGACGCGCATAGTGCATGCCCATCACGCCTTGCGTGTCGGTGAACTCAAACACCATATTGGTCATCAGGTCGCATTTGGACAGCAGGCCCGCGCGCGTGGCGTGATTCACATCAGCACCAATCTGCGCGGCGACCCAACCGGCAAGGGCCTGAATACGATCGGTTTTGTCACGCAGCGAACCCAGCTCTTTCTGGAACAGCACGGTTTCGAGGCGCGGCAGGTGATCTTCAAGGCGCTTTTTGCGGTCGGTATCAAAAAAGAATTCGGCATCCGCCAGACGCGGGCGTACAACCTTCTCATTACCGGAAATGATCTGCTGCGGATCGCTGGACTCAATGTTGGTCACAAAAATGAAGTTTGGTAGCAGGTTGCCTTCCGCATCATAAACCGGGAAGTACTTCTGATCGCCTTTCATGGTGTAAACCAGCGCTTCAGACGGCACCTTAAGGAATTTTTCCTCAAAGGTGGCGGTCAATACGACCGGCCATTCCACCAGCGACGTCACCTCTTCCAGCAGGCTGTCGCTGAGGTCAGCGACTCCACCTAAACGACGCGCCGCGGCTTCTGCATCGGCTTTAATCATGGCCTTGCGAACCTGATAGTCAGCAATGACCTGACCGCGCTTTTCAAGCACATCCGGATACTGATCGGCGTTCTCCAGCGTGATCTCACTTTCGCCCATGAAGCGGTGACCACGAATAACGCGATCTGACTTAATGCCAAGGATCGTGGCGGGAATCAGTTCATCGCCCAGCAGCAGGGTGACGGTATGCACCGGACGCACAAACTGCACGTCGCTGTCGCCCCAGCGCATCAGTTTAGGTACTGGCAGTTTACTCAGAGCAGTGGCAACCATTCCTGGCAGCAATGCCTGAGCAGCCTCACCTTTAACCTGGGCACGATAAACCAGCCATTCGCCTTTGTCGGTGCTCAGGCGTTCAGCCTGCTCAACCGTAATACCGTTACCGCGTGCCCAGCCTTCCGCTGCTTTAGTGGCATTGCCTTCTGCATCGAAGGCCGCCGCGACCGCAGGCCCGCGCTTTTCTACTTCACGATCGGGCTGGGAGGCACTCAGGCTGGCGATTTTCAACGCCAGACGGCGCGGGGCAGCAAACCAGCTTACCTCGCCATGGTTCAGATTAGCCGCATCCAGCTCGGCAGTCACCTGAGCAGCAAAGGCTTCCGCCAGGCTGCGTAATGCTTTCGGTGGCAGCTCTTCGGTGCCGATTTCCACCAGGAACGTTTTGTCAGTCATGGCTGCCTCTTACTTTTTGTTATTGCACATCGGGAAGCCCAGCGCTTCGCGAGAAGCGTAATAGGCTTCAGCCACGGCTTTAGTCAGGGTGCGGATACGCAGAATGTAGCGCTGACGCTCCGTCACCGAGATCGCTTTACGCGCGTCCAGCAGGTTAAAGCTGTGTGCGGCTTTCAGAATGCGCTCGTAAGCAGGCAGCGGAAGAGGTTTTTCCAACGCCAGCAGCTGCTGCGCTTCTTTCTCATACTGCTCAAAACAGGTGAAGAGAAAATCCACGTCGGCGTATTCAAAGTTGTAGGTAGACTGCTCGACTTCGTTCTGGTGGAACACGTCGCCGTAGGTTGTTTTACCTAACGGACCGTCGCTCCAGACCAGATCGTAAACGCTGTCAACGCCCTGGATGTACATCGCGAGTCGCTCAAGACCGTAGGTGATCTCACCGGTAACCGGTTTGCACTCCAGGCCACCTACCTGCTGAAAATAGGTAAACTGCGTCACTTCCATGCCGTTAAGCCACACTTCCCAGCCGAGTCCCCAGGCACCCAGCGTAGGGTTTTCCCAGTTATCTTCGACAAAGCGAATATCGTGCACCGTGGGATCCATACCCAGCTCTTTCAGCGACCCAAGGTACAGCTCCTGAATGTTGTCCGGCGATGGCTTGATGATCACCTGAAACTGGTAATAGTGCTGTAAGCGGTTCGGGTTTTCGCCGTAGCGGCCGTCGGTAGGACGGCGGGACGGCTGCACATAGGCGGCGGCAATCGGCTCCGGGCCAAGTGCGCGCAGGCAGGTCATTGGGTGTGAAGTACCAGCGCCCACTTCCATGTCCAGTGGTTGAACAATGGTGCAGCCCTGGCGCGCCCAGTAATCCTGCAATGTCAGGATCAGGCCCTGAAAGGTCTTGGTATCAAACTTTTGCATGATGAGTTCGCACGCGGTTCGGCTAGATAAAAAAAGAGTGCGACAGTATACCCTTTGACCGCGCGATGTGCAGCCGGAAATCCTGCCGCGCAGCCTGGAGAGTGGATTTTAGGATGACGTTCAGCGCCACAGCGATGCTGAACGGCAAAATTAACCTGTGCCGTTTGGCTTTTTTCATGCGATCTTGCGCACAGAGGGTTCTGAATCCCTGTCGGCGCGCTTGTTGACTGCAACGCGACTGGCTACGCTTGGCACCGGGACGCACTGCGCCAGAGGAAACCATGTCGCAAAAGATTTACTGGATAGATAATTTGCGGGCAGTTGCCTGCCTGATGGTCATCGTCATCCATACCACCACCTGGTATCTGGCCGGGCCGATGGCGATAAAAGGTCACTGGTGGGACATCGCCAACCTGCTCAACTCAACGTCACGCATCTGTGTGCCGCTGTTTTTTATGATTTCCGGCTACCTGTTCTTTGGCGAACGCAGCGCACAACCCCGTCATCTATGGCGACTCGTCGGATGCCTGCTGTTTTACAGCGCCGTCGCGCTGGTCTATATCAGCCTGCTAACGCCCATCGGTGAAGGCCGTTCAATATTGAAAATGCTACAGAAACCGGTGTTTTATCATCTGTGGTTTTTCTTCGCGCTGATCGGCATTTACCTGCTATCGCCCTTAATTCAGGTCAAAAGCGTGCGCCCCCGCTATGTGGCGGTGCTGGTGCTGGTTGTGGCGGTGCTGGCTAATCCCAATACCATGGATCAGTCATGGGGGCGGTTTCACTGGTTACCGATCAACCTCTATCTGAGCGGAGACAGTATTTATTACCTGCTCTACGCGCTGTTGGGGCGTGCTATCGGCACCATGGAAACAGACAGGCGCGGCGTAACTGCGCTGGCGGTCTTGGCCTTCCTGGCCTGCGTGACCGGTATTATGTTGGGCACTAAACGGGCATTAATCGTCAACGGCGCATTTAACGATACCTGGTATCTCTATTGTGGACCGCTGGTGTTTATTGCGGCCATCAGCGCCCTGCTGGTGTTCAAAAATGCCTTTAATCAACGCACTCTGCCTGGCCTGGCGACGATTTCGCGCTACTCGCTGCCCATCTACGGTTTTCACGCGCTGTTTATCCATTTCATCCGTACAAATCACTATGATGATATGACGCGTCCCTGGTTGGATCTGCCCGCCGTCTTTATGGTCACCCTGGCAGGCAGCCTGCTTCTGGCGATGCTGCTCAGTCGGCTGGACAGGCGCCACTGGGTAACCTGAGGCTAGGTTGTCAGGTTCCAACCCCGCGCACGCCACAGTTCAGGCAGCGCCGCCATATCCGTAAACACCGTGACCAGCGGGTGATCCAGTTCCGGGTTGTGCGCGTCGGCACAGTAGTAGAACACTGGCATGCCAGCGGCGATTCCGGCCCGCGCGCCCGCTTCAGAATCATCCACTAAAATACAACGCTCAACAGGCACTCGCATTTGCTCTGCGGCGTGAAACATCAGCTCAGGCTCGGGTTTCCAGTGACCAATGTCGTAACCGCTGTAAAGGCGCTCGGCAAAGTAGTCCAGCATGCCGGTTAATCCCAGCGAGTGCTGCATCTTCTTGACCGTACCGTTGGATACCACGCACACCGGGACGTTCATCTGCTCCACCAACGCCTTCGCCCCGGCTATCGGCTTCAACTCCAGATCGAAAAGTCGGGCAACTTCACTCCGGTAGGCGGGTTCAAGTTCGTCCAGCGGTAATCTGACCCCATGCGACTCGCTAACGTCACGGATGATGTCATACAGTTTCACCCCTTTGTACTTTTCGAACATCTCCTGCAGGGAGAGCGTTATACCGTAACGGGCAAAGGTGGTGACGTAAGCGCGTGTACAAAGCACTTCGCTGTCTACCAGGGTACCATCACAATCGAAAAAGACGCATTCTGCTGACATCTGACTCCATCCTTTTAGTTGGGTGCCCCTACACTCTACCCTAAGCCTGACGCGTTGTGATAATGGCAATCGGTTGCGAAAAATCATTGTATTGCCCGGGCAAAATCGCCAGGATACGCGCCGGTGAAATTTTCTTCCGGATAAACGGCATGAACAAACAAAGCCTTTTTCAGCGCGTATTTAAATTGCAGGAACACGGTACAACGGTTCGTACCGAGGTCATTGCTGGCGTTACCACGTTTTTGACCATGGTATACATCGTTTTTGTAAACCCACAAATTTTGGGTGTGGCAGGGATGAACGCCCAGGCGGTGTTCGTAACGACCTGTCTTATTGCCGCATTCGGCAGCATCCTGATGGGCCTGTTCGCCAATCTTCCGGTCGCACTGGCACCGGCAATGGGCCTCAATGCCTTTTTTGCCTTCGTCGTCGTGGGTGCTATGGGTTACTCGTGGCAGGTCGGTATGGGCGCCATCTTTTGGGGCGCGCTGGGGTTGCTTATCCTGACGCTGCTGCGTATTCGCTACTGGATGATCGCCAATATTCCACTTAGCCTGCGCGTGGGCATTACCGCCGGCATTGGCCTGTTCATTGCCATGATGGGCCTGAAAAACGCCGGCATCATTGTGGCCAACCCGGATACGCTGGTCACTGTGGGCAACCTCAGCTCGCATAACGTGCTGCTGGGTGCTCTGGGTTTCTTTATTATCGCCATTCTGGCGTCACGCAATATTCACGCCGCCGTGCTGATTTCGATGATCGTCACCACGGCGATTGGCTGGATGCTGGGCGACGTGAAGTTTGTGGGTCTGTTCTCTGCGCCTCCGTCCATCACCTCTGTGGTCGGTCAGGTCGATATCAAAGGCGCGTTCAATATTGGCATGGCCGGCATCATCTTCTCTTTTATGCTGGTCAATCTGTTTGACTCATCAGGTACGCTGATTGGCGTCACCGATAAAGCCGGCCTGGTCGATGAAAAAGGGACTTTCCCACGGATGAAACAGGCGCTCTATGTCGACAGCATCAGTTCCGTTACTGGCGCGCTGGCAGGGACCTCTTCCGTTACGGCCTATATTGAAAGTACGTCTGGCGTCGCCGTTGGTGGTCGTACCGGACTGATGGCGGTCGTCACCGGCCTTCTGTTCCTGCTGGTCACATTTTTATCACCGCTGGCAGCCATGGTTCCGGCCTATGCCGCAGCGGGCGCGCTGATCTACGTTGGCGTGCTGATGACCGCCAGCCTGTCGCGGGTTAAATGGGACGATCTGACGGAGGCCGTTCCCGCTTTTGTTACGGCCGCGATGATGCCGTTTAGCTTCTCCATTACGGAAGGCATCGCGCTGGGCTTTATTGCTTACTGTGTCATGAAACTTGGCACCGGGCGCTGGCGTGAAATCAGCCCCTGCGTGGTGATTGTCGCGTTACTGTTTGTGCTTAAAATCGCGTTTATCGACGCACACTGAGCGCCCTGGGAAGTCGTGCGCTGGCGGCCTGTTACTGGGTCAGTATGAGGCCAGCGCGCGTCCATGCAGCGTCGTCAGACGCATCATTTTTGTCCCGTCATCCGGCTTATCTAACGCGATATCACGCAGTGCAGACCACTGGCCGCCGCCGGTGATTTCCCATAAGTACAGGCGCCGCACATGGGGTGATAAAGCACAGGACCACACCAGCGTGGGCTCCGCATCGCACAGAATCTGCAGGTCGGTGGGCAGCGTTGTACGCAGGCGCCCGGCGCCGGGCAATAGCTGTAGCGAACGCAGCCCTTCTTCACCTGCGCCCTGCAGTTTCATTACGCTGTGGCGCAGCGTCCAGATCTGCGTCACGGCCTCAGGCACATCTTGCTGAGCATTGATCCAGGCGATTTCTCCTGAACTTAACCCCTGCACCATCAGCGCCTGCGTCTGACGACTGTGTGCCCGCACGATATCCATATCCAGGCCGACCTGACTGCGCTCTTCAGCCAGCAGGACGCCCACGGTATTCCCCGCGTAGGCAATATTGAAGTCAGGAAGATCGCGATCCGCAAAGGCCGGGCGGCCGTTATGACGCTTAACGATGGGCGGAAGACGATGAAGGCCGTAAATACGCTGCATGAGCTGTGCCAGCAAGATACGGGCCGCCAGAAATCGCCCTCGACGTTTATCCGCAAGATGCTGCGCGCTGTCGATGATGTCCTGCGGGATGGCGCTATCAGCCACCAACTGCCCGGGATTGCCTGTCCAACGAACAAAATGACCCGCCATCTGTCTCTCCATGAAAATGGTCAAATAATCATCAACCCCATTATAAGCGCTTTCTCAGGCTACCGCATACAGCTTGCCCTTTTTTCAGAAAAGCAGCAGGCTGGAGCCCTCACTACAGGCAGAAGTCACCAGCAGAAACGGGCGTTACGAAAAAGTCGTAACGCGCTGGGATATCAGACGAACTGGCAGGCTTGCTCAAGACTCAAGCGGGGCAAACGGGGAGGAAGTTTATCCGGGATGCCATAGCCCAGATTAATTAACAGATTCGCCTGCCAGGTGGTATCGGCAAAAAAGGCATCGTTAACTTTTAGCGGATCGAAGCCCGACATGGGTCCCGCATCCAGCCCCAGCGCTCGGGCTGCCAGAATTAGATAGCCTGCCTGTAAGCTACTGTTGCGAAACGCCGTCTCTTTGACTAAATCTGGCGTGTTAGTAAACCAGTTACGCGCATCGGCATGTTGAAACAGCATCGTCAGATGCTGATAAAACTCGCTGTCCCAGGCAATAATAACGGTGACCGGTGCGCTCATTGTTTTCTCAAGATTGCCGGACGCCAGCGCCGGTTTCAGCTTTTCTTTCCCCTCGGCTGAGGTGACAAAAACGAAGCGTCCCGGGGAGCAGTTTGCTGAAGTTGGGGCCAGGGCAACGAGCTGGTAGAGCTGTTCCAGCAGGGCCTGTTCGACCGGTTTTTGCTGCCAGTGATTATGGGTGCGGGCGTGGTAAAAAAGGGTGTCTAGCGCGGCATTATCAAGCGATGTAGTCATATAACTCTCCAGGGAAAACATCCAGTATTCGACCTATACGGTGAGTTCACGTTTTTGGATGCGTTTCAGCCCGTCTCATTGCGTGATGTGCTTGTCGACGTCCAGCTGAAAATACGGCTTCATAACATCCAACCCTACAATAATCTACGCCACAACAACCAATAAGCAACACATGACGCGTTGGCCCGTAAACGGCGACGGCTTCGTTTTACCGGGCCGCTTACGGGCCATGTGCAGTGTTATTTGCCGATACAGAAACTGGAGAAAATTCGCCCCAGCAAATCGTCTGACGTAAATTCACCAGTGATTTCGCTAAGCGCCTGCTGCGCAAGACGCAGTTCTTCTGCCAGCAACTCGCCAGCCCAGGCACCCAACAGTTGGGATTTGCCCTGTTCAAGATGCGTAGCGGCAAGCTCCAGTGCCTGCAAATGGCGGCGACGAGCCAGGAAACCGCCTTCCATATTATCGGCAAAGCCCATGGTCTGTTTCAGATGGTCACGCAGTGTATCCAGGCCTTCGCTGGTTCGGGCTGACAGCCTGATGAGCGCGTGGCCATTCGCGTTGGTCAGTCCCCGTGCTTCACCGGTGATGTCCGCCTTATTGCGTACGACGGTAATCGGCAACTGAGGCGGGAGACGCGCGACAAAATCCGGCCAGATCTCCGCGGGCTCGGTTGCGTCCGTCGTTGTGCCGTCCACCATAAAAAGCACCCTGTCGGCCTGTTCGATTTCATGCCAGGCGCGTTCAATACCAATACGTTCCACTTCATCGCTGGCCTCACGCAACCCTGCGGTATCAATGATATGCAACGGCATACCGTCAATATGAATATGCTCACGCAGCACATCGCGCGTTGTGCCGGCAATATCCGTCACGATGGCCGCCTCACGACCGGCAAGCGCATTCAGCAGGCTGGATTTTCCTGCGTTGGGGCGGCCGGCAATCACCACCTTCATGCCTTCGCGCAACAGGCTGCCCTGTTTGGCTTCGGCACGCACGGCATCAAGATCGCTGATGACCGTATTCAACTGCCCTTCGATTTTGCCGTCAGACAGAAAATCGATCTCCTCATCGGGGAAATCAATGGCCGCCTCAACATAGATACGCAGGTGCGTCAGGGCTTCTACAAGATGATTAATGCGAACAGAGAAGGCTCCCTGCAGCGAGTTGACCGCCGAGCGTGCCGCCTGTTCTGAGCTGGCATCAATCAGGTCGGCAATCGCTTCTGCCTGGGCTAAATCGAGTTTATCGTTAAGGAAAGCACGCTCAGAGAATTCGCCCGGTTGGGCAATGCGCAGGCCAGGCAGCGCCACAATACGTTTCAGCAGCAGATCCAGAATCACCGGGCCGCCGTGGCCCTGTAACTCCAGCACGTCTTCGCCGGTAAAAGAGTGAGGGCCGGGAAACCATAGCGCGATTCCCTGATCCAGCACGCTACCGTCACTATCGTTAAACGATAAATAGTCGGCGTAACGCGGTTTGGGCAGTTTACCCAGTATCTGCTGGGCAACCTCTGCGGCTCGCGGACCGGAAATGCGCAAAATGCCAACGCCGCCCCGTCCGGGCGGGGTTGCCTGAGCAACAATGGTATCGCTATGGCTCATAAATTCTCTCTCACTACAAAAAACAAAGGCGGTCGCTTTGACCGCCTGAGCATAACCGTATTTATCGCGGGAAACCTCCCGCGACGGTCTTACGCTTTCTTCTTGTCGCGACTGTGTAAGCCACGTTTTTCCAGGCCGCGATAAATCAGCTGCTGCTGGAGAATGGTTACCAGGTTACTGACGATGTAGTACAGCACCAGACCTGACGGGAACCACAGGAAGAACACGGTGAAAATCACAGGCATGTAAGTCATGATCTTCTGCTGCATCGGATCGGTCACGGTGGTCGGTGACATCTTCTGAATGAAGAACATGGTGATACCCATCAGAATCGGCAGGATATAGTACGGATCCTGTGCTGACAGATCGTGGATCCACAATATAAACGGCGCATGACGCAGTTCTACCGAGCCAGACAGCATGTAGTACAGGGCAAGGAAGATAGGCATCTGAATGACCAGCGGCAAGCAGCCACCCAGCGGATTCACTTTTTCTGCCTTATACAGCGCCATCATCTCCTGGCTCTGCTTCTGCTTATCGTCACCTAAACGCTCACGCATCGCCTGAATCTTCGGCTGCAGCATGCGCATTTTCGCCATCGAGGTGTACTGCGCTTTTGTCAGCGGGTACATGATGCCACGCACGATGAACGTGATAATGATGATGGAGAAGCCCCAGTTACCGATAAAGCTGTGAATGAACTTCAACAGTTTAAACAGTGGCTGAGAGATGAACCATAACCAACCGTAGTCAACCGTCAGGTCAAGGTGAGGCGCAATCGCGGCCATCTTGTCCTGGATTTCCGGCCCTACCCACAGCGTGGCATCCAGCGTCTGTTGCGCACCTGGTGCGACGGTTACCGGCGCAGATTTATAGCCGATTGCAGCAACGCCATTACCCAGATTGCTGGTATAAAGCGTGTTTGTCCCCTGTGTGCGCGGTACCCATGCGGTCGCGAAATACTGCTGCAACATTGCCACCCAGCCATTGCTGGTGGTGGTATTGAGGTTTTCGTTATCGGCGATGGTATCGAACTTAATCTTTTCGTATTTCGATTCGCTGGTGGAGTAAGCCGTTCCGCGGAAGGTGTGCAACGCAAAGTTGTTGCTGCCGGTATCACGGTGCTTAGGCAAATCGATCGTCTGTTTTAACTGACCAAACATCGACAATTCCAGCGGCTGCTGGCTGGTATTGTTAATGTTGTAGTCAACGTTAACCGCATAGTCGCCACGCTTGAACACGAATGTCTTGGTGTAAACAACGCCGTTTTCAGCGGTGAACGTCATCGGAACACGCAGTTCGCTCTGACCCTCAGCCAGTTCGAAGTGATCCTGAGCCGTGTTATACAGCGGACGCGCACCATTATTCGGGTTGTCCGGACCATTACGGCCGGTTAAACCACTTTGCGCCTGGTAAACAAACGACGGTGTGGTTTCCAGCAGCTCAAACGGCTTGTCAGAACCCAACTTATCCGGGTAAGTCAGCAGTTGAGCCTGGTCAACATCGCCACCGCGGGTGTTGATCGTTAATGACAGGACATCAGTCTTAACGGTGATCGTTTTACCCTGGCCGCTGGCCGGTACACCCTGGCCTGCAGCATCACCGGCTGCACTGTTTGTGTTCTGCGTGGTCTGGGTCTGCAAAGGCTTCGGAGCATGGTCCGTCTGCCAGGCTTGCCAGATCATGAAAGACACGAACAGAAAAGCGATGAGAAAGAGATTGCGTTGCGAATCCATCGTTAATGTTCTCTGGTATCAAAGGTTTTTGGCGGCACAGGATCGTCACCACCCGGGTTCAAAGGGTGGCATTTTAATACGCGTTTTAAAGTCAACCAACTGCCTTTTATCAACCCAAACCTGCGCAAGGCCTCAATTCCGTATTGAGAGCAGGTCGGATGAAACCGACAGTGTGGCCCCAGTAATGGACTGATGCCGCGTTGATAGACGCGTATCAGGACGATCAGGAACCGCGCGCCAGGCGACAGTGACGACGCCATAATTTCTCCAACGCTTCCGCCAACATACGGTTATCGAGATCGGCAACACCCTTCTTCGCAACCACCACAAAGTCCATCGACGGCAATTCATGTTGACGCAGGCGAAAGCTTTCGCGGGTCAATCGCTTGATCCGGTTGCGTTCGTGAGCGCGTTTCACATGTTTTTTCGCGACGGTCAGACCGATGCGGGGATACCCCAGCGCGTTAAGGCGGCCGAGAATAGTAATTTGCGGCGTGCCAGCCCGTTGTGGCTGCTGAAAGACGAAAGTGAAATGAGTGGGAGTTAACAAACGTAACTCCCTGGGAAATGCGAGCTTACCCATCAGGGTTAGCTTTATTACTTAGAAACGGTCAGACGAGCGCGGCCTTTAGCACGACGACGTGCCAGAACCTGACGACCATTTTTAGTAGCCATACGAGCACGGAAGCCGTGTGAACGGTTGCGCTTCAGTACGGACGGTTGAAAAGTGCGTTTCATGGCGATTTCTACCTAAACTTGAAAATTTTCACTGGGTGACGCGTTTCCGGACCAAAAAACAGACCGACGCCTCAATGTGTCTTTAATAAAGAGGCGGGATTGTAATAATTGTACAGTCCCGAGTCAATTTACTTCGCTTGTCGCGGTACCAGATAACCCGGATACAGTCCGCTGAGTCCGGGCATTGAGCTTTACGCGACAACGCCGGGGGGAGAATTATACGGGGTCTGCGTTAAAGCGCAAGGATCGCGCAGGATCTTATTGCGATCGACCTGCCGCAGGCGCAGACAAAAACGAGAGATCGTCCGAAAAATTGAATCATTCAGCGCGATCCCAGGTGGTTTTTTCTGCCACAGGCGTAGACTTTCCTTCGCGTTCATGTCCTGTGGATAAAAAGGATAAAAACTGTGTAGAAAGGGAAGATCTCTGTCGCGCTTTGCGCTATGATCCGCCCTTCCTCTGACGATCCTCTAATGATTGCAGGATGGAAAACCGCTGATAGCGGTCGCAGGCGCTTTCTTTCGTCTGTGTCAAAATGAACGTTTCTTAGATTAGCACCTACTTTTCTTATCGAATTTGTACGAGTGGAGTCCGCCGTGTCACTTACGCTTTGGCAACAGTGTCTTGCCCGTTTGCAGGATGAGCTTCCTGCCACCGAATTCAGC